>CP030158.1:1402500-4807988 GCA_003285105.1 Roseithermus sacchariphilus | reverse complement strand
TGGGCGGAGCGGGATGATGGGGGGAAGCACGGCGGCGGGGTCAGCGGGGCGGGATGCGGAGGGTATCCTCCCGCACCTGCTCCCAGCGGGGGCGCACGTCCAGGCCGTCGGTGATCCAGGCCAGCGGCTCGGCCGGCGTGTAGGGCACCAGCCGCCCGCCGTCCCACCGCTGGTTGCCGTTACGGTCCACGAAGGCGCGGAGCGTGTAGGTGCCCTCGGGCAGGCCGGTGAAGGTGTAGCGATCGTCGCGGGCGTGCGTCACGTACGGCGTCCGGCGGGGGCTGTCCGGCGGCGGGTAGAGTTCCACGACGATCGGCCCGCTGGTGTCGGCGGCGGCGACGTACCCGGCGCGGCTGCCCAGCGCGTCGTCCGGGATGCGCTGAAACACACGGGCGAACGTCGTGTCCGTTCCGCCCGGACGGGGCTGGCGCACCTGCACCTCGATCACCTGGCCCTCCTGGAGCGGCGGGTCCAGGTGCAGGGCATAAGCGGTGCCGTCCTCGGTCGAGGTCGTGAAGGCCAGCGGCTGCCCGGTGGTATCGGTCACGGCGAGGCGGGCGTGCAGCGTGGCGTCGTCCACGGGCTGGTTGAAGCGGACGCCCGGCGGCACGGACGGCAGCAGCACGTAGCGGCCGAGCGCATCGGCCTGGAGGCCGGCCGGCTCGAAGCGGCGAAAGCGAATCTGGAGGGTGTCGTCGAGGGCCGTGGGGGTGAACGACACCGGCGTGGGGGCGACGGGGGTGCCGCTGGAGTCGGCGATGCCGGCCGGGATCAGCACGTGCGGACGTTCAGCGAGCAGGTCGGTGCGGAGGAAGACGAGGCGCGGGTCGTCCGGGAGCATGTAGACGTCGCGGACGGCGACGGGGGTCCGGGCCAGCGAGTCGCGCAGGCTCCAGGCGGACGGGTCGCGGTCGGTGAGGCGGACGGCCTCGGAGAAGCGCACTTCGAGGCGGCTGCGGGAGCGGGCCTGGACGCGGCGGGGTTCGGGGGGGATCGTGTCCAGCACGGTCAGGAGCCAGCGCGGAGCGTCCGTTTCGGCGGGGGCGCCGGGCTGTGCGGTCAGGACGGGCCGTGGCGGTGGTGCGAACGGCTCGGCCGGGTCCGGCGCGAGGTTGCGGTTGCGGTCCTGCACGGCGGCCACGAAGTACGGCTGTTCACGGAGGTAGGCGAACGCGAACCGGCCCTGGTCGTCGGTCTGCGTGCGGTAGGCGGGGCGGTCCGGCAGCGCCGACGGGGCGGTGGAGTCGGGAGCGGCGTAGGCGAACACGTCGATGCCGGCGATGCCGGTGCCGGCGGTGGGGTCGATGACCTGCCCGGCCAGCCGCCCCTGGTTGATGACGGGACCCGTCGAGAAGGCCACGGTGAGGGGCTCGCGCAGGGCCACCCCGTGCGCGTCGCGCAGGTTGGTGTCGATCGTGAGGACGTAGGTCGTTCCCTCGCGGAGCGGCTCGGGCAGGGTGATCTCCACGCTGCGGCGGCGCCAGCGGTATTCCAGCCGCCCCGGGATCTCCGGCGTGATCGTCAGCGCGCGGGCGAACGAGCCGGCGTCGACGTATTCCGAGAAGGTGATCCGGATGCGGCTCGGGGCGACGTTGACGGCCTCGTGAGGCGGGTCGGTGGCGACGATGGCGGGCGGGGTCTGGTCCTCGGGGCCGCCCGAGGGCATGATCGGGTTGGCGCATGAGCCCAGCAGCCCCCCGCCGAGCAGCAGCACGAGGCCGAGCAGCAGGTCGCCGCCACGGCGCCGCGCATCGCCGATCCGCCCGGTGGGCCGGCGCCGGGATTCGGGTTGCACGTTCCTAGAGGCCCTCATCGGCGCGATCGCTGCGGAGGGAGAAGAAGAGAAACACGGCCACGGCGGTGGCGGCGGTGAGGACGACGGGTTCCACGACCCGCCGCGGCCAGCGGGGGGGCGGCCGCTCCCCGCGCGTCTCGGGGAACGCCGGCGACTCCACCGCATCCAGCGCCGCCACCGCCAGCGTGTCCGTTGCGGCCTCGCGGCAGGGGGCCGCGGCCAGCAGGTGCCCGTCGGCGGCGGTGAGGGTGTAGCGCAGGGCGAGCGTGACGGTGCGCTGCACCTGGCGCCGGCGGAGGCGCTCGTAGGCCACGTGGGCCTCGTCGATGTGGTAGGTCAGCCGGGGCAGGCCGGGTGGCACGACCGCCGAGTCGCCGAGGAAGACGGTGTAGCCCGCGGCGTGCCATCCGGCGGCCAGGTCGGTGGCGAGGAAGGGCAGGTCGGCCGGGGCGTGCAGTACGAAGGCGCCGACGGTGTCCGGCGCGGTGCTCAGGCAGCGCGTTGCCAGGTGGCCGTACAGCGCCGCGTTCGTCGGCTGCGCGGCCAGCGAGGCCGGTCCGAGCAGGCAGAGCGGCAGCAGCCACCACCAGCGGGCGGCGGAGCGGTGGCGGCGGGGCGCCGCGGGGCGGAAGGGAGGCCGGGCGGTCATGGGCTCGAAAATCCACAATCCGCGGCCCAATGTCACGCCCCCGGCGCGCCGCCGGTGTGGGTTCTGCTCGAAAACGAGCCGCCCCGTTTCCGCCCCGTCTTCGTCCCGTCTCTGCCCCGCCGGCGCTGCCTCAGGCGTAGATGCCGCGCATCCGCAGGGCGCTGGCCACCTTGTCGATCGCCATCACGTACGCCCCGATGCGCATCGACACGTTGTACTTGTTGGACGCGGCGAACACGTTTTCGAAGGCGGTGCGCATGGCACGGTCGAGGCGACGGTTGACCCGGTCGAGCGTCCAGAAGTAGCCCTGGCGGTCCTGCACCCACTCGAAGTAGGACACCGTCACGCCGCCGGCGTTGGCCAGGATGTCCGGGATGACCAGCACGCCGTTCTCGTTCAGGATGTCGTCGGCGTCCGGGGTCGTCGGGCCGTTGGCGCCTTCCGAGATGATCTTCGCCTTGATGTGCGGGGCGTTCTTCTCGGTGATCTGATCCTCCCGCGCCGCCGGCACCAGCACGTCCACGTCGAGCGTGAGCAACTCGTCGTTCGAGATGGGATCGGCGTTCTGGTAGCCCTCGAGCGAGTTCCGGTTGGCCGTCGCGTAGTCGATCATCGCCGGGATGTCCAGGCCGTTCGGGTTGTAGTAGCCGCCCGAGACGTCGCTCACGGCGACCACCTTGCAGCCCTGCTCGGCCAGCAGTCGGGCCGCCGTCGAGCCGACGTTGCCGAAGCCCTGCACGGCGACGCTGCACTGTGAGGCGCGCAGCCCGAGCTCTTCCATGGCCGCCAGCGTGACCGTCATCACGCCGCGCCCGGTGGCCTCCTTACGGCCCTGCGAGCCGCCGAGCAGGATGGGCTTGCCGGTGACGACGGCGTTTTCCGTGCGCCGGGCGTGCATGGAGTACGTGTCCAGAATCCACGCCATGATCTGCTCGTTCGTGTTCATGTCCGGGGCCGGGATGTCCCTGTCCGGGCCGAACACGTCGATCAGGTTGGCGGTGTAGCGGCGGGTGAGGCGTTCCAGCTCGCCGGGGCTCATCTCGCGCGGGTTGCAGATGACGCCGCCTTTGGCGCCGCCGAAGGGGACGCTCACCACGGCGCACTTCCACGTCATCCAGGCGGCCAGCGCCTTGACCTCGTCCAGGTTGACGTCAGGTGCGTAGCGGATGCCGCCTTTGCTGGGGCCGAGGATGTCGTTGTGGATCACCCGGAATCCCTCGAACACCTTCATCCGCCCGTCGTCCATGGTCACGGGGATGGCGGTGATGTGGATGCGCGCCGGGGTGCAGAGGTACTCGTAGAGGCCGGGGTCCAGCTCCAGGATCTCGGCGGCGATGTCGAACCGTTCCATCATGGACTGGAACGGGTTGTCTCGGTCCAGAATGGGAGCGGGCTCCTGGTAGACCGAGCGGGCGTAGACGTTGCGTTTGAAGGGCATGGAGGTCGTATGCTGGGATGTGGGCCGGCGGCGGCTCCGGCGTCACCGGCCGGGATCAGGGCGAGCGGACGAAGTCTCCCCGGTGCGGGCGTGCCCCTCGCCGGAGAGGTCCTCGCCGGAAAGGTAGGAAAAAAGCGCTTTCTCGCGCACCGGGCGTTTAATCGAGCCGGCGGTGAAAAGTCGCCGCGGCCCCTGCACATCCGCGGTGAATCTTCTGCGGAGAAGCCGTGAAGCGAGGCCGGGGGCGGATCGGACGGGGAGCGGTGGGCGGGGGATGCGGTATCACTCGCTCCGTCCGACATCCAGGAAGGAGCCGGCAGGGAGGGCCGAGCGATGGCAGATACGTTGACGGCGCGACGGCTCAAGGAGATTGCCGCGCTGCATCAGAAGAAATACCGGGATCGCCGGGGCGAGGTGCTCGTCGAGGGCGTGCGGGCCGTCGAGGCCGCGGTGGAGGCCGGGGCGCCGCTTGTGGAGGTGCTGGTGACGGCCGCCGCGCGGACCGAGGCGCGGGTGGCGGCCCTGCTGGCGCGGGTGGACGTGCCGGTGTACGAGGTGGCCGGGCGGGACCTGGAGCGCCTGTCCGACGTCCGCACGAGCCAGGGCGTTCTGGCCGTGGCCCGCGCGGCATGGCTCCCGGAGCAGGCGCTCCTCACCGGCGCTGCGCTCGTCGTGCTCGATGGCGTGCAGGATCCAGGCAACGTGGGCACGATCCTGCGCACGGCCGCCTGGTTCGGGGCCGATGCCGTGCTCGTCGGCCCGGGCACGGCCGATGTGTACAACCCGAAGACCGTCCGCGCCACGATGGGCGGGCTGTGGGATCTCGGCATCGCCCGTACCGATGATCTGCCGGGGATGCTCGGGCGGCTGCGTGCCGCCGGCTGGCAGCTGTACGGGGCCGACCTGGAGGGCGAGCCCGCCCGGCGCTGGCAGCCGGCGGCGCCGGCGGCGCTGGTGCTCGGCAGCGAGGCACACGGGCTTTCGCCGGCGGTGCGGTCCGTGCTGCACGCGCGCGTCTCCATCCGCGGGCGCGCCGGCGGGCGCCGCCGTGGGGTCGAGTCGCTGAACGTGGCCACCGCGGCCGGCATCCTGCTGCATGCCTGGCTGGGATCGTCCTGAACGCCGCGGGCCGGTGCTGCGCCGGAGCCCGCGAACCGGGCGCACCTCCCGGGGCACGGACCGGGCCGGAGAAGAAAAGTAGCCCCGATGCCGTATCTTGGGGACCGCGTTTGCCAATCCCGTAGGTGTGACCCACGAGTCAGGTATGGAAATTCCCGCGCTGCAGGGGCCGACGATCGAGAAGGGCCTGCTGACGATGGAGAAACGTCTTCCGCTGCGTGAAGAGCACAAGACGCTGCGGATCGGAGTGCCCCGGGAGACGTCCAACGAAGAGCGCCGCGTGGCGCTGGACCCCAGCGGGGTGAGCACCCTCGTGGCCAACGGCCATCAGGTCTACGTCGAACGCGACGCCGGTGCGCAGGCGCACTTCTCGGATGCCGAATACAGCGAGGCCGGGGCCGACATCGTCGCCGACGCCGCTGAACTCTACGCCGCCAGCAACCTGATCGCCAAGGTCGGGCCACCCTCGGGCGAGGAACTCACCTACCTGCAGGAGAAGCAAATCCTGATCTCCGCCCTGCATCTGGGTGGGACCCGCGCTGACCTGCTCGACCACTTGATGCGGCTGGGCATCACCGGGATCGGCTTCGAGTTCATCCGCGACCCGGACGGTACCTACCCGATCGTGCGGATGATGCACGAGATCATGGGTTCGATGGCGGTGCAGGTCGCCGCACGGTACCTGGAGAGCGACGGCGGAGGCAAGGGCATCATGCTCGGCGGGATTTCCGGCGTACCTCCGGCCACCGTCGTCATCCTGGGGGCCGGGGTCGTCGGAGAGTGGGCCGCGCGAACGGCGCTGGGCTACGGGGCGCACGTCATCGTGCTCGACACGGACCTGAGCGCGCTACGGGCCCTGGAGCACTACCTGGACCGCCGCGTCACAACGGCCATGGCGACCCCGCAGTACACCCGCCAGGCCATCGCGTCGGCCGATGTGGTGATCGGGGCGATGGTGGCCAGCGGCCATCGCTCGCCGATCCTGGCGACCGAGGACATGATCGCCGAGATGCGTGACGGCTCGGTCGTCGTCGATGCCGTGATCGACCAGGGCGGCTGCATCGAAACCAGCCGGCCGACGACCCTGTCGGAGCCCGTCTTCCGCCAGCACGGCGTCATCCACTACTGTGTGCCGAACATGCCCTCGAACGCGGCCCGGACGGCCACCTATGCGCTGACCAACGTCCTCGTCCCGTATCTCATACAGATCGGTGAGGCCGGCTCGATCAACGAGGCGCTCTGGCGTAACGAGGGGCTCCGCAGCGGCACCTACGTCTACCGGCGGCATCTGACCAAGAAGAGCCTGGCCGCCCTCTTCGGTATGCCCCACCGCGACATCGAGTTGCTCATCGCCTCGGGCATCTGACGTCGTCGGGTGACGTCGTCCGGCACGGGTGCGTCAGGGATGCTCGACGGCCTCGAAGGCGATCCGCTCGCCCATGCCGGTCGAGGTCACGGACGTGATCTCTACCGGGAAGCTTTCCTCGGCCTTGCGGGGCTCGCGCGAGCGGCGCTGGTGATACACGGTGCCGTTGTAGAGCAGTTCGTCCTGCTCCTTGAGGTCCTCCAGGCGTTCCTCGTCTTCCAGGAAGATGATGCCCTGGAAGGCTTTCCCGAAGACCGTCCGCCGTGTGAAGGCGTAGCCCTGGCCCTCGACGTCACCCAGCTGTACCGTTTCCAACTCGAAGAGCGGCATGATGTCGTCCTTGCTTGTGCAACAGGCAGAAGCGACCGGCCGGCACGAGAGAGGGGGCACCGGCGCAGGTCTACTGGTATATACGGGTAGGCAGGAGATGGGGTCCGCCGGGGTGTGCGGCGGGTTCGTCCGGAGGGATGGGAACCCGGTGGCCGCCGTTCGTACCAACCGCGGAACGACCGGGCGGCCCGGCTCTGGGGTGCCGGCCGGGGATGTGTAGCAGACGACGCTTCCATGGCTTCATCAGACGGATTCGATCCCGCCCTCGTGGCCCGGGCGCAGGCCGGGGATGAGCAGGCCCATGCCCGGCTGCTGGCGCGCCTGGAGCCCATCCTCCGGGCGTTCTTCGTCAAACGCATCGGGTTCAAGACCGAGGTGGATGATCTGGTGCAGAACACCCTGGTGCGCGTTCACACGGGCTTGAACGACCTCAAGGACCCCGGGCGGCTGAAGGCCTTCGCGATGAAGGCGGCGCTGTTCGAGTTGCACGATCTGTACCGGGGGCGCTACCACGCCCGCGAGCAACTCTACGATCCGGGACAGCCTCCCGAGCAGGCCGAGGCCTCGCAGCCGGCGGGGCTGGAGGTGGACGTCGAACGGGCGCTGGCCGTGCTGACGCCCCGGGCGCGGCACATCATGGAATTGCGTGCCTACGGGTACAAATATGAGGAGATCGCCCGGATGATCGGTTCGACTGAGCCGGCCATCAAGATGCAGGTGAAACGGGCCTTCGACAAGATGCGGGAGGCGCTGGCGATGATCTTGCTGTGGCTGCTGTACGGCGCCGGAGGGTGAGCCGACGCACGCGGGAGCACCCCGCCGGACGCCCGGCGGGAGGCGGTGTGAGGAACGCGGGCGTTACCTTTCGGCCGGCTCCTCCGGCTATACCAGAGCCGGAACGAGGCCGTCGGGGCGACGCGCCCTCCGGCTGACGATCGGCAAGGATGGCAACACAGCGTGCTGGCAAGCGCTGACGCAGTATGAACGCAATGACGGAAGCCCTGCTTTTCTCGGAGGACTGGACGCCCGAACTCGAAGCGGCGCTGAGGCACGCCATGCGCGAGGACGCGGCCTTCGCGGACGCGGTGGCTCTCTGGCGCCGGATGCAGGCGACGGTGCGCCGGAATCTCGTACGCAGCCTGCCGGACCATCACGTGCTGATCGCCTATGCGCTGGCGACCTCGCCGTATGCCGAGGTCCTCTCCGCTGCCGAGCGCAGCGCGCTGGAGGCGGCGCGTCCGGCGCTGGAGGCGGCGCTCGCCGCCCATCCGGCCCTGCGCGACGTGGTGCGGGACGTGCAGGAGGCGGCCGCCGCCTTCGAGGCCGTCTGGGAGGCACAATGGCCGGGCGCCGGCGAGCCGCCCGCTCCGGCGCCCGACCGCCCGGCCCGTCGCCGGGCCGCAGCCCGGACGCCGGCGACCCGCTGGACGGCCCGCATCGGCCTGGGCGTCGCCCTGGCTCTGTTCGTCGGGCTGGTGGGGCTGTTGTGGCTGCGCGACGGCCGGCAGATCACCATCGAAGTGCCGCCCGACGCCGTGCAGACCGTTGCGCTGGCCGACGGCTCGACCGTCCGGTTGCTGGGGGGCGCGACGCTGACCTACGCCGACCCGGACCGGCCCACGGCATTCGACCGGCACGTTCGGCTGACGGGGGCGGCGTTCTTCGATGTGGTGAAGGAAGCCCGCGGGTTCACCGTGGAGACGCCACACGCCCTGGCAACGGTGCTGGGCACCAGCTTCGGGGTGGTGGCCGGCGAGGAGCAGACGGAGGTGACGCTGGTGACCGGGGCTGTGGCCCTGGCCCCCCGGGCCGCGCCGGACCGCCCCGTGCGGCTCGCGCCGGGGCAGCGCAGCGTCGTGGCGGCCGGTGCGCTCGCGTCGACGCCGGAAGCCGTGGACCTCACCGAGGCTCTCCGCTGGACCCGCCAGTTCGTCTTCCAGGATACCCCGCTGGAGGTGGCCGTGGCCCGGTTGAGTGAGCACTACGGCGTGCCGGTGTACCTGGACGAGGCGCTGGCCCGGGAGCCGGTGACGGGGCGCTTCGCGGAGGAGGACTACACGCTGAAGGAGATCCTGGACATCCTGGCGCGGTCGCTCAACGCCGAGGTGCGTCTCCAGCCCGATGGCAGCTACCGCCTGCTTCCCGGGGCGTAGGCGACCACCTCCGCGTGCTCGGGGTCGTGCGCTGCCGAACTTCCGGTGCGTTCTGGCGGTTTACCCGCCGATGCGCAGGTTTCGGACAGGCGGTGGGGCCGGCGACCGACCGTGGTGCAAGACGGCTACCCTCCGTATCCTGCCGGAGCCCTTCCGTGAACGACGTTCGGCAGGTACCGCGTGCGATACGGGCTCCTCGGGGTGATACTGTGTGGCTGCCTGGGGTGGCTCCAGCCGGCTCATGCCCAGGCCATCCGGCTCGACGTGCACGATCTGGCCCTGCGCGAGGCGCTGGAGCAGCTCAGCACCCAGGCCGGCATCGACATCGTCTTCGCCGGGCGCCTGGTGGCTCCGTATCGCGTCACCTGCTCCTATGCCGGCCGAGAGGTCGAAGCGGCGTTCCGCTGCCTGCTGCGCGGCACCGCGTTGCAGGCCGAGCGGGTCCGCCGCCGGCAATACGTGCTGGTGGAAGCCCCATCGGGGGCGGCGGAAGCTCCCCCCCGGGGATTGCTGGCCGGCTTCGTGACGGATGCGGAGACGGGCGAGGTGTTGCCGGGAGCCCACGTCTACCTGCCGTCCCTCCGTGTCGGTACGGCCACGAACGAGGCGGGCTACTTCGCGCTGGCGACCCTGCCGCAGGGCACCTATCCGGTGCGCATCTCGTACCTCGGCTATCAGCCGCGGGATACCGTGCTGACCACGGCATCGGCGGCTCGGGCCATCGCGCTCGTCCCGGTGACGTACGAATCCGCGGATGTGGTGGTGGAGAGCCGCCGGAGCGATCAGGCCGACCTCAACGTCCTGCCCGGCCTGCTGGCCCTGCCCACACACCAGCTGGAGCAGTTTCCGTCCTTTCCCGGCGAGCAGGACCTCTTCCAGGCCCTGCAATGGCTGCCCGGGATCCACCGGGCCGGAGAGATCAACGGCGGCCTCGTCGTGCGCGGCGGGGCGACGGATCAGAACCTCTACCTGCTCGACGGGGCGCCGGTCTATCATCCCTGGCATGCCTTCAGCCTGATCTCGACCTTCCAGACCGAGACGTTCAAGGACATCCGGCTCTACCGGGGGGCTTTTCCGGCCGAGCACGGCGGGCGGCTCTCCTCGGTCCTGGAGGCCGAGATGAAGGACGGCAGCCGCGCCGAGCCGGGGGCGGTGATGGCCCTCAGCCCGCTCAGCGGCCGGTTCATCGTCGAGAGTCCCATCACCCCGAACAGCTCGTTCATGCTCGCCGGGCGCCGCTCCTATCTCGACAAGCTGATCGGGCAGGAGCACCCGGTCGAAGAAAACGGCCGGCGGGATACGCTGCGCACCGGCTATTACTTCTACGACCTCAGCGCCAAGCTGACCTACCGTCCCGATCCGCACCGGCGCCTCTCGTTCAGCTACTACCACGGCCGCGACAACCTCGACCTGCGCCTGCCCTTCGACCTCTCGCTCGACTTTTCCTCGTGGCTGAGGCCTGCCGACCTGTTCTTCGAGATCGACCATGACTGGAGCAATCAGCTCTTCAGCGGGCGGTACCAGCGGCTGGTTTCCCGGCGCTTCTTTCTCACCGTCACCGGCTACCAATCCAGCTATCGGGCGGCCGAAGGGGCCTACATCCAGCCGACCACCAGCTCTTCCCTGACCTCGGACTACCGGGTGCGGCTGCGGGATCTGGGGGTGAAGGTGGATGTGGACTTCTATCATTCCGTCGCGCATCAGGTGCGCCTGGGGCTGCAGGCGGTGGATCATCGCTTCCACAGCACGCTGGACGCCACCATCGAGCGATCTCCTGGAGCGGTGGACGAGCAGCACGAAGTCAGCCCGCTGCATGCCTACGAGGTCGTCGGGTACGTGCAGGACACCTGGCAGCCGGCGCCGCGCGTGCAGGTTCAGCCGGGGCTGCGGGCCAGCTACTTCAGCGGAGGGTCCTACGCCCACGTGAGCCCGCGCCTGACGGCGCAGTTTGCCGTGCGGCCGCAGCGGGTCGTCCTGCGGGCCGGGGTCGGCACCGAGGTGCAGTACCTGCACCGCCTGCGGGACCGGTATTCGTTCGTCTACGATCTGGTGTCGAGCCGGTGGATTCCCGCCGGCCCCGGTGTGCGGCCGTCGCGGAGTGTGCAGGCAGGCCTGGGGGTGGAAGTGCGCCCGGCCGCCGGGCTGACGGTGACGCTCGAAGCCTACGGCAACCAGGCGCGCGACGTGCTGCTGCCCGAAGATGCCTACCGTACGAAGGACGGGCTGGAGGGGCCGGGCGTGGAGGTGGGGGCCTTGCTGGGACAGTACGTTCCGGCCGAGGCGCGCCTCTACGGGGTGGAGGCCGCGGTGCACTACGGGCGCGGCCCCTGGCAGCTCTGGGCCAGCTATGCCGGCGGCCGCTCGCTCAGCCGCTCCGACGCGCTCGGCGAGACGCGCTACCGGCCGTCCCGCTTCGACGTTCCGCGCACCCTCCGGGGCATCGGGCAGTACCGGGAAGGCCGCTGGCGCTACGGCGTCTCGGTCGAGGCCCGGAGCGGATACCCGCATTCGGTTCCGGTGTCCCGCTACGTCCTGGGCGACCCGTTCGACGACGAGCCGGTGGCCTACCTGCATCGGCCCGAGGTCAACAACGGCCGCCTGCCACCCTACCTGCGGCTGGATGCCACCGTGGGCTACCACTTCGGGCTGCTGGGGGCGGCATGGCAGGCCCAGTTGCACGTGTACAACGTCCTCAACAAGCGCAACGTCGTGGGGCGGCAGTATGACCCCGGCTACGAGGTCGTCCGCATCACGGACCGCCGGGGGCTCCCGCTGTTGCCCCTGCTGGAACTGGAGATGACGCTATGACCCGCATGCTGGCCCGGGTCGGCCTGGTGGCCCTCGTCGTTGTGCTGGCCCGATGCGACACCGTCGAGCCCATCGAGGCCGAGCAGCTCGTCGTGGAGGGCTTCCTCGACGCAGGCAAGCCGATGCCGCCGGTAGTGCTGCGGCAGACCCGCCCGCTCGCCGACCCGTACCCGCTCGATGCCGCCACGGCCGTCACCGATGCGCACGTGCTCCTTCAGGTCGGCGATCAACCGGTCGTCTATGCGCCGGTGCCCGGCCGGCCGGGGCGCTACGAGCCGCCCGGCGACGCGCCGGCCGTGCCACCCCGGGCGCGCTATGCGCTGACGGTCCGGTGGCGCGACCAGGAGGCGCAGGCCGGCGGGCGGGTGCCTCCGCCCATCGGCATCGACAGCATCGACGTGCGCGTGCCGGACGACCCCGTGCAGGCCGTGCTGATCGACTCCATCGGCGCGACGGCCCGGCAGGGCTTCATCTACCCGATCGAGGTCACCGTCTGGTGGACGACGCCCTTCGAGGCGGTCGGGGCGGACAGCGCCTACTGGGTACGGGCACAACTGAAGCCGGTCACGTCGTTTTCCTCGACGGTGGTGGACCTGTTCCTGCGCACGGAGCAGATCGTGCGCGAGCGGACGTTGCGGCGCGACGAACGGGGCCGCCATGCCTGGACGGGCGTCTATGCCGTCCCGGTGGCCTCGGCGGCCGCGCCGCCACCGGAGCACAGCCTGCGCGTGCTGCTGCTGCGGGGCTATGAGGACTATGCCCGCTTCGCCTCCAGCCGGGACGCCCCGGAGCGCCGCGAGCCCGTCTCCAACATCGACGGCGCCCTGGGTGTGTTCGCCGGCATCGCGCTCGATTCGCTCCGCGTTCGGGTGGTGCCCTGAGTGCTCCGGGGCGTGGCCCGCCGCCCCCGTCCGACCCGGATCCTTCTGCAGCGGGCGGCATACATCCCCGACGCCGTCATTCCCCCCGGACGCGACCACGCCCCATGCCGTTTCCGCCGCCCGCCGCCCCGCCTGCCCGGTTCGAGCCGACGCGCCCGGCTACCGTCACCCGCCTGGTGGCGCAGGAACGGCACCCGGACCGGGTGTCCGTGTTCCTGGACGGAGCCTTTGCCTTCGGGGTGTACCGGGACGTGGTGATCGAGTTCGGGCTGCACCGGGGGCAGGTGCTGAGCGTCGAGGCCCAGCGCCGGATCCTGGCTGCGGATCAGATCCGGCGGGCGCGGAGCCGGGCGCTGCACTACCTGGCCCACCGCGCCCGGACGACCGAGGAGGTGCGGCGGAAGCTCTTGCAGAGCGGATTCGAGGCGGCCGTCGTCGAGGCGGCCCTGGACCGCCTGGTCGAGCTGGGCTATCTGGACGATGCCGCCTATGCCCGGGCTTACGTGCGCGGGCGGTTTCGCAGCCGCGGCTACGGCCCGGCGCGGCTGCGCAGCGAACTCATGCGGCGGGGCGTTCCCCGGTCGATGGTCGAGGCGGCGGTGCAGGAACTGCTGGAGGAAGAAGACCCGATCGAGGCGGCCCGTGCGCAGGCCCGCCGGCGGTGGGCCCGTCTGGCGCGTGAGGCCGACCTGCGCCGGCGGCGGAAGAAGGTGTCCGACTTTCTGCTGCGGCGCGGGTTCACCTACGACACGGTGCGGCGCGTCGTGGACGAACTCGACGCGGAAGCCTGAGGCTTGCCGGGTCCCGGAGATTGCTTGCGTATGTCGCCATCCCCCGTGCCTGACCTCCCCGCTGCCATGGAGCCGGCCGCGCCGATGATGGAGCCGCCAGGGAGCCCGGACGCCCCGGCGGCTTCCCCGCCCCGCGGAGCACGGACCGCAACGTACCCGCCGGCGGATCCGCCGCCTCGCTTTACGCTGGATCGGGCGGTGCGCTTCGTCCTGTGGGCGGGGGCCGTGGCCCTGGCCGCCTGGCTGATCTGGTTCTTCTCCACCCTCGTGATCTTCCTGGTGGTCGGCGGACTGCTGGCCTACCTCATGCGCCCCATCGTGGACCAGTGGCAGAGCCTCGGCCTGCGGCGCATCCCCGCCATCCTCGTCACCTTCGTCCTCGTCTTCGGCGCCCTCACCGTCGTCGTCACCTCGCTGGCGCCCTTCGTGGCCCGGCAGGTGACGGACCTGTCGCAGCAGGTTTCCGTGGACGTCATCGCCGACATGGTGGACCAGGTGGAAGCGTACCTGGCCCGCGTCTTTCCCATCCAGGAAGCCTCGTTCCGCAACAGCGTCATCGGCGTCTTCGAAACCCTCTTTCAGGAAGACCGCCTCCGGTCCCTGGTCGGCTCGATGGTGGATCTCTTCACCAACCTGTTCTACGCGGTGCTGGTGATCCCCTTCGTGACGTTCTTCCTGCTCAAGGACGGTCCGAAGATCCGGCACGCCGTGCTGGGGCTCGTCCCCAACCGCTATTTCGAGGTGACGCTGTACATCGCCGGGAAGGTGGAAACGACCCTGGGGCGCTATTTCCGCGCGCTGCTGGTCCAGTCCATCTCCATCGCCACGATGGCCACGGTGCTGCTGAGCCTGGTGGGGCTGGACTACCCGATCGTCGTCGGGGTGTTTACCGGGCTGGCCAACACGATCCCGTATTTCGGGCCGCTGATGGGCTTTCTGGCCGGCACGCTCGTCGGGATTGCCCAGACGGGCGACCTGTCGATGGTGCCGGGGGTGCTGATCGCGATGGGGCTGACGCAGGTGGCGGACAACGTCTTCTTCCAGCCGTACATCTTTTCGCGGGCCGCGCAGGCGCATCCGCTCGTCATCCTGTTCGTCGTACTCATCGGCGCCCAGCTGGCCGGCATCGTGGGGATGCTGCTGGCGATCCCGCTGACGACGATGGTGCGTGTGGTCATCCGGGAGGTGCTCTGGAGTCTCCGCAACTATCGCATCCTTCGAGCCGCCTGATGCCGCCCTGGTCCACGTACCTGAACCGAGCCGACGGGGTGCTGGGGTTCCTGGCGGTCGTGGGGGTCCTGTTGTACGTGGGGCTGTTGCCCCGCCAGCACCCGGACGCGGCGGCGGTCTATGCGCTGACTCCGCTGGAGGCGCAGGAGATCGCCACGCAGTTCCTGGCCCGGCACGGCTATGCCACGGACGACCTGGCGGCCGAGGCCGAGCTGCGGCGCAGCCCGGACGGATTGCTGGATTCGTTGCAGGCGGCGCTGGGGCGGCCTGCCACCGTGCAGGTATTGCAGACGGAGGCGCGGGAGGTGCTTCCGGCCTATTACTGGCAGGTTCGGTTCCACGGGCCGGACGCGCCATCCGTCCGGCCGGGGCCGGAGGGCGAGCGCACCGATCGCTTCCGGATCTTGCTCACCCTCTCCGGTCGGGTCTGGGCCTTTTACAACGAGATGCCACCGTCCGAGCCGGAGGCGTCCGCCCCGGAGGAACGCCTGCAGCGGGTGGACCGGGAGGCGCTGCAGGTGCTCTGGAGTGGGGAGGAGGGCCGCCAGCCTCCGCTGGAAGCCGGCCTGGACGCCCTCTCGGACACCCTGCTGGCGCGGTTGCTGTTCTTCGACGTCAGGGCGCCTTCCCGGGGAGACGCGCTGGAGCGTCCGCCCCCGGGCGAACCGGACCGCACGGAGCGGGGTCGCCGCGGGCGGCGGCCGCTGAGCCGTGCCGAGGCCGAGGCCCTGGCACGGTTCCACCTGGAGCGCCTCCTGCCCCGTGCCGCCCTGCTCCGCGCCGACTCGGTGTGGATGCCGGCCGAGCGCGGGAGCCGCCTGGCCCGTGTCCGCTTCGTCAGCACCGAGCCGGTGTACGGGCAACACCGCCGCGTGGAGGTCGGCGTGAGCGCGGGGGGAGCCCTGCAGGCGCTGGACGTGCGCTTCAACACGCCCTCCCGGGGCGTCGAGCCGGCGGAGGCCATCGTCGCCGGAGTGACGCGGGTGAGCCTCTACCTAATCTTCGTCGTAGCGCTGCTGGTCGTGTTCTTCCGGCGGCTCGTGCAGCGGCTCATCGACGTCCGGGCCGCCCTGGTCGATGGCGGGGTGCTGGGCGTGCTGTTCGTCATCGGAGCGGCGATGAACCTGGGCGTCGCCCCCATCGGCGTGCAGGCGTCCGAGCGCTGGATCATCCTGATCGGGACGCTGGTCATGCTGTGCATCGTGGCCGGCCTCGTGGTGCTGCTCACGTTCCTGCTCTCCGGCGCGGCGGACTCGGTGGCCCGGGCGGTGTGGCCGGAGAAGCTCCTCACGGCCAGCCTGCTTCGCCAGGGGACGGTGCGCAACGGCTACGTCGGCGCGTCGCTGCTGCGGGGGCTTGCCGTGGCCGGGGGGCTGCTGGGGGTGATGACGCTGGTCCTGGCGGTGATGCCGCACGCCACGCTGCGCCTGGAGCAAGGGGCGATGCTGCCTTCCACCTGGCTCCGTCCGATGGTCGGCCTGGCCGCCTTCCACGGGGTCACGCTCTATGCGACGCTCCTGCTGCTGTTGCTCGGCGGGGCCACGTTCTTCTACCGGGTCACCGGCCAGCGAGCCACCGGGATGATCGGCCTGGTGGCGCTCGTGGCCGCTCCGCTGCATCTGAGCCCGGCGTTGCTGGGGCCTCTGTCCTACGAGTGGGGCGCATCGGCCCTGTTCGGTGCGCTCATCGCCTGGACCTTCTGGCGGTATGACCTGCTCACCTGCTTCGTCGGTGTCTTTCTGGCGATGCTGTTCTGGCGGTTGAGCGAGGGGTGGCTGATGGCCGGCTCGCCGGTGGGGGTGGATGTGGTGCTGGCCGGGCTGCTCGCCGCCGGGATCGGCCTCGCCGGCGTCGTGGGCCTGATCCATAGCCGGCGAGGGGCCGACGTGGCCGAGTACACCCCGTCCTACATCCGGGAGCTGACGCGCCAGGAGCGGATGCAGCGGGAGCTGGAGATCGCACATCAGGTGCAGCAGTCCTTCCTCCCGCACCGCATGCCCCGCGTGGAGGGCGTCGAGGTGGCCGCGATGTGCCGGGCGGCGCAGGACGTGGGCGGCGACTACTACGACTTCTGCGACCTTGGCGACGGGCGGCTCGCCGTGGCCGTGGGCGACGTGAGCGGCAAGGGCATCCAGGCGGCGTTCTACATGACGTTGACCAAGGGTTTCCTGCAGACCCTGTGCCGATCCCAGACCTCGCCGGCCGACGTCCTGCGGCGGCTCAACGCGCTCTTCTACGAGAACGTGCCGCGGGGCATCTTCATCTCCATGATCTACGGGGTGCTGGACGTGCACGCCCGGACGTTCACCTTCGCGCGGGCGGGGCACAATCCGGTGATTCGGACGCGCTCGACGAGCCAGGTGCCGGACCTCGTACGGCCGGCCGGGATGGCGCTCGGGCTCGCCGCCGGTGCTCGCTTCGATACCAGCATCGAAGAAACCACGCTGCACCTGCGTCCCGGCGATGTGCTCGTGCTGTACACGGACGGCTTCTCGGAAGCCGCGAACCCCGCTCGCGAGCAGTACGGAGACGCCCGCCTGGCCCGCACGGTCGCCGACCTCGGCGGGCAGCCGGCGGAGGCGGTGTTGCAGGGCATCGCCCGGGACGTCGAGCGGTTCATGGGGACCGCCGGGCCGCATGACGACATGACGATGGTGGTGCTGAAGCTGGTCGACCCGGGTGGTGAGCAAGGGGTGGATCGGGCCGCCGGCCGGGCCGGTGCCTCCCGGACCCCGGAGGCGTCCGCGACGTAAGCCTGCGCTCGTCCGTTTCACCCGCGATACCGAACCGATGCGCTCTTCCCGTGTGACCGACGACCTGGACGATCTGGAGGCGGCCGTGGCAGCGGTGCGCCGGCGCGTAGACGCCCGTCCGGAGATGGCCCTGATCCTCGGGTCCGGCCTCGGCCCGCTGGCCGAGGCGGCCGAGGATGCCGTGGTGATCGACACGGTGGCGGTGCCGGGCTACCCCCGGTCCACCGTCCAGGGGCATCACGGGCGCCTGGTGTTCGGGCATCTGGAGGGCCGATCGGTCGTGTTCGTGCAGGGGCGGGTGCATCTGTACGAAGGGCATGACGTCCGCGCCGTGACGTTTCCCGTGCGGCTGGTGCACGCGCTGGGAGCACGGCGGTTGCTCGTCACCAACGCCGCCGGAGGTATCCATCCGAACCTGCACCCCGGCACCCTGATGCTCATCACGAGCCACATCAACCTGGCCTTCGCGCATCCGCCGGTCGACGGGCCGTGGGTCGAAGGGCGCGGCGGCCGGGCCGGAGATCCGTACGACCCCGCCTGGCTCGATCAGGCCGAGCGGCTCGCGCTCGCGGCCGGCCTGCCGGTCCGGCGGGGCGTCTACCTCTGGACCCAGGGACCCAGTTACGAAACCAAAGCCGAGATCCGGGCCTTTGCCCGCATGGGGGCCGATGCCGTGGGGATGAGCACCGTCCCGGAGGTGCTCCAGGCGCAGGCCCTCGGGATGCGCGTGCTCGGGATCTCCACGATCACCAACCCCGCGGCCGGCCTCGGCACCGAGCCCCTGGCGCATGACGACGTGCTGGCCGTCGGCCGGCGCACGCGGAGCGCCCTGGAACGCCTCGTCCGGGACGTGGTGCGCACGGCATAGCCTCCCCGGAGGGCGCGATGGCCCATTCCCCGGGGCGTCGATGCGCGTGTTGCGCAGATGAAGGTGCGCCTGTGGTGCATGTTTGCGCGATTTATGGCACCGCATGCCGACGTCTCCCGCGCCAGTGTGGATAACGGCGCCGGGCATCGTTGTATTTTCTCGTTTACGTTTGCATATTTAGGCGCCAATCTCCGACACCACCATCAACGTCCAGTACACCAAGGTCGCTACAGTACATGAGCTACGAGCAGGACAAGCAGGGATCGTCTTACGACGGACGCCACCACCACAACGGCCATCAGGACCACCGGCGCGGTACCCGTCGCCACCGTGATGAAGTGTACTCCCGCCGGGTGCCGGCCGGCAAACGCACCTACTTTTTCGACGTCAAGTCGACGCGATCGGGGGAAGACTTCTTCCTGACCATCACCGAGAGCAAGCGCGTCGGAGAAGGGCGCTACGAAAAGCACAAGATCTTCCTTTACAAGGAGGACTTCGGCAAGTTCGTCAACGCCATGCACGAGGTCGTGCAGCACATCAAAGAGGAGCGGCTGCCGGACTATGAGTTCCGCAACCTGCCCGAGCTGCCGGTCATGGACGACGACTACGCCGAAGACGAGTACGACGACGCGTACGCGGACGAGTACGAGGACGACGTCTACCCGGAGGACGAGGAGCGGTACTGACGCGCTCGCCGGGCCGGTGAGGCGGGCGGGTGACACCGCCGTGGGCTGCGCCGCGGGGCGGATCTCCGCGCGATGCGTTTGAAACGTTGCCCAATTTGCACGTCTTCGAGGGGCGGGAGCGACGGAGGCGGGCACTTCCCGCGTGTTGCACGCTATCAACACGGAAAAAGCCGGGGACGGCCCGGCTTTTCTTGTGTCGTAGACGATTCCCCACGTCCCCATGATGACGCTGGTCGATTACCGAGACCGTCACGCCCGGCTCCAGGCGATCCTCGGCCGCGGCGCCTCGTTCAGCCCCGAGATCGACGCGGCCGTGCGGCGCATCCTCGACGACGTGCAGGCGCGCGGCGATGAGGCCGTGCTGGACCTGACCGAGCGGTTCGACGGGGTGCGTCCGCCTGCGCTGCGGGTGCCAGCCTCCGCGCTGGCCGACGCCGCGGCGGCCATGGACCCGGAACTGCGTGCCATCATCGCCGAGGCGGCGGCCAACATCCGTCGTTTCCACGAGCGACAGCGCCAGAACTCCTGGTTCATGGACGATGGCGACGGCGTCGTGCTCGGCCAGCGGGTGGTTCCGCTGGAGCGCGTCGGGCTGTACGTGCCCGGCGGCACGGCCTTCTATCCGTCGAGTCTGCTCATGAACGCCATCCCGGCGCAGGTGGCGGGGGTGCCGGCCATTCATCTGGTTTCGCCGCCCGGGCCGGACGGCCTGCCCAACCGCCTCGTGCTCGCCACGGCCCACTTCCTCGGGCTCGAGCACGTCTACGCCGCCGGGGGCGCGCAGGCCGTGGCCGCGCTGGCTTTCGGCACCGCGACCATTCCGCGGGTGGACAAGATCGTCGGCCCCGGCAACGCCTACGTCGCTGCGGCCAAGAAGCTCGTCTACGGCCCGGTCGACATCGACTCCGTCGCCGGCCCCAGCGAGATCGTCGTCCTGGCCGACGAGACGGCCGACGCCGAGTTCGTGGCGGCCGATCTGCTGTCGCAGGCCGAGCACGATGTGCGCGCCTCGGCGATCCTCGTCACCCCGCACCGGCCGCTGGCCGAGGCCGTGCGCCGGCACGTGGCGGCCCTGGTGCCGCGCCTGGAGCGCCGCGCCATCCTGGAGCAGGCGCTGCGGGACTACGGCGCCTGCATCGTGACCGATACGATGGACGAGGCGCTGGCGATGGTGAACGACCTGGCCCCCGAGCACCTCGAACTCATCGTCCGGGATCCGTGGCAGACGATGTCCGGGATCAAACACGCCGGAGCCATCTTCCTGGGGCCCTACGCCTCCGAACCCGTCGGAGACTACTTCGCCGGGCCCAACCACGTCCTGCCCACCGGCGGCACCGCCCGCTACGCCTCGGCCCTCAGCGTGGACGACTTCATCCGCAAGCAGTCGATCATCGGCTACACCCGGGCGCGGCTGATGCAGACCGGCGCGCGGATCGTCCGGTTTGCCGAGGCCGAGGGGCTGACGGCCCACGCCCTCGCCGTGCAGGTCCGCCTGGACCGCGGGGAGGCGGGCGGGGATCCTTCCGGCAGAACCCCGGCGGCACCGCCCGGGTAAACGCTTTCCGTGTCCTTCATGCACGACCCCGGCGGCTCGCCGGGGCCGTCGCGAGCCGTTTCGACCGAACCACGCCATGGCCATCACAGAGCCTTCGCAGGCGACCTCGCTGGAGGCGGTGTTGCAAACGATCCGCCCGGCCGTTCGGGCCGAGCATCCGTACCTCGTCGGCGGGACGGATACGCCCGTCAAGCTGAACCAGAACGAGAGCCCGTTCGACCTGCCCGCCGACCTCAAGGCCGAGTTGCTCGACGCCTTCGCCCGTGTCGACTTCAACCGGTATCCCACCGAGCAGCCCGATCGCCTGCGGCACGCGCTGGCCGACGCGCTGGCCTGCGACCCGGAGGGGCTGCTGATCGGCAACGGCTCCAACGAGCTGACCTACACGCTCGGCCTGGTCCTGATCGACCCCGGCACCCCGGTCGTCCTGCCCCGGCCGATGTTCTCCCTGTACGAGAAGGTGGTGCGCCTCTTCGACGGGGCGCTGACGCCGGTGCCGCCCCGGCCGGATCTGCGCTTCGACACCGAGGGGCTGCTGGCGGCGGTGCGGGCGGTCCGCCCCGCGCTGGTGGTCCTGACGACGCCGAACAACCCGACGGGCCTGGCGATGACGCCGGCCGAGGTCGAAGCCGTCGTGGCCGAAGCCGCCCCCGGGTTCGTCGTGGTGGACGAGGCATACGTCGAGTTCAACGAAGCCGGCAGCGTGCAGCCGCTGCTGGAGGCCTACCCCAACCTGCTCGTGATGCGGACGTTTTCCAAGGCCTACGGGCTGGCCGGATTGCGCATCGGCTACCTGATGGGGCATCCGGCCGTGATCCGCGAGTTCGGCAAATCGCGCCTGCCCTTCATGGTGGACCGGCTCGCCGAGATGACGGCCTGTGCCCTGCTGGCCCGCCCGGCGTTGATCCGCGAGCGCGTGGCCGCGATGCGGGCCGCACGGCAAGAGCTGGAGGCGATGCTCGCGGCGATGGAGGGCGTCGAGGTCGTGCCCTCGCAGACCAATTTCGTCCTGTTCCGCACGCTGGTGGAACCCGCTCTTCTCATGGCTCGTCTGGCAGAGCAGGGCGTGCTCGTCCGCAACATGGGCGGCTACCCCGAACTGAAGGGGTATCTGCGGGTGAACGCCGGGACACCGGCGGAGAACAAGGCGTTCCGGGCCGCGTTGGAAAGCGCGCTGCAAAAGCCGGTGACCGCGCCGGATGCCTCGCCATCATCGTGAACCGAACCGTGAGCGGAGCCCGCTCATCACCGCGCCGTCCTGCGGGCTCGCACGGACATCGTCGCACGGAGGAGTCCCCCCATGGATTTTATTCAGGTAGACATCATCGGCCTATCGACCAGTCCCTCCAGCGGCGGGGCCTATGCCCTGGTGCTCGGGGAGATCAACGGCAACCGCCGCCTGCCGATCATCATCGGGGCCTTCGAGGCCCAGGCCATCGCCCTGGAACTGGAGAAGATCCAGCCGCCGCGCCCGATGACGCATGATCTGCTGCGCGATGTCTTCGAAGCGCTCGATGCCGAGGTGCTGGACGTGGTGGTGGATGAACTCCGGGAAGGGACCTTCTTCGCCAAGGTGCGCTACATCCACGACGGGGAAGAGGGGCAACTCGACGCCCGCCCGAGCGATGCCGTGGCGCTGGCCGTCCGCGTGGACGCCCCGATCTACGTGGCCCCCGACGTGCTCGACGAAGCCGGCATCCCGACCGAGGACGAGGGCGTCTCGGCGCTGACGCACGCGGCGGAAGAGGAGGAGGCCCCGGCCCGGCCGATGACCAACCTGGAGCGGATGGAGCAGCAACTCGAAGAAGCGATCTCGAAGGAAGACTACGAGCGCGCGGCCAAGCTGCGCGACGAGATCCAGCGGCTGCGCGGCGAGCAGCACAACTGATGCGTACCGGGTGCCCCTCCGGCCCCGGTTTCGCTTTTTACGGCGCCTCCGGCGACGCCCGGCACGGCCCTGCGGCCGGCTCCGTGCGCGTTCGCCTCGCGGCCGGTCGGTTCCGGCGTGTGCCTCCCCATCCCTGCCTGTCCTGATGATCGAAGCTCCGACGCGTGAACACGTCCGTCGCATCGCCTTCCCGGCCATGCGGTCGTTCCCCGCGCTGTTCGTGGACTACTGCACCCGCTACGAGGCGTTGGCGGCCTTCTACAACGGCGACTTCCGCGACCCCGCCGCCCGCCGCGCCGCGGCCGACCGCGCCGAGGCCTACGACCGCGACCGGAACCGCCTCGCCGACGTGCTCCTCGACCAGAACGCGCGCTGGGGGCTGGACGAGCCCACCCGCGCCCACATCGAGGCCCTCCGCGGCTCCGAGACCATCGCCGTCGTGACCGGGCAGCAGGCCGGCCTCTTTACCGGCCCGCTCTACACCCTCTACAAAACCCTCACGGTGCTCCAGCTCGCCCGCCGCCTGGCCGAAGAGACGGGCCGCCCCACCGTGCCCGTCTTCTGGCTGGCCGGCGAGGACCACGACTTCGACGAAGTGGCCACCGTGCACCTGGAGCGCCGCAACGAGCTCGTCTCGCTGACGTACGCCGGCTACACGCTCCCCGAGCACGGCAACCTCGGCCCCGTCGGGCGGTTGCCCCTGGGGCCGGCCATCGAGCCGCTGCTGGACGAGGTCGAGGACATCCTGCCGCCGACCGACTTCCACGCGGAGGTGATGGCGATGCTGCGGCGTACCTACCATCCCGGTGCCACGCTGCTCGATGCCTTCGCCCGCCTGATGCGGTCGTTCTTCGCCGGCTCGGGCCTCGTTTTCATCAACCCGGACGACGCGCGCCTCAAGCGGCTCGCCATGCCGCTGTTCCGCCGCGAGCTGGAGGACCATGCCACGTCGGCGGCCCGGGTAGCCGAGGCCAGTGACCGCCTCGCCGACGCCGGCTACCACGTGCAGGTGCACCACCAGCCGACGAACCTGTTCCTGCTGGAGCCGGACGGCCGCTATGCCCTCGACGCCGAAGGGGAGGACCGCTTCCGGCTGCGTCGCACGGATCGCCTCTTCACCCGCGCCGCGCTGCGGGAGCGGCTGGAGGCCCACCCGGAGGACTTCAGCCCCAACGTCATCCTGCGCCCGCTCATGCAGGACCACCTGCTGCCCACCGCTGCCTATGTGGCCGGGCCGGGCGAGGTCTCCTACTTCGCGCAGTACCGGGGCGTCTACGACTGGGCCGGCATCCCGATGCCCATCATCTACCCCCGCGCCAGCGTCACCCTGGTCGAGAGCAAGGTGCAGAAGGTGCTCGACCGCTACGGACGCTCCGTGCCCGACTTCCGGGAGGACGTCGACAAGCTCTTCCGCACCCTCGTGCTGGAGGGGCTGGACGTGGACCTCGACGCGGTGTTCAACGAAAAGAGCCGGTACCTGCACCAGGCCATCAACGAACTCAAACCCGTCATCGAAGGCGTCGACCGGACGCTCGTCAGGGCGGCCGAGGCGACGCGGGCGGCGCTCCTGAAGGAGCTGGCGCACCTCGAAGAGCGGGTGGTGAAGGCGGCCCGCCGGCAACAGGACTCCGTGCGAAGCCAGCTCGCCAAGGCCCGGGTGAACCTGTTCCCGGACGGCTCGCTTCAGGAACGCGTCCTGTCTCCGATCTATTACCTGAACAAGTACAGTCCTTCCCTGATCGACGACCTCCGGGATACGCTCTCGCTCGATACCACCATGCACCAGGTCGTCGAGCTGTAGACACCGACCGCCGTTTCGTCATGACGGATGCCGCGTCTCTGTTCAGTCCCCTCGTCGAGCACGCGATCGAACTCGCGGCACAGTGGCACGATCAGACCTACCGCAAGAGCCGCTGGCGGGACCCGGCCTTCGACCCGCCCGTGAGCGAGGTGCTGCGCGTGCCGGTGATGGCGCACGTGACGGCCGTGGCGATGACCGTGCAGCGCGCCGGCTGGGATGACGTCACCGTGGCCGCGGCCTTCCTGCACGACGTCATCGAGGATGCCAACCAGTTCGGCCAGACGATGCGCTACGAGGAACTGCAGGCGCTGCTGGGCACAGAGGTGGCGGATCGGGTGCTGGAGGTGACCGAGCGCAAGTACGACGAGGACGGTCGGCCTCGCTCCTGGTTCGCCCGCAAGCAGGAGTACGTCGAACACCTGACCCGCGTCTCGCCCGGCGCCGTCGGGATCAGCCTGGCCGATAAGCTGCATAACCTCTGGTCGATGAACGAGAGCCTGGCCCGCGGCATCGACATCTTCACGAGTGCGACCCATCGCCGCGGGCTCAGCGCCGGTCCGGACCGGCAGCGGTGGTTCCATCAGGCGGTGCTCGACGCCTCGCAGGCGCACGACGATCCCCGCCTCGTCCCGCAGCGCCGTCGCCTTCAGCAGGAGATCGAGCGCTTCGAGCGGCTTACGCGGGATGAGGTCAACGAGAAGGCCCCGTAGCGGATTCGCCGGGGACGACGGGGCCTGAGTCCCGGGTTGGCGTCCTCTGCAAACACCTGCTTCGGGAGGAGAACGGTGCCGCCAGGGGGGACCCGAACCGAGGTGCTCCCCCGTTTCTGTAAAAGGATACGTCCACGTACACAAGCATTTCGCGTTATAGACGCTCCCGGGGGCTTCTGCGCGCGGCTTGATCGCACACCATGGTCATTCCCGCGCACGCGGGAATGACGGGTGACGAGGTGTGCAGACGTGTGGGGCCGACGATGCAGAAACGATCGTGTGCGATGGCATACGCCTTCAGCCCCGGGACTGGCCTGCCGGGCGTCGAATGCGGACGGCTCCGGGTGCGATCACGGTGAAGGCGTGTTCCATCTCGCCGCCATGCGCGGCCAGGGCAGCCGCCACGATCTCCGCCTTGCGCTCTGGAGAGATCCCTGCCAATCGCAAGAGGATGACCCCGCTCGTTATCCGTTGCTGGCGGAATACGAGCTCGCTAAAGTCCGTATCCGCCGTGAGCAATACGGCTTCCTCCCGATGGGCCCGTTCCAGGACCACGTCGTCGGTGATTCCCGGCTCCATCTCGGCGACATACGCGACCCGATGACCATGTCGGCGCAGCCGTTCCACGATGGGACGGTCCACTCCTTCATCGGCCAACAGGTTCACGCGGGCACCTCCAGGGGATACACTACGTCGGACCGCAAGGCCTCGGCCGCAAAGGCAAGAGCCGCTTGAATGGCTTCTCGCGTCAGCCGGGGATGGGCCGCTAGCAGATCGTCCATCGTCTCACCGGCCGCCAGCTTTTCCAGAATGAGTTCCACCGTGATCCGGGTTCCAGCGATCACCGGTTTGCCCATCATCACCGAGGGATTTGAGACGATCCATGCTTTCCACGTTTTCATCGTTTGCCTCCTTGTTCACCGGAAAGAGAGCCGCCTGACGGATTGCAGGTCTGGTCAAAGATGCCATCTCAGCCGCAGCCACACAGGCCAGAGGGACCGGCCCGAAGCCCGGACAGGCATCCTCTCCCTTTTTCGCGTTGAAGATGATCCCGCGTGAGGAGGCCCACCTCATGGCTTCAACCCGCCACGAGCCGCGTCACGTGGTTCTGGAGCCCGCTTCAATCTACCCGTGAAACGCCGTGTAATCAAGGATTTGCTTCTCGATCCGTGATCACGGCTCCCTGCGTTTTCTGCGTACCGGGTGTGGGCTGGTAGCCTCCACCGGGGACGACGGGGCCGGAACGCCGTTCAGCGGTCCATCAGCCGGCTGTGCTCGACGAGGATGCAGCGGTTGCGGACGTACGGCAGGCCGGCGTCCGTGGCGAGGCGTTCGGCCTCCGGGCTGGAGACGCCCAGCTGCGTCCAGATCACCGGGTGCTCCCCCGTCGTGCGGAGGCGGGCGAGGACGTCCCGCACCATGGCGGCCGTATGCGAGGGCCGGCGGAAGATGTTCACGATGTCCAGCCGGACGTCGGCCGGGATGTGCTGCACGTCCGGGTAGCAGGGCACGCCGAGGAGGGTGTCGTGGTAGGGGTTGACGGGGATGACGGTGTAGCCGACCTGCTGCAGGTAGCGGGCGATGCGGTGGCTGGTGCGCGTCGGGCGCGGCGAGCAGCCGACGACGGCGATGGTGCGGGCCGTTTCGAACAGGGGCTTGAAGTCGTGCATGGAAGAAGGTCGCGTCGACGGAATCAGCGGGAGGATGGGGACGTCTAACGAGCGATGCCCTGCCAAAGCTTCCCGTGCACCCATTCCGTTGCGGCCCGATGCGTATCCGCTTTGCCTCGATCGCTTTACTGCTCGCCGGGGGACTTGCCGGCCTGACGCCCGCCGCAGCGCGGGCCTGTACCTGCCTCCCGCCGCCTCCGCCGGCAGAGGCCCTGGCCGGTGCCGACGCCGTGTTTCTGGGGAAGGTCGCCCGGATCGCCACGGCGCCGGCCGAGGCCAACCGGCTGGCCCGCGTGCGGGTGACCTTCGTCGTGCGGGAAGCCTGGAAAGGCGTCGGGGCG
The DNA here is from genome assembly GCA_003285105.1 of Roseithermus sacchariphilus. Taxonomy (GTDB): domain Bacteria; phylum Bacteroidota; class Rhodothermia; order Rhodothermales; family MEBIC09517; genus Roseithermus; species Roseithermus sacchariphilus. The sequence continues at coordinate 4,781,156 of CP030158.1, read as the reverse complement.
GTCTACACCGACGTGTACACCGCCCGCGACGGGGCGTCCTGCGGCTACGGCTTCCGCAAGGAGGAGACGTATCTCGTCTACGCCTACGCCGGGGACGGCGGCCGCACGTTGCAGACCTCGCTCTGCACGCGCACGCGCCCGTTCGATCAGGCGGCGGAAGACCTGGCCGTGCTGGGCGACGGGACGGTGTGGGACACCGACGACGGCCGTGCGTGCGGCGGACCGACGAACGCGGCGGCCGTGCAGGTCGTCTTTTTTACGCTGCTGGGGCTGGTCCTGGGCCGGCGGCGATTCGGGAGGAAAGGAAACGGCCTGCCTCCTTCGGGGGCGGGGCCTTCTGTTTTGAGGTCCGCTCCGGTTGATTCGTGCCGAAGGCGATGCGGCCGGGCAGACTCGGGACGTTTCACGCTTGTCCGGTCTGATGCGAGCGCGGGCGGAACCGGACCGGCATGCCCGGCGCGGCACGAACTGCATCGTTCGTAAAACGAACGGGCCCGTGCTTCCTCACCCGAAGCACGGGCCCGTTGCCAGAAAGGCCTGCGGCGCGTGATGAGAGGTGCAGGCCTATTTCAGCACCGTCACCGTGCGGCTGGCCCGGAAGCGCTCGCCCTCCACGCAAGGCGGGCGGTGCGCCTCACTTGAGCAGCACCATGCGGCGCGTCTGCGTGAAACCTCCGGCATCGATCCGGTAGAGGTAGACGCCGCTCGGCACCATCGCACCGGCGGCGTCGCGGCCGTCCCACGTCACCGCGTGCGTGCCTGCCGGGTACGAACCCGAGGCCAGACGCACCACCTCCCGGCCCAGCACGTCGTAGACCGTCAGGCGCACGTTCGAGGCGACGGGCAGTTCGAAGGTGATGCGCGTCTGCGGGTTGAACGGGTTGGGATAGTTCGGCCAGAGCGCGTACGCGCCGGGCACCTCCTGTGCCTCGACGATCGACGTGGATGTGCCCATCTCGAACACGTACGCCGCGCCGTAACCTTCGTTGCTCCCCGGGGCCCCGACGAGGGCGCGGTCGCCCGAGAGCGAGACCGACCAGCCGAACTCGTCCCGCGCTGTGGCGTCGGAGGCCGTCAGCCTGGCGACCTCGTTCCACGTACTGCCGTTCCACTCATACATGTACGCCGAGCCGGAATTCTCCCCGTTGCCGTCGTTCCGATAGGCTCCGACGAGCGCACGGTTGCCGGAGAGCGAGACCGAGAAGCCGAAATGGTCACCCGCCTCACGGTTGGAGACGGTCAGCTTCGCCACCTCCACCCAGGCGCTGCCGTTCCACTCATACATGTACGCCGAGCCGGAATCCTCCCCGTTGTCGTCGTCTAGCCAGGCCCCGACGAGCGCCCGGTCGCCCGAGCGCGAAACCGAAGAACCAAACTGGGCCTCCGCCTCGCCGTCGGAGGCGGTCAGCTTCGCCACCTCCACCCAGGTGCTGCCGTTCCACTCGAAGACGTACGCCGAGCCGGAATACGAGCCGTTGTCGTCGTCTCCCGAGGCCCCGACGAGGGCGCGGTCGCCCGAGAGCGAGACCGAAATGCCGAAATAGTCACCCGCCGCGCCGTCGGAGGCCGTCAGCTTCGCTACCTCCACCCAGGTGCTGCCGTTCCACTCGAAGACGTACGCCGAGCCGGAAGACGAGCCGTTATCGTCGTCAGAGGCAGCTCCGACGAACGCCCGGTCGCCCGAGAGCGAGACCGAGTAGCCGAACCAGTCACGCGCCTCGCCGTCGGAGGCGGTCAGCTTCGCCACCTCCACCCAGGTGCTGCCGTTCCACTCGAAGACGTACGCCGAGCCGGAAGACGAGCCGTTGTCGTCGTCATGGTAGGCCCCCACGAGCGCCCGGTTGCCGGAGAGCGACACCGAGTAGCCGAAATAGTCATTCGCCTCGCCGTCGGAGGCGGTCAGCTTCGCCACCTCCACCCAGCCGCTGCCGTCCCACTCGAAGACATACGCCGAGCCGGAAAAGAAGCCGTTTTCGTTGTCAAAGTAGTTCCCGACGAGCGCCCGGTTGCCGGAGAGCGAGACCGAGTAGCCGAACAACCCCCCTCCGTCGGAGGCGGTGAGCTTGGCCACCTCGTTCCAGGGCTGTGCGGCAGTCTGTCCGGCCAGCAGGGCCGTACACGCCAGCATACAGAGCATCCATGCCTGATAGCGTCTCATCCTTCGTTCCTCCTGATCCTGGTTCTGGGATAAAAACAATGCGTGTCCAGAACCGGTGGCCGCAGAAACGCCTCAGAAACGTGCTCTCGTTCCTCGATCCCTTCAACACGTCGTTCTCGCATGGCATGATTCACGGAAGCAAGGCCAACCACAGGATTTCTGGTTCACGAAGCATCGCACAGAATATTCTTTTGCGTTGCTCCCTGCATAAAGGAGCCGTGAGGATAAGCCATAGAGGAAATGGAGTCAAGCGATGCGTGACGAGGAAAGCCCCCCGGTGCGGGCGATGGAGGGCTCGTACCCGCATGCCGTCGGAGGCGGTCAGCTTCGTCACCTGCACCCAGGCGCTGCCGTGGGGCGCGCCGGGGGCCGAGCACGGTCAATGCCGCCGCGTCACCGCCCGTGTCTGAACCCGCCCGCCGGCGTCGAGGCGGATCAGGTAGAGCCCGTCGGGCAGGCCGGTGCCGTCCAGCACGACCGCGTGCGGTCCGGCCGGCTGCAGCCCCTCGGCAAGCCGCACCACCTCCCGGCCCAGCAGGTCGTAGACGGTGAGGCGGACCGGCGACGGGGCCTCCAGCACGTACGAAATGCGCGTCGTCGTCGAGAACGGGTTGGGATACGGCGCCTCCAGCCGGAACGACGACGGCACCACCTCGCCGTCCACGTCGGTGGCCGTATCGACGCGCCAGACGAGCGGGCTGGAGACGCTCCCCACGACGCCGTTCGTCTCGAAGACCAGGGTTTCGAGGACCTCGTAGATGCGGTCCCTGGCGGGGTCGTAGACGCGGAACGTGAGCGTCTCGCCGGGGGCATCGGCATAGATCGTCAGGAAAAACAGCGGCGTGCCGCCCACGTCGACCGGCCCGGCCACGCCGCGCACCTCCTCCCCGGCGAAGGCCGCCACCAGCGCGCCGCTGCCCGGCGGCTGCCCCTCCAGCGCGAACGTGCCCGTGACGGTCATCGACCCGGCAAAGGCCGCCGGGTCCACCTGCCACCCCGGCCCGCTGGCCGCGCCGGCCGTCCACACCAGCGGCGACGACACCAGCCCGCGCACGGCGTTCGTCTCGAACACCTGCGTCTCGGCGACGGCGTGGATCAGCCCCGTGGCGGCCTCATAGAAGCGAAAGGTCACCGTTTCGCCGTCGGCGTCGGCATAGACGGTCAGGAAGAACAGGGCGTCGCCGCCGACGGTCACCGGCCCGGCCACGCCGCGTAGCTCGTCTCCGACGAACGCCGCCAGGAGATCCCCCGTCGCGCCGAGCTGCCGGCCGCTCTGCTCGACGATGCCCGTCAGGCTCATCGACACCTGGAAGCGGGCGGGCTCGACGGACCACGCCGGTGCCTGGGCGCGGAGGCCGGCGACCGGGAGGAGCCAGCCGGCCAGCATCACGCCGAGCCCGTATCGGATCATCCGCCTGCACATGGTGGGGTCCGGTCGGTTCATGGAAGGAGGCCTCATTTGAGCAGCACCATCTTGCGCGTCTGCACGAAGTCCCCGGCGCGCAGGCGGTAGACGTACACGCCGCTGGCCAGGTGCCGGGCGTCGAAGTGCACCTCGTACCGTCCGGCTTTCTGCCGCGCGTCGACGAGCGTGGCCACCCGCCGGCCGATCACGTCGTAGACCTCCAGGCGGACGTGCTCGGGCTGCGGCAGGTCGTAGCGGAGGCTGGTGGCCGGGTTGAAGGGGTTCGGGTAGGCCGGAGCCAGCGCGAAGACGGTGGGGAGATCCTCGGCCGTCTCCGTCGTGGCACGCAGCGCCAGCGGCTCGGCGGGGGTGCCCAGCGTCGCATCCGGCTCGAAGGCGACTGTGCCGGCCTCCAGCACCTCGCCCTGCAGCGGGTCGTAGAGGCGCGCGGTGAGCTCGGCGGGTTCGTCGCCGTAGGCCAGGGCGAAGACCAGGGCGCGGTCCAGCCCCGGCACGGTGCGCACCTGCCCGAGGCCGCGCAGCTCGTCCCCGGCGAACAGCCCCAGGCGGGCGTCGGGCGAGGCCAGCGGCAGGTCGTCCACCACGAGCTCGGCCACGAGGCTCATCGAGAACGGATACGCCTTCGGATCGAGCGTCCAGTCCGGGGCCGCCGGGTCCGGCGCCGCTTCCGCGGGGGCGTCCGCCGCTGCCGTGGAGGGCCTCGGCGCGTCCGCCAGGCCGGCGACCCGTGCGGCGGGTCCGGCCCCGGCGTCCGTCTTCGTGTCCGGCGGCAGGGCGCGCGGTGGCGCCGTGCGGTCGACGACCATCACCCGGGTCGGCGGAGCCGCGACGCGGGCGGCCGGGGCGGCCGGGTAGGTCAGCGTGCCGGCGTCGGCGACCTGGATCTGGTAGCCCAGCCCCGGCTCCATCGTCGTCAGCGAGCCGACCCAGCCGAGCGTGGCGTCGGCGTACTGAGCGAAGGCGAACTGGCTCTTGATGACGTCGCCCGGCGTGGCCGTGGTGCCGAGCGAGGCCAGCGCCGTGTTGACGTCCATCGGCACGTCGGGCAGGTAGCCCACCCAGTTCCATCCCGGCACCAGGCCGATCGGCTCGGCGGCGGGGTCGGCGGCCAGGCCGGTTACCGTCAGGCTGTTCGACTGCTGCAGGTGGATCAGGTAGGCCGGCCCGGCATCGAGCGTGCCGAGCGTGCCCACCCAGCCGAAGCGGTCGTCGTAGAGGCTGAAGGCGGCCTGGCTCTTGACGAGGTCGCCCTCGACGGCCGTCAGCCCGTTCAGCACCGCATGGACGTCGGTGTCGTCCGGGTGCTTGTTGAGGGAGAACCACGTCCATCCGGCCGCCAGCGGGATGGCCTGTTCGTCGATGACGGGGGGCGCCTGGATCGCCACGGGCTGGGAGAAGCTGCCGTGCACGGCGCCGCGCTCGAAGACCAGCCGCTTGCTCGTCTCGGCGTAGCGCATGCAGGCGCTGTCGTCCCAGGCCTGGAAGGTGACCCGCTCGCCCGAGGCGACGTTGCTGTAGACGAGCAGGTGGGCCCGGTAGACGCCGGCCGTCACCTCCTCGACGCGGCCCACGCCCCGCACCTCGCCGTCGACGTAGGCGGCCAGCACGTCGCTCGTGTCCGCCGAGGCCACCCCGTCGAAGAAGAGCTGGGCGGTGAGCGTCATCGAGTGCTCGAAGGCGGCCGGGTCGACCTCCCAGGCCGGGGCCTCGCAGACGACCTCGGTGGTGAGGAAGAAGGGCGCCTGGCCCAGGCGCTGCCCGCCGGCGTCGAAGGCCGTGGCCAGCAGCGTGCCGGTGTAGGTGCCCAGCGCCAGCGTGTCGGGCAGCGTCATGCGGATGGCCCGGCTCCCGCCGGCCACCAGCGTCCCGGCCGTGTCCGACGGCGCCACAGGCACCTTCACCGTCGTGTCGGAGGCCAGCACCAGGTCGAACGACGCGGGTAATGTGAAGTCGATGGGCTGGGCGCGGCCGTTGACCAGGCTCGTCACCACCAGCGCCCCCGTCCCCCGCGAGAGTTCGAAGTCGAGGTTGACCGGGCTGAAGGTGAAGGCGCTCTGCCGGACGGTGAACGTCCAGGCGATGTCCTCGGCGAGGCCGTTGCCGGCGGCGTCCGTGACCACCACCGGCCGGCCCTGCCCGTCGGCGACGTTCGCCCGCAGGCGGGCCTCCAGCAGGCGGCCCTCGAGGTCTTCCGCGTCCGCGCCGGGTTCCAGGATGATCGTTCGCCCGTCGCAGGCGGCCTCGACGGGGAGTGCCGTGCCGGCCTCCGGGCCGTCGAGGTAGCTCACCTGAACGTTGGGGTACTGCCCGTCGGTGCTGACGGAGGCACAGTCAATGGCTTCGTCGAACGTGATGGCGATGTCGTCGCCCAGGGCCAGCGTCTCGTCGGCGGGCTGCGGCGTGCCGAAGGGTTCGGGCCGCTTCGTGTCCGCCGTGCCGGGGAAGGGCTCCGAGTAGGCCCGCCCGGCCGGACAGGAGGTGAAGGCCCGCACGTCATAAAGCCCGTCGGCCGGCGGCTTCCACGAGGCCACGTACGAGGTGGCGTCCGGGTCGAGCGTGGAGGCCTGCACCTGGAGCGCCGGCAGCCAGTCCGGCGTGCCCTGCAGGCGGTACTCCAGCCCGATGGCCTCGACCGGGTCGGCGTCGGCCTCCTGGAGCGCGAAGTCGTAGAGGATGACCTCCAGCGAGTCCCCGGCCTCGGCCATGGCGGCGTCGTAGATCCAGTGCTCCTTCGGGCGGAGGATGGCGATCTCGCTGCACGGTGCGGCGAAGTGGACGCTGAAGAAGACCGTGTCCGACATGGCGAAGGTCTGCCGCGGATCCGCCTGCCAGATCTCGAACTCTTTCTGCGGATAGAGGACCAGGGCGAGGCTATCGTACGCATAGCGCTCAGGCCCGCGGTCGACGGCCAGCGTCACGTTGATGGCCTCTCCGGGCTCGATGAGGAAGCGCTCCTGCCCGATGGGGTCCCCCGTGATGCCCACGACGGCCGAGCCGGGGTTGAACTCGCGCAGCACGTCCAGAATGTATTCGCGGCGCTCCTGGCTCTCGCTGGCATTGAGGATCGAGAGGTTGAAGATGGCCGACTCGTCCGGCGGCACGTCGAATCGCGCGGGCGGGCTGATCTCCAGCTTCGGATAGTCCCGCCGCTGCGTGTTGGCCTCCCACGGGTTCGAGCTCCGCCCGCTCACGGTCCCGAAGACCGGCGTGCCGTACTCGGGGTCCGTGCCGATGTCGACCGAGAAAAAGTCGCCCGTGTCGCCGTCGGAGAGGACGTAGCCCATCAGGACGGTTTCCTCGTCCGTGGCCAGCGTGTCCCGCGTCGTCTCGCTGCGGGCATCGTAGACGATGAGCCCCGTCTGGTCGTAGCCGCCGCCCGTGATCACGCTGCCGACGCCGCCGCTGCTTTCGAAGTAGGCGCGGGTCGTCCGGGCGAACGTGGTTTCCGTCTCGACGTCCGTGCTCGTGTACTCGAACGTGGCGCCGCCGCTGAAGGAGCGGTTCAGGTTGCTGTTCTCGAGCGCCCGGGCTTTGTTCGCCTCATTTCGTCGCAGCATCCCCTGCCAGTAGGCCAGCGCTTCCGTCAGCAGGAGGCGTTTGGCCGGCAAGGAGATCTTTTTGAAGGGTCCGCCGATCCACGGAGACAGGTCCAGGCCCTCGAAGACCTCGATCGACGTCTCATCGCCGGCCAGGTCGATGAGGTTCTGGAGGTCCGGGATGAGGGAATATTCGATATGGCTTGCACCGTAGACGTACACCGTTTCGAAGGGCTCGATCGTGTCGAAGTCCGTGGCAAGGGTTTCCGAGAGGTCGAGCCGGCAGGTGGCATCGTCGACAGAGAGCACATCGGCTTCCGCAAAGATGAGGTTGAGGGCGACCCCGGCGAAGAGGTCTTCGCCGACCCACGTCGGGTCGGGCGAGGTGGAGATGCGTTGCGTGGTGGTGGCGCAGATCTCCAGCGAGCGTTTATCGTCGTCCTCGTCGAGTTCGGTCACGTCCTGCCCGCCCACGAACCGGCCGCGCAGGGCGAGCCCGGCACCGCTCGTGATCGCTACCCCGATGCCGGTGGCCGATCGGAAGCCGAGCACGAGGTCGAACTCGACGCCGGTATCTCCCCCCGATAGCTTCATGTGGCTGATGCTGTTGCAGACGGTCGTTCCCTCCTCGATGTAGCTGTACGACTCGCTGCCGGGCGGGTCGTGCAGGATCATCAGCGGAATCTCGCCCGTCGTGGCAGAGACGAACGTGGCCGTCCGGGCCTTCATGCCGTCGATGACGGCCCAGGCCGTCTCCGTCACGGGCGAGCGCCCGGGCACCTCGGCCGAGACGAAGAGCGACTTCTGGAAGGAGCGGTTGACGCCTTCGACGGTGCGCCCGCTGAAGATGTCGGGGTCGCCCGCCCGGGTCGTGTACGTGGCCTGGCCGTCCACGAGGTCGAGCGTGGTCACGACGGTTTCGTTGCCGAGGCCGTCGGTCACCGTCAGCGTGCCTTCCGCGAGCGGACACGTCTGCCCGTTGCCGTAGTCTTCGACGACGGAGATCGTGAGCGGGTATTCATCGCCCTGCGTGAGCACCGGCACGGCCGGGAGGCTTCCGCCGTTGAAGCCGGCGGGGCAGGAGGCCGGCGGAGCGGGGAAGCCGCTGATGGCCAGCGCCAGCGGGGCGCGGTAGATCAGGTCGAGCGTGTCGGCCTGCGCGGTCAGGTCCACCTCCTGCGCCCCGAGCTGGTCGAAGAACGCGATGATGTCCGCCTTGAGCTGCGTGTTCGTCGTCTCGACGCCGGTCACCTGCACCAGGTACTTCTGCGGGGGCAGGTCGACGGCGTAGTTGCCGCTGGTTTCGATGACCTTCTCGAAGCAGCCGTCGGCCGTGAAGATGCGGATCGTGGCCGTGCCGATGCCGGTGTTGCAGCTCCCGCCGAAGTAGCCCGAGAGCCGGCGCGTCTTGCCGTCGGTGAAGTCGACGCCGCGGACGTCGTCCTCGACGGTGACGGCGGCCGAGGCGGGCGTGAAGGGGTGCGCGTCGCCGGCCTCGCCCAGGCGCACTTCCACGGTGCGTTTGCCCAGATCGGCCGCGATGCTGTAGGTGCCGTCGGACTCGGTTTTGCCCTTGAAAACGCCGTCGAGGTACACGTCGGCGTCGGGGACGGGGCAGGTGGTACCGGCGAACTGCACCGTGCCGGCGATGGTGAAGGCCGAGACGTCGGTGAAGTCGACCTCGTTCTGCACGGGGCTGTTGGTGTTGAGCGTGATCTTCTTGAAGGCCGGGTCGAACGTGCGCGCGCCGAGGCGGGGGGTGACGGTGAAGGTGGTGCCGCTGCCGTAGCGGAGGCCGGCCACGGTGTAGTTGCCCTCGGCGTCGGTCGTGCCGCAGGCTTCGAGCGGGGCGCTGTCGTCGGTCCAGTAGACGCCGCCGGCGAAGGCCGCGTGGGCGTTGCCTCCGGAGCGGTCCCCGGCGATCCGGCCGGCGCCCTGGTCCATCGGCCAGTAGGCGAGCAGGCCGTCCTCGTTGCCGGTGAGCGGGCGCGCCTCGGCCGCCGAGGCGGCCAGGGCGTCGGCCGGCTTCACGCCGCTCCACCACCGCACCTCATCCAGGCGACCGCTGAAATAGTCCCCGTTCGTCGTGTCGCCGCCGAAGGACCAGTCGTGCGTCCCCGTGTCGAGCACCTGGTTGAAGGACGTCGAGAGCACCAGGATGCCGTCGCGGTAGAGTTTGACGTCGCTGGTGGGGCCCGTGCGGTTCTGGTGGACGGTCAGCGCCACGTGCTGCCATGCCGGCGTCATCAGGTCGGCGCTTTCGATGCCGCCGGCTGTACCGTAGTCGAGGCGCAGCTTCGCGCCGGTGAGGCCGAGCCGCAGGTTCGGCAGGGCGATCAGGTCCTGCCGGCCGGTCAGCGCGGCCGGACGCACCCACAGCTCGACGGTGAACGAGTCGGGCAGCGCCACGTCCTGCACCACGGCCGTGCCGCCCTCGCCGTCGAAGAGGAGCGCCTTGTTCGGGTTGGGATCGAGGCAGACGGCCACGTCGCCGATGCCGCCGCCGAGCCGGGAAGCTACGCGGCCGCTGATGGAGCCGTCGGGCGGCGTCCAGCCGTAGTCACACCCCGCGGTACCGCCCGTGGCGACGGACTCCACGCAGTAGAGCGCCAGCGTGCCCGGGGCCGCGTCGAAGTCGTTGTAGGACGTCGCCCCGGCGCCTACCTGGTCGATCTCGACGCCGTCCCGGCGGATGCGCAGGCCCTGCGAGGCGTCGACGCCGGCGTTGGACCAGGTGATCTGCACGCGGGTGTCGAAGGCGCCGTCGGAGGCGGCCACGCCGTTGTCCCCGAGCACGGGCAGCGGGCCGCCGGCCATGGCGGTGCCGGCGTCGCAGGCCCGTTCGGAGAAGGCCAGCCCGCCGGTGGCGCGGACGCAGTAGGTGTACGTCACACCGCCGGCCGCCGTCGAGTCGATGTAGGTCGTGGCGCCGGCCGTCGTGGTGGCGATGAGGATGTCGTCGCGCAGCACCTGGTAGCCGCTCTCGACGGCCGAGCGGTCGATCCACGAGAGGACGACGCGGCCGGTGTAGGTGTCGGAGGCGTTGAACGTCTCCGGGGCGAAGAGCACGGTCGTGCCCACGTCCGAGCCCGCCGCCGAGGTGCCGTGGGCGTCGAAGGCCTCGACGCTGTAGCGGTACGTCTCGCCGAGCACCACGGTGGCATCCTCGTAGACGCCCAGGTTCTTGTCCACCTCGGCGATGACGACGGAGTCCTCGTCGGCCAGCGTGCGGCGGTAGATGCGGTAGCCGTCCTCGGCGCGGGAGTTGTCGATCCAGGTGATGCGGATGCGGTCCTCGGTCGTGCCGTCGGCGGCGGACACGTTCGTCGGGGCGGCCAGCCTGCGGAAGCCCTCGTCGGTGCCGGCGTCGGACTCGCTGTAGGCGTCGAAGGCGACGACGCTGTAGGTGTAGGTCACGCCCGAGGCGCCGCTGAAGTCCTGGAACGAGGCCTGGCTCGCCCCCGTGGTGCCGACGAGCACCCGAACCGGCTCGCCGGCCGCCTGCCGGTAGATGCGGTAGCCCTGCTCGATCCCGGAGTTGTCCACCCACGTCACCGTGACGTAATCCTCGCTCTCGGCGTCGGTGGCGGCTACGCTCGTCGGGGCGGCCAGCAGGCGGTGGCCTTCGTCACAGACCTTCGCCGTCTCGTCCGCCTCCTCGTTGACGGCCGAAACGCAGTACGTGTAGACCGTGCCCGAGGCCTGTCCGAAGTCCTCGTAGCTCGTCAGGGCCGAGGAAACCGTCTTGATGAGGGTGGTGTCCGTTCCCACCCGGTAGAGGTTCATCAGCACCGCGCGCGTGGCGGGGTTCTGCCAGGTGAGCACGACCCGGTTCTCGTGGTCGCCGTCGGTGGCCGCCACGCCGGTGGGCGCCAGCACGCGCGAGCGCCGCCCCGTCGCGCAGGCCGCCACGGATTCGACGTCGCTGCCGCTGACGGTGCTCAGCGTGGTCACGCAGTAGCGGTAGTCCACCCCCGGTTCGGCGTCGGGGTCGGTGAAGGTTCTGACGTTCGCGGCCGTCGTGGTCAGCACCGTCGAGTCCGTCCCGGCGAGATCACGGCGGTAGATGCGGAATCCGTCCTCGAAGGCGACGGGATCGGTCCACGCGATCTCCACCCGGTCGTCGAACGTGTCGAACGTGGCGGTGACGTCGCCCGGCACGGGCAGGATGTCGATGCCGCCCTCGTCGCAGGCGGGCAGCGATGCGAGGCTGCCGTTGAGCGTGACGACGCAGTACGTGTGCGCCACGCCCGAGGTCGGCGTGAGGTCGTCGTACGACGTCGTCCCGGCGGCCAGCGTGTCCAGCACGACGCCATCGCGGGTGATGCGGTAGCCGGTCTCGTCCGTCGCCTGGTCGGTCCAGGTGACGACGACGCGGTCCGGGTACTGCCCGTCGGTAGCCGATACGGCGAGCGGGGGCAGGACGAAGCCCCGGCTGCCGGTGTCACACCCCTGTTCCGACGGGATGCCGTCGGCGTCCTCGGCCTCGACGCAGTACGTGTGGGTCATCCCGCCGACGGCGCTCGTGTCGCTGTAGCTCTGCACCCCTGCCTCGACCGTGGCGAGCAGGCTGCCGTCGCGGTAGACGTTGAAGCCCGTCTCGAACGCCGACCGGTCCACCCAGGTCACGCGGACCTGATCGCTCAGCGTGCTGTCGGTGGCGGCCACGTCGTCCGGGGCGAACAGGATGCGGCGGCCGGCATCGCAGACGGGCTCGGAGTCGGTCCGGAACGGGGCCGAGAGCACGAGGCAGTAGGTGTGCTCCGTGCCGCGCGTGCCCTTCGTGTCGGCATACAGGGTCTGATCACTCGATGCCACGGCGATCTGTGTGCCGTCCCGGAGGATCGTGACCGTCACGTCGGGCAGGCCCAGGGCCGGCCACGTGATCTCGGTTTTATCCTCGAAGACGCCGTCGGTGGCGGCGACGTCGCCGGGGAAGACCAGGTCGGCCGGGACGCTGGAGGCCGTGAGGACCGGCGTGCCGGTGAAGACCGCGTCGTGGCCGCCGTCGGTGAGGTCGCGGGCGCCGGCGCCCACGGCCAGGTCGAAGCGCCAGTAGCCGGCCAGGCCGGTCTCGTCGCCGGCGAGTGTGCGCTGCATGTCGGCCAAGATCCTGTCGCCCGTGCGGAAGACGTCCCACAGCCGCACCTCGTCGAGTTGCCCGGCGAAGTGCTCGCCGGTGGCTTCGTGGCGCCCCATGACGAGCGTGGCCGGGTCCGCGTCGGGCGGGCCGGACGGGTCCTCGTTCCGGGTGATGAGCCGGCCGTTGCGGTAGGCGCGGAGGGTCTCGCCGTCGTACGAGGCAGCCAGGTGGTACCAGCGCCCGGCCTCCAGCGTGCCGAAGGAGGCCGTGTACTGCGTGCCGCCGATGGTGAGGGCGGCGGCCCCGCGTGCGGTGGAGTCGGGATGGTCCCAGAAGAGGGCGTAGTTGGTGCCGCGCTCGACGAGGGCGGTGGTCTTCGCGGCGGAGGGCGCCGCGTCGGCCTTCACCCAGGCCTCCAGCGTCCACGCGTCCAGATCCTCGGCCAGCGTGGTCGTGGCGGCATCGTCGACGCCGTCGAGGACGAGGGCGCGGGCGTCGCTGCGGACGAGCAGGTACTGCCCGGGCTGGCTGATGCGGCGGAAGGTGACGGTGCCGGTGAAGGGGTTGACCCGGGCCGCCTCGGCAGCGGGCGTCCACGCGCCGTCCGCCCCGCCGGAGCGGCGGTACAGCTTGAGGCGACCGGCCAGCAGCTCGTCGTACCCGTCCACCTCTTCGGACGGGGTGAAGGTCAGATCAGCCGTAAACGCGCCGGTGCCGAAGCGCTCGAGGACCCAGTACTGCCTGTCGAGGGCCGTCACGCCGGAAGGAACGGTGTTGGGCGCTCCGTCGACGCGGCTGACGTAGACCGTCGCGCCGTCCTGGGCGGTATAGTCGGCCTGGAGGCCGGTGCCCGAGAAGTCCACCAGGCCGCCGGCCTCGGTGCGGGTGGCCACGACGACCTCGCCGATGGGCGCGCCGGAGGGCACCCAGCCGGTGCCGCCCGCGAGCGTACCGTCCTGCCCGGCCACCAGGTCGACGGCCGTGCTGCCCGTGCCTTCGTTGAACGGCCAGTAGGCGAGCAGCCCGTCCACGGTACCGCCAAAGACCTGGTGCATCGACGAACGAATCTGTGCGGCGGTGCGGGCGGTCGTCCAGATGCGGACCTCATCGAGCGTGCCGTCGAAGAAGTCGCCGGCGGTTCCGGCGATGGTTTCGTTGCCGCCGAGGATCCAGTCCGCGCCGGTGCCGTCGTCATCAAGGACGGCGGCCAGCGTGCCCCGGGCGATCTGTGCGCCGTTGCGGTAGACCGTCACGAGCGACGACGTGCCGGTGCCTTCGACGACCACGGCCAGGTGCTGCTGCCCGGTGACACGGGGGCCCGCCGGGAGCGTCTGGTTTCGGAGCAAGACCCGCAGGGTGCCATCGTAGAAGCCGACGTTGAACAGGTCTGCACCGCTGCCGTTGAGGTCTCTGGCGATGAAGGCGCGGCCGTCGGTACCGCTCTGCGGGTTGATCCACATCTCGAGGGTGAAGGTGTTGGGCAGCACGAGGCCGGGCACGCGCACGACGTCGTCGGTGCCGTCGAAGTCGAGGGCCGTGCCGGCGACGGCCGGTGCTTCCTCCCCGCGGGCCAGGACGTACTGCCCGCTCTTCGAGACGCCGGCGAAGGTGACCGTGCCGGCGGCCTCGTCCACCGCGGCGGCACTGGCCGAGAGGGTCCAGGTGCCGTCGCTGTTGCCGTCGCGGCGGAAGAGCTTGATCCGGCCGGGTGCGGCGGCGTCGTCGGCCGTCAGCCCCGTCGTGCTGAAGGTCAGGTCGGCCGAGAAGGGGCCGCCGGTGTAGCGGGTCAGGAGCCAGTGGGCGCCCTCGAACACCTCGATGGCCGTCCCGCCCGGCGGATTCTCGGGCGTCCGGTCGATCCGGTCGACGCCGACGACAGAGCCGCTGTGGGAGAGGTAGTCGGCCAACAGATCGGTCCCTGTAAAGTCGATCAGGCCATTCGCTTCCGTTTCCTGCGCGAAGACGCCCGGCCCGAACGGCATCGTGGCGGGCGTCCACCCGTCGCCCCCCGCGAACGTCCCGTCGTGCCCGCCCACGAAGTCGGCGGCCGTGCCGCCCGTCCCTTCGTTGAGCGTCCAGTAGGCGACGAGGCCCGGCTCCGCGCCGGTCAGGGGATGGTGCATCGCCTCACGTACCTGCCGGTCCGTGCGGGCGCGGGTCCAGAACCGCACCTCGTCGAGCGACACGGCGGCGTGGTCTTCGGCCGTGCCGGCGGCGGAGGCCGCGCCCAGGAAGAGCGGCTGCCCCCAGTCCACGAACGTCGCCGGGGACTGCGAGCACGTGCCGTTGAGCGTCTGCGCGACGCCGTCCACGTAGACGGTCATCTGGTTGGCCGTGGCGTCGGTGAGCACCCAGGCCACGTGGTGCCAGGTGCCGTCGTAGAGGTCCGCGGTGATGTGGCGGGCCAGCACCCGGCCGGCGTTGTCGCGCACGTAGAACAGCGTCGCGCCCGCGCCGTCGCCCACAGTGCAGCCGGCCGAGAGCAGGCGGTTGGCCTCGATGGCGAAGACCGGCGCGGTGGGCGTGGCCGGATCCACCTCGACCTTCATGATCGAGCCGGGGGCCGCCGAAACGCTCTTCATCCAGAACGAGACGGTGGCTGTCTTCAGACGTCGCCCGAAGTCGCCCAGGTCGCCCACGTCGAGGTGGTTGGTGCCGTCGAAGTCGGCGGCGCTCCCGGCGAGCGTGCCGGGCGTGCTGCCCCGCGCGATGGCATACTGGCTGAACGCCGTGACGCCGGGGAACGTGACCGTGCCCGCGACGGCGTCCGCCGCGAGGCCGTGGGCGACGACCGACCACGTGCCGCCCGCGGCCCGGCTGTCGCGGCGCAGCAGCTTGAGGCGACCCGGGTCGGCGGCGTCGCCCGCCGTCAGGCCGTCGAGCGTGAAGGTGAGGTCGGCCGTGAAGGCGCCGGTGCCGAAGCGCTCGACGACCCAGTACCGCCCACCGAGGAACGTCAGCGCCGCGGCGGCGGGTGCGTCGAACGGGTCGAGGTCGAGCCGCGTCACGGTGATCGGGTCCGCCGTGGTGTTGGCCGTGAAGTCCATCGTGACGCCCGTGCCCCCAAAGTCGACCGGGCCGAGGGCCGCCGTGGCCGTGGCACTCGCGCCGCCGCCGACGGGCGTGTCGGAGGCGGCCCAGGCGGCGCCGCCATTCAGCGTACCATCATGCCCGCTGATGATATCGGCCGCCGTGGTGCCGGCGCCCTCATTGAACTGCCAGTAGGCCACCAGCCCCGGCTCCGTGCCCGTCATCGTCCGGTGCATCCCCTCGCGCACCTCCTCCTCTGTCCGCGCGGCGCGCCAGATCCGCACCTCCTCCAGGTCCCCGCCGAACCATTCGTTCAGGTGACCGCCACGCCGTCCGAAATAGATGGGATGGGTATTGGCGAGCGACCCCATGGAGGCCGTCGAGACCACATTCTGGGATTCACCGTCCACGTAGAGGGTCAGGGTGCGCTTCGCCCCGTCGTGCACGCAGGCCAGATGGTGCCAGGCGCCATCGTTGAGGGTTCCCTGGGACCGGGATGAGATCCCCGTGCTCTGATCCCACACGGCGCAGTACACCTGTCCGGGTTCCTGTCGGTTGACCCGCAGGACGAACGGATAGGAGGCCGCCCCGCCGCTCCACTTCTCGATGATGGCCCCGTCGCCGGAGCCGCTTCCGCCGGTGCCCGTATAGCGCACCCACGTTTCGACGGTATACGAGCTGTCCCGGTCGAAGGCAAAGTCCGGGGCGTCCGGTATCTCGACATAATCATCGACGCCATCGAGGGTGAGCCGCGTGCCCGGCACCGCCTGGGCCGCCGGTGCCCGTACGATCACGAACTGGCTGAATGCGGTCAGGCCGCGGAACGTGACGCTTCCGGTGGCGGCATCGAGGCTGTCGGCCGCCGTCACCTGTTCCCAGGGCTCCCCTTCGCCCGCCCGGCTGTTGCGGCGGAAGAGGAGGAGCCGCCCGGCCACGTCGCCGCTGAGGTCCTCGGCCACGGTGAAGGTGACGTCGGCCTGGAAGCTGCCCGCGCCGTCGCGCTCGATGATCCAGTACTGCCCGTCCAGGACCGTCTCGACGGAGCCGCCCGCGGGCAGGGAAGACGGCGCCGCATCCAGACGGGTGACCGTGACCGAGGCGCCGCCCTGCGCGGTGTAGCTCATCGACACGCCGGCGGCCGAGAAGTCGACCGGGCCGTCGGCCTCGGTCTGCGTCACGCTCACGCCCCCGGCCACCGGCGCGTCGGACTCGGCCCAGGCGGTGCCGTTCTGCAGGGTCAGATCGTGCCCGCCGACGACATCGGCCGCCGTCGAGCCGGTGGCTTCGTTGAAGAGCCAGTAGGCGACGAGGCCCGATTCCGAGCCTGTCATCGTGCGGTGCATCGCCTCGCGGATCTCCGCCTCCGTCCGGGCCACATTCCACACCCGCAGTTCCTCCAGATCACCACCAAAGTCCGAGTTCGCCTGAAGGAAAAAGCGCCCCAGAAACAGTTCAGGAGCATCCACTTCCTCGAACGGCTCACCGGTCACATCCGAGGCCACCAGCACACCGTCCCGGTAGAGCCGCCGCTCGCCCGTCGACCGGACGTAGACCCCGGCCCAGTGGTGCCAGCCGGTGTCGGTGTAGGCCACCGGCGTGTCCAGGTCGTTTCCGCCCGCAAATCCAAAGGCAAACACATTGGTAGGCCGGTATCCCATCGAGAGGCCCTGGTTGCGCCCCTCGCCGACATCCCCGTACGAGAAGAAGAAATCGTTGGTGTCTGTGGAGCCGCGGCGTACCCAGGCCTCGACGGTGATGTCCGTAGCGCCCAGATTGAGGTTGGTCGCCGCATGAGCGCGGTCATCGACGCCGTCGAACGAGAGCAGCGTGCCAGAGACCGGCTCGGGCGTGCCGCTGCGCCCCAGCACGAACTGACCGAACGACGTCACCCCCGAAAACGTCACCGTGTTCGCCTCCGCATCCACGCCCGTCGCCGCGGCCACCATGCCCCACGGTTCTAACCCCGCCGTGCTCGACCGGCGAAACAGCTTGATCCGTCCCGGATCGTTCTCATCAGCCACCGTCAGGTCTTCGCTCACGGTGAAGGTGACGTAGGCGCTGAACGTGCCCGTACCGTAGCGCGCGATGGACCAGTACTGGCTGTCAAACGACGTGATGAGCGTGCCCGGCAGATTCGACGGCGCCGCATCCAGGCGGGTGACCGTGACCTGTGCCCCGCTCTGGCTCGAATAGTTCATCGTTACGCCGGCGGCCGAGAAGTCGACCAGGCCGGCGGCCTCGGTCCGGGTCACGCTCACGCCCCCGGCCACGGGCGCGTCGGACTCGGCCCAGGCGGTGCCGTTCTGCAACGTCAGGTCGTGCCCCCCGAGGACGTCCGCGGCCGTCGTGCCGGTGGCTTCGTTGAGTTGCCAGTAGGCCACCAGCCCCGTCTCCGTTCCGGCGAGCGTGCGGTGCATCGCCTCCCGGATCTCGGCCTCCGTACGGGCCGTGTTCCACAGGCGCATCTCGTCCATGGCCCCGCCGAAGAAGCGCCCGCCTCCATCGCCCAGGCTGCCCAGGTACACGTTCACATGGTCATTGATGGCCGACGTTTCGGGGGCTGAGGCTTCGAGCACGCCGTCGATGTAGAGCCGGATCTCCGTGCCGTCCATGACGGCGGCCACGTGGTGCCAGGCGCCGTCGTTCACGGTGGCCGGAGAAAGGACTTCCGCCCCGCCCACACTTCCGGCCGGCACGCGATGCAGGTAGCGTATCTGGCCCGAGGGTCGGATTTCGAGGAGGATGTACGTGCCGCCGGGCACCGCCCCGCTGACGAGGTCTTCCGCATCGGTCATTGCATCTCCGTCGGTGCGGAACCAGCCTTCGAGGGTGTAGGTGGCCCCGAAGAAGATGCCATTGTCGGGTCTGGCATAATCGTCGACGCCGTCGAACGAGAGCAACGTGCCGGGGACGGTGTCCTGGGCGCGTGCGGGCAGGGTCGCGAGCAGCAGGGTGCCCAGCAGCAGGAGGCGGGAGATGGACGAACGGTTCATGACGCAAAAGGGGCTGGTACCCGGAGGGGGAGATCAGGCGACAGGGGGATGAAGCAGGCGGTCGAGGGCCCGGCACAGCTTGCGCCCGTTGAAGGGCTTGGGGAGCACGGCGGCGGCGGTGAGGCGGGCCGCCCGGCGGCGAGCGTCGGCCGGGGCCTCGCCGGTGATGAGCAGGACCGGTACGGCCGGGTAGTGCTCGCTCACCAGCCGGCCGAGCGTCAGCCCATCCATCCGGGGCATGACCACGTCGGTGATGACGAGGTCGCAGGGATGCCCGGCGAGGGCTTCGAGGGCTTCCTGCCCGTCGGCGGCCTCCTGGATGCGGTGGGCTCCGCCCTCGAAGCTGCGCAGGCAGCGGCGGATGTAGGCTCGCATCTCGGCGTTGTCGTCCACGACGAGGATGTCGTAGCCGGCAGAGCGGGCAGGGGGGGCGGCAGCATCCATCGGTCGGGAACGAGACGGGAGGTGGAACAGGCGCGCGTGCGGTGCCTGTAAGTCTCGCTCATCCACCCCGTGCCGACGTAACGCTCACGTCGCAAAGGATGTCACTCTGGTCGCAACCTGCCCGGAAACGGGCGAAAAGAAGGGTCTGGGCGTGAAGTGGAGCTACCGGCCCGTCTCGTCCCCGGACGTTTCACGGTAGCGCGCCGGGGTGGTGCCGTAGCGCTCGCGGAAGCACTTGCAGAAGTAGGAGACGCTCTTGAACCCGACGCCGTAGGCCACCTCCGAGACGGTGCCGGCTCCACCGGCCAGCAGGGCGGCCGCCCGTTCGAGCCGGAGCGCCATGATCCACTCGGACGGCGTCTTGCCCGTGAGCTGCTTGAGGCGCCGGTGCAGGTTGGCGCGGCTCTGCCCGACGGCTTCGGCCAGCCGGGCGACGGAGAACGCCTCGTCGTCCATCGCCGCCCCGATGGCGTCGAGGACGGACTGGAGGAAGGCCTCGTCGGCCGAGGTCACCTCCGGCACGGTGGTGAGCAGGTGCAGGCCGTTGCCCTGCCACCGGGCCTTCAGGCGGCGGCGCTGCGCGATCAGGTTGGCGATGCGGGCGCGGAGCTCCGCCATGGCGAAGGGCTTCGTCAGGTAGTCGTCGGCGCCCGTTTCGAGGCCCTGGAGGCGCCCCTCCATCGAGGCCCGGGCCGTCAGCAGGATGACGGGCACGAAGTCGAGGTCGGGGTCGGTCTTGACGGCGCGGCAGAGGGCGTCGCCGTCGAGGCCGGGCATCATCACGTCCGAGACGATGAGGTCGGGCACGGCCTCGCGGGCCCTCTCGAGCGCCGCCGCGCCGTCCTCGGCTTCGACGACGCGGTAGTCCGGCTCCAGGTGCTGCCGCAGGAAGGCCCGCAGTTCGGCGTTGTCGTCCACGACGAGCACGAGCGGGCGGTCCTCGCGGGCGGCGTCCTCCGGGTCTCCTGCCGACGCGTTTTCATCGCCCGAAGGCCCCGACGGGAGATCGGCATAGCGCGTAAGCCGGTCCTCCGCCTCGACGTCCTCTTCGGGCACGTCTGCGTCGGCACGTTGATCGGGGTGGAGATGGTCGCTCCCGCGCGGCAGGCGGACCCGGAAGGTCGTCCCTTCGCCGACCGTGCTCTCGGCGCGGATCGTCCCGCCGTGCAACTCCACGAGTTCCTTCACGAGGGCCAGCCCGATGCCGGTGCCCGGCTGCCGGTGGGCCGTCCGCTCGTCGGCCCGGTAGAAGCGGTCGAAGATGTGGTCGAGGTCGTCCGGGGGGATGCCGGGTCCGGTGTCGCTCACCTGCACCTCGGCGGCTTCGGCGTCGGCGCGTACGATCACCTGCACCGTGCCGCCCGCCGGGGTGAACTTGAAGGCGTTCGAGAGGAGGTTGCCCACGACCTTCTCCATCTGGTCGTGGTCGAAGTGGACATAGACAGGCTCCGGCGGCACCTCCACCAGCAGCATCACGCAGGTGCGCTCGGCCAGGGGGAGGAACGCCTGCGCCAGCTCGTAGACGTACGCGGCGAGGTCGCCCTCGCGGGCCTGCAGGCGCATCCGCCCGGCCTCCAGGCGCGAGACGTCGAGGATCTGGTTGATCAGGCGGAGCAGGCGGCGGGCGTTGCGCAGGCTCAGGTGCACCTGGTCGGCGTCCGCCTCGTCGAGCGTGCCGCCGTCGAGCAGGTCTTCGAGCGGGCCGAGCGTCAGCGTCAGCGGCGTGCGAAACTCGTGCGTGACGTTGGCGAAGAAGCGGGACTTGAGCCGGTCGAGCTCGGCCAGGCGGACGGCCTGCCGTTCGAGCTGGTCGCGCTGGCGGGCCACCTCGGCGGTGCGCTCCCGGACCTGCTGCTCCAGCGCCTGCTCGCGGGCGCGGTGGCGTCGCTGCTGCCAGCGCACGCCGGCATAGGCCAGCCCCAGCACGGCCAGCAGGTAGCCCAGGTAAGCCCAGAGCGTCCGGTACCACGGCGGCCGGATCGTGAACGCGAACGCCGACGCCTGGCTGACCCGCCCGTAGACATCCCGCGCCCGGACGAGGAAGCGGTACGACCCCTCGGGCAGGTTGGTGTAGTCCCGGTACGTCTCCGCGCTCCAGGCGGACCATTCCTCCTCGAACCCCACCAGGCGTACCTGGTAGCGCGTGGCGTCGGAGGCATCGAAGAAGGGCAGGGCATAGGTGAAGCGCAGGTTGCGCAGCGCGTACGGAAGCACCGGCGCGGTGCGTTCGGCCACACGCCCGCCGCCGAAGAGCAGCGTGTCCCGGTCCGTCGGCATCACCTGCCGGAGCACGACCGTCCCCGGCACCGTCGCGGTGAAGGCCGGCTGCGTGTCGTAGCGGATCAGGTCCCGGCCGCGCCCGATCCAGACCACGCCGTCGGCTTCCGGGAAGAAGGAAAAGGTCGAGCTGGAGATCCGGCGCAGGGGGGTGCCGTCCCAGACCCATCGGTAGCCGCCGCCGGGTTGCCGGAGGAAGACGCCCGTCTCGTCGTCGAGGCGTGCCCACACGTGGCCCCTGGCGTCCTCGGCCATGCGGAAGAAGTCGCGGGCGGGATCGTCGAGGGCGGAGGCCAGGACCGTGTCCGGAGCGAGCACGAGGCGCCGGGTGCCGTCCGGCCCGGCCTCGCTGCCGAAGTCAAACAGACCCTGGAGCGTGCCTGCCTTCCACCGTCCGGCTCCGTGAAACAGGTAGATGCGGCCCTCGGGCAAGCCGTCGTCGGGACCGTACCGGTAGACGGCGGGTGGTTTGCTTTCGTCCTTGCGAAAGACCACCTCGACGAGTCCCTGATACGACGTGCCCAGCCAGAGCGTCCGCGGTCCGGTGCGGGCGATGGAGCGCACCTCCTCGGTGACGCCCTCGACGCGGCCGGCGGCCACCCAGCGGCCGGCCCGGCGTTCGAGCACGGCCAGTCCGTCGTTCAGCCCTGCCCAGACGCGGCCCGGCCGGTCGGGGTCGAGATACAGGGTGTAGGCGTGACCCGCCGACAGCAGGCGCTCAACCCGGCCGTCGCGCAGCGTGAACACGCCGCCCGTGCCGGCCACGAGCAGCGTCTCCCCGGCATCGGCGAGGTCCCAGATCTGGCCGTCGAGGCCGGGCACGGGGGCGAAGCGGGAGCCTCCTTCCGGACCGGCCTCCAGCCGACGGAGGCCCTCGCGGGTGGCCGCATAGAGCCGGCCCCGGTGCCGGGCCACCGTTCCCACCGTCCCGCCAATGCCCAGCGCCTCGTCGAAGACCGTCATCGGGCTGTTCGTCTCCAGACGGACCAGGCCGCCATCCTGCACCACCCAGAGCGCGCCTTCCCGGTCGAGGGCCAGGTTCAGGATGGGATCGGATGGGACGCCGGCGGACGGGTCGAGCCGCCGCAGGAGCCGGCCGTCCGGGGCGATCACGACGCCGCCGCGCCGGATCGTCCCGAAGGCGAGCGGGCCGCCGGGCAGCACGGCCCCGGCATAGAGGAAGCCGTCGCGGAGTACGTCGTCGGCTCCGGTGGGCATCGGGACGAACGCCCGGCCCGCCCGGCGGTAGAGGCCGTCGCCGGCCGTGCCGACGACGAGGTCGCCATCCGGCAGGGGCAGCACCGTGTAGACCGGCCTGTCGGCGAATACATCCCCGCCGGGCACCGGCGCCAGCGTGTCGCCGGCGAGGGCGAGGAGGCCGCGGCCGTCCTCCGAGACGAAGAGCGTGTCCCGCACCGCCGCGGCCGGGCGGAAGCGCGTCGCGGTGCGCCACACCCGCATCGGAGGGCGGCCGTCCCACCGCATGATCTGCCGGGTGCTCTGGAAGTAGACGCCGTCCGAGAGCACCACCACCCGCCACACGTCCCCGAAGGCGCGGTCTTCCGGGGGCAGGGCCTCCAGCAAGGAGACGAAGCGGGTGGCGCCGTCCGGCCCGGCGGCCAGGTAGCCGATCTCGTCCTGCGCCCCGACGAACACCGTGCCGTGGGCGTCGACGGCCAGGCCGCGCGCGATGCTCTCGTTGGGGATGGGGATGTGCCGCCACGTCGCGCCGTCGTATTCGAGCACGCGGTGGTTGTTGCCCACGTAGATCAGGCCCCGGTCATCCTGCAAGAGCGACCACGTCTGCGCGTGCCCGCCGTGTTCGTTCGGGGTGACATAGAGGCGAAACGGCCGGCCCGCCTCCGCCGAGAAGACCGGCGGCACGGCCAGGCGGGCGGCGGGCTCCGGCTGCGCCCGGGCCGTACCCACAATGCACCACAGCGCCAGACCCCCGACCAGCAGGCGGATCGGCCACCCGGTCCGGGCCGGATCCGGCCCCGGGCAGGCTGCCGAGACCCCGGGAGGTTGCGCAGGGGATCGGGTGATGCGTTCGTCGGAGGCGGTGGGGGACACAGAACCTGGCGGGATCCGGGGGGCAACGGCGGAATACCTGTCCGGCCGACCCTGCCTGCATCGCGGGTCGATACATCCGCCCGCGCCGGTGGTGGGCCTCCGGCATGGCGGGAAGGCACGATAGCAAAGCGAGTGCCGGGGTGCAAGATGGCGGCCGGCTGCTGGCTACGGGCTGCTGGCTACGGGTGGCTGGCTTCGGGCTGCTGGCTTCGTGCCGGAACGAGTTCTTCCCCCTGGCCGCGCCACGCGGCCGTACAGGGAGAAGTCCCCGCAGGGGGAAGGGGGTGCACCCCCGCCGCGAAGCCGCCATCGCCGGGGTCTACCCCTCCGTCGCTGCGCGACACCTCCCCTTCGCAAGGGGAGGATCTGGCTACGGGCTGCTGGCTTCGGGCCGGAACGAGTTCTTCCCCCTGGCCGCGCCACGCGGCCGTACAGGGGGAAGTCCCCGCAGGGGGAAGGGGGTGCACCCCCGCCGCGAAGCCACCATCGCCGGGGTCTACCCCTCCGTCGCTGCGCGACACCTCCCCTTCGCAAGGGGAGGATCTAGCTTCGGGCTGCTGGCTTCGGGCCGGAACGAGTTCTTCCCCCTGGCCGCGCCACGCGGCCAGGGGGAAGTCCCCGCAGGGGGAAGGGGGTGCACCCCCGCCGCGAAGCCGCCATCGCCGGGGTCTACCCCTCCGTCGCTGCGCGACACCTCCCCTTCGCAAGGGGAGGATCTAGCTTCGGGCTGCTGGCTTCGGACTGCTGGCTTCGGGCTGCTGGCTTCGGACTGATCGCTGACCGCTGACGGCTGACGGCTGACAGCTGACGGCTCACAGCCCGCCGCTTCCTTACCGGAAATTGGCGAACATTCCCGTTGCAGATTGTGTAGCTTCCCTCCCTTCGTTGTGCACACCCCTGTTCCGGTTGGCCGAACATGTCCTACCCCTTCGAAACCGTCGAACCCAAGTGGCAGCGCTACTGGGAGGCGCGCCGCACCTTCCGCACCCCCGGGCCGGGCGACCCGGACTTCGATCCGAACAAGCCCAAGTACTACGTGCTCGATATGTTTCCCTACCCCAGCGGGGCGGGGCTGCACGTCGGCCATCCCGAGGGCTACACCGCGACCGACATCCTGGCTCGCTACAAGCGCATGCGCGGGTACAACGTGCTGCATCCCATGGGCTGGGACGCCTTCGGCCTGCCGGCCGAGCAGCACGCCCTCAAGACGAACACCCACCCGCGCATCACCACCGAGGCCAACATCGCCACCTTCCGGCGTCAGCTCAAGGCGCTCGGCTTCTCGTACGACTGGGACCGGGAGATCAACACGACCGATCCGGCCTACTACCGCTGGACCCAGTGGATCTTCCTGAAGCTCTACGAGCGCGGGCTGGCCTATCAGGCCGAGGTGCCCGTCTGGTGGTGCGAGGCGCTGGGCACGACGCTCGCCAACGAGGAGGTCATCGACGGCAAGAGCGAGGTCGGCGGCTACCCTGTCGAGCGCCGGCCGTTGCGCCAGTGGATGCTCAAGATCACCGCCTATGCCGAGCGTCTGCTCGAAGGGCTCGACGAGCTGGACTGGCCCGAGAGCACCAAGGAGATGCAGCGCAACTGGATCGGCCGCTCCGAAGGGGCCGATGTCCTCTTTGACGTCGCCGGCTTCCCGGACGAGCAGATCCGCGTCTTCACCACGCGCCCGGACACGCTCTTCGGCGCTACCTACCTCGTGCTGGCCCCCGAGCACCCGCTCGTCGACACGATCACGACCGACGAGCACCGGCCGGCCGTCGAACGCTACCGCCGCGCCACGGCGGCCAAGAGCGACCTGGAGCGCACCGAGCTGCAGAAGGAAAAGACCGGCGTGTTCACCGGCGCCTATGCCATCAACCCCGTCAACGGCGAAGCCGTGCCGATCTGGGTGGCGGACTACGTGCTGGCCTCCTACGGCACCGGCGCCATCATGGCCGTGCCCGCGCACGACGAGCGGGACTACGCCTTCGCCCGGGCCTTCAACCTGCCGATCCGCGAGGTCGTCAGCGGCGGGGACGTCTCGAAGGAGGCCTACACCGGCGACGGCATCCTGATCAACTCCTCCAGCGAGGATCGCGAGATCCCGGGCATCGCCGAACGGGGCTTCTCGATCAACGGCCTGAGCGTGGCCGAGGCCAAGCGCAAGGTCATCGCATGGCTCGAAGCCCACGGACGCGGCGAGGGGAAGGTCAACTACAAGCTGCGCGACTGGCTCTTCAGCCGCCAGCGCTACTGGGGTGAGCCGTTCCCCATCATCTACGTCGACGGCCAGCCGAAGCCGCTGCCCGAGGATGTGCTGCCGGTGACGCTGCCGGACCTCGCCGAGTTCAAGCCGAGCGGTACGCCGGAGGGCCCGCTCGCCAACGCCACGGACTGGCTGCACACGACCGATCCGGAGACGGGCAAGCCCGCGCGCCGGGAAACCAACACCATGCCGCAATGGGCCGGCTCGTGCTGGTACTACCTCCGCTTCATCGACCCGCACAACGACGAGCGCCTCGTGGACCCGGACAAGGAGCGCTACTGGATGCCGGTGGACCTCTACATCGGGGGGGCCGAGCACGCTGTGCTGCACCTGCTCTACGCCCGCTTCTGGCACAAGGTGCTCTACGACGCCGGTGTCGTTGCTACCCCCGAGCCGTTCACGCGCCTGGTCCACCAGGGGCTGATCCTCGGGGAGATGGAGTACACGGCCTACTACGACGGCGACGGGCACCCCGTCTCGGCGGCGTTCGTGAAGGAGGGGGTGCACACCGAAACGGGCGAGCCGGTGACGGCGCGGAAGGTGGCCGAAGACGAGGTCGAGAAGCGCGGCGACGGGTTCGTCCTGAAAAGCCACCCGCAGGTGCTGGTGGATGCCCGCTCGCACAAGATGAGCAAGAGCCGCGGCAACGTCGTCAACCCCGACGAGGTCGTGGCCCGCTACGGGGCCGATGCGCTGCGGCTCTACGAGATGTTCATGGGGCCGCTGGAGCAGGTCAAGCCCTGGAGCATGAAGGGCGTCGAGGGCGTCTCGCGTTTCCTGAACCGCGTCTGGCGCCTCGTGACGGACGATACCGACGGCCTGGCCGCTGCCGTCACCGACGCCGCGCCGTCGAAGGAGCAGCTCCGCACGTTGCACCAGACCATCCGCAAGGTCACCGACGACATCGAAGGGCTGCGCTTCAACACGGCCATCGCGGCCATGATGGAGTTCGTCAACGCCGCCATGAAGTGGGAGGCCCTGCCGAAAGCCGTCGTCGAGCCGTTCGTGCTGCTGCTGAGCCCGTTCGCCCCGCATCTGGCCGAGGAGCTGTGGCAGCGGCTCGGGCACGCCGAGAGCCTGGCCTATGAGCCCTGGCCGGCCGTCGTCGAGGCCTACCTCGAAGAAGAGGAGCTCGCCCTGGCCGTGCAGGTCAACGGCAAGCTGCGCGCCACCATCACCGTCCCGGCCGATGCGGACAAGGAGGCGATCCTGGCGCGGGCGAAGGCCGAGGACAACGTGCGACGCTTCCTCGATGGCAAGACGCTGCGCCGCGAGATCTACGTGCCCGGCAAGATCGTCAACTTCGTGGTGAGCTGACGCGCCATCCGGCCGGACGCGCCGCCCCCATCGCCATCCCCCCAGGCCCCCCATGACGGACACGCCCACGCTCGATGTGCTCGCGCTCGCCGCGCATCCCGACGACGTCGAGCTCTGCGCCGGCGGGACGGTGTGCCTGCTCGTGCAGCAGGGCTACCGCGTCGGCATCGTCGACTTCACGCAGGGCGAGCTCGGCTCGCGGGGGACGCCGGCGCTGCGGAGGCAGGAGGCCCGGGCCGCCTCGGCCATCATCGGCCTCTCGGCCCGGGAAAACCTGGGCCTGCCCGATGGGGACATCACCAACACACGGGCGCACCGGGAGCGGGTCATCGAGGTCGTCCGTCGCTATCGCCCCCACATCGTGCTCGTGGGCGCGCCGCCGGATCATTGCCGCCATCCCGATCACGGCGCCGCCACCCGGCTGGCCGTCGAGGCGCTCTTCTACAGCGGCCTGCGCGCCATTGAGACGACCGGACCGGACGGGACCCCGCAGGAGCCCTGGCGCCCGCACCACGTGCTGCACTACATGCAGGCGCTCGACTTCGAGCCGACGTTCGTGGTGGACGTGAGTGCGGTGTGGGAGCAGCGTATGCAGGCGCTGCTGGCGTTTCGGTCGCAGTTCTACCATCCGGGCTACGAGGCGGCCGAGGGAGAGCCGGAGACGTTCATCTCCAACCCGGCCTTTCTCCAGTGGGTTGAGGCCCGGGCGCGGACCTACGGCTACCGCATCGGCGCGACCTACGGCGAGCCCTTCCTGTACCGCCACGGCCCCGTCGGCGTCAGCGATCTGGTGCAGGTGCTGGCACGGCCAAAGCCGTTCCGCTAGCGCCAGGCGAACCCGCCGGCGGGGCGTTCCGCGTCGGTGTGCTCGCCGGGAGGGGGCGCGGCGAGGCGGTCCGGGTGGACGGGCACGAAGGTTTCCCCGTCGTACTCCAGGAAGGCGTCCCGGGGCGGGGCGTCCGGGGGCTCGGCCTCCGGGCAGGTACGCGCCGGAGGCCGAGCGCAGCAGGCCTCGGTCGTGGCGCCGTCGGCGGGGATCGGTTCGGGCGACGGGACGGGCGACGGGACGGGCGACGACGACGGAGCCGGCACGTCCAGGTGCAGCGGCAGCGGCGGCCGCGGGGGGAGCGCCGGGGCGCGAAGCCCGTTCCGGTAGAGCAGGTACGCCAGGCCCGAGACGACGGCCAGGATGACGGCGCCGATGAGCAGGATGAGGGCGAGGGTCGTGGCGAGGTCCATGCGGGGCGCGGGAGTCAGCCGGGGCCGGGTCAGCCGTCGTAGAGCGCCCACGTGAGGAACGCGTCGGCGCTGTCGAACGGCTTGCCGTTGGGGACGGCCGCCGTGATCAGGGCTTCGTGGATCAGGGCGTCGGCATGGTGGGGGGCGGTGGCCACCAGCCGATCCCGGAGTTGCTCGAAGAAGCGCTGCTCGGCGCCGGAGGCGCGGCCGACGAGCAGGACGACCAGCCGGCGGTGGTGGGGATCGGCGTACAGGGCATCGGAGGGCTGCAGGAGGTCACGGACGAGCGCGTGCAGCGTGGCAAACGGCAGGTAAGCCTCCCCCTCGGGGGTCAGGTGCAGGGCGATGAGCAGGAACGGCGTGCCCTGTTCGTCGCGCTGCCGGAAGTACGGGTGCAGGCGTGCCCGGAAGGCATCCAGCCCGTCGGCCCCGGCCTCGTCCTCGCCGTCGGGGGGCGACCCGGCCGGGCGGGGCGGCGGAGCCGGGCGGCCGAGCGGGATGGCCGGGATGGGCGGTGGCGAGGGAGGAGGCGGGCCGGCCGCCGTCGTCCCGAGCGGCACGGCCCGGATCAGCGGGGCCACCTCGGGCAGCAGGGCGTCCGGCGCATCCGCGGGCGAGGCGACTGGCCGATTGGCCGGCGGCTCGGCGGGAGGATCCGGCGCCGGCGGCTCGGCGGGGCCGGGCTCGGCTACGGGAGGCGGCGCGTCTGGCAGGGGCTGCGGCGGAGCGGGCGTCGGAGGACTGGCGGGGGGATGAGGGGCCCAGGAGGCTACGACGGGGTGGGGGGGATGGCCCAGCGTGGCCGTCAGGTGCAGCGTGTAGGCGTCGTCCCCGGCCTCCGGCGGGGCCGTGTGGATGGTCCCCGTCACGTGCCGGCGCATGAAGGCCACCACCTGCCGCGACGCGGCGTTGGCCGGCTCGGGCATACCCAGCAGCAGCGTCGTGTCCAGCGGGTCGAGCCGGTCCAGCAGCGCCAGGAACGCCGTGCAGAAGCGGTCGAAGGCGGCGAACTGCACGAAGGGCACGAAGTCGTCGATGACGGCGCGGGCCGGCCGATAGGTGTGCAGGATGGCCGCCAGGTCGTCCAGCGCGCGGGCGATGCCCTCGTCGCCGGGGTGGCGCTGCGTCAGCAGCGGGGGGATGCGCATGAGGCGGACGAGGCCGTCGTCGTAGGCCGCCCGCAGGTCGAAGCCGAGCGTGGCGGCCTGGATGCGCAGGTCCCGCGGGCGGCGTGGCGAGACGAACAGGGCCGGCTCGCCCTCGGCGTAGCCCTGCCGGATGAAGGCCAGCCCCAGCAGGTCCCGGCCGCTGCCCTGCGGCCCGTAGACGAGGTAAGAGCCGCCCCGGTAGAAGCCACCCCAGGCCCGGTCGATGGGCTCGATGCCGGCACGCAGTTGGGAGATATGAGTGGATACCATACGGATACCGACGCGGGAACGAAGAGGGCCGCCGGAGCCGTCGCCCTCGGGCGGATACCCGCCAAGGTAACGAATTTGCCGGTTAAACCGCGACCGTTGACGGCCGTGCCGGGCGAGCGCCCGGCCTCGCACCGGCCGCGTCAAATTGCCGGTGAAGCCGCCGGCGGGGGTGGTACGGACGTGCCGGGTTCGTTAGCTTCGCCCGTGAACCATCCCCACCATCCCCCCAGGTCCGGCCGCATGAAGGTTGCCGTCACCCGCCCCCTGCCCGACGCAGGACTCCAGCTGCTTCGCGATCACTACGACGTCCACATCTACGGCGCACAGCCGGGTAGCCGCTTCGACGAGGCCGGGTTGATCGACGTGGCGCACGATGCCGCCGCGCTGCTGACGGTGCTGTCCGATCCCGTCACCGAGCACGTGCTGGCGTCCTGCCCCTCGCTCAAGGTTGTCGCGCAATTCGCCGTCGGGTACGACAACATCGACGTGGCGGCGGCGCACCGCCTGGGGATCGTCGTCACCAACACCCCCGGCGTCCTTACCGATGCCACGGCGGACTTTGCCTTTGCGCTGTTGCTGGCGGTGGCGCGGCGGTTGCGCGAGGCGGATCGCTACGTCCGCGACGGCCGGTTCCAGCGGTGGGAGACGATGGAGCTGCTCGGCATGGAACTGGCCGGAAAAACCCTCGGCATCGTCGGGATGGGGCGGATCGGGCAGGCGATGGCACGCCGGGCCCTCGGCTTCGGCATGCGCGTCGTCTACCACAACCGCCACCGCGTCAACCCCACCGACGAGTATCGCCTCGGCGCTCGCCGCGTCGAGCTGGAGGAGCTGCTGGCGACGAGCGACGTGATCTCGCTACACTGCCCGCTCAACGACGACAGCCGCCATCTCATCGACGCGGCCGCCTTCGCGCAGATGAAGCCCTCGGCCCTGCTCATCAACACGGCCCGGGGCCCGGTGGTGGACGAGGCCGCGCTCGTCGAGGCCCTCCGGGAGGGGCGCCTCGCCGGGGCCGGGCTGGACGTGTTCGAGCGCGAACCGGAGGTGCATCCGGGGCTGCTCGACCACCCGAGGGTCGTGCTGGCGCCTCATCTGGGCAGCGCGACCGTCGAGGCGCGCACGGCGATGGCGCGGATGTGCAGCGAGGCCATCCACGCCGTCCTCAGCGGCGCCGACGACGTGCCGTACCGGGTGGCGTGAAGGGGGAGGCAGGCGCCTCCCCCGGGCCATTCGCTCAGAACCGGAACGTGCCGACGGACAGGGCCACCATGTAGCGCCCGCCGGCGCCCAGCACGTCCGTCTTCGGCGTGGCCGCAACGCTCAGCCCGAAGTCGTAGACGGGGGTTTCCAGGCCCAGGCCGAAGCCGACCGTGAGCGCGCCCTCGCCGCCCATGCGGAGGCCCGTGCGAAGCGGCAGGGCAACGCGCCCGCCGAGCCGGTACTCGGCCCCGGCGTAGAAGGACGGCTGGTGCGAGAGGGAGCCCGGTGCCCGGTTCAGCGCCACCGACGAACCGGCGGCCAGGGTGGCCTTGCGCGTGATGAACCAGGTGCCGCCCACGTGCGCCGCCGCGGGCAGCGCGGAGGTGAAGCCGCTGAGATCACGGGCGACCCCGGCGTAGGCCTCGCGGGCCAGGCTGTCCAGCTGGGCTTCCAGGTAGGCGCCCACGCTGTTGTCGTACTCGTCCCGCAGGCGATCCCGGTCGAACGTCAGCCCGTCGAAGCGGAATTCCGAGCCGAGCGGCGTCACCGTCTGCGCATCCTGCCGCCAGGCGATCTGACCCAGGTCCGTCAGGCTGGCGGCCACGAGCACGTCGTTGCGCAGGGCGAAGGTGGCGCCGAGGTCCACCCCGAAGCCCTGCCCGGCGATGCCCGAGAACGGGCTGATCTCGACGTTGGCCATCGGGTCGCTCTGGAAGAGGCTGAAGCCGGCGACGAGCCCGCCCGAGACGCCGCCGGCCGCGCGGGCGGTGTAGGCGAAGCGGTGGGCCAGCGCGTCGTCCTCGACCACCACCGTCGAGGTCATCTCGGCCTGCATGTACTCCAGCCCGAAGACGATCTTCGGCGCCACGCCGACCGTCAGCCGGCCGCCGAGCAGGGCCTGGCTGTAGGCCACCGAGACGTCGACCGTGGACAGGTGGCCAAACTCCAGGTCCAGCGGGATCTCGCGGCTCTCCTCCGTGCCGCGCAGCACCAGGTCGAACAGCCCCCGGTTGAGGCCGGCCTGGGAGTAGGTGCGGGCGCGGACGGCCAGCCCGAAGGCGCGGCGGGGCAGCCGGTAGGAGAAGGCCAGCGGGACGGCCTCGGCAAAGACGCCCGCACGGCGACGATCCGCGCCGAACCAGGCATCCAGCGTGGCGGTGACGTCGTGGCCGGTGAGCTGCTGCCCGCCGGTGAACGTGGCGTTGTAATGGTTGAACTGGTAGAGGCTTCCCCCCGTGAAGGCCTGCGTCTGGCCCAGCGTGAGGACGCCCCGGCCACGCTGGCCGGGGTAGAGCAGGTTGGCCGGGTTCAGGAAGAGCGCGTCGTTGTCGTGGACGAAGGCCGGGCCGCCGCCGGCCATGCCGAGCGCCGGGAGGCCGTGGGTGCCTACCTGGGCGTGGAGGGTTCCGTGGCTCAGCAGGAGCACGGCGAGCAACAGGCCGGTGTGGCGCAGGATCGAAGCCGTCATGGTACGGGAAGCTTGGTGGAAACGTCGAGTCCGGAAGTGTCGGCCGACCGTGACCCGACGCGCCGTGCTACTGCCCGGCCTGCACGTTCAGTCGGATGTCCCCCTTCAGCGCGATGCGGAGGCGGTCCGTGGCCCGCAACCGGGCCACCTCATCCCCGGAGGGCTGGACCGTCAGACGGAGCTGGATGCGCTCGCCCTCGGCCAGCGTGCGGAGGTCGTCCCGGCTGACGGGGAACTCGATCTCGCCGGCGGCCGGGTCCGTCGCCAGGCCGGCCTCGTCGGTCGGCGCCGCGGCGAGGCGGAGCACCCCGTCCTCGGTGTTCGGCAGCGTCAGCAGCACGTCGCCCTGCGGCCCCAGCACGTCCATCTGCGCGCTGATCCCGAGGGGGATGCCGTTGTCATAGGAGACGCGCAACGTCGCCTGCTCCAGCGATACCGTCTCGTCCGGGCGGGTCAGGTCGGCCAGGTCGCTCAGGTCAGCCTCCACCGTATCGACCACCGTAAAGCGGCCGCCGATGTTGAGCGGGATGTTGGCGTGGATCGCCGCATCCAGCTCGAAGGGCTCGCGCAACTCCACGCGGCCGTTCGAGGCGACGACGGCCTTGCCGACGAAGCGCAGGTTCTCCGGCAGCTTGCTGATGAAGGCGTCCACCGTCGAGTTGTCGCCGTCGAGGACGATGGTGTTCGTCCGCGGCTGGTCCGGGCCGTCGGCGCCGGAGAGGCGGAAGCGGATGAGCTGCTCGGCCTGCAGGGGCACGCCGCCGAGGGTGAACCGGCCGACAAGGGAGTCGGACGGGGCCACGGCATAGTCGCCCCGGCCGCTGAGGAAGACGCGCTCGCCGTCGGCCGTGGTGCCCACGATGGCGCCATAGACGTCCAGGTCCGCCGTCAGGTTCGTCGTCAGGCTGAAGGTGAGTGCGCTGCCGGCGAGTTGCAGCCCGTCGAGGCGGCGGCTCAGCTCGCTGAAGTCGCCGAACGACGCCACCACGGCTTCGTCCTCCGAGAGCAACTCCAGGCGGCCGTCGCCGTCGGCATCCTCCGTCATGCTCACCGAGAAGGGCTCGACCGAGGCCGCCACGTGCCGCAGCTGGAGGTCGCGCACACCGATGGAGGCACGGATCCGGTCGGTGACGTTCAGCTCGCTCGTCTTGCTGGCCGCCTGGCTGAGCGCCGAGACGTGGTAGGGCAGCTGATTTCCGTCCGGGTAGATGCGGAGGTCGGACAGGTCGATGGCGAGGTCGCGGAGGGTGCTCTTGGCCGCGATGCCCTGGAACTTGTACGCGCCCGGCTCCTCGGAGAGGCCCTCGAAGCGGATCACGAGCGAATCTCCGGGGCCGTAGGGAGGCACGCGGAAGGAGGGCAGGCTGATCTGCAGGGTGCTCAGCGTCAGGTCCAGTTCGTTGACGAGCTCCTCGATGCGGAGCGTGCCCTGTTTGAGTTCGATGAAATCCACCCCCGGCGTGAACGAAACGTCCTCGACGTCCAGGTCGATGGTGCCGCTCTGGAGGAAGGATTCCTCTCCCGGGCGGAAGAAGAGGCGCTCCACCTGCACGTCCCCGCTGACGGCGACGTCGAGCCCGTCGGAGGCTCGCAGCCGGGCGGTTCCGGCGAGGCCGTCGCTGGAGGCGCGGGTTTCGACGGCCAGCCGGGGGGCGATGCCGGTCTGCCCCAGCTCCACGGGCAACGCCGCCGTGGCTCCGGGCGCGATCTCTCCGGCGAGCTGCGTCTGCAGCAGCACGTGATCGGCCGGGTAAGTGTCCACCGCGTCCAGGTTGCGGAGGATCAGGTCGTCGATGCGGACCGGGATGGGGAGGTTGTTCGTGATGGTGATGGTGATCTGCCCCGAGGAAGCCACGATCCCGCTGAAGTCGACCTCCCCGGCGAGGTTGATTTCCGACTGCGAGGCGTCGATGTCGTCC
Source organism: Roseithermus sacchariphilus (assembly GCA_003285105.1). Classification (GTDB taxonomy): domain Bacteria; phylum Bacteroidota; class Rhodothermia; order Rhodothermales; family MEBIC09517; genus Roseithermus; species Roseithermus sacchariphilus. The sequence continues at coordinate 4,747,315 of CP030158.1, read as the reverse complement.
TGCGCCGGGATGCTGGACAGCACGGTTTCCGAATAGCGCAGCGGCTCCAGCTCGGAGGCCACGGTGACGCGTTCCGGGTTGTTCTCGATGGGGGCGAAGCCGTCGGGCGTGCTGATGTCGAAGCGGTAGGCCAGGTCGCCGGCCATCGTCTGCCCGGCCACGCTGACGCGGGCCTCGGCCGAGGCGCCGGGCGCGGGCACCCGGTCGAACCGGCCGCGGGCGATCTCGGTGCCGTCGCCCCGCTCCAGGATGATCAGCGGCGGGGCGGAGGGGTTGCCGGTCCCGTCCGTCAGCGGCACGTCCAGGCCGTTGGTCAGCACGAAGCGGAAGGCGTTGACGCCGTCGGCATCCCCCGTCAGGACGATCTCCTGCGGGGTGCTGGTGCGATCGGTTTCGATCAGGTCGAACTCCGGGGCGGGGAAGATCTGGTCGGCCGGGATGGTGACGACGGCCGCGCCGCCCTGCACGGCCAGCGGGGCCGTCGGGAGGGCCTGACCGGGATTTTCGAAGACGCCCAGTTCGGTTTCGAAGCTCGTGTCGAACTGCTGATCGGTCAGGTCCCCCAGGTCCACCTCCACGCTGACCGGGCTCAGGTCCACCTCCGGCAGCACCCCGTCGAGGTCGCCCAGGTCGAAGTCGTCCACCTCCTCCACGATGTAGAGGGACTGGTCGGCCGGGTCGACGGTGAAGAGCGAGTCGAACGTGGCCGACGTCGTATCGATCAGCGCCTCGATCCCCTCCTCGCCCGGGCCGATGAAGACGAAGGTCTGGTCAAAGATGACGGGGGTGCGCACGCCCGTCGTGAAGGAGAAGTCCGGCGCCTGGGTCGGGAGGTCGCAGCGGCTGAAGAGCAACACGATCCCGACGGTGAGGAGCAGCAGGCCGGGGGGACGTTCGTACCACGAGCGCATCATGAGCAAGGGGGACTAGAGATGATCGCCCGCGTCTGGAGCGGGCGCGGCAGGCCGCCGACCGGCGAAAAGCACGGTGGCGGGGCCCGTTTCAGGCCCCGCCGGACCGCGCCTGATACCCGGCATGGGAGCGGTTCTGCCGAGGACTACACGATACCGGCAGCCCCTGGCCCCGGAGGCGTTTCTCCTGAGCATCCGGCGGAGCGAGTGGGCTGCCGCCCTTTTCTATCGGCCCGGGTGCCGAGGACTTAACCGTTGCGTCGATCTGCGACGTCCCCGGCGGCGTACACCGGGGACGCCGGTGCTGTCCAGCCGGGATGACAGCCCGCCGGCGGGGTGCTGTTTTTCTGCGGGTGGATTGTATTTTGCAGGGCAGGTGGCGGCACACACGATCGAGCGCCGGCGGCGCAGGAACGAGGCCCATGCAGCATGGCTCAGCGGTTGGTTTCAGACGGCAGGTACGCGCGTACCTGCTGATGCTCGGCCTCGTGGGGGTATGGCCCCTGGCGGTGTGGACGCCCGGGGAGGTCCGGGCGCAGCCTTCGGGCGAGCAGGTGCTGCGGGAGATCGAGGCGGCCTTTGCGCGCGGCGCGGAGCAGGGGATCATGCGCCGGGCTGCGGACCGCATCGAGATCGCGCTCTTCGGCGCCAACATGCTCTACAGCGAGGCACAGGCCCAGCTCGTCCTGCGCACGTTCTTTCGGGACTTCCCCCCGCGGCGCTTCGTCTTCGAAGAGGTGTCCCGCAACGGCCCCGACTGGTTTGCGGTGGGGACGTACTGGCACGGGGACGGCGCCGAGCCGTTTCGGATCTACGTGCGGTTGCAGGAACGGGCGGGCACCTGGGCGCTACGCAGCATTCGTATCAACCAGCGAGCCCGACGGTGAGGCCCCGCCCCCGCCGGTGACGCGTGCCGGCGGTGCGAGGGCGGGACGATCATGACCAGCCCGATCCCATATCATCGGCGGCCCGCATACCGGGGCATCCTGCTCGTGCTCGTGCTGTTGCTGCCGCTGACCTGGTGGCTGCGGCACGTACAGGTGAGCCGGGTGGCGGCCGGCCTCGAAGCCCGGCAGGCCGCCCTCGTGGGCGAGGCCCTGGATGCCGTCGAAGCGGACTTCGTCCGTATGGAAGCGGAGCTGGTGCAGGTCGCCCGGCGATGGGCAGCCGACGAGCGGATCCGCCGGGCGTTGCGGGCACGCCGGGACGAGGGCGCCGCCACGGATGGGCTGCTGGTGGACGTCTTCGCCGCGCTCCGGGTGCCGGAACGGATCTCCGTGGAGCTCTACGACCCGTCGCCGCAGTTGCTGGCCTGGCACGGCTTCAGCATGCCGGCCGACGAGGCGATCAACACGCCCCGCTTCCTGGAGACGCCCCAGACCACCGTCGTCCGCGATGCCGACTGGCGGGCTGCGCTGGTCGTCTGGTGGCCCATCCGCGAGGGGGGCAGGTGCTGGGCGGCATCCGGGCCCTGCGGCTCGTCTATCAGCGGGTCTCGGAACAGAACCAGTACCTCCGTCACTACAGCCTGGGCGACCTCTGGAGCCGCGCCACCGGGCTGAACGTGCAGGTCGATCTGGCACCCGACGTGACGGGCGAGGTGCCGCCGACGCAGGGGGTGCGGGTGCTGCAGGGCCGCGACGGTACGGTGCTGGCCCGCGTGCGCATCCAGCCGCCCGATGCGGAACGCATCCTGGAGGCCACCCGGACCCGCTACGAGCAGGTTATGGCCTTCTGGGCGATGCTGCTGCTCGGCTGGGTCATGCTCGGGATCTGGACCGGCTACCGGCAGACCTACCACACGGCGCGGCGGGCGGTGCAGGCCCTGGAAGCCGGTACGGCCCCCGGCAGAGCTTCCAACGAGGCCTCCAACGGGGCCTCCAGCGGAGCTTCCAACGGGGCCTCCAGCGGGGCCTCCAGCGGAGCTTCCAACGAGGCCCCGACCGATCCCTCCGTCGAGCCGCTCCTACGCCGGACCCTGGGGCACTTCCTGCTCGCCGGCCTGGCCTGGTGGGGGGTGCGCTACGCCTTCGTCGCGCTGGACGTGCCCAACCGCTGGCAGCGCGGCAAGCTGCCGCTGGCTCCGCTCTACGACCCGACGCACCTGGCCTCGACCTTCGGCGGCGGGCTGATGCGGTCCACCGGCGATCTGTTGCTGACGGCCGTCTTTGCGGTGCTGTTCGCCGTGGCGCTGTTGAACCTCGCGGGGCTGTTCCGGAACTACGCGGTGCACCGGCGCGCCCGCCCGGCTGCCGCTCCGATCTCGGGATCCCGGGGCGCCCCGCTTCGGGTGCTCGGCTCGGGCGGGCTCGTCGTCGCCGTCATCGTGGGGCTGATCTATGGGCTGGCCCTCGTGACCCGCCATGCGATTCTGGACAGCACGCTCGACTATTTCGCGCGGACGGGGCTCCTGCCCGAGCGGCTGGTGCTGGTCGTCTTCGGGGCGCTGCTGCTGCTGACGGCGGCGCTGCTGATGCTGGCCGTCGGTGGCGTCTGGATCGTCGCCGGGCTGGTCGGTGGGCGTGGAGGCGGGGGGAGCCGGCTGCGCGGACGCAGGGCCCTGCGCGGGGCGGTCGGGGTGGGGCTGGGGCTGGCCGTGGTGGTCCTCCTGCGTGCCGGGCTCGATGCCGGGTTCGGCCTGGAGGGGGTGGTGCCCTGGCCGGCGATGCTGCTGTGCCTGGCCGCCGCCCTCGGGCTGGCCGGATGGAGCCTGGTCAAGCAGGGCCACGTCCTCGGACTGCTCACGCTGCGCAACGTGCTCCTGGCCGTCTTCCTGCTGACCGGGCTGCTCTACGGGCTGCTCTACGCCGGCATCGACGCCCGGCGACGCGCTCAGATGCTCGACGCCGCCGCGGCCGTCGAGGGCGGGCGGGACCCCTGGGCCGAGTTTGCCGTGATGGAGCTGCTCGAAGACGCGGCGGACGAGCCGGCGATCCAGGAGGCGCTGGCGCAGCCCCCCGGCCCCGGGCGGGTCGCCCGCATGCAACGCGCTGCCGCGGAGCTGCTGCGCGGGTCCCTCATCTCCTCCCTCGGGACCTACGACGTCACGCTCACCGTGCACGACACCGCCGGCGTGCCGCTGGCCCATCATTACGAGGGCGAACAGGTCGTCTACTACGCGGCCCTGGATCCGCTCAGCATGCAGGAGTTTGCGTGGCTGACGCAGATGTACGACGAGGTCGGGGCGCCCGGGCTGCTCGTGACGCCGAAGACGGGGCTGCGCGAGGTGGACCGGCTCCAGTACGTCGGGATCGCGCCCGTCCAGCCGGCCGGGGTGCGGGCCCCGCTGGGCTGGGTGCAGGTCCGGGCCGAGCCGCGGCCGTTCCTGCGCAGCGGCGGCATCCCCTTCCCCCGGGTGCTGTTGCCCACCGGGTATGGCCCTCTGCAGGGGCACCTCTCCGTGGCCCACTTCCGTAACGGCGTGCTGACGCGCAGCTTCGGCCGCAGCTTCGGCCGCTATCGCCTCGATCCGGCCGTGCAGGAGGCGCTGCGAACCCGGCCGGAGCTGTGGCTCACCGAGACGGTCAAGGGCCAGGCCTATTTCACGTACTACCAGCGGCAGACGGATCCCGCCGAACACCGACCCACCGGCGGTCCGAGCCTGCAGATGCGGGTGCTCGCCGTGCGGATGCCGGCCGTCACGCTGTTCGACCATCTGTACTACCTGCTGCGGCTCACCGTGGCCGGCCTCCTGCTGGCGCTCCCGCTCTACCTGGGGGGCTGCTACGCGCGCTGGCGGGCCGGCCTGATCCCGGCCTCGCGCGTGCAGTTCCGGGACAAAGTGCTCAATGCCTTCCTCGCCGTGGGCATCATCACGGTCGGCGTGGTCGGGTTCGTCGGGCTCCAGGTGAGCACGGCCAACAGCGAGCAGGCCATCCAGAGCTGGCTGGAGCAGCACCTGGAACGGGTCGAGGAAACGCTGGCGCTGGAGGCTCGGGGGGACGAGATGCCCTACCGGGTGCTCGAGCGCATCCCCATCGACTCGCTGGCCGCCCGCGTCGGGCTCGACCTGAACGTGTACCGCCAGTGGGACCTCATCCGCACCAGCCGCCCCCGCCTCGTGCGCGAGCGGCTCATCGACGAGCGCCTCCCCATCCAGGTCTACGACGCGCTCTACTTCGAAGGGTACCGCTTCACGGTCGCCCGCGAGCAGGTGGGCCGCTTCCCCTATACCGCCGGCTTCCGGGCGCTGCCGGACGAGCAGGGCGAGCCACGCTACGTCATCGCCGTGCCCACGCTGCCGGAACAGGAGCGCATCGAGGAGGAGCACGCCCGCACGGTGGCCTACCTCTTCGGCGCGCTGCTGCTGCTGGTCGTGGTCGTGATGCTGACGGCGTCGCTGCTGGCCAATGCCCTGGCGCAACCCATCGCCCGCCTCCGGGCCGGGCTCGAAGCCGTGGCCCGGGGCCGCTTCGAGCACAGCCTGCCGGTGGACACCCGCGACGAGATCGGGGAGCTGGTGCAGACCTTCAACACGATGCAGCAACAACTGGCCGAGAGCCGCCGCCGGCTCGCCCGGCAGGAACGGCAACTGGCCTGGCGCGAAATGGCCCGGCAGGTCGCCCACGAGATCAAAAACCCCCTGACGCCGATGAAGCTCTCCGTCCAGCACCTGCGCCGGGCCTACATGAGCCTCACCGCCCGGGGCGATGGGGCCTCCGCCGAAACCGCCCGGTTCGATCAACTCTTCGACCGCATCACGACGACGCTCATCGAGCAGATCGACACGCTCGCCCGGATCGCCAACGACTTCTCCACCTTTGCCCGCCTGCCCACGCGGATCCTCGAACGGGTGGACCTGAACGCCGTCGTGCGGGAGGCCGTCGCCCTCATGCAGGAAGAAGGGGGGAGCGTCGCCATCACCACCGATCTGGACCCGGAGCCGCTCGTGCTGATGGCCGATCGGGAGGAGCTGCGGCGCATCTACATCAACCTGCTCAAGAATGCCCTCCAGGCCATCCCCGAAGGGGCCGCCGGCACGGTGCACGTCGTCACCCGCCGGGAAGCTCCGGACGGCCCGGCCGACGGCCCCGGATGGGCCTTCAGCACCGTCCGGGATACCGGCAGCGGCATCCCCGCAGACCTACGCAGCCGCATCTTCGAACCGAACTTTTCGACGAAGACCAGCGGCACGGGGCTCGGCCTGGCCATCGTCAAGAAGAGCGTGGAGGAACTGCACGGCGAGATCGACTTCGAGACGGAGGAGCAGGGCGGGACGATCTTCCGAATCCGCCTGCCGCTGGCCGAGGAATGACCCGGCCACGCGCCGGTCGCATCGGCCGATCGTTACTCGTAGCGCAGCGACTGGATCGGGTCGAGGCGGGCGGCTTTGAAGGCGGGGTAGCCGCCGAAGAGGAACGAGACGCCGGTGACCATGACCACGGCCGCGAGGGCCCATCCCCAGGGGAAGGCCGCGCTGATGTCGAAGTAGAGCGCCACGCCGTTGCCGACGGCCGCCCCGAGCAGGATCCCGACGAGGCCGCCAACCTGGCACAGGAAGAACGCTTCGAGCAGGAACTGCCGCAGGATGTCACGCCGCTTGGCACCGATGGCCTTGCGGATGCCGATCTCCCGCGTGCGCTCGGTGACGGAGACGAGCATGATGTTCATGATGCCGATGCCGGCCGCCAGCAGGGCAATCAGCCCGATGAGCGCGCCGCCGATGGTCAGCGTGCCGGTGAAGCTCTCGAAGACGCTGCGGATGGCGTCGTTCGTCTCGATCTCGAAGTCGTTGTCCTCCCCGGGCGGCACCTTGCGGATCACCCGCATCCGGCTGATGACCTCGTCCATCGCCGCCGGCAGGTATTCCACGCCGGGCGCCCGCAGGCTGACGTTGAGGTCCCGCTGCGCGCCGCCGTAGGTGCTGAACAGGTACGTGATCGGGGCGAGCATCCGCTGGTCCTGGTTGAAGCCGAGGAAGCTCCCCTTCGGCGAGAGCACGCCGATCACCTGCAGCCGCCGGCCGTCGAACTCCACCACCTTGCCCAGCGGCGTCTCGTTGGGAAACAGCTCCTCGGCGATGGCCGAGCCGAGGACGACCACCGGCCGGGCGTAGTGCACGTCCTGGCTCGACAGGAAACGCCCCTGCTCCAGCTCGTAGCTGTAGTTGCCCAGGAAGTTCTCGTCGGTGCCCAGGATGAAGATGTTGGGCTCCGTCTCCCGCTCGCCGTACCGCACCGACCCCCGCTGGAAGCCCTCCAGGACGCTGACGATCACCGGGCTCTCGAGCGAGCGCTTCAGCCGCTCCACCTGCTCGTAGGTGATCGGCCGGCGGTTCCGGTAGCGCCCCCACGAGTCATTGATCTGGACCGCCGGCGTCCGGGTGATGGTGAAGGTCGCCGACCCGAGGAAGTTGACCCGCTCCTGGAAGTAGACGTCGATGACTTTGACGGCCGTCACCGAGGTGATGATGGCGAAGACGCCGATCACCATGCCCAGCAGCGTCAGCCAGGACCGCAGCTTGTTCTGCTGCAACGACCCGACGGACATCCGGATGGCTTCGAAGAAATTCATGGGGGGTGAGGGACGGTCTGTGGTGTCGATCGTCGAGCCGGTGCCAGGGAGGGCGAGGGGGGAGGGGCGAAGGGCGCCGCCCGAAGGTCACCGCCCGGAGGCCGGACCGGCGGGCCGTGCTCCGCGTCGCCCTTCGCCGCGGGTTCGCCGCGTCATTCGTACCGCAGGGCCTGGATCGGCTCGGCCTTGGCGGCGGACCAGGCCGGGGCCAGGCCGAACAGAATGCCGATGGTGATGCAGATGACGAAGGCGACCAGGATGGTCTGGACCGGCAGGTAGGCCGGCAGCACCAGGCTGATCGCGCCCGTGAGCGCCAGCGAGATGCCGATGCCGATCAGCCCGCCGAGCAGGCACACGATGATGGCTTCGATGAGAAACTGGATGAGGATGGTGCGGCGCTTGGCGCCGACGGCCTTGCGGATGCCGATCTCGCGGGTGCGTTCCTTGACCGAGACGAACATGATGTTCATCACCCCGATCCCGCCGACCAGCAGCGCCAGGGCCGTCAGCCCGATGCCGATGGAGTAGATGGCCAGCTTGATGGGGGCCAGCTGCTCCCGCAAACTGGCCTGCTGGTTGATCTCGAAGTCGTTCTCCTCCAGCGCATCCAGCTTGCGCGCCACGCGCACGATGCCCGTGATCTCGTCCTGGGCCCGCTCCAGCATGCCGGGCTCGACCCGCACCTGCACCGAGACGCTGCGCCAGCGCGTCCCGAACAGGTTGCTGAACGTGGTGAACGGGATCTTGATCTGGTTGTCTTCGGACATGCCTTCGGCGCTGGACCCCTTCCGGGCCATCACGCCGATCACCTGAAACTGGTGCCCCGCTACCCGGATCTCTTTGCCCAGCGGCTCCGACAGCGGGAACAGCCGCTCGGCCAGCCCGGCCCCGATCACGGCCACGGCGCGGGCGCTGCGCACCTCCAGGTCCGTATAAAACCGCCCTCGCTCGAGGTTGACCGTCCGCACCAGCGGATAGGCCGACGTGGAGCCCTCGACGGAGACGCCGGAGATCGTCACGCCCTCGTAGCGGACCGTGCGGGAGGTCGACACCACCGGCACGGCCGCCACGGCGTAGACCGACCGCTCGTTGATGACGTCCGCCAGCCGGGCCTCGATGTTCGGGCGGTTGATGTAGTTCCACCACTTGAAGCCCGGCCCCGTCATCCACGGCCACTTCTCGATGTAGAGCACATCCGTGCCCAGTTCGGCCATGTCTTCGTCGAACTGCTTCTCGATGCCGCCGATGACGGTCGCCATCAGCGTCACGGACGTGATGCCGATGATGATGCCCAGCGTGGTCAGCACCGCGCGCAGCTTGTGGCTTCCGATGGCCCGCAGGGCGATGAGCAGGCCTTCCCAGAGTTCGAAGAGATAGCGCGTCACGGAATGGGGACTCGGGTCGAAGGGATCGCCCGGCACGGCCGCCGGACGGAGCGAACGCGTGCTGTACGATGCAGGAGCGATCGGGGTTGCAGCGGGGCGAACCGCCCGCCGGGGCAGCCCGTGCGCTTCCGCCCGGCGCGTGGCCGATCCGGGTGGGCGTGGCCGATCCGGGTGGGCGTGGCCGATCCGGGTGGGCAAATCCCCGGCCGGTATCGTAGATTCCTGCCCGACGTCGAACCTGCCCGATGGGGACCCATGGGAAAGCTGCGCATCTTGAAAGAGTTCTGGGATTTCCTGCGCGTGCGCAAGAAATACTGGCTGGCGCCCATCGTGATCGTGCTGGTGCTGCTGAGTCTGCTGATCGTGCTGACCCAGGGCTCGGCGCTGGCCCCGTTCATCTACGCGCTGTTCTGACGCGCCGCCCGCCGCGGTGCCCGTCCCGTCCGGGCGGCTCCACCTCCGTTTCCGTGCCTTCACACGGTTATCCTGCTGTTTCGCCGTGATCGACCTGAACCACAACCTTACGCCGGCCGACCTGGCGCCGGGCCTTCGCCGGCTCTGGAGCCTGTCCGGGCCGAAGATCCGGGCCATCGAGGCCACCCGCACGCCGGAGGAGGGAGCGCCGGTGTTCACCGTCGACGGGCGCTACACCGCCCGCGGCTGGACCGAGTGGACGCAGGGGTTCCAGTACGGCTCGGCGCTGCTGCACTTCGATGCCACGGGGGAGGAGGACGCCCTGGCGATCGGCCGGCGGGAGACGGTGGCGCGCATGGCGCCGCACGTGACGCACCTGGGCGTGCACGACCACGGCTTCAACAACGTCAGCACCTACGGCAACCTGCTGCGCCTGATGCACGAGGGGCGCCTGCCGGCTTCGACCTGGGAACGCCGCTTCTACGAGCTGGCGCTGAAGTGCTCGGGGGCCGTGCAGGCCGCCCGGTGGACGCGCACCCACGACGGCGGCGGCTTCATCTACTCCTTCAACGGCCCGCATTCGCTCTTCTCGGACACGATCCGCTCGCTGCGGGCGCTGGCGCTGGCGCACCGCCTCGGCCACGTGCTGATGGCCGAGCACGATGAAAGGGTGTCGCTGCTCCACCGCCTGATCGACCACGCGCGGGCCACGGCGACGTACAACGTCTACTACGGCGAGGGGCGCGACGGCTACGACGTCCGCGGGCGCGTCGTCCACGAAAGCATCTTCAACCTGAACGACGGCCGCTACCGCTGCCCGAGCACGCAGCAGGGCTACAGCCCGTTCACCACCTGGACGCGGGGCCTGGCCTGGGTGCTCTGCGGCTACGCCGAGCAGCTGGAGTTCCTCGCCACGCTGCCCGACGACGAGCTGGCTCCCTACGGCGGCCGCGGCGCCGTCGAGGCGATGATGCGCCGTCCCGCTCTGGCGACGGCGGACTTCTACATCGAGCATACGCCGACGTGCGGCGTGCCGTACTGGGACACGGGCGCGCCCAACCTGCACCGCCTGGGCGATTACCTCGGCCGTCCCGCCGACCCCTTCAACCCGTACGAGCCCGTCGACAGCTCGGCGGCGGCCATTGCGGCGCAGGGCCTGCTGCGCCTGGGTCGCTACCTGGACGCCCGCGGCGAGGATGGCACGCGCTACCGGAAGGCCGGCCTCCGCGTCGTGCACACGCTGCTGGACGAGCCGTACCTGGCTACCGATCCCGATCACCAGGGGCTGCTCCTGCACGCCGCCTACCACTGGCCGAACCGCTGGGATCACGTGCCCCCGGGCCGGCAGGTGGCCTGCGGAGAAGCCACCATGTGGGGCGATTACCACCTCCGTGAGGTGGCGCTCTACCTCCAGCGCCTCCACGAAGGCGGCCCCTACCTGACGTTCTTCGGCGCCGTGCCGGGCGACCCGGCCTAGCCGCTCCCGCTCGCTTCCCTTCCCTTCATCCGACGACCTGCCATGTCCGTGCGACGTGTGGCGTTGATCACCGGCGGTACCCGCGGCATCGGCCTCGGCATCGCCGAGGCGCTGGCCGACGAAGGCTTCGACCTGGCCCTGTGCGGCCGCCGCGACCCGGCCGACGTCCGGGACCCCATCGAGGCGCTGCGTGCCCGCGGTGCCGATGTGCTCTACACCGTGGCCGACGTCGCCGACCCCGACGCCCGGCGGCGCCTGCTCGGCGAGGTCCGCCGCCACTACGGCCGGCTGCACGTGCTGGTCAACAACGCCGGCGTCGCCCCGCGGGAGCGCAACGACCTCCTGGAGGCCACCGAGGAGAGCTTCGAGTGGGTGATGCGGATCAACCTGCAGGGGCCCTACTTCCTCACACAGGCCGTCGCCAACTGGATGCTGGAGCAGCACGCCGCCGATGCCGCGTTCGCCGGCTGCATCGTCTTCGTCACCTCTGTCTCGTCCACCGTCGCCTCGGTGAACCGGGGGGAGTACTGCGTCTCGAAGGCCGGCCTCAGCATGGCGTGCCGCCTCTTCGCCGTGCGGCTGGGAGCGGCCGGCATCCCCGTCTACGAAGTCCGGCCGGGGATCATCCAGACGGACATGACGCGCGGCGTGCAGGAGAAGTACGACCGGCTCATCGAGGAGGGGCTGCTCGTGCAGCCGCGCTGGGGCCGGCCGGCGGACGTGGGCCAGGCCGTCGCCCTGCTCGCGCGCGGGGATCTGCCCTACTCCACGGGCCAGGTGCTCATGGTCGACGGCGGCCTGACGCTGGCGCGACTCTGACGAAGCGGCGCGGCCCGCGTAGCCTCCCGCCGGGCCGCCTCAGGCCGAGGGGAAATTGGGGTGGCGGGCCAGGCGTTCGGCCTGCCGGAGATGCCGTTGCTGGTGGGCCGGCAGAAACCAGAACACGTCGCCCAGGCTGAACCGCAGCAGGCTGCTCAGGGGAGAGGGGAGCGTCACCTTGCGCAGGTCCAGCCCGTCCGCCCGGCGCATGAGGTCCATCAGCGTCTCCTGATGCGCGACGAAGCGGTCGATCACGGCGGTGTCGGTCAGGGCGGGCCGGGGGGCGAACGGGCGTGGCGCCTTCAGGCGGAAGGCCGGGTCGGGCTTGACCATCTGGTAGAACAGCCGCCCGAGCAGCGACGGTTTGAACGGGGCCTCGCTGCCACGCAGGGCCTCCGGCGCTCCGTCGATGGCGGCCCGGATGTGGGGGACGTACATCCCGTCCAGCACGATCAGGTGATCCAGGCATTCCAGCATGTTCCACACCGACGGCTCCGGCTTCCAGGCGAGCTGAGCCGGGCTGTAGGTGGCACCCAGGGCGCGAGCCCGGGCGAGGGCGTCCCGGACCTCGGCCAGGCAGTGCTGAAGGTGGGGATGGCGGACGTCGAGCGTCGACGGGTCGGGCATGGCGTGCGTGCGATGCGGTGAGACGGTCGAGGGTTGTACGGGGGAAGGACGAGCGCGTCCGGCGGGCCGGATCAGCGATGCACCGCCCGGTAGTCGTCGATGAACGTTTCCAGCAGGTTCATCACGGCCGTGCCGACGGACGGCAGGAGATCCCGCGAGACGAGGCCCACCACGCTGTGCTCCCAGGTGATCGCCGAAACCGTCCTGTTGCTGTCGCGCTGCAGGCGTGCCGGCTGGAACAGTTGTACGCTGATGGCGAACGGGACGAGGCCCTGCTCCAGCTCCATCGTGTTGAGGTGGACGTAGAGGTAGGGCGCGCTGCCTTCGGGGGCGGCGGGGGAGGGGGGCACCGCCGGCAGGCCGGCCTCCACGAGCCGGTCCAGCACCTGCCGGGTCAGCGCCGTCACGTCCAGCCCCTCGTCCGACGTGACGGAAACGCTGCCTTCGAGGTCGACGACCACGGCGAAGGGACCGAGGCCCTCCAGCGAGGCACGCATGCGGTCGGGCGCCGGCTGGGCCGGGGCGGCGGTCGGCGCGAGGAGCAGCAGGAGCAGAGCCGGGACGATGGGGCGCAGGTGGGCGGTCATGGGGGCGCACGAGCGAATGGATACGGGCGGCGTGGAATCACAGACGCCGTGCCGCCTCAAAGGCTCCGCGATGCGGCAGGCGGGCATAATGCGGCGGAATGAGTCGGGGCGGATCGGTATACTGCAAACGGCCGACGCTGGACGGAGCCGCCGCTGGACGGAGCCGCCGCTGGACGGAGCCGCCGCTGGACGGAGCCGCCGCTGGACGGAGCCGCCGCTGCGTCGGTGTGCCGGTGCGGCGGTGTGCCGCTGCGTCGGTGTGCCGCTGCGTCCTCTCTCCGATTCCGCTTCATCGTTGCCGGCCTCGTTCACCATGTGTTTTTTTGCCATGTCCCGTTTGCACTTCGGTCTTGTCCTCGGTGGTCTGTTCCTGTGTGCGGCGTGCCGGTCCGGTTCGCCGGATGCCGCCCTGCCTCCGCCCAACATCGTCTGGATCAGCGCCGAGGACCTGAGCCCACGCCTCGGCGCCTACGGCGACACCCTCGCCCGGACGCCGAACCTGGACCGGTTCGCGGAGGAGAGCCTGCGCTACACGCGGGCGTTCACCACCGCCGGCGTCTGTGCGCCCAGCCGGGCCGCCATCATCACCGGCATGTTCCAGCCTGCCATCGGCGCGCATCACATGCGGACCTCCCACGAGGCCCCTCACCTGCCCGGCCCCTACGAGGCCGTCCCGCCCCCGCACGTCAAGGCGTTTCCCGAGTACCTGCGTGCCGCCGGCTACTACACGACGAACAACGTCAAGACCGACTACCAGTTCGGTACGCCCCGCACGGTCTGGGACGAAAACAGCCGCCAGGCTCACTGGCGCAACCGGCCCGACCCGGACCAGCCGTTCTTCGCGGTCTTCAACTTTACCGTCACCCACGAGAGCCAGGTGTGGCCGCGCGAAAAGCCGGTTGAGACCGACCCTGCCGCCGTCGCCGTGCCGCCGTACTATCCGGATACGCCCGTCGTCCGCCGCGACCTCGCGCAGCACTACGATAACATCGCCACGCTGGACTCGCTGGTCGGCGTGATCCTGCGCCAGCTGGAGGAGGACGGCCTGGCCGACAACACCGTCGTGTTCTTCTGGACGGATCACGGCGACGGCCTGCCCCGCGCCAAGCGCTGGCTCTACGATGCCGGCCTGCACGTGCCGCTGATGATCCGCTGGCCGGGGCAGATCGAGCCCGGCACCACGACCGACCGGCTCGTCAGCCTCATGGACCTGGGGCCGACGGTGCTCTCCATCGCCGGCGTGCCGATCCCCGGGCACATGCAGGGCCAGGCGTTCCTGGGTGAGCAGGCCGCCCCGCCGCGTTCCTACGTCTACGCCGCCCGCGACCGCATCGACGAGGCGTACGACCACGTGCGAGCCGTGCGGGACGACCGATTCAAGTACATCCGCAACTACATGCCGGACCAGCCTTACATCCTGGACGTGCCCTACCGTAACCGCATGCCGACGATGCAGGAACTGCTGCGCCTCCAGGCGAGCGGGCAGGCCCGGGGGCCGGTGGCGCTGTGGCTGCGCGACCGGCGCGACCCCGAGGAACTCTACGACACCCACGCGGACGCGCACGAGATCCACAACCTCGCCGGCGATCCGCGGTATGCCGACGTGCTGCTTCGGATGCGGAATGAACTCGACCGCTGGATCGAGGCCTCGGGCGACATGGGCCACATCCCGGAGGCCGAGATGGTCGCGCAGATGTGGCCGGGCGGCACGCAGCCCCGCACGGAGCCGCCGGTCGTCGACCGTGCGGCCGACGGCACCGTCACCATCTCCTGTCCCACCGAGGGGGCCTCCATCGCCTATACGACGGAGACGGGCGACGACCCCCACTGGCTGCTCTACACCGAGCCGCTCGTCGTCGAGCCGGGCACGACGGTACGGGCCCGGGCCATCCGGTACGGCTATGCCGAAAGCGAGGAGGTGCGGAGCGAGGGCTAGCGAGCCGCCGGCCGTTCAGCCCGGTGCCTCCCGGATGACGATGTCGAGCTGCGCCGGGTCGGTTTCCAGGTGCACCGGGTCGCCGTAGCGCAGGCCGGGGATGAAAACGGTCAGCACCTCCAGCACGTCCGGCGGCTGGACGTGTTCGGGTTTGGTTTCGGGGTGAGGGTAGTAGATCAGCCCCGGGTAGCGGCGGCCGTCGGCGGTTTCCAGGCGGGTGTCGAAGAACGAGAAGTCCTCGGCCGGCTCGGTCGGATGCCAGCGGACGTGGCGAAAGGTGCAGCGGGGCCGGCGGACGACGTACCGGTGCGGCGCAATGCACACGTTGATCGTGCCCCGGTAGTAGGCCGACAGATCCAGCCCGCGTGCACGGAAGTGCGGAAGCTGCATGCGGAGGGTGCCGCCAGGGAAGCGCGGGTCGTTCTTCCGGCCGGAAGCCACCCCGTGGCCCCGGACGACGAGGCCGGGCACGCGTCGCCACATGGCCGTCGCTAGGGCTGGTCCAGCCCGAGGACCGCCGGCCCCTGCTCGAAGACGATGTCAACGGGAATGCCGGCCGCGTTGACGCGGTCGAGGTCGGCCTGCAGCGTCTCGCCGACGAAGCCGTAGGCGTCGACGAAGGCGGCGACGGCGTCGTAGTCGCCATCGCCCTGGAGCGTCAGGATGCGCTCGGAGAGGGCATCGACGGCCTCGGCCATGGCCTCGGGGTGGACGCGGTAGGTGCCGGTGGCCTCGTCCCGCGTGAAGGCGCCGCGTTCCTGGAAGAAGTTGAACCGGATGAGATTGGCCGTGCCGTGGGCGCTGGCCCCACCGAAGCGGATCGAGCGGAAGATGCTGGCCAGGAACGTGGTGTAGTGTTCCATCAGGTCGCCGTCCCACTCGCCCTGCGCGATGAGTTCGGTGACCATGTAGAGGCCGAGCACGTCGGCCTTGCCCTCCTCGATCGACGAAGCCAGGTCTCGCAGCGCCTCGCGCACGGTCCGGTCGCCGTCGAGGGTGTTCTTGATGCCGAGGCCGTGGGCGACTTCGTGAAACATGGTGTTGCCGAAGAAGGCGTCGAACGTCACGTAGGGGCGCTGGTCTTCGGCGATGAGCAGGCCGGCCAGCGGCACGAGGATCTGGTCGAACTTGGCCTGCATCGCGTTCTTGAGCTGGAGCCGGCGTGAGCCCCTGGCCGCCTGCACCCGCTCGTCGTTGGGCAGGTTGATGGCGATGGTCTTCGAGCCGGCGTTGGCGTCGCCCGCGTAGTAGAGCGCGTCGTAAGCGCCGAGGTCGGAGTTGGTGCCGGGCATCTCCCGCTTGTAGGCCTCGGGCACCGGCAGGCCGCGCTGGAGGGCCGGCAGGAGCGTCGCGTAGCGTTGCAGCCGCTCGCTCCAGGCGAGGTCCTTCAGCAGCACGAACGTCTCGTGGGCGGCTTTGTAGCCGAAGAGCTGATCCTCGTACGTCTCGATCGGCCCGATGACGACGTCGATCCGGTTGTCCTTCATGTCCATCCAGGCCAGATCGCTCTCGTAGTAGTCGTCCGTACGCAGCGCCCGGGCCCGGCGTTCGAGGTAATGCCGGAAGCCGGGGTCCTCGGCCAGCGTGGCGGCTTCTTCCAGCTTCGCGGCGGCCCGCTCGATGCGGTCGGCGAAGAAGGTGTGGTAGGGGATGGCCACGAGCCGGCCGGCGTCGTCCCGGCGGACCATCGTGTAGAGGCTGCGGAGGGCCTCGTTCTCCGCCGCGGCCGCTTCGAACGCCTCCTTCGTCATGTCCGCCGGGTAGAAGTTGGCGCCCGGCGGTTTCGGCCCGACGCCCTCGATGAAGGGGGCGTTGTCCGCCAGCCGGTCCCACGGGCCGTAGTTGATCTCCGCGAAGCGCCGCAGGCCGGGGTCGTCGATCCGGGCCATGAGCGCGTCCCGGTCGCCATAGGCCTCGACCCAGAAGATCGCGTCCATTTCCTGCGCGGCCTCGATCAGCAGACCGATCAGGCGGCGCTGGCCGTCGGTGAGGTCCCCCAGGTCGGCCGTGAGGCGGACGGTGGTGTACTTGTCGAGCAGGGCCCGGGCTTCGGGCGAAGGGGCATCGGTCATCGGAGCGTCGCCGGAGCAGGCGGTCAGGCTCAGCAGGAGAAACAGCAGAAAGGGCGAGCAGGAACGCGGGAGCATCGTCACGGGCATGGCCTGGAGCGTCGGGGGTTCATCGAAACGCGATGACGGGAAGATGGGTCCGGGACCCCGGTCCGGGCAAGCCCATCGAGGCCCTGACGTGTCAAGATCGTGCAGAACACGGGGCCGGCCGGCCCGGCAGCGGGCCGGAAAGCGGAGCCGATTCAGCGAACGACCCCGGAGGCGGGGGCGGGCATCCCGGAGGAGACGACCGGTGCTTCCTCGGCCGTCTGCCAGGGCAGGGAAGGCCACCACGGTTCGGTGGGAAGGGGGCCGCCGGGCGTGATGCTCTCGCCGGGGCGCGGAAAGGCGACGGACACGCCGGCGGCCCCGGCGGCGACCCCGGCGGCGGCCCGGACGCGCTCGGCCGGTTCGGTCCAGCCGTGCAGGGCGAGGTCGAACAGCGCCCAGTGCACCGGCACGAGGAGTCGCCCCCGGACCATGCGGTGCGCGGCAACGGCCTGCTCGGGGCCGAGGTGGACGTCGGCCCAGTTGGCGTTGTAGGCGCCGGCCTCGATGAAGGTGAGGTCGAACGGCCCGAGCCGGGCGCCGATCTCCTCGAACTGGGGCGTCATCGCCGTATCCCCGCTGTAATACACGCGCCGCTCGGCCCCGAGGAAGGCCCATCCCGACCACAGCGTGGCGTCGCGGTCGTTGAGGAAGCGGCCGGAGAAGTGCCGCGCCGGGGTGCTCACGAGCGTGACGCCACGGACCTCCGTCCGCTCCCACCAGTCCAGTTCGGTGATCCGTTCCGGGGCCACGCCCCAGTACTCCAGGTGGGCACCGACGCCGAGCGGCACGATGAAGCGGGGCACACGCGCCGCCAGGGCCTTGATGGTCGGTTCGTCGAGGTGGTCGTAGTGATCGTGCGAGATCACCACGGCGTCGAGCGCCGGGAGGTCGGCCAGGGCCAGCGGCGGGGCGTAGAACCGGGTCGTCCCGATGAACGAACTCGGCGAGGCGCGGTCGCCCCAGACGGGATCGACGAGCACGCGGGCGCCCTCGATCTCGACGAGCAGGGTGGAGTGCCCGAGCCACGTCACGCGGAGCGCCGGGGCGGGGCCGGCAAAGTCGGCGGCCGTCCGCGGGACGACGGGGACCGGTGCGGCGGGGCGGCGGTAGTCGCTGCCGCCGCGGATGAGGTCGCGAACCGTGGACAGCGACAGCCCGGAGTGAACGGTCGGGAGGACGTTGACGAAGCGGCCGTCGTGGTACTGCGGCGAGCGTTCGAGACGGGCGAGGCGCTCGCCCGCGGGCTTCGTGCCGAGGGCGGACCAGGTATCTATCATGATCGAGAGGAGGCTGATGGGGACGAGCGCGAGGGTCGCGCCCAGGAGGCGCCGCAGGGGGCGTTCGGGCCGGGCGGCGGAGCCGGCATCGGTTCGGGGCATCACGGAAGGAGGCAGGGCGTTCACCGGGAATACAGGGCGAAAACAGGGCCGCGAAAAGGCGGACGCTTCGGATTCGGGGGGATCCTACTGCATCTTGAATCGAAAGTTTCAATTATTGAATCATCCGATAATGAAACTTCGGAGACGGGGCCGGGTAGAGACGGCGAACGGGTCGGCCGTGCCGGTTCATGCTTCCTTCATCGAGGTCTGCTTCATCGAGGTCCGCGATGCCCGAGACGACGTCCGCCATCGATCAGCACGAGCTGGAGGCCTTTACCCGGGCGCTCCGTCGCCTCGGCGTGCTGTTCATGCGGATAGCGGGGCAGCATTCCACCGCCCACGAGACGTACAGCAAGCAGGAGTTGCTGGCGCTGGGGGTGCTCCGGGTCAGCGGGCCGTGCCGGATGGGCGAGGTGGCCGAGCACCTGGGGGTCGGCCAGAGCGCCGTGACGCCGCTCGTCGACCGGCTCGAAGCACAGGGGCTGGTGCGGCGCCGGCGCAGCGACGAGGACCGCCGGGTCTGGCTCGTGGCGTTGACGGAGAAGGGCGAGGCCGTCGTGGCGGAGGAGGACCAGGTCTACCAGCACGTGGCGACGGAGATGCTGGCGCCGCTGAGTGCCCCGGAGCGGGCCACCCTGATCGCATTGCTGGAGCGGGTCGGGGCGGCGGTTCCGGAAGGGTAGGGCGAGTCGGCCGGCGGTCGGCCGGCGGTCAGCCGGCGGTGCGGGGCGTCAGGGGGTGGACGGCGGCTCGACGGTGCGGCCCCAGACGGTCACCGCGTCGATCATGCCGGTGTCGTCGAAGGAGCCGACGCCGAGGCGGCCCCAGGTGAAGGTCGTGTCGGTGGCCGTCATGATGGGCGCCGTCAGGTCGTCGAAGTAGACGGTGATGGTGCCGGCCTGCGTGTCGCGGACGATGCGGACCGTGTGGTAGGTGCGGTCCCGCCAGGGGCCGTTGCGCCGGCGCTCGGTGGCGATGGAGACGCGCGGCGCGTCGTGGACCCGGAAGATGGAATGCGCGTGGGGGTCGTTCTCGTCCGCATCCGGGGCGATGTGGGTGTAGTAGAAGCGCGACGGGCTCTGCCAGCCGTAGGCGAAGACCATGTCCCGGTGGTCATAGCTCCGGCTGGTCGATTTGACGCGGACGTCCATGACGAAGTCGGACACCCACAGATCGCGCACGAAGGCGAGGTTGACGGGCGAGCGGACCGGCGGGACGTAGTGGCTGGCCTGGTAGAGGAAAAAGACGGGGTTGTGGTGTTCGGGCACCACCATCCAGGCATCGGGGTCGGTGGCTTCCCAGCGGGCGGCACCGCCGCCGAAGTCGTCGTGAAAGACCAGCGGCAGGCCGTGGAGGGTCTGCGGCGGTGCCGGGCGGTGCTGGGCGAGGGCGGCGGGGGGGCGGCCGGTGGCGACCCCGACGAGGGCCGCCGCGATCAGACCGCGGAGCAGGAGCGTCATGGGGCCTCGGAGGTCGGGATCAGTAGCGCGGGGCGAGGTGCTCGCGGACGCGCACCAGGAGGTCGCGCGTGGCCCGGATGCCGTCCATCTCCGGCATCGAGCGCCCCTCGTATTCGATGCCGACGTAGCCGCGGTAGCCGGCATCCAGCACGATGGTCATCATGCGCTCGTAGTCGGTGTGCGTCTCGTTGCCCTCGGCGTCGAAGTCGTGGCTCTTGGCGCTGACGGCTTTCGCATACGGCATCAGCTCGGCGACGCCCTGGTAGCGGTCGTACCACTCGTCGTCGCGGAGGCGGAAGTTGCCGAAGTCCGGCAGGGTGCCGCAGCGTTCGTGGTCGACGCGCTCCATCACCCCGGCCAGCCAGGCGCCGTTGCTGGAGAGGCCGCCGTGGTTTTCGACGATCACGTTCAGGTCGTGCTCGGCGGCGAACTCGGTCAGGCGGCGGAGGCCGTCGGCGGCGAGCCGCTGCTGCTCCTCGTAGCTGCCCTCGCTGGCGGCGTTGACGCGGATGGAGTGGCAGCCGAGATAGGCCGCGGCTTCGACCCATTTGTGGTGGTTTTCCACCGCTTCGATGCGCCGGGCCTCGTCCGGGTCGCCGAGGCGGCCCTCGCCGTCGCACATGATGAGCAGGCTGCGGACGCCCTCGCCGTCGGCGCGGGTTTTCATCTCGCGCAGAAAGGCCTGGTCGCGGGCCTTGTCCTTGAAGAACTGGTTCACGTATTCGACGCCGTCCAGCCCGAACTCCTGGCGGGCGACGCGGGCGAAGTCGAGGTGATCCAGTTCTCCGCCGAAGATAGCCCGGTGCAGGGACCACTCGGCCAGGGAGATGCGGTAGAGGTCGGCGGCGGCGGTGCCGGTGCGCGTCAGGCCGGAGCCCAGGCCGAGGACGCCGAGGCCGGCGGCGGTGTGTCGGAGGAAGGCGCGTCGGTTCATGAGGCGATGACGGTGAGGGGATGGGAGGGGGGCGAGCACCGGGATCGTGGGGGGCCGCCGTTGGGAAGTAAACGGCTCCGGGGGCGAGAAGCAAGACGGGGCTGTCTGGAAAGGCGTCCGTGCCGTACCTTCCGGGGAAAGGACCCGGTGGAAGCCCTCGGATCTTTCGAGGCGTGCCGGTCATTGGATGCCTCCCCGGCTGTTGCTCCCGTTTGTCATCATGATTCACGCGCTTCCGGTGCTCTCCGACGACGACTTGCCGCAGGCGGCCCGCCGGCGCCGGGCGCCGGTGTCGGAGGTGCCGCAGGACTTCGGCCTGTCCTACGACCCGGCGCGGTCGCACGCCCGGGTGCTCTCGGACGGGTTTGGCCGGTTTCACACCTACCTGCGCATCTCGCTCATCGAGCATTGCAACCTGCGGTGCCGGTATTGCATGCCCGAGGAGGGGCTGGACTGGACGCCCGACGAGCATCTGCTGACCAATGCCGAGATCGTGCGGCTGGCGCGGCTGTTCGTGGCCGAAGGCGTCACCAAGATTCGCCTCACCGGGGGCGAGCCGCTCCTGCGTCCCGGCGTGGAGGCCATCGCCGAGGCCATCGGGGCGCTGCCGGGGCTCCAGACGCTGGCCATCACCACCAACGGGCTGCTGCTGCCGAAGAAGCTGGACCGCATCCGGGCCGCCGGCGTCAACCTCCTCAACGTCAGCCTCGACACGTTGCGCCCGGATCGCTTCGAGGAGATCACCCGCCGCCAGGGGTTCGACCTCGTCGTGAAGGCCATCGACATGGCCGTGGCGCGCGGCTATGACCCGGTCAAGGTCAACGCCGTCGTCATGGCGGGCTTCAACGACGACGAACTGCCGGACTTCGTCGCCTGGACCCGGGACCGCCCCGTCGAGGTGCGCTTCATCGAGTTCATGCCGTTCGACGGCAACCGCTGGGACGACGGCCGCCTCGTGTCCTACGAGCAGATGCTGGAGCGCATCCGGGCGCACTTCCCGCTGGAGCGCCTGCAGGACGGCCCCAACGACACGTCCAAGACCTACCGGGTCCCCGGGCACCGCGGGCGCATCGGGTTCATCACCTCGATGACGACGCCGTTCTGCGAGGGCTGCAACCGCCTCCGCATCACGGCGGACGGCCACCTCAAGGTGTGCCTTTTCGGCAGCGCCGAGGTCAGCCTGCGCGATGCCATGCGGGGCGGTGCCACCGACGACGAGCTGCGCGAGATCATCAGCGCGGCCGTCGGGCGCAAGCGGGCGCGGCACGCCGGGATGTACAACCTGGCCGAGATGAAAAACCGCCCGATGATCACCATCGGCGGTTGAACGGGGGACGCCCCCGGTGTTTACCCGGCATCCGGCTCCACCAGCCGGAACCCGCGTCCGCGCACGGTTTCGAGCATGCCGCCCACCCCGTGGGCCTTGAGCTTCTTGCGGAGGAAGTGCATGTAGACGTCCACGGTGTTGGTGCCCGTGTCGAAGTCGATGCCCCAGGCCGCCTCCAGGATCTCGTCGCGCGTGCGCACCTCGCCGCGGTGGCGCATGAGGTCCTGCAACACGTCGAACTCCTTGGGGGTGAGCTCCACCTCGTCGTCGTGGATGAAGAACCGGAACGTGTGCCGCTCCAGCCGCAGCGGGCCCACGGTCAGGACGTCCTCGGTTCGGTCCGCCGGCATCAGCACCTCGTCGATGGAATCCTGGACGGCGGCGGCAAGCTGCTGGAGGGCATCGGCGGGATCGGGCGAGGATTCGGATGAGGCCGCCGGCCGGGCGTCTGGCGGAGCGTGTCCGTCCGTGTTTTCCGGCTCGGCGCCGAGGGTATGCCGGAGCGAGGCCTTCAGGGTGCGGGCGGCCTCCAGGTGAAGGACGTCGTCGTGGCGTTCGAGGGCGGCGACGCGGGCCTGCAGCACGGGCAGGTAGAGGGGGAAGTGCACGACCTCGTCGACCCCGGTGGTCAGCGCGGCGATGACCTCATCCTGAGAGCCGCCGCAGAGCGCCAGGATGGGGCGGCGCGTGGCCTGCCGGACGAGGTGGCACAACGTCCCGATCAGCGGGGCGTGTTCCAGCGACCAGGACACGAGGACGACGTCGGCGTCTGCCGCGGCTTCCAGGAGGGCCTCGCCCTGCTCCGAGAGGCTGTGGTCGGGTTCGAGGATGCCCTGCAGGCCCATCGTCTGGACCCGGTGAGGGGGCGGGCAACTCAGCACGACGGCGTCGCGGACGGTGCGGCTGTCCGTGACCAGGCAGATCGTGAAGGGAGTCGGCTGCATGCGGTGGAGGGGGGCGCGGCCCGAAGGGAACAGGCGTCGCTGAATTTAATGGAGCTTTAAGGCCCGTTTAAAGCAGCACGCACCGGCGGGATCCATCTTCGGGAGGAAACGACGGCCCCCGGACCAGCCGGAACGCGAACCCATGAGAGGACGCCTGCGCATCTCGGATGCGGTACTGAACAAGGTGGTGACGGCCACGGTGTACGAAGTCCGCGACGTCGTCGACGTGCAGGGGCTCATCGCCGGGGCCGTGCTGGGCGGGACGCTCGGGGGGACGGTGGGGTTCGTGCAGGGTGGCCCGGCCGGGGCGGCCGTGGGGGCGGCCGTGGGCAGCACGGCGGGGGCCGCGGCGGCGCAATGGCTGGAAGGATACCAGCAGCAGCAGCACCTCTACGAGGCGACGACGCCCGTGCCCATCCGCCTGCGCCTCTCGGCCCGCCTGGGTGCCGACCTGCACGCCCTGGCGGACGCCGTCCGGGACGCCGTGCAGCAGGCCGTGGCGGAGCATACGGGCCTGCACGCCGCCCGGATCGACGTGGAGTTTACCGATGTCGTTCCCGTCCGTTCTTCCCCTTCCCCTTCGGCGGCCTGACCGCTGGTCCCCATGCACGCTTCGACGTCTTTCCTGTTCGAGTTCATCCGGCGGCTGACGTCGCTGCTGGTCGGGCTGGGGCTCGTGGCGGCCGGTGGCTGGCTGCTGCTGCACGTGGCCGGCTGGGCCGGTCCGGTGCGGCTCACCCGGCCGGGGCTGGATCTGCTGGTGGATCTGCGGGCCTTGCCCGTGCGCGCCGTCTGGTCGTTCGTCGGCATCGCTCTGCTGGCGGTGGTGGGGGGGCTGTTGTTCTTCATCCCGGCGCTGCGCCGGTCCGGCGAGGCCGGGCGGGAGGTGGTGCTCAGCGGGAGGGGCGACGCGGTGGCGTACGGCGGTGGCCGCGTCACCGTGGCCCTGCGCAGCCTCCAGGCGCTGGTGGCCTACGTCGCCGAGCGGGTGCCGGGCGTCCGGGAAGCCGACCCGCAGGTACAGTTGCGGCGCGACGGCTGGCACGTCCGCTGCCGGGTCGCCGTGCACCCGGACAGCCCGCTGCCCGAGGTGACCGCACGCCTGCGTGAGGCGCTGCAGCAGACGCTGGAGCGGCACACGGGGCTGCCCGTGGCCCGGGTGGATGTGGCCTCGCAGTTGACCGCCCTCGACGCCCGCCGGCGTCTTCGTTGATCCGTCCGTCACTCAGCCAGAGCGCATCATGGGCCCCAGGGATCCGTTCCGTCAGGACGTACACGACCGCCCGGCGTCTCCAGGCATTCCGGAGACGCCGCGCCCGGACGCCTCGTGGCTACCGCCGCTGGACCGCCTGCCGGTGCGTGATGCCACGCTCGTGGCGCTGGCCGGCTTCCTCGTGGGCGTCGGGGTGGGGCTCTGTGTGCTGCTGGGCTGGCTGGGGGAGGCGCTGTTCCTGCTCGTATGCGGAGGGCTGGGCGCCGGCCTGGCCTGGCTGATCCACGCCGCGATGAACGGACGCCTCCACGTCCGCGATGCCTGGCAGGCGCTCTGGCGCAGACCGTGATCCGGGTGCAGGCCTTCGCCCTCGCTGCGGTCCCGCCGGATTTTAATCCAGGATTAATGCGGCTTTAAGGTGCCGGTCGACGCCATCCGGCAATTTGACGAGCGTACCGCCCTGAGTCCCGGCTCTGAGCGCCGGGACTCAGGGCGGTCGTCCACCCGCAACCCACGGTATTCATGTTTAGAGAGGTGTCCCATGGCAGAGCAAAATAAAACCGCGACCCCCCGGACCCGGAAAGCCGACGCGTCGTCCAGCGAGGCGATGGTGACCCAGGAAGAACTCGGCAAGACGGTGATCCGCAATGACGTCGTCGCCAAGATCGCCGGCCTGGCCGTCCGGGAGGTGGACGGCGTCTATCGCCTGGTGCCCTTCGGGACGGGTCAGCAGGTGGCCTCGCTGGCCAAGACCGTCACCGGCACGGACATGCGCGACCTCGGCGTGCACGTGGAGGTGGGCGAGAAGGAGGCGGCTGTCGACGTGCGGGTCATCACCCACTACGGCATGTCCATCCCGAAGATTGCCGCGGCGATTCGCGCCAACGTGGCCGACCGCATCGAGTCCATGACGGGCCTGAAGGTCGTCGAGGTCAACGTCGACGTCATCGACCTGTACTTCGGGGAGGATGAGGCGGAGGCCGAGCCCGAAACGCCGCGCGTGCATTGATCCCGGGCGCGGTACTCCCGGGCCGGCTCGCCGGTGCGGGCTCGCCGGTGCGACCCGGTTGTGAGAATCCTGTACCGCCGCGATGGACGGCCTCTGACGGGAAACCGTCCTGCCGGGCCGTCACGTTTCACCGGTGTTCCTGATAAGACGACCTGATTCATCGACGATATGCGATCCTTTCCCCTCCTTCGTTCGGTACACCGCCTCCTCGGCGGCGTCGTGCTGCTGGTGTTCGCGGCCGGCCTGGCCGCGTGTGACAGTGGCGACCCGGTCGACGGGCCGGACCCGCGCGAGGTGGCCGGCACCTACCGGTTCACGGAGTTCACCTTCGATCCGAATGCCTCGGCCATCCCGGACGTCAACGTGCTCGACACGCTCGTTGCGACTACGACGCAGCTCAGGCTGTTCGAAGACGGCTCGTTCGCGCTCGAATACCAGTTCCGGGGCGGTGTGCAGTCGCTGGCCTCCGGTAGCTTCCGCGTGCGCTCGGACCGGATCGACCTGACGGCCGATGCCGACGACCAGGCCAAGATGCAGTCGCTGCTGCTCGACCGCGAGGTGCGGCTCAACCGCGTCGCCAACGACCGCCGCCTGCTGGAGGCCGACATCTCGAAGACGGCCAACCTGGAGGCCTTCTCGCCCGGCCGCTATGAAGGGCTGACGTCCGTCCCCGGCACGCTGCGTCTCCGGCTCTCGCTGCGGTAACGCCGGGCGGCGGTACGCTGCCCGATCCCTTCGCCCCTGACCCCTTCGCACAGGCCGCTCGGCCGGCGTGCGCCCCGCTCGCGTGGGCGGCATGCTGCCACGGGTGTGCCGTCGTGCGGCCCGTTCCCGTTCCCATCCCAACGGATTTCCGTCAGACCATCATGCCATCCTCGTTGCGATATCGTGTCCCTGTGCGCCTGCTCTTCCTGCTGCTGCTGGCAGCGGGAGGGTGGCCTGCGGCCGCCGGGCTGCAACCGGCCCGGGCGCAGGTGCAGGGGTTGAGCTACACGCTGGGTCCCGTGGCCGAGCGCGTCTACTGGACCGACAACGCCGGGCTGGAAACCGGCTTGCTCTACGGCGGGCAGCTGGGTTTCGGCTTCGGCGAGTTCGTCGAGCTGAACGGCCTGTATCTCACCGGTCGCGACTTCGGGACGAACTTCGGGGCGTTTTCGGGCCTGGATCCGGTGTATCAGGAGCTGCTGGCCGGGCTGTCGGCACGGCGGGTAGATGTGACACGCCTGGGCGGGGACCTGAAGCTCAACGTGCCCGTCGGGATGTTCGTGCCGTTCGTGACGCTCGGCACGGGGCTGCTGCGCTTCGACCCGGAAAACCGGGGGCGCAGCGAGCGCATCTACCTCTCCGGGGGGGCCGGCCTGCAGTTCAGCCTCGCCAGCCGGTACACGCTGACGCTGGCGGCGGAGAACCTCACCTATCGCTACAACGCAGGGTCGATGTTCTTCAGCGACGAGGATCTGCAGGACCTCGGCCTCGGCCCGCAGAACTTCAATCAGGTGCAGGTGAGCAACTGGGCCGTCCGGGCCGCGCTGCAATTCTACCTGGGCGGCCGCGAGCGCGGTGCGATGACGGAAGTGGACCAGGCGCTGCGGCAACAGTTTGAGCGGGGGCTGCGCGGGCTGACGATCCCGGTCGAGCCCTTCATCGGGCAGGTCGAGTTCGACGCCTCGCTGCCCTACCAGAGCAGCCATCGCGTGGCGGGTGTGCAGGCGGGGCTGGACTTTGGCTCGTACGTCGGCGTGCGGGGAACCTACTGGCAGAGCCTCGACAGCGGTACGCTGGCCGGGGCGGAGGACCTCCGCGCCTACGGGGGCGAGCTGCGCCTGAACCTGGGCGGTGACGGGGCGCAGAGCCTCAACCCCTTCATCACGCTGGGCGGCGGGTACCTGGACGCCGGCGATGCCTACGTCGGACGCGACAGCCTGGCGGTGTCCGATGCGCCGTACGCCACGGGCGGGGCCGGCATCATCCTGCCGGTGTCCGACCGGTTGCGCTTCCGGGTCATGGCCCGGGCGCTGCTGATGAGCGACGACGACCCGGAAGACATCTCGCAGCCGAGCGACGTCAAGGCCAGCTACCTGTACTCGGCGGGGCTGACGTTCGCGCTGGGGGGCCGCTCTGCGCGGGCAGGCCTGCCGGCCGGAACGCCGACGGCCGAGGCCGTCGAGGCGGCCGAGGGAGCAGCCGACGAATCGGCGGAGCTGCGGGAGCTGCGGGCCGAGCTGGCGGCATCCCGTGCCCGCCTGGATTCGCTGCAGGCGCTGCTCGAACGGGGGGGCGAGCCGGCCCGCACTACCGCGACGCCGGCGACGGCCGCGCAGACGCCTTCTGCCACCCCCGCCCGCGCCGACACCGTCCGGCCCGCCACCCCGCCGCCGACGGTGGTGCGCCCGGCACGGGGGAGCCAGCCGCAGATGGTGACGCTGCCCGTGCCGCAGGAAGGCGAGCTGTACATCCGCTTCGGTCAGCCGGGCGGCGTCAGCATCGAGTCCTACTTCGAGGAGACGAGCGGCCGGCCGGTGGTCAGGCCGGTGTCGCCGGCCGGGGCCGACACCGCGCAGGCCGCCGCGTCGACGGCGCTGCCCGCGGCGGGGGCCGGGCTGACGGCCGCGCAGATCCGGCAGATCGTGCAGGAGACAGTGCGGGCCGAGCTGCAGCAGCAGCGCCCCGCCGAGCCCGCCGCCACGGTCAGCGCCGAGGAACTGGAGCGGCAGCTCCGGGAGCGGCTGGATCAGATGGAGGAGCGCCTTCAGGAACGCATCCGGCAGCAGGCCCTGGAGTTGCGGGAGGCGCAGGCCCGGCAGGCCGCTGCGGTGGCTCAGCAGGCTCCGCCCCCGGTCGACGTCCGCGTCGAAAGCCCGGCCGGCCAGGCTGCCGGCGGAGAGGCCTTCCTGCGCGACGAGGGGCTGCGGCCCTTCCTGGGCTATGGCTTCGGGCGCGGCCCCGACCAGTTCCTGCTGGGCGCGCGCTGGACCTACAGCACCCGGCTCACCGGCCCGGCGCGCTTCCGGCTGGCCTTCACGCTCGGCTTCGGGCAGAATGAGACGGCCATCAACCCGAGCCTGGGAGGCGTCTATCCGGTGCAGCTGGAGGCGCTGGCTCCCGTCGTGCCCTATGCCGGCCTCGGGCTGGGGCTGCTGACGTACAACGAACTCGCCACGGTGGATATCACGTACGACGTCATCCTGGGCGCCTCGGTGTCGTTCGGCCCCGGCGATGCGTACCTCGAGTACAACACCCTCGACCTGTTCGACATCCACCGCTTCCTGGCGGGCTATCGGATCCGGTTCTGACCACCGGCATCCCGGAGCCGGGACCCTCGTAGCCGAAGACTTCCAACGACGCCTCTTGCCCATGCGATGGTGGCTGCTCATAGCCGGATGGATGGCGCTGACGTGGCTCGGCGACGGCCGGGCCGCGCAGGCCCAGTCCGCCGACAGCCTGCGGGCGGGTGCGGCGGATCCGGGGCAGATCGTCGTGCCCGTGCCCGCGCAGGGGGTCGTCTACCTGCGGATGGGGCGTCCGGGCGGCGTGCGCATCCGCTCCCGCCATGGAACGCCCCGCACCGAGGCGGGTCTGCGCCAGACGGCCGGTGCGGCAGCGCCTCAGGCGGCGCCCGCCGGTGCGGCAACCACGGAACGGCCAACGGCGCCGCCGACGACCGGGACGGAGGCGACCGACCGGCGCGGCCTCACCGAGGAGGAAGCCGAGCGGCTGGAGCGGCGCATTGACGCCATCGAGGATCGGCTGCTGGATGAGGTGGACGATCTCTTCTGGCAGATCCTCCGGGAGGTGACCTACCCGGCCGCGCCCGCCCCGGCACGCGTCTACGTGCGGCAGACCGGGGCGGTGCCGCCGGCGACGACGGCCGAGCCGACCCCGCCGCCGGCCGATTCCCTGGCCGCGCCTGCCGCCGCCGTGCCGCCGCCGACGGAGCGCCTGCCCGCGCCGGTCCTCCCCCGCACGCCGGAGGCCCTGCCTCAGACTCCGCCCGCCGTCACGCCCATCGTCCGGGAAGTCGAACGGGCCATCCTGGAAACGGGGCTGTTCCGGACGGTGGACGTGCTCTTCGAGACCGATCAGGCCACGCTGCTGCCCCCGTCGCAGCGGACGCTGGACGCCATCGGGGCGGTGCTGGAGAAGTACCCGGACCTGCGGATCGAGGTGGGCGGGCACGCCGATAGCCGGGGGCCGGCGGAGTACAACCTGCGCCTCTCCGAAGCGCGGGCCGCCGCCGTCCGGGATTATCTCCTGGAACGCTTCCCCGGTATCGACCCGAGCCGCATCACGGCACGAGGCTACGGCGAGGCGCGACCCATCGCCAGCAACGACACCGAAACCGGGCGCGCCCTGAACCGGCGCGTGGAGTTCGTCGTCGTGGGTGAGGGTCCTCCGGGTGAGGAGTGACGAGCGGGGCACGGCAGGGAACGGGGCGAGCGCCGCGGCGTCCCTGATCCGGTGGACCCTCTCCGTCGGCCTTCTCTGCAGCAAGAAACGTCCATGCCGACCGATCCGTCACGCCTGATCGATCTGTTCGACTACACCGGCTGGGCCAACGACCTCATCCTGGATGCGATGGAGGCGCTCGAAGACGGCACCGAGCCCGCCGGGGAAGCGCTCCGCCTGATGAGCCACGTCGCCCGTGCGCAGGAGATCTGGCTGGGCCGGGTACAGGGCACCGAGGCCGCCCGGCAGCCCATCTGGCCGGTCTTCTCGCGGGAGGAATGCCGGGTCCGTGCCGGGGCCGGCGTAACGGCCTGGAGGACGCATCTGGCCTCCTGCACCGCGGAAGCCCTGGACGAGCCGGTCGCCTATCGGAACAGCCAGGGCGTGGCCTACACGTCGACCCTCGGCGAGATCGCGCTGCACGTGGTCAACCACGGCACCCACCATCGGGCGCAGGTCAGCCGGATCCTGCGCATCGCCGGCCACCCGCCGCCGGCGACGGATTACATCTTCTACCGGCGCCGGCCCGGAGGCGGCTGACCGGTGCCGGGTTCTGCCCGCGTTTACCCTCCCCCGATCACCGTCCCGACGGCCTCGCCGAAGTCCACGCGGTAGCCGTCGCCTTCGGCCCAGGCCGTCATGATGACGGTGTCGCCGTCTTCCAGGAAGGTGCGCGTTTCACCGGAGGGCAGCGTGACGGGGTGTGCGCCGCGCCAGGTGAGTTCGAGGAGGCTGCCGTAGCTGCCGGGCGTCGGGCCGCTGATGGTGCCGGAGGCCAGCAGGTCCCCGGGGCGCAGGTTGCAGCCCCCCACCGTGTGGTGGGCGATCTGCTGGGCCATGCTCCAGTAGAGATGCCGGGTGTTGGAGCGGCAGAGGCGGTAGGCGGCCTCCATGCGCGCGGTCCGCAGCGACACCTCCAGGTGGATGTCGAAGGCACCGAGGGGGGCCGGCGGCTGCAGGTAGGGCAACGGCTCCGGGTCCTGCGCCGGCCCGGCACACCGGAACGGTTCGAGCGCCTCCAGCGGCACGACCCACGGGGAGATCGTGGTGGCGAAGTTCTTCCCCAGGAACGGCCCGAGCGGCACGTATTCCCATTTCTGAATGTCCCGCGCGCTCCAGTCGTTGACGAGCACCAGGCCAAAGACGTGGTCCATCGCCCGGGCGATGGGGATCGGCTCGCCCAGCGGGTTGCCGGGGCCGACGAAGCAGCCCATCTCCAGCTCGAAGTCCAGCATCCGGCTCGGCCCGAAGACCGGCGGGCCGTCTTCCGGCTTGATCTGGCCGTGGGGGCGCCGCACGGGCGTGCCGCTGAGCACCACCGAGCTGGCCCGCCCGTGGTAGCCGACGGGCAGGTAGAGCCAGTTCGGCGGGAGGGCGTGGTCCTTTCCGCGGAACAGGGTGCCCACGTTCGTCGCGTGCTCTCTCGACGAATAGAAGTCGGTGTAGTCCCCGATGTCGACCGGGAGGACCAGTTCGACGTCCGCGCGGCGGTAGAAGGCGCGGTCGCGCAGGGCCTCGTCGTCGCGCAGCGTGGGCGTGCCGGCGTCGAGCAGCGTCTGGAGGCGGCGTCGGACGTCGTGCCAGACCGGCCGGCCCATCGCCATGAACGCATTCAGCGTGTCCTGGGAGAACGGCCGCCGGCGCCGCACCTCGGCATCCTCGAACAGGCCGGCCTCTTCGAGCACCGACAGGTCCAGCACGAAGTCCCCGATGGCCACGCCCACGCGCGGCGCGCTCCGGTCCCGCGGTTTGAAGACGCCGTAGGGCAGGTTTTGCAGGGGAAACGGCGTGTCGGGGTCGAGGTCGAGGAAGGACGGCATGGGGCGGGGCGTCAGTCGAGCAGTCCGTGGAGGTGGAGCCAGTCGGCCAGGCGGTCGGCCCAGGTGGAGACGACGGGGTCGAAGGGGGCCAGGCCGACGCCGTGCGGGCCGCGTTCGTAGACGTGCAACTCGGCCGGGACGCCGGCGGCATGGAGGGCCAGGTAGTAGGCGATGCTGTTCTGCGGCGGGACGCCCGTGTCCTCGCTCGTGTGGAACAGGAAGGTCGGTGGCGTCTGCGGGGTGACCTGATGCTCGGGCGAGAGCAACCGCACCAGGGCCGGATCCGGGTCCTCGCCGAGCAGGTTGCGCCTGGAGCCCGCATGCATGAAGGGCTCGGTGAAGGTGATCACCGGGTAGGCGAGCACGGCGAAGTCGGGGCGGGCCGGGGTGCGGTCGACCGGGTCGGCGGGGTCCGGGGGCGGCAGCGTGTCGTAGAGCGTCGAGGCGGTGGCGGCGAGGTGGCCGCCGGCCGAGAAGCCGAGGATGCCGATGCGTTGCGGGTCGAGGTCGTAGTCGGTGGCATGGTGCCGGACGTAGCGCAGCGCGCGGAGGGCATCGTGCAGCGGGGCCGGGTGGCGGTAGTGCGGGGCGCGGCGGTAGTGCAGCACGAAGGCGGTGATGCCCAGGCCGTTGAGGAACTGCGCCACGTCCCGCCCCTCGTGCGTCGCGGCGAGGGACCAGTAGCCCCCACCGGGGCAGACCACGATGGCCGTGCCGGTGGCCCGGTCCGGGGCGGGCCGGTAGACGTGCAGCGTGGGGCGAGGGGCGTCCGGGTCGTCGCTCGGCGCCGGCAGGTCGCCCGGCCACAGCAGGAGGGTCACCGGCGGCGGGGGAACCGACTGGGCCGGGGACGGCCGCACGGCGAGCAGGGTGAGGAAGACGGTGCAGAGCAGGACGAGGCAGCGCATGCCGAACCGCGGATGGGGTGGAAGGAGAACCGTGTGCCCGCAACATCCGTCATCCGCGCCACAACGGCAAGCAGACCGCGTCAGCCGTCAGCGGCCAGCCGTCAGCGGCCAGCCGTCAGCGGCCAGCCGTCAGCGGCCAGCCGTCAGCGGCCAGCCGTCAGCGGCCAGCCGTCAGCCAGCAGCCCGAAGCGAGCAGCCCGAAGCGAGCAGCCGTTTGATAATGCGCCGGGGAGCAGGGTATCTTCAGCGGCTGTACCGCGCCGGAGGGGGCGACCGGGGAAACGCCCCGCCCACGCCCGTTCCGGTGTGCAACGAACCAGCAGCATGAAAGCCATTGTCATCGGTGCGGGAGAGGTCGGATTCGACGTGGCGCGGATCCTGTCCATGGAACAGCACGACGTCATCGTGATCGACCTCGACCCGGAGGCCCTGGCGCAGGTACAGGAGCGGCTCGACGTGATGACCATCCAGGGCAACGGGACGTCCGCCTCGGTGCTTCAGGACGCCGGCGCGGCCACGGCCGACATGCTCATCGCCGTCACGGCCATCGACGAAGTCAACCTCGTCGCCTGCATGCTGGCCGACCGGCTCGGGGTGCAGACGACCGTGGCGCGGGTGCGCTCGGGGGAACTGTCGCAGACGCAGACGGTGCTCAAGACGTCCGACTTCGGCATCGACCTGGTCATCCACCCGGAGGAGAGTGCCGCCGCCGAGGTGGTGCAACTCATCCGCCGGGCCAGCGCCACCGACGTGCTCACCTTCTGCGACGGCCGCCTGCACCTGGTCGGGATGCGGCTGGACCCGGACGCGCCCGTGCTCGGCATGACGCTGCAGGATCTGGCCCGGGCCCATCCCGATCTGACCTTCCGGGTGATGGCCATTGCACGGGGCATCCGCACGATCCTGCCGGGCGGGAACGAGCGCTTCCAGAAGAACGACCAGGTCTTCGTGCTCACCTGGCCCAAGTTCATCCCGCACGTGGCGCGCATCATGGGCAAGAGCGACACGCGCATCCAGCACGTGATGGTGCTCGGCGGGACGCAGGTGGGGGCCAAGATCGCGCTGCAACTCAGCCAGAGCAAAGGCAAACGCCTCAAGCTCATCGAGCCCGACCGCAACGTGGCGCGCCGCCTGGCCGAAGACCTGGCCGACGTCCTGGTCATTCATGGCGACGCCACGGACATCGACCTGCTCGTGCGCGAGGGGCTGGGCGAGATGGATGCCTTCGTGGCGGTCACGGACGATGAGGAGTCGAACCTGGTGACCTGCCTGATGGCCAAGCACCTGGGCGTGAAGAAGACGGTGGCCATGCTCTCCAAAGGGGCCTACATCCCGATCAGCCAGAGCATCGGGCTGGATGCGGCGGTGAGCAAGAAGCTGGCCGTCTCGCGCCAGATCCTGCGGTTCCTGCGGGGCAAGCATGTGCTGAGCGTGGCGACGGTCCACGGCCTCGATGCCGAGGTGCTCGAGCTGGAGGTCAGCCCCCGATCGCCGGCCACCCGCAAGCCGGTCAAGGACCTGTCGCTGCCCCGGGGCGTGCTCATCGGCGCGGTGCTGCACAGGGACAAAGCGGAGGTGGCTACGGGCAAGACCGAGATCGCTCCGGGAGACCGCGTCATCGTCTTCGTCCTGCCGCAGAGCATCCGCGACGTGGAAGCGTACTTCGGCCGCTGACCTTCCTTCGGGGGACGCCGTGGCGTTCCCTGGCGGTGAATCCGTTCCGTCACTCTCCTTCCTGCCCGCCGTGATTCTGAACCTGAAAGCCGTCGCCGGAACGCTGGGGGCGCTGCTGTTCTTCCTCGGGGCGGCGCTGCTGCTGCCCATGCTCGTCGGACTCCTCTACGGGGAGCCGTCGTGGTGGAGCTTCGGCGTCGTGGCGCTGCTGGCCTTCGCCCTGGGCGGAGGGAGCTGGTACCGCCTCGGCGGGCCAAGGGGCGAGGTCGACCTGGGCGTGCGCGAGGGATTCGCCATCGTGGCGCTGGCGTGGCTGGTGCTGTCGCTCGTCGGGGCGTTGCCGTTCGTTCTCGGCGGGGTGCTGGACTCGTACACGGATGCGTTCTTCGAGACGATGAGCGGGTTCACCACCACGGGCGCGACGATCCTGGGTGGGGCCGATACGCCGGCCATCGAGGCCCTCCCGAAGGCGTTTCTGTTCTGGCGCAGCCTGGCCCACTGGCTCGGCGGCATGGGCATCATCGTGCTGACCCTCGCCATCCTGCCGATCCTGGGCGTCGGTGGGATGCAGCTGTTCAAGGCCGAGGTGCCCGGCCCGTCGGCCGACAAGCTCACGCCGCGCGTGCGGGAGACGGCCCGGCGCCTCTGGTACATCTACGTAGGCCTCACCGCCGTCGAGGTGCTGTTGCTGCTGCCGGCCATGTCATTCTTCGATGCCGTCAACCACGCCTTTGCCACGATGGCCACGGGCGGCTTCTCGACCCGCAACGGCTCGGTGGGAGACTACGGCTCGGCCTACGTGGACGGGGTGATCACGCTGTTCATGTTTCTGGCCGGGATGAACTTCGCCCTGCACTTCCGGCTGCTGCGGGGCAAGGCCATCACCGTCTTCCGCGACGCCGAGTTGCAGGCCTACGCCGGCATCACGCTCGGCGCGACGTTGCTCATCACGCTGAGCCTCTGGCAGCCGGTGGCCGCCTGGCTGCCGGGTGCCGGCGAAGGCGGCTTCGCCGGCTACGGCTCGTGGCTGGAGGCGCTGCGCTACGGCATCTTCCAGGCGGTCGCCATCATCACCACCACCGGCTTCGGCACGGCCGACTACGAGCTGTGGCCGCCGCTGGCCGTGGCCGTCCTCTTCCTGCTCTTCTTCGTCGGCGGCATGGCGGGCTCCACGGGGGGCGGCGTCAAGGTGGTGCGGCACGTGCTGGTCTTCAAGAACTCGTTCAAGGAGATCAAACAGCTGATCCACCCGCAGGCCGTGCTGCCCATCCGCCTCAACGGCAAGGTGGTCCCGCCGGACGTGATGGGCAACGTGCTCTCCTTCATCGTCTTCTACATCGCCGCCCTGACGGTGGGGACGCTGCTGATGGCGTTGCTCGGGCTGGATCTGCTCAGCGCCATCGGGGCGACGATCTCGAGCGTGGGCAACATCGGGCCGGCCTTCGGGACGCTGGGGCCGACGGAGACGTACGCCCACCTGCCGGCGCTGGCCAAGTGGGTGCTGGCGCTGCTGATGATGGCCGGCCGCCTCGAGCTCTTCACGGTGCTGATCCTGTTCGTCCCCACGTTCTGGCGGCGCTGAGCCCGCCGGCCGCCCCGCCCACGCCGCCGGCGTTACGCCTCCGAAAAATCCCGGTGGCCGAAGTAGTGGAGGACGTACTTCATCTTGGCGGCTTTCTGCCGGCCGAAGCCCGGTAGCTGCTGCACGCGCCGGGCCACGGTGGCGGCGTCGGCGCCGTCGTTCCAGAGGTGGGCCGCATCGCCGTCGTACTTCTCCGTCAGGATCCGGGCGATCTGCTGCGTCGTGTCCGCCATCTTGTTCGTGAAGCGATGGACGGCCGGCGGTTCGGCGAACAGCGAGCGGAAGGCGTCGGGATCCATCGCCGCGATCCGCTTCATGTCCAGGTGGCCGAGGCGGTCGCGCAGCCGGTGGGGGCCGGTGAAGGCGTACTCGGCGCGGACGCGCTGGTCGTAGAGCAAGCCCAGCAGCGCGGCGTTGGCATCGGCGCGGAGGTAGGCATCGGCCTCCGGGTCGCCGGTGAGCGTGCCTTCCGCGTGATACCGCTTCATCATGCGGACGAGGCCGCCTTCGAGGTCGCCGTAGTCGAGAGGAGGGATGGGCATGGAGAATGTCGAGTGTCGAGGGTCGGGGGACGGTCGAAGAAGCGAGGCTCGGAGCGAGGCGCGGAGCGGGGCGCGAAGGGCGGACGGGAGACGGGGTCGTGAGCCCGGCCTTCGCCCCTCGCCCCTCGTCCTTCGCCCTCAAAACCGCTCTGCGAAGGTCCTCGCGAAGTAGGTCAGGATGACGTCGGCGCCGGCGCGGTGGATGGCGGTGAGCGTTTCGGTCATGGCCGCCGTTTCGTCCAGCCAGCCGTTTCGAGCGGCGGCTTTGATCATGGCGTACTCCCCGCTGACCTGGTAGGCCGCCACGGGTACGTCGGCCGCGTCCCGGAAGCGCCGGACGATGTCGAGGTAGGGGAGGGCCGGCTTGACCATGACCATGTCGGCGCCTTCGTCGAGGTCCAGCATCAGCTCGCGCAGCGCCTCGCGGGCATTGGCCGGGTCCATCTGATAGGTCTGCTTGTCCGCCGGCACGTCGTCGTCGGCGCGGGGCGCCGAGTCGAGCGCGTCGCGGAAGGGGCCGTAGAAGGCCGAGGCGTATTTGGCCGTGTAGGCCAGGATGGCCGTGTCCGTGAAGCCCGCCTCGTCGAGGGCCTGGCGGATGGCGGCGACGCGGCCGTCCATCATGTCCGAGGGCGCGATCACGTCGGCGCCGGCGCGGGCCTGGACGACGGCCATCTCGGCCAGGATCGCCAGCGTCTCGTCGTTGACGATCTGCCCGCCTCGCACGAGGCCGTCGTGGCCCTGCGAGGAGTAGGGGTCGAGGGCGACGTCGGTGACGACCATCAGGCCGGGCACGGCGTCCTTGACGGCGCGAATCGCGCGGGGGAACAGCCCGTCCGGGTTGAGGCTCTCGCGGCCGTCCGGCGTCTTCAGGGCCTCGTCGATCTTCGGAAAGAGGGCGACGGCCGGGATGCCGAGGGCCGCCAGGTCCCGGCACTCCTGCACGAGCCGGTCGATGCTCAGCCGGAACTGGTCCGGCATCGACGGGATGGGCTGGCGGACGTCCCGGCCGTCGACGACGAACAGCGGGGCGATGAGGCGATCCGGGCTGAGGCGCGTCTCCCGGACCATCCGCCGCAGGGCGTCCGTGCGGCGCAGCCGCCGCGGGCGATGGAGGAGCGAGGCGATGGGGGCCGTGGGAGGGATCATGGTGGAAGGAAGGGGGGAGAATGAGACGGTAGCGGAAAGGGGGAAGGGAGGGCGTGCGTCGCGGGCGACCCGGCGTGCCTCACACCGCCGGCTTCCGCCGCCACTTCGGGCCTTCCGGGGTGTCCATGACCTCGATGCCCAGCGCGTCGAGGTCGGCGCGGATCGCATCGGCACGGGCAAAGTCGCGCCGCCGGCGGGCCTCCTGCCGTTCGGCGAGCAGGGCGTCGATCTGCTCGGCCAGGGGGTCCGTCTCGGGAGCCTCGGTGGGCGATTCGGGGCGGACGATGCCGAGCAGCCGGTGGATGTCGTCCAGCCATGCTTTCGCACTCCGGGCCGAGGCACCGTTGAGGCGGGCGCCGATGCCGCCGATCAGCTTGACGCCGTCGAGGGCGGCGGCGATGGCGGCGGGGGTGTTCAGGTCGTCCAGCATGGCATCGAGGGCCTGCCGGTAGAGCCGTTGCAGGCGCTCGCCGACGATGTCGTCCCCGGGGGCGTCGGCGGCGAGGGCGGCCGCGACGCGTTCGTCGGCATCCCGGAAGCGCTGCACGTGCCGGGCCGCCGCCCTCAGGTTGTCGAAGGTGAAGTTGAAGGGTTTGCGGTACTGCCCCGAGATCAGCGCCAGGCGCAGCGCCAGCGGGTCGATGCCGCGCCCCCCCTCGGCCTGCGGCGCGGTCAGGTCGCGCACGGTGAAGAAGTTGCCCGTGCGCTTGGACATCTTCTCGCCTTCGACCTGCAGGAAGCGGGTATGGACCCACATCCGGGCGAAAGGCTTGCCGGAGAGGCTCTCGCTCTGCGCGATCTCGCATTCGTGGTGCGGGAAGATGAGGTCTTCGCCGCCGGCGTGCAGGTCCAGCGTTTCGCCGAGGTAGGTCATCGCCATGACCGAGCATTCCAGGTGCCAGCCCGGGAAGCCCCAGCCCCAGGGGCTGTACCATTGCATCAGGTGGGCCGGGTCCTTCTTCCACAGCGCGAAGTCGCGCGGATCGCGCTTGTCCGGGTCCTGCACGACGTCGCGGGATTCGGCGGCGGCGCCTTCGATGAGGCGGTCCAGCCGCTCGTTGCCGGAGAGCTTGCCGTAGCCCTCGAAGCTGGGGACGGAGAAGTAGACGCCGCGCTCGGTTTCGTAGGCGTGGCCGGTCTGGATCAGGCGCTCGACGGCCAGGATCTGCTCGCGCATGTGCTCGGTGGCCCGGGGGCGCACGTCCGGCTCGATCAGGTTCAGCGCGCGCCAGTCGTCCAGCAGCGCCCCGGTGTAGTAGCGGGCAAGGTCCCAGACGTTGGCGAAGCGCCGGCCTTCGGGCGATCGGAGGGCGCGGGCCATCTTGTCCTCGCCGCCGGCGTCGGCCACGTCGTCCTCGGTCAGGTGGCCCACGTCGGTGATGTTGCTGACGTAGGTCGTCTTCCAGCCGATGGCCCGGGCGGTGCGCAGGATCAGGTCGGCGGTGAGGAACGAGCGGAAGTTGCCGATGTGGGCGTAGGAGTAGACCGTCGGGCCGCAGGAGTAGAAGCGCAGGTGGCCGGGTTCGAGGGGTTCGACCGGTTCGACCCGGTGCGTGAGGGTGTTGTAGAGGCGGAACGGGGCCGTGTCGGACATGGACGCCGGGCGGGTTGGGGTCGCGGGGGAAACAGAGCCTCGCTTATACCCGGCCCCGGCGGCAAGGTGCCTCTGTGAGGGTCGGGTGAAGAGGGCGGGGAGCGAACCCGTCCGGGAAGCAGCGCCCGTCCGCCGCCGTCAGCCCGCTTCCCGCGTGCCCGTCGCGGATGCTCACTCCGCGTCTTCTTCCTCGATCCGGGCCTGGCGGATCAGTTCCCAGACGAGGTGTTTGAGTTCGGGGAGGATGAGCTTGTCCATGGCCAGCTTGACGGCGTTGGTGGAGCCGGGCATGGCGAAGTAGAGCGTGTCGTCGTAGACGCCGGCGAGGGCGCGGGAGAGCATCGCGGAGGCGCCGATCTCCTCGTAGGAGAGCATCCGAAACAGCTCGCCGTAGCCGGGCAGGGGTTTCTGGATCAGCTCCGAGAGCACCTCGTAGGTGCTGTCTCGCTTGCTGATGCCGGTGCCGCCGTTGGAGAGCACGGCCTCGACCTTGCCGGAGAGCTCTTTCATGGCGGCGCGGATGATGAGCGGCTCGTCCGGGACGATGCGGTAGGTGACCAGCTCGTGGCCGGCACGCTGCAGCCGGGCGCGGATGATGCCGCCGCTGCGGTCGGTCGTCTCGTTGCGGGTGTCGCTGATCGTCAGGATGGCGCAGCGGACGGGCAGGAAGCGGGCGCGGAGTTTGTGTTCCTCGTGGCTCATGAACGGGCGGGCTCGTCAGGGGGGAGGGAGGGGTCGCGAGGTTTCGGCTCGCCGAACCAGCGGGGCGGGTCGTAGCCGTGAGGGGCCCACGGATGGCAGCGCAGGATGCGCCAGACGGCGAGGATCGTGCCCCGGACGAAGCCGTACTCGTCCAGCGCCTGCACCGCGTAGGCCGAGCACGTCGGCACGTAGCGGCAGTTCGTGTTGAGGTGCGGCGAGAGGACGAGCTGGTACAGCCGGACCAGCCCGATCATCGCCCGGCGGGGCAGGAGCAGCAGGAAGCGCAGCATGGCGTCGGGAAGGCGATCGGCGGCGACCGGGGTATAAACGATGCCGTGGATCGGGGTTCCGGCGGGCGGCTGTGCGCGGCCGGGCGGCTAGGGCCGGTGGTCGGGCCGGGAGGTGGGCCGGCGGGCCGAGGGGGTGGTGGGCCGGGCCGGGCGGGCGACGCGGCCGCTGAGGCGGGCGTGGCGGCTGCGGGCACGGGTTCGCAGCGCGGGGCGGTCCTCGTGCGAGGAGACGGCGGAGCGGGCCGGCGTGGGGGCGGCGCCGCGGGCCAGAGCGGGCGGCGGGTCCAGCGTTTCGTCGACGTTGGCATAGAACCGGAAGCGCTGCGGGTCGACGCCCAGCGCGGCGGCGTCGAGGGGGGTGGCCTGGCGGGCCCAGGGGGGCACCCGGCCGTCCTGCATCGAGATCGGGCTGTAGAAGTGCCGCACGCTCAGGTCGAAGGGCCGGGCGGTCGGCGGGGCCTGGTAGACCTCCAGCGCCACGGCCACGGCCCGCCGCCAGCTCAGAAAGCGGGACGTCTGGTTGAGGCTCATCAGATACCGCCGTCGCTCGGTGTCCGCGTTGAAGGCGCTGAACTGCCGCGGCTCCAGCACCACCTCCCGGTACGTCGTGCCCCGGTACTGCGTCTCCACCCGGTTGCGCACGACCCACGCCACCAGCCGCTGCTCGTCGGGCCGGTTGCTCTCGGACAGGATGCAGCGCGCCAGCCACAGCACTTCGTCCATGGCATAGGGCGGCAGGGCCTGCAGGCGGGTGAGCGCCTGGTCCGGATCGGCCGGGCCGGAGGGGGCCTGCGCGACGGCGGAGCACGGGAGCAGCAGGCCGGCGAGGAAGGCGCCGAGGGCGATGCGCACGGGGGGCAGGGCGGTAGGTGGAACGAGCCGACGCCCGGCACGGAGGCAAAGAGCATTCCCGCTTCGCCGTAGCTCGGCCGGTGGGGCACCGCGCCGGCCCG
Source organism: Roseithermus sacchariphilus (assembly GCA_003285105.1). Taxonomy (GTDB): domain Bacteria; phylum Bacteroidota; class Rhodothermia; order Rhodothermales; family MEBIC09517; genus Roseithermus; species Roseithermus sacchariphilus. The sequence continues at coordinate 4,706,561 of CP030158.1, read as the reverse complement.
GTGGGAAAAAACCGCCGCCCCGTGCGCAGAAAGCGCCGCGAAACCTGCTCCCGCGCCGGGGCGTTGGGGGAGGCGCTTTCCGCCCCCGCTGCGGTCCTTCGTTCGTTCGACGCCCTTTTACGCTTTTCCCATGACGGCACAGGCTTTCATCGACCAGGTCAAATTCAACGAGCAGGGGCTGGTCACCGCCATCGCTCAGGATGCCGGCACCAACGAGGTGCTCATGGTCGCCTACATGAACGCGGACACCCTCCGGCAGACGCTGGAGACCGGCACGATGACCTACTGGAGCCGCTCGCGCCGGAAGGTGTGGGTCAAGGGCGAGAGCAGCGGGCATACGCAGGAGGTGCGCGAGGTCCGCATCGACTGCGACGGCGATGCGCTCGTCTTCAAGGTCGTCCAGCACGGCGGGGCCGCCTGCCACACCGGCCACCGCTCCTGCTTCTACCGCCGCTGGGACGACGGCGCCTTCGCCGTCGACGAAGAGCCGGTGTTCGACCCGAAGCAGGTCTACGGCTGATCGGGGCCATCCGCCCGGTCCGCAGCGCGTTCGGCGGCTTCGGCGCGGGCTTTCAGCGCACGCATCAGCCCGTCGAAGACCCATCGGTGAGGCAGCAGGGTGGCGTACCAGTAGAGCCGGCCCCGGAGGCCGCGAGGGACGTAGGTGGTGCGCTGGATCACCCGGCAGGCCCGACGCCCGAGCGGATGCACCTCGAAGGTGATCCAGGTATCCCCCGGTAGCTTCATCTCGGCACGCAGGCACAGGGAGCGCCCCGGGTCGATGGCCTCGACCCGCCAGAAGTCGACCGGGTCCCCCACACGGAGTTCGGTCGGATGGGGACGCCCCCGACGGAAGCCGGGTCCACCGAGGAGCCGGTCCAGCCGGCCCCGAAGCCGCCACAGCCCGTCGGCAAAGAGCCAGCCCGTCTCTCCGCCGAGCCGCTGGATCGTCTCGAACGTGACCTCCGGCGAGGCCGCCACGTCGATCTGACGCATCTCGGTCATCATGGGGCATCGTGACGATGGGTGCGACGGGGTTCTTCTCGTTCGTGCTGCGTTCCGTCTGAACGGGTGCGTCGAGGCACTCTGAACGGGTGCGTCGAGGCATGAGGCGTGAAGCTGCTTCGTTGCTGCCGCGGCACCGTATCGCGTCGTGGCCGTAGCTACGGCGAGATGTGGTACGCCGTCTGCGGCGAAGGGAGCCGCGCAGGGCCGGTCGGAACAGGCCGGACACCGTACGAGGCCGGGAATACCGGAGCCGGATGGGCGGTCTAACGTCCTGCCGGCGGGCATCCTCGCCCGGAGTCCCCGGCCATCGGACGGCAGGAACGGCACAGCACAGGACAGGATCGATCCGTGTCAGCAGATCAAACGGCCAGCCTCTTGACCTCATCGACCGCATCGCCATCGGATGAAACCCTGGTGGCCCGGGCGCGCCAGGGGGACGAGCAGGCGTTCCGAAACCTCGTCGAGCGGTACGAATCGACCGTGGCCGCCACGGTCATCGGCATGCTGGGGGCCGGGCCGGAGGCCGAGGACGTCGGGCAGGAGACGTTCATCCGGTTTTACCGGGCGCTCCACCAGTTCCGGGGCGAGGCCGCCGTGGGGACGTACCTGACGCGCATCGCGATCAACCTGTCGCTGAACGCGCTGAAGCGCCGGCGGCGGCGTCGGTTGTATCTGTTCAGCCGGGACGAGCCGATGCATCCGGTCCGGGAACCCGCCGTCGACGAGCGGCGCCCGCTGGAGGACGGCATCGACGGCGCCGTCCTCCAGCACGCCCTGCACACGCTCAGCCCTCCGTTCCGGTCGGTGGTGGTGCTGCGGCTGGTCGAGGGGTATTCGACACGGGAAACGGCGGAGATCCTCGGCATCCCCACCGGCACCGTGTTGTCCCGCCTGGCCCGTGCCCAGCGCAAGCTGCGCGCGGTGCTGGCCCCCTGGTTCCGGGACGAAGGACGTGGATCTTGACGGAGACGCACGATGGACGCCAAGGATTTTGACCTGTTGTACCGTTCGCTGGACGGGCCGTTGAGCCCGGACGAAGAGCGCCGCCTGCGGCTGCTGCTGGCCGTCTCGCCCGAGGCGCGCGAGGAGCGCCGCCGCCTGCAGGCTCTGCGGACGACGCTGGCCCTGCGCAGCCGCCGGGCCTTCGAAGCGGGCTTCGCGGATCGGGTGATGGCGGCCGTGGCGGCGGAGGCCCCGGCGAAGGGGCGTGCGGCGGCCCGTCCTGCCCTGCCGGCCCCGCCGACGACGCTGGACCGGATCGGCTGGTGGCTGCAGGCGCACGGGCTGACGGGGCGCCGGACCGGCTGGGCCGTCGCCGCGATGGTGCTCGGGCTGGCCCTCGGCATCGGCTGGTGGCTGCGCCCGACGGTGGTCGCCGTCCCCTACGGACGGACGGCCGCCGTGACGCTGCCGGATGGGTCCCACGTCGAACTCGCCGGGGGAACGACGCTGACCTGGCGCTGGCGGTGGGGGCAGGAGGAACGCCGCGTGCAGCTCGACGGCGAAGCGTTCTTCGAGGTCGCGGCCGCCGACCGCCCCTTCATCGTCGAAGCCTTCAACGCCATCGTCCGGGTGACGGGTACGCGCTTCAACGTGGCGGCCTGGGCGGACGACCTGCTGCGTCAGACGGTGGTGACGGTCGAGGAGGGGCGTGTGGAGGTGGCGGCGCGGCCGGGGGGCGGGGCGCCGGTGGCGGAGGCGCGGGAGGCGGCGGCTCCGGCGCGGCGGCCGGAGGCGCAGACCCTCCCGGCCGAGCGGTTGCAGGTGGTGGTGCCGGTGGTGGTGCTGGAGGCCGGCCAGGCCACGCGCGTCGTCGGCGATTCGCTGGCGCCGCGCCCGCCGCAGGCCGTGGCCGTGGAGGCGGCGCTGGCCTGGCGCGCCGGCGCCCTCTGGTTCCGCGACCAGCCGCTGGGCGTGATCTTCCGGCACCTGGAACGCCGCTACGCCGTCCCGATCCGGGTCGCCTCGCCGGAGGTGGCCGCCCGCCGGCATACCTACCAGAATCCCACGCCGACCTCGGTGGCGTCGGTGCTGTCCGACATCTGCCTGGCGCTGGACCTGCGCTACCGCCGCACCGCACAGGGCTACGAAGTCTTCAGCCCTTAAGCTTCCCCGTCTGAAGACGGGAGATTTCGACCTTGCCTTCAGCACCGTGCCAGACACAGTACACAGCAGATCGTTCAGGGCGGCTCATGGCGCCCCCGACTGCGGCTATAACCTTCGCAGCGTTCTTGTCGCTGTGATCGTTATGACCGCAGTTTGGACAATGGAAGGAGTCGCCACGCCGCTTCCCGATGCAGTAGCAGCGGGCGCACGTCTGGCTCGTGTACCGAGGGTCGATGACCATCACCGGCACACCGGCATCCGCCGCCTTGTACTCGATGAACTGCCGGAGCTGGTAAAAAGACCACCGGTTGTGCAATCCCCGCTGGCTCCGGCGCAAACGCTGGTTCGTCCTGTCCCGGATACCGGTGAGGTCCTCGAGCACGATGGTGAGCCCGCCGGCCTTCGCCTCGCGGACGATGCGGCGGCTGATGACGTGGTTCTCCTCTTTGCAGCGCCTGCGCTCCTTACCCGACAAGCGTGCGAGGGCCTTTCGACAGTTCCTTCTCGAACTGCTCCGCGTGCCCTTCGCGGCCTTGGACTGGAGGGACTTGCGGACCCGGTGCCGCTCCAGTCTGTAGGCGTTCAGCGCCTCGCTGCTGTAGATGGTGCCCGTGGACGTGACCGCGATATTTTTCACGCCCATGTCCACACCGAGCGTGCCCGTAGACTCCTGTTTGGGTGGCTGCTCTCGCCGCAGCCGGATGTCCACGTAGTAGCGCCCGTTCGACTTCTTGCAGAGCACAGCGCTCCTGGGCTCCGTGCCGCGCAACTGTTCTTTCTGCCACACCCCGATCCTGAGCGGAAACCGCTCGCGACCGCCGACGAGCGTGAGGCTCACGCTCCAGTCGCTCTCCCGGAAAGAGAACGTGCGGGCGTCGTAGGCGGCGCTCGTGGGGCGGAACGACACCTCGCGGGTCCCCGACGCCTTCACCGCCATGCTCACGCGCTGGATAGCGGCAATGGCGAGATTGGCCGAGAGGCCGAAGCGCTCGCGCACGTCGTAGTAGCAGAGCTTCTGCAGTTTCCGCTTCGCGCTCACCTTCTCCTGCTTGCCACGCAGGGCGACGTAGTTGCAGGCGCGAGCGAAGGATCGAAGCGTGGCTTCGATCCTGGCGGCCTGCTCGGGTGTGGCCTCGATGGGGCAGGAGATGATTCGGAAGGCATCCATCGTCCGCAAACATACCGTGGCAGGGGTGTCAACCTCGTGTCACATCGCCGAGAACAAGGGGCCATTCCTCTCCCGCATGAAAGACGGGAGGCTCCTTGCCTTTGCTAAACCCTGACCTTTTTCTCTGAACGGGGACCGGGTGGATGCGCGGACGCGCCGTGACATACGGGAGGGGGGTGCTGGCGCTGCTGCCGGTCCTGCTGGCGTGCCTGCCGGCCGGACCGGTGCAGCCCGCCGCCGCGCAGGAGCGCACCTACGCGCTCGTGCTGCGCGGCGTCCCGCTCGACGAGGCGATCGACCAGTTCGTGCGAACGACGGGCCAGGCCGTGACCTATGACCCGGCGCTGGTCCGCGGCGAGCGGGCCTTCTGTGCCATGGAAGCCGGCACGGCGGAAGACGGCCTCCGCTGCATCCTCGCCGCCAGCGGCCTGGACTTCTACCGCCTGTCTTCGGGGACGTACGTGCTCACCCATCCCGCGGAGGTCGCCCCGGTCTATGGCACCGTGGCCGGGGTGGTGGTGGACGGCGAGACGGGGGTGCCGCTGCCCGGTGCGCACATCGTGCTGGCCGATGCCGGCATCGGAACGGTCGCGAACCCGGCCGGGCAGTTCGTCCTGCCGCCGTTGCCGCCGGGTCGTTACGCCCTCAGCATCACACACCTGGGCTACCGGGACTGGCAGGATTCGCTCCACGTCGAGCCGGACGCCCGGACGACCACCCGCGTCGCCCTCCGTACCGAGCCCGTGCTGATCGCGCCGGTGATCGTCGACGGGCTCCAGCGGAGCCGCCCTTCGGAGCGACTGCGCCTCGGGGCGGTCCGCGCCGGGGAGCCGCCGCCCGGGTACGACGGCCGGGAGGCCAGCCCCCTGCGCGGCCTGGAAGCCCTCGCCGGCGTCCGCGTCAGCGACGTCACCGCCGACGTCTACGTGCAGGGCGGCGATGCCGGCGCCCACGAGGTCCGCCTCGACGGGGTGCCGGTCTACCTGCCGCGCCGCACGGTCGGTTTCATCGGACCCTTCAGCCCCTTCGCCATCGACCGGATTGCCGTGCACAAGGCCGGCTTCGGCGTCGAGGTCGGCAGCCGGCTGGCCGGGGTGGTGGACGTGCGGCAGGAGCCGGGCGGCACAACGGGGCTGCTCGTGCAGGCGGACCCGCTCAGCCTGCAGGCTCGCGTGCAGGCCGGGCCATCCCCCGCGGCAGCGGGCGGGACGTCGGTGATGGCCGCGGCCCGCATCGGGGTGTGGGACCTCTACCGCCCCGGCCCGCTTCGGACCACGCTGAATGCCTGGAGCGCACCCGATCTGTTTCTGCTCCAGGCCGCAATGACCGGCGGGGTCCTGCCCGAGGACGGCCCGGCGTCTCTGGCCGATGCCGCGGACGTGCTGCGGGAACGGAGCGGACGGCCCCCGCCGGGCCTCCATTTCTCGGACCTGCACCTGGCGCTTCGCCACCGCCTGAGCCCGCTGCGGACGCTCTATGCCTCTGCCTATCAGGGACGCCACCGGCTCGGAGGAAGCCCCTTCGCGGCCGTCGAACTGGTACAGGCGCAGACCGAACGGGAGGAGATGACGCCGGGCACGGCCTACCGGACGCCGGTGACCGTGGAAGACGACCAGGCTGGAGTGACCCGGGCCGCGCAGCTCCGGTACGATGCCGTCCTGGGGGGGCGATCCCTGGCAAGCCTGCAAGCCCGGGTGAGCACCTACGACCTGACGCACCGCTACGACCTGCTCGATAGCCTGGAGTGGCTCTTCCAGCCCGACGGGCTGAGCCTGAGCCGGGTGACCACGACGCCGGTGCAGGACGCGAACCGGATGCGCACGTATGCGCTGGCCGGCACCTTCGACCACGTGCAGGGACGGCATCAGGTGCAGGTCGGCGCGGAGCTGCTGCTGACCGATAGCCGCTTCACGTTGCTGGCGGCTCACCTGCCGGGGCTGGACGTCGAGGACGACCTGGCCTCCCGGGACGGGCCGCTCGCCGATCCGGCACCCCGGCAGCACGTCGAACAGGCCGCCCGCGTCGGACGCGGCGCCCTCTACCTGCGGGACGAGGTCGACCTCAGCGCGCGCACCCGCGCCGAAGCCGGCGTGCGGCTGACCTACCTGCCCGTGCGGCAGACCCTCTATGCCGAGCCCCGCCTGGCCGTGCGGCATGACCGCGACCGGTGGGCCGGGCGTCTGGCCGCCGGGATGTACCGGCAGTTCGTCCAGCAGTTCGACGTGAGCAAGCTCAACGTGGGCGCGCTGGTGCCCTCCGTGCGGATCTGGCTGCCGGTCGATGGCACGGTGCGCCCGCCGCTGGCCTTCCACCTAAGCGCCTCGCTGCTGATCCGGCCGGCGCGGGCCTGGTCGGTGCGGGGCGAGGGCTACTGGAAGCGCCAGCCGCATCTCCTCACGATGACGTACCGGCTACCGGAGGCAACGGCCCTGGCGGCCGGGGGCGGGGGCCTGTCGTACCAGGGCGGTGTCCTCTCCGAACAGGCCGCGTTTCTGGCGCCGGCGCGGGGCCGGGCGGCCGGCGCTTCCCTCGAAGTGGCACGCGCCACCGAGCGCCTCCGGGCCGCGCTGCGCTACGAGGCCGCCCGGGCGACGATGCAGCGCGCGGACCGCTTCGAAGGCCGCTCCGTGCCGGTGCCCTGGAACGAACCCCACCGCGCCACGCTCGCCGTCGACGGGCGCCCGGTGCCGGCACTCACCGTCCGCCTGCGTGCGCAGGGCGTCTGGGGCCGCGCCTGGGGCTTCCGCCAGGCCTATTACGACTACCTGGCGCAGGACGCTGCCGTGCGCTACCATCCCCCGTATGACCTGGGCCGCCCCGACGAACACGTCCTCCCCGCGTACTACCGCCTCGACCTGGGCCTGGCCTATACCCGCCGCCTCGGCCGCTTCGAGGTGCAGGGGCGCCTGGAGGTGCTCAATGCCCTCGACCACGCCAACGTGCTGGACTGGCGGCTGGTCTACGGAGAAGACGGGACGCCCCGCCGGGAGGCGCGCCATGCCTATCCGCGGATGACGACGTGGGCGCTGACCCTGGCCTGGTAACCCGGGCCTGGTGACCCGAGCCGAGGACGTGCCGTTCCCGCATCTGAGGACGTGCAATCGCGGTCGGGAATCGTATATTATTGAGGCCTTTCCGTCCTCAACCGGTCCATGCCGTGGTCCCCTCTCGTTCTCTGGCTTGCTCCGGAAGCGCTTCGCTGGTGGTCGTGTGGCTGCTGCTCGCCGGCTGCGGTCCGCAGAAGCCGCCGGCCGTCGCCGAGGCCGAGCGGCACCTGCCCGAGCGGGTCGACTTCAACCGGCACATCAAGCCGATCCTGTCCGACCGCTGTTTCGCCTGCCACGGGCCGGACGCCAACGCGCGGGAGGCCGGGCTACGCCTGGACGTGGCGGAGCAGGCCTTCGCCGAATTGCCGGAGCACCCGGGCGCGCGAGCCATCGTGCCGGGCAACCTGCGCCGCAGTGAGGTCTTCCGCCGCATCGTCAGCGACGACCCGGAGCAGCGCATGCCCCCGCCGGCGTCGAACCTGAGCCTCTCGGCCGAGGAGATCGCGCTGCTGGCCCGGTGGATCGAGCAGGGGGCCGAGTACAAGCCGCACTGGGCCTTCATCCCGCCCGAACGGCCCGCCCCGCCTCCCGTCGACGATGAGGCATGGGTGCGCAACGACATCGACCGCTTCGTGCGGGCGACGCTGAGCGAAAGAGGCGGGCGGCCTTCCCCCGAAGCCGACCGGGAAACGCTGATCCGCCGGGTGACCTTTGCGCTGACCGGCCTGCCGCCCACCATCGAGGAGATCGATGCCTTCCTGGCCGACGACCGCCCCGACGCTTACGAGCGGGTCGTCGACCGACTGCTGGCCTCCGAGGCCTACGGCGAGCACATGGCTGCCGAGTGGCTGGACGTGGCCCGCTACGCCGACAGCCACGGCTATCAGGACGACGGCCTGCGCACCATGTGGCCCTGGCGCGACTGGGTCATCGACGCCTTCAACCGGAATCTACCCTACGATGCCTTCGTCACCTGGCAACTCGCCGGCGATCTGTTGCCGGAGCCGACGCAGGAGCAGATCCTGGCCACGGGCTTCAACCGGAACCACATGCAGAGCCAGGAGGGAGGCATCGTGCCCGAGGAGTACCGCGTCGAGTACGTCGCCGACCGCGTGCAGACGCTCGGCACCGCGTTCCTGGGCCTGACGATGCAGTGCGCGCGCTGCCATGACCACAAATACGATCCGGTGTCGCAGAAGGAATACTTCGAGCTGTTCGCCTTCTTCAACCAGGTCAACGAGTTCGGCAACATCCCCTACGCCGGCGAGGCCAGCCCCACCGTCACCCTCGTCGATGCCGAGACGGAGGCCCGGCTGACGCCGCTCCGCAGCCGCATCCGCGCGCTGGAGGCGGAGACGGCCATCGACCATGCCGACTACGACGACGGCTACGCACGCTGGCTCGCCGACCTCGAGCAGGGCCGCCGCCCCACGGCGATCCGGCCGAAGGGACTCGTCGGGCATTACCCGCTCGATGGCTTTACGCCCGGCAAGGACGACCGCCTCGACCTGGCCAACACGGTCCGGCCCGCCGCCTCGGGCTATTACTGGGGCGACATGGACAAGGTGCCGGAGGTCGTCGAGGGCCGCTTCGGCCGGGCGATGCGGCTGCGCGGCGAGGGCTGGCTGGACATGGGCCCGGATCGCTATTACTTCGAGCGCAACGAGCCGTTTTCCCTCAGCCTGTGGGTCCACCGGCTCGATAGCCTCGCCGGCCCGCTCATGACGAAGACGGGCGGGCTCATGAACGGCAAGCGCGGCTATGTGTGCGAGATTCTGGAAGACGGCACCCTCTCGGCCAGCCTCAACCACGTCTTCCCCGACAACAGCATCGAGATCCGCACGCTCGATCCGCTGCCGGTCGGGCGCTGGGTCCACCTCGTGATGACCTACGACGGCTCCAGCCGCGCCGAGGGCCTCACGCTCTACCTGGATGGCCAGCCGATACGGACGAAGGTCGTCGTCGACAACCTGCAGAAGAGCATCCGGCACAGCGTCGATTACCTCACCGGCACCGAGCGCAACTGGGGCGAGGAAGGAAACCTGCGGATCGGCTTCGTCGGCCCCAACCTGCCGCGGCTCGACGCCACGCTGGTCGACGAGTTTCGGGTCTTCGACCGGCGCCTGACGGCGCTGGAGGTGGCCGTGCTCTCCGGCGTGGAGGACCCCCTGGGCGATCTGCTGGCCGCTTCCGCCCGCACCCCGGCGCAGGAAAGGGCGTTGCGGGCATACTACGTGGCGGCCGTCGATCCGGTGTGGCCGGTGCGGTTCCGGGCGCTGACGCGGCTGCGGGGGGAGGAGAACGCCATCCTGACGCCCGTCCCCGAGGTGATGGTGATGCGGGACCGCCGCGAGCCGCGGCCGACGTTCGTGCTGGCCCGTGGGGCGTACGACGCGCCGCGGGAGCGGGTCGAGGCCGGCACGCCCGAGGCGATCCTGGCCTTCCCCGAGGACCTGCCGCCCAACCGCCTCGGGCTGGCGCGCTGGCTCTTCGACCCGGCCCACCCGCTGACGGCGCGCGTGGCCGTCAACCGCTACTGGCAGATGCACTTCGGCCGGGGCCTCGTCGCCACGCCGGAGGACTTCGGCAATCAGGGCGCCCTGCCGACGCACCCCGAGCTGCTGGACTGGCTGGCCGTCTGGTTCCGTGACAACGGGTGGGACCTCAAGGCGCTTCACCGGCTGATCCTCACCTCCGCCACGTACCGTCAGGCTTCCGTGGCCGATGCGGCGATGCGGCAGGCGGATCCGAACAACGAATGGCTCGCCCGCGGCCCGGCCCGCCGCCTGACGGCCGAGCAGATGCGGGACCACGTGCTGGCGGCCAGCGGGCTGCTCGTGCGCACCATCGGCGGCCCGCCGGTGAAGCCGTACCAGCCGCCGGGGCTGTGGAAAGAGCTGGCCACGCGCAACGCGACCGAGTACGTGCCGGACACGGGCGATAAGCTCTACCGGCGCAGCCTCTACACCATCTGGAAGCGCACGAGCCCGCCGCCCTCGATGATCAGCTTCGACGCCGCCGAGCGCAACTTCTGCACGGTCCGCCGGCAGAGTACCAACACCCCGCTGCAGGCGCTCGTCCTGCTCAACGACCCGCAGGTCGTCGAGGCCGCGCGGATGCTGGCCGAGCGCGCCGTGCGGGAAGGCGGTACCACGCCGGAGGCGCGGATCACCTATGCCTTCCGCCTGCTCACCAGCCGCTACCCCGACGCGGCCGAGCGCGCTACGCTGACCGCCCTCTACGCGGCCGAGCAGGAAACCTTCGCCGCCGACGAGGCCGCGGCCCTGGCCCTGCTCGGCGTCGGCGAGCACCCCCGCGACGAAAGCCTCGACCCGGTCACCGTCGCCGCCTACACCGTCGTCGCCAACACGATCATGAACGTCGATGCCTCGGTGATGGTGCGATAAGGTAAGCGCGGAGGACGCAGGTCGGTTACCTGCAGGGTTTCCCGTCCGTCCTTCGACATTCGCCCCTCGACATTCGCCCCTCGACATTCCCGACCCCATGCCCGTCCCTGAAGACATTCGCTACCTCAGCACCCGGCGGCATTTTCTGAGCCGGACGAGCCTTGGCCTTGGCGCGGCGGCGCTGGCGTCGCTGCTGAACCCGCTCGGTCTGCTGGCCGGTTCGGCAGGGTCGGCGGCGAGCACGGGCGGTATCCTGGACCGCCCTCACGTCGTGCCCCGGGCCAGACGCATCATCTACCTGTTCCAGAGCGGCGGGCCGTCGCAGTTGGAGCTGTTCGACTACAAGCCGCTCCTGCGGGAGCGCAACGGCGAGGAGCTGCCGCCCTCGGTACGGGGAGGCCAGCGGCTTACCGGCATGACGGCCAACCAGAAGTCGTTCCCGATGGCGGGCTCGCAGTTCGACTTCGCGCGGCACGGCAAGAGCGGCCTCTGGGTGAGCGAACTGTTGCCCTACACGGCCCGGATTGTCGACGATCTGTGTGTCGTCACATCCATGCATACCGAGGCGATCAACCACGACCCGGCGATCACCTTCTTCCAGACCGGCTCGCAGCAGGCCGGGCGGCCCAGCATGGGCTCGTGGCTGAGCTACGGGCTGGGCTCGATGAACGAGAACCTCCCGGCTTTCATCGTGCTGCTCTCGCGTGCCCGGGAAGGCGGGCAGCCGCTCTACTCGCGCCTGTGGGGGCCGGGGTTCCTGCCCTCGCTGCACCAGGGCGTGCAGTTCCGCAGCGGCAAGGACCCCGTGCTCTACCTCAACGACCCCCCCGGCCTCGGCACCACGAGCCGCCGCCGGATGCTCGATGCGCTGCGGGAGTTGCATCACCACCAGCACCGGCAGGTGATGGACCCCGAGATCGACACGCGCATCGCCCAGTACGAGATGGCCTATCGCATGCAGACGTCCGTGCCCGACGTGATGGACCTCTCGGGCGAGCCGGACTCGACCTTCGAGCTGTACGGCGAGGAGGCCCGCAGGCCCGGTACCTTCGCCGCCAACTGCCTGCTGGCCCGCCGCCTGGCCGAGCGGGACGTGCGCTTCATTCAACTCTACCACCAGGGCTGGGACCAGCACGGCAACCTCCCCGAGGACATCCAGATCATGACCCGCAGCGTCGATCAGGCTTCGGCGGCGCTCGTCATCGACCTCAAGCAGCGCGGCCTGCTCGATGACACGCTCGTCGTCTGGGGAGGGGAGTTCGGGCGGACGAACTACTCGCAGGGCAAACTCACGGCCACCAACTACGGCCGCGACCATCACCCGCGCTGCTTCACCGTCTGGATGGCCGGCGGCGGCGTCAAGCGCGGCTTCGTCTACGGCGAGACGGACGAGTTCGGCTACAACATCGTCCGCGACCCCGTCCACGTCCATGATTTTCAGGCGACGCTGCTCTACCTGCTGGGCATCGACCACGAGCGGCTGACCTTCAAGCACCAGGGCCGTCGCTATCGCCTCACCGACGTCCACGGCCACGTCGTGAAGCCGATCCTGGCGTGAGGGCGTGTGAGTCGAAGGCCGAAGAGCGGACGGGAAACGCTGTCGGTAGTTCGATCTTCGACCTTCGCCCATCGACCGTGCCTCCTGCCGCCGGCTTGTGTGCTTCCTCTGAACCCATCCCATCGTTCCCCTTCCCCATGCGCCGTCGCTCCTTTCTCAAAAACCTCGGCTGGTTCGGTCTGGGCGGTTCGCTTCCGGGCGTTCCTGCGCTGCAAGATGCATCTGCGATCCGGGGTGCGCGGCCCGCCACGGCGGCCGAGGACCGCGCGTACTGGATCGAGACGATGGTGCGGATCGTGCAGCCGGTGCTGGAGCATCTGGCCGCCGGCCGCCTCAGGGCGCAGATGCCGGTGGAGACGAAGCCCGGAGCCGACCGCGACCGCGCGGCCGTCACCCACCTGGAAGCCTTCGGGCGGACGATGGCCGGGATCGCCCCGTGGCTGGCGCTGCCGCCGGACGGCACCGCCGAGGGGTCGCTACGGGCCCGGCTGCTGCGCCAGGCACAGGAGGGGATGACGCGGGCCGTCGACCCCGCCTCGCCGGACCGCATGAACTTCACCGAGGGCGGCCAGCCCCTCGTCGACGCCGCGTTCCTCGCGCACGCCATCCTCCGCGCGCCGCAGGTGCTCTGGGCCGACCTCGACGCCGCCACGCAGCGCCACCTCGCCGAGGCGCTGACCTCGACCCGCGTCATCCGTCCGGCCTACAACAACTGGATCCTCTTCACCGCCATGGTCGAGGCCGCGCTGGCGCGCATGGGGCAGCCGTGGGACCGCGTGCGGGTGGATCTGGCCCTGCGCAAGATGCAGGAGTGGTACCTCGGCGACGGCCACTACAGCGACGGGCCGGAGTTCCACTGGGACTATTACAACAGCTTCGTCATCCACCCCTTCCTGCTCGACATCCTGGACGTGGTCGCGGCCGAGGACGGGCGCTACGCGGCGATGCGGGCGCGGCAGCAGGTCATCAGCCGGCGCTATGCCGCCATCCTGGAGCGCCTCATCGCGCCGGACGGCACCTACCCGCCCATCGGCCGCTCCATCACCTACCGCTTCGGCGCATTCCAGCTCCTGGCCCAGATGGCGCTGCGCCGCGACCTGCCCGAGGGCGTTACGCCCGCCCAGGTGCGCAGCGGCCTCACCGCCGTCATCCGCCGCACGATGCAGGCCGGCGATCTGTTCGACGCCGACGGGTGGCTGCGCCTCGGCCTCTACGGCCATCAGCCCGACCTCGCCGAGGGCTATATCTCCACCGGCAGCCTCTACCTGTGCAGCGTCGTCTTCCTCCCGCTCGGTCTGCCGCCCGATGATCCCTTCTGGACCGACCCGCCGGCCGACTGGACGGCCCGGCGCATCTGGCAGGGAGAGGACCTGCCCAACGACCGGGCCCTCTATCACCGCGACCTGCCGGATGCCTGAACGAGGACCTGTCCGATCATCTCTGCCTTTTTCGATATTTTATATGAGGGCCGTCGGGGTATGGCGGTCGTCTCCTGATCGTCCACGGCTTCCGAGCGAAGCGAAACCACGAGCGCGCGAACGCCATGAATCCGAACGCCATGAATCTGACAGGACTCAAACGCGCCGGGCTGTTGATGCTGGCCCTGCTGCTGCTGGCCGCCGTCCCCCCGGAGGCGGAGGCGCAACTGCTGAAACGACTCAAGAAGCGGGCTACCCAGTCCGTCGAGAACGCCATCGAACGCAAGGCCGAAGAGGCCGTCGATGAAGCCGTCGACCGGGCGGTCGACCGGGCCGTGGACGGCTACATCGACCGGGCCATGACGCGGGTCTTCGGGGAGAAGGCGGCCGCCGAGGGCACCCGGCAGAACGCCGGCATGCGCGAGCTGGAGACGGCCATGATCGGCCTCTACGGGGCCGGGTACGCCGGCGGGGCCGCCGTCGAGCCGGTGCCGTTCCGCGACCTCCAGGCGCTGCTGCCGGACCGCGCCGCCGGCCTCGCCCGCACCGACGACTCCGGCGAGACCACCCAGGCCTACGGCATCAGCATGTCCCAGGCCCAGGCCACCTACGGCAGCGGCGACCGGCGCATCGAACTCTCCATCATCGACCTCGGCTCGATGCAGTCCGTCGCCCTCTTCGGCTATGCCTGGCTCATGACCGAGGTCAACATCGAGACGGAGGAGGGCTTCGAGCGGACCACGACGTTCGAGGGCTTCCCGGCCTTCGAGTCGCTGAAGCAGCGCGGGGGCGAGACCGAGGCGGCCTTTCAGGTGATCGTCGCCCAGCGTTTCGCCGTGGCCGCCAACGGCGATGGCGTCTCGCTGGACGAGCTGAAGGCGGCCGTCGGGGCGGTCGACCTCCAGCGGCTGAACGAGCTGCGCACCTACGGCCTGTCCGACGAAGCCATCGCCCTGCAGGAACAGAATGCCCGCGCCATGCAGGGCACGGCGGACAGCCTGCGCTCCGCCTACGGAACGACGGGCGCCGTGGAGGTGGCGGACTTCCGCGCGCTGAAGGCGCTGCTGCCCGAGCGAGTCGACGGGCTGACCCGCCTGGACGTGGAGGGGCAGAAGGGCACCGCCCTGGGCATCACCACCTCCTCGGCCGACGCCACGTACCGCAGCGACGACGATGAAATCCGCCTCCACCTCATGATCACCGACCTCGGCTCGCTCCAGGGCATCGCCATGATGAGCTACGGCTGGCTCACCACGCAGATCGAGACGGAGGACGAGACCGGGTATGAGCGGACCACCACCTACCGGGGCTATCCGGCCTACGAGGAGTTCCGCAACGAGGATGGCCGGACGAGCGCGTCGATGCAGGTCATCGTGGCCCAGCGCTTCGTCGTCTCGGCCGAGGCATTCGGCGCCGGGATGGAGGTCGTGAAGGCGGCCCTGGAACGGGTGGACCTGGACGCCCTCGCTTCGCTGTAGCCTCTCCGGTTGCGTGGCCTCCCCGGCTACGGCCCCCGCGCCGCGCGCCCCGACGTCCCCACGCGAGCACCGCCGCCCCGTCCTGCCGTGCGGGGTGGCGGTGCTGCTTCGGGGAGATGCGGCCGAACGCGCTGCGGGACATCCTCGCCTGAGCGGCGGCGTGGCGGCAGACGGAGATTGCTTGAAAGTGGACGGTGGCCTGCCAGACGCGGCCGTTCCGGCCGGCGCGGACGGAACCCGGCCGGAACGGGCGGATTCAAAGCGCCTTGTTCTCTGGACACCGCCGGGCGCCTGGTCCGGCGGTGCCCGTTTGTGTCCCGGTCGGGACGCGGCATGTTCCACAGGCGCCCGTGCCGTGGCCCCGGAGCCGGGGCGGGGCCTCATGATGACCTGAAGACCGAACCCAACGCGTTATGGAGACCACGATAAAGCAGCTCAACGAGGTGGAGTACGAGCTGGATATCACCGCCCCGGCCGCCGATCTGGCGCCCGACCTGGACAAAGCCCTCCGGGCCCAGCGCGCGCGGACCACGATGAAAGGCTTCCGCCCCGGCAAGGTGCCCATGTCGCTCGTCCGCAAGATGTACGGGGACGTCATCGCCTACGGGGTCGCCGAGGAAGCGGTGCAGCGCGCCTACGAGGACACCATCGCCGGCAATGAGGCCTACGACGTCTTCGGCCAGCCGCAACTGATCCACCTCGACTTCGGCCTGGACCGGGATCTGCACGCCCGGATCCGGTTCGGCGTGCGCCCCACGTTCGAACTGGCCGACCTGTCCGGTACGGAGATCTACCGCCTCGTCCGTGAGGTGAGCGACGAAGAGGTGGACCAGCAGATCGAAGAGTTGCGCCGGGACCGGGCCGACCTGCTGCCGGTGGACGAGCCGGCCGGTGAGGACGACCTCGTCGTGGTCGACATGCAGCGCCTCGAAGGTGGGATGCCCATCATCGGGGAGAAAGAGGAGGATGTCTCCTTCTTCCTGAACGAGGAGCGCGTCTTCGAGGAACTCCGGCAAGCGCTCAAGGGCAAAAAAGCGGGCGCCACCGTGCGCGTCACGCTTCCGGACGAGGACGAGGAGGAAGGGGTGCTGGAGCGGCCGGACAAGAGCACCGGCGCCCGCGTCTACGAGGTGACGGTCAAGGAAGTCAAGCGCCTGGACCTGCCCGAGGTGGATGAGGCCTTCGTGCGAGAGGTGTCCTGGGATCGGCTCCAGACCGAGGAGGAACTGCGCGAGGCCATCCGCAAGGAGATGCAGGACGCCTGGGCCAAGCAATCCCGTGAGCTGCTGGAGAGCCAGATCATCGAGCAACTCCTGGCACTCCACCCCTTCCCCATTCCCGAGGCGGCCATCGAGTTTTTCCTCGACGCCTTCGTCCGGGACGTCAAGCAGCGCAACGACAACCAGCTGCCCGAGGGCTTCGACGAGCGCGCCTTCCGCGCCGCCAACCGCGGCGAGGCCGAAAACCAGGCCCGCTGGATGCTGATCCGCGACAAGGTCGTGGAGCAGGAAGGGCTGGCGGTCACCGATGCCGACTACGACGCCTTCTTCGAGGAGATGGTCGGGGACAACGACGCCATCACACCGGCGCAGATGCGGCAGTTCTACCAGTCCATGCCGGAACTGATGGATCAGGTCGAGCAGCGGCTGCTGAGCCGGAAGGTGTTCGACGCCCTCCTGGAGCGGTTCCGCGTGATCGATACGGACCAGGACGGCTTCGTGGAGGCGATGAAAGCCCGGCGCGAAGCCGACGCGGCGGCGCAGACGGCGGCGCAGACGGCGGCGCAGACGACGGCGTCCGACGCCGAGACGGGCACCGAAGCGGACGCCGAGGCGGATGCAGCGGCAGGCACCGAGGCGGGCACCGAGCCGGAGGCGCCGGCGGCCGAAGAAGAGACCTCGGCCTGAGCCCGGGCATCCCGGCAGGAGCCCGGTGGCACGGCCCGGCGAGGAACCCGCGCCGAAGCGCTACGGTAGCACCCTGCACGCCCTTTTCCGCCCGAACCGATTGTCATACGACCTATGCTGGATGATTTCATAAAGTTTGCCCGGAGCGCCCGGCTGCCCGGTGACATCTACAGCGGTCCCTTCCGCGAGCAGCCGATGGGCGCGCTGGTGCCGATGGTCGTCGAGCAGACGACCCGGGGCGAGCGGGCCTATGACATCTTCAGCCGCTTGCTGAAGGACCGGGTCATCATCATCGGCACGCCGATCAACGACCAGATCGCCAACCTGGCCGTGGCCCAGTTGCTCTACCTGGCCAGCGAAGACCCGGACCGCGGCATCAACGTCTACATCAACTCCCCCGGCGGCATCGTCTACAGCGGGCTGGCCGTGTACGACACCATGCAATGGGTCTCGTGCCCCGTCTCGACGATCTGCGTCGGCCTGGCGGCGTCGATGGGGTCGGTGCTGCTGGCTGCCGGCTCGGAGGGCAAACGCGCGGCGCTGCCGAACTCGCGCATCATGCTGCATCAGCCCTCCAGCGGAGCCCAGGGCCAGGCCGCCGACATCGAGGTGCAGGTCAACGAGATCCTGTGGATCAAGAAGCGGCTCTTCGAGATCCTGGCGCTCCACACCGGCAAGACGGCCGAGCAGATCGAGAAGGATGCCGACCGGGACTACTGGCTCAGCGCCGAGGAAGCCCGGGACTACGGGCTGATCGACAACGTCCTGCGGCCGCAGAGGGGCTGGGGCGCCGAGAAGAAGAACGGCCAGGAGAGCGCTTCGTAATAGTGCCTCCGCCGCCGGCGGAACCCGTGCCAGAGACGAGGGGCGACGGTCGAACGGCCGTCGCCCTTTTTGTGTGCCTCCGGCCGGTCTGCCGGCCTCGTCGTCAGCGCGCCGTCAGCGCGTCGCCCGATCCTGGCGGACCATCTTGACGTGCGGGATGCCGGCCTCCATGAACCGTTCGTCGAGGGCGTCGAAGCCGAGCGAGCGGTAGAAGCCTTCGAGGTGGGCCTGGGCGTGGAGGACGAAGGTGGTGAAGCCGGCGCGTCGGGCGTCCTCCATCACCCATGCGACGAGCCGGCGGCCGTATCCCCGACCCCGGTAGGCCGGCAGCACCGCGAAGCGCTCCAGCTTGGCCGCCGGCCGTCCGTCGTAGCGCACCGCGCGCCAGCGGGCCGTCCCGACCGGCTCCGCCCCCTGCCAGGCCACGACGTGGCGGCTGGTTTCGTCGTAGGCGTCCCACTCCTCCTCCGGCGGGCAGGCCTGCTCTTCGACGAAGACGCGTTGCCGGATCATGCGGGCCTGCTCCCAGTCGCTCGGCGACGTGACGGGGCGGATGTGGAGATCGGGGTGAGCCATGCGGTGGGCAAGGGGGCAAGAGAACGTGGAAACGGTGAGGGGAGGCGTGACGCTCAGCGGGCGACGCCGGCACTCCGCACGGCCACCTCGGGTTCGAGCAGGCGGCGGAGGAAGGCGGAGGTGCGCTCGAAGCTGCCGGTCATCTCGGAGGGGTTGTGTCCCGCACCGGGATAGAGATAGGCCTCGAACGGCGGCGTCGAGGTGGCCGAACGCCCCAGGCCTTCCATGACGGCGATCAGGCGCTCCGCCTCGCCCACGGGCACGACGGTGTCCGCCGTGCCGTGGTGCACCTGCAGGTCCGGCAGGCGATCGGCGAAGTAGACGGCCGAGCGGCGCAGCATCTGGTTGCGCACCTCGGCCAGGCTGATCGTGCCGGCGGCCAGCGGCTGGATCAGTGCGGCGTTGAGGTAATCCAGCCCCGGCAGGTCGCGCGGGCGCCCCTGCAGCGCCTCCTCCGTCACGGCCCGGACGAACGGGCCGAAGAAGTCCGTCGGGCCGAAGAACTCGACGACTACCTCGATGCGGGGGTCGCGGGCGGCCATCAGCAGCGCCACCCCGCCGCCCCGGCTGAAGCCCACCACGCCGATGCGGCCGGCGTCGGCCTCGGGTACGGTCTGCAGGGCGACGTTGATCAGCGCCAGGGCGTCGTCTACGTCGCGATCCCAGGGGCTCGGCTCGCCGGTGGACTGGTAGGTCACTCCGCCGGCCGTGAGCGGCTCCGCCCGGAACGAGGGGACGACCAGCACGAACGCGTTGCTGAGGCCGAAGAAGCCGAGGTTCAGGTTCGTCACCGTCTCGTCGAGGTCCACCCCGCCGTCGCCGCCGTGGGCGTAGAGCAGCACCGGCAGGCTGCCCGGCTCGGCGCCGTCCGGGACGAGGAGGGCGCCGTAGTGCTGGGCTGTGCCCACCGTGTGCGAGACGATGCGGGCGCGGGCCGGGGTGCCGCCGAGGGTGACGGCCACGGTGTCGTGCTCCACGACGCCGCGGGCCGCGACGTCCCGCCCCGCCCAGTCCGCCAGCACCGCGTCGACCTCGGCCGCCGTCGGCGGGGCAAACAGGGCGTCCAGATCGACGCCGTCCTCGGGGTCCGGGGTGGCCGTGTCGCAGGCGGGCAGGAGCAGCAGCGCCAGCAGGACCGGCAGGAGCCGGCGGGGATGTGGGAGTGCGGAGATCATGGCCTGGAATGCGTCGTGGAGGAGAGGGAGACCCGGCCCGCCGGGCCGGCGGCTTCTCCCTGTGGACGACGAACCGCGATGCAGGTTCACCGCGCGGGATACGTCCGTGTCTGCGTGGCCGCCAGCGGTGGGGTCATCCCCCGTCTGCCCTTGTCAACCGTCTGCCCGGGGCTATGCACGCTTTTGATGAAAAGACACCTCTTTATGTAGACTGAGTCCATGATATGATTTAGATTCAGTCTACATCCGTTGCGCCGATGCCCGGTGATCAGACCGGAGTGGTGAGAGGGCGATCCCTCCATCGTTGCGCGACGGAAGGGGAGGCGGTCAAGCCCGCCGTACTTCAAGCCCACCGTACCGTTGTACTTCACCCACATTCCAGACGATATGCAGTCGTTTCGTAACGCCCACACGCCCCGGGTCCTCCTGATGGCCCTGCTGATGATCGTAGGTTTCAGCGCCTGTGACGGTACGGGCAACGAGCCCGAGCGGCCGGGCATCGATGGCGCCACGCTTCAGGTGGAAGGGGGGCGTGGCACGGACGTCGAGATTCCGCTGACCCTTCGCGCCGAGGCGGGCATCCAGTCGCTCACCGTGTCGGTGGACGGAGGCGCGCCCGAGAGCGTGCCGGTGGAGGTGGGCGCCACCGAGCAGGAGCTGGCCTATGTCTTCGAGATCCCCGCGGCGTCGGTGCTCGGCACCACGTACGCGCTGGTCTTCACCCTGACCGACCGTGAGGGGGAAACCTCGGACATCACGGCGACGGTCACCACCGGGAAGCTGATCGACACGCCGGAGACGTACGAATTCACCCGCAACGGGGCGTCGACGGTCTCCTACAGCGGGCAGACCGACCGGCTCGACATGGTCGAGGAGATGAAGGCCTACCTCACCACCGGCGACCAGGGCGGGGTGCTCTCCGAGCAGGCTCTGCTCGATATGTTCGAGAACACCGGCGGCAACGGGGGCGGGCACTTCTCGTTCACGTCCGACCGCCAGCTCAAGGACAAGACCTTTGCGCCCGACCTGGACGCCCGGCTGTTCGAGGACCTGTTCGCACGGGCCGCGGCCGCCAGCCAGAACGGCAACGCCGGGGTGACGGCGTCCAACGGGACGGCGGGGCTCATCACGCGCGAGAACAGCGGCAACACCATCCTGGTCGACGAGAACGGCCGGGAGTTCACGCAGCTGATCGAAAAGGGACTGATGGGGGCCGTCTTCTACAACCAGATCTACAACGTCTACCTCACGGACGCGCGCATCGGAAACGGGGTGGAGAACGTGGAACTGGTCGAGGGGAAGAACTACACCGCGATGGAGCATCACTGGGATGAAGCCTTCGGGTACTGGGATCCTCCGCTGGACTTCACCTCGCCCTGGCCGGCGTCCCGCGGCAACGAGGACCGGTTCTGGAGCCACTATTCCAACGTGGTCGACAACGTGGCCGACGGGCTGCTGGGCACCAACAAGATCCTCATGGATGCCTACAAGGAGGGGCGCACGGCCATCGTGAACAACGACCCGGCGACGCGGGACGCCCAGCGGGACATCCTCTACGAATACCACGAACTGGTGGCCGCGGCCACGGCGGTGCACTACATCAACGGCACGCTGGCGCATCTGAACGAGGGCCATACAGGCGAGGCGTTTCACACGCTCTCGGAAGCCTGGGCGTTCGTGAATGCGCTGAAGTACAGCCCCCGGCGGAAGATCTCGCTCGCCCAGATCGAGGAGATCCAGGAGACGGATTTCGGGGCCGGGGGGAACTTCTGGAACGTCACCCCGGCCGGTCTGAACAAGGCCAAGGCTACGCTGGTGGCGATCTACCCGAAGCTGGAGCCCGTGCAGGATGCTCTGTAGCGGGAGGCATACACGTGCCTGATTCATGGCGGGTGGCCGGGGCGTTTGTCCGGGCCACCCGCCTTCATCGTGATAGCACTTACTTATGACGAAGACGTATTCGCTCGTTCGCTCGCTCGTCGTTGGCGGTATGCTGGCGCTGGTGGTGGCGTCGTGTGACAGCGACCCGTCCGGCCCGGAGCCGCCCGGCGAGACGTTCGACCGATCCGAGATGCTCGCCCGGTACGGTCAGGATCTCATTCTGCCGGCCTACGCCGCCCTGCAGCAATCCGTGGCGGCCCTCCAGGCGTCGGCCTCCGCCTTCACCGCCGAGCCGACCGTGGCCGGGCTGGAGGCGTTGCGGGCGCAGCTGAAAGCCGCCCGCCTGGCCTGGCAGGACGCCAACCTGTTCCAGTTCGGCCCGGCCGAGTCCGTCACGCTCCGGGCCGCGCTCAACACCTACCCGGCCGACGTGGACCGGATCGAGGCGAACGTGGCCTCGGGCACCTACACGCTGGGCACGCTCGACAACCGGGCCGCCGTCGGCTTTCCGGCTCTGGATTATCTCCTGCACGGTCTTGCCGCCACCGACGAGGAGGTCGTGGCGGCGTACCGGGATGCGCCCGACGCCGCCAACCGGCGGGCCTACCTGCAGGACAACGTGGACTTCATCCTGAACGCCACCGAGGCCACCGCCGGCGAGTGGGCGGCCGACGGCGGCAACTACATCGGCACGTTCCTGAGCCCGGAGAACGCGGGCACGGACGTGGGGAGCTCGCTCGGCATGCTGATCAATGCCTTCGTCCTTCACTACGAGCGCTTCATCCGGGATGGCAAGATCGGCATTCCGGCCGGTGTCCGCAGCGCGGGGGTGCCCCGCCCGACGGCGACCGAGGCCTATTACGCCGGCTACTCGGCCGAGCTGGCGCTGGCCAACGTGCGCGCCGTCCGGCGGCTCTTTCTGGGGAACGACCGGGCGGATGCGGCCGGTACGGGGCTGGACGACAACCTCCGCGCGCTCGGTGCCGGCGACCTGGCCGATTGGATCGAGGCCGAGATGGACGAAGCCATTGCCGCTCTCGCCGCGCTGAACGATCCGCTCTCGGTGCAGATCGAGACGGACAACGACGCGGTCCTGGCAGCCTTCACGGCGTTGCAGGACGTCATCGTGCTCCTCAAGGCGGACATGACCTCCATCCTGGGCATCACCATCACCTTCCAGGACAACGACGGCGATTGACGGACGACGGCCCCGGCGACCCTGACCATGCGAAAGCTCCTCACCGCCCAGACCTCCATCGCGCCCCTGGTCGTTTTCCGGGCGTTGTTCGGCTTCATCATGGCCGTCAGCGTCCTTCGCTTCGTCCTGAACGGCTGGATCTACGAGCTCTACGTACGGCCCACCTACTTCTTCACCTACTACGGCTTCGACTGGGTCGTGCCGCCGGGGGAAGCCGGCCTGTACGTGCTCTTCGGCCTGATGGGCCTGGCCGCGCTGGGCATCATGCTGGGCTGGCACTACCGGATCGCTTCCGTCCTGTTCTTCCTGACGTTCACCTACGTCGAGCTGATCGACAAGACGAACTACCTCAACCACTACTATTTCGTCAGCATCATCAGCTTCCTGCTGATCTGGGTGCCGGCGAACCGGGCGTTCTCGCTGGACGTGCGGCGCCATCCGGGGCTGCGGGCGGACACCGTGCCGGCCTGGACCGTCAACATCTTCAAGTTTCAGCTGGGGCTGGTCTACGTCTTTGCCGGCCTGGCCAAGCTGAACCCCGACTGGCTGCTGGACGCGATGCCGCTGCGGCTGTGGCTGCCCGCCCATGCCCACCTGCCCCTCGTGGGCGGCCTGCTCGCCGAACCGCTGACGGCCTACCTGTTCAGCTGGGCCGGCGCCGTCTACGACCTCACCATCGTCTTCTTTCTGCTGTGGCGGCGTACGCGCCTGCCGGCCTACCTGGCCGTCCTCGCCTTTCATCTGACCACGGCGCTGCTGTTCCAGATCGGGATGTTCCCCTACATCATGATCCTCAGCACGCTCATCTTCTTCCCGGCCTCGTTCCATGAGGCCCTTCTGGACCGCCTCCGTGTCCTCTGGAGCCGCATCGCGCGGCGCCCGGCGGCGGTCCCGCGGGCGGCGGTGTCCGCCCTCCCCGTGCCGTTCCGTTTCTCCCGCCGCGCCTCGGCGGCCCTCGCGGTCCTGCTGACGCTCCACGTCGTGGTGCAGGTGCTGGTCCCGCTGCGCTCGGTGCTGTACCCCGGCCACCTCTTCTGGACCGAGGAGGGCTATCGCTTTTCGTGGCGGGTGATGCTCATGGAAAAAGCCGGTTATGCCACGTTCCGCGTTCGCGACCCGGCTACCGGCCGGCAGTGGGAGGTGGCGAACTGGGAGTACCTCACCCCGAACCAGGAGAAGATGATGGCCACGCAGCCGGACATGATCCTCCAGTTCGCGCACTTCCTGGAGGACACGTACCGGCAGCAGGGCCTGGAGGACGTCGAGATCACCGTGGAGGCCTACGTCACGCTCAACGGTCGCCGGAGCCGGCTGATGATCGATCCGAGCGTCGACCTGACCGCCGTGGAGCGCGGGCTGCGGCACAAGACCTGGGTGCTGCCCTTCGCGGAGGAACAGGACCGCTGGATAAGCCGACGATGACGATGACGAGCCGCTGGGTATGCTGGATCTGGATGGGGTGCCTGCTCGGCCTGGCCGTGCCGGCCGCGGCGCAGTCCTTCTCCGTCCATGGCCGCGTCACCGACGAACAGGGCCGGCCCATCGCCGGCGCGACGATCTTCGTGACCGATGCGTCCTGGAGCGCCGCCACGGGGGGGCCGTCCATCATCTCGACGACCGAGGCCACGCTCGACGTCACCGGGGACGCGGGTACGTACGAGATCCGGGGCCTGCCGCCCGGCCGGTACACCGTCCTGGCCTACTTCACCGGCAAGCAACTCGCCACCGAGGCCGTCACGATCACGAACGAGGATGTCCGGCTCGACCTGCGCCTGTCCCTCCCGGAAGTCGAGCTCGACGAGATCGTCGTCAGCGAGCCGTTGTCGTCGTCTTTCGGCCTGACCCGGTTGCGGGCGGTGGATGTGGAGGGCGTGGCGATCTACGAAGCCAAGAAGAACGACGTGGTGCTGATCGACCGGATCACGGCGAATCTGGCGACGAACAACAGCCGGCAGGTCTACGGGCGCGTGGCAGGGCTCAACATCTGGGAGAGCGACGGCGCGGGGGTGCAGCTGGGCCTGGGCGGCCGGGGCCTCAGCCCCAACCGAAACGCCAATTTCAACACCCGCCAGAACGGCTACGACATCGCCGCCGATGCGCTCGGCTACCCGGAGAGCTACTACACCCCGCCCACCCGGGCGCTCGAGCGCATCGAGATCGTCCGGGGAGCGGCCTCGCTGCAGTACGGCACGCAGTTCGGCGGGCTGCTCAACTTCGTCTTCCGGGACGGCCCGGAGAACGACCCGCTGGAGATCGTCTCCGCCCAGTCGGCCGGCTCGTACGGACTGATCAACTCGTTCAACAGCATCGGGGGGGCTACCGGGCCGGTGCGCTACTACGGCTTCTATCAGTACAAGCACAGCGACGGGTGGCGGCCGAATGCGGAGCTGGACCAGCACACGGCCTATGCGTCGCTGACGTTTGCGCTCTCCCCGCGGCTCTCGATCCGGCCCGAATACACCTACATGCACTACCTGGCTCACCAGCCCGGCGGGCTCACCGATGCGCAGTTCGACGCGGACCCCCGCCAGTCGACCCGGGCACGCAACTGGTTCCGGGTGGACTGGAACCTGTTTGCGCTGCGGGCCGACTATCGCTTTTCGAGCCGTACGAGCCTCAACACGCGGTTCTTCGGGCTCCTGGCCGGGCGGGATGCGCTCGGCAACCTCCAGCGTATCGACCGGCTGGATGCGGGCGGCAACCGCGACCTGCTGATGGATGACTTCCGGAACGGGGGCAACGAGACGCGACTGATCCATCGATACCCGCTCTTCAACGGCCTGTCGGTGCTGCTGGTCGGTACCCGCTTCTACCGGGGGTTCACCCATCGCCGGCAGGGTGAAGGGCCGGACGGTGCCGCCCCCGCATTCACCTACCTGAATCCCGACAACCTGGAGGGCTCGGACTTCGACCTCCCCAGCCGGAACGCCTCCGTCTTTGCCGAGAACGTCTTCAACCTGACGCCCCGCTTCAGCGTCACGCCGGGCGTCCGCGTGGAGTACATCCAGACGAAGGCCGACGGTTATTACCGCAACACCGTCCGGGACCTGGCCGGCAACGTGTTGATGGACGAGCGCATCGAGGAACGACGGGAGCGGACCCGCTCCTTCGCCTTCTTCGGCGTGGGGCTCAGTTACAAGAGGGGGCCGGGCCTGGAGGTGTACGCCAACGTGTCCCAGAACTACCGGGCCATCAACTTCAACGACATCCGGGTCAACGTGGGCAGCCTCGAAGTCGACCCGGACATCACGGACGAGCGGGGCTACAACGCGGATCTGGGGCTGCGAGGCACGCGGGGGCCGGTGCTGACCTACGACGTGAGCCTGTTCCATCTGGCCTACCGGGACCGGATCGGGACCGTGCTGCGGACCGAGCCCAACCCCCGGTTCAACAACCTGGTCGACCGCACCTTCCGGTTCCGCACCAACGTGGCCGACGCCCGGATCTACGGGGTCGAGTCGTTCGCCGAAGTGGATCTCTACAAAGCCCTGGTGGACCGGTCCGCCGCCACGCGGTTGGCGGTGTTCACCAACCTGGCGCTGATCTCTGCCGAGTACGTGCGGTCCCGGGAGCCGGGCATCGAGGGCAACCGGGTGGAGCTCGTGCCGCGGATCAACCTCCGGACGGGGGTGACCTTCGGGACGAAGCGGCTGGAGGTGGCCTATCAGTTCGCGTATGTGAGCGAACAGTTCTCGGATGCCTCGAATGCCCGGTGGACGCCGACGGCCATCGAGGGGATCATTCCGGCCTATCACGTGATGGATCTCTCGGCGAAGTACACCCGTGGCCGCTTCGGGCTGGAGGTGGGCGTCAACAACCTGACCAATCATCACTACTTCACGCGGCGCGCCACGGGCTACCCCGGCCCCGGCATCATCCCGGCCGAGGGCCGGAGCGCGTACGTGGGGCTGAGCCTCAGGGTGTGACGCCGCACGCGGACGCGGGCGGCGCGGGAACGGACGGGGATGGGGATCCGAGTCCGGCGCCCGCGCCGCCCCGGCCGCGGCTGAAACCGCGGCCCGGACCATCGGTTTGTACAGGGTTTCACGCCCCGATGGTGCCATGCAGCGTCTCCTCTACTTCGACTACAACGCCACCACGCCCGTCGACGAGCGGGTGCTGGAGCGGATGGTGCCCTACTTCACGCAGCATTTCGGCAACCCGTCCAGCAGCGCGCACCCGTTCGGCTGGACGGCAGCCGAGGCGGTGCAGCAGGCCCGCGAGGAGGTGGCCGGGATGCTCGGGGCCGACCCGGCGGAGATCTACTTCACCAGCGGGGCGACGGAGGGCATCAACACGGCGATCAAGGGCGTGGCCGAGGCGTATGCCGGCAAGGGCCGCCACATCGTCACCGCGGCCACGGAGCACAAGGCCGTGCTCGACGCCTGCCGCGCGCTGGAGCGGCGGGGGGCCCGGGTGACGTACCTGCCGGTCGACGGTCAGGGGCGGGTCGACCCGGAGGAGCTGGAGGCGGCGCTGACGGACGAGACGATTCTCGTCAGCATCATGTGGGCCAACAACGAGACGGGCGTGCTCCAGCCCATCGAGGCCCTCGCCGAGCGGGTGCGCCGCCGGGGCATTCTGTTCATGACGGACGCCACGCAGGCCGTCGGCAAGGTGCCGGTGAGCGTGGAGCACGTGGATCTGCTGGTGCTCTCCGGCCACAAGGTCTACGCGCCCAAGGGCGTCGGGGCGCTGTACGTGCGCCGGCGGAACCCCCGCGTCCGCCTCGTGCCGCTGCTCGACGGCGGCGGGCAGGAGCGGGGGCTGCGCGGGGGGACGCTCAACACGCCGGGCATCGTCGGCCTCGGTGCGGCGCTGGAGCTGGCGCGGTCGGAGCAACCCGCCGAGGCGCGCCGCCTCCGCGCCTGGCGCGACCGCCTCGAAGCCGCGCTCCGCGAGGACCTGGGAGACGGCCTGCAGATCAACGGCGACGGCGCCGAGCGCTTGCCGCAGACCTCCAGCCTGACGTTCCGCAGGATCCCGGCGGAGTACCTCATGATGAACCTCCGCGATCTGGCGCTCTCCACCGGCAGCGCGTGTGCCTCCGGCTCCGGGACGCCCAGCCACGTGCTCACCGCCATGGGCCGCTCGCCGGCCGAGGCCGAGGCCACCATCCGCCTCAGCATGGGCCGCTTCACCACCGGGGAGGACGTGGACTATGCCATCGAACGGTTCCGCGCCGCCGCGTTAGCGGCTGCGGGTTGTGAGCCGTCAGCGATCAGCTGTCAGCTGTCAGCCGTCAGCCAGCAGCCCGAAGCCAGCAGCCAGCAGCCCGAAGCCAGCAGCCAGCAGCCCGAAGCCAGCAGCCAGCAGCCCGAAGCCAGCAGCCAGTAGCCCGAAGCCAAAAGCCAGCAGCCCGAAGCCAAAAGCCAGCAGCCCGAAGCCAGCAGCCAGTAGCCAGCAGCCAAAAGCCAGCAGCCCGAAGCTAAAAGCCAGCAGCCCGAAGCCAAAAGCCAGCAGCCCGAAGCCAGTAGCCAGCAGCCCGAAGCCAGCAGCCAGTAGCCCGAAGCCAGCAGCCAGTAGCCAGCAGCCAAAAACCAGAAGCCCCCTTATGACCCTCACGTTACGCAGCCTGGATGACCTGATCCACTACGAGATCCGCAACGAAGACGGCACGGTGATCCACACCGATTCCTCCCCCGACGAGGGGGGACGGCAGCGAGGATTTCGGCCGATGCAACTGGTGCTGGCCGGGTTGATGAGTTGCAGCAGCCTCGATATCCAGCACATCCTGCGGAAGCAGCGCCAGCCGGTCGAAGGCCTGCGGGCGCGGGTAGAGGCGCGGCGGGCCGATGCCGTTCCGGCCGTCTTCGAAGCCATCCACATCCACTACACCGTGCTGGGCCACGTCGATCCGAAGAAGGCCGAGCGGGCGGCGCAGCTGTCGCTGACCCGCTACTGCTCCGTCGCCCGCATGCTGGAGTCGACGGCGACGATCACCCACAGCGTCGAGGTCGTGGCGACCGCGGCGGAGGACGCGTGAGCATGGCACCCGAGCGGCACTTCGAGACCGAGGCGATCCGCCTCCAGGCCGAGCGCAGCGCGCACCGCGAGCACAGCGTGCCCATCTTCGCCACCTCCAGCTTCGTCTTCGACGATGCCGAGCAGGCACGGGCGCTCTTCGCGGGCGAGGCCGAGGGCCACGTCTACTCGCGCTACGCCAACCCCAACACGGACGAGTTCGTGCGTAAGCTCTGCGCGCTCGAAGGCGTCGAGGACGGCGTGGCGACGGCCTCGGGCATGGCGGCGATGTTCCTCAGCCTGGCGGCGTTCCTGAACCAGGGCGACCACGTCGTCGCCTCGCGCTCGCTCTTCGGCTCGACGCACCAGATCCTGACGCGGCTGCTCCCGCGCTGGGGGATCTCCTGCACCCTGGTGGACCTGAGCGCGCCGCGGGCGGCCTGGGAACGGGCCATGCGGGGGAACACGCGGATGCTGTTCGTGGAGACGCCCTCGAACCCCGGCCTCGAACTGGCTGACCTCGACTGGCTCGGTTCGCTGGCCGTGGCCTACAGCGCCATCCTGAACGTGGACAACTGCTTCGCCACGCCGTACCTCCAGAACCCGGCGGAATTCGGTGCGGACCTCGTCACCCACTCGGCCACGAAGCTGATCGACGGGCAGGGGCGCGTGCTCGGCGGGGCCGTGCTCGGGGCGGCCGATCTGATCGAGGAGGTGCGGTTCATGGCGCGCCACACGGGCCCGGCGATGTCGCCGTTCCACGGCTGGATCCTCTCGAAGAGCCTGGAGACGCTCGCCGTGCGGGTGGACCGGCATTGCGCCAATGCGCTGGCCGTGGCCGAATTCCTCGAAGGCCAGCCCGGCGTGACGCGGGTGCGCTACCCGTTCCTGCCCTCGCACCCGCAGCACGAACTGGCCCGGCGGCAGATGCGGCAGGGCGGCAGCATGGTCACGTTCGAACTGGCCGGCGGCTACGCGGCGGCCTTCGCCTTCCTGGATGCCCTCACGATGATCTCCCGCTCGTCGAACCTGGGCGATACGCGCAGCATCGCCACCCACCCGGCATCGACCACCCACTCGAAGCTCACCGAGGAGGAGCGGGCCGCCGTCGGCATCACGCCGGGCCTGGTCCGCCTCTCCATCGGCCTCGAACACATCGACGACCTCCGCGCCGACCTGGACCGGGGGCTGGCCGCGGCCCGGGCCGCGTAGATCGGCCGGCAACACACCAGCGCGCGAGCCATTGAAGGGAAGGACGAAGGCGGACGTGCGAAGGGCGGACGGGAAAACGGTCCCGTAGCCCGACCGTCGAACCCCGCCCTTCGCCCCGGTCCCCATGCGACACTCGACCTTCGACCTTCGACATTCGACACTCGACATAGCCCCATGGAGCCGATCACCAACCGCGTAGCCGAAAGCGACATCGACGTCTACAGCCTGGACGACCTGTGGGACGGCGGCGAGGTCGTCGAATTCGACATCGCGCCGTTCCTCGTGGAGGGCCTGATCCTGCGCGAGAAGGTCTTCCGCGAGCACGTCCGGGCGCACGACTGGGCGCCGTACGCCGGCCGGCACGTAGCCGTCTACTGCTCGGCCGACGCCATCGTGCCGACGTGGGCCTACATGCTCATCGCCTCGAAGCTCCACGGCATCGCCCGGAGCGTCGCCTTCGGCCGCCGCGCCGACCTCGTGCGGGACCACTTCGTCCGCGCCCTCGAAGCCGAGGACTGGAGCCGGTTCCGCGACCGCATCGTCGTCATCAAAGGCTGCGGCACCGGTACCGTCCCGGTCGATGCCTATATGCTGGCGACGCAGAAGCTGCAGGGCGTGGCGCGCAAGCTGATGTACGGAGAGCCGTGTTCGTCCGTCCCGCTCTGGCGGCGTCCCGGTGCCCGGCCCGAAGCCGCCGACGCCAGGCCGGCGAAGCCCGTCGGCGTGACGAAGCCGGCGCTGCCGAAGTAACGGGCGACGTGCGCGGGGCCGGGAGCGGGTGCGGGATGTGCTGTCCCGTCCGCCCTTCGCCCTTCACCCCTCGTCTCGGATGCGGGCGGCGCGGAAGACGGGGTCGGCGGCCTGGAGGATCTTGCCGCGGAGGCGAGGCGGGTAGTCCGGGTGATCCGCGAGGAACTGGCGGATGACGGCGGTGGCTTCGGGGCTGGTATGGCCGCTGAAGAGGGCGTCCAGGAAGCGGCGGGGGAAGAAGATGGTGCCGGTGGTCTGGAGTGCTTCGACGAGGGACAGGCCGGGGCGCAGGTAGCGCACGGCATGGTCGGCGTGGAGCGGGTGGTTCAGGTAGCGCAGCGCGTCCAGCACCCAGTTTTCCTGCCGGCGGTGGGCCGGGTCGGCGAAGCTGGCGAAGACGCTGTCCCGCACGGCCGGGTCGGGGTCGACGGCCGGGCGGAGGAAGGCGAAGCGGGCCTGCCGGTCGGGATTGGTGATCCGGGCGGCCTGTGCGTCCAGGATGCCCGTCCAGCCCGGGTAGGCCTGCAGGGCCATCCACAGCGCGAGGTCGGTCCGGTCGTTCTCGGAGAGCGTCAGGCCATCGACGGAGAGCAGGTCGTCCCAGAGCCGGTAGAGGCGGTCCATGGCGTCGACGCCGGTGGCGATGTCGCGGAAGGTGGCGAAGAAAGCGGCCTTGCGCGAGGCGGGGCCGTCGCGGACGATCTCGCGCCAGAGCATCTCCTCGACCGGCAGGGCGAGGGTCGTGCGGGTGGCGGGGGGCAGGTAGCGCCAGTAGAGCGTTTCCAGGTCGCCGAGCATCCGCTGGGCGAGCAGTTCGGTGGGTTCGGCGGGGAGGGCGCGGAGGAGCAGCATCGCCATGCGTCCCGGCGCGATGCGGCCTTCGAGCAGGCCGTCCCACAGCGTCAGCCAGGCGACGGCCCGGGTCTGGTTGTCGGGGATGGTGGGGAGGTGCTCCAGCAGCCAGGCCTGCGTCGTCGAGTCCGGCTGCATCAGCCCGTAGCCGAGCGGCAGCACATAGGCGGGGGAGGACGCGGCGGCGCCGGAGTCGGCCGGGGCGGTGCCGGTGGCGGTGCCGGTGGCGGTGCCGGCGGCGGTGGAGTCGAGGAAGACGGTCGTGACCCGGTCGTGCAGGCGGAGGGTGCGGGTGATCTGGCCGGAGCTGTCGCCCAGGGCCAGCGTCAGCGCCTGCGTCCACAGGCGGCCGTCGGGGGCGTCCTGGTGCAGGCGCACGGCGAGGAGGCGGCCGTCCGGGGCCGTCACGCGCTCGGTGCGGATGACGGGGCGGCCGGCTTCCTCCACCCATCGCCGGCTCCAGGCGGTGAGGTCCTCCTCGGTGCGCGCATCGAGGAAGGCGATCAGGTCCGGCCAGGAGGCGTTGCCGTAGACGTAGGTGTTCAGGTAGGCCCGGATGCCGTTCCGGAAGGCGTCCTCGCCCACGATCCGCTCCAGTTGCTGCATGACGATGGGCGCCTTCTGGTAGATGATGGCACCGTAGAGCGAGCCGGCCTCGTTGAGGTTGTCCAGCGGCTGGCGGATCGGGTGGGTGCCCTCGGTGCGCTCGACGTCGTAGGCGGCCGGGTAGTGGGCCAGCCAGAACCGCAGCGCGTGGTCGATCTCGGGAAACGAGGGGTTGACGATCCGGGCCGCCATGAAGTTGGCGAAGACCTCTTTCATCCAGACGTCGTCGAACCAGCGCATCGTGACGAGGTTGCCGAACCACATGTGGGCCGTTTCGTGGGCGATGAGGCTGGCCCGCCCGAGTGCCTGGTTCTGCGTGGGGGTGCGGTCGAGGAAGAGGCTTTCGGCCCGGTAGAAGATGCTGCCGGGGTGCTCCATCCCGCCGAACTGGAAGGACGGGATGAGCACCATGTCGAATTTGGCGAAGGGGTAGGGGATGCCGGTGTAGGCTTCCAGCCAGCGGAGCGCCGCCGCGTGCAGGTCGAAGAGGGCGGCGGTGTTGCGGCGTACGCGGGCGCGGTCCGTCTCCCGGTGGAACAGCCGCATCGGCCGGCCGTCGCGTTCGGCGCGGACGATCTGGAAGTCGCCGGCGGCGAAGGCGAACAGGTAGGTCGGCAGCGGCCGGGTTTCGGCGAAGCGGTAGATGCGGCGGGGGCCGCGGCGCTCCATGGCTTCCTCCGGGGCGTTGGCCACGGCCACCCAGCGAGCCGGGACGTCGAGCGTCAGCCGGAAGCGGGCCTTCAGGTCGGGCTGATCGAAGACGGGCAACGCGTAGGAGGCCCGATCCGGGACGAAGAGCGTGTAGAGGTAGTCCTCCCGCCGGTTCAGCGAGCCGTCGCCGGCGGTGAAGTCGATGGCGATGCGGTTGGCGCCGAGGCGTAGCGCGGCGGCGGGGATCATCAGGTGCTCGTTGCGCACGGCGACGTCGATCGGTTCGCCGTTGGCCGTGACGGCGTGCACCTGGTCGTCGCCGGCCCGGAAGTCGAAGGCCAGGGCCTGCGACGTGTCGTTGAGCGAGAAGGCGGCGACGAGCGAGCCGGTGACGGGCTCGTCCGGGTGCTCCGGGATGGTCAGCGCGACGTCGTAGCGCAGGTCGGCGATGCGGGCGGCGCGGTCCCGGGCGAGGTCATACGGGATACCGGGCGCGAGGGGAGGGGCGTCGTCGGGGGGGTGGCATCCGGGAGCCGACATACCGAGCAGGGCGGCGGTGAGCAGGAGGCAGCGGAGCGAGGCGGCAGGCACGGCGTCGGGGGGGCGTGGCGGAACGAAACCGGCTGCAAGACGATACGGAATCGCCTGCTCAGGTGCATCGGGCGGGGACCCATGTGAGGCGAGGCCGTGGTTCGAACTCCCGGGGTCGGCATGAAGTAGGAGGGACGGTCTGCCTCGTTCGGTCGTTCGATCTGACCCCCATGGCTACGCCCGATTCCTCCGACGAAACCCTGTCTCCGGTCCCCCCTGCGTCTCCGGCCCCTCCTGCGAGGCCGCCGTGGACGGCGCGGGTGCGGCAGAGCCCGCTGTTCCGGCGGGCGACGGCCTTCTACCACCGCCACCAGCGGATCGCGCCCGTCGTGTTCTTCTTCGCCGGCGTGGCCTGGGACACCGCCACGCTCGACCGCATCGACGCCTGGGGCGACAACCTGCTGCTGCTCGCCTACATCCTCATCGTGGGCGGGCTCATCATGGTCGCGGCGTTGGTCGACCAGGGGGTGTTAAAGGATCCGCGGCTCAAAAAATACGAGGAGTGGTTCCCGGCCGGGATTCAGTTCTTCCTCGGAGCGCTCTTCAGCGCGTACGTGATTTTCTACTCACAGAGCGCGTCGCTCACGGAAACCTCGGCGTTTCTGGTGTTGCTGGTGATCCTGCTGGTCGCCAACGAGTTCATCCACCAGCGGCTGTTCAACCTGTATCTGCTGTTTGCCCTCTACTATCTGGCGGTTTTCTCCTTCCTGAGCTTTTTCATTCCCGTCGTCACCCGAGAGGTCAACTACCTCACGTTCGTGGCGGCCGGGGTGCTCGGCGTCGGCATCGTCGGGGCGATGCAAGGGTTTCTGTGGCGGCGCGGGGTGTTCCCGCAGCGCCGGCAGGTGGCGCTGGCCTTTGGCATCGTGGTGGTGCTGTTCGGGGGGTTGAACGTGTTTTATCATCAGAACTGGATCCCGCCCGTGCCGCTGGCGCTGCGGCACGGCGGCGTCTACCACCACGTCGAGAAGCTGCGCAACGAGGCCGGCGAGACGGTCTTTCGCCTGCGCTACGAGCAGCCGCCCTGGTACGCGTTCTGGGAGCGCTCCGACGCCGTGTTCCACCGGGCGCCGGGCGAGCGGGTCTACTGCTTCACCGCCGTCTTCGCGCCGACCGATCTGGAGAAGCGCATCTACCACGAGTGGCGCTACTGGGACGAGGCGCAGCAGGCCTGGGTCTCGACGGACCGGATCGGCTATGACATCACGGGGGGGCGGGACTTCGGCTACCGCGGCTACACCATGAAACAGCACGTCCGCCCCGGCCGCTGGCGTGTGGAGGTGCAGACCGCCGACGGCCGCCTCCTCGGGCGTATCCGCTTCCGCATCGTAGAGGCCGAGGCGCCGGTGGTGGCGCTGGCCGAGCGGATCTACCGGTAAGGGCGAAGGACAAAGGTCGAAGGGCGGACGGGAAACCGTGTCGTGATCCCGGTCTTCGACTTTCGACTTTCGACCTTCGCCACTCGACCTTCGCCACTCGATCTTCGACCTTCGACATCCCCATGACCATCGACCTCACCGGCACCGTGATGCTCGTCACCGGCGCGAGCCGGGGCATCGGGCGGGCCATTGCCGTGCAGGCGGCGGCGTCCGGCGCGACCGTGGCCGTCCACTACCACCAGCGCCGGGAGGCCGCCGAGCGGCTCGCCGCCGAACTCGGACGGGAGGCGCGGGCCTTCGGGGCCGACCTGGGCGACGTGACGGCCGTCCGGCGGCTCTTCGAACGGGTCGTGCAGGCCTACGGCCGCCTCCACGTGCTCGTCAACAACGCGGGCATCGCCCGGTCGCTGCCGCTCGACGCGCCGGACGAGGCGTGGCGGGTGGGGTGGGAGCAGACGATGGCGGTGAACCTGCGGGCGCCGGAGCTGCTCTGCCGCCTGGCGATCCGGCACTTCCGGCGGCACGGCGGCGGGCGCATCCTCAACGTCGCCTCGCGCGCCGCCTTCCGGGGAGACACGCCCGAGTACATGGCCTACGCGGCGTCGAAGGGCGGGCTGGTGGCGCTGACGCGGTCCATCGCCCGGGGCTTCGGCAAGGACGGCATCGTCGCCTTCACGCTCGCGCCCGGCTTCACCCGGACGGACATGGCGCAGGACTTCATCGACACCTACGGCGAAGCCCATGCCGTCCGCGACCTCGCGCTCGACCGCCTCACCCGCCCGGAGGACATCGCCCCTATGGCCGTCCTGCTCGCCAGCGGCCTCGCCGACCACGCCACCGGCGCCACCATCGACCTCAACGCGGGCAGCTACGTGCATTGAGGGCCGGCGACCCTGCGGCGCCCGAGGGAGCCGTATAACATCCCGTGCGAGAAAAAAAGCCGGCACATACGAACGGGTTGTAGTGGATCGTTTCTGTGGCAACGTTATCGTCCTTCCTTTACCCAGAATCCTGTGGAGGAGGCCAGTCCCATGCGTCCGTTGCTCTTCGTTTCGATGGTGCTCGTCGGGGTGTTGATGGCCGGGGGAGCCGTCCCGGTGGCGGGGCAGTCGCTGTATACCGACGAGCCGGGGTCCTTCATTGAACTGAACCGCCTGACGTGGTCTGATCCGGGTTCGTCCAGGCTGGCTCTGGGAGGGGCCTGGGGATACCGATGGCGGCAGGGGGTGGATCTGGGCGTGACGTTCGATTACGAGGCGCGCAGTGGGTTGCAAACGCAGCACCTGTACGTGGGGCCGCAGTTCGGTTATCACCGCAGGCTGAACGACGGGGGGCTGGCGCTCGTGACGCGGGCGGCGGCGCGGGCCCGGCTGGGCCGGATCGGTAACCGCGACGTGCTGCCGTCCGGCTGGATGGGCTACGACACGGATGCGAGCATCCTGCTGCACCAGCGGTACAGCCTGGGATCTCGCATCGAGGTTTTCCCGGGAGTCGGTGTGTTTCACCGCTTCGCCCACATCGAGCCGCAGCGTTACGAGACGCGATTCGGTGAGCCGGTGACGGCCCGGGGGTATGACGGGCATCACCTTGGCGTGCAGATGACGATGCCCATCTCGTTCCGGGTGTTTGATGGCCGCCGCTTCGTGCTCGAACCGATCTGGCGGCTGGGGCCGGACACGGGCCTCCAGCGGAACAAAGGATCGTTCGGCCTGGGCCTGCGCTTCAATTTCTAGCGGTCCGGCTTTCCGGCGTCTTTCCCCGTCTGCCTCGTCGGCAGGGCGGCGCGCAGGTAGAACCCGGTGCTGCCGGCCAGGCCGGCGGCCAGGGCGGCCACGAGGCCGGTGGCGAGGGCGAGCACCCAGGCGGCCCCGCCGAGGTTGAGCATGGTGGCGATGCGGGCGGCGACGAGGTCGGCGGAGGTCAGCCCCTGCAGCAGCGCGGCGCCGAGCCAGAGCAGCCCGGCGCTGGCGGCCCCCGTCAGGAAGCCGTCCCCGCCGGAGCGCGCCCATCCGAGCGCGTAGCCGAAGGGCACGACCATCACCCACCACCAGAACGGGGTGGTCCACTGGAGCGCGAGCAGGATGAGCAGGCAGAGGAGGATGCCCATGGCAGGGAGGGGGGTCAGCGGTTACTCGGGCTGGAGCGTGGTGGTAGCGACGAGGCGGTCCGCGGCGGCGTCCGGGTCGGAGAGCAGCAGCAGCGGGTGGAGGTCGCCCCGGACCCAGGCATCGACGTCGGTATCGTAGAACGCCGAGCCGGGGTGGCCGGACTGCCCGCCGGGAAAGAGTCCCCAGGCCTGCACCGGTGACGTCAGCGACACCACCATGCGCCAGGAGGGGCCGTGCGTGCGGCCGGTGGCGTTGACGGCGCCGTCGCGGCCGCTGGTGACGAGGTCGGGGCGGCCGAGGCCGGGGATGTTGGCGAGGTGGTTGATGTCGGTGCCGCGGGCCCGGCCCAGCGCCCAGGCCGGGCCGTAGGGGCCGTGCGCCTCGGTGAGCGCCGTCAACGCGGCCTCGAACGCGGCCGGGGCCAGATCCCGGAGCGTCTCCCGCTGCGGCGTCCGGACGTCGTCGAGGAAGGGGTGGGCCGGGTCGTCGAGCAAGAGGGCGGCGGTAACGTCGCGGCCCGGCGTCATCAACGTATCCAGCTCATCCTGCCAGATCCTCCGGCTCAGTTCCGCCCACCAGGCGTCGTAGAGCGTCGGCGCGATGGCCTCGGCCCGGTAGGTGTAGTCCCAGTCCCGCAGGGCTGCGAGGGCATCCTGCGGAGGGCCGGGGGGGAGGTCGGCGGCATCCATCAGCGCCAGCAGGGTGGGGAGGACGGTGCGGGCGTGGAGGTAGACGTCGTCGAGCTGGAGGGCCTGCATGTCCGCCGGAGTGATGTCGGACATCGCCGCGAGGCGTTCGTTGATGCGGGCTCCGCGCTCGAAGGGGGCGTAGTCCCAGCCGAGGTAGTAGGGGTACGACGGGTCGGTGGGGTTCTGGTTGGCCGAGCTGACGAAGCCGCGCGGCGGGTTGACGACGCCGGGGTTGTGGTCGTTGGGGACCCAGCCCTGCCAGTCGTGAGCCGGGTTGCGGCCGTCGCTCAGGTAGCGGCCCTGGCCGTGCCAGCGCAGCGGGAAGCGGCCGTTGTGCCACAGGGCGATGGTGCCGGCGGTGTCGGCGAAGACGAAGTTCTGGGCCGGGCTGGTGTAGTGGCGGAGGGCCTCCCGGTAGTCGTCGTACCCGGCGGCGCGGTTGAGCAGGTAGAACGTCTTGAGCTCGGTGGAGGGGTCATGGGCGATCCAGCGGAGCGCCGCCCCGCGCGGGATCGCCTCCGAGGCGGGCTCCTCCTCGGGCAGGTAAGCCACCGGGCCGTGGTGGGTGTAGTAGACGGTGTCGATCACCGTCTCGCCCCCCCGCACGCGGATCGTCTCGACGCGCGGCGTCGTCGGGCGCCAGCCGCCGTCGTAGCGGTACGCCGCCCGGCGCTCGTCCCGGAATTCGATCTCGTACCAGTCCATCACATCGCTGCCCGCGTTCGTGACGCCCCAGGCGATGCGCTCGTTGAAGCCGATGATGACGGCCGGCGAGCCGGGCAGGGAGACGCCGTAGACGTTTACCGTCGGGCTGTGGAGCTGGATCTCGTACCAGATCGAGGGGAGGGTGAGGTTCAGGTGCGGGTCGTTGGCCAGGAGGGGGCGGCCGCTGCGGGTCTTCGAGCCGTCCACCGCCCAGTTGTTGCTGCCGTTGCGCGGATCGGGCGAGGCCGGGACGGCTGGCTGGAGGGTGGCGGCGGGCTGGGGTCCGGGGGGAGAGGGGATCGGCAGCGGCTCGAAGCGCCAGGGGTGATCCGGCGGGATGATCGGGTCCATGAAGGGCGGGTAGAACGGGAAGAGCGCGGCCATCGCCGAGTCGCCCAGCGCGGCGCGGGTGCGCGTCATGGCCGCCTCGTTGTTGCTGCCGGTCAGCGTCCAGGACATGTACTTGAGCAGCAGCGCCGTCTTGAGAGGGGTCCACGGCTCCGGGGCATAGTCCAGGATCTTGTATTCGAGCGGGAACGAGGCCGGGCCGAGCCGCTCGATCCAGGCGTTGACGCCCGCCGTGTAGGCCTCCACCATGGCCCAGAGGGAGGGGTCCTGCCGCATGGCCTCGACCGATCGTTCGGCGCCGTAGATCATGCCGAGCCGCCGGCGCGACCGGTCGAAGTCCAGCGCGGCCTCGCCGACGATCTCAGAGATCCGGCCGGCGGCGGCGTGGGTCTGGAACTCCATCTGCCAGAGCCGGTCGCGGGCCGTCAGGTAGCCCTGGGCGAAGTAGAGGTCATGGTCGTTCCGGGCGAAGACGTGCGGCACGCGGCGGTCGTCCC
This sequence comes from Roseithermus sacchariphilus, assembly GCA_003285105.1. Lineage (GTDB taxonomy): Bacteria > Bacteroidota > Rhodothermia > Rhodothermales > MEBIC09517 > Roseithermus > Roseithermus sacchariphilus. The sequence continues at coordinate 4,667,457 of CP030158.1, read as the reverse complement.
AGACGATCTGCACGGGGGCCTGGAGGCCGGCCAGGGTGAGGGAGGTGGGGAGATCGTCCACGCCCCGGCCGTTCTGCCAGAAGCCGGCGAACGGGTTGAGGAAGGGGCCGAGCGGTGGCAGCGGGCCGAGCTTGACGTGGAGGCCGGCAAAAGCAGCGACGGCGAGCGCCGCCGAGACGAGGAGTCGGGCGAGACGCATACGAGAAGGGGGCAACACGGTGGGAGCGGCATGATAGCATCCGCGGATGCCGGGTGCAATGGTCTGCCCTGATGCACCGGGGGTCCGAAGCAGTAGGCTCCGGACCCCCGGGATCGGTTCTGGACGGATATGTGTGGTGGATCCTACTTCACCAGCATCATACGTCCCGTTTCCACGAAAGCCTCCCCGTCCGCCCGAGCGGTGAGGCGATACAGGTAGAGTCCGGACGGCAGCGCCACGGCATTGAAGGTCACGCTGTGCAGGCCGGGGGAGAGGCGGCCGGGTTCGAGCGTGCGTACCTGCTGTCCGAGGGTGTTGAAGACGGCAATCTGCACCTCCGTGGTACTGGGTAGGGCGAAACGGATCGTCGTCGTCGGGTTGAATGGATTCGGGTAGGCTCCCAGGAGTTCGAAGCGTTCGGGCAGGGCCGTTCCGGTTTCGGTGCTGGTTACCGTGCCGCGTTCCAGGATCACCATGGCCGGTTCGCCCATGCGCTGCTGGCTGCCGTCGGTGCTGTTGGCGCGGTGGTACAGCGTCACCTGGCTGCCTACCTCCACCCCGGCTGAGGTGAGCAGAGTGGCTACCTCGCCGACGGTCGTGGAGAACATCGCCTCGGTGCCGGTTTCAGCGCTGAGCAGAATCGACTCCTCGACAAACGTCTCGGAGGTTGCCAACTGCCACGTGTAGAAGGTGGTGTTGCCGTTAGCGTCGCCGCCGGTCCAGGTGGCCGTAAACAGGGCACCGGGGTCACCCTCGATGGCGATCGTCGCGCCGTCGTTCGGGGTGTCGATGGCGGGTGCGTCGGGGGCGACGTTGGCGCTGGCGAGCACCTGGCCGCGCAGGGCACCGCTGGCATTCTCCAGCGTGTGGATGTTGACGTAAAGCCCTCCGTTGAGCAGCAGGGCCACCTGCTCTTCGGTCAGTTCGAAGCGGTTGTTTGCCGCTTCGAAAAGCCCTCCGAGTCGGTCTGCGTCGAGCGTGGCATCCAGGGCAAAGACAACGTCGCCGTTGGCATCGGGCGGGCCGGCGTGCAGATGAGCGCCGCCGGCGATGGCCCCGTCCACGGCCGAGGCAAGCCCGCCAAAGCGGCCCGCGACGGTCAGTGTCGTGCCGTCCAGGACCGCGATCACGCCGCCCATGCCGTCTACCTCGATGGCGGGCACTTCGTTCTGGCTGGAGAGGGTGGCTTCCAGGACACGGGAGGTCATGGGGAGCACCTGTCCGCGGAGTTCGCCGCCGGGATGGTTGGACGTATGGATGTTCACGTAAAAGCGGCCGTCGAGAAGGGCGCTGCGCTGCGCAGCGTCGAGCATGAACTGGTTGTTCGCTGCTGCAAAGACCCCGCTGCGGTTACCGCTGTCGAGATCGGAAGCGAGGGCAAAGACGACATCACCGTTGGCGTCGAGCGCTCCCAGGTGCAGGTGAGCGCCACCGGCGACGTCGGTGGCGAGTTCGCTTTCCAGGCCGCTGAAGGCGCCGGAGAGGATGATTTGGTCGCCCATCACCTCGACGATCGCTCCGCCGAGGGCCTGGGAGGTGTTGGCCGGCAACTCGGCCCGTCCGGAGAATACGGCACGTAGTTGCACCGACGCCGTCGGGATGAGCTGGCCACGCAGTTCACCGCTGGCTATGGCCATCGAGTGAATGTTGGCGTAGAAGCCGCGTGCCTGCAGCGTCGTCAGGGCATCCGCACTCAACTCGAACGTGTTGGCCCCGGGCTCGAAGACGCCGCTGCGTTGGTCGGCGTGGAGCGAGGGGGTGAGGGCGAAGCCGACGCCGCCGTTTTCACCTGCCATGCCGGTGTGCAGATGGGCCCCGCCGGCAATGTCCGCGTTGAAGTCACTTTCCATGTCAGCAAAGGCTCCTGAGACGATCAGCCGGGTGCCGCTCAACTCCGCCACGACCTGGCCGTGTCCCCGGCTACCGTTGGCCGGGATTTCGTTGCTGCCGTCCAGCATGGCCGTGAAGGATGCGCTGGCGGTGCTGAGGAGCTGCCCCCGGATTTCGCCGCCCGGGTGGTCCATCGAGTGAATGTTGACGTAGATGCCGCGTGCTTGCAGCATGGCGGCCTGTTCCGGGGTGAGCTCGAAGGTGTTATCGGCCGGGACAACGGTGCCACCGCGGGCATCGGCGTCGGCCGTGACGGTGAGGGGGAAGGCAACGGGTCCGCTCTGTCCGGCATAGCCGAGGTGCAGGTGAGCGCCGCCGGCGATCTCGGTGGCGAGTGCACTCTCCAGGCCGGAGAATCGACCTGAGACCGTGAGCGTCGTGTCGTTTAGTTCAGCTACGACGGTTCCCATCGCGGAAGAAGTGGTGGCCGGGATGGCGTTGCTGCCGGCCAGGATGGCCTTGAAGCCGATGCTGGAGGCCGGGATCAGTTGTCCGCGCAGTTCGCCGCCGGGGTGGTCCATCGAGTGGATGTTGACGTAGATCTGCCGGCCTTCGAGTGCAGCAACCTGCTCCGCAGTCAGGGTGAACGTATTGTTTGTTGCTGCAAAGATGCCGCCGCGGTTGTCGGCGTCGAGCGTCGCCGTCAGGGGGACGATCACCGGGCCGTTTTCGCCGGCGTAGCCGAGGTGCAGATGCGCCCCGCCGGCGATCTCGGTGGCGACGTTGCTGCTCAGCCCGCTGAAGGCACCGGAGATGGTCAGCGTCATCCCGTCCAGTTCACCGATGACGGTTCCGAGCGCCGCGCTGGTATTGGCCGGGACTTCGTTGCCTCCTGAAAGCGTGGCCCGGAAGCCGATGGCGGAGGCCGGGATCAGTTGTCCGCGCAGTTCGCCGCCGGGGTGGTCCATCGAGTGGATGTTGACGTAGATGCGGCGTGCTTCGAGGGCGGCGATTTGCTCGGGGGTGAGCTCGAAGGTATTATCGGCCGGGGCAAAGGTGCCGCCGCGGGCGTCGGCGTCGGCCGTGACGGCGAGGGGAAAGGCCACGGGCCCGCTCTGTCCGGCATAGCCGATGTGCAGATGAGCGCCGCCGGCGATCTCGGTGGCGAGTGCGCTCTGCAGGCCGCTGAAGCTGCCCGAGATCGTCAAGGTCATCCCGTCGAGCGTCGCCGTGACCATGCCCGAGGCGCCACTTTCGATGGCTGGAACCTGGTTGCTGGATGATAACACGGCCTGATATTCTGCGGGTTGAGCGAGGATGGTGCGCGCGCCGAGAAGACTCAGGAAGGCGACGATCACGATTCTGATCAGAAGATGCAGGGACTGATCCCAGCGGGGCGGTGCAGTAGGAGAGGCATGCATGGCAGGTAGTGGTTGCGTGACGTATCGAGGCAGGCGGACCCTTTCATGGCGTTGGAATCCGCAGGTACCTGCACCATACCCATGGCGCTTCTGTGCGTACAGGTCAATCATTGCTCACTTTTTGTTCATTCCGGCCGTCGTTACGTTTTTATCGCATCCAGCCTGGCACAGCACCGGGGTGAACAAGCCGGATTGTGTGGAGTAGGGCACATCCTGGCATCGGTTCGTACCCTCCTTTTTCATGACCATCCGCGCTTCTTCTCATGCCTGGACAACTGGCGGACTATCTGAAGACCGTGCAGCAGCAGCTGTTCGTCGGGCGAGGGGACGAAAAGGCCCTGTTCCGGGAGGCGATTACGGCGGAGGAGATGCCGTTTCATGTGCTGTATGTGTGGGGGCCCGGTGGGGTTGGCAAGACGGTGCTGACGCTCATGTTTCGTGAGATCAGCCGGGCGTGCGGCGTGCCGTTCTTTCGGTTGGATGCGCGCGATCTGGAGCCTACCGCCGGAGCCTTCATCGATGCCCTGGAGCAGACGCTCGGGCAGGGCAGGACCCGCCGGAGTCTCTCCGACGTGGCGGTGCAGACGAAGCGCCTCGTGCTGGTGATTGATACCTACGAAATGCTCGAGCCGCTGGACCGCTGGATCTGTGAGGATTTTTTGCCCACCGTGCCGGACAATGTGTTCCTGGTGCTGAGCGGGAGAAACCGGCGCTCGGCCGAATGGCGGGCACATCTCGGTTTGCAGGCTCTCGTCCGGCCGCTGCCGTTGCGTAACCTGGGGCCGGAGGAGAGTCGCCAGTTTCTGAGCCGGCGTCAGGTCCCGGAAGCGCAACACGCGGCCATTCTCGCCTTCGCGCAGGGGCATCCGCTCGCGCTTTCGCTCGTGGCCGATGTGTACGATCAGCAACCTGATCTTCAGTTCGACCCCGATCAGACGCCGGACATCGTCGGCACGCTGCTGAAGCGGTTCCTGGTTACCACCCTCACGACACAACAACGTGTGGCTGTAGAACTCAGTGCGCTGGTGCGCCATACAACCCAGCCCCTGCTTGCCGCGGTGCTGACAGACGCGGACAGCCATACCCTCTTCGAGTGGCTCCGAGGGCGTTCGTTCATGGAGGCCGATGCGCACGGTATTTATCCCCACGACCTGGTCCGGGAGGTCCTTGCGGCGGATCTTCGCTGGCGTGATCCCGGGCAGTACCAGCATCTGAGCCGGCAGGCGCGGCGGTATTACACGGATCAACTGATCGAGGGCGCAGACCGCCCCTACGAGCAGATCCTGGCGGATTACCTCTTTCTGAGCCGGGATAACCCGGTCATTCGCCCCTTTTTCTTACAGCTCAGGGAGCAATGGCAGGGGCAGCGGCCGCTCTCTCATGATCACCGTCATGCCGAGGACGTACCGGTGCTGCGGGAAGCCCTGGCCCGGTACGAGGGGGATGCATCGGCGGCGTTGTTCGAAGCCTGGGTCGAGCGTTTGCCGGAGGGGCTTCATGTGGTGCGGGACGCCGACGGCCGCCCGGTGGGATGTCTGTTTACCGTAACCCTGACACCCGATATGCCGGCCGGCCAGACGGTACCGCAGGATCCGGCGCTCGCCGCGGCGCGGGCGTATCTGGAGGCCCATGCTCCGCTGCGCACGGGAGAGCGGGCCCTGCTGTTCCGGTTCTGGTTTAGCGAGGCAGATTACCAGGACGTGTCGCCCGTGCAGAGCCTGATCTTCATTCAGACCGTACGGTACTACCTCGAGACGGAGGGGTTGGCCTTTACCTTCCTGCCCTGTGCCGAACCGGACTTCTGGCAGCTCGTGCTGAACTATGCCGATCTGCATCGCCTGCCCGAAGCAGACTTCTCGGTGGGTGGCTCTTCCTATGGAATGTTTGGGCACGACTGGCGCGTGTGTCCTCCTGCCCGGTGGCTGGATCTGCTGGCGGAGCGTGGCAGTGCTTTCCAGGCCCGATCGGTCGCGCCGGAGCGCCGGAGCGACCTGCTCGTGCTGAGCGAGTCCGACTTTGCCGAGGCTGTCAAGGAGGCCCTGCAAAGCTTCACCCGGCTCGACCGACTCCAGGACAACCCCCTGATGCGGTCGCGTGTGGTGCTGGATCAGATTGAGCAGGATACCGATGAGGCGGAACGGGCTCGGACGCTCCGGCAACTTCTTTTACAGGTTGCCGAGCCGCTCAAGGCATCTCCTCGCGAGGCCAAATTCTACCGTGCCTTACAGGCTACCTACTTCGATCCTGCACCGACGCAGGAGCGAGCCGCCGAAGCCCTCGACCTGCCTTTCAGCACCTACCGTCGCCACCTGCGTAGCGGCATCGAGGCCGTGATCCAGGCGCTCTGGCAGCGCGAAATACGGGGATAGGCAGAGCGGGGCACGCGCCGGTTGCGCCCGGTATCTCGAAGTGCTATCGTGGGGCAGCCCGTTTTCTTTTACGCGCCTCACCGCTCGTGCCATGTCCTCATCGCCTGCTTCGCAGCCGACCACGGTGGTGCCCGGGGTGGCGGCTTCCCGGGAGGCCCCGCTCATCCCTGCCGGCATGCTGTGGCCCTTCGCGCTGGTCACCTCGCTGTTTGCCCTGTGGGGGTTCGCCAACGACATCACCAACCCGCTCGTCAAGGCCTTCCAGGAGATCTTTCTGATCTCGGCCCGGCAGAGCAGCCTGGTGCAGACGGCCTTCTACGGCGGGTATGCGACGATGGCGTTGCCGGCGGCCATCTTCATCCAGCGCTACTCCTACAAGGCGGGCATCGTCTGCGGCCTCGGGCTCTATGCCCTGGGCGCCCTGCTGTTCATCCCGGCCAGCTGGACGATGCAGTTCTGGGTGTTCCTGCTGGCGCTCTACATCCTCACCTTCGGGCTGGCGTTCCTGGAGACCACGGCCAACCCGTACGTGCTGTCGATGGGACCGGAGGAGACGGCCACGCGCCGGCTGAACCTGGCGCAGGCCTTCAACCCGATCGGGTCGTTGCTGGGGATGGTGGTGGCCAGCCAGGTGATCCTGGCCAACCTGGAAGTGGGGCGGTTCCGGGCCGCTCAGATGGCGGCGCACCCGGAGTATGCCTCGCTGCTGCCGGGCGAGGTGGACGCCCGCATCATGGCCGCCCTCGCCGAACTGGCCCGGACGCAACCGGCCGCCTACGAGGCCATGCAGGCGGCCGACCTGGCCACCATCCGCACCCCCTACGTGGTCCTGGCGCTCGTCGTGCTGGCGGTGATGCTGACGTTCATCCTGACGAAGATGCCCCGGACGGGCGAGCATACGGGGACGGTGCATCTGGGCGCGACGTTCCGGCGGCTGGCGAAGAACCGGGCCTATGTGGAGGGCGTCGTGGCTCAGGCCTTCTACGTCGGCGCGCAGATCATGTGCTGGACGTTCATCATCCACTACGCGATGGGGGTGCTGGGGATGACGGCCGTGCAGGCGCAGAACCATAACATCGTCGCCATGGTGATCTTCTGCTCCAGCCGGTTCATCTGCACCTACCTGCTGAAGTACCTGAGCCCCGGGAAGCTGCTCATGGCGCTGGCGATCGGGGCGATGGCCTGTACGCTCGGCACCATCTTTCTGCCGGGGTATGCCGGGCTCTACAGCCTGATCGGCATCTCGGCGTGCATGTCGCTGATGTTCCCCTCGATCTACGGCATCGCCCTGCACGGCCTCGGGGACGATGCCAAGATCGCCTCGGCCGGGCTGATCTTCGCCATCGTCGGCGGCGCGCTGATGCCGCCGCTGCAGGGCAGCATCATCGACCTGCCGCCCTTCGACCTCGGCTTCATGATGCTGGACTCCGTGCGGGCGTCCTTCGTGCTGCCGCTGATCAGCTTCGCCGTGATCGCCGTCTTCGGCTATCGCACGTTTCGGGTGCATCAGCGGTCAGCCGTCAGCGGTCAGCCGTGAGTTCCTGGCCCGTAGCGCACAGCCCGCCGCCCACAGCCATCACCCCACGCGGGCATAGCCGAGGCTGCGCCGGGCGTAGTCGCGTTCGAAGAGGCGGCGGATCTCGGCGTGCTCTTCGGCGCGGAGGTGGGGGTCGCGTGCGATCAGTTCGAAGGCCGCGGCACGGGCCTGCTGGAGGACGTCGACGTCCTGCGTGATGTCGGCGATCTTGAGGTCGGGCAGGCCGCTCTGGCGGGTGCCGAAGAAGTCGCCGGCGCCACGCAGTTGCAGGTCCATCTCGCTGATCTTGAAGCCGTCGGTGGTGGCGACCATGGCGTTCAGGCGCTGCTCGGCTTCGGCGGAGCGCTTGTAGTCGGCCATCAGGATGCAGTAGCTCTGGTTGCCGCCGCGGCCGACGCGCCCGCGGAGCTGGTGGAGCTGGCTCAGCCCGAAGCGCTCGGCGTGCTCGATCAGCATCACCGTCGCATTCGGCACGTCCACGCCCACCTCGATCACGGTCGTCGAGACGAGGATGTCCGTCTGGCCGTCTTTGAAGCGGGCCATGGCCTCGTCCTTCTCGTAGGGCAGCATCCGGCCGTGGATCAGGTCCACCGTGTAGGGGCGGAAGGTTTCCTTCAGCGTCTCGTAGCCGCTCTCGGCATCCTTCAGGTCCAGCTTCTCGCTCTCCTCGACGAGCGGGTAGACGACGTAGGCCTGCCGCCCCTCGCGGAGCTGCTCGCGGAGGAACTGGTAAACCTCACCGCGCCGTTTCTCGGAGCGCAGCACCGTCTTGATGGGTTTGCGCCCGGCCGGCAACTCGTCCATGATGCTGACGTCGAGGTCGCCGTAGACGGTCATGGCCAGGGAGCGGGGGATCGGGGTGGCGGTCATCAGCAGCATGTGCGGGTTTTCTCCTTTCGAGAACAGGTGGGCCCGCTGCATCACCCCGAAGCGGTGCTGCTCGTCCACGATGGCCATGCCGAGGCGATGGAACTGCACGCCGTCCTGGATGACGGCGTGGGTGCCGACGGCGATGTGGGCGCGGCCCTCGGCCAGGTCGGACAGGATCTCGGCCCGCAGGGTTTTGCTCTGTCCGCCGAGCAGCAGGCGCACCTCCACGCCGAGCGGGTCGAGGTACTTCCGGAGGTTGGCATAGTGCTGTTCGGCCAGGATCTCGGTGGGCGCCATGAAGGCGCTCTGGTAGCCGTTGTCGAGCGCCAGCAGCATGGCGGCGATGGCGACGACCGTCTTGCCGCTGCCGACGTCACCCTGCACGAGCCGGTTCATCTGGATGCCGCGGGCCGTATCCTGCACGACGTCCTCGAACGTGCGCTGCTGTGCGCCGGTGAGCCGGAACGGCAGCACCTCGTCGAGGAAGCGGCGGACGTACTCACCTGGCGGCCCGAACGCGGGGCCGGCGACCTCCTGGCGGGTCTGCTTCGTCAGGGCGAGCAGGAGCTGGATGAAGAACAGCTCCTCGAACTTGAGCCGCTGGCGGGCCTGGCTCAGCTCGCCCTGGCTGCGGGGGAAGTGGATGGCCCGGAGCGCCACACGCCCGTCGATCAACCCGAACCGCTCGCGCATCCACTCCGGCAGGATCTCCGGGATCTCCAGGCCGTGCTCCTTGAAGACGCCATAGATGAGGCGGCGGAAGGTGCGGCTGTTGAGCCCGGCCTTTTCGAGGCCGGACGTGCCGGGGTAGAGCGCAATGATGCGGCCCGTGTCGAGCGCGGCGCCCTCGGCGTCGAGCTTGTCGAAGTCGGGATGGGCGAAGGAGAAGCGGCGGCCGTACTGCTGGGGTTTGCCGTGGAAGGCGACGCGGTCGCCCGGTTTGAAGAGCTTGCTGATCCAGCGGACGCCCTTGAACCAGACGCACGTCATCCGGCTGCCCGAGGCGTCTTCGACGATGACCTCGAAGCGCTGCATGCGGCGGCCCGGCACGAGGCCGGCGGCCCGCACGGTGCACACGACGGTCACCGCCTCGCCGTCGGGCCGCAGGTCCCGGATGGCGGTGATGGTCGAGCGGTCGAGGTAGCGGCGGGGGTAGTAATGGAGCAGGTCGTCCACGGTGCGCACCCCGACGCGCTCCAGCGCCGCGCCCTTCCGGGGGCCGACGCCCGGGAGGTACTGCACCGCGGTGTCGAGGATGCGGGAAGCCATCACGGATCAGCCGGAAAAGCCGTGGTCGAGGGGGGCGGGGTGGCGTTCGCGGGGCGCCTGCCGGCAGGCGCCTGTCGGAAGGAACGGAATGGCGCTGAAAAAGGAGACGTGCTTCGGCGGTGCTGGTTCATCCGGGGGGAGGTGATTATACTGCACGAACGTGATGCGTTTCGAGGGCCTTTTGCGATACAGGTAGTAGGCCGGCGTCTCGGGTCGCTCCGGCCACGATGCCGTACAGCCTGATCCTCTACCTGTCATGCGCCACATCCGTTTTTCCCTGTTCCGGGGCGGCCTTCTGGCGGCCCTGCTCATTGCCCTCGGGGTCTGGCTCGTGCGCGAGCCGGGCGGGTCCTCGACGCCGCCTGCCGCGCGGCCCGTGCTGGAGCCGCCTCCCGCCGGCGGCATCGCGCCGCCGAAGCTCGACCGGCAGCGTGAGGCCATCGAGCGCATGGCCTACGAGCACCGCCGCCTGGCGGATCCCCGGACCGGCCGCATCCCGGCGGACATCCGCGCGCGCGAGCTGGCCCGGGCGCGGCACCTGCCGGACCGGGCCGCGCTGGCGGCGGCCAAGGGCCGGCCGGCGGCGGCGTGGACCTTCCGCGGCCCCGTCAACGTGGGCGGCCGGACGCGGGCGCTGGCGGTGGACCTGGACTACGACGGCACCACCAACCGGCGCATCCTTGCCGGCGGCATCTCCGGCGGCGTCTACCTCTCCACCGACGGCGGCCAGACGTGGACGATGACTTCGTCGCTGGACGCCCACCCGAGCGTGTCGACCCTCGTGCAGGACCCCAACGCCCGCCACGTCTGGTACTACGGCACCGGGGAGCTGCTGGGCGGCTCGGCGGGCGGCATCGAGGGGTCTCACCTCGGCCAGGGGCTGTTCAAGTCCACCGACGGCGGGCTGTCTTGGACGCAGATCCCGATCAGCGGGCTCTTCGGGCCGCAGAACGATCCCATCGCCTTCGATGACTTCTTCGACATCGTCTGGACCCTCGCCATCCATCCGGAGAACAGCACCCTCTTTGCGGCCACCTACGGCGGGATCCTGCGTTCGACTGACGGCGGAAGTACCTGGCAGCAGGTGCTGGGCCGGTCGCAGTCGCCCTTCAGCACGGCCACGGACGTCGTCATCGCCGCCGACGGCGCCGTCTACGCCACGCTCAGCCGCAACGGGGGCGGCTTCGACGCGTACGGCGTCTTTCGCTCGACGGACCACGGGGCGACCTGGACGGACATCACGCCGCCGGCGCTCGCGGCGGATCCCTACCGCATGGTGCTCGGCGCGGCGCCGTCGGACGCCGCGACGGTGTACCTGCTCGCGCAGATCAACCAGCAGGGCGCCACGGCGTCGGATCACCAGCTCTTCCGCTACGAAGCCGGCGCGAATGCCTGGACGAACCTCTCGGCCGGCCTGCCCGACGTGACGGAGAACGACGACCAGGGCAATCCCCCGCCAGCGGCAACGCCTCGTTCAGCTCGCAGGGCGGCTACGACCTCATCGTCCGCGTCAAGCCCGACGACCCGGACGTCGTCTGGATCGGTGGGACGAACCTGTACCGCTCCACCGACGGCGGCCAGACCTTCGAACTCGTCGGCGGCTATGCAGGCCCCTACGACTACACGCGCTACCCCAACCATCACCCGGACCAGCACGCGCTGGCATTTTTGCCCACCGACCCGAACACGCTGCTCTCCGGGCATGACGGCGGCCTCTCGATCACGAACGACGCGCTGCAGAGCCCGCAGCAATGGACGTCGCTCAACAACGGCTACGTCACCACCCAGTTCTACACCGTCGCCCTCGATCCGCAACCCGGCAGCGCCTTCCTGCTCGGCGGGTTGCAGGACAACGGCACCTGGGGCTCGGACGTGGCGGACGGCCAGGCGGACTGGATCGAGCTGGGCAGCGGCGACGGTGCCTACGGGGCCATCGTCACCGGCGGCGACACGTACTACGTCTCCTCACAGTTCGCCTTCGTCATCCGCGGGGCCTTCGTGGACGGGCAATGGCGGTCCAGCCTGGTCCAGCCGGCGATCCCGAATCCGCAGTTCCTCTTCGTCACGCCCTTCGAGCTGGACCCCAACGACGAGCGGGTGATGTATCTGGCTGAGGGCGACGCCGTCTGGCGCAACAGCAACCTCGACGGCATCCCGCAGGGCAACGTACAGCCCACGTCGATCAACTGGATGGAGCTGTCGGCGTCGGCGGTGCCGAACACGCAGGTGACGGCGCTGGCCGTCTCCCGGGCTCCGGCCAACCGCCTCGTCTTCGGGGCGACGGACTATCAGGGCGTCACGCGCATCATCCGGGTCGACGATCCGGCCGCCAACGGCGCCGGCACGGACATCACCCCGCCCGGGGCGACGCAGGGCGCCTATCCGTCTTCCATCGCCATGAACCCGGATGACGCGGACGAGATGCTCGTCACCTTCTCGAACTACGGCGTGCCGAGCGTCTGGCACACGACCGACGGCGGGCAGACGTGGACGGACGTCGAGGGCAACCTCGGCGGCGACGACGGGCCTTCGGTGCGCTGGGCTGCCGTCGTCCCGAGCGGGACGGGGGTGCTGTACCTCCTGGCGACGAGCACGGGGGTGTATGCCACCGAGACGCTGGCCGGGGCGAACACGGCCTGGGCGCTGGAGGGCGCCGGGGTGATCGGCCATGCGGTGGTGGACATGGTGCGGGCGCGTCCGGCCGACGGCCTGGTGGTGGCGGCCACGCACGGGCGGGGGATGTACAGCGCGTCCATCGAGCCGGGCACGGGTGGGGGGACGGCCATCGCCGCCGTCAGCGTGCCACGGGTGCGGATCGACGTGGCCCCGGACGGGCAGGCGTCGGCGGCCTTCGAGATCCGCAACAACGGGACGGCTCCGCTGACGTTCTCGCTCCAGGCGGTGCAGCCGAGCGCCGTGACGGAGCGCCGGGCTGGCCTGCCGGGGGTGATGCCGCCGGGGGCGCGTCGCAACCCGAGCCGGGTGGCGACGGCGCCGAGCCGGGCCCGTCCCGCCGGCCTCCGCTCGCCGGCCTCCACCGCGCCGCCGGCGGCCGCTGCGGACGTCCTCGCCCTCGACGACGGCGATGCCTCGGCCGACGACTTCATCGGCTTCGGGGACGGTTCGTTCTTCTACTGGGGCAACGAATTCATCCTCGACGGAGCGGACTTCCGCCTGGAGCAGATCCAGTTCTTCATGCGCACGGAGCTGGCCTTCAGCAACACGGTGGACGTGACCGTCTACGACGGCGAGGGCACGGCGCTCGTCACGGGTCAGCTCGCGCTCGGGCTGGCCGTCGAGGGCGACTGGTTCACGGTGACGCTGAACACCCCGCTGTCCTTCTCCGACGGCGACGGCTTTTTCGTCGAGATCGGCGCGCGGAGCGGGCAGAACTTCCCCGCCGGCGCCGACATCGATGCGGCCGTGCCGGGCCACAGCTATTACTACGATCCGGATCTGGACGAGTACGTGTCGCTGGCTACGCTCCAGGGCTTCGAGAACGGGGCGTTTCTGGTGCGGGCCGTCGGGACGCGCAGCACCGTCGAGCCGAACCAGCCGCCGAACGTGTCGGCCCAGGTGTCCACCTTCACGGCCGAGGTGGGGCAGACGATCACGTTCGACGCCTCGGGCTCCACCGACCCCGATGGAGAGATCGTGGCGTACCTCTGGGACTTCGGCGACGGCACGACCAGCGCGCAGGCGGTCACGACGCACGCCTACACCGCGGCCGGCACGTATGGCATCGCGGTGACCGTCACCGACGACGACGGGGCCTCCAGCCGCGCGACCGGGGAGATCACCGTCACCGACACGAGCGCCCCCACCCGGCTGACGCTCGACCCGACGAGCGGCCGCATCGAGCCGGATCAGGCGCGGACGATCACGGCGACCTTCGACGCGACGGGCGTGGCGACGGGGACGTACGCGGGGGAGATCCGCATGACGAGCAACGGCGGCAACGTCACCCTCCCGGTGGAGGTGCGCGTGCTCACCAACGTGGCCGTGGACGACGGGGCGGAGGTGCCTCGTACCGTGCGGCTCTATCCCAACTATCCCAACCCGTTCAATCCCGAAACCACGATTCGCTACGACCTGCCGGTGGCGGGCCGCGTTGCGCTCGGCGTATACGACCTGGCGGGGCGCCGCATTCGGCGGCTGGTCGCCGGGGTGCAGCCGGCCGGCCCGCAGGAAGCCCGCTGGGACGGCCGGGACGAGGCCGGGCGGAGCGTGGCCAGCGGGGTGTATCTGTACCGGCTGGAGGCGCAGGATGCGTCCGGGAACCGACGGGTCCTCACGGGAAAAATGACGCTCTTGAAATGATGACGTGCGGCTGGTTGTTCGATCCTCGCCTGTGGTCGGGCGGGGCGTTGTCGATGCTGGTGCTGCTCGGGGCAGCCTGTGCCGGAAAGCCGGCGTCCTCCCCGCGCGGGGCGGCCGTGCCGGCGGACCTGCACATCATCCTGGGCACGGCCGGGATGACGCCCGGCGGCATGCAGGGCTGGTCGATCCGCGCCGACGGGACCGTCATGGCCTGGGCCGGCAAGGCCCCCGAGGCCGACGTGCGGGCCACCGGCACGCTGCCCGCCGGGCAGGTGGCCGACCTCTGGGCCGCCATCCGGGACGCCGGCTTCTTCGACGTCGAGGAGCAGGCCATGGCGACCCGGGTGGCGTTCATCACCGTCACGGCGGACGGGCGCTCCCGGCGGGTCGCCTGGACGCGCCCGCTCGGTCAACCGCTGCCGGACTCGCCGCTGGAGCGGTTGTATGCGCAACTCCGGGAGGCCGCTACGTCGGCGCTGAATCCATCCGCAGGCCCATGATGACGGACGTTCGCCCCACACGGCTCACCGGGGGCCGGCTCGTCCGGTATCTCCTGCTGGCGATGGCCGGGCTCGCCACGGCCCCGGCCCTCCGGGCGCAGCAGATCCTGGACGTCTATCGCCCCCGCATCGCCGTGGCCGCAGACGGCTCGTTCGCGGTGGCCTACACGGCCCGGATCCAGCACGGCACCACGGTGGACAACGTGGTCGTCCAGCGCTACGCCCCCGACGGCTCGCCCGTCGGGCCGGTGCACGTCTTCGAGGGCGAGTCGTGCAGCGCCCTCGACCTCTGGACGAGTGATTTCACCTATAACGCCGAGCTGGCCTTCCAGTCGGACGGCACGCTGCTGGTGGTGATGACGCACGAAGGCTGGTTCTCCATCGGCGTGGACGACGTCTATTCGTCCGAGGCGACCCTGGGGGCCATCGACGCGAACGGGCAGGTGATCGACCTGCAGCCGGACGTGGGGGCCTGCGAGCAGTTCCGGCTGATCTTCCCCGGTGGCGGCAGGCAGACGAACCCGCGCCTCGCCATCGGGCCGGGAGATGAGATCCTGATTGCCCAGCAGGGGCAGTATCAGGACGCCCATTACACCAACGTGGCGATCCGCATCCTCGACGCAGCCGGCAACGAGATCGTGGAAGAAGCCATCCCACACGACGATCCGCAGTCGGTGTCTTCGTTCCACCAGTACCCGGACCTCGCCGCGAGTGTGCGCCATCTGCTGGTCGTCTGGCACGAATGCGTGGTCATCGACACCCGGGGTAGCACCGACGATTGCGACATCGGCGCGCAGTTCGTCGATGCGCAGACCCTGGCGGCCGTGGGCGGCAACCTCACGGTCAACGAGGCCGGCGTCGGGCAGGCCGGGACGTACAGCGTCTGGCCGTCGGTGGCGATGAATGCGGCCGGCCAGAGCGTCGTCGTCTGGGCCGACAGCCGGACGGGCCTGCAGGGCGACGTCTTCGCTCAGCGGTACGATGCCGATGCCCAACCCGTGGGCGGCAACCTGCAGGTCAGCACGGGGCAGGGCGAGATCACGGACCGGCCGGAGGTGGCGCTCCTGCCCGACGGGCGCTTCATGGTGGTCTGGGAGGATAGCTCGGCCGCCGGCTTCCGGGCCTGGAGCCGCACCTTCGACGCCGAAGGCCGGCCGCTGACCCCGCCGATCCGGCTATCCGACGGTCAGGCGGCGCTGCCGGCCGTCGCCGCCGGGCCGGGGGGCTTTACGACGGCGTGGATGACGCTGGGGCCGGAGGGCCGGGGGATCCGCACCAGCCGCCTCGGGCTCCTCGTCGCCAACGAGCCTGAGGCGGCCGGGGCGGTGCCGGGGCTGTGGCTGGAGGGCTACCCGAATCCGTTCGCCGGGGTCGCCACCCTGCGCTACGGGTTGGAGGGGACGAGCGCCGTGCAACTGGCCGTGTATGACGGACTGGGCCGGGAGGTCGCCCGCCTCGTGGATCGGGTGGAGGGGCCGGGTCGGTACGAGGTGGTGCTGGACGGCCGTGCCTGGCCGCCCGGGGTGTACCTGGTGCGGCTCCGGCAGGGCACGCAGACGCAGACGCGTGTGCTGGTGCGCCGTTAAGAGCCGCTCTCCGGCATCTCCCTGGGGTTCTCCACGGCATCCTCGCGCGCGCGAACCAGATCGACCAGCGCGTACTGCTCGCCGTTGGCGTCGGTCTTCGTCCGGGCAAAGAGCGGGCGCCAGCCCTCCTCGACGAGCTGCTGAAAGGCCGGCTGGTCCTCCAGGTACTGGCCGACCGGCAATGGAATTCGTGCTTTTCTGGTTTCCCTCGGCATCGCACCCTCGCGCACACGTTGGAAGGAAGTGCTGTTAGGGCACCTATCGGCGGCGCGGGGGAAAACTAAAATCGGGCCGGAGGTTGGGGCCGGAGGTCACGGATTGCCGGGCGGTGGGGGCGCCGGGACGATCAGGAGTTCGGGCGGGAGGGGCGGCCGGGCCAGGAGGGTGCTCACGAGCCGGAGCAGGCGTTGCTGCTCGGGCCAGGCCAGCCGCGCGGCGGCGTCCTCGGCGGGAAGCCAGGCGAAGGCGTCGTGCTCGTCGTCCAGCACGGGGTCTGCCGGGAGTTCGGCGGCGAAGGCCGGGATGAGGTTGACGCGGTCGTGCTGCCACTCGTAGAAGGCATTGACCGAGGGCACGCTCCACAGGCAGGCGGGTGCGTGGCCGGTTTCCTCGCGGAGTTCGCGCAGCGCCGTCTGCCACGCTGCCTCGCCGGGGCGGATCTTGCCGCCCACCATCCGCCACTGGCCCGCATAGAGCCGCCCGGTCGCCCGGCGCAGCAGCAGAAACCGCGGCGGCCCGGCCGGAGCGAGGCGGTACGGGTAGACGTCGACGACGCGGGTGACGAGGGCGGGCATGAGGACGAGGAGACCGTCGATCAGGGCGAGGTGCCGAGCCGGTCGAGCAGGATCCGGCGTACGGTGTCGGGGGCGTCTGCCCGTCGCAGCGCCTCCACGGCATCGGTCGAAGGAATCAGGTGCGTGGCCACCGTCAAGGCTTGCAGATAGACTTCGACGCTAGTCTTACGGTCAGCGAGGAAGACGAAGACGACGTGCACCGGATGCGAGGTGCGAGGTAGCTCCAGGCCGTTCCGACTGATGCCGGTCAGCAGCAGGGGGCGGTCGATGTGGTTCGTGTGCGCGTGGTACAGGACGACGCCTTGACGCAGTTCGGGGGCATAATGAGGCTCGCTCTCCATCAGGAGGCGCGTCAGGGCCGGGGCCGATTCAGCCACGCCGTCGGCTGGTCGCAGCAGGCGATCCAGCACGTCGGCCGTAGCGCCGGGGGGCAGGTCCAGCACGACGGAGCCGTTCTCGATGGCCTCCCTCAGGGCCGTTTTCGCGGCGTGTGCCGCCTTGACGAGGCTACGGCGTGGCACGTCGGACAGGTAGGTGGCCAGGAAGTTGTGGTGGGGAAAACGCCGGGACAGTTGCTGGGGAAGGCGGTCGAGGGACGGCCGCCAGGCGACGGCGCCTCGGCGCGCCATCATCACCACGAGCAGATCGTCGGTGTTCACGGTCGCCTCCAGCAGTGGCAGGAGGCCGGACCAGCGCTCCAGGGGCTGCGCCTGCACCGGCACCTCGGGCCGGATGCGCTGTACCTGGGCCATCACGTTTACCAGGTGTTTCTGCGTCCCCACGACGACCAGGTCCAGGCCGGCCTGGTTTGCCAGGATCTTCAGGCTCTGCAGTGCATCGCCGAAGCCGGGCTCTCGATGGGCCAGGGGCGGTACGATGAGCAACACGCGTCGGGCCGTTGGGAGCGGATGCTCGATCTTGCAGACCACGACCATCTCGTGCGTTTCGGCCAGGAGCTGGTCCAGCACGCTGCCGAAGATGAACGTGCGGGCCGCCGCCTGACCCGTCCAGCCGATGATGACGGTCGAGATCCGATTCTCGCGCATCGCCCGGGTGATGCCGCTGGCCACGTTCAGGTCGATGCGTGTGAGCGGCATCACCGGGACGTCGGCAGCGGCGGCGTGGACGATGGCTCGGCTCAAGATCTGCTCGGCGGCGGCCACCGGCGCACCGCTCTCTTCCTCGTCGCGCACGACCACGAGCGGGTAGATGGGTTGCTCCGATTTCGGATCGTGGATGAGCAACGCGACATCGACCAGATCCTCGACGTGCTCCGGGTTGGCCAGCGGCACCAGGATCCGCTGTGGGGCTTGCGTCGGTTCGTACGGACGCGTGGTTTCTTGCACCGCCAGCTTCCGTCCGAACCGCTCGACCACCGACGGCCCGACGAGCGAGGTGAGCAGGATCATCACGATGACGGCGTTGACCGTCGTGCCGTCGAACAGCCCCAGCTCGAAGCCGATCAGCGTGACGGCCAGCGTGGCGGCGGCCTGCGGCGTCGACAGCCCGTACGTGACCCAGCCCTCCACCCGGGTGTAGCCGTAGATCTGCCGTACCAGTCGGGCGGCCGCCAGCTTGCCTCCGAGCACCAGACCGGTGAACAACAGGGCCCGTTCCCACAGCGCCAGGCTGCTGACGAGCACCCTCAGATCCACCAGCATCCCGACGGAGATCAGGAAGAACGGAATGAAAAGCGCGTTGCCGACGAACCGCACGCGGGTCATTAGCGGGCTGTTCTCGGGCACGAGCCGGTTCATCACGAGCCCGGCCAGAAACGCGCCGATGATGGGGGCCAGGTTGGCCCAGCTGGCCAGGTAGGCGACGAGAAAGACGACGGCCACGAGGAACACGAACTCGACGTCGGCCTGGTTGCGGACGGTGCGGAAGAACCATCGGCCCAGCCGCGGTAGCAGGAAGATGACCCCGGCGGCGTAGAGCAGCATCATCAGCGTGAACTGCAGCCAGAAGCCCGGTCCCGCTGCGCCTTCGATCAGTGCTACCACAATGGCCAGGATCAGCAGCGACAGCACGTCGGCCACCATCGTGCCGCCCATGGTCATGATTACGGCGTTGTTTTTCGTGATGCCGAGGCGGCTGGCAATCGGATAGGCCAGGAGGGTGTGAGATCCGACGATGGAGCCGAGCAGGAGTGCCTGCGGCAGATCGAAGCCGAGCAGCTGCGTGCCCAGTATCAGGGCGAGCGTCTGGGGGATGAAAAACGACGTGAGGCCGAAGACCAGGCTGCGCGTGCGGAGCTTCGCAAACTGGTTCAGATCGATCGATAGCCCCGCCACGAACATCAGGTACAGCAGCCCGACCGCGCCGAGCAGCTCGAACGTCTCGTTACGCTCCAGCAGCCCGAGGCCCGTCGGGCCGACGATCGCGCCCGCCACGATGAGCCCGACCAGCCCGGGGATGCGCAGCCGAGTGAAGACCACCGGCGCCACCAGGATGATGAGCATCGTCAGAGCGAAGACCAGCACCGGATCGGTAACGGGCAGATCCATGGGCATGAGTCAGGCAGTAGGGGGAATCTGGGGAGGCCGTCTTACCCGACAGCCAGATGAAGGTTTGACGGCCCCTGTAAGGCGTAAGCCACAACCTTGCCGGAGGAGTGCCACAGTTTCGTGACAACCCGGGGAGGCGGCTCTCGTTGACCTTCATGGAGGCAGTCCTCCCCGGGCTGCCTGGCCGATCGTTCACGAAATGACGGAGGTATCGCCATGAACACCTTGATGAGAACCCACGTTCGCCGCGTCGTGCGCGGCGGCCTGCTCGTGATGCTGATCGCCGCCGTGGCGGCGTGCAACACGGGCGAGGTCCTCGTGGACCCCGAACCCGAGATGGAATCGACCGAACTGGCCGCGCTGGCGGAGAGCCTCACGCAGGAGCTGGCGCTGTCCGAGGCGGACGCGCGGGATCTGCGTGCCGTGCTGGCTCGCCACCAGGACCGGGTCCGGGAGCCCGGTTTCCTGTGGTACGTGGCGCAGGACCTGCAGCAGCGCTTGACCGAGGAGCAAAAAGAAAGGCTGTTCGCCCGGCTGGACCAGCGGCGGGATCGGCCGTTCCGCCCGGGCTCGCGCCCCGGCTTCGGCCGGCGTGACGGCCGGCGTGGCGGTCCGATGGGCGGCCGCTTCGGGGCCGGCCTGCGCGGCGATGGCCCGGTCGCCGAGGTGATGGCCACGCTCACCGATGCGCAGAAGGACTCGATGCAGGCTGTCCGCGAGACGTACCGCCCGCAGATCCAGGCGCTGATGCAGCAGCGCCGTGAGGGGGCGCTCACGCCAGAGGCGTTCCGCGAGCAGTTGCAGGCGTTGCGGCAGGCCATGCGGGCCGAGATGGAGGCCATCCTGACGCCGGAGCAGAAGGCGGCGCTGGAGGCAGCCCGTGCCGAGGCCCGAAGCCGGGCGGAGGCGTGGTGGGAGGCGGCCCGGGCCGCGAGGAACGAGGTGCTGGGCCTGACCGCCGAGCAGCAGACGGCCATGCAGGCGCTGCGTGAGGAGATGCAGGCGGAGCGGGAGAGCCTGCGCGAGCAGGTGCAGGCCGGCACGCTGGAATGGGACGCCCTCCGGGAGGCCCTGGCCGCCCTGCGCGATGCCCATGACGCGGCGCTGGCGGAGATCCTGACGCCCGAGCAACTCGAGATCGTCAAGATCCACCGGGTGCTGGCGCCGCGGCAGGGGCGGCGGATGGCCGCGCGGGCGTGGCCGCGCCGCGGCGGTCCCGGCGGCTTCGGCCCCTTCGGGGGAGATGCCGGGAACTGAGCCCGCAGCCTGCGATGGGCGACGCCAGAACGAGCCGGGGGCGTGCTCCGAAACGCACGCCCCCGGCTTTTAGAGGTAGCAGCGCTACGGGCGCGGAAAAGAAGCCCGAATGGACCGCCAGATCGCCGCGCGTAGCCCGAACATAGATTTTTCACAGCCTCTTAAACAGATACGGCCGCGTCCGTTCTAGCCGCCGGAGCCCACCGCCGGCACCGAGGGCATCGCGTCGGGATCCACGATGACGGCCGGCACGCCGCTGTCTCGCACGCGCTGGTTGAAGGCCGGCAGGTCGGTCTGGAGGAGGACCCGGAGCCGGGCCAGCTCGGCCTCGATCTGCTGCGTCAGGTCCTCCTTCACGGCATAGGCCTGCTCGGTCGGGCGGAAGTCGCCGTAGGCCACCGTCGAGGCCAGCGCGGCCAGCTTATTGTTGAGGCGGATGGGGAAGTTGAGGGGGTCCTGGCGGCTCTGGTTCTTCGTCTGATAGAGCGCCTCCTCGACGGCCTGCATCCGGTCGAGCAGGGCGCGTCCGGCCTCGCGCAGGGCGTCCGCATCCGGCCCGTCCGGCAGGCGGTCGAGGATCGGCTGCACCTGCGCGCGCACGTCGCGGATCTGCTCGATGGCCCGCGTGGTCTGCGTGAAGGTGTTGCGCACCTCGATCAGGAAGTCGAACTGCGCCTGCAGGTCGGCGAGGGTGCTGCCGCTGCGGGGGTCCTTGCGGATCTCGAAGGGGACGGTCATCGAGTCCGCTCCCACGATCAGCCGGGCCTGGTAGGTGCCGGGGACGGCCTTCGGGCCGCGGGTGTTGCCGGCCCAGAGGATCATGCCGGGGAACGTCTCGGCATCCGGATAGCGGAGGTCCCAGACGAACTGGTTGGCGCCGGCCTCGACGGGCAGCGCCTCGTCGGTCGAGGGGGTGAAGCTGTCGATCACCGTGCCGTCGGCCTCCAGGATGCGCAGCGTGACGGCGCTGCTGTCCGGGGCCTCTCGGAAGTAATAGCGCAGCACCACCCCGTCGGGCGGGTTGTCGCCGCGCGGGCCGGGCTGGCTGCTGCCGGCGCCGGCCCAGCGCATCGTCGGGCGCGGCCGGAACAGGTGCCAGTCGCTCGCGGCCACCTGTTCGTTCAACTGATGCAGCAGCGTCAGGTCGTCGAGCACCCAGAACGAGCGGCCCTGCGTGGCCACGATCAGGTCGTCGTCCTTCCAGTCCAGGTCCGTGATCGGGACGACGGGGAGGTTGAGCTGGAAGGGGTGCCACGAGGCCCCGTCATCGAACGACACGTACATGCCGCTCTCGGTGCCGGCATAGAGCAGGCCCGGCCGCGCGGGGTCTGGCTGGATCGTACGCGTGAAATGCAGCGGGTCGATGCCGTCGGTGATCTTCGTCCACGTCTGCCCGTAATCCGTCGTCCGGTAGAGGTACGGCGCGAAGTCGTCCGACTTGTAGCGGGTGGCGGCGACGTACGCGCCGCCGGGCCGGTGGGGGTCGGCGACGATCTCGTTGATCTGCGCCCACTCCGGCAGGAGGCGGGCCGGCGGCGTCACGTTCGTCCACGTCCGGCCGCCGTCGCGCGTGACGTGGATCAGCCCGTCGTCCGAGCCGACCCAGAGCACCCCGGGGTCGTGCGGGCTCTCGGCGAGGGCGAAGAGCGTGGCGTAGTATTCGACGCCCGTGTTGTCCTTGGTGATCGGGCCGCCCGAGGGGCCGAGCTTGCTGGAGTCGGCTCGCGTCAGGTCGGGAGAGATCATCTCCCAGGATTCGCCGAGGGTGGTCGACCTGAACAGGTGGTTGCCGGCCGTGTAGAGCACGTCCGGGTCGTGCCGGGACCACAGGATGGGGAAGTTCCACTGGAAGCGGTACTTCATGCCCTCGGCGCCGTGGCCCATCGGGTTGTCCGGCCAGACGTTGACGAGGCGTGTTTCGCCGGTGGCGTGGTTACGCATCTGCAGGAAGCCGCCGTAGGAGCCGCCGAAGACGATCTCCGGGTTGTCCGGTTTCGGGGCGAGCCAGCCGCTCTCCCCCCCGGCGGTCGGCTCCCAGTCTGCCTCGCTGAGGCCGCCGGCGTCCGAGCGGTGCAGGATGCGAACGGTCGAGTTGTCCTGCTGGGCGCCGTAGATGCGGTAGGGGATGTGCGAGTCCGTCGTGACGCGGTAGAACTGGGCCGTGGGCTGGTTGTAGTACGTCGTCCAGGTGCGGCCGCCGTCGGTGGTGACCTGCCCGCCGCCGTCGTCGGCCACGATCATCGTGGTGGGCGTCTCCGGGTCGATCCACAGGTCGTGGTGGTCGCCGTGCGGGGTGTCGATGGACTCGAAGGTGCGGCCGCCGTCCTTGGAGCGCCAGAACTGCACGTTGAGGACATAGAGGCGGTCGGCGTCCTGCGGGTCGGCATAGAGGCGGGTGTAGTACCAGGCCCGCTGGCGCAGATTGCGGTCGTCGTTGACCTTGCGCCACGTCGCGCCGCCGTCCTCGGAGCGGAAGACGCCGCCCTCCTGCGCTTCGACGAGGGCCCAGACGCGGTCGGGGTTGGCCGGCGAGACGGTCACGCCGATGATGCCGAGGGTGCCGCGGGGCAGGCCGTTCGGCGTCCCCGTCAGCGCGGTCCAGGTGTCGCCGCCGTCGGTGGACTTCCACAGGCCGGAGCCCTCGCCGCCGCTCTCCAGGCTGTAGGGCGTGCGCCGGACGCGCCAGGTGGTGGCATACAGGATGCGCGGGTTCGACGGGTCCAGGATGAGGTCCACCGCGCCGGCGTGCTCGTTCACGTAGAGGATCTTCTCCCAGGTCTGGCCGCCGTCCTTCGAGCGGAAGACGCCGCGCTGCTCGTTGGGGCCGAAGAGGTGCCCGAGGGCGGCCACGTAGACGAGGTCCGGGTTCGTCGGGTGGATGCGGATGCGGGGGATGTGGCGCGTGTCCTCCAGCCCGATCGGCGTCCACGTCTTGCCGGCATCGACCGACTTCCACATTCCGTAGCCGTGCGAGACGTTGCCGCGGACGGTTTTCTCGCCGCCGCCGACGTAGATCACGTTCGGGTCCGAGGGGCTGACGGCCACGGCGCCGATGGAGCCGCCGAAGAAGCCGTCCGAGATGTTGTCCCAGGATTGGCCGCCGTCGGTGGTGCGCCAGACGCCGCCGCCGGTGGCGCCCATGTAGAACAGGCCGGGATGCCCGGGTACCCCGGTAACGGCGGCGGACCGCCCGCCCCGGTAGGGGCCGAGGTGGCGATAGGTGAGGGCGTCGTAGAGGGCTTCGTCGTACGAGACGGTACGCTGTGCCCGGCTGTCGGGCACCGTCAGCAGGAGCAGCAACAGGGCGGCAAGGCCGGTCAACGTGGGGCGCATGGGGGATACCTTCAGGGATTCCGGATAAACGGGCCGGTAAATATCTGGCCTCCGGGGGTAGTGAAGCAAAATCGGAGTGGCGGAGATGACGCGGGCGGGCATCAGGCCAGTGTGGAGGGCACGCCCGTGTTGCCGGCCGGGGTGGGGCGGGCGGTGTGGAGCGGGAAGGTGACGCAGGCGCGGGTGCCTCCGCCGGGGCGGTGGGTCAGGGAGAGGCCTCCGCCGTGGAGGCGGACGACCCGTTCGGCCAGCGTGAGGCCGAGGCCGCTGCCGGGCACGTCCGGCGGGGCGGCGCGGAAGAACGGCCGCGTCACGTCGGGCAGGGCCGTCTCGGGGATGCCGGGGCCGGTGTCCTCGACGCACAGGAGGGCCCGGTCCCCCTGCCGCCGCACCGATACGCTCACCTGGCCGGCCTCGGTGTACTTGGCGGCGTTGTCCATCAGGTTGTGCACGACCCGTTCGAGCAGGTCGGGCTGCCCGTAGAGGGTGAGGGCGTCGTCGTCGAGGGTGAGGTCGAGCGCGATGCCCTTCGCATTGAGGGCCGGTTCGAACGCGGCCGCGACCCGGGCCGTCAGGGCACACAGGTCGACCGGTTGCCGGGGCAGGACGTGGTGTTCGCGGTCGAGGCGGGCCATCGTGAGGAGGTTGCGTACCAGCACCGTCAGGTGCGTGAGTTCGTCGCGGAGGGTGGTCAGGGTCTGCCGGTAGGCGTCGGGCGAGCGTTCGCGGCGCAGGGCCACGTCGATGTGGCCCTGGAGGATGGCCAGCGGGGTTTGCAGCTCGTGCGCGGCATGAGCCGTGAAGCGGCGCATCTCGGCGAAGGCCGCTTCGAGGCGGTCGAGGAGGTGGTTCAGCGTCAGGGCGAGCCGGGCCGTCTCGCGGTCGGCGTCCTCCGGCACGGGGATGCGCCGGGACAGGTCGGCGGCGGTGAGGTCGGCGGTGGCGGCGGTGATGGCGGCCAGCGGCCGCAGCACCCGCCGGGCGGAGGCCCGCACGAGCAGGGCGAGCACCAGCCCCAGCGCACCCAGCCCCAGCGTCAGCCCCAGCGCCACATCGCGGAGCAGGCTGTCGAGGCCCGGGTCGTAGCGTCCCAGTTGCAGGTAGGCCCGCAGGCGGCCCCGGCTGTCGCGCAGGGGCACGACTTCGAAGTAGAGGCGATGGGGGCCGAGGGTGCGCCGGTGGAGCGGGGCAAACGAGGATGCCTCGCGGGGAGGCAGGGGGAGCAGGTCCTTCGGGTAGGCGGCCTCCTCGAGGTCGTCCAGGTTGGCGGTGGCGTAGCGCAGCGTCCCGTCCGGGGAGAAGATCTGGACGAAGAACGGGTCGATGCGGGCGTCGGCGAAGCGGTGGTGGGGCTCGTACCAGGCGTAGCGGCTCACGTCCAGGCTGTCCTCCGGCGTGAGGATGTGCGAGGCGATTTCGCGGGCCTCGCGCAGGAGGAGGTCGCGGTGATAGCGGTTGAGCCAGGCCGAGGCGGCAAACCAGGCGAGTACGCCGAGCACGACGAAGGTGACGGCCAGCACCGAGCCGACCGTCAGGAGCAGCCGCTGCTGGAACGAGCGGCGCAGCGCAGGGTCAGGCGGTGTCGTCATGGAGGGAGGCGGAAACGGGGACGTACCGGTAGCCGAGGCCGCGGACCGTCTGGAGGCGGTCCGGGCAGCCGGCCTCCTGCAATTTTCGGCGGACGTACCCGACGTAGACGTCGATCAGGTTGGTGCCGCGGTCGAAGTCATGGCCCCACACGTCCCGGTGGATCTCATCGCGCGAGAGCACCTGTCCGGGACGGGTCAGGAAATAGGCCAGCAGATCGAATTCCCGCGGGGTCAGGTCGAGCGGTCGGCCGCCGACGGTGCAGGTGCGTGCGGTCAGGTCGAGCCGGAGGGGCTCGTCGGTCAGTTCGGAGACGGCCGGGGCCGTGCGGGCGCGGCGGAGCAGCGCCTCCACGCGAGCCAGCAGTTCCTCGAAGGCGAACGGCTTGGGCAGGTAGTCGTCGGCGCCCGAGCGCAGGCCCCGCACGCGGTCTTCGACGGCGTCCAGGGCCGTCAGCATCAGGATGGGGAGGGCCGGGTGGTGCAGGCGCAGGCGGCGGCATACCTCGACGCCGTCCAGGTCGGGCAGGCGGACGTCCAGCAGGACGGCGTCGAAGGGTTCCCGGCCCACGGCCTCCAGGGCCGGCAGGCCCCGGTCCACCCAGCGGACGCGGTAGCCTTCCTCCTCCAGTCCGGCCAGCAGGAACGCGGCCATGCGGGGCTCGTCCTCGACGAGGAGCAGGTAGGGGGCGGGCATGGCAGCGGCGGAGCAGCTTCCGGCGGATCGAGAACGGGGTACTAATTCGGCCGGAGCCGCCAGGGATCCGTCGCGCCGCCCGCAGGTCCCGCCTTCTCATCGTCTTCTCATGTCGCTCTCATGGTCGTCTCATGCAGCAGGGCGAGGGGCTACGTATGCTCCGGTCGTTACCCTGGATAACGACAGCCTCTCATGGGAATCCACACGCTCATTCTGCATGGCCCGGGACGACTCTTCCGTGGGTCGGCCCTGCTCCTGGCCGGGCTGCTGCTGCTCGCCGGATGCGGCAACCGTGAAACGGCGCAGTCACCGCCCCCCGAGGTGGGTGTACCGCCGTCGCTGCGCGAGGACGCCGGGCCGCCGGTGCAGGTGGTGCGCCTGGACGAGCGGCAGGCGGCCGAGCTGTCCGTGCGGACGGCCCGCGTGCGGGCGGCGCTGGCGCCCTACACGCTGAGCCTGCCGGGCGAGGTGCTGCCCGCGCCCGACCACTACGCCGTCGTCAGCGCGCCCATCAGCGGCCGGGTGGCCCGCATCTACGCGCACGAGGGCGAGGCCGTTCGCCCGGGGCAGGTGCTGCTCGAGCTCGAAAGCCTCGAATTCGCCAACCTGGCGGCGGACTACCTGCAGGCGCGGGCCGATGCGGCCTACCTGGAGGAGCGGGTGGCTCGCCTGCGCACCCTCGTCGAGAAGCAGATCAGCCCGCGCAGCGCGCTGGAACGGGCCGAGGCGGACCTGGTCCGCGCCCGGGCCGGTGTCGGCGCCGCCTTTGCCCGGCTGAAGGCCCTGGGCCTGAGCGACGCCACCATCGAGGGCTGGAACAGCACCGACCGGGAGCGCCCGCTGTTGCCCGTCACGGCGCCCATCGGCGGCGTCATCGACCGGCACCTCGTTGACCTGGGGCGCTCCGTCACGGCCTACGACGAGATGCTCACCCTCATCGACCCCGCCCGCGTGCTGGTGCGCGGCTTCGTCCCGCCCGAGGAGGCCGCCTTCGTGCAGGTGGGGGACACGGTCGAGGTCGGGCGGCAGGCGGCGTCGCCGCACCCGCTCACCGGCCGCATCGCCACGATCAACCCCGCGCTCGACCCCGACAACCGCGCCGTCGTGGTCAACGTCCTCCTGACGACGGAGGCCGGCTGGCCCCGGCCCGGGCAGACCGTCAGCCTGCGCATCCGCACCGGCACGCCGCGCCCGGTCATCGCCGTCCCGCTGGAGGCCGTCACGTACGACGGCGAGCAGCCCGTCGTCTTCGTCCGCACCGCGCCGGACGCCTTCGAGAAGCGGCCCATCAGCATCGAGCGCGTCGGCCCCGGGGAGGCCGTCGTCACCGGCGGCCTGCGCGACGGCGAGGAGGTGGCCGTCTCGCAGGTCTTCAGCCTCAAGGCCCTCAGCCGCTTCGAACAGTACGCCGAAGAATAACCCCGGCCCTCGACCGCCATGCTCAACCGCCTCATCGACTTCAGCCTGCGCCAGAAGTTCGTCGCCCTCTCGCTGGTGCTGCTCATGGCCGTCGGCGGCGTGTTCGCCCTGCTGCGCCTGCCCATCAACTCGCTGCCGGACGTGACGCCGGTGCAGGTGCTCGTCATCACGAAGGCCGGGCGCTACTCGCCCTACGACGTCGAGCGCCTCGTCAGCTTCCCCATCGAGACGGCCATGAACGGCCTGCCGGACGTGAAGGAGGTGCGCTCGATCTCGCAGTTCGGCCTCTCGGCCGTGACGGTCGAGTTCGAGGAGGGGACGGACATCTACTTCGCCCGGCAGATGGTCAGCCAGCGCCTGCAGAGCGTGGCGGGCGACCTGCCCGGGGGCGTCGACCCGCCGCAACTCGGGCCCATCTCCACCGCCCTCGGCGAGATCTACCAGTACGTGGTGCGCGGCGAGGGCTACTCGCTGACGCAACTGCGCGAGATCCAGGACTGGCTCATCGCCCCGCAACTCAAGACCGTCCCGGGCGTGACCGAGATCAACTCGTTCGGCGGCTTCGTCAAGCAGTACGACGTGGTCGTCCTGCCCGAGCGGCTGCGGGCCTACGGGCTGAGCCTGGGGCAGGTGATGGACGCCATCGCGCAGAACAACAGCGTCTCGGGCGGCAACTACCTGGAGCACAACCGCGAGCAGTACATCATCCGCGGCTTCGGGCTGATCCGCAACCTGTCTGACATCGAGAACGTGGTGGTGACGAAGCTCGGCAACCGTCCCCTCTACGTGCGCGACGTGGCCGAGGTGCGGCCCGGGCGGCAGCTCCGCCAGGGCGCCGTCACGCAGGACGGGCAGGGCGAGGTCGTCACCGGCATCGTGATGATGCTCCGCGGCGGCAACGGGCGCGAGGTCATCGCCGCCATCGAGGACAAGATCGCCGAGGTCGAGCGCGGCCTGCCCGAGGGCGTGCGCATCGAGAAGTTCTACGACCAGAGCGACCTGATCGAGCGGACGACGCACACGCTGCGGACGAACCTGATCGAGGGCGGCTTCCTGGTCATCGCCGTGCTGCTGCTGATGCTGGGTGAGATCACCGGGGCGCTCATCGTAGCCTCGGTCATCCCGCTCTCGATGCTCTTCGCCTTCATCGGCATGCGCGAGTTCGGGCTGGCGGCCAACCTGATGAGCCTGGGCGCCATCGACTTCGGCATGGTGGTGGACGGCTCGGTGGTGATGATCGAGAACATGGTGCACCGGCTGCAGGAGGACCGCGGCCGGCGGCCGGTGGTGCAGGTGCTCCGTCAGGCCGGGCACGAGGTGGCCCGCCCCATCTTCTTCGGCGTGCTCATCATCCTGATGGTCTACGTCCCCATCGCCACGTTCCGGGGGATGGAAGGCATCCTGTTCCGCCCGATGGCGATCACCGTCGCCACGGCCGTGCTGGGGTCGCTGATCCTGGCGCTCGTCTACGTGCCCGCCGTGGCGGCGCTGGCGTTCCGGCGGGGCGTGAAGGTGCGCCGCAACGTCGTCATGGAGTGGATGCAGCCGCGCTACCGGCGCTTCCTGGAGAAGAACCTGGAGCGGAAGGGCCGCACGTTCCTGATCGCCGGGGCGTTCCTGGCCGGGGCGCTGGCGCTGCTGCCCTTCCTCGGCACCGAGTTCCTGCCGGAGCTGGACGAGGGCTCCATCCTGATCGAACAGGTGCGCATGCCAAGCGTGACGCTGCAGGAGTCCGTCGAGAACGCCAACTGGCTGGCCGGGCAGCTCAAGGCGCACATCCCCGAGATCGAGACGGTCGTGCCCAAGACGGGCCGCTCGGACCTGGCCAACGACTGGATGGGCGTGCACCAGACGGACGTGTGGGTCGTCCTCAAGCCGCGCGACGCCTGGCGGCCGGGCATGACGAAGGAGCGCATCATCGAGCAGATCCGGCCCTACCTGGAGACGGAGCCGGGGCTGGCCTACAACTTCACGCAGCCGATTGCCATGCGCGTGGACGAGCTGACGAGCGGCGTCAAGAGCGACGTGGCCGTCAAGCTCTTCGGCGAGGACCTGGCCGTGATGCAGCGCGTGGCGGAGGACATCGCCCGGCTGCTGCCCTCGCTGCCCGGCACGGACAACTTCTACGTGGAGCAGACGACCGGCCAGCCCTATCTGAACATCGAGATCGACCGCGAGGCGGTGGCCGCCTTCGGCCTCAACGTGGCGGACGTGCAGCAGATCATCGAGGCCGGCATCGGCGGGGTGCCCGTCAGCCAGGTCTTCGAGGGGCAGCGCCGCTTCGACATCGTGGTCCGCTTCCCCGAGGAACTCCGCGACACGTTCCGCGACCTGATGGACGTGCCGGTGCAGCTGCCCGGCGGGGGCACGGTGCCGCTGGCCCGCCTGGCTCGCATCACCGCCGAGGAGGGGCCGCGCGAGATCGCCCGCGAGAACGGCTGGCGCCGCACGGTGGTGGGCATCAACCTGACGGGCATCGACATCGGCACGTACGTGGCCAACCTGCAACGGGCCATCGAGGAACAGGTGACGATCCCGCCGGGCACGTTCATCACCTACGGCGGGGCGTTCGAGGACCAGCAGCGGGCCATGCGGCACCTGCTCGTGGTCGTCCCGCTGGCCCTGTTCATCATCCTGGGGCTGCTCTACCTGATGTTCGGGCAGATGCGCTACGCCTGGATGATCTTCCTGTCGCTGCCCTTTGCGCTCACCGGCGGCATCTACCTGCTGTGGCTGCGCGGCCTCTACCTCTCCGTCTCGGCCAGCGTCGGGTTCGTGGCGCTCTTCGGCGTGGCGGTGCTCAACGGCGTGGTGATGGTGGCGCACCTGAACAACCTGCGCCGCCGCGGCCTCGGCGTGCGCGAGGCGACGATCCAGGGGGCCACGGACCGCCTGCGGCCGGTGCTGATGACGGCGCTCGTGGCCAGCCTGGGCTTCGTCCCGATGGCCTTCAACACCGGGCCGGGCTCGGAGGTGCAGCGGCCCCTGGCTACCGTCGTCATCGGCGGCCTCATCACGGCCACGCTGCTGACGCTGCGTGTGCTGCCGACCGTCTACAACTGGCTCGAACGCGACGACCGCATCCCCGGCGGCCCGGACCCCCTCGCCGGCGACGGCGCTGCCCTCGAACCCGCCGAAGCCGTGGCCGAGGCGGGGGCCTGACGTTCTGTTCGTTCGTAAACAGGAAAAGCACGATGCACGCTCGTACGGGACTGACTCTGTTGTTGACGATGCTGGCGCTGGGGGGGCCGCTGCGGGCGCAGCCGGCACCGGAGCGGCTGGGTGTGGTCGAGGCCGTCCGGTTGGCCGAGGCGAACAGCCCCGAATTGAACCGGCTGCGGGCCGCCGTCGAGGCCGCCCGTGCCGCCCGGCTGACGACCTTCGGCCTCGACGCCCCCACGGTGGCCTATGCCCGCGAGGGGATCGGGGCCGGTGGGTTCAACGAACAGCGGGTGGTCGTCTCGCAGGCGTTCGACTTCCCGACGACGGGGCTCTACCGCTACCGCCAGGCCGACCGTGAGGCCGACGCCCTCGAACGCCGGCTCGACGCGCTGCGCCGCCAGACGAAAGCCCGCGTCAAGCAGGCCTACACACGGGTGCTCTACGCCCGCGAGATCGAGCACCTGCGGCAGGAGGAGCTGGCGCTGGCCCGTGCCCTCATCGACGCCGTCTCGACGCGCCTCGAAGTCGGCGAGGCCAGCCCCATCGACCGCATGAAGGCCGACCTGCAACTCGCGCAGGCCCGGGACAACCTCGACGCCGCTCATCGCGACTTCCTCAACGCCCGCTACGACCTGTTCCGCGCCATCGGCCTCGACCCGGAGGCGCAGCGCTACGAGATCGTCTTCCCCGACACGCTGGCCTACGTGCCGGTCGAGATCGATCAGGAGGCGGCGCTGGCGCGGCTGGACGAGCAGCCCGAGGTGCAGGAGGCCCTGACCCGCGTCGCGGCGGCCGGCTACGGGGTGCGCGCCGCTCGAAGCAGCCTGCTGCCTCGCGTGCACCTCAGTTACTGGCCGCAGGACTTTGGCACGGGATACGACGTCCACGCCTTCGAGGCGGGGATTTCCGTGCCGCTCTGGGGATGGCTCGACGGCCGTGGGCGCATCCAGCAGGCCCGCGCCGAGCACCGCCAGCGCCAGTGGGAGACGGACGCCGTCCGCCTCGACCTCAAGCAGGCCATCGAGCAGGCCTGGCACCGCTACGACGCCAGCCGGCAGGTCATCGAACGCTTCAACCAGACCGTGCAGGAACGCGCTGCCACGCTCCTGTCGCTCACCCGCGAAGGCTACCGCCTCGGGGAGATCGACCTGCTCACCCTGCTCGACACGCAGCGCACCTACCTCGACAGCCAGCTCCGCTTCTACCAGGCCCTCCGAGACTACTACTTGGACGTGATCGAACTGGAGCGTTACCTCGAACAGGACCTGGTCTTCACCGGCCAATGAACACCGGTGCAGG
This sequence comes from Roseithermus sacchariphilus, assembly GCA_003285105.1. GTDB lineage: Bacteria > Bacteroidota > Rhodothermia > Rhodothermales > MEBIC09517 > Roseithermus > Roseithermus sacchariphilus. Next base: position 4,635,502 of record CP030158.1, on the reverse strand, counting down.
TACGACCGGGCAACGAACCAACGAGGATTCCCGACATGAACGCCGCCCATCTCCACCTGCTCGTCAACCACCTGCCGCTTTTCGGGATCGTTTTCGGGCTGCCGTTGCTGGCTTTCGGCTGGTGGCGGGGCCGGGATGGCCTGGTGCGCCTGGCGCTGGTCTTTTTTGTGGTGGCCGGGCTCGGCGCCGCGGCCGCCTACTTCTCGGGCGAAGAAGCCGAGGAGATCGTCGAGCACCTGGCCGGGGTATCGCACGAGGCCGTCGAGGCCCACGAGGACGCGGCGTACTATGCGTTCCTCCTCGCCATCGTGCTGGGTGTGCTGTCGCTGGGTGCGCTGCTGGCCTTCCGGCAGGACTTCCCGCGCTGGGCGGCCGGGGTGCTCGCCGTGCTGGCCCTCGGCGTCTTCGTGCTCATAGCCCGGGCCAACAACCTCGGCGGGCAGATCCGGCACCCCGAGATCCGGGACGAGCAGGCCGCCGTGCTCCGCCCGCCGTCCTCCGACGATGCGCTCCGGGCCAGACTCAACCTGGACTGAGCGCCGGCGTCAATCGTCCAACTGAAGCGGCTCGTAGGTCCTGAACGGCGAGACGCCCGCGGCCTCGACGGCCTGCCGGTAGGCGGCCCACGGTCCGGCGAAGAAGGCGTTCGTGGCGTCGAGCACCGCGCGGAGTTTGGCCTCGGCCGCGTCGAGGGCGATCCGGTCGGCCTGGCCGGGCGCGTCGTAGGCGCTCTGCAGGTACCGCGAGGCCGTCTGCAGGCGCGCCGTCAGCACGTCGGGGTCACGGCGGATGCCCTGCACTTCCTTGCCGCGGATCTGCTCTTCGATGGCCTCGAGGGAGTCGAGCACGGCCTTGCCCCGTTCCTTCAGGCTCTTCGCCGTCTCGTCGTCCCGGTCGCCGAGTTGCTTGTTCACCAGCTCGACCGCCTCTTTCGCCTCGCGCAGCCGGTCGGCGGCCTCGGTGGCCAGCGCGACGCGGTCCATCCACCGCCGGATGAGGGCGTCGCGGGCGGCAAGGGCCGCCGGGTCGTAGTCGATCCGCGGGTCGGGGTGGACCGTGACGGTGGTGCTGTCGCGGTGGTCGCCGTGGCGGACGCGGACGGTGTAGGTGCCCGGCAGGACACGCGGCCCGCCCGGCTCGGCGGCGTCCGGCTTCGGCTTCGGCTGACCGGGGAAGCGGACGCCCCGGCGGTCGAGCGCCCAGTGGATGCGGTTCAGCCCCGGCTCGGCCGGCCCCCGGAGCGTGCGGATGACCGTGCCGTCGGCGTCGAGGATCTCGATAGTCACCCGGTCTTCCTTCTTCTTCGCGCCCTCGGCCTTCGCGGTGTCGGCGCCGGCGGCCGCCGCGGGCGGGTTGACGACGTACGTGATCATGGCGCCGTAGGGCCGGTTCTCTCCGGCGAACATGCCCTCGGCGATGAAGCGGGTGCCGGCGGCCTCCTTGTACTCGGCCAGGTAGGCCTCGGGCGGGTCGAAGACGCGGAGCGGCGCGTCGAGGAGGGCCGCGCCTTCCCGCGCCAGCGCCCGCAGCGGGCGGATGTCGTCCAGGACGAAGACCGAGCGGCCGAAGGTGCCGATGACCAGGTCGTGCTCGCGCGGGTGGATGACCAGGTCCATCACCGAGGCGGTCGGGACGCCGTGCGTCCACTTCGTCCATGTGCTCCCGCCGTCGATGGAGACGTACAGGCCGAACTCGGTGCCGACGAACAGCAGGTTGGGCGCCACCGGGTCCTGCTCGACGACGAGCGCATAGCCCCAGACGTCGTTCTCATCCACCAGGCGCTCCCACGAGCGCCCGTAGTCCCGCGTGCGGAAGACGTAGGGCGTCCAGTTGTTGCGGCGGTGGTCGTCGAAGACGACGAAGGCCTCGGCCGGGTTGTGCTTCGAGGCCTCGATGTGGGGCACCCAGGTGCCCTCGGGCACGCCCCGGATGTTGGTCACGACGTTCGTCCACGTCCGCCCGCCGTCGCGCGTGAGCTGCACGTTGCCGTCGTCGGTGCCGACCCAGAGGACGCCGCGCTCGATGGGGCTCGGGGCGATGGTCAGGATGGTGGTGAAGTTCTCGGCCTGCGTCACGTCGTACGTCAGCCCGCCGCTCTCGAGCTGGCGCTGCTTTTCCGGGTCGTTCGTCGTCAGGTCGGGCGAGATGATCTCCCACGTGTCGCCCCGGTCCGTGCTCTTGTGGACGAACTGGCTGCCGTAGTAGATCGTCGCGGGATCGAACGGGTCCACGGCGAAGCCGGTGTTCCAGTTGAACCGCAGCGGGAGGCCCTCGGGGTGGACGGGCTTGATGTACTTCTGATGCCCCGTCTCGAGGTCGTACCGCACCAGGTTACCGCCCTGGCTCATGGCGTAGCCGTAGCGCGGGTTCGAGGGGTCCGGGGTGACGTCGAAGCCATCGCCGAAGGCGACCTCCTCCCAGTAGGCGTTGCGGATGCCGCCCTGACGCCACACGTACGCCGGCCCGCGCCAGGAGCCGTTGTCCTGCAACCCGCCGAGGACGTTGTAGGGCAGCTCCATGTCCACGTTGATGTGGTAGAACTGCGCGAACGGCAGGTTTTCGACGAAGCGCCAGGTCTTGCCCCGGTCGCGCGAGATGTACATGCCGCCGTCGTTGCCGTCGTAGATGAGGTCGGGGTCCTCCGGATGGATCCACCAGGCGTGGTGGTCGACGTGCACCCGCTCGAAGGGCAGGTAGGTCTCGAAGCTCCTGCCCCCGTCCTCGCTCAGGTTGACAGGCGAGGCCACGTGGTAGACCCGGTTCTCGTTGGCCGGGTCCACGAAGAGGTCGTTGTAATAGAACGGGCGGTTGCTCACCTCGTCCTTGTCGTTGACGAGCCGGAAGGTGAAGCCGCCGTCGTCCGAGCGGTAAAGGCCGTTTTTCTTCGCCTCGACCAGGGCATAGACGACGTCCGGGTTGCTGCGGGCGATGGCCAGGCCGATGCGGCCGAGCTCGCCCTCGGGCAGGCCGTCCTCATGGGTGCGCCGCGTCCACGTCTCGCCGCCGTCGAAGGAAACGAAGAGGCCGGAGCCGGGGCCGCCGGACGTGAAGAACCACGGCCAGCGCCGGAACTCCCACATGGCGGCGATGAGCTTGTCCGGGTTCGCCGGGTCCATGACCAGGTCGGCGATGCCGGTGCGCTCGTTCACGTAGAGCACCTTCCGCCAGGTCTTGCCGCCGTCGGTGGACTTGAAGACGCCGCGCATCTCCGTCTCGCCCCAGGCCGGCCCCTGCGCGCCGACGATGACGACGTCCGGGTTGTCCGGATGCGCGAGGATGCGGTGGATGTTGCGCGTCTCGTCGAGGCCGAGGTGGGTCCAGGTGCGGCCGCCGTCGATGGACTTGTAGACGCCGTTGCCGCTGGTCTGGCTGTTGCGCGGGTTGCCTTCCCCGGTGCCCACGTAGAGGATGGACGGGTTTTTCTGGTAGATGGCGATGGCGCCGATAGAGGTGACGGGCTGGTCATCGAAGAGGGGCTCCCAGTCGATGCCGCCGTTGGTGGAGCGCCACAGGCCGCTGGCGGCCCCGCCGACGTAGATGATGTCCGGGTCGCTATGGACGGCGTCGATGGCCGTGACGCGGCCGCTCATGCCGGCCGGCCCGATGGCACGGGCCTTCAGTCCCGCCAGCTTCGTCGTGTCGAGTTGCTGGGCCGGGGAGGGCGTCGCGGCGATGAAGAGCAGCAGGAGACCGAAGAACAGGACGCCGGGCAGCCGGAGGCCGGCCTCGGTGCGGGAGGTCGTCCGCATGGGGTCGGGAAGGGGTGGGTGAACGGGGATGGGGGGTGCCGGAAGCGGCTCCTCAGATTACGGAACGGCGACGTAAGAAGCAGGCGCCGGTACGGTACGAGTCCGGGCGGTTCGACCACATGGCACACGACCGTTGATGCATCGTCGGTCATCTCCCTCTGCACACCGCGCCGTCTGTGAAAAAAGACGCGCCCCCGTCGGTCGGGAGCGCGTCTCTGAGGGATCCGGCCGGGGGGAGAGAGCCGGGTGGCTCAGGATGCCGTGGCCGGCAGGTGCTCGTCCAGCCAGCGGCGGACGGCCGGCTCCGGCTGGGCCCCGACGAACTCGGCCACGATGTCGCCGTCGACGAACAGCTTCACCGCCGGGATGCCGCGGATGCCGTAGCGCAGGTTCAGCTCCGGGTGCCGGTCGGCATTGACCTTCACCAGGCGCCAGGCACCCCCGGACTCCCGCGCCAGCTTCTCCAGCGTCGGCCCCAGGACGCGGCAGGGCCCGCACCAGGGCGCCCAGAAGTCCACCAGCACCGGCTTCTCGTGGCTCTTGTCGATGACTTCCTTCTGGAAAAAATCAGGGATCGGTTGCATGGTCATTCGGTCCGAGGCCGCCGGACGGCCTCTGCTCGTGAATGGATGTGATGGCGTCTATCCTGTATCAGGATCCAATACCCTTTATATGACGATGTGGTTGAATGGTTTCGGGTGGATACAGGATGGCCGTTCGGGCTGGAGCCAGGCCGGGAAAGGGGTGGCATGACTGCATGAATGTCTTTTTGGGCCTGTTTGAGCCATTTGTTGTGGGATGGTGAACTTCGCCTTGTTCCGACCCTGTTTCGGTCTCGCCCGTCTTTTTGGTAATTTTTGAATTGCTTGGTGGTTGTGTGGACGGGTGATGGCTTCGGCGAGGCCGATTTCCGGGGTGGCCGGGCCGTCAGGTGCTGAATTTGTAGCCGATGCCGTAGACCGTTTCGATGTAGCGGGGGCGTGACGGATCGGGTTCGATCTTTTTGCGGAGTGAGGCCACGTGGCGGTCGATGGTGCGGGTGGTGATTTCCCCGCTGATGCCCCAGACGTCGCGCAGGAGTTGCTTGCGGCTCACCGTTCGCCCGCGATGCTCGATGAAGTACTTGAGGATGTCGAATTCCAGGGCGGTGAACGGGATCTCGTCGTCACCCCGGCGGGCGACGCGGTCGTTGAAGTGGATCTCGATGTTGCCGAAGGTGAAGGTGTTCGGCGGCTCGGCGTGCCGGGCACGGCTGCGGCGCAGCACGGCCTGGACGCGGGCGGCGAGTTCGTCGGCGTTGAACGGCTTGGTCACATAGTCGTCGGCGCCAAGGCCGAAGGCCTGGAGCTTGTCCTCCTGCTGCCCTTTCACCGTCAGCATCAGCACGGGCGAGTCGACACCGGCCTTGCGCGCCTCGCGCAGCACATCGAACCCGTTTTTCTTGGGCAGCATCACGTCGAGCAGCACCACGTCGTAGGGTGGCAGCATGCTCATCATCTGTAGCGCCTGCTCGCCCTCCATGGCGCGCGCCACGGTGTATCCTTTGAGTTCGAAGAGGTCCTGCAGGCCCATCCCCAGTTCGGGGTCGTCCTCTACGATGAGCATGCGGACTTCGGTGGGGTCGGCGGTGTTCATGGCGGATCGAGGCAGGGGGAACGGGGCAGCGAAACACGCGAGGCGGGACGTATGAATCCGGTTTCCCGGTTTCATATCCCGCCCTAATGTAACGAGGTCGAGAAAGCCGTGCCGACATTTGTCGAAGCCCGCGCCTGCGGGCTCCGGCGTCGACGCTGAGGCAGGCGGGATGAGGGGCCGGGCGGGGGCCTTTCCTTCGGAGGGGCTTCACGTTCGGGCACAAACCTGCCGGGGGGGCCGGCGTATCAGCCACATCCGTTTCGTTCAGCCGGTTCGGTGCCCCATGGATTTCACCCTCATCATCATCCTCACCCTCGTCGGGTTTGCGGTGCTCGCGTATCTCCTGTTGATGCCGGTATACCGTTTTCTGCAGCGGGAGGAGCAGGCGAGCGAGCGGTGGACGCACGAGGAGCTACGCCGGCGGCAGCGTGCGCAGGAGGCGCCGTCCGGCGATGGAGCCGGCGGTGCTCAGTCGGGCGAGGCGGCGGACGAGACGGTGAGGTAGGGGTGCAGGCGCGCCAGCGTTTTGTCGCCGATGCCGGGCACCGCGGTCAGCTCTTCGACCCGGCGGAAGCCGCCATGGCGAGCCCGGTAGGCCAGGATACGGGCGGCCAGCGCCGGCCCGATGCGGGGCAACCGCTCCAGCTCGTCGGCCGAGGCGGTGTTCAGGTCCAGCCGCTCGGCCCGGGCCGGCACGACGGGGGCGTCGGCCAGCGGGGAGGACCGGCCGGGGGCGTCCGGGGCATCGGGGAACGTGCCGGCTTCGGCGAACAGCCGGTCGGCCTCGGCGTAGGCATCGTCCGGCAGCGCGGGTGGGCGGTGCTGCCACGCCTGGGCCGCCAGGCCGAGCGCCAGCAGCGCACCGAAGGTCAGGAGGGCCGTGCCCTCACGCCGGGTGAGGTTGAGCCGCATCTGGAGCCGGTAGAGCCGATGCATGACGAACCTGGATGCCTGAAGGGAATGAACGTGCTCTTTCCCCAGACCCGGATCCGCGGCCCACATAACCTGCGTGCCATGCTCCGGCGGGAGGCGGGCGCGATCCGGGGGCAGGGCGGGTGCCCGGATCGGAAACGAACGAGGCCATGATCGTCCGAACCGACGCGCTGGTGCTGCGCAGCATGAAGTACGGCGAGACGAGCCGCATCGTCACGCTGTTCACGCGCGAGAAAGGCAAGGTGGCCGTGATGGCCCGGGGCGCCCGGCTCACCCGGAGCCGATTCGGCGCGACGTTGCAGCCCCTGGCTTATATCCAGTGCCTCTTCTATTACAAACCGACGCGGGAGCTGCAAACCCTCAGCGAAACCACACACCTGGAGGTGTTTCGCGGCATCGGGGAGGACCTGGAGAAGCTCTCGGCCGGGCTGCGCATGGTAGAGCTGGTGCAGGCGCTGTTGCAGCCGGAAGAGCAGAACCCGCTCGTGTTCAACCTGCTGCTGGATACCCTGCGGCACCTGGATGCCGCCTCCGAGCGACCGCGAAATCTGCTACCCCACTTCCAGCTCAAGCTGGGGGCCGTGCTGGGCTTCGCGCCGGACATCGACCGCGCGCGGGTGGAGGCCGTGGGCAAGGAAGGCGGCGTGCTGGCGCTGGATAGCGGGGCCATTCTGCCGCTGGAGGAGGCGCCGCCTGCCGCTCGCCGCGCCTCACGGGCCGCCCTCCGTGCCTTCGCCATCTGCGCCCGGGCCGACGCCGCCACCGTCCTGCGCATGCGTGCCACCCCCGAGGTCGGCCGCGAACTCGACCGGCTGGTGGCGGACTATCTGCGCTTCCATCTCGAAGAAGCCTATCCCGACCGCAGCAGCCGGGTCATCGAGCAGCTGCTGCGTGCCGGCTCCTCACCGCCGCCATCGCCGTGAAGCAGCGCCTTCAGCCGTCAGCGTTCAGCCGTCAGCGGTCAGCCGTCAGCGGTCAGCCCACAGCGGTCAGCCAGAAGCTCCTCCCCTTGCGAAGGGGAGGTGTCGCGGAGCGACGGAGGGGTAGCCCCCGGGCGATTGGCGACACGGCGGCGGGTCTGACCCCCTTCCCCCCTTCGGGGGACTTCCCCCTGCTTGGCCTGCGGCGAGGGGGAAGGGTCTGGCATCGTACGTTGTAGCAACCATCCAATCCTCCCCTTGCGAAGGGGAGGTGTCGCGGAGCGACGGAGGGGTAGCCCCCGGGCGATTGGCGACACGGCGGCGGGTCTGACCCCCTTCCCCCCTTCGGGGGACTTCCCCCTGCTTGGCCTGCGGCCAGGGGGAAGGGCGTGTTCAGCCGTCAGCGGTCAGCGGTCAGCCGTCGAGGTATTATCGAAAGTTGTGGATGAGCAGGCGGCCTGGCCGTCGCTGCAGAACACAAAAAGGCGTATCCTGATTGCGGCTAACATCAACCGCCCCGATGGGGCACAACCAGGACACGCCTTATGCACAACCAAGCTACTGTTCTTTCGCTTAAGAAGGAAGAGGCCCGTACGCAGGAAGAGGCCCGTACGCAGGAAGAGGCCCGTACGCAGGAAGAGGCCCGTACGCAGGAAGACGCGCAGGAAGAGGCCCGGTCGGTTCTCGACGAGATCGTGCGCCGAGGTGCCCAGCAACTGCTGCAGAAGGCCATTGAAGACGAGGTAGCAGCCTACATTGAGCGCCACCGTGATCAGCGCGATGAGCATGGCCACCGCCTCGTCGTACGCAACGGTCGCCAGCCGGCTCGTGAGATCGTCACGGGTGCCGGACCGCTTGTCATTGAGCGGCCGCGGGTCCACGATCGCCGGGAAGGGCACCACTTCACCAGCTCGATTTTGCCTCGCTATCTGCGACGTAGTCCCTCGCTCGATGCGCTGATCCCGGTGCTCTACCTCAAAGGGGTCTCGACGGGAGACTTCAGCGAAGCGCTCACGGCCATACTCGGCGAAGGGGCCTCGGGACTCTCGCCGACCAACATCGTCCGGTTGAAAGAGGCCTGGCAGGCCGAGTTCGAGGCCTGGAGCCGGCGCGACCTGTCGCAGAAGCACTACGTCTACCTCTGGGCGGACGGCATCTACTTCAACGTGCGCCTGACACCCGAGCGACCTTGTATGCTGGTCTTGATGGGCGCAACCGCCGACGGTCGCAAGGAACTGGTAGGGTTGCTCGATGGCGAGCGAGAAAGCAAGCTCTCCTGGAAGGAGATGTTGCTCGACTTGAAGCGGCGTGGGCTCAAGAAAGCGCCTCTGCTGGCCATCGCAGACGGCGCCCTTGGCTTCTGGCCGGCTCTCGAGGAGGTCTTCCCGAGTACACGCCATCAGCGGTGCTGGGTACACAAGACGGCCAACGTGCTCGACAAGATGCCCAAGTCGCTCCAGGGCGTAGCCAAGCAGAAGCTGAAGGCGATCTACCAGGCGCCCACGCGCCGTGAGGCCCACGCGCCGTGAGGCCCTCGAGGCGCTCGATGACTTCGAGGCGCTCTACGGCGACCGGTACGCGAAGGCCGTCGCGTGCCTGCGCAAGGATCAAGACGTGCTGCTGACCTTCTACGACTTCCCTGCGGCACACTGGAAGCATCTGCGGACGACGAACCCGATCGAATCGACCTTCGCAACAGTGCGGCACCGTACCAGGCAGACGAAGGGCTGCGGATCCAGAGCAGCAGCCCTGTCGATGGTCTACAAGTTGGTGCGAGAAGCCGAAAAGCACTGGCACCGACTAGACGGCTACAAGACGATTATGATGATCCTTCACGGAGTGACCTTCGTCGATGGCGAACCAATTGATGCCGCCAGACAGGCCGCTTGAACCGAGCAACAGGATGCGCTACCTGAAGGCCTCATCCACAACATTTGACTATATCTCTCAGCCGGCAGCGGTCAGCCGTCAGCGTTCAGCCCACACCCCGCCGCCCACAGCCAGCAGCCAGAAACCAGCCGCCCACAGCCGGGGCCTTGACCTTTTCGGCCGTCTCATGCTATACTGTGTGGCCTATGTGTCGCCAGGGCGGAGATCTCGCCCGTACCGTTCACGTTGGGAGAGAGGGTTGTCCCATGAGCCGCAAGAAACTGACCGCGAAGCAGCATGCCTTCCTGCAGTATCTGATCCAGCACATCCGCGAGACGGGCGTCTGGCCCACCTATCGCGAGTTGACGGATCACTTCGGGTATCGTTCGCCCAACAGCGTCACGCAGAACCTCCAGGCCCTGCATCGCAAGGGGTATCTCCGCAAGGATGACCACGACGGCTACCGGCTGGTCGACGAGCACGTGCTGGATACCGAGCCGAAGGGCATCCCGGTGCGGGGCTACATCACCGCCGGGCGGTTGCAGGAGGCCGTCGAGGCCGAGCTGGACACGATCACGCTGGAGACGCTCTTCCCCAACCTCGACCGCATCTTTGCCATCCGCGTCTCGGGGCAGTCGATGAAGGAGGCCGGCATCGAAGACGGCGACTGTGTGCTGCTGATCGACGACGACATCCCGGACGGAGGCATCGGGGCGGTGCTCTACAACGGCGAGACGTCGCTCAAGCGGGTCTATCACGACGAGAAGGGCCTGCGGTTGGAGCCGGCCAACCCGGAATACGAAACCATCCGCATCGAGCCGGACGTGTTCGAGGAGGTGCGGGTGCTGGGGCGGTACGTGGGGCGCGTCACGCGCCACGGTATCTTCCGGGAGGCGGGCCCGCGTCCGATGGCGGCCTGATCGCCCGCCGGTGCGGCCCGGCCGTCCGGGCGGCGGCCGGATCTTTCGTGCGGGGCCGCGGTGCAACGCGGCACGTTTCGCTTCCCCTCTCGATCTCCCGGACCGGTCGTTCATGAAGGCTCCCAACTGGCGGGAAAACCTGCGCCGCCGTGGCGGCTTCTGGCGCCACGGGCGCTGGTATGACCTCCACCTCCCTCGCCGGATGCCCCTCGCCCTGCCCATGCTGGAGGAACTCGTCGCGGCGTTGCCGCCGCTGGAGCCCGGCACGACCGTCTGCGACCTGGCCTGCGGGACGGGCAATGCGGCCTTCATGGTGCTGATGAACTACCCGGACGTGCAGCTCACGTTGCTCGACGAGGACCCGGATCTGCTCGCCATCGCGCAGGAAAAGACCGGCGAGATCCGCCCGGACGTCACGCTGCTGCAGGCCCGGGTGACCGCCGACGGCGAGCCGCTGCCCGGCGGCCCGTACGATGTCGTCATCGCCTCGCTGGCGCTGCACGTGATCGTGGGGGCGGACGTCGAGAGCGCCGAGGCCGATGGCCGGTACGAACTGCTCTTCCAGGGCTTGCGGGACAGCCTGACCCGCGGCGGTCATCTTTTCGTGGCCGACCACGTGGGCACGCTGGGCCTCTACCGGCAGATGAAGGCCATGGAGCGCGCCGGCTTCGCCGACGTGGATTGCGCCTGGCGGCAGGACGACTTCTTCGTGTGCGGAGGCCGCATCCCCGAATAGCCCGGACCAGCCCCCCCGCGCACCCATCCGCCAGGCGCCGTTCGCCAGGCGCCGTCCGCCAGGCGTCATCCTCCGGCGGTCTGCCCGTCAACCGCCGTGGCCGGCGTAGTAGTCGGCGATTCGCCGGGCCGTTGCCGGGCCGACGACCTCGGCCAGGGCGTCCGGATCGGCCTCCCGCACGCGCCGGACCGAGCCGAACGTGCTCAGCAGCTTCCGCGCCGTCTTCTCGCCGACGCCGGGGATCTCGGTCAGCTCGGACTGTAGCGTCTTCTTTTGTCGCTGTTTGCGCTGGAAGGTGACGGCGAAGCGGTGGGCTTCGTCCCGGACGCGCTGGAGCAGGTGCAGCGCGGCGTTGTCGCGGGAGAGGTGGTGGGGGGACGGGTCGCCGGGGAGGAAGACTTCCTCCAGGCGTTTCGCCAGCCCGATCACGGGAAACGCCCCGGCGATGCCCGCGCGCTCCAGGGCGTCGACGGCGCTGGAGAGCTGCCCCTTGCCGCCGTCGATCACGACGAGGTCGGGCCAGGGGCCGTTTTCCTCCCGGACCCGGCGGTAGCGGCGCTCGACGACCTCGCGCATCGACTGGAAATCGTCGGGCTTACCCTCGTCCACGCTGCGGATCTTGTAGGTGCGGTAGTCCCGTTTCCGCGGCTTGCCGTCTTCGAACACGACGCACGAGGCGACGGTGCCCGTGCCGCCGAGGTGGGAGATGTCGAAGCACTCGATGCGGCGGGGCAGGCGAGGCAGGCGCAGCGCTTCCTGAAGCTGCCGGACGGCATGGGGGATGCGGCCTTCCTCGCGCCGGGCCTTCTGCAGCTTCCACTCGTCCAGCAGCAGCCGGGCGTTGGCCTCGACCATTCGCATCAGGTCGGCCTTGTCGCCGCGCTGGGGGACTTTGATCGGCACCTTCTTGCCCCGCTCGGCGCGCAGCACCTCCTCCAGCGGCTCCGGGTTGGCCGTCTCGAAGGCGAGGTGCACTTCCTCGGGGAAGAACGTCGTTTCGGTGTAGTGATCCTCCAGGAAAGACTGCATCAGCTCCGCGTCCGAGCGGCCTTCCAGGCGGCGGAGGTACTTGTGCTGGCGTCCGATGATCTTGCCCTCGCGCACCTTGAACAGCACCCCGCAGGCGACGTCCTCCTCCCGGTCGATGGCGAGGGCGAACAGATCGCGGTCGAGGAAGTCGGGGCTGACGATCTTCTGCTTTTCGGAATAGGTGCGGAGGGCCTGCACCTGGTCGCGCAGGCGAGCCGCCTCCTCGAAGTGCATCGCCGCAGCCTGCGCCCGCATATCCGCTTCCAGCCGCTCGATCAGTTCAGACGTTTTGCCCTGCAGCAGCTTCTTGATCTGCTCGATGGTCCGGTCGTAGTCCGCCTCCGTCTGGTAGCCGACGCACGGGCCCTTGCACTTCTGGATGTGGTACTGGAGGCAGACCTGGTATTTGCCGGCCGCGATGGGCTCCGGGGCGAGGTGCAGCGAGCAGGTCCGCAGCTGGAAGATCGAGCGGATGGCGTCGAGCAGGAGGCGCATGCTCTTGACGTCCGTGTACGGCCCGAAGTAGAGCGAGCCGTCCTTCTGCACCCGCCGCGTGGGGAAGACGCGGGGGAAGCGCTCGTTCTTGATGCAGATGTAGGGGTAGGTCTTGTCGTCCCGCAGGTTGACGTTGTAGCGGGGCTTGAGCTTCTTGATGAGGTTGTTTTCGAGGATCAGCGCCTCGGCCTCCGTGTCGGTCACGATCACCTCCACGTCGGCGATCTTTTTGACGAGGGCCTGGATGCGCCCGTCACGCGGGCGGCTCTCCTGGAAGTACGAGCGGACGCGGCTGCGCAGGTTCTTGGCCTTGCCGACGTAGAGGACCTTGCCGGAGGCGTCTTTGTGCTGGTAGACGCCCGGCCGGGTGGGCAGGTTGGCGAGCTTGTCGTCGAGCAGCGAAGACACGGCGGACGCACAATCGCGGAGCAGGACAGTCGGGTGGGTTCAACGTCCGAGCCGGCGAACGTTCCAGGGGCATGAGTCAGGAGGCCAATTGACGTCGATTGAAAACGCCGCCTCTACTGGCGGATGACAATGTGGATACATTCATTATCGACACAGTTACGACCCTCGGTCCTGGGTTTGTATTTGCCGGCATAACCGGGGGTGTTAGTTTAGGGGTTGCCCTTGCTGCGTGGACAGGTCGATACATCAACGCCCTCGCGGACGCATGGAATATCGGGCTGGATCGTGGCAATTGTATTGAAATGTGTCGGGATGGAGGGAATCCCAATCCGGGAGGGGCCCCTCCGACGGAAGGAGTGACCATCGAACCTATCGGCAAGAAGTATCAATAGAGGAGGGAATCATGGATGGTATGCCACCGCTCTGGCTCGATCCATCGGCGCAACTGACAGCCGTCTGGCTACTCGCAGTTCTCCTGATGATGCCGGCCTATTACAAGACGCTTCAGTATGAGCCGAAGCTGGGACGTCGGCTGCGTACGATCTACAATCTGGGCCTTTTGGGTGCCATGGTTGCTGTCTATCTCACCATCGCCCTGGTCTCGCCCTACGGGCCACCCCGTCTCTGGACAATCCTGATCGTGATGCTACTCATCGGAGGCAATTTCCTGGCTGAAATAATGGGATGGATTCCGCAGGAGAACACCGGCGAAAAGAAGGAGCAGACCGGTTAGTAGGGCTCGTCCACATGGGGCAAGAACCGATCTGGCTTAATCCGGATGTTGCATCTTGACCGCTGTCTGGCTCCTGGGCATCATGGGGTTCGCGCCTGCTTTTGCGAAGTCCCTCCGACTGGAGCCTGAGAAAGGCCAACGGATGCGCATGATGCTCAATGCCGGTCTTTTTCTGCTGCGTGGTTTTGCCCTGTGGTCCGCCTGGATCTCGACCTTGCTGGTCTATGCGGTGCTGGTCGGGTTCAACGCCCTGACCGACAAGCTGGGCTGGGGCTGGCATCATCCTGACGAAGTGAACGATATACGAGGAGTACACCGTAACGAATCAACCGGATATAACAGGCATCGGCCCAGATATAACAGGCATCGGCCCATTGGCTCAGGTTGCGCTACGGCGTCGGCGGCAGGCTCGCCAGGTACTGCCGGATCTGCGGGTGGTTGGGGGCCAGGTCCAGTGCCCGGGTCCAGGCTTGCCGGGCGCCTTCGGGATCGCCGAGGCGGGCGCGGCAGATGCCCAGGTTGATCCAGGCGTCGGTCATCGCGGGGTTTTGCTGCACGGCGGCCTGGTAGTGTGGGAGGGCGTCCTGCGGGCGGCGCTGGCTCATGTACACGTTGGCCAGCAGGACGTGCACGTCGGGGTTGCCGGGGCCGAGGTGGAGGGCCACCTGCAGCGGGCGGATGGCGTCCGCCGGGCGGCCGGCGCGATACAGGGCGTAGCCGTAGGTGGCCCAGGCCGCCGGGTCGTCCGGGTAGAGGCGGGTCCGCCGCTGAAACGTGTCGAGGGATTCTTCGAGCTGGCGGAGGCTGTCGACCCGGGCGAGGTAGCGCTGCGCGTCGTCCTGCCGGCCCTGCCGGGCCAGCGCCACACTCAGGCTGTAATGCGCCTTTGCGTGCGTGGGCTGTTGCTCGATGGTGCGGCGTAGCTCGGCCTCGGCCTCGGCCAGGAGGCCGTTTTGCAGCAGCAAGTTGCCGGCGATGTAGCGGTAGTCCGGGTCGTTTGGCTTCAGCGCCAGCGCGCGCCGGGCCCGGGCCAGCGCCTGCTCCAGCTCGCCATTGTCTTCGAGCAGGACGGCCAGGCGGATGTGGGCCTCGGCCAGGCTGTCGTTCCGGGCGAGGGCCTGCTCGTAGGCCTGCCGGGCGCTGTCCACCCGGCCCAACTCGGCGTAGGCGTGGCCCATGTAGACCCGGACCCGGGGGTCATCCTGCACCGCCAGTTCTTCCCGGTAATGGGTCAGGGCTTCCCGCAGCCGGCCCCGGCGGAAGGCGAGGTTGCCCAGGTTCAGCCGGGCGCCTCGGTAGGTCGGGTCGAGCGCGAGCACCTGCTCATAGGCGGCGACGGCCTGGTCCACCTGGTTGAGATCGCCGTAGATGCGGCCCCGGAGGAAGGCCACGTCGGCGCGGAAGGCGCGGTGGTCGGGGGGCGCCTGGTGCTCGGCGCTGTCGGTGAGGGCCAGGGCGACCTGCCAGTTGCCCTGGCGGAAGGCGTGCTGTGCTTCGATCAGGTAGCGGGCGGCCGCCGGAGAGGGCGGAGGAAGGCGGAGGCGTGGCGATTCCGGTGCGTCGTTGGCCGGACGGCAGCCCGGCCCGGCCGCCGGCAGGAGCAGGAGCAGGAGCAGGCCGATTCGGGCGAGGGCAGGGGCGTGCATACGGAGGAGCGAGGATCCCGGGGGAATGGTCCGCAGGGCCACAAAACGGAGGCCCCGCCCGAAGGATCCGGGCGGGGCCTCGCAGCCGTCATGCGGCAGAGGCCGCAGGTTCCGGGGTCGTTTCCCCGGTCAGAAGCCGATCCGGATGCCGAGGCGGTCGACGTTGCCGAGGTCGCCGAAGGCGGTGTAGGCATAGTCGGCCCCGAAGCGGAGGCCGCCCAGCTCCAGGTTCAGCCCGGCTCCGGCGCTGAGGCCCTGCTCGTCCGTCGGGAAGACGTAGCCGGCGCGGAGCGAGACGAGGTTCATGAAGCGGTATTCCCCGCCCAGCCGGATCTGTTCGCTATAGGAGCGAGGGTGCCCGGCCTCGGCCGTCACCAGCAGGCTGTGAGCGTCCGAGACGGTGTTGGAGAGGTCCATCACATCGATCGACGCCCCGATGCTCAGCAGGAGCGGCGCTTCGAAGGACTCCTCCTCATACGTAACCGACGGCGAGAAATTGCGGACGGCCAGACCGATGTTGAAGCTCCGGAAGCCCGTCCGGTAGAGCACGCCGAAGTCGAAGACCGGCGTGCTGACCGTGTTGGACTTCGAGGACATGTCCGCGTCCATGATGGAGTCGCCGAGGTCCTGCCGCACGTAGCGGGCCGTGCCCCCGATCGAGAAGCGGTCCGACAGCGACGTCGCATAGCCGATGCCGATAGCCAGCGCGGTGGGGCTGAAGGAGCCGGTGTCGATGTACCCGATCTCATTGTCCGACCGGATGGTGCCTTCCAGTTCGCCGTAGTCGACGGCCATGACCGTGAAGCCGAAGGTGCCGTACTGACCGTCGGCCGGGCTGTAGGCGACGCTGCCGCCGTTGAAGCCGATGTCGGCGATCCATTGCACATTACCCAGGGCGAGGTCTCCGCCCTGGAGGCTGGCCATGCCGGCCGGGTTGTAGAACATCGCCATGGACGAGCCGAGGTCGACGGCCACCATGGCGTCGCTGAGGGCGGCCGCCCGGGGGCTCATCGAGACGCTCAGGAATTGCAGCCCGGTCTGGGCGCGTTTCTCCCGGGGGTTGTCAGCCGTGCCGGAGTCCTGTCCGTACACCGCCTGCACCTGCACCAGCGATAAGGCAGCGAGCAGCGTATAGAGAAAGTAAGTCTTCATGGGGAAACCGTAGCTTGAGATCCGAGATCTGCCGGAGGCAACGGATCGGATTAGCGGATGACGACGAACTTCTTGATGGCGCGGCTGCCGTCGTCGTGGTTGTCGACCACGACGATGTACAGCCCGCTGACGATGACCTGCTGCGAGTCCGTCGTCAGGTTCCAGTATTCGTCGCCGGTACCGGTGGTGTGCTCGATCGTCTTGACGAGCTCGCCGGTTTCCGTATAGATCCGGATGGTGCAGTTGCCCGGGATGTCCAGGAAGCCGATCCGGTCGGCGGTGTTGCCGCGGGTGTAGCGGACCGACTCGTTGGCGGCGATGTTGAGCGGGTTGGGGACGATCTTGAAGGACGACGTCGTCGCTCCCGGCCCGCGGGAGGTCGAGGCCGGATCCCAGGTCTGCGTGTAGTAACGGTTGCTCTTGAGCCGGACGCCGGCGGGGGTGCCGACGGCGCCTGCCGGCGTCACCTCGTTGCTGACGACCTGGAGGTAGTAGTACTGCTCGATGCCGCGCGGCAGCGGGTCGCTGAAGCTGCGGGCCGAGGGGCCCAGCTCCGGCGTGCCCGGGCACCCGGCGATGCACGTGTAGCGGAAGCCGTCATCGGCCGGCCCCTCGACGTAGGTGCGGGCGCGGTAGAGCTCGAAGCCCGCCGGCGTCTCCGCCTCGGGATACAGCTCCCAGGACAGGTTGACGTTGTCCACGCCGGACTCGACGCGGAAGACACGCGGGGGCAGGGGCCCGGCGGGGATCGGATAGGTCGTCATCTCATTGCTCGCCGCATAGACGTCCAGCGCGCGCTGGAAGGTCTGGAACAGCGAGTCCTTGCCGCTGAACCACCACTGGTTCTTGCTCAGCGTGAGCCCGCGGTAGGTGATGTTGGGGGTCTGCGCCAGTTCGGGCGTCATCTGGTCCCGCCGGTGGTTGGCCAGGCGCTTGAACTCGCTGCCGACGACGAACGCCTCGTACGGGTCCAGACCGTCCACCCCCTCGGCGATGACGATCCGCACGCTGTCGCCGGGGGCGAGTGTGTAGGGGCCGTAGCTGTACATCGACGAGTAGCCGCCGGCCTTGCCGAGCTGCGGCGTGCCGTCCTGCTCGGTGAAGTCGCCGTCCGGGTCCACGATGTCGGCGTGGTGCGGGTACATGTGCCCGACTTCGATGGCGCCGAGGTAGTCCGCCCGGCTCCGGTCGGAGTCGAAGGCGTCGTTGCCGGAGAGGATCGGCGCGTCCGAGTCGATGTGGCCGGTCGAGGAGGGCTGGGCGGGGTCGTCGGTGCGGTCCGAGGGCGAGGTGTCTGCATGCAGCGTGACGGTGCCGACGAACTGGGGCACCGTCAGGCGGCCCGAGCTGTCACTCGGCTGCGACCAGTCGAGCGGCGCCAGCATCGGGTACCCGGCTTCGTCGAAGGTGGCGGCGTCCGCGTTGCGGGCGTTGCCGAGCCAGGTGTACTGGGCGCGGAAGTCCACCTCGTAGTCTTCCATGCCATCGCCCACGATGTCATTCATCACGTTGGCCCCCCAGCCGTCCGGCCCGCCCGGATGGTAGGAGAACTCGGCGAGCTGATACCGCTTCTGGAAGTGGAGGTAGACCCCTTCGAGGGTCTGTTCGACTTCGATCTCCTCATCGTCATCCATGTTGCCCGTGTTGATGAGCACGAACTCCTGGATGTGATAGTTGTCGTTGTACTCCTGCCCGAAGGCGTAGGCCCGGCGCTTCATGGTGATGCCCAGGGCCGTGTTGACCTCCGTGTAGATCATGCGGTCCGCCGGGAGGTTGGGGTTGACCGCGTCGTTGTCGACGAAGTAGTCCGTGCTTTCGAGTTCCTGCCCCGAGCCCAGCTTCACCGTCACCGTGGGCGGCTCGAAGCGGCTCACCGTGCGGAACTCGATCGGGAACATCTCGCCGGCGCCGCTGACGCGCGGCCCGACGTGGACGACCATGTAGTCCTGCGTCTGCCCGTCGGCCCGCTGGACGTTGCGGGCGCCGATCCAGACGACGTTGACGCGGGTGTTGTCCTGGGCCAGGATGCGGGGCCAGCGCAGGCTGCGCCCGCTGTACCAGCCTTCGCGCTCGCCGCCGACTTCGCTGTACTGGTAGACGAGGTTGCCGACGGCCAGGGGTTTGTTCTTGAACTGCGCCCGCGAGACGCCCGGCAGGAAGAGCCAGGCGACCAGGGGCAGCAGGATGGCGAGGGTGCGTGTTCTATCAAACATGTTCATCAACGTGGGCTATGGAAGTTCGGTGTCGGTCGCACGGGCCCGGGCCGCCGGGGCGACCCCGGGCTCCCCGTCACAGGGAAAGGCGCATGCCGAAGAAGACCCGGCGTGGGAAGAGGTACCAGAACGACGAGTAGTTCGGGTCGTTGATGTAATCCTTGTCCAGCGTGCCGGGGATGTCGTTCCCGTAGATCGGGTTGCCGTTCTCGTCCTGCTGCGCGTAGAACTCTTCCCAGCCTTCGACCATCTCCTTGGGCAGGCGCAGCGAGTTGATGTAGCTGTTGAAGTCCTGCCCGTCGCTGAAGGCGCTGGCGTTGAAGTTCTTGATGTTGAACACGTTGCGGATGTCGGCATAGAGCTGGAGGTTGCCCTGCGGGATGTCGAGATTCTTGCTGATGCGCAGGTCCACGTTGCGGTAGGCCTTCCAGTACATGTTGTTCTCGATGCCACGGACGGTGGTCTGCCCCCCGGTGAAGGTGAAATACTCCCCTTTCTTCCACTCACCCAGGAAGGACAGCCGCCAGTCCCCGAACGGATGGAACCCTCCGGCTTCGGGGCCGAAGTCGACCGGGCTGATGAATTCGAGGTTGAAGCGGGCGTAGGGTCGTGGGAGTGGCTTGTTCTGGTAGTAGTCCGTTGTGTTCTCCTCGTAACGCCGCTGTTCGACGCGGTTTTCGCGGAACGAGGGGAAGCCGAAGGCACCGCCGGAGTCGACCATGTAGGAGTAGTTCAGGAAGCCGCGGACCCAGTCGCCCCGGTTTTTGAAGAGGCTGATTTCCACGCCGCGCGTGTCGGCGTAGCTGTCGGCCACCGGCACGGTGTAGTTGACCAGCCCGTCGCGGCTGATGTAGGCCACCTGGCGCGGCTGGTTGCGGACGTCCTTGTAATAGCCGGCAATGCGGACGAGGAACTGGTCGAGGAAGCTCTGCTCGTATCCGGCTTCGTACTGGATGGTGAGCTGCATCGGGTTCCGCGGGTTCGGCATGTGGAAGACGCCGTCGTTCGTGTAGGCCCGGGAGAGCCGATAGAGCTCCTGCGGCTTCGGCCGCTGGTAGGCGTGGCCGTAGTTGAAATACAGCTTGCTCGCCGCCGTTACCGGGAAGGAGACCCCCAGCCGGGGGCTCAGGCGGATCTGCGGATCTACCGGCTTTTTGCCGCCCAGCATCTCATCGAACTCGTCGATGTTCTTGCCCAGGAAGGCGTCGCTGTAGGGGTCGTCGATGACGTACCACTCCGTGTTGGGGTCCATGTAGTCCAGGCGCAGCCCCAGGTTGGCGATCATGCCCTGGAATTCGAGCTTGTCCTGCACGTAGATCGCCGCGTAGTACTCCGTTTCGTTCCAGCTCGAGTAGATGTCGTCCGGGTTGATGAGCTGGTCGACGAAGCCGAAGTTGATGTCCTGCGGCGTGACGCTGAACTCGACGCCGGCCTGGATGAGGTTGGTGCGGTTGACCTGGCTCGTGTAGTCGAACCGCATCTGGTACTGCACGACCTCGCTCGTGTCGCGGAACTCGGCCCAGTGCCCGCCCATGCGCATGTTGTTGATGAAGGACGTGGCGCCTTCATACTTCCAGCCGAAGGGCGACTCGTCGATGCAGAAGCCGTTGTTGATGGCCGGCTGCAGGATGCTGTTCAACGCCGGGTCGCTGAGCTGCGTCAGGCAGGTTTCGTCCCGTGTGCGGGGCGGGCGCGTGAAGTAGTTCTCCTGCGTGCGTTGCAGCTTCACCTCGTAGAAGGTCGTCGGGCTCAGCGTGTGGGTGAACGACACCCCGTACATCTTCGTGTCGATGTCCGAGATGGAGCGAGCCCCCGTGCCGAACATCCAGTCTTCCGGGCGATTGTAGCGGAACGTGGAGCCGGTGCCGTCCTGCACGGTGTTTTCCGTGCCGATGATGCGTGTGGTGCCGCCGCGGTCCTCCGTGGAAGTCCCGAACGAGTTGGCCCACATGCCGTTGAAGACCACCTTCATGGCCGGGGTGATGTTGGAGGTCAGCTTCAGGTTATAGTTCCACTCCTTGCGCCCGTCCGTCGGCAGCGGGATGATGTACTGATCCTCGGCCTGGCGGTAGGTGGTGAAGAAGCGCAGATCCCCCAGGTAGCGGCTGATGAGCGGGACCGGCCCGCCGAGGCCGCCGTCGATCACGTAGTCGGGCTTCTGAGCCGTCAGATCCCGGCGGTGCTCCCACAGAAAGAGGGCCTGAATCTGTTCCGGCGTCAGATCATTGGTCGGATCCTCGTCCGAGGCCAGGTTCGCGGCGAGGCTGTTGTAGCCCTGGAAGAACGGATACTGCTGCTGCATCATCTCGTCCCACGTACCGTTTTCCGTGCCTACGAACGCCACGTCCGGATCGGTGTAGGGCCGCATCCAGTAGGAATTGGGATCGCTCGGGGAGATGCCGAAGTACTTCTCCGTGGCCGGGCTATAGCTCGCCGACAGGTTGATCGTGTAGCGGTCCCGGGGGCCTTCCTGGTTCACGACGTTGACGATCCCGGAGCGCATGTCGCCATACTTGGCCGTGAAGCCGCCGGACTGGATCTGGATCTGCTCGACGCCGGCGTAGCTGATGTTTGTGTAGGGGGTGTTGTCGCGTCGGGTGCCCAGGTTGAACCCGTCCATGATGAAGGCGGCCTGGTCCGCCCCGGAGCCTCGGATGTTGAGGCCCTGCACCCCGGCCTGCAAACCCACGACGCGGTTGACGTCCGTCACCGGCAGGTTCTGGATCTGCTCTGCCGTGATGTCTACCCGGCTGGCCGACAGGTCCCGCTTGACGACCTCCTGCTCCGCCGAGACGACCACTTCTTCCAGCCCCACGGTTTCCTCCTGGAGCTCGAAGTTGACCTCGGCCGTCAGGTCGATGTTCACCTGCACGTTTTGCCGGACGACCGGGGTGAAGCCGATGAAGGAGGCCCGCACGTCGTACGTCCCCGGACGAACGTTGACGATCGTGTAGAAGCCGTTCACGTCCGTCGTGGTCCCCTGCGTCGTGCCTTCGATGACCACGTTGACGCCGGGGAGGGGCTGTCCGGTGCGGGCATCGGTGACGGTTCCTGCGATCTTGCCCGTCTGGGCGCGTGCCGGAGCTACACCGAGCAGCAGGGCCACCGCGAATAATAGCAGTACCGATGTTCTCATGGATTTAGCGGGTGATGTTGGGAGGGAAGGGAAGCGTTATGTGGAAAACGGAACGGCATCGGCCGTATCCGTCGGATGACGAAGGAGGCCCGGTTCTCTCGCCGGGACGCAAAAAGGCGGTCTGCCGGCGGCAACCCACTCAGCGCCCACCGGGAGATCGTGAAGTCGGCAGCCGTTCACCCGGTTGGCGCCAGGGCCGTACGAACCCGTGGTTCATGCCCCATGCCTGCATGCTTCCTGGACACGTCCGGCAGGACGGCACCTGCATGGTTTCACGTGGGCGTGGCCGATGGGGCGAAAAGGGGCGAAAAGGGGCGAAGGTGCAGGTTTTTTTGCACATAGGGTGCAAAAGCAGGGTCGGGTTACGGGGTGTGGTGTACCTGGCTCGTAGAGCGGGGCCGAGATGGAGGCCGCGGCGGTTCCGGGAAGGGTGCCTGTGGCTAGATGACCTTGCGCAGTACCTCGTCTTCTTCGCTGGCAGGAAGGGCCAGACGGCGCGTTTCAGCGGAAGACGAAAGGGCTTTCATGCCATCAAGAAAGGGCTTCCATGGTGTACGGTCATGCCAGGGTGGCAGCGCAGGCATGATGTGGGGCCATGGTACCCACTGGCACGGTGAGTGTCAAGACGGTGCCGCGTTATTGAAGATATGGTAGTATGCGGGCGCCTCAAGAGCCCGCATCGACGGACTGGCAGAACTCGACCAGGACGCCGTGGGTCTGCTTCGGGTGGAGAAAGAAGATGAGCTTGCCGTCGGCGCCGGGGCGGGGCTCGTCGCTGAGCGGGGTGAAGCCGAGGTCGCGCAGCCGTTGCATCTCGGCGTGGATGTCGTCGACCTCGAAGGCCAGGTGATGCAGCCCTTCTCCGCGCCGCTCCAGGTACTTCGCCACGGGGGAGTCGGGGCCGAGGGCTTCCAGGAGTTCGAGCTTGGCCGTGCCGGCCTGGATGAAGTGGGTGCGGACGCCCTCGCGTTCGACGGTTTCGGCTTTGTAGGGGCCGTGGCCCAGCAGCTGTTCGTACAGCGAGGCGACGGCTGCGGCATCGCGGACGGCGATGCCGATGTGTTCGAGTCGGATCATGACGGCGTGCCGGTTGGGCAGGGGGAGGACGAAGAACGGCGGTCGCGTGGAACTACGCGGTGCCGCCGTCGAATGTCAACCGGTGCGGCCCGGATGCGGCCCGTGCGGGAAAGCCCGGCACGGCCCGGCCCGTCCCTCGCTGCACACGCCCCGATCCCCTCATCCCGTCATCTCGCGTAGGTCGGGCTAAACCTTGAAGAATGGGGAGGGGCAGAACCCACCCGCCCGTGTCTCGTTCGCAGACGCGATGATCGAGCGGTTGCGACATAACCTGCAGGACCCGCGCCAGCGGGCGATGGGCGTGAGCCTGGCGGCGTCGCTCCTCATGCTCGTAGGCAAGCTGGCGGCCTATGCCCTCACCGGCAGCGCCGCCATCTTCTCGGACGCCGCCGAGTCGGTCGTGCACATCGTTGCGACGCTCTTCGTCAGCTTCGGGCTGTGGTATGCGCTTCAGCCGCCCGATGCGCAGCACCTCTACGGGCACGGCAAGATGGCGTACCTCACGGCGGCCGTCGAGGGCACGTTCATCCTGGCCGCCGGCCTCAGCATCCTCTACACCGGCGTCCGCGCGCTGATCGACGGCGTCGAACTCCGGCAGCTCGGCGCCGGCTTGCTGCTGATCGCCGGGCTGGCCGCGGTCAACCTCGTGCTCGGGCTCTACCTGAAGCGGCAGGGGCGGCGCCACAACAGCCTCGTGTTGATCTCCAACGGCGAGCATGTGCTGGCGGACATGTGGACGAGCCTGGGCGTGGTGGCCGGTGTGGCCCTGGCGTGGCTGACCGGGCTGCTCTGGCTCGATGCCGCGCTCGCCATCGCGGTGGCGCTGCACGTGCTCTGGACCAGCGCGCAGCTGTTCCGCCGGGCCTACGAGGGGCTCATGGAAAAGGCCGATGCCGCCGATACGCGGGCCATCCTGGCCGAACTGGAACGGGCCGTAGCGGCCGGCCGGATCAGCGGGTTCCATCAGCTGCGTCACCGCCGCGTCAACGACCGCCGCTGGGTCGAGGTGCATCTCCTGTTTCCGGACAATCTGCAACTCACCGACGCCCACGCCCGCGCCAACGCCGTCGAGGAAGCCCTGCAGCGGCTCTTCCCGGAGGATGAGGTCCACGTCACGGCGCATCTGGAGCCCGAGGCGCACGATGACCACCACCCGGACGGCCACAGCGAGCCGGTCGATCCGCTCATGGCCGGCTGAGGCCGACGGAGCGCATTCCGGTCGGGCAGACCGTGGCATGTGAGCACCGGCGTGCGTAGGTTCGTCCCCGTTCGAACCCTCTGTGTCAACCCGCTGCGCGACGCATGACCTGGTATCTTCAGGCCCTGCGGAAGTACGCGGTCTTCCGCGGACGGGCCCGACGCAAGGAATACTGGCTCTACGGATTGTGGCTGATCCTGCTCTACCTGCTGCTGCTCGTCGTCGATGTGATGATCGGCACGTATGTGGACGAGGCCGCCGTCGGGCTGATCAGCACGTTGTTCGTGCTGGCGCATGCCCTGCCGAGCCTGGCCGTGACGGTACGCCGGCTCCACGATACGGACCGGAGCGGATGGTGGGTGCTGCTTGGGCTGATCCCGATCATCGGCTCGCTCATCCTGCTGATCTTCACGCTCCAGGACGGCACGCCGGGTGCCAACCGGTACGGGCCCGATCCGAAGGGACGGGGGGCGTGAGCGCGGGCAGTTGCTCCTCACCGCCGGGTGTCTGTGATTCGGCGGTGCGTTTCTGGTCCGCCCCGCACGCCGGGCGATGGGTGTGGCGGTGGCTCGGCGGGGTGATCCTGCTGCTGGCCGGCTGCAGCGGGAGCGGTAGCCTGGAGGACCCGCCGCCGGAGCCGGAGGGCCCGCCGGACGGTGTGGCGCTGTGCCACACCACCGATGGCAGCGCCTTCGTGCTCCAGTATGCCCGCGCCGAAGAGGTGCCCGCCCATTTGCAGCATGGCGACGGCATCCCCACGGGCGCCGTGCCGGGACAGGCGGGTTACGTCTTCGATGCCGCCTGCGCCGTCGTGGCCGACACCGATGCCGGCCCCTGTCCCGCCGGCATGGCCCACGTCGAGGGCTTCTGCATCGACCGGTGGGAAGCCCACCTCGCGGATCAGTCGCCCTTCGCCGTGCCCACGGCAGGGGTGGCGCGGACGGCGCCGGAGGTCATCCCCCAGGGATACATCAGCGCAGACGTGGCGGAGCGCACCTGCCGGGCGGCCGGGAAGCGGCTGTGCACGAGCGCCGAGTGGCTCCGTGCCTGCCAGGGGCCGTCTGGGACCACCTACCCTTATGGCGATACCTACCTGCCGGGCGCGTGCAACGAGGGCCGCGCCGTACACCCCGTCGTGGAACTCTTCGGAGAGGACGCCGACTGGTCGGCCCGGCAGATGAACGACCCGCGCTTGAACCAGTTGCCCGATGGGCTGGCCCCGACGGGCACCCACCCGGTCTGTATGTCGGCCGAGGGGGTGTTCGACCTGCACGGCAACCTGCACGAATGGGTCGCCGACGCCGGGGGGACGTTCCGCGGCGGCTTCTACGTCGACGCCCGGATCAACGGGGCGGGGTGCCTGTACCGGACCACGGCGCACGGCCGCGCCTACCACGATTATTCGACCGGCTTCCGGTGCTGCGCCGACGAGCAGTAGCCCCTGGTCACTTTACCAGCATCAGCTTTTTCACTTCCGCCCAGTCCCGGGTCTCCAGCCGGTAGAAGTACAGACCGCTGGCGAGGCGGCTGCCGTCGAAGGTGGCGGTGTAACGACCCGGCGCGAAGTGGCGGTCCAGCAGCACGGCGAGTTGCCGCCCGGCCAGGTCGTAGAGCGTCAGCCGCACGTGCGACGGCTCGGGCACGGCGAAGGGGATCGTCGTTCGCGGGTTGAAGGGGTTCGGGTAGTTCTGGCCGAGTTCGAACGTGGTCGGCACCTCATCGTCCCCGACGGCGCTGACGTTGGTGGCGAGCCGGATTACCAGCTGCATCACCCGGCTGCTGTCGGCCCCGGCGCTGTTCCGGGCCACCACCATGTAGGTGCCGGCGTGCGGCAGGTCGGCCCGGGCGTAGGAGATGGTGGCGCCGGTCTGTGAAGGCAGCAGTTGACCGTTGCGGTACCAGCGGTAGGTCGGCGTCGGGGTTCCCGTGGCCGTGATCCCGAAGAGGGTGGGATCCTGGGCCTTCACGACCAGCGTGTCCGGCAGATCCTGTGTGATCGCCGGGGCGACCGGTTCGGGCACGACGGCGAGGGTGATGGGTTGGGATGTCACGGCCCCGGCGGGGTTGGTCAAGCTCACCCGGTACGAACCGGCCCGGGCGCTGGTCACGTTCGCGATGCGCAGTGTGTCGTCGGTGGCGCCGTCGATCGGCGTCTCGCCGAAGAACCACTGGTACGTGGGCTCGGGCGTGCCGGCAGCCTGCACGGCAAGGAGCGCCGTCGACCCGATGACGGCCTCGACGTGAGTCGGCTGGCGGGTGATGACGGGCGGTGCGCTCGGGGTGACGAGCAGGTTGGCGGTGGCGATGTCGCTGAAGGTGTAGCCGTTCTTATAGGCACGGGCGCGTACGGTGGCACTCTCGGTCAGGGAGAACGGGCCGTCGTACCGCGTCGAGGTTTCGGTCGGCTCACTGCCGTCGAGCGTGTAGCGGATCGTCGCGTTCTCCGTGATCGATGTGAGGTTCACCTGGACGGCGTCGTAGTAGCGGCCCGCGCCCGGTGCGATCGTGGGTGTGGCACAGACCAGGTCGAAGGTCACCTCGGTGATCTCGCTGATGGGGAAGAACGTGCGGTAAGCCAGGGCTCGCAGCGTGGCCGAGCGCCGCAGCGTGAACGGCCGGAGATAGCGCCGGTTGGCAAGCGGATTGTAGGAAGGATTGATGTCGGGATCCGAGCCGTCGAGGGTGTATTGCAACTGGAGGCCCGACGAGTCGACCACCGTCTGCCCCTGGTTATCGACGAACGTCACCGCGCTGACGAGCTGCACCTCGACGTCGTTGTGGAAGACGCCCCCGGCCGGGCGCACCGTCGGCGGGGCGGTGGTGCCGAGGGGGTCGACGACGTTGACGTTGATCTGGGCGATCTCGCTCGGAAAGAGCCCGTCTTTGATCGTGATGGCGCGGATGAACCAGTTGCCCTTGCCGAGGGTGATCGGCTCGGTGTAGGTGCTGCCGAGGGTTTCGGACGGGTCGATGGCGGGTAGCTGGTCCTGGCCGATGGTCCAGCGGATGGTGCCGCCCTGCGTGTGGGTGTCCATCGCGAGGTCGACGCGGGTCGTGTACCGGCCCGAGCCGCGCGGCGAGGTGAAGAACGGCGGCTCGGCGCGGGTGACCTCGCTCGGGGCGAAGACGCGGTACGACGCCTCGGCGATCTGGCTGCGAACGTACCCGGGCCGGTAGGCCACGACCTTCAGGGTGTGCTCGCCCCGGGGCAGTTGGAGGGGGCCTCTGTAGGCGGTGTCGTTGTAGTCCGGGTCCTTGCCGGTGAGGGTGTAGTAGATCCCCGAGCCGCCCGGGTCGTTCGGCAGCGTCACACTCACACGGAACGGCTCCAGGTACTCGCCGCTTGCGTGGGAGAGCACCGGCGTTGCCAGGCGGGCATCCACGTCGAAGGCGTGGACCACGGTTTCGCTGGGCAGGTAGCCGGGCTTGTAGGCCTTCACGCGGAGCGTCAGCGGGAGCTGGCTCGGGTCCAGAGGCGGGTAGATGGAGAAGGGAGCTTCGTAGAGGTGTACACGGCTGTCGTTGAAACTCGCCGTCGGCTGGATCGGCTCGACCTCCACGCCGGGGACGGCCAGCGTGTAGTACAGCTCGACGTCGTCGTCCGGGTGCGTGATGGTCACCTCCTGCGGGGCATCGAACGTGCCGCCGGCCGGGGTGACGATGGGAGCCGCCAGCGGCGCGATGGGTGCGCAGGGCCGGGCGTCGGCGGTGCGGCCGTCGGGGCCGGTGTAGCCGGCCCCCTCGTACTCGCCGATCTGCCGCTTGAAAAGCTGCCCGTAGAGCAGGCACTCCTCGAAGGCGAACGGCTGGAGCGGATGTTTGAGGTGGCCGAACAACGGATCGTCCAGGTTTTCCCGGTCCGGCAGCCACTGGTTGTCCTCGTCCAGCGAGCGCATGAAGCCGAGCATCACCGGCCCGTCGAGGCGGCAGGCGTCCGGGTCGGAGCAATCCGCGCCGAGATCGGCGAACAGGTTCCGGGCGCCGGCCTCGCTCAGCAGCATCAGCTTGGTCATGAGGAGGGTGTTATAGGCCGGCTCGAACGCCATCGGGTCCCACGTGCGCGCGGGGAAGTCGTACGCGTCGTCGTCGATGCCCAGGAGAGTACGGTTCAGCGTTTTGAGCGTGATGGGCTGGGCGACGTCGCCGTCTTCGCTGGTGTAGGGGAGGGGAATGAGGTCGTCGAAGACGGCCTGGGGGCTGAGGTACATCTCCTGGAATTCCTCCGGCGTCATGTCGTAGAGCACGCGGAAGAAGATGTGGACGAGGTTGTCCTCCAGCAGCCGCATCACGTCCTCGAAGTCCTTCAGGTACATCTCCTTCATCGCCTGGGTGAAGCCCAGGTACTGCCCGACCACATCCGGCGCGCCCAGCATCGACAGCAGGTGCTCGTTACGATAGGTGGTGGCCAGCTCCCGAGCGCCCTGGAGGTCGGAGGCGCCGTCGGCGTGGAAGATGAGCTTCTGGGCGATCTGATGGTTGAGGTCGATCCAGGCACGCAGGCCCTCGTCGATGTCGGCGATCCATGCCCGGGTGAAGGTGTAGGGGCCGCTGTTGGCGGCGAGGTAGGCCGTCTTCTGCGCCTCGAAGGGCGCGGCCTGGGCCGCCGCCGCCGCGCACGCCGCGGTGCACGCAGGGGTTTGCTCTGTGATCGGGCTGCTACAGGTGACGCCGGTGGGGCAGCTCCGCTCGGCGGCATCGGCGAAGAAGGCCTGGATGCGTGTGTCGAACCCGGCCGTCGTCGTGTCGACGACGAAGAGGTAGTTGGACAGCCCGTTGCGCAGGTTGCCGAAGGCCCGCGGCACGGAGGCCTCGAAGTCGATGTCGC
Organism: Roseithermus sacchariphilus; assembly: GCA_003285105.1. Taxonomy (GTDB): domain Bacteria; phylum Bacteroidota; class Rhodothermia; order Rhodothermales; family MEBIC09517; genus Roseithermus; species Roseithermus sacchariphilus. Next base: position 4,606,828 of record CP030158.1, on the reverse strand, counting down.
CGTTGACGGAGCCCAGGAGGGGTTTGACGGGCATCACCGCGTCGCCGAAGAACGAGCCGGCCCGGGCGTCGGCGAGGTGCTTGTAGAGAAACTCCCGGAGGACCGGGACCGGCTCCTGGCCGAGGTCGTAGGCGCTCGGCGGCAGAGCCGGGGCTCGCTGGCCGATGTAGCTCTCGACGATGACGTGCCGGGCGCCGTTGAAGTTGAGCGGGTTGTTGAGATCGGTGCGCGTGAAGTCGTTCGCCCACGGCCCGCCCGCGTAGTGGTTGATGAAGGTGTGCATGAACATGTCCCCGGCGGCGTGATTCAGGTAGCCCATGACGAAGGCCGTGATGGCTTCGTCCTTGCCCTGCGCCTGATCCCAGAGGTACTGGAGCCAGCGGTCGGTGTAGACCGGGTGGCGTACGTGGGTGCGCATCTGCCCGGTGGCGATGTCGGGATACGCGTCCGGGCCGAGCACGCCCATGATGAACTCGCGTCGGTGGGTGTCCAGCGCCTCGACGAGCGCCCCGTCGGCCTCGTACTCGCCGAGTTTTTCAAGGACCTTACCGGTCTGGTAGTTGACGCGGTAGATGACGATCGTGTTGGCCGCCTTGGGGTGCCCGAAGAGATCGGACGTGCCGGTGATCTCGTCGAGGGCCTGGAGGGCGAGGTAGACGTGGGTGCTGGGCTTCCAGGCCCGGGCGGTAGTGGCGGGCAGAAACGTGACGAGCAGGAGCAGCAGCGAGCAGCGGCGCATCGGGCAGGCGGATGGGGTTCGGGAAGGTCGTCGTGTATGTGCTTTATCGGGAACGGGTGAGAGGAGGGATCAGAAGACGAAGGGGTCGGGTAGAGGGGGGCGTGCTTCGTTCTGCACGAATCGCAAGGAAGCTGCCCCCGGCACGGCCCTCCCCGGCCGCTTTCCGAGCCCCTGTGATCGCTATTCGTTTCCCCATTGCCCCGTCCGTTCATGCCCACGCCCGTTCGTCTGGTCGCCCTGCGTCAACTCAACCGCATCGAGCAGCAAGGCGCCTACGTCGGCCTCGTCGGGGACGATGCGGGGCTGGATGCGCGCCAGGAGCGGCAGGCGACGGAGTACGTGGCGGGCGTCACGCGCTGGCGGCGCTGGCTGGATTTCCTGATCAACCGCTTCTATCATGGCGCGTCGGAGCGGCTGGATCCGGCGCTTCGCCAGGTGCTGCGGATCGGGCTGTACGACCTGCTCTTTCTCCAGACACCGCCCCACGCGGCCATCCATGAGGCCGTCGAACTGGCCAAGGGGCACGTGCACCCGAAGGTGGCCGGGCTCGTCAACGGGCTGCTCCGCGCCGTGCAGCGCCACCGGGGCCCCCTGCCGGAGCCGGACACGGGCGATGCCGCGCGCGACCTCGCCATCCGGTTCTCGCACCCCACCTGGATGGTGCGCCGCTGGCTGGCGCGCTTCGGGCCGGAGGCAACGGCGGCCCTGCTCGCCTGGAACAACGCCCGGCCCTCGTACGGGCTGCGCGTCAACACGCTGCGTACCACCCCGGAGGCGTTTCGGCAGCGGCTCGGGGAGCAGGGCATCGAGGGAACGCCCTCACCGTATCTCGACGACTTCGTGCGCGTGCCGAAGCTCCAGCCGGTGATGCAGACCGGCCTCCTGGCCGACGGCCTCTGCGCCGTGCAGGACGAGAGCGCCGGGCTGATCGTCCGCCTGCTCGACCCGCATCCGGGCGAGGTCATCCTGGACGGGTGTGCCGCGCCGGGAGGGAAGGCCCTCTACGCTGCCCTCCGCATGCAGGACCGCGGACAGGTGTGGGCCTTCGACCGGCATCCGAACCGCATCGGGCTCGTGGCCCAGGCTGCCGCGGCGCACGGCCTCTCGTGCCTCCGCACCGAGGCGGCCGACCTCCGCACCCTGCCGGAGCGCGCCGACCTGCCTCCGGCCGACCGGGTGCTGCTCGACGCGCCCTGCTCCGGCCTCGGCGTCCTTGCCCGGCGCGCTGACCTCCGCTGGCAGCGCACCGCCGAGGAACTCACGCAGCTTACCCGGCTCCAGGCCGAATTGCTGGACGCCGCGGCCCGGCTCGTCCGCCCCGGCGGGGTGCTCGTCTACGGCACCTGCACCATCGAGCCGGAGGAAAACGAGGCGCAGGTGGCGGCCTTTCTCCAGCGGCATCCCGGCTTCCGCCTCGAACCTGCCGCCGCCTTCGTGCCGGCCGCGCTGTGTACGCCGGAGGGCTACTTCGCCTCGCTCCCGCACCGCCACGGCATCGACGGGGCCTTCGGTGCGCGGCTGCGCCGGGACGCCTGACCGGCCCCATACCCCAGAAAAAAACGCCCCGCCGATGAAGCCATCAGCGGGGCGCGTCGTCTGCGGTCGGAGCCGGAGTGCTATTCCTTGGCGCCTTCTTCGGCCGCCTCGGGCGATTCTTCGGGGGCCTCGTCTTTGGCGTCGGCCTTTTTGGCCCGGGCCTTCGTCTTCTTCGCCTTCTTCACCTCGAAGAGCAGCTCGTTCTCCTTCTCCTTCGCGTCGTACGTGATCTTGATGGCATCGCCCTCCTGGAGGTTGTTCCCCAGGATGGCCTCCGCCATCGGATCCTCGACGTACTTCTGGATGGCCCGGCGCAGCGGGCGGGCGCCGAACTGCGGGTCGTAGCCCTTCTCCACGAGAAACTCCTTCGCCGAAGGCTGCAGGTCGACTTCGATGCCCAGATCCTCGGCCCGCCGGAAGAGCTCCTCCGACATGATGTCGATGATCTCGAAGATGTGCTTCTTCTCCAGCGGATGGAAGACGATCACGTCGTCGATGCGGTTGAGGAACTCGGGGTTGAAGACCCGCTTGAGCGCGTCCTCCACCGTGCTCTTCATCGTCTGGTAGTTGAACGTCTCCGAGCTGGCGCTGAAGCCGATCCCCTTACCCAGGTTCTTGATGTCCCGCGCCCCGATGTTCGAGGTCATGATGATGATCGTGTTCCGGAAGTCCACGCGGCGGCCGAGGCCGTCGGTCAGGATGCCGTCGTCGAGCACCTGCAGCAGGATGTTGAACACGTCCGGGTGCGCCTTCTCGATCTCGTCGAGCAGGACGACCGAGTAGGGCTTGCGCCGCACCTTCTCGGTGAGCTGGCCGCCCTCCTCGTAGCCGACGTAGCCCGGAGGCGCCCCCACGAGGCGGCTGACGGAGAACTTCTCCATGTACTCGCTCATGTCGATGCGGATGAGCGAGTCCTGCGAGTCGAACAGGTACTCGGTCAGCACCTTGGCCAGCTCCGTCTTGCCGACGCCCGTGGGGCCGAGGAAGATGAAGGAGCCGATGGGGCGCTTGGGGTCCTTGAGGCCGGCCCGCGTGCGGCGGATGGCCCGGGAGAGCTTGACGATGGCTTCGTCCTGCCCGATGACCCGCCCCTTGAGCATCTTCTCCATCTCGAGCAGCTTCTTCTGCTCGGGCTGCGAGATCTTGTCGACCGGGATGCCGGTCATCATGGCGACGACCTCGGAGATGTCCTGCACGGTGACGTCGTGCACCTCCGTCTCGGCCTTGCGCTCCCATTCCAGCTTGGCCGCTTCGAGCTGCTCCTGGAGCTTCTTCTCCTTGTCGCGCAGCCGCGCGGCTTCCTCGAAGCGCTGGCTCTTGACGACGCGGTTCTTCTCCTCCCGCACCGCTTCGATCTGCTCTTCGAGCTCGACGATCTCCTGCGGCACGCGGATGTTGTTGAGGTGGACGCGGGCGCCCGCCTCGTCCATCACGTCGATGGCCTTGTCCGGCAGGAAGCGGTCGGTGATGTAGCGGTCGCTGAAGGCGACGGCCGTCTCGAGCGCTTCGTCGGAGTAGCGCACGTTGTGGTGCTGCTCGTAGCGGTCCTTGATGTTCTTCAGGATCTGGAGCGTCTCCTCCGGGGTGGAGGGGTCCACGAGGATCTTCTGGAAGCGCCGGTCGAGCGCGCCGTCTTTCTCGATGTACTGCCGGTACTCGTCGAGCGTGGTGGCGCCGATGCACTGGATCTCGCCGCGGGCCAGGGCGGGCTTGAACATGTTCGAGGCATCGAGGCTGCCCGAGGCCCCGCCGGCCCCGACGATCGTGTGCAGCTCGTCGATGAAGAGGATCACGTCCGGGCTCTTCTCGAGCTCGTTCATGACGGCCTTCATGCGCTCCTCGAACTGCCCCCGGTACTTCGTGCCGGCCACGAGGGCGGCCAGGTCCAGCGTGACGATGCGTTTGTCGTACAGGACGCGGCTGACCTTGCGCTGCACGATGCGCATCGCCAGCCCCTCGGCGATGGCCGTCTTCCCGACGCCGGGCTCGCCGATGAGCACCGGGTTGTTCTTCTTGCGGCGGCTGAGGACCTGGGCTACGCGCTCGATCTCGCGCTCACGCCCGACGATGGGGTCCAGCTTGTTCTCTTCGGCCAGCTTCGTCAGGTCGCGGCCAAAGTTGTCGAGCACGGGGGTTTTGCTTTTCTCGGGCATGTTGCTACGCTCTTTTCCGTATCCAGAGGAGGAACGCCCGCCCGAACTGCCGCTACTGCGGGACGAGGCCTTTCCACTAATGATGGAGTCCAGCTCCGCGCGAACGGCGTCATACGTGATGGAGAAGCCCTGTTGCAGAATCTGCGCGGCGATGTTCTCGTCGTCCCGCAGCAGACTCAGCAGCAGATGCTCGGTCCCGATGACGTCGCTCTTGTAAAGCTTCGCTTCGAGATAGGTGATCTTGAGGACTTTTTCGGCCTGTTTGGTCAGCGGGATGTTGCCCACCGTCAGCGACCCGCCGGTCGACCGGACGGTGTCTTCGATGGCTTTTTTGAGTTTGAAAAGGTCGCAGCCGAGGTTGCGAAGGATCTTGACCGCGATGCCTTCGCCTTCCCGGATGATGCCGAGTAAGAGGTGTTCCGTTCCGATGTAGTCGTGACCCAGCCGGATGGCTTCTTCCCGGCTGTAGGAGATCACGTCGCGTACGCGGTTCGAAAAATTTCCGTCCATGCTATCTCGAGTCTGGGCGCAGCTAGAGCGTGACGCTCCGGCCCGGTTTCACCGCCGGCGTGCGCACCCGGACGATGACGTCATTGGCTAGAGCAAAACGCAGGCCAGGACAGGAACGACCCTGCGCTGGTGCCTGACGAGGGCGGCAGTCCGGCGCGGCCACGCAGGGGGGCACGCCGAAACCGGCCTGGTTGTTAACCGGCCCTCTGGTGGACAGTTCCGGTTCGGGCGGGGCGCCCGAGCCGGTCGTGGAAGCCGGCGCCGGGGAGGGGAGGCGGGGCGAGGTTGGGGCCATGCCGGGCGCGGCACGCCGTGTACGTCATGCGGCAAAGCTGGAGCCGCAGCCGCAGGTCTGGGTGGCGTTGGGGTTGTCGAAGGTGAACCCGCGGGCGTTGAGGCCGTCGTGGTAGTCGATGGTGGTGCCCATCAGGTACAGCCCGTGGCGCTTGTCCATGTACAGCACGATGCCGTCGATCTCGTACGCGGCGTCGTGCTCGCGCTGCTTGTCGAAGCCGAGGATGTAGCTCATGCCCGAGCAGCCCCCGCCACGCACGCCGACGCGGAGCCCGTAGCCTTCGGGGATGTCTTTGGTCGCCATGATCTTGCGGATCTCGCGGCTGGCCCGCTCGCTCAGCATGATGGGGGCCCTGGGCATCGTCCTGGTCGCCGAATCTGCCATCTCGGATCACTCTCGTGGGTTGCGGTACGGGGCATGGAAGCACGGGTGAGGCGGGGTGGTGGCGGCTCCCATGCCGGTGTCCGATGCAACGATCCGGGCCGGAGGCTGTTCCGCCGGCGGCGGGTCGGGCCGGGGTGTGTTGCGGGCGCTTGCATCCGCCGGAAAGGTCTTCCGCATCCGCCCTGCGGATCGGGAAAAGGGCTCCGCCGGCGGCCCGGCCGGAGGGAGGGGCGTCAGTCGAACGCGCGGGTGAGCACGACGGGCCGCTTGAAGGCTTCGACCGTGCCGCTGCGTTCGTCGACGGCCTCCAGCAGGATGATGTAGAGGCCGATGCGGAGGGCGCGCCCGGCATCGTCTCGTCCGTCCCAGATCAGGCGTCCCTGGCGGGCGGCCAGGGTGGCTTCGTCGAGGGTGCGGACGAGCCGCCCCTGCGCGTCGAAGATCCGGGTGCGGATCAGGGCCGGGGCGGCGGACAGCGTGAACTCCAGCGCCGTCACGTCCTCGAACCCGTCGCCGTCCGGCGAGAAGGGGGAGGGCGCGACGGTCAGCCCCGGCGAGGGGGGCGGGGCGGCGGGGTCGAGCCGCAGCGTGTTGGGCAGGCCGGGGGTGCCGCCCGAGGGGGCGGTGGAGCTGCTCCAGTTCGCGGCATCGTCCGAGGGGCCGTCCACGGCGATGCGTTCGAGGGCCAGGCCCCGGGTGTCGGCCAGCCCGGGGTGGTGCCAGGCGGCTTCGTAGGGCACCGCGTCGAGCACGGTGCCGTCGGCGCGGTGCAGGCGGATCAGGTCGGCGTCGTTGCGCAGGTTCAGCGACGAGCGGCCCACCGGCACCAGCGTGACCTCCGGGCGCCGGAAGTCGATGCCGGCAAACGCATCGGCCAGCGTGGAGGCCACGGCGGGGTCGGCCGTGGGGGTGGGCTGCGCGAAGAAGACGGCATAGCCCCCGGGAGCCACCTGTGCGAAGCCGTCGGCCCAGCGCAGGGTATCCGCATCGCCGGACTCATCCGCGCGGCGTGTGCGGAAGACGTGGCGGAGGCTGACGGGGTAGGGCGCCGTGTTGAGGACCTCCACGTACTCCGGCTGATCTGGGCGGCCGTCGTAGGCATCGGCCAGCGGGTCGAACAGGATCTCGTTGATCCGCACGGTGCCTGGTTCGGGCAGGCGCGCGACGTCCAGCGTGGTTTCGGCCAGCGTGTTGCCGAAGAGGTCGCGGACGCCGGCGATGGTCAGCCGCGTCTCGCCGATCGGTGCGTCGAAGCGCAGGTCGACCTCGGCGGGAGCGGGCAGGAGCACCGCGGCGGGCGGGCGGCCGTCCAGGGAGAAGGCTCCGGGCACCAGCGTGGCCGGGTCCAGCGGCTCGTCGAACGCCACGCGGAGATGCGCCGGCGCGGTCTGTTCGGCGTAGCGCGGTTGCGGCGGGCTCAGGTCGCGGCCGAAGAGGCTGTTGCGGACGCCCGGCGTGGCACCGCCTTCGGCCGTCGAAGGGCCGAAGTTGACCGACGCGTCGGAGGGGCCGTCCGGGTCGCGCCGTTCCAGCGAGACGCCGGGCCGCCCCCAGTCGGCCGCGTAAGCCACGGCGTCGATGGTCGTCTCGCCGTAGTACAACACCACGGCGTCGCCCCCGTCGTTCAGCGCCGGCCATGGCGCAACGCTGTGGGCTGCGACGCCGGGAAACGCCTCGGCGAAGACCGCCGCGTTGCGGACCAGCACGACGTAGTCGCCGGGGTTCACCCGCGTCACCGCCCCGGTGATCGGAACCGGTTCGAGGCGAGCATCGGCCAGGCGGAAGCCGCGCAGGTCGAAGGTCTTCTCGGAGCGGTTGTAGAGTTCGACGAACTCCAGGTCGGCGTCGGGCGGGGCGTAGAAGATCTCGTTGACCACGATCTCTCCTGGCTTCGGCGGGTCGGGGCGGAAGACGTCGAACGGCCGGCTGGCCCGGGTCAGGACGTTGCCCCGCAGGTCGGCCACGTCCGTGACGTCGAGGGTGTAGGAGCCGGTGGGCAGGGGCGGGGCGACGGTCAGGAGCACCAGGGTGTCCTGCGTCGCCACGGCGGCCGGCGTGACGGAGGTGGCCCCGTCCAGGATGCGGAAGTCGTCCGGCGTGACGCTCGCCGGGTCGAGGGGTTCGGAGAAGCGGACGCGGAGCGTGTCGGCCGTCGCATTCGGGGTGACGCCCAGCAGCGCCGGCGGGGTGGTGTCGATGGCGAAGAGCGTATTGCGGCGACCCGGCGTGGCGCCGGCCGGGTCGGTGGACGAGCCCCAGTTGGCGGCGGCGTTGGAAGGGCCGCCGGGGTCCCGGCGTTCGAGGCTGACGCCCTCGCCGCCCCAGCCCGGCCGGTAGGCGACCGAGTCGACGACGGTGGCTTCCGCACGGAGCACCACCGCGTCGCCCCCGTCGTTCAGCACCGGCCACGCCGGCGGAGCCAGGTAGGCGACGCCGGGAAAGGCCTCGGCGAAGGCGTCGGCGTTGCGGACCAGCACCGCGTAGCCATCCGGCGGCAGGGCCGTCACCGTCTCCACCACCGGCACGGCCTGCCCGCGGTCGTCCGAGAACGTGAGCCGGCTCAGGTCGAACGCGGCGTCCGCACGGTTGTAGAGTTCGATGAACTCCAGGTCGCTGTCGGGCGGGTCGTAGAAGATCTCGTTGACCACGATGTCTCCCGGTGCGGGCGTGCCCACCGCCTCATCCACGTAGCTGAACGTCGTCTGCGCCTCGGCCAGCACATTGCCGGCCCGGTCCGCGACGTCGCGGACCGTCAGCGTGTAGGTGCCGGTCGTGAGGGGCGAAGCCAGGATGAGGGTGAAGATCGACTGCCCGATGTCCGGCTCGGGAATGCAGGGCACCGCGGCGGGCCGGCCGATGCCGGGGGCGATGTCGTAGTGGGCCGGGTCACAGCCGTCCACGGGTTCATCGAAGCGCACCCGAACCTCCTCGGCGCCGAGGGCTTCCGCGCCGAGCAGCACCGGCGGGGTCGTATCCGCCGGGCCGCTGCGGCCCTCGATCTGCACGTCGTCGAACCAGTAGCTCCGGCCGCGGGTGGCGGAATGCTTGATCCAGAACCCGAAGGCACGGCCGGCGGTGACGGCCGGCGTCGGTTCCTCGTGGGTCAGCACCTCCAGGTCGTCCAGGGAGATGGACCACGTGCCCGGCTCGGTGCGGGTGATCGTCAGCCGGAGCGTGCGGGCTTCGTCGGGCAGCAGGTCGGCGTCGGTCCGGGCCAGCAGCACGCGGGGGTCGGCGCGGGCAGCGTCGCTGCGGTAGAGGCGCACGTCGCGGCTGTTGGTGCCCAGTTGCACGAAGTAGCCGTTGACAGGGCCGGTGAGGTCGGCGGCGTCGGCCAGCAGGTAGATGCGGATCAGGTTGAAGTTGCTGAGGGCGCCGTCTTCGTAGCGGAGAGTCACCTGCCAGGTCCCGTACGTGACCGTCGAGGCCGTGGCCAGCGCGAGCGTGTCGGCCCGGTCCGGCCCGTTCGCGCGGAGCGCCGGGCTGCCGCCGAGCGGCTCGACGGTCCAGCCGTCCGCCGTGCCCGTCCAGGCCGGGTCCTGCGTGAAGTCCCCGTCGTCGAACGTGTCGGTCACGACCGTCTGAGCCGCGGCCGCGGCCGGCCAGAGGGCCGCCAGCAGGAGCAGGAGCCGGAGGGGCCGGAGCCGCGGGTCGCCGGGGGCTGAGACGGGGCGCGGCATGGGTCGAAGGTCGAAGCGGTGGTCTACGCGTTCCGGATTCATCGGGACGCCGGCGATGGCCGAAGCGGAGCCGCGTGCGGCGTGATGCGTCAGGGGGCGTCGGCGGCCTGTGCCAGGTGGTTCATCAGGATGCGCGAGAGCACCTGTGCCGCCGGCGCGAGGGCAGCCTCGTCGAGGTCGAACAGGCTGTCGTGCAGCGGGTAGCTCGTCTCCGGCCCGGCGGCCGTGCCGACGCGGATGAGCAGGCCGGGCACGTGCGTGAGGTAATGCGCGAAGTCCTCCGTGCCCATGCTGGGCCGGGGGATCCAGTAGACGGCCTCGGGGCCGAGCGTGTCCTGGATGACCCTGGCGGCGCGTTGCACCAGCAGCGGGTCGTTCACGACAGCCGGCGCGCCTTCGCTGAAGACGACCTCGGCGGTGCCCCCGTAGAGGGCCGCCGTCTGCCGGGCGATCTCCTGCATCCGCCGGAAGAAGAACGGGCGGTCCTCGTTGCGCGTGCAGCGCAGCGTGCCCCCGAACTCGACCTCGGCCGGGATGACGTTGAAGGCCTCGCCGCCCCGGAAGCGGCAGATCGTGATGACCGTGTTGTCGCGGGCGTCCGAGATGCGCCCGGCGAGCTGGTAGAAGGCCGTGGCGATCTGCGTGGCGACCCAGACGGTGTCGGTCGTCTCATGCGGGCGGGCCGAGTGGCCCGAGCCCGGGCCGCGCACGGTGGTGGTGAACTGGCTGGCGGCCGACGTGATCGGCCCGGCCAGCAGGCCAAACCGGCCGCTCTCCAGCGACGAGTCGACGTGGATGGCATAGACGGCGTCGAGTCCGTCGAGCACGCCGGCTTCGATCATGGCGGGGGCGCCGCTGGGGATGCCTTCCTCGTTGGGCTGGAAGAACACGCGCACGGTGCCGTGCAGCGCGTCCCGCTGCGCGTCGAGCAGCAGGGCCACGCCGATGGCGACGGCGGTGTGGGCGTCGTGCCCGCAGAGGTGGGCGACGCCCTCCCGGCGGGAGGCGTAGGGGACCGTCTTGGCGTCGGGCGTCGGCAGCGCGTCGATGTCGGCCCGGTAGCCGATGTGCCGGCCCGGATGGGCGCCTTCGATGTCGACGTAGAGCCCGGTTCCGGCCAGCGGGCCGTGGACGCGCAGGCCGTGCATCTCCAGGATCTCCCGGATGAAGCGGGAGGTCTCGTATTCCTGGAACCCGATCTCCGGGTTCATGTGCAGGTGTCGCCGGATGCCGGTCAGCAGCGTCGAGAGGTTCTGAGGGATCCGGACGTCCGGGGTGGGCAGGTCGAGCGAGGTGGAGGCGACGAGGTGGGAGGAAGCCATGGGCAAGACTCCGGCTGGGAAGGGGCCGCCGGGGGCGGCGGAACAGGATCGAGCGGCAAGGTACGGCACGGCCGGGTCCGGGACCATCGCGGCCGGGCTCAGACCATCCCGCTGCGCTTACGCACAAACCATTCCATCGTGAGCAGCAGCAGGATCAGGGCGAGGAAGACGTAGCGGCGCCACAGTTCCGTTTCGATGGGTTCTTCGATGACGAGCGGTTCGAACGATCCCGAGGCGGCCAGGCGGGTCGGGATGGCCCTGGCCGCTTCCGGGGAAAAGGCGAGCCCTCCCGAGCGGGCTGCGATCTGCCGCATGAGCGCGGCGTCGGCACGGGTCTCCCGGAACTCCAGCGACAGCGCCCCGACGGCGAACGTCCCGCGGTCCGAGCCGATCTCTGCCCCGTCGCGCCGGGCCGTGGCGGTATAGCGGTAGGTGCCCTCGGGCAGCACGCCCGTGTCCAGCACGTAGCGGCCGTTGCCGAGCGATTCCATCTGGTACGGGTACTGCGTGCCGTCCGGCGCCGTCACCTGCACGGCGACCGAGGCATCCGGGATCGGGTTGAGGCTCTCGTCATAGACCTGCCCGGTGAACTCGACCGACTCCCCGCCGGCGAACAGGTCGGTGATGGGGCGGACGCGGACGGGGCGGTCGTCCTCCGGCGTCGTGACCCATTGCAGGAGGTTGGAGAGCAGCGTGGGCCAGTAGGTCTCGGCCTCGCGGAGGTCGTCGGGGAGGTTGGTCCAGCGCCAGGTGCCGGCGCCGAGGAAGGCGGCCGACCGCTGGGTGCCCCGGCGGCGGAGGACGAGGATCGGGTCATCCAGGTCGATGCCGCGCACGCGGACCGTGGCCAGGACGCGGGCGTCCGGGGTGGGCCGCCATCGGCTTTCGTTGTAGAGCAGGGGCGGCAGCTGCGCCACGGCCGAGGGCGGCACGTCGGGGATGGAGAAGACCGGGTGGTGGGTCGCGGCCGGGGTCGGGACGAAACTCGCCTCCAGGTAGCTGAAGCGCACGGCTTCGGGCGCCACGGGCAGCACGTCGGCCAGGTAGTCCTGCACGGCGCGGGGGTTGGTTTGCCGCGTCAGCAGGAACAGGGCCGGGGTGCCCTCGTCCAGCGCCTGGCGCAGTCGGTCCAGCACCGCGGCCGAGGCCGTGCGACCGGGGTATCCGGCCAGCACGATCACGTCGTAGTCCTGCACATCCTCCGGAAACGGCCCCTCGTAGAACGTCGCGCGGTCTTTCTGGATGAAGGCGCTCACCTCGGCGTGCGGGTCGGCGCTCAGCAGCCGGCGGAGTGCCGCCACGTCCGGCCCCGGAGCGGCGGCGAGCAGCAGGATGCGGCGCTTGCTCTCGAGGACGCGGACCGTGAAGGTTTCGCTGTTGTTGCGGTAGGTGGCTTCGCCGTCGAGCCGGGTGACGGCCACCGTCCACTGCTGCAACCCTTCCTCCTGTGGCGTGAAGGCCAGTTCGGTCTGCACCTCGGCCGTGCCCGTGGGGAGCCGCGTCTGCGTCGACGCCAGCACCTGCCCTTGCTGCAACAGCGTCACCGTGACCAGCTCGCCCCCGTAGTCGATCGAGCGCAGTCCCACCTGTACCGGCAACTCGGTGTCCACGTAGGCGATGTCGTTCGTGACGATACGGCGGATCTGCAGGTCGCGGCGGCTGGTGGTGTCCCCCACGGTGACGGTGTGGATGGGCACGGGGTAGCGTTCGGCGAGGTAGAGCGGGTTGCGCCCGGTGTTGACCTGGCCGTCGGAGATGAGCAGCACACCGCGCAGGTTGTCCGTCTGCAGGTCTTCCCGCACCCGGTCGAGCGCCCGGGCAATGTTCGTGCGGGCGCCGGTGAAGTGCAGCGAGTCGATGGCTTCGGGGCCAGGCAGGGGGGTGACGTCGTTGCTGAAGGCGAAGTAGCGGACGTCCCCGGTGAGGCCTTCTTGCCGGAGCCGGCGGACGACCTCCTGCACGGCCGTCCCGAAGGAGGGCCCGGCGGTGTCGGCGTCCGCGGCGGTCAGGCTCAGGCTCTGGCTGTCGTCGAGCAGGACGGCGAGCACCGGCGGGCGGACGTCGCGATGGAGCCGGCGCAGGACGGGTTCGGCCAGGAGGAAGAGGATGAGGAAGAGCGCCCCGAAGCGCAGCCCCATCAGCAGCCCCCGGCGGAGCGGTGGCAGCGGCGGCACCGGGCTCCGGTACATCCAGTACGTCAGCCCTGCCGCGCCCAGCGCGCAGAGCAACAGCAGCAGCGGGTGGAGGCCGAAGGAGAGGGCCATGCAGGCGAGGCGTGTGAGAAAGGGTTCACCATGGCGCTAGCGCCGGCGCCCCATTTTGTTCCAGCCGGGGCCGCCCGGCCGGGCCCGGGGCGCGAAGCCTGAGGCGAGAAGCCAGCGGCGATCCGGCGGATCGGGCCTCACACGTAGGGCATCACGAGATACGCGATGTAGCCCACGAAGCCCGTCAGCAGCATCCCGCCCTCCAGCCGCGAGATGCGGTAGCCCGTCCACGCCAGCGGAAACAGGAGCACGCTGAAGGCGATCATCACCGGAAAGTGGATCTGGATGGCAGCGGGCTCGACGGTCATCGGCTTGAAAAGCGCCAGGAGGCCGACGACGAACAGCACGTTGAGCATGTTGCTGCCCAGCACGTTTCCGACCGACAGGTCTGCTTCTTTCTTGATGGCGCTGACGACGGAGGCCGCCAGCTCCGGCAGGCTCGTGCCCACGGCCAGCACCGTCAGCCCCACCACCACCGGGTCGATGCCCATCTGGTGTGCGATCGACTGGGCGGCGGTGACCATCAGGTGCGCGCCGACGGCCAGGAACGTGACCCCGCCGAGGAGCATCAGGGCTTTCTTCCAGCCTGGAGCCTGCGGGAGGTCCTCCGCCGGTGGGATCGGCGGTTCCGTGCGGCGGCGGCTGTCCACGATGAGGTAGCCCACGAAGGCGACCAGGCCCGCCACCAGCAGCAGCCCGTCGAGCTGGCTGATGACGCCGTCGAGCGCGACCAGGTAGAACACGCCGGTGACGAGGAGCATGATGGCGTACTCGCGTTTCAGCGTGCCGGGGGCGACCGTCAGCGGCAGCACCACGGCGCTCGTGCCCAGGATCAGGGCGATGTTGCAGATGTTCGAGCCGACGATGTTGCCCAGCGCCAGGCTGTCCTCGTTCGACAGCACGGCGAAGAAGTTCAGCACGAACTCCGGCATGGAGGTGCCCAGCGCCACGACGGTCAGGCCGACGACGAGCGGGCGGATGCCGTATTCCAGGGCCAGGCTGGCGGCTCCGCGCACGAGCCACTCGGCGCCGAGGTACAGGATGACCAGTCCGGCGACGAAGATCAGCAGGTCGAGCAGCATACGTTTTATCTTGAAGGCACACCGGGGCCGGGGAGCGGTGGCGGCCGCCGGCGTCAACGGTCACGGAGGAGGGCCTGCCCCCGGAAGCTGCCGGGGAGCAGGGTCGGCACCGGAGAGGAGTCCGGGGGGGCGGTGCCGCGGTCCATCCAAAGCACAGCGTCCGGGGCGAGTTCCACCAGGAGCTGCCGGCACGCGCCGCACGGGGTGCCGGTGGGGTCTTTCGGGCAGGAAAGGTACAGGGCTGTGACGGGGCCGGCGCCGTAGGTCACGGCCGTCCCCAGCGCCGCGCGTTCGGCGCAGAGGATGCGCGTCCAGTCGGGCGGCTCCACGTTGACGCCCGGCACCAGGCGGCCCTGCGGCAGGACGGCCACGCAGCCCACGGGAAACGCCGAGGCCGGCACCAGCGCCCGCCCGGCCACCCGCCGGGCCAGCCGGATGCCATCGGCCGGGGAGGGGGGCGGTGTGTCCGGGAGGAAAGGGTCCAGGCGCGAGCCGACCGTCGGGAGGTCCTCCGCCGGCGTGGCGGCCACGGCATCGTCGGCCACGGGCGCCATCGGGGCGAAGGGCAGCGTGGACAGAAAGGTGCGTTCCCAGGCCGGCAGCGGAGCGCTGAAGACGGCGGCGACGATGTCCGTGCGGCCGGCGGCCACGGCCGTGGTCAGCGCGTTGAGCGGGCTCGGGATGGTCAGCGGAAACGCGGCGCTTTCGACCCGCACGCCCGGCACCCACGTGCCGTCGGCCAGCAGCAGCACCGTCGCGTCGGCCTGCCGGGAGTAGGGCGCGTGCGCCCGGGACCGCAAGGCGGCCGCGTGACGGCGGAGCACGGTCAGCGGGGAGGTGGGCACGGCAGCATACCGGGGAGCCGGACGAAGACGGAACAGCACGTAACGCCCCCTGCCGAAAAGGTTTCGCCGGCGTCTCGTGGTGACGCTCCGGGACGCTTGCACCCGGCGACAGGCACGCTTAATTTGAACGGCCTGCCGGGGGGATGGCGGAATTGGTAGACGCAGCGGACTTAAAATCCGCTGGTTCGCAAGAACCGTGCGGGTTCGAGTCCCGCTCTCCCCACAACGATTGCCCGTAAGTCCCTATGGGACAATCGCTTACAGGATCACGGGTACAACATAGGTAAAACAAAGTCCCGATTTGCTCCCCAAACGGGCCGCTTTACCGAGCACGGCAACGGCCGCTCCGGCACCAGCCAGGAGCGGCCGTTTTGCGTCTGCGCCGGTCCCTCCAGGGCCCCCGTGTTTGCGCGCAAACAGTCGGCACGCCCCGCCACACCCCGGGTCCTCCGCGGGCACCCCGTGGGCACCCCGTGGGCACCCCCCGGGCATGGGTCGCAGGGATTTTGCACCCTCCTACCGGTACACCAGCCAGCGCGGGCCCTCACACCGCCAGCCGGCCAGCTCCACGATGCGGCATTGCAGGGCCACATACCGCCCGCCCGCGTGGCGCAGGGCCTGGCTCACGGCTCCCTGCGTCACGCCCAAGCGCTCGGCCGCCTCCCTCTGCGTCAGGCCGGTACGCTCGAAGGCTTCGCGGGCCAGCGCGTGCAGGGCGGCCTCATCGAGGATTTCAGGCTTCTTCGGCATCGTCGTTACGGGTCAAGGTGAAGGGGCGGCCGGTAGGTCCGGCCGCCCCGGTGGCGTCAGAACAGGTCCTGGACGCGGGCCTGGTAGCTCTGCCAGTCGTCGCCGGCGGCCCGGCGGATCGGCGGGCGATCATCGCGGCGCATGGCCCGGCGCATGGCGCGGATGCTCAGCACGCCGTCCAGGTTGACGAAGCGGCGGGCGCCCTTCTCCACGTCCCAGACCGGGCAGAGCCCACGGGCAACCGGGTTGAAGCGGAACGTCTGCCGCTCGGCGGCCTCCGGGTTGTAGATGCACACCATACGGCGGTGCGTGCCGTCGGTGCGCTTGGTGAAGTGGATCAGTAGCAGGTCGCCGGCGTGGCGGCGGATCGTCTGAAGGGCCTCGGTGCGCGTCATGGCAACCTCCGTGTTTTTGGGGTGAGGATCGGGCGGCGGCCACCGCCCCGTGACTGATGGTAATATAAGCAATTGCTATGCTCTTGTCAATAGCAAATGATATTTTTTACCATCGTCAAGTGATAAAAAAAACGGGCACCTCCGGCATAAGCGAAGGTGCCCGATCCTCAACCCAACCTCTGCCTACGGGTGGCCGCCCGGCCCCGGCAGGGGCACGGCAGAGGATGGAGGCAGGCCAATATACAACGGCTCAACCTCGGGTGCTCCCGGTGCGCATGCGTCGTCGCTGCCGCCGCCGGATGCGGCGCTCGATGCGGGCCCATGCGGCCAGGTCCTCGCCCCAGGCCCACCGGGTCTGCCACGCGGCCACCTGCTGGTGGGCATAGTCACGGCGCCAGCCGCCGGCGGCGTGGTCCTTCGCCAACTCGGCGGCCACCCGCGCCGATCCCCGGCGGTCCAACTCGCAGAGCGTGTCCGCGATCTCTGCGGCCAGGCGGCGGTATGCGGCGGCACGCCGGGCCGGGTCCTTGCTGTAGAGCCCGTGCACGCAGGGGCGCCCGGTGGCCTTGCCCCCGTGCAGGCGGCACCGCGTCCGCCCCTTCATGGCCGGTGCGCGGCAGGGCGTCCCAGCCCGTGTGCGGGCACCACAACGGCGCATGGGGTTATCGTCTAGACCAGGACCTCGGGGTTTTGCCATGAGGGTTTTGACGTTGCGCGGCTCCCAATGTTTGCGCGCAAACAGTCACCGCCACCACGGGCGGCTCCGGCGGCGGATGACCTCCACGGGCGGCGGCGGCTCCGTGTGGCCCTCCGGCGGGGCCGGCCACCGGCAACGGCCACCGCCGGGCCGGTGCGGCCAGTCGTAGGCCGCACCGCGGCCCACGGGCACCGTCTCCCGGTCGTAGCGGGCGAAGGGCCTGTCGGCGGGTTAGCAATGGTAAGAGATTTCGGGCACGTCGCCGCCGCTCGGGCAGGAGTGTAAAAACTCGCATTATCAGCCCCCGAACCACGCCTCGAAGTCCCGCAGCCGCAGCACCACCAGGTCCTCGGCGTGCCGTCGCCCCCGCTGGTGCAGCACGGCCACGGGTAGCTGCCCGTCCCGTGCGGCGGCCTCGGCCTGGCGCAGAGCATCCTCGATCCAGGCGGGCAGGCGGCGGCGGTGCTTGACCTCGACACTCAGCCAGTCGTGGGCCACGTCGGGCGCGTCGCCCCGGCTCCGGCCGGTGACGGGCACGCGGCGCCCTCCCAGGCGGGCGGCCACCTTGCGCTCGGTGCGCTTCCAGGGCTTTTCAGGCATCGGCTCCCTCCTCCGTTTGCAGGTAACGGCGGCTCAGGGCGTGGAGCGTCTCCCGGCCAAAGGCGCGGTAAAGCTCGCGCACCAGGTCGAAGGCGACGCTTAGCGACGGCCCACGGTCGGCCTCCCGCAAGACCTCCGCGATGCTGTGGTAAAACTCGACGGGCTCCTCCACCGGCCCCCAGCCCTCCAGGTCGAAGGGCGCACGCGGCAGGTAGACCGATGCGTACCAGTACCAGGCGCACAGGAAACCCTCCTCCAGGTTGCCGCCGAAGGCGTCGTCGAAGTACTCCAGCGGCTCGATGCAGGCCCGCCACCGCTCCGGGTCCGCGCCCTCCGGCACGGCGTCGAGCATGGCATCGAGGACCTCCTGGAGCAGGAGCCGGTCCAGGATCAGGCGGCGGTGCCGGATCAGGGCCCGGGCCAGGTCGGGCGTGATCTCGCGGCGCGGCTCGACCAGCAGGCGATCCCCGGCCCCGGAGCGGGCCCGCCACATACGCAGGCGGCGCCGCTGCACCTCGTCAAACGTCTGTGTCAGGGTCATGGCACACTCTCCCAGGCTCTCACACATATGTGATATGTGCCAGAGGGCCACTTTTTCTGGGCCTCCCAGGTGGCCCTCTGGTGGCCCTCTGGCAAAATCGGCGTTTTTGGTGCCTAGAAGGGCACTTCGTCGTCTGTGCCGTCTCCCAGAGGGCCACTTTGGTAAAACTGGCCCTCTGGGGCCTCCGGGACGTCGAACACCTCGCCCGGGTATATGTGTGACGCGCCGGCTCCGGGCAGGCTCCAGTACCACGTGCCGCCCGGCCTCGGCGGCACCTGCTCCGAGATCACGCCCAGGCGGACTTTGGCTCGCTTTAGCGTCTTTGTGCTGATGCCCCGGGCCTCGGCCTCGGCGTAGAGCGTGCGGGCCGGCACCGGGTCGGCGGCCGATGCCAGGCGCTCCCGGAGCCAGTCGGCGGCCTCGTCACGCGGGCGTTCGGCCCTCGGGCGGGCCAGCAGGTCGCGGGCCGTGAGCGGCGTCGTGCCCTCCCAGCGGATCACGGCGGTGTCGGGATCGTGCTCGCTGCTGGCCAGGCGCAGCACCAGTGACGGGCGCCACGCCCCCACGTTGGCCTTCGTCATGGCCAGCACGCGCACGCCGTCGGCCGTCTCGTGCTCCGGGTGCGACGCCAGCAGAAGCCCGAGACGGGCCTGGCCGATGATGCCGATGGAGCCACCGCCCCGGTAGAGCGGGTCCCCGCCGGGCATCTTGTTGAGATGACGGACGACCAGGCCGGCGCAGCCGCAGCGCTCGCACAGCAGCGCTAGCGGCGTCAGGGCGCGGCGTATGTCGGCGTCGCGATGCGCGTTGATGCGGTCGCCCAGGTGGGCCATGATCGGATCGACGACGAGCAGGGCGGCGCCCGTCTCCCGGACGACGGCCTCGATAGCGTCGATGTGGTCGGGCAGGCGCGGCACGGTCAGGTCCTCGCCCTCCCGGACGGCCTGGATGACGTGGACGCGGCGCAGGTCGGCCCCGGCCTCCTCCAGGCGCGGCCGGATCGTGTCGGCAATGCCGTCCTCGCAGCCGATGATGACAGCGTCGGCCGGCTCACCGGGGGGGGCGTCGGGTGCGTCAGGCCACGGCCGCCCCGTCGTGATGCGGGCGGCCAGGTCGCAGTACAGCGTCGATTTGCCTAGGCCGGGATCGCCGTCGAGGATGGCCAGCTTCCCCAGGGCCAGCCGCCCCGGCCAGAGCCAGCGGATGGCCTCTCGCTCGACGTCAGCGACGCGCACGGCCACCGCCCGGGCCTCGGGAGATCGCGCCTCCTGCTGGCGCTCAGGCGGCCCGTCCGGCGCCTCAGACGGCGGCTCCGGTGGCGCCTCCAGCGGCGGCGTCTCGCGGATGATGCGGCGCAGGTCCGCCGGCAGGTGGCCGGCATCGAGCCAGTCGGAGACGTCGCCCCTCTCGGGCAGGCCGGGTAGCTCGACGATGCGGACACTCCGGGCCACACCCCACACGGCCCGGGCCACCTCGGCGGCGTGCCGGCGGCCCGGCTCGTCGTTGTCGGGCAGGATAGCCACATGGGCGCCTCGCAGGGCCTCGCTATGCTCCGGCCGCCAGGCCCCCGCGCCCATCGCGCAGGTCGTGGCCACGAAGTCGAGGCCGGCCAGGCGGTCCGCGTCCTTCTCGCCCTCGACGACGCAGATGACGCGCCCGGCGCGGGCGGCCTCGAGGACCTCGGGCAGGCGGTAGAGCACGCGGCGCACGCCTCCCAGGCCCGGCACCCAGCGGCCGGCCTCGAAGCGGTACTGGCGGAATGTTTTGGGCTGGTAGCGGCGCACCTGGTAGAGCGGCCGGCCCTCCTCGTCGGTGTAGAGGTGGCGGGCTACCTCGACGGGCGGCGGCGCCGGCTCCCGGCCACGGCGTCCGTCACCGGCGGACGCGTGGCGCGTCAGATCCTCGGGCATCAGGTCGGCCAGGCGCAGCCCCAGGGCCCCCACGACCGCCTCCGTGGGGCAGCCGGCGTGGCAGTGGAGCAGCACGCGGCCGTCCTCGCCCTCCGCGATCGACAGCGACGGCTCGCTGTCGTCGTGGGCCGGGCATCGAGCGACGTAGCCGCTGCCGGATCGGCGCACGCCGTGGAGACGGCGCAGCAGGTCCTCGGCCCTCATGCCGGCACCCTCCGGCCCCTCAGGCCGTCGGCCAGGCCGGCCTGGATGGCGGCCAGGTGGGCCGGGTACGCCTCGGCCAGGGTGCGGGCCTCCAGGTAGGCCACGGCGGCGGGCGGCCTCTCGACGACGGACAGCCGCTCGATGCGGTCCCGGCACGGCCGGCGGCGCTCCGGTGGCAGGGCGGGCGGCACCACGGGGTAGATGCGGGCGGTCATCGGGCGGCCCTCCGGGCGCGGACGCGGCCCTCCTCCAGGTAGTCGCGGATGCCCTCGCGGGGGTACAGTACGGAACGGCCCCGCTTGATGAACGGCAGCTCGCGCCGCTGGCGCAGGTAGGCCAATTTGCGCTCGCTCCAGCCCGTCAGGGCCATCAGCTCGGCGCTGGTCATATACTCAGGCTCCGTGGCGCGGCGGACGGCCTCCGGCAGGGCCTCCTCGATGGCGCGGCGGACGGCGGCCTCGACGGCGGCCTCCAGGTCCGCGCGCGTGGCAGCGATGATCTCGGTCATAGCAGCGTCCTGCGGCTCGTGATAGGATCAGTCGCAGGATACGGCAGGAGGCCGCGCCGCAAAACGGGCAGGCTGCCCCGATGCGCAGGGGCAGGTTGCCCCTATAGCTCCCCGCGCCGCCTCAGTGCCCGCGTGCTCATGTTCTCGTACGGGCTCCGCTTGAAGGCGTCGAGCACGGCGCCGTAGGACGGGAAGCCCCCGGGCAGGCGACCGTCCTCCATCTCCGCCTCCTCGAGCAGACGGTCCAGGGCGGCGTTCAGGGAAATGTCGTAGCACCCCGTGTACTCCTGGAGTTTCTGGAGCACGTATTCCCGGTCGCTGGACCTCAGCCTCGCACGGTGCAGGGCGCGCCTCGTGTCCTCATCGAGCCGCTCGTCCGCGGCTGCCGCGAAGGGCACATCCAGCGCTGCGCAGGCAGCCCTCACCTCGTCCTCGGTGACGGTAAAGGCGGCGGCCAGGGCCTCCCAGGGCTCCAGGTCGTCGGCCCGCAGCGTCCGAGCAAGGACGTTTTGGAGCACCCCCGCCCGCAGGCGAAGGTCGTCCTGCTCGGGGCCGATCTCCTGGATGCGGCCGCTGATCTCGCGCAGCCGCTCCCCGTAGGCGCCCGTGCCGCCCGCGACGGCACACGCCGGGCTGAGGACGGCCTGCAATTCGATCCGGCGCAGCAGCGGGTCTTCCGGCCCGTGCGCCTCGATCAGCGCCACGGCCTCGCGCTCGAGCTCCGCCGCCTCCGCCTCCAGCGCCTCCAGCCGGCGGGCGATCCGCTCCTGCTCGCGCTCCAGCAGCGCCGGCCCATGCCGCCGATACCACCCCGCGAAGGTCGATCGGCTCGCCTCGATGCGGGCGAGCCAGTCCCGCTCGGCCCCGTCCCGCACCAGGCCGTTTAGCAGGAGCGGTACGCGCAGCGGGGCGTACCAGCCGATCCCGTCCTCGGGCGGCGCCCCCTCCAGCGCGGCGCGGACCTTCTCCCGCCGCAGCCAGGCCTCGATCCGCCGCCTCTGCTCCTCGGGCGAAAGGTCGCGCCAGGTTTTCACTCGCTCCATAGCGTCCTCGCCAGGTTGTCGACGGCGGCCTGGTCAAGGCTGCGCAGATAGGCCTCCGTCGTCTTCAAGTTGCGGTGCCCCAGAGCCCGGCTCACGGCGTACAGGTCGCCCGTACGGCTCCGGGCGTAGTCCGCGAAGGTGTGCCGGGCCGTGTGCATCGAGATCGTCTCAGGACGCTCCAGGCCGGCCACACGGGCCGCCTCCTTGATGCCCCGGTTGAGCATCACGTTTACCGCCCCGATGGCCCGGCGCAGGCGCACACCGTCCCCGGTGTCCCGGTCGCGCAGGAAGGGCATCACGTAGGCATCGGGATCAGGACGCGTTACGCGTCCATCGGCGGCGCCCTCCAGGTAGTGCTCGACGATCCGGCGGGCCGGCGGCGGCAGCGGCATCGAGACGGGCGTACCCGTCTTCATTTGCCTGTAGTGCAGACGGAGCGTGTCGCCGTCGCGCTCGACGTGGCGGCGCCTCAGGTTGCACACGTCCGAGACGCGCATGCCGCCGGCGTAGACGGCCAGCACGTAGGCGTCCCGGGCCAGCGCCGGCCAGCTACCGGGCTCCAGGTCGGCCGCCTCCAGCGCCCGCACCTCCTCCAGCGTCAGCTTGCGCCGTACGGGCCGCTCGGCTTTGGGCAGGTCGAAGTATGCCAGCGCGTCCTTCTCGGGCGGTATCACGCCATCCTTGACGGCCTGGCGGACGACGCGGCGCAGGCGGGCAAACTCCTTGCGCCGGGTGTTGGGCCGGTTGCCCACGCGGTCGCGCAGGTACACCTCGAAGCGGCGCAGGGCCTCCCGGTCCAGGTCGGCAAAGTCGATCTCCTCGCCCAGGCAGGCGCGCAGCTTGCGCAGCGTCGTCGTGTACTTTTTGCGCTCCCAGTACTGGCCGGCCTGCTCCAGCCCCTCGATGAAGCGCTCGAAGTAGCGCGTCAGGCTCCCGGCGCGTCCCTGGAGTGCGTCCTTGACGGCCTCCGGGGCGTCGGCCTCCAGGGCGGCCCGCTCGGCCTCCAGGCGCAGGTCCTGGAGCCGGGCGTTGTAGGCGGATGCGAGCGGGTGCGAGCGGCGTACCTCCTGGCGGGCCGCGTTGAAGTGGCGCGGCTCGACGTAGATGCCCGTCGAGACGTAGCGGCTCCGGCGGCGGGCCGTGATGCGGACGTAGAGCGGCGCGGTCCCGTCGGCCCGGCTCTTGTCCTTACGCTGGATGATGCGTACACTTGCCATCGGCACCTCGTGTGCTTTCCTGCGGCGTCTCGCTTCCTCGGCATAGGTGGGAGACGCCGCGTTCGTTTGTGTCAGGGCGGCGCGGAGCGGGCGCCGGCCGCAGACGGGTAAAACAACAGGTAAAACATTGGGTAAAACATTCTACGGGTTTACCTGCACTCAGTCAATGCAACCGACACCCTGTTTTGACGCTTTGCGGGCTTGTTTTGGCGGTTTGACGTGCATCAAGCCGCAGAGAGATACGGGCTGTTGAGTCCCGCTCTCCCCACGAAACAAGCCTCTGCGGCCGGCAGGGGCTTTGTCGTCTGTGATCCAGCCAGGACCCCGCCTTCCGGGCCGGCTGGGCGCGCCGGCTTCCGGTACGTACCCGGACACGTACCCGAACGGTGCCGGCGGTTGCTGCCTTCCCCACAGTTGTCTTTCGGCCATGGGTTCCAACCCCTGGGATCTCGACGTCAACCTGCACGCCGTCGTCCTCGACTTCATGTTCCTGGGGACGTTCCTGCTCGTGGGGACGGCGCTGCGGCGGTACGTCCGACTCTTTCAGCGTTACCTGATTCCCAATGCCCTCATCGGTGGGTTTGCGGCCCTGCTGGTCAGCACCCAGGGCCTGGGGTGGGTGGACATGCCCTCGGACCGGCTGGGGCTCTACGTCTACCATCTGCTGGCGCTCACCTTCGTCGCCCTCGGGTTGCGCAAGCAGAAGAACCGGTGGGGCAAAGGCCCGCTGAGCAAGGCCCTGGCGTCGCTCGCCTCCCTGCTCGTGCAGGCCATCGTCGGGCTGATCGTCGCCTTCGTGCTCGTCTACACCCTCTATCCGAACCTCTTCGTGGGCACGGGGCTGATGGTGCCGCTGGGCTTCGGGATGGGGCCGGGGATGGCCTATTCGATCGGGCGCAACTGGGAGCAGTTCGGGTTTGCCGGGGGCGGGCAGGTGGGGCTCACCTTTGCCGTGATCGGCTATCTGTTTGCCTTCATCGGGGGGATGGCGCTGGTGAACTGGGGCATCCGAACCCGCCGTAGCGCCCTCATCGACGAGGGCGACGAGGTCAGCGAGGACGTGCGCATCGGGGTCTACAAGACGACGCCGCCGCCCGTGGCCGGGTACCTGCCGCTGTCGTCCGAGGCCATCGAGCCCATGGCCTTCCAGTTCGCGCTGATCGGGTTCGTCTACCTGCTCACCTACGGCGCGCTGTGGCTGCTGGGCGAGGCGCTGACGGCCGCCGGCCTGGGCGGGTTCGTGTCGACCTTCTGGTCGCTGCACTTCATCCTGGCCCTGCTGATTGCGCTGGCGGTGCGGGCCGTGCTCGACCGCACGGGCCGCGCCTACCTGGTCGACAGCGGGCTGATGACGCGCACGATGGGCGTCTTCCTCGACTTTCTGATCGTGGCGGCGGTGGCCGCCATCAGCTTCGTCGTCGTGCAGGCCTACTGGCTCCCGATCCTGCTCATGTCCATCCTGGCCGGAGCCGCTACCATCGGCCTGCTCTACTGGCTCTGCTGGCGCGCCTTCGACGACTACCACTTCGAGCGCTTCGTCGAGCTCTTCGGAGAGATGACGGGGACCATCAACTCCGCCATCATCCTGCTCCGGGTGACCGATCCCGAGTTCAAGACGCCGGTGGCGGAAGACGCCGCCTACGGATCGGGCATCAGCTTCTTCGCGGGGCTGCCGCTGATCTTCATGCTCCAGATGCCCTTCCTCTACTTCCAGAACCGCGTCGAGGGGTACTGGCTGACGCTGCTCGGCTTCACGGTCTACCTCGTGCTACTGCTGGCGGTCTGGCGCTGGATCGGGTTTCTCGACCTCAAGGGTCCGGGGCGGAAATAGGCACGTGGCCAGCTCGTCGTGCGGCACGGCGTCCAGCCACTCGGGGCGTTTGAGGTAGCGGGCGATGGCGCGGGAGAGCATCCCGCCCTGCGCGCCGTCGACCAGCCGGTGGTCGAACGTGCCGCTGAGGGTGACCATCTGGCGGGGCACGATGGCGCCGTCGACGACGGCGGGTTTCTCCTCGGCGCGGCCGAGCACGTAGACGACGGGGAGGCGGGCCGCCGGCAGCAGCGCCGCCATGCCGCGCGTCAGGCCGAGGCTGCCGATGTCCGAGAGCATGAACGAGCCGAAGCTGTCGGGCGAGAGGCCGAGGGCCGGGATCTCGACGCCCAGGTCGCCCGTGAGCCAGCGCAGCGTGCGGAAGGCCCATTGCCGCAGCGGCCACGGGATGCGGCTGAGCAGCGCCTTGTTGCGCATCGTGGCCGACTCGTCGCCCAGCCGGTGGTCCCGGGCTTTTGCGCGAACCTCTTCGGCGATGACGCTGATCGGCTTGGCGTGGGCGTCGGTGATCTTGATGGCGCTCATCTCCTGCCCCCGGATGTTGACGGAGATCATGGCGTCCACCGTCGTCCGGGGGATGACGCGGCCGCGCCGCATGTAGGCGTTCATCTCCGGCACGTCGAAGGCGAGGGCCCGGGCGATGGCGGCCGTGAAGACGTGCGTCAGCGTGATGCGGGCGCCCTCGCGGCGGCGCGCACGCACGTAGGCCATCAGGTCGGTCACGTCGAAGTCCGTGGCCCCGTAGATGCGTGCGTCGGTCGGGGCGGTGTAGACGGCCCCGGCGACGGCGCGCCAGGGCGTGTTGAAGCGATCCTCCAGGGAAGGATGTCGGTTGTCAGGGGGCACCGGTCGTCTGGCTGTGGGCTGTGCGCGGTGGCTGTGGGCTACGGGCTGTGCGGGGGAGGGGGAACCGGGCGGCGTCGGGCGGGCGTTCACCTCGCCTCCGTTCATCTGGTCCGACCTCACCCCGCATGTTTCGCCCCGTCCGGCCGCCTTCCGGCTCCAACGTCCTCGTGATCGCGTTCGGGCTGCTGGTGCTCGGGATCGTCATGCACGCCAGCACCTTCACGCTCAGCTACGAGCGGCCGGAGGCCATCGAGGGGTTGCTGGCGGACCCGACGTGGGGCCATGCCGGGCGGACGGCCTTTTACCTGCTCGTGCGCAACGCGCCGGCGCTGACGGCGTTGCTGCTGGGGCTGTATGCCTGGCGGCGGCACCGTATGGCGACGGGCAAGATGCTGGCGGTCGTGGCCGGCATCGTCATGCTGGCGGCATCGGTGCGGGCGTTCCTGCCCGCCTGAGGGCCGGCCTGAGGGCCGGCCTGAGGGAGCATGCCGGGCCGGGGCAGTTCCGCCCGGGTCATTCCTGGAAGGCGCGGCGGTTGTCCTCGATGTCGGCCCGCTCGCGGAGGCCGGCGATCCATTGCTGCTGCACCTGATTCCGGCGCTGCGTGAGCAGTTGCGTGCGGATCTGCTGACGCTGGGCCTCGGAGATCGGCGGGGGCTCCTGGATGTTCGTGACCTCCAGGATGAAGGCGGCGTTTTCGCCCGTGATGACGCCCGAGCGCTCGCCCTGCTCCAGCCCGAAGGCGGTGCCTACGAAGGCCGGCTCGCGCCCCAGGCCGGGCACCACCGGGTTGTCCATGCGCAGCCCGTTGGCCGTGCGGGGCGGGACGTTGAGGGCGTTGCCGATGGCGTCGAGGTCGTCGTGGGCGGCCGCCGCCCGGGCCAGCCGCTCGCGCTGCACCTCCTTCTTCTTCTCGGTGCGCACGCGGGGCTCGATCTCGCTGCGCACCTCGTCGAAGGACCGGTAGCCCTCCGGTTGGATCGCGCTCACGTGGGCCACGATGAACTGGTCGTTCAACTCAATGACCTCGCTGATGTCACCCGGCTCGGCGTCCGCCAGGAAGTTCATCAGCCGGCGGCTGTTGCCCAGGCCCGGGATGAACTGCTGGTCCGCCTCGACCTGCACGACGGTCGGCGTCAGGCCGGCCTGCTCGGCTTCTCCCTCGAAGTCCTCGGATTCCGAGGCGAAGTAGGCCAGGTCCTCCAGGCGTTCCTCGGCGTCGTTGAGCGTGCCGACGCTGGGGCGCAGCGTGAGGGCGAAGTCGGCCAGGCGGACGGCGCGGTCGGTGCGGTCGGTCACCTGGATGAGGTGGATGCCGAAGCGGGTCTCCACCGGCCGCGTGATCTCTCCGACGCGTGCCGAGAAGGCGGCCTCCTCGAAGGGTTCGACCATCCGGCCCCGGCCGAACCAGCCGAGGTCCCCGCCCTGCTGGGCAGAGCCGTCCTCGGAGAACTCGCGGGCCAGGTCGGCGAAGGATTCCCCGTCGAGGATGCGCCGGCGGAGTTCGTTGGCCCGGGCGCGGGCCTCGGCGCGGGCGGCTTCGTTGCCCTCCGGCGCCCGCAGCAGGATGTGCCGCGCCCGCACGACCGGCTCATCGGCCGGCTCGACGCTCTGGATCTTGATGAGGTGGTACTGGTTGCCCGAGAGGATGGGCCCGACGATCCGGCCGGGCTCCAGGTTGGCGAACACCGCGTCGGCGATGGGCGCCTCCAGTTCGTCCGCCCGGAAGGTGGCGCTGGTGTACGGCCGTTCCGAGCCGTTGCGGACGAGGAAGAGCGAGTCGTCCTCCGCGGCGGCGAAGCGGTCCCGCAGGCGCTCCAGGTCGTCCAGGACGGCGGCGGTGTCGGCGGCGGAGGGGACCTTCGGGAGTGAGACGTACTGGATCGTGTAGGTGCGGTTGCGCTTGAATTCCTCACGATGGGCGTCGTAGAAGCGGCGCAGGTCCCGCTCCGAGATCGAGATCGAGTCGTCCGGTACGGCGGCGTAGCGCAGGGCCACGTAGCGCGTGTCGACCGTCTTGTTGCGCTTGAGGTATTCCTGGAGGACCTCCTGCTCGGAGACGCGCACGGTGGCGCCGATGAGGTTCTGGAGCTTCTGGCGGCGGCGCTCGGCGCGGAGGTACTGCTCCAGCGCGATCAGGCTGGCCTGCTGCTCCGGGTCGTCGATGAAGCTCTGCAGGAGGGCCCGGTTCACGCCGCCCTGGCCGTCGCTGAAGTAGGCCTTGATGATGGGGTGCGGGTTCTCGCCCAGGATCATCTCGTAGACCTCGTCATCGGTCACCGTGATGCCGAGGCGGTCCATCTCGCGCTGCATGATCCGGTCGTCGACGAGGGCCTGGAAGACCTGTTCGCGCTGGAGGTCGACCCACTGCGGCGGGGCCGTCTCGCCCGTCTGCGCCTGGTACTGGTCGAGCTGCTGGTTCAGCGCCTGCGAGTACTCTTCGTAGGAGATGGGCGTCCCGTCGACGGTTGCGATGTTCTGGCCGACGGCGCCGATGGTGTCGAAGACACCCGAGTCCTGCAGCACCCAGAGGCCGCCGAAGGCTATCACGAGGATCCAGAGAATGATGCCGGTGTTGTCCCGGAGCTTGGTCATCGTGCCCATTACTGCACCTCTATCACAATGGTCTCGGTAAGCTGAACGATACGGGGAGGGCCTGCACGCCGGTCGTCGGGGGCTGTGGGCCGGTGCGGACGGCAGGGCGGGGAGGCGTTGCGCGCGGGGCGGCTCCGGGTCTGGATCCGGCGCCTCACCATATAGAAACGCCCGTCCTACGACCGAGCAGGACGAGCGTTCCGGGGAGCGAGAAAAGGCGGGGGGTGCGGCGCCGACGGGGGCCGGTGCGGCGGCGGGGGCGCGTTCAGGCGGCGAACGAGCGGGTGCTGGTCAGCCGGCCGCGCAGGGTCACGAGGATCTTGCCGAGGATCTGAGAGATCCGGGCCTCGGTCAGCCCCAGGAGCTGGGCGATCTCGCGGAGTGTCAGGTTTTCGTAGTAGTAGAGGGCGAGGATGTTCTGCTCGCGCTCGGTCAGTTCCTGGATCAGCGTGGCGAGGTAGTCCTGCAGGGATTCGCGGTCGACCTGTTCGAAGGCCTGCAGGGCTTCGTCGTTGGGGATCGTGTCGAGGACGGCCTGGTCGCCGTCGGAGCCGGTGGTGTCGTGGAGCGAGAGGGCGAAGCGGCGCTGGGCGTCGGTGAGGAGCTTGTGGTACTCGGCGATGGAGAGCCCCAGGTAGTCGGCCACGTCCTGGTCGTCCGGCTCGGCGCCGAGCATCTGGCGCAGCGTTTCCACGGCGCGCTGGGCCTCGGCCAGGCGGCGGCGGCGCTCGCGCGGGAGCACGTCGATGGAGCGGAGGTAGTCCACCAGCGCTCCCCGGATGCGCCCGTAGGCGAAGGAGACGAACGGCGTGCCCCGCTCGGGGTCGTAGTTGTCCAGGGCCTGCAGCAGGCCCAGCAGCCCCACGTTTTCGAGATCTTCGCGCGTGGCGAGCATGTGATCGGGCACGCTGATCCGCCCGACGAGCGACCGGACGAGCGGAACGGCGGCGATGACGACGGCTTCCCGGTTCTCGGGCGTCGGGTTGGCCGCGTGCTCCTCCGCAAGGCGCTGTAGATCGTGAGCCATGGATCCGGGAGGTAAGGAGTCAGGGGGTTAGAGGACGCTCGGGCGGCGGGGTCAGGACGTGCCGGAGGCGGGCGGCCTCGCCGGTGTGCGTGCGGCGGAGGGCTTCTGCGCATCCGCCCCGTCGGGGGTGCCGCCGGGGGTGCCGCCGGGCGTCCCCTCGGGCGTGCCGCCGGCAGTCTCCTCCGCCAGCGACGGGGGCCGGTACGCCACGATCTGCCGGATGGCGGCGTGCCCGAGCAGCAGGACGACGTAGACGGCCATGCCGGAGGCGGCGGCCGTCACGACCGCGCGCTCCACCGGGGCATAGTCCCACATCTGATGCAGAAAGACCAGCAGGCCCACGAGACCACTGAACTGTGTGAAGAGAGACGGCATGTTCACGCAGCAGGTCCACCGGGATGACACGGGAGAAAGGGGACGTGCAACGACTCATCAAGATGTATGCCATTGAGACGAGGTGTGGGGGGTCATTCGAGGACCGTCGGGGCCGCCACCGGAAGGCGTCCTTCGACGAGCACGTCGGCCAGGTGTACGAAGGCGTCCTGCACCCGCCCGGGGAAGCGGGCGGCCGGCTGTTGCCGGCGGACGGATTTCCGGATCTGGGCGGAAAAAGGTACCCATCCGAGGAAGGGGGGCGCCTGATGCAGAAAGTGCCCGGTCACCTCCGCGAAGCGGTCGGCCACGCTGCGGGCGTCGTCTTCGGAGTCGGCGAAGTTGACCAGCGCGGCCAGCGGGAGGTCGGGGTCGGCGGTCCAGGTCAGCTTGACGAGCCGGTAGGCGTCGGCGATGGCGGTGGGTTCGTCGGCGAGGACGAGCAGGCCCAGGTCGGCGCGGTCCAGCGCCCAGCGCACGGGGCCGTCGGCGCCGGCCGGCGTGTCGATCAGGACGAGGTCGTGGGTGCGCCGCAGGTCGGCGAGCAGGGCGTCGAGGGCCTCGTAGAGGGCGTGTTCGCGGCCGTCGGCGGTGCCGGGCTCGGCGACGGCCTGCACCAGCGTCACGCCCAGGAGCGTCTCGTAGAGCACCTGCTCGCGCCGGGCCCGGTGGCGGACGACGTCGATCACGGCGGCCTCCGGCGTCTCGTTCATCAGCAGCGCGCAGGCGCCCTGGCCGAAGTCGGCGTCGATGAGGGCGACGCGGTGCCCCCGGGCGGCGAGCACCTCGGCCAGGTTGACGGCGACGACGCTCTTGCCGACGCCGCCTTTCCCGCTCGTGATCGCCAGGGTAGTCGTTGCTCGTCTCATGGGGATGGGGTCCTGAACGAAAGCCCGCTGCGGCCGGCGTCGGGCTACAGGTTCAACCTACAGGTTCAACAGCTGCTCGATGAACCACGTCGGCGAGTAGGCGAGGGCGCCGTCGGGAATGCGGGGGCCGATGGTGGCATACTGCACCGGCATCTCGAAGGTCATCAGCCACTCGGCCACACGGCCCCAGCCGCGCGTCTCGTCCAGGTGGGTCAGCGCCAGCCCGTCCGGCGCCAGCGGCAGCCGCTGGAGGGCCCGCGGGGTGGCGTGATCCAGCGCGCGCGTGGCATCGACCACCCAGTGGACGTGCAGGGGGACGATCGGGCCGAGCAGGCGCTTGAAGCGCAGGAGCGTCCGGCGTGCGGCGGCCTCGTCGGTCGGCAGCGGAGGGGTGTCGATCAGGAGCTGATCGAAGTGCTGGACCCGCTGCAGGGCGCGTTCCATCTCCTGCTCGGTCTGCACCGCCTGCACGGGCAGGCCGAAGCGCCGGTAGAGGTCCACCGGATTGTGGTAGAGCGCCTCCATCTCGTCCTCGGGCAGGAGGTAGAGCACGGCGGTGCGGTGGCGGCCGAAGAAGCCGGGGTGCCGCGCCAGCTTCAGGACGAGGGACGTCTTGCCGGTGCCGCCGGCGCCGACGAACACCTGCGGACCCGTGATGCGGCGCGGCGTCGTCGCGTCGAGCATCCGCCGCAGTTCCTGGGCGACGGCCCAGCGCAGCGGCTCGTCTTCCTCGTCGGGGGCGATGCCGGCATCGGCCAGGCGGTCGAACAGACGCGTCAGCGTGGCCGGGCGCAGGCCCTGGTCGAGCAACTGGCGAAACAGGGGGTGCGACGTCCAGCGTTGCCCGGCGCCGATGATCGCCGATTCGAAGCGACGGTCCATCTGGTCCAGGCGCTCGTGCAGGACCTTCAGCCGGTCCTCGAAGAGCTTCTCGATGGCCTCGATGGACGGGCGGGCGTAGTCGGCGCCGGCCGGGACGACGGCGCCGGGAGGGGGTTGGAAGAGGCGGCCCCGTCCGGCTTCGCCCGCCCGTCCGCGCAGGCCGGGCCGGAGGCGGTCCGGGGCCGGCTCGGAGCGGGTCAGGACGGTGGCGGGCGCACCGGTGCCGGGTCCGTCGGCGAAGCCGTCGCCCGTGGCTCCGGCGCCTGTCCGGGCCGTGGCGCGCCGCGGAGGCGTGCCGTAGCCGAACTGCAGCGGTTGCACCTCGGCCGTGGCGGGCGTGCTCGCCGCCCGGGCCGGGGCGGCCGTCGGGACCGGCGTGCGGCGCACGGGGGCCACCTCGTCGGTCATGATCGTGATGCGGGCCGGCTGGTCGCCCTGCGGCGGGAACGACTCCAGCAGCACCACCTCATCGCCGAAGAGCTGCCGCGCCTCGGCGAGGGCGGCGTGGATGGTGGGAGCCGTCAGGGTGCGGGTTTTCATGGGCGCGGAACGTCAGGACGGGATCGGTCAGGACACTTTCAATTGATCCAGCACTTCCACGGTGGCGTCCGGCACGAGGTCGTTGTAGGACAGCACCGCCAGGTCGGGCACGGAGGGCGACAGGAAGTTGTAGAGGGTCGAGCGCAGCACGGGCGAGGTCAGCAGCACCGGCACGTGCCCGTTCCCGATCAGCCGCTTGGCCAGGCGGTCCGCCTCCTGGATGGCCCGTTCGGCGCGTTCCGGCGGCAGGCTGAGGGTGTTCGGGTTCAGGTCGCCCTGCCCGGCGCGTTCGAGCAAGTGCTGTTCCAAAACGGGATCCAGCACGAAGCAGTAGATCTTGCCGTCGGGCGAGGCGAACTGCCGGGTGATGGTGGGGGCCAGCGCCGCCCGGGTGTACTCCGTCAGCACGTCGATATTCTTCGTCTGCGTGGCGTGGTCCGCCAGCGCCTCCAGGATGGTGACGAGGTCGCGGATGGGGATGCGCTCGCGCAGCAGCCGCTTGAGGACCTTCTGCACGTCGCCGACGGAGAGCACCGACGGCACCAGCTCGTCCACCAGCGCCGGTGCGATCTCGGCGACCTTGTCGATCAGCTTCCTGACTTCCTGGCGGTTGAGGAGGCGGTGGGCGTGTTTGCGCAGCTCCTCCAGCAGGTGCGTGGTGATCACGGCCGGGGCTTCGACGACGGTCAGGCCCAGGCGCTCGGCCTCGCCGAGGTTGCGCTCAGCCACCCAGATGGCGGGCAGGCCGAAGGTGGGGTCCTTGACGCGGATGCCGGGCGGAGCGGGCTCGTGCTCGTCCGGCAGCAGGGCCAGGTAGTAGTTGGGCAGGATCTCCCCCTCGGCCACGGGGTTGCCGTGCAGCTTGATGACGTACGCGTTGGCCCCGAGCGTGACGTTGTCGCGGATGCGCACGGGGGGGATCACGATGCCCAGCTCTACGGCCAGCTGCTGGCGCAGCATCCGCACGCGCTCGAGCAGGTCCCCCTGCTGGTTCGGGTCGACGATCGAGATCAGGCCGTAGCCGATTTCCAGCTCCAGCGGGTCGACCAGCAGCAGGTCGTCGGGCTCCTGCGGCTCGGGGGCCTCGACGTCGGCGGCCTGCTGGCGGGCGGCTTCCTCGGCTTCTTTCTGCTCGGCCTGCATGCGCGTCATGCCCAGCCCGGCCACTGCCAGGGCCAGCACCCAGAACGGCAGCAGCGGCAGCCCCGGAATCAGCCCCAGCACGCTCAGGAACCCGCCGGTGATGAACAGCGGGTGCGGTTTGCGGAACAGCTGCCCCTGGAATTCCTGGGCGAGGTTGGTGTCGTTGTTCGCGCGCGAGACGATGATGCCCGCCGCCGTCGAGATCAGCAGCGCCGGGATCTGCGAGACGAGCCCGTCGCCGATGGAGAGCAGCGTGAACTGCGAGGCCGCCTCGCCGGCCGGCAGGTCCATCTGCACGATGCCGATGACCAGGCCCCCGATGATGTTGATGGCCGTGATGACGAGCCCGGCGATGGCATCCCCGCGCACGAACTTGCTGGCGCCGTCCATGGCCCCGTAGAAGTCGGCCTCGGCCGTGACCTCGCTGCGTCGCTGGCGGGCCTCCGCCTCGTCGATCAACCCGGCGTTCAGCTCCGCGTCGATGGCCATCTGCTTGCCCGGCATGGCATCCAGCGTGAAGCGGGCGGCGACCTCGGCGATCCGCCCGGAGCCTTTGGTGATCACCACGAAGTTGATGATCACCAGCACCAGAAAGATGATGGCCCCGACCACGTAGTTGCCCGAGACGACGAAGTTGCCGAAGGCCGAGATGAGCGCGCCGGCCTCGCCGTGGCTCAGGATGAGGCGCGTCGAGGCGACGTTGAGCGACAGCCGGAACAGCGTCGTCATCAGCAGCAGGCCGGGGAAGATGGCGAATTCCAGCGGCCGCGCGGCGTAGAAGGCCGTCAGCAGAATGGCCAGGCTGACGGCGATGTTGGTGGCCAGCAGCATGTCGAGCAGGAAGCTCGGCAGCGGCACGACCATCACGAAGAGGATCAGGACGACGGCGCTGGCGATGGCCGCCTCGCTGTTGAACAGGCTGAAGGAACGCCCCGGTGAGGAGGCGTCACGACGCTTCATGATGTTCGCCAACGGTCTGGAAGGTCGGGATGCGTCCCGGGCGGCGGAGGCCGGGGGGCTGGTGGCGGAGCCGACACGGGCCACCGACGGGGACGGAGCAGCGCTCAGGGGGGCATCCATCGTCGGGTCCGGTCAGTCGGGGAAGCGGGGTCAGGAGCGGCGGCGGCCGTCGTGCCACCCGCGCCGTCGGTAAATCTCGGCGAGGAGGGTGGCCACCGCCTGATACAGGTCCTCGGGGATTTCCTGCATCTCGGGCACGTTGTCATACAAAGCCCGGGCCAACGGTCGGTCCTCGACCATCGGAATCTCGTAGGTGCGGGCCAACTCCTTGATGCGCAGCGCGCGCTTGCGGATGCCCTTGACCAGCACCCGCGGCGCCGCGGCCTGCTCGGGGTCGTAGCGCAGCGCCACGGCGTAGTGGGTCGGGTTGGTGACGACCACGTCGGCCTGCATGACGGCATGGTCCAGCCGGGGCCGGCGGACCAGCTCCCGCGCCATCTGGAAACGCCGCCGCTTGACCTCCGGGTTGCCCTCGGTCTCTTTCGCCTCGTCCTTGATCTCCTGCGCGCTCATCTTCAGGTCTTCCTTGTAGCGCCATTTCTCGTAGACGAAGTCGGCCCCGGAGAGGAGCGCCAGCGCGAAGATCATGGTGGCCAGCAGCAGCAGGATCCAGCGGCCGGCCAGGCTGAAGATGTCCTCCAGCGGCATCTGCTGCAGCAGCAGGATCTGCGGGAGCCGCCCGGAGATGATGAGGTAGGCCAGCGGCCCGACGGCCACGATCTTGATCAGCCCCTTGGCGAACTCGAACAGGCCCCGCGAGGAGAAAATGCGCTTCAGCCCCTTGAGCGGGCTGACGTTGCCGGGCCTGGGCGTCAGCGGCTTGAAGCTCACGTTCCAGCCGGACTGGAGCACGTTCAGCCCGATGCTCATCACCATCAGCAGCCCGAAGAAGGGCAGCAACAGCAGCAGGAGGTGCTGGCCCAGGTCGGCCAGCAGCACCGGCACGGAGCCCTGCGTCACCACCACGTCCGCCACGGTGCCGAAGATGCGGGCCGTCAGCGCCTGCAGCGTCTGGAAGCCGGCCGGGGCGCCCCAGCCCAGCACGGCCACGCTCGTCAGCAACAGCCCGACCGACACGATCTCCCTGGAGCGAAAGACGTTGCCTTCCTCGCGGGCCTTGCGGAGGCGTTGCGGGGTTGGATCAAAGGTTTTGTCCTGGCGGTCGGCCATGGCGGCGGAGCGAGCGGAGTGGAGGGGATGCCGCCACGTGAAAAAAGAATGCCAGCGCCGGGGTCGTCGCAGGGGCCGCCGCCGCCCCCGCACGGCGGAAAACCCCTCACCCGGCCGGGAAAGGATTTCCCGAGGCGGGGCGGCGTCGGGGCCGCGCGGCCCGGTCCGCCTCGGCTAGAGCTGCGTCAAGTATGAAATGACGTGTTTATGCGCGCGGTTGTCTGGTCGCCGGCAAGGCGCCGAATCGCGGCGTAGCCAGAGCTACGGCAAGATCCGGGAACGCCGCCGGCGGGCGAACGGACCGCGTAGAACCTGTCAGAACAGGCTTGACGGAGCACTAGGGGCGGAGCACGTCGACCATCTGC
The DNA here is from genome assembly GCA_003285105.1 of Roseithermus sacchariphilus. Taxonomy (GTDB): domain Bacteria; phylum Bacteroidota; class Rhodothermia; order Rhodothermales; family MEBIC09517; genus Roseithermus; species Roseithermus sacchariphilus. The sequence goes on along the minus strand of CP030158.1, from coordinate 4,571,493 downwards.
AGCAGATCGTCCCAGACCGGCTGCAGCAGCGTGGGGAGGTAGGGGATGAAGGTCTGCATGATCAGGTACGTCAGCACCAGCCCCGCCATCAGCTTGAGGGGGAGGCTGAGCGTGAACAGGTCGGCCTGGGGCACCACGCGGGAGAAGACGCCGAGGGCCGTGTCCACGAGGAAGATGGTGATCATGAAGGGGGCGGCCAGGCGCAGCGCCGTGACGAAGAAGTCGCGCATCCACTCCTGCAGGAGCAGCCCGCCGTGGGCCAGGCGGGCACCGGCCGGCGGCACCACCTCGAACGAGGCCGCCAGCGCCTCCAGCACGTAGTGGTGCCCGTCCACCAGTACGAAGACGAGCAGCAGCGTCATGGACAGCAACCGGCCCAGCGGGTTCGACGGGGTGCCGTCGATGGGGTTGTAGACCTGCGCCAGGCTCAGGCCGATCTGAAACCCGATGACCTCACCGGCGAACTGCACCGCGAAGAAGATGAACTGGGCCGCGAATCCGAGCAGCAACCCGGTGAGCGCCTCCACGACCAGGTAGACGAAGAACCCCACGGCCTGGTGGGCGTGCGGCGGCAACGTGGGCGGCAACGTGAAGGTCACCGTGAAGGCCAGCAACAGCGCGAGCAGCACCTTCAGCCGGACCGGGATGTTGGGCAGGCTGAAGAAGGGCGCGGCCACGAACACCCCGCCGATCCGGACGAAGACGAGCAGCAGGAGCAGGTAGAAGTCCGGGTAGAAGGCCACGGCTCAGGCAGGGCGGGGGGCCGCTTCCGGTCAATGGGAGACGGACGGGATGTAGCTCATCACGTTGACGGTGAAGCCGGCCAGGATCTCCAGCATCCACGGCGCCAGCAGCAACAGCACCAGCGCCACGGCCAGGATCTTGGGGATGTAGCTCAGGGTCATCTCCTGGATGGAGGTGATGGCCTGGAACAGGCTCACCAGCAGCCCCACCACCAGCGCCACCCCCAGCAGCGGCATCGCGATGAAGGCCGCCGTTTTCAGCGACTCCTGTACCCAGAACAGCGCGACTTCGGTATTCATGAGGCGTTCGGCGGTTGACGAGTGGGGCGGCGGCGTCGGCTCACACGCCGAGGTAGCCACGCACGACCGACTCGACGATCAGGTACCACCCGTCGGTCAGCACGAACAGCAGCAGCTTGACGGGCAGCGAGATCATGACGGGGGGGAGCATCATCATCCCCATGCTCATCAGCACGCTCGCCACGATGAGGTCGACCACGACGAAGGGGAGGAACAGCATGAACCCGATCTGGAAGGCGATCCGCAGTTCGCTGATGACGAAGGCGGGGACGAGCACGCGCAGCGGGACGTCGGTGGCCTGGTCGAAGGCGTCGATGTCGGCCATGTCCATGAACAGGATCAGGTCCTTTTCCCGCGTTTGCTGGAGCATGAACTTCTTCATCGGCCCGAGCGCCCGTTCGGTGGCGACCTTCTGGGTGATCTCGCCGTTGAGGTAGGGTTGCAGGGCTTCGTCGTGAACGGTGCTGAGCACGGGGAACATGATGTAGAAGGTGAGGAACAGGGACAGGCCCACGATCACCTGGGTGGGGGGGGATTGCTGGGTGCCGAGGGCGGTGCGCAGGATGCTGAAGATGACCACCAGCCGCGTGAAGCTCGTCATCAGAATGATGATGGCCGGTGCCAGGGACAGCACCGTCAGCAGGAGCAGGAGCTGGATGGGCAGCTCGTAGTCGTCCTCGCCGTTGGTGAGGCGCAGCGACGGCAGCAGCGTCAGGACCGTTCCGCTGGCGTTGGGGTCGGGGTCCGGCTGCTGCTGGACGGAGGGGGCGTTGAGGGCGGGGGGCGGCGGCAGGGGTTGCGGCTGCGTCTGGCCGAGGGCCGGCTGCCCGGCGGTGGCGAGCAGGAGGCCAGGGAGCAGGAGGAGGCGAAGCAAGGGGGCCGGGCGCATCGTGGGCAGGGACTCCGGGCGTCGAAGCGGTTAACGGGCGGGCGTGGAGGTCATCGTCCGCAGGATCTCCTCGAAGGACTGTTCCGTGCGATCCGGGGGCGGGGGGGCAACCCGCCGGAGGCGCGGCGTAGCGGCGGGGGCGTCGGCCCGGCAGGGCGGCTCCAGCGGCGTGGCCGGGGCGGTGGTGGGCGCCTCGGCGGCGTCTCCGGTGGCGGTTCCGGTGACGGTGCCGGCAGCGGAGCCGGTGGCGGCGAAGTCGGCTGCGGGAAAGGAGGTGAGGAGCCGGATCTCGGAGGCCGTGACGCCGAGCAGGAGGACCTCATCGCCGCAGGCCACCAGGCGCAGGTGCTGGTTGGGTCCCAGCGGCATCTGTCCCAGAGGCCGGAGCGGGCCGGCCCCGCTCCGGCCGGGCGCCGTGCGGCTGCGGAGGTGCCAGGCCAGCAGGCCGCCGCCGGCCAGCAGGGCCAGGGCCAGCAGGTAGCCCGGCGTGATGAGCGAGCGGGAGGCGGTGCGGACCGGCGCCGGCGGCTCCGTGGCGACGGTGCCGGCGTCGTCGCGATAGAGCGTGGGAGCGGTCGGGGGCGGGGAGGGCGGCAGCATCTGCAGCAGCAGCCACAGCAGGCCGAGGCCCAGGACGAAGACGGCCACGCGACGCCAGGGACGACCGGCGGCCGGCAACGGGGCCGGCGGTGCGGCGGCCCTCGGGGCGGCGAAAGGGAAGATCTTGCTCATCGGGCGGCACGGGTTGCTGGACGGAGCGGCGTCGGTCCGGCCCGCCGGGCCTCGACGCCTCCAGCGGGTCGCCGCGCGAAAACAATGCCAGTCCCGGAGCGCCCCGGCCGCCTACAGGAATGCCTTGGCGCGCTGGCGGGTGGAGGCCAGCGCCGTGACGCGCACGCCGAACTGTTCGTCGATCACCACGGCCTCCCCTTCGGCGATGAGGCGGCCGTTGGCAAAGATCTGCAGGGGTTCGCCCACCAGCTTCTCCAGCTCGATCACGCTGCCCGTGGTGAGGTTCAGGACATCGGCCAGGGGCAGGTGCCGGCGGCCGAGCTCGACCGTGATCTCCAGCTCGACCTCGGCCAGCAGGTTGAAGTTGGCCTTGCCGCCATCCCCGCCCAGGTGTTCGCTGCCCAGGTTGGGGAACGCGGCCGGAGCCACCGGGACGGCCGCACGTCGGGGCGGCGCCGGGGCGGCGGCCTCGGTGGGGTCGTCCTCCTCCTCCGGTAGAGGCGCCGACGGGGGAGGGATCAGCACGAAGCCGTCGATCGAGCCCTCCTTCCGCGTCAGCTCGAAGGGGATCTTGATCAGCTCGGAGGGGAACAGCTTGGCCGAGACCGGCTGCCCGGGCAGCGAGACGAGGTAGGTGATCTCCGGCAGCTTGATGCCTTCGCCGCCCAGCGCGTTGCGCACGGACCCGTAGCCCTGCGCGGTGAGCTCGCGGACCAGGTCCTCCGCCCCCTCGTCGCTCGCCGACATGGCTTCGCCCAGCATGGCCGCCGAGAGCAGCGGCAGCCATTCGTCGCTCAGGACGAGCACGAAGGTGGTGGCGTCCTCCGTCCGGCCCAGCACGGCCAGGCGCGCCTGGCAGTCCGCCTGCACCGCCTCCGGGGTCGTCTCCTCGGGGTCCTGTAGCGCCAGAGGGGATTCGGCACCCAGCAGCGTTTGCAGGAACGCCTGCAGGGCCTTCCGGGCCACGGGCAGCAGGTCGGGTAGGATACTACGGCTCATGGGTCAATCCTCGATCATGGGCGAGTCCACGACGTCCAGGATGCGCAGGGCCCGGCGCCGTCCGGATTGGCCGGCGACGGCCCTGAACTTCTCGGTGTTGCCGATGAGCACCTGGACGGCCTCGTTGGTCCGGCGTTCCAGCGGGATCACGTCGCCCACTTCCAGTTGCATCAGCTCACTCACGCTCAGCCGCGTGCTGCCCAGCATGGCGCGCAGCTCGACGGTCATCGAGCGGAGGTTGTTCTCATAGCGCTGGCGCACCTCCGGCTCCACCCGCGTCGTGGCGCTGGAGATCCATTGCTTCATGCCGGTGCGGCCGAGCATGCGCTCCAGCAGGATGTAGGGATAGCAGATGTTGATGAAGGAACGCTGGTCGTAGATCACCACCTCGAAGGTGCAGACGATGGCCGGCTCGACGCCGGGGATGATCTGGACGAACTCGGCGTTCGATTCGAAGGCCACCTCGCGGAAGTGGATCTCGTAGGCCTGCCCCCAGGCCTTCTCCAGCCCCACGAAGGCGCGTGCCATGACCTTGCTCATCACACGCTGTTCGATGCGGGAGGGCTCGCGCGGGCGCTGCAGGAACACGCCCGGCCCTCCGAAGAGCTTCTCGATGGTATAGATCACCAGGCGCGGGTCCAACTCGAAGACGATCTTCTGGTCCATGTCCACCGCTTCCATCACGTACAGGGCCGACGGCGGCGCGCTGGACATCACGAACTCCGAGTAGAGTACCTGGTCGACGGCCGTCAGCGTGATGTCGACGATCGTGCGGAGCTGGGCGGAGAGGTACACCGAGAACTCGCGGGCAAAGGCCTCGTGCACGTGGCCGATCACGCGCATCTGGTCCTGCGAGAAGAGGCGCGGCCGCTTGAAGTTGTACGGCGTGACGCGCTTCTCCTGGTCCGCCGTCATCATCGTCTCCAGCACGTCCAGGCCGTAGTCCTCGGCCATGCTCATCTGGCTGCGGACGTCCAGGAGGATGTCAATCTCTTCTTGGGTCAGCTGCTTGGCCATGGCGGCGGGCGACGCTCGGGAGGAAGGAGGAACGGCAGGGGCTATTGCAGCACGAACTGGGTGAAGTACAGGCGGCTGATCTCCCCTTCGGTCAGCACCCCGTTGATGGCGCTGCGCAACTCCGTCTTGAGCCGGTCGCGCGTTTCGATCTGCGACAGCTCCTGGACGGTGCGCGTCCCGAGGATCTTCAGCACCGTGTCCCGCACGACGATGTCCTTGCGGGAGATCTCGGCGAAGACCTCGGCCGAGGGGGCCTCCAGGCCCAGCGAGATCATCAGGTAGCGCGTGCCCTCGGTCCCGGCCGGGTTGACGATGAGGCCTTCGAGCTGGGTGAACTCCCCGTACTCGACCGGGGCCTCCTCTTCCGGCTGGGTCGGGTCGTCGCCGAAGATGAGCGCGATGGACCGCGCCGCCTGGGCGACCTGGGGATAGCGGGCATAGACCAGCCACGCGCCCCCGATGGCGGGGAGCAGCAGGGCCGGGATGAGGACCAGCAGCAGGCCCATCTTGCCCTTCTTCTTCTTGTCGCCGGAGCCCTCCTCTGCTACGGCATCGGGCTCAACGGCGTCTTTGTCTGGTTCTGCCATGGTTCCCAACTGAACAGGATTTCGACGCGCCGGTTACGGGCACGGCCCTCCGGCGTGGCGTTGGTGTCTCGGGGTTTGAACTCGCCGTGGCCGACGGCCAGGTAGCGCTCCGGGGGGAGGGCCGTATCCTGCTCCAGCAGAAAACGGACCACCGAGCCCGCCCGGGCCGCCGACAGCTCCCAGTTGGAGGGATACCGCGAGGTGTGGATCGGCTGGTTGTCGGTGTGGCCTTCTACGGTGACGGATTGCACGCCTTTGTCGGACAGCACCCGGGCCACCGTCCGCAGCAGCCTGCGCGAGGGTTCGACCAGGGTGGCCTCCCCGGAGCGGAACATCACCGAATCGGTGATGATCACGTGCAGGCCGCGGTCGGTGACGTTGACCTGCACGAGCCCGTCCAGCTCCTCCTCCGAGAGCGCGTGCATCAGCTCTTCGTAGGACGTGGCCCGGGCCCTCGCCGTCTCGTCTTTGTTGCCGACCTTGATCGTCACGTTCTGGGGCTGGATCGACGGCACCACCGTTTCGTGCTGCAGCATGCCGGTCCGGCCCTGGAAGAAGCTCAGGGCTTCCTTGAATTTCTTGACTTCCACCTCGGACATCGCCACGATGAGCACGAAGAACGTCAGCAGCAGCGTGGCCATGTCGCTGAAGGTGGCCATCCAGAACGGAGCCGTCGGGAGCTCCTCGTCGTCTTCCATGCCGGCATCGTCGTCCACAGCCATGGTCCGTTACGGGGGTGCGTTCGTGGAAACTACGAGGGGGGGTCAGGCGGCTTTGGCCAGTTCCGGGGCATCATCGGCCGGCTTCGCGTCCGAATCCGCGAGGAACAGCATCAGGCGCTTCTCGATCATGCTGGGGCTTTCGCCGCGCACGATGCCGAGCACCCCTGTCATCACCAGTTCGCGTGCCTTGGCGATGTCCATGGCCTGGGTTTTCATTTTGGCGGCAAAGGGCAGGAAGATGAGGTTCGCCAGGAGGGCGCCGTAGAACGTGGTGATCATGGCCACGGCCATGCTGCCTCCGATGGCCGAGGGGTCGCTCAGGTTTTGAAGCATCTGGATGAGACCAATCAGCGTGCCAACCATGCCGAAGGCCGGCGCGTAGGTCCCGGCGGCGTTGAAAAATTTGTTGCCGAAGAGGCGCTGCTGCGATTCCATCTTCATGCGGCTGCGCATCAGGCTGGTGATCTCGTCCGCGTCGATGCCGTCCACGGCCATCTCCAGGCCAAAGGCGAGGAACTCGTCCTTGGTGTCGGCGAGGCGGCGGTCGAGGGCGAGCAGGCCTTCGCGCCGCGAGAGCCGGGCCAGCTCCGTCAGCTCCGTCACGTAGCCGCGCAGGTCCGGGGCCTGGTAGCCGAAGAAGTCCTTCATCGTCTGCGGGACGAGCTTCATCTCGTCCATCGAGAACGAGATGAGCAGGGCCGCCACGGTGCCGCCCACCACCAGCAGCAGGGAGGCCGGGTCGAAGAACGTCGCCCAGCCGTCGCCCATGAAGATGGCGCCGTAGACGAGCAGCAGGCCCGAGATGAGTCCGATCGGGGTGGATTTCTCCATGCGAGCGTCTGCACGCGGAGGCGTGCCGGTTGGCAGGAACTACAGCGGGATTCCGGGGCGGGCACGGCCCGCGGCCGTCCCGGGTTGCCCCCGGAAAACCTGGGGGCGCCGGCCCGGAAAATGTTACCGGCGGAGCCCCGGTGTGCCGGGATCGTTCGGGGGCACCGCCCGCCCCGAATATCGACCGGGAGGGGCGGATGTTAAGAACCCTCCCCGGTCGCATCTGCCGCGAGGGCAGCGGGCCGGGGAGGGTCGTCCCAGAGGGTCAGGATAGGGCGCGCGTGTCCGGGGCGGTCCTAGGCGGTGACCGCGGCGGCCTGCGCGTGCTGGCGGCGGGTTGCGGCGGCCTGCTGGCGCGTCTGGAACCGGGCGACTCGCTGCCGCAGGGTGTCCACCTGCCGGTTGACGTCGTCCGCCGTCTGCGTCAGCCCGCGCGTGGTTTCGGACACTTCCATGGCGACGGAGAGGATACCGTCCACGTGGCGGGAGATCTCGGCGCTGGTGGCCGCCTGCTCCTCGCTGCTCGTGGCGATCTGGCTGATCATCTGGGCCATGTCGTTGATGGCTTCGATGATCTGCCGGAGCGAGCCGGAGGCCTGGTCGGACAGGGCCAGGCCGGACTCCACCTCATCATTGCCCTTGGTCATGGAGGTGACGACCTCGCGGGTCTGGGCCTGGATCACCGTGATCATGTCGGCGATTTCTTTGGTGGCCGAGGTCGTCCGTTCGGCCAGCTTGCGCACCTCGTCGGCCACGACGGCGAAGCCGCGGCCCTGGTCGCCGGCGCGGGCCGCCTCGATGGCGGCGTTGAGCGCCAGCAGGTTCGTCTGGTCGGCGATCTCGCTGATCACCTGGATGATCTCGCCGATCTGGGAGCTGGACTCACCCAGCGAGGTGATCTGCTGCGTCGCGTTGCGCACGATGTCCGCAATACGATGCATGCTGGCAATGTTGTCCACGAAGACGGCTTCGCCGCTGCTGGCCAGGGCGGCGGCCTGCTCGGCCGTGGTGTTGGCCGAGGAGGCATGCGCCGAGGCGTCGGCCACCGTCGCCGCCATCTGCTCGATGGCCGAGGCCACCTCCATCGTCTGGCTCGACTGCTTCTGCACGCCTTCCGACATGTGCTCGGCCGAGGCGGCCACGTGCGCGGCCACCTGCGCCAGCTCGCCGCTGGCCACCAGCACTTCCCGGATCAGCCCTTCCAGGTCCTCGGTCATGAGGTTGATCTGCGTCATGAGCGACCCCACCGCGTCGTCCCGGTCGACCGTCAGGCGCCGGGTGAGGTCTCCGGCGCGGACGGCATGGATGACCTCGGCGATCCGGTCGAACTGCTCCTGGAGGTAGGCGCGTTCGGCTTCGGCCTCCCGGCGCAGCGCCTCGGCCCGCTCGCGGGCCTTGCCGGCTTCTTCGGTGTGTTCCTGGATGGCCAGGATGTTTTGCTCGCTGGCTTCCATCATGGCATTGAGCGAAGCCGCCAGCTCGCCGATCTCATCGCGCTGATCGAGGGCCGCCCGGACGGACAGGTTGCCCTGTTCGAAGGCCTGCGCGGTCTGTTGCAGGTGTTTCAGCGGTTTGATGACCGTGCGGCCGAGCAGCACCAGGATCCCGCCGGTCAGCAGAATGATGAACAGGGGTGCCAGCAGGGAAAGGAGCAGGCTGGCTTCGCGTTTGGCCTGCACGCCTTCGGCGGAAACCGCCAGCTGCACGGTTCCGGCCGGTTCGCTGGCGCTGCCCACGGTGTCCCGGACGATCAGGACCGGGACGCCGTCGAGGGTTTCGCCGGTGCGCAGCGCCTGTTCGCCCGGGGTGCGCAGGGCCGGCGGAAGCAGGTCCTGGTTCACTTCGCTGACCAGGTTGCCTTCGGCATCGAAGAAGGCCCCGGCCAGGATGTGATCCTGCTCGTGTGCGGAGGTCAGGGTTTCCTTGAGGCCCTCCTCATCGAGCATGAGCAGGGCAAACTCGCTCTTGGTAGCCAGCATGTCGGTCAGCATCTGGCTCCGCTCGGTGAATTCCTGCTCCATCTGGCCCACGGCGTAGCGGGCGTAGACGAAGAACAGCAGGAACGTGATACCGGCGATGGTGCCGAGCAGCAACGCAAACCGCGTGCGCAGTTTCATGTGGCGGAGACGGCCGGACGAGGGCGTTCCGGACGGGGGTGTGTCAGGTACGGGCATGAGTCTGGCGAGGGTGATGAATCGAAGGGGTCATGTGGAACCGTGCATCCGGCACGGGTGGGCGGTGACGCACCGTGCCGATGGGGGCACGCCGAGGGGGCCCGGTTCGGGGAAGGCCGGCCCGGACGGGCATGGCCGCCAAACACAGGGACCTGAGCCGGGGCTCCGGCGCGGCCCGCCACGCGGCCCGTCAGTTGCTGGCCAGGACCTCGGCCGTTGCGCTGTACTTTTCCGGGATGGTCAGCGACGTGGCCTGTGCGGCGGCTTCGTTGACGGCCAGCTGGATGCTGCCATCGCGCTTCTGCACGGTCAGCGGCGCACCGGCCCGAACCCAGGTGGCGGCCGGGGCCACCAGCGGCACGCGGCTCTTCGTGGCACTCTCGATCAGGAAGCGCTGGCCCTGCGGCGTGTCGAGCGTCTTGCCCGGGTCGACGACCCAGAGGACCTCTACGCCGTGCTCACGCGTCAGCCGGCGGTACTGCTCGGCCAGGTCGGTCAGGGTGTTGATCTCGGCCAGGTACAGGGTCATGCCCAGGTTGGCCGCGATACGGGCCAGCGACTTCATCCGCGCGTCGCGGTCGGCTACGTCGCCGCCCCAGATCAGGCCGACGTTCTTCGTGCCGGGGCGCACCTCGCTGATGATGAAGAGCACCTGCGAATCGGTCGGACGATCGTCCTGTGCGGTGGCCGGAGCGGCGAGGAGCAGGCTGAGCAGGAGCAGGGGGAGAAAGCGGAGTGAGGGGTTCATAGGGTGATAGACTCTGCAAGTGGAACAACGACGAATCCACAGGAGAGATCGGCCGATCCGCGTAAAGGTTAACCTGAAATCGTAGTGAACGGGTTACGGCGTGGCCCGTGCGAAGGCCGTCCGCTGCAGGGCCCGTGTCACCACCGGCGCGATCTGCTCGAGCGGCAGGACGGCGTCGGCCAGGCCGGCCTCGACCACCGCCCGCGGCATGCCGTAGACGACGGAGGTGTCCTCGTCCTGCGCGATCACCAGGCCGCCCCGCTGCTTGATGTCCCGGCACCCGAGCAGGCCGTCCTTGCCCATCCCCGTCATGACGACGGCCAGCACGCGGCCGTTCAGTTGCTCGTTGGCGGAGCGAAACATCACGTCCACCGACGGGCGGTGCAGCATGGAGGTCGGCTCTTCGGGCGTGGCGGCGATCAACCCCTGGGGGCCGGATCGGAACGTCAGGTGCCGCCCCCCGGGGGCGATGAGCACCATGCCCGGGCGCACGGCCATGCCGTTGGTGGCTTCGACGATGGTCAGCGGGCTCAGGGCGTTCAACCGATCGGCGAGCGGGCCGGTGAAATGGGGCGGCATGTGCTGCACCACGGCCACGGGCACCGGCAGATCCGCCGGGAGCGCGGGCAGCACCTTTTGCAGCGCGAACGGCCCTCCCGTCGAGACGCCGATGACGAGGAGCCGGGCGTGGGCGGCGCGCAGCGAGACGGAGGCGGGCGGCGTGGGAGGCCGCACCGTCGCGGGGGCCGAGGACTCCGGTGAGGATCCCGCCGGGGTCGCCGTCGTGTGCGGAAGACCGCCGGACGGGGAGGCGGGTCGTGCCGGTCGCCGGAAGAGCCGGGAGCGGGTCCGCGCCACCGTCCGGATCTTCTCCACCAGCGTCTCCTTGATCTGCGCGATCTCCAGCGAGACGTACGAGTTCTGCTTCGGGATGAAGTCGACGGCGCCGGCCTGCAGGGCTTCGACGGTGGCCTGCGCGCCTTCCTGGGTCAGCGAACTCACCATCATCACCGGCGTCGGGCACTCCTTCATGATCTGGCGGAGCGCCGTCAGCCCGTCCATGCGCGGCATCTCGATGTCCATGGTCACCAGGTCCGGCCGGAGGGCCTTGACCTTCTCCACGGCTTCCATCCCGTCGCGCGCGGTGTCGATGACCTGAATGTCTGCGACCCCCTCCAGCAGCAGGGACAGCGCCTTGCGCATGAAGGCCGAGTCGTCTACGATGAGTACACGAATCATGATGAGGGTCTCTATGCGATGCGCGGGCGGCCCCGTCAGGTCGCCAGCAGGGAACTGGCGACGACCGAGCCGCGGGCCTGGCGGGAGCGGGCCTCGAGCTGCACGGCTTCGCCGATGTCCAGGATCATGACGACGCGCCCGTCGCCCAGGATGGTCGATCCCGCGATGCCCGGCACCTTCTTCAGGTAATCCCCGAGCGGCTTGATGACGATCTCTTTCTGCCCGATCAGGCTATCGACGACCAGCCCGAGCCGCTGATGCCCGACGCCCACGACGACGGCGTAGGTCATCTCGGAGGAGCGTGCCGTGTGCGGCACCTGCATCACGTCGCTGATGCGCAGCAGCGGCAACACCTCCTCGCGCAGCCGGATCACCTCCCGGCTGTTGACCGTTTTGATGTCGCGCGGCGTGAGGCCGACCACCTCGCTTACGGCGTGCAGCGGGATGGCGAACGTCTCCGGCCCGACCCGCACCAGCAGGCTCTGGATGATGGCCAGCGTCAGCGGGAACTTGAGCGTGAAACGCGACCCTTTCCCTTTCTCCGACTGGATGCTGATGGTGCCGTTGAGCTTGGCGATGTTGGACTTGACCACGTCCATGCCGACGCCGCGGCCGGAGACGTTGGTCAGCGCTTTGGCGGTGCTGAAGCCGGCGCGGAAGATCAACTGGTAGGCCTCCGTGTCGCTCATCTCCTCGGCCTCGGCCGGGGTGATGAGGTTCTTCTCGATGGCCTTCTGCTTCAATACCTCCGCGTCGATTCCGGCCCCGTCGTCCTCGATCTCGATGACGATGTTGTTGCCCTCGTGCGCGGCCGCCAGACGGACCGTGCCCTGGGCCGGTTTCCCTTTGGCCCGGCGGTCCTCCGGCGTTTCGATGCCGTGGTCGCACGCGTTGCGGATCAGGTGGACGAGCGGGTCGCTGATCTCTTCGATGAGCGACTTGTCCAGCTCGGTTTCCTCCCCCTCGACGACCAGGGTGATGTCCTTCTTCAGGTCACGCGCCAGGTCCCGCACCACGCGCGGAAACTTCTTGAACACGCGCCCGATCTGGACCATGCGGGTGCGCATCACGGCCGACTGGAGCTCGGTCGTGATGAAGTCGATCTGGGAGCTGGTGTCGGACAGTTCACGCTGGAGGTCTTCATCGGCGGCGCGTTCCTCCAGGTCGCCGATGAGCTGCAGGAGGCGGTTGCGCCCCAGCACGAGCTCGCCCACCAGGTTCATCAGGCTGTCCAGCCGTTCGACGTCCACCCGGATCGTCTCGGCGGTGCGCTCGGCGGGTCGGCGGGTGCCCCCCGGCGTCGACTCGCCGGAGGGGCCGGCGGCGGTCGGGGAGGGCGTTGCCGGGGCGGCCGGCTCGGACGTGGCCGGAGCCGCCGCCGGAGCCGCGTCGGCCGGCTCGGCGACGACCGCGCGTGGCGGCAGCGCCAGATCGGCCGGCACCACGATCGAGGGGTCTTTGATGGCCGCCAGCCGCCACAGCACCGCGTCCAGGTCCACATAGACCAGCTTCCGGTCGACGACCTGCCGGGTGAGGGCCTTCATGAGGTCGAAGGCCTGCAGCATGACGTCCATCATCTCGGCGCGGAAGTCGATCTGATCGCGCCGGAGGCCGTTGAGCACGCTCTCGAAGTGGTGCGTGAGGTAGCTCAGTTGCTCGAAGCTGAGGAAGCCGGCCGTGCCTTTGATGGTGTGGACGGCCCGGAAGATCTTGTCGATGAGGTCTTTGTCGGTCGGATTCTGTTCGAGCGCCAGCAGGTCCTCGTCCAGGCTATCGAGCAGGTCGGTGGTTTCGACGATGAAGCTCTCGACGATCTCCTGCATGTCGTCGGCGAACATCGGGTGGTTCGCCAGGCGCTCGGCCGAGGGGCGCGGCGCCTCGGCGACGGCCTCGGGTACGTCGGCCGCCGGGGCGTCCGCAGCGACGCCGGCTTCGGCAGCGGCTTCGCTCTCGGCAGCGGCTTCGGCAGCGGCTTCGCTCTCGGCAGCGGCTTCGGCCTCAGCAGCGGCGCCGGCTTCGTCAGCGGCTTCGGCTTCGGCCGCGGCGCTGGCCGGGGTTTCGGCCGGTGCGGGCGAGGGGGAGGCGGCCGGCAGCGGTTGCCCGTCGGCGATGGCCTGGAGGCGGTGCAGGACCGGGTCGAGGTCGAGCGGGGTGATCCGGCGGTCGACGACCTGCTGCGTGAGGGCCTTCATGAGGTCGAAGGCCTGCAGCATGACGTCCATCATCTCGGCGCGGAAGTCGATCTGATCGCGCCGGAGGCCGTTGAGCACGCTCTCGAAGTGGTGGGCGAGGACGCTCAGTTGCTCGAAGCTGAGGAAGCCGGCCGTGCCTTTGATGGTGTGGACGGCCCGGAAGATCTTGTCGATGAGCTCTTTGTCCGCCGGATTCTGTTCGAGCGCCAGCAGGTCCTCGTCCAGGTCTTCGAGGATGTCGGTGGTTTCGACGATGAAGCTCTCGACGATCTCCTGCAGGTCGTCGGCGAACATCGGGTGATCAGCCATGGCGAAAGGAGGCTAGCGTGGGTGAAGTCCGGGGCGTCGTGGGGCGAGGGGCCGGGCGTCGTCAGACCCCGCCGAAGAGTTTGTCGATGTCATCCTGCGAGGCCCGCTCGCGGCCGAGGCCATCGCCGCCGGTGAAGAGCTGGTCGATCTCGTCCTGCGAGGCCGGCCCGCCGCCCGCTGTCTGGAAGGAGGCGATGATGTCGTCCGCCTGGGCCTGCCGTTCGGGCGAGTGATCGTACCGGGCGTTCGGGTCGAAGGTCGAGGGCGCTTCGACCTCGGCCAGCGCGAAGTCGGTGTCTTCGAAGGAGAGGCGATCGTTGAGGCGGGTCGTCAGCTCGTACATCCGGGTTCGGATGTTTTCGATGAGGTGGTTCACCGCCGCGATCTGCTGCGAGGTGATGTCCTGCACCTGGAGCGACATCAGGATCTGGTTGAGGCTGTCCCGGGTGCGCTTGAAGGAATCGACCTGGGCGTGCAGGTGCGTTTCCAGCGCTTCGTAGGTCGCCTGCCGTTCGCACAGGTGTGCGTCGAGCGCGTCCAGCAGCGCCTCGTCGGGGTCGTCCAGGTGGTCGTTCAGCAGCGCCTGCAGGCGCACGTCGGCCTGGCGGAGGGCCTCCACGTCATGGAGCCGGGCTTCGGCGTCGGCACGCGCCTCCTGCGTCATCGCCTGCAGGACGTCGATCAGGTCCATGATCTCGTTGGTGGCCAGTTCGGTGGCCTGGGTGACGCTCTCGAGCTGCGAGCGGGCGTGCGGCATCTTGTCCGTGCTCTCCCGCAGCGAGGCGTTGATCTCGTCCATCAGCGGCGAGATCTCCTCCAGGAAGGTGAAGACATCCTCCAGGAAGGGGATGGCGCGTTGCCCGAGGCAAAAGACGGCCCGCAGCTCGTTCAGCTTGCGCGGGATCTCATTGAGACGAATGACAGACATCGGAAGGACCTAGGCGACTTTGAGAATCATGTCGATCTTTTCGCGCAGCACCTCGGGGGTGAAGGGCTTCACCACGTAGTTGTTCACCCGGGCCTGCATGGCGGCAATGACATCCTCCTTCATGCCCCGTGTGGTGACCATCAGGATGGGGAGGTGGTTGAGGTCGGCATGCTTGCGGATGGACTGGGTCAGCTCCAGCCCGTTCATGTTGGGCATGTTCCAGTCCGTCACGACGAAGTCGAAGGACCCGCTTTTCAGCTTTTCGAGGGCCTCGGCTCCGTCGCCGGCTTCGTCGAGTTCGGTGTAGCCGATTTCGCGCAGGGCGTTCGTCACGATCCGGCGCATGGTGGGGGAGTCGTCGACAACCAGGATTTTCATGGCTCGTCTCAGTTGACAAATTTGGCGACTTCGTACTGGATGCGTTTCTGGTCGAAGGGCTTGACCAGGTAGGCATTGGCTCCGAGCTGGAGCCCGCGTTGCACGTCCTCCTCGCTCGAGAGCGAAGAGAGGATGATGATGGGCAGGTTCTGCAGCCGGGCATCGTCGCGGATGGCCTGGACCAGGCTGAACCCGTCGAGCTTGGGCATGTTGAGGTCGGTGATGACGAGGTCGACCTCCGTGTGGGCCAGCTTTTCGAG
This sequence comes from Roseithermus sacchariphilus, assembly GCA_003285105.1. Classification (GTDB taxonomy): domain Bacteria; phylum Bacteroidota; class Rhodothermia; order Rhodothermales; family MEBIC09517; genus Roseithermus; species Roseithermus sacchariphilus. Next base: position 4,556,445 of record CP030158.1, on the reverse strand, counting down.
GGCGTCCAGCCCGTCCTGGGCCAGGACGACGCCAAAGCCACGGGCGCGGAGGGCGAACATGACGAACTTGCGGATGGAGTCGGAGTCGTCCACCACCATTACGGATTTAGGCATGGCTGGTACCTCGTTTATAAGCGATCGTCTTCTCGAAGCGAACGGGCTGGAAGGCCTGGCTGATGCCGTAGAGGGTTTCGGAGAACCCGAGCATCAGGAAGCCGCCGGGGTTCAGGCTCGCGTAGAGGGAGGACACCACCTGCTGTTTCGACGCGGTGTCGAAGTAGATCAGGACGTTGGCGCACAGGATGATGTCGAAGTGGCGCATGAGGGCCATGCCGCTGCGGTCCATCAGGTTGAGGTGCTTGAACGTGACCATCCGGCGGATCTCCGGGTCCAGATGGTAGCGGTCGCCCTCCTGCCTGAAGTAGCGTTGCAGGGTGGCCGGAGGTACGTTGCGTACGGCGTAGGCGCTGTAGATGCCGGCCCGGGCCACGTCGAGCACCTGGGTATTGATGTCGGTGCCGACGATCTCAAAACGGATGCCGGGAAAGCGGGGCTGGAGCCGCTCCCGGATGATGAGCGCCAGCGTGTAGGGCTCGTCCCCGGTGGAGCAGGCGGCGCTCCAGATCCGCACCTGCCGCCGAGGGCCTTTCATCCGTTCCTCGGCCAGCTCCGGGATCAGCGTCTGTTCGAGGACGCTGAACTGGTCGGTATTGCGAAAAAAGTAGGTTTCGTTGATGGTGATCTCGTCATAGAGCTTCGGCAGCTCGGCGCGGCCGGCCGGCTGGTTCAGGTAGCGCAGGTAGGCACCGTAGTCCGGTAGATTCAGCGCCTGCATGCGCCGCCCGACCCGGCTTTCCAGCAGGTAGCGTTTGTTGTCCTGGAAATAAATGCCGGTCTGGTCATAGATGAACGACCGGAGCTGCTCGAACAGGTCGTCCGACAGGGCGGCCTTCTGGGGCCGTGTACCGGAGGCGCTCCGTACGTTCAGTTGTGCGAGTAAGCTCATATCCGTATGAGTTCGGTGCGGCGAAACGCACGGGTGAATCAGTACGACGGCGTCAGTCCGAGGTCCTGCGCGGCGTCCGAGGCGAAGTCCTGGACCGTCGGGTCGGGATCGCGCAGGCCGGCTTCGACGAGGCCGAACAGCGCCTCCTCGTTCAGGTGCAGGCACAGGTTGAGGGCCGCAATCTTCGTCTCGGCATCCAGCGCGTCGAAGTGATCTACCAGGAGGGCGGCAGCCTCCGGGAGGTCTTCCGGCGCCAGGGCCTGTTGCATGATCAGGCCCAGGGCGAGCTGGGCGGCCGGGTCGGGCGGGAGCACCTGCCGGGCGACGGCGTCGGCGAGGGGCCGGAGCGGCGCCGGCACGGCCAGCAGGGTGTGGAAGATCTCGACGTCCAGGGCATCGTCCCGGCCGGCATGGGCCAGCACGTCGGGCAGCGTGCCTTCGGCGTCCAGCAGACGCAGGCCCTTGACCGCCGCTACCACATACGTGAGGTCGACGTCCGCCAGCATGTCGAGGAAATGCGTGCGCAGCGAGGCGGGCAGCGATGCGGTGTGGTCCGGGTAGACCTCGAGGAGGCGCACCAGGGCATGCAGCAGCACCGGCCGGGCCATCGGGTCCACGTGGTGGGCCTTTTCGATGAGCAGGTCGATCAGCGAGGGATCGTCCAGGTCGGCCAGGGCCTCGGCGGCGGTGAGCTGGACGACCGGGTCTTCATCGGCCAGAGCGCGGCCGAAGAAGGCCAGGTCCACGCCGGCCCCGGCGCGGGCGAAACGGCCCATCGCCGCGACGATGCTGGGACGGGCCAGGGGCTCGGGCTCGTAGAGCGCCAGCAGCGCGTCCTGATGCTCGGTGGCCTGGAGTGCGCCCAGGGCATCGATGGCCGCCAGCCGCACGTTGGCGTCCTCGTCGGTCAGGCGCGCGGCGATGCGATGGCTGAGCTCCCATGCGGGCAACAGCGCCAGCACGTCGATCGCGAACTTGCGCACGTCCTTGTCCGGGTCGTCGATGGCGGCGGCCAGCACGGGCACGGCCGGGGCGCCGATCCGGGTCAGGACGTCGCCGGCCAGGTTGCGGACGCCGATGTCCGGGCTGGCGATGTACGGGCAGGCCTGTGCGGCGGCTTCCGTGGTGCCGATCTGGACCAGGTGCCGCCCGGCCAGCTCCCGCACGGCCGGGTCCCTGTCTGCCAGGAGGGCGCCGGCGGCCCGGATCAGCGCGGCCTGGTCTCCGGCCAGGCAGAGGTCTTCCAGCGCCGCCATGCGCTCGGACGGATCCGGGTGGGACAGCCTGGCGGTAGCGGCGGCGGTGGGCGTGTCGTGATGCATGGGCTCGGTCAGGCTTGAGGTGAATGGACGGAGGCCGCCCGGGACGACCGCGAGGCCGCCGGAGGCGTCCCGGAGGACGGCGCCGGGGCGTCGAACCGGAAGCGGCTCAAGAGCTGCCGCAGCAGGTGGGTTTCGTTGGACAGTTCATCGGCGCCACGGGCGATGTGGCCGATGCCGTCGGCCGACTCGGCAGAGACCGCCGAGATGGCCTCGACGCTGCGGGCGATCTCTTCGCTGGTGGCCGACTGCTGCTCGCTGGCGGCGGCGATCTGGGTGATGACTTCCATCGTCTCCTGGACGCCCGCCACGATGCGTTCCAGCGCGGCGCGCGCCTGGTCGGCCAGCTGGATGCCTTCCTCGACCTCCCGGTTGCCTTCCTGCATGGCCTGCACGGCGGCCCGGGTGTCGGCCTGGATGGTGTTGATCATCTCCGTGATCTGTCGCGTGGCCGAGGTGGTCCGTTCGGCCAGTTTGCGCACCTCGTCGGCCACGACGGCGAAGCCGCGGCCCTGGTCGCCGGCGCGGGCCGCCTCGATGGCGGCGTTGAGCGCCAGCAGGTTCGTCTGGTTGGCAATCTCGTCGATCACCGAGATGATCTCGCCGATCTCCTGGCTGGAGTCGCCGAGGCGTTCGATGGTCTGGCCGGAGGACCGCACGACGTCCGCGATGCGGCTGATTTTCTCGACCGTCAGCCGCACCACCTCGCTGCCTTCCTGGGCCTGCCGCCCGTTCTCCTGAGCCACGGCGGCCGTGCGCGAGGCGTTCTGCGCGTTGTCGACGATGGTGCGGGCCATCTCCTCCACGGCGGCCGCCACCTCCTGGGCCTGTGCCGACTGTTGCTGCGAGGCCGCCGCCAGTTCTTCCGTGAAGCTGCTGATCTGCGAGGCCGACGCCGCCGTCGTCTCGACGATCTGGTTGACGTGGTCCAGGGTCTCCCGGATGTTCTGCACGGCCTGGTTGAAGCCCTCGAAGAGCGTGCGAACGGCGCCCTCGCGGTCCGTCGGCAGGTGGACGGCCAGGTTGCCGTCGGCGAAGGCGGCCATCTGGCGGCGCATCAACTCCACGTTTTCCTGCAGATACCGCTGCTGCGTGTCCAGGACGGTCATGGCCTCCTGCAACTCGGTGCTCTGCTCGGTCAGGCGCGCCTGCTGGGCCTCGGCTTTGCGGAGGAGCTCCTCGTTCTGCGCGTTCATGGCGTTGGCACGGGCCTGTGTCTCGGCCAGGGCGCGCTGCTCCTTCACCGATTCCCGATCGGCCTTGAGGAGGAAGAGGACCATGAACACCACCCACCAGGCATGTTCGACGACCCGCCACACGTCGGCCGTGGTGACGCCGAAGATCGACTCGGGGTAGACGAGGCCGCGCAGGAGGTGGTCGGCGGCCGTCACGGCCGCGGCCACGATGATGACCTTCCAGTCGCGGTAGGCCGCCAGCAGGCCGAGGGACGCAAAGATGTGGAAGTGCGTCTCGATGCGGCCGCCGGTCAGGTGGATGAGCAGGCCGGAGGTGAGCACCTGCCCGGCGGCGATGGCGTAGCGCGTGTAGGGGGCGCCGGGCCGCCGGAAGGCCAGGGCCGCGGGCACGAGCGAGATCAGGCCCCCCAGCAGCACCGCCGCGTAGACGTGCAGGTGCGTCGCGCTCGCCTCGCCGATCCACGTGCGCGGGGACACGACGAAGGCCAGCACGATGCCGGCCAGCCACTGCAGGATCATCAGCAGGCCGAAGATGCGGTCGGTGCGCACGAACGTGTCACGTTGCATACGCACGTAGAGTGCGCGGGCCTCGTCGGCAATCCCGGCCGGCGGGCTCTGGGACGGATGCAGGGCAGTCGCTTTCATGACGATGGCGTGTGTGGTTACGATTGAATGGCCGGGCTCGGCTACGCCCCGAGGGAATCGGAACGGACCTCGCCCCGGATGAAGCAGCCGTAGACGGGGGCCTGCGGGGCATCGGGGGTGCCGTCCCGCACGTAGGCGAGAATGGCCTGGCGGCCGGCGTTGAGGCCCTCATGGCCGCGCCCGGCGGTGATGCCGCCGTGGAAGAGCAGACGGCCGTTCGGGTCGTAGAGGACCACCTGGCCAGAGGCCAGCGCCCCGAAGCGCCCGGCATTCCGGCCGTCCGGGTCCACGTGGGGGGTCACGCCGGGGATGGCGGCGGCCAGGCGCCAGAGGTCGGTGTGCGCCCAGGCATCGGGTTCCTGCGGGGGCCGGTAGAACAGGACGTGGGCCTGCAGGCGTTCTCCGGCGCGGGCCATGATGCGTTCCAGCTCGTGGAGGCTGGCCCGGGTACAGGGGCAGCGCGGGTGTGCCAGCATCACCAGCGACGCCCGGCCGGCCGGAGGGGCCAGCTCCGCGTCGGCCGGCCACAGGCCCGGCACCGCCCCGACCGGCGCCGGGCGCGTGGCGTAGTCGGTGAGCAGCCACCAGCCGCCCCCGACGAGCAGCACCCAGACGAGGGCGGCCGCTGCGATGAGTCGCTGCTGACGCATGGCGAATCAGGCCGGCACTCCTTCTTCCTGGATCGGGGTCAGCGACTGCTGCTCCTCGACGCTGAGGACCTCGCTCAGGTCCAGCAGGATCAGCAGCCGATCCTCGAGCTTCGCCACGCCCTTGATGTAATGCGTGTCGATGCCCAGCGTCAGGTCGGGGGCCGGCTCGATGACGCTGCGGTCGACCCGCGTCACTTCTTTGACGGCATCCAGCACGAAGCCGACCACCCGGTTGTCCAGCTCGACCACCACGATGCGGGTGTCCTTGTCCGGCGTGCGGGAGGGCAACCCGAAGCGCTTACGCAGGTCCACCACCGGCACGATGTGCCCGCGGAGGTTGATGACGCCCTCGACGAAGGAGGGCGCGTTCGGGACGCGCGTGATGTCGACGTGCCGGATGATCTCCTGCACCGTCAGGATGTCGATGCCAAACTCTTCGTTCTCGATGACGAAGCTGACCAGTTGGAGCAGGTCGCCGGTGTGCTGCGTGTTCATGGTCACGGGAGTCAGGTTGTTGCGAAACAGCGTGCGGCAGCCCACCTGTTCGGTGAGCGGTGCGGCGCGGTAGGGCTCGTATCGACCTCTCTTCAGCAGACTTAATCCGCCCGGACGGGGAAAGGCCGAGCACCTGGAGGACGACACGCCGGGCGTGCCGACGAAAAAGGCCCCGCACCGACGCGCGATGCGGGGCCTGCCGGCCGGGCCGGGTCAAAAGACGGATTACCGCTTCAGCTGAACGGTTTCCTGCAGGATCTCGTCCGAGGTCGTGATCACCCGCGCGGAGGCCTGATAGCCTCGCTGGGCAATGATCATGCTGGTGAATTCCTCGGCCAGGTCCACGTTGCTCATCTCCAGCGTACCGGCCACGATCGTGGTCTGCAGCTCGTTGCCGGCGCGGCCCGTCACGGTTTCGCCGGAGGCGGCGGTGGGGGCGTAGAAGTTCTCGCCCAGCTGCTCCAGACCGTTCGGGTTGTCCACGTCGCTGATGGCCAGCTGGTAGACCCGTTCTTGCTGGCCGTTGGTGAAGTTGAGTTTAATGGTTCCCGAAGGGTCGATGGTGAAGCTGGACATCTTGCCGGACGCATAGCCGTCCTGGTCCCGCACCGTCGCCGTCGACGAGCCGCCGTACTGGGTCATGCCGGAGAAGTCGACGGTCAGCGTAGCGCCGGAGGTGACGAAGTCGGTGTCCCAGGTCAGCCCGACGCTGTCCGGGGTGTCGAGCGAGCCGTCCACGTTGAAGGTCATCGTGCCGGTGGCGGCCGTGAAGCCTCCCTCGTCGTTCTCGATCGAGAACGACCACTCGTTCTCGGCGGTCTTGGTGAAGCGGGTGACCACGTTGAGGACGTTGCCCTGCTCGTCGTAGATCTTGTTGGAGAGCGTGACTTCCTCGCCGATCGGGGCATCGGCCGGAAGGTTGCCGCCGATGGCCATGTTCTCGGTGAACTTGGGCGGTGCCTGCGCGGCGAAGTCGATCTGCACGTCGCTGAGCTGGCTCATGTCCACCTCTCCGTTCTCGTCGATGCGAAAGGCCTGGACCTTCAGCCCGCTGGTGCCGGTGACGAGGATGCCTTCCTGGTTGAAGACGAAGTTGCCGGCGCGGGTGAGGATCTGACCATCGAGGCCCTGCGTGACGAAGTAGCCGCTGCCGTTGAGGGCGAGGTCGGTGGCGACGTTGGTGGTTTCGAGCGCTCCCTGGGTCCAGTTCTGGTCGATGGAGCCCACGGCCACGCCCTGGCCCACGAAGGAGGGGTTGACACCGGTTCCGCCGGCCGTCCGGCCGACGCCGAGCAGCTGCTGCCCGAGCACTTCGTTGAAGGCCACGCGGCTGCGCTTGAAGGCCTGGGTGTTCACGTTGGCGATGTTGTTGCCAACGACGTCCATGCGGACCTGGCTGCTGCGAAGTCCTGTGATACCGGTGCGAAGAGAACGAATCATGGCACACGTACGGGTAAAGGTTCAACGGATCCACAGCGTCGGTCGGTCGGCTGTGGTCCGGCATCCCGTGCCTGGTGCTCCCGGGCGTGGGTCCTGCCGGATCGGTCTGGTACTGGGCTTACGGGTTGTGTAAAGGTCGAAGGTCGTTGCGCGATGCGGTCAGAGGAGCAGCGCGCTGTCGATGTTGGTGAAGACGCGGCGTTGCAATTCGGTCTGGTTCATGGCGGTGATGACGGTTCGGTTGGGTACGTTGACGACGAAGGCGGCATCGGGGCGCAGCAGGAGCGCGTCCCGGGCGCCCGAGGCTTCCAGTTGTTGAAACGCGTCGCGGATCTGGTCCTGCTGCGCGGGGGTCAGGGAGATGCCGCGCTGCTGGACGCGCTGGGCGGCATGGGCCGAGAGGGTGAAGTCCGGCGTGCGGCGCGCCTCTCGGGCCTGCTGCAGGACGTCGGCGAAGGAGGTCCGGGGCGCGGACGGGGCCGTGCGGGTCGTTTCGCGGGCTGGAGGCCGGGTTGCAGCGCCCGGCTCGACGCGGGCAGCCAGCTGGCGGACGTTCAGGGCCATGGCTTCCTCAAGACGGGTTGCGGACGGTCAGGACGGAGGACATGGAGACCGGCAGGTCGTCGATCCACAGGCGGATGCCCTCGCTGCTGAAGCTGATGCGGTCGACGGTGCCCCGGGTGTAGGTGTTGTCGACCCCGATGGCTTCTCCGGAGGCATCCACGGCGGTCACCTCGAAGGTGTAGCGGCCGTTGGGCTGCACGTTGCCGTTGCCGTCCGTGCCGTCCCACGTCAGGTCGATCAGGCCGCCGGCTTCCTTGCCCAGGTCGAAGGTGCGCACGGTCTTGCCGGTGTCGTCGAGGATCTTGACTTCGACGCTGGCGGCGGCGCGAGGCAGTTCGAAGCCGAGCCGGACGGGTTCGCCGATCCAGCCGAGCTCGTTGCCCAGCGCGTCGATCTCCTTGCCGATCAGCCCGGCCGCCACGCCGCTGTTGATGCTCTGGGCGAGGAGGTTGTTGGCCTCCTGGCTGCCCTTGATGGCTTCGCTGATGTTGGTCAGTTGCTCGACGCTGCTGAACTGGGCCAGCTGGGCGGCAAACTCGTGCCCCTGGAGGGGGTTGAGTGGATCCTGGTTCTGCAACTGCGTCACCAGCATCAGCAAGAAGTCGTCGCGGTCCAGGGTCCGCGAGGCGGCATTCGTCAGGGCGGTGGTGTCGGAAGCCCGGGGGGCGGTTCCGTTCAGCGCGGTCGTTTCCATGGGCACAGGGGATGGCTCAGCCGATCCATTCGTGAGGCGTGAGGCCGCTGCGGCGCAGGGCCGGTGGCTCCGGGGCCGGCGCCACGGCGGCGGCGTGCAGCGTCGGCGGGCCGTCGGTGGCATCCTGGCCACCCTGCGGCTGCCCGGACGGGTGGCGGGAGCCGGTATGCTCCGAGCCGCTTTGCATCAGCGACAGATCCACCTGCTGGTCGTAACGGGCCTGTAGCGCCTCCTGAAGCCGGTCCGCCTGGGTGGCGGCCAGCGCCCGGAGGCTCGGGTCGCTGAAGGCTACGGAGACGGCCACGCGCTCGTCGGTGCGGTGGGTGCGGATCGTCATGGTGCCGTCTCCCTCGTCGAGGCGCATCTCGAGCACCTGCCAGCCGTTGCTCAGGTTGACGCCGCCGGTGACCCGTTCCATGGAGGCACGCAGCTGGGCGGCCGTCATGGGCAGGTGGTGCGCCGGTCGCCCCTCCCCGGACGGTGCCGGGCGGGCGGGGGCCGGCGAGGCGGAGGCGCCGGGTGCGGCGTCGGCGGCCGGCAGGGCCGGCAGCACGGGGTCCGCCAGCGAATCCGTGTCGGAGGCTGCCGGCGGGCCGTCGGCGGGGGCCGGTGGTGCCGGGAGCGGCTCGAGGGCCGGCATGTTTGCGGCTTCGCCCGCCCGGGCCGGGGCGGCCGTCGCCGGACGCGCGTCGGGTTCCGGGGCACGTCGCTCACCATCCCGGCGGTGCTCGTCGCCCTGTTCCGAATGGGACCGGGTGTCCTCGGCAGGGGCCGTTGCCGTGTTCGGGCGAGCGGCGTCGGCCGAGGCATCGAGGGCGTCCGAGGGCTCGGTGCGGGTCCCGCCGGTCGGCGGGCCGGCATGGGCGGCCGCTTTCGTCGTCTCGGGCGCGCCCGGTGCAGCGGCCGGGTCGGCCGTAGCCGGGGTAGACGCTGCAGGGGATGTCGTCGCTGTGTCAAAGAGCGGTGTCGATGCGGGGGCCGTGGCGGGGCCTTCATCGACGGCCGCAGAGGAGGCGAACACCGTGCCTGTTTGCGAGGTGGTGGCACGAGGCGGTCCATCGGCCGCGGATCGTGCGGATTCCGGACGGTTTGTGGGTGCCGGACGGGGCGATGTCGGCGTCGTTGACGCGTCGGGCCGGGCGTCGGCAGCGGGCGGGGTGGCGGGGCTTTCCGCCGGATCGGCAAGCGTTGCCGCGGGAGCAGATGGCCCGGGCGTCACCGGTTCGCTCGGGGTTGCGAGGCCCGCCGGCGGAGGGGCCGGGGTGGGCCGGGCCGATGCCGACGCGTCATCGGGCTTCGCGCCGGCGGCCCGGGGGCGGGCGGCGGTGCGGGTGTCCCGGTGCGGCGGTGCCGGAGTGTCCGCGGGACGCCGGTCGGGCGGAGTCTGTGCCGCGGCGGTCCGGGTTGCGGTGGGCCGGGTCCCTGACTCCGAAGCCGGTGCATCCGGTTGCAGGGCCTCGGGTTGCGGGGCCTCGGGTTGCGGGGTGTCCGGCGGGAGCATGGCGGGCGATGAGGTCGCGGCCGTCTCCGGTGCCGGAGGGGCCGAGGGTGCGGGTGCCGACGGAGACGGTGCCACGTGCGCCGTCGGACGGGTCGGCTCGCCGGCCGGGGTGGAAGCGGGGGCCACGCGATGTGGGGCAGGGGTCGTACGGGATCGGGCGAGACGCGCGGCCGTGGTGCCGTCGTCCGATGCGTCCGGCCGGACGGGAGGTGCCGCCCTCTCGGAGTCTACCGCCTCCCGGCGGGCCGCCGTTGGCGAGGGGGCGACAGGCCGGGATTCGGTGGCTTCTCGGAGTCCGGTGGCTTCCCGGGGCGGGGCCGTTCGCACGGCATCCGGCGCATCCGCCGTCTCGGGGGCGAATGACGCGGGGGACGGGGGTGTCCCGGCCGGCTCGGCAGCCGGGTCGGAGGCAGCCGCTACGGGAATCGCCTCGGCCCGACCGGTCGCCTGGAGCGAAGGAGTGGGTGGGGTGTCGACCGGCGCGTCGGCCTGGATCTGAGGCGTCGGCAGCGGGGCGTGGCGTTCGGGACGGGCGTGCGTGGAGGCGCCGGGTGGGGCGGTGCGAAGGGTTAGCACCTGCCCGGGCAGCGAATCGGGGGCGTCGTCCTCCGCCGAGACAGCCATGTTTGCAGGGGCCGTGCTGCCGCGATCGGGTGCGGCTACACGGGGCGGTGCCGGGGTGTCGGGACGGGCCTGGGTGGCCGCCGGAGCAGAGGACGGCGGGAGGTCGGGCGAGCCGGTTCGGAGCCGCGCGGCCGCCGGCAGTTCGGAGTCGCCCGCGGTCCGGGTGTCGGCGGACGGTTGAGGTTGGCCCGGCGTGTTGGAGGCGGGCGTGGATGCCGTCGTGACGTCGGATGCGGTTGTCGGCGCCGGGGCGTTGGCCGCACGGACGATGCGGGCGGCATCCTCCGCTCTCCGCGTCGGCGTTGCTGGCTCCGACGGCACGGTGGCCGGCCCCGGGGTTGGCGTGGACGGTGCCGCTGCCTGTGCGGAGGCGGTCGCCGGTGCGGTGGTCACCGGAGCGGTTGCCGGCAGGGAGGATATGCCGGGGGCGTCGCCGGGAGTCGGGCTGGCTGACGTCGCCGGTACGGGGGATGCCGGTGCGGGAGATGCCGGTGCGGGTGCGGGCGATGCGGGTGTGCCCGGGGCCACGGGGGCCGGCGCCGGTCGGGGCGCGGCGGTGTACGCCGTTTCAGATGGCCTCTGCGGCACGGGGTTCGTCTCCGGGGGCGTCGCGGTTTCCGCCGCCGTCGCAGGAGCGGGGCGGGGCGTTGTGGTCATGCCGGCTTCGGCCTGGACGGGGCGGCTCGGCGCGATGCGGGAGGGCACCGGAGCTTCGGAGAGGGGGAGAGACACGGTGGGCGTTTCCGTGTGGACCGCCGGGGCTGCCGTCGTGTGTGATTCCGGCACCGGTGCGTCCTCCGAGGCCGCCGGGGGGGGTGCCAGGGGGGCGGCCGGGAGGTCAGGTTTCGTTTGAGCCGACGGGGGTAGCACCGCCGGGGTGGGAGCCGCCGGCGGCAGGGACTCGGACGTCTCGGAGGCAGGGGCCTCCGAGGGCGTCGTCTCCATGAGCCGACCGAAGAGGTGGGCCAGCAGGGACGCGAAGGCGCCCTGCGGCGCAGCAGCCTCCGCATCGGAGGTCGCGGGGCGATCGGCCTCCGTCGGAGCGAGAGAAGGCCGTGCCTCGTCGGTCTTCAGAACGTGCAGGATCGAGCCCAGGTGCATGATGGCGACTCAGTCGATGAGTGTGGCAAGGCCGGCATCGCCGGGAACGGCCGACGTCAGGCCGGTCGAGACGGTGTCGGCGGGCGGGGGCGCCGTCTCAGGCGCCTCGGGGTTGACGAGCTTGCGTACCACGAGGGCGGCCCGCTCGGGAGGCATGGCCTGCAGGAGGCGGGTGCGGTTGCGCCCCGAGGCTTCGATGTAGAGCATCTCCAGCACCGACAGGTCGAGCTGTTCGAGCACGGCGCCCAGTTCGGCATCCTCCAGTTTAGTCAGCGTGCCGCTGAGCCGGCTGGCCTCCTGGCGGCGGCGCTCCAGTTCGCTCCATCGCTGCTGCATGGCCTGCACCTGTCGTTGCAGGGACTGGAGCGTCTCCTTCGAAGCTTTGAGTTCCTCCCGGAGCATCGTCAGCGAGTCTTCCAGCGCCACGATCCGTTCCGGCGGCACGTCCGGCTCCGGGGCCGGTTCGGGGGTCGGGACCGGCCGCGCGGCCGTGTCGGCCCGGATCAGCGAGTCGATCTGGGCAAAAGACAGCGTGGTGTCGGCCCGGCTGAGGCTGTCGAGAATGCGGTGCGTTTCCTCGACCCGCTCGGGGTCGAGGGAGGGCATCGCCATGTAGGCGCCGATGATGCCCAGGATGAACGCCAGCACGCTGACGGCAGCCGCGACGACTACTTTGCTCATGAGTTGACGAGGTTACGCTGACGCTGGTATCCGGCAACGGCCTGGTCGTCGAGGAAGCGGGCCTCGTTGGCTTCGACGGCTTCGCGGTGTTTCTGGGCCTCCTGGTCGTGCAGCGTGCGGAGGGCTTCCTCGGCCTGATGGCGCAGCACGACGTTGGTGCGGGCGGTCGCCTCGGCGGCGTTCAGTTCGGCCAGGCGGGCGCGGGCCTGCTCCAGTTCGCGGCGGGCCGCCCGGCAATGGGCATCGAACTGGCGGAAGCCGGCCGGGCCCTGGCCGCCGGAGGGGCCGGCCTGCATCAGCTGATGCAGACGGGCTTCGGCCGCCTCAACCTCGCGCTGTTGCTGCTCGCGCTTGCGCACGACGTGGGCGAGCGCGAGCCGGGCCTGCTCGGACTCATGCTCCCGGAGGCGGAGGACGCTGGCCAGGGAAAAGACGAAAGGCTTGTCAGCCATGGGGTGGGTACGGCGTCGGTGGGTACGCACAAACGGTCGATCCGGGAATAACAAATGGTCTGCCAAACTCCCGGCGGGCGAGGCCGTGCGGATCAGGCCCGCAGGATGCGGCGCAACTGCCCGACCGGATCGGCGTCGACGGCTTCCTCGGCGGACTGGCGGAGGAAGCCGTTGAGTGCCGGCAGCAGGTCCAGCGCGCGGTCCGTGGTGGGGTTGGAGCCGCGCTCGTAGGCGCCGATGCGGACGAGGTCCTCCGCATCGCGGTAGGCGGCCAGGAGCGTGCGGGCCTCGTCCGCGGCGGCCCGGGCCTCGGGCGGGGTGATCCGTGGCATCACCCGGCTGACGCTCTGCAGGACGTCGATGGCGGGGAAGTGGGCGGCATGCGCCAGTTTCCGCGACAGCACGATGTGCCCGTCCAGGATGCCGCGCACGGCGTCCCCGATGGGGTCGTTCATGTCGTCGCCGTCGACCAGCACGGTGAAGATGCCGGTGATGGACCCGCGGGCGCCGGGGCCGGCGCGTTCGAGCAGGCGCGGCAACAGGGCAAAGACGCTGGGCGTGTAGCCCCGCGTGGTCGGCGGCTCGCCCACGGCCAGCCCGATCTCCCGCTGCGCCATCGCCACGCGCGTGACCGAGTCCATCATCAGCAGGACATCTTTTCCTTCGTCCCGGAAATATTCCGCGATGGCCATGGCGACGCTGGCGCCCTTGACGCGGCTCATGGCGGCCTGGTCGCCCGTCACCGCGACCACGACGGAGCGGGCCAGCCCGTCGGGTCCCAGGTTGTCGTGGATGAACTCCTGCACCTCGCGGCCTCGCTCGCCGATCAGCGCGATCACGTTGACGTCGGCCTCGGCCCGCCGGGCGATCATGCCCAGCAGCGTGCTTTTGCCCACCCCGGAGCCGGCGAAGATGCCGATGCGCTGGCCGCGGCCCAGCGTCAGGAAGGCGTCGATGGAGCGGATGCCCGTGGGCAGCGGCGATTCGATCATGCGGCGGCTCAGCGGCGGCGGCGGCTCGCTGTGGACGGGCTGGTTCGCCACCCCGCGGATCGGCCCCCCGCCGTCGATCGGACGGCCGTTGGCGTCGATCACCCGGCCCAGCAACGCCGGCCCGACGGGGATCGTCAGGGGCAGGCGGGACCGCTGTACGAGGCATCCCGCCCGCAGCCCCACCAGCTCTTCGAGCGGCATCAGCACCGTGGTCCGGCCTCGCACGCCCACGACCTCGGCCTTGATGCGCCGCGCACCGGGCGCGTCTTCCTCGTAGATGTAACACAACTCGCCCAGCGCGGCGTGGACGTCACTCGCCTCCACCAGCAAGCCCACGACGGATTGCACCTTGCCGTAGGACAGCGGCTGGACCTTCGTCTCCCGGACGACCTGCAGGCATTGACGGAGGTACTCCATGCGGTAGGCGAATCAACGGTCGGGGGGAGGGGGGCGTACGGGGCGGCTCACGCCGGGTCGGTACCGGTGGCGGGATCCGCGGCGGGATCCGCGGAGGTGCCGGGTGCGGGCAGGGGGATGTCTCCGGCCGCGTTTCCGGCTGCGTCTCCGGCTGCGTCTCCGGCCGCGTCCTCGGTATCCCGGGGCGGGCGGGCCGCCTGGAGGCGCCGCCGCAGCGTGGCCAGCAGTTCGTCCTGGAGCCGCCGGATGGCCCCTTTGGGCGACTGCACCATCCAGTCGCCCTGCTTCAGCGTCGAGTCCGGGTGCCAGCGAAGCCGCTCGTGGGTGGCCCGGAGCTGGTCGATCAGCCCGGTTTCCTGCAGGTGCAGGAAGTCGACGGGGTGGAGGGAGACGTCGACGGGCGGGTCGGCGGCGAGCTGTTCGATGGCGTTGGACAGCGCCTTCGTCGAGACGCTCTTGATGTGGGTGGGCAGCGGGGCATCCAGCACGGTTTCGGCGACGGCGAGGGCCAGGTCGGCCAGCAGCGGTTCCGTCTGGCGGATGTAGGCTTGCAGGGCGTGGGAGAACTGCCCGGCCGCCTCCAGGAACGTGTGCATGGTGGCGTCGACCTCGGCCTGCACGGCCTGCTCGCCGGCCTCGTAGCCGTCCCGGTAGCCGTCCCGGCGGGCCCGGGCGACGGCCTCGGCGAGCCGGGCTTCCCAGTCCCGCTCCCACTCGGCCCGCAGCGCCTCCACGTCCACGGGCGGGGCGGCTTCCTCCTCCGGGGCGTCTGCGGCCTCCGGGGTCTCCGGTGCGGGGTCCCCGGGGGGCTGCGGCAGCGGGTAATCGGCCACGAACGTGGGCGAGTCCAGGGCGACGACGGTTTCCTGGAGGTAGGCCTCGCTCTTGCGCAGGATGCCGCGCAGGCGATAGGGCGGTGCCTCGTCCTGGTCCGCCGGCGGCTCGAAGCGGACGTCCCGGGCGGTCAGGCGCCGGCCCCCGAGGGAGAGGGGCGGGGTGTCTTCTGCGCCGGCGGCGGGGCCGGGATCGGAGTCCTGACGGGAGGCCTTCAGGATGCGCGGGGCAGCAGCCATGGGGTCGAGACGTCGGTGGATGGGTCAGGCCGGACGGCACAGCGGGCGGCACAGCGGACGGCGCAGCAGCCGGCCCGGGGCCTACATGAACATCTCCTCGTTCGTCCGGGACAGCACGATCTCGTCCTGCTCCTCCAGCTCCTGCGCCACTTCGATGATCTTGCGCTGGGCGTCGTCGACGTCCGAGACGCGGACGGGGCCCATGAGCTCGATTTCCTCCTCCAGCATCTGCGCGGCCCGCTCGCTGAGGTTCTTCATGATCTTCTCCTTCATCTCGCCCGAGGCCGCCTTCAGGGCCAGCGCCAGGTCGCGCTGTTCCACCTCGACCAGGATGCGCTGCAGGTCGCGGTCGTTGAGCTGAACCAGATCCTCGAAGCCGAACATGAGGCTCTTGACGGCATTGGCCAGGTCGTTGTCCCGTTCCCGGAGGCTGTCCAGGATGCGGCGCTCCACCGAGCGGCTGGTGTTGTTCAGGATCTGGGCGACGGCGTCGATGCCGCCGGTGTTGCTCATCTCTGTGCCGAACAGGACGCCGATCTGCTGGCGGATGACGTCTTCGATGTCGCGCATCAGCTCGGGCGAGGTCTTGCCCATCGTGGCGAGGCGGTAGATGATTTCGCCCTGGGATTCGGGCGGGAGCTGGCCGATGATGTCGGCGGCTTTGCGCGGGTTGAGGTGGGCCAGGATGAGCGAGGCCGTCTGGGGATGCTCGTTTTCGAGGAAGTTGGCGAGCTGAGTGGTTTCGACGGTCTGGAGCAGGTGGAAGGCGGAGACCTCCATCGCGGCCTCGACGCGCATGAGGATCTCCTCGGCGCGGGCCGGGCCCAGGGCGCTCTCGAGCGTGGCGCGGGCGAAGGGGAGGCCGCCCTGGGCAATGTACTCCTGCGCCAGCGCCATGTCTTTGTACTCCAGCAACACGGCTTCCACGACCTCGCTGCTGACGTTACGGCACCGCGCGATCTCCACGGAGATGCGCTCGACCTCGTCGTCGTGCAGGCACTTGAGCACCTTGCTGGCGATCTCGGTACCCAGCGCGATCAGCAGGATGGCCGCCTTCTTCGCCCCGCTGAGGTGGGCGATGACGGCGCTCGGGTTGTCGAGCGGTTCAATGGCGGCCGGTTGGGCCGGGGAGGAGGTCAGGCCGTCGGCCGGAGCGTCGGCGGTAGCGGTCTCGCGGGGCATGGCAGAGCAGGGCTGAGAGGAACGAGCGGCTCAGGATTCCACGGCGGTGGGCACCATCCAGGACCGGATCAGGTCGGCGGCATCCTCCGGACGCTCGTTCACCTGTTCCTTGATCTCTTCGAACATCTTGTGCCGGGCACGCAGGCGGGCCCGGGCCTCGGGCGATAGTTTGCTGGCGTAGACGTCATCCACGAGCATCAACTCTTCTTCTCCTTCTTCCAGTTGAGGTGGCGTCTCGTCGGTCCCCGTGCCGATCTGGCGGGGCGCGTCGGCGGCGTCGAGCGCGGGCGCGGCGGATGCTTCGCCCAGCGCCGGGGCCTCGGGGACGGTCAGCTCCGTCACGCGGCGGGAGGTGGAACGCAGCAGCCAGGCGGCCAGCGCCAGGGCCAGCACCATCAACCCGTAGCGCAGGTACGTCTGGATCTGCTGGTCGCGTTGCTGCAGGCGAATCTCCTCGGCCAGTTGCTCGTCCACCGACGTGTCGAAGCGCATCTGCGTGATGGTGATGCGGTCGCCGCGGTCGGGGTTGAAGGCGACGGCGTTCTTGACGAGTTCCTCGTAGCTGGCCAGTTCGGCCGGGGTGTACGGCTCGAAGCGTGGTGCGGCGTCCTCGGCCGTCTCGCCGTCCTGCGGCGCCGGGTCGACGCGTTTGTAGTTGAGCAGGACCGAGACGGTGAGGTATTTGATCTGCCCGCGGTTGTTGCGGACGGTCGTGGCTTTTTCGCTGATGTCGTAGTTGCGCACCGTTTGCGAGTAGGAGGCGGTGGCCTGGCCTTCCTCCTCCTGGAGCCGCTCCTCGCTGATGACGGTGGCGCTCTCGGGGTCGATCTCGCGGATCTGGTCGACCTTCTCGGTGAAATCCAGCTCGGCGGCGACGCGCACGATGGCGTTGCCGGGGCCGAGCACCTGGTCGAGCATCGACTGGGCATCCATGGCCCGGAGGTGTTCGATCTCGCGCTGGTGCTTGAGCTGGTTCGAGGTGGCGGTCATGTTCGGGTCGCCCGCATCCGGATTGGAGAGCAGGTTGCCCCGGTTGTCGATGATGGTGACGTTCGAAGGAGTGAGGCCCTCGACGCTGCTGGCGATCAGGGCGGTGATGCCCTCGATCTGCTGGGGCGAGAGCTGCGCGCCGCTGGTCAGCGCGAGCGCGACGGAGGCCGAGGGCTGTTGCTGGGCTTCGCGGAAGGCGGCGCGCTTGGGGATCACCAGATGCACCCGGGCGGACTCGACCTGCCGCAGGCCGGTGATGGTGCGGGCCAGTTCGCCTTCGAGCACGCGCCGCCGCATCACCTCCCACTCCTCGGGCGTGGTGCCCAGCGGGCGGTTCTCGATGATCTCGTACCCGGGGGGGCCGTCCTCGACGAAGCCCTCGGCGGCCAGCGCCACGCGCAGTTCGTCCCGGTACTCGCGGGGGACGAAGATGGCGGACTGCTGGTCGCGCAGCTCGTAGGGGATGCCGTCGGCCTCCAGGCGCTCGACCATGCGGCCGGCGGTGGCCGGGTCGAGGTTGCCGAAGAGGAAGACGTAGTCGGGCTGGTTGGCCCACATCGCCACGCCGATGAGCAGGGCCAGCGTGCCGGCCAGGACGCCGCCGAGGGCGACGCGCTGGCCCAGCGTCAGGCGGCGCAGGAAGTCGGCGATGTTCTGGAAGAAGGGGTTCATCGAGTCCCGAACGGGGGTTCAGCGGGGGAGGCGGCCGCGGTCAGACCTGCATGCGCATGAGTTCCTGATACGTCTCCAGGACCCGGTTGCGCACCTCCGTCATCAGTTGGAACGAGAGGTTCGCCTGGTTCATGGCGATCATGACCTCGTGCACGTTTTCCTGTTCGCCGGCGATGAAGGCGGAGATCTGGCGTCCGGCTTCCTCCTGCGCGCCGTCGACCCGCTCGATGGCATCGGCGAGGGTTTTGCCGAAGCCGGTGCCGTGCGGGGCCTCCGTGCGGGGCTGCGGCAGGGCGGAGGGGCCGTCGTGTCCGGTGACGGCCCGGCTCTGAAGGCGTTGGAGGGCGGCGACGTTCATGGTTCGTACGGCGGGAATGCGTCCGGCGGGAATGCGTCAGGCGCGCAGGTCGAGGCGGTTGCCGAGGGCCGTCGGGGTGATCGTCTGGGACTGCTGCCCCCGGCCGTAGATGCGCATGGCCATGGTCGGCGAGGCGGGGAAGTAGCGATCGATCATCGCCTGTTCCTCGGCGGACAGGGGCGTGGGCACGTCCGGCGTGGGCCTCGTGGAGGCCGGGCCGGCCGGGCGGGCCGCGTCGGGGCGGGCCGTCGTGCGGTCGGCGGCGTCCGGGCGCGGCGTGGCCGGGGTGTAGGGCAGGACGCTGCGGTGGTAGGGCTGGATGCGCGGATTCATGAAGAGAGGTCGGCAGGCTTGGCGTGGGAACCCGGAGGGCAGCAGGAGGCCCGGTCCGGTCAGATTTCGAGGGTGCGTTTGATCATGTCCTTTGTGGCCTGCACCGCCGTCAGGTTGGCCTCGTAGATGCGGTTGGCGGAGATCATCCGGGCCATCTCTTCGACCACGTTGATGTCCGGGTAGGTGACGTAGCCCTGCTCGTCCGCGTGGGGGTGGGACGGATCGTATTCCGTGCGGACGCGCTCGGGAAGCTCATCGACCGCCGTGAGCGGGCCCATCTCGGCCTGCTGGAGGCGCCGGCGCAGCGAGAGGCCCTCGAAGTGGCGGTCGTCCCGCGCCATCGGGCGCGTGCGGACCTGGCTGAGCAGGTCGGCAAAGCGGTCGTAGGCCGGCTCTTCCATCTCGTGGACGGCCCGCTTGGGAGCGTAGGGGCCGCCGTCGGCCGTCCGGCTGGTGTTGGCGTTGGCGATGTTCTCGGCGGCCACGCCCATCGCGATGCGCTGGGCTTCGAGGCCACGCGCCGAGGTGCGAAACGGGGAGAAGAAGGAGTGGCTGATCAGCATGAGGCAGCGGAAAAGCGGTCAGGCCGGGGAGTCAGGACGTGCGGCCGGTGATCCCGGTGCGCATCAGCGAGAAGTGTTCGCTCAGGGCGCGCGTGGCGAGCTGGGTGCGCATCTGGGTGTCGGCCAGGTCCATCATCTCGTCTTCGAGCACCGGAGGGCCGTCGTCCACGGTGAGCCGGGCGTGCACGTCGGTTTCGTCCCGCAGGCCGGGCACGCGCGTGCGGACGTCCTGCAGGGTTTCTTCAAACGTGACGGCCAGGCGCCGATACCCCGGGGTGTCGAGGTTGGCGAGGTTGCTCGTCAACGCCTTCGTGCGCCAGGCGTAGGCCTGCATGGCATTGCGCAGGAGGCTCAGCTTCGGGGTTTCCATGCCGTACGAGGCGGTTGTGATGGCGGGCGAGGCAGACGTCCGGGGATGCGTCAACAACCTCCATGCCAGCATGCCGCCCGGCCGCACCGCCCGGGTCGTGCCCCCGGTGGCCCGGCGTGGACCGCCCGGGCCGGGCCGGATGCGGCGGAAAAATGGCCGTCGGCTGGAAAGAATTGCCCGGGCGGCGCGAGCCCTCGGGAGATCGGCGTGCCCGCTGCGGCAAACCGGGGGTGGCATATCTTTTGTGCCCGCCCTCTCTGCCGTGCCGGGGGCCGGCGCGTCCGGGTCACGCGGCCGCTGGAACCCCGCGGCGGGCCGCCCGCCCGGTCCCATCGAAAGGCCAGAAGCATCTACATCATCATCCCCCGTTCATCAGGGTCTGCCGTGTCCATGGTCCGCATGAGGGAAGAAGACGTACCGGGCGAACGCCTCCCCGGCATCGGGATGGAGTCCGAAGCCGCGCTGAAGCAACTCGCCCATGTGCTGGCGCATCGGCTTCGGAGCCTGGTGACCGGCATCGAGGGCTTTGCCGATCTGCTGACGGATTCCCTCGGCTCGCGCGAGCAGCGGGACTTGCTGCTGCGCATCTTCGAAGGCACGACGCGCATCGAGCAGGTGCTGGCCGACCTGCAGCGCTACAGCCAGCCGATCCTGCCCGTTCACCGCACGGTGCACCTGGCCGCGCTGGTGGACGAGTTGCTGATGATGCTCGAGGAGGACGAGCCGCAGCGGGTGGAGATCGACCTGCGGACGCCGAGCCGCGCGTTTCGCGTGGATCCGGTGCTGCTACGGCAGGCGCTGCTGATGCTGGTGCAGAATGCGCTGGAGGCGTCCGGCCCGGAGGGGCGCGTGCGGCTCGTGGTGCAGGAAGCCCCCGGCGGCATGCTCGCCTTCGACGTGTGGAACGACGGCGTGATCCCGGTCGAGCAGGCCGAGGAGCAGGTGTTCACGCCCTTTTTCACGACCAAGGCGCAGAACCTCGGCGTGGGGCTGCCCATTGCCCGGCACATCGCCGAGGCACACGGTGGCTCGGTGCGCCTGACCTGCAACAGCGCGGACCGGGGCGTCTGCTTCCAGTTGCTCCTGCCCCTCCACGCCCCGGACTCGGTCGCCGCCCGGGCGGCCTGATCTCCCGGCGCGGATGAAGCCAATCTGCCATGAAATATCCCGTCTGGTCATCCAGACCGCTTTTATCGGTGAGCGTGAGCGTGTAGTTTTGAAGCCGTTTTCACCCCCGGCTTGCTTCACCCACCGTCGCACAATCACCCACCCAGAGACACGCCAGCGCTTTCATGGACCGTCAGCCACAGATTCTCTTCGTCGATGACGAGCAGCTCTTGCACGGCCTGTTCGAACGGCTCTTCACCCGGCACGGCATCCACGTCACCACCTGCACCAATGCGATCCAGGCGATTGAGTTGCTGAAAGAGACGCCCTACGACCTGGTCGTCACGGACTTCATGATGCCGGACATGGACGGGATCGAGCTGTTGTCCTACATCCGGCAGGAGCATCCGCAGACGAAGGTGATCATGATCACGGCGCACGCCAACGTGCAGCATGCCGTGCGCACGATGCAGAACGGGGCCATCGACTACATTCCCAAGCCGTTTTCGACGACGGAGCTGGTCGAGCGGGTGCGCGCCTGCCTGGCGACTCCGGCCGGCGAGGAGGCACCCGCTCCGGAGAAGAAAACGCGCCGGAGCAGCGCCCGGAAGCCGGCCGTGACGGTGGAGTACATCGGCGAGCACCCGTCCATCCAGGCCCTGAAGGACATGCTCCCCCGGATCAGCCAGAACAAGGCGCCGGTGTTCATCCAGGGGGAAAGCGGGACGGGCAAAGAGATCCTGGCGCGGCTCATCCACCAGATGAGCGATCGTGCCTCCGGGCCGTACGTCACGCTCAACTGTGCCAACCTGCCCCGCGAGCTGGTCGAGAGTCACCTCTTCGGGCACCGCAAGGGCGCCTTTACGGGGGCCATCGAGGACATGACCGGGGCCTTCGAGCGCGCGGACGGCGGTACGCTGCTGCTGGACGAGATCACGGAGATCGACCTGCCGATTCAGGCCAAGCTGCTGCGCGTGCTGCAGGAGCGGGAGTTCCAGAAGGTGGGGTCGACGGAGGTGCAGAAGGTCGACGTGCGGATCATTGCCACCAGCAACCGCAACCTGGCCGAGGCCATCGAGGAAGGCGTCTTTCGCGAGGACCTCTACCACCGTCTCTCGGTGTTTCCGCTCTCGGTGCCTCCGTTGCGCGAGCGCATCTCGGACGTGCCGCTGCTGGCCCGGCATTTCGTCAAGAAGTACTGCGAGCTCTACGGCCTGCCGGACAAGACCATTGCCCCGGAACTGATGCGGGCCTTCCAGACCCATCCCTGGCCGGGCAACGTGCGCCAGCTCGAGAACATGGTGCAGCGCGGCGTGCTGCTCTCGGCCGATCGGTCGGTGATCGAGGCGGGCGACGTGCTCAACGACTTCTTCTCGGATGCCAACCTCGATACGGCCGTGGAGGTCAAGCGGGGCGAGGGGGCCAAGCTCCAGACCATCGAGGACATGGAGCGCTACATGATCATCCAGGCCCTCTCGGAGACGAACAACAACCAGCAACTGGCCGCGGAGCGGCTGGGCATCAGCGCCCGCACGATCCGCAACAAGCTGAAACGGTACCGCGAGCAGGGTCTGATCTCATAGCGCGCCCGCTGGCCGAAGCCCTGCCGGGGGACAGAGCACGAAAAAGCCGGATGCCACGCTCGCCGCGTGCATCCGGCTTTTGGTTTTTGCGGCTGGAAGAGATCGGCTTCGGGAGGCAGGCGACCTTCGGCGTGGCCGTCAGAGAACGTCGCGGCCGGTTGGCCTCAGGCTTCCCGGTTCTCGGCGGCGTCGGCCAGGAATACCGAGGTGATCTCCGAGGCGACCTGTTTGATGACTTCCGGCTGGCTGTAGAAGCCTTCCTGGATGCGCTGCAGGATGTCGGCCGCCCGGTCCATGCTCAGCGGCGGGATGCCCAGGAGCGCCTTACGGGCGAACCCCAGTTCGCGGGCCTGTGTGTTCTCCGCCGCGGCGGCGCGGGCCTCTGCGGAAATCTCGACCCGATCCTGCGCCGAAGCGGCCGGTGTGCCGGCTTCCCGAGGGGCAGGCTGTCCCGGCCCTGCGGTGTGGGCCTTCCCCGCCGCCGCGGCGTGGGTCTGGTCGGTACGTGCCAGCCCTGATTGGATGTCGCGAATGTTCATGGCAGGAGTCCCGTCTGTGAAAGGGACGTTGTGTCTCGGCTAGTATATCGGACGAAACCGGCAAAACTTAAGCCCGCCGTCCTCCGGCCGCAACTCCATGATCGCGAAGCCCGGATGGGTTAGCCGTGAACGTGGTGATGGAGGATCTGTTGTCCGGGCGTTTTCGGATCGGCATACCGCCTGCGTGCCTGCTGATACCGTGACAGGTTGGACAGGCGATGCGACAGGTCGCTCTCCATCCGGCGGAGTTGTGTCATCAGGGTGTGGTGCTGTTCCTGGACGTTCGCCGCCAGGTGCTGCCACTGGTCCGTCGGGGTGAGGGGCCGGGGCATCGACTGGAGGCAGGCCAGCAACTCGCCGCGTCGCGCGACGAGGTTGGCCAGCGTGTCCAGGTCGCCGGTGTCGAGCGCTTCCTGAAGCTGTGTGCCGAGTTCCAGCACGGTCTGGAGCAATTCGAAGGATGCCGTTGAATCAGCCATACCACGTTACGAGTCAAGTAGCGTGCCAAAAGCCGCCACGGATCAGGCGAAGAAGGAGAGGAAGGATTGTTGCTGGCTCTGCAGGGAGCCGATGATTTCCTGGATGCGGGCGTATTCCTGGCGCAACTGGGCTTCCCGTTGTGCGAGGCGTTCATCCCATTCGGCGATGCGGTCGTCCAGGCGCTGGATGCGGTTGTCCATCACCTCCAGGCGGTTGTCCAGCACACCGTTGCTCGACACATAGCCGTCGATGCGGGTGAGCAGGCGCGTGGCAAAGCCGTCCGGTCCGGCAAAGAGGCGCTGGACGGCGCCGGCGTCCTGCTCGACGGCGGCCAGCAGGGCATCCTCGTCCGTCAGCTCGAGCGTGCCGTCGTTGTTGATCGTGATGCCGATGTCGGACAGGTAGGTGGGGCCGTCTACGGAAGCCGACGGGACGGCGTTGGCCAGGTCCGTCCGCATGTTGAACCGCAGGGCGGTGAAGGCCGTCTCGCCGGCGAAGTCGCCGCGCACGTCGTTGTCTCCATCCACCCGGGCCTTGCCCTCGATGAAGCCCAGCACCTCGTTATAGCGTTCGATGAAGTTCTGGATCTCGGAGGTGATGGAGGAGGCGTCGGGCGAGACGGAGAAGTCGTAGGGTCTGGTATCGGTGCCTTCCAGCGTCAGCGTGATGCCGGGGAGGGCATCGCTCACCTGGTTGGTATCCCGGTAGAGCGTCAGCCCGTCGAGCATGAACTTGCTGTTCAGTTCGGAATCCGTCTCGTTCGTGCCCACCAGCGTGACCTGCCCGCCGGTGGTGCCGGCGGCCAGGGCGTTGTTCGACAGGCCGATCTGGGCGAGCAGGCCGGCGCCGGAGTCGACGAAGGACAGCCGGTGGGTAAACCCCGTCTGCCCGCTGCGCAGGGAAAGGCGGGCCGTGTCCGAGGTTTCGTTGACGACGCTGGCGTAGGCGCGTTCGGTCGAGCGCAGCGTGCCGTCGGTCACGGCGGTGCTCATGGCCTCGTCGATGGCCGTGGCGATCTCGGCGAGGATCTCGGCGTCGGTCGTCCCCGTGGGGTTCACCGTCACGTCGATGGCGGTGCGGGACGTGGCCCCGGAGGGAGTGGCGACCTCGATGGAGAAGGTCTGGGCGCCGTTCGTATCGAAGAAGCTGCGCAGGGAGGTGCCGCCGGCCGTGAGCTGGTCGGAGATGCGCGTGTCGGTGCGGGCCAGGCGCTCGACCTGGACCGTGTGGGTGCCGAGGCCGGCGGATTCAGAGGTCGACACGCGGAACGAGGCCCCTTCCGAGACCGAGGCGGCGCGGGCCTCGAACGGGTTGGAGACGACGTCCGTCATGGATTCCAGGACGGCGTGCAGCGACGAGAGGCTGCTGTCGAAGTCGTTCAGCACCCCCTTGAGGCGCTCCGCTTCGGCGCGTCGCAGCTTGAGCTCGGCCTGCGGCTGGCGCTCGATGTTGATGATGGCCGAGATGAGCTGCTCGTAGGGGTCGTCGCCCCGTACCGCCTTGAAGAGAGCATTCAGCATAGATCACCGGCATCCTGATTTCTGGGTACCGCCGGGGGGGCAAAAGATGCGCCAGAGCCCGGGGCGTCGTCAGGCCGCCACCTTGCGGTGGAGCACGCCTTCGCGCCAGGCATCGCGGAGCCCGCTCAGCAGGGTGCAGACCGTGTCCAGGTCCCCCGTCGCGCTCTGGTGCATGCAGTATTCGTAGATCATGTGGAGGCGCTCGGCAATCTCCCCGCCGCGCTCGAAGTCCAGGCTGGAGATCAACTCGACCAGAACGGCACGAAGCTTGGCGCGGTCCTTCCGGTGACAACTGGCAATACCGAGATCGTACAGCTTGGCAATCAGCACCTCCGGCGTCGCCGACGCCAGGGCCTGCTGCTGATACTGGCGAATATGCTGCGTGGTGTACATGGATAGCGGATTCGTGACGGGGTTGAAGGATGGAACCGTGGACGAGCGAGGCGGGCGGACGTCCGTCCGGCCTCGGCCGTGGGTGGGGTCGGGCCGCCGAACGGGAGGGAAGGCTTTTCCCGGGCGGGTCAACTTTTCCGCCGGCCGTGTGCCCCGGTCTGCGTCCGTTGACCCGAGTATCGGAGGGTCCCCTCCGGTTCTTAAGGCCGGCGCGGCAATCCATCTCCGTTGAACACCAGACTCCAGGCTCATGGATACGTCTCCCAAACCATCCGCCGCCGTCTCGTCCGCCGCCGTCTCGTCTCGCCGCCCGAGGCTGTCGCTCTGCATGATCGTCCGCAACGAGGCGCAGACCCTCGATCAGTGCCTCCGCCTGGCCCGGCCGCACGTCGACGAGATCGTCGTGATCGACACGGGGTCGACCGACGGGACGCAGGCCATCGCCCGGTCGTATGCCGACGTCATCGAGGAGATCGAGTGGCCGAACTCGTTCGCCGTGGCCCGCAACTACAGCTTCGACCGGGCCTCGGGCGACTTCATCATGGTGCTGGACGGGGACGAGTATCTGCCGGAGCCGCTGCACTGGAGCCGTATCCGTGCGGCCCTCACGCGCCCGCATCTGGCGGCCATCCTGTTGCCCATCAAGAACCTGATGCGTGGCAACCAGATCGTTGCCGCGGATCGCTTCTGGCAGGAGCGCATCTTCGTGAACGACCCTTCGTTGCGCTACGAAGGGCGGGTGCACAACCAGATCCGGGAAGCCGTCGTGGCCTATGCCCAGCGCACGGGCGCGCAGATCCTGAAGCTGGAGGCCGAGGTGGTGCACACCGGCTATGCCCTCGAACCGGCGGACATGAAAAAGAAATATGCGGCGCGGATCGATCTGCTCCGGGCCGAGTTCGAGCAGCCCCGCTCGCCGCAGTACCAGGCCTACTATGGCTATCAGCTGGGGCTGGTTTACTTCGTGCTGGAGCGCTATCCCGAAGCCGCTGCCATCTTCAACCAGCTCGACTACGGGCAGCTCTCGCCGGAGAATGCCTTTTATACCCGCCTGCTCGCCACGCAGACGGCGCTGAAGCTGGAGGAGGCCTCGATGGCGCTCTTCCACGCCAACGCGATGCTGAGCATCGACCGCACCGAGCCGATCGGGTTTTTCACGACCGGGCTGGCCCTGCTTCTGGCCCGGCAGATCGGGGATGGGATGCTGATGCTGCTGGAGGCCTACAACATGAACGAGGCGCATCAGCACGCTGCGCGCTTCGCGCTCAACCCGGAGGTGCTGCTCGGCCTGCTGGCCCGCCTGTGTGAGCGGCTGAACCTGCCCCGCCACGCGGCGGCCTTCCACAACCTCAAGGCGCAACCCGCGTGCGAGGCCCGCACCATCAAAGCCCTGATCGCCTCGCTGCAAACCAGTATCGTCAGCGCCGAGCTGGAGGGCGCCCGCGCATGACCCCCCGGAAGCCTCCATATGGCCCCCGCCCAAACGACAGCAGCCCCCCCGGGGTCGGGGAGGCTGCCGGGAGTGGCCCCGCGCACGGCCACTCGGTCCATGGGAGTAGAGTGAGACGATCCGAATCGCCAGAACCAGTCGTCTCCGCGCGGATAGTCGGTGTTGCCTTAGAAGAGGGAGAGGACGGCCTGCGGGGCGGCGTTGGCCTGCGCGAGCGAGGCCGTGCCGGTCTGCTGCAGGATCTGCAGCTTGACGATCTCCATCTGCTCCTTGGCGAAGTCGGCGTCCTCGATGCGGCTGCGCGCGGCCTCGTAGTTGTTCATCGAGATGGAGAGGTTGTCCATCTTGAAGCTGAGGCGCTTCTGGTCGTCGCCGATGGAGGCCATCGTGTCGGCGATGGTCTGGATGGCGGCGTCGATCCTCGAGAGCGCCGTGGAGGCGTTCGAGGCATCGGTCACGACGATGCTGGCGTCGTCGACGCCGAGGCCGGCCACCGAGAGCGTGCCGATGGTAGAGGAGAAGGTGTCTCCGGACTCGGCGTTGACCTGGAAGGTCAGCGCGGTCGAGGTAAAGAGGCTGTTGCCGTTGTAGGTGGTGTCGTTGATGATGTCGGTGATTTCGCTGGAGAGCGCGTCGAGCTGGTTCTCGATGGCGGTGCGCTCGGAGGAGCCGAGCGTGTCGTTGCCGGCCTGGATGACCTTTTCCTTCATCGTCTGGAGGATGTCCATGACGGTGTTGAGGCTGCCTTCGGCGACGGTGAGCATGCTCTTGGCGTCGCCGATGTTGGCCAGGGCCTGGGCCTGACCGCGGACGCGGGCTTCGAGTTTTTTGGCGATGGAGTAGCCGGCCGAGTCGTCTTCGGCGCGGTTGAGGCGGCTACCGGTGGCCAGGCGGAGCTGGCGCAGGCCGAGCTCGCTGTTGGTGTTGCGCAGGGTGCGGAGCGAGTCCAGCGCCTGCAGGTTGGTGCTGATTCGAGTCAGGTCTCCGAATGACATGGTCTAACTCCTCCATGTAATCGTTTGTGTGCGGGACGTGTACTTGAAGCAGCCCATCTGGGCTGGAGTGGTGATGCGAGCACTGCTCCAGCCCTTTTTTTGTGGACTGCCCGGTTATGTGTGCCGTGAACGGGCGCCGGCGGGCCGGCCGGTCAGCGCGGCGTCACGGGCGAGATCGTTAGAAGAGGGAGAGGACGGCCTGCGGGGCGGCGTTGGCCTGCGCGAGCGAGGCCGTGCCGGTCTGCTGCAGGATCTGCAGCTTGACGATCTCCATCTGCTCCTTGGCAAAGTCGGCATCCTCGATGCGGCTGCGCGCGGCCTCGTAGTTGTTCATCGAGATGGAGAGGTTGTCCATCTTGAAGCTGAGGCGCTTCTGGTCGTCGCCGATGGAGGCCATCGTGTCGGCGATGGTCTGGATGGCGGCGTCGATGTTCGAGAGGGCCACGGCGGCACTCGCCGCGCTGGAGACGACGATGCTGTTGTCGTCGACGCCGAGGCCGGCCACCGAGAGCGTGCCGATGGTAGAGGAGAAGGTGTCTCCGGACTCGGCGTTGACCTGGAAGGTCAGCGCGGTCGAGGTAAAGAGGCTGTTGCCGTTGTAGGTGGTGTCGTTGATGATGTCGGTGATTTCGCTGGAGAGCGCGTCGAGCTGGTTCTCGATGGCGGTGCGCTCGGAGGAGCCGAGCGTGTCGTTGCCGGCCTGGATGACCTTCTCCTTCATCGTCTGGAGGATGTCCATGACGGTGTTGAGGCTGCCTTCGGCGACGGTGAGCATGCTCTTGGCGTCGCCGATGTTGGCCAGGGCCTGGGCCTGACCGCGGACGCGGGCTTCGAGTTTTTTGGCGATGGAGTAGCCGGCCGAGTCGTCTTCGGCGCGGTTGAGGCGGCTACCGGTGGCCAGGCGGAGCTGGCGCAGGCCGAGCTCGCTGTTGGTGTTGCGCAGGGTGCGGAGCGAGTCCAGCGCCTGCAGGTTGGTGCTGATTCGAGTCAGGTCTCCGAATGACATGGTCTAACTCCTCCATGTTGGGGTTGTGAAGATCGGAGGCGCTGGCCGGGTTACCGAGGATGCGAGCACTCGATGATCCGCCCGGGCGCTATGTGGATTGCAATGATGGAGTTCAGCCGTTCGTTGGCAGCGTGAGATTCGGAAACACTAGAGGGCTTAACCGCCGAAGAGCGAGAGCACGGCCTGCGGAGACGCGTTGGCCTGCGCGAGCGAGGCCGTGCCGGTCTGCTGCAGGATCTGCAGCTTGACGATCTCCATCTGCTCCTTGGCGAAGTCGGCGTCTTCGATGCGGCTGCGCGCGGCCTCGTAGTTGTTCATCGAGATGGAGAGGTTGTCCATCTTGAAGGTGAGGCGCTTCTGATCGTCACCGATCGAGGCCAGCGTGTCGGCCAGCGTCTGGATGGCGTTGTCGATGTTCGCGAGCGCCGTGGAGGCGTTCGAGGCATCGGTCACCACCAGGTCGGCATCGGACACCTGCAGCATGGCGGCCGAGAGCGTGCCGATGGTGACGGTAAAGGTGTCCCCGGCTTCGGCGTTGACCTGGAAGGTCAGCGGCGTGGTGGTGAACAGGGACCGGCTGTTGTACTGGGAGTCGGCGATGAGGTCGTCGATCTCGGCGGCCAGCGCGTCGAGCTGGCTTTCGATGGCGTTGCGCTCATCCACCCCCATCGTGTCGTTGGCGGCCTGGATGACCTTTTCCTTCATCGTCTGGAGGATGTCCATGACGGTGCCCAGGGCCCCTTCGGCGACGGTGAGCATGCTCTTGGCGTCGCCGATGTTGGCCAGGGCCTGGGCCTGACCGCGGACGCGGGCCTCCAGCTTCTTCGAGATCGAGTAGCCGGCCGAGTCGTCTTCGGCCCGGTTGATGCGGCTGCCCGTCGCGAGGCGCAGCTGGCGGTCCCCCAGTTCCTGGTTCGTCCGCTGCAGCATCCGCAGGGAATCCAGGGCCTGGATGTTGGTGTTGATTCGGGTCAAGTCTCCAAAAGCTCCCATGGCTTGTACGTAGTTGAGTGTTGAAGACGGTTGTGGTTCTGGCGTTTTGGGTCTGCGACGTGTATCGTCGCGGTCCTGAGGTTTCTTAAATCCGGGCGATGACTCGGATTTCAGAGGGCGGTGCCGGGGGGGCGTCGGGAAGGGGCGATGGGGGCATGACGCCGCCCGGAATGGCCTGAAACGGGCCACAAACGAAAGAAGCCCGGCCTCCGTCAGGGAAGCCGGGCCGGGATGGCGAAGACCGGTGGTACGGCCGCGGGCATTCGGGTCAGTCCGGGCGCCCGGGGGAGGGCACGCGGCGTTGCACGTGCTCCGGGTCCGTGGTGCTCGTCAGTTCGTGCACGTAGGCATCGAGGTGAGGCTGCTGGGCGAGCAGGTCGGCCAGGAGGGCGTCGGCGCTCGGGTAGCGGGCGGCCTGGGCGGCGAGGAAGGCCGACCAGACCGGGGCCTCCTGGCAGGCCTCCCAGGTGCGCTCGTGCGTGAAGGCATAGCCCATGGCCGTCGCGGCCAGGTTGGCCACGGCCACGGCGCGCACCACGCGGTCCGTCTCCGGCGAGCCGGAGGCGCGGTCGGGTTCGTGGTGCAGGCGGATGACGTCCGTCAGCGTATCGGGGAAGCGCAGCTTGCGAGCCACGTATTCGCCGGCTTCGGTGTGGTCGCAGCCGAAGAGCAGTTGCTCCAGGTGCCGCTCGTCCTCGTCGAGGAGCTGCTCGTCCAGGGCGCGGTTGTCGTAGAAGCGGACGGCTTCCTCGGGGAAGTTGTAGACCAGGATGATCTTCCCGAAGTCGTGGAGCAGCCCGGAGGTGAAGCCGACGCCGATGCGGGTCATCGAGCGGGCGGCGTCGTGATCGAGCAGGTGCCGGGTGAGGAAGGCCGTGGCGACGCTATGGCGGATGAGGCGCAGGAAGCAGGGGGCCGCCGGCCCGTCAAGCATCGAGCGCAGCTTGAGCATGTTCATGCCCACCACGATGCCGGCGACGGCCACCGGGCCGAGCATGACCACGGCGCGGTCGGCGCTGCTGATCGGGTGGCGCAGCCCGTAATAGGCGGAGTTGACGATCTGGAGCAGCCGGGCCACCACGATCGGGTCGCGCTGGACCATCTCGGTGACGGGGCCGACTTCCAGCTTTTCCGGCTGTTCGATCAGTTCCATGGCCTCCATCAGCGTCTGCGGCAGGGGTGGGCAGCGCAGTTCCAGTTTGCTGAGGGTGGCACGGGGGGAGGCGATGCGTTCTGGCATGCGGGGTGGTGGGTTGCGTCGCCCGGGGCGGCGTTCAGGACGCTTTCAGGACGCCCAGGCTGGAGAGTTTTCTGGCTTCGTCGATGATGCCTTCGCGGATGCAGAGGGCGATCAGGCGGCGGCGGAGGAGTTCGTTGCCGGGGTCGCTGGCATACACGCTGCGGTACAGGGGGAGCGCCTGTGCCGTCCAGCCCTGGTGCACGATGGTTTGCAGCAAGGCATCGGCGGATTCGACGGGGCGGTTGATGATGAGGCAGGCGGCGGCCTCGGCGGCTTCGTCCGGCTGGTCCCGGTAGAGCGCCAGGCGGAAGCAGTCTTCCTGGAGGTCGGACGGCATGGTGGAGAGGCCGTCCGGGTAGGCGCAGTGCACGAAGCGGGCGGCGGCCTCGAAGTCGCCGATGTGCCAGGTCCAGGCGGCGGCGGCCAGGTACTGGTGCCGTTCGGGGAGCGGGTCGTCCCAGGCCGGGCCGGGGGGGCCGGCGAGCCGTTCAGTCAGGTAGAGGTAGGCGTCTTCGTAGGCGTGCCGGGCCTCCAGGATCTCCAGCAGGATCCGCGGCGCGGCCCATTGCCGGGGCTCCAGGGTGAGCGACTCGCGGGCGTAGCGTTCGGCGAGCGACGGGTGCCCGTCGAGGAGGTGGGTGGCGGCCAGGCCGTAGAGCAGCGCCGCCCGGAGCGAGGCGTGTGCCGCGTCTTCGGGCAGCGACGCCAGCGCGTGCCGGAGGGCGGTCTGGGCGTCGCGGGTGCGCCGGGTGCGCAGCGCCTCCCAGATCGGCCGGAGCGGGGCCGGGAGGGCGGCCCCGGCCCGGAAGCGCCGCTCGGGCAGGTGGTAGGAGGCCAGGAGAGAGCGTTCGGGCGTAGAGGCAAGCGGCATGACAGGCAGGGGGATCAGCGGAGGTAATCGATCAACGAGGTCTGCAGGACGGACGCCGTGACCTGGAGGGCAGCCTGCAGGTGGGTCTGTTCTTTCTGGAAGTGCACCAGCACCTCGGCGAGGTCGGCGTCCTGCGCGTCGGAGCGGCGAGCCTGGGCGGTGCGGTCGGCGGAGCGGAGCTGCGCCTCGGCCACGTTCAGGCGGTCGCCCAGGTTACCCGCGTCGCTGCTCCGGGCGATCACGTGATCCCGGGCCGTCACCAGGCGGTCGAGCGCCGTGGCGACCTGGCCGGCGTCGTCGGCGCGGAGGGCGTCGATCATGTCTTGCAGGGCCTCGGTGATGGTGAAGCCGGCCCCCGTGTCGACGACGCTCTCGCCGTCGATGCTGATGTCGAGCGTCACGCCGGGGCCGATCGGGCGCAGGCGGGGGTCGGTGTTGCCCTCGTAGGTGATCGTGGTGCCGGAGCGGCTGAAGGCCGGCTCGGTGGTGCGGGTGCCGGCGAAGAGGTATTCCCCGTCGTGCCGGGTGTTAAGGCGGTCGAAGACCTGATCGCGCAGCGCTTCGAGGCGGCCGGCGAGGATCTCCTTGTCGGCCGGGCTGAGGGCGTCGCTCTGACCCTGGACGCCCCGTTCATAGGCTTCCGTCATCAGGTCGGCCAGGTCGTCCAGGGCCGTCTGCGTGGCATCGACCCAGGCCCGGGCCGAGCCGATGGTGCGCTCGTACTGTTCGTAGCGGTCGATCAGCACGTCCATGCGGCGCGCCTCGGCATAGGCCGTGGCGTCGTCCGAGGGGCGGTTGACGCGGTAGCCGGTGCTGATCTGCTCCTGGAGCCGGGCGATCTCGCGCCGGCGGGTCGTCAGCGAGCGCTCGGCGAAGTCGGAGGCCAGGCTCCGCTCGCGGGATAGATGCACGGAGGGCAGGGAGGACATGGCAAACCTCACAAGGGTTACATCGCCAGGAGCGAATCGAACATGGCCTGCACGGTGCTCACCACGCGGGCGGTGGCGCCGTAGGCCTGCTGGTAGCGGATCAGGTCGGTGAGCTCTTCGTCCATCGACACCCCGGTGGCCCCGCGCTGGAGGCTGTCGAGGTGGTCGGCCACGGCGGACTGGCTGGTGGCGCGGGCGGAGGCGCGTTCGGCGCGGGCGCCGAGATCGCTGACGACGCCGATGATGTAGTTTTCCGGCGTATCCGTGCCCCCGTTGAAGAGCGGCGTCGTACGCAGTTCGGCGATGGCGAGCGCGGTGGTGCTGTCGCCCAGGTTGCCGGCGGCGGCCGAGGCGGCGATGGTGGTGGCGTCGGCCAGGATGCCGGCATCGAGCTGGATGCTGCCGGCGGACGTGCCGGCGGGGTCGAAGAAGTCGCGCCCGGTGCCGCCGTCGAGGCCATAGCCGCTGCGGTGCAGCGTGTTGACTTCCTCCACCAGCGTGCCGGCCAGGGTGTCCAGGGCCTGCTGCATTCCGGGGAGCGTATCCGTCAGCCCGCGCAGCCAGGCGCCGAGCTTGCCGTCGCCCTCGGCCGCCGGGTCGAACGCCAGCCCGGTATCCCCGAAGACGACCCGGAGCGTGCCGCCGTCGTCCTCGATGCGCAGGGGCGTGACGTGGCTGCTTTCGAGGACCACCTTGCCGCCGATGGTCAGGTTGAAGTTGCCGGCGGTGTCCTCCTCGACGCGGAGGGGGACCATCGCGGCCAGCTCCTTGACGAGCACGTCGCGTTCGTCGGCCGCGGCGTAGTCGGTGATGCCGCCGGCCCGGGTGGTGCGCACCGATTCGTTCAGCGCGGCGATCCGGTCGAGCAGTTCGTTGATGCGCGCCACGCCCGCGTCGAGGTCCTGCCGCGTCTGTTCGGAGAGGCGGCGCAGCTCGAGGTCGAGGCCGTTGAGGGTGCGGGCCACGGTGTCGGCACGGTTGCGCAGGGCAAGGCGAGCGCCGGTGTCGGTCGGGTTGTTGGCCAGGTCACTCCAGGCGTTGAAGAAGTCGGCCACGGCGGCCTGGAGCGTTCCGTCGCCCTGGACGGGGAAGAGGCCCTCGGCGGCGCTCAGGATGCGGTATTCCTCCGCGGAGGAGCCGAGGCCGGTCTGGGCTTCCCAGCCGGCGCGCTGCAGGAGCAGGTCCCGCGTGCGCTCGTAGGCCTGGACCGAGACGCCGACGCCCCGGGCCACGCCGGGCAGCAGGCTGTTCTGGATGCCCGAGCCCGTGACAGCCTCGCTGCGCAGCGTGATGCGCCGGCGGGCGTAGCCGGGCGTGTCGATGTTGGCGACGTTCTGGGCGATGGTGTTCATCGCCGCGTCGTTGGCCCGGAAGGAGCGCCGGGTGATCTCGACGATCTGGTGGAGGCTCATGGCCGTGGCGGGATTACCCGATGCGGTTGAGGAGGGAGCGGGGTGTGGTCGGGGCAGAGGCTCCGCTGGCCGTGTAGACGCCGGCCGGTGGAGGCACGTCGAGGCCCTGGACAGCCATCAGCAGGTCACGGCTGAGTTGCACGGCATACTGCAAGGCGAACTCCAGCTCGGTGCAGCGTTTCTGGGCGAGGGCGGCCTGGTGGCGGACGACTGCCCGGGCTTCGAGCAGGGCTGTGCGTACGGCGTCGCCGCCGGGGAGGGCCGGCACGGCGGCGGCCAGCTCCTCCAGCGAGGCCGAGGGCGCAGCCTGGACGATGCGGGCCAGCAGGCGCATGTGGCGCTCACGCGTCTGGCGGAGCTGGTCCAGCCGGCCCATGAAGGTGTGCGTCTGCTCGGTCGCCTGCTCGATGCGATCCGTGTCGTGCGCCCGCAGGGCGTCGAGCTGCTGGCCGAAATGGGCCTGCAACGCGTCCAGGGCGGCGGCTTCCTGCCGCAGAGTGTCGAGCAGGGCATCGGCCACGGCGAGCGGGCCGGTGGCGGGCGTGTCGGGGGCGTGCGGGGCCATGTCAGTCGGCATCGGTGGGAGCAGGGGGTGGAGGCGTCGATCCGGCCGCATCCTCGGGGGCGTCGGCCTCCGAAGCGGCAGTGCGGTCCCATTGCCGGAGCAGCTGGTCGGCGATGCCGAAGCGGCCGCGGTCGACGAGGTGGCGGGTGAGCACGTCCGCCAGGGTGCTGCGCTGCAGGTCGGCCTGACCCTCGATCCAGCTCGGGCCGTCGTCGCCGCTGAGGCCGTTCTGGAAGAGCCCCTCCGTGAGGGTCTGCACGAACTGGCGGACGAGCACCTCCTCGAACTGGCGGGCGGCCTCCTCCGGCGTGCGGGGACGCGCCGGGGCGGCGGCCAGCGTCGTCGGCGGTAAGGTCGAGCGAATCTCCATGGTGCGATGCGTTACTGGATGATCAGGTCGCCCTGCAGCGCGCCGGCGCGGTCGATGGTCTGGAAGATGGCGATCACGTCCCGCGAGGTCAGGCCCAGTTCGTTGAGCGCGGCGGCGAGCTGGTTGATGTCCGTATTGGCCGGCAGCACGATGGTGCGCGTGCCTTCCTCCTCGATCGTGGTGGTGCTGACGGTGCCGGATACCGTCTCGCCCCCGGAGAGCGGAGGCGGCTGCGAGACGAAGGGGTCCTGCCGCGTCGAGATGATGATGCTGCCGTAGGTGACCATCACCTCGCTGATGCGCACCTCGCCTCCGGCCACGATCGTGCCGGTGCGTTCGTTGACGACGACCCGGGCCGGGACGTCCACCGCGACGCTCAGCTCTTCGAGCGCGGCCATCAGCGCGTTGGCGCCCTCCACGCCCTCCGGCACGGTGACGCGCACGAGGCCGGCGTGCACCACCTCGGCGGCGTCCGGGTAGGCCTGGTTGATGACCTCCCGGATGCGCGTGGCGTTCGTGAAGTCCGGCCGCTTCAGAGCCAGGCCCAGCGTCTCCCGGCCGGAGAGGTCGACCGGGCTGGTGCGCACGACCGTGGCGCCCCGCGGGATGCGTCCGGTGTTGGTGTAGTTGATCTGCACGGACGAGCCGACCGTGGAGGCCAGCACGGCGCCGGTGGAGACGGGGCCCTGAGCCATCGCATAGACCTCCCCGGTCGTCGGGTCCTGCAGCGGTGTCTGGAGCAGCAGCCCGCCCGAGAGCGAGCGGGCGTCTCCCAGCGCCGACACCGTCACGTCGATCTGGTTGCCGGCGGTTTCGAAGGGATCCAGCGTGGCGGTCACCATCACGGCGGCGGCGTTCCGGGAGGTGAGCAGCGCCGGGTCCACCGGGATGCCGAAGCGTTGCAGCATGTTGGCGATGCTCTGCACGGTGTAGGGGGCTCCGCGCACGCCGCGCGCGCGGTCCCCGGTGCGGTCGAGGCCGACGACCAGGCCGAAGCCGGTGAGCTGGCGGACGGCCGTGCCTTCGAGCCGGACGAGGTCCTTGAGCCGGGCGGTGCCGCCGGGCTGGGCGGCGGCCGGCGGGCCCAGCAGGAGCAGGAGGGCCGCCAGGGTCAGGAGTCGGGTGTGCATCGCGTGCATGGGGAGGAGAAGCTGGAGGAGCCGGGTGGGGCGGTCGGGGCCGGTCAGAGGACGGCGACGGCCGTGGCCGCGCCGAGCACCACGAAGGCCATCATGCGCGTCAGCGCCGCCGGGCGCATGAAGCGGTTGCGGAAGCCGGCCTGCCGGTACTCGATGTCGGCGTTGGCGATCTGGTAGGACAGGATGGTGTTGTCGAAGCGCACGTCGAAGGGCCGGACGAGGCCGGACACCTTGAGCAGGTGGCTCTCGCCGTTGACGGTCAGCTTGCGCTTGCCCTCGACGATGAGGTTGCCCGTGAGGCTGTCGACGCCGACGACGAGGGCGGTGAACGTGCCGTTGAGCAGGTCGCTCTGCATCGACTCGTTGCGGTTCAAGGCGTCCCGGTTGAAGGAGGCGTCCAGGGCGAAGCGTCCGGCGAAGCTGTCGTTGCCGGAGAGCGTGGCGGAGCCGCCACGCGAGGCGCTGGAGGTGTTCTCCCAGCCGCTCTGGCGCTGGGCGGACGTGCGCTCGGCCAGCACCACGGTCAGCACGTCGCCGATGCGCTGGGCTTTGGGCGTGGCATAGAGCGAGGTCTGTGCGGCGGCGGGCAGGGCCGGGAGCAGCAGCCCGGTCAGCACGACCAGCACGGCCGGCAGCGCCGGCGCGGAACGGAGGCGGAAAGCGGGCATGGCGGCAGTGTCGAGGTTGGTCAGAGGGTTTCGATCCATTCGGCGGCGCCGGCGGCGGTGAGGCGGGCGCGGTAGGTGGTGCGGGTATCGGGCGAGTAGAGGCGGATGACGTCGCCCACGAAGCCCGGCTCGCGGGCTTTGCAGGGCAGCAGGAGGGTGATGCGGCCACGCTGGAAGCGCATCGCCACGGCGTCGCCCACCTCCGCGGCATAGGGGGGGCGGACGTCCGAGCGCCGCAGCGGCCGGCCTTCTCGCAGGGTGCGTTCGGCCAGCAGCTCCCCATCGGCCCGGAGGGCGCGGAAGGCCGCCGGGGTCAGGGGCTCGCCCCGGAAGGTGGTCGTCTCGACCCAGGCCGCACGCAGGGCGTCCTCGGTCAGGGGTTCGTCGGCCGCCAGGCGGCGCGTCGGGATCAGCACGGAGTCGTAGTGGGCCACGTAGAGCAGCGCCCAGCCCAGGCGGTGCCAGCCGGCGGTGTCGCTGCCGCCCAGGAGGGCGACCTGCGTCCGGCCGCGGGGGAGCGCCGCGCGGCCCGGGGCGTCGATGCGCAGCGGGGGGGCGGCAGCCGCCAGGGTGTCCTGTGCCTCCGGGCTGAGGCGCAGCACGCGCACCTCCATCCGGGGCGCCAGCGACGGATACCGGGCCTCCAGCCAGGCCCGTGCAGCCGCCCGAACCTGCGCCGCCGCCTGCTCCGACGGGTCCGGCAGGGGACCCGGGCGGAAGGCCGGCAACACCAGCAGCGCGAACAGGAAAGCCAGCAGACGCATCACGACCTCGACGGCACGAATCACAGGGGACGCTGGACGCGGGGGGAGGGCTATCGCTTCATCGTGTTGGCGATCTGGAGCATGTCCTCGCTCGTCGAGACCATCTTCGAGTTGATCTCGTAGGCGCGCTGCGCCGTGATCAGGTTCACCATCTCCTGCACCACGTCCACATTGGCCGCTTCGAGGAAGCCCTGGCGGACGAGGCCCAGGTTGTCCTGTCCCGGCGCGCCGAGCACCGGCTCGCCGCTGGCCGAGGTCTGCTCGAAGAGGTTGCCGCCAATGGCGCGCAAGCCGGCCGGGTTGGCGAAGCGGACCAGCTCCAGCTGCCCGAGCGGCATCAGGTCCACCTCGCCGTGGATCCGGGCGGAGACGTAGCCGTCCTCGCTGACGATGATCTCAGCGGCTTCGGTGGGGATCGAGAGGTCCGGCTCCAGCGTCAGGCCCGTCTGGGTGGTGATGAGGCCCTCCGCGCTGACGGTGAAGGTGCCGTCCCGCGTGTAGACGACCGAGCCGTCGGGGCGGCGCACCTGGAAGAAGCCGTCGCCGTTGATGGCCAGGTCGAGCGGGTTACCGGTGCTGATGAGGCCGCCCTGCTCGAAGTTGCGCACCGTGGCGATGGCCGCGGCGCCGTGGCCGACCTGCAGCGAGGCCGGGCGGGCCTCGCCCTCGGCCTCGCCCTGGCCGGGGGCCTGGACCGTCTGGTAGAGCAGATCCTGGAACACCACCGTCTGGCGCTTGAAGCTCGTCGTGTTGGCGTTGGCGAGGTTGTTGGCGGTGTTGTCGACGCCCATCTGCTGGGCCGTCATGCCGAGCGCGGCGGTACGGAGAGCACGGAGCATAATCGGAGGTCAGTCTGCGGTGGAAGGATCGGGCAGCAGGGGGGCGGGGGCACGGCGTCAGAACCGGCCCAGGTCGCGGCTCACCTGGCCCAGCACCTGGTCGAGTGTCTGGATGACCTTCTGCTGGGACTCGAACAGGCGGAAGTGGGTGATCATGTCCGTCATCTCGCGGATGACGTCGACGTTGCTGGATTCCACGAACCCCTGCCGCAGGTCGGGCGTGGGGACGTCCACCGGGCGGGCCTCGTCGGCGAGGAACACGGCGCCTTCGGCCCGGGTCAGCGCCATCGGGTCGGCGAAGGTGACCACGCGCAGCCGGCCGACGACCTCGTCCCCGGCGCGGACCTCCCCGTCGGTGCTGATGACGATGGGGCTCTGGTCCGGGGGGATCTCGATGGGGCCGCCTTCGCCCTCGACGAGGCGGCCGGCGGCATCGCGCAGCACGCCGTCGGCGTCCAGCGTGAAGCGCCCGGCGCGGGTGTAGCCCGTCCGGCCCGTGGCCTCGTCGGTCACCACGAAGAACCCGTCTCCGTGGATGGCGACGTCGAGGGGGTTGTCGGTTTTCTCCAGCGCGCCCTGGCCGGCGTCCGCCCAGCGGGTGATCGCCCGGTCGCTGCGGGGGGCCTGCTCGGCGTCGAGGCGCTCGTTGAGCGCCTCCACGAACAGCCGCTCCCGCTTGAAGCCGACGGTGTTGGCGTTGGCGAGGTTGTTCGCGATGCGCTCCTGCTGGCGCACCCCCTCGGTCATGGAGGCGAAGCTGTTTTGAAGACGTAGCAGCATGGGCTCGGGGGTTGATGACGAGCCGCTGTGCATCAAAGGATCTGCCAACCCCCCGAGGGCGTCCAACGGCCACAGAGGGCCTTTTCGCTGCGGCGCAAGGGCAGTATTTTCCGAGCGGTACGGGCAGTTCTTGCCCGGCGCGAATCGGCCCGTAACACCACGCAAGAGCGGGTTTCGCCGCGTCTGCACCCCGGAATCGCCATGCGCATCGTCCGCCCGTCAACCCTGGGCTTTCACGGGCTGATCGCCGCCATCCTGGGCGGCGCCGTCGCCGTCGTCGGGGCGCACGCTGGCGACGGCGGGGCGTGGTGGGGGCTCGTGGCGGCGGGGATCGTGGCCGCCTTCGGGCTGCGCCGGCCGCTGCGTCGCTGGTGGGCCGTGCGTCGCCCCTTCCCCGAAGCCTGGCGGGCGTGGCTGCACGCGCACGTGCCCTTCTACTCCCACCTCGACCCCGACGCCCGCCGCCGCTTCGAGCAGGATGTGCAGATCTTCCTGGCCGAGCACACCTTCGAGGCCGTCGACGGCGCCCCCATCACCGACGAGCTCCGCCTGGGCGTGGCCGCGGGCGCCGCGCTCCTGCTACACGGCCGGCCGGACTGGGAGCTGCCCGCCGGCCGCACCATTCTGATCTATCCGGACCGCTTCGACGACGACTACTACCTGACCGACGATGCGGGCTTCGACGGCATGGTCCACGAGCAGGGCCCGATCATCCTGTCCGCGCAGGCCGTGGCCGAGAGCTGGGCCCACCCCGGCGACGGCAACAACGTGGTGCTGCATGAACTGGCGCATCTGTTCGACTACGAGAACATGAGCGCCGACGGGGTGCCGTCGTTGCTGGATCCGGCCTCGGAGGCGTCGTGGCGGCGGCTCGTGCGCCGGGAGATGCAGCATGCCCGGCTCGGCAAGTCGCTCCTGCGCCGCTACGCCGCGACGAACCCGGCCGAGTTTTTTGCCGTGGCGGTGGAGAACTTCTTCGAGCGGCCGGAGCTGCTCCGCCGCCGCCATGCCGAGCTGTTCGACGTGCTCGTGGCGCTGTTCAACCTGGACCCCCGCCTGCCCGAGGCCCCGGACGCCGCGCCGGCCCCCCGGCAGGTCCCGGACGCCTGACGGGGCGTGGCATGGCAAGCCTTTTGCCTCACCGCAGATCGACCCACATCACCGGAGATCTGACCTGCGTGGAGGCAACGATGCACCCCGAGCACAAGACCCTTATCCTGGAGGGCGAGGAGCACTTTCTGGCCCGCAACTATGCGAAAGCCCTCACCTGTTTCGAACAGGTGTTGGCCAGCGACCCGGCCAACGTTCAGGCGCTGAACGACGCCGGCCTGGCGCTGGCCGAACTGGATCGCCTGAGCGAGGCCGTACAGCACTTCGAGGCGGCCCTCCAGGCGGACCCGGCGTGTGAGCGAGCCTACTACAACCTGGTCGATTTGCTCATCCGGCACGGGCATCTCGACCTGGCCGTAGAGGCCTACGTGCGCTTCTATGATGGCATCCCCGACACCGAGCGGAAGCAGCGCTACGAACGCGACCTCCGCGCTGCCCTGCAGCAGGAGGTCCGGCACGCTGCCGGGCAGGAGGGAGGGGTTGACTTCGGGCCGCCGGCGGCTTCCTCCCACCCCCTGAAGGTGGCCTTCGTGTGTGGTCCCGATACCGCCTTCATCACCGATCTGGAGCAGCAGATCGCCCGGCGGCACCACGTCCGGGCCTTGCACGTGCCGCAGAAGGCGGACCTCGGCCCGATCCAGGACGTGATGGACTGGGCGGATGTCGTGTGGTTCGAGTGGTGCGATGCCCTGCTGATCGAAGCCAGCCGGAAGCTGACCAAAACCAGCGCCGTCGTCTGCCGCCTGCACAGCTACGAGGCGCTGAGCGATGCTCCCGGATACGTACGGTGGGACTTCGTGGATACGCTCGTGCTCGTGGCGCCGCACATGCATCGCATTCTGACCCAGCGCTTTCCCGGCATCGAGCGTCGCACGCACGTGGCCGTCATTCCCAACGGCGTCGATCTGGCCCGGTATCCCTTCAAGCAGCGCGCGCCGGGTTTCGACCTGGCTTACGTCGGTTACATCAATCACAAGAAGAACCCGGCGTTGCTGCTGCAATGCATGCACGCGCTCGTCCAGCAGGATGCCCGGTACCGGCTGCACGTTGCCGGGGTGCATCAAGAGCCCCGGTACGAGGTGTACTGGAACCACATGGTGAAGGCCCTGGGGCTGGAGCAGCACGTGATCATGCATGGCTGGGTCGACGACGTGGCCGCCTTCCTGGAGGACAAGCACTACCTCGTGTCGACCAGCGTCCACGAGAGCTTCGGATACGGTATCGCGGAGGCGATGGCGCGGGGCATCAAGCCGGTGATCCACCATTTCATGGGAGCCGATGAACTATACCCGGAGGCTACCCTCTTCCGCACCGTTGCCGAGTTCGTCCGGTTGATCCAGGAGCCCGCCTACGACTCGGCGGCCTACCGCCGTCATGTCGAAACGCATTATGCCCTCACCGACCAGGTCGACCGGGTCGATGCGTTGCTCGCGGCGGTGGTGTCGTCCAGCCGGCCCGCGCCCTCGGGTGACGGAGCCGCTGGTGCGGAGGTCGTGGCCCCCGGTGGTGCGGCATCGTCGGTTCGGACGGCCTTCGGGTACGAGTGATCCGGGGCTGTGTGAGGCCGTGCGGAGCCGGATTACTTCGCCGGCGTCTTCAGCAGGGACCGGGCGTGGAGCGCGGCGCCCACGATGCCGGCTTCGTTGCGCAACTGCGCCGTGACCAGCTCCGCCTGCGTGTGGAGGTAGGGCATGAATTTCTCGGCGCGCTTCGGCTTGCTCACCCCCCCGCCGATGATGATGAGGTCCGGGGAGAGCAGGAACTCGATCCGGTCCAGGTATTCCTGCACGCGGCGGGCCCAGCGCTTCCAGGAGAGCTTTTCCTCCTTGCGGGCGCGGTCGGCGGCGTAGGGCTCAGCATCTTTGCCGTGCAGGATGATGTGGCCGAGTTCGGTGTTGGGCACCAGGACGCGCTCGATGAACAGCGCCGATCCGATGCCGGTCCCGAAGGTCAGCAGCAGGACCAGGTCCGTGCGCCCGCGTCCGGCTCCGAAGGTCATCTCCGCCAGCCCGGCGGCGTCGGCGTCGTTGAGCACCGTGGTGGGGCAGCCCGTGCGCTCGGCGAAGAGCGCAACCACGTCCGTGTTCAGCCAGCTGTCGTCCACGTTGGCGGCCGTCAGGGCCTTGCCGTGCTTGATGCGGGCCGGGAAGGCGCAGCCCAGCGGCCCGGACCAGCCGAAGTGCCGGGTGATCTTGCGGACGACGTCGGCCACGGCGGTCGGGGTGGCCGGCTGGGGGGTGGCGATGCGGTGTCGTTCGGCCAGGAGCCGGCCGCTCTCGAGGTCGACCGGGGCGCCCTTGATGCCGGAACCGCCGATGTCAATGCCTAGGATCTGCAAGGGTCTGGAGAGATGATGAGAGAAGGCCCGTCCGCACGAAAGTTTAGTGAGAATCGTCCCGGGGGATCAAGGCGGCGGCGAGAATCTGCGGGAAAAAGATGGCGTGACGTATATTCCGGCGTTTGCGCTAGCCCTGCCACGTGCCGCTGAGTCCCATGAAACGCTTTCTGTTTGTCGCCGTCCTGTTCCTTGCCTTCGGGCTGAGTTCGTGCCAGTGCTCCGACAAGCCGGAGATCGGGCCGGTGGAGGACGGCGGCCCGACGGCGACGCTGCCCGTCGACGGGCGTCCGATGGCCTGACCGCGTCGTCGAGCGCCCTCCTTCGGATCGTAAGCTGCCGCTGCCTCTGTGTACATCGGAGAAGACAAGATCGAGGAGATACGGGCTGCGTCGGACATCGTCGACATCGTCAGTGATTACGTTCGCCTGAAGAAACGGGGGTCGAATTACTTCGGGCTGTGCCCGTTTCATCAGGAGAAGTCGCCTTCGTTCAGCGTCAACCCGGGCATGGGCATTTTCAAATGCTTCGGGTGCCACGCGGGGGGGACGTGTTCACGTTCGTGCAGCGCGTCGAGAACCTGACGTTCGTCGAGGCGGCGCGGCTGCTTGCCGAGCGGGCGGGCATCACGTTGCCCGAGGACGAGGGGCAGCACGAGGAGGCCAGCGAGACGGAGGCGATCTACCACGCGCTGCGGTTCGCCGGGCGCTTCTACTACCGGCAGCTGACGCGGACCGAGGCCGGCGGCCCGGCCCTGGCTTACCTCCGGCAGCGCGGCTTCTCGGCGGAAACCATCAAGCACTTCGGGCTCGGGTATGCCCCGCCGGGGTGGGACGCCCTGCTGACGGCCGCCGGTGCGCAGCACATCGCGCCGGAGACCCTCGAAAAGGCCGGCCTGGTCATCCCTCGCAAGGACGGCAGCGGGTACTACGACCGGTTCCGGGACCGGGTCATCTTCCCGATCTTCTCGCACGTGGGCAAGGTGCTCGGCTTCGGCGGGCGCATCCTGCAGACCGATGCGGACCAGCCCAAGTACATCAACTCGCCCGAGACGAAGGTCTACGCCAAGAGCCGGGTGCTCTACGGCCTCTATCAGGCCAGACAGGCGATCCGGCAGCGGGAGGAGGTGATCCTCGTCGAGGGCTACACGGACGTGCTCT
Source organism: Roseithermus sacchariphilus (assembly GCA_003285105.1). Lineage (GTDB taxonomy): Bacteria > Bacteroidota > Rhodothermia > Rhodothermales > MEBIC09517 > Roseithermus > Roseithermus sacchariphilus. Next base: position 4,512,879 of record CP030158.1, on the reverse strand, counting down.
CGCTGCACCAGGCCGGCGTCGAGCACGTCGTGGCCTCCAGCGGTACGGCGCTGACCGTCGAGCAGATCAAGCTGATCCATCGCTATGCCCGGCGGGTGTTGTTGCTCTACGATGCCGACTCGGCCGGGGCGACGGCGGCGCTGCGGGGAATCGACCTGGTGCTGGCGCAGGGGCTGGCCGTCTACGCCGTCGAGCTGCCGGCGGGGGAGGACCCCGACTCGTTCGTGCAGGCGCAGGGCGCCGAGGGCTTCGAGGCCTACGTGGAGCAGCACCGGCGAAACTTCGTGCGGTTCATGATGGACCAGGCCCGCCGCGCCGGGGAGCTGGACACGCCGGAGGGCACGGCGGCCGTGCGGCATCGCATCATCGGCACGCTGGCCCGCATCCCGGACCCGGTCTTTCGGGATGCCTACGTGCAGGAGGCGGCCGAGGTGCTGACGATGTACGAAACCGACCTGCGGGCGGCGCTGGACCGGCAGATCCGCGAGCAGCGTCACCGCCAGGCGCGGGAGGAACACCGGCCGGCGTCGCGGGCCACGGCGCCGCCCGAGGCGCCCCCGCCGGACGATGCCGGAGCCCGGGCGAGCGGTGCGCCCGGTGGACGGCCCGCGGCGACGGAGCCGGAGCCGCTGCCGGAGGAGAAGATCCTCCTCCGCCTGATGCTGGAGCGCGGCCTGCCGATGGTCGAACACATCCTCGGCCACATGGCCCTCGACGAGTTCACCCCCGGCGCCGCACAGGAGATGGTCCGCCACCTCCTCGCCATGTACGAAGCCGGGCAGATCCGGACGCGGGACTTCACCAGCGGCACGCTCGGCGAGGCCGTGCAGCGCCTCGCTGCCGAGGTGCTCATGGACCCGCACGAGCCCTCGCAGCACTGGGAGAAACGCAACATCCCCGTCCCCCGCCTCAATGAAGACCCCGTCGAGTCGGCCAGCAGCGCGATGATGCTGTTGAAGCTGGACCGGGTCGACGCCGCCATCGCCGACGTTCGGCGGCGCCTGCTGGCCGCGCGGGACGACGAGGCGGCGCTGCGGGACCTGCAACGCCGGATGATCGACTTGCAGCAGCTGCGCAAGCAGATCCAGCAGCGGGCGTTTCTGGACTGGTAGCCCGCCGCCGGGAGGCTCTTGCGCCGGCGGCCGGAACGTCGCCCGGGTCCGCGGACTATCAGGACGGACGGAGACGCCGACGGCCGGCGCGCAGGGCGGCGGTCGCCAACCCGGGGATGGAGGCATGGGACGAGCGGAGGGCGCCCGACCTCCCGGGCCCTCTCTCGAACTCGGCCGCCGGCTGCTCGCCGTCTCCTGCCCGGCCCTCGGGGCCGGCTCCTCCCGACACCGAAACGGTTCGCCCCGGATTCATGGAAGCCAATCCCTCCGCCCGGAACCCCTCCTCGGCCCGGAACCCCTCCTCCGCCCGCAAAGGCGACCTCGCCGTCGAGGCCGTCGAGGCCAACGGCGATGCCGTCGAGGCCAACGGCGACGCCGGAGCGGCGACGCCCGCATCGGCCCGCATCGAGTTCGCCGTGCCCAAGGCGACCTCGCCGCGCCCGGTGCCGCCGACCGCGCCGCTCGATCACCCGCACCTCTACTTCAACCGCGAGCTGAGCTGGCTCGACTTCAACTGGCGCGTGCTCTATCAGGCCATCGACGAGCGCACGCCGTTGCTGGAGCGGGTGCGCTTCCTCGCCATCACGTCGACGAACCTCGACGAGTTCTTCCGCAAGCGCGTGGGCGGCCTCAAGCGGCAGTGGGCTGCCGGCGTGCGGGCGCTCAACCCGGACGGACGTACCCCCGACGAGCAGCTGAAGCTCATCCGCCCGGCGGTGTTGCAGATGTACCGGACGATGCAGGACCTCTGGGCCTACGAGCTGCGCCCGCTGCTGGCCGAACGGGCCGGGATCCATGTGCTCGACTACGATGCCCTCAGCCGCAAGGAGCAGCAAGAGATCGACGCCTACTTCCAGACGCACATCTTTCCCATCCTGACCCCGCTGGCCGTCGATCCGGGGCACCCGTTCCCGTTCATCTCCAACCTGAGCCTGTCGCTGGCGGTCATGCTGCGCCACCCCACGCGCGGCACGGAGCACTTCGCCCGCATCAAGGTGCCGACGAGCCAGGGCCGCTGGGTGCCGCTCCATCCGGGCGACAAACGGCCCATGCGCTTCGTCCCGCTCGAGCAGGTCATCGCCCACAACCTGCACGAGGTCTTCCGCGGCATGGAGATCATCAGCGTGAGCGCCTTCCAGATCACCCGCAACGCCGACATCCGGCGGGACGAGGAGGAGGCCGATGATCTGATCGAGATGATCTCGGAGGAACTGCGCGAACGGCGCTTCGCCCCGGTGGTGCGGCTGGAAGTGGAGGAGTCGATGCCCGAACACGTGCGGCGGCTGCTCATGCGGGAACTCGCCCTCTCCCCGGAGGACGTCTACGAGACGCACGACTTCATCGACCACTCCGACTGTGCCTTCTTCGCCGAGATCGGGCCGCCCGAGCACCTCTACACGCCGTGGGAGCCGGTCGTCCCCGCCCGTCTGATGGTCGAGCCGGGCGCCAAGGAGCCGCCCAACATCTTCGACACCATCCGGCAGGGGGATCTGCTGGTGCATCATCCCTACGAGTCCTTCCGGGCCAGCGTGCAGCGCTTCGTCGAGGAGGCCGCCACGGACCCGCGGGTGCTTGCCATAAAGCAGACGCTCTACCGCACCTCCGACCAGTCGCCCATCGTGCAGGCGCTGATCCGGGCGGCCGAGAGCGGCAAGCAGGTGGCCGTGCTGGTGGAGGTGAAGGCCCGCTTCGACGAGCAGAACAACATCGAGTGGGGGCAGATGCTGGAGAAGGCCGGCGTGCACGTCACCTACGGCGTCGTCGGGTTGAAGACGCATACGAAGACGACGCTGGTCATCCGGGAGGAGGAGGACGGCCTGCGGGCGTATTGCCACATCGGCACGGGCAATTACAACCCCAAGACGGCCCGCCTCTACACGGACCTGGGCCTGCTGACCTGCCAGCCGGACATCGGGTTCGATCTGGTCAACCTGTTCCATTACCTGACCGGATACGCCCCGGAACAGCACTACCGCAAGCTGATCGTGGCGCCGCGCGACATGCGGGCGGCCTTCCTGCGCCTGATCCGCCGCGAGGTGGACCACCAGCGGAAAGGGGGGAAGGGGCACGTCATCGCCAAGATGAACGCGATGGACGACGTCGAGATGATCCAGGAGCTCTACCGCGCCTCGCAGGCCGGGGTGCAGGTGGACCTGATCGTGCGCGGTCATTGCCGGCTGCGTCCCGGCCTGCCCGGCTTCAGCGAGAACATCCGGGTCATCAGCATCGTCGGGCGGCTGCTGGAGCACAGCCGGGTCTACTACTTCCACAACGACGGCCGGCCCAACGTGTACATCGGCAGCGCGGACTGGCAGCGGCGCAACCTGGACGATCGCGTCGAAGCCGTGGTGGAGGTCGAGGAGCCGGCGCTGCGGGCGCGGCTGATCCGGCTGCTGCACTTCGCCCTGGCGGATCAGCGCCAGGCGTGGGACCTGCAGCCGGACGGGCGCTACGTGCAGCGAAGGCCCCGCACCCCGGAGGAGGAGATCGGCTTCCAGGAGCTGCTGATGAAGCGGGCGCAGGAACGGACCGAGGCGGAGCAGCTCTGGGACATCGGCTGAGCCGGGCCGCGTCCCCGCGGGGCGTCAGAGCGGGGGCGTCAGAAATAGCGTTCCAGGTGCCGGGGTGAGGGCGGTTGCCCGTCGCGGGGGATCCAGTAGGTGGGGGCGGAGGCATCCGGGGTGCGCCGCATCGGGTCGTGCCCGAACAGCCGCATCAGCAGGCCGATGGGGGTGACCACGGCGAGGAACACCACGGACAGCAGCACGCGCGTCATCACGTAGCCGAGCACCAGCGCCAGCGCCATCCAGCCGCGGTAGACGCCGCGCAGGGCGTGCGGCACCACGGTGCCGAGCACGACGAGGAGGCCGCCGAGGCCGAGCAGGATCTGCGCGGCCGTGGTGAGCGTCCACCCGTGGCGCCAGCCGATCGCGCCGCCGATCAGCAGCAGCACCCCGCCGACCACCTGTCCGAAGCGCCGCAGCGCGGCGCGGCCGGTGTCCAGCCGGCGCAGTTCATCTCCGATCCCGATCATCATCGAAGCTCTACCATGTCCACGGATACACGGATTGACCCGAGCGAGGCGGCACGCCTCGTCGAGCGGCTGGAGGCCCTGCCGCTGGGCGCGGAGGGCCGCGTGGCGTTGCTGGTGGAGTCGCCCGCCCCGGAGGCGCGGCGGACGCCGCAGGCCGTAACGGTGGTGCCCGGGGTTGGTTTCGCCGGCGATCACCCGCACAAGTCGTTCTGGAAAGGGGAGCACATCCCCGGGCGCGAGGTGACGGCGATCAACCTGGAGGTGCTCCGGCTCTTCGGCACCGAGCCGGCGGTGATCGGAGACAACCTCGTCGTCGAAGGGTTCGATCTGCGTGCCCTGCGCCCGGGCGACCGTGTGCGGGTGGGCGAGGTGGTGCTGGAGCGCAGCCCCCGTCCGCATCGGCCCTGCGCCAAGTTTCGGGATCGAACCAGCCCGGCGGCGTTCGCCGCGGTGAGCCGCACGGACCGTCGCGGGGCGCTATTCGTCGTCGTGCAGGGCGGCTGCATCCGGCTCGGCGATCCCATCCGGCGTCTCGATGACGGCGGTGCGTAGGGGCCGAAGCGGCGGTCCGGTGCGTGCCGCGGCGGGGGCGGTCAGTCGGCGGCGTCCCGGTTCGTGGGGGCGTCCGTGTCCACCTCGATCGGCACGGGCGGCTGGATCGGGATGCGGGCCTTGCCCATGGCGGCCTCGGTGGCCCGGGCGAGTTGCTCCCAGAACCGCGTCTGCCACAGCTGCTGGTGGGTGCGGATGATGGCGAGCTGCTGCCGGCGGTAGGGGGACGGGTTGCGCTCGGCCAGCTCGGTGAAGACATTCTCCAGGCGGTTCAGCGTGGACCGGTTTTCCTCGGTGAAGCCGAAGCGGCTGACGGAAGCCACCAGCTCGTCGTAGGCGCGGTCCCACGGCGTGATGACGCTGTCCGGCGGCGGGGCGTACGTGTTCCGCGTGAAGGCGAACGTCTGTTCGGGGTCGAGGAGGTCATAGCCGGCCTCCGCGAGCCGCCGCGTCGAGCCGAGGGGGAGGAAGAACCGCACGGGGAGGTCCTGCACGCGATCCCGGAGGACGACGTCGCCCTCCGGGGGCAGGCCCAGGCTATCGGGGGCGTCGGGCAGGTCCATGTGAGGGTTCAACGCACGGAACCGCTGGTACGGGCCGGGGTCGGCGGCCAGCGCCGGGTCGGCGGCGGAGAGCGCGTCCAGCAGGGCGTGCAGCGGGAGGGACTGGCCACGGCGGAGCTGCACGCGTTCCATGAAGACGGTCTGGCTGGTGTCCACCGGCAGGTGCTCGGTGGCGCGCAGCGCGCCGAAGGCTGCCGGGACGTAGCCCCGGGAGTGGGATCGGAACGTGGTGTGCTCGGATACCGTCTCGAAGCCCTCGGTCACGCCCCACATGTAGGCGTCGAGGACGGTGGCCTCGGGGGAGAAGAGCCCTTCGCCTTCGGTGAGGAAGAGCCGGTACAGCTTGTAGATGTTGTTCGGCCCCGTATGGTAGGCGGACAGCCCCGGCAGTTCGTGGCCCACGGCGTTGACGTAGCCGCGCAGCACGACGAACGCCGCCTCCATCGTCAGCAGCGGGTGCCACTCCTCGCGCACCGTGATCGAGCGGCCCTGCACGGTCCCCAGCCGGTAGTGATGGATGCCCTGTTGCCGGAGCACGTACGGCATCATCTGGTACCGACTCCGGGCGCCGGCGCTCGAGACCAGGCGGTCGTCGTTGAACGTCTCGACCGTGCCGATCTCGGTGGCGAGGAGGCTGAGCCCGAGGGAGGACGCCAGCCGCAGTTCGTATTCGAGGATGGACGCTTCCCGCGCCCGCGCTTCGAGGACCTGGTTGCGCCGGCCCCATTTGGCCGTGATGTGCTCCCGGGGGATGCCGAGGGCCTCGTACTTGTCCACCAGCCGGCGGGTCTCCTCGCGCCGGCGTGCGTCGATGGCCGGCCAGTCGGCCTCGCCGGTGGCCTCGTAGGCCGCGCGCTCCGCCGTCAGGGTAAACAGCTCCAGCAGCGTGCCGGTGCGGTTGTCCAGGACGCGGATCGTGAAGTTGTCATCGACGCCCTGGCGAAGGGTGTACGTGTCGAGCAAGGCCTGGAACTGCGGGGTCAGCCGTGCCGTGGCGGGGCTGCGCTCGGCAGCCCGGGGGGCGATGTACAGCCGCTCCGGGTGGTTGGGCAACTGACGCAGGGTGAAGGACACCGGGGCCGGCGTCGGCGCCGGCGTTTCGGCCACCGCCGGTTCCGTCGGGGTGAGCAGGCCCACGTGGGACAGCCAGTCCCTCGCCCAGGTGGTCATGCGCGGATGGAGCACCATCGTGCCGGTTACCAGCAGGGCCACGGTCAGGGCGCTCCACAGGAAGGGGCGTTTCCGGCCTGGTGCAGAGGGAGGCATGGGCGGCAGAGAAGCGATGAAAACGTGGTCAGAGGAGGGCGAGGGTGGCGGTCAGGCGGCGTGTGCTGTGTGGCGACGGGCACGAGCCTGATCGACCAGATGCCGGAACAGCGGGGCCATCGCCGCGCCCATGCGTTCCGGGTGGAACTGCACGCCGAGCACGGTGCCGTCTTCGTTCTCGATGGCCTCCACGACGCCGTCCGGAGCGCGGGCGGCGATGCGGAAGGGCGGCGGCACGTCGGCGACGGCCTGGATGTGGCGGGTGTTGACGTCGAGGCGGTCATGGCCCAGCACCGCGTGCAGCACGGATCCCGGCACGAGCTCGATCGCATGGGTCGTCCCCCCGCGTTTGGCGCTGTGGACCATCGTCCCCGGGCATTGCCGTTCGACGTCGGCGTAGATGGTGCCGCCGGCCCGGGCATTCAGCAGTTGCATGCCGTAGCAGATGCCCAGCACGGGCTTGCGTGCGGCCAGGCAGGCCTCCAGCAGCCATCGGTCCGAGGAGGCCCGCCGGGGGGGCGTCTCCTCGATGTCCTCCGGCAACGCCCCGATGAGGCCGTCCGTGATCGCCGGCCCCCCGGAGATCACGAGCCCGTCCACCAGGTCGGCAAAGGCCTGCGTCGCCGCCTCCGACGTGAGCATGGGCACGATCAGCGGCAGCGCGCCGGCCTGCTCGACCGCCTGCACGTAGAGGTGGTGGAGACGCTGCTCGTCGTGCTCGAACGAGGTGGTGATGCCAATGCGGATCATCGGGCGGAACGGGGTCGCAGGAGAGGGTCGGAGGGTGAAACGCAGGCGGTGTAATTTTTTTTGCGTTGTCGCCTCAAGATAGGACCTTGGCGGAAAGAATGGGGGTGGGTTGGCTCAAGGTTTTTTCAGCACGAAGGGGGGATCAGGGCTGCACGTCTCGGAGCCGGATCGGGACGGGGTCGGTGTGGGAGGGCAGCGTCAGGGCGAGCAGGAGGTAGCCGTCGGCCCGCCAGGCGTCGGCGATGGGCACCTCGGCCGGCCGGCCGTCGAGCCAGGCGTGCAGGGCCTGCCGGATCGTGCCGGGGCGGTACGCATCGCGGCGGGCCGACCCGCCGTGGATGAGCCGGACGTAGGTGCGTCCTCGCCGGGCGGCTTCTCGCACGGTGGCGCGGGCCAGCGCGAGGGCATCGGCCACAGACGCCCCGTGCAGATCCAGCACCACCGTGGTGCCGTCGTCTTCGAGGCGGGGATGAGGCATGGGTGCGTGCGGGTCCGGTACGAAGGCAGGGCGGCCGCACCGCGGCACCCCGTGCAGGGGTATTACATCGGCCGCTGCGAAGGTTCCGGTAAGATCTTCCCCCCGAAAAATTCTGTGCCGGGGGACGCGGGTCGCATCGCCGTGTTTCTGCGGGTGACCCGAACGGGGCGATGGAATGTCGGAGAGGGTTCGCTATACTGAGGGGTAGCCCGGGCGGCGGAGGGGTGCACGAGGCGGCTGATCGTGCCGGTCCTGCCTGCGCTCGACGGCGACGAACGCCTGTTTGATGGGATCACCGATGACTCATGCGTACAACGCCTACATTCCACCTGACTCTTTTTTTTCTCCTGGGCGCTCTGTCGTCGGCAACCGGTTCGTCGGTGCGGGGGCAGCCCTCGGCGGTCCGGGCCGAAGCGCCGGTGCGGGTGGCCGTAGCCGGATTCAGCCACGGCCATGTGGGGTGGATTCTGGGGCGGGAGGATCGGGGTGACATCGAGGTGGTCGGATACTGGGAGGCCGATCGGGCGCTGGCCGCGCGCATGCAGGCCCGGTACGGGCTCGATCCGGCACGGGTGTTCATGGATCTCGACGCGATGCTGGAGGCGACCCGGCCGGAGGCGGTCGTGGTGTTCACCAGCATCTACGACCATCTGGCCGTCGTCCGGGCGGCGGCGGCCCGCGGTATCCACGTGATGGTGGAAAAGCCGCTGGCCGTCAGCCGGGAGCATGCCCGTGCGATGGCCGAGGCGGCCCGGGCCGCCGGCATCCACCTGCTGACCAATTATGAGACGACCTGGTACGGCAGCGTCCACGAGGCCCGGCGGCAGGTGGAGGAGGGAGCCATCGGAACGCTGCGCAAGCTGATCGTCTACGACGGCCACCAGGGTCCGCAGGAGATCGGGGTGGGCGAGGAGTTTCTGGCCTGGCTGACGGATCCCACGTTGAACGGCGGTGGAGCGCTCATCGATTTCGGCTGCTACGGGGCCAACCTCATCACCTGGCTCATGGACGGCCGGCGGCCCCTGAGCGTCACGGCCGTCACCCAGCAGTTCAAACCGGACCGCTACCCGCGGGTCGACGACGAAGCCACCATCGTGCTGACGTATCCCGATGCGCAGGGGATCATCCAGGCCTCCTGGAACTGGCCCTACAGCCGGAAAGATATGCATCTGTACGGTACCGGCGGTGCCCTCTTTCAGGATGACCCGACCCGGATGCGGGTGCGTCGCTCCGGCGAGCCGGCCCCGACCGCCTACGAAGTCCCCGCGCGCACGCCTCCGTTTGATGATCCGTTCGCGTATCTTGCAGCCGTCGTCCGGGGTCGGGTCGACCCGACCGGCTCCTTGTCGTCCCTGGAAAACAACCTCATCGTCGTCGACATCCTCGATGCGGCCCGCCGCTCGGCGCAGACCGGGACCACCGTGCGTCTCGGTGAGCCCTGAGGCAGGGACTCCTCCCCGGCCGGCCCATCGCACCAGCCAGACGTTGCTTTCATGATTCGCCTGTTCGTATCCGACATCGACGGCTGCCTGGCGGAGCCGTATCAGCCCTATTCGCTGGCGCATTTCCAGATCCTGGCCGGGTATGCCCGCGCGGCCGGCGGCGTGCACGAGGACGGCCGATCGCCGGCGTTGCCGTCGTTGACGCTGTGCTCCGGCCGGCCCTACCCGTACGTCGAGGCGATGACGCAGGTGCTGGGCCTCCGCGTGCCGGTGCTCTTCGAGAGCGGCGGCGGGCTGTTCGATCCGGTGACGGCCCGGGTGACGTGGCATCCGCTCGTGACGGCCGAGCTGGAGGAGCGCCTGGAGGACGTGCGGCGGTGGATGCGTACGGAGGCCATCCGCGGCACGCGCATGTCCTACGACATCGGCAAGCGCACGCAGGTGGGCGTCATCGGCCCCGACCCCGCCGAGGTGGCCGAGCGCGTGCCGCTGGTGGAAGCCTACGTGGCCGAGCATCACCCGGACATGCGGGTGTTCCACACGCCCGTGTCCATCGACGTGCTGCCGCCCGGCATCGACAAGCGCGAGGGGCTGCGCTGGCTCGGCGAGCGGCTGGGGATCGCGCCGGCCGAGATGGCGTACATGGGCGATACCAACGGCGACCTGGAGGCGCTGTCCAGCGTCGGATACAGCTTCGCGCCGGCCAACGCCACGCCGGAGGTGCGCGCCCGGGTGGATGTCGTCACCAGGGGCGCGGTTATTGAAGGGGTGCTGAGCGCGTACCGCTGGTGCATCGCCGAAAATGAACGAAAAGCGGCCTGAGACGCATCCGGCGTCTTCCGCCGTCCGACGGCTTCGACCCATGCGCACGATTTCGGAATCCTTCCTCTCAGCGGGTCTGCTGCTGTTGCTCGCGGCCGGCGTGGGGCCGGGCGCCTGGGCTCCGGTGGCGGCGCAGCCGGCCGCGTTCGTCTCCGAGACGGCCGAGGCCGCGCACGTGCCCCACTACGCCGTCAAACGCAACGTGACGGTCTACACCACGCCGGACTCCACGCGGCCGTACCTGCATCTGCGGCTGCGCGAACCCGTCGAGATCCTCGCCGCGCACGGTCCCTGGCGCCACGTGCGGACCAGCGACGGTGCGACGGGCTATGTCTACCACGCCGACCTGTCGAGCGTCTGGATCCGCATCTCCAAGAAGGAGCAGACGCTCTACCTGTACGAGGGCGCCCGGCTGGTCACGAAGATCCCGGCCGACTTCGGGCAGAACGTCTTTGCGGACAAGGAACGCCGGGGCAGCCTCACGAACCCCGACGACTGGCGGACGCCGACGGGGGTGTTCTTCATCGCGCACAAGAACCCCCGGAGTCAGTACTACAAGGCGCTGGTGCTGAACTACCCCAGCGCCGAGGACGCCGACCGGGGGTTACGGCAGGGCTACATCACGCGGGAGCAATACGAAGCCATCGTCCGCGCCGAGGAGGAGATCCGCATGCCCCCGATGAACACGCCGCTGGGGGGCTGGATCGAGATCCATGGTCATGGCACCGGCGCCCGCACGAACTGGACGCAGGGCTGCGTCGCGGTGGCCAACCCGCAGATGGACGTGCTGTGGCAGCGCGTGCACGTCGGCACGCCCGTGCTGATCGAGCCGTAGGCCGGGCCGCCGGGGAGGGGCCGGCCGGGCCGGAGGCGAATCTTCCGGGTGGGTTGGGGCGTACGCTCCGGCAGCTATCAACTTCCCGGGACGGCCATCATGACACGCTTCGTCGACCGGTACCGCGGCCTGTGGCCGGTGCTGCTCGGGCTCGTGCTCGCAGCGCCTCTGTCGGCGCAGAACAGCCCGCTGCCCCTCCGCTTCGACGCCCCCTACGGGGCCGGCCCCGTCTTCGTCGTGCCTCTGCACGGCATGATCGACAACGGGCTGGCGGCGTACGTGGACCGGGCCCTGGAGGATGCCGCCGCGGCCGATGCGGCGCTCGTGCTGTTCCACGTCGACACCTTCGGCGGCCTGGTCGATGCGGCGGACCGCATCCGTAAGTCGATCCTCGATGCGGAGGTGCCCACGGTGGCGTTCATCGACAAGAACGCGGCCTCGGCCGGCGCACTCATCTCGTACGCGGCCGACCGCATCGTCATGGTGCCCGGCGCTTCGATCGGCGCGGCGACGGTGGTCGAGGGCACCGGCGGGGAGGCGGCGCCGGACAAGTACCAGAGCTACATGCGTGGGCTGATGCGGGCCACCGCCGAGGCCAACGGCCGCGACCCGCGGATCGCCGAAGCGATGGTCGACGAGTCGCTGGCCGTCGAGGGGATCTCGGAGGCGGGCACGGTGCTGACGCTCTCGGCCGAGGAGGCGCTTCGCTACGGGGTGGCGGACGCGGTGCTGGCGGATCAGGCGGCGGTGCTGGCCGCCTTCGGCCTGGCGGATCGCGACGTCGTCGAGCACCGGGCCACCCGGGCCGAGCAGGTGCTCCGCTTCCTCAGTTCGCCCGTGCTCCAGTCCATCCTGATGTTGATGATGCTGGGCGGGCTGTACTTCGAGTTGCAGACGCCCGGCGTGGGGCTCCCCGGCGCCATGGCGATCCTGGGTGCCGCGCTCTTCTTCGCCCCGCATTACCTGCTGGGCCTGGCCGCCAGCTGGGAGATCGTGCTGTTCGTGATCGGCGTCCTGCTCATCCTCGCCGAGATCTTCGTCATTCCCGGCTTCGGCGTGGCCGGGGTGTCCGGGATCGTCCTCGTCGTCGGCTCGCTGCTGGCGGCGCTGATCGGCAACATCGCCTTCGACTTCCCGCCGGTCGAGGCGCTGCAATCGGCCATTGCCACGATGGCGGTGACGCTGGTGTTGCTGGTGGCGCTCATCGTGTCGCTGAGTCGCTACCTGCCGCAGTCGGAGCGGTTCAACCAGCTCGTGCTGGCGCCGGATCTGTCCAGCGTGACGGGGTACACGGCGGCCGAGACGCACGCCGAGCTGGAAGGGCGAACCGGGACGACGCTGACGCCGCTGCGCCCCTCGGGCACGGCCGAGATCGACGGCGAGCGGGTGGATGTGATCACGGCCGGGGAGTTCGTCGATGCGGGACAGCCCATCCGCGTGGTGCGCGTGCGGGGGAGCCGCGTCGAGGTGCGGCCGGCTGCATCGCTGCCGTCGGCCTCCGACCCGTCGGCCCCCGATTCGCCGGCCTCCGAAACATCCCGGGTCTGACCCGTACACGAGGCATCCTTTCGCTCAGCTGGAGTTGCACCGGTGGAACTGCTGATCCCCATCCTGCTCATCGCCCTCGGCCTCGCGCTGATCGTGGTCGAGGTCTACCTGGTGCCGGGCTTCAACGTCGTGGGCATCGGCGGTTTTCTGCTGATCGTCTTCTCCGTGGGATACATCTTCACCGAGGCCGGACTGGCCGGGGGCGTGCTGGCGCTGCTCGGCACGATGGCGGCCGGCGGGGCCGTGTTTTACCTGATGTGGCAATCGGGTGCCTGGGATCGGTTCGTGCTGGCGACCAACCTGCGCGCCGACGAGCAGACCGTGGCCCGTGAGAGTGAACACCGCGCCCGCTACCTCGGCAAAGGCGGTGTGGCCATCACGCCGCTGCGCCCGACGGGGGTGGCCGAGATCGACGGGGAACGGATCGAGGTGTTGACCGAGGGAGACTTCATCGCCGCCGGCAGTCGCATCCGCGTGGTGGCCATGGATCGGCGCCGGTACTTCGTCCGGCTGGACGAACCGCGCCCGGAGACGCCGGCCGAGGCCTGACGCTGCCGAACATGGCTCCGGCCCGGTGCAACCCGCGCCCGGCCTGCCGCGTTCGACGGGAGCCCTTCGATCCATCGGTAAAACCATGCTGGAAACCAGGCACACGCTGCGAGGCCTCATCGTCGCTCTGCTGGCGCTGGTCGTGTGGGGTCCCGGATGCGGGTCCACCTACACGCCCGGCCCGCCCGAGGGCTGGGTGGGCACCGGCGGCGAAACCACGCCCCTGCGCTGGTGGCAGGCCGGCGTCGACACGACGGGGCTGTTCCGGGATCTGGAGACGTTGCCCGGCATGGGCATCCCCGAACCCACGCGCACGTATTCCGCCAGCGGCCAGCTCGTCCGGGATGCCGCCTCCTTCGAGCCGGCGTTCGCCTATGCCGTCAAGCGGAGCCTGATCCGCCTGTATCGCAACCAGCCGGAGGTGGTCGATTCGCTGTTCGAGGCCCACGTCGTCCCCCTCATCCGCGAGGCCGACCTGCAGGACGGGACCGCGCTCCGGGAGCAGGTGGAAACGTTCAAGCGCACCGGCTACGACGCCCTCCGAAAGCATTTCCGGGAAGCCCGCACGCTCCTGCGCCTCGGCGAGGACGTGCCCGTCGTCTATCCAGACAGCCTCCGCGAGAAGGGCATCGGCGGGGACGTCCGCGTGCAGGCGTACCTGGACGAAGAAGGCGTGCCGCAGGCCATCGAGTTGATCGAAGGCGTGCATCCCGTGCTCGATGACCTCGCCATGCGAGCCACCACGCAGATGCGCTGGCAGCCGGCGTATCTGCTCCAGAAAGGACAGTGGCGGCCGATCCCTTCGTGGGTTCGCTTCCGGGTGCGCTTCGCCGCCACCGGCGCCTGAGGCACGGCGCCTGAGACGGAGCCGCCCCGATGGGGCAGGACGTCGCGCCGTGGGCCGGGGTGAGGCTCACGACAGGGCCAGGCGCGCCACGAACCCGGCGTAGAGGAGCAGCAGGAGGGCGCCTTCCCAGCGGACCAGGCGGAAGCCGGTGCGCATCAACGGCAGCAGCAGCACCGCCACCCCCACCATGGCCCACAGGTCGACCGCGGCGACCCCGCCGGCCTGCACGGGGGCGACGACGGCCACCGGCCCGATGATGCCCAGCACGTTGAAGATGTTGGAGCCGATCACGTTGCCCACGGCGATGTCGCCCTCGTCGCGGAAGGCCGCCACGACGGACGTGGCCAGCTCCGGCAGGCTCGTGCCCACCGCCACGATCGTCAGCCCGATCACGGCATCGCTCACGCCCAGCAGCCGCGCCAGGTCCACGGCCCCGCTGACGAACACCTGCCCGCCGAGCACCAGCAGCCCCAGCCCGATCACCACCATCGCGCCGTCGCGCCAGGCCGACCCGTCGGGCCGGGCGATCTCCCCGGCGAACTCGGCCTGGACCACCGGGCTTTCCCGGCGGGCCTGGCGGATGCTGAAGCCGACGTAGGCCACGATCCCGGCCGTCAGCAGCGCCCCTTCCCCGCGGCCCAGCACGCCGTCGGCCAGCAGCCCCACCAGCAGCAGCGAAGACCCGATGACGATGGGGACGTCGAGCCGGATGAGCTGGGACTGGATGGCCACCGGCCGGATCAGCGCCGAGGTGCCGAGGATGAGCGCGATGTTGGCCACGTTGGACCCCACCACGTTGCCGAGGGCCAGCCCGCTCGTGCCGTCCAGGGCGGCCTTCAGGCTCACCACCAGCTCCGGGCTGCTCGTGCCGAAGGCCACGACGGTCAGGCCGACCACCAGCGGCGACAGCCCGAGGCGCAGCGCCAGCGCCGCGCCGCCCCGCACGAGCGCTTCGGCGCCGACGTAGAGCAGGGCGAAGCCCCCGAGCAGGAACAGCGTGGGAAGGAGCATGCGCGTGCCGGTGTGCGGGTTATGCTTCGGGTTAAGCGATCAGGATGCCGGCGATGGTGGCCGTCATCCACGACGCCAGCGCCCCGCCAATGACGGCCCGGACCCCCAGCATGGCCACGTCGCTGCGACGGTTCGGGGCGATGCCCCCGATCCCGCCGATCTGGATGGCGATGGAGGAGAAGTTGGCGAACCCGCACAGCGCGTACGCCCCGATGATGACCGACCGCTCGCTCAGCACGTCCTCCAGCTGCCCCAGCGAGAGGTACGCCACGAACTCATTGACGGCGATCTTCTCCCCCAGCAACTGTCCGAAGAGCAGCACGTCCTGCGACTCGATCCCCATGGCCCAGGCGAGCGGGGCGAAGACGAATCCGAAGATGGATTGCAGCGAGAGGCCTTCGAACTGGCCGTTGCTCCAGGCCACGATGCGCGCGTTGAGGTCGAACAGCTCGTAGCCGAAGACCGTCGGGTTGCCCAGGTAGCCGAGCAAGAAGTTGACCATGGCGATCAGCGCGATGAAGGCCAGCAGCATCGCGCCCACGTTGAGCGCCAGCTTGAGGCCCTCGCTCGCGCCGGCGGCAGCGGCCTCCAGCAGGTTCGCCCCGGGCTGATCCACCGCCATGTGCACCTCGCCCATCGTTCGGGGCTGCTCCTGCTCGGGGATCAGGATCTTTGCCATCACGATGGCGGCCGGCGCGCTCATGATCGAGGCCGAGAGCAGGTGGGCGGCGAACTGCGCCTGCTTGACGGGGTCATCCCCGCCCAGAAAGAGGATGTACGAGGCCAGCACCCCGCCCGCGATGGTCGCCATGCCGCCGGTCATCAGCGTCATCAACTCGCTCCTGGTCATCGTGGCCACGTACGGGCGGACGACGAGCGGCGCCTCGGTCTGCCCGATGAACACGTTGGCGGCGGTCGCCAGCGACTCGGCGCCCGAGATGCGGAGCACCTTCGCCATGAAGCGGCCCATGGCCCGCACGACGGGCTGGACCAGCTTGAGGTAGTAGAGCACCGCCATCAGCGAGCCGAAGAAGATGATCGTCGGCAGCACCTGGAAGGCGAAGATGTTGCCGACGGACCCTTCCTGCCCGGCGGGGATGCCGAGCGAGCCGAAGATGAAGCGGGTGCCCTCGTAGGTGAACGACAGGATCCGGGCGAAGCCGCCGCCCACGGCTTCGAAGAGCATCCGCCCGGCGGTCGTCTTCAGGACGAGCAGCGCGAAGACGATCTGCAGGCCGATGCCGATGCCCACCAGCCGCCAGTTGATGCGTTTGCGGTCCACCGAGAACAACACGGCAAGGCCCACCAGCACGGCCAGGCCAAAGAGGCCGCGCAGGGCCAGGACGATGAAACTCATGACGGAAAAGGAGCGACTGAACGGAGCATCCGGGCTGAAGCCCGGCAGAGGCGGAAACGGGAAAGGATAACACCGGGCCGGCATACGGCCAGCGAGGAATGTACGAATTCGCTATCATCCTCGTCGCTTCGATTTTCGCAACCCACTCTCCGGCCCGATGCAGCGAACGACGGTGATGCTGAGCACGGTATGGCTCGGGCTCGTGCCGTGGCTGCTCGGCCCGGCGGCCGCGCAGGACCTGGTGTACCGGCATGCCGTCGCCGGGGCCCGGACGGTCGTGCCCCTGCCGCCGGCGACGGCGGTGTTTCAACTGGAGGACCGGCTGGTGTGGCAGCGGGAGGGGCGCCTGGTATCACGCCCGCTGCCGGGCCGGATCCTGCAGGTGACGCCCGGCCACCGCCGGCGCCACCTCGGCGTGCTCGTGCAGCCGCCGCCCCCTGACGCGGCGGTGCGCCTGCAGGTCTACGATGAAGCCGGGCACCTCCGGGCCGACGTCGCCTGGCCGCACGAGCCGGACGTGCCGTTTCCGGTGATGGCCGTCGAGGAGGCCACCGGGCGCTTCGTGGCCGGGCAGCCCGCCACGAGCGAGGTGGTGGTCTATGATGCCGCCGGCCGGGAGCAGACCCGGCAGCGGGTGTTCCCCGAGGCCGAGTTCGACCCGGAGAAGAGTATGGCCCTGGCCTGGCTGCCGGGTCAGGACGCCTTCGTCGTGGCGGCGCTACGCCGGGCGGTGGCGCCGCAGGGGAGGCCCGCGGACCATCTGCAGGTGGTGTGCTACTCGGCCGAGGGGCAGGAGCGCTGGCGCTTCGTCCCGGCGCTGCCCGACCTGCAGGCCATGACGGTGCTGGCCGATGGCGATGCCGTCTTCATCGCGGTGGCGACGTACGACGCGTACGCGGCCGGCGGGCCCGTTTTCCAGACGCAGGTGCTCACGCCCGCCGGCATGGAACGGTGGCGGGTGCCGGACGGCTTCGAGCGAGCCGCGTTCCACGCGGAGTCCCGGACGCTGCTGCTGGTGACCCGGCGTTCGGCGGCCGTTCACGACCTCGGTACCGGGGCTCTCCGTTATCGCTTCGTTCCGGAGGATGCCGCCGCGCTGATGCTCGATGCCACCCTGTCGAGCAACGGGGAGGAGGCCCTCTTGATGCTGTCCCGGAGTCGGCTGGCCCCGGATGGGTTCCGCTACGAGGGCGCCGAGGCCGTGCAGCTGGATGCCGCCGGGCAGGTCGTGCACCGCTGGCAGATGCCCCATGACGCCGCCCATCCACCGGCGCTGGTGCGCCTCGATGCGGCCGGATGGCCCGGGGCCGTCACGTCCGGAGCCACCTACCGCCTTGCCTGGAGGCCCTGATGCTCCGTCTTGCCTGCCTCCTCATCCTGCTGGCGCTCGTCGGAGCCGGCCAGAATCTGTGGGCCCAGTACCCGTGGCCTCTGGAGCCTTTCGGCGCCTCGCAGCGCATCACCGGCACGTTCTGCGAGTATCGGGGGCCGTCCAATCCCCATTTCCACAACGGCGTCGACATCCCTCAGAACGACGGCACGCCCGTCTACCCGGTCGTGGACGGGCGCATCACGGCCATCGCCACGGCCGGGGCCAATGCCTATGTCCGGGTCGACTCGTTCGCCTACGTGCACATCCGCCCCAACCCGGCCCTCTCCATCGGGGACGTCGTCGTGGCCGGGCAGACGGTGCTCGGAACGATCCTGCCGGGCCAGGGCCATGTGCACTTCATCGACGGGTACGCCGGCGCCTGGCGGAACGCGATCCGCGCCGAAGGGGGGCTGACGCCGTTCGAGGACCCGTGGCCGCCGGTGATCTCGGACGTCCGCTTCTACGTGCAGCCGACGCGGCAGCGGCTGGCCCCGGAGCAGCTCGCCGGGCCGGTGGAGATCACGTTCCGCGTGGCGGAGGCCAATGCCCCGCCCGGAACGAGCACCGCCGGCCTCAACAACGGCGCCTACACCGTGGGCTACCGCGTGCTGACCCGCGATCGGCAGACCACCGTCTTCGCACCGGGAGACGAGGGCGTGGTCTTCCGGTTCGATCGCAAACCCGACGAAGCCTACGTGCACCACGTCTTCGATCCGCTCCAGGCCTCGACCAGCCGGCACGTGTACATCCCCACGAACACCCTCTCGGCGCGCTCGGCCTGGGACACGGAGGCGCTGCCCGAGGGGGATTACACGCTGGCGCTGTTTGCCGGGGATACGCGGGGCAATGAGGCGGTCACGTACGTCGATGTCACCATCACGCGGCAGGACGTGATCCCGCCCCCGCCCGTGACGCTGACCGAGGCCGTCCTGGACGAAGGCCGCCCTCGTTTCCGATGGGAGGGCGGCGTGGCGGAAGACCTTCATGGCTATCGCCTGTACCAGTCGCCCGATGCGCGGTCCTGGACGGTGTTCCTGGACGAGTCCGTGCTGCCCGGGCCGCGTGCGGCGCATACCCACGATGCCCCGGTCGAGGCCGCGACGTACTTCTACCTCACCGCCGCCGACAGCGCCCGGCCGCCGAACCTGAGCCTTCAGAGTGACGTCTACGGCCTCGCTCCAGACCCCGACGGCCGCCGCATTCTGATCGTGGACGGGTTCGACCGGGCCAGCGGGTCGGGAAGCTGGCAGGAGCCATGGCACGCGTTTGCCGCCACCCACGGCCAGGCGCTGGCCGCCGCCGGCTTCGGGTTCGACACGGTGGCCAATGAGGCCGTCGAGGACGGTCGGGTTGATCTGGCGGCCTACGACGCCGTCGTCTGGCTCCTCGGCGACGAGTCCACGGGGCTGGAGACGTTCTCGGCGAACGAGCAGGCACGGGTGCGGGCCTACCTCGAAGGCGGCGGGAAGCTGTTCGTCTCCGGCTCGGAGATCGCCTGGGACCTGGGCTACCGGGGCAGCACCGCCGACCGGGCGTTTCTGGAGGCCTACCTGAAGGTGCGGTATGCCGGGGACGATGCGGCCAGCGCGACGGTGCGGGGCGTGCCCGGCGAGCGCTTCGAGGGGGTGTCGTTCAGCTACGGGACCGTTCCGTATGTGGAGGACTATCCGGACTATTACACGCCGGTGGGTGGTAGCCGGGCCGTGCTCACCTACGGCAACGGGCGGGTCGCCGCCGTGGAATATGCCGGTCGGTTCGGGACGGGCACGCTGCCGGGGCACGTGTTCGTCCTGGGCTTCCCGTTCGAGACCATCACCTCGGCGGATGCACGCGGGGAGGTGCTCGGGCGGGCGATGGCGGCCTTCTTCCCGGCCGCCACCGCCGCAGAGGCTGCGCCCGGGCTCCCCGCCTCCGTGGCCCTGGAGGCGGCCTATCCCAATCCCTTCACCGCCCACACCACGCTCACGCTGACGCTGCCCGAACCCGCGCGGGTGCGGCTTCGCGTCTTCGACCTGCTCGGCCGGGAGGTGGCGCTGCTCGTCGACCGCGATCTGCCGGCCGGGACGCATCGCCTTCGCTGGGCACCGGCCGGGACGGCCAGCGGGACCTACCTGGCCCGGCTGGAAGCGGCGGGCCAGGTGCACACGACGCCCCTGGTGCGGGTGCGGTAAACGGGGCAGGCTGCGTCGGAGCCTGCCGGATCGCTATTCCAGCATGCTGCGCAGCATCCAGGCGTTCTTTTCGTGCAGCCGCATCCGCTCGACGAGCAGGTCGACGGTCGGCTCGTCCCGGGCGTCGGCGGCCCGGGGTAGCACGCTCCGGGCCGTGCGCACGACGGCCTCGTTGCCTTCGACGAGGTGCCGCAGCATGCCGCGGGCATCGGGGATGTCCTCGGGGATCTCGAAGGAGGACAGCGCGATGTACTGCCGGTAGCTGCCCGGTGCCGGATGCCCCAGGGCGCGAATGCGCTCGGCGATGACGTCGACCGCCTCGGCCAGTTCGGTGTATTCCTCCTCGAACATCTGGTGGAGGGTGTTGAACATCGGGCCGGTGACGTTCCAGTGGAAGTTGTGCGTCATCAGGTAGAGCGTGTACGAGTCGGCCAGCAGATGGGCCAGCCCCGTGGCAATCTCCTGACGGTCGGTGTCGCTCAGGCCGATCTGAATGTCCATGGCGAAAGGGTCGGAAGTGGGTGAGAGCATGGGCGAACGAGCGCCGCGGCGACGGCCGGAACCGGCCGGGGAGCGCGGGTTTCCAGCACGGCGACGCGCGCTCTCTGTGTTACGCCCCCGTCCCGGGAAGATCCGCCGGCAGGAGGCGCCCCCGTCGTGCCTCCACCGGGCGCCGGCGTGGTCGATCCGACCCTCCCGGTGTCGTATCTTCGGAGCGACCGGTGTTCGTTCAACAGGTTCAGGCCCCCTTTCGCATGCGGCAATACCGCCTCTCGTTCGACGATCCGCAGCCCACGCTCCACGAGCCCGCGCCCGGCCGGGACGCCGAGGCCATCCTCCTGGGGCTCAGCCCGACCCAGCAGGAGGCCGTCCGGGCCCTCGACGGGCCGGTGCTCATCATCGCCGGGCCGGGGTCGGGCAAGACGCGGACCCTCACCCATCGCATCGCCTATCTGCTGGCCGTCGGCAAGGCCCGGCCCTGGCAGATCCTCGCGCTCACCTTCACGAACAAGGCGGCGCGGGAGATGAAAGAGCGGATCGAGAAGCTGGTCGGCGAGGAGGCGGCACGGGGCATCTGGATGGGCACGTTCCACGCGGCCTTCGCCCGCGTGCTCCGGCGCGAGGCCGACAAGATCGGCTACACGCGCGACTTCAGCATCTACGATACGGACGACTCCCAGCGGATCCTGCGGGGGCTCATGGAGCGCTACCACATCGACCCGAAGCGCTACAACGTCCGCTCGATGCACAGCCTGATCTCCAGCGCCAAGAACCGCATGGTCTCGCCGCAGGAGTACGGCCGGCTCGTCGCTTCCGACACGCAGGAGAAGGCCGCGCAGCTCTACGGCCCCTACCAGGAGGCCCTCCGCCGGGCCAATGCGATGGACTTCGACGACCTGCTGCTCAAGCCCATCGAGCTCTTCGAGAAGGACCCCGCCACCCTCCAGGCCTACCAGGACCGCTGGCGCTACCTCCACATCGACGAGTACCAGGACACCAACCACGCGCAGTATACCCTGGCCCGGATGCTGGCGGCGCGGCACGGGAACCTCTGCGTCGTCGGCGACGACGCGCAGAGCATCTACGCCTTCCGCGGGGCCGACATCGGCAACATCCTGTCGTTCCAGCGCGACTACCCGAAGGCCACCACGGTGCGCCTGGAGCAGAACTACCGCTCCACCCGCCGCATCCTGCGCCTGGCCGATTCCATCATCAAACAGAACCAGGATCAGCTCGAAAAGTCGCTCTGGACGGAGAATGACGAGGGAGAGCCGGTGATCCTGATGGAGGCGCTCTCGGAGCGGGACGAGGCCCAGAAGATCGAGCGCACCATCCGCGACCTGCACGTGCGCGGGGGATATCCCTTCCGCGACTTCGCCGTGCTCTACCGCACCAACGCCCAGAGCCGTTCGCTGGAGGAGGCGCTGCGGCGTGGCGGCATCCCGTATCAGGTCATCGGCGGGATGTCGTTCTACCAGCGCCGCGAGATCAAGGACGTGCTGGCATACCTCCGGCTGGTCGTCAACCCCAACGACACGGCCAGCCTGCGCCGGGTCATCAACTATCCCACGCGCGGCATCGGCAACAAGACGCAGGAGGAGCTGATCGCCTTCGCGCAGCGGGAGGGGCTCAGCCTGTGGCAGGCCATCGAGCGGGTGGAGGACGCCGGCCTCTCCGGCCGGGCCGCCAACGCCGTGAGTGCGTTCCACTTCCTCATCGCCCAGCACGCCAGCCAGGCCGCCCACCGCCCCGCCGACGCGCTCGCGCGGGACCTCATCCAGGCCACCGGCATCCTCGAAGACCTCCGCCGGGACAATACCCCCGAGGGCCTCATGCGCTGGGAGAACGTGCAGGAACTCATCAGCGGTATCGCCGAGTTCGCCGCCTCCAACCCCGATAACGGCTCGCTCAGCGCGTTCTTGCAGGAGGTGTCCCTGCTCACCGACGCCGACCTCGCCGGCGACGACGAGAACCGCGTGCGGCTGATGACCCTGCACGCCTCGAAAGGCCTCGAATTCCCGGTCGTCTTCATCGCCGGGCTGGAAGAGGGGCTCTTCCCGCTGGCGCAGGCTACCCAGGATCGCAAGGACCTGGAGGAGGAGCGACGGCTGTTTTACGTGGGGGCGACGCGGGCGCAGGAGCGGCTGTACCTCTCCTATGCCCGCAGCCGCTTCCGCTACGGCGAGCAGCAGCCGGCCGTGCGCAGCCGCTTTCTGGATGAGGTGGACGAGGACGTCATCCGCACCGAGGCCGGCGGACGGCATCGCGCCCGCCCCGACCGCTTCCAGGCCGGGGACGCCTCGACGGGCGCGTACGATCACGTGGATCCGCACTACTACCGCAAGAACCTGCGCGGGGCATCCGGCACCGACTCGACGCGCCGGCAGGCCCGGCGCTCGACCCCGCCGGACGGCGAGCGGCGGATCGTGTATGACGAAGGGGCGGCGGACATCGTGCCGGGCGTCCGCGTCGAACACGACCTCTTTGGCCAGGGCAAGGTGCTCTCGGTCGAAGGCCGCGGCGATCAGGCCAAGGCCGTCGTGTTCTTCAAAGAGGTCGGCCAGAAGAAGCTCGTGCTGAAGTTTGCCCGCCTGCGCTGCATCGGCTGACGGCCGCCCCCGCAGACGAACTCCGATCCCATTCGCTCCCCCAGATCCCATGTCCGGACGAATCCGTTTCCTCGCCCTGAGCCTGTTGTTGCTGGCCGGGTGTGCCACCGACGAGCGCGAGGCGCTGGTCATCTACTCGCCGCACGGCAAGGAGATGCTGCGGGTCTACGAAGACGCCTTCGAGGCCGCCCACCCGGAGGTCGACGTGCAATGGCTGGACATGGGCGGGCAGAACGCGTACGACCGCATCCGCACCGAGCGCCAGAACCCGCAGGCGAGCCTGTGGTGGGGCGGCGACAGTCCCACCTTCGCGCGGGCCGCCGAAGAAGGCCTCCTGGCGCCGTACGAGCCCTCCTGGAGCCGGCACGTCCCGGACGACGCCCGGGACCCGCAGCACCGCTGGTATGCGACGTACCTGACGCCGGAAGTCATCATGTACAACAGCCGGACGGTGCCCGCCGAGGAGGTGCCGCAGGACTGGGACGACCTGCTCGACCCGGCCTGGCAGGGCCGCGTGCTGATCCGCTATCCGCTGGATTCCAGCACCATGCGCACCATCTTCGGCGCCATGATCCTGCGCCAGCCGACGGTGGAGGAGGGCTACCGCTGGCTGGCCCGGCTGGATGTGAACACCAAGACCTACACCGCCGACCCCACGCAGCTCTACCTGAAGATCGCCCGCGAGGAAGGAGACATCACCCTCTGGAACATGCCGGATACCTACATCCAGGCACAGACCTACGACTATCCCTTCGACTACGTCATCCCCGCCAGCGGTACGCCGGTGCTCTACGACGGGATCGCCATCGTGCAGAACGCCCCCAACCCCGAGCGGGCCCGCCAGTTCTACGAGTTCGTCACCTCCGACACCGCCCTGGTGCGTCAGGCACACGACTTCTACCGCATCCCCGCCCGGACCGACCTCGACCCTGCCGCGCTGCCGGACTGGATGACACGCCGGCAGATCAAGGCCATGCCAGTCGACTGGGACCGCCTCGCCACCGAGGGGCCGGCGTGGATGCAGTACTGGGACGAGCACATCAAGGGACGGGGCGCCGCCTACCTCGAAGAAGCCGGACGATGAAGACGGGTGCCGTCTCCTGGTAGATAGGCCGGGAGGATCTAGGCCAGCGCGTCTTCCAGCACCCGCTCCGTGATGTGCAACTCGATCGGCGCGCCGACCCGGTCGACGTACCGGTGGAAGTCGGCCAGGAACTGGCTGACGAGGGCCACCCGCTCCAGTGGGTCGAACGACAGGTCGGTATCGACCGGGTGGACGAGCGAGAGCCGGGCCGGGCTGAACGGGTCGGGATACCGTGCGGTGAAGACGAAGTCCGCTGCGGGGTGGTCATCGAAGGCGGCGTGGCGGAGCACGCAGGAGGGGCGGCCGCTTTCGGCCTCGTAGTAGAACGAGTCCTCGTCGAGGTAGAACCAGGTGGGGGAGACATCGGCGAAGTCCTCGAGGACTTCCATCGGGAGGATGTGCAGGGCGCCGGCCGGCGCGATCTCGATGTCGGTGGGTCTCAACATGGCCTGTGCTGCGTCGGATGGTTGAAAGAACAGGGCGAACGCAAGCCTGTGGAGACAGGGCCAGGAGCAAGGACAGATCTCGTGTGCGGTCCTGTCAGGCAGCAGGTCGTCGGGGATGCTCCGGGGCCGTCTGGTCATGCATCAGCGACGAGGAACGCCCCGGTAGGGTTGGGGCGCTCCCTGTCTACCATGGAAAATCAACGCGGGGGATTTGTCAACCCGCCGGGGACCTCGATCGTGACGTTTCTGATGAAAGAGGGGTATATAGTGTGAAGAATGGTTGAATAGATCGGCGGGATGCGGTCGGGATGCTCATTCGGCGTCCAGCACGGCGGTGTAGGTGCGGCCCCAGCGGTCGGTGGCTTCCACCCGGATCTCGCGGGTTTCCGGCCGGACCGGCGCGTAGAAGAGGTGATCGGTCGGGACGGGTTCGACCCAGGGGCGGCGCAGCGGGAGGGCGTCACCCCGGTGCAGGGTTTCGGCATCGGGGTCGGTGCCGGTGCGCCGGGCCATCGGGCCGCGTGGCTCTCCGTCTTCGAACCACGTCACCATCCAGTCCGGGTCCCAGTCCCACACGTTGGCGACGATCTCATCGGGGGCGGAGGGGTCGGCGCCGCGCGGGTAGAGGCGGAGCTGAAGGTCGGCGGGTTCGCCGGTGGCCTTGTAGCGCCAGCGCAGCGCCTCGCCGTCCGCTTCGAAGACCGCGTAGCCGTTGGGCGTGCCGTCGTAGCAGATCGGCCCGCTCCACCAGGCGCCGCAGGCCGCGCCGACGACGTGCTCGTGGGCGCCGCCCTCGAAGACGTGTTCGCACTCGTGTGTGTGGCCCGAGATGATGTGCGCATCGTAGGGCTCCAGCAGGCGGTAGAGGGCTTCCCGGTTCGTGATCGACCCGCTCGGGGCGGGGCGGCTTTCCCCGGCCCGGCGGTAGCGGGTGCTCAGCGCCGGGATGTGGACGAACACGACCACCGTACGCCCGGCCTCGATGCGGGCGAGATCCTGCTCCAGCCAGTGCAACTGCGTCTCGTCGAGGTAGCCGATGTAGCCCGCGCCGTGCCAGAAGACGTCGTCCAGCACGACGTAGTGCACGGCCCCCCGGTCGAAGGCATAGTACGTCGGCCCGAAGTAGCGGCCGAAGGTCTGTGCCGAGGCCTCGTCGCTGCGCCCTTCGAAGTCGAGGTCATGGTTGCCGAGGACCTGAAAGAAGGGGACGCCCATCTTGCCGACAGCTTCTTCGTACTGCGGGTAGAGCGTCAGGTCGTCGAACATGATGTCTCCGCAGGCCACCCCGAAGACGGGGCGCTCCCCCAGGTCGCGCACGGTCTGCTGAACGTCGGGGACGGTTTCGGTGTGGAACAGGCCCATCTCGTAGGCATCCTGCGTCTGCGGGTCGGCCAGGACGAGGAAGGCGTGGCGTTCGGCCGGGATCGGGTCGGGGTCGAGCAGGAAGAGCACGCGGGCGTCGCCCCGGGCGTCCGGGCGGATCGGCTCGTAGAAGCGGGCCGTGCCGGTGCGGTTCTGCGGGATGCGGTAGCCGTCGGGCAGGCACAGGTAGGCGAAGAGGTGCCGGTCGTCGGAGACGAGGGAGAAGTCCCCGGAGGCGTCGGTGGTGACGATC
This sequence comes from Roseithermus sacchariphilus, assembly GCA_003285105.1. Taxonomy (GTDB): domain Bacteria; phylum Bacteroidota; class Rhodothermia; order Rhodothermales; family MEBIC09517; genus Roseithermus; species Roseithermus sacchariphilus. Next base: position 4,486,915 of record CP030158.1, on the reverse strand, counting down.
GTGCGGCCGTCGGTGACGGCGACGTCGGGCAGGCCGCGACCGCCGGCTTCCACGTGGCCCTGCACCCGAACCGGCCGGCCCGGCCGGAGGGCGGGGCGGGGAAGCGGCGCATACGGATCGGCGAGGAGGGCGGGGGCCAGCGCCACCCCGGCGGTGCCGAGGGCGGTCCGGTGGAGGAAGTGGCGGCGATGCATGGCGAAGCGGAAGGCGTGAGGACGAACGGATACGGCGCAAGATGGGGCATGCGGCACGAAAAAGCATAACGACGGCGTTAATTCCCCGGCCGGCGTGTCCGCCGGGCACGGCCGCCGCGCCGGGGATGCAACCCGGGCGCCGGACCGGGCATACAACCGCCCTTCCCGACATGCAATGGTGGCTTCCCGCGATGACCATGCCCTCCCTGCGCTACCTCCTGCTTCTGAGCCTCGGCCTCGGCCTGATCGGGTGTTCGGGGCCGCGCACCGCCTCCACCGGAGACGCCGACCCGTCCGACGCCGGCCTGCCCGACAACCTGGCGCCGTACGAGGAGTTCGATGCGTCGGCGTTCGAAGAAGAACCCCCGGTGACCGACGTCGAGGTCGAGCATGACGTGCCGGATCGTCTCATGACGGGCCACGCTGGGGGGCAGGGGACCCGGGTCGTGCAGGGGTTCCGTGTGCAGATCTTCTCTTCCCAGGACCGGGAGGCGGCCAACGAGCAGTTGACCGAGGCGCTGGCCTGGTGGTCGGCGTTGCAGGAGCGGCTGGACCCCTGGCCGAGTGGACTTCCGCGGGAGTTGCCCGTCTACATCGTCTACAAGCAACCCTATTACCGCCTCCGCGTCGGCAACTTCACCTCGCGGGAGGACGCCTCGCGGTTCATGGCCTACCTCAGCGAGCGCTTCCCGGAAGCCTTCGTCGTTCCGGACGAGGTGACGGTGAGCCGCTGAGCCCGGGCGGGGCCGTTCCGGCACGTGCCTGCCTAGCGAGCGGCTGTTGAGCGACCGGCTGTTGAGCGACCGGCTGTTAAGCCATCGGCTGTCTGGCCGATTCCCTGACCATCGGGAATCGTTCAACCAGGCAGTCGCTGTCGAAGGGGTCAGGACCAGGGGCTCCATTCCGGCAGGCTGCGCTCACGGTCGTTTCGTATGAGCGTCTATGCTGTGTGCCGGCGTGTGCTGCTGGTCATCGTGTTGATGGCTGGAGCCGCCCTTTCGAGTTCGAGTATGGCTCAACCCGTTCCGGCGGTGGTTGAGCAGGAATCTACCTCCCGGGTGCCCCGCTTTCTGCGGTGGGCCGTGCAAGATGCGGGGGCCTTCGTCTCCTCGGTGCCGACCCGCCGGAGCCTGTATGTGCTCGGGGTGGGGGCCGGGCTGGCAGCGCTCTCGTACTACGACCAGCCCCTGACCGCGCGTGCCGCCCGGATCCAGGACCAGGGCTTCATCGTCGCCGTCGAGGAGGTTGGGAACGTCAAGTACATTCGCCCGGCGGCGGTCGGGCTCTTCGCCGGCTCGCTGCTGGTGGGCAGCGAGCGGTTTCAGGATGCCGCCTACACCTCCTTGCAGGCCGTGCTGTTCGCCAATGCCATCACCAACACGCTGAAGTTCGTCTTCGGCCGCGTGCGCCCCCGGTATGCCGACGGCCCCATGGACTTCCAGCCGTTCTCGGGGAACACCTCTTTCCCGTCCGGGCATGCCACGACGGCCTTCGCCTTTCTGACACCCTGGCTGATGTATTACCCCGGCGTGGGTACCTACGGATTGCTGCTCGTGGCCGGGGGTACGGCCTTCTCGCGGCTGGCTACGAACGTGCACTGGATGACGGATGTGCTGGCCGGCAGCACCATCGGCTTCACCACCGGCTACTTCCTGGCCCAGCGCCACCAGCGGCGCAATCCCCGTCTCCGTGTTTCGCCGACGTTTGGCCTGCAGCACGCCGGCCTGACGATCTCGTTCTGACGATCTCGTTCTGAAGCGCGTCCTTCTACGGCCGGGTGGACTGAGGCCGGCCGGGGGGCACCGGGCATGGGCTCACGGCCCGTCCTGCGCCGTCCGCACGAGCGGTCGGGTGACGGTGCCCGAAGGCGTCGTCAGGCGGGCGACGTACAGGCCGGGCGGCAGCGCGGTGGCATCGAACGCGGTCCGGTAGGTGCCGGCGGCCTGGCGGGTGTCCACCAGCAGCGCTACGCGGCGGCCGAGCACGTCGTACACGGCGAGCCGCACGGGACCCGCCTGCGGTAGCGTGTAGGTCAGCGTGGTCGTTCGGCGGAACGGGTTCGGGTAGTTCGGGTGGAGCCGGAGCGTGCCGGTGGAAGGCGCCTCCTCCCGGGCCGTTGGCCAGGCGATCGTCTCGCACGTCCCCCAGCGCACGGCGAAGACGGCGGGCGTGTCCGGCACCACGTAGCCCCGGTCCGAGCCGTACCACGTCGCACACGCGGCCGGGACCGACTCGCGGAAGGCCTGGTAGTTGTCCCACGTGCTGGTGGTCAGGTAATAGTAGGCGCCCGCGCTGCCGGGCATCAGGTAGGTGGTGTACGTGTAGATGCCTTCCCCCTGCGGGGTCATGCGGACGATCTCCCAGTCCGTGACGTGCCCGGTGATGTAGACGCCGCGCGAGGTGTCCTGCCCGGTCATGTCGACGGCGAAGGTGACCTCCACCGGCGTGTCCACGAGCGGGGTGCAGTCCGCCCAGCGAAAGGCGAAGACGGCGTCGGAGGCGGGGACGGTATAGCGGCGGTCGGTGCCGTCGGCGGCACACGCGGCCGGGACGGCCTCGCGGTCCGTGGCCTCGGGGCCATTGAGGAAGTGGTAGGTGCCGGTGGCGCCCTCGGGCAGGTACGCGAAGAAGCTGAACAACCCCTCACCCAGGTCGGCCATGGGGACGATCTCGCCGTCGGTGAACGTGCCCCGGATGTAAACGCCGCGCGCGGTGTTCTGCCCGGTCATGTCCACCTGGAACGTGATCTTGTGGGCGTTGAGGTCCTCGTAGAAGGCCGCCTCGGGCCAGCGACCCCCGCCGTTCTCCATGAAGTTCGTCTCGACGGGGTCGAAGAAGGCGACGTGCTCCTGCGAGGAGCCCTGCCCCCAGGGGGTGCGGCACGGCGTCGAGACCCAGGCCGGCTCCCAGAAGATGACCCCGATGCCGCCGGACCGCATGACCTCGCGGGCGTAGTCGACGAGGTACTCCAGCTGTTTTTCGGGGATGACGGGGAGGTAGTCCGGGTCCGGCGTGGTGATGATGTTGGGGAGGCTGTCGAAGCCGGTGCGGGTCCAGGGGTAGCCGGTCTCGACGACCATCACCTCGTAGCCCGGGAGCCGGCTGCGGAGGGCACGGATCGTCTCGCCAAGCTCGCGGATGCTGGCTTCGTGCCAGGCGTAATAGTAGGAGAAGCCCATCACGTCGAAGTCGGTCACGCCGTGGGCGACGAGGTTCTGGTAGCGCCAGACGAGGCTGTTCAGCCCGGCGAAGTGGAGGACGATCTTCGGCGTGACGGCGGCGGTGGCGCCGACCTCGCGGACGGCCCGGATGGCGGCGTTGAACAGCACCGCGTGGCGGCTCCAGTCCGTGCTGAGGGTGCCGACGGGCTCGTACCGGTCGTTCATGGTGCGATGGACCAGCAGCCCGCCGTTCGTCTCGTTGCCGATCTTGACGAACTCCGGCATGAGCCCTTCGGCGTCGAGCGTCCTGAGGACCTGCTTCGTGTAGGCGTAGACCGAGTCCGCGAGCGCGCCGACGTCGTCGGCGATGGCGGCCCAGCGGGCGGGGACGACCTGCCGGCCCGGATCGGCCCAGAAGTCGGAGTAGTGGAAGCCCAGCATCAACGACATGCCGGCGGCGCGGGCGCGGGAGAAGGTTTCCCGCACGTCGTCGAGGTCGTTGTACCGGGGCTTGACGCCCGGCGGCTGCGCGAGCGCCTCCTGCCAGGCGGGGTCCACCCAGAGGCGGGCCCGCACCAGGTTGTGGCCCCGATGGGCGAAGATCGCGTAGACGTCCGTTGGCGTGCCGTGCTCTTTGAAGACGGCCCCGCAGTCCTCCATCATGTTCGCATAAGAGAGGTCCGCCCCGAAGTGGAACGACTGCGCCGGGGCGGGAAGGGGCCGGAGCAGGGCCGGAAGGAGGAACGCCAGGGCGAGGAGGATACGGCAGGGCATGGCAACAGCGGGGGGTCAGGAGGAAAAGGACACAGGACCGGCTTCGAGGTTTCGCTCGACCACGTAGACGGCGGGCGTGCGACCGAAGGCGGTGCGGTAGTCGGCGGACAGGCGCTGCGTCAGGTCCGGCACGGCGTCGCGGTGTGCCAGGATGACCGCGCAGCCGCCGAAGCCGGCGCCCGTCATCCGGGCCCCCCGTACGCCGTCCGTGGCGCAGGCCGTCTCCACGAGACGGTCGAGTTCGGGCGAGCTGACTTCGTAGAGGTCGCGCAGGCTTGCGTGCGAGGCCGTCATGAGCGTTCCGAAGCGAGCCAGGTCGCCCGCGCGCAGGGCCGCGACGGCCTTCCGCACCCGGGCGTTCTCGCCGACGACGTGCCGGCACCGCCGCCGCACCGGTTCCGGCAGCGCCGCCGCGTGAGCCTCCAGCATCTCGGCCGAGACGTCGCGCAGGGCCCGGACCTGTGGGTAGAGGCGCTGGAAGAACGCGACGCCGGCCTCACATTCGGCCCGTCGCTCGTTGTACTTCGAGGCGGCCAGCGAGCGGGGCGCGCGGCTGTCGGCGATCACGAAGACGTGTTCGCCGGGGTGCACCGGCACGGCCTCGAAGGCCAGGGTGCGGCAGTCCAGGAACAGGGCATGCCCGGCCCGGCCCAGGCGGGCGGCAAACTGGTCCATGATGCCGCATTGCACGCCGATGAAGCGGTGCTCGACCTGCTGGCAGAGCTGCGCGCCCTCGGCACCCGCGAGCGCGAAGCCGAACAGGTGTTCCAGCCCCACGAGCAGGGCCACCTCGGTGGCAGCCGACGAGCTCAGCCCGGCGCCGACGGGCACGTCGCCGTAGAGGACGCCCTCGAAGCCGGACGGGATGAACCCCCGCTCCTGGAGCAACGCCACGACGCCTCCGGCATAGTGCCGCCACGACGAGCCGGGGCCGGGCAGGGCGTCGAGCGTCGTATCCAGCCGCTCGTCGTAGTTGAGCGCGTGCAGGACGATGCGCCGGTCCGGCCGCCGCCGCAACGCCACGTAGACGGCCTGGCTCAGCGTCATCGGCAGGACGAAGCCGTCGTTGTAATCGGTGTGGTCCCCGATGAGGTTGACCCGGCCGGGCGCCAGGGCCAGGGTCGCTTCGGCCGCCGGCCCGACGTGCTGCTCGAAGGCCCGGCGCACCCGCTCGACGGGACCCTCAGCGGTTCTCGGTGCTCTGCTCTCATCGGTGAGTGGGTTATGCGTCGTCATGGGAAGGGCTGATGGGCGAGTGCGAATCCATGCAACACGTGCGCACTATGCCGCGCGAACGCTGTAGTGTGTTTCGGAGAGGGCACGAAGGCGGGCCGCGGCGGCTTCGGGCGTGAGGTCCCGTTGCGGCATGCCCAGCATCTCGTAGCCGACCATGAACTTCTTCACCGTGGCCGAGCGCAGCAGCGGCGGGTAGAAGTGCATGTGGAGGTGCCATTCGGGATGGGGGCGCCCGTCGGTCGGAGCCTGGTGCAACCCGGCCGAATAGGGGAAGGAAACTTCGAACAGGTTGTCGTAGCGCGTCGTCAGGCGCTTGAGCAGGTCGGCCAGGGCCGTTTTCTCGTCGTCGTCGAGGGCCGTCAGGTCGGGGACGGGCCGGCGGCTGATAACCAGCGTCTCGAACGGCCAGACGGCCCAGAACGGCACCAGGGCGACGAAGTGGTCGTTGGCGCACACGATCCGCTCGTCCCGGTCGAGTTCCCGCGCCAGGTAGTCGCTCAGCAGCGTGTGCCCGTGGCGCTCGAAGTACCGACGCTGGCAGGCGAGCTCGCGGGCGGGCAGGTCCGGGAGCGTGGCCTGCGCCCAGATCTGCCCGTGCGGGTGGGGGTTGCTGCACCCCATAATCGCCCCCTTGTTCTCGAAGATCTGCACGTGGCCGATATCGGGCCGGGCTCCCAGTTCGGCGTACTGTGCCGTCCACACGTCCACGACGCGGCGGATCGCCTCGACGGGCATCTCGGGTAGCGTAAGGTCATGCCGCGGGGAGAAACAGATCACCCGCGCGATGCCCGGCTCGGTACGGGCCACGAACAGCTCGTCCTCCTCGACGCCTGCCTGTGGCACCTCCGGATAGAGCGCGGCGAAGTCGTTGTCGAAGACAAAGGTGCCGGGGTAGTCCGGGTTCTGTGCCCCGCCGGCGCGGGTGTTGCCGGGGCAGAGGTAGCAGGACGGATCGTAGGCCGGGCGCGTCTCCGGCGGCACCTTCTCGACCTGTCCCTGCCAGGGACGCCGGGCCCGGTGCGGCGAGACGAGCACCCATTCTCCCGTAAGGGGGTTCAGACGGCGATGCGGGTGTTCGTAAAACGGCATGGATACGCGTGGATCAGAGAGGGGAATGCAAGGGCGGCATGCACCCGGTGAGAGGGGGATGGATCGGGAAGACGAGGGTGGTTGAGGGGCTGGGAAGGCGCAGGGCTCCAGGCAGAAGGCCGTGCGGAGAGGCGGTGCATTCCCTCCTTTCGCCCCCCGGCTATCCCGGGTTTGTGAGGAGCGTGTCTATGCAGGGAGAAGCGCCGCTGGCCCCGGTTCGGCCAGGAGTGCCGCGCCGCCAGCCTCCCGGACAGCGGAAAGGGGGAACGCCGTTCCATGCCCCATTGCCAACCGTGTAACTCCTGCCTGGTACAGGGTAGCATCCCCGCAACGGTCCGGTTACTCAGATCGAGTGTCGCGGGAAATGCCGTCTTGCATCGGTTCACAGTAAAGATAAACCGATTCAGTAGGGTTCAGATTGTAAAGGCGCGGTTTGCTTCGGTGCAAGCGTGTAATGTTAAGGATTGGTGAAACGGCCTGGGCTGTGAGGCTTCGGTGATTGTGGAGGGGCTGGTGGGGACTGGAACATTCAGTTCCCCTTTGCATCGGGACCGTGGCAGATCTAATTTGAACCGATTCAATTCACATCCAGAACACCCGTCATGTCAAAAAATCCAACCATCTCCGATGTGGCCCGGCTGGCGGGCGTTTCCAAGGCGACCGTGTCCGCCGTCATCAACAACAAGGATACGGTGGGTGAGGCTACGCGGCGTAACGTGCTGGCTGTGATCGAGAAATTGAACTATCGGCCGCGTGAGGCGGCCCGCAATCGGCTGCGTCCTCGGGCGGGGCGTAGTATCGGGGTCGTCATCAAAGAGGAAGACAACCCGTATTATTTCGAGGTGGTCGCTGGAGCACGTCGTTTTGCCGAGGAGAAGGGATACACGATTCTCGTGGCCAGTACGGAGGGCTCTTACGAAGCCGAGCAGCGGATCGTCGAGTTGATGACGGCTCAGGATGTGAGTGGGCTGATCATTACACCCGTGCTCGATAGCCAGGCGGACCTGTCCCACATCTTCGATCTGAAGCGGCGCAATGTCCCGTTCGTGTTGCTGGAAGGTGTGCGAGGACTACAGGCCAATCTGGTTGATATCGACAACGTGCAGGCGTCTCTGGCGGCAGTGAATTACCTGATCGAGCAGGGGCACTCGCGGATCGTTTACTTTGCCGGGCCGCCGTATTCTCTGCACAGCGAAGACCGGCTGGAGGGCGTACGTCGGGCGTTCAGCGAGTCCAGCCTGTCTCTCCAGAAGGATCAGATCGTGCCGGCGGGTGCCCACCTGCAGGACGGCTACCAGGCGGGGATGGACTATTTCGGGCGTCGTGTCACGGGGCGGCCCACGGCTGTAGTCTGTTACAATGACCTGGTGGCGATGGGGTTGATGCGGGCTCTGCATGAGCTCGGCGTGCGGGTGCCGGAGGACGTCTCCGTGATGGGCTTCGACGACCTGGAGTTTCTCCGGTATGCTCCCTGGGCTCTGTCCACGGTGCATGTGCCCAAGCGGGAAATGGGGGAGCAGGCCGTGCGAATTCTGGACCGGCACATCAACGCGACGTCGGCGCTGCCGGTGGAGAAGGTCCAGCTCGAGTATCGCCTCGTGCTGCGGGATACGACGGCTGCACCGGTAGAGGCCGTATGAGCCCCGAAGCCGTGCTCGTCTACATCATTCCTTCATCATAAATTCGGCTTATTGCCTTGACTGCCGCGGATGGTCAGGGTAAAATACCCGCGAATTGAATCGGTTCATGCGGTTTTGTAATCTCCTGAACCAATTTCCGAGGTTCGAGGCCGGGCCGTCTTCCTGGAAGGGCTTGCGTTCTGTCGTGGAATCGCTTTCGAGGGATCGGGAAGGCATCGGGGTTTTCGTCTCTGTAGTCAAACATCATGTATCCATGAGAGCGACCAAGTTCTTGTTGTTGCTGCTCCTGATGGCAGGGAGCGCGGTGGTGCCATTGCATGCCCAGCATGCCGTGCGTGGGCTGGTCACGGACGGGGAAGACGGTGCGCCGCTGCCGGGAGTGAACATCGTGGTAAGGGGCACGACGCTGGGTACGACCACCACGGTCGATGGAAGGTACCAGTTGCAAGTGCCCACGCCTCAGGACACCCTGGTGTTTTCTTTCGTCGGTTATGTGACGCAGGTTGTCCCTGTGGCGGGGCGGGATGTGGTCGATGTCGTGCTCGAGCCGGACGTGCAGGTGCTGGAGGACGTCGTGATCATCGGGTACGTGGCTCAGCGAGAACGGAATCTGAGCGGTGCCGTCACGACGGTAGACGTGGAGCGGCTCGAGCCGGCGGGGGCGACCACGGTCAACCAGCTCTTGCAGGGCCGGGCACCCGGCCTGAACCTGCAGACGCGCTCGGCCCAGCCGGGGGGCGGCGTCTCGGTCAACATCCGGGGTGCCATCTCGCCGCGCGGCAACAACACCCCGCTCTATGTCATCGACGGGGTGCCCGTGACCGAGTACACCTCCTCCGTGCCCGGGCTCGATGATACCGACCTCGGCTTCTATGGCGGCGTCGACCGGGATCCCCTCAGCTTCCTCAACCCGGAGGACATCGCTTCGGTGACGGTGCTCAAGGACGCCAGCGCGGCGGCCATCTACGGCTCGGCGGCCGCCAACGGCGTCGTGCTGATCACCACCCGGAGCGGGCGGGCCGGCCGCCTGCGGGCCAGCTACCGCGGTAGCATGTCGGCGCAGACGCCCTATGACTACTTCCCCCTGATGAACGCCCGTCAGTTCATGCAGGAGCAGGACCGCCTGGCCTACGAGCGATACCTGTTCGAGAACCGCATCGCGCCCTACGGCGCGACCGATCCGAACAGCGTCTCGCCCTACATTCCGCTCTTCACCGAGCAGGAGATGCAGGCGGCCGGTGAGGGGACGGACTGGCTGGGGCTGGTCACGGAGAACGGCCACATCCACGAGCACAACCTCTCGCTGAGCGGGGGCTCGGCTACGACGGCTGCCTATGTGTCCTTCAACCTGCAGGACAACGACGCCGTGCTCGAGAACTCGGGGCTGCGGCGCTACAGCGGCCGCGTCAACCTGGACCAGACCGTCTCGGAGCGGGTGCGCCTGCGCCTGCGTATGTCCGCCAGTCGTCTGGTTGGCAGCAATGCCTCGACCGGGGCCAACTCGGGCGGGCAGGAGAAATTCAACATGATCCAGGCGGCGATGGCCTATGCGCCCACCGTGCCGGTCTATGATGAGAACGGGGACTACGCCTCCACCTTCAACCGCCTCATCATGAACCCGGCGGCGTTCCTGGCCATCGACGACCGGAGCCGGACGACGAGCCTGTTTGCCACGCCTACCCTCGAGGTGGATCTGACGGATCAGTTGCGCTTGAACGTCGTCGGGCAGGCGCAGAGCGAGTCGACGGTGCGGGGGTTCTACCTGCCGCGGACGACGAACAACGCGCAGTTCCCGGAAGGGATGGCGCAGAAGAGCGAGTCGACCGTCGAGAACTACAGCGGCGAGGCGTACTTTACCTACACGAACCAGTTCGGCCCCAGCAGCCTGACCGCCGTCGGCGGTGCCGGCTATTACCGGGCATTGACGGAAGGGTCCTCGGTGCAGGGCGTGGGCTTCTTCACCGATGCCTTCTCCTATAACAACCTGGGGGTCTCGACCGAGCTGCTGCAGAACCGCATCGGCTCGTGGAAGACCGCGCGGACGAAGCTCTCGCAGTTCGCCCGGCTGAACTACAGCCTGCACGACCGGTACATCCTCTCCCTGGTAGCCCGGCGGGACGGGTCCAGCATCTTCGCCGAGAATCACAAGTGGGGGTTCTTCCCCGGCATCTCGGCGGCCTGGATCATCTCGGACGAGGCGTTCCTGCGGGACGTGACGGCCGTGACGCAGCTCAAGGTGCGGGCCGGCTACGGGCAGGCCGGCAACGAGAGCATCCTCAGCGGCAATGCCCTGCAACTCTACAGCCCGGGCTATCCCTTCCTGATCGGAAACACGCTCTACAACGGCGTGGCCCTCTCGCAGGTGGCCAACCCGGACCTCCGCTGGGAGACGGTCTCGACCTTCAACGTGGGGGTGGACTTCGGCCTGTGGGCCAATCGCGTCCGCGGGTCGGTCGACTACTTCGTCAAGACGGCGCGGGACCTGCTCGACTTCAACCCGCTGCCCTCGAACAACGCCGTCGGGCGCGTGGCGGACAACGTGGGCGCCACCCGTAGCCGCGGTTTCGAGATCGAATTGCACACGCTCAACGTCGGGGCGGGGTCGTTCACGTGGGAGACCGACATGAGCGTCTCGCACTACAAGAGCGTGTGGGTCGAGCGGAACCCGCAGGTGCCGCTGGCTCCCTACATCGGGGAGAACGACCCGCTCGATGCCATCTACGGCTGGCAGACCGACGGCATCATTCGGAGCGAGGCCGACCGCCCGGCCCACATGCCGGCGGCCAACCCGGGCAACCTCCGCTACGTCGATCAGAACGGGGACGGCGTCCTCGACGAGCAGGACGTGGTCATCCTGGGCCATGCCGCGCCACGGTGGACCATTGGGTTCAACAACACCTTCACGCTGGGCGGGTTCGACCTCAACGTCTACCTCTACGGCAACCTGGGCTACAAGCGCAATAACAACTTCGCGCCCAATACCTTCGTGATCTCCCAGTCTACCAACCCGGAGAATACGACCATCTACGCCCGGGACGTGTGGTCTTCCACCAACCCGGAGGGTGCCTATCCCGGCATTGCCACCAATCCGTACGACACGCAGAACCCGACCGGCAACCACGACTACGACCTGAAGGACGCGAGTTTCCTCCGGCTTCGCAACGTGTCACTCGGTTATACGATGCCGGGGCGTCTGCTCGGGGCGGGCAGTCCGCTGCAATCGGCCCGGTTGTTCGTGACGGTGCAGGACCTGGCCGTCATGACGAACTATCCCGGCTTCGACCCCGAATTCACCGAGCCGAACCCCTATCCGAAGGCCTACACGACGACGTTCGGGCTGGAGCTCAACTTTTAGCGCCATCGAAGGACCATGAAAGATCTTCTCGTCTCGCCCACGTCGGCGATGTTCTCTCGTATCGCGGTACTGATCGCGCTTTCCGGCCTCCTCTTGCTGCCGCTGTCAGGATGTTCGGACTTGCTCGAGCCAGAGGTGTTCGGTGACCTGACGCCGGAGAACTTCTTCTCCTCGGAGGCGGATTTCCGGACGGCCGTGGCCGCCCTCTACAACCCCTTCATGACCGACTGGGGGACGAACGATCAGGGGGCCGGGGTGTGGTATGCCGCGCTCTACAACCACGACCCGAAGACGTACCTGATCCGGAGCATGACCCCCACGGACGAGCTGTTCAGCCCCTGGAGCACCACGTTCGACTTCTTCGAATGGGGGCCGACTACCTTCAATGGCGGCGAAGGCCCCACGTATGCCAAGATCCGCTATGTGGCCCGGGCCACCGACGTCATCGACAAGATCCAGAAGTCGGACGCGCCCGTTACGCCCGCTGTGAAGGCACGCTACATCGCCGAGGCGAAGGCGCTGCGCGGCTGGCTCATGTTCATCCTCTACGACTTCTTCGGCCCGGTGAACGTGAAACTGGACCCGGCGACGCTGTATGACCCCACCATCACCCCGCGCCTGTCCAGAGAGGAGTACGTGGCCGCTATCGAGAAGGACCTGCTGGAGGCCCTGCCCGACCTGCCCGACCGCTACAACGGCGATGCGGCCAACTGGGGACGGGTGAGCAAGGGCGCCGTGCGCATGGTGCTGCTGCGCCTCTACATGCACGAGAAGCAGTGGACCAAAGCCGAACAGGTGGCCCGCGACATCATGGCGATGGGCTACTCGCTGATGCCCTACTACCCGGACGTGTTCAACGTCGAGCAGAACAACGAAATCATCTACGCCGTCCCGGCCAACGAAGCCTCGCAGAACTACTGGCCGCAGGAGATCATCCCGCCGAACTTTGCCTCGACGACCCTGCCTTCGGGCAAGACCATCACGCGGGGGCCGGGGTGGTACGGCTTCTGGATGCCCTGGGAGTTCTACGACCTCTTCGAGCCCGGCGACGAGCGGCTCCATACCATCGCCGATAGCTACGTGACGACGACCGGCGCCGTGCGGACTCGCAACAACGGTATGCGCGGGGCCATCCCGCTCAAGTTCACCGACATCCAGGGGGACGGGCCCGGTTACGGCTTCGACATGCCGGTCTTTCGCTACGCCGAGGCCTTGCTCTCGCTGGCCGAGGCCATCAACGAGCAGCGCGGCCCGGAGGAGGCCTACGAGTACGTCAACCAGGTGCGCGCGCGTGCCGGGCTGGCGCCCTGGAGCGGCATGACGCAGGAGGAGTTCCGGGAGGCCATCCTGCAGGAGCGGGGGCGCGAGCTCTATGCCGAGGGTGTCCGGCGGCAGGATCTGATCCGCCACGGTAAGTTCATCGACTACGCACCGGCAGGGGCCAGCGCCGGCCCGCACCACGTCCTGTTCCCCATCCCGCAGGAAGTCATCGACCAGGGGGGCGGCGTGATCGAGCAGAACCCCGGTTACTGACCCTGACTTCTCCACACCAGACGCATACCATGCGGAGGATGCCATGAAGACACTGCTACGAACGTTGGCCCTGTTGCTGTTGCCGGGCGTGTGGGTGGCCGGCGCCCACGCTCAGGAAGCCATCACGCTCATCAACCCGAGCTTCGAACTCGACCCGAACGGCAACACGCCGTGCATCCGGGTGACGAACTTCATCGACGTGCCCGGCTGGAGCATGGACACCCCGCCGACCGATTCGGGCGTCTCGGACAATGCCAACGCCACCGACGGGGTTTGCGCGGCCTGGCTGGCCAACTTCGACCCCCAGCTCTGGCAACTGACCGAGTATGTCATCGCGGCCGGGGAAACCTACACGCTGCACGTGGATGCGCGGAGCAGCTGGCAGGCCACTACCTTCGACGTCATCCTCTACTACGACGACAACGGCACGCGCGTCCCGGTCGCCACCACCACCTGGGATTTCGAAGGCATCAGCGAGCCCATGGTGGAGATCACCGCTTCCTTCTCGGCTGACGACGTGCCCGAGGCCATCGGGCATCGGCTGGGCGTGGCCGTGGACAACACGAACGGCGACGGCGACCCCGACACGGCGGAAGACAACAGCTGGGCTGAGTTGGACAATGTGCGCCTGTTCCGTTCGGTAGGTACGGCCGTCGAGCGGGAGGCCCCGGCGCTCTTCGAACTCGCACAGAACGCCCCGAACCCGTTCGTCGCCGGGACGTCCACGTACATCGGCTATCGCTTGAACCGTGCCGGCGCCGTGCGGCTGGAGGTGTTCGACGTGCTCGGCCGCCGCGTGCGCACGCTCGTGGAGACCGTGCAGCCGGTGGGGCCGCATGCCGTCCGCTGGGACGGCCGGGACGAGGCCTCGCGCGTGGTGCCGCCGGGCCTGTATTTTTACCGCCTTGCCTCAGGAGCCGATGGCCATGCGGTGACCAGGCAAATGTTGATCGTCCGGTAGCAGACGGCAGCCGTCTTTCATGAAACTGGCGGGGTCGAGGCGGGGCGCGGCAGGCGGGAGGCATGGCCTTCCCGGCGCCGGTGGCCCCGCCTCGTCATAAGCGCCGGGCACGGCGGCCGAGCAGCCCCGGCGTGTGCCTTCATCCCACATTCGTTCGCATGATGATACCCGTAACCGTTCGAACGAGGGGGCTTGTCGCCCTTCTTCTGGCCTGGCTGGTCATGCCTGTTGGTAAGTCATCGGGGCAGGAAGGGCCGGTTTTCGTCGATGAGACGGGGGTGATGCGGTGGCGCAGCACCGGGGAGGAGGTCGCGCTCTTCGGGGTGAATTACGGGGCTCCGTTTGCCCATGGCTACCGTGCCCTGGGCTACGTCGGTGCCGACCGCAAGCGGGCCATCGACCAGGACGTGGCCCATTTCGTCCGCCTGGGCCTCGACGCGTACCGCATCCACGTCTGGGACCGTGAGATCACCGACCGGCACGGCAACCTGATCGAGAACGACCACCTGGACCTGCTGGACTACCTGCTGGCCCGGCTGGCCGAGCGCGGCATCCGGACTGTCCTGACGCCGATCGCCTGGTGGGGGGCCGGGTATCCCGAGCCGGATCCCGGCACCGGCGGCATCTCGGACTACTATTCCAAAGGGGAGATGACGACCGACCCCGAGGCCCGGCGGGCGCAGGTCAACTACCTCCGGCAGTTCATCGCACACGTCAACCCGTACACCGGCTACAGCTATCGCGACGATCCCGCCATCATCGCCGTGGAGTTGTTCAACGAGCCGAGCCACCCGGGGGGGGCGGCGGAGACGACCCGCTTCATCGACACGCTGGCCGACGCCCTGCGCGAAGCCGGCTTCCGCAAGCCGATCTTCTACAACATCAGCCAGGGCTACACCGACGGCCACGGCCAGGCTGTCTGCGCCGCCCGCATCGACGGCGTCACCGTGCAGTGGTACCCGACGGGGCTCGTCCGGGGCGCCGCCGTGGGGGGGAACATGCTGCCCAACGTGGATCACTATCCGCTCCCGTTCGCGGACTTCCCGGACTGCCGGAACAAGGCCCGCATGGTGTACGAGTTCGACGCGGCGGACGTGGCGGGGTCGTACCTGTATCCGGCCATGGCCCGC
The DNA here is from genome assembly GCA_003285105.1 of Roseithermus sacchariphilus. Taxonomy (GTDB): domain Bacteria; phylum Bacteroidota; class Rhodothermia; order Rhodothermales; family MEBIC09517; genus Roseithermus; species Roseithermus sacchariphilus. The sequence continues at coordinate 4,471,842 of CP030158.1, read as the reverse complement.
AGCTTCCGGGAAGCCGGGTTCCAGTGGGCCACGCAGTTCGCCTACGACCCGCTGGCGTTTGCCTGGGCGAACACGGATTACCAGACCCATTTCCTGAACCTGGTCTACACGCCGGGCCGGGCCATCGGCTTCATGATCGCCGGGGAGGTGTTCCGCCGCACCCCGCGCGGGGCCGCGTTCGGCACGTACCCCGAAACGAGTACCTTCGGCCCGTTCCGCGTCCGCTACGAAGACGACCTGAGCGAGATGGTGGCGGACACGGTCTTTTACCATTCGAACGACACGCAGACCATCCCGCCGGCGCCGGCGGCGCTCCGGCACGTGGCGGGCGTCGGCTCCTCGCCCGTGGTGACGTATGCGGGCACCGGCGCCTACTTCCTGGACCGGCTGGGCGAGGGCCTCTGGCGGCTGGAGGTCTACCCGGACGTCGCCTGGGTGGAGGACCCGTTCAGCCGCCCGAGCCTGCGGCGTCCGGTGGCGCGGGTGCTCTGGCGGGACCGTCGCATGCGGGTGGCGCTGCCGGATCTGGGGCCGGCCTTCACCGTGGAGCCGGTCGATGCGGGGAATGTGCACCGCCCGGCCGTGCGGGACGGGGCGTTCGTCGTCCGGCCGGGGGTGTACGTGCTGGCCCGACCGGGGGTGGAGGTGCCCGCCGTCGATGCCACTTTCTTCGCCCCGCCGCCGTCGCCGGGGCCGCCGGTGGTGCGGCACACCCCGCCGGAGGCCGTGACGGCGGGGCGGCCCTTCACCGTGCAGGCCGACGTGGTGACGGCGGCGCCGCCGGATTCGGTGTGGCTCCTTGCCGGGACGCCCGGAGGCGCCGGGCGTCCTGTGCGGATGACGCCGGGTGACGGCTTCACGTTCGCGGCCACGCTCCCTGCCGGGCACCTCACGCCGGGATGGCTCTCCTACCGTATCGTGGTCTTCGGCCGCGACGGAACCCACACCTTCCCCGGCGGCGATGCGGGGCATCCCTTCCAGTGGGATTTCACCGGGCGCGCAACGTGGGACGTGCCGGTCGTCTCGCCAGACGCCCCGGTGGTGCTCTTCGATGCCCGGCGCGACCGCGACCACCTGCTTGCGCCGGCGTTCTGGAACTACGTGCGCTACCGCCTGGAGCCTTCCGAAGGCACCGCGCCGGACCGCCCGGCGCTCCGCGTCGTCGTCGAGAGCCTGGCGCCGGAGCCCGGACATTTCGCCCTGCGCACGTTCCTGACGCCCGCACAGCGGCACCGGCTGGCGGAGGCGCCGGGGACGGGGACGCTGCGCATCCGGGCACGGGCGGCCGGCGCATCGGAGGGACGGCTGGAGGTGGCCCTCGTGGAGCAGGACGGCACCGCCTGGGGGACCGTGCTCGAACTCACCGAAGCCTGGCAGGAGTACACCGTGCCGCTGGCCGCGCTGCGGCGCACCCCGCTGGCCCTCCTACCGCGCCCCTACCCGCAGTTCCTGCCCTACCTGTTCGACGCCGCCACGCCGGACGATGCCCCGGAACCCCGCAACCTGGACGGCCTCCAGTTCGCCATCGACGGCGCCTGGTTCGACGCCGTGGGGCGGGAGGTGCCCCGGGGATTCGACGTCGAGCGGATCGTCCTGGAATGACCCGCCCCGGCGAGGCGCTTTCCCGCACCGGAGGTCCGCATGAACCCGGTCGCGGCCGGTGCGGCGGTGGCGATCCCCACGATCCCGATCATGCTTTTCCCATCAGGCCGATGAGACGCAGAGACTTTCTGAAGAGCACCGCCGCGGGCGGGGCCGCGCTGTTGCTCGCTCCCTCCGCCGGGCGTCTGCTGACGGCGGAGCACGGGCCCTCGCGCATCTCCTTCAACCGGGACTGGCGCTTCTTCCGGGGTGAGGATCCGGCCGGGGCGGCCTGGGAGCCCGTCACGTTGCCGCACACCGCCCGCATCGAGGCCCTGGTGACGGGCGAGCCCGGCAGCCCGACCTACCAGTGGCAGGGCCTGTGCTGGTACGAAAAGCGCTTCGTGGTGGGACCCGAGACGGCCGGCAAGAAGGTCTACCTGCTCTTCGACGGGGCCATGAACGTGGCCGACGTCTGGCTCGACGGCGAGCACCTCGGCCGGCACCTGGGCGGCTACCTGCCCTTCGGCTTCGACCTCACCGGCCGCCTCGTGCCCGGCTACGAGCACGTCCTGACCGTTCGCCTCGACAATACCGACAACCCGATCACCGGCCCGAAGCCGCTCCATCAGCTCGACTTCAACCTGTACCACGGGATCTACCGGGACGTGCACCTGATCGTCAAGGATCCGCTGCACATCACCGATCCGATCCTGGCCGATAAGACCGCCAGCGGAGGGGTGTTCGTGCGCTATCCCGAGGTGACGCCGGAGGCGGCCTTGGTGTGGGTGCAGGTCCACGTACGCAACGACGACGCCGGGGCGCGTCGCTTCGTCGTCGAATACGTGCTGGAGGACGAAGCCGGGGCGGTCGTGGCCGGGGCCACCTCCGACCCCGTCACGCTGGCTCCCGGCCAGGATACGGAGGTCGTCCGGACGCTGCAGGTGCTGGGGCCGGCGCTCTGGAGCCCGCGTTCGCCATCCCGGTACACCCTTCGCACCCGTCTGGTCGAGCACGGCGCGGTGGTCGACGAGGAAGTGACGCGCATTGGCATCCGGCGCATCGAGATCTCGGCCGAAGGGTTCCGGATCAACGGGGAAAAGATGTTCCTGCGGGGGACGAACCGGCATCAGGAGTATCCCTACGTCGGTTATGCCGTGCCGGACGCGGCCCAGTACCGGGACGCCCGGAAGATCAAAGAGGCCGGGTTCGACTACATCCGCCTCTCGCATTATCCGCACGACCCGTCCTTCATGGAGGCCTGCGACGAGCTGGGGCTGGTGGTGATGAACTGCATCCCCGGCTGGCAATACTTCAACCGGGACGACCCCCGTTTCGCGGAGATCCAGTACGAAAACTGCCGCCGTCTCATTCGCCGGGACCGCAACCACCCGTGCGTGATCCTGTGGGAGGTCTCGCTCAACGAGACGTGGATGCCGCCCGAGTTCGTGGCGAAGACCCAGGCCATCGCCCACGAGGAATACCCGGGGGATCAAATGTACACCTGCGGCTGGACGGACGGGTACGACGTCTTCATCCAGGCCCGGCAGCACGGCGGCTGCGTCGAGGTCACCGACCGGCCGTGCGTCGTGAGCGAATACGGCGACTGGGAGTACTACGCCCAGAATGCCGGGCTCAACCAGGAGGCCTGGGCCGATCTCGCGCCGGACGAGGCCAACAGCCGGCAACTCCGCTGGCACGGCGAGCGGGCGCTGCTCCAGCAGGCCACCAACTTCCAGGAGGCTCACAACGACAACCGCAAGACGATCGCCTTCGCCGACGGCCTCTGGGTGATGTTCGACTACAACCGGGGCTATGCGCCGGACATCGAGTCTTCCGGGTGCATGGATCTGTTCCGGCTGCCCAAGTTCTCCTACCACTTCTTCCGTAGCCAGCGGGATGCCGCCGAGCGGTATCCCGGGCTGGCCTCCGGGCCGATGGTGTTCATCGCCAGTTACTGGACGCCCGACTCGCCGACCGACGTCCGGGTGTTCAGCAACTGCGACGAGGTGGCCCTCTCGGTGGGCGGCCGCCTCGTGGCGCGGCAGCGTCCGGACGCCGACCGCCTCTCGACGCATCTGGCGCATCCGCCCTTCACGTTCCGTTTGGAGCGCTTCGAGCCGGGCCTGCTCGAAGCCGTCGGCTACCTCGACGGGCGCCCTGCGGCTCGCCACGCCGTGCGGACGCCCGGCCGGCCCGCGCGCCTGTCGGTGTGGGTGGACGAGGGCGGCCGCCCCTTCGCCCGCGACGGCAAGGACGTGGTCTTCGTCCACGCCGCGCTGCAGGACGAGCACGGGACCGTCGTGCCGGACGCCTGGGAGAATGTGTTTTTCGGGACGATCGGAGGGGTTTCGCTTGTCGGGGCGAACCCGTTATCTTCGGACGCCGGTATCGCCAGCGTGCTGGTGCAGGCGGAGCGGCGACCGCGGGCGGCCGTCTACGCGCTGGCCATCGTGCGGGAGGGCGGGCTCGTCCGGCTGCTTGGCGGGGCGGCGCCGCTCGGTGGGGACGTGCTGCCGTGGGAGATCCGCTACGCGACCGGCGGCCACCGGCCCGGCCCGCGCGCACCCCGCTACGACGGTGCCTTCCAGGCCGGCGAGCCGGTGCAGGCGGCGCTCTTCGTGAACGGGCACCCGGTCGTACAGGCCGACGAGACGGTGCCGAAGTTTCGCATCGCGGGGAGTGTAGCACCCCCGGATCGCAACGGATGAAAGCCGGCCATTGAGTACATCAACATTTCTTCCAATCTGGTTGCACGCCCATGCACTTCACGCCCCTCGACTACGTCGTCTTCGCGCTCTACGGAGCCGTCATCGTCGGCCTCGGCCTGTGGGTGTCCCGGGAACGCGAAGGGCACCAGAAAGACACCAGCGACTACTTCCTCGCCGGTAAAGCGCTGCCCTGGTGGGCCATCGGGGCTTCCCTCATCGCCAGCAACATCTCGGCCGAGCAGTTCATCGGCATGTCGGGCTCGGGCTTTCGACTCGGCCTGGCCATTGCCTCCTACGAGTGGATGGCGGCCGTGACGCTGCTCGTGATCGCCTACTTCTTCCTGCCGATCTACCTGGAGAAAGGCATCTACACGATGCCGCAGTTCCTGGAGCAGCGCTACGACGGCCGGGTGCGCACCCTGCTGGCGGTCTTCTGGCTGCTCGTCTACGTCTTCGTCAACCTGACGAGTGTGCTCTACCTGGGGGCGCTCGCGCTCGAGGGCATCATGGGCATCCCGCTCTGGACGGGCATCCTGGGCCTGGCGCTCTTCGCTACGGTCTACAGCATCTACGGCGGCCTCAAAGCGGTCGCGTGGACCGACGTGGTGCAGGTGCTCGTGCTCGTCGGCGGCGGGCTGCTGACGACCTACGTGGCACTCGATGCCTACAGCGACGGCGCCGGGGTCATCGCGGGGTTCGGGAAGCTGATTCAGGATGCCGGCGACCGGTTCAACATGATCCTCTACCCGGGGGAGTTGCTCTACCGGGACGACACGGGCACGCTCCAGGATGCCTACCAGCTCCTGCCCGGGCTGGGGGTGTTGCTGGGCGGCATGTGGGTGGCCAACCTGTTCTACTGGGGCTGCAATCAGTACATCATCCAGCGCGCGCTGGCGGCGAAGAGCCTGAAGGAAGCCCGCCGCGGGCTGGCCTTCGCCGGCTATCTGAAGCTGCTCCTGCCGCTGATCGTGGTGGTGCCGGGCATCGTGGCCCACGCGCTGGATGCGCCGATCACGCGGGGCGATGAGGCCTACCCGTGGCTGCTGGCCACGTACGTCGGCCCGGGGCTGCGCGGGCTGGCCTTCGCCGCGCTGGCGGCCGCCATCGTCTCGTCGCTGGCCTCGATGATGAACTCCACGGCGACGATCTTCACCATGGACCTCTACCGGAACCGCTTCGGCCGGGACGCCTCGGAAGCCCATCTGGTGCGGGTGGGGCGGCTGACCGGGCTGGTGGCCATTGCCATCGGGGCGCTGCTGGCCCCGCAACTGGCGACGCTCGATCAGGTGTTCCAGTACATCCAGGAGTACACGGGGTTCATCAGCCCCGGCGTGCTCGCCATCTTCGTGATGGGGCTGTTCTGGAAGAAGGCCACGCCCAACGCCGCGCTGGTCTCGGCGCTGCTGAGCATCCCGCTCTCGGCCGGGATGAAGGTGCTGGCGCCGGAGGTGCCATTCATGAACCGCATGGGCTACGTGTTCCTGCTGTCGGTGGCGCTGATCGTGGTCATCTCCTGGGCGGAAGGCAAAGGGCGAGACCATCCCCGGGCCGTGCGGCTGGAAGGCACGCGCCTGGAGAGCGACCCGGTCTTCACCATCGCCGCCTTCGGCATCCTGGGCATCACCGCCGCGCTCTACATCCTGTTCTGGTGAGCCGGCCCGGCCGGCCCCGCTCCGCCGCGCTTGCGCGGGTGGCTTGCGTTTCCCATACTGTGTCTGGATGCGCGTGGAGGCCGTGACCTCGACGGCATGGCCCCACGCCCTCCGCGACGATGGACCTGCAACCGGCGTCACGGCAGCGCACCGCCGCCGTCTCGTCCCACCCCGCATCGACGGCATGAAAACGGATACCACCGCCCCGCCCGAAGGCGTCACCCGCCGCACCTTCATCAAAACCACGGCGGCCGCCACGGTCGGTCTGTCCGCCGGATTGATGGCCTCGGAGAACGTTGCCTATGCCGCCGGGTCGGACCGGCTGCGCGTCGGGCTGGTCGGCTGCGGGGGGCGCGGCACGGGGGCCGCCCGCGATGCCGTCATGGCCGCCGAGGGCGTCGAGATCGTGGCGATGGGGGATCTGTTCGAGGATCGGCTGGAGCAGAGCCGCGCGGTGCTCCGGGACGCGATCGGCGAGGCCCTCAAGGTGACCGATGCGACGGCCTTCACCGGCTTCGACAACTACCGGCACGTCATCGACAGCGACATCGACATGGTGATCCTGGCGACGCCGCCCGGCTTTCGCCCGATGCACCTGCGCTACGCCGTCGAGGCCGGCCGGCACGTCTTCGCCGAGAAGCCCGTCGCCGTCGATGCCGTCGGCGTGCGCTCGGTCCTCGAGACGAGCCGCCTGGCCGACGAAAAAGGCCTGTCGATCGTGGCCGGAACGCTCTACCGCCGGCAGCCCAGCTTCGTCGAAGCCATCCGCCGGATCCACGACGGACTGATCGGGGAGATCGTCTCGGCGCAGGCGTATTACATGACCGGGCCGGTCTGGCTCCGCCCCCGCCAGCCGGGCATGAGCGACATGGAATGGCAGTGCCGCAACTGGTACTACTTCACCTGGCTCTCGGGGGACCACATCGTCGAGCAGTTCGTGCACAACCTCGACGTCATCGACTGGGTGATGCAGGGCCGGCCGGAGCGGGCGCTGGCCATGGGCGGCCGCCTCGTCCGGGTAGATCCGTCGTACGGACACATCTACGACCACTTCAGCGTCGAATACGAATATCCTGGCGGGGTGCGCGTCGAGGCCAAGTGCCGTCAGATGGAGAACACCACGCGCCGCATCACCAACCGCATCGTGGGCACGGAGGGCGTGGCCGACCTGCACACGGACCGCTCCGTCATCCGCGCGCACGACGGCACCGAGCGCTTCAGCTTCCCCGAACGGGGCAACAACGCCTACGTCCAGGAACACGCCGACCTGATCGCAGCGATCCGCGAGAACGAGCCCGTCAACGAAGCCGAGCAGATCGCCTTCAGCACGCTGACGGGTATCCTGGGTCGGGAGAGTGCCTATACGGGCCTGGAACTCACGTGGGACGACGTGCTCCAGGCCGACCTCGACCTCGTGCCGGCGTCGTTCTCGTTCCGCGACCTGCCGATGCCCGCCGTCGCCCGGCCCGGGGTCACGCCGCTGAACCGCGCGCCCTTCCGCAGCGCCCCGCCGGCGATGAGTGGCGGGTGAGCCGCCTGCGGTCCCGGCGGACCATCGGGCATCGTTGTTGCATGGCGCCCGGCATCCTTCCTCACACCGTGTGACGACGCCATGCGATCAGCACAGGAGATAGCGGACCGGCTGGAGCGGTTGCGCGCCTATGAGGCTGAGGCCGACCCTGAGACGCGGCATCTGGTGACGGCCGCTACCGAGGCGCTGGCCTGGGTGCTGTCCGGGCCCGGCGCGGCGGCTTCGCAGGAGGCGCCCCCCACGTCTACCGCTCCGGCCGATACCGGGGCGAGTGCCGTATCCGGGCGGGTATCTGTCCTCTACCCGATGGACGGGTCGCTGCTGCCGGCGCGGGCCTGGTATGCCGCGGCCTTCGGCCAGGACCCGCGGGTCGATGAGGCCGATTACGTGGAGTTTCAGCTGGGGGCGTCGGAGGTGTGCCTGCTGCAACAGGCGGACGAGCACACCATCACCGGCGTCGTCCCGCTGTTCGAAGTGCACGACGCGGAGGCGTATCTCCGGCACCTGCTCCGGCACGAGGCCCGGCTGGTCCGGCGCGTGCGTACGGCCGACGATCGGGTGGCCCTCTACATCCTCCAGAATCCCTTCGGACATCTCTTCGGTGTCATCGAGCGGGATGCGGACGAAGGCGGGTAGGGTCTTGCCGGCCTGCAAGTAGCACCGGGATCACAGGGAGATCCGGCGCCCCCCCGCCTTCAGCGAGGTGCGGGCTGCCTCCAGCAGGCGGACGACCCGCAGCCCGTTCTCCCCGTCGGAGCGCGGCCGAGCGCCGGTGCGGATGCAGTCGAGAAAGTGGCGGCACTCCAGCCGCAGCGGCTCCTCCATCTCGATCCGCGGGATGACGATGTCTCCGGTGCGGATGGTCATGGATTCGGTGTAGGACGCATACCCGTCCGACGCGGCGCCGGAGGTGCGGTCGACCCCTTTGTCGTAGAGCCGCACCTTTTCGGTGCCGGCTACGTCGTCGATGACCGCCATCTTGCGGCTGCCGACCACCGTCACCGTGCGCGTTTTGTGCGGGTCCAGCCAGCTCGTATGCAGATGCGCCATGCGGCCGTCCTCGAAGAAGACCGTGGCGAAGGCCACGTCTTCGACGCCGGGTTGCAGGTAGGCCTGGCCGGTGGCCGAGACGGCGACGGGCCGGGCATCGAGGAACTGCAGGGCGATGGAGAGGTCGTGCGGGGCCAGGCTTTCGAAGGCGTTCTCCCGCTGCCGGACGATGCCCAGGTTGACGCGGACGCTGTAGAGGTAGTACACCGTCCCGAGCTCACCCCGCCGGATGAGGTCCTCCACGTACCGGAAGGCGGGGTGGTAGAGGAGCAGATGCCCCACCATGAGCCGGCGGTCGCGGGCCTCGGCCAGGGCCACGAGGCGCTCGGCTTCGGCGACGGTCTGCGCCAGCGGCTTTTCCACGAAGACGTGCTTGCCCGCCTCCAGCGCGGCCTCGGCCAGGGCGACGTGCTGGGGCGTTTCGGTCGCCACGACGATGGCCTCGATCTCCGGATGATCCAGCAGGTCGCCGTAATCCGTCGTGGTGGTGAGGCCGGGGTAGCGCCGGGCGGCCCGGTCGAGCAGGTCCGTCCGGCGGTCGCAGACCTGGACGACCCGGGCGTCGGGCAGCGCGGCGAAGTTGCGTAGCAGGTTCTGCCCCCAGTAGCCCACGCCGACCTGGCCGATGCCGATCGGGCGGGGCGGGGCGTCGTGTGTGGATTCGGTCATACAGGGCGGGCCGCCTGGCCGTGGAGCGCCTCGCGCACGGCGGCGGCGATGCGTTCCTGCTGGTCGGCGGTGAGTTCGGTGTGCATCGGCAGCGAGAGGACCTCGGCGGCGGCGCGCTCCGTTTCGCGGAGGTCGCCATGCCGGGCCCGGCCCTCGGCGGCGAAGACGGGCAGGCGGTGCAGCGGCACGGGGTAATAGATGGCGTGCGGGATGCCCCGGGCCTTCAGGTGCGCCTGTACGGCATCGCGCCGGCCGTCCCGGATGCGCAGGGTGTACTGGTGGAAGACGTGGGTGCCGTAGGCGGCGCGCACGGGGGTTACCACCCCCGGTTCGTCGGCGAAGAGCGCGTCGTAGCGGTCGGCCGCGGCGCGCCGGGCCTCGTTGTACGCATCGAGATGGCGCAGCTTGACGCCCAGGACGGCCGCCTGCAGCGTGTCCAGGCGGCTGTTGACCCCGACGATCTCGTTGAAGTACTTGTGGCGGCCGCCGTGGTTGGCGATCATGCGCATCCGCTCGGCCAGGGCCGCGTCGCGGGTCAGCACCGCCCCGCCGTCGCCGAAGGCCCCCAGGTTCTTGGAGGGGAAGAACGACAGGCAACCGGCCGTGCCCAGCGTCCCCGTCTTCGCGCCCCGGTACGTCGCGCCGATGGCCTGGGCGTTGTCCTCGATCACGGCGAGCCCGTGGCGGTGGGCGAGGTCCAGGATCGGGTCCATGTCGGCGGACTGCCCGAAGAGATGGACCGGGACGATGGCCCGCGTGCGGGGGGTGATGAGCGCTTCGACGTGCGCCGGATCCAGCGTGAAGGTGGCCGGGTCGATGTCGGCGAAGACCGGGGTGGCTCCGACGAGCGCCGCCGCCTCGGCGGTAGCGATGAACGTGAAGGCCGGCGTGATGATCTCATCGCCGGGGCCGATGCCGAGGGCCATGTAGGCGATCTGGAGCGCATCGGTGCCGTTGCCGACGCCGATGACGTGCGGGACGCCGAGGTACCCGGCCAGGTCGCTCTCGAACTGCCCGACGGCGGGGCCTTTGATGAACTGGGTGGCGTCGAGCACGGCCTGGATGGCGGCGTCGATCTCTTCCTGGATGGCGCGGTATGGCCCGCGCAGGTCGACCATCTGAATGGACATGGCGTGGGGTCGTGGAGTCAGGACAGGCGGTGCGTGTTCCGGGGGTGTCAATCCCAGCCCTGCGCGTCGAGCAACTGCTCCGGGGGGACGGCGCGCAGCGGGCGGGCCGGGACGCCGGCCTGGATCAGGGCGGCGTCGGCGTCGCGGGTGAGCACCGCCCCGGCGGCCACGACGGCGTCCGGGCCGACGGTGCGGCCGGGCAGGATGACGGCGCCGACGCCCAGCCGGCCCCCGCGCCGGACGGTGACGCCCTTGAAGTGCCGGAAGCGCTCTTCGGTGCGGCCGATGAAGTTGTCGTTGCTGGTCAGCACGCCGGGGGCGACGAAGACGAAGTCCTCCAGCTCGGAGTAGGCGGTCAGGTAGGCGTTCGTCTCCAGCTTGCACCGACGGCCGATGCGGCAGGCATTCTCGACGGCCACGCCACGCCCGATGATGGTGCGCTCGCCGACGGTCACGTCCTCGCGGATCGACGCGAAATCGGCGACGAGGACGTGTTCGGCCAGCCGGCAGCCCGCATAGATCACCGCGTGCGTCCCGATCAGGCAGCCCGCACCGATGACGGCCGGCGGCGGGCGGTGATCGCGGGTGACGGCGCTGTTGCGGGCGCGCATCGGCTGCTTGCCGATGACCGCGTGGTCGTCGATGCGGACGCCGTCCCCGATGCGGGTGCCGGCATGGATCACGACGTGGTGCCCGATCGAGCAGTGGGCTCCGATCGATACGTCTTCTTCGATCACACAGTAGTGGCCGAGGGTCGTGCCCTCGCCCAGCGTGGCCGTTGCGGCAAGCGTGTGCATGGAGACAGGTGCATCCGGTTGGGTGACGGGCGTGGCGATGGGGCGGCTTCAGGCCGGGCGCAGCAGGGCCGGCAGGTCCTGCCAGCGGGGGAGGACGGTGTCCGGCTCGGGGCCGTCGTCGTCCTGGTGTACGCCGGTGAACAGCACGGCCCGGGCCCCGACGCCCCGAGCCCCCCGTACGTCCGTGCGCCGCAGGTCCCCGATGTGGACCAGGTCTGTGGGCGAGAGGGACAGAGCGGCAGCCGCCTGCTCGAAGGCGCGGGCGTCCGGCTTGGAGAAGCCCGTTTCGTCGGAGAACACGAACGCGTCAAAGTACGGCAGGAGCCCGTGCCGGTCCAGCCACTGCCGGATGACGCGGCCGGGCGAGAACATCGTGTCCGAGATGATGGCGAGGCGGTAGCGGCCGGCGGCCCAGGCGAGCGTCTCGGCCAGGCCGTCCACCAGAGCCGGCGGGGCGTTCAGCAGCCCTTCCTCGAAGATCCGCACGGTGCCGGCGTGGTCGTCTTCCGGCACCTGCAGGTCCAGCTCGCGCCAGATGCCGGCGACGATCTCGGGGGTCGTCGGGGTGACGTGCCGGTGCCGCCACGAGGCGTCGAACCGGTCGATGGCCCGTTGCAGCGCGGCCTGGATGGCCGGCTCCTCCAGGTCGGGACGGTGCCGGCGGACGGTGCGCACGAGGTGGGCGAAGCGCTCCGTCCGCCGCCGCTCGCCGTTGACGTGCGCGACGACCATGGTATTCCAGAAGTCGATGGTGAGGGCGAGGACCGGCATAGGAGTCGGCAAGGGTCAACGGGGAGGCGCCATCGACGGCGGCGCCGGCAATCGGGTGGTTCACGCGGGGGAGGATACCCGGCAAGAACTTGCTCTCGGGACGAGGCGTACAGCCCGGAAACGCCCCAGCCACCCATCACACGGGAATCCCATGCCGCTGTTTCCGCTCGTCACCGTATTGCTGCAGGCCACCCCGGCCGTTCCCTCCATCCCGACCGGTCTGGAATGGATGCCGGTGCTCAGCTTCCTGGTGCCGGCCGTGCTGCTCATCGTGCTGGTCTATATCGGGCGAAAGACGACGGTCTGAGCCGGCGTGTGCCTGTGTTCCGCCGTGCTCGCCTGTGAGCCAGGCCCCCGGGATGCAGCCACCTCTTGCTGCGCGACGGGGCAAACAGAAAGCCCGCGCTCGATGCCGAGCGCGGGCTCTGGAAGAGGACTCCATAACCGCCGGTGGGCGGTCCGGGATCAGCTGCCCAGTTCGTCGAGGAGGTACTGAGCACGCTGACGATACTGGCCGAAGAGGGCGTTTTCGAGCGCGGCGCGGGCGCTCGTGGCGTCTCCCTGGTTCATGAGCGCTTCGCCCTTGATCAGGTAGATCTTGGCCTTGTCCGTGCGGCTGCCGCGGTGGACCTCCAGCGCCTGATCGGCCATGGCGACGGCCTGTTCGTAGTTGCCCAGGGCGGCGTAGGCCTCGGCCATGTAGTAGTAGACATCCGCATCCGGCTCGATGTTGTACTGCTCCAGCTTGGCCAGGTGCGCCAGCGCCTCCTCGGCGTCGCTGCGACGGATGTTCTCGCCATTGCGCGTCAGCGCCGAAGAGGCCAGGAACGTGAACTGCTCCCGGATGGCATTTTCCGCCAGGCTGGCAATGCGGCGGTCGCTGGAAGCCTCGGCGACCTCGATGGCCTTCGCGAGCGCGTCCATCGCCTCGTCGATCCGGTCCAGGTTCTTCAGGGCGAGGCCCTTGCTGTAGTAGTTGCCGGCATATTCCGGGTTGCGTGCAATCCCCTGCTCGGCCTGCTTCAGCGCCTGCTCGTAGTTTTCCTGCTTGAGCGAGCGCTGGCTGAGGGCAAATTCCAGCTGGGCCAGCACGCGGTTGGAGCTGGTGACGACATCCTGGTCGCCGGCCTGCTCGGCCAGGGTTGCGGCCTGCGTGTACAGGCGGTAGGCTTCGGTGTAGTTCTTGGCTTTGGCCGCTTCGATGGCCGCGTTGTAGACGCGCTTGTACTCCTGGTCGTCCTGACCGAAGGCCGTAGCCGCCGTGCATACGATCAGGGCCATCAGGAGAACAGCGAGCCGTGTCACGGGCTTCCACGGTGTCATGGCCCGGGTGAGATGGGTAACAGTCATCGCCTCTGTGGTTGTGGGTTGGTGGTGTTCGGCGTAAGGGGAGGGGCAACCCCCCCGGGTCTTCCGCGTCCGGTCGTGCGAGAACGATGCCGACCCCCGCTTCTGAACCCGGCAAGCGAAACGATTAATGAAAATACGCAGGAATCCGAAGGGTTCCGCAACTTTTTGCACAAAAGTAACCGCGCCGGCGGTACCGCCGGGTGTAGGGTGTGCACGACGCCGTGTAGACTCCTGACGACGCTGTACGTTGCTCCGGCCGCTCCGGGCGCCGCCAAAATGCCCCGCTGAGTGGGCCTCCGGGCGGCCCGGGATCGTGAGCATGGGCGGATCTTCCCGACGCAGGGCGTGCGCATCAGCGGGTTCCGCTGTGAACCGGCCATGCAGCACCACGCAGCGACGCGACGGAGCGGTGCCGCCACACGCGATCCGGGGAGGCGATGTGCCGGCTGCCCTGACCAGCTATCCGTCACGTGGAGAGCATGCGCTCTGAGAACGCGAGATCGAGTGCTTCGTCATCTCCGACTCCGATCGGGGAGCCAGAAAAAAGGCGCATGCCTCCTGGATTCCTACCGGCGCGCTCACAGGAGTAGGTATTCACAGATGAGACTCCTGGTGCCTGTGGACCTGGCATGATGGAACCGTCATCGAACCGTCATCCCCGACTCGATCGGGGAGCCAGAACCATGGAACGGGATGGACTGGATTCCCGCTTTCGCAGGAATGACGGGAATGACGGTGAGGGCACAGAGCGCGATGGCCTGCGTGTTTGCGGGGATGTCATCCCCTTTGCTGAAGGTGTCGGGCAGCCGGGTGGCCTAAAAGTTCGGCGCCATCGCGTGCTCCTTGTAGAAGGCGTCGATGATGTGAACGGCTTCGGCGGGGTCGTCCGTCAGCGTGAACAGGTCCAGGTCGTGCGGGGAGATGTAGCCGGATTCGAGCAACGTGTCCTTCAGCCAGTCGACCAGCGGCCCCCAGTATTCGGTGCCCATCAGCACGATGGGGAAGCGGGTGGATTTGCCCGTTTGTACCAGCGTCAGCGATTCGAACAGCTCGTCGAGCGTGCCGTAGCCGCCGGGCAGGGCCACGAACCCCTGCGCGTACTTGACGAACATCACCTTGCGGACGAAGAAGAAGTTGAAGTTGATCAGCTTGTCGCGGTCGACGTACGGGTTGGCCTCCTGCTCGTGCGGGATGACGATGTTCAGCCCGACGGAGATGCCGCCGGCTTCGCGGGCGCCCTTGTTGGCCGCCTCCATGATGCCGGGGCCGCCGCCGGTGATCACGCCGAAGCCGCTCTCGACGAAGCGCCGCGCCAGGTCCTCGGCCATCGTGTAATAGCGCGTGCCCGGTCGGGTCCGCGCCGAGCCGAAGATGGACACGGACGGGCCGATGCGGGCCAGCGTCTCGAACCCCTCGACGAACTCGGACATGATGCGGAAGATGCGCCACAGGTCTTTGACCTGGCTGCGCTGCCAGGCGTCGATCTCGCGCTGGGACATCTTGCCGGTGGCGGCCAGGGGGCCGGTCACGCCGGGGTGATCATGGGAGGCGTGATCATTGGAAGAAAGCGGTGTCATACGGCCTCGGAAAGCGGTTACGGGGAATCTTGTATCGGAAAAAAGTGCCGGGCGAAGCCGGGGAGCGGGGTCGCGACCCGGTCCCGGGACCCGGTCCCGGCGGCCTGGTATGCCGGTTGCTCCGCAGGCGACCGCCCCGGGCATCGTCCAGCAAAAAAATGGCCCAACCGGGCCAGGGCAGCTTCTTGCCAACGGGGCACCGAAGGCTTTGTTTTCGGTCGGGCCGCCCGGCCGGGGCACGAAATAACTCTCTGTGAAGGATGGAGCGGTAGGCCGGCGTCGGGGGCGGCCGGTCCGGGAATGTGCGGAGCCGATGCTATCTTGCCCCCGGTCCTCGTCACAACCACAGCGTCCATCAACCAGACCGGAGTCCATGAAACTCATCATCCCGATGGCCGGGCGTGGCACCCGTGTGCGCCCGCATTCCCACGTGACCCCCAAGCCGCTGCTCAAGGTGCGCGGCAAGAACATGGTCGAGCGCATCGTCGACACCTTCACCCGCGTGCTGCCCCGGCCCCTGGACGCCGCGGCCTTTGTGCTCGGGCCGGACTTCGGGGAGGAGGTGCGGGAGCAGCTCCGGGCCGTCTGCCGGCCCCGTGGCATCGACGCCCACTTCCCCGTCCAGCATGAAGCCCTCGGCACGGCCCACGCCGTGCTCGCCGCCGGCGACCAGCTCAGCGGGGAGGGGATCGTCGTCTTCGCCGATACGCTCTTCGACATGGACGGCTCGGTCGATCTGGGCGAGGCGGATGTGATCGCCTGGGTCAAGCACGTCGAGGACCCCAGCCGGTTCGGAGTGGCCGTCCGGGAAGGCGACCGCATCGTGGAGTTCGTCGAGAAACCCCGCACGCTGATCTCGAACGAGGCCCTCATCGGCATCTATTACGTGAAGGATCTGGCCGTCCTCCGGGACACCATCGAAGGCCTCATCGAGGACGACGTGCGCGGCCACGGCGGTGAGTTTCAGCTGACCGATGCGTTCGACCGGATGCTCAAGGCCGGGTATCGCTTCACGACGGCGTCGGTCACGGAATGGCTCGATTGCGGGACGATCCCGGCGCTGATGGAGACGACGAAGGTGTACCTCGACAAAGAGGCCGGCGAGCCGTCGCCGGGCACGGCGGAGCATTGTGTCATCCACGAGCCCGTGTACCTGGGGCCCGGTGCCACGGTGCGCAACAGCGTCATCGGCCCCTACGTGTCGGTCGAGGCCGGGGCGAGGATCGAGCATGCCGTCGTGCGGGACAGCATCGTCTTCGCCGAGGCGCACGTGGCGAACGCCGTGCTGCAGGACTCGCTCGTCGGGCAGCACGCTCACGTGCACGGGCAGCCGCAGGTCGTCAACATCGGCGATCATTCGGTGCTGGGGCCGCGGGGATAGGGGGCGTGGGGGAGGTCCGGGGCGATCAAAACCGGGGCTGGATCGTACAGGAGCGCGGCGCGTGACGTCGGAGGCCGACGCGTGCGCCGCGTCCCGCTTTTCATCCCCCATCCCGATCCCATGAAACTCCATCCGCCCTCGACGGAAGAAAAGCTCGGCTTCGACGTCATCCGGGATCGGCTGGACACGCTCACGCGGAGTTCGCTCGGTCAGGACCGGCTGGCGGGGATGCGGCCCTTCGGGTCGATACCGCCGCTGCGGGCCGAGCTGGAGCGCGTCTGGGAGCTCCAGCAAGCCCTGCGGTTCGACGATCCGGTGCCGCTGCAGCACGTGCTGGATCTGCGCGACGTGTTGCGCCGGGCGGCGCCGGCCGAGGCCTACCTCGCCCCGGAGGACCTGGTGGCGGTGCGGCTGGTGCTGATGACCGTGCGGCGCCTGCAGGCCTACGTCCGGGCGCGGCGGGAGAAGTACCCGGCGCTGGCCGAGGCCGTCGGTCGCATCACGCCGCTGCCGGGGCTGGAGGAGCGGATTGCCGGGGTGGTGGACGACGAGGGGCGGGTGCGCGACGACGCTTCGCCGGAGCTGCGGCGGCTGCGGCGGCTCATCGTGCAGCGGCAGGCCGCCCTGCGGGAGACGCTGATGCGCGAGCTGCGCGAGGCCATCGGGCGCGGCTACGCCACCGAAGAGCAGCCCACGATCCGCAGCGGCCGCATGGTGATCCCCGTTCGCGCCGAGGCCAAACGCAAGATCGAAGGCTTCGTGCAGGACGTCTCGGCCACGGGGCAGACGGTCTACATCGAGCCGGCGTCCGTCCTCAGCCTGAACAACGAGGTGCGCGAGCTGGAGGCCGAGGAGCGGCGCGAAGTCGAACGCATCCTGCGCGCCGTCACCGCCGCGCTTCGGGAGCACCTCGCGCCGATGCGCGACAACCTGCGGGTGCTGGCGCAGTTCGACCTCCTGCAGGCCAAGGCCACGCTGGCCAACCAGCTCGATGCCGTCGTGCCGCATCTCAACGACGAGGGACGCATCGACATCCGGCAGGGGCGCCATCCGGTGTTGCAGTTGTACGTCCAGCGCTGGAACGAGGAACACCCCGATGCCGACCCCCGCCGCGTGGTCCCGCTGGATCTATCACTCGGCATCGACTATCACACGCTGGTGGTGACGGGGCCGAACGCCGGCGGCAAGACGGTGGCGATGAAAACGGTCGGGCTGCTCACGCTGATGCTGGCCTACGGCATCCCGGTGCCGGTCGACCCCGCTTCCCGGCTCAGCCTGTTCGACCGGCTCATCGTCGACATCGGCGATGAGCAGTCGATGGAGGAGGACCTGTCCACCTTCAGCTCGCACGTGGCGAACCTGCGGTACATGCTCCAGCACGCCGATGCCCGCACGTTGCTGTTGATCGACGAGGCGGGCACCGGCACCGATCCGGCCGAGGGGGGGGCGCTGGCGCAGGCCGTGCTGGAGGCGCTGACCCGTGTGGGGGCTCGCACCATCGCCACGACGCACCACGGCTCGCTGAAGGCCTTTGCCCACGAGACGGAGGGGGTAGAGAACGGTTCGATGGAGTTCGACCAGGCCACGCTGAGCCCGACCTACCGGTTCAGAGCGGGCATTCCGGGGTCGTCCTACGCCTTCGAGATCGCCGAGCGGGTGGGGCTGCCCCGGGCGATTCTAGACCGGGCGCGGGCGCTCGTCGGCGGGGCGCAGGTGCGTCTGGAGGACCTCATCGCCGCGCTGGAGGAGCGGGCGCAGGCGCTGGAGGCGCGGCTGCAGGAGGCGGAGGTGCTGCGCCGGCAGGCCGAGCACGAGAAGGCGACCTATGCCGGCCGCCTTCGCAAGCTGGAGAACGAGCGGGATGCCATCCGGGCGCAGGCGCTGCAGGAGGCGGAGCGGATCGTCCGCGAGGCCAACGCCCGCGTCGAGCGCACCATCCGCGAGATCAAAGAGGCGCAGGCCGAGAAGGAGGCCACCCGGGCCGCCCGCGAACGGCTCGAGCGCTTCCGGGCGTCCCTGGGGGCACGTCGTGAACAGGACGAACAGCGCCGCCGCGTCGAGCAGGCCCGGGCGCGGCGTTCTCCCCGCACGCCGCGTCCGGCGTCCGCCGAAGGCGCCCCCGGCCCGGCGGCCGGGCACGGCCCCATCCGCGAAGGCGACCAGGTGGTGCTCGACGACGGCACCGCCGCGGCCGAGGTGCTGGAGATCGAAGGGGACGACGCGCTCGTCGCCCTCGGCTCCATGAAGATGCGGGTGAAGCTCGGGCGGCTCCGAAAAGTCGGCGGCCCGCGCAAACAGCAGGTGACCGTGCGGCAGACCGCCTCCTCCGGCGCGGGCCTGACGGCGTTCCGCGCCCGCACGCGCGTCGACCTGCGCGGGCAGCGGGTCGAGGAGGCCCTGGCCGAGGTCACCCACCTCATCGACGATGCCCTGGCGTCCAACCTGGATCGGGTGGAGATCCTGCACGGCAAGGGCACGGGGGCGTTGCGGCAGGCCATCCACGAATACCTGGCCACCCGGCCGGAGGTGGCGTCGTTCGAGGAAGCGCCCTGGGACCAGGGCGGCCCCGGCGTCACCTACGTCACCCTCCGGTAGCCGCTGCGCGAACCTTCGGCGGTGCATGGGGTAGGCTCCCCCGCCATCCTGAAGAACAGCGAATGAAAGCCGGTATGAGACGCTACGGAGTGGTGGGGCTGGTGCTCCTGTTGATGACGGGTGCGTGCGGGAAGCCCGACCCGGCCGGGGCGGATGCCACGCGCGTGGTGGTCGAGGACGTGCAGTACAGCCTGCTGCCCGGCGGAGCCCGCATCGTGACGGGGACGCTCTACAACCCCACGGACGAGCCCCTCCGGGCAGTGCAGGTGCAGGTCGCCCTCTACGACGCCGAGAACCGCCGCGTCGGCCGCATGAGCATCCTCGTGCGGGACATCCCGCCCGGCGGGCGCAAAGCCTTCCGTGAGCCCGTCGACAGCGACCTGGACGTGCAGGGTGCCCGGGTGCGCAGCGTGATCGTCCTGTAGCACCGGCCCGTCGGCGGCCGGATCAGTATTGCGGCACCGAGTCGTCGATCTCCTCGCTCCAGGCCAGGATGCCGCCGGTCAGGTTGACCGCCTTCGTGAAGCCGGCCGCCCGCAGCAGGTTCGTGGCCCGGGCCGAGCGGGCGCCCGAGCGGCAGAACACCACGAGGTCCTGATCCTTCCGGGCGCGCACCTCGGCCAGGCGGTCCGGGAGTTCCTCGACGGGGATCAACTGGTCCGAGCCGATGTCGGCAATCTGTGCCTCGAAGGGTTTGCGGACGTCGAGGACGAACAGGTCATCGCCCCGGGTGCGGCGTTCGTAGAACTCGCGGACGGAGATGGCAGGTGTGGTTTCGGTCATGGCCGGCGTGGTTGGTGACGGGATACCGCAGAATTGTTCGTAGTCGATGAGGGTGGTGATCGTAGGGTGGTGGCCGCAGACCGGGCAGTCCGGGTCTTTCCGCACCTTGAGTGTGCGGAACTGCATGCCGAGCGTGTCGATGAGCAGCAGGCGGCCCTTGAGCGGCTCACCGACGCCCAGGATCAGCTTGAGGACCTCGGTGGCCTGCAACGTGCCGACGAGCCCCGGCAGGACGCCCAGCACACCGCCCTCGGCACACGATGGTACGAGGCCCGGCGGCGGCGGTTCGGGATAGACGCAGCGGTAGCACGGCCCGTCCTCCAGGCCGAAGACGGACACCTGCCCCTCGAACCGGAAGATGGAGGCGTAGACGTTGGGCCGTCCGGTAAGCACGCAGGCGTCGTTGACGAGGTAGCGCGTCGGGAAGTTGTCCGTCCCGTCGGCCACGATGTCGTACTCGGCAATCAGGTCGAGCGCGTTGTCGCTGGTGAGGCGGACCTCGTGCAGATCCACCTGCACGTGCGGGTTGATCTCGCGGAGGCGGTCGCGGGCGGAGTCCAGTTTCTTGCGGCCGACGTCCTGCGTGCCGTGCAGGATCTGCCGCTGGAGGTTCGACGCATCCACCACGTCGAAATCGACCAGGCCGAGGCGGCCGACGCCGGCAGCGGCCAGATACATGGCCAGCGGCGATCCGAGCCCCCCCGCGCCGACGAGCAGCACGGAGGCAGCCTTCAGCTTTTTCTGCCCGGCCATGCCCACCTCGGGCAGGATCAGGTGCCGGTTGTAGCGACGCAGCTCTTCCGGAGACAGCGTGACGGAGGCAATCGGGTCGGGAGATTCCATGGGATCGTAGCGCAGGGTGGGCAGGAGGAGGGGGCCGCCGGCATCACCGACCGCCGGCAATGGACGGGACGATGGAGAGCTCCGCGCCGGGCGTGATGGCGGTGGCATCCCGGTCGAGGTAGCGGATGTCCTCATCGCCCACGTAGATGTTGACGAACGAGCGCAGGCGTCCGTCCTCGGTGTAGAGGTGCGGTTCGAGCGCGGGATGGCGGCGGACCAGGTCCTTCAGCGCTTCCCCCACGGTCTGGCCCGTCACCTCGACCGAGGCGGAGCCGCCGGTGAAGGAGCGCAGGGGGGTGGGAATGTGAATCGTCACGGAGGTGGTGGACGTCGCAGGCATGGGTGTCAGCGGGTGGAGGGTTCGGGTTCGGTGAGGGAGATGGGTTCGGCGTCGAAGCGCGACCGATCGGGGGCGAGCGACCAGGCCGTCAGCGCGTCCGGGATACCCTGGAGGATGGACACGATGACATAGGTATAGCCCGGAAACGTGGCCTCGGCCAGGTCCGTCGCCGAGGGGCGGGCGGGGTGGTCCGGGTGGGAATGGTAGAAGCCGACGACGTCCAGCCCCTGCTGCCGGGCCGCCCGGTCGGCCGCCTGGTAATCGGCCGGAGTGATCGTGTAGCGCCGTTCGCGGTGGTCCGCCTGCCGGTTGGGCACGGGGCGGAGGGCCAGGACGTGGTTGCCCCGGGCCGTCGGGCGGCCCAGGAGGAAGCCGCAGCATTCCTCGGGGTACGTCTCGGCCCCGTGGGCGCGGATGGCGTCGAGCAGGTCGGGCGCGATGTACATGGGCGAATCAGAACGTCGGGTCAATCGGCTTTCCAGAAGTCGTCACTCAGGTAGCGCATCCCCGTGTCGCACAGGATGGTGACGACGACGCCGGCTTCCAGTTCTTCGGCCACCTGCACGGCCGCGGCGACGTTGGCCCCGGACGAGGGGCCGACGAGCAGGCCTTCCTCGCGAGCCAGGCGTCGAGTCATGGCATGGGCGTCTTCCGTGGTGATACGCAGCGTGGCATCGGGCAGATCGGGGTCGTAGATCCCCGGGACGATGGCCGTCTCCATGTGCTTCATGCCTTCCAGCCCGTGGAGCGGCGAGGCCGGTTGCACGCTGATGCACCGGATGGCCGGGTCGTGGGCCTTCAGTCGCCGCGTGACGCCGGTGAACGTGCCGCTCGTGCCCAGCGCCGCCACGAAGTGGGTGATGCGCCCGTCGGTCTGGTCCAGGATCTCGGGGCCGGTGCCGTGGAAGTGGGCGCGCCAGTTCGCATCGTTGTTGTACTGGTCGGGGTAGAAATAGCGCGTGGGGTCGGCGGCGACCAGGGCGCGGACGTGCCGTTGTGCGCCGTCGGTGCCTTCCATGGCGTCGGTCAGGATCAGCTCCGCGCCGTAGGCCTGCAGGATCAGCTTGCGTTCGCGGGAGGCGTTGGCCGGCATGACCAGCGTCACGGGCAGCCCCAGGGCCGCGCCGATCATGGCGTAGGCGATCCCCGTGTTGCCGCTCGTGGCGTCGATCAGGGTCTTGCCCGGCCGCAGCGCGCCGGAGGCCAGGCCGGCCCGGATCATCGACAGCGCGGGCCGGTCCTTCACCGAGCCGCCCGGGTTCAGATGCTCGGCCTTGGCGTACACGGTCACGCTGTCCGGCAGGTGGTCGATCACACGCCGCAGGCGGATCAGCGGCGTCTGCCCGATGCGGTCCAGCACGTCATGGTCCAGCATGTCGCGGTCCAGCACGTCGCTCTGGAGCGTGTCCGTGACGGCGGAAGCGGGGAGTTCCATGCCTGAGTAGGGAAAGAGGGAAAGAAGGTGAGGGACAAAAAAAGCCTCTCTCGGTGAACCGGGAGAGGCGTAGCCAGGGGGAAGGCGCGACGCTTACGATGCGAGGGTCACGCGGGGGCGGTACGGCCACGTCTCTGCCCGGGTCCTGCCGTACAACAGCAGGGACAGCAACAACAGCAGCAGCGCGTGATGAACCGCATGGCGTAGAGGGCCTGGATGGTGCATGGCGAAGTAGTCGTTCCAACCACTACCGGCCCGGAAAAGTTCGCCGCCGGGCCGATCCTGCAAGATTGTAACGATTGTCTGATCTCGGGTTATACCGCGATGCGGAGGGTGTCTGACCGGGCGCACATCCGACGCGCACTTCTGTCGATGTGGGCCGTTGATCTCTGGATCAACGGGGAGTCCCGGTGTTCTGTGGGGGAGCACCGGGGCTTTTTTCATTCAGGGGGAGGATGTTTTTTAGGGCACGCGGTTTAAGGCATCGCCCGTTGTGCCGATACCGTCCGGCGTACGCATCCTGGTCAGGTCCGGTGCCTTCGTGGGTCCGTACACCCGGCACCGGGCTTTTGCGCACAACACGCCCCGGGCGGTCCTCGCCCGGGGCGTTTCTGTATGTGTGGCTGGCCGGCTCAGGCCGGGTAGTCGTAGACGACGCGGACGGCGGCGGTCCCGTCGGCGTCGGAATCGAAGGCGGTGACCTTGTGCACGCGCACGCCGGTTTCTCGGACGATGGGTTCCCGGTGGAAGGCGTCGACGAGGGAGCGGACCTTGTCGCGCAGCACCTCATCGCCGATGGGCAGGTCTTCGCCCTCGACGAGGCTCAGGTCAATCTCGAGCGGGCCGCCGGTCCAGTGTTCGTAGGCGTCGACGGCCTGCTGCAGGCGTGTTTCGAAGTGTTCCTGGGCCTGCTTCAGGGCGGCCGGGATGTCGCGTCGGTCCATGAGATGGGGGGAGGTGGGGACGGGGGAAAACAAAAAACGGCCCAGACGGGAAGGTCTGAGCCGTTCGGGAGTGGAGCCAAGGGGAGTCGAACCCCTGACCTCTACAATGCCATTGTAGCGCTCTACCAACTGAGCTATGGCCCCGTGGAGGAGTCCCTGCGATTTTTCGAGGGTCCGCATGATAAAAAGCCCTCCTGCGGGTGTCAACCCGTCGAGGGAGCGACTTTCGCCGTTCCACGATCTATTCATATTCAGGTTCCTGTACCGGAGCGTGTCGTGCCGTAGCTTTGGACCCCCACGAGCCCGATCTCGGGTGATCGCTGATTCGTTCCACCGGTCGATTTCACGTCGAACGCGCGCTATGGCGTCTTCCGTTTCGTCTCCTCCTGCATCTCCTCCCGTTCACGTCTTCAAGTTCGGTGGCACGTCCGTGGCCACCCCGGAGCGCATTCGCCATGTGGTGCAGCTGGTCCTGGCCGAGCCGGCCGACGCTCGCCGCGTCGTCGTCGTGTCGGCGCTGGGCGGGGTGACGGACCGGCTGCTGCAGGCCATTGACGAGGCGGTGCAGCGGACGGAGCGGCATCGGATCATCCTGGAGGAACTGCGCAAGCGGCACGCAGCCGCGGTGCAGGCGCTCGTCGGGCCGGAGGAGCAGGAGGCGCTGCTGGTGCAGCTGGCCGCCCGCTGGCGCGAGCTGGGTGAATTGCTCGACGGCGTCTACCTGCTGCGGGAGTGCACGCTGCGTACGCGCGATGCCATCATCGGCATGGGCGAGCGCGTCTCGGCGCCCATCGTGGCGGCGGCGTTTCGGGCGGCCGGCACCGATGCCGTGGCGATCGAGGCGACGGACCTGATCCGCACGGACGATGGCTTCGGGGAGGCCAGCGTCGACTTCGAGGTCACCAACGCCCAGACCCGTGCGCGCTTCGCCGACCTGCCGGCCGGGCAGATCGCCGTCGTGACGGGCTTCATCGCCTCGACGGAGCGGGGGGTGCTGACCACGCTGGGCCGCTCCGGCAGCGATTACACGGCTACCATCCTGGCCGGGGCGCTTCAGGCGGAACGGGTGATCATCTGGACGGACGTGGACGGGGTGCTCTCGGCGGATCCGCGCCTGGTGCCGGAGGCCTTTCCGCTGGAGCAGCTGACCTACCGGGAGGCGGCCGAGCTGGCGTACTTCGGGGCCAAGGTGCTGCATCCGCGCACCATCCGCCCGCTGCTGGAGAACAACATCCCGCTCCGGATCAAGAACACCCTGAACCCGGAGGCGCCCGGCACCCGCATCACGGTGGATGCCGGGACGGCCGACGGCCATGTGAAGGCGGTGACGTCGATTCGTCGCCTGGCCATCGTCATCCTGGAAGGCACGGGCATGATCGGGGTGCCGGGCATCTCGGCGCGGGCCTTCGGCGCGCTGGCGGCGCAGCGCATCAACGTGCTGCTCATCTCGCAGGCCTCCAGCGAGCAGAACATCTGCATCGTCGTCCGCGAGGACGAGGGCGAGCGGTCCGTCCGGGCGCTCGAGGAGGCCTTCCAGCGGGAGCTGGAACGGGGCATCGTCAGCCGGGTGACGGCCCTGACGGATTGTGCCATCATCTCGGTGGTGGGCGAGAACATCCGGGAGCGACCGGGGCTGGCGGGGCGCATGTTCTCCACGCTCGGGCGCAGCGGCGTCAACGTGCTGGCGATCGCCCAGGGCGCCTCGCAGGCCAACATCTCGGCCGTCGTGCGCGATGCCGAGGTGCAGCAGGGCCTGCGTGCCCTGCACGAGGCGTTCGCGCTGGGGCGGGACCGGGCGCATCTGTTCCTGATCGGGCCGGGGGTCATCGGCCGGGCGCTGCTGGAGATGCTGGAAGCCCAGGCGCCGGTGCTGCTGGAGCAACTCAACCTGAACCTCCAGCTCGTCGGCCTGGCCAACCAGCGGCACATGGTCTGGGACGTGGGCGGGCTGCCCTTCGGGGAGGCGCTCACCCGCCTGGAGGAGGCCCGGCAGCCGATGGACCTCGACGCCGTCATCGGCCACCTCGTCGAGAGCCGCCTGGAGCGCCTCATCGTGGTCGATGCGACGGCCTCGGAGGAGGTGAGCCGGTGCTATGCCACGCTGCTGGAGAACAAGATCGCCGTCATCACCCCGAACAAGCGGGCCAACGCCGGGGAGCAGGTCTACTACGAGCGCCTGCAACGCGCCGCCCAGCGGAACCAGGTGCCGTACCTCTACGAGACGACGGTGGGCGCCGGGCTGCCGCTCCTCTCCACCCTGCGCGACCTCCAGCGCTCGGGCGACCGCGTGCTGCGGGTCGAGGCGGTGCTCTCCGGGACGCTGGCCTACGTGTTCGACGGCCTGGCGCAGGGACGGGCCTTCTCGGAGATCGTGCGCACGGCGCAGGCCAGCGGCTACACCGAGCCCGACCCGCGCGACGACCTGATCGGGGAGGACGTGGCCCGTAAGCTCCTGATCCTCGCCCGGGAGATGGGCCTGCGGGTCGAGCGGGCGGACGTGGACGTGGAGCCGCTGGTGCCGGCCGAGCTGCTGGACGTGCCGCTGGAGGTCTTCCTGGAGCGGCTGCCGGAGCTGGATGCCGCCTGGCGTGAGCGGTGCGAGGCAGCCCGCGCTGCCGGCCGCCGCCTTCAGTACCTCGCCGGCATCGAGGAGGGGCGTCTGCGGGTGCGCGTGGAGTCCGTCGAGCCGGACTCGCCCTTCGGCTCGCTGCACGGCACCGACAACCTGGTCGTCTACACCACCGAGCGCTATCAGGCCAATCCGCTGGTCATCCGCGGCCCCGGCGCCGGCCCGGCCGTCACCGCCGCCGGCATCCTGGCCGACGTCATCCGCGCCGCCCAGCTCGTCGGATAACCTCCGGCCGTCTGGATGGTCGTCTGGATGGCCTTCAGCGGCGGGCGAAGAGGGCCACGAGGGTGCCCAGCAGGGCCGTATACACCGCCGACCCGAGCCAGACGGCGTTGATCAGAAACGCCGTGCGCGCCCCGGCCTGCAGGGCTACGAAGGCGATGAGGAGGCCGTTGTGCACCAGCGCGATGACGAGCCCGCCGAAGAAGGCTTGCTGCGGCAGGATGCGCAGCGTCTCCCGCTCGGTGGGGAACAGCCCGACGAGGAAGCCGACGAGGGTCTTGGTGAACATGTGGATGCCCCAGAGCCCGTAGGCGGCATCCATCAGGAAGCCCAGCGCGAACCCTGCCACGCTGGCCGGCAGGCGGCCGTAGCGCAGCCCCAGCCAGGCCACGTACAGCAGGCAGGCGTCCGGCATCGCCCCCAGGATCTGCAACCGCCCCAGCAGCAGCCATTGCAGCAGGAACAGCCCCAGGCCGATCAGCAGGTGACGGACGACGAGCGGCATGGAGGTGGCAGCGGGTAGACCGGGGCGGCGACGGGTTCGAGCGAGGGGGGCGGGGACGTCAGCTGGCGGGGGCGGCCGTCAACGAGAGCACGATCTCGTCGATGGTGCGCATGATGCGGTAGGAGGGGGCCGTGTAGTTGTTGACGATCACCACGAAGGCCACCGGCCGGCCGCTGCCCGTGGTGGCGTAGCCGCTGAGGGAGCGGACGTACTGGAGCGAGCCCGTCTTGGCCCGCACGGGGACGTCCCGCAGGCGGTAGTGCAACGTCGTCTGTGGCTCGCCGCCGCGGGCCAGGGAGGCGATGAACGCCTCGCGCTCCTCATGTTCATACATGTAGGCCAGGAGTTTCCCCAGCGCCTCCGCCGTCACGAAGTCCTTGCGGGACAGCCCGGAGCCGTCACGGATGGAGAGGCCGGTGGTGCCGGCGCCTGCCCGCGTGAAGAGGGCCTTGATGCGACGTTCGCTGCCGTCGGCCGAGCCCTGGGGGCTGATGCTGCGGAAGACCTGCTCGGCGTAGAAGTTGTTACTCTGCTTGTTGATGACCGGCAGGATCTCGGCCAGCGTCGGAGAGAGGTGCACGAAGAGCAGCCGGGCCCGGTCGTAGCGGGGGCGCTCGTCCAGGTCGTCGGCATGGTGCCGGGTCAGATCCGTCTCGATGCCGGCCTCCCGGAGGTGATGCTCGAAGCTGTAGAGGGTGAAGGCCGTCGGGTCGGTGACGGGGATCTCGACGGTGCCGCGATAGGAGCGGGGCACCGAGCCGCGGATGCGCACCGTCTCGGTGCCGAGCACGCGCTCGATGGTGGTGGTGAAGCCGCGGCGACGGGCGCTGGTGGTGGTCTGGTTGCGCAGGTCGAGGTAGCCCTCGGGCAGGGTGTTGATCTCGGCCCGCGCGCCGGCCTGCGTCGAGCGGATCTGGAGGGCGATGACGTTGTCCCGGTAGGCCAGGCCGCCGGCGCTGACGCCCAGCATCCGGCTGGACTGTGAGGTGAGGTAGTCGATGTCCCAGCCCTCGGCGTACGGCTTGTCGTCGAACACGCTGTCGTCGCCGAGCAGACGGCCTTCGATGCGGGTGATGCCGAGCGCGGCCAGCTCCTCGGCCCAGGCCTGCAGCGGGTCCTCTCCGCGGATCTCGGTGCTGGAGAGCGTGGGGTCACCGGAGCCGCGCAGGATGAGGTCGCCGCGGAGGACGGTTCCCTCCACCGTGCCGTCGAAATACAGGCCCGTCTGGTAGCGGTAGTCGCGGCCGAGCGCGTCCAGCGCGGCGGCGGTCGTCAGCAGCTTCTGGTTCGACGCCGGGATGAGCGGCTTGTCGGGGTTGTGCTGGTAGAGCACGTCGCCGGACTCGAGATCCTGGACGTAGACGCCCCAGAAGCCGGAGCGGGCTTCTTCCGTGTTCAACACCGCGTCGATGCGGTCGGCCAGGGCAGCGTGGGTGGAGGGGTCGGAGCGCAGCCCGGCGGCCAGCATCCCGCCGAGCAGCAGGACGAGCCCGTAGACCCAGGGACGGCGAACCGGGGCGAGGCGGGAGGCGGCCGAAGCAGGCAGGGTGCGCATCGTAAGGGGGAAGGAAGGCTTCTGGCTCTGAGAGGAGAATCGCAGGGGCGGCCGGGGCGGGGGGTGCGTATGGCGTGCCTGTGGGAGAGCGCCCGGGGGCCCGGAGTCCGGCCCCAAGCTAGCAAGCAGCAAGATGGTATGCAGGTTCCCCGCGCGTCTCTTTTCTCCACGACGGAGTGGGAGGGGCGGGGCGATCCCTGCCGCGGGGAGATGGAACCTGGGTCGCCCCCTTCGGTTTGGTGCAACGCTCGTGCCGGATGGCGGGCGGAGCCGCAGGCGCCGTCGCCGGTCCGTTGGGCGGCCCCGCCGGCTCAGGGTCGCTTCCACACGGCGCGAGGCCCCGTTCGTCGATGCTGACTTCCCCGGCTCATGGCAAAAGCGTCCCGGTCCCTTCGCTCACAGCGCGCTCGCACGGCTGCCCGGAGCGGGCAGATGGTCTTCGCCCGGCGTAACTACATGCTCCTGCTCCTCGGCATCGCGTTGATCGTGGTAGGGTACGCGATCATGCGCATCGAGAACGAGGTGGAAGGCTTCATCTCGCTCTACGTGGCGCCGCTGCTCATCCTGGGCGGCTACATGGAGATCATCTACGCCATCCTCTGGCGGCCTTCCCCGGACGAAGCGACCGGCGATCCGGCCGGGGCCGGCTGAGGTCGCGCCCGGCTGAGGTCGCGCCCGGCTGAGGTCGCGCCCGGCTGAGGTCGCGCCGGGCTGAGGTCGCGCCGGGTGCCTCAATAGAGCAGGTACGGCGCCCGCTGCCGGCGGAACGCCTCGACCTCGTCCGCCCAGGCGGCGACGATGGCTTCCGGCGTCGCGCCGTCCGTCAGCATCGCGAGGAGCCGTTCCGTTCCGGCCAGGCGCGCCAGCCAGGCAGGGCGGGTGATGAGCGGCACCGCGCGGGCCTGGCTCTGCCGGTAGAGCGCATCGAGCAGGTGCACCCCGGCTTCCACGGGCCGGACGGCCTGCCGGTCGGTGACGACGAAGCGGACGCCGTGCACCTCCTGGTCCTGGAGCTTCGGGCTGGAGGCCATGCCCTCGATGCTGCGGGGGGTGAACGTGGCCGGCTCGAAGCGTAGCCCCGGCAGGCCGCGGCCGTTGAGGGTGTCCGCCAGGGCCTGCGCCGCCACCCACGGCGCCCCGATGAGCTTGAACGGCTCCCGGGTGCCGCGGCCCTCGCTGGCCGCCGTGGCCTCGATGAAACAGGCGCCGGGGTAGATCAACGCCGTCTCGAAGTCGGGGATGTTCGGGCTCGTGGGCACCCATTCCAGCCCGGTGTCCGGCCACTGTTGCGATCGTGACCAGTGCTCCATCGGGATGACGGTCAGGTCCAGCGTCTCCAGCCCGTCCATCAGCCCCTCGCCCCGGATCATCTGCGCCAGCTCCCCGACGGTCATCCCGTGGGCGATGGGGATGGGGAACTGCCCGACGAAGGACGTCTGCTCGGGCTCCAGCATGAAGCCGGAGACGTAGGTGCCGCCGAGGGGGTTGGGGCGGTCCAGCACCATGAAGGCGATGCCGTGCTCGGCGGCGGCCTGCATGGCCAGCGCCATCGTGGAGATGTAGGTGTAGAACCGCGCGCCGATGTCCTGAATGTCGAAGACCAGCACGTCCACCCCGTCGAGCATCTCGGCCGTGGGGCGGCGGGTGTCGCCGTAGAGGCTGTAGATGGGCACCCCGGTGCGGTCGTCCCGGCCGTCCTCCACCGTCTCGCCGGCGTCGGCCTCGCCCCGCAGGCCGTGCTCCGGCCCGAACAGGGCCACCAGCTCGACGTCGGGCGCTGCGGCCACGAGGTCGATGAGGTGGACCGAATCGACGCGGGCCGTGTGGTTGACGATCAGGCCGACGCGCCGGCCGGCCAGCGGCTCGAACTGCCGGTCCGCCAGCACCCGGGCGCCGGTTCGTACGGCGCGCGGGGGGGCGCGTCGGCGGGTGGGGGGGCCGGGTCGCAGCCGGCCAGCAGGATCAGGGCGGCGAGCAGAGAGAGGCGCATCGGGGGCGGGGGGGCGAGGGGACGGGGGGGCGAGGGGACGGGGGGCGAATCGACATGAAAACGCGGGAGACCGGCCGGCGATCTCCCGCGGTGTGCAGACGGGTGAGCAGACGGAATCAGGCCTGGTTGGCGACGATCTCGTGCTCGGCGAAGAAGTAGTTCGCCTCCAGGCGGCCGTTCTCGACGGAGTCGGAGCCGTGGACGGCGTTGCGCCCCACCGATTCCGCGTAGTCCTTGCGGATCGTACCCTCGGCGGCGTTGGCCGGGTTCGTCGCCCCGATCAGCTCGCGCCAGGCGGCGACGGCGTTTTCTTTCTCCAGCACGAGCGGAATGCAGGGACCGCTGGACATGAAGGTCGTCAGCTCCTCGAAGAACGGCTTGCCCCGGTGGACGGCGTAGAAGCCTTCGGCCTCGGCCTTCGTCAGGCGGATCAGTTTCATGGCGCGGACGGCGAAGCCGGCGGCCTCGATACGCTGGAGGATGGCCCCGGCGTGTCCGTTCTCGACGGCGTCGGGTTTGATGATGGCAAGAGTACGTTCGACAGCCATGGGAATGCGTCAGGGGTAAGGTCGGAAAAACAGGGAAGCCGGGCGGCTTCCGGGGGGAGGCCGCCCGGCGCACCGGAAGATACGGATTTAGCGGGTAGCGTCTGGGAAATCCGCGTCAAAGCAGCACGCGGATCCTTCGGCCGTGCCGTGTGGAACGATTGGCGCGGCCGGCGGTGTATCGGACATCCCCATCGCCCGTCCGTGGTGCCGAATCCTGCCGGCATGGCTCCGTCCTCTTCGCCCTCCCCGCCTTCGCTTCCGTCGGCTGCTCCGGCCGAGGCCGCGCCGGCCGAAGCGGTTCCGGGGGCGTCCCGGTGGGAGGGCCCGGAGGCGCCGGAGGCGGTCTGGCCGCATCACGGCTTGTTGCTGCTCTTCACCTTTCTGTGGGGCGGCAACTTCGTGCTGGCCGAGGTGGCCGTGGCCGAGATGGCGGCGATCTCGTTCAGCGTGGCCCGGTTCGTGATGGGAGGGCTCGGGTTGCTGGTGCTGCTCTATGCGCAATGCTGGGCGGACGTGCGCCGCAACGGATCGGTGTTTCGCCTGTTTCCCCGCGTGGGCGGTGCGGACTGGCCGCGGCTGCTGCTGGTGTCGGTGCTCGGGGCGTTGCTGGCGCCCTGGCTGGGCATCGAAGGGTTGAACCTCACGTATGCGGGGCGGGCGGCTTTCTGGCTTGCGCTGGCGCCGGTGATGAGCGCGGGCATCGGCTACCTCTTGCGGACGGAGCGCATCACGCGCCTCGGCGTCTTCGGGCTGGTGCTGGCCGGGCTCGGCGCCCTGGGGCTGGCCGTGGACGGGCTCGCGCCGGGGCGGGGCTACTGGCTCGGCGACCTGCTGCTCTTCGCGGCGCTGGTGATGGCCGTGGCCGAGTTGCACCTCATCAAGCCGCTGGCCTCGTCCTACGGCGCCACGCCGATGGTGGCCCTCCGCACGGTGATCGGCGGCACGCTCTACGTGCTGGTGGCCACCCCGTCGCTCGTGCAGCAACCGTGGCTCGCCCTGAGCGGGTGGACCTGGGTGGCCATCGTCGCAGGTGGCGTCGTGGGCGTCGGGATCGGGCAGTGGGTGAAGGTGCGCGCGCTGCGGGCCATCCGGCCGACGCAGGTGGTGCTCTACGGCAACATGGTGCCCCTCGCCACGATCCTCATCGCCTGGCTGACGATCGGCACCCCGACGTCGTCGCTGGAGATCGCGGCGGGGTTGCTGATCGTGATCGGGGCCGTCTGCCTCCAGCTCGGCGGGGCACCGCCGTTCGAGGGGGAGCCGCCCGTGGCGTGAGCGCGCGGCCGTGGCGACCGGCCGTGGCGACCGGCCGTGGCGGGGCGGCCTACTGGGCGTAGAGCCGCAGGAAGCCGCTGTGGTTACTCAGATGGAGCTGCGGGCCGCCGCCGTTGATGGGGTTCAGCTTCGGCGGCGCCTTGCCCCGGTCGGTGAGGTTGAAGCCGAAGTCCATCAGCGTGCACAGCGCACCGAGGTCCAGGGCCAGGTCGAAGGCCGCGTCCTGCGGCAGGCGCACGTCCACGTTGCTCTCGTACGTGTCGATGACGCTGTCGCCCGTCAGGGTGCGGATGCCGATGTCCGCGCGGCCCATGAACATGTCCAGCTTGATGGTGCCGTCGAGGTCGGTGACGGCCACATGGCCTTTGTAGGTGTAGATCTCCAGGTCCGCCCCCAGCCCCGTGACGTCGATCTCGGACATGTAATCGTCGATCTTGAGGGGCATCGTGCGGGGCATCGTGATGACGTAGTGGACCGGCGGGAGGCTGTACTGCTGGAGGTCCGGGTAGAGGCGCTGCATCGCCCGGAGCGCCTTGCGGTAGTTCGTCACGAGGCTCAGTTGGCCGTCCTCGTCCCGGGTGACCTGGATCTCGATCTCCGGCAGCATCATCTGCCCGTCGAGGTCTTCGGCGACGATGCGGGCGTGATAGGCCACGCTCGGACGGTCCCAGGTGGTCACCGTGATGCTGCCCTTGTAGTTCTCCACGTAGAGCCCTTCGGCGCCGGCCAGCGCCAGCGTGTCCGCCATCGTGACGGCGTGCTCAGGGGCCTCGGCCGGCTGTGCGTGGAGGGCGGGGGAAGGGGCCAGGAAGAGGCCGAGCAGGCACAGGAGCCGGGTGCGCCGGAGGAGGCAGAGAACGGTGCTCATCGCGGAAGCGCTTTCCAGGACAGCGAGGGAACGGGAGGGCTTCCAGAGCTACTCGACAGGGTCGCCTTGGATCCGGGCGGGGCGTTCGTGCGGCGCAAAAAAGCCGGGGTGCCGGCACTCGGAGGCCCGGCGCCCGGCCCGGCGGAGGGCGAACCGCAGGGGTCAGACGTGCCGCTCGGCGTGGTAGGAGCTGCGCACGAGCGGGCCGCTTTCGACGTGGCCCAGGCCCTTCGCCTCGCCCACCTCCTTGTACCAGCGGAACACGTCCGGGTGGACGAACTCCTCCACCGGCAGGTGCATCTTCGTCGGCTGGAGGTACTGCCCGATGGTCATCACGTCCAGCCCGATGGCGACGAAGTCGTCCATGAGCGCCAGCACTTCGTCCTGTGTTTCGCCGAGGCCGACCATGATGCCGCTCTTGGTGCGCAGGCCGGCTTCCTTGGCCCAGCGCAGCACGTCGAGGGAGCGCTGGTAGTGAGCCTGCGGACGGACGCGCCGGTAGAGCCGCGGCACGGTTTCGACGTTGTGGTTGAAGACGTCCGGGCGGGCATCGAAGACCATCTGGCAGGCCTCGCGGTTGCCCCGGAAGTCGGGCGTGAGCACCTCCACGGTGCAGCCGAGGGCGTGCAGCCGCTCGATGGTTTCGGCAAAGATGGGGGCGCCGCCGTCCTCGCGTTCGTCACGGTTGACGGAGGTGACGACGACGTGCTTGAGCCGCATCTTCTCGGCGGCTTCGGCCACGCGGCGCGGCTCGTCCCAGTCCAGCCCGGCATCCGGGCGGCCCGTCATCACGGCGCAGAAGCCGCAGGAGCGGGTGCAGACGTTGCCCAGGATCATGAAGGTCGCCGTGCCGGCGCTCCAGCACTCGCCCATGTTGGGGCAGCGGGCGCTCTGGCAGACGGTGTGGAGCTGGTGCTGCTCGACGAGGTCGGCGACCTGCTTGTAGGTGGGTCCGTAGGGGAGCTTCACGCGCAGCCAGTCCGGCCGTTTGCCGCGGGCGTTGGCCACCCGGGGCGGCTCGATCACGGGCAACTCGAGCAGGCCGGCGTCACCGTCGCCGCCGGGAGCCAGCGGCTCCTTCGGGGCGCGCTTCAGTTCGATTTCGCCGGGTTTGAACGGGCGGGCAGGGGATTCGGGCACGTCGGGCAGCAGGGATGGCGTCGGGGGAAACGGGCGGAGGCCGGGCCGGTGGCGACCCTGCGGAACGCGCTGCGGGGCTCCGCGGGATCTCCGGCCGGAACGACCCGGTAGGCTACCCCGCTGGCCGGCAAAGGATCCCCCGCCGAACGGGCCGCCGGGCGGGCAGACGCCGGCAGGTCCGGCGGAGAATGTTTAGGATTCGGGAATTCTGTGCGCCGGCCGCAGGCGGGTCCTCTTCCCTCCACGAAATCTATATCTTGCCGGAACCCACGGCGACGACGTACACCGATCAGCAGGTCTTTTCCCCATGGCAGAAGCGCTCTCGACGAATACCATCACCCCGGAAGACGTGCGGGCCATCTTCTTCCAGCACCTGAACGCCCGCGGCATGATGCCGATGGTGCTCGACCTGAAGAAGAGCCGGGGGGTCGAGCTCTACGACCAGCTCACGGGCCGGCGCTACCTCGACTTCTTCGGCTTCTACGCCTCCAGCGCCCTCGGCATGAACCATCCCAAGATGCTGGGCGATGAGGCGTTCCTGGAGCGGCTGATGGAGGCGGCGCTGAACAAGATCACCAACTCGGACGTGCGCACCGTCCACATGGCGCGCTTCCTGAAGACGTTCGACCGGGTCGGGATTCCGGAGTATCTGCCCTATGCCTTCTTCATCTCCGGCGGGGCGCTGGCCGTGGAGAACGCGCTGAAGACCGCCTTCGACTGGAAGGTGCGCAAGAACTTCCAGAAGGGCTACCGCCGCGAGGTCGGCCACAAGGTGCTGCACTTCGATCAGGCCTTCCACGGGCGCAGCGGGTACACGCTCTCGCTGACGAACACGGCGGACCCGCGCAAGACCATGTACTTCCCGAAGTTCGACTGGCCGCGCATCACCAACCCCCGGATCGTGTTCCCGCTGGAGGAGCACCTGGAAGAGGTGGAGAAGCACGAGCAACGGGCGCTCAATCAGGCCCGGC
Source organism: Roseithermus sacchariphilus (assembly GCA_003285105.1). Lineage (GTDB taxonomy): Bacteria > Bacteroidota > Rhodothermia > Rhodothermales > MEBIC09517 > Roseithermus > Roseithermus sacchariphilus. The sequence continues at coordinate 4,436,999 of CP030158.1, read as the reverse complement.
ACGCCTTCCTCGAACACAAGGACGAGATCGCCTGCATCATCATCGAGCCGATCCAGGGTGAGGGCGGGGACAATCACTTCCGGCCCGAGTTTCTGCGCGCCCTCAAGGACCTGGCGCTGGAGAACGAGGCGCTGCTCATCTTCGACGAGGTGCAGTCCGGCGTCGGCATCACGGGGCGGTTCTGGGCGCACCAGGCGCTCGGCGTCGAGCCGGACATCATCGCCTTCGGCAAGAAGACGCAGGTCTGCGGCATCCTGGCCGGCCGCCGGCTCGACGAGGTCGAAGACCACGTCTTCCAGGTGCCGAGCCGCATCAACTCGACCTGGGGCGGCAGCCTGGTGGACATGGTGCGCTTCGACCGGACGCTGGAGATCATCGAGGAGGACGACCTGGTCGGGCAGGCGGCCCGTGTGGGCGCGCATCTGCTGGAGCGCCTGCATCACCTGCAGGACGAGGTGGGCCTGGTGCACAACGTGCGCGGCCGGGGGCTGATGTGCGCCTTCGACCTGCCCACGACCGAGTTCCGGGATCGGATCCTCCAGAAGGCCTACGAGGCCGGGGTGGTCATCCTGGGCTGTGGCACGCGCTCGATCCGCTTCCGCTCGCCCCTGACGATCACCGAGGCGGAGATCGACGAGGGGATGGACCTGCTGGCCCGGGCCGTCCGTGAGGTCGCCCGGGAGTACCGCCCCTTCCGCGACCTCGGCTTGCGGGATGCCCTGACGGACGGATAGGCCGCCCGGCGTTTTAGGCCCGCCGTTTGCGCCGTCCGGGACGGATTGTTATCCTGCGAAGATTTCAGGCAAATCCGGGGGCTTATGGCACAGGCTACGACGCACGAGGGGTCGTTTCTTTCCACACCGGGGGTCATTGGTACAATGGCTGCCGTGCTGTGGCTGGGGCTCCTGCCGGGGGTGGGGGCCGTGCGGGCGCAGGAGGCGCCGCCCGTGGTGCAGGCGGCGGGGCCGGTGGATCTGACGCGCCACGCACCCGGCACGCTGATCCAGCTCGACCCGGCGGTGGCGCAGCGCCTGGAGATGGGCTTCGCCGAGGTCCTCGGCGTCGATCCGGCCGAGGTCCGTTTCGTGGGGCTGCTCAAGGCGCCGCCGCCGGAGCGCTTCTGCCTGCTGCGGGCCGACGCCACGCCGCATCCCGGCCACTACCTGCGCCTGCCGCGCCGGGCCGCTGTTCCGGGAGCCGTTCCGTTGCAGCAGACCGCGACCTTCAGCATCACCTACGACACGGACTTCCAGAACGATGCCGACGCCCGCGCTGCCTTCCAGCGGGCCGCCGACACCTGGAGCGGCATCCTGAACCTCTCGCAGACCGTCACCGTGTCCGCCAACTGGGATGCGCTGGGGCCGGGCATCCTCGGGTCGGCCGGCCCCGGTTACCTGGTCGGTGTCTCCGTGGGCGGTAATCCAACGCAGTGGTACAGCCTCGTCACGGCCGAGTACGTGTCCGGGTCCAATGTGGCGGACCCGGACATCGTGGCGCGATTCAACAATCAGTTTTCCAACTGGTACACGGGCAGCGGCGTGCCGGGGGGGAGCGAGTATGACCTGGAAAGCGTCGTCCTGCACGAACTGACCCACGGCATCGGCTTCGTGAGCCTGTCGGACTACGACGACGGGGTCGACGATGGATCGAGCAACCAGGCCGAGTGCCGGAACACGGCCTCCGAAGGGTGCCTGGTCAGCGGCAGCTACCTGGCGCGGTTCGATGCGTTTCTGGAAGACGCCGGCGGCGCGCTGCTGTCCGATACGGGCACCTATGCCGATCCGTCCACGGCGCTGGGGAGCGCGTTGCGGAGCGACGACGTGTTCTTCGGCGGGGCCTACGCCGAGGCGGCCAACGGCAACAGCCGCGTCGAGCTGTATGCCCCGGCGACGTGGAGCGCCGGCTCCAGCATCGCCCACCTGGGGGAGGTCTTCAACGGCACGACCAGCGCGCTGATGACCTACAGCATCGCCGGGGGGGAGGTGGCCCGCGCGCCCGGCCCGGTGACGTGCGCGCTCTTCCGGGACATGACGGACAGCGACTTCGTGGACCAGACGGCCTGTGCCGCGTTGCCGCTGCCGGTCGAGCTCGTCGCCTTCGAGGCGCAGCAGGACGGCCGGGCGGTGGTGCTGACCTGGACCACGGCCACGGAGACGAACAACGCCGGCTTCGACGTCGAGGTGCGCACGGCGGCGGACACGGCGTGGGGGGCGGTCGGGTTCGTCGCCGGGGCGGGCACGAGCCTGGAGCGCCGGCATTACCGCTACCGGCTGGACGCGCCGGCGCCGGGACGCTATGGCTTCCGGCTCCGGCAGGTGGACTTCGACGGGACGGCCGCCTACGGCCCGGTCGTGGAGCTGGCCGTCGAGATCGCGACGCGCTACGAGCTGTCGGCGGTCTACCCGAACCCGTTCAACCCGCGGGCGGCGCTGACGTTGACCGTGGCGGAGGCGCAGGACGTCCGCGTGGAGGTGCTCGATGCGCTGGGGCGGCGGCGGGCTTTGCTGCACGAGGGGCCGTTGCCGGCCCAGACCCGGCACACGTTCCACCTCGATGCCGGCGCGTGGCCCAGCGGGGTGTACCTGGTACGCGTCACCGGCCGCACCTTCACCGCCACCCGGCGCGCATTGCTCGTCAAGTAGTCCTCACCGCGCAGCGCGGGTGGAGGCCGGCCGGCTCAGGGCGCCGCCTCCGGTTCAGGGGGCCGCCTCGATGCGCTGCTTGATGAGCGCCAGGTTCTCGTCGAAGTCGCGCCCGGGGTAGCCCAGGGCAGCCAGCGTGTCCACGACGCGCTGGGCGGCTTCGCTGGGGAGCGTGTAGGAGAAGCGCAACGCCACGCGCGTGGCCGCGCCGTCATCCTCCGGGTAGAAGGTGATCTCCCCCCCGCTGCGCACCACGTCCACTCCGGCTCCGTGCAGGGACTCCCAGCGCAGGTAGCGGTTCGGGACGTGCTCGGTGGTCTCGGCGGTGAACTCGACCGTGGTGTTGAACGGGGCGCTGACGACCCAGTGGCTCTGCGTCTCGCTCAGCACGTCGATGGAGCGAACGGCCGGCAGAAACTCGGCAAAGCGGTGAAAGTCGCGCCAGAACGCGTAGACCTTCTCGACGGGCGCTTCGATCCGAAGGGTTTTCTCCAGGACGGGCATGGGCGAAAAAGGGGGTAGGAGGGGGACGACGCCAGAAGAAAGCCGGGGCGGCGGCGCTTTTGCAAGCGCTTGGCCGGCTTTTTCGTACGCGGTCGATGACGGCGAACGATCAGAGTCGGGCGGGGGCTTCCGGCACGAGCGCGCTCGTCGTCCGCTCGCCGTCGGCGTCGAAGAAGCGCAGCGTGCCCGCCTCGTCGCAGATCCACACCTCCCGGGCGCCGGCCGCCAGGTAGAGCCCGCGCTTGTAGGCCAGCTCCTCCCACGTGTTGGCTTCACTTTTGACCTCGATGCAGAGTTCGGGAGCGACCGGGAGCGCTGCGGCGTCGGCATCGAAGCGCGCCGGTGACGCCCAGGCGACATCGACGACCTTGACGCCATCGGACGTGGACACGGCGCACTCGACAAGGACTTCGCCGGGCGGAGCCTGCCGGAGTAAGAGCGCGATGAGCTGCACCTGCTGCTTACTGTGACGCGGTTTGTGCGGGCTCAAGATGAGTTGCCCCCGGGCGTTGGTTTCGATCTTGTAGGGCAGATCCTGCAGCGCGGGGTCGCGCACGATCTCCTCCCACTGCGTCAGCGTGCCGATCATGAGTGCCTGCCGCATGGTTCGTAGACACAACCTATACGCTGGTGCCGATGGCCGGTGCCGCCAGGCCGTCTCGGTGCTCGGAGTGAAAAGAATCCTTGCACCTGATTGCGTGTTGATTTTTTTTGTTTTACTGCGGATGCAGAGTTCAGTACGGATGCTCAGTTGTCGCGAATCAGTTTGTTTCGGAAGCGATGCCTCTCTTCTTTGCGCGCGTGCTCGTGCCGCTGGTGCTGCTCAGCCTGGTTTCTTGTGATACCACCGCCCCTGATACCGAGGGCTTTCTCGCCGAGCCAGGCCCTATTCTCTTCGTCTCCGATGCGAGCGGCACGTCCCAACTCTACAGCATGCAGCCTGACGGCTCTGATGTGCGGCAACTCACCGACGACCCGGAGTTCCCCGTCGGCCGGGCTGTCTGGTCGCCTGACGGGACGAAGATCGTTTTCGAAGGGCCGCAAGAGGCGCGGCGTTACGGTCCGGCGCTCTACGTGGTCAACGCCGACGGCACAGGTCGCTACCGCCTCACGCGGACCGCGACGCCGGGCGTGCACCTGGCCAACGGGGCACACCCGGTATGGTCGCCTGATAGCCGACGAATCGCTTTCCGGCGCCTGATGATTCCCGAGGCATTAGGGCTTTATGAGACGTATGCCGTGGATGTGGACGGTACAAACGAACAACGTGTGACTAACTCGCTGGTGGATGCGCTGAGCCTTCACACACAGGTGTCAGACTGGACATCCGAGAACCTTCTCTTTGGCTCGGCCTTCGACTATGCCTATCGGGACTCGCTGGGGCGCCTAGCCGAGAACAGAAAGCTGGTGGCGCTTGACCTTAACGGCATTTACCAATGGGCTTGGGGTGAAGATAAAGAAATCGTAGGCTCCCCTATTCTTTCCCCCGACGAAAGCAAAATAGCCTTCAATGTACGACATAAATCATCCGATGGAGGCTTCGTACAGGAGGAAATCCATGTCATGGACATGGACGGCTCGAACCGGCGACAACTTACCCGCAGTGAGCATCGCTACGTCTGGCCTATCGCCTGGTCACCGGACGGCACGCGCCTGCTCGTGCAGGCCGGCACGCCTCCCGGTCAGGGCTTCGAGCGCATCCTGATGGTGCCCCTCAATGGCAGTGGGGCCGTGGACATCACACCATGCCCGGTGGAAACGGCCTACTGTTTCCCGACCAGTTGGCGGAGGTGATCACTATGACCTAGATCCTGCAAAAGAGAAGCCCTCGCCGGTTTTGCCTTCCCCAAAATGTGCTCCCGCCAAAGAGCTTCACTTCCGGGACCGCTCGTCCTGCAAGGGCTTTCTCTGGCCCTCGTAGTCGCAGGCGCGACTAGGGTTCTGGACTTCACTCCCTTTCCTATCCCGTGAGGTCCTCATGAGATCTTTGATTCTGTGCTTCAGCCTGTTCCTTTTGCTCGTACCAGCGAGTCTTGCTCAGGACGATGCTATCCTGATGAACGATGCGCGAGGCATTACCCACCGCGTCGAGCTACACCCTGAAACGGGATCGGCTCGCTGGATCCACAATCCTGATCTCAACATCGCTGCCTTCGAGCGCGCGCCCCGTGCGCTGAACGCACAGCTCCAGCCCGCTCTACTGGAACATCTCTTGACGATCTTTGGCGACATCCTCCAGGTTGCGCCAAGCCAGACCCAACTCCACAAGGCCGACACCGACGGGGCGGCCTGGTTTGTTACTTTCGACTAAGTCGTCGAAGGCATTCCCGTGGAAGGTGCAGAGGTGGGCTACACGATCGACGGGGCGGGGAACCTCGTAGCGATCGGGGCTACGACGTACCAGGACATCAAGGTGTCCACTTCGCCACGGCTGTCAAAAGAAGCAGCGTTGGCGATAGCACACAAAGCTTTCGCTGCCGATTCCGCTCGTGTGAAGACCGAAGGGGTGTTGCGTATTCTCCCGGTGCAAGGCGAGCAAGGACCGGCGTTTCACCTGGCCTGGAAGATCCGATTGTTCTCGCTGGCTCCATTGCAGGATGTTACCTACTTCATTGATGCTAAGGATGGGAGCATCCTCAGGGATTGGAGCAACCTGAGGCATTTTCATGCGACTGAATCTGGCCATCGTACAACGAGCCGGTCGCCTTCGGTGGATTCCACGTTGCAGAGCGTACCCGCAGCAGCCCTGCCACTTGGCGGTTCTCTCTCCGGTACGATCATCGGTTCCTACTATCCCGAGGAGGTTGGCGATACCCCAACCTCGACCGGGTTCAAAACCACCAACTTCGAGATCTACGATTCGATAGGTCAGCGCGTGGTACAGATGACCACAAACAGTGACGGTTCTTGGTCTACGCCCTACCTGGCGAGTGGCCATTATACGATTCGCATCCCGCTAGAAAATGAGTGGGTGGAAGTGCACGATGGAGATGAGGATCCCATTATGCATGAATACACGCTCTGGGTGGGAGGCAACACCACGTATAATTACAACTGGGCGGCTGACGACGGCCCCAACGTGCGCTATCATGCCAGTGCGATGCACGACTTCTTCAAGGGTGCACCCTTCTACTACAGCGGCACCGACTACCGAATGGATGCCTACGTGAATCAACCCTTTGGTTCGTGCGGATTTGGTTCTCCAACGGCTGCCTGCGCTACCGGAACAGAGATGCTCTTCGGGACTGCTGGGGGAACTTAATGGGCGCGCTCAAGCGATGTGATCTACCATGAGTACACGCATAACGTTATCTATGACATCTATGGAGATGATTTTATATCGACGGTCAATTGTCTCTACAATATACATGAGAGTTGTGCCATGGATGAGGGGATCGCTGACTACTTCGCTGGTGCCAAGAACAACGACCCTTATATCGGCGAGGACGTAAGCGTCAACAGAAACCTTGATAACAACTTCGTATGGACCTCAGCTGAAAGCAATCACTGGAACGGGCAGGTCATTGGGGGAGCTCTGTGGGACGTGCGACAGGCCGTGGGCTCGACCATCGGTGACAAGCTTGCCTTCAAGGCGCTCCAGATCTCGCCGCGTGCCTACGATTTTGACGCCTTTCGTAACAACGTGTTGGCGGCCGACAATATCTACTACGGCGGGTCGCATCAGTGCGCCATTGCAGACGCGTTCAATGCGCACGGCATCGGCGGCGACTGTAGCACCTTACCACCTCCTGCCCCAATGAATCTGCATGTGACCAATCCTACCCAACCCGGTGCCTTTATCAACCTCGCCTGGGATGCTGCCCCGCGCGCGACATCGTACAAAGTCTACCGCCGCTGCGCTACGGCCTCCTGGTGCCCCAACAGCTATACCCTCATCGGCACCACCTCATCTACGTCCTACACGGACATGGAGGTGATGACGCCTGGCCCCGGAGGCATTAACGACGGTTGGTTCTACTACCAGGTCAGTGCCACGAATAGCGCCGGTACCTCACCCCGCTCGAACACGGCCTCAGTCGAAGGGTGGCGGGGCGTGGAGCGCCGTGGCCCCGGGGCGAACACGCCGGTCGAGCTGCAACAGGTAGTCCCCGAGGCGTTCGCTCTGCACGCGGCCTACCCGAACCCGTTCAACCCGACCACCGAGATTCGCTTCGATCTGCCGGAAGCCACGCAGGTGCGCCTGACCGTTTACGACGCGCTCGGGCGCGAGGTGGAGCGCCTCCTCGATGGGCCGATGCAGGCGGCCACGCACACGGTCACCTTCGACGCAGCAGACCTGCCCAGCGGGGTGTACCTTTATCGCCTGGAGGCCGGGGCCTTCGTCCAGACACGCCGCATGGTGCTGATGAAATGACGCCGCAACTCGCGAGCGCGATGGGTTAACGGAACGGCCCCGCCGTCCACACGGGCAGCGGGGCCGTCTCATGTGCTGAACCGATCGCGGCGGCCCGGTCATGGACGACCTTGCTTCAGAGCCGGGCCGGGGCTTCCGGCACGAGCGCGCTCGTCGTCCGCTCGCCGTTGGCGTCGAAGAAGCGCAGCGTGCCCGCCTCGTCGCAGATCCACACCTCCCGGGCGCCGGCCGCCAGGTAGAGCCCGCGCTTGTAGGCCAGCTCCTCCCACGTGTTGGCTTCGCTTTTGACCTCGATGCAGAGCTCGGGAGCGACCGGGAGCGCTGCGGCGTCGGCATCGAAGCGCGCCGGTGAGGCCCAGGCGACATCGACGACCTTGACGCCATCGGACGTGGACACGGCGCACTCGACAAGGACTTCGCCGGGCGGAGCCTGCCGGAGTAAGAGCGCGATGAGCTGCACCTGCTGCTTACTGTGACGCGGTTTGTGTGGGCTCAAGATGAGTTGCCCCCGGGCGTTGGTTTCGATCTTGTAGGGCAGATCCTGCAGCGCGGGGTCGCGCACGATCTCCTCCCACTGCGTCAGCGTGCCGATCATGGCGGTGGAGGGCCTGGTTTCTGGACGCGATCGTATACGCGCAGGCCGGCGGCACGGTGCCGTCAAAGCTCGGAGTGAAGAGAATCCTTACACCTGCTTGCAAGTCAATTTTTTTTTTGGTTTTACTGTAGATGCAGAGTTCAGTACGGAGGCTCGGTTGTTTCCAGGATGCTCCGTTGGTGAAGAGATGCTGCGCTCCGTAGCACGTGTTAGTGGTCTGAGCATGGCGGGCTTGAGCGTAGTGCTGGCGCTCTCGGGCTGCTCGCTCACCGGAGGCGAAGACCCGACGCCTGAACCCTTCTTCAAGCCCGGCGAGTACGGCGGCGACCCGCTGCCCGGCACGGAAGACCTGTTCAACCTCCGGCTCAGCCCCGACGGCCGCCGCGTGGCGCTGATCCGCAGGCAGACCCCCGATGAGCCCTTCGACCCACGCTACCAGCTCTGGATCGTCGACCGCGACGGGACCAACCCCGAACTGATCGCCGTCAACGTGTGCATGATCGACTGGTCGCCCGACAGCAAAACCCTGGCACTGTCCGTCTGCAGAGGCACCGGAACATACGTCTACACACTCGATCTCGAGACGCGGGAGGCCATCCAGTGGAGCGGGCGAGAAGACCAGTTCTTTTCCAAACACACCGTTGCCCCCCCCTTCTGGTACCGGGACGGAAAGCGCCTGCTGGTCTCGGTGTGGGGCAAAGACTACCAGCAGCCCTTCGCGCGGGGCATCTACACCATCGACACGGAAACGGGCCAGATCACCGGGCCGCATGTCGAGTTGATGGAGTCGGCCTCTCTGGGCGACCACGACCGGTTCGTCGTCGGCGTGAAGTACACCTACGACCGGCACCCGCTCGACGGCAACGCCGCCCGCTACGACGTCGGTACGGGTGCCTGGCAATGGATCACCCGCTTCCCTTCGGACTCGCTCGACTACGTGAGATCGGCAATCGCCAGCCCGGCGGCGGACCTGGTGGCGCAGAGCCGCTTCGTGGAGAATGCCTGGCAGTTGTTCCTGATGCGGAGTGACGGGACGGAGGTTCGACAGATCACCCGTCTCGGAGGCGACATTCCGCGCTGGAGCTATGACGGGCAGCAGATCCTCTACCGACGGGACGTGCACAAGGGGGAGGGGGCGCGCTACGTGCCTTTCGTCTACGACGTGGCGTCCGGACAGAGCGCCCCGCTGTGGCCGGCCCTGCCCGACTCCCTGCCGCCGTTCCCGCCGCTGGCCACGCAGAAGCGGGTCCTTCCGTGAAGCCAGTACGCGACCAACGGCAAGGAGGTGATGCTTATGAAGTGAACCAGCTTAAATAGAAACCGCCGGCGTGGGTCCAGCACGCCGGCGGTCTTCATCACAAACAGGCACATCCGGACCGGCTACTGCTGCACGGCGCGTAATGGTGCCCTGCGTTTGCATCCGCTCTTTACGCCGCCGGTCCCTCTTTGTGCCACAAACCAGCCACAGAGAGGAACACCATGACATCAACGAACTATCGGTTCCGTGGAACCCTGCTCGCACTTTTGTTCCTGATGGTCCTGCCCCCGGTTATCCGGGCACAGCAGACCAGCGACCCTCTCGTAAGCCAGCAACAGTATCTCTTCGACGTTCACCACCTGGACGAGGCCTGGACGATCACGACCGGCTCGTCGAATACGAGCATCGGTGTCTATTCGATGCTCGGCTTTATTCAGAACCATGAAGACCTGAGCAGTAGCCGACTGCTTGCGCCGCAGGGCGGGCTGCTGGTGCCGGACCTGGATTACGCCAGCGAGATGGCCGGCATCGTGGGGGCTACTACGAACAACGGCCTCGGCATGGCCGGTATCGACCGGGCAGCACGTCTTCAGTCCTACAGCATCCTCCGAAGCAGTCCTTCCGGTGCCGATGAAGAGGAACCCGTCACCTTCACCCGGGACGACAACACGACGGTGACCTACTACCTCGATCTCCGTCGCCTGAGTGAGATGCTCGATCAGGGCCGTACCAGCGGCATCGACGTGCACCTGTTCAGCTTCGGCGTCCCAAGCGGGGAAGACGTCGACTACCAGCTACCCGAACCGCCAGATACCAGTCCCGGTGATTTTCCTGATCCGGGGGACTTCACGGAGCGCAAGAATTTCCAGACGGAGTTGAAAAAGGCGCTCAGCCGGATCTTCGGCGGGCTTTGCGGTGATCCCTTCGGGATCCCACTCACCTGGCTCATTGGCGACTGCTATGCCCCACCCGAACCCCTGGAGACCTTCCGCACGGCGATAGGCAATGCCGTGGCGTTGGGTAGTGGTGTCGTCGTGGTGCCAGCCGGCGACCTGAACGATGCCCTGGAGGAGCGCACACCGTACCTGCCCGGCATGATGGACAAGTATGCCGTGGCAGTGGGAGGACTGAAGTATGACGCTCTTTCAAAACCTGTTAAGTGGGATCGTACCCGCGAGGCGCCCTATGTGGATGTGGCAGGCTTCGCGGAGAACGTCGTTGGCCTCTCCGGTACGGGCACGAATCAGTACAATACGAGCTTCAACGGCACGGCGGCCGCTGCGTCCATCGGGGCCGGGGTGGCGGCACTCCTCAAAGCGGAGAACCCGAACCTCTCTGGCGAAGACATCGAGGAGATCCTGAAGCGGACTGCCAGAGACGTTGGAACGCCGGGGCGCGACGACGCCACCGGATACGGCGCCATCAATGCGGGTGCGGCGCTCGCGTTCGTACGTGACAACGACATCCAGCGGGCCACGGTCTCCGTGACGCAGGTGCTCAGCGATCAGAGCACGGGTGAAGTGCGCCGTCTGGAAGGCTACCAGAACTACATTCCGGGTGCCTGCTCGTACTATCCCCTGATCCAGGGTGAGCGCCGCGAATTCACCGCTCGCGTCACCTTCACGGAATCGTTTGCTGCCATTCCGGACGTATGGGTGCGTTGGGCCGGCAGCAATGGCGTCAATACCCGCTACAAGGCAGACAATGGCGATCTCGTAGCCTTCTATGATCCTTTCGAAAAAGATCTTGAAGTAGTGGCTGTGGACAACACCGGTTTTACGGTCAGAGGCTCCTACTGGTATGCTCGCTTTTTTGATTACCTGGGCAGAGAATGCCCTACGAAGGCGAATATTCCAACGAGCCCGATTAATTTTGACGTTGCCTACACGGCCGTGGGTGCGGAAGGGCCAGCGCCTGAACCACCTCCTGCCCCAACGAATCTGCATGTGACCAATCCTACTCAACCCGGTGCCTTTATCAACCTCGCCTGGGATGCTGCCCCGCGCGCGACATCGTACAAAGTCTACCGCCGCTGCGCTACGGCCTCCTGGTGCCCCAACAGCTATACCCTCATCGGCACCACCTCATCTACGTCCTACACGGACATGGAGGTGATGACGCCTGGCCCCGGAGGCATTAACGACGGTTGGTTCTACTACCAGGTCAGTGCCACGAATAGCGCCGGTACCTCACCCCGCTCGAACACGGCCTCAGTCGAAGGGTGGCGGGGCGTGGAGCGCCGTGGCCCCGGGGCGAACACGCCGGTCGAGCTGCAACAGGTAGTCCCCGAGGCGTTCGCTCTGCACGCGGCCTACCCGAACCCGTTCAACCCGACCACCGAGATTCGCTTCGATCTGCCGGAAGCCACGCAGGTGCGCCTGACCGTTTACGACGCGCTCGGGCGCGAGGTGGAGCGCCTCCTCGATGGGCCGATGCAGGCGGCCACGCACACGGTCACCTTCGACGCAGCAGACCTGCCCAGCGGGGTGTACCTTTATCGCCTGGAGGCCGGGGCCTTCGTCCAGACACGCCGCATGGTGCTGATGAAATGACGCCGCAACTCGCGAGCGCGATGGGTTAACGGAACGGCCCCGCCGTCCACACGGGCAGCGGGGCCGTCTCATGTGCTGAACCGACCGCGGCGGCCCGGTCATGGACGACCTTGCTTCAGAGCCGGGCCGGGGCTTCCGGCACGAGCGCGCTCGTCGTCCGCTCGCCGTTGGCGTCGAAGAAGCGCAGCGTGCCCGCCTCGTCGCAGATCCACACCTCCCGGGCGCCGGCCGCCAGGTAGAGCCCGCGCTTGTAGGCCAGCTCCTCCCACGTGTTGGCTTCGCTTTTGACCTCGATGCAGAGTTCGGGAGCCTGCTCGAACAACGAGCCGGCAGCCTCGTAGCGCTCATCCGAGGCCCAGGCCACGTCGGCCACCTTCACCCCATCGCTTGTTCTGACGGCGCACTCCACGAGCAGCTTGCCGCCTCGAAGATGCTGTAGGAGCAGCAGGATCTGCGCCTGCTGGTGGCTGTGGGTCTTCTTGTGCGGGCTCAAGATGAGTTGCCCCCGGGCGTTGGTTTCGATCTTGTAGGGCAGATCCTGCAGCGCGGGGTCGCGCACGATCTCCTCCCACTGCGTCAGCGTGCCGATCATGGCGGTGGAGGGCCTGGTTCATGGACGCGATCGTATACGCGCAGGCCGGGGGCACGGTGCCGTCAGGCCGTCTCGGCTTCGGGGGTGGTGGCCGCGGCGGCCGAGGTCGCTTCGCCCTCGGGTGCGCCGTCGGGTGCGCCGTCGGGTGCGCCCTCGGGTTCGTCGTCCTCGTCCACGACCAGGCGCGTCACGTCGGCGATGGCGTCGTCGTCCTTGAGGCGCAGCAGCCGGACGCCCTGCGTGTTGCGGCCCTGCACGCTGATGGTGTCCACGTTCATGCGGATCATCAGCCCGTTCTCCGTCACGATCATCAGGTCGTCCCGGGGTTCGACGCTCTTGATGGAGACGAGCGGGCCGGTCTTGGCCGTCGTCTTCATCGTGAGGATGCCCTTGCCGCCGCGGCCCTGTACGCGGTAGTCGTCCAGGGCGCTGCGCTTGCCGTAGCCGTTGGCGCTCACGGCCAGCACGCACGAGGTGGCGTCTTCGTCGACGACGACCATGCCGATGGCTTCCTCGCCCTCGTCCAGCGCGATGCCGCGGACGCCGCGGGTGTTGCGGCCCATCGGGCGAACGTCGCGCTCGTGAAAGCGGACGCTGCGTCCGCTCGAAGCGCCGATGATGATGTGCTTGTGGCCGTCGGTCAGGCGGGCTTCCAGGAGGTCGTCCCCTTCCACGACGTCGATGGCGATGATGCCGTCGACGCGGGGGCGGCTGAAGGCCTCCAGGACGGTCTTCTTGATCTGGCCCTTGCGGGTGGCCATGACCACGTAGTGGCTGTTCAGGAATGCCTCGTCCTCGAAGTCCTGCTTGCGCACGGCCAGCACGGCGCGGACGCGGTCGTCCGGGGCGATCTGGATGAGGTTGCGGATCGAGCGCCCTTTCGCGGTGCGGCTGCCCTCGGGGATTTCGAAGACCCGCAGCCAGTAGCACCGGCCGTGGTCGGTGAAGAAGAGCAGGTAGTCGTGGTTCGACGAGACGAACAGGTGCTCGACGTAGTCGTCCTCCCGCGTGCCCAGGCCCTTCATCCCGACGCCGCCGCGGCCCTGCGAGCGGTATTCGGTGATCGGCGTGCGCTTGATCAGGCCCTGGTGGGTGATCGTGACGGCGACCTGTTCGTCCTCGATCAGGTCTTCGATGATGATGTCGCCGCCGGAGTAGTCGATCTCGGTGCGGCGGGCGTCGTTGTACTTCTCCTTGAGCTCGAGCAGCTCCTCCTTGATGATCTGCATACGGCGTTCGCGGCTGGCGAGGATGCCGCGGAGCCGTTCGATCTCCATGAGGATCTCCTTGTATTCCTGCTCGATCTTCTGCCGCTCCAGGCCGGTGAGCCGGCTCAGGCGGAGGGCGAGGATGGCGTCGGCCTGGGCCTCGCTGAGCGAGAACAGGCTCTCGTCGTGCACGGGCAGGCCGAGGCGTTCGCGCTGGGCCGCCGTCAGCCGCCGGGGGAAGACGCCGGCGACCAGGTTGCGCCGGGCCGCGTCGGTGTCCTCGCTGTGGCGGATGATGGCGATGACCGCGTCGAGGTGGTCGAGCGCGATCGTGAGCCCCTCCAGGATGTGGGCGCGCTCCTCGGCCTTGGCCAGGTCGTACTGCGTGCGGCGCAGGACGACCTCGTGCCGGTGCTCGATGTAGTGGGTGATCATCTCCTTCAGCGTCAGCGTCCGCGGGCGGCCGCCGACGAGCGCCACCATGTTGACGCCGAAGGTCTGCTGGCAGGGCGTGTACTTGTAGAGCTGGTTCTGGACGACCAGCGGCAGCGCGTCCCGCTTCAGCTCGATCACGATCCGCATGCCGTCGCGGTCGCTCTCGTCGCGCAGGTCGCTGATGCCGTCGATGCGCTTCTCGCGGACGAGGTGCGCGATCTTCTCGATCAGGCTGCTCTTGTTGACCTGGTACGGGATCTCGGTGATGATGAGCGCGAGGCGGTCCTTGCGGATCTCCTCCTCGTGGAAGCGCGCCCGCATGACGACGCGGCCCCGGCCCGTGTGGTAGGCCTGCTTGACGCCGCCGTAGCCGTAGATGATGCCGCCCGTCGGGAAGTCCGGCGCGGGCAGGTGCCGGAGCAGCCCGTCCAGGTCGATGTCCGGGTCGTCGATGGTGGCGATGATGGCATCGACGGTTTCGCCCAGGTTGTGCGGCGGGATCTTCGTCGCCATGCCGACGGCGATGCCGTCGGAGCCGTTGAGCAGCAGGTTGGGCAGGGCGGCCGGCAGCACGGTCGGCTCGGTCAGCGAGCCGTCGAAGTTCTCCTGGAAGTCGACCGTGTTCTTGCCGATGTCGCGCAGCATCTCCTCGGCCAGGCGCGTCATGCGGGCCTCGGTGTAGCGCATGGCGGCGGCCGAGTCCCCGTCGACGGAGCCGAAGTTGCCCTGGCCGTCCACGAGCGGGTAGCGCATGGAGAAGTCCTGCGCCATGCGCACCATGGTGTCGTAGACGGCCGAGTCGCCGTGGGGATGGTACTTACCGAGCACCTCCCCGACGATGCGGGCGCTCTTCTTGTAGGCGGCTCCGGCCGAGAGGCCGAGTTCGCTCATGCCGTAGAGGACACGCCGGTGCACCGGCTTGAGGCCGTCGCGCACGTCCGGCAGCGCCCGGCTGACGATCACCGACATCGAGTAGTCGATGTAGGAGGACTTCATCTCCTCCTCGATGTTGATCGGGATGATCCGCTTGTTGTCGGGTTCCATGCAGAAGACGCGAAAATGCAGGGGAGCAGAGCGCCCGGTACGGCGGCGAAAAGGGCTACGGGCGCAGCGGCCCGCCGGACCGGACAAGCGTTACAAGATAGGGAAATCAGCGGCCAATCACCACCGGAGGGGCCGCGCTGCGCGGCCCCGGCGGCGGCCCGCCGAGGGATTCGACGAAGCTTCGCACGACAGCCCGCGCGGCGCACGCGGGCGGCGTTCACGGAGGCGTAACCCACCGGCGGGAAGGGGGTTGTATATTGCCCCCTTCGCACACGCTTTCTCCGCCGCCATGCGTTCCATCACCGCCCGACGCGCAGGGCTGGTCGTCCTCCTCCTGACGGCCTGCACGGCGTCTACGATCCCTCCCGATGCTGCCATGCCCTTCGACCTGCAAGGCCACCGCGGTGCGCGCGGCCTCCTGCCCGAGAACACGATGCCCGCCTTCCGCCGTGCCCTCGAACTGGGCGTCACCACGCTGGAGATGGACGTGGTGATCTCGAAAGACGGCCAGGTGGTCGTCTCCCACGAGCCCTGGTTCAGCGGCACCATCTGCACGCAGCCCGACGGCACGCCGGTGCCGGTGGAAGACGAGCGGCGGTTCAACCTCTATGCACTCCCCTACGCCGAGATCGCCCGGTACGACTGCGGGAGCCGGCGCCACCCGCGCTTTCCGCGCCAGCAGCCGGTCCCGGCCGTCAAGCCGCTGCTGAAGGACGTCATCGCCATGGCCGAGGCCTACGTGGCCGAGACGGGCCGCCCGCCGGTGCACTACAACATCGAGACGAAATCGACGCCGGAGGGCGACGGCCTCTACCACCCGGAGCCGGAGCGGTTCACGCGGCTTTTGTACGACGTGCTGGTCGAGACGGGCATCAAAGACCGGTCGATCATCCAGTCGTTCGACGTGCGCACGCTCCAGGTGGCGCGGCGGCTGGATCCGGCGCTGCGCCTGGCGCTGCTCGTCGGCCGTGAGGCAGACGCCGGGGTGGACGGCAACCTGGAGCGGCTCGGCTTCACGCCGGCCCTCTACAGCCCTGACTACCGCCTCGTCGATGCCGCGCTGGTGGAGGCCGTACACGCCCGCGGCATGCAACTCATCCCGTGGACGGTCAACGACCTGGACGAGATGCGCCGCCTCAAGGCCCTGGGCGTCGACGGCCTCATCACGGACTACCCGGACGTGGGCATGCAGCTGCTGGCGGAGTGAGCCTGGAAGGGCGAAGGTCGGTGTGTCCATCCGTTTTTCCGTTCGCTCCTCGTCCTTCCCCCTTCGGCCTTCTCGCTCCTTCCCACATCTTCACGGGGGAGGCGCATCACGGTGCCGCATCGGGCGTTGTCACACTCCGCCCCGATGGATCCTGCACGATTGTGGCGGACAGTGACCGTCTGCGTCGCGTTGTCCGGGGCGTGAGGATCTGGCGAAACCCGAGCGTGTAATGGGCGGGGCCGTAACTCCGGCGGCTGCGTTTCGTGAGAGGGGGCGTTGCCCCTCGGGCAGACCCGGATCATTCCCGAAGATCATTGCACGGAGTAGACGCCGACAGGCCATGAAGTACAGGCTGCTGGGATGGATGCTGCTACTGGCGGCCCTGGGCGGGCCGGCCCGGGCACAGGAGCGGGCCTCCGTCAGCGGGTTCGTGCGCGATGCGACCTCCGGCGAGACGCTGCTGCTGGCCAACGTGGTGCTGGAGGGCACGACGCTGGGGACGGCGACGAACAACGCGGGCTACTACACCCTGCCGAACCTGCCGCCCGGCGCCTACACGCTCGTGGCCCGCTACATCGGCTACCGGGACTTCCGGGCGGCGATCTCGCTGGCCCCCGGCGAGCACCTCCGCCTCGACATCGACCTGGTGCCGGACGACGTGGCACTCGACGAGGTCGTCGTCGAGGCCGAACGGGACGAGGCCGAGACGCGGGCGATCGGGGTGGCGCAGATCTCCACCGAGACGGTCAAGCGCCTCCCCACGGTGCTGGAGCCGGACGTCTTTCGCTCGCTCCAGCTGCTGCCGGGGGTGAAGGCCGCCTCGGACTTCTCCAGCGGCCTCTACATCCGCGGCGGCGGGCCGGATCAGACGCTCATCCTGCTCGACCGCACCGCCGTCTACAACCCCAGCCACTTCTTCGGCTTCTTCTCGACGTTCAACCCGGACGCCATCAAGGACGTCCGCCTCTACAAGGGCGGCTATCCGGCCGAGTACGGCGGCCGCCTCGGGTCGGTGCTGGACATCTACAACAAGGATGGCAACCGGCGGGCCTACGAGGGCAGCCTCAGCCTCGGGCTGCTGGCCTCGCGCGCGCTCGTCGAGGGGCCCTATGCGAAGGGCTCCTGGATGCTGGCCGTGCGCCGCTCCACGCTGGAACCCCTGCTGGCCGCCCTGGAAGGCCAGGACGGCATCCCCGACGGCTTCTACTTCTACGACGTCAACGGCAAGGTCAACTTCGACGCCTCCGACGACGACCGCCTCTCGCTCGCCTTCTACGCCGGCACGGACGACCTCGACTTCCCGTTCATCGACGAGGCCTCGTTCGACCTGCGCTACGGCAACCAGACCGTCAGCGCCAACTGGACGCATCTGTTCTCGCAGCGGCTCTTCTCCAACTTCACCTTCACCGGCTCCCGCTACTTCAGCCGCCCGGACTTCCTCTTCGGCGGCACGTCGTTCTCCCGACGCAACAACGTCTACGACGTCTCGGCCAAAGGGGATTTCGAATTCATCCCGAACGAGCGCCACAGCCTCTCGGCCGGGTTCTGGACCGGCAACTTCACGATGCGCCTGCGGGATACGTTCGACGACCAGGAGGGACTACGGGAGCGGATCCAGACGGTCTATGCCGCGGTCTATCTGCAGGAGACGTACCGCCCGTCGTCGCTCTGGATGCTCCGGGCCGGCCTGCGCGGGAGCTATTACGAGGAAGGAAACCACCTCCGCCTGGAGCCCCGCCTCTCCGTCGAGTATCAGCCCACGGCCGACGTGCGTCTGCAACTCGGCTACGGGCGGTACTACCAGTTCCTCACGCTCATCACGAGCGAGTTGTTTTCGGCCTTCGACATCTGGCTGACGACGGGTGAGAACGTGCCGCCCGCCTACGGCGATCAGTACGTCGCCGGCCTCAAGACCACGCTGGCGCCGGGCCTGAACCTGGACGTAGAAGGGTACTACCGGACCATGCGGGACCTGTTCGAACTGGACCCGTTCCTGCCGGATGCCGCAGGTCTGGATTATGGCGACCTGTTCCACTACGGCGATGGCTATGCCTTCGGGACGGAGGTGCTGCTACAGCGCACACGCGGGCGGATCTCGGGCTTCCTGGGCTACACCTTCGGGGTGACGGCCCGCCGCTTCCCGAACCTCAACGAAGGCGAGTACTACGCGCCCAAGTACGACCGCACGCACGACCTCAGCGCGGTGGCGAACGTGGACCTGGGGCGGGGATGGCGCTTCAGCGGGGTCTTCCAGTACGGCACCGGGCAGGCCTACACCGAGCCCCAGGGCCGCTGGAAGCTCGTCAACGACCCCTTCACGTCGGTGGCGACGAACGTGCTGGTGACGACCTTCAACAACCGCCGGCTGCCGGCCTACCACCGGCTCGACGCCGGCTTCAGCCGGACGGGGCCGTTCTTCAAGCTGGGCGAGTACGAGGTGCAGCTCCAGGCCATCAACGTCTATGGTCGCCGCAACGTCTGGTTCTACTTCTTCGAGTTCAACGACGACGGCACGGTCAGCCGGAACGAGGTGCCGCAGATCCCCTTCCCATTGCCCAACGTGTCGCTCACGCTGCGCTTCTAGCCGTTGGTCATGAGCCGTCGGCTGTGGGCCATGAGCCTGCAGCACCCGCACACTCGGACGCGCACACACCCTCACACATTCCCCATGCGCATCGCACTCCTCATCCTGCTGCTCGGCAGCGTGCTGCTGGCCGCCTGCGACCTCGTCGAGGACACGCCGTTCCGGGAGGAGGTCGTGGTCGAGTCCTACCAGGTGGCGGCCCGGCCGTTGCAGCCCGTCCGGCTCAGCCGCACGGCCGGCATCGACGATCCGTATGACGCCGAGGCACAGGCCATCGTGGATGCCACCGTGTGGGTGCATCTGCTGGCTGAGGACGGTGGCATCGAGCGGTCCTACGAGTACGTGCACCAGGATCGGGGCGAGTACGTGCCGGTCAGCACCTCGTCGATCGGGGTGGCGGCGTTCGTGCAGCCGCTGCGGCGGTACCGGCTGGAGGCCGAGGTGCCCGGCTTCGGCACCGTGACGGCCACGACCGTCGTCCCCGACACGTTTCGGCTCGTCGGGGTCAACAGCACCCGTATCGCCTACCAGGGGCCGGAGCCGTTCGAGGCGCGGGTCACCCGCAGCCAGTATCCGGGCCGCCAGAACGTCTTCATCTTCGTCACCGAAGCCCGCGACCCGGCCATCGAGCAACTGACGCCGTTCTGGCGCGAGATCTTCGACGAGGAAGAGAACGACATCGAGGAGTTCCGCCGCACCCGCTCGCCCATCATCAACGAAGCGAACTACGACGTCAACCCGGACGGCACCATCACCGTCCGGCTCCCGTGGATCGCCGTGCGCTTCTACGGGCTGACGGTGACGGCCATCAACGCCATCGACGACAACCTGTACGACTTCATCCGCTCGCTGGACGTGCAGCAGGGTGGCTCGACGCTGGGGCCGGGGGAGATCCCGGCGGTGCTGGATCACGTGGAGAACGGCACCGGCATCTTCGGCAGCTATGCCACCGTCAGCGCTCAGATCGAGATCGAGCCGTTGTTCTGAGTCGCCGGTGAGGGAGGCGGAGGGGGGCCCGCGCTCGGCGGTGCGAAGTGGGCCAGGAAGCGCCGGTAGAGGTCGTCCAGCAGCGCGTCGGCCTCGCCGGCGGGCAGGTCCACGATCTCCGGGTAGGCGAACGAGCCGGCGCCGGCGGTATCCACGAGGAGCGACTTCACGCCGAGGCGCCGCTGGAAGAGCGAGGCGCTGGCATAGAACACCTGGAACTTGTGCACGGGCACGATCCAGAGGTAGCGGCGGATGATGCCGCGGCGGACGAAGAGGGCGCCGTCCTGCACGGCATAGCCGTGGTACCGGTAGTGCAGCACGGCGGCGTAGAGCAGCGCCGGCAGCAGCACCAGCCCCCACAGCGCCTCGCGCCAGAGGTAGGCCAGCGGCCCCACCACCGCCAGCAGCGCGAGGGTGTACCGCACGAAGGTCCGCCGGATGGTCACGCGCGAGACGGGCCGGAAGGCCTCCGGGAGCGAGAACGGGTAGATGTGACCGGCGATGCGGAGCACGTCGTCCTTCTGCGCGAAGGGCACCGCCACCTGATAGCCCTGCTGGTCCACGTCCAGCCCCATCGTCTGGAGCTGCAGGGCAAACCAGCCGAAGCGCTCCATCAGCGGGTTCGTACGCAGGATCAGCGCCTGCACCCGGCGCAGCGGGATCGTCCCCTCGGAGACTGTCAGCAGGCCGTGGCGCTTGTGCAGCTTGCCGGCATCCAGCCACAGCCGGAAGCGATGGTATTTGTTCAGGTTGACGAGGATGCCCGTCA
Organism: Roseithermus sacchariphilus; assembly: GCA_003285105.1. Taxonomy (GTDB): domain Bacteria; phylum Bacteroidota; class Rhodothermia; order Rhodothermales; family MEBIC09517; genus Roseithermus; species Roseithermus sacchariphilus. The sequence goes on along the minus strand of CP030158.1, from coordinate 4,416,247 downwards.
GCCACGAGAGCAGGGCGGCCAGCAGGATGCCGGCGGCGGCCGCCAGGTAGGGCGAGTCTCCCACGGCCGCCACGAAGGCGTCGAGCCGCGGCCCCGTCATCCAGTCCACCATCTCTTCGGGCTCCACGTTCAGGTATTGCAGGCCGGAGAAGATCAGCGCGATGTAGAGCAGCGAGAAGCGGAAGACGCCGGAGAGCAAGACGTGCCGCAGCGGCAGGGAGAGGAGCTCCGTGCCGGCGCCCGGGTCCGTCTCGGCGCCGGCCGCCTCACCGGCAGCGGGCGCCTTGCCGGCAGCGTGCGCCTCGCCGGAGGGCGGTGGCGGGAGCGAGGCGGCGGCCTGGTGCTGCTGGTAGGTGCGCAGGATCTGCCGGATGCGGCGCGCCTCGTCGAGGCCGACGAACTCCAGCACCCCTTCGGTGCCGCTGCTGCCGGCCGTCTCGATCTTCACCTTGGCCGTGCCGAAGAGGCGGGGGAGCAGGCTTTGCTCGATCTCGACGTTCTGGATGCGCTCGACGGGGATGTTGCGCTGGCGGCGCGTGAGCACCCCGCTCTCGATGATGAGCTCTTGCGGGGTGATCCGGTAGCGGAAGCGCAGGTAGCGCAGCACGATCAGCGGCAGGGCGACGACGGCGTAGGTGACGGCAAAGGCCACCGACAGCCAGGCGTCGCGGTTGGGCGCACGCAGCACGGGCAGGAGCAACAGCACCAGCCCCGGCAGGCTGAGCAGCAGCCGCTGCACCAGCGTCATCGGGTGCAGCCGGTGCCCGTCCGCGAGCGGCGTGGCCTCGTCTGCGAGCGGCGTGGCGTCGTCGGCCATCAAACGGCGTCTTCCAGGATGTAGTGCTTCAGCGTGTCGCGCAGGCGCTCGGCGTCCTCGATCCGCAGCCCCGGCAGGACCACGTCGCTGCTGCGGGCGCCGGCCGTGTGGACGATCAGCTTGCCCAGGTCGAACTCGCGCTCCAGGAGGTCCTGCGAGACGTCCAGGTGTTGGATGCGCCGCAGGGGCACGATCGTGCGCACACGGTTGAAGATGCCGCGCTCCAGGTACAGCTCCTCGGCACGCAGGTCGTAGCGCCAGTAGCGGTACCGCAGGCGCGGCACCACCAGGCTGATCGCGACTCCCAGCCCCAGCACGATCCCGGTCAGCACGAAGGGGGGCCATCCGCCCTCGTCATCGAACAGGTGTGTGACCTCGTAGAACAGCACCCCGATCAGCGCGAGCAGCGTCAGCAGGCCGAGCTTGATGGACCAGATCGTGCGGATCGCCGGATCGAGCGGGTGCAGGGACGGCGAGGCCGGGGCAGCGGGTTGGTCGGGAGCGTCGGGAGCCATGGCGGCGGCGGGAAACGGCACGGGCGGTCTCTTGACGTCCGGCCCCGCAGCAGGTTTCGTGCCCGCGCGCCGGGCCCGGTCAGGGCCGGCGCAGGAAGTCGGCGACGAGGGCGGTGTAGGCGGCCCGGTGATCCGGGTGGCGGTAGATCTTGACGTGGTCGGCGCCGGGGAAGGTATGCACCCGGACCGCCGGGCCGAAGGCGGGGCGTTCGGCGTCGAGCATCGCCGGCGGGGTGGTGCGGTCCGCCTCTCCCTGGAGGATCAGAACGGGGCAGGGCGGGTCGGCCAGGAGCGCCCCGAGCCGCAGGCGAGGGAGGTAGCCGTCGATCGTCCGGTCGAACGAAGCCAGGGCGAGGTCGGCGACGGGGCCGGGCACGCCCTGCCGTGCGGCGCCCCGCCGGATGCTGGCCTCCACGTTGCTCAGGGGGCTGTCCAGCACGACCCGCTCGATGGTGAGGCCGAGCGAGTCCAGCCCGGCGCGGAGGTCCGGGCGGTCGAGCAGCACGGCCGTGCCCATCGCCCCCATGGAGAAGCCGTAGACGACGAAGCGGTCGATGCCGTGTGTGGCGTGGAGGTGGCGCAGCGTGAAATACAGATCCTCGGCGAACTCGTAGCCCATGCCGGTTTCGGCGGGGTCCGAGGCGCCGGAGTTGCGCAGGTCCGGCAGGAAGACGTGGTAGAGGCTGTCCAGCCCCGTCTCGCGCCAGAGCGTCAGGTAGCTGAGGGGTTTGAGGCGGTTGGACCAGCGGCCGTGGGCGAAGACGAGGGCCCGGCGGGCCGTGGAGTCACGGGCCGGGATGAACCAGCCCTCCAGCGTCAGCCCGTCCCAGGCGGAGGCATAGCGCTCGGTGCGCCAGTCCGCCACGCCGAAGTCGGCGGGGGTGCGGCGGCCCTCCAGGGCGAACTCCTCGATCAGGCGGGGGTCCTCGTAAGGAGCGGCGAGCGTGACCGGCGGGTAGGATCGGATCTGGCGGAGGAAGTGGTGGTTGACGCCAGCCAGGCCGAGGCCGGCCAGCAGCACCAGCAGCGGAAGTCCGATCAGGAGCAGGCGTTTCATACGAGCGGACGGCGGCAGAGAGCATAGCCTCCTACCCCGAGCGCGCCGCCGGGTTGCGCCCACGCCCTCCGGTCCTCAATAGCGCCGGTGATGCCCGTCCGGTGCGTCGATCCGGTCCCACAGCCAGCGCCAGAAGCCTTTCGCGGAGGAAGGCGCGTCCGGCGGGGGCGGGGTGCGTTCCATCCAGCGGGCGGCCTCGCGGCGGGTGACCAGGCCGATGGGGCCTTCGAAGATCCCCCCGTCGATCATGCCGTCGTAGACGCGGACGGCCAGGGTGTTGTAGGCTCCGGGGCGCAGCAGGCCGGGCGGGACGGGATAGGCCCGCACGATCTGCCACTCGTGCCCCTCCACTCGGGCCTCGTCGATGGCGCCCGTGTGGCCGATCGGCCGGCCGTTGAGGAATGTCTCGTCCAGGTCGTCGATCTTACCGAGCATCAGGACCAGGTCGTCCGGGTCGAGGTTCTCCGGGACCCAGAAGCGTTTGCGGTACCAGGCATACCCGTCGTAGCCGTCGAACCCCTGGGGCTCCCAGGTGGCCGGGACGGTGACGGTCGTCCAGGCGGTTTTGTCGCCGTAGGTATCCCGCCAGGCGGGGTCGTCGCCGGGTTGCATCTGCCAGCGGCCGGCGAGGTCGAGCGCGAAACGGGGGAGGGCGCGATTCTCATAGATGCCGATCCGGCCCTCGAGGATGCCGCCTTCGAGCCCGTGATCGTAGACGCGCACGGCAATGACGTTTTCCTCGCCGAAGCGCAGCACGTCGGCCGGGAGCTGGTAGATGCGATAGACGTGGTACGCCGTCTGGTAGTGCGGGGCCCAGGTGCCGGTGCGGCCTACGAACAGGCCGTTGACGTAGACCTCGTCGATGTCGTCGATGCGGCCGAGGTGCAGGAAGAGCGCCCGTCCGGCGAGATCGGCCGGGATGACCACGCGTTTGCGGTACCAGGCAACGCCGTCGTAGCCGAAGAAGCCTTCGTCCTCCCAGCGGGCCGGGACGAAGAGGGCCTCCCAGTTCCGGTCGTCGTACTCGGGTTCGGCCCGTTCGGGCGCGTCGCCGATGTCGAAGCGCCAGGGGCCGCGCAGGTCGATGAGGCGTTCCCACTCCTCGGAGGGCTGGGCCGGGGACGGGGCGGCGAGGGGCGCGAGCGCCAGCGTGAGCATCAGCAGGGCGCGCGCAAGGGAGGCACAGGTCATGGAGGGAGAGGCCGTGTCCGGACGGCCGGTTGGTGAACGGATCGGTTCGTAAGGCGATCCTGCCGCTCAACCTACGCCGGCAAACACCCCCGGTTGTCATGCCGGGATCGAGAAATGTCAAAGGATGTCAGGGCACGAACTTGTACCCGACGCCGTGGACCGTCAGGATGTGCCGGGGGTGTGCGGAATCGTCCTCGATCTTCTGGCGCAGCTTCAGGATGAAGTTGTCGACGGTGCGGGTGGTCGGCTGCGCGTCGTAGCCCCACACGTCGGTGAGCAGCCGGTCGCGGCTGATGGTCTGGTGCGGGCGCTCGACGAGGTAGCGGAGGACCTCGAACTCCAGGTGCGTCATGGCGACCGGTTTGCCGTCGCACGTAGCCTGGTAGCGGTCGAAGGAGACGGACAGCCGCCCCAGCCGTTGTGGGGCAGGGGGTGTGTCGGGCGCGGGTTCGCCGGCCGGGGCACGCCGCAGCACCGCCTTGACGCGGGCGAGCAGTTCGCGCAGGCTGAAGGGCTTGGTGACGTAGTCGTCCGCGCCCAGCTCGAGCCCGAGCACCTTGTCGATCTCCTCGCCCCTGGCCGTGAGCATGATGATGGGCATGGTCGCGCCCCGTGCGCGGGCCTGCCGGCAGACGTCGAGGCCGGAGAGGTGGGGGAGCATGACATCCAGGAGGACGAGGTCGTAGGGCGCTGCCAGCAGGCGCTCCAGGCCGCTGCGCCCGTCCCCGGCCACGTCGACCTCGTAGCCTTCGAACTCCAGGTTGTCTTTCAGCCCCTCTTGCATCTGGGGCTCGTCTTCGATGATCAGGATACGGGAAGGCATGGGCAGAGGGGGCGAGGGGTGTCAGGAGGGGAGGACGGCGCCGGCGGTGGCGGGCACGGGAAAGCGCAGGCGAAAGCGGGTGCCCTGGCCGAGGCGGCTCTCCACCTCGATGCGTCCGCCGTGGGCTTGCACGATGTGGTGGACGAGGGCCAGGCCCAGGCCGGTGCCTTTCGTGGTGTGCACCAGCCCGGTCGAGACCCGGTAAAACTTGTCGAAGATCCGGTCCAGCGCCTCGGCCGGGATGCCCGCACCCCGGTCGGCGACGTCCAGGACGACCTCGCGGCCGTGCCGGGACGTCGCCACGCCCAGGAAGGGCTCCGCGTCGCTGTACTTGACGGCATTGTCGATCAGGTTGATCACAGCTTCCATGAGCGCCTCGCGGTCGCCTTCCAGCGCCGGCAGGTCGTCGGCCAGGCGCACCTCGGTGCGGAAGCCCTGGGTGCGTAGAGGGACGTCGTAGAGGGTCAGCACGTCCTGCACCACCTCGTTCAGGTGCAGCGGGGCGCGGGCGTAGGTTTCCCGTCCGGCTTCGATCCGGGAGAAGGTCAGGATGTTGTTGACCAGCCGCGTCAGCCGCTCGGCCTCCCGGCTGATGATGCGGTAATAGGCCCTGCGCTTCTCGTCCGAGCGGACGCGGTCCAGCTCCAGCGTCTCCGCGTACATCCGGATCAGCGAGAGCGGGGTGCGCAGCTCGTGCGAGACGTTCGAGACGAAGTCGGACTTCATCTGTGCCAGGGTCAGTTCGTGCCGGATGCTGCGGTAGACGATGCCGACGCCGGCCAGCAGCACCAGCCCCATCAGCACGACGAGCAGCAGGTTCTGCCGGAAACGCTCCTGCACGACTTCCTCGATGGTGGCGCCCCGGGGGCGCACGCCGAGGACGTAGGCGGGGAAGAGCCAGATCGAGCGTTCGCGTCGCAACTCGCTGCGGGCGAGCGGTTCGGTGCTGTAGAGGGGGGCTGCCGTGCCCGGTTCGAAGATCCCGAGCACGAACTGCTCCCGTGCCACCTCCTGCAGCTTCGGAGCCAGGACGTCCCGGACGAAGCGGCGGGCGTCGAGCACCAGCCCGACGGCGTGGATGCCGGCCGAGGGGGTCTCGGGGGCGAAGAGCAGGAGGATCTGCTCGTCGGGGCCGTCGGCCCGGGGCAGGCGCACGGGTTCCACCTTCCGGTATCCGGCGCGCCGGCGTTCCAGCAGGCGCTGCACGGCGGCCGGCGTCAGGGGGTCCCGCAGCGCCGGCAGGCCGGTCTCGCCCGGGCGCTGCACGACGTGCAGGCGGGTGATCTGGCTGTCGGTCAGCACCAGGGCCCGCAGGGCGGCGTGGGTGTCGAGGAAGCGTCCGAAGGCCTCGGGCGACGCCCCCGGCGCGGCGGCCAGCACGCCGTCGATCTCATGCGCCCAGCCGTCGGTGACGGTCCAGGCATGCTGGTTGATCGAGAACAGGATGGCTTCCAACTGGCGCTCGTAGATCGAGGCCATGAGGGCCTCGTTGTCGCTCAGCGACCGCACTTCGTACGCCACGTAGGCGCCGATCGGTAGCAGCACGAGGCCGAGGAGCACGAGACCGATGGTGTGAGGCGAGCGCATGGCGGGGAGCCGGTCGACCGGCGTTGTGACGGTCCCGATACGGCGTCGAGGCGGTCAACGGTGGTCATCGTTTGTAAAAAAAGGCGTAACGCGGGAGGCCATGAAGCCGCCCAGGTTCGGCTCTTTCGCTTCGTGGCAGGACCCCGCTGGGGAGATGGCGACCCGCACCTTCTGCGTAACGACAGCAAAAAAATGACGGAGAAATACGGGCACGAAGCTTGCCTGACCCGATGCCACCCCCGGATCGTGCAGACGATTGGGTTACGAAGTGACTCCGGGTTGTATAGAGACCATCCGCCGCCGTTCCCCGGCGGGGCGGCCACCCACCCGGTTACATCCGCTACGATACCGCCGCTGCTTCGGGCATCGGCGATGCTATTCAGGCACCGTATGATTTCGCACCGCTTGCTCGCGCCGGCGTTCCTTTTCGCCTTCGGCCTCCTCGGCGTCGGCGTTTTCGCCGGCTGTAACGTGTTTGAGGGCTTCTACGAAGAGGGCGGGAGTGACGACCCCGAGATCCTGTTGCAGGATGCCGCGTTCGCCCTGCGCTCCGGCGAGCCGGACAAGGCCGTCCGCTACCTCGAACGCGCCCTCGCCCGCGACCCCGACGATCCCCGCCTGGCGGCGGACATCCGCTCGGCCCTGGCTTCGGCGCTGCTACGAGCCCACGACATCAGCGTGCTCACGCTCGACCGCATCGCCTCCGACCTGCTCGGCCAGCTCGATGCGACGGATGTGCCGTCGGCCGGAAAGGGAACCGGCACATTTTGCAGCTTCGATGCCCGGGGAGACGAACGCCGGCAGGAAGTGGTGATGGAAACCGCGACGTTCCAGGCGATCCGGGACAAGCGGGCGGTGCTGGACCGTGTCATCGGGTTGCTCAACGACGTCTTCCAGTTCCCGGATCGAACGCCGGCGGGGATCCAGTCCGGGATCGAGCGGCTGAAGGGGCTCGGCTACGGGGAGCAGGAGATCCAGAGCCGCCTCTTCGTGCTGTCCGTCGCCTATCTGACGCGGGCCTACATCGACGTGGTGGAGGCCGGGCTGAACCGGGCCGTCTGGTACCGGGTGATTCCGGCCGGCGGCGGTCCGGCCTACCTCGGGTTCTGCGCCGAGAGCCCCGAACTCATCCTGGCCGTGAAGCAGGCAGCAGCCTGTGCCATGGACGACCTGCTCCAGGCCGTGGAGCTGCTGGAGGCTCGCGTGGCGTTGCTCGGGCTCGATGCGGAGACGGCCGCCGCCTCGATCGCCGGCGAGGCGCGTGACGCCTACGATCGCCTGGCCGTCGAGCTGGCCGAGCTGGGCTGTGGATCGTAGCCGGCTGTCCCGTCGTTCGTTTTCCTTCTCACCCACCGTCGTCATCTCGTTCCACATGGATCGGCTGGTTCGCGTGATCCTGGCTGCCGGCCTGCTGCTGGCGCTGGCCTGGCCCGCCCGGGCGCAGAGTTATTCCCAGACCTCCCGGGCTTTCGTTCAGACCCCGCAGGCCCTCGGCATGGGCGATGCCACCGTCGCGTTCCCGACGCGGGCCACCGTCTTCTTCTACAACCCCGCTCACCTGGCCCGGGTGGCTCCGCTGCGGCCCCGCGTGACGCTCGTGGGGCTGCGCGGCACGCTGACCTCCAACACCGTCGATCAATACACATTCTACCGGGATGAGCTGGAACCGGCCATCGAGCGGGGGCTGGACGAGTTGAGCAGCGACGAGCTGGAAGCCCTCTACGACGAGGTGTTCGCCCTTGGCCGGACCCGCACGCTCGTCAACGGGGATCTGCTGCTGCCCTCGGTGCTGATGCAGGCGGGGGGCGTCGGGCTTGGCGCCGGCCTCTTCGCCACCAGCGTCGCCCGCTACCGTGCCGAAGACGGCGGAGCCGGCATCCCGGCCGTCGACCTCAAGGGGCAGGGCGATCTCATCGGCGTGGCCGCGGCGGCGATCGACTTCGGCCGCTTCGGCGTCCAGGGGTTCTCGGCGGGGCTGACGGCCAAGTATACCCGGCGCTACCTCACGCTCAAGGCCAAACCGATCGACACGATCTCCCCGGACGAACACCTCTACCTCTTCGAGGCCACCTCGTTCGGGCTCGACCTGGGGCTGCTCTACGACCTCGACGTCGTGCCCGTCCCCGGCACGCTGCGCTTCGGCGTGGCGCTCTACGACGTGCTCGCGAGCGACTTCGACTATGCCTACCGCCGTAGCCTGATCGGCGACGACGCGCAGGACGACCCGGTGGCCATCGCCATGGAACGGATGCTGGCGATGGACCGCTATGCCCTGCACGGTTCGTCGCGTGTGGGGCTGGCCTACACCACGCCGGCGCTCGGGGGCCTCATCAAAGAGACGGGCATCGCGCTCGACTATGTGGGCTACCGGCAGCCGCGCATCGAGCAGACCTTCACGGCGCATCTGCGGATGGGGGTGCAGGCCCGTCTGTCGGATCTGCTCGCCCTGCGGCTGGGGCTCTCTCAGGGCTACACCACCTTCGGCGCCGGGCTCCGCCTGGGCCTCCTGCAACTCGATTATGCCTACTACGGCGTCGAGGAAGGCCGCATCCCGGGCCAGGTGCCGAGCTGGAACCACTCCCTCCTGCTCACCGCCGTCCTGTTCTGAACGGCATCGCCCCGCCGGCGTGCATGCCCGCCCGGTGTTCAGGCCCGGTCATCGGAGGCCGTTGGCGCCGCCACGGTAGCCTCAGGCGGCCGCCTCCCCGCCGTCCTCGTGCTCTTCCAGTTCGGCGGCGGCCCGCGCCCGGAGCAAGTCCTTCTGCGCCCGCTCCTGCTTGATCTTCGGCGCCACCAGCCGCCGGTAGCGCTCGATGCCGCGGGCCACGACGCCACGCGCCTTGTCCGGCCCGAGGAAGTCGTGCACGCGCACCTCCTTGTCCTCGAGCTTCTTGTAGTCCTCGAAGAACCGCTTCAACTCGCGCAGGCGGTGCTCCGGCAGTTCCCAGATGTGGTAATAGCCGTTGTAGGCCGGGTCGTCGGTGTGGACGCAGATGATCTTCTCATCGTTCTGGCCCTGATCCACCATCGTCATCATCCCGATCGGGCGGACGGTCAGGATGCTGAGCGGGACGACGGCCTCCTGCATCACCACGAGCACGTCGAGCGGGTCGTTGTCGTCGCCCAGGGTGCGCGGGATGAAGCCGTAGTTGTCCGGGTAGATGACCGACGAGTACAGCACGCGGTCGACCCGCAGCAGGCCGGTGTCTTTGTCGAGTTCGTATTTGACCTTGCACCCCTGCGGAATCTCGATCAGGGCGTTGAACAGCTCCGGGGCTTCGTCGCCGACGGGGACGTCGTGCCAGGCGTGGATCATGGCGTCGGGCAGTCGGATGAGAGAGGGGCCGGCCGTCGTGGCGGCCCTGGCGGAAGGGTACGAAGCCCGCCGGACACGTGGAAGGGGGCGGGGAGAATCCCGCGGAGATTCATCCCGCCGTCAGGCGTGCAGGAACTGCAGGCTGAAGAAGGCCTGCGGGTCGGTCCAGACCGTCTCGACGTGGAAGCCCGCCCGCTCGGCCAGGGCTGCGAAGCCCTCCAGGGTGTACTTGTAGGAGTACTCGGTGCGGATCGTCTCGCCGGCCACCAGGTCGAAGCACGGGCCGTCGCCCAGGCAGACCGTCTGGTCGATCCGGCTGACCAGGTGCATCTCGATGCGGCCTTGCTCGGCGTTGTAAAACGCGTGGTGGCGGAAGGTTTCGAGGTCGAAGGTGCCTTCCAGTTCGCGGTTGATGCGTGCCAGCAGGTTGAGGTTGAAGGCCGCCGTCACGCCATGTTCGTCGTTGTAGGCGCGTTCCAGCACCCGCGCGTCTTTCTGCAGGTCCACGCCGATGAGCAGCCCTCCACCCGGCCCGACCACCCCGGCGACGTGGCGCAGGAAGGCCACGGCGTCGTCCGGCTCCAGATTGCCGATCGTCGAGCCGGGGAAGAAGGCGACGATCCGGTTCACCGGCCCTTCGGGGCGGGGCAGCGGCACGTCGTCCATGTAATCGGCACAGACGGCCAGGATGGGCAGGTCGGGGAACCGGCGTGCGAGCGCCCGGGCGGAGGCGAGCAGGTGCTCGCGGGAGATGTCGATGGGGACGTAGCCGGCCGGGTCGATCAGGTGGTCGAGCAGCAGGCGGGTCTTGCGGCTGCTGCCGCTGCCGTACTCCACGAGCATCGCCCGCGGCCCGATGCGCTCGACGATGGCGGCCATGTGGGCCTCCAGGATGGCGATCTCGGTGCGGGTCGGGTAGTAGGCCTCCAGTTCCGTGATCTGCTCGAAGAGATGCGAGCCGCGGGCGTCGTAGAAGAACTTGGCGGGGATGAATCGGGGAGACTGCGACAGCCCGGCGACGACGGCCTCGCGGAAGGTATCGACGCGGGGCTCGAAGTCATACAGCGTGACGGTTTCGTCGGGTGCGAGCATGCCGGGTGCGAGGAGGGGTGTGGGATCGGGGGCGGGGGCACCGGGGCCGGCGGGGTGTCACCGGGCGTCTCGTGCCAGGCGCAGGCCGGTGAACTGCCAGCAGGCGTCCGGCGGGAAGAAGTTGCGGTAGGTCGGGCGGATGTGGGAGGCCGGCGTGGCACAGGACCCGCCGCGCAGGACGAACTGGTTGCACATGAACTTGCCGTTGTACTCGCCCAGCGCGCCGGGGTCGGGGGCGTAGCCGGGATAGGGTTCGTACTGGCTGCGCGTCCACTCCCAGACGTCGCCGAAGGCCTGCAGCAGCCCGTCGCCGCCGTCGGTGCCGGCCCGTGTGGGGTGTAGATACCCGGATTCGACGAAGTTGCCGGCGATGGGGAGGTCCCGGCAGGCCACCTCCCATTCCTGCTCCGTGGGCAGGCGTGCTCCGGCCCAGCGGGCGTAGGCGTCGGCCTCGAAGTAGCTGACGTGGCAGACCGGCTCGGCCGGGTCGACGGGTTGCAGGCCGCCCAGGGTGAAGTGGTGCCAGGCCCCGTCGATCCGCTCCCAGTAGAACGGGGCCGTCCAGCCCTGCTCGGCGACGGTCGCCCAGCCTGCCGAGAGCCACAGTTCGGGCCGCCGGTAGCCGCCGTCCTCGATGAACGCCATGAACTCGCCGTTGGTGACGAGGCGGTTGGCGATCAGGAAATCGTTCAGATAGTACCGATGGCGCGGGCCTTCGTTGTCGTAGGCGAAGCCGTCTCCGTCGTGGCCGATCTCGTAGAGGCCGCCCTCCACGGGGTGCCAGGCCAGGTCGGGCACGCGGCCTTCCGGGCGCGCCCGCTGCGGCCGAAAAGCCGGCCGTAGCGGGTTGACCGACAGCACGTGCTTGATGTCCGTCAGCATCAGCTCCTGGTGCTGCTGCTCGTGGTGCAGCCCGATCGTCACCAGGGGCTCGACCGTATCCCGCTGCGCATCGTCCAGGGTGAGCAGGAAGCGTTCCATGTGCTCGTCCACGTAGGCCCGGTAGGCAAAGACCTCCTCGACGGTCGGGCGGGAGAGGTAGCCGCGCTTGTCCCGGCAATGCCGCTCGCCGGCCTGCACGTAGTACGAGTTGAACAGGTAGGCATAGCGCGGGTGGAAGGCCCGATAGCCCGGCGCGTGGGGCTTCAGGACGAACGTCTCGAAGAACCAGGTCGTATGGGCCAGATGCCACTTGGTCGGGCTGACGTCGGTCATCGTCTGGACGACGAAGTCCTCGGTTTCCAGCGTGTCCGTCAGCGCGTGCGTGGCCGCCCGCACGGTCTGGTAGCGAGCGCTCAGCGTGTCCGTCAGGGTGGGGGCTTGGGTCGGCATGGTCGTCGGGCGGGTGCTCGTGGAGAAAGGGCGTGCCCGTTTGGTAGGCGGGCGGGCGTTCCCATTACACCGGGGCCGTCCGGGGCGGGTCCGCCTCGAAGCGGCGTCCGACGCCATCGTTGCAACATGGTCATGATGCCGGAGCCGGGGCACCGGCAGCGCCGGCACGGTACGGAGCCGGGGCGAGCGGGTCCGGGTGGCGGAAGACGTAGCCGAGGCGTTGCTTGAGCCGGGCATTGCTGACCCGCTTGAAGGCCGTGGCCGCCCGATCGGCAAAGGTGGGCGGCTCCAGGCCGGCCTCCAGGGCCTTGCGCGTGTAGAAGTCCGCGCGCGAGGGGTGCTCGTCCGCGACGGCGTTGAAGATCTCGCCGCGCACGTTCCCGGTCAGGACGGCGTCGATGATGCCGACGGCATCGTCACGGTGCAGCATGTTGACGGGGGCGCCGCCGTTGTCGAGGCCGGTGCGGCCGGCCAGGAAGCGCCCGGGTTGCCGGTCGTAGCCATAGAGCCCGCCAAAGCGCAGCACCGTCGTGTCGAAATGGGTGTCGGCGCGGAGGCGTTCCTCGGCGGCCCGCAGCGCCCGCCCCGAGGCCGACTCGGGCGGCTGCGTCGTGTCCGTCTCGACCACCGTCGTGTTCAGGTCGGGGTAGACGGACGTCGAACTGACGAAGACGACGAAGTCGATGGGGCTGAAGCGCAGTTCGTCGCAGACCGAGGCGATCTGCCGGGCGTGGTAGGTTTCCACGTCCGGGCGACGGCGGCCGGGGGGGATGTTCAGGACGAGCGCGTCGGCGGCGAAGAAGTCGCCCACGGGGCTGCCGGTGAGGGAGGGGTCGAGCGTGAGCAGGTACGGCGTGATGCCGGCCTCGGCCAGGGTATCCAGGCGGGCGGGCGTCGTCGTCGAGCCCCGGACGCGGTGCCCCCGGGCGATGAGGTGACGGGCCAGCGGGAGCCCGAGCCAGCCGCAGCCGAGGATGCTGATCGTCATGGAGCGGGGAGGCCGGGCGGGTGTCATGCCGGCCGTCGGGGTTCGTGGTAGATCCGGTAGACGCGGTAGGGGCGAGGCCGGCCGGGGGGATGGGCCGGCAGGTACGCCGCCAGCGGGCGCCAGGCCGGCCGCATCGGGTGGACGCCGCGCCGGGATAGCCAGAAGGCCAGCGGATGCCAGACCGGCCGCACCCGGCCGAGCCAGTACGACAGCGGATGCCAGCGAGGGAGCGGGGCCGCGCCGGTCGTCGCATCCGGCGAGAGGCGACGAGTCCCTGCGGCGCTATGCCGGTCGGGCGCGATCATGCACCGGGGCACAGGCCGTGACGGGATCGGGGCGAACGCCGATCTGCAGGGGATGGAAGCATGCAGCGCGGCATGGGGCGTATGATAGGACGTGCCCGGCTCAGGCGCAACGCGGCGGAGCGTCGAGACAAAGCGCCGGGGCCGGGCGTCGAGGGGCGGTGCAGGGTGGGCCTCGCCGGCCGGCCGCGCCCGGGGGCTCCGGCTAGCGGTTCTTGAGGCATCTTCACCGCCCGGAGTGGTGCGGGGAATGCGGCGGGAATATATTGTTTCCGCGCCCAGAAACGATCGCACAGGAGGACCGCGGCGGCCCATGAAAACCGAAGGAAAGCCCCCCAGGCTGTACGTCATCGACCCGGTGGAGGAGAGCCGGGTGCCCTACCTGCGGGGCATTCTGACGCGCTCGCTGCAGCGCGCCGGCCTGCCGTTCGATGAGGCGTACGACGTAGCGAACGAGGTGCGCGAGAGCCTCTGGGCCGAGGCCGACATCACGCTGCGGGGCTCGGAGGCCGACATCACCGCCGCCGAGCTGAAGCGCGTCGTGGCCGAGTATCTGGCGCGCAAGGGGCTCGATGCCGTGCGCGAGCGCTACCTGCTCGTCCGCGGCAAGCCCGTCGTGATACGGATCGAGGACGTGGAGGGGCAACCGCAGCCGTTCTCGAAGGGCATCCTGGCCCAGACGCTGGAGACGTGCGCCCTGCCGGCCGAGCAGAGCTACCAGATCACCACCGAGATCGAGCAGGCGCTGATCCAGTCGGGGCGGACCCGGCTCACGTCGATGGAGCTGGCCGAGCTGACCTACCGCCACCTGCTGGACCGGGTGGGCGCCGAGGCGGCGCATCGCTATCTGGTGTGGATCGAGTTTGCCCGCAGCGGCCGAGCGCTGATCCTGCTCGTCGGTGGCACCACGGGCAGCGGCAAGAGCACCATCAGCTCGGAGGTGGCTCACCGGCTGAACATCGCCCGCATCCAGTCCACCGACATGCTGCGCGAGGTGATGCGCCTGATGCTGCCGCAGCGTCTGCTCCCCACGCTGCACACGTCGTCGTTCAACGCCTGGCGGGTCCTGCCGGCGCGGGGCGATGAAGGCACCCCGTTCGAGCCGGACATGATCGACGGCTACCTGACGCAGGCCGAGCAGGTGGGGGTGGGCATCGAGGGGGTGATGAAGCGGGCCGAGCGCGAGAAGGTGTCGCTGATCCTCGAAGGCGTTCACCTCAACCCGATCCTGCAGCGCCGCCTGATGAAGGTGACCTCGGCGGTGGTCGTGCCGGCGGTGCTGGCCGTGCTCAAGAAGAAGCAACTGCGGAAACGGCTCCAGGGGCGAAGCCAGCAGGTCACGAGCCGCCGCCTCGAATCCTACCTGGAATACTTCGACGTGATCTGGCGGCTGCAAAACTTTATGTTGTCTCAGGCGGACCGGCTCCAGGTCCCCATCGTGATCAACGACGACCAGGACGAGACGATTCGCTCGCTGATGGAGATCATCTCCGACGCGCTGGTGCGCGAGTACAAGGGGGACCCGGAGGACATCTTCCGGGATGTGGGCCGGGGAAAGCCGGCCGGGCGGACGGACCCGCGGAGCCGATCCCGTTGATTAACGATTTGATAACGTAGCCGCTTGCGTTCTTCGTAGTGCATTGATACAAGGGCCCCGAAAGAATGGTACATTAAGCGCCATAGCCCTGTGCGAACGTGCTTCCGGGGCTGCCTGTCTTGCTTCATCTTACCCCACACCGATCATGACTCATCGGTCTTACCGGAAACGCGTCGGAAGACGGTCGTTTCCCGCTCTGCTCCTGTTGGTGTTCCTGGTGCTCTCCGGCTGCGGCTCGGGCGACGGGCCGGCCGCCGAAGGGCAACTCACCGGGAGCGTGGCCGTGGACGGCTCCAGCACGGTCTACCCGCTGACCGAGGCGGTGGCCGAGGAATTCATGAAAGCGCATCCCCGCGTGCGTGTGACCGTCGGCGTCAGCGGGACCGGGGGCGGCTTCTCCAAGTTTCTCCGCCGGGAGACGGACATCAGCAACGCCTCGCGTCCGATCAAGCCGAGCGAGCAGGCGCTGGCCGAGCAGAACGGCGTCGACTACATCGAGCTGCCGGTGGCCTACGACGGCCTGGCCGTGGTGGCGAACCCGCAGAACGACTGGGCCGAGTGCCTGACGGTGGAGGAGCTGCGGCGCGTCTGGGAGCCGAACAGCACCGTCACCAACTGGAACCAGATCCGCCCGTCCTTCCCGAACCGGGAACTGCACCTCTACGGCGCCGGCACCGACAGCGGCACGTACGACTACTTCACGGCGGCCATCGTCGGGGAGGAGGGCGCCAGCCGCACGGACTTCACCGCCAGCGAGGACGACAACGTGCTGGTGCAGGGGATCAGTGGCGATGTCAACGCGCTCGGCTTCATCCCGTATGCCTACTACGAGGAGAACACGGACCGCCTGAAGCTCATCGGCGTGGACGACGGCAACCCGGACAACGGCGAGGGCTGCATCCTGCCCGACGCCGAGACGGTGCAGAACGGCACCTACCAGCCGCTGGCCCGCCCGGTCTTCATCTACGTCCGGGCCGACCGGGCCGAGGATCCAGCGGTGAAGGCGTTCGTCGAGTTCTACCTGCAGAACGCCACGCAGTTGGCCCGTGAAGTGGGCTACGTGGCCCTGTCCGACGAGGCGTATGAGCTGGCGCTCGAGCGCTTCCATCAGGGCGTCACGGGCAGCATCTTCGCCGGCGAGGGATCGCAGGTGGGCGTCCGCGTGCAGGATCTGCTGCGCATGGAGCGGGCCGCGCAGGAGGAGGCCCCGGCCGCTGAACAGTAAGCCCCGATCGTCATGAAGCGTGTCCCATCGGGAGAAGGCTCGGGGTCGCCGTTGCTGCAGGCCAACCTGTACAACAGCCCGCGGGAACGGATCATCAAGTGGGTGCTCGGCCTGTCGGCCGTGCTGACCATCTTCACCACGCTCGGCATCGCCGGGGTGCTGCTGGGCGAGTCGATCGCGTTCTTTCAGCAGGTCTCCTTCCGGCAGTTCTTCCTGGATACGGAGTGGACGCCGCAGTTTGCCGACAAGCACTTCGGCATCTGGCCGCTGTTGAGCGGGACGCTGCTGGTGACGGTGATCGCGGCGCTGGTGGCGTTGCCGCTGGGGCTCTGTAGCGCCATCTACATCGCGGAGTACGCGCCGGCGCCGGTGCGTCGCATCCTGAAACCCGGGCTGGAGCTCCTGGCCGGGGTGCCGACGGTCGTCTACGGGTACTTCGCCCTCACGTTCGTCACGCCGCTGCTGCAACGCGTGCTGCCGCAGCTCCAGGTGTTCAACGCGCTGAGTGCCGGCATCGTCGTGGGGATCATGATCATCCCGATGGTGGCGTCGCTGAGCGAGGATGCCTTCCGCGCCGTGCCGCGTGCGCTGGCCGAAGGCGGGTATGCCCTGGGCGCGACCAAGCTGGAGGTGGTCACGCGGATCCTGTTGCCGGCGGCCCTCAGCGGGATCATCGCCAGCTTCATCCTGGCGCTCAGCCGCGCCATCGGCGAGACGATGATCGTGACGCTGGCGGCCGGAGCCACCCCCCGCCTGACGCTCGACCCCACCGGCTCCATCCAGACCATGACGGCCTTCATCGTGCAGGTCAGCCTGGGCGACACGCCGCAGGGCACGGTCGTCTATCAGAGCCTCTTTGCCGTCGGGCTCGTGCTGTTCCTGATCACCCTGGGCATGAACCTCGGCGCCAACGCGGTCATCCGGCGCTTCAAGGAGTCGTACTGAGATGCCTGTCACCGCCACCGAATCCCAGTTCGATCTGCGCCTGGCACAGCGCAAACGCTTCGGCACGGTCATGCTGTGCCTGTTCTTCCTGGCCACCGTCTTTGGCCTGCTGGTGTTGCTGACGTTGCTGGTGGACGTGACGGTGACAGGGCTCCGGTGGCTGGACTGGGGCTTTCTGACCTCGTTCCCGTCGCGCAATCCCGAGGAGGCCGGCATCAAGTCCGCCATCGTCGGGTCGCTGTGGATGATGGGGCTTACGGCCCTGTTCGCCGTGCCGCTGGGGGTCGGGGCAGCCGTCTACCTGGAGGAGTACGCCCCGCGCGGGTGGTTCCTGCGGGTGATCCAGGTCAACATCGCCAACCTGGCCGGCATTCCGTCGGTGATCTACGGGATCCTGGGGCTGGGGCTGTTCGTGCGGTTCATGGCGCTGGAGCGCAGCCTGCTGGCGGGGTCGCTGACGATGGCGCTGTTGATCCTGCCGGTGATCGTCATCGCCACGCAGGAGGCGCTGCGGGCCGTGCCCTCCGGGATTCGTGAGAGTGCCTACGCGCTGGGGGCCACCCGCTCGCAGGTCATCTGGAGCCACCTCCTTCCCATTGCCTCCCCCGGCATCCTCACCGGGGTGATCCTGGCGCTGAGCCGGGCGCTGGGCGAGACGGCCCCGCTGATCATGATCGGGGCCCTCACGTTCATCGCCTTCCTGCCCGAGTCGGTCATGGACCCGTTCACCGTCCTGCCCATCCAGATCTTCAACTGGACCACCCGGCCGCAGGCGGCGTTCCAGGAACTGGCCGCGGCCGCCATCATCGTGCTGATGGTCTTCCTCTTCCTGATGAACCTCAGCGCGATCCTGCTGCGTAACCACTTCGACAAGAAACGGGCGCTCTGAGGCGCGCCGCCGAGCAAGACGTCATGGAACAGCCCAACACCGCATCGCCCACCGAAGTCGCCCGCAAGGACGGGCAGGCACCGGCCCCTCGCCCGGACGGCCCCTCGCCGTGCCACGCCGACAAGGTCAAGATCGAGGTGCATGACCTGCACTTCTGGTACGGAGAGAAGCCGGCGCTCAAGGGCATCTCGATGCAGATCCGGGCCCGGCGGGTGACGGCGTTCATCGGCCCTTCCGGCTGTGGGAAGAGCACGCTGCTCCGGTGCTTCAACCGGATGAACGAGCTCATCCCCGGAACCCGCCACGAGGGCCAGGTGCTGCTCGATGGCGCCGACATCCACGAGGCCGACCCCGTGGTGCTGCGCCGCCGGGTGGGGATGGTGTTCCAGAAGCCCAACCCGTTCCCCAAGTCGATCTATCAGAACATCGCCTGGGGCGCGCGCATCAACGGCTACCGGGGCAACATGGACGAACTGGT
Organism: Roseithermus sacchariphilus; assembly: GCA_003285105.1. Lineage (GTDB taxonomy): Bacteria > Bacteroidota > Rhodothermia > Rhodothermales > MEBIC09517 > Roseithermus > Roseithermus sacchariphilus. The sequence continues at coordinate 4,398,093 of CP030158.1, read as the reverse complement.
GGAGCATTGCCTGCGGCAGGCCGCGCTCTGGGACGAGGTCAAGGACCGGCTCAATGACAATGCCTACGGCCTCTCCGGCGGGCAGCAGCAACGCCTCTGCATCGCACGGGCCCTGGCCGTCGAGCCGGACGTGCTGCTCATGGACGAGCCGGCCAGCGCCCTGGACCCCATCGCCACCAGCAAACTGGAGGAGACCATCCTCCAGCTCAAGGAGCATTATACGGTCGTCGTCGTTACACACAACATGCAGCAGGCGGCGCGGATCAGCGACGAGACGGCGTTCTTCTACCTCGGTGAACTCATCGAGATGGACGAAACCGAGGCGCTGTTCACGCACCCTGCCCGCCAGCGTACCGAGGACTACATCACCGGCCGCTTCGGCTGAACCCTGCCGGCCCGGATCTCACGACCTACGACGACCCATGCCCACGTACCGCCACCTGGACGAGGAACTCAGCACGCTCCGCGAACAGCTCGACCGCATGATGCAGCTGGTCGAAGCCCAACTCGCCGAGGTGGTCAACGCGCTGCTGGCCTGCAGCCGCACCGGGGCCGAAGCGGTGGTGCAGCAGGACCGGGAGATCGACGCGCTGGAGCTGGCCATCGACCGCCAGTGTGAGCGCATCCTGGCGCTGCAGCAGCCCGTGGCCGTCGACCTGCGCATGCTCATCGCGGCCTCCAAGATCAACAAGGACCTCGAACGCATCGGCGACGAGTGCAAGAACATCGCGCGGGCCATCCCTCACCTCTGCGCCGCGCCCGAGGTGCTTCGCGTCACGCGCTTCGAACAGATGGCCGACGTGGCTCGCTCCATGTTTCGCAAGGTGCAGGATGCCCTCCACCGCCGGGACCGACTGCTGGCCCGGCAGGTGATCGCCGAGGATCAGCAGGTGGACCGCCTCTACCTGCAAGATTTCAACGATCTGGTGGCCTACGGCGCGGCGCATCCCGAACACATGGAGGCCGTGGCGCATCTCTTCTCGGTCGCCAAGGCGCTCGAACGCATCGCGGACCACATCAAGAACATCGGTGAGGACATCGTCTTCCTGATCGATGCGGTCGATATCCGGCACCGGGAGTTGCAGCAGGAGGCCGACGGGTCGGACGCCCCGGCGTAGCGGTTCCGCACCCGTGCAGGGGCTGGCGTGAATGGGGTGCTTCGGGCTAAGTTCATCGCCCGACCTTCCTCCCCGGACCCCGGCTTTCTCCTTCCATGCAGCTCCTCGGCATCGACGTTGGCGGCACGTTTACGGACTTCGTCTGGCTCGTAGACGGGTCGATCCGGGTACACAAAGTGCCCACGACGCCGGACGACCAGAGCAAGGCCATGCGGCAGGGGATGGCCGAACTGGGCGTGGCGGCGGAGGTGCCGGTGGTGCACGGCACGACGACGGCCACGAACGCGCTGCTGGAACGGCGCGGCGCGCGGACGGCGCTGCTGACGACGGCCGGCTTCGAGGACGTCCTCGCCATCGGCCGGCAGGACCGCCCGCACCTCTACCGGCTCAGCCAGACGCGCCCCCCCGCGCTGGTGCCGGCTGCGTGGCGCTTCGGCGTACGCGAGCGTGTGGCTGCCGACGGAACGGTGCTGACGCCGCTCGATGAAGCGCAGGTGGCCGATCTCGCCGGGCGGCTTGCGGCGGACGGGGTGCAGAGCATAGCGGTGGTGCTGCTCTTCTCCTTCCGGCACCCCGCCCACGAGCAGCGGGTGGCGGCCCTCCTGCAGGAGCGGCTGCCGGAGGTGTCCTGCTCGCTCAGCAGCGACATCCTGCCGGAGTACCGCGAGTACGAACGCACCGCCACGACGGTCATCAATGCCTATGTGCAACCGCTCGTGGCGCGCTACCTGCAGCGCCTGCAACGCGTGCTCGGCGACCGGCCGATCCGGGTGATGCAGTCGAACGGCGGAGCGATCGGGCTGGAGCAGGCGGCCCGGCAGGCGGCGCGGCTCGTGCTGAGCGGCCCGGCCGGCGGGGTCGTGGGGGCCTTCGAACGGGCGCGGCAGGCGCTCGGGGGCGAGGCGCCCCGGGTGCTTACCCTCGACATGGGTGGCACCAGCACGGACGTGGCGCTGTGTCCGGGATCGATCCCGCAGACCGCCGAGGGCCGCATCGCCGGCCTGCCGCTGCGTCTGCCCTCGACCGATATCCACACCGTCGGGGCCGGTGGTGGCAGCATGGCCCGCGTCGACGCCGGCGGGGTGCTGCGCGTCGGGCCGGAGAGCGCCGGCGCGGATCCCGGCCCGGTCTGCTACGGCCGAGGGGGGACGGTGCCGACGGTGACGGACGCCAACCTGGTCCTCGGCCGGCTGGACGCGGGGCGGTTCCTCGGCGGTTCGGGGACGATGCGCCTCGACGAAGGCGCGGCCCGCGCGGCGCTGGCCCGGCTGGGCGAGCGTCTGCACCTCTCGGCCGAGGAGGCGGCCCTGGGCGTGTTGCGGGTGGCGCATGCCACCATGGAGCGGGCGCTGCGCCGCGTATCCGTCAAGCAGGGGCACGACCCGCGGGACTACACGCTCGTGCCGTTCGGCGGGGCCGGGCCGCTGCATGCCTGCGACGTCGCCGCGGCGCTGGGCATCCGCCGGATCCTGGTGCCCCCCACGCCCGGCGTCCTCAGCGCTCTGGGCCTGCTGCTGGCCGACCTCGTCTTCGACGCCTCGCACGCCGTCCTCCGCCCGATGGCGGCGCTGATGGAGCACCCGGCCCCGCTGGCGCAAACGGCGGAGAGGCTGGGCGAGCAGGTGCGGGCCGTGCTCCGGCGCGACGGTGCCCTCGACCCGGCGCTGTCCGCCGCGCTCGATCTGCGGTACGCCGGGCAGAGTTACGAGCTGACGGTCCCCCTGGCCCTCCCGATCTCGGCGGACCACCTCCGGGCGGCCGCGGCGGCGTTCCACGACGCCCACGCCCGCTGCTACGGCCACGCCGACCCGTCGGCGCCCGTCGAGGCCGTGACGCTCCGCGTGCAGGGCCGTGCGCCCGGCGCCCGGCCGCCCGTGACGCCCGAGCCGCCGGCCGCCACCGACGCCGCCGTGGCGCACCTCGGCCGGAAGGACGTCTGGTTCGACGCCGACGGCCCCACGCCCACCGACGGCTACGACCGCGCTCGCCTCCGCCACGGCCATCGCCTGGCCGGCCCGGCCATCGTCTTTCAGTACGATACCACCGTCGTGATCCTCCCCGGCTGGCAGGCTCGCGTCGATGCCTGGGGAAACCTCATCCTGACAGCACCCGACGGCTGAGGCGCACCCTCACGCACTCCCGACCTGCGCCTCCCGACCCTCGCCCCGGTTCCTTCGACCCGCTCATGCCCGCATCGACCTTCTCCGATCCCATCACCCTCGAACTCTACCGGCACCGGTTTGCCGGTGTGGCGGAGGAGATGGGGCTGACGCTGCAGCGGACGGCCTATTCGCCCAACATCAAGGAACGGCTCGACTTCTCGTGCGCGGTGTTCGACGCCGCCGGGCGGCTCATCGCGCAGGCCGCCCACATCCCCGTGCACCTCGGTGCGATGCCGGCGAGTGTGGCGGCCGCCCTGCGGCACGTGACGGACTGGGCGCCGGGCGACCTCGTCGTGCTGAACGACCCCTACGAGGGGGGCACGCACCTGCCGGACATCACCATGATCTCGCCCGTGTTCGAGGCCGGCGGAGACGCCCCCGTGTTCTTCGTGGCCAGCCGGGCGCACCATGCCGACGTGGGGGGGATGACGCCCGGCTCGCTGCCGCTCTCGACGGAGCTCTTCCAGGAAGGGATCGTCATCCCGCCCGTCCGGCTGGCCCGCGCCGGCACGCTCGATGCCGATCTGCTGCGGTTCCTGCTGGCGAACGTCCGCACGCCCGAGGAGCGCCGCGGCGACCTCGCGGCCCAGCAGGCGGCCCACGCCGTCGGCGAACGGCGGCTGGCGGCGCTGATGGCCGTACACGGCGCCGACGAGGTGCGGGCCTACGCGGGGCATCTGTGTGCCTACAGCGAACGCCGCATGCGCGCTACCATCGCCGACTGGCCCGACGGCAGCTATGCCTGCGAGGACGGCCTGGAACTCGATGAGGCCGAGGCGACGATCCGTGTGGTGGCGCACATCGAGGGCGAGACGATCCGGTTCGACTTCGCCGGGACCTCGCCGGCTGTGCCGGCCTCGCTGAACGCCGTGCTGAGCATCACCGAGTCCGCCTGCTACTACGTCGTCCGCTGTCTGGCGAGCGACGACATTCCCGTCAACGCCGGGTGCTTTGCGCCGGTGGTGGTGACGGCTCCGGCGGGTTGCCTCGTCCACGCCCGGCGTCCGGCGGCGGTGGCCGGCGGCAACGTCGAAACGTCCCAGCGGATCGTGGACGTGGTGCTGGGGGCGCTGGCGCAGGCGCTGCCGGAGCGGGTGCCGGCGGCCTCGCAGGGGACGATGAACAACCTCACCATCGGCGGGGCCTGGCCGGATGGGACGCCGTTCGCCTACTACGAGACGATCGCCGGGGGGATGGGGGCCGGGCCGGAGGCCGACGGGCTCAGCGGCGTCCACGTGCACATGACCAACACGCGCAACACCCCGGTCGAAGCGCTGGAGCAGTCGTATCCGTTTCGGATCACCCGTTACCACCTGCGGCCCGGCAGCGGCGGGGCCGGGCGGCACCGGGGCGGCGACGGCGTCGTGCGCGAGTATGAACTGCTCGTGCCGGCCACGGTGACGATGCTCAGCGAGCGCCGACGGCAGGCTCCCCGGGGGCTGGCCGGCGGGGCGGACGGCGCGCGCGGCCGCAACGTCCTCCTCCGCGCCGACGGCATCGAGGAAGTGCTGCCGGGGACGTTCTCGCGGCGCCTCCAGGCGGGCGATCGCCTCCGCATCGAGACGCCGGGCGGCGGCGGCTGGGGTACGCCCCTGTCGCCTCAGCGGCCCAGCCAGTAGTCCAGCTTGATCTGGAAGATGTTCTCGGCCGGTTCGGCGAAGAGCCGTCCCAGGTCGTCGAACGGGTCGAGGGCATGGTCGCGTGCGTCGCCGCTGCGCAGGTGCTGCCAGACGAAGTAGAGCCGCGAACCGGGCCGGTATTCCCACCGCAGCACGAGGTTGCCCCGCAGCGAGCGGAACACGAAGTCGTCCTGCCCGAAGGCGCTGCCAAAGGTGAAGGGCGGGGCCGGCCCGTCGCCGTCGGGATCGACGAGGTACTGGCCCGAGGGCAGCCGCTGCAGCGTGCCGCGGTCCGTGCCGTAGTAGTCGAAGTCGAACGTGCCGGCCTCGCGGAATTCCTTGAACCGCAGGTAGTTGCCCGAGGCCAGGAGTGGCTGGAGGTAGAGCTGGAGCGAGAGGTTCGGGGAGAACGTCCAGTCGGCGCGCGTGGTGAAGGAGAGCGAGACCTGGTCGATGTCGCCGAAGACGTAGCGCGTGCCGTAGGTGCGCGTGGCCAGCGGGTCGGGGTGGGCCGCGACGTACTGGTCGGTGTCATGCTCCAGCTTCAGCCCCGGGTCGAAGCGAAGCTGGAGGGCGGAGGTGGGACGGGCGTTCAGCGTCAGGTAGAGTTCGTAGTCATATTCGCCCGAGGCGTCCCAGAACAGGTCGTAGGAGAAGGCGGCATGGACGGGCCGGCGCGTATCGGTGCCGACGCCGCCGAAGAAGAAGAAGGCCGCCGTCTGGCGCATCAGCGGCCCGCCGCGCGTGGTACGGTCGAGGTAGCCCCAGGGCCGGCCCCGCACGCCGACGCGGGCCGTCCAGAAGGTGGTGAACTCGGTTTCGGCCGCGATTTCGGCGGTATTGGTGATGGGCCGGCCGCCGTAGTTCCAGACGTGCGAGGTTTCGAAGTCGATGCTGTACCGACGCAGCCGGCGGCCGGGCTCGCGTTCCTGGTAGCTCAGGTGCGTCGTCAGGGCGTGGCGGTCGCTGTAGAGCTGAAAGCCGAGGTCGTTGACCTCCAGGCCCGGTGTCAGCGTCTGGTAGGTGAGCGAACCGAGCCAGTGTCGTCCGCCGATCTTGGCGAGGGAGAGTTCCCCGGCCAGGCCCGAGAGGCGCGTGCGGGAGGGGTCGAGCGACAGGTGTTCGGCGTCGGGGCGCTGGAAGTAGTGGGTGGAGGCGGCCTGCGTCCGCCGCAGCCGCTCCGGGCTGCCCTCCACGAGCGATCCGGCCGCGTAGCCGCTGACCGCCCAGCGCCGGCTCCAGGCGTGCACGAAGTCCAGGCCGCCGAAGTAGGCCGCCTCGTGTAGCAGCGGTGCCAGCGTATCGTCCAGCGTGCGGTTGACCGCCGTCAGCATGCCGCCGAGGATGGTCTGCCCCGCGCGCAGGTCCCGCCGGACGCGGCCGGTGAAGTAGTTCGTCAGCGGCTCCACGCGCAGCGAGCGCTCGCGCCCCTGCGGGTCGATATAGCGGGCCCGTTCGATGGGCGTGACGGCGTCGAGGACGCCCACGGACCAGCCGTCCGGGGTGCGCCCGGTCACTTTGGCCGCACCGGCGATGGTCGTCTGCGCGGGGAAGTCGACGAAGCGGGCGTCGGGCACCTGGCCCTGCGGCGGCCGGCCGATGCGGCGGGAGTAGAAGTAGCGGGCCGTGGCCTGCCCGGCGCGGCCAAAGGTGCGGGTGCTGCCGAAGGCGAAGATGTCGGCCCCTTCGGTGAAGAACGGACGCTTCTCCTCGAAGAAGTTTTCGAAGACCGTCAGGTTCACCACCGCCGGGTCGACTTCCACCTGGGCGAAGTCCGGGTTGAGGGTGCCGGTGAGGGTGAGGTTGGAGGTGAGTCCGTACTTCAGGTCGGCCCCGGCGGTGGCATAGAGGTCGTTGGCGCCGTAGAACGGATTGGCGGCGGCATCCGGCTTACGGTCGAGCCGGGCGACGCCGTAGGGCTGGAGTTCGAAGCGGGCCGCGGGGCAGAGGCGGTCCAGCCCCGTCAGCGTGCCCGAGCGGGAGATGCGGGCGCTGAGGTCGGCCGGGACGGGGCTCCAGAAGCTGATCTCCCCGCGTCGCGCGATGCGGCGCTGGAAGTTGATCCCCCAGGTCGTGACGTCCCGGCTGAAGCGGAGCTGCGAGAGCGGGATGCGCAGTTCGGCGGTCCACCCCAGCGAGTCGACGCGAGCGGCCGCTTCCCAGACGGCGTCCCACGAGAGGTCTTCCTCGACGTCGTTGAAGACGAGCACGTCCTTCTGCACCCCGCGCGGGTTGACGGCGAAGGAGAACCCCGTTCGCCGGTCGAAGTAGCTGTCGATGGTCACGTAGAACCAGTCGCTGTAGTCCGTGCCGTCACGCCGGAAGAGGCGGCCGGCGACGGAGTCCGGGGCGCTGTCATAGAGGCGTGCGCCGATGTAGAGGGCGCGGTCGTCGTAGAGCAGCCGGATGTCGGAGCGTTCGGAGGCCGGCGCGCCGGGCTGCGGCCGGAACTGCACGAAGCCCGTTACGGCAGGCGCCGCGGCCCAGGCAGGGTCGTTCAGGTTTCCGTCGATGCGTGGAGCCGGGCCGGACAGGCGGGTGGCCGCCATCGAAGGCGGCGGGCCGGCCACGCGCCGGGCGGCCTGTCCGCGGGCCGGGGTGACTGAGACGGCGGCGAGGCACAGCAGGGCCGGGACGAGCGCGCGGAGCAAGGACATGGCAGGGGTGGGGGGAGGGTGAGAAAAAAACTGCACCCAAGGATACGGCATGGCGCGGAGGGATGGAACGGGGCAACGAGCACCGTTGAGAAGAGAGGGATCATGATTCGCCGTCGCCTGCCGAAGGGCACGGCGGAAAGGGGGGCCTGGCGGGGCGGTGGAAGGGCTAGCCCGGAAAAAAAGAGCCGCGCCGTTGGAATACGGCGCGGCTCCGGGAGGATCCGACAACGAAGATCCGGCAACGGCCCGGCAACGGCCCGGCAACGGTCCGGCAGCGGCTCAGGCTTCCACGGCCTGGTTGACCGGGACAGGGAGTGCATGCGTCGGAATGCTAGGATGATGCGCATACGCGTTCGGCCCAGTAAACCACGATCTCAGCCAGGCGAAGCGCCTCCTGGTATTCCTGCGCGGAGACGGGTTCGATATCTGCCGGATAGCGAGCGATAACGGCATATACCGTCAGCGTTTTGGCTGCATCCAGGCCTGGGGGCAGCGTCAGTGTCTCGGGTAGGCGTTCCAGCAGTGTCGTAAGGTTGTGGGTGCGCGGTACGGCCCGACCGTGATGCACCAGCACCGCTTTCAAGGCTTTCTCGGCGGCCTGCTGAGCATGAAAGCACAGCACCTCCGTAAGGACGCCGGGTGGTGGGGTGGCGCGGGCCAGTGCCAGATCGCTGCGGGCATAGCGCAGCCAGTCAGCCGGGCTTCCAGGGAGTGGTGGATCATCCGGCGGCATAGACCTCGCGACCTTCTTTTAAGATCGTGTGGTAGAGCAAGCCCGGATGATCGGCGTATTGCTCCAGCATGCTCGGCGTGGCGACGAGCACGTCGAACGGCTGTCCACCGCCGGACACCTGCCGGTAGAGCTCCTGGGCTACCCGCCGTCGGTGGGTGCCTTCAGGCATAATCACGAGCAAGTCGACGTCGCTATCCGGCTGAGCCTGACCCCGGGCCGCCGACCCGAACAGGAGGATGCGTAGCGGGTGGGCGATCTCCACGATCTGCCGGACCAGATGCTCGATGCGCTGGTCCGGCGCGAAGTTTCTCCGTGCTTCCATAACGCGGTCTCCGGGGATGGCAGGCTCCGGGTTGTAGCATGAAAAAGAGCCGCGCCGTTGGAACACGGCGCGGCTCCAGGAGGATCCGGCAACGGTCCGGCAGCGGCTCAGGCTTCCACGGCCTGGTTGCTCAGGAAGTCGCGCAGGACGTAGTGCAGGATGCCGCCGTGGCGGTAGTACTCGACTTCCACCGGCGTGTCCAGGCGGACGACCGTGTCGAACGTTACCGTCGAGCCGTCGGCTTTCGTGGCGGTCACGGTGAGCGTCTGGCGCGGTTGCACGTCGTTGGTCACCGGGACGTCGTACGTCTCCGTCCCGTCGAGGCCGAGCGACTGCGCGGATTCGCCCTCTTTGAACTGGAGCGGAAGCACGCCCATGCCGATCAGGTTCGAGCGGTGGATGCGCTCGAAGCTCTCGACGATGACGGCCCGCACGCCCAGCAGCGCCGTACCTTTGGCGGCCCAGTCGCGGCTGGAGCCCATGCCGTAGTCCTTGCCGCCGAGGACGACGAGCGGCACCCCGTTCCGGATGTAGTCCATCGCGGCGTCGTAGATCGGCATGACCTCGCCGCCTTTCAGGAAGTTCTTCGTGATGCCGCCCTCGGTGCCGGGCACGAGCTGGTTCTTGATGCGGATGTTGGCGAACGTGCCCCGCATCATGACCTCGTGGTTGCCGCGGCGCGAGCCGTAGGAGTTGAACTCGAACTTCTTGACGCCCCGCTCCAGGAGGTACTTGCCGGCCGGGCTGTCCTCCGGGATCGCTCCGGCGGGCGAGATGTGGTCGGTCGTCGTCGAGTCACCCACCTTGACGAGCACCCGGGCCTGCCGGATCGGCCGGATCTCGGGCGTCTCCGGCGTCAGGTCCACGAAGAACGGGGGCTCCTGGATGTAGGTGGAAGATGCATCCCAGGCATAGATCGAGCCCTCAGGGATCTTGATGTTGTTCCACGTCTCGTTCGAGGTCTCGATGCCGCCGTACTCCTGCTCGTACATCTCCGGGGTGATGGAGGCGGCGATGAGGTCCTTGATCTCCTGCGCCGTCGGCCAGATGTCCTTCAGGAAGACGTCGTTGCCGGCCGAGTCCTGCCCGATCGGGTCGTTCATCAGGTCGATGTCCACGGTGCCGGCCAGGGCATAGGCCACGACGAGCGGGGGCGAGGCGAGGTAGTTGGCCTGCACGAGCGGGTGGATGCGGCCCTCGAAGTTGCGGTTGCCCGAGAGCACGCCGGCCACGATGAGGTTGGCGTCCTTGATGGCCTTCGCCACCGGCTCGGGGAGCGGGCCAGAGTTTCCGATGCAGGTGGTGCAGCCGTAGCCGACCAGGTTGAACCCGAGCTGATCCAGGTAGGGCAGCAGCCCGGCCTCACGGAGGTACTGCGTCACCACGCGCGAGCCGGGGGCCAGGCTCGTCTTCACGTAGGGCGGCACCGTCAGGCCACGCTCGACGGCCTTCTTCGCCACCAGGCCGGCCCCGATCATCACACTCGGGTTGCTCGTGTTCGTGCAGCTCGTGATGGCCGCGATGCAGACGTCTCCGTGCTTCAGCTCGTGTTCCTGGCCCTGCGCGTCCACGTAGCGGCCCGTCTGCTTCAGGTCGTCCGGCGTCCGCCCGAAGCCCTTCGGCCCGACGGGGGCCGTGAACGAGGCGGCGAAGGATTCCTTCAGCGCCGGCACCTGGATGCGGTCCTGCGGGCGCTTCGGCCCGGCCACGCTCGGCACGACGGTGCTGAGGTCCAGCTCCAGCACGTCGAGGAACTCGGGGTCCGGGGTGTCCGGGGTGTGGAAGAGGCCCTGTTCTTTGGTGTAGCGTTCGACGAGCGTGATCAGCTCCTCGCTGCGGCCGGTCTGGCGCATGTAGGCCAGCGTCATCTCGTCGATCGGGAAGAAGCCCATCGTGGCCCCGTATTCCGGCGCCATGTTGCCGATCGTGGCGCGGTCCGGCACCGTGAGCGTGTGCAGGCCGGGGCCGAAGAACTCCACGAAGCGCCCCACGACCCCGTAGCTGCGCAGCATCTGTGTGACGGTCAGCACCAGGTCGGTGGCCGTGGCGCCTTCGGGCAGTTCGCCCGAGAGCCGGAAGCCGACGACCTCCGGCATGAGCATGTAGATCGGCTGGCCGAGCATGACGGCCTCGGCCTCGATGCCGCCGACGCCCCAGCCCAGCACGCCGAGGCCGTTGATCATCGTGGTGTGGCTGTCCGTGCCCACGAGCGAGTCCGGGTAGGCGACGGCCAGGCCGTCCGCCTCGGGGCGCGTCCAGACGCCGCGGGCCACGTACTCCAGGTTGACCTGGTGGCAGATGCCGCTGGCCGGGGGGACGACGAAGAAGTTGTCGAAGGCCTGCTGGCCCCAGCGCAGGAACTCGTAGCGTTCACGGTTGCGCTTGAACTCGATCTCCGCGTTGAGCTGCAGCGCCTCGTGTGTGCCGTAGTGGTCCACCTGCACCGAGTGGTCGATGATGAGGTGGACGGGCACGCGCGGGTTGATCGTGTTCGGATCTCCGCCGAGGCGGGCCATGGCCGAGCGCATCGCGGCCAGGTCCACGACGGCCGGGACGCCGGTGAAGTCCTGCAGCAGCACGCGGGCCGGCATGAAGGGGATTTCCTCGCGGGCCGGGTTCCGGGGGTCGTAGCCGGCGAGCCGGTGGACGTCGTCCTCCGTCACGCGGAAGCCGTCGCACTCGCGGAGCAGGCCTTCCAGCAGCACCCGGATCGAGAAGGGGAGGCGGGCGATGTCGTAGCCCTGCCGGGCCAGGGTGTCCAGCCGGTAGAAGTAGGCCGAGCCGTTGCCCGTGTCGAACGTGTCGCGTGCGCCGAAGGGGTCGGTGAGGGTACCGGGAGCGTTGGTGCTCATAGGATCGGTCGTGACTGGTGCCGTAGGTAGAGAATGTAGAATCGTACGAAAAGGGGGGTGAAGGTACCAAAAAGCCACCACGTTTGTTCGGGGAGTGCGGTGGCAAAGTGCAGGGGGCCTTCGGTCCGGGGTGAAAAAGGAATGAAGCACCGGGGACAGGGCCGGCCGGGGGGGAAGGTGGCTTTGCATCGGGCCGGGCCGCCGCTGTATATTCGCCCGCCTGTGACGGAACCGGGTATGTCGCCCCCGGGTTTACCGGCACACGACGGGGCTATAGCTCAGTTGGTAGAGCGCCTGGATCGCACCCAGGAGGTCAGCGGTTCGAATCCGCTTAGCTCCACAACCCGTCATCTCGCAATACACCGAACCCCCGGCTTCCGTGCAGAGGTCGGGGGTTCGTTTGTGGATCGGCCGGCGATGGAGGCTGCGCGCATCATCGCACCGTGAGCCGCAGCCCGAGGCCGAAGCAGCCGCCGTGGATGGGGCCGTAGACGTAGGCCGTGTCGAAGTGATCGCCGAAGGGGTGGGCCGGGTCGATGAGGGGGGACGGCTGCGTGTAGTCGAAGATGTTCTCGCCGGAGAGGTAGGCCTGTAGCCGATGGCCGCTCGGCAGGTCGATGTCCCTGGTCACCTGGACGTTGTGGACGGTGAACGTGGGCGACCGGGTCGGTCGCTCGAAGGGTGGGTCGTACTCCGGCAGCTTCATCGGTCCGGTCAGGTTCATCGTGTAGTCGACGGCGAAGCCGCGCGGCAGGCGGTACGTCGCGTTCACGATGGCCTGGACGTCGGGGGCGAACTCCAGCGGTGCGCGCCGGCCGTCCTCGTCCACGAACACGTCCATCAGGGTGCCGCCGACGGTGTAGGTAAGCGGGATCGCCGTCAGGCTCTGCGAGAGGGTCAGCGAGACACCGCGCGTGGTCGCGGAGCCGTCGAGGTTTTCGTAGAGGATGAGCCCGGGGGTGTCGTAGTTCGGCTCGATCTTGTTCGTGAAGTACGTGTAGAAGCCTTCCAGGTCGATGGTGAGCGGGTTGGCGCCGAAGGGCACGATGTGCTGGAGGGTCGCCGTGGCGCTGTAGGAGCGCTCGGGGTCGAGGTCTTCGAGCACCACCGTGGCACGGGCGCCGGTGTAGGCGGCGTGGTCTTCGGTGAAAAGGTTGACGATGCGGAAGCCCGTCCCCCCGTTCAGGCGCAGCGTCGTGGTTTCGTGCGGCGTCAGCTTGAGGCTCAGGCGCGGCGCGGCGATCACGCCGTGATCCTTCTGATAATCCAGGCGCAGCCCCGACAACACCCGCACCGGGTTCCCGGGTACGTACTCGTGCTGCACGAACAGGCCGGGGATGAGGCGGTCGTCGGGGCGGTTCTCGACCTCCTTGCCGGCGTCGTCGAAGAGGCCCGTCGAGCCGGTGTTGTCGTCGTAGCGCTGGGCGCGCAGCGTCGTGCCCACGAGCAGCGACTGCCGGCCATCGAGGCGCAGCGGCCAGAGAAGCTGAGCGAAGCCGGTCGTCTGGCGGGCCCGGTAGTGGGCGCTGCCGTAGAAGCTGTCCTGGTCGTGGTCGTTGAAAGCCAGGTCTAGACGCACGCCGCGGCGGGGCGCCACATGGTAAGCCCCGACCACCTCGACGCGGCGCGTGCGGATCGTCTCGCCGTAGAACTCGTCCGAGCCGCGTAGCGCCTCGGAGTACCGCTCGATGAACGGCTCGGTGCCGCCGAGGCGGTCCTCGTAGTAGAAGCGCGCCGACAGGTCGAACTGCTTCCAGCCCTCGGCATCGGTGAGCGAGGCTTTGCCGAAGATGGAGGCGCGGGTGTTGAGCGGCGTGTCGGCGAAGGTGTCGTTGTTCTCGTCGTGGAAGACGTTGTTGTGAAAGAGCGTGCCGGAGACGAGCGTCGCCAGGCGCCCGCGCGAGGGGACGACGCCGAGGTCGAGCGCGTATTCGCCGTGGGTCGTGCCGAAGGTGTTGAGCGTGACCCGCGGAGCCGTCCGCGGGTTCTTCGTGATGATGTTGATGACGCCGCCCATCGCCTCCGAGCCGTAGAGCGTCGATATCGGGCCTTTGATGACTTCGATCTGCTGGATCAGCGCCGGGCTGATGCCGTTGAGGCCATAGACGGTCGCCAGGCTGCTCATGATCGGCATGCCGTCGATGAGGACGGCGGTGTAGGGGCCGTCCATGCCGTTGATGCGGATGTTGTTGGTCCCGCACACGGCACAGTCGATCTGCTGGTACAGGCCGTTGACGTTTTCCAGCACCTCCATCACGTTGGCCGTCGGGATCTTCTCCAGATAACGCGGCGAGACCACGTTCACCTTCACCGGAGAATCCTGCGTATAGGTTTCGACGAGCGTGCCCGTCACGACGACGCCGTCCGTCTGCAGGATGGCCTCCTCCAGATCGAAATCGACCGTCCGCGTGACGCCGTCGGCGACGATGACGGGCGCTTCGGTCGAGGCAAACCCCACCGCCGACGCGACGAGGATGTAGCGGCCCGCCGGCAGCCGCTCGATGACGAACCGACCGTCGAGGTCCGCGGCTGTGCCGTAGGCCGTGCCGCGTACGCCGACGCTGGCGAACGGGACGGGCTCGCCGGCGGCGGTTACCCGCCCGACGATCCGGCCCTGGCCGGCGGCGTTGGAGGCGCACGCCAGCATCACCCCGGCCAGAACGATCGCGTACCGTCCCGGCACGGGTCCGGTGTACGTAGGGAAGCAATGCATCATGGGTCTGACGAGCGATGGCGGTTGCGATGATGCCGGTAGTCAGCGAGGGGCGGTCTGCGCGGCGTAGGTGGCGAAGGAGACATGCCGGTACGCCCCGGTGGCGACGTAGGCGAGCAGCAGGCTGAGGGAGGCGGCGTCGAGGTAGCCGGTGGCATGGGTGATGCGGGTCCCGTCCGGCGCCAGGAGCGCGATGCCGGGCGTGGCCTCGATGCCGAGGTCCCGTCCCCAGGCGAAGGGCGTCTGTGTGCGGCCTCCGAGGGATAGGATGGTGTCGTGGTCGTCGAAGCGAAGCTCGGCGAGGACGAACCGCGCCAGCAGCGGCCGGACGGCGGGGAACACGTCGCGCTCCATCCGCCGGCAGAGGCCGCACCAGGGCGCCGTTGCATACACCAGCACCGGGCGCCGCGTCTGCCGGGCTTCGGCCAGCGCCTCCGGCAGCGTGTGCCAGGGCAGCGCCGGGGTGGGCTGAGCCGGGGCGCACGGCAACAGCAGCCCTCCCAGGCTACAGGCGGCCATCCAGATCGACAGGAGATAGGGCATAGCAAAATATATTTTTAGTCTTGGCTAAAAATAGGGGATCTGGATGGGGAAAAGCAAGCGTGTAACAGGAGCCCGGTGCTTCCGACAGAGAAGCACGAGCCTGCGATGAGCCTGTGCTTCCTCGATCCGATGTCCGAGACGCTGATCCGCCTGCTTCTGCTGCTACCGCTCCTGCTCCCGGTGACGGCGGCACCGGCCTGCGGGCAGAGCCTGCCCGGCTTCGAGACCGACCTCTCCAAACGCTCCATCGATCTGGATGAGCTCGTGGCGGGTGGGCCGCCGAAAGACGGGATCCCCGCCCTCGACGATCCGCTGTTCGTCGCGCCCGAGGCGGCCGCCGGCTGGCTTGCGCCGCAGGAGCCGGTGGTGGCGCTGGAGGTAAACGAGGATGCCCGGGCCTATCCGCTCCAGATCCTCATCTGGCACGAGATCGTCAACGACCGCGTCGGGGGCGTGCCGGTGGCCGTCACCTTCTGCCCGCTCTGCTACAGCGCCGTCGCCTACGCGCGCACGGTGGATGGCACGACGTACACGTTCGGGGTGTCCGGGCTCTTGCGGCACGCCGATCTCGTCATGTTCGACCGGCAGACGGAGACGCTCTGGCAGCAGCTCAACGGGGAGGCCATCGTGGGCGAACTGACGGGCACGGTGCTCGATCCGCTACCGGCGCAGATCGTCTCCTTCGCGCAGTTCCGGGCGGCCTATCCGGGGGGGCGGGTGCTCTCCCGCGAGACCGGGCACCGGCGCGACTACGGGCGAAACCCGTACGTCGGCTACGACGACATCGACCAGCGTCCCTTTCTCTACCGCGGCCCGCAGGACGAGCGGTTGCCGCCGATGGAGAAGGTGGTGGCGGTGAGCCACGGCGGCGAGGACAAAGCCTATCCGCACACCCTCACCCGCGCGCGCCGGGTGGTGCACGACACCGTGGGCGGCACCCCCATCGTCGTGTTCCACGCACCGGGGGCCGTTTCCGCGCTCGACGAAGCCCGGATTCGCCGTTCCCGGGAGGTCGGGACGACCGGCGTGTTCGAGGTCCGTCTCGGCGGTAGGGTGCTGCGCTTTCGCTACGAAGACGGCCGCTTCGTCGACGAGGCGACGGGCAGCACGTGGCTCGTGACCGGGCAGGCCATCGCGGGACCGCTCGAAGGGCAGCGCCTGACGCCGCTGCCGCACGGCGATTTCTTCGCCTTCGCCTGGTTTGCCTTCAAGCCGGAGACGGCGGTCTATCGCGGCGAGTAAGGGGGACGGCTATTTCACCAGCGTCAGCGTGCGGGTGGCCGTGAAGCCGGCCGTTTCGAGGCGGTAGAGGTACGTCCCGCTCGGGAGGCGCGAGGCGTCCCAGTCCACCTGAAAGCGGCCGGCGGGGCGCTCCTCGTCCATGAGCAACGCCACCCGGCGGCCGAGCACGTCATAGATGGTCAGGCGCACGTGGGTCGGTTCGGGCAGGTCGAAGGCGAGGGTGGTCGACGGGTTGAACGGGTTCGGGTAGTTCTGCCAGAGCGCGTAGGTCGCCGGCACCTCGTCCGCCGGTCCGTCCTCGTTGGAGACGACGACCGTGGTGCTGGCATCGGCGGCGGTTTTGGGCGGCTCCACGTTCCCGGCCCGGTCCTGTGCGATGCTGTAGAAGGCGTACGTACGCCCGTTTTCGGCCAGGAGGGTCGCTTGCGTCTCGTCCGTAAAGCGGAGCCATCGGTTGAACGGACCGCCGTCCATGGACAGATAGACGTCGTAGGACTGGATGCCGGCGCCTTCCGGGTCGGAGCCGCCCCAGCGGATCGTCAGGACGCTGTCGCTGCGCGTGTTTTGCGACACGCTGGAGACGGCGCTCGTGGGCGCCTGCGTGTCGATGACATTGCGCCAGACGGGGGTGTCGATCGGCTCGTTCAGGTCGAAGATGATGCGTGCCTGGTTGCGAATCACCGTACCGCTCGGCATATCGGGGAGGAGGTGGATCGTGAAGGCGACGCTGCCTTCGCCCTCGGGGGCCGTCTGGTTGGGTGGGAGGAACCCGTCGAGCGGGTCGAAGGGGAGGTCGCCGGTTTCGCGGTCGATCGTGGTGAACCGCCACGTCACGATGCCGGTGGCCTCGGCCAGGCCGGCGGTGATGAGCACTTCGAAGCGGTCGTCGAGCGGTACGCGCGTGGAGAAGGCGCGGCGGCCGGGGGGCACGGGAACCCGCCGCTCTCCGAAGCGGATCTCGCCCAGTTCGAACGTCGCGAGGTCGAACACGTCGGCGTCGAGGGTATCCCGGACGAGCACTTCCTGCGCCGGCGCAGAGGCATCCGGCATGTTCTCGAACCGGATCAGGTAGGGCAGCGGCTGGTGGGGCGTGATGAACCGCTCCGCGCCGACGCCCAGCAGCCCCAGCTTGTCGTTGGGGTCGGCCGACGTGAGCACCTCCACCTCGACCTGCTCGCTGGAGCGCGGCGGGTCGTCCTTGACGACCTCCTTGCTGTAGTCACGCAGCGGGCCGTCGAACTGAGCCTCGTATTCTTCTTCGGTCATATCCCACGAACGGCCCCGCTTATTCAGGTTGGACAGGCGATGGGTGGCATTGCGAACGTCCGTCTCATCCGGGTTTTCCGAGAAAAACGTTGCGTCGGCGTCGATGGGAAACACCCGGCGCGTCTTGATGCCGCCCTGCCAGTTGTCCACGAGGAAATAGTCCCCGTCGGGGGTTTTGACGACGTTCAGGCTGTGGGCGTAAGACGGGGGAGCCAGTGGATCGTAGGCATCTCCCGTGTAGCCCCATTTGATCAGGTCCTCGCCGGAGGCGAAGAAGTAGTTTTCGACATTGGTCAGCGTGCCCAGCGTCCCCACCTGGCGGATGTCGTAGCCCTCCGGCAACGTGCCCCGGCCGGTGACTTCCTCGTACATGTTCTCCGCGGCGGCCTCGCAGGCGTTGTCCAGGCCGTCCGTAATCTTTTTGTGCCACTGGAAGCGCTCGTGGGGGGAGCGCTCGATGGCTACGTCGAGGACGTCGCTCATCACGTCCGCATCGTTGCCGAAGTAGCTTTCGTACGTTTCCAACTCGACGCCGTCGAAGAAGCTCTCGTGCCGGAGCTTTTTTTCCCCATCGACCACGACGACGGTGGTGTTCTGTGCTCGGGTGGTGGAGACGGCGAGGAACAGCACGCAGGTCAGGAGCGAGAGCACGCGGTGCACGGGCGGAACGGCAGAACGGTAGCGCATAGCCAGTCGGAGATAGCGGGATGGGCGTCGGGGTGGGCGGGGCGAGGGCTCAGCGGTCGTAGACCCAGGCACCGATGAGGCGGAGGGTCTGTGGTGTCGGGATGCTGGCGTGCACGTCGATGCGGCGGATCTCGCCGGGGCCGAGGATGAGGCGCGGCAACATGATCACCTGCGTTTCGTCGCCTTCCTCAGCGGGGTAGAGGGCCTTCAGGTCGTGCCAGGTGAGCGCCTGGCCGGCGGGGGGACGGTAGAGCGAGGGATCGACGGACCACTCGGCGTCGAGAGGCAGCCCGGCGATGGCCGGGGACCCGGTGACATCGACATTGCCGCGGTTGTGCACGATCACCGTGTAGGTGCGCTCGCGCGTTCGCGGCACACGGGGTGGGGCGGTGACCTGGACGAAGACCTCGGGGAAGACCGGGGTTTCCAGCGTCAGCGCGCCGGGGAGTGTGGCCGTGGCCCCGTCGCCATTGACGATCACGAGGTCCCGCACGCCGGGAGGCACGCCGCTCACGTCAAAGACGGCCCTCAAGCGTGTTCCTCCGGCCTCCACCCGGCTTCCGAGGGGAGCCAGGCCGTCTCCGCCGTTCACGGACAGGCGGACTGTAGCGTCCTCGGTGAATCCTTGCCCGCCGATGGTCACGCTCATCGTGCCGAGGGTGCCGGCTACGCGGGGCCGGGAGGCGTACACCGCGAAGGCGTGAGTGGGTGGGCCGTCCTCGATACGGACGACGGCGGTTCCGACGGAGGAGGCCAGGGCCTCGCCGGATACGGCGAAGGTGATGGATTCCTCGTCTTCGGCCACGTCGTCGCTCACGGGGAAGACGGCCACGACGAACGAGTCCGTTCCGGCAGGCAGCAACAGGGTGCCTCCCAGCACGTCCAGGGAATAATCGGCAAACGGCGTGGCGGTGCCTCCGAGGGTGTAGGAGAGCGCGATCGGCTGGAAGGTCGGGTGATTCAGGCGGATGAGGATCAGTCCGGGTTCTCCGTCGGCTTCGGAGGCCAGGCTCCGCAGGGTGGAGACGGTGGCCTGGAGCGGCGCCGGCTCCACCGTCATCGGCGTCCGGGCCTCGCCGCCGCGTGGGTCGGTCACGACGAGGTCGTAGAGGCCCAGCCGCGTCCCTTCACGCAGGTCGAACGCCACGGTCATCGCCGTCGGCGTGATGGTGCCGACGAGGCCGGGCACGTCGCCTTCGGCGCCCTGGCAGTCGGTGCAGACCAGCCGCACGTGCACGTCCGGACCGAAGCCGGTGCCGGTCACCTGGACCGTCCGCAGGGCATCGCCCACGACGCGGGCGGGTTCGGCGGCGATGGCACCGGTGATGGTGGGCACGCCCTGGACGGCCGTCAGGGTGACGGTGGTGTCGCCGAGGGTGGGGTAGAGCGCAAGATCGCCCCGGACGAGGCCGGTGCGGGCCGCGAAGCCGCCGGCGATGCCTTCCGGGGCGATGAGCACGGTGAACGAGTCCTCGGCCTGCGGGGTGAAGTCGTCGAGCAGCTGCACATCCAGCGTGCCGCCGAGGAGCGCATCCCCGCCGAGGTAGCGAAAGCCGACGCGGTAGGCGGTTTGCGCGACGGTCAGGACGTCGTAGTCCTCCCCGGGGGTGGGTCCGCCCAGTTCGATGTGCAGCGTGGCGTCCGGCGAGGACGGGGCAAACGTGCCGACGTAGGTAAGCCGCCCGGGGGAGGTGCCGGGCTGGACGATGCCGTCGTGGGTGAGGGCAGCCGTCGCGAAGTCGAACGCCGCGTCTCCCTGTATGATGGCTCCGGGCCGGTGATCCACGAGGTTCGTGAAACGCCATGTTCCAGAGACCGCTCTCAGCGTGGCGCCTGCCTGGTTCTGAACCGGGACGTTGAACGTCGCCGTGTTCTCGCCCGCGCTCTTGCGGAACAGGCCGCCGGTCAGGTTGGCGACGGCGAAGGTGTCGGTGCCGGCAGGGGTGCCGCTGAGCGAGAGGTCCCCCTGCAGGTCGAGGGTGCCGCCGTTGCGCAGGGTGCTCTCGGTAAGGCTGACGTTTCCGGCCTGCCAGGTCAGCGTGCCGGCGTTGGTCACCGTGCTCTGACGGATGGCGAGGCCGCTGCCGGCCCAGGTCATCGTGGCGTCGTTCTGGAGGGTCGTGCCGTCCAGCGTCAGGAAGCCTTCGGTGACGGCGACCGTACCCTCGTTGCGCAGCGAGGCCACGCGGAGGGTTTTGCCGGCGGTAGAGGTGAGCGTGATCTGCCCGAGGTTGCGGAGCGTGCCGTCCCCTCCGATGGTGCCGGACAGCCATTCGAGCCCGTTCCCCGTGAAGTCGAACGTGGCCCCGCCCGCATCGATGGCCAGGGTGCTGTTGCCGGCAAGCTGAAAGTGGCCGGTGATCTCTTCCTCAAAGCGGCCGGAGAAGGTGTGGGTGCCGCTGTTGAACAGGAGGGTCGTTCCGGCCGCCGTCTCGTAGCGGCCATCGGTGTAAGTGCCGCCCTCGGTGAGGTGGAGCATGCCGGCCTCGACGCGGATGGTGCCGCCGTCGTTGACGAGGGGCACGTCGAGGAAGGAGTTCTCGCCCTCGGCGGCGCTGGCGGACTTGACGAGCGTGCCGGAGTTGATGAGGGTCTGCGGGGCGTTGCCGGAGCGGCGCAGGTCGACGTCGGCGGAGAGGTCGACGGTGGCGCGGTTGTCGAGCGTGGCGTTGGTGGCGAGGTAGAGGTTGCCGCTGATCCAGCGGAGGGTGCCGGTGTTGACGAGGGTGGCGGCGCCGAGGGTCATGCTGGTCGCGGTCCCGGTCAGCGTCATCAGGCCGGTGTTGGTGAGGGGCTGTGCCGAGGCGGCGGTGAGGGTATGGCCCTGCCATTCGAAGCCGGTGCCGCCGAAGGCGAGCGTGGCGCCGTCGGCCCCGGCGGCGAGCGTGGTGCCCCGGAAGGCGACGGTGCCGGCGGGGGTGCCGGAGAGGGTGCCGCTGATGGTGTGGGTGCCGCTGTTGAAGGCGAGCACGGCGCCCTCGGCGGCGGTGTAGGTGCCGGCGGTGTAGGTGCCGCCCTGGGTGAGGTGGAGTGTGCCCTGGGCGACCTGGATGGTGCCGCCGTCGTTGACGAGGGGCACGTCGAGGAAGGAGTTCTCGCCCTCGGCGGCGCCGGCGGACTTGACGAGCGTGCCGGAGTTGATGAGGGTCTGCGGGGCGTTGCCGGAGCGGCGCAGGTCGACGTCGGCGGAGAGGTCGACGGTGGCGCGGTTGTCGAGCGTGGCGTTGGTGGCGAGGTAGAGGTTGCCGCTGACCCAGCGGAGGGTGCCGGTGTTGACGAGGGTGGCGGCGCCGAGGGTCATGCTGGTCGCGGTCCCGGTCAGCGTCATCAGGCCGGAGTTGGTGAGCGGCTGTGCCGAGGCGGCGGTGAGGGTGTGGCCCTGCCATTCGAAGCCGGTGCCGCCGAAGGCGAGCGTGGCGCCGTCGGCCCCGGCGGCGAGCGTGGTGCCCCGGAAGGCGACGGTGCCGGCGGGGGTGCCGGAGAGGGTGCCGCTGATGGTGTGGGTGCCGCTGTTGAAGGCGAGCACGGCGCCCTCGGCGGCGGTGTAGGTGCCGGCGGTGTAGGTGCCGCCCTGGGTGAGGTGGAGTGTGCCCTGGGCGACCTGGATGGTGCCGCCGTCGTTGACGAGGGGCACGTCGAGGAAGGAGTTGTCGCCCTCGGCGGCGCCGGCGGACTTGACGAGCGTGCCGGAGTTGATGAGGGTCTGCGGGGCGTTGCCGGAGCGGCGCAGGTCGACGTCGGCGGCGAGGTCGACGGTGGCGCGGTTGTCGAGCGTGGCGTTGGTGGCGAAGTAGAGGTTGCCGCTGACCCAGCGGAGGGTGCCGGTGTTGACGAGGGTGGCGGCGCCGAGGGTCATGCTGGTCGCGGTCCCGGTCAGCGTCATCAGGCCGGAGTTGGTGAGCGGTTGCGTCGAGGCGGCGGTGAGGGTGTGGCCCTGCCATTCGAAGCCGGTGCCGTCGAAGGCGAGTGTGGCGCCGTCGGCCCCGGCGGCGAGCGTGGTGCCCCGGAAGGCGACGGTGCCGGCGGGGGTGCCGGAGAGGGTGCCGCTGATGGTGTGGGTGCCGCTGTTGAAGGCGAGCACGGCGCCCTCGGCGGCGGTGTAGGTGCCGGCGGTGTAGGTGCCGCCCTGGGTGAGGTGGAGTGTGCCCTGGGCGACCTGGATGGTGCCGCCGTCGTTGACGAGGGGCACGTCGAGGAAGGAGTTCTCGCCCTCGGCGGCGCCGGCGGACTTGACGAGCGTGCCGGTGTTGCGGAGGGTCTGCGGGGCGTTGCCGGAGCGGCGCAGGTCGACGTCGGCGGCGAGGTCGACGGTGGCGCGGTTGTCGAGCGTGGCGCCGGTGGCGAGGTAGAGGTTGCCGCTGATCCAGCGGAGGGTGCCGGTGTTGACGAGGGTGCCGGCGCCGAGGGTCATGCTGGTCGCGGTCCCGGTCAGCGTCATCAGGCCCTCGTTCGTCAGCGGTCCGCCTTCGATGGTGCCGCCCGTCCACTCCACGGCGCCGCTGGCGCCGATCGTGCTGGCGGCGTTCATGGTGAGGGTGGCCGACCCTGTGCGGAGCGTCTGCGTTCCGCTCTCGCCGCCCAGCGTGAGGCTGTTGATGGTAGCGTGGACGTTCAGAACGACGGTGTAGGTGCCGTCGTTGGTGATCAGCACATCATCCTCGGCACCGGGCACGGCGTTCCCGCTCCAGTTGGCGGGATCGTTCCAGGAGGTGCCGTCGCCGCTGCCGGTCCAGGTGATCGTGTCGGCCCGGGCGGCCAGGACCGGCAGCAGGGCGACGAGGAGCGCGGTCAGAGACCGGAAAACGGGTAGCAGAGAGCCGGCAGAGGCGAATAAACGGGACATCGCGGGAATGACAGCGTGGAAGGAAAAAGCGGACGGGCGCTCGGGCCTTTTCCTATCACGTGCATTTTCGCTCCAGAAAGGGACATCGGGGCTCGCCAAAAGTTTGAGAGGTAGAAACGGTGTCATCTCCTCACAAGGCGGTCAGCCGTCAGCCGTCAGCCGTCAGCCAGCAGCCGTCAGCCGTCAGCCAGCAGCCGTCAGCCGTCAGCCAGCAGCCGTCAGCCGGCAGCGAGCAGCCCCTTGCAAAGAGGCGGTGTCGCGGAGCGACGGAGGGGTAGTCCCCGGGCGAGGGCGGTATTGCGGCGAGGCCGTTGGAAAAACGTAGGCGGGTGGATCTCCGCCCCGGCGTCTTCCGTTTGCACGCGAGCGGTCGTTCGGCCGCGCCCGATCCTTCGTCATCCAGCCTCCCGCCGCCGCATGGGCCCGCTCGCCCGGCTGAACCCGTACTACCGGAAGTACAAGCACCTCTTCATCCCCGGCCTGCTCTGCGCGGTCGTCTCGGCCGTGTTTCAGATCACCGTGCCCATCGTCGTGCGCCAGGCCGTCGACAGCATCCCGCACTTCGTCGACCTCTACAACCTGTTCGGCGGGACGGAGGTGCAGGGGTACCTCTACGCCTACTTCTTCGCCGCGCTGCTCTTCTTCGGCTTCGTCATCGTCGTGCTGAGCCTGCTCAGCGGGCTGTTCACGTTTCTGATGCGGCAGACGCTCGTCGTGGCCTCCCGTCACATCGAGTTCGATCTGCGCAACGTGCTCTACGAGCACCTGCAGAAGCTCCCCCCGGCGTTTTATCACCGCTTCTCGACGGGCGACGTGATGACGCGGGCGACGAGTGACATCGAGCAGGTGCGGCGATACGTCGGGCCGGCGCTGATGTACGTGACGCGGGCGGTCGTGGTCATGGCGACGGCCATCGCGGTGATGACGATCATTTCGCCGACGCTGACGCTCTATGCGCTCATCCCGATGCCGTTTCTGGCGGTCTCGGTGTTTTTCGTGGCGCACATGGTGCACAGTCGAAGCGATGCGCTCCAGCAGCAGTATTCCCGCCTGACGAGCCGCGTGCAGGAGGCACTGAGCGGCATCCGGGTGCTCAAGGCCTACACGCGCGAGGAGGCCGAGGCGCAGGCCTTCGAGCGCGAGAGCGCCGCCTACCGCGCCCGCAGCCTCGACCTCGCCCTCGTCGACGCCGCCTGGCGGCCGGTCTTCCTCGTGTTGATCGGGCTGGCGACGATCATCGTCGTCTGGGTGGGCGGTCATCTCGTGGCCGAGGGCGCCATCACCATCGGCAACATCGCGGAGTACATCATCTACGTGGCGCTGATGACCTGGCCCGTGGCCTCCATCGGGTTCGTCATCACCATGGTGCAGCGGGCGTCGGCCTCGATGGCTCGTCTGATCGAGATCCTCGATGCCGAGCCGTCCATCGCCGACGGCGAGGCGACCGATGCCTCCATTCAGACCATTCAGGGCCGGATCACCTTCGAGCACGTCGGCTTCCGCTACGAGGCCGAGGGGCCGCCGGTGTTGCAGGACGTCACGTTCGACGTCCCGGCCGGCTCGACGCTGGCCATCGTCGGGCGCACCGGAGCCGGCAAGAGCACGCTCGTGGAGATGATCCCGCGCCTGCTCGATCCCACCGAGGGCACCGTGCGCATCGACGGGCGGGACGCGCGGACGATCCCGCTGCAGGTGCTGCGTGCCCACATCGGCTACGTGCCGCAGGAGGTGTTTCTCTTCAGCGACACCGTGGCCGGCAACATCGCCTTCGGCGCGCTGGACGCCTCGCAGGAAGCCATCGAACAGGCTGCCCGGGAGGCGGATCTGCTCGACAACATCGAGGCGTTCCCCCGGGGCTTCGAGACGTACGTCGGGGAGCGCGGCATCACGCTCTCCGGCGGGCAGAAGCAGCGCGCCTCCATCGCCCGCGCCCTCATCCGCCAGCCCCGCATCCTGATCCTGGACGATGCCCTCTCGGCCGTCGATACCCGGACGGAGGCGACGATCCTGGGCCATCTCCGCCGCCACTACGGCCGGCGCACCGTCGTCATCGTCAGCCACCGCATCTCGGCCGTGCAGGACGCCGACCTGATCCTCGTCCTCGACGAAGGCCGCATCGTCGAGCGCGGCACCCACGCCGACCTGCTCGCCCACGACGGCCTCTATGCCGACCTCTACCGCAAGCAGCTCCTGGAACAGGAGATCGCCGCGCTGTAGGAACGGGCGAAGGACCAAGGGAGAAGGCCGGTCTGCGGACACGGTGCCCCTTTCGCCCTTCGACTTTCCAACTTCGACCCCCATGACCACCACCGTCATCCCGCTCGGTACGGCCGGGGCGCTGCCCACACGGGACCGGCACCTGCCGGCCGTGGCCGTGGAGCGGGAGGGGGCGTCGGTGCTGTTCGATTGCGGCGAGGGAACGCAGCGGCGGTTGCTGGCGGCGGAGCTCAAGCCGTCGCGCCTCCAGGCGGTCTGCATCACCCATCTGCACGGCGATCACGTCTTCGGGCTGCCCGGTCTGCTCTCGACGCTGAGCCTGCTGGACCGCACCGCGCTGCTCGTCGTGGCCGGCCCGCAGGGGGTTGCGAGGCTGGTGGGCTGCATGCCGGGGCTGGGCGAGGGCGAGCGGCCCTATCCGATCCGCTTCGTGGAGCTCCCCGACGCCTTCGACGAGGCCGTCGTGCTGGAGGCCGACGCCTACCGCATCGTCGCCCGCCCGCTGGCCCATCGGGTGCCGGCCGTCGGCTATCGCTTCGAGGAGAAGCCCCGCCCCGGCCACCTGGACGTGGAGCGGGCGCGGGCGCTGGGGGTGACGGACTACCGGCACTACCGCGCGATGAAAGCCGGCGAGGCCGTGACGCTGCCGGACGGACGCGTGGTGCCGCCGGAGGCCGTCGTGGGGCCGCCGCAGCCCGGCGGGTCGTTCGCCTACGTGACGGATACGATGCCGTGCGACGGCGGGATCGCGCTGGCCCGGGAGGCGACGCTGCTCTACCACGAGGCGACGTTCCTGCACGACCTCCGGGAGCTGGCCGTGGCACGTGGCCACAGCACCGCGCGCGAGGCGGCCGAGGTGGCCCGCGCCGCCGGCGCACGGCGGCTGCTGCTCGGCCACTTCAGCGCCCGCTACCGCACGCCCGACGCGCTCGTCGCCGAAGCCCGCCAGGTCTTCCAGAACACCGAGGCAGCGGTCGAGTTGAAGCGATACGATCTGGAAAAGGTCGAAGGGTGAAGGGCAAAGGTCGGGCTGCTGATCCGTTGTCCCTTCCGATCTTCGGCTTTCGACCATCGACGTTCCCAACCCCCCCGCGTTTTGGCGCAGACCGATACCGACAGGCAGCCGGACGAGCCGCAGGGTCCGCAGGGACTGGACCGCCATCTGCTGCGGCGCATCATCACCTATCTGATGCCCTACAAGGGCTGGGTCGCGCTGGCCTTCGTGCTCGTCATGGCCGCGGCCTTCCTCGGGCCGCTGCGCCCCCGGCTCGTCCAGGTTGCCATCGACGACTACATCGTGGCCGGGGACCTCGACGGGCTGCGGCGGATGGTGCTGATCCTCATCGCCGTGCTCGTGGGCGAGGGGGTGCTCTCCTTCATCAACGCGTACCTCACGCAGTGGATCGGGCAGCAGGCCATCTACGACCTGCGCACCCGCGTCTATCGCCACATCCAGCGCCAGTCCCTCCGCTTCTTCGACCGCACGCCTATCGGCCGGCTCATCACGCGTACGACGAGCGACGTCGAAAGCCTCAGCGACGTGCTCTCGGCCGGGGTCGTGACGATCCTGGGCGATCTCTTCCGGATCGTCTTCATCGCCTACTTCATGTTCTCGCTGAACTGGATCCTGGCGCTGGTGACGCTGGCTGTGGTGCCGCTGATGCTGGGCATCACGATGTGGTTCAAGCAGAAGGTGCGCGTGCAGTACCGCGAGACGCGCAAGCAGGTGGCCCGCCTCAACTCCTTCATGCAGGAGCACGTGACGGGCATGACCATCGTGCAGGCCTTCAACCGGGAGCGGGAGGAGATGCGTCGCTTCCGGGCCATCAACGACGACCACCGCGCCGCGCAGATCAAGACGATCTTCTACTTCGCCCTGTTCTGGCCGGCCGTCGAGATCATCTCGTCCGTCGCCCTCGGCCTGGTCATCTGGATCGGCGGCCTGCGGGCCATGACGGGCACGCTCACGCTCGGCGTGCTGATCGCCTTCATCCAGTACGCCCGCCAGTTCTTCGAGCCCATCCGCAACCTCTCCGATCAGTACAACACGCTGCAGAGCGCCATGGCAGGGGCCGAGCGCATCTTCGGCCTGCTGGACGAGGACCACGCCATCGAAGAGGCCGCCGCGCCCGTCCGGATCGACCGGCTGCGGGGGGCCATCGAGTTTCGCAACGTCTGGTTCACCTACGACGACCTGCCCGCCGACGGCTCCGAGCCCAACTGGATCCTGCGCGACGTCTCGTTCAAGGCCGAGCCGGGCACGTCCGTCGCCATCGTCGGGGCGACGGGGGCGGGCAAGACGACCATCATCAACCTGCTGCTGCGCTTCTATGAGATCCAGCGCGGGCAGATCCTGGTCGATGGGATCGACATCCGGCAACTGCGCCTGGCCGATCTGCGGCGACACATCGGGCTCGTGCTGCAGGACGTGTTCCTGTTCTCCGGCTCGGTGGAAGACAACATCACCCTGGGCGATCCGTCGATCACTCCCGAGCAGGTGCGGGCGGCGGCCGCGAGCATCGGGGCGGATCGGTTCATCCAGCGGCTGCCGGCGGCCTACGGGCAGGACGTCCGCGAGCGGGGTGCCAGCCTCTCGCACGGCCAGCGGCAGATGCTCTCGTTCGTCCGCGCCCTCGTCTACGACCCGGAGATCCTCGTGCTCGACGAAGCCACCTCCAGCGTCGACACCGAGAGCGAGCATCTGATCCAGGAGGCGCTGGAGAAGCTGATGCAGGGGCGTACGTCGCTCATCATCGCGCACCGCCTCTCGACGATCCAGCACGCCGACCAGATTCTGGTGATGCACCGGGGCGAGCTCCGCGAGCGCGGCACGCACCAGCAACTCCTCGCCCTCGGCGGCCTCTACCGCAAGCTCTACGAACTCCAGTACAAAGAGCAGGAGCGCACGGCGGCGTAGCCGCAGGGGTGAAGGCGGCGAGGACGACGGCCGGGCTGCCGACGGCCGGGCTGACGATGCCGTTGCCGTGGCACCCTGGTCCTCCAAACGGCGCCCTGCGGCCCACACGTCCTCTCTGCCATCTGCCTCATCCCCATGCAAGCCTTCTTCCGCGGCATCCTGGAGCGGTTGAGCGCCGAGTTCAACCTGGAGACGATGGGCGGCAACGTCGCCACGTTCCTGGCGAACCTGGTCGTCGGGATGCTGACCTTCCTGGCCTTCTACGTGTTCTGGTGGGTGCTGGACCGCATCGTGCGGGCGATGCTGCGCCGTACCGAACGCATCGACGCCACGACGGGCAGCTTCATCGAAACCTCGCTCAAGTACACCGTGCTGGCCGTCGGGCTGGTGCAGGCGCTCTCGGCGGCCGGCATCGATACCGCAGCCGTCATCGCCAGCCTCGGGATCGCCGGCCTGACCATCGGCTTTGCCGCGCGGGATGCGCTCTCGAACCTCATCTCGGGCCTGCTCATCTTCTGGGACCGGCCTTTCGTCATCGGCGATCTCGTGGAGGTCGGCGGCCAGTACGGACGCGTCGACCGCATCACCCTGCGCTCGACCCGGGTAGTCACCCCGGACGGGCGGATGCTCGCGGTGCCGAACTCCAGCATCATCAACTCCACGGTGGCTTCCTACACCAACTTCCCGCACCTGCGGCTGGACGTGGACGTCACGGTGGGGGTGACGGAAGACCTCCAGCGCGCCCGTGCGGTGCTGCTGGATCTGGTGCGCAAGGACCCGGCCTACATGAGCGACCCTCTGCCCCGCGTGATCGTGACGGCCCTGAACGACTACAACGTGGCGCTGCAACTGCAGGTGTGGCTGGCCGATGAACGGCAGCACATCGTGAAACGCTCCGAGCTGCGCGAGCAGATCTTCTACGCCTTCAACGAGGCCGGCATCGAGATGCCTTTCGAAACGATCCAGTTGACCCCGCTGGAGGTGAAGGCGCGCGTCGAGGCGCCGGACCGCGCGGCTTGACGGACACCGCGGGTCCGGCGTATCATCGTATATCGCAAAAAAACGATCAGGGCGATGGCGGCTCCCAAAAACGAGGCGTTCCTGCGGCCGGAGGTGCAACTGTCCGCGTACTGCAAGGCGCTGGCACATCCGGCCCGGATCGCCATTCTGAAGCTGCTGGCCGAGCACGGCACCTGCACCTGCGGCGCCATCGTGGAGGAGCTGCCGCTGGCTCAGGCGACGGTTTCGCAGCACCTCCGGGCGCTGCGGGCGGCGGGTCTGATCCGGGTGCGGGCAGAGGGCCCCCGCTCGTGCTATACGCTGGACCCGGAGGGCCTGCAGGCGTTTCAGCGGGCCGCCCGCTTCCTGTTCGTGCAGATTGAACCCTCCCCCCGGATACCGGGCGAGAACAGGCTGTAACATCCCGGCAATCTGCGCAACCCAGAGTCGATCTGTACCACCCAACCCTGTATCCCGCTCATGGAGTCGTATTACAAGCCGGAACACCTGCCGCGTTTCGGTGAGATCGCGGAGGGCAACAAGGACCTGGCCGATGCCTTCTTCGCCTATTACAACAAGGTCTTTCAGGACGGTGCGCTGACGGCGCGCGAGAAGGCTCTGATCGCGCTGGCCGTGGCCCATACGGTGCAGTGCCCGTATTGCATCGAGGCGTACTCGGCGGCTTCGCTGGAGGCCGGCGCCGACCTGGAGCAGATGACCGAGGCCGTGCACGTGGCGACGGCGATCCGCGGCGGTGCCTCGCTCGTACACGGCGTGCAGATGCTCGATCACGTCAAGAAGGTGATGATGTAGCCGGGGCGGCCGTCGGCTCCGGATGGCGGGCCTCCTCGCTTCACGCTTCGACCCTCGAACAACACCCCTTTATGTCTTTCATTCCGCTCGAACTGGTTCACGAGGACGGGTCCACCGAGACGATCGACGGGCCGCAGACGACGACCAGCCTGCATTACCGCCGTGCACCGCTGGCCGAGCCGGCCGAGCAGCTGGCCCGGCTGGACGCCGTGCCGATCGAGGGCGGCCCCACCGGTACAGGCCGTTTCGAGGCCGATCTGGCCGCCTCGGGCTGGCCCGATCTGCGGCCGGCCACGCTGGAAATCTTCCAGATCAACCTGGGCAAGCTGTGCAACATGACGTGCCGGCATTGCCACGTCGACGCCGGGCCGGACCGGATGGAGGAGAACATGGACCGGGCGACGGTGGAGGCGTGTCTGCGGGCCATCGACCGCTCGGGTGTGCATACGGTGGACCTCACCGGGGGGGCGCCCGAACTCAATCCCCACTTCGCGTACCTGGTCGACGCCTGCGTCGAGCGGGGCAAGCACGTCATCGACCGCTGCAACCTGACGATTCTGACGACGCGGCGATTCCGGCACCTGCCGGAGTGGTTCGCCGAGCGCGGGGTGGAGGTGGTCTGTTCGCTGCCGCATTACCGCCGTCTGGGCACCGATGCCCAGCGCGGCGAGGGCACCTACGCCCGGTCCATCGAGGCGCTGCGGCGGCTCAACGAGGCCGGCTACGGCCAGGGTGATCCGCGCCGGCCGCTGACGCTGGTGACCAACCCCGTCGGGGCGTTTCTGGCGGGCAACCAGGCCTCGCTGGAGGCCGAGTGGAAGGAGGCGCTGGCCCGGCATCACGGCGTCACGTTCGACCGGCTGCTGGCGCTCAACAACATGCCCATCTCTCGCTACCTGGAATGGCTGCTGGAGAAAGGCCAGGTGGAGGCCTATATGGAGCGGCTGGTCAACGCGTTCAACCCGGCCACCATCGCCGGGCTGATGTGTCGCAACACGCTCTCGGTGTCGTGGGACGGGCGGCTCTTCGACTGTGACTTCAACCAGATGCTGGAACTGGAAGCCCGGTTGCCGGGCCACCCGCGGCCGCACGTGGCCGACTTCGACCCGGAGGTCTGGCAACGGCACACGATCCGCACGGCGCGCCATTGCTACGGATGCACCGCCGGCGCCGGCAGCTCCTGCGGCGGGGCGATTGCGTGAGGGTTTGTTAGCTGTGGGCGGTGGGCTTTGGGCTGCTGGCTGTGGGGACTACGATCGCCCACCGCCAGAAGCTAGCAGCCAGAAGCTGGCAGCCAGAAGCCCAAAGCCTCAATACAGCGACATGTCGAACGTGCGGCGGTGTTTGCGGGTGATCTCGTGGGTGGGGCCGAGCAAGGTGAAGAGGGCGATGCAGGCCTTGCGGGCGCCGTCGTCGTCGTAGTAGCGGTGTTGCTGGATGACCTCGATGAAGCGCGCCAGCGCCGTGTCGAAGTCACGCTCGGCCAGCGCGTCGAGGGCGGCCCGGTAGGTGTCCCGGCCCGGTTCGTCCGGCAGGTCGTCCGGGTGCTGCTGGAGTCGCGTCAGGCGGGCGAGGGTCTTGACGGCCTCGGCCATCTGCACGTAGCCCGGTCCGGCAAAGTCGGCGCCGTCGACGAGGGCTTCGGCCTGATCGGGGTCGCGGAAGACCAGGATGCGGGCCAGGAGCACCTTCGCCTTCGGGTTGGTCGGCTCTTCGGCCAGCACGGCGCGCAGGAGCGGCTCGGCGGTGTCCGGGTCGCCGGCCTCCAGCGCCGCTTCGGCCTGCTCCAGCCGCCGCTTGTTCTCGCTCGGGAGCGCCTTCTCCAGCCATTGCCGCACGGCATACTCTGGCAGCGCCCCGGTGAACTCGTCGACGACCTCGCCGTCGACGAACAGCTTGACGGCCGGAATGCCGCGGATGCCGTACTGCATCGACACCTCCGGGTGCTGGTCCGTGTTGACCTTGACCAGGGTCCAGGCGCCGTTGGCCTCGGCGGCGAGGCGTTCCAGCACCGGCCCCAGCATCCGACACGGGCCGCACCAGGGCGCCCAGAAATCCACCACCACCGGCGTCGTCCGGCTGGCTTCGAGCACGTCTTGCTGAAAGTTCTTTACTTCGTAGCTCATCGTCGTGCCGTAGTCTGGCGCGGAGGGTCACGAACGGGCGTCGGGCGTGCTGTCAGGGCCGGCGACGGCGTGGCT
This sequence comes from Roseithermus sacchariphilus, assembly GCA_003285105.1. Classification (GTDB taxonomy): domain Bacteria; phylum Bacteroidota; class Rhodothermia; order Rhodothermales; family MEBIC09517; genus Roseithermus; species Roseithermus sacchariphilus. The sequence continues at coordinate 4,366,189 of CP030158.1, read as the reverse complement.
CCCGTACGCCGGCTTGCGTCCGACCCGGCGCCCCGACCACTCACAACGCCTGCCATGCGACGTCAGTTTTTTTTGCCCGGAATCTTCACGCTCCTGATCGGCCTGACGGCCGGCTGTGCCTCGTCCCCGGAGACGCCCGCCGCCGCGTCCTACGATCCGGCCACGGACTCGCTCCGCTTCGCCGGCGAGGTGCACCTGCGTAACATCCGCCAGCTCACCTTTGGCGGCAACAACGCCGAAGCCTACTGGAGCTTCGACGACCGGCAGCTCGTCTTTCAGAGCGACTGGGACCGGATCAACCCGCAGGGATGCGATCAGATCTTCATCATGAACGCCGACGGCTCGCCGTTGCCCGAGGGGGAGACCTATCGGCTCGTTTCCACCGGCCAGGGACGGACGACCTGCGGCTACTTCCTGCCGGACGGCCGCGTGATCTACGCCTCCACGCACGAGGCCGACCCCGCCTGCCCGCCCCCCGTCTTCCGCGGCCCCGGCGGCCGCTACGTCTGGCCGATCTACGACAGCTACGACATCTACGTCGCCAACCCGGACGGCAGCGGCACCGAGCGGCTCATCGGCGGGCCGGGCTACGACGCCGAGGCCACCGTCTCGCCCGACGGGCGCTTCATCGTCTTCACCTCCATGCGATCCGGTGACCTGGAACTGTGGCGCTACGAGATCGCCACGGGCGAGCTGTTGCAGCTCACCGACGGCCTGGGCTACGACGGCGGTGCCTTCTTCTCGCGGGACTCGCAGCAGATCGTCTGGCGCGCCAGCCGGCCCGAAGGAGAGGAGGCCGAAACCTACCGGGCACTGCTCGCCCAGGGGCTCATCGAGCCGAATGAGTTGAACATCTTCGTGGCGGACATCGACGGCCGGAACGTGCGTCAGGTGACGGATCTGCCGGGCGCCAACTGGGCTCCGTTCTTTCACCCGGACGGTTCGCGGGTGCTCTTCTCCTCCAACCACCACACCCTGGCCGAGGGCGGCCGCGAGTTCGACATCTTCATGATCGGCGTCGACGGCTCCGGGCTGACGCAGATCACCCACTCCGGCACGTTCGATGCCTTCCCGATGTTCTCGCACGACGGCACGCGCCTCGTCTTTGCTTCCAACCGGAACGCGCGTCGCATCGACAGCCGGGACACCAACATCTTTGTTGCGGACTGGGTGGAGCATCCGACGGACGCCGACCGGGCCTTCCGCTGAGGGAAGCGGCCGGTGGAGCGGCACAGGAGCCGGCAGAACGGCATCGTGCTTGCACGCTGGAGCGGAGCAGGGGCCGGCCGGGTCGAAGGGCGGTTCCATCGGTAGCTTTTTCCTTCACCGGGGTCGAATGGAACGGCAGGAGCCCACCCGACAGGAGTTGTTTGCCTTGCTGGCCGCCTCGCGCGAGGCGCTGGTCCGGGCGGAAGCCGCGCATCGCCACCTGGAACGGCAGGTGGCGTGGTACGCGGCGATGTTCGAGGAGGCGCCCGATGCGCTGTTGCTGCACACGCCGCCGGAGGAAGCCCACCCCCGCTTCCTGAAGGCCAACGCCGCCGCCCGGGCGCTGCTGGGCTATGCCGAAGAGGACCTGGCGAAGCGCTCCCTCCCGGATCTCTGTGTGGATGACGGCTGGGAACGGCTCACACAGACCGGGCGGGCAATGGCGGCCACCGAGCGGCTGGCCCTCCGGCACCGCGACGGCCGGGAGATCCTCGTGGAAGCGGCCGCCCGCTCCCTCGTGTACGAGGAGGAGGACGTGCTCATGCTGCGTCTGTCTGCCGTGCCCGATCCGCGCGACGTCCTCACGGCGGCCATGCTGATGCGCACGCAACTGGCCCGGGACGTCGTGGCCGCCCTCGCGGCGGAGCGGGACCCCGACGAAATCATCGTTCGCCTCGTCACGCACCTGCACCGTTATTTCCCGGCCTACCGCGTGGCTTACAGCACTATCGACGGCGACGGACGCCTCTCGGTCCGGTTTGCGCTGGGGCCGGAGGCGATGCCGCCGCTGGTCGGCGTCGAAGCGGATCTCTCTGAGGCACCTGCCTACCTCGCTGCGCTGCGGGCCGGGGAGGTCGTGGCGGTGGAGGATGTCTCCGCCGACCCGCGCCTGGCCCCGCTGGCCGCGGCGCTGGCCGCGGGGCACACCCGTGCACTCCTGGACGTGCCGTTGCAGCACAGCCAGGACCTGGTCGGGCTCTTGTGCCTGGATGCCGCCGACGTGCACGCGTGGACGCCGCACGAAATCGCGCTCCTGCAGGACGCCGCGCATTACCTGGCGCTCGTCCTGAAAGAAGCCCGCCGGCGCCGTGCCGAGCGGATCCTGCGGGAAGAGGAAGAACGGTACCGCATGCTGTTCGAGCGCCTGCCCGTGGGCGTCTACCGGACCACCCCCGACGGGGCCATCGTGGCGGCCAACCCCGCGCTCATCGCCCTGCTCGGCTTCGAGTCCCTAGCCGACCTCCAGCGGCGCAACCTGGAACACGAGGGCTTCGAGGAAGCCCACGCTCGCCGCGCCTTCGAGGACGAACTGCTGCGCCACGGCGAGGTGCGCGGCTTCGAGTCGGTCTGGGTCCGGCGGGATGGACGGCGTATCCGGGTGCGGGAGAGCGCCCACGCCGTGCGGGATGCCGACGGCTCGATTCGATATTACGAGGGCATCGTCGAGGACATCACGGCACAGCACGCGGCCGGGGAGGTGCTGAAGCGGTACGCTGCGGAGCTGGAGGCGGCCCGGAAGCAGGCCGAGGCGGCATCCCGGGCCAAGAGTGTCTTCCTCGCCAACATGAGCCACGAGATTCGCACACCCATGAACGGGGTCATTGGCATGGCAGACGTGTTGTTGGAAACGAACCTGGACGAGGAGCAGCGCGAGTATCTGGAGACGCTACGGACGAGCGGGGAGGCGCTGCTGGGGCTGGTCAATGACATCCTGGATTTCTCCCGGATCGAGGCCGGTGCCGTGCGGCTCACGGCGGAGCCCTTCGTGCTCCGGCAATGCATCGAGGACGCGTTCGACGTGGTGACGCCCCGGGCGGCCGCCGGGAAGCTGGAGCTGGCCTACGAGCTGGCGCCGGACGTGCCGGACGTCGTCGTCGGGGACGCCCAGCGTCTGCGTCAGATTCTCGTCAACCTGCTCTCCAACGCCGTCAAGTTCACCCCGGCCGGGGAGGTGGTGGTGACCGTGGAGCGGGCGGAGCCGACCGACGGCGACACGCCGGAGCCGGACCCGGCGGCCTGCCGCCTGCACCTCGCCGTCCGGGACACGGGGATCGGGATCCCGCCGGATCGGCTGCCGGGGCTGTTCCAGCCGTTCAACCAGGCGTCGGCCGCCACCGCCCCGTCGTATGGCGGCACGGGCCTCGGCCTGTCGATCAGCTACCGTCTGGCGTCCCTGATGCAGGGGCAGATGTGGGTGGAGAGCACGGAAGGCATCGGCTCGACGTTTCACGTCGTGGTGACGCTCCGGCGTAGCGCCGAGGCGCTTGCGGTGCCGTCGTTCCCTGGACGACGGGCGCTGGTGGTGGAGCCGCATCCCCCCACGCGACGCACGCTGGTGCGGGACCTGGAGCGGTGCGGGCTGGTGGTGGAGGCGGCTCCGGCGTGGCCTGCCGAGGGTATGGGCGAGGCCGACCTGCTGGTGGCGGCTCCGGAGATGATGCCGGCGGAGGATCCGCAGGGTGCCCTGTGGGGCGGCCGGGCGGCGTGGATCTGCGTGCAACGCATGGGGCAGCAACCGCGGCCCGGCCTGCCGAAGCCGGCCGAGGTGCTGATCCGGCCCGTGAGGGCGGCGGCGCTCCATGCCGCCTTGCGCCGCGTGCTGGAGGCGTCGTCTATCCCCCCGGTGCCGCTTGCCCCGGAGGCGTCCCGGCCGGAGGCCCCCGTGCCGGATCCGGCACGGGCGGAAGCGGAGGGCGAGGCGCCCCCGGCAGCCCCGCTGCGGATCCTGCTGGTCGAAGACAACCCGGTCAACCAGAAAGTGACCCGGCGGATGCTGCAGCACATGGGCTACGAGGCGGATGTCGTGACCGACGGCCGGCAGGCGGTGGACGCCGTGACGGCCCGCTCCTACGACGTCGTGCTCATGGACGTGATGATGCCCGTCATGGACGGCATCGAGGCGACGCGTGAGATCCGGGCGACGGTGCCGGAGGCGCAGCAGCCCTACATCATCGCCGTCACGGCCAACGCCGTCCGCGGGGACCGGGAGCGCTGCCTGGAAGCCGGGATGAACGACTACATCCCCAAGCCGGTCCGCGCCGAGCAGCTGCGCCAGGTGCTGGGGGCGCTGCAGGGCGTCTTGCGGCCCGCCGCCGTCGAGGCCGCCGTGCCCGAGGCGTCTCCAACCGATCCCCTGGCCGATCCGCTGGCCGATCCGTCCGGGCCGGACGTCAGGCCCTGACGCTGTGCCGGGCGAGGGCCCGGCCCGCTTCCGTCAGCCGGAGCCGGTCCCCGAGGCGGATCACGAGGCCCTGCTGCTCGGCCCGGTGCACCACCTGCCGGGCGAAGCCAGGCGGCCAGCGCAGGTGCGCGTGCAGGTGGTCCACCGCGCTCTCGTCGGCTTCTTCCGGCGTGCCCTCGTGGTGCAACAGGTGGACGGCCAGCATCTGCTGCGCAAAGGTCCAGCGCTGCGCGGCCCGGCGGCGGGCGGCCGCCACGACCCCGCGACCGGGGGCGAACAGCACGGCCAGGCCGAACAGCACGCCCACCATCGTCGCCATCGACCCGGCGATGGAGGCGTCCAGCAGATGCGCCAGCCCGTAGCCGCCCACGGCGCTCATCGCCCCGAGCACCACGCCCCCGCCGATCATCCACGGCAGCCGGTCCGTCAGCAGCCGCGCCGTCGCCGGCGGGCCGATCATCAGGGCCACCACGAGGATCGAGCCGACGGCGTCGAACGCGGCGACGGCGGTGACGGAGACGAGGCCCATCAGCGCGTAGTGCAGCACGGCCGGGGCAAACCCGAGCGCCGCCGCCAGCCCGGCGTCGAAGGCCGCCAGCTTCAGCTCCTTGTAGAAGACGGTGATGAACAGCGTGTTGAGCAGCACAATCCCGCCCATCACCCACGCCGCCCGCGGTCCCAGGTCCAGCCCACCCGCCAGCAGCCGGTCGAACGGCACGAAGGCCAGCTCGCCCAGCAGCACGGCGTCGGTGTCCAGGTGGACGTCGCCGGCGTAGCGGGCGATGAGGATGACGCCCAGGCTGAAGAGCATCGGGAAGACGAGCCCGATGGCGGCGTCCTCCCGGACCAGGCGCGTCCGGTGCAGCAGCTCCACCAGGCTCACCGTCAGCACGCCGGTCAGGGCGGCCAGGGCGATCAGGAGGGGGGAGCCGAGGTCGTGCGTGAGGAAGAAGCCGACGACGATGCCGGGCAGGATGGCATGGCTGATGGCGTCGCTCAGCATGGCCATGCGGCGCAGCACGAGGAACGTCCCCGGCAGCGCGCAGGCCACGGCCACCAGCACGGCGACCAGCTGGATCTCGAGCTGAACGGGTGTCATGGCGCGGCCTCCCCGTCTGTGGCAGGGCCGGCGGCGATGCTGCGCTCCCGGGCCAGTTGAGCCGCCCGGTGCCAGCCCTGTGGCGTCAGCGCCCACCGCGTGGCGTCGACCTGCCGGACGAGCCCCCGGGCCGCCAGCTTCCGCAGGGCCGGGCCGGTGGGACCTTCCGGGCTCATCGCATCCAGCACGCCCCGTTCGTGGGGGTGGTCGCGACGGTCGTGGTGGACGGCCAGGGCGTACAGGTTCAGCAGCACCGCCTCGCCGCGCAGGCGGCGGCCGTTGCGCCAGGCACGCACGCCGCGCCAGAGGAGCCCACGGTTCGGTGCCAGCAACAGCGAGACGAGGACGATGGCGCTGACGCACAGCACGATGGTGGGCCCGGTCGGGAGCCGTTCCACGCGGCTGCTGAGGAACGCCCCGCTCATCCCCGCCGTCGCTCCGAAGAACATCGCCAGCAGCACCATCCGCCCCAGCCGGTCCGTCCATTGCCGGGCCGCCGCCGCCGGGGCCACGAGCATCGCGCTCATCAGCACCACGCCGACCGTCTGCAGCCCGATGACGATGGCAAGGACCAGCAGCGACGTGAGCAGCACGTCCAGGCGCCGCATCGGAAGGCCCAGGCTCGCGCCGAAGGCCGCGTCGAAGGCCAGCAGCTTGAATTCCTTCCAGGCCACCGCCAGGCCCAGCAGCGCCAGCGCGCCCAACCCGGCCATCGTCAGCACGTCCTGATGGACCAGCGCGGCGGCCTGACCGAAGAGAAACGTCTCCAGCCCGGCCTGATTCGCATTCGGCTGCTTCTGGATGAAGGTGAGCAGCACCAGCCCGACCCCGAAGAAGACGGACAGGGCGATGCCGAGGGCGCTGTCGTAGGGGACGCGGGTGGCCTGCGTGACGCCCATCACGGCGAGCGTCGCCAGCCAGCCGGCCAGGGCCGCCCCCAGCATCAGCACCAGCGGGACCTTGCTGCCCGTCAGCAGGAAGGCGAGGGCGATGCCCGGCAGCGCGGCGTGTGAGATGGCATCCCCCAGCAGGCTCTGCCCGCGCAGCACGGCAAAGCTCCCCAGCGCTCCGCTCACCAGCCCGAGCGTCGCCGAGCCGAGGGCCACCATGCGGAGGGTGTAGTCAGCAAACAGCTCCATGGAGGGACGAGGAGGGTCGAGTCAGGGAAGAGCGAAATGCAAAGGACGGATATGGCCGGACGGCTTCGTTTCCGTCCTTCACCCTTCGACCTTCGGCCGGGTCCTGAGGAAGCCCACCCGGCCGCCATAGGTCAGGCGCAGGTTGTCCTCGGTGAAGACGTTCTCGACGGGTCCGCTGGCGATCTTGTAGACGTTCAGCAGCATCACCTGGTCGAAGTACTCCGGCACCGTCTGGAGGTCGTGGTGGACGACGAGGACGGTTTTTCCCTGTGCCCGGAGGGTACGCAGCAGCTCGATGATGGCGCGCTCGGTGGTGGCGTCGACGCCCTGGAACGGCTCGTCCATCAGGTAGATCTGGGCGTCCTGGACCAGCGCCCGGGCCAGGAAGACCCGCTGCTGCTGCCCGCCGGAGAGCTGGCTGATCTGCCGGGTGGCGAAGGCGGTCATGCCCACCTGGTCCAGGGCCTGCATGGCCTGCGCCCGTTCGGCGCGGCCGGGCCGCCGGAACCAGCCGAGGCGGCCGTAGAGCCCCATCATCACCACGTCCAGCACGTTCGTCGGGAAGTCCCAGTCGACGCTGCCGCGCTGGGGGACGTAGGCGACGAGGTGGCGCCGTTCGGCATAGGGGGCTCCGAAGATGCGAACCTGACCCGCGGCCCGCGGCACGAGATCCAGCAGGGCCTTGATGAACGTCGTCTTGCCGGCTCCGTTCGGCCCGACGATGGCCATCAGCACGCCCGGCGGCACGGTCAGGTCGATGTCCCAGAGGACGGGCTGGTCGCGGTAGGCGACGGTCAGGTCGAAGACGTCGATGGGGGGGCGGTGTCGGACATGGCGGGCTCAGGGGGTGGCGCTAGATGGAGCCAGCGCCTGGACGATGGTGTCGATGTTGTGGCGGACGGTGCCGATGTACGTCTCGGCCGGGGTACCGGGGTTGCCGAGCGCGTCCGAGTAGAGATGGCCGCCGATCTGCACCTCGAAGCCCCGCGCACGCACGGCGGCCCGCACCGCCTCGATGCCCCGCGGCGACACCGACGATTCCACGAACAGCGCCGGAATGCGCCGGGCCACCACGAAGTCGGCCAGGCGCTGGACGTCGGCGGTGCCGGCTTCGACGGCGGTGCTGAGGCCCTGCAGGCCGTGCACTTCGAAGCCGTAGGCGCGACCGAAGTACCCGAAGGCGTCGTGCGAGGTGATGAGCACCCGCTGCGGCGCGGGAATGGTGGCGGCCCGGTCACGGACGTAGCGGTCCAGCGCCTCCAGTTCGGTCAGGTAGGCGTCGGCGCGGGCGGTGTAGGTCGCGGCATGGGTGGTGTCGAGGGCGGCCAGCCGCTGCGCCACGTAGCGCGCGGCCTGCATCCACAGCGTCACGTCGAACCAGAGGTGCGGGTCGTAGTTGCCGGGGTAGTCGGGCGAGGCCAGATAAGCGTCTTCCGGTACCCCCTCGGCCACGGCATAGATCGGCACGCCCCGCTGCCGCATCTGCTCGAAGAGGTCCACCATCTTGCCCTCCAGATGCAGCCCGTTGTAGAGGATGAGGTCCGCGCCGGCCATCCGGGCGACGTCCCCCTCGCTGGCCTTGTAGAGGTGCGGGTCCACGCCCGGCCCCATCAGGCCCGTCACGGCCACTCGGTCCCCGCCGACGGCCCGCGCCAGGTCGGCGATGATGCTGGTGGTGGCGACGACCCGCACGGGGCGCGTGGCCAGGTCCGTCGACGGCCCCGGCCCCGGTCGGCAGCCGAAGGATCCGATCAGCAGCGCCAGTAGCGCCGGCAGCGCGCCCGCTCGCAGGATGCGTTGCATGAGGGACAACCGGTTGATTTCCAGAAACGCCCTCGTCAACGCCGCAGGGGCGATTTAGTTTTGGCTAAAAATATTTTTGACCAAATTGTGATCGGCAAATGCTGCGGGCTACTGGCTGCTGGCTTCGGGCTGCGGGCTACTGGCTGCTGGCTTCGGGCTGCGGGCTACTGGCTGCTGGCTGCTGGCTGCTGGCTTCGGGCTGCGGGCTACTGGCTGCGGGCTACTGGCTGCGGGCTACTGGCTGCGGGCTACTCTGGCTACCTGATACGCTGACATCGTGCGTTCTCGTCATCCCCGACACCGATCGGGGATCCAGAAAAAGGCTCATCCGTCCTGGATTCCCGCCTGCGCGGGAATGACGGTGAGGACACAAAGAGCGATTGCCTGCGTGATTTCGAGGACGTTGGCTCTTTTTTCGACCGTGTCAGGGCGCCGGATCGCCGTTCATGGACCGCCGGCCGCTGCCCTGCGGGTGAAGCGGGCGTCCTGCCAGCGCCGGTAGATGGCCAGGCAGAAGCCGCCGCTGAGCAGGATGATCCCGAACCAGAGCAGGCTGATGAACGGTTTCTCATAAGCCTGCACCACCACCCAGTCCTCCGGCATCACCTCGACGCCTTCGAGGAAGAGCGAGATGCGACCCGTCTCGATGTCGATGCCCGTGAAGGTGACCGTCAGCCCCCAGTCGGTGATGCGGTTCTGGATGTACTGCTGCGAGCCGTCCTGCATCACCATCCAGATGGGGCGTAGCGTGCGCGTTTCGTCGGTCGCCAGGTGCGTCACCTCCAGCACCGAGGCCACGGCAACCTGGACCGAGTCGCTCAGGAATTCCGGGTCCACGTTGCGGTCGAAGTCGACGAAGCGGAAGACGTACTCCTGGTTGCCGATGGTGGTCGCCTCGCCGCGGGCCAGTTCCAGCTCGCCGTTGCGGGCGGCGGCGGCCTCGGGGTCGGCGTCCTCGTACATGACGCTGGGCGTGACGGCGGCGTAGAGGTCTTTTTCGAAGAAGATCTTCAGGTCCGGGTGCTGGATCCATTGATCCTTGTTGCTCTTGTAGACGACCGGCCGCAGCGTGAAGGAGCGGCCGCGCGGGTCGGTGAACTCCAGCACATAGACGGGCCTGCCCTCCGCGTTGACCTCCCGGCCCGTGTACGTCACCCGGTAGCCGTTGACCGTGCGCGTCTCGCCGCGGGTGAGGACGAAGTTGTCCCGTTGCTCGGCGCTCCGGGTCTGGATGCGGCCTTCCCGGCCGAGCGGCATGCTGAAGGCCCCCGAGGAGATCAGCCCGAAGACCGTGATGGCGAAGCCGAGGTGCGTCACCGCGCCGCCGGCCAGGCGCAGGTTGCCCCGGCCGATCTTCCACAGCACGATGCCGTTGCCGAAGAAGGCGAAGAAGGCGACGAAGAGCAGCAGCGTGAGCATCAGGCTCTGGCCGTACATGGCCCAGAAGTCCTGCAGGCCGCCGAGCAGCCCCGCCTCGGCCGTCGTCTGCACGGCCGCCGGAGCGGCGGGGAAGAGCACCGTCTCCTCCACGAACGGCGTGAACAGCAGCACGGCGATGGTGCCCACCACGGCCAGCGCCACCGGCCGCAGCAGCACGCGGCTGACGGTTTCCGCGTTCATCCGGTGCCACCAGAGCAACTGGCCGATGCCCATCAGAAACGTGAAGCCGATGGCCAGCGGTAGCGTCCATTTGTTGTAAAACTCGATCGGGACGGTGGAGGGGTTGTCGCGGAAGAGGCGGCCCAGGATCGGCGCGCTGGTGCCGAGGATGACGGCCGCCGCGAGCGCGCAGAGCAGCATCGCCCCGGAGAAGATCACGAACTCGCGCGAGAACAGGTCGGGCTCCCGCTTCGGGGTCGGTAGCTCCCGGTAGCGGGCCACGAACAGCCCGAAGCCGATCAGCGCCATCGTCAGGATCCACACCAGCAACTGGTTGTTCAGCCCCAGATCCACGAACGAATGCACCGACACGTCTCCCAGAATCCCGCTGCGGGTGAGGAAGGTCGAGTAGACGACGAGCAGGAAGGCCAGGATGCTCAGCAGCAGCGCCGCCTTGTGGCTCGACCCGCTGCGCTTCTGCACGATCATGGTGTGCAGCGCCGCCACGCCGACGAGCCACGGCACGAGCGAGGAGTTCTCGACGGGGTCCCAGGCCCAGTAGCCGCCGAAGGACAGCGTCACGTAGGCCCAGTAGCCGCCCATCGCGATGCCGATGCCCAGGATCATCACGGCCAGGAGCGTCCACGGCAGCGCCGGGCGCACCCACTCGGTGTAGCGCCGCTTCCACAGCGCCGCGATGGCAAAGGCGAACGGCACGATCATCGTCGCAAAGCCGATGAACAGCGTCGGCGGATGGATGACCATCCAGGGGTTCTGCAGCAGGTCGTTCAGGCCCGAGCCGTCGGCCGGGACGAAGTTCGGGTCCTGCTGGAAGATGGGGGCGTCCGGGAAGCGCTCGGCCAGCAGTTTGAAGGGGGACGACCCAATCTCCAGTGGGCCGATCTGCAGCCCCACGATCATCGAAAGCAGAAAGAGCTGGCAGACGGCCACGACCGTCATCACCGGCGCTTCGTAGCTGCGCCCGGCCCAGCGCATCAGCGCCAGCCCGACCAGGCAGATGTAGACGATCCACAGCAGGAACGACCCTTCCTGCCCCGACCAGAACGACGAAAACAGGTACCGCAGCGGCAGGTCCCGCGAGGAGTTCGACCAGACGTAGGCGTACTGGAATTGGTGGGTCAGGAACAGGTAGAACAGCAGCCCGGCGGCGCCCAGCAGCAGCCCCGTCATGACCATCCAGGTCGTGCGGCCGGCGGTGCGCCACTCCGGGGCGTCCTGCTGGGCGGCCTGAAAGTATGCGATGGCCGACAGCCCGCTGGCGACGAAGGCCACCAGGATCAAGAACCAACCGATCGTGCCGATCATGGCGGGAAAGCGCGTCGAGGATGGGGGAACAGCAGAGGCTGAAAACCATCAGGCACCGCGCAGTTCCGCCCTCGTCGCGCCCCCACGGGACCGCCGGACCGATTTCACGGAGAACGGGCCGATCGGGCACCCTGCCGGTTCAGGCAGCCGGCTCAGGCGGCCTGCTCGGCCGGCAGCGTACGCGGAAGCGTGACGGTGAAGGTGGTGCCCTGACCCGGGGTACTCTCGACCGAGATGGATCCGCCCATCAATTCGACCAGCTCCCGGGTGATGTAGAGCCCCAGCCCGCTCCCCTTGCGCCCACGGGCGGCCTCGGACGTAGACTGCCGGAACTCGTCGAACAGATGGGGCAGGAACGACGGCTCGATGCCGATGCCGGTGTCCTCCACGATCATCTGGATCTGTTCGCCCGCCGGGACGAGCCGAACCGTGACGCGCCCCTCGTCCGTGAACTTGAGGGCATTACTGACCAGGTTGGTCAGGATGCGATCCACGAAGTCGCGGTCGAGCACGACGTTCAGCGAGCGGTCCTCGGGCAGCACGGCCTCCAGCGTCAGCCCGCGGTCGATGGCCAGGGCCGAGAGCATCTTCAGGACGCCCTCGACGAGCGAGCCGAGGTCGAAGGGGGTGGGCGTGACCTGGATGGAGTTCGACTGCAGCCGGGCGGCGTCCAGGATGGAGTTGAGGGTGTGCAGCAAGCGATGCCCGCTCAGCGCGATGGTATTGGCGAACTCGCGGGGTTCTCCGTCGAGCTGCTGCTCCAGGATCTCGGCAAAGCCGATGATGGCGCTCAGCGGCGTGCGGATCTCGTGGCTGACGTTGGCCAGCAGCGTCGACTTCAGGCGGCTCATCTCCTCGGCTCGCCGTTGCGCCTCGACGAGGCCCTGCTCGTGGGCCGTGCGCTCGGTGTCGTCGCGCAGGACGACGACGATGCCGTTCACGCTCGGCTCGTCCGACAGGTCCGTATACGAGGCGGCCGTGGCCACCCAGGATCCGTCCTGGCGGCGGAGCCGGAGGCGGATCATGCCGGAGGCCCCGGTTCCGCAGAGGCAGGCCCGGAGGGCCTCCCGGTCGTCGGGATGCACGAGATCCGGCAGGGACCTCTGCAGCAGTTCCCCGGGCATATGCCCCAGGAGCTTCGTGATCGATGGGCTGACGAACTGGACCGTTCCCGCCGCGTCGACCACGGTGATGACGTCCGAGATGTTCTGGATGAGGTGGCGGAAGCGGGCTTCCTGCAGGCGCAGCAGCCACTCGGCTTTCTCTTTGGCCTGTTGCAGGCGTTGCTTCAACACCGCATCGTTGATGACCAGGGGAAGCAGTTGCAGGTAGCCGCCGGCAACGTCCTTGATGAGGTAATCGTGAGCACCCATCTTGAGGGCTTCGACGGCCACGGCGGCGTCGTCGTTGCCCGTGACCATGATGGCGACGGGCGGATGGGGATGGTGCAGCGCGCGGCGCAGGGCTTCGACCCCCGTCATGCCCGGCATCTGGTGGTCGATGAGGACGACGTCGTAGGGGTCGGCGTCGTGCAGGGCCAGGCCGGCCGGGCCGTCCGGCGCGGTGGTCACCTCGAATCCCGCGCGTTGCAGCGCCCGTTGCATCAGACGGGCCTGCCCCGGGTCGTCTTCCAGGCAGAGCACGCGGGTGGGACGGGGCTCGGGCATGCCGGTCTGGATGGAGGTCAGGGGGTCGGGGCGTTCGGCAGGGTGATGACGGACAGGAACAGCCCCAGCTGGCGAATGGCCTCCATGAACCGGCCGTAGTCCACCGGCTTGGTGATGTAGATGTTGCAGCCCAGCCTGTAGCATGTCTCTATTTCGCGGGGTTCGTCGGTGGTGGTCAGGACGATGATCGGGATGGCCCGGGTTTCCTCCTCCTGCTTGAGGCGGCGCAGGACCTCGGTGCCGCTCATGTCCGGCAGGTTCAGGTCCAGGAGCACGAGGAAGGTCTGTTCGGGGGGATGGAGGACGGTCGCGTCGGCAAAGAGGTAGTCGAGGGCGGCCTGGCCGGTTTCGAACCACTTGATCGGGTTGGCGACGTTGGCGCGCCGCAGGTTTTTTTCGATCAGGCGGGCGTGGCCGGGGTTGTCTTCAATCAGCAGAAAGATCAGTTGGCGTCCATTCATGACCGGGCCGGGCAGGGAGCGAGAAGAAGAACGTGGTACCCTGGTGTAACGTGGATTGGCACCAGAGGCTTCCGCCGTGGCGTTGGAGGATCTTGCGGGCGTAGGCCAGCCCCATGCCTTCTCCCTCGCTCGTAGCATTGCTTCCGCGCCGGAACAGGTCGAATACGCGCTCCAGATCCTGCTCGGGAATGCCGCGTCCGTTGTCTTCGATGGCAAAGGTCGTGCCTTCTTCGGTGCGTTCGGCCCGGATCCGGATGTGCCCCGGGCGGCCGGGCATCATGTACCGGATGGCGTTGCCGAGCAGGTTGCCCATGACCTGCTCTATGCTCACGGCATCGGCCTGCACGACGGGCAGGGGCTCGATCTCTACGGTGATGTGCTGGGCCTCGATCTGGTGGGCCATCGAGGCCAGGACGCGCCGGGTGAGGGCGTCCATGTCCACCGGCTCGAAGGTGAGTTCGCGGCGGCCGATGCGGGAGAGGTGGAGCACGGCCCGGGTGTCCTGGTCCATCCGGTCGATGGCGGCCTGGATGAACTGCATGGCCTCGGGGATGTCCTCTTCGAGTGCCAGGCGCACCGCCTCGCGCTGCGGCGCTTCCAGCAGCGTAGCCGCCGCCTCGAAGGCATTCCGCAGGGTGTCGACGGCCATGGACAGCTCTTCCGTGAACCCGCGCAGGTTGACCAGCGGCGCCCGGAGGTCGTGTGAGACGATGTAGGCAAACCGCTTGATGTCCTCGTTGGCCGCCTGCAGGTCGGCGTTGCGGCGCGTCAGCGCAGCGTTGAGCCGTTTCAGCGCGGCCTCGGCCTGCTTGCGCTCGGTGATGTCGAGGTGGACTCCCACGGCCCGGAGGGGGTGCCCGTCCCGGGTGCGGGTCACCAGTTTCCCCATGTCCAGGATCCAGCGCCAGGATCCGTCCCGGGCGCGCAGGCGCACTTCGGTCTGCATCCGCTCCGTCTCGCCGGCAAGGTGGCGGTCCAGCGCCTCCCGCACCCGCGCCCGATCGTCGGGATGGACGTGGCGTTCGAAGAACTCGAGCGTGGGTTCGACCTCCTCGGCCGTGTAGCCCAGCATGCGGACCCAGCGCTCGTTGACGATGTGGCGGCCGGTCGTGAAGTCCAGGTCCCACAGGCCGAGGTCGGCGGCGTCGACGGCCATGGCCAGGCGTTCCTCGCTGGCCCGGAGGGCCTGTTCTGCCTGTTTGCGTTCGGTGATGTCCGTCATGGCCACCACGGCCCCCAGCTTGTTGCCGTTCCCGTCGAAGAAGCTGCGCCCGCTGGCCAGCAGCGTGCGGGCCGGCAGGTTGGCGGGGGCAATGACCATCTCCGCGTTGTGCACCGTGCCGCCGTGGAGCGCGCGGAAGAGCGGCACGTCTTCCTTCGCCATCAGCGTCCGGCCGTCGGCATGGTAGAGGTCGAAGTGTTCGGCCCATTGCTCGGGCGGGAGCGGGGAGGCCTCCATCCCGTGGAACCGCCGGGCCGCCGCGTTGAAGAGCGTCAGCGTGCCGTCGGCGTCGCAGGCGACGATGCCCACCTCCAGGCTGTCCAGCAGCGCTTCGGTGAAGCGATGGGCGCGTTCGAGGTGCTTGCGTACGGCGACGATCTCCGAGATGACGCGCCCCTCCGGGATGAGCAGCACGACCCGGCCGTTCTCGTCTCTGACCGGGTTGATGGAAAAGTCGATGATTTCGCGCCGGCCGTGGGCTCCGTGCACCTCGATGTCGAAGCGCACGAAGGTGCCGCGGCCGGCCTGCGCCACGGCCTCGCGGATACGCTCACGCATCTCGGGCGGCCACCAGGGTATCTTTTGCAGCGGCTTGCCGATGATCTGCTCGGGAGCCAGCCCGGTGAAGGTCAGCAGCGTCTCGTTGGCTTCCAGCATCGTGCCTCCGGGGGCCATCAGGCCGATGAACTGGAAGGTGGAGTTGAAGATGGCCCGGAAGCGACGTTCGCTCTCCTTCAGCGCCGCCTCGGCCTGCTTGCGCTCGGTGATGTCCTGGATCTGAGAGATGAAATAGAGCGGGGTGCCGTCGTGATCCCGCACGAGCGAGACGCTGAGCAGCGCCCAGACGATCGCGCCGTTCTTGTGGAAATAGCGCTTCTCCATCTGATACGTCTGGATCGTGCCGTCCAGCATCTGCCGCACCAGATCGAGGTCGGCTTCCAGGTCGTCGGGGTGTGTGATGGTCTGGAAGTCGATGCGCAGGAGTTCGTCCTGGGTGTATCCGAGGAGGTCGCACACGGCCCGGTTCACCTTGAGCCAGCGCCCGTCCGGCCCGACGAGGGCCATGCCGATGGCGGCGAAGTCGAAGGCCTGGCGGAAGCGCTCCTCGCTCTCGCGCAGGGCGGCCTCGACCTGCCGGCGGGTGTGATCGTGCTGTTCCAGGGCGATCATCCGGCTGATGCTCTGCGCCATCAGCTCGATCAGGTTGAAGTCCTGGTCGGTGAACTCCTGCGCCCGCGGCTCGGTGGAGGTGAAGTTCAGCGTGCCGTAGAGGGTGCCGTCGACGATGAGGGGGGTGCTCAGGTACGATTCCAGCTTCATCGCCTGATACACCGGATGCTCACACATCTCCTCCATGCCGCCCACATGGGTGTAGCCGATCGTGCAGCCGTCGCGGATGACCGCGGCGCAGTAGGTCTCGCCCAGGGGGAAGACCAGCCCCGGCTGCAGCGCCTCGAACGGGGACTCGACGGCCAGGACGGTGTACGTGTCGCCTTCGACCCGGCTGACGATGCCGGTGGACATCCCGAAGATCCGGCAGCCGGCTTGCAGGTAGGCCTGCATCTGCTCCTGCACGCCGCCGGAGGCGTGGGTCAGCACCTGGTGGAGCCGGTGCAGGTTCTCGTTGCTCGTCTCCAGGAGCCGGGCGTGCCGGCTGCGTTCGGCCTCGATCAGCGCGCGCTCTCGGGCTTCCCGGCGCAGTTCCAGCGTGTCCATCACCATGGCGGCCAGGTCCGCCAGCGCGGCGCGGTCCGCCGCGTCGAAGCGGCGGGGCTGTTGGTCGATGAGGCAGATGGTCCCCAGGCGGTGCCCCTCCTTCGTGGTCAGCGGTGCGCCGGCGTAGAAGCGGATGCCGGGCGCGCCGGTGACGAGGGGGTTGGCGGCGAAGCGCGGGTCTGCGGTGGCGTCCTCCACCACCATCACCTCGGGCGATAGGATGGTGTAGGCGCAGAAGGCGACCTCGCGGGGGGTTTCGTGCACGTCCAGCCCGGCGCAGGCCTTGAACCATTGCCGCTCGGTATGGACGAAAGACACCAGCGCGATCGGCACGTCGAAGAGCCGACGCGCCAGGCGGACGATGCGGTCGAAGGACTCCTCCGGCGGGGTGTCGAGGATGTCGTAGCGATCGAGGGCAGCCAGCCGGCCGGCTTCGTCGTCGGGGAGCGGGAAAGACATGAGGCAGAGGCCCGAGCGGGAGGAAAACCTGACCCCGGACCGGCTGTGTAGGGGGTAGGGAGCGCGGATCCGCCGTTGAATCAAACATTGTGCCCTGCGGCCTGATGCCGCTCGGGGGCCGGAGCGGGCATCCCCACCCCGGCCCCCGGCGACGCCCACGGACGGCAGGCGGCAACGTGGAGCGTGCGGCTCAGACCGTGCAGATCTCGATGGCTTCCCGGAGCGAGACGAGCGGCTCCCGGCTGGGCACGAATTCCTGGGCCACGTAGCCGGTAAAGCCCGTCTCGACGATGGCGCGCATGATGGCCGGGTAGTACAGCTCCTGCGTCTCGTCGATCTCGTGACGGCCCGGGTTCCCCCCGGTGTGGTAGTGGCCGATGTAGTCCTTGTTGTCCCGGATGGTGCGGATGATGTCGCCTTCCATGATCTGCATGTGGTAGATGTCGTAGAGCAGCTTGAAGCGCTCCGAGCCGACGCGCTTGACCAGCTCGACGCCCCAGGCCGTCCGGTCGCACATATAGTCGGGATGGTTCACCTTGCTGTTGAGCAGCTCCATGCAGATCGTCACCCCGTGGCGTTCGGCGTCTGGGACGATGGCCTTCAGGCCGGTGACGCAGTTCTCCAGGCCGGTTTCGTCGTCCAGACCGGCGCGGTTGCCGGAGAAGCAGATGACGTTCGGATACCCGGCTTCGGCCACCTCGCGGATGCGCTCGCGGAACTGCGGGATGAGCCACTCGTGGTTTTCGGTCCGGTTGAAGCCGTCCGGGATGCGGCTGGGGCCGTTGGCCATGGCGCAGATGAGGCCGTACCGTTCGAGCGTGGGCCAGTCCTCGGGGCCGAGCAGCTCGATGGAGGCGATGCCCATCTCGGCGGCGGCCTCGGCCAGCTCGGCGACGCTCAGGTCCGGGTAGCACCACTTGCACACCGAGTGGTTGATGCGGCCGGGCCGGGGGGCCGCCGGCGCGCGACGGGCGGTGGCGAGGCCGGCGGTGGAGGCCAGCAGGGCGCCGCCGGCCAGTTTCTGCAGCGCCGCACGGCGCGATAGCGAAGTCGACATGGGTGTCGTAGGGTTGGTGGAAGGGGAGAGGAGGCGTGCATGCAACGTAACGGTTTCGGGCCAGAAACGCAGCCGGATCTTCTCGGGGGTTCTGCTCGTGTAGAACCCGGCCGTCAGGACCGGGCCGCCGCCCGGATGAGTGCCGGCCGCGCCGGCCGCGGCGGCCGTCCTGGCAGAGGATCCATCGCACATCGTGTCATTCGTCATCCGTGTCACTCGCGGAAGGTTCATGGACAACTTCACCTACTACAACCCCACGAAACTGTATTTCGGCCGGGGGCAGATCGCAAAGCTGGACGAAGCCGTGCCGCGCGACGGCACGACGCTGTTGCTCTACGGCGGCGGCAGCATCAAGCGCAACGGCGTCTACGAGCAGGTTCGGGAGGCGCTGGGCGACCGCACGGTGCTGGAATACGGCGGCATCGAAGCCAATCCGACCTACGAAACCCTGATGGGCGCCGTCGAGCTGGCGCGGGCGCAGGGGGTGACGTTCCTGCTGGCCGTCGGGGGCGGCTCGGTGCTGGACGGGACGAAGTTCGTGGCGGCCGCCATCCCGTTCGAGGGTGAGCCGTGGGACATCCTCCGCCGCAAGGCGCCGGTCCGGGAGGCGCGGCCGCTCGGGGCGGTGCTGACGTTGCCGGCGACGGGGTCGGAGGCGAACCCGGTGGCCGTCATCAGCCGCCGCCAGACGCAGGAGAAGCTGGCGTTTTCCAGCCCGCTGGTTTTTCCTCGCTTCTCGGTGCTCGACCCGGCGACGACCTTCTCGTTGCCGCCGCGCCAGGTGGCCAACGGCATCGTGGATGCCTTCACGCACGTGCTGGAGCAGTACCTGACCTACCCGGCCCACGCGCCGCTGCAGGACCGCATGGCCGAGGCCATCCTGCTAACGCTGCTGGAGGTGGGGCCGAAGACGCTGGAGGACCCGGAGGACTACGACACCCGGGCCACCTTCATGTGGTGTGCCACGATGGCGCTCAACGGCCTCATCGGCCTGGGCGTGCCGCAGGACTGGGCGACGCACCGCATCGGCCACGAGCTGACGGCCCTGCACGGCATCGACCACGCGCGCACGCTGGCCGTCATCCTGCCCAGCCTGCTGCGGCACCAGCGGCAGGGCAAGCGGGCCAAGCTGCTCCAGTACGCCGAGCGCGTCTGGGGGCTGACCGAGGGCCCCGAGGACGACCGCGTCGAGCAGGCCATCGCCCGGACGGCCGCCTTCTTCGAGCAGCTGGACGTGCCGACGAGCCTGCGCCGCTACGAGGCCGTCACCCCGGACACCGTCGAGGCCGTCGCCGAGCGCCTGAAGGAGCGTGGCTTCTATCCGCTCGGCGAGCGCCGGGACATCGGCCCGGACGACGTGCGCGCGATTCTGACGGCCAGCCTGGCCGCGTAGATGGCAGCGATCCGCCGTCAGCGATCAGCAGGTAGGGCGAGGCGGTGCCACTGCGTATGTGCACTCTCCCTCCTCATTCCTCGGTACATAGTCGTAACGGGATGGGCTGCCTAGCGCGTGCTGGTCAGGTCGGAGGCGAACCGGGCGTAGGTGCGCCGCTCGTCCTCGCCACGGTAGGTCACAGTCAGATACGGGTCGAAGGAGACGCGGTAGCCATCGAGGGCGCTGTCGGGGCGGACGAGGAGGTGGGACGGCACCGGTTTCAGCGCGGCCAGCCAGTCGGTTCGCTGCGGCAGGATCTCGCTCATTGCTTGCTCGCTGAATCGGCTCTCGCTCACCACGAGCCCAGTCAGGAACGCGCCCAGCGACAGGTTCACGCCCGCGAGGCTCGTCAGGTAGGCCGTCCTGAAGCATATCGCAATGACCGTCAGCAGAAACAGCTCCGGCGAGCACGTCCGGGCGACGGCTTCCAGCACCTTCGGCATCACCGGGCGGGCCACGACGAGCACCAGCACGATCAGCGCGGCGGCCGTCCCGAGCGCGATCCCGATGTCCGCCGCCGAACCGCCTGCGCCGGCGAGCATCGGCACGAGCAGCACCATCACGATGACGGCGAGGTCCTGGAAGATCAGCAGCCCTAGCCCGACCTGCCCGTGCGGCGCGTTCGTATCGCCCCGCTCGCCCAGCAGCTTCAGCACGATGGCCGTGGAGGAGAGCGCGACGAGGAAGCCGGTGAAAAGCCCCGCCTGCCACGACACGCCGACCGCCATCAGGATGCCCATCGTCGCCATTGTCGCCAGCCCGACCTGCAGCCCACCACCGCCGAAGATCAGTGTCTTGATTCTCGCCAGCTTCTCCAGGCTGAACTCGATGCCGATGGTGAACAGCAGCAGGATCACGCCCACTTCGTCCGCGGCGTCTACCAGCTCCCGGTCCGACACCAGCCCGGGCGCGTTTGGCCCGATGACGATGCCAGCGATGAGGAACCCGACGATGGGCACCAGCCCGAGCCGGTGGCAGACGTAGGCGATCAGCGCTCCGGCGACGAGCAGGGCGGCGACTTCGACGAAGAACGGCGGGGCGGCTCCGGCAGCGAGAATCATGGTAGGAGATGGGTTGTGGCCTGGAGCATGGGGAGTTTCCATGATGCGTGTCGCCGGGCTGACATTACATCGATGATGCGTCCTCAATAGGCGCCCAATCGTAGCGTATCTGTAAGGCACCTGGTTCTTGTTTGTTAACTTTATGTTAAGCTAAAAGGGGGGGGGATTTTATAAGAGGTATTGCGTAGGGTGTGCGATGCAGCTAAAAGCTATGGTCGGTGGGTATGGATCGGTGTGGAAGCTACATCGGATGTGCGATGTGCGCCGAAGGAAATGGAGGAGGTGCAAGTGGAAAAGAACGCTGAGTAAAGCACAAAATCCTCGAGCGAAGGCTCCTGCAATAGCATCTGAATCGAGGACTGAAAGCCTCGGTCATTTGCTACTGCCAGGTGCAGGGTGGCAAACAGCCACTCAGGAAGCATCCACCTGCCACGTCTCTCGTCCATAGAGTACATCCCAGTTTCTCAACAGAAAATGCCAGCAGGAGGTCAGATTCGTGAAAAGCCGCATTTCTACCTGTCTTCTTGCTTTGCTGGTCCTCGTTTGGGTGAAGGGAAACCATGCTACCAATGCCCAGGCACCAGCTATGCTAGATAGCTTATCCCTAAGCTTCGAGCGTAGTGAAAAAGGAGTGCGTTATGTCTACTGGATCGATGAAAGTGATCAGGCAATCAAACGAGGAGATATAGAGAGTTTAGTCGTAGAAGAGGTTGTTGCGGTTTCGGATACGCCTCGTGGTCTGGCAGTAGATGAGGCAGGGAGTAAAGTATATTGGACAACGGCAGAGGGAAAGATCAGGCGTGCGAACCTGGATGGGACTGAGGTTGAAACCGTAACCGAGGGATTGTGTGGTATAGGTTCTATAACTGATATTGTGCTTGACATAGAGAAAAACAAAATATACTGGGGCAATGACTCCGATTGTCAGGTGATGCTCAGGCGAGCTAACCTAGACGGTTCTGAGGTGGAGAATCTGCTATATGGACTTTTTCCTCCCTCAAGTATTGTGTTCGATTCCACTCATCAAAAATTATACTGGACAAGCGGTGCCGTTCTGAGCGCTACTGTTGATGATACGGAGTGGAGGTGGAATATTGTCGTAGATGATCTGGAATACACACCCGGTATAGCGATTGACCCTGATGCCAGCATGGTGTATTGGACAGAATATCCTGGATTGATCCGTCGTGCCAACCTTGATGGTACTGACATTGTGAATGTTCTGACTGATTTGCAAACGCCGTTTAAACTTGCACTCGATCTGCAAGACAAGAAAATATATTGGACGGAACGTGATGCGGGGAAAATTCGACGCTCTAACTTTGATGGCACTGAGGTCGAGGATGTCTTTACAGATCTTGCTGATCCGACAGACCTGGTACTTATTAGCAAAAAGGATGTCTCCACCGATATAGGATCAAAACGAATGTTACCAGATACATATAAGTTGAGGCAAAATCATCCAAATCCATTTGGTTTGACCACTCTCATAACATTTGACTTGCATATATCAAGTCATGTAATGGTCAAGGTGTATGATTCTATAGGGCGGGAAGTTGCTACGCTTGCGCATGGGGAATATCCTGCTGGGACACATAGTATATTGTGGAATGCGTCGGGAATATCAAGCGGAGTATATATCTGTAAATTGAAAGTTGAAAATTCATCTGAATATATCATGATGGTTTTGCAAAGGTAGTGCGACGAGTGGCAGTCGATGAAGAATGGTGGGGCGGCTTCGGCAGCGAGGATCATGGCGGGGTGTGAGGGATGTGGTCTGGGTTGTGGCGGACCGTCTCACGCCGCATTCCTGATGTCTCATGCCGCGTCAAGGAAATGAATGGCGTCCGTACGAGCACACGGCGCCGCCTTCGAGGGAAGGGCATGGGCGGGCATCCGGATGAAGGAATCATCGACGCCCTCGCGCTGCCACCAGAACGGCGGGCGTTCCTCCGGATGGTTGCCGGTCTGGTTCATCGTAGCGGCGTCGAACAGGCGGCCGTTGATCATCACTAGTTCGACGTTTTCGGTGGCGTGCAGGGTCTCCAGCGGGTTGCCGTCGACCATGACGTGGTCGGCCAGCTTGCCGGCTTCGAGCAAGCCGCTGGTGCCGTCCATGCCCAGCGCGCGGGCGCCGTCGATCGTGGCGGTCTTGAGGGCGTCGCGGTTGGTCATGCCTCCCTGGCCAAACATCCCTCCCAGTGCTGGCCGAGGCCCTGGAGCTACCCGTGCGCGCCGGTCGTCACCATCACCATGACGCGTCGGTCCTGCAGGGCTGAAGTGCCACCATGTTTTGTGCCAGGGCTATAATAGTGCCGGCACCGGTTCCAGGATGATATCGGACTGCTTGCAGCAACGTGCCGCAGAGGCCGATGGCGTCAGGTAATCCAGCCCGCTGTGCGGACGGTACGTGTTGTACTTCCGTCGGTAACCTCGTCGGCGTGCCGCCTGCCAACGGAACGCGATGGATGGCGTTCCGCTCCTCGTCGGGGCACATCGTGTAGGCCACGTGCCGGCCGTCGGGGCACATCGGGCCGAACGGCGGGCGTGCAACGCCCCGGCTGCGTAAATTGCCGCGTCCGGGGCGTTGCACGCCCGCGCCGCCGTCCGTACCATCCTTCCACACAGCCCGCATCCCACTCACCCATCCCGTCTGCTCCCCGTGGCTCTGCACGACCTCGCCGGCCAGCCGGCCCCGCCCGATCTGCTCGTCAACGTCCCCCGCCTCGTTTCGGCCTACTACACCCTCCAGCCCGATCCCCGCGAGCCGGGCCAGCGCGTCTCCTTCGGGACGTCCGGGCACCGGGGCACCTCCCTGAACGCCAGCTTCAACGAGGACCACATCCTGGCCGTCTGCCAGGCCATCTGCGCCTACCGGCAGGCGCAGGGCATCACCGGCCCGCTCTACCTGGGCATGGACACGCACGCGCTGTCCGAAGCGGCGCTCTCGACGGCCATCGAGGTCTTCGCGGCCAACGAGCAGACGATCGTCCTGCAGGCCGGGCGGGGCTACACGCCCACGCCAGTCATCTCGCACGCCATCCTGACCTACAACCGGGGCCGCCGCGATGGCCTGGCCGACGGCGTCGTGATCACCCCGTCGCACAACCCGCCCGAGGACGGCGGCTTCAAGTACAACCCGCCCACCGGCGGCCCGGCCGGCACGGAGGCGACGCAGACCATTCAGGACCACGCCAACGAGATCCTGGAAGGTGGCCTGAAGGCCGTCCGGCGCCTCCCGCTGGCCCGCGCCCTGCAGGCGGATACGACGCAGGAATACGACTACGTCCAGCCCTACGTCGCCGACCTGGCGAGCGTGGTGAACCTGGAGGCGATCCGGTCGGCCGGGCTCAAGATCGGCGTCGACCCGATGGGCGGGGCGGGCGTGCATTACTGGGCGCCCCTCGCCGATCGCTACGGGCTCGACCTGGAGGTCGTCAACGACCGTGTCGATCCGACCTTCTCCTTCATGACCGTCGACAAAGACGGCAAGATCCGGATGGACTGCTCCTCGCCCTACGCCATGGCGGGGCTGATCGCCCTGAAGGATCGCTTCGACATTGCCTTCGGCAACGACCCGGACTACGACCGCCACGGCATCGTCACGCGCAGCGCGGGGCTGCTCAACCCGAACCACTACCTTGCCGTCGCCGTGGACTACCTGTTCCGGCATCGTCCCGACTGGCCGGCCGACGCCGCCGTGGGCAAGACACTCGTCTCCAGCGCCATGATCGATCGCGTGGCGAAGCGGCTGGGGCGGCGGCTGGCCGAGGTGCCGGTCGGGTTCAAGTGGTTCGTGGACGGGCTGATCGACGGCCGCTACGGCTTCGGGGGGGAGGAGAGCGCGGGGGCCTCGTTCCTGCGCACGGACGGTACGGTCTGGACGACCGACAAGGACGGCATCATCCTGGATCTGCTGGCGGCGGAGATCGTGGCCGTCACCGAACGCGATCCGGGCGAGCTCTACGCCGGGCTGGAGGAGGCCTTCGGTCGCTGCGTCTACGAGCGGCTGGACGCCCCGGCGACGCTGGAGCAGAAGGCCGTGCTGAAGAACCTCAGCCCGGATCTCATCGACGCCGACACGCTGGCCGGTGAGCCGATCCTGGCGACGCTGACCCGCGCGCCGGGCAACGACGCGCCCATCGGCGGGCTGAAGGTGGTCACGGAGAACGGCTGGTTCGCGGCCCGCCCCTCGGGCACGGAGATGATCTACAAGATCTACGCCGAGAGCTTCAAAGGGGCAGAGCACCTGAAGGCGATCCAGGAGGAAGCGCAGGCGCTCATCAGCGCGGCGTTCGCCCGGGCCGGCGTGTAACACCCTTCGTACGACCGGGGCCGGCGGGCTATGGGTGGCGGGGCAGCACCTCCACGCGCACCTGCGCCAGACCGTCCTGCACGAAGCCGAGGGCGTCGGCCGCGCGCCTGGAGACGTCGATGATGCGCCCGGATACGAACGGCCCCCGGTCGTTGATGCGCACGACCACCTGGCGACCGTTGGACAGATTCGTCACGCGCACGATGGTGCCGAAGGGAAGGCTCCGGTGGGCCGCCGTCAGGGCCTCCGGGTCGTAGGGCTCGCCGCTGGCCGTGGGGCGGTCCCGCAGGTGATCGGCCACGTACGAGGCGATGCCGGTCTGGACGGTGGCGGCGTCGGTGCCGGGGCGGGTGCTGCCACAGCCGACGGCCAGCATCGTCAGGATCAGCAGGACCGGGGCGAGCGAGCGAGGCATCGGCGGGGACGTGGGTGGCGGCGATCCGGGCCCGGACGTCGCCGGGCGTCCCCTCGAATGCGAGGGGCCGGCGTTGGTTTCGGTCGGAGGGGGGGATGGCTTGCGTCTCAGCGGCCGCGGCCCGAGGTTACGGCGTCGACCCTCATCGGTGATGCCTCATGCGTTTCGTCTCCTTCGTCGGGCTGGGCCTGGCGCTGTGGCTGTCCGCCTGCCGGGCGGAGGCGCCGGGTGCGGATCCCGTGCCCCGGCTGATGCCGCAGGATGCCGGCACCGACGTGCTGTTCATCGGGGCCGATGCCGTCGATGCACGGACCGTGTGGCTGGCCGGCACGCAGGGCACCTACGCATGGACGCGCGACGGCGGGGCGTCCTGGACCACGGGGGTGGTGCCCGGGGCCGACACGCTGCAGTTCCGCGACGTACACGCCGTCAGCGCCGATACGGCCTTTCTGCTGAGCATCGGTCCGGGGCCGGCGTCCCGCATCTACCACACCCCGGACGCCGGGCGCACCTGGCGTCTCTCCTTCCAAAACGACGTCCCGGAGGCCTTCTTCGACTGCATGGATTTCTGGGATGCCCGGCACGGGATCGCCTTCAGCGATGCCGTCGACGGACGCTTTCCGGTCATCATCACGGCCGACGGCGGGCGTACGTGGCAGCCGGTGTCGTCCGAAGTGCTGCCGCCGGCGCTGCCGCCGGCGCTGCCGGGTGAGGGCAGCTTCGCCGCGAGCGGCACGTGCCTGACGACGGTGGGGGACCGCACGGCGCTCTTCGGCACGGCGGCCGCCGCCACGGCGCGGGTCTTTCGCACCGACGACCGGGGACGCACCTGGCGCGTGAGCGATACGCCGGTGGGGGCCGGCGAGACGGCCGGCCTCGCTACGCTGGCCTTCCGCGATGCCCTGCACGGCGTGGCCATGGGCGGGGATCTGGCCGCCCCCGACGCGTTCACGACGAACGTGGCCGTCACCCGCGACGGGGGGCGGACCTGGCGGCCGGGCACGTCTCCGCCGTTTCCGGGGCCGGTCTACGGCAGCGCCTACGTGCCCGGCGCGTCGCCGCCGACGCTGATCGCCGTCGGACCGCGCGGAGCGGCGCTTTCGACCGACGATGCCGCGTCCTGGATGCCGCTCGACACGCTGGAATACTGGAGCCTGGCGCTGGCCGGCCCGGAAGCCGGCTGGCTCGTGGGCCGCGATGGACGCATCACGAAGGTGAGCCTGCCGATGGAGTGAGCCGGGCTGCGGGCTGCTGGCTTCTGGCTGTGGGCTGAAAGCTGAAGGCTGAAAGCTGAAGGCTGACGGCTGAAGGCTGAAGGCTGACGGCTGATAGCTGACGGCCGCACAGGGGGAAGTCCCCGCAGGGGGAAGGGGGTCAGACCCCGCCGCGACGCCGCCCCCGCCCGGGGGCTACCCCTCCGTCGCTGCGCGACACCTCCCCTTCGCAAGGGGAGGATCTGGGTTGCGACTTCGGATCCGGGCCCCGGGCCGCTGACGGCTGAAAGCTGCTGGCTGCTGGCTGCTGGCTGAAAGCTGACGGCTGATCGCTGAAAGCTGGCGGGAGGATGTCCTTATTGCACGGTGCTTGTCGCCATGGGTCTAGGGGCGAAGCCTGCCCCATCGCGTCTCTCGTCATCGCACGTGCCTTTCTCCCATGGCGTCTCGTTCCCGTTTCTCGGCCCCACCGGCGGCGGTCCGTCCGTGGTTGTTGCTTCTGTTCGCCGCTCTGCTGCTTCCCACCACGGCCCGCGCCCAGGAGGACACCGATCCGCCCGTGCTCTCGGGCACGCCGACTCTTGCGCCCGATGCCATCGACGTGGCCGCCGGCGAGCAGTCGGTCACGCTGTCGCTGCCGCTGCAGGACGCCTCCGGCGTGGCGTCCGTCTCGGCCTTTTTCTATCAGGACGGCTTCGAGGAGTTCGAGGCGGCCCGCCCGGGCAGCCGGCCCGTCGCGGCGGCCGGGAGCCCGGGAGACTGTACGACGACGCTGGCCTCGGGGTCGGCAGCCGACGGAGTCTGGGAGGCCGTCTGCACCTTCGGCCCGAACACGATGAACGGCGAATGGACTCCGTCCGTCTATGCCGTGGACGGGGCCGGCAACGGCACCGACCTGCCGACGGGGCTGACGCTCGCCGTCACCGGCGGCGACGGTGAGCCGCCCGTACGGACCGGCCTTCTCACGGTCGACCCCGCCGCGCTCGACCTCTCCGCCGGTGAGACGACGCTCACCCTGACGATCCCGCTGCAGGACGCCTCCGGCGTGGCCGGCCTGCAGAGCGCCGCCCTCTGGCGCGAGGCCTCTTTCGACTACATCGCCCTCACCTGTACCCCTCTGACGCTCCTCAGCGGCGATGCCTTCGACGGCACCTGGCAGACCGAATGCACCGTCCCGGACGACCTGGAGAACGGCTCCTACGAGATCCTCCTGAGCCCGGAGGACAGCCTCGGCAACGTCGGCTATGACGAGACGGGGCAGTTCGTGGACATCACCGGCAGCGCCGTCGACAACCAGGCGCCCGTGCTCTCGGGTACGCCGACCATCGACCCGGCAGCCGTCGACGTCTCGGGCGGCGACCAGACGGTTGTGCTGACGCTGCCGCTGCAGGATGTTTCCGGCATCAGCTTCGTCTCGGTCACCTTCGGCCGGTCCGGCAGCGGATCGTTCAGTTCATGCAGCGAGACGCTCGTCTCCGGCACGACCACCGACGGCGTCTGGGAGGCCGTCTGCACCATCGCCGCGACCACCGCCCCCGGCGACTGGTCCGTCTCCGTCTATGCCAGCGACACGGCCGGCAATGCGGCCAGCCTGCCGACGGGGCTGACGCTGACCGTCACCGGCGGCGATAGCGAGCCGCCCGTGCTCGCCGGGCCCGTCACCGTCTCGCCCACCACGCTCGACCTCTCCGCCAGCGAGACGACGCTCACGCTGACGCTCCCCCTGCAGGATGCCTCCGGCGTGGCCCGTCTGCGGAGCACCTACCTCGCGACGACGGGCTCCTTCCGCAGTATTTCCTGTGCCCCGCTCACGCTCCTCAGCGGCGATGCCTTCGACGGCACCTGGCAGACCGAGTGCACCGTATCGACCGATCTGCCCGAAGACACCTACGAAGTCGCCGTGAGCCCGGAGGATAGCCTGGGCAACCAGTCCCTGTACTACACCGGCCAGTTCGTCACCCTCACCGGCAGCGACCAGGCGCCGCCCGCCCTCGCCGGCACGCCCACGCTGACGCCCCCGGTGGCCGATCTGTCCGGCGGGGCCGTGGTCGTGACGATGACCGCGCACCTGACCGACGCCACCGGCGTGGACCGGGTCACCATGCGCCTGCGGGATGACGAGGGGAACACCGTCTACACGCCGGCGGCCGCCCTCCTCACGGGGGACGCCACCGACGGCACCTGGCAGGCCACCCTCACGCTGCCGCCGCGCACCGCCGACATGGACCTGACGCTCCACATCTGGGCGAGAGATGCCAACGGCTATGACGCCGAATTCGACACCGGGCTGACGCTGAGCGTCACCGGCGGCGACGTGGTGGCGCCCGTGCTGGCGGCCCCGCCCGTCGTGGACGAGACGGCCTCGCCCACCGAGCGGATCGTCACGCTCGCGGTGCGCGACGAGGGAAGCGGCGTACAGTCCGTCCGCCCCTGGCTCAAAGACGAGGATGGGACCTCCAGCCCGCTCGTCTTTGCCGCGCGCGTGGCCGGCACCGCCCACGACGGCACCTGGCAGGCCGTGCTCGACGTCGCCCGGCTCGACAACGGCGAGGCCCGCCTCTTCGTGACGCTGACCGACTCGGTCGGCAACAGCCTCTCGAACCACGACACCGGCATCACCACGTACGTCGACGGCCCGCCGGATCTGATCGTGGCGGACCTTCAGCCCGGCGACGACCCGCGCTCCGGCGGCACGCTGGCGGTCACCTGGACGGTCGAAAACACGGGCGCCGGCCCCACGACCGCGCCGGAATGGATCGACTACGTCTGGCTCTCGACCGACCTCGACCTGCGGCGGGGCGACGACATCCAGCTGTCCACCGTGTCCAACCTGTACCCGCTCGACGCCGGCGAGTCGTACGTCCGTTCCGTCGAGGTCGAGCTGCCCGAGGACGCCGTCGGTACCTACTACCTGTTCGTCTCGACCGACAACGACGACGCCTTCATCAGCACGAGCGGCCGGCGGGTCTCGCACGACAGGGGCTCTGTCGTCGAAGCCCTGGAGGACAACAACTTCGCCTATGTGGCGATCGACATCGCCCTGACACCGCCGCCCGACCTGCAGGTGACGGGCCTCACGGTCCCGCCGGCCGTCTTTTCGGGCCAGCCCGTCCCGGTGAGCTGGACGGTGACCAATGAGGGCGAGGGCACCGTAGAGCGGGCCTCCTGGAAAGATCATCTCTACCTCTCCGAAGATGAGGTGCTGGATGACGACGATCTGTTTCTGCGTTTCGTCACGCCGCCCTTCAACCAGGCCCTCCAGTTGCTGCCCGGCGAGGGCTACGACACCACGGCCACCGTGACCTTCCCGATCGACACAGACGGGACGTACCACGTCCTCGTCGTCACCGACCCGGATGACGTGGTCTTCGAATACACGTTCGACGACAACAACGTCCGCGCCTCGGACCCGATCACGGTCACGCTGGCGCCGCCGCCCGACCTGACAGTGAGCGCCGTCGAGCCGCAGGGCGAGGCCCGGTCCGGCCAGCCGCTTCGGGTCCGCTGGACCGTCGACAACGCGGGGGGCGGCGACGTCCGCGCCCGGAGCTGGTACGACGAGATCTGGCTCTCGGCCGACGCCGTGCTCGACCGGGACACCGCCACCCGGCTTCGTCAGATCGTCCGCTACACCCCCTTCCGGGCCGGCGAGAGCTACTCCGACAGCATCGACGTGACCGTGCCCGAGGGGCTGGAGGGAACGCACTACCTGCACGTCGTCACGGACGCGACGGAGCGGGTCTTCGAGTACGACCGGGAGACGAACAACACGACGAGCGTACCGCTGACCGTCAGCCTGACGCCCGCGCCGGACCTGACGGTGGCGGACGTGACGGCTCCCGCCGAGGGGCAAGCCGGCGACGTGGTGCTGGTGAGCTGGAGCGTCCTCAACCAGAGCGCGCTCGGCACGGCGCAGGGCACGTGGACGGACCGCGTCTACCTCGGCACCTCGGCCGCCGGCGACACGACCGGCGCCTACCTGCTGGGCAGCACGGCGGTGGCGGGGCCGCTGGCGCCCGGCCAGACGTACCGGCGCGAGCTGGGCGTCAGGCTGCCGGTGGACCTCGCCGGCCCCTTCCACCTGATCGTCGTGGCCGACGCGAGCGATGACGTCTATGAGCACGGCGCCGAGGGCAACAACGCCGGCGTCGCCGCCGAGGCGCACCCGCCGATCACCGTCGTTGCCTACCCGCCGGTGGACCTCGCCGTGACGGCCTTCGAGGCCCCGGCGACGGCCCTGGACGGCACGACGATCCCCGTCACCGTCACCCTGACCAACCGGGGACTGGCCTCGCCGCGGGCGACGGCCTGGGTGGATGCGCTCTACCTCTCGGCCGACACCACCTTCGACGCCGATGCCGACGTCCTGTTGGCCGAGGCCGACGCTGCCCCGCCCCTCGATGCCGGCGCCACGTACACCTGGGCGCGCGACGTCGCCGTGCCCGTCGGCACCCGGGGCGACCTGTACCTGCTCGCCGTGGCGGATCGCGACGGCGCGATGGTGCTGGACACCACCCGGGCCAACAACCTCCGGGCCGTCCCGCTGGCCGTCGCGCTGGCGCCCGCGGCCGACCTGACCGTCCCCGCGCTGACCGTGCCGGACGAGGCCCTCGCGGGCACCCGGATCAGCGTGTCGTGGACCGTCCGCAACGACGGCGACACCCTGGCCGCCGGACCGTGGACGGACGCCGTGTGGCTGTCGAAGAGTGCCCGCCCGAACAACAGCGCCACGCTGGTCGCCACGATCACGCGCGAGGCCGACCTGGAGGCGGACAGCAGCTACACCGTCACGGCCGACGTCACCCTGCCCGGCCACCTGAGCGGGGCCTACTACCTGATCGTCGAGACGAACCGGAGCGAGGACGTCTTCGAGCGGCCGGGCCATGCCGCCAACACGGCGGCCCACCTGATGAACCTCACGCTCGCGCCTCCGGCCGACCTCGTCGTGGAGCAGCTCACCGTCCCCGCCACCGGCACGGCCGGCATGACGGCGCCCATCTCCTG
This sequence comes from Roseithermus sacchariphilus, assembly GCA_003285105.1. GTDB lineage: Bacteria > Bacteroidota > Rhodothermia > Rhodothermales > MEBIC09517 > Roseithermus > Roseithermus sacchariphilus. The sequence goes on along the minus strand of CP030158.1, from coordinate 4,334,807 downwards.
GACCCTCGCCAACCGGGGCACCCACCCCGCCACCGGCAGCGTGCGGCAGGCCGTTTACCTCTCTGCCGACCCCGTCTGGGACCTGGACGACCCGCTGCTGGGCCTCGTCGAGCAGGAGGTGGATCTCCTGCCGGGGACCTCCGCCTCGATGCAGCTGGCCGCTCGCCCCCTGCGCGTCTACGCCGCCGAGGCCGACGGCACCATCACCGAGCCGCTGCCGGGCCTGCCGCCGGGCGACTACTACGTCCTCGTCCGGGCCAACCTGCTCGAAAGCATCCGCGAGACCGATTACGACAACAACAGCCTCGCCTCCGACGCCACGCTCGCCCTCGGCATCCCCGATCTGACGCCCGGCACCGACGTATTGCTGGACTCGACCGGCATGGCCTACTACCGCCTGCCCGTGCCGGCGGGCGTCGACGTGGCCGTGTCGCTGGATCAGGCCGGCACCGCCGGCGGGGCGGCCGAGCTGTACGTCCGCCGCGGCACCCTCGCCTCGCGCAGCACCTACGACGCCTATGCCGCCGGCTTCGGCCCCGAGCGCCGCGTGGTGCTCCCGGCGCAGCCGGCGGCGGACACCGTCTACGTGCTCGCCTACCTGCCCGAATACACCGGCCCGCAACACCTCCGGGCCGACCTGCTCGGCTTCGACGTGACCCGCGTCACGCCGGCCTACGGCGGCACCGCCGGCGTCGTCACGGTGCTGGTCGAGGGCGCGCAGTTCTCCGAGGCGACGGAGATCCTGCTCCGCTCCCCCGAGGGCGACGAGATGGCCCCCTTCGAGCTGTATCCCGTCCACTCCGCGTTGATGCGCGCCAGGTTCGACCTGCGCGGCTCCGTGCCGGGCTTCTACGACGTCGTGGCCCGCACCGCCGGGCAGGAGGCCGTGCTCGCCGGCGGCTTCGACGTGCGCGAGGGCGGCAGCGCCCGGCCCCGCGTCTACCTCAGCTACCCGGACGCCTTCCGCCCCTTCGAGCCGCTGACCGTCCACGTCACCCTCATCAACGAGGGCGAGATCAACGCGCTCGACTACATGCTCACCGTCTTTGCCCCGCCGGACATCGCCATCGAGCCGCAGCAGCCCGACGCCCTCCTGCCCGAGCTGCCCGGCCGCCCCCCGCTGACGTTCGGCGAGGACGCCGGCCCGTTCTACTTCCAGACGACCGGCGCTAACATCCTGCCCATCCAGGTCTTCGAACTGCCCCCCGGCGACCGCGTCGACCTCGTGCTCGACCTCGTGGGCGACCGCCGGATCGGTGAGACGGTGTTCTTCAACGCGAAGGTGACGCGGCTGACCCGCTCCCGCTTCACCGACACCGGCCGCATGGCGGACATCCGCTCGGCTGCCGGCTTCAAGCACATGGTGAACCTGCTCACCCTGGCCATCGAACAGAACGACCTGGCGGCGGCCGGCAAGGCCTCCGGAGAGTGCGATACCAAAGCCGACGTCGAAGGACTCGTCGCGGAGTTCCTGAGCGCCGCCGGCCTGACGCCCGGCTCGGCGCTGAAGAACATGGCCACGACGATCGCCGGGCTGATCGCCTCCGAACTGGGCGGCCCCCTGGGCGTCGCGGCCGCGCTCCTGGCCGAGATCTACAGCGCGTACAACTACGTCACCGGCCTCGAAAGCGCCTACGGTAAGCTCTGGGAGGAGATCGACAAGGAAATGAAGCGGGCGCAGAAGTGCCGGGAAGAAGAGGAAGAAGAAACCCCGCCGCCGCCCCCGCCGAGCGGCAACCCGCCGGGCTGGACGTGCGGGGCGAGCGGCTGCAGTCGCACCCCGCCGAACGACGAGGACGACGACGATGGCGCGTCGACCCCGACGGGTTCCAGGGACCCCAACGACCTCCTCGGCCCGGCCGGCTACGGCGCCGAGCGCTGGGTGGGCCTCGGAGCGCCGCTGCCCTACACCATCCGCTTCGAGAACGACTCGACGTTCGCCAACGGCCCGGCCCAGCGGGTCACCATCGAGCAGGCCCTCGACCCCGACTTCGACGCCGGCTCGTTTCGCTTGGGCGGCTTCGGCTTCGCCGGGCACACCTTCACCGTGCCGCCCGGCCGCGCCTTCTACAGCACCCGCGTCGATGTGCGGGACACGCTGGGGGTGTTCGTGGACGTGATGGCCGGGCTGGACGTGGTCCGCAACCGCCTCACCTGGACCTTCCAGGCCATCGACCCGGCCACGGGCCAGCCGCCGCGGGATCCGCGCGTGGGGATGCTGCCCGTCAACGATACCGCCGGGGCGGGACAGGGCTACGTCACCTATACCATCGAGCCGAACCCCGCCTCGCCCACCGGCGCCCGCCTCGATGCCGTCGCCGACATCGTCTTCGACCAGAACGAGGTCATCCGCACTCCGCCGATCTTCAACACCCTCGACGCCGCGCCGCCCGCGAGCCGCATCGTCGAGGCCCCGGCCGGCCTGAGCGACGTCTCGGCGACGGTGCGCTGGACCGGCGACGACGGCGAGGGCGCCGGCATCGCCACGTACACGCTCTACGTCGCCGCCGACGGCGGGCCCTTCGAGCCGGTGCAGACCGACCTGACCGGCACCGAGACGGCCTTCACCGGCGAGATCGGCACGACGTACGAGTTCTTCGTGCTCGCCACCGACCATGCCGGCAACCGAGAGGCGCTCAAGACCGCCCGCGAGACGTATGCGCTGGTCGGTGCCACGACGACCGTCCGCCCCGGCGACACGAACACGGACGGTGCCGTGGACGAGCAGGACCTGCTGCCCATCGGCGCCCACTTCGGCACCTACGGGCCGTCCCGGCTCGGCACCGCCGCCGACTGGGCCGCGCAGGAGGTGCTGGTCTGGACGCCCGAGGCCGCCGCGGCCGCCGATGCCAACGGCGACGGCGTGGTGGACGAGGGCGACGTGCTGGTCGTGGGCACCCACTTCGGCAACACCGACGCCGCCGGCAAAGGCGCGGCGGAGGGCATGGCTCGGCTCCAGATCCAGCCGCTGCCCGTGGGGAAAACGTTCCCGATCCACCTGTCCGCCGGGACGGACGATGCGGCCGTCGAGGTGCTGGGGGCGTCGCTGCGGCTGCGGCTGCCGCCGGAGCTGGCCTACGCCGGCGCCGATCCGGGCGCCGCGCTCGTGGCCGACGGCGCCGATGCGCTGCGGCTGGTGCGGGCCGGCGACGGCCTCGTGGCGGCGGCCTTCACGCGCCGGGCCGTGCAGGGCGGGAGCGCCCCCCTCGCCGGCGAGCCCGTCGTGACCGTGCAGGTGGAGGTGGTGGCCCCGATGGCGTCGTTCGTCGACGTCGTCCTGGAGCGGGCGGCCGCCCTGACGGCCGCCGGCGTCGCCCTCGATCCGTCGGCGCTGCGGCTGGCGAGCCCCGAGGCCGTCGAGGTCCCCACGCAGCTTCGGCTGGAGCCCAACTACCCCAACCCGTTCAACCCGACGACGACCATCCGCTTCGCCCTGCCCGAAGCCGGTCCGGTGAGCCTGGAGGTCTACGACGTCCTCGGCCGCCGGGTGGCCCGCCTGCTGGACCGCGACCCGCGGGAGGCCGGATGGCATGCCGTCCGGTTCGATGCCACCGGCCTCGCCAGCGGCATCTACTTCTATCGCGTCGAGATAGGTCGGCAGCGCCAGGTCCGCAAGATGCTCCTCGTCAAATAAGTCCGCGAACACGATGACGCGATCCCCACGCTCCGGCCGCACGCCGATGCCCCGCCGGGGGCTGCCGGCCCTGCTGGCCCTGACGGCCCTCCTGACGGTCGCCGTTCCCACGCAGGCCCAGGAGCCCCAGCTCCGCGCCTGGCTCGACCGCCCCGCCGCCCGGCCGGGCGACACGCTGCAGGTGCACCTGCACCTCGGCCTCGACGGCATCCCCGCCGCTGACCTGCTCGGCCTCAGCGCCAAGCTCGGCTACGACGCCGAACGCCTCACCTTCCTCGACCACACTCCCGGTACGCTCTTCGCCGGAGCCCTCGATGCGGGGCTGGGCGATCAGGTCGGCCCCGTCGACCAGGAGGACGCCGGCGGCGCCTCGGTGGCCTACGGGGTGACGCTCTTCGACGGCGAGACGACCGCCATCGCGGCGGCCCGCGGGGCCGTCGTGCAGTTCCGCTTCCGCCTCCGCGACGACGCGGCCGAGGGGACGCTGACCTTCACGCTGCGCGATGCTCGCCGCAGCACGCCCGCGGTGCCCGACCTCGCGCTGCGCCGCCTCCAGGCCGACGCCGGCCAGATCCGCGACGGCCTCCGCGCCCGGCAGGCCCTGATCCCGCCCGACCCGCCGACGCCGTGGACCCTGCCCGACCTGGAGGACGTCGAGCTGCGCTTCCCCGATTGGGACCGCGAGCGGCTCGTGCGGCTGGAACGCGACGACCACCTCGACCCCGGCGGCGGGCTGCCCGACGACCTGGTGGCGGCCGTGCCGGGCGGCTGGCGCTTCGCCGTCGACGGCGCGCCGGGCTACACCGCCGAGGTCTGCATCAGCGCGGCCCGCGTCGACCGGCACGTGCAGGCGGCGCGCCTGGGCGACGTGCGCTGGCTCCACGCGACCGAGGCCGGCTGGCAGGTGCGCCCGACGACGCTGGAGACGGAGGCCGGCATCCCCGCGTGGATCTGCACGGCGCTCGACCAGGACCACATCCTCCTCGTGGCCGCCCCGGCCACCGCCGTCGCCACCGAGGCCCCGTCGTCGCTGCCCGCCCGTCCCACGCTCGTGGCCGGCTACCCCAACCCGTTCCGCGAGCAGACCGCCCTGAGCTACGACCTGCCCGCCGCGGGACCGGTCCGGCTCGTCGTCTACGACCTGATGGGCCGCGAGGTCGCCACGCTGGTCGATGCCCTTCAGGCGGCTGGCCGCCACACCGTGCGCTGGGACGCCGCCGCCCGGCCGCCCGGCCTCTACCTGGCCCGGCTCCAGACCCCCGCCGGCACCGCCGTCCGCACCCTCGTCCGCGTGCAATGAGACGGCAGGTCGGGCCTCAGCGTCGGCCTCGGGGAGACGGCTTCAGGGCGCCGGGGGCGGTGGTTCAGCCGGCCGGGGAAGGGGAGAGGGCCGCTCGGTGCGCCTCCAGGAAGGCCTGCACGCTCGTCGGGTCCTGCCCGGTCAGCGTGCGCACGGCGTCCGTGGCCGGCCCGAGACGGCCCTGCTGCATGGCGACGTCGAACGAGGCCATCAGGCGTGCCACGGGTTCCGGCAGGCCTGCGGCCACGGCCCCGGCCACATAGCCCTCGGGGTCTACCGGCACGTACGTGACAGGCCGGCCGGAGAGCTCGGAGGCCAGCGCCGCCAGATCGTGATAGGTGACGACGCCCGGTCCGGTGATCTCCAGCCGCCGCGAGCCCTCGAAGTCCGACGCCAGCGCGGCGGCCGCGGCGCGAGCACAGTCCTCGCGCGTGACGTACGCGGCCCCGCCGTCGCCGGCGGCGGCGTAGAGCGTGCCGGAGGCCACGGCCGGCGGCAGGCTCATCAGCAGCAGATCCGTGTAGAGGTTGTTGCGCAGCGCCGTGAAGCCGACCCCGCTGGCTTCCAGCGCCTGTTCCGTCTGCAGATGATCCCCGGCGATAAGGATGGGCGAGTCGGGGGCGACGCCGAAGAGGGAGGTGTAGACGATGTGCCGGACCCCGGCCTGTACGGCGGCCTCGATGGCACGCCGGTGCTGCTCGGCGCGGCGGCCCGGGCGGTCCACCGCGTCGGTGCTGATCAGCAGCAGGCGCTCGGCCCCGGCGAACGCAGCCGGAAGCGTCTCGGGCCGGTCGAAGTCGGCGGCGCGGACGTCCACGCCGCGGCGGGCCAGATCCTCCAGCCGATCGGGATGCCGCGTCGTGGCGATCAGCGACGAGGGACGGGCCTCCAGGAGAAGCTCGACGACGCGGCGGCCCAGGTGTCCCGAAGCACCGGTGACGAGAAGGGTTGCGTGGCTCATGGCAGATTCCTGATGGAGAAAGATTCCAGATGGGGGATGGGACCCCGGCAAACGCGATGCGAGGCCGCTGCACCGGCAGCGAGCCGGGAAAGCTGCGCGGGCGGGCACGACGCCTCGCACCGAACGGACGTTGATCCGAACGTCGTTTGTTTGAACGAGTTTCGGGCGGGGCCGGTGTCGATGGCTTTTCGGTGAAGTTCCCCGGCACGGCAGGGGGCCGGCGACGGGTGCGCGCGAAATGCGTATACTGCGGGTTCACGGGCGTTTCGATCACTCATCCCCTTCCGTTTCATGGCGACGTTGCATCCCTTCCGGGCCTTGCGTCCCCACCCCGATCATGTCCGCGAAGTCGCGTCGGTACCGTACGACGTCATCAGCAGCCGGGAAGCCCGTGCGCTGGCGGAAGGCAAGCCGCTCAGCTTCCTGCACGTCATCCGCCCCGAGATCGACCTGCCCGAAGGGGTGGACGAGCACGACGATCGGGTGTATGCGCAGGGGGCGGCGAACCTGCGGGCCTATGCCGCCGGCGAGGCGTCCGTGCTGGAGGAGGCCCCGGCCCTCTACCTCTACCGGCTGGTCATGAACGGGCGGGCGCAGACGGGCATCTTCGGCTGCGTGTCCGTGGCCGAGTACGACGACGGCACCATCCTCAAGCACGAGAAGACCCGCCCGGCGAAAGAGGACGACCGCACCCGCCACATTCTGACGCAGCAGGCCCACGCCGAGCCGGTCATGCTCGCGTATCGGGATACCGACCCGGTGCGCGCCATCGTCGAGGCCGCCACGGAGCGCCCGCCCCTCTACGACTTCACCGCCGAGGATGGGGTGCAGCACACGCTCTGGAAGCTGGAGGACCCGGCGCCCCTCGTCGAGGCCTTCGCCGGGGTCGACCGGCTCTACGTGGCCGACGGGCACCATCGCTGCAAGGCCGCCAGCCGCGCCGCGGCCGAGCTGGGCGCCACGCCGCCGGACGAGGCCGCCTTCTTCCCGGCGGTGCTCTTTCCGATGAGCCAGATGACCATCCTGCCCTACAACCGCATCGTCCGCCGCCTGCCCGAGCCCCCGGACGCCTTCCGCGCCCGCCTCGACGAGCACCTGGGCCTGGAGCCGACCGACCGGCCCGTGCCGGAGATGTCGAGCGTCGTCTGCATCTATCTGGACGGCCGGTGGTACCGCACCTACCTGCCGCCCACGCGTCACCACGACGTCGCCAGCCAGCTGGACGTGGCCCGGCTGAACGAGCATCTGCTGGAGCCGCTGCTGGGCATCACCGACCCGCGGACGGATCCCAACATCGACTTCGTCGGCGGCATCCGGGGAACGGACGAGCTGGAGCGGCTCGTGCGGGACGGCGAGGCGCAGATGGCGATCTCGATGTATCCCACCGGCATGCACGAACTCATGGCCGTCTCCGATGCCGGGTTGCTGATGCCGCCCAAGTCGACGTGGTTCGAGCCGAAGCTGCGCAGCGGCATCCTGGTGCACCTCTTCGGCGACGGGTGGGAGGCGGCCGGGCGCTGAACGGAGGAGGACCCATGCGGATTCTGGTAGCGGACAGGCTCTCGGCGCACGCCATCGAGGTGCTGGAAGCGGCCGGCCACGCTGTGCTGGAGCAGCCCGCCCTGGGCGGAGAGGCGCTGGTCGCGGCGCTGGCCGAGGCACAGCCGCAGGTGCTCATCGTGCGCTCGACGCGCGTGCCGGCCGAGGCGATGGACGCCGCGCCGTCGCTCGAGCTGATCGTGCGGGCCGGGGCGGGGTACGACACCATCGACCTCGAGGCGGCCTCCGGGCGGGGCATCTTCGTGGCCAACTGCCCCGGCAAGAACGCCGATGCCGTGGCGGAGCTGACGATGGGGTTGCTGCTGGCGCTGGACCGTCGCCTCCCCGACAACGTGGCCGAGGCCCGCGCCGGGCGCTGGAACAAGGCGGCGTTCTCCCGGGCCGACGGCCTCAAGGGCCGCACGCTCGGCATCGTGGGGCTGGGCCACATCGGGCAGGCGGTGGCCCGCCGGGCGCAGGCCTTCGGGATGTCGGTGCTGGCCTGGAGCCGCTCGCTGACGGAGGCCGCCGCGGCCGAACGGGGCGTCCGCCGCGCCTCCGATCCGCTGGAGGTGGCCGCCCGGGCCGATGCCGTCACCCTCCACGTGGCCGCCACGCCCGAGACGAAGCACCTGGCGAACCGGGCCTTCTTCGAGGCGATGCGGGAGGGGGCGCTCTTCGTCAACACCACGCGGGCCAGCGTGGTCGACGAAGCCGCCCTGGCCTGGGCCGTGGAGCACCGCGGCCTGCGGGTGGCGCTGGACGTGATGGAGGGCGAGCCGGCGGCCAAAGAAGGTCCGTTCGCGCATCCCCTGGCCGGCCATCCGAACGTCTACTTCACCCACCACATCGGCGCCTCGACGCGGCAGGCCCAGGAGGCCATCGCCGCCGAGGCCGCGCGCGTGGTGACCACCTACGCCGACACCGGCCACGTCCCGAACGCCGTCAACATGGCCACGCAGACGCCGGCCACGCACCTGCTCACCGTGCGTCACCTGGACCGGGTGGGCGTGCTGGCCGCGGTGCTGGACGAGATGCGGCTGGCCGGGTGGAACGTGCAGGAGATGGAAAACCTGGTCTTCGACGGAGCGAAAGCCGCCTGCGCTCGTATCCGCTTCGACGGGACGCCCGGCGAGGCCGTCGTGCAGCGCATTCAGGCGCACCCGGACGTGCTGGCGGTGACGCTGCTGGCGCTGTGAGGGATGCGCCCCCGGCGGCGCCGCTCCCGCGAGATCCCCTTCCCAACCCGAACGAAAACGCCAATCCCATGATGCAATCCGTCGAATCCGCGGCCTTCCGGGTCGATCGTGACGCGGGCCGCCTGTACAACTTTTCCGCCGGGCCGGGCGTGCTGCCCGAGCCGGTGCTGGAGGAAGTGCGCCAGGAACTGCCGGTGTATCGCGGCATCGGCACGTCGGTGATGGAGATCAGCCACCGCTCGCCCACGTACACCGAGATCGCCGCTTCCGCCCGGGCCCTGCTCAAGAAGCTGCTCGGGCTGGGCGACGAGTGGCACATCCTCTTTCTGCAGGGCGGTGCGTCGATGCAGTTCTACCAGGTCCCCCTGAACTTCCTGCCCCCCGGCGGTCGGGCCGACTACCTGGTCACCGGCACGTGGTCGGTCAAGGCCATCCAGGAGGCGCAGCGAGTGGGCACGGCCCGGGAGGCGGCCAGCAGCAAGGACCGCCACTTCAGCTACATCCCCGATCCGGCGAGCTGGGACCTCGACCTGGAGGCGGCGTACCTGCATTTCACCTCGAACAACACCATCTTCGGCACCCAGTTCAAGGCGGAACCGGAGGTGGAGCCCCTGCTCGTGTGCGACGCCTCCAGCGATTTCCTGAGCCGCCCCCTGGATCCGGCGCGCTACGGGTTGATCTATGCCGGCGCGCAGAAGAACATCGGCCCGGCCGGCGTGACGGTGGTGCTGGTTCGGGACGATTTCCTGCAGCGCCGCAACTCCGACCTGCCGACGATGCTGGACTACGGCACCCACGCGGCCAAGCTCTTCAACACGCCGCCGGTGTTTGCCGTCTACGTGGTCGAGAAGGTGCTGCGCTGGCTGGACGGGCTGGGCGGCATTCCGGCCATCCAGCAGATCAACGAGGCCAAGGCGGCCCGCCTCTATGCCCGCCTCGATGCCGGGGCGTTCTACCGCGGCACCGCCGAGCCGGCGTTCCGGTCCACCATGAACGTCACCTTCCGCCTGGCCGACGAAGCGCTGGAGCCCGTGTTCCTCCGGGAGGCGCAGGAGGCCGGGCTGCTCGCGCTCAAGGGGCATCGCTCCGTCGGCGGGATGCGGGCGTCCCTCTACAACGCCCTTCCGCCCGAAGCCGTCGATGCCCTGGTGGCCTTCATGGACGATTTCGAGCAGCGATACGGATGAACGCGGACGGGGAGGTCCGGCGAGGAAGGCGCGCAGGACGGCGTAGGACCGCCGGGTCGCGTTCGCCGGGTCGCGTTCGCCGGGGAAACCGGCGGGGTCGCTGTCAGGAAATCCTGCAGGCGCAAAGGGGGCGTTGCATGCGACGCCCCTTTTGTGTTATATGGGGGCGTTTTCACCACCACCTGACCCACCCACTCGCATGGCTTTATCGATTGGGGTTCCCGCCGAGACGGTGCCGGGAGAGCGGCGTGTGGCCCTCGTGCCGGACGTCGTCGCGCGCGTGGTCAAGCAGGGCCTGCAGGTTCTGGTTGAAGCCGGCGCCGGAGACGCGGCGGCCTACACCGACGCCGAGTACGAAGCGCAGGGCGCCCGGGTCGTCCCGCGCGAGGCCGTCTTCGAGGCCGACGTCATCGCCAAGGTGCAGCCGCCCACGGAGGCGGAGATCGCTCTGTTGAAGCCGGGGCAGGTGCTGGTCGGCTTTCTGCATCCGCTCGACGCCCCGGCCGTGGCCGAGAAGCTCGCCGCGCAGGGGGTGACGGCGCTCAGCATGGAGCTGGTGCCCCGCATCTCCCGTGCACAGAAGATGGATGCCCTCTCGGCAATGAGTGCCGTGGGCGGCTACAAGGCCGTGCTCATCGCCGCCAACGCGCTGCCCCGGTTCTTCCCGTTGCTGACCACGGCGGCGGGCACCATCCGGCCGGCCAGCGTGCTGGTGCTGGGCGCGGGCGTGGCCGGGTTGCAGGCCATCGCCACGGCACGGCGGCTGGGCGCGCGCGTCTCGGCCTACGACATCCGCGAGGCCGTCCGGGAGGAGGTTCAGAGCCTCGGCGGGACGTTCGTGGAGCTGCCGCTGGAGATCGAGGACATGCAGGACGCCGGCGGCTACGCCCGGGCGCTGGAGGCGGAGAAAGCCCGGCGGCAGACCGAGCTGCTGGTGCCCTTCATCGCCCGCGCCGACGTCGTCATCAGCACCGCCCTCATCCCGGGCCGCCGCGCCCCCACGCTCATCACCGAAGAGGCCGTGCAGGGCATGGCCCCCGGCTCCGTCATCGTCGACATGGCCGCTGCCAACGGCGGCAACTGCGTGCTGACCGAGCCGGACCGCCAGGTCGTCCGGCACCGGGTGCAGATCTTCGGCCCGACCAACCTGCCGGCCGAGATGCCCTACCACGCCAGCCAGATGTACGCGCGCACGATCTCGGCGATGATCCTGGAGTTCGTCAGAGACGGGGCCTTCCAGCCCGATTTCGAGGACGACATCTTCGCCGGGGCGTGCGTGACGCATGGCGGGGCCGTCGTCCACGAGCGCGTCAAGAGCCTGCTGGCGGCGTGATGCCTCCGGGCCGCCTCGCGGCGACCCCGCCCCCGTTCTTCCTCCCAAGCCAACGCCTGCTCATGCTCGAGAACCTCATCATCTTCGTACTGGCTTCGTTCATCGGCTTCGAGGTCATCAGCAAGGTGCCGCAGACGCTGCACACCCCGTTGATGTCCGGCACGAACGCCATCAGCGGCATCACCATGGTCGGGGCGCTCGTGGTGGCCGGGATGGTGGGTGGCGTGTGGGCCAAGTGGATCGGCTTCGCCGCGCTCATCGTCGCCACGATCAACGTGGTGGGCGGCTTCATGGTGACCGACCGGATGCTGCAGATGTTCAAGAAGAAGGAGCCGCCGGCTCGGCTGGAAGCCGCGTCCGAAGCCGGCACCCCGACGTCCAGCCCCTCCTCGTTGTCCCAGACCGCATCATGACGTCCAGCCTGATCGACCTTGCCTATCTCGTGGCGGCCGCGCTGTTCATCATCGGGATGAAGCGGCTCCAGTCCCCCGCCACGGCCCGGCGGGGCAACCAGCTGGCGGCCGGCGGCATGTTGCTCGCCGTCGTCGCCACGCTGTTTCTGCATCCCATCCTGACGCCCGTGGAGATGATCGCCGGGCTGGTGATTGGGGGCGGCATCGGGCTGGTGCTGGCCCGGCGGGTGGAGATGACGGCCATGCCGGAGCTGGTGGCGGCGTTCAACGGCTTCGGCGGTCTGGCCTCGGCGCTGGTGGCCGGGGCCGAGGTGGCGCGCTACCTGCCCGGGCCCGACGGCGTCACGACCGCCGCGGTGCAGGCCGCCCCGCCGGATCCGCTGACCGCGGCGACGGCCGTCACCGTCGTGCTCAGCATCCTCATCGGGGCCGTCACGTTCTCGGGCAGCTTCGTCGCCTTCGGCAAGCTGAAGGGCGTGCTCTCGGGCAACCCGGTGCTCTTTCCGGGGATGCGGTTGCTGACGCTGCTGCTGGCCCTGGGCGCCCTCGGCGCGATGGGTGTCTTCGTGGCCGGCACCCCGGACTTCCCGGCCGAGGTCGACCCGGTGGTGATCGGGGGGCTCGTGCTCTTCGGCCTGGCGCTGATCCTTGGCGTCCTGCTGGTGATCCCCATCGGCGGGGCGGACATGCCCGTGGTCGTGGCGCTGCTGAACTCGTACTCGGGCCTGGCCGCCGCCGCTACGGGCTTCGTGCTCGACAACACGGCGCTGATCGTCAGCGGGGCCCTCGTCGGCGCGTCCGGGCTGATCCTGACGAACATCATGTGCGAGGCGATGAACCGCTCGCTGCTGAACGTGCTGCTCGGCGGCTTCGGCGGGGATGCGGCGGCCGGGGCCGCGGGTCCGGCCGCGTCGGCCGAGGGCAAGACGGTCAACGCGACGACGGCCGAGGACGCCGCGATCCTCTTGAGCTACGCGCAGAAGGTCATCATCGTCCCGGGCTACGGCATGGCCGTGGCGCAGGCCCAGCACGCGGTGCGCGAGCTGGCCGACCTGCTGGCCGAGAAGGGGGTCACGGTGAAGTATGCCATCCACCCGGTGGCCGGCCGCATGCCCGGGCACATGAACGTGCTCCTGGCCGAAGCCAACGTGCCCTACGATCAGCTCTACGAGATGGACGAGATCAACGGCGAGTTCGATACGACCGACGTGTCCCTCGTCATTGGCGCCAACGACGTCGTCAACCCCGCGGCCCGGCACGACACGTCGAGCCCCATCTACGGCATGCCGATCCTGAACGTGGACCGCTCGAAGACCGTCATCATCCTCAAACGGTCGATGCGCCCCGGCTACTCCGGCGTCGAGAACGAACTCTTCTTCGCCCCCAACACGCGCATGCTCTTCGGCGATGCGAAGGAGTCGATCACCCGCCTCATCGCCGAGGTGAAGGCGCTGTAACGCGGGGCGCTGGTGGTCAGGCGTCGGTGCCCCAGTCGATCTCGCAGTCGTCCGAGGCGTCGGTCGTGGCGGGGGCGTCGAGGCAGCCTTTCTCGGCGCCGACCTCCTCCAGGACCGGCTTGAGGTAGGTCCAGACGGTTTCCGCGACGATGGCATGGCCCTCGGCCGTGGGGTGGATGCCGTCGGCCTGCATCAACTCGGGCACGTCGCCGACGCCTTCGAGGAGGAAGGGGATGAGCGTGGCGTCGTTTTCGGCGGCGAGTTCGGGGTAGATGGCGCGGAAGCGCGCGGTGTAGTCCGGCCCGAGGTTGGGCGGCATCTGCATACCGGCCAGCACGATGCGGACGTCCGGATACCGTGCGCGGGTTTTGTCGATGATGGCCTGCAGGTTCTGTTTCGTAACCTCCGGCTCGATGCCGCGTAGCCCGTCGTTGCCGCCCAGTTCGAGCACGAGCACGTCCACCGGCCGTTGCAGCAGCCAGTCGATCCGCCGGAGGCCGCCGGCCGACGTCTCGCCGCTCAGCCCGGCGTTGACGATCTCGAAGGACCAGCCCAGCGCGTCGACCTTTTCCTGGAGCCGCGCGGGAAAGGCTTCCTGCGGGTCCACGCCGGCGCCGGCGGCGAGGCTGTTGCCCAGGATCAGCACCGTGGCGCGGGCCGGAGCGCCACCCGCCGACGCGGCGGAGTCCGGTGTAACGGTTTCGTGAGGGGCGGCCTCCGGGGCCGTGTCGGACCTCGATTCACCCGATCCGCACCCGATTCCACCCAGGCACAGGAGAACACACAGGAGCAGCCCGGAGTTGAGCGTTACATGCTTCATGATCGTCTGGGAAGCGTCAGGGGGAACCCGGTGGTGCCGCCATGCTGCCATGCCGGCGGTGTGGCCCTTACCCCCGGGCGCTTCGCCATGTTTCAGCAGGATAACCCCTCAGCAGGATGCCTCTACAGCAGGATGAGCCCAGGCCGGGCGCCCCGGTCCTCCGCGTCCACCGATTGACCAAGACCTACGCCAGCGGCGCACGCACGCTCACGGTGCTGCGGGACGTCTCGTTCGACGTGGCCGAGGGCGAGACGTGCGCCATCGTCGGCCCCTCGGGCAGCGGCAAGACGACGCTCCTGGGCCTCTGTGCCGGGCTGGACGACCCCACGGATGGCAGCGTCGAGCTGTGCGGCATCGACCTGGGGCCGCTCTCCGAAGACGCCCGCGCCGAGGTGCGCAACCGCTACGTCGGCTTCGTCTTCCAGACGTTCCAGCTCATCCCGACGCTGACGGCGCTGGAGAACGTGATGGTGCCGGCCGAGCTGCGCGGCGAGACGGGCGTGCTGGACCACGCCCGCGCCCTGCTCGAACAGGTCGGCCTGGGCGACCGGCTGGACCACTACCCGGCGCAGCTCTCCGGCGGCGAGCAGCAGCGCGTGGCGCTGGCCCGGGCCTTCATCAACCGGCCCACGATCCTCTTCGCCGACGAGCCCACGGGCAACCTCGACGACGAAACCGGCACGGCCATCGAACGGCTGATCTTCGACCTCAACCGGGCCGCCGGTACGACCCTCGTCATCGTCACGCACGACCTCGACCTGGCGCGCCGGACGGGCCGCATCATCCGCCTCAAGGGCGGGCGCGTCGTGTCGGACGAGCCAACCGGGGTGCCCGGAGCGGTCCAGGACGAGCCGGTCGAGGAAGGGCCAGTCGAGGAAGGGCCGGTCGAGGAGCGGTCGGTCGCGTCCTGATTCTCTCAACCCGATTCTCCAGCAACGACGAGGCGACCGATGTGGTGGACGTTCAAGATGGCCTGGCGGGACAGCCGGGGCAGCCGGCGCCGGCTGCTGCTGTTTCTGTCGTCGATGGTGCTGGGCGTGGCGGCGCTCGTAGCCATCAACTCGTTCGGCGACAACCTGCGGCAGGCCGTCGATGACGAGGCCCGGACGCTGCTCGGCGCCGACCTCAGCTTCGAAGACGATCAGCCGTTCAGCGAGGAGATCGAGGCGTTGATCGACTCGCTGGGCGGAGAGCAGTCGCGGCGTGTCTCGTTTGCGTCGATGGTGCTCTTTCCGAAGACCGATCTGGCCCGGCTGGCGACGGTGCGGGCCATCGAGGGACGGTATCCCTACTACGGCGTCGTCGAGACGACCCCGCCCGAGGCGGCGGCCCGCTACCTGACCGAGGGCGGGGCGCTCGTCGACAAGACGCTCATGCAGCAGGCCGGGGCGCAGGTGGGGGACTCCATCCGGATCGGAGGGGTGACGTATCGCATCGCCGGGCAACTCGAAAAGACGCCGCGGGAGTCGAGCGCGATGATGCTTTTCAGCCCGCGCGTCTACATCCCGCTGGCGCGGCTGGACACGACGCTGCTCCAGCGCGGCAGCCGGGCCGAGTATGAGGTGTACTTCCGGTTCGAGGACGGACGCGATGCCGAGGCGTTGCAGGAGGCCCTGCGGCCGCGCCTGCGGGAGGCCGGCGTGGGCAGCGACACGGTGGAGGAGATCAAGGAGAACTGGGACGAGGGTCTGACCAACCTCTACCGCTTCCTCAGCCTCGTGGGCTTCGTGGCCCTGCTGCTGGGCGGGCTGGGCGTGGCGAGCGCCGTCCACGTCTACGTCAAGCAGCGCATCGACACCGTGGCGGTGCTGCGCTGCCTGGGGGCGACGTCGCGCCGGACCTTCGGCGTCTACCTCGTTCAGGCGGCGGCGATGGGGCTGCTCGGCGGAGGCATCGGGGCGGTGCTGGGCATCGGCATCCAGACCCTCCTGCCGCGCGTGCTGGGGGATTTCCTGCCGGTCGATCTGGCGTTCCGGGTGTCCTGGCCGGCCGTCGCGCTGGGCGTCGGGATCGGGGTGGGGGTGACGCTGCTGTTCGCGCTGTTGCCGCTGCTGGGGGTGCGCAACGTGTCTCCGCTGCGGGCGCTGCGGGCGGCGTACGAGGAGCGCGGGGGCTACCGGGATCCCCTGCGGTGGGTCGTCTTCGGGCTGCTGGCGGCAGGCATCACCACCTTCGCCGTCGTCCAGGCCCCCCGGTGGATCTACGGCGTCTGGTATGCCGTCGGGATCGCGGTGGTCTTCGGCCTGCTGGCGCTGACGGCCCGCGCCATCATGGTGCTCACGCGGAAGTTCTTCCCCACCTCGTGGCCCTACACCTGGCGGCAGGGCCTGGCGAACCTCTACCGGCCCAACAACCAGACGCTCATCCTCATGCTGGTGCTCGGGCTCGGGACCTTCCTCATCATGACGCTCTACCTGGCGCAGAGCACGCTGCTGGCGCAGATCAACGTGGCCACCGAAGAAGGGCAGCCGGACCTGGTGCTCTTCGACGTCCAGCCCGACCAGGTCGACGGGGTGGTCGACAGCATCCGCGCGCAGGGGGTGCCCGTGCTGGATCGCGTGCCCATCGTGACGATGCGGCTGCAGGCCGTCAAGGGCCGCACCATCGCCGAGATGCGGGCCGACTCTACGACCCGCGTGTCCTGGGCCCACCGGCGGGAGTATCGCTCCTCCTACCGCGGTGCCCTCACCGACGCGGAGCGGCTGGTGGCCGGACGCTTCACGGGATCCGTGCCTCCCGGGACGGCCGTCGCCCCGGTGTCGCTCGAACAGGAGATCGCGCGCGACCTGGAGGTCGGCCTCGGGGATACCCTGGTCTGGGACGTGCAGGGCGTGCCGATCACGACCGTCGTGGGCAGCATCCGCGAGGTGGACTGGCGGCGGCTCTCGACCAACTTCTTCGCCGTGTTCCCCGAGGGGGTGCTGGAGCAGGCGCCGCAGTTCTTCGTTGTGCTGGCCCGCACGAAGACGGCCGAGCGGGCGGCCGCCGTGCAGTCCGCCGTGGTGCAGGCCTACCCGAACGTGTCGTCCATCGACCTCTCCCTCGTCATGGGCGTCTTCGACGCCATCTTCAGCCGGGTGTCCTTTGCGATTCGGTTCATGGCGCTCTTCAGCATCCTGACGGGCATCATCGTGCTGGCCGGGGCGGTGGTGGTGAGCCGCTTCCAGCGGATCAGCGAAAGCGTGCTGCTCAAGACGCTGGGGGCGTCCCGCCGGCAGGTCTACCGGATCATGCTGGTGGAGTACCTCTTCCTCGGCGTCTTTGCCACGCTGACCGGCGTGGTGCTGGCCGTCGGCGGGAGCTGGGCCCTGGCGGTGTTCGTCTTCGAAGCGCCCTTCCAGCTGCCCCTCTGGCCCCTGCTGGGCACGCTCGTCACCGTCACCGGCCTGACCATCGGTATCGGCCTGCTCAACAGCCGCGGCGTCTACGACCGCCCGCCCCTCGAAGTCCTCCGCGCCGAAACGGCGTGAGACGGGCCGGGGGCCGCCCCCGGCATCGAGATCGTCTGCGCACCCCGTGCCGGCCATCATCGCCCTATGATCGAGGAATACTTCTTCACGTGTCCGTATTGCTGGCAGCGAATTTCGGTGTTGCTGGATCTTTCTACACCGGAGCAAACGTACATTGAGGACTGCGAGGTCTGTTGCCGTCCGATCCGTATCCGGTATGCTGCGGTGCAGGACGAGGTGGTCGATTTTGCGGCCGAATCCATCGAGCAATAGGGGCGGGTTCGCCGGGCGGGCTGCCCCCGGAAACGTCGCACCGCCGACGAGGTGACGGACGGCACCTTCGTGGTTCCCTGGTCATCCCCATCCGCCTGCGTAGTCCATCCATGGTAGAGGTTCCCGAGGCATCCGTCATCCGACAGATCACCGAGCGGCTCGACGCGGTGCAGGAGCGCATCGTGCGGGCGTGCCAGCGGGTCGGCCGCCGACCCGAGGACGTGACGCTGATCGCCGTGTCCAAGACGTTCCCCGTCGAGGTCGTCGCGGCGGCGGTCGAGGCGGGGGTGCGGCACTTCGGCGAGAACAAGGTGCAGGAGCTGACGGCCAAGGAGGCGGTGCTGCCCGGCGTCTACCGCGGTGGAGACGTCACCTGGCACATGATCGGGCACCTGCAGCGCAACAAGGCCCGGGACGTCGTCCGGACGGCCGACTGGTTTCACGCGCTCGACAGCCGGCGCCTGGCCGAGGAGCTGGACAAGCGCGCCCGCAACGAGGGGCGGGTGCTGCCCTGCTACGTGCAGGTCAACGTCTCCGGCGAGGCCAGCAAGTTCGGCATCGACCCGGCGCACCTGACGGCGTTTCTGGACGAGCTCGCGCCCTTCGAGCATCTGTCCGTGCGCGGCTTGATGACGCTGGCCGAGCCGACGGACGACCCGGAGGAGGTGCGCCCGCAGTTCCGGTTGCTGCGGACCCTGGCCGAGGGCTACGACGCGTCGGCCAACCCGCGGGTGGATCTGACCGACCTCTCCATGGGTATGAGCGGGGATTTTGACGTGGCCATCGAAGAGGGCGCAACGCACGTGCGCATCGGGAGCGCGCTGTTCGGTCCGCGGGGAGGGTGACGCAGCGGCCTTCACGGCGGTCGCTCACGGCGGTCGCTCACGGCGGTCGCCGTGGCATGTGTCCCCGTATCTCCTGTATCATGCGGACCGGCGGAGGGCTTTCGTGGGGCTCGTGCCGCGCGTCGACGCTGCATACCCAATCGAGCATTTATGTTCTGGATCTGGCTGGTAACGGTGGGGGTAGCGGCCCTGCTGGCGGTATACATCGCGCTGCGCCGGTACGAGCGGGAGAGCGCCGCCGCCGCGCAGGCGGCCGTGGAGGCCCTGCGCGAGGAGATCGCCGCGCTGCGCACGCGCGTGCAGGCGCTGGAGGCCATCGTGGCCGATGAGCCGCTCGATCCCGACCCGCTGCCCGGCCTGCCCGACGAACCGGTCCGCTCGGCCGACCCGGCGCCGCCCCGCCGTGCCCGATCCGGTGTCTGAACGTCACCCTGCCTCACCCAGAAGCCAACCCCGTGCATCATGAAGTTGACCCCGCTCGACATTCGAAAGCAGGAATTCACCCGTGCCTTCCGCGGGTGTGACGTGGAGGAGGTACAGGCCTTTCTGGAGATGGTCTCCAACCAGTGGCAGGACCAGCTCGACGAACAGCGCCGCCTCGAGGATCGAGTGCGCGAGCTGGAGGTGAAGCTCCAGCATTATCAGAAGGTCGAGGAAGCCCTGCAGCAGGCGCTCCAGACGGCGCGGGAGACGTCTCGCAAGGCCATCGAGAACGCCGAGCGGCAGGCCGAGGCCATCCTCAAGCAGGCCGAGGCCGAGGCGGAGCAGATCAAGCTGCGAGCCCGCGAGGAGCACGGCCAGGTGAAGCAGGAGACGGCCCGCCTGCGGGGCCGCCGCAAGGAGGTCGCCGCGCGCCTGCGGGCCTTCCTGATGTCGGAGATGGAGCTGCTCGCGCACTTCGAGAACGACGACCCGGTGGGCTTCATCAAGCTCCTCCCCGCCGACGACCGCGTCCGGCAGCGCCTCGAACAGGCCGTCGACGACGCCGCGCAGGAGCTGGACGACGAGCAGGTGGACGACCTCATGGATGAGATGCTGCGGGTGGAGGAGGCGCGCCTGGCCGACGAAATCCGGCAGGAGGCTTCCGGGGAGGCGCCCCCGGTCGAGGCAGAGCACGCGACCCCGGAAGCCCCGGAGGCCGAGGCCGCACCGCCGCCGTCTCGGGCCGAACGGGCTGCGGAGGCCGTGCAGACGGCGGCCGGGCTCGCGGCGGTGTCTGCGGCATCGACCTCAGCGGAGGAGGTGCCGCCGCCGGAGGACGACGCCCCGCCGGAGGACTATGCCTCGTCGGAGGACGACGCCCCGCCGGAGGACTATGCCCTGCCGGCCGAAGGGGTGGAGGCGGCGATCCCGGTGGAGGAGCCCGCGCTGGAGGCCGCGCCCGACCGGGAGGACGAGGCGGCCGAAGCGGTGCCTCGACGCGAAGCGACGCAGGCAGCGACGGAGGCATCGGAAGCAGCGACAGACACGACGGAAACGCCGGAAACGCCGGTACCCCCGCGCGAGGAGGCCCGCTCCGGCCCCGGCTGGATCGTACGCCCCGTCGTCTCCCGCCCGGCGGCGGGCGGCAGCCGCCCGGCCCCGGCCGAGCCTGCCGGAGAGCCCGGCACGCCGCCGCGCGACGTGTCGGCGTCGTCGAGTGAGATCGAAAAGATCCGCCGCATCCTCAACGACCTCGATTGATCCAGCAGACGTCTCAGGTTCGAAGTTTCAGGTTCATGGCCGTTTCCCCATCCAGCCCGCTTTCCGTCGACGCTTACCGGCAGCAGGTCGACGCCGCCGCCGAGGCCATCCGTGCCCGGACCCCGCTGCAGCCCCGCCTGGGCATCATCCTGGGCACGGGGCTCGGGGCGCTGGCCCGCGAGATCGACGTCGAGGTCGACGTGCCCTACGACGACCTGCCGCACTTCCCGATCTCGACCGTCGAGTCGCATCATGGCCGCCTGCTGATCGGGCGGCTCGGTGGCGTGCCCGTCTACGCGCTGCAGGGGCGGTTTCACCTCTACGAGGGCTACACGCCCCGCGAGGTCACGCTGCCCGTGCGCGTGCTGGCCACGCTCGGCGTCGACACGCTGCTGATCTCCAACGCCGCCGGCGGCATGAACCCGCACTACCGCCGGGGCGACCTCATGATGCTGACCGACCACATCAACCTGCAGGGGGCCAACCCGCTCGTCGGGCCCAACGTCGAGGACTGGGGGCCGCGCTTCCCGGACATGAGCGAGCCCTACGACGTCGCGCTCCGGCACCTGGCCGAGCGGGTGGCGCTGGAGCAGGGCATCAAGCTGCACCAGGGCGTCTACGTCGCCGTCGTCGGCCCCAACCTGGAGACGCGGGCGGAGTACCGGTTTCTGCGGATGATCGGGGGCGACGTGGTGGGCATGAGCACCGTCCCGGAGGTCATCGTGGCGCGGCACATGGGCGTGCGGGTGCTGGCGATCTCCGTCATCACCGACGAGTGCTTCCCCGACGCGCTGGAGCCCATCTCCATCGAGGACGTGCTGGCCGCCGCCGCCCGGGCCGAGCCCGACCTGACGCGGATCATGAAGGTGGTGGCCGCTCGCATCGGGGCCGGGGACCCGGTGCCGACGGCCGGCTCGCCGGCCGGTCCGGCGGAGCGCCGGCAGGACCACCTGGACGCGTAGACGGAGCCATGTCTGGCGACGAGATCTGGGACGAAGAACGCTGGGAAGCCTTTCTGAAGGCCCATGACCGGCGGGTGAGTCGCTACATGGATCTGTTCCATGCCTTCATGGCGAAACACCCGCCGCCGCCGGGGGATCACCCCGCGCGCCGCGCCTGGGAGGAGGCCTTCCGGGCCTTCCTGCAGCGAAAGGGCCTGCATCCCGAGGACCCGGCCGTCTCGTTCGTGTTCACGGAGCGGGACGAGAACGACCCGGACGCCGCGCCGGACACCGACCCGTACGCCGAGCCCGACGCCGACGTCGAGCCGGATGCCATGGCCGCCCTCGCCGGAGCCGTGGCGCACGACCCGGCGGCCGACGCCGACGCCGACGCGCTCCAGCGCCTGCCCGTCTACCGCCAGGCCTACGACCTCACGATCGACGTGCTGCGGTGGTCCGACCGGCTGCCCGGCGACCTCAAGGTCCGCGACAGCGCCCTCGTGCAGTTCTGCTCGTGCCTGACGCAGATTCCCGCGCATCTGGCCAAGGGCCACGCGCTCGGCTACGAGCGCGAGTGGATCGGAGGCAACATCGCCTGTGTCAAGCGGGCGCTCCATGCGGCGAACGAGGCGCTGGCGCTCCTGCAGGAGATGCGGCAGCAGCCCTACCTGCGCCGCGAGGCGACCTACCTGTCCCTCTACGAGCGCACCTTCGAGCTGCGCAACGCCCTCGGCCTCTACGTGCAGGACCTCCGCCGCCGCGCCGATCTGGGCATCGACTGAGGCCGCCGGGCGGGCCGCCGGGCGGGCTGTCGAGGCCGGGCGCGTGCCGTGCGCACCGCCTCGAACATCGCGTCCCGCTCCGGCGTATCTTGGCGCCTCAACTTCGACCGATTCCCCCCGACCTTTTTCATACGTCGTACATGGCTCGTTTCAAGGAAGTCAAAGGCCTGGATCACCCCGCCCTGGAGCAGGAGGTGCTCGCATGGTGGACGACGCACCAGATCTTCCCCAAGAGTGTGGCGCAGCGGGAAGGCGCGCCTGCCTTCACCTTTTACGAAGGCCCTCCCACCGCCAACGGACGGCCCGGCATCCACCACGTGATGGCGCGAACCATCAAGGACACCTTCTGCCGCTACAAGACCATGAAAGGGTTCCAGGTCGAGCGGAAGGCCGGATGGGACACGCACGGCCTGCCCGTCGAGATCGAGGTGGAGAAGGAACTGGGCCTGGAAGGGCGCGGGCAGGTCGAGGCCTACGGCATCGAGAAGTACAACGCTGCCTGCCGCGAGAGTGTGCTGCGCTACAAGGATCTGTGGGACCAACTCACCGTCCGCATGGGCTACTGGGTGGACCTCGACGATCCGTACATCACCTTCAAGAACGAGTACATCGAGAGCGTCTGGTGGCTGCTCAAGCAGATCTACGATAAAGGGCTGCTCTACAAGGGCTACAAGATCCAGTGGTACAGCCCCGGCACCGGCACCGTCCTGTCCTCCCACGAGGTCAGCCTCGGCTACGAGGAGGTGCAGGACCCGAGCGTCTACGTCCGCTTCCCGCTCGAAGGCGCCGACAACGTCTTCTTCCTGGCCTGGACCACGACGCCCTGGACGCTGATCTCCAACACCGCGCTGGCCGTCGGGCCGGACATCGACTACGTGAAGATCCGCCTGACCGGCGAAAACGCGCGGCATGACGAGGAGTACTTCATCCTCGCCCGGGACCGGCTCTCGGTGATCCGGGAGAACTACGAGGTCGTCGAAACCTGCAAGGGGCGCGACCTGGTCGGGCTGACCTACACGCCGCTGTTCAGCTACTTCACCGACGAGGTGCGCAAGGGCGAGGCCTGGCGCGTCGTCGCCGCCGACTTCGTCTCGACCGAAGACGGCACGGGCGTGGTGCACCTGGCCCCGGCCTTCGGGGCGGATGACTACGCCGTGGGCCAGGCCGAGGGCCTGCCGCTCTTCAACCCGATCACCGCCGACGGCACGTTCGTCGACCGGATCGACCTGGTGGCCGGCGAGTGGTTCAAGGATGCCGACAAGAAGATCACCCGCAACCTCTTCGAGCGGGGGCTGCTCTACCGGCACGAGACGTACCTGCACAACTACCCGCACGACTGGCGCAAGGGGACGCCGCTGATGAGCTACCCGGTCGAGAGCTGGTTCATCCGCACGACGGCCATCAAGGATCGCCTGATCGCGCTGAACGAGCAGATCAACTGGCAGCCCGCCACCATCGGCACCGGGCGCTTCGGCGAGTGGCTCAAGAACAACATCGACTGGGCGCTCAGCCGCCGCCGGTACTGGGGCACCCCGCTGCCCATCTGGGTGAGCGATCGCGACCCCGACTACGTCGAGTGCGTCGGCTCGATCGAGGAGCTGCGCCAGAAGCCGAACGTGCGCTTCCCGGAGGGCGAGCTGGATCTGCACCGGCCCTTCGTGGACCGGATCACCTGGGACGCCCCCGGCGGCGGCACCATGCGCCGCGTGCCGGACCTCATCGACGTCTGGTTCGACTCCGGGGCCATGCCCTTCGCGCAGTGGCA
The DNA here is from genome assembly GCA_003285105.1 of Roseithermus sacchariphilus. Classification (GTDB taxonomy): domain Bacteria; phylum Bacteroidota; class Rhodothermia; order Rhodothermales; family MEBIC09517; genus Roseithermus; species Roseithermus sacchariphilus. The sequence goes on along the minus strand of CP030158.1, from coordinate 4,311,226 downwards.
CTACCCCTTCGAGAACCGCGAGCGGTTTGCCCGCAACTTCCCCGCCGACTTCATCGCCGAGGGCGTCGATCAGACGCGCGGCTGGTTCTACACGCTGCACGCCATCGCCGCGCTGGTGATGGACGAGCGGGCCTACAAGAACGTCGTGGTCAACGGGCTCGTGCTGGACGAAGCCGGCAACAAGATGTCCAAGAGCAAGGGCAACGCCGTCGACCCGTTCGAGACGATCGGCCGGCACGGAGCCGATGTGGTGCGCTGGTACATGATGAGCAACACCCCGCCGTGGGAGAACCTCAAGTTCTCCGAGCGAGGGCTTCAGGACACGGCGCGGAAGTTCTTCTCGACGCTCGCCAACGTCTACAGCTTCTTCGCCACGTATGCCAACATCGACGGCTTCCGGTATGACGGCCCCCGCATCCCCGTCGCCGAGCGGGAGGAGCTGGATCGGTGGATCATGAGCCGGCTCAACACCACCATCGCCGAGGTGGACGCCGCGCTGGAGGGGTACAATCCGACCCGTGCCGCGCGGGCCATCGAGGCGTTCGTGGAGGAGTTCTCCAACTGGTACATCCGCCGGTCCCGCCGCCGGTTCTGGAGCGCCAAGGAGGCCAACGGGGCCGCGTCGGCGGCCGGCAAGCAGGCTGCCTACCAGACCGTCTATGAAGCGCTGCTGGCCGTGGCGAGCCTGATGAGCCCCATCGCCCCGTTCTTCGGCGAGTGGCTCTACCAGGCGTTGATCGAAGGGCGCGAGGGCCTCCCGGAGTCCGTGCACCTGGCCGACTTCCCGGCCGTCGAGACGGCAGCGATCGACGTCGACCTGGAACGCCGCATGGGGCTGGCCCGCACGATCTCGTCGGTCGTGCTCGGGCTGCGCAACCAGGCCGGCATCAACGTCCGGCAGCCGCTGCCGCGCATCCTCGTGGTGACCGGGCCGCAGGTGGCGCGCGAGGACGTCGAGCGCGTCGGCGGCATCATCCTGGACGAGGTCAACGTCAAGGCCATCGAGTACGTCGCCACCTCCAGCGACGTCGTCAAGCGCACGGCCCGGCCGAACTACAAGAACCTCGGCAAGCGCCTCGGCCGGCTCATGAAACCCACGGCCGAGGCCATCCGCACGCTGAGCGACGAGCAGATCGAGCACTACCTTGCCGAGGGACGCCTGACGCTCACCGTCGAGGGGCAGGCGCTGACCTTTTCCGGGGACGACATCGAGATCCTCAGCGAAGGCATCGAGGGGTGGCTCGTCGGGCAGGAGGACGGCGTCACCGTGGCGCTGGACACGACACTCACGCCGGACCTCGTGGCCGAAGGGCTGGCGCGGGAATCCGTCAACCGGGTGCAGAACCTGCGTAAGAAGGCGCATTTCGACCTGACGGACCGCATCGCCGTGCAGTACCACGCCACCGAGGCGCTGCGCCGGGCCTTCCAGACCCATGCGGACTGGATCCGGAACGAGACGCTGGCTCTGGAGTTGCAGGAGACCGAGCAGCCGGCCGGGGACGTCGTGGAGACGTTTCAGATCGGAAACGAAGAACTGACGGTCGGCGTCCGCCGCGTCGAGGCCTGACGTCCCTGCCTTCCACCCACCCCCTGCATGCGGCCGTGCCGGCTCGTAGTGCCTTCCGTCCGCATCGTAGTCACGTTTCGATAGAGGTCATGGCAAACAAATCAGACCGGCTGGAAACCGCGAACGTATCGGTCCCTCTGCACAGCGATTCGACGGCGGAGGGCACCGAAGGGGTGAGCCCGCAGGACGAGGCGCCCCGCAAGACGCCGTTTACCGACGAAGAGCTGGAGCACTTCAAGGCGTTGATCCTGGAGCGGCGCCGGCAGGCGGTGGAGGACATCGAGCGGATGCGCCTGCAGCTGCAAGACTCCCGCGAGCAGGCCGAGAACGATACGGCCTACAGCTTCCACATGGCCGATGCCGGCACGGACGCGATGGAGCGCGAGAAGCTCTATCTGATGATTGCCCGGCAGCAGAAATACGTCGGGTACCTGGATCGCGCGCTGGAGCGCATCAAGAACAAGACCTACGGGATCTGCAAGGTCACCGGCAAGCCCATCTCGCGCGAACGCCTCGAAGCCGTGCCGCACACGGAGATCTCCATCGAGGCCAAACGCAAGCAGAAGAAATGAGCGTACCCGCTCCGAGCGCGTCAACGGTGGTCTCGGGCGTGCCGGGGCCACCGTTTTTCATGCGGCCCCCCACCGGGATCCTGCCGCCCGGCACGCGGACCGCGGACTCATGCACGTTCTAGCGTCATGCGCATTCTCTGGAGTACGGTGATCGTGCTGCTGATCGACCAGATCAGCAAGGTGGTGGTGTTGAAGACCATGTACCGGGGGCAGTCCATCCCGCTGCTGGGGGACTGGTTGAAGCTGACCTTCACGGAGAACCCGGGTATGGCCTTCGGCATCACCTTCGGCCCGCCCGGACTCGTGACGGGCCTGTCGATCCTGGCCACGGCGCTGATCATCTTCTACCTCTACCGTATTCGGGGGACGTATCTGCCCTATCGCCTGAGCCTGGCCATCGTCCTCGGCGGCGCGCTGGGCAACATCATCGACCGCGTGTTCTACGGCGTGTTGTTCGACTACGGGCCGCTGTTCCTGGGCAAGGTCGTGGACTTCATCCACGTCGACCTCTGGCGGGGGATCGTGCCGGAGGCGTGGCCGGTGTTCGGCGGGAGTTACATGGCGCTGTTTCCCATCTGGAACGTGGCGGACATGGCCATCGTGCTGGGGGTGGTGGGGATTCTGTGCTTCCAGCAACGCTTCCACGAGGAGCTGGAGCGGGCGCATCGGGAGGGGCTGGCCGGGGCGCCGACGCTGCCCTGGGACCGGGCCGCGGCTGACGGGACCGCAGTAGACGGGACCGCAGCGGACGGGACTGCGGCAGACGGGATGCCCGGGCCGCGTGATGGGGAGGAGGCCGCCCCGGCGTCCGGCGATCACACCCCGGTACCGGATGCGTCGGCCGAGCGACCCGGGTCTACCGGCTGATGCGCAGGGCGAAGGCCGGTGTGAAGGGGAGCAACCGCCGATCCTCCCGTACCAGTAGCAGCGTGTCGCCCTCCGTGCGCCGGGCGGGGGCAAAGCGCCAGTCCGCCACGTTGTCCCGGCCGAGCACGTTGACCAGGTCGATGCGGGCCTGCAGGGAGGCGGCCCCGAGCGGTACGGTGTAGGCGGCGCTGAGGTCCAGCTGGTGCAGGGCCGGGAGGCGATGGTTACGCGGATGGTCGAGGCCGTAGGCCTCCACGTGCCGCTGGATCACGTCCCGCACGGCGGCCGGGATGGCCGGGGAGAGCGTGTCGTGGGCCCCGAAGAAGTCGTAGTACGCCTGCCGGAAGCCCCAGGTGCGTCCCCACACACTGCGCCATCGGGCCCGCAGGGTCAGGCGAGTGGAGGGCAGCCAGTCGGCCGCGAGCAGGAGCTGGTGGGGTTCGTTCCAGGGCACCGGGTCGAAGCCGCCGCGAAAGAGCGTCTCCAGGCTGCGTTCGGCGAAGCTGTATTCGTAGCGGGCTTCCAGGCGGAGCCCTTCGAGCTGCTTCTCGACCTGCAGGGCGGCGCCGTGGGCATAGCCGGAGCCGCTGCGGAGAAAGGCCCGCTGCGGGAAGCGCTCCGCCCCGGTGAGGGACGAGTCGGCAACGGGCACGGCGGCGTAGTTGAGGGCGAGCAGGTGCAGCAGGTGCTTGAGGTAGCCCTCGAAGCGGAGGGTCCAGGACGGCGCCGGCTGGAGGAGGAACTCGGTGGCGACGTGAGAGGCGCGCTGGGGCGAGACGGACGAGTCTACGTTCAGCCAGACGCGGCTGGTCGAGAGCAGGGCCCGGGGGCTGCGGCTGCTGACGTCGAACTGGCTGACGAACTGCCGGTAGAGGCCGAGGCCGATGCGCATAGCCCAGGGCCCGATGGCACTTTCCGGGCGGTCGTAGCGCAGCGCGAGGCGCGGTTCGGCGAAGACGCGGCGGTGGGAGGGGAGATAGGTGAATCGCATCCCCGTCTCCACGATGGTGTTGGGGTTGGGCGTCAGCTTGTTCTCCACGAAAGCCGCGAGGCGCCAGTCCGCTGCGTCGTGGTCGATGGGGACCTCCCGGGTGCCCTGGATCACGAAGCGGCTGCGGGTGAAAGACGGTTCGAGGCCGGCGTCGAGGTCGAAGCGCCGTCCGTCGATGTAGCTCACCCGCAGCGCGCCGCCCACCTCGTGGATGCGGTTCTGGTCGTCCAGGCCGGAGGGCCGGGGTTCCTGGCCGGGGCCGTAGTCGTGTTGCAGATCGTAATGGCTGGCATGGACCTGCACGGTGGCCATGGTGCGCGTGTTGAGGACGCTCTCGTAGCGAATCTGCCCGGCGGCCGTCTCCCAGGTGTAGAAATCCCGGAAGAAGCGCTGGCCGGGCAGGGACGCCGAGGGATCCGGGACGAACGGATCCCGGTCGCTGTCGACCTGCCGTTCGCCCCAGTAGCCGGAGGCGTAGAGGCTACGCAGTGGGCCGAAGCGAAGGCGCAGGGCGCTGTGCAGATCCAGGAAGCCCAGGCTGGGGTTGCCGGTGGAGTAGGTGCGTTCGGTGAACACGCCGGGCAACGCATCCGGCGCCAGGTCCGGTAGCCCGAAGGCCGCCAGCAGCAGCGGATCCGTGCGGTTCCAGTCCTCCAGGAGCGCCAGCACCGGCGGAGCGGTGTAGAGCCCCCAGAGGCTGTACCGGGCCGCCGACATGAACGTAGCCCGGACGTCCCGGTCGTCCGGCGAGTGCAGGCGCACCCGGGCGTTGAGGCTAAGGGCATCGACCTGCACGTCCAGGGCGTGCGGGGCGGGGCTGCCCATGGCATGGTCGACGTCGATCACGCCGGAGAGCTGGCTGCCTTCGGCGGCGCCGTAGCCGGCTTTGTGGACCGTGAGCCGCCCCACGGCGAAGGGGCTGAAGGGGCCGATGAAGCTGCCCAGGTTGGCCGGGAGGAACAGCGGAACGCCATCGATCCGAAACTGGTGATCGCCCGAGCGCCCGCCCTGGACGTGGATCTCCGAGGTGGCATCGTGCAGGCTGACGCCCATCAGCGACCCCAGCTCCTGCGAAACGCTCGCGGTCAGCCCGATGATCTGGGTGTCCTGCGTGAACGTGGTGCTGGCCGCCCCCAGCCGGCTCGACGGCAAGCGCCACTGGAGCCCGTCGATGATGACGGGCGGGACGGCGACGGGGTGGGCCGTGAGGTGGATGTCCACGTGGGCATGGGCCGCGGGGGCGACCACCACGGTTTGCTCGGCCACCCCGTAGCCGACGTAGGTGACGGCGAGGCGGTAGGGGCCGGGCAGGAGGTCGGGGAAGCTGAAGCGGCCGCTGAGGTTCGTAGCGGTGCCCCGGTTGGCCCCGAGCAACTGGACGTTGGCAAACGGCAGCGGCTCCCCCGATTCTCCGTCGAGCACCAACCCGGAGAGCTGGCCGGGGACGGGGGCGCGTTCGGCCGGTGCGTCTTCGAGGATGTAGAGCCCCGAGGGCAGTTGCCGGAAGGTGAGGCCCGTGCCTTCCAGCACACAGGCCAGCACGGCGTTGAGCGGGGCATCCCGGATCGCGCACGTCGTCTGTTTGCCTTCGGTCAGAGCGGGGTCGTACGCCAGTTCGAAGCGGATCGTGCGAACGACCGTGTCCAGCGCGTCATCGAGCGGTTGCCCGGCCAGGGCGAAGGAGAAGCGCGCGGCTGCGCTCTGCGCCTGAGACGTCGCCGGGACCGCGAAGGCCAGCGCCGTAAACAGCGCCAGGAAGAACGAGCGCATGGAAGGGCGCGAAGAACCGGGGTGATGGGCATGCTCGCCTGTAAGCTACGTCCGCCAACCGGGTAAAAAAAAGGGGGTTCCCCGCTGTTCGGGAACCCCCTTGCTGAGGTAGACGATGGGAGGAGCGGCTACGGACGGTAGACCTCATACCCCTGCGGGGTGGTCCGGTAGGCCAGCCCCAGGGCGCTGCAGATGTCGTCGAGCAGCGCCTCGGGTTGCGTCACCCGGTACTTCGTGATGCTCAGGCGGAGCGTGCGGATGGAGGCGGGCGCGGTGATGCGCACGTCGAAGCGGCGCTCGATTTCGTCGAAGACCGCATCGAGCGAGGCCCGGTCGAATTCGAAGTCTCCCCGGAGCCAGGCAAGCTGCGTCTGCACGTCGGCATTGGTGAACAACACGGGCGACGTTTCGTGCTGGACCCATCCGATCTGTCCGGCCGTCAGCGCCACGGCGGCCGTGTCGACCATGCGCGGGGCGACCTGCACGCGGCCGGAGACGACGGAAACCATGGTTTCACGCGTACCGCCGTCCGGCCATCCGCGGACGTTGAATTCGGTGCCCAGCACCGTCACCACGGCGTTGAAGGTTTCCACCTGGAAGGGCTGGGCGGATTTCGTGACTTCGAAGAACGCCTCGCCACGCAGGATCAGGTTGCGGTGTGTCTGGCCGAAGTGGCGGTCGTATTCGAGCTCGGTGCCGCTGTTGAGCGTGACGGTGGAGCCGTCGGGCAGGGTGGCGGTGAGGACCTCTCCGAGCGGGGCTTCGAGGGTCGTCGGACGCAGCCAGAGGTTCACGCCGGCCACCGCCAGGATCAGCAGGGCGGCCACGCCCGTCATCCAGCGCACGGCGCGTCGTGCGGCCGTGCGGGGGCCGCGGTCCGCTGCCGGTGACGGGCGGTGGGTTGGCGAGCGCCGGGTCCGGGGAGTGGGCGTGGATGCGGGTGCGGGAGCCGGGTCCAGCGCCGCCCAGAGCGCCTCGATGCGATCCGGGTCCGGGGCCGGCGTGGCGGGTGGCGGCAGGGCGATGGCCATCTGCCAGGCTTCGTCGAGGCCCGCGCGCGCTTCGGCCGGCAGGGCGGCCAGGGCCGACGCCAGCTCGTCGGGCAGGTCCGGCGACGCCGTAGCGACCTCCAGCCGGTGCCACAGGGCTTCGACCCGTGCCGGGTCCGGCGCGGGAAGCGACCCGGTGGGCGCGGCGGCGGCCCAGGCGCGTTCCAGGGCGGCCCGTTCGGCCGGAGGCTGCTCCATCAGCCAGGCCGTCAGCTCGGGGGGTAGAGGCGCGGAGCGATGGGTCATGTCGACAGAGGATCGGACTCGCGCGTGCGCATCAACTCGCGCAGATGCTGCAGAGCCAGTACGATGTGGTTGTTGACGGTTTTGGGGGTCAGTCCCATCACCCGCGCGATCTCCTCATGCGACAGGCCTTCGTAGCGGCTCAGCATGAACGCTTCGCGTCGGCGAGGGGGGAGGTTCTTGATCCAGTCTTGCAGGCGATGGTTGAGGTCCGAGGCATCGAGGTCGGCTTCGATCGTTTCGTCCCGGCCGGGCTCGACGAGCTGCTCGTCGAGCGAATCCGTGGCGTGGCGTTTCCGGTAGCGCTGCTGGTTCAGGGCGAAGTTGCGCACCATGTGGTACAGCAGCGCCTTGAGCGAACGGTCCGGATCCACCTCTTCGCGGATCAGCCAGAGCTTCATGTAGGTTTCTTGCAACACGTCATAGGCCGCCTCATCGTCGCGCGTGTAGCGCCAGGCGTAGCGGAACAACGCATCGTAGGTGGCGCGAAAAACCTCGGCGTACGCATCCCGGTCAGAGCGCTGTAGCCGGTGGCTCCACTCACGAAACTGGTCCGTGGTGATGGATTGCATGTAGCTGTCAACAGGTGGGGCATGGTCGAGTACACCGCGTGCGGATCGGACACCCAATGTCCGGTCCGCCCGGTCTGGCTGCCCGGTCTGGCTGCCCGGTCCGGTTCGCACGCGGGGCGGTCAGGGAACGGAGACGCCGGGCACGCGGGGCGGGCGTGCCGGACGCGCTCCGGGCGGGATGGAACACCACCCCCGGACGAGGATATCAGCGGTGCGGTCTGAGCCGCGAAGTCCCTACGGGGCAACGCCCTGCGGGTCACGTTCCGTCGGGCCCCGAGCCGCCGCGGCCAAGGTATGGACCGGCGCACGGCGCGTGCAAGCGCCCGGCCATGCCAGCGTTCTACCGTTTCGCCACCGACACCCTATGTCCTCCTATCAGAGCAGGATACGCAACTTCTGTATCATTGCCCACATCGACCACGGGAAGAGTACCCTGGCCGATCGCCTGCTCGAACTGACGGGCACGCTCAGCCAGCGTGAGTTGCAGGAGCAGGTCCTGGACAACATGGACCTGGAGCGCGAGCGTGGCATCACGATCAAGAGCCACGCCATCCGCATGAACTACAAGGCACGGGACGGCCAGACCTATGTCTTCAATCTGATCGACACGCCCGGACACGTAGACTTTGCCTACGAGGTGTCGCGGGCACTCAAGGCGTGTGAGGGGGCCATCCTCGTGGTGGATGCCGCGCAGGGCATCGAGGCGCAAACCATCTCCAACCTGTACCTCGCCCTCGGCCACGACCTGGAGGTCATCCCCGTGCTGAACAAGGTGGACCTGCCCGGGGCCCGCCCGGACCTCGTGGCGCAGTCCATCGAGGACCTGATCGGCGATCCGGCCGAGGACATCCTGCGGATCAGCGGGAAGACGGGGGAGGGCGTGCCGGAGTTGCTCGAGCAGATCGTACAGCGCATCCCGCCGCCCAAGGGCGACCCGGAGGCCCCGCTGCGGGCGCTGATCTTCGATTCGGTCTTCAACACCTACCGCGGCGCCGTCGTCTACACCCGTATCTTCGACGGCACGCTGCGCAAGGGCGATCCCATCCGGTTCATGTCGAACGGCGAGGAGTACGTCGCCGAAGAGATCGGGGTGCTCCGCCTCAGCATGGAGCCGGTCGATGCGCTGAGCGCCGGAGAGGTGGGGTACGTGATCGGCTCGGTCAAGGACGTGCGCCATGCCCGCGTCGGGGACACCATCACCCACGCCCGCCGCCCTGCCGAGCAACCCATCGCCGGCTTCCGGGAGGTCAAGCCGATGGTCTTCAGCGGCGTCTATCCCACCAATGCCGACGACTTCGAGGACCTGCGGGCCTCGCTCGACAAGCTTCAGCTCAACGACGCCGCGCTCACCTACGAGCCGGAAACCTCGGCGGCGCTCGGCTTCGGCTTCCGCTGCGGCTTCCTCGGGCTGCTCCACATGGAGATCGTGCAGGAACGGCTCGATCGGGAGTTCGGGCTGGACATCATCACGACCGTCCCCAACGTCAAGTACGAGGTCCAGAAGACCACGGGCGAGGTCGTCGTGGTGGACAACCCCAGCCACATGCCGCCCGTCGGGCAGATCGCGGAGATCCGTGAGCCGTTCGTGAAGGCCGAGATCATCACGCCGACCGAGTACATCGGCAACCTGATGCAACTCTGCCAGGAGCGGCGCGGGGTGTACGTCAACACGCAGTACCTGGACACCGAGCGCGTCAACCTGCAGTACGAACTGCCGCTGGCCGAGATCGTCTTCGACTTCTACGACAAGCTCAAGAGCGTCAGCCGCGGCTATGCCTCGTTCGACTACGAATTCCTGGCCTACCGCAAGAGCGACCTGGTCAAGCTCGACCTGCTCATCAACGGCGACCCGGTCGACGCGCTCTCGACGATCGTGCATCGGGACAAGGCCTACGACATGGGGCGCAAGCTTAGCCGTAAGCTGCGCGAGTTGATCCCGCGGCAGATGTTCGAGGTGGCCATTCAGGCCGCCATCGGCTCCCGGGTCATTGCCCGTGAGACGGTCAAGGCGCTGCGCAAGGATGTCACGGCCAAGTGCTACGGCGGCGACATCAGCCGCAAGCGCAAGTTGCTTGAGAAGCAGAAGGAGGGCAAGCGGCGTATGAAGCAGGTGGGCAGCGTCGAGGTGCCGCAGGAGGCCTTCCTCGCGGTGCTTTCCATGGATTCCTGAGCCGCCCGCCCGAACCCACGGGGACGCATGCAGCAACGGTGGACATACCTGGGGGCATGGATGCTGGCGCTGGTGCTGGCCGGCGGTGCCGGTGGGGCGGCCGGGCAGAGTGCCACCTCCCGGATCCAACAGGGGCGGTATCTGATCGAGCAGTACCGGACGGCCCGGCTGGAGGTGCTGGCCCGGCAGCACCTCGGCCCCGGCGGGGCGTACCTGCCCGCGCGGCCGCCGGCCCCGCTGGCCTACGCCTCCGCCGAGGTGGCCGCCATGGTGGCACGGCTACAACCGCCGGTGGCATCGCCGCCCCCGGCCGTGGAGGTGCCCGCCTTCACGCTGACGCGCGTGCAGCCCGTCAAAAAGCTGGAGCGCGGCTGGTTCGAAACGCAGTACCAGGACGTGGCCTGGGCCTACCTCGGCAGCAACTACTGGACGCCCATCGACACGACCCACACACGGGTCTGGCGGGCCAAGCTGGAGGCTACCTACGGCCCGCCGACCAAGACCCTGGCGGAGCTGGACTTCTCGCGCGAGATCCGGCTGGAAGAGTACATCCAGTTCGAGTACTGGTTCGTCCTCAACGACTCGATCCCGGTGCGGGTGATGGACGTCAATGGCCCGTTCGAACGCGGCCTGGTCGTTTCCACGGACCACCGCTATCGCAACATACTATTCCCGCTTCGTCAGGCGTTTTTGATGGACGTGGCAACGTCGGCGGCGCTGGAGCCGTACGTCGATTATTACTTCCACGCCGCCGTGGGCACCTGGTACCGGACCGGCTATGACGGCCGCCGGTTTTTCCTGGAGCCGATCCGGCGGCCCAACCTGGAACGGGGCCGCCCCTGGATGGAAGCCGGCGAACGCTGACACGCGCCCCCCACCGCTCCGCGCCCGGCGGCCCTCCCCTTCATCATCTGGACCCATAGACCGTGGCTAGTTCATCCACCGCCCGAGCCAGACGGCGCGAGGAGCGCCGCAAAAAGCGCCTGCACGCCGAGCGGCAGCGCCGGGACGGCTCGCCCACCGAGGAAGCGCCCCCGCCCAAGAGCAAACTCCGCGAGTGGTTCGACGCGCTCGTCTTCGCCTTCGTGGTGATGCTCATCGTGCGGACGCTCTTCTTCGACCTGTTCAAGATCCCGACCCCGTCGATGGAGAAAAACCTCCTCGTCGGGGACTTCCTGTTCGTCTCGAAGCTGCACTACGGCACCCGCCTCCCGATGGGTATCTGCGTGCCCTTTACGGACCTCTGCGTGCCGGGCGTGCGCTTCCCCTACACCCGCATCCCCGGCTTCAGCGAGGTGCAGCGGGGCGATGCCATGGTCTTCAACTACCCGCCCGAAGACAAGATGGTCGACCGCAAGACGCACTACATCAAGCGGGTCATCGGGATGCCGGGGGAGACCATCGAGGTGCGGGACAAGCTGGTGCACGTCGACGGGACGCCGCTGCCCCTGGCCGACGGGATGCAGCAGAACTGGAAGGTGCTGAAGGAAAACCCGCGCGTGTTGCTCTCCGAAGCCCGGCTGGCGGCCGTCGGGGCGCGGGAGCTGCGCCTCGAACAGCAGTACCCGAACGGCTTGCTCTACACGACCCGCGATCAGTACGAGCGCCTGGCCCTGGTGCAGGGGACGACGGCGGCCGTGCAGAGCCTCCAGGAACTGCCCTACGTGCAGGCGGTCGAGCCGGCCGTGGCCGCGCCGCATCCCTACTACAGCGCCCACCTCTACCCGCCCGGCCGCGACTTCACGCCGGACAACTACGGGCCGGTCCGGATCCCGGCGGCCGGGCTGACCGTTCCGCTCGACGAGGAGACCTGGCCGCTCTACGAGCCCGTCATCCGGCACTACGAGGGGCACACCACACGCGAGGTCGCCCCCGGGGTCTATGAGATCGACGGCGCCCCGGCGACGTCCTACACCTTCGCGCAGGATTACTTCTTTGTCATGGGCGACAACCGGGACAACTCCGAAGACAGCCGCTTCTGGGGCTTCGTCCCGATGGATCACGTCGTCGGCAAGGCCATTCTGATCTACTTCTCCAAAGAGCCGACCTCGTTCGTGCCGCGGTTCAGCCGCTTCTTCAAGCCGATTCAGTCCACCGCCTCCGCCAACTGACCGAGGGCACGGCGGATCGACGCTGCCCGGCAACCCATGCCCGAAGAGAACGTCCCGTCCGGTTCGATGGCCTGGGAGGCTGCCGCAACGTCCGAGGCGCGGTCCGCCCGGGGGGCCCTCGTGCGGGCGTGGCTCATGCCGCTGGCGCTGGCCCTCGTGGCGGCGCTCTTCATCCGGGGGTTCGTCTTCCAGGCGTTCCGCATCCCCACCGAGTCGATGGAGCGCAACCTGCTCGTGGGAGACTTCGTGCTCGTCTCGAAGCTGCACTATGGCCCGCGGCTGCCCATCTCCATCGGCCTGCCCTTCACGGACTGGCGGCTGGACGGGGTGGAGCTGCCGCCCCGGCGGTTGCCCGGCTTCCGGGACGTCCGCCGGGGGGACGTGATCGTGTTCAACTACCCGGCCGAGCGGGGCCCGATCGACCGCCGCACGCACTACATCAAGCGCGTCATCGCCGGGCCGGGGGACTCGCTGAGGATCGTGGACAAGGTGCCCTACGTCAACGGCATCGGGCAGCCGCTGGGCCCGCAGATGCAGCAGCGGTGGATCGCCTACACGCGTCCCGGGGCGGTGATGCCGCTGGAGCGGATTCAGGCCCTGGGCGTCCGGTGGCTCACCTCGGCCGGGCGGGCACACAGCCGCATCGCCTTCGAGGGCACCGAGGCCATGGCCGCCGAGGTGGCGTCGTGGGAGGAGGTGTCTGCCGTAGAACCGCTCGTCGAGCACGGCGACCCCGCCCACGGCCTGCGTATCTTTCCCGAGGGCAGCGGTTTCGGGCGCGACCGCTACGGCCCGCTGTACGTCCCCGCCGCCGGGGATACGCTCCACCTCTCGAAACGGACCTGGCCCGTCTACCGGGACCTGATCACCCGCTTCGAGGGCCACGACGCCCGCCTCCTCCCGAACGGCCGCATCGAGATCGACGGGCACCCGACCGACCGCTACGTCGTCCGGCAGGACTACTTCTTCGTCATGGGCGACAACCGCGACGACTCCTCCGACAGCCGCGTCTGGGGCTTCGTCCCGATGGACCACATCGTCGGCAAGGCCGTCCTCATCTACTTCTCCTGGGACGCCGAGCGGCAAGCGCCCCGCTTCGACCGCATCTTCCAGCGGGTGGAGTGAGGTAGGGGGGAGGGAATAGGTTGTAGGGAATGGGCCGTGCGACTGGGTGGGATCGAGGGTCGGGCGGCGCCTTGGGGGGTTCTTTGCCGGTATCGGTCCTGCGCCGCATGCCGCTGGCTGGTGGTCGAAACCGTCGCCGCCGATTGCGGCCCCGTCCCTCCTGAAAAAATGTGTGCTGCCGCGCGCGAATTTTCGGAATTTCTCTGTTACACATAGTACAGATGTTGCAGGCTCAGCCGCACGGGCTGGGTGTGCCCGGGGCTCCGCCTGTTGTGTAACCGACTGTAGCGCTTCTGATGTGCCACCACACGTTGTACCGACCCCGACTGTGCCTTCAGGGGTTTACGCCACGTACTCCAACCGGCAGTTCGAACGAGATCTCAGCCTCATCACGCTTTGAATGTGGTCTACAACGTGTTGCCTACCAACTGCTCCTGGGAGTGTTGCTGGCTACTTTATTGCCCCTTTTGGCCGATGCACAGGACTATTCTACCGCGGATCTGTGGTCGCCGATAGACGGGCCGCCTGGTGGTATTATTACCGATTTGGTGCGCTTGCCTTCAGGTCTGCTGCTGGCCAACGCCGATGGGGCACTCTTTCGGTCCACTGACGAAGGTCGCTCTTGGACCTCCTTTCCTGCTCCTCATCTGGTCGTCGGCAGCGTTATCGCTACAGATGCCAAAGTAGTGCTTATCAGCCAACAACCTCCCTTTGCTGTCCCCTGCACGGCCAGCATCTTTCGGAGCGCCGACGGCGGCCAAACCTGGACTGAGCATCCCCTGGCAGACCCTGACGCCTGCATCTACGAGCTCTACGACGGATCCGGCACGCACGTCTTTGCCCGGACTAGAGTCGGCGTATTTCGCTCTACCGATGATGGGTTGACCTGGCGTCGGATCGAGGCGCCGGCCTTTCCCGGTGCGGCGCGGGAGACGTTTTTTGCCCACCCAAGCGGACATGCGGCCGCGCTCACACGCGCTGACGTGCTCACCGCCGACACGGTCTACACCTCGGTGGATGATGGGCACACCTGGCAGGCGGTTGCCTTGCAGAAGGCGTATGCTCACCTGGAGGAAATTGCGATCTCCGCCCAGGGGACGCTGCTGGGACAGGGACGGCGCAGCCTTGGAAATGGGGACGTGGCTCACGAGGTGCTTCGCTCGACCGATGGAGGCGTGACGTGGACGCTCCTCTGGTCGGAGGCCAGAGAAGTAGACATCTACGTGGTTGGTCCGGATCTATACGTTAACGTCCATCGTGGAGCGTTCCGGCATTCCAGTGACGATGGGGCCTCCTGGCAGGAGATACCCCACAACTTCACGTCTATCTTGTCGGCCGTCCCCTCCGATGAGGGGATCCTGGCAGGCACGACGCGAGGGGTCTTTCACGTCATGCCGAGCGCCGAGCCGAGCCTCGATGCCTGGATGTCTCGGAGTACGGGCATTAATCGTAGTTACATGATTACGCTGGCGAAAGGCGCCGATGGTGCTATCTACGCGGGCGGCTTTTGGGGCGATCTCTGGCACTGGTTGCCCCAGGAGGACGGGTGGGAGCTCCTCACCGTTAACTCCGCACAGTCGGGGATGACGATACGAGGCATCGTGGCGACTGATGGAGGCCAGGTCCTTCTCATGACCAACGGGCGTACCCTGCAGCGGAGTGCCGACGGAGGGACAGCCTGGACTGATGTGGATGAGGTGGATGATGTACTGCCCCCACGAAGCATGGAGATCGCGCAGACGAAGGCGGGAACGATCCTGGTAACCCAGGACGAGGGCGTGGCGCGCTCCACCGACAGTGGGCTCACGTGGAGCACGCCCGTTCCTCTGCCCAACGTGCTGTCCCTGTGGTGCGATGAGCGGCGCGTGCTGGCGGCCACCGACGACGGCCTCTATGGCTCCGACGATGACGGCCAAAGCTGGCGGCGGCTTGGGTTGGCGGGCTTGCGTGTGCTGGCAGTGACCGCATCGGGGCCGTACCTCTACGCTTCCGTGAGTGCCTCGGATAGCGATGTCACGACGCCGGAGGGCCTTCTGTACCGGTCGACAGATCACGGCACAACGTGGACGCCCGTCTGGCAGTCGTATTTCGAGATGGTGCATATGGTGGTCACAGCAGACGGGACGCTCTACGGAACAGATTACGGGTATCAATGCAGCGACTCGTTCACCGGGCTGTGTTCCCTGGGGCGATCCTCCGACGGAGGGGCCACCTGGACACCCTTCCAGACGGGCCTGCCCGGTGCGGATACCTCGTCTGTCACTGCGCTTCTGGTAACGGACGAGGGACACCTGCTGGCATCGACCTTTGGCCGGGGCGTGTACCAGACACGAGCTCCCGTCGTGCCAACGCACCGTGCAGAAGACGATCAAATCCCGTCTGGTTCACCCGAACTGGTCCTTTTCCCCAATCCCGTCCGTGAGGTGCTGACGGTAACCTTCGATGTGCAGCATCCGAGCTACGTCATGATTGCACTCTACGATGCGACCGGGCGGCTTGTCCGGCGGCTTGCGCACGGGCAGTACGAGCCCGGCCGGCACGACGTCCGCTGGCGGCCGGATAGTCTCGCGGCGGGATCCTACTGGTGCCGGGCACGCATCGGTGAGGCGACGATCACGCGCTCAGAGCCTATTTATGAATGTAGCGTTTAAACGCCGCTGTCTACCTCCACCTTCTCGTGCCTGCTGATGAGCCGACGCTACTCCACCGACCTGACCGACGCGCAATGGGCGCTCGTCGAACCGCTGATCCCGCCGGAGCGACCCCGCGGACGCCGCCGCAGCGTCAACCTCCGTCGCGTCGTCGAGGCCATCTTCTACCTCAACAAGAACGGCTGCACCTGGGAGGACTTGCCGCACGACTTCCCCAATCCCAACACCGTCTACAGCTACTTCGCCAAATGGCGCGACGACGGCACGTTGGAGGCCATCTATCAGGCGCTGCACCGGCGCTGGCGCCGAGAGCAAGGACGCGCCGAGACACCCTCGGCGGCGGTGATGGACTCGCAGAGTGTGCAGGCTGCCGAAGAAGCCCAAGAACGCGGCAGCGACCCGAAGAAGAAGGTCAAGGGCCGCAAGCGCCATCTGATGGTGGACACCGAAGGCTTGCCCGTGGCCGTGGTGGTGACGAAGGCCTCGGTTAACGACAAAGCCGCCGCGCGGGTGCTGCTGGCCGCGGTTCCCGAGCAGTTGCCCCGCTTGGTGAAGGTCTGGGCCGATGCCGGCTACCGGAGCGAGCCGTTGCGGCAGGAGGCGCTGGCGCTGGGGGTGGACTTCGAGGTGGTCGAGCGTGGGCACGGGGAAACGGGTTTTGTGGTGTTGGCGCGTCGCTGGGTGGTGGAACGGACGTTTGCGTGGTTGCTGCGGTGTCGTCGGCTCTGTCGCGATTTTGAGCGGTTGGCTCGGACAGTCAAGGCGCTGATCTACACGGCGATGCTGCGTCTGCTGCTCAACCGCTTAGCGCCGCATTCATAAACAGGCTCTCAGTGGTTGTGCTGCCCTAGTGCTGCGTCAAGTTATAATCGACGGGTATAGCCGCTTCAACTTCACCCGCGCATCCGCCGTCGTGAACTGCCAGTCCACCCCCCGCTGCTTCGCGTTGCGCGCCTCGTACCAGGCGGCGATCTCGCCCTCTAACTGCGATGCATCGCCGATGCGGCGACAGAGACCCTGACGAACCAGCACCGAAAGCTCGATCTCGGCCATGTTCAACCACGAGCCATGCACCGGCGTCGAGACTATCTCCAACTTGCGCACGATGCGCCGGGCGCGCTCGGCTTCGAAGACCTCGTAGAGCGCCGAGACGGTGTGCGCGGAGAGGTTGTCCTGAACCAGCGTGATCGACTCGGCGTCTGGATAGAGGTCTTCGACGAGGTGGGCCACCACACGAGCCCAGGTCAAACGGTCCTGACGCTCCGTGACGAGCACCTTCCGGAAGCCGCCCAGCGGCTCGCAGAGCATATAGAGCGTGCGGGTCCCTTCGCGTTTGTACTCGTAATCCACGTGCCGCACCCCGTCGGCCCTCGTGAAGGGCTGTCGCACCTCGCTGATGAGTTGCTTGCGCGCTTCGTCGAGGTACACAACCGGTCGGAGCGGGTCGTAGGGCCGGGCGTAGACATCGAGCACCTGCTCCATCTGGCAGACGAAGGCGGCATCGGCCTGAGGAATTACCCACGACTTAACGCGCCAGGGCTTGAGTTCGTTTTTTTAAGCAACTGCCGCACGCTCTCATGCGAGATCGATTCGACGTAACCGAGTTCGATCATACGGTCAGCCAGGAGTCGAAGTGACCACCGGGCAAAGCCTTCCGGCGGCTCTGAACAGCGCAGGGCCACCAGATGAGCCTCGACCTGCCCGTCGAAGAGCTTCTCTTTAACCGGTTCGCGTTTTTTGCCGTAGAGAGCCACCTCGAAGCCTTCTTCGACGAAGCGCCGACGTAAGCGCTCGACGGTTCGGACACTGACGTTGTAGCTTTCGGCGATGCGTTCATCGGTCCAGGCCGGTGCGCCCTGGCTCTGGTCTGCTTTGAGCAGCATGAAGGCTCGTTTGACCGGCGAGGCACTTTTTGAACGCCGCTCAATGAGGTCATCGAGGTACTGGCGTTCGTTGTCATTGAGCGTGACGCAGTATTTTTTGGCCATGGCAGGAAGTGGCTTCAGGAGTGAGCGATTGTTGAAGCTACCATCCTGCCCGACATATGATCCTTGACGCAGCACTAGTATTCGGACGAAGCGTCGTTTTGTTGTGATCGCCCTTGGATGTGTACCAGCGCGGTAGGGAAAGGGGCGTTGGGGGCGTCCGGCCCTTCGTAGTCAGTCTCCGCTCGTCAGGCCGCGGAGCTTGTCGAAGTATTCCTGCTGCGGGGTACCCGGCGGGACGTCGTACGGGTTCTCCGGCAACTCCACGCGCTGAAGGACCGGATACTTCTCTTTGTAGAGGAAGGGATGGGGGTGGTCGGTCGGGTCCTCGCCGATGACGAGCACCATCGTGCCCTGCTTGATGATGCGTCCCTGGCTGGAGCCGAAGCCGTCGCCCCTGGTGGTCGTCCACGTGTCGGCCCAGTTGTAGATCCACCGCGCGTCGTAGTCGACGAGGCGGACGCAGCCGTGGCTGGTCGGGCCGCCGGTGGGCATGGGGTACTGGTGCACGTGGATGCCGCGCGCGTCGTGGAAGTTGACGACCCAGTACATCTCCCACGGCTCCCCCGGCGGGCTCAGCGAGGAGATGCGGTACTCGGTCTTCCAGTTGAAGTTGAAGCGGCCGTTGGGCGTGGGGGTCTGCGACGGGTCGCCGGTGTTGACGATGCCCCAGCGCTCCAGCCGTCCGTACTCGTAAGCCGCCCAGGCCTGGATGGTCTTGTCGATGATGAAGATTTTGTCGAGGTCGCGGGCGCCGGCGTAGTAGCGCGGGAAGGGCGAGTACGCCCGCAGGTCCAGATCCCAGACGGTGGGGATGACGAGCGTATCCCCGACCTCGGCGCGCTCGACGAGCACGCGGTTGAGCAGACCCACGAGGCGGGCGCGCTTGCGTCCCCGCTCCACATCGCCCTCGCCGATGATGCTGTAGAACGTGTTGCGGGCGATGACGGAGTTGTTGCGTGAGCTGTAGAGCACGTAGTACTCGTACTGCACGTCGGGCAGGGAGTCCAGGTCCTCGGTTCGGATGCTGAGGACCTCCTCCAGTTCGGTCTGGTTGATGTACTGGCCCCGGGCCGGGAGGGCGCCGAGCAGCAGGCTCAGCGCCAGCAGCCGGCCGATCGATCGGATCAGGCGCATGGCAAGGGGAGAAGACAGGTGGGTCAGGGAGGGGGCGAGCCGCCGCCGGGGGCGTCAGGCCGGCTGGGGGATGCGGAACACCCGGGCGTGCCAGCCGGCCGAGGCCGGCCGCTCCAGCCCCTGCGCCCGCAGCGCGCCGACGGTGGTCAGGCTCAGGTCGAAGACGGGCGTGGCGCCCGTCACGGTACCGGCGCGGACGAGTTGCCGGAACCCGCTGCGCGGCACGTGCCGGATCTGCCCCTCGTCGTCCCGGTAGAGCACTTCGAGCGGGGACAGCCAGCGGACGCCCACCGCTTCGGCGGCCTCCTCCACGGCGTGGACGGAGGCGTCGATGCCACAGCCGGAGATGTCCGCACCGCCTGCGAGCACGGCCGCGACTAGCAGGAACCGGTCGTGCAGCAGGTGCATCGCCCCCTGCACCGGGCGCCCGTGGGACGTCCACGATGCCAGAAAAGGCATCAGCCGCCGGGTCAGGGTCGTCTGCTCCGCGGCCGTCAGGGGGCGGTCGGCGGCGTAGACCCAGAGGCGGGCTTCGTCGGGAAGGGTGGAAAACAGCGGGGAAGACATGGCAACACAGGCCTGGTGGTCGGTTCGAACGGGGCGTGTAACGCCGGAGCGCCCGAAAAAGATCAGTCGTCCTCCTCCAGCCTCAGTTCCTGCACGCGGAGTTCGGCGGCGTTCAGCCGCTCCAGGCAGAAGCGGGCCAGCGCGACGCCTTCCTCGTAGGCGTGCAGCGCCTCTTCCAGCGTCGTCTCGTCGTGTTCCAGGGTGTCCACGAGCGCTTCCAGGCGTGCGAGGGCGTGTTCGAAGGAGGGTGGAGGCGGCGTGTCGGCCGCGTGGGGCGTGTCGGACATGATCTCGAGAATTGGGAGAAGAACGGACGTCGGCTTGACCCTGACGTCCGGGATGGATAAATCGAAGGCCGGGTGAGAACGCTTCTGCGGCCGGAAAGATACAGAATGCAGCGGGGGAGTTCCTGGTTTTCAGGGCCGAACCGTTGCCACGATCACACGACACACGGACAGCGTACACATACGACTCATGGACCTGGGTTTACGAGACCGCGTCGCCATCGTTACCGGAGCCAGCCGGGGTATCGGAAACGGCATTGCCCACGGGCTGGCGGCCGAGGGCTGCCACCTGGCGATCTGCGCCCGGGGGGCCGAGGCCCTCGAAGACGCCGCCGAGGCGCTGCGCGCGCACGGCGTGGAGGTGCTGGCCCTGCCGCTGGACCTCACCGAGCCCGACGCGGCGCAGACCCTCGTCGAGGCGACCATGACCCGCTTCGGCCGGCTGGACGTGCTGGTCAACAACATCGGCGGTAACCGCCGCAAGCCGTTCGCCGAGACGACGGAGGAGGACTGGGACGAGCTGCTCAACCTGAACGTGCGCTCGCATTTCCGCTGCACGCGGGCGGCCATCCCGGCCATGCGGGCCACCGGCGGGGGGAGCATCGTCTTCATCACCTCCATCTTCGGCCGGGAAGCCGGCGGGCCGGGGCTGTCCATCTACAACACCACCAAGTCCGCGCTCATCAGCGCGGCGAAGATCATGGCGCTGGAACTGGCCGGCGAAGGCATCCGGGTCAACAGCGTCGCCCCCGGGTCGATCCGGTTTCCGGGCGGAAGCTGGGACCGGCGGGTGCAGCAGGACCCGGAGGGCATGGAGGCCTTCGTTGCGCAGCACCTCCCGATCGGGCGCTTCGGCACGGTGGAAGAGGTGGCGAACCTGGTCACGTTCCTGGCCTCGCCCCGCGCCAGCCTCATCACCGGAGCCTGCATCAACGTCGACGGCGGGCAGTCGAAGTCGCTGATCTAGCCGCGATCCGGCCGGGGGCTGCGCCTCCGCCGGCTGCACCTCCGGCATCGCCGTCGTTCGCCGGGGCAGGGAAGGGGCCGGCCCGGTGCCTCAGTCGAAGCGCACGAAGCGGACGTGGAGGCGGCGGGTCTGGCCTTCCGGTCGGTCCCACTGGACCAGGATCGGGCTCTGGTACTGCCCGTGGATGATGTGCCCGATGCCGTGCTCGTCCGTGTTGTTGATCATCAGGTTCACCGAGCGCTTCATCCGCAGGAAGCGAGAGGCCCCGGCGGCGAAGAACTTGTCGATCAGCCGCTCCACGACGGACTGGTGCAGCCCGAGCACGTCGATGAACTCGTTGACGACCTGGACGAGGTCGTATTTGGCGTAGTTCTTGGCTTTGCTGCGGATGGCACGGGGATCCTGGAGCATATGCTTGCCCTTCTCCGCCATGAACCGGAGGGGGTTGCGCAGGACCTCCATCAGGTCGTGCCGCATCAGCAGCGTTTCGTATTCGTTCACCGTCAGCCCGGCGTGGCGCTCGTCGGGAGCCAGCGAGATCTCCACGCGGCCCTTGGGGATCTCGAGGTGCCGAACGAGTTCGTCGAGTTGCTCGAAGAGGCCCAGCCGGGGATCCCGCAGGTTGATGGAGTCCACGGCGTGGTGCGAGACGGGGACGGTCAGCTCCATCTCGCTGACGCGTTCGTCCTGGTTGTAGCCGATCACCGTGGTCTTACGCGTCCGCACGCCGGCCTCGTGCACACCGTCCAGGTCGATGAAGAAGACCGGCGTGGAGGGGTCGTTGACGTAGGTGACGCAGTTCTCCAGACCCGCGCCCATGAACGTCAGGTGAGAGTCGGCATTGCGAGGCTCGCATTGCTTCTGCTCGTCACTCAGCTCGTTGCGCAGGTGGAGCTGGTCGTGCCGGTAGGGTGCGCGCGGGGGGAAGAGCTTCTGGAACGGCTCGACGAAGGCCTGCACGGCTTCCCGGTCGTGCCTGAGGCGGGCGCACAGGCTTTGCTCCAGGTAGCCCGCCGTCGTGTGATACGAGCAGTAGAGCGCCTTGCGATAGGGGACGAGCGCATCGCCGAACTGCTCCCTGACCCGGCTGGAGATGTCGATCACATCCAGGCGAGATTCCGGCTGCACTTCGAGCGTGATTTCGGACGTCAAGGTAGTCATGGGCGCGTGGTCGAAGCGGCGCAAAGGCTACGTGCTGATCCGGGGAATGTCAACGCGGCAGGGCGTGAAAATCTTCTTTCTCACCCGCCTGGAGGGGCAATGGCAGGTTCGGCGTCGGCAGGGATCAGGGGGCATTCCAATGCTGCACGGTGCCTTTTGTGCCCGGATACCGATAATGTTCACCAATGTTCACAGAGATCGGATCGAGGCTGTGGACGGGTCTTCGACGGGTGGCGGGGGAGCGGGATGAGGGCGGGCAGGTGGTTGCTTTTCAGGGGGATGCATCGGGTTCGATGCGTGCCCTTCGGGCACCGTCGTGGAAGTGCAGCGTCACCGCATCGTCCGGGCGGAGGTCAGCGGCGTTACGAACTCGTTGCCCGTGGCGCTCGATGCGGGCATAGCCCTGCCGCAGCGGGCGCTCCGGGTCCAGCGCGTGGAGCCGGTCCTCCAGGTGGGCCAGGGCGCGGCGCCGGTCCTGCAGGCGCTGGTGCATGGCGCGGTGGAGCCGGTCGGTGAGGTCGTCGAGCCGCTGCTGCTCCTGCCGCAGCCGGTCCGGCGGGCGGTTGAAGGCATAGGAGCGGACGAGGTGGCGGATGTGCTGCCGGTGCTGCATCAGGCGGCGCTGCATGGCGGAGCGCAGGGCATCCCGGGCGCCGCGGACGGCCGCGATGAGGTCGCGCCGGTCGGGCACGACCAGTTCGGCCGCCATCGACGGCGTGGCCGCGCGCACGTCGGCCACGAAGTCTGCGATGGAGACGTCCGTCTCGTGCCCGACGGCGCTGACGATGGGGATCTCGGAGGCGAAGATGGCGCGGGCGACGGGTTCTTCGTTGAAGGCCCAGAGGTCTTCGGCGGAGCCGCCACCGCGCCCGACGATGAGCACGTCCGGGCGCAGCGGGTCGCCGGGGGGCAGCGCGTTGAAGGCGGCGATGGCCTCGGCGATGGCCGCCGCGGCGCCCAGCCCCTGCACCTGCACCGGGCAGACGAGCACGCGCACCAGGGGGTAGCGGCGCTCCAGGATCGAGAGGACGTCGTGCAGGGCCGCCCCGCTGCCGGAGGTGACAATGCCGATGGCCTCGGGATAGGGCGGCAGCGGCTTTTTGTGCGCCGCGTTGAAGAGCCCCTCGCGGCGCAGCTTCTCCTTGAGCGCCTCGAAGGCCTGCTGGAGGGCGCCTTCCCCCGCCGGTTCGAGCCGCTCCACGATCATCTGGAGGTCGCCCCGGCGTTCGTAAATCGAGACCTCGCCGTGCGCGCGCACGAGCAGCCCGTCGCGCGGTTCGAAGAAGAGGGCGCCGGCCCGGAACCGCCACATCACGCAGCGGAGCTGAGCGTCGGCGTCTTTGAGGGTGAAGTAGCAATGCCCAGAGGCCGGCCGCCTGACGTTGGACAGTTCGCCCTCGACGCGGACGTGGCCGAAGCCGCGCTCGACGGCCTCCTTGAGGTCACGGACCAGCTCCCGGACGCTCAGTAGGGCGGGTTCGGCCGGGTCGAACAGCGAGGGACCTTCGGGGCGGGGACGGCGGTTACTCATGCGGCTTTCGGTGCCGGTGGGTGTCACGAACACGGCAGGGCCCGACGGGCGCGTCGTGGGGGTGGGGCCGGCCGGCCCGGGGCGCCGCACCGAACGATCCCGCCGTATGATACGAGATTTTACCGACCCCATGACGCGTGTGCTGTTCGTTTGTCTCGGCAACATCTGCCGCAGCCCCCTGGCCGAAGGCGTCTTTCGGCATTACGTCCGGAAAGCCGGGCTGGAAGACCACATCGAGGTCGACTCGGCCGGCACCGGGAGCTGGCACGTGGGTGAGCCGCCGGACCGCCGCATGCGGCGCACGGCCGAGGCCCACGGCATCTCGCTCGACGGGCAACGCGCCCGGCAATTCGAGAAAGAGGACCTGGAACGCTTCGATCACATCTTTGCGATGGACAAGGAGAACCTGCAGGACATCCTCTACCTGGACGACGGGGACGCGTACGGGCACAAGGTGCGGCTCTTCCGAGAGTTCGATCCGGAGCCGGGCGATTATCAGGTGCCCGATCCGTACTACGGCGGCCCGCAGGGCTTCGAGAACGTCTTTCAGATCGTCGACCGTACGGCGCGGACGCTGCTCCACCGGCTGGTGGAGGAGTATGACCTGGAACTCCGGCAATGACGGGGCTGCCGGCGTCCCTCGTGGCGGTGCTGGCCGCGCATCTGCCGGGGCCGATCCGGCGGGTTGAGCCGGTCGGGGGCGGTTGCATCGCCCGGGCCGGCCGGCTCGAAACGGGCGAGGCGGTCTACTTCCTGAAGTGGGGGGAGGCGTCGGTGGCCCGGACGTTCCCGGCCGAAGCAGCCGGCCTGCATGCGCTGCGGGCGGCGGGCAGCCCGCTGCACGTCCCCGAAGCGATGGCGGCGGAGCCGGGCGGGCCGGGCCGTCCCGGGTTTCTGCTGATGGAGTGGGTCGAGACGGGCCGGCCGGGGCCGGGGTTCTGGGAGGCGTTCGGGCGGGGACTGGCCGCGCTGCACCGCCACACCGGCCCGCGCTACGGCTTCGATCAGGACAACTTCATCGGCCGCCTGCCGCAGTCGAACACCTGGCACGACTGCTGGCCGGCGTTCTTCCGGGCGGAGCGGCTGGAGCCGCAGGTCGCCCGCGCTCGCGCCTCCGGCCGCTGGTCGAGCGACTGGGAGGCGCCGCTGGAGCGGCTCTATGCCCGCCTCGATGAGCTGCTGCCGTCCACGCCCCCGCCCTCGGTCCTCCACGGCGACCTGTGGAGCGGCAACGCCCTCGTCGCGGCCGACGGCACCGCCGCTCTCATCGACCCGGCCACGTACTACGGGCATCGGGAGACGGACCTGGCGATGACGGAACTGTTCGGGGGCTTCGAGGCGGGCTTTTACGAGGCCTACCGGGAGGCCTGGCCGCTGGAGCCGGGGTACGAGGTGCGTCGCGAAGTTTACAACCTCTATCACCTCATCAACCACCTCAACCACTTCGGCAGCGGCTATGCCGGATCGGTGGCGTCCGTGCTGCGCCGGTTTGGCTGAAGGGAGCGCCGGAGGAAGCCGGGCCGGTCAGGCCGCGTTCGGGTCGGAGGCGAGATGCCGGTCCGGGGTGAGGTCGCGGACGAAGGCGGCGATGGCCTCGGCCGTGCGGTCGGGCTGGTCCTTCATCGGGGCATGACCGGCATCCGGGATGAGGGCCACCCGGGCGTGGGGGAGGTCCCGCAGGATGCGCCGGAGGGTGCTGCGCGGAAGGATCGGGTCGTCCGCTCCCCATACGACGAGGGTAGGCAGGCGGGTGGCGCGGAGGCGGGCGCGCAGGCCCGTGTGGTCGAGGTCCAGGGCCCGGTGGGCATGACGGAGCCGGAAGAACTGGGCGAGGCTCTCGGCGCTGCCGAGGACGGGGCCGAGCGGGGTTCGCGGCAACACGAAGCGGAGGAACCAGTCCTGCCGGAAGAGCCAGTGGGTGAGCCGTGCTTCTGCGATGGGCGGGAGCCAGCGTGCATAGCGGCTGAAGCCGCCGGGGTTGATGAGCACCAGCCCCCGGAACGCCTCCGGGTAGAGGGCCACCGTCGCCGCCGCGATCTTGCCGCCGAGCGAGTGCCCGGCCAGCACCGGACGGTCGAGCCCCTGTTCGCGGGCCAGCGCAGCCGTCAGCCGGGCGTAGAGGGCGAGGGAGTAGCCGGCTTCGGGGGCCGCCGAGGCCCCGAAGCCGAGCAGGTCCGGCGCGAGGGTGAGAAGGCCGGCCTCGGCCAGCCGCGGGGCGATGTAGCGGAAGGTGCGATAGCCCGTTGTCCCGAAGCCGTGCAGCGCTAGCAGCGAGGCCGCCGGCGGCGAGGCCGGGGGCCAGAGACAGACATGGTGCTCGTAGCCGTGCAGCGTGAGGGAGCTCTGGACCATGCGCATCAGGCGGCCCGATGCATGACGTGGCGGACGAACAGCGCGGGGTCGCGCAGGTCGTCCAGCAGCACGTCCGGGCCGAAGGTGGCGAGGTGATCCCGCGAGAAGTGGCCGGTGCAGACGGCCACGGAGAACGCCCCGACGCCACGCCCGCAGCAGATGTCGTGTTCCGTGTCCCCGATGATGACGACGTCCGGGCCGTGGAACGTGTGTCCGGTGTGCGCCCGGGCCCGGCGGATGGCAATGGGCGGCAGTTCGGCGCGGTCCGCGTGGTCGCTGCCAAAGGCGCCGAAGGCGAAGTGGTGGTCGAGCCCGACGGCCCGGAGCTTGAGGTAGGCCATCGGTTCCACGTTGCCCGTCAGCAAGGCCAGGTGCACGTCCGGGCGGGTTTGCAGGTGCTCCAGCAGCGGCCGCACGCCGTCCAGGAGCCGCACCCGCTCGGGCACGAGCAACTCGTGCATGGCCTCGACGTACAGGGCCACCGCCTCCTGCAGCAGCGGCGCCGGCACGTCGGTCAGGCCATGGGCGAGCAGGACCTCCCGCAGGATCTGCGGGTCGGTTTTGCCGGAGAAGGGGATGCCCTGCGCCGAGACGGGCTCGCCGAGGAGGGTGGAGAGCGCACGCTCGACGGCCTGACGACCGACGCCCTGCGTGGTCAGCATGGTCCCGTCGATGTCGAACAACAGCAGCTTCATGGGAGCGGGCCGGGCGGTGGAGTCTGTCTTCCCGAATGAGTACCTTGCCGGCGGGAGCCTCCGGCGGATCGGCGCATTAAAATAGGCCGCCGGCGGGCCGGTTCCGGTCGCTTTCTACGTCCTGTCCGTTCGTTCTTCCCCACGTATTCAGCCGTCATCCGCCTTCATGACCCAGGCCCAGCAGTCCGCAGGCGGTGTGGTGCTCGACGGTCACCGGGCTCTGTTGATCCGTACCCGCACGCGAGGGGGGCGGACGGTGTGGACGTTCCCCAAGGGGCGGATCGAACCGGGGGAGGAGCGGCAGGAGGCGGCGCTGCGGGAGGTGCTCGAGGAGACGGGGTATGCGTGCCGCATCCATCGGCCGCTGCGCTCCACCACGTTCCATTTCCGCCACGGAGGGCAGCGGGTGGCCAAGACGGTGTACTGGTTTCTGATGGAGCCCGTCCGCAAGGCCCGTCACCGCAGCCTGCGCGAGGTCGACGAAGCCCGGTGGGTGCCGCTGGCCGAGGCCTACACGAAGCTGACGTACCGATCCGACCGGGCGCTGCTGGCCTGGGTGGAGGAGGAGCGGGCGCGGGCCCGGCAGCAGGCCCGGCCCGGCGAGCCGGACCCCCCGCGGAAACCGGGCCGTAGAGCGGGCATACACAACGCCCTCTGACGGATGTCTGGCCTGCCGCGTCGTTCATGGATGCCTCTCCCGCCGGATCGTGCTACGAGGACCGCTCGGTGTCCATGGGTGCGGCGCACGTGTACAGCCTGCTGCTGGTGCTGCCGGCCGGGGCGCTGCTTGTGGCGGGCTTCGTGGGCGCGTGGGGCCTGACGGCCTTCCGGGCCGCCTGGCACGCGGCGCTGGACGGGTTCGGCTGGACGCTGGCGGCGCTGGTGGGCGGGATCGTGCTTCACGAGGCGCTCCACGGCCTCGCCTGGGCGCTGTTCGGACGCACGCCGTGGTCGGCCATCCGGTTCGGATTCCAGTGGAAGACGCTGACGCCGTATGCCCATTGCCGCGAGCCGATGACGGTCCGTGCCTACCGGATCGGTGCGGCGGCCCCCGGCGTCGTCCTCGGTCTGATCCCGGCCGCGCTCGGCCTCCTTGCGGGCCACGGCCTGCTGTTCCTCTTTGGCTTTCTCTTTACGGTGGCCGCCGCCGGGGATGCCCTCATCCTCTGGCTGCTCCGCCAGGCCCGGCCGGGCTGGCTCGTGGTGGACCACCCGGACCGGGTGGGGTGTTACCTGCTGCCTCCCGGGGCTGCCGGTCCGCCGTCTGCGTCGCCCACCGGCATCGGCCCGGATGCCGGACGCGCCCCGGGCGTCTGAACGTGTGTATCGTCTACGATTTACTCCATGCAACAGGAACTCGACTTCGGCGTGACCCCGGCCGGTGCCGTCCCCCCGGCGCCTGCCGGTGATGGAGCCGGCAAACGGCTCTACCTGCTCGACGCGATGGCGCTGGCCTACCGCGCGCACTTCATCTTCATCAGCCGTCCCCTCATCAACTCGAAGGGACAGAACACCTCGGCCACGTTCGGCTTCACCAACGCGCTCGTCAAGCTCATCCAGGATCATCAGATGGACCACATGGCGGTGGTTTTCGACGTCATGGAGGAGGGCGGTACCTTCCGCGACGCGCTCTACGATGCCTACAAGGCCCATCGCGACCCACCCCCGCAGGAGCTGCTCGACAACCTGCCGATGATCAAGGAGATCGTCCGCGCCATGGACATCCCGGTCGTCGAGATCGGCGGGGTCGAGGCGGACGACGTCATCGGCACGCTGGCCGTGCGAGCCGCCGCCGACGGCGCCGAGGTGGTCATCGTCTCGCCGGACAAGGACTTCCAGCAACTGCTCGGCCCGCGCATTTCCATCTTCCGGCCCTCGTATCGCGGGGAGGACTTCGACCCGATCACGGCGGAGCGCTTCCGGGAGAAGTACGGCCTGGAGCCCCGGCAATTCATCGACGTCCTCGCCCTCTGGGGCGATAGCAGCGACAACGTCCCCGGCGTGCCGCTGATCGGGGAGAAGACGGCCGTGAAGCTGTTGCAGACGTACCCGTCGCTCGAGGACCTGATCGCGCACGCCGACGAGATCGGCGGCAAGCGCGGGCAGAACCTGAAAGACTATGCCGACCAGGCCCGCATCAGCAAGCAACTCGTCACCATCAAGACGGACGTCGACATCGACCTGGACTGGCACACGCTGCACCGGGCCAACCCCGACTTCCAGCGGCTGACGGCGCTCTTCGAGGCGTTCGAGTTTCGCCGCCTGGCGCAGAAGGCGCGGGAGGGGACGCTCTTCGGGGCCCCGGCCGCCGACGCCACGCAGGCCGCCACGGAGGCTGCCACGGAGGCCGCGGGGACGCCGGCCGAGGACGTGGCCCGGCTCGCCGGCCCGGACGAGACGCTGGCCCGGCTCGACGAGGAGCAGGTCGACTACCGCATCGTGCGCAACCGCGAGACGCTGGCAGAACTGGCGCAGCACCTGGACGCGCTCGAACAACTCGCCTTCGACACGGAGACGACCTCCACGGACCCGATGCTGGCCGGGCTGGTCGGGGTGTCGGTGGCCTGGGCACCGGGGCAGGCCTGGTACGTCCCGACCCCGCTGCCGGACGGCACGCCGGTGGGGGCCGTGCTGGAGGCGCTGCGGCCGGTGCTCGCGCGTGAGACGGTGCGCAAGATCGGGCAGAACCTGAAGTATGACATCCTCGTGCTCGCCCGGCACGGCGTTCCGGTGCGCGGGCCGCTCTTCGACACGATGGTGGCGCATTACCTGCTGGCCCCGGAGGAGGAGCACAACCTGGATGCGCTCGCCCGGAAGATCCTGCACTACCGCATGGTGCCCATCGAACGGCTCATCGGCACGGGCAAGGCACAGAAGTCGATGGTCGACGTGCCCCTCGATGAGATCGGGCCGTATGCCTGTGAGGATGCCGACATCACGCTGCGCCTCGCCGCTCCGCTCCGCGAGCAGTTGCAGGAGAACGGCCTCCTGGAGATCGCCGAGACGATGGAGTTCCCGCTGATCTACGTGCTGGTGGACATGGAGCGGGCCGGTGTGCGCATCGACCCGGCGGTGCTGCAAGAGATCTCGGCCCAGCTCGATCAGGAGATGGCGGCCCTGGAGCAGCGGATCTACGAGGTGGCCGGCGAGACG
Source organism: Roseithermus sacchariphilus (assembly GCA_003285105.1). Taxonomy (GTDB): domain Bacteria; phylum Bacteroidota; class Rhodothermia; order Rhodothermales; family MEBIC09517; genus Roseithermus; species Roseithermus sacchariphilus. The sequence continues at coordinate 4,281,706 of CP030158.1, read as the reverse complement.
TTCAACATCAACTCCACGCAGCAACTGGCGGCGATCCTCTTCGACAAACTCGGCCTCAAGGTGGGGGCGCGGACCTCGACCGGGAAGCCCTCCACGAAGGAGAGCGTGCTGGAGGAACTCTCGACCGAACACGAGCTCCCCGGGTTGATCCTGGACTGGCGCAAGCTCTCGAAGCTCAAGAGCACGTACGTCGACAGCCTGGGTGACCTCATCCACCCCGAGACGGGGCGCGTCCACACCAGCTTCAACCAGACCATCACCGCCACGGGGCGCCTGTCTTCCTCCAATCCCAACCTCCAGAACATCCCGGTCCGCACCGAGATGGGCCGAGAGATCCGCAAGGCCTTCGTGCCGGCCGAGGGGCACCGGCTCGTGGCCGCTGACTACGTGCAGATCGAGCTGCGCATCCTGGCTTCGATGAGCGGCGACGAGAACCTGATCCAGGCGTTCGAGGCGGGCGAGGACATCCACACGGCGACGGCGGCGCGGGTCTTTGGCGTCGAGCCCGAGGCCGTCACCCGCGACCAGCGCCGCAAGGCCAAGGAGGTCAACTACGGCATTCCCTACGGCGTCTCGGCCTGGGGGCTGGCTCAGCGCCTGCGCTGCTCCGTCAGCGAGGCGCAGGCGCTGATCGACCAGTACCAGCGGTCCTACCCGAAGGTCTCCCGCTTCCTGGCCGAGCAGGTCGAGCGTGCCCGCGAGAAGGGCTACGTGGAGACGAAGCTGGGGCGGCGGCGGTTCGTGCCCGGGATCAACGCGCGCAACCGCAACGAGCGGTCGTTCTACGAGCGCGTCGCCGTCAACATGCCGATCCAGGGGACGCAGGCGGACATGATCAAGATCGCCATGGTGCGGATCCACGAGCGCCTCCGGCGGGAGGGGCTGCAAAGCCGGATGGTGCTCCAGGTGCACGACGAACTCGTCTTCGAAGCCCCCGAGGACGAGGTCGACCGCCTGACGACCCTCGTGGAAGAGGAGATGGTCCGTGCCCTCCCGCTCGACGTCCCCATCGAAGTGGACATCAAGGCTGCCGACAACTGGCTGGATGCGCATTGAGGGGGGCGTTTGCTCATGCCGCATGGTTCATGGTTCATGGGGCGATCCCGTTGTGAGCGCCCGGAGGTGGATCGGCCGGCGGAGCAGGGTGCGGATGCGGTGTGGGAAGATGGTGAGAACGTGGGATCGACGGGCCGTAGATGCGGTTGGTAAGCAACCGATGCGAGCCGCAGACGGGATCGGCTGCTTGCAGGAGGGTAATAATCGACGCATGCCACGCATGGACGACGGGATGCCCCGAGACGAATGGATGCCCCGAGGACCGGCCGGTCATGGACCGCATGGTCAGGGTGGGGAAGAACGATCAAGCCTGAACGATCAAGCATGAACCACGACGCATTCGAATTCGTCGAAGCCTCCGGTGGCATCGAGGCGTATCGCCTGCCGGCCAACGGCCTCGACGTGCTGCTGCTGAACCAGGCGGCGGCGCCGGTGGTGACCTTCATGGTGACCTACCGCGTCGGCAGCCGGAACGAGGTGCCGGGGCACACGGGGGCGACGCACTTTCTGGAGCATCTCATGTTCAAGGGCACCGAGCGCTTCAACAAGCGCCGGGGCACCTCCGTCTTCAACGTGCTCCAGCGGGTCGGGGCGCAGGTCAACGCCACCACGTGGCTGGACCGCACGAACTACTACGAGCTGCTGCCACGGGAGCACCTGGCCCTGGCCGTCGAGATCGAAGCCGACCGTATGCGGGGCGCGCTCATCGACCCGGACGAGATGGAGCGCGAGCGGACGGTGATCCTGAACGAGTTCGACCGGGGGCAGAACGAACCCATGCGCAACCTCTACCACGCCGTCTGGAGCGCGGCCTTCGTCGCCCATCCCTACCATCACCCGACCATCGGCTGGCGGAGCGACATCGAGACCGTCACCCCCGAGGGGCTGCGGCACTACTACGACACGTTCTACTGGCCCAACAACGCCACGCTGTCCATCATCGGCGACTTCGACCCGGCGGAGGCCCTCGACCTCGTGGCCAGGCATTTCGGCCCGATCCCGGCGTCGCCCGCACCCATCCCGGAGGTGCGCACCCGCGAACCCGAGCAGCGCGGCGAGCGGCGCCTGACCGTGCGGCAGGCCGGCCAGCTGGGGATGCTCATGGTCGCGTTCAAAGCCCCGACGGCCCTGGAGGCGGACACGGACGCGCTCGATGTGCTGGCTACCATCCTGACCACCGGCAAGGGGAGCCGGCTCTACCGCCGCCTCACCGACGCCGGCCTCACCACCAGCGTCTTCGCCGCGACCTCGCGCCTGCGCGATCCCGGCTTGTTCTACCTGTTCGCCTCGCTCGCCCCCGGCCACGGCCACGCCGACGTCGAAGCCGTTCTGCTCAACGAGCTGGAAACGATCAAGGACGACGGCGTCTCGGAAGACGAGGTGCGCCGGGCCCAGCGCCAGCTCCATGCCCAGGAAGCCTTCGGGCGGGACGGCCCCTTCTCGGTCGCCTCGCAGCTCAATGAAGCCATCGCGGCGGGCGACTGGAGGCTCTACACCACCTACCTCGACCGCATCCGGCGCGTCACCCCGGAGGCCGTGCAGCAGGCCGCCCGGACCTATCTCCTGGAAGACCGCCGCACCGTCGGCTGGTACGTTCCCACCTGAGGTCGGACGCGCTCCTGCCTCCTTCGTTGGCCGTTGACCCTCCACGCCATGCCTGCCGATACACCGCCCCCCACCACCGACCTGCGCCCGTTTGCCGAGCGCGTGTACGAACGCACCCTCGGCTCCTGCCATGCCGTGTTCCTCCCGACGCCCGTCGAGGACGTCGTCACCTGGAAGGGGTCGTTTCTGACCTTCCCCGACTTCGGGGCCGGGGAGGAACTCGTCCAGGAACTGGTCATGAGCCTGCTCGACAAGGGGACGCGCCGGCGGGACCGCTTTGCCATCGCCCGGATCGTGGACGACCGGGGCGCTCAGTTGCGGTTCTATGCGGACGGAATCCGCTGCGGATTCTACGGGCGGGCGCTGCGCGAGGACGTGCCGGAGCTGATGGCGATCCTGGCCGAGCAGCTTCGCGAGCCGCTCTTCGATGCGGACGAATTCGAAAAGGCCCGGGCGCATCTGATCGCGCGGGTGCATCGGTCGATGGAGAGCACCGGCTCGCAGGCCTCCGCCGCGCTGTCGCGCCGCCTCTTTCCGCCCGACCATCCGAACCACACACCCGCCCCGCAAACCCAGCTGGAGCGCCTGGGCGCCGTCACGCTGGACGAGGTCCGGGCCTTCCACGAACGCCACGTGGGGGCCAACACGCTCAACCTGGCCGTCGTGGGCGACGTCGACGTGCCGGCGATGGAGGCGGTGCTACGCGCGCACCTGGCCGACTGGCCCGCCGCCGACGTGCCGGCCCGGTTCGGCACCGACGGCACGAACCTCCCGCCCGGCCGCACCGTCGTCCCCATGCCCGACCGGGACAACGTCGACGTCCGCATGGGGCATGGCCTGTCCGTCCGTCGCCAGGACGCCGACTACATCCCGCTGTACCTGGCTACCTACATCCTCGGCGGCAACTTCTCGGCCCGGCTGATGACGACGATCCGGGACGAGATGGGGCTGACCTACGGCATCCATGCCGGTCTGGTCGGTATCAGCACGCTGTACCACGGGTACTGGCAGGTGGGCGTGACGCTCAGCCGCGAGAACGTCGAACGGGGCATCGAGGCGACGCTGGAGCAGGTGCGCCGCTTCACGGACGAAGGCGTGACCGCGGACGAACTGGAGGAGAAGAAGACGACCATCACGGGGTCGTTCGAGGTGGGTCTGGCGACCACGAACGGGCTGGCCATCGCGCTGCTGAAGAACCTGGAGCGCGGCTTCGGCCCCGGCTACCTCGACCGCTTCCCCCGGGAGGTCGCCGCGGTCGAACTGGACACGGTCCATGCCGCCATGCAGCGCCACCTCGACCCCGAGCGCTTTCACTTCGCGCTGGCCGGCACCCTGCCCGAGGCGGCTCCGCCCGGGGCGGACGCGGCCTCCTGACCTTCCGGTGGCCGCTAGGCGTCCGGCATGACCAGCGCCAGGATGATGTAGGCCAGCACGCCCGGGAACGCGGCCGAAAAGAGGCTGAGCAGCACGTAGGCCACGCGCACGAGCGTGGGGTCCCAGTCGAAGTACTCGGCGATGCCGCCGCAGACCCCGGCGATCTTGCGGTCGGTGGAGGATTTCGTGAGTCTACGGGTGGGCATGGTCAGTGGTCGCGGATGATGGTGATGCGCTCCTCCGGGGCTAGCGACGGAGGTTTCGGCATGACGAACGACAGCAGCAGGTAGGCCAGGATGAACGAGCCCTGGCTGGCGATCGTGCCGATCACGAAGGCGATGCGCACGAGCGTCGGGTCGATGTTGAAATACTCGGCGATCCCCCCGCAAACGCCGGCGATCTTCTTGTTGCGGGACTTCGTCAGGCGCTTCTTCTTCGGCGAGACGTCGGTTTCGACGACGACCTTCTCCTGGCCGGACTGGAGGTCGACGGCTTTTTTGACCTTCTTTTTCTTCTTCTTCGGCCGCCAGGAGAGCACGCCGAAGCCGAGCAGGATGATGAGGATGCCGGCCAGCCAGGGAAGCATCGCCGCGATGGCGCCGATGTCGAACCCGCTCCACAGGCCCATCTCCTGGAAGATATAGGCCACGCCGACCACGATCAGCGAGAGGCCGGCGACGGTCGGGAGGTTCCAGATGCCTTTCGAGTCCTCCTCGTCTTCCTCGAACAGGAGGGCCTCCAGTTCCTCGGTGGAGAGGCTCTCCAGGCTGTCGTCGCCCACCCGGAGGTCGGGCGTCTCGGACGACGTCGTGGTTCGGCGGGTTCGGGTGCTCATGCGGATACGGGCCTGGTTTCGGAGAGGGGGTACGGCGCGGCGACGGCGAGGTTACAGGGGCCGGGGCGCCGGCTGGGCAGGGATGAGGGCGTCCTCGGTGGCGATGAGGCAGACGGGTACGTCGTGCGCTTCGGCGGGGAGCCGGTCCACGAAGCAGGGCGTGTAGACCAGGCTCAGCGTGGGGGCCGTCACGTCGTGCAGGAAGGCATCGTAATAGCCCAGTCCGTGCCCGATCCGATGTCCGCGGGCGTCGACGCCGAAGGCCGGGACGACCACGAGGTCCAGCGATGAAACTGGAACGGTTTCGGCCCCCGATGGTTCACGCACGCCCCAGCGCCGGACGCGCAGCGGCTCGCCGGGTCGATAGACGACGTGCCGCATCCGTGGCGGGGTGCCCGCTACCGGCGGCTCCACCACCGGCAGCACCACCGTCTTGCCCTGCCCGATCAGCTCTTCGATGAGCGGGCGGGTGTCGACCTCTCGCCGTTCGAGGATGGGCCAGTAGAGGTGGATCGTACGCGCCCCGGCCAGCGCCGGTGCGGTGCGGGCCTGATCCACGATGGCCTGGCTGCGTCGTCGGTGCTCGGCCGGGCTCATCGCCGCCCGAAACGCCCGGAACCGTCGGCGCCACTCCGCCTTGTCGGCCGGCGTCGTATCGATCAGGATGTCGGACCACGAATTATCCATGAACAAACAGGCTCCTGCGGATCGACTCGCCGCGTTCGAGGCGTATAGAGACCGCCTCAATCACCGCATTCTGGAAGAAAAAAGCCACCTCGGGATCAAGCGGTTCTTCAACCTCGACGCCGCCGCCTACCGCGACGGCGCGCTGGACCGCCGGACGAAAGAGCTGCTCGGCCTGGTGGCCTCGATGGTCCTCCGCTGCAACGATTGCATCGATTATCACCTCATCCAGTGCGTCGATCTGGGCTTCACCGACGACGAGCTGGACGAGGCCATGAACGTGGCGCTCGTGGTGGGCGGCTCCATCGTCATTCCGCATCTGCGGCACGCGGTGGACACCCTCGACCTGCTGCGCGCACGCACGGCGGAACGTGAAAACACGAAGGAGGGCGAGGCGTTGCATTGATGCCGCCGTCGCCGTGCTGTATCTTATCCCTTCTGTAATGGCACCTCGTAGTGGACCCTTGCCGCAGGTGGCGGCGAGGGTTTCTGCTGCGCTGGATGCGCTGAGACGACCCCCCGATCCTCATGTTCGAGAGCCTTTCCGAAAAACTGGAAGGAGCCCTGAAGACCGTCACCGGCCAGGGGCGCATCACCGAGTTGAACATCGCGACGACCATGCGCGAGATTCGGCGGGCGCTGCTGGATGCGGACGTGAACTATCAGGTGGCGCGTGACTTCACCGAGCGGGTGAAGGAAAAGGCTCTTGGCGGAGAGGTACTGCGATCGGTTTCCCCCGGGCAGCAGCTCGTCAAGATCGTCTACGACGAACTGGTGCACTTCCTGGGTGAGACGCACCACGGGATCGAGCTGGCGCCGGTGCCTCCCACCATCATCCTCGTGGCCGGATTGCAGGGGTCGGGGAAGACGACCTTCTGCGGCAAGCTCGCCCGGTATTACAAGCGTAAGGGCCGTGCGCCGATGCTGGCCGCCGCCGACGTCTACCGCCCGGCGGCCGTCGATCAGCTCAAGAAGCTGGCCGAGTCCATCGGCGTGCCGGTCTATGCCCTCGAAGAGGACGGGCAGGTCGTGCAGGACGCCGTGCGGGTCGCCTCCGAGGCCGTCGCCGAAGCCCGTCGCAATGCGCGGGACATCCTCATCATCGACACCGCCGGCCGGATGCACATCGACGAGCGGATGATGCAGGAGGTGCAGGACATCAAGACCGCCGTCGAGCCGCATGAGATCCTGTTCGTCGTCGACAGCATGACCGGCCAGGACGCCGTCAACACGGCGCGGGAGTTCAACGAGCGGCTGGACTTCGACGGGGTGGTGCTGACCAAGCTCGACGGCGATACCCGCGGTGGGGCCGCGCTCTCGATCCGCTCGGTCGTCCACAAGCCCATCAAGTTCGCCTCGACCGGGGAAAAGCTCGATGCCCTGACGGAGTTCTACCCGGACCGCATGGCGCAGCGCATCCTCGGCATGGGGGACGTCGTCTCGTTCGTCGAGCGGGCGCAGGAGCAGTTCGACGAGAAGCAGGCGGCGCGGCTGCAGAAGAAGATTCGTACCGAGGAGTTCAACCTCGAAGACTTTTACGAGCAGCTTCAGCGCATCAAGAAGATGGGCTCGCTGAAGGACCTGCTCGGCATGATTCCCGGAATGGGGCGTCAGATCCGGGACCTCGACGTGGATGACGACGCCTTCAAGCACATCGAGGCCATCATCAGCTCGATGACCGTGGAGGAGCGGTTGAATCCGCAGATCATCAACGGAAGCCGCCGCCGGCGCATCGCCCGGGGGTGCGGCCTGGAGGTCCACGACGTCAACCAGTTGCTGAAGCAGTTCCGGGAGATGAAGAAGATGATGAAAACCATGACCAAACTGATGGGCAAGGGTCGCGCCGTCGACCTGAGTGCCCTGATGGGGGGTCGATAACCCTGTTCGACGCGCAATCACCATCGATCGCCGGGCGTCGGGAGACGCCCACAGGCTGACACACACCGACAATGGCTGTTAAACTTCGCTTACGACGCATGGGGCGGAAAAAGCGTCCCATCTACTCCGTGGTGGCCACGGACGCCCGTCACCCCCGTGACGGACGCTTCATCGAGGATCTGGGCCGGTACCGGCCGCTCGACGAGCCGGCGCAGGTCTCGCTCAACGAAGAGCGGGTGCTGTACTGGCTCAAGCAGGGGGCGCAGCCGACCGATACGGTGCGTAGCCTGCTCCGCCGCCAGGGTCTGATGCTGGCCTTGCACCTGGAGCGCAAGGGCAAGTCCGCCGAGGAGATTGCCGAGGCCGTCGAGGCGCACCGGGCCAGCCGTGCCGAGAAGGACCGCCAGCGCGTCAAGTTGACGCCGTCCGAGCGGCGCAAGCAGGCCCTGGAGGCCGAGCGCGAGCGCGTGCGCGAGGAGGAGGCCGAAGAGGCGCGTCGCCAGGCCGAGCTCGAGGCACAGCGCCAGAAGGAGGCCGAAGAGGCCAAGCGGAAGGCCGCCGAGGAGCGGGCCGCCGCGGCCGCCGCCGCCCAGGCCGCGCAGGAGGCCGCCAACGAAGCCCAGGCGCAGGCGGAAGCCGAAGCCGCCGAGGCGACCGAGGCAACCGAAGCCCCGGCGGACGTTGTGGAGGCCGAAGCCCCTGCGGCGACCGAGGCCGGCGCAGAGGCGGCCGGTGACGACGCGGACGCCGCCGACGAGACGAAAGAAAGCTGACGGGTGCCATGGCCCGGGTCGATCCGGAAGCCCTGCTGCTCGTGGGCCGCGTCTGGCGCGCACACGGTACGCAGGGCGAAATCAAGGTGATACCGGAAACCGACGACCCGCAGCGCCTGGCCGGCCTACAGACGGTTCACATCGGGCCGGACCCGGAGCGCGCCACGCCGTATGAGGTCGAGGCCGTCCGCTTTCAGTACCCCCGGCGCGGGCCGATCGCGCTGATTCGCCTGGAGGCGGTGGCGGAGCGGGAGACGGCGGAATCGCTGCGCTCGCTGCGGGTCTATGCCGACGTGGCCGCCCTGCCGCCGCTTCGTGACGACGAGTTCTTTCTGCATGACATCATCGGCCTGCGGGTCGTGACCGATGCCGGTGCCCCGGTGGGCACGGTGCATGAGGTCATGGATCTGCCGGCGCAGAGCATAGCCGTTGTACGGCGCGAGGGGGCGGCCGACGCCCTGATCCCTCTCGTGCCGGCGTTCATTGCCAACCTGGATTTCGACGCTCAGACGCTGGTCATTCGTCCCATCGAAGGCCTGCTGGACTAATCGAGCCTCCGACGATGCGTATCGACATCGTAACGGCGCTGCCCGGACTGGTCGCCGGTCCGCTGGAACACAGCATCCTCCGGCGCGCCGCGCAGAAGGGGCTGGTCGACGTGCGCGTGCATGACCTGCGCGACTACACGACCGACCGGCACCGCCAGGTCGACGACTATCCGTTCGGGGGTGGGGCGGGGATGGTGCTCAAGCCGGAGCCCATCTTCGCCTGCATCGAGGCGATCCAGCAGGAGGCCGAAGCCGCCGGAGCGCCGGTCGACGAGGTGATCTACCTCACGCCCGACGGGGAGGTCTTCGATCAGGAGATGGCCAACCGGCTCTCCCTCCGCCGGCACCTCGTGTTGCTGGCCGGGCATTACAAAGGCGTCGACCAGCGCGTGCGAGACGCCCTGATCACCCGCGAGGTCTCCATCGGAGATTATGTGCTCAGCGGGGGGGAACTCCCGGCGCTCGTCCTGGTCGATGCCATCGTGCGTCTCCTGCCCGGGGTGCTCGGCGACGCGACCTCCGCGCTGTCCGACTCGTTTCAGGATCGCCTGCTCGATGCGCCCGTCTACACGCGCCCGGCCGAGTTTCGCGGCATGACCGTCCCGGACGTGCTCCGCTCGGGCGACCATCCCCGCATCGAAGCCTGGCGGGATGCCGAGCGGCTGAAGAAGACCCGTGAGCGTCGCCCCGATTTGCTGTCCAGACCCTGATGACCCGGTTTCGAGCACCCGAGCCCCGTGCCTCCGGGCTGCTCCAGACCGCTCACCGTGACATACCCGAGACATTCCCAACGAAAACCATACAGGAGGTGCGCCATGTCGGATCAATTGATGAACCTGGTCGAGGCGACCCAGTACCGCGACGATATCCCGTCCTTCGATCCGGGTGACACCGTGAGTGTGCACCTGCGCGTGATCGAAGGCAATAAGGAACGCATCCAGCAGTTCAAGGGCACGGTCATCAGCATCCGCGGCGGTGGCAACAACCGGACCTTCACGGTGCGGAAGGTGTCCAACGGCGTGGGCGTGGAGCGTATCCTGCCCTTCAACTCGCCCAAGATCGCCAAGGTCGAGGTGCTGCGCAAAGGTCGCGTCCGTCGGGCGAAGCTGTACTACCTGCGCAACCTGCGCGGGAAGGCCGCCCGCATCAAGGAGAAGATGGTCGACACCACCTCCTGATCCGGTGCGTCCACGTGCCGGCACCCCGCGGTCGGTTCCATCCGCTTTTCCCGCCGGCTGTGCTCGCACGGCTCGGCGGTTTTTTTTGAAGCGGCATCGTGCGCCCGGCCCCGGCCGCGCGCCATCGACGATCCGGCAATCCACCTGGCAATCCACCCGGCAATCCACCCGGCAGCCCCATGAAGATCGCCCTCTGGGATCATCCCATCGCCGATCCGCTGGCCGACGGCCTGGCCTCGGCCTCGGCGACCTACGGCGTCCGTGTCCGGCGGCATCCGGCCGGTGACAGCGCCGACCTCGTGCGTGGCGGGCAGGTGGATCTGGCGCTGGTGCCGTCGCTGGCCGCCCTGCAGGACCCGGACGCCTTCGACGTCCTGCCGGCGGTGGCGGTCTCCACGTGGTCGTATCCGTTTGCCCGCATCGTGCTGAGGCGGCCCCTGGGCGAGCCGATCCGTGAGGTCGCCTTCGACCCGGCCTACGAGCAGGAGCGGCACGTGGCCCGGATGGTGCTGCGCGAACATTACGGCCTCGAACCCGTCTTCGTCCCCCGGCGTGATGTGCTCGGTGGGGAGGAGGACGCCGCGCTGCTCGTCTCGGACACGGTCGAGCCGGTGCCGGCCGGCGGCCCGGTCCTGGACCTGGGGCAGGAGTGGTACGAACTGGCTCAGTACCCGATGGCATGGGGCCTGTTCGTGGCCCGGAAGGGGACGGCCACAGCGTCCATGATCCGGGCGCTCCGGCAGGCGGCGACGGCCGCCGAGCAGGCGCGCGAGGCCTGGCTGGAGGCTCGCGCCCTCCCCGACGAGCTGACCGCCTTCTACCGCGACAGCCTGCGCTACCGCCTCGACGACCTCGTCATCGCCAGCCTCACCGAGTGGCGGCATCACCTGTACTTTTTCGGGCTGACGGAGGATATTCCCAACCTCGAGTTCGTCGCCCTGCCCGACGACGAGGAAGAGGCCGACGCGCCGAACCCCCTGTTCTGACCGGCGACGGCCGCTCCCGATCCGCATGATGAGAGGCAGCCTGTATGGGTGATTCGATCCGTGTCGTTACGACCAACCGCAAGGCGCGTTACGACTTTCACATCGAAGAGACGCTGGAGGCCGGTATCGTCCTGCTCGGGACGGAGGTGAAGGCCATCCGGGAGGGTCGGATCAACCTGCAGGATGCCTTCTGCACGGTGGAGCAGGGTGAGATGATCCTGCATGGCTGCCACATCTCGCCCTACAGCCACGGCAACCAGTTCAATCACGACCCCGTACGTCCGCGCAAACTGTTGCTGCACAGGCGCGAGATCGAGCGGTGGGCGAAAGCCGCGCAGCAGAAGCAGTACACCATCGTTCCATTGAAGGTGTACTTCAAGAACGGGTTCGCGAAGGTCGAGATCGGGCTGGCCCGGGGTAAGAAGCTGTACGACAAACGCGCGGACATTGCCGAACGGGAGGCCAAACGCCGGATCGAACAGACCATGCGCCGCCGTTGACGCGGTGATGTACCCCCGGGTAGACACACACGCCATGCAGGACGTCCACGAACTCGCCCTCCAGGTGGCCCGGCGGCTGGGCCGGGTAGACGGCATCGTGGCCGTGGCGCTCGGAGGCTCCTGGGCGCGCGGCGATGCCGGCCTGGACGACGATATCGACCTGGTCATCTATTACCACGATGACGCCCGGCCGAGCGTGCAGGACCTCCGCGAGGTCGCGGCCGAACTCAACCCGAACCACGCCGTCCACCTCGTCGAGGACTACTGGGAGCAGGGGCCGCTCGTGAACGGGCAGGCCTGGCTCTGGGTGGAGGGGCGCCGGATCGACTGGCGCTACCGCGATCTGGAGCGGGTCGGCCGGGCGCTGTCGCAGGGGCGGAGCGGCTCCATCGGATGCCACTACCAGCCCGGATACCCCCATGGCTTCTTTTCCTACGCCTTCATGGGGGAGGTGCACTATGCCCGGCCGCTGTTCGACCCCTCCGGTGTGCTGGCGTCGCTCAAGCTGCGGACGGATCCGTATCCGGAGGCGTTGAAGCTCGCCATCATCCGCCATTTCACCGATGAGGCGGATCAGGTGCTCTTCGGCGCCCAGCGCGCCGCCACGAACAACGATATCCTCTACGTTGCCGGCTGCCTGTTCCGGTGCGCCGTCTGCCTGATGCACGTGATCCTGGCCGTCCATGAAGTGTACTTCCAGAGCGAGCGGCAGGCGCAGCAGTGCCTGCCGCACCTCGAACAGACCCCGGCCGGTTTCCTGGAGACCGTGACCGACGTGCTGGCCGCCCCCGGTCACACGCCCGAGGCCCTGCAGGACAGCATTGCCCGGATGCGGGTGTACGTGAGTGAGGTGCAGGTCGCCCATCGCAAACCGCTCACGCGTCCCTGAGGTGTGGCCCGCTCCGTCCGGCTCCACCGCATGCAGCCGGTCCCCTATTCACCCGATTGACGATCCCTACGTACGGCATGACCTTCCCAACCGTCGAAGAACAACTCCAGCAGATCCGCCGCGGGGTGGAGGAGATCATCCCCGAAGACGCCCTCATCGACAAGCTGAAACGCTCCCGCCAGACCGGCCGACCCCTCATCGTCAAGCTCGGCTGCGACCCCAGCCGTCCGGATCTGCACCTGGGGCACGCCGTCGTGCTGCGCAAGCTGCGGCAGTTCCAGGACCTGGGCCATCAGGCCGTGCTCATCATCGGCGATTTCACGGGCATGATCGGGGACCCCAGCGGCCGCTCGAAGACGCGCCCCCCGCTGACGCTCGAGGAGACGCGCCGCAACGGCCAGAGCTATTTCGAGCAGGCCACCAAGATCCTGGACCCGGAGCGCACCCGCATCCAGTACAACTCCGAGTGGCTTGACCGCATGACCTTCAGCGACGTGGTGCGGCTGGCCGGCCAGTACACCGTCGCACGCATGCTCGAACGCGACGATTTCGAGAAGCGCTACAAGGCCGGCGAGCCGATCGGCGTGCATGAGTTCCTCTATCCGCTGGCCCAGGCGCAGGACTCGGTCGCCATCGAGGCGGACGTCGAGCTGGGCGGGACGGACCAGAAGTTCAACCTCCTCGTCGGGCGGGACATCCAGCAGGCCAGCGGGCAGGAGCCGCAGGTGTGCATCACGCTGCCGATCCTCGAAGGCACCGACGGCAAGGAGAAGATGTCGAAGTCGCTGGACAACTACATCGGCATCAGCGAGCCGCCGGAGGAGATGTATGGCAAGACGCTCTCCATCCCGGACCGCCTCATCTACCGGTACTTCGAGCTGGCCACCGACGTCCCCACGGCCGATCTGCCGCGCCTGAAGGCCTTCGCGGAGTCGGATCCGCGCAATGCCAAGCACGAGCTGGCCTTCACCATCGTGCGGATGTACCACGGCGAGGCGGCGGCCCGTGCCGCCCGGGCGTACTTCGAGAAGACGGTGATCCAGAAGGAGGTGCCGGACGACGTGGAGACGTTCCGGCCCACGCCGGACGAGGGGACGACCATCGGCCTGATGAACCTGATCACCCAGGCCGGCCTGGCGGCGTCGAACGGCGAAGCCCGGCGGCTCATCACGCAGAAGGCCGTTTCCATCGACGGGGTCAAGGTGACCGATCCGTTTCGCACCATCGACCTGGCGGCCGAGGCGCCGTTCGTGCTGAAGGTCGGCAAACGCCGCTTCGCACGGATCGTCTACGGCGAGTGAGCACGCAGGCCGGCCGGCTGCGGGCGGGTGTGGGATGACGGCATCCCATCGTCGTTCTACAGCCGCCACGGGATGAACTGCGCGGTGCCCCGGAGGTAGAACATGTATCTCGAATCTTCCTGAGGTCACGCATGCTCAAGACCGTCGAAGCCGTGCTCGAAGCGGATGGACGCCTGCGTCTGCTCGAACAGGTTGACCTGCCTCATGCCAGACGGGTCCTGGTGATCTTTCTGGACGATGAAAGCGAGGGGGCCGGGGAGACGGCCCTGCTCAGCGAACACGCTCTTGCAAAGGACTGGGAGCGCCCGGAAGAGGATGAGGCATGGCAACACCTGCAGTAGGGCACGTCGTGCTCGTCCGCTTTCCATTCTCTGATCTCAGCCGTTCGAAGTTACGGCCGGCCGTGATCCTCGCTGACCTCGGGCGGGGAGATTATCTGCTCGGCCAGATCACCAGTAATCCATACGCAGACCCTGCGGCGATCGAGCTTCGAGATACAGATTTCATCCAGGGGAGCCTGCAGCTCCATCGTTCAGCTTCTTCGCAGAGGGTTGCCCGGATCCGGTGAATAGTTTGCCGATGTCAGACGGACCCGCATGGGCGGAAGGCGCCGTTCGTGCTGAAGGTCGGCAAACGCCGCTTCGCACGGATCGTCTACGGCGAGTGATGCGGCCGGCCGCTCTTGACGGAGGCCGTACCAGCGCGTACCCTTGGGCAAGCCTGTGAATCATCCCAGCGGTGGCGACGTGCCGCACTTCGTTCGATGTCTGCTCGGCGTGCTGCTCTGCGGGGCCGGCTTCGGTTGTGGAGGCGCTTCGGCCCCTGAGGGCGCTTCGGCACCCGGGGCGGCCGCGGCGCCGGCGGTGTCCACGGCGCCGGCGGCGTACGTGGGTGATGCCGCGTGCGCTTCCTGCCACGCAGAGATTGCCCGGACCTACGCGCAGACGAACAAGGCCCGGTCCGTCACGCGGTTCGATCCCGCCACCGCGCCCGAGCGGTTCGACGCGGCTACCGTCTACAACGCCCGCTCGGACCTCTACTACGAAGCCTTCGTCCGGGGCGACACGCTGTATCAGCGGGAGTATCGGCTGGATGAGGACGGGACGGTCGTCCACGAGCGCATCCACCGGGCCGATTACGTCATCGGTTCGGGCAACGCGACGCGCTCGTACCTCATGCAGGTCAACGGCTACCTGACGGAGATGCCGCTGACGTGGTACGTGCAGCGGAGCCTCTGGGACATGAGCCCGGGCTATCACGAGGCCAACGATCGCTTCTCGCGGCAGATCAACCTCGAATGCATCACCTGCCACAACGGACCCGTCCGGCATACCCGCTTCACGCAAAACCATTACGCCGACCTGCCCCTCGGCATTACGTGTGAGCGCTGTCATGGTCCGGCCGGCGCGCACGTCGCCTTTCGCAGGGCGAACCCGGACGCTACGGTCGAGGCCGATTCGACCATCGTGAACCCGGCCCGGCTGGACCGCAGCGCCCGGCTCTCGATCTGCCAGCAATGCCATCTGGCGGGCGTCTCCGTCTTTCCCGAGGGGGAGGACCCGACCACGTTCGTTCCCGGCGAGCCGCTGGCCGCGCATCGTACGGTGTTCGTGCCGGAGGGGCAGCTGACGGACCCGGACTGGGTCGGGATCGACTCGCATCCGGTGCGGCTGGCGCGCAGCGCGTGCTACCAGAAGAGCGAGATGACGTGCGGCACCTGCCACGACCCGCACCGCCCCGCCGACCTGCTCCCGCCCGATCATTACGACCGGGCCTGCCAGTCCTGCCACGGTGCCGACGCCGATCACGTCGCGCTGGAGGCGATGGCGCCGGGGTGCTCGCGGGCCGAGCACGGCGGCGAGGGGCTGCCGGAGACGGCGAGTTGCGTGTCCTGCCACATGGCGACGAGCGGCACGAGCGAGGTCCCGCACGTCTTCTTCAGCGACCACTGGATCCGCCGTCGGCCCCGCGCGGTGCGGCAGGACGCCCGCGGCAACGCGGCGGTGGCAGGCCGGGAGCCGGTGCGCCTGGTGGCATTGCAGGAGGCGGGGCGCAGCGCCGCCGTCATCGCCCCGCGCACCACGAACACGCCACGGGATCAGCTGGAGGCGGCGATTGCGTACCTGCATTTCTACGAGACGATGCACGCCCATCCGGCCTACATCGAGACGGTGATCGACGCGGCGCGGGCCGGGTTTGCCGGTGGGGCGGATCATGTGGAGGCCCGCATTGCTCTGGCGCGCGCCCTCGGTGAGGCCGATTCCACGGCGGCGGCGCTGGCCGTCCTGGACGCCGCCGCACAGGCCTATCCCGGCGATCCGTGGGTGCACTTCTGGCGCGGCGCCTTCCAGGAGGTCGAGGGGCAGCCCGAGGCAGCGATCCAGTCGTTCCGGCGTGCCGCGGCGATCCAGCCAAAGCTCATCGAGGCGCAGGTGAAGCTGGCCGACGCGCTGGTCCGGGCCGAGCGTGTGGAGGAGGCGCTGGCCCGGTTGGAGCAGGTCGTGGCGCTGGACCCCGTCCATCAACCCCGTGCCTGGCACAACCTCGGGACGCTGCGCCTGCGCCTCGGGCAGGCCGAGGCGGCCCGGGATGCCTTCGCGCAGGCCGTCCGGCTCGACCCCGACCTGGCGCCCGCCCACATCCAGCTCGGCTCGATGGAGCTGGCCCGGCGGGCCTTCGAGGACGCCATCCGGCATTTCCGGCAGGCCATCCGGGCGGCACCCACCGACCCGGCGGGGTACGGTAGCCTGGGGTTGACGTACCTGCAGGCCGGCCGGCCGGATCTCGCCCGGCCCCTGTTCGAGGAGGTCCTGCGCCTCGACCCGACCAACCGGCACGCCCGGGCTTTGCTGCGGCAATTGGAACAGAGGCCATAGGCATCCACGAGCCGTCAGCCGTTAGCCCTCAGCCTTTAGCCCTCAGCTATCAGCCCGCAGCCGTCAGCCCACAGCCCGCAGCCCGGCCTAAGCCGGATACGACCCGGCCACGTAGTGCGTCAGCGTGTCTACCTGGGCGCGGGCCTGTTCCGAGATGGCACGGACGCAGTCGCCGATGGAAATGAGGCCGACGAGCGTGGTGCCGTCCAGGACCGGCAGGTGGCGGCACTTCTGCCGGGTCATCAGCGCCATGCATTCTTCCACCGTGCTGCGGGGGCCGACGCACAGCACGTTGGCCGTCATCACCTCCCGGATCTGCGTCGTCTTCGAGGTGCGGCCCTGTAAGGCGATACGGCGCAGGTAGTCCCGCTCGGTGAAGATGCCGACGACCTGCTGATCGTGTACGACGACGATCGAGCCGACGTTGTGCTCAACCATGCGGGCGATGGCTTCGTAGACGGTTGCCTCAGGACCGATCGTGACCACCTGACGGCCCTTGCGGTTCAGGATCGAAGAGATGGGTGTGGACATGGCGGGCCTCCGTCGTTGGTGAGGGGGAGCAGGGCAAAACGCCGCGTTCGCATCCGCCGTCTCACCGGCCGGGCCGGCCGGCAGTCCCGCCGGCGGCCCCGCGGGCGATACGACGGACCAGAGTTCTTCTTAAGTGTGAAGTGTCGGTGAAGTTCCGGCGTTGCGCCTTCGCCCCGGAATGCGGAAGTTGCCGATGGCCCTTCTTGCACGCCCTTCTCCGCGCAACAACCCCGCGTTTCCTGCTCCTCCTACACGTCCCGAGGCCCACTCCCATGAGACTTCGCATCGCCACGTTCAACCTCGAAAACCTGGACGAAACCGACTCCGCGCCCACGCTGGCCGATCGGATCTCCGTCCTCCGCCCCTCGCTCGAACGGCTCCGGGCCGACGTGCTCTGCCTCCAGGAGATCCACGGCCAGGAGCGTCCCGGCGAGTCCCGGCAGCTCCACGCGCTCCGGGCGCTCCTGGCGGGGACGGCCTACGAGGGGTTTTACATCGAGCACACGAAGACGACCCGTAACGAGGCCTACGACGTGCGCAACCTCGTGATCGTCAGCCGCTTCCCGATCCGCGACGTGCAGCAGTTTCGCAACGAGCTGATCGACCCGCCGCAGTACCGCAAGGTCACCGCCGACCCGGCGGAGGCCGAGGCCGACCCGGTTCGGGTGGAGCGGCCCATCCTCTACGCGCAGATCGAAGCGGCCCCGCAGGTCATCGTGCATCTGATCAACGTCCACCTCAAATCCCGCCGTCCCTCCAACGTGCCGGGGCAGCAGCCGAACCGCTACACCTGGCGCTCGGCCGCCGGCTGGGCCGAGGGCTACTTCCTCTCGTCGATGAAACGCGTCAGCCAGGCGCTCGAGGTCCGCGTGCTCGTCGACCGCATCTTCGACGACGAGCCCGACGCCCGCATCGTGGTCTGCGGCGACTTCAACGCGCACCCGGGCGAGGTGCCGGTGGAAGCCATCGCCGGGCGGATCGAGAACACGAACAACGCCGATCTCATCGGGCGGGAGCTGGTGCCCTGCGAGAACACCATCCCGGCGAGCGAGCGCTTCACGTTCCTGCATCACGGCCAGAAGCGGCTGCTCGACCACATGCTGATCTCCCGCCGCATGCTTCAGCACTACCGCCGTTCGGAGATCCACAACGAGACGCTGCACGACGAGAGCATCGCCTTCCGCTACGAGCGGCAGTTCCCCGAGTCCGACCACGCCCCGTTCGTGGCCGAGTTCGAGGGGGTCGGCGTGTCGTCGCCGGCTTGAACGGGGTCGGGCAGCGCCTCAGCGGGCCAGGGCGCGGACGCGCGCGTCCATGTCCTCGACCTTCTCGATCAGCTCCTGCTTGTAGGCGATCATGCGCTGCTGGAGGGCCGGGTCCGCGGCGCCCAGGATCTGCACGGCCAGCAGCCCCGCGTTCTTGCCGGCGCCGATGGCGACCGTCGCCACCGGCACGCCGCCGGGCATCTGCACGATGGACAGGAGCGAGTCCAGGCCCTGCAGGTGGCGCGTCGGGATGGGCACGCCGATGACGGGCAGGGGGGTGGCGGCGGCGATCATGCCGGGCAGGTGGGCGGCCCCGCCGGCGCCGGCGATGATGACGCGCACGCCGCGCTCGTGGGCGGCCTCGGCGTAGGCCGCCATCGCCTTCGGCGTCCGGTGCGCCGACAGCACCCGCATCTCGTAGGGGACGTCGAACGACGTCAGGATCTGTGCGGCTTCTTGCATGACGGGCAGGTCGGATTCGCTGCCCATGGCGATGCCGACGAGCGGCGTCTCGGAGTGGCTCATGGAGGAGGATGGGAAAGGAAAACGATGGACGGAGGCGACGGGGGTGGGGCTCAGAGGACGATGCGCGCGGCGGCGTCTTCGGCGCGGCGGCGGACCTCGTCGGGGTCGGTGCCGGTGGCGGTGACGTGCCCCATCTTGCGGCGGGGGCGGACGTGGGTCTTCCCGTAGAGGTGCACCGTCACGCCGGGGATCTCCAGCGCCGCACGGACCGTCTCGGCGCTCGGCGTGCCGTCGCGCCGGCCCAGCACGTTCACCATCGCCGCCGCCGGCGCCCGCAGGCCCGGGTCGCCCAGCGGCCAGTCGAGGATGGCACGAACGTGGTTCTCGAACTGCGAGGTGTGGCTGCCTTCGATGCTGTAGTGGCCGGTGTTGTGCGGGCGCGGGGCCAGCTCGTTGACCAGGATCTGCCCGTCCTCCCGCTCGAACAGCTCCACCGCCGTCAGCCCCACGCCTCCGACGGCTTCCACCGCCGCCAGCCCGACGCGCCGGGCCTCCCGTGCCACCGCCTCGGGGATGCCCGCCGGCACGACGACCGCGTGGCAGCGGTGGTCGCGTTGCTCGGTGTAGGCGACGGGGTAGACCACGTGCTCGCCGCCGGGCCGCCGGGCCACCAGCACGGACAGCTCGCGGACGAACGGCACCCAGGCTTCCACCAGCAGCCCGTCCTCGTCGGCCAGGTCCGGCCAGGCCGCGCGCAGTTCCTCGTCCGAGCGGACGGTGGCGTTGCCGTAGCCGTCGTACGAGCCGCGGTACTGCTTGAGGAGCACGGGGTAGCCGAAGTGATGCGCTGCCGCCAGGGCATCCTCGACGGCCGGGCAGCGGCGGAAGGCGGGAACCGGCAGGCCGGCGTCGGCGAGGGTCTGCTTCTGGCGGCCTTTGTCCCGGATGACGAACAGCGTCTCCGGGCCGGGCCAGAGCGCCGTGCCCTCGGGCAGCACCTCCGCCAGGTGTTCCGCCGGCGCCCACTCGCTCTCGACCGTCACCACGGTGCAGCCGTGTGCGAACCGCCGGAGCACGTCGGGGTCTTTCCAGTCGCCCACGGTGCCCTCGCCCAGGCCGTTCATCGGGCCGGAGGCGCGAGGGGCCAGCCACTTCACACGCATCCCCATCCGGATCGCCGCCTGCGCCGTCATCCGGCCCAGCTGGCCGTCTCCCAGGATGCCGAGGGTGGGGAAAGCAGAGGAGGGGTGAGGCATGGAGAAACGGGGGGAGCGGAGTGTCTGGGGTGGCTGTCCGGGGAGGAGAAGAAGGGGGCGGGACGCGGACGACGGACGGAAGCGGAGCGAGCCGCTGTCCGGGCCTCAGGTCGGGGCATTGCCGGCATGGAGCAGTTCCTCCAGCTCCCGCTCGTCGGCGACGAGCACCTTGCGGGCTTTCGAGCCTTCGAACGGGCCGACGATGCCGGCCTCTTCGAGCTGGTCGACGATGCGGGCGGCGCGGGTGTAGCCGACGGACATCTTCCGCTGCAGGAGCGATACCGACCCCTGCTGATGGCGCACGATGATCCGGGCGGCTTCCTCGAAGAGGTCGTCGGTTTCCTCGACGTCGGCGGTGGAGGCATCCCCGCCGCCGAGTTCTTCCTCGATGGACGGCAGGATGTAGGGGCCGGGGCCGGGCTGCTCGGCGATGGCGTAGGTGACGCGGTCCACCTCCTCGACCGACACGAACGGCCCCTGTAGCCGGATCAGCTGGCTGCCGATCATGTAGAGCAGGTCGCCGTTGCCCACGAGCCCCTGTGCCCCGTTGCGGTCGAGGATCGTCCGGGAGTCGACCTTCGTGGCCACCTGGTAGGCGATGCGGGCCGGGAAGTTGGCTTTGATGAGGCCCGTGATGACGTCGACCGAGGGCCGCTGCGTGGCCAGGACGAGGTGGATGCCGACGGCGCGGGCCATCTGGGCCAGCCGGGCGATGGGGCCTTCGATGTCCTTGCCCGCGGTCATCATCAGGTCCGCCAGTTCGTCCACGATGACGACGATGTAGGGCAGGTGGCGGTGGTCCTCGCCCTGGTCGGCGAGCTTGCCCTCGGCCAGCTTCTTGTTGTAGTCCTTGATGCCGCGCACCCCGGCCTTCGCCAGCAGGTCGTAGCGCTCCTCCATCTCCTTCTCGCAGCTCTTGAGCACCCCGAGCGCGAGCTGGACGTCGGTGATGATGGGGTCGTCGTAGGCCTCCGGCATGGCTCCGAAGTGATCGACGATGCGCGCGTACTGCTGCAACTCGATCTTCTTCGGGTCGATCATCACGAACTTCAGGTTGGCCGGATGGCAGGCGTAGAGCAGGCCCGTGATGAGGCAGTTCAGCCCGACCGACTTGCCCGAGCCGGTGGCTCCGGCGATCAGCAGGTGCGGCATCTTCGTGAGATCGCGCAGGAAGACCTCGCCCTCGATCGTCTTGCCGAGCACGACGGGCAGTTCCATGTGGGCATCGCGGAACCGCGCCGTGCCGATCATGTCCCGGATGCGGACCAGCTCCCGGTGGCGGTTGGGGATCTCCACGCCGATGGCCGACTTGCCGGGGATCGGGGCGATCATGCGGATGCCGCGCGCCGCCATCGCCATGGCCAGGTCGTCCTCCAGGGCGGTGATGCGGCTGATCTTGACGCCCGGTGCCGGCGTCAGCTCGTACATCGTCACCGTCGGCCCGACGATGGCGTTGATGTCGGTGATCTGGATGTTATAGGTTTCGAGCTTGTCGAGCAGGATCTGCTTGTTCTCCTCGAGCTCCTGGTAGTCGATGTCCAGTTCGCCGTCCTCGGCCTCGTCGAGCAGGTCGACGGAGGGGAAGGAGTAGGGCAGGTCTTCGTCCGGGGGCACCTCGGCGGGCCGTTCGATCACGTCCGCCTTCTCTTCCTCGACGCGCTGTTGCACGGTCATCGACGGCTCGCCCTCGGGCGGTTCCGTGGTGGCGGGCACGGCCGCGGCGGGTTCCGCGACGGGTTCCGCGGCGGGCGAGGGGGAGGCCGGCGGCTCGCGGAACAGGTCGTTCACGGTGGGCCGGACGGGGCCGGCGGGTTTCGGGGCCGGCGGGGGGGAGGCCGGGGTGGGGCGCGCCGGGGCCTGGGTGCGGGGCGGCGGGGTGGCGGTCGTAGCCGGTGCGGGGGCGTCGGCAGCCGGGCGCGTACGCTCCGTCGGTTCCGGGCGGGGGGATCGGGCCTGGCGCTCGCGGTCCCGTCGGGCCTGTTCGGCCGCTTTGCGACGTTCTTCCAGCCGTTGCCGGCGCTCGGCCTGGCGCTCGGCGTGCCGGGCCTTGCGGTCGTTCCACCAGGAGCTCAGTCCGGCCCGGGCCGCTCCGGCCACGTCTTCCAGCCGATCCAGGGAGCGCTGGATGTCGTGGTCCACCACCAGCAGCGTCGTCACGGCCAGCATCAACAGCAGCAGGATCAGCGAGCCGATGCTGCCGAAGAGGCTCAGCATCCAGCCGGCGACGCCCTGGCCGAAGAGGCCGCTCCAGCGGCTCAGGTCTGCCTCCAGCGTCAGCCCGAACCAGCCGAACAGGGCCGCCAGCACGAAGGCCCCCACCAGCAGCAGCGTCGTGATGAGCGGGAGGAAGACGGGTGTGCGCTGGCGAAAGACGACGTATCCCCAGGCGAAGAGCAGCCCGGTCAGCAGCAGCGACGTGTAGCCGAGGAATTGCGGGACCAGCCAGTAGGCCAGCGCCGCGCCGACGAGGCCGAGGGCGTTGGCGGCGCGGTTGTTCCCCGGATGCAGGGCCTCCTCGACGGACAGGCTGCGGGCAAGGCCGTTATCGCCGGGGGTATAGGTGACCACCGCGAGGGAGACGAGCAGCGCCAGCACCATCAGGATCAGGCCCAGCACCTCCTGCTTGCGCTGGGGAGGGACGAGCGGCGCCGAAGCCGTCTTTTTCGCCGGTTTGCGCCGTTTCTTGCGCGATGTGGCCATGGGGAAAGAGGGCAGGGGTCGATGCGTCGGCACGGGGGCGGGGGCGGCCCCGCCTGCGAAAAGGTACCAAACACAACCGTTATTACCAACGCTCCGCGCGGCGCATCAGCCGGCCTCGGCCTCCTCCAGCGCCTCGTAGAGGACCAGGCGGCTGTCCTTGTAGATGGGCAGCACGGGCAGGGCGTCGATGCGGAAGCAGTACTCCACGTCGGCCGCGTACCCGCGTTCGACGAGCCAGCGGGCGTGGTGGGTGCGGCGGAGCGCCTGGTCCAGGTGGTCCCGGTCGTAGCGGTAGAGCGAGTAGGCGATGTGGGCGGTGTCCGAGACCGTGCCGGGTTCCTGGCCTTCCCAGAGGCGATCGAGCAGGAGCCCGGCGCAGAGCGTGTCTTCGAGGGAGACGCGGTTGCGCCAGCCGGCGCAGATGATGATGACGTCGAGCCCGGAGGCCCGCGCGAAGTCGACCACGCGCGAGGCGTTCAGGAAAGAGCCGATGACGAGGTGCTGCGCGGGGCGGGCCCGGGCGATGGCCGTCGTGCCGTTGGTCGTGTTGAAGATGATGATGCGGTCGTGGACCGTCGGGTGGGTGTATTCGAGGGGGGAGTTGCCCAGGTGGTAGCCCTCGATCTTCTCACCGCCGCGCTCGCCGCCCATCAGGAAGCTGCGCTGGTCCATGTTCGAGGCGATCTTGCCGGCCTCGGCCATGTCCGGGGCGGGCACGACGGCCCGGGCGCCGTTGCTCAGCGCCGTGGCAATGGTCGAGCTGGCCCGCAGCACGTCGATCACGATGACGGTTTTGTCCTTGACGTCTTCTTCCGAAACGTTCGAACTCGTCAGGAAGACTTCCACGTTCATGGTCCTAACCAGGCTCTCCAGGGTGAGACGTGCCGACGACCGGCAGGGGCGTGTGGTTCTGCCGGAGCCGCTCAATCTACGGGGCGAGGCCGGAGCGGCGCAGGGCGGGGTGTCTCATTTTTTATGAAAAGGGGGGCGGTGCACCGTCGCCGCCAGCGTCCCGCGGCGCGTCGCGATGCGCAGGGGGGTGCCGGGCTTCGTCCAGGCCGGGTCGTTGGGGACGTAGCCCAGGCCGATGCCGCGCTGGAGCACGGGCGAGAGCGTGCCGCTGGTCACCGTGCCGACGGGGGTGCCCGCCTCGTCCTCGATGGCATAGCCCGGCCGGGGGATCCCGCGGCCGTCGGCGACGAAGCCGACGAGCCGCCGCCGGGGGCCGGCGTCGCGGATCGCCTGCAGGGCCTCACGCCCGATGAAATCGCCCTTGTCGAGTTTCGTGATCCAGCCGAGGCCGGCTTCCAGCGGGTTCGTCTCTTCGGTGATGTCGTTGCCGTAGAGGCAGTAGCCGGCCTCCAGGCGGAGGGTGTCTCGCGCGCCGAGCCCTGCCGGTTGCAGCCCGTACGGCTCGCCGACGGTCAGCAGGGCATCCCAGACGGCGGGGGCCTGCTCGGCATCGCAGTAGATCTCCAGCCCCGGCTCTCCGGTGTAGCCCGTGTGCGACAGCAGCGCGAAGGTGCAGCCGAAGAAGGCGCCGGGCGGGACGCGGGTGAACCGGTAGTAGGGGATGGCGCTGACGTCCACGTCCGTGATGGCGCGGGCGATGTCGAAGGCGCGGGGGCCCTGTAGCGCCAGCAGCGCAAGGGCGTCGGAGGCGTCTTCCAGGACTGCCCCCATCGGGTTGTGGGCCTGCATCCAGGCCAGGTCCTTCTCGATGTTGGCCGCGTTGACGACGAGCAGGTACTCCTCCTCATCGAGACGGTAGACCAGCAGGTCGTCCAGGATGCCGCCGTCGGGCCGGCACATGCAGGTGTACATGGCGCGGCCGTCGTGGAGCCGGGCGGCGTCGTTGGTGACGAGGTGCTGGACGAAGTCGAAGGCGCGGGGGCCGCGCGCGAAGATCTCGCCCATGTGGCTGACGTCGAACAGCCCGGCCCGCTCACGGACCGCCCGGTGCTCGTCGATGATGCCGGTATACTGCACGGGCATCTCGAAGCCGCCGAACGCCATCATGCGGGCGCCCAGGGCCACGTGCTGGTCGTACAGGGGCGTGCGTTTCAGCGCGGTGGACGACTCCTCCATGGGGCACGGTCGGGGAAACAGAGGGGATGGACGAGGGTCTGATCAGCCGCCTCATGATACACTGCCCCGGCAGCAGAGTCAACGCAGCGAACCCGCAGAGACGGCGCAGAGACGGCGGCGGAACGGCGTGAAAACGACTACAGGCGGTGCGCCTTCAGGCCCGCCCGCCGCAGCGTTTCGATGGCCGTCTGGACGGTGGCCTCGTCCACGAAACCGAGCCGGAAGGTGCCGCCCGTTCCCTCGCGTATCTTGAGCAGTTCGATGTCTTTGATGTTCACCTCGGCCTCGTAGAGGGTCTGGACGATGTGCAGCAGCGCGCCCGGACGGTCCTCGGCGTGCACGTAGAGGTCGGCCAGCGGGCGCAGGAACCCTTTGGAATCCCGGGGGATGGACTCCCGCGCGGCACGCGCCTGCCGGAAGGCCTCCTCCAGCGCGTCGAGGTCCTCGGCGGCCAGGCGGTTGCGGAGCCGCTGCAGGGCCGCGGCGCAGTCTCCCAGGGTGTCGAGGATGTTGCCATGGTTGGCCACGAGGATGTCGCGCCACATGGCGAAGGGGGAAGCCGCGATGCGGGTCATGTCCCGGAAGCCGCCGGCGGCCAGCTTCAGCACGGCCTCGTGCTCGGTGGCCCGTTCGGCGGCGAGGTTCATGAGCAGGACGGCCAGGAGCTGCGGCAGGTGGCTCACCGTCGCGGCGATCCGGTCGTGCACGTCGGCCTCCAGCATCAGCAGCCGGGCCCCGGACCGCTGCAACAGCTCGATCAGGCCGGCGAAGTCGCGGGTGGCCTCGACCGCGGGCATCCCGGCGGGCGGGCAGAGCACGTACGTGGCGTTCTCGAAGAGGAACGGGTCGGCGTGGGCGACGCCGCCGTGTTCGGAGCCGGTCATGGGATGCCCCCCGACGAAGGCGGTGGGGTCGGGCAGGACCTCCCGCGCGTGTGCCAGCACCGGCGCTTTCACCGATCCCACGTCGGTGATGATCGCGCCCGGCCGGACGTGCGGGGCGATGGCGTCGAGCAGGTGCAGGATCGCGCCGATGGGGGTGGCCAGGATGACCAGGTCGGCTTCCTGCACGGCGGCTGCGGGATCGGCCGCGCGGGCGTCGATCACGCCCAGCCGGAGCGCTTCGTCGAGCACGTCCGGGCGGTCATAGCCGATGATGGTGAGCCGGTCGGTGCTGCGCTTGAAGGCCAGCGCCAGCGAACCACCGATCAGGCCGACGCCCAGCAGGGCGACGCGTTGAATCATGATACGGGCATGTCTGAGCGAAGAACGAGGCGGCGGGGCGGGGCGCCTCCGGGGGGGCAGGCTTTCTCCAGCGAACTGCCGTACATTGCAGGCCCCTCCGGGCGGACCGGTCCGCCCGGCCGGTGAGACGCAACGGAGGAATCTACGATCCGGCGTCTCCAATCCGTAGTGCCCCGCGCGACAAACTGATCCTGACGGCCATGCTGTTCCCCATCGGCGATGATGACCGCGCCCTCCGGCGCCCCGCCTATATCACCATCGGGCTCGTGCTCGCCAACCTGGCGGTCTTCTTCTTCCTCCAGCAGGCCGGCTACAACGAGGCGTTCATCTACGGATGGAGCGTGATCCCCCGCGAGATCGTCACGGGCGAAGACCTGGTTCAGCCGCAGACGGTTCGGCTGGGGCCGGATCAGGTCGTGCAGATCCCGCAGGCTCCGGGGCCATCGCCCATCTACCTGACGATCCTGGTCGCCATGTTCATGCACGGCGGTTACGCGCACCTGTTCGGCAACCTGCTCTATCTCTGGATCTTCGGAGACAACGTGGAGCACCGGTTCGGGGCCGTGCCGTTCCTGCTGTTCTACCTGGTCAGCGGTATCGTGGCGACCTTCGCCCAGATCCTGATCGACCCGGGCAGCGTCGTGCCCAACCTGGGCGCGTCGGGGGCCATCTCCGGGGTCCTCGGCGCGTACCTCGTGCTGTTCCCACGCAACCGCGTCTACTTCCTCTTCTGGTTTTACGTGCTCTCCGTCCCGGCCGTCGTGGCGATCGGGTTGTGGATCGTGTTCCAGTTCGTCAACGGGTTCGGCGCGATCATGATGGCGGAGCAGACGATCGGTGGAGTAGCCTATGCCGCGCACATCGGCGGCTTCCTGGCCGGGGTGGTCCTGGCCTTGCTGATGCGCACGCGCTACACGGACGAGGCCACCAACGTCTACCGGCGCTACGTCGAGTGGGACGGTGCCCGGCGGTACTGGTGACCGGCCCCGTGTTCTATCGCGTCCCTTTCTCAAGACTTTCCCGATCCCGCTCGTGATCACCGATCCCACCACGCTGTTCGCTGTCCTTTCGGCCATTCTGGGCCTCGTCTTCTGGCTGAGCCGGCTGGGTCCGTTGCAGAAGCTGTTCGAGATCGTGCCGCCCGTCATCTGGGCCTACTTCGTGCCGATGCTGACGACGACGGCTGGCCTGACGCCGTCCGAGAATCCGCTCTACGACTGGATGTCTGCCTACCTGCTTCCGGTGGCGCTGCTGTTGCTGATGGTGGCGGTGGACCTGCCGGCGATCCTGCGCCTGGGGCGGCTGGCGCTGATCATGATGCTGGCCGGGACGCTGGGCATCGTCATCGGCGGGCCGATCAGCTTCGGGTTGCTGGGCGGGTTGTTCGACGACCCGGAGACGTGGAAGGGGTTCGCCGCGCTCTCGGGTAGCTGGATCGGCGGGACGGCCAACATGGTGGCGGTGCAGACCGGCGTGGGGGCCTCGGCGGACGTGCTCGCACCGATCATCGTGGTGGACGTCGTCGTCGGCTACGGCTGGCTGGGCATCCTGATCTTTCTGAGCGCCTACCAGGAGCGGTTCGACCGCTGGACGCGGGCGGACCGGCGGGTCGTCGCCGACCTGAACGCCGGGCTGGCGGCCCTCGATCAGTCGCGCCGTCCGCCGACGCTGGCCGACCTGGCGCTGATGACGGGGCTGGCCTTCGGGGGTGTGGCGCTGGCGCGGCTGGCCGCCGGCGCGTTGCCACCGGTGGGCGACCCCACCATCATCAGCCGGAGCACCTGGGTGATTCTGATCGTGGTGACGGTGGGGCTGGCGCTGTCGTTCACGCCGCTGCGGCGGCTGGAGCAGGTCGGGGCCTCTCGCGTGGGCTATCTGGCCCTGTACCTGCTGCTCACCTCCATCGGGGCGAAGGCGGACCTGCGGGCCGTGCTCGACGTCCCCGGCTACCTGCTCGTGGGGGTGGTGTGGATCGCCATCCACGTGGCCGTGCTGATCGGTGCCGCGAAGCTGTTCCGGGCGCCGATGTTCCTGGTGGCCACCGGCAGCATGGCCAACGTGGGCGGGGCGGCGAGTGCGCCCGTCGTGGCCGGCGTCTACCATCCGGCCCTGGCGCCGGTGGGGCTGCTGATGGGCATCAGCGGCTACATCCTGGGCATCTACGCCGCCTTCGCCTGTGCCTATCTGATTTCGCTGGTGGCGGTGTGAGAAGCTACTGGCTGCTGGCTGAGGGCTACGGGCTGAGGGCCAGCAGCCAGCAGCGAGCTGCCAGGAGCTAGAAACCATCCCCCGGGGCTTCGTCGTCGAGCTTCTCGAACAGGAAGAACTTGAGGTAGGCCGTCTCGGGCATGGCGTCGAGGACGGGGTGGTCCGGGGGATGGCCGCCGCGGTAGAGCAGGCGCAGCCGGGCGCCGGCTTTGCGGGCGCTGTAGCGGATGATCTTGAGGAAGGCCTCCTCGCTGACGGCCTGGGAGCACGAGGCCGTGGCCAGCAGCCCGCCGGGAGGGAGGAGCTGCAGGCCCGTGATGTTGATGCGCTGATAGGCCCGCGTGGCGTCGTCCACCTCGCGGCGCTGACGGGCGAAGCCCGGCGGGTCGAGCACGACGAGGTCATACGTGCGGCCCTCGGCCACGTAGTCACCGAGGCGATCCAGGGCGTTGGCCTGCTCGACGGAGCAGCGGTCGGCGACGCCGTTCAGCGCGGCGTTGTGCCGGACCCGCTCCAGGGCACGGCCGGAGACGTCGAGGAAGTGGACGGAGGCCGCCCCGCCGGCGGCCGCGTGGAGGCCGAACCCGCCGTCGGCGCAGAACACGTCGAGCACCCTTCGTCCGGCCGCCACCCGCCGCACCATCTGCCGGTGCAGCCGCTGGTCGATGAAGAAGCCCGTCTTCGGTCCTTCGAGCACGTCCACGGCGAAGCGAACGCCGTCCTCGTCGATCTCCACCGGGGCGTCGCAGGTCCCCCGCAGCACGCCGGTGGACTCCGCCAGGCCATCCTTTTCGCGGAGCCAGGAGTCGTTGCGTTCGACGATGGCGCGGGGGCGGACGAGGTCCTCCAGCAGGTCCAGCAGCCGTTCGCGGCGGTGTTCCATGCCGGCGCAGACGGACGTCCACGTCAGCACCGATCCGTACCGGTCCACGATGGTGCCCGGCAGGCCGTCGCTTTCGCTGTAGACCAGGCGGTAGTGCGTCGTCTCGCCGAAGACGGTTTCGCGCAGCCGGAAGGCCCGTTCCAGGCGGGCGCGGAAGAAGGCGTCGTCGATGGGGCGGTCGGGGTCGCTGGTGAGGAAGCGTACGGCGATGAGCGAGTCGGCGTGGTAGAAGCCCTGCCCGTAGACGTGCCCGTCGGCCCCGGCGATCTGGACCACGTCGCCGGTGGCCGGGTCGCCTTCGACGCGGTCGATCAGGTTGGCGAAGATCCAGGGGTAGCCCTGGCGGATCAGCTTGTCTTTGCGGGCGCGGAGGACGATGCGGGCCATCGGGTCGGGCAGAGGGGGGATGGTGAAGGAGAGCGGCCGGTGCGACTGTGCCGGGCCTGAACCTTCGCCGGACCGGAGGGTTGGATGCAGGCACACGGCCGGGACGGCTCCGGCATGGGCTTTGTCCGGTGCGTGCCGGAGCCGGTCGGAGGGCGGGGGCCGGCGGGATGCCGGCGTGGCCGAGCCGTGCGGCCGGGCCGGACCGTAGACCCGAAACGTACGCAGAGGCGCGAGCAGATGCGCGAACACACGAATTCTTTGCGGTGGAGCATCGTCTGGATGATCCTCCTGGTGCTGGGGATGCCCCTCCGGGCGGAGGCCCAGCGGGTGGCGAAGTACGGCGCGGACTTCCTCTCGGGCGGCGTCGGCGCGCGCGCGCTCGGGATGGGCAGCGCCTACGTCGGGCTGGCGCAGGACGTGACGGCGGGCTACTGGAACCCCGCCGGGCTGCACGGCCTCGACTACCCCGAGGTCGCCTACATGCACGCCGAGCGGTTCGCCGGCATCGTCTCGTTCGACTACGGCAGCGTGGCCCTGCCCGTCAACGCCCGCTCGACCGTCGGCCTCTCGTTCTTCCGCAGCGGCGTCAACGACATCAAGAATACGCTGGACGCCTGGGACCCCGAGCGGGACCAGCCCAAGCCGCGCCCGGAGACGTACTTCACCAGCTTCTCGGCGGCCGACTATGCCTTTTTCCTGAGCTACGCCCGCGCGCTGGGCGAGCGGCTCTCGGTCGGCCTCACCGGCAAGATCATCCGCCGCACCATCGGCGACTTCGCCGACGCCTGGGGCTACAGCTTCGACCTCGGCCTCCAGTACCGCACCGGTCGCTTCGTGCTCGGGGCCAACCTCCAGGACGTCTCGACGATGTTGCAGTCCTGGAGCATCAACCCGGATGCCTTCCGCCTGGAGGACGTCAATCCCGATACCGGGCAGCCCTACACCTTCGAGGAGGTCTTCGAGCAGGAACTGCCCGAGGGAGGCAGCTACCTCGTCCTGCCGGTGGCCCGGCTCGGCTCCGGCGTCGTCCTGCCGCTGGGCGCCAGCCACCTCACGCTCGGCCTCGACCTCGACTTCGCCTTCGACGGGCAGCAGGCCTATGCCTTCAACCTGGGCGACGTCTCGTTCCATCCGCGCCTCGGGACGGAGTTCAGCTACCGGGGCGTACTCGCCTTCCGCGCCGGCCTCAGCCGCATCACCACCTCCGACCAGTACGGCCTGGACGTCGTCCCGACGGTGGGCACGGGGCTGCGCCTGAAGCAGGTGTCGCTCGACTACGGCTTCGGCGACTTCGCCGGGCTGCCGTCGGATCTGGGCTATTCGCACCGGATCTCGCTACAGCTTCGCCTGGAGCAACCCGGCCTCGCCCGCTGACATCGCCCCGCCGCGGTGCGGCTCACACGCGAACCCACACCTGGCCTCACGCATTCCAGAGTCCCATCACGGCCGTCAACCGCTTCCTTTACGGACCCCTTTCGGACGCACATGAACCTCAGCAAGAACGACTGGATCGGTCTGGGCGCCAGCGTAGGGTTGCACCTGGTGCTGCTGGTGCTCTTCACCTTCATGAACCTCGGCGTGTCCGATCCGCAGCCCGTCGGCTACATCCAGGTCGAGTTTGGCGACTTCGCCGAGGGGCAGCCGGTGCGCCGCACGCCGGATCCCCGCCCGGAGGTGCAGGAAGTCGTGCCCGATCCCGAGCCCGAGCCGGTCGAGCAACCCGAGCCGCAGACGGCCCCGCCGGAGGACGCCCGCCCGGTCGACCTCCCGGATCAGCCGGAGGTCGTGGACGAGGAGAAGATCACCTCGCCCGAGACGGAGACGATTTCGCCCGAGGAGCAGAACGACCCGGCGCCGGTCGTCGGCCCGGAGCCGAAGCCGGAGCGCCCGCCGGTGCAGCCGCTGGGCGGAGGCGACCCGGAGGGGCGTGCCGGTGCCGAGCAGGGGGATGACGGTGAGGGGCAGGACGCGCGCAAGACGGCCCCCTTCCAGATCGAGGGCCTCGACCGGCGGCCGGTGCAGACGCCGCTTCCGGTGTATCGCGAGAAGGTCAACGCCACGATCCGCGTCCGCATCACCGTCGATCCCCAGGGCCGGATCGTCGGGCGCCTGCCGCTGATCAAGGGGAATCCCGCGCTGGAGCAGGCGGTGATGGACGCCCTGCAGCAATGGCGCTTCAACCCGCTTCCCGCCAACGCGCCGCAGGAGAACCAGACGGGCACGATCACCTTCGTCTTCCGGCTCGAGTAGCACGGGGGCGAGGGACGAGGCTGCCCGGTGCCCGTCATCCGTCGCGCCCGTCATCCGGCCTGCTTTTGCCGGTCCAGGACGGCGCGAACCGCCGCGCCGGCGTCGACCACCCGGCCGATCCGGTCGGTGTCTTCCACGACGAGGCCCGTCTCGTGCAGGATCGTGTAGGCGTCCTCGGCCGAGAGGTCCGGGGCGAGGGCCCGCAGGACGCCGATCAGGCCGGAGACGAAGGGGGCGGCCATGGACGTGCCGCTCATGGTGGCGTATCCGTTGGCCGGTGCCAGCGAGACGATGTTCACGCCGGGGGCCGCGATGGGGCGGCTCAGGCGGGCGGTGGTGTTGGAGAACGGGGCCTTGCGCCCCTGCGCATCGACGGCCGCCACGGCGATGACGCCCTCCAGGTTCGACGGCACGTGGTTCCAGGCGTCCCGGTTGCCGTTGCCGGCCGAGGCGACGAGGATCACGCCGCGCTCCCGGGCGAAGTCCACGGCATCGGCCAGCACCTTCGGCGGGACGGGGGCGTAGTCGCCCAGCGAGAGGGAGATGACGTCGGCGGCGTCCTGCGTGGCGTCGATGATGGCCTGGGCGACGGATTCGAGGGTGCCCAGGCCGGTGGCGTCGAGCGCGCCGTAGCCGGTCACCTCCACGAAGCGGCCTTCCCAGTTGAGCGAGGCCATGCCGAGTCCGTTGTTCGTGGCGGCGCCGGCGATGCCGGCGCAATGGGTGCCGTGGCCGTGCCGGTCGGTGCGGGCGGGGCTGTCTCGGAACGTGGCCGCCAGGTCCTCGTGCGCGGCGTCGACGCCGGTGTCGATGATGGCGACCCGTGCCTTCCGCGCCGGGCGGAGGTCTTGCAGCAGCGCGTGCGCGGCATGGCCGCCGCTGAGCGCCAGCGCCCATTGCTCGGTCGCCAGCGGGTCGTTGGCCTGCGCCAGGCCCGGAGCCGGCTCGGCCGCGGGGACCCGCACGGGCGGTTCCAGCCCGATGGATCGGTTGATGGTGACGTCATCCACGTTCTCGCGATCCGCTCGCAGGGCGGCCGCGAGGGCTTCGGCGGAGCGGGCAGGCACGTAGACCAGGTAGACCTGCGCCAGATCGATGTCCATCGCCCGGGTCACCGTCGGGAAGGCGCGTTCATAGCGGGCACCATGGCGGTCCAGCAGCCGGGCGAGTTCCTCGATCCGGTCGTCCGGGCCCAGCTCGACGAGCAGGGCGAGTTCGGCCGTGCGGGGCTGGAGCAGCGCGCCGGCGGTGCGCAGCGCGCCGGCCAGGGCCAGCACCAGGATGCCCAGGATGAAGAAGGAGCGCGGGCTGGTCCGGCGGAGGGCCAGCACCAGCGAGGCGGCGAGCAGCCCCACGCCGAGGCTGGCCAGCGCCGCCACGACCCCGTCCAGGAAGGTCGGCCCGGCGGCGACCCGCAGGCTGCCGCCGACGAGGAGCAGCACCACGGCGAACACGGCGATGCGGGCATCCCGCCCGGCCCGGTGGGGGCGGCTGGCGTCCCAGGCGAGCAGCAGCAGCGCGAGGACGATGAGGGCGGAGGCGGCAAGCGGCATGGCGAGCAGGGCGGTCTGGGGCGGTCACGCCTTCGGTTGGCCGGCACCCGTGCCGGGGCCGGCCGGGCGGATTGCGTGGATCTTCACGGGCGTGCCCCACATGGCGAACGAGAGCACCTGCACGGGCTCCACCTCGGCTTCCACCCGGCCGCCTTCCTTCCGGACCGCCTCGGGCAAGGCATCCAGCGGGCGGAACGAGCGGCCGTCGTCGGCGACGATGCCCCAGAAGCCGCCTTCGAAGTCGTTGTACACCACGGTCCCGGTGATCGTCATGGTCGGTGCGTGTCGGTGGAGGGGTGTGGGGCCGGGCCGGGCGGCGCGGTGGCTCCGTCCCGGCGTTTCAAGGCTACGGCACGTGCCGGGCGGAGTTTCGCCCGTCGGGGGGCGGCGTGGGGCGGGGCCGGCGGGTGGGTGCCGGGGTCGCCCGGCTTGTATCCGAGGCAGGAGGGCGATAAGTTGGGCGGATCCTGCCCCTTCCTGCGCCGTTGGCACGGCGTTTTCTGGTGTGATAGCGCCCCCTACGGACAAGTGACGTACCCGACGTGTCGCGCAACGCTGAAATCATCGCGCTGCTGCTGGCGGACGCCGTGGCCCTGTTCCTGGCCAACTGGCTCTTTCAGGTGGCACGGTTTCGATGGGGGCTGTTCACCGAGCCGGTGTTCGAGATGGCCGTCGTCTGGACGCCCATCGTGTTGCTGACGGGCTTCTGGCTGGTGCTGTTCTTCTTCGCCGGGCTCTACCGCGAGCGCTACGCCGCCAGCCGGTTCGACGAGCTGGTGTCGCTCATGAAGGTCGTCACCGTCGGGATTCTGGTGCTCTTCTTCCTGCTGTTCATCGACGCCCTGGATGCCGAGTCGGCCCGGATCAATCTGCTGTTCTACTGGGCCACCGTGTTCGTGCTGGTGGCGGCCGGGCGCATCGGCGTCCGGTCGGTGCAGAAGGCGCTGATCCTGCGCGGCTACGGCGTGCACAAGGCGCTGATCGTCGGGTGGAGCGAGCAGGTGCAGCAGCTCTACGACGACGTGGCCCGGTATCCGGCGGCGGGTCTGCGCGTGGTGGGGGCGATCCGCATGCGGCGCGACGGCACGGTGCCGGTGCCGGCGGGTGGGGATGGCGCCCCGCTGGATCTGGCCGGTGGCCCGGGGGATACCGACGTGCTGGCCCGGCAGGCGCTGGAGACGGAGGTGCAATCCATCGAGGCGCTGCCTCGCCTCATCGACGAACTCGGCGTGCAGGATGTGCTGATCGCCCTGGGCTCGGAGGACCGCGGGCCGCTGATGGAGGTGTTGCGGCTGTGCGACGGCAAGCCCGTCTCGCTCAAGCTCGTGCCCGACTTCTACACCGTCATCGGGGGGATGGCGCGGACCGAGCACATCTACGGCCTCCCGCTGATCGAGGTGATGCCGGAGCCGATGCCGGCCTGGGAGGAAAGCGCCAAACGGCTGATCGACCTGAGCGTGTCGTTCCTGGTGCTGACGCTCGGGCTGCCGCTGTGG
This sequence comes from Roseithermus sacchariphilus, assembly GCA_003285105.1. Classification (GTDB taxonomy): domain Bacteria; phylum Bacteroidota; class Rhodothermia; order Rhodothermales; family MEBIC09517; genus Roseithermus; species Roseithermus sacchariphilus. The sequence continues at coordinate 4,246,897 of CP030158.1, read as the reverse complement.
ATCACGCTGGGCGTGCTGGTGCGGCTGACCTCGCCCGGCCCGGCCATCTACCGGCAGGTGCGCGTCGGGCGGCACGGGCGGCCCTTTACCATGTACAAATTCCGCACGATGCACCAGAACGCGGAGGCCGATACCGGCCCCGTCTGGGCTCGCGAGGACGACCCGCGCTACACCCCGCTGGGCCGCTGGCTGCGTCGGACCCGGCTCGACGAGATCCCGCAGTTCTGGAACGTGCTCAAAGGCGACATGAGCCTCGTCGGCCCGCGCCCCGAGCGGCCGTACTTCGTCGAGAAGCTCGCCCGGGAGATCCCCCTCTACAACCGCCGGCACCGCGTCAAGCCCGGTATCACCGGCTGGGCGCAGGTCAAGTGGAAGTATGACGAGAGCCTCGAAGACGTTCGCCAGAAGGTCAAGTTCGATCTGTTCTACATCGAGAACATGAGCCTGCGGATGGACTTCAAGATCCTGTTTCGTACCGTCGTCACGGCCCTGCGGGGGGAGGGGCAGTGAGCGCCGGAACTCGACCTGCCATGGGATGGATGCGACGGGGCCTGGCGGTGTTGCTGCTGGGGGCGGGGCTGGCCGGTGCGACGGCCGGGTGCCTGCAGGAGGCGCCGCGGGGCAACCCGCTCGACCCGCTCTCGCCCGACTTCGAGGACGTGGGGGGGCTCGAAGGGCGGGTGACCACGGTGTACCCGCCCTTTGGCGGACTGGCCGGCGCCGAGGTCCGCCTGACGCCGGGGCCGTTCCTGGCCGTCACGGCGTCCGACGGGCGGTACGCCTTCCCGGGCGTCCCCTCGGGGGGCTACCAGATGCGCGTGACGCGAGACGGCTATGCCCCGGTCGACACGGCGGTGACGGTCTTGCTGGGGGCGGTGGTGCAGATGGACCTGGCGCTGCCCGGCCGTCCCGCCGTGACGACGGCCGCCCTGCGCGCCGTCCAGATCCACCGCTGGTTCCCGCAGGAGCCCCTGCAGATGCTCGACGTGACGGTGGCCGTGGCCGACCCCGACGGCGTCCAGGACGTCGAGCGCGTCTGGCTGGAGGTGCCGGCGCTGGGCTACGCCGATACGCTGGCCGGCGCCGGGGGGCCGGGGCAGTTTGCCGGAACCATCGTGGGGGCCGAACTGCCGGCCTCGTTGCAGGCGCTCCAGGGGCAGGCCATGCACCTCGGCGTCCGCGACCGCTCCGGGGTGGTCACCGTGGTCGATGCCCCGCCGCTGGTACGGGTGATCGACTTCGTGCCGGTGGCCGTGGCGCCGCAGGGCCTCGAACCCGTCTCCGGCCCGCCCTTCGAACTGACGTGGGAACCGGTCGTCCTGCCCTATTCGTTCACCTTCCGGCTGGACGTCGTCCGCGTCGAAGCCGACATCCAGACGCCCGTCGTCTCCATCCCCGACCTCAGCGCCGAGCTGAACACCTACACCCTGACCACGGCCCTCGACCCGGGCGATTACTTCTGGACGGTGTCCGTGGTGGATGCCTTCGGCAACCGGAGCCGTTCGAGAGAGGCCGGATTCCAGGTGGTGGAGTGACGGTGCGGTTCGGGGGGCGCGGTGCGCCGGCGTGCCCGGCCGGACCCGCCTCCGGCTCCGCCGGTCCGCCCACCCCGGTACGCCTCCTGCTCCCCCTTCGCCCGGACGTTCCCACACGCTCACCGCCAGACCCGCCGCGCGCATGGACGCATCCGATACGCTGCAATCGTCCTTCGAAGCCCTGGCCGAGATGGCGCTGGCCATCAACTCCATCCGCGAGCCCGAGCGGGTCCTGGAGCAGGTCCTCACCATCGCCATGGAAGCCCTCGAAGCCGAACGAGGGTTCATCCTCCTGCAGTCGGACAGCCACCCCGATGGCTTCGAGATCGAGAGCTGGCGCAACTTCACCCGGGATCAACTCGGCGACGTACAGCGGCTCTCGAAGAGCGTCGTCTACAAGGTGCTCCAGACGGGCGAGCCGGTGGTGCTCTACGAGGCGCTCAAGGACGACGGCTACGGCGGCACCGAGAGCATCATCATCCAGCAGATCCAGTCCATCGCCTGTGTGCCGCTGCGCCTGAAGGAGCAGCAGATCGGCGCCATCTACCTGGACAGCCTCCACAAGCGCGGCCGCTTCACGCGCGAGGCCCTGCCGTTCCTGACGGCCTTCGCCAACCAGGCCGCCGTCGCCATCGAGAACGCGCGCCTCTACCAGGCCATGCGCGACGAGAACCGGCGGCTGCGGCACGAGATCCAGCGCATCCACGGCTTCGGAGAGATCATCGGCCAGAGCCCCCGCATGCGCGAGGTCTTCGACCTGATGGCCCGCGTCACGGACAGCGACGCCTCGGTGCTGATCCTGGGCGAGAGCGGCACGGGCAAGGAGCTCGTGGCCCGCGCCATCCACTACAACGGCCCGCGCAAGGACCAGCCGTTCGTCGCGGTCTTCTGCGGGTCGCTGCCGGACGAGCTGCTGGAGAGTGAGCTCTTCGGCCACAAGAAGGGGGCCTTCACCGGGGCCACGGCCGACAAGAAAGGCCTCTTCGAAGTCGCCGACGGCGGGACGGTCTTCCTCGATGAGGTCGGGGATCTGAGCCCGCGTATGCAGACCGTGCTGCTGCGGGTGTTGCAGGAGGGGGAGATCAAGCGCGTGGGCGATCACGTGACCCGGAAGGTGGACGTTCGCGTCATCTCGGCCACGAACAAGTCGCTCAAGGAGATGATCGAGGCGGGGGAGTTCCGGGAGGATCTCTACTACCGGCTGGACACGATCACCATCGAGCTGCCGCCGCTGCGCCAGCGCCGGGGCGACGTGGCCCTGCTGGCGCACCACTTCCTGGACCGGTACGCCGTCAAGTCGCGCAGCCACATTCGCGGGTTCGAGCCGGAGGCGATGCAGGCGTTGCAGGCCTACGCCTGGCCCGGCAACGTGCGCGAGCTGGAGAAGACGATCGAGCGCGCCGTCGTGCTGGCCCGCGGGGATCTCATCACGCGCGCCGACCTGCGCCTGCCCGAGACGAACGCGCTCCATCCGATGGAACACGGGCTGACGCTGAAGGAGATGGAGCGGCGGTTCGTGTTGCAGGCGCTGGAGGACCACGGAGGCAACATCTCCGAGACGGCGCGCTCGCTGGACGTCTCCCGGCGCTGGTTGCACTACAAGCTCAAGGAATGGGAGACCGCCACGTCATAGGATCCTTCCAGCCGTTCGCCGAGCTGTGCCGCGGGCCGGCTACGACGGTCTACAAGGCCTACGACCCGTCGGCCCGGCGATTCGTATTGCTGAAGGTGCTGCGGCCGGCCCTGGCGCGGGAGGCCGAGGCGGTGCACCGGTTCACGACGGAGGCGGACCTGGCCGGGCGGATCGACCACCCGAACGTCGTGCGCATCTACGACTTCGGGGCGGAGGACGAGACGGTCTACCTGGCGGCCGAGTTCGTCGATGGCCCGGATCTGGCGGCCGTGATCGCACGCGGGGCGCTGCCCTGGGAGCTGGCGGCCTGGATCGCCGGGGAGATGGCGCAGGGGCTGGCCGCCGCCCACGACTGGGGCATCCTCCACCGGGATCTCAAGCCCTCCAACGTGCTTCTCAGCAACGACGGCCGGGTGAAGCTCACGGACTTCGGGATGGCTTCGCTGGCCGAGGCGGACGAGGGCGCGGAGGAGGTGCGGGGCACGATGCCGTACCTGGCGCCGGAGCAGGTGCTCGGCGAGCCGCCCGGTCCGGCGAGCGACCTGTTCGCGCTGGGGGCGACCCTCTACGAGATGCTCGTAGGACACCCGGCCTTCCGGGGCGCCGATGCGGCGGCCCTCCTCGATGCCATCGTCCACTACGACCCCATGCCGCGGCTCGCGGCCGTCTCGACGGTGCCGGAGGCCCTGAAGGACCTCACCGGGCGGCTACTGGCCAAGGCGCCCGAGGCACGGCCGCCGTCCGCGCACGCCGTCGCCGCCGCGCTGGCGGACCTGCTCGACGGCCTTCCTGTGGATGCGGAGCGGCTGGCGCTCTTTCTGGAAGATCCGGCGGCCTATCGCTCGTCCACCCCGCCGCTCGTGCCGACCCCGCCGCCGGCGCCCCCCGCCATCGTGGCATCGCCCCCGCTCCGCGCGGCCGGAGAGGCCGCAGGGCGCGAGGAGGCTGGTCGCCGCTTCCGGGGGCGGCGGTGGTCCGCCGCCGTGCTGGTCATGGCCGTCCTGCTCGCCGGCGCGGTGTGGTGGCAGACCCGCACGGAGCCGGCCGTGAACGAGCCGGCGGCGACCGTGCCCGGCCCGCTGGCAAGGCACTCCCCGGTGCCGGCGGACACGGCGGCCGCCTCCGGCGCGACCGCGCTCGACGGAGACGCCGACGACGGGGGCGAGGCCGCCGCGGAGGCGGTGGCGGCCGAGGACGGAACGCCGCCTGCGCCGATGCCGCTCGCCGACGGTGCGGCCGGACCGGCCACCGCACGCGATACCACCGCCACACGCGACACCACCGCCGCGCCCCCTGCCGCCGGGGAGCGCCTTGCCGCCGGGGAGCCGCCTGCCGCCGAGCCGGCGCCGGGACAGGTGCGCGTGGCCGCCACCCCCTGGGCCGCCGTCTACGTCGGCGACGACTCGATCGGGGTGACCACCACCACCCTGACGCTGCCCGCCGGCTCCCACGAGCTCGTCCTGCGGCATCCTCAGTTTCCTCCCTACACCCACACCGTCCTAGTCCGGCCCGACTCGGTGGTCGACGTCACCGTCTCGCTGTGGGCGACCGTCGGCCGGTTGACGCTCGACGTGCAGCCGTGGGCGGAGGTGTACGTCGACGACGAATACCGGGACACCGTGCCGCCGCAGGAGCGGCCGCTGATCCTCACGCCCGGCCGCCACACCCTCCGCCTCGTGCACCCGACGCTCGGGGCCTGGGAGACGACGCTGGAGGTCGAGGCCGGCGTCAGCGAAACCCGCCGGTTCGACCTCACGACGTTGCTCGCGCGGCGGTAGGTACGCCTCTTGCGTTATCATGGGGAGCAACCCACAGAATCCGAAGCAAGCGCGCAGAAATTGCGCAGCACGCATGTGTAGTATCCTGCCTCATCGGGTGATCCGGTGCGCGCTCCTGCTGGCGCTGCTGGGGGCCGCTGCGCCGGCCGCCGTGCCGGCCGCCCGGGCGCAGTACCTCACGCCGATGCCCGAGCCGCGTGCCGGTGCCGCGGCCGCCGTGGTCGGGGGGAAGATCTTCGTGATCGGCGGCGAGGATGCCCGCGGGCGCGTCCTCGACAGCATGGTCCGGTACGATCCGAAGACCGACACCTGGGAGACGAACCTGCCGGCTCCCGACGAGGGCCGCGTCCACGCCGCCGCCGTCGTGGTCGACGGCAAGATCTATCTGCTCGGCGGGCGCGATGCCGACGGCCGTCCGACCAACGACGTGGAGGTCTTCGACCCGCGAACCGGCCGCTGGACCGAGGGCGAGTCCATGCGGCGCCGGCGGGTGGGCCTCGCGGCCGTGGTGATCGGACGGCGCATCTTCGCCATCGGCGGCCTCCGGGAAGACGGCAGCGTGGATGCGGCGGTGGAGTATTACGACGTGCCGGAGGCCGGCACTCCGGATGACGCGTCGGATGACGACGAAGGCGACTGGCAGGTGCTCGACGGCTGGACCTTCCGCACGGCCCTGGGTGGGCTGGCGGCCGTGACGCTGGATGATGCGATCTACACGTTCGGAGGCGTCAGCCTGTTCGGGCCGCTGAATCTCGTGCAGCGGTACCGGCCGGGCGAGGGGGCTCTGGAGTTCAACGCTCCCCGCGCCCGGGGATGGCTGCAAGCCGTCGCGCTCAAGCGCCGGATCTACGTGATCGGTGGCTACAGCCCGGCCACGTCCGGTCCGCTGCCGGACGTGGAGCGGTTCGACCCCGAGACGCGCCGGTGGCAGCTGGAGACGCTGCTGGCCACGCCGCGCTGGGACCACGTCGCCGTGGCCATCGGGCGGGAGATCTTCGTGATGGGGGGGCGCGGCCCCCGCGGGAATCGGGATGTGCTGGCCTCGGTGGAACTGATCACGCCCACCGGGGTGGCCGTGGAGCCCGGGGAGACGCCGGCCGCCTCGATGGGCCTGGACGCCTATCCGACCCCGTTCCGTGCGCGCGTGGACCTGCGGTTCTTGCTCCCGCAGCCCGCCCCGGTGCATCTGGCGGTGTACGACCTGCACGGCCGCCGCATCGCCACGCTGCACGACGCCTACCTGCCGGCCGGGACGCATACCCTGGCCTGGTCGGGGGAGCGGGACGGGGGCGGCACGGCCCCGGCCGGGGTGTATCTGGCGCGCCTCCAGGCCGGCAGCGAGGTGCTGTCGACGACGCTCGTCCGGGTGCGTTGAGGCGATGGAGGGACACGCACACGGATTCCGGTGGTGGGCGCTGATCCTCGTGGCCTCGGTGGCCGTGGGGCCGGCCCGGGCGCAGGCGCCGGGGGAGGCCGTCGTGGCTGCCGTGCGAGCGGCGTTGCAGCAGTTCGCCTACGCCGAGGCCGAGCAGCAGGCCCGCGCCGCGCTGGCCGAGCCGGAGCGCTTCAGCCTCGACCAGCTCACCGAGCTGCACGCCCTGCTCGGGCAGGTGGCCTACGCGCAGGGCGAGGAGGTGGAGGCCCGCCGGCAGTTCGAGGCGGCCCTGTCGCTCAACCCGCACCTCACGCTCGACCCGCTGCTCGTCTCGCCCAAGATCATCGCCTTCTTCGAGGAGGTGAAGCGAACCTGGACGCCGCCGGAGGCCGGGGCCTCCCCGACCGAGGCCCCGCCGCGGTACGTGGTCGTCCCGGACCCGCGGCCCGCCGCGGCGCTGCGCTCCATGCTGGTCCCCGGATGGGGGCAGCTCTATAAAGGCGAGCGCCGCAAGGGCCGGTGGCTCCTCGGCGCGTGGGTCGGCACGGCCGGGGCCACCGCCGCCGCTCACCTGGCCCGCGCCCGCGCCGAAGACGCCTACCTCGCCGCGCGCGAGCCGGACCGCATCGCCGATCGCTACCAGCGTTTCGACCGGTGGCACAAGCTGCGCAACAACCTCGCCCTCGCAGCCGCCGGTGTGTGGGTGGTCAGCTACGTGGATGCCCTCGTGGCGCCGGGCGACGGTCCCGCCTTCCGCCGGCGGCTCGACCTCTACGTCGTCCCGGATGCATCGGGCTGGCAGGGCGGGCTGCGGTGGCGGCTCCCCTGACCCCGCCCCGGAGGCTCATAGCCCGGCGTTGTCGTCCGGTGTGCAGGCTTTGCACAGGGGTGTAACCCCCGTGCGCAACGTCACCCCTTCGTACGGCGGGCGATGAAGCCGGTCCGGTCGATGCACCGGGGCCAGGAGCCCCATCCGCCCGAAAAATGGGGATGTTTCGGTTTTTTTCTGGGGGAAGGAGAGGGCTGGCACAGGCTTTGTCGAAAGAGAGGCTGAGGCCGCTCCCGGACGGGCCGGCATCCATCGTGCAATCCTCAAACGAACCGAGAGAAACACCATGAACGGGTTACTACGACTTCCCCGACACATGAACCGGCTGGCCGTAGCCCTGCTGCTCATGCTGGCGCTCCCCATCGCGCTCCCCGCCGCGCTCCGGGCGCAGACCGGCGAGATCCATGTAGAAGGGCGTATCCAGGCGCTGACCTCCACCACGCTGACCGTCGGAGACGTCGAGTTCATGCTCACCGACGCGACCGAGTTGCGTAGCGATCTGGAGGTTTCCCTGCAATGGGCCGATCTGCAAGTCGGCTGGTGGGTGGAGGTGCACGGCCTCCGGGCTCCCAACGCCACGGAGTACGTCGCCCGGCAGGTCAAGGTCAAGACCGGCTCGGACGACAACGGCTCGGACGACAACGGCTCGGACGACAACGGCTCAGACGACAGCGGTTCGGACGACAGCGGCTCGGACGACAGCGGCTCGGACGACCACGATGAGGAGGTGGAGGTCAAAGGCCTGATTGAAGCGCTGACCGATACCTCCATCACCGTGGTCGGGCAGACCTTCCGGGTCACCAACCGGACCGAGGTGGAGGTGCACGGCGTGGACGTGCCCTTCTCGATGCTGTTGGTCGGCGTGCTGGTCGAGGTCGAAGGCGTCTACCGGGACGGGGTGCTCTACGCCTCCGAGATCGAGGTCAAGCGCCGGGACGCGCCGGGTGCCGTGCGGGAGGTGGAGTTCAAAGGCCGCATCACCGGCCTGACCGACAGCACCATCACTGTGCTGGAGATGACGTTCACCGTCACCCCGCTCACGGTCGTGATGGATGACGACCGCAACGTCATCCGGTTCAGCGAGCTGATGGAGGGGCAGGTGGTGGAGGTCAAAGGCCTCTTCTACACGGAGCGCGGCGTGCTGGTGGCCGTCCGCATCAAGGTGGACGATGACGACGACAACGACCTGCCCGGCTTCACCCTGCTGCGCGTCGAAGGCGTCATCGAAGCCCTCACCGACACCAGCCTCACCGTCGGCGACACGGAGTACTTCACGCTGCCCTGGACGCAGGTGCGCGACGAGGACAACCGCCCGATCCGCTTCAGCGAGCTGATGCCCGGGCAGGTGGTCCGGGTGGTGGGCGCGTTCCGCGCAGATAGCCCCGTCTATGCCCTGCGCATCAAGGTCATCAACGACGACGACGATGAGGACACCACCGAAGGGATCGTCGAGACGGAAGGCTACGTGCAGGCCCGCACGGACAGCTCCATCACCGTCAACACCATCACCTTCTACCTGACGGCCGCCACGGTCATTAAGGGCGATGACCGGCGGCTGGCGCCCGAAGACCTGGTCGTGGGCGACTACGTCGAGGTCCGGGCCAAGCTGGGTAGCGACGGACTCCTCTACGCCCTCTACATCAAACTCGAAGACGACGAGCGCGAGGTCGAGGTCGTCGGCCGCATCACCGGCGTCGACCTGGAGCAGCGGCTCATCGCCATCGCCGGGTTGCAGTTCTACGTACCCGAGAATGCCGAGATCGAGGATGCCTACGGCCGGCCGTTGATGCTGGCGGACCTGTCCGCCGGGATGATGGCGAAGGTGGAGGGCTACGTCCAGGGAGACGGCTCGCTGCTGGCCCGTGAGATCAAGGTGCGAGTGCCGGTCGTCGCCAACGTGAACCTCACCGGAGCGATCACGGAGGTGGGAGACGGGCAGATGATGGTGCTCGGCTACACCTTCCAGATCACGGCGAAGACGAAGATCGTGAAGGAGGGAGAAGGCCGGGTGGATCCGTCGGCGCTGGCGGCCGGGCAGATCGTGCACGTGCGCGGGATCATGCATGCCGACGGCACGCTGATCGCCCAGCACATCCGCATCCTGAATCTGCCGCAGCTGGAGATCTCCATCGCCGGCGTGATCGAAACCATCGGGGCCGATTCGCTCACCGTGTTCGGGCTGACCTTCCACGTCGATGCCGCCACGAAGGTCTATGGCTACGACGGCTCGGAGATCTCCTTCGCGGATCTGGCCGAAGGGCAGTACGTGCGGATCAAGGCCGAGCTGGTGGCCGGCATCGGGCTCGTGGCCCGGCGCATCAAGCAGGTCGAGCACCTGATCACCACCGGGACGGTCAGCGCCCGGGCCTCGGGCCGGATCACGCTGAACGCCGCCGCCTTCGCCGTCGATGAAAACACGCTCGTCGTGAATGCCGCGGGCGAGGTGATCGACCTGGAGCAGATCGCGGCCGGGGCGCGCGTGGAGGTGTACGCCGAGGTCGAGGCGTCGGCCGAGGCCGGGTACACCCCCGCCGGCACCACGACGCCGACGGCGACGAAGGTGGTCGTCCTGAGTGACGGCACCACGCTGTCCACCGGCACGAACGGTACGGACGATCTGCCGACCGGCTTCCGGTTGCAGCAGAACTACCCGAACCCGTTCAACCCGACGACGACCATCGCCTTCGAACTGACGCGGGCCGAGGCCTCGCCGGTGTCGCTGGTCGTCTACAACCTGCTGGGTCAGGAGGTGCGGACGCTGATCCAGGGGGCCTTGCCGGCCGGCACGTACACCGTCGAGTGGGACGGCCGCGACAACGCCGGGGCGCCGGTGTCGAGCGGGGTCTACCTCTACCGGCTCACACAGGGCAACCAGATGCAGACCCGCAGCATGGTGCTCATGAAATGACAACCGCGCGGTGATGCCGGACACGGGAGCCCGCTGAGAGGGGGCTCAGAGGCTCCCCGGGGGCGCAGGTCGGCGACGGCCTGCGCCCCTGTCTGTTTCGGGCGACGGGGGGCAGACGATGCACGGACGTCTCGACATTTCCAGCCCTTTTTCCGATACTGGCTGGCACGCCGAACGGCGGCCGCCACCCCGCCCCGCGTCCCGGGCGGGGTCGGCGTGCCGCTGCGTTGCGCTGTCCCCCTCTCCACCATTCGTACCCGAACCGATGAAGTCGTTCATTAGCGCGCGCCTGAGCGCCATGATGTTCCTCCAGTTTTTCGTCTGGGGAGCCTGGTACACCACCGTGGCCGTCTACATGGCTAACCACGGCATGGGCGATCTGACGCACTGGCCTTACACGGTCAACCCGGTGGCGGCCATCGTGGCCCCGTTCTTCCTCGGCCTCATCGCCGACCGCTACTTCGCCACGGAGAAGGTGCTCGGGGTGCTCCACCTGCTCGGCGGGGTGGTGATGCTGTTCGTGCCGCAGACCTCCGGCACGCCCACCGTGTTCATCCTGCTGCTGCTGCTCTACAACCTGTGCTACATGCCCACGCTGGGGCTGTCCAACACGCTGGCGTTCCACAACATCCAGGATCAGGAGAAGCAGTTCCCCCTGATTCGCGTCTTCGGCACGATCGGGTGGATCGTGGCCGGGCTGTTCATCAGCTTCGTGCTGAGCGGCTTCGTGGAGGGGCTCAAACCCGAGCAGACGGCGCTGCCGCTCTACACGACGGGCATCGCCAGCCTGGTGCTGGGGGTGTACGCCTTCACGCTGCCGCATACCCCGCCGCCGGCGGCCGGTGAGCGCGTGTCGCTGGGCAGCATCCTGGGCGCCGACGCCTTTCGCCAGCTGGGCAGCCGTCCGTTCTACATCTTCCTCGTCAGCTCGCTGCTGATCTGCATCCCGCTGGCGGCCTACTACAACTTCACACAGCTCTTCCTGGAAGCCACCGGCTTCGAGAACATCGCCGCCACGCAGACGCTGGGGCAGGCCAGCGAGGTGATCTTCATGCTGCTGATGCCCTTCTTCTTCGCCCGCCTCGGGGTGAAGTGGATGCTGCTGGTGGGCATGGGCGCCTGGGTGCTCCGCTATGCGCTCTTCGCGCTGGCCGCCCCGGCCTCGGTCGTCTGGATGATCCTCTTCGGCATCCTGCTCCACGGCATCTGCTACGACTTCTTCTTCGTCACCGGCCAGATCTACGTCGACAAGAAGTCGACGCCGGCGGTGCGGGGGCAGGCGCAGGGGCTGCTCGTGTTTGTCACCTACGGCGTGGGGATGCTCATCGGGGCGCAGGTGGCCGGCAACGTGTACAACGCGTTCCTGGGCGAGGCCACGTTGCTGACGCTGGAACAGTGGCAGAGCTTCTGGTGGATCCCGGCGGCCTTTGCCGCGGCCATCGCCGTGTTCTTTGCCGTCAGCTTCCGGGACGACGTCTCGAAGGAGATGCCCGCGCCCGCCGGTACGGCGGCAGAGGTCTGAGGGCACCTCGTACATCGTGCATCGTTTGCGTGAGGGCGCGTCGGGAGGCGGGCCCTCACGTGTTTTTTCATCGTCGTTCCGGTCTGGTATGACACGCGACACCCCCGGCCTCGTGGCCGATCTGGACGTCAAGGCGTTGTTTGCGGCCCTGCATCTACCGCGGGCCATCGAGGAAAAGAAGCTGCGGCTGATCCGGCAGGGGCGGCTGCGGAAGTGGTTCAGCGGCTACGGGCAGGAGGCCATCGCCGTCGGCTGCACGTGGGCGCTCGAGCCGGCCGACTACATCCTGCCCATGCACCGCAACCTGGGCGTCTGGACCACGCGCGGCGTGCCGCTGGACCGGCTCTTCTGCCAGCTCATGGGCAAGGAAGGCGGCTTCACGAACGGGCGCGACCGGACGTTCCACTTCGGGCTGCCGGCGTATCGCATCGTCGGGATGATCTCGCACCTGGCGGCGATGTTGCCCGTCGCCTGCGGGCTCGGGCTTGCGGCCCAGCTCCGGCAGGAGCGGTTCGTCGCCTGCGCCTTCGTGGGCGAGGGGGCGACGCGGGAGGGCGACTTCCACGAGGCGCTCAACCTGGCGGCCGTCTGGAAGCTGCCGGTGCTGTTCGTCATCGAGAACAACGGCTACGGCCTCTCGACGCCCACGCGCGAGGCGATGGCCGTGGAGGACCTGGCGACGGCGGCGGCCGGATACGGCCTGCCGGGCGAGGTGGTGGACGGCAACGACGTGCTGGCCGTGATCGACGCGGTGCGCCGGGCGGCCGGGCGGGCCCGGGCCGGTGAGGGGCCGACGTTGCTGGAGATGAAGACCTTCCGTATGCGCGGCCACGAAGAAGCCTCCGGCACGAAGTACGTCCCGAACCACCTCTTCGCCCGCTGGGGGCCGCGCGACCCGATCCGGCGCTTCCGCACGTTGCTGCTGGAGGAGGGCCTGGTCACCGAGCCGGAGCTACAGGCCATCGAGGACGAGCAGCGCCGGCGGGTCGAGGAGCTGGCCGAGTGGGCGCTGCAGCAGCCGCCGGTCACCAGCACGCTGGAACGCGAACGGGCCGACGTGTTCGCGCCGGCCTTCACCGGCCACCGCCCGCCCGCGGGGCCGGCCTCCGAGAAGCGGTTCATCGATGCCATCTCGGACGCCCTGCGGCAGGCCATGGAGGAGGACGACCGCATCGTGCTGATGGGCCAGGACATCGCCGAGTACGGCGGTGTGTTCAAGGTCACGCAGGGGTTCGTCGGGAAGTTTGGCCGGGAGCGCGTGCGCAACACGCCCATCATCGAGAGCGGAGCCCTCGGGGCGGCGATGGGGCTGGCGCTCGAAGGCTTCAAGCCGGTCGTGGAGATCCAGTATGCCGACTTCATCACGTGCGGCTTCAACCAGATCGTGAACAACCTCGCCACGACGCACTACCGCTGGGGCGCTCCCGTCAACGTGACGATCCGGGCCCCCTTCGGCGGGCACATTGGTGCCGGGCCGTTCCACTCGCAATCGCCCGAGGCCTGGTTCTGCCACGTGCCGGGGCTCAAGGTCGTCGTCCCGTCCACGCCGCAGGATGCCAAGGGGCTGCTGCGGGCGGCCATCGACGAGCCGAACCCGGTGCTGTTCTTCGAGCACAAGTACCTCTACCGCGCCATCCGGGGGCCGGTGACCGACGCCCCGTTTCACCTCGAACTGGGCCGGGCCGCCGTCGTTCGCACCGGACGGCACGCGACGCTCGTCACCTACGGCCTGGGGGTGCACTGGGCGCTGGAGGAGGCCGCCTACTGGCACGAGCAGGGCGTGGAGCTGGAGGTCATCGACTTGCGCACGCTGGTGCCGTGGGACCGTGCCACCGTGCTGGCCTCGATCGAGAAGACGTCCCGGTTGCTGGTGCTCCACGAGGCCGTCCGCACGGCGGGCTTCGGCGCCGAGGTGGCCGCGTCCGTCGCCGAGGAAGCCTTCACGCTCCTGGACGCCCCGCCGGTGCGGGTCGCCGCGGAGGACTTCCCCGTGCCGTTCTCCGAGTACCTGGAGCAGGAACTGCACTCGCCCCGGCCCCGCCTCCGCCCGGCGCTGGAGCGCCTCCTGCGGTTCTGAGCCGGCGCCGGCCTCGCCCGGAGGCCCGTGGAGGCCTTCGGAGGCCCATGGAGGCCCGGCCCTGCCGGCTCCGCGGCGCAGCAGGTCCCGAAGTGATTCGGTATCTTCCCGGTCGGCGCGCCGGGATCGGCCGGGCGGAACCTGCGCACGGTGTCTGCGTCGTCCGGCCCGTCGCATCCATCCACCCACCTTCGAGACGTCACCATGCCAGACGCCACGCCCATGCCCGAGGTCGGGCAGCCGGCTCCCGACTTCGAAGCCCGGAACCAGGACGGCGAGACGATCCGCCTGTCCGACTACCGGGGCCGCAAGGTCGCGCTGTATTTCTACCCGAAGGACGACACCCCCGGCTGCACCAAACAGGCGTGTAGCCTGCGGGACGGCTACCAGGCGCTGCTCGATGCCGGGATTGCCGTCCTCGGGGTCTCCGCGGACGACGTGGACTCGCACGCCACGTTTGCGGACAAGTACGAGCTCCCCTTTCCGCTCCTGGCCGACCCGGAGCACGAGATCCTGAACCGGTATGGCGTCTGGGGCGAGCGCAACCTGTACGGCCGCACCTTCATGGGCATCAAGCGCACCACGTTCCTGATCGACGAAGACGGCATCATCCGGCACATCATCAAACGCCCCCGCGTCGGCGAACACGCGCAGGAGGTGCTGGACAAGTTCGGCGTCGCCTAGCCGCGGCGGTCGGAGGGGGCGGTCGAAGGGCGAAACGCGAAGGACGCTCTGGCGACACCGTTCCCCTTCCGCCCCTCGCTCTTTCCTGGTTTTATTGCTACCCCTCACATATACCTCATGACGCGACGGCTGGAAAACAGGTACGAGCCGGTGATCGGGCTGGAGGTGCATTGCCAGCTCCAGACGCGGTCCAAGGCGTTCAGCCCGGATTCGGCCGCCTTCGGCGGCGAGCCGAACACGCACGTGGATCCCATCAGCCTGGGCCACCCCGGGACGCTGCCGGTGCTGAACCGGCAGATGGTGGCCTACACGCTGCGCATGGGCCTGGCCACGCACTGCCGCATCGCCCCGCGCTCGGTGATGGCGCGGAAGCACTACTTCTACCCGGACCTGCCCAAGGGCTACCAGATCTCACAGTTCGACCAGCCCATCTGCACCGACGGCTTCGTCGAGATCATGCTGGAGCCCGAAGGGGACGGCGAGCCCGTCGTCAAGCGCATCGGCATCACACGCATCCACATGGAGGAGGACGCGGGAAAGAGCCTGCACGATCAGGATCCCTACCACACGCTGCTGGACTACAACCGCTGTGGGGTGCCGCTGATCGAGATCGTCTCGGAGCCGGATCTGCGCTCGGCGCGGGAGGCCTACCTCTACGTCCAGAAGATCCGCCAGATCGTCCGCTACCTCGGCATCTGCGACGGGAACATGGAGGAAGGCTCGTTGCGCTGCGACGCCAACGTCTCCGTCCGCCCGCGCGGCCAGCAGGCCTTCGGCACGAAGACGGAGATCAAGAACATGAACTCGTTCCGCAATGTGGAGCGGGCCATCGAGTTCGAGATCGCCCGGCAGATCGCGCTGCTGGAGGCCGGCGAGGCCGTCGTGCAGGAGACGCGGCTGTGGGACGCGAACCGGATGGAGACGCGGCCGATGCGTTCGAAGGAAGAAGCACACGACTACCGCTATTTCCCCGACCCCGACCTCGTGGACATCGTCGTCACCGAGGCGGAGCTGGACGAGATCCGGGCTGCGCTGCCCGAGATGCCGGAGCAACGCCGGCGGCGCTACATGGAGGACTACGGCCTGCCCGCCTACGATGCCGGGGTGCTCACCGAGGAGCGCGGCGTGGCCGACTACTTCGAGGCGGCGCTGTCGGCGCTCTTCAAGCGCACCGGCGGCGGCGACACCCGCGCGCAGGCCAAGGCCGTCTCCAACGTCGTCATGACCGACGTCCTCCGCGTCCTCAACGAGCGCGGCCTCGACGCCGAGGCGCTGCCCGTCGACCCGGAGCGCCTGGCCGGGCTGGTGTTCCTGCGTCTGGAGGATCAGATCAGCTCCACCGGGGCGCAGGACCTGTTCGCCGCCATGCTGGAGGACGACCGCGCGCCGGAGGTCATCGCCCGCGACCGCAACCTGCTGCAGGTGTCGGACGCCGGCGCGCTGGGGCCGGTGGTGGATCAGGTGCTGGCGGGCAACCCGAAGCAGGTTCAGCAATACCTCGAGGGCAAAGAGAGCGTGATCGGCTACTTCATCGGGCAGGTGATGCGCTCCTTCGAGGGCTCGCCCGATCCCAGGCTGGTGCGCCGGCTGCTCCAGGAGAAGCTCGAAGCCGCTCGCTCGTAAACGCCCGTCCGTGAAACGGATCGGCGTCTGGCGCGTTGCGCGTCCGGCCCGGCCCTGTGCGGCCAGGCGATTCCCCGGATCCATTTTCAGAGTAGGTTATGACGTATCGAGGAGCATGGCTGCGCGGCAGCCTCGGCGCGCTGCTGGTGCTCGGCCTGACCGCGGGCGCGCTCGTGGCCTGTGGAGCCGCCGAGTCTGCCCCGCCGCCGGTTCGAAGCTATCTGGAAGGCCAGATCACCGTCCGCGCCGAAGTCGATTCCATCCCGGACTACCGGGGCTTCGAGGTGCTCGTTGCCAGCTCCACCTCGCCCTCGGCCGAGCTCGACACGCTCGGCTATGCCGTGACGGACAGCACCGGCTTCTTCCGCATGGACATCACGGCACCCCACCGCGGCATCTATGCCGTCGTCATCGCCCGGCGTGGGCAGATCCTGAAGGTGGACGAGATGGTCGTGGCCGATGGCGACTCCGCGCAGATGCGGCTGGTGCTGCCGGCCGGGCAGCGCCCCATCGCCGTCCGCTCGCGCGAGAATGCCGCCTGGCTGGCCTTCCGCAACACGCAGGCCCAGCACAACCAGGAGCTGATGAAGATCGTGCAGGAAGGCAACTTCCAGGAAGCCGAGCTGCGGCGCAGCATCCAGCAGACGGCCACGATCCTCTGGAACCTCCAGGAGCAGTATCCCAACACCCTGGGCGGTGCGATGGCCGCCGCACAGTCCATCATCACGCTGGACGACTGGAACGACTCGCTGCTGGTCGAGCGCATGCGGCAGATCCAGCCCGACAACCCCCGCCTGGTGGACGTCGTCCGCATCGGCCGGGGCGCCGTGGCCCGGCTGGCCGGGCAGGACTCGGCCATCGCCTTCGTGCGGGCCTACCAGCGGCAGGTGACCGAGCCGGCGGACTGGGCCGCGTTGCAGTCGGAGATCGTCATCGCCTACATGGACAGCCTGCAGAACGACCGGGCGCTGGCAGCCGTGCGGGAGCTGAAAGCCACCACGACGGACTCGGTCTGGACGGCCTGGGCCCGCCAGGCGGAATACGAGCTGCAACACCTCATGCCCGGCATGCCGGCGCCGGGCTTCACCGCCACGACGTACGACGGCGAGGCGGTGAGCCTCGAAGACCTGCGCGGCCGCCTCGTGCTGCTGGAGTTCTACCGGCCCGAGCTGCCGGCCTTCCAGCAGGAGCTGCCCATCCGCAACACCCTCTACGAGGTGGCCGCCCCCGGCACGTTCGACATCGTCTCGATCTCACTCCAGCCGGACACGCTCCTCAACGAGGCCTTCTTCGAGGGACGGGCCTTCCCCGGCATCCACATCATCGGCCCCGGCGGGCCGTCCTACGACGTCGCCGAGCGGTATGCCGTCACCGCCCTGCCCACGCGCATCCTGATCGACCCCGAAGGCCGCATCCTGAGCAAGTACGTGGGCAATGCCATCATGGCCGTTCGCGACGATGTGATGACCCGTCTCGGCCTCTTCGAAGACCAGGCCGGCGTCGACGGCCCCTGAACGAACCATCAACCTGCACGATTCTCTATGCTGATTGCCGGAAACTGGAAAATGAACACGGACCTCCCGGCCGCCGTGGCGCTGGCCGAGGCCGTCGTGAAAGAGGTCGGGGACCCCGGCGACGTCCAGGTTGCCGTCTGCCCGCCCTTCGTCAGCCTCGCGGCCGTCCACGAGGTCGTCGACGGGTCGCCGGTGCGGCTCGGGGCGCAGAACATGCACTTCGAGGAGCAGGGGGCCTACACCGGGGAGGTGTCGGCGGCGATGCTGACCTCCGTCGGGTGCACCTACGTCATCCTCGGCCATTCCGAGCGGCGGCAGTACTTCGGCGAGACGGACGCGCTGGTCAACCAGAAGGTCAAGCAGGCGCGCCGGCACGGCCTCGTGCCGATCATCTGCATCGGTGAGACGCTGGATCAACGTGAGGCCGGCGAGGCGGAAGCCGTCGTGCGGACGCAGGTGGCCGGGGCGCTCGAGGGCATCGACGTCGAGGACCCGTCCACGCTCGTGCTGGCCTACGAGCCCGTCTGGGCCATCGGCACGGGGCGGACGGCCACGCCGGAGCAGGCGCAGGCCATGCATGCCTTCATCCGGGGGCTGCTGCGCGAGCGCTATGGCGAGGCCACGGCCGCGGCGATCCACGTGCTCTACGGCGGCAGCATGAAACCCGGCAACGCCGCCGAACTGCTGGCGCAGGCGGACGTGGACGGCGGCCTGATCGGGGGCGCCAGCCTGAAGGCGGCTGACTTTGCCGCCATCGTCCGGGCCGCCTGAGCCGGGCCGGAAGGATCGCCCGGGGCGAGGGGCGTTCGGGAGGATTCCGCCCCCCGGCCCCGCCCGAGGAAGGCGCCGTCCGAGCCGGTTGCGCGAACCACAGCCACGCCAGACATGACGGCGCTTCGGTGGGGAATCGGTGTGCTGAGCCTGATGCTGGCGGTGGGAGCCGCCGGCTGTGGCGGGGCGCGCCTGCCTGAGGCCGGCGCCGGCCGGACGCTGGCCTTCGAGCCCGGCGTGCCCAACTTCGACCTGGAGGCGCTGGCGACGTGGCAGGAGGGGACGCCCGGCGTGGACGTCTACCTCAGCATCCCCCGGCTGTCGCTGGTCTTCGTCGAAGAAGCAGCGGGGCGGCGGTATCGGGCGCGGTTCGAGACGCTGGTGCGGTTGCTGGACGCGCGCGGCCGGGAGGTGCTGCAGGAGCAACTCCGCACGGACACGGTGCAGGTGACCACCTACGAGGCGACCCGGACCTTCGAGCCGCTGCTGCGGACCCTCCGGCTGGAAGCCCCCCCCGGCACGTACGTCGTGGACGTCACCCTGCTGGACCTGGAGAGCGGGCAGCAGGCCTTGCGTCGGCAGCGCGTCGAGGTGGCGGATGCGTCCGTGGAGCCGGCGCTCGGCGGCATCCGCCTGGAAGGCCGCCGCCCCGGAGCGCCCCCGTCGCCCATCGTGTCCCTGCACGTCCCCGCGGACGTCGACTCGCTGCGGGCGGTGGTCGAGGTGTACCGGGCCGGCCGGGCCGAGGCGGCGACGCTGGAGATGACGCTGTTGCGCTTCGAGAGCGACACCAGCATCGCCACGCCGCCGTACTACGTCGGCCCGTCGTTTGGATCGCTGGCCTACCGTGGCCTGCGCGACGAACGGCCGGACACGCTGCAAGTCTCGCGCCGGAGACTGGCGGCCGAGGCGGGGGAGGCCGTCGTCGAGTTCAGCCTGCCGGCGCTGGATCCCGGCGTCTACCGGGTCCGCATCACGGCCCGACCGGACGGGCCGGCGCCGGGCCGCCGCCTGGAACGGGTGCGGGACTTCACCGTGCGTAGCCCGTGGTTCCCCCGGCTCGTGCTGATCGACGAGATGATCGAGGCGCTGGCCTACATCGCCTCCGAGCGCGAGCTGCGCGACATCCGCGCCGGCGAGACGCCCTGGGAGCGCAAACGCCGCTTCGACGCCTTCTGGGGCCGGCTCGTCGCCAACCGGCAGGTCGCCGCCGACCTGATCGAGCGGTACTACAGCCGCATCGAAGAAGCCAACCTGCGCTTCTCCACCTTCAAGGAAGGATGGAAGACCGACCGCGGGATGATCTACGTGATCTTCGGCGCGCCGGCCTACGTCGAGACGCGCATCGACGCGGAGGTGTGGCACTACGGCTACGTCGGCGACGATCCGCTGTCGACCTTCGTCTTCCAGCGCATCCGGCCCTTTCCGGCGGACCTGGTCTTCGAGCACTACCTCCTCGAGCGCCGACCCTACTACGAGCGACCGTGGTCCCGCGCGCTCGAACGCTGGCGAAACGGCTCGGTGCGCTGAACCGGTCGGTGGCGGGCGGCCTCGGGCAAAAAAAACACCGACGCCGGGAGAGGCATCGGTGCGGAAAGGAAACGGCCGTGCCGCGATCAGTCGGTGCTCGAAGCGGTGCCGGCCGTGCTGGAGGCGGACGTCTTGTTTTCGCTCTTCGTGCTCGTTTCGGCTGCGTCCGATGAGGCCGACTTGCCGTTGCCATTGCCGTTGCGCGCGTAGTCGGTCAGATAGAAGCCGCTGCCTTTGAAGACGAGGCCGGCACTGCCGCTGATGACCCGGGTGACGCGCTGCCCGGTCATCGGGCAGGTTTCCAGCGGCGCATCCGTGATGCGCTGTTCGATCTCGAACTTGGTGCCGTCCTCCCGGCGATACACATACGTCGGCATGGTTCGTATGAAGCAGGTTGATGCAGGGCAAACCAGGCGCATCCTGACGATCTGTCAGAAGCGCTCCGTGTAGCCCCCGTGGCAAAGAATGTTCCGAAGGGGGAAGGGCGGTCTATCGACGCGTTTTCCCTTCCGCCCTTCGAACGTCGCCCTTCTCATCACTCCGCCGAGGCGTGCCCGGGCAGCAGCGGCGCGGGCGGCCCGGCGATGGCCTCGTAGGCGAAGTCGGCCACCTGCGGGCGGATGGCGATGTGGGCGCGGTTTTCGCGGGTGGGGTAGACGCGGTTGGTCAGCAGGATGACATAGAGCTGCTGGTCCGGGTCGATCCAGAGCGAGGTGCCGGTGAAGCCGGTATGGCCGAAGCTACGCGGCCCGAAGTATTGCCCGGCCGAGGAATAGCCCTCGGGGCTGCGGGTGTCCCAGCCCAGCGCCCGGGTGTGCACGCCGGGGGCCACGGGTGTGGTGAAGAGCCGGATCGTCTCGGGTTGGAGGAACGCCTGCCCGTTGACCCGGCCCTCGTTGACCAGCATGTGGGCGAAGCGCGCCAGGTCTTCGGCCGTGGAAAAGAGCCCGGCGTGGCCGGCCGTCCCGCCCAGGATCCAGGCCGTTTCGTCGTGCACTTCCCCCTGGATGAGCCGCTTGCGGAAGCCGTTGTCGTATTCCGTCGGCACGACGCTCGCGTCCGTCTGCCCGACCGGGCGAAAGCCGGTGTGTGTCATGCCCAGCGGTTCGAAGACCGCCTCCCTGACGTACGTGGCGAAGTCCTGCCCGGTGATGCGTTCGATGACGAGCGCCAGCGTGATCATGCCCAGGTCGCTGTAGCGCATGTCCGTGCCCGGCTCATAGACCGGCGTCTCGTTCAGGATCGCCTGGATGACGGCGTCTCGCGTGGTGAGGCCGAGCGTGTGGAAGGGGCGGAAGGGGACGAGGCCGCTGGTGTGGGTGAGGAGCTGGCGGATGGTGATGCGGTCCTTGCCGTTTGCGCCGAAGGCCGGCAGGTAGCGGACGACCGGCGCGTCCAGGTCGAGGCGGCCCTCCTCGTAGAGCTTCATGGCAGCGGTCGTCGTGGCGACGACCTTCGTCAGCGAGGCCAGGTCGAAGAGGGTGCGCGGGGTGACGGGGGTTTCGGAGTCGTAGGTGAGGTAGCCATAGCCGTCGAGCTTGGCCAGCACGCCGGCGCGTCCGACGGCCACCGCCGCGCCGGGGAAGGCCCGCTCGTCGATGGCCGCGCGCAGCAGCGAGTCGATGCGCAGCAGCGCGTGGGAGCGCAGGCCGACCTCCTCGGGGAAGCCGCGTCGCAGCGTGGCCTGCTCGATCGTTAGCCCCTCGCCGAAGGCATGGACGCCGGGGATGGTGATGGGCAGCCGGCCGTCGATGCGGGCCTGCCCGAAGAGGGCCTGGGCGGCGGCCTTCTGCGAGGCCTCGCTGGCTCCGTAGGCAGCCAGGTAGACCGCCGGCTGCCGCGCCAGCCCGATCACCATGTAGGGGTTGCCGAAGGAGATCACGACCACCGGCTTGCCCAGCGCGATCAGCCGGTCCAGGAACCGCCGGTGCTCGTCCGAGAGCCCGATGCGGCCGCTGCTGTCGCGCACGTAGAGGTAGGTCGGCACGAGCACGACGTCGGCGCTACTGCCGGCGACGGCGTTCAGGACGGCCTCCGCGTCGTCCTCGTCCGAGCGGCGGTCCAGCAGGCGCGTCTGGAGGCTGCGCATCGTGCCGTGGGCGCGGAGCTGCCGCAGGAACGCCTGCCCGGTGGAGGGGTCGTCGCTGTCGCTCAGGGTCACGCTGAAGAGGCGCGGCGCGTTCAGCAGCGGGAGCAGGTCGCCCTCGTTGCGCAGCAGCGTCAGCGAGGCGCGGGCGACGACCTCGGTGAGGGCCTGATGGTAAGCGGTGTGCACGTGCCGGCCGATGGCATAGAGGTCCACGGCGCGCTGCTCCGGCAGGCCGACCCATTCCTTGGCTCGCAGGATGCGGTGCACCGAGCGGTCGATGCGTGCCTCGCTCAGCCGGCCGGTGCGGATGGCTTCCAGCACGGCGGCCCGGGCGGCGTACTCGTCCGTCGAGAGCAGCAGCACGTCGGCACCGGCCTCCAGCGCGCGGACGGCCGCCTCGCCCACGCCGAAGTGCTTCGTGACGCCCTGCATCTCCAGGCCGTCGGTCACCACCAGCCCCCGGAAGCCGAGGTCCCGGCGCAGCAGGTCCGTCGTGATGCGCGGCGAGAGGGTGCCGGGTACGTTGGGGTCCTCCTCGATCCGGGGGAAGGCCAGATGCGCCGTCATCACGCTCATCACCCCGCCACGAATGGCCGCCCGGAAGGGGACGAGTTCGAGCGAATCGAGCCGGGTGCGGTCGTAGGGAATGACCGGGAGGTCGAGGTGCGAATCCACGTCCGTGTCGCCGTGGCCGGGGAAGTGCTTGACCGTCGCCATCACCCCCCCGTCCTGCATGCCGCGCACGAAGGCCGTCACCATGTCCGCCACGAGCACGGGGTCCTCACCGAAGGAGCGGACGTTGATGATCGGGTTGAGCGGGTTGTTGTTGACGTCGGCGACGGGGGCATAGACGTGGTGGGTGCCGAGGGCGCGGGCCTCGCGGGCCGTCACGTAGCCGACGGTGTAGGCATAGTCGGGGTTGCGCGTGGCGCCGGTGGCCATCGTGCGGGGGAAGGTGGTCGTCCGCTCGACGCGCATGCCGGGGCCCCACTCCATGTCCTGCGAGATCAGCAGCGGCACCCGGGCGCGGCGCTGCAGGTCGTTGGCCAGGAGCGCCTGGGCGACGGGTTCGCCCTGGAAGAAGATCACGCCCCCGATCTCGAACCGCTCGACGAGGTCCACGAGCCTGCGGTAGGCGGGGTCGTCCTGGCTGGTATAGTACCCGTAGGCGCGGGTGGCAAAGAGCTGAGAGACCTTCTGCTCCAGCGTCATCGTCTCCAGCGTGCGAGCGGTCCAGGCGCTGGAGGCGTCCCAGAAGTCCTCCGGCGGCGGCTCCGGGGCGGAGGCCCGCATCCCGAGTAGCGAGCAGCCGATGATGGTGAGGGGGACCAGCAGAAAGAGCGCGGTGCGTGGGCGAGGCAACGACATGGGGGCAGCAACCGGAACGGACGACGAGGAGCCTGCGTGCCGGCGAGGCCGGCGCAGAGGGAAAGATAACGCGGCCTTCCCAAAGTGTCGCCCGCCCGCCGAAGAGTCGGCATGAAGTTACGGCGCAGAGGCGAGCTCTGATGGTCGATGGGCAAGTGCCGAGACGCCATCCGCCAGAGGTCATCCGCCAGAGGCGATCCGCCAGAGGCGATCCGCCAGAGGCGATCCGCCAGAGGCGATCCGCCAGAGGCGATCCGCCAGAGGCGATCCGCCAGAGGCGATCCGCCAGAGGCGATCCGCCAGAGGCGATCCGCCAGAGGCGATCCGCCAGAGGCGATCCGCCAGAGGCGATCCGCCAGAGGCGATCCGCCAGAGGCGATCCGCCAGAGGCGATTCGGCAGAGGCGATCCGCCAGAGGCCATCCGCCAGAGGCCATCCGCCAGAGGCGATCTGCCAGAGGCCATCCGCCAGAGGCAAGGTATCACGACAAACGGGGCGGGAATCAGGGCGCTTCCTGCGGCTGGATCGGGGTCCATTGGATGTCCAGCGATTCATGCCGGGCGAACCCTTCGAGGTGTGTCGTGACCACCCATTCGAGGCGATCGAGGGCGGCTCTGGTGTCCGCCTCGCCGTGCAATACGAGGAGGCCGTCCGAGGCTCGCATCATACAGACCCCGAAGGGAAAATCGGCACGTCCATAATCGTCCGTGTAGGTAGCCGGGACCTTGTGGGCGAAGTGCTTGCACAGACGCTTGATGTAACGGGACGGGGTGGCCGTTTTGACGTGTGATTCGGAGATATACACGGGCATGGCATATACGTGAGTGATTTGTGATGAAGCACGTCAGACGCGACGGGATGGGTGAAGCGGAGGGTCCAGAGGACCATCAACCATCACTTGCAGGAAGTGCCCGGAGCACCGTTCGACGCGAGCGGATACGCCATATACGCGGCTCAGGACCCGGGGGGTAATGGCTTCCTCCGGGGGGCCGGCCGTAAACAGGGTGCCCTGATGCAGCACAATGACGTGGTCGGCCCATCGGGCTGCCAGGTTCAAATCATGCAGCACCAGCACGACGATGCGCCCGTCCCGAGCCAGGGACCGAACCAGTTGCAGGACGCTCACCTGGTGCAACAGGTCAAGGGCGCTCGTCGGTTCGTCGAGCAGCATCAAGACGGGATCACGCGCGAGCGTCTGAGCTAGGGCAACGAGCTGGCGCTGTCCGCCCGATAGATGATCGAGGGGCACGAGTGCTAGATGTTCAATGCCTACGCGTTCGAGCGTATGCACGGCATGGTGCCGCAGGCGGCGGGAGTCCGTAGGATGGTTTTCGTGAAGCGGCGAGGCCTTCAACGCACTCAGAACGGATTCGAATACGGTCAGC
This sequence comes from Roseithermus sacchariphilus, assembly GCA_003285105.1. Classification (GTDB taxonomy): domain Bacteria; phylum Bacteroidota; class Rhodothermia; order Rhodothermales; family MEBIC09517; genus Roseithermus; species Roseithermus sacchariphilus. The sequence continues at coordinate 4,222,276 of CP030158.1, read as the reverse complement.
GCAACTCCCTGTGGTAGAGTCTGGGGCATGAAGGCAACGTGTGTGGCACGCTCAGGAAGCGACATGCTCAGCAGGTCGCGCCCTCCCAGGGTTACCCGTCCGACTGCCGGAATCAACCCGGCCAGCGCCCGGAGCAGCGTCGATTTCCCGGCTGCGTTCGGGCCGACCAGCGCGACGACATATCCCGCCTCGATCGGGTCGAGCGTCAGGTGCTCGATGACGGGCGTGTTCCCATACCCGACCGTTAGACGCTCGATGGCGAGGGTCGGCGCGTCCAGGGTACACTCTGTGCTCATAGGGCTCGCCGTTTGCGCAGGACGAGGATGAGAAAGACGGGCACGCCGATCAGTGACGTCACCAGACCGACCGGGATCAACACGCCTGGGATGATCAGTTTGCTGGTGATCGAGGCGAGGGATAGGACGAGTGCGCCCGTCAGCAGGCTCGCCGGTAGAAAGAATCGGTGGTCTTCTCCGATGAGCATCCGGGCGATGTGGGGGCCGACCAGCCCCACGAAAGCAATGGTACCCACGAAGGCCACTGCGCCCGATGCAAGCAGGCTCACGCGTACGAGGCTCATGAAGCGGACGCGCCGGATGTTGACCCCGAAGCTACGTGCACGGTCCTCGCCCAGGCGCAGGGCCGTCATCTGCCAGGCTCCGGCCAGCGAGAACGGAACGATGCAGGCCAGAAGAGGCGACAGGACACGTACGCCGTCCCAGCCTCCCCGCGAGAGGTTTCCCAGGGTCCAGAATACGAACTGCTGCAATGCTTCGGCGCTGGCCACGAACTGGATGAGGGCGACGAGGGCATCGAACAGAAAGACGAGCGCAATGCCGAAGAGGATCAGGGTATGCGCGCTCGCGTCATGTACGCGTGCTAGCATCTGTAGCAGCAGTACGGCCCCGAAGGCGAACAGAAACGCGTTGATCGGCACGAGCCAGGTGCTTGCCAGGCCCGGTATCGCGATGCCCAGCATGATGGCGAGGGCAGCTCCCAGGGAGGCGGCTTCCGAGATGCCGAGCGTGAACGGGCTCGCCAGCGGGTTGTTGAGAATCGTTTGCATTTCGGCGCCGGCCAGCGAAAGCGCAGCCCCTACGAGCAAGGCCATGAGCGCTGTGGGCAGCCGCACTTCCCAGATGATGATGGCCTGAGGGCGGCTGAGTGTTTCCGGTTCGAAAAGCCCCTGCAGAGCCAGCCTCGGGGCGAGTTCCGACGGACCGATCAGGAGGTCGAGGCCAAAAGTGAGAAGGCATCCCACGCTCAGGAGCGCGACGACCAGAACACGACGGCGCATGGCCTGTGCGTAGGCCGTCAGCACGTCGGGCATCGAGGGGGCAGGGGGGGCGAGGCGTGTGATGCGATGATCCTCGGAGACGCTGATCGGGTCGTCGGCAGGCATGTCGAGGCGGAGCAGTGAGCACGCAGGGGCCAGCGAACGCGTAGCGGGTGTGATCGAGGCTTACTCGAGTCCGATCCAGAACGTGCCTTCCAGGGGGACCCTCAGGAAGCGCTCATTGATCTCCTTCAACGTCGCTGCCGGGTCCACGTCCGCAAACAGATCCGGATGAAACCAGCGGGCCATGGCTTCCGCAGCCAGCACGTTCACGGGCAACGTGTAGAAGTTGTGCCAGAGTCCGTACACGCGACCGTTGAACACGGCGGACAGTTCTGCGAGTTCAGGTTGCCGGATGACGTTCTGAAGGCTGGTGCGTGCGGTCTCTGGGGAGACTCCCGTGCCCAACTCCAGCCCCCCCTGGTGGCTCCTTCCGGGCATGCCCGTTCCGATGTAGACCTCCGGGTTCTGGCTGAGGATATATTCGGGGTTGAGTAAGCCCAGCGCGCCCGGGATCACATCTGCTGCGATGTTTCGCCCTCCTGCAAAGGTAATCAGTTCACCCAGGTTGCCCGAACCGGGGGACCGGCAGCATTCCCAGGCGCCCGCATGCATGTGCATCAAGACGGAGGGCCGCTCGCCCGGGGTGTGGTCAAGGCGTTCCTTGATGCGGTTCATGCGCTCCTCGTAAAACGCGGCGTAGGCGTTGGCCCGTTCTTCCTGCCCCAGCACCGCGCCAAGCAGTCGAATACTCGGGAGCGTATGCTGGAGCGGGTGCGTGTTGAAGTCGATGATGACGACCGGGATACCGGCCGCTTCCAACTGGCGAATCAGCGTGACCGATGCTTCGGACGGACCATGCCCCCCGCTCAGGATCGCCACGTCGGGTTCAGTAGCAAGGGCCTTTTCGATGGAGAAGGACTCTTCACCGATGAGCCCGACGACAGGGATGCTGTCGAGGCGTGGGTAGGCCGCTCGATAGCGCTCATAGGTGACTGGGTCGAGCCGGGCCAGATCTCCCTGCCATCCGGCGATGACGTCGACCGGGTGAGGGTGCACGATCGAGAGCGCCAGCAGCAGGCGACTTTCACCCAGCAACACGCGCCGGGCCGGTCCGGCGAGCACCACCTCGCGCCCGGACACGTCGGTGACGACGAGCGCAGCCGACGTCACCGACGTGTCCGGGGCAATGCCGGATTCATGGGTCTGGGGCTCGGGGCTGCAGCCGCCCAGCAGAAGAAGACCGGCCATGAGAGCCGGAGTCAGCGGCCCCCATTGGTGGCGCATACCATGCATGGATCAGAAGCGATATGAGAGCGAAAGGAGCAATTCGCGTCCGCGGGAAGGGAAGCCGACGTACGTCTGGGCCTGTGGTAGCCAGAAGTACGTTGCGTGATCATAATAGAATTCGTTCAGCAGGTTGGTTACCGAAATTCCGAGACGGATCCGATCCAGGGGTTGTGGTTGCCATGCTGCATGCAGGTCGACGACCCCGTACGAGGGCTTGTCCGGGGCGTTCTCGCCGATGGTATTCTCCTCTTTCTCCACGAACCGACCGATCAGTACAAGATCAATCCCGGGAGCTGCCAGGAGGTGTTCCAGGCGGGCTGTCCAGGTGCGACCGATGCTCGTACCCAGCCCGAGCATGGCATCGGTCAGGGGCTCGTCGTTCAACGTCGGCTCCGACTCCCAGACCCCGACGCTGAAACGAGATGTATTCCAGCGGCCTCCCACTTCGGCTTCGTAGCCGTCGACGCGGGCATCGCCCACGTTTTCCCAGTATCCCCATACCTCTTCCCCTTGATAGACAGCGTCCACGAAGTTCTGGATCGTCTGCCTGTAGAGCGTGCCGCGTACAAAAAAGCCCGCCCGCTCGAACTGCAACCCGAGTTCGAGGTTGTCGGCCCGCTCCGGCTTCAGGTCACCACGGTGCGTGTAGAGGCTGCTGAAAAATGCTTCGCGGATCGTGACACCACGGAATGCCTGGGCGTAGCTGCCTCGCACTGTCAGGCCGTCGATCCATTCGAACTGGGCCGCAACGTTCGGGCTGAGCCCGACGGCGTGGTTCGATGCCCCTTCTCCAACGCCGCTTAGTACCTCGTGCTCGTAGCGATCGATCCGCAGGCCGCCAGACAGTTCGATGCGCTCTTCGAGCAGGGGCAGATGGGCCTGGGTGAAGACGCCTGCGACGGAGGCACTTTGCTCGGAGGTACCCCAGAAGGGTGGCGGAGTGGCGTTCTGTGCCCCGTATCCGTCGTCCCAGCGGCCGTCTACCCCGTAGATCAGGCTGACGGCCCCGAACCGTGAGGTATTGCGCACCTCGAACCCCAGGCTGGCAAAGGACCCCTTGCCGTAGAAGGTGTCCGGCGTAGAGAGCCGTGCATTCTCGAACGTGCTCTCGGTCCAGTAGGCACGGGTCTGTAGATCGACGGTTTCCGACTCGGGGCGGTAGGAGTAGTTCAGCGAAACGGTGCTCCGCCCCATGTCGTGATCGGCCAGTTGATACGTTTCGCGGAAGCCGATCAAATTGGGGCGTTCGTAATAGACCCCCTGATCATCCAGGCGTTCGAAGGACAGGTGGAACGTGTGTGGTCCGAAGTTGCCGCTGAGCTTGGAAAAGCCCCTCCAGTGTTCGAAGGCCGTCGGAGTAGCGAGGTTACCATGGCCGTCGGCATAGTCGCCTCCGTCTTCATAGGTCAATCCGGCAATCAGACCGAGTCCCTCCGTCAGGCGACCATAGACCAGGCCTGAGCCTTTATACCGGTTTTCGCCGTTCGTGCCCACTGTACCCTTGGCCCAGGCGCCCAGTGAACGACCAGGTTCCAGCATGTCGAAGGCGCTCTTGGTGGTGACGTGCATGGAACCGGTGAGGGCCCCCGGTCCGTTGGTGGCGGCACCGGCGCCTGCATCCAGCACAATCTGCTTGATGAACTCGGGCTCGAGCTGGAGTCGGGCCTGATGGTGATAGAGTTCGCCTGCATTCTGTGCTCCGTCGATCCGCACGTTGAGCATGACGTCCTCGAACCCCCGAACGTAGACTTTCTGTGCCACCGGTGATCCACCACCGACGGCTACCGTAGACTGGTTCGAGAGGAAACTGGCCAGGGTGGAAGCCTGAACGCGCGAAAGGTCTCGATCCGTCAGGATGAGGTTACCCGGCTCCGCCTCAGTCACTCGCACGCCGGTGACGACGATGCTTTCCAGGCCGAGCGTCTCGGCCGTCATGGTGAGGTCAAGCTGAATGTGTGCTCCGTCGGACACGCGCGTCACCCGCGAGACGGTGCCGTATCCGATGAAGCTGGCCACGATGGTATGCTCCCCTGCAGGGACGTTGATCAGTGTAAAACGTCCCTCGGCATCGGTGCTGGTGCCCAGGGAGGCTTCGAGCAGCCGCACGTTTACGCCTGCCAGAGGGGTGCCCGTCGCGGCGTCCAGCACTCGCCCGGCGATCGTCCCCGTCTGGGCGAAGGCTATCCCGGTGCAGTATAGAAACACGAACACCAGGGCAAGAAACGTCCTCTGTACAAGGACAAAGAGGGTGTCTGGTCGGGTCATGGCAATCTGGTGAGAGACAGGGGTCAGGATATGAGTATTTAGACTGATTATAAATAGGGGGCGCTGGCCATGCAATCCGGGCTGGGTGTTGGCCCTGGTTAAGTTTGAGTGAACCTGCTTGCACGGGGTCTGGGGTAATGAGTGGGCTGCAACGCAGCCGCCAGAAGCCATCGGCCAGAGGCCATCCGCCTGTGCACGCCCCGGAGGATCCCATACGGGCTTCCCATTCTCCACCTCCTTTCCGTTCTTACGGCCGTCCGTCTGACCATCCTGCTCTGCTGCTGTCGTGACCCTCGCTTCGCGCCGCGTCCTGCCCGTCCTCTTCCTCGGCGTGCTGATGGCGGCGCTCGACATCGCCATCGTCGGGCCGGCGTTGCCGGCGATCCGGGAGCACTTCGGGCTGGATGAGCGTGCCGTGGCGTGGGTGTTCAACGTGTTCGTGCTGTGCAACCTCATCGGCCTGCCGCTGATGACGCGGCTGTCCGACGTGCACGGGCGGCGGACGGTCTACCTGGCGGACGTGGCGCTGTTTGCCGCCGGAGCGCTGATCGTTGCCCTGGCGCCGAACGTCACGGCGATGCTCATCGGGCGTGCATTGCAGGGGCTGGGGGCGTCGGGCATCTTCCCCGTGGCGAGCGCCGTCGTCGGGGATCTGTTCCCGCCGGAGCAGCGGGGGCGGACGCTGGGCATCATCGGGGCGGTGTTCGGGCTGGCTTTCATCCTCGGGCCGATGATCGGGGGCATCCTGCTGCTGTTCGGCTGGCGGTGGCTGTTTGTGGTGAGCCTGCCGCTGGCGGCGGTCGTGTTCCTGTGGAGCCTGCGGGTGCTGCCGGACACGCGGGCCGCCGAGGAGCTGCCGCTGGACGTGCAGGGGATGGGGGTGCTCGGGACGCTGCTGGTGCTGCTGGCGCTGGGGGTCAACCGGATCGAGGCCGGGGCGGTGGCGGCGAGCCTGGCGTCGGCGCGGGTCTGGCCGCTGCTGCTGGGCGCGGCGGTGCTGGTGCCCGTGTTCGTGGCGGTGGAGCGGCGTGCCGCGGCGCCGTTGCTGCGGCCGGCGCTGCTGCACAGCCGCCAGGTGCGCCTGGCCGCTCTGTTCGCCGTCGGGGCCGGGCTGACGGAGGCGTCGTTCGTGTTCATCCCCGGTCTTGCCATCGCGGCGTTCGGGGTGACGAAGTCGGCGGCGTCGTTCATGCTGCTGCCGCTCGTGGTGGCGGTGGCGCTGGGCTCGCCGGTGGCGGGGCGGCTGCTGGACCGCGTCGGGTCGCGCCGGGTGATTCAGGCCGGCACGGGGCTGATGGCGGCGGGGCTGCTGGGCGTCGGGCTGGCGGGGACGACCCGGCTCGGGTTCTACGCCGGGACGGTGGCGATCGGGCTGGGGCTGTCGTGCCTGCTGGGCTCGGCGCTCAGCTACATCCTGCTCACCGAGGCCCGCGTGGCCGAGCGTACGGTGGCCCAGGGGGTGGTCACGCTGTTCATCAGCATCGGGCAACTGCTGGGCGGGGCGATGATCGGGGCGGTGGTGGCCTCGGCGGGCGCCGGAGCGGAGGGCTACCAGGCGGCCTTCCGCGTGATCGGTGCCGTGGCGGCGGGGCTGCTGCTCGCCACCGCCGGCCTCAAGCGCCGGGCCGACGAGCTGGCGACGGCGCGGGCGCACGATGAAGCGAAGCCGCACGCGGATGCAGCCCCATAGTGCGGGAGCCGCGTGAGGTTATGAGGTCGACTGCTGCTGCATCCACGTCTCGATGAAGTAGACCGCTTCAGACACGCCGTTTTCGCGGCGAATTTGACGGCCGAGGCGTCCGGCCTTCTCGATTATGGCGGCGTCCGTTGTGGCCTGCCGGATGGCGGCGGCAAGCGCTTCGGCGGTGAGTTGTTTCTGCGGTAGCGGATCGGGGCCGGCACCCAGGTCGGCTACCTTCGCTCCCCAGAAGGGTTGGTCGCCGAACAGCGGGCAGACGACGGTCGGTCGTCCGGCGCGCAGCCCCGCCGCCGTTGTACCACAGCCGCCGTGATGTACCACCGCCGAGACGCGTGGAAACAGCCAGTCGTGCGGGACCACCTCGATGGGAAAGATCGTGTCCGGCAGATTGAAACCGTCCAGAATAAGGCCCCCCCAGCCCTGAGCGAGGACTGCTCTCACTCCCGCGGCCTGGACGGCTTCCACAACGATTCGAGTCAGCCGGGCCGGGTCGCGGCCGAAAATGCTGCCGAAGCCGACGTACACAGGTGGCTCACCCGCGGCGAGGAACGCCTGCAAGGCATCGGGTGGCTGCCAGGTGTCTTCTTGGTCAAGGAACCAGTAGCCGGTCGTTACGGCTGATGGAGGCCAATCGGCAGGGTGGGGTATGATCGCCGGGCTGTAAGCATGCAGGGCGGGAATAGTAAACCCGTCAGCTCGCTGCAAGTAGGCCCCGCCACGTCGGCGCGGAAGACCACGGGCCTCGCGCCATTCATTGATGTAGCGTCCGGTACCCAACCACGTCGCCAGGTTGATGCAGTGATACGTGAGCCGATTATACCAGCCGCCGAAGGGCAGCTGAGGGAAGCCCATCGCCGGGAAGGCCCGGGTTGGTACGTACATCGGTAGGTAGAATCCTAACATGCAGGGAAGGCCCAGGTACTCGGCAAAGTCGGGTGCCCCAAGGGCCTTGGGATGGAAAAGGATGAGGTCCGGGTTTGTCGTCTCGGCTGCGGCCCAGAAGTCCTCGATCTGGTGGCGCTGAAGAGCACCCATCTTCGGCATGATGCGGCGCATCGTGAGGATCGTTTCCCAGAGCGTACCCGTGTTTTCCATCGCCAACTGGCCTTCCTCGGAATGCATCAGGTCTATGATGTCGTTATTCAGGAAGGCATAGGCCAGGCCGTGCTCTGTGATGAAGTGCTCGAAATGAGCAGGAGCACAGATTGTGACAGTGTGTCCCGATGCCCGCATTCCGCGACCCAGCGCCACGTACGGCTGAACGTCCCCGCGTGTCCCTGCGGTCAGGATGAGGAGGTGCATGATAGCTCGGGGGTTGAGCGTGGAAAAAGAAAAAGCTTACGCCAGTAAGACAAAGAATTCCAACCAGAATTCGGTATTCATGCAGGGTGAGCACACAAAAGTTTTGGACCCCTTGCGTTTCTGCCATGCATAGCAGGCTGCGGGCTGACGGCTGACCGCCACTTTGCCTGATTCGTGTGGTCCCACCTCGCATCTTCGCTGTGCGGTGTCTACTTTCGGGGTGGATGCGTTGTCGCAGCGGCTCGTGCCGGTCCCCGTGCGGGGGCTGGAGGTAGGGAGGCGGTGCGGCAGAGGGGGGCGCCGCCTCGGGTGACTCCCCTGCTTCACAGGGCTCGCCGGTCGCATCGCGTCGGACGCCCCGGCCTGCGGCCGTTGCATCGGCCGCTGCCGCCCCGGACCGAACAGGATGAACGCTCCCCGCAAATGGTACGTCCGCTGGTTCGGCACCGTCCGCGGGCTGGGCGTGCTGCTGTGGTACAGCATCGGGCTGATGCTCGTCCTGCTCTACGTGCAGGGGGTGCTGATGCCCGCCGCCGCCGCAGAAGGCTGGATGCCCTTGGTGCTGGCGATGATAGGGTTGTGGCTGGGCGTGCTGCTGTTTCTGCTGGTGCACGTGGCCGCGCGAGGGGTGGCCCTGCTGAGCGGCGCGCCCGTCGTAGCGCCTCCGCCGGACGAAGACGGGGTGGTGCGCATCGGCTTTCCGCAGGGAAACACCGTCGTCGTCGGGGCCTGGCTCTTTGCCTTCGTCGTGTTCGCGCTGCTGGGGCTCTATCTCTCCATTCATCCCCCCCTGTGGCCGCAAGGGCTGCGGACGCTCTTCCCCACCGTCGATGCCTCGACGGCCCGGGCCATCAAGGAGTCGATGGTGATGCTCTTTGCCGCCGGCCTGGGCAGCAGCATCACGACGATGCTGGGGTACCTCCGCCACGCGAGCGTCATTCAGGACTTCGACGTGGCCTACACGCCGTGGTACGTGGCGCGCCTGCTGATGGGGATGCTGCTCGGCTTGATCTTCTATTTCGTCATCAAGGGCGGCTTGCTCGTCGTCTCGGCCGGCGAAGGGGCGCCTGACGAACTGAACCTGTGGGCGCTGGCCGCCATCGGGGCGCTGGTGGGGCTGTTTAGCAAGAACGCCATCGAGAAGCTGCGGGAGCTCTTCAACACGCTCTTCAAGACCCAGGACGAGCTGTACCGGGAACTGCTGGAGCGACTTCCGCCGGAGCTGCGCGCGCAACTGGCCGAGTACCTGCCGAACGATTCGGTGAAGGCCGCGGCGACGGACGCGGCGCCGGCGGTCGAGGCTCTGCCCGACGCCAGGCCCGACGCCGCGCGGCCCGTGCCGGACCGGCCGGAGCCGGCGGACGGCGATGCGGGGTGATCGGAGCGGTGCCGGAGCGGTGCCGGAGCGGTGCCGGAGCGGTGCCGGAGCGGTCATCCGGCACCCGCGTCAGGCCCATCCCCCGTCGACCGCGCGCAGCCGCTCCAGCACGTACGCCATGTCCTCCGGCAGCGGAGCCGAGAAGTCGAGCGCCTCGCCGGTGAGGGGGTGGGTGAAGCCGAGGGTGTGGGCGTGCAGCGCCTGGCGCGGCATCCGCTCAAACAGGTTGCGGAAGAACGCCTGCCGCGTGCCGTGCGTCGGCCCCCGACGGATCGCCATGCCGTCGTAGGTCGGGTCGCCCAGGACGGGATGGCCGATGTGCCGTGCGTGGACGCGGATCTGATGGGTACGGCCCGTCTCCAGGCGGAACGCCACGAGGGCCGTGAAAGCCAGCGGCTCGACCAGCTCGTAGTGGGTGACGGCGTACTTGCCCCGCTCGGGGGGCACCACCGCCATCCGCTTGCGATCCCGCGGATCCCGCCCCAGCGGCGCCTCGACGCGGCCCGCGGGCGGGTCCGGCACGCCCCAGACGAGCGCCAGATAGCGCCGCCGGATCGTTCGCTCGGCGAACTGCCGGGCCAGACCGGCGTGCGTCTCGTCGTCCTTGGCCACGACCAGCAGCCCCGACGTGTCCTTGTCGAGCCGGTGGACGATGCCGGGGCGGATGCCGGGATCGCCGGCGTACGACGGTGCCGCGTTCATCGTCGAGAGGCCCACCTCCTCGTCGGCCTCCTCGTCCTCGACGTCGTCGACGTTCAGCGTGCCGGCACCGACGTGGTGCAGCAGGGCGTTGACCAGCGTGCCGGTGCGGTTTCCGTAGGCCGGATGCACCACCATGCCGGCCGGCTTGTTGACGACGAGCAGGTGATCGTCCTCGTAGACGACGTCGAGCGGAATGGGCTCGGGGCGGGCCTCGATGGGGGGCGGCTTGGGCAGGCGGCACACGATGCAGTCGCCCGCCTGGACAGTGTGTGAGGGCCGGGTGACGACCGCGCCGTTGACCTGCACCCGCTCCTGGCGGATCCCGCGCTGCACCTTGGCCCGCGTGGCGTTGGGCAGGCAGCGCGTCAGGTAGACGTCCAGCCGCTCGTGTTCCTGGTAGCCGGGCGGGACGTCCAGCGTGACGATGGTTTCTTCGGGGGGCATGGGCAGAAGGGCGGCGGGCGGGAACGCAGAGGGACCGTGTACGCCGCTCCGGGCCTCAGGCTTCCCGCCGCGATGCGCCCTGCCTGATGCGCGCCCCGTGCGGCTCAGGAGCCGTTGGCCGGCGAGGTCGCATAGAGCGAGGGCGGCAGCACGTCGCTGAGCTTTTCGCCGCCGACCACCCCGAAGTCGAGCGTGCGGATGGGGAACGGGATGGTGATGCCGTGGTCGTCGAACGCGCGTTTGAGGCGGATGATGGCCTCGCTCTGGGCGTGCAGGAAGTCGGTCTGCTTGCGGAAGTCGATCCAGAAGCGGGCCGTGAAGTTGATCGAGCTGTCGCCGAACTCATCGTAGAACAGCTCGACGGGCCGGTTCGCGTCGCGGACGTCGAGGCCTTCGAGGGCGTCCAGCGCCACGCGGCGGGCCTGCTCCAGATCGTCTCCGTACGCGACGCCGCAACGCAGGTCGACGCGCCGCCGGCCCAGTTCGCTGTAGTTCGTCAGGGGATTCTGGAAGATCTCCTTGTTCGGGATGATCACCAGCGGCCCCTGGAAGGTGCGCAGCTTCGTCGAGCGCAGGTTGACGTCGGCGACGGTGCCGAGGTACCCGTTGGATTCGATGATGTCGCCCTCGGTGAACGGGCGGCGGATGGAGAGCAGAATGCCCGAGATGAAGTTGGTGGCGATGTCCTGAAAGGCAAAGCCGAGTGCCAGCCCGATGATCCCGGCCCCGGCCAGCAGGGAGGTGACCGTCTTGTCCAGGTCCAGAATCCCGAGCGCGATGAACACGCCGGCCGCCAGGACGCCCAGATAGCCGATCGTACCCAGCAGCTTGTTGACCTGCCGGTACGCCGAGACCCGGTCCATGCCGCTCACGATCAGCCGTCGGACCAGCCGGGCCGCGAAGGCGAAGCCGATGACGATCAGCACGGCCGCCACGAGGTTTGGCAGGGCCAGGATCAGGGCGTCGAGCCATCCCTGAAGCTTGTCGACGAGGAGGTTGAACGTCTGGTTGAGATCCACGGCAAGAGGGGATTGGTGAACAGGAGTCTGAACGGGCCGGGCGCCCACGTCGGGTTATCGAGCGGGTTGACGGATGATGTCTACCGCTATCGTTCTGCCACCCTCGTTACGCGTGGCCCGTTATTGCTTGTACGGGCGTCGTCTCTCAGATGATCTCTGTGGAAGGGAAGGAATGTGCCGTTCCGGTGACGAGATGTGACAATGGTGTGAGGGAGCGACACAGGAGAGGTGCGGGTGCGGTGGGAGCAGGGTATCAGGGGGCGAAGGCGGCAACGGCGTCCAGCGCTGCCTCGACCTCGTCCGGGTGGTTGTAGTACGTGGGGGAGAAGCGGAGCAGCCGGTTGCGGAGCGCGGTGTGGATGCGATGCTGCCGGAGGTGTTCGAACAGCGCCTCCGGGGCGGGGTGGTGCACGGTGACGATGCCGGAGGCGTGAGCCGGGTCGTCGGTGCCGTAGCGACGCAGGCCGAGGCCGGCCAGCCCCTCGGCGAGCCGGCGGCTGCGGTCCAGCACCTGGGCCTCGCACCAGGCCGGACCGGTTTCCTCGCGGAGCGTCAGCGCCGCATGCAGAGCCGCGATGCCGGGCGCGTTCATCGTGCCGAGGTGGAAGCGCCGCGCGTCCGGGTGGAAGGCCAGTTCGTAGTCGAAGAAGTGGTCCCAGTCGACGGGTCCGTGGAGCCAGCCGGCCGGCGGGTCGATGCGGCTCTGCAACGCCTCGGTCAGATACAGAAGGCCGATGCCCTGCGTCGCCATCAGCCACTTGTGGCCGCCGCAGGCCAGGAAGTCGATGCCACAGGCCTCGACGTCGAGGCGCAGCGCGCCGAGGCCCTGGATGGCATCGACGCAGAAGATGACGCCGTGTTCACGGCAGAGGCGCCCGATGGCCGGCAGGTCGGCGCGGTAGCCGGAGAGGAACTGCACGCAGCTCAGCGTCAGCAGCCGGGTGCGCGGCGTCAGTGTGCGCTCGATGTCCTCCAGCGTGAAGGTGCCTTCGCGATGCGGGATGAAATCGACCGCCACCCCGTGCCGCTGGAGGTTCATGAAGGGGTAGACGTTGGCCGGAAACTCGCAGCCCGGAAGCGCGATCCGGTCCCCCGGCTGCCAGCGGAGCCCCTGTGCCAGCACGTTCAGCGCGCTCGACGTGTTCGGCACGAACGCGACGCGGTCTGCCCTCGTGCCGAGCATCCGCGCGATCTGCTCCAGCGTTTCTTCGATGGTCGGCGCGAAGTCAAAATAGTTCTCGATGTTCGTCCGGTGCCGCTCGGTGAGGTAGGCATCCAGGGCGTCCACCACGCGCCGGCTGAGGGGGCTGACGGCGGCGTGGTTGAGGTAGACGGTGTCGGCGGTGTGGGGAAACTGCCGGCGCAGCGCGGCAAGGCGGTCGGGCATGGGGGAAAGCGCGTGGGTGGGAAGCGAAACGCGTCGTGGTACGCACGCTGGTTCAGGAATGCTTCCTCAGGGTTACGTGCGAAGGACGAAGTGCGACGATCCGAAGGGAATCCCTGTCGTTATCCCAACCGTCCTCCTTCGCCCCGTGCTAGGCCCGATAGAACTGCTTCCCCGCCATTTGCCGGACGAGCCCCTTGAACTCCAGGTTCAGCAGGTAGACGAGCGCCGTGGAGGGGTCGAGGTCGGTCTGGAGGCAGAGGGCGTCGATGTGTTGCGGCTGCGGGGTGAGGGCGTCGTAGAGGGTGCGTTCGACGCCGGAGAGCGGCGGTGGGGGTGGGGTCGCTTCGGGCGACGAGGGTGAAGGGGGAGCGGCGAGGCCGAGTTCGTCCAGGATGTCGCCGACCGTCAGGACGAGCTTGGCGTGGCCCTGCTGGATGAGCCGGTTGGCGCCCCGGCCGGCCGGGCTGTGGGCTGGGCTCGGCAGGGCGAAGACCTCGCGGTTCTGCTCCAGCGCCAGCCGCGCCGTGATGAGCGCGCCGCCCGTCTCGAAGGCTTCGACCACGAGCGTGCCCCGCGTCAGCCCGCTGATGATGCGGTTGCGGCGGGGGAAGTTGACGGCGTCCGGCTTTGCGCCGAGGGCGTATTCCGAGAGCAGCGCTCCCTGTTCGGTGATGGCACGAGCCAGCCGGGTGTGCCGGGCCGGGTAGATGCGATCCACGCCCGAGCCGAGCACGGCGAGCGTACGGCCACCCGCGTCCAGCGCCGCCCGGTGTGCCGCCGCGTCGATGCCGTAGGCGAGGCCGCTGACGATGGTGAAGCCGTGCCGGACCAGCTCCGCGGCGAACTCGGCCGCCAGCCGCTTGCCGTAGTCCGTCGCCCGCCGCGTGCCGACGATGGCGATGGCCTGGTCGTCGGCATCGGTCAGCGTGCCGCGCATCCAGAGGAACGACGGGGGATCGTAGATCTGCCGCAGGAGCCGCGGGAAGCGGTCGTCCCACGAGGCGACCAGCCTCGCCCCGACGTGGGCGGCCTGGTCGAACTGAGCGTGCGCCGCGGCGTGCTCGTCGAACCCCCGGATGGCTCGCGCGGTCTGCGGCCCGATGCCCGGCACCTCGGCCAGCGCGGGCGCCGGGGCCGCCAGCGCCGCCGTCGCCGAGCCGAACCGGGCCAGCAGCGCCCGCACACGCCCCGGCCCCACCCCCGGCACCATCGACAGCGCCACGAGCGCCCGCTGCTCCCGGGCTTCGTCGGGCGCCTCGGCGGTGTCGGCGTCAAAGAGCGAAGGCAGTCCGGGAGACGGCACGGGTGGCAGGAGACGGGTGCTACGGGCGGGACGCCCCCATAGACGGCCCACCGCCGGGTGTGTAACCTGAGGGGGTAAGGAAGACCCGATCAGAACTCTGGTTGTGTTATCGAAGAGCTGTTCTGTGCCTGGATGAAGGCTCTCACCTCTTCAACCGTGTAGGGTGGTTGCCGGAGGTGAATGACCGCATGGCAGTTCGGGCAGACGGGGCGCAAGTCTTTTAGAGGATCGACGTTGTACGATTCTCCAATCTCGGAAAGAGGCACTAGATGATGAACATGGATGTAGCCTTTAGCCACCTTACCATAGGTGCGTTCGAAATCGAAGCCACAAATAAAGCATTGAGTGCCATAATGATCGATACAACGCCTGCGAGCCTCATGATTGCGCTCGTAGGCATTGACTGATATACGGCGGATGGCACCCTCGATCAGGTGGGAGGCCTCGTCCACTTCGTCGGGTAGCGACCAGGTAACAGGGTTCACCCAACCTAGCATTTCGAGGGCATGCGCTACTTCCTGACGCATGATCCAGTGCCATTCTCCCTGCCGTTTTTCGAAGATCACCAGTGTACCCAGGCTCTCCGGTTGCGGATGGTAGTTCAGCACATCTCCTACCTTGCGAGCCAGGATACCGTAGTGCAGGTTGGCGCTTCCGAAGTGTGCATAGCCCACTGCATGGGCCATCTGCTTCGGTGTGATCGTGCGTTCCGCTGCATGATAGTGTGCCTGAAGCATGCTGATGTAGTGATTGCGGCTTCCAACTTGCTTCAGGGCTTCGAGGTAGTCCCCGGCGTCGGGTGTATGGGGGGAGTGCGGAGTAGGCATGGGATCCGATTGTAAATCCCGCTAGGATATCAGGGTCTCTCGATGGTTCTTCGCTGCTCTGCACGTCGGAGCTCGTGCCCCCGCCTATCTCCCCGACGCCTCGGCTTCGTGCGCCCGTTCCGCCTGGATGTGTTCCCAGAGCCGCTGCTTGAGGGGCTGGAGCCCGATCTGGGCGACGGCGCTGACGGGGAACAGCTCGACCTCCGCGGGGAACCGGTCCCGGACGGCCTCGGGCAGGGCGGTGCGCTCCTCGGGGGGCAGCAGGTCGATCTTCGTGAGCGCCACGATGCGCGGCTTGTAGAGCATCTCGGGGTTGTACTGCCGCAGTTCGTCGAGCAGCGTGGCGTACTCGGCGCCCGGGTCCTCGCTGGTGACGGGGATGACGAACAGCAGCACCGCATTGCGCTCGATGTGCTTCAGGAAGCGGTCGCCCAGCCCTTTGCCCTCGTGGGCGCCTTCGATGATGCCCGGCAGGTCGGCCATGACGAAGGACTGGTACTCGCCCACGTAGACGACGCCCAGCGCGGGCTCCAGCGTGGTGAAGGGGTAGTCGGCGATCTTCGGGCGGGCCGCCGAGAGCGTGGAGATGAGGGTGCTCTTGCCGGCGTTGGGGAAGCCGACGAGCCCGACGTCGGCCAGCAGCTTCAGCTCCAGCGTGACGTTGCGCTCCTGGCCCGGCTCGCCGGGCTGGGCATACCGGGGGGCCTGGTTCGTGGCGGACTTGAAGAAGGCGTTGCCCCGCCCGCCGCGGCCGCCGTGCACGAGCACGAGCCGGTCGCCGGGGGCGTTCAACTCGCCCAGGACCTCCCCCGTGTCGGTGTCGGTGGCGACGGTGCCGGGGGGGACGCGCAGCACGATGTCCGCGCCGTCCTTGCCTTTGCGGTTACCGCCTTCGCCGGGCAGCCCGTTCGGGGCGAAGTGGTGGCGGTTGTAGCGCAGATCGAGCAGGGTGTAGAGGTGAGGGTCGGCTTCCAGGATGACCGAGCCGCCGTGCCCGCCGTCGCCGCCGGCCGGGCCGCCCCGCGGTTCGAATTTTTCACGGCGGAAGGCCACCGCTCCCGCTCCGCCTTTGCCGCTGCGAACGGTGATGGTGACGTAATCGACGAATTTCATGGGAGGAGGGGGGATGAGGCCGGAGGAATGCGTACTGCGTTGCTAAACGTGCCAGTCGCGTCCGGGTTTTCACGGCTCTTTTGAAGCATCGTCGCCGGCGTGCGGTTACCTTGCTCGTTCTCCTGCTCTCGCCCCGGCCGTTCCCTCCATGCCTCGAAAACACATCACCATCTACACCGACGGCGCGTGCAGCGGCAACCCCGGCCCCGGCGGCTGGGCCGCGCTGCTGATCCACGGCCGGCATCGCAAGGAGCTCAGCGGTGGCACGGAGCGGACGACGAACAACCGCATGGAGCTGCAGGCCGCCATCGAGGCGCTCCGGGCGCTCAAGGAGCCCTGCCGGGTGACGCTGCACACGGACAGCGCCTATCTGGCCCGGGCCTTCAACGACGGGTGGCTGGACGCCTGGCGGCGGCGCGGCTGGAAGACGGCCTCGAAGAAGCCCGTCGAGAACCAGGACCTGTGGCGACAGCTCATCCCGCTCGTCGAGCAGCACGACGTCACCTTCGTCAAGGTCAAAGGCCATGCCGACGACGAACTGAACAACTACGTCGACCGCCTGGCCGTGGCCGCCATGGACGCCTACAAGCGGTGAAAGGGGAGAGGCCTCAGGCTTCCGGGTCCGATGCCTCGTCTTCCAGCCGTTCCGCCCGGCCCCGGCCGGCGAGGTGGTCGATGAACCGGGCGATGAGGGCGTCGGCCTCGGAGGCGCGCACGGCGACGAGGAGTTCGGTGTCGTCGGTGTACCGGGTCTCCCGGATCTCGGCGTCGAAGGCCTCCAGGGTGCGCATCGCGGGGGCGGTGTCGGCGTAGGCGAACTGCAGCCGCACGGGCACGCGAACGACCCGCTCGACGAGGGTGGCCCCGTCCAGGGCGGCCGCGGCGGCGTCGCCGTAGGCCCGCACCAGCCCGCCCGTCCCGAGCTTCGTCCCGCCGAAATAGCGCGTCACCGCGACGAGCGTGTTGGTGAGGCCGCGGCCTTCGATCTGGCGGAGGATGGGGGCGCCGGCGGTGCCGCTCGGCTCGCCGTCATCGTGGTAGCGGAAGGTCTGGCCGTCCCGTCCGACCCGATACGCCGAGCACACGTGGGTGGCGTTGTATTCGCGCTTGCGGAGGGCGGCGATCCGTGCCTCGGCCGCGTCGGCGTCGGGGACGGGAAACGCCTCGGCGATGAAGCGCGAGCCTTTGACCTTGATCTCGGCCCGGGACGGCCCGGCGAGCGTGCGGTAGGTGTCGGTCGGGCCGGACATGGCGGCGGGCCTGGGGTGGGGCGGCCAGTCAGCGTTCCAGGAAGGCGCGCACGACGGGGCGCATCGTCTCGCCTTCGCAGCCGGGGGCCAGGTGGCCGCAGGGGCCGGGCAGGACGAGCGTGGCGGCGTCGATCTGCGACGCCAGGGCGAGGGCCGGCGCGGGGTTGACCATGTGATCCTGGCGGGCGACGACGATCAGGACCCGGGCTCGGACGCGGTCGGCGATGGTGTCGGGCGTGAGCCCGGTGGCGGCGTAGATGTCGTGCGCCAGCATGGCCCGGAGCTGCGCGGCGCGGTCGTACGCATCGAAGCGCAGCGTGGCGGATTGCTGGTCGGCCAGGTAGGTGTGGAAGGCCTCGGGCGGCATGGCGGCCAGGTGGGCCGGCGTCGTCAGCGCGTAGGCCTGCATGGCCGCCACGGCTTCGAGCACCTCGGCCTCTGCGGCCTCGCCGCCTGCGATGGCGCCAATGGCGTCGATGGCCTCCAGCTGGGCGGTCCAGAGCAGCCGGTCCGCCCCGGTCTGCGCCGGCGTCCCCACGATGGACACGACGCGGTCGACCCGGTCGGGGTAGGCGACCATCCAGTGCAGCGCCTGCATTCCGCCCATCGAGATGCCCATCACGGCGTGCAACCGTTCCAGCCCGAGGACCTCCGTTGCCAGCCGGGCCTGCGCGCGGACCATGTCCCCGATGGTGATGGTCGGGAAGGCCTCGCCGGCCTGCGTCGGGCTGTTCGAGGGGGACGTGGAGACGCCGTTGCCCAGCGCATCGACCAGCACCACGAAGAAGCGGGTGGTGTCCACCAGACCGCCGTCGCCGAGCTGACCGATGAGTTGCTCGGAGGTGCCGGTGAACCAGGTCGGGAAGAGGATGGCGTTCGTCCGCCCGGCGTCGAGCGTGCCGAAGGTCCGGTAGCCGACGAGGCAGGGATCCAGCACCGCCCCGCCGTCGAGCGGGCAGCGGCCCAGGTCGGCGCGGTGCAGGGTGCCCTGGGCGTGCAGGGCAGCGGGCGGCAGGAGCAGGCCGAGCAGCAGGAGGCAGCGCAGGGCAGCAGCAGGCATGGCGGTGCGTCTCAGCCCTCGATCTCCGTGACGAGCTGGATCTCGCGCAGGACGCCCTGCACGCGGAAGCAGTCTTCGAAGGACCCCTCGAAGACGGCGGCCTTGCCCTGGGTATGCACCCGCCAGGCCAGTTCCTCGGCACGGGCGGGGGTGCATCCCGTCGCCTTGACGAGCTGCAGGATCACCTCGTCGAACGAGTGGATGTCGTCGTTGTAGAGGATGACGCGCCAGGGGTCGTCCAGCCGCTCGTCGGTGGCGACGTCGACGAGGACGTCCGTCTCCGGCGCCGCCGGGCGCGGGGCGTCGGCCAGGACGGGCAGGGGGGGCAGCGTGGGAACCGGCACCGTCATGGAGCAGCGAGATGTCGGGTGCAACGATACGGATGCGTTCAGGCGGGTTCGCCTTCGACGCGTTCCAGTTCGATCGTGAAGTCTTCCATCACCGGGTTGGCGAGCAGCTTCTCGCAGGCCTCCCGGACGATGGCTTCCGCCGCCGCCTCATCGTCTTCTTCGACCCACAGCTCGATGTATTTCCCGACGCGCACGCGCTCGATGGCCGTGGCCCCGAGGTTGTGGAGGGCGTGCTGGATGGCCTTGCCCTGAGGGTCGAGGATGGAGGGACGCAGCGTGACGGCGACGTGGGCTTTGAACATAGCGGTGGTCGGTAGAAGATGGACGATAGCGGGCCGACGGGTTTCCCCGGGGGTGTTCCGCAGCCCGGTGTCAAGATACCATCCGGGCGGGCTCTGTCGCCACGTAGTTTCCACGAAATCAGGGCGGTTCGGCGGTGTCCGTAGGGTCGGGGGCCGCCAGGATGGCGCGGACGAGCCGGTAGCCGGCCTGGCCGATGCCGAGCAGCAGGTAGGCGACCAGCCCGAGCAGGAGGCCCGTCGCCTGAAGGAACAGCACCAGCAGGACGCCGCCCAGGTAGCCGATCGACTTGTACGGATGGGCGCGGATGTAGCCGGGGGAGGGGCGGGGAGCGGCGTCGAACGGGATGTTCGAGATCATCAGCGCCGAGAGGACGATCACGGCTGGCATCAGCACGTTGCGGATGCTGAAGGGCGGTTCGCCGAACCACGAGGCGTCCTGCAGGTGCAGGATGAGCGCCACCGTGGCCGCGGCCTGCATGGGGATGGGCAGCCCCGTGAAGTAGTCCTTCTTCTCGCCGTCGAACGAGACGTTGAAGCGGGCCAGGCGGACGGCGCCGCAGAGGGCCGGCAGCGAGGCCACGATCAGCCCCGGCACGCCCAGTTCGCTCAGGCCGAAGACGTAGACCAGGTAGGCCGGAGCCACCCCGAACGAGACGACGTCGCACAGCGAATCCAGCTCCACGCCGAAGAGGCTCTGCGAGTTCGTGAGCCGGGCCATCATGCCGTCGAGCATGTCGAAGAAGCCCGCCAGCACGATCAGCCAGGCGGCGTAGGCGAACTGCCCGTCGTGGATCTGCACCAGCGCCAGGAACCCGCTGAACAGGTTCATCAGCGTGAAGAAAGAGGGCACGGCGGCCCGGGGGATCTGGCGGCGGGGGCGGCCCCGCCGCGCCGCCCGGTAGGCCTGCAGGCGCTCGCGGAACCGGCGTTGCTTGCGGCCCGGCTCGGGGGAGCGGCGGTGGAGGATCCGGTTGCGCAGCATCATGCGGACGGCGTCTCGTGGGCCGCGGGCGCGATCGGATCGGCCGTCGGGACCGGCGGGAGCGTGCCCAGGATCGACACGCCGGCCGTCACCCGATCCCCCACCTGCACATGCACCGGCGTGCCGGGGGGAACGAGCACGTCCATGCGCGAGCCGAACTTGACGATGCCGAACCGGTCGCCGGCCTGCACCACGTCGCCTTCCTTGAGGTGGTACACGATGCGCCGGGCCACCGCACCGGCGATCTGCTTGAAGAGCACCGGCGTCCCGCTCGGGTGCCGCAGCCCGATCTGCGAGCGCTCGTTCTTCTCGCTGGCCTTCGGATGCCAGGCCACGAGGTAATCCCCCGGTACGTACTCCACGTACTCGATGACCCCGTCGGCCGGGACGCGGTTGACGTGGACGTCCAGCGGGGAGAGGAAGATGGAGATCTGGAGGGCGGGCCCCTTGAGGTAGAGCGGCTCCTGCGTCTCGCGCACCTCGACGACCTTGCCGTCGGCGGGGGCCAGCAGCGTACGGCCTCCGGCTGCTTCGGGCGGCGGCACGCGCTTCGGGTCCCGGAAGAAGTAGAGCGTGAAGCCCAGCGCGGCGACCCCGAGCAGGATCAGCGACCACTCCCACGGCCCGCCGAGCCGGTGGCCGACGAGGAACAGGGCGATGGACAGCGCGAGCGCGGCGGCGATGAGGGGGTATCCTTCTCTGGCGAACACAGGGATCAGATGGACGGCAAGGAGTGCGAAAACGACGCGAACTGGAACGTTCGGGGCGATCAGACGTGCATGCCGGGCCTGCCGGGAGCCGGTTCCGGCGGGTCCTCCCGCTCCGTTCCACCGTCCCAACGCCCGAGCCATGCCGCGCGTTTCGTTCTACACGCTGGGCTGCAAGCTGAACTTCGCCGAGACGAACACCCTGCAGCGGGACTTCGAGGGGCGCGGCTTCGAGGCGGTCCCCTTCGGCCAGGCCGCCGACGTGACCGTCGTCAACACCTGCACCGTCACGGCCGAGGCCGAGCGCAAGTGCCGCCAGGTCATCCGGCGCGCCCGGCGGGCCAACCCGGACGGCTTCATCGTCGTCACCGGCTGCTACGCGCAGCTCCGCCCCGAGGAGATCGCCGCCATCGAGGGCGTCGATGCCGTGCTCGGCGCCCGGGAGAAGTTCCGGCTGTTCGACGTCCTCGACGACTTCACGCGGCCCGAGCAGACGCAGATCGCCGTCTCGTGCATCGACACGGACGCGCCCTTCGGGCCGGCCTTCTCGGCCAGCGGCCGGACGCGGGCTTTTCTGAAGATCCAGGACGGCTGCGACTACACCTGCTCCTTCTGTACCATCCCCAGAGCCCGGGGCGCGAGCCGCTCTCAGCCTCTGGACGCGACGCTGGCGCAGGCCCGGGCGCTGGCCGCCGACGGCTTCCGTGAGATCGTGCTGAGCGGCGTCAACATCGGCCTGTACGGGCAGGAACACGGCGTCACCCTGCTCGATCTGCTCCGCGAGCTCGACCGCGTCGAGGGGATCGAGCGGTACCGCATCTCGTCCATCGAGCCGAACCTGCTGACCGATGCCATCATCGACTTCGTGGCCGGGTCGCGGGCCTTTCAGCCGCATTTCCACATTCCCCTGCAGAGCGGGGACGACGCCGTCCTCGGCAAGATGCGCCGGCGCTATCGCCGCCACGTCTACGCCGGGCGCGTCGCCCGCATCAAAGAGCGGATGCCCGACGCCTGCATCGGGGTGGACGTGATCGTGGGCTTCCCGGCGGAGACGGAGGCGCGGTTCCAGAACACGGTGCAGTTTCTGGACGATCTGCCGGTGAGCTACCTGCACGTGTTCACCTACTCAGAGCGTCCGGGCACGGCGGCCGTCGAGCAGCCCGGGCGGATGGGCGGGGCGCCGGTGCCCGTGCGCGAGCGCTCCCGCCGAAACCGGGTGCTCCGGGCGCTGTCCGAGAAGAAGCAGGCGGCCTTCTACCGCAGCCAGCAGGGCCGCGTCCGCCCGGTGCTCTGGGAGGCCGAGGAGCGGGATGGGGCGATGCTGGGCTTCACCGACAACTACGTGCGGGTGCAGCGCCCGTATGACGAGGCCCGGGCGGGACGCATCGAGCCGGTCCGGCTCGGCCCGCCGGCCGGAGGCGGTACCCTCCTGGCCGAGGACCCGGCGCTGGCCGTGCTGGGCTGACGGCTTCTGGCTTCTGGCTTCTGGCTGAGGGCTGCTTCGCTGCGTCGTCCGGCCACAAGCCCTTCCGCCTGGCCGCCCCCGGCGGCCGCACAGGGGGAAGTCCCCGAAGGGGGAAGGGGGTCATGACCGCCGCACGGCTGCCAGCGCCCTGGGTCTACCCCTCCGTCGCTGCGCGACCTGACGGCTGCTGGCTGACGGCTGACGGCTGACGGCTGACGGCTGACGGCTGAGAGGTATTATCGAAAGTTGTGGATGAGCAGGCGGCCTGGCCGTCGCTGCAGAACACAAAAAGGCGTATCCTGATTGCGGCTAACATCAACCGCCCCGATGGGGCACAACCAGGACACGCCTTATGCACAACCAAGCTACTGTTCTTTCGCTTAAGAAGGAAGAGGCCCGTACGCAGGAAGAGGCCCGTACGCAGGAAGAGGCCCGTACGCAGGAAGAGGCCCGTACGCAGGAAGAGGCCCGTACGCAGGAAGAGGCCCGTACGCAGGAAGAGGCCCGTACGCAGGAAGAGGCCCGTACGCAGGAAGAGGCCCGTACGCAGGAAGAGGCCCGTACGCAGGAAGAGGCCCGTACGCAGGAAGACGCGCAGGAAGAGGCCCGGTCGGTTCTCGACGAGATCGTGCGCCGAGGTGCCCAGCAACTGCTGGAGAAGGCCATTGAAGACGAGGTAGCAGCCTACATTGAGCGCCACCGTGATCAGCGCGATGAGCATGGCCACCGCCTCGTCGTACGCAACGGTCGCCAGCCGGCTCGTGAGATCGTCACGGGTGCCGGACCGCTTGTCATTGAGCGGCCGCGGGTCCACGATCGCCGGGAAGGGCACCACTTCACCAGCTCGATTTTGCCTCGCTATCTGCGACGTAGTCCCTCGCTCGATGCGCTGATCCCGGTGCTCTACCTCAAAGGGGTCTCGACGGGAGACTTCAGCGAAGCGCTCACGGCCATACTCGGCGAAGGGGCCTCGGGACTCTCGCCGACCAACATCGTCCGGTTGAAAGAGGCCTGGCAGGCCGAGTTCGAGGCCTGGAGCCGGCGCGACCTGTCGCAGAAGCACTACGTCTACCTCTGGGCGGACGGCATCTACTTCAACGTGCGCCTGACACCCGAGCGACCTTGTATGCTGGTCTTGATGGGCGCAACCGCCGACGGTCGCAAGGAACTGGTAGGGCTGCTCGATGGCGAGCGAGAAAGCAAGCTCTCCTGGAAGGAGATGTTGCTCGACTTGAAGCGGCGTGGGCTCAAGAAAGCGCCTCTGCTGGCCATCGCAGACGGCGCCCTTGGCTTCTGGCCGGCTCTCGAGGAGGTCTTCCCGAGTACACGCCATCAGCGGTGCTGGGTACACAAGACGGCCAACGTGCTCGACAAGATGCCCAAGTCGCTCCAGGGCGTAGCCAAGCAGAAGCTGAAGGCGATCTACCAGGCGCCCACGCGCCGTGAGGCCCTCGAGGCGCTCGATGACTTCGAGGCGCTCTACGGCGACCGGTACGCGAAGGCCGTCGCGTGCCTGCGCAAGGATCAAGACGTGCTGCTGACCTTCTACGACTTCCCTGCGGCACACTGGAAGCATCTGCGGACGACGAACCCGATCGAATCGACCTTCGCAACAGTGCGGCACTGGATTGCCTCCAGAAAACTGATCCAGGCCTTATGTTAGTGCTGCACCCCAACCACGCAGCACAATGAAGAAGCAAAAACACACCTCTGAGCAGATCGTCACCAAGCTCCGCCGCGTCGAGGCTCTCACCGCTGAGGGCGCGACCATCGCCGAGGCCGCCAAACACGTCGGCGTCTCCGAGCAGAGCATCTATCGCTGGAAGAAGCAGTACGGCGGCATGGATCGCAGTGAGGTTAAACGCCTCAAAGAGCTGGAGAAGGAGAATGCCCGCTTGAAGAAGCTCGTCGCTGAGCAAGCTCTCGACATCGACATCCTCAAGGAGGTCGCCAGGGGAAAGGGGGGATCTCATGAGATCTCCCATAGAGCCCGTCGCGTCGCCGCGATGCCGTACGCCACGTCCAGGACGTGCTCGGTGTCAGCGAGCGGCGGGCTTGCCGAGCCCTCCAACAGCCGCGTTCGACGCAGCGCTACTGTTCGAAGAAACCGCAGCAGGATCGTCCCTTGACCAAACGTATGCACCAACTGGCCGAAGCGAACCCACGTGCGGGCTACCGCATGATCACGCGGCTTCTGCGCCGTGACGGCTGGCACGTCAACCCAGAGCGCGTGCACCGTCTGTGGAAGCAGGCCGGGCTGCAGGTGCCACAGCGACAGCGCAAACGACGCCGGTTGGGCCGCAGCGAGCATGGCTGCACGCGGCTGAAGGCGACCTGCCCGAACCACGTCTGGAGCATCGACTTCCTCTTCGACACGACCGATTCGACACGACCGAGGACGGTCGTCAGGTGAAGTTCATGCCCGTACTCGACGAGTACACGCGGGAGTGTCATCGGATCGAGGTGGGGCGCAGTATCACCGCCGAGCGTGTAACTGAAGTGCTGGAGGGCCTCTTCGCTGAGCATGGAACGCCGGCGCATGTGCGCATGGACAACGGCCCGGAGTTCATTGCCGAGGCGCTGCGGACGCACCTGGCGGCGGTGCAGGTCGAGACGCGCTACGTCGAGCCGGGTGCGCCGTGGCAGAACGGCTATATTGAGTCGTTCAATGCGACGTTCCGGAACGAACTGCTCGACCGGGAGCTGTTCGCAACCGTGCTGGAGGCCGAGGTGCTCAGCGAGCAGTATCGACGGAAGTACAACACGTACCGCCCGCACAGCGCGCTGGGCTACCAGACGCCGTCGGCCTATGCCACCGCCGAGCGCGACGCGGTCGGCGATCAGGCTGTGGAGATGGGGTCAGCCCCGTTGCCTCCATCTCCACAGTTCAACAACGACCACAAGGTCAAAGAACAGAAGCACGAACCGGTGCCTGCACTAACATAGCCCCTGGTACCAAAAATGGGGGCATTCCACCCATTTTTTTCGTCCAATTATTTTGCGCCATGCAGGTGAAGGCGATCACGCTGCCGTTCGAGGAGCGGTGCCAGGGTTTCGATGATGGGCCGCTGCAGGCGTTCATCAGGGACAAGCAGGTCCATGACGTGGCGCAGCAGTACTTCGAGCGGCAGGGGCGGCCCCGCGACCGGCTGCCGTTGGGCACACTCTTCAGGAGCGTTGCTCCTTTCCAGTCGGTCTTGTTGCTTCGGCAGATACTGGTGTTGTTGCTCTCTTTATCTTGTTGTTATAGTTCGTTTACCCGAAAGGGAGGCCCACCGGAAACGGGGCACTTGTACTACAAGCAGTCTGGCATTGGAATTTACATCGCCCCGGCAGAAGAATGGCTGCAACAGGTATTGCCGGACACGGTGCAGGCAGTTCGCGATACATCGGCAGCGAATCTGTTGCAGAGAGATTCGCTGCATGTGCCGGGGTCTTCCATGCCGGATGAACAAACGACATTGGACCGGATTCGTGGTCGGTTGGAACGTCTGCCGTGGTGGATCCAGACGGGCGGAATTGCCCTCGTGGTTGGGCTTTTTGTTGTCGCTTTTATGTATAAGAAACGATCAAAACAAAGGCGGCAGAACAGGGCTTCTTTTCTCGTGCGATTGCCGTCGGGCAGCCTGCGTATCGGCAATGCACAACACATCGGTGAGAGAGCGCAACAGCAGGATGCCTTTGGTTTCTCTGATCCCGAAAACCGTGACTTTGTAGCGAAGTATGGAATTCTCGCTGTGGTTGCCGATGGTATGGGCGGTATGGAACTGGGTGCCGAGGCGAGTAATGCGGCTGTAAAGGCCTTCCTGGCCGGCTATCACGATCAAGGGGCAGAAGGTAGTATCATGCAACGACTGAATCGGGCACTGGGCAAGGCCAATCGAGCCGTGCTGGAGCTTGCCGGTGATGCTGACAAGGAGGGAGCGGTCGGGACTACACTGGCAGCCGCTGTCTTTCATGACAAAGACCTATACTGGCTTTCGGTCGGGGACAGCCGTATATACCGGATTCGAGATCAAGAACTGACACTACTGACCCGGGATCACGTGTACCGACACGAACTGGAAAAGGAGGTGGCGGAGGGTAAGATCACGCAGGAGGAAGCCGATCAGCATCCGGACCGCCATGCCCTGACGAGCTACCTGGGCCTTCCCAAGCTGATTGCCGTTGACCAATGTGAGGAACCGCACTCACTTCAGGCCGGAGATCGGGTCCTGTTGTGCAGCGATGGGTTGTACGGAAGCCTGCTGGAAGCGGAGATGTTGCAGTCGCTGGATCAGGACGCCCAGACTGCCGCGGAGGCACTGGTCCGGTGTGCACTGGAAAAGGGTAAACGGCACCAGGACAACATAACTGTGATGATAATAGACTGTGCCTGACCGTTGCTGAACCATTCAATGGAGATGAGTGACCGATGACCTTTAAGACGTTTAGCCTGACCAGTACCGGGGGACGCAAAGCAAACCAGGATACGTGCGACTACGTTCTCCTCGAGGACGTTGCATGCTGGGTTGTTGCCGACGGACTGGGGGGGCACCGGGGTGGAGAGGTGGCCTCTCGCCTTGCGGTGGAGCAGGTGCTCACATCGTTTCGGAATAATCCGGTACTATCTCCTGCTGCTATAGAGGCCCATCTGGATGCCGCCCAGATGGCAGTGGTGCAGCGCCAGGCAGAAGATCCTCTGCTCGCCTCGATGCGGACGACGCTGGTGCTTCTCTTATGCGATCAGCATTCTGCTTTGTGGGCGCACGTCGGCGATTCGCGACTATACCATTTCCGAAAGGGCAGAATCATTTTTCAAACGAAAGATCATAGTGTGCCACAGGTGCTGGTTGCCGCCGGCGATATTGCACCAGAGGAGATCCGGTTTCATACAGACCGGAACCGCTTGCTGCGGGTGATGGGACAGGAGGATCACTGGCAGCCCGAGGTGCGGAAGGAGCCTGTGCCGATTGAGCCGCACGATGCGTTTCTACTGTGTACAGATGGTTTCTGGGAACACATTACGGAACCGGAAATGGAGAAGGCCTGCATCGAGGCTGGCACGCCCAAAGCCTGGATGCAGAAAATGGAAAATAAGATCAGAGAACGTGCCATCGGAGAGTTCGACAACTATACCGCAATAGCAGTCTGCTGTGAAGAAAAGCGAAACCGTTTTCGCTTCTGGTTGACCCGTCGTAACCGGGAGAAGTAAGCTCCTGAGTAGGCCCCTATCCTGGCTCCCCCGACAGGAAAAGGTCGAATTATATCCCCAAAAGACCACCGCATGAGCAACGCCCTGTTGGATAAGAAAGCTAGGTCTGCCTTTTCATGGCCTACGTCTTGACATTAATTGCTTTATGAAGGTTCTTGCTCAGGCTAGAGGCAAAAGATTCTGCCTGCCAGGTATCGGATATGAAGGACGTGATCATTGGTACATCGGCACAGTGCGACTTTCCAATGGCTTTCGATCGCCTTTCTCGGAGGCACTGTAAACTGGTCTTTGATGGTGAAGAGGTATGGCTTGAAGATCTTGGATCAACGAATGGAACCTTCATCAATGGGAAGCGCATTCCGCCCGGTGTGCGTATCCACATAGATTCTTCCTCTCAAATATTACTTGCAGGTGAGGTACCGCTGGAATGGTCAACCGTTCAATCTTTAAACCCAAGCACCTCAGCGGTTGTAGTGAGCAGGCAAGGACCTCATCACCGGAAGCCAACGCTCCCCGATGAGTCCGCCCTGCAGCTTCAAAAGCCGGATTCTCAGGCGTTACCCCACAAGGGACTGGGGAGCGAACTGGGCTATGCCATCCACCTCAACAAGTCTTACACCGGCAAGGCCTTTCTTTGTCTTTTTTTGTACTATATCGGCTTCTTCTTCATAGGCTTGATTGCCAATATAGCTTTTTTATCCGATGCCAATCGCACAAAGAAGATCATCGCTCATTCTCCTCCCGGGCGTGGGTGCCTCATCACTCTTTTGTATGTGCACTTGGCTCTTGGTGTGTTCTTCTTTCTTTTGTTGGTCTCGATGTTTGAGGCTATCTAAGGCCTTGTTGAACGCAAACAACGGTTGACTTTATTCAGACGCTTGACGGAGGTGTTATATGGCCATGCAGCGATGTGAGCGCGGGCACGCCTTTGACTCAAAAAAGTACACGAGTTGCCCTTATTGTGGTATCTCCAACTTTGATCCCGGCCCTACCCGCGCGCATACTCAAACGGTAGAGAAAGCCTCTTATGGCGAGGAGGCGTTGACCCGACCCCGGGTCGCAGGTGAGAAAGGAGGACAGCGAGATGAGGATCTGCGTACCGTCGGGTTGATGGTCAAGGAAAAAGGCATCGACCCCGTGGTCGGATGGCTGGTCTGTATAGAGGGAGCCGAGAAAGGACGTGATTACCGCATCCGTAGTGGTCGAAATGTAGTTGGACGTGCCCGGCATATGGATATATGCATCGCCGGAGATGACGCCATATCTCGGGAAAATCATGCAGCACTGGCTTACGACCCCAAGAAAAATGCGTTTACCTTGCTTCCCGGAGAGGGCAGAGAACTGGTGTATTTGAACCAGGAAGCGCTCTACCAGCCTGCCTCGTTGAAACAACACGACATCATAGAAATGGGGCAGACCAAATTGATGTTCATCCCATTCTGTGGGGACACCTTCCAGTGGTAAGCTCTCACCATGCGTATCTATCTCCTGTTTATGCTGGGTCTTCTCTCCAGCGCCTCTTGGGCACACGCCCAACAGATTGCGACACTTCGCATCAGCCAGACCAGAACGGTACTGCCCGAGATCACCGTCTACCTTGACGTACGTGATGCCCTCGAGAGGCCCGCAGTAGACATCCATCCTGAACAGATAACCGCCCTGGTAGGAGCGGATTCCGCAAAAGTAGTGAGTGTACAGCCCTTTCGGGAAGCCAAAGAAGGAATCGGTTATGTTTTTCTTGTGGATAAGTCGAAATCGCTCCGGCGGGCCCAGCTTAATCAGATGAGGGAGGCGCTTCTGGGGTGGGTAGAGGCCATGGAGCCGGTTGATCGGGCAGCAATAATCACGTTCGGCGAACGGGTGGTGCTCATGCAGGACTTTACCGGGGATAAGGCGCAACTACGCCAGATCATCGAAGGGTTTGAAACAACAGATAACAAGACGCAGCTTCACCTTGGATTGGCGAAGGCCCTGGAACTGGGGCGGCGCACCGACGAAGCGTTACCCGACCGACGCGCTATCGTTGTGCTGTCCGACGGCATGGACGACTTTCCGGGAGGCATGATGAGAGAAGAGGTCATGGACCGCATCCATAATAGCAACATGCCGATCTATGCAATTGGCCTTTTCAATCCACCTCGTACGGAAAAGAAAGAGGAAGCGCTTCGCAAGCTGGGCTCTTTTGCCCGGGCCTCGGGCGGGAAATATTTCGAAGCCGGGCAAAACCCGCTTTCAGATGTATACGAGACGCTCCGAGAGCATATTCGGGATGTATGGGTGGTTCGGCTGACCTGTGCCGCCTGTGCAACAGACGGAAGCGAACGGCCCCTGCGAATTGGCATCACTGCCGGGGGGATATCGATGTTTGACGAAGCAAACATCCATATGTATGCAGGACCGGTAGCGACAAACACGGGTACTAGCGTTCCGGATGGACCCTTCGAATTTCTTTTGCACTACCCATGGTGGGTGTATACGCTCGCTGGTCTTCTTCTGGTAGGGCTTGCAACGGGGTCCGGGGTGTTCATTTACAGACGTCGCAACAGGTTGAATCTTGGCGAACTGCCCCCGATCGTACAACCGATTCCACCGAAGAAAAAGCCAGAAGGAATGCCCATTCGGCTGACCATTGTAGGAGGAGCGCGGTCTGGTGAGGTCTATGATGTGTCACTCCATGACCAGATTATACTGGGACGTAGTCGTGGTGACTGTGACGTCGCGTTTCCTGACGATGAAGAGGCTTCCCGAAAGAATAGTGTGCTGGTCAAAAAGGATGGGGGGGTATATTTACGTGATTTAGATTCCATGAACGGCACGTATGTAAATGGTGTACCCATAAGTGGCTCGTATCGACTCGAAGATGGCGATCGTATTTTGATCGGTCGTACGGAGCTACGGATTACACTTCCCGGAGGGGCTACCAGACGATAGCATTCGGCAGGGCCGGATACTGACCCCTTGAGACCATGACCCACCAACAAGTACGCTTATGCCCGATATCGAGGCCCTGTGTCCGGGTTGTTTCCTCGAGCGTGGCACCGCTGCCGAATGCCCTCACTGTGGCTACCACGCCGGTCTGGCGCGCAACCCGCTGGTGCTGCCGCTGGGCACGCTGCTCGACGAGCGCTACGCGATAGGCCACGTGCTGGGCAAGCCCGGCGGCTTCGGCATCACGTACCTGGCGCTCGACCTGCGCCTGCACAAGCGCGTGGCGGTGAAGGAGTACCTGCCGCGCGACCTGGCCGGCCGGCACACGGACGGGCGCTCGGTGGTGCTCTACTCCCGAGACGAGAGCGATCTTTTCAGCTACGGCAAGGCACGATTTCTCCAGGAGGCGCAGGCGCTGGCACAGTTCGACCACGCGAACATCGTACGGGTGCTGAACTTTTTCGAGAGCAACGGTACGGCGTACCTGGTGATGGAGTACTACGAGGGGAAGACGCTGGATCAGTACCTGAAGGAGCAGCCGGAGGGACGCATTGCCGAGCGTCTGGCCGTGGAGATCATGCTTCGCCTGCTCGATGGGTTGCGGGAGGTGCATGGTCGGGGTTATCTGCACCGGGACATCAAGCCCTCGAACGTGTACCTGACGCGGGAGGGCCGTCCGGTGCTGATTGATTTTGGGGCGGCACGCATGGCGATGGGGGAGCGCAGCCGGAGTTTGTCGGTGGTGATGACGCCGGGATATGCGCCGTATGAGCAGTATCATCGACGGGGCCGCCAGGGTCCGTGGACGGACGTGTACGGTTGTGGAGCGACGCTCTACCGGATGTTGACGGGACGTGTGCCGCAGGACGCGGCGGAGCGTATCGTGGAGGATCGTCTCGAGCCTCCGGATCAAAGTGTAGGAGGTTTGTCGTCGAGCGTGAGCGCGGCGGTGATGCGTTCGTTGGCGGTCCGAGTGGAGGACCGATTGGAGACGGCGGAAGCGTTTCAGGCACTGCTGAGCGCGGCGGTGGTTGTGGAGGAAGAGCGTGAGCGCGCGATGGTGGGTGGCGGAGTTGGGGAGCGAGAGGCCGGCCGTTGGAATGCGGGTGTATCGACTGGAGAAAGGACAGTCGGGGGGGGGGGCGACGAGGTTTTTTCGGGGGGATGGGCAGGTCAGGGGAGGATACACGAGCGACGCTGGTGGTTGTTGGGCGCGCTGGTGGTGTCTTTGATTTTGATCGGTTACGGTTCGTGGGTAGCGAACCGTGAGGCGGAGCAGCGGCGAGAGGCGGAGGCGTTGGCCGAGCAGCAGCGGCGTCGAGAGGCGGAGTTGGCGGAGCAGCGGCGGCGTCAGGCGGAGGCGTTGGCCGAGCAGCAGCGGCGTCGAGAGGCGGAGTTGGCGGAGCAGCGGCGTATTGCACAGTCCACCGGCAAGACCTTCACCAACAGCCTGGGCATGGCGTTCATCCGCATCCCCGCCGGCACGTTCCAGATGGGCGACATCCAGGGCGGGGGGGGTATCGACCAAAGCCCGGTGCACACGGTGACGCTGACGAAGGACTTCTACATGGGCAAATACGAGGTGACGCAGCGGCAGTGGGAGGCGGTGATGGGGCGCAACCCGAGCTACTTCGACGAGTGCGGCGGGGACTGCCCGGTGGAGGAGGTTTCGTGGGACAACGTGCAGGCGTTCATCGAGGCGCTGAACGTGAGGGAGGGGACGACGGCCTACCGCCTGCCCACGGAGGCGGAGTGGGAATACGCGGCCCGTGCCGGCACGACGACGAAGTACTCGTTCGGTAATGACGAGAGCCAGTTAGGGGACTATGCGTGGTACAGGAGTAACTCGGGTGGGACTACTCACCCGGTGGGTCAGAAGCGTCCGAACGCGTGGGGTCTGTATGACATGCACGGGAACGTGTGGGAATGGGTTCAGGACTGGTATTCGAGCACGTACTACAGCAGCAGCCCGAGTGTGGACCCCGCAGGCCCGGGTTCCGGCGCGGCCCGGGTCAAACGTGGCGGCAGTTGGGGCGGCAATGCCTTCAGCCTGCGTTCGGCGTCTCGCAGCAGGTCTTCGCTGGGCGCTCGCAACAGCCTTCTCGGTTTTCGTCTGGTGAGGAGCGCGGAGTAGCGCTGAGCGCTGTTACCCTGTTACGCTGGCAGGGCCGGGCCCGCAGCGCAGCAAGCCGCGCAGCGTGCGCTGCGTAGCGGGTTCGGCCGCGGGAGGGAATCAGAACCGGCCGCTTGGCCGGCCGCCCATGGATTGCCCCCAGAAAACTGATCCAGGCCTTATGTTTCCTGCGGGAATCTTCGATTTGTGCTGCACCCCAATTACGCAGTACAATGAAGAAGCAAAAACACACCCCTGAACAGATTGTCACCAAGCTCCGCCGCGTCGAGGCTCTCACCGCTGAGGGCGCAACCATCGCCGAGGCCGCCAAACACGTCGGCGTCTCCGAGCAGAGCATCTATCGCTGGAAGAAGCAGTACGGCGGCATGGATCGCAGTGAGGTTAAACGCCTCAAAGAGCTGGAGAAGGAGAATGCCCGCTTGAAGAAGCTCGTCGCTGAGCAAGCTCTCGACATCGACATCCTCAAGGAGGTCGCCAGGGGAAAGGGGGGATCTCATGAGATCTCCCATAGAGCCCGTCGCGTCGCCGCGATGCCGTACGCCACGTCCAGGACGTGCTCGGTGTCAGCGAGCGGCGGGCTTGCCGAGCCCTCCAACAGCCGCGTTCGACGCAGCGCTACTGTTCGAAGAAACCGCAGCAGGATCGTCCCTTGACCAAACGTATGCACCAACTGGCCGAAGCGAACCCACGTGCGGGCTACCGCATGATCACGCGGCTTCTGCGCCGTGACGGCTGGCACGTCAACCCAGAGCGCGTGCACCGTCTGTGGAAGCAGGCCGGGCTGCAGGTGCCACAGCGACAGCGCAAACGACGCCGGTTGGGCCGCAGCGAGCATGGCTGCACGCGGCTGAAGGCGACCTGCCCGAACCACGTCTGGAGCATCGACTTCCTCTTCGACACGACCGATTCGACACGACCGAGGACGGTCGTCAGGTGAAGTTCATGCCCGTACTCGACGAGTACACGCGGGAGTGTCATCGGATCGAGGTGGGGCGCAGTATCACCGCCGAGCGTGTAACTGAAGTGCTGGAGGGCCTCTTCGCTGAGCATGGAACGCCGGCGCATGTGCGCATGGACAACGGCCCGGAGTTCATTGCCGAGGCGCTGCGGACGCACCTGGCGGCGGTGCAGGTCGAGACGCGCTACGTCGAGCCGGGTGCGCCGTGGCAGAACGGCTATATTGAGTCGTTCAATGCGACGTTCCGGAACGAACTGCTCGACCGGGAGCTGTTCGCAACCGTGCTGGAGGCCGAGGTGCTCAGCGAGCAGTATCGACGGAAGTACAACACGTACCGCCCGCACAGCGCGCTGGGCTACCAGACGCCGTCGGCCTATGCCACCGCCGAGCGCGACGCGGTCGGCGATCAGGCTGTGGAGATGGGGGCAGCCCCGTTGCCTCCATCTCCACAGTTCAACAACGACCACAAGGTCAAAGAACAGAAGCACGAACCGGTGCCTGCACTAACATAGCCCCTGGTACCAAAAATGGGGGCATTCCAGCACCGTACCAGGCAGACGAAGGGCTGCGGATCCAGAGCAGCAGCCCTGTCGATGGTCTACAAGTTGGTGCGAGAAGCCGAAAAGCACTGGCACCGACTAGACGGCTACAAGACGATTATGATGATCCTTCACGGAGTGACCTTCGTCGATGGCGAACCAATTGATGCCGCCAGACAGGCCGCTTGAACCGAGCAACAGGATGCGCTACCTGAAGGCCTCATCCACAACATTTGACTATATCTCGACCGCTGACGGCTGACGGCTGACAGCTACGTCATTTCTTAATCATCGCGGGGCAAGCCCGATACCGCCGGCGTGTTGAAGCCGGACCCGGTTTCGGCTACCTTTCCTCCGTCGCAGGACCAGGAACTCACCCCTCGCGTATGGAACGCCAGACCAAGATCATCTGCACACTCGGGCCGGCTTCGTCGGATCGAGGCACCATCCGCCGCCTGATCGAAGCCGGGATGGACGTGGCCCGGCTCAACTTCTCCCACGGCAGCCACGAGGACCACCGCCGCGTCATCGAATTCGTACGCGAGGCCGCCGCCGAGATGGATCGCCCCATCCCGATCCTGCAGGACCTGCAGGGGCCCAAGATCCGCATTGGCAAGATGCAGAACGGCGGGGTACTCATCCACAAGGGCCAGCGCCTCGTGCTGACGACCGAGCCCATCGAGTACGGAGACCGCCACCGCGTCTACGTCAACTACCCGACGCTGGCCCAGGACGTCGATCCCGGCAATCACATCCTGATCGACGACGGGATGCTGGAGCTCAAGATCCTCGAAGCCCGTGATGGGGAGGTCGTGACCGAGGTGGTCGTCGGCGGTCCGTTGCGCTCGCGCAAGGGCGTCAACCTCCCGCACATCCGCACCTCCACGCCCGCGCTGACCGAGAAGGACATCCAGGATCTGGAGTTCGGTCTGGAGATGGACGTCGACATCATCGCCCTCTCGTTCGTGCGCAGCGAGGAGGATGTGGCCAACCTGATGCAGCGGGTGCGGGCCTCCGGCAAGCGCGTCAGCGTCATCGCCAAGATCGAAAAGCCCGAGGCCGTCGACAACATCGACAAGATCCTGGCCCAGGCCGACGGCATCATGGTGGCCCGCGGCGACCTGGGCATCGAGATGCCGCTGTCCAGGGTGCCTCAGACGCAGAAGATCATCATCCGCAAATGCCTGGCGGCGGCCAAGCCCGTCATCACGGCCACGCAGATGCTCGAGAGCATGATCGACAACCCCCGCCCGACGCGGGCCGAGGCCAGCGACGTGGCCAACGCCGTGCTCGACGGCAGCGATGCCCTGATGCTCTCGGGGGAGACGGCCGTGGGCAAGCACCCGCCGCGGGTGGTCGAGGCGATGGACAAGATCATCCGCGAGGCCGAGGCCTTCCAGCATCAGTACGACGCCGGCTCCGGCAAGCCGATGTGGAACTCCGAATCGCAGGACGTGACCGAGTCGGTCAGTTACACGGCGGTGGAGCTGGCCGAGCAGGTCGGCGCGCGCGCCATCGCCTGCCTGACGGCCACCGGCGCCACGGCCCGCGCCATCGCCCGGCACCGCCCCCGGATGCCCGTCTACGCCTTCACCGACGACCCTCGCCTCGTCGGGCAGCTCATGCTGATCTGGGGAACAAAAGCCTTTGCCATCCCTTTCCAGCGAGACACCGACCAGGGGGTCGGCAGCGTGCACCGGGTGCTGACCGAGCGCGGGCTGGCCTACCCCGGTGATCTGATCGTCATCACGGCGGGGATGCCCCTCCCGGCCAAGGGCCGCACCAACATGGTCCACGTCAGCCGGATCTGACCTCGCCGCCGGGACGCTGCACCGACCGGGTGAATCCGACAGGATGGACGGCTTCGTGCCTGTGACGGCTTCGTGCCTATGATGGACTGATACGATCGCGTCCCCGGTCCTGGCCGGGCTCCCCTTCGATTCTCGATCCCCGTCCTTTCCGATGGTACGTCGGTCGCTTCCGGTTCGGTGGCTCCTGGTGTTGTTGTGCCTCTGGCTCGTCGGCTGCAGCCGCATCCCGTTCGTTAGCAGCCGCTACGACAACTTCACGGCGTATTACAACACCTTCTACAACGCCCGCAAGGCCTACGAACGCGGTATCGAAGCCATCGAGCGGCAGAACGATCCGGTCGACCGAGATCACTACCTGCCGCTGTTCACGACGCCGGACCGCGTCTCCAACACGCGTGACTTCGACGCGGCGATCCGCAAGAGCGCGGACGTGCTGCGCGACCACCCCGAATCGAAGTGGGTGGATGATGCGCTGCTGCTCATCGGCAAATCTTATTTCTACCTGAAGAACTACGTCGGCGCCGAGCAGAAATTCCAGGAGGTCATCAGCCTGGGGTCGGCGCTGGAGGACGAGGCCCGGTTCTGGCTGGCGCGCACGCTGATTGCCGGCGGGTCGTACGAGGCGGCCGCCGAGCATCTCCGGCTGAGTCTGGCCCGAGAGGCCCTCTCCGACCGATGGGAGCCGATGCTGCGGCTGGCGCTGGGCGAGTTGTACGTGCAACAGCAGGCCTGGACGGAGGCCGTCGCGGAGCTGGAAGAGGGCCTCTCGCGCGTGCGGGATCGGGAGCTGGGCGCTCGTGCCCAGTTCCTGCTGGCTCAGGTCTACGAGACGCTGGGGGCCTACGAACAGGCCGCGGAGGCCTATCGCCGCGTCGACCGGTACCGCCCGCTCTACGAGTTGTCCTATGCCGCGCAGGTCAGCGCGATCCGCGTCGAAGGTGAGCACGGCGATCCGGAACGCGCGCTCCGGGATCTCCGCCGCATGGAGCGGGACGACAAGAACTTCACCAACCGCGCCGAGCTGGCCTACCTGCGGGGCCGCATCTATCAGGCCATGGGCCTGGCCGATGACGCCTTCGTCACCTACGACGAGCTGCTCTACGACGCGGACCCGAACATGAACATCACCGGGGTGCGCGGGCGGGTACACTATGCCCTGGGCGAGCTCTACCGGGATGCCTACAGGGATTTCCTGATGGCGTCGGCTCACTTCGACACGGCCGCCACCGCGCTGCGGTCCGGTGGACGCTCAGGCGGCGCCCAGGCCGGACGGGCTGCGGCCGACCTCCCGGCGCCGGCGGCCATCCGCGACGCTGACGAGCAGGCCGAGGTGTTCCGGACGTTTGCCGCCATGGCCCGGAAGGTGAGTGAACTGGATTCGTTGCTCTACCTGGGATCGCTGGACCAGGAGGCGTTTCAGGATCGCATCCTGGAACTGCGCCGGGCGCGGGCCGAGGAGCTGGCTGCGCAGCAGCGGGAGCTGGAACGCCAGCAGGCGCAGCAGCGCTTCCAGAACACCGCCGTCACTCGCCCCGGCCGCGCCGGCGGCAATCCGGGGCCCGACGCCGCCGGTACGGGCGGCGAGGCCGGGTTCCTGTTCCATAACGACCCGGCCCGGGTGCAGGAAGGGCGTATCACCTTCATCAATCGCTGGGGTAACCGCCCGCTCGTCCCCAACTGGCGCCGGGAAGAAGCCGTGGCGCTCGCCGTCAGCGAAGGGCGGGGAGCCGAAGGCGATGACGCCTTCATCGCCGGACCCGCCGCGCTCGACCCGGCCGCCGGCCTGCCGCAGATCGACGTCTCGGCCGTGCCGCGGGATTCGCTCCGCCGCGCGGCCATGCGCGCCGAACGCGCCATGGCCCGCTACGAGCTGGGCAACATCCTCTTCCTCTCCATGGCCCGGCCCGACTCGGCCGCGGCCTGGTACCGCCTCGTGATCGAAGAAGACCAGGATCAGCCCGTGGCGCAACGGGCCTACTATGCCCTGGCCGAGGTGCAGCGAGCGCTGGGCGACACCCTGGCCGCGCGGCGGCTCAATCAGTACATCCTGACGACGTATCCCGACTCCGAGCTGGCGCGTCGCCTCCGCGCCGGGACCCGCGCGGCCGAGGAGCCGCTCCCGGCCGACTCGCTGGCCCAGGCCGAACGCGCCTACGCCGAGGCCTACCGGCGCTGGCAACAGGCCGGGCTTGCCGCCGCGCTCAACGACGTGCTGGCTGTGTTGCCCTGGTACCTCCCCCCGCTGCGGGTCGAGGAAGCCTACCCGGACGCCCTGAACGAGATGCTCGGCGTCGCCGCCCGCTATCCCGCGACGACGGTCGCCCCGCGGGCCATGCTCGCGGCCGGCTCTATTTATATGGAATGGGCCCGGCACGAGGCGCTGGACCTGTTCGGCCGGTTGCCGCTGGCCCTCCCGGATTCCCTGCTGGAACGTACCTACCTCGTCGAAACCCCGACCGCTGCCAACCCCACCCCACCCGCAGGGGAGTGGACGATCCCCACGGCCGACCCGACGTCCGCCGACACCCTGGCCTCGCTCCCGCCGATCGCCCGCGACAGCCTCGACGCCGCCGACAGCCTGGTCACCGACAGCCTGGTTACCGACAGCCTGGTTACCGACAGCCTGGTCGCCGACAGCCTGGTCGCCGACGGCCTGGCCGCCCGTGAGCGGTCGCTGAATCTGACCGACCTGTACCGCCGCATCGTGAGCCGCTACCCGCGCACGCCTCAGGCCGAGCGGGCGCAGGTGTTGCTCGACGCCCTCGCCGAGCGGCGAGCCGCCCTGCGGGCCGACTCGCTGGCCCGCGCCGATTCCCTCGCCCGCCTCGCGGCCCCGTCGGACTCGCTGGCGGCCCCGTCGGATACGCTGGCGGCTCCGGTGGATACGCTGGCGTCTCCGGTGGATACGCGGGTTGCCTCGTCGGATACGCTGGCGGCCCCGGCCGATGTGGGGGCGGTACCTGTCGATACGCCGGCCGAGGTGGCGGCGGAGACGGCACCCCCGAGGAAAGCCGGGCCGGTCCGCCGTACGATCACGTTGTGGACCATCGTCGTGGCGTCCGAGGAGGTCGAGAGCGAAGCAGCCGCTCGCGCCGAGGCGTACCGCGAGTACGTCCGCGAGCAGGGCTACCCGGTAGCCGTCTACCCGGCTGAGACCGAAACCGGGGTGCGCTACCGCGTCGGCATCGGCCGGTTCACGTCCGAGCAGCAGGCCGAGAGCCTGGCTCGTCAACTGGGACAACGAATGCCGGAAGCCCTCTGGCCGGAAGACCACTGGGTCATGCCCGTCGAGGTCGACCTCTGACCCGTCCTCCGACCCGTGAGGCCGCGCCGCCCGGCCCGGTCCGCGCGCCGGGCGGACGGAACCAATGCCGAACGAAGGGGGTTCGGCATCAGACCCACACGCACACCCAATTTTCCGCTGCGACGGCCCTTCTGCACCGCCTCTGATCCCGTGCCGGTCTGCCGGCCCCCGGTGTGCGGTGTCCGTTTTTTCGACGGTTGGATGCCGGGTCGTGGCTGCCCAATACCTGGATTTTCATGGCGCAGAACGAGCGCGACAACATCGAACGCGAGGGGGGAGGATCATCCTCGAAAGGGCCCCGCCTGCCGGACCGGCGGCCGCGGCTCTCGCTGTGGATCTATCTGGCCATCTTCCTGGCCCTGCTCGTCCACTTTCTGCTGTTTCTCGCCGGGGAAAACCCCAATACGATCGAGTACAGCACGTTCCTCGATTACGTGGAGCAGGGCTACGTCGAGCGTGTCGAGATCATCAACGACTCGCGCATTCAGGGAACCTATACGCCCGATGCGGTCCGCGAGGGGCGTGTGCAGGTGCCCGAGCCCCGGCAGGATCTGCTGGGCGCCACCACGCCGGATGCCCGCCGCCGCTTCACCACCACCAAGCCGGGCGACCACGACCTGACCGACTTCCTGCGCGAGCACAACGAGCGGGTCGAGGCGGGCGAGCGTCCCACCCGGGTGGCCTATACGGCCCGCCAGGAGGAAAACTGGTTCGGCGGGCTGCTGACGTGGGTCTTCCCGCTCATCCTCATCGTGGCGCTCTGGGTGTTTCTGCTGCGCCGCATGAATCCCGGCTCGCAGGTGCTCAACATCGGCAAGAACAAAGCCGTTCTGTTCGACGCGATGGGGGAGCAGCGGCTGACGTTCAAGGATGTGGCCGGCCTGGAGGAAGCCAAGGAAGAAGTCGTCGAAGTCGTCGAGTTCCTGAAAAACCCGAAGCGCTTCACCCGCCTCGGCGGCAAGCTGCCCAAGGGGGTGCTGCTCGTCGGGCCTCCGGGGACGGGCAAGACGCTGCTGGCCAAAGCCGTGGCCGGCGAGGCCGGTGTGCCCTTCTTCTCACTCTCCGGCTCCGACTTCGTCGAGATGTTCGTCGGCGTCGGCGCGGCCCGTGTACGCGACCTGTTCCGGCAGGCCAAGGAGAAGGCGCCGTGCATCATCTTCATCGACGAGATCGACGCCATCGGTCGCTCGCGCGGACGCGGCATGATGATGGGGGCCAACGACGAGCGCGAGAACACGCTCAACCAGCTGCTCGTCGAGATGGACGGGTTCAACACGGACAAGGGCGTCATCATCATGGCGGCCACCAACCGCCCGGACGTGCTGGACTCGGCGCTGCTGCGCCCGGGTCGCTTCGACCGTCAGATCCTCATCGACCGCCCGGATCGGATCCAGCGTGCCGAGATCTTCAAGGTGCATACCCGCAACCTGATTCTGGGCGACGACGTGAACCTCGAGGTGCTGGCCGGTCAGACGCCCGGTTTCGCCGGTGCTGAGATCGCCAACGTGTGCAACGAGGCGGCCCTGCTGGCGGCGCGGCGAGACAAGGAAGCCATCAACATGGAGGACTTCGAGGCCGCCATCGACCGGGTGATCGCGGGGCTGGAGAAGAAGAACAAGCTGATCTCCCCCGAGGAACGCGAAATCGTGGCCTACCACGAGGCGGGGCATGCCATCACCGGATGGTTCCTGCGCTACACCGACCCGGTCATCAAGGTCTCCATCGTGCCCCGGGGGCTGGCGGCCCTCGGCTACGCGCAATCCCTGCCCGACGAGCGCTATCTCTACACCCGCGAGGCCTACGTCGACCGCATGACGATGGCGATGGGCGGCCGTGTGGCCGAGGAAATCGTCTTCGGGCGCATCTCCAACGGGGCGCAGAACGATCTGGAGCGCATCACGAAGATGGCCTACGCCATGGTCACCTACTTCGGGATGAGCGAGCGGATCGGCTATGTCAGCTACAACCTGAACAACCAGCAGGGCGAAGGCCCCCTCTTCGGCAAGCCGTACTCGGAGGAGACGGCACGCATGATCGACGAGGAGGTGCGGGGCATCATCGACGAGGTGCGGCGGCGGGCGCGCGAGCTGCTCATGGAAAAGCGGGACCGCCTCGATGCGATGGCCAAGGTGCTGCTGGAGAAGGAAGTGCTCGGCCCCCGGGATCTGGTCGAGATCCTGGGGCCACGACCCCACGGAGAGTACGTGTCCTACAACGGCCACGAGACGACCCCGGCAGAGCCGGCCGATGCCGCCGAGGAAGCGGCGCCGGGTGCCGAGGCTCCGGCATCCGAGGGCGACGGCCTGCCGGACCAACCCCTCGACCGGGACGAAGCCGTGGGCTGACCCCGGCCAGCGCCGGGCTAGACGGAGCCACGAGGAAGGACGGCGGCCCTGCCGTCCTTTTTTGTGTCGAG
Source organism: Roseithermus sacchariphilus (assembly GCA_003285105.1). Classification (GTDB taxonomy): domain Bacteria; phylum Bacteroidota; class Rhodothermia; order Rhodothermales; family MEBIC09517; genus Roseithermus; species Roseithermus sacchariphilus. Next base: position 4,180,811 of record CP030158.1, on the reverse strand, counting down.
CGCGTCGCGGTATATGGAGATAGATCAATAGATCGAGTGTTGGGGCCGATCGTGCGGAAAACACCCGTCTGTAGCGTGCTATTAATCTTTTCTTGATCGAAGAGATTGAACATAATATCCGTGCCATCTTATATTGCACGGCTCCGGAAAAATGCGCGGTGCGCCGCGCAGATGCGAATACTCAGACATTCAGGGACGCTGTCGTGCCTACCATCCAACAGCTCGTACGCAAGGGCCGCCGGCCCAAGGTGAAGAAGACGAAGTCCGCGGCGTTGCAGGCGAACCCGCAGAAGCGTGGTGTTTGCACGCGCGTGTACACGACGACGCCGAAGAAGCCGAACTCGGCGCTTCGGAAGGTTGCCAAGGTGCGTCTGACCAACGGGATCGAGGTGATTGCCTACATCCCGGGGGAGGGGCACAACCTGCAGGAGCACTCCATCGTGCTGGTGCGCGGTGGACGTGTGAAGGACCTGCCCGGTGTGAAGTATCACATCGTGCGGGGTGCGCTCGACACGGCGGGCGTGTCCGACCGCCGGCAGGGGCGCTCGAAGTACGGCGCCAAGCGGCCCCGGAAGTAAGCCAGGTGCCGGTCGGGCGGTCGGAGGCCGCCCGGTCCGGCGCGCACGTTCCAGGTTGATCCCGAATGCCAGGCCGCCGCGTGCGGCTGAGCCCGAATTAAGCTATGCGTAGAAAAAGAGCAGAAAAGCGGACGGTAACGCCGGACCCGATCTACAACGACGAACTCGTGGCCCGCTTCGTGAACTACGTGATGCGCGACGGCAAGAAGAACGTGGCGCAGCGCATCGTCTACGAAGCCTTCGATGTGCTCGAGGAGCGCACCGGCGAGAGTGGGGTGGAGGTCTTTAAGAAGGCCGTCAACAACGTGGCCCCGCTCGTGGAGGTGCGCAGTCGCCGGGTGGGCGGGGCGACCTATCAGGTGCCCATCGAGGTGCGTCCGGACCGCCGGATGGCCCTCGCCTTCCGCTGGATCATCCAGTACGCCCGCGCGCGTAGCGACAAGAGTATGGCCATCCGCCTGGCCAACGAGCTGCAGGCTGCGGCCCGGGGCGATGGGGGAGCCATCAAGAAGAAAGACGATACCCACCGCATGGCGGAGTCCAACAAGGCCTTTGCCCATTTCCGCTTCTAGGTGGGGTTTCGCTGCCACGGACGGCGAACCGCGAACCCTGAGAAACACGCACTATGGCGAACGATAACGTACAGTACTCGCTCGAGCGGACCCGCAACATCGGGATCTCGGCTCACATTGACGCGGGGAAGACCACGACCACCGAGCGCATCCTGTTCTACACGGGTCGCCTCCATCGCATGGGGGAGGTCCATGAGGGCGGTGCGACGATGGACTGGATGGAGCAGGAGAAAGAGCGAGGCATCACCATCACGAGTGCGGCCACGACCTGCTTCTGGAAGGACCACCGCATCAACATCATCGACACGCCCGGCCACGTCGACTTCACCGTGGAGGTGGAGCGCGCCCTGCGGGTGCTCGATGGGGCCATTGCGCTGTTCTGTGCCGTCGGTGGCGTCGAGCCGCAGTCGGAGACGGTGTGGCGCCAGATGAACAAGTACAAGGTGCCCCGGATCGCCTTCGTCAACAAGATGGACCGCACGGGGGCCAACTTCGAGGGGGCCATCAACCAGATGCGCGAGCGGCTGAAGGTCAATCCCATCCCGGTGCAGATCCCCATCGGCGAGGGCGACATGTTCCGCGGCGTGATCGACCTGATCCTGAACAAGGCGATCATCTGGCACGACGAGACGCAGGGCGCTACCTGGGATGAGATCGACATCCCGCCCGATCTCCAGAAAGAGGCGCGTCACTGGCGCATCCACCTGCTGGAGGCTGTCGCCGAGCACAACGACGAGCTGCTGATGAAGTACCTCGAAGGAGAGGAGATCACCTCCGACGAGATCCGCGCCGTCGTTCGCGAGGCGACCATCGCGCTCGACATCACGCCCGTCTTCTGCGGCTCGGCCTTCAAGAACAAAGGCGTTCAGCGGCTGCTCGACGGCGTCATCGACTATCTGCCCAGCCCGGCGGACCTGCCGCCCGTCACCGGGCACAAGCCGGGGACCGACGAGCCGGATACGCGCCCGCACGATCCCAATGCGCCGTTCAGCGCGCTGGCCTTCAAGATCATGACCGACCCCTACGTCGGGAAGCTGACCTTCTTCCGCGTCTACAGCGGCACGCTGGAGAAGGGGTCGTACGTGTGGAACGCCACGACCGGCAAGCGCGAGCGCATCGGGCGCATCCTGTTCATGCACGCCAACTCGCGCGAAGACGTGGAGGTCGTGCGGGCCGGGGACATCGCGGCGGCCGTGGGGCTGAAGGACGTCAAGACCGGCGATACGCTCTGCGACCCGGATCACCCGATCGTGCTCGAGAAGATGGAGTTCCCCGAGCCGGTCATCCGCATCGCCATCGAGCCCAAGACGAAAGCCGACAGCGACAAGCTCGGCGTGGGTCTGCAGAAGCTCGCCGAGGAAGACCCCACCTTCCAGGTCTCCACGGACGAAGAAACGGGGCAGACGATCATCGCCGGCATGGGCGAGCTGCACCTGGAGATCATCGTCGACCGGCTGCGGCGCGAGTTCAAGGTGGAGGCCAACGTGGGTAAGCCGCAGGTGGCCTACCGCGAAGCCATCCGGGCCACGGTGGACGAGACCTACACCCACAAGAAGCAGACGGGTGGCCGTGGGCAGTTTGCTCACGTCCAGATCGAGTTCAGCCCGCTCGAAGGCGGCACGGGCTTCGAGTTCGTCAACGACATCGTCGGCGGCGCCATTCCGAAGGAGTTCATTCCGTCGGTCGAGAAGGGCATCAAGTCCGCCCTCGATCAGGGGCCGCTGGCCGGCTATCCGGTGGAAGGCGTCAAGGCGCGGCTCTACGACGGCAAGTTCCACGCCGTCGACTCCGACCAGATCTCCTTCGAGATCGCCGGGCGCATGGCCTTCCGCAACGCAGCCCGTAAGGCGCGTCCGGTGTTGATGGAGCCCATCATGGCCGTCGAGGTGGTGACGCCCGAGGAGTACATGGGCGATGTGATCGGCGACCTCAACAGCCGCCGCGGCCGCATCGAGAGCATGGGGCAGCGCGGGGACGCCCAGGTCATCAAGGCGCTCGTCCCGCTCTCCGAGATGTTCGGGTATTCGACCGACATGCGCTCGATCACCCAGGGCCGTGCCATCTACTCGATGCAGTTCGATCACTACGCCGAGGTGCCCAAGTCGGTCGCCGACGAGGTGATCTCGGCCTCGGTCGGGGCCACCGCAGCCTGACGCCCCTTTTCCTAGCGAACCGTTTTTTCTAGCTCAGATCTGAGACCAATACCATGGCAAAAGAGACCTTTCAGCGGAGCAAACCGCACGTGAACGTGGGCACGATCGGGCACGTCGACCACGGCAAGACGACGCTGACGGCGGCCATCACGCAGGTGCTCAACAAGCGGGTGCCGGATCCGGCGAACCAGTTGCGCACGTTCGACTCGATCGACAACGCGCCGGAGGAGCGCGAGCGCGGGATCACGATCGCGACGGCGCACGTGGAGTACGCCACCGAGAAGCGGCACTACGCGCACGTGGACTGTCCGGGCCACGCCGACTACGTCAAGAACATGGTGACGGGTGCGGCGCAGATGGACGGGGCGATCCTGGTGGTGGCGGCCACGGACGGGCCGATGCCGCAGACGCGCGAGCACATTCTGCTGGCGCGGCAGGTCGGGGTGCCCTACATCGTGGTGTTCCTGAACAAGGTGGACCTGGTCGACGACGAGGAGCTGCTGGAGCTGGTGGAGATGGAAGTGCGCGAGCTGCTGGAGACGTATGAGTTTCCGGGGGACGAGGTGCCGGTGATCAAGGGATCGGCGCTGGGCGCGCTCAACGGGGAGGAGCAGTGGGAGGACCGGATCATGGAGCTGATGGATGCGGTGGACACGTACATTCCGACGCCGGAGCGCGACACGGACAAGCCGTTTTTGATGCCGATCGAGGACGTGTTTTCGATCACGGGCCGCGGGACGGTGGTGACGGGCCGCGTGGAGCGCGGGGTGCTGAAGGTGGGCGACCCGGTGGAGATCGTGGGGATGCGCGAGGAGAAGCTGTCGACGACGGTGACGGGGATCGAGATGTTTCGGAAGCTGCTGGATCAGGCGCAGGCGGGGGACAACGCGGGGGTGTTGCTTCGCGGGACGAAGAAGGACGAGGTGGAGCGCGGGATGGTGGTGTGCAAGCCGGGTTCGATCACGCCGCACCGGGAGTTCGAGTGCGAGGTGTACGTGCTGAGCAAGGAGGAGGGAGGACGTCACACGCCGTTTTTCAAGGGATACCGGCCGCAGTTTTACTTCCGGACGACGGACGTGACGGGGGACATCGAGTTGCCGGAGGGGGTGGAGATGGTGATGCCCGGGGACAACACGCGGTTCAAGGTGAAGCTGATCGTGCCGGTGGCGATGGAGGAGGGGCTTCGGTTCGCGATCCGCGAGGGGGGCCGCACGGTGGGCGCCGGCGTCGTGACGAAGATCCTCGACTGATGAACGAGCGGTTGGCGGTCGGCACCCGGCTTCCGGGCGCGCTGGCCGCTGACGGCTGAATGCTGAACGCTATATATGGCCAGCCAGAAGATTCGTATCAAGCTGAAGTCGTTCGATCACACGCTGATCGACAAGAGCGCGGAGAAGATCATCCGCACGGTGAAGTCGACCGGTGCGGTCGTCAGCGGGCCGATCCCGCTGCCCACGCAGAAGTCGATCTACACCGTGCTGCGGAGCCCGCACGTGGACAAGAAGAGCCGCGAGCAGTTCGAGACGCGCAGCCACAAGCGGTTGATCGACATCCTCTCGACGAGCAGCAAGACCGTCGATGCCCTGATGAAGCTGGAGTTGCCCAGCGGCGTCGACGTGGAGATCAAGGTGTGAGTGGCGCGCTGCCGCACCGCACACGCTTAACTTAATCCGGCCGCAAGGGGCGGCCTCAAGCACGGATTACAATGAGCGGAATCATTGGACGAAAGGTCGGGATGACCAGCATCTTCGATGCGAACGGGACGAGCATCCCGTGCACCGTCATCGAAGCGCTGCCCAACGTGGTCACCCAGATCAAGACGCAGGACGGCAGCGACGGCTACGACGCCGTGCAGTTGGCGGCCTTCGACAAGAAACCGAAGCGGACCTCGCGGGCCCTGCAGGGCCATTTCGAGCGCGCCGGGACCACGCCCAAACGGGTCGTGAAGGAGTTCCGCGGCTTCGCGCTCGACGTGAGCCTGGGCGACGAGGTGCGCGTGGAGGATCTGTTCCAGGAAGGCGAAGTCGTGGACGTCGTCGGGGTGTCCAAGGGCAAAGGACACCAGGGCGTCGTCAAGCGCCACGGTTTCGGCGGGGTGGGCATGCGGACGCACGGCCAGCACAACCGCCAGCGTGCGCCGGGCTCGATCGGGCAGTCGTCCGATCCCTCGCGCGTGTTCAAGGGGACGCGCATGGCGGGGCGCAAAGGCAACGACCGCGTCAAGGTCAAGAACCTGCGCGTGGTGCGGATCCTGCCGGATCACAACCTGATTCTGATCCGCGGCGCCGTGCCGGGGGCGAAGAACGGTATCGTCGAGATTTACAAGAAAAAGTGAGCGACCAGCTATCGGCGGCCTCGGGGCTCGCGTGTGTGCGGGCCGGCGGGGTGCTCATAGCTGACAGCCGAACGCTGACAGCTGCAGAATCATGGAACTGAACGTATACAAGGCGGATGGCCAGGAGGCCGGGCGGACGGTCACACTGGATGCTTCCGTGTTCGACGTCGAGCCCAACGACCACGTGCTCTGGCTGGACGTGCGCCGGATCCAGGCCAATGCTCGCCAGGGGACGCACAAGGCGAAGGAGCGCAGCGAGGTGGCCGGGAGCACCCGCAAGCTGTACCGCCAGAAGGGCACCGGCCACGCCCGCGCGGGCGATGCCAAGTCCCCGATCCGCAAGGGGGGCGGTACCATCTTCGGCCCGCGGCCGCGCACCTACGGCATCAAGATCAACCGGAAGACGCAGCAGCTGGCGCGTCGCTCCGCGCTGACCTATAAGGCGCGGGAGGAGGCCCTCCGTGTGGTCGAGGACTTCGACTACGAGCAGCCTCGCACCCGCGACCTGCGCGCGCTGTTGCAGGCGCTGGAGCTGGAGGGGCGGAAGGTGCTCATCCTCACCGGCTCGCACGCGCCCAACGTCTACTACTCGGCCCGCAACGTGCCGGGTGTGACGGTGCGCGAGGCCCGCAACGCGTCGACGGTCGACCTGCTCGACGCGGCGGTGATCGTGCTCCAGGAGGGCGCGCTGGCCGTCCTGACCGAGCAGCTCGGCGCTGCCGAAGCGGCCCACTAATCCGATAACGACGCTACGTCATGAGCAAGAAGAACATCCTGATTCGCCCCTACGTCACGGAGAAGATGTCGAGCCTGATGGAGGATCGGCACTACGCCTTCGTGGTGGACCGGCGGGCGAACAAGATCGAGATCCGCAAGGCCGTCGAAGAGCGCTATCCGGGCGTCCGGGTCAAAGAAGTGCGGACGATGGTGGTGCGCGGCAAGCGTCGCCGCCAGTTCACCAAGCGCGGCCTGATGGAAGGGCGGACGGCGTCCTTCAAGAAAGCCGTCGTCACCCTGGAGCCGGACAGCCAGGAGATCGACTTCTTCGAGAACGTCTGATGCGGCGGCGTTCGTTTTCCCTGCCAACCCGGGGCGCAAAGCACCTTCGGCGTCGCACCGATCGTAGCAAGTAAGCCCTCAGCGACCAGACTTCCATGGGTATCCGAAAACTCAAACCCGTCACGCCCGGGCAGCGGGCGCGCTCGGTGGATTCCTTCGAGGACATCACCAAGAGCACACCGGAGAAAAGCCTGCTGGCCCCGCTCAAGAAAAAAGGCGGGCGCAACAACCGGGGGCGCATCACGACGCGCCACCAGGGCGGCGGCCACAAGCGCCGCTATCGCATCATCGACTTCAAGCGCGACAAGATCGGCGTGCCGGCTCGCGTCGCCAGCATCGAGTACGATCCGAACCGCTCGGCACGTATTGCCCTGCTGGTCTACGCCGACGGCGAGAAGCGCTACATCATCGCGCCCAACGAGATCCGGGTGGGTCAGACCGTCTCCAACGGCCCCGATGCGTTGCCGGAGCCGGGTAACTGCCTGCCCCTGGCGAACATCCCCGTCGGTTCGACGGTGCACGCCATCGAGTTGAAGCCGGGCAAAGGGGCGCAGCTGGCGCGCTCGGCCGGCACCTACGCCCAGCTGACCGCCCGGGAGGGCAAGTATGCCACGCTCAAGCTGCCCTCGGGCGAGACGCGGATGGTGCTGGCGACGTGCATGGCGACGATCGGGACGACGAGCAACCCCGATCACATGAACATCGACCTGGGCAAGGCCGGCCGGAACCGCTGGCTGGGCGTGCGGCCGAAGACCCGCGGCGTGGCGATGAACCCGATCGACCACCCGATGGGCGGCGGTGAAGGCAAGGCCTCCGGCGGGCACCCGCGCTCGCCCCACGGCATCCCGGCCAAAGGCTTCAAGACGCGCAAGAAGCGCAAGCAGTCGAACAAGTACATCATCCGCCGCCGCAAACAGAAATAAGGAGCGGTCAGGGATCCGCTATCTGCGGTTCGTCCTTCCCGGGCTACTGCAGATGGCGGCCGAGACCTGACGGCTGAAAGCTACACGCTGAATATGGCACGTTCGCTGAAAAAAGGCCCCTACGTTTACTACAAGCTCCAGCGTAAGGTGGACGCCCTGAACCAGTCGGGGAAGAAGAAGGTGGTCAAGACGTGGAGCCGGTCCTCCATGATCACCCCCGAGTTCGTCGGGCACACCTTTGCCGTACACAACGGCAAGCAGTTCATCCCGGTCTACGTGACCGAGAACATGGTGGGGCACCGGCTGGGTGAGTTTGCGCCGACGCGGTCGTTCCGCGGTCATGCCGGCGACAAGCGAGACAAGCGAGGTAAACGGTAGTCATTCCCGTCATGTGCTGCCTGCGGGCAGCCAAGGACCCAGAGAATCATGGAAGCAAGAGCGGTACGTAAATACATCCGAAGCTCGCCGCGAAAGATGCGCGCCGTCGTCAACGTGGTGCGGGGCAAGCGGGTCGCCGAGGCGCTGAACGCGCTGAACTTCATGCCGCACAAGGCCACCCGTCCGATCGAGATCACCATCCGCTCGGCCGTCTACAACCTGATGGACAAGTATCGGGAGGAGCGGTTCGACGAGGGGGATCTGGTCATCCGCGAGATCCGCGTGGACGAAGGGCCGCAGTTCAAGCGGTACCGTCCGGCCCCGCGCGGCCGTGCGCACCGGATCCGGAAGCGGACGAGCCACCTGACCGTCGTCGTCGGCACGGTCGACGAGCTTGCCGGGGCGGAGGAGTAGCCGCCCGCGCGATTCCCGACAGCCACGAACTCTAGATTGTAAGGGGTATACCATTGGGCCAGAAAACGCATCCCGTCGGTTTTCGTCTCGGCATCATCCGGGGCTGGGACTCGAACTGGTACGCAGAGAAAGACCTGCCGGAGAAGCTGGTCGAGGACGAGGAGATCCGTCGCTATCTCAACGCGCGGTTGCGGCGCGCCGGGCTGAGCCGGGTCGTCATCGAGCGGACGCCGAAGCGGGTCATCCTCACGCTGCACACGAGCCGGCCCGGTGTGGTCATCGGCCGTGGCGGTAGCGAGGTGGAGAAGCTGCGTGAGGAGCTGAAGAAGCTCACGAACAAGGACATCCAGATCAACATCAACGAGATCAAGCGGCCGGAGCTGGACGCCAGCCTGGTGGCGCAGAACATCGCGCAGCAGCTGGAGGGGCGTGTCTCCTTCCGCCGGGCGATGAAGCAGGCCATGACGGCGGCCATGCGCATGGGGGCGGAGGGGATCCGCATCCGCCTGGCCGGACGCCTGGGCGGGGCCGAGATGGGCCGCGTGGAGCAGTACCTGGAAGGCCGTGTGCCGCTGCACACCGTCCGCGCGGACATCGACTACGCCGAGGCGACGGCCTACACGATCTACGGCACCTGCGGCGTCAAGGTCTGGATCTTCCGCGGTGAGATCATCGGCAAGCCGGATCTGAGCCCGAATGTGCAGGCGCAGCGCCAGCAGATGCAGCAGATGCAGCCCGAGCGCCGGCGCCGGGGGCGCGGTGGCGGGCGGGGTCGCCGGGACCGCAGTTCGTCCTGAGCCCTTCCGGCACGTTCCTGCCAGCAAACGCCTACGAGCAAACGACTGAGACGCGAAGGCCGGCCCGCCGGCCCTCCCTGAAAGACAGCGAGGTACCCTTATGTTAATGCCCAAGCGCACCAAGTACCGCCGGATGCACAAAGGCCGCATCAAGGGCAATGCGGCGCGCGGTACGCGGATCAACTTTGGCGACTTCGGCATCAAGGCCCTGGAGCCGGGCCGCATCACGAGCCGCCAGATCGAGGCGGCCCGTATCGCCATGACCCGCCGGATGAAACGGACCGGGAAGGTCTGGATCCGCATCTTCCCGGACAAGGTGATCACCAAGAAGCCGGCCGAAACCCGCATGGGGAGCGGCAAGGGCTCGCCCGAGTTCTGGGTGGCGGTGGTCAAGCCCGGCCGGATCCTCTTCGAGGTGGGCGGTGGGGTGTCCCAGGAGCTGGCCTACGAAGCCATGCGCCTGGCCGAGCAGAAGCTGCCGATCAAGACCAAGCTGGTCACCCGGCCGGACTATCGGCCGGCCGAAGGCCCCACGCGCAGCTGACCGAGCGCTGACCGAGAACCGGCTGCCCCTGCCGGCAGCCGCAATCCGAGACATCCGATGAAGGCAAAAGAGATTCGCGAACTCAGCACCGAAGAGATCGCCGAACGCATCCGGGAAGAGCAGGAGCAGCTCGAGCAGCTGCGGTTCCAGCATGCCATTGCCCGGCTGGAGAACCCGATGGTGCTGCGCCAGAAGCGGCGCCTGGTAGCTCGCCTCCAGACCATCCTGAACGAGCGTACCCGTCAACCCGCCGGCCAGTAAACAGGCCTCGTGCCTGAACGCCGGCGTCACCGGTAGTTGGTGAGGAAACGGTTCACGGCTCACCAAGCCAGACACAGACTCCCATGGAACAACCGACCCGCAACGCACGCAAAGAGCGCATCGGCCTCGTCGTGAGCGACAAGATGAACAAGAGCATCACGGTCGCTATCCAGCGGCAGGTGAAACACCCGATCTACGGGAAGTTCATCAAGAAGACGACCAAGCTGATGGCGCACGACGAGAACAACGAGGCCCACGAGGGGGACCTCGTGCGCATCATGGAGACCCGCCCGCTGAGCAAGAACAAGCGCTGGCGCCTGGTCGAAGTCATCGAACGCGCGAAGTAAACCCTCATTGTCGAATTCCGAATGTCGAAGGGCGAATGGCTCCATTCGACGAACGACATTCGACAATCGAAACGTGATAGGCCATGATTCAGCAGGAAACCCGACTCAACGTAGCCGACAACAGCGGAGCCAAAGAGGTGCTGTGCATTCGCGTGCTCGGCGGGAGTGGCCGGCGCTACGCGCGTGTCGGCGATAAGATCATCGTCTCGGTCAAGTCCGCCATTCCGGGCGGCAACGTCAAGAAGGGCGACGTCTCCACCGCCGTGGTGGTGCGCACCAAGAAGGAGTATCGCCGCAGCGACGGCTCCTACATCCGGTTCGACGAGAACGCGGCGGTGCTGCTCAACCAGCAGGACGAGCCGCGCGGCACGCGTATCTTCGGCCCGGTGGCGCGCGAGCTGCGCGAGAAGCAGTTCATGCGCATCGTCTCCCTCGCCCCCGAAGTCCTCTGATGGGGCCGCGGCGTCCGGCGTCCTCGACCGGCAGGAATCCGCACCGCAGGCCCCTCGTCAACATCCCACAATGAACCATGCCGAGAACTAGCAACAAGCAGAATAAGCTGCACGTGCGCAAAGGGGACATGGTCCGCGTGATTGCGGGCAACGACCGGGGGAAAGAAGGCAAAGTCCTCCGCGTGTATCCCCGCAAGCAGCGCGTCATCGTCGAAGGCGTCAACATGCGCATCCGTCACCGCAAGCCCACGCCGGCGCTGCCGCAGGGCGGCCGCGTCGAGCAGGAGGCGCCGATCCACGTGTCCAACGTGATGCCGCTCGACGGCGACGGCAACCCGACGCGGGTGGGCCGCAAGTGGATCGAAGACCCGGAGACGGGCCGCGGCCACTGGATCCGCTACGCGAAAACGACCGGCCAGGAGCTCGACTGACCCTGCCCGGCCGGCATCACCGCCTGGTAAAGCATCTATCGTCATGGCATACATTCCCCGACTCAAACAGCGGTACCGCGAGGAGATCGTCCCCGAGCTGATGAAGCAATTCGGGTACGACAACCCGATGCAGGTGCCGCGCCTGGTCAAGATCTCCGTCAACAAGGGCGTCGGTGAGGCCGCGCAGAACAAGAAGGTGCTCGACGACGCCATCGACGAGCTGCGCCGGGTGACCGGGCAGCACCCGACGGTGCGCCGGGCCCGCAAGAGCGTCTCCAACTTCAAGATCCGCGAAGGCATGCCCGTCGGTGTGAGTGTGACGCTCCGGGGGGACCGCATGTACGAGTTCTTCGACCGCCTGGTGACGCTCGCCCTGCCGCGCGTGCGCGACTTCCGCGGCGTGCCGGATCGCAGCTTCGACGGCCGTGGCAACTACACGCTCGGCATCAAGGAGCAGATCATCTTCCCGGAACTGAGCGTCGACAGCATCGACCGCATCAGCGGGCTGGACGTCACCTTCGTGACGACGGCGCGGACGGACGAGGAAGCCTATGCCCTGCTCAAGGCGCTGGGTATGCCGTTCGTCCGGCGCGAAGCGGAGGCAGCCGCCTGACCGGGCACTCCCTCGAACCTGTAGCATCGATTCCATAGAGCAACGTTATGGCCAAGAAAAGCTGGATGGCTCGCGATCGTAAGCGCCGCCGCCTCGTCGCCAAGTACGCGGAGAAGCGCCGCCGCCTGAAGGAGGCCGGTGACTGGGAGAGCCTGCAGAAGCTTCCCCGGAACGCCAGCCCGGTGCGCATCCGCAACCGGTGCGCGATCTCGGGCCGGGCGCGGGGCTACCTTCGCCAGTTTGGCGTCTCCCGCATCGTCTTTCGTGAGATGGCGCTCGAAGGGAAGATCCCGGGCGTCCGCAAGTCGAGCTGGTAATTCATTTCGGGTGGCGAGGCGGGCGGCCGGCGTGCGTGCTTCCGGCCGTGGCTCTCGGCGCTCCCCAACCGCAACAGCATATGAGTGGCATCACTGATCCGGTAGCCGATTACCTGACCCGCATCCGGAACGCCCAGATGGCGCGTCATCGGCACGTGGACATCCCGGCGTCCAAGCTCAAGCGCGCCATCACGCAGATCCTGATGGACAAAGGCTACATCCGCAACTACCTGAACGTCGATGACGGCAAGCAGGGCCTGCTGCGGCTCTACCTGAAGTACGACCGGGACGGCAACCCCGCCATTCAGACCCTCAAGCGCGTCTCCCGGCCCGGCCTGCGCAAGTACGTCGGTGCCGATGCGCTGCCGCGGGTCCGCAACGGGCTGGGTATCGCCATCGTGTCGACCTCCCAGGGGGTGATGACGGACAAGGAAGCCCGTCGCATCAACGTGGGCGGTGAAGTGCTGGCCGAGGTCTTCTGAACCCGGCGCGCCGCGCGGTCTTTTACCATTAGCGATAAAAGAGGTGAACAATGTCTCGTATTGGCAAGCTGCCGATAGCGACGAACGATAAGGTGACGGTCACCGTGGCGCCGGACAACACGGTTACGGTGAAGGGGCCGAAGGGCGAGCTGCGCCTGCAGGTGGATCCTGACATCACGGTGCGCGTCGGAGACGGTGAGGTGCTGGTGGAACGGCCCACCGACCAGAAGCGCCACCGGGCCATGCATGGCCTCTATCGGTCGCTCCTGCAGAACATGGTCACCGGCGTGACCGAGGGCTACCGCAAGGAACTCGAAGTGATCGGGGTGGGTTACCGCGCCGCCATGTCCAACGGCGTGCTGGAGCTGGCGCTCGGGTACTCGCATCCGATCTACTTCCTGCCGCCCGAGGGCATTACGATCTCGGTGGCGGAGGTCAAGCGCGGCCAGAACCCGATCATCGTGGTCGAAGGCATCGACAAGCAGATGGTGGGGCAGGTGGCGGCCAAGATCCGCGCGCTGCGTCCGCCGGAGCCCTACAAAGGCAAAGGCGTCCGGTACGTGGGCGAGTACGTCCGTCGGAAAGCCGGTAAGACGGCGGCCCGGTAACGGCATCGTCCGTAACGGTATCGAGGCCTTGTCCTCATCCCGCATTCGCAGGCATCCACGCCGGAGGGTCGGCAATCTTCCGGCACAGCACAGAACGAGATGGCAACGCAACTCAAGAAGAAATGGGCGCGTCGGCTTCGGGTCAAGCGAAGCGTGCGCGGCAAGATCAGCGGTACGCCCGAGCGGCCCCGGCTGTCGGTCTACCGTTCGAACAAGCATATCTATGCCCAGTTGATCGATGACCTCGCCGGGCATACGCTGGCGGCGGCCTCCAGCCTGGAAGAGGGCGTGGATACCAGCGCCAAGCCGGTGGAGGTCAGCAAGATCGTCGGGCAGCGTCTGGCCGAGCGGGCCCGGGAAGCGGGCATCGAGCGGGCCGTCTTCGACCGGAACGGGTATCGCTACCACGGCCGCGTTCGCGCGCTGGCCGAGGGAGCGCGTGAAGGCGGTCTGCAATTCTAAGCATACTTCATTGAACGCTGTAACGAGAATCGTTCGATATGGCAAAAGGTAGAGGGAAAAACCGTCGCCGGGCGCGTGAGACAGAAGCCCAGCGGGACTGGGTGGAGCGCCTCGTGTCCGTCAACCGCGTGGCGAAGGTCGTCAAGGGCGGTCGCCGCTTTTCGTTCAACGCCGTCGTGGTGGTCGGAGACGGGCAGGGGCACGTCGGGGCCGGGCTGGGCAAGGCCAATGAGGTGGCCGATGCCATTGCCAAGGGCACCGAGGATGCCAAGAAGAACCTGATCTCGGTGCCGCTCAAGGGCGGGACAATCCCGCACCCGGTGGTCGGGCGGCAGGATGCCGGCAAGGTGCTGCTCAAGCCCGCCGCTCAGGGGACCGGGGTGATTGCCGGTGGCGGCGTTCGCGCCGTGCTGGAATGCGCCGGGATCACGGACATCCTCTCGAAGTCCCTCGGGTCGAGCAACCCGCACAACCAGGTGGCGGCGACGATCGACGCGCTGTCCAACCTGGAGGACCCGATGGAAGTGGCGCGTCGGCGTGGCGTTCCGCTGAAGAAAGTATTTGAAGGATAACCCGTGCCCTCGGCCGGTCGGGCCCCGGCGCTGCGCGGCAGCGTTCCGGCGGGGTTCGGGGCGGCCGGCGGCTGCAAGCTGACAGCGACCCCATGGCCAAGTTGAAGATCACCCAGGTGCGCAGCGTCATCCGCCAGATGGCGTCGCAGAAGCGCACGATGCAGGCGCTGGGCCTCCGCCGGATGCACCAGAGCGTCGTGCACGAGGATACGCCCCAGCTTCGGGGCATGATCGAGAAGGTGCACCACCTCGTCTCGGTCGAAGAAGTCGAAGGATAACGTCTGTCATCACGCGAGTCCGTCTCGTGGCCGCCGACCCCGCGGGGGGGCGGAGCGAGCGGGCGCATTAGCCGAGAACGACATGGATCTGAGCAAACTGAAGCCCGCACAGGGCGCAACGAAGAAGCGTAAGCGCATCGGGCGCGGCGTAGGCTCCGGGCGAGGCGGCCACAGCGCCACGCGCGGCACCAAAGGACAGCGCAGCCGGTCCGGGGCCAGCATCCCGGCCTGGTTTGAAGGCGGCCAGATGCCGCTGCAGCGGCGGGTGCCGAAGTTCGGCTTCAAGAACCGGTTCCGCACGGAGTACCGGGCAGTGAACGTCTCCATGCTGCAGCGCCTGGTCGACGACGGCCGGCTGGATCCGGCCGAGCCCGTCACGCCGGAGGTGCTGGTGCAGGCCGGGGTGGCCCGCAAAAGCGACCTGGTCAAGATCCTCGGAGGCGGGGATCTCAGCGCAGCGTTGCAGGTGTCGGCTCACGCCTTCAGCGCCACCGCGCGCGAAAAGCTCGAGGCGGCCGGCGGTAGCGCCACGATCGTCGAGCAGTAGATCACCGGCCCCGGGTGGGGCACAACCGTGAGTTCGTTATGGCTGGGCTAGCCGAGAGCCTTCGAAACATCTGGAAGATCGAGGAGCTGCGCCGGCGTATCCTGTACACGCTGGGGCTGCTCATTGTGTACCGCATCGGGTCGTACGTGACGCTGCCCGGGGTGGACGCGGCCGTGCTGGCAGAGGTCAACGCCAACCGCGACCCGAACGACATCTTCGGCTTCATCGACCTCTTCGTGGGAGGCGCCTTCACGCAGGCCGGGATCTTCGCGCTGGGTATCATGCCCTACATCACCGCGTCGATCATCATTCAGCTGCTGGGGGCCGTGCTGCCCAGCATCCAGAAGCTCCAGCGAGAAGGCGAGGAGGGCCGGCGCAAGATCACGCAGTGGACGCGCTACGGCACCGTCGGTATCACCGCCCTGCAGTCCATCGGCTACGCCATCAACCTGCAGTACGGCGCCACCGGCCAGGCCGTGGTGATCGGCCCCACCTTCTTCATGATCACCACGGTCATCGTGCTCACGGCCGGTACCGTCTTCGTCATGTGGCTCGGCGAGCGGATCACGGAGAACGGCATCGGAAACGGGATCTCGCTGATCATCACCGCCAGCATCATCGCGTTCTTCCCGCAGGCCCTCTTCAACGAGTTCGAGCTGAAGGCCAACTTCTTCATCTTCCTGCTGGAGATCGCCGCCTTCACGCTGGTGACGGCCTTCATCGTCCTGGTCTCGAGCGGCACGCGCCGGATCCCGGTCCAGTACGCCAAGCGCGTCGTCGGGCGGAAGGTCTACGGCGGGGCCACGCAGTACCTGCCGATCCGGGTCAACGCCGCCGGCGTCATGCCCATCATCTTTGCCCAGGCCATCATGTTCGTGCCCGCCACCGTGGCGCAGTTCTTCCCGGAGAGCGCGTTCTGGCAGCAGTTCGGCGGCTGGTTCACCGACATCTTCGGGCTGGGCTATTCGCTCATCTTCTTCTTCATCTGTGTGTTCTTCACCTACTTCTACACCGCCATCGCGGTGAACCCGAAGGAGATGGCGGACACGATGAAGCGCCAGGGCGGCTTCGTGCCGGGCATCCGGCCGGGCAAGCAGACGAGCGAGTTCATCGACAACATCCTGACGCGCGTGACCCTTCCGGGGGCCATCTTCCTGGGCTTCGTGGCCATCATGCCAGCGCTGGCCGCACAGGCGGGCGTGACGCCGGGCTTCGCCACGTTCTTCGGCGGCACCAGCCTGCTGATCATGGTCCAGGTGACGCTGGACACCCTCCAGCAGATCGAGAGCCACCTGCTGATGCGGCACTACGACGGCTTCATGAAAGGCGGGCGCGTGCGCGGACGCCGCATGTAACCCCGGCCTTGCCAGACGACGGAGACGGATGGTACACATCAAAAGCGAACGCGAGATCGACCGCCTGCGGGCCAGCGCCGACCTGGTCGGGCGCGCCCTCGGAGAGGTGGCGCGGCACATCCGCCCGGGCGTGACGACGGCGGAGCTCGACGCGATCGCGGAAGACTACCTCCGGACCCACAATGGGCGTCCCGCTTTCAAAGGCTACCGGGTGGGCAACCTGCCGCCGTTTCCCGGTACGCTGTGCGTCTCGGTCAACGACGTGGTGGTGCACGGCATCCCCGGGCCGTACGTCCTGCAGGAGGGGGATCTGCTCTCGGTGGATTGTGGCGTGGAGCTGGACGGCTACTACGGGGATTATGCCTACACGTTTGCCGTCGGCTCCATCTCCGAGGAGAAGGCGGCCCTGTGCCGGGTGACGTACGAGGCGCTGCTCGAAGGGGTCGCCCGGGCCGTCCACGGCCATCGCGTCGGGGACATCTCGGCGGCGGTGCAGGACTACTGCGAATCCCGCGGCTACGGCGTCGTGCGGGATCTGGTGGGGCACGGCATCGGGCGGAAGCTGCACGAAGACCCGCAGGTGCCCAATTTCGGGCGGCGCGGGACGGGGCGGAAGCTGAAGGAGGGCATGACGCTGTGCATCGAGCCGATGATCAACCAGCGTACTCCCGAGGTAGTGACCGACCCGGACGGCTGGACGGTGCGCACGGCGGACGGCCTGCCCTCGGCGCACTACGAGCACATGGTGGTGGTGCGGCGCGGGCAGCCCGAGGTGCTGAGCACGTTCGCCTACATCGAAGAACACATCGAGGCTCCTTATACAGCGGAGGCACAGGTGAGTCATGGCTAAGCAAAAGGCCATAGAGCAGGACGGGGAAGTCATCGAATCCCTGCCCAATGCCCAGTTCCGGGTCCGGTTGGAAAACGGGCACGAGATCCTGGGGCTGCTCTCGGGCAAGATGCGGATGCACTTCATCAAGATCCTGCCGGGCGATCGGGTCAAGGTGGAGTTGTCCCCCTACGATCTGTCCAAGGGGCGGATCGTGTACCGATACAAGTAGGCCCCGGCTGCGGCCGGACCTGCGCGAAATTCTGATGAAAGGGCCGGGCTGAAGCCCCTGTTCGAACCAATCGGTGTCCGATGCGTTCAGCAAAGGCTTTGCCGGGCACACAATCGATCAACCGTCGACCAGTCGAACCGAGATCCTCATGAAAGTCCAAGCCAGCGTCAAGAAGCGGAGCAGCGACGACAAGATCGTTCGCCGAAAGGGCCGCATCTACGTGATCAACAAGAAGAACCCGAAGCACAAGCAGCGGCAGGGATAACCCACTGACGAATCCCGAGTGACGACGAGATTCCGGGCGGCGCGCGTCCGTTCGGCCGTGTCATTCGCCAATCGACATTCAACTATGCCTCGTATTGCTGGAGTTGACGTCCCCAACCACAAGCGCGGCGAGATTGCGCTGACGGCGATCTACGGCGTCGGCCGTTCCCGGGCCCGAGAGATCCTGGAGCGGTGTGACATCGACCCCGATGCCAAGCCGGAGACCTGGACCGATGAGCAGACGCGCCAGGTGCGGCGTCTGGTGGAAGACAAGTACCTGGTCGAAGGGCAGCTGCGTACGGAGATCCAGATGAACATCAAGCGGCTGATGGACATCGGGTGCTACCGGGGGCTGCGCCACCGCCGCGGCCTGCCGGTGCGCGGGCAGCGTACCCAGACGAACGCGCGTACGCGCAAGGGCCGCCGCAAGACGGTTGCCGGCAAGAAGAAGGCACCGAAGAAGTAATGCTGCGCGATCAGCGCCCAGCCGTCCGTTACGGGGGGCGGCGGCTGATCGTCCCATGCTGAACGCTGACAGCTTATCCCTACCATGGCGAAACGACAGAGAAAAGGAGGCCGCGCCGTTCGCAAGAAGAACGTCGTCGTCGAACAGAACGGGCAGGCCCACATCCAGGCGACCTTCAACAACGTCATCGTGACCCTGACGGACCAGTACGGCAACACGATCTCGTGGGCCAGCTCCGGGAAGATGGGCTTCAAGGGCAGCCGCAAGAACACGCCCTATGCGGCGCAGGTGGCCGCTTCGGCCGCGGCGCAGGAAGCCTATGATCTCGGCCTCCG
The DNA here is from genome assembly GCA_003285105.1 of Roseithermus sacchariphilus. Lineage (GTDB taxonomy): Bacteria > Bacteroidota > Rhodothermia > Rhodothermales > MEBIC09517 > Roseithermus > Roseithermus sacchariphilus. The sequence goes on along the minus strand of CP030158.1, from coordinate 4,162,207 downwards.
GCGGGTCGATGTCTATGTGAAAGGCCCGGGTTCCGGCCGCGAATCGGCCATCCGTGCGCTGGCCGGCGTCGGGCTGGAGATCGCCTCGATCCGCGACGTAACCCCCATTCCACACAACGGCTGCCGGCCGCCGAAGCGCCGCCGCGTCTGAGGACGCTTCGCCTCCGGCTCTCTGTGCCCCTGCGGGTCGGTGAGTCGGGGTCGCTTTGGCATGAGACCGGTTACGGATGCGCCGTGGGCGCGTTCGTACGTTTGTCCCGCATTCACCGTTTAGACAAACGAGAGGAGACCCAACATGGCCCGATACAGAGGCCCCAAACAGAAGATTGCGCGTCGGTTCAAAGAGCCGATCTTCGGGCCGAGCAAGGCCCTGGAACGCAAGCCCTACCCGCCCGGCCAGCACGGCCGTGGCCGCCGGCAGAAAGAGAGCGAGTATGCCGTCCAGCTCAAGGAGAAGCAGAAAGCCAAGTACACCTACGGGCTGCTGGAACGCCAATTCCGCAACCTCTTCGAGAAGGCGTCACGCAAGAAAGGCGTCACCGGCGAGAACCTGCTGAAGTTTCTGGAAGCTCGCCTGGACAATACGGTGTACCGCCTGGGCTTTGCCCGCACGCGCCGGCAGGCCCGGCAGCTCGTCAGCCACGGGCACATCCTGGTCAACGACCAGGTCGTCAACATCCCCTCGTACCAGCTGCGTCCCGGCGACATCGTGGCCGTCCGGCCCCGGAGCCGCCGCGTTCCGGCCATCGTGGAGTCCGTCCAGCGGAGCCGCCGTACGTACCCCTGGCTGGAAGTGGACCGGGACACCATGACCGGTAAGTTCCTGGACATGCCGAATCGCGAGGACATCCCGGAGAACATCCGCGAGCAGCTCATCGTCGAGCTGTACTCCAAGTAGGGATGACCCGGGCCGCAACCCTCCGCTGGGGGGGCTGCGCGGTGGCACGGCGAGGACCCGGACCGAGGGCCCGCCTTCGGTCGCTTCCATGCAACCACAAAGCTGGTTAAACTTGATATGAGCAACTACGCGATTCAGATGCCGGACGGTGTCCAGGTAGAAGAAGCCACCGGAACCTACGGACGGTTCGTGGTGCAGCCCCTGGAGCGTGGTTACGGCGTCACCATCGGCAATGCGCTGCGGCGGGTGCTGCTGTCCTCGCTGCAAGGCGTCGCCATCACGGCGATCAAGATCGATGGCGTTCAACACGAGTTCTCGACCATCCCCGGCGTTACCGAAGACGTAGCGGAAATCATCCTGAACCTGAAGGGCGTCCGCTTCAAGGCCAACGAAGCGATGGACAGCAACATCCATCTCGTCCTGGAAGGCCCGGGGGACTTCACCGCTCGCGACATCGGGGAGGCCACGAACGACTACGAGGTGCTCAACCCGGAGCATCACATCGCCACGCTGGCCGACGATGCCCGCCTCAGCATCGAACTGCGCATGGGCCGCGGCCGCGGCTACGTCCCGGCCGATGAAAACAAGCAGGACGACGACCCCATCGGCATCATCGCCATCGATGCGATCTTCACGCCCATCGTGAACGTGAAGTACGTGGTCAAGCCCACCCGCGTCGGGCAGAAGATCGACTACGAGCGCCTGGTGCTGGAGATCACCACGGACGGCTCGGTGGAGCCGGAAGAAGCCCTCGCCCAGGCCGCCGCCATCCTGCGCGATCACGTCAACCTCTTCATCCAGATGGACAGCGAGCCGCAGCCCGCGCCGGAGGAGAAGGAGGTCGATGCCGAGGTGCAGCGTATCCGTGAATTGCTGGCCCAGCCGGTGGACGAGCTGGACCTCTCGGTGCGTGCGCACAACTGCCTCAAGGCCGCCAACATCAAGAACATCGGCGACCTGGTGCGGCGGGAAGAGTCCGAGATGCTGAAGTTCCGCAACTTCGGGCGCAAGTCGCTCATGGAACTGGTGCAGGTCCTCGACGAGCGGGGGCTGCACTTCGGCATGGACGTCGAAAAGTACATGGAGAAAACCCCCTAACCCCGAGCGCAGGAGTCGGCGGTTGGAGACGAGCCGGCCGGTTGCTGGCAGCTGAAACCTGATATTTCCGATGCGACACCGTAATAAAGGATACAAGCTGGGGCGGACGAGCGCGCACCGCAAGGCGACGCTGGCCGCGCTGTCGACGGCCCTGATCGAGCACAAGCGGATCACGACGACGGTGACCAAGGCCAAGGCGCTTCGTATGTACGTGGAGCCGCTGATCAACCGCGCCAAGGTGGACTCGACGCACAACCGCCGCGAGGTCTTCCGTCACCTGCAGAACAAGGCGGCCGTCAAAGAACTCTTCGGCGAGATCGCCACGCAGATCGGCGACCGTCCGGGCGGGTACACGCGCATCGTGCGCCTCGGCCAGCGTGCCGGGGACGGTGCCGAGATGGCCATCATCGAGCTGGTGGACTATAACGACGTCAAGCCGGAGGGCAGCGCCGGCAGCGGGCGCAAGCGCACGCGGCGCGGAGGCGGCCGGGGCCGCCGGCGCCGGTCCGGTGCCGCCGCCGCGCCCGCCGCGGCGGCCACCGCCACCGCAGCCCCGGAGGCGACCGAGGACGCCGTAGAGGCCGTGCAGGACGCCGCAGCCACTGAGGCGGCCACGGAGGCGCCGGCCACGGAGGCGCCGGCCACGGAGGCGCCGGCCACGGAGGCGCCGGCCTCCGAGCAGACGGAAGCGGCCCGGGAGACGCCCGCCGCCGAGGAAGTCGATTCGCCCGCGGCGGAAGCGCCCGAGGCGGAAGCGCCCGAAGCGCCCGAAGCGTCCGACGAGGAAGCGCCGGAGGCGGACGACGAGAAGAAGGACGGCTGAGGCGCGGACCCGCTCCGCTGCCCTGCTCTACCCTGCTTCGGGAAAAAGGCACGGTCGCTGCGGCGGCGGTGCCTTTTCTCGTTCGGGGCCGGGCGGCTGCGTGCGGAAACTGCCCCCCCCTCGGGAGTACAAGACATACCGTTTCCGTTTTTGCAGGAGCCAATGAGAGCCCGCCGATGATCGAGGCCTCCACCATCTTGAAGGGCAGCGACCTGACGATTGCCCCGGAGTATCAGGAACAGTTCGATGCCTTGCTGAAGGTGTGCCGGGAAACCCTTCCGGGCTTCGACGAAGCGCTGATTCGCCGCGCCTTTCGGATCAGCTACTGGGCGCATCGCAACGACCGACGCGCTTCCGGCGAGCTGTACATCAGCCATCCGCTGGAGGTGGCCACCATCGTGGCGAAGGACATCGGCTTCGACGACGTCAGCGTGGCCGTGGCGTTGCTGCACGACGTGGTCGAAGACACCGAGATCGACCTGGAGTTCATCCGGGCCGAATTCGGCGAGACGATCGCGGGGATCATCGACGGGCTGACGAAGATCCGGGACGTGTTCGACAGCCGGGAGCTGGGCCAGGCCGAGAACGTCAAGAAGCTGATGCTCTCGATGGCCTCGGACATCCGCGTCATCCTGGTCAAATTCGCGGATCGGCTCCACAACATGCGCACCATCGACTCCCTGCCCAAGCCGAAGCAGCTCAAGATCGCCAGCGAGACGCTCGAGTTGTTCGCGCCGCTGGCCCATCGCTTCGGTCTGTTCGCCATCAAGAGCGAGCTGGAGGATCTGGCGCTGAAGGTGCTCGATCCCGAGTCCTACTACGCCATCGTCAACGGCTTGCAGGCCACCCGGGCCGAGCGGGAAGCCTACATCCGCCGCTTCATCGAGCCGCTGAAGCAGCGCCTCGAAGAGCACGGCCTGGCCTTCCAGATCTACGGCCGCTCGAAGAACATCTACTCTATCCACCGCAAGATGAAGCGGCAGAACAAGCCGCTGGAAGAAGTCTACGACCTGTTCGCCATCCGCATCGTGTTGCAGCGCGGCGACCGTCAGGGCAAGGAGGACTGCTGGCGGGCGTACTCCATCGTGACGGATCTGTACAAGCCGCTCCCGGAGCGTTTCCGGGACTTCATCTCGGTCCCCAAGTCCAACGGCTACCAGAGCCTCCACACCACCGTGCTGGGTCCGGAAGGGCGCCGCGTGGAGGTGCAGATCCGCACGCAGGAGATGCACGCGGTGGCCGAGCGCGGTGTGGCCGCCCACTGGAAGTACAAGGAGGGCGTCCAGCAGGCCGACCCGCAGTTCGAACAATGGCTCTCGTGGGTGCGTGACTTGCTCGAAAACCCGCGCCCGGAGCAGGCCACGGAGTTCGTCAAGGAATTCCGCCTCAACCTCTACCAGGAGGAGATCTACGTCTTTACGCCCCGGGGCGATCTGCTCAGCCTGCCCAGCGGCGCCACGCCCGTCGACTTTGCCTTCCAGGTGCACACGGAGGTGGGGTTCCACTGCATCGGGGCGAAGGTCAACGGCAAGATGGTCCCGCTCTCCTACAAGCTCAAGAGCGGCGACCAGGTCGAGATCATCACCTCGAAGAAGCAGACGCCGAACAAGGACTGGATGAAGTTCGTGGTCACCCACAAGGCCAAGAGCCGCATCCGTCACTGGATCAACGAGGAGCGCCGGAAGGCCGTCGAGGTGGGCCGGGAGCTCTGGACGAAGAAGGCCCGGCGTGCGCACCTGCAGGTGGACGAGCAGATGCTCCATCGCTACGCCACGCAGCTCAAATTCCCCGACACGCAGCAACTCTTCTACGAGATCGGCAGCGGGCTCTACGACGTCGAGGACCTGATTCGCTTCATCAAGAAGGGCGAGACGGAGCGCGCCGCAGATGAGGAGGCGCGTGCCTCGACGCCCGAGCCGACGCTGCGGCTGGAGTATCAGGACTTCCTGGATTCGGCCCAGTCGAACGGGCAGCCGGCGCTCATGATCGACGGGGAGCCGCATACGGACATCGTCACCCGCTATGCCTCCTGCTGCAACCCGATCCCCGGCGATGACGTCTTCGGGTACGTCAGCCGCAACGGGAGCATCAAGATCCACCGCGTCAACTGCCGCAATGCCCCGAACCTGCTCATCAACCACCCGGACCGGGTCGTGCCGGTCGAGTGGAGCCGGCAGAAGGACGTCCACTTCGTCTCGGCGCTCCGCATCATGGGGGAGGACCGGGTCGGGATCGTCAGCGACATCACCACGGTCATTTCGAAGAACCTCAAGACCAACATCCGCTCGATCACGGTGGAGTCGGAAGACGGTGTCTTCGAAGGAACGGTGGTGCTGTACGTCAGCGACCTGGAGCATCTGCGGCGGCTCATCGAGCGGCTCAAGCGCATCCCGGGCATCTACGGGGTGTACCGGTTCGAGGAGTGACGGAAGAAAGAGAGCCCGCCGGCGGTCGGAGCGTGGAAGCCCGTCCGTGCCGGCGCTTGATTCTGTGTGATAGGATTGTAGATTGGGTGAGGTATCCTTTTGCCTCAAGGGCCGGGCTTTTAACCGGTTAATGCGTGGTATCCTCCCCGTCCCGGATCGGCTGACTTCCATCCATGTCGGGCGGGGGCGGCGCGAGCACGTCCCTTGTCGCTGTCTCTTTCAGATCCTCGATTCGACTCCAGAAGCCGCTACCCGAACAAGGAATCCGCGTCATGTCAAAACGAATGGACACCCTCACCAAGAAAGACGTCTCGCGCCGCGTGGCGGAGTTGATGAACGAACCGATCTACAAGAGCGAGCCCTGGGTCAATGCCGTCATCGAGGCGCTCGGGGCCATGATGATCGAAGCCGACCCGGAGGTGCGTATCGAATTGCGGGACTTCGGCGTGTTCGAGGTCAAGAAGACGAAGGCCAAGCCCAAGGCGCGCAACCCGAAGACGAACGAAACGGTCTTCATCCCGAGTCGGCGCAAGACGCATTTCAAGCCCAGCAAGCGGATCAAGCAGGTACTACAGCAGCCGCTCGCCGAACTGGACTATGACGTTCCCGATGGCAGCGCCGATGCCGGTGCAGCGGGCGACGGGCACCATGCCGAGGCCCGGCAGGCAGCGAACCTTACGGCGTGAGCGGCGTGCGCGAGGGGCGGGTGGACGAGGGGGTGGTCGAGAGGGACGGCAGAAATCCGTTGGCGTGCGGCACGCGCTCCGGTCGCGGCGCGGGATGCCCCGTCACGTCTCATCCCGGTTGAATATGCTTCCTCCTCCTCCGCGACTGGTCGGCGTGGATTACGGGCGGCGGCGGGTGGGCATCGCCGTGGCCGATCCGCTGCGGCTCTTTGCCCGCCCCTACGGCACGTACGCCCCGGAGGCGGCCGTCGCGGCGCTGCGGCAACTGCACGACGAGGAGGGCATCGAGGTGCTGGTCGTCGGCTGGCCGCTGACGCCGGAGGGGGAGGAGGGCGAGGCCACGGAGGCCGTGCAGGCGTTCATCAACCGGCTGCGCAAGGTGCTTCGCGGCGTCGAGATCGTCAAGTGGGACGAGCGGTTCACCTCGCAGCGCGCGCGGCAGGCCATTCTGGAGGCCGGCGCCCGCCGCAAGGCCCGGCGCGACAAGGCCCGCGTCGATGCCGCCGCCGCCGCGATCCTGCTCCAGGAGTACCTGGACGCCTGATCGGCGACGCGGCCCCTGCCCGGCACCTTTCGGGCGCATGCTCGTTAATGCGGGCGGCCGTTTGCCCCTCCCCATTCCCTGTCAGAACGCGTCATGGTGCTTCCCATCCACGTCTACGGTGACCCCATCCTCCGCCGTCCGGCGGATCCCGTCGAAGAAAACGGCCCGGCGTTGCAGCAGCTCATCGAGGACATGATCGAGACGATGCATGGCGCCTCCGGGATCGGGCTGGCCGCGCCTCAGGTCGGACGGACGGAGCGCCTCTTCGTGGTCGATCTGACGCCCATGGCCGACGAGGTCGACGAGGAGGTGCCGCCTCAGCCGATGGTCTTCATCAACCCGACGATCACGGAGGAGAGCGAGGAGACGACCGAGTTCGAGGAGGGGTGCCTGTCCATCCCCGAGATCCGGGAGATCGTGCGGCGGCCGGAACGCATCCGCGTCGAGTACCGGGATCGTAGCTTTACCCCGCAGGTGCTGGAGGCCGATGGCCTGCTGGCGCGGGTGATCCAGCATGAACTCGACCATCTGGACGGCATCCTGTTCGTCGACCACATCAGCGCGTTCCGCCGGCAGCTCCTGAAGCGGCGGCTGCGGGAGATGGCCCGCGGCGAGGTGGAGGCCGACTACGCCCTGGCCCTGCCCCCCGGCGAGGCGAAGATGCGCTAGTGCTGCGTCAAGTTATAATCGACGGGTATAGCCGCTTCAACTTCACCCGCGCATCCGCCGTGGTGAACTGCCAGTCTACACCCCGCTGCTTTGCGTTGCGCGCCTCGTACCAGGCGGCGATCTCGCCCTCTAACTGCGATGCATTGCCGATGCGGCGACAGAGACCCTGACGAACCAGCACCGAAAGCTCGATCTCGGCCATGTTCAACCACGAACCATGCACCGGCGTCGGGACCACCTCCAACTTGCGCACGATGCGCCGGGCGCGCTCGGCGTCGAAGACCTCGTAGAGCGCCGAGACGGTGTGCGCGGAGAGGTTGTCCTGAACCAGCGTGATCGTCTCGGCGTCTGGATAGAGGTCTTCAACGAGGTGGGCCACCACACGAGCCCACGTCAAACGGTCCTGACGCTCCGTGACGAGCACCTTCCGGAAGCCGCCCAGCGGCTCGCAGAGCATATAGAGCGTGCGGGTCCCTTCGCGTTTGTACTCGTAATCCACGTGCCGCACCCCGTCGGCCCTCGTGAAGGGCTGCCGCACCTCGCTGATGAGTTGCTTGCGGGCTTCATCGAGGCACACAACCGGTCGGAGCGGGTCGTAGGGCCGGGCGTAGACATCGAGCACTTGCTCCATCTGGCAGACGAAGGCGGCATCGGCTTGAGGAATTACCCACGACTTAACGCGCCAGGGCTTGAGTTCGTTTTTTTAAGCAACTGCCGCACGCTCTCATGCGAGATCGATTCGACGTAACCGAGTTCGATCATACGGTCAGCCAGAAGTCGAAGCGACCACCGGGCAAAGCCTTCCGGCGGCTCTGAACAGCGCAGGGCCACCAGATGAGCCTCGACCTGCCCGTCGAAGATCTTCTCTTTAACCGGTTCGCGTTTTTTGCCGTAGAGAGCCACCTCGAAGCCTTCTTCGATGAAGCGCCGGCGTAAGCGCTCGACGGTTCGGACACTGACGTTGTAGCTTTCGGCGATGCGTTCATCGGTCCAGGCCGGTGCGCCCTGGCTCTGATCTGCTTTGAGCAGCATGAAGGCTCGTTTGACGGGCGAGGCGCTTTTTGAACGCCGCTCAATGAGGCCATTGAGGTGCTGACGTTCGTTGTCATTGAGCGTGACGCAGTATTTTTTGGCCATGGCAGGAAGTAGCTTCAGGAGTGAGCGATTGTTGAAGCTACCATCCTACCCGGCAGATGATCCTTGACACGGCACTAGCAGCGGACGTGGCGGCGGTGGAACCCCGGGCCCCTGATGGCGCGTTGTGAGGGGGCTTGCCTGCCGCCTCGCCATTCCGACTCCTGCCGCTCATGCCCGGCTTACACCGACGCCGACAGATGGCCCGGCTGCTGCTCGGGGCCTTTCTGTTGGGGGGCCTGCTGGCCCCCATGGCGCACCGGGTGCAGCACGCACTCGTATGGCAGGGCTTGCAGGATGCCTGGACCGCGCGGCTGGCGGAGCTCTGTCCGCACGGCGGGCACGAGGGCGGGTTTCTGCTGGGGGATGAGGCCTACGAGCCTCCGGTCTGCACGTTGTGCGCCGGCGTCCTCCTGCGCGCGGTACTGCCGGATCCGGTGGTGGCCGCGGCGCCCGTCGCCCTCACCCACCATCTCCCGGAGGCCCCCCGCCCGCGGGATGCCGGGCCCATCCGGGTGCTGATCCGGGGGCCGCCGGCACGGGGCTGATCCATTCCGTCGGTAGCAGATGGGCCGAGCGGCCCGCCTGCCGGATGGAGCGGCGCTCCGGCTTTTTCCGAGGCCGGACGCCACGTCCGATGTCGTTCGCACAGGTCACAGGCATGTCGGGGCGATCGTCCCGATGCGGTGCCCGTGCCCCTGGCGATCGTCTCGGGATCGGTTGCGATCCGATACGCCCCTTGCCCCATGAGACACAACGCCCTGGCCATCGCGCTCGCCGCGATGTGCGCCTTCGTGCCGGGTGCGGTGGTGGCGCAGGCCATCACCGGACAGGTGCTCAGCCGTGACGACCGAGCCCCCCTGCCGGGGGTGAACGTGGTCATCCCGGCGCTCCAGCGCGGCACCGTGACCAACGAGGACGGCCGGTTCGTGCTGGCACCGCTGGAGCCCGGCACCTACACGCTCACCTTCAGCTACGTCGGCTTCCGCACCGAGACGCGGACGCTCGACCTCGGCACGGACAACGTGCGGCTGACGGTGCTCCTGCAGCCCGACGTCATCGAGGGCGAGGAAGTGGTGGTGACCTCCGAGCGCGACGCGCAGGACGAACTCACGTACTCGCAGCGGTCCGTCTCGGTGCTGGAGGCCGAAGCGCTGAACCGGGCGCGGGGGCAGACGCTGGGTGAGACGCTCGAAGACCTGCCCGGCGTGACGACGATGGAGACCGGTCCGGCGATCTCGAAGCCGGTCGTGCGGGGGCTGCATAGCCAGCGGGTGCTGGTGCTCAACAACGGGGTGCCGCAGGAAGGGCAGCAATGGGGGGGAGAGCACGCCCCGGAGATCGACCCGTTCTCGCCCGCCCGCATCGAAGTGGTGCGCGGGGCTGCCGGCGTCGAGTACGGCATCGGGGCCATCGGCGGTGTCATCCGCGTGGAGCCGCGCGAGTTGCCCGAGGTGCCGGGGCTGAACGGGTTGGCCATGCTGAACGCCTACTCGAACAACCGGCAGGGCGCCGGGTCGCTGTTGATCGAGGGGGGCTCCCGCGCGGTGCCGGGCCTGGGCGCGCGCGTGCAGGCCAGCTACCGCCGTGCCGGCGATGCCCACACCCCCGACTACGTGATCCGCAACTCGGCCTTCGAGGAGCGCGATCTGTCGGTCGCGCTGGGCTATCACGCCGGCCCCTGGGGCTTCGAAGCGGACGTCAGCCACTTCGGCACGGATCTCGGCATCTACAAGGGCGCGCACATCGGCAACCTGGAGGATCTCCGGGCCGCCATCGAGCGGGGCGCTCCGGCCGTCGAGTACGATTTCTCGTTCGACATCGAACCGCCCCGGCAGACCATCCGCCACAACCTGCTCGCCTTCAAGAGCCACTACCGGTTCCCCGCCGGCGACCGGCTGGAGGTGCATTACGGCTTCCAGCAGAACCACCGGCAGGAGTTTGACGCACACAGCCGCTCGGGTGACCCCGGCCGCGAACCGGCCTTCGACCTGACGCTGGAGACGCACACCCTCGACGCGAAGCTGAAGCACCGACCCGTGGGGCAGGTGTTCGGGACCGTTGGCCTGAGCGTGATGAACCAGGCCAACGTGAACAACGAGGTGGGCTACCTCATCCCGAACTTCCGGGCCGTGACGGGCGGGGTCTTCGCGCATGAGACCTGGGTGCGGGGCGGCTGGACCGTCGACGCCGGGCTGCGCTACGACTACCGCTGGCTGCGGGCCTACCCGCGCGAGAACGGGCAGCGCGGTGGCTTCGTGGCACGGACCCATCGCTACCAGAGCGTCACCGGCGTGCTCGGGCTGATCTGGCAGTTCGCGCCGACCTGGTCCGTAGCGATGAACCTGGGGTCGGCCTGGCGGCCGCCCGGCGTCAACGAACTCTACAACTTCGGCGTGCATCACGGCACGGCGCAGTTCGAGGTGGGCAACCCGGATCTGACGACCGAGCGCAGCCTCAACGTCGATGCGACGCTCCGCCACATCGGGGCTCGCAGCCGGCTGGAGGTGAGCCTGTTCCACAACCGGATGCAGGGCTTCATCTTCCCCTTCCCGGAAGCCGAGCCGAAGGTGACCATCCGCGGCGTCTTCCCGGCGTTCCGGTATGCCCAGGCCGATGCCGTCCTGCGCGGCGTCGACGGCGCCTTCTCCTACACGCTCGCGCCGTTCCTGGACGTGGGGCTCTCGGCGTCGCTGCTCCGCGGGGACAACCTCGACACAGGCGAGCCGCTGATCTACATGCCGGCCGACCGCCTCGGCCTGCGGACCACCTGGCGCCTGCCGCGCTGGAGGGTGCTGCCGGCCTCGGAACTGGAGGCCACGGCCCGGCTCGTCCGCCGGCAGACCCGCTACCCGGAGGGCGCAGACTTTGCTCCGCCGCCCGACGGGTACGCGCTCTTCGGCCTTGGCTACCGCACGGAATGGAGGCTGGGATCCGTTCCCATCGCGTTCAGCCTGGAGATCGAAAACCTGCTGAACACCACCTACCGCGACTATCTCAGTCGCTTCCGCTATTTCATCGACGATCCGGGCCGCAACGTCATCGTGCGTGTGCAGGTCCCGATCGGAGAGTGAGCGGGGCGCCGACCGACGGTGCCCGCGCTGCCTCACGATGTCCCTCTCATTGCCAGACAACGACTCATAGAACCATGCCATACGTCATCCGCACATCCCACATCCTGCTGCTTCCCCTGCTCGTCGCCGGCGTCCTGTTGGCCGGGTGCGACACGACCGAGCCCGAAGACGATGCCGGCGAGGGCGAACTCATCACCCGCGTCGTGCTGTCGCTCACCGAGGCGGGGGCCTCGACCCGGACGATCACCGTGACGGCCGAGGATTCCAACGGCGATACGGTGATCGACAACATCCAGACCCTCACGCTGACGGCCGGACAGACCTACACCGGGTCTGTGGCTCTGTACAACGACCTGGAGGATCCGCCGGAGAACATCACGGAGGAGGTGGAAGAGGAGGACTACGCCCATCAGTTCCAGTACACCGTGACCGGTGCGACGGGTGTGACCGTGTCGGACCGCGATCTGGACCGCAACAACCTGCCCCTCGGGCTGACGTTCACCCTCACCGTGGCGGGCGATGCGACGGCGTCCGGCGGGGCGGCGCTGCGGGTGGTGCTGCGTCACTACGACGAAGCCGCCCCGGACAACCCCACCCCCAAGCAGAACGATGCCGGGGAGACGGACGTACAGGTTGACTTCCCGCTCGTCATCACCGACTGATCCAGCCCGGCGACCGCCGGCGCCCGCCTCGGGGACCGGGGCGGGCGCGGCGGGCGCGATGCTTCGTATGGTACGTCTTCATCAGGTTCGTCACGTGTACGGCACCACACCGGTGCTCGATCTGCCCCGGTTCGAGGTCGCCCAGGGAGAGCGCTGGCTGGTGCTGGGGCTTTCCGGAAGCGGCAAGACGACGCTGTTGCACATCCTGGGAGGCTTGTTGCGGCCCACGCAGGGGACGGTCGTCGTGGCGGATCAGGACCTGGGGGCGTTACGGGAGGATGCGCTGGATCGCTTCCGGGGGCGGCACATCGGCATCGTGTTCCAGGAGAACCACCTGCTGCCGACGCTGACGGTGGAGCAGAACCTGCTGCTGGCGCCCTACCTGGCCGGGCTTCCGCAGGATCGCGCCCGCGTGCGTGAGGTGCTCCGTCACCTCGACCTCGAAGACCGGGCCGGCGCCTTCCCGGACGAACTCAGCACCGGCCAGCGGCAGCGCGTCGGGATCGCCCGGGCGGTGATGAACCGCCCCCGCCTGCTCCTGGCCGACGAGCCGACCTCCAGCCTCGACGACGTCCGCAGCGCCCGCGTGCTGGACCTGCTCTTCCGCGAAGCCGAGGCCATCGGGGCCACGCTCATCGTCACCACGCACGACCGGCGCGTGCAGGAGCGCTTCGAGCGACGGATTGAACTGGCGCCCCCCGTTTCGGCCTGACGAGATCGTCCCGTTGATCGTGTCTTTTGCGATGTCATGAACCTGTTCTCGCTCAGCTTCTCCTATCTCCGCCGCCGGCCGCTGCTGACGCTGCTGAACGTGCTGCTGCTCGCCCTGGGTCTGGCGACCATCGTGGTCCTCCTGCTGCTGGGGCGGCAGGTGGAGGATCGGCTCACGCGGAACGCGCAGGGCATCGACCTGGTCGTCGGCGCCAAGGGGAGTCCGCTCCAGCTCATCCTCGCGAGCATCTACCACATGGATGCGCCCACGGGCAACATCCCCGTCCGCGAGGCGCAGGCGGTGATGCAGAACCGGGCCGTCCGGCAGGCCATTCCGCTCTCGCTGGGCGACAGCTTCCGGGGCTACCGCATCGTGGGGACGACGCACGCCTATCCGCAGCATTACGGCGCGGAGGTGGCGGCGGGCACGCTGTGGGAGGCGCCGTACGAGGCGGTGCTCGGCGCGCGGGTGGCCGCCGAGACCGGCCTGACCGTGGGCGACACCTTCGCCGGCACTCATGGCCTGTCCGCAGGCGGCGAGGCCCACGGAGCCCACCCGCTCCGTGTGGTGGGCCTCCTGGCGCCCACCGGCACTGTGCTGGATCGCCTCGTGCTCACCGGCACCGAGACGGTCTGGGCGCTGCACGGGGACGAAGCGGCCGGCACTCATCCGGGCGACGGCGCGGGAGCCGCGGCCCACCGCCCCGGTCGGGAATACACCGCCCTGCTGATTCAGTACAGCTCGCCCATGGCGCAGGCGCTCTTCCCCCGGTTCATCAACAGCCAGACCAACCTGCAGGCCGCCGTCCCGGCTTTCGAGATCAGCCGGCTGACGAACCTGCTCGGGGTCGGCATCGAGGCGATCCGGGCGTTCGGCATCCTGCTGATCGTCGCGGCCGCGCTGGGCGTCTTCGTCGCCCTGACGACCGCGTTGCAGGAACGCCGGTACGACCTCGCCATGATGCGGACGCTCGGGGCCTCGCGGGCGATGTTGATGGGGCACATCCTGCTCGAAGGCGTGATGCTGTCGCTGGCCGGCACCGCGGTCGGGTTGCTCCTGGGGCATGGCGCCGCCGCCGCCCTGGGCGCGCGCGTCCGCCAGGCGCAGCAGATGGACCTGACCGGCTGGACGTGGGTGGACGCCGAGGGCGCGCTGATCCTCCTGGCCGTCGCCGTCGGCCTGGTGGCCGCGCTGATCCCGGCCCTCCAGGCGTACCGGGCCGACATTGCCCGGACGCTGGCCCGGGGGTGAACGGGGCGGGCGGAGGCGGCTGTCCGGGGGAACGGCGTTGGAACTGTTTGCTTCATGCCGGAGCCTTCCGTCGGGTCGGCGGTTGGAACGGCCAGCGCGTACCTTAACCGAAGGCATCGACCACGCTATGCATCGAATCTGGCTTCTCGTGATGGCGCTCGGGCTGGCCCCCGGTGCCGTGCTGGCCCAGCAGCAGATCTCCTGGGATACGCTGGCCCAGGTGCAGATCGTCCGGGGCGAGCAGGAGCAGTTCGTGCCCCGGTTCGAGCCGCCCGTGCAGGCCCTGGCCGGGAAGGAAGTCCGGCTCAACGGCTTCATGATGCCGCTGGACCAGGCGGCCGAACAGCAGCACTTCATCCTCAGCGCGGCGCCCGTCGCCAACTGCTTCTTCTGCATGCCCGGCGGTCCCGAGTCGCTCATCGAAGTGGTGGCGACGGAGGCCGTGCCGTTCACCTACGACCCCATCGAAGTCATCGGCACGCTGGAGCTGCTGGAGGACGATCCGATGGGCATGTACTACCGCCTCCGCGACGCCCGCGTCGTGCGCTGAACCGTTCAACCCATCGGATCATCCCATGAACATGACGAACCAGAGATGCCGGTGGCCGGGTCTGCGGCGGCCGGTCGTGTTGCTGCCGGGCCTGCTGCTGATGCTGGCCGCCGCGCCCGGTTGCACGCAGGAATCGCAGAACCGCATCGGCCGCTCGATCCAGAACTGGACCGGCACGGACGGGGTGCTGGAGGTCTACGCCGGTCACGTGCTCGTCCGGCGCTTCCTGAAGATCGACAAGCTCACGACCGCCACGGCGACGCGCGGGCAGGAGTCGCGCCCGTATCGCTTCGGCTACGGGGTGCTCGACGAAAACCTGAACGGCGTCGTCGATGACGGGGAGAAGCGCGTCTACTTCGAGTTCAGCGACTACTCCACCTCGTACATCTTCTTCGAGAGCCCGGATTGAGCCGGCACGCAGCCGGCACCGTGCCGGCCCCGGCGGGGCCGGGGGTGACGGCTTGCAGAGGTGCCGTGTGCATCGTACATAGCGAAACCGGCCGGGCATTGCGGCTCCGGCCGGGCACTGTGTCCCCGTCACGATGCCCCGGCTTCCATGAACACCGCTGATCCCTCCGCCTCGCGCCGTCGCTTCCTGCAGAAGATCGCTGCGACGACCGTCGTCACCTCCGGCCTGGGCTACACGGCCTGGGCGAGCCGAACCCGCACGCTGGATCGCCGCCCGATGCCGGTGGTGGCCCCGAACGACCGCATCCGGATCGCGACGATCGGGATGGGCATCATCGGCTTCATCGACACGGACACCGCGCTCCAGGTGCCCGGCGTCGAGCTGGTGGCGGTGGCCGATCTCTACGAGGGCCGGCGGGTGCGCACGCGGGAGGTGTATGGCCCCGACGTCGCCACGTACGTCGATTACCGGGAGATCCTGGCCCGCGACGACGTGGACGCCGTGCTGGTCTGCACGCCCGATCACTGGCACCGGCCGATCTCCATCGAGGCGATGGAGGCGGGCAAAGCCGTCTACTGCGAGAAACCGATGGTGCACACCATCGAGGAGGGGCCGGCGGTCATCCAGGCACAGCAGCGGACAGGGCAGGTGTTCCAGGTGGGCAGCCAGTTCGCCAGTTCGGTGCTCTACGAAAAGGTGCGCGACCTGATTGCCGGCGGGGCCATCGGCACCCTCAACATGGTCGAGGCCCGGTACAACCGGAACTCGTCCATTGGAGCCTGGCAGTACTCGATCCCCACCGACGCCTCGCCGGAGACGGTCGACTGGGACCGCTTCCTGGGGACGGCTCCGAAGCGGCCGTTCGACCCGGTCCGCTTCTTCCGCTGGCGCAACTACTGGGACTACGGCACGGGCGTCGCCGGCGATCTGTACGTGCATCTGTTCACCGCCATTCACTACGTCCTCGACGCCCTCGGCCCGACCCGCGTGATGGCGACGGGCGGGCTCCGCCACTGGAAAGACGGCCGCGACGTGCCGGACGTGCACATGGCGCTGTTCGACTATCCCGAGGCGCCGGCCCATCCGCCGTTCACGCTGGCGCTCCAGGTCAACTTCGTCGACGGCGGGGGCGGTGGCTCCAGCTTCCGGTTCATCGGCGACGAGGGGATGATCGAGGTGGACTGGGGTGAGTTGCGTCTGTCGCAGGTCGGTATGCACCGGCATACGGCGCAGGAGGTGCTGGAGGGCTACAACTCCGTGCGGACCTTCTCCGAGGCGCAGCAGAAGGCCTTCGCCGAACAGTATCGGGCCACGCACCCGCGGCCGGTGGCGCCCGAGGTGGAGGCCGCCGGCACCTACCGCGTGCCGCGCGGCTACGACGACCGCTTCGACCATTTCACCTACTTCTTCGAGGCCATGCGCAACGGCCGGCCGGTCTTCGAAGATGCCGTCTTCGGGTACCGGGCCGCCGCGCCGGCGTTGCTCTCCAACCTCAGCTACCGCGACGGCCACCCCATCCGGTGGGATCCCGTCGCCATGCGCGTCCCGGGCTGAATCGGGTTCCTGCGGGGATTCACGCCATCTGCATCGGCGAGGACGGCCGGACGGGATCCGGGTGTGTGGCGGAGCGTAGACCGCGCAGTGTGTATTGAGTACACACTTTGGCGCATGTGGCATCCGCGTAGACCCCGTCTTGACTCATGGCCTCGTCTGGAATCCGCATCAAGTGGAGTGGCTGGGATCGCCTCGGCATCGCCCTGTCCGGGCTGTGCATCGTGCATTGTCTGCTGCTTCCCGTGGCGCTGGCGGTGGCTCCGCTGTGGTCCACGCTGGCGGCGGTGCACGACGGGTTCCACCTGGTGCTGGCCGTGCTGCTGGTCCCGACGACCGCGCTGGCGGCCCGTTCGGGATACCGGCAGCACCGCGACCGCGGCGTGCTCGGCCTGCTGAGCAGCGGGCTGGCGATCATCGTGGCGGCGGCCCTGCTGGGGCACGACGTGCTGGGCGACGGGTGGGGCACCGGCCTCACGCTGATCGGCAGCGTGTTGTTGATTGCCGGGCACGGGCGCAACTGGCAACGACGTCACGCCTGCCGGGTGAAGGCCGCGTCGGCGGTGGCCTGAGGTCCCGGGCATTCCGGGTATCCCGTGTGGCATCAAGAACCGATCAACCGGAGGAACACCGATCAACCGGAGGACCCATGAAGCGGCTCAACTTTACGCTGGACGCCGCCACGGTGGAACTGCTGGAACGGCTGGCCAGGACCTACTACGGCGGAAACAAATCGCAGACGGTGCGGGCGGCGCTGGAGAGCCTGGCGACGCACGTCGGGCACGATGGCTGGGTGGTGGCGGGGTACACGCCCGTCCGGCTCGAAGGCCGGGCGGCCTGCCATACCTGCGGCGAGGCGCACCAGGAGGGGGAGGTGCTGTTCCGGCCGGTGTTCGAGCGCGGCGTCAGTCCGCGGGCGTTGCCCCACATTCCGGCCGAGCCCTGGCTGGATTGCCCGCGGTGCGTGGAGGTGCAGCTGGCGCCCTGAGCGCGATCGGCTTCAGGCGTTCAGGACAGCGGCCAGGCGGGCGGCGGTATCCCGGAACGGGCGGAAGGAGCAGCCCAGCTCGCGCACGGCCCGGGCGTTGCTGTATCGCCGCGTCTGAATGGCCGTACGGGCCGTCTCGCGCGTGAGGGGGGCGGGACGGCGCGTGAGCCAGGCGGTGGCCTCGGCCAGCACCGCCGAGGCCAGCAGCAGCGTCCCGGGGAGCCGGAAGCGCGGCGGCTCGACGCCGAAGGCCTCGGCCAGCGTGCCGAGGATGGCCGCCCAGGACAGGTTCTCGCTGCCGAGGATGTAGCGGGCGCCGGTGCGGCCGCGGGCCATCGCAAGACGGTGCCCGGCGGCGACGTCGGCGACGTCGACCACGTTGGTGCCGCCCGGCGGGATGCCCGGCAGCGTACCGCGCCGCACGCGCTCTACGATCCGCATGGTGTTCTCGCCGGGGCGGCCCGGACCGAAGATGAGCGACGGGTTGACGATGACGGCGTCCAGCCCCTCGGCGATGCCGCGATGGATCTCCAACTCGGCCTGGTACTTCGACCAGCCGTAGACCGTGGCGGAGCGGCCCGGTTGCCACGTCGCCGTCTCGTCCAGGAGCGCGTCGCCGTCCTGCGGGATGGCCGGGCTGCCCAGCGTGGCGATGCTCGACGTGTGCACCAGCCGCTCCACCCCCGCCGCCAGGGCGGCATCGACCACGTGCGCCGTGCCCCGGACGTTGACCCGGAAGAGCCGCTCGCGGTCGCGCCGCCCGCCCATGCCGACGTAGCCGGCCACGTGATAGACCTGCCGGATGCCGTGCAGCGCCGCGGGCAGGCTGGTCGGGTCGGTGACGTCGCCCTCGGCCACCTCCACGTGTGCGGCGGCCTCGCCGAGCAGGTCCAGCCGCGACGTCGGGCGGCACAGGATGCGCACGCGGGCGCCCTCATGCACGAGCTGGCGTGTCAGTTCGGCCCCGAGAAACCCGGTGGCACCGGTGACGAGGATCGACACGGGCGTGTGAGGGCTATGCGAAGGTGACGAGCAAGGCGTTCTTCCCGACGGCGTCGCCCGGTGCGACGTGCACGGAGGCCACGACGGCTTCCCCCGGTGCCCGCAGTTCGTTCTCCATCTTCATCGCTTCGAGCACCAGCAGCGTATCGCCTTTGCGAACCGTCTGTCCGGCTTCCACCTGCACCGAGAGCACCAGGCCCGGCATGGGGGCGCGGACCTCGCGTTCCGCCGCCGTGCTCCCACCGGCCATGCCGAAGCGCTCCAGCAGCAGGTCCTGCTCGTCTTTCACCCGGACCTCCGCCCGCCGGCCGCGTGCGGTGACGCGCAGCCGGCCGCCGGGCAGTTCCTCCACGACGACGGGCAGGCTGCGGCCTTCCAGCAGCAGCGAGAAACAGGCGTCGGACAGCGGCTCGAACGAATAGGAGACAGGGCGGTCGTCGATGAAGAGGGTGCCTCCCTCCAGGCGCAGATCAAAGGTGCGGTCGCCTACCTCAGCGCGGTAGGTTCCGTCGGGCAGGGGATGGGTCGACACGGGAGCGGGCGGTTGTGGTGAACCTGGTGGCTGTCGTCAAGATACAAACGGCTGATTCACACGCAGACCTTCCCTGTGAAAAGCCGACGGATACGGGGCCATGGTGCTCGACTTGATGCCTGAACGGCTGCTCTATGCCTATGCGAACGGCCTTTTCCCCATGGCGGACCCCGACGAGGAGGACGCCGTCTACTGGTTTGCCCCCGACCCGCGGGGCATCCTCCCCCTCGACGCCTTCCACGTACCCCGGTCCGTGGCGCGCCTCGTGCGTCAGGAGCGCTTCGAGGTGACGGCGGATGAGGCCTTCGGGGCCGTCATCCGTGCCTGTGCCGATCGGGAGGAGACCTGGCTGTCTGCGGAGCTCATCGCCGCGTACGAGCGGCTGCACGTCCTCGGCCATGCGCACAGCATTGAGTGCTGGCACGGCGGGGAACTGGCGGGGGGGCTGTACGGCGTGGCGCTGGGGGGAGCCTTTTTCGGGGAGTCGATGTTTCACCGTGTGCGGGATGCCTCGAAGGTGGCGCTGGTCCATCTGGTGCACCGGCTCCGGCGAGGCGGGTTCGTCTTGCTCGATACCCAGTACCGGACGGAGCACCTGGCCCGCTTCGGCGGCATCGAGATCCCGCGGGAGGACTACCTCCGCCGCCTGCGCCAGGCGCTGCGGGTAGCCGCCTCCTGGTAACCCCACCGCCATCCGTTCCATCCGCCATCCGCTGCCTCATGCGCGCCCTGTTGCTCGGTACGATCCTGGTTTCCCTCGTCGCGCTGGTCGGGTGCCGGCCGCAGACGCCCGCCCCCGGCGGCGAGGCGGGTCGCGTCGTCCCGGCGGCGCTGCCCGCGGCCGTCGCGTCCGACGCGGACCGGGAGGCGTTCCGGCGGGTGATGGCGTATGCCCGCGAGCACGCGCTGCACGAGCGCCCCATCGGCGAGATCATGCAACGCGTCGGCGAGCAGTTCGTGGGCACGCCGTACCGGGCCGGCCTGCTGGACGAGCCGCCCGAGGAGCGCCTGGTGCTCCGCTTCGACGGATTCGACTGCGTGCTCTTCGTCGAAACCGTGCTGGCGATGGCTCGCGGCATTGCCCGGCAGGACTATCGCTTCGACACCTTCGCCCGGCACATCGAAGAGCAGCGCTACCGCGACGGCCGGATGAACGGCTACTGTAGCCGGCTGCATTACTTCTCCGAGTGGATCGCAGACAACGAGGCGCGGGGCATCGTGCGAAACATCACCGCCGAACTGGGCGGTGAGCCGCTGGAGAAGCAGCTCAACTTCATGAGCCGCCATCGAGACAGCTACCCCCGCTTTGCGGCCGACGATTCGCTGTTTCAGGGCATCCGGGCCATGGAAGCCGATCTGGCGGACCTGGCGCTCTACTACATCCCCCAGGACCGCATCCGCGAGGTGTATCCCGCCCTGGAGCCGGGCGACATCGTGGCGCTGGCGACGAGCCTGGAGGGGCTGGACGTCACACACACCGGCCTGGTCTACCGGGACGCCCGGGGACGGACCGGTTTGCTGCATGCCTCCACCTCGGGCGCCGTCAAGGTTTCGCCGGATCTTCAAACCTACGTGGAGAACAACACGATCCAGGTGGGCATTGTGGTAGCGCGCCCGCTGGCGCCGCGTGGGTGAGCTGCTGACCGCACGAAGGGATAGCCTGCACGGGAGGGCGGCCCGGAGGGCCCGCCCCGGCGGCCGGAGATCCGGCTTCTGGGCGCTTCTTTTCTTCCCCCAATCAACTCCCCACCACGTATGGACACCCTGAAACGGATCGGTGTGTACACCAGCGGCGGCGATGCGCCCGGCATGAACGCCTGTGTGCGGGCCGTCGTGCGAACCGCTGCCGCTCACGATCTGGAGGTCATCGGCATCCGGCGCGGCTATGCCGGGATGATCGAGGGGGATTTCGTGGAGATCG
Organism: Roseithermus sacchariphilus; assembly: GCA_003285105.1. Taxonomy (GTDB): domain Bacteria; phylum Bacteroidota; class Rhodothermia; order Rhodothermales; family MEBIC09517; genus Roseithermus; species Roseithermus sacchariphilus. Next base: position 4,141,277 of record CP030158.1, on the reverse strand, counting down.
ACGGCCGTTCGGTTTCGAACATCGTGCAGCAGGGCGGCACCATCCTGAAAAGTGCCCGCTCCAAACGCTTTCAGACGCCCGAAGGCCGTGCCCGCGCGGCAGCCAATCTGCGCGAGGCCGGCGTGCAGGGCCTCGTCGCCATCGGCGGCGACGGAACGCTCCGCGGAGCGTCCATCTTCACCGAAGAACACCATATCCCCATCGTCGGCTGCCCCGGTACCATCGACAACGACCTGTTCGGGACGGACGAAACCATCGGGTACGACACGGCCCTCAACACGGCGCTGGAGAACATCGACCGTATTCGAGATACCGCCGATGCGCACGACCGGCTGTTCCTCGTCGAGGTCATGGGGCGAGATGCCGGCTTCATCGCGCTCAACTGCGCCATCGGCGGGGGGGCGGAGCTGGTGCTGATCCCCGAAACACTCGTCGAACTGGACGAGATCAAGGAGCGTATCCACTCGCTGATGTCGGCGCAGACGCGGTCTTCGATCGTCGTCGTCGCCGAGGGCGAGGAACTCGGCGGGGCGCAACGGATCGAGCAGGCCCTGCTCGAAGACGGCGCGTTCTCCCACATCGACATCCGCGTCTGCATCCTCGGCCACACCCAGCGCGGCGGCTCGCCCACGGCGCGGGACCGGGTGCTCGCCAGCCGGCTCGGCGCCGCCGCCGTCGAGGCGCTGCTCGAAGGGCACTCCGGGGTGATGGTGGGCATCGTGAACAACGAGGTGAAACTGACCTCCATGCGAAACGTGTGGAGCCGTAAAAAGAACATCAACTACGAGCTCCTGAAGCTGACGCAGTTACTGAGTTGAGCCGGCGGCGCCCGGACGTACCCATGCACAACCACCCTCCCATCGGACAGGTCGAAGGCAAGAAGCCGCAGGTGGAGTCGATGTTCGACGCCATCGCGCCGCGCTATGACGTCCTCAACCGCCTGCTGAGCCTGGGCATCGATCAGTACTGGCGCAAGCAGGCCGTGCGGCTGCTGCGGGATGAGCACCCGCGTCGCATCCTCGACGTGGCCACCGGCACGGCCGACCTCGCCATCCAGGCCCTGGACCTGGAGCCGGAGAAGGTCGTCGGGATCGACATCTCGGAGGAGATGTTGCGCTTCGGGCGGGAGAAGCTGGCCCGCCTCGGGCTGGACGACCGCATCGTGTTGCAGCGCGGGGATGCCGAGCGGCTGCCGTTCTCGGATCGCCAGTTCGATGCCGTGCTCGTGGCCTTCGGCGTGCGCAACTTCGAGAATCTGCAGCGCGGGCTTCGGGAGATCCGTCGGGTGCTCAAGCCCGGCGGGTCGATCGTCGTGCTGGAGTTCAGCCGCCCGCGGGCCTTCCCGATCAAGCAACTCTACCGGCTCTACACGCGCTACGTGCTCCCGCGCGTGGGCGAGGCCGTCTCGCGGGACAGCGGGGCGTATGCGTACCTGCCGGCCTCGGTCGAGGCGTTCCCCGACGGGCCGGCCTTCCTGGCGGAACTGGAGGCCGCCGGCTTCCACGACCTGCACGCCCGCCCGCTGACCTTCGGCATCGTCTCGCTCTACAAGGGGCGCGTCTGAGCGGCCGCGCTACGACGGAGACGGGGCCGGCGGCGCCCCGTTGCGGGCCCGGTCCCCGGTCCGATACTTGGTCAGCCGGACTTCGTTGATCCGGCCGCGCGTCCGGTATTCCACGTGGTCCATGAGTCGGCGCATGATGTGGACGCCGAAGCCGCCGGCGCGTCGTTTCCGGGCCAGCTTGAAGATGTCCGGCGTCTGGTATTCCTCCGGGCGAAACGCCTCCCCCTGGTCCCGGATGCGTACGGTGAAGCGATCCGGGTCCACGATCACGGCGATGTCGATCAGGTGCGTCTCGTTCCCCTTGTAGGCGTGCTTGATGACGTTGGTGCACGCTTCGTCCACGGCAATCTTGAACGCCTCGACGGCCTCCTCCGGGAACTGTGCTGCTGCCGCGTGCCGCGCTACGAACTGACGCACCTGCTCCAGGTGGCGCGTCGAGCTCGGAACTTGAAGCGTGTAGGTGGAGCGGGCCACGGCGTCGGGAATCACGGTGGGGGAGGCAGGGCGGCGCGTCCGGGCTAGGCGGTGGTGGGGGGCACCCCGTTGGCATCCTCCCGGAATTTCTCGATGGCCTGCTCCTCCGTCTCGACGATGTCGAAGAGCATCGGAAAGCCCAGCAGGTCGAAGACGTTGTACACCTTCGACTGTAGCCCGGCGATCTTGATGTCCCCGCCGCGCTCCCGGACTTCCTCGATGTAGGCCATGAACACCCCCAGCCCGGCGCTGGAGATGTACTGCAGGTTCTCGCCGCAGACGACGATGCGGGTGTTCTGCTCCTCCAGGGCTTTCTGGATGGCGGCTTCCAGCTCCGACGCGGTATGGGCGTCGAGTTCGCCTCTGAGGTCGAGTACTTGCACGGGGCCGACGGAGCGAAAGCCAACGGAAAAGTTGCTCATGAGGCGGCGCGATGTATCCTGAAAGGGAGGCCCGTGAGGGGCCGGCGCGAAGGCTGCAAGTTACGGCTTTTCCGGTACCATTGCGGGTTCGTCCGCGGGTTTTTCCGGCTGCTGAGGGTGGGCCGACGCCGCGCTGGCGAGGCGGATCCCGTGCCATTTCAGGACCATGAGCGTCATGTCGTCGTCGTAGGCGTCGTGTCCGAGGAAGCGGTGCAGATCGGCCAGGAGCGCCCGGTGCAGGTCGGGCGCGTCTTCGTGGCGATGGCGGCGCAGCGCCTCCAGGAGGCGGTTGTAGCCGTACTCCTCGCCCCGGGCGTTGCGGCTTTCGACGACGCCGTCGGTGTAGAGGACGAAGACGTCCCCGGGCTGGAGGGTCAGGCGTTCCTCGACGAGGGTGCGGGCGAAGAGGTCGCTGCGGTCGAGGCCGAGGCCGAGGCCCTGCGTGCGCAGGTAGCGGGCCTCGCCATCGAGGTGGATCACGGCGGCCGGGCAGTGCCCGGCGCGGGCGAGCACCAGCTCTTCCCGGCGCACGTCCAGGATGCCGTAGATGACGGAGATGAAGACGTTGCGTTCGAGCGAGGCGGCCAGCGCCCGGTTCGCGTGCGTGAGGAACTCGCGCGGGGTGCGGGCCAGATGGCTGATTGAGTGGAAGATGCCCTGCATCTCCGCCATGTAAAACGCCGCCGAGGTGCCCTTGCCCGAGACGTCGGCTACGATCAGCGCGAGGCGGTCTTCGTCGAGGCGGACGAAGTCGTAGTAGTCCCCGCCGACCTCCTGGGCCGAGACGCTCGACGCGGCCAGCGTGACGCCGTCGATCGAGGGCACCCGCTGCGGAAGCAGCTTGCGTTGCACCGCCCGGGCGATGTCGAGCTCGCGCGTGAGCCGCTCTTTCTCCAGTTGCTCCTCGAACAGCCGTGCGTTGTCGAGCGCCAGGGCCGCCTGCGCGGCAAAGGCCGTGAGCGCCCCCAGGTCGTCCTGCTCGAAGCCGTGCGTCACCTCCTTGGCGATGAACAGCGCCCCGAGCATCTCGTCCCGCGCCACCAGCGGCAGCCCGACGAGGCTGCCGAGCCCTTCGCCCGGCCGGGCCTCCACGCGATGATCCGCCGGCGCTTCGTCGAGCACCAGCGGCCCGGAGCGGGTGCCGAGGTCTTCGTACAGGGCGCACGTGTCCACCAGGGCGGCGAGGCGGGCAGGGTCCACGCCGTGCGTGGCCACCACCCGGGGCCGCAACGACCCGCTCTGCAGGTCCGTCAGCGCCAGCCAGGCCATCTGGGCCGAGCCCGCCTCCACCGGCGAGGCGACGATCGTCGAGACGAGCTGCTCCGAGTCGAAGACCTTGCTGACCAGGTTGGTGAGGGACTGGATGGCGGCCATCTCGCCCACCTTCTGCTGGAAGTCGCCCGTCGTGGGAAGGTGGAACAGCAGCGAGAGGAGGGCGGTGGTGCCGTAGAGGATGCTGAAGACGAAGGCCTGCTCGGTGAAGACCGCCAGCGGATAGCTGTAGTGGTAGAGGTAGTCCGTCGCATCCATCAGGAAGAAGCCATGCCCGAGGACCTGTCCCCCCGCCAGCATCGCCAGCAGCACCAGCGTCAGCCCGATCAGCGCCAGCTTCTGCCGGAACGAGAGAAACACGATCCAGGACAGCCGGAACGCGTTGACGACCATCAGGAGGACGGCCGGGACGAGGACGATCACCGTCGGAATCCGCCACTCGCCGATGCCCTCTTCGGCCGCCGTCATCGTAAACGTCGTCAGCGACGTCACGATCATCAGCGCGAGCATGGCATACCAGTTCCGCTGGCTGCGCCTGGTGCGTTTGAACAGGACGAGGTGGCGGAACCGGGCCAGCAGCAGAAAGGCGAAGCCCACCTGCATCAGGCTCAGCAGGTTCATCTTCAGCACCGTCACCGGCGTCAGCGGCACGCCCGTCTCGTACTCGAAGCCCAGCAGGTCGATCGTCGGGTTGTCGACGATGTTCGTGACGCGGCCCACGCGCGCGATGAGCAGCCCGGCGCCCAGGAGCAACAGCCCGATGAGCACGGTGTGCCAGAACGCCTTCGTCGGAGCGGCGCGGTGCCGTTCGACCAGCGAGGCGATCAGCAGCCACAGCAGCGCATAGTCGAACAGCACGATGGCATTGTAGACGACCTCGAGCAGGGGGCTGGTCAGCGCGCCGGTGCTCCAGACGAACAGATGGTACCCGAGGCCGATGAGGTAGAGCATCGCCCAGAGCGCCAGCACGAACAGGAAGTGCCCCCGCGTCTGCAACAGCAGGAAGCGGGCGCCTTCAGAGGAGCGGGCGATCAGCTTGGCGGGCATGCGGCAACGATGGGATCCACACGGTGGAGAGCGCGGCACGGGCGAGCGCGGAGATGCAGACGGGCTCTCACCCGGGCGCTCCCCCGAACATCGGGCATACTACTCCACCGCCCGCGCATTTGTTACAAACGGAACAGGGCCAGTGGCCGGGGTTGCCGGAAGGGCGGCCGGCGTCGTATCCTCCCCCGCGTCTGACGTGTTTCCATTAGCTTGAACGAGATTCATGGCAACCCTCACCATCGCCGGTGCCGGCACCTTCACCGTCGACGACGGCCAGCGACTGACGACGGCCATCGAGGCCTGCGGCGTCGACATCGGGCACCGATGCGGCGGCCGTGCGCGCTGTACCACCTGCCGCGTCCGCTTCCTCGAGGGCGAGCCTTCCACGATGACCCGCGCCGAGTATGAGAAGCTCAACGCGCAAAAGTTGCTCGGGGAGGTGCGGCTCTCCTGCCAGATCCTGACGGCCGGCACCATGCACGTCGAACCGCTCATGCGGGTCGAGACTATGGGCTGGGACGACCCGGGGCCGGCCCTCGACCCGGAGGTGCAGCCGGAAGCCCGCTGGTATCCCATCGAGGCCCTGAGCGCCGGGCAGGGCGAGGACGGGGCGGCGGGGTCGTGACCGGAATGTCGCCGCCGGCGAGGAAACCGCCCCCTGCGGGGACTTCCTCCTGTGCGGCTGTCAGCGGTCAGCCGTCAGCGGTCAGCGGTCAGCCGTCAGCGGTCAGCGGTCAGCCAGCCGCCCGAAGCCAGCAGCCAGCCGCCCACAGCCAGCAGCCGTCAGCCAGCAGCCCGAAGCGGTTAATAGAACAAGTCGTCCGTCCGCTGTTTCGCTTCGGCCAACGAGCGCGGTGCGGGTACGCCATGGGCGTCGGTGCGCATGGCGTCGTAGAAGGCCTCGTCGTAGGTTCGGGTTTTGACGACGATGGGCATCGGCACGGCGTGGCCCAGGAGCAGCGCCTGCTGCTTGGAGTCGAGCGAGGCCAGCACCTGGCGCAGCGCCGAGGCGTCGCGCGTGCCCACGAGCGCGGCGCCGATGTCCTTCTCGTCGTTGAGCTGCGCGACGAGCTTCGTGCCGATCTGGCTCAGCACTTCCTCGTCGATGGCGCTCGGCCGCTGATCGACCACGAGCAGCGAGACGAAGTACTTGCGCATCTCCCGGGCGATCTTGCCGAAGGGCGTCTCCCGTGCGATGCCGGGCGTCAAGAACTTGTGCGCCTCCTCGATGGTGATGATGAGCTGGCGCGGCTTGTCGGCCTCACGGCCCGTTTGCAGGTAGCGGCTCGTCTTGCGCTCGTAGGCCTCGCGGATCCGGCGGGTGATGACGTTGGCGACGAGCAGGTACACCTTCAGGTCGTCGTACCGCCCGAACTCCAGCACCACCGACTTGCCGGCGTCGATGGCTTCCAGCAGTGCGTCCAGCACGTCCGTCCGTTTGCCCGGGGTGCTCGTCTTGAAGAAGTCGTACCCCTCGAACGCGGCCAGCTTCCGCTTCAGCGCGGCGATCGACTGCTCGTGTGCGCCCACCTCGTTGGCCAGCGCAGCGATCTCCTCCCCCTCGACCTCCAGCAGCCGGCGCAGCCAGTCCCTGCCGTATTTGTTCTTGACGAGGTAGCTGCTCTCCGCCGCCGTCGCGTTCAGGTTCAGCGTGTCCTGGAGCGGCAGGATGTCCTCCGGGTCGATCTGGTCGGCGTAGAGGTAGACCGGTTGATCCGGGGAGACGTTCGTGCGGCGGCGGGTGCCCTCGGGGTCCAGGGAGAAGATCTGCACCTTGCTCGGAAACAGGTCGCGCAGGCCACGGACGAAGGCGGCGTCGCCCTCCTTGCCTTCCTGCCGGGCCTTCAGGCCGTACTCCGAGTGCATGTCGAAGATCAGGTTGACGGCCTTGCCTGTCTTGATCGTGCCGCAGAGCAGCAGCCGCGTCAGGAACGTCTTGCCCGTACCCGTCTTGCCGAAGACGGCGTTCGAGCGCTCCACGAGCCGGTCCAGGTCGATGCACACGGGGATCCCCTCCATGCCGATCGGCTCGCCGACGTGGAAGAAGCGCGGGTCGTTGGCCTCGCTGCCGAAGACGCGGGCGACGTCCTCGTCCGTGGCACGGGCGACGACGGAGAAGTGCGCCGGGATCGTCTTGACCGACCGCGCCGGCTCCTCGGACAGCTCCTGATGCCGCTCGTTGGGCATCATCAGCATCGGCTTGAGCGAGACCACGGCATACGTCCCCATCCCCTGCATCACCCGCCGCAGCAGGTCGTCCTCCGGGCCGGGCGGATGCAGCAGGATGGACTCGTTCGCCGCGTCGATGGCTACGTCCGTGATCATCGAGAAAAAATCGTAGCGCTCGCCCTGGATCACGACGAACGTGCCGGCGACGATGTCTTCGATCGTCCGCCCGGCATCCAGCTTCATCTCTACCCCCTTGTTCAGCGATCCGTGCGTGATGACGCCGATCTTGTCCGGGCGGTCGTTGGGGTTGAGGAACTCCATGGTCGGGGCGGTCGGACGGGTGGGCAGAATGGGGAGGGGGGAGACGTGTGAAGGACGAAGGTCCAGGGGCGGCAGGGAGAACGGATCCAGAGGCTGACCCTCGACCTTCCTCCTTCGTCTTTCCCGTCATTCCTTCCGCTCCAGCATCTCCACGGCCTTCTCGGTCAGCAGGCCGGCCAGCATGATGGTGACGACCTCGGCGATGAAGCCGAAGAGGAAGCGGCGGGCGGTGAAGCGGAAGAGCTTCGGCAGGACGAGGAAGCCGAGGACGGTGCCGAAAAAGCCAAGCAGCCACCGGGCGAGGCCGCTGCGAATCTGGTCGAGGCGGGGTTCCATGGAGCAGAGGGGATGGCGAGTGCGTCGGGACCGGGGTTCATGCTACGAGGCAGCCGCGACAATCGAAACCGTCGGCGGCTCTATGATGCCTTCACGGCGAGTTGCCCGCAGGCGGCGTCGATGTCCTGCCCCCGGCTCCGGCGCACGGTCACCGTCACGCCTTCCTCGACGAGGATGCGGATGAAGCGGTTGAGCCGGTCTTCGTGGCTGCGGGTGAAGCCCAGGCCCTCGACCGGGTTGTACATGATCAGGTTCACCTTGCTCGGCGCCCAGCGGACGACCTCGGCCAGGTGGCGGGCGTCGGCGTCGGTGTCGTTGACCCCGTGGAACATGCAATACTCGTACGTGACCCCGGTGCCGGTGGTGGCGGTGTAGTAGCGGATGGCCTCCCGGAGCGCCGTCAGGTCGGTGGCCTCCGAGCGGTTGACGGGCATGATGCGGCTGCGCTTCGGGTCGGTGGGGGCGTGCAGGGACACGGCGAGGTTCACCCGCGGGGCGTCGTGGGCGAGCTGCTTGATGCGCCGCGCCAGCCCGACCGTCGAGACGGTGATGCGGCGCGGCGCCAGGCCGAAGCCGTCCGGGTGGGTGAGCAGGTCGAGGCTGCGAAGGACGTTTTCGTAGTTCAGCAGCGGCTCGCCCATGCCCATGTAGACGACGTTGGTGATGCGCTTGCCGAAGCGTTCTTCGGCGAGCCGGTTCATCTGCCAGACCTGGTCGAAGATCTCGCCGGCCGTGAGGTTCTGCCGGAAGCCCATCAGGCCCGTGGCGCAGAACGTGCATCCCATCGCACAGCCAACCTGGCTGGAGACGCAGACCGTCAGCCGCCGGACCTCGCCCGTGGCGTCGTCGAAATCCGGGATCAGTACGGCCTCGATCTGCCGGCCGGAGGGCAGCGTGAACAGCCCCTTCGCCGTCTGGTCCGACGCCGTCTGCAGGCGGTCCAGCCGGATGGCGTCGAGCGTGGCGGTCTGCTCCAGCCGGGCACGGAGGGCTTTCGGCAGGTCCGACATCGCCGCGAAGTCGGTGGCGCCTTTCTGGTAGAGCCACTTGAAGAGCTGGCGGCCCCGGTAGGCCGGCTGGCCGAGGGCTTCCATGAAGGCCTCCAGGCCGGCCCGGTCCAGCGTTTTGAGGCGGACCGGAGCCGTCGCGGCGGTCGAGGCGGGGGCGGTATGGAGCGGGGCGTCAGGCATCATGCCGGTCCAACGCCCCGGCGGCAGGTCGCGTTTCAGGCCGTGGCGGCTTCCTGCGCCACCCCGGCTGCCGCGTCGGCCGGATGCTACCGCGCCCCGAACAGCGGCCGCCGCACGGTGGCTACGGCCAGCGCCAGCATGACGACGGCGAAGGCGGCGCTGACGAGCAGGCAGACCCACAGCGGCGCCGCGGCGACCGGCGCTGCCGCCGGCCAGTAGAGCGCCTGCCGCAGCGCGCTCACGGCGTACGTGACGGGGTTCAGGTACATCACCCAGCGCAGCAGCGGGGCGGCCCCCTCGGCCGGGAAGAACGAGCCGGAGAGGAACCACATCGGCAGCAGCACGAGGTTCATGATGGCGTGGAAGCCGCGCGTCGTCTCCATCCGCCAGGCGATCAGCACCCCCAGCGCCGTGAAGGCCAGCCCTGTGAGCAGGCTCGTCAGCAGGACGAGCAGCAGGCCGACGAGGTGGAACGGCAGCCCGATCAGCGGCAGCAGCAACAGAAACAGCGCAGCCTGCACCACCGCCAGCGTCGTGCCGCCGAGCGTGTTGCCCAGCACCAGCGCCGTGCGCGGCGTCGGCGCCACCAGCGCAGCCTGGAGAAACCCGGATTTGCGCTCCTCGACCGTCGAGATCGTCGAGAAGATGGCGGTGAAGAGGAGGATGAGCGCGATGATGCCGGGGAAGAGGAACTCCATGTAGCCGACCTCCGTCGCCGTGGCCACCGGCATCTGGAACGTGCGCTGGAAGCCGAGGCCGAGCAGCAGCCAGAACCCCAGCGGCTGCGCGAGCGCCCCGATGAGCCGGCTGCGATCGCGCGCGAACTTGATGATCTCGCGCTTCCAGAGGGCGGCGACGGCGGGGGCGGACAGGGTCATGGAGCGGTTGCGGGGATAAGCCGGGAAGGACTCAGGGGGCCGTCGGGCGGCCGAGAGCGGTCGAAAAGAGCGATTCGGGCGCGTCGGTGTTCGCTCCGGGTGTCATCCTTCCAGCATGGCATCGGCCGGAGCCGGGTCGAGCCGGTGGCCGGTGTGGGTCATGAAGACGTCCTCCAGGGTCGGTTTGCGGATCATGGCGCGGTCGATCCGGTCCCCGAAGGCTTCGTAGATGCGGGAGAGGAGCGCGGGCGCGTCGGGCGAGGCGAGTTGCAGGGCCGAACCGATGATCCGGGCCTCCAGGCCGAACTGGGCGTGCAGGCGGTCCCGCAGGTCGGCCGGGTCACTCGTCTCGATCCACAGCGTCTCGCCCCCCAGGGCAGCCTTGAGCGCCTCCGGGGCTCCCTGGGCTACCAGCCGTCCGCGGTCGATGATGCCCACGGCATCACACGGGTCGGCTTCGTCGAGCAGGTGCGTGGCCAGCAGCATGGTCGTGCCCTCCTGCCGCCGGATGCGATGCAGGAGCTGCCAGAACGCCCGCCGGGCCACCGGGTCCAGTCCGGTCGTCGGCTCGTCGAGCAGCAGCAGGTCGGGTTGGTGGAGCAGGCTACGGATGAGGTCCACGCGGCGCTGGAGGCCGCCCGAGAGGGTCTTGATGCGGTCCCGGCGGCGGTCGGCCAGCCCGAAGAGGGTCAGCAGCGTCTCGATGCGCTCGCGCAGCCGGGTGCCCGAGAGGCCGTAGAGCGCCCCGTGAAACCGGAGGTTTTCGGTGACCGTCAGCTCGTCGTCGAGGGCGGGCTGCTGGAAGACCACCCCGAGGCGTCGCCGCACCCGGTCCGGCTCAGCGACGGTGTCCAGGCCGAAGACGCGTGCGACGCCGCCGGTCGGGCGCAGCAGCGTCGACAGAATGCGAAACAGCGTCGTTTTGCCGCCGCCGTTGGGGCCGAGCAGGCCGTAGAGATGCCCCGGCGCAACCGTCAGCGTGACCGCGTGGAGGGCCTCATGAGCGCCGTATCGGTGCGTCAGGTCGCGGATGTCAACGGCGGGAACGGCCATGGAAGGGGCGGGAACGTCGGCGGGGTGGGAGGGGGGATCAGAAGAGCAGCCGGTCCACCACGATCAGCAACACGAGGGCGGGGACGTACCAGATCGACGCCTTGAGCACCCGGCGGGCGTCCTGCACCGAGCGCGTCCGGTAGAAGTCGATGGCCGGTTTGAGGAAGGCCAGCCCGATCAGGGCGGCCCCGACGGCATAGACGCCGCTCAGCAAGCCCAGCCACGCCGGCGTCAGGCTGATGGCCAGCAACAGCACCGTAAAGCCCAGCGTCTGCCGCACCGTCGAGTGCCCGTCCGGCTCGACGACCGGAAGCATCCGGTAGCCGCCCCGGTCGTAGTCTTTCCGGTACATCCAGGCCAGCGAGAGGAAGTGCGGCATCTGCCAGGCCAGCAGGATGCCGAAGATTGCCCAGCCGCCGGCTCCGAGGGAGTTGGTGGCGGCCGTCCAGCCCCCGAGTGCGGGCAGCGCCCCGGGGATCGTGCCGACGAGCGTGTTGTACTTCGTCGTGCGTTTCAGGGGGGTGTAGACGTAGAGGTAGAGCACCCCGGTGGCGATGGCCAGCACGGCGGTCAGCGGGTTCACGAGCGGGCACAGGATGCCGATCCCGGCCCCGGCGAGCACGAAGCCGAAGGTGCGGGCGGCCTGCGGCGAGAGGCGTCCGGCCGGCAGCGGGCGGTTCATCGTCCGGCGCATCGACGCGTCCAGATCCGCCTCGAACAGGTGGTTCAGCACGCTCACGCCGCACGAGGTCAGCAACGTGCCGATCAGCGTGAAGACCAGCCGCCAGCCGTCGACGCCGTCCGGGGAGCCGAGCAGGAAGCCGGCCAGCGCCGAGATCGTCACCAGAAACGAGATCTCCGGCTTCGTCAGCGTGAGGTAATCGCGCCAGGCCGGCACGTCGGCCGCCGGCGTGATCCGCTGTGCGTCGGGCAGGGTGGCCGTGCGGTTTCGGGGGACGGGCTGCATGAACGGGGCGTCAGGGTGTGCGGAGCGCAGGGGAGGCCGCCTGCGCGGGCGAAACCGCCGGGGCCGGACGGGCGGCCAGGGCGGTATTGCAGAACAGGATCAGCGTGATCCAGATGGCATCGGCCACGAGCAGATGCGTCAGTTGCATCCAGACGGGCGCCTTAAGATAGATGTTGAGCAGGCCAAGCAAAAGCTGCCCGACGTAGAGGCCTGTCATGATCCCCCCGAGGCGGGTGGTGAGCGGGTCGGGCTGGAGGCGGGCGATGTGGCGGACCGCCGGGACGAGCGCGAGGACCAGCATCAGGGCCAGCAGCGGGTGATAGACGCGCAACTGCTCCAGGTGATGCGCCGCGGCGTCCCGGCTGCGAGCCAGCGCCTCGGCCGTGGAGCCGGCCCGGAAGAGCGTGTCGCCCAGCGCCGTGATGGCGCCCATCGTGCTCACCAGCAACACCCCCAGCACCAGCGCCCCCAGCAGCCATCCGTAGCGGCGCATCCGGTTCCGATCCATCGGGAGGCCGCCCGAGGCCCACCAGGCCGTGAGCGTCAGGAAGGCGACGAGGATGAACGTGTTGTTCAGGTGCAGCGCGATCGAGATGGTGCGGGCCAGCGATGCATCGAAGGCCACCCACTCGAACAGAACGATGACGGCCCCGATGGCGCCTTCGGTGAGGATGAACACGAACGTCCAGAAGGCCCCCCGGCGAACGCGATGACCCCGCGGATACGCGCGGAAGGCCCAGACGAGGAGCCCGATCACCAGAAACCCGGCCAGCGCGCTGGTCAGCCGGTGGGAGAATTCGATGAGCGTCTCGATCTCCGGTGCGCGGGGGATGACCTCGCCGTTGCAGAGCGGCCAGTGGCTGCCGCAGCCGGCCCCGGCGCCGGTCGCCCGCACGAAGGCCCCCCACAGGATCACCAGCAGGAGGTACCCGAGCACACTCCAGGCGTAGACGGCAAATCGGTTCAGGCGCGGCGAAGTCATCGCGTCGAGCAAAGCGCGGAGCGGAGCGGGAGCAGGTGGGTCGGCAGCAGGCTATCCTGGTCCCCCGCAACATCGCTTCGGTAACGAGCGGTGAGGAAGCCCCGTTCCGCTAAAAAGGGTTGAAGCCCCGGCGCCGCCCCGACGTCAGGGCCGGGCCGCTTCTGTACTCTCGATGCCGTATACTGCGGGCGCCCCTCGGACCGGCACGGATCCTGCGGCCGGTCGCCACGTCGCATCGAACGCTTGATTCTAACGCTTCATCATCCATGGAAAAGACCCTCATTGCCTCCATCTCCGGTATTCGCGGCATCTTCGGCCGTGGCCTCGACCCCGCCGTGCTCGTCCGATTCGCCGGCGCCTACGGCACGTGGATCCGTCGGCGCGCCGCCGAGGCCGGTACGGACCCGGTGGTCGTGGTCGGCCGCGACGGCCGGGTGACGGGCCCGCTCTGCGCGCAGATCGTCACGGCGACGCTGCGTAGCACCGGGTGCACCGTCGTCGACGCCGGGCTGGCGACGACGCCGACCGTCGAGATGGCCGTGCTGGCCGAGCAGGCCGCCGGCGGCATCATCCTGTCCGCCTCGCACAACCCGGCCGAGTGGAACGCCCTGAAATTGCTCAATGAGAAGGGGGAGTTTCTGACGGCCGAGCAGGGGGCGGAGGTGCTTCGCCTCGCCGAGGCCGATGCCGCCGAGACGGTCGCCTACGACGCGCTCGGGGAGCTGCACCGCCGCGACTTTCTGCCCTACCACATCGATCGCATCGTGGCCCTCGACTTCATCGACCCGGACGTGATCCGCGCGCGCAACTTCCGGGTCGTCGTGGACGGCATCAACTCCGTGGGCGGCGTGGCGTTGCCGGCGTTGCTCCGCCGCCTCGGCGTCGCGGCGGAGCGGATCCACGTCCTCAACGGCGAGCCCACGGGGCACTTCGCGCACACCCCGGAGCCGCTGCCCGAGCACCTCACCGATACGATCCGCCACGTGGCCGACACCGGGGCCGACCTGGGGCTCGTCGTCGATCCCGATGCCGACCGCCTCGCGCTCATCGCCGACGGCGGCGTCTACGTCAGCGAGGAACTGACGCAGGTCATCGCCGCCGATTTCCTGTGGCGGTTCCGCACCGGGCCGTTCGTGACCAACCTGTCGTCTTCGCGGGCGATCGAGGACGTCGCCCGGCGCTACGGGGCGGCGGTGCACCGCTCGGCCGTCGGGGAGATCAACGTGGTGCAGAAGATGCAGGAGGTGGGCGCCGTGCTCGGCGGGGAAGGCAACGGCGGCGTGATTCTGCCGGATCTCCACTACGGACGCGACGCGCTGGTCGGCACGGCCATGGTGTTGCAGCACCTGGCCAACGAGGGCATCCGCCTGTCCGACCTCCGCGCGCAGCTCCCGCAGTATGCCCTCTCCAAGAACAAACTCCCCATCGGCCAGGCCGACCCGGATGCCCTGCTCCAGGCCGTGGCCAAACACCTCCGCGATCAGCGGATCTCGACGGTGGACGGGGTCAAGATCGACCTGGACGAGGGCTGGGTACATCTGCGCAAATCGAACACCGAGCCGATCCTGCGGATCTATGCCGAGGCGTCCACGCCGGAGGCTGCCGAGACGCTGGCACAGCGCTACATGCAGCTTCTCCGGGAGGTCGGGCAGCTCGGGTGATCCCCGGCCGGGCGGGCCTGCCGCGGGATTGTAAGGTTCTGGACAAGACGCCCGACCCGACCTTGACGACCCCCCGGGACCCCGTTACTTTCAGGCTGTATTGAAAATTGTGAACCGCTCGGCGAGGCGGTTCGCCCAGTGGCCAAGAGGGGAGCGGTGATTCCCTCGCAGCCAGGCGGGGTCTCTTTGAGGGGAGGGACCCCGCTCTTTTTTTGCTGCATGATAATCTCGTTAAGACCGTCGGCGGAGCGTGGCGGCAGGGCCGCGCGGGCCGTGCGAAACGGACCTATCCGCAGGCGGCGTGGTACGTACCCTCGGCGGCGGCCGGGGGCGACGGGCTCGGTCCCCCTCGCGGCGCTGCCCTGTGTACGCAGCCCGACGATTCACTTCCTCCACGACGGCCATGGAATCTCGCGTCCAGTCTCGCACCGCCTCGTCAGACACCCCCTCCAACCTCTGGCTGTCCCGCCGATCTCCGCTCGATGCCCTCTTTTCGCCGAAGCGGGTGGCCGTGATCGGGGCGAGCGACCGCGCCGGCAGCGTGGGCCGGACGGTGCTGTGGAACCTCATCAGCAACCCTTTTGGCGGGACGGTTTTCCCGGTCAACCCCAGGCGCTCCAGCGTGCTGGGCATCAAGGCGTACCCGTCGATCAAGGACGTGCCGGAGGTGGTGGATCTGGCGGTGGTGGTCACTCCGGCGCCGACGGTGCCGGGTGTCATCCGCGACTGCGTCGAGGCCGGCGTGAAGGGCGCCATCATCATCTCGGCCGGATTCAAAGAGATCGGGGAAGAGGGGGTGCGCCTGGAGCAGGAGATCCTTCAGATCGCCCGGGCGGGCGGCATGCGCATCATCGGTCCGAACTGCCTGGGGGTGATGCGCCCCACGACCGGGCTCAACGCCACGTTTGCCGGCAGCATGGCCCGGCCCGGCAACGTCGCCTTCATCAGCCAGAGCGGCGCCTTGCTGACGGCAATCCTCGACTGGAGCTTCCGCGAGAACGTGGGCTTCAGCGCGTTCGTCTCCATCGGGTCGATGCTCGACATCGGCTGGGGCGATCTGATCCACTACCTCGGTGAGGATCCGCGCACCGAGAGCATCCTGCTCTATATGGAGTCCATCGGCGACGCCCGGGCGTTCCTGTCGGCAGCGCGCGAGGTGGCTCTACGCAAGCCGATCATCGTGATCAAAGCCGGGCGTACGCAGCAGGCCGCTCAGGCGGCGGCCTCCCACACCGGCACGCTGGCCGGCAGCGACGAGGTGCTCACCGCCGCCTTCCGCCGCACGGGGGTCCTCCGGGTCGACAGCATCGCCGATCTGTTCTACATGGCCGAGGCGCTCGCCAAGCAGCCCCGGCCACGCGGCCCACGCCTGACCATCCTGACCAATGCCGGCGGCCCGGGGGTACTGGCTACCGACACCCTCATCCAGGGCGGCGGCGAGCTCACGCCGATCTCGGAGGAGGCTATGCAGGAATTCAACGCCTTCCTGCCGCCTCAGTGGAGTCACGGCAACCCGGTCGACATCCTCGGCGACGCCGACCCTGAGCGCTACGCCCGCGCACTGGAGATCGCGGCTTCGGATGAGAACAGCGACGGGCTGCTGGTCATCCTCACGCCGCAGGACATGACGGAGCCCACACAGATCGCCGAGAAGCTCACCCCCTATGCCCGCAGCGGCCAGAAACCGGTGCTGGCCAGCTGGATGGGCGGCTCGACGGTCACCGCCGGCGAGGCGATTCTGAACCGGGCGGGGATCCCCACGTTCGGCTATCCGGACACCGCGGCCCGGGTGTTCAACTACATGTGGCGGTTCAGCTACAACCTGCGCGGCATCTACGAAACGCCGACGCTGCCCGAAGACCTCGAAAACACCCCGGATCGGCAGGCGGTCCAGACCGTCCTGGAGCGGGCGCGGTCCGCTGGCCGGACCCTGCTCACCGAGGCCGAATCCAAGCACCTGCTGGCCGCCTACGGCATCCCGACCGTCGAGACGCGCATTGCCACGACCGCCGACGAAGCCGTCGAGCAGGCCGAAGCGATCGGGTATCCGGTCGTACTCAAGCTGCATTCCTACACCATCACGCACAAGACCGACGTCGGCGGTGTGCGGCTGAACATCCGCAACGCCGAGGGGGTCCGTCAATGCTTCCAGGAGATGCAGGCCGGGCTGGCCGAGCGCCAGCAGGCTGACGCCTTCAACGGGGTGACGGTGCAGCCGATGGTCCGGCTGGACGGCTACGAAATCATCCTGGGCAGCAGCCTCGATCCCCAGTTCGGTCCGGTGCTGCTCTTCGGGTCCGGCGGCTCGCTCGTCGAGGTCTACAGGGATCGGGCGCTGGGGCTGCCGCCGCTGAGCACCACGCTGGCCCGCCGCATGATGGAGCAGACGAAGATCTACGAGGCGCTGAAGGGGGTCCGGGGTCGAGATCCGGTGGACCTGGCCGCGCTGGAGGAGCTGATGGTGCGCTTCAGTCAGCTCGTCGTGGAGCAGCCGTTCATCAAAGAGATCGACATCAACCCGCTGCTGGCCTCGCCGGAGCATCTGATCGCTCTGGATGCGCGCGTGGTGCTGCACCCGCCGGACCTCGACGAGGCGCAGTTGCCTCGTCCGGCGATCCGGCCCTATCCCCGGCAATACGTGGGTACCTGGACGACCCGGAACGGCATTCCGCTGACGATTCGCCCGATCCGGCCGGAGGACGAGCCGTTGCTAGTGGCCTTCCATCAGGCGCTCTCCGAAGAGAGCGTGTACATGCGCTACGCCGGGCAGTTGCACTACGACCAGCGCGTGGCGCACGAACGGCTCTCACGGCTCTGCTTCATCGACTACGACCGCGAGATGGCGCTGGTGGCCGAGTATGCCGACCCCGACACGAAGGAGACGCGGATCGTCGCCGTGGCCCGGCTGACCAAGAGCTACAGCACGAACGAAGCCGAGTTCGCGCTGCTCATCCAGGATGCGTTTCAGGGGCAGGGGATCGGGACCGAACTGCTGCGCCGCATCATCGAGATCGGTCGCCGGGAGGGGCTGGAGCGGATTTATGCGGACATCCTCTGGCAGAACCGGGCGATGCAGCACATCTGCAAGAAGCACGGCTTCGAGCTGATCCGCAGCGACGATCCGGCCGACACCATGGTGAAGGCCGTCAAAACCCTGTAAGGCCGCCGGGGGCGCAGGATCAGGAGCGGGCCTGGCCGTAGGTCCATTGCACGGCGTACTGGAGCAATTCGGCGACGGTGTCGAAGCCCAGCTTTTCCTTGGCACGCCGGCGGTAGGTTTCCACCGTCTTGCGGCTCAGGTTGAGCCGGTCGGCGATGTCCTCGACGTTGTGCCCCTGGCCGAGCATCTGGAAGACGGCCATCTCCCGGTCGGTCAGTTCGTCGATGGCGAAGCCGAGATGCTGGCTCCGGCCCTTGACCACCTTGCTGAGGATACGGGAGGCCATGCGGCGGCTCAGGTAGACCTCTCCACGCATGACCGTGCGGATGGCTTCAATGACGCTGTAGGTGGGCTCGCTCTTCATCACGTAGCCCAGGGCCCCGGCGCGGATGGCTCGCTCGGCGTACGCCGCCTCGTCATACATGGAAAACACGACCACCTGCACGTCCGGGTACTGATCGCGGATGTTCTGGACCAGGTCCAGCCCGTGCGCATCTTCGAGCGAGATGTCGACGATGGCGACGTCGGGGTGGAGTTTGCTCACCAGGTCCATGGCTTCGCTGGCAGACTGCGTTTCGCCGGCGAGGGTCATGTCGGTTTTATTGCCGATGGTGTCGGCCAGGGCTTCGCAAACGGCCGGGTGGTCGTCCACCACCATGACCCGGATCACGGCCTGGCTGTCAGGGCGAGGCCGGGCTCCGGTGCCATTGGGAAACGTACGCGAGGGATTCATGCGGGCAGAGAGCATTGCGACCGCTGGATGCGTCGATGGGCGATAGGGGGATGATCCGTGGCCGGTGCCGGACGCGCACGCCTGAACGGCACGATCCCGATGGCGTACGGGCCGCCGGGTTGCGCCCGGCGCACGCGCATCGGGCAAAAAGAAAAGGGCACCGCACGGCACGGTGCCCTAATCTATCCGCCTTACAGGCGGGATTGGCGCAAGGTTTAGCGAGGGCTTACATGTACGTATAGCGCATCCGGGTTAGCCTTATCTGCATTGCAGGTGTGCTCCCTCGGAAAACAAAGTGCTCATTGCTTGCGCTTCAGGATTGCGTCGAATGCGTCAGGCGCTACCCTGGCCGTAGGTCCATTGCACGGCGTACTGGAGCAACTCGGCGACGGTGTCGAAGCCCAGCTTTTCCTTGGCGCGTCGGCGGTAGGTTTCCACCGTCTTGCGGCTCAGGTTGAGCCGTTCAGTGATCTCCGGGACGCTGTAGCCCTGGCCGAGCATCTGGAAGACGGCCATTTCGCGGTCGGTCAGTTCGTCGATGGCGAAGTTGGGGCTGGAGGAGCGTCCCATGGCCACTTTGCTGAGGATGCGGGAGGCCATCTTGCGGCTCAGGTAGACTTCCCCACGCACGACGCAGCGAATAGCTTCCACGACGCTCTGGGTCGACTCGCTCTTCATGAGATAACCGGAGGCCCCGGCCCGGATGGCCCGTTCGGCGTAGACGTTTTCGTCGTACATCGAGAAGACGACGAGGTGCACGTCGGGGAACTGTGCCCGGATGTTCTGGACCAGATCCAGCCCGTGGGCATCTTCGAGCGAGATGTCCACCGTCACCACGTTGGGCTTCAGGGTTTCCACCAGTCGGAACGCCTCGTCGGCCGAACTGGCCTGCCCGACGAGTTGGAGGTCCATCTTGTTGTTGATCGTGTCGGCCAGGGCGTCCCGGATGGCCGGATGGTCGTCGACGACGAGGACACGGATGCGGTCGCCGGGGGCGGGTGTGGACTTGGTCACGGCGTTGTTGCGATGGTGATCGGTCAGGGGCATGACGGTACCGGTAGGGCTGGGTGACGGTAGCGACACTGACTGCATCGGCATCTGCCGGCGCGGCTTAAATGGTCGCGTAGGGAGGCACCGAAAGGACACCGAAAAGGTGTGTTACAAAAGGATGAGTCAGGGTGCTCCTGCAGGATACACATCCTTCGTCTGCGATACCCAAACAGCCCGAATCCTGTTGAAAAACCGGATGATCCACTGGCGCACGATAGTACTCCTCGGGATGCAAAAACGCAACCAGGTAGAGGAAGGAGAGGTGGTCAGGGGCCGGGCTGATCGGGGGTCGTCAGGGCCGGGGTGATCGGGACGAGGCAGCGGATGACGGTGCCCTCTCCGGGGCTGGAGTGGATCGTCAGGTTGGCGCCAATGGCGCGGGCCCGGTACTGCATGCTGTCCAGGCCGAGGGATTTGCCCCGGCGTTCCTGTTGCTCGAAGCCCCTGCCGTCGTCTTCGATCTGGAGCAGGACGTGGTCGTTCTGGGTGCGCAGGGTGATGACGACGGACTGTGCTCTGGCATGTTTGAGGGCGTTGTTGACGGCTTCCTGGGCGATGCGGTACAGGTGCAGTTTGGCCTCTCGTTCCCACACGTCGGTGTTCCCGTCGTGCACGAACGCACACGACAGGTTGGGCAGCGCATTGGTGTTATAGGCGATTTCTTCGAGAGCCGCCGAGAGCCCTTCGTAGTAGAGCTGGGCCGGCGTCAGCCCGCGATAGATCTCACGTACACGCTGTGAGGCCTCGTTGGCGAACCGGGACACCTTGTGGGCCTGCTCGTAGCCGTCGTCGCCCTCTCGGAAATGCCGCTCGGCCAGGTTGGCGCTCAGCATCCGGATGCCGGTCAGCAACTGCCCGACGCCATCGTGCAGGTCGCGGCCGATGCGTTGCTGCTGGTCTTCCAGCGCGGCCACCATGCGCCGCTCCAGTTCGACGCGCTCCGTGACCTCGATACAACTGCCCCAGATGCGGATGAGCCGGCCCTGATGGACCGTGCCGACGGCGTTGATCACGTAATGCTTCGGCGAGCTCTCGGGGTGGACGGCCGTGTAATCGTGATTGTGCAGGGTGTAGCCTTCCCGAATGAAGGCATCGATCAGACCCCTGTCCAGGCGGGGTAGCAACTGCGCCAGGGGCCGGTGAACCACGTCGGCGGGATCATCGGCCTGGAGCAGCCGGGCCATGACCTGGTTGCATTCCCCGAAGATGCTGTACTCGTACAGATGCGCCGCCTGTTGCTCCGGGGGCTGGTCCGTAACCAGAGGGCGAGTCAGTTCGAGGCGCCAG
This sequence comes from Roseithermus sacchariphilus, assembly GCA_003285105.1. GTDB lineage: Bacteria > Bacteroidota > Rhodothermia > Rhodothermales > MEBIC09517 > Roseithermus > Roseithermus sacchariphilus. Next base: position 4,120,711 of record CP030158.1, on the reverse strand, counting down.
ACGGCTTCCGTGGTGGTGCTGATGAAGGTGCGATAGCGTTCCTCGCTCTCCCGCAGGGCCTGCTCGGCGAAGTTGCGCTCGAAATAGGTGGCCAGCAGGTCCCCGAGCAGGTTCAGGACCCGGATGTCCTCGTCCAACTCTTCCCGGGGGCGGTCTCCGTACTCGAAGCCGAGGTAGCCGTAGAGCATGTCCTCGTGCGAGAGTACCGGAACGGCGAGGGCAGAGGGCTCGGGGCTGTCGAGCCGGTGTCCCCGGAGGCGGGCGTGCTCGCGGAGCCATTCCTCCGGGTCGCGCGTGTCCAGGCTGATCGGCCACCAGTCGTCCGTCGTGTGGCCGTCCCGGTGCCAGACGGTCAGGCTCATGCCCTGATCGGTGGCGCTGGACTCCAGGAGCGGCTGGTGGTCCGGCGGGATGGTGACGAGGTAGACACTCTCGGCGCCCACGGCGTGCCCGACCACGCCGAGGACGCGGTCGAAGTCGACCTCGCCGGAGGAGACGAGCAGCCGCGACGCTTCGGCGAGGGCCGTCTCCACCTGGATGCGATGGCGGATGCGGGCTTCCTGGCGCTTCTTCTCGGTGATCTCACGCAGGATGGCCAGCGTCCCGATGGGGATGCCCTTTTCGCGCAGCGGTTTCACCTTGATGGACACTTCGCAGCGCCGGCCGTCGTCGAGAACGATGAGGTCCTCCCCTTCGGCGGCGATCCCGGCCTCCAGCGCCTGCGCCAGGAAAGAAGGGGGTCCGTCGTGCACGTGCCGTTGCGCCAGCAGCACGTCGACGGGCTGGCCCAGCATCTCGGCGGCGTGGGCCTGGTAGAGCGCTTCGGCGCCCCGGTTGAAGAAGGTGATGAGGCCCTGCGTATCCACGGCCAGAACGGCTTCTTCGATCTGCGCGATGATCTGGGCCTGCAGGCGCAATTGCTCGCGCGTGCGATGCTGGTCGGACAGGTCGACGAGGGTGCAGACGATGCCGCCCCGCGGGAGGGCATCGTCCTCGGGCAGGAACCGCGTCGAGACGCGCGTCGGCAGGATCTGGCCGTCGTGCGTGCAGAGGTTGGTTTCCTGCGTGAAGGTGGCGTCGTGGCGCAGGGCGCTCCGGATGCGGGCAGAGACATCCGGTTCGGGGAAGAGCGCCAGCAGCCCCCCGGCGGCATTCAGCGTGGCGAGGTCATACCCGTAGCGATCCACGAAGGCCGGGTTGTGATAGACGACCGTACCGTCCGGATCCGCGATCAGAACGGCATCGCGCAGCGGCTCGACGGCACCGAGCAGCGGGGGGGGCAGAGGCAGATCCTGCGGCATGGATACGGACGCTTCGTACGCGGCGTGCGTGACGGGGTGGAATGGGCAGTCGAAGAACCCGGTCGTAGGGCGGGTGGGATCGGGTCGGTGAGGCGGTCCCGGCACCGGGCGGAAGCGGGGCCCGGCATCGGGACGCGGCTGACGCATCGTGTGGACGAGCCGCCCGGACGGGGGGGGCGGCATCCACCCCGAATATAATCTCCGATGCGAAAAAGGGCGTCCCGGCGTTCAGTTGGGCTGCGTCTGCTGGTTGAACTCGAACCAGATCAGCATGGCCTCGTCTTCCAGACCGAAGGGGCAGCCGGCATCGGCATAGGCACTCCACGCATCGAGATATAACTTCTCCAGATACCGCCGCAGCGCCGGTGGCATGTCCTCGTCCGGAAGGGTGAAGCGAAGCGGGTAGCGGGTTCTCATGCCGGATCCCTGGGAGGTGGAACGGGACGTCTCGACCGGTGATATCGGCCCGTAAACCGGGGAGTTAAAGCGCATGGTAGGAAGGGCGTGGCCGGGTGGGTTGCAAACGAAACGGGGGATGCTCAGATTAACGACCTCTTCTGACGCATACGCGTCGGCTCCGGTCATCACCCATCGTCACGGCGTGCATGGATATTCGGGATCGTGTGTTTCTCATCACCGGCGGCGGCTCCGGGCTCGGAGCGGCCACCGCCGCCCGGCTCGTGGCCGGGGGCGGGCGGGTGCTCCTGGCCGACGTCGACGCGGAGGCGGGCACGGCGACCGCGGCCCGGCTCGGCTCGGCCGCCGACTTTCGGGCGACGGACGTGACGGATGCGGAGGGCGTGGCCCAGGCCCTCCGCGCCGCGGTGGAGCGGTTCGGGGGGCTACACGGGGTGGTGAACTGTGCCGGCATCGTGGTGGCCCGGCGCACGCTGGGCAAGCAGGGCCCGCATGATCTGGAGACCTTCGCGCGCGTCGTGCAGGTCAACCTCGTCGGGACGTTCAACGTGATCCGGCTGGCGGCTGCCATCATGGCCGGGAACGCACCGGCCGAAACGGGGGAGCGGGGGGTGATCGTCAACACCGCCTCGATCGCTGCGTTCGACGGACAGATCGGGCAGGCGGCCTATGCGGCTTCGAAGGCCGGCGTGGCCGGCCTGACGCTGCCGGTTGCGCGGGATCTGGCCCGCGATGCCATCCGCGTAATGACCATCGCGCCGGGTCTGTTCGATACCCCGATGATGGCCGGGCTGCCCGAGGCGGCGCGGGCCTCGCTCGGCGAGCAGGTTCCCTTTCCCCCGCGCCTCGGGCGGCCGGAGGAATTTGCCATGCTGGTGGCTCACATCATCGAAAACCCGATGCTCAACGGGGAGGTCATCCGGCTCGACGGGGCCCTGCGGATGGGCCCGCGCTGAGCGGTGCGGGCTGCCCGAATCGGTCGTCATGGGCCGTGGGTGAAGCGGAAAGAAGATCAGGTGAAGTGCGCCATCCGTCGCACGGCCGGGGATCCATTGGTTGCCGGGGCGTACGTCGGCAAACGGTATCTTATTTGCAAAGGTCGCGTCCGGCTTCCGCCGGGGGCTCGTCCATCGGATCAGCAAGCAAGAGAGAACCACCATGTGCGGTATCATCGGCTACATCGGGCGTAAGCCCGTCGAACGTGTGCTCCTGACCGGATTGCATCGCCTGGAGTACCGGGGCTATGATTCGGCCGGCGTCGCCACGCTCAACGGCTCCGGGGGGATCCACGTCCGGCGCGTCGTCGGGCGGGTGCGGGACCTCGAGCGGCATCTGCAGCAGGATCCGGTGCCGGGGACGCTGGGCATTGCCCACACCCGCTGGGCCACCCACGGCCGCCCCAGCGAGATCAACGCCCACCCGCACCTCGATGCCTCCGGCCGCCTGGCGCTCGTCCACAACGGCATCATCGAGAACCACGACACGATCCGCACCTTCCTGGAAGGGCAGGGCATCACGTTTCGGAGCGAGACGGACACCGAGGCCCTCGTCCAGTTGATCGGCTTCCTCTACGAGCAGACCGGCGACCTGGTCGAGAGCGTGCGCCGGGCGCTGCGGGACGTGGACGGGACCTACGGCATTGCGCTGCTCTGCCGGGACGCCCCCGAGACGCTCATCGCCGCACGACGCGGCAGCCCGTTGCTGGTGGGCATCGGCGAGGATGAATACCTGGTGTCCTCCGACGGCAGCGCCATCATCGAGCACACGAGCCAGGTGGTCTACCTGCAGGACGGGGAGATCGCCGTGCTGGGGCCGGCCGGGCTGACGATCACGACGACCGACGCCGTGCCGGTCGAGGCGGAGGTGAGTGAGCTGGAGATGACGCTCGAACAGATCGAGCTGGCCGGCTTCGAGCATCACATGCTCAAGGAGATCTACGAGCAACCCGAGACGCTGCGGGACACGATGCGCGGACGCATCGACGCCCGCGAAGGGCGGGTGAAGCTGGGCGGGCTGGTGACCTGCGAGCGGGAGATTGCCCGGGCGCGGCGCCTGCTCCTGGCCGGCTGCGGAACGGCCTGGCACGCGGCGCTGGTGGGGGAATATCTCTTCGAAGAGCTGGCCCGCGTACCGACCGAGGTGGAGTATGCCTCGGAGTTGCGCTACCGCAATCCCATCATCGACGAAGGCACGCTGGCCCTGGTGATCAGCCAGTCCGGTGAGACGGCGGATACGCTGGCGGCGCTGCGCGAGATGAAGACCAAGGGCGCCACGGTGCTCGGGGTGGTCAACGTCGTCGGATCGACCATCGCGCGCGAGACGGACGCCGGAGTGTACCTGCGCGTCGGCCCGGAGATCGGCGTGGCGTCGACGAAGGCGTTCACGGCCCAGATCGCCGTGCTGGCAATGCTGGCGGTGGACATGGGCCGCCGGCGGCACCTCTCTCCCTGGCAGACGGCGGAAGTGCTGGCCGAACTCGAAGCCATCCCCGAGAAGGTCGAACAGGCCCTGAAGCTGGACGAGCAGGTGCAGGACCTGGCCCGGCAGCTCGTGGACCGGGACAACTGGCTCTACCTGGGCCGGGGGGTGAACTACCCGGTGGCGCTGGAGGGCGCGCTGAAGCTGAAAGAGATCAGCTACATCCATGCCGAGGGGCTGCCGGCGGCCGAGATGAAGCACGGCCCGATCGCGCTGATCGACAAAGGCATGCCCGTGGTCGTCGTGGCTCCGCGCGATCACATGCACGACAAGATCGTCTCGAATATCGAGGAGATCCGCAGCCGGCAGGGCCGGGTGATCGCCGTGACCACCGAGGGCGACACGCGCCTGCGCGGCCTGGCCGATGCCGTGCTGGAGGTGCCCGCCACGCTGCCCATCCTCTCGCCGCTGGTGACGACCATCCCGCTACAGCTCCTGGCCTACCATTGCGCGCGGCTGCGCGGGCACGACGTGGACAAGCCGCGCAACCTGGCCAAGAGCGTCACGGTGGAATGAGCTTCGTGCCCTGACCACCGTGCCCTGACGACGGCCACCGCCCCGGTGGCCGCGACACCCGGTACCCGGACCCATGGCTTCCATCCCACGCATCATCGTCTTCGAGGATAGCGGCTGGCAGCGGCTCCTGCCGCTCGTCTACATGCGGGCCGTCTACCAGCTCATCTGCGGCATGGGGGACCTGCTCGGGCGCATCCGGCGGCGACGGCCCGCCGGAACGCCGCTCGACGTGTGGTGCCGCTCCGGCATTGCCGACATCGTGGCGGAGCAGACGGGGGCGCCGGCCAACCGGCTCGTGCAGGAGCCGGCCCTGCTGCTCAACGGCCGCGGCCTGTGGTCGGCCCTGCCGGAGGTCGCGCCGGGGGACGGCGCCTGGGTGGGGGTGGCCGGTGCCCACGGGGAGATCGCCTGCATCGCGGCCGATGCCGGGCTGGCCGCGCGCCTGACGCCCGAGACGCTGCTGGACGAGGCCCGCCTGCGCGCCGTGCTGGCCGGGGTGCCTCGCCGCGACGTCGGCGCGGCCGTGCGGCTGCTGGCCTACCCCTGGGAACTCATCCACGCGCACGAGCACGCCTTCGTGGAAGACTGGGCCGAGACGGTCACGGCACCCGTTCGCCTCGGACGGGTCGATGCCGGCAGCTACCTCCTCTCCGAAGACGCCATCCACATCGGCGCCGGTACGCGCGTCAAGCCGTGCGTGGTCATCGACGCCGAGGACGGCCCGGTCTGGATCGGCGAGAACGTCACCATCTACCCCCACGTCTACATCCAGGGCCCGGCCTACATCGGCGACGGCTGCGTCGTGCAGGCCGGTGCGGCGGTGAAGGAGGGTACGTACCTCGGCCCTGTCTGCAAGGTGGGCGGGGAGATCGAAGCCAGCATCATCCAGGGCTACTCCAACAAACAGCACGACGGCTTCCTGGGGCACAGCTACATCGGCTCGTGGGTCAACATCGCGGCCGATTGCATCAACAGCGACCTGAAGAACACCTACGGGACGATCCGCGTGCCGCTCAACGGCTACGAGGTGGACACCGGCGAGATGTTCGTCGGGATGCTGATGGGCGACCACAGCAAGGCCGGCATCAACGTGAGTTTCCCGACCGGGGCCGTCATCGGCTTCTGCAGCAGCATCTTCGCCCCGCAGAGCCCCAAGTTCGTCCCCAGCTTCACCTGGATCACGAACAAGACCGTGGAGCGGTACGACGAGCAGCGGGGGCTGGCCATCGCGCGGAAGGTGATGGCGCGGCGTAAGAAGGTGATGACCGAGGCCGAGGAGCGCGCCTTTCTGTCGGTGACGCGGCAGGCGCTGGCCGCCGAGCGGCAGTACCTCAGCAGCCCGATGGTAGCGGAGTGACCGGCGGCGTCAGGGGTGCCCGGCGGTCGGTGTGGACGTAGCTGCCGCCTCCGGGTCGGGCGCCACCGGGTTGGTCGCCTCCGGGTCGGGCGCAGGGCGCTTCTTCGAGGTCAGCGCCAGCCCGACCAGGCCGAGCAGCAGCGAGAGGACCGCGATGACCTCCGCCTGGGTGACCGTCAGGCCGAGCAGGTCGAAGGTGTTGTTGACGCGGATCTGCTCGATCAGGAACCGCTCGATGCCGTTGAAGACGAGGTAGAGCGAGAAGAGCCAGCCGGCCCGGAAGGGGTGTTTGCGCAGCGCCCAGAGCACGCCGAAGAGGGCCGCCGCCATCGCAAACTCGTAGAGCATCGTCGGGAACACCCCGTCGGCGCCGGGAGGGCAGTTCATGTAGGCGGCGGCGTCGAAGGGGATCGCGTCGGCCGGGTTGCGGTCGAAGATGCTGTTCGGGAACCGCTCGGACCAGAGCCACGCCGGGATCCAGCCCGGCTTGTCGGCCAGGTCCGAGCAGACGCCCCAGTCGCCGTCGCCGGCGAGGTAGCAGCCGATCCGGCCGATGCCGTAGGCGAGCATCAGGCCGGGCGCGATGCTGTCGGCGTGGGGCGCCACGGGCTGGCCTTTCTTGCGGAGGTAGTAGGCGATGCTCAGGCCCGCGGCGATGAGGCCGCCGTAGAAGGTGAGGCCGCCCGAGGAGAAGAGCATCCCGGCCGGGTCCATCAGGAACGCGTCCAGGTTTTCCAGGATGTGGAACAGCTTGGCGCCGACGATGCCCATCACCGCCGCCAGCGTGGCCATTGGCCAGATGAGGGCCGAGGGGCTTGTGAGCGACGTCCTGCTGCGCTTGCCGCCTTTCTTGTCCGCCGGCGCCGGGACGCGCACGCCGGGCAGGCGCCCTTCGGCATAGAGCCGGTCCATCTCCTTGCCGGCCAGCCAGGCCGCCGCCAGGATCGCCAGGGCCACCATCGCCCCGAAGGAATAGATGGGGATCGGCAGGTGGATGCCGAAGAGGTCCTGGAAGACGTCGCTCAGTCGAGGGTACATGCTCGGGCAGAGGTGGGGCGGGAGGGGATGCGGTCAGGCGGCGACGGCGGCGCGGTGCTCCAGCAGGAAGCCGGCCAGCGCGTCGAAGGCGACGGCCACCTGCTCGCCGCTTTCCATGTGCTTGACCTGGGCCTGCCGGGCCGCGAGTTCGTCCTTGCCGACGATCACGGTGTAGCGAGCCCGTTGCCGGTTGGCTTCCCGCATCTGCGCCTTCATGGATCGGCCCTTGAGGTCCAGCGCGACGCGGAGCCCGGCCCGGCGCAGCGTGCGGGCGGTGGCAAAGACCCACCGGGTGGCTTCGTCGCCGAGGGCCACGAGGAAGGCGTCCGGTGCCGGGATGCCGGGCAGCGGCAGGCCCCGCGCCGTCAGTTCGAGCAGCAGCCGCTCGATGCCGGCGGCAAACCCGACGGCCGGCACAGCCTGCTTGCTGCCGATCTCGCGGGAGAGCAGGTCGTAGCGCCCTCCTCCGCCGAGCGCCCGCTGCGCGCCCAGGTTATCGCTCTCGACCTCGAAGGCCGTGTGCGTGTAGTAATCCAGGCCACGTACGAGGAAGGGATCCTCTTCGTAGGGGATGTCCAGCAGGTCCAGCAGGGCCTTGACCTCCTCGTAGAAGGCGCGGCTCTCGTCGTCCACGAAGTCGATGAGCCGGGGGGCTCCGGCGAGCAGCGCCCGCTCGCGTTCGTCCTTGGTGTCGAGGATGCGCAGGGGGTTGGTGCGCAGGCGCTGGCGGCTCGTCTCGCTGAGCCGGTCGGCGTGGGGGGCCAGGTAGGCCTGGAGGGCTTCCCTGTAGCGCGGGCGGCTCTGCTCGTCGCCCAGGGTGTTCAGGCGGAGGCGCAGGTCGGTGATGCCGAAGGCGGCGTAGACGTCCATCATCAGCGCGATGGTTTCGGCATCGGCCCGGGGGTCGGGGCTGCCGATGACCTCGCAGCCGAACTGGTGGAACTGGCGATAGCGCCCTTTCTGCGGGCTTTCGGCGCGGAAGCACGGCCCGATGTAGAACAGCTTCTGCACACCGCCGCGCTGGTCGAGGCGGTGCTGCAGGTAGGCCCGCATGACCGGCGCCGTCACCTCCGGGCGCAGCACGTACTGGGTGTCCCCCCGCTCGAAGGCAAACATCTCCTTGGCCACGATGTCCGTCAACTGCCCGATGCCGCGGGCGATGAGCGGCGTCGGCTCCAGGATCGGCGTGCGGATCTCCAGCATGTTGTAGCGGGCCATCACGTCGCGAATCACGGACTCGACGTACTGCCAGGCCGGCGATCCCGGGATGGGCGCGTCGCTCCCGTCTTGTGCGTCCGGGAGGATGTCGAAGGTGCCTTTGATGTTCTGGTAGGTGACGTTCACGGGCGGGGGGGTTGGCGGGCGAAGCGCGAGGCCGCTCGGCAGGCGGGGGGCAGAGGTCGCCCGGCCCTCAGAACTCGAGCAACTCGGCCTCGCTCTCGGTAAAGATGGTGAGGACTTCCTCGGCGCTGCCGGCCTGCAGGAGCCGTTCGCGAAAGGCCTCCTGGTTCATCAGACGGGATACCCGGCTGAGCACCTTGATGTGCTGCGACTTGGCCGCTTCGGTCCCGACGAGCAGAAACAGCAGCCGGACCGGCAGGTGGTCGATGGCGTCGAACGGGACGGGCGCTGCGGTGACGGCAAAGGCCGCCACCGTGCCGCTCACGGCGGCCGTCTTGGCATGGGGCAGCGCAAGGCCCTTGCCGACGCCGGTGGACATCATCTCCTCGCGCTCGAAGACGGCCGCGCGGACCGCCTCCAGATCCTGCACCAGGGGGTGGCCCTGCAGCAGGTCGATCAGGTTGTTGAGCACGTCGGTCTTGGTCGCACCGGGCAACCCGACGGAGATGGCCCGAGGCGAAAGCAACTGGTGAATCTCCGTGGTGTGCATGGTCGGCGGGGGCTGTGTGGTCAGGCGACGAGCCGGGACGGGGGGGACGTCGAGCCGGGACGGGGGGGACGTCGCCTCCACGTACGTTCGTTCCAACGGCTTGTTCGCGAGGCGGCCCGGCAGGCCGTGGGCGGCCTTTGCCTTTTCGAGGCCATTTCACCGCGGCCGGCAGACGGCCGCGCCGAAGGTCGGGCGCCGTCCCGAATTCTTCCAGAACCGTAACGGCTCCCGCATTGTTTTCCGGCGGTGTGGCCCCGTTACTACCATACCGCTGGTGCGCCCCGGGGATACCCGGGGCATGCTGCTCCCGTTCGACGTGTCTTTTCCATTTCGGAGTGCTCGCATCCATGGCCGACCCGGACCCGTCGCGTGAGGATCTGCTGGCCGAGGTGGCCGCGCTGCGCCAGGCGCTACAGGAGAGCGAAGCACGCTTCCGCACGCTGGCCGATGCGGCCCCCTTCTTCATCTGGATGACGGACGAGCAGGGCCACGTCGTTTTCGACAACGCGCCCTGGCACCGATTCGCCGGGCCGGGCGCCGAGATCGACTGGGCCGAGGGCGTGCACCCGGACGACCGCGAGCGCGTGCTGGCGGCCTACCGCGCGGCGCGGTGCCGTCAGGAGGCGTTTCGCCTGGAGTACCGGTATCGCGTCCGGGAGGGCGGGTACCGGTGGGTGCTCGATCAGGGCGTACCCCGGCACCTCCCGGACGGCCGTTTCGCCGGGCTCATGGGAATGCGCCTGGACGTCACCGACCGCCGCGAAGGCCGGCATCGCCCCGCTCGCCCCCGCGACGAGGCGGAGGCGGTGGCGTGGCTGACGTCGTCCCTGCTAACCAACCTCACCCACGAAATCCGGACGCCGCTCACGGTGATCCTCGGGTTCACGTCGATGCTCAGCCAGGGCGTGCAGGAGGAGCACCGGCGGTTCGTGCAGGTGATCGAGCGCAGCGGACACCGGTTGCTGCGGATGCTGGATGCCCTCGTGGATCTGGCGCAGCTGGAGGCCGGCACCCTGCAGGTGAAGCCGGCCGTGGTCAACGTGTCCGACGTGGTCCGCGCCGTGGCGGAGGGGATGCGGCCCCGTGCCGAGGAAAAAGGGCTGGTCTTCGACGTGGCCGGGGGCGAGGCGCCCGTGCCGGCCGAACTCGATCACGAGGCCCTGACGCGGGCCCTGACCCATCTGGTCGATAACGCCATCAAGTTTACCGACCACGGATCCGTCCGGCTCTCCGTGGACGCAGACGACCGGCAGGTGTATCTTCGGGTCGAGGATACCGGCATCGGGATCGGTCCTGCCTTTTTTCCCCATATGTTCAAAGAGTTCGCTCAGGAAAGTACCGGGCTGGCGCGTACGCATCAGGGTACGGGGCTCGGCCTCGCCGTCTGCGAACGGCTCGTGCATCTCATGGGCGGCTCGATCCAGGTAGACAGCGGCAAAGATCACGGCAGCGTCTTCACCCTGTGCCTGCCGCGCCAGGCGCGGGCGCAGGTTTCAGCATAGCCTCAGGTTTCGGCATAGCCCGGCGTACCTGCCTGTCCTTCCCCTCCACGCTTTCCCTCCGGCATCGTCATGGCTGAGCCCGACACCCCGGATCCGCTGCACCAGCTGGCCTACCTCTACCTGGTCATGGCCCATGGGAGCGACGATTACCTGACCAGCGCCGAACTCGACGTCATCGTGGAGCGCCTCGGGGCGCGCCGCCCGGACCTCGACCCGGCCGAGGTGCAGGACGTCGTCACCGAGGCGCTGGCCGCGTACCTCGACGCGGAAGAACCGCACCGGCCCGCCCTGGAGGCCGTCATCGCGCTGCGGGATCACCTCACACCGGCGCAGCGACGGGCCGTGCTGGAGGACCTGGTCCAGATCGCCCGCGCCGATGGCCTGGTGCTCGACGACGAGCGGGCGCTGCTCCTGCGCCTGGCCTCGCACTGGGACATCAACCTGGACGAGTACATGCCGCCGCGCCTGCTGACCGAAGGCTCACGCGGCGACTGGGGCGTGCTCCACCACCTGGCTTATCTGTACCTCGTGCTCGCCTACGGCACGGACCATACCCTCAGCCCGGACGAGATCCGGGTCATGCTGGCCCGGTTGCGTGCCCGGCAGCCGCATCTGGCCGAGGAGGAGGTGCGTGCGATCCTCAGCACGGCCATGGAGCAGTATGCCCGGGGGCCGTCCGAAGAGCGGATCCTGGCCGCCGTCACGGCGGTGCGGGACGGCCTGCCCGAGGCGCAGCGCCAGGCCGCGCTCGACGACCTCGTGCAGATCGCCAATGCCGACGGCGTCTTCCTGGATGATGAGGAGGATCTCATCAACTACCTCACCGAGGCCTGGGGCGTCTCCGCGTTCGCCGAACCCGGTTCCGACGAAGAAACGGGATGAGAGACGGCCGGACCGGTCGCCATCCTGAACGGCCGCCCATGCAAAAAAGGCAGCGCCGCCCGAGGGCCGCGCTGCCTTTTTTGCATGGTGTAGCTGCTACGCCCGTGTGGAGGGCTCCGCAGCGATCCGGCGGGTGGATCAGAAGTCCATGCCGCCCATGCCGGGCGCACCGGCGGGCGCCGCGTTGTTCTCCGGCTCCGGCAGGTCCGTCACCACCGACTCGGTGGTCAGCAGCAGCCCGGAGACCGACGCGGCGTTCTCCAGCGCCGTGCGCGTGACCTTCGTCGGGTCGATCACGCCCTGCTCGATCAGGCTGCCGTACTCCTCCGTGCGCGCGTTGAAGCCGAAGTCGCCTTCGCCCTCCTTCACGCGCTGCACCACGATGGAGCCTTCCAGGCCGGCGTTGGCCGCGATCTGCCGCAGCGGCTCTTCGAGCGCCCGCCGCACGATCGTCACGCCGATCTCCTGATCCTCGTTGTCCACCGCCAGGTCATCCAGCGACGGCAGGGCACGCAGGTAGGCCACGCCGCCACCGGGGACGATGCCTTCCTCGACGGCCGCCCGCGTCGCGTGCAGCGCGTCCTCCACGCGCGCCTTCTTCTCCTTCATCTCCGGCTCGGTCGCCGCACCGATCTTCAGCACGGCCACCCCGCCCGAGAGCTTCGCCAGACGCTCCTGCAGCTTCTCCCGGTCGTAGTCCGACGTCGTCGTCTCGATCTGCTGGCGGATCTGGTTGACGCGCGCCTTGATCTGCGCCGCGTCCCCGGCCCCGTCCACGATCGTCGTCGTGTCCTTGTCCAGCACCACGCGCTTGGCGCGGCCCAGGTAGTCCAGCGTCGCGTTCTCCAGGCGGTAGCCCTTCTCCTCCGAGATCACCGTGCCGCCGGTCAGGATCGCGATGTCCTCGAGCATCGCCTTGCGACGATCCCCGAAGCCCGGCGCCTTCACCGCGGCCACCTTCAGCGTGCCGCGCAGCTTGTTCACCACGAGCGTCGCCAGCGCCTCGCCCTCGACGTCCTCGGCGATCACCAGCAGCGGGGCCCCCATCTGCGCCACCTTCTCCAGGATCGGCAGCAGATCCTTCATCGCCGAGATCTTCTTGTCGTGCAGCAGCACGAAGGCGTCCTCGAGCACCGCCTCCATGTTGTCCGGGTTCGTCACGAAGTAGGGCGAGAGGTAGCCGCGGTCGAACTGCATCCCCTCGACCACCTCGAGCGTCGTCTCGGTGCCTTTGGCTTCCTCGACCGTGATGACGCCGTCCTTGCCCACGCGGTCGAAGGCGTCGGCGATGAGCTCGCCGATCGTGGCGTCGTTGTTGGCCGAGATGGTCGCCACCTGCGCGATCTCGTTCTTCGACTCGATCTCGCGGCTCTGCGCCCGCAGGTTGGCCACGACGGCCTGCACGGCGGCGTCGATGCCGCGCTTGAGGTCCATCGGGTTGGCGCCGGCGGCGACGTTCTTCAGCCCGGCCGTCATGATGGCCTGCGCCAGCACGGTGGCCGTCGTGGTGCCGTCACCGGCCACGTCGCTCGTCTTCGAGGCGACCTCCTTGACCATCTGCGCGCCGACGTTCTCGAGCTTGTTCTCGAGTTCGATCTCTTTGGCGACGGTGACGCCGTCCTTAGTCACCGTGGGGGCGCCGAATTTCTTCTCGATGATGACGTTCCGGCCTTTGGGGCCGAGCGTGACCTTGACGGCGTTGGCGAGGCTGTCGACGCCACGCTTGAGCGCGTTGCGGGCCTCGGTGTTGAATGTGATCTGCTTAGCCATGGGTAAATAGAGTATTCAGGATGGATACAACGAAAAAAGCGCGGTCGGACGGGCGGGATTACTCCACGATGCCCAGAATGTCCGACTCGCGCATGATCAGCACTTCCTCGTCGCCCAGGGTGATCTCGGTGCCGGCGTATTTGCCGTAGAGCACGGTGTCCCCTTCCTTGACGGTCATGTCGATCTTGGTGCCGTTCTCGATGCGGCCGGGACCGACGGCGACGATGGTGCCGCGCTGGGGCTTCTCTTTGGCCGTGTCCGGGATGTAGAGGCCGCTGGAGGTCTTCTCCTCGGCCGGCTCGGGGCGGACAACCACGCGGTCGCCCAGCGGTTTGATCGATGCCATGTCTCGATCCTCCTTGAGGTTAAACTTGTGGGTAAGGGCGTCGTTAAGGGAGAACGGCACCCGCCGCTCCCCCGGTCCTGATGGTCATTGTTAGCACTCTCCGTTTGTGAGTGCCAGCCGTTCAACAGGGCCGAAAATCATCTTGTTCCAGGGCCGTCGTCTGCCTTTTTCCCTTTTTGATGAATCGTTCCGTACCTGAAGGGCCAGCCCGTCCGATCGTTGCGCCGGGCGCCGCGAAGCCGGGCTTCTCGTGGGCGTGGGCCGGCACGCTGGCCGCGACGCTGGTGCTGGTCGGGGTGATCGTGTCGCCCCCGTTTCTGCCGCCGGAGGTCCGGCGGTGGGTCATGGCCGGGTTTCGCGTGGTGTGCCATCAGTTGCCGTCGCGCTCGTTCCAGATCGACGGCGTGCCGCTGGCGGTCTGTCATCGCTGCCTGGGCATCTACGCGGCGATGCCGGTGGCCGTGCTGGCCTTCGCCTGGTTCGGTGCCGGGCGGCCGGTGCTGGATCGGTATGCGCCCTGCGTACTGGCCGCGTCGTTGCTGCCGCTGAGCATCGACTGGCTGGGCGACGTGCTGGGATGGTGGGCCAACACGCCGGCCAGTCGCACGATCACGGGCGGGCTGTTCGGGCTGGCGGCCGGGCATTACCTCATGCAGGCGGTGGCCCGTGCCGCGTGGCGCCCACGGGAGGCAGCCGGAAACCCCCGGCTGGTCGACGACGGGCCGTAGTGCGCTTTCCTTTCTCGGTGCCGGGTTCCTATAATCGGGCAGGCGCGTCGTCGCCCGCTTCCCGTTTTCGCCATCGTCTCTTCCGATACCATGCCCGATCAGAAGCAATCGATTCTGCTGGGTGCCCTCGTCACGGGGGTGCTGTCCACGTCGTACCTCGGCTTCATCAACCTGCTGTGCTGCGCCGGGATCATTGCCGGCGCCATGGTGGCCGTCTGGCACTACACCGAGACGAACCGGTTGACCCTGGCCTCGGGGCAGGGGGCCGTGATGGGGTTGCTGACGGCCCTCGGCGGGGTGGTGATCTCGTTCGCGTTCAACTACCTGCTCAGCCTGATCGGGCTGGATGCGGAGGAGGCCGTCCAGCGGTGGATCCTCGACTTCTACGAGGGGACGCTGCCGCCGGAGCAGATCGACCAGATCCGGGAGCAGATGGAGGCCGGGCAGAGCTGGGGGCAGCGGATCTTCGGCGGAGCCGTCGCGCTGGTGGTCGCGTCGATCTTCGGAGCGATCGGGGGTGCGATCGGGGCCGCGGTGTTCAAGAAGGGCGGCGAGGAGCCGGCGGCCGAAGCGTTCTGAGGGGCGTCTGCGGGGGCTTCATCGGCGACGCTGTGTGCGCAGGGCGCGAGGGGGTTGGATGACCTCGCTCAACAGCACGGCGTCGCGGATCGTGTCGGGGCGGCGGAGGCGGCGGAGCAGGTCTGCCCGGCGGCCCGAGGTGGAGGGGCGGTTCAGATCGTCTGCCTCCCCGAGAACCGTGGAGGTGGGTTCATACGGCGGAGTCGGCTCGATCTCGTCGAGGAAATGGGCCTCCCGGTGGTCTGAGACAAGGGGGACGAATTCAGGCCCCGGGCGCATCTCCGGCCGACGGGGAGGCTCGGCCGGGGGCGCCGGACGTGCCGGTTCCGTGCGCAGCGACCAGTCCGGTGCCGTGGGGATCGGCACGGGCTCCTCGGCAGACGGCTCGGGTTCGGGGCGTCGGGCCTCCGGGTCCATGGCGGTGCCCAGCGCCTCCCGGATCTCGCGCAGGGCGTCCTCCAGCGTGAGGTCCGGCAGGGAGGCCGGCTCTGCGTCGGGCGGTGGTGCCTCGGGGGCCGGCTGGTTCTGACGGCCGCGTTTCCGGGCGCCGAGGACCTGGAACAGGAAGTACAGGACCAGACCGATGAGGGTGAGGAGGACTTCGGAGTCCATGCGCGAAGAACGATGAAGGACGAAACGCGGAATGGGATGGAGCCCCGTGCAACGAGGGCCATCCTGAACACACCCTGGCGCGTCAGATGATCCCGGCGCGGGTCAGGGAAGGCGGAGCAGCGGATGCGAGACGGTGGCGCGTTCGGTCTGGACGCGGGCGACGTACAGGCCCGGTGCCCACGCGGACGCGTCGAGCGGGAGGTGATGCCGCCCGGCCGGAAGCACCTCGTCCCGCAGGACGGTCACGCGCCGCCCGAGGGCATCGAACACCGCCACCCGGACGGGCGTCTCGGCGACGAGGTCGAGCACCAGGGTGGTCCGGTGGGAGAACGGGTTCGGGTAGTTGCTCAGGATGGCCACCCGCTCCGGGGCCGGCACCACCACCTCGATCTCGGCGGCCACGTAGCGCCGCCCGGGCTCTTCGTAGCGAATGCGGTAGCGGTAGTAGCCGGTCGGTACCCGCGCATCGGTGAAGGTATAGACCCGCGGTGTTTCCGTGGTGCCGAGGGTGGGGAGGACGTCTACGGGCGTGACGGGGCCGGGAAGGATCTGCCCCTCGTCGCCGACGGTCAGGGGAAGGCGCTCGATGACGAACTGGCCGGTGCTGCGCTCGAAGACCGTCTCCCAGCGCAGCGCGACGCCGTCGAGGTCCGGCTGTGCGGAGAAGCGGGCCACGACGACGGGCCGGACCACGTCGGCGGCGCCGGAGACGAGCAGCGTGAAGGGTTGAGGCCGCCCGGCGGTCAGCGATCCCTTGTGCGAGACGCGGATGGTGTAGGAGCCCGCCAGCGCCTCGGGCAGGTAGATCTGCTCGATCGGGTCGACGCGGTTGTCGCCGGGGGCGGCCGGTGCCGAGGGGGCTCCGGGGTCGAGGACAAAGGGGAGATAGACCGTCCCGGAGGCGTCGTGGATGAGGCGCACGTCGAGGTCGTGTTTCAGGTGCGGCGTGGGGTCGTCGAGCGAGGACGGGCCTTGCAGGGGGCGTCGGGCGCTGGGCGGGTCGGTCCAGGACAGCGTGATGCGGAGGGGGCCGGCGGAGTCGACCGTGGCGGTCTGCGTGAACGTTCCGCCGTCGGGCAGGGTCGTTTCCAGCAGGGCGAGCGGGTTGGACAGCGCGGCGGAGAGGTGGCGTGCGGCGGCTTCGGCATCGAGCAATCCCCAGCCGTACTGGTAATCCGGTCCGGGCGGGCCGAGGTCACGGGCGGTGTGCAGCACGAGCCCTTTGAGGCTGGCGGCACGCAGGGGGGTGCCGAGGAGGTTCGCCATGTGCTCCTGCAACAGCAGCAGCGTGCCGGCCACGTTCGGGGTCGCCATGGAGGTGCCGCTGTAGAACGCGTACCGGTTGATGCCCGTGGCCAGGGTGGAGAAGACCTCTTCTCCGTAGCCGACGAGGTCGGGCTTGACGCGGCCGTCGTCAGTGGGGCCGAAGCTGCTGAAGGGGCTCACGCGAACGCCGCCGGTCGGGTCGCCACCGACCGAGCCGACCGTCAGGACGTTCTTGGCCACGGCGGCCCCGGCCATGGTGTCGTAGCCCTGCGCGCCTCCGTCGGGTGGAATAGGGCGGTCCTCGACGGAGAAGGTCGCCCACGCGCCGCCGGTGGTGTAGGCGCGGTAGGAGCCGCTACGTGGCCCGGCATCCGCCCGGTCGTTGCCGGCGGCCACGACGGGCAGGAGGTACGGGTAGGCGTGGGCCACCTGGTCGAATTGCACGGCTTCGCTGGTATACCAGCCGAAGGCGTAGTCCTCGGTGGTGCTGATCGTCGGGTCGCCATTCCAGTACCAGCCGCTGCCGGTGCCTTCCAGATCGCCGTAGTGCCAGCCCGCCACCATGCCGTAGGAGTGGTTGGACACGAGCAGCCCCCGCGCCGCTTCGGTGGTCATCTCGACCGTGTCGTTGGCCCAGTCGTAGGCGACGAGGTCGGCGGCATAGGCCATGCCCCGGGCTTCGGGGCGGATGCCGGCGGCCATGAGGGTGCCGGCCACGTGGGTGGCATGGTTCTGTGCGCTTCCGTCGTCTCCGGGAGTGATGCGTCCGGTGAACTCCTGGTGGTCGCGCAGCGGGTGGCCATCGTCCCAGAGGCCCAGCGTGAGGCCCTGGCCGGTGAGCGCCAGGCCGAGCGGTCCGCCGGGGTAGAGGGTGCTGGTGCCCGTGAAGCGGGCCGCCGTGCGGTTCCAGGTGGTCAGGTAGATCGGGCGGGAGCCGTCCATGCCGGCGAGTTCGACGAGGCGGCCGTCCGGCTGGGGGATGCGGCGGGGCAGACGATGGCGGTGCGCCCAGTCCACCGCCGCCCGCCGGGACGCGTGTTCGGCTTCGATCAGGCGCTGGACCACCTCGGAGGCGTCCTCGGTGCCGTCTGGGAGCGCCACGGACGGCTGGGCGTGCCCACCGGTGTAGATGAGACAGGACAGGACGGCGGCCGTCAGTCCGATCAGCAGGCGGTTCATGGGGGCGTGAGCGGCGAACACGGAGGCGGGGCCGGACAGCGAGGAGGCGGTGCCAGAATGATGCCGGAACGGCGTCGTTCAGCCGAACAGCGAGGGCTGGAGGGGATGGCTGTGCAGGTGCTCGATGAGGCGGCGGTTGGCCCGGGGGAAGGCGTAGTCGCCGAGGGCTTCCACGGCGACCCAGCGGAGCGGCTGGCCCGTGCGGGAGGTCGGCGTGCCGGCGCGCAGGGCACACCGGAACGCGTGCAGCGTGATCTTGAAGTGGGAATAGGCATGATCGATCCGGCAGAGCCGCTCGCCCACGGACACCTCGATGCCCAGTTCTTCATGCAGCTCCCGGCGGCACGTCTCGCGCAGCGGCTCGTCCGGCTCGCGTTTGCCTCCCGGGAATTCCCAGAGCCCACCCAGCATGGCGTCCTCCGGCCGGCGCTGGATGAGCACCTCCCCGGCCTCGTTGAACAGCACGCCGACGGCGATGTCATGGTGCGGCACCGGCGCTTTTTTCTTCGTGACCGGGTAGGCCTCGGGGCGTCCCTCGGCGAGGGCGCCGCAGACGGGTCGCAGCGGGCAGGCCGGGCACCGGGATGCCGTGGGCGTGCAGACGGTGGCGCCCAGCTCCATCATCGCCTCGTTGAAGCGTCCCGGCCGCTCCGGGTCGATCAGCGCATCGGCGAGGGCCTGAAGGCGCCGCCGGGTGGCGGTGGCCTTCACGTCGTCGGCCACGGTGAAGACGCGCGCCAGGACGCGCGCCACGTTGCCGTCGAGCACGGCGTGGGAGCGGCCATAGGCAAGCGACAGCACGGCCGCGGCCGTGTACGGGCCGATGCCGGGCAGCGTGCGGATGGCGTCGTACGTGTCCGGCACCCGTCCGCCGAACCGCTCGACGATCGTCCGGGCGGCGCGGTGCAGGTGGCGGGCGCGGGCGTAGTAGCCGAGCCCTTCCCAGCGCCGCAGCACGTCGTCGAGCTCGGCGTCGGCCAGGGCGTGCACCGTCGGGAAGGCGGCGAGGAAGCGCTCGTAGTACGGCACCGCCTGGTCGACCCGGGTCTGCTGGAGCATGATCTCCGAGATCCAGATGCGGTAGGGGTCATCCGTGCGCCGCCAGGGCAGATCCCGTGCGACCGCGTCGAACCAGGCGGGCAGGGCCTGCCGGAAGAAGCGGAGATCGTCGGCGGTGGGGCGGGCAGGGGGGGGAGCGGACGGCACGGCCGGAGACGGCGTAGGCGGAAGGAGCTACTCGACGACCACCTCAACGACGAGCGTGTCCGGGGGTTCGCTGCGGAACGTGGCCGTGGCCAGGATCCGGTGGCGGCCGGCATCGGAGGGGCGGGTGCGCCATACCCACGAGCGCTCGACGAGCCGGCTCAGCGCGGGCGGCCGCAGGATGGTGTAGGCCCGGACCGGGCGCCCGCCGAGGCTGTCGGGGAGGTTGAGGATCAACGTCTGGCCGGCTGCCACACGGTGGCGCAGGGTGTCCGGCGGGGCCGTCCAGGAACGCACCCGAGGGGCTGCCGTTTGCTCAGGCGGCGCGGCTGACGGCAGGGGCGCGGCCGGCCCCGTCAGTAGCCAGCCGGCAAGGAGACAGAGCGCAGACACGTGGCGTAGCATGGCCATGCAGGAGGTGGTGATGGGATCGAGGGGCGGCCTCTGCCCTCCTTCATACGAGGTCCCGAACCAGCGTCCGGGCAGACCGTCATGATGTGGTTCCTGCCAATATATCACAATCCCCGATGTGGCGTGGAGACGAGGCCTCCGGTGGTTCGACGAGTCGGGCGGGTATGGCTGCTGATGGCGACGATGGGGCTGGCGGCGAGCGCCTCGGCACAGGTGGGGGCCACGGACGGGGGGATCGCCGGCGGGGAGGTTACCCCGGCGGTGTGGACGCTGGTCGTGGACGGAGCCCTGGCGCCGTGGCCGCTCGATGGGGGGTACCCGGCCGACAGCCTGCACGGGGCGGCTCGGGCGGTGCTGCGGGCGCTCCAGGAGGAAGGCTACTACCTGGCCCGGCTCGATTCGGCCCGGGTGGATACGACCCGCCGGCCGCCGGCCGTGCGGCTGTACGCCACGCGGGGGCCGCAGGTGAAGCTGAGCGAGGTGCGCCTCCTGGGGGCCACCGCCCTCCCGGAGGCCGCCCTGCGCCGCCGGATGTACACCCGGCCGGGGCGGGTGCTGGATGCCGCCCGGCTCGAAGCGGACCTGGCGAGCCTGCTGGCCCTCTACGGAGAGGCCGGCTATCCGCTGGCTCGCGTGTCCGTGGAGGCCCTGGATCTGCACGACGGCCCGCCGCCGTCGCTGGTGCTGACGCTGCGGATCGAAGAAGGCGGGACCGTGCCGCTGGCGCGGATCGAGGTGGTCGGCGCGGAGCGGACCACGCCCACGTTCGTGGCGCGCGTCACCGGGCTGCATCCGGGACGACCCCTGGCCGGCTACGACCCCGACGCGATCCGCCGGCGCCTGCAGGCTACGGCCTTCTTCCGCGAGGTCGGCGAGCCGGTGTTGCTGCTGGAGCCGGGGGCGGGGGGCGTCTTGCGCATTCCGCTCGAAGAAGAGCCGCCCGGCTCGTTCGATCTCGTGCTCGGGTATCAGCCGCCCTCCGGGGGCGGTCCGGGCCGGCTCGTCGGCAACGGCCACCTCATCCTGCGGCATCTGTTCGGCGGGGGGCGGGAGGTGTCGCTGCGGCTGAACCGACTGCCGGAACGTGTCAGCAGCGTCGACGCCCGCGTGGCGGATCCCTTCGTGGCCGGGTTGCCCTTCAGCGTGGAAGGCCGCTTCGAGGGACTCCAGCAGGACACCACCTACGGCCAACAGCGGTACCGGGCCGAGTTCGGGTACCGCCTGGCCGGCGAGCTACGGCTGCTCGGCACCCTCAGCCGCGAGGTGACCCGGCCCGGTCCGGGCGGCATCGCCCTGCGGCAGGGACGGCAGCGCGTCCCACGGGCCGACGCCTGGTTCTACGGGCTGGGCGTACGCTACGAGCGCGTCGATCAGCCCGTCAACCCCCGTCGCGGGCTCGTCGTCGAAACGCACCTGGAGCAGGGACGCAAGGCGCGCTCGCTGCGGGTGGTGACGCCGGAGCCGGACACCACGCTCGAGCGAACCCGCCTCCGGCAGGAACGTCTCCGCGTCCGGAGTCGTCTGTTCCTGCCCACGTTCCCGCGGCAGGTGCTGGCGCTGGGCGGCGAGGCCGCGCTGCTGCGCAGCAACGCCTACGACCAGAGCGATCTCTTTCGCTTCGGCGGGGCGACGTCCCTGCGCGGCTACGACGAGGAGCGATTCCGCGGCCGCGTCGTCGCCCGCGCCCTGGCCGAGTATCGCTACCAGCTCGATCCACGCTCCTATGCCTTCGTCTTTTTCGACCTCGGATACGTCGAGACCCCGGCCCTGGTCGATCTGGACGAGGCCCGGGGCGTCCACCCCGGCTACGGGCTCGGGATGCAGTTCAGCACCGCGCTCGGCCTCATCAACGCCAGCTACGCCATGAGCCCGGCCGACGGCCCCGCCAACGGGCGCGTCCACGTCGGCCTCTCGCTCGGCCTCTGACGAACCCCTCGCGATGACGACCACCTTCTACGCCCCCCCGGAGCGGATACGCGACGGGATGATCGACCTCCCGGAGGAGGAGGCCCGCCATGCCGTGCGTGTGCTGCGGATGCGTCCGGGCGATGCGCTGGTGGTGGTGGACGGCGCCGGGGGCTGGCATGAGGCCGGACTCGTCGAAACGGGCAAGAGCCGGGCCGT
The DNA here is from genome assembly GCA_003285105.1 of Roseithermus sacchariphilus. Lineage (GTDB taxonomy): Bacteria > Bacteroidota > Rhodothermia > Rhodothermales > MEBIC09517 > Roseithermus > Roseithermus sacchariphilus. Next base: position 4,099,111 of record CP030158.1, on the reverse strand, counting down.
CGCACGGGTGATCCGGACGCTGCGCGAGGTCGGCGAGTCGCCCTTCGAGATCACGCTGGCGCTGGCGCTGCTCAAGCAGCGCAACCGGTTCGAGACGGCGCTGGAGAAGGCCGTCGAACTGGGCGTGCGCCGGTTCGTGCCGCTGGTGACGGACCGGACGGAGAAAGGCGGGCTGAAGAGGAGCCGGGCCGAAAGCATCCTCATCGCCGCGATGAAACAGAGCGGCCGCTCTCGTCTGATGGATCTATCCGAGCCGGTGACGTTCGACGCGGCGCTGCGTCTGGACGCCGACCTCAAGCTCGTCGCCCACGAGCAGGCCGATCCGGCCTCGTCGCTGGTTCGTGTGCTGGCAGGACCGGCGTACCCGGAGCACGTCCTGCTGATGATCGGTCCCGAGGGCGGATTCACCGAAGAGGAAGTGACCCGGGCGAGATCCGCCGGCGGCCGGGTCGTCTCGCTCGGGTCGCGCCGGTTGCGTGCAGAAACCGCCGCCCTTGCGGCGGCGTCGGCGCTGATGCTCTGGGCCGAGGCGGCCCCGACATCGGTTTCTGCCTCGGCCTCCACATGATCTCCCTTCATTCATCGACCCCCTTCTGAATCCATGCCCCGACCACTTACCGAAACGCCCCTCACTTCCACCCGACTCCTCGACGGTAAACTGCTTCAGGTCTATCGGGACGAAGTGCAGGTGCCTGACGGTTCCACCTCCATCCGCGAGTGGATCGACCATCCCGGCGCATCGGCTGTGGTGCCGCTGTTCGACGACGGCACCACGCTGCTCGTCCGGCAATTCCGCTATCCGGCCCGCCGGGAGTTTCTGGAGGTGCCGGCCGGCAAGCTGGATGCGCCGGGGGAAGACCCCGTGACGGTGGCGATGCGGGAGCTGGAGGAGGAAACCGGGTGGAAGGCGCAGCACCTGACGTCTCTGGCCTCGCTGTATCCCTGCATCGGGTACAGCAACGAGGTCATCCACTTCTTCCTCGCCGAAGCGATGGACCGAGGGCGGCAAGACCTCGGTGACGGCGAGTTTCTGGAGCCGGTGAGGATGCCGTTCCGGGACGCCGTGGCCCGTGCGCGCCGCGGGGAGCTGGCGGACATGAAGACGGTGACGGCGCTGTTGCTGGCCGAAGCCCACCTGGAGGCTCGCCGCGCGTCCAACGGTCACGACCCCGCGCGATGAGCCTCCGCGTCGCCCGGGGTCAACGCCCGGAATCAAAGGGCCTCGGTGTCGGGACCTGCCGGGATCGACCGGGGATCGAGGCGTAAAGAATAGACGTAGAATGAAGCAAGTGGCTTGTGAGCGCATGTGCCTGCACGTATATTCACAGGCTCCACATCCTAACGGATAGCAGGCACATGTTTACCTTTCTGATTGTTCTCATCGCGATTCTGGCCGTCATCCTGACGCTGGTCGTCCTGTTGCAGAGCGGCAAAGGGGGGGGGCTGGCCGGTATTGCCGCCGGCGGGGCCACCACCCAGATCCTCGGTGCGCGCCAGGCTCCGGATGTGCTGGAGAAGGCGACCTGGGTGCTGGCGACGTTGTTCATCGTCCTGTGTATCCTGACGAACTTTACCATCGATCGGGGTGGGCCGACCGAGAGCGTGATTCAGCAGCGCGGCGTGCCGCTCGAAGAGCAGACGCCGGCTCTGCCGCCGCCGGCCCAGGACGTGCCGCCGGCGCAGCCGCTGCCGGACGACGGCGGCAACTGACGGGTCCAGACCGCGTCCTCCGCTGTGGTGTGAAGGCGGGGTGCCTCCAGGTGCCCCGCCTTTGCCGTTGGTGGCCCTCCGCACGGCCCTGTGCCGGGCCGTTACGTGGCGATTTATCCCGCGACGCCTGCCCGGTCAGTAGGCGGGAGGCCCGTAGGCGGGAGGGGCCAGACGAGCGAACGGCTGCCTTCCACGGAAGGAAGACAGCCGTTCATCGGAGTTCGGCGGCTGGAGCCAGCCTGTAAGCCGAATTCTGTCTGCCCGGTCGGCGACCGCCGCGCCGGGGCCGGGGAGACCATCATTTATCTGGGACCGCCGTCACCGGCGGCCTCTAGCAGCCTACCCGCGCTGCGATTCGGCGGGCCACCTTATCCGGCCGGGGCCGGTGCAGCGCTGTTTGGCCTTGCACCCCGTGGGGTTTACCTAGCCGCCCCGGTCACCCGGGACGCTGGTGGGCTCTTACCCCACCGTTTCACCCATCACCTGTGCCCCGAAGGGCCATCGGCTGGTCTGCTCTCTGTTGCACGTGCCGTCACCGCCCCTGCGGGCGGGCCTTCCCGTTAGGAAGCACGGTGCCCTGTGGTGTTCGGACTTTCCTCACCGGCTTCGACGAAGCCGGCGCGATGGTCCGGCTGGCTCCTGCACTTGAACGATCCAGGTGAGCAAACGTTCGTCTCTACCCTCGTTCGTGCCCCGGAGCCCGCGTGCCTTCCCGGGGCTACGAGTCCTGGAGGTTCATTTCCTTGAAGGTTTCCTCGTAGAGCTCTTCGTCGACGATGATGCGGCCGGTGTGTTCGCAGACGACGATGCGGTTGCGCTGCCGGATCTCGACCTGACGCTGTGGAGGCACGGCGAAGCCCGCGGCAGCACCCCGCTGGAGCGGAACCACCGCCCGCCCATCGCGCATGCGCCCACGAAGACGTTCATAGGCACGGGCATACCGCTGTTCGACGGCTGCTTTGGCTTCTTCGCGTAGCTTCTCCAGTTCCTCCTGCTCGTGCTTCGTCTCGTCGAGGACCTCCTTCAACTCCTTGTTCTTCGTCTCCAGCACCTCCTCCAGCTCTTTCAGCCGCTCTTCGGCCTCGGCGATGGCGGCCGTGTGGCCCACCCGGGCGTTTTCGATCTCCAGGATGCGGTTCTGGGCTTCCGAGATGCGCTGCCGCTGCGCCTCGATTTCCTTCGTCAGTGCGTCGTACTCGCGGTTGTTACGCACCTGGAGCTGCTGCTCCTCGTACTTCTTGATGAGCTGCTCGGCTTCTTTGATGTCGAGCTCCGCCCGGCGGTGGGCAACCTCGTTTTCGGCCTGCTCGGTCTTCAGATTCTCGATGCGCGTCTCCAGGCCGGCTTTCTCGTCCTCCAGGTCGCGAATCTCTTCGGGGAGATCGCCGCGCAGCTTTTCGATCTGGTCGATCCGGCTGTCGATATGCTGCAGGCGAACCAGGGCTTTGAGCTGTTCTCCGATGCTGGTGTCCTGAACGGTCGGCATAAGCTGATCAGAAAATGATGGGAAGGGGCCACGGTCTCACGTCAAGCTTATAACAACGACGCCGGATGCGAAAAAGTTTATCGCATTTCGTGCGAAGCCGTGTTGCCTCCATCTCGTTCCGGCGGTCGGTCAGCCGGGGTGGTGGGCGGTGTCGGCCGGGGGCGGGACGAAGGTGCGCATCGGGCTGGTGCGCGTCGTGGTACGGTGCCATTGGACGGTGGGAAACCGCTCGCGCAGGTGGTGTAGCAACAGGCGCTCGGTGACGGCTTCCGTCTCGTAGTGCCCGGCGTCGATCAGGGCCATGCGGGGGAGGCCGTCCGGGTCCAGCACCTCGAAGAACCGGTGGTAGGTCACGTCGGCGGTGACGTAGGCATCGGCCCCGGCCTGGAGGGCACGGCGGATCAGGTCGCTGCCGGACCCGCCGCAGACGGCGACGGTGCGGATGAGGGCGTCGGGGGCGCCGGCATAGCGGAGGCTGCCCGCCTCCAGGCGCTCGGCGACCCGCTGGAGAAACGCCGCAAGGGGTTCGGCTTCGGCCAGCGTGCCGATGGCGCCGAGGCCGGCGCGCGTGTGGGGTTGGAGCACGGGGTAGACGTCGTATGCCACTTCCTCGTAGGGATGAGCCATCATCAGCGCCTGCCGCACCCGCTCCAGGTCCCAGCGGGAGACCTCCACTTCCAGCCGCACCTCGGGGGTTTCGGCCAGTTCCCCGGGCGCGGTGCGGGTAAACGGGGATGCACCCGGACCGGGACGGAAGTAGCCGGTGCCCGGATGGGCGAACGCGCAGGCCTCGTAGTCTCCGATCCGCCCGGCACCGGCGTCGGCCAGGGCGGTGCGGACGGCGTCGAGGTGGTCGGCCGGGACGAACGTGACGAGCTTGTAGAGCTGCTCCGGGAGCGGGTCGAGGAACCGCACCTCCGTCAGGCCGAGCGTCTCGGCCAGGGCGAAGGAGACCCCGGCGGGTGCCGCGTCGAGGTTGGTGTGGGCGGCGTAGAGGGCGATGCCGGCCTCGGCCAGACGCAGCGCCAGGCTGCCGGGGCCGTCGCCGGCCGTGAGACGCCGCAGCGGGCGGAAGAGCAGCGGGTGGTGGGTGATGATGAGCGTGGCGCCCCGTTCGACGGCTTCGTCGATGACGGCCGGGGTGAGGTCCAGGGCGATGAGCGCGATGTCGACCGTCCGGCGGGCGTCTCCGACCTGTAAGCCGACGTTGTCGTACGATTGGGCGGAGCCGGGGGGCGCCCACGTCTCCAGGGCGTGCGCGATGTCGGCAATGGTAGGCATGGTGGGGTGCGGTATGGACAGAGGAAGCGGGTCCTGCCGTTGGTGGATCCGCGAGCCGGGCTCTGGTTCCGGTGCGGGGTCATCCCCCGGCAGAGGCATGCCCGCCGGAATGGGCGCGGCCGGAGAGGCGGATGCCCTCCTCCTCGTCCACCCGGAGCAGCAACAGCCCGCCGACGGCGAACAGCACCAGGACGACCGAGATGCCGATGCGCTGGCTGTCGAAGGCCGTGGTCATCCAGGCCAGCACCGACGGCCCGATGAAGGCCGTGGCCTTGCCGGAGAACGCGTAAAAGCCGAAGAACTCACTTTCCTTGTCATCCGGCACGAAGCGGCCCATGAGGGAGCGGCTGGCCGACTGGTTGGGTCCCATCAGGAGCCCCACGACGGAGCCGGCAATCCAGAAGAGGAGCTCGCTTTCGGTGAGCACGGCCAGCAGCGACGCCAGAAACAGCCCGGCGACGCTGACCAGGATCGTGCGTTTGCCGCCCAGCCGGTCGTCCAGAAAGCCGAACAGGAAGGCGCCCAGCCCGGCCATCACGTTGAGCAGGATGCCGAAGTACAGAATTTTCTCCGTGCCGAAGCCGAACACCCCGTCGGCGAAGATGGCGCCGAAGGCGATGATGGTGATGAGTCCGTCGTTGTAGAACAGCCGCGCTACGAGCAGGCGGATGATCTGCCGGTAGCGCCGGATCTCACGAAACGTGTCGATGAACTGCCGGTTGGCCCGTCGAATCAGGGAGCCCTGCCGTGGCCCGACCACCGGAGGTTCGGGTACGAAGAGGAACATGGGCAGGCTGAACAGCGCGAACCAGAACGCCACCAGCAGGTTGGTCGCCCGCACATGGGTCCCGTCGCGGGGCAGCCCGAACCAGGGGCTCTCCGGCAGGACGAAGCCGACCAGCGCCACGGCCATGCAGAGCAGCCCACCCAGGTAGCCCAGCCCCCAGGCATAGCCCGAGATGCGCCCGATCAGCGGGGGCGGGGCGAGGTCGGGAAGAAACGCGTTGTTGAACACGATACCCAGCTCGAAGGCGACGTTCGCCACGACGAACAGGGTCAGCGCGAAGGTGATTTCGCCCTCGGTGGGGAAAAAAAGACCCACCGTGGCGAGGATGCAAACCGCCGTGGCGATGAACAAAAACCGCTTGCGGTAGCCGCCCCGGTCGGCGATGGCGCCGGTGTAAGGGGAGAGCAGCGCCACCACGAGCGAGGACACCGTCACCCCGACGCCCCACAGGCTCTGCCCGCTTACGCTGTCCGGTGCGATGACGCTCGCAAAATAGGTCGCATAAATGAACGTGACGACGAGCGTCGTGAAGGCCGAGTTGGCGAAATCGTACATCGCCCAGGACACGACGGCCCGGCGGTCGTACGGAGGCCTGGCAGAGTCCGGCACGGCAGGAGAGGGAGGTGGCAGGTCGGATGGGACGGCCGGAATCTAGCAAAAAGGCCGTCATCATGCCCGGATCTGCACGCGCCGGCGATCGGTTTCTGAGGCCGGGCGAGACGAAGCGCGTGCTAGCTCATGCTGGCGACGTACGCGACGAGCTCGTCCATCGGCATGTCGCGAAGGCGAGGCGGCACCGGGGGGCGATCCCGCGGGGTCCAGTACAGCCGTTCCTCCAGCAATTCCCGCCAGAGAGCCGGGGAGGACAGCCGAAGCGCCATCGGGGCCGAGCCGTCCTGGTAGAAGACCACGTTGCTCCCGTCCGGCCCTTCCCGCCAGTCGATGGACTGGACGCGGTCCAGCGGGATCACGGCCTCGTACGCTTCGCCGGGGTGCCAGCCGGTCAGTTCGATCCGGTCCGGGTAGAGCCGGGCCCGGGTGAACAGCAGCCGGCGTCCTGGCATGCGGAAGCTCGTCGAGAGCAGGACGATGCGATGGTGATGTGCTCGACGTGTCATGGGACGCCTACCCGGAAAGAAAGGTACAGACGGTACACCGACGTGCGGGGGAATACCCAGCAGACACGCCCCCGGCACCGCTGTAACCCGTTGCCCGCGCGGTGCAAAGAGATGGCTGTGGGTTCGACCCGACGGCCCCGTACGTGGACACGGAATGCAAAAGCAAAAATCGGGCCTTTTCCAGCGGGAGGGGGGATGGGTCGGAAGCGCTTCCGGTGGGTGGGTGGTGCGAGACTACGTCAGGAAGTCCGACAGCGCCGGGAGGAGCAGACCGGGTGCCTCCCAGTGTGGGAGCAGCCCCGCCGGCATCGTCCGTGCTTGGACGTCGACGTTTCGATGGACGAGATCCGGCAGGCGGTCGAAGCGCTGGACCGTAGAGGCGGCGTCGCGCGGCGTGAAGATCTTCGTGGGCACCGCGAGCCGGACGTAGGCCTCCCAGGCTGCCTCGCCCATGAACAGCTGGCCGGCGACGAAGCGACGCGGGGCGTGGTGGGCTCCCCGGGCTCCGGCGGTGACATGGGCGTAGTGCACCAGTTCATCCGGCACCAGGCGGCCATCGAGGAACACCTGCTCGGCATAGAAGCGCCGCAGCGACGCGGGGCGAGTGAGGCGGTCGAAGGCCAACTCGAAGACGCCGACGCGGTCCGAGAGCCCCACGAGGTGCCGGACGAGGGCCGAGCGACTCAGGTCGGCATCCAGACCCGTCGGCGAGATCAGTACGAGCTTGCGTACGAGGAACGGGGCGTCCGAGGCGACGGCCGCGGCATACTCGGCGGCCAGCGACAGGGCCACCAGATCCGCCGGCTCTCGCAAGTGTTCGCTCAGGAAGCGCCGGAGCTGCCGCTGGTAGAGTTCCGGCCGGTAGGCCACCGGCGGGCGGTCCGACCTCCCGAACCCGAGCCAGTCCAGGGCATAGAGAGGGCGGTGCGTCGCGGCGGCGAGATGATCGAAGATCGGCTTCATCTCGAAGCTCGACCCGGCGGCGTTGATGCTGTGCAGCAGCACGATCGGGACGCCGCCCCCCGGCCGCGCGTAATAGCGCACCCGGCCTTCCATGAGTTCGGACGTGCGGACCTCGGCCTGCAGGGCAGGGGGCAGGTCCTCCGGTGCCGGTCGCCGTTGCCGGCGGATACGGCGCAACACGGCCCCCGTGAGCACCGCACCGAGCGCCACCGAACCGGTGACGAGCGCCCGGGAGCTGCTGAAGCCGCTCGAGGAGGGTTCGTCCGTCGATAAAGGAGAAGAAGTCATGTCGGTAGCCTTCAGCGAGGAATGCGCTCTCTCTAACGAAGCCCGGAATGGAATGGATCTGTCGCTTTGCGAGCGCGTTACGAAACGCCGTACTTTCCGATCCCGGCGCGGATCCGCAGCATGGCGCGGGTTTGCGGCGTGGAGTGGGGTCGCTGCCGGGCGATTCGCATCTCGGCCGATCCCGCCGCCAGGCCCTCGTAGCTCAGGGGATAGAGCAACGGTTTCCTAAACCGCAGGTCGCAGGTTCGATTCCTGCCGAGGGCACCACGGATTGGGGCTTCGGCCTCTGTGGCATCGGCCCGGAGGCGGCCGCCGCATGCTCCTGTTTTTCTCACATACGCCGATCGATGGTATGTCTCTCGTCGGGCTCACGCTTACTGCCGACCTGCACTACGCCAGCCGGGTGCAGCAGCAATCGCTCCATGATGTGCTCTGGAGAGACGACGAACTCCACCCCCTCATCCAGGATATGCTCATACAGCAGGGGGTGCAGTTCATGCAGGCCTTGCTGGAGGATGCCTCGCTGAGCTATCGGGCCGAGGCGACGATCCAGCATGACGAGGAGGACGACGAGGACGAGCCGTATGAACACCTCACGCTGGAGATATGGGTCGTCATGGACCGGGAACGGGATGAGGTGGTGAGCCAGCTCGAGCACGAGGATACGGCGGATCAACTGGAAGACCTCGTCCTCCAGGTGCTGCGTGACCATCTGCCGCGTTCGGCGTTTGAGCAGGGGCTGGAGATCGACGTCGAAGTGGCGGGCGTCGGCTATCGCTGAGCCCCGTAGCTCGCCTCCCGTTCTGCCGTTTGTTTGCTTTTCTCCCGCACGCCGCCCCGAGTCCATGAGCGCGGATCGCATGGCCAGCCCGAACCTCGAACGCCCCTGGCCGCCGGGGCAGACGCCCGTCGACACGTTTCCCATCTACGACATCGTCAGCCCCCGTCCCGTGTTCAACCCGGACACGTATCGGCTGATCGTGCAGGGGGCGGTGGAGCGGCCCTTCGCGCTGACGTGGCCGGCCTTGCAGGCGCTCCCCACCGTCGAGGTCGTAGCTCACTTCCACTGTGTGACGAAATGGTCGAAGGAGCGGCTGGTATGGGAGGGGATCCCCACCCGGCTCCTGGTCGAGCGGGCCCGGCCGAAGGCGGGCGTGGTGCAGATCATGGCGCGCGGGCTGGACGGCTACACGACCAACGTGCCGCTGGCGTACCTGCTGGAACCAGATACGCTCCTGGCCTACCGGCTCAACGGCCAGCCCCTCTCGCCCGAGCACGGAGCGCCGCTCCGCCTCGTCGTGCCGCAGTTGTATGCCTGGAAAAGCGCGAAATACCTGTCCGGGCTTGTGTTTCAGACGGACTGGGTGCCCGGCTTCTGGGAAGAGCGCGGCTATCACCTCATCGGAGATCCGTGGGAAGAGCAGCGGTACACCGAACCCCTGGAGCAGGTCCGCCGATGGTGGCGTGCGGTGCGCCGGACGGAGGTGGAGCGGCCCTGACCCGGTGTGCGAGCAACCCGGCCCTCGTAGCGCATCAGGGCGTCGAGCGGTGCCGGTACTGCAGGATGCGCACCGGTTCCATGGTGACCAGCCCTTCCCGGACGTGCGCGTCCAGGTAAGGCAGCAGCTTTTCGATCTGTTCGGGCGTGTCGACGATCTCGATCACGATCGGCAGGTCTTCCGAGAGCCGCAGGAGCTTGGCGGTGTGGAGCCGGCTGGAAGCGCCAAAGCCGGCGATCCCACGCAGCACCGTGGCGCCGGCCAGGTTCAGCGCCCGGGCTTCCTCTACGATGCGTTCGTAGAGGGGGTGGCCGCCTTCCCGGTCCGATTCACCCAGGAAGATGCGAAGCAGGACGCCTTCATCGGGAAGCTTCATGGGGGTGCCCCTCCGCTGGAGAGCAGAACCAGCGCCCGGGCCAGCACGAAGCCGATCAGCACACACCCCAGGCCGAGCAGGTTGCTGGCGGTGATGTTGGCCAGCCCGAGCAGCCATTGCCCGTCGCGCAACAGGTTGACGGTCTCCAGGCTAAAGGTTGAAAAGGTGGTGAAGGCTCCGAGGATGCCCGTGAAGACGAAGGCCGTGCTGTGCGGCGAGAACGGGGCTCGTTCGGAGAGGGCCCACAGCAGACCGATGAGGAAACATCCCAGGAGGTTGGCAGCCAGCGTGCCCCACGGAAACGACGCTCCCAGCACCCGGTAGGCCATCCCCGAGACGGCGTAGCGCAGCAAGGCCCCCAGGGCCCCTCCGGCGGCAATGAGCAACAATTTCGTCACGGCAAGCCAGGTGGTGGGACGCAAAGCAGTTCCACCCGGAGTTTAGAAACGAGGGGCCTCGGAATCCAGCCGTGGAGAAGCTTGGGTGTGGGGAAGGGCTGATGCGTATCACCCTCGGTTGCCGGCTCGGGGCAGGTCTTCGCCGGCCCGGAAGGCTCCCTCGAAAGAGCCTGTGGATGAAGTGTTTTCGTGAGAGGAGGGGTCATCCATTCTTCCCTCGGTATATGCGCCATAAGTCGGTTGCGTGCTCACCGAAGGCCCTGCCCGTCCCCCTGCGAAAGCGGGTAATTTGATAACGAGTACGCAGGTCCCCACCCTTTGGCATCAACCCTTTTGATCTGGCAATGAAACGCTACACCGCCCTCTTTGTCGCCGTGTTGTGGAGTCTGGCCGCCGGTGCGCCGGCGGTTGCGCAGACCCTCAGCGACTTTCACTATTTCGTCGGCCCCGGCTATGGGGTCGTGTACGACTTGGATGTCGATGCAACCGATCATCTGTACATGGCACAGAAGGACTCTGTGCTCGTGGTTCAGCCCGACGGTACGATCGTCACCTCCCTGAAGTCCGGTCTTTTCGATGAGGTCAACGGCCTCGCCGTGGACCGGGCCACGGGGGATCTGTACGTCGCCAACAAGGGCAATGGCACCATCGTCAAGGTGACCGACGTGTTGACGGCGCCCAGCTACAGCACGTGGCAGACCGGCCTGTCGGGGCCGTTCGACGTCGCGATTTCCGGGGGGCTGCTCTACGTGTCCGAGATGGCGGCCGGCGAGGTCGAGCGGTTCAGCCTGGCCGACGGCACCGCGCAGGGCACTATCACCGGCCTGACCGCTCCCAGCGGGATGGCGTTCGACGTGGCCGGCAACCTGTATGTGGCCAACACGACCGGTACGTCGGGTGCGACGATCAGCATGATTGCGGGCGGGGGTACGACCGTCACGCAGCCCTCCTTTGCCATGCTGGGTGCCCACCGTAGTGGCTTCCAGCCCTGGTTCCTGACGTTCGGCCCGGTGCGCCTGGGCGACAGCAACGCCGACCAGCTCTTCCCCGCCGATGACTCCGGGTATCCGCAGTTGCTCTACGTCTCCGACTACCAGAACCGCTACATCACGTACGTGGAGTCGGACGGTACGGTGAACGATGCCTATCTGCTCAGCGGCAACCCGCGTCCCACGGGGATCGCGTTCGATGCGCTCGGCAGCATGATGTTCGGGGTGTCATCTTCGTACAGCACCTTCGCCGTGCTCAAGTCGAACGCGGCGTTCCCGGTGCTGCCGGTCGAGCTGGTGTCGTTCGAGGCCCTGGCCGACGGAGATCGGGTGGTGCTGACCTGGACCACGGCGTCCGAGACGAACAACGCGGGCTTCGAAGTGCAGCGCGGTACCGGAACCTCGTTCGAGCCGGTGGCCTTCGTCGAAGGGCGGGGCACGACCACGGAGGCCCAGCGCTACGAGTATGCGCTGGCCGATCTGCCGGCCGGCCGGCACGTCTTCCGCCTCAAGCAGGTGGACTTCGACGGGGCCTATGAATACAGCCCCGAGGTGGAGGTCACCATCGAGGTGGCGGAGCGCTACCAGCTCTCGGCGGCCTACCCCAACCCCTTCAACCCGCAGACGCAGTTCACGCTGACGCTGGCTCAGAGCGAGCCGGTCACGATCACCGTGTTCGACGTGCTGGGCCGGGCCGTGGCCACGCTGCACGACGGCTGGCTGGAGGCCGGCACCGCGCACACCTTCGCCTTCCGGGGGGATGGCCTGACGAGCGGGACCTATCTCATCCAGGCCCGGGGCGAGTCGTTCCGTGCCACGCGCACGGTGACGCTGCTCAAGTAAGCCGTTATCCGTGGATTTCACCCTCTGAGCATGTACAGACGAGGCACTATCATGAAAAAGAAACCCTTCCTGGCCCCTCGCATCGAGTCGCTGGGTTCTCTGGATCGGATCACGGCCAATACACCCGGATTCTCGGGATTCGGTGTCTTACCGGCACCGACTCCCTGATCGACTTCGGAGTTAGAGCGTCGCATGAGGTAGGACGGCACCACCGGGGGGAGGCTCCCCTGGCAGGCTGCTGGATGACCTCCGGGTGACGACATCCGTTTTGCCACGACCGTGCAGGGATGGCGACCGCGTCTGCCGGCGGACGACAGACGCGGTCGCCATCCCTGTGTCGTGTCGTTACGGCGGTAAAGATCCGGGAGATGCCGGAGCAGGGGCTGAACGAGATTTCAGGAGAACCACACCCGGGACAGTTACTGGCGTCTGGCAGATCCGGTTATCATCCGGGTTGATCCGGGGCTGCTCTATGAGGGACCACCAACCATCTGTTTAGAGACAACCAACCAGCGAGAACATGAACATCGGAATCATCGGGACGGGATACGTCGGGCTTGTGACGGGCACGTGCTTTGCCGAAATGGGGAATACCGTCACGTGCGTGGACATCGACGAGGGCAAGGTGCAGAAGCTGCGCAGCGGCGGGTTGCCCATCTACGAGCCGGGCCTGGAGGTCTTCTTCCGCCGGAATCTGCGGGAGGACCGCCTGCACTTCACCACGGAACTGGCCGAGGCGGTGCAAGGCTGTGACGTGCTGTTCCTGGCTCTGCCCACGCCGCCTGCCGAGGATGGCTCGGCCGACCTGTCGTACGTCCTCGGCGTGGCCGACCGCATCGGTGCGCTGCTCGCCGCCGATCCGGGGATCGGTTACCGCGTCGTCGTCAACAAGAGCACCGTTCCGGTCGGGACGGCGGCCCGGGTACGGGCGGTGCTGGAAGGCCACGGGCTCGTCGCCGGCGAGCGGTTCGACGTCGTCTCCAACCCCGAATTCCTGCGGGAAGGGGTGGCGGTGGACGACTTCATGAAGCCCGAGCGCGTAGTCATCGGCACCGGCAGCGAGAAGGCCGCCGAGATCATGACGCAGCTCTATGAGCCCTTCGTGCGGCAGGGCAACCCCATCCTGGTGATGGACGAAGCGTCGGCCGAGATGACGAAGTATGCGGCCAATGCCATGCTGGCGACGAAGATCACGTTCATGAACGAGATCGCCAACGTGTGCGAGCGCGTCGGGGCCAACGTCGATCACGTCCGCATCGGGATCGGGCTGGACAGCCGCATCGGCAAGCAGTTCCTCTACCCCGGCATCGGCTTTGGCGGGTCGTGCTTCCCGAAGGATGTGTCCGCGCTGGCTCGCACGGCACAGGAATACGGCTATCGCTTCGAGATCCTGGAGTCCGTGCTGGGTGTGAACGCGCGCCAGCGCGCCGTGCTGGCCGACCGGATCCTGGCCCGCTTCGGCGGCTCGCTGGACGGCAAGCGCATCGCCGTGTGGGGGCTGGCCTTCAAGCCGAACACCGACGACGTCCGCGAGGCCCCGGCCCACGTCGTCATCCGCCGCCTGCTGGACGCCGGCGCCGAGATCACGGCCTTCGACCCGGAAGCGATGGAGACGACCCGCGCCGTGCTGGGCGATGACATCGCCTACATGGCCGATGCCTACTCGGCCCTCAAGGGCGCCGACGCCCTGGTCATCTGCACGGAATGGGCCGAGTTCCGCCGCCCCGATTTCGCCCGGATGCACCGTCTGCTCCGCGAGGCCTCGGGAGACGCCGTCATCTTCGACGGGCGTAACCTCTACGACCCCTGGCGCATGGCCGAAGCCGGCTTCGAATATCACTCCATCGGCCGCCCGCACGTGGCCCCCTCGCCCGAAGGGGACGGGGCCGTCCGCGAGGTGACCCTCGGCCTCCAGGTCTGACGACCGACGACGGGCCGTCGGCTTCCGGCCGGCGGCCCGTGTCGTTTCTCTCGCAACGGTTCATTACACGATTCCTCCTTTCGATTCATGTCTCCTTCCACCGAATCCACGGGAACGACCTCCGCCACGCCGCGTCGGCCGCGCACGCTCATCACGGGCGGGGCCGGCTTTCTGGGCAGCCACCTGTGCGAGCGCTTCCTGGCCGAAGGCCACGAGGTCATCTGCATGGACAACTTCATCACCGGCTCGCCGGAGAACGTGGCGCACCTGATCGGGCGCGAGGGCTTCCGCCTGATCGAGCACGACGTGACGAACTACATCTACGTCGAGGGGCCGCTCGACTACGTGCTGCACTTCGCCAGCCCGGCCTCGCCGATCGACTACCTGAAGCTGCCCATCCAGACGCTGAAGGTGGGGGCGCTGGGGACGCATAAGGCGCTGGGGCTGGCCAAGGCCAAGGGAGCGCGCTTTCTGCTGGCCTCGACGAGCGAGGTCTACGGCGATCCGCTGGAGCACCCGCAGCGAGAGACATACTGGGGCAACGTCAACCCGGTGGGGCTGCGCGGGGTCTACGACGAGGCGAAGCGGTTCGCCGAGGCGATGACGATGGCCTACCACCGCTACCACGGAGTCGAGACGCGCATCGTGCGGATCTTCAACACGTACGGGCCGCGGATGCGGCTGGACGACGGGCGTGCGCTGCCGACGTTCATGAGCCAGGCGCTGCGGGGGGAGGATCTGACGGTGTTCGGGGACGGGAGCCAGACGCGGAGTTTCTGCTACGTGGACGATCTGGTGGAAGGGATCTACCGGCTGCTCATGAGCGAGGAGGTGGAGCCGGTGAACATCGGGAACCCGGAGGAGCTGACGATCAAGGCGTTTGCGGAGGAGGTGGTGTCGCTGGTGGGGAGCGGGAGCCGGATCGTGTACAAGCCGTTGCCGGCGGACGATCCGAAGGTGCGGCAGCCGGACATCACGAAGGCGCGGGAGAAGCTGGGGTGGACGCCGACGGTGAGCCGCCAGGAAGGCCTGCGCCGTACCCTCGCCTATTTCAAGGAATCTTTGGGGAAATAGGCCGGAGTCGGCCCCCGAAATGGGGTATCTTGGGAACCTGAGTGGCCCCGGCAGGCAGCGCGACGTGCGGCGCGCGAGGTTGGTCCGCCCGCGATGGGCTCGCCCCCGATGGGCTGTCGCCCCCTGATGCGGCTTGGCCCCTGAAGACACCTCTTTTTCTTCTCATCAATCCCTGAACCGTTCACGTTCATGACCTCAACCGAACTGATCAAACCCCATGGCGGGGAACTGTGCGACCTGATGCTGACCGGCGATGCGCTGGAGGCGGCCAGAGAGGCGGCCCTGCACTACCCCTCCATCACGCTGACGGAACGGCAACTCTGCGACATCGAACTGCTGCTCAACGGCGGCTTCTCTCCCCTGCGCGGGTTCCTCGGACAGGCCGATTATGACCGGGTGGTCGAGGAGATGCGCCTCACCAGCGGGGACCTCTGGCCGATGCCGATCACGCTCGACGTCGACGAAGCTACGGCGACGTCGCTCAGCGAGGGCGACAAGGTGGCGCTGCGCGATCCCACCGGGCTGCTGCTGGCCGTGCTGACCGTCAGCGACGTGTGGCAACCGGACAAGCAGCGCGAGGCCGAAAAGGTCTTCGGCACGACCAGCCAGGGGCATCCGGCCGTCCACTACCTGATGAACGAGGCCGGCTCCCACTACGTCGGCGGGACGCTGGAAGGCATCCAGTTGCCGATCCATTACGACTTCCACGACCTGCGGCGGACGCCCCGGGAAATGCGGGCCCTGTTCGAGGCCAACGGCTGGGATAAGGTCGTCGCGTTCCAGACGCGCAACCCGATGCACCGGGCCCACAAGGAGCTCACGGACCGGGCGGCCGAGGAGGTGGGCGGCCATCTGCTGATCCACCCGGTCGTGGGCATGACCAAACCGGGCGACGTGGACTACTTCACGCGCGTGCGGTGCTACAAAAAGCTGCTCCGCCATTACCCCGAAGGACGCGCGACGATCAGCCTGTTGCCGCTGGCCATGCGGATGGGCGGCCCGCGGGAGGCCGTCTGGCACGCGATCATCCGCAAAAACTACGGCTGCACCCACTTCATCGTGGGGCGGGATCACGCCGGCCCCGGCAAAGACACGGACGGAACGCCGTTCTACGGCCCCTACGATGCGCAGGAACTCGTCATCGCACACCAGGACGAGCTGGGCATTCAGATGGTGCCCTTCCGCCTGATGGTCTATGTGCCCGAGCGTGACGCCTACGAGCCGATCGACGAGGTGCAGCAGCGCGGTGACGAGTTCAAGATGATCTCGGGCACGCAGCTGCGTCAGATGCTCGCCGAGGGCGCGGAGATCCCCTCGTGGTTCTCCTACGAGGACGTCGTGGCGGAGCTGCGCCGCACACACCCGCCCCGGCACAAGCAGGGCTTCACGGTGTTCTTCACCGGGCTCTCCGGCTCGGGCAAGTCGACCGTGGCGAATGCGTTGATGGTGAAGCTGCTGGAGCTGGGCGGGCGCCCGGTGACGCTGCTCGACGGCGACGTCGTGCGCACGCACCTGTCCAAAGGGCTGGGTTTCTCCCGGGAGGATCGCTCGATCAACGTCCAGCGCATCGGCTTCGTCGCCAGCGAGATCACCAAGCACGGCGGCATCGCCATCTGCGCGCCGATTGCTCCGTACGAGGCGGACCGCCGGGCCAACCGCCAGCGGATCTCGGACGTTGGCGGCTACATCGAGGTGTTCGTAGACACGCCGCTGGAGGTCTGCGAGGCCCGCGACGTCAAGGGGCTCTATGCCAAGGCGCGTGCGGGGATCATCAAAGGCTTCACGGGGATCGACGACCCTTATGAGGTGCCGGAAAACCCGGAAATCGTCGTGAAGACGGCCGAGCAGACCATCGAGGAGAGCGCGCAGCAGGTCTTCGACGCGCTCGTCGAGATGGGGTATCTCCGCATCGAGGACGAAGCCTGATCGCAGGTCGGTCAGCCTTGATAAGGCCCTCCATCGTGGGGGCGTGGTAACAGAGCGGGCGCAGCCGGCGATCGAGCAGATCGAGGCTGCGCCCGCTTGCGTGTGGGCGGTGCGGTCCAGAAACCTGCGCCGGGCATGGGGCGTCCGGTGGTAGGACACCCGGCCGCATCGTCGCCTCGGTGCCGGTCCGATGTGCCCCTTGTCCCCTCGCGTTCTGCATCCATCACAGGGAGGAGCCAATGGCTGCTCAGTACACCCCGCACCCCGACGTGTCGTTCACCAGCCTGGACGAGTCGGAATCGGTCCTGCTGCACATGAAGACCAAGCAGTACTATTCCCTGAACGAGACGGGCACGTTCATCTGGGATGCCTTCCAGCAGGGGGCGACGGTGGAGGACATCGCCGAACGCCTCACGGAGGTCTATGACATCGAGCGGGATGATGCCCTCGAGTACGTAGCGGGCTTTTTCGAGGAGCTCAGCAGCGAGGGGCTGGTGCAACGCGTCGACGGCCCGTAAGCCTGGCGCCGGGCGCCTCTGCCTGCGGCCGTCATGCCGGCGAAGCCTTCGGAGCGGCGGTTCAGCGCAGGCGCATCATGCGGCGCGTCAGCACGACGTTGCCGACCTGCACGCGGCAGAAGTACAGCCCGCTGCCCTGCCCGGCCGCGAGCCATTGCAGGCGATGGATGCCGGCAGGCATCGCTCGATCCGCCAGCGTAGCCACTTCGCGCCCGAGCGCATCGTAGACCCGGGCCGTGACGTGCCCCGGTTCGGGCAGGCGCAGCATGAGGGTGGTGCCGTGATCGAACGGGTTGGGGAAGGCCGGAAGCAATTCCAGCGTCTCGGGCAGGTCCGGTCCGCCTTCGGTGGCGACGGTGGTGGACGTGACGAAGGAGAAGATGAGCGACCAGGGGCTGTCCCCCTGCGGGCTCTTCGCGCGCACCCGCCAGTAGTACCGGGTGCTTTTCTCCAGGTCCGCCACCTCGACGGCCGGCGCGGTCAGGTGGGTCTGCTTCGCCGCCAGAGCCTGGAAGGTCGAGTCCGTGGATAGCTCGAACTGGTAGGCCGTCGCGCCCGAGACGGATCGCCAGGTGAGGGTGATCGCCCCCGGCACGTCCCGGGCCTCATGCACCGGCGTCAGCAACACCGGCGCCGTGGGACGGGGGGACTGGAAGGCCGCTACCGTCGTGAAGGATTGCACGTCCGACCAGGGCCCGGTGCCACTCGCGTTGTGGGCCCGGATCCGCCAGAAATACGTGGTGGCGTGGTTGAGGCCGAGGATCATGAGCGTGGTGCGATCCAGGTTGCTCTGCTGCGCCACGACCGATCGGAAGTCGGCGTGGCGGGAGAGCTGGAAGGAGTAGGTTTCGGCCCCGTCGAGTGCGGACCAGAAGAATTCCAGGATGGTGGGGGTTTCGCGGGCTTCGTGCGTGGGCGAGGCCGGGCGCGGCGCCCGCGTGGGCGGCGGTGCCGGTGCCGTGGTGAACCGCCGCGCCTCCGACCAGGGGCCGGCGGCGGCACTCCGGTGGCCGCGCACGCGCCAGAAGTAGGTGGTGCCGTAGGCGAGGCCACTCACTGACAGGGTGTTGCCCGAAACGCCGGTTCGCTGGACGGCGATCTGTTCGAAGGCGTCGTCCGTGGCCAGTTGGACCGTGTAGGTCTGGGCTCCGGTGGTGACCTGCCAGGATAGCACGACCGACGTGGGGACGTCGGTGCGGTCATCGGCCGGGTCCGTCAGGATCGGCGCCTCGGGCAGGAGCGAGGCCAGCGTGGCCGTCCGGAAGACCCGGATGGCCGACCAGTCGCTGGCGCCACCCGGTCCGGTGGCCCGCACCCGCCAGTAGTAGGTGGCGTCGAAGTCCAGGCTGTCGATCTCGGCGTGTGGGGTCGTCACCTCACGCTCGTAGCGAAGGCTCGTGAAGCTCGGGGTGGCGGCGACCTGCACCGTGTAGGTGGTGGCGCGGGCGTCCGGCGTCCACCGCAGGGTGACCTGTGGCGGCAGGTCGACGGCGGCATCGTCGGGAGCCTCCAGGGTGGGTGCGGCCGGCGGCAGGCGTCGGGTGGTGAACCGCGCCGGGGTGGACCAGTCGCCCGTCCCCGTAGGCCCGGAGGCCCGCACGCGCCAGTGGTAGGTCGTGGCCTCGGCCAGATTCGACACCGTGAGCGACGTCGTCGTGAGAGCGGTGCGACGCACGGTGACGGAACGGAAGGCCGCATCGGGGGCGATCTCCACGTCGTACGCCGTGGCTCCCGCGACGACGTGCCACGTCAGCACGAGCGTCAGCGGCTGATCGGTGGCTCCGGCGGTCGGGCTTTCGAGGACGGGGGCGTCCGGCGGGGGCGGCGGGGCCGTGGTGAACGTCCAGGGGTCGGACCAGTCACCGCTGCCGCCCGGCCCGTGTGCCTGGATCCGCCAGAAGTACGTGGTTTCGTGGGCAAGCCCCTCGACGGCCAGCGTGGTGTCGGTGACGGTGTATTCCGCGACGACGAGGAAGGTGGCCTCCTCGGCGAGTTGTACCGTGTAGGCGGCCGTGTTTTCCGTCGCCGACCAGGCGAGCCGGGTGTCATCGGGGGCGTGCCCCGTGCTCCGGTCGAGGGGGCGGATCGGGTGCGGCCTGCCGGGCTTCGGGGCCTTGGCGGCTTCTTCTGCCGTCGTGAAGTGCTGCGTGGGCGACCAGGCACTCCAGCCGCTGCTGTTGCGCGCCCGGACGCGCCAGCGATACGTGGTGCCTGCCTCCAGGCCGCGCACGACCAGGGTGGTCTCCGTGAGTTCCTGCTGCACCATCGGCGTCGTGAAATCCACCGTCGTGGCGACCTCGACGGCGTAGGCGGTCGCGCCGTCCACCGGTGTCCAGGCGAGCGATACCTCGCTGTCGAGGACGGTGAGGCCGTCGGTGGGTGCGGTGGGCACCGGGGGGGACGGTAGCGGGGGCCGGGTGGTGAAGTGCCATGCGCCGGACCAGTCGCTGGAGCCGCCCTCGCCGTGGGCTCGGACGCGCCAGTAGTACGTCGTCGCATGATCGAGCCCGTCGATCTCCAGAACGGGGTTCGTCACATGGACCTCGTCGATCCACAGGACGTCGAAGCCGGGCGTGGTGGCTACCTGAACGTCGTACGTGTCTGCTCCGCTGACGTGGTTCCAGGTCAGCGTGGTGCTCAGCGGGATGTCCCGGGCGCCGTCGGACGGCGCCGTCAGCGTGGGGGTGGCCGGCGGGGGGAGCGGAGGCGGAGGAGCCGCCTCGGTCGTGAAGGAGCGCGTGGCGGACCAGGCGCCGTCGCCGCCGTCGCCGGAGGCCTGCACGCGCCAGAAATAGGTCGTTTCGTAGGTCAGGCCGCTCACGGTGGCGTGGGTGTCGGTGGTCGTCTGCCCCGCGGCGATGACCGAGAAGTCGGCGGAGGTGGCGAGTTGGAGGGTGTAGTGATGGGCTCCGTCGGAGGGGTTCCAGGAGAAGGCGACGGAGGTGGGCAGGGCGGTGGCGGCGTCGGCCGGGTCGCGGAGCGAGGGGGCGGCCGGAGGCGCGGGCCGTGTGGAGAAGGACCAGGTTTCGGACCAGGCGCCGTCGCCGCCGTCGCCGGAGGCCTGCACGCGCCAGAAGAAGGTGGCGGCGAGGTCGAGGGCGGGGGTGGTGAGGGAGGTGGCGGAGGTGGACTGGTCGAGCAGGGGGTTGTCGAAGGCGGGGGAGCGGTCGAGTTGGACGCGGAAGGAGCGGGCGCCGGGGACGGGGTTCCACTGGAGGGAGACGGAGGGGTTGAGGCCGGAGGCGCCGTTGCGCGGGGCGGCGGGGAGGGGTGCGGCCGGAGGCGCGGGCTGCGTGGAGAAGGAGCGCGTGGCGGACCAGGCGCCGTCGCCGCCGTCGCCGGAGGCCCGCACCCGCCAGAAGTACGTCGTGCCATGGTCGAGCGCGTCGATCGTAGACGACGTGCCCGAGACGGTTTGCTGGACCGTCAGGGTGGTGAAGTCGGCGGAGGTGGCGAGTTGGAGGGTGTAGTGGTGGGCTCCGTCGGAGGGGTTCCAGGAGAAGGCGACGGAGGTGGGCAGGGCGGTGGCGGCGTCGGCCGGGTCGCGGAGCGAGGGGGCGGCCGGAGGCGCGGGCCGTGTGGAGAAGGACCAGGTTTCGGACCAGGCGCCGTCGCCGCCGTCGCCGGAGGCCTGCACGCGCCAGAAGAAGGTGGCGGCGAGGTCGAGGGCGGGGGTGGTGAGGGAGGTGGCGGAGGTGGACTGGTCGAGCAGGGGGTTGTCGAAGGCGGGGGAGCGGTCGAGTTGGACGCGGAAGGAGCGGGCGCCGGGGACGGGGTTCCACTGGAGGGAGACGGAGGGGTTGAGGCCGGAGGCGCCGTTGCGCGGGGCGGCGGGGAGGGGTGCGGCCGGAGGCGCGGGCTGCGTGGAGAAGGAGCGCGTGGCGGACCAGGCGCCGTCGCCGCCGTCGCCGGAGGCCCGCACCCGCCAGAAGTACGTCGTCCCCGGATCGAGCTGGTCGAGCGAGAGGGCAGGTTCGGACAGGTCGGTCTGGACGAGTTCGAGCGGAGCGAAGTCGGCCGAGCGGGCGAGGTGCAGCGTGTAGGTCGTGGCGCGCTCGGTGGCGGCCCAGGTCAGCGTGACAGGGAGGGAGAGAGACGCGGCACCGTCTTCCGGGGCCAGGAGCGAGGGGGCCGCCGGGGGGAGCGGGGCCGCCCGTACGGTGAACGAGCGCGTGGCGGACCAGGCGCCGGTCCCGGTTGTCCCGGAGGCCCGGACCCGCCAGAAGTAGGTGGTTGCGTAGTCGAGCACGCTCGTCGTGTAGGACGTCGTCGTCTGCTCCGTTGCTTCCTCGACGAGGGTGCCGAAGGCCGCGTCGGTGGACACCTGCACGGTGTAGGTGTCCGCGCCCGCCGTGGCCTGCCAGGTCAACGTCGGCGTGCGGGGCTGGTCGGTGGCGGCATGGGCGGGATGCAGCAGGGACGGCGGTGCCGGCGGGGCCGGCCGCGTCGAGAAGGAGCGCACGGTGGACCAGGGGCTGGTGCCGCCGTGGCCGGTCGCGCTCACCCGCCAGTAGTAGGTCGTGCCGGCCACGAGGGCGGGCACATCCACCGACGTGGTACGCAGCCCGTCCTGTTCGTAGGTCAGCGTCTGGAAGGCCGGGTCCGTGGCGAGCTGGAGTGTGTAGTACAGCGCGTCCGGCACGGCATTCCAGGCGATGGTGACCTGCGTGTCCAGGTCCTTCGCCCCGGCAACGGGCTCGGCCGGCAGCGGCGCGTCGGGAGGCGTCAGCGGTTCGTCCTCCACCGTGAACGACCATACCGCCGACCAGGCGCTGGTGCCGCCTCCACCCGTCGCCCGGACGCGCCAGTAATAGCGAGTGCCATAGGCCAGCCCGTTGGCCTGGTAGCTGGTCGTCGTCACCTCGCGTTGTTGGGCAACCAGGCTGCTGAAGTCGGGCTGGACGGACACCTCCACGTCGTAGGCGGTGGCATACGCCGCCGGGGACCAGCGCAAGACGAGGTCACGGCCGACGTCCGCGGCGCCGTGGGCCGGTTCCGTGAGCGTGGGTACGTCAGGTGCCTGACGGGCTTCGAAGCGGCGGAGCGCATAGATGGCGCCGGGCGCAAAGGTGCCCTCCGTCCGGTAGAACGTGCGTCGGTCGTCGTAGGTGACGCTGATCCCGTCGTTCGGCACCTCGCGGCCCTCGGAGGCGTCCCAGAGGCGGAACGCGAGCGCCTCCCCGGCGACGAATCCATCCTTTTCGGGCGTCAGCGAATCGTCCCCCCAGATGGTGAAGGCCGCGTCGATCTCGGTCCATCGCAGAAAGCCCGCGCACAGGCCATCCGTGGTGAAGACGGCGATCTCATCGTCCGTCTCCAGAGGCACCCCGTTGAGGGAGGGCGCGGCCGCGAGCGGGACGATGAGGGTGGCGTCCGAGCCGGTGTTGGATACGCAGTTCGTGAAGTGGGACTGGGCCCGGGTGCCGGTCGGCCACGCCGCCAGCAGGAGCAGGGCCAGGCTCGACGCCAGCATCCCCCGCAGAGCGCGGGCCCGGGTTCGGGCGGTGGGGCGGCAGAGGGTGTGATGGATGCAGGGAGCAGGAACGGCGGCACGAATCGGGCGGCACATATCGACGGGCACGGAAGGCTCCGGGGATCGCAGGGTTCACAGGGCAAAGAGACTCGCTCCCGTCGCAAGCGAAGTGCCCGTCTGCACGAGCCGCCCGCGGCGTCGGCGCGAGCGATCCGTCGTGGCCGGGCCGTTCCGGCCCGCCTGCGCAGGGGCACGCCGAAAACCGGGCTTGTCGTTAAAAATGAGGGGATCTGCGCCGTCGGGGGACCCGGACCGACGGGGTGATCGTGAAAACCGCGCCGTGCCCCGCGGTGGCGAAACAGGCGTCGTGCCGGGGTGCGGCGGGCACGTTCAGTCATCCAGACGGGTAAAATCTACCGGACACGGGTAGGCCGGGGCGGAAGGCCCATCGATCACACAGGGGCAGCATGGGGTACGCCGTCAAAGAGATCTATTACACGCTGCAGGGGGAGGGCGCGCAGGCCGGCCGGCCCGCCGTGTTCTGCCGCTTCGCCGGGTGCAACCTGTGGACGGGGCGGGAAGCGGATCGGGCCACGGCCGTCTGCACGTTTTGCGACACCGACTTCGTCGGCACGGACGGGCCGGGCGGGGGCAAGTTTTCGGAAGCCGAGGCGCTGGCGGCCGCCGTAGCGGCGGCCTGGCCCGGTTCGCGAGGGGGGCGTGCCCGGCCGTATGTCGTGTGCACCGGCGGCGAGCCCCTCCTGCAACTCGACGCCCCGCTGGTCGAGGCGCTGCACGCGCAGGGCTTCGAGGTGGCCGTCGAGACGAACGGGACGCGCCGGCCGCCGCCCGGCATCGACTGGATCTGCGTCAGCCCCAAGGCCGGGGCCGAGCTGGTGGTGCAGCGCGGAGACGAGCTCAAGCTGGTCTTCCCGCAGCCCGGCGCCCTGCCGGAACGGTTCGCGCACCTCGACTTCGACCGCTTCTTCCTCCAGCCGATGGACGGGCCGGACCTGGAACGGAACACCCGTGAGGCCCTGGCCTACTGCCTCGCCCATCCGCAGTGGCGCCTCAGCCTCCAGACGCACAAGCTGCTCGCCATCCCGTAGCGACCCGCACGGACGCATGCCCTCCGAGCCCACGGTCTCCCCGGCCACCTTGCTGGCGTTTCTGCAGGATCCGGCCTCGTATCCCTACTCCCCGGATCGCATCGAGATCGTCCAGACCCACATCTCCTACGTCGCGCTCGCCCCGCCGTACGTCTACAAGATCAAGAAGGCCGTCGATCTGGGCTTCCTGGACTTTTCCACGCCGGCGCGTCGTCGGCATTTCTGTGAGGAGGAGGTGCGGGTCAACCGGCGGCTGTGCCCCGACCTCTACCTGGGCGTGGTCGCCATCACGCAGGAGGCCGATGGGCTGCGGTTCGACGGGCCGGGGCCACCGGTCACCTATGCCGTGAAGATGCGCTACCTGCCCGGCGACGGGTTCCTGCACCGGCGCCTCCAGCAGGGAACGCTGAGCCGGGACGATCTGGAGCGCGTCGTCGACGTGCTGGCGGCGCTCTATCGGCAGCCCCCGCGGCCGGATGTCGCCGCGTGGGGACGGATCGAGCGGCTGCGGATCAACACCGACGAAAACGCCGAGCAGACGCGCGCCATGGTGGGCGACCTGATCGCGCCGCCGGCCTACGAAGCCCTGCGGTGGTACAACGACTGGTTCTACACCCATCGGGCCCGGCTGCTGAACGAACGGCGCGTGGGCGGGCATCTGGTCGACGGGCACGGCGATCTGCGCCTGGAGCACATCCACCTCACCCCGGAGCGGGTGTGCATCTACGATGCCATCGAGTTCAACGAGCGCTTCCGCTGCCTCGACGTCGCCGCCGACATCGCCTTCCTCGCCATGGACCTGGACGTCCACGGACGGCCCGATCTGGCCCGCTTCGTCGTGCGGCGCCTGGCAGAGCGGCGGCGCGACCCGGCGCTCTACGAGCTGGTCGATTTCTACGCGTGTTACCGGGCGTACGTGCGGGGCAAGGTGGAGGGGATGCGCAGCAGGGAGGCCGAGGTGCCGCCCGCGGAGCGAGAGGCCAGCCGTGACCGGGCACGTCGGTACTTCCGCCAGGCGCTGCGCTACGCCGTGGCCGGCTCGCAGCCGCTCGTGCTGGTGGTGATGGGCCGCACGGGGTCGGGAAAGACGACGCAGGCCCGGGCGCTGGCTGATGCGCTGGGCTGGGCGCACGTCTCGTCCGACCGCATACGCAAGGCGCAGGCCGGCGTGCCGCTGCACCGCCGCGGATCCTCCGAGGAGCGGGCACGCCTCTATGCCGCCGAGCGGACGGACGCGACCTATGCGGCGCTCACCCGCATCGCCGTGGAGCGTGCCGAACAGGGGCAGGGGACGGTGCTCGATGCCACCTTCGGCGACCGTCACCGCCGCGAGGCGCTCCGCGAGGCGCTGCGGGCGCGAGGGGTGCCATGGGTGTTCGTCGAACTGGAGGCTGCGCCCGAGGCGCGACGGGCCCGGCTTCAGGCACGGGAAACCGCCCCGGACGTCGTCTCGGACGCCCGGCTCGAAGACGTCGACCGCCTCGATGCGCGCTACGACCTCCCCGACGCCCTCGAAGATGCCGTTCACCTGATCGCCCGGGCCGACGCCGGCGTCGAGGCGACGACGCTGGACATTCTGCGGGGCGTCATCCTGCTGGAGCCGGGCCGGGCCGCCACGCCCTAACGCGCCGCCATCACGTCGGCCGACGCGTGAACGTGCACGCCGGCCTCCTGCATGGCCGCCCAGGCCCGGGCGAGCGAGCCGTCCTGGTCGATGCCGCGCGTGGCGTCCTCGACGACGTGGACCGTGAAGCCCTCCCGCCGGGCGTCCAGCGCCGACCACTTCACGCAGAAGTCGGCGGCAAGGCCGCAGACGTAGAGCGTGTCGATGCCGCGCTCGCGCAGGTAGCCGGCCAGCCCGGTCGGGGTGCGCTGGTCGTTCTCGTAAAAGGCCGAGTAGGAGTCGATCTCCGGGCGGAAGCCTTTGCGGAGGATGAGTTCGGCCTTCGTGGTGTGCAGCGCCGGGTGGAACGCCGCGCCCGGCGTGCCCTGCACGCAGTGGTCGGGCCAGAGCACCTGCGAGCCGTAGGGCATGGTCACGGTGTCGAAAGGCGCCCGCCCCGGATGGGCGCTGGCGAAGGACCGGTGGCTGGGCGGATGCCAGTCCTGCGTCAGGATCACGTGATCGAAGGCTTCGATGAGATGGTTGACGACCGGGAGGATGGCGTCGCCGTCGGGGACCGCCAGCGCGCCCCCCGGGCAGAAGTCATTCTGAACGTCGATGACGAGCAACGCGTGCATGAGAACGAAGCGGCCTGGGAGAGATTGTGCGAAAACGGGACGGGGGCTCGCGGGGATGAGAGGCGCGTGCTATGTTGTCTCGGCCACGATTCATCCACGCAGCAAGCCCATGTCACACGTTTCGAACCGGGCGATCGGGGTGCTGGTTCTCGCCGGACTGCTGGCGGCCTGCCGCCCGGCCGAGCCCCCGCCGACCCCGCCCGACGTCCTGCGCATCGCCACCTACAACATCGAGGACGTACGCACGGCGGACCTGAAGAACCCGGATCATCCCCGGCTGACGGCGGCGGCGGCGCTCCTGCAGCAGGTGCGCCCCGATGTGCTGCTCATCAATGAGATGACGTACGACCAGCCCGGGGACCCCGGCTACACGCCGGGCGACCCCGTCGGGCAGAACGCCCGGCGCTTTGCCGAGGCCTTCCTGGCCGTTGCTCAGGCGGACTCGCTGGAGCCCCTGCGCTACCGGCCGTTCATGGCGCCGACCAACACCGGCCTCGCCAGCGGCTTCGACCTGGACAACGACGGCCGGGCGGTGACGACGGTCCCGACGTTGCCGGCCACCACCGCCGACGGCAGCCCGCCGCCGCAGACCCCCGAGGGCCGGGCCTACGGCAACGATGCCTGGGGTTTCGGGATGTTTCCCGGTCAGTACGGCATGGCGCTGTTCGTGCGCGAGGGCCTGACGATCCGGGAGGAGGAGGTGCGCACCTTTCGGCTGTTGCCCTGGTCCCGTATGCCCGGTGCGCTCCGGCCGGTCGACCCGGAGACGGGGACGCCGTGGTACGACGACGCGGAGTGGGAGGTCTTCCGGCTCAGCTCCAAGAGCCACTGGGACGTGCCGGTGCACCTGCCCGGCGGCGGCGTGCTCCACGTGCTGGCCAGCCATCCGACCCCGCCGGCCTTCGACGGGCCGGAAGGTCGCAACAAACGCCGCAACCACGATGAGATCCGCTTCTGGGCGGATTACCTCGATGGAGCCGCCTACATCGTGGACGACGAGGAGAGGGCCGGTGGACTGGCCGGCGAGGCGGCGTTCGTCATCGTCGGCGACCTCAACGCCGACCCGGATGAGGGGTCGGCGCTCGGCAATCCGATTCAGACCTTTCTGCTCGATCACCCCCGCATCCACGGCGACGTCGTGCCCCGGGCCACCCCGGCCGGGCAGGCTGCCTACCCCGATCTGGACCCGGACGATACCGCCGCGTGGGGCCTGCGGATCGACTACGTGCTGCCTGCGAGGACCCTGCGCGTGCGGGAGGCCGGCATCGTCCGCCCCGATCCGGCCGCCGGCGGTCTGCCCGTGAGCGATCACTTCATGGTCTGGATCGACGTGGATCTGCCGCGCTGAGGCAACCCCCGCTGTACTGCCGGGTATGGAAGACGGCTTCCCGACGGTGGGCCAAGCCCTCGGCCGTTCAAGTTCTCTCCCCATCGGTTTCATGCGGTTTCCAATCCTTTTCCTGCTTCTGGGGTGCCTGGCCCTCCTGCCGGCCCGCGCGCAGACGACGCTGCGGGTGACCGGGCCGCCGGTGCGGCTCATCGACGGCGGCCGGGCCGAGGTGCCGGTGATGCGCCCGCTGTGGTCGCCCGACGGGCGCTACCTGGCCCTCAGCGGCCCCGGCTATCAGGGCCTCTGGCTCTACGACCGCGAGGACGGCACGCTGCGCCGGCTCACCGACGCGCCGGCGGCCGGCTTCGGCTTCAGCTGGTCGGCCGACGGGACGACGCTGCTGGCCCGCGTGGCGCGCTTCGAAGGGCTGCGGCGCTACAACGCCATCGTGACCGTCGACGTCGCCACGGGCCGCGTGCAGCGGGTCGGGGAAGAACGGACGCTGATGCCGGACCTGCCGCGCTGGGCCCCCGACGACCGCCACGTGCTGCTCTACCGGCGCGGGCGGGTGGAGACGCTCGACACGGGCAAACCCGCCGTCCTCACGCCGGCCAAAGCCGGGGCCCCCGTGCTGCTCTCCGGCGGGGGGCGCCTGCAGCGGGTGGCAGGCACCGCCGTGACGGCCATCCACCCGATCCCGGACGCCGAGGTGCTCAACGTGACGTCCTCCCCGCAGGGCGCGCAGGTCGCCTTCGAGGTGCTGGGCGGTAACCTCTACGTCATGAACAGCGACGGAACGGGGCTCGTCGACCTCGGCCCCGGCCACCGCCCGCAATGGTCGCCCGACGGCCGGTGGGTCGTCTTCATGCGGACGGCGGACGACGGCTATCGCTTCACGGCCTCGGACCTCTACGCCGCCCGCGCCGACGGCTCGGCGACGGTGCGCCTCACCCACACCGCCGAGGTCCTCGAGATGAACCCCGCCTGGTCGCCCGACGGCGCCTGGATCGCCTTCGACGACCACGCCACCGGCGATGTGTACCTGCTTCCGGTGGCCGAGTAGCCCTCGCTCGTATTGAACTCAGACTCTCAGCGGATGATGACAAAGTATCTGGCGATAGGGCTGCTGTGCGTGGCCGGCGCGGTGCCGGGTGCCGCCCAGGAGGTGACCGGCCTGGCGGGCTGGTCGATCTACCTCGACCCCGGCCACGGCGGGTCCAACCAGAACGTCGGCGCCTTCGGTTACAGCGAGGCGCAGAAGGTGCTGGCCGTGGGGCTGCACCTGCGGGACCTGCTCCTGCAGACGACCGACATCGACACCGTGTTCATGTCCCGCACCACGGACCGCGACGTGAGCCTGAGCCAGCGGGTCGATCACGCCAACCGGACGGGGGCGTCGTACTTCCACTCGATCCACAGCAATGCCGGCCCGCCGGATGCGGCCTACACGCTGCTGCTCTGGCCGCAGCTCCGCTCGGGGGCCGAAGCCTCGCCGCCCGGCGGCAAGCGCATGGCCGAGCTGATGATCCCGTATCTGACCGATGCGATGCGGGTGCCGACGGTGGGTGCCCGCGGGGAGTGCGACTTCTACGGCGTCGAGAGTTGCCGGAGTCCGGGTTCCTTTTCCAGCGGGCTGCGCAACTACAAGGGGTCGCGCAACTTCGTGCAGGGCTTTACGGCCATGCCGTCGTCGCTGAGTGAGGGCGGCTTTCACACGAACCCGCGCCAGAACCAGCTGAACATGAACGCCGAGTGGAAACGGCTGGAGGCCCGCGCGCTCTACTGGGCCATCCTGGCCTTCCACGGCGCCTCGCCCCCGGCCGAGCGTATCCTGGCCGGCGTCATCTCCGACGTCGACACCGGCCGGCCGATCAACGGCGCCACCGTCACCGCCGGCGGGCAGACCTACACGACGGATACCTGGGCGTCGCTCTTCTCGCAGTACTCCAGCGACCCCGACCAGCTCCGCAACGGCTTCTACTACTTCGAGGCGTTGCCCGCCGGGTCGCTGGCCGTCCGGGTGGAGCGGGAGGGCTACCTGCCCTTCGACGCCGTCGTCAGCCCGGCCGACTCCTTCTTCACGTTTCTCGACGTCGCCCTGATCTCGACGCGTCCGCCGAGGGTGGCGGCCGTCTCGCCGGCCGACGGCGCCGAGGCCGTCCGCCTCATCGACCCGATCGTGATCGACTTCGACCGGCAGATGGATCGGGCCTCGGTGGAGGCGGCCGCCTCGCTCGTGCCGGAGACGCCGCTGTCCTTCCTCTGGAGCAGCGACCGGCGGGTGACCGTCGTGCCGGACACGCTGCTGCCGCTGACGACCTACACCTTCACGCTGGACGGCACGGCCCGGGGGCGCTACGGACACGGCTTCGACGGGGCCGGGACCGGGACGCCGGGCTCGGCCTTCTCGCTCACCTTTACGACGGGCTACCCCGACTACCAGCCGCCGGCGCCCCGGGCCAGCTATCCCCGGGTCAATGCCCGCGAGACGGAGCTACGCCCGCCGATCTCCATTGTCTTCGACGAGCCGCTGAACCCGGCCTCGGTGCCGGGACGGGTCTGGCTGGAGGCGAGTGCGACCGGCACCCGCATCCCCGGCCGGCTGGACGTCTATGCCGTGCAGGAGCAGGGCATCATCACCTTCTTTCCCGACGACGACCTCGACCCCGGCACGGCCTACAGCCTGGAGGTGCGGGAGGGCATCGAGGATCGCTTCCGCAACGCGATGACCGTCCCCCGGAAGGTCCGCTTCACCACCACGGCCCGGCCGCCGGAGATCACCCGGCTCGATGACTTCGAGGCGGGCGTCGATGCCTGGTGGGTGCCCCAGCAGAGCGGAACGACCACCGGCATCGTCATCGACTCGACCAATGCGCTGCCGGATACGACGACGGCCCTGCGCTTCGACGACGGACGGCAGGCCCTGCGCCTCACCTATGGGTGGGACACCACGGCCGTCGACTGGCTGATTCGCACCTACCTCCCGCCGGACGCGCCCGCGAACCGCACCTTCGACGACGGCTATGTCCTCCAGGCCTACGTCTTCGGCGACGGCAGCGGCAATCAGATCCGCTTCGCCGTGGACGACCAGGTGCCGCTCACCGCGGCCGACCATCACGAGGTCAGCCCCTGGATCACGATCGACTGGCTGGGCTGGAAGCTCGTATCGTGGGACCTGGCTGCCGGGGAAACGGGCGACTGGCGCGGAGACGGCGTGCTCGACGGCACCCTCCGCTTCGACAGCATCCAGCTCACGCACGTCCCGGGAGCCGCCGTGTACGGCCGGCTCGTGATCGACGACCTGCAGCTGGCCCGTGCCCCGGCGGCGACGCCGGTGGCGCCTGCGCCCGGTGTGCCGACGGCGTATCGCCTCGAAGTCAATTACCCGAACCCCTTCAACCCCTCCACCACGTTGCGCTTCCACCTGCCCGAGGCCACCGAGGTGACGCTGGCCGTGTACGACATCATGGGCCGGCACGTGGCCACGCTGGTCCAGGGACACCTTGCGGCCGGTACGCACGAAGCCGCGTGGGATGCCCGCGATGCCGCCGGGTGGCCGGTCGGCAGTGGCGTGTATCTGGCTCGGCTGGAAACCCCGGCGTTCCGGCAGACGCGCCGGATGCTCCTGGTGAAGTAGCGCCGTGGCGCCGGGCGGGAGATGTCTCGCCCCCCGGATCGGGCGTCAGTCCTGCGGCACGTAGTCGACGACGAAGACGTCCTCGAAGATGCCGGTGCTGCGCAGCGTTTCGCCGAAGGCTTTGTGGGCCGGGTGGGGCAGGTACGCATCACGGGCCTCCGCGCTCTCGAAGGTCAGCAGGTAGACGTGCGTGAAGCCGAGGTTCTTACCCTCGGGGCTGTTGTTGACGCCGTGCTCGAAGCCGATGATGCCCGGGATCTCATGCTGAAGCGCCCGGAAGGCGTCGGTGACCGTCTGGATCTGCGCGTCGGTGGCGTCGGCTTTGAACTTGAAGACGACGACGTGCCGGACGGGCTCGGCGCGGTCGGGAGCGAGGCCGGTTGCCAGGAGGAGCAGGGCCAGGAGGGGCAGAAGGAGGAGGATCAGGATGGGTTTCATGACCGGTATGCGGGTGGACGAACACGATGGGAGCCGCCAATATAGGCCTGCGCCGGCCCGCTCGCCACGCCCAGCGAAGGCGCACCGCCGGCGGATCCCCGGAGACGCCCGGACGCAAAAAAGCCCGGCTGCCGAGGCAACCGGGCTTTTTCAGGAACCGTCTGAGGCGCTTAGAGCAGACCCGACGAGTGCTCGACGCGCTCGACGTTCTGGGCGTTCAAGCCCTTCGGGGTCCGCTCGACTTCATATTCGACCTCTTCGCCGTCCCGGAGACCTTCGTCCCAGCCGAGGCCGGGGACGTTGTTCCGGTGCACGAAGACATCTTTGCTCCCGTCACGGGGCTCGATGAAACCGTAGCCTTTTTCGATGCTGAACCACTTGACTCTTCCGAGCTGCATAGAACCTTGGGTGTTGGTGTCTCTTCACGCGGTAACCGGTCGGAAGAGCACCAGAGGCCGTATGCGGCCGGACGTTTTCTTCACGATGAGTTGCACGCAGAAAGTGACGTGTTGAAAAGTATTGAACAGGCTTATGGTATGTGCCTGTGTGCCGGATGTTCCGCATCGGTCGGGATGCGTGTCTTTCCTCTCCGATCGGGTCTCCCGTCGTCCCCGGATGCCCCGAAACGGGACGGGATTCGCGGTTCGGTGAGCAGAGGATCGAGGCCCGGCTGCGATCCGGGCAGCTTGAAAATGGGGGCCGGACGTGTATATTGCATGAAGTCCCCGGAGACGCCTCGAAGCCTATTCCCTGCCTCTCGAAGATCATGGCGACGTATACGCTTACCGTCAATGGAAAACAGCATCAGGTGGAGGTAGCGCCGGACACCCCGGTGCTCTGGGTGCTGCGCGAGCATCTGAACCTGGTCGGCACCAAGTATGGCTGCGGTATCGCGCAGTGCGGGGCCTGCACGATCCATCTCGACGGCGTGGCCGTGCGGTCCTGCACGCTGCCCGTCTCGGCCGTCGGGCGGCGCGCCATCACCACCATCGAAGGCCTGTCCGAAACGGGCGACCATCCGGTTCAGCAGGCCTGGCTGGAGCACGACGTGCCGCAGTGCGGCTACTGCCAGGCCGGGCAGATCATGACGGCCGTGGCGCTCCTGCAGTCGAACCCCGACCCGAGCGATGAAGACATCGAGTCCGTCATGAATGGCAACATCTGCCGGTGCGGGACCTATCTGCGCATCCGGGCCGCCATCAAGACGGCGGCGCAGCGCATGCGGTGATACGCCGGGGAGAACCGGATCTGGCCTTATTCACCTTGACGAGCGGAGAACCGTGGCACGCATCAACACGACACTCAACCGACGCGCCTTCCTGAAAGCGTCCGCGCTGGCCGGTGGCGGCCTGATGCTGGGCTTCAACTGGGCCGGCTGCGCCCCGTCCGAGCCTCCCGTGAAAGGGATGCCGGACACGTGGGCAGACATCAATGCCTATCTCAAGATCGGAAACAACGGGCTGGTGACGATCATGTCGCCCAACCCGGAGATCGGGCAGAACGTGAAGACGTCGATGCCGATGATCGTGGCCGAGGAGCTGGACGTCGACTGGAAGGACGTGATCGTCGAGCAGGCCCCGCTGGACACGCACAAGTTTACGCGGCAGCTGGCCGGTGGCAGCCAGTCCATCCGGCAGGGCTGGCGGGGGCTCCGCCTGGCCGGCGCCACGGCCCGCCGCATGCTGCTCGAAGCCGCGGCCCAACGCTGGCAGGTCCCCGTCGAAGAGCTGACCACGAAGGCCGGTGTCATCCGCCACGAGCCCAGCGGCCGTACCCTGGGGTATGGCGACGTCGCGGCCGACGCCGCCGGCATCCCGGTTCCGGAAGACGTGGCGCTAAAGGACCCGCGCGACTTCACGATCATCGGGACCACGCGCAAGAACGTGGACGGCCCGGCCATCGTCACGGGCAAGCCGCTCTTCGGGCTCGATACGCAGCGGGAGGGGATGCTGATCGCGATGATCGAGCACCCGCCGGCCTTCGGCATGACGATCAAGTCGCTGGATGCCGAGGCGGCGAAGGCCATGCCGGGCATCCACGACGTGTTCACCATCGATGCGGCGCCCGACGGCTTCGACCGGCAATGGTCGGACGTGAACGCCTTTCCGCACCTGGTCGTCGTCGTGGGCCGCTCGACCTGGGAGGTCCTGCAGGCCAAGCGGGCGCTGAAGGTGGAGTGGGAGGTGGCCTCTCCGCTGGAGAGCAGCGCCGATCACACGGCCGGCCTGGCGCGGCTGCTGCGGGAAGGGCGCGTCGAGCCGGCCCGGCGGGACGGCAACCCGGAGGCAGCCTTCCGGCGCGCGGCGACGGTGATCGAACGAACCTACAGCGCTCCGTTCCTGGCGCACAACACCCTGGAGCCGATGAACTTCTTCGCCGACGTGAAGCCGGACCGGGCCGAGCTGCTGGGGCCGATCCAGACGCCGGAGTTCCTGCGCCGTTCGGTGGCGAGCGTGCTCGGGTTGCCGGAGGACCGGATCTCCATCCAGATGACGCGGATGGGCGGGGGCTTCGGGCGGCGGCTCTACGGCAACTTCGGCGTGGAGGCCGCGCTCATCTCGCAGAAGGTGCAGGCGCCCGTCAAGCTGGTCTACACCCGCGAAGACGACATGACGCAGGGCACCTATCGCCCTGCCTACCAGGTCACCTACCGCGCCGCGCTGGACGACCGGGGGCGCCTGATCGCCTTCCACGTGCGCGGAGCCGGCGTACACGGCGGCCCGGTCTTCGCCGACCGCTTCCCGGCCGGCGCCGTCGAGCATTACCTGGCCGAGGACCTCTCGCTGGAGTCCAACGTCTCGACCGGGGCCTGGCGGGCGCCGCGCTCCAACTTCATCGCCGGCGCCGAGCAGATGTTCTTGGACGAGGTCGCCGAGGCCGCGGGCAAGGATCCCATCGACTTCCGCCTGGAGCTCTTCGAACGGGCCATGAACGACCCGGTCGGTGAGGCGCACGATTACGACGCCGAGCGTTACGCCGGCGTGCTGCGCCTGGTGCGGGAGAAGTCCGGCTGGGACACGCCGCGTCCGGGTGTGCACCGGGGCGTGTCCGCCTACTATTGCCACAACTCGTACGTGGCCCAGGTCGTAGACGTCGTGGTGGAGGCCAACCGGCCGCGCGTGCAGAAGGTCTGGTGCGCCGTGGATTGCGGGATCGTGGTCAACCCGGGTGCGGCGCGCAACCAGGTCGAAGGCGGGATCGTCGACGGCATCGGACACGCGATGTACAGCACCCTGTCGTTCGTCGACGGCGTGCCCGAGCAGAAGAACTTCGACCGCTACCGGCTGATTCGGCATGCCGAGGCGCCGAAGGAGATCGAGACGTTCTTCGTGGACAACGGCATCGACCCGACGGGGCTGGGCGAGCCCTCGCTGCCGCCCGTCATCGGGGCGCTGGCCAATGCGCTGGCGCGTGCCACCGGCCAGCGGCTCTACGACCAGCCGTTCATCACCAGCCTGCAAGGCTTCGCGCTGGAAGGTACCACGGGGTGACCAGGTCGGCTTGAACGGTGCGGTGCCGGGCGGTACCTTTCCGCGGCGGCACCTTTCCGCCGTCGTGCCACGCATCGTTCCCGCGGTCATGTGGATCCAGAAGACCATCACCCTGAAGCCGCGCCCGCGCGGGTTTCACCTCGTCACCCGCGAGATCGTCGACCAGCTGCCCGAGCTGCGCGAGCTGGCCGTCGGGCTGGTGCATGTGTTCATCCTGCACACGTCCGCCGCGCTGACGCTCAACGAGAATGCCAGCCCGGACGTGCGGGGCGACTTCGAGCGGCACTTCAACACGATGGTGCCGGAGAACGCCCCCTACTACCGGCACACGCTGGAAGGCCCGGACGACATGCCGGCGCACATCAAGGCGTCGCTGCTGGGGAGCGGGCTCACGATCCCCGTGGCGGACGGGCGGCTGAAGCTGGGTACGTGGCAGGGCATCTACCTCTGCGAGCACCGTAACCACGGCGGTGCCCGCTCGCTGGTGGTGACGGCCTTCGGAGAGGCCGCCTGAGGCGACGGCGAGGCGCGATGCGGTTGCGCGATGCGGTTGCGCCGCCGGGTACCGTGGGCTATCTTCGATGCGAAGCTAGGGGTGCTCTGCCTGCCGGCAGGGCTGAGAGAGACCCTCGGAACCTGATCCGGGTAATACCGGCGCAGGGAAGCTCGTTCTCCCGAATCCACCTCTCAGGCGGCTTCCGGACGTTCCCGGACCCCACCTGCCCCGGCTTCGCTCGTACGCTGGTCCATCCACCTCATCGCGAAGCCTCATGCCAAACATTCCTCCCTCCACCCCCGCCGGAGGCGACGGCGCGCCGGCCGTCTACGACGAAACCTACCGCCTGGCCGCCGAGATGACGCGCCCCCTGCCGGGCTCCTCCAGGGTCTACGTCACCGGCAGCCGCCCCGACCTCCGCGTGCCGATGCGCAAGGTGGAGCAGGCCGCCACGGCCGCCTCCTTCGGCGCCGAAACCAACCCGCCGCTCTACCTCTACGACACCTCCGGCCCCTACACCGACCCCGCCATCGAGGTCGACGTGCGCGAGGGTATCGCTCGCATCCGCGAGGCCTGGATCGAGGAGCGCGGCGACACCGAGCGCCTCTCCGGCCCGACCTCCGCCTACGGCCAGGCGCGGCTGCACGACCCCGAGACGGCGCATCT
This sequence comes from Roseithermus sacchariphilus, assembly GCA_003285105.1. GTDB lineage: Bacteria > Bacteroidota > Rhodothermia > Rhodothermales > MEBIC09517 > Roseithermus > Roseithermus sacchariphilus. The sequence continues at coordinate 4,063,053 of CP030158.1, read as the reverse complement.
GCGCTTCCGCCAGCCACCGCCGCCGCGCCGGGCGCAACCCGGCCGCCGCGTGACGCAGATGCACTACGCCCGCCGCGGCGAGATCACGCCCGAGATGGAGTTCGTCGCCATCCGGGAGAACCAGCGGCTGGAGCTGCTGCGCGAGACCGAAGCCGGGCGGCGGCTTTTGCGGCAGCACCCCGGGCAGGCCTTCGGAGCCGCCATCCCGGAGGTCATCACGCCCGAGTTCGTGCGGGACGAGGTGGCCCGCGGCCGGGCCATCATCCCGTGCAACATCAACCACCCCGAACTGGAGCCCATGATCATCGGGCGGAACTTCCTCGTGAAGATCAACGCCAACATGGGCAACTCCGCCGTCTCCTCCTCCATCGCCGAGGAGGTGGAGAAGCTCGTGTGGGCCATCCGGTGGGGGGCGGACACCATCATGGACCTCTCCACGGGCAAGCACATCCACGAGACGCGGGAATGGATCCTGCGTAACAGCCCGGTCCCGGTCGGCACGGTCCCCATCTACCAGGCCCTCGAAAAGGTCGGCGGCAAACCCGAGGAACTGACGTGGGAGCTCTTCCGCGACACGCTCATCGAGCAGGCCGAGCAGGGCGTCGACTACGTGACGATCCACGCGGGGGTGCTGCTGCGCTACATCCCCCTCACGGCCAACCGCGTCACCGGCATCGTCTCCCGCGGCGGGTCGATCATGGCGAAGTGGTGCCTGGCCCATCACCAGGAGAACTTCCTCTACACGCACTGGGACGAGCTGTGCGAGATCTGCGCGGCTTACGACGTGGCCTTCTCCATCGGCGACGGGCTGCGGCCCGGCTCGCTGGCCGACGCCAACGACGAGGCGCAGTTCGCCGAGCTGAAGACGCAGGGCGAACTCACCCGCCGCGCCTGGGCCTTCGACGTCCAGGTGATGAACGAGGGCCCCGGCCACGTGCCGATGCATCTCATCAAGGAGAACATGGACAAGCAGCTCGCCTGGTGTGACGAGGCGCCGTTCTACACGCTCGGCCCGCTCACGACGGACATCGCGCCGGGCTACGACCACATCACCTCCGCCATCGGGGCGGCCATGATCGGGTGGTTCGGGACGGCCATGCTGTGCTACGTGACGCCCAAGGAGCACCTGGGGCTGCCCAACAAGCACGACGTGCGGGAGGGCGTCATCGCCTACAAGATAGCCGCCCATGCCGCGGACCTGGCCAAGGGACATCCCGGCGCGCAGGTGCGGGACAACGCCCTGTCGAAGGCGCGCTTCGAGTTCCGCTGGCGGGACCAGTTCACCCTCGGCCTCGACCCCGAACGGGCAGAGGCCTATCACGACGAGACGCTGCCGGCCGAGGGCGCCAAGGTCGCCCACTTCTGCTCCATGTGCGGGCCGAAGTTCTGCTCGATGAAGATCACGCAGGACGTGCGCGAGTACGCCCGCGAACACGGTCTCGACACCACCGAGGCGCTGTCGACGGGCCTGCAAGAGAAGGCGGAGGAGTTCCGCGCCGGCGGGGGCGAGCTCTACCGGAAGGCGTGAGGAGGCCGGCGGGCGGGGCGCGTCCGGGGGCCCGTACAGGCCCGGCTTGTCCCGCCCGCCGCCCACTCAGTCCCCGTCTCGCTCCAGGACCAGCACGCTGAGCGGCGGGAGGGTCAGGACGACCGACGCCGGGCGGTAGTGGTACGACACCGGGGTCGACTCGACGGCGCCGTAGTTGCCCATGCCGCTGCCGCCGTAGACGGTGGCGTCGCTGTTGAGCCGCTCGCGGTAGGTCCCCTCGGCCGGTACGCCGATGCGGTAGTTCGGACGCGGCACCGGGGTGAAGTTGAAGACGAAGATCAGCCGCTCGTCGCCGTTCTGACGGATGTAGCTGATGACGCTCTGCGCCTCGTCGTGGTAGTCGATCCACTCGAAGCCGCCCGGCTCGTCGTTCCACAGGGCGGGGTGGGTGCGGTAGAGGGCATTGAGGTCCTTGAGCCACTGCATCAACTCCCGGTGGAGCGGGACGTCCTTCAGGTGCCACTCGATGGAGTGGTCATGGCTCCACTCGGCCACCTGCCCGAACTCGCTGCCCATGAAGAGCAGCTTCTTGCCGGGATGGCCGAACATGTGGCCGTAGAGCAGCCGCAGGTTGGCGGCCTTCTGCCAGTCGTCGCCCGGCATCTTGCCCCAGAGGGAGCCCTTGCCGTGGACGACCTCGTCGTGGGAGAGCGGGAGGCAGTAGTGCTCTGCGAAGGCGTAGACGAGCGGGAAAGTGAGGTCGTTGTGGTGGTACCGACGGTGGATGGGGTCCTTGGACATGTATTCCAGCGTGTCGTGCATCCACCCCATGTTCCACTTGTAGAGGAAGCCGAGGCCGTGGTTGTAGGTCGGCGCCGAGACGCCCGGCCAGGCCGTGGACTCCTCGGCGATCATCAGGGCTTCGGGGAAGTGGGTGAAGACCATCTCGTTGGTGCGCTTGAGCACGTCGATGGCTTCCAGGTTCTCCCGTCCGCCGAAGATGTTGGGCGTCCAGTCGGAGCGGGAGTAATCCCGGTAGAGCATCGAGGCCACGGCATCGACGCGAAGACCGTCGATGTGGTACTTGTCGAACCAGAAGAGGGCGTTGCTGATGAGGAAGTTCTTGACGCCGGGTTTGTTGTAGTCGAAGACGTAGGTGCCCCAGTCCGGGTGATACCGCATGCGCGGGTCGTCGTATTCGAAGAGGGTGGAGCCGTCGAAGTAGACGAGGCCCTGGGGGTCGGCGGCGAAGTGGCCGGGCACCCAGTCCAGCAGCACCCCGATGCCGCGCTGGTGCAGGTAGTCGATGAGGTACATGAGGTCCTGCGGGCTGCCGAAGCGGTGCGTCGGGGCGAAGTAGCCGATGACCTGGTAGCCCCACGAGCCGTAGTAGGGGTGCTCCATCAGCGGCAGGAACTCCACGTGCGTGAAGCCCATGGTGAGCACGTGCTCGGCCAGCGGCTCGGCGATCTCGCGGTAGCCGTAGGACTCGCCGGGGCGCTTGTGCATCCAGGATCCGAGGTGCACCTCGTAGATGGAGAGCGGTTCGTGGAGGCCGGAGGGACCCTTGCGCTGGGCCATCCACTCGGCGTCGTTCCAGGTGTAGTCGTCCAGTTCGGTGATGATGGAGGCGAGGCCTTCGGTGGCCAGCCCGGTGGGCGGCTCCATGGCAAAGGCATAGGGGTCCGACTTGTCGGCCTGGTAGTAGCCGTTCTTGATGCGGTACTTGTAGCGGTGGCCGGGCCGGGCGCCCCGTACGTAGCCCTGCCACAGGCCGGCGTCGGTGCGCTGCAGCGGGTGCGCGCCGGGGTCCCAGCCGTTGAAGTCCCCGACGACGGAGACCGTCTCGGCATGGGGCGCCCAGACGGTGAACCAGGTCCCTTGCTGGTTCGGGTGGGCGCCCAGCTTGCGGTAGCTGTCGTGGAAGGTGCCGTCGTTCCAGCGTTGCAGGTCGGTCGGGTCCAGAGCCATGATGGTGTCAGTCCGGGTGAGGTGAACAGGGAGGTGCGGGAAGGTAGAGGGGCGATGGCGTGGGGGTTAAGCGCAGCAGGCGGGTGGGCGTTTCGAGGATACGGCAAAGAAACGTCGATGAAAAACGCTTCCGGGGTGCCCGGTGGATGCGATCAGGCCGGCTTCATGGCCTCGGTCCTCAGGAGGCGGTCGAGCCCGCGGAGGGGGAGCCAGGTCCAGTCCGGCCGGTGGCTCAGTTCATAGCGCACCTCATAGAGGGCCTTGCTGAAGAGGTAGATCCACAGGAGCGCCTTGCGGTCCGGCGGCGGGGGCAGGAAGGGGGCCTCCTCTGCGGTATCGAAGTACGCCTCCAGAAACAGCGCCATCGACCAGCGGACGAGCTCGTTGGTCCAGGGCTCCAGCGCGGGGGCGCCGTCGAAGCGTTCCTGCCAGGTGGCGAGGGCGGCGTACTCCAGCGAGCGCAGCATCCCGGCCACGTCGCGCAGGGCATGGTCGTGCCGGCGGCGTTCGGCGAGGGAGCGGGCGGGTTCGCCCTCGAAGTCGAGGATGTAGAATTCGCCCTGGGCCCGGGCGATCTGGCCGAGGTGGTAGTCCCCGTGGACGCGGATCTTGACGCCGGGGGGGCGGCGGGTCGTGAGGCCGTCGAGGAAGGCCAGCGCGTCGGCCCAGCGCGCGTCGGGAGGGAGCGCGCCGGGCAGGTCGGCGGCCCGTTCGTCGAGGAGGCGGCGGGTCTCGTCGGCCTCGGCCTGGACGCGCTGCACCAGCGTGGGGAGGTCGTCCGCGGTACAGGCCACCGGGCGCAGCGCGGGCGTGTCGGCGCGGGCCAGGGCGAGGTGCAGCTCGGCCGTGCGGACGCCCAGGATGCGGGCCAGGGACAGCATCTCGGCGGCCACGTCGTCCAGCCAGACGGGGACCGCTTCGCCGGGGTCGGGCCGGGTTTCGGGCAGGCGGGTATCCGCGATGCGTTCCAGGAAGCGGCGGGTCATCTCCTGCGCGTAGGTCCATCCGTCCTCATCCATGGGCAGGGCCTGCTGCAGCACGGCGAGGGCATAGGCGTGCTCGCCCTGGCGGAAGGTGACGGTGCCGTGCAGGCGCGGGCTGAAGGCGAACCCGGCCTCGGTGAGGTACGCCAGCATCTCGGCTTCCGGATTGGGGCCGCGCTCCAGCCGGCGGTAGAGCTTGGCAAAAAAGCGCTCGCCCAGGACCGCGGCCGAGTTGCTCTGCTCGCCCGAGAGCAGCCGCACGGCGTCGGCCGGCGCGGTGCCCACGGACGCATCGGCTTCCGGGACGTAGAGCCCCTTGAGGGAGCGGCTGTTGCGCCCGTCCTGCCACCACGTCAGGAGCGTCGTCCAGAAGGCGGGGTCGATGGTGGCGTCATAGAGCAGCGCGCGCCCGTCCGGGGTGGTCACCCAGGCGACGGCGGCGTGCGGGTGGCGGTCCAGTAGGCCGGCCGTCTCGGCGTCGGGGGCGAGGGTGAGCGGCAGCACGTAGCGATCCGTGCCGCCGGGGCGCGTCACGTCCAGCAGCGTCAGGTAGATCGGGTGGGGCCTGGCACGCAGCCGGACGGCATCGGCGATCTCCACGCGTTCGACGCCGAGGCCTTTCGCCCCGAACCAGCGTTGCTGCTCCAGGTAGGCAGGCAGCAGCCGCTCCAGCGACTCCATGGCATCCTGCCGGGCCATGGTGCGGACGAGGAGGTTTTCCAGCCCGGCGTCCAGCGGCAGTTCCGGCAGGGGCGTTCCCCTGTGGACGCGGAGGCGGATCGGCTCCGGCCGGGTCGCGGCGGGCGGGTCGATCTCGTCCTCGGGCTTCAGCGCAAACCAGAAGAAGTTGTGCGGGCCGAGCAGCAGATGGTAGGGCGTCTCGCCCAGCACCGGGAACGGCGCCTGGCTGAAGAGCTCGACGGGGACGAGCCCCTGCAGGGCATCGAGCACCGGCAGGTGGACCGACTGGGCGAAGCGGGACAGGTTGGCGACGACCAGGATGCGGCGGCCTTCGTACTCCCGCAGAAAGGCCAGCACGCTCTGGTTGTCGACCGGGATCAGCGTGAACGAGCCGCGCCCGAAGACGCGGACGTGCTGCCGGCGCAGCGCCAGGAGGCGCTTCGTAAAGTTCAGCAGCGAGTGGGGGTCCCGCTCGGCATCTTCGACGTTGACGAACTCATAGCTGTACGGCCCCCGGGCGATGGGCGGCAGGAAGAGGCGGTGATGGGGCGCCCGGGAGAAGCCTCCGTTGCGGTCGGCGCTCCATTGCATCGGCGTGCGGACGCCGTTGCGGTCGCCGAGGAAGGGGTCGTCGCCCATGGCGATTTCGTCCCCGTAGTAGAGCACCGGGCTGCCCTTGAGCGAGAGCAGCAGGGCCGTCATCAACTCGATGCGCTTGCGTTCGCCGCCGAGCAGCGGGGCCAGCCGCCGCCGGATGCCCACGTTGATGCGGAAGCGGGGGTCGTTGGCATATTCGTGGTAGAGATAGTCCCGCTCCTCGTCGGTGACCATCTCCAGCGTCAGTTCGTCGTGATTACGCAGGAAGATGGCCCACTGGGCGTCCTCCGGGATGTCCCGGGTCAGTTCCAGCATCTCCACGAGCGGGCGGCGGTTCTCGCGGCGCAGCGCCATGTACATGCGCGGCATGATGGGGAAGTTGAAGGCCATCTGCACGCCGTCGCCGTCGCCGAAGTAGGGGAGGGTATCCTCGGGCCACTGGTTGGCCTCGGCCAGGAGGATCTTGCCCGGCCCGTAGCGCGCCTCGATGGCCGCGCGCAACTCCTTGATGTAGGCGATCGTCTCGGGCAGGTTCTCGCAGTTCGTGCCCTCCCGCTCGTAGAGGTACGGCACGGCGTCCAGGCGCAGCCCGTCCACCCCCAGGTCGAGCCAGAAGAACATGACCTCCTTCATGGCCTGGCGGACCTCCGGGTTGTCGTAGTTCAGGTCCGGCTGGTGGCTGAAGAAGCGGTGCCAGTAGTACTTCTGGGCTTTGCGGTCCCAGGTCCAGTTGGAGACTTCCGTGTCCGTGAAGATGATGCGCGTATCGGCATAGCGCTCGGTGGTATCGCTCCAGACGTACCAGTTGTGCCGGGGCGAGGCGGGGTCGCGGGCCTCCTGAAACCAGGGGTGCTGGTCCGAGGTGTGGTTGAGCACCAGTTCGGTGATGACGCGCATGCCGCGCGCGTGGGCCTCGTCCAGGAAGGCCCGGAAGTCGTCCAGCGAGCCGTGGACGGGGAGGATCTTGAAGTAGTCGGCGATGTCGTAGCCGTCGTCGCGGAGCGGGCTCTCCAGGAAGGGGAGCAGCCAGATCGTGTTGATGCCGAGCGAGGCCAGGTAGGGCAGTTTGCGTCGCAGGCCTTCGAAGTCGCCGTAGCCGTCATCGTTGGCGTCGAAGAACGAGCGCACGTGCAGTTCGTAGATGACGGCGTCTTTGTACCAGGTGGGATCGGTGAGGAAGTCGGAGGGCATGGGAGAGGGGCAGCAGGGAGAGAGCGGGCGGGATCGGTGCGTCGGGACCGTCAGCGCTCTAGCCGCAGGATGTGCGCGGGCAGCACGTGCGGGTTCAACTGCACGAAGTTGCGGGCCCCGTGCCAGTGGTAATACTCGCCGCCGAGCAGGTCGTGTACCTGGTAGGAGGCATCCCAGGGCAACGCCAGGTCGTTCATCGGCAGCGTGATCCAGCCGGATTGCGTGTGGTGCGGATCGAGGTTGACGACGACGAGGATCAGGTTGTCCTCATGCTGCTTGTAGAACGCCAGGATCTCCGGGTTGTCGATCTCCAGAAACCGGATGTTGCGCATGTACTGCAGCGCGGGGTTCTCCCGGCGGATGCGGTTGACGCGCCTCATCAGCGGCTGTAGCGAGTGCGGGTCGTACCAGTTCCACGACCGGATCTCGTACTTTTCGTTGTTGGCGTACTCCTCGCGCTCGGGGTGCTGGTTGTTGTCGACGTGCTCGAAGGGGGGGCCGTAGACGCCATAGGCCGAGGACATCGTGGCGGCGAGCACGAACCGGATCACGTGGGCCGGGCGGCCGCCGTGGACCAGGTAGTCGGTCAGGATGTCCGGCGTGTTGGGCCAGAAGTTGGGCCGGAAGAACTCCGCCACGTCGGTCTGGAAGAGCTCTTCGGCGTAGGACTGGAGTTCGGACTTGGTGTTGCGCCAGGTGAAGTAGGTGTAGGAGTTGTTGAAGCCCAGTTTGGCCAGGGTGTACATCATCTTCGGCCGGGTGAAGGCCTCGGCCAGGAAGATCAGCTCCGGGTGGCGGCTGCGCAGGTCCTCGATGCACCATTGCCAGAAGGCCAGCGGCTTCGTGTGCGGGTTGTCCACGCGGAAGATGGTGACGCCGTGGTCGATCCAGAACTCGAAGATGCTTTTGAGCTCCTGCCAGAGGGCCGGCCAGTCCGGGCTCTCGAAGTCGAACGGGTGGACGTCCTGGTACTTCTTGGGCGGGTTCTCGGCGTAGCGGATCGTGCCGTCGGGTCGCTGGCGGAACCAGGAGGGGTGCTCCTTGATGTAGGGGTGGTCGGGGGAGGTCTGGAAGGCTATGTCGAGGGCGACCTTCAGGCCCAGCGCGTCGGCGCGGTGCACGAAGCGGTCGAAGGCTTCGATGCCGCCGAGCTCGGGGTGGACGGCTTTGTGGCCGCCTTCGACGTTGCCGATGGCCCACGGGCTGCCGGGGTCCCCCGGCCGGGCCACCGGGGCGTTGTCCTTGCCTTTGCGGTTGGTCGTGCCGATGGGATGGATGGGCGGGAGGTAGACGACGTCGAAGCCCAGCTCCTGGATGCGGGGCAGCAGCTCGGCGGCGTCGTCCAGCGTGGCGTGGGGGCGCTTGCTGGGGGCCGAGCGGGGGAAGAACTCGTACCAGGCGGCGAAGCGGGCTCGTTCGGGCTCGGCCCGGACCTCGTAGACCGGGCTGGCAATCGCACCTTCGCGGGGGTCGTACTGGCGGGCCAGTTCCAGCACCTCCTCCGAGAGCGCCGCCTTCACGTCGCCTTCCTCGAAGGCCCGGGCCAGCGCCTGGAGCCGTTTGCGGTCCTTCCCGCGGGCCTGCCCGGCGGCCTCGTGCAGCAGCGCCATGCCGTCGAGCAGTTCGCTGGTGATCTCGTAGTCCGAGTCCCCGCCCTCGACGCGGCGGCGGAAGCGGTCCTGCCACGTCCCGAAGCGATCCGTCCAGGCATGGACCTGGTAGGTGTACCGGCCGATCCGCTCGATGGGGAACGAAGCGACGTACTCGTCATTGTAGCGCAGCACCATCGGGACGGTCCGGTCGGGCGCGCCGTCGAACTCCACCTGCAGCTCGGCCGACAGCAGATCGTGCCCGTCGATGATGAGGCCGGCCACCACCTCCACCGTCTCGCCCACCACGCGTTTGATGGGCCAGCGTCCGCCATCGACGTGAGGATCTACACGGGTGAGTGCGACGCGTGACCAGCGTTCGGGAACGGGTGTTGCAGGCATGGACGGCATACAGGGTTTAACGGATGAAGGGCACGCCGGGCCGGCCGGTGGTCCCTGCCGGGGCCGGGTGATGGAACGGGCGGAAGCGGTGGAAACGAGCGAAAAAAAGAAGACGGTGTGCCCGCCGGCAGGCGAATCCGTCGTCAGGAAAAGTTTACGCAGCCGGCTGGTGCTTTGCCAGCCTGTTTGCCATACTACGGGCGCGCCGGCCGGCACGCATCGCCCAGCATGTTCAGCTTTTTGATGGATTCATGATACGGTCTGTTTCGAAGGATTCCCGTGAAAGGCATGGCAAAAACCCGCCTGCCTGGTACGAGAAGATGCGGGTGTTGCCGGGGAAGCCGCACCCGCTGGGGGCGACGTGGGACGGCCTCGGGGTGAACTTCTCCCTGTACAGCGAGCATGCGGAGAAGGTAGAGCTGGTGCTCTTCGACGCGCCGGAGGACAAGGCGCCGTCCTGGACCGTGGAGCTGCCGGAGCGGACGGGGCCGATCTGGCACGGCTACATCCCCAGCCTGCGCCCCGGGCAGCTCTACGGCTACCGGGTCTACGGGCCGTATCAGCCCGAGCAGGGGCACCGCTTCAATCCGCACAAGGTGTTGCTCGACCCCTACGCGAAGGCCGTCGGGCGGTCGCTCCGGTGGCATACCAGCCTGTTCGGATACAAGGTGGGGGATCCGCGGGAAGACCTGTCCTTCAGCGAGGAGGACAGCGCGCCCTATGCGCCGCTGGGCGCCGTCGTCGAGGGCGGCTTCGAGTGGGGGGACGACCGCCGGCCCAACATTCCCTGGCAGGATACCATCATCTACGAAACGCACGTCAAGGGCATCAGCAAGCTGCACCCCGAGGTGCCGGAGCACCTGCGCGGCACCTACCTGGGTCTGGCCAGCGAGCCGATCCTGGAGCACCTCAAGGACCTCGGGGTCACCACCATCCAGCTGCTCCCCGTGCATGCCAAGGTGCACGACTGGCACCTCGTCAAGAAGGGCCTCTCCAACTACTGGGGGTACAACACGCTCGCCTACTTCGCGCCGGAGCCGGACTATTCCACCAACGGCCCGCTGACGGCCGTGCGCGACTTCAAGATGATGGTGCGCACGCTGCACGCCGAGGGGTTCGAGGTCATCATCGACGTGGTCTACAACCACACCGGCGAGGGCAACCATCTCGGCCCCACGCTCTCGTTCCGGGGGATCGACAACCGGGCCTATTACAAGGGCAACCCGGACAACCTCCGGTATCTGATGGACTACACCGGCACCGGCAACACGCTGCACGCCGGCAACCCGCACGTCCTCCAGCTCATCATGGACAGCCTCCGCTACTGGGTGCTGGAGATGCACGTGGACGGCTTCCGCTTCGATCTGGCGGCGGCGCTGGCGCGTGACCTCTACGAGATCAACATGCTCTCGTCTTTCTTCCAGGTCATCCAGCAGGATCCCGTGCTGAGCCAGGTCAAGCTGATCGCCGAGCCGTGGGACGTCGGCCCCGGCGGGTATCAGGTGGGCTCCTTCCCGTGGCAATGGGCCGAGTGGAACGGCCGCTACCGCGATGCCGTCCGCCGCTTCTGGCGAGGCGACAAAGGGCTCAAGGGGGAGTTTGCCACGCGCATCACGGGCTCCAGCGATCTCTACGAACTCTCCGGCCGCCGCCCCTTCGCCTCGATCAACTTCGTCACGGCGCACGACGGCTTCACGCTGCAGGACCTGGTCAGCTACAATCAGAAGCACAACGCGGCCAACCAGGAGGGAAACCGGGACGGCAGCAACGCCAACTACAGCACCAACTGCGGCGTCGAAGGCCCCACGCAAGACCCGGAGGTGATCGCCCGGCGGGAGACGCTCAAGCGCAGCTTCGTCACCACGCTCATGCTCTCGCAGGGTGTGCCGATGCTGCTCGGCGGCGATGAACTCTCGCGCACGCAGCAGGGCAACAACAACCCCTACTGCCACGACAGCGAGCTCAACTGGTACCACTGGGACCTGAACGAGCGGCGCAGAGCCTTCCTGGGGTTCGTGCAGAAGGTCATTGCCTTCCGCAAGGCGCACCACAACTTCCGCCGCCGCCGCTTCCTGACGGGCGAGCCCGACGAGCGGGGCGTCCGGGATGCGCTGTGGTGGCACCCCGACGGGCGGGAGATGACCTGGGAGGACTGGAGCCGGGAGGACCTCCAGGCCTTCGGGCTGGTGCTCCGCGGCGATCGCATCGAGGGCATGGACCGCCGCGGGCGGCCGCTCAAGGACGACACCTTCTTCCTGATCTTCAACGGCGGGGAGGACCCCGTTTCGTTCCACCTGCCCGGCGACCCGGCCGGGACGCCGCCGTACTGGTCGGTGGAATCGGACGTAGGGGCGCATCTGGGCACGCCCACACACGCCGCGGACGAGGTGCTGGAGGTGCCGGCCCACGCGGTGGCGGTGCTGCGCGCCCATCAGTCCGGTGAAGACCACCCGCCCGTCGATGGCGCGGCAGCGGTCAGCGTCCGAGCAACACCATCCAGGGCAGCGGCAGCGACGAAAGCGTGAGCTGGTAGGTGGGCGGTAGCTGGACGCCGCTGAGCACCTCCGTCCAGGTATGATCCGCCAGCGTGTCCGGCATGGGCAGTTCCGGCAGGGGCCGGTGGCGGCGGTGCTTCGGGTGGCGGGAGACGACGACGAGCAGCGCCTGGTCGGGCGTTTCGCGGGCGAAGGCGATCCAGTGTGCCTGCCCGGGGCCTTCCAGGGACAGGTCGCGGTATCCGGCGTGTTCGAAGAAGTCCGCGTGGTCGCCGCGCAAGCGGAGCAGCCGGGCCAGGACGTAGCCCTTGAAGCGGGGGTCCCGGGCGTGCATCATCGAGCGCAGCGTCGGGATCTGCGGGGCCTCCAGCAGCGGCGCCAGTTCGTCGAGCAGCGCCTGGCGACGGGCATAGTCCACGGGCCGGCGGTTGTCGGGGTCGACGAGGGAGAGGTCGAGCAGTTCGGTGCCCTGGTAGAGGTCCGGGACGCCGGGGGTGGTGAGCTTGAGGACGAGCTGGCTGATGGAGTTGGCGAAGCCCAGATGGGCCAGCTCGTCGGCCAGGTCCCGCAGGGCGTGCGGGGTGCGTTCGTCCGTCGTGACGCCCCGCACGAAGGTTTCCAGCGCCGTCTCGTAGGCGTCGTCCGGGTTGAGCCAGCTCGTCTGCTGCTTGCTCTCGCGAGAGGCCTTTTGCAGGTAGGCCCAGAGGCGGTCGGGCAGCGTCGCGGGGTCCGAGTCTTCCCAGAGCGCGGCCAGGATCTGGTAGAAGAGGTAGATGTCCGAGGCAGACGGGGCGGCGTCGGAGCGGTAGTCGGCGGCGATGGTATCCAGGGCCTGCACGGTCTGCTGCCAGAGGTCCGGCACTTCGGCCAGGGCCACGAGGCGCATGCGGGTGTCCTCGCCGCGTTTGTGGTCGTGCGTGGCGGTGGCGAGCAGGTTGCGCGGGTAGCGATGGGCGCGGAACCGGGCCCGGGCGTGGAAGGCGTGGCGGGAGCGCACCGGCTCGTCCGGTTCGCCGCCCACCTCGTTCAGCGCGGCCAGGGGCAGGTAGCGGTAGAAGGCCGTGTCCTCGACGCCCTTGGCGGCCACGGGCGCGGTGTACTGCTGGAAGCGGCCCGTCCAGGCCTGCTGCAGCGGCTGCAGGTCCGGGTGCACCTCTCCCAGGATGACGCGGCCGACGAAGTGGAAGGCCGTCGGCTCGACGGCCGGGTTGCGCTGCAGGGCCCGGTAGACGGCCTGCAGGATGACGTCGCGGGCTTCCTCGGGGTCGTGGGGCAGATAGGTGCGGTAGCGCCCGAAGGCGGCGACGATCTCGGCGAGCGCCTCGCGCAGGGCCTCCAGCGTGAAGTCGCGCGTGTGGTAATCGGCCTCGGAGATGCGATCGAGTTCGTAGGCCAGGCGGAAGAGCTCGCTGGACAGCTTCGTCTCCATGACGAGCATCTTGCTGCGGTAGACCTCCCGTTCGTAGCTGCGGGCCTGCGGGACGAAGCGCCGGTAGCTGCGGTGCAGGTCGTGCAGGCCGTCGGCCCAGAGGAGCACGCCCATGACGTCGTTCAGGAACTCGTAGCCCGTCGTGCCTTCCACGGGCCAGGCCTCGGGGAGGGTCTCGCCGTGTGCCAGGATCTTCTCGACCCAGATGTGGTCGGCTCCCAGTTCGCGGAGGCGCTCCAGGTAGCCGTGCGGGTCGAAGAGCCCGTCGATGTGGTCGATGCGGACGCCGGCCACGCCCTCCTGCGCCAGCAATTCCCCCAGCAGCCGGTGACTCTCCCAGAAGACCTGCGGGTCTTCCATGCGGAGGGCGACCAGTTCGTTGATGTCGAAGAACCGGCGGTAGTTGATCTCGTAGCCGGCCGTCTTCCAGTAGGAGAGGCGCCAGAACTGCCGTTCCAGCAACGCGTGCAGCGCCGGGCCGGAGAAGGCGGTCAGGATCGGCGCCAGGTCGAGGCGGTCGGTCAGGGCACGGAGGCGGGTGCGCAGCGTCTCGGCCTTGTCGTATTCGTCGGGGGCGAGCGAGGCGTAGGCGCGGTGGAGGTCGTTCAGGTCGAAGTAGGCGTCGGTGCGCTCGAAATGGGGCAGGGCCTCTTCGAGGATCCGGGCGTAGGTGGCCGGGGCCAGGGCGAAGCGGTTCTCGAAATAGGCGGCGTAGAACCGGCCGTCCTCGTAGGCCAGCGCGATCTCGCCGTCGTCCAGCGCCTCGCCGTAGGGACGGCCGAGGAAGGGCAGGAGGATCTTGCCCTGTAGCTCGGGCTTCAGGGGGTTCCAGTCGATGTCGAAGAAGGCGGCATAGGGCGAATGCGGCCCGTAGGCCAGGACGTCCTGCCAGTAGGCGTTGTTCGGGCCGACGCCGGCGTGGTTGGGGACGAAGTCCAGGATGAGTTGAAGGCCGGCGCGGTGAGCCGTGGCGCGCAGCCGGTCGAACGCCTCGCGCCCGCCGAAGTCGGCCCGGATGGCGTTGTGGTCGATGACGTCGTAGCCGTGCAGGCTGCCGGCCCGCGCTTCGGTGATGGGCGAGAGGTACAGGTGGCTGACGCCGAGCCGCGTGAAGTAGGGCACCAGCGCTTCGACGGCATCGAATCCGAAGTCGGGCGTCAGCTGGAGGCGGTAGGTGGCAATCATGAGGGGAGGTCGAGTCGGTAGGAAAGCAGATCGGTCCGCATGCCGCCGGCGGTGACGGGCCGGCGGCTCGGCTCTTTCCTACTCATGCCTTCGCCTCAGGATCTCCCCCCGGAGTGGTGCAGGGTCCCGCGCCCATCGGCCCGGCACCGCAGCGTCACGCAGGGTCCGATGACCCGGGGCCTACCGTCAGAAGGTGTAGTAGAACGTGAACCGGGCCAGCACGTCGCTGTCCGGCGTCGCGCCGTCGGCCTCGCCGTAGGTCACCACCTCCACGTTGGGCATCACGTGCACCTTGTCGGTGAGGGCAACGTCCAGTCCCGCGACGATGAAGCTGGCCTCGGCGCCCTCGGCGAAGGGGAGGTAGGCGATGCTCTCGGCTTTCGGGTTGGGCTGGAACTGGCGGTCGAAGCGGGCCAGGGCATGGAGCCGGTCCTGCAGGCGTACGACCCCGAAGACGGAGACGACGTCGAAGGCATCCTCGCCGCCGTCGGCCTTCTGGCGGATCTGGTGCGCGACCTGCACGCCCAGGCGTCCGGCCTTCCGGCTGTACCAGGCCGCCCCCTGCACCGTCGCCCGGTTGGTGCGGCCGGGCCGGTCTTCATAGTCGGCGTAGGCCTCCACGGTGAAGGCGTTCACCGGCGAGAACGCCAGCGAAGCCAGCACCTTCTTGCCCCGATCGGTTTCGGTGCCGTTGCTGGCGCCGTTGGCCACCATCACGTGGTACTGCACCCGCCCGTCGGCGTCGAGCGTGCCCCTGGCGGCCAGCCCGAAATCCCGAGAGGAGCCAAACCCGTACAGGTCCAGGGGGGTCTTCTCCACGGATCGGTACCCCCAGGCCTTCTCCACCCGCTCCCAGGTGGGCGTCGGCGCAATCCCGAGCAGGATCGTGTGCCGGTCGTTGGACCATTGCACGTAGGCGTCCTTGACCACCGGGGTCATCTTGCTGCCGGAGGTGAAGTCGCCGGGCTGGTTCATCTCGGTCCGCAGCCGCACCGACCACCTCTCGGCAATGCGCTGATCGAACGTGAAGTAGATGCGCCGGAACCAGAAGCCGTTACGGTCCTCCAGATCCGGGTCATGGCTGGCGGCCACGTAGTAGTAGTCGCCGAACATGTAGCCGCTGAACCGGGGGCTCTGAGCCGCGGCGTTCTGGAGCCCGCTGAGCAGAAGGGTGAGTCCCAGCACCAGCAGCCGGCCAGGGCGGGTCGTATGACGGATCATAGCACAGTCTCCGATGTCCTGTTGTCGAGGGGTCTGGCATCGTGCGGCGGGCCCCGCGCGAAACGGCAGAGGCCTGCGTACACGCAGGATGCTGATGGGGCGGAGGCAGCATCCCGCCGCGTGAACGGATGCGCGGGCCGGGTCCCTTCAGAAGCGCCGCACACCAGATGCAGGCGCAAGTATACGCACCGGCATGCAAAAATAGACCCTAGTGCTCCGTCAAGCCTGTTCGGACAGGTTCTGCGCGGTCCGTTCGCCCGCCGGCGGCGTTCCCGAATCTTGCCGTAGCTCTGGCTACACCGCGATTCGGCGCCTTGCCGGCGACCAAACAGCCGCGCGCATAAACACGTCATTTCATACTTGACGCAGCACTAGAACAAGGCCCCGGCCGGATCGGGGCGCCAGGACTGGAGCACCTTCATGTAATTTGCACGCTCGAAGGCCGTCGGCTCGGCGACGTGAATCTGGCTCATGCTCCCCTGCATCTGCCGGACCGACTCGTACTCGTGCTCTTCCATCCAGACGGCCAACTGGGTGCGGATCTCGCCGATGCGCTGGAGGCCGTTCTTCATCAACTCTGACGCCACCATCGTCACCTGCGCCCCGGCCATCAGCCCCTTGATCACGTCGATGTGCGTGTGCACGCCGCTGGTGATAGCCAGGTCCACGTCGACGCGGCCATAGAGCAGCGCCACCCACCGCAGCGGCAGCCGCAGTTCGTCCGACGTGCTGAGGACCAGGTGCGGCGTCACCTCCAGGCGCTCCAGGTCGAAGTCCGGCTGGTAGAAACGGTTGAAGAGCACGAGCCCATCGGCGCCGGCCTCGGCGAAGCGCCGGGCCATGTGGGCCAGCGCGCTGAAGTAAGGACCGATCTTGACGGCCAGCGGGATGGAGATGCTGCTGCGCACGCCCCGGACGACCTTCAGGTAGCGCTCCTCGACCTCGGCTCCCGACAGGTTCGGGTCGGTCGGGAGGTAATAGATGTTCAGTTCGAGCGCGTCGGCGCCGGCTTCTTCGATGTACTGCGCGTAGCGCGTCCATCCCCCGGCGGAGATGCCGTTGAGGCTGCCGATGATGGGGATGTCGACGGCCTCGCGGGCTTTGCGGATCTTCTCCAGGTATTCCTCGGGTCCGACGTGGTAGCTGCCGACGTCCGGGAAGTAGCTCAGGGCTTCGGCGAAGCTCTCCGTGCCGTAGTCGAGGTAATGGTCGAGCCGGTGGCTCTCGCCGGTGAGCTGTTCCTCGAAGAGGGAATGCATGACGAGGGCCGGCGCGCCGGCATCCTCCAGCCGGCGGATCGTGTCGAGGCGCTCCGACAGCGGCGAGGCCGACGGCACGATGGGATGGGCGAGGGGGAGGCCGAGATAGGTCGTCGTCAGGTCCATGGTCGATCCTTTCAGGGTTGGGCAGATGCGCCGGGCAGGTGCGGGGTCAGGGCCGTGCGGGCCGGTCAGGCATAGCCGGGCGGGAGCTTGCCGCGGGCGGCCGGTTTCGCTCCGGCGGGCGCTGCTCCGTGCTCCGGCGACGGCGCCGGGCGGGCCGGCGGGGCCGGGGCGCCGTCGCCGCCGGCTTCGCCCTCGGCGGCCATCTGTTCGTACTTCTTCCATCGGGCGTTGACGATGGCCTGGGCCTCCTTCAGGAACGCCTCGGCCGCGTCCGGGTGGGTCTTCGTCAGCATCCGGTACCGGTTTTCGTGGTAGATGTAGTCCCTCAGCGGGATCTTCGGCGGCCGGGAATCCAGCTGGAGCGGGTTGAGGCCCCGGGCGGCCCGGCGCGGGTCGAACCGGTAGAGCGGCCAGTAGGCCGACTGCACGGCGAGGTCCTGCTGGTGCATGCCTCTGGCCATGTCGATGCCGTGGGCGATGCAATGGCTGTAGGCGATGATGAGCGAGGGGCCGTCGTAGGACTCCGCCTCCTCGAAGGCCTTGATCGTCTGCGTGTCGTCGGCCCCCATGGCAATCTGGGCCACGTAGACGTAGCCGTAGCTCATCGCCATCATCCCCAGGTCCTTCTTGGGCGTGGGCTTGCCGCCGGCGGCGAACTTGGCGACGGCCCCGAGGCCGGTGGCCTTGGACGCCTGCCCGCCGGTGTTGGAGTACACCTCGGTGTCGAGCACGAGGACGTTGACGTTCTTGCCGCTGGCGAGGACGTGGTCCAGCCCGCCGTAGCCGATGTCGTAGGCCCATCCGTCGCCGCCGACGATCCACAGGCTCTTGCGCGCCAGCACGTCGGCCAGGCTGAGCAGGTCCTGCGCGGCGGGGTCATCGAGGCCGGCGAGGCGCTCCTTCAGCACCGCGATGCGTGCGCGCTGGGCGTCGATGCTGGCCTGGGTGGACTGGTCGGCCGTCAGCAGCGCGTCGGCCAGGTCGGGGCCGATGGCCGGGCGCAGCCGCCCGACCAACTCGCGGGCGTAGGCTTCCTGCTTGTCGAGCGCCAGCCGCATGCCCAGGCCGAACTCGGCGTTGTCCTCGAAGAGCGAGTTGCTCCAGGCCGGGCCACGGCCCTCCCGGTTGACGCTCCACGGCGTCGTCGGCAGGTTGCCGCCGTAGATCGACGAGCAGCCGGTGGCGTTGGCCACGATGGCGCGGTCGCCGAAGAGCCGGGTGAGCAGGCTCAGGTAGGGCGTCTCGCCGCACCCGGCACAGGCCCCGGAGAACTCGAAGAGCGGTTCGAGCAGTTGCACGTCCTTCGACTTCGTGAACTTCAGCGGGCAGGCCTCGTCCCGGGCGATCTCGGGCAGGTCGAGGAAGAAGTCCCAGTTTACCCGTTCCTGTTCGCGGAGCGGGCGTTGCGGCGCCATGTTCAGCGCCTTGCGGCCGACCTGGCGTTTGTCCTTGGCCGGGCAGACCTCCACGCAGAGCCTGCATCCGGTGCAGTCCTCCACGGCCACCTGAAGCGTGTAGAGCCGGTCCGGCAGCTCCCGCCAGCGGGCCGGGGCCGTCTTGAAGGCCGGCGGCGCCTCCGCCACGGCCGCTTCGTCGACGAGCTTGGCGCGGATGACGGCGTGCGGGCACACCATCACGCACTTGCCGCACTGGATGCAGATATCCGGCTCCCAGACGGGCACCTCGAGCGCCAGGTTGCGCTTCTCCCAGCGCGTCGTGCCGCTGGGGTAGGTGCCGTCGGCCGGGAGCAGGCTGACCGGCAGGTCGTCGCCGTGGCCGGCCATCATCGCCGCGGTGACCCGTTGCACGAAGGCGGGGGCCTCGGGCGGTACGACGGGTGGCCGCGTGATCGGGCTGGTCGCCGCCTCTGGCACCGCCACCTCGTGCAGGTGCGCCAGCGCCGCATCGACCGCCGCGAAGTTCATGCGGACGACGGCCTCGCCGCGCTTGCCGTACGTCTGCTCGATGGCGTGCTTGATCCGGGCGATGGCTTCATCCCGCGGCAGCACGCCGCTCAGCGCGAAGAAGCACGTCTGCATGATCGTGTTGATGCGCACGCCGAGGCCGGCTTCGCGGGCGACCCGGTAGGCGTCGATGACGTAGAACCGGAGGCGCTTGGACAGGATCTCTTCCTGTACCTCCCGCGGGAGGCGATCCCACACCTCGTCGGGGCCGTAGGGGCTGTTGAGCAGGAACGTGGCGCCCGGCTCGGCCAGGGCCAGCGTGTCGTAGCGCTCCAGGAAGCCAAACTGGTGGACGGCCACGAAGCCGGCCCGCTGGATCAGGTAGGTGCTGCGGATCGGATCGGGGCCGAAGCGCAGGTGCGAGATCGTCCGCGCCCCGGCTTTCTTGGAATCGTAGACGAAATAGCCCTGCGCGTAGAAGTCCGTCTCCTCGCCGATGATCTTGATGGAGTTCTTGTTGGCCCCCACCGTGCCGTCGGAGCCGAGGCCCCAGAAGACGGCGCGCGTCACCGCGTCCGGCTCGGTCGAGAATGCCGGGTCGTAGGGAAGGCTGGTGTGGGTGACGTCGTCGTGGATGCCGATGGTGAAGTGGTTCTTCGGCCGCTCCCGGGCCAGTTCGTCGAAGAGGCCCTTGACCATGGCCGGGGTGAACTCCTTCGAGGAGAGGCCGTAGCGACCGCCGACGATGCGGGGGAAGGCGGCGAAGGGGGCGGTGCCGGAGGCCATGGCCTCGCTGACGGCGGTGACCACGTCCTGGTACAGCGGCTCGCCCGCCGCGCCCGGCTCTTTCGTCCGGTCCAGCACGGCGATGGCCCGCACCGTGGGCGGGAGCGCGGCGAGCAGGTGCTCGGCCGAGAAGGGCCGGAACAGCCGCACCTTGACGACGCCGACCTTCTCGCCCTGTGCGGTGAGGTATTCGACCGTCTCGTGGGCCGTCTCGACGCCCGAGCCCATGAGGACGATCACCCGCTCGGCATCCGCGGCGCCGACGTAGTCGAAGAGCTGGTAGCGCCGTCCCACGCGCTCGGCGAACCGGTCCATCACCGCCTCCACGATGCCCGGCGTGGCGAGGTAGTAGGGGTTGACCGTTTCGCGGGCCTGGAAGAAGACGTCCGGGTTTTGCGCCGTGCCGCGGATGAAGGGGCGGTCGGGCGAGAGCGCCCGCCGGCGGTGGGCCTGGATGGTCTCCGGGTCGAGCAGCGCCCGCATGTCGTCGTCCGTCAGCGGCTCGATCTTCTGGATCTCATGGGAGGTGCGGAAGCCGTCGAAGACGTGGAGGAAGGGCACGCGGCTCTCGAGCGTGGCGGCCTGGGCGATCAGCGCGAAGTCGTGGACCTCCTGCACGGAGCCGGCGAAGAGCATCCCCCAGCCCGTGGCGCGGGCGGCCATCACGTCCGAGTGGTCGCCGAAGATCGAGAGCGCCTGCGCCGCCACCGAGCGGGCGGCGATGTGAAAGACCGTCGGCGTCAGCTCGCCGGCGATCTTGTACATGTTCGGGATCATCAACAGCAGGCCCTGGCTGGCCGTGAAGGTCGTCGTGAGCGACCCGGCCTGCAGGGCGCCGTGGACGGCCCCGGCGGCACCGCCTTCGGCCTGCATCTCCACCACCTGTGGCACCGTTCCCCAGAGGTTGGTTTGCTGCCGGGTGCTCCACAGGTCGGCCAGTTCGCCCATGGGCGAGGCCGGGGTGATGGGGTAAATGGCGATGACTTCGTTCGTCTTGTGCGCGACGATCGCGGCGGCTTCGTTGCCGTCGATGGTGACGGAGCGGCGCATGGCATCCTCCCGGCAGAACGTGACGTGGACCGGACGTGTGCGCCGGCGTCGTGGAGCCGATGCGCACAGGGGCAAGTAAGCCGGAAGCGCTTACGATGCCTGACAGGAGGTGCCCGCGCCGGGTGTGGTTGATCCTCGGTGCTCCGGGTGAGGGATTGCCCTACGGGTTCCCCTGCATGATGAAGGGTCCGGGCCGTGGCGCACGCCCGGGTCGGCGTCATTCGGCCCCGGCCACGTGGCAGTCGGCCGTACGCCCGAGGGCGGCCAGCATGTCCTCGGCGCAGGTGAGCTTCACACGCGGGCGGCCCCGCTGCCGGCCCTGGGTGGTTTCGATCCCGTCCAGCCGTTGCCAGTCGGCATAGGAGAAGAAGCAGGGCCGGCGCGAACGGATGAGGTGCAGCACGGCCTCGGCGGAAGGCTCCGGCGGGTCGAGCAGGCGGCCCTCGCGCAGGTCCTCCAGCATGTGCTCGACCGTCTCGACGGCGTCGGCCTTGTTGGTTCCGATCACGCCGGTCGGGCCGCGCTTGATCCAGCCGGCGACGTACTGGCCCACGACGGGCCGGCCGTCGTCCAGGATGCGCCCGCCGTCGTTCGGGATGATGCCACGGCGGTCGTCGAAGGGGACGCCGGGCAGCGGCACGCCGCGGTAGCCGACCGAGCGGAAGACCAGCCCGACCGGCAGCGTCTCGAACGTATCCGTAGGCTGCGGGCGCAGGGAGCCGTCGTCGCCCCGGATGAGCCGGTTGCGGACGAGCTTCAGCCCGCCCACGTGCCCGGTGCCGTCGTCCAGCACCTCGACGGGTGAGACGAGGAACCGGATGGTCAGCCGCTTCGGCTTGCCGCTGAGGGGGCGCCGGGCGTAGTCCTGCACGATCTCCACGTTCGTCACCACGGAGCGGGGGGCGTTCTCCAGCTCGGCGGCGCTGAGCGGATCCAGCTCGGCCTCGTCCGGCGGCACGCGGACGTCGGCCCCGTCCAGTTCGCCCAGTTCCTTGATCTCGGCGTTGGTGAACTTGGCCTGCGCCGGTCCGCGCCGGCCCAGGATGAACACCTCGCGGACCCGGCTCGCCCGCAGCGCGTCGAGCGCATAGTCGGCGATGTCGGTCCGTTCCAGCTCTTCCGGCGTGCGGCACAGGATGCGGGCGACGTCGATGGCCACGTTGCCCACGCCGATCACGGCGACGCGCTCCTGCGTCAGGTCGAACCGGCGATCCTTGAACTCGGGATGGCCGTTGTACCAGGCGACGAACTCGGTGGCGGAGTGGCTGCCGTCGAGGGCTTCGCCCGGGATGCCGAGGGAGCGGTCCGTCTGGGCGCCGGTGGCATAGAGGATCTGGTGATAATGCCGCTTGAGGTCGTCCACGGTGACGTGCTCGCCCAGGCAGACGTTGCCGAAGAACCGGAAGCCGGGCAGGGCGGCGATCCGGTCGAAGACGCGGGTGACGTTCTTGATCTTCTGGTGGTCCGGCGCCACGCCGGCGCGGACGAGCCCGTGGGGCGTCGGCAGCTTGTCGAACAGGTCGACCTCGACGGTCAGGTCGCTCTGGCCGAGCAGGTGTCCGGCGGCGTAGAACCCGGCCGGGCCGGCGCCGATGATGGCGACGCGAAGGGGATGGGAAGCGGTTCCAACGGACGGCATGAAGGCGACGGGCTGGTTGAGAGGGGGGGAGCGGGCGCGGGCAACCCGTTGGACGGCCGGCGGGTCGGGCCCTCCTCTATGTCGCCACACAAGCTGAGGTTGTCAAGCCGCGGGGGCTGACGGGTTTTCTCCTACTCGGGCTGCGGGTGGGTTTCCCACCAGGGACGGGTGGGTGGGGGTTCGGGTGTGGGGGATGGCGTGGGCTGCGGCTCGGTAGGCTGTGGTGGGGAGGGCGTCGGGGCCGTGCGGGGCGGGTGCAGGGCCGGGAGTGCGCGCAGGCGCAGCAGGTAGCCGAGGTAGCCGGGGTAGGTCACCGCCGGCAGGGCCGAGGCGCGTTCCAGCACCTGCCGGCGCTCGACGTCCTGCACGCGGATCTTCTCCCGGAGCCGCTCGATCTCCTCGTCGAGGGCGGACAGGTGTTGGTGGATGCGGCGCTGGAAGCGGCGTTCCTCGGCCGGGGAGAGGGCCTCGGGCAGGTCGTCCTGCACCTCCGCGGCCAGGGCGGCCCGCCACAGCCCCACGCGCGCACGGCTCTCGTCGCTGATGCCTTTCACGGCAGCCAGCCGCTCCGGGGTCGCCTGGTAGGCCGTCCGGATGCCGGCGGCTTTCAGCCGCACGACGACCTTGTGGGTGATGCCGTCGAACGAGGAGGCGGTGCCGACGAAGTGGTGTTTCAGGTGATGGGCCAGCCGTTCGTCGCGCAGTTCGGCCAGCCGTTCGGCCCGCAGGGTGTCCGTGCGGTGGACGAAGGAGGTGCGTTCGTGCTGGAGGCGCTCGATCTCCTGGCGCAGCCGGTCGATGGTGCGGTCGATGTAGTGCACCTCGCGGCGCAGGCGATGGCGGCGGCGCACGACCGGGAGCCGGCGGTAGCGGTGCACGCTCAGGCCCATCAGCACCCCGCCGAGCCCGAGGGCAGCGAGCAGGGGGAGGGTCCACCCCAGCGCGCCGAAGGCCAGGGCGGCCGCAGCGAGCACGACCAGAGCCGGCGCGAACAGCCGATCCGCCAGGGGGCGCCGGGCCGGTCGGCGGGGCGGCCGGGCGGCACGTCGGCGCTGGAGTCGCCGCAGCGGCAGCCCGCCCGGCGTCGCCGGGCCGTTCCCCTCCAGCACCGCCTCCAGGGTGGGGACCCGCTCGGGCTCCAGGTAGCAGGCCTGCCGCAGCGCGGCGACGAGCGGCGCCAGGGCGTCGAGCCGGGCGAGGTCCTGCATCAGGGGAGAGGCATCGGGGTCGAAGAAGTCGGCCGCGCGGAAGAGCAGGTTCTCGCCGGTGTCGTAGCGCGCCCACAGCGCCGGATCCTGCCGGCAGGCCCGCAGCGCCACGTAGACGGCCAGCCCGGCGAAGCGGTCCAGGTAGGGGCCGAAGTCGCCCTCGTCCCGGTCCGGGTGCTGGAAGTTGCGATGACCCACCTCCGGGCTCTTGCGGCCGGCCAGGGCCGGCACATACATCGTATCATAATCCACCAGCCGCAGTTGCAGGTCCCCGGGTTCGCCGGCGACGAGCACGTTGCCGTGCTGGAGATCCCCGTGTGCGATGCCGGCGGCGTCGAGGTCGGCCAGCATCCGCCGCCAGCGGGCGGCCAGTTCGTCCAGCACCTCCGGCGTCGCCCGGTGCGCGGCCACGAACGCGTTGAGCGGCGTCCCCTCCACCCAGGCCATCTTGAGCAGCGGCCACGTCTGCCCGTCCACCCGGATGCCGGCCGGCTGGTAGTCGAAGGCCACGGTGTAGGGCAGTGCGGCCTCCCGCAGGTGCCGGGCGATGGCCTCGTAGCGCGCCGCCTGGTCCCGAACCTCGGTCAGGAAGCACTTGACGGCCCAGCACCGGGTGCGCGTGCGGGCCTGAAACACCGCCGCGAAGGCGCCCGTGATGACCCGCGGCAGCCCCAGCGCCGTCGTCTCCAGTTCGGCCTGCTGCAAGGTCGGGTCGGTGAAGGCGACCTGTGGAACCTGCAGAGCGTCCTGATAATCGCCGGGCGTGGGATAACGCATGGTCGAGGGTCGAAGGTCGAGGGTCGGGTTGTTCACCGCGCTCGGGGAGCCCGTGCTGGGGGCAGGCACAGCCGCACGAGCGTGACGTCGTCGTTGCGGAGGGTGCCGTCGGCGCGGGCGGCGTCGACGTACCGGCGGAAGTCGGCGTCCGTCCAGCCGAGCGGGGCGGCGGGGTCGGAGCGCAGCAGCCAGGCGGCGAGGGCGTCGGTGACGAGCAGGAAGGCATCGCCGGGGTGCCAGGTGCCCTCCGTCGTCTCGACGGGCGCCGCGGGGCCGGCCTCGCGGCTGGGCAGCAGCGCCGGCCGGTGGGAGAACGCCGCCGGGTCGTCGAGCGGCCAGGCCGTGACGAGCGCGGCGTCCCGCAGGTGCAGCAGGCAGCAGTCGCCCACCGCCAGGGCCTGCCAGGTGCCCTCCGGGGCGACGGCGAGGCTGAGCAGCGCGGCGAAGGCGCCCTGCTCGGCTTTGGCGGCGGCGTACCAGGGCAGCGCCGGCAGGCGGTCCGCGACGGCGCGGGCCCAGGCGGCCTGCCAGGTGGGGAGGACGGCTGCGAGCGCCCCGGTGCCGGTGACGCCGTGTGCGACGGCGCCCCGGACGAGCTGCTCCGCCCAGGCCCGCGCAAAGGCCGACTCGGTCGCTCCGTCGGCCACCGCGGCGCGCAGCGGCGAAGAGGACACCGCCCAGGCGTCCTCGTACTCGTCCTCGCCGTGGCCGGCCTTCGGTAGCCGGAAGGTGCGGATCTGCGGCGTCATCGCAGGTTGCTCGGCCGCGTTCCGATCTCCAGAAACCGCACGAGCGCCGCCGGGCTGGCGTTGAAGATGAAGCCGCGCGTGTCCATCGTGATGCGATAGCCCTCCTGCTCGGCAGCGGCGCGCATGGTGAACGGCAGGAGGCTCGACATCTGGAAGAGCTGGAGGGCGTAGGCGTCGTCCGGCAACTCCGCCGGCGAGTCCGGCAACTCCACGGCCGGCTCGTCGACGCTGGAGAGGTGGACGTTGAACAGCAGCACCTCGCCGTCGTCGGTGGCGAAGGAGCGAAGCTGCTGGGCGTACTTCAGCGGGTCGCCGTCGGTGGCCTCGCCGTCGGTGACGTTGACGACGATGGGCGGAAACCCGTGCGGGTGCGCGTCGATCCACCGGCGGACGGTGGCGGCGGCGAGGTCCAGCGCCTGGCACATCGGCGTGCCGTTCCGGGCGTGCGGGTCGAACCAGACCGGCACCTTGACGCGCCGCTCCACGCGGCCGCCCCGCCCGTCGGGCACGGAGGTGAGCCGCTCTTCGAGGCGCAGCGGTCGCTCGGCCAGGTGGCTGATCGGGATCAGATCCCCGGGCTGCTCGAAGCCCTCGGCCGGCGTCAGCAGCGGCTGTACGCGGTCGCCGTAGCCGATGACGCCGACGTGGAAGTAGTCGCGCACCCCGTCTTCCTTGGCACAGCGGAGGATGAGATTCTGCAAGAGCCGGTTGACCACGTCGGCCAGCACGCGGGCCTTGCTGGGGGCGGCGTCGCCTTTCTGCTTCGCCCCCCCGAACGACTCCTGCATCGAGGCCGACTGGTCCAGCAGAAACAGAAACGCCGTGGGAGACTGCCGGCTGATCTCGGCGGAATAAGGCATGGGATCGGTACGAATGAGACGGTCGGGATGGTCGCTTCGATATACCGGGGCCCGGCCAACAGGATTCAGAGGAAACGGTGAGAAGGATGGAAAGAGCGGGGCGGGGACGGGGGAAGGTCGGGCCGGCGAAGCGATGTGCCTGGGGCCTTTCACCCTTCCTGCCGGGGCAGCGTCAGGCGGAAGGTGCTGCCGGCCCCCGGTGTGCTGGTCACGGACAGGTCGCCGCCGTGGGCGCGGGCGATGGCGTGGCTGATGGCGAGGCCGAGGCCGGTGCCGCCGGCGCCGCGGGTGCGTGCGTGGCGTCCGCGGTAATAGCGCTCGAAGACGTGTGCCTGCTCCTCCGGCGTCAGCCCCTCGCCCGTGTCGATCACGTCGATGTGGACCCGGCCGGGCTCGGCGGTGGCGCGGAGGCGGACGGTTCCCCCGGGCGGGGTGTGGCGGCGCGCGTTGGCGAGCAGGTTGTCCAGCACCCGCAGCAGGCGGACGCCGTCGGCTTCGAGGAGGGGCAGGCCCGGAGGCAGGTCCAGCACGAACCGGATGCCGGCCTGTTCGAAGGCGGCACGGTGCGCGCGGGCGGCGTCGGTGAGCAGCTCGGCGAGCGGGATCGGCTCGCGGTGCAGCGGGGCCGGGACCTGGTCCAGCTGGCTCAGCTCGAACAGGTCCGAGACGAGCCGGTGGAGGTACTGCCCCTGCCGGGCGGCCGTCGCCAGGGCCTCCCGGGCGGCGTCCGCCCGGCCGGAGGCGAGGTGGCGTTCGGCCTCCTCCAGATAGCCCTGCAACGCCGCCAGCGGCGTCCGCAGGTCGTGCCCCACGTTGGCGATCAGCTGGCGGCGGAGCCGGTCCGTCTCGCGCAGCGCGGCCATGCTCTGCTCCACCTCGGCGGCCATGCGGTTGATGGCGGCGGCCAGGCGGCCGAACTCGTCGCGGCCGTCCGCCGGCAGCCGCGTGCCGTAGTCCCCGGCGCCGATGCGCTCCACCCGCGCCGTCATCCGCCGCAGCGGCCGGACCAGCCGATCCGTGAAGATCGACCCCAGCAGCAGCGCCAGGACCACGGCCAGGAGGGCCACGGCGATCATGGCGCGGGCGAAGGCTGTCCGCGTGCCGGCCAGCTCCCGTGCCAGGGCGTTGGTGAGCGGCTGCACGAGCAGCCCCCCCACGAGCAGCCCGTCCGGGGCGTAGACGGGCGCCAGCGCCCACGTCCCGCCCGGCGCGGTGGGATCCAGCCGGACGACCACGTCGCCGGCGGCCAGGAGGCTGTCCAGGCCGGGCGGGGGCGAGGCGTCCGCCGGGGCCGGACGCGCCTCCGGGAACTCGTCCGGGTCCGGGAGGACGACCCGCAGCACGGTGCCGTCCGCGTCGAGCAGGTAGATGGGGTCCGGGAAGCGGCGGGCGAGGTCGAGGTCCAGCAGGGGCGGCAGCTCGGCGAGGCCGTCGTCCAACGGGGCGGCGCGCTGCTCGATCTCCTCGGCCAGGTCGTCCAGGCGGAGGCGCAGGCTGTTGGCGGCCAGATCCAGCCCCCGGTCCAGCGCGAACCACGCGCTCAGCCCGACGGCCAGCAGCCCCGTTGCCACCTGCACGCCGACGAGCACGCCGGCCACCTTCCAGAACACGGAATGCCAGCGGTCCGGACGCGCCCGCGTGGCCTCCGGCGCTCCGCCCGCCGGGGTCGCCGGCGTCTCCGGCGGCTCCGGCGTCGGCCGCCGCGCCTCACCCCCGCCGGTCATGCCTCCGGCTCCGACTGGAACTTGTAGCCGACGCCCCACACCGTCTTGATGAAGCGGGGGTTGCCGGGGTCCTCCTCGATTTTGGCGCGCAGCCGCTGCACGTGCGAGTCCACCGTGCGGTCATAGCCCTCATACTGGATGTCCCAGACCTGATCCAGGATCTGGGTGCGGGTGAACGGGCGGTCCGGGTTGCGGGCGAGGAACAGCAGCAGGTCGAACTCGCGGACGGTCAGGTGCACGGGCTGGCCGTGAAGGCGGACGTCCCGGCGTACGGGGTCGATGTGCAGCCCGGCGACGTCGATGACGGCGTCCGGGTCGCTGCCCGGGCAGGCCTGCTCGGCCGTGAGCCGGATGCGGCGGAAGGCCGCTCGCACCCGCGCCACCAGCTCTTGCAGGCTGAAGGGCTTGGTGACGTAGTCGTCGGCGCCCACCTCCAGCCCGACTACCCGGTCCAGCTCGGCGGTGCGGGCGGTGAGCATGATGATGTAGAGCAACGGATAGGCGGCCCGGAGCCGACGGCAGACCTCCAGGCCGTCCATCTCCGGCAGCATCACGTCGAGCAGGACGAGGTCCGGCGGGTGGGCGGAGGCGTGCGCCAGGGCCGCCGGGCCGGTGGCGGCCGTCTCCACCTCGTAGCCGGATTCTCGCAGCCGTCCGGCCACGAGCGCGCTCAGTTCCGCATCGTCTTCGACCAGAAGGATCCGGGGGGCCTGCATCGGTGGGAGGGGTTGATGGTGAAATGCGGAGGGCCGCCGGCCCGGGGCGTCGCGCCGGAGGGCCGGGATCCGCAATATATCCTCTCCCTGCCACGTTCGCCCCATTCCGGCGGAAAACGACACTCTTGCCACACTTCTGTGACAACCCGCCGGTCCGTGTGGCATTACAGGACGGAAGCGTGCCGGCGTCGGTCCGTAGCCGGGGCCTGCATCGGCGAGAACCCCCTCGACCCCGACCGGTTCAGGGAACACGTCTCGAAAACCCGAAGGATGCCATGTGTCGCGTGCTCCTGCTCGTTGCGTTCGTCCTGAGCCCGGCGGTGCTGCGTGCCCAGCCGTCGCCCACCGCCCTGCTGCGAGACTGGGGGCGCGGCCAGATGGAGGCCGAGGAAGCGCTGGAGGAGCTGGCCTGCACCGAGGTCATGACGTGGGTGGTGGACGGCGCCTTCGGCCGTCGGGAGACGCGCCTGGAGGCGTATCTGCGAGGCCGGCCGGGGGGCGCGGACTGGACCCGTGAGATCCGGGACCTGCGCGTCAACGGGGAGCCGGTGCCGCGCGAGCGCTGGGACCCGGTGCAGCGGTATCTGGGGCGGCTGCTGGGGCGGCCCGGCGGTCCCGGCTGGCGCGGTGGGGCGGCGTTGCTCGGTCCGGGCATGCTGCCGCTGGGGCGCCTGCTGGCCCGTGGCCGCCCTGCCGGGCCGGTGCGGACGGAGCGCCTCGGGGAGGTCGAGGCCTGGCGGGTCGAGGTCATCCCGCCCGGCGAGCCCGGCCCGGGACCGGTCGAGCGCGTGACGTTGTGGTTCGACCCGGCCACGCAGGCCCTGCTACGCAGCCGCACCATCCTGCAGCCGGCCGGCTCTACCCTCGTCGCCACGGTCGACTACGAGCGGCGGGAGGGGCTGGACCTCCCGGTGGCGCGTCACGTCGAAGGCACGCTCCGGACGCGCCGCCGCGGGCAGAGCTTCACGCAACTCTTCACGCTGGAGGCGTCCTACCGGGACTGCACGCTGCACGTCGACGAGCGCTGAGGCGGCCGCTCGGCCGGCGCCGGACGGCCCGGATCACTTGACCAGCAGCATCGACCGGACGGCCTGATAGGCGCCGGCTTCGAGCCGGTAGAAATACACCCCGCTCGGCAGCATGGCGCCTCCGAAGGAGACTTCGTGCCACCCTGCCGTCTGAGGCCGATCGACCAGGACCTGGACGACGCGCCCGAGGGCATCGTAGACGACCAGTCGCACGGTGGCCGGTTCGGGGAGGGCATAGCGCAGCGTCGTCTGCGGGTTGAAGGGGTTCGGGTAGTTGGCGTCGAGGCGGTAGGCGGCCGGGCGGTCGCCGGCGGTGTCGTCCACGGCGGTGCCGGTGTGGGCCGGCACCGCCGCCGTTGCCCAGAAGCCGGCGTACACCCCCTCCGTGGACGAGGCGGTGTGGCCGGCGATGGGCTCGCCGAGGGTGCCTTCAAGCCGGTAGGTGGCGTTTCCCGTGGTGCCTCCGGCCGCCGCGAACACGTGGCCGGGGAGGACCTGGGCGGCCGCCGGGAGGGGCCGGATGCCCGGCACCATGCCGAGGAGGAACAGGAGAAGGAGGGGGCCGGAAAGCCGTCGAGGGCACATGGGAAGCCTGCGCGGAAAGGGTCGGAAAAGGGCGAGACGGACCGTGACGGGGCTCATCTGATGTTGACCAGCACCTGAATGCGTCCCGGCGCTGCGAGCCACGGTGCGGTCGCGGTCCGTGGAGATCACCAGCACATCGCCCGGTTCGTAGGCAGAGGCGTGGCCTTCCACATCGAACGCTTCGGCGAGGTCGGCACCGCCCGGGTTGAAGGTGCCGTCGGCAAAAACGTTGCCATTCGTGCCGCACCGATGCGTTTCGCCCGGTGGAGCGGGTGGACGTCATGGTCGTCAGACAACGCGGTCGCGGTCAGCCCCGGCACGCCCGGATCGACGGACTCCGAGGTTGTCCATACGACCTGACCCGCTTCGATGGTCAGCACCTGCCCGGCCGTGCCGTCGCCCGAATACGAGCGCGGCCGGCGGCGAAGGCACGGCTGTGCCGGGGCGGAACGTGTATGCGATCCCGGCATACGCAGCGGCATGACGGCCGCCTGCTTCACGGATTGCCTTGCCGACCTGCGCCACCGCCTGGCCCGACCGCTGCCGGGCCGGGCGGCTCAGTTTCGCATGGCCCCGCGCTACCGACAGGACGCCGCCCTGGCCGACGTGCGCGGCAAGCCCTGCCGGGAAGCGGCGGTGCTGGCTCTCCTCCATCCGATGGCCGACGGCGTGCCCGCTCTGGTCCTCACCGTGCGCCCGCCGGATCTCCGGCACCACGGCGGCCAGGTCGCCTTCCCCGGCGGACGCCGCGAGCCCGGCGAGTCGCTGGAGGCCACGGCCCTGCGCGAGGCGCACGAGGAGATCGGCCTCCCCCCGGAGCAGGTGGAGCTGCTGGGGGCGCTCACGCCGCTTTACATCCCGCCGTCCAACTTCTGTGTCTATCCTTTCGTCGGCGCCATGGCGGTCCCGCCCGTGCTGTATCCGGCCGACGAAGAGGTGGCCGAGATCCTGCACGTGCCGCTGCCCCTCCTGCAGGCCGCGGACACCCGCCGCGTCGAATCGTGGCGTCTGCACGGCCGGGAGGTCGAGGTGCCCTTCTTTGCCCTGGCCGGGCACAAGGTCTGGGGCGCTACGGCGATGATGCTGTCCGAGCTGCTGGCCCTGTTCGAGGCGGCATGAGCCGTGCCCGGAGGCGAAGGATGCCGGTCGACGGGCCTGGCGACACACGAAGCGAGCAGCCCTCAGCCCTCAGCTTCCAGCAGTCAGCCTTCAGCCAGCAGTCCTCAATGGGCAGCTCCACCCCATGCGAAGGTTGACAGGGGGCAGGTTTTCACAGAAAGTGGCTTTTGAGACCCGTAGAGCCCTTTCGATCCGTCATCCCCAACTCGATTGGGGATCCAGAAAACGGAGCCTGTGGACGGACGTCCCGCCTTATCGGAAACCGGAGGCTTCCGCAGGGACTGACAGCGACGGAGGGATAGGCGCGGGCGATGGCGACCCAGCGACGGGGTCTGACCCCCTTCCCCCTGCGGGGACTTCCCCCTGTGCGGCCGCCGGGGGCGGCCAGGGGGAAGGGCTTGATGAAGCAGTCCGCTTCCAGCAGTCAGCCTTCAGCCGTCAGCCGTCAGCCGTCAGCCTTCAGCCAGCAGCCCCCAGCGAGCAGCCCCCAGCCAGAAGCCAGCAGCCCCCAGCCCTCATCGACTCGCCTCCGCTTTCCGCGCGACCTCGTGTTTGATGCGCTGGTAGATGGCCGAGAGGCCGCGCGTGCGCTGCATCCCCAGTAGCCCCGTCAGGCCGAGCCGGTGCAGGATGTCTGGCGGGGCCTCGGCCACGACCGAGGGCGGCTGGTCGTTGAAGGCCTCGAGCAAGAGGGCGACGAAGCTGCGGGCCGTGGGCGCTTCCTCGGGCACGTCGGCCAGGATCTTCACCTTGCCGTCGACGACGTCTACCATCAGAAAGACCGGGGCCTGGCATTCATCGACCCGGTTCAGGCCGGCATCACGCAGCGCGTGGTATTGCTCGGGCAGGGGCGGCAGGCGGCCGGCATAATCCAGCAGGATCTCCAGCCGCATCGCATCGTCGGCAAAGCGCAACTCATCGGCGAGGGCATCGAGGGTGGTCATGAGGGAACGGGGTCGAGATAGGGAGACAGGGATGAAACGGGCGCAGGGCCCGACCCGGGAGAGGGGATCGGACCCTGCGCGCCAGGGAAACATGGACGGACCTCAGGCGGAGGCTTCCGCCTCGGCCGGGGTGGGAGCGCCTTTCTCGATGGGAACCCCGACGAGGTTGCCCCACTCGGTCCAGGAGCCGTCGTAGTTGCGTACCCGGTCGAAGCCGAGCAGGTACGTCAGCACGAACCAGGTATGGCTGGAGCGTTCGCCGATCCGGCAGTAGGCGATGACGTCGTCGTCGGGCTTCAGGCCCTGCTCCTGCAGGTAGATCGCTTCCAACTCCTCACGGCTCTTGAAGGTGCCGTCTTCGTTGGCGGCCCGGCTCCACGGGATGCTGCGAGCCCCGGGGATGTGGCCGCCCCGCAACGCGCCTTCCTGCGGATAACCGGGCATATGGGTTACCTCCCCCCGATACTCGGCCGGGGAGCGAACGTCCACGAGCGGCCGGTTCGTCTCGATGTGCCGGAGCACCTCGTCGCGGAACGCGCGGATGCTCGGGTCGGGGTCCTTGGCGGTGTACGACCCGCGCGCGAACGTGGGGCGCTCGCGCGTGAGCGGGCGGCCTTCGTCCACCCACTTCTTGCGGCCGCCGTCCATGAGCAGGCACTTCTCGTGCCCGAAGAGCCGGAAGACCCAGAAGGCATAGCAGGCCCACCAGTTGCTCTTGTCGCCGTAGAAGACGACCGTCGTGTCGTTGCTGATGCCCAGCTCCTCGCAGAGCTGTGCGAACCGCTGCTTGCCGATGTAGTCGCGGACGATCTGATCCTGGAGGTCGTTGACCCAGTCGATCTTGACGGCGTTCGGGATGTGGCCGGTCTCGTAGAGCAGCACATCCTCGTCGGATTCGACGATGCGGATCGTGTCGGTGTCGTTGAGGTGCTCGGCGACCCAGTCGGTCGAGACGAGCACCTCGGGGTGTGCGTAGGTGGCCATGGGTGGTAGAGATTGGGTGAGTGGAAGGGAAACGAAAACGGGCTCCGCCGCCATCAACGAAAAAAGCCTCCCCCGGATCGATCCGAGAGAGGCCGGCACGCACAGGGTCCGTCGCAGGGACACCCGTCACGTGGTCGCAACCGGTGCCCCGGGGCCGCCTCTCCCGGGTCCTGCCGGACAACAACACATCGGGTGTGCAGCGAGGTGGACCGTGGAGAGGGTAGGCATGAGACGAGGCCGTAGCCGTTCGTGATGGGCAGCGTGCGGTTCGGTACCAGGCTCCGGCGGAAAAGTTCTCGTGGAAAGCCGCCGAATCGCCATCGTTTCGTGACAACTCCGCCCGGGTGGAGACGTTCCGGGGTGCTGTGACGCTAACGTCTCACCTCATCAAACCATGGTATCCAGTCATGCACGCACGCTGGTTGATCCTGACGGTACTCTGCCTCTCGGTCGCGGCCCCGTCCCTCCGGGCCCAACCCGTCGAGCCGGACTCGGCGCGTATCGCGGCTTTCATCGACCGCCAGATGGAGGAGATGGAGGCGGTGCTGTCCCTGTCCGACGAGCAGGCCGTGGCCATCCGGGGCCTGCTGGCCGAGCACGCCCGGCAGATGCAGGCGCTCCGGGAGGGGCCGCGCCCGGCCGGACGTCGCGAGCGACGGGCGCGGATGGAGCGGATGCGGGCCGAGCGTGAGGCGCTGGACCGGGCCATCCTGGACCTGCTGGACGAGGACCAGCAGGCGCGGTACCGGGCCTGGGTGCGGGAGCGCCGGGAGGCCCTGCGCGACCGGGGCGGAAACCGCCGGGGTGGGTTCTGACACCGGGGCCGACGGAGGCGCCGCCGGGGCCGGGCGCGGACGGGCGAAACCCGCCGGCCCGTCCCTGCATACCACCCCGGCCCCAGCGCCTCGCGTCTCTTCGGAGCCGAGGCGCTTGTCATACCCTCCCGCCCGGCTCTGCCTGCTGCCTCTGCCCGCTGCCTCGTGGAATCTGATACGACGTCCTTTCGAGAATCCGCCTACCCGGCCCATCCCCAGACGTTCGACCCGGCCCGGTTGCCCGATTTCCTCCCGCTGGAGAGCTACGGCGTGATCGGAGACAGCCGGACGGCCGTGCTCGTCGGCGCGCACGGCTCCGTCGACTGGGCCTGCCTCCCCGACTTCGACAGCCCCTCGGTCTTCGGGGCGCTGCTGGATCCCTCGGCCGGTCGTTTCGCCATTCGCCCGCTGGAGCGCTTCACCGCCTGGCAGCGCTACGAACGGGGCACGAACGTGCTCGTCACCGAGATGACGACGGCCTCCGGGACGATCCGCCTGCGCGACTTCATGCCCTACATCCCCAACCGCGTCGTCCCCACGGCCGAGATCTATCGCCGCATCGAGTGCATTCGCGGGCGGGTCGATCTGGAGGTCGTCTTCGAGCCGCGGTTCAACTACGGGCTGGTCACGCCCGTGCTGGATGCCTCGCACTACGGCGTGCGGGCCTACGACGAGCAGGGCGAGGCCGTCGTGCTGGCCTCCGAGATCCCGATGCGCCTGGAAGACGGCCGTGCCGTGGGGCGGACGACCATCGAGGCGGGGCAGGACACGTACCTCGTGGCGGACTGGGGGGCTGCCGGCATCCATCCCGTGGCGAGCTACCAGTGCGACCGGCGGCTGTGGCAGGTCCGTACCTTCTGGCGCAACTGGGTGGATCAGCTCACCTACCACGGGCGCTACCGCGACGCCGTCGAGCGCAGCCTGCTCATGCTGAAGCTGCTCATCTTCGAGCCCACGGGCGCCATCGTGGCGGCTCCGACGATGTCGCTGCCCGAGTGGCCCGGCGGCGGCCGCAACTGGGACTACCGCTATTCCTGGGTGCGCGACTCGGCCTTCATCCTGCGGGCGCTCTTCCAGGCGCAGTACATGGAGGAGGGCACGAAGTACTTCGACTGGCTGCTGGGGCAGGCCCTGGAGGGCGGGCCGCTACAGGTGATGTACGGCATCCGCGGCGAGCGGCATCTGCCCGAGCGGACGCTGCCCCTGCGCGGCTACCGCGATTCCCGCCCCGTCCGCATCGGCAACGGCGCCGTCCATCAGTTCCAGCTCGACATCTACGGCAGCCTGCTCGATGCCGCGCTCCGCTACGACCGGCAGGGGGGGCTGCTGACCATCACCGAGTGGGAAAAGCTCTCCCTCCTGGCCGACGAGGTCCGGCTGCGCTGGCGGGAGCCGGACGCCGGCATCTGGGAAGCCCGCAACGAGCCGCAGCACTACACCTACTCGAAGGTGTGGGCCTGGGTGGGGCTCACCCGGGCCGTCCAGCTGGCACGCCACCTCGGCGCCGACGCGCCCGTCGAGGTCTGGGAGCAGGAGGCCGAGGCCATCCGGGAGGAGGTGCTGGAGAAGGCCTGGAACCCCGCGCTCAACGCGTTTACCCAGTACTACGGCGGCGACGTCCTCGACAGCTCGGTCCTGGTGATGCCCAGCGTCGGCTTCCTGCCGGCCGACGACCGGCGCTTCCAGAGTACGCTGCATGCCTGCATCGAGCAGCTCCAGGCCGGCCGCTACCCGCTGCTCTACCGCTACCTCAACGACGACGGCGTCGGCGGGCCGGAAGGGGCCTTCCTGCTGCCGTCGTTCTGGATGGTTGAAGCCATCGCCCTGTCCGGCAACCTGCGCGTCGCCCGCGCCACGCTCGCCACGCTGATGGGGATGATGAGCCCGCTCGGCCTCTACGCCGAGGAGATCCACCCGGAGGACGAATCGCTGCTGGGCAACTTCCCGCAGGGCTTCAGCCACCTCGGCCTCGTCAACGCCATCTTCCGCCTGGAAGAACTCAAGCGCCTGCAGGAAGGGTGGTGAGGCGTCTGGGATGAGGCTGAGGGCCGGGGAGGACGTCGACCGAGACTGACGCGCGATGGGCAGGCGGACGCCGCGTTGCCTCGCCCGCCCGTCGGGCTTCGTCCTTCACCCTTTTCCCGCATCGTCCTCCTGCCGTTCCCTCAACGAACACACCCCCAGGTAGAGCATCGCCGGGATGATCTTGCGCTGGGCCGGACCCTGCAGGTCGGCGAACGCCCAGCCGGCCGAGACGCCCCAGCTCACCGGACCCACCCACCGCAGCCACCACGGAAACCGCCCGGCGAGAAAGCCGAACAGCCGCTGCGAGAGCTGACTGCCGATGATCCGGGAAATCGTGCCGAAGACGATGTTCTTGATCAGCCCCTGCACCACGAGCAGGTCGAACGCCTGGATCAGCGCCGGAACGGCAAAGACCCCGGCGGACCTTCGGATGAAGGCGGCCGCACGCTCCTGCTCGACGCCCAGCGAGACGAGCATGTTCTGCTGCGCTTCCGGCGACAGCCGGGCGAACTGTTGCGTGGCGTACTCCTGCACGAGGTGCTCCAGCAGATCCCGCTCGGTGCCCAGCGGAGGCAACTCCACCTTCAGCGCTCGCGCCACGTCCCGCACGATCTCCTGGAACGGCGCGCCCGGATCTCGCCCGGCGACGTAGCGGATGAAGTAGGCCACGTCGGCACTGCCCAGGTACCGCAGCTCCCGCTCGAGTTGCCGGTTGAGGGCGGCCCGCGCCTCCTCCGTGCCCTCTTGCTCATAGGTAGCCAGCAGCGCTTGCAGGCGGCGGTCGTCGGTCAGGTTGAACGGGCTCTGGATGAGGGCGACGAGGAACGTGTAGTCGGCCAGCGTCAGAGACGAGAAGATGTCGTGCATGGTGGGTGCTACGGGTTCGATGCGAGGGGGTGGGAGGATGAAACGACGGCGGTGGGCAGAGGTTACGCCGCGCCCCGGCCGGGTGGCGGAAGAGCGCCGGCGGGAGGCGAGGCAGGAGGGGAAGGGGCGTCGGATCGCTCTATTTTGGCGAAACTTCTAAAACTTTACGAATAGAAGCGCTTTCCGGCCTGCCGCGGACGGCATCCCACCCGCCGGGCCGGTAAGTTTGTGGTGTTCGCGGTCGGTTGCCGGTCGCGTCGTGCTCTGTTCATCGCATCTGACATCCCCGCCGGTAGCGGCGTCGCGCTCATGAAGGATTGGCCTCGTTGCAGCGGCATTTTGCTGCACGTCACCTCGCTCCCCGGCCCCTACGGCATCGGAGATCTCGGCGCCGAAGCCTACCGGTTTGCCGACTGGCTCGTGGAGACGGGCCAGACCCTCTGGCAGGTGCTGCCGCTCGTGCCCGTGGCCGAGGGAGGGTCGCCGTATTCGAGTCCGTCCACCTTTGCCGGCAACGTGCTGTGTATCAGCCCGGAGCGGCTGGTGGAGGACGGGCTACTGACTCCCGATGACCTGGAAGACACCCCGGCGTTCCCGGCGGATGCGGTCGATTTCGCGCGGGTCATTCCCTTCAAGCAGGCGCTGCTGGCGCGGGCCTTCGAACGCTACGAGGACGGTGCGGCCCCCCATCTGCAGGAGCCCTTCGAGGCGTTTCGCACGGCCCAGGCGGGGTGGCTGGAAGACTATGCGCTGTTCATGGCCCTCAAAGAGGCCCACGACGGCCGCCTCTGGACCACCTGGGACCCGGCGCTCGTCGCCCGGGAGCCGGCCGCCCTCGCCGAGGCCCGGCGCACCCATGCCCGGGCCATCCACCGGCATCGGCTCTGGCAGTTCCTCTTCGCCCGGCAATGGCAGGCGCTGAAGACCTATTGCAACGAGCGCGGCCTGCGCATCTTCGGGGACCTGCCCATCTACGTCGCCCATGACAGCGCGGACGTCTGGAGCAACCCTTCCCTCTTTCACCTCGACGAGGCCGGCAACCCGACCGTCGTGGCCGGGGTGCCGCCGGACTACTTCAGCGAGACGGGCCAGCGCTGGGGCAATCCCATCTACCGCTGGGACGTCATGCGGGAGAACGGCTATGCCTGGTGGATCGAACGCCTCCGGGCCGTGCTCACGCAGGTGGACCTCGTGCGCCTCGATCATTTCCGTGGCTTCGAGGCCTACTGGGAGATTCCGGCCTCCGAGCCGACTGCCGTCAACGGCCGCTGGGTCAAAGGACCCGGAGACGACTTCTTCGAGACAGTACGCCGCACGCTCGGCGCGCTGCCCATCGTAGCCGAGGACCTGGGCATCATCACGGACGAAGTGCGCGCGCTCATGGCCCGGTTCGACCTGCCGGGGATGGCCGTCCTTCAGTTCGCCTTCGGCAGCGGGGAGGATTCTCCCTTCCTCCCGCCGAACTTCAAAGAGCACCTGGTGGCCTACACGGGCACCCACGACAACGACACGGTCCTCGGCTGGTGGGCGCACCTGGAGGAGGTCATCGGCGCCGAGGCGGCGAAGCGCACCCGCGAACACGTCCGCCACTACTTCGACCTCCGGCCCGGCGACGAGCGCGAGCTGAACTGGCGCTTCATCGAAGCCCTGTGGACCTCGCGGGCCCGCACGGTCGTCACGCCGATGCAGGATGTGCTCGGCCTGGGCAGCGAGGGCCGCATGAACACGCCGGGCACCGACGCGGGTAACTGGCGCTGGCGCTACGAGCCTGCCCGGCTGACCGACGCCATGACCGAGCGCCTCCGTCGCCTCACCGCCGACGCCGGCCGCTGACCGTTCGCACCCCTCTCGAAGACTCCTCCCGCTGTTACGCACGCTCTCGCCATGTCACGATCCGATCGCTTCCCCCTCGGTGCGCTCCCGACCGATGCCGGCGTGCTGTTCCGCGTATGGGCTCCCCGTGCCGAGCGCGTCGACGTCGTGCTGACGGAGACGGACGCCGTGTACCCGATGGACGCCATCGGCCGGGGATACTTCGAGCGAACGGTGCCCGGCATCGGAGCCGGAACGCGCTACAAGTTCCGGCTGGACGGCGATGCGGTGTACCCCGATCCGGCCTCCCGGTACCAGCCCGAGGGCGTCCACGGCCCGTCGATGGTCGTGGACCCTTCGGCATACGCCTGGCAGGATGCCGGATGGACGGGGCGGCCGTTGCAGGAGCTGGTCTTCTACGAGCTGCACGTGGGCACCTTCTCGCCGGAGGGGACCTTCGCGGGGGTGCGCGAGCGCCTGCCCTATCTGCGGGACCTCGGCGTCACGGCCGTCGAGTTGATGCCGGTGGCGGATTTTCCGGGCCGCTGGAACTGGGGCTACGACCACGCGGCGCTCTACGCCCCCTCGCGCGCCTACGGAACCCCGGACGACCTGCGCGCCCTCGTCGATGAAGCCCACCGGCTCGGGATGGCGGTCTTCCTCGACGTGATCTACAACCACCTCGGCCCGGACGGGGCCTATGCCGCGGCGTACGGCCCGTTCTTCACCAGCAAGCACCGCACGCCCTGGGGCGATGCCATCAACCTGGACGATGAGGGGAGCGAGGGCGTCCGGCACTTCTTCCTGGACAATGCCCTGCACTGGCTCCGGGAATACCACGTCGATGGCTTTCGCCTGGATGCCACGCACGCGCTCTTCGACGATAGCCCCACCCATTTCCTGGCCGAGTTGTCTGCGGCGGTGGCCGCCCTGGACGAGGGGCCGCGGCGGTGGCTCATCGCGGAAGACCACCGCAACCTGAACACCCTGGTGCGCCCCCGCTCCGAAGGCGGCTATGGCCTCGACGGCGTGTGGGTCGACGACGTGCATCACCTGCTGCGCAACATGACCGCGGGGGACACGGAGGGCTATTATGCCGACTTCCGGGACGCCACGGCGGCACAGCTGGCGAAGGCGCTGAACCAGGGCTGGTATTACGACGGGCAGCATTCGCCGACGTCGGGCCGGCCCCGCGGCACCGACGCCACCCCCGTGCGCCACGAGCAGTGCGTCGTCTTCATCCAGAACCACGACCAGGTGGGCAACCGCCCCCTCGGCGACCGCCTCCACCACCGCATCCCGCTGCCGGTCTACCGGGCCGCCTCGGCGACGATTCTGCTGGCACCGGAGCTGCCGCTGCTCTTCATGGGGCAGGAGTGGGCCGCCTCGACGCCGTTTCTGTTCTTCAGCGACCATGCGCCCGAACTGGGGCGGCTCGTCACCGAGGGGCGCAAGAAGGAGTTCGATGCCTTCTCCGGGTTCCAGGGCGACGTGCCGGATCCGCAGGACCCCGCCACGTTCGAACGCAGCCGGCTGCGCTGGGAGGAACGGGCGCAACCGCCGCACGCCGGCATGCACCGCCTCTACCGGGACCTCCTCCGCCTCCGCCGGGATCTGCCCGCCGACGCCGAAGCCCATGCACACGGGCCGCGCGGGCTCACCCTCCGGCGCGGTCCCTACCTGATCGCCATCGCCCTGGCCGACGACCTGCGACTGCCCTGGCCCGCCGGGGCGGAGCTCGTCTGGCACAGCGAGCAGCCCGAGTACGCCGAGGCGCCCCGGCCACCCGTCATCGAAGGCGCGACGATCCACTTCCCCGTGGCCGGGGCCGCCGTGGCCCGCACGGAGCAGCCGGGGTAGACCCCGCCGCCCGTTCCGTCCGTCGCCTAATCCAGCAGATCCTGGATCTCGTCGTCCAGGGTGCCGGGCAGGTCGTCGAGGTCGTCCGGGTCCGGGCGGATGAGGGCGAGGATGGCCCCGTGGGGGACGATGAGGTACTCCCGCTCGTCGTACCGGATCTCGATGGCTTCCTTGCGCAGGAACAGCGCGCGGTCGCCGGGGCGGGCCTGGAGGGGGAGGTAGCGGGCCGCGTTGCGATGAGGCGCCCAGGCCTCGCTCTCGGAGTAGTCCGGGTTCGGCATGAGATAGCCGGGGCCGGTGCTCACCACCCGCCCGCTGCGCACCCGCTCCTTCTCGACGACGGTGGCCGGCAGGTAGAGGCCGGCCTGAGTCTGTTTGTCCTCATCATCGACGTCGATCAACACACGGTCGCCGACCAGGATCAGTTCGGGCATGGGGGGCAATCAGGAGGGCGGGGGGAGTACGGTCAGGGCCGGGCGCGCGGCGCGGCGAACACCATACCCGATTCCCGCCGGTTGAGATCCCACGCCAGGAAGCCCGTGGCCAGGCCCGCCAGCACGAGGCAGCCCACGCCCGTCAGCGTGCTTCCGACGAGCAGGTTGCCCACGCCGAACAGGGTGCTGTAGACGAGCACCACCCCGGCCAGCCAGTCCAGCGCCAGCGCGCCGAGGCCGGCGTCCGGCACGACGTCCGGGTGCCGGGCCGCCACCGGCTTCCAGCCCGGCCCGCCCGGGTGGATGCGGCGGTAGAAGGCGTCCAGCGTGGCCGCCTCGGTGGGGCGCGTCACGAACGTCGCCACGAGCCAGACGACCGTCGTGAAGGCGGTCACGGCGAAGAGGTTGGTGGGGAAGGGGGATTCCAGGCCGGGGATGGTGATGCCCATCGGCTGGAGGACGAGCGCGGCCGCCGTGAGCACGATGGGGGCGACCGTGGCGGCCAGTTCGCTCCAGGCGTTGATGCGCCACCAGTACCACCGGAGGATGAGCACCAGCCCCAGGCCGGCCGAGGCCGTCAGGATCAGGCCCCAGGCGCCGCTGATGGATTCCAGGCGGGCGGTGACGAAAAGGCTGATCGCGCCGAGCGCGAACGTCGTGATGCGCGCCACGAGCACGTAGTGCCGTTCGTCGCCGTCGGGCCTGATGAAGCGCCGCCAGAGGTCGTTGACGAGGTAGGACGTGCCCCAGTTGAGCTGGGTCGAGATGGTGCTCATGAACGCCGCCAGGAACGCCGCGAAGAGCAGCCCCAGCAGCCCCGGCGGCAACACGTCGCGCATGACCAGTACGAAGCCCGCGCGGGGGTCGTCCAGCCCGGGGTAGAGCACCAGCGCCACCAGCGCCACGATGATCCACGGCCACGGCCGAAGGCAGTAGTGGGCCACGTTGAACCACAGCGTGGCGAAGAGGGCGTGCTTTTCGTCCTTCGCGCTCATCATCCGCTGGGCGATGTACCCGCCACCGCCCGGCTCGGCCCCCGGATACCAGCTGGACCACCATTGCACGCCCACGTAGGCCACGAACGCCAGCGCCGAGAGTGCCAGCACGCCCGCCCCCTCGGCCGCCTCACCGATCGTCGGCAGCATCCGGAAGGTCGAATCCGGCAGCTTCGCACGTAAGCCTGCCAGCCCGCCGATCTCCGGCAGATCCACCGCCCACACGGCCAGGATGATGCACCCACCGATGGCGATGACGAACTGGAACACGTCCGTCACCATCACACCCCACAGCCCGGAGAGCAGCGAGTAGACGGCCACCAGCAGCACCAGCAGCCCCACCAGCAACAACGCCGCGCTGAACTCGAAGCCCAGCACGTCGAACGAGGTCCGCCCGAAGAGCGTCATCCCCGGGAACAGCGTCGTCAGGACCGTCTCCATCGCCAGGGACACCCAGCCGATGATGATGACGTTCAGCAGCAGGCCGAAGTAGATCGCCTTGATCCCGCGCAGCCACGCCGCTGCCCGGCCCGTGTATCGCAATTCCACGAACTCCACGTCCGTCAACACGCCGCTGCGACGCCACAGCCGGGCGAAGAAGAACACCGTCAGCATCCCGCCGAAGACGAAGTTCCACCAGAGCCAGTTGCCCGCGATGCCGTTCTGGGCTACCAGCTCGGTCACGGCCAGCGGGGTGTCCGCCGCAAAGGTCGTCGCCACCATGCTGGTGCCGGCCAGCCACCAGGGCATGTGCCGCCCCCCCAGGAAGAATTCCGACGTGTCCCGGCTGGCCCGCCGGTAGTAGTACAGGGCGATGCCGAAAGAAAAGACGAAGTAGCCGCCGACCAGCAGCCAGTCGAGGGGGGCCAGGTACATGCGTGCGCGCGATCGGGTCCGTGAAACAAACGAAGCGCCCAAGTTGAGGGCTGACGGCGGAAAGGTCAAGCCGAAACGAACGCCCGCGCGCCGCAAAAAAAACGCGCACGGCTCCGCCGAAGCAGCACCGTGCGCGTTCAGTACGTGGAAGGCGCCTGCGCACCGCCGGGGCGGGGCGGCAGGAGAGCGGGATCGCTACAGCAGGTTGAAGACGGTGTAGACGATCAGGGAGACGACGCCCGCTCCAACCGTCATCGCCCGAATCATTCGATCGACGCGGTTCATGGGTCTGAAAAAGGTTACAGGTGGGGAACAGGGGGCCCCGAATATACGGCCTCCCCGCCGTTCGTGCCAGTGAATCGGGTGATATTTGCACAAGTTATCCACAGTCGTGCCAGGTTGGCACGCCGTGGACGGATCGAGCCGGTCCCGCATCGAGGTGCCGGGCCGGCAGGATCTGGAAACAGGGCTGATCGTGGCGTCAGGGGGGATGGGCAGGGCGTTGCCGATGGTGCCGGCAGGCCGTAAGTTGCGGCGGTTTCGGCGTCGTCGCCCTTGGCCGAGCCGGCGGGGCGTTACGAAACGACCGATCGTGGTTTCCTAATGACCCAGGCTCATGGTTCGATGAAGATGACGGTTCGGCGCTGCGTGGCCCTCTGTCTGTTGTGGTTGCTGCCTGCCGGAGCGGGTCCGGCCCGCCCCGTGCCCCTGCCGGCGGACGCGCCGGACCCCGTCCGCGCCGAGCACGGCCTGGTGGTGTCGGCCCACGTCGAGGCGTCGGCCGCCGGGGCTGAGATCCTGAAGCGAGGCGGCAACGCCGTCGACGCCGCCGTGGCGACGGGCTTTGCCCTGGCCGTCGTCTACCCGGCCGCGGGCAACCTGGGCGGGGGCGGTTTCATGGTCATCCGCCTCGCCGATGGCACGACGACGACCATCGACTACCGGGAGCGGGCCCCGGCGGCCGCGACGCGGACGATGTATCAGGACGAGGCCGGCAACGTGCTCCCGGAACTCAGCCGGGAGGGGTACCTGGCCTCCGGGGTGCCCGGCTCGGTGGCGGGGCTGCTGCTGGCCCACGAACGGTACGGTACCCTGCCTCTGAAGGACGTGCTCGCCCCTGCCATCCGCCTGGCCGAGGAAGGGTTCGTGCTCCCGCGCTGGCAGGCGGCGCGGTTCAACGCGTACTACGACGCCTTCTCCGCCTACGAGAGCACCGCGCGATACTTCACCCTCGGCGACGCGTCTCGCTCCTACCGGGAGGGGGATCGCTTCGTGCAGAAGGACCTCGCCGCCGTGCTCAAACGCATCCGCAAGGACGGCCGCGACGGCTTCTATCGGGGCCGTACGGCCGATCTGATCGTGGCGGAGATGCAGCGGGGAGGCGGGCTGATCACGCACGAGGACCTGGCCGCCTACGAGGCCGTCGAGCGCCCCCCGGTCGTGGGGTCGTTTCATGGTCATCGCATCATTACGATGGGCCCGCCGTCCTCCGGTGGGGTGGCGCTATTACAGCTGCTGCGGGCTGTCGAGCCGTATGATCTCCGAGAGATGGGATGGAACAGCAGCGCGACGGTCCACCTCATGGGAGAGGCCATGCGCCGGGTCTATGCCGACCGCGCCCACTGGCTGGGCGATCCGGATTACGTCCGGGTGCCCGTTCAGGAGCTGATCAGCCGGGCCTACATGGATCGCCGGATGGCCGACTTCAACCCCTACCGCGCCGATACGAGCGTGACGATGACGCACGGGGATCCCTTCGCCCACGAATCGACGGAGACGACGCACTACTCCGTCGTCGACGCCGCGGGCAATGCCGTCAGCACGACGACGACGCTCAACAGCTTCTTCGGCTCGAAGGTCGTGGTGGACGGGGCCGGGTTCTTCCTGAACAACGAGATGGACGACTTCAGCGCCAAGCCGGGGGTCCCCAACCAGTTCGGGCTGGT
The DNA here is from genome assembly GCA_003285105.1 of Roseithermus sacchariphilus. GTDB lineage: Bacteria > Bacteroidota > Rhodothermia > Rhodothermales > MEBIC09517 > Roseithermus > Roseithermus sacchariphilus. Next base: position 4,018,732 of record CP030158.1, on the reverse strand, counting down.
GGGGGCCGAGGCCAATGCCATCGAGCCGGGCAAGCGTATGCTCTCGTCCATGACGCCGACCATCGTAGAGCGCCCGGACGGCACGCCCATGCTGGTCGTCGGTGCGCCGGGCGGGTCTACCATCATCACCACGGTGTTTCAGGTCATCGTGAACATGGTGGTATATGGGATGGACGTGCAGGAGGCCGTATCGGCACCGCGGATCCATCACCAGTGGTTGCCGGACGAGCTGTGGTACGAGCCGTTCGGCCTGCAGCGCGACGTGGTGGACAACCTGAAGCGGCGCGGATGGCGCGTGGTGGATCGGGGCGCTCCCTGGGGGCGAGCCCATGCCATCGCGGTGGCGGAGGGGGAGACGGAGGTGCGCGCCAACGATGCCGCGACGGAGCGCTTCGAGGTGGTCACTGCCCGGCGGGTGTTGCTCGGCGGCGTCGACCCCCGGGGCAACGGGGCGGCCATCGGTTACTGAGTGGCCGTGCCGGACGGCTGGAGGTGGAGCAGAAGCACGCGGCCCTGTTCCTCCACCCGGTAATGGACCGGCTGTGTGAGGTCCAGCACCACGAGCGTGCGTCGTGGCGTGGCGGTCTCTTCGGTACGCAGGCGACGGATGAGGCGACGCTCCAGCGGGGGCACCGGCGGGGTGGGGTCCAGGCGGAACAGCCCGGGCAACACGAGCACGAGCCGACGCCCGCCGTCTTCGACCCGCACCTCCCAGGCCGAGCACCCGTTGCGGAAGACGGCGACGGTGGTTTCGCTCAGCGCGTGGACGCCCTCCACGAGGCTACCTTCGGGTACGAAGGTGTCCGGGTCGGTTCCCGGCGGCAACCGCATGAACTCGACGCGCCGGTTCAGGGCGCGTCCGGCTTCGGTGCGGTTGTCGGCGATGGGGCGCGTCTCTCCGTAGGCCGTGGGTTTGACGAAGCGCGAGCGCGGGATGCCATACCGGCGTTCGAGCGCATCCAGGACGCGGTCGATCCGTCGGGCCGAGAGGTCCAGGTTCCAGGCCAGAGGACCGTGGTCGTCGGTATGGCCGGATACCCAGAGCGGTTCATCCGGCATGGCCAGGAGTTGCGCGGCCAGTCGGTCCAGCCGGGCGTATTCCCCGGGGGGGATGGTGTCCTCGCCATAGTCGAATAGAATATGGACCCGGATCAGCGCCGGCGGTTCGTGCAGGGGGCGGAGGGGGATGCGCTGCACCGCGGCGGCCCGGGGCGGGCGTAGGGCGAGCAGGTCGGGCGGCAGCACGGGGGGGCGGACGGCGGCGGGTGGCCAGACGCGCGGGGTGAACGGCGGCAGGGGAGCCGTCGGGGCCGGGGCCAGACGGGCCAGCGAGGGCGCGGCCCGCGGCGGTCGTGGAGCCGGCCTATCGCCGGACCACGGCGGAAGCGTGGTCAGCTCGGGCGGGAGGTCGCTGTCGACCGCGGCGACGCTGAGCGTGGAGGCCGGGCGATGCCCCGGCCGCAGGGCGACGGACAGGTAGTGCACCGGCTCCCACCCGCCGGCCGGCAGGGCATAGGTGTAGTCGACCGTCGCGTGTGCGCCGTTGGCAAACATGGAGAGCGGGATGGTCAGGCCCAGGCCGGCCTGCCAGCGGCCGGAGGAGCCCGGCTGTATGCGGTAGCCGCTGCGGAGCGTGAGCCCCGCCATGCGGGCCTCGGCGCCGGTGTGCCAGGCGACGGGTGCTGCCGGATGCGGCCGCACGAGGTCGGCCGTCACGAGCCAGGAGATCGGAGCGTGCCGGCGCAGGTAGTACGCCACGCCAGCCCGCCACATACGGGGCAGCGGCTCCAGGGCGCGGTCGAACCGGGCTGCCTGCAGGGGCAGGTTCTGGATCGCCAGCCCCATGCTCAGCGGGCCGTAGGCCAGCAGCGAACCCACGTCCAGTCCGAGGGCGGTGCCCGGGAACGAGGCCAGGTTCTGGTAGAGGTATCGCAGGCCCACGCCCACGGCCGCGGTGCCGTCGCCAAGCCGGAGCTGCCGGGCGGCGCCGATCATCCACAGCAGGTCGCTCGTGTGCAGGCGCCGCCCGGTGGTCTGGAACGAGGCGTCGATCTCGTCGATGCTGCCGGCGTTGAGGTAGGAAACGCTCATGCCCAGCCCTCCCCGCCGGGTCGGGAAGGCCAACTCGAAGTGGTTCTGATGGCTCGTCTCGATCCAGCTGTGGTAGCTGGCCGAGAGGAGGGGGCGGGAGAGCAGGCCCAGCCCGGCCGGGTTGTACCGCAGCAGGTTATAGTCCGTCGTCACAGCGGTGAAGGCCCCACCGAGGGCGGCGGAGCGGGCGTGGGGATCCATCCGCACCAGCGGCGCCGCGTAGGTGTAGGCCGCCTGAGCCCGGCTCGTCTCCGGCCCTGCCGGGAGCACGGCCAGCAGCAGCGCGGCACCGAGACGGCCGGCCCACAGGCAGGCCCGTCGCAGTCGGTACATGAGCATCAGCGGACGAGGACGAGGGCACGAACGAGGGTGGTGGCCGGAGCCGGGACGCCGTCTGCGTCGATGGGGATGACGGTCAGGCGAATCCAGTAGGAGCCGCTGGCGACCATTGTGCCCTCGGCCGTGCGGAGGTCCCACCAGCCGTCGGCCGTGCGGGTCGTGCCGGCCGGCACGAAGGGGCCGTTCGGGAGCTCCAGCGCGCGTCCGTGCAGCGAGCGGATGGGCTCCCCGGCCATGCTGTAGATGTCCAGCCGCTCGATGAGCAGCCCCGTCTGCCGGGCGATCACGCGCAGCCGCGGCCCGTTGGCGTACCGGCTGATCTGCAGGGGATTCGGGGCGATCAGGATCTCGAACGGTGACGCCGAGAGGCTATCGCCCGGTGGAAGGCGGGGGTCCGCCGCCGCCGGGAGGGCCTCACAGGTCAGGATCAACAACAGGAGCACGGGCCACCGCCGCACCGGCAGGGAGAACAGCACACGCATACCACGAAACCAGCTTGTCGGACCGGGCTTCCTCGCGGTATCGGCCCGGATCGCGCTCGATTAAGCGGCGAGTGAGGGGAGACGCGGCGGGAAGCAAAGCGCCCTCGCGTCGTTCAAGGCGGCAAGACCGGCTCTGCGCAGGGGCGCTAGTGGCGCCTCGCTCCGGGTGGAGGTGCAGAGACGACGTCCTGCCGATCAAACAACCTCGTCTCAGCCATGCCTGTCTTCTCGACCCTTCCACCTCGCCGGGTCGCCCGGGCGGCCCGGGGGATGCTCGTGCTCGCTCTGCTGGCGGCGGGCGGATGCCACGACGCGACGTCCGATGATGGCGGTACCCCGGACGGGGGTGGGAGCGGTGACGATAGCGCCCTCACCGCCGTTCACACGGTCACCTGGGCCGTTCTGTCGTTCGCCGAGGGGGGGATCTGCGTGGCGGACGTCTACGGCCGGACGATCCAGGTGGAAGGGCCAGCGGCGGCCTGGGAGGGGTGGGAAGACACCGTCGCCTGCTCGCAGATCGGTCGCCGCCCGCGCCGCGGCCGGCTCCTGGCAACGCCCGGCCCGGTCGCGCCTCCGGCTTTTGCCCTCCAGCTGGGCTACGAGCGCTACCGGGTCGGGGAGACGGCCATCGACGGCGAGGTGGTGTGGCGACCGGGCGTGCCGGCCCGGATGCATGTCCACCACGGGGTGCTGGCACGGCCGAACGAGGACGCCACCGTGGCGATGACGCTGACGCTGGCCGACGACGCTCCCGCGGCGGCAGGGCGGTGGCGCATCGCCGGGGAGGGTGTGGTGCAGACGGGCCGGGGTACGCTGCGCTTCGAGATCGGCGAGGCGCTGGTGTGGGACGCCGCCTGCCCCTACCCGCAGGCCGGAACCATGACCGTCACGCGTACGCCGGCCGGCCGGCCGGCGACCGTCCGCTTCGAAGCCGTCGGCCCGGTATGCGATGCGCTGGTGGAGGTGGAAACCGGCGGAGCCGTGCGGCTGCTCGCCCTGCCGGGATCGGACGAGCCGCGATGACGGCTACCGCCACTCGTTTTCCTCTTTCGTCACGCCCATCTCCACCGGCACCGGGTACGCCGAGGTGAAGCAGGCGTTGCAATAGCCCAGTTCGCTCACGTTGGCGTTGCGAACGGCCTTCATCAGGCCCTCCACGGACAGGTAGGCCAGCGAGTCGACCCCCAGCCACCGGGCCATGGCCTCGACGTCGTCGAACTTGTTGGCGAGCAATTCCTCGGCGCTGGGGAAGTCCATGCCGTAGAAACACGGGCTCACGACCGGCGGAGAGGCCACGCGGAAATGGACCTCCCGGGCACCCGCCTCCCGGATCATGTTGACCAGGAACTTCGCCGTCGTGCCGCGCACCACCGAGTCGTCCACCATCACCACGATGCGATCCTTCAGCACGCCCTCGACGGTGTTGAACTTGCAGCGGACCTTCATCTCGCGCGTGTCCTGGCCGGGGGCGATGAAGGTCCGGCCGATGTAGTGGTTGCGGATCAGCCCGATCTCGTAGCGGCAGCGGTACCCGAGCTTCTGGCATTCGCTCACGTATCCGAGCGTGGCGGTGTTCGACGAGTCCGGCACCGAGATCACGATGGGCTGCTTCTCGTCGGGCGGGACGACGGGCACCGGCGCGTCGTGGGCGAGTTGCTTGCCGATCTTGCGGCGGACCTTGTCCACCATCTCCCCGAAGACCTTGGAGTCCGGCCGGGAGAAGTAGACGTATTCGAAGACGCACTGGCTGACGCCGTAGCGCTGGGCGAGGCGGTAGCTCTTGAAGCGGCCCGTCTGGCAGCCCTTGCGGTCGATCACGAGGATCTCGCCGGGCTCGATGTCACGCAGGTACTCCGCGCCGATCATGTCGAAAGCGCACGTTTCGCTGGCGACGCAGTACGCCGCACCGCCCGGCTTGTCGGCGTCGCCGATGCGGCCCAGCGCGAGCGGACGGAAGCCGTTGGGGTCCCGCACAGCGATGAGGTGATCGTCCGTCAGGATGACCAGCGAGTAGGCCCCCTCGACCTGGTTGAGGGCGTCGATGATCTGGTCGATCTGCTTGCGCCGGCGGCTCTGCGCGATCAGGTGCAGGATGAGCTCGCTGTCGCTGGTCGTCTGGAACAGCGTTCCGCGCTCGCTGAAGGCCCGCCGCAGCTCGCGCGCGTTGGACAGGTTGCCGTTGTGGGCCAGCGCGATGTTCCCGTTGTGGTAATGCACCACGAACGGCTGGATGTTCGCCCGGTTGTTGGCCGAGCCGCTGGTGGAGTACCGGTTGTGGCCGATGGCGGCATCGCCGAGCAGCCGGGTGTCGAAGATGGCGGGGTCGTCGAAGACGTCCAGCACGAGGCCGGCATCCTTGTAGACCGGCATGATCTTGCGGCCCCGGCGTTCGTCGTACGTGGAGGTGACGATCCCGGACGATTCCTGCCCGCGGTGTTGCAGGGCGTGCAGGCCGTAGTAGGTCAGCCGGGCCGCATCGGGGGCGTTGTAGATGCCGAAGATGCCGCAATGATCTTTGATGGTGCGCATGCTACCGGTTCCGGTTGAGGGCGGGAAGGAGTGGGGGAGGCCGGTGGAGTCAGGGTCAGAGAAGGATGAAGCCGGCGGCCAGCGCGATGCCCACGGCGTCGGCCACGAGATCGCGGGTGCTGAAAGTGCGGGACGGACTGTGGCGCCAGTCGTACCACTCTTTGCTCAGCCCGATGGTGCCGCTCACGCCGGCCGAAACGGGCAGGGCGCGCCGTTCGGACCAGTTGGCCTTGCTGACGAAAGCATACTGGAGGCTCAGGGTCCACAGGGTGCTGAAGGCCACGTGCAGCGCCTTGTCCCGGGCCAGCCAGCGGTCGCGCGGCGGGGCGGCCTGCCGGGCCGGGGCGTGCAACGGAGTCTGGAGCAGGGCGTTCGGGCGGCTCGGTGGAAAGCTAGAGAATTCAGCCTCCCCGTACAACAGCAGGACCCGCACCGCCTGCCGCCCGGACGGCCCCCGGGCCGCCTCCTGTGCCCGGACCGGAGCCACCAGCATCAGGCCCAGCACCAGGCCCAGCAGCAGCGCCCCGAGGGGGCGCAGGATCCAGCCAGGAAAGCGCGTTTCGACGTCAGGCACGGGGGGCAGGCTCGTCTTCCGGGACTTCTTCCGCCGGCACGTCGATCTGCACCCGCACCCGGCCGATGCGGTGATTCTCCACGGTTTCGACGGTCATGTGCAGGGGGGGGTAATCGATCACGTCGCCTTCGGAGGGCACGGTGCCGGTCAGGTGCAGGATCAGGCCGCCGAGCGTCTCGAAGTCGAAATCTTCCGTGTTCAGCGGGATCTCCAGGAGGTCGCTCAGGTCGTCGAGGTTCATGCGCGCATCGACGCTGTAGGTGTGGGCGTCGATCTGCACGCATTCCTCCTCCTCTTCCTCATCGTGCTCGTCGCGGATGTCCCCGACGATCTCTTCGAGCACGTCCTCCATGGTCACCAGCCCGGCGGTGCCGCCGTACTCGTCCACGACGATCGCCATGTGGGTTTTGCGCGCCTGGAAGTCCCGCAGCAGGGCGTCGAGACGCTTGTTGAGAGGCACGAACATCGCCGGGCGCGCGATGCGCATCCAGTCGAACGTCCCTGCGCCCTCGACGCCGTCGATCAGGTAGGGCAGCAGATCCTTGGTATAGACGACGCCGAGGATGTTGTCGAGGTGCTGCACGTAGAGCGGCAGCCGGGAGTACCCGCTCTCGCGGATGATCTCCAGGGCCTCCGGCAGCGTCGCCGAGACGGGCAGGGCGACGATGTCCATCCGGCTGACCATGACCTCGCGCACCGTCGTTTCGCTGAATTCGGCGATGGAGGTGACCAGATCGTCTTCGTCCGCCCCGAAGGGGTGGCCGTCGGCGGCGGCGGTGGCCTCTGCGCCGTCCGAGGCGGTGGGGGCCAGCCTGGAGCGCAGGTGCCGCTGCGCCGTGCCGAGGCGCTGGTCGAGGTAGACGACGAGGGGTTCGAGCAGCCGGTGCAGGGGCAGGAGCAAGAAAGAAGCCCGGTGGCAGTAGGCGTCGGCGTGGCGCGTCGCCGGGAAGCGCGGCCCGATCTCGATCAGGGCGATGAGCACCGCGGCCAGCACCGCCAGCCCGATCAGCAGGAGCAACGACGGGTTCCAGCCGGTCAGCAGGGCCGTGTCGATGACCAGCAACACGGCCAGGGTGACGACGCCGAGGCGGCTGAGCGTGCTGAGGATGAGGACCGTGAACAGCGTCGCGCGCGGGCGCTGGAGCAGCGCACGGGCCCGTTCGCTGAGGTCGTCCTGCCGGAGGGGGCGGGCGGCTCGGGTGAGCGCCCGCACGGCCGCGTCGGTGCCGGCCAGGAAGGCGGTGAGCAGCAGCAGCACGAGCAGCAGCACGGCCTTCAGCGCGAGCAGGGCCGGATCGGCGGCGAACCACGCGGCGTCGGGAGGGAGCGCCTGGGCAGAACCGGGTAGAGAAGGCAGCAGAGAGAGAACGGGGACGCCGATACTAGAAGCAGGGTCAGGGTCCAAGGCCACAGAGGGGGCGTGCCCTCGATTAGTTCAACGGGTCTATCCGGTAGGTCGCGCGGACCGAGAGATCGCGTGGCACGGGTAGCCGTGTGTGCAAACGCCGTGCGGTATCCACGGTTTCAGCCGCAATCCCCCGCAAAAAGCAGGCCCGACGATCCCCGCTCGCTCCGATCTCCTCAAAAGACCGAAACGCCGAAGAAGCGGTTGAGCACCGTCAGGACGAAGATGATCCCCAGCAGCACCGGGCAGACGTAGGCCACGCACACGTGGATGAACCGCTCCAGGGCGCTGCCCCGGAAGCCCGGCGCTCCCTGGGCCAGTTCCTCGCTCAGGTTTTCCGTCTTCCACACGTACGCCGCGAACACCACGATCAGGAAGCCCCCCAGCGGCAGGAACGTGTCGCTGGAGAGGTGCTCGACGAGGTCCATGAACGTGTTCGGGGTGTCCGACCCGAAGTAGGTCACGAAGTTCGTGAAGAAGGGCGAGGCGCCGTTGGACAGCAGCGAGGGAATCCCGATGAGAAAGACCAGGACGGCGATGCCGATGGCAGCCCGGCGGCGAGGCACGTTGAACTCGTCGATGACGAAGGAGGTCGGGACCTCCAGCAGCGACACCGTGGAGGTGAGCGCCGCGAAGGACAGCAGCAGGAAGAACGTGGCTCCGACGAACGCCCCCAGCCCCGGCCCCATCGATTCGAACGCGCCCGGCAGGGTGACGAAGATCAGGCCGGCGCCGCCCTGCACGTCCGTCATGTCGCCGGCGTTCAGGAATGCCACCAGCGGAAACATCAGCAGGCCCGCCGTGAAGGCGATGCCGACGTCCGTCAGCGTGATCAGCGCGGCCGACTCGATGATGTTCTCGCGTTTGCTGAGGTAGCTGCCGTAGGTGATCAGCGCACCCATGCCGAGCGACAGCGAGAAGAAGGCCTGCCCGAGGGCATTGTAGACCACCTCCAGCGTGACCTCCGAGAAGTCGGGGATGAGGTAGAAGCGGAGCCCTTCGGCGGCGTGGGGGAGCGTGAGGCCGTAGAGCACCAGCCCGAGGATGATGACGAGCAACGTGGGCATCAGGAGCTTCGAGGCGCGCTCGATGCCGCTCGAGATCCCGCCGGAGACGATCCCCGCGGTCAGCACCATGAACAGGGCCGCGTAGAGCCCGATCTTGACCACGTCGGTGATGAAGGTGCCGAACTCGCTGCCGATGGAGAAATGCCCGCCCGCCAGTTCGACGAAATACCCGAGCGCCCACGCGGCGACGACGTTGTAGAACGACAGGATCAGCACGCCGCTGGTCACGCCCAGCAGCCCCACGAAGCGCCAGTTCCGGTAGCCGAGCGCCTCGAACGCCCCCACCGCGTTCTTGTGTGCACGCCGCCCGATGGCGATCTCGGTGACCATCACGGGGAAGCAGAGGAGGAAGCAGCAGACGAGGTAGATCAGGACGAACGCCCCGCCTCCGCCATCGGCCACCTCGAACGGAAACTTCCAGATGTTACCCAGCCCTACGGCCGAACCCGCAGCGGCCAGGATGAAACCGATCTTCGAGTTCCAGGAGCCCCGGGTCGATGTCGTTGGTGTTGCGTCCATATGCACGTCGATGGATGGGCGAAACGGTCCACAGCCGGCCCGCCATGCGGGCAAGACCCCGCAAAGGTAGGGGAAAGGCCACGGAAAAAGCCAGCCTATTCCATCGCGCGTGACGGGTTCCGGCAGGGGCTGAACCGAGCCGGCCGAACCGGCCAGGGAGGTCAGGCGAAGCCGAAGAGGAACGGGAAGCCAACGGCGACGAAGACCACCCAGCCGCCGTAGACGGGCAGGAAGCGCGTCACCCGGCCCTCTACGGCCGCGATGGGCGCTGCGTCGCGCAGGAAGCGTCCGTAGCCCACCAGCAGATCCACAAGGTGGATGAAGATGAGCAGGTTGGCGCCCAGCACGGCCAGGCGGTTCGGCGTCAGCCCGAACGAGGCCAGGCGGAACCCGATGGCGGCCAGCGCGACGAGGTCGATGATGAGCGCCATGAAGATGAGGACGAGGCAGACGAGGTCGCTGAAGGTCTGGCGTCCGGCGGCCGGGCGTTCGGACAGGGTGAACACCGTCAGCGCCAGCACGCCGAGCAGCATGGCGTTGAAGATGATGAGGAAGTCCCGGTCGGTGAAGGGGCTTCGGCCCTGCACCAGCATCGTGCCCAGGTAGCCGGCCAGCACCAGCAGCGCCAGCGGGCTGAACAGGCGCGCGACGAGTGGCGCCAGCTGCTGCCCCGGCCGGCTGCGGTAGATGGCAAGGTAGGCGGCCACGACGGGGATGGCGGCCGCGCCGTACCCCACGAGATACGGCGTGAACCACAGGTCCTCCACGGAGATGCCGATGGCCTCGAAGAGCCCCACGGTGATGCCGCTCAGCAGTAACCCTGCCAGCCCGATGATGGCGGCATAGACCAGCATCTCCCCGTTCAGCCGCAGGTAGTTCATCCAGGGCTCCCGCTCGCGGTAGCGCGCGCCGGTGTAGGCCAGCCCGACGACCAGCCACAGGGCGAGCGGCAGATGCATCCAGGTCAGCAGCAGCGTATCCGAGTCGTCCAGGCGGGGGAGCAGATTGACGAAGAGCAGTCCGCCGGCGAAGAGGCCCGTCACCGTCAGGACGATGGAGCGTCCGGGCGGGGTGCGCAGCAGAAAGAGGGCGGCCAGGGCCGGGAAGACGATGAAGCCGAGGTGCCGCGGGTAATAGTACGCCTCCGGCAGTCCGTCGAAAAAGCGCGGCAGGTTGGCGAGGGTGCCGGCCAGCACGCTGAGCAGGATGACGAGCCCGATGTCGCGGAGCGAGAGGCCGGTGCCGGGGGCTTCGTCATAGGTAAGGCGGGCTACCCAGGCACGGGTCAGGAGGGCGTCGGGATGCTTCAGCCGAAGCACCTGGAACTGGTCATGGAAGCGTTCGGGGGCTTCGCGGTAGAGTTGCTCCAGCGCTTCCGGCTGGTCGAGGAGGTCGTGCGTAGCCATCGGGCGGTCGAAAGAGAAGAGGGATCAGGAAGGGCGAGCCAGCCGGATGATCTGCTCCATCTGGTCGAGATAGGTGCTCAGGGCGTCCCGGCCGGCCGGGGTCAGTTCGTATTCGGTCCGCGGGGTTCGGTCGTCGAAGGATTTGATGGTGGTGAGGTAGCCTGCTTCTTCGAGCTTGCGGGCGTGCACGCTGAGGTTCCCGTCGCTGGTGCCCAGCAGGGCCTTCAGGTCGTTGAAGCTGAGCCGCCCGGCGGCAGCGAGGGCGCTGACGATGCCCAGCCGGATGCGCTCGTGGATCAGCCGGTCCAGTTCGGCCGGAAACGAGGCGGCCGGTGGAGGGGGCTGCCGTCCGTGGGTGGTGTTCGTGGGGTTATCCGCCATGGCGCGTGGCGATGATCCAGCCGAAGAGCAGGTGAAGGCCGCCGAAACCGAGGCCCAGGAGGACGTTACTCCATGGGAAGGGCGCGAAGAGCGCCACCGTCCCGAAGATCAGGAAGCCGAGCCCCATGAGGGGGAGCAGCCGGATGGAGTAGGCTCCGGCAGCCATCAGGGCGGTGCCGTAGAGCAGCATCCAGAGCCCCGGCAGCAGGGACGTGCTCCCGGCCTGGACCAGGGCCAGGGTCAGCAGCCCGCCGGCCACCAGCGCCGGCAACAGACCCAGGACGTAGCGACGGCCGGTTCCGGTCAGCAACGGCACGCGCCCGGCGCGGGCTTTGCGGTACATGGCCCAGCCGCCCACCGTAGCCGCCACCACCGCGCTGCCGAGCCATACGGCCAGCCAGCGTTCCGGCGTCGGCTGCAGGCCGGCAACCACGGCGGCGACCACGGCCGTGAGGCCCATGGCCATGCTGCCCCGGCCCGGCACGGCCGTGAACGTGCCGGAGCGGGCCATCACCTCGCGGATGTACCGCAGATGCTCGGCGGCTGCCTCCGCCGGCGGAGGGTCCCCGGCGCCGGTCCGGGAGGCTACGGGTGGGCGGTCCTGTGTCATGGGTGTTCGGGTTTGTTGTTGCAAGCACTTTGTACGACAAAGTGAAAAGAGGTTTCGGCACGGAGGATTTTTTTGTGGGGGAGGAGAGGGCGTCGGGGGGTTCTCCGTGCCTGCGGCTCAGCGCACCGTGATCAGCGGGCCGTCGCCCGGGGCCGAGCCGACGGTGCCGATGGGGTGGGCGAAGGCATCGAGTCCCTGCTCGCGGAACAGCGATTCCACGGCTGCCGTGCCTGCCGGGTCGACGGCCACCAGCAGGCCGCCGCTCGTCTGCGGATCGCACAGGACGGCCCGTTGCCGTTCCGAGAGCGGGCCGATGTGGTGGCCGTAGCTGGTCCAGTTGCGGTTCGTTCCGCCGGGGATGGCCTGCTGGTCCAGGTACTCCTCCAGGCCCGGCAGGCAGGGGATGGCCTCGAAGGTGAGCGTGGCCGTGCAGCGCGAGGCGGTGCATACCTCCGCCAGGTGACCGAGCAGCCCGAAGCCCGTCACGTCCGTCATGGCATGCACCGCATCGAGCCGGCCGAGGGCTTCCCCGATGCGGTTGAGTTGCGTCATCCAGCCGGCGGCCCGGCCGCGGTCCTCGTCGCGGAGGAGGCCGCGTTTCTCGGCCGTGGTCAGGATGCCGACGCCCAGCGGCTTGGTCAGGTACAGCAGGTCCCCTTCCCGTGCGGCGGCGTTCGTTTTGAGGCGGTTCAGGTCGACGAGTCCGCTCACGGCGAGGCCGAAGAGCGGCTCCGGGTTGTCGATGCTATGTCCGCCGGCCAGGGCGATGCCGGCCTCCCGGCATGCATCGCGCCCGCCTTCGACCACGGCGCTCGCCACCTCCGGCCCCAGCGTGCCGACCGGCCAGCCCAGGATGGCGATGGCGAGCGTCGGGGTGCCTCCCATGGCGTAGACGTCGCTGATGGCATTGGCGGCGGCGATCCGTCCGAAGGTGTGGGGATCGTCCACGATGGGCATGAAAAAGTCGGTGGTGCTGATGAGCGCCTGACCGGTACCGAGGTCGTAGACCGCCGCGTCGTCGCGCGTGTGGTTTCCGACCAGCAGGCGCGCGTCGTCCGGGCCGGCCAGGCTCGTGGCCAGGATGGATTCGAGCACGTTCGGTGCGATCTTGCAGCCGCAACCGGCGCCGTGGCTGTACTGGGTGAGGCGGATCGAGGAGGTCGTCATGAGGCCGGTGAAACGGGTGAACGCGGAGGCGCTGCCGGTGGTCGGGTGTCGGCCGCCGCTGCGAGGGCGTGCCCGGCAGCGGCCCGCAGCGCTTCGGCCAGGGCCGCGGGATCGGCCGGGGGCGAGACGGGCAGGGCGTGGACGAGTCCGGCGGGGCGCCGGGTCAGGGCGTGCCGGTAGGCGCGGTCGTAGTAATGGAGGGCGTGGGCGCAGGCGGTGCGGAGGTCGCCGCGGCGGAGCGCGTCCAGGGCCTCCTGCGTGCGCTGCCCGCCGAGGCGCCGCCGGATGCGCTCGAAGGACCGGGCCAGCACCTCGGGCGGCTGTGTGCCGTAGAGGGCCATCAGGCGGTCGATGCGTGCCGGGCGGGGTACCTCCAGCACCATGACGGGGGCGTGTTGCAGGCGGTGCCAGCAGGCGGCCGGGATGGAGAGCTGGCCGATCCGGCGGCTCTCGTCTTCGATCCACACCGGCCGGTCCGGGTCGAGCGTGGCCCAGACGAGGGCCAGGTCGTTCTCGAACTGCTGCTGTGTGGGCTGGGGCGCTTCGCCGAGCCCGCCGAAGACGGAGCCTTTGTGGTGGGCCAGCGCTTCCAGGTCGAGGATCTGCTCACCGCGTTCACGCAGCGCGTGCAGCACGTCCGTCTTGCCCGACCCCGTCATGCCGCCCAGCACGATCACGCGCCGGGGTTGCTCCAGCACGTCCAGCACGTGCCGACGGAAGGCTTTGTAGCCGCCCCGCAGCGTGAAGGCGCGATAGCCGCAGGTTTCGAGGAGCCAGGCCACACTCTCACTTCGCATCCCACCACGCCAGCAATGGACCAGCACCGTTGCGGGCGCCGCGCGGATCGCCTGCACGGCGTCCACCAGATCGCGCAGGCGCGGCCCGACCCGTTCGAGGCCGCGCAGGATGGCCGCCTGCCGTCCGGCCTGCTTGTAGAGGGTGCCGACCTCGGCCCGTTCCTCGTTCGTGAACAGCGGCAGGTTCCGCGCGCCTGGGATGTGCCCCTGGGCGTACTCGGCAGGGGTGCGCACGTCGAACACGGGATGCTGTGTGCTGCCTTCGAGGAAGGCCGGGACGTCGAGCCGCGTTGCCATGGACAGGGACGGTATGGGGGAGGCCAGCGTCTCCCAAACGTCCCGGTGCGTCCCGCAGGTTCCGCCGGATCTTCACCCATCGGCGGGGGCCGGTCGGTACGTCGGGGACCCTCTTCCGGGGCCGGGTCGTAACTGCGCCCGAAGGGCATGCTTCGACCTGGACCGACGACCCCCGATGAGGCACAGACGACACGGATGGCACGGCTGGCTGCTGGTGCTGCTGCTGGTGCTGCTGGTGCCCGGCACCCGCGCTGCCGAGCCCGGGGTGTTCGATCCGGCGTGGCACCCGCCCATGCGGCTCCCCTCGCTGGCGGCCGACGTGCTGGCCCGTGTGGAAGCGCAGGCCGCGGACCTGGACCCGCTCAACAGCCTGCTCGTCGCCCACCGCGGGACGGTGGTGCTGGAGGCGTACTACCGCGGCATGACGCCGCACACGCAGGTCAACATCAAGTCGGCGTCGAAGAGCATCCTGTCGGCGCTCGTCGGGATTGCCCTCGCCGAGGGATATCTGGACAGCCTCCGGCAGCCCATCGCCCCCTTTTTCCCGGCGTACTTCGAGCAGGAGGACGTAGACCCGCGTAAGCGGACGATCACGCTGGAGGACTTGCTCACGATGCGGTCCGGGCTGGAGACGACGAGCTTTCAGAACTACGGCGCCTGGGTGTCGAGCCGGGACTGGGTCCGGGACGCCCTCGACCGGCCGGTCGTGGAGGCGCCCGGAGGACGAATGATCTACAGCACCGGCACCTCGCATCTCGTCTCGGTGATCCTGACGAAGGCCACGGGGATGAGCACGCTGGCGTTTGCGCGAACGAGGCTGATGGACCCGCTGGGCATCGACCTCCGCCGATGGGATCGCGACCCGCAGGGCTATTTTCTCGGTGGCAACAACATGGCGCTGTCCCCCCGCGAGTTGCTCCGCATCGGCGAATTGTATCGTCGGGGCGGATGGTATGAGGGCCGGCGGATCATCCCCGAAGCCTGGATCCGGGCCTCGACGACGCCGCGGACCCGGTCCCGGTACAGCGGGAATCAGTACGGCTATTTCTGGTGGATCCGGCGGTTCGGGGGCTATGAAAGCTGGTTTGCCTGGGGATACGGCGGGCAGTACGTGTTCGTCCTGCCTGCGCTGGATCTCGTGGTGGTCTGCACCGCATCGCTGAACGACCGGCCCCGCGGCGTGAATCACAACCGGCGGATCTACGATCTGCTGGAGAGGGGCCTTCTCGCGGCCGTCACGCCCGCGGTCGAGGCCGAGCGGCGCTGGGCGGAACGGGCGGGCCGGAGGCGCTGAACGGAAACGGGGCGCTGAACGAAAAACGCCGCGCCCCGAAGCGAGGCGCGGCGTCTGAAGCCGACGTGCGGAGGCGATCAGAACGGCAGATCGTCGTCCAGGCCGAAGCTGTCGTCCATGGCGGGTTCGGCGGCCTGCGGCGCACGGCGCGGCTGCGAGCGGCCCTGCTGCGGCCGCCCCTGCGAGCGGCTCTGCTGCGGCCGCTGATCGTAGCCGTAGTCATCCGAGTCCCCGCCGCCGTACGATCCGCCCGATCCGCGGTCCGACAGCATCATCATCTCACGCGCCTTGACCTCCGTCGTGTAGCGCGTGTTGCCGTCGCGGTCTTCCCAGGAGCGCGTCTGGAGCGACCCCTCGAAGTAGACCTGCGAGCCTTTCTTCAGGTACTCGCCGCAGATCTCCGCCAGGCGGCCCCACGTGACCACGTTGTGCCACTCCGTCTTCTCGACGAGCTGGCCGTCGGCGTCCTTGTACGACTCGTTCGTCGCCAGGCGCATGTTGCAGACGGCCGTGCCGCTGCCCGTGTAGCGCAGTTCCGGGTCCTGCCCCAGGTTGCCGATCAGGATGACTTTGTTGACTCCTCGTGCCATGATACACCTCTTGAGTTTGGGTTGAACAAGGTCCTTGGCGATGCTACATGAGTCCACCGGCTGACGCCGGCCTGTCCGTTGTGCTGCTACATGAGTCCGCCAAGAGATGTACGGACGTACCGTCCCGGGTGAAGATACGACCGGAAGACATCTGCTGTGACCGGCCGTAACCTCGGAGGCAAAATTATTTCAGCCTGGTGTCAACACTATGTCACAGGCTGGGAAAAAACATTCGCGCCGGTTGTGGGTAGGGGACAGCCCGGCTAACGTGTCCTGTGTCGGGGTGTGCCCGGCGGAAGCGCGCTCGCCGGGTGCACCGTGTTCCTTATTTTTCCCCGCCTGCCTCCTTCTCAGACTATTTTTTCCCACCTGCCTCCTTCTCAGACTGCCGTATGTCAGACCCCCTCTACGACACCTGCTTCAGCGAACCGGCCGAGCGGCTGGCTGTCTATGCCGACTTCGTGGCGATCGTCCGTCAGCTTCGCCGTGACTGCCCGTGGGACCGGGAGCAGACCCACGAATCGGTCAAGCACCTGCTGATCGAGGAAGCCTACGAGGCCGTCGAGGCCATCGATGCAGGGGACTGGGATGAGTTGAAGCGCGAGCTGGGAGATCTGCTGCTCCACGTGGTTTTTCATAGCGTGATGGCAGAAGAGGACGGCCGCTTCACGTTGCAGGACGTCATCGAAGCCGAGACGGACAAGCTCGTTCGGCGTCATCCCCACGTCTTCGGTGACGTGCAGGTACGGGGCACGGACGAGGTGCTTGCCAACTGGGAGCAGATCAAGATGACCGAGGGCAACGGCCGGACCTCGGCGCTCGACGGAGTGCCGCGCCAGCTGCCGGCGCTGCTGCGGGCGCACCGGGTGCAGGAGAAGGCGGCTGGTGTAGGATTCGACTTCCCGGACCGGGAGGCAGCCTGGGCCAAGGTGGAGGAGGAGCTGGCGGAGTTCCGCGAGGCGGTGCAGGAGGCTGCGCCTCCGGAGCGGCAGGAGGCCGAGTTCGGGGATGTGCTCTTCGCCCTCGTCAACTACGCCCGGCTGGCCGGCATCAACGCGGAAAATGCGCTGCGGGCTACCAACGACACCTTCACTCGCCGCTTCCGCCACATCGAGCAGCGTCTGGCCGAACAGGGACGCACGCTCGCGCAGGCGGACCTGGCCGAGATGGACCGGTTCTGGGAGGAAGCCAAGTCGCTCGAGCAAGAATGAAGGCCGGTGGTCCGGCGATGCCGGGCTGCCGTGCCACAGCCGTGCCTTCCCCCCATGCCCACCGTGCTCGAAGCCATCGCCACCGGCACGCCACCGCTCCGACGCTCACAGGCCCACGCGGCGGCGTTCATGCAGCGTGTAGAGAGCATCCCGCCGGCGGTCCGCGAACGTCTGCCCGAGCTGTATGCCCGCTCCGGCATCGACGCCCGCTCGTCGTGCATCGACGATTACGCCCGCACACCGGAGGCCTTCACGTTTTATCCGCCCACCTGGACGCTCCAGCCGGCTCCGTCGACGGGCACGCGGAACCGGAAGTACCGGGAGGCGGCCATCCCGCTGGCCGAGGCGGTGGCCCGGGCGGCGCTGACCGAGGCGGATCTGGCCCCCGAAGCCGTCACGCACGTGATCACGGTCAGTTGCACGGGTTTCTTTGCGCCGGGCCTCGACGTGGAGCTGGTGAAGCGGCTCGGGCTGCGGCCGGACACGCAGCGCGTCATGGTGGGCTTCATGGGATGCTACGCCGCCTTCAATGCCCTGCGCGTGGCGCACGGCTTCTGCCAGGCCGATCCCGGGGCGCGCGTGCTCCTGGTCTGCCTCGAACTGTGCACGCTGCACTTTCAGGTCGAGGAGACGATGGAGAGTGCCGTCGTCAACGCGATCTTTTCGGATGGCGCGGCGGCGGCCGTGCTGGCGGCCCGCCCGGCCGACGAAGCCCGGGGCAGCCTGGCCTATGCCGACAACCTCTGTCTCCTCGACGACGATTCGATGGAGTACATGACGTGGGACATCGGCGACACCGGTTTCCGGATGGGGCTCTCGCATCGCGTTCCGTCGGTGCTGGCACGGCATCTACCGGGCTTCGTGCAGACGCTCCTGGCACGCCACGGCCTGACCCTTCCGGACGTCGATTTCTGGGCCATCCACCCCGGCGGACGGGCCATCGTGGAGAAGGCGCGGGACGTGCTCGGGCTCTCCGATGCCGACGTGGCCGACAGCCTGGAGGTGCTGCGGCAGTACGGCAACATGAGCTCGGCGACGATCCTGTTCGTCCTGGCCCGGCTGCTGGAGCGGCATCGGGCGGCGCGCCGCCGGGGCGAACGCGGCTTCGAGCAGGGCGTGGCCGTGGCCTTCGGGCCGGGCCTGACGCTCGAAGGTGCGCTCTTCCGCCAGGTGGTATGAGAGAGCTTCAGGTGGCCTGATATGGGCCTTGCGAACCTGTTCCTGAATCGTGAGACTGTGTCCCCGCATCCGGCGGAGCCCCTCCGGCGGACGCCATACCCGATCCATTGAAATGTCCCATCGAATCAGCGCGGAGCTTCTGGTGGCAGAAGGCCGCGGGATGAAGCCTGAACCCATGATGCAGACGATCCGGCGTTCCGCCCGGCCTTCTTTCTCGCTTCGGCTCGGCATGATTGTGATGCTGGCCCTGATCGGGGCTCTCCCTCTCGACGCGGCACCGGAGGGGGCGGGCCCGGACCGTCCCTCGGTGGCCGGCCAGGTACAGCCCGGCGTCGTGGTGGTCAAGCTCCGGCCGCAGGCGCGGCAGGCCCTGTCCCTCCAGGGCGGAACGACCGGGCTGGCCGGCTTCGACAAGCTGGGCCGGCGGCATCGCGTCTATGCCGTCGAGCCGGCCTTCCCGTTCCTGGCCCGCAGCGCCCGGAAGCGAGCGGAAGACCTCCGGCAGGTCTTCTACGTCCGCTACGAAGGCTCCGCCGACCCGCGGGCCGTTGCCGCCGACTTCGAGCGCCTGGCCGAGGTGGTCTACGCCGAGCCGCTCCAGATCCACCGCCTGCACGATCTGCCGGCGAGCCCGGCGGCCCCGGCGAGTCCGGCGGCCGCAGCGATCCTGCCGAATGACCCGCTCGTCAGCCAGATGTCGCACCTCCAGCAGGTGCTGCTGCCCGAGGCCTGGGACGTCGTCCGCGGGGAGCAGGGCCTCGGCAGCCCCGACGAGCGCGTCGTCATCGCCATCATCGACGGCGGCACGGAGTGGCGGCACGAAGACCTCATCGACAACGTCTGGACGAACCCCGGAGAGATCCCGGGCAACGGCGTCGATGACGATCAGAACGGCTACGAGGACGACGTCCACGGCTGGAACTTCGCCAACGACTCGGCCGATCCGACGGGGCTCTCGGCTACGCCCGGCAACGCCCAGCACGGCACGGTCGTCGCCGGGGTGGCGGCGGCGGTGACGAACAACGGCCTCGGGGTGGCCGGCAGCAGCTGGAACGCGCAGTTCATGCCCATCAACGCGGGTTGTCCGGATCTGGACAACTTGGTCTGCTACGGCTACGCCGGCATCGTCTATGCCGCCGAGAACGGAGCGCATATCGCCAACGCAAGCTGGGGCGGACCCGGCCTCTCACGCTTCGCCCAGGACGTGATCGACTTTGCCGTGGCCAACGGCACGCTCGTCGTCACCTCGGCCGGCAACGGATCCGGGGGCTTCGGGACGAACAACGACACCCAGCCTCAGAACCCGGCCAACCTGTTCGGGGTGCTCTCCGTCGGGGCGACGAACAAGGCGAGCGACCAGAAGGCGGTCTATTCCAACTTCGGCCGCAGCGTCGACGTCTTTGCGCCGGGGTCGTCCCTCAACAGCACGTATCCGGGCGATGCCTATGACGATCAACTCAACGGCACGTCGTTCTCCTCGCCGCTCGTGGCCGGCATCGCCGCCCTGGTCAAAACCCGGCAACCGGACTGGTCGATGGCGCAGGTCCGCGAGCAGTTGCGCGTCACCGCCGATCCCATCGACGACGCCAACGCGGGCTTCACGGGGCGCCTGGGGCGCGGCCGCGTCAATGCCCTGCGGGCCGTGACCGAGTTCGATCACCCGGCCGTCCGCACGACGAACGTGGCCGTGGCCGACGAAGGCGGAGACGGGGCCATCAACCGGGAGGAGACCATCACGCTGACGCTGACCTATACCAACTTCCTGGCGGATGCGACGAACCTCACGTTTCGGCTGACGACGCCGGACGACCGGATCACGGTGGAGCAGGGCGAGGTGACGGCGACGGCGCTGCCGGGCGGCACGAGCCTGGAGGTGCCCTTCACGTTCACCGTCGGGGCGGACACCCCGAACGAGTACACCCTGGTGTTCTTTGCCGAAGTCGAGGCCGACGGCGGTGCCTATACCGATGCCACGCGCTTCGAGCTGCTCGCCAACCCGGCCTCGGTCCTGACGCACGACACCGGCCCCGTGCAGGTCTCCATCACGGAGGAAGGCAACATCGGCTGGACGACCTTCAGCGACACCTTCGATCCGGACTCACGGGGTGTCGGGTTCGTGTATCAGGGCGTCAATTACCTGTTCGAGGGCGGTCTGATGATCGCCAACGGGCCGGGGCGCATCTCCGACGCCGTGCGCGGTGTGCAGGACGGCGTCGGTCAGGATGCCGACTTTGCCCCGGCGCCAGGGTCCGTGCTCGAGATCACCCGGCCGGGCGTGCTGGCGCACGAGGAAGGGCAGATCACGCTGGTCGACAGCCCGGCCCCGCTACCGCTCGGCATCACCGTCGATCAGGAAACCTTCGCCGACACGAGCGAGGCCCGCAACGACTTCGTCATTTTCAAATACCGCATCACCAACGCCGGCCTGACGACCCTCAACAACGTCCACGCCGGGCTCTTCTTCGACTGGGATCTCAACGCGGACGCGCTCGACTACGCGCGCTTCGACGCCGAGCGCCGCATGGGTGTCGCGCAGAACGCGGCCACGGCGCCGACGGTGCTGCTGGCCACGAAGCTGCTCACCACCAATGCCGACGTCTCCTACCGTGCCATCGACAACGAGACGGAGATCTACGGCGGAGATGCCGGCAACGGCTTCACGGATGCGGAGAAGTGGAGCTTCCTCAGCGGCGGCGTCCAGCGCACCGACCTGGACGGGGCCGACATCTCGACGCTGCTCGGCGCCGGTCCGGTGGGGCTGAAGCCGGGGTGTGCGTTCGACATGGCTTTTGCCGTGATCGGTGGCACCAGCCCCGAGGCCATACAGGCGAGCGCCGATGCCGCGCAGGCGTTCTGGGAAAGCACGCTCGGCGAGATCCAGCCGAACCGCCCGCCGGTCTTCACCACAGCCGACGGCCTGTCCCTCTCCGTGGCCGAGGGGCAGACGCTGGCCTTTACCTTCGAGGCACGGGACGAGGACGAATGTGACGTGCTGGCCTATGCCCTCGACGGCGAGGTGCCGGCCCGGGCGACGATCAACGCCCAGACGGGGCAGTTCCTGTTCTCTCCCGACTTCGATCAGGCAGGGCTGTATGCCTTCACCGTAGTCGTCACCGATGGGCGCGACGAAGACCGGATCGGCGTCGTCATCAACGTGACCGAGACGAACCGCCCGCCGGTGCTCGCCCGGGTCCTGCCCGACACGCTCATCACCGCCGCGCAGACGTTGCAGTTCACCTTCGACGTGCAGGACCCGGACGGAGACGGGGTCACCTATCGCCTCGTCGACGCCGTCCCCAACGCCACCATCGACCCGCAGACGGGCGTGTTCACCTTCGTTCCGTCCCTGGAGCAGGTGGGCGCGGTCGTCATCCGCGTGGAGGCGAGCGACGGGCAGACGAGCGTCGTCGCGGAGGCCACCGTGACGGTGATCGAGCCGGCGTTCAGGGTGGCGGGGGCGTATCCGAGCCCGTTCAGCCCGGCGGCCGGCGCGATGACGCTGTCCTTCCAGCTCCCCGCGCAGGCGACCGTGTCCGTGAAGGTCTTCGACGTGCTCGGCCGCACCGTGGCCACGCTCGTGGACGGCGACCTGCCGCCCGGGCCGCAGCGCCTGCGATGGACGGGCATCAACGACGCCGGGCAGCCGGTCGCCAGCGGGGTCTACTTCTACCGGATCACCGCCAGGGCGGACGGGCAGGTCTACGACGCTCTGGAGTCGTTGCTGCTGGTGCGGTAGGCGGAGCGGCCGGCAGTCAGGGGGGGTCGTCAGCGGTCGTCGCTGCCTGCGGGGGTGGGGTCGGGCGTGGCGCCCGGGTGCTTCACCAGGCCGGGGTTGCGTTCCAGGAACTCGTCGTAGAGGCGCGTGTGGCGGCTGACCATCGGGATCTGGTAGCCGTCGATGAAGACGTGGAGCACCTGTGTCTTCGTTTCTAACGGGTCGCCGTCGGTCACGAACAGGTTGGCCTTCTTGCCCACCTCCAGCGAGCCCACCTCGTCCGCGACGCCGAAGATCTGGGCCGGCACGATGGTGACGGCGCGCAGGGCCTCCTCCGTGCCGAGGCCGTAGGCGGCGGCAAAGCCGGCGTGATAGGGCAGGTTGCGCACGTTCTCCGTCTCGCCCGTGCGGAGGGCGATCGTCACCCCGGCCTTCTTGAGCAGGGCTGCATTGGCGTAGGCCTTGTCGTAGCGATCGCTCTCCCGGGTCGGGATCGAGAGGACGGGGCCGACGAGGCAGGGGATGCCGGCTTCGGCGATCTGGTCCGCCACGCGCCAGCCCTCGGCGACGCCGCTGAAGATGACGTTTTCGATCTGCTGCTTCGCCACCCACTCCAGCGCCTTCTCGATGTCGCGTGCGGCATCCACCTTGATCATCAACGGCATCGTGCCGCGGATCACCGGCAGCATGGCGATCATCTCCGGCACGTAGGCCGGTTTGCGGCTCTTGTCCGGCGAGGCCTGGTAGGCCGAGTCGATGCGGGCGTAGAGGCGCGCACGTTCCCACGTCTCATCGAGCGTCTTGATCGCCTTTTCCGCTGCTTTCTTGATGTCCTCGTCCGAGCGGCGGTCCCAGCGGCCACGTCGGCCGGTGGTGGGAAACTCCAGCACCATCACCTCGCGCCCGGCCAGGAGCATCTGCTCGGGGGTGTACCCGTGCAGGTTGATGAGTGCCGCCTGGCCCGAGAGCAGGCCGCTGGAGGGTTCGGTGAGGACCGTGGTGACGCCGTTGACGCGGGTGACGGGGATCAGCACGGAGTTGGGGTTGACGGCCGTCAGGGCCTGCACGTGCGGGGTCAGCTCGCCGAGCTCAGCGTAGTCGCGCGTCTCGGCCACCGAGCCGATCTCGGCCAGGCCGAGCTGGGTGCCGCTGTCGATCAGGCCGGGGTAGATGTGCAGGCCGGCGCAATCGATGACCTCGGCGTCCGGGGGGATCTTCACGTCGGTGCCGAGGGCGACGATCCGGTCATTGCGGATGATGAGGGTGCCGTTCTCGATGACGCCGTGGGTGACCGTTACGATGCGGGCGTTGGTCAGAGCGAACGTGCCCTGCCGGGCCTTGGGCAGGCCGTCGCCGGGCGTGGCCGGGGCGGCCATCAGCCCGAGGGTCAGCAGGAGGGTCAGGAGGAGATGCATGGGGAATCGGAAGGTCGAAGGTCGAAGGAGGACGGATCCGGTGCCTGCACGCAGCGTCAGCGCGTGCCGAGGAACTCCAGCAGGTCCACGCCCTGCATGCAGCGGTGGGCGTGCTCTTCGCTCCAGAGCGTGGCCGTCTCGACGTCGCCCTCGGCGGGCACGTTCAGGCGCATGTCGTCGGGGTCAGCGTGGATGTCGAAGCGGACGACGCCGTCGACGATGGTCATCTGGGGCACGGCATAGATGGAGAGCGGGTGGGCGTTGAAGATCGCCAGGTCGGCTTCCTTGCCTTCCTCGATCGAGCCCACGCGGTCTTCGATGCCGAGTTGCCGGGCCGGGTTGATGGTGATGAGCGCCAGCGCCTCATCGTCCGTCAGCTGCCCGTATTTCTGCGTCTTGGCCGCTTCGTGGTAGAGGTGGCGGTTGAGTTCGGCCGAGTCAGAGTTGATCGAGGTGGTGACGCCGTTGCGGGTGAGGATGGCGGCGTTGTAGGCGGTGGAGTAGTAGACCTCGAACTTGTAGGCCCACCAGTCGGAGAAGACCGAGGCGCCCGCGCCGAAGTCGGCCAGCTCTGGGGCCACCTTGAAGCCTTCATTGACGTGCTGGAATACGAGGCGGTCGATGCCGAAGTCCTCGAAGACGCGCATCAGCATGAGGATCTCGTCGGCGCGGTAGCTATGGCAATGCACGATGATCTCGCCGCGCAGGATGTCGGCCAGGACCTCCAGGCGTTCGCTGTAGGGCGGGGGGGCGACGCGCTCGCCGGCGGCCAGCCGCGCTTCGTACTGAGCCCAGGCGTCCATGTAGCGCTGCGCCTCGTTGAAGGCGTCGCGGATGACCATTTCGACGCCCATGCGGGTGGCGGGGGGCACGTTGTTGCCGCGGCCGTGGACGCGCGTGGGGTTCTCCCCGAGGGCGAACTTGATGGTGCGCGGGGCGCCTTCCATCTTCAGCGCCTCGGGGTTCTTCTCACCCCAGCGGTGCTTGATCGTCTCGCATTGCCCGCCGATGACGTTGGCCGAGCCGTGCATAACGTGGGAGGTGGTCACGCCGCCGGCCAGGGCCCGGTAGATGGCGATGTCGTACGGGTCGATGACGTCGCCCACGGCGACCTCGGCGGTGATGGGGTTGGTGGCTTCGTTGACGCTGCTGATGGCGATGTGGGAATGGGCGTCGATGATGCCGGGCATGACGTACAGGCCGGTCGCGTCGATCGTGCGGACGCCGCGCGGGGCCCGCAGGCCCTGCCCGACGCGGGCGATCTTGCCGTCGCGGATCAGGATGTCGGCCCGTTCGAGCGTGCCGTTGGTGACGGTCAGCACGGTGCCGCCCTGGATGAACAGGTCCTGCGCCGATGCCGGACCGGCCAGGAGGCACGCCAGCAGGAGGAGGGAAAGACGTTTCATGGGATGTCTGCGCATGGAAAACGATCGGAGGGAGGCGGGGCTCAGCGGTCGGGGCCGCTGGTGCGGGTGCCGGTGACGGGGAAGCTGCCGTAGCTGCTCACGTTCATCGTGCCGGACAGGTCGTTCCCCTCGATGGTGAGGTCGGCCTCGATCAGCCCCATCTGGCCGGAGTCGAAGCGGAACGTCAGGGAGCGGCCGTTGAGGACCACATTCTCCAGGACGGTGGTGCCGAGCGCGCTCGTGATGGTGCCCGAGTACGCCCCGGGCGTTCCGGTGATGGTGATGGTCCCCTCGTACGAGCCGTCGGGCGTGCTGATGGCATAGTCCCAGGTCCCGACGGGATTGGCGGCTGCGTCGCCGGCGGCGGCCGAGGCGCTCCGGGCGGGGCGTTGCTCCATCTCGAACGGCTGCCCGTCCACGAAGACGTACCGGATGGCGCTGTCCTCGGCGAAGTAGGGGCCGTCGGTGACCACCAGGTTGGCGATCTTGCCGGGTTCAATGGTGCCCAGGTTCTGCGCCAGGCCCAGCAGCCGTGCGGGCGTCGTCGTCAGCGCCGCCAGCGCGGCGTCTTCGGAGAGGCCGTGCTCGATCATCGTCGTCAGGCTCTCGTGGATGTCGGACGGTTTGAGGTCCATCGTCATGAACGCGAAGGGGATGCCGGCTTCCTGGAGGCGGGCGGCCAGTTCGTAGTGTTGCCGCCGCGCCCGGGCCTGCCGCGCCTCCAGCTGCTCCTTCTCCGCCTCGACGTCCTCATACGATCGGGTCCGGAAGTCGGAGATGAACGGATCATCCGGCGTCATCGGCTCGGCGTGCTCGGTGCTGTCGGCCGGGGTGTCCGCGTCCTTCGGCGCTTCGGGCAGGGCCAGGGAGAAGAAGACGGGGACCCCGGCGGCCTGGATCTCCCCGAGGGCGTCGCCGCTGCCGGCCAGCCCGGCCAGCACCAGGTCGAAGCCAAGCTCCCGGCTGAGGGCGAGCGCCCGGTGGGCTTCCAGCGGATCCTCCACGTAGAACACCACGGGCTTGGTCCCGTCGATGACCGGGAAGAAGGCATAGTGCACGGGGTCGTAGGGGGGGCGTTCCAGCCCGGTGGCGTTGGCGGCATACATCGTCTCGATCTGCCGGCGGCGTTCGGCCTCCCGGTAGAGCTGGCGCAGCTTCGCGATGACGCCCATCGGCGTGCTCGGGTACACGCCCCGGTTGGTGTCGAAGCGGGCGAAGAGCGAGGCGTCCCCTTTCAGCACCAGGGCGGGCGGGGTGTCGCCGGCCAGCAGGATCACGGCGCCGGAGCCCGGCAGCAGCGGGCCGTGCGGGACCACGTGCGCCACGGTGAAGCCGGCCTGCCGCAGCTCCGCCACGGACTTGTCCTCCGGCTGGAGGAGCGTGCGCACGTCCCGTTCGGGCAGCACCCCGGCACGGTCGTTCGGGGGGTTGCCCGGCTCGGGGACGCGCTCCCGGTTGTTTTCGGGCCGGGGCCGGGGCACACCGGTGTGAGAGAGCGCGTCGATGAAGCCGGCGTAGACCACCAGCGAGTCGCCGGCGATGCGTTCGGCATCGAAGGGGATGGCGGCGTCCGGCCCGACGGCGGTGATGAGGCCGTCGCGGATCACGATGGTGGCGCGATCCAGCACCCGGCCGGGCGCCTGGACGACGCGGGCGTTCTCGATCGCGTACGTGCGTGTCACCGTCGGTACGACGATGTCGTCGTTCGACTGGGCCCGGGCCGGGATGGCGAAGGCCGTCAGGGCGGCCAGCATCAGGAGCACACCGGGCCGGGCAGGGGGGCGAAGGTGCATCATGGAAAGCAACACAAAAGGGGTACAGGCAGGCGTAGAGGGCGATCGGCGCCGGTCGGTGGCGTCACGACGCACACCGCCAGAACCCGGGCATCATCCGGGCGGATCCCGGCCGCCGATCCACTACGGAAAGATACAGGCTACACCAACGATCTGCACGCGTGGAGGAAGGTCGTTACAGCCCCTCCGAAGAGAACATGGATCTTTTCCTCCACCCGACGCGCCCGGGCCGGCACGGCGTTCGGCGGTCAGGGTCACGGGAGAACGTCATGCGATATGAGGACAGGTGTACACGGTTAGAACAGGGCATGAACGTCGACGAAAGGATGCCCCGGGTGGGGTGGAGGGCCCGCGATCCGGCGGGCGGTGCACCGCCGATCGGAAGGATCGAGTGCCAGGAATTTGTAAAATGAGCAGGCCGGGAAACCCCGGGCGGATGTGCGAGTATGCTGCGCGTTTTTGTGCGTATTTCTCGCTATGTTCCTATCCATCAGCCCCCCGTTCTCATGTACAGCACCCGAGGCATCGACGCCGTCGCCACCATCACGGAACTCCGGTCCAACACGTCCGATCTGGTCGAGCGCGCCAAGCAAATCGACCGGGGGATCCTGGTGCAGAAAAACAACGAACCGTATGCTGTTTTGCTGAGCTACGATCTGTACATCAAACTGCTCGAAGCCAGCGAAGAACTGGCCCGCAAGCGTAGCCGTTCGAAGTAAATCGGCCCGTTGTCGTTGAGACGACTTCTGAGACGAAGACGGGGCGTGGCATCCGCAGAAGGAGCCACGCCCCGTTTCGCGTTCGGCTAGATCAGCCGCTTCAGTTCCTCGACCCGGCGCACGATGGCCTCCCGGTCCATCGACCGATATTGCTCCGGGAGCAGGGCCTGGCTCGTGCATTCCAGCACGGCGACCAGCGTCTGGAGCTCGACCTCCAGCGGGTAGGTCGGTGGGATGAAATCATCGACCACTTCCTGCAAGATGTCCGTGGTCACCTGTCCGTTGCTCTGGTCGTCCCGTGCGGCGGCGCGGAACTTGGCGCGGGTCAGCAGGGCCTCCATGTCCGCCCCGCTGAAGGTGCGTTCTCCGTTGAGGAGCGCGTCCGGGACGGCCTCCAGCGCCAGGTCGACGCCCGTGCGGACCATCATGACGGTCAGCAATTCCTCGCGTTCGGTGCGGGTGGAGGGGTAGAACAGCGCCAGGTGTTCCTCGGCCCGGCCCTGCCGTTTCAGGTCCACGGGCATCAGATCGGGGCGGGCGGTGACGAGGAAGAAGATGACGCGGCCGCGGTGCTTCGGGTTGCTCATGAACGAGGCGATCTGCCCGAAGACCCGTTTCGAGACGCCCGAGTCCCCCTGCACGTCGCGGTCGCCCAGGGCCGCGTCGGCCTCGTCGATCATGACGGCCACGGGGGTCATCGCTTCGAGCAGGTTCAGGATCTTCTCCAGGTTGCCCTCGGTCACGCCCTGCCATTGCGAGCGGAAGTTCTTCAGCTTCACCATCGGGATGCCGATCTCTCCGGCGAAGCAGGTGATCAGGAACGTCTTCCCGGTCCCGACGGGCCCGGCGACGAGGTAGCCCATCGGCATCACGTCCGGGCGTCCGTTGCGTAGCGCCTGGGCGGCCTGGCGGAGATGCTCCTTGGCCATCGCATGGCCGGCCACCATATCCAGGTTGTAGTCGGTTTCGATGAACTCCAGCAGCCCGTAGGCATCGGCCTCGATGAACTCCTTCTTGATCTCGGCCAGGACGTCGAAGGTCAGTTCCGTGCGGTTTTCGAGGACGTCGGCGAGGATGGTGCGGAGCTGGATGTAGTCCAGTCCGGCGGTGTTTTTGGCAAGGGCTTCGAGCGAGACGGAGGAGTGGGCCCGGAAGGCATCGGTGCGGCCGCGCAGGTACCAGTGCACGAATTTCAGGCGGGCGTCTTCGTCGGGCAGAGGGATGAAGATCTCGGCCGTGTACGGACTCTGGACGAGCTGCTGGTTCAGGTCGTTCAGGTTTTCCGTAATCAGGCAAATAGTGAAATCGCTGCGCATGAAGAGCGCGTCGTGGGACCACTTCTGGAGGAAGACCAGGGCGTTGCGGTCCTCGGCGGAGTACATCGACGCTTCGGCCATCGGGGCGATGGTTTCGGCGTAATCGATGATGCAGGCGATGCGCTTGCCTTCGGCCAGGCGGAGGCGGAAGTAGTTTTCCAGGACGGAGAGGACGCGAACGGGGTCCTTGGGGAGCCGCCGGGCATAATCGGTTCCGAAGATGGTGTCGTAGCCCGAGAGCGCGCGGTTGAAGTCGGCCTGGGTGGTTTTGTCTCCGAAGTGGATGCCGGTGGAGCGGTCGTAGAACAGCGTCAGGTCCCGGGCGGCGAAGAGGTCGTCGTTGAGGAATTCGCGCAGGGGGACGTACGTCGGCTCGCCCTGTTCGTCGACGGTCGGGACGAGGTCCCGGACGTTGCCGTAGAGAATGAACTGGGTGATGGTTTTGGTGAAGTACTTGCGGGCGAATTCCCGTGCCCAGGCCGGATAGTGCTGGATGGGGGCTTCGAAGGGACTTGCCGGGGGCGAGGTATCGGCGGGACGGGGTTCGTGCTGCGGGCGAGGCTCGGAGGCCTGCGGAGAGGTGGTGGCCATGACGGGGAGGGGCTGGAGGAAAAGGGAGCGGCGGTGATACGAGGGCCGGTGTGGATGGGTTCATTCCGGAGCGGCCGGCCGGCATGCCCAAAAAAAGAGGACGCCCGCGTGCAGCAGGCGTCCTCCGGGTCCGAAGGCTCGGAGCGGGTGGGGCGGGCCGTCGGGTACGGCCGCCGCCGGGTCCACTCAGGCAACCGTGATGTCGGCGTCGAGGTAGACGTCCTGGATGGCGTGCAGGATCTCGACGCCTTCCTTCATGGGGCGCTGGAAGGCTTTGCGTCCCGAGATCAGCCCCATGCCGCCGGCGCGTTTGTTGATGACGGCCGTGCGGACGGCCTGGGCCAGGTCGTTCTTGCCCGAGCCGCCGCCCGAGTTGATCAGCCCGGCGCGGCCCATGTAGTTGTTGATCACCTGGTAGCGCGTCAGGTCGATCGGGTGGTCGGTCGCCAGCTCCGTGTAGATGCGCTCATCGAGCTTGCCGTAGCTGGAGTCCCCTGTGTTGAGGGCTTTGTAGCCGCCGTTGCTCGTGGGCTGCTTCTGCTTGATGATGTCCGCTTCGATGGTGACGCCGAGGTGGTTGGCCTGGCCGGTCAGGTCCGCCGAGGTTTCGTGGTTGACGCCGTTGACCTTGAAGGCATTGTTGCGGACGTAGCACCACAGGATCGTGGTCATGCCCATCTCGTGGGCCAGCGCAAAGGCTTCGGAGACCTCCTGGATCTGCCGGTTCGATTCCGGCGAGCCGAAGTAGATCGTCGCCCCGACGCCGACGCAGCCCATGTTCCAGGCATCCTCGATGCGGGCAAAGAGGATCTGGTCGTACGTGTTCGGATAGGTCAGCAGCTCGTTGTGGTTGAACTTCAGGATGAACGGGATCTTGTGGGCGTACTTGCGTGCCACGGCCCCGAGCACCCCGAAGGTCGACGCGACGGCATTGCACCCGCCTTCAATGGCGAGTTTGACGATGTTCTCGGGGTCGAAGTAGGCGGGATTCTTGGCGAACGACGCGCCGCCGGCATGCTCGACGCCCTGGTCGACGGGCAGGATGGAGAGGTAGCCGGTTCCGCCGAGGCGGCCGTGGTCGAAGAGCTGCTGCATGGAGCGCAGCACCTGCGGGTTGCGGTCGGAGTCGCGCCAGACGCGGTCCACGAAGTCCGGTCCGGGCAGGTGGAGTTGCTCCTTCGGCACCGTCTGGCAGGTGTGGTTCAGCAGCGAGTCCGCCTCGTCGCCGAGGAGTTCTTCGATGCGGGTGGTGGTCAATTCCATGTCGGTTTCCGGGTTGGCTGAGAGAGGATCGTCGGTCATTAGAGCTTCAAGGTACGAAAAACAGAAGCGGTCGTCATGGGGGTGCGGCGGATCGCCGTGCATTTCGAGGCAACTGCACGGCGGTGCTTACGCCGGTTTCAGGGAAACCCTGACCTCGAGGGGGAGAATGGCGGGGTCGGTGAGGGCCCGGGGCAGCCAGCGGGCCAGCAGCGGGGCCATCAGCAGGCCTTTGGAGCCGAGGCCGGTGAAGATCCAGCAGCGGCGGTGCCCGGGCAGCGGCCCGAGCAGGGGCCGGCGGGTCCCCGGCACGCCAACGCGCACGCCGGCGGTTTCCTCGACGAGGGCGGCATCGGGGAGGGTCGGCACCATGCGCCGTGCCTGGTCCAGGATCCTCCGGGTCTGCTCGGGCGAGGGGCGGAGGTCGTCGAAGGTGTGCTCGTACGAGCTGCCGAGCACGAGCGTCTCGCCGTCGGGGACGACGTAGCCGCTGCCGGAGAGGGGAGGCAGGGGCTCGAGGCCTGCGGGACGCCGGAGGCGCACGGTCTGGCCTTTGACGCCGTGCAGGTGCAGGTTGCTCAGCGCCGGGTGGAGGAGCCCGCCGTAGCCCATCGCCAGGAGGACCGTGCCGGCGTGCAGCCGCTCGCCCGAGTCGAGGTCCACGTAGGCGATGCCGTCGTGCTCGCCCCAGGCCCGGAGGCGGTGGCCGGTGTGCACCTCGGCGCCGCGCTTCCGGGCTGCCGCCAGCATCGCCTCGACGAAGGCCGGCACGGCGATGGCGCCGCCGGCGGTCACGAGCAGCGCACCGTGGGGGGCGTGCACGGCCGGGTAGCGTTCGGTCACGGCCGGAGCCGGCAGCCAGCACGCCCGGTCGGGAAACCGGTCGGCGGTCTGCCGGAAGGGCTCGGCCTGCCGAGCGTCCAGCGCCGGGCGGAGCACGCCGGCGGCTGTGAAGGCCGCCTCCGCGTCGGCGCGGGCGCGGGCTTCGTGCAGGGCATCCAGCGCTTCCGGCATGCGCCAGACGGGGCGGGCGCGCCGGCCCATGAACGGGTTGGCCAGCCCCGCCGCCGCGCCCGAGGCGCCGGCCGCGGGCCGCTCCGCCTCCAGCACCCGCACCCGGTGGCTTTCGCTCAGAAACAGCGCCGCACACGCGCCGGCCAGCCCGGCGCCCACGATGAGGATGTCGTTAAAATCGCGCATGCAGGGCGGAGGGTGGATCGTTCCGGCGAGCGGCTGTATAAAGAACGACCTACCTTCGAGCAGGTTGTGGAGGGCCGCCGGATCTCCCGGAGACCCCGCCCCCCGACGTTCGGGGGCGCTTCCCTCATCATCGCCCTTCGGTTCCATGACCGATCCATCCATCCTGATCGTAGGCGGCGGCGCCGTCGGCCTCGGCATCGGCTGGGAGCTCGTCCGGCAGGGCCGTCCCGTCACCATCTTCGACCGCGGCCTCGCCGGGCGGGGGGCCTCCTGGCTGGCCGCCGGCATGCTGGCCGCCGACGCCGAGTTGCAGTTCGAAGAACCGGAGCTCTACCGCCTCAGCCGCGAGAGCATGCGCCGCTGGCCGGATTTCGCCCGCGCACTCGAAGCCGCCGCCGGCGACACCGTCGACTACCGCGACGAAGGCACGCTGCTCGTCGCCGACGACCCGGACAGCGCCGCCGCGCTGCGTCGCCGCTATACCTTCCAGAAGGAGCAGGGCCTCGCCGTCGAGTGGCTGACGGGGGCCGAGGCGCTGGAGCGCGAGCCCTTCCTGGCCCCGCGTCTGGCGGCCGCCGTCTTTGCACCCGACGATCATCAGGTCGACAACCGCCGTGTGCTGGAGGCCTGCAAGCGGGCGTTCGTCCGGGCCGGCGGCGTGTTGCGCGAGCACACGCCGGTGCAGGCCGTCGTGCCCGATGCCGCCGCCCCGGCCGTCGTCACCGAAGCCGGGGAACGCATCGAGGGCGGCACCGTGATCCTGGCGGCGGGCGCCTGGTCGCGTCAGGTCGAGGGGCTGGAGCCGGACGTTCGCCCGCCGGTGCGTCCCGTCAAGGGACAGATGATCGAGCTTCGCGTCGAGCGCCCCTTTGCCCTGCGGCACGTCGTCCGCGGGCCGCAGGCCTATCTCGCCCCCAAGAGCGACGGGCGCGTGCTGGTCGGGGCGACGAGCGAGGAGATGGGGTTCGACACGCGCGTGACGGCCGGTGGCCTCTACACGATCCTGGAAGGGGCCTGGGAGATCGTGCCCGGCATCTACGACCTGCCGGTGACCGACACGTGGGCCGGCCTGCGTCCGGCCAGCCGTGACCATGCGCCGATCCTTGGCATGGCCGCCCCCGGCGTCGTCGTGGCGACCGGCCACTACCGGCACGGCATCCTCCTGATGCCCGTGACGGCGCAGGAGGTGGCCCGGCTCGTGCTCACCGGAGAAACCTCGCCCTGGCTCCAGCCGTTTTCTCCCCGGCGTTTTTCGACCCATACACCTGCATCCCCGCTCTCATGAACCGCGCTCATTCGGCCATGACCATCGCGGTCAACGGCGAGCCGCGCGAGGTGCCGGCCGGGGCGACCCTGCCGGACCTGCTGGCGACGCTCGGCATCGACCCGGAAGGGGCACGCGGGATCGCCGTGGCCGTGAACGAGGAGGTCGTCCGCCGTGCCCGCTGGGGTGAGGTGACCCTGGCCGCGGGGGATACGGTGGAGGTGATTACGGCTGTTCAGGGTGGTTGAAACGGTTGGAATCCCGATCCCCTGCAACCCTTTTTCATGTTCATACCGCTATGCCCGACGATCTGATGACCGACACCCCGCCCGCTACCGAGACGGCCGATCGGCTGGATCTCGGGGTGTGCACCCTGCGGTCGCGCCTGCTGGTCGGTACCAGCGGCTACCCGAACCCGCAGGTCATGCTGGACGCCCTGCGTGCCTCCGGGACCGAGCTGGTGACGGTCGCCATCCGTCGGGTGAACCTCCAGGATACCTCGGAGGAAAGCCTGCTCGAACTGCTGCGGCGGGAGGGGTACCGGCTCCTGCCCAACACGGCGGGTTGCTACACCGCGAAAGAGGCGGTGCTGGTGGCCCAGCTGGCCCGCGAAGCGCTGGAAACCGACCTGATCAAGCTGGAGGTGATCGGTGACGACGAGACGCTGATGCCGGACGTGGAGCAGCTCCTACGGGCAGCCCGCACGCTCATCGACGACGGCTTCCGGGTGCTGGCTTATTGCAATGACGATCCCATCACCTGCCGCAAGCTGGCCGATCTGGGTTGCACCGCCGTGATGCCGCTGGCCTCGCCCATCGGCAGCGGGATGGGCCTCGTCAACCCGTACAACCTCGCCCTCATCCGCGAACTCCTGCCCCAGACGCCGCTCATCGTGGATGCCGGCATTGGCACGGCCAGCGATGCCGCCCGGGCGATGGAGCTGGGCTACGACGGCATTCTGCTCAACACGGCCATCTCGAACGCCCAGCATCCGGTGATGATGGCGCAGGCCATGCGGCGGGCCGTCGAGGCCGGCCGTCTGGCCTGGCAGGCCGGGCGGATCCCGCGGCGGTTCTACGCCCGCGCCTCCTCGCCGCTCGAAGGGCGGGTTGGCCTGGGATGAGCGGTGCCGCCGTGATGCCACGGCTCGCCCTCGTCGCCGATCGCTTCACCGAACCGAGGCGGGCCTCGCGCGTCGTGGCCCTCGTCGAAGCCGGGGTGCGCTGGGTGCATCTGCGTGATCATGCCGCCGGTGAGGCCGCCTTCCGCCGGGCGGCCGCCGGGCTGGTGGAGGCGCTGCGGCGGGTGGCCCCGGACGTGCAGATTGCCGTCAACACCCGCCTGGCCGTTGCCGAGGCGCTGGACGTGGATCTGCACGTGGGCGGGCGCGGGCCGGCCGTCGCGGCGGCGCGGGCGCGGCTCGGTGCCGGGCGGCGGCTGGGGTACTCGGCCCACGGGCTCGAAGACGCCGTGAAAGCCCGGCAGGCGGGGGCGGATTACGTGTTCCTGAGCCCTATCTTCCCGACGACCAGCAAGCCCGGCCATCCCGGCCAGGGGCTGGCCCGGCTCGTCGCGGTCTGCGCAGACCCCGCAGCCCGGCCCGTGCTGGCGCTGGGCGGCATCACGCCCGACCGCGTGGGACCCTGCCTGCAGGCCGGCGCCCACGGCGTCGCCGTGCTGTCCGGCCTGATGGACGCCGCTGACCCGCGCGCCGCCGTCCGGGCCTATCTCGCTTCGATTCACGCCCACTCGTCCGAATCCACATGAACGTTGCCCTGACCATCGCCGGCAGTGACTCCGGGGGCGGTGCCGGCATCCAGGCCGACATCAAGGCCATGCAGGCCAACGGCGTGTTCGCGGCCTCCGTGCTGACGGCCGTCACCGCCCAGAACACGCGGGCCGTCACGGCGGCGTTCGAGTTGCCGCTGGATCTGATCGAGGCCCAGCTCGACGCCGTGCTCGACGACCTGCCGGTGGCGGCCACCAAAACCGGCATGCTCTCCTCGTCCGCCATCATCGAGACGGTGGCGCGAAAGATCGAGGAGCGCGGGATCGAGCCGCTCGTGGTGGATCCCGTCATGATCTCCAAGAGCGGGTACCCCCTGCTGCAGGCCGAGGCCGTCGAGACGCTCAAGACCCGGCTGCTGCCGCGGGCGACGCTCGTGACGCCGAACGTCCACGAAGCCGCCCATCTGACGGGGCTGACCATCCAGACGCTGGACGATGCCCGGGAAGCGGCGCAGCGGATTCAGGCGATGGGGGCGCAGGCGGTGCTCGTCAAAGGCGGCCATCTGGACGGGGAGAGCGAGGCGGTGGATGTGCTCTACGACGGCCAGCGCTTCCACACGTACCGGGCGCCCCGGATCGACACGCCACACACGCACGGCACGGGCTGCACCTATGCCGCGGCCATTGCCGCCAACCTGGCGCGTGGCTACCCGCTACGCGGAGCCGTGGCGCGCGCCAAACGCTACGTCACCGAGGCGATCCGCCACGGCCTCGCCATCGGCCAGGGGCATGGCCCGACGCACCACTTCTATTTCCTCCAGGGGCTCGGGATCTTCCCGGTCGAGGACGAGTGAAACCGACGTGGCCACGCGCCGTGCGTTTTAACGGGCGCTTCACTTGCAGAGGCTCCGGAAACGCACTATCATAGCAGCCCTCTTCGGAGGCCACGTGCCCGTAGCTCAGCTGGATAGAGCGTCTGACTACGGATCAGAAGGTCCGGGGTTCGAATCCTCGCGGGCACGCTGCAAACCCCAGAATCGTCTTGCACGGTTCTGGGGTTTTTTATTGATTCCAGTTTGACTAAAAAGGCGCGTTTCGTAGTCATGGCTCTAGAATACAAGATCTGTCCGCATTGTGGGGAGCAGAAGAGCCTGGACGCTTTTCACAAGAACAAAGCACGTTCAGACGGCCGACAAAGCGTGTGCAAAGCTTGCCAGCGCGGCTACGTCCGAGCTCATTATAAAAAGCATCCGGCTTACTACAAGGCCAAGGCTGTGGCGCACACTCAGGCCAAACGAAAGAAAATACGTCGCCTGATCCGTAGAGCTAAAGACGTTCCATGCGCGGACTGCGGGATTCGATTTCCCTATTATGTGATGGATTTTGACCACATTGATGGAGAGAAGCGCTTTAACATTGGACGTGGCCTTAGCAATTGGAGTCTCCGAGAAGTGGAGCGAGAAATCGCAAAGTGCGAGGTCGTGTGCGCAAATTGCCATCGCATTCGAGAGCATCGACGGCGAAAAGGGATCTGACCTCCTCCTGGGAATCTATATCGTAGATTGGCCCAGAAAACGGGAAAGCGAAAGTTGACTCCTGCGCAGTGTGGAGGAACCAGGTGTTCTTTACTGGCGCTTGAGCTTACTGGGTTGCGATGTGTATTCTGCTCTTGTCTCACAGAAAACCGCTTCCGTAGCGGGGCGGGAAACCTTCGGAACGGGACTCCAGCGATCGCATGAAAGAACTGCTCGACATGCTGAACCAGGCCGGGGCGCTGCAGCGCGAGGGGCGGCCGTTCGCCGTGGGCACGGTCGTCCGCATCGGGGGTTCGACGTACCGCCGGCCCGGCGCCCGCATGCTGGTGGCCGAGGACGGCCGCCGCTGGGGTACGGTGAGCGGCGGGTGTCTGGAAGGGGAGGTAGCCCAGCGCGCGCTGCACGTGCTGGAGACGAGCCGGCCCGAACTACTGCCGTTCGACCTCGACGACGACGATCTGATCTTTGGCTTTGGCACGGGCTGCAACGGCGTCGCCCACGTGCTGCTGGAGCCCGTCCCGGTCGAGGGCCGGGCCAGCCCCATCGACTTGCTCAACCGGTGCGTGGAAGATCGCCACACCGGTCTGCTGGCGACGGTGATCGACGTCGAGCCCGGCCTGCAGGACAGCCTGGCGCGGCACCTGCTGTTGCTCGACGACGGCTCGCTCCACGGCGATCTGGAGGGATCCCCGCTCTTCGAACGCGTCCGTGACCACGCCCGGCACGTCATGGCGGAGCACGCGGCGTCCTCGGATCCGTACGTCTGGGAGACGCAGCGCTACACGCTCGATGCCGGCAAGGCCGAGGTGCTCTACGAGCGTGTCCTGCCGCCCGTGCGGCTGGTGATCTTCGGCGAGGGGCACGACGTCGGCCCCCTCGTGCGGTTTGCGGCCGGCCTCGGGTGGCGCGTGCAGGTCGTCGGGCGCAAACCGGCCGCCGAGTTGCAGGAACGCTTCCCGGACGCCGAGGCCTGGACCTACCTGATGCATCCCGAAGAGGCGCTGAAGCACGTGACGGTGGATTCGCGTACGGCCGTGCTGGTGATGAACCACACCTACCTGCGGGACCGCCGCCTGCTGCAGACGCTGCTGGAGGCAACGCCGCTGCGCTACATCGGGATGCTCGGGCCGCGGGAGCGGACGGCGCGGATCATCACGGAGGTCGAGATGAACCAGCCGCTCACGGACGACCAGCGCGCGCGCATCTATGGCCCCATCGGGCTGGACATCGGCACCGAGACCCCGGAGGAGATTGCGCTGGCGACGCTGGCCGAGGTTCAGGCGGTGCTGCACGGGCGCCCGGCCGGGTTCCTGCGCGAGCGCGAGGCGCCGATCCACGGCGGCCGTGCGGGCCTGCCTACGACGATCTCGTCGTGGCCGTGAGCGTGGCGTAGGCCTCCGGCGTGTCGATGTCCCGGACGACGTGATCCGTCGCCATCGGCACCTCGATCACGTGGGTCCGGTGGCGTTTGATCAGCCCCCGGCAGCCCGTCACGGCCTCGTGCGCCTCGATGGCCGGTCGGTAGGCTGCGGAAAACAGCACGGGGTTGCCGGGGCGTCCTTCGTAGACCGGGCGCACGATGCACTGCGGGTCCGTCGCCAACGCCTTCCGGAAGGCGTTCGCCAGGTACGTGAACTCGGCCGCCTCGATCAGCGGCAGGTCGGACAGGCAGATCATGAACCCGTCGCCATCGGCCGCCGCGGCCCGGACGCCCGCCCGGATCGACGTCGTCATCCCGTCGGCATAGTCCGGGTTGAGCACGGTGCGGACCGGGTAGGCCGCGAGCACGGGCCGGATGCGCTCGGCCTCGTGGCCGAGCACGACGACGGTTTCGTCGACGTCCGCGTTCGTCAGGGCGCGGACGACGTGCTCGATGAGCGGGCGGCCCTGGAACGGCAGGAGCAGCTTGTTGGCGTCTCCCATCCGCCGGGATTCGCCGGCCGCCAGAAGGATCGCGGAAACGGTCGGTCGGGCAGGCATGGGCGCACCGGGTGGCCGGTGGGGGTTCAGGGCGTAGCGGGCGCCGGGTCGGGCCGCAGGTGGTAGCCGGCGGCTTCGAGGGCGGCCGC
Organism: Roseithermus sacchariphilus; assembly: GCA_003285105.1. Lineage (GTDB taxonomy): Bacteria > Bacteroidota > Rhodothermia > Rhodothermales > MEBIC09517 > Roseithermus > Roseithermus sacchariphilus. The sequence goes on along the minus strand of CP030158.1, from coordinate 3,980,783 downwards.
GATGTCCGTGAGGGCGACGTCGGCCGGATCGTAGCTGACCTCGGCCCAGCCGATCTCGACGTCGTGCACCGTCACCCCCTCGACGCTGCCCAGGGCCTTCTGGACGCGATGGATGCAGTGGGCGCAGCTCATGGCGTCGACGTGCAGCGTGTGCCGGTGGGGTGTGGAGGACGGGGGCGACTCCTCCGGGCGCCGGCGAAGGACCTGGACGATCTGGGCCAGGATGCTCACCGCGATCTCCTCGGGCAGGCGGGCGCCGATGTCGAGGCCGGCCGGGGTGTGGACGTGCTCCAGGCGGGTGGGGTCCATTCCCTGATCCTCCAGGTTGGCAAACACCTGCAGCGCCTTGCGCCGGCTGGCCACGAAGGCCACGTAGGGCATCTCCCGTGCCAGGGCCGCCTTCAGCGCGTCCTCGTCTCCGTGGCCCTGGGTCGACACCACCACGAAGGTCTGCGGCGTCGGCGTGATCTCGGTCAGGTCGAACGCGGGCCGGAAGGCATGGGCGTCCGGGAACAGATCGGCGGTGGCCTCGGGGGCCTGCACCACGATGCGGTAGCTCATGACGCGGCCAAGCCGGGCCAGCGCCTGAGCCACGGCAGAGTGGCCGAGGATGACGAGCTGGGGACGAGGCATGACGGGTTCGATGTAGATGTCGAGCGCGCCGCCGCTGTAGCAGGTCATCGGGTATTCCTTGATGCCCTCGACGACGACCTCGCTGGCCGAAGGGGTGATGCGTACGAGACGGGGCGTACCGTCCTCCAGCGTCTTGCGGGCTTCCTTGATGATGACCGGCTGGGTACACCCGCCCCCGATCCAGCCATGGAGCGTGCCGTCGGCCAGGATGATGGCTTTGTCGCCGGGCTTGCCGGAGATTGGCGGTTCGTGGCGCACCACCACGGCCAGGGCGAACGGCACGCCCGCCTGCTTCAGCGTCTGCGCCTTGTCGTAAAAGATGTCAAACATGGGCGTATGGGAACCGGTAGGGCGCGTCTCATGAGGTCACACCTGGCTGAGCAGATCCTCCAGTTCCAGGAGGCTGTCCAGGTTGTGGGCCGAGGCAAAGGTGTCGAGCGAGGGCAGGGCCGCGCTCATGCCGCGGGCCAGGGGCTGGTAGCCCGGCATGCCTTTGAGCGGGTTGAGCCAGACCAGCTTGTTCGTGCGGAGCTTGATGCGTTGCAACTCATCGGCCAGAAGCTCCGGCGGACCCGTGTCCAGGCCGTCGCTCAGGATGATCGTGACGTTGCGGCCATGGAGGACGCGCCGCGCATAGCGCTCGTTGAACGTTTGCAGGCAGGCCCCGATGCGCGTCCCGCTGGACCAGTGATCGGCTTCGCGGCTGAGCGAGGCCAGCACGCGCTCCAGCGGCCCCTCGTCCAGGCAGTCCGTGATGCGTACCAGCTTCGTGCTGAAGAGAAACGCCTCGATCGACTTGAAGTGCGATTTCAGCGCCCAGATGAATTTCAGCAGGTAGAACGAGTACGTATCCATCGAGCCGCTCACGTCCAGCAGGACGACCAGGCGATAGCGCTCCAGCCGGCGGTTGCGTCGTTTCAGGCGCAGCAGCAGCCCGCCGTGGCTCAGGTTGGTGCGGATCGTCCGCCGCAGGTCGATGCGGCCCTGACGGTCGTGCTGCATCCGGCGACGAAGCCGGTGGCTCATCTCCCGCAACAGCCGGTCCGCGATCTCGTCCAGCAGCGCGCTGTCCATGTCGGCCACCTTCGAGAAATCCGTACGGCGGAGCGCCTCCACCCGGTTGGCGCCCGAGACGTTCCGGGAGTCCTCGCGATCCGGCAGCTGCCGGTCCTGCCCGATGCCGAGCAGCACCAGCGAGCCGGGCGGCCGCTGGGGGGGGCGAGCCTGGTTGTGGTACGTGACCCGGTTGCGGATCGCTGCCCTGCGTCGGCCCCAGAACGAGTCGAAGAGCGCATCGAGGGTAGCCTGCTGTTCGGGCGTGCTACAGAAGAGCGCACGGAGGGCATAGCGAAAGGCGGTCGGGTCGTGGACCAGCCCGAGGCGGGCCACCTCCAGCGCGTCCCGGGTGTGGTGGATGCCCACCTGCAGGTCGTGCCGGCGGCAGAGCGCACAGAACCCCAGCACGCTCTCCTTGAGCGAGGCAAAGTGCGTGTAGTGCGGATGTTCGGGCGCCGTCGTCACGGGGGTCACCGGGTGGATTCCAGCAGGGCCTCCACGCCGTGCTCCCGGACGGCTCGGATGTCGGCGTCCGACTTGAGCACGGCGCCGAGGCTGCGGCTGACGTAGGGCTCTTCGAAGCGCGTCGCCCCGAGGGCCAGCAGGCTGCGCGCCCAGTCGATCGTCTCGGCGATGCCGGGGGCTTTGTCCAGCCGCATCGTGCGCAACTGCTCGACGAACCGGACGAGCCGGGTGGCCAGCTCGTCGTCGATATCGGGCAGGTGTTTGTGGATGATCTTCAGCTCGCGTTCGAAGGGCGGGTAGTCGACCCAGTGGTAGAGGCAGCGGCGCTTCAGGGCGTCGCTGAGTTCCCGGGTGCGGTTGGAGGTCAGGATCACCACCGGCTTGTGCGTGGCGCGGATGGTGCCCATCTCCGGGATGCTGATCTGGTAGGCCGAGAGCAACTCCAGCAGAAACGCCTCGAACTCCTCATCCGCCCGGTCGACCTCGTCGATCAGCAGGACGGGCGCGCGGTCCGGGGCGGTGATGGCCTGGAGCAGGGGGCGTTTGAGCAGGTAGGCCTCGCCGAAGATGCGGGCTTCCTGCTCCTCGGCATGCAGGCCGGATTGCTCGTTGATCTTGATCGCCAGCAGCTGCTTCTGGTAGTTCCATTCATACAGCGCCGCGTGGGCGTCGAGCCCTTCGTAGCATTGCAGGCGAATCAGGTCCGTCTCCAGGTAGGCCGCCATGATCTGCGCCACCTCCGTCTTCCCGACGCCCGGATTCCCTTCCAGCAGCAACGGCTTTTCCAGCCGGAGCATCAGGTACAGCACCGTGGCCAGTTCGTCCTCGACGACGTAGCCCAGGGCGTCACAGGCCCGGGCCAACGCATGAATCTCCTGCATGGGCACTCCGGTATGCGCGGCGGTACGGGGCCGTTTCATCGGCCCGCCCGGCGCCGATCACCCCTCTTTCCTGAACAGGCCGCCCACCTTCTCCTTCAGCACCGACCGGGCGATGGAGCCGGCGCTGGCGGTGTTGTCGACCTCGCCGCCGGACAGCTTCGCCTTGAAGTTGCTGACGAATTGCTTGAGCAGGTGGTCCGAGACGTCGTTGATCAGCCGGGAGCCGAACTGGGCCAGCATACCGACGATGGATACGTCCATCGTAAAGCTCACCTCCGTGCCCCCGTCTTTCTCGGCGAGGTGGCCGTTCATCGTCATCTCGGCCTGCCCCTTGCCTTTGGCGTCCAGCCCGACGCCCTTGAGCACCAGGCGATGGGCCGAGGGGTCCGATTCCAGGATCTCGATCTCTCCGGCATACTCGGCCTTGACGGGGCCGAACTTCAGCGTCACGGCGCCCTTGTAGTGGGTGTCGTCGATCTTTTCGGTGATGGAGGCGCCGGGAACGCACGTCACCACCTCCATGGGATCGCTGAGGCTCGCCCAGACCTTGTCGATGGGCTCCTCGATGAAGAAGGTGTTGGAAATGGTCGTTTGCATGGTGGATGCCTCGGAATGGGATGGGCATGGGAAGGAGGGCACGGCCGGCCGGGATCCGGCACGAAGTCGGGGTCCGGCACGGAGCCGATCCGCTTGCTCCCGGCCGGCCGTGTTCGCTCCTCAGTCTTCGATGACCCCTTTTGCCTTGAGGGCTTCGTAGATCTTGTACGGTGTGATCGGGATGTCCAGGTGGGTGATGCCGTAGACCGACAGCGCATCGACGATGGCGTTGGCAATGGCCGGCGGGGCGCCCACCGTCGGGGATTCTCCGACGCCCTTGGCCCCGATCGGGTGATGGGGCGACGGGGTGATCGTATGCCCCGTCTCCCATCGGGGCGACTCGACGGCCGTCGGCACGAGGTAGTCCATCAGGGTGCCGTTGAGGATGTTGCCGTCTTCGTCGTAGATCAGCTCCTCGTACATGGCCGGGGCGAGGCCCTGCGTGAGGCCGCCGTGGACCTGACCCTGAACGACCATCGGGTTGATGATGTTGCCGCAGTCGTCGATGGCCACGAAGCGCCGGATCTTGATCTCGAACGTCTCCTTGTCGATGTCGACGACGCAGATGTACGCGCCCGAGGGGAAGGTCAGGTTGGGCGGGTCGTAGTAGTGCGTCGCCTCGAAGCCGGCTTCCATGCCGGGGGGATGGTTCGTGTAGGCGGCGAAGACGATGTCCTGGATGGTTTTGGCTTTCTCGGGGGCGCCTTTGACGTAAAACTTCCCCGGCTCCCATTCCAGGTCTTCCTCGCTGACCTCCAGCAGGTAGGCCGCAATCTTCCGGGCCTTGTCGCGCAGCTTGCGGGCGGCCACGGCGGCGGCGGCGCCGGCCGTGGGGGTGCTGCGGCTGGCGTAGGTGCCCAGTCCGTAGGGCGCCGTGTCGGTGTCCCCCTCCTCCACCTGGATGTGCTCGGCCGGGATGCCCAGTTCCTCCGCGATGATCTGCGCGTAGGTGGTCTCATGGCCCTGGCCCTGGCTCTTCGTGCCGAAACGCGCGATGGCCTTGCCCGTGGGGTGGACGCGGATCTCGCAGCTGTCGAACATCTTGATGCCGAGGATGTCGAAGTCCCTCGACGGGCCGGCGCCGACGATCTCGGTGAAGGTGGAGATGCCGATGCCCATCAGTTCTCCCTTCTTGCGCTTTTCGGCCTGTTCCCGCCGCAGGTCGTCGTAGCCGATGACCTCCATGGCCTTCTTCAGGCCGGCGTGGTAGTCGCCGCTGTCGTAGGTCCAGCCGGTGGGCGACTTCCAGGGGAAGTCTTCCTTCTTGATGAAGTTCTTCATCCGAAACTCGGCCGGGTCCATGCCGAGGGCCCGTGCCATGCTGTCGGTGAGCCGTTCGATGGCGTGCACGGCCTCCGTCACGCGGAAGGAGCAGCGGTAGGCCACCCCGCCCGGCGGCTTGTTGGTGTAGACGGCGTCCGCCTCCATGAACGCGGTGTCGTAGTCGTACGACCCGGTGCCGATGGAGAACAGCCCCGTGGGGAACTTCGACGGGTTGGCCGCGGCGTCCGTGTAGCCGTGGTCGGCCAGCACCTTGAAGCGCGTCGCCAGGATCTTGCCCTCGCGGGTGGCCGCCATCTCGGCCGTGATGTGGTAGTCCCGGGCGAAGGAGTCCGCCTGGAGGTTCTCGCTGCGGTCTTCGATCCACTTGACCGGCTTGCCCGTCAGGAACGAGACGGCGATGGCGATGACGTAGCCGGGATAGACCGGCACCTTGCCGCCGAAGCCGCCCCCGATGTCCGGAGAGATCACCCGGATCTTTTCCTCGGTGAGCCCCAGGTGCCCGGCCACCAGCGCGATCACCGTGCGTATGGCATGGGGTGCCTGCGTGGTCATGTACATCGTCAGGTGATTGTTCACCTTGTCGTAATCCGCCACGCAGCCGCACGTCTCGATGGAGACGACGTGGATCCGCGGGATGTGCATGTGCTCCTTCACCACCACGTCCGCGCTGCGGAAAACGGCCTCCGTCTTCTCGCGGTCCCCGACCTCCCAGTGCCAGATGTGGTTGTCGGTCTTGCCTTCTTTGTCCGTGCGCAGCACCGGCGCGTCCGGCTCGAGGGCCTTGTAGGGGTCGACGACCGGCTTCATCGGCTCATACTCGACGCGCACGGCCTCCTTGGCGTCCCGCGCCGTGTAGCGGTCGGTGGCGATGACGGCGGCGACTTCCTGCGCCTGGTACATCACCGTGTCGGTCGGCAGCACCATCTGCGTGTCCGACATCAGCGTCGGCATCCAGTGCAGGTTGTATTTTTCTAGATCCTTGCCCGTCACGACGGCCACCACGCCCGGTATCTTGAGGGCCTCCGAGGCGTCGATGTGTTTGATCCGGGCATAGGCGTAGGGGCTGCGGACGATGTCCATGTGCAGCATCCCGGGCAGCTTGATGTCGTCGACGTAGCGGCCCTTGCCCTGGATGAAGCGAATGTCTTCCTTGCGTTTGATGGGGTGCCCCATTCCCCCGATCTCGCGGGAGGTCTTGCAGGTAATCATAGGTCGTATGGGTCAGGACGATCGGTGATCGGTGTCGGGCCCCGCAGGGCTCGTTGTGGCAGGGGCGGTCAGACGAACTCGGGCTCGGTCGACGGCGTCTCCTCGCCGCGCAGCTTGGCGGCGGCATACTGGATGGCCTTGACGATGTTGTTGTAGCCCGTGCACCGGCAGAGATTGCCGGCGATGCCCCAGCGGATCTCTTCCTCGGTCGGGTTGGGGTTTTTCTCCAGCAACTCCATCGCCCGCATGATCATGCCGGGCGTGCAGAAGCCGCAATGCAGCCCGTGGCACTCCCGGAAGCCTTCCTGGAGCGGGTGCAGCGCCTCGGGCGTGCCCACGCCTTCGATCGTCGTGATGGAGGCGCCGTCTGCCTGCACGGCCAGGATAGTGCACGACTTGGCGGATTTGCCGTTGATCAGGACGGTGCAGGCGCCGCAGCTGGAGGTGTCGCAGCCGATGTGGGTGCCGGTCAGGTTCAGCTTCTCGCGGATCAGGTGTACCAGCAGCAGCCGGGGTTCGACGGCTACGGTGTGCTGTTCCCCGTTGATGGTGACGGTGATGTCTCGGGTCATGGGAGGGGGGGTCAGTGGGTTGAACGTCCGTGGGCGCGCTCCAGGGCCTTGTGGATCATGCGCTGCGTCAGTACGCGGACGAGCCGGCGCTTGTAGGCCGTCGAGCCGCGCAGGTCGTCCGACGGGTTGCAGTCCTCGGCGGCATACCGGGCCGCCGCGGCGATGGCGTCCTCGTCGATCCGGCGGCCGAGCAGGGCTTCCTCGGAGCGCCGGGCCCGCATCGGGGTAGGGTTGACGTTGGTCAGACCGATGCCGGCGTAGGTGCACACGCCGTCGTCGTCCAGCGAAACCTGCACCGCAACCCCGGCCGTGGCGTAGTCGCCCACCTTCCGTTCGCTCTTGTGGTAGGCGTTGCCGGTGCGGCCCGGCTGGATGGGCACGCGGATCTCGGTCAGGATCTCGCCTTCCTGAACGGCCGTCATGTAGAAACCGTAGAAGAAGTCGTCGATCGGCACGGTACGCTCGCCGTCCAGGCTGGCGATGACGACCTCGGCGTTGAGGGCGATCATGACGGCCGGCTGGTCGTTGGCGGCGTCTCCGTGTGCCAGGTTGCCCCCGACGGTGCCAAAGTTGCGGACCTGCGGGTCGGCGATCAGCCGCGCGGCGTCCCGGAAGATGGGGAACTTCTCGGCCACGATCGGGGACTCGTCGAGTTCGTGCTCGCGTGTCATGGCGCCGATCCTGAGCACTCCGTTCTCTTCGGTCACGTAGGACAGGCCCGGCACGCGGTTGAGGTCGACCAGGTGGGTCGGGGTGGCGAAGCGAAGCTTCATCATGGGAATGAGGCTGTGGCCGCCGGCCAGGATCTTGGCCTCATCACCCAGCTCTCGCAGGAGGGTCAGCGCCTCGGATAGCGAGGTCGGGGCGCTGTACTCGAAGGGTTCGGGGATCATGGCATGATCGGGTTACTGGTAGAAATGGAACGAGGAGTGGGCTCGGCCGGACGCGTTTCTCGAAATCCGGGAAGCGCTTCCGGGTCGGAGCTAGATCAGATGCTTTTCGAAGGAACGATGAAACATATGGGCTGGAAGGGTTCAGGGCAAGGGGCATAGGCAGGGAATGATTGGAGGAGGCAGAAACGAAGGCCGCCCGGGAAGGCGGGGGCGCTTGGCACAAAAGCGGGGTCGGTGCTTGAAGAAGCGCCTTCGAGACGCTACCATGTAGCGGTGTGCCGGGCTCGCGCGATGATGCGGTTGCCGCCGGTGAGTCCGATGCACGGCTCCTCTCCGGGTCGCCGCCCCGGACGCTCCGTGGGACCCGGGATGAGGGTCCGGCATCGGAGCCCCTCCGCGGTCGGGGCCTGCGCTTCATCTCTCCTCCTTTCGCGTGCGGGTGCATGTTCTCTCTTCTTCGATGCCTCGGGCGGGGGACCGGCCTTTCCCTGGTGCTGGTCGGGTGCCTGGCGGGTGCCTTCGGGGTCGGGCGCGCCCAGGGGCAGGGAGCCTGGCCCACTTTTCGCCAGAATGCCCAGCGCACCGGCGCGAGCACGCTGCCCGGGCCGGGCACCCCGGAGGTCCGCTGGCGCTATGACCTGGGCGGCTATGCCTATTCCTCGCCCGCCGTCGGCCCCGGTGGGGTCGTCTTCGTCGGCTCGGCGGACAGCGTCTACGCCGTGAACCCGGACGGCGCGCGGCGCTGGGCGCAGGCGGTGCCGGTACAGGACTACGTCATCTCGTCGCCCGCCGTCGCCACCGACGGCACCGTCTTCGTCGGTTCGCGGGATCGGAACCTGTATGTGATCTGGGAGGAGGCGGCCCGGCCGCGGGTAGAGGCCGTTCCGCTGGGGGATGAGGTGTGGGCCTCTCCGCTGCTGCCGGCCGGCCGCTCGAACCGGGCCTACGTCGGGGCCTTCGACGGCTACCTCTATCGCCTCGACGGGGCGCGCTCCAGCCAGACCCCGGTCCCGGAGCGCTTCTACGCCACCCTCACCGCCCCACTCGGTGGCGAGGAGGCCGCCGAGATCATCGCCTCCCCGGCGCTGGGGCGGGACGGAACGATCTATCTCGGCTCCACCGACGGCCGGCTCTATGCCGTCCGCCCCGACGGCCAGGATCGCTGGGCGCCGTTTCAGACGGGCGGGGAGATCGTGGCGACCCCCGCCGTGGCCGGCACCGGCGGATCGGACGCCGCCGTCATCGTCGCCTCGCGGGACAGCAGCGTCTATGCCGTCGACCCCGCCACGGGCTCGCTGCGGTGGACCACCCGGATCGGGCGCGACCTCATCGCCTCGCCGGCCGTGGCGGGGGCGGTGGTCTACGTGGCGACCTACGACGAGGACGGGGCCGTCGGCGGGGAGCTGGTCGCGCTGGATGCCGCCACCGGGCTCGTGCGCTGGACGCGTGCTCTGGACGGCCCCGTGGTGTCTTCCCCGGCCGTGGATGCCGGCGGGCGGATCTACGTGGGTACGTTGAACGGCACGCTCTATGCCATCGAGGCGGACGGGACGGTTCGCTGGCAGATGAGCCTGGACGGGCCGGTGTGGGCCTCCCCGTCGATCGGGCCGGGCGAGGTCCTCTATGTGGTCACCTCCGGCACGGCACAACGAACGGGCACGCTCTATGCCATCGGGTCCGCCCCGTTCATCGTGCGCACCGATCCGCTCGAAGGAGAGGCCGGGCGGCCGGTCGCCGTGACCGCCGACCCGGCGGAGGCGCCCACGGCCGCTACGCTCTTCGTCCGCCCCGGCGGCGGGCATGACTTCGTGCCCATCGACATGACCCCGACGGGGGCCGGTGCGCAGGTGCAGGCCGCCATCCCGGAATCCATGGTCACCCTGCGCGGCCTCGAATATTACATCCAGCTGGTGTTCGACGAGCGCGTCGAGACGTACCCGTCGGACCAGCCGCAGAGCCATCCGGCGACGCTGCGCGTGCGCGTCCCGCAGGCCGATCCCGGTGGGGCGTTCCTGCCGCGCCGGTATCGCATGGTGTCGATTCCGCTCGAACTGGATGATCCGGCCCTGCCCGCGGTCTTTGCCGGGTACGGGCCGTACCAGCCGGATCAATGGCGCCTGCTGCGGTGGAACGGCCAGGAGTACGTCGAAGGGCCGGCGCTCAACCCGCCAGCGACGCCCGGCCGGGCCTATTTTCTGATCACGCAATGGGGTACGCCCTTTCGCACCGGCAGCGGGGTATCGGTCAACACCGCCGGTCCCTACCTCCTCACACTCCGCCCGGGGTGGAACCAGATCGGCAACCCGTTCCCGTTCCCGGTGGCCTGGTCGGCCGTCGGGCGTGATCCGGCGGCGGTGAGCCCGGGCGACATCGCGGTGTTCCGGGATGGGGTCGTACAGACGCCGGCCATGCTGGACACCCTGCGGCTGATGCCCTGGGAGGGCTACTTCGTGTTCAACCGCTCCGGCACGTCCACGACGCTGCGGATCCCGGCGGACGAGGCGGTGGCCGAGCCCGAGGTCGTGCCGGCGCGCACGGCGGCGTCTCCCGTGCTCGTGGCCGTGCAGGCCGAGGTGCCGGGCACCGGGGCGCGTGACGTGTACAACTGGGTGGGATTCGCCGATGCCGACCGGGCCGCCCGCTACACGATGGCCGAAGCCCCGCCGCTCGACGCCTCGCTGCGCCTGTCGGTGTGGGAGGACGACCGGCCCCACGCCAGCGTCCTGAAGCCGATGACGCGAGAGGGAGCGCGCTGGACGCTGCGGCTGCGCCACGACCGGCCCCGGACTCAGGAGGTCCGCCTCACGATTCGCCCGGAGGGGCGGCTCCCCGAAGGGTTTGACGTCTACCTCGTCGATCCCGCCCGGAATCACCACGTGCTCCTGGACGAGGGGCAGGCGGTGGTGACCGTGCCGCCCGGCGAGGAGCAGGTGCTTGAATTGCTGCTCGGCACGCCGGTGTATCTGGACCGCTCGTACCCGGCCCTCACCGAGGCGCCGGCGGCGTTCGCCCTGGGAGCCGCCTACCCCGATCCGTTCCGCACCGCCACGACCATCCCGTACACCCTGCGCACCCCGGGGCCCATCCGGCTCGAGGTGTTCAACCTGCTGGGCCAGCGCGTGGCGACGCTGGTCGACGCGGTCCAGGAGGCGGGACGTCATGCGGTGCGCTGGGACGGCCGCGACGAACAGGGCCGTGCCGTGGCCGGCGGGCTCTACGTGTGCCGGCTCACCGCCGGCGAGGCCGTGGCCACCCGCACGCTGCTGCGCGTACGATGACCGCCCCCGGCGCTGCGGCGCGCCCGCTCCGGTGCCCCATTCATTCTTGCTTCGATGCCATGCGCTGGTTGCTGCTTTTCACCGGACTCGCCCTCGCCCTGGCACCGCCGGCACAGGCTCAGGAGAACGACAATGAGCTGGAGGCCACGCTCGGCGAGGTCGGGGAAGCCTACGCCCGCGCCTACACCCAGCCGCTGGCCGATGTGCTGGGGGCCGACTTCAACGCCGGGTTGTTCCACACCGCCCGCGTCAGGCGCCTCGGGCTGAACGTCTACCTGGGCATCAGCGGCGCGGCCGTGCGGATCCCCGCCTCCAGCCGACGCTTCAGCCTGACCTACACGGGGCAGGTCGACGTCGAGGTGGAGGCGGGCCCTGTGCGCCGGACGCTGACGCTGCCGGCAACCTTCGAAGCCCGCGAGGCCCCGACCATCTTCGGCGAGGAGGAGGAGCCTCAGGTCGATTACCTCTCCCGCTACGACACGACGGTGACCTATCTGGGCATCACCCTGCCCGTGGCGGGGGAGGAAGCCGGGCAGGTCGAGACGATCGGCGGGCTGGCCAACATCGACCTGATCGGGGCGCCGATGCTGCACCTGCGGGTGGGCTCGGTGCTGAGCACCGACCTGATCGTCCGCTGGATTCCGGCGCGTCTCGTCGAGCAGGGCATTCGGGCGGCGGGCGGCAACCCGGACGAGGTGGGCTCGGCCGAGCTCTTCGGCCTGGGCGTCCGGCACGGGCTGAACACCTACCTGCCTGTCCTGCCGATGGATCTGGCCGTGCAGGTCCTGTGGCAGCGGGCGCGTCTGGCCGACGCCGCCGAGGAGGAGATCCTGCGCGTCGATGCGTTTGCGGCAAGCCTGCAGGCCAGCAAACAATGGCGATTCGTTTCCCTCTACGGCGGCGTGCAAACGGAGGAGACGAAGCTGCGCGTGCAGTACACCTTCGAAGACCGGGGGGCCACGGTGCCGGTCGACTTTACGTTGACGGGTGCCATGAAGACCCGGCTGGTGCTCGGTACCGCGCTGCACCTGGGGCCGGTGCTGCTGAACGCCGGTGCGACCTTCGGCTCGTTCACGACCTACACCGGCGGGCTAGGCCTAGCATGGTGAGCCTGTTGAGGCCCGTGACTGGCTGCCCTGGCTGAAGGCCTCTGCTGAAGGCCTCTGCTGAAGGCCTCTGCTGAAGGCCTCTGCTGAAGGCCCACGGCTCAAAGCCGCACGGCCAGCCCCAGTCCGCCTTCGAGCCCGCCGAACGTGCCGGTGGTGTAGACGAACCGGCTGCGGACCGTGAGCTGGTCGTTGACCTCGTAGTGCGGAGACAGCCCGATGTCGAGCACCGTCTGGCGGTCGAAGTCGGCCGTGGCGTCGTAGTAGCGGCCGTGCAGCAACAGCTCGGCGGAGACGTCCGGGGCGAGGCGGAGCACGACGGCGGTGCGGAGGTCGCCGCGGCTCGGGACGGTCTGGAGTTCGTCGAGCAGGACCCCGTCGACGGCCAGGTTGCTCGTCGTGGCGGCGCGGTAGCGGAGCGCCAGGCGCCCTTCGTGGAAGCCGAAGAGCCGCCGGAGTTGCACGGCGGCGGTCAGCTTGTTGCCCGCCTCGAAGGTGCGGCCGTCCGCGAGTTCGTCGGTACCGTAGAGGGTGTAGGTCAGATCGAGCGAGACGGACGTCTCCGGGTTGAAGCGGTAGTCCAGCCCGCCGACGAAGAAAAACTCATCCCCCGGGTCATAGGCGCCGAGGCCGCCTTCGACCGGGGTGTAGGCGCCCCGGTACTGATAGGAGACGCCCAGGCCGATGACGAAGTCCTCGGTGATCGGAAAGGCGCCCATCAGGCCGGGGCCGATGTTGAAGCCCTGCCCGAAGCCGGGGACCTGGAACTCGTAGAAGGACTGGCTGAGCTGCCAGGCGGTGCTGAACTCCTCGGCGTTCAGCGTGCTCTTGCCGCTGGGCACGTTGGAGCGCAGGCTGAAGGCCATCCGGGCGTTTCCCAGTTCGATGGTGTAGCTCAGGCCGGCCTGCACGTCCGTCATCCCGCCGAGGTCGGCGACGGCCTCACCGGAGGCCAGGGCCGGCGTGGTGGCCAGCGAGGCCACGAAGCCGGTGCCCAGCGGCACCACGAGGCGGATGGGCATGCTGGCTTCGGCGAGCGTGGTGCCGTCCAGCGTATAGCGCTGGTAGAGCCCCATCATCGAGACGGAGGGGCGGGGGGTCAGGGATTGCGCGGCGGCCGGGGCGGCCAGGCTCGCCCACAGCAGCAGCCACACCAGCCGTTTCGAGAGAGAGGAGGTCATGCGCGGTCAGTTGCCGGACGGTGGGCGGGTCGGAGGGCGGGGGGGCAACGGCAGGCGCGTGGTGGCCTCCGTGGCGGGCTGGCGGCTGTCTGGCCCGGGAAAGAACTGCGCGTCCAGGTACGTGCCGAGCCGGTCGAGCCGGTCGGTCATCGGGTCGATGGGGCCGGGTTGCCCGGTGGAGATGAGGTCCGTCAGGGCCGCCTCCGGGGTGCCGGCCGTGGCGAGGGCCTCGACCTCCTCCAGCTGATTCACAGCGGCCTGGAAGGCCGGGTCCAGGTCGACGGCCTGTCGGTAGAAGCTCTGCGCGCCCTCGATGTCGCCGGCGTCTTCGCGTTCCAGCCCCCGGCTGTAGGCCAGAAACGCCTCCAGGTTGGCCGTCGGGACGCGCTGGATCCGTTCACGCTGTGCCGGTGTCAGCACGATGCCCAGTTGATCCAGCAGGGCGAAGACGACCTGCTTCTGCAGGTCCAGCAGCGTGTTCAGCGGACCGGACTGGCTGGGTAGCGACTCGACCGTCCCGGTTTCCAGTCGGGAGAGGGCCACGTTCAAGCGGGCCTCGCGGGTGCCGTCCAGCGCGAACGTGCCGCCCACGAGCCGGCCTGCACCCAGCAGCCGCCCGGTGCGTGGTGTCGTCGACGGGTCCATGTAGGCCGATGCTCCGAGCGCCATCTCGTCCAGCAGGTACTGCACGCGTGCGCGCTCGACCACGCGCAACCCCGGCACCTGCAGCAGGTCCGCGCTGATCATCTCGGCCAGGCCCCGGCTCAGCGCGGCGTAGCGCTCGTCCGAGCCGACGTACTGGAGGGGATAGACGGCGATGATGTCCGGCGAGGGCGTCACCGCCGCCAGCGTATCCGGGGCCGCCAGGCGCGCCTGCATCTCCAGCCGGGCCAGGTGCCGGCTCAGCAACTCGTAGCGCCCGCGCATCAACCGCCGGTAGGGCGAGGAGCGGGGCACCTCGTCGTACTGCTCGTAGAGGCTCAGCGCCGTCTGCGGCTTGTTGAGCAGTTCGTTGGCCAGCCCGAGGTAGTAGAGCGTTTCCGGGTCGTTCGCGCCCCGGGCGAAGGCGTCCCGCAGGTACTCATAGCCCCGGGGATACTTCTGCGCCTGCATGTAGATGACGCCGAGGTCGCGCAGGGCCTCGGCATTCCCCGGATTCGCCCGCAGCTCGGCTTCCAGGCGAGCGATCTCCCCGGCGTCGGCGTCGAGGCTGCGGGCCGGGCCGCTGCAGCCGGCCGCGAGCAGGCCGGCCAGGAGCAGGAGGAGAAGAACGGGCAGGCGCATGGCATCCGATCCCTGGCTGCACCGAGCCAGTTTGAGCGCGAAGGATGGCGGTCAGTTGGACGAGGCCAGCAGCATCGGCTCGACCGAGTCGGCCTTGATGCGGGCCAGCGTGAATTGCGGGTCGTACGAGAGGGCTTCGAGGAATTTCTCACGGGCCTCCCGGTAGGCGCCGCGCTCCAGGAAGGCCTCCCCGCGGGCATAGGCCATCATGGCATCGAGCGACTTGGTGAACCGGCGCACCGGGTCGTCCGCCACGTTGGCCAGCGTCACGTTGATGGCCTGCGCCATCTTCAGCCCGAGATCCTCGGCCAGATCGTAAACGTCCCCGGGTTTGCCGGTGACGCTCTCGGAGCGCAGGATCTCGCCCGTCTCCACGTCCACGATGCGGGCCTGAAGCACCATCTTCCGGCTGAGAAACCGCTTCTGCACGTAGAAAGTGCCGAAGATGACGTGCGTGGCCCCGAGCAGCCGCCCGACGCGGACCGCAGTGGACTGGTCGACGACGGCCGCGTTGCGCTGGAGTTCGAGTTCGTCGAGCAGCCACTGGATGCGCTCGCGTTCGACCACCTTCAGGTCCACCCCGGCGTTCAACTGCCCGACGAGGAGCGAGGCGATGCCCTGGCGGAGCGGGTCGTACGTCTCGTGGTCGACGGTGGCCGCGTTGGTGAAGTCGGCCACGGCCAGGGTTTTCACGCGCGGGCCCTCGTCCTGGCCGCAGCGGGGGTCGACGGTGTAGCTGCCGCACAGCTCGTAGCGGGCTTCGTAGTAGGCGCGCATCAACTGCGGAGTCTCGCGGACGGGGTCCAGCTCGATGAACGGCGGCTCCAGTTCGAGCAGTTTGGCCATGGCCTGCTTGGCCTCGTCGGCACGCCGCTTGGCGACGTAGGCCCGGCCGAGCACCGTGTAGACTTCGGCCTTCGTTTCCTTGTCGATGGCGGGGTCCTGGGTCAGGCCGACGAGCAGGGTGATGGCCTGGTCGATCTCGCCGTTGCGGAAGGCCGCCCGGGCTTCTTCCAGGGCATCCTGGGCCTGTGCGGCCGGCACGAGGCCGCCGGCGGTGAGCAGGAGCGCGAGCAGGAGCAGGCGGCGGAAGGGGCGGTGTCGGTTCATGGTCAGCACCTTGAAAGGGATCACGAAGGATCGAGAAAGACGGTCGAACGCCGGTCCCGGCTGCGGGCCGGGTCAGTTCTGTTGCACCCGGAACGTGACGGTGTGCCGGGGCAGCTCGGGCGATTCCTGGACCGACGGTTCTATGGTAAGCGTACGCTCGGCATCCTGTACAGACACAATCGGCAGGTCGTCTCGGTCGGCGCGAATGCGGTAGGTGCCGGGGGGCAGCACGTGCTTGAAGGTGTATTCGACCTGGGTGGTGCGGGCCACCACGGCGCCCGCGTCGTCGGTGATGACGACGTTGAGCGGGGCGATGTCGGAGCCGTCGGCCCACTCGCCGGTGACGACGACCTCGGCGCCGAAGACGCAGGTGCGGGCGAGGGTGGCTCCGGCGGCGCCGGAGAGGCGGGCCCGCGCGGTGCCGTAGCGCGGATGCGAGCAGACCAGCTGGTGCGTGCCCGGCCGGAGCGTCACGGCCCCGTCTGCCGCCGCGCCATCGACCGTGACCGTCACCTCCGAGGCCAGGGACGCGGGGAGGACGCGGACGGTGAGGGTCATGGGAGACGGGGGCGGGGGGGTGTCGTCGGGCGGCTCGGTGGAGGGGCGGCGGACGAGCGAGACGGCCAGCGGCCGCTCTTCGCCGGGGGCGAGCGTCAGGGTTTCTTCGTAGGGATCGTGGTTCGGCCGCGTCAGGCGCAGGCGCACCTCCCCGGGGGGATGTCGGTCAGCGTGAGGGGGGTGGTGCCCCGTGGCTCATTGTTCACCCAGACGGCGGCCTCGGACGGCGTCGACGTGATGGCGAGCGTCGCAGAGCGCGCTTGCAGGGACGGGGTCAGGTCCAGCTGCTGGCCCGGTTGCAGGACGATGCGTTGCTCCCAGGGTTCGTAGCCGTCCAGGGCGAGTTCGAGGCGGACGGGCCGGGCCGAGAGCGTGTCGATCCGCAGCGGCGTCGTGCCGACGGGGGCGCCGTCGAGCCGCACGGTCGCCCCCGGCGGGGTCGAGCCGAGGCGGAGGGAGGCGGGCTCGGCAGCGCCGGAGGAGGTCGTGCCGCGGCCGGACCAGACGAACCAGCCGACGGCCAGCAGCACCGCCAGCAGGGCGGTTCCTCCGAGCACCAGCGGCTTCGAGAGGCGGGAAGCGGCCGGGGGCCGCTCCTCCTGCGCCGGGGGCGGCTCGAACCGCGGCGCGACGATCGTGGCGTCCTCCGGCGTTGCCGTGGCCCCGCCGCCGTGGTACGCCTCGAAGGCCCGCATCATCTCCCGGGCCGTCTGGTAGCGGTCGGCCGGATCCTTCTCCAGCGCCCGGTGGACGACGTCCGAGAGCGCCCGCGGCACCCGGGGGTTGAGTTCGTGCAGCGCCGGTAACTCTCCCTCCACGATCGTCTTCATGATCGCGTATTCGCCGCTTTGCCGGTCGAACGGCAGCCGTCCCGCCAGCATCTCGTAGATCGTCATCCCGAGGGAGTAGAGGTCGCTGCGGTGGTCCAGGTCGGCCGCGCCGCGGGCCTGCTCCGGCGACATGTAGAACAACGTCCCGGCCACGCCCTGCGTCATCGTCGCATCCGCGTTCGGGTCGTGCAGCTTCGCCAGGCCGAAGTCCGTCACCTTCACCGTGCCGTCCCGGCTGATCATGATGTTGCCGGGCTTGATGTCCCGGTGGATGACGCCGACGCTGTGGGCGGCGTCGAAGGCCAGCAGCATCTGGTGGATCAGTGGCGCCGCCTGCTCCCAGGGCATCGGGCCGGAGCGGATCCGGTCCTTGAGCGTTCCGCCATCCACGTACTCCATCACGATGAACAGGTACGGGTCCGACTTGCGCAGAGCGTGGATGACGACGATGTGCGGGCTGTGGACGCGAGCCAGGGCCCGTGCCTCGGCCCGGAAGCGGCGCACGAAGGTCTCGCTCCGCGCCAGCTTCGGGTCGATGATCTTGAGCGCGACTTCGCGGGACAGGGCGACGTCCTCGGCTTTGTAGACGATGCCCATGCCCCCCTGACCCAGCACGCCCAGGATGCGATACCCGTCGAACTCGGTGCCGATGCGAAGGTCTGACACGGGGGTGATCATGGAGGCGGTGAAGAGCAGGGAGCCGGACGGTGCCGCGGCGTGCGGGGGCCGGCGGCGGTTCAGCAAAGGGGCGTCATAAAAAGTGTACGACGACGGCCGTGGCATTGTCCCGGCCTCCGCGTTCGTTGGCGAGGGCCGTCAGCCGCTCGCAGGCTTCCTGCGGGGGGAGGCTGGAGACGATCTCCAGGAGTTCGTCCTCGGAGAGCGTGGCCAGCCCGTCGGTACACAGCAGGTATCGGTCGTCGGAGGCCGGCGGGCCGATGCCGTCGACGTCTACGTCGATCGTCTCGTGCACGCCCAGGGCCCGGTTCAGCACGTTGCGCCGCGGGTGTCGCTGCGCTTCTTCCGGCGTCAGCAGGCCGTCCCGCCGGAGCTGCTCGACCAGCGTGTGGTCCGTCGTGAGGAGGTCGATCCGGCCCTCGCGGATGCGGTAGGCCCGGCTGTCGCCCACGTGGGCGGTGTAGAGGAGCCCGCCGGAGAGCGCCAGGGCCGTGCACGTCGTGCCGGGCCGCGTCCGTTCGTCGAGGGCACGGGACTGTCCGTAGACGCGCGCGTTGGCGTCCAGGAAGGCCCGGCGCAGGCGGTCTTCGGGCGGAAGCCCGGGGTGCGCGAAGAACACCGCCGGGATGGTGGCGACGGCCAGGCGGCTGGCCTGCCGACCGCCCGTGTGGCCGCCCATCCCGTCGGCTACGATGAACAGCCGCTCCGGGGGGGCATCGGAGGCGCCCTCGGGGAAACAGCCGTAGGCGTCCTGGTTTTCAGAGCGGACGAGCCCGATGTCGGAATGCCCGCCCGTGCGGAGGAGGGTCCTGTGCTTCTTTTTGAACCAGAGAGGCATCAGGCCGCGGAAGAAAGACGACGATGACAACGGGCACCCGGCGGGGGAGCCGGGAGGGGAAGCGGCACAGGTACGACCCGGCATTCGGAAGCCGCCGATCAGACGGATCGACGCGGGCGTGCGGATCGAAGGGCGTATGACGGGGCACGCACGAAACCGAATAAAACGCATGCCGGGCGATCTGTGCAAGCCGACGTTCGATTATTCGCCCGAACCGCTGCGGAACCGAGGTCGAACAGAGCGGTCGCCATGGGCGGAATCCGCCGCTGAATCCGCCGCGGAATCCGCCGGGACGGCAGGCTCGATGGGGATGTCCCTTGATTTGTCCGGGAGGCCCGCCATACATTGCGCACGGTTCCAGACAACCGGGAACCGCAACGTCTTGCGGTTGGCCGGACCGGGGCGTCCCCCGGATGGACCGTGCCGGTGCGGGGGAGGGAACGTCTCGAAGCGTCTGGATTCACCCGGCACTGCGCTCAGGACGTCGACTCATCATGCCCGTCAATCTCTTTGTCAGAAAGGCGTCGGACACCGCTGCGCCCGACCTGTACACCTTCGACGAGGAGGTGATCACCATCGGTCGGGACGGTGCCAACGTGCTGACGTTGCCGGACCCCAACCGCGTCATCAGCAAGCGGCACGCCGAGATTCAGTGCCGGGAGGACGGGGCCTATCTCGTGGATCTGGGCAGCAAGAACTTCACCTACCTCAACGGCGAGCGCCTGGAGAGTGGACGGCCGCGGGCCCTGCACAGCGGGGATCTGATCCAGGTGGGCGACTTCGAGCTGCGCTTCGAGCCGGTGGTGGCGCTCGATGACGACCGCACGGTCTTCGACGCGGCCTTCGTGAATCCCTTCGAAGAAGATGCCCAGCGGCTGGTCGAGGCGTTCAACCGGATCTGCCAGACCTTCGAAGGGGAGCCGCCGGCCCGCCGGGCCGATGCGCTGCGCGACGCCATGCAGGGCTTCATCGTCGAGAGCGAGCCGCAGGAGGCCCGGGCGCTGCTGGCGAGCCTGCTCGGGCTGGAGGGAGCCCCACCGTACGACCCGGACGCCACGCTCGCCCCGCAGCATCCGCCGACGCCTGCCCGGGCGCCGGAGCCTGCCCGCCCGCCGGAGCCCGCCCGTCTCCCGACGCCGTCGCCCGCGCCGCCGCCGTCGTCGGCTTCGCCGGCCGTCACGGGCGCGCCGGCCTCGCGGCAGGCGCAGGTCCTTCAGGTGCTGCTCGACGCCGTGGCGCGGCTCATCGCCATGCCGGCCCAGTTCCGGTACGAATTCATCGGCCAGACCATCATGCACGCGCCCGAAGCCTCGTTCCTCTACGAGCAGAGCGGGGAGGTGCTGGCTCGCCACCTGCTCGACCCCGGCCTGCCGGAGGAGGAAGCACGGGAGCGGCTGGCGTTGCTGAAGGAGGCGCTGGAGGATCTGGCCGCGCATCAGGTCGCCATGCTCGAAGGCTACAAGGCGGCCGTCCGCGACGGCGCCGAGCGGCTGATCGACTACCTGGACCCCGACCGCGTGGTCGAGGAGACGGAGGAGGAGAAGGGGCTGCGCCGCTTCCTGCCCGCCATCGCCCGGCAGGAAGCCTTCGAGCAGGTCCAGGAGCGATGCCGCGAACTGCGCGCCTCCGACTGGTCCGTCTCCGAACAGCGATTCTACCGGCCCGCCTTCATCCGGGCCTATCTGGCGCGGGAAGCCGCCTCGTCGAGCCGGTGAGCCGCGTCGCTCTCGATGTCCGTTCGTTCGTCATGCCCTCTCCCCTCCGTTCCGTCATGTCCCGAATCGTCTGCCGGCTCGTCGCCGGGGTGCTCCTCGTCGCCGTCGGGATCGGGTGCAAGAGCACCGGGCCCGCCTCGCTGTCGATGCTCGTCGCCGGGTCCGCCAACATGAACCTGGGCAACGTGGCGCGCGTGCAGGTGAGCCAGCTCAAGAGCGACGCGCGCTTCATGGCGGTGCCGCTGGAGTCGTTCTGGCGGGACGCCGCGGCGGCGTTGCAGGAGGACCTGATCCGCGTCGAGCAGGATTTCCTGCTCTACCCCGGCACCGAGCGCAGCTTCGAGATCGTCCTGGACGAGCAGGCGGCCTACCTCGGGGTGGCCGTCGACCTCCGGGAGCCGGACGGCAACCAGTGGCGGCGCGTGGTCCGCACCGACGGCCTGACGGGCCGGCGCGTGCGGGTGACCGTCGGGGAAAACCGCGTGCTCATCGAACCCTAGCCCTTCGTTACGCATCGTTTCAAGCATGACACAGGACCGCCAACGCGTCGTCTGGTTCGAGGGGATGACCCTGGATCCGCACCACTTCCAGCAGTGGGAGCGGTACTTCGAAGGGCTCCTCAACGGGCGGCTCCGGGTGCTGGCCCCGCACGGCTGGGGGCTGACCCGCCTGGACGTGGACCGGGAGCGGCTGGCCAATGGCGAGTTCGTCCTGACCGGATGCACGGCCGTGCTGCCGGACGGGCAGTTCGTGGACGTCCCGGAGGCCGATGCGCCGCCGCCGCCGCGCAGCGTGCAGGAGCGATTCCCGGCCACGCAGGAGCGGCTCGGCGTCTACCTGGCGCTGCCGGCTCGCCGCCCCGACGGGGGGAACGTGCTGCTGCAGGGCGCCCCCCCGCGCCGGGAGTCGCGCTACACCGCCCACACCATCACGCTGAAGGACGACAACACGGGGGCCGACGAGCGGCAGGTGGAGGTCGCCCGGGCGAACCTGCAGATCCGCTTCGAAGGGGAGCAGCTGGAGGCCTATACCACGCTCCAGATCGCCGTGCTCCAGCGGGATACCAGCGGCCGCTTCGTGCTGGACGAGCGCTTCGTCCCGGCCAGCCTGAGCCTGAGTGGATCGGAGCGGCTGCAACGGGTGGTGCGGCGGCTGATCGAGCTGCTGGTGACCAAGAGCAGCGCCCTCGGCGAACGCCGGCGGAATCTGCTCAAGCAGCGCGAGTTGTCTCCGGGCGACATCGCCACGCTGGGGCTGCTCGCCGCGATCAACACGCACCTGCCCGTCCTGCGGCACTTCCACGATCAGCCCGGTACGCATCCCGAGCGGTTGTACCTGACGCTGGTGAGGCTCATCGGCCATCTCTCGGCCTTTCTGCCGGACGCCGGGATGACGGTGGGGGACCTGCCGGCCTACGACCACGCCCGCCCGGCCGAGGCGTTCAACCGGCTCGAAGCCGTGATCCGGGACCTGCTCGGCGAGGCTCGTCCGCAGGCCAACTACGTCGACCTGCCGCTGGAACGGCAGCGGGACAACCTCTACACGGCCCGGGTCGATGCCGGGCTGTTGCAGTCGGCCCAGCTGTTCCTCGTCGCCCGCAGCGACGCGCTCGCGGAAGCCGACCTGATCGCCGACGTGCCGATGAAGCTGCGCGTGGCCGCTCCCTCCAACATCGAGGCGGTCCTGCGCAGCTACACGCGCGCGCTGCCCATCGAGCACACCCACCGGCTGCCGGTGGGAATGCCGGTCGACCAGCAGGCCAACTACTTCCAGCTTCAGAAGCGTGGGCCGTTCTGGGAATCCATCCGGGCCGACGGGGGCATTGCGGTGTTCGTGCCCTCCGAACTGGACCGAGTGCGCCTCCAGTTGATCGCGGTGAACGCCTGAACGCGGTATCCTCCTTCAGATCGGACGTCCTTCCTCCATGGCTCCCTCTCAGGCACCGGCTCCTTCCACGCCGCTGTTCGACGCGCAGCACGACGAGCGGCTGGCCGAGGTCTTTGCCCCGGCTCTGGCCCTCATCGTGCACCTGCGCGGGGTGGCCGACTATGGCGACCCCGAGGCGCTGCGCACCCGCGTCCGGGAACTGCTGGATCGCGCCGAGCGGGAGGCCCAGCGCCTGGGCATCCCGGCTGACGACATCGCCCACGCCCGGTTTGCCCTCGTGGCGTTCCTCGACGAAACCATTCTGTCCTCCGACTGGATCTACCGTGACCAGTGGATCGCCCGGCCTCTCCAGCTGGAGCTGTATGATCGCTACGATGCCGGTGAGGCGTTCTTCGACCGGCTCGAGACGTTCCTCCGGGAGCCGGTGCGTTACGGCGAGGTGCTGGAGATCTACTACCTGTGCATGGCGCTGGGCTTCAAGGGCCAGTATCAGCTGCACGATCAGGCCCGGCTCCGGTTGCTGATCGAGGAGGCCCGGCAGGCGCTGCAGAAGCTGCCGGGCTTCGCCGACGTGCCGCTGGCCCCGCACGGCAAGCCCCGGGGCCAGGTCGCCTCGCGGGTGCGCCGCACCTTTCCGCCCTGGCTGCTCGTCGGCGGGGCCGTTGTCCTCGGGCTCCTCGTGTACGTCGTGCTGCACCTGATCATGGGTAGCGCCTCCGGGGACGTCCTCGAACAGATCCGCACCGTGCAACAGGCCCAGGGACTCCGCCCCTGACCCCGCCGCCGGCCGGTCGCCTCCCCCTCATCTCGTCCTCCCCGTGGTCATGCAGAACCTTCTGCGCTTCCTCAAGAGCCGCTACTTCCTGACGACCCTCGTCATGCTGGTCGTGGTCGCGCTGGTGTTGCTGGTGGGTTCGGTGCTGGAACTGTCGGCCGTGTACCAGTTGCTGGCGGTGATCGTCGTGCTCGTCGTGTTCATCGTGGTGCTGGCCGTCGGGTTCATCCGGGCCAATCAGAGCGCCGCCAAGATCGAGCAGTCGATCAAGGCCCAGGCGCAGCAGCAGCTGATGAGCGCGCGGCCGGACCGCCGGGCGGAGATCGAGGCGCTGCAGGAGCGGCTGGAGCGGGCCATCGAGCAGCTCAAGCAGTCGAAGCTCGGCCGGGGGAAGCGGGGCAAGGCCGCCCTCTATGCCCTGCCGTGGTACCTGTTCATCGGCCCGCCGGCCGCCGGCAAGACCACCACCATCGTCAACTCCGGGCTCAACTTCCCCATCGGCACGGACCGCATCCAGGGCGTCGGCGGCACGCGCAATTGCGACTGGTTCTTCTCGGACACCGCCATCCTGCTCGACACCGCCGGGCGCTACACCACCGAGTATGAGGACAACGAGGAGTGGATCGCCTTCCTCGAAACCCTGGCCCGCCACCGGCCGGAGCAGCCCATCAACGGCGTGCTCGTCGGCATCAGCATCGCCGATCTGATCGCGGCCGACCCGCACGAGATCGACGCCCACGCGGAGACCATCCGCCGCCGGATCGACGAGCTGGTCAAACACCTCGGCGTGCGCTTCCCCGTCTATCTGGTCTTCACCAAATGCGACCTGCTGCAGGGCTTCGTCGAGTTCTTCGGCGACCTGACGCGGCAGGAGCGCGACGAGGTCTGGGGCGTCACGCTCGGCCCCGTGCAGTGGGAGGCCCCGGAGGTCCGGGCGCTGTTCGAGGAAGAGTTCGACCGGCTCTGCGAGGCGTTGAGCATCCACCGCATCGAGCGGCTGGGCCGCTCGCTCAAGCGGGAGGAGCGCAACCGGGTCTACACGTTTCCCCTGCAGTTTGCCGCGGCGCGGGAGCCTCTGGGCCGCTTCGTGCAGCAGGTGTTCCTGCCCAACCCCTACCAGGAGTCGCCCCTGTTCCGGGGGTTTTATTTCACCAGCGGCACGCAGGAGGGCGTTCCGCTGGACCGGGTCATCCAGGCGCTGGCGAAGCAGTTCGGGTTCGCGCCGGCGGTGCAGGATACCGCCGCAGAAGCTACGGAGACGAAGAGCTACTTCATCCGCAACCTCTTCACCGAGGTCGTCATCCCCGACCAGTTCCTCGTGGAGCGCACGACGAAGGCGACGCGGCGGGGGCATCTCGTGCGGGCCGGGATCGGCGTGGCGGCGGCGGTGGGGCTGGGGCTGTTCGTGCTCTGGGCCGTGCTGGCCCTGCGGAGCGGGCTGCGAGAGCTGGAGGCCGTCGAGCAGGCGGTGACCCCGTTCCAGACGATCCGCTGGGAGCGCCCGCAGGCCCTGGAGGCCGAGTTGCAGGCCCTCGACTCGCTGCGGATGCGCCTGGATGCGCTGGAGGATCCGTCCTGGCTGCGCCTCGGCCTGCGGCCCCGGCAACCCGTGGTCGAGGCGGCGCGATCGCTCTACCAGACCAACCTGCGGGCCTTCGTCGCGGCCTACCCGCTGCAGGAGCTGGAACGGCACCTGGCGCAGGCCCGCAGCGGGATGGAGCGGGCGGAGAAGGATACGCTCTTCAAAGACCTGAAGGCCTACCTGCTGCTGACCGACGCCGACCAGGAGCTGGCGCCACGCCGCGACAGCCTGATCCGCGTCAACACCTACGACCTGGTCCGGCGGCTCAGCCACCGGGCCGCCACCGCCGCACCGGGGCACGGCCCGGCGCGGGTGCACCTGCAGGCCTTCGTCGACGCCCTGGCCCGCGGCGAGCAGGAGCCGTTCCCCGGCCAGTCCAGCCGGGCCGACCGGGCCCGCGCCGCCATCGGTGACATCGACGAGGGGGTCTATTACCTCCAGGTGCTTGACAACGTGCAGAGCCGCCTTCAGGGCGAGGCCGCTCGCCTCGAACTCCGCGACATCGTGCGCGCCGGTAGCGGCTTCTTCACGAACGACTCCCTCGGCGTCGACGGCGTCTTCACGCGTGGGGCGCACGAGCTCGTGATGGACGAGATCCGGCTGAAGAGCGAAAACCCCTACAGCGATGCCTGGGTGCTGGGGCAGCGACAGCAGCAAAGCTCCTCCGAACAGCTCGAAGACCTCGAAAAGAAGCTCAAGGCCCGCTATTACGAGGCGTATGCGACGGCCTGGAGTGCCTTCCTCCGCAGCGTCACCCTGCGCCGTCTGACGACCATCCCGGAGGCGCGCGATGCCATCGAAACCCTCAGCAGCGCTCAGCGCTCGCCCGTGGTGCGTCTGCTGGGGGTGGCCACGGTGGAGACGGACGTCTGCAACCGCGTCTCCGGCCTGCTGGCCGATGCCGGTAGTGCGCAGGTGGGGGAGGTGATGACCTGCGACGGACAGATCGTCAACGACCGCTTCCAGTGGCTGCATGCCTTTGGCTTCAACCGCGCCGAGTCCGGCAGCGGCTCGCCGGACGTCGACTTGCTGCTGCGGAGCTTCGAGGACATCGCAGCCGACCTGGACGAGGTCAGCGGCAGCGGGGAGGATGCGGTGCTGTATGCCGAGCAGTTGGTGCAGGACGAGCAGTTCGGCATTGGCGGCAAGCTGCGGGAGCTCCAGCGGGCGCTGGGGGCGTCCTTCGACCGGCGCGTGCGAGACAACCTCTTCGAGGCGCCGGTGCTGCAGGCCGGCGGGGCCGTCATTGCCGCCGCCCGGCGCAGCTTCGCCGAACGGTGGCGCCGGGAGGTCTACGACCCCTTCCAGCGCATGGCCGAGCAGTACCCCTTCACCCCGGATGCGTCCGCGCCCGATGCCGACTACGGCGCCGTCCGGGACTACTTCGACCCGGACCCGGGGATCGGACGTGTCGCCGCCTTCCGGCGGGATCTGGAGCCGTTCCTGGAGCGCGGCGACCTGCGCCGGCCGCGCCGGTGGCAGGGCTACGGCCTCGAACTCGACGCCATCCGCCCGGCGCTCGAACAGGCCGAAACCATCGGGCAGGCGCTGGCCCGCGGCAACCTCACCTTCCGGATCCGACCGGACCGCACGGTTCGCGGGGAGGGTGCGCCGCCGGCCGGACCGCTGATCCTGACCCTGCACGGGCAGCGTCGGCAGTACGACCAGGGCCGCTTCCGCGAGTGGTGGGCCTTCCAGTGGCCCGGTACCGAGCGCGGGCTGGAACTCCAGGTCGCCGGACCCACGGGGCCGCTGGCCCGCCTCCAGACTGACGGGATCTGGGCGCTCTTCCGGTTCATGCAGCAGGCCCAGGGGGAGGGCGAGACCTCGCCCGGCATCTTTGAACGGGTGTGGATCCTGCCCGGAGCGGGGGGCAGCTTTACCTACCGGCAGCCTCTGGAGATCGAGGTCGACCGCGCCGGCGAGGCCATGCTGCTCACCCCCGGTCGCTTCTTCAGTTTCCGTCCACCCGCCGCCCCGTAAGGTCGCCGTTCGTCATGCAGGCCGATGCGCTGCCGATTGCTTACTTCGGCAAAGTGCCCACCTTTGCCGATTTCGCCCGCTATCAGGCGACGTCGCCCGCCTGGAGGGCGCTGGACGAGTGGGTACAGCGGGGGATCCGGCGCTTCGCCACGGCACACCGTGCGCTGCTCCGGGAGGCGGCCCGCCGGGCCGTGCCCGTCAGCTTTGCTTTTGCTTCCGAGCGCACGGATACCGTGCTGGTGGGCGTGATGCGGCCGAGCCGGGACCAGGCCGGCCGGTTCTATCCGTTCTGCCTCGCCTGCGAGGTCCCCGCGCCGGCATTCCGAGATCGGGCCGACTGGCTGCCCTGGCAGGCCCGTCCGTTCCTGGAGGAGGCCGCCCGGGTCGTCGAGGCGGCGGCACAGGGCACGCTGGACTACCGCGCGCTGGACGAAGCCCTGCCGGCCGTCGCCCGGGCCGCCGACGGGTTGCTCGCACCCCCCGGAGCGACCGCGGACGCCCTCGGGGCAACCCCGTTCAAGAGGTTCGCCGAGTCGATCTGGGGCGATTTCGAGCATGGGGGTAAGTACGTGCTCTTCAAGAACCTGCTGGACATCCTGGATACCCTGCGACGGATGAATCGCCCTCGCCTGCGTTACGGCCTCGTCTTTCCTCTCGGTGCGGAGGGCGGGCAGGCGGCTGCGTTCTGGTGGGCGCTCTGCCGGCGCCTGGTACCGCCGGAGGCGGCTCCCCTGCCGACGGCGTTCTGGCCGGCTCCGGGCGCCGCGACGGCCAACCCCCGCCTGGCGTTGTTCTATCCCGCCCCGGCTCCCGGAGCCTTCGCCTGGCTGCTCGACCTGGACGCCGCCGACCCCCTCCGACGCGACAACGACGCCCTGTGTGAACTGGAGCGCATCGAACACGGCGCGGCCAGCGACGCCGTGCTGGCCCTCCCGCCGGAGGTAGGCTCCCTCATCGAATCCGAGTCGGCCACTCTGGCCGACGTCCTGCACCGGATGGCCTCCTTCGCCGTCTAGCACAGCGCCCGGCACGCCCGTTTCTCCCTGCCCGCTCATCAGACAGCCCGCATCGACCCCATGGCCGAACCCGACACCACGACGGACGCCGGTGAGGCGGTTGCCTTTCCCTTTCTGGACGAGGTCGCCCGGCCCATCAGCGCGGAGGCGCCCGGTGGCACGGACGTGACCTACGACGAGGCCTTCCAGCAGATGAAGGCCGAGATCGACAAGCTGGCTACGGCGGCGGCCGACCAGGTGGACTTCGACCAGGTCATCGAGGCCGGCCGGGCGATTCTGAGCCGCAAGGCCAAAGACGTACGGGCCGCCGTGTTTCTGACGCTGGCGCTGTATCGCAAGCACGGCCTGGCCGGGGCCGCCGAGGGGCTGGCCGCCACGCGGTTGCTGACCGTGACGTTCTGGGAGGACGCCTTCCCGCCGGTGCGGCGCATGAACGCGCGCCGGAATGCCTACCAGATGCTCTCCGACCGCCTGAAAGAATGGCTGGCGGACGACAAACCCACCCGGGAGGAGGGTCCGCTGGTGGAACGAGCGCTGGAGGAGGCCCGGGCGCTCCAGCAGTTCTGCATGGAAACGATGGAGGATCAGGCGCCGGCGCTGAGTGGTCTGACCCGGGCGCTGGAGGACGTGCTCCGCCGTGTCCCGAAGCCGGCCCCGTCGGCTCAGCCGGCCCCGTCGGCTCCTCAGAAGATCACGCCGGCCACGGCGACGACGAAGACGCCCCCGGCAGCCCCGGCTTCGGCTCCGGAGGACACCGCCGCCGTGGGCGAGGTGCGGTCGCCCCGGGAAGCCCGGCAGGTCGTCTTGCGGCTGGCTGCGTTCATCCGGGAGAAAGACGCCCGGGCTCCGGAAGCCTATGCCCTGGCCCGGGTCGCCCAGTGGGGTGCTCTGGATGACCTGCCCCACGAGAACGGGAAGACGCTGGTCGATCCGCCCCCGGTGGCCCGGGTATCGTTCCTGCGGGGGTTGTTGCCCGCCGGCTCCTACGAGCGCCTCGTGCGGGAAGCGGAAGATTCCTTCCGCGAGCCCCCGTTCCACTTCTGGCTCGATCTGCAACGCCTGCAGGCCACCGCCCTGGAGGCCCTCGGCGAGCCCTATCGGGGCGTGCATGAAACCCTGTTGCGCCACATGGCCGTGCTCCTGCATCAGGTGCCCGGCATCGAACGACTCGCCTTCAAGGACGGCACCCCCTTCGCCGATGCGATGACCCAGGAGTGGATCCAGGAAACCGTCCGGCCCCTGTTCGGCGGGGGCGAGGGGGGGGGCGTTACCCTGCGGCTCGGGAGCGCGCACCTGGAAGAGCAGTACGAGGCCGTGCGCAAACAGGCCGGCCGGGGTGACCTGCAGTCCGCCGTCGCCGCCATGCTCGAAGGCCGGGAGCACGACACCACCGCGCAGGACCGGTTCGTGCGGCAACTCTACGTCGCCGAGCTGTGCGTGCGCGGGGGCAAGCCGGCCGTGGCCCGCTCCATGCTCGAAGCCCTCGACGCCGACGTGGAACGGCATCACCTGGAGGCCTGGGAGCCCGCCCTCGCGCTGCGTGTCTGGGCCAATCTGCACCGATGTTACACGCAGCTCGGCGCTGAAGACGACGCGGCGAAGGCCGACTACGAACGCCGCGCCCGCGCCACGTTCGACAAAATCTGCCGGGTCGACGCCGGGTATGCCCTCACGGCGGTCGGTCTGGAGTAGAAGTGAGGCAATAAATGCTCTTTATCCATTCTTGACTTTCCCGAAATTTTACGTAGGTTAGCAACGATCGACCATCCCAACGGCATCTGCCTCGTGCTCTCGTGAACTCGGGGTCATTTGCAGCCAGCTCTGCGGTCTTCCGGTACCGCCCGTCCAGTCTTCTGTAACACGTTTCCCCACGCGTGACCGGTAGCGTGGGTGTCGTACGTTTCTCCAGATAGGGGGGTGACGCCAGGCGCCCCGGGGATCTACGCCGGTGCCAGGCCATGAGGCCCGGATGGTCGTCCTGAGACGGTGCGTGCCGTCTCAGTGAGCGGCCCCAACGACCAGCGTGTTCCTGCTACACCGGTAGCCTGCACATCCGACCTGTCCAGACGCCGTTCTTCCGACGCAACCCATCGAATCCAGACGTCATTCGTCGAAGCCCTGAGGTGCCCCCATGTCGAAAAGCTTCCAGCGTGAAAAACCCCCGGCCCGCATCAACCTGTTTCTGGAGGTCCAGAAAGGCAATGCGAAAGAGAAGGTGGAGTTGCCCCACCGGATGATGCTGATGGGGGATTTCAAAGGACGGGAGGAGGAGACCCCGGTCGAGGATCGCGAGGTCATCAACATCAACAAGGATAACTTCGACTCCGTGATGAAGTCGATGGAGCTGGAGTTGAGCTATTCCGTGCCGGACAAGCTCAAGGGAGGGGACGAAGAGATTCCCGTCCATCTCAAGTTCGAGAACATGAACTCCTTCCGACCCGAGGAAGTGGCCCGGCAGGTACCGCAGATCAACCGGCTGGTCGCGATGCGGAATTTGCTGCAGGATCTGCGCAACCGCGTGGTCAGCCTGAGCCAGTTCCGGAAGCAGCTCGAAGCGATCGTGCAGGATCCCGCGCAGATGGAGAAGCTGATGCAGGAGCTGGACCAGGTCGTCAAGAAAGAGGCCCCGGAAGAAGGGGGTGACGGCTGACGCGGGCCGGGAGCGCGACGTGGCGGTGGACTTCCGTACGGAGGTCACACCGGATTTTCGTAGACAACCAGGTTTCAGACATGGCCGAAGCAAAACAAGAAGCGGCGGCACAGGCCGCCGAAGCCGTTGCCGAGGGGAGTCTCCTCGACAGTATCTTCGCGAAGGTGGATGCCACGGCACCGTCCGCCCCCGTCGACATCGAGGAGTTCGATGATGCGTTCACCAACTCGGAGAAGCCGCGGGGGGCGCTCATGGCCGCCGCGCTCCGGGTCTTCTTCGACGCCGTCAGCGAGCAGGAAACGCCCGTCGACCGCATCGACAAGGAACTGCTGGACAGCCTCGTGGCGCAGCTCGATCAGAAGATCAGCCAGCAGCTGGATGCCGTCATGCACCACGAGAAGTTCCAGCAGCTAGAATCCGCCTGGCGGGGCGTCAAGCACGTCGTGGACCGGACGGACTTCCGCAAGAACGTGCGTATCGAGATGCTGAACGTCTCGAAAGCGGCGCTGCTGGAGTCGTTCGAGGACGCCCCCGAGTTGATTCAGTCGGCCCTGTACAAGCACGTCTACACCAACGCCTACGACCAGCCCGGTGCGGATCCGTACAGCGTGATGGTGTCGAACTACGAGTTCGACACGTCCCCGCAAGACATTGCACTGTTGCAACAGATCTCGCAGGTGGCGGCGGCCTCGCATTGCCCCTTCATCGGGAATGTGGGACCCCGCTTCTTCGGGAAGGAGACCTTCGAGGACTGGAAGAAGATTCCCGACCTGGAGGCCTACATGCAGACGGCGGAGTACATGAAGTGGAATGCCTTCCGGGAGTCGGAGGATGCCCGGTACGTCGGGCTGACTTTCCCGCGGTTCATGCTGCGGCTGCCCTACGGCCCCGACACCGTGGCGACGAAGAATTTCAATTACACCGAAGACGTCAAGGGAGCGGACCACGAGAAGTACCTCTGGGGCAATGCCTCATGGGCGTTTGCCGCCAACATGATCCGGGCACACATGCAGGACGGATGGTGCGTGCAGATCCGCGGGCCGCAGTCCGGCGGCCGGGTGGATGACCTGCCGATTCATCTCTACGACGTCGGCAAGGGCAAGGAGATGAAGATTCCGACGGAGGTCCCCATCAGCGAGACGCTGGAGTTCCAGGCGGCCAACCTGGGCTTCATCCCGTTGAGCATCTACGAAGGTCGCGATTACGCCTGCTTCTTCTCGGCCAACTCGGCGCAGAAGCCGAAGGTGTACGACGATCCGGCGGCGACGGCCAACAGCCGCGTCAACGCGCGCCTGCCCTACATCATGCTGGCCTCGCGCATCGCGCACTACCTGAAGGTTCTCCAGCGCGAGAATATCGGCACAACGAAGGATGCCACGAAGATCCAGGAGGAGCTCAACCGCTGGCTCAGCAGCCTCGTTACCAAGATGCCGAATCCGTCGGAGGACATGATCGCCAAGTATCCGCTCAAGAACGGGCAGGTGACGGTCAGCGAGATCGAAGAAAACCCCGGATTCTTCCGGGTCGACATGATGATTCAGCCGCACTTCCAGGTGGAGGGCATGGACATCAACCTGTCGCTCGTCGGCAAGATGCCGAAGCAGGGCTGACGTACCGGGAGGCGATACCGGCGTCGGCCCGGCGCCTTCGTGCAGAGGTGCCTCCCGATTTCCTTTCCCGTCGGCCCTTCCGGTTCGGCGACTCGCAAGCACACGCGTACTTTTCCAACCAATCGTATCTGGAGGCTCAACCATGGCTCTCGAAGGTGCTCTGTACTACTCGGACGGCATCAAAGGTGCCAACACCAAGGGCGGTCGCGAAGGCAGCTCGGCCGTGATCGAATTCCACCATCAGGTCTATTCCCCGATCGATACGCAGATGGGCCGCGTCAGCGGGGCTCGGGTGCACGGTGCGGTGGAGGTCATCAAAGAGATCGACACGGCCTCGGTGAACATGTATAAGGCCTGTTGCACGGGCGAGACGCTCGATGAACTCAAGATCGAGTGGTACCGCATCGTCGACGGCCGGGAGACGCTCTATTTCACGCACACGCTGACGAACGTGAAGGTGGCTGCCGTCGAGCAGATCCTGCCCAACACGAAGGAGCCGAGCAAGGAGCAATACGTGCATCTGGAGCGGCTCAAGTTGCTCTATGAGAAGATCAACTGGCGGCACGAGGAGGGGTATGAGTTTGAGGACGCCTGGGCCGAAGTGGCGGCCTAGGACCGCCGCCGCGAAGATGCGGAAGGCCGTTCCGTCCCGTCCGGGCGGAGCGGCCTTTCCGTTCAGGTTCCGCCAATGACGCGGACGAACGACGCTGTCGCATGCAAGCCAGCCTCTACGACGTCCTCAGCGGGCGCTTTGCCGACGGCCGCCGGGTGGATGAGATCCACGAGGCGTATCACCGGGTGCCGAGCATCTTGGGCAACCTGGAGCGCCTGTTCAACACCCGGCGCGGGTCCATCCGGCACCTGCCCGATTACGGCCTGCCGGACATCACGGAGATCTACCGGGACATCCCGGACTCGGTGGAGAAGTTGCGCGAGGCCCTTCTGAAGGCCGTGCAACGGTACGAACCGCGGCTCCGGCGCATTCGGATCAAGGCGCAGCCCATCGATCCGTATGCCATGCGGCTGGAGTTCCTGCTCTCGGCCGAGCTGGTGGATCGCACCCCGGTGCGCTTCCAGACGACGTTCTCCTCGATCGAGGCCGCACACGTGATGCCCTACACGCGGCAGGATTAGCCTCTGCGGCTCCGGGGCGCGCGGAACCGCTCTGCACCCCGGCCGGACGCCTGCCAGACGCCTGCCGTTGCCATCCCCCTCCCGGATTCCACAGCGTGGTTATGAACCGGCGGTATTACGATGAAGAGATGCGCTACCTCCAGGAGGCCGGCAAGGCCTTCGCGGAGGAGCACCCGGACGTGGCGCGCTACCTCAACATCGACAGCCTCACGGACCGGGACCCCTACGTGGAGCGGCTCTTCGAGGGGTTTGCCTTCCTCACCGGCCGCATCCGCGAGCAGCTCGACGATGAGTTGCCGCAGTATACCGAGGGCCTGCTGCACCTGATCGCGCCGCAGTTTCTGAAGCCCCTGCCGGCCTGCGCCATCGTGCAGCTCGAGCCGAAGCCGGGGCTGGTGCAGGAGGTCACGCCGCTACCCCGGGGCACCGAAGTGCGGTCCGTGCCGGTGGGCGACGAATACACCATCTGCCGGTTCCGCACCACGCAGGAGGTGCTGCTGCAGCCGCTGCACCTGCGGGAGGTCACGCTGAACTGGATGCCCGACCGCACGAGCCGGGTGCGGCTCCGCTTCGAACTGGAGCGCGGGGCCACCCTGGAGAACCTGGATCTGCGGTCGCTGCGTCTGTATTTCCACGCCGATCCCGGGACGGCCTCGGCGCTGCATCTGCACTTCACGCGGCACGTGCGGCGCCTCGCCGCGGGACCGCCGGATACGCCGCCCGATCAGATGCCGGGCCTGACGGGGCAGGAGTGGGTGCGCCCCGTGGGCTTCGAGGACGACGAAGCCCTGCTGCCGGCCGGCCCGCACACCTTCTCCGGGTACCGGCTCCTCCAGGAATACCTGTGCTTCCAGCGTAAATTCTGGTTCGTGGACCTGCAGGGCCTGGACCGTCTCCCGCTCTCCGGCGATCTGGAAGCCTTCGACGTAGACGTGTGGTTCGACCGGGCCTTTCCCGAAGAACGCCGCTTCGGCACGGAGGAGATCCGGCTCTTCTGCACGCCCGTGGTCAACCTCTTCGAGGAAGATGCCGAGCCGATCCGGTCGGAAGGGTTCGAAGCCGAGTACCGCGTGTTGCCGAGCACTCGCCACCGCAAGAGCCTGGAGGTCTACGATGTTCGCTCCGTCACCGGCATCGAAGATGCCACGGGGCGGCGCCATACCTACGAGCCGTTCTACGCCTTCCGGCATCTGGCCGGCGTCCCGGGGGGGCGCCATTACACGACCACCCGCCGCCTGGATGCCGGACGGCGGCCGCACGTGTACCTCTCCCTCGGCCTGCCCGAGCAGGACCGCGAGGCGGCGCTGAAGCCGGAGACGCTCTCGGTGAGCGTGCAGGCCACCAATGGCAACCTCCCCCACGAAAAGCTGCAGGAGGGCATGATCAGCCAGCTGGCGCCGGACGTGCCGCAGATCGTGCGGCCCACCAACCTCACCCGGCCCACCCGCCGCTGGATCCCTCCCATCGACCGCGAACGGGACTACTTCTGGAAGCTGATCTCGCACTGGTCCTTCAACTACCTCTCGGTAGCCACCCGCGAGGCCGTCGTCGGGCTGATCGATCTGTACGACTGGACGGAGGGCGATGCCAGCCGGCGGCGGAATCTGCGGCGTATGCAGGGCATCGAGGACGTCACCTGGGCGCCCGGCGTGCGGGTCCATCGCGGCGGGGTGGTGCGGGGGGCCGTGGTGACGATGCAGATCCGGGAAGACTTCTTCGCCGACGAAGGGGATCTGTGTCTGTTCGGGCTGGTGATGAGCCGCTTCTTCTCGCTCTATGCCACCATCAATTCGTTCGTCGACCTTCGCATTCTGACGATCCCTTCGGGGACCGTGTATACATGGAACCCTCAGCGCGGCGACAGACCTCTTCTGTAGGCGGCCCGGATGCCGGCGTGCCGTTTCCTCCGCAGAGCCTCTATGCGCGGTTGCTGCGGGAGGGATACCGGTTCAATTTCTACCAGGCCGTCCGGCTGCTGGAGCGCCTGTTCCCGGAGGCGCCGAAACCGGGGACGTCCGGGGCCGGGCCGGCCGAGCGCATCCGCTTCCGGCCGGATCCCGCCATGGTGTTTCCCCCGGCCGATATCCGGCGGGTGACGTGGCACGACGGCCCGGTGCCGCACGTGGAGGTGGTGGCGACCTTCCTGGGCCTCTACGGCATCGACGCCCCCATGCCCCCCGCGTTCTTCGAGCCGATCACGCAGGAGCAGGCCGAGGCGGAGCCGCTGAAGGCGTTCCTGGACCTCTTCAACCAGCGCTTCTACGCCTACTTCTACCGGGCCTGGAAGAAGTACCGTCCTCACCTGCACGACCCGGATGCCGGGCAGCAGGCGGATCTGCGGCGCTTCCTGGCCGTGGCCGGGCTGGGCACACCGGGCGCCGCCGCCCCGCCCACGTCGCCGTTTCTCCTGAGTGCCTTCGCGGCGCGTCTCGCGCATCGGCCCCGCAATGCGGAGGGGCTCCGAAGCCTGGTGCAGACGCTGCTGGGGGCGGTGCCGGTGCACATTCAGGAGTTCGTGCCCACCTGGGTGCCGCTCCCGCATCGCGGGCGTCTGGGGCGCCGGGTGGGAATGCGTCTGGGCGAGGATGCCCTCCTCGGTGAACGTGTCTACGACGTAGCCGGCACGTTTCGCATCCGGCTGGGCCCCCTCGGTCTGGAGACGTACCTGTCGCTGTTGCCGGGTGGGACACAGGCCCGCCGGCTGCGGGATCTGGTCTGCATGTACACCGCCCACACGCTGGCCTACGACGTCGAGCTCGTCGTCCGGGCGGCCGAGATGCCACGGCTCCGCCTGGGCGACCGGCGGGCCCGGCTGGGCCTGACGACCTGCCTGGGCGCCACGCGTGCCGGCCTGATGCACCGCGTCGTGTCGTACCCGACCGGGGCGGCCTGAAGCCCGCCGGTGGGGCCGAGTGCCGGCTTGCCCCGCCTCGTATCCATCGCGGCGGTCCCTCCGGGGGCACCGCGCCTTCCGGCAACCGCCTAACCAACCGCTGGTGCCATGATCACCCGAGACCTCAAGAAGCTGCTCAGCAAGCTCAACGAACACACCACCCACGCCCTCGAAGGAGCGGCGGGGTTCTGCATCAACCGCGGGCACTACGAGGTGGCGATCGAGCACCTGCTCGTCAAACTGCTCGAGCGGAACGACAACGACGTCGCCCGCATCTGCGAGCACTTCGAGGTTGATCCGGGCCGCCTGCGGGATGCCATCCTGCAACATCTGGAAGCGTTCCGCACCGGCAACACCGGTCGCCCCACGTTCTCCCCGATCATGCTCCAGGTGGTCGAGGCGGCCTGGCTGATCGCGTCCGTGCAGCATGGCCAGCACGAGATCCGCTCCGGCAACCTGATCGAGGCGATGCTCGAGAGCGAGGCGCTGCAGGCGGCGCCCTACATGGAACGACTGGCGAAGGTGCGGCGGGATGCGTTGCGCGAGGAGTTCCGGGAGATCGTGGCCGGGTCGGTCGAGGAGCAGCGGGCTGCGCAGGGCACGCCGCCGGCCGGAGCCGCCCCCGGCGCGGCGCCCGGCGGCACGCGCCCGGAGCTGGCGCTCTACACCGTCGACCTCACCGAGCGGGCGCGCTCGGGCGCCATCGACCCCATCTCCGGGCGGGACAAAGAGATCCGTCAGGTGATCGACATCCTGAGCCGGCGTCGCAAGAACAACCCCATTCTCGTGGGCGAGGCGGGGGTCGGCAAGACGGCCGTCGTGGAAGGGCTCGCGCTGCGCATCGCGGCGGGGGACGTGCCGGACAGCCTCAAGGAAGTCTCCATCCGCACGCTGGATCTGGGGTTGCTGCAGGCCGGTGCGAGCGTCAAGGGCGAGTTCGAAAACCGCCTCAAAGGCGTCATCCAGGGCGTCAAGGAAGCGGCCCGGCCCATCATCCTGTTCATCGACGAGGCGCACACGCTCATCGGGGCGGGCGGGAGCGCCGGCACGGGCGACGCCGCCAACCTCCTCAAACCGCCCCTGGCGCGCGGCGAACTGCGCACCGTGGCCGCCACCACCTGGTCCGAGTACAAGAAGTACATCGAAAAAGACCCCGCCCTGGAGCGCCGCTTCCAGCTCGTCAAGGTCGAGGAGCCGTCCGTCAAGGTGGCCGGCATCATGCTGCGCGGCATCAAGAGCAAGTATGAAGAGCACCACGGCGTGCAGATCACCGACGACGCCGTGCAGGTGGCCGCCGAGCTGGCGGACCGCTACATCTCCGGCCGGCAATTGCCCGACAAAGCCGTGGACCTGCTCGACACGGCCTGCGCCCGCGTCCGCATGACGCAGTCCACCCGGCCCGGGATGCTGGAGGACCTGGATCGCCAGATCGCCCACCTGAACATCGAGATCCAGGCGGTGCAGCGGGACCTGGACGCCGGGCTGCGGACCGAAGCCGAGGAGTTGGCGACGCTCGGCGAGGAGCTGCAGGCGCTGGAGGCGAAGCGCGAGGCCGTCGAGGCGCGCTGGGAACGTGAGAAAGACCTGGTGCGGCGCATCCTGGACGTGCGGAGCCGCCTGATCCGGCCGGAGACGATGGTGGCCGGCGACGGCGCCTCCGAGCCGCTGGCCGAGGAGCTGGGCGCGATCCGGGAAGAGCTGACGGCGCTGCAACAGGAGCTGGCGGCGTTGCAGGAGGACGAGCCCATGGTGCACGCCGAAGTCAACGAACACGTGGCCGCCCAGGTCGTGGCCGACTGGACGGGCATCCCCGTGGGCGACATGGTGCGGGATACCGCCTCGCGGCTGCTCGCCATCGAGGAGCAACTCGGCACGCGCATCCTCGGCCAGGAAGAAGCCATCGCCCAGGTGGCCGACAGCATCCGAACGGCCAAGGCCGGCCTCGGCAACCCCGACGCCCCGCTGGGCGTGTTCCTCTTCGTCGGCCCGAGCGGGGTCGGCAAGACGGAGATGGCCCTGGGGCTGGCCGATCTGCTCTTCGGCGGGGAGCGCTTCCTGACGACGATCAACATGTCCGAATACCAGGAGAGCCACACCGTCTCCCAGCTCAAAGGGTCGCCGCCCGGCTACGTCGGCTACGGCGAGGGCGGGGTGCTGACCGAAGCGGTGCGCCAGCGCCCCTACTCGGTCATCCTGCTGGATGAAGTCGAAAAGGCGCACCGGGACGTCATGAACCTGTTCTATCAGGTCTTCGACAAAGGCTTCATGCGAGACGGCGAGGGGCGGGAGATCAACTTCCGCAACACCATCATCATCATGACCTCCAACCTCGCCTCCGACATCATCACCTACGTCAGCCCCGAGGGCGAGCGGCCCACGCCGGATCAGATCCGCCAGGCCATCCACCCGACGCTGGCCGAGCACTTCCAGCCGGCGCTGCTCGGGCGGATGAAGGTCGTCCCCTTCTATCCCCTCCACCGGGAGACGATGAAGGGCATCGTGCGCCTCAAGCTGGGCAAGATCGCCCGCCGCCTCGAAGCCGCCCACGGGATCCGTTTTGACTACCAGGACGACGTCGTCGAGCGCATCGCCGAGCGGTGCACGCAGGTCGATACCGGCGCCCGGAACGTCGACTTCATCATCGACCGCAACGTGTTGCCGGAGGCGTCCCGGGCCTTGCTCGCCAACCTCGTCGAAGGCCACCAGCCCGGCCGCCTCGAACTCGGCATCGACGCGGAGGGTAACTTTACCTACACCTTTGCCTGATGCCGGCTCCCGATGCCGGGGAGTCGCCGATCTCCGTGTAGTGCATCCCTGAAGACCGACGCTGCTCCAAGGCCATGCCCGAACTCGACGCGAACGTCTCCCGCTTCTACTTCGAAGCCGAATCGCTGCCTGCCGACACCTTCCAGGTCGTCCGGTTCTCCGGGCTGGAAGAACTCTCGCAACCGTTCCGGTTCGAACTGACGCTGGTGTCGGAAGACCCCGACATCGACTTCTCGGCGGTGGTCAACCACGCGGCGACATTCACGCTCCTGCGCGGCACCGAGCGCGTCCCGCGCTACGGGATCGTCTCGCACCTGGAGCAAGCCGGTCGCACCGGGGATTTCTTCCTCTACCGGGCGGTGCTCGTGCCCCGGCTCTGGCGCCTGAACCTCCTGTACCAGAGCCGGATCTTCCAGCACCAGTCCCTGCCGGACATCCTCGGGGCGGTGTTCGAGGAAGCCGGCCTGAGCGCGGCGGACGTCCGGCTGGACCTGCACGCCTCCTACCCGCCGATCGAATACTGCGTCCAGTACCGCGAGACGGACTTCAACTTCGTCAGCCGGCTCATGGAACGGGATGGCCTTTGCTACTTCTTCGACCACACGGACGTCGATGTGCTGGTCATCACGGACGACCGCGCCGGGCACCCGCGGATCGAGGACGACAAGATCCCCTTCCGCGACGGCGCCGGGATGCAGACGGGCGATGCCGAGTACATCAACGAGCTCATCTACCGCGAGCAGATCGTGACGGGGGAGGTTCTGGTCAAGGACTACAACTACATGACGCCCGAGACGACGATCGAGGGGACGGAGGTGGTGCACAAGGACATGCCCGGGCGGCATTACGAGTATGGCGATCGGGCCGCCGACACCGCCGAGAGCAAGCGCCTGGCGCGCCTGCAGGCCGAGCGCTTCGAGTGCCGGCGTCGCCTCCTGCGGGGCCGCGGCAACTGCGTCGCCTTTCGTCCGGGCTTCACCTTCACGCTGTACGAGCACTACCGCAAAGACCTGGACGCCGAGTACCTGATCACGCGGGTCGTCCACGAGGGCTCCCAGCAGGAAGCTATGGGCGGAGGGGCCGGGTTCGACGGTGCCAGCGAGCAGGGCTACCACAACCGCTTCGTCGCCCAGCCGGCCACGGTGCCCTACCGGCCGCCGCGGGTCACCCCCGTGCCCACCATCCCGGGCCTGGCGACGGCGCGCCTCGAAAGCGCCGGCGGGGACTACGCCTACATCGACGAGGAAGGCCGCTACCGCGTGCGGTTCGCCTTCGACAAGGGGGACGCGGCCCAGGGCAACGCCTCGCTGCCGGTGCGCCTGCTCCAGCCCTCGGCCGGGCCGAACTACGGCACCCATCTGACCAGCCTGGCCGGCGCGGAGGTGCTGCTGGCTTTCGAGAACGGCGACATCAACCGCCCCGTCATCGTCGGCGCCGCCCCCAACCCGTCGAACAAGTCGCCCGTGGTGTCGGAAAACAAGATGCAGAACATCATCCGCACCGCCGGCGGCAACCAGCTCATCCTCGACGACACGAAAGACAAGGCCCAGATCACGCTCAACACCCCCGACAACCACCGCCTCTTCTTCGACGACGACAAGGACGCTATCCTCATCGAGACGACGAAGAAGCACCGGATCACGCTCGACGACAAGAACGCCCGCATCGAGGTCAAAACCACCGCCGGGCACTTCGTCAAGATGCAGGACGGGAAGAACGCCGGCGAAGGCCGGATCGACGTGCAGAGCGAGGCCGGTCATCGCCTCACCATCGACGACAAGGAGAAGCTGATGACGATGGTCGATGAGAGCGGGGACAACCTCTTTCAGATCGACATCGGCAACAAGAAGCTCACGATCAAGACGGCGCAGGGGGACATCGAGATGCTGGCCGAGAGCGGCGTCATCGACATCAAGGGGACGACGATCAACATCGAGTCCTCGGCCGACACCACCGTGAAGGCGGGCGGCAACATCAAATCCGAAGCCGGCTCCAACTACGAGGCGAAGGCGGGGATGGATCTGAAGGCCGAGGCGGGCATGAACTTCAGCGCCGAGGCGGGCATGAACTACACGCAGAAGGCCGGTATGAACCTGGACTCCGAGGCGTCGATGAACCACACGATCAAGGGGCTGATGGTGAAAGCCGAGGGCAGCGTCCAGAACGACGTGGCCGGGACGCTGGTGAACGTCAAGGCGTCGGCCATCAACACGATTCAGGGGGCGCTGGTGAAGATCAACTAGGCGCGCCCCGGGCAACGGGCGGTGGGCGGCCGGCCCGCGCCCCTTCTCGCGACCTCACCCCTGCAACGCATTCCCCAGGAACCCATTCCCTCATCCCATGCCCGGCCCCGCTGCTCGCCTGACCGATACCTGCGCCCACGGAGGCCTGATCGTCGGCCCCGGCGTCCCGACCGTGCTGATCGGCGGGATGCCCGCGTCCGTTCTGGGCGACATGCACGTCTGCCCGATGGTGACGCCCGGCGTGCCGCCGATCCCGCACGTGGGCGGTCCCATCTCCATGCCGGGCGCGCCCACCGTGCTGATCGGCGGGCGGCCGGCGACGACCATGGGGTGCATCTGCGTGTGCGTCGGGCCGCCGGATTCGGTGGTGATGGGGGCGCCGACGGTG
The DNA here is from genome assembly GCA_003285105.1 of Roseithermus sacchariphilus. Taxonomy (GTDB): domain Bacteria; phylum Bacteroidota; class Rhodothermia; order Rhodothermales; family MEBIC09517; genus Roseithermus; species Roseithermus sacchariphilus. The sequence continues at coordinate 3,939,688 of CP030158.1, read as the reverse complement.
ATCCTCGGGGCCGGGGGCGCCGGCTCGGCCTCCTCCGGCGGGGGCGGCGGTGGCGGTGGGGCGGCGGCCGCCCAGGCCAGCGCGGCGGCGGCGGCGTTCAACAACCTGGAGTCGGTCACGAAGGAAGCGCACTGGGTCGAGTTCAAGTTCGTCGACAAGGCCGGGCTGCCGGTCAGCGGCGTGGCCTACCGGTTCACGGACCCGGACAAAAAGGCCACGGAAGGGGTGCTGCGCCTCGACGGCCGCGTGCGCCGCGACGCGCTGCCGAAGGAAGGCGCGTGCGAGGTCGTGCTGATGAGCGTGACGGACGCGAAATGGTCCAAGACGGCCGAGAAGGTCGGGGAGTCCGTCGACCTGGAGGCCACGGTGGACGGGTTCGAGGACGGCACGGAGGCGGTGATCCAGGTGTTCCGGCGGGACGTGCGCGGCCCGGACGTCCTGGTCGACGAGTGGACGGAGACGGTGCAGGGGGGGAAGGTGAGCGGTACCTGGACGCCGGAACCGCCGGAGGCCGAAGACGGCGTGCTCGTCCCGCCGGAGGGAACGATGAGCAGCCCGGACGAGCCCACGGCGTACGCCTCGCCGGACTTCTACTTCGAGGTGATCGTCGGCGCCTGCAAGGCCCGGTCGGGGCTGCTGCACTGCGAGGACTACATCGAAGTCGAGGTCGTCGACGAAGACGGCAACGCTCTGGCGGGGGAGGACTACATCCTGTACCTCTCCAACGGGGAGATCCGCAAGGGGACGCTGGACGGCAGCGGGAAGCTGCGTGAAGAGGGCATTCCGCCCGGCTTCCACAAGCTCCGCCTGCCCAACCTGCCGGATTACGAGGCCGACGTGTAAACCGAGACATAGGGACCAGGGTGTATGGGAGACGACATCATTGATATTACACGGCGGCAGTTCGGAAAGCTGGCGCGTCTGCTGACCGGGCAGACGCACAAGATTCAGGTCAAAACCCGCTTTACGTGCCACATGGTGGAGGTGGAAGACCTCAACTTCCATCACGACAGCGCCGTCATGCTGCCCGACTACGGTATCGCGGCGCCGCAGGAGGGGACGACGGCGGAGCAGGAACGCGTTACGGGCCTCGCGGTGCTCTACGCCTGCTACCGGCACCACCGCGATCACCCCGAGCAGTCAATCCTGGTGGTCGGGCATACGGACCGCAGCGGAGCCACCGGCTACAACCAGGTCCTCTCCGAGATGCGGGCCGACAACGTACGTGCTGCGCTGCGTGGGGACCGCGACGGCTGGGTGGACATCTGCCGGCAGAAAAGCAAGGTCGAGGACTACCAGCAGATCCTCATCTGGCTCACCCACAGCCTCGGGTGGAACTGCGATCCGGGCGGGAAGACCAACGTGCACGATGCCCAGACTCACGCCGCCGTCGAGGCTTTCCAGACACAGTACAACGCCGACGATCGTTTCCCAAACGACATCGACGTCGACGGGCAGGTGGGCCGGCAGACGTGGGGGGCCTTCTTCGACGTGTACATGCTGGAACTACAGCACGCCCTGGGGACGGACGCGGCGGGGCTGGCGGCGGCTCAGCAGGCGCTGCAGTTTACGAACTGCGAAGCCATCGGCTGCGGCGAGGAGTTTCCGATCACGGAGGACCGGCAAGAGAACTACGAGTCGCCCATCGACCGCCGGGTGGAGATCTTGTTCTTCGACCCGGGCGAGGAGCCGGTAGTGAACTGCGGATCGCCGCGGGGGGCCTGTGTGGAGCTGTACGAGAAGAAGATGTACTGCGTCACCCCGGTGCCTATCCAGCCGCTGCCAATGCCCAGCGGGGTCGCCGTCCACGTGTTTCTGACGATCACCTACATCGACCCGGAGGGCAACGAGCGCGCCTTCCCGGAGGGCTGCCCGGTGACGGTCGAATACGCGAACGGCGACAGCGAGCAGCAGATCATCGGCGCCGGTGGGCTGTTGGAGTTCTTCGCGCTGCGCGAGCGGCAGGGGTTCACGCTGCGCTTCCAGTTTCCGGCGGCGACGTATCCCGGCGGAGCATACATGGCCAGCCCCCAGCACGGCACGAGCGGCGCCGAGCGGCTGCTGGCCGCCGACGCCGTGCGGGGCCACCTCGGGCCGTTCTTTCTGCTGCCGCCGGATTTCCGCCTCGCCGATGCGGAATGGGCTGTCACCGGGGCCGACACCTACGATGACGGCACCAGCACCTTCCAGCGCCTCGACGACACGAGCATCGCCCGGATCGGGTCGGCGGCCAGCCCGGTGCAGGTGGTGCTCGATCCCCGCTGGCTCTATTTCAAGCTGCTGTACTTCGACCGCTGGCTCAAGCAGAAGCTCAGCACGCCGGCGCTCGTCGTAGAAGGCTTTCGGGATCGGGACGCCATGACGACCGGCCAGCCGGACACCTGCAGCAACTGGGTCACCCCGGCCGAGGCGTGCCAGTGCCTGCCCTGGATCCTCACGACCCCGAGCGTGCCGGACAACAAGAAGCTGCTCCAGTTCCGCACCATCGAGCAGACCTACATCGAGTCCACCGGCACTTCGTCCAGCCCTTCCCGCCGCCTGGTGACGAAGTCCGGCGCAGCCGCCTCCTCGGACGTCGGCCTGAACCGGGGCGATGCCGTCACCACCAACTTCGACCAGCCGAACGCCAACCGGCTGGCGTACTACGACCTGCCGCCTGTGTGGAAGTCGCGCACCTATTTCACCCGGCTCTCGGGCGGGACCGGGGCGCCGGCCGCTCGGTCGGGCCGCTTTGAGGATCTGGCGGGCGAGACGACGACCGACGCGCAGCCGCTGCTGTTCTCGCTGGACGACATCGTGCTGACCGACGCGAGCCTCCAGCCGATCACGTGGACACCGGACACACAGGTGCAGAACCGCGTCGCGATCTTCTGCAACACCTTCGCCCAGAGCGGCCCCAGCAGTGCCAACCTCTCGAACGTCGGCCTCTACAAGCCCGACGCCGGCAACAACCAGAGCTACTTCACCCAGCGACCCAGCGAGGAGACGGACCGCAACTACATCGCCGACTACCCCGACTGGACGCGGCTCGTCATCACGCAGGGCAACCTGTTCGACGTGTTCGACAAGCGCCTCCCGGATACGCCGAACGGCGTCGTCGGGGCGCGGGCCGGCGTGCGGTACCTGGACGTGTTCGCCTCATCGAGCACGTTCGTCACACCCGGCACTACGCGGCCGGGGCTGCCGCCTGCCTCGCAGCGGCCCTTCATCACCATCCATCCGCTCTACGAGCAGCGGCACGGCAAGTGGTGGACCGGCTCGACGTCGGACGATCGCGGGATCGGACGCTTCGATCTCGTCCTGCTGCGCTGCTGCGACATCGCCTCGGACAACGTGACCGAGATCGGGCAGTGCCTCAACTACTTCCGGTTTTTCTTCAACTTCAACGCCACGTTCGAGTCCGGTGCGACGCCGCTCGGGCTGTCCGGCAACGCCGCGCGCGCCTGGGTGGGAACGGCCATCAGCAACCTGCTGACCCGGTGGAACGGCCCGGACGGCTCGCGCAACCCCGGTCCGGCCGAACTGCGGGCCGCGGCCGCCGCCAGCTTGAAGCTGCACGTGCGATCGCTCTGGTTTGCTCAGGATCTGCCCAAAGCGATCTCCCACTATGAAATGGGCATTTACCAGAGCGTCCGGGCCTACATGAGCGCCAGCCGGGGCGAAGGAGCGCTGTCGCAGACCGACAACCAACTGACCACGACGACCTTCGGGCACGGCATCACGTTGAGCAACGTGTCGACCTTCGCGCATGAGACCGGGCATGGAGGAAGCCTGGGCGACGAGTACGTGGAACAGACGAGCCCGACCTCGCTGCCCGTTCCGTGGTTGCCGGGCTTCGACAGCTTCTCGCCCGGCGCGCCGTTTGTCATCGATCACCGGGCGATGATGGTGAGCAACCTGCAGATCCGGGCGCGCTTCTTCTGGCATCTCTCCGAGTGGATGTGGGACCTGCAGGGCCGCAGCACCGACTTCGACGTGGTGCATGGCGCCCACACCTACCGCCTGCCGCATCATGCCGATGCGCCGCGCAAGAGCCACGTCAACTTTCCCCTGCGGGCCGCCCGCAATCAGGAGCGGGGCGACCACGGCCGCTACGACGTCTTCTTCTACCCGCTCGGCGTGGAGCATTTCAGTGCCAACGTTCTGCCGACGCGGGCCGGCAAGCCCGGCACTTTCGACGGCATCATCGTCGTCATCGTCAAGATGGAGTTCGACTTCGACGTCGACAATAACACGACCATCCACAACTGGCTTACAGCGGTCCAGGCGCAGCTCAACCTCCGGTTCAACTACAAATTCTACGCGACCGGGTCGGTGAGCGGGCAGACGTACAACCGCTGCCTGCTACACTTCTCGCCCCGGTATCTGGTGGACGACTACTCAGCCGAGGATCCCCGAGATGACGATGAGCACATCAAGGTGGACGTGCCGGACAGCGGTGTGCCGGAGTGGGACAGCGGGCTGTTCTCCAGCGATTTCAAGCTGCACTTCCCCCGCAACCAGCCGCCGCACGTGTTCGCCCGCTTTTTCGCCCACATGCTCGGGCTGGCCGACGGGGTCTCGGTGCGCACCAACCCGAACAGCTACATCCCGATCGCGCGCGCCGTCATCCCCGGGGCCAACGTCCACAGCCTATGACCCGCGGCGCACGGCCGTGCAGGAGGTGATAAGATGCGTGCATACCTGCTGAGTGTCACCCTGATCGCCCTTGCGAGTTGCCAGGCCCAGCCTTTGGATCCGACGATGGACATTTCATTCTACCGCACCGACGTAGAAAAGCCGATCGCGCTCGACGTGGCCCCGACAGTGATTCGTGATGCCGACGCCGAATGGGTCCTGCCGCCGCCGGCCGCCGCCGACGGGGACGGGATGTATACACGGCCGTTCGCGAACGGGCAGCGCAACAGCCGGCTGCCCGCCGCCCTGCCTGACGGGATCTGGGAGGTGGCCGCCACGCTGCCGCTCGACAACGCCTATGCCGCCGAGTTCGTCCTGCACGTGGAAAGGCGGCTACTCGTGCAGCAGAGCGAAGCCTGGCAGCTTGTCGACCGGGACGGCACGCCGCTGGCACGGGGTGGCCGGGAGGACGGCGAGGTGGTCGTGGATCCCGAGCACGAACGGTTCTACACGAACGACCATACTGGCTTCATCAAGGCCTGGGATCTGGCAACCGGTGAGCCACAGTTTCTCCTCTTTCCCATGTTCGGGCAGGGGTACAATCGGTCGGTGTTGCGGGCGAACGGCGAGCGTCTGTGGCTCGTCGGCACGGAACTGCCGGTGATGTCCCACCGCGCGACGCGCTCGCCGGAGTACACGATTCTGGAACTGCATACCCTGGGCAACCCACTGCGGACGGACGAGGAGCAGATGCTGCTCTCGAACCGCCGGTTGGAGACGTTGATGACGCGGCCCGTGCCGATGTTGACGGCCGTCGGCGCCTCAGGGCTGGTGCTCACCGCCCCCAACCACCTGTTTCTGGTGGACGAGGCGCTGCAGGTGACCGCCGATCTGCAAAGCGTTTTTACACCGCTGGCGATCAGCCTGGACGAGGCCGGCTTGATGTACCTGATCGTGCGAGTCCCCGACGAAGCGGAGGAGGGCGTCGAAACGCGTGCGCTATGGGGACTCACGCCGGACGGCCAGCGGTTCCTGAACGTCCCCATTCCCGCTATGCCGGGCGATGCGTACCGTCCTCCGATGGTCGGCTACGATCGGACCGTGTACGTCGTGCTGGAGCACGAGGTGGTAGCGGTCGAGCCGGACGGCACGCAGCGCTGGCAGCAGAACGCGGGAGCCCCCATTGCCGGTGCCGTCGTCACCGCCAATCACCAGGTGCTCGTCACCGCGGGGCCGCGCATCCTGGCGCTGGACCCGGCGACGGGCGAGCGGCGGCTGGTGTTCGAGGGGCCCGGTGATACGCTCCGGACGCCGCCGGTGCTGGTATCGCCCAAGCGGCTGGTCGTCGCCTCCGACAGCCAGCTGTTCGATCTCACCCCGATGGAATACGAATAGGGCTGTCTTGCACACGCGAACGCCGGAAGGATATGGCCAAGACGCACAAGGGACAGACGAACGAGACGACCGAGGTCAAACTGCCCTCGAAGCTGGAGCGCGTCATGTGGACGCGGCTGATGGCCGCGCCCGGGGCCCGCGTCGGCCTGATGGTGTTCACGCAGTACGTGGGCAACGGCGCCCCCGTCGAGATCAAGCTGACCGACCAGAGCGGCAAGACGCACGGCACCTTCAAAGACAAGCTCTACGCCAACCGCCTCGCCGCCCAGATCCTCGTGCCGCCCCGGGCTGAGGCGGCCCTGTTCGCCGAGGTGAAACTGCCCCGTCACGGCCTCACCATGCAGTCCGGCGCGCTGTTGCTGATGCCGCCCATCACCATCGAAAACGCCCGCTGGAGCGCGAAGGAAGCCCGCCGGGGCGACCTGCTGACGCTGACGGCCGACGTGAAAGGCCCGCCCGACGGCACCGAGGCGGAGATCACCATCTTCGAGCACGATGCCGACGGGGCCCACGACCTGGTCACGAAGCTGCCGGTCCTCGTTCAGAAGGGCAAGGTTGAGACGGAATGGGCCTTCGAGTACGTGGAGGATACGGACGACATCCCGACGGACGACGAACTCGAACAGGGTTACACGGCGCCCGAGTATTTTTTCCGCGTGTCTGTCCACGGCGTCATGGCGGATTCGGAGAAGCTGACGTTCCAGGATCGCCTGGAGGTGCGTCTGGTGGATGAGCAGGGTGCGCCCATCGCCGAGCACCCCTACGTGCTGCACCTGGCCGACGGCTCCACGCGCGAGGGCCGGCTCGATGCGGAGGGGCGGTTGCAGGCGGACGATCTGCCGCCCGGCCCGCTGTGGGTGGAGTACCCGGAGTCCGAAGCCGACGCCGGCGGCCCCCTGACCGACTTCCTGCTGCCGAGTCCGGACCCCGAAGACGGGGAACAGGCCTCCGGAGAGGCTTCATCGTAGCCCGTCTCCCGCCGCTTCATCCCGAGAGCCATGAGCGAAACCCGTACGCAACGCCCCGCGCGCCTGCGCGCCACCTCCGGCCAGAGCGTGCAGCATCGGCTGCCCCGGTTTCAGGTGTGGTTCGCCGAGCGGCTCTATGACGGGGCACCGCGGTGGTTCAACGGTACGTGGCAGGAACACGTCAGACGCGTCGACGGAGATCGGGAGGGGACGCTGGATCGGGAGCCGGGCGTGCAGGCCCGCTGGCGTGAGGCGCACAACCGCCTGCTCTTCTACGGGCAGGTTTCGGGCCGGCAGTCCCGCGACACCACGGATTACCTCCTGACGTGCGTCAACCCGTCCTGCTCGGCCCGCACGCATGGCCGCATCACGGCCGAGAACCGGGACATGGTGAACCTCCTGGCGCCCCGCGAGAAGTGGGGGGCGCTGAAGGCCCTGGCACAGGGGCGCCCGCAGGACCTGCCCGAGTCGTGCCCCACCTGCGGGCAGGGCGTCTACCTGCTGCCGGCGGTGCCCATCCGGGACAAGTGGATCTACGTGTTGAAGGAGGAAGGGGGGAGCCTGCACCACTACTGCGAGGTCTTCGCCCGCGCGCCCGTCGAGGGGCCGGAGGGCGTCCAGTTCGGGGGGATGGTCTACACGCAGATGGCCGAGGGGCGGTACGTGTCCGAGGGGGCGCAGCCGTTCGAGGGGTACCTCAACCTGCTTCCCGATCCCACACAGCATCCCTGGCACTTCTTCCTCTCCCCGGTGCGGCTCGGCCCGGAGGCGCTGCGGCTGCTGCTGGCCTCGCCGGATCATGACCGCCGCCTGGCCTCGGCCCGGGAAGGCGCCCTGCCCGAGGGGATCGACTGGGCCACGCCGGCGGGGTTGCAGCCCTGGGCCACGACGGTCAAGCGCTCCTTTGCGCGGGCGCCGCGGGGCCGTGTGGAGATCATCCCCCTGGTCGATCCCTTCGCCTGGGCGGCGCAGCTCGTCGACTTCGACTACCTCCCGATCCTCGCGGCGCAGCAGAAGCTCGTCCGCGACGCCGATGAGCAGGCCAAGGCGTTCGTCGCCGCCACGCTCCAGCAGGCCATCGGCCGCCGGATGGTGTCCGAGGATCCCCCCGCCTGGGAGGAGGATAGCTGGGACGTGGCCGACGACACGTTGCCCGTCCCCTCCGGTGCGGAGGGCAGCAACATCGCGGAGGCCTGGACGAGGCGATACCGGGCGGCGCTGGAGTACCTGGGCGAGGAAACCAACCGGGCCGGCCTGCGCCTGGTCATGCTCCTGCGCTACAGCCTGGCCCACCGCATCGTGGAGCAGGCCTGCCAGGAGGGCGGCGACCGCCTGCTGAGCCTCGGCCTGGTGCACTGGGCGCATGTGCTGCGGGACCTCCTGGGCTGCCAGGAAGGCCAGCGCTTCATCGCCTGGCTGACCGGCGACGGGGGCGATGCCGACGACCCCCTGCGCCCCGCCGCCCGCATCCCGATCCGCAACGTCCGCGAGGGCGAGGGCATCCGCGGCCCCACCGAAGCCGCCCGGCGGGTCGGTGACGGCATTCTGCTGACCATCAGCACCACGCTCGCCCCCGGCACCATCGCCCGGAGTCGCCACCCCGCCCGGGACATGGGGGCGCAGCTGGGCAACATCAACATCCCGACGCAGTCCCTCGGCACCAGCGACCTGCTGGCCGCCCGCGATCTGGCGCTGGATGTCTCGGCCGGCCTCATCGAGCATTACCAGTCGATCCTGCCCGAAGGCCCCAACTACCGGCTGGCCCATCGCCGCGCCGGGCTGAACACGTGGTCCGAGCGCCTGACGCTCTACGGCCACGTCAGCCAGCTGGAAAAGGCCCTCACGCTGCTGATCGCCCTGAAGGACTATCACAAAGAGGGCCGCACCTACGAAACCGGCTACGACCGATTTGCCCGGATGCGGGATTACGTCGAGACGCCGATCAAGGTGGCCGACTTCCTGGCGCGCAACACGCGTGAAGTGCTAAAAGCCCGGATGAACCCGGCGCAGCGCGACCTCGTCGAACGCCTCAGCCAGGAAGGGAGGCGCATCGTGGGCGCGTTGAGTACGGACGAGTACGAGTTGCTGGTGGCGTCGCGCTCGGTGCGCGCGTACCAGTTTCTGGGGACCGGGGCGCGGGTGCTGGCCGGCCCGGTAGGGCTGGTGCTCGGCGGGGTCGAGATGGTGTCCCAGTCGATGCAGACCATCGATGCGTGGGAGGCCAGCGATCCAGGGGCGGCCGTGGGGCACGGCATCCAGGCGGTGGCCGGTGTGCTCGTGATCGCCGTGGCGGCGGCCGAATGCGCCGCGCTGCTCACGGGCGCGGCCGTGGCGAGCTGGGCCGGCCCCGTGGGCTGGATCGCCGCCGGGTTCATGCTGCTCGGCTCCGTCGTGCTGGCCGTCTGGAGCAAAAACGACCTGGAGCTCTTCGCACGGCATTGCTTCCTCGGGCCGGCCTACGGCGAGGGCGACTGGGACGACCAGACGGGCAAGTCCTGGATGGCCGGTCAGCCCTGGCCCGCGTTGCGGTACGCCTCGGGACGGCGCGAGAGCCCCGAGCGGTGGCAGCGGCAGCGGCTGGCCCTGCTGCGCCTCATCGCCGGCTTCAAGACCTACATCGGCCCCAGCACCTACAGCGGCGGGATCGTCTACCCGACCTACCAGGAAGGCGGGCTGGCCTTCGAGGTCAAGGTGGACGTCATGCCCCAGGGGCAGACCTCGCCCCGGGAGTCCTACCGGGCGGTGGTCTGGCCCCGTGCCCGGGAGTACGCCTGGCTGGGTCCGGCGCCGGGCTCCGGGAGCTACGTCTCGTTCTCGCCGGCACGGGGAGATGCCGTTACCTCGTTCACCGTGCAGGCCGAGCCCCGACGCCTCGGCGTGCGGCTGGTCGACTATGAGCTGCGGGTGCGGTTGATCATCGACCCGGAGCACGGCCTCTACCTGCCCGCCAGCGGGGCCTTCGTCACGAACTCCACGGTTCGCCCCGGCATCTATTCCATACAAGACAGCACCTCGGTAGATTAAACCGTAACGACGTTCGGCAGGCGATGCGAAACGGCCTGCGGGTGCTTTGCAGGGACCTCCGGCAGACCAGGCACAGGTGATCGACATGCCCCCTGAAATCCCCGAATACTACCGGCACCTCGCCGAGCGCAAACCGGCGTCTCCGCCGCCCGAAGGCAGCAAGGGGCCGCCCGAAGGCGAGGATGCAGGACCCGAAGGCGGCAAGGCGACGCCCGAAGACGGCAAGGCGGCCCCGCAGGCCGGGGCGCCGCGCGGGCCCGGGCGCCCGGCACCGGCGACGGGCGCACCGTCGACGGGCGCACCGGCGGCCCGGATGGCGGAGCCTCCGCCGCCGCTCGTCTATCGCGGCCACACGTTCGTGATGGGGATCGGGGAGGACTGGCGCGATCAGACGATCCACGTGCTGGCCGGACCCGTAACCGACGGCATCCAGCACAACATCACCGTCACCATGAGTGCTGATCTGCCCGAGATGCCGCTCGTGGATTTCGCGGATCTGCAGATGCAGGCGCTCGAGGAGCAGTTGAAGGGATGCCGCCTGCTACTCCGGGAGCCGATCCACCTCGACGGCGGCGTGCCGGCTTACCGGGCGATCTTCGTCTGGTGGCCCGCCGAGGAGCGACGCCTGTACCAGGAACAGATCTACGTCCTGCACGGCACCCGGGGCTATATCCTGACGGCGACCTTCACCCGGAAAACCCGCAAGACCCTGGGGCCGCAGGTCGAGCGCATGATGCGCAGCTTCCAGCCGCTGGATTGAACGGCGCGGCGGTTGCACCCGGCGCTGGAAATGGGTACCATCCTTTCGTCATCTCTGGCGTTTCTCTCACATTCCGGGACGGGTCCGGCGCTGCCGGGGGCACGCGGGTCGTGCGGATCCACGGAAGGACGCGTTGCCTATGTCCCGCACCCTGTACGGTGGATTTGAGCGGGTGGACCTGCTCGTCTTGCCCGATGAAGCCGAGGCGCTGGCCCATCTCCGCCTGCATCGGGCCGATGCACAGGACATGGCGACCCTGCGGCGATTGCTCGATGAAGAGATGGGCCTGCGGGGGGTGGACCGTCTGACCGACCAGGAGGTCCTCGGGCAGGTGGCCCGGCTGATGGCCGGGGGGCGCATTGCCGGTGCCGGGTACACGCCGTCCTTCCGGGCGGTCCGGGGGGTGCGAACCGGGACCTCGCGCGAGGGCGGGGCCGGTGGGGCCGAAGAGGGAGGATCGGCGGCGGGACGCGAGCCTGCGGCGACCTCGTCCGCGCAGCAGTCGACCCCCGGCGGCCCGGCGGAGGCCCCGCCGCCGGAATCCGTCGTGACCACCTGGGTCGAGATCGAGCTGGTCGACGAAAAGGGGGAGCCGGTGGGGGGAGAGGCGTACTGGATCCGCACCGCTTCCGGCAGAGCCATCACCGGCCGGCTCGACCGCCAGGGGCGTGCCCGCGTCCGCGGCATCGACCCCGGCCCCTGTGAGATCACCTTCCCCGACCTGAACGCCACCGACTGGGCGCAGGTCTGACCTTTCCCGATCGCGGTATCCTGACATGGCGCACTGGCACACCGTCCGGCAAGGCGAGTCGATTCCCAGCATCGCCGAACGTTATGGCTTTGCCGACTGGAAGACGGTCTACGAGCATGCACAGAACGATTACCTTCGCCAGAAGCGCTCCAATCCCTATGTGCTGGCCGTCGGCGATCAGGTGTTCATCCCCGGCAAGGAGCAGAAGTACGTCACCGTTGCCACCGAGCAGCGACACCGCTTTCAGTTGAAGCGCCGCATGGAGCAGGTGCACGTCGTCCTCGAAGACGAGGAAGGCGAGCCGTTTGCGCACATGGACTATCGCCTGCAGGTCGGGAACCTCACCTTCCACGGCAACACCGGATCGACGGGCCTGGTCGAGCAGGAGGTCCCCGCCATCGCCGACCAGGCCGTCCTGACCATCTGGCACGATCCGGAGCAACCCGAGGCGACCTGGGAGTGGGTGCTCGACGTCGGCCATCTGGATCCCGTCGAGACGGTGACGGGGGTGCAGGCGCGGCTGGCGAACCTGGGCTACCGCCTGGCGCGCACGGGCACCTTAGATGAGCCGACGCAGCAGGCGCTGGCGGCTTTTCAGGAGGCCGAAGGGCTCGAAGTCACGGGGCAGGTCGATGCCGTCACGCGCGACCGGCTCGTCGAGGTTTACGGGTCGTAGGTCCGTCCGCTCACCCATCCCCCTTGCTCATGAGCACCTGGCAATGCAGATCCTGCGGCCATCGTGAAGAGCACCGCCACCGCCCGACGCACTGTACGTCGTGCGGAGCGGAGACGCCCACGCAGTTCGAGAAGGTGGATCAGGGCGGGGGGGCGGCACCCGGCGGGGCCGGAGCCGCAGCCCCGCGCCGGCGCGTGCCCATCGGGCTGGGTGGGCGCAACAGAATCCAGGCACCGGCTATTCCGCATAAGTACAAGCTCCTGCATTACGTGCCGAGTACCACCCTCGGCCGTTTCGGGCTCGAGTTCGATCCTGCTGCCGGAGTGGTGAAGGTCGTCGTAAAAGCCTTCTTCGTCATGGAGGTGGATCGCAAAGAGCCGTTCCGCCAGTCCATGGGGGCGTATGCCCGGGCCTTCGCCGAGCGCTGCACGCGCACCTGGTCCAACCGGTACCGGCTTACCGGTCCGGGGCGTTCGTTCGATGTCCGCTTCCTGATCGACGTCGTGGGGCAGGCCACCCTGCCGGTTTCCGGGATGGAGACGCTCGAGGATGGCCCGCCGGAGGTGCTGCGTCGCTTCGAGGCGTCCGGAGCACATTTCCTGGTGATTCTCAAGAAGGGGCGCAATCAGTCGCACCTGAGCCTGCGGGAAGGCTCCCGGGCGGCCAACGTGGTGCTGTTCGAGGCAGCGTTCGACGAGACGCACGGGCCCGCGCTGTCCGGGGCGGTGCTGAACGGTGAGTTGCGCCATCTGTCGACGGCGCTGGCCGGGGACGAGGACGGCGCGGGGGCGCCGCCGCTGGTCCCGCCGCACGAGCCGGCGCTGTCGGTGCGGCGCTTCACCATGCAGGATGCCCCGATGCTGGCGGTGGCGTTCGGTCCGGGATCCGATGTCCTGCCGGCTCCCGTGGCCGACGTGCTGCGGCGGGTCGCCGAGGACGTGCAGACGCGCAACCGGGCCGTCACCCTGAAGGTGTTCGTCGTCGGCTCCCGGGCGGCGGATGAGGACCCGGGTGGCGATCCGCCGCTGGAGCAGCGGCGCGCCGACGCCGTCGCCACCGTGCTGCGGCAGAGACTGCCGGCCGACCTCGTCGTGGAGGAGCCGCCCGTCGTGGCCGGGGCCGACGCGGCACCGGAAGACGCGGCGCCGGAAGATGCCCGGGCGGTGCGGCTGTACTTCGGCTACCACACGGGCGAGCAGGCCGCCGACTTCTTCGGGCAGGAGGTGCGCTACGGGGCTGCCGTACACGAGTTCGGTCACGCTCTGGGCTTGCCCGACGAGTACGTCAAGTACCGGGACGAGGGGCAGTTCCGGCTGGCTGCCCCCAGCCAGCCCCGCCTCCGCGCCCTCTGTGCCGCCGAGGGGGTGCCCGACTGGCCGCCGCTGCCGGACGAAGGGGAGCGGCACGCGGCAGACCTGATGAACGCCGGGGAGAACTTCCACAAGCGATATTATCTGACGATCCTGGAAGCCGTTCGCACCGTGGTCGGGCTCCGGCAGGGCGGGCCGGATCCGGCGCGGTATCAGATCGGCGATCCGCCGGACCTGGCCGGCCCGATGCCGCCGCTCCGAGAGGATGCCGACTTCGCGCCGCTCGCCGAGGCCGTGCAGGCCGGTGTGGCGCTGCTGGATCAGGGAATCACCGACGTCCAGCGCATCAAAGATGCCATGCAGCAGCGGCTGCAGCACCATCACCTGCCCGAGCGTTACATCCGGGTGCTCCAGGCGAATGATGGCACGGAGGCCGCCGACATTCCGGACGAAAACACCCGGCTGCTGCTGGCCGTCGGCAGCGAGGCCGGCGGGACGCGGCTGCACGTCGCCTCCTGCGGGCAGGCCCGGCGCATCCAGCCGGTTGTGGAGATGCCCGATGCCTACCGGGCCGATGCCGGGACCGTGCTGCTGCATCCGCCGGCCAACCCGGTACGGCAGGCCGTACGTCTGCGGTCCACAGGCCTGTTCGAGGGCCACGGCACGCTGTCCTGCTCGGACCCGGGCGTGCGCTTCTTCCTGCAGCAAGAAGGCGGGGGCGCCCTGGATCTGGGAGGGCACGCGTTCTCCGCGGCGGACCTCGCCCGGGGAACGACGGTCTATGCCGAAGGCGACCTGACCGACGCCACCCTGCGCCTGCGTCTGCACAGCGCAACCAGCCTGGTGCAGGACGCTGCCGTGCAACTGACCGTGCAGCAGCCTCCGGCACCGTACCTGGACGTCTACAGCGTCAGCGTCGATCCGAACGAGCCGCCCCAGCTCCTGGATGCTAGCGACCGGGCGGACTTCGGCGCGGTGATTCCGTTGAAAGCAGGACGTGAGGGGCTGCGCTTCCGGGTCGACGTGGTCCGCCCTGCCGGCTTCAATGCCCGGCTCAAGGTACGTCTGGGACGGCCTATCCGCGAAACACGCCGCATACTGGGAGACGCCCACAAGTCGCCGCTGGGGCTGTATGCGGCCCGGCAGGGTGGAAGGGAGAAAGGCACTAACGTATCGGTGCGGCAGGATGGAGAGAAGACGTACTACCGCGAATTCGAACTCCCTCGCAACGCTTTTGCCAACGGAGATCGGTATACGCTGTGGGTGCAGGGTGAACGCCTGAGCCTGGCCCCGCAGGATGCGACGATCCAGTTGATCTCGGTACCTCGACGGGCGGGGCGGCGGGTCGTGCCTGCCGAGCACGACGCCTGCACGGCAACCGTCGTAAGCTTCACCGATCTGCATGCGCAGCTGCCCGTCACGCCGTCTCTGACCCCCCGCATCCTGGCCGACGATTCGCCGCCGGCGCCACCGCCCTGCCAGGCCTTTCGGGCCGGCGACCTGTCGGACGCCGCCGGGGTGTACGCGTCACGCAACTTCGACGACAATCCGCCCTTCGTGCTCGTGCGGGGCAGCGTGGCCCCCGAGCAGCCGGCACTCATGCGTGTGACCATGCAGCCGATGATGGTGCCCATGCAGTGGCACATCCGCCGCGCCGAGGACGACCATGCCGACCTGACGCAGGCCAGTGCCCTCGACGAGACGGCTCCGCTGGAGTGTCTGGATCGGGTGCAGCACCAGGGCGATGCGGCGACCCGCCCCCGTGAGGAACGCGGCTTCAAGATCCCCATCGACGGGGTCGGCTCCTTCCATCTGTGCCTGACGGTGGGGAAGTCGACCCTCGCCATGGCCAACATGGTGCTGGCCGGCGTGGAGGCCGTCGATGGCGGCGACGTGCAGCCTCAGGTGGCTCTGGTCGACGCCCACAAGCAGGCCATCCTGCTCCAGGGCTTCACCCCGCAGGGCATCCTGAAGATCCGCACGGGTGACCTGCCCTTCCCCGATCCCGCCGGCGCCCTCGACCACGTACGGGCACACGCCTGTGCCGTCCTCGCCGGACGCCTGCGGGTGACCGGAGGGGGGCCGGACAAGCGGCGCGGCGCCGACCGGGTCTGTGCCGGGTGGATTCAGAACAAGACCCACACGGCCATCCGCGGCACCTACACCAACATGGCCGAGGTCCCCGACGGCGCGCCCCGCCACGCCGAGGTGCTGTTCGTCCGGAACCAGCGGGAGGCGCATCTCCTTCGCATCAACGAACCCGGTGCCGTCCAGCCCATTGCCGACTGGTACTTCCGGCAGCAGGACGGCCATGAACCCGACCCGCTCGGCCCGCCGGGGCCGCTGCTGGACACCGGCCGCAATGCCACCCTCGGTGGGGCGAGCGCTACCCTCGGAACCACCCACCTGGTGCGCCGGGAGGTGGACGGCGGCATCGAACTCGATGCGTTTGGGGTCGATTGCCCCGGCACCGAGTTCCACGCAAGCCACCCGTCCGACCGCGGGGCGCTGCTCACGCACGCGCAGTACGAACACGATTTCCGGGCGTACCTCTGTGTCTGGACCACCTCGGTCCGGCAGGAGGGTGGGGGATGGCAGGAGCAGGGGGAGGCCAACGCCGGTGCGATGCTTTTCGGGGTGGCGGCCGACGTGGCATGGACGATCCGGGGTGCCTGGGACGTCACCTGGCCGCCGGCCGATTTCCACGGGCGGGATGCCGACGGAATCCGGGCGCTGGACGGATGGCTCAACCGCCCCGCCGTGGCCGCCTATGTGGACTTCGTAGCCCACATCTCGCAGCCCTTTACCCGATACCCGTCCGTCGTGCCCGCCGCCGGCCTCGTCGAAGTCCGTCCGCCGACGCCGCTCGACACCTTCGCCTGGGATGCCCGCCTCCCGGCCGCCCCGGCCGCGGACGGGGACGGCCTGAACGTGGCCGACTGGGCCCACAACGGCGGGGCGTGAACCCGCTTTCAACCGACCCCCTCCGGCTGCCGACCTGCTGCCATGGCCTTCTTCGACTACATCCAGGATTTCGGGTGGGTGCCGGACGGCTGGACGCCGGCCCACAATTCCCATTACCGAAAAGGGGCGGATTTCGGGGCGGCGCTCCGGGCCTTCCTGGAAAGCCGCCACTGGCGCACACGCCACGAGGCCTGGGTCCGCTCAGCCGATGCGGACATGCCGCTGGATCGCCTCCGGGCGGACCTGAACGGCGCGCTCGATGGCCCCTGGCGAACCTACAGGCAGCCCGGCCCGCATCAGTATGATCTGCCCCACTTCGCCGGCCAGGTGGACGAAGCCCTGGACGATCAGCTGCGGCCCCGCGCCGATCAGCAGCTCCAGACCGAACAGCAGGGCCGCGACGACCACTGGCCGCTCGGGGTGCTCGACCCCCCCTGGCATACCGCCCTCACCACCGTGCCCGACTTTGAGACGTACGGCAAGCACCCCTGGGCCAACGAGCACCGCGGCCAGCTACTCACACGGCATCACGCCGAAGCCTACCTGACCTTCATCGCCTCCATCGTCACCCCCATCTCGCAGTCCCTGAACACGTACGTCCGGCGTACGACGCACTTCGACAAAGCCGCTTCCACCCTCGACCTCATCGAAAAGGTGCGGGCGCGCTGGGAGGCGCTGGAGAAAGCCGATGGGGCCATCGACGTCACCGCTGCGGCGTGGACGAACCTGACCGATCTGGTGCAGTACTGGATCGAGAACGTGCCGCGTATGGCGTATCGGCGCCCGGTGATGGATCAGGTGGCGGCCCTTGCCCCGGGAGCCGGTAACAGCCAGCGGATGCTGCGGATGATCTGCAAGGGCGAGCGGGATGAGATCGAAGCGCTGGGGAAGATCGTGCAGAACCATCAGGCCGGCTCGTACGAAAAATATAAATGGTTCTATTACGGAGGGGGCAATCCGGGAGATGGCGCCACGCATCCGTACAAGGTCACCGTTACCGTCGTCGCCGGGGCGCGGGATGCCCTGGTGGGCCTGGCCGAGGACGTCCGGGAGGCCGCCCGGCGCGCCTCGCGAGAGCACGAACCGGCATTGATCTCCAAAGAAAACGAACACGACTGCATCGGCATTCATGAGGATGTCCTGGAGGCCTTCTCCGGCCTCATCCAGCGCTGCGAGCTGGGGCTGAAGTGAGTCCCGTCCTCGCTCGTCATGGCCCCTGCCGTGATCGCACGCTGTCGTTCCACACCCTCTTCCCCTTCACTCGATCGGTCCCCGTCATGGCGGATTCCCACAGCCCCTCCATTGGTTTACGCATCTCGTCGGATCCGGACGTCACCCGCATCGAGCAGCCCCGGGCCGAGCCCGCCCGGGAGGTCGAGGCGTTGCCGCTGCGGGTGCTCTACGTGGCCGACCTCACCCCTCGTGCACAGCCCGACTGGACGGCCGGATCGCGCGTCGTCTCGGTCGATCGCTACACCTTTCCCGACCTGTTTCGCAGTCTGGCACCGCAGCTTCGCCTGGAGGTGCCCAACCACCTCAGCGACACGCCGAAGCGGCTGGAGGTGGACCTGCACTTCGACGGGCTGAAGGCCTTTCATCCGGCGGAGGTGGCGCGGCAGGTGCCGGTGCTGGCCCGTCTGCTGCAGCTGCGCGACCTGGTGGCGCAGGTGAAGGAAGGCCGGACGGATCTGGAGGCGTTCCGGGCACGTCTGGAGGCGGTGGGCGTCGAGCCCGACGAAGTCGACCGGCTCTACCGGACGCTGGCGGCACCGCCGCCGGCTTCGTCGCCCCGGCCGGCCAACACACGCCCGTCCTCCGGCGAGGGCGGGGACGCGCTGGACCGGCTCCTCGGCATGGTGGATGCCGGTGAGGCCGCGCCCGGCCCGGCCCCGGCCGACGACCCCGGAGCGGCGGGGCCCACGGGCCTGGCGGACGCCCTCATCGGGGCGCTGGCCGGGCCTTCGAGCGACCGCCCCCGCGCCAGCGCCTCGGCCGCCGATCGACTCCTGGCGGATCTCGACGACGTGATCGCGCGGCAGGTCGATGCCCTGCTCACCCATCCCGACTTCCGCCGGCTGGAAGCGGCCTGGCGGGGGCTGCACTTCCTCGTGGAGCGCTTCGACCCGCGAAAGGGCCTGCGCCTCGACGTGCTCGCCGCGCCGAAGGCGGCGCTCTCCGAGGCCCTCTACCATCAGGTGCTCCTCCCCGAGCATCGCGCCACCGAGCGGACGCACGTGCCCCTCACGGCCCTCGTCCTCGGGCACCTCTTCGGGCACGAACCGGCGGAGATCGACCTGCTGGCCGACCTCGCGGAAACCGCCGCCAGCCTGCAGGTGCCCTGCATCGCGGGGGTGGACGCGACGTTCTTCGGCGTGGCCGCACCGACCGGGCTGAACAAGCTGCCGGTCGTCTGGCAGCACCTCGACGGACCGGCGTACATCCCGTGGCAGAAGCTCCGGCAACGCCCGGAGGCGCAGCACCTGGCCCTCGCCGTGCCGCCCCTCCTGTTGCGCCCCGCCTACGACGACCGGCACCCCGTCCGCGCCTTTCGGTATGCCGAGACGGGGTACCTGTGGGGCAGCGGGGCGCTGGCCGTGGCCGCCGCCATGGCCCGGAGCTTCGCCGACACCGGCTGGCCGACGCACCTGGCCGGCACCGCCGAACGCCACCTCGACAACCTGCCGACCTGGCCGAGCCCGTCCGGCCAGACCCCGCTCGCCGCGCTGCTGACCGAGCAGAAGCAGGGAGAGCTGCGCGATGCCGGCTTCGTCGTGCTCGGCGGCCGGCCCGACCGGGACGTCGTCTACCTGACGCAGGCCCCGACGGTGGCGCGCCCGCCCCATTACGACAGCGCCGAGGCCAACCGCGAGGCGTGGGCGCATGCTTCCCTCGCCTGCCGGCTCTTCACGGCACGGGCGGCGCAGTTCCTGCTTCGGTTCCAGCACGAGCAGACTCCCGGGGCCGACCTGGCTGACGTCGAGGTCGAGCTCCGGCGACGCCTGCGGGGGTTCCTGCAGGGCACCGGCCCGGCATGGCCCGACGACGCCATCCACGTCGAGTACGTCCCGGAAGCCGCCACGGACGCCTACGACGTGCTGGCGGTGCGCCTGCAGCCGCCGCCGGCGGTGCTGGACTACCCCGTACGCCTCGTGCTCGCCGTGCAGGTGCCCCGGGCCGAGGCCTGACCCGACGTTACGTTTCCATCGCTGCGCACTCGAACCATGCCCGACGCATCCGAACCGCCCCCGGCTGTCCATGTTCGCGTGGACGATGCGCCCTCGTCGCAGCCGCCACGCCGCTTCACCCGGGCCTTCGCCATCGGACGGAGCGAGGGGTGCGACCTCCAGGTGCTTCGCCCGAAGGTCAGCCGCCACCATGCGGAGGTCGTCTATGAGGAGGGGGGATGGTGGATCGTAGACTGCAACAGCGCCAACGGGACCTACCTCAACGGGGAGCGGATCCGCCGGGCGCGGCTGGAAGGCACCTGTGCCGTTCAGCTGGGTCACGGCGGCCCGGTGCTGACCCTGCAGGTGGAGGACGCCCCGGAGGCGGCGGCGCCTACCCTGGTACGCCCGGATGCCCACACCCGCGTGCACGAGGCACCCACGACGCCGGCCTCGGCGGCCTTGCCGCCGCCCCTGCCGCCGTCCGGTGCGCCGCGTGAGCCGGCCGTCCCGTCGGCGGGCGGCGTACCAGCCCGGCAGCGTTCGCTCGACGAGGTGGCGGCGCACTACTTCGGCGACTCCGACGAGCCGGCCGGTGAGCACACGATGCTGATCCGGCAGGCCTACCGCGTCGTGCAGCAGCGGCAACAGCAGCGGTGGATCGGGATCGGGGCGGCCATGGCGATCCTGGTCGTGCTGGCCGGAGGCTATGCCGTCTGGCAACAGATCCGGGCCAACCGCCTCGAAGCGCAGCTCTCCGAGGTGTACGCCGGCGTCCGCGCCCTCGATGCCGAGATCCTCAAGATTCGCCACTTCATCGCCGAACGGGGCGACGCCTCGCTCGAAGAACAGCTCGAAGGCCTGCAAGCCCAGCGCGAGCGGCAGATCGCCCTGCTCGAAGGCTACGTGGAGGAACTGGGCTACCGACGCCGGCTCACCGACGAAGAACGCGTCATCCACAAGGTGGCCCGCGTCTTCAACGAAAGCGAGTTCGTCATCCCGTCCTCGTTCATCCGCCGGGTGCGGGAGGAGATGCAGACCTACTGGCTGACGCCGTCGGGCCGTCACCGCTACGAGCAGGCCATCCGCCGGGCACAGCAGGAGGGCTACCCGCAGCTGATCGCGCAGACGATGCTGAAATACAACCTGCCGCCGGAGTTCTTCTACCTGTCCATGGTCGAGAGCGATTTCGACAACCGCGGCGCCATCGGCCCCCGCACGCGGTGGGGCATCGCCAAGGGGATGTGGCAGTTCATCCCCGAGACGGCCGCCAACTACGGCCTCAAGATCGGGCCGCGCCAGGACGACCCCATCTACGACCCCGCCGACGAACGCTTCGACCCGGTGGCGGCCACCGACGCCGCGGCGCGCTATCTCCTGGAGATCCACAGCCAGCTGGCCGGGGCCTCGGGGCTGCTCGCCATGGCCTCCTACAACTGGGGCGAGCGGCGCGTCGTCTCGCGCATGGAACGGCTCTTCCAGGACATTCCGGACGAGGTGGCGGAACGGACCTACTGGCGCTTCTACACGGAGTACCAGGACCGCATGCCGGAGGAAACCAAGAAGTACGTCGTCCGCATCTTCGCCGCCGCCGTCATCGGAGAGGATCCTCGCCTGTTCGGCTTCGACTTCGACAACCCGCTGGCGCCCTATCTGGCGCCGTCGGGTACGCCGGCGTCCCCCGCCGCCTGGACGCCCTGACGGGTCCCTGACGCTTCCGCCGGGCACGGGCCGGTTTCACGGGCACTTCAACGGTCTGGGCTGAACCCGGCAGCGGCTGGTCCATACATGGATTGGTCCTTCTTACCCGGTCTATGGGCAACGGAGAGGTGTGCCGATGGAACCGCTCGATTCGCTCCTGGCGGCCCGGTGGCAGATGGCCGTGTCGCTGGGCTTCCACATCGTCTTCGCCTGCATCGGCATGGTGATGCCCTTCTTCATGGCGGCGGCGCATCGGCGGTGGCTCCGCACGGGGGAGGTCGTTTACCGCGAGCTGGCGCGGCGCTGGGCCTACGGAGTCGCCATCTTCTTCGCCGTCGGGGCCGTTTCCGGGACGGTGCTCTCGTTCGAGCTGGGGATGCTCTGGCCCCGGTTCATGGACATCGCCGGTCCCATCTTCGGGCTGCCGTTCGCCCTCGAAGGCACGGCCTTTTTCCTGGAGGCGATCGCGCTGGGGCTGTACCTCTACGGCTGGGACCGCCTCCCGCCGCGGGTGCACTGGGCGGCGGGCGTCGTCGTGGGCATCGCCGGGGTGTTCTCGGGGATCTTCGTCGTGGCGGCCAACGCCTGGATGAACAGCCCGGCGGGCTTCGCCTGGGTCGACGGGCAGGCCACGGACATCGACCCGGTGGCGGCCATGTTCAACGCGGCGTGGCCGTGGCAGGCGCTGCACATGACGCTGGCGGCTTTCGTGGCGACGGGCTTTGCGGTGGCGGGGTTGCACGCGGTGCTGCTGTTGCGCCGGCCGGGGCACCCGCTGCACCGCGCCGCCCTGCGCATCGCCCTGCCCTTCGCCGTGGTGGCCGCCTTCCTGCAGCCCATCAGCGGCGACCTCTCGGCCAAAGACGTGGCGCGGCGGCAGCCCGAGAAGCTGGCGGCCATGGAGGCGCTCTTCGAGACGCAGACCCGCGCCCCGCTGCTCATCGGCGGGCTGCCGGACGTGGAGGCGCGGGAGGTGCGCTACGCCCTCGAACTACCCGGCCTGCTGAGCTTCCTCGCCTTCGCCGACGTGGACGCCGAGGTGCAGGGGCTGGACGCCTTCCCGCGTGAGCTGTGGCCGCCGGTGGTCGTCACCCACCTGGCTTTCCAGGTGATGGTCGGCATCGGCTTCTTCCTGATGGGCGTGGCGCTGCTCTACCTGTGGGCCCGCTGGAAGCGCCCCGGCTGGCTGGACCACCCCCGCTTCCTCCGGCTCCTGGGGCTGACGATGCCGCTGGGCTTCGTGGCCGTCGAGGCCGGGTGGATCGTGACCGAGGTGGGCCGCCAGCCGTGGATCATCTACCAGATCCTGCTCACGCGGGACGCCGTGACCACCATGCCGGGCATCTGGGTTTCGCTCGGGATCGTAAGCCTCATCTACGCCCTCCTGACCGTGTTCCTCGTCTGGCTCATGCGGCGGCAGATCCGCGCCCTGCACGCGCGCCCCGTATCGGACTTTACTACTCCACGATCGGCGTCATGACCCCGCTGCTGGCGTTCATCGTCTTCGTGCTGGCCGTCTCGCTGGCGCTCTACCTGCTGCTCGGCGGGGCCGACTTCGGGGCCGGCATTCTGGAATGGCTCACCCGCGGGCGCGACCAGCGTCGCCTGGCCGACGCCATCGCCCCCGTCTGGGAGGCCAACCACGTCTGGATCCTGCTCGTGATCGTCATCCTGTTCGTCGGCTTCCCGTCGGTCTACAGCACGCTCACGCACTACCTGCACCTGCCGTTGCTGGCGGCGCTGCTCGGCATCGTCTTCCGGGGCGCCTTCTTCGCCTTCCGGCACTACGACGTGGGGGTGGATCCGGCCCACCGGCTCTATGCCTGGGGCTACCGGATCTCGAGCGTGTGGACGCCTTTCTTCCTCGGGATGACGCTCGGCGCGGCGTTCCTCGGCCGCATCGACCCGGCCCCAGCCTCGTTCGTCGACGGTTTCGTGGCGCCCTGGCTGAACACGTTTGCGGCGGCGGTGGGGCTGTTCACCGTGGTGCTGTGCGCCTACGTGGCGGCGGTGTTCATGGTGGGCGAGGTGTCCGCGCCCTCCGATCAGACCTACTACGCGCGGTGGGGTGCCGGGCTGCTGGCCGCCGCCGTGCCGATCGGCGGTGTGGTCTTCTGGACGGCCCACCGGGCGGGCTACCCGCTCCTGAGCCACTTCCTGGCCACGCCCGCGGCGCTGGCTGCGCTGGGGGTGGCCACGCTGCTGCTGCCGCTGATCGCGCTCAGCCTGCGCCGCCGCCGGGTGTGGACGAGCCGCGTGCTGGTGGGGCTCCAGCTGCTGGCCATCCTGGGCGGCTTCTTCGCCGTGGAGTTTCCCACGCTCGTCCGCCTGCGCGACGGGTCGGAGTTGACCCTGCTCAACACGCAGGCCCCACCGGCCGTGCTCGCGTGGCTGGCCGTGGCGCTGGTGGTCGGCGTCGTCGTGGTCTTCCCCGCCACCGGCTACCTGTTCTGGGTCTTCAAGCAGGGGCCGGCCGATTCGGACGAGCGGGCAGGCTGATCCGGGAAGGCGATGCGGGGGCTTCAGGGCGTGCGATGGGGGGAGGTAGGCCGCGAGCAGGCTGCTGGTGTTGCCGGCGGCCGGGGTTAATCACCGGGTAATGGAGGCCGATACCCGCCCTGACCTTCATCTTCGTAGCCGAGACGACGAATACCCGTGCAGCACGATCGCTACGCTGACCTGACCACGCTGTCGGTCGACGAACTCCACGCGCTCGTAGAGCAACTCCGGATCGAAGAAGCCGAAGCTCGGGCCGTGCTTCAGGCCTGTCTGGACGAGGTGCGGCGGCACCCCGGATCGGATGCGCAGCGACGGCTGGCGCAGATGGAGGCGCGGCACCACATCGCGCAGCTACGCCGTTCCACGGCGCTGCATATGCTACAGGCCCGCCGCCTGGGTGTGTCGTTCAAGCGGGATGGGGATTGACCGGGGCGGCCTCAGTCGGTGGCACGGAGGGCGTCGAGCCGTTCGCGTGGCGCCCTCAGGGCGTGGGCGTGCCGGGCGAGGCCGGCCCACGGGTCGTCGACCTGCGCGAGTCGCCGGAAGAGATTCCGGATCGTGTAGCGATCGGAGGCCAGCGTGGGATCGTCCACCTCGGCCCAGTGTAGCGGGGTGGCGACGGGTGCCCCGGGGCGCGGGCGGACGGCGTAGGGGGGCACGGTGGTCTGGCCATAGGCGTTGCGCAGGGTGTCCAGGTACAGCCGTCCCCGGCGGTCGGCGCGGCGCGGTTCGGTGGTGAGCAGGTCCGGGTGGCGGTGCGTCAGCAGGTCGGCGGCGTCGCGGGCGAAGGCACGCACCGTGTCGTAGTCCGCCGAGCGGTCCAGGGGCGTGACGACGTGCAGGCCGCGTGAGCCGGTGGTCATGACGTAAGCAGGCAGGCCCAGGTCGTCCAGCAGCGCCCGGACGGCTCGCGCCGCGTCGCGGACCAGGCCGGTGTCATCGTCCGGCGGGTCGAGGTCGAAGACGAGCCGATCCGGGTGGCGGGGGCGGTCGGTGCGGCTGAGCCAGACGTGCGGGGTGACGACGCCCTGGTTGGCGAGGTAGACGAGCGCTGCGCGGTGGTTGCAGACGGCATGGGTGATCGTACCGCCTTCCTTATCCACCGTGGCACGCGCGATCCACGCGGGGAAGTAGTCCGGGCAGGCCTGCTGCACGAAGCCGGCGCGATGGATGCCGTCGGGGTAGCGATGCAGCGCCAGCGGCCGCTCCCGCAGGTGCGGCAGCATCATCGGGGCGATGCGATCGTAGTAGGCGATGAGATCGCCCTTGGTGAGGCCGTCGTCGGGGAAGAGGAGCTTGTCCTCGTTCGAGGCCTCGACGGTATACGGGCCGAAGCGGTAGGTCGCCATGGATCAGTCGCCTTCCTGCGCGCGGATCTCATCGAGGCTGCGGCCGGTCAGGACGGAATCGGGTTCGGTGCGGACGGGGTCGCGGCGGGCGTCGGCCTCGTCGTCGTCCATCTTGATGAGCAGCCAGCCGTTGCGGTCCTTCATGCGGATGAGGGCGTAGCCCCCGCGCAGCTTCCGGCCCTCCAGCCACACCTCCACCTTGCCTTCCTCCAGCGATTGCCGCATCGAAGCGCCGTCGCCCGGCTTCTCCGCACGCAGGTTGCGGTACGTGCCCAGGTCCCACACGAGCACCGTGCCGGCGCCGTAGTGCCCCTCGGGGATGACGCCCTCGAAGCGGGCATAGTCGAGCGGGTGATCTTCGGTCGGCTGGGCGAGCCGCCGCACGCGGGGGTCCGTCGACGGCCCCTTCGGCACGGCCCACGACTTCAGCACGCCGTCCACCTCCAGCCGCACGTCGTAGTGCAGCGTGCGGGCATCGTGCTTCTGAATCACGAAGATGGGGTGCTCGCCGGACGAGGAGGCGGGGGCGCCATCGGGCTCTCCCGAGGCGGCGAGATCACGCTTGTGGCGATAGGCCGCGAGGTCGTCGGGCATGGGATGGTCGAGGGTCGAATGGCGAGGGTCGAAAGGCGAGGGTCGATGTGTGCGAGCTAGACCTATGCGCAAAACGAACATCGGCAATCGTCAATCCGACCCTTCACCTCGCACCCAGGCTTCGTTGAACCGGGCGTGGTGGATGGTTTTGCGCGGTCCGGTGCGGTCTTCGTGGTGGACGCTGTAGATCACGTGGAGGGTGCCGTCGCGCGTCTGGATGATGGCGGGGTAGTGGCTGCGGGTGGCTTCGTCGCCCCGGTCGTCATCTGCCAGCGCCCGCGACCAGGGCCACGTGCGGCCTTCGTCCACGGAGAGGGACACCGTGAGGCGGTGGCGACCCGTCTCCGTGTCGTTGTTGACCATTGCCCAGTGTCCGTTGGCGAGGACCACCACGTCGGCGGCGGTGCCGGAGTTGACGTGGTCGCTGTCACGCACGTCGCTCCAGGTCGCGCCGTCGTCGGTCGAGGTGCTCACGTGCAGGCGCTGAGGGGGAGGCCCGTTGTCGCGCATGTAGGCGACCAGCGTGCCGTCCGTGCGTCGGGCGATGGCCGGCTGGACGTTGCCGGCGCCCACGAGCGGGGTGCTGAACGACCACGTCTGGCCGCCGTCGTCGGTGAGGGCCATGAGCGAGAACGAGAACCGGTCGGAGTAGAGGGGGAGGATCAGGCGGCCGCCGGGGAGGGCGACGGGCTTGTTGCGGGTCTGCCAGCCGAGGCGGCGGGCGAGGGGGTACCCCATGTCCGCGTTTTCGTAGCTGCCGTCGGGAAGATAGCGTCGGCCTCGGCGCTGGAGGTCCTCGCCGCCGGCGTCGGCCAGGATCTCGGCGGTGCGGTCGATCCAGCGGGCCCAGAGGCCGGGCGCGTCGAAGACGCCCTGCTCGGTCAGGTAGGCCGTGTAGCGTTCGAGTTGAGCCGCCACGGACGCCACGAACGGATCGTCCGGCTGGATGCCGCGCTCGGTCGAGCCGCCGGGCTTGACGTGGATCACGTCCTGACGCTGCCACACGGGCGGGCCGTCGTGGCCGTAGTCGGTGCTGGTGCGGACCTTCAGCAGCGAGGTCTCCCAGAGATTGGCGAGGACGGTATACCAGAAGAGCCAGAGCCGTCCGTCCGGGTCGACGAACAGCACGGGGTTGATGTCGGGGAAGCCGGGGGTGTCGGCCAGCGTGAACGGTTCGCTCCAGGAGGCGGCCCCGGCCGGCCGGCGGGCACCGAGGATGGCTACGTCGTCGGCCCACCGCTCGCCGGAGCCCTGGAACCAGGCCGCCAGCAAGTCGCCGTTCGGCAACTCGGCGATCGTCGAGCCGTGGACGTGGTCTTCGGTCAGGGGAAAGAGCGCGGTGATGTCCAGGAAGGGCGCTTCGTCCTGGGCCCGTGCGGGGAGGACGGTGGCGAGGAGCAGCAGCGAGAGGGCGGCGCGGTGCATGGGAGGCGCGGGGTGACGGGGAGGGACGTCGTCAGTATCCCTCATCGGCCGCCCCGGTGCAAGCGCTCGATGGGCTGAAGGCCGGAAGCCACAAAAAAACGGGGACGAACCCGGAGGTCCGTCCCCGCAGAGAGCCGGTGTGCAAACCCGGAGGGGTCAGGCCACGGCGGCCCAGGAGTTGCAGTAGCCGTTCGGAGCCACCGGTCCAGGGAAGAGCTGGCAGCCGCCGCAGGCCGCTCCGCCCTCGGGCTGGTTGTAGAAGCGGCAGTTGTGGCAGTACTTGCCTTCCTGCGGGCTGACGTCGACGTAGCCCAGCGTCTGGCGCGTCTGCAGCGCCTGCTCCGTCAGCTGGTCGTAGCCCTCGCACTCGGCCGCGACGACGCCGGACTCACCGCCGGCCGCCGCGCCGGACTCGGTGCCGGCCTGATTGCCCGACTCCCCGCCGCCGCAGGCGGCCAGGAAGACCGACACGCCGCCGAGCGCCGCCGCGCGGCCCAGAAAGGCTCGCCGCGACAGCCGGGGTTCTGCGTTCTGTTCGTCCTCGAGACGGATGCGATCGCTCATGGTTCGTTGCCGGATGGATAGGGGGATGGGGAAGATTGACATGACAAGGTCGGACCGGGACGGGGAACGCTCAACGGGCGTCTCGTGAAACCTGCAAGAAGGTCCGGCCTCACGGTGCGCTTCCCGGGCAGCCACAGAGGGGAACCGTGCGCGTGGGATGGGGCGTCTGTAGCGTACCGATTTCGAGTCCATCCGGTCAATACCATGATCACCCTGTATCGACCCGCCGTCTGTAGCTTCTGCGACGACGTGGCCGACCGGTTGCGTGCGGCCGTGCTGGCGCACCGGGTCGTCACGCTGGAGGGGGCCGAAACGGTGCCGGGATTACCGCCCTCCGTCCGCCCTCCGGTGCTGGTAGAGGGACGGCAGGCCTACACGGACCGGGCCTCGATCGAGGCGTTCCTGGACGAGATCGAGCACCAGGTGATGATGGATCGCCAGGTCTCGGGGGATGCCTGCTACCTCGACCCGGACACCGGGACGTGCCTCTGATCGGACGAATGCCGAGCGCCGAATGTCGAATGAATAGCTCTCTTGATCACTCGACACTCGGCATTCGTCACGCAACTACAGTTCGCGGATCTTGATGCTGCGGAAGTGGACTTCGTTGCCGTGATCCTGGAGCAGGATGTGCCCCTGCTCCCACTCGCCGAAGTTTTCCCACCGGGCATACTTGCTGTTCTGCACCAGCGCCCGGTACATCTGCGTCCCCCGCTCGTACTCGACCACCTTGAAGTTGTTGAGCCAGTGCTCGACGTGGTCGCCGCGGACGACGATGCGGGCCTTGTTCCAGGCGCCGACGCCGTTGAACGGCTTACCGCGGCTCGGGACGGACAGGTTCTCCGCCGGGATCAGGTCGTAGAGCGAGGCGACGGTGCGGTTGCCCGCCACGCCCTGCCCGGCATCCGGGTGGTTCTGGTCGTCGAGGATCTGGTACTCCAGCCCGATGGCCGAGCCGGGGCCCTGGTTCAGATCGGTCTGCACGAAATACTTGATGCCGCTGTTGGCCCCCTCGGTGATCCGGAAGTCCAGCTCCAGTTCGAAGTCGCTGTAGGTGTCGACGGTGACGATGTCGCCGCCGTTGCCGGATTCCGCGCCGTCGGCGGCCTCGACGATGAGCACGCCGTCCTCGATGCGCCAGCCGCGCGTGGGGAAGTGGTCCAGCCGCGCCCCGCGCCAGCCCTCCGTCGTCTGCCCGTCCCAGAGCAGCCGCCAGCCGTGGCGTTTCTCCCAGTCCGTCAGCGTGTTCGTCAGGTAGCTGATCTCCGGCACGTCCGGGTCGACGGGCCAGCGCTCCTGCTCCAGGTCGGTCGTCTTGATGCGGATGTTGCGCCAGCGGACGGTCGTGCCTTCCTGTTCGGGGCGGCCGATGCTGTGGACCTGCAGGGCGATGAAGCCCTCGGCGGTCATGTCGTCGACGAGGTTGGCCGCCATCTGTCCGTTGACCCAGGTGCGGATCGTCGGGCCGATGGCTTCGACGCGGATGGTGTTCCACTCGCCCTGACGGAAGGCGGTCTGCCCTTCGGGATTGCGCGAGAGCGGGTAGAGCCAGCCCCGCCGGGCTTCGTCGTAGATGCCGCCCGTGTAGGCCCGCGGGCTCGGATCGAGCTCGACCTGGTAGCCGTGGACCCGGCCGTTGCGGTACTCCGGCGTGGACAGGCTGCGGATCTGCACGCCCGAGTTCAGCCGCGGATCGACCATCACGTCGTACTCCAGGATGAAGTCGCCGTAGTTCTGTTCGGTGCACAGGAAGCTGTTCGGGGTGTTCAGCTTCGAGATGCCGACGATGGTGCCGTTCTCGACGCGGTACTCGGCCTCGCCGTTGCGCTGAATCCAGCCGTCCAGGTTTTCGCCGTTGAAGAGCAGGGTCCAGCCGTTGGCGTCGTCGGGTGTGGGCGGGTCCGGCCGGGTGAAGCCGGCGGTCAGGCCCACGAGCAGCAGGGTCGTAGCAAAGAGCAAGGAGCGCATGGGTCGTGGGGGGATGGGTGGAGGGGACCGGCGCGCCGGGAGCGCTTCCGGGCGGGTTGACGGAAAGTAGGCATTCCGGTGGGTGATGTGCCACCGTTCGATTCGTCGTCTCGATGCCGCCGGAACCCTCTTCGGCCTCGCCGGATCGAAGCCTCCCGTTCCCTTTCCATCCATGATCCCACACGCCATCATGCACACCCGTCAACTCGGCACCAGCGATCTGCATCTCACCACGGTCGGCCTCGGCACGTGGGCGCATGGCGGCTCCGGTTGGCGCTTCGCCTGGGGGCCGCAGGACGACCGGGAATCCATCGCCGCCATCCACCGGGCGCTCGACCTCGGGATCAACTGGATCGACACCGCCGCCGTCTACGGCTTCGGCCATGCCGAGACGGTCCTGGGCCGGGCGCTCCGCGAGCGGTCGGACCGGCATGAGGTCATCGTGGCCACCAAGTGCGGTCGCGTCTGGGACGAGGGCAACCCGATGCCCTACGGACGGCTGACCGCCGCCAGCGTGCGCCGGGAGTGCGAGGACAGCCTCCGCCGTCTCGGCATCGACGTCATCGACCTCTACCAGATCCACTGGCCCGACCCGGAGGCGGACATCGAGGAAGCCTGGACGACCATCGCGGAGCTGATCGAGGAGGGCAAGGTGCGCTACGGCGGGGTGTCCAACTTCAACGTCGACCAGATGGAGCGCGTGCGCAGGATCCATCCCATCACGTCGCTCCAGCCGCCCTACAGCATGCTGCGGCGGGACGTCGAGGCCGAGGTGCTGCCCTACTGCGCCCGCCACGGGATCGGGGTCATCGCCTACAGTCCGATGCAGGCCGGGCTGCTGACGGGCAAGTTCTCGAAGGCGACCGTCGAGCGCCTGCCCGAGGACGACTGGCGCAAGCGCTCGCCGTTCTTCACCGAACCGCAACTGAGCGTCAACCTGGCGCTGGTCGAAAAGCTGCGCCCGATCGCCGAGCGCCACGGCCGGACGCTCCCGCAGCTCGCCATCGCGTGGGTGCTGCGCCGGCCCGAGGTCACGGCCGCCATTGTCGGGGCGCGCCGCCCGGCGCAGATCGAGGAAACCGCCCCGGCGGGCGACTGGCGCCTCGGCGAGGAGGACATCGCGGAGATCGACGCGCTGCTGGCGGAACGGGACGCGGCGCTGGCGTAGCGGCAGGGGCGGGGCGAAGGGCGAAGGTCGCCCTTCTGCTCATCCCGTTCTGCGCCGGCCGCCGGTGTTGAACCGGACGCACGCCTTGCCGAAGTAGATCAGGTCGCCGTCCTGGAGGGCAACGGGTTGCTGGCGGACGGCGATGGGGACGTGCAGGTGCGTGCGGACGACGGAGGTGCCCCAGGTGCTCTGGTCGTCGTGTACGCGAAAGACGCCGGCGGCCTCGTCGAAGCCGATGCGGGCGTGGATGCGGGAGACGGTTTCGAGGATCGCCCGCTCCTCGGGCGGCAGCGCCTCGTCTTCGTAGTCGGCAAAGGCGAGGGTGTTGCGCCGGACGATCCGGCCGCGCTCGTCGACGACCTCCTCCAGCCGCCCGATGGTGAGGGTCTGCCGGCTTTTGACGACGTAGCGGGTTTTCGGCGTGCGGCCCTTGAGGACGGTCAGCGTGGCGGTGGTGGCCGTCCGCCGCCGGGCGAACTCGACGTAAAACGGCCGTTCGTCAAAGCAGCCGGTGAGGCGTTCGGGAATGCTCCGGTAGAAGCGCCAGCGCACCTGCAGCGGCTCCGGCACCGGGATGCGGGCGTCGGCCAGGCGGCGGTGGACGGCGTCGCTGAAGGGTTCGTCCGGGCCTTCCAGGGCCGCCTCGAACAGGTGCCGGGTGCGGTTGGATTCGGCCAGCAGGTGGATGGTGAGGCGGTTGAAGGCGAAGTGCCGGCGGTGCGGCTCGGCGGCGCGCTCGACGTCGTCGAGGATGGCCCGGCGGAACTCCAGCGGCTCGGCCGGTGCGCGCTGGAACAGGGTGCGCACGCGGGTGAGGCCCCGGTCCAGCAGGGTCGGCGGCTCGGCGGGGGGCAGGACGTCCCGCTTCAGGTGCACCTCCTGCTGCATCATCTCCACGACGTGCGGCTCCAGGCGGTCGGCTTCGTCGTGAGCCCCGATGGCGCGGAGCAGCAGGATGGCCGTCTCCAGGGCCCGGCGCGTCTCGGCCATCGTCAGGTCGCCCTGGTGGGCCCAGGTCTTGCGCACCTCCCGGAGCAGGCTCACCCGGCTCCGCCCCTCGTGCCCCAGGTCGCGGAAGACCTTGTAGAACTGGTCGTAGACGATCGCCAGCAGGTCGCTCGTGTCCCAGGTCGAGGGCGGGCGGCCGTGGAGGATGCCGCGGGCCACCCGCTCCCACCGGTCGCCGTGCACGGCCCGCATCTCGCGCTCCACGTAGGGGCGCAGGACCCGGTACAGCACATCGAGGGCATCGCCGACGAGCGCGCGGTGCGTGGCCATCTGGGCGGCGGTGGGTTCGGGGGAGGACTCAGGCATGGCGTGTTACGTCGATGACGGCGTTGGGTTTGGCGTCGGCCCTTCTCTCTTGCCGGGTTCCCTCACGGCTCCCACCCGATCAGCCCCAGCTCGGCGGCGGCCTCGAAGATGGCGCCGGCCAGGGGGGCGGCGACCCGGCTGCCGGTGCCCCCTTCTTCGACGAGGACGGCCACCGCCAGGCGGTGCGTGCCGTCGGGCACCGGGCCGTACGGGGCAAAGCCGGTGAACCAGGCATGGTTGACGGTGACGAGGCTGCGCCGGCCCGCACGGACGCCCCCCTTGCGCTCCTCCGCGGTGCCGGTCTTGCCCGCGATGGGCACGGCGGCGTCGTGGAGCCGGTAGGCCGTGCCCTGCGGGTCCGTGACCACGCGCCGCATGGCACGGGCCAGGAGCCGGGCCTGCCCGGGCGTCAGCAGCCGGACGGACGCCCCCGCCGTGTCGGCCTCGACCCAGTGCACCGGCGGCCGCCGCCCGTCGCCGGCGATGGTGGCGGCGACCAGGGCCACCGGCAGCGGGCTGGCGGTGACGGGCCCCTGTCCGAAGCCGGCCTGCCGCAGGTTGTCCGGCTCCATGAGCAGCGCCCGTCGCTCGCGCGGCGTCAGGCCCGGCGGGCCCAGCCCGAAGCCGAAGGCCTCCAGCATCTGCACCAGCGCCTCGGCCCCGACCACCTCGCGCGCCAGGGCGGCGAAGTAGACGTTCGAGGAGCCCGTGATCGCCCGCTCCAGGTCCACCTCGCCGGTGGGTTCGCCGCGCCGGGCATAGCGATCCCCGGCGTGTACCCGGACCGTCCATTCCGGCACCGCCGGGTCCTGCCGCAGCGCGGCCATCGCCGTGACCAGCTTGAAGGTGGACCCCGGCGGTTTGGCGCCGCCGCCGAAGCCCCGGTCGAAGACCTGCGGGTCCCGGTGGGCTGCCGAGGGCGCGGTGAAGGCCGTCCGGGGCAGGGGGGTGGTGACCGAGGCCAGCACCGCGCCGGTGGCGGCATCGAGGACGAGGGCCGAGGCGGTCAGGCTGTCGGGGACCCGTTCTTCGAGCAGCGCCGCCACGCGCGCCTGCAGCCGCACATCGACGGTCAGCCGGAGGGTGCGGTCGCGGGCGATCAGGCGACGGGCGGCCGGGTGGTCCGGGCCGTGCCGCACCAGCGGCACCAGCTCGGCGTAGTCGTAGCGGACGATCGGTTCGGGGGCGGCCGCGGCGGTGCGTTGCTTGCGGACCGGGCGGGGGGTGTTGTCGTAGCCGCGCAGGTGCGAGAGGAAGCGATGCTCGGCGTAGAGGCTGTTGTCCGCGCCCCATTTCACGCGGGAGCGCACATCGCCCAGCAGGTAGAAGGTCAGCGCCTCGAACGGGTAGTAGCGTTCGGCGGCCCGGTCCAGCGAATCCAGGGACACCCCGAGCGCGGCGTACGCATCGCGGAATCGCTCCAGCTCGTCCCAGCGGCTCGAAGCGAGGGGGAGGCCGTGGCGGTCGGTGATGGTGCCGCGCACGAGGTGGCGGCGGGCGTCGAGCAGGCGGGGGTTGTAGGTGAAGCTCCGCGCGCCGTCGCCGCGCAGCACCAGCGCCGGGCGGATCGTCCACGCATCAGCGGCGACGACCTGCACGTAGGCGCTCTTGGCCGCCAGCACGCCGAGCAGCAGCAGCCCGCTGCCCATGAGCACCCGCACCGGCCCGCGGAAGTGCCGCCGCTGCGCCTCGGCCTGGACGTCCGCCCCGGGCCGCGCCGACAGGCTCAGCAGCGCGCCCATCATCGCGCAGTGCGCCATCATGGCCGACTTGCCGTAGCTCAGGAACGGGGTGACCACCCCGGACAGCGGCACCAGCCCGAGCCCGCCGCCGACGATCAGGACGATCTGGAACAGCAGCACCAGGGCGATGCCCAGGCCGAGGAACAGGCTGAAGACGCCGCCGGCGTGCAGGGCGATGTGGAGGCTGCGGTGGAGCAGGAGGGCATAGAGCCCGAGGACGGCCAGCAGCCCCAGCAGCCCCAGCTCCTCGCCGAGGGCCGGCAGGACGAGGTCGGTGTGGGCGGCCGGGATGTAGTGCGGATGACCCCGGCCGAGCCCCTGGCCCGTCGCGCCGCCGGCGGCCATGGCCCAGTGGGCGTGCGCCAGATGCTCCCCGCCCTCGACGAAGTTCTCCCACGGCGAGAGCATCATCTCGACCCGCCCGGCGACGACCGGCACGGTCTGCGTCGTGTAGGCCAGCGCGAAGGCGGCGGCCAGCAGCAGCACGCCGGCCCCGACGGCCAGCCAGCGCCGCCGTGCGATGCCGTAGAGGCCGAGGAACGTGCAGCCCATCACGAGCGCCGGCCCCATGTCCCGCAGCAGGTAGAATCCGCCCAGGGCCACGAGCACGCCCCCGGCGACGGGCACGAGGTAGTCGTACCGCGGCAGGTGCAGCCGCTGGAGCCAGCGGGGCAGGCCGTCGCGCTGGTGCAACTCGCGCAGGCAGAGCCAGTGCTGGGCGAAGTAGCCGGCCAGGAACAGCAGCAGGCACAGCTTCACGAACTCGACCGGCTGCAGCGTGCCGAGCCCCGGGAGGGTCAGGTTCACCCGGGCGGTGCTGCCCGTGGGGCCACGGCCGAAGACGAACAGCAACGCCGCCAGGCCGAGCCCCAGGCCGAGCCACCAGCCGGCCCGCCGGCGCCAGAAGGCCTGCTGGAAGTCCACCCGGCTGACGAGGCCGAGCAGCAGGCATCCGGCCAGCACGCCGCCGACGAAGCCCTGCGCCCGCATCAGATCCCGGAGCGGATCGGGGAGGCTGAACATGAGCAGCAGTCCCAGCCCCGTCAGCAGATGGAGCAGGGGGAGCAGGAAGGGGTCTCCCCGGAACCGCCGCGCAAAGCCGTAGGCATGGACAGCGTAGAAGCCGAGGAAGAAGAGCCCGGCGAGGATCCAGAAGGTCCATCGGTAGCGGCTCGGCGAGCGCACCACGAGGCGGGGTTTCAGGCGCTGAAAGGCCGTCATGCTGCCCAGCAGCGGCACCGTCGTCGCCGATCCGGCGTCCGCCAGGCGGCTGCGGAAGACGTGTCCGCCGCGGGCGGCCTGCTCCACGGGCACCGCAAAGGCCGCCGTGTTGAGCCGCCCCACGTTGGGCAGGTGCCAGCCCGGGAGCCGGTGCTGTGCCCGGAGCCGCGACAGGACCTCGACCGTGTGCTCGGCCGCCAGCGCCTGGTCACGGGGGTCGGGGTAGAGGGCGGCGAAGACCGGGACGAGCGGTGCGCTGCGCGTGAGGGTGCTCAGGTTGACCACGTCTCCCGCCGCGAGCAGGGCCTCCGTCTCCTCGAAGGTGCGCGTCTTGGCGCGGTAGGTGAGCAGCAGGCCCATCAGCAGGATCAGCGAGGCGGCCAGCAGCCAGCGGCGCTCCTGCATCCGGCGTTGCATACCCTCCCAGGCATCCGGGTCGTGCCGAAACGAGTGTGGCATGGCTCCAGGGCGGTTGGTGGATGAAGCCCGTGCGGCGGCCTCCGCGAACCGGGGGCCCTCGACGACGAGGGCCGTGATGTTGTCGTAGCCGCCGGCGGCCCGGGCCTGCGCGATCAGCGCCCGGACGGCGGCCTCGGGGCGGCCGGCGTGCGTCAGCACGGTGGCGTGCAGCGCGGCGCCCGGCACCAGGTCCGTCAGCCCGTCCGAGCACAGCAGCAGCGCCCGGTCGTCGGCGAAGGGCAGGTGGTAGACGTCGATGAAGTCGGTGTCGTCACCGTGGCGCCAGGCCGAGCCCAGGTCGCGCAGGATCTCGTGGCGGCGGGGATGCGCCATCGCCGCCGCCTCGTCCAGGAGGCCGTCGTCCTCCAGACGGCCCACCACCGAGTGGTCCCGCGTGACCTTGCGCAGCCCGTCCGCCGAGATCTCGTAGAGCCGCGTGTCCCCCACGTGGCCGACGGTCACGCTGCGCTCGCCGACGAGGGCGACGGTGAGGACGCAGCCCATGCCGGCCAGGGACGGGTCGGCATGGCTGCGTTTGAACACGGCATTGTTGGCCGCGGCGATGGCGGCCCGCAGGCGGGCTTCCGCCGGCCCCTCGGCCGAGGCCAGGCGGTCGCGGAGGACGGCCAGGGCCAGGTCGGCCGCGAGGTCGCCCGCGGCGTGGCCCCCCACCCCGTCGATGACGAGGAACAGCCCGTGTGCGGCGTCCGCAAAGACGCGGTCCTCGTTGCCGGTGCGGACGCAGCCGGGGTCCGACGCGCCCGAGGCGCGCAGGCGGGGGGAGGGGGGCGTCATGCCGGGGTGTCAGCCGAGGGGGTGCCGGAGGATGGCCCGCGCGAGGCGGAGCGTGAAGACCACCAGCAGCGCCAGGAAGCCGTAGTGCCCGAGGTCCGTCATGGCGAGAGCGCGTCGAACTGGATGAAGACGGCATCGGCCAGCCCGATCTCGGCCGAGCCGGGGAGGGGGTGCCACACGGTCGAGGCCGTTTCGCTCCCGTCGGTGGGAAGCCGGGCTCCGTTGATCGTCACCCCGTACTGGCTGACGTCCCGCAGGGCGAAGGCGCGGCGCTCGGGGTCGTAGCGGATCCGCAGGTGCTCCCGGGAGACGTCCGGCAGCGTGTCGAGGGCGATGTCGAGGTCCCGCGGGGTGTCATCCCGCCGGCCGATGACGATCTCTTCCTTCTTCATGTAGTAGACGTGTGCGCCGCGGTGGTCCTCGTAGCGCAGCCGTGCCAGGGCGTCCCGCCGCGGCAGCACGTCCGCCGTGGCCCGTGAGGGAGCCGACGGGCGTGAGGCCGAGAGCACCGTCTCGAACCGCCCGTCGGGCAGCATCGTCGTGCGTCGCCGGATGTGGACGGTGGGTCGGCCGCGGTAGGCGGTGCGGGGGGTGGTGCCGAAGTCGGTTTCGACGGCCAGGTAGCTCGGTTCGGCTCCGGGTTCGGCGGTGACGGCGAACTCGATCTGCCAGCGGCTCGCCGAGCGTTCGAAGACGCGCCCCTGCGGGGTTCGCCGGGCATAGCGTTCGGCCGAGAGCAGGCGCCCGAGGGCGTGCCAGAGCCGCTGCATCCAGCCCTCCAGGCCGTCGGCGCGGCGCTGGTTCAGCCGCTCCAGTTCCTCGTCCAGACGCGTCTCTGCGTGGGCTTTGATGCGGGGAAACAGGGGTTGGAGCGCCAGATAGGCCTCCGGGTGGACGTAGACCTCGTACTGGGCCGGGACCAGCACCAGATGCTCGTCCAGCGGCTCCTGGGCGTCGTACATGGCCTGCAGGATTCCATCGAGGATGTTCCTGGCGGTGGGTCGCTCCCGGTGGGTCATGGCATCGGAGGGCAAGGCAAGAGGGACGCGGGGCAACGGGGTGCGGCATGCACGGCCCCGGCGGTTGTTCCCGGGTCGCCGGGCGTCGATCAGCGGTCGGTGTAGAGGGCCAGCCGCTGCCCGACGCGGATGCGGTCGGAGCGGAGGGCGTTCCAGGTGCGCACCTGGGCCACGGTGGCCCCGTGAGCGCGGGCGATTTCCGTCAGCGTGTCGCCGGGCCGGACGCGGTAGGATACCCACCGCCTGGACGGCGTGCTGCCGGCGGAGCGGCCCGGATACACCGTCAGCCGCTGCCCGGCGCGGATGTGGTCGCCGGAGAGGTCGTTCCAGCGGCGCAGGTCGGCGACGGAGACGCCGTGGCGGGCGGCGATGCGCCCGAGCGTGTCCCCGCGGCGCACGCGGTACGTGACGCGCTCGCTATGCCCGGCGGCCGTGCGGACCGGCGGGGTGGCCGAGGCGGTCGCACCGGTGTAGAGGGTCAGGTGCTGCCCGGCGCGGATGTGGTCGCCGGAGAGGTCGTTCCAGCGGCGCAGGTCGGCGACGGAGACGCCGTAGCGGGCGGCGATCTTGCCCAGCGTATCCCCGCGGCGGACCTGGTAGCGGATGCGGCTGCCGGAGGCCCCGGTGCGGGGCGTTCCGGTCCGGGAGGGGCGCGCCTCCCCGGAGGCCGCCGGCGCGGTGGCCGGGGGCGTCTGCGCCGTGGCCGTCGTCGCCGGGACCACGGGCCGCTCCGCTGTCGCCGGTGGCGTGTAGGCCGCGTACCGGATGGGCACGTAGAGCGACTGCCCCTCGCGGATCAACGAGCCCGAGAGGCCATTCATCTCGCGCAGCGCCTGTACGCTGGTGCCGTAACGGGCGGCGATCTTGCCCAGCGTATCCCCGCGGCGTACGCGATACTCGGTCTGCGTGCGGCGCTGCTCGGGCGGAAGCGCGGCATAGGCCTGCCGGAAGCGGTCGAGCGTGCCCGGCGGCAGGCGCAGGGCGTACGGCGTGCGGGTCGGGGGCGTGGTCCATTGCCGGATCTCGGGGTTCAGCGCCCGCAGCATCTCGACGGAGGAGCCGGCCAGCTCGGCGGCCTGCCGGAGGTCCAGCATGCCCTCGACCAGGGCCACGTCGTAGTGGTACCGTGGGCCGGGGTCTACTGCCGGAAGCCCGAAGGCATCCGGGTTAGTGAGCAGGAGCGTCGTCGCGATGAACATGGGGACGTAATTGCGCGTCTCGCGCGGCAGGTAGGGATACAGGTCCCAGAAGCTGAGCGGGCCGTCCGGCTTGTCGGCGCGCGCGCGTTCGCGGGCCCGGCGGATGCAGCGCGGGCTGCAGTTGTAGCCGGCGATGGCCACGTGCCAGTCGCCGCCGTACTGGTGGTAGAGGTCGCGCAGGTGGCGGGCGGCGGCGCGGGTGGCCTTCTCCGGGTCCTGCCGCTCGTCGATCCAGTGGTTGATCTGCAGCCCGTAGGCCCGGCCCGTGGCCGAGATGAACTGCCACATGCCCACGGCCGCGGCGTGGCTACGGGCGCGGGGGTTCAGCCCGCTCTCGATCATGGCGAGGTACTTCAGCTCGTCCGGCACCCCTTCCTCCCGCAGGATCTGCTCGATCATCGGGAAATACGTGGCCGAGCGACTCATCCAGCGATACAGGTGCTTCTCCGGCGAACGCAGGAGGTACTGGATGCTGCGCTCGACGAGGTGGTTGGTCGGCAGCGGGATGGTGGTGGCCACCGGGTTCAACGCCGGCAGCCGGACGTTCTCCAGCAGCGGCTCGTCGAGCGCGTTGAGCGAGGCGAAGGCAGCCTCGCGAAAGGCGAAAATATCGCCGTAGGCCGTTGTCAGCGTGTCCGACACGCCGTAGTACTGTTCGTAGGCGGTGATGACGGAGCGGTACAGCTCCCGGAGTTCGGGGTCCTCCAGGGCCGAGGCGTCGCGGGCCAGCCGGCGAATCCCTTCCATGGCGTCTTCAAGGGCCTGCTCGACGGCCTCCGGCTCGCCCAGCGCCCGGGCGCGGTTCATGCGCGCCATGGCGTCGTAGATGTCGGCCTGGATGGCGTGGGGGTTGGAGGAAGGGGATGTGGCGGATGAAGCCGCCGGCTTCGTCTCCGGCCCCGCCTCCGGCGGCGCGGCCACCCGGGACGCCCCGGTGCACGCCGGCAGGCTCAGCAGCAGGGCCGAGATGATCCACAGGCCCACCGGGCGCCGACCTCGTCGCCCCTCCGATGCAATGTCGCTACGATGTGTCATGACGATGCGCGTGACGGTGAGGATGATCCAACCCGTCTCGCCCACGTTCAAACGCCGCACCGTATTCCCGGCCTACCCCGCCCGGGAGCGTAGACCGCGGAATGCGTGCCGTTTGCAGGGTTCAGGGGAGGATCCCAGGCCGGGGAGGGATATCCGGCGGGAAGGATCATGCGCCGGAGCCGAAGAAAGGTTCGTCGCAGCCTGCGCCGTCCGGGGACGTGCCTACCGCTTCACCCATTCCTGGAGGGTACGGTCCGTGACGTCGCACAGCTCCTGGGGGCGGCGGCTCTGGGCGCGGGCGATCCGGCGGATCTCCTCGGCCATGTAGCGGCGCAGGGCGCGTTCCACCTCCTTCGTGGGCAGGAGCGCCCCGTCGGGCAGCAGCCCGTCCAGCGCTTCCCCGCCGGCGAAGGCCGCGGCAACGGCTTTCGCCAGGTCGCGCCGGTCGGTGGCCGCCTCGCCCCGGGAGAGGGCGTCGGCGAGGGCTTCCTGCACCAGCGCATCCACGTCCTGCTCCGCCCCGGGCTCGTCGAACAGCGCGGCGATGAGGTGATACGCCACGCGAAAGAGGTCGCGCAGGTTGCCGGGCAGGGGGTGTTGCCGCAGGTGGTCGACGATGCGGCGGTGGTGGGCGTCGTCGAGGCGGACGTGCTGCGGGGGGACTTTGCTGCGCCGGAGGGCCTGGCGGTAGACGTGATCCCAGAGCCAGGGGAGGTCGTCGCGGATGGTGCGGAGGGCAGGCACCTCCAGGACGAGCACGCTGATGCGGTCGAGGAAGTCGGGATCGAGGCGTTCCTGAAGCGCCGCCCAGGGCAGGTTCGTGGCCGAGAGCAGCCGGAAGTCGCTTTTCTCTGCCGTGCGGGCCCCCACTCGCGTGAAGCGTTTTTCTTCGAGGGCGCGGATCAGCAGCCGCTGCAGGTCGCGCGAGATGTCGCCGATCTCATCGAGGAAGAGGGTGTCGTTGTCGGCGGCATGGAGGAGGCCTTCGGTGTCCTGCCGGGCGTCGGTGAAGGCACCTTTGACGTAGCCGAACAGCTCGGCGCGCATCGTCTCCGGGCTGTACTGGCTACACGGCACCGAGGGCCAGGAGCCGTCCTTTTCTTCCTGGCGAAACGGGCTGTTGCTACGGATCCAGGAGGCCAGCGTCGTCTTCCCGGTACCGCGTTCGCCGAGGATCAGGATGGGCACGTTGAGCTGGGCGAAGCGCCGGGCGCGGGTGTAGAGCCGCTTGAGGGCGTCCGAGACGAAGTAGCGCGGGTCCATGAAGACGGTCTCCTCGGCGGAGGCGACCTGCCGGGGGCGGGCCCGCTGGAAGGCTTTGTAGAACGTCGGGATGTCCAGGCTCACCGGGACGACGGCCGGGCGCCCGGCGCGGAAGGCGCGGCGCAGGCTCTTGACGACGGCGAACGGCGGCCGCACCAGGCCCATCTCGGCCATGAGCACCCAGACGGTCTGCATGGCCGGCGTGCCGGGGCTGATGTGGATGACGAGCGGTGCCCCGGGAAACCGGTCGCGGATCTCCTGAACGGCCGGGTCGAGGAATTCGAACAGCCCGCGGTGGTCGGTCGGGTCTTCCCCGTGCCAGGGGCGCAGTTCGACCTGGATCGGGTCGTGGGCGCTGAGCTTCTCGATCTCCTTGCGCGTGGCCTCGGCCACGGCGAAATCTTCGTGCCCGCGCGGCTCGTGGCGGGGTTTGCGGTAGAAGAGCACGACGTGCCGGATCGCCCGGCGATAGGGCGATTCCGGGTCGAACAGGAGGGTCAGCGTGGGGCCGGGCTCGGCCCGGTCGCGGTCGCCGCTGCGGGCATACGGGTCGGTGCGGAGGTCGACCCAGGACAGCAGCACACCGGGCGGGGACGAATCGGGCATGTGGGTGGGGGTGCAGCGGGGATCAGCGGGCGGTGGGGCGGAGGCGGAGGACCCAGGTGGCATGGGGCAGGCGATGGCCGGCCAGCCGCTGCCGGGCCTGCATGGCGTCCGGCTGCCGGGCGAAGTGTCCGACGGCGACGCGGTAGCGGGGTTGCCCCTCGGCCCGGCCCGGCACGATGCCGGACCGGAACCCCTCGGCGCGCAGCGCGGCGGCGATCTGCTCGGCTTCGCGCCGGTCGGCACGGGAGGCGACGATGAGGGTCCAGCCGTCGGCGTCGAGGTTCAGCGGCGCCGGGCCATAGAGCGCGGCTTGGAGGGCCGGCGCGAGGGTGGCCTCGACGGAGGGAGGACGGGTGGCATCGGCGGGGGCCGGTGGCGGCGAGGCTGCCGTGCGTGAGCGTG
The DNA here is from genome assembly GCA_003285105.1 of Roseithermus sacchariphilus. GTDB lineage: Bacteria > Bacteroidota > Rhodothermia > Rhodothermales > MEBIC09517 > Roseithermus > Roseithermus sacchariphilus. The sequence goes on along the minus strand of CP030158.1, from coordinate 3,897,736 downwards.
CGGGAGCGGGGGTAGCCGGCTCGGTGGCGGCCGTCGGGGTCAGGCCGGCCTGCTGAGGGCCGGGGGAGCGGGGGACCTCGTTCCACACGAGCAGAGCCACGACGGCAGCCGCCGCGGCCCAGGTCAGCGTCCGGCGGAGCCGCGGCGTGTGGGACCGGCGGGCGGGCCTGGACGGCCACAGTCGCACGGTGCCGTCCTTGCTGCCGGAGGCCAGGCAGCGTCCGTCCGGGCTGTAGGCCACCGTCATGACCGGGGCGGTGTGGCTGTCCAGCGTCTGCACGAGCCGCCCGGTCGCGGCGTCCCAGACCCGCACGCGATGGTCCTGCCCGGCGGCCGCCAGGTGCCGACCGTCGGGGCTGAAGGCCACGTCCATGATCCAGGCGCTGGTGCCGTCGAGCGTGCGGCGGAGTTCGCCCGTGGTGGGCTCCCACAGGCGCAGCAGCCCGTCGGCCCCGGCCGAGGCGAGCAACTGGCCGTCGGGGCTGAAGGCGAGGGCGACGGTCCAGGTGCGGTGGGCTTCGCGGGTGTGCAGCAGCTCGCCCGTCACCGGGTCCCAGAGGTGCAGGATGCCGTCGGCCCCGGCCGAGGCGAGGCGGTGTCCGTCGGCGGCGCAGGCCACAGCCATGATGTAGCCGCGGTGGCTGAGCAGAGAGCGCACGAGCGAGCCGGTGCGGGCGTCCCACAGGCGGACGACGCCGTCCGCCCCTCCCGAGATGAGCGTGTGCCCGTCGGGGGCGTAGGCGACGGACATCACGAGGGCGGGATGGCCCTTCAGCGTGTTCCGGCGGGCTCCCGTGCGGGCGTCCCAGAGGTGGACGTGGCCTCCGGCATCGCCGGTGGCGAGCGTCAGCCCGTCGGGGCTGAACGCGATCGAAAGCACGTTCTCGTCCGGGACCTCGATGGCATGGAGCAGCCGGCCGGTGGGCACGTCCCAGAGCCGCACGACGCGGTCGGCGCCGGCCGTGGCGAGGCGGTGGCCGTCCGGGCTGAAGCGCACGGCCACCACCGGCTGCGGGTGGCTGATGATGGACAGCCGGGCCGGGGCCGTGGCGGGCGCCGGCGTCCCGGCCGCAGGGCGGGGACGGGCAGCGGGCCGCGCCGCGTCGGTGGGCGGGACGCCGGCCTCGGAAGCGGAGGGGCCGCCGGCCTCGGGAGCCGGGTGCAGGGCCTGCAGGGCCTCGGCGAGCGCCCGCCCGGAGGGGAACCGATCCTCGGGCCGCTTGGCGGTGCAGCGAGTGAGAATCTCCACGAGCCCGTCCGGGATCTCCGTGGCGACCTCCCGCGGGTCCGGCATCGGGGTGGCGACGATGTGCTGCATGAGCGCCGTCAGGTCGGCCAGGCTGGCCCCGGCCCGCTGGAACGGGACGGTGCCCGTCAGGCATTCGTAGAGCACCACCCCGAGGCTGTAGAGGTCGCTGCGGCCGTCGAGGTCTCGCCCTTCGGCCTGCTCCGGGCTCATGTATTCCGGCGTGCCCATCCCGCCGTGCGAGATGCGCGGCAGCGTGGCAACCAGCGCGATGCCGAAGTCGGCCAGCACCGCGCGACCGTCCGGGCCCAGGATGACGTTGGCGGTCTTGACGTCGCGGTGGACGATCCGGTGGCTGTGGATGTGCTCCAGCGCGTCGGCCAGCTCGATGCCGAGGCGAACGACCTCGGCCACGCTCAGCCGCCCGCGGCGTTGCAGCCGCTGCTCCAGCGTCTCGCCCTCGATGAACTCCATGACGAGGTACGGAAAGCCGTGCTCCACATGGGCATCGTAGACGGCCGCCACGTGCGGATGCTTCAGGCGAGCCAGCGCCCGGGCTTCCCGGCGGAACCGCTCCAGGGCTTCGTCCTGGTCCTGGAGCCCCGGCGGGAGCACCTTCAGCGCCACCCAGCGGTCGAGGTTGACGTCCCGGGCCCGGTACACCGTGCCCATGCCGCCACTCCCGATCTTCTCTTTCACCTCGTAGCGCTGAAAGACGGGCGTTCGTATCGTTTCGGCCATGATGCGTCCTGGAATGCCGACGGCGTTGCGGCCGGGATGCGCCCGAAGCGCCCTCCGTGGGCGCCAGGCCGTCCGGTGGGGCGTCTTTCGGGTCGATGAACGGAAGGTTGCACGCCCGGAGGACTCCATTGAGCGGCTACCGTCCATGAAATGCCGGGAAGGCGGTTCGGGTTCTGCGAGGCGGATCCGCCGGGTGAGAACGGAGCGGCTGCCCCCGCGGCGCTCTGCCGGCGGCGTCCTTCCGTCCCGTGCGCCCGCGGCACCACTCCCTCCTCAGGCCAGCAGCCGCTTCAGCAGGAGCACCAGGGCGATCAGGATGATGCCGCCCAGCACATTCTGCATGGCCCGGGGCGAGAGCTTCCGCGCGCCGAGGTAGGCGCCGAGCAGTCCGCCGAGGAGGACGGCCGCGATGAGCGGAAGCACGTCCGCCCAGGGGACGGGGTGCTGCTGGAGGTGCGCGGTGAGGCCGGCGGCCGAATTGGCCCAGGTGAAGACCGCGCCGCAGGCCGCCGCCTCGCGCTCCGTGCCGAGCCCGAGCATGATGATCAGCGGCACCACGTAGATCCCGCCGCCGATCCCGACGAGCCCGGCGATCAGCCCGAGAACCACCCCCAGCCCGAGCGACACGACGAGCTGTTGCCGGGGCGTCAGCGCGGCCGTCTGCGTCAGCCGATCCCGCAACAGAATGCGCACCCCGACGACGGCCAGCGTGCCCGCGAGCAGCCAGTAGAAGGGTTCCTCGGGCAGCTCGATCCGCCCGCCGAGGTACGATGCCGGCACGGACGTCAGCAAAAACGGGAGGATCAGGCGAAGGCGACCATGCCCCTGCTGCAAGAACGCAACGCTGCCGACCGTGGTGACGATCACGTTGAGGGCCAGCGACAGCGTCGGGATCATCTGGTGGTCTGCCCCGGCGATGGCGAGCAGCGCCGTGTAGGCCGTGCCACCACCCAGCCCCACGGAGGCGTACGCGACCGTGATCCCGAAAAAGAGGATCGCCAGCACGTACGGAGACAACCACAGATCGTCCATGTGCGCGGTGGGGAGCCGGGGGAGGAGGGGACCGGGAAGGAGGCCACCGCGGGACGATACGGCCCGGTCCCGACAGGTACAACCCGGGCCGGAGGTCCGGCGGCGGGGCGACGGCGCGGGCATCATGTTGGCAGGAGGCCCGGGCAGCGACCTTCCTCTATCACCCCATGGATGCCGGCCATGCCGTTCAAGATGCTAGCGAGTGTGCTTCTCTGGATCGTTTTTGCCCCTCCGGCGGCCCATGCCGGGCAGGTTCGGCCCGACGCCCTGCCGCCTCGTCCGTTCACGAGCATCACCATCGGACAGAATCAGGCGGAATTTTTCTTCGCCCGCGGCGACTCGAACTTCGTCTACGGCTATGCCGGCCCTGCGACGTCGCTGGTGGTGCGGGGGGAGAAAAGCCGGACGACGTTGTCGTTCGGCACCCGCGCGGCGGACGTCGCCCGGCAGCGGCCGGGGCAGCGCTACCTCGATCTGTCGCTGCTGACGGGGGACAACCTGTATCTCACCCGTTCGGACGATCCGGTGCAGGTGTCCGTCCCGCTCCGGTTGCATCTGGCGTACCAGGGCCTGCAGGTGGATACCTCGCCGCTGGGTCCGGGTGCCCGCCGGGTGCGGGGGCTGCATCTGGTCCATACGGGCGTCGGGGCCGGCGGCAGCGTGCGGCTCCAGAGCCCGCCGGGGCTTCCCCTCGTGGGGCGTCGCGGGCAGGTCCGTGCCACGTGGCTGACCACCCTGGGGGGCACCCGCGACGCCGAGCAGGAGCTCAGCGCCACGCGGTTCACGCGGACGACCGACATCGACCTGGAAGTGCGGATCCACCGGGTGCTGGGCTCGGAGCTGGGGCTGGCCGCCGGCTACACGTACCGGGCGCACCAGTGGTATGCCGGCTCGATGTCGGCCGTCCGGGATGCCTTCGGGGGACTGCACGCCGCCTCGGTCGATCAGGGCGCCCGGCAGCACAGCCTCCGGGTGGGACTCGTCCTGTAGGAGCGCACATGCAACGGCGCATCGAGCCACCCCGGACGCCCCGGGAGGCCCCGCCCCGGCTGCGGCTGTGCCTGACGATCTGGGTCGGGCTGCTCTGGGCGATGGTGCCGGCAGCGGCCCCGGATCGTCCCGAAGCCGGCGTGCGTCAGCCGGAGGCCGTTCCGGCGGCCTCCCGCGCGACGGACGACCCGGTGGGCGCCGCATGGGGCTGGACGGTCGGGCCAACGATCAGCACCGGGCAGGAGGCCTCGCTCAGGAGGGAGGCGATGGCGGTGGTCGGGTCGTCTCCGCTGGCGTCCGGCAGATGCACGACCAGCAGGTCGGCTTCTTGCGTGCGGGCGACCTCCCGCCATGCCTCCGGTCCAGCTCCGTAGCGGTCGGCCACCGGGGTGTCTTCGGCCGGGGGCAGCACCGCCAGCCGTGCCTCGTACGCCGTCGCCAGGGCTTCCGCCAGCGTCACGGCCGGTCCATGCGCCTCCGCGGGGTCGGCCACGACGACGATGCGCTCGAAGGCGGCACTCGGCGGGAGGCCGCCGGGGGGGACGGCCAGCACGGGACACGGGGCCTCTCGCACGACGGCGAGCACGGTGTGGCCCGGGCGTCGCCGCGTCGGGCCCCGCCGGCCCGGGAGGCCCATAACGATGAGGTCGACCTCGCCCGCCCGGGCCTGGCGCAGGATGCCGGCGCTTACCGAGTGGCTGTGGGGTGCGTCGACCGTGACCTGCACCTCGTCGGTGCGGAGGCCCCGGAGCTGGCGGTCGATCAGATCCCGCAGCATCTTTTCGGGCGACTCCCGTAGCACGGCCTGCTCGGGAGAGAGCCGCAGCGGGCTCCAGGCATCGTCCTCCAGCGCCCGGCGGATGTACATCACCTGAACGGCGGCGCCGTGCCGGCGGGCGAGGTCGATGGCCAGGGCCAGCACATCCATGGCATCCTCCGACAGATCCGTCGGGACGAGAATCGTCTGGATTGGCTTCATAACGGCGTCCTCGATGCTGTCATGATAACGCGAGAAGCGCGGCGGTGTGGAAACAACGTCAAGCGCTGCTCAAAGCGCTGCTCAGCCGGTTCCTCACCGACAGTATCGCCACCTCAGCCGCGGTGCGTTGACAGCAGAATCCCCAACTCCGCGTAAGGAAATGAGCTACGCGAGGTCGGGGATGGAGGGCGATCGCAGAAGATGGCCGCCAGGTGGTAGGGGGCATATCAGTATAACTCCGCAATGCAGCTTACCTAAAGCTGTGCGGTCTTGTTTGCTTTTATCGTTGGTGTCGCGTTGCTTTCAATCGAGGTCGTGCCGTTAGCCTTGGGCGGCTGATCGCTCCCGTAATGCGTATATGGAAACCTATTTAGAAAAGAGAGTGGACATACAAACCATTGAATTAATCCTCTTGGGATTAGGGGTCATCGTGGCTGCCGTCGCGATACCATTTCTTGGCTTTCAAATACGACAAGCGAGAAGGGTGTCCCAGGCTCAATTTATAAGTAGTCTGGAAAAAGACATATCGCAATACATACATGTGCATAAGAAATTGATTTCCGGAGAAGATTGAACATCTGATTCGCCAGGGCCTCAGAATATATCCGATCTTGTCGATATCTTTTACTACCTAACTTTTTTTGAAAGAATCAAGCTCTTGATCGATAATAAGGTAATTGATATGGGTATTGTCGATATTCTGTTTCGATCTCGCTTCTTTATACTTGTTCACAACAGGCATGTGCAAGAAAAAGCGCTTAATAGTAATGAAAGACCGCATTTTTCGGCAGTATTTGCGCTTCATAAAGAATGGTTGGAATTCCTGAAGGAACATGGTGTTGAGCTGACAGAGCTTCAGAAGCAGAATCCTTTATATGATAAGAATAACCCGGCAAGTATTGCTGCCTACAACGAAGGAATCGCACGTTACTCCAAAAGAATAAAGCTATAAAAAATCGAGTTTTAACCTATGGGAATCGAGTTGGAATGGCGATGACCAGGGGGCATATTACTGGGGCGGGCCGGTTGCCTGATGGTCGACGTTGCGGGGGAAGAACCCCGGGTGTTGTATCAGGCTGGGAGGACCGTTACCTTCTGCGCCAGGATGATTCTGGATCAACCTGTCGACCCATGTCACAACCTCCCAAACGATTCCGTGAGTTTCTGGCGGCGTACCCCGAGGTCGGCGAGGCCTACCAGCGGCTGGGCAGCGCCACGATGCAGGCCGGGCCGCTGGACCGGAAGGCGGCGCAGCTCGTGAAGCTGGGCATCGCCATCGGGATGAAGCAGGCGGGCGCGGTGCACGCCCACGCCCGCAAGGCCCTCGACGCCGGCTGCACGCCGGACGAGCTGCGTCATGCCGCGCTCCTGGCCACGACGACCCTGGGCTTCCCGAGCATGATGACGGCCCTCTCCTGGATCGAAGACGTCCTCGAGCCCAACGAAGCGTGACGGAGCGACCGACCGGGTTGATCCTGGCCGGCGGCGCCAGCCGCCGCTTCGGCTCCGACAAGCGCCGGCACCTCGTGCAGGGCCGTGCCATGATCCACCGCGTGCACGACGCCGTGGCGGCCGTGGCGGCGCCCGTCTGGGTCAGCGTCCGGGATCCGGCCGACCGCCCCCTCGGGCCGGACGTGCCGGTCGTGATAGACGCCGTGCCGGGAGCCGGGCCGCTGGCCGGGGTGGTGGCCGGCCTGCAACGGCTGGAAGCGGAGTGGCTGCTGGTGGTGGCCTGTGATCTGCCCCTCCTGCGGGCCGATGCGCTGCACGCGCTGATCGACGCCGCGCGGCCGGGGACGGCGGCGGTCGTTGCCCGGGGTGGGGACGGCCGCCCGCAGCCGCTCTGTGCCTGCTACCATCGCGCGGTGCGGGACGTGGCCGAGGCGCATCTCGCCGCCCGCCGGCTGGCCCTGCACGACCTGCTGGCGGCGCTCGACCCGGTGCGGTTCGTGCGGCTGCCCGACGACGTGCTCCTCAACGTCAACCATCCCTCCGATACGCCCGGCTGACGGCCGAGCGCGGTCTACACCCCGTGCAGGTGAGCCAGGTCCCGGATCAGCCCGCGGACGTCGACGGCGTCGTCCGGGGCGTCCGCGGCGGCGTCGCGGGCTCCGGCCTCCGGGTCGAGCAGCACGCGGACGGTCGTCTGCACCGAGTCGGCCAGGGCGTCGGCGTGGTAGCCGCCCTCCAGGATGGCCACCAGCCGCCTGTCGCTGTGGGCGTCGGCCCAGGCCATGACCTCCTGCATCAAGGCTCCGAAGGCCGCCGCGTCCAGATGCATGCTGCCGAGAGGGTCCTGCCAGTGGGCGTCATAGCCGGCCGAGACGAGGATCCACTCGGGGCGGAAGCGGGCGACGACCGGCTCCAGGAGGCGCCGGAAGGCGTCGAGATAGCCCTGCCTCCCGGTGCGCGGGGGCAGCGGCACGTTGACCGTGGTGCCTTCCCCACGCCCGTGCCCGATCTCGCCGGCGGCGCCGGTGCCGGGATACAGCGGATGCTGGTGCACGCTCAGGAAGAGGACGTCCGGGTCCTCGTAGAACACCTCCTGCGTGCCGTTGCCGTGGTGCACGTCGAAGTCCACGATCAACGTCCGCTCGACCCCGAAGTGAACCTCCGCCCAGCGGGCCGCGAGGGCGACGTTGGAGAGCAGGCAAAACCCCATGGCCCGATCGGGGGTGGCGTGGTGGCCCGGCGGGCGCGTGGCTGCAAAGCCGCAGGTGGTCCGGCCCTCCAGAACCGCCTGCGTCACGGCCAGCACAGCGCCCAGCGTCTCCAGCGCCACCGCCACGCTGTTGCGGGTCGTGTACGTGTCGGGGTCGAGCGCCGCCTCCTCGCGGGAGGCCTCGACGAGCCGCCGGAGGTAGGCGTCAGAGTGGACGAGCCGGGCCACGTCCAGGCCGACGGGCAGCGGGGCCACGTGCTGCAGGGCATTCCAGGCCGGATCGGCCCGTAGCCGGGTGAGCACGGCGTCGAGGCGTTCGGGGCGTTCGACGTGCCCGGGCCGGGCGTGGCGGGCGTGAGAGGGCGTCGTGGCGAACGCGGTCGTCATGGGGGGCCTCAGCAGGTGGGGAGGACGTCGGCGAGCGCGGCGTCGCGCGGATAGCACACGTAGGGCTTGATGACCGAGTGCGTCTGCGTGGCGATGGCCGAGGTGTCGGTCGACTCCGAGAGCTCGCGGACGACTCCGTCGCGTCCAAGCACGCGGATCCCGGCCTCGGCTCGCTCGTAGGCGGCGTGGCGGGAGCGGTCGAGGATGAGGTAGTACGCGGCGTCCGCTGCGGCCTGCGACGGCGAAGCCAGTCCCTGCCGCACGAGCCAGTCGGCGATGCGCCCGCGCCAGGCATCCAGCATCGCCGCCGACGGCGGCTCGGGCAGGAACGTCACGCGGAAGAAGTCGCGCTCGATGAAGCGCCGCGAGAGGTCGGCCAGGATCGGGTCGGCGCTCCGCATCCATTGCTTCAGGCTGAAGAGGATGTCCGTGTCGTCCAGCGCGGCAAAGGCCTGCACGACGTCCGGCCGGTCGATCTGGTCGTGGCGTACCGTCCGGCGCAGGAAGAACAGCAGCGCCTCCGACCCGCCGAGGTCGAGGCCGTCTGCCTGGAGGCGTTGCCGGACGCGGCGCAGGATGGCGCGCAGCAGCTGATCGCCGGCCAGCACGGTCTTGTGCAGGTAGACCTGCCAGTACATCAGGCGGCGCGCCAGGATGAAGTTCTCCGCGGCGTAGATGCCTTTCGACTCGATCACGATCTCGGCGTCCGGCCCCCCGTCGAGGGGATGCACCCGCAGCGTCTTGATGATCCGGTCGACGCCGACGCGGCCCTCGACGACGCCCGTGAAGAACGAGTCCCGGCGCAGGTAGTCCAGCCGGTCCATGTCGAGCTGGCTGGAGACGAGCTGGTGGAAGAAAGGCCGGGGGTAGGCGTCGTCGAAGATGGCGATGGCGAGGTCCAGCGCGCCGTGGAAGCGCTCGTTGAGCCGGGTGAGGAAGACGCGGCTCATGGCTTCGTGTGCAAAGCCCTCGATCAATTCATGTTCGAGGGTGTGGGAGAAGGGCCCGTGGCCGATGTCGTGCAGCAGCGCCGCCGCCAGCGCGGCGGTGTACTCGTCCGGGGTGATCTCCGTCCCCTTTTCGGAGAGGCTGGCCAGGGCGTCGTGCATGAGCGCCATGGCGCCGAGCGCGTGGCCGAAGCGGGTGTGCTCGGCCCCGGGGAAGACGAGATGGCCCACGCCGAGTTGCCGGATGCGCCGCAACCGCTGCACCTGCGGCGTCTGGATCAGGTCGAGGATCAGGTTCTTGGGCACGGAGATGAACCCGTGCACCGGATCGGAGAAGATCTTGAATCGGCTTTCCGCCATGGAGACGCGAGGCGTTCGAGGAGGGGAACCGCGAGGCAGCCGGGCGTACCTCGATGGTCGATGCGTGAAGGGGGGTGGGTCGAGGGTCGTGTGGGCGGCAGCGGGGAAATCCGGCCTCCGGTGCGTCGGGTCCCGGTGGAGCCTCGACCTTGCCCGGCGAAATGTGTAACCTTCGCCCCGGTCGTTGATCCCCCGAATGGTGGAGGGCCTCGTGCCGTTTCCCGGTTCACCGTATCGCCTGCCCTGCTGCGTCGAGGCGCCCGCACCGTATGCGGACCGCGCCCGCTACGCGCTGCGCATGCTACTGCTGCCCCTCGGAATCGATCCCGTCTGGGTGGGGCGGGACGACCTGGCCGCGCCCGGCCTGTACTACGGCCCCGACCCCGATGCCGTGCCGCCGACGCAGCTCCGCGTGCCGCTTCGCCCCGAGGCCCCGGCCTATTTCGACGCCCGCACGCCGCTCGCCCGGCCCGCGGACTGGATCGAGGTCGACGGGGAGCGATGGCCGTTGCTGTTCGGCACGGCGGCGGAGCCGGACTGGATCGCGTCGGCGTTCTTCTGGCTCTCCGGCTGGCAGGAGCACGTGGTGCGCGAGCGGGATGCCTCCGGGCGGTTTCCCCATGCCGCCTCGCTGCAGGCCCGGCTCGGCACGACCACCCGCCCCGTGGTGGACGCCTATCGCCTCCGCCTGGCGGTCGACCTGGCAGCGCGGGGCGTGCCGATCCGTCCCCGCACCTGGCACGGCGCCGGCTGGGCCTTCTGCCCGACGCACGACGTCGACGCCCTGCGCAAGTGGCGGCCCGGCATCCTCTACCGCGAGGTCGTGCAGCACGCCCTCCTCAACCGCCGTCGCGAGGCGGTGGCCGTGCGGGCGCGGCGCCTGGCCCGCGGGTTGGCGGACTGGCTCACGCCGGGGGACCCCTATCGCACCGCCCTGGTGCGGCTCATGGAGGAGACGCGGCAGCGGGGAGGGACGGCCACGTTCTTCCTGAAGACCGCCGCCCGCGGGGCCTACGACGTGCCCTACCGCGAAGGACCGTTCCTGCGCCGCTGCCTCCGGGACTTTCGCCGCCACGGCTTTGAGGTCGGCCTCCACCCGAGCTACTTCGCCTGTGACCATCCGGCGTATGTGGCGGAGGAACGGGCCCGCCTGGCCGGCTGGATCGGCGAGGAGCCCGTCTCCGTGCGTTCGCATTACCTCCGCTTCGCGCCCGTCACCGCCCGGCTCTACGAGGCCGCCGGCTTTCGGATCGACTCGACCCTCGGCTTTGCAGAGCATGAAGGGTTCCGGCACGGGACGTGCCTGCCGTTCCAGGTCTTCGACGTCGAGGCCAACCGGCCGCTGGACCTCTGGGAGATGCCACTGGTGCTCATGGAAGGCACGCTGTTCAACCGGCGCTTCCTGACCTCGGAGGAGGCGCGCCGCGTGACGGACGAGCTGCTGGCGACCTGCCGCCGCTTCGGCGGGGTGGCCGTGATGCTCTGGCACAACGCCATCTGGGACGACCTCGACCACCCCGGCTGGGGGCAGCACTTCACCGAGACCCTCGACGAAGCGGTCCGCCAGGGGGCGGCCCTGCTGAGCCTGCGCGCGGCGCTCGAAAGCTGGCTGGGCGAGTCCCTCGGGCGATGAGCCGGAGGCGTGGCCGTGCGGCCGGCGCGGCCCTCAGCCGCCTTCCGCCGCGAGGTGCCGGACCAGCGAGGCGAAGAATGCGCCGGCATCGAACGACCCGCCGGAACCCATCTGGATGCCGATCTGCCGGAGGTGGTCGGCCTCCAGGGTGCCGCGGTACGTGCCCCATTGCGCACTCGACACCGGGACGTACCCGTCGTTGACGCCCTGGCGGTGGTAGAGCAGCACGTTCAGCGGCTTCAGAAACGGGTTGATCGGCGTCGAGGTGCCCTTGCCGGCCTGGCCTCCATAGGACGCGTAGCGCACGTCCGGGTGATCCGGCGTGCTCGGGTTGAAGGTGCCCTCGACGTACGCCGGGGTCAACTCATGGACGGCCTGCCGGACGTTCGAGGTGCCGTCGGCCAGCGCGTTTGCGCCCAGCCAGTCGACGATCTCGGCGGCCCAGTCCCGCAGGCGCTCCGGCTGCTGTAGCACGACGTCGGCGATGGCGGTGCCGCGGTGCGGCGTGGCAATGGTCGTCAGCGACGCGACGTGCGGGTGGAAGCCGAGGCGGCTGATGAGGTAGCGGGCGTCGAGCCCGCCCATCGAGTGGGCGATCAGGTGCACCTTCGGCGCGCCCGTCTCGGCCAGCACGTGCCGGATGCGCTCCGCCCACATCGCCGCCCGGGTGGCGATGGTTTCGTAAGGGGCCACATTGGGCGCGTAGGCCCGGACGCCGTGCGCACGCAGGTGCATCGCGGTATCGTGCAGATGCCCTTTGCGGCGGATCACGGCCAGCAGCCCGAAGCCGTGCATCAGCACGACGGGCAGGCGGAGGGGGATGACGGGCGGCTGGGGGAAGGGCTCCAGGCCGGTGAGGCGCTGGACGGCGGTGAGGGCGAGATGGGTCACGGCAGGCCGGGACGGATGAGACGGGGTCCAGACCTTCATGCACGCTCGGACGGCCCGGAGGTTCGGCGCCCTGCGGGCTAAGGAGGCGTGCCGAGGCCCGGGTGGGACTGCCTCAGAGCAACAGAAACCGCAGCAGCAGGATCGTCAGGATCCCCGTGCCGCCCGCGACGGCCGAGCCGAGGGTCTGGAGCCGGTAGGCCTGCGCCACATCCATCCCCGAGAGCTGGCTCACCACCCAGAAGTAGCTGTCGTTGGCGTGCGACACGGTCATCGCCCCGGCGCCGACGGCCAGGGCCGTCAGCACCAGCCCCAGCGGAGCGTCGAGCCCGAGGGCACCGAGCAGGGGCGTCACCAGCGGGGCCGTCGTGATGATGGCAACGGTGGACGAGCCGAGGGCGGTCTTGAGGGCAGCGGCGACGAGAAACGGCAGCAGGATGCCGAACGACCCCAGGCCCAGCGTGGACAGAGAGGCCGCCAGGTAGTCGCCGATGGGCGTGGCACGGAGCACACTCCCCAGGGCGCCGCCCGCGCCGGTGATCAGGATGATCGTCCCGGCCGTCCGGAGCCCGTCGCCGACCCAGGCGGCCAGCACCTCCCGGCCGTGGCGGCGCGCCGTACCCATCGCCAGCGCCACCCCCAGCAGCAGCGCCGTGTTGGGGTCGCCCAGGAAGAGGAGCAGATCCGTCCACCACCCCGTGCCCAGGGGACGGGTCGGGTAGTCGGCCACGGAGCGCAGCGCGATCAGGAGCACCGGCACGAGCACCGGCGCGAAGGCGGCGGCCAGAGACGGCGGGGCGCCCCTGTCGGTCGCCGGCGCGTCGGTCATCGCCTCGGTGGTCGCCTTGGCCGCGCGGGGGTCGAGGTAGATACGGCGGCCCATGTAGCGGGCGAAGGCGTAGGACGCCAGAAGGACGGGTACGGCGACGACCAGCCCGAAGAGCATCATCAGCCCGATGTCTGCCCCCAGCTCGCCCGCGGCGGCGATGGGACCCGGCGTGGGCGGGACGAACACGTGCGTCGTGTAGAGCCCCATGCTCAGCGTCACCGCGTAGACGACCAGCGACGTGTTCGACCGGGCCGCCAGCGAGCGGGCCAGCGGCGAGAGGATCACGAAGCCGGAATCGCAGAACACCGGCACCGAGACGACGGCCCCGGTGAAGCCCATCGCCAGCGCCGAGCGGGCCTGCCCCACCCACCGCACCACGGCCTCGGCCATCACCATCGCCCCGCCGCTCCGCTCCAGGATCGCCCCGATCATCGTGCCCGCGACGATCACGATGCCGATGTAGCCGATCGTGCTCCCGAAGCCCTGCGTCAGCGCCCGGACCGTCTCCGCACCCGGCAGCCCGGCCAGCAGCCCCAGCCCGTAGGCCGTCACCAGCAACGCCAGGAACGGATGCAGGCGAAAACGGCTGGTGGCGACGATCAGAAACAGGATCGCCCCCACCAGGAGCACGAGCAAGAACGGACCGCTACTCATCGAGGCGGAGGGATGGCTTGAACGATCACGAACCGGAAAAGGGTACGATGGCCCGCCACGAACGGCAACCGCCGGGGGAATGCGGAATGGGGAATGCGGAATGCGGAATGGGGGGCGACCGATAACCTTTCCGCCTGCCGCGTCTAGCCGAAGAACAGCGCCACGTCGTGGCCGAGGGCGAAGCGTTCCAGCAGGAACAGCACCGTGGCCGCCACGAGGGGGACGCGAACGTTGTCGTTCAGCGGGCCGGAGGGGATCTCGGCCAGGCAGGCCAGGACGACACCGACGGCGCCCGTCCAGAAGACGATGCCCGGCAGGAGCGCGACGACGCCGAGGCCTGCGGCGAGGAAGCCGAGCGAGCCTTCCACCGTGCGGTTCGTCCCGCCCCAGCGGTGCCGCCCGAAACGCCGGCCGATCAGCGCCGCCGCGGCATCGCTGATCATGAACATCACGAAGGACGCCACGGCGATGTGGAGGGGGAAGACGAGGAGCAGGAGGGTGGCCGAGACGAGCACCCACGTAGCCCCGTTGATCGCCACGGGGCCGCCGACGGGCGGCTGCTCCTCGGCCCGCATCAGGTAGCCGAAGACCCATCGGATGAAGCGGGCGAACGCCTCGGAGCGCACGCGCAGGACGTCGGCCGTCAGCGCCAGCAGCGTCAGCGGGACCAGCACGAGCAGCGCCGTCGCCTTCCCGAGCAGCGTCATGCCGAGCGGGATGACGAGCGCGAGCAGGTGGATAGCCTTGCGCAGCAACTCAGCCCGGTACGGGATGGCGTCGGACGGGGGCGGTTCCATCGGGCGATTGGCCGGTGAGCACGACGAACTGCGCCCTCAACGACGGGCATCGTAACAAGGTTCGAACCGTGGGCGTTCGTTTCTTCGAAGCCTCGAACATGAGGCGGGGCTTGCCGGTACGTGGTAGCACATCCCACAGACAGACCTCACCCATCACCCATCGTTCAACGACCATGCGATCCCTCTTTTTATTTCTCCTGAGCTTCGCGCTGCTGGCCGGATGCAGCCAGCGTTCCGACTATGCCGGCGAGATGGCCGAGCAGCACGCCGACGACACCACCGATCCCACGCCCATCGTGCAGGAGCCCATCTTCCCGGTCGAAGCCCGCACCGTGGTGTACGGGGAACTGGACGGGCAAGCCCTCACCGGCTACTACGCCGAACCGGCCCGGCCTGACTCGGTCGCCCGGGCGCTGGGGCTGGCGAGTGCCGACGAGATGCCCGCGCTCATCGTCATCCACGAATGGTGGGGGCTCAACGACAACATCGAGGCCATGACGCGGCGCCTCGCCGGGGAAGGGTACCGCGCGCTGGCCGTCGACCTCTACGGCGGTTCGGTGGCCGACGCCCCCGAGCAGGCCATGGCGCTCATGCGGCAGGCGACGCAGGACGAGGCAAGCGCCGTCGCCAATCTGGTGGCGGCCTATACCTACCTGCGCGACGAAGTGGGCGCGCCGAAGATCGCCTCCATCGGCTGGTGCTTCGGCGGGGCGATGTCGCTCAACACCGCGCTGGCCCTGCCGGAGGAGCTGGACGCCGCGGTGATCTACTATGGCCGCCTCACCACGGACCGCGATGCGCTGGCGACGCTCTCCATGCCGATCCTGGGCATCTTCGGCGCCGACGACCAGAGTATCCCGGTGGAAACCGTGCAGGCGTTCGAATCCACGCTGCACGAGCTGGGCAAGGACGTGGAAGTGCGCATCTATGACGATGCCGGGCACGCCTTCGCCAATCCGACCGGGCAGAACTACGTCCCGGAAGCCGCCGAGAGCGCCTGGAACGAGACGACCGCCTTCCTCCGGAAACATCTCTACGGCGTGGACGAGGAAGAAGCGATGTAATCGCGCCCACGCCGGGACATCGGCGCTCTGTAGCCGTATCATCGGCTCGCCCTGTCGAGCCGCCAGGGGCATCCTTGCAGGGGTGCCCCTTTTGGCTTCTGGCTGCTGGCTGGCGCCCACAGCCCAAAGCCCACAGCCCAAAGCCCACAGCCCACAGCCCAAAGCCCACAGCCCAAAGCCCACAGCCCAAAGCCCACAGCCCAAAGCCCGAAGCATGTCCGATTTCCCGCCCCTGAAGAACGACACGTTTCTGCGAGCGGCACGGCGAGAGCCGGTGCCGTACACGCCGGTCTGGATGATGCGGCAGGCCGGGCGCTACCTGCCCGAGTACCGGGCGTTGCGGGCCATGGACGCCTTCTTCGAGGTGGTGCGCACGCCGGAGCTGGCCACGGAGGTCACCCTGCAGCCGCTGCGCCGGTTTCCGCTGGATGCAGCCATCATCTTCTCCGACATCCTCGTCATCCCGCAGGCCCTGGGGTTGCGGGTGGAGATGGTCAAGGGCAAGGGCCCGCACTTCCCCGAGCCGCTGGCCGGCCCGGCCGATCTGGCGCGGCTGGCCGACCCGGACGTCCGCCGCGACCTCGGCTACGTCATGGAGGCGCTGACGCGGACGCGGCACGCGCTCGAAGGCCGGGCGGCCCTCATTGGCTTCTGCGGCGCGCCGTGGACCCTCATGGCCTATATGATCGAGGGGGGAGGCAGCAAGACCTTCTCGGCGTCGAAGACCTGGCTCTACCGCCATCCCGAGGCCAGCCGGTCTCTACTCGATCGCATCGCCGAGGTCTGTGCCGAGTTCCTCATTGCCCAGATCGACGCCGGCGCGCAGGCGGTGCAGGTGTTCGATAGCTGGGCGGGGCTGCTCAGCCCGGAGGCCTTTGCGGCCTTCGCCCTGCCGCCCCTGCGCGCCATCGCCGACCGCGTCAAGGCGGTGCACCCGGAGGTGCCCTGCATCGTCTTCGCACGGGGCGCGTTCTATGCCCTCGACGCGCTGGCGGACTCGGCCTATGACGTGATCGGGCTGGACTGGACGATGGACCCGCGGGAGGCCCGCCGGATCGTGGGCACGCGGGCCGCGCTCCAGGGCAACCTGGACCCCTGCATCCTCTATGCCGAGCCCGACGTGATCCGGGCCGAGGTGCGGCGTATGCTGGAGGCCTTCGGGCCGGTTGGCCACATCGCCAACCTGGGGCATGGCATGCATCCCGATCACGACCCCGCCCATGCCGCCGTGTTCGTGGAGGCCGTGCATGCCTTCTCCCGGCGTACGTCGTGACGCCGCCACCGGATCGATTCCCCGCCTCATCGCTCAACACCCCGTATGGACGAGGTCGCTCATCTCCTCGAAAACCCGCAGGGGAAGATCATCGGCACGATCGTCGTGCTGCTGGTGCTGTCCCTGTTTCGCTACTTCGCCTATCGGCTGATCAACAAGCGCGTCGCCCGGCTGCACGACCGCTACGTGTGGCGGCAGACGGTCAGCTACGTCATCTCCATCACCGCGCTGCTGCTGATCGTCCGGCTGTGGTTCGAGTGGTTCCAGTCGATCCTGACCCTGCTCAGCCTGGTCGCGGCCGCGCTGGTGATCGTCTCGAAGGAGTTGATCCTCAACGGCGTCGCCTACGGCATCATCCTCTGGCGACAGCTCTTCGACGTGGGCGATCGCATCCAGGTCGGCACGTTCGCCGGGGACGTGATCGAGACGGGGCCGTTCTATTTCTCCATCGCCGAGATCGGGCAGTGGGTGGGCGGGGATGAGGCCACCGGGCGCGTCGTGAAGGTGCCCAACAGCCTGATCCTGACGCAGCCCGTGGCGAACTACACCCGCGGCGAATCCCTGATCTGGAACGAACTCACGCTGGAACTGACCGTCGGCAGCAACTGGCAGCGCGCGCGGACGCTGGCCGCCGAGGTGGCCGAGGCGCACACCTACCGCTTCAAGCCCGGCGAGATCGAGAGCATCCGCATGGCCCGGGAGGAGATCATCTTCGTGGACCCGACGCCACGGGTGTACCTCGGCGTGCGCGAGAGCAAGCTGGTGCTGACCATCCGCTACGTGTGTAAATTGCACAAGCGCCGGGCCACCGAGCAGGCCATCCTGGAGGACCTGCTCCTGCGCTTCGCCGATGCCGACGACATCCATCTGGCCGGCACCGCCTGACCCTGCTCCTTGCCTTCCCTCGACGCATGCATCTGGACGCGCTGCGAGCGTACTGCCTCGCCAAAACAGGAGCCACGGAAGAGCTGCCCTTCGGCGAGGACGTGCTCGTCTTCAAGGTGAAGGGCAAGATGTTCGCGCTGACGAACCTCACCTGGCTGCCGCCCGGGGTCAACCTGAAGTGTGACCCCGCCCGCGCCGTCGAGCTGCGGGAGCGGTACGACGCCGTGCGGCCCGGGTACCACATGAACAAGACGCACTGGAACACGGTGATGCTGGACGGCTCGCTGCCCCCGGAGCTGGTCCGGGCGTTGATCGACCACTCCTACGAGCTGGTCGTGCGGGGGCTGCGGCGCGCCGACCGCGAGGCGCTGGGGCGATGACGTTCGAGCTGCTCTACCTCGACAATCATCTGATGGTGGTCAACAAGCCGCCCGGGCTGCTCGTGCAGGCGGATCACACGGGCGATGCGGATCTGCTCACCCTCGGCAAGGCCTACCTCAAGGAACGGTTCCAGAAGCCCGGCAACGTGTTCCTGGGGCTCGTCCACCGGCTCGACCGGCCGGCCTCCGGGGTGATGGTGCTGGCGCGGACCTCGAAGGCGGCGCGGCGGCTCTCGCAGCAGTTCCGGGAGCGCACACCGGAAAAGCGGTACCTCGCGCTGGTGGAAGGCCACCTCGCCGGCCGTGGCACGTGGGTCGATCATCTGGCGAAGCGGAACCGCCACGTGCACGTCGTGCACGCCGGGGCGGAGGATGCCCGGCGCGCCGTGCTGGACTGGCAGGCGCTGGCTTCCACCGGCGGGTGCACGCTCGTCGAGGTGGCGCTACACACCGGCCGCGCCCACCAGATCCGCGTCCAGTGCGCCCACCGGGGGCACCCGATCCTCGGCGACGTGCGCTACGGTGCGCGCCGCGTGCTGGACGGCCGCCACCTGGCGCTGCACAGCTACCGGCTGGCCATAGACCACCCGACGACGAAGGAACGGATGGCGTGGATCGCCTCGCCGCCACCGTCCTGGGCGCAGGCGGTGCCCGACGTCTGGACGGACTGGCTGGAGCGCGTCCGGTCGAGCTCGTCCTGATCGGTCATGGCGACATCCGTTCCCATCGAAGAGGTTCTCGCTGCGTTCCCGTTTCTGCGGGAGGCGCCGCCCGAGGTGCGTCGGGCGCTGGCCCGCGAGGGGCGGGCGGTCCGCCTGGAGCCGGGACGCTTCATCTGCATGGAGGGCGATCGGTGCCCGGGGCTGGCGCTGATCACGGCCGGGACGGCCCGCGTCTACAAGACGGGCGAGTCGGGCCGGGAGATCACGCTCTACCGCATCGAGCCGGGCGAGAGTTGCATCCTCACGGCCACGTGCATCCTGGGCGAGGAGCCGTTTCCGGCCTTCGCCGTGACCGAGACGCCCGTCGAGGCCCTGCTGATTCCGGCGCCCGTCTTTCGTCGCTGGGTGGAGCAGGTCGCGGGCTGGCGGGAGTACGTGTTCCGGCTGATGGCGCGGCGGCTGGGGGATGTGATCGCCGTCGTGGAGGAAGTCACCTTCCGCCGGCTGGATGCCCGGCTGGCGGCCTATCTGCTGCACGCGCTGCCGCCGGAGGGGGAGGAGGCGGTGCTGCATCGCACCCACGAGGCCATCGCCGCGGATCTGGGCAGCGCGCGCGAAGTGGTCAGCCGCTTGCTGAAGGACTTCGAGCACGCCGGGGCCGTCCGCCTGGCGCGGGGGGCGGTGTACGTGCTGGATGCGGACGCCCTGCGCGAGGTGGCCCGGCGGGACGGCCGTTGATGACGGGACGGTGACATTGTCACAGACAGTCGCCGCCGGAGGGCCGTATGTTGCCGTCAGCCCGCCTGGGCCGACCCGGCCGGGGCCATCCACCCATCCATCCACAATCCACCGGAGGGGATCATGAGAAAGAACATGGGCACCATCGACCGTGTGCTGCGTGTGGTCGTCGCCATCGTCATCGGCGTTCTCTACTTCACCGGCCAGATCACCGGCACCGCGGCGCTGATCCTTGGCATCCTCGCCGTCGTCTTCCTGCTGACGAGCCTGGTGGGCACCTGCCCGCTGTACGTGCCGCTGGGGCTCTCGACGGCCAAGAAAGAGGAAACGGCCTGAGCGGCGCCATGCGGCGAGGGGCGGGAGAGAACGGCCGTCGGGATGAGGGCGTAAGAACCGGGCCGCCTGCCGGGCCCCTGTTCCGGTGGGCGAGGCGCTTCATCGCGATGCACGCCGGCCCATGCGACGTCTTCTGCCTGCTCTGCTGTTCTTGATCCTGCTCCCGGCCCCGGCCGAGGCGCAACGCAACCCGGCCCGGGCGCGCGTGCTGCTCGAAAAGGCCGATGCGCTGCTGGCCGAGGGAAACGTACGCGGCGCGACCGTCGCCTACGAGCGGGCACTGGAGGCCGACCGGGACCTCGTGCCCGCCTACCTGGCGCTGGGCCGCCTGGCCGCGGCAGAGGGGGACTGGTCCGCCGCCGGGGGCCGCTTCAACGACGTCCTGAAGCGTGACGAGGAGAACGTCGAGGCGCACTATTACCGCGCCATCGTGGACCGCGAGCTGGGGCGCTTCCGTACGCCCGTCCGGCTCATCAAGGAGCGCATCAACTGGCGCGACGCCGAGCGGCACTTCGAGTGGGTGCTGGCCCGGGACTCCACGTACCGGGACGTTCTCTACCAGTACGCGCTCCTGGAGCAGTACCGGGGGGACTGGGAGCGGGCCTTTCACCTGGCGCACCGGCAGATGGCGCTGCGGCCCGAGGCGGCCGAGCCCTACGCCGGCCTCTTCCGCCTCTACACCCTCTACGTCGTCGAACACCCGTCCGAGGCCGAGGCCTGGCTCCGCGATCAATCCACCGAGATCGCCCGCTTCTTCCAGGCCGAATGGCAACGTCGGCACGGCGACGAGGCCCGGGCCGAGGCCATGTTCCGGGCGTTGCTGGCCGACGTCCGCACGATACCCCGGGCGCCCATCCACCTTGCCCTGGCACGCATCCACGCCGGGGAGAACGACCCCGAGGCCGTCGAGGCCCCGTTCTGGCAGGCCGTCCAGAGCATCCAGAGCCGGGCGGACGCCCTGCTCGTGTTCGAGGACGTCAAGTACATCCTGCGCGAGGACGAACGGGTCGCCTTCGACACGCTGGCCTCGCCGGAGGCGTATCAGGCCTTCTTCCGGGCCGTCTGGGCCCGCCGCGATCCCATGCCCGCCGCCGCCTGGAACGTGCGCCTGGTGGAACACTACCGCCGCCTCCGGTATGCGGACGCGCACTTCGCCCACTACGGCCCCCGCGCTCAGTTCAACAACCCCGACCGCTTCCGGGAGCTGTCCTTCAACCGGGTCTTCGAACTCAACCGGGAATACAACGACAAGGGCTTCATCTACCTCCGCCACGGCCCGGCAGACGAGGTGGTCGTCACCATCTCCAACGACCATGACGCCCTCTTCACCGAGCGCCGGCTCGGCAGCGTGCAGGAGCCGCTCACCGTGGAGTCCTGGCGCTACCATGCCACGGCGGCCCATCCCGAGATGATCATCCACTTCGCCAGCCTGGCCGGGGGCAACTGGCGCATGGTGCCGGACGTGGGTACCTTCCGCGCTCTGGAGGACCGCATCGAGTGGGGGCCGCTCTACAACCCCCGCGTCATCGAGCCGACGCGTCAGATGGAGATGCGCCTGCAAACCCAGGCGTCCATCGACGCGGCCCTGGCCACGGACCGGCATCGCTGGGCGGACAGCGTGCAGGCCCTGGACCTGCGCCCCCTGGTGGCCACCTTTCGCGCCCCGGAGGGGCAGACGGCGGTGGAGGTCTTCTATGCCTTCCCGGTGGATCGCGTCGTGGAGCACGTGGGGGAGCAGCCGGCGGTGACCATCGAGACGGGCGTGGCCCTGCACGACCGGGCGTGGCGGGTCGTCGAGGAGCAGCGCCGGGACGTCCGGCTCCGCCTGCCGCAGCCGCCCGGCAGCGCGACCCTCGGACACTTCGGCCTCACTGCAGCGCCGGATTCGTACCACGTCGCGCTCCACGTCCTGCCCGAAGGCACGCCGCTCGTCGGCGGGCAGCGCTTCGATCTGGCGGTGCCGGACTACGGCGCGGGTACGCTGCAGATGAGCGACATCCTGCCGGCCTCGGACATCCGTCCGGCCGGAACCGGCCGTGCCTTCGCGCGCGGCGGCTGGGCGGTGACGCCCAACCCCACCGGCGCCTTCGCCCGCGCGCAGCCCATCGGGCTATTTTTCGAGGTGTACCATCTGACGTTCGACGCCCAGGATCAAACCCGCTACTCGATCGAGTATACGCTGCGCTCACCGCAGCGCCGGGGCCTGCTGGGGCGCCTCTTCGGCCGGAGCCGCACCGTGCTGTCGGTCGAGAGCCCGGCCACGGGGACGGAGGCCTCGCCCGTCGAGGTCGGCCAGCTCGATGTGTCGAGCCTCGACCCCGGCCGCTACACACTCACCATAACCGTCACGGACCAACTCACCGGTCGCCAGGCCAGTCGGTCCCGTGACCTCATCCTTTACTAGAGACTGATGACCGAGATTTTTCATCTGGATCGTGCATCGGGCCGGAGCGCGTCAGGGGGGATGCGTCGGTGGCTCGTCGTCATGGCCGCGCTGATCGGCGTGTGCTGGAGCCTGCCGGCGCAGGCGCAGGAGCGGCCGCGCAACGTGATCCTGTTCATCGCCGACGGGTGCGGTCCGGCCAGCTTCACCCTGGCGCGGGATTATCTGCGGGCTACCGCGGGGCAGGAGCAGCTGGCGCTCGACGCGCACCTCGTGGGCAGCGTGCAGACCTATGCGACGAACAGCCTGGTGACAGATTCGGCCGCGGGGGCCACGGCGTTTGCCTGCGGGGTGAAGAGCTACAACGGTGCCATCGCCGTCGACGCCGACGGGCAGCCCGTGGCCACCCTGCTCGAAGGGGCCGAGGCCCGGGGCATGGCCACCGGGCTCGTCGCCACGAGCCGCATCACCCACGCCACGCCGGCGGCCTTCTCGGCGCACGTGACCAGCCGCAGCCTGGAGAACGAGATTGCCCTCCAGCAGATCGGGCAGGGGATCGACGTGCTCTTCGGTGGCGGGAAGCAGCAGTTCCTGCCGACGGACCAGGGAGGACGCCGCGACGACGGGCGCGACCTGCTGGCCGAGGCGGCCGCCTCCGGCTACCATGTGGTGACGGACCGCGCCGGCTTCGAGGCACTCACAGCCACCCCTGCCATCGGGCTCTTCAGCGACAGCCACATGGCCTACGAGGTCGACCGGGATGCCGCTGCCGAGCCGAGCCTGGCGGAGATGACGCGCAAGGCCATCGACCTGCTCGACGACGACCCGGACGGCTTCTTCCTCATGGTGGAGGGCAGCCGCATCGACCATGCCGCGCACGGGAACGACCCGGCCGGCCACCTGCACGACATCCTGGCCTACGACGCGGCCGTGGCCGTGGCGCTGGCCTATGCCGCCGACACCCCCGGCACGCTGGTCCTGGCTACCTCCGACCATGAAACCGGCGGCCTGACGCTGGGCCGCGACGGCCAGTATGCCTGGCGCCCGGAGGTGCTGGCACGCCTGACGCATTCGCTGGAGCCGATGGTCGCCGCGCTGCGGGAGGACGGCCGGCCCATCGCGGAGGTGATGCGGGACATGGCCGGCATCGAGGATCTGACCTACCAGGAGGGCGCGCGCATCGAGGTAGCCCTCGACGACCCGGGGCGGCTGGCGGCCGCGCTGTCCGACGTCATCAGCCGCCGGGCCCTCATCGGCTGGACCACGGGCGGCCACACGGCGGTGGACGTCAACCTGTACGCCTTCGGACCGGGCAGCGAGGCCTTCTCCGGCCACCTCGACAACACCGACATCGGCCGGATGCTGGCCCGCCTCCTGGAGATCGACCTCGACGCACTCAGCGCCGCGCTCCAGGCCCGGGCCGTGGGCGACGCTCGCTAGTCGATCTCTGCCGCCCGGCTCGCCCTCGCCCTCCTGACCGACGCTGCGGCATGCGCCTCCAGGACGTTACCTTCGTCGTCACCGACACCGAGACGACCGGCGGCAAGGCCGGAGCCGACCGGGTGATCGAACTGGCTGCGGTGAAGGTGCGGGGCGGTGCCGTGGTGGATCGCTTCTCCCAGCTCATCAACCCCGAGCGCTCCATCCCGCGGCGCATCACCGAGATCACCGGGATCACCACCGGGATGGTCTTCAACCAGCCCGTGGCCGCCGAGGTCTTCCCGGCGTATCTCGACTTCCTGGGCGAGGCCGTCTTCGTGGCCCATCACGCCCCGTTCGACCTCGGCTTCATCAACGCCGAGCTGGAGCGGATGGGCGCACCGGCACTGGCGAACCCGGTGCTGTGTACGCTGCGGCTGGCCCGGCGCTTGCTGGCGGGGCTGCGCTCGAAGGGCCTCGGCAGCGTGGCCGCCTTCTACGGCATCACCATCGACGGCCGCCACCGGGCGCTGGGCGATGCGGAGGCGACGGCGCAGGTGCTCCTGCGCTTCCTGGAGCAACTCGCCGGGGAGCATGAACTGGAGACGCTCGACGACCTGCTGGCCTTCCAGCATCGCACCTATGCCCGCGCCGCGGGCCGCCGGGAGCCGGCCTACCTGCGCCGGATCCGGGAAGAGGTGCTGCCGGCTCTGCCGCCCCGGCCGGGCGTCTATTTCCTGAAAGATCGGCGGGGTGCGATCCTCTACATCGGCAAGGCCCGGCGGCTGAGCGACCGGGTGCGTAGCTATTTCACCGCCATCGAGGCCCACCCGCCGCGCATCCGCCGGCTCGTCGAGGCCGTGCGTGACGTGGCCTGGGAAGAGACGGGCTCCGAACTGGCCGCGCTCTTGCGGGAGTCGCGCCTCATCAAGGCGCATCAGCCCCGCTTCAACCGGGCCCTCCGGCACGAGCGCAGCCGCCCCTTCATCCGCCTGGATACCACCGAGCCGTTCCCGCGGGTCAGCTGGACGTCCTACCTGCGCAACGACGGGGCGGAGTACTTCGGCCCGCTCGGCGGCCGGCGGCAGGCCGAGCAGGTGGTCGATCTGATCCACCGCTTCTTCAAGCTGCGGGAGTGCGACGATGACACCTTTGCCCGCGGCCGGGCCTGCCTCTATGCCGAGCTGGATCGCTGCGGCGCGCCCTGTGAAGGCGGCGCGGCGGCCGAGCACTACGCCCGGGAGGTCGAACAGGTGCGCGCCTTCCTGACCGGGCGCGACACGTCCGTGCAGCAGCGGATCGAGGAGGCCATGCACCGGGCCGCCCGGGCCCTGGATTTCGAGGCCGCTGCCCGCTACCGCGACGGGCTGCACCGGCTGCGGCGTCTCCAGGAAAAGCAGCAGTGCATCGCCGCCTCCGTGCTGGATCACCATGCCGTGCTCCTGCAGCCCGGGCTGGAGCCTCACCGCGTGCAACTCTTCCTGGTTCGCTACGGCCGCCTGGTCGATACCGTGACGATGCCCCGCCGCCCCGCCTCGCCCGACGTGGACGCGCTGAAAGGGAAACTGGCCGAGTGGTTCGGCACGACACAGGTCGAGCCGGAGCGTTATCTTAAAAAGGAAGTCGACGAGGTCCGGATTCTGGCGCACTGGATGTACGTGCATCGGGAGGACGCCCACCAGATTTCGTGGCACCCCGGCATGACGGTGGAGGCGCTGCTGGCGAGCATCCTGGACCGCCTGACGCGCGAGGCAGCGGGCGCGGTGCCGTGAGCATGAGGGGCGGAAGCATCCGGCCTCGGCGTTCCACGATCTACCCACCCTATCCACGCGGAGGAGCGATGAAGACACGAACCCTGCTGATGGTCGGATGCCTGCTGGCCGGCACCGCCGTGACGGCCGGTGCACAGGACCTTCCCCCCGAGAAACAGACCGCGCTGGAGGCGGTCACGACGCTGGAGCCGGAGGTCCGGCGCCTCTCGATGGAGCTGTGGCGGTATGCCGAGACGGCGTTGCAGGAGCACGACTCGGCCGCGTTGCTGGCCGGCGTGCTGGAGGCCGAGGGCTTTACGGTGGAGCGGGGCGTGGCCGGGATGCCCACGGCCTTCGTGGCCACCTACGGCAGCGGGAGCCCCCGCATCGGCGTGCTGGCCGAGTTCGACGCCCTGCCCGGCGTCGGCAATGCGGCTGTCCCGCATCGCGCCCCGCGGGAGGATGGCGTGACCAGCGGGCAGGGGTGCGGCCACAACCTGTTCGGTGCCGCTTCGGTCGTCGGGGCGATGGCGATCAAACGCGCCATGCAGGCCCACGACCTGCCCGGCACCGTCGTGCTCTACGGCACGCCGGCGGAGGAAACCGTCGTGGGGAAGGTCTACATGGCAAAGGCCGGCGTCTTCGATGGGCTCGACGCCGTCGTCGAGTGGCATCCCGGCACGGAGACGGGCGTGCGCAACCAGCCCGGACGGGCCATGAACAACTTCGAGGTCGAGTTCTTCGGTCAGGCCGCGCACGCCTCCGCCGACCCGTGGAACGGCCGCAGCGCCCTCGATGCCGTGGAGCTGATGAACTACGGCGTCAACCTGATGCGGGAGCACGTCAAGCCGACCACGCGCATCCACTACGTGATCCCGCGAGGGGGCGAAGCGCCCAACGTGGTGCCGGAATACGCGAAGGTGTGGTATTACGTGCGCGACGTGGACCGGGAGAGCGTCGAGCAGTACTACGAGCGGATCCTCAAGATCGCGGAAGGTGCGGCGCTGGCGACCGGGACGGAGCACCGGGTGTTTCTGATCACCGGGGTGCACGAGTATAACCTGAACCGTCCCCTGCAGGAGCTGGTCGAGGTCAACATGAAGCTCGTGGGGCCGCCCCGGTTCACGGAGGCCGAGCAGGCGTTTGCGCGGGAGCTGCAGGCGTTCCTGGAGGTCGAGCAGAGCGGGTTCGACGACGAGCTGCACCTGCTCGAGCCCGAGCCGGAGCCGCCGAGCGGCGGGTCCACGGATGTCGCCGAGGTGAGCTACATCGCGCCGACGGTCGGGTTCAGCGTGACCACGGCGGCGGCCAACATCCCGTGGCACAGCTGGGCGACGACGGCCTGCCACGGCACCGAAGCCGGGGTGAAGGGGGCCGTCGTGGCGGCGAAGGTCATCGCCCTCACCGGGGCCGACCTGCTGACCCGGCCCGAGGTGCTGGCCGCGGCGAAAGCCTTCTTCGAGGAGCAGACCGGCGGGGCCCCGTACGTCTCGCCCATCCCGCCGGACCAGGACCCGCCGCTGCCTCCGGCCACGGATCGCTGACGGGCGCGCCGTCCTGTCGTCATCCTGCTATGGGCCTTGATCCGCTCGCGGGAGCGGTTCGCGCTCATGGCGCAATCCAACGATACCATGCCGCTGTGCTCCGCTGGTAGGGGGGCACAGCGGTTTTTTGTGGGATGATCGCACCAGAGCAGGGAGAAAAGGCGGACGGGAACGCGGGCCGCTGGGCGCGCCAACAGGAGGCGGAAGGATGAGCCTCAGGCGCAAATCACCTTTAAATTTCCGCCGCGCCCGAATCGGGATAATCTTTTCGTTATCCAGCAGTGAGGCGCTTACCAGTGCGTTCGTCGTTTCCCACCACCAAGAGAACGGACGCGGTCCTACCCCTACCCGTTGCGCGTCCGTTTCGCAACACCTCGCACGTATGATTCCCCCACTACCCACCGACGAAGTGCAGCGCCTGCAGGCGGTTCGCACGTACGAAGCCCGCATGAAGTGGCAGCGCCCCCACCATCGGCATCTGGTCGAGATCGTAGCCGGTGCCTTCGAGGTGCCGATGGCGTTCGTCACGATGATCGACATCAACCAGCAGCGCTTCAACGCCTGCTACGGGGTGCACCTGCCGCCCATCGACCGCCGTCTGTCGCTCTGTGCACATGCGATGCTGGAACGCGGCGTCACCGTCGTGTCCAATGCGCGGCAGGACCCGCGCTTCATGCGGAATCCGCTGGTGCTCGGCGAGCCCAACATCCGGTTCTATGCGGGCGCTCCGCTGCGCACGCGCGCCGGGCACGTCATCGGCACGCTGGTCATTGCCGACGCGCAGCCCCGGGAGCTGGGCCGGGGACACCGGGCGCTGCTGGAGGAGTTTGCCCAGATGATCATGGACGAGCTCCAGCGGGAAGAATCCCGGCCGGCCCCGTCGCTGACGGTGGAAGCGCTCTGAGCCTGGCATCCGCTGCGGCACGCGCTGAAGAGGGCATCTCCTGGAGGGGATGCCCTCTTCGCGTATTCGGGCTCACCGGGGTAGGCCTTCACCGCACAGGGCGGATGAACCCCTGGTGCCCGGGCAACCGTCATCCCCGACGCCATCGGGGGGCCAGAACCGTGGAACGGGGGGGCCGGGTTTCCGAAGGAAATGCCGCCGGCGGTCGTCGTAGCATCGAGAGGAGCCCTGCGTGCCCTGCGTGCGAAACGCCGCCGGCGCCGGGGCCGGCCGTCTGCAGAAAGCGCTCGTCCCGGGGGGTTTTGTATTGGCGAAGTTGTATATTCGCGCCGTCCTGAACGCCCCCTGCTCGTCGGGCCGCCGGCCGGAATGCCGGTCGCCGCGCCGCAGGCGTGTGCTTAACGGGATTTTTGATTGCTGTCGGTACCGGCAATGGGTACCTTCGATTTTTGTGTAGTCAACGCGGCCACCGACCGTCCCCCGATCCTGTTGACCGCCCCCGGTTTATGGTAGCGCAACTGCTTTTTTTTCTGCTCGCGATCGTCGCCATTGCGGCCGCTCTCGGGATGCTCATCGCGCGCAACCCGGTGAACAGCGCCCTCTGGCTCGTGCTCAATCTATTCTGTATCGCCGGGCTGTACCTGACCCTCAACGCGCAGTTCATCGGGATCATTCAGATCCTTGTTTATGCCGGGGCCATTATGGTCCTGTTTTTGTTTGTGATCATGCTCCTCAACCTGGCCGAGTTGCCGCGCCGTGAGGACATCGACTGGAAGCGAGGCGCGGCCTTCATCCTCGGCATGGGCGTGCTGGCGCAGCTCGTCTACATCGTGGCGATGAGCTTCGATGTGCTGCCGCACCCGCCGGCCGCGCAGGAGGCGGTGGCGACGGGTTCGGCGCAGGTGCTGGCCCGTGCGTTGTTCACCGAGTACGCCCTGCCGTTCGAGGTCATCGGCCTGCTGTTGCTGGTGGCCACCATCGGGGCCGTCATGCTGGCCAAGCGCCGCTTCGTCTGAGGTCCCGCGTCGATCCCGACCCCCCGTTTCCTCCGTCGTCCCCACCCGCCACGTTTGCTCATCCCGAGATGGAGATCACCCTGAACTGGTATCTGTCGCTCAGCGCCGTGTTGTTCGTGATCGGGGTGCTGGGCGTGCTCATGCGGCGCAACGCCATCGTCATCCTGATGTCGGTCGAGCTGATGCTCAACGCGGTCAACCTCACCCTGGTGGCGCTGAGCCAGGCGATGGGCGACGTGGCCGGGCAGATCCTGGTCTTCTTCGTGATGGCCGTGGCCGCGGCCGAGGCGGCCATCGGTCTGGCGATCATCATCGCGCTGTTCCGCAAGAAGGTCACCGTCGACGTCAACGAGTTCCACCTGTTCAAGTACTGAGTTTCGGGTTCCGGGGCGGACGGTGGGTGCCCCCGGCGCCCGGGCCGGCCCGCGCGGAACCTCCCGACGCGTAACCCGACTCCCACGATATGGACGCTGCTCTACTGGTCCAACTCATCCTGCTGCTGCCGCTGGCCGGGGCGGTGTTCAACGGGATCCTGCCCCTGTTCCTGCCGGCCCTGCGCACGCGCGAGCCGCTGATCGGGGCGGTTGCCACCGCCGTCGTCGCCATCCCGTTCGTCCTCGTCCTGATCCTGTTCCTGGGGTACGAGCCGGGCCAGCCGGTGATCGTCGACTTCTTCCCGTGGATCGTGGCGGGCGACCTGGAGGTGCACTTCGCCTACCGCATCGATGAGCTGTCGCTCGTGATGGGGCTGATCGTGACCGGGGTCGGGGCGCTCATCCACCTCTACGCCGTCGGCTACATGCACGGCGACTCCGGCTTCTGGCGCTTCTTCGCCTACCTGAACCTCTTCATCTTCGCCATGCTGAACCTCGTGCTGGGGGACAACATGGTGGTGCTCTTCCTGGGGTGGGAGGGCGTCGGGGTGTGCTCCTACCTGCTCATCGGGTTCTGGTACACGAACCTGAAGAACAGCGCGGCGGCCAACAAGGCGTTCATCGTCAACCGCATCGGCGACTTCGCCTTCCTGGTGGCGATGTTCCTGCTCTTCCGGGAGCTCGGCGGGCTCGACTTCACGACCATCACCGAAGGCGGGGGCGCCATCCCCGAGGCCACGCTGAACTGGATCGTGCTGCTGCTCTTCATCGGCGCTACCGGCAAGAGCGCGCAGATCCCGCTCTTCGTCTGGCTGCCCGACGCCATGGCCGGTCCGACGCCGGTGTCTGCCCTGATCCATGCGGCCACGATGGTGACGAGCGGCCTCTACCTGCTCGCGCGACTCTCGCCGGTCGTCCTGGCCGCGCCGGACATCATGGTCGTCATCGCCGTCGTGGCGGCGCTGACGGCGATCATGGCGGCTTCGATCGCCATCGCGCAGAACGACATCAAGAAGGTGCTGGCGTACTCGACGGTCTCGCAGCTCGGCTACATGTTCATGGCGGCGGGCGTGGGGGCCTTCTTCGTGGCGATCTTCCACGTCATGACCCATGCCTTCTTCAAGGCCTGCCTCTTTCTCGGCTCCGGCTCGGTGATCCATGCGATGCACCACGTCGAGCACGAGGTGGAGCACAAGACGGGCAAGCACATCGACCCGCAGGACATGCGCACGATGGGGGGGCTGAAGAAGTACATGCCGGCCACGAGCCGCACGTACTTCATCGCGATGCTCGCCATTGCGGGTATCCCGCCGCTGGCCGGCTTCTTTTCGAAGGACGAGATCCTGTTCAAGGCGTTCGAATACGGCTACGACGGCCATGCTTACGCCTGGTTCGTGTGGATCGTGGGGCTTCTCACAGCGGTGCTGACGGCCTTCTACATGGCACGGTCCTATTACCTCACCTTCGAGGGCGAGGAGCGCTGGCCGCTGGCCGATCAGGTACACCCGCACGAGTCGCCCTGGACGATGACGGTGCCGCTGTGGGTGCTGGCGGGCCTGTCGGTGGTGGGGGGCTTCCTGGGGCTGCCCGGGGTCATCGCGCACGGCGAGTGGAACCTGATCCACCACTGGCTGGGCGAACCCTACGGCGGGCCGGTGGCCGAGCCGGTGCTGGCTCCGCACGGCGAGGGCTTCCTGGCGATCGAGTGGGGGCTGATCCTGCTCGGCGCGGGGATCGCCTTCGCGGGGTGGCTCTTCGCCCGGGCGAAGTACAGGACCGACGGGCTGGCGTACGACGCGCACCTGCGGGCGAAGCTGGGCGGGCTCTACCGCGCCTGGGAAGGCAAGTACTATTGGGACGAGCTCTATGACCGGCTCGTGGTGCGGCCGCTCATGCGGTTCTCCGAGCGAGGCCTGGCCGCCTTCGATCGGTACGTGGTCGACGGCGCCGTCAACGGCGTGGCGGCCCTGACCGCCGGTATCAGCCGGGGCCTGCGCTACATGCAGACCGGCATCGTGCAGAACTACGCCCTTGCCATCGTCTTCGGTGCCCTCCTCGTGATCTCTCTCATCCTCTTCGCCTGAACGAGTCCGGCCCGCGCGGGGACCGGCGGACCGGTGCCCGCGACGCACGCCCTGATCTTCCATCGCGATCCCTATGCCCATCACCTCCATCGTCATCTTCCTGCCGCTCCTCGGAGCGCTCGCGCTGTTGCTGGTGCGCGGTGTGTCGGCGATTCGCTGGACGGCGCTCGTCACCACCACGGTCACCTTCCTCGTGTCGCTGCTGCTCTGGACGGGCTTCGATCCGGCGGCCGATCCGGCCGTGCCGCAGATGGTCGACGTGCTGAGCGGGTGGTTCCCGGAGTGGCTGGACGTGAAGTACGTCGTCGGCATCGACGGGCTGAACCTGCTGCTCGTGCTGCTGACGACCCTGCTCGGCCCGATCGTGGTGCTGGGGTCGTGGACCTACATCGGCAAGCAGCACCGGGGCTACTACGCCCTCGTCCTGCTGCTCCAGACGGGCGTGACCGGCGTCTTTACCTCGTACGACCTGTTCCTCTTCTACATCTTCTTCGAGCTGACCCTGATTCCGATGTACTTCATCATCGGCATCTGGGGATCGGAGAACCGGATCTACGCCGCCGTCAAGTTCGTGATCTACACGCTCGTGGGCTCCCTGCTGATGCTCGTGGCGATCATCTACCTCGGCTATGCGGCGGGCAACGCGGTCAACGGCGGCGTCTTCACGACGGACTACTTCAAGCTGCTGGCCTACGACGTCCCGCTGGGGATGCAGACGTGGCTGTTCTTCCTGTTCGCGCTGTCTTTTGCGATCAAGGTGCCGCTGTTCCCGCTGCATACGTGGCTGCCCGATGCGCACGTGCAGGCGCCGACGGGCGGCTCGGTGATCCTGGCCGGCGTCCTGCTGAAGATGGGTACGTACGGCCTCGTGCGGTTCTGCCTGCCGTTCTTCCCGAATGCCGCACAGGAGTACAGCGTCCTGTTCGCCGTGCTGGCGGTGATCGGCATCATCTACGGGGCGCTGGTGGCCCGGGTGCAGCCCGACGCCAAGAAGCTCGTGGCCTACTCGTCGGTGAGTCACCTGGGCTTCGTCGTGCTCGGGCTGTTCGCCTTCAACCTGGAGGCGCTGCAGGGGGCCCTCATCCAGATGATCAACCACGGCCTCTCGACCGGCGCGCTCTTCCTCATCGTCGGGATGCTCTACGAACGGCGTCATTCCCGGCTGATGGCCGACTTCGGCGGCATTGCGCGCGTGGCGCCGGTGCTGAGCTTCTTCATGGTCTTCTCGGCGCTGGCCTCGGCTGGCCTGCCCGGCCTGAACGGGTTCGTGGGCGAGTTTCTCATCCTGATCGGCTCGTTCCAGAGCAGCTACACCGGGGGGCCGGTGCTGGTGGCTCTGGCCACGACGGGCGTGATCCTGGCGGCGGTCTACCTGCTCTGGATGATCTACCGCACGTTCTTCGGAGAGATCACGCACGAGGCCAACCGCACCCTGCCCGATCTGAACCCGCGTGAGGTGCTGGTGCTGGCCCCGCTGGCCGTGCTGATGTTCGTGCTGGGCTTCTTCCCGCATTCGTTCCTGAAGGTGAGCGAGCCGGCGGCGGCTTCGCTGCTCGATCGCATCGAGGAAAAGCGTGCGGCGGTGCTGGAGGCCGCCGAGGCCGCCGAGGCGATGGCCGCTACCTTCGACGGTACGCAGTTTGAAGTGGCCGCTCCGTCCACCCCCGCTCCCTGATTCGTTTCGCTCGAACCGGTCCTTGCGTCACGCTGCATGAACTACCGCCACGCCACCCCTGATGTCTCCGCGCTGCCGGCCCGCCGCCCGGCGATGATGGCCTTCCTGGCCGCGGTGTTGCTGCTCTTCCTGGCCGGCGTCCGGCCGGCGCTCGCCGACGCCGCCGAGGCTGCCGGAACGCCCCCGGTGGAAACCGTCTCGGCCACGCCGGCGGCCCCGGTGCTGCCGGCGATGCTGGCTCCGGCTGAAGGGCCGACCCCGCCCGCCTGGCTCGTCGCCCCGTTCGTGATCCTGCTGCTGATGATTGCCACGGGGCCGCTGTTCTACGCCCACCACTGGCATCATCACTACCCGAAGTACGCCGTGGCGCTCGGGCTCGTGACGGCGGCGTACTACATCTTCGGGATGGGCGCCTACACCCCGATGATCCACGCGATCGAGGAATACATTTCCTTCATCGCCCTGGTGGCCTCGCTGTTCATTGCCGCCAGCGGGATCTACCTCAAGGTGAACGCCCGCGGGACGCCCGTCAACAACGTGATCCTGCTCTTTGCCGGCTCGGTGATCGCCAACCTGATCGCCACGACGGGTGCGGCGATGCTGTTCATCCGGTCGTACATGCGGCTCAACGCCAACCGGCTGAAGGCCTACCACATCGTCTTCTTCATCTTCCTCGTCGCCAACGTGGGAGGTGCGCTGACGCCCATCGGGGACCCGCCGCTCTTTCTGGGCTTCCTGCGCGGGGTGCCCTTCTTCTGGACCATCACGCACGTCTTCCTCATCTGGCTGCCGACCACCCTCATTATCCTGGCCGTCTTCTACGTGCTCGACAGCCGCAACAAGGCCGTCAGCCCGGATCCTGACCCCTCCCAGCCGACGGTGCAGCTGGAGGGAGTGAAGAACTTCGCCTGGGTGGCCGTCATCATCGCCTCGGTGTTCATCGACCCGAACGTCTTTGCCTGGGTGCCGAACCTGCACGAGCTGTTCCACCTGCCCTTCGGGATCCGGGAGGTCATCATGATCGCCGTGGCGTTCCTGGCCTACCGGCTGGCCGACCGGGAGGTGCTCAAGAAGAACGACTTTACCTTCGAGCCCATCCGGGAGGTGGGCTGGCTGTTCCTCGGGATCTTCGCCACGATGCAGCCGGCGCTCCAGCTCATCAGCCAGTTTGCGCAGGAAAACGCGGATTCCCTGCACGTCGACGTCTTCTACTGGGGCACGGGCATGCTCTCGGGCATCCTGGACAACGCGCCGACATACCTCAACTTCCTCTCCGCGGCGATGGGCAAGTTCGGCATGGACGTGAACGTGCCGGCCGAGGTGACGGCCTTCGCCAACGGCGTCACGCAGGGAGGCGATCACTCGATCGTATTCCTGCAGGCGATCTCGGTAGCGGCGGTGTTCTTCGGAGCGCTTTCCTACATCGGCAACGCGCCCAACTTCATGGTGAAGGCCATCGCCGAGGAGAACGGGGTGGAGACGCCGTCCTTCTTCGGGTACATCGTCAAGTACTCGATCCCGATCCTGATCCCGATCTACTTCATCATCTACGTCGTGTTCTACAGCGGCTGGGTCCTGCCCACCTGAGGCACCGGCCCGCCGTGTTCGCCTTCTCGTCCATCCCCATCCCACCGGCATCATGGCTACACCGACTCCGCTGACCGAAGCGCAGGTCCGGGAGGCCCTGCAGGAGCTGCCCGGGTGGCGTTACGAGGCCGATGCGCTGACGAAGACGTACGTCCTCAGCAACTTCCGCGCGGCCGTGAGCTTCATCGTGCGCCTGGCCTTCTACGCCGAAGAGCTGAACCACCATCCGGAACTGACCAACGTGTACAACCGGGTGACGCTGCGGCTGACCACGCACGATGCGGGCAACCGGGTGACGGATCGGGACGTGAAGCTTGCCAACGCCATCGAATCGTTCGCCTGGGTGTGACGGCGGGACCGCGCGCGTCCGCCAGGGCGGTTAATCGTACCTACGCATGGATCTGACCAACATCTACGCCTCGCTGCCGGCCGATCTGGTCGCGACGTTCTCGATGGTGCTCGTCGCCCTCGTCGCGCTCGCGCTCGTGGTATGGGATGCCTTTCGCAACAACGCCCCCGGTATTCCGTGGGCCGGAGTGGTGGCGCTGGGCGTCGCGATCGTCTGGGAACTGTTTGCGCTGGGAGACGCCCCCGGTACCGCCTGGTACGGCATGGTGCGGACGGGAGGCTTTGCCGCGTTCGTCAACATCGTCGTGCTGATCGGGGCGCTGCTGAGCATCATCCTGTCGGTGCCCTATCTCCGGGAGATCCGGCACGCCCACGGGGAGGTCTATGCGATCATCCTGTTTGCGACGGTGGGGATGATGCTGCTCGGCACGGCCAACAACCTCGTGGCCGTGTTCGTCGGCCTGGAGACGATGTCGATCAGCCTGTACATCCTCACGGGGCTGGTGCGCGAAGACGAAGGCGCCACGGAAAGCGCGTTGAAGTACTTCCTCCTGGGCGCGTTCTCGACGGGCTTCTTCCTCTACGGGATCGCGCTGCTCTACGGCGCGACCGGGACGATGGACCTGGCGCGGATGAGCGAGGGGCTGGCGGCCGGCGAGAACCTCGTCATGTTCTGGGCCGGCGTGGGGCTGCTGCTGGTCGGCTTCCTCTTCAAGGTCAGCGCCGCGCCGTTCCACATGTGGACGCCGGACGTGTACCAGGGCGCCCCGACCACGCTGACGGCCTACATGTCCACCGCGACCAAGGCTGCCACGTTTGCCTCGCTGATCCTGGTGCTCTACGCTGCGCTGCCGCCGGAGCGGTGGACGATGGTGCTGGCGGTGATCGCGGTGCTGACGATGGTGGTGGGGAACGTGCTGGCGATTGCGCAGCAGAACGTGAAGCGCATGCTGGCCTACTCCTCGATCGCGCACGCGGGCTACGTGCTGGTGGGCCTGGCCGCCGGGACGCCGGCGGGCTATGCCGGCGCGCTGTTCTACCTGCTCGTCTACTCGATCATGAACATCGGGGCGTTCGGGGTGATGGCGCTCCTGGAGTGGGACGGCAAGGAGGGGCAGACGCAGACGCTCAACTCGCTGGCCGGCATCGGGCCGCGGAAGCCGTTGCTCGGGGCCACGATGGTGGTCTTCATGTTCGCGCTGGTCGGCTTCCCACCGCTGGGCGGCTTCTGGGGCAAGGTGGCCGTGTTCGCCCCCGCGGTGGAGGCGGGGCTGACGTGGCTGGTCATCGTCGGCGTGCTGGCGAGTGCGGTGTCCGCCTACTACTACCTGCGCGTGCTCTACGTTTTCTGGATGCGCTCGCCCGAGGACGAGCCGGAAGCGGCCGCCGTGCAGGACCGCGTGTTCGCCGTGCCGGTGACCTCGGCCGCCGTGCTGATCGTCTGCGTGGTGCTGCTCCTCTACTTCGGCGTCCGGCCGGGCGGCATCCTGGAGACGACGGCGTCGTTCTTCGCCGGGCCCGGCGCGTCGATGGCGCTGCTGCCCTGACCGCCGGAAACCCCGTCGCCCGGGGCGCTTTCCTGCCATGGGAACCCGGCGCGGGGGCTCGGTGCAGTGCCCGGTGCGGGTAACCGTCGGGTGAAGGACGTAGCGGTTGGAGGAGATGGGAGAAACCCGTGCCCGGGGGTTGCTCGTATGTATCCCGGGCCGGCCGCCGGGCGGTGCGGTCCGTCCTTCATCACCCTCACCCAAACCCATCCAGAGGACCGACATGGCTCATACACTTCCCGATCTGCCCTATGCCTACGACGCGCTCGAGCCGCACGTCGATGCGCGGACGATGGAGATCCACCACACGAAGCACCACCAGGGCTACGTCAACAAGCTGAATGCCGCCCTCGAAGGCCATGCCGACCTGCAGGCCAAGAGCATCGAGGATCTGCTGCGCGGCATCGACGCGGTGCCGGAGAGCATCCGCACGGCGGTGCGTAACAACGGCGGCGGGCACGCCAACCACAGCCTGTTCTGGACGATCATGTCCCCGAACGGCGGAGGCACCCCGAGCGGCCGCCTGGCCGAGGCGATCGACGCGACCTTCGGCTCGTTCGAGGCCTTCAAAAAGACGTTCTCCGAGGCCGCAGGCAACCGCTTCGGCAGCGGCTGGGCCTGGCTCGTGGTGGACGGCGACGGCAAGCTCCAGGTCTACAGCACGGCCAACCAGGACAGCCCCTACATGCAGGGCCACACCCCGATCCTGGGCCTGGACGTCTGGGAGCATGCCTACTACCTGCACTACCAGAACCGCCGGCCCGATTACATCCAGGCCTGGTGGAATGTGGTCAACTGGGACGCCGTAGCGAAAAACTACGAGGCCGCCCTCGGCTGATCCCTCGTCCACCGCAGGGTTCCGAACGGAACGAAGGCAGCAGGCGTACAACCCTGCTGCCTTTTTTCGTCTTCACCCCGGATCCGTCATGCCTCCGGACCTGCCGCCGGACATCAGCCTCCGGCACCTCACGTACGACGCGGGCCACGAGCCGGTGTGGCAGGCCATGCTCTCGGCCGACG
The DNA here is from genome assembly GCA_003285105.1 of Roseithermus sacchariphilus. Classification (GTDB taxonomy): domain Bacteria; phylum Bacteroidota; class Rhodothermia; order Rhodothermales; family MEBIC09517; genus Roseithermus; species Roseithermus sacchariphilus. The sequence continues at coordinate 3,860,601 of CP030158.1, read as the reverse complement.
AGCGGGCGCGCATGGCCGGCTTCGCGCATGCCGGGCGCCGTCGCGCGTTCCTGCTGGGCCGTGTGGCCGCCCGGACGCTGCTCGCACACCGCCTCGCCCTGGATCCGACGGCCGTGCCGCTGCGCGTCGACCCGGACGGAGCGCCGGTGGTGGCGGCGCCGTCTACCCCGGCGCTCTACGTGTCCATCGCCCACTCGGGCGACCGCGCCGTGGCGGCCGCCGGCCACCGGCCGCTCGGCGTCGACCTGGAACACGTCCGCCCGCGGCATCCGAATCTGCATCGCTACCTGCTGCACGCGTCGGAGTATGCCCTGCTGGAGCGGTTGCCGATGCCGCGGGACGAGGCACTGATCCTGTGCTGGACCCTGAAGGAGGCCACGCTCAAGGCGTTGCGCACGGGGCTCCGGCTCTCGCCGCGTACCCTGCAGCTGGCCGTCGACCCCGCCGCGCAGGCTGCCGTGGTCGCCGTCGAGGGGCGGGGCACCTGGCAGGCGCGGTACGTGGAACTGGACGGCGCCTACCTGGCCGTGGCCTTCCCCGACGGGCCGGCAACCCCGGCTCGGCCTGCGTCGTTGGAACCGGGCACGGCGGACGCGCCCCGCACGACCCGCCCCGATCTTCGACGAGATGCCCGACCGCCTCATGGAAGCTGACCGCTACACGCCCCGCTATCCCATCCGCTTCGTCACGGCCACCAGCCTCTTCGACGGGCACGACGCGGCCATCAACATCATCCGCCGCATGTTGCAGGCCGGCGGCGCCGAGGTGATCCATCTGGGACACAACCGCTCCGTGCAGGAGGTCGTCGATACGGCCATCCAGGAAGACGTGCAGGGCATCGCCGTGTCCTCCTATCAGGGGGGGCACATGGAGTACTTTACTTACATGTACGACCTGTTGCAGGAGCGGGGCGCCGGGCACATCAAGATCTTCGGCGGTGGCGGTGGCGTGATCGTCCCGGACGAGATCGAGCAGCTCGAAGCCCACGGCATCGCCCGGATCTTCTCCCCCGAGGACGGCCTGCGCATGGGCCTGCAGGGCATGGTCAACGAGATGCTCCGGCTGTGCGACTTCCCGACCTCGCGGGCCTGGAAGGACGCCGAGGCCGAACCGCGCGTGGGCCACCCGATCGCGCTGGCCCGGCGGCTGACGGCCGTGGAGCAGCGCGCCGCACAGCCCGAACCCGTGCTGGCCGGGGGCGAACCGGAACCCCTGCCCGCCGCGAACGGAGCCGTCCCCACCGCACCCACGATCGGCATCACCGGGACCGGCGGCGCCGGCAAGTCCACCCTCACCGACGAACTCGTCCGCCGCTTCCTGACGGACTTCGACGACCTCCACGTCGCCATCCTCTCCGTCGACCCGACGCGGCGGCGGACGGGGGGCGCGCTCCTGGGCGACCGCATCCGCATGAATGCCCTCTACGGCGAGCATGCGGACCGGGTCTACATGCGCTCGTTCGCCACACGGCAGGCCCACCGGGCCACCTCACGCGCCCTCCGCGAGGCCATCGGCGTCTGCCGCGCCGCGGGCTTCGACCTGATCGTCCTGGAGACGGCCGGGATCGGGCAGAGCGACACCGAGATCGCCGACCTGTGCGACCTGTCCGTCTACGTCATGACGCAGGACTACGGCGCGCCCACGCAGCTCGAGAAGATCGGGATGCTGGACGTGGCGGACTTCGTGGTGCTCAACAAGTTCGAGAAGCAGGGGAGCGAGGATGCCCTGCGCGACGTCCGCAAGCAGGTGCAGCGCAACCGGGCCGCCTTCGACCGGGCCTCGGAGGAGATGCCGGTGTTTCCGACGATGGCCTCGCGGTTCAACGACCCGGGCGTGACCCGTTTCTACCTGGCGCTGCTCGACGCGCTGAACCGGTCCCACGCCTTCGGCCGGGCGTCCCGTGTGTATGCCGGCGCGGTCCCCGAGGCGATCGATCCGGTGGGGCAGGCCATCATCCCCCCGGCCCGGGAGCGCTACCTCGGCGAGATCGTCGAGACGGTCCGTGCATACCGGGACTGGGCGGAGGAGCAGGTGCGCGTCGCCCGGAAGTGGGGGCAGGCGCGGGGGGCGCGGGCGCAGGTGGCCGCCTGGGACCCCGAGGACCGGGCGCTGCTCGAGGAGCGCCTGGCGACGATGGAGCAGCACTGGTGGGATCGGCTGGATGCGCGCTGCAAGCACATCCTCACCCACTGGGACGACCTGGCGGCGCAGTACCGGAACGAGACGTTCACCTACACCGTGCGCGGGCGGGACCACACGGTGCCGCTCTTCCATACCTCGCTGGCCGGCACCCGCATCCCGCGGGTGGCGCTGCCACGGACCGAAGACCCCGGCGAGCGGCTGCGCTTCGCCCTGCTCGAAAACCTGCCCGGTTTCTTCCCCTTCACCGCCGGCGTGTTTCCCTTCAAGCGTCAGGGAGAAGACCCGACCCGCATGTTCGCCGGCGAAGGCAGCCCGGAGCGCACCAACCGCCGCTTCCATCTCGTCTCGGCCGGCATGCCGGCCCGGCGGCTCTCCACCGCCTTCGACTCGGTCACCCTCTACGGCTTCGACCCGGACGAGCGGCCGGACATCTACGGCAAGATCGGCAACGCCGGCGTCTCGGTCTGTACGCTCGACGACATGAAGAAGCTGTATTCCGGCTTCGATCTGTGCGACCCGGCCACCAGCGTGTCGATGACCATCAACGGCCCCGCGCCGATGATTCTCGCCATGTTCCTCAACACGGCCATCGACCAGCAGGTGGAGCGGTGGCTGCGGGAACAGGGGCGATGGGAGGCGGCGGAAGCCGTTATTGCAAGCCGACTGGGTGAACAGCGGCCGCGTTACGTCCCCTACGGCCCGAAGGGGCGCGAGGCAGCGCTGCCGCCGGGCCACGACGGCAGCGGCCTCGGGCTGCTCGGCTGCACCGGGGCGGACCTGGTCGACTGGGGCGTGCTGGAGGCCGAGGCCTACGAGCGCATCCGGGCCGACGCGCTGCGCGTCGTGCGCGGCACCGTCCAGGCGGACATCCTCAAGGAGGATCAGGCGCAGAACACCTGCATCTTCTCGACGGAGTTCGCGCTCCGCATGATGGGCGACATCCAGCAGTACTTCATCGACCATCAGATTCGCAACTTCTACTCCGTCTCGATCTCCGGCTATCACATCGCCGAGGCCGGGGCCAACCCCATCACCCAGCTGGCCTTCACGCTGGCCAACGGCTTCACCTACGTCGAATATTACCTGAGCCGGGGGATGCCGGTCGATGCCTTCGCCCCCAATCTGTCGTTCTTCTTCTCGAACGGGATGGACCCGGAGTACAGCGTCATCGGGCGCGTGGCCCGGCGGATCTGGGCGGTGGCGATGCGCGAGAAGTACGGCGCGGGCGAGCGCAGCCAGAAGCTCAAGTACCACATCCAGACCTCCGGCCGGAGCCTGCACGCCCGGGAGATCGCCTTCAACGACATCCGGACGACGCTGCAGGCGCTGATGGCGATCTACGACAACTGCAACAGCCTCCACACGAACGCCTACGACGAGGCCATCACCACCCCGACCGAGGAGAGCGTCCGGCGGGCCATTGCCATCCAACTCATCATCAATCGGGAGCTCGGGCTGGCGAAGAACGAAAACCCGCTCCAGGGCAGCTACATCATCGACGAGCTGACGGATCTGGTCGAGGAAGCCGTGCTGCACGAGTTCGAGCGCATCAACCACCGCGGCGGGGTGCTCGGGGCGATGGAGAGTATGTACCAGCGGGGGAAGATCCAGGAGGAATCGATGCTCTACGAGCAGCGCAAGCACAGCGGGGAGCTGCCCATCATCGGTGTCAACACCTTCCTGGGGCCGGATACACCGGAGGCCGGGGATGGGCCGGTGGGGCTGATGCGCTCGACGGAGGAGGAGAAGCAGCAGCAACTGGCCGGCCTGCGCCGGTTCCACCGGCGAAACGCCGACGCCGCCCCGGCGGCCCTGGCCCGCCTCCAGGAGGTGGCCCGGACTGGCGGCAACCTGTTCGAGGAGCTGATGGAGACGGTCAGGGTCTGCTCGCTGGGGCAGATCACTCACGCGCTGTTCGAGGTCGGCGGCCAGTACCGCCGCAACATGTAGCCGGGTAGTCGCTGATGAAACGATGAACTCGGTCCTCCTCCGAAACTGCAGGGGCGACGAAAGGTACACGATGCAGAGGACCGCGCAGCGGCGCCGGGAGTGCTCGCTGCATCGTGCGATGAACCACCAGCCGGTCACGAAGCGATGCCACGTACATCGACCCTCTGGATCTCGACGGCCGCCGCCTTTGCCGGCGGTCTGGTTGCCGGTCTGTTCGTTGCCCCGACGTCGGGGCGGGCGCTCCGGAAGCAAATCGCGGACTGTACCCGGGCGCAGGGGAGCCGGGTCGAGGAGCGGCTTCAGCAGCGGCTCCAGCAACTCGACGCGCAGTTGACGGCGCTCGAGGAGCAGGTGCAGGCGACCACGGCAGCCCTGGGCAGGCGATGGCGGGAAGCCGCCGAGCAGGCGCTGGACACCTACCGCCCGGCCGTGCCGGAGTCGTCCTGGGGCGTGGAGCCGGACGACCTGGCCCGGGAGCTGCGGCACCTGCCGCGCCGGTAGAGCAGGGCCGCCGTTGCAGCCGGTCCGTGCCGGATCAAAGCCCGGAACGGGTCGTTTCTTCCCCCCGCGCGGGCACACGCCCGGTGCGCCCCGCCGACCTGTCTCATCCGTTTGAAGAAGAGGACTACGCGATATGCCTTATCCCGAAGCACTTGTCCACCCCATGCGCGAGGAGTTGACCCGGCTGGGCGTCCAGGAACTGCGAACGGCCGAGGAGGTCGAGCGCGCGCTGGAGGCCGCCGAAACGGGGACGACGCTGGTCGTCATCAACTCGGTGTGTGGCTGCGCGGCGGCTAACGCCCGCCCGGCCGTCGCCCTGGCGATGCAGGCACCCGTCCAGCCGGACCGCTACGTGACGGTGTTCGCGGGGCAGGACCTGGAGGCGACGGCCCGCATGCGTGAGCACCTGATGGGGATTCCGCCTTCGTCGCCGTTCATGGCTCTGCTCAAGGACGGAGATCCGGTTTACATCGTCGAGCGTCGCCACATCGAGGGGCGCAGCGCAAGCGCCATCGCGGCGGATCTGGTGCAGGCCTTCGAGAAGTACTGCGGCACCGATGCGGCCGCCGGGGACGAGCCGGAGCGCCCCGATGCTCCGGCATCGCGTCACGAGGGGTTGCCCTCCACCTTCCGTTCGATCCTGTGAGGGTAACGCCCCGACCGCGGTTCTGAAGCCGGCCTCTGCATCCAGAGGCCGGCTTTTTTTCGGATGGACGGAGCGGTTCAGGCGGGTGGCGTCGGGGGGGCGGGGCGGCGTTCCAGCAGGCGGTCGCGGTGGACGACGAGGGCGGCGTACCCGAGGCCGCACAGCAGGGCCGTGCCGGCCGTCAGCCAGCCCCGAGCCAGCGGCACGACGAGCGCCAGGGGCAGGAGGAAGGGCAGGCTGAACAGGCCGTAGCGCAGGTACGGCCGCCAGGCCGGCCCGACGGGCACGCCGGCGGCGCGCAGCAGGACGTCCACCTGGATCAGCCGCATGGCTGCACCGGCGACTCCGGCGTAGAGCAGGGTGCGCAGCACGTCGCCCGAGAGGCCGCCGGCCACGAGCGCGCCGCCCTGTACGAGGAACATCAGGAGGCTCAGGAGCAGGTCGGCACGTTGCCGCTCCAGCACGTCGAAGAGCCGGGTGAGGGGAGCGGCCACGGCGGCCAGGTAGAGCCACGGCCCGACGTACTGCACGTAGACGCCACCCGTCCGCCAGGCCTCGCCGAAGACGAAGGCGAACAGCTCCGGCCCGGCCACGAGCAGCGCCAGCGTCGGGAACATGCCGAGGGCCACCAGCCGCTGATGCACGGCCGCGGAGAGGCGGCCCAGCGTGCCGTCGCGGCGGGCCTCGGCGGCCTTCACGAAGAACACCTGCGCCACCGCATTGCCCACGAGCCCGAGCGGCGTCGCCAGCGCCACGAAGGCCAGCCCCAGCAGCCCCACCACCGTCTCGTCGAAGTAGTAGAGCAGGAGGAAGAAGGGGAGCCGCATCAGGACGGCGCTCAGGAGCGTGGCCGGCATCGAGAAGAGCGGGTAGCGACGGAACCGCCGCGCCAGGGCGACCATCCGGGCGGGGCGGAAGGCCGTGGACAGCACGGGGCGGCTCGTCCGCCAGACCTGCCGCAGCAGCACGCCGCCGGCGATGAGGTAGCCGGCCAGGTATCCGCCCACGAGCCCGCCCGTGCCGGCCCGGAGCGGCGGCAGTCCCGCGCCGATCCGCACCAGCAGCATGGCGAGCGTCTGCGCCATCTGTGCGGCGGTGATGGTGCGGAACCGCAGCGCGCGCGTCAGCCAGAGCTCGGCCAGCTTGCTCAGGCGCACGGCGAAGAGCGCGGGGGCGACCAGCAGCAGCCAGGGGGCCAGCGCCGGCTCGCCCAGGAACGCCGCCAGCGGCTCGTTCCACAGCGCAGCCACGGCGGTGAGCAGGGTGAACCCGGTCATCAACACCAGCGCCAGCCACCACAGCGAGGCGGCTTCGTCGTCCTCCTCCGGTTGCATCAGGGCATCCTCGTACCGCAGCGAGGCGCAGGTCATGAGGATCCCCACGATGGACACGAACACGTCCATCAGCCCGAAGGCCGCCGGGGTGTAGAGCCGCCGCAGGATCGGCTGTGCGACGTAGGCAAGGCCCATGACGGCCGTGGAGCCCGACAGCAACGTCAGCACGGGGCCGCGGAAGCCGCGCTCCGAAAAGAGATGGCCGAACCGGTGGCGGAGACGCGGCATCATGGCTCCGGCAGGTGAGATGGCTCCGGCAGGTGAGATGGCTCCGGCAGGTGAGCGTCGTCGGGGAGCCGGTAGACCCGCACCGAGGGATCGGCATAGACCGGCTTCAGGGGCAGCGGGGTACGGCGCAGCACGTAGGTGAAGCCGTAGCGCCGGCTCAGCGGGAGGAGTTCGGCCAGGGTGAGGTGCTCGAAGGCCCGGTCCAGGTCGTCGAGGATCGCCGCACCGCCCCGGGGAGGGCGGCCGATCGGGGCGAGGGCCTGTAGCCGCTCGAACCACGCGAGCATCGCGGCGTCCTGGTGCGGGAATGCCTTGAAGTTGACCACGATGGCACGCTGCGCCCGGCTGCGGAAGCGGTCGTCGGAGGGCGGGACGGCAAAGACAGCGTCCCGTGGCGTGGCGGTCTTCGCCCAGGACTCGACGGCACGGGGCGCGCCGGGCACGCGGGGGAGCGCCGTCCCGTCCGTCGGCCGGAGCATCAGGAGCAGCGCCACCGCCGCGAGGACCGCCGCGGCCGTGCCGCTGCGTCGGGGGGAGCCACGCAGCGCGTCGGGCAGGCGGCGGAGCCGTGCCGGAAGCAACTGCGCCGCGACCCGGGCGATCCCGATGAGCAGGATTACCTTCGCCAGCACCGTCGTCTTGAACAGTTGCAGTTCGGCCACGGCCAGCACCGGGCGGAGTTCGGTGCAAACGACGGCGAGCAGGCACAGCCCGGCCATCGCCAGGAGCAGCACCCCGAGGCGGCGGACGTGGCGGACCTGCCCGCGCCGGTGGAGCCAGGCCAGCGCGCCCGATCCCAGCCCGAGCAGCAGACCGAACCGGAGCAGCGCGCGACGGGGGAATGCCGAGGGCAGGTAATGGTGCGGCGTGCGAAAGACGGCCTGGATGTAGAAAAGGTCGTCGGGCGAGGCGCCCGGCGGCGGCGGGCCGTACTGGAGGACCAGCAGGGGCACGACCGCGGGAGCGGCCGTCAGGGCATACAGCGCGGCGAAACGAGCCGGCCCGTGGCGGCGTTGCGGGGAGGCTCTCCGTCGGTCTGCCAGGAGCATCAGCCCCGTCAGCCCCGCCAGTTGCAGCCCCACGAGCGCCTGCGCCCACGTTGCCAGGCCCAGCAGGAGCGCGGCAGGTGCGGTGCGGTGCCGCAGAGCCTGCCCCAGCCCCCACAGGCCCAGTCCCCACGCCAGCATGCTGGGCACGAACATCCGGTGCACCAGGTCGTTGCCGCCCAGCGTCCATTGCGGCGTCAGGACCGTCGCCGCGATCACCGTCAGCGCCGCCGCCAGGCGGTCGCCGGTGAGCAGCCGCCCCAGGTGGTAGAGCGCCGTCGCGATCAGCGTCCACGCGGCCACGTACAGGGTGAGGACGGCGGCCCACACCGGGAGCACCCGGGCCAGCCCGTGCAGCAGCAGGACGACGTACGTACGCACGTTGAACGACCCCGCCTGCGTCTGCACGAACCAGTCGTGGGCGAAGAGCGACGGGTCGAGGCGGTGCAGCAGGAAGGGAATCAGCTCGTCTTGGTCGCTGGCGGCATAGTCGTACGAGAAGCGCAGCAGGTAGAGCACCAGCGCCAGGGCCGTCACCAGCGCGGGCGGGAGCAGGCGGGCGTGGAGGATGCGCACGGTTCGGCGAGACGGAAGGGGGCGAGGGTCGCCCATCGGAGCGGACGGAGTCAGGAGCGGAGGCCCGCCGCCCGGTAGATGGCCTCGATGGTGGCGAGGCTGCGGCGGCCTTCGCGGCCGTCCACGAGCGGGGGGCGGTTCTCGCGCACGGCCTCCACGAAGTCGCGGATGATGCCGATGTGCCCTGTCAGCGCGATGCCGCGCGGGTCGCCGCCGGCTCCGGCCCCGGCGGCCTCGCCGGGCGGGAGCGGGGGCACCGTGGCCCGAGCGGGGTCGGCCAGGTGCCACCGGGCGACCTGCTCGCCCTCGACCTGGATGCCACCCTGCGTGCCGAACAGCTCCAGGCGGTGCGGAAAGCCCGGCGCCGCCGTGGTCGTGGCGCTGATCGTCCCGAGGGCCCCCCCGGCAAAGCGCAGCGCGGCGACCGCCGTGTCTTCGACCTCGATGTCTCGCGCCAGGGTGCCCCCGATGGCATGGACGGTGACCGGGTCGCCGAGGTACCAGGTCAGCAGGTCGATGAGGTGGATGCCCTGGTTCATCAACACGCCGCCGCCGTCGAGCGCCCAGGTGCCGCGCCAGGCCCCGGAGTCATAGTAGTCCTGGCTGCGGACGTACGGCATGGTCACGACGCCCAGCGTGAGGTCCCCCAGGTCGCCGGCGGACAGGGCCTGGTGGATCCGCTGGTAGAGCGGCTCGGCGCGGCGCTGGAAGACCACGCCGAGCCGGACCCCGGCGCGCTCGGCGGCGGCGATCATCTGGTCCGCCTCGGCCGTGGTGAGGGCCAGGGGTTTTTCCACCAGCACGTGCTTGCCGGCCTCGGCGGCAGCGATGGCCTGCCCGGCGTGCAGGCCGCTCGGAGTGCAGAGGATGACGGCGTCGATGGCGGGGTCCGCCAGCACGTCGGCTTCGTGGCGGCAGGGCACCCCGAAGCGGGCGGAGAGGGCATCGAAGCGGGCGGGGTCGTAGTGGGCGACGGCGGCCAGCACGGCACCGCATTCGGCGTTGGCCTCGATGGCCTTCCGGTGGAACTCGGCCACGACACCGGGGCCGAGGATGGCAAAGCGAACGGGATCGGGCATCGGCAAAAGCCCTCGGTCGGAGGGGCGGCGGGGGAAAGGGGCAGACGGGAGGCGGCTCAGCGATCGGTCGCGTACATCGGGGGGATGTCCCGGGTGAACTTGACGCCGGTGATCCGGTCGGTGTTGTCCGGGCGCCGGCGCTGGAGCGGGGAGAAGTCGTGCGTATCCTTCATCCAGGCATCCAGGACCCGGGCCAGGTCGCGCGCCACCTCGGCGTAGACGTAGGTGTGGGCGACGTTCACGTACTCGTTCGGGTCGTTTTCCAGGTCGTAGAGCTCCACGCGCGCCCGCGGCACCTCGAACAGGCGGGCCTGGGCCGGCGTCAGCGTTCCGCTGGCGCGAGCCTTCTGCAGGTCGAACCACGACGGGCTGTTGCTGGCGTCGGCCGGGGTGCAGAGCGGAAGCTCCGTGTACGCGTTCAGGATCAGCTTGAAGCGGGCGGTGCGGACGGCGCGGATGTGCTCGTCGCAGTTGTGCCAGTTGCGTTCGGCGAAGACATACTCGCGGCCCGGGGTGCTGGGGTCGGTGAAGATCGGGCGGAGGCTCCTTCCGGCCATCGACGCGGGCGTCTCCAGGCCGGCCACGTCCAGCAGCGTCGGGGCCAGGTCGATCACGCTGACCAGCCCGCCGTAGCGGCTGCCGGGGGGGATGACGGCCGGCCAGGAGAACAGGAGCGGGGTGCGGATGCCGGCGTCGTAGACCGTGCCCTTCTCACGGGGGAAGGGGGCGCCGTTGTCGCTCAGGAAGACGACCAGGGTGTTGTCGCGCAGTCCCCGCGCCTCCAGTTCGTCCAGGAACCGTCCGACGTGCCCGTCCATCCGCCCGATCTCATCGTAGTACTGAGCCCGGTCCGCCCGTGTCCCGGCGGCATCGACGAGGTGAGGGGGGAGGATCACGTCGGCGGGATCGTGGGGCGTCTCCAGCGTGCCCTCCTGGTACGGCCGGTGCGGGTCGGAGAAGCCCACCCACAGGAAGAACGGCCGGTCGCCCGCCTCGTCCAGGAACCGGCCGAAGGTGTCCGGGCTGCGCGTCTCCCACTCGTCGTACCAGTCGAACTGGCGGTCGGCGTGCGGGCCGTAGTGCCGTTTGCGCAGGTGGCCGGTGAAGTAGCCGCGTCGTTTCAGGAAGGCGGGCAGGATCCGGATGGAATCCGGCATGGGCATGTGCAGGTCTTCCGCGCCGGTCTGGTGCGGATAGCGGCCGGAGAGGATGGAGATGCGCGACGGGCTGCACTGGGCGATCGTCAGGAAGGCCTGATCCACAAGGAGGCCGGAGGCCGCGAGCCGATCCAGGTTTGGCGTGCGGACGACGGGGTTGCCGTACGGGCCGCTGTCGAACCAGCCCAGGTCGTCGGCGACGAGGACGAGGATGTTGGGCGGGGCCTCCTGTATGGGGAGACGACCCGAGGCCGAGAGCAGCACCGGCAGCAGGAGCAGCGCCGGCAGGAGCCGCGCCGGCATCGGGCGAAGAGAGGCGGGCATGACCGGAAGCGGGCTAAATGATGGCGGAGGACGGACGATACCGGAGAGGCCGAACCACACCCCGAAAAGTACACCGACCGCAGGACAAGTGCAGACACGCTCGACGCCCTCGACCCTGTCCCCCCGTGTGCCGGGGTGGGTGGCCCTGCTGTCGATCGCGCTGTTGCTGGCGGGTTGCTCCCGTATGGCCGTCGTACACACGAACACGCCCGAGGAGCTCAACCTGCCCATCGAGGCGCTGCCGTACATCCAGCTGTACCTGGGCGACACGGTGACGCTCGAACACACCTCCGTACGTGCGCGCAGCGCCATCACCCGCAGCCGCGCCGTCGTCAACGAGGTGCAGGATTACGAGCGCGTGATCCTGATCCAGCGCAAGACCCCCGGCCTGGCCGAGGTCGTCCGACCGGATGAGGTGCAGGTGCGTTTCGCCGAAGACATCGTGCTCGGCTTCCGCCCGGACCTCGGGGCGTTGCCTGAGGCGCTGCGCGACAGCCTGGGCCTTCCCGCCGCCGAGCCCGGCAGGCCGCCGACCGAGGCGTTGCCGCCCGATTCGCTGGCGCTGCCGGCGGAGGTGCTCGCCCGGCTCGAGGTGCCGCTGCCGTATCGCCTCGTCAGCTTCAACGGACAGCCGCTGCTGGAGGACAGCCTGGTCACCTACCGCGGCCTCACCTATACCGTCCGCTTCGGCTATGAAGCCCGCAGCGGCGACTTTATCGCGCGGCCGCGCCCGCCGCTCCTGTACGTCCGCAACCTGGACCGGCAGCGCGTGCGGGACGTCGTGAAGGTCCAGGGGATCCGCCTGGGTAGCTGAACCCGGCCGATCAGCGCACCAACTTGCGATAGTAGCGAACGCATAGCGGCCCAGCGCTCATCGGCCTGAAGCCTGCGAAGCACCTGCGTTCAATGTAGCGGAAACGCCGACGCGGAGCAGCGGCGGTCGGGAAAACGCCGACCGATTCTGGGGCCGCGTTGATGCGCTTGTTGTACCGCCTTTCAGCGCGCGATCTCTGGCACCGATAACGCCCGACAGATCTTCCTCGCCAGCAAATCCGGGATCTCCGTGTGACGCGGAACTGCTTCTACTTTTCCCGTCTCAGGGTTCGTCCATAGCGAGTGAGATCGGCCTTCGCGCTTGAGATAACAGCCATGCTTGCGCAAATGCTTCAGCAGCGCGTTCCGTTTCATTCCACCACAACCGTCTCTCGGGTGGCCTCTGGTGGCACCCCGCGCAAGCCGTCTTCTCGCCGGTCTTCCAAGATCAGCAAAATCGCCTCGCGTAGGCTCTCAAGTGCTTCGTCCTTCGTTCGGCCTTGGCCGTTGGCCCCTGGAATCTCAGGCGAATAGGCGATAAACCAGTTTTCGTCTTGCTCGATGATGGCGGTGAACTCGTTGCGCATAGCTGTCTCTCCAGAAGGTGTTAGCCGAAAGATGAGACGCTTTCGCGGGAGCCAGGTTCTTCAGGCGATATAACGGCCCCGGCATAACCGGCGCAGGGCCTACGGGTATAGCGTAGGTCATCGCGGTTGATGTTATCTTCAGTCTGACTCTGTATCCATTCCTTTTGCTCTGGCTACTCTGATGCCCGCTCCCCTTTCCACCGATCTACGGTGGCGCATCGCCCGTGCCTATGAGCGCGGCGAAGGCTCCCGGGCCGACCTGGCCCAGCGCTTTGCCGTCGGCAAGGCTTCCGTCGACCGCGTCATTCGCCAGGCCCGGCAGAGCGGCTCGCTCGAGCCGAAAAAACCCGGCGGGTCCCGACGGCTGCTAACTGAGGCCGACGAGGCCCTCGTCCGCTCCTGGATTGAGGCCCAGCCCGACCTGACACAGGATGAACTGGCCCAGCGCTTCACCGAGCACACCGGGCGTCGGGTCAGCCGCCGCACGATGGGCCGGGTCCGGGCGCGACTGGGCCTGACGCGAAAAAAAAGACGATGCAGGCCGCGCAGCAACAGCGCCCCGACGTCGTAGCCGAGCGGGCCGCCTTCCGCGACTGGCTCGGTACGGTCGATGCGACCAGGATCAAAGCCGTTGATGAAAGCGGAGTCATCCAGGGCATGCGCCTGGCCTACGGCTATGCGCCTCGGGGCGAGCGCCTGGTCTGTCAGGCCCCGCTGCGGCAGGGAAAACGCGTCAGCTTGCTGGGCTGGCTGGGCTTTGATGGAGCCGGCACGGTGGCCATGCATACCGGCACGGTGCGGCGCTGGCACTTCCGCGGGTTCATCCAGCAGCACCTGCTGCCGGTACTCAAGCCGGGCGACATCGTGCTGTGGGACAACGCGCGCATCCACGAGGCACCGGACCTGGTCGAACAGATCGAGGCGCGGGGCGCCTGCGTCCGGCCGCTGCCGCGCTACAGTCCGGAGTTCAATCCGATCGAACTGCTGTGGTCGAAGTTGAAGCATCTGATCAAGAAGGCCTGTGCGGACACGGCGGAAGCGCTGCTGGAGGCCGTGGAGTATGCCACCGAGCAGGTGACGGCGGCGGATGCCGCGGGATGGTTCCAGCACTGCGGCTTCCTGCCTCAACATTATTGACCTACGCTATAGTTTCGTTCAACATAGCAACAATCACGAGCGACAGCAATGTTGGTCGGGAAAACGCCGACAGCCCTGCGTCCGCGTTGATGCGCTGGTTATGCGGCTTTCCAGCTACAAGTACGTCAAAGGCTTTCTACGAATGTGGATGATCACTTCTGGACGATCATAATGCCGTCCCAGCCCAATCCATAGCGTGTCTTGCACCGCAAAGGTAGTATCGACGCGAAGTACACCCTCTGCCCAGAGACGGAGCTGTTGTGTTCCTGGCGCTACTGCAAACTCCATGAAGGCAGGCTCGCCCGTCTCGATGATCTCTGCATATCCAGCCCGCGTTGACCGGACGCGTTGGTTGAAGACGAGTTCATCGTTGAGTTCCACTCGCACTTCCTCATTGTCGAAGTAGGCCTGAACGTGAACATGCAGAATGGCTTGCTCATTCGCTTCTTTCGTTGGGATTGTACACCCGGCGAGCAGTAGGGAGACGATTGATACAGCGGTAGCAATCCGGCCATTTCTGGTGTTCATGTCATCACCTGCTTGTCTAGGGCGGATTTTGGAATTGAGGGTATAGAGTGCCCTGTATACTTCTCGATTTCCTTCCGCATAACGGCCCGCCGGTCAGCGGCAAAGGGCCAATGGTTTTTTCAGTGAAGCTATGGAATCGCCAGCAGCGAAAACAGGTAGGGCCGTCAAGCCCTTTGTCCGCTGGACTGGCTGGTTATACCGCCCTTACGCTGGACCTACCCTGCCATTTGATTTGGCTACCGCAGCTTCCTAGCGTAGCCCTTCTTGACCACGCGGCTGATAAAGCTGTTGAGCCCCTGGCCAGCCCGCGCTAGCTGCTTCATATGGTCAATGTTGGCACTGCCAGCACTCTGGTTTGTATAGAGGTACGTGGCTCCGCCTTTGAACTGCACCGTAATCGAGTCGGGGCCGATCTCATAGGCGGAAATGCCCGAGTCGCCGCCGAGATTCCTATAGCGTTCCATGATGTTCTAGGGTTGTGGGAGGGTCGAGTGTCCGCAGACGATATACCCTGAGTTATTCCGCTGAGTGGCTAGGGTCAGGTAGTGGTAGAGCCCCAAGCCCAATTGCCACCTACCACCACGAAGATTTCAGAGGTTAAGCCGCGAGCCTTGAACGCCGCTTTGACTTTGTCCCGCACGAAGTCACGCACCGATCCCACAGACTCTCCATTGAATTCACCCATTGCTGAAGTCGTTGGGATTACCACATTGTTGTTATTACTGGCAACCACGACTCGCTCAAGTCCAATCTGCTTGAGGTCAGAGTAAGCGTTGTCGTAGTCTTGTCGGCTCGCGTTCTTGAGGTCGAACGTGCAGAAGGCGAGGTAGCTCATAGTGGATACGGGTTTGCCGAGGGTGGCAAAGTCGATGACTGGCAGAGTTTCATCGGTGCGTCACGGCGAGGCGGTATGATTATACCGTGCAGGTCGGGTCCTTGACACGCACTGTGTCCGCGATCATGGCGGCGACATCTTTCAGAGACGAGCCCTCACTGCTCAATCCGGAACGCGAGGCGAGCAATGGGCTGACTTCCCGAAGTTCCTCAAACGTCGTACCGTGGGCAACGGGGATGACTCGGTCGGTCGCGAGCAATGCGGATAGTTCCTTGTCCGCGATTCCCTCGGCCTCAAGGCTTTTGAGCAGCGCCGGGGTTACCAGCACGATGCCGATTCGACTCATCCGCAGGCCCCTGTCGATCTCACGAAGTAGCGACTTGCCGAGGCCGACATCCTTCTCGCTGAACCAGACGGTCGCGTCAAGAGACTCCAGCGTGTCGTGCAACTCCTTTGCGGCACCTTTCCGGTCAGCCCAAGCGTGGCAAAGGAATAGGTCACGGCGCTCAGGGTGGGATACTGCCTGCTTCTCGGCCTCGCGGCGAATAGGTTCAAGCGTACGCCGTTGGGTAGGCGTGTAAGACACAGAGCCCCCACCCCAAGACCGGCCCGACGTACCGCCGCTAGACGACGACACGCTTCTACTGCTCCGGTATTGGGGGACGGGTGAGGAGTAGTAGGACCGAGACCTGTAACGCGACCGCGGACCACACACAGGGCAATTCGCAGCTCCGCTGGCTGTACGATGACCTCGGACTGGGGCTGTGCAACGTGCCATAATCGATTGATACAGGAGGCGGGTGTGTGAAAGATGCAGAGAAGATATTGAGATAGGGTGACAACCCTCCGTCACCGTCCGTTGGAAAAGCGGTATAACATGTATTCAGCGGACGCCATCCACGTATTGCTCAGGACAATTCGCCAGGCAAATCGCGCAATCACAGCGGCTTGCTCCAACGTATCGTATGCGGCAAAAGCGGACGGTATCCACCATGGTAGAAGGTTATAGGTGTGTCCTAGTGCTGCGTCAAGTATGAAATGACGAGTTCATGCGCGCGGCTGTTTGGTCGCCGGCAAGGCGCCGAACCGCGGCGTAGCCAGAGCTACGGCAAGATTCGGGAACGCCGCCGGCGGGCGAACGGACCGCGCAGAACCTGTCAGAACAGGCTTGACGCAGCACTAGGTGGGTCTGGCAAGAAACCTGGTACGTTCCACGTAGGGCCCAAGATACCATGCCTTCCATGGAAAAAGCTACTCCCCGCCCTGCGTCTGCTCCCAAACTGCTCGACCAGGTACGCACGGCCTGCCGCCGTCGCGGCCTGGCGTATTCTACCGAGCAGGCGTACCTGCGCTGGATCAAGCGCTACATCCGCTATCACGGCACGCGCCACCCCGCCTCCCTCGGGGCTGCGCAGGTGCGCCGCTACCTCGACTACCTCGCCCTGGAACGTAATGTCGCGGCCTCAACGCAAAACCAGGCGCTCAACGCCCTCGTCTTTCTCTACCGCGAGGTGCTCCGGTTAGACCTCGATGCCTTCGGTTCCTTCATTCGAGCAAAACAGCCAGAGCGCCTGCCGCTGGTGCTTTCGCGCGCGGAGGTGATACGCATCCTTGAGCACATGGAAGGCGTCCCACGTCTCGTGGCGAGCCTGCTCTACGGCTCCGGCCTCCGCCTCTCGGAAGCCCTGCGCCTGCGCGTGCAGGACCTGGACTTCCACTACAGCCAGATCACCGTCCGCCGGGGTAAAGGAGCTAAGGACCGCGTCACGATGCTGCCCGTGCATTTACACGAGCCGCTACAGCGGCAACTCCGGCACGCACGCGTCCTGCACGAACAGGATCTGGAGGCGGGCTACGGGGCCGTCTACCTGCCGAACGCCCTGGCACGAAAGTATCCCAACGCACCAACCGAGTGGGCCTGGCAGTACGTGTTCCCCTCCTGTCAGCGCTCCATGGACCCCCGCAGCGGGGTCGAGCGCCGCCACCATCTGTCGGCATCGTTCATCCAGAAACACGTCAAGCGAGCCGCGAGGCAAGCCAACCACCAGGCCGGCCACGCCGCATACCTTCCGCCACAGTTTCGCCACGCACCTGCTCGAAGCGGGCTACGACATCCGCACCGTCCAGGAGCTACTCGGCCACAAAGACGTGCGCACGACGCAGATCTACACGCACGTGCTGAACCGGGGCACCACGGTCCGCAGCCCGCTCGACCGGTGAGGCGTGCGCGGGAGACGTGGAGGCGATACTCATCCGGGCCACGGAACGGCGGCGCCGAGGCCCCCAACGTTCAACGTTCAACCGGCAAACGTTCTTCACCCGCGCTGAAGCTTGCGGTACTTGATCCGGTGGGGCTGATCGGCGTCGTGGCCGAGGCGCTCGCGGCGTTTCTCCTCGTACTGGCTGTAGTTGCCCTCGAACCAGACGACCTCGCTGTCCCCCTCGAAGGCCAGGATGTGCGTGGCGATGCGGTCGAGGAACCAGCGGTCGTGCGAGATGACCACGGCGCAGCCGGCGAAGGACAGCAGCGCCTCCTCCAGCGCCCGGAGCGTGTTCACGTCCAGGTCGTTCGTGGGCTCGTCCAGCAGCAGGACGTTGTAGCCTTCCCGCAGCATCTTGGCCAGATGCACGCGCCCGCGTTCCCCGCCCGAGAGTTCCGTCACCTTCTTCTGCTGGTCGCTGCCGGTGAAGTTGAAGCGGCCGACGTAGGCGCGGGAGTTGACCTCCCGGTTGCCCAGGCGGATGTATTCGGTGCCGCCGGTGATCTCCTCCCAGACGCTGTGCGACGGGTCCAGCGGGCGGTTCTGGTCGATGTAGCCGAGCCGCACGGTGTCGCCCAGGGTGATCGTCCCGGCGTCCGGGGTTTCCTGGCCGGTGATGAGGCGGAAGAGGGTGGTCTTGCCGGCGCCGTTCGGCCCGATGACGCCGACGATGGCGCCGGGCGGGAGGCTGAAGGAGAGACCGTCGAAGAGGAGGCGGTCGCCGTAGGCTTTCGTCAGGTTCTCGGCGACGATGACCCGGTCGCCCAGGCGGGGGCCGGGGGGGATGAAGATCTCCACGTCGTCGTCCCGGCGCTCCTGCTGCTGTTCGAGCAGCTCCTGGTAGGCCGCGATGCGGGCCTTGCTCTTGGCGTGCCGGCCGCGGGGCGAGGTGCGGATCCATTCCAGCTCACGTTCCAGCGCGCGCTGCCGCTTCGACGCCTGTTTTTCCTCGACGGCCAGGCGGCGTTGCTTCTGCTCCAGCCACGCCGAATAGTTGCCCTTGAACGGAATGCCGCGTCCGCGGTCGAGTTCGAGGATCCAGCCGGCCACGTTGTCGAGGAAGTAGCGGTCGTGCGTGACGGCGATGACGGTGCCGGGATAGCGGGCCAGGTGCTGCTCCAGCCAGGCCACACTCTCGGCGTCGAGGTGGTTGGTGGGCTCGTCGAGCAGCAGCACGTCGGGTTGCTGGAGGAGCAGGCGCACCAGCGCCACCCGCCGCCGCTCGCCGCCGGAGAGGACGCCGGCCGGCGTCTCGGCGGGCGGACAGCGCAGGGCGTCCATCGCCATTTCGAGGCGGCTGTCGAGGTCCCAGGCGCCCAGCCGGTCGATCTCCTCCTGCAGCCGCGCCTGCTCGGCCATGAGCGCGTCGTAGTCGGCATCGGGCTCGGCATACCGGGCGCTGACCGCCTCGTAGGCCTTCAGCAGCGCAACCGTCTCCGCCGCGCCTTCCTCGACGATCTCGCGGACCGTCTTCGAGGGGTCCAGTTCGGGTTCCTGCGGCAGGTAGCCGAAGGTGATGCCCTTCTGCACCTCGATCGTACCCTGGTAGTCCGTGTCCAGCCCGGCGATGATGCGCAGCAGCGTGCTCTTGCCGGCGCCGTTGAGTCCCAGCACGCCGATCTTGGCGCCGTAGAAGAACGAGAGGTTGATGTCGTGCAAGACCTGCCGGTTGGGCTTGTAGGTCTTGCCGACGCCCCACATGGAAAAGATGATGGTCTGGTCGCTCACGGGAGATCCGGTCGGGGTCGGGTGGAAAGGGGACAGCCTGGAGGGCGAGCGGGGAAACGGCCCCGGGTTCGTCCCTCGTCGGCGAGGTCAGCGGCGTCGTTTGCGGACGATGCGCAGGGCCATCTCCAGCGCCTGCTCGTTGTTCAGGCGCGGATCAACCACCGACTTGTAGGCGCGTTCCAGGTCGGTTTCTTCGAGGCCGCGGGCGCCGCCGAGGCATTCGGTGACGTTCTCTCCGGTCAGTTCGAAGTGCACGCCGCCGAGCCGGGAGCCCATGGCGCCGTGGATGTCGAAGGCCCGTTCCAGTTCGCCGACGATGTGTTCGAAGTGCCGGGTTTTGATGCCCAGGTCCGTGGTCAGGGTGTTGCCGTGCATCGGGTCACACATCCACAGCACCGTTCGCCCTGATCGCTGCACGGCGTCGATGAGCGGAGGCAGGCACGCTTCGATGGCCTCGACGCCGAAGCGGTGGATGAGCGTGAGCCGGCCCGGCTCCTCGTCCGGATCGAGTATCCGGATCAGATCCATCAACATCGAAGGCGAAAGGTCCGGGCCCACCTTGAGCCCGATCGGGTTGGCCAGGCCGCGGGCGTATTCGACGTGTGCCTCGTCGGGATGCGCCGTCCGCTTGCCGATCCAGGGGAAGTGGGTGGAGAGGTTGTACGTTCGCCCCTGCGGGTGCACGAAGCGGGTCATCGCCTGCTCAAAGCGCAGGTGCAGCGCCTCGTGGCTGGTGAAGAACTCCACGCGCTCCAGGTCGCCCAGCGGGGCATCGGTGACGACCTCCATGAAGTCGATGGCGTCTCGGATGGCACGGACCATGCGGTGGTACTCGTCGGCCAGCGCGTCGTGCCGGGCAAAGTCGAGGTTCCAGTTTTCGGGATGGTTCAGGTCGGCGAAGCCGCCTTCGGTGAGGGCGCGGACGTAGTTCAGCGTGAGGACGGAGTAGGTGTAGGCCTCGCGGAGGCGCTTCGGATCGGGGGTGCGCTCCGGCACGGAAAAACCGGGGCGGTTGACGAGGTCGCCGCGGTAGCTGGGCAGCGTCAGCCCGCCGCGTGTTTCGGTGGGCGAGGAACGGGGCTTGGCATACTGCCCGGCGAAGCGCCCGATGCGCACGACCGGGAGGCGAAGGCCGTAGACCAGCGCCAGGCTCATTTGCAGGAGGATCTTGAGGCGGTCGGCGATGAGGTCGGGACGGCACTCCTCGAACCGCTCAGCGCAGTCGCCCCCCTGAAGCACGAAGCGGCGCCCGGCGGCGGCCTCGGCCAGCATCGTCTTGAGCCGTTCGATCTCCCAGGCGGTCACCAGAGGCGGCAGCGAGGAGAGTTCGGCCAGCACCCGCTCGACGGCGACGGGGTCGGGGTACTCGGGCTGTTGCCGGGCGGGGCGCTCCTGCCAGGAGGCCGGGTGCCACGGGGCATGGATGAGCGAGGGCATGGGATCGTGGAGGGAGGCGGAATCGTAACGGAGGGGATCGCACCGAACGCCGGACGCTCGGGGAAGGTTCAGCCGGTCCGGCCTCCGGGATCGGCTGAAAAAGGTTTCAGCCGCCCGACGTCCCGGAAGCACACCATGCGGGCGTCGAGGAATCAGACGTCGGGGGGGAGAAAATGACGGCGGATCAGGCAAAAGGGCGTGCATGCAGGGTAGTAATCCGTTATTTTCAACCCCCGGGGAGCCACCTCCCTGTTGCTGTCCCCCCGGATCTCTGGAACGAATCCACGCATGAACGATGAGCTAAAGGCCTTTTGCAGCGATCTTCGGGAACGGCTGGACTGGTTGACATCGGAGATCCTGCGTCTGGCGGCTGAGAACGAGCGACTGCATCAGGAACAGCAGTCCCGGCGCGAGGCGCACGAGCGCCTGGAGGCCGAGCACCAGCGCCTGAAGGCCGAGCACGAGCGTGTGCGCCACGAGCATCAGGCCCTTCGGCAGGAGAAGGCGCAATGGGCCGATGAGCGAGAGCGCCTGCTTCGGGAGAATCAGACGCTGCGTGAGGAGGCCACGGTCGCCCGTCTGTATCGCGATCTCGATGTACCGGCCGCCCCGGAGGTGGCCGATGTGCCTCCCGCCATTCCCGAGCAGGCCCTGCGTCTCTTCGACCAGCTGCCCGACTCGTTCCTGTTCGGTGAGTTCTTTCAGGTGGCCGACCGGCAGGGCCTCAGCAGCGAAGTGGCGAAGGAACATATGCTCCTGCTGTTGCGGCACCGTTTGCTGATTCAGCGCGGTACGCGTATGCAGAAGAGCACCCGGCGTCCGCTTCCCACCGCCTCACAACCGACGTTCGATCTGCGGTACCTTCGTTAGCGTGTGCGGAACCCCGTCGCCCTGTCTGGTGCCGTTGCAGGGTCGGCGTGGCTCGCAAAAAAGCCGTCGAGCCGTCCGGAGAGGTCGTCCGGGCGGCTCGACGGCGTTATGGCCTGTGGGGTGTCTGCACCTCGGCCTGGAGCCGGGGGATCAGGCACGCTTCCAGCGTTCCCTCAGCTTATCGCGGTGTTCGCGGACCTGCCGCTCGGCGGCTTCCAGCGCATCCTGCAGGGCGGCGTTGAGGGTGTCTGCCTTGCTGACGGCGGCGATGTTGTCCGGGCGGAAGTAGAGGACGATGCGCACCCGGTATTCCTTGTTGTGTTGCTGAGGCGTCACATGGCGTTCCACCGCGACCGAGGCGCCGGTGATGTCCTTGTGCCCGCGCATGAGCTTCCGAATGCGGCGTTCCACCTTCTCCTTCATCGCATCGGTGAATTCATGCGTGTCGCTGTGGTATTCGATGTTCAGAGCAGGCGCTTCCATATCGTGGGTCCTGTTTGATGAAGGGGGCGTCGAACGGGGGCCGGCGGGGTGCCGGCCTCGATGCCGGTTGTGCCCGCCGCACCGGGGCGGCGGGGTGCGTGGGACAGGGTACGAGTTCAAAAGGTTAAATGGGAGGACGCCGCGCCGGGATTCACAGAGAAAGGCCGTCGTACAACGCTTCATATTTCCTTCGCACGTAGGCCAGCCAGTTCCCGGCCTGCAGGCCCGAGCCGGTGGCCGCCACCATGAGCTCCTGGGCGGAGCGGCTTCGTCCGAAGCGATGGACGTGCTCACGCAGCCAGGCGAGGATGGGCGCGAAGTCGCCCGCGGCGACAAGGGGCTCCACCCCGCCCAGGTCGGCATCGAGCCGGTCGTACAGCTGGGCCGAGAGGAGATTGCCGAGGGCGTAGGTCGGGAAGTAGCCAAAGGCGCCGAGTGACCAGTGCACGTCCTGCAGCACGCCGTTGGCGTCGGTATCCGGGGTGAGGCCGAGGTAGTCCTCCATCTTCGCATTCCACAGGGCGGGCAGGTCGGCCGGGGCCACCGAGCCCTCGATGAGAGCCAGCTCCAGCTCAAAGCGCAGCATGATGTGCAGGTTGTAGGTCACCTCATCGGCTTCGACGCGGATGAGGGACGGTTCGACGCGGTTGATGGCGCGGTAAAACGTGTCCAGAGAGACGTCGGACAGGGCCTCGGGGAAGAGGCGCTGGAGCGGGGCGTAGTAGTGTTCCCAGAAGGCCCGGCTGCGCCCGATCAGGTTCTCCCAGAGGCGGGACTGTGACTCGTGCATGCCGAGCGAGGCCCCATCCGCCAGCGGGGTGCGCGCCAGCGCCGGGTCGATGCCCTGTTCGTAGAGGCCGTGGCCGGCTTCGTGCAGCGAGCCGAAGAAGGCGGAGGGGAAATAGCGCTCGTTGACGCGGGTGGTCAGGCGCACGTCCGAGATGTCGAATGCGGTGGTGAAGGGATGAGCCGAGAGGTCCTGCCGGCCGCGCGTGAAGTCGAAGCCGATGTCCCGCAGCACCGCCATGCCGAAGTCCCACTGGCGGTCCTGGGGGTAATAGCGGTGCAGGCAGCGATCGTCCGGCGGCGGTTGTCCGGCGATGGCGCGGACGATGGGCACCAGCGCGGCACGCAACGCATCGAAGACCTGCCGGACCGTCGCGGTGTCGAGGCCGGGTTCGTACTGGTCCAGCAGCGCATCATACCGGGTGTCCGC
The DNA here is from genome assembly GCA_003285105.1 of Roseithermus sacchariphilus. Taxonomy (GTDB): domain Bacteria; phylum Bacteroidota; class Rhodothermia; order Rhodothermales; family MEBIC09517; genus Roseithermus; species Roseithermus sacchariphilus. The sequence continues at coordinate 3,837,723 of CP030158.1, read as the reverse complement.
ATAGCCCAGGGCTTCGGCCTTTTCGAGGTTCAGGTCGACGAGGCGCTGGAGGGCGGGCTCGAACGTGGCAAACGTGTCGGTGTCCCGGGCGGTTTTCCAGGCCTCCTTGCCCAGCGCGACGGCGCGGGCGAGGTCGGCCACGAGCCGGGCAGGCAGCCGGGTGGCCTGGTCGTAGTCGCGGCGCGTCACACGCAGCAGCCGGACGTCCGGGTGGTCCGGGTCGGCGTCGGCGTGCTCGCGGTCGAGCGCATCCAGCAGCGCCCCGATCTCGTCGCTCACGAAGCATTCGTGCGCGAGCTGCCGCAGCGTGGCGATCTGGTGGGCTCGCGCCTCGGCTGCGGCTTCGGGCATGTAGGTTTCCTGGTCCCATTCGAGCACGTTGGCGGCCATGTTGAGGTCGTGCACGCGGGCCAGCAACGACGTCAGACGGTCCAGCGAGGGAATGGTCATGCGGGGCTGGAATCAGGCGTGTAGGGAGATGGGGGGCGGATCAAGATGCCTACGAGGCGGTCGAGATGCCAGGGACCGCCCGCGGGAGCGGGGTGTGAGAGCATGAAAAAAAGATGAGGACGAGAAGGGCTCTATGCGAGCCGGTGGATAGGGGGATCCTGCTGCTTGACAGGGCGTGGAATCGACCGTACTTTTGCGGCCCTAACGCAAGAGCAGGCCAACGTAGCTCAGCTGGTAGAGCAGCTCACTCGTAATGAGCAGGTCACCGGTTCAAGTCCGGTCGTTGGCTCTCCGAAGGGCCCCGGGCACGGTTGCCCGGGGCTCTCTGCTTTTCCCGGCCGATGGCGCCTCCCCACCACCGCTATCGCCATCGCCGGAGTTCCGTCATCGCCGAAGCCAGGAAGCGGGTCGCCGCCATCGGGTTAACCGCCGCGACCTGCTGCCGATACTCTGCCCCGGACGCTCGGACATCTGTGCGGTTGAGTACCGGACTTCTGGTACGCGTGATGGCTATGTATGGGAATGAAACTCTACAGCGCATGGCGCATCTGGACGAGGATCCACACTCGGACAAGAAGACATCCTCGTTGAGCATTCTGCTCGTCGAGGACAACCTGGTCAACCGCAAGGTGGCCCTGCTCATGCTCAAGAAGCTCGGGTACGACGCCGACGTGGCGGTGAACGGGCGGGAGGCGGTGGAGGCGGTTCAGCGCCAGCGATACGATCTGCTGCTGATGGATTTGCAGATGCCCGAGATGAATGGCCTGCAGGCCACCGAGGAGATCCGCCGGATTCTGCCGCCCGAGCGCCAGCCGCGTATCGTCGCGATCACGGCCAATGCCCTGTCCGGGGACCGGCAGCGGTGCCTCGATGCCGGGATGGACGATTACCTGAGCAAGCCCGTTCGGCAGGACCAGCTGGCCGCCGTGCTGGCGGCGTGCACGCCGGGCACAGGCCGTACGCCCGGCGACGTATGAAAAAAGCCCCGGCCGTCGGGTGACGACCGGGGCGGCGCAGCAGCCGGGCGAACGCGTCAGCCGATGTCGTACAGGGTTTCGTCGAGCGTGATCGACGTTTCCTGCATGGTGGCTTCGTGCGCCTTGATGGCAGCCACCGTGGCCTCGTAGCCCACCTGGTAATTGGCCGCCGGCGGATAGGGGCCGAAGGCATTGTTCTCCAGGAACTCTGCCATCGCATACCAGAGCGGCGTTTCCTGGCCCGGGATGGGGTCCGTCGGGCTGAGGCTCAGGGAATCCAGCTTCGTCGCATTGGCGACGAGGGCGATGCCCGTCTCCGTGTAGAACTTGTCTTTCCGGGCATAGACCTCCCACCCGAGCATCGGGGCGTCGACCTCCTTGAACATCCACGCCTTCTGGTCGCGCAGCATGATCGTGCTGTCGCTCCCGTAGAACATGTCGTATTGCCCGTCGAAGGAGCTGGCCAGGGTGCCATCGTAGATCATGTGCACCTTGCCGGGGAAGCGGAGCACGGCCTGGATGGTGTCAGGCACCTCGCGGCCGTCGTCCCAGAGCATGACCTGGCCGAAGCCGTGGACGGCCTCGGGGCGTTCCTGAAGGATCCAGAAGATGGTGTCGAGCTGGTGCACACCGACTTCGCCGATGATGCCGGTGCTGAGCTCCGGGTCCAGCCGCCAGTTGAGCGCGCGTTCGCGTTCGCGGTTGGGAGAGGTGCGTCGCCAGCTCTGCTTCGCGTGCCATTGCGAGCGCGTCATGACCGACCGCCCGATGGCGCCGCTGCGGATGAAGCCGAACACGGACCGGTACTGAGGATCCGAGCGGTGCAGCAGCCCGACCTGGAAGATCAGCCGGTCTTCCACCGCCCGCGCGGCCCGGGCGATCTCGCGGGCATCATCCACGGTGTGCGCCATCGGCGCCTCGCAGTAGACGTGTTTGCCCGCCTCGAAGGCGTCGAGCACGATCTGCTTGTGCAGGTGCGTCGGCGTGGCGATGACGACGGCCTGGATGTCCGGGTCGTCCAGAACGGCCCGGTAGTCGGTGTAGCGCGCGGCCTGGGGCACGGATCGTTCGGCGCGGCGCAGCATGACATCGTAGGTGTCGCAGACGGCGGCCAGCTGGGCCTGCTCCATGCGCGTGAGGGTGGCCGCAATCTCCCGGCCCCACTCGCCGAATCCGATCAGCCCGATGCGGATCGGGTCTTCAACGGTGCGAGGCGGCTCGGCCGGAGCCGCCCGGATCTCGAAGACGCCGCTGGAGACCCCGACCAGCGTGGCCAGGGAGCTTTTTTTTAGGAAGGCACGCCGGCTCAGCGAAGGGGTGTCCGGCGAGGCCGACAGGGGGTTCTTCTGCTTCATGGAATCGGTCGGATGAACCTGGTCGATGGAATGATGGATGATGAGGGGCGGGGGGAAAGTGGACGGGTAGCCTGTGATCCCCGGGGGCGTCGGAGCGCTGGTGAGTGGGAGCCCCACCGGTCCTTTTCGCAATGCGCTCCAAAATAGAGGCTTGTCGGCAATAAATCTATGGCGCGGCAGACGGGTGGAGGGTGATGACCGGGCCACCACGCCCCTCCTGCGACGGCGCACCGACCCGGTGGAGCGTGCCGCCCCGATCCCCTGCCGCACGGTCGACGACGAGCCCCTGGAGCGGGGGGGTGTGCCGGGCCAGACGGTCGAGGCCGGCCCGGCCCTCCACGAGCAGGGCCGTCGATCGGGCATCGGCCTCCGTGGCCGACGGGCACACGACGGCGGCCAGCACGGCGCCCTCGACGGGCCGGCCCCGGCGCGGATCCAGGACGTGCCCGTAGACGGTGCCGTCTACTTCGAAGGCTTTGCCCCACACGGCGGAGACGGACAGCGCGGCATCGGCGAGGTGCACCTGCGCCAGCAGGTCGTCGCCCTCCGGTTCAGCGGTCTGCACGCCGGGGCGGGCGATGGCGATGGTCCAGTACGGGGCATCCGGGGGCGTACCCAGCGCCACGACCGTGCTGGTGCCGCCGTGGAGCAGGGCCCGGGAGATCCCAGCCTCGCGGAGGAGATGCGCCGCCTCGTCCAGGGCATAGCCCTTGCCGATGCCGCCCAGGTCGATCTGCACGCCGGGGCGGGCGAAGGCAACGGTGAAGGCCGCCTCGTCCAGCCGGACGAGGTGCATGCCCGTACGCGCGCGTGCCGCGGCCAGGGCATCCGGCTCCGGCCGCCGTCCGGTGTCGTTGACGAAGCCCCAGCAACGCATCAACGGCGCCACCGTCACGTCGAAGGCTCCCCCGGTGTCGGCGTGCAGCCGCCGGGCCGTCAGGAGCAGGCGGAACAGGCCCGGCTCCACGCGCACGGGACCCTCGGCCGCCCGCTGGTTGATCCGGCTGATCTCGCTGGAGGGCCGGTAAAAGCTCAACTGCGCCTCCAGCCGCTGGATCTCGGCGAGCGCTTCCTCGCCCGCCGCACGCAGCCGGACCGGGTCATCCCCGTAGAGCGCCATCTCGAACCGGGTCGCCATCGCCCGGCAGGCTACACGCACGAAGGCCATCGCATCGGTGCCACGAACACGTCGGATCTAACAAAAAGGGGGTTTCGCACGGCGGACGTGCGAAACCCCCCGGGGTCGGTCGAAGCGGGATCAGGAGAGCTCCAGCGTGCCGTAGGTGATCGGTTCGATCTCCCGGCCGCTGCCCGTCGTCAGCTTCCGCGTCGTCGGGTCGAAGTAGAGCATCTCGCCGAGCCGTTCGGACATCTCCGCCATCGAGATGATGGTCTGGCAGCGGATGGCCACGTCGATGTTGCCGTTCGGCGCCTTGTTCTCCCGGATGGACTCGAAGAAGTTGGCGATGTGCGCGGGGATGCTCACCCCGGGCTCGATGTTGTCGAACTGCTGCCGGTCGACCAGGTCGGCGAAGGGGCGTTCGGGGCGCATCTCCAGCGTGTTGCCGCTGAAGTAGAGCGTCGCCTCGTGGCCGCGGATGACCTGGCCGAGCCCCTGCTCATTGACCGTCGAGCCGGTGATGATCATGCACAGCCCGCTCGGGAATTCCGCCAGGAGCTGCGTGTTGTCCGGCACGTCGCGGTCCGGGGTGATCTTGCGCGTGCCGATGCAGGCCACGCGGGTGGGAAACTCGGGATTCCCGGTGGCGATGAGCAGCGGGTGGATGCGGTGGGCGAGCAGGTCCCCGAGGATACCGGCGCAGTAGGGGTAGTACTTGCGCCAGCGATGGTAGTGGTCCGCGCTGAAGGGGCGGTCCGACACCGGCCCGAGCCAGGTGTCCCAGTCACACGTTTCGGGATTGAGATCCGGGTCGATCTCGTAGTTCCACTCGCCGTCGGGGTTGTTGCGCATGTAGGAGTCCTGCGCCAGCACGAGCGGCCCGATCTGCCCGGCGCGGATGAGCTCGGCGGCCTTGTGCCACTTGCCCTCGGTGCAGTACTGCGAGCCGATCTGGAAGGTCTTGCCGGTCTCCTTGACCTTGTCGTGGATCTGGAAGGCCTCCATGAGGTAGCGCGTCATCGGCTTTTCGCAGTAGACGTGCTTGCCGGCGTCCAGGGCGTCGAGCGCCACGCGGGTGTGCCAGTGGTCCACGGTGCCGATGAAGACGGCGTCGATGTCGTCGCGCTCCAGGAGCCGCCGGTAGTCGTCGTAGCCTTCGGCCGAGTAGCCGCTCATGCCGCGGGTTTCGAGGCCCATCTTGAGGGTTTCGACGGCCCGGTCCCGGCGCTTGGTGAAGACGTCGCACGCGGCCACGCCCACGGCGTTGTAGTCATACTCGTGCCGAGGCGAGCCATCGTCGTTCAGGTTGACGACGCTGCGCAGGTGGGCGTTGTAGCCCTGCCCGCCGACGCCCACGAAGCCAACGACCAGACGGTCGTTGGCGCCGAGCACGGCGCCCGTCGCCGGGGCGGTGCGGCTGGCCGTGTCCACGACCTGCTCGGCGGCCTTGGGCGAACAGCCCGCAATCATGGCCGTGGCGGCGACGGCGCCCTTGCGGATGAAGTCGCGGCGCGAGGGGTCGGGCGTTCGGGTGATCTTCTTCCGGTGTTTCATGATGCTTCCTGCTGCTGAATAAGGGGGGCTGAACGGTGATGGTACAAACAACCCGGCGCCGGGGCGGGGCCTCTGTGGCCGGGGTCGATTGCCAGTGTCCCAAACTCCGCAATTATAAAATTTCTTGCAACGATGAAAAGGCTTCCGTAGGCAATCGCATGGGATCGGGTGCCGGGAAATCCTTACAGCCCGTCGCGCGCGCACGTCGTATGCTGGCTCCCGGAGGATCGGCCGGGGGGCGAACCAAACGGCGGCCCGCCGGTACTTCAGGGGTCGTTCCGACGGGCGAGGCTGCTGCGTCCTGGCGCAGCCCCGCCTCCTCCACGTTCATTCGTTTCGCCAGATGCTCGCTCGATCATGAAGAAAATGCTCACGCACGCTGGCCGGCTCGTTCTGATGACGTTCCTGTTCATCGGCGCGGCGTCGGCGCAGACCACCTACACGATCTCGCCGGAAAGCTCGATGCGGATCGAGGGTACGTCCAACAAAAGCGACTGGACGGTCTATGCCAAGCAACTCTCCGGGACGCTGACGCTGGCCGATGCGGAGACGCCGGTACTCCAGCAGGTTCAGGTGACCATCCCCGCAAACCAGGTGGTGAGCGACAAGAGTGTGATCATGGACAAGAACATGCACAACGCGCTCGAAGTCGAGGCCTTCCCGGAGATCACCTACACGCTCATCGAGGCGGTGCCGGCGAACGGGGACGGCGACGGCTTCGTGCTGGACACCCGCGGTAACCTGACTCTGCACGGTGTGACGAACGAAATCGCCATGCAGGTGCAGGGCACCCGGGCCGATGACGGCAGCCTTCGCTTCACGGGCAGCCACGAGCTGGACATGACGGCCTACGGCATCAAGCCGCCGGTGGCCATGTTCGGAGCCTGGCGTGTGGCCAAGGACGTCGTGGTCCACTTCGATCTGGTGGCTACGCCCGATACGGCCAACTGACGTCGCTCTCGGGCGACGCGTCTGCCCGCCCGGCGTCGATCCGGTTTTCATCCCACGCCCGCAGCACGCCCGTGTCTGCGGGCGTTTTCGTGCGAGGCCGTTCGTCACCGCAGCACGTCGCGCAGCCGGACGCGGTCTGCGCCGCCCTGGTGGGCGACGAGGGCCAGGAAGAGCTCGGCGGTGGCCAGGGCGTCGGCCAGGGCGTGATGCGCCTGCAGGGGAGGCAGACCGTACCGCGCCCGCAGCGCGGCCAGGCGGAACCCGCCCCTGGGAACGGACACGCCCCGGACGTGCAGGGCGGTGCGGGCCAGCGTCAGCGTATCCGCCACGGGGACGAGGAGCGGCGCGCCGTAGCACCGGCGGCAGGCGGCGTTCAGGAAGCCGAGATCGAAGGGGGCGTGATGGGCCAGGAGGACCGCATCGGTGAGCCGGTTCAGCAGGCCGGGCAACACGTCCTCCAGGGCCTCGCCGTGCTGCACGTCCCGGTCCCTCAGGCCGTGGATGGTGGCGCTGTGGTTCACCGAGCCGTCGATTCGCAGCACCCGGTACCGGGCTTCGGCCAGCCGGATGCGGCCCTCGACGATGGGGACGCTGCCGATGCTGACGATCTGATCGGTCCGGGCATCGAGCCCGGTGGTCTCCAGGTCGAGGGCCAGGAACGAGGTGGCGGCGACGACGCGGGCGCGGTCGGGCAGGGGGGCTTCGAGCAGCGTGCGGAGGGGGCCGGGCGGCAGACGCCGGCGGTACCACCACCGCTGGAGGGCGAGGCGCATCTAGCTGATGAGGCGGGTCTGAAACCGCTGTTGCAGGGCGGACTGGAGCTGCCGCACGAGGGTGAAGGCATCCTTCAGGTAACGGCGCTCCAGCCCCGAGAGCGATTCCGGGGCCACGTGGTTGTCGGGAGGCTGGCCGGTGCGGAGCCGGCGGGCGTGGTGCTGGAGCCGGATCGTGGTGAGCAGCGCCAGCGCGTCCTGCAGGTCACGCGCGTCCGAGGCGGCAAGCGCGCCATGGGTGGAGAGGGCGTCCAGACGGTCGCGGGTGTTCACGGCGGGCAGGCCGGCTCCGAGGGCATGGATCCGCGCGAGGTCGACGATGGGGACGAGCCCGCGGTGTTTGATGTCGAACGTGTGGGCATGCTCGCCGCTGCGCTCCAGCACGAACCGGCGGAAGAAGCCGAGCGGCGGCTCGAAGGCGAGAGCCTGAGCCGCCATGTGGGCGAGGAAGATGCCGTTGGTCGCCGTCTGCTCCAGGAAGGCGTGCTGGAGGGCGGGCAGGAGCGTGGGGGTGCCGTGTACGTGCCGGGGGTCGAAGAAGATGGCGGCATGCATCAGCGCCTGCGGGTCGGGTTCCTGGATCCAGGTCGTGAAGCGGGCCTGCCACCGGGACAGGGGTTGCCGCCAGCGTGGCGTGCGGGCCATCACCGCACCCGGGCAGGGCGGATACCCGCACGCCGCCAGCCCGTCCGTGACCTGCTCGGCCAGGGCGGCGAAGTACGCGTCGTGGTGGTCCTCGGCACCTTCCCCGAGCAGCAGGCCGTGGTCCTGGTCGGTGGCGAGCGTCTGCTCCTGGCGGGCCTGTGAGCCGAAGGCCACCCAGGCATACGGCACCGGCGGCGGCCCGAGCGTTGCCTCGGCCAGCGCCAGCAGCCGCTGCGTGAGCGCATCGGTCACCGAGGTCAGCGCGCGGGCCACGTCCATCGCCGGCAGGCCGGCCTCCATCAGCGCGAGGAACAGCTCCGGCCTCCGGCGGGACACGGCGGCCAGCCCGTCCAGATCCCGCTGCTTCCACACGTCGCCGATGAGATGGATCGGGCTGAGGGTGTGCAGGCGCAGCAGGTCGGTCGAGGTGATCATCCCCAGCAGCCGGCCGTGATCCAGCACGGGCAGGTGATGGATGTTGTGCCGGCTCATGAGCAGCACCGCCTCGACGGCCGGCGCCTCGGCCGCGATTGTCACCGGGTTCGGCGTCATGACGGCCCGTACGGGCGTGTCCGGCGGGGTCCGGCAGGCGAGGCCGCGCGCACGCAGGTCGCGGTCGGTCAGGATGCCGGCCAGATGGCCGTCGTCCAGGACGGGCAGGGAGGACACCCGCTCGTCGGTCATGCGGCGGGCGGCCTCGTGCAGCGTGGCCTCGGGTGGCACCCAGATGGGTTCGCGGCGGACGAGGGTGCGTACGGGCCGGGTGAGGGCGGTGGGAGAGGGGGTGTCGCGCACGGCGGCCCGGATGCGTTCGGCGTGGGCCCGGCTGAAGAACCGGTCGAAGTCCTCGGAGGCGGCGCGCAGCGCGTGGAAGGAGGCCGCAGGGAGGAGGTAGAGCAGCGTGTCCTCCAGCGCCGTTACCCGATGCCGGGCCGGAGCGCCGGTCAGGAGCGACGGGTAGCCGAAGCACTCGCCCTCCCCGAGCCGCCCGATCAGCGTGTGCTCGGCGTCGCGCAGTTCGACGGCGCCCGTGCGGATGAGGCCCAGGTGCGCGTTGGGGTGGCCGATCTCGAGGATGACCTGACCCTGGCGGACGTAGGTGATCTCGAGGGCGCGCACGGCCCGGCGGCGCTCCGCCGGAGGCAGGGCGTCGAACGGGGGGACGGCCTCCAGGAAGGCGGCCACATCACGCAGTTCGAGGTCGTGCAGATCCGGTTCCATGATCAAGAGGCAGGCGGGAGGGGGATCCGGGAGGATAACCACCGGGCATGAACAAAGAAACGGCGGCCCCGGCACGCGGCAGGGCTGGTTGCGCCGGAGGTGCCCCCCGGAGTATGTTGCGGCATCCTGCATCCAGAACCACCCGGGAAGGCCGGCCATGCCACGCTCTCTGAAACGCACCGCGAGCCTCCTGCTCATCGCCCTGACGGGCGTATCCTGTTCGCAGGGGCAGGAGATGACCGCCGAACAGCAGATCGCCACGGCCGTGCTACCGGCCCCGCCCGACCGCCGGGCCGAGGCCACGGTGCTGGGCTATGACCGCCGCGGCCGCCTGGTGACGCTGCGTGAGGGAACGAACGACTTCGTCTGCGTGGCCGATGAGCCGGGCGATGAGCGGTTCCATGTCGCTTGCTATCACGAATCGCTGGAGCCGTTCATGGCGCGAGGCCGGGCGCTGCGGGCCGAGGGCAAGTCTCGCGCCGAGATCATGCGCATCCGCGAGGAGGAGGCCCGTGCCGGTACGCTCCCGATGCCGGAGCAGGCCGCCATGCTGTACGTGGCCGATGGGGACATCGCCCGATTCAACCCGGAGACGAACGAGGTCGAAGGCCTCACGACGCGGTACGTCGTCTACCTGCCCTACGCCACGGCCGCGAGCACCGGCCTGCCCACCAGCGCCCCGCCCGGCGACCCCTGGATCATGGACGAGGGCAAGCCCTGGGCGCACATCATGCTGATTCCGAAGCAGTAGAGTAGCCAGCCGTCAGCGGTCAGCCGTCAGCTAAGTTTCTGAAGGCTGACCGCTGACCGCTCAATCGTCGCTGCCGGGCTGGTCCGTCGGCGCGGTGCCCTTCACGTAGTGGTCGTACCAGGCCAGGTAGCGCTCCCAGCGGTCCTTCTGGAACGACGGCCGGCGGATGCCGTGATGCTCACCGGGGTAGACGACGAGCCGGGTCGTCCGGCCGAGCCGCCGGAGGGCCTGGTAGAGTTGCTCCGAGTTGAGGATCGGCACGTTCCAGTCCAGCGCTCCGCCCATGATGAGCGTGGGGGTGGTGATGTTCTCCACCGCGTTGAACGGGGAAATGCGTTCCCAGGCCTCCGCGTTGCGCCAGGGTAGGCCCAGTTCGGCTTCCCATTGCCGCTGGTAGTGATCGTGGCCGTAGTTCGAGCGGTAGAGGACCTCGCTGGCCCCGGTGATGGCCGCCTTGAAGCGATCGGTCCTGGTGATGACATAGTTCGTCAGGATCCCGCCGTAGCTCCATCCCCCGACCCCGAGCCGGTCCGGGTCGGCAACGCCCAGCTCGATGGCATAGTCGACCCCGGCCATCACGTCCTCGAAGTCCTTGTTCCCCCAGTCGGCCCAGATGGCGTGGGAGAAGGCCTGCCCGTAGCCGGAGGAGCCGCGCGGGTTGGTCATCACCACCACGTAGCCGTGCGCGGCGAAGAGCTGGGCTTCCAGGTTGAAGGCGACGTCGTACTGGGACACCGGCCCGCCGTGGATCCGCAGGAGGGTCGGGTAGCGCAGGGCCGGGTCGTAGCCGGGCGGGGTGTACAGAAACCCTTCGATCTCGGTGCCGTCGCGGCTGGGGAAGTGGATGGTGCGCACCTCCGCCAGCCGGAGCCGGTCGAGCAGCGGCTGGTTGGTGAAGGTCAGTTGCCGTAGGGTGTCGCCTTCCAGCCGGAACAGCTCGTGCGGGAGGTCGGGCCGGCTGATGAGCCCGACGACGGCGCCGCGGGGGCCGACGTCGTACGCACGCAGGCTCACGCCACCCTGAATGGGCCGGCGCAGGTTCCGCCCGTCCGGGTCGATCCGTGCCAGGTGCGCCTCGCCGCTGTCCTCCAGTTCGAAGAAGATGGAGCGGCCGTCCGGGGCGAAGCGCGGGTTGCTCACGTGGCGATCCAGCGCGGCCGTCAGCACCCGGGCGTCGCCGCCCTGCACCGGCGCCACGGCCAGGTGGCGGGTCGCATACCAGATGATCTCCGGCTGCGTGACGGTGACGTAGGTGAGGAACCGACCGTCGGGGCTCCAGGCAGGGCTGTGGTCCGCGCCGGGGTTGGTGGTCACCTGCAGGAGCGTGGCGCCCTGGTCCGGCGCGTCGGCCGGTACGATCCAGAGGTCGGTGTTGTCGTTGGCGTCCGGTTCCTCGGTGCGGTTGCTCACGAAGGCGATGCGGGTGCCGTCGGGACTCCAGACGGGGTCTCGGTCGTCATAATCGCCCGAGGTGACCTGCCAGAGCGAATCGGCCTGGAGATCGTAGACATAGATGTGGGTGCGCCGTCGGTCCAGGTAGCCGGCATAGTCGCGCTTGAACTGGAGCCGGTCGATGACGTAAGGCCGGGGCTTTTCGTCTTCATCCTCGGCCTCCTCCGCATCCTTGATGACCAGCGCGAGCCTCGTGCCGTCGGGCGACCAGGCGTAGTCCGACACGCCCTGTTTGACGTCGGTGAGGGACTGAGCCTCGCCGCCGAGCCGGTTCAGGGCCCATACCTGCGTCGTGTTGCCGCCCCGCGCAGCCAGGAAGGAGAGGTACCGGCCGTCCGGGCTCCATCGGGGCGTGCTGGCCGAGGCGCCTTCCATCGTCATCGGAATCGGGTCTCCTCCGCGCAGGGGCACCATCCAGATCCGGGTTTCAGATTTGTCTTCATCCAGGTCGGTCGTTCGGATGGTGTAGGCGACCCACTGCTCGTCGGGGCTGATGCGGGGGTCGCCGACCGTCTGGAGCGCGAAGGCGTCGTCGAGGGTGAGCGGGCGGGGGAGGGGGGCGTCCTGCGCGGAAGAAGGCGCCGCCGGCAGGAGCAGGCAGCCCAGCAAGAGGAGCACGGAGGGGCGCAGCATCGGGATGTGGGTTGGAGGAGGTGGGGGAGAAGGTCGGAGGGGCGGAGCGGCTTCCCGGTCTCGGCCTCCGTCGCGTGAGCCCAATCACCGACACCGGCTCCACGAAAGCAAGACGATCCCCGAATCGCTCGATCCCCGAATCGCTCGATCCCCGAATCGCTCGATCCCCGAATCGCTCGATCCCCGAATCGCTCGATCCCCGAATCGCTCGATCCCCGAATCGCTCGATCCCCGAATCGCTCGATCCCCGAATCGCTCGATCCCCGAATCGCTCGATCCCCGAATCGCTCGATCCCCGAATCGCTCGATCCCCGAATCGCTCGATCCCCGAATCGCTCGATCCCCGAATCGCTCGAATTCCGAATTGAACCACGGGGTTGCACCTGGCGCGGCGGATCGTTTCCTTGGGCCATTCTCACGATGTCACCGCCTGGCGCTCGATCAGGCTCCCCACCCTTCATCCGCTGTTTCGTCATGCAAGTCATTCGCCGAAACGAACCGTACGACGTCTGTATCATCGGCTCCGGGGCCGGAGGCAGCATGGCTGCCAGGGTGCTCGCCGAAGCGGGTGCGAAGGTCGTCGTGCTGGAAGCCGGGCCGGAATGGTATCCGGCCCGAGACGGCAACATGTTCACCTGGAACTATGAGTCGCCTCGCCGGGGGGCGTCCACGCCGGAGAAGCCCTTCGGTGAGTTCGATGCGTGCATCGGCGGATGGGAGATTGACGGGGAGCCGTACACGAAGGCGCCCGGCACCGAGTGGGACTGGTTCCGCGCGCGGCAACTGGGCGGGCGTACCTACCACTGGGGCCGCATCTCGCTACGCTTCGGCCCGGACGACTTCCGCCGCCGTAGCATCGACGGGCTGGGCGATGACTGGCCCATCGGCTATGACGACCTGAAGCCGTATTACGACCGCGTCGACCGGCTCGTGGGTATCTTCGGCTCCGTCGAGGGCATCTACAACGAGCCCGACGGCATCTTCCTGCCCCCGCCGCGTCCGCGGGCGTACGAGCTGGCGGCGGCGAAGGCCTGCCGGAAGCTGGGCATCCCCATCATCCCGTCTCGCCTGTCGATCATCACCCGAGCGCACAACGGCCGGCCGGCCTGCCACTACTGCTCCCAGTGTGGCCGCGGATGCACGACCAACTCCAACTTCGCCGCGCCGCCGGTGCTGCTCGATCCGGCCAAGGCCACCGGCAACGTGGAGGTGATTGCGCATGCGATGGCCCGGGAGGTGCTGACGAACCGCGAGGGGCTGGCGACCGGCGTCTCGTACGTCAATACGCAGGATCTGCAGGAGTACCAGGTGCGCGCCCGCGTCGTCGTGCTGGCGGCCAGCGCCTGCGAGTCGGCCCGGTTGCTGCTCAACTCGACCTCGGCCCGCTTCCCGAACGGCCTGGCCAACGGCAGCGGAACCGTCGGCAAGTACCTGATGGACTCGACGGGGCTGGACGTGGCCGGGTTCATCCCGCAGCTCATGGACCTGCCGGTCTACAACGAGGACGGCGTCGGCGGCATGCACGTCTACGTCCCGTGGTGGCTGGAGAAGGCGAAGCTCGACTTCCCGCGCGGTTACCACATCGAGATCTGGGGCGGGCGCGGGATGCCGAGCTACGGCTTCGGCAGCGGCATCCATCGCATCAACGGCCTCGTCGGCGACCGCCCGCGCGGCGGCGGGGGCTACGGGACTCGCCTCAAGGACGACTACCGCCGGTTCTGGGGCTCCGTCGTCGGCTTCTCCGGCCGCGGGGAGATGATCGCCCGCAAGGAGAACTACTGCGAGATCGATCCGAACGTGGTGGACAAGTACGGCATCCCCGTCTTGCGCTTCAACGTCACCTGGAGCGACCACGAGCGCCGCCAGGCACGGCACATGCAGCAGACCTTCCGCGAGATCATCGAGGCCATGGGCGGGACGGTGCTCACCCCCGAGCCGACGGCGGAGGAGGATTACGGCCTGCTCAAGCCGGGGCGCATCATCCACGAGGTCGGGGTGACGCGCATGGGCAACGACCCGCGCACGTCGGTGCTGAACGCCATGTGCCAGGCCCACGAAGTCAAAAACCTGTTCGTGGCCGATGCCGGGCCGTTCGTCTCGCAGGCGCACAAGAACCCCACCTGGACGATCCTGGCCCTGGCGTGGCGGACGTCCGACTACATCGCGGAGGAACTCAAGCGCGGCTCCCTCTGAGCGCGGCCGTTCCCGTTGTGAAACCCATCGAGCATGACCCGTCCGATGAACCGACGCGACACCCTGAAGATGATGGCGATGGCTCCGCTCGGGGCCGGGCTGTCCTGGACGAAATCCGACGTGGAGGCCCTCCGGCACAAGACCGACGCCGCCCGGGCCTCGGGCCAGGCCTTCGAGCCGGCCTTCTTCACTCCGCATGAATGGCAGACGCTACGCGTGCTGGTCGACTACATCATCCCCGCCGACGACCGCTCCGGCAGCGCCACCGACGCCGGTGTGCCCGAGTTCATCGACTTCACGATGGTCGACCGCCCGGCCCTGCAGACCCCCATGCGGGGAGGCCTGGCCTGGCTCGATCTGGAATGCCGGGATCGCTTCGGGGAGCCGTTCGTGAAGTGCCGCGGTGCGCAGCAGCGCGCCGTGCTGGACGACATCGCGTACCCGGACGATGCGGACCCGCGCTTCAGCCACGGCGTGCGCTTCTTCACGCTGCTCCGGGACCTGACGGCTGGCGGCTTCTTCTCCAGCAAGATGGGGGTGGAGGACCTCGGGTACAAAGGCAACACGTTCGTCCACGAATGGACCGGGGCGCCGCCCGAGGTGCTCCAGCGGCTGGGCGTCAGCTACGACGACTGGATCTACCGGGGCGGCTGAGGCCGCAGGGCGCACCCGGTCGGGGGACGGCCGGCTATCGGGGAGGGTAACGCTATGGGTGAGATGCAAACGATGCGGCCGGGCCGGAGCCGCGGGTGGGCGAGCCGGGTCGGCCTGGTGCTGCTGCTCGGGATCGGAGGCGTGGGATCGGAGGCGCGGGCGCAGGAGATGTCCTTCGAGGACTACGAACCGCGTTCGACGCTCGTGGTGAAGCAGACGCGGCTGACGCGGGCGAAATACCCGTTCGTGGACGTGCACAGCCACTGGTGGCAGGCCGGCGAGATGTCCGAGGCCGAGCTGGCCGATCTCGTCCGGGAGATGGATGCCATGAATATGGCGGTGCTGGTGAACCTGAGCGGCGGCAGCGGGGAGCGGCTCAAGGCGGCCATCGACCGCATGAACGCCTACGCCCCCGGCCGCTTCGTTCAGTTTGCCAACATCGACTTCGACGGGTTCGGCGAACCGGGCTGGACCGAGCGCACCGTGGCGCAGCTGCGCGAGGACGTAGGCCACGGCGCGCAGGGGCTGAAAATCTTCAAGAACCTGGGCATGTACGTCACCGACCCGGACGGCCACCGGGTGCCCACGGACGATCCGCGCCTCGACCCGATCTGGGCCCTCTGCGGAGAGCTCGGCATCCCCGTGCTCATCCACACCGGCGACCCGGCCCCGTTCTGGGAGCCGCACGATCGCTTCAACGAGCGCTGGCTCGAACTCAAGGAGCGCCCGCGCCGCAAGCGCCCGCCGGAGCCCTCCTGGGAGCAGATCATGGCCGAGCACTGGAACGTGATCCGCAAACACCCCGGCACGCGCTTCATCAGCGCCCACCTGAGCTGGCTCGGCAACGACCTCGGCCGCCTGGGGGCGCTGCTGGACGAACTGCCGAACATGTACACCGAACTCGGCGCCGTGCTGGCCGAACTGGGCCGGCAGCCCCGGACGGCCCGGGCCTTCCTGATCCGCTACCAGGATCGCGTGCTCATGGGCAAGGACGCCTACGAGCCCTCGGAGTACCACGTCTATTTCCGCACGCTGGAGACGGACGACGAGTACTTCGACTACTACCGCAAGCGCCACGCCTTCTGGAAGCTCTACGGCCTGGACCTGCCCGACGAGGTGCTCCGCAAGATCTACTACGAAAACGCCCTGCGGATCATCCCGGGGCTGGACGCTTCCCTGTTCGGCGGGTCGTAGGAACGGGTCATGTCGGCTGCGCTTGCCGGTCCAGCCGGTAGGTTTCCCGTACGAGGTCGTACGACAGGGCGCGGATCATCCTGCGGGCGTCCGAGAGGTCGATGACGTGGCGGGCGACGAGGTCGGCCAGGTAGTTGGCATCCACGCGGCGGCAGAGGTCGTGCCGGGCCGGGATTGAGGGGAAAGCGCGCGTGTCGTCGTTGAAGCCGGCGGTGTTGTAGATGCCGGCCGTCTCGGTCGTCAGGCGGCGGTAGCGCGTCATGCCTTCGATGCTGTCGAAGAACCACCATGCCGGCCCCAGGCGCAGGGCCGGGTAATGGCCGGCCAGGGGCGCCAGCTCGCGGGCGTACGTGGACTCGTCCAGCGTAAAGAGCACCAGCGTAAAGTTGGGTTCGGAGCCGTAGGCGTTGCAGAGTTCGTAGAGGTTGCGGGTGAACTCGGTGCGGATGGGGATGTCCGCCCCTTTGTCCGGGCCGAAATCCCGGTAGATCTGCTGGTTGTGGTTGCGGAACGAGCCGGGGTGAATCTGCATGACCATGCCGTCCTCCACGCTCATCCGGGCCATCTCCATCAGCATGTGCGCCTCGAAGAGCCGTTGATCCGCAGGGGTGGCGGTGCCGGCCAGGGCTTTCTGATAGAGCGCCTCGGCCTCCTCCGGCGCGAGGGCGTGGGTGTAGGGCTCCAGCACGGCATGGTCCGTCGAGACGGCGCCCATCGAGCGGAAGAAGGCGCGGCGTTGTTCCAGCGCGGAGACGAACGCGTCGAAGGAGCCGAGCGTGAGGCCGCTGATCCGGCCGAAGGCGTCCAGCTCCTGCTGCCAGTCCGGGCTGGCGATGCGGAACAGCGCGTCGGGCCGGAAGCAGGGGATGACGCGGCCGCCCCAGTCCGAGGCCTGGATGGCCCGGTGTTCCTCGAGCGAAGCCGTGGCGGCGTCCGTCGTAGTGAGCACCTCGATGTTGAAGCGGTCGAACAGCGCGCGCGGCAGGAACTCCGGCGAGGCCAGGCACTCGGCGATCTGATCGTAGATGTACATGGCCGAGTCGCTGTCCAGCCGGTGCCGAACGCCGAAGACGTGGTAGAGCTCGTGGTTGAGCCAGGCGCCGGTAGGGGTGCCGGCAAAGAGGTAGAAGTGATCCGCGAAGCGCTGCCAGATGGTACGCGGGTTGGTTTCCACCGGGCGTCCGTCGAGCCGCGGGATGCCCAGGTCCTCCAGCCGCACCCCCCGCGAGTAGAGCATGCGGAAGATGTAATGGTCCGGGATGATGATGAGCGAGGCGGGTTCCGGGAACGGCGCGTTGGTGGCCAGCAGACCCGGGTCCACGTGGCCGTGAGGCCCGACGATGGGCAGATCTCGGACCTCCTCGTAGAGCGAGCGGGCGATGCGGCGGTGCGTGGGATCCGCGTCGAAGAAGCGGTCGGGATGCAGTTCCAGGGGTTCCATGGGATGGGACGGTGGTTTGGGGCTGTGGAGATCAGAAAAGCCCTTCCGCGCTCCCGAACGTCCTGTCATGTCAGGTGCGCGAAAGGGGCGTGGGATGGTGCGTAAAAACTACATGGGTGCTGCGCCGATAAGTGCGTGTCCGGTGAGGCGAAAGATACGCAGGTGCTAGAGCAGGATTTAGGCGGTGATGGCGGGCGGGTCCTGTTAACATACGGGTGACATTCGTACCCGTCCCACCCCACCCCCATCCGAGGCTACCCTATGACCACCCACCAGACGCTCCTCGGCCACATCTTTCAGCTGACCGATCAGCTCAACGCGCAGGACGTACGCAAGAAAGTCGTAGAGTGCCTGCCGCTCCAGTCGTTCAAGCGCAAGCTGGGCGCGCTTCGGCTCAACAGCGAATCGCTCAAAGAGTTCGGGTTCTCGCTTTCGTCCGACCCGGTGCAGCAGCGCTACTTCCGGGCCCGGGCATCGCTCCTGGCCGCCTATGCGGCCTGGCTGCTCGATGATCTGGACAAGTGCGAGGATCTGATCGAGCGTTGCGAGACCGAGATCGAGCGGCTGAACCTCCCGGCCTGATCGCTCCGAACACAGCGGGCACGACGCAACTTCGGTCGCGGCTTGATTGAAATCCGCGGGGGTGTAAACTATTAGGGCACGATTCACCTCAATTTTAAACGCCCCCCGCGATCCGATGAACCGCAAACGCCGCAAAGAGCTCCTGCTGGCCCTGGGCATCCTGCTCGGTGTCGTGGCCGTTCTGGTGCTGCTGAGCCAGCTGGGCTAACCGTTCCGGCCGAGGTTGCCGGTTCGGGAGCGATTCGTCCCGCATGAAAAAAGCCCGGTCGTGCTGCCTTGCACGACCGGGCTTTTGCGTGTTCGGGGGGGATGCGGGTCAGGACTGCTGCACCTGATAGACGTCCTTCAGCAGCGACTGCAGCTTCGTCCGGCCCCGGTTGATGCGGCTCTTCACCGTGCCCATGGGCAGGCCGGTGATCTGCGCGATCTCCTCGTAGGCCAGTTGCTGCACGTCCCGCAGGATGACGACCTCTCGGAAGCTCTCCGGGATCTGCTTCAGCGCGTTCTGGATGTACTGATCCTGGATCGTGCTCTCGGCATAGCGATCCGGAGAGAACGACTCATCCGGGATCTCCATCTCGTACTCCTCGTCGTCGCGGTTGACCGACTGGATGGAGTACATCCGGCGGCGCTTGCGCTTGCGGTATTCCGAGCGGGCCAGGTTCCCGGCGATGGTATAGAGCCAGGTCGAGAACTTGGCGATCCGCTGGTACGAGTGGCGGTTGCGGTAGACCCGGAGGAATGTCTCCTGCAGCAGGTCCTCACACCGCTTCATGTCGCCCAGGAAGCCATACAGGTAGTGCGTCAGCCGCTCGGAGTAGCGGTCGACCAGGATGTTGAAGGCCTCGACCGTACCGGCCTGAAACTGCTCCATCAGATCTTCGTCGCTCATCTGCTGGAGCGCTTCCGTCCGGTCTTGCGCCTTCACGTGTTGCTTCTGGGTCCGAACGAAGATGGTGGATGTATAGCTCACAGTGAACCTTTCGATGGTTAGCGAAACAAAGGGGCTTGTCGCCTCTTTATAACGAGTTTCCCCACCCTTTTATTGTATGGAAACGAAACCTGCCGCGTCGTAACGATCCGGCAAGGGCGTCGGGACCGGTATCGCGCAGACGGCAGGGCCGTCGGGGCCGGTACGGTCGGGGGCTTCCGATCGCCGGATGAGCGCGCCGGCCTGACGAATGGGTAAATGTACCCAATTATTTGGGTTCTTGCAGGGGGCCTGAGCGTGTCCTGTCATTTCTTCCGAAATCTTCTTACTTCTCCCGCCAACCTCTTCGATCCATGCGTACGTTGACCTCCCGCACGCCGCGGAAGCGGTGGCTCATGCGGTTGCTGGCCGTCTGTGTGCCGTTGAGCGCGCTGCTGCCCTGCGGTGCCCTGGCCCAGGCCGATGGGGCCTATCCGATCACCCTGGTGGTACACGGAGGCGCCGGGACGATCCTGCGTGAGAACATGACGCCTGAGCTGGAAGCCGCCTACCGGGCGGAGCTGGCCGAGGCGCTCCGGGTGGGATACGCGGTGCTGAACGAGGGGGGCCGGAGCCTGGACGCCGTCGAGGCCACGCTCCGGGTGCTGGAGGACTCCCCGCTGTTCAATGCGGGAAGGGGGGCGGTTTTCACGAACGACGGCATCGTGGAGCTGGATGCTTCGATCATGGACGGCGCCACGCACAACGCCGGAGCCGTGGCGGGTGTGCGGCACGTGCGCCACCCGATCACGCTGGCGCGGCGGGTGATGGAGGCCTCGCCGCATGTGATGCTGGTGGGCGACGGGGCGGAAGTCTTCGCCCGCGAGCAGGGCATGGAGATGGTACCCAACACGTATTTCCACACGGAGCGCCGCCGGCAGCAACTCGAAGCCGCACAGCAGGCCGGGTCCGCCACGGGCGCGCTGCACGCGCCCGCCGTGCCGGCAGGCGATGCGATGGAACCCGTGCACAAGTTCGGGACGGTGGGCGCCGTGGCCCTCGACCGGCAGGGCAACCTGGCTGCCGGCACGTCCACGGGGGGCATGACGAACAAGCGCTGGGGCCGGGTCGGCGATTCGCCCATCATCGGCGCCGGCACGTATGCTGACAATGCGACCTGTGCGGTGTCGGCCACGGGGCACGGGGAGTACTTCATCCGGGGGGTGGTGGCGCACGACATCGCCGCCCTGATGGCCTACGGGGGGCGCTCGTTGCAGGAAGCCGCCGACCACGTCATCCTGGAAAAGCTCGGGGCGGCCGGAGGGACGGGCGGCGTCATCGCCCTCGACCGGGAAGGACACGTCGCCATGCCGTTCAACACGCCTGGCATGTATCGGGGGGTCGTGGATGCCTCGGGCACGGTGCGCGTCTACATCTACCGGGACGAGTAGACGGGGCAATCTCTGATTGCGGACGGTAGACGGCAGGCCGTCCAACCGGGTAGACAGTAGGTGGGCCCTTCATCGGCGTCATCAGGCCCGTCGGGCGGCTCCTGCGGAGGAGTGCCGTTCCGGCCTGAGGTTTGCCATGCCCGGCCGTGGATGCTCGTCGGAAGACACCTCGCGGCGCTGAAGTCGTGAGTCCGTCGTGTCCTCGTTCTCAACCGGTGGTTCCCATGACCCGCTTCGTTCGCCCCATGCTCCCGGCGCTGCTCGGCGCGATGCTTCTCCTTTCGGCCTGCGCCGAAGGCCCCGTAGGTCCTCCCGGCCCTCCCGGAAATGCCAACGTCTTTTCGCTGACCTTCCTCTTCACGATGGATGACGCCACCATCAGCGGACCCGTGGCCTCGGTCGGGTACGAGGTGCCGGCGATCACGCCGTCGGTGGTGGACGACGGCGCCGTGTTGCTCTACTTCCGCGAACAGGGGACCTGGACGGCCATGCCCTACACCTTCGCCGATGAGTCGCCGGACCTCCCGGCCGTCGATTATACCATCACCCTGGGCTATGGCTACGACGACCGCTTCCTGGAGGTGTTCTACGAGGCTTCGACGGCGGACATCCCCCTGGAGAATCAGCCGGATCGGGAGATCAAAGCCGTCATCATCGATGGCTTCCCGGCGGCGAAGGCGGCTGTCGACTTCTCGGATTACGAAGCCGTCCGTGCCTATTTCAACCTGACGGACTGACCGGGTGGAGGCAGGCCGGACGCCGGGGGCTACAGATCGAACGGCAGGCGCCGATACAGGAGCCGGGAAGCATCCCGGTTTGTGATCTGCCGTTCCATTGAGTCCCCTTCGTTCCGTGTCCCATCGTTTGAAGAACACGGCCGACCCGCTGCTTCGCCGGATCGTGTTGTTGTCGCGCGAGAGTTATTACGCCCTCATCGGCGCGTATCAGGAAGCCGGATCGCCGTTCGGGCAGACCCTCTACGGCGTGGTCCTCTGGCTGGAGTACGGCGCCACGGCGCGTAGCAACTGAGCCGGTTCGAGGGCCGGCGGGGTCGCCCGGGTGCGGATGCTCAGCGGACCCGGGTGACGAGCCGGCTGTGCACGTCCGTGCCGGACGTGACCCGCACCACGTAGACGCCCGGTGCCCAGGTGCCGGTGGGGATCGTCACGGTCCGGGTCGGTTCCGGATCTACTGCGAACGCATCCTGCCAGACGGTACGGCCCAGCAGGTCGTAGATCGCGACGCGCCCCGCCTCGGGGCGATCGAGGTGATAGCGGAGGGTGAGAACGTCGGTGAACGGATTGGGATAGGCCGTCAGAGTGGGCGAGGCCGAAACGACGGCCGGCGGGGTGACCGACGTGGCGCGGGTGAAATCGAAGCGTGCGTACACCGGCAGATGATCGGACGTCGTCGAGCTATAGGCTGAGAACACCGAGGTGAGGGCGAGGAAGCGGTCAGCGGCGCCATCTACCAGGGGGGGGAGCATCTCATCCGTGATCAGGATGTGGTCCAGCGTGCTTCCGGAACAGGCGTCGGAGGAGCAGTAAGTGCCCAGATCCTGCGCGTCCAGCGGGAGGCTGGCGAAGTAGTAGTCGTCGGGGTCGTCGAGGAAGTTCTGGTAGGGCGAGGGGAGCCCGAGGTAGGTCGAGCGTCCGAGTTCGTCGTTGAAATCACCCAGGACCACGACCCGGTCTGCCGGGTGGAGGAAGTCCAGGCGGTTTTTCAGTCGAGACGAGGCACTCTGCCGGCGTTCGTAGGAGGTGCGGTCCGAGAATGCCTTCATGTGCACCGTGATGAAGAGCACCGTGACGGTCGTATCCGGCAGGGTGATCCGCGTGCTGATCTGCAGGGGCGGGCGGCCGGCGAAGTCGTAGTCGAAGGATTCCAGGATGTGCTGGGGCGATCCGTTGAGCTGGACGGTGCGGGTGTCGTAGATGAACCCGATGCGTTGCTGGCCGCTGTTGGTCGCCAGGACGCCGGCAAAGTCGCTGCCCAGTTCATCGAGCAGCCGATCGAAGTCGTCCGCGTCGGCGATTTCCTGCACGGCCCACAGGTCGATGCCGGACTGCTGGATCACGGCTTTGACGCGCTCGAACTGCTGTGCATCGTCATCTGGGCCGTTGGACGGGTCCCCGAACCATTCGATGTTCCAGGTGGCGACGTCCAGGGTATGCTCGGTGCCCAGGGTGGGCACGGTCTGGGCTGCGGCGGACGAGATCAGCAGCCCGGCCAGCAGGAGCGCGCAGCAGCGAGGCACGGGGTGGGGGGTGGGGAGTGCGGAGAAGGAAGCCAACGGCGGGGATGTTATTCGAAGTCGGTGTTGAGCCGGAAGCGCGAGATCCGGTTGTTGCCGGTATCGGCGACGTAGACGATGCGCTGGAAGTAGGCAACGCCCTGGGGGTTGTTGAACTGCAGGGCGCCTGCTCCGGTACCGCCGAAGGAGACCACGACCGGGCGTGTAGAGGTAGCCCCCGGTGGGGGCGCCACCCCTTCGATGCCCTGGGCGGTGAAGACGAACAGGCTGTCTTTGCCTGCATCCGTCACGAACAGGTAGTTCGTTCCATCGGCTGCAAACATCAGGTCGGTCGGATTCTCGAACCGGAATTCGTCGTAGAGAAAACGGTCACCCCGGTCCGGGTTGGCCGCCACCTGGAGCTTCTCCGTGTCGGGCCGGTATTCGATGCCGTCCGGTGTTTCGACGGCCTGAATCGAAAGGACAGCAAAGCGGAGGCTGTCCCGGGTGCCCGATGTGGGTTCGCCGTTTGGATAGGGGGATTGGGCCAGGATGAAGTTCTTCTCCAGCGGGTAGAATGCACGTTGCGGGGGTTGGACGAACGTGATGATGTCGGTAGGGTTGACGGCGCTCCGCAGGCTCGGTACCGTCGGGCTCAGCGCCACGATGGTCTGCACGTTGACCCCGGCGGGGGAGAACTCGAGCACGGTGTTGTGGGGGAGGATGACCGACGTAACATCGTTTACGGGACCGCGCCGGGTCACCAGGATGTGGTTGTTTGCCAGAACGCCCACGCCGGTGAACTCGACCTGCTCATCCGTTTCGATGGGATCGGGCCGGTTGAAGCGGCGAGAGTCATCGTCGAAGGGATGCCAGATGATGTCGACGAGGCGGGGCGAGCCCGTGGTGAGGCCGTCGTAGTGGAGGATGACGGGGAGGTTCCAGGTGCGGCCGTTGAGCGTGGTGTCACGCCGGGCCGTGACATAGACGTGGAAGCGTCGATCCTGCGTGACGGACGTGGCGCCGCCATCGATGGGGAGGAACGTGGCAGGTCGGCCGGCACGGTCGAGCACGTGCAGGCCCCGTGCATCGGTGATGTAGAGCAGTTCATCATAGCCGGCATAGACATCGGTGGGAGCCTGTAGCGTGGTTCCGTCACCGCCCTGCGTAAAGAAGGGAAACAGCGGTACGTATTCGACCTCCTTGAGGACATCCGGGTCGGCCCGTCCGGCCTCGAAGATCTCGCGGCTCGTCTCGTCTGATTTCGTGCCGAGGAGGTCGTCGCAACCTGTGCCAAGCAACGCAGCGACCAGGAGGACAACGGCCGTAAGTCGGGGAGGAGACAACATCATAGGTACATACCGGAGGGCACCGGTCAGAGACTCAGGTTGAGGCCGATGCGGTGGATGGCACCGAGGCGGTCGAGGCGGTTGAAGCCATAATCGAAGCGCAGGTCGGGCCCGGGCAGAGGGAGGTAGAGTCCCAGTCCGAGACCGGGCATCGTGTATTCCTCCACGCCGAACCGGTAGCCGGTTCGCATCGCCAGACGCTGCTGCCACACGTATTCGACCCCCACGTTCCAGTTTTCCGCGTTGTCGTTCGGGTTATTCAGTTGCAACGAGACGAGCAAGTCATTCCGCGCATCGTCGTGCAAGACGTCGTAGGTAAGGCCGAAGAGGAACGTCGTGGGTGGAGTCATGGCTTCGAACTCGGTTTCGACGGCCTCAGGGGGTTGGTTGATGACGGGTCGACGAAGTGAGCCTTCCGGGCGGGCATCGAAACCGAAGTTGCGAATGGCGACGGCCATCTGAGCCCCTGTGTCGCCGATGCGATAGAAGATGCCAAGGTCAAACACCAGGGTCGACGTGGTCAGGCCCGCGACGCTCTCGCGCACGTACTTGCCCGTGACGCCATAGCTGAACAGGTCGGTCAGGCGCTGGGCCAGCGTCAGGCCGGTGGCCATGTCAATCAGGCGAAACTGTTCGCCGGTACCAAAGGGTTCGAACTCGGTCGTCACGTCCATCTTCCCCGAGTCGAGGGTCTGGAGGCTGGCGCCCAGGGTCAGGCCGGGACCCGGAAGGTGGTACGTCACGGCCAGCAGATCGAGCGATACGTCGACGAAGTAGGCGGTGTGGTGCAGGCCGGCGTGGAGGCCGTCGAGCTGGGCGGCCAGCGCCGGGTTCCAGAACAGGGCGCTGGCGTCGAAGGCCGCGGCCACGACCGTCTCGCCCAGGGCCGCGCCGCGCGCGTCGGAAGCGATCTTGAGGAACTGGAAGCCGGACGTCCCCGCCCGGTCGCCGCCAAAGGAGGGCAGCACCTGGGCCGGGGCGGACGCCGGCAGCCACAGGGCACCCAGCCACAGCACCAGCAGGAGCGTATGGTGCCGGCGGACCGGTATCTCGCCACGCTGCCGCGGTGCCCGTCGTATGGGGTGGAACGGATGCATCAGATTGTTTTCATCAGGCTCAGAACCGGAACGACACCCCGACCATGATGTGGCGCTGGGGCAGGAAGCGGGCCGGGTTGAACGGCGGCAGGCCGCTCGTCTCCGGGTCCTCATAGCGCGGGTCGCGCGTGCCGGTGGTCACGTCGAAGTCGGGGTTGTCCCGCAGCTGCGTGAAATCGGTCGTCTCGGGGTCGACGTCCGGGTACGCCTTCCCGGTGACGGGGTTGACGATGACGCTGTTCTTCTGGTTGAACAGGTTCGTCACCTCGATCGAAAAGACCAGGTCGGTGCCGGCGAAGGCGACCGAGCGCTGGAGGTTCAGGTCGAACCACCACCAGGGTTCGCCGATCTCTGAGAAGCGGGCACGGGGATCGGTCTCGATCTCGTAGATCGGACGCCAGTCGGCCTCGCCGGTGAAGGGGTTGACCTCGCGCCCCCGGAACACGGCCGGCGTGTAGCGCTGCCCGCTGCGGAAGGTGGAGGACACGTATAGCCGGAAGCGGTTCAGGCCCGGCAGGCCCAGCCAGGGCTGGGCGCGGTCGTGCGTGAAGGTGACGCTGGCCTTCAGGTCGAGCGGGCGGTCCCAGGCCAGCGGCGTTTCGAAGGTGTTCTCGATGTCACCGTTGGCCAGGAAGTCCTGCAGCGCATCGTTGTTGGTCGAGCTGAGGCCTGTGGCGCGGGAGAACGACCCCGAGAGTTGCCCCAGGAACCAGTCGCCGATGCGTTTGAGGTAGCTCACCTCCACCCCGCGCACCCGCGCGAAGTCGCCGTTGACGCGGAAGGCCCGCGTCACATCGCGGCCGGTCGGGTCCTTCACGACCACGTTCTCGACGGTGATGAAGTCGAACTTGTCCCGCCAGAAGAACGTGACGTTGAGCACGTCGTTGGTCGAGAACTGGTTGCGCAGGCCCAGCTCGTAGGAGATGTCGACCTCGGGGTTGAGGTCGGGGTTGCCCAGGTCGGCGAAGAAGGAGCGGTCCTGGAAGAACGGATCGAGGCCGGTGTAGACGAACGTCGGATGGGGTAGCTGGGTCGCGTGGCCGTAGTTGAAGAAGAGGACGCGGTTTTCCTGGATGGGGAAGGAGACGCGCAGGCGGGGCAAGAGGCGCAGCTTGTAGCGCAGGCCGAACAGTTTGACGGTGTTGTCCCGGTACGAGTCACGGACGCCGTCGAGGATGGGCGCCAGCGGGTCGTCGACGAGGCGGTCGACGTAGCGGCCGGGGGCCCAGTACTCCAGGCGGGTGCCCAGGTTGGCGATCAGGCCGCGGTATCGGATCTGATAGGTGCCGAAGACCGCGCCGCGCCGGGGCTTGACGCGCCAGATGTCCGAACTCTCGCCGAGGCGGCCCGTGCTCGTGCCCTCTTCACCACCAATCGGGGCTCCCACCCAGGGGCGAATGATGTCGATCCACTGGTAGTCATTGAACTTGGCCTCGAAGCCGACGTTGAGGCGGTTGTTCTTGTCCGCCGAGAACCGCGTGTAGGAGGCGCGCAGCGTGATCTCTTCGGCGAAGTGGTCGTGGAAGCGCGTGGCGATGCCGCCGTTGTTGATCAGGCCGGGACCGGGGAGCACGAACAGCGCATTCGGGTCGGTCGGGTTGCCGTTCTCGTCGACGAAGAGGTTGGCCGGGTAGGTGACGATGCTCTCCGGGTCGAGTTCGGTGTCCACGTTCCGGGGGCGCCAGGGGCGTCCGTTGGCATCGGCCCGCAGCTTCGTAAAGAGGCGACTCACCTGCACGTCGTAGAACGAGCGTTCGTTGAGCACGTGCGACCACTTCAGATAGCTGATGATGTTGTCGTGCGCGTACGTGTTGGCGTTGTCCGGTTGCAGGATGAAGGCATACTGGAAGCCCGGCTGGATGACGGCTTCGTTGCCGGTCACCTGAAGCATGCGGGTGTTCTGGTTGATGGTCAGCGAGCGCTGGTAGGAGGCCTGCACCCGCATGCCGGGCCGGAGGTCATAGGTGAGCTTGGTCAGGCCATTCCAGCGGTTGCCCGTGCGGGGGGAGAAAAAGTCGGTGCCGATCAGCGAGGAACGCACCTGCTCCGGCGTGGCCACCTGCCGCGTGAAACCGTCCGACAGCTGAACCTGGCCGGAGAGGAAAAAGCGCAGTTTGCCGCGGATGATCGGGCCGCCCAGGTTGAGTTCATAGATCTCTTCGTTGAATGTGGAGGCGGCGTCTTCGTTGAAGCCGAGGTGGTCGCGCTTGTGGGAAAAGAAGCCCGCGAAGGTGTCGCCGCCGGTTTGCGTCTCGACGGAAACGACGCCGCTGGTGGCATCGCCCACTTCGGCGCCGAGGCCGCCCGTGGTCACTTCCACTTCGGAGAAGGCATTCGATCCCATGTCGAGACCGAAGCCGGTGCCGGCCAGGGGGTCCTTGGCCGATACGCCGTCGACGATGAAGCCGGTCTCGTTGGCACGCCCCCCGCGGATGTAGAGGCCCGTCGGATCGCGGACGACGCCGACCTGGGTAGCTACGACCTCCTGCACGTTGCGCAAGGGGGCGCTTTCCAGTTGCTCCCTGCCGATGGTGTAGGCGCTGGAGGATTGTTCCACGTCCAGCAGAGGCTTTTCACCGACGATGACGATTTCCTCGTCGGTAGACAACACCGCCTCTTGCAGCTCCACGTCGAGCCGGGTCGTTTCGCCGTCCCGGACGGTGATGCCGGTGAACAGTTTCGTCTCGAAACTGATGTAGGAAACCCGGACGGCGTACTCGCCGGGGCGGAGGTTTTCGATGACGTAGCGGCCGTCGAGGTCGGTGGCGGCGCCATTGGAGGTGCCGACGACGATCACGTTGACCCCGATGAGCGGCTCGCCCGTCGTGGCGTCACGCACGGTACCGGCGATGCGGCCCTGGCCGAGGACCGATCCCACGCAAACGCAGGTCAGGAGGAGAAAGGCAAACAGGCGCATGGAAACGTAGTGGATCGTACGCATCGCGGCATCCGGGCTCAGCGGGGGAAGCCGAGGCTCTCCAGGATCAGATGAATGGCCCGTCGTGGAGCCTCGGGGTCCCCGTCCGTGCTCAAGAGCAGCGGCTCACCCGTCTGCTCGTTGACCATGGGCAGGGCGAAGAGGCCCACCCGGCGGTCGGCGCTGATCGACGCCACGGTGCTGGGGCCGGGCCACTCGCCGCGGCTACCGCGCTGGGTGCGGTACCGGTATGCTCCCTCATAGAGCGGGATGATGTTGGCACTCTCGGCGTCGAATGGCAGTTCGTTGATGAAGAACCGCTGCGAGACGAGCGGCGGCAGCGTCACATCCGGTCCCGGTACGGGCTCGATCGGATCGATGGCGGCGCCGACACCGAGTTCGAGGCGCCCGATGGAGTCGGGCAGGGCCGTCAGGTCGTTGAGCGGCAGTAGCAGGATGGCCGGGTTGCCCAGGTTATCCTCGGGGTTGGTGGGCAACGTGATCGGCGTGTGGACCATCAGCTTGCCGCCGTTTTCGAAGAACGCGTCCATGACGGTGGCGGCCAGCGGCAGGTTGTTGCCCTGGATGCGGTTCGTGGCGTTGGTCGTCACCCAGTAGATGTACTTGAAGAGCAGGAGCGTTTCACGGAGCGTCGGCTCGGCCTCGCCCGGGAGGGCATCCGAGCGGGGCGTGTTGCCGGAGGAGCCGGTGGCATACGGCTGCGAGAGGTCCCACGTGTCGATGCTCATGCCGGCGGGGAGGTAGTCCCGCAGGAGGGCCAGGTGATACGCCTGCACCGTGGGGGCCGTCGCCTTGCGGTAGTCGTTCACATAGAGCACCTCGCTCGTGGGCTTCTTGACGTACCAGGTCACGCGTTGTAGCGTGCTCGTTGTGTCGGTCTGATCCACGACCCGCACGTAGAACGTGTTGTCGGCGTCGAGGCGCAGGCCGGGCACGGTCAGGCCCGTGGACTGGAAGGCGCGTCCGGCGAAGATACGTGCCGTCGCCTCGGTCTGGCTCGGGTCGTTGCGGTCGACGTCGCCGATGAGCGTGATGAAGTCGACGTCAGCGGAGAGGGCCACGAACGACGTGCTGTCGTTGAGGCTGATTTCGATGCGGTCCAGGTTGTCCGGACCTTCGGGGTCGCGGGCCGTCCAGGCGAAGGAGACCACGGTGAAGGTGGTGTCCGGCGGCAGATCGAAGGGATTCAGCGAGAGGGTGGGCGGCGCATTTTGTATGGGAAAGACGGTGCGGGCGGGGTCCGGGTCACGGGCGCCCTCGTTGTCGATGGCACGCACCTCGAACGTGACGTCGGCGGTGCGCTCGCCACGGGGGATGGGCAACAGCACGAGCGAGTCCGTGCGCGTCGTGGCGGACCAGCCCTCGTCGGGGGCGGGGCGCTCGTCCGAAGGGTAATAACGAAGTTCGTAGGAGGCCACGAACCCGTCCGGGTCGGTACCCGTCCAGGAAATGTATACGGTGCTCGTCAGGCGATTCGCGTCGGCGAGGTTATCCACGAGCGACGAATCCCGCACGCTCAGGGCCGTGTCGGGAGGCCGGTTCTCGAACGGGGTGCCGGTGATGGCGGCATCGCATCCGGCCCAGAGCACGACGAGGCTCAGCCCGGCCATACCGGCAAGCCGGAGCAAGAAGGGGGAAAGACGGTGCATGGGAATGGAGTTACGTGATGCGGGGTGGGGCGGCCCGGAACGAGCACGCCCCACCCGCGGCATCCCGTAGGACGAATCACCGGATCACTTCAGCAACATCATCGAGCGGACGATGCTCTGGCCGCCGGCTTCGAGGCGGTAGAGGTACAGCCCGCTCGGCAGGGAGGAGGCGTCGAAGGTGACCGTGTAGGCCCCCGGCGTCTGGCTGCCGTCGACCAGGACGGCGACCTCGCGGCCCAGGACGTCGAACACGCTCAGCTTCACCTGCTCCACGGCCGGGATGCTGTACTCGATGGTCGTGACCGGATTGAAGGGGTTGGGGTAGTTCTGCTTCAGCGCGAAGTGGGCGGGCACCTCGTTCTCGTCCACGCTCACGTTCGTCACCACGCCGACGTCGGCCGTCGTCTCGGGGACGAGCTTGTAGGCGCCGAAGGAGTACCACCAGATGCCCTGGATGAAGTCCCGCACCTCACCCACGGCGATGGCCGTCGCGTTGAAGTTGCTCGGGATGGCGCTGGAGGCGTCGTCGGCGAAGACGGCGTTCTCCTCGGTGCCGTCCGACGAGAACGTCCACTCGCCAAAGCTCTCGATCGAGGTGATGAGCACGTCCTCGAACCGCAGGAGCATGCCCTCGTGCGCTTCGGCAATGTCGGCATCCTGCAGCACGTCGGTCGTGACGGTCTTGTAGCCGAGCGGTGCGCCTCCCGTGGACACCGTCTCGAACGTCACGTCCTGGATCTCGGTCACCCCGAAGTTCTCGGCGACCGTGCCGCTCGTGATGCGGATGACGTCGCCCGGGTTCAGCGTGGCCGTGCCCTCACCGGTGATGAGGATGCCCGACCACGGTCCCAGGGCTGCGTCGTCCTGGACGGCCACGATGCCGGAGGTGCCCGGGGAGCTCTGGACGGTCACGGTCAGGTCCATGTCGGTCGTCAGGCCGGCGAAGGGGCTGTCACCGGGGCCACCGTCGATGGTTTCCTGGATGTCGGCGATCTCGTCGATGCCGTCGTAGAGGACGCGCGTCATCTGCATGGGCTCGGAAGCATAGACGACCCCATCCGCATCCGATGCCTCGACGTAATAGGTGACGAACGTCCCATCGGGCTGCGTCGGGATCTCGCCGGTGTAGGCGTTCCCGCCGTCCGTGCTGCTCATGGCGACGCTCTGTGCTCCGCCGCCCGCCGAGGTTTCGTAGATCAGATTGACGGAGGTGATATTGGCCGGGTCGCCGCTGAAGGTGACGGTCACCGGGATGGGGCCTTCGCCCGGCACGGTGTCCGGTCCGGCGACGCTCTCGATGACCACCTTCGGCGCGGCCGTGATGACGAGGTCTTCGTCCTCCCAGGGCACGATTTTGAGCATCCCAATTGACGGCGCCCCGATGGTGCCGTCAGCATCACCTCCTATATCAAAGCCGCTGCGCAGGAGCGCAAAGCCCTGTACCGTCACCGTCGCGCCCTGCGGCGGGGCCTCGAACGGCGTCTCCCGCTTGTCGAACGTGTCCGGGTAGTTGGCCCGGTCGTTCCGGTAGCGGATCGACATGTCGTCATTCTGGAGCAGGACGTTGTTCTGGATGACGGCCCAGTTGGGACGGTCGTCCGTGCGGTTGGGCGAGCGCCAGACCACCGCATTCTCGATGCGAACGTACTGCTGGTGCAGGCTGCTGAAGTTGGCCCAGTTGGCCTGGATCTGAAAATCTCCACCCGATCCGAGGTTCTGGTTGATCTGGTCGACCGTGACCGGCACCGGGTCAATGAGATCCGCAGGCAGTCCGAGGTCGGTGTAAACGCCTCGCAATTCAATCGTCTCCGGCGTGATCTGCAGGCCCGTGCCGAAGTAGGTGACGTCGCCCGTGATGGTCACGACGTCTCCTTTGAATAGACTGAGAGAGCCCGTGGTCTGGTAGTCTCCGTCCACGATCTGGATGTCCATGCCGGCGGGTCCCATCGAGGCGGCCGAGGTATCACGGACGAAATAGTGGACACGGCTGGGGTTGACGCCGTCGCTGCTGATGCTCGAGAGGCCAGACTTGTTCGGCTCGGCCAGCACCACGGCCGTGAAGCGCACCTTCTGGCCGGCATAGGGCGAGCGGATGTTGGCGGTGATGTCGTCTCCCGTGAGGGCGGTGCCCAGCGCGATCACGGCATTGATGTTGGCCTCCGGGATCGCGTTGATCTCGCGCACGGTCACGTCCACGGCGTCCTGGGCGCTGGCCGCCGGGGCCAGCAGCAGGAGCAGGACGAAAAGGGTGGTAAGGGTTCGTCTCATGGTTCACTCCGTGTTGGTGAGGGAAAGGGGGCATGAAGTCCCCCGAGGGCTTACTTGATGATGGCAAACTTACCCTGCTGGGTGTCGCCGGTGTCCAGGTTCTTGACGGTGAACAGGTAGAGTCCGGAGGCCAGGTTGAGGCCGTTTTCGGAGAGGATGTCCCAGGCGTGCTCCCCACCGGGAAGGATCCGGTTTTCGGCGCTGAAATTGTCGTACCACCGGATGTCGCCGCGGTACGTGTCCGCCTCGTGGTACAGCGTTTTGACGATTTCGCCGGCGAGCGAGTAGATGCGTATCTCGGCCCGGGGCGGGAGGTTGTAGAAGTTGAGCCGACGGGTGCGGTTGGTGCCCCCGTCCCAGGCGGCGCTGACGCGGTACGGGTTGGGATAGACGCCTACGCGGCGGTCGCCGTCGTCGTCGGGCGGGGTCCCCGGGAAGACGCGGGTGGCCGTGGCCGTCCGGGACGACTCGAAGGACGGGAGGCCGGCGTCGGGGTCACCCTCGTCAAAGGCGGTGACGATGAAGAGGTATTGCCATCCGGGGAGGAGGTCGTCCGCCTCGAATCGGTACCAGTACTCAGTCGAGTCACCGGGGAAGGTGACGGGTTCGTTCAGCGCGATCTCGGCGAAGCCGTTGTTGAACCCGGTGCGGTTGCCGGGCCGGTCGTACTGGGCGATGAGCGTGGCGCGGTCGAGGATGTTGCCGGTGCGGTCGTCGCCGGGGTTGCTCCGGTAGATGCGGTAGCCTTCGAAGTCCAGCGTGCCGGTGACGGGGTCCCTCGAGAACTCGGCAGCCCGGTCCCAGTAAAGGATCGCCTTCGTGTCCTGCTGCCCCGTCTGGGGATCGATGGCATCCTCAAAAACGACACGGACGTTCGGGGAAGAGGGTGGCTCGGGGATGAGGTAGCGATCCAGCACCCCGTTGCCGTTGACGTCCTCGCCGGGGTCGAGTTCGCCGTTGAAGTTGTTGTCTTCCCCGGCATAGGTACGTTGCGCCCAGCGCACGTTGTTTTCCAGCAGGCCGCGGCTCTCGGGCGTGTCGATGGGCTTGCCCGCCTGCCCCTGGAACGCCTCCGGCTTGAGGGCGGCGACGACGGCAAAGGTGACCGTGAGCGTGTCGCCGGGCTCGACGCGCGGCACGGGACCAACGGGCGTCAGGCCGATCCAGTTGCCGGCCGAATTCTGTCCGTCGGTACGCAGGCGTTCGAACCAGGCTGCACGGGCCGCTTCGAAGTCGGCTGGGTTCTCGAACGAGGCCGGGTTGGGGTAGGGCGTGGCCATGCGACGGTAACGTTCCTCGTCCGTGGAGGGACGCCCGAGTTCGTCGGTCCCGCCGGAGAAGAGCCACCAGCGGGGGTTCACCTGAGGACGGGGCAATCCTTCGGCCTCGTAGGTGGCTGCTACGTTGGGGTGAAAGAAACGGGTTCGGCCCGTGGCCGGGTCCTCCCACTCGGCGCCGAGGAAGGCCATCGCGCCGTACGTGTTGAGGGTTTCCTCGGTGCCGCCTGCATTGAAGGCATACGAGGCATACAGGCTGTCCAGGAAGCCGAGCCCTCCCTTGTTGAAGAAGGCCCCCCCGGCGTCCGTCGTCGTGTTCACATTGCGCACCACCAGGTCGTGGTACATGCCCACGTACACGTCCTCCCAGGCGGCCTCGCTGATGTTGACGATCTTCCAGTTGAGGATGACGAAGTACTCGGTGAAGGGGAAATTCCAGGCGAACGTTTCGAGTTCGACGGCCATCCCGAGGCGACCCTGTGGGTCGGGCATCTGGATGGAGGTGCCCGGCAGCACGGTGGCCGTGTCGACGAAAGCGGTCAGGTAGTCCTGATGGCTGACGGCGCTGCGGGTGAAGACGGCGGAGGTGGGGAGGGAGGAGCGCTCCAGGATGGGCGCCGTCTGGGCGAACTCGTAGCCCGTGGCCCCGGGTCGGTAGCCGCCGGCGGCCGTGACGGCGCCGGTGCGGACGGTCGTCACCCCGTCGCTGCGGCGCGCGCCCACCCAGAGGCCGGACTCGAACAGATGCTCCACGCCCGAGTCGAGCGGGTATTCCATCGACGGTGGCCCCGTCGGGTTGTTGCGCACGTTTGCTCTCCCGATGAACCCCGCGTTCGTGATCGTCAGGCCGATGTTGCCCACGTCCACGACGGCCTCCTCGAACGAGGCTCCCTGGGAAAAAGCCGATCCGCAGAGGAGGGCCGTCAGGAGCAGAAGGGAGAGCAGATGCTTCATGAATGCTTCAAAAACAAAAGCCGCAGGGCGCCGGTACCGAATCTACGCATGGCCCACCTGTGCCGGAATACCATTTCTTTAAGAGTGCCCGGAACGCATCGGATCACGGAGATGTCACCCGTGGCCCGCCCGGCAGGACCCGCCGCCGGCAAGATAGGGGTGACAGGGGCGAACTTAAAGCGAATTTCGGGGTGCCCTGTATCAGGGCGTCGGGCTAACCGCCGGAACGGCGTCGGGGTCCGCGAAAACCTGTTGAAGGACCAACGGATCGACCCATGCAGAGACCCAGGTGGATAGGAAACGGATGGCTTGTCCGGGGGCTCCTGCTGGTGCTGCTGACGGCGCCGGCCGGCCCGGCCTGCCGCCCGGCGGACGCGCCCACGACGCCGGCCGGGGTCTATACCTTCGGTTCCCGCAGCGAGGATGGCACGGGGAAGTATTACATGGGCCGTGAGATCGCTCAGGTGATGGGGCACCGGGGGGTGTCCTGGCTGGAACGCCCCTCCCGCGAAACCGAGGAATTCCCCGACCGCGTCGTGCGGGCGCTGGCCCTGTCTCCGGCCGACGTCGTGGCGGACATCGGGGCCGGCACCGGCTACTTCACCTTCCGCATCGCCGAGCGGGTGCCCCATGGCCTGGTCTATGCCGTCGACATCCAGGACGAAATGCTGGACATCATCCGGGAGCGCATCGCCGAGCGCGGCCTGACCAACATCGTCCCCGTTCGCGGTACGGAGACGGATCCGAATCTGCCCCGGGCCTCGCTCGACGTCGCGCTCATGGTGGATGCCTACCACGAGTTTTCGTTTCCGCACGAGATGATGACACGCATCGTGGAGGCGCTGAAACCGGGGGGGCTGGTCGTCCTCGTCGAATACCGCGGGGAAGATCCGACCGTGCCCATCAAGCCGCTGCACAAGATGACGGTGGCGCAGGCCCGCCGTGAGATGGAGGCCGTGGGGCTGGTCTGGCGGACGACGAAGGATTTCCTGCCGCAGCAGCACTTCATGGTCTTCGAAAAGCCGATCCCGGAAGAATGACGCGCCGGAGGCGCACGACGCGCATGGAGCCGGTACGATACCCGCTCGACGGTGTGCTCGATCTGCACGCGTTCGATCCGGCGGAGATAGAGGATCTGGTGGCCGAATACGTGCGGGCGTGCCACGCACAGGGGCTACGGCGGGTGCGCATCATCCATGGCAAGGGGCGCGGTGTGCTGCGCCGGCGGGTGCATCGCGTGCTGGAGGGGCTGCCGCTCGTGGCATCGTACCATCTGGCGTACGAGGATGCGAGCAGCTGGGGCGCCACCATCGCCCACCTCGTGCCGTGACGCCCCGGAGCCGGGACGTCAGGGGGCTTCAGAAGCTTTTACTCCCGGACCAAGCACCCCCCGGTGGTCCGCGTGGCGGTCCGGCCCACACCCCACGGACCCTGCTCGACGGCAGGGGTCGAACTCGAACTCCAGGGTCGCATGCGCGATGTGAAACGAGTCGTGGAGCGTCTGCTTGATGCACCGCTTGATCCCCTCCATCTCCGCCAGGTCCGCCCGGTCGATGACGACGTGCGCTTCGAGCGCGTAGTGGGTTTCGTCCAGGTGCCAGACGTGCAGGTGGTGCAGGTCGCGCACGGCCGGCAAGGCCTGCACTGCCTCCACGATGGCATCCAGGTCGATCTCGGCCGGGGTGCCCTCCATCAGGATGTCGATGGTCTGCCGCAGCATGACGATCCCGTGGTAGAGGATGTAGAGGGCCATGACCAGGGTCAGGGCCGGGTCGATCCACCGGATGTCGTAGAGCAGGATCAGCACACCGCCGGCTACGACGCCCACGGAGGAGACGGCGTCGGTGACGATGTGCAGGAAGGCGCTGCGGATGTTCAGGCTCCCCTCGCGGTGGCGGAACAGCAGGAGTGCGGTGACCAGGTTGGCCAGCAGCCCGATGGTGGCGACGATCAGCATCACCGGCCCGTCGACCGGCTGCGGATCCAGGAGGCGCTCGACGGCTTCCTTGACGAGGAACAGCCCGATGAAGACCAGCGCCACGAGGTTGATGAAGGCGCCGATGACCTCGGCCCGTCGGTAGCCGAAGGTCTTGGCCGGGGTGGGGCCGCGCCGTCCGATGCGCCGGGCGACCAGGCTGATGCCCAGCGAGGCGGTGTCGCCGAAGTTGTGCACCGCGTCGGAGAGCAGGGCCAGGCTGCCCGAGACGAGCCCGCCGATGACCTCGGCTACGGTGATGACCAGGTTCAGCAGGACGGAGAGGAGCAGCCTCCGCTCGCTGACGTCGGTGCCGTCAGCGCCGTGGTGGTGGCCGTGATGGTGGCCGTGGTGGTGGCTGTGGTGGTGGCCGTGGGTGTGCATGGGGGCGCGTCT
This sequence comes from Roseithermus sacchariphilus, assembly GCA_003285105.1. GTDB lineage: Bacteria > Bacteroidota > Rhodothermia > Rhodothermales > MEBIC09517 > Roseithermus > Roseithermus sacchariphilus. The sequence goes on along the minus strand of CP030158.1, from coordinate 3,801,280 downwards.
CGGAGGCGAGGGCGACGAGGCCTCCCGTCCAACGATGCGGTCGGCGGCGAGGATCCGCGCACCGGGGTGCAGCCGCTCAGTCCGCTACGTCCAGCAACTCGATCTCGAAGATAAGGGTGGCGTTGGGCGGGATGGAGCCGGAGCCGCGGGCGCCGTAGCCGAGTGCGGGTGGGATGGTGATGCGACGGAGGCCGCCCTCCCGCATGCCCACGATGCCGTCGTTCCAGCCCTGGATGAGCCGCGGATCCCCCAGCACGAAGGTGAACGGCTGGTCCCGATCCCGCGAGGAGTCGAACGTGGTGCCGTTCTCCAGCCGTCCCACGTAGTGCACCGTCAGCGTCTGGCCCGGCGCGGCGGCGGGGCCGTGCCCACCTCCAGATCTTCGATGACCACCTCGGCCGGCGGCTCCTCGTCTTCGCCGCCAAAGAGGCCGCATCCGGAGGCGAGGGCGACGATCAGCAGGAACGACAGCAGGGGGAGTCGGCGATGGGAGGGCATGAGATCAACCAGAAGGCATGGCGGGTTGCGGCATGGCGGGAGGGCGGGCGGCCCCGGGAAGGAGGGGGCTCACCAGCGGCGGAGGCCGGCGATGCCGCCCATCTCCTCGGTGAGCCATCGCGCGGCCTCGCCACGGACGAATTCGAGGCGGGTGCCGCGGGACAGGGCCAGCTCCGGCAGCACGTCGTCCAGACGAACCGGCTGCGGCGACGAGCCCGGCGGGCAGACGGCCTCTATCGTGGCCTCATCCGCCCCCACGAAGCCCGTCACGGGGCAGCGGTAGACCGTCCTGGCGAGCGCCTCGAACGACCACGGTACGGCCACCGTGAAGAGGCGCCCGCCCTGCAGGGCCGTCAGCACGTCGGCCAGGCCCCGAACGCCCCGCTCCCGGATGCGCTCCAGCAGGGCCATCTCACCGGCCCGTTCCGCCGCCTCGATGGCGTCCTCGACGTGGGCCAGCACCTGGGCCGGTGACGCATCGGGATGCGGCAGGCCGGGTAGACGCGCCACCACCTTGTCCTGAACCGATCGGGGCAGCACCTTTTCGAAGGCGATGCGGGGCTCCTCGGGGCCGCACAGGATCAGGCGCTGCGTATCCCGGGCCGCCAGGGCCTTTTCCAGCAGGGCCGCGGTGTCCTTGTAGAAGCGATGCACCCAGGCCTCGACGCGGGCCTCGTAGAGGTCCTGTCCGCCTCCGGCAGCCGGAAGGGCCGGAGAGCCGGCCGTCGGCTCGGTCATCCGCCGCCACGCCTCGGTGTCCAGGTCCAGAAAGGCCTCCTGCACTTCGGCGATCTCGCCCAGGTAGACCTCGTAGTACCGCCAGCGCGTCCGGTCCATGTAGACCACGGCATAGCGTTCGTAGTCGTCGCGTGCCAGGAGCAGCGGAGCCACGTAGGGAGCCCCCCAGCGCGCGATGACGCGATCCCCCTCCGCGGTCAGCGGCAGGTCCACCTGGAGATAGTGGACCTCGAAGAGGGCGTCCGGGTCCTCGGTGGCGAAGAGCACCAGCGTGCGCCCGCGGCGGTGCGGAGGGTCGCCCGTGAAATGCGCCAGGATCGCGTCGAGGAGCGCCCGGGGTGCGCCGGCCGACTTCAGCGCGTTTTCGGTGCGAATGCGGTAGCCTTCCTTCAGGTTGTCGGCATGGGCCGGGTTGACGTCCAGGTACAGAGAGAGGACCGGCGCATCGACCCGGTCCAGTTGGTCGATCAGTGCATCTATCCAGGTCATCATGAGATCAGATCCGTCGGGTTGACATGAATCGGGTGAAAGAAAAAAACCGGGGCGTGAACGAGCGCCGGGGGAGCAGAGATCCGCTCAGCCGGCCCGGCCGTCCGATGCCGGCCGGGCGGGTTCGGGGCGCGCGGGTCGTTCGCCGAGGAGGCGCACGATGTCGTCGTGGTCCAGCACCTCACGTTCCAGGAGCGCCGCGGCCATCTGTTCCAGCAGGGCGCGTTTTTCCTGGAGGAGCGCCCGGGTGTCCTCGTAGCAGGTGCGGATGATCTGCAGCACCTCCTCGTCGATCATCTGCTCGATGCGCTCGGACCGGCGTTCGGTCTGCGGTCCCTGCCCGAGGAAGCCGGGGCCGGACGACTGCACGAGCGACAGGTTGGGCAGCTTCTCGCTCATGCCGTAGACGACGACCATGCTGCGCGCCAGCCGCGCCACGCGCTCCAGGTCGTTCGAGGCCCCGGTGGAGACTTCGCCGAAGACGATCTCCTCGGCGGCGCGGCCGCCCAGCAGGCCTTTGATCTTGCCCAGCAGTTCCGAGCGGCTCATCAGGTAGCGATCCTCCAGCGGCATCTGCAACGTGTAGCCGAGCGCGCCGATGCCACGCGGCACGATGGACACCTTCTGCACCTCGTCTGCCCCCGGCGTGAAGTAGCCGACGATGGCATGGCCGCTCTCGTGGTAGGCCACGATGCGGCGTTCCTGCTCGTTGATGAGCCGGTTCTTCTTCTCCAGCCCGGCCACCACGCGCTCGATGGCCTCCTCGAACTCCTGCATCGAGACGATCTCCCGGCCCTTGCGGCCGGCCAGCAGCGCCGCTTCGTTGCACACGCCGGCGATGTCCGCCCCGACGAAGCCGGGCGTGCGAGCCGCCAGACGCGCGAGGTCCACGTCGTCGGCCAGCTTCAGGCGGCGGGTGTGGACGCGGAAGATGGCTTCACGGCCCTTCATGTCCGGCCGGTCGACGAGCACCTGCCGGTCGAAGCGGCCGGGGCGCAGCAGCGCGGGGTCGAGCACCTCCGGGCGGTTGGTGGCGCCCATGAGGATGACGCCCTCGGTGCCTTCGAAGCCGTCGATCTCCGTCAGGAGCTGGTTGAGCGTGTTCTCTCGCTCGTCGTGCCCGCCGACGACGGCCACCTGGGCGCGGCTCTTGCCGATGGCGTCGATCTCGTCGATGAAGATGATGCACGGCGCCTTCTCCTTGGCCTGGCGGAACAGGTCGCGCACGCGAGCCGCGCCGACGCCGACGAACATCTCGACGAAGTCGGAGCCGGAGAGCGAGAAGAAGGGCACGCCGGCCTCGCCGGCCACGGCGCGGGCCAGGAGCGTCTTGCCCGTGCCGGGCGGGCCTACCAGCAGCACCCCCTTCGGGAGCCGGGCGCCCAGGCGGGTGTACTGCTGCGGATCCTTCAGGAAGCTGACGATCTCGCGCACCTCCTCGACGGCTTCGTCCACGCCGGCCACGTCTTTGAACGTGACCTGGTGCTTCGGGTCCTCGGCGACGATCCGGGCTTTGCTGCGCCCGAGATTCAGCATGGTGTTCTGCGCGGTGCTCATGCGCCGGAACAGAAAACCCCACAGCGCCGCCAGTAGCAAGAACGGGAGGAACCAGTTCAGGAAGAAGTTGCGCAGGAAGTGGTCATCCACGTGCCCGCTGTACTCGACCCCGGCGGCCTCCAGGGCCGGCAGCAGGCGGCTATCTTCCAGGTCCGGCAGGCGGGTGACGATGAACTGCCGGGCGATCTGTTGCTCCAGCGCTTCCAGGCGGAGGCGCCAGGGCGCCGTGGGTCCGAGGGTGATCTCCGAGCCGCCCGGAGCCGCCGAGGCGTCGGCCGAGGAATCCGCCGGGGACGCCTTGAACAGCCCGATCAGCCGATCCGGCAGGATGACGACCCGCTCCACGTCTCCGGCCTCGACCCGGTCGAGAAAGGCGCTGTAGGAGAGTTCCTGCCGCCCGCCCGTGGCCGGGAACAGCAGCACCTGTAGCGCCAGCAGCACCAGGAATACGGCTACGTAATACCAGATGGAGAATTGCGTTTCTTTTTTCATGCAGCCTGTTTTCTGATGCGCGTGAACGGTATCGTGATCCGGCGGGCCGTACGGTTCGGCGCCGCCGCGTGGAGCCCCCGCGTACCAACGCAGACGAGGGGCTCCGGGTTTTCTGCCATGGGACGATGAAGAAACGGAAGATCGGTCTGGTGGTCAACGGGCGGCATGCCGGGCATGCCGGCCTGCATCAGGCCGTGGAGGACGTCCGGGCGGCCGGTCACGAGGTGGTGGTGCGGGTGACGTGGGAGGGCGGCGATGCCGAACGCTATGCCGCCGAGGTGGCCCGGGCGGGGGCGGATGTCGTCGCGGCGGCCGGGGGAGACGGGACGCTGCACGAGGTCGTCAACGGCGTCCTGGCCGGAGGTGAGGCGGCCTGCGCCGTCGGCGTCATCCCGCTCGGGACGGCCAACGACTTCGCTGCGGCCTGGGGGCTGGCAGGCACGGACCCCCTGACGGCCCTCTACCACATCACCGAGGGAGCGCCTCGCCCCATCGATGTCGGCCGGATCGACGGGGATGTGGGGCGCGACGGCGGGCGCTGGTTCATCAACGTCGCCAGCGGCGGCTTCGGAGCCGAGGTCACCGCCCAGACGCCCCCCGAGCGCAAGCATCTGCTGGGCCGCGCCGCCTACCTGCTCACCGGCCTGGCGCACGTGAAGAACATCCAGGCGCTCCCCGTGCGGCTCACCGCCCCGGACCTGACCTGGGAAGGCGCGCTCTACGCCCTTGCCGTGGGCAACGGCCGGCAGGCCGGCGGCGGCTTCCGGGTCTGCCCACGCGCCCGCCTCGACGATGGTCTGCTCGATGTGCTGGTCGTCCCGGACCTGCCGCCTCTCGACCTGTTTCGCCTGCTCGACGGTTTGCTCCGCCGGCCCGGGGCTGCACCGGGCGACCAGGAGCCGGTGGTTTACCGGCAGGTCCCGTCGCTGACGGTCGAGGCCGAGGCGGCGTTGCAGATCAACCTGGACGGTGAGCCGCTGCGGGGGCGGGCGTTTCGCTTCGGCATCCGGCCCGGCGCATTGCCCTTCATCCTGCCGGCCGGAGCGGACCTCCGCTGACCCTCGTCCCTGGCATCGTGCGGCGAAAAGGTGTCAGAGGCGGGACGGCGGCGGTCTGCAACATGAGCAGGCCTTCCCTGCCGGATGGACAGGCGCCGGCGGCGGGGCCTCGACAGATTTGCAGCCCATCCGGGCGAACCGTGCCATGCTGACGGGATCTCACCCGAACGGGCCGCATGGCACACTTTCTGAGAAAATGAACGGGCGAACAGGGGTTCGGAAGACGAGCCTCTGAGCGGGATCATCCCCGCTGAACACCCTTCGAACCGAAGCGAAAACCAGTGAGAAAGGAGGTGAACGATATGAGCAGCCTGATGCGTTATACCCCCACGATGCCGGCCTTCACCAGCCTGCGTCGTGAGATCGACCGGATCTTCGATGATCTGCTCCGCACCGAGGACGGCGAGCAGATGACGGCCCTGTGGGCTCCGCGCACCGACATTTCCGAGACGGATGACCACTACGTCCTGCGCATGGACATGCCGGGGCTCTCGAAGAAAGACATCACCATCGAGCTGCGTGACGACACGCTGACCGTGAGCGGCGAGCGGAAGTCCGAGCACGAAGAGAAGAAGGAGAACCTCCACCGTGTGGAGCGCTCCTACGGGCGGTTCTTCCGCAGCTTCACGCTGCCGCAGGCCAGCGACACGCAGAAGGTCAAGGCCCACATGAAAGACGGCGTCCTCACCATCGAGGTGCCGAAGCGGGAAGAAACCCGGCCGCGTCGGATCGAGATCTCGTGACGACCGGCCGTGCGTAAGCGGGTCGTTGACGGCTCGTCATGCTGAGCGCAGCCCCGGTTACGCCAGGGGCGAGCCCCCGTTCAGCGTAGCTGGGCGGGGGTTCTTTTTGCCCGAATGCGGGCCGCCCGACGGGCCGGACGCGCCCCGCCACGCAGGCCTTCCACGACGCTATTCACCCATTAGCAACGAATCATATGCCGGCCATCAAAGACTATTACAAGGTGCTGGGCCTGAGCGAGGACGCCTCGGAGGCGGAGATCAAGAAGGCCTACCGGAAGCTGGCCCGGCAATATCACCCGGACCGCAACCCGGACAATCCGGAGGCTGAGGAGCGCTTCAAGGAGGTGCAGGAGGCCTACGACGTACTCGGCGATGCTCAGCGCCGTGCGGAGTACGACCGGCAGCGAAAGGACCCGTTCGCCGGGAGCCCCTTCTCCGGCTTCAGCGGAGCCGGTCGGGAAGGCGGGGCGCGCTTCTACCGAGCCCCGGACGGCACCTACGTGCGGGTCGAGACGGCCGGGTCCGGCCCCGATGCCGGCTTCATCTTCGGCGACGAGGACGGCTTCGGGGGGATCGGTGACCTCTTCAGCAGCCTCTTCGGCGAGCGCGAGCCCCGGCGGTCCGACCCGTTCGCGTCGCGGGGGCGGCGGCGGTCCGGCCGCACGCCGGGTCGCGACGTGGAAGCCACACTCCGGCTGAGCTTCGACGAGGCGCTCCAGGGCGGTAAACGCACGGTGACGCTGCCAACGGGCGAGACGGTGCGCATCGACGTCCCCCGCGGCGTGCGTCCCGGCCTGAAGGTGCGCCTGCGTGGCCGCGGCCAGCCCGGTACGGATGGCCGCCGCGGGGACCTCTACATCACCTTCGAGGTGGAGCCGCATCCCCGCTTCCGCCGCGAGGGCGATGACCTGCACGTGACCGAGCATATCAACGCCGTGGAAGCCATGCTCGGAACCTCGCGCCGCATCGAAAACGCCTACGGCAAGAAGGTGCGGCTCAACATCCCTGCGGGCACCCAGCCGGGCGATGTGCTGCGGCTGCGCGGCCAGGGCGTCGAAACCGACAAGGGCAAAGGCGACCTGCTCGTGCGGATCGTCGTCGACGTGCCGCGCGACCTGAGCGAGGAAGCCCGTACGGCCCTGCGCGACTGGGCCCGGACCCACGGGGTGCTCTGATCGCCTCGCCGGCCTGTGTCCGCGACCGTGTTACCCTGATTCACTCTCAACCGAATTCGATAGACGATTATGATGGAATCTGATGTGCGTGGCCCGCAATCGGGTGCTCCCGATGAACAGGCCTCTACCACCGTGGACGGGGACGGGGCCGAGGTCACCGTCGAGCAACTGCAGGCGGATCTGGATGCCGTCCGGCAGCAGCTCCTGCGCACGGCGGCGGACTTCCAGAACTTCCGCCGGCGGGCGGCTCAGGAGCGGGAATCGCTCGTGGCGGCCGGCCGACAGCAGATGCTGGACCTCCTCCTGGACCTCTATGACGATGTGACGCGGGCGCTGGAATCCGTCCGGCAACAGGATGATACCTCGGCGGCGGGGGCGTCTCCGTCATCGAATCAGGAGTCGCTCCAGCGGGGGGTCGAACTCATCCATCACAAGTTTGCCGAGGCCCTCCGGCAGCTGGGCGTGGAGCCGATCGAGGCCGTCGGAAAACCGTTTGACGTGGAGGAGCACGAGGCGGTGATGCAACAGCCGGCTCCCGAGGGGGTGCCGGCCGGTACGGTGCTCTCGGAGGTGAAGAAAGGCTATCGCATGGGCGACCGCATCCTGCGTCACGCGAAGGTCGTCGTCGCCTCGTAAATCCGATGTCTCCGTCTCTCGCCTGAGGTAACGAACGATGCATCCCTTCGATACGGTCATCGTCCCCACCGACTTTTCCGAGGCGGCCGATCGGGCGCTGGCCTGCGGGCTGGAGTTTGCGCGGCGGGGTGCCGGGCGGCTTCGCCTGGTCCATGTCATCGAGCCGTTCGAGACGGGGCCGCTGAGTCCGCTCCGGTATACCCCTGAAGCCCGGGCCCTGGGCGCCACCCCCGAGGACGTCGTCGGAGAGCTGCTGGCCGAAGCCCTGCGCCGCCACGACCTCGACGGCGTCGAAGTCGAACCGGTCGTGCTCAAGCGGGGTCCGGTGGCGGAGGCGTTGCTACGGCTGGCCGGTTCGCTGGACGAGGCGGGGCCGTTCGTGGTGGGGCGCAACCGGCACCGTGGCCTGCTCCGGCGGCGGCGCGTCGGAAGCACGACGGAAGCGCTGGTGCGGCGGTCGGACCGCCCCGTCGTGGTCGTCCCGGCGCCCGAGTCGACGGCCGGGGCCTCGCCGCCGGCGGTGCGCCGCCTGGTGCTGGCCGAGGACTTTTCCCCGGCCGCCGAGCAGGCGGTGCAGCCGGCCCGGACGTGGGCGGCCGCCCTGGGCGTGCCGCTGACGCTGCTCCACGTGGCCGAACATCGCCACATGGTCGTCACTTACGACACCGGGCTGTTCATGATCGAGACGGTGGCTCCGGACCCGGACCTGGTGGCCCGTGTGCCGGCGGCCCTCGAACAACTCTTCGAGAACGCCGGCGGCCCCGACGTGCCGGCTCGCTTCCTCGTCCGCGAGGGAGAGGACGTCGCCCGCGAACTCGTGGCGGCCACCGAGCCGGGCGACCTCCTCGCGCTGGCCCGCACGCGCCGGGAACGCAGCGAGCGGGCCGGTCCGGGGAGTGTCCTCGAAAAGGTGCTGCGCCGGGCCGATGGTCCGGTCGTCGTCTTCCCGTACCAGCCCGATCCTCCTTCGCCGGCGGACGCGTGAGCGGGCTACTTCACTCCTGCATCTTCCTCAAACCATCGAATCCCTGCGATCATGATTCTCCTGTATACCCGATCCTGGAAGTGGCTCCTCGTCCGAGGGGTGCTCGCGCTGCTCTTCGGGGTGGCCGCGCTGGTGTGGCCGGCTCTGTCCCTGGCCGTCCTGGTGGGCCTGTTTGCCGCCTTCGCGTTGCTGAGCGGCCTCGTCGCCGTCTGGGCGGCGATCCGGTACCGGTCGGGCACCCGCCGGTGGTGGTTGCTGCTGCTGCAGGGGGTGCTTGGCGTCGTCGCGGCGGTCCTGGCCGTCGCCTGGCCCGAGATCACCGCCCTGGTGCTGCTGGCCCTGGTAGCGGCCTGGGCCATCCTCACCGGTGTCATCGAAATCATCCTGGCCGTGCGCCTGCGCCGCGACATCGAGGGCGAGTGGCTGCTGGGCCTGGGCGGGCTCTTGTCCGTCGTGTTTGGCGTCCTGCTGGTCGTCCTGCCGTCTGCCGGATTGCTGGCGCTGGCGTGGCTCGTCGGGCTCTGGGCCATCGTCTACGGCCTCACGCTGGCCGCGCTGGCCTTCAAGCTGCGCAAGATGGAGCGCTGGGCCGAAGAGACCTTCGCTACCTTCTGACACGGGATGGACGCCGTCAGCCGGCCCCACGCCAGGCGAAGGTGTCGCGGAGCGGCAGAGGGGGCGTCCTCCCTTCACGCAGGTCGCAACGGCCTGTGTTGATGAACGGTTCGTATCATCCATCACCCAACCCCTGAACACGCCATGTCAACCACACGTCAGATCCCGCGTCAGGAGTGGACGCGTTACTTCGATGAGCTGACCAAACGGTTCTTCAAAGACGGCAACCCGGAAGCGGCCACGGTCGAGGTGATCTCGCCCGACCTGGGCGATCAGGTGGCCGCCGACTTCGTCCGCGCGCTCGGGGTGGCCTACGATCCCCGGAGTGAAGCCCTGGAGGTGCTCCTCGACGGGGTCGATCACCTCGTCTATCACCCGCGCGAGGTGTGGGTGGTCGAGGAAGACAACGGATTCGTGAGCACGCTGGAGATCGTGCGGGACGACGATACGCGCGAGGTGGTGCGCTTCCGGAGCGTGGGCATCGTTCCCCGCCCCGACGCGGCGGGATGAGCCGGTGATGGGCCGGTGATGGGCCGGGCAACGCGCCAGAGCATCCCTCTCGCGCGGCCCGGCCCTCCCGGCACGCAGGTGGCAGCTGGCTGCCGGCTGACGTCTGAAAGCTGACCGCTGACCGCTGAAAGCTGACGGCATCAGTTGGTGGGATACCAGACGTAGGCGCCTTCCCGGTCGATGTAGCCGTAGCGCGTGATGGTGCGGTCGTCCCGTTCGGGGTCCGGGAGTTCGACGCGGATGAGGGCCAGGCCCTTCTCGAAGTCGCCCACCTCCTGGAACTGCGGCTCCACGACCATGCGGCCGTTCTTGTCCACGAAGCCCCAGAGCCCGTAGAGTTGCACGGCGGCCAGGCCTTCCGAGAAGCTGCGGGCTTCGTCGAATTGCGGCTCGATGACCATGCGGCCGTTCTTGTCGGCGAAGCCCCAGGTGTTCGTGTTCTCGCGGACGGGCGCCAGGCCTTCGCGGAAGTTGCCGGCCTCGATGTAGCGGGGGTTGATGACGGTTTCCCGGTTGGTGTTGATATACCCCCAGCGGTCACTGATGCGGACGGCGGCCAGGCCGTCGGAGAAGGCCCGGGCGGCCGGATACTGGAGAGGAATCACCGGACGCGCCTCGCGGTCGATGTAGCCGTAGGCTTCTTGATCTTCGTCCCGGATCAGGGCGAGCCCGGCCGAGAAGTGCGGCTCCTCCGGCGCCGTCAGCTCCGGCGTGTCGACCGAGCGGATGATCTGGCCCCGGGTGTCGATGTAATTCCATTCGTAGGAGGCGTCTCGGACGAAGGCCCGGCCCTCGGAGAAGTCGCCGGGCTCCCGGAATTGCGGGTTGATGGCAAAGGAGCCGCTCCGGTCGATATACCCCCAGCGGCCGTCCATCTTGACGGCGGCCAGGCCTTCCGAGAAGCTACGGGCGTCCTGGAAACGGGGCTCCACGATCCACTCGCCGGCTTCGTCGATGAAGCCGTGCCGCCAGTTGTCGTAGACGTGCGCGCGGCCGTCGCGGAACGGGCCGGCCCACTGGTACTGGGGTTCGATCATGATGCGGCCGTTCTCGTTGATGTAGCCCCACTCGCCGTCGAGCTGGACCGGGTAGAGACGGACCGTATCGACGTCTTCGTCGTCGGCTCCGGTCAGGCCGCCCAGGAAGTCGCACCCGGCGAGCGGGGCGGCGAGCAGGGTGCACAGCAGCACCGGGAGCCAGGTACGGGTCGGGATCATGGTGTTCATCGTTCAGCGATCGGGTCGGCTCAGTTGGTGGGATACCAGACGTAGGCACCGGTGCGGTCGATGTACCCGAGGCGCCGGTTGGCGTCGGTGCCCAGGTAGACGCGGGCCAGCCTGCCCTGGAAGTCCTCGGCGCGGCTGAACTCCCGGTCCACGGCAATCCGGCCGGTTTTCTTGCTCACGTACGTCCAGTTGCTGTTGATGCGAATGGCGGCCATGCCCTCGGAGAAGGGGCGGGCCTCGTTGAATTCAGAGGCGATCACCACGTCGCCGCGCTTGTTGATGTAGTTGTAGCGCTCGTCTTCGCTGACGACGGCCAGCCCCTCGGCGAAGGCCCCCGCTTCAGAGAAGCGCGGCGGCACGACCACGTTGCCGTTCTTGTCGAAGTAGCCCCATCCCGCATTGGTCAGATAGGGGGCCACGCCCTCGACGAAGTCCCCGGCCGCCTCGATGGTGAAGGTCGGGTTGATGGCGACGGCGCCGTCGGTGTCGATGTAGATCCAGCCTTCGAGGCCCTCCACGGCGGCCAGGCCCTCGCTGAAGGGACGCGCGTCGCTGTACTTCGGCTCGATGACCATGTTGCCCTGCCGGTCGATGTAGCCCCACCGGCTGTCGACGCGGACGGCGGCCAGCCCTTCGGAGAACGCCTGCGCCAGTTCAAAGGCGGGCGGGATGACCGGGTTGCCCTCGGTGTCCAGGTAGCCGTAGAGGTCTTCCAGGCCGGTGCCGCGGACGAAGGCCCGCCCCTCGGAGAACCGCCCGGCCACCTGGTACTGCGGCGGTGCCACGAGCTGCCCCCGGTCGTTGACGTAGCCCCACACCCCGCCGACCTGGACGGCCGCCAGCCCTTCCGAAAAGTCGCGAGCATTGTCGAACTCGGGCACGATGGTGATACGTCCCTCGGCGTTGATATACCCCCATTTGCCGTCCAGGAGGACGGGGTAGAGGAGGCCGGACGCGCCGGCCTCGTCGTCGTCTCCGCCGAGGAAGTCGCAGGCCGTCAGGCCGGTCATCAGCAGGGCCGCAAGGGCCAGGAATCGGAGTCGGTTCACGGTGGGTTGCAGGCTGTTGGACGGAAAGGCCGAACGGAGTGCGGCGAAGAAGCGGCCGCCCGGCTCGGGCCGGGGCCGGGCATGGGTTGCGGGATCGGAGCCCGGCCCCGGCGCGCGAGCGCGGTCTGCACCCGTGGGAGGCGCTACTTCACGAGTGTCATGGTGTGGGAGGCCGAGCCCCCCGGCGTGTCCAGCCGGTAGAGGTACCTTCCGCTGGGCAGGCCGGCGGCGTCGAACGTGACGTGGTACGTGCCCGGCGCCTGGGGCCGGTCCACGAGCGTGCGGACCAGGCGGCCCTGCAGGTCGTAGACGGCCAGCTTCACCGGGCCTCCGTCACGCAGAGAGTATCGGATGGTCGTCGTCGGATTGAAGGGGTTCGGGTAATTCGGCTCGAGCGCAAAGGCCGAGGGCAGGGGCGGGGCCTCGGTGTGGACACCGATGCGGCTGTTGACGAAGCTCATGCGCGGGAACGAGGCGCCCAGCAGGGCATCCACCTCGCCGGCCGGAAGGCCGAACCAGTCCTGCAGGAGGCTGGCATAGAGCGTGCGGAAGTCGGTCGTCGGCTCGGGGTCGCCGCCGTAGAGCTGCGTGACGAGGTCCGACTGGGTGCCGTAGACGCCGCCGTTGAGGCCGGAGCCGAAGAGCATCATCGAGGCCCCGGCGCCGTGGTCCGTGCCGCGCGAGCCGTTTTCCTGGAGCGTACGGCCGAACTCCGAGAAGGTCATCACCAGCACCCGGCGGTCCAGGCCGTCCTGCTTGAGGTCGTTCAGGAAGGCAGCGACGGCATCGCTGATGTCCCGCCACATGTTGGCGTGGTTGCCTTCGGTGCCGCCCTGCATCGAGTGCGTGTCGAAGCCGCCGCGGGAGACGGAGATCACGTTGGAGCCGAGCCCGCCGCGGATCAGCCGGGCTGCGGCGGCCAGGTTGCTGGCGAAGCCGGTGTTGGGGTAGGCCACCTGGTTGGTGCCGCGCTGCGCAGCCTCCTGCACCGAGGCGACGTACTTGAGCGAGGCATTGGCGACCTCGCGGACGAACAGCATCGGCCGGCCGAAGGGCTTGTCCTTGACGCGGTCGTCGTCGGCGTCGTAGAAGCCGCGCTCGGCGATCTGCTCGATGAACTGCGAGTCGCCCAGGCTGACGCCCAGGTTGCCGCGTGCGCTCTGGAAGAGCGACACCGGCCCGCCGATGCGCACGGCCAGCGGGTGGGTCAGCGCTCCCTTCTGCGCGTCGACTTCCCGGGACAGGAAGCGCCCCCAGACGCCGGTGGAGAAGTCCTGCATGGAGCCGCCCGGCACCCGCCCGCTGCCGGTGGCCCAGTTGACCGTGCCGGCGAAGTGGGAGCGGGAGGAGCTCTGGTAGCCCGTGTTGAGCACCACGGCCATTTCCCCGTCGTTCCACACCCGCGCCAGGCTCTGCATGGCCGGGTGCATGCCGTGCTCGTCGTCCAGCCGGATGGCCACGCTCTTCGGGATGGCGATCGTCGGGCGGACGCGGTAGTACTCGTCGTTCTCGTAGGGGACGATCGTGTTGAGGCCGTCGTTGCCGCCGTTGAGCTGGATGAGCACGAGGATGCGATCCGTGCCGGTTTCGTTGAGGGCGTGCAGGATCGGGGCGTGGCCGAAGGCCTGCATGGGCACGCCGTTCATTAGGAACCCCACCCCGGCCGAGGCCAGACCCATGCGCAGCAGGAAGTCGCGGCGGGACCAGCGGGCATGGTCGCGGGCGTGGGCGTCCAGGCCGTCTTCCAGGCGGGCGCCGTGGCGGCCCAGTTCCAGACGGTCGGGATCGCCGTGGTGGTCGCCGTGGTGGTCGCCGTGGTGGTCGCCGTGGTGGTCGCACGCGTGCGGGGTTGCCTCGTGCGCGGGATGGTCGTGATGGTGGTGGCCGTCGTGCATGGCAGGTGCGGGTTGAAGGTCGGTACAGAAGCGCGCTCCGGCCGTCGGAGCCGGGGGAGGGAGGGCCGCCCGTGCGATGGCGTCAGTGCAGCTGGTACTCGGGCATCTCGCGGCTGAGCATGGCGAGGTATTCGCGCAGCAGGGTCCGCGCTCCGTCGATGTTGGCGACGCCCTCTTCGTTGAGGGTGGGCCAGTCGTACCAGGGCGTCCCGTTGAGCAGGAGCTTCGAGAGCGTCGAGCGCGTCGGGTCGTCCAGGACCTCCTGCGGCGGCGGGATCATCATATCTCCCTCGAAGGGCTCGTCCGTGGCCCGGATGCTGGTGTACTCCAGCGGGACCGGCATCATTGCCTGTGCCAGGTCTTCTGCGATGGCAAACGGGTTGCTCGGGTCCGAGACGCGGATGGCGATCTTGACCGGATCGAACACGTCGGGGTCCACCTGGCCGGTGATCAGGTCCGTGAGGATGTTCCAGCGCTCCGGCAGCAGCCCCGTCGTGATCCAGGTTTCGTCGCCCGGCGCCCCGGACGAGTCCGGCGGGTTGAGGCCGGGCCAGCCGGCCACGTTGGGTGGGTTGAACAGCTCCATCGCCAGGCGGGCCGGTTCGAGCTGCTGGCGGAAGTATTCGAGCACCTCGCGCGAGGGCGAGGTCTCGGTTTCGTTGAGGAAGCCGACCAGGAAATCCACCGGGCTTTTGATGCGGCAGCCGCTGAGGCCGGGCTCGTAGAACCGCCGGCTGAGGAAGAGCGTGCGCAGCACCGGCTTGATCTCGAAGTCATGGTCCAGGAACACCTGCGCCAGCTGGGCCACGAAGGCTTCGTCCGGGATGGGATCGACGAAGAAGACGTAGAACTTGCGGCAGATGTAGTGGGCGATCTGGGGACCGCGCTCGGCAAAGAGGAAGTCGATGAAGCGGTTGTATTCGTCGAGCGGGTCCTCGCTGCCGGCGAACGTCTTCCCGAAGATCTGTTTGTCGCCGCTGTCGTGGAAGAGCCGGTTGGGCCGGGCGGCGAAGCCTTCGACCTGCCAGCCGGTGAGCACCCGCGAGATCTGGCGGACGTCGTTGGGGCCGTTGTCTTCTTCGAGGTAGTTCGGCGAGCCGTCCGGCCCAGTGATGCCCATCGTGAAGAGCTCGAGCAGCTCGCGGGCGTAGTTTTCGTTTGATCCCTTCTGGTCGTTGAGCCGACGGTTGCCGTTGCCGTCCAGGTAGATGAGCATCGCCGGGTCGATGCCGATGCGGCGGATCAGCTCCTTGAAGTTGCCCAGGGCATAGGTGCGCAGCAGCTTGTAATAGGTGTAGACGTGGTAGGGGACGATGCCCGTCTTGTTGTGCTGGATGACCAGGTGGTTGTGCCAGAACAGCGTGATGCGCTCGATGAAGCCCTGCTCGCGCATGCGGTAGAGCCAGTCGCGCTGCATCCCGTAGAGGTCCTCGGTGTCGCCGGGGCGTTTGTCTTTGTACCAGCGGGGCGGTTCGGGGAGGGCGTTGTCCTCGGCTTCTTGCAGGATGGTGTCCACCGCTTCGGTCGGCGTCATGCCGATGAAGCCGTTGACGCGCCGGAGGCGTGCCCCGAACTCGAGGCGGGTGACCAGGTGCCGGGCCTCGGTGCGGCTCAGGGGCTGTTCGTAGGTCGCCAGTGCGGCGGCGGCGCGAGCGGCCGCGCCGCTCGTGGAGGCCGGTGCCGTCGCGCCGCGAGGGGGGGCGAGGCGGAGAAAGCGTCGTCGATCCATGCGCCGGTGCCAGGTTGCTCAGGAGAAACGGCTCGGTGAGCCCGGCACGGCGTCAAAGGGTATGCCTTCCAGCCTCTCACCGGCTCAGAAGCGAACCGAGGGCGCCGGAGAGGCCGAGAAGGGCGCCCGCACCACGACGCGAGGCGGCGGTGCGGTTACGTCTCGTAATGAAACTCGGGAGAAAGGTGTTGGTCGAGAGGGCGGGCTGCTGGCTGTGGGCTATGAGCTGTTAGCTGTGAGCCAGCAGCCCGCAGCCAGCAGCCGAAAACGACGGACCGCGGTCGCCTCAGCCGATCGTGTCGAAGCCGGTGTAGGGGCGCAGCGCCTCGGGGATACGGATGCGGCCGTCGGCCTGCTGGTTGTTCTCCAGCAGCGCCGCCACCACGCGCGGCAGGGCCAGCCCGCTGCCGTTGAGCGTGTGCACGAACTGCGGCTTACCGCCGTCGGCCGGGCGGAAGCGAATCCCCATGCGGCGGGCCTGGAAGGCCTCGAAGTTGGAGATCGACGAGACCTCCAGCCAGCGCTGCTGGCCGGCGCTCCAGACCTCCAGGTCATACTTCTTGGCCTGGGTGAAGCCCATGTCGCCCGTGCACATGAGCAGCCGGCGGTAGGGCAGGCCGAGGCGGGTCAGCGCCCGCTCGGCATCCTCGCGCAGGGCTTCGAGGGCCTCGTAGCTTCGCTCGGGATGGACGATCTGCACCAGCTCCACCTTGTCGAACTGATGGAGGCGGTTGAGGCCGCGGACGTCTTTGCCGTACGAGCCGGCCTCCCGGCGGAAGCAGGGCGTGTAGGCACAGAACTTCATCGGGAGCGCGGCCTCGTCCAGGATCTCGTCGCGGACGTAGTTGGTCACCGGGACCTCGGCCGTGGGGATGGCATAGAGGCCGTCCCGGGGGATCTCGTACATCAGATCCTCCTTGTCCGGGAGTTGCCCCGTGCCGGTGGCGCTGGCCGCGTTGACCACGATGGGCGGTTGCATCTCCTGATATCCCCCCTCGCGGACGGCCAGGTCGAGGAAGAAGTTGATCAGCGCCCGTTGCAGCCGGGCCCCGGGGCCGACGTAAAACGGGAAGCCCGCGCCGGTGACCTTGGCTCCCCGCTCGAAGTCGACCAGGTGATGCCGGGCCAGCAGCTCCCAGTGGGGCCGCGGCTCGAAGTCGAAGGCGGGCTTCTCCGCCGTCTCATGAACGACCCGGTTGTCCGCCGGCGAATGGCCGACGGGCACGCTCGGGTGCGGGAGGTTGGGGACGTCCAGCAAGAGCCGGTGCAGCCGCTCCTCGATCTGGCGGGCCCGTTCCTCCAGCGTCTTGATGCGCTCCTTCAGCTGGCCCGTCTCGTCGATCCGGGCCTGTGCCTCGTCCCGCTTGCCCTCGCGCATCAGCATCCCGATCTCACGGGAGACGGTCTTCGAGCGGGCCTGCGCCTCGTGCAGGTCGGTCAGGGTCTGGCGGCGGTCGGTGTCGAGGGCGAGGATCTGGTCGATCAACCCGTCATCGGGCAGGCCTTTGTCCCGCATGGCCTGGCGGACGCGGTCCGGGTGGTCGCGAATCAGTTGGAGGTCGAGCATACCGGGGAACGGGTGGGAGCACGGGGTCCGTCTTCAGAGCCCGAAAGGTAACGACGCGGAGGGAGGGGCGAGGCGAAAAAATCAGGAAGTGCTGACGGGCAGGCCCAGCCGGGCGCCGAGGTGGCGCAGCGCCTCCGACAGCGGCCGTGGCTTGTAGCCCAGTTCGGTCTCGGCTTTCAGGATGATCAGGCCGGTGGTCGGCGGGCGCTCGGCCGGCTCCCGGAACCGGGATCGGTCCGTGGGATGGATCAGCGCCGGGTTGAGGTCGAAGACCTCGGCGATGCGCCGGGCGAAGTCATAGACCGACAGCATCTCGCGCCCGGAGAGGTGGTAGATCCCGTGTTTACGATAGCGGAGCACGCGCTCGATGCCCTGGGCGAGGTCGGGGGCGTAGGTCGGCGTGCGCCACTGGTCCGTCACCACGTGGATGGGCCTTCCTTTGCCGAGCTGGTCGATGACCCACAGGGCGATGTTCGAGCGGCTGAGGCGGTGGCCGGTCCCGTAGACGAGCACGGGCCGCACGATGGTCCAGCGATCGGGGCCGGCGTCCCGGGCGGCGTTCTCGGCGGCCAGCTTGGAGCGGCCGTAGAAGTTGACCGGGTCGGGGCGGTCCTGCTCGCGGTAGGGGCCGGCCTGGCCGTTGAAGACGAAGTCGGTGGAGATCTGGATGAGGCGGCTGCCGAAGGTGCGGCAGCAACTCGCCAGCGTCTCGACGGCCTCGACGTTGACGCGCCAGCAGGCGGCACGCTCCTCCTCGCAGCGATCCACCTGCGTCATCGCGGCGCAGTTGATCACGGCCGTCGGCGTGAAGTCCTGAAAGAGCCGCCGGACGGCGGCCGCGTCGGTGACGTCGAGCGGGACGTACCCGCAGGAGCCCTCCACGAACCGCGGCGCCGCATCCCGGCCCGTCGCCAGGACGTCGTACTCGGGGAACCGGCTCAGCAGGGCCACCAGCTCTTGCCCGACGAGGCCGTTGGCTCCGGTGATGAGGACGCGGGTGTACAGCATGAGGGCGAGGCAGCCGGGGTGTGAGGGCAGACGGTCAGGTGGGGGGAGGGGGACGCGCCCAAGATACGGCTTCCCGGGGCAGAAGCCATAGGGCAGAAGCCATGGCGCCGGCGCGGGGTGGATCGGCCGTCGTGCCGGGGGTGGCCTTTCAGGGGGTGAGGAAATAGCGCACCCCGATGCCGTAGCCGGGTATCAGCTCCCGGTCGGGGAGGAGCCGCAGTCGCGGGGTGAGCTGGAGGGCCACCTCGAAGCGATGGCGGTAGAAGCCGGCCCCGAGCAGGGCCCCCGCCCCCAGCCGCCAGGCTCCATCCCCCCGAAACGATCGTCCCGTGAACACCCCGGGACCGGCGAGGAGCCGCAGGGGGGAGCGGTCGAACGGAATCTCACGGACCCGGTGGAGGTGCACCGATGCGGCCGCGTCGAAATCCCACGAAGCCAGCAGCGTGTACGCCCGCGTGGGGTGGCGGTGTACTTTCAGCAGGATGCCGGCGGGGTCGCCCACCTGCAGGCCCAGCGCGAGGCGTCCGGGGGGCTCCTGCGCGTGTAGCCGCACCGGCAGGGTCGCCACCAACAGTCCCGCCAGCAGTCCGGCCAGCAGCCATCCGGCGAGCCCCCTGCGCCACGACACCGCATTGGGTCGATTCATGGCACGTCCGCCGGCCGATCAACCGCGCTGACGGACCAGCTCCAGCAGGTCGTCGCGGAGGTGTTCGACGTCCTGGAGCTTGAGCCGTCCGGCCAGCATCAGGCGCAACTCACGCCGGCGGGCGGCCGCCTCGTAGCGTTCGTGCTCCTCCGGCGTCTCCGGGAAGATCGGCGGCGCCGGCACCGGCCGCGCCTCGTCGTCGACGGCCACGAACGTGTAGAAGGCGCGGTTGCAGATGCGGCGCGTCTGCGCGCGGGTGTCCTCGGCCCACACGTTCAACTCCACTTCCATCGACGTGCGAAAGACGCGGTTGACCTGGCTCTCGATCACCACGACCTCCCCCTGGCGAATCGGTGACTGGAACTCGACGGAGTCGACCGATGCCGTCACGCACGTGCGGTTGGCGTGGCGCAGGGCGGAGATGGCCGCCGCCTTGTCCATCAGATACAGCAGGCGCCCGCCCATCATGTTGCCCAGGTTGTTCGTGTCGTTCGGGAGGATGATCTCCGTCATCACACAGCGCGAGCGGCGTACGGTCTTGCGTGCGTCGGGGGACATGGGTCGAGGGGAGATGAGTCAGCAGGCCCGTGAGCGCCCTTCTACGCCCGCACGGCGAGGCCGTACCCGGACGGCCCGACAATTCACGTCTTTTGCTTTTTCTTTTTCGCGGCCGGAAAGAGGATGTTGTTCAGGATGAGCCGGTAGCCGGGCGAGTTCTTGTGCAGGTTGAGGTCGGTCGGCGGGTCGCCCACGTAGTGCTGGTAGTCTTCCGGGTCGTGCCCGGCGTAAAAGGTGAAGGTGCCCTCGCCGTAGGCGCCATGCAGGTACTTCACCTCGCTGCGGCCGGGGGCCTCGGCCAGCACGACCACGTTCTCCTTGATCAGCGTCTTGCGGAAGGCCGTCGTCTGCCCGATGAAGCCCTTGATCGTGGCGACGTGGTTCTGCGTCAGCATGGTCGGTACGGGGTCCCACTTCGCGCTGAACTCGAACAGGGTGAAGTAGTCGACGGCCGGGTTGCGGAGCTGCGGCGGCGGGGGGCCGACGTCGATGTCCGAGTGCTCGTATTCGTACGGGTTGAAGCTGGGGCGGAAGCCGGTGAAGGCCAGGCTCTGCCCGTAGTCGAGCTTGTTGAGGGCGTCCGGGTCGACCGGGTCGCCGTCGTAGTCGGCCGGGACGATGTCGGTGTTGGCGGCGGCCAGGGCGATGTCGAAGGTATCCGTGCCGGAGCACATGGCGAAGAGGAAGCCGCCACGGGCGACGTACTCGCGGATGGTCTGGGCGACGGCCAGCTTCAGCTGGCTTACCTTGCGGAAGCCGAACTTGCGGGCGGAGGCTTCGGCCTGTCGTTGCTGTTCGATGAACCAGGGGGTGGAGCGGTAGGTGAGGAACTTGCCGTACTGCCCGGTGAAGTCCTCGTGGTGCAGGTGCAGCCAGTCATACTCGCTCAGCTTGCCGTCGAGGACGTCATCGTCGTAGATCATGTCGTAGGGCACCTCGGCGTAGGTCAGCGCCAGGAGCACGGCATCGTCCCAGGGCAGGGTCTGGTCGGGGGCATAGACGGCGATGCGGGGGGCTTTCTCCAGGCGGACGACGGCGGTGTTGCTGTCCTCGGCCTCGACCGAGGCGATGACCTGGGCCGTCTGTGCGCCGTTGAGGGTTTCGTAGTAGACGCCGCGGATGCGCAGTTCCTGTTCCAGTTCGGGGAAGGCGGTCACGAGGAAGCTGCCGCCCCGGTAGTTGAGCAGCCAGTCCACGTCGGCTCCCTGCGTGAGGACCCAGTACGCGATGCCGTAGGCCTTGAGGTGGTTGGTCTGCCGGGCATCCATGGGGATGAGCACGTCCTGGCCGCGCACCGGCAGGGCGCACAGGCCGATCAGTCCCAGCAGCGTGAGGAGGCGGCGAAGCATGGCGGGGAAGGGGTCTGGGGGCGATGGAGCGGGGTGGGGCCGGGCGGGCTCAGGCGCCCTCGCCCCGCAGGGTGCGGATGCGGAGCCGGGCCTCGGGGGCGAGGAGCGAGCCGGGATAGACCGTCAGCAGGCGCGTGTAGGCCGCGATGGCCTCTTCGGGGCGTCCGAGGTCCTGTTCGAGGATCTCGGCGTAGCTGAACAGGCTGCGGTCGGCCAGGTAGCTGTCCGGGTGCATCAGCGGGATCTCGCCGAAGGCGGCCAGCGCCTCGTCGGGGCGGCCCAGGGTGCGCAGCGCAGAGGCGCGCAGGAAGCGGATGTCGTCGGCCAGGGCATGCTGGCCGTGCGCGCTCAGGAGCGAGTCCAGGAGGGCGACGGCTTCCGGCGTGCGGCGCTGGCGCAGGAGGAGCCGGGCGTGGGCGTACCCCTGCAGGGGTGTGTTCAGCGAGTCCGGCCCTTTGTTTTCGATCAGCAGGACTTTGAGTTCGATGGCGTCGTTGGCTACGTCCGTGGAGGTGTTTTCCTCCATCGCATCGGCCAGCGTACGGGCGGATTCCCACTCGCCCCGGTAGAGGTGGATGAGGGCGAGTTCGTAGCGGGCGCGCTCGGCCAGCTCGCCCGTGCGGAGCCGCTCCTCCAGCCGGGCCAGCGCCAGGCGGGCCGCATCCAGGTCCCCCCGCAGCAGCGCGATCCGCCCGAGGTCGTACTCGGCCTGGTCGACGGCGTCGCTGCCCGGGAACCGGGTGACGACCTCGCGCAGGGTGGCTTCGGCCTGGTCGAGGTCAAAGAAGACGTTGAGCTGCAGCTCGCCGATGCGGAGGAGCACGACGGGGGCAAGGGGATGGCCCGGATAGTCCTGCAGGAACTGCCGGTAGGCGGCCAGCGCGTTGTCGAAGTGGGGGGCCGGGATGCGGCGGCCCTCGGCGTCGAAGGCCTGCTCGCGGGTGTCGTGTCCCCGGCGCTCGTGCATCTCGCCCAGCCCGAGGCGTGCTTCCGGGGCCGTGGGGGCGTCGGGATAGCGTTGGAGGATCTCCTGATACGCCTGCAGGGCAGCGTCGTAGGCACCGGCATCGGCGGCCTGGCGGGCAAAGAGGAACAGCACCCGTCCGTTCTCCTGCTCCAGGCGGTCGATGGCCCGGTGGGCGTTGAGGGCGTCCTGGTAGCGCCCGGCTTCCATGTACAGCCAGGCCGCCAGCTCGCGGAAGGCCCGGTTCAGCGGGTCCCGGCGCACGGCACGCTCCGCGGCGGCGATGCTGGCCTGCAGGGCATCCTCCTGTTCGATGAAGCGGCCGAGGCGGCTGCGCACGAAGCTCAGCTTGCGTTCGTCGTCGCCCAGCAGCGCGATGTATTCCTCCATGGCCCGCTCGTGCGCGCCGGTGAGGTTGTAGAGGTAAGCCAGGTCGTTCTGAAACAGCTCGTCCTCTCCGAGCGCCGCCCGTCCCCGCTCCAGCACGTCGATGGCCCGGTCGAACAGGCGTACCTGGAACAGCGACTGATAGACGATCCGGTAGGTGTTGCGGTTGTCCGGGGCGGCGGCGATGGCGGCGTCCCAGGTGCCGAAGGCCGTTTCTTCATCGCCCTGCAGATACTGGAGGCGGGCCTTCTCGGCGAGCAGGACGGGGCTGTTGCCCTGCGCCAGCCGGCCGTCGACCAGGGCGATGGCGTCGTCGTAGCGCTTGACGGACTCGTAGGCCTCCTTCAGCTTGTCGTAGAAGGCGTAGGTCTCCGGGCTGGCGGCGTAGAGGTCTTCGAGCAGCGTGATGGCGCGGTCGAACTGGCCCGCGCGGAAGAAGGAGTCGGCCAGGCGGAAGCGCATGACCAGGGTGCTGTCGACGGCCTGGGCGGCCGCCTCGCCGGCGGCCGGGCACAGGACGAGGAGGACGAGGAGGGCGGCCCGCAGCAGGAAAGCCCGCGGGGGCGCGGGCGGCGCGTGACGCGCGGTGCGTTGCGGCATGGGCGTAGAGATCGGAGGCGTCGGCGAACAGGGGGTGATATGGCGGCGTGACGGGGGAAGTTTCAGCCGGTCCGCCGGGCCGGCGCACGGGGGCCGGCGCACCGGGTCGCCGCCCGGATCCGGCGGGGCGCCGGGAACGTACGGGCGCCGAGAAGCCGCCCTGCGGAAGCAAAACGGCCGCTCATCCGTTAGGCAGCCCGCCGCCTCGCTCCCTCCGGCTGTCCGGCGCCAACCCGATTGCTCATGCTCCCCGATCATTTTCGCATTCCGCCACCGAGTGACGGCCCCCGCGGGCTGGCCGTGCTCGGATCCACGGGCTCCATCGGCACCCAGACGCTGGAGGTCGTGCGGCTCTTTCCCGAGGCGTTCCGTGTGCAGGCCCTGACGGCCGGGCGCAGCGCCGAGCGGCTCATCGCGCAGGCACGGGCCTTCCGGCCGGCGTGTGTGGTGGTCGAGGACGAGGCGGCCTGGGCGCAGGTGCGGGCCGCGCTGGCGGGTACCGGCATCCGGGTGCTGCGGGGCACCGACGGGCTGTGCGAGGCCGCCACGCTGCCGGAGGTCGACGTGGTGATGGCGGCCATCGTGGGCGCGGCGGGGTTGCCGCCGGTGCTGGCCGCCATCGAGGCGGGGAAGCTCATCGCGCTGGCCAACAAGGAGACGCTCGTGGTGGCCGGCGCCCTCGTGCGGGAGCACCTGCGCCGCCATCGCGGAAGGCTGATCCCGGTCGACAGCGAGCACTCGGCCATCCTGCAATGCCTCGTCGGCGAGCCGGTACACGCCATCGAGGAGCTGATCCTGACGGCGTCCGGCGGGCCGTTCCGCACGCGGCCGGCTTCGACGTTTGCCGCCATCACCCGCGACGAAGCCCTGCAACACCCGAACTGGTCGATGGGCGCCAAGATCACCGTCGACTCCGCGACGATGATGAACAAGGGGCTGGAGGTCATCGAGGCGCACTGGCTGTTCGACGTCCCGGCGGATCGGCTCCGGGTGCTCGTCCATCCGCAGTCGATCATCCACTCGCTCGTCACGTTTCAGGACGGCTCGACGAAGGCGCAACTGGGCGTGCCGGACATGAAGGTGCCCATTCAGTATGCCCTCAGCTACCCCGCTCGCTGGCCCGCCCCGCACGAGCGGATCGACTGGGCAGCGCTGCGATGCCTCGACTTCGAGCCGCCGGACGTCGGGAAGTTTCCGGCGCTGCGGCTGGCCTTCGAGGCGCTGGCGCACGGCGGGACGGCCCCGGCGGTGCTCAACGCCGCCAACGAACAGGCCGTGGCCCTCTTCCTGGAAGAGCGCATCCGGTTCATCGACATCCCCCGCCTGATCGAAGCGGCGCTGGAAGCCCGGAGCACCGCCGAGCCGCAACCTTCGCTCGCCACGCTCATTGAAACCGATGCGGAAACGCGGCGGTACGTGCGGGAGCGCGGGCAGGAACTCCGCCGCACCGCCACCTATTGAAGGCGGCATTCTTTCCGATATCCCGTCTCCGGCACGATGATCGCCGGGCCACCGGGGCCACGCGCCTCGCCCGGCCGCGAGCGACCCGCCGTTTCCACTCCACGTTGCCCGCATGGACGCCCTGACCGACATCCTTGCCTACGCCTTCTGGGTCTTGCTGGCCATCACCATCCTCGTGTTCGTGCACGAGATGGGGCACTTCCTGTTCGCCAAGCTCTTCGGCATGCGCGTCGACCGATTCTCCATCGGCTTCCCGCCCCGCATCTTCGGCAAAAAGATCGGGGAGACGGAATACGTGATCGGCGCCACGCCGCTCGGCGGATACGTCAAGATTGCGGGAATGGTGGACGAGAGCATGGACGCGGAGTTCGAAGCCAGCGAGCCCCAGCCCTGGGAATTCCGCTCGAAGCCGGTCTGGCAACGCATCGTCGTCATCACGGCGGGCGTCGTCTTCAACGTGCTGCTGGCCTGCTTCATCTTCATCGGGCTGAAGTACGTCTACGGCGAGTCCTACATCCCGGCGGAGAACGTCCGCGCGGTGTATGTGGAAGAGGGGTCGCTCGCCTACGAGATGGGGCTGCGCACGGGGGACCGCATCGTGGCCGTCAGCGGCACCCGCCCCGAGCGCTTCAGCGATCTGCTCGACGTGCAGGCGCTGCTGGCCGATCCGTTCACGATCACGGTGGAGCGCAACGGCGAGACGATCACGTTCCAGGGGCCGGATGACATCATCACCCAGTTGAACCGCTCGCAGGGGTCGCTGGGCATCTCCTTCAGCCCCAGCCTGGTCGGCGGGGTGATGCCGGGCTCGGCGGCCGAGGAAGCCGGCCTGCAACGCTGGGACCGTGTGGTGCGCATCGGGGAGGAGCCGGTGCAGTTCTGGCAGCAGATGACCGAGATGATCCAGCGGGTCGGCCGTACGCCGGTGACGATCCGCTGGGAGCGCCCGGATTCGCTCGTGCAGCAGGCGACGACGACGGCGCAGGTGGTGGCCCGCAGGGCCGGGGTGACGATCTATGAGGCGGAGGTCGTCCCGCAGTATTACGACCCGGAGGACCGGTATCTGCTGGGCGTCACGGCGCCGGACGAGGCCATGCTGGCGCAGGAGTTTGGCGTGCGGCACAAGGACTACAGCCTCGGGGAGGCCATCCGGGCCGGGCTGGTGGATACGTGGGTCAACACGAGGGCGACGGCGGTGAGCCTGGGGCGGGTCTTCAGCGGACGCGAGAACCTGCGCGAGAACCTGGGCGGCCCGATCATGGTGGCGCAGGTGACGAAGCAGGCCGCCGAAGCCGGCGCCCGCAGCTTCTGGTTCATCGTGGCGATGCTGTCGATCACGCTGGCCATCGTCAACATCCTCCCGATCCCGGCGCTCGACGGAGGGCACCTCGTCTTTCTGCTCTATGAGGGGATCACCCGCCGCGAGCCCTCGCTCCGCGTCCGCATGGCCATGCAACAGATCGGCATGATCCTGTTGCTGGCGTTCATGACGTTCCTGATCTTCAACGACATCCTGCGGCTCTGACGGACGCCGTTTCTCACGGGCTTTTCAATTGCGCCTCCGTGGTGAGGCGCCTATGTTGCCTGGCTGTTGCGCTTTCCCGACTCCGCAAACCCATCGACGTACGAGGCGGTGCAGGACGTTCCGACCACGATCACGGCGCCCGAGGCCACCGACCACGCGGCGCAGGCGGCGTTGAAGCAGCGCGGGGCGTTGCCCGCGCACATTGCCATCATCATGGACGGCAACGGGCGCTGGGCGCGGGAGCGGGGGAAAAGCCGCGTCGTGGGCCATCACGAAGGCGTCGAATCCGTGCGGGACATCACGGAAGCCTGTGCCCAGCTGGGGGTGCCGTACCTGACGTTGTACACCTTCAGCACGGAGAACTGGCAACGGCCGCCGGAGGAGGTCAACGCGCTGATGAGCCTGCTCGTCCACTCCATCGAGCGGGAACGCGAAACCCTCCTGCGGAACAACATCCAGTTGCGGGTGCTGGGGGACGTGCAGCAACTCCCCGGTCCCTGTCAGACCGCCCTGCAGGCAACGATCGAGGCCACGGCGGCGAACACCGGGCTGGTGCTGAGCCTGGCGCTGTCCTACAGCGGTCGCTGGGAAATCCTTCAGGCCGTGCGCCGTCTTGCCCGCGCGGTGCAGGAAGGGCGGCTGGCGGTGGAGGACATCGGCGAAGACGTGTTTGCCGCGGCGCTCGCGACGGCCGGTATGCCCGACCCGGACCTGCTCATCCGCACGGGGGGAGAGCAGCGTATCTCCAACTTCCTGCTCTGGCAGATCGCCTACACCGAGCTGTACGTCACGGACGAGTACTGGCCGGCCTTCCGGCGCGCCCAGCTCTACGAGGCCATCCGCAGCTTCCAGGAGCGGGACCGGCGCTTCGGGCGGGTCGAGGCCTGAGGCCTTCGTGCACGGACGGCCGGGAGCCGATGCCTTCGGTGCCCGACCCCCCATGCCCCGGGGCCACAATAAGACGCGGCCGCCGTTCGTTGGAGACAGCGTACCGGCGTGTCAGGGGCCGCGTTTCGCCCCCGATGCCCGAAACCCCGCCCGGACCCACACAGTTTAGACGGGCACCCCACCACCTCTCGTTTTCAACCGTCGTTCCCCATACATGCCATTTCGAGTCGTAATAGCCGTCGGATGCTGTCTGCTGGGCAGTCTGCTGGGCAGTTTGCTGGTCGTGGGATCGGCCGCCGCCCAGGTGATGCCGCCGGTCGTGAGCAACACGGCGGGTCCGTACGAGCAGCCGCCGCAGGAACTGGAGATCCTCGGGATCAGCGTCGAGGGCGTGGAGAACGAGAACACGCGCACCTACGTGCTGCAGAGCAGCGGCCTGGCCGTGGGGCAGCGCATCCTCGTCCCCGGCGACCCTGCCCTCGGCGAGGCGATCCGTAACATCTACAAGCTCGGCCTTTTCGACGACGTCAAGATCGTCGAGGAGCAGCGGGCCGGAGAAGGGGTGTTTCTCGCCATCCGCGTCACCGAGGTGCCCAAACTCCGGGATTACACCTTCACCGGCATCAAAAAGAGCCATCGCAAGGACCTCCAGAAAGAAGTGCCCCTCATCAAACGCATGCCCGTCCGGGTCAGCGACATCGAGCGGGCTGAACAGATCATCCGCGACTTTTACGAGGAGAAAGGCTACCTGCTCACCCGCGTCGACGTCGAGCGCACGGTCAACGAGGACAACAGCGTCGATCTGACGTTCAAGATCGACCGGGGCCCGCGCGTGGAAGTGGGCGACATCGTCATCCGGGGCAACGAGACCGTTTCCGAGCGCAAGCTGCGCAAGCAGCTGAAGGAGACGAAGGAGGACCGCTGGTGGCGCTTCTGGAAGAAGGAGACCTTCAAGGAGCAGGCCTACGAGGAGGACCTGCAGAAGCTCCTCCAGTTCTACAACAACAACGGGTACTACGACGCCCAGATCGTTCGTGACTCCATCTATCTGGTGGAGGACGGCGAGCCCGAGGTCGTCGTGGAACTCACCGTGCACGAGGGGCCGAAGTACCACATCCGCAACATCGAGTGGGAAGGCAACACGGTGTATCCGGACCACGTGCTGACGCAGTCGCTCGGGTTCCAGAAGGGGGACGTCTACAACGCCTCGCGGTTGCAGGAAAACCTGTACGGCAACCGCCGCAGCTCGGACGTGGCCAGCCTCTACATGAACCGCGGCTACATGCGGTTCAACGCCCAGCCGCAGATCCAGGTGGTCGAAGGGGATTCGCTGGATCTCTACTTCGACGTGTTCGAAGGGGACGTCTACGACTTCGGGACGGTCTCGATTGCCGGCAATGAGAAGACGAAGGAGCACGTCATCCGGCGCGAGCTCTACACGATCCCCGGGCAGACCTTCAGCCGCGATGCCATCCAGGAATCGATCCGCCGGTTGATGCAGCTCAGCTACTTCAGCCAGGAGTCGCTGGCCGACGGGCCGGGGATCAACATCGATGAGCAGCGCAAGGTGGTCGACCTCAGCTACACGGTGGAGGAGGTCGGGAGCGACCAGCTCGAGCTCTCCGGCACCTGGGGGCGCTTCGGGTTGATTCTGATGCTGCGCTTCGGGTTCAACAACGTCTCCATCCAGAACTTCTTCAAGAAAGGCGCGTGGCGGCCCATCCCGTCGGGCGACGGGCAGAAGCTCTCGCTCGGCATTCAGACGAACGGCCGTTACTACCAGAGCTACTCGCTCTCGTTCACCGAGCCGTGGTTCCGGGGCCGGCCGACGCCCGTGGGCTTCTCGCTCTCGCACTCGCGCATCAGTCGCAACCCGTACACCTACCTCTCCACGGTGACCAGCACCGGGCGCTTCATCACCAGCTCGGCCCGGATCTTCTACGAGCAGCGGCTGAAGTGGCCGGACGACATGTTCAACAGCTCGACGGGC
The DNA here is from genome assembly GCA_003285105.1 of Roseithermus sacchariphilus. Classification (GTDB taxonomy): domain Bacteria; phylum Bacteroidota; class Rhodothermia; order Rhodothermales; family MEBIC09517; genus Roseithermus; species Roseithermus sacchariphilus. The sequence goes on along the minus strand of CP030158.1, from coordinate 3,772,942 downwards.
CTGCGCTACCAGTACTTCAGCAACCGCGACTGGGACCCGTTCCTGCCGCAGGGGGTCAGCCAGGAGGTCACCTTCCAGCAGACGCTCTCGCGCAATTCGCTGGACAACCCGATGTTTCCCAGCAGCGGCTCTCAGGTGCAACTGACGCTCGAGGTGGCGCCGCCCGTGGCCGACTTCATCCAGTACCACAAGTGGCGGTTCAAGACCAACTGGAACGTGCCCATCGTCCCGAAGGTGTCCCTCGGCATCACCAGTGACTATGGCTACATCGGCTCGCTCACGGGTGAGGAGGTGCGTTTCCAGCGGTTCTACGTGGGCGGCTCGCCGTTCGAGACGCAGGGCTTCTACTACTTCTTCGGGAGCGACATCGTCTACATGCGGGGCTATCCGGCCCGGGCCATCGGCCCGCGGCGAGAGGGGGACCCCGAGGGCGGGACGATCCTGAACAAGTACGGCGCTGAACTGCGCTGGGTGGCCATCCAGTCGCCCCAGGTATCGGCGGCGCCGTATCTGTTCGTCGATGCCGCCAACACGTGGGACAGCTTCAGCACGTACGACCCCACGAAGCTCTACCGGGCCGCCGGCGTGGGCGCGCGCCTGTTCCTGCCGATCCTGGGCATGATCGAGTTGAGCTACGGCTACAACTTCGATTCCTTCGATCCCGTCTCCTCGCGCCATGACGGGTCGAAGCGGTGGCTCTTCCAGTTCTCGCTCGGGCAGGGCTTCGGGCAGTGAGCCGTTGCCCTGTTTTCCGGGCAGCACATCCACGATTCGATACACCGGGCCGGGGCTCCCGTGGGGGTCTCGGCCATCCTTTGAAGGAGCACACGCCATGCACACGACACGAACCCGGACCCTCCTCGGAGCGGTCGTCCTCCTGCTGGGTCTGGTCCTGCCGGCCCGGGCGCAGCAGAAAGTGGGCTACGTCGATTCGGAGTACATCCTGAGCCGCCTGCCGGAGTATGCCACGGTGGAGCAGCAGCTCGACCGGATGGCGCAGGAGTGGCAGGCCGAGGTGGAGGAGCGGCAGCGTGAGGTGGAGGAGATGTTCCGGGAGTATCAGGCCCGGGAACTGCTCTATACGAACGAAGAGCGGCAGCGCAAGCGCGAAGAGATCGTGCAGGCCGAAGACGAAGCCGAGCGCCTGCGCATGCGCTACTTCGGGCCGGAGGGTGAGCTGTTCCGGGAACAGGAGCGCCTCATGCGGCCTATCCAGGAGCGCGTGCTGGCCGCCATCGAGGAGGTCGCCACGTCCGAAGGATACGACTTCGTGTTCGACAAGAGCGGCGACTTCGTCTTCCTCTTCGCCCGTGAGCAGTACGACCTCAGCGACCTCGTGCTGGAAGAACTTGGCATCGACCTTGAATCGACGTCCGGACGGGGCGGATCCTGAACGGGTGTCGTTCGTTCGCGCCTCCCGTCCCTGTTTCCAACCATCGGATGTTCACGACAACGCACACAGGTACCCTCATATGACTCATCGAATGACTGGCGCCGTCCTGGCCGTACTGGTTCTGCTCAGCCTGGTCGTCCCGGCGCGCGTGGCTCACGCGCAGGCGCTCAAGGTCGGGTTCACCGACCACGAACTGCTGATCCTCAACATGGAGGAGTATCGCCAGATCCAGCAGCAACTGCAGACCGAGGCGCAGAACATGCAGCAGGGCCTCCAGACTTCCATGCAGGACTACCAGGAGAAGCTGGACCGCTACCAGAAGCAGCAGGCGTTGCTGTCTCCGGAGCGGCGGCAGGAGCGGGAGCAGGAGCTTCTGCAACTGCAGGGCGAGATTCAGCAGTCCGCCGCTCAGGCCGAACAGCAACTGGCAAACCGGGAGGCCGAACTCATGCGGCCGCTCCTGGAGCGCGTGCAGACGGCCATCGAGGAGGTGGCCGAGGAGCAGGGCCTGGACATCGTGCTCCGCGGCCAGGGCATCCTCTACATCAACCCGGATCGCATCGTCGACATCACCCGGGCCGTGGCGATGAAACTCGGCATCGAGGTGGACGAGGAGACGGCGGCGGCCAACCCGTCGAACTGATCTGCGACCTCCCTCATCGGCCGGAAAAGGGCGCGTCGGTCACGGCGCGCCCTTTTTTTTGTGGGGCGCTTAAGCCCGTCTCATCGCAGCCCGATAGACTGAGTATCGCTCCCCTTCTACGCCGATGGAAGCGGTTCCGGCGTGGCCCTGAACGTGAGGCGGCCGGAGATGGTATGCCACCAACGAATCGGGAAACACCATGGGTTCCACCGTACACTGGGTCTTTGGCACGGCTGTTGTCTTCGGTATGCTGCTGTTTGGCGCGCGCAAAGCCTCCCGCCGCCGCCCCGAGCCGCCTGTGACGCCCCTCTTCATCTGACGAAGGAGAACGGGCCATGCGCCGGAGAAACCCGGCGGGTGCGTGTGCGGCGCAGGGAAGGATGCGCCCGTTCTCGGGGCCGTGCCCGGATCCCGGGAGGGATCTTGCAGGGCACCCCCGGCCCCTTTCTCGTTACCCCGCATCGGCCCAGACTCGACGAGGTCCTGATGTCGCTCGTGCATGAACCCGACGTGTGGATGTGCCACCTGACGTTGCTGCCCGACCGGCAGCTGCGGGCCGTCTATCTGGAGCAGCAACACACGCGAGCCACCGTGCGGGCGCTGCTGGATCATGCCTCCGGCCCGAAACGCCGCCACATGCAGCACCGCCTCGACGAGATCGAACACCGCGTGGAACGCATCGCCGCGGAGATGCAGCGTCGCGGCATGCCGATGGCCGCCTGAAGCCCGGCGCTCCGGTCGTTCCGGGGATCTCCATGTCCTCTTGCCGGCTGCTTCGGGTCGGAACGGATACGTGCTGCGGCGTATCACTTCCTCAAACCATCACATCGTCGGTCCGGGGTATCCCGTATCTTCTCCGAGCCAGCCGATGGCTGTCCCCGCCCGTAGCACGAATGATCGTAGGGGAACGATTGCCCCATGAGCACGCAGATCCGCTCGTCCGCCGTCCAGAACGCCCGGCGTGTCACGACGCAAACGCTGCAGCAGATGAAGGCCGAGCAGACGCCCATCGCGATGCTGACGGCGTATGACTACACCTCGGCGCGGATCCTGGACCAGGCCGGGGTGGATGTGCTTCTCGTGGGAGATTCCGCCTCGAACGTGATGGCCGGGCACGAGACGACGTTGCCGATCACGCTGGAGCACATGATCTATCATGCCCAGTGTGTGGTGCGGGCCGTGCGCCGGGCGCTGGTCGTAGTGGATCTTCCCTTCGGCTCCTATCAGGGCAACTCGAAGAAGGCGCTGGTGTCGGCCATCCGGGTGATGAAGGAAGCCGGTGCCCATGCGGTCAAGCTCGAGGGCGGCCGGCCCATCGTGCCCATGATCGAGCGGATCATCACGGCCGGCATCCCGGTGATGGGACACCTGGGTCTGACGCCGCAGAGCATTTACAAGTTCGGGACGTACAAGGTGCGCGCCCGCGAGGAGCAGGAGGCGGAGGAGCTGGCCCGGGATGCCGTGCGGCTGGAACAGGCGGGGTGTTTTGCCATCGTCCTGGAGAAGATCCCGGCACAGCTGGCGCAGCAGGTCACGGCGTCTGTTCGCATTCCGACCATCGGGATCGGGGCCGGGCCGCATTGCGACGGGCAGGTGCTGGTGACGCACGATGCCCTGGGGCTGACGACGGACTTCAACCCCCGCTTCGTCCGGCACTACGCCCATCTGGCCGACACGATCACCGACGCCGTACAGGCCTACATCCGGGACGTGCGGACGCGGCAGTTCCCCGGCCCCGACGAGAGCTACTGAACGCGGCGGAACCCGCCCGGCGTGGGGCCGGAGCCGGGCAGGTGATCCCGCCCCTTTTCTCGAATCGCTTCCCCTTCAGGAAACCCAGCGATCTGCGTGAGCGATACCCGCAACGGAGCGGCCACAGCGCCGCTCATCCTCATCTGCAACGACGACGGCATCACGGCGCCCGGCATTGCCGCGCTGGCCGCCGCGCTCGACGGCCTGGGCGAGCTGTTCGTCGTTGCCCCTGCCTCGGAGCAGAGTGCCGTCGGTCATGCCATCACCGTCAGAGACCCGGTCCGGGCGCATCCCTGGGCCTTTTCCGTCCCCTCGGGCGAGGTCCGGGCCTACAGCGTCAGCGGCACGCCGGCCGACTGTGTCAAGCTGGCGGTCAATCAACTCCTGCCGCGCCGGCCGGACCTCGTCGTCAGCGGCATCAACCAGGGGCCGAATACGGCCGTCAACATCATCTACTCCGGGACGGTCAGCGCGGCGACGGAGGCGTCCATCCTGGGCATCGACGCCGTGGCGTTTTCCCTGTGTCAATGGCAGGGGGGCGACTTTGAGCCGGCCGGCCGTGTGGCCCGGTTCATCGCCGAACAGGTGCTCCGGCGCGGGTTGCCGCCGGGCATCCTGCTCAACGTCAACATCCCCCCGCTGCCGTCCGACCAGATCGCCGGCATCCGCATCACGCGGCAGGCCCGCTCCCGCTGGGAGGAATCCTTCCACGAGCGCGTCGACCCCTTCAACCGGCCGTACTACTGGCTCACCGGCCAGTTCGTCAACCTCGACGATGGCGGCGATACCGACCTCGATGCCATCGAGGAGGGCTACGTCTCGGTGACGCCGATCCAGTACGACCTCACGGCCCACCAGCACCTGGACGCCTTCCGTAGCTGGTCGTGGGACGCCGTGCCGGAGTGAGGCGCGCGCCGGCCCCTGCCTGTCCGGTGTCTTCCATGGTGTATCAGGATCAGATCTCTCTCTCGACGAGCGGGCATGGGGACATGCACGACGTGACGGACCGCGTGGCGCGGGTCGTGGCGGCCTCGGGCGTCCAGACTGGCCTGGCGCACGTGCACGTCATCGGCAGCACCGGGGCCGTCGGGACGATCGAGTTCGAGCCCGGCCTGCAACGCGACCTGCCGGAGACGCTGGATCGCCTCATTCCCCCCGGGCGCTCCTACGGCCACGAGCAGATGTGGCACGACGGCAACGGCCACTCGCACCTGCAGGCGACGATGCTCGGGCCGTCGCTCTCGGTGCCGGTCGATGCGGGGCGGCTGTTGCTGGGCACGTGGCAGCAGATCTTCTTCCTGGAATGTGACGTCAAGCCACGCCGGCGGACGCTGGTGGTCACGGTGCAGGGGGAGTGACGCCGGCCATCCGGCCTGGCGTCGTCACTCCGCCGCCTCGCTGATCCAGTGGCGGTGCCGTTGCAGGGCGTGGCGGACCTCGTCCGGGCGCACCTGCCCCGGATAGCCGGCGACGTGATAGGCGGCCAGGGCTTCCTGCGGATCCGGGGCGTCGAGCGCGTCGACGGAGGCCGCGGCGGCGCGGTAGGCTTCGCGGAAGGGCACGCCGGCCTGCACCTGCCGCAGCGCCTCGGCCGTGGCGAAGAGGTCGGGCGAGCAGGCCTCCCGCATCCGGTCCCGGCGGAAGGTGATGCCCGGCAGCAGATGCCGCATGGCCGTCAGCACGTCCTGCGTCACGAAGGCGCTGCGCATCGCGGCTTCCTTGGTCAGCTGGAGGTCGCGGTGGTAGCCGGAGGGCAGATTGGCGGGCAGCGTCAGCAGGACCTGCATCTCGGCCAGGAGGCGATGGTACGTGGCCCGGGCCAGTTCGAGGACGTCCGGGTTCTGTTTCTGTGGCATGATGCTGCTGCCCGTGCAATACGCGGCCGGCAGTTCGACGAAGCCAAACTCGGCGGTATTATAGAGCACCAGGTCGGAGGCCATGCGGTTCAGGGTGGCCGCGACCTGCACGAAGGCATGGACGACCTGGAGCTCGAGCTTGCCCCGGGAGAGTTGCACGGCCGGCACGTGGCGCTGTACCCCCCGGAAGCCGAGTCGCTCGGCGACGGCATCGCGGGGCAGCGCCAGGAACGGCACGCCGTAGCCCGCCGCGCTCCCCAGCGGGGACACGTTGATCTGCTCGTGCGCCTGATGCAGCACCTCCAGGTCGCTCGTCAACAGTTCGGCATACCCCATCGCCCACAGCCCGGCCGTCGTCGGCATGGCGCGCTGGAAGTGGGTGTAGCCCGGCATCAGGGCATCGTCGTAGGCCTCCCCCAGCCGGCACAGCTCCTCGGCGAGCGTGACGACCTGCTCGGCCGCCCGGCGGACCTGCTCCCGCAGAAACAGCCGCAAGGCCACGAGCACCTGATCGTTGCGCGAGCGGCCGGTGTGGATCTTCTTGCCGACGTCGCCCAGGTGGTGCGTCAGGTACTGCTCGATCACCGTGTGGCAGTCCTCGTCCTCTGGATGCACCACCACGGCGCCGGCCTCGACCTCCCCTGCCAGCTGGTCCAGCGCGCGGTCGATCCGGGCGACTTCCTCGTCCGTGAGGATGCCGATCTGCTGGAGGGCCCAGGCCTGGGCGCGTGTTCCGGTGATGTCGTACGGCAGCAGAAACGTGTCCCACCGGTAGTCGTCACCGACCGTGAACCGGGTGACCCAGTCCTGAACGCGAGTGCCTTTTTGCCAGAGCATGTCGAAGGTCGAAGATGGAAGGTCGAAGGGCGGGTGTGCCGGGGGAGGCGTTACACGTGCCTTATCCCTCGAAGTAGTGGCGGATGATGCGCTGGTAGACGGGGACCGCGGCTTCGAGGTCGGCCACGGCGATGTGTTCGTGGGCCGTGTGGGAACGTTCGCTGAGCCCCGGCCCGATCTTGACGGTCGGGATGTCGTGCAGAAAGAGCCAGTCGGACATCGTGGGCGATCCGATCGGCTCGACGCCGGGGAGGGCGGCCAGGCAGGCCTGGACGATGCGTTCGGACGGGTCGGTGGCCACGGGGATCAGCCGCTTGCTGTGCACGTGCACCTCGGACTCCAGGATGTCGCTGAGCAGGGCGGTCAGTTCGTCGTGCGTGTAGGAGGCGTTGGTGCGGACGTCGAGGTACACGGTGCATCGGTCGGGGACCATGTTCCGGGCGGAGCCGCCTTCGATGACGGTAGGGGTGACGGTGGGCGGACCGAGGTAGGGATCGGCGCGGTCGAACCGGAACGCCTCCAGCCGCTGGAGGTCGCGCATGGCCTTGTAGATGGCATTCTCGCCCAGGTGGGAGCGGGCAGCGTGAGCGCTCCGGCCGTGGGCCTCCAGGCGCAGGATCAACAGCCCGCCCTGCGACACGCAGGGGCGCATCTGTGTGGGTTCACCCACCAGGGCCGCGCGAAGCGGCGGCAGGTGCGGGCGCAGGTTCTGCAGGCCGTTGTCGGCCCCGCCGGTTTCCTCGCAGGCCGTCAGCGCCACGATGACCTGCCCGCCCGGAGGTCGCCAGCCCTGCCGCGCCAGATCCAGCACCGCCGTGAGCATCGCCGCCCCGCTGGCCTTGGCATCGACCGTCCCGCGCCCGTACACCTGCCCGTCCCGCTCGACCGGCTCGAACGGGTCGAAGGGATGATCCTCCGAGGGAGGAACCACGTCCAGGTGGCTGTTGAGCAGCAACCGATCCTCGCCCTCACCCAGCCAGCCGTAGACGTTGTCTCCGAGCCGTCCCGTCGGCAGCCCGGCCTCCTGCAGGTAGTGCTCCACGAAGTCCGCCAACGGGCCTTCTTGCCGGCTCAACGAGGGAAACCGCACGAGGTGTTTCAGCAGATCGAGGACGGGAAGCACGGGCGCGAAGGTCGGATAGAAGGCCGGATGGAGGGAGAGAAGGCGAATGCCGCACGATCCTGTATGATACCGGCGTGCGCCATCGAAAGCCGTCGAATTCTCTTGAAAAAGCAACGGGTCAGGGGGTGACATAGAGATGTCACCTCGGTCGGGTATGTTGGGGAGCACAGACCCGGCCGGAGCAGGGCCACGCAGGCCGTCGACGGCCGGGATGGTTGAACAACCGTGAGAGGGACATCATGGAACGCACACGCATCAATCCCCTGAGTCGTCGCCCGCGCGGGCACCGGCTGGTCGTCGCCGTACGCGGGGCGGCCGGTACCGGCAAGAGCGTCTTCGCCGCGTCGCTGGCGGACGCCGGGCTCGGGCGGCTCTGCTTCTTCGACACCGAGCGCAAGGCCCGCCTGCTGCCGGGAAGCAACGGCAGCCGCTTCGACGCCATCGAGATCCGGCATCCCGACGAGTTGCCGGAGTTCATCGAGTGGGCGCTCGAAGGCGAGGGCCGTGCGCAGGAGTACGGCTGCTACGCGCTCGACTCGTGGGCCATGTACTTTGCCCGCAAGCACCGCGAGAGCCTGCTGGCCGTCCGCGAGCGTACGGCGGACCCGCTGGCCCAGCTCAGCGCGGAGGATCTGGCGAACGACCAGGTCGTCTTCCAGGAGGTGCTCCGCCGGCTCTGCATCGACAGCGGGGCCTGTGTGGTCATCACCGATCAGATTCCGGCGAAGGGCAAAGACGATCGGGAAGAGAACGAGATGGGCCGGGTGCTGCCCATGACGGTGGGGGGACTGGAGTATTTTGTGGATGTAATGGTTGAACTGAGTCTCCGGGTCGACGGGTTCGAGACGGTGCGGGTGGCCCGGGTCATCAAATCGAACAGCCCCGCCTTCCCGATCGGCCTGGAGCTGGTGAACCCCACGTTTGCCGACTTCCTCGGCCGGCTGGACGCCCCGCCGGAGCCGGAGGAAGCGCCGGAAGTGCCGGCCGTGCTCGCGGATGAGGCCGCGCCGGAGCCGACCGGTCCGGGGCTGGACGATCTGCTGCGGCAGGCGGAAGCGTACGGGCTGTCTCGGGCAAGCCTGAACGTGGCGGCCCGGCACTACTGCGGGGTGTCCGATCTCGAGCGGCTCACGCCCGAGCAGATCGCGCTGCTCTGGCACCGCATGGCCGCGCGCTACGGAGCGCCGGGTGGAGACGGCACCGCGGCCGCAGATGCCCCGCCGGCCGTCGCCCCGCGCCGCAACGGCCGGTCGACGCCCCGGGGCTCCACGCCTTCCGCTTCGGACGGCTGACGGCCTATCGCACGATGCGGGTGCCGTGCCGCCGGGCGAGCAGGTCGTGGGCGCCGACGATGCGCACGTCGGGGATGCCGGCATCGAGCGCGTCGAAGGCAACCTTCAGCTTCACCTGCATCCCGCCCTCGATCCAGCCCTCGGCGACACCGGCTTCGTAGGTGGCCGGGTCGATGGTGGGCAGGAGTGAATCCGGCCGGGCGAGGTCGCGCTGCACGCCGCTCCGGTCGGTGACGAGCAGCAGGGTGGCGGCGCCGAGGGCGCGGGCCAGAGCGAGGGCCACCGTGTCCGCATTGACGTTGTAGATGTGCCCGTCCGCATCCACGCCGAGGGGTGCCACGACCGGGACGAAGCCGCCGGCCAGCAGATGCCGGAGCAGGTCCGGCCGGACCCCGTCCACGTCGCCCACCCAGCCGAAGTCGACCGTTTCGCCGTCGACGGACCAGGGGGGGCGGCGGTGCACCTGGAGCGTGCCGCCGTCGACGCCGCAGAGCCCGACGGCCGGGATGCCGTAGCGTCCGGCCACGGCCGCGAGGTGGCTGTTCAACTCGCCCCGCATCGTCCATTGCACGATCTGCAGGTCGAGGTCCGAGGTGACGCGGCGGCCCCGGACGATGCGGGGCTGGTGGCCGAGGCGGTGGGCGAGGGCGGTAGCCTGCTGGCCGCCGCCGTGTACGATCAGCACGGGGCCTTCATGGCGCAGCGTCGCCACGGCCGTCCAGATGGCGTCGAGCAGCGCCTCGTCGGCCAGCAGCGTGCCGCCGAGCTTGAGCAGGGTCGGTGGGGGGAGGGTGGACATCGTGGGGGGCGTCAGAGCTGCCAGACGTATTCCAGGATCGCCTTCTGCGCGTGGAGGCGGAACTCGGCCTGGAGCAAGTGGATGGCGTGGGGGCCGTCGAGCACGGCATCGTCCACCACGACGTTGCGGCGCACGGGCAGGCAATGCATGAAGGCCCCGTTGCGGGTGCGGGCCATCCGGTCGGCCGTGATGCGCCAGTCGCGGTAGGTTTCCGTGCGCAGGGACGCTTCTCGCTCCGGGTCGGTGTAGCGCAGCGGGCCGGCCCACGCCTTGGCATAGATCACGTCGGCCCCCTCGCAGGCGGCATCGAGGTCGTTCGTCTCCTCGACGGACCCGCCCAGCGAGGCGGCATGCCGGCGGGCCTGCTCCATGATGCCCGGGTCGAGCGCGTACGCGTCGGGCCGGGCCACGGTCACGTGCATCCCGAGGCGGGCTGCCGCCAGCAGGGCCGAGTTGGGGACGGCCATCGGCAGGGGGCGGGGGTGCGTGGCCCAGGCCAGCACGAACCGCTTGCCGGCCACCTGTCCGTCGAAGCGGGTCATCAGCGTGGCGGCGTCCCCGAGGGCCTGGCAGGGATGGTAGAAGGCCGATTCGAGGTTGATGACGGGCACGGAGGCGGCCCCGGCAAACGTCTTGAGCAACACGTCGTCGCGGTCCCGCTCGTAGTCCGTCCCGGAGGCGAAGACGCGCACGCCGAGGGCGTCGTAGTAGCGCGAGAGCACGCCGACGGCCTCACGGATGTGCTCGGCCTCCGTTCCGTCCATGACGACGCCGTCTTCCCAGGCGAAGCCCCACGTCCCCTGCCCGACGTTGATCGTGGTGACGTGGGCTCCGAGTTCGACGCCGGCCAGCTCCATCGACGTCCGGGTGCGGAGCGAGGGGTTGAAGAAGACCAGGCCGAGGCTCTTGCCCCGGGCTTTCTGCGACCAGGTGCGATCGCGATGGTGGCGCAGCGCCGCGTCGATACGGTCGAACCAGAGCGCGTCGTCGAGTTCGTGCCAGTCGAGGAGGTGATGGAGCGAAGCGGTGGAGGCAGACACAGGTCAGCGGGGGATGGCGGTCAGCGGGGGATGGCAGAGGGGGTCAGGCGGTGGTGGGGTTCGAGGCCAGCACGGTCTGGAAGGCCGCGATGAGGGCGTCGATGGCGTCGTCCGGGGTGTTCAGCGGCGGCATCAGACGGATCACACGGGGATGGGAGGCGCCGCCCGCCAGGATGCCTTCGGCGCGCAGCGCGGCCAGCACCGGGGCCGCCGGGCCGTCCAGTTCCACCCCGATCAGGCAGCCCCGCCCGCGCACGTCGCAGACGAGCGGGCGCAGGCCGTCCCGGATGCGGGCATGGATGTGAGCGGCCCGCTCCATGAGGCGTTCGTCGCGGAGCGTCTCCAGCGTGGCCGTCACGGCGGCCATGGCCAGCATGCCTCCGCCGAAGGTCGTCCCCTGGTCGCCGTAGCCGACCGAGGCGGCGATGGCGTCCGAGGCCAGCACCGCCCCGACGGGGACCCCGGCGCCGAGACTCTTGGCCAGCGTGATGAGGTCCGGGGTGATGCCGTACTGCTCGGCGATGGAGAACGTCCCGGTGCGGCCCACGCCGGTCTGCACTTCGTCGAAGATGAGCGCGACGCCGTGCGCGTCGCACAGCCGGCGGAGGGCCTGGTAGAAGGCCGGCGGCGCCTCGAAGATGCCGGCCATGCTCTGGATGGGCTCCAGGATGATCGCGGCCACGTCGTCGCGTTCGGCCAGGACGCGGGCCACGGCGTCGGCCTCTCCGAAGGGCACGAAGATCGTCTCGGGCAGGATGGCGCGGTAAGGAGCGCGGTAGTGCTCGCCCCAGGTCGTCGCGAGGCTACCCAGCGTACGGCCGTGGAAGTCCCCTTCCATGGCGATCACGGCCGTCTTGCCCGTCCACGTGCGGGCCAGCTTCAGGGCCGTCTCGTTGGCCTCGGTGCCGGAGTTGCAGAAGAAGGCATGCCCGAGGCCGTCGGGGGCCATCTCGGCCAGGAGCGCGGCAGCGCGGGCGCGCACGGGGCTGTAGACCACGTTCGAGTAGAACAGGAGCCGGCCCAGTTGCTCCTGCACCGCCGCTACGACGCGCGGCGGGCAATGGCCGAGCAGTGCGACGCAATGGCCGCCGTAGAAGTCATAGTAGGCGTTTCCGTCGGCGTCCCACACGCGGCAGCCTTCGCCGCGCACGAGCGCGATGGGCATTTTCTTGTACGTGGGCAACTGGAAGGCATCTTCCAGCCGCTGGATCTCGGCCGTGGTCATGGGTCTGGCAGGGAAAGGGAGGGTCAGGCGGGCAGGGGAGACGGCGTGGGGAGCAGCCCGGAGGGTTCCGGCAGGCCCAGCACCCGGTTCAGATTCTGGACGGCCTGGCTGGCCGCGCCCTTGAGCAGGTTGTCCAGGGCAAAGCCAACGACCAGGTGGCGGTCGTTCAGGGTCCAGCCCAGGTCGCAGAACGGCGTGCCGGCGGCGTAGCGCAACTCGGGGAGCGACGGCCACAGCCGCACGAACGGTGCATCGGCGTAGGCGTCTTCGTACCAGCGCGCCACATCGTCCTCCGACACCGCCGGGGGCAGGGTCAGCTGAGCCGTTCCCCAGATGCCCCGCGTCCACGGGCCGGAGACCGGGACGAAATGAACCCGGGCGTGCGTGCCCAGCGTCTGCTGGATCTCGGGCAGGTGCTGGTGTGCCAGGATCTTATAGGCTCGCACGTTGCCGTCGCGTGTGGGGAAGTGGGTGGTGGCCTTCGGGCGCGTGCCCGAGCCGGATGCACCCGTCAGGGCGGTCACCGACACGTCGAGCGCCTCCAGGTGCCGGGCGAGGGGCCACAGGGCCAGCGTGATCCCGGTGGCGAAGCACCCCGGGTTGGCGATGAGCCGCTGCCCGGGCGCGTAGGGGGCGAACACCTCGGGCAGACCATACTGGAAGGCATCGAGCAGGTCCGGCGCGGGATGCTCCAGGCCGAACCAGGTCGGGTAGAGCCCCGGATCACGGAAGCGGAAGTCCGCGCTCAGGTCGATGATGGCGCCGTCGTAGCCGCGGTTGAGCAGGTCCGTCACGACCGTGATGGCCTGGCCGTGTTCGGCGGCCAGCAGGATGGCCCGTGCCGAGGCCGGGTCGAAGTCGTCCGGGGCGATGAAGGCCAGGTCCGTCAGCCCGCGCAGGTGTGGGTGGGCGGCCCAGACGGGTTGCCCGGCCAGCGAACGGCTGGTGACGGCCGTCAGCGTGACGTCCGGATGGCCGGCAATCAGGCGGATCACCTCGCCGCCGGCATAGCCGGCTCCGTGTAGCAGGGCGACGGGAATCGGGTCGGAAGCAGGCATGGCGGGACGGGTCAGGTGGTTTCGGAGGCCGCGTGTTCGCGGGCGCGGGCGGCGAGGAGCCCCTGGAGCCCGTAGATCCGGGTGAAGCCCTGGGCGTCGCGGCCGTTCCACAGCTCATTCTCCTCGCCGTAGGTCGCCACGCCCGTGTTGAACATCGAGAACGGACTCTGGCAGCCCTGCACGGCGATGTGCCCTTTGAAGAGGCGTACGGTGACCGTCCCGGTGACGACCTCCTGCGAGGAATCCAGGAACGCCTCGATGTCGCGCATCACCGGATCGAAGTACTGCCCCTCGTGCAGCAGCATCCCGTAGAAGTCGGCCAGGTGGCTTTTCTGATACTGCTGCCAGCGCGTGAGCACGATCTTCTCCAGCTCCCGGTGGGCCTGGATGAGGATCAGCGCGGCCGGGGCCTCGAAGCCGACGCGGCCCTTGATGCCCAGGATCGTGTCCCCCACGTGGATGTCCCGCCCCACGCCGTAGGCGGCACCGAGATCGTTGAGCGTCTCGATGAGGGTCACCGGGTCCATGGCTTCGCCGTCGAGGTGGGTCGGGAGGCCGGCCTCGAAGCCCAGCGTCACCGTGCGGGGGGCGTCCGGGCTGGCGGCCGGGGGGACGGTATCCGGGTAGGCTTCGTCGGGCAGCGGCGTGTCCGTCGTGTGCGTTTCCTTGCCGCCGATGGTGGTCCCCCAGAGGCCCTTGTTGATGGAGTAGGTCGTCGTCTTCTGCGGGACCGGCAGCCCGCGCTCGGCGAGGTAGGCGGACGATTGCTCGCGGCTGTATCCGAGTTCGCGGATCGGAGCGAGGACGTCCAGATCGCTGGCCAGCATCCGCAGGGCCACGTCGAAGCGGACCTGATCGTTGCCCGCGCCGGTCGAGCCGTGGGCCACCGCACGCGCGCCGAGTTGCCGGGCCGCTTCGACCACCTTGCGCGCCTGCACGACCCGCTCGGGGCCGACGCACAGGGGGTAGACCCCTCCGCGCAGGACGTTGCCTTTGATGAGGTAGCTCAGGTGGTCGTCGAAGAGATCCCGCCGTGCGTCGATGGTGAGGTGGCTGGCAGCGCCGAGCCGGCGGGACTTAGCCGCCAGGGCGTCGGCCTCGCCGTCGGCCAACCCGCCGGTATTGACCGTGACGGTGTGGACGGGTTCGCCATAAGTTTCGATCAGGTAGGGGACGCAGAACGATGTGTCGAGGCCTCCGCTGAAGGCGAGAACGATAGCCATGAAACGAGCGGGTTGAGTGGATGCAGGGGATGGTATAGCGTCAAAAAGGCGCTGATCCGGGTCGAATCAGCGCCTTTTGCAACGGGTAACGTAAACGCCAGCCGATGGGAGGGGCTAGCGAAGACCCCGGGCAGCCGCCGATTCCAGCGCGGGCGTGGACGCCGCACGTCGGCGGCGTCGGCTGGTGATGCGGGCGATATGCAGCGGGGAGCAGGTCATGGTTGCAGGGGTGAAACGATAGGGGCCGTTGCCAGAAAGATCAAGCGGAAACGAAAAATTCAAGGGCGGGCTGCGGCATCTACGAACCAGGCCAGCGTGTCGGTGGCCTGGATGCGGCTGGCGGGCAGGGCGTCGGTGGGGGGCTCGGTGAGGATGCGTCGCAGGGGCGCGCGTTTGGCTTCGCCCGCCACCAGAAAGAGCACGTGCCGGCTTCGGTTGAGGCGGGGTACGGTGAGGGTCAGGCGCCGGGTGGGGGTCATGTACGAGGGCGCCTCCACAGGGCACACCCAGGCCTCGCGTTCCTGCAGGATCGGATCGTTCGGGAAGAGCGAGGCGGTGTGTCCGTCCGCTCCCATGCCGAGCAGCGTCACGTCGAAGCGGTCGTCGCTCTGCGCATCGAAGAAGGCGCGGAGGGTCGCCTCATAGGCGCGCGCCGCCACCGTCGGAGGAGCGCCGTCCGTCGGCATCCGATGCACGTGCTCAGGGGGGATGGGGACGTGCTGGATCAGCGTGTGCAGCGCCATGCGAAAGTTGCTCGCCGGGTCGTCCCGGGGGACGACGCGTTCGTCGCCCCAGAACAGGTAGAGCCGGTGCCAGGGGACGGCATCGCGGAAGGTCGTCGCCAGGTGGCGGTAGCACGGGGCCGGGGTGGAGCCGCCGGCCAGGACGAGGCTCAGCGGCCGGTCCGCCGGGGCCTCGTGCAACCACTGCACGATCTGCCCGGCAGCGGCCCGGCCCAGGGCTTCCGGGTCGGGATGAACGTGGAGGGTGGGGTCAGGCATCCGGGGGGTAGGGTCAGGCATCCGGGGGGGCATCGGTCAGGAGGCGCTGGGCTTCGGTGGGACCCCAGGTGCCGGCCGAGTAGAAGTACACCGGCAGCCGCTGTTCGATGATCGGGGTATAGAGCTTCCAGGAAGCCTCGACCTCCTGGGCATGGACGAACAGGGTCTGGTCGCCGTTGACGATGTCCTCCAGCAGCGTGCGGTAGGCGTCCGGCAGCGGCCCGAAGGCATCCTCGTAGCGGAAGCTCAGGTGCTCCGTCTTGACCTGGAACCCCTTGGCCGGCGATTTCACCTCGAAGCTGAGGTCGAAGCCCTCATCCGGCTGAAGGGTGATGGTGAGGACGTTGCGGGTCAGTTCGCACCCGTTGAACGAGCGGAACAGCATCACCGGCGGGCGGCGGAAGGTCACCGCGATGCGGGTGATCTGACGGGGCAGGCATTTGCCCGTGCGCAGCACGAACGGCACGCCCTGCCAGCGCCAGTTGGCGATCTGCAGGCGAAGGGCGACGTACGTCTCCGTGTTGGAGTCCGACGCGACCCCCTTTTCCTCGCGATAGCCCGGTATGGGCTGGCCGTTGAGCACCCCGCGGGTATACTGGCCCAGCACGACGTCCTCGGCCTGGATCGGCTGGATGCTCTGCAGCACCTTGATCTTCTCGTGCCGGATGGCATCGGCTTCCGCCGTGGCCGGGGCTTCCATGGCGATCAGCGTCAGGAGCTGCGTCAGGTGGTTCTGGATCATGTCCCGCAACGCCCCGGAGCGGTCGTAGTACCCGGCCCGGCTGCCCACGCCCAGATCCTCAGCCACGAGAATATCCACGCGCTCGACGTGTTCACGATTCCAGAGGGATTCGAAAATGGCATTCCCGAACCGAAAGACCATCAGGTTCTGGACCGTCTCCTTCCCCAGGTAATGGTCGATCCGGTAGACCTGATCTTCCGCGAAGTAGCGATGGATGAGGTCGTTCAGCTCCCGGGCGGAGGCGAGGTCGTGCCCGAAGGGCTTCTCCACCACGATCCGCGTCCAGCCCTTTTCGGACCGGTTCAGGCCCACCTGCCCGAGCTTGGTCAGGGTGTCCTCGAAGGCCTGGGGAGGCAGCGCCAGGTAAAAGACGCGGTTGCCGGCCAGGTCATATTCTTTCTCCAGCGCCTCGATGCGGTCGGCAAGGGCCTGGTAGTCGGCTTCGGATTGCTCGCCGAGGGACTGGAAGTGAAGATGCGCGGAGCACCAGCGCTCGGCCTCTTTCTTGGTCAGCCCGTGTTCGCGCATGGCCTCCCGGGCCTGGGCACGGAACTCCTCGTCGCTGAGCTGAGAGCGCGAGGTGCCCAGGATGGCATACTGGCCGGAGGCCGCGTCCTGGAGGAGGAGGTCGTAGAGGGCCGGCAGCAGCTTGCGGTGCATGAGGTCGCCGGTAGCCCCGAAGACGATGAAGAGGTGGGAGTCGAGCATGACGAGTGTGGTGGCGTGATGGGATGGAGGGGATCAAGCCGGCCGTTCGGAGGCCTCAGGCTCGGGAGGCGTTCGCAGGCGCTCCACGAGCGCGAGCGTCAGCAGCGGGGCGGCAACGCCGAGCGACAGGGCGTGCTCGACGAGCCGCTGCAGATCCTCCGGCACGGAGATGCCGTCCGTCTCGCTGCGGCCCGTCCCGTCGGCGTTGCCGGCCTCAGAGGCGGTCGCCAGGTCCTCGGGGAGCAGCACCGGCGCGGCCTCGATGGCGTCGGCTGTCAGGTCCAGGCCGGCGTCCCGGGCGTGGCGCAGCAGCCGCCGGCCCTCGGCGGTCGCCTGCCGTACGGCCGCGAGGACGCCCTCGCGCACCATGCGGACGTAATGCGCCGCGCCGTTCGGCCCGACGTGGTGCCAGCCACCGGCCGCCGGCGGGGCCAGCGCCTCGAAGACCGGTCGCAGCCGGTCGACGGCCGGCTCGGGGCCGCCCACCAGAAGCGTGAATCCGTCCGGGGCCGCCGGATGCAGGCTGGCGTCGAGGAACAGCAGGCTGCGGCGGTGCAGCATGGTGGCGCGGCGGCGGGTGTCCGCTAAGGCGCTCGGTCCGGCGTCGACCACGATGTCGCCCGGGGCGAGTCGTTCGGCCAGGGCGTCCAGCACGGCCCGCGTGCCCCCGTGCGAGGGGACCATCACCCAGAGCACGCGGGGCGGCTCCAGGCGTTGGAGCAGGGCTTCCAGCGTTTCCGCCACCGCGATGCCGTCTTCCGCGGCCGCCTCGACGGCGCCGGGGTCCCGGTCGTAGCCACGGACCTCGTGCGCGTGGGCGAGCAGGCGGCGAGCGACGCGCCGCCCCGGCGGGCGAAGGCCGATGAGTCCGATCTGCATGGGGCGGTGGAGGGCGCGGGCGTGGGGGTCAGGCTTCGGCGTTCGGAGGCGCGTCGGAGGCGCGGGAAACGGGCAGGTGCGGTTGCATCAGGAAGGAGCGCTCGAAGGCCTTCGCCTCGTCGATGAACACCTGCAGGTGCGGGAAGGGGATCTCGATGTCCGCCTCGCGGAGGGCCTCCCGGATCTTTTCGATGTATTCGAAACGGACCGGGACGGCCTTGGACGGGTCCGCCAGGTAGAGGCGCAGGCAGAGGTCCACGCTCGAATCGTTGAGGGCCGTCACCACCACCTGCGGCGGGTAATCCGGGTGCAGCCGGTCGTCCCCTTCCGTCAGCTTGAGCACCACCTCGCGGGCCTCCTGCGGATATTCTTTGTAGGCAATGCCGAAGGGCACCTCCACCCGCAGGATGCCCAGGATCGTGTGGTTGATCAGCTTCTGGTTGATCATCTGGATGTTCGGCATCACCATGAGCTGGTTGTTGAGCGTGCGGATGCGCGTCGAACGCAGCGTGATCTCCTCGACCTGGCCGTAGGTGTCCGCCACCTCGATGAAGTCGTTGATGCGAAACGGCTTGTCCATGAGGATGGTGATGCCCGAGATGAAGTTCTCCAGCGTGTCCCGCGCCGCAAAGCCCACGGCGATGCCGGCGATGCTGAGCCCGGCCAGCAGCGCCGTCACATTCACCCCGAACTGGTCGAGCACCAGAATGCTGATGAAGATCCAGGCCACGATGCGGTAGGTCTTCACGAGCAGGTTTTCCAGCCCCCGATCCACGCGACGGCTGCGATGCAGGACCCGGTGCAGCAGCGAGTCCACGGCCCGATAGAGGCTGTAGAACAGGACCAGGACGAAGAGCGCCGTCAGCAGGCGGGGGATGAAGCTGACGACCAGCCCCGCCAGGCCTTCGTAGAGGCGCGTCCAGAAGAGCTCCCACTCGCCGCTGATGAGCAGGCGCCCGGCTTCGCCCACCTCCCGCCCGATGTGGTCGATCGCGTTCAGGCTCGTGTCCGCCGTGGCGGAGTCGAGACCGGCGGCGGCCGAGTCGACG
The DNA here is from genome assembly GCA_003285105.1 of Roseithermus sacchariphilus. Lineage (GTDB taxonomy): Bacteria > Bacteroidota > Rhodothermia > Rhodothermales > MEBIC09517 > Roseithermus > Roseithermus sacchariphilus. The sequence goes on along the minus strand of CP030158.1, from coordinate 3,754,322 downwards.
GCGGCGGCGAGGCTGTCTGCTACCTGCTGAGGGGCCGAGGGGGCCGGGGAGGCCTCCTGCAGGGGGGAGGGAGAGAGGGCAGGCACCACGGAGGACGAAGCGGGATGACGAAGCGGAGGGAGGCAGGGAAGGGAGGCAGGGCATCCGACGAACGGGCCGCGCGGGTCCGGTGGGACGGCCGGCTACCGGCTGCCGGCGCGGCGCTCCAGGCGGTTCCGGGCCGCCAGCATCGTGTTGCGCAGCAGCATGGCGCGGGTCATCGGGCCTACGCCCCCCGGCACCGGCGTGATCCAGCCGGCCTTCTCCCGTACCGCCTCGAAGTCGACGTCCCCCACGAGGCGGTAGCCCCGGGGGCGCGTGGCGTCTTCCACCCGGTTGATGCCCACGTCGATCACCACCGCCCCGGGCTTGACCATGTCGGCCGTGATGAAGTGGGCGCGTCCGATGGCGGCCACCAGGATGTCCGCCTGGCGCGTCATCGAAGGCAGGTCCGGCGTGCGGCTGTGGCAGACGGTCACCGTGGCGTCGACGCCTTTCTGCAGCAGCAGGTTGGCCATCGGCTTTCCGACGATGTTGGAGCGGCCCACGACCACGGCGTGCTGGCCCCGCGGGGAGATGCCGGACCGCCGGAGCATCTCCATGATGCCGGCCGGGGTGGCGGGCTGAAAGCCCGGCTGGCCCAGCACCAGCTTGCCAATGCTGGCCGGGTGGAACCCGTCGACGTCCTTGGCCGGGTCGATGGCGTAGATGACCTTCTGCTCGTCGATGTGGTCGGGCAGCGGGAGTTGCACGAGGATCCCGTCGACGCCGTCGTCGGCATTCAGGTCGGCGATGAGGTCGAGGAGTTCGGTTTCCGAGAAGCGGGCGTCGTAGGTGAGGGTATCGCTGAGGATGCCCACCTCGGCGGCGTCGCGGGTCTTCCCCCGCACGTACGAGGCCGAGGCCGGATCGTCCCCCACGAGGACGACGGCGAGGTAGGGGGGGCGGTGCCCGGCGGCCGTCCAGGCGGCTACCTCGGCCTGGACGTCCGCCCGCACCTGGGCGGCAATGGCGTTTCCGTCGATGAGGTGTGCCAACGTTCCGGGATCAAAGGTGAGGGGGAGCGGATGGGGCTGAAAAGGTACGGCAGGATCGAGGTCGTCCGAAACCCCGATCCTGCCCCCACCCCCTCAACGGGCGTGAAGCTTTGAAAAAAGGCCGCCGGTACGGGGGCCGATGGAGCCCGGAGGGCCAGGACGGCATCCTTCCCAGCACCCGGGAATGCCTTCGATCGCTACTTCAGCAGCACCAGCGTCCGCGAGGACGTGTGGTCTCCGGCGTGGAGGACGTACAGGTAGGCACCGCTGGCCAGGTGCCGGCCGTCTACCGTCACCGTGTGCCAGCCGGCCGCCTGGTCGGTGTCGGCCAGGACGGCCACGCGCTGGCCGAGGAGGGTGTACAGCTCCAGGCGGACGTGCGTGGGCTCGGGCAGGCCGTAGCGGATTGTGGTGATCGGGTTGAACGGGTTGGGGTAGTTCTGGTCGAGGGTGAAGGTCGTTGGCAGCGTGGCCTCGTCCGTGGTGGCCGTGGAGGGCGTCACGGTCAGGAGCACGGCCTCGCTGGTGAGGGTGCCGCGGGGGTTCGAGAGCTGGAGCGCGTACGTCCCGCCATCGGCTACCTGGGCCGGGGCGATGCGCAGCGTGTCGGTCGTCGCGCCCTGGATGCGCCCATCGTCGGCCAGCGGGACGCCGTTGCGCAGCCATTGCCGCGCCAGCGGGGCCAGGCCCGCCGTCTCCGCGGTCAGCACAGCCTCCTCGCCCACCCGCACCTCGACGGGCGTGGGCTGGGTCAGGAAGACGGGTGTCAGCGACGTGATCGTCAGGGTGGCCGGGGCCGACGAGACTTCACCCGCCTCGTTCGAGACGCGCACGGTGTAGCGCCCTGCGTCGGCAAAGCCGATGTTGGACAGGAAGAGCGTCGCGTTCGTGGCGCCGGAGAGGGGCTCCCCGTTGCGGAACCATTGATAGGTGGGAGCGGGGCGGCCGGTGGCCTGCACGCTCAGCGCCACGTTCTCGCCCGCGAACGCCGCGACGTCCGCCGGCTGCTGCACGATCTGCGGGGCCTCCATGGCGGCTTCGGGGTCGAGGCGGCGGCGGTAGAGGTCCAGTCCCGTCCCGGCGCCCACCACCGTCGAGTACTCTTCGAGCGTGACCCACCAGGCGTAGGCGCCGTCCGGCGTGATACCGCCCTCGCGGACGCTGAGGGTGGAGGGCACGGTGGCGCCGAGCCAGTTGATCGCCTCGGGTGACGTGCCGGCGCCTTTGGTGTGGACGAACAGGTCGAGGGCGTCGTTGTTGTCGCCCTCGACGAGGGTGCTCTTGTCGGCCAGGTAGGCTACGCGGGGCGTGCCCTCGGCCGTGTAATCGGCCACCGTCGGCGCGTGGTTGGGGGCCAGGCGGCCGCCCACGGCGGCGCCGCTGGTGCTCTTGCTCGCCAGCGTCAGGACCCGGTTCTGCCAGTTTTCGAGGAAGCCCGTCGAGAGGTAGACATCGGTGTCGACCCCCTCGTTGTTGGTGTCCTCCAGAAGCAGGTTTTGCGCGGTGATGAAGGCCACCGTCCGGCCCGTTCGGTCGATCGTCGGGTGCTCGCTGCCCCATTCCGCCGTCGTGCCATCGGGGGCGGTAGCGAGTGGAATCGCCGTGATCGAGCTCAGGTCGATCGTGCCCTCGGCATCGACCCCGCCGAAGCGGACCAGTACCGCGTCGGTGCGGTCATTGGTGTCGCCGGGGACGAGGTTGGTGTGCGAGGTCTGGAAGGTGACGAACAGCCCATCGCGGGACGCCGACGGGTAGCGCGAGCCGCCCGTGAGGCCGCCGCCCGTCGCCTCACTTCCATCGAAGCCGCGGCTCACGCGGGTGATGACCGGCACCGTGTCGAAGAAATCGCCGTTCACGTCCGGGTCGAGATCGGCCACGAAGACATCCAGGTTGCCGTTGGTATCGTCCGCCACGTAGCCGGCGAAGCGGTCGGCGAAGAACAGGTACCGGCCCGAAGAGGTGGCACTCATGCGGAGCCACGAGAGCCGGGCGAATCCGTCGCTCAGGTTGGCGGGCGTGCCGTCGAGGCGCCGCGAGACGAGCGCGATGCGGCCGGTGCGGAGGTCCTTCACGTAGAGGTTCCAGCCGGCGGTCGGGGTGTCGACGAGGTTGGTCGCCTCGCTGGCGAAGAAGACGTATCGCCCGTCGCCGCTGACGGCCGGACTGCGGGACTCGCCGTCGGCGGCGGGCGTCCCGTCGGCGCTGGTGTTGGCCTGGAGGACCGTGCTGTTTCGCCAGACGAAGACGTCGCGCTGGTCGTTGGTATCGTCGGCTACATGGTCGCGGCGGCTGGAGTCGAAGGCGAAGACGCTGCCGTCGTCGCTCATGGCGACGTTGGCCGGCCCGTTGCGGCCGATCAGCCCGCCCTCGATGCGGCGCGAGAGCAGCTCGATGGGCCGGTCGGGGTCGTCTTCGATCAGCGTTTCGACCTTCTCGACGGTGAGCGACAGCGAGGCGGTGTTGCCGACGAGGTCGCGGGCGGTGACGACGATCACGTTGAGCCCGTCGAACAGGGGCACCGTGCCGCCGTACGCCTCGCGCCGTCCGCCGGCGCTTTCGAGGCGGAAGGGGAGTCCGCCGCGGAGCTGGTCCGTGCCGGGCTTGCTGGCCGTCCACGTCGGGGGCTCGAAGCCCGCGTTGTCGCGCACGAGCACTTCCACGCGGACCGCGTGCTCGGTGGTGCGGTAGATGCCCTCGGTGGTCAGCACGCTCTCGCCGACGTGTTGCAGGTCCAGGCGGGGCGGCGAGAAGTCGTAGTAGACGTCGAAGCGCTGCGTCTGCCGGTTGTTGACCGCGTCGCGCACGTCGGCCTGGAGGCTGACGAAGGTGCCGAGGATGCCGGTGCCCTCGGCGGCGTCGGCGATCGACGTCTCGCCGAGCCGGACGCTCTGGTTCACGCCGATGGTGCCGAGGCCGGGCACCGTGAGCCCGCCCGTGACGACGCCCGTCTCGACGTCCTCGGCCACGAACTCCAGCGGCGTCTCCGGCCCGACGACGATGCCGAGCGCGCCCGCCGGGGTGTAGTTCAGCCCCACCACCGGCGGCTGGTCATCGACGAGGATGCGGATGGACTGCACGGCGTTGGTGACGTTGCCGAGGGCGTCGGACACCTCGAAGTAGAGCGTGTGCGGTCCGGGGGTGAGATCGGACAGGGGGAGGGCGAGCGAGACGTTCGGGAGCGTCATGGTGGTGGGGTCGGTGAAGAAGTCGTCCCACTGGTAGCGTACGCGGGCGCCGGGCTCGTCGAAGTCGATGCGCAGGAGCTTGTTGGACGGGTTGCTGATGATCCAGTTGGACTCCGGCTGGCCGGTGAGCCGGGCGAGGTTGGTGAGGTCGGTGCGGCCGGTCAGGAGCGAGCCCCGCCGGAAGCGCCGGCCGACGGTGCGCGTCGCGGCTCCGACGATCTCGGGGTTGTCTTCGACGCCGGGGGTGAACACGTCGATCAGCACCACGGACGGCGCGGTGGTGTCCATGCGGAACGAGGCCGAGCGGATGGCCTCGCGGGCGCCGCTCTGGCTGACGGCCCGCCAGTCGAGCCGGAACAGTTGCTCGCCGGACAGGTCGATGGCGCCCCGCTCCAGGTCGGCCAGTTGCACGGAAGCGTTGGGGGGGACCGTAACCCACGGGTGGTACGTCGGCTCCTGGTCTGCCGAGTACGTCACCACACGGTATTCGACGGCCTGCGCCGCGATGGTCGCCGTCTGGCCGAAGCGGTCGCGGACCTCGCGGGCCTCCGGCACGAACTGGAGCGTCGTCGTCGGCCCGGCCAGGTAGTAGCGGTCCTCCGCGGACTCGGCGAAGATCGGCCCGGACACGAGCAGGTCCGTGACCGGCGTCACGAGCGTCCTGGCCCAGTCCAGCCCGACGAGCTCCAGCTCGGTGGTGATGTTGCCGTGCCAGAGCGTCGGGTACCCGGCCAGTTCCTGCATGCCGCCCGCTTCGGTGGCCAGCATGCGCGCGCTGACGTTGGAGAGGGCCCAGTCGTCCGGCGGGCGCGTGAGGGCTTCCGGGTCGAGAAATGCTTCGCAACACGTCCCCGAGGCGTCGTAGGCTGCCTGCGCGGCGCTGAGGGAAGGCGACAGGTTGATGGCGCCGCCGCCTTCGGCCCAGGTCACGAACTGGGACGTGTTGAAGTTGGGCTGATAGCGGTTCAGGTTCTCGACGGCGCCCCGGGGGGTCAGATCCGTGAGGACCTTCGGCGTGCCGGGAAAGCCGAGGAAGCCCGTCACAAGATCGCGCAGCGCGTAGACGAACGGGACGGCCAGCGTCGCCAGGGCCGGATTCGTGGCGAGCTGGTCGATGGTGACGGCGCTGGGGTCGAGGCCGAGCGGCTTCGGAACGGCGTCGAAGAGAAGCGCCATGACCTGCTCGGCGCGGGGGTCGACGAACGAGCGGGCGAGGGCCAGGAACAGCTCGCGGAGGGTGAGTGCGCCGGCTCCGTTGAGGAGCCACGGGTCCTGGAAGACCGACGCGTCGATCGTCTCCTCGTAGAACAGCCCGGCGAAGACCGCCGCGGTGCTTCCGCCGAAGGGCGGGGCGGTGTAGATCACGTTGGCGATGGTCTCGCGGACGTCCTGGGCGTCCGACTGGTTGAGCCGGTGGAGTGTGGCGCGGACGTCCACACCGCCGGCGCTGTGGGTGATCACGTTCACCTGGCGCAGCCCGGCGAAGCGGCTATCCGTGGCGAAGAGCCCTTCCAGCAACTCGGCCAGGTCCTGCGAGTGGTGTTCTGCGACGCCGTTGCGGTTGTAGTTGCTGGTGATGAACCGGTCCCGCGCCCCTTTGAGGACTTCGGTGGCGGGAAAGGTGCACTGAAATCCCGTGATCGTCAGCGTGCATTCCGGGACGACCTGCAGAAGCTGGTCGGCGTTGTCGAGGAGGTAGCCGACCGGGTCGGGCGAGTTGTAGTTCTGGCCGGGGGTGCGGATCTGCGCGGGCGTTTTCAGCGCGGCCCACCCCTCGGCGGCCGTCGCGTCGGGGTTGCCGTCGGGGACGTTCGGGTCGTCGCTCGTGGCCCAGTACTGGACGACGTAGGTCTCCAGGCCGTTTTGCAGCAGTGCGCCGTTGGGGGCACGGACCTCCAGCGTGGCCCAGTACTCGGCGGCCGTGCCGCTGCCGGTGCCCTCGGCGTTGAGGGCCCAGAGGCGGCCGTCGTCGTTGAAACCATGGTGGTAGAGGATCGGCAGTTGCTGCTGATCGAGCGCCGGGGCCGCCGGGATCCGGGACGGCTGGGCGTCGGCCGGGGCGGGAAGGAACGGCAGCAGCGCGAAGAGCAGCAGCGCGGAGACGCTGAGGCAGCCGCGCCGGGCACGCGGGAGAGCGGGTGGCATGGCAGGCAGGGAGCGAGTGGACCTGGGGTGGACGAGACGCCGTGCGGGGGACGGTCTGCATCCTCTATCGCAAACCAGGCCACCGTCGTATCACGGAAAGAGCCGTCGTATCCCGAGCAGAGGGCTTTCGACCCGGCCCTCCGCGCCTCGCTCCCGGTCTTCCGCGCCGGTCGTCAAAAAAAATGCGGGTCGATGGAACACGCACCGATGGCTCGTGTAGGACGCCGCATGAAACGATGTTTCTGACAGCTCATCTAGAAGGGTGGAGGGACTAGGCCCTGCGAAGCCCTGGCAACCGCCTTCGCCTCCGGCGAGGAAAGGTGCCAAATCCTACTCCGGTATCGGACCGATCCGGTATCGAGAGAAAGATGAGCGGAAGGGAAACCCTTCGCGGGGTAGCACCTCTTCCGCTGGTGAGCAAAGCGGGGGAGGTTTTTTAATGCACCTCTCCTACGATGTTGCGCCGCGAAGTGCGGGTGGAGCCGCTGCTCCTCCACACGCTTCTAGATGAGGGTCAGACGCTGTTTCGAGCAGGCCGTCCGCACGGGCCCGGCGACGCCCTGCCGTTCACCGTGTCCCCTCAACGTTCCTCTACATGATTCCATGAGCAGCAACGGACAGCAGCGCACCCTGCACTTCGAAACCCTGCAGGTGCACGCCGGTCAGCGCCCCGATCCCGCCACGAAGGCGCGCGCCGTACCCATCTACGCGACGACCTCGTACACCTTCAATGATGCCGAACACGGGGCCAATCTCTTTGCACTCAAAGAGTTCGGCAACATCTACACGCGCATCATGAACCCCACCACGGATGTCTTCGAGCAGCGCATCGCGGCGCTCGAAGGCGGGGTGGCGGCGCTGGCGACCTCCAGCGGTCAGGCGGCCCAGTTCCTGGCGCTGACGACCATCGCCGAAGCGGGTGACAACATCGTTTCGGCCAGCTTCCTCTACGGCGGCACTTACAACCAGTTCAAGGTCTCCTTCCCCCGCCTCGGCATCAACGTCCGCTTTGCCGAGGGCGACGATCCCGACTCCATCGAGCGGCTGATCGACGACCGGACGAAGGCGATCTACGTCGAAACCATCGGCAACCCCCGCTTCAACATTCCCGACTTCGAGCGGATCGGGCGGATCGCGGAGAAGCACGGGGTGCCCCTCGTGGTGGACAACACCTTCGGCGCGGCCGGATACCTGTGCCGCCCGATCGACTACGGCGCCCACATCGTGACGGAGAGCGCCACCAAGTGGATCGGCGGCCACGGCACGACCATCGGCGGGGTGATCGTGGATGCCGGCACGTTCCCGTGGGACAACGGCCGCTTCCCGTCGTTCACGGAGCCCTCGCCCGGATACCACGGCCTGAACTTCTGGGAGACGTTCGGCCCGAACGGCGTCCTCGGGGTCAACGTGGCGTTCATCATCCGGGCCCGGGTCGAAGGGCTGCGGGATTTCGGTCCGGCGCAGAACCCGTTTGGCTCGTTCCTGCTGTTGCAGGGCCTCGAAACGCTGTCGCTCCGGGTCCAGCGCTCCTGCGACAACGCCCTCGAGCTGGCCCGGTGGCTCCGGGAGCAGCCGCAGGTGGCCTGGGTCAGCTATCCGGGTCTGGAGGACCATCCCTACCACGAGCAGGCGAAGAAGTACCTCCGCAACGGCTTCGGGGCGGTGCTCTCCTTCGGCATCAAGGGCGGCCAGGAAGCGGGCCGGGCGCTCGTGGACAACGTGGAGTTGGCCAGCCACCTCGCCAACGTCGGCGATGCCAAGACGCTGATCATCCACCCGGCCTCGACGACGCACCAGCAGCTGGCGGCCGAGGAGCAGCTGGCCTCGGGCGTCACGCCGGATCTGGTGCGCGTCTCCGTCGGCATCGAGCACATCGAGGACATCAAGGCGGATCTGGCTCAGGCGCTGGCCAAGGTGTCCGTCCCGGCGTAACGCAGTCTGTGGACAGGGACCCGGCGGGGTCGGGCCGGCCCCGGCCCCGCTCCGGGCCCCTGATCGGTACCATGCCCATCCTGACGATCGATACCCTCACGCTGGAATCGGGCGCCGTGCTGCGGGACGTGCCCGTGGCCTACCAGGCCTGGGGCCGGCTCAACGCGGCGGCGGACAATGCCGTCGTGGTCTGCCATGCCCTCACCGGCAACGCGGACGCCGCCGACTGGTGGGGCCCGCTGATCGGCCCCGGACGCACGCTCGACACGGACCGGTTCTTCGTTATCTGCCTCAACGTGCTGGGGTCGCCCTACGGGACGGCTTCGCCGCTGACGGTCAACCCGGAGACGGGCCGCCCCTATGGTCCGGCGTTTCCGCGGGTCACCATCCGGGACACGGTGGCCCTGCATCGTCGGGCGCTCGACGCGCTCGGGGTGCGGCAGGTGGCCGTCGCCATCGGCGGCTCGATGGGGGGGATGCAGGTGCTGGAATGGGCCTTCCACCGCGACTTCGTGCGGGCGCTCGTCCCCATCGCCGTGGGCGGGCGCCACTCGGCCTGGTGCATCGGCTGGAGTGAGGCGCAGCGGCAGGCCATCTATGCCGACGCCCGGTGGCAGGGCGGGCACTACGACCCGGACGACCCGCCGGCGGCCGGCCTGGCCGCCGCCCGCATGGCGGCCATGATCTCCTATCGCTCCCGGACGTCGTTCGAGGACCGCTTCGGGCGGGACCGTATGGCGCCGTCCTCCAATGGCCTCGCCGCGGAGGACGCGCCGTTCTCCGTGGAGAGTTACCTCCGGTATCAGGGGGAGAAACTCGTGCAGCGCTTCGATGCCAACTGCTATGTGCACCTGACGCAGCAGATGGACACGCACGACGTGGCGCGGGGCCGCGGGGCCTATCCGGACGTGCTCGGCTCCATCGAGCAGCCTGCGCTCGTCATCGGGATCGACTCGGACATCCTCTATCCGCTGGAGGAGCAGCGGGAGCTGGCCGCGCACCTGCCGGCCGGCGAGCTGGCCGTGCTGCACTCGCCCCACGGGCATGACGCCTTCCTCATCGAATTCGACCAACTTCATCACCTCCTTCACCCATGGATCGAAGCTCAGGTGGACTCGAACCCGTCCACCTCTCCCTCCAGATCGACCCCCGAGACGCTCTGCCCGTGACGCCTCCCGTGCTCGTCATGAAGTTCGGCGGCACCTCGGTCGGCACGGCCGAGAGCCTGCGCCGGGTGGCCCGGATCGTCTGTGATGCGGCGGGCACGCACCGCGTGGTCGTCATCGCCTCGGCGGTGGGCGGGGTCACGGACCGGCTCGTCGCCGCCGGGGAGAGGCTGTCCACGCACGACCTGGACGTGCCGGCGTTCGTCGCGTGGGTCCGCCGGCGGCATCAGGAGCTGGCGTCCGCCGTGTTGGCGGAGGCCTCGCAGTCCCGCTACGAGCGGGTGCTGGATGCGGGCTGTGCCGCGCTGGAGCGCCTGCTGCACACCATCGAGCGGGCCGGGCCGTCGGAGGCGCTGATGGACGAGCTGCTGGCCGTGGGCGAGCGGCTCTCGGTGCCCCTGGTGGCCCTGCTGCTGGGCGATGCCGGCCTTGCCGCCTCCCCCGTCGACGCCGCGCCGCTGGTCCGCACCGATGAGCGCTTCGGCGAGGCCGGGGTCGACCTGGCGGCCACGCGCCGGCTCATCCAGGCCTGGCACCGCCTCCTGCCCGCCGGGCACGTGCCGGTGGTCACGGGCTTCATCGGTTCGACGGCGGACGGGCGTACGACGACGCTCGGCCGGGGAGGAAGCGACTACTCCGCCGCGCTCTTCGCCAGCGCCCTGCACGCCGAGCGGCTGGAACGCTGGACGGACGTGGACGGACTCTACACCGACGACCCCCGGACGAACCGCCAGGCCACGCGCCTGGCCTTCCTCGTGCTGGAAGAAGCCTGGGCGTGGAACCACGCCGGCCGGCTCGGCATGCACCGCAAGGCGCTCGACCCCCTCGTCGAGGCGCAGGTGCCGGTGCAGGTGCGTTCCACGCTGGCCCCGGAGCGGCCCGGCACGCTGATCCTGCCGGCCGGCCATCCCCTCCGTGCCGTCGCCACCGCGTCCTGACCGGTGCCGGCGTTTCGTTCACTCAGACTGACGTCATCGTTTCATCGTATCCCATGAAGCCTTCGTTCAAGGTCGGAATCCTCGGCGCCACCGGCGCCGTAGGGCAGAAATTCGTCGAATTGCTCGACGGGCACCCCTGGTTCACCATCACGGCGCTGGCGGCCTCGGAGCGCTCGGCCGGTAAGCCGTACCGGGAGGCCGCTCGCTGGATCGGCGCCCGCCCCATCCCGGACGCCATCGCGGACATGGCGGTCGTGGAAGCGACGCCGGATCTCGATTGCGACTTCGTGTTCTCCGGGCTGGACGCCAGCGTGGCCGGGTCGCTGGAACGGCAGTTCGCGGAAGCCGGCTATCCCGTGATCTCGAACGCCCGCAACTACCGGATGGACGAGACGGTGCCGCTGCTGATCCCGGAGGTCAACCCGGACCACACCGCGCTGATCGAACGGCAGCAATGGCCGCAGGGCGGCTTCATCGTGACCAACCCGAACTGCTCGACCGTCGGGCTGGTCTGTGCGCTCCGGCCGCTGCACGACGCCTTCGGGGTGGCACAGGTGCAGGTCACGACGCTGCAAGCCCTCTCGGGCGCGGGCTACCCCGGCGTCGCGTCGCTGGACGCCCTCGGCAACGTGGTGCCCTACATCGGCGGGGAGGAGGACAAGCTGGCTACGGAGCCGCGCAAGCTGCTGGGCACGCTCTCCGACGGCCGCGTGGTGCCCTCGGACATCGTGGTCAGCGCGCAATGCACCCGCGTGCCCGTCCTGGAAGGGCACCTCGAATGCGTTTCGGTCCAGTTCGAGCAGCCGGCGACCCCGGCCCAGGTGCGTGAGGTGCTGACGTCGTTCCGCAGCCCCATCGCCGCATTGAACCTGCCGACCGCGCCCGAGCGCTTCCTGCAGGTCTTCGATGAGCCCGACTTCCCGCAGCCGCGGCGGCACAGCGAACTGGGCGGCGGAATGACCGTGGCCGTCGGCCGCATCCGTCCGTGCGAGGTGCTGGACGTGAAGTTCGTCGTGCTCTCGCACAACACGATCCGCGGGGCGGCCGGCGGGGCCATCCTGAATGCCGAGTTGCTCGTGCAGCAGGGCTACCTCACGCAGCGCGACGCGGCGACGGTGGCGACGGTCTGAGGCGCCGTGGACGCGATCTGCCTGCGCCCGGCCCGGCTCCACGACGGCCCGGAGGTGCTGGCCCTCTGGCTGGCGCTGCTGGAGGATCAGGCCGGGCGGGATCCCCGCTTCACTCCGGCCGACGATGCCGCCGCCCGGTGGCGAAACGATTACCCCGAGTGGCTTCGCGATCCCGCCTGGTATCTGGTGGTCGCCGAGGCCTCGGGCACGCTGGTCGGGTTTGCGACGGCCCAGCGCTGGGTGCCGCCTCCGGTCTATCGCGCCTCGAACGAGGTCTACCTCAACGAGCTGTACGTCCGGCCGGACTGGCGGGGGCGGGGCCTGGGGCGCCGGCTGGTCGCGGCCGTGCAGGACTGGGCCGGGACCCTGGATGCCGTGCGGGTGCGCGTGGGCGTGCTGGCGGCCCATGCCGACGGACGGGCCTTCTGGGAGCACCTGGGCGCCCGGCCGTTGACCGTGACGATGACGCTGGAACGACCGCGCCCGGCGGAGGCGGCGCCCCTCCGCCGGGCGGGGTCATAGGCCTCCGGCAGGGAACCCCATGACCCCGCTGCGGTACCACCGAACGGCCGCTGCCACGGATCGTTTTAGGTTCGTGTGAAGGCCGGGGTACCTCTTGACAAGCGTGCAATCACGTTCGTATCATCAGGGCCCCTGACGAAATACTGGCGGAAGTAGCTCAGCTGGTAGAGCATTTGCTTGCCATGCAAAAGGTCGCGGGTTCGAATCCCGTCTTCCGCTCAGCCAGGCCCCGGCGCGCTCGCGTCGGGGCTTTTTTCATGCCGTCAGGCCACATCCACGACGGCTTTGACGACGTCGGCTTCGGGATCCAGCAGACGCGGGAAGGCTTCCGGAACGTCGGTCAGGGCCAGCCGGTGCGTGATCCACGGCGAGAGGTCGATCCGCCCGTCCTCCAGGCTTCGGAGAACCCATGCGAAGTCGGCCGGGGTGGCGTTGCGGCTGCTCAGGATGGACAGCTCGCGGCGGTGGAAGTCGGGGTCGCTGAAGGTGACGGCGTCCTGCACGAGCCCGACGAAGACCAGCGTGCCCGTGGGCGGGAGGTAGTCAAAGGCCCGGGTCATCGAGCGGATGTTGCCGGTGGCCTCGAAGACGATCGTGGGGGGATCGTCGAGGGCGGCAATCTGCTCGGTCATGCTCGATCGGGCATCGAGGAGGTGATCGGGGTGGAGGTGCCTGGCGCAGAAGTCCAGGCGATGCGGGCTGATTTCGGCGACGCTGACGCGCGCCCCGGCGATCCGCGCGAAGTGCGCCACGCCCAGCCCGATCGGCCCGGCTCCGACGACGAGCACGTGCTCGCCCACGTCCGGCGCCGCCCGGCGCACGGCATGGGCACCGATGCTCAGCATTTCCACCATTGCCAGGTATTCGGGCGGGAGCGTGGATCGGTGCAACTTGTGTACGGGGACCGTGAAGGCTTCCCGCATGCCGCCATCCACGTGCAGGCCCAGCACCTGGAGCGAGGCGCAGCAGTTGGGCCGTCCCCGCCGACAGGCGAGGCAGGTGCCGCAGTTCAGGTACGGCTCCACGGCGCAGAGGTCGCACGGGCGCAGGTCGGTGGCGCCGGGGTCCGTCTCGACGACCTCGACGCAGAGTTCGTGGCCGATGACGCGGGGGTAGATGATCACCGGCTGCGTGCCCCGGAAGCAATGCAGGTCGGTCCCGCACACGCCGACGTGGCGGACGCGCACCAGCGCCTCACCGGGGCCCGGGCGCGGGGGGTCCGGCGTCTCGGTCAGCCGGAACCGGCCGGGCTCTTCGAGGATGACGGTCTTCATGGCAGGGGCGTTGACATTGTGGGCCGCCCATGAATAAACACACAGGGCCTCCGAGCTGCAAGGAGCGAGCCGTTCGCTGTTGCCCCCCTGTGTCCCGATCGATCCGCCCATGAGCGACCCCACGACTTCGTCCGGCCCGACCCCGGCGGTGCCGGACGTTCCCTTCGACGAGCAGCCCATCGGCACGGAGCCGGCCGGGCGGTTCGAGCGCCGGCAATGGATCGGGCTGGTGCTGGGGCCGGCGCTGTTTCTGCTGCTGTGGGCGCTGCCGGTGCCGGCGGGGCTGGAGGCGGCGGCCTGGCGGACGGCGGCCGTGGGTGCGCTGATGGCGGTGTGGTGGATCACCGAGGCCATCCCGATCCCGGCCACGGCCCTGCTGCCGCTGGTCCTGTTCCCGGTGCTGGGGATCGGCGGCATCCGCGAGGCGGCCGCCCCGTACGCCAATCCCCTCGTGTTCCTGTTCATGGGCGGATTCATGCTGGCGCTGGGGATGCAGCGATGGGGCTTGCACCGGCGCATCGCGCTCAACATCATCCGCCGGATCGGCACCCGGCCGCGTTCCATCGTGGCGGGTTTCATGATCGCTACGGCGCTGCTGAGCATGTGGGTCAGCAACACGGCTACGGCCATGATGATGCTGCCCATCGGCCTTTCCGTGATCGAACTCGTGCGGCCCGGACGCACCGCGGCCGAGGCGGTGGCGGACGGACAGCCGTTCGCGGTGGCGCTGATGCTGGGCATCGCCTACGCGGCCAGCATCGGGGGGCTGGGGACGACCATCGGCACCCCCACCAATGCCTTCATGGTGGGGTTCATGGACGAGGCCTACGGCTACCAGATCGGCTTTGCGCAGTGGATGCTGGTGGGGCTGCCCATCGTGCTGGTCGGGATCCCGCTGGCGTTCTGGGTCCTGACGCGCCTCGTCTTTCCGGTGAAGATCGACACCCTGCCGGGCGGACGCCGTCTGATCGAGGCCGAACTGGAACAGCTCGGCCCGATCGGCCGGGGCGAGGCGCTCGTGGCCGGGGTGTTCGGTGCGGTGGCGCTGCTGTGGATCACCCGGCCGCTGCTGGCCGGCCTGGTGCCCGGGCTCTCCGATGCCGGCATCGCCATGCTGGGGGCAGTGCTGCTGTTCCTGTTGCCGGTCGATCTGCCGCGGGGCGTGTTCGTGCTGAACTGGCGCACCGCCGAGGAACTGCCCTGGGGCGTGCTGATCCTCTTCGGCGGCGGGTTGTCGCTGGCGGCGGCGATCAACGACACCGGCCTGGCCGCGTGGATTGGAGCCGCGCTCGGCGGCATCGGGTCGTGGCCGGCCTGGCTGGTGCTGCTGGTCATCACGAGCGTCGTCATCTTCCTGACCGAGCTGACGAGCAACGTCGCCACCGCCGCGGCCTTCCTGCCGATCCTGGCCTCGGCGGCGACCGGACTGGGCGAGAACCCGTTGCTGTTCGTCGTGCCGGCGGCCATCGCGTCGAGTTGCGCCTTCATGCTGCCCGTCGCCACCCCGCCCAACGCCATCGTCTACGGCAGCGGGGTCCTGACCGTCCCGCAGATGGCCCGGGCCGGCATCTGGCTCAACGTGCTTTTCGTGCTTCTGGCCGTCGGGGTCACCTATACCCTTGCGGGGGTGGTCTTTGATATGGATCTTGGTACGGTGCCGTCCTGGGCGCGCTGACGGATCGGTCGGAGCGATCACGGTGTGGGGGATGCCCCGGTACGTGCGTAAGGGGTGGGACCTACGGCGAGGGTCGGCTGCGTCCGGCAGGATCCCGTCGGAGCCGCCCCGTTCTTCAGGGCGGATCGGGCCCTTCCGGGCGTGTCACGCCTTCGGAGGCGTTCCCGGGAGGCGTTCCCGATGGTGTGCAGGGCGCGTACCGACATCATGACATCGCTATCGACGAAACCGACGACCGAGGATCATCATGGCTGAGACGTTCAACCTGAAATGCTACGGCATCGACGTCGAGGACATTCGCCGCAACCTGAGCCCGGCGCAGCTCTACGAGGACGGCGTGCTCTACGACGGCAGCGTCATCTCGCGCGACGGGGCGCTGATCGTGTACTCTGGCGCCAAGACCGGCCGCAGCCCGGCCGACAAGCGGGTCGTGGAGCACCCGGCCTCGGCCAAAGACATCTGGTGGGGTCCGGTCAACATCAAGCTGGACGAACACACCTTCGACATCAACCGGGAGCGGGCGCTCGACTACCTGAACACGTGTGAACGGCTCTACGTGGTCGACGGCTATGCCGGCTGGGACCCGGCCTACCGCATCAAGGCACGCATCATCTGCTCCCGGCCCTACCACGCCCTGTTCATGCACAACATGCTCATCCGGCCCACGCTGGAGGAGCTGGAGGACTTCGGCGAGCCGGATTACGTCATCTTCAACGCCGGCAGGTTTCCCGCCAACCGGCATACCTCGTACATGACCTCGAAGACCAGCGTCGACCTGTGCTTCGAGCGGCGGGAGATCGTGATCCTGGGGACGGAGTACGCCGGGGAGATGAAGAAGGGCATCTTCACCATTATGAACTACCTCATCGCCAAGCAGGGACAGCTGTCGATGCATTGCTCGGCGAACGAGGGCGAAAAGGGGGACGTGACGATCTTCTTCGGCCTCTCCGGCACGGGCAAGACGACCCTCTCGGCCGATCCGAAGCGCCGCCTCATCGGGGACGACGAGCACGTCTGGACCGACAACGGCGTCTTCAACATCGAAGGAGGCTGCTATGCGAAGGTGATCGACCTGTC
The DNA here is from genome assembly GCA_003285105.1 of Roseithermus sacchariphilus. Lineage (GTDB taxonomy): Bacteria > Bacteroidota > Rhodothermia > Rhodothermales > MEBIC09517 > Roseithermus > Roseithermus sacchariphilus. The sequence goes on along the minus strand of CP030158.1, from coordinate 3,738,202 downwards.
CAAGGAGAAGGAGCCGGAGATCTGGGAGGCCATCCGGTTCGGGACGGTGCTCGAGAACGTGGTGTACGACAAGCGGACGCGTGCGGTCAACTTCCACGATGCGTCGATCACGCAGAACACGCGAGCGAGCTATCCGATCGAATACATTCCGAACGCGAAGATCCCCTGCGAAGCCGGGCATCCGGACAACATCATCTTCCTGACGGCGGATGCCTTCGGGGTGTTGCCGCCCGTGGCGAAGCTGACGCCGGAACAGGCCATGTACCACTTCATCAGCGGGTATACGGCCAAGGTGGCCGGCACGGAGGTGGGCGTCACGGAGCCGAAGGCGACCTTCTCGGCCTGCTTCGGGGCGGCGTTCCTCGTCTGGCATCCGGCCAAGTACGCCGAACTGCTGGCCGAGAAGATGCGCAAGCACCGCGCGAAGGCGTGGCTGGTGAACACGGGCTGGACCGGCGGGCCCTACGGCGTCGGGCATCGGATGCCGCTGCCCTACACCCGCTCCATCATCGACGCCATCCACAGCGGGGCGCTGGATGACGTGGAGACGGTGGAAGACCCGATCTTCGGTTTTGCCGTGCCGACGAGCTGCCCGGACGTGCCCTCGAAGCTCATGATCCCGCGCAATACCTGGGAGGACCCGGCGGCTTACGACCGGCAGGCAGCCCGCCTGGCGGAGCTGTTCGCGCAGAACTTCGAGCAGTACGCGGCCGGTAGCTCGCAGGCCATCCTGGAGGCCGGTCCCCGCCTGACCCCGGCCTGATCTTCCCCTGATCCCGTACGCGGTCTGTGTCGACGGTGTATCATCCGTGCGCCGCCTCGCCGTTCCCCTTCCCGGGGAGGTGGGGCGGCGCAATTGCTCGGATCTGACCCGCGAAGCCGTTCGGTGCCTGCGCGCATCCTGCCATGAAAACCCTGCTCCTGTTTCGTCATGGCAAATCCGACTGGCAGGCGTCGTACGGTCAGGACCACGACCGTCCCCTGAAGAAGCGGGGGCGGACGGCAGCAGCGCGGATGGGGCGCCTGCTGGCCGAGGCCGGTGAGGTGCCGGAGCGCATCGTGACGTCCTCGGCGCTGCGGGCACGACAGACGCTGGAAGCGGCCGCCCGCGCCGGCGGGTGGACGGCCCCGGTGCAGGTGTCGCGGGCGCTCTACGAGGCGTCCCCGGAAACGGTCCTGGACGTGGTCCGCGCCGCGCCGGACGAAGCGCGCTCGCTGATGCTCGTCGGGCACGAACCGACGTGGTCGGCCCTGGTGCGGCTCCTCATTGGGGGCGGCTCGGTGCGCTTCCCGACGGCTGCCATCGCCCGTATCGACCTGGACGTGACGGCCTGGTCGGATGCGGCCGCCGGACGCGGCACGCTGATCTGGTTTCTCATCCCGCGCTTTTTCGAATGAACGGCGGCCTGTACGGCGGCCTGTACGGCGGCCTGTACGGCGGCCTGTACGGCGGCCTGTGTGGTGCCCTCCGGAGCGCGTACCCCCGATACCCAACCCCTCACTATCCCATGCTACGCTGGATCTCATGGGCGGTGCTCGTGCTGTGGCTGGCCGTCCCGCCGGGCGTACGGGCTCAGCCGGGCTCCACGCCAACCGCATGGCACGTGGTGTTGCACTTCGACGGACCCGGCGCGGACACCGATACGTTGCGGGCGCGTCTGCACCGTGAGATCCGCGCGCTGACACGCCACCGGCTCAGCGGTCCGCTCATCGACGTGCACGACCGCGTCTCGGACGGGACGCCGCGGGGAGTGACGCAGGACCTGGACGCGCTCCTCGCCGACCCGGAGGTCGATCTCCTGGTGGCGACCGGCTACCTGGGCACGGGGCTCGTGCTCCGGCGCGATGCGCTGGAGGTGCCGGTGCTCGGTGCCGCGCTGCTGGATGCGACGCTGCAGGATGTGCCCATGGTGGAGGGCCGTAGTGGCCTCCCGAACCGGACCTGCCTCGCCCTTCCCGACCCGGTGCGGCGGGACGTGCACGCGTTACGGGATCTGGTGCCGGTCGAGCATCTGGCCGTTGCCGTGCCCCGGGTGTACCTCGACGGCCTGCCCGGGCTGGCGGAGGCGCTCATCGGCGCGGCGAACGAGGCCGGCCTGCGCGCGACGATCGTGCCGCTGGGTGGGGGGGAGCCGGTGCTGCCGGCCGAGGTGGATGCGGCTTACGTGCTTCCGTTGTGGCCGCTGGCCCCTGCGGAGCGCGACCGTCTTGCCGCGGTGCTGATCGAGGCCGGTGTGCCGAGCCTGGCTTACGGCGGGGCGGCGCCGCTGGAGCACGGGCTCATGGCGACGCTGCGCCCGGATCTCGCGTCTCGCCTGGTGCGGCGGGTGGCCCTGCACGTCCATCGGCTTGTGCTGGGCGATGCCCCGGCGTCGCTGCCCGTCGTTTTCGGCGTCGGGGAGCAATGGACGTTAAACATGGCCACCGTGCGGGCCCTGGGGATCGCGCTGCCCTACGGGGTCTGGCTGGAAGCCGAGCGGGTTCGGGACGGCGAGGATCGGGTGGCCGAGCCGATGACCCTGGCGGCGGTGATGCGCGAGGGGATGCAGGCGAGCCTGGCGCTGGCCGCCGGGCGCCGGGCGCTCGAAGCAAGCCGGCAGGAGGTTCGTCTGGCCCGGTCGGCGCTGCGGCCGCAGCTCGACCTCACCGGGGGGGCGACGATGATCGACCGGGATCGCGCCGAGGCCAGCTTCGGCAGCCAGGCCGAACGTACGCTGACCGGGGGGGCGCGGGTGTCTCAGCTTCTGCATGCGCCCGAGGCCCGTGCCCACCTGGAGGCGCAACGATCCCGGCAGGAGGCCCAGACGTACGGCTACGAAGCCGAGCGGCTGGATCTGGCCTTGCAGGCCGCCGAGGCGTACCTGAACGTGCTCCGCGCTCAGAGTGTGGACCGGCTGGAGGAGGAAAACCTGCGGCGGACCCGGGCGCATCTGGAACTGGCTCGCATCCGGGAGGAAGCCGGACAGGCCGCGCCGGGGGAGGTGCTGCGCTGGGAAGGCGCCATGGCGCAGCGCCGCCGGGCCCGGATCGAAGCCGACGCCGCCCGCCGCACCGCGGAGATGGCGCTGAACCAGCTCCTCAACCGCCCCCTCGAAGCGCCCGTCCATCTCCAGGCCGTGGGACTGGATGACTCGCTGCTGGCCTTCGGCCCGGTGCCGTTCAAGGCCGTGCTGCAGTCCCCCGAACGGTTTGACGCCTTCAGGACGTTTCTCGTCGCCGAAGCCCTCCGGCAGGCCCCGGAGGTCCGGCGGCTGGCCGCCGCTCGGACGGCACAACTCAGGGTGCTGCAGGGGCGGCGGCAGGCCTTCTGGCAGCCCACGCTCGCCCTGCAGGGGGAGGTCATCAGCCGCCTGATCGAGGGCGGTGCCGGCGTCGATCCGCCGGTACTGACCGTGCCGGGCGAGACCCCTCTTCCCGCCGACTTGCTCACGCAATTTCCCCAGCCGGGTCGGACCTTCTGGAACCTCGGGTTGACCCTCTCCTTCCCGCTGTTCCAGGGGGGCGCCCGAACCGCCGAGCGGAGTCGCGCCGCCGAGACGTTGCACCGCCTCCAGCTGGAAGACGAACGCATACGGCGGCAGATCGAGCAGGACGTGCGCGCCCGCCTCCTTCGTGCCGGAGCTTCCCGGGCCGCCGTCGCCGAGGTCCGCACGGCCGTGCGCGCCGCCGAGCAGACGCTGGCACTCGTTCGCGAAGCCTATGCCCTCGGCACCGCGACCACGCTGGACCTGCTCGACGCCCAGCATACCCTGGAGACGGCCCGCGTGCAGGAAGCACAGGCCGTGTACGACGCCCTTTCCGATCTGATGGCGGTGCAGCGGGCGCTCGGGCGCTTCACGCTACTGATGTCACCGGCCGAGCGGCAGGCCGTCCGGGATCGGTGGGCGGCCTTCTTCCCGGCCGAGCCGTAACCCGGGGTGTGATCCTTTCCGGTCGAAAGCGCGTATCTTGGCGCTGTCTTTCCGTAACGTGTCCGCCCCACACCATGTCCCGTCCGTTGAAGTCCGGCCGCCCGCGTCACGAACAACTCAGCGACTGGCTGCGCGAGCGCATCGCATCCGGCGCCTTCCAGCCGAACGACCGCCTTCCCTCCGAGAGCCAGCTCGTCGAGCAGTTCGGCGTCAGCCGCATCACCGTTCGCCGGGCGCTCCAGACCCTCGAACACGAGCACCTCATCTATCGCCGGCAGGGCCTGGGCTCCTTCGTGCAGGATACCCGCGTGCGGCAGGGCCTCGTACGTCTGACGGATTTCCTGGAGGATATGCAGCAGGCCGGCATCGAGGGCACCTCACGGGTCCTGCATCAGGGCCTCGTCGAGGCCGGGGCCCACGTGGCCGAAGCCCTGGAGGTCGAACCCGGCACCCGGGTGCTCCGGCTGGACCGGCTGCGCTTGGGCGACGGCGAGCCGATGGCCTTCGACCAGACCTGGCTGCCGGTGACCTATGCCCGGCTCATCGAGGGGCGCGATCTGGCCCGCGACACGATCTACGGCATCCTGGAGCGAGAATACGGCCTCCGTATCGAGCGTGGACGCTACCGCTTCGATGCCGTCAATGCCCCTGCAGAGGTGGCCGAGGTGCTCCAGGTGCCTCCCGGACGTGCGCTGCTCCTGATCGAACGCACCTCGTTCGGGGAGCTCGGCCGCCGCATCTACTTCCAGCGTCGCTACTACCGGACGGATCGCGTCACCTACGAGATGGAGCTGGAGCGGGACCCGGGGCAGCCGTCCACCGCCCACGGGATGCCCCTGCAGGAGTTCGAGCCGGTCTTCCGATCCCGCCCCGCGGAGGAACCCTAGACGCCCGCCCCGCAGAGGAACCGTGGGCGACGGGCGGGTCCCTTCGCGATGGCCGTCGCTACCGGGACCCGCCCCGACGTCGATCTCAATGCGGCAGCCGCGGGCGCAGGGCCGCGTACGTCCACGTGCCGAGCATGGCGCCGACGATGGCCACGATCATCACGCTGACCCCGCTGCCCAGCAGCGCGAAGATGGGGCCCGGACAGGCGCCCAGCAGACCCCAGCCCAGCCCGAAGATCGTCCCGCCGATCCAGTAGCGATAGCCTTTCCCCATCTCTTTCGGGGGGATCGTGATCGGGTTGCCGTGGGCATCTTTCACGCCCAGCTTCTTGATGGCCGCGACCGAGGCCGCCGCCACGATCACGGCCGAGCCGATGATGCCGTACATGTGGAACGCCTGGAAGCGGAACATTTCCTGGATGCGAAACCAGGCTACCACTTCGCTTTTCATGAAGACCACCCCGAGGTAGATCCCGAGGAGGAGGTAGACGACGAAGTCCATCGTCGTGAGGTTGGTCGTGCCCCGGTCGGGCGCCGCGACGGTACCGGTGGGTGTGCTCATGGATCTATACACGGTATGCTGTGGCACGGTATGCGGTGCGGGGTTACAGGATCAGCGGAAGGAGCAGGTGCGTCGCGATCAGACCGCCGGCGAAGAAGCCGATGACGGCGATCAGCGAGGGGAGTTGCAGGTCTGCCAGGCCGGAGATGGCGTGGCCGGAGGTGCAGCCGCCGGCGTAGCGGGCTCCGAAGCCCACCAGGAAGCCGCCGCCCAGGATGATGATGAGGCCGGAAGGGGTGAGCAGGTTGCTCCAGGAGAAAATGTCCTCCGGCACGTAGCCGGTGAAATCCTGAATGCCGAGCGCCTGCAGGTCCGCTACCGTGGCCTGGGAAATGGCGATGGGGTCCGGGTTGCGCAGGAGCACGCCTCCGATGAAGCCGCCGATCAGGATGCCTCCCAGAAACGTGAGGTTCCACAGCCCCGATCTGCGCCAGTCGTACTTCAGGAAGTCGAACCGGCCCGGATAGGTGGCCGCGCACAGATGGCGCAGGTTGGACGAGATGCCGAACTGCTTGCCGCCATAGAGCAACAACATCGGCACCAAAAGGCCGATCAGCGGCCCGGCAACGTACCAGGGCCAGGGTTGGGTCAGAAACTCGCTCATGGGTCTATCGGATGGAGGGTGGATGGTCGTCCTCGCCTGTCATGACAGGCGCGGGAACGGCGTATATATTCCTGTGTGGTGTTCTGGTTCCGGTGCGATGCTTCGGTGTCGATGCGGCGTCGTCCTGCGGCCGGGCTTCTGGGGGTGCGGCGGAGGGGCGGTACAGGGATACGCCCTTTTTCTACGCAGGTGCAGGCGAAGTTCCGGGTCGGGGGGGATGTGTCGTGCCGGTTCCGGCCCGTGGCACATCGCTCGGACGAGTACGTGCAGGACGAGGCAGGGATCCTGAGGCATGCGATGGAATATAACGGATCGGTTGAATGTGAACAGAGTCATCTAACGACCTTCCCCGCTCACGTACCATGACGACCATGAAGCATCAGCTCGTCCCACAGCCCATGCTGGAGCGGGCCGCGCGGCGGTTCAAGCTGCTCGGCGAACCGACCCGGTTGCTCCTGCTCAACCAGTTGCACGTCCACGGCGAGATGACCGTGCAGGAGCTCGTGGAGGCCACCGGGCAGCAGCAGGCCAACGTGAGCAAACACCTCGGCCTCATGGCCCGGGAAGGCCTGGTGCAACGCCGCCAGGACGGGCTCTATGCCATCTACTCCATCGCCGACCCGACCCTCTCGGCGCTGTGTATGCTGGTCTGCGGCCAGCTTCAGCAGCAACCCCTCTCGTAACGCTGTTTCACCTACCCGGATCGTGGTGATCCCCTGACCATGCGTGTAAAGATCCTCCTTCTCCTGTTGATCGGTGCCGCAGGGCTGCCGGGCGGTTGGCTGCCTCAGAGCCTGGCTCAGACCCCCACCCGCGTGCTCGTGCGCGCCATCTCGCAGGATGCCAAGATCATCCAGGATGCCGTCGGCGGGGCGCACATCGTGATCCGTGACGCCGAGACGGGGGCGGTGCTGGCCGAGGGGCGGCAGACGGGAAACTCCGGCAGCACCGAGGCGATCATGCGCACGCCGCACGTCCGCGGGGCCACGATCTACGACACCCCGGGCGCCGCCCACTTCCTGGCCACACTGATGCTGGAGCGCCCCACACGGGTCGAGATCACCGCCGAAGGGCCGCTGGGCTATCCGCAGGCGCTGCAACGTGCCTCGAAGACGCTGCTGCTGGTGCCGGGCCAGGACGTGCTCGGCGAGGGGGTGCTATTGACCCTTCACGGCTTCATCGTGGAACTGCTGGAGCCGACGTCGCCGGGGGAGATCACCGGCCAGGACATGCGGGTTCGCGCCCGCGTGCGGATGACCTGCGGCTGCCCCACGGAGCCGGGCGGGCTGTGGGATAGCCGTGCCATGACCATCGTGGCGCGCCTCATGGCTGGCGATGAGGTCGTCGCCGAGACGCCGCTGGCCTATGCCGGCGAGACGAGCGTCTACGAGGGCCGCTTGAGGGTCCCGGAGGGCGACGGCTACGAGATCGAGGTCCTCGCCATGGATCCGGACCGCGCCAACTTCGGGCGGGTCCGTCAGGCCCTGCCCCTCGACGGCCGCCGCTGAGGCGGGGCCGGTCGGCCCGGAGCGTGCCGGCCACCCCGTCTTCCGCCGCGCTCATCGTGGCGAGGCCGCCAGGAGGAACGCCTGTAGGCCCCGCAGGTCGTCCGTGTTCAGCAGGTCGACGCCCGCCTCGTAGAGCGTCAGCCAGACGACCGGATCGTCCGGGGTGGCCCAGAAGCGGACGAGGCGGCCCTGGGCGTGCGCCGTGGACACGATGCGCTCGAGCTCGGCCCGATCGGCCGGCGGCATCGGCCCGTCACCGGACCAGCGCGAGACGCTGAACCAGTGGCTGCTGATGAGGGGAATGAAGGTCGGCGGTTCCTGACGGGACGCGCTCAGATCCTCCAGGCGACCGTCGTACGCGGCGTAGCGGATAGGTTCGGCGGCCATCGTGGCGCGGGGACGGTTGCCGGATATGATGGCCGTGACCGCCCCCTCGGCGCGAGCCGTGGGGGTGAAGATGGTGAGCAGGTCGGCGTAGCGCCGGAGGACGTCCCGGAGGACGGCATACGTGGCTTCGGCCTCGGTTTTGATGTCGATCAGCAGATAGAAGGGAACGTCGCTGTTCGGATAGATGCGTCCGCCGTGTTGCAGCGCGCGTTCCCGCAGCGGGTCGAGATACAGGCGCTGGAGCGTCCGCCCCGGCTGCACGTCCTCCGGGTCGTGGGCCACCAGGAGCTGCCCGTCGACCAGGTGGACGTCCGCCTCGACGCTGCAGAACCCGTGGGCCAGGGCATCCAGGAGCGGGCGGGGGTGCTCGTAGTCGTTGTGGGCGTGGGCGCGGGGCAGGGGGGCCGGTTGCGCCTGGAGGGAGCCGCAGGCCAGCAGGATGAATCCGGCCAGCCAGCTGCCTCGCCGGCCGGAGAGACGTGTCTTCCGCATGCGTGTCTTCGTCAGGGCGTGTCGGGGCGTCGTAATGTACGGTTAACGCGATTGATCCAACCGTGGTGTATCATGGCGGGGCCGGCGTGCCCCGGCCCCCGTCTTCGTTTCACCTCCGATGCCCTTCGTCCCCACGATGATCCCCACGCGACGCCAATTTCTCCGACAGGCCGGCGCCGTTGCCCTCGGTTTCACCGGCCTGCACACCCTCTTCGGGATGGGATGTGCCTCCTCCCCGCGGACAGATGCCATTCCCTACGGCTTCGGGCCGCTGCGCCCCGATCCCGAGAAGATCCTGGATCTGCCCGACGGCTTCACCTACCGCATCCTCTCGCGGGCGGGGGACCCCATGGACGATGGCCTCTTCGTGCCGGGCCGCCCCGACGGCATGGCCGCATTCGAAGGCCCGAACGGCCTCACGGTCCTCGTCCGAAACCATGAAACCAACGTGGGCGCCGGCGACGGGGCCTTCGGGCCGGGCAACCGGCTGCTCGACCGGGTGCCGGCGGAGAAGCTCTACGACCGGGCGCGAGGCGAGGTCACGTGCCTCGGGGGAACCACCACGCTGGTCTTCGACACGCGCACCGGCCGCGTCGAGCGGCAGTTCCTCAGCCTGGCCGGCACCCTGCGCAACTGCGCCGGCGGGCCGACCCCCTGGAACACCTGGATCACCTGCGAGGAAACCGTGCAGCGCGCCGACGAGCATTGCCTCCGGGATCACGGGTACAACTTCGAGGTGCCGGCCACGGCCACGCCCGCCCTGGCCGATCCCGTTCCGCTCACCGCCATGGGGCGTTTCAATCACGAAGCCGTCGCCGTCGATCCCGCCAGCGGCATCGTCTATCAGACCGAGGACCGCCACGACGGGCTGCTGTATCGCTACATTCCGAATGAACCCGGGCGGCTGGCTGCCGGCGGACGATTGCAGGCTCTGGCCGTGCTCGACCGGCCCAGCCTGGACACGCGCAACTGGGACGAACGCCTCGTGCCGGCCGGTACGACGTTGGAAGTCCGCTGGATCGACCTGGAGGACATCGAGGCGCCGGAGGACGACCTGCGCCTTCGGGGCTACGAGGCCGGGGCGGCCCGCTTCGCCCGTGGCGAAGGGATGTGGTACGGCCGCGATGCCATCTACTTTGCCTGCACCAACGGCGGCTCTGCCCGCAAAGGACAGATCTGGCGGTATGTGCCTTCCCCGGACGAAGGCCGGCCCGGCGAGACGCAGCGCCCCGGCCGCCTGCAGCTGTTCGTCGAGCCCAACGACGGCGGCCTGATCGACAACGCCGACAACCTCACGGTCGCCCCCTGGGGTGATCTCATCGTGTGTGAGGATGGCTCCGGCGAACAGTTCCTCGTGGGGATCACGCCGGCCGGAGAGATCTACAAGTTCGCTCGAAATGCCGTCAACGACTCGGAATTCGCCGGCGCCACGTTTTCACCGGACGGCACGACGCTGTTCGTCAACATCCAGACGGCCGGCGTGACGCTGGCCATCAGCGGCCCGTGGCGGCGGGCCTGACCCTGCGCCGGCGGGTCGGTATCTCCCCGGAACCATGCACACCGAGATCGAGCGGAAGTACCTCGTACGCACGCTGCCGGACGACCTGGAGCGCCGTCCGGGCGTCGTCCTCCGGCAGGGGTATCTGGCCGTGACGGACGACCCCGTCGTCGTGCGCGTGCGCGAGGAGGGCGAGCGGTACGTGCTCGCCGTCAAGGCCGGGCGGGGGCTCATGCGGACCGAAGTGGAGCTGCCGCTGTCCCGGACCCAGTTCGAGGCCCTCTGGCCGCATACCCACGGGCGCCGCGTCGAGAAGACCCGCTACCGCGTGCCGGTGCCGGGGGGGACGGCAGAGCTCGACGTGTACCACGGCGAGCTGGCCGGGCTGCGAACCGTCGAGGTGGAGTTTCCGACGCCCGAGGCGGCACAGCGCTTCCGGCCGCCGGCCTGGTTTGGACGAGAGGTGACGGACGACCCGGCCTATCAGAACGCCCGCCTCGCGCTGGAGGGCCTGCCGGCCGATGCGCACGATCCCGGCTGATCCGCGTCAGTCCTTGCGGCGGATCTGGTAGTATGGCCCGTCCAGCGTGTAGCCGGTGAAGCGTTCCAGGATGCGCCGGCGGAGCCGCAGCAGGTCCCGGTGGGGCTGGCCTTCGGCTTGCTTGACGGAGTGGACATGGACGCCGAGCGCCTGCGCCGCCTGGTTTTCGGACAGGCCCTGCTCGCTGCGGGCCCGGCGTACGATGCGAGCTATATCACGCAGGGAAATGTAATCTCCCTCCTGAATGCCGAGTTCGGTACGTCTCATCTGACTGGCCTGGTGGCTGGTTCGTCACAGAAGATCTTACGTAGTGATCGTAATAAAATTAGTTGATTGTTAAGATGTTCGTCAAAAAATGAATAAGATGAAGGGATGGTATCGAATTGATTTCCGTATTGCGCATGGGATGAAGGCCTCGACACGGGACGGAAAGAGAGGAGAGCAAATGGCGTCTTCGGAGAGCCGCGCCAGAGGCGCATCCGCCGGGGGTGAAAGCTACACGCCGTCGGCGCCGCCGGGTATGTAGGTTGCGTGCCGGCAACGAAGGGGGATCGTATCCCTGATCGAGCGTATATGACACCACGCAGCCCGTGGCGGCCGGCGTCCCGGAGGCGCCCTCGGCCGCAGGGCTAGCGGCCCACCAGCGAACCCGGATGGCGACCCTTCCCTTGGCTCTGTATCGAAACCGCTACGTACGGCTGCTGTCGCGCGCCCGGAAGCTGCGCCCCCTGGATGTGTGGCTGCTGGTGCAGATGAGCGGGCTGCTGGGACAGATTCTGCTGCTCCAGCGACGCATGCCGCTCGACGACCTGGTGCGTCGCTTCGACACCCCCCCGGCAGATCGGGTGCGGCCCGCGGTGTCCCTGCGCCGGCTCAACGTTCTCGTCACCGGGCTGCTGAGCCTGATCTACGGCTCCGACTTCTGCATGAAGCGCTCGCTCATCCTCTTCCATTACATGCGGAAGTGGGGCTACCCCGTGCACATCCACTTCGGGGTGGCCAAGGAGAACGGGAAGCTGAAAGGGCACGCCTGGGTCGATCTGGCCGGTCATCCCTTCGCCGAGGGGTCCGATCCGCGGCAGGCCTACCGGATCACCTACACCTATCCGGCGGCTTGAGCAGCCCATTGGAGGGCCTGGTCGGCACGCGGGCTGTCCAGGGAGGGGAGCGACGTGGAGCCGGGGCCTCGGTGTCCGCATCCTCGGTGTCCGCATGGAGGGGGGGTGACAGGCCGGGATCCCCCGCATGCGTGTAGGTCGATCCCCCACATGTCGGGCAAGGATTTGCTTACGCAGGCGGGGGCGCAAGCTCCGTCACGGTTGCGGGTCCGCGAGCGGTTAATTGCGCCATCGTTTTCACGGCCTCCCTCGCGGACAATCCCCTACGCTTTATGGAGCAGACCCGTACCACGCCGGCCTCGACGACCGCGGCCCCGGGATCGTCGAATGTCCAGCTTTTCTCGTACGACGAGCAGATCGTCCGGCTGTTCGTGCTCGCGACGGTCATCTGGGGCTTCGTGGGCATGCTCGTCGGGGTCCTCATCGCGTTGCAGTTGCCGTTCTGGCCGGCCAACCTGGGCGAGTACCTGACCTTCGGCCGGCTGCGGCCGTTGCACACCAACGCGGTGATCTTCGCCTTCGCGGGCAATGCCATCTTTGCTGCCATCTACTACTCCACGCAGCGGCTCTGCAAGGCGCGAATGTACAGCGACCTGATGAGCCGCATCCACTTCTGGGGATGGCAGGCGATCATCGTGGCGGCGGCGATCACGTTGCCGCTGGGCCTGACCACGAGCAAGGAGTATGCAGAGCTGGAGTGGCCCATCGATGTCGCCATCGCCGTCGTGTGGATCGTCTTCGCCGTCAACTTCTTCGCCACGCTCCAGCGGCGGCGGGAGCGGCACATGTACGTGGCGCTCTGGTTCTACATTGCCACCATCATCACCGTGGCCGTGCTGCACGTGGGCAACAGCCTGGCGCTGCCGGTGAGCTTCATGAAGAGCTACCCGATCTACGCCGGGGTGCAAGACGCCCTGGTGCAGTGGTGGTACGGACACAACGCCGTGGCCTTCTTCCTGACGACGCCCTTCCTGGGGCTGATGTACTACTTCCTGCCGAAGGCGGCCGAGCGGCCGGTGTTCTCCTACCGCCTCTCCATCGTCCACTTCTGGAGCCTCGTCTTCATCTACATCTGGGCCGGGCCGCACCATCTGAACTACACCGCCGTGCCGGAGTGGGCCGTGACGCTGGGCATGCTGTTCTCCGTGATGCTGTGGATGCCGAGCTGGGGCGGGATGATCAACGGGTTGTTCACCCTGCGCGGCGCCTGGCACAAGCTGCGCGACAGCGTGGTGCTCAAGATGTTCGTGATCGGCATCACCTTCTACGGCATGTCGACCTTCGAAGGGCCGATGCTCTCGGTCAAGTCGGTCAACGCGCTGAGCCACTTCACGGACTGGACGATCGGGCACGTGCATAGCGGGGCGCTCGGCTGGAACGGCTTCATGACGTTCGGGATGATCTACTGGCTGCTGCCGCGGCTGTGGCGCACGAAGCTCTGGAGCGAGCGCCTGGCCAACGCGCACTTCTGGACGGGCACGCTGGGCATCCTCCTCTACGTGCTGGCGATGTATGCCTCCGGCATCACCCAGGGCCTCATGTGGCGGGCCTTCGACGAAGCCGGGCGGCTGATGTACCCCGACTTCATGGAGACCGTCGTGCAGATCGTGCCCATGTACTGGGTCCGCCTGATCGGCGGGCTGCTCTACCTGAGCGGCGTGGTGATGCTGATGGTGAACGTGTACATGACCATCCGCCAGGCGCCGAAGTCGTTGCCGGATCCGACGTTCGCCGCACCGGCACCGGCCGCCGCCGCTCAGCCCGCCGCGGCCTGAGCCGTCCTTCCTCCTGCATCCAACCGATTGCCAACCCTGCGTCATGGCTCGATTCATCAAACCCAACGGCTTGCACCGGCGGCTGGAGGGGTGGCCCCTGGTCTTCACGGTGCTGGTCACCATCTCCATCCTCGTCGGCGGGCTCGTCGAATACCTGCCGATGGTGCTCATCGACGACAGCGTGCAGCGCATCGAATCCGTCCGGCCCTTTACGCCGCTGGAGCTAGCCGGGCGGGACATCTACATCCGCGAAGGGTGCAACAACTGCCATTCGCAGACGGTGCGCCCCTTCCGGCACGAACTGGAGCGCTACGGCGAGTACACGAAGGCCGGGGAGACGGTCTATGAGCGGCCCTTCCTGTGGGGCTCCAAGCGGACCGGCCCCGACCTCTACCGCGTCGGCGGCAAGTACCCGCACCTGTGGCACGTCCGCCACATGGAAGATCCGCGGTCGACGAGCCCGCGCTCGATCATGCCGCCGTATCCGTGGCTCCTGGAGAAGCCGCTGAAGCTGGACGACCTGCCGCGCAAGCTGCGGGTGTTGCAGCGCCTGGGAACGCCCTACAGCGAGGTCGAGATCGCGCAGGCCGTGGACGATGCCCGCCGGCAGGCCCGGGAGATCGCCGCCGAGGTGGAGGCCCAGGGCGGGCCGGCCGGGCTGGCCGACCGCGAGATCGTCGCCCTCGTCGCCTACCTGCAACGCCTCGGGACGGACATCCGGACGGCCGAGACGGCCCCGGCCCCGTCCGCCCCGGCTCCGTCCGGCCCGGCCCCGTCCGCCCCGGCTCCGTCCGGCCCGGCCCTCGCCGCCGGGGAGTGACCTCGCCCGGCTCGCCGTCCTGACCACGTGACCCTGCTCCTGCCATGATGAAAGAAACGCTCCACGCGATGGAGACCGGCGCCCTGGCCGAGATCGGGCTCCTGGCCTTCTTCTTCGCCTTCGTGCTGATCCTGATTCGCGTCTTCCTGATGACCCGGCAGGAGTGCGAGGCCGCCCGGCACATGCCCCTGGACGACGATCTGGAACGTCCCGTCCACCTCGATGCACGGAATCACCGACCCCTATGAGCACCCAACCGCATCACGAAGCACCCGCCCCGTCCGGCGGGGAGCGCGACAGAGTCATCAAAGGCCACACGTACGACGGCATCCGGGAGTATGACAACCCGATGCCGGGCTGGTGGCTCTGGCTGTTCTGGATCACCGTCGTCTTTGCGCCGATCTACCTCATCGGTATCAATACCGGGTTCATCGACACCTACGAGGAGGATCTGGCGGAGGGACTGGCCGAGCTGGAGACGATGCGCGCCACCTATGCCGCGGCGAACCCGACCTTCGAAGCCGATGCCGCCACGCTGGCCGGGTACGCCGGCGATCCGGCCATGGTGGAAGCCGGCGCCGGACACTACGCCACCGTCTGTGCCGCCTGCCACGGGGATCAGGGGCAGGGCCTCATCGGCCCCAACCTGACGGACGAATACTGGCTCCACGGCGGTACGCTGACGGACATCTACACGGTGATCGCCGAGGGGGTGCCGGCCAAAGGCATGCCCGCCTGGAGCGTGCAGTTCTCGCCACAGGAGATCGCGCAGTTGACGGCCTACGTGGCGTCGCTGAAGGGGACGAATCCGCCGAACCCGAAAGAGCCCCAGGGCGAGCGCGTCGTGGATGCGGAATCCTGACGCGGGCACGCAGGTAGACGGAGGAGGCCGGAGACTCAACGCGGAGGAATCATGAGCACGTCCTTCATCGATGCCGACGACGTCGGAGTGCTGGAGTCGCCCGAGGCGGTGCTCTCGACGCTGGACCGGGAGGGGAACCGCCGGTGGATCTACCCCGTGCCGAGCAAAGGACGGTTCTACCGCCGGCGCCTGGTGGTGGGATGGGCGCTGATCGCTCTGTTCGTGGCGCTGCCCCTCCTTCGGATCGGCGGCCACCCGGCGGTGCTACTGGACGTCGTGCGCCGGGAGTTCTACCTGTTCGGGGCCGCCTTCTACCCGACCGACACGTTCCTGCTGCTGCTGCTGGCCGTCGGGCTGGGGCTGGGCATCGTGCTCTTCACCGCCCTGCTCGGGCGCGTGTGGTGCGGATGGGCCTGCCCGCAGACGGTCTACCTGGAGTTCGTCTTTCGCCCCATCGAACGGCTCATCGAGGGCAAGGAGCACGTCCGCAAGCGACGGGACGAGGGCCCCTGGACCTTCGACAAGCTCTGGCGGAAAGGGCTGAAGCTGGCCATCTTTCTGGTGATCTCGCTGGCGCTGGCGCACGTCTTCGTCGCCTACTTCGTGGGCTGGGACCGCCTGCTGACGTGGATGCAGGGGTCGCCGTTCGAGCACTGGGGGTTTTTCGTGATGATGGCCTTCACGACGGCCCTCATCCTGTTCGACTTCGGGTACTTCCGGGAGCAGATGTGCACCATCACCTGCCCCTATGCCCGCTTCCAGTCGGTGCTGCTGGATCCGGATTCGCTCATCGTCTCCTACGACGAGCACCGGGGCGAGCCGCGCGGCAAGGGCAAAAAGCGGGACGGCCTGGGTGATTGCATCGACTGCCTGGCCTGTGTCCGCACCTGCCCCACCGGCATCGACATCCGGGACGGCCTCCAGATGGAGTGCATCGCCTGCACGCAGTGCATCGATGCCTGCGACGAGATCATGGACCGGGTGGGCAAGCCCCGCGGGCTGATCCGCTACACCTCCGAGCGGGCGCTGGCCGGGGAGCCGACGCGCATCGTCCGCCCGCGCACGGTCATCTACACCCTGCTGATGCTCGTCGTGGGCACGCTGTTCACCGTGGCGCTGGTGTCTCGGGGCCAGTACGACGTCAACGTCGTCCGCGCACCGGGCGAGCCGTTCGTGGTGTTGCCGGACGGACAGATCGCCAACCGCCTGCGCTTTCGCGTCCGCAACCAGACGCCGAAGGCCACCGCCTTCACGATCGACGTGACGGCCCCCGCCGGCGCGCGCGTGCAGCCCGTCGGGGTGATGCCCGTGCCGCTGGAGGCACAGCAGATGAGCCGCTTCGAAGCCTGGATCATCGTCCCGCCGGAGGCCTTCACGAACGGCACCGTCGAGAGCACCCTCGTCGTCTCGTTCGACGACGGCACGGTCGAGGAGATGACCTTCCCGCTGCTCGGTCCGTCATCCTGAATCGTGGCTCTCTGTGTTCTCGCCGTCATCCCCGCGCAGGCGGGCATCCAGGACGGCTTCAGGCCGGATGAGCCTTTTTCCCGAATCCTCGATCGGAGTCGGGGATGACGAAACGCCCGATTTCGCGTTCTCCGAGCGCACGCTCTCAACGTGTCAGGTAGCTGGACCATGAGATACCGTCTTCCGCCCCACATTGCCTGGCCGCTGTTCATCGTGGCGATCCTGCTGACCGGCATCACCAGCGCGGTGGTGACGATGATCGCGGCGCACTCGGACGGGGGGGCGCAGGTGATCGAGGATTATTACGAGAAGGCGTCCAACTGGGACGCCATCGCGGCGCGGCGGGCGGCGAGCCGGGCGCTGGGGTGGACGACGGCGGTGCAGGTGCTGGATCGCGCCCCCTCGGCTTCCCTCCGGGCGGTGCAGTTCACCGTGCACGATGCCGACGGGGCGCCGGTGACGGGGCTGACGGGGACGGTGCAGGCGCGCCGCCCCGAGCGGGCCGGCGTCGTCGGCGAGGCCCCGCTCGTTCCGGTCGACGAGGTGCCCGGCCGCTACGAAGCGATGCTGCCGGTGTTGAGGCCGGGGCTGTGGGACTTCGACCTGCTCGCCCGGCGCGGCGAGGATGTCTACGAAATCAGCCTCCGGCGGGACGTCCCCCGCTAGCATCTCGGCCGGTTCTGTGTCCCATGACCACGTCCGCTTCTCATCGCCCGCTCGATCCCCCGGATCCGCAGACGCCCTGCGCGCATTGCGGGTTGCCCGTGGGGCGGCATCCCGTGGGCGGGGATCCGTGGTTCTGCTGTACCGGGTGCCGGACGGTCTTCGAGACGCTGCGTGCGGCCGGCTTCGACGAGGCGTATTACCGCCTTCGCGGAGTCGCGGAGCGCCGCCCGGACCCGCAGCCGGCGCGGACGGATGTGGACGCGCTGGTGCTGTCCGAGGTGGACAGCGCCGCCTTCCTGGAGGAGGATACGCAGGTCGTCACGCCCGGCGTGCGCCGCGTACAGCTCTACCTGGACGGGGTGCATTGTGCCGCCTGCGTGTGGCTGGTCGAGCGGATGCCGCAGGAGGTGCCCGGGGTGCTGGAGGCGCGGCTGGATCTGCCGCGGGCGCGGCTGGACGTGACGTGGCGACCGGAAGCGGTGCGCCTGTCCGACGTGGTGCGCTGGCTGGCCGGGTTCGGCTACGTGGCGCATCCGGTACGGCGTGATGCCTCGGCCCGGCGAAGCGAAGCCGAGCGGCGGCTGCTCGTCAAGGTCGGCGTGTGCTGGGCGCTGGCGGGCAACGTCATGCTGATCGCCTTTGCGCTCTACGCGGGGCTGGACGTCGTGCGTGACCCGGCGCTGGCCGGGGCGGCCCGGTGGCTGAGCCTGCTGCTGGCCGTGCCGGCCGTGCTCTACGGAGGGAGCGAGTTCTTCCGCCGGGCCTGGGCCTCGGTGCGGCGGGCTGCCCGCAGCCGGGACTGGCGCCGCCTCCACATGGACACGCCCATTGCGCTGGGCATCCTCGTGGGCTTTGCCGACAGCACCGTGGCCACCGTCACGGGGCAGGGCGAGGTCTGGTTCGACTCGATCACGGTGCTCGTGGCGGCGCTGCTCACGGCGCGATGGCTCCAGGTGCGCAGCCGGCGGTTGGCCGGGGATGCGACCGAGCGGCTGCTGGCGCTGATGCCGTCGATGGCCCGCCGCCTCCGGCCCGACGGCGCGGCGGAGACGGTGCGGGTCGAAGACCTGGCGGCGGGCGACCGGGTGGTGGTCCCCGCCGGCGAGGTGCTGCCGGTCGACGGCGTCGTCGACGAGGGGGCATCGACGGTGAACAACGCGGTGCTCACGGGCGAGAGCCGCCCCGTGCCGGTGGGGCCGGGCGATGCCGTGCAGGCCGGCGCCACGAACCTCAGCGCGCCGCTCAGGGTGCGCGTGGACGCCGCCGGCGACGATACCCGCGTGGGGCGGCTCCTGGCGTGGGTGCGCGACGCCGCCGGCCGCGAAGCCCCCGTCGTGCTCCTGGCCGACCGCCTCGGAGGCTACTTCGTGCTGGCGGTCCTGGCCCTGGCCGGGCTGACGGCGTTGCTCTGGGCCGCCCTCGCGCCGTCCGAGATCGTCCCCCACGTGGTGGCGCTGCTGGTCATCACCTGCCCCTGTGCCCTCGGCATGGCGACGCCGCTGGCGATGGCGGTGGCCGCGGGGCGCGCCGCCCGCATCGGCATCTTCATCAAGACCGACGCCGCCCTCGAGCACCTCGCTCGGCTCGACACGATCATCCTGGACAAGACCGGGACGCTCACCGAGGGGACGCTGGCGCTGGTGGACGTCGACGGTGATGCGGGGGTGCTGGATCTGGCCGCGGCGCTGGAGGCGGAGAGTGCCCACCCGATTGCGCAGGCGCTGGTGCGGGCCGCCGGGGCGTGTGCGGTGCCCGGAACGCCGCCGGCGACGCCCCGGGTGACGCGGCGGGAGCACGTGCTCGGTCAGGGCGTCCGCGGGGAGGTCGACGGCCGGCCGGTGTGCGTGGGGCGGCCGCCGTGGGTGGTGGCTCAGACGAAGCTCATGCCGGCGGCCCGTGCGTCGGCCGTGGCCCGTTTCGCCGAACAGGGCTACACCCCGGTCGCCGTCGCGGTCGACGGGCGCGTGGTGGCCGTCCTGGCGTTCGGGGATCGTCTGCGGGTCGATTCCCGCCGCCTCGTGGCCTCGTTGCAGGCCCGTGGGAAAGCCGTCTACATCCTCTCCGGCGACCACCCGCAGGTCGTGCAGGCCGTGGCGGACGAGCTGGGCGTGCCGCGGTCGCAGGTACACGGGCACGTCAACCCCGAAGGCAAGAAAGCGTTCGTGGAGGAGCTGCGGCGAGCGCGGGCGCAGACCATCGCGATGGTGGGGGATGGGGTCAACGATGCCATCGCCCTGCAGGCGGCCGACGTGGGCATCGCCGTGCAGGGGGGCAGCACCGCCAGCCTCGTGGCGGCCGACGTGTTCCTGACCCGGGCCGGCTTGCAGCCGGTGCTGGATCTGCTCCGCGGGGCCGACCGGAGCATGCGCCT
The DNA here is from genome assembly GCA_003285105.1 of Roseithermus sacchariphilus. Taxonomy (GTDB): domain Bacteria; phylum Bacteroidota; class Rhodothermia; order Rhodothermales; family MEBIC09517; genus Roseithermus; species Roseithermus sacchariphilus. Next base: position 3,718,733 of record CP030158.1, on the reverse strand, counting down.
CATCCGGCGGAATCTCGCCTTCTCGCTGGCCTACAACCTCTCCGGAGCCGCCGCCGCCATGGCCGGCCTCGTCAGCCCGCTGGTGGCCGCCGTGGCCATGCCGATCAGCTCCCTGATCGTCGTGACGTCCTCCATCCTCCAGCCCACCTTCCGGCCCCATGCGCCGGACGCCGACGAGGCCGCCGTGGCGTCTCCGCCCGCCGCCGCCGTCCGTCCGGCTGCCTGACCCCTGCCGCCATGTCGATCCTGTACTTCCTGGTTCCCCTGGCCCTCTTGCTGGCCGCCGCCGGTGTCGGTGCCTTCTACTGGGCCGTTCGCAGCGGGCAGTTCGACGACGTCGAGACGCCGGCCATCCGGATCCTGCTCGACGAGGACCTCCCGCCCGGCGAGGAGCAGGACGAGCGCACCTCGCCGGCCTGAACCCTGAGACGCCTTTCGTTTTCCTTCAACAGACCCCTCACCCGATCATGGCCGCTACAACGACTACTACCCCTTCCAGCGTCATGGCCGCGTCGACGGCCACGGTTCCGCACCTGCTGGCACCGACCGGCGGGGAGCCGGTCGAAGGCGGTGCCGTCACGTTCACCTGGGAGCCCGTCGAGGGGGCGACCCGCTATCGGATCCAGGTCAGCGCCGACGCGGCGTTTCAGTCGGTGGCCGTGGATCTGCCCCTGCCGGACACCACCTCGCTGACCCTCTACAGCCTCTTGCCCGAGGACGGGGCCACCTACTACTGGCGCGTGCAGGCCGGTACGGACGCGGCCTGGTGGGACTGGAGCGCAGCGGAGACGTTGACCGCCGTCTCGGACGCCGATGCCGTGGCGCCGGCCCCGCGCCGCGCCGCAACGACGCGCACGGCATCCCGGAGTGGCACCCCGGTGGCGGATCGTCCGGAGGAGGTCGCCGCACCGTTCCAGACGGGCCACACCCCGCTGGGGCTGACGCTGCTGTTCATCGTGCTCTTTCTGTTCGGGATGGCGCTGATCGCCTATCTGATCTCGCTCGGGTATGATGCGCGCTTTGCGGCGTCGAGTGCCGCCGTCGGGGTGCTGATCCCGCTGTGGCCCGTCCGTACCGGGAGTCCCTGACGACGCGTCGACCGGATGCCCGACGGCGGGCTTCTGCGCGCGCCCGTGGCCGTTGACCTTCCCGGCCGGGGCGGCTACCTTCGCGGAGAATCCGCCTGTCCCGATGCCTCCGGACGTCTACCGGAGCCGCCCCGCGTCGCTGCGAGATCTGGCCGAGCGCTATCCCGAGCAGGTACGGGCGCTCGAACGCCTCTGGCAGGACGGGGCCGAGGACGTCGGCGTCCGTCTGCGTTGAGCAAGAGGTTCCCATGCCCACCTGGTTCGTCACCGGATTTCCCGGCTTTCTCGGGAGCGCGCTGGTCGAGCGCCTGCTCGAACGTGCCGGAGCCGGGACGACGGTGACGTGTCTGGTGCAGCCCCGCTTTCGCGACGTCGCGGCGGCCCGCGTGGCCGCGCTGGAGGCAGACCGCCCCGCCGCACAGGGCCGCCTCCGTCTCGTCGAGGGCGACATCACCCGGCCCGATCTGGGGCTGGAGGCCTCCGACCGTGCAGCCCTGCAGGCGGACACCGAGGCCATCTACCACCTGGCCGCCGTGTACGACCTGGGCGTTCGGCGGGAGGTCGGGATGCGGGTGAACGTCGACGGCACGCGCCACATCCTGAACATGGCGGCCGGGTGTGGCGCGTTGCAACGCCTGCATTACGTGAGCACCTGCTACGTGAGCGGTCGCTACGACGGCGTCTTCTCCGAGGACGACCTCGACGTCGGGCAGCGCTTCAACAACCACTACGAGGAGACCAAGTACCTGGCCGAGGTGGCCGTGCAGGAAGCCATGCGGCAGAGCCTGCCGGCGACCGTCTATCGCCCCGCCATCGTCGTCGGAGACAGCCGGACGGGGGCCACGCAGAAGTACGACGGGCCGTATTACCTCATCCGATGGGTGCTGCGCTGGCAGCGCGTCGCCCCGATGCCGCTGTTCGGCGATCCGCACCGCGTCGAGGTCAACCTGGTGCCGTCGGACTATGTCATCGACGCGCTGGCCTACCTCAGCGCGCGGCCCGAGACGGTCGGCCGCGTCTACCATCTCGCCGATCCCAGGCCCGAGACGGTGGACGGCGTCCTGCGGCGGATCCAGCAGGCCACCGGGCGGCGGCTGCTGCGCCTCCGGCTGCCGCTGGGACCCTCGCTGGCGCTCATGACCCACGTGCCGGGCCTCGCCCGCTGGACCGGCATCGAGCCGCAGGCGCTGCCCTATTTCTCCCATCCCACGCGGTATACCTGCACGAACACCCTCCGCGACCTGGACGGCAGCGGCATCGCGTGCCCGGCGCTGGCCGACTACCTGCCCGCGCTGGTCGCCTACGTGCAGGCGCATCCGGACGTGCCCGCCGCCGCCATGTACTGAAGCCCCGTGCCGGGGCGGTATCGCCGAAGCCGGGAACGCCGTCCTGCGCCGGCCGGTAAGGAGGATCCCGGCCGTTCTCTGGCTCCTGCCGGACCCCACACGCATCAACGAGGATCTGTATCATGACCCCAGGTAAGACCCGATGGCTCCGGTGGCTCGCCCCGGTGGCGCTGCTGCTCATCGCCGGCATGACCGCCGGCCGGCTGGTTCGGCAGGAAACGGTGTATGACGACGTGCACGAGTCCGAAGAACACGCCTTCCAGGTGGAGCGCTTCGCCGAAGGCCTCGAAACCCCGTGGGGCATGGCCTTCCTGCCCGACGGCCGGATGCTCGTGACGGAGAAAGAGGGGCGGCTGCGGTACGTCGATACGGACGGGTCCCTGTCCGACCCCATCGACGGCGTGCCGGCCGTGCGCGATGCAGGGCAGGGTGGACTGCTGGACGTGCAACTCCACCCGAACTTCGCCGCGAACGGGCTGATCTACCTCACCTTCACCGACCCGAAGGCCGACGGGGACGATGCCGGCTTCACGGCCCTGCTCCGCGCCCGGCTCGATGGCATGCGGCTCGCCGAGCCGACCGTGCTGTTCCGTGCACCGCAGGACCTCTACACCTCGCGCGGCGTCCACTTCGGCTCCCGGATCGTGTTCGACGACGACGGATTCGTCTATTTCTCCATCGGCGACCGGGGGCAGCGCGACCGGGCGCAGGACCTCACCGTGCCCAACGGCAAGATCCATCGGCTGCACGACGACGGCCGTATCCCGGCCGACAACCCGTTCGTCGATGAGCCCGATGCCGTCGCCTCGATCTGGTCGTACGGCCATCGCAACCCTCAGGGGCTGGCCATCCATCCCGTCACGGGCGACCTCTGGGAAACCGAGCACGGGCCGCGCGGCGGCGATGAACTCAACCACATCCGCAAGGGCCTCAACTACGGCTGGCCCGTCATCACCTACGGCATCAATTACAACGGCACCATCATCACCGAGCTGACGGAGAAGGAGGGGATGGAGCAACCGATCCTGCACTGGACGCCGTCCATCGCCGTCTGTGGCATCGACTTCTACACCGGAGATCGATTCCCGAACTGGAAAAACAATCTGTTCGTCTCCTCGCTCAAGTTCCAGGAGGTCCGCCGGCTCGTGATCGACGGGATGCGGGTGACGCACCAGGAGGTGCTCTTCAATGCGGGCGGGCGTGTCCGCGACATCCAGACCGGGCCGGACGGCTACCTCTACCTGGCGCTGGAGAATCCGGGCCGCATCGTTCGCCTCGTCCCGGCCGGGTCGTAGCCCGGATCCGACCGACCCTGACTCTGACGTTCGACCATCCGGGGGCGGCGTATGGCCGTGATGGCGCTCGTGCTGGCGATGGGGCTGATGCCTCAGGGCTCCGGCAGCCGTGCCGACTCGGTGGCGATCTACCTGGTGCACCATGGCTGGCACGTGGGCATCGTGGTGGCGTGGGACCGCGCCGAGCGGCTCTGGCCGGAGTTGCCGGCCTTCGTGCCGGGGCGCTTCGTGGAGGTGGGCTGGGGAGATCGGGCCTACTACATGGATCCCTCGCCGGGGCCTGTGACGACGCTCCGGGCCGGGCTCTGGCCGACGGCGAGCGTGGTCCACCTCGTGGCGATTCCCGGCGACCCCGTGGCCTTTTTCCGCGAGAGCGAGGTGTTGCGGCTGGTGCTTTCGGCAGCGGCGCATACCCGGCTGCTGAAGGCGATGGCGGCGTCCCTGGAGGTCGATGAAGCGGGGCGGGCCAGGCCGCTCGGACCGGGGCTCTACGGGCGGAGTCGGTTCTACGCCGCGCGGGGGCGATACCACCTGTTCAGCAATTGCAATCACTGGGTGGCCCGGATGCTACAGGCCGCCGGGCTGCCGGTCGCCCCCGCGATGCGGGCGGACGTGCTCATGGCCCGGCTGCGTCCGCTCGCCGCCGCTCCTGCGCAAGGGGGGCGGTGATGCGTCAGGCCGTCGGGGTCATGGCCCGCTCCAGCGCCCGGCGCTGCGCGGCCAGCGTGTGCGCGATCTCGTCGTCCCCGTGGCGCGTCGAGAGGAAGAAAGCTTCGAACTGCGACGGGGCCAGGTACACGCCTTCGGCCAGCATCGCATGGAAGAAGCGGGCGTAAGCGGCGGTGTCGCACGCGGCCGCCGTCTCGTAGTCGACGACCTTGCGGCGGCTGAAGAACAGACAGCCCATCGAGCCGACGCGGGTGTGGTAGAGGTCGAGCCCGAGGTCGGACAGGTTCTCCGCGGTGCCGTCTTCCAGCGCCCGGCCGGTCTGTTCCAGGCGGTCGTAGAGGTCGGGGGTATTGGCGATCTTGCGGAGGACCGTGTAGCCGGCCTGCATCGCCAGTGGGTTGCCCGAGAGCGTGCCGGCCTGGTAGACGGGGCCGGAGGGGGAGACGTAGTCCATGATCTCGCGCCGCCCGCCGTAGGCCCCCACGGGCAGCCCGCCGCCGATGATCTTGCCGAGGGTGGTCAGGTCCGGCGTGACGCCGAGCCGTTCCTGGGCCCCGCCGCGTGCCACGCGGAAGCCGGTCATCACCTCGTCGAAGATCAGCACGATGCCGTGCGCGTCGCAGAGCTGGCGGAGGCCTTCCAGGAAGCCCGGCTCGGGCGGGATGCAGCCCATGTTGCCGGCGATGGGTTCGACGATGATGCAGGCGACGTCCCCGGCGTTGGCCTCGACGAGCGAGCGGACGTGATCGAGGTCGTTGTAGCGCGCCAGGAGGGTGTCCTGCGCGGTGCCCGGCGTGACGCCGGGGGAGTTGGGTTCGCCGAAGGTCATCGCCCCGCTGCCGGCGGCGATCAGGAAGAAGTCGGCGTGGCCGTGGTAGTTGCCCTCGAACTTGATGATCTTGTTGCGGCCGGTGTAGCCGCGCGCCAGCCGTGCCACGCTCATGGTGGCTTCCGTGCCGGAGTTGACCATGCGCACCTTTTCGATGGACGGCACGAGTTCGCAGATCAACTCGGCGACGCGGATCTCGATCTCGGTGGGTGCGCCGAAGGACGTCGAGCGGCCCGCGGCGTCCCGGACGGCCTGCACGACGTCGGGGTCGGCATGGCCGAAGAGCATCGGCCCCCAGGAGCCGATATAGTCGATGTAGCGGTTGCCGTCGGCATCGTAGAGGTAGGCGCCTTCGGCACGCTCGATGAAGAGCGGGGTGCCGCCGACGCTCTTGAAGGCGCGCACGGGGGAGTTGACGCCGCCGGGAATCACCTGCCGGGCCCGGTCGAAGAGGGCACGGCTCCGGTTGGTGCGGGCGGGGGTGGGGAGGTCATCCGGCATGGTGGGACAGGGGTTGCGGAGCGGATGGATCGGGGGGCGAGGACGTGGATTCCCGTCTGGATTACCGGGGTGTGTCCGGGTCCACGCGGCGGAAGATGGCCAGGAGGCGGGGTGGCTGCATGTCGAGGAGGCTCGGTGTCTCGGCCACGGCGAGGTTGGCCGCGGCCATGGCAGCCTCCAGCGAGGCCGGGGAGAAGCCGGGGCCGGGCGCGTCCGGGAGCGCGTCGCCGGCGGGGTCTGCCCCGGCGGGGACGTCGGCATAGAGCCAGCCTCCCGGTTTCAGCACCCGGCGGATCTCGTGCAACAGGGTCGGGAGCACCCCGTCACGATGGGCGTGGGCCAGGAGGTCCCCGGCCACGACCCAGTCGAACGACGCATCTTCATAGTCCAGCGCATCGAGGCGGCTCAGCCGGGTGATGCGGCGGTCGGGGGCGTCATCCGGCAGGAGGGGAGCCAGCCGCCGGCGGGCGTGGGCCACGGCGTCCGCATCGAGGTCGCAGGCATGGAGGTCGAAGCCGAGCCGGGCCAGCGGTTCGGCGCGGAGGCCGGTGCCGCAGCCGAGGTCCAGGATGCAACAGCCCGGCGGGACGGCGGCGAGGGTGCGGAGGAGGTGGTCCACCGGAGCGCGGGAGCCGGGGGTCAGGTGTTGGAGGACTGCGGGGTCGCCGTCGGCGGCGTCACCGGGGTATTCGGCGCGGCGTCCGGGGGCGTCCAGCAGCGGGCCTCCGTGATGCGCTCGCACTGGTGGCAGCGGGTGCAGCGCTGTTGCGCGGGAAAGCGCGGGAGGCGGTTGAGGGGCTTGAGCGGGTAGGAATGGGGGGAGGGCGAGCCGTCACCGCCGGCGGCCTCGAACGGCGCGGGCAGGTGGAGCTGGGCGACGACGGCTTCGGCCAGGGCCTCGATGAACAGCGGGTGGCAGTTCAGGCCCGAAGTAACTTCGTAATGCTTGATGCCGAACTCGGCGGCTTCCTCGCGTACCTCCACGTCCAGCTCGAAGGCCGTCTCGATGTGGTCCGTGACGAAGGCCACGGGAACGATCAGCACCGCCGTATGCCCTTCCTCGGCCAGCGTCTTCAACTGATCCGGCGTGCTCGGGGTGAGCCATTCGGCCGGGCCGACCTTGCTCTGGAAGGCGACGTGGTAGGGGCGGTCGTGCCTGCGATGCGCCATCACCCGGTCGACCGTCGAGTGGACGAGGCAGCAGTAGGGGTCCCGGCGCTCTTTCATCTCCTTCAACGGCGTGCCGTGGGCGCTGAAGACCAGGTGCACCCTGTCCCGGACGCGGTGCGGGAAGCGCTGCAACGCCTCGTCGATGCGCTCGCTGATGGCCTGGATGTATTTGGGGTTGGCCGCGTATTCGAAGACGCTGGTGAGCGGCCACCGCGGGATCTCCCCGGCCTGCTCCAGCGCCCACCAGTACACGAACGAGGCGCCCGTGGTGGTCTTGGAATACTGCGGGTAGAGCGGCAGGAGCACCACCTTGGTGATGCCGTCCCGTTGCATCTGCGCGGCGGCCTCCTCCGTGAAGGGGTGCCAGTAGCGCATGGCGATGTACGTGTGGAACGAAACGTCCTGACCCGCCGCATAGGTGCGGTTGAGGCGTGCTTCCAGCGCCTTGGCCTGTTCGCGCGTGAGCCGGTTGATCGGTGAGCCGCCGCCGATCACCTCGTAGTCCTTGCCGACCTTCTTGGCCCGCGTCGTCGCGATGAGGCGCGAGAGCCAGTGCCGCAGCGTCCGCCCCACGGGAATGTCGATGATCGCCGGGTCCATGAACAGGTTGTAGAGGAACGGCGCGACGTCCTCCAGGCGGTCCGGCCCCCCCAGGTTGAGCAGGACCACGCCGATCTTGTCTCCGCGCTCGATGGTCAGCGGATCCGAGGGGACATGGCCGCCGGTGACCATGCGCTTGTCATACGAATACACGCGGAGGAACTCGCGGGGCGTCATGGGACGGATGAACTTAGGCCCAGGGGGATACGGCTGACGACATTGAGTTTAGCGAAAAGGATGCCGGTCCAGTTCCTGCGATGCGTTGAAGTTTCCACAAATCCGGCCGGGCCGGAGCGGGGAGCCGTACCCTGGCGTCAGGAAGCCGGGGAAGGAGGCCCGTCCCCGGGAGAGAGGCGGAGCCAGTCGCGAGGCTGGAAGAACCAGGAGGCGTGTGCTTCCGGGGATCCGGGCTCGGGTTGCCAGTCGTAGCGCCACTGCACGCGTGGCGGCAGGCTCATCAGGATGCTTTCGGTGCGCCCCCGGGTTTCGATGCCGAAGCGCGTGCCCCGGTCGTGCAGCAGGTTGAACTCGGCGTACCGGCCGCGGCGGATCTCGTGGTAGCGTCGCTCGCGCTCGCCGTAGGGCTGGTCCCGGCGGCGGTGTACGATGGGGAGGTAGGCACGGAGGAAAGCCCGGCCGGCCTCGCGGGTGAAGCGGAAGGTGGCCTCCGGGTCGTGGCGGAGGTGATCGTAGAAGATGCCCCCGACGCCACGGGCCTCCCCCCGATGTGGGAGGAAGAAGTACGCATCGCATTGCTGTTTGAAGGCCTCGTAGTCCGCCACCTGTGGATAACGTGCGCAGACCTCCTGCCACACGCGATGGAAGTGGCGGGCATCCTCCAGATACGGGTAGTAGGGTGTCAGGTCGGCCCCTCCGCCGAACCATTGATCGGTCGGATGCTCCCGGTCCTCGCCGAGGGCGAAGTAGCGAAAGTTGGCGTGGACGGTGGGCACGTAGGGGGAGCGGGGGTGAAGGACCAGCGAGAGGCCCGTGGCGAAGAAGGGCGCGGGTTCCACGCCGAGGGCCCGGGCCATGCGGTCCGGCAGCACGCCGTGGACGGCCGACGTGTTCACGCCCCCTTTCTCGAACACGGCACCGTCTTCGATGACGCGCGTCAGTCCGCCCCCTCCGCCGGGCCGTTTCCACACGTCGCTGCGGAAGGTGGCCGCCCCGTCGACCCGTTCCAGCACCGTACAGATCCGCCGTTGCAGGGCTTCGACGAAGCGCTGCATACGGACGGCCAGGGAGGGTGTGGGCCCCGGCGCCCTGCGGCGCCGGTCGGTTCGGGCAGGGGCATCAGACATGGAGAACGGTCGCGGCGGTGGAGGATGGCACAGAGCGGGAAGGCCATACGACACCGCGCCGACTTTGCTCCGGCCCTTTTACCACAGGGTGGATGTCCCGGTGGTCTGGAATGTTTTACAGGCCAGATACGTGCTCAGCAAGGGGAGCAAGGTTACCTGTAGAATGGGCGATAGCCCCACTTCACGCCCCAGCACGTCTAGGGTAGGCATCCGTGACGAGTATTTCCAAAGATCCAGCACCTGCGCTGCCCATTCCAGGAGAACCGCTGCTACCAGTCCGACGCCCAGAAGGGCGCCGAAGGCCTGCCGATCCATTCGCAGGACATGTTGGGTTCCAGTAAGCAGACGGGCCAGAGACACTACGCTCAGCACGATCAAGATGTCACCGAAGATCGCTCCCCACATCCACACCGTTGCACGCCAGAAACCCCAGTCCCACATATCGTAGAGGACGGTGCACTGGGCAAATTCCCAGAATGCATTGAGTGCAAAGCCCCACAGCGCAATCCGCCTCCAGGGCAGGTCCGTTGGAGCGGTTGTCATACGTAACGAATCTCCCGGGCCATGCCGGCTTCCAGGTGGTAGATGTTGTGGCAGTGAAAGAACCACCGACCCGGATTATCGGCCAGGAAATCAACCGTCACACGGCCCATATGGGGCGGCACGATCACCGTGTCTTTCAGGGCTCCTCCCACCTGGAAGAAGTGTCCGTGCAGGTGCATCGGGTGGAGCATCATGCTGTGGTTGACCATGCGCAGGCGTATGACATCTCCCTCAAGGATTTCCAGCGGGTCGGCGTCCGGGTACGCCTGCCCGACGATGGTCCAGGCTGCAGACATCATCCCGCCGGAGAGGGTAAGGTCGAAGGTGCGAGTGGGCGTCCGCTCCGCCGGTCGTTCCAGCGCCTGGAGGTCGGAGAGTTCCAGCACACGTCCACCCCGGATGCCCTCCGGTACGGCCTCCGGCGGGGCTTGCGTCGCTGCGACGTCGGTGTAGCGCAGGACGGCTTCCGCAGGCGGGGCCTGGACCTCCAGCGGGGCCGCCATGATGGGCCAGACGCCGGGGTTCTGTGCCGCCAGGACCACGTCGTAGCGCTCGCCCATGCCAATGTGGAGCGCATCTACAGTAACCGGCTCAATGGGCTGCCCGTCGGTGTGGGTTACCAGCATCCGGTGCCCCCCTACAGCCACGCGGAAGGTGGTTGCTCCAGACGGGTTCATCAGGCGCAGGCGCACCTGTTCGCCACGTTTCGTTTCGAACACGGCTGGATCATTCGGCAGCTTGCCGTTGATGAGTAGCCCCTCGTAGGGCGGTGTCTGTCCTTGCATCATGCCAGGGCCCATCATCCCGCGTCTACCACGTCGCATCATGCCGCCGCTCGCCTGCAGTGGCTCCGGAGTGTTCGGGAGGTAGTCGTCCAGCACGAGGCTGTAGTCGCGGTCATAAGACACGTGAGGCTGCTTCTCCTCGACGACCAGGGGAGCAACGAGGCCCCGGTCGATCTGGAGCCCGACGTGGCTGTGGTACAGGTAGCTGCCCGCCGGGTCTGCTACGAAGTCGTAGGTGAAGGTCGTGCCCGGCATGACAGGCTGTTGCGTAAGGCCGGGCACGCCGTCCATGGCGTTAGGGACCGGGAGGCCATGCCAGTGGATCGTAGTCCCTTCAGGGAGTTGATTTTCGAGAGTCACGCGCAGACGCTCACCTTCTTGCAGGCGGATCTCAGGTCCAGGAAACTGACCGTTGTAGAGCCAGGTGCGGTAGATTTTTCCCGTGGCCACTTCCACCTCACCTTCTTCAGCAACCAGATGGACCTCCCGCGTCGCCCCGGTCTGTTGGGGATCGCGCCGGCGGTACCCGGGTGGTGGCGATGCGGTCGAATTGGCGTCGAGGCTGTCGCGGCAGCCGGTCACGGCCAGCATCGACCCGGCCGTGCCCAGCCCGGTTGCTCGAAGAAAGTGGCGGCGGTTCATGTGTGGCCTCGCGTGTAGGTTCGGAGTGGGGCTGCATAGGGGTGAGCGAGCCTCACAGGCTGTCGATCACCCGGCGCAGCCGCTGGCGGATCTCCTCGGCGATGGGCCGCAGTGCGGCGTTATCGACGGCCTGCATCGAGGCGACCGGATCCACGGCGGCTACCTCGGCATGTCCGTCCGTGGTCGCCTGTACGATGACGTTGCACGGCAGCATGGTGCCGATCTTGTCCTCGGCCTGCAGGGCTTGATGGGCAAACGGGGGGTTGCAGGCGCCCAGGATCTTGTAAGGACGGAAGTCGACGTCCAGTTTTTTTTTGAGCGTGGCCTGCACGTCGATCTCCGTCAGGATGCCGAAGCCTGCCTCGGAGAGGGCCTGGCGAACGCGGGCTTCGGCTTCATCCGGTGAACATTCAAGGGTCCGGGCAATGTAGTAGGCGTTCGAGAGTGTAGACATGGTGTGTCTGGTATAGGATTGGGGGTACAGGAGCTTAAAGACTTTACGGGGCGACGGTCTGCCTGATCAGGGTGCTGGCGTGGCGTGTCAGCGAGGCTACACAGAAGGCCTGTGCGGCCGACATCGTGCATGCCGGGCGGCGGCATTCGAAATCGGGAAGGCATCATGGGCAGGAGTGTCAGCGCCAGAGTCGAACCCCAACGATGAATCGGGCTTCGGTACGGGGGACTCCGCCGGAACGGGCGAGGTCGGCCGTTTCCCCGAAGCGGCTCAGCCAGTTTACCCCAACGTAAGGGGCCACTTCCCGCGTGATCTCGTAGCGGATCCGAAGGCCGATCTCCGCATCGTTGAGCCCACGGCCGATGCCCCGGTCCTCGACTCCCTGGAGGGCGGCATTGACTTCGAGCCGGGGCTGGAGCACCAGCCGCTGCGTGAGGAGCAGGTCGTAAGAGCCGGTGAACCGCGCCGAAACCTTACCGGCGGCGCTGAGGAAGAGCGCCGGCTCCAGTTCGAACCAGTAAGGCGCCAGCCCTTCCAGACCGACCACGAGGTGCGGTCGGGCGCGGATGTCTCCGGCGCCGACCTCGGTATCGAGCCGGAGGCCAGCCTGGATCTCGAAGAAGGCGCTGATGAGGCGGCTGTAGAGGGCCTGGAACTCGGCTTCACCCTCACGTTCCGCGAACACTCCTTCCCCTTCACTCTTGAGCCAGATACGGGTGTAGTCGTTGCCGAAACGGTAGAGCCCTTCGAAGCGCGCCGGAACGCCTGAAGCCGCGGGGGCGACCTCCAGGAGGTCGAGGAGGGCCAGGCTGTAAAGCTTCTGGTCGGCCCTGACGGAGATGCCCGGTTCGAAGTCGGGGTAGTCGGGGAAGGGGGGATCATCCTGAGCCAGCGCCGGGGATGCCGCGAGTAGCAGCGCGAGGAAGAAACGGAGACGGTGCATAGAGTGGAGGAGATAGCGTGTCGGATAGGAACTTACCTGGAGACGAACCGATCGGGAATCGAAGCCCCCGGGGGCTGGACCATCGCGACGCGAAACATGCCCAGTTCCATGTGATAGAGCACGTGGCAATGGAAGGCCCACGGGCCGAGCGCGTCGACCTCGATGAGCACCGAAAGCCGCTCGGCCGGCTTGACGATGACCGTGTGGACCCGGGGGATGCGTTCGCCATGGCCGTTCTCAAGCTCCATCCACATGCCGTGTAGGTGCATCGGGTGGTTCATCATGGTGTCGTTGACCATTGTGAGCCGGAGGCGCTCGCCCAGCGTCATCGGGATGAGTGGGTCTTCCGCGTACGTCTTGCCGTTGATTGACCACATGTAGCGCTCCATGTTGCCTGTCAGGTGGAGCTCGATTTCGCGGTCGGGGGCGCGACGAGGCTCTGGATGAAGCGCACGCAGGTCCGTGTAGACGAGTACGCGGTGCGGCACGTCCTCCAGGCCCACTCCGGGCTCGTGAAGTCGGCTGCGCGTGACGTCCGGTGCCATGGCGTTGGCCGGGCCATGGCCGTCGGAGCCGTGAGGTACCGGTTCGGGGAGCGTGCCGGGAGGGCGCAGCCTCGTGGGGGCAGCGCCTGGCATGTCGGCCATGCCGGTCATCCCGTGTCCGGCGTGCGGATCGTGCATTGAATGGCCATGCATAGCCGCCGTGGTGTCGGAGGAGGCGTCCCTTGCGCGTTTCTCCATCGCACCGTGGTTCCTGCTCCCGTGATGCACTGGCACTTCCCCCTGCTTCATCATGGCGTGGTCCATCCCGGAGCCGCCGTGCGCCATTCCCATGTCCATCATCGTCAAAAGCGGGCGCTTCCGGCGGGATGGCACCGGGGCGGTCATACCAGGGCGTGGCGCGAGTGTGCCGCGGGCATAGCCCGAGCGGTCCATCGACTCGGCAAAGACTGTGTAGGCCTGATCCTTGGGCTCGACGATCACATCGTACGTCTCGGCGATCCCAATGCGAAACTCATCGACCACGACCGGCTCGATGTGTTGCCCGCTGGCCTGGACGACCGTGAGCGGTAGACCGGGGATACGTACGTCGTAGAAGGTGCCCGCGCTGGCGTTGATAAAGCGAAGATGGACGCGCTCCCCGGGCTGGAACCGCCCGAACCAGCCTGGGTCTGGAGCCTGGCCGTTCATGAGATAGGTGTAGGTGGCTCCGGTGATGTCAGAAATGTCTGTGGGATCCATGCGCATGCGACTCCAGGCAAGCCGGTCCTGGAGTCGCATATCTTCTCCGCGCAGAAGACCGAAGAGTGTCTGTCGCTGAAAGTTGTAGTAATTTGGACGATTTTTGAGGTTGTCCAGTACGTCGTGGGGATCTTCGAATGTCCAGTCTGAGAGTACGACGACATATTCACGGTCATAAGTATAGGGATCGCCTCCGGCAGGGTCGATCACGAGCGGGCCGTAATGGCCGAGTTGTTCCTGAAAGGCAGAGTGGCTGTGGTACCAGTACGTCCCATACTGCTGAATGGGAAAGCGGTACTCGAACGTGGAGCGCGCTTTGATGCCGGGGAAGTTGACTCCGGGCACTCCGTCCATCGCATTGGGGAGTAATATGCCGTGCCAGTGGATCGACGTGTCTTCATGCAGCCGATTATGTACACGGATGATAGCCTCGTCGCCCTCGGTGAATCGAAGGAGTGGGCCCGGTACGGTGCCGTTGATCGTCACGGCGCGGCCCGTTTTGCCGCCGAAGGTTAACGGTGTGCGGTCGATGGTGAGGTCGTATTCCACCAGGCGTCCGGCGCGGCGGGTCGGCTCCAGGGCTGGCGAGCGGATGGGATTGGTGGGTGTGCTGCGGGCCCAGGCAGGAGCGAGGGACTGCATGCCGGCGAGCAGGCCCAGCGCGGCAGAGGAACGGATGAACGTGCGGCGATCCATGGGCATAGCAAGTTGGAAAACAATCGGGTCAGGTAAACAGACAGGCGGCGCAGACTTTCCATCGGTCTACGCCTGTATTTTTTTCAACGGCTACCGGCGCGGACGGCGGCTCAGGTGCGAGTGGACGATCTTCCAGGTGCCCGCCTCGCGCTCCAGGGCGGTGGTGAAGACGCCCCGGCTCTCGATGTCCTGCCCGTCGTGGTGGGCTGTCAGGACGTAGCGCCCCGTTGCCACGGCCAGGTCGCCGCTGGCGCGGATGCGGACGTCCTCGTGCCGGAAGTCGAGGTCTTCGAGTGCCTCAAGCTCCGGCCCGAGATGGTGATCCCGGTAGGCAGCCCAGGAACTGTCCACCCCGCCTTGCTCGAAGACGTAGACGCCTTCGCTGCCGGACCAGAGCGCGTCGAGCGCCGCCATGTCGGCTTCCCGGATGGCCTGTTCCTGGCGTTCGAGCACCGTTTCAACGGCCGCATGAGCATCATTCGCGCGGGCGGGAGCCACTTGCGGGTCGGGCATGGCAACGGGTGGCTCATCAGCGGTGCAGGCGGCCAGACCAGGTAAGCAGAGGAGTAACGTGGCAGCGAGAAGGCGAGTGGCGATCATGGAATCAGGAGGGCGTGGAACGTTCGGGTTATCGTAGCGAGGAGGCCGCCAGGCGCCGCAAGAGCACCGTGCCAGTACCGTCGAGGTAGAGGCCCACGGCACCTGGCCGTGGGACGTTTCCATGGCCGTGCGTGAGCATTTCGCCAGCGGCATATCCCCGGAAGTGCGTACCGTCGCTGACGGCTTGAAGGTTGATCCAATCCTGGGCTTGGAAGGGCTTGTCATCGAAGATTTCAACACTGCCACTCTGTACGCGGCCCTGTCGCATTCGGCCGCTGGCAACTTCCAGAAAATCATAATTCTGTGCATCCTGCACGTGATGCACGAGGCGCAGGGTGCCGTCGAACAACGCGAGGTTTAGTGTAGCCTCGGCCTGCACGCTGCCGATGGGCCCCCCGGCAGTAAACAGCACGGGACCTCCTTGAAGCTGCACGGTGAGGGCCGTGTCTGTCTCGGCCGCCTCGACGAGCAGGTCTTCGAAGCCGCCCAGCACGAAGCGCAGGTCTTGCGGATGCACCTGGCGCGCACCCGCGCCGACAACCAGGTACCAGGAGCCATCTTCCTGGACCTGCACGCGTGCGACCTGGCCGGGCGCAACCGGCTCGCGTCGGGCCGGCTGGTTCGTTATTTGATCCATGATCGGCTGCACGCCGGCGCCGTAGGCGTAGACGAGCTTTGCCCCGTGGTCGCCGGTTTGCATCACCAGGTAGTAGCCGCCGGCACCGACGAGAAAGAGCAACACGCGCATCCATCCCTGCGTCCAGCGCCTGCCCTTGAGCTCAAACCAGAGCACGAAGAGACGCACCACGGCATAGATCCCGAAATACCAGAGGGTGCGTTCGGCCCAGTCGGCATGGTCGGTCACATGCGGGATGACCGTGGCCGGAAGATTCAGCCCGTCGGCGGCATCCTGCCCGGAGAGGTAGGCCGCCAGCGTGCCCACCGCACCGAGTGCGTAGAGCACCGCAGCCGCAATGCGCGTGCCCTGCCACTTGCGGGTAAAGAGCGAGAAAAGGTCCACGAGCGCGGCCGTTGCCAGCAGCGCGATGGGGAAATGGACGATGAGGGGGTGGACGTTAGGCGCCCACTCGGGCAGAGGAATCATGTGCCGGTCGGGTACGAAAGAGGATGGGTGAGTCTGGGTAGCTTCTAAAAAGGTTAAAGCCGGTCGCGCTCCAGGCGCTTCTTGCGTTCCTCATACTCTTCGGTTGTGATCTCTCCGGCCGCATAGCGCCGCTGGAGCATCTCCAGGGGCGTTTCCCGGGTGGAGGTCGTGGGCTCCGTCCGGCCACGCCAGTACAGCATCACGACAACGAGGATGAAGGCGATCCAGAAGACCCACCATCCCCAGTGCATGCCCCACATGTTATGATATTCGTCGAACATGATTCTGCTTCGTATTTCTGATTCCTTTTTAGTATGGCTTTAGTATGGCTTTAGTATGGCGCGACCCGCCTGCTTAAGGACGAGATCTGGGGATGTCTTCAGCCGGCTCCGGAGCCGGCTGTATTCTTCTTCATCCCCATCATACCGCCCTGCATCATCCCACAGGACATCATACCGGGCTGCATGGCCTGCATCATTTCCATCATGGTCATGTTCCTCATCATGTGGTGGTGCAATTGCATGGGTTTCATCTCGGCGAGCGCCGCCCGCTGCTCGGCGGTGAGCACGCCCTTCATCTTCACGGCAGTCTCGTAGGCAAGGGCCTGCATCCGGGCACGGTGCCGGGCGGTTTCTTCAAGCTGTTCCCGGACCCGCTCCGGCGCGGCGTCGCCCGGGGCCAGGATCTCCTTGAGCTGTGCAGTTGCCTGCTTCATCTGCTCCTGGTGCGCCATTGTCTGCTTTTTGAACTGCTGTGTCAGTTGCTTGAGTTCGTTCACCTGCTCGTCTGTCAGGGCGAGCGGCTCTTGCAGAGTCGGTAACACGTAGACGATCAAGGTCGATCGGCGTAGCGGATCCTGCATGATATCCAGCGTCATTTGCACATGAAGCTGCATCATCTGCATGTGCTGCGGCATCATGCCTGTCATCGGGTCCTGCATCATGCCCCCCTGCCTCAGGCTCATCATGCCGTGGGTCGTATCGGCCTGTTCAGCGGCGGACCGGTCTGGGTGATGGATCTGGTGCTGGGCGACTGCCGGACGTGTGCCGACGCATAGCATCAGCAACGTGGCCATCAACCATGCCCCTGCCTGCCTCGTGGTAGACGATGGTCTGGTAGTCATGGAATACCTCATTCGGATGGTTAGTGGTATCATTTAAACCCGTCGTTAGCGTGGTGGAGCTGGAGGTTGCATCGTTGGAGTCGTGGTGTTGCTGGTGCCTGTCCTCCCGTCAGCGTCTGCATCAGGCCGACGTGATGGAAGCAGGCCAGCGTCGAGCACGATCTAGCAAACGAGCAGGAACACCACCCATAATGTCATTGCAATGATGAACCACGTCATGGTGGGTCATGCGGTTTTGCATGGGTTGCAAGGATGTCTCTGTGACGGGCGGGAATCAACCGAATCCCTTCTTCGGCTCACAAGACCGGAACGGACGCCTGAATGCTAGCTTAAGGGCTCCTTAAAATCCGTTAAGTCCGTTCTGAATGTTTTGCTCAGATCGACAGGGTGTTTCTGGGGAGCCACGGCGTTCATCGGGGTGCTTAAACTTTATTAAGGTGCGAAACTTTGTGTGGTCACCGGGTAGACACTTCGCACTACAACTTCAATCGCTTCTGCTCTGTCCATGTGGCTGTTGCTCATCGAAGATGAAGTCCGACTGGCCAGGTCTCTCCAGACTGGTCTGGAGGAAGAAGGGTACACCGTCGATGTGGCGGGAGATGGGGAAGAGGGAGAATTGAGGGCTCTGGCCAACGCCTACGATGTGCTGATCGTAGACTGGCGTCTTCCTCGTCGGGATGGGAAAACCGTCGTCGAGAACTTGCGAGCCGCCGGTCGGGAAATGCCGATCTTGATGCTCACGGCGCTGAGCGACGTAGAGCATAGAGTGTCAGGACTCGATGCCGGTGCCGACGATTACTTGCCCAAGCCCTTTAAATTCGAAGAACTGCTGGCTCGGCTCCGGGCTCTCCTGCGGCGTCCCCCGCTGGCAACGCAGCAGGAGGTGCTGCAACTGGGTCTACTCGAGGTGAATACCAGACGTCGGCAAGCCACCTTCGACGGTGCCCGGTTGGACCTTCGCCCCAAGGAATTTGCCTTACTCGAAGATTTCATGCGCCATCCAGACGAGGTTATCTCGCGCACGGTGCTGGCGGAGCGTGTCTGGGGGGATCCGTTTTGTGTGACCGACAACGTGATGGATGTGACCATCTTCGGACTCAGGCAGAAACTGGCGGACGTCCAGCCGGGTACCCCTGAGGCCCATGCCGTTCGTATCGAAACGGTCAGGGGCGTCGGGTATCGTCTGGTGGTAGAGGGGGCCCCGGATCTGCTTCATGACGCCACGTGATGCAGCGTCAATACCCGATGCCTGCTTCTATGCACTTGCGTATCTCCACGCGCCTGACTATGTGGTATGGGCTCACGCTCCTCATTCTGTTGAGCCTGTTTGCCCTGTTCTGTTATCTCTTCTTCCATGCCAGTCTGCATCGCGATTTTGATAGGCACCTGAGCCACGAGACGCGACAACTCATGCCTTACGTCCAGTTTGCGGGGGGTAGCCCTGCCTTTAGCTCGCTGGATGAACTGCGCTCTGTGGCCTATGAAACCGATGGCGTCTTTGGTACCTACGTGCGGCTGCTCACTCCAGACGGGCTTGTGCTCTACAAGAGCCCGAATTTTGCAGAACACAGCCCGCTCAAGGTGCGCATTCCCGGAGACACCGTGGCCGCCTCCGTCAGTCAGGTCTGGGAAGGAAAGCCGGCGCGCTCGATGTATACGCCCCTCTTCAGCGCTGAGGACGCCCTGCAGGGATGGTTGGAGGTGACCGGGTTCGAATGGTCGCTACACCAGGAATTGTACAGGCTGCGTCTGGCAATGATTGTGGGGATTGTGCTGAGTGTCCTGCTGGCCATCTGGGGCGGGTCCCTCCTGGCACGCCGGGCACTGCAACCAGTCGCGGCGCTTACCGAAGCCGCCAATGAGATCCGGGTGACCAACTTGAGTGCCCGCTTGCCCACCCGCTTTCAGGTCCGTGATGAACTGACCGAACTGGCTGAGACGTTCAACGCCTTGATTGCTCGCATCGAGGCCTCCTTCGAGCGGGAACGACGCTTCACCGACAATGCCGCACACGAACTTCTAACCCCACTCACTACCCTGAGCAACAGCATCGAGATTGCCCTGCGGCGCGAGCGCACCCCGGAGGGGTACCGGGATACGCTTCGGACCATGATGGAAGAAGTGGAAGAAATGACGGGGACGATTCGTGGGTTGTTGCAACTCGCCCGTGTCGATCAATTACACGAATTACCCCGCGAATCGATCGACCTGGGAGACGTCGTCAGTGAACATGTTCGTCGAATGCAGCGACGGGCTGCTCGCGAGGGGCTTGACCTGGCTATAGACGTGACGCCAGGCGTCTTCGTTCAGGCCGATCGTGGACGTATCGGAGAGGTGGTCGACAACCTGTTGGACAACGCCATCAAGTATACCCCGGTTGGAGGAAGAATTCATGTTAGAGTGGTGCACGACGGCAATGAGGCCCGTATCGAGGTGATGGATACCGGGATTGGATTCGACGCCCAGCAGCAATCTCATCTCTTTGATCGGTTTTACCGGGCCGATACGCCGGAGGTGCAGGCACGGCACGGTAGTGGGCTGGGCCTGGCCATCGTCCAGGCCATCACGCAGATGTATGGTGGCACCGTAGAGGGCTGGAGCGAAGGTCCGTCTCGGGGTAGCCTTTTCGTGGTTCGCCTGCCGGTCGTAGTTCCATATCGTTAAGGATGGCGACGACGCCTGCTATCTGGCGCCTTGAGGCCTATCCTGACAGGTTCTGCCTGGAGGCAGCATGAGCAAGGAGGTGTCATACCATACCACGCATCCTTTTGAAGATGCCGTAACAGTTGCGTGACCTGAAAGGAGTTTAAGGTTCTATCCTTGTAATTTCGTTTGTGTCAGTTCATGCCGATAGAGGCCGGAAGTCGTGAGGGGAGAACAGGCTTCGCAGTGTGTGTTCTTTACGCGGTGAAGCCATCCTGTTATCCTTTTTTCTGGTCGATCTCGTATTGAGATGTAACCCGTACTTCGATCATATCTTTGCGTGAACGACCTATGTCCTATAAGCGATTCATAGCCATGATCGCCACCTCTACCGTGGTGATGTTCATCTTGATGTATTCCACTGCCTATCGTTTTAGTCATGTCTGGTGGAGCGAGACGCGCTTCTGGATGGCTCTTTACATGGGATCCGCAATGGCGATAGTCATGCTCGGATTTATGCGAGAAATGTATGCCGATCGCAAAAAGAACCTTGCTGTCTTCGCGGGAAGCGCGCTGGTGCTGGTGGGGGCGCTGTTTCTTGCGCGGAGCCAGGATACGGTCGATGACGTTGACTGGATGAAGGCTATGATTCCCCACCATTCCATCGCGATCCTGACGAGCGAACGCGCAAAGATATCGGATCCACGAGTGCGCCGGCTTGCCGATGACATCATTCTGGCTCAGCGCCGAGAGATTGCTGAGATGGAAGCCCTGATCGGCGATCTCGAGCAGCTCGATTATGAGAGGGAGCCGATTCCGCCGGCCGTTCCACCTCTCGATGGAGGCTCGGAAGAGGTACCCGGCGCTCCAGGGCTAACGGTAGGCGACGTAGTGGGAGAGGTGGTGTTGTTGTCCGAAGTGCTGGTAACTTCGGATGCCTGGGTCGTTATTCACCCGGCCACGCAGAACGGAACGCCTGATCCTTCGGTGATCCTGGGCAAAGCGTTCATACGCCATGGGAAGACCCGGAACATTCCGGTGGGGCTGGAAACGGGTGTTGCTTCGGGCACGACGCTCTATGCCATGCTTCATGAAGACAGTGGCCAGATCGGGGTCTTCGAGTTCGGCGGCTCGGGGACGTCTGATCCGCCCTTGATGCAGAACGGGAGTCCGGTGGCGGTCTCCTTCATGATTCGTTGAGCCGGGAGGGTAAGAGAGGATGTGGCCCGGTGCTGGCTGCCTCTTCGGGGTTCCTTTCGTGGCCTTTTTTGTTGCGATAAGGCGGAATCAGGTGATCCCGGCATGCGAAGGCATCTGAGGACAACGGGGATGGCAGGCCCTGGCCTCCCTCCGCGGGATCACTGTAGGGACTGCCAGACCCGGTAGGAACCAGCCCTCTACAACGCCGGCCCGCTCCGGTTCACGCCGCCGCGTCGAGGCTGGCGATCTCATACTCGGCCAGCTCCTCGTCCTCCGCCGCGTGGCGGAGCGCATCGGGCAGGGTCAGCGCGTTCACGCGGGCCTGCACGTCGGCCAGGCCACGGTCGATGCGGTTGAGTTCGTCCTCCAGGAACATCCCGAAGCGCTCCAGCGCCGTCCGGTGTTTGGCGATGCGTTCGTGGTTGTGCCGGGCCGTCTCCATCGCCTCGGCCAGGCGCTCCTCCAGGCGCCACGCCTGCTCGCTGAGCTCGTCGACGCGCGTGGAGAGCTGATCCAGGCGTTTGAGCAGGGCCTCGTCCGGGCCGGCGGTCGGTCGCTCAGCCTGGCGGCGACGTTCGCGCCGGAGGCCGGCGGCCAGGTAGAAGACGAGCGCGATCAGGGCCAGCGTGGGCACCTGGGCCAGAAGCTCGGGCATCATGGGATCGGGGGGCTGATGAAGGGCGATGCTCCCCCTGTCATCGGCCCCCCGCCGCCGTTCTTAATCGACGAACACCAGGTCCACCTTGCGCGTCTCGACGTCGGCCGCCACGACCTGCACCTCCACGCGGTCCCCGGGGCGGAACGTGCGCCCCGTGTCGACCCCGACGAGCGTGTACGTCCGCTCGTCGTATTCGTAGTAGTCGTCGTCCAGGTCGCGCACGTGGACCATGCCCTCGACGAGGACGTCCTCCAGCTCGACGAAGACGCCGAAGTTGGTGACGCCGCTGACGACCCCGGTGAACCGCTCGCCCAGATGCTGACGGATGAATTCCACCTGCTTGAGCTTGACGGATTCGCGCTCGGCCTCGGTGGCCACGCGCTCCCGCTCGGAGCAATGCCGGCACTGGGCCTCCAGGGCGTCCTTGTCCGAGGTCGTCTGCTTCTTCCGGGCGAACCGCTTCAGCAGGCGGTGCGCGATCAGGTCGGGGTAGCGGCGGATGGGGCTGGTGAAGTGCGTGTAGTAGCGGAAGCCCAGCCCGTAATGCCCGATGTTCTGATGGTCGTATTTGGCTTTCGACATGGCCCGGAGTGCGGCGTCCTCGATCACGTACGCCTCCGGGTTGCCCTTGATGTGGCTGATGAGCTTGTTCAGTTCTTGGGAGGTGACGTTGCCGTTGTCGAGGTTCAGCCGATATCCGAAGATGCGCACGTACTGGGCCAGCGTCTGGATCTTCTCGGCATCCGGGCGGTCGTGCACGCGGTAGATGAACAGCGGGGCCTCGCGGCGTTTTCCGATGTGGCGTGCCACCGTGCGGTTGGCGAGCAGCATGAACTCCTCGATGAGGCGGTTGGCCTCCTTGCGTTCTTTGCGCACGATCTCCACCGGCCGGCCCGCCTCGTCCAGGATCACCCGGATCTCCGGCAGGTCGAAGTCGACGGCGCCCTCGCGCAGGCGCTTGCGGGTGAGGGTGCGGGCCAGGCGGGCCGCCTGCACCACGTCCGCCGCAAAGGGATGGTCGGGATGGCCGCCCTCGATCAGGGCCTGCGCCTCCTCGTACGTGAACCGGTGGTGGGAGTGGATGACCGTCTCCCGGATCTGGTAGCTCTTCACCGAGCCGCGCGGCGAGACCTCCATGATGCAGGAGTAGGCCAGCTTGTCCTCGTGCGGTCGCAGGGAACAGACGCCGTTGGAGAGCTTCTCCGGCAGCATCGGGATGACGCGGTCGACCAGGTAGACGCTCGTGCCGCGGGCGTAGGCCTCGGCGTCGAGCGCCGTGCCGGGGCGGACGTAGTGGCTCACGTCGGCAATGTGCACGCCGACCTCGAAGTTGCCGTTGTCCAGCCGCTCGACGTGGATCGCGTCGTCGAAGTCCTTGGCGTCGGCCGGGTCGATGGTGAAGATCCGTTTGTGGCGCAGATCCAGCCGGCGCTCGATCTCCTCGGCGGGGATGGTATCCGGGATGGCCTCGGCCTCGCGGATGACCTCCTCGCTGAAGCCGGCTCGGACGTCGAAGCTCATCGCCAGGGCGAGCACCTGGATCTCCGGGTCGTCGGCCCGGCCGAGGACCTGGAGGACGCGCCCCTCGGGCGAGGCCTTGCGGTCGTCGAAGCGGTCGATGGAGACGATGACCTTGTCGCCGTCCTGCGCGCCGTTGAAGTCTTCGCGGGGGACGTAGACATCCTGCGTCACGCGCTGGTCGTCCGGGTCGACGAAGGCGAAGCGGCCGAGTTGCTGGAAGGTGCCGACGACCTGTGTGCGTCGGCGTTCGATGACGCGGAGCACCTCGGCCTCCCGGCGTCCGCTGCCGCGGGTCGGCGCGGCCAGGGCCACCTCGACGAGGTCGCCGTCGAGGGCATTGCCCATGTTGGTTTCGCGGACGTACAGGTCTTCCTCGCGCCCTTCGACCTCCACGAAGCCGAAGCCGCGAGGGTTGACGCGCAGGATGCCTTCGACGCGGGTCGGGCGCGGGCGGTAGGTGTACCGCCCGTTGACCTTCCCGAGCATGTTCTGCTCGTCCATCTCGGCCAGGACGTCGCGGAACAGGCGGTAGGTGCGCTGATCGCGGTAGTCGAGTCGTTTGGCGATCTCTTTGGGGCGGAAGCTCTGTTTACCGTGGTTGCGGAGCAGGCGCAGGATGTCGCGCCGGATCTGTTTGCGTGAGGGTAGCTTGCTCATGTATGAACGGGTGATGAAAAGGGATGACAAAGAAAGCGGTGGTCGAATCGGACGGCGATGCCGGGAGGCGGTCGCCGGCGGCCGGTTCCGGCGCGGGCGGCGGGTCCGTCGGCGGCGGGGTGGCCGGAGCGTCGGAGCCCGCCCCGCCGAAGAGGCGCCGGAAGAACTGTTTCCAGTTGGAAAAGAGCGTCTGGTAAGAGATCCCGGCCCCGGTGGTGCTCGTGGTCTCGTCGAACGTGAAGGCATCGCCTTCGCGCCGGTGGAAGACCTCCACGGAGACGCGCGGGCTGAGGCGGACCTCGACGGTGAAGGCCTGCTGGCGGGTCTCCTGCTGGTTGTTATCGACGACGCCCTGGCCGCGGATGATGAGCCGTTCGTCCAGCAGCCGGAGCGCGACCCCGTAGGTCAGCCCCAGGTCCTCGCTCGTGGCGCCGGTCTGCAGGCCCAGGTTGACGTCCAGGTTTGGAATGGCCTGGTTGATGTAACGGTTGAGCTGGTTTCCGACGAGCTGCGAGAGGCTGTTGAAGGCCAGGCGCTCGCCCGTCTGCCCGGCCGATCCCGAGGCCAGGTCGGTCGTCAGCAGGAAGGAGTTCGTCAGCAGCACGCTCGTGGCATACTCCGTCGACCGCTCCGGCTGGTTGAGCACGGCTTCCAGGCCCTCGTAGCCGCGGATCACGTCCCGGTCGCTGCGGTCGACGGCAAGGCTGAGGTCGACGATGGGCGACTCGGTGCGGCCGGTGATGTGCAGTTGCACGACGAGGGGGATCAGCCCCGGGCTATCGCCCACCTCGCCCGGCAGGCCGGCGCGCGAGGCGCGCGTCCGGTAGGCCGCCTGGATGTCCAGCAGCGGGTTGGTCGGGTCGCCGTCCCAGGTGATCGTGCCGTCTTCGATGAGGAAGCGCCGCACGAACACCTCGCCGGCGGTGAAGAGGTAATCTCCGGCCTCCACTTCGAGCGTGCCGAAGGTGAGGAACTCGCCTTCCTGCCGCTGGATCTGGAGACGGCCGCCCCCGACGGCGTTGATGACGTCTCCCAGCAGGGGGTCGATCACCAGATGCACGACGGACGTACGCGGGGCCTGGATGTTTAGATCCATCTCCAGCCCGTCGATGAACGTCCGCTCGCCGACGGGGCGCTGAGCCAGGATGTTCGAGCGGCGGGTGAGCCGCCTCAGGTCGGGAAGCCGACCGGTGGAGTCGGCGAAGATGATGTAGCCGGCGTCGGCGACCTCGTTGGAGGAGACGACGGGAATGAAGATCTCGCTGTCGGGGGTCGTCCGCGCGTCGAACGATTGCAGGCGGGCCTGGTAGGTCGGGCCTTCGAGGCGGGCGAGCCCGGAGGCGGCGATGCGCCCGTAGAAGGGCAGGTCGTCCGAGCGGGGGGCGTTCATGATCTGGAGGCGGTCGAGCCGGCCGTCGAGATCGAAGGAGAAGTAGGCATAGTCGTTGAAGAGGATGCGCCCGTCGAGGCGGGCCTGTCCGCCGGCGGGGTCCGAGACGAGGACGTCGCGCAGCACGAACCCGTCGGCCGTCACGTCGATGTCGCCGGAGAGGGCATAGCGGAGGTTGAAGCGGGGGATCTGCACGCGGCCGTCTTCCAGGCGCATGCGGGCGTCGAAGAGGGGGCGCCGGAAGGTGCCGCCGATGGTGCCGCGGCCGGCGATGCGGCCGTCGGCGTTCTGGACGATGTCGAAAAGCAGGTCGAAGAAGAATGGGTCGATGCGGGTGGCGTCCAGCGTCAGGTCCAGCGCCCCTTCGTCGATCATCGCACCGGCGGCGAAGCGGGGGAAGCGCAGCGTGCCGGAGAGGTGCAGGTCGTTGTCCTCGGCGCGTGCGAGCAGGGGGGATCGGGCGAGGAGGGCGGCGACGGAGTCCGGCGGGAGCGGGCGCAGGCGGGCGTCGAGGGCGATCCCGCCTTCCGGCAGGAGGCGGCTGGTGACCTCCACGCCGCCGAGGAGCCGGTCGTCGAGGGCCAGGGCATCGACGCCGAGGCGGCCGGAGAGCGTCGGCTGGCGCAGCCCGCCGGTCAGCGCCACGCGGCCGTTGAGCCGTCCCCGGACGGGCCGTGGCAGCCCGGCCAGCGCCGACACTTGCCGCAGGACGAGGTCGTCGATCTCGGCAAAGAGCGTGTCTTCGGGCAGCGGCGACACCGCGCCGGTGAGCGTGAGCCGCTGCGCCGCGTCGACGAGCGTCGAGGGGGCGGTCAGCGTCACGTCGTGGACCACCGCCGCCCCGTCGTACAGGTCGATCCGCCCCGGCTGCGGGGCCGTCCACGTGTACGATTCCGCGCCGATCAGGAGGTCGGAAAGGGTGAGGCGGTTGCGGTCGGGGAGCAGCGTGAGCGTGGCATCCCCCCGCACCACGACCCCGCCGGGGGCCTCGTCGGTGCGTACCCGCAGCCGACCGCCATCTGGCCCGGTGGCGACGTCGAGGACCGGCGCGTGCAGCGTCTGCCGCCCCGTGTTCAGCCGGGCCGCCGTGACCGTGGCGGTGGCCTCCACCGCCGGCGGACCCGTGGCACGCCACCGCGACGACAGGGTCCACGTACCGTCCAGGCTGTCCAGCCGGACGAGGGCGCCGACGTCGAGCGAGTCGGCGGTGAGGCGGCCGCTGAGGCGGAGCGAGTCCGCGTCTGCCGAGGCGGTGAGGGCGGCGGTCAGGTCGGTGTGGAGCAGGGGCCCGGCCGGGAACAGCGCCGAGAGGATGTCCGAGCGGAGCAGCCGCACCCGGGCCGTGATGCGGAGCGGGGCGTCCGGCGAGGCCTGTGCCAGGCGCCGAGCCGCGTCGAGCCGCTCTCGCTCGGCGCCGACCTGCCAGAGGAGGGTCGATGGCGGCTCGCTGCCGCCGGAGTCGGGGGCCGAGGCCGTCAGCCGCGGATACGGCTTCTGCAGGTCACGCCGGAGCGTCTCGCCGAGCCCGTCCAGCCAGAGCCGTCCCAGCGCGGCCAGGAGGTCCGGGGCGAGCGGGCCTTCGACCGCCGCATCGAGCACATCCCCGCCGATGCGGAGGCGCGGTCCGTCCGTGCCCTGTCCCTGCACGTCGAGCGTGGTCGTGTGCGCCGGGACCGTCCGCGCGACGCCGTTGTGGGCCACCAGCGAGGTGTCCATCGTCAGGATCGCCCGGCCCTGCAGGGTGGACCACGACCGCCCCCCTCCGCGCACGTCGAGGACCGCCGTGAGCCGGGTCTGTAGCGAGTCTCGTTGCAGCAGCGGGCCGAGGTCGACCGCGTCCAGACGCACCTGCGAGGCATAGGTGGGGTAAGCCGGGTTCCAGGCCAGCGCGGTGCTGGCCCGGACGACGCTGCCGGCGCTCCGGGCCATGCCAGAGGCGGTGTACTGCCCCTGCCGCGCCCGGACGTCCAGGTACAGCGAGTCCAGCCGTCGGCCGGCGAGGCGAGAGGGGCCGAGGTGCAGCGAGGCATCGGCGGCGAGCCGCTCCGGGTCGTCGCCCGTCCCGGCGAGCCGCAGCCGCCCGGCCAGGGTGCTCGCCAGGCCCGGCCGGTTCAGGAGACGCCCCAGATCGAGGCGGGTGGCCTGCACGTCGAGGTCGTAGGCCGGGCGGGCGTCGTCGTCTCGCTCGACGTGCACGCGGCCGGCCAGCGTGCCGGCCTCCGTCTGCACCTGCCCTTCGATCCAGGCGCGCACGGATCGCTCCCCCGCGTTTCCGCGGAGGCGTCCCCGCGTGAGGACGTCCGCCCGCGTCGTGCCGAGGCGCCGGAGCACGTCGGCGGGCGCGCCGGGCCAGACGGCCCGCACGTCGGCCGGGACCAGGCGCGTCCGGCGCCAGTCCAGTTCGACGTCCAGCGAGTCCGGCCAGCCGAGGACGGTGCCCTCGACGGCGAGGCGGCTACGCCCGCGGCGCAGGTCCAGGGTTTCCACCACCAGTCCGTAGAGGGGGCCGTGCGCCCGCAGCGTCGCCGCGATGCCGTCGTCCAGGGGCAGGGCCGGCAGCAGGCGGCGCAGCTCGTTCCAGGCCAGCCGGGGGCTTTCCAGGTCCAGGTCGAAGACCGCCTCCCGAAGCGCCTCGGCCGACCAGGCGGAGAGCGAGCGTGCCGTCCCGTTCAGCGACAGCGTCGTGGCCCCCAGTTGCAGGTCCAGGTCGTTGACGGCCCAGGTGTCGCCGGTGCGCACGAGTTGCCCGTTGAGGGCGTCGAGGGCCAGGCCGAGGGTGTCGCTTCGTGCCGAGAGGCGCTGGACGTCGACCAGCAGGCGGCCCGGACCCCACTCCAGCGTCAGATCCGCTTCGATGGCACGGAGGTCGGCGCGGGTGTAGTCGAAGACGCGCCCCTCGTGCACGGGCGGCGGCGGCGGGCCGTCGCGGGTCGTGGTGAGTTCGCCGTCCACGACCTGGATGGCCGCCCCGGAGAACGACCACGGAGCCGCTTCCGCCGAGGGCGGGCGCCGGCGCCGCAGCGCAGAGGCCAGGTTCCACGCCCCGGAGGAGTCGGCGTGCAGCCGGAGGCGGGGGCGTTGCAGCGTCACCGTGCCGAGCGATACCGAGCGGCGAAACAGGTCGGTCCAGTCCGGTTCGACGAGGACGGAATCGATCACCACGACCGGCCGCCCGTCGGGGGCGTAGAGCGTCACCTGCCCGGCAAAGAGGTCGTTCACGAGATTGCCCTCCAGCACGCCGATGGAGAGCCGCCCTTCGAAGTGCCGGGCGAACTGCCGTTCGATCTCGAAGCGAAGCCCGTCCCGGCCCACGCGGGTCCGGGTGAGAGCGACGAACAGCACGACCGCACCGAGCGCGGTATAGAGCACGAGCAGGAGAGCCCGTCTCGGGATATGCAGAAGGTGGCCGATCACGCTGGAGGGAGCCCGTCAAACGAAGGCATCCGGTCCCGTCCGGAGGGGGGAGCGGGAGGAGGGGGGCATGGAACGAGCCGGCCCGCCGGAAAGTGCCGGGGCCGTCAGTCCAGCTCGCCCCGGGCGAACAGCCAGGCGGCCTCCACGTCGTCGCGATGCACGTCGGCCGTCACGTACGCCTCGCCCGGGCGGCGCAGCACCACGAAGCGCAGCGTCCGGCCGTCGACCTTTTTGTCGGCGTGCATGGCCTGCATGAGCGACGGGATGGGCAGATCGGCCAGGCGGCCCTGCACGGGGATCTGGCGGAGGAGCCGATCCGCCCGTTCGAGCGGCAGGTCCGGGTGGAGGCAGCGGGAGAGGTAGAGCGCCGCCCGCATCCCGAGCGCGACCGCCTCGCCGTGGGTGAAGACGCCGTAGCCGGCCACCCGCTCGATGGCGTGACCGAACGTATGGCCGAAGTTGAGGATGGCGCGGCGGCCGGCCTCCCGCTCGTCCTCGCCGACCACAGCCGCCTTGATGGCCGCCGCCCGGTAGATCAGCGGGTGTGTGACCGACGGGTCCCGCTCCAGGATGGCAGGCATGTGCTGCTCCACGTAGGCCAGCAGGTCGGCATCGGCGATGAAGGCGTGCTTGACGGCCTCGGCCAGGCCGCTCGTCCATTCCCGCGGCGGCAGCGTGGCGAGCGTCTCCGGGTCGGCGCAGACGAGGGCGGGCTGGTGGAAGGCCCCGATGAGGTTCTTGCCGACGACGTGGTTGATGCCCGTCTTGCCCCCGATGGCGCTGTCCACCTGGGCGATCAGCGACGTGGGCAGTTGCACCAGGGGCAACCCGCGCAGGAGCGTGGCCGCCGCGAAGCCGGCCAGGTCGCCCACGACCCCCCCGCCCAGCGCGAGCACGGGCGTCCGCCGGTCGATGCCCCAGGACAACGCCACGTCGTAGATCTTCTGGAGGTGCGGCAGCGACTTGGTCGACTCTCCGGCCGGCACCGTGTAGCGCCGTGGGGACCAGCCGGCGCCGAGCAGCGCCTGCTCCAGCCGGTCCGCATAGAGCGGCCCGACGTGGTCGTCCGTGACGATCAGGCACCGCCCCCGCCGGAGCCCGGCGGCCGCCATCAACGACGGCACCTCACCCAGCGGGCGGAAGTGGATCGGGTACTGGCGGTGTGGACCCAGGGTGACGGTGATGGGGGTGGAGACCTCGATCATGGAGGCACACGGGGCTGTTGGAGGGGAGGGGCTGACTTACGGCCGCCTTCGTTACAAGATCCGAACGATTCGGGGAGATGGCAACGCCTCCGCGTGCGGCCGGACCGCGGGGTAGATGAGCGCGGGCGGGCAGGGTGGAACCTGTCGGGGCGGCCTCGGTCTTTCCCCACCTCCTTCGTGTTTCTGAGTCTTCGGATCGGTGATGGGATGGCTTCGTTGCCTCGCGTGCTCGACGTGGCCCATGCGCTGCTGGCGGAGGTGCTGACGCCCGGTGCGGTGGCCGTGGATGCCACGCTGGGCAACGGGCACGACACGCTGTTTCTGGCGCGGCAGGTCGGTCCGGCCGGCCACGTCTACGGGTTCGACGTGCAGCAGGCGGCGCTCGATCAGACCCGCCGGCGTCTCGCCGAGGCCGGGCTGGCGGAGCGCTGCACCCTCTTCCGCTGCGGCCATGAGCAGATGGCAGAGGTCCTGCCTGCGGCGGTGCGGGGGCGGGTACAGGCGGTCACCTTCAACCTGGGCTACCTCCCCGGCGGCTCGGACCGGAGCGTCATCACCCGTCCGGACACCACCCTGCCGGCGCTGGAGGCCGCGCTGGCGCTGCTCGCCCCCGGCGGGCGGCTGACGGTCGTCCTCTACACCGGCCACCCCGGCGGGGCCGGCGAAGCCCGTGCGGTGGAGGACTGGGCCGCGTCGCTGGACCCTCAGGCCGCGCAGGCCGTCCGGTACGCCTGCATCAACAACCCGCGGAACCCGCCGTCCCTCATCGCCGTGGCGAAGGCCGCTCCCTGACCCGACCCGGCCCCTGCGCCGCGTCTCCCCGACGCCCCTCTGCCCCCGTGCCCGATCATCCCCATGTGCCTGATCGTCTTTGCCTGGCAGCACCACCCGGACTACGCCCTCGTGCTGGCGGCCAACCGGGACGAGTTCTACGAGCGCCCCACGCAGCGCGCGCAGTTCTGGGCGCCCGAACACCCCGATCTGCTGGCAGGCCGCGACCTCCGCAGCGGGGGCACCTGGCTCGGCGTGACCCGGTCCGGGCGCTTTGCGGCCATCACGAACGTGCGGGAGCCGGGTCACCATCGGCCCGATGCGCCCTCCCGCGGGCATCTCGTCAGCGGCTTCCTCACCGCAGACGCTGCGCCGCGTGCCTACCTGGAAGCCCTCGCCGGGGAGGCGGAGGCCTACAACGGCTTCAACCTCCTCGTCGGCACGCCCGCGGAGATGGCGTACGTCTCCAACCGGGGCGGTGGGGTGCAGCGGATCCCGCCCGGCGTCTACGGGCTGAGCAACCACCGGCTGGACACCCCCTGGCCGAAGGTCCGCGCCGGCAAGGCCATGCTGACGGACGCGCTGGAGCAGGACGGCGCCGCGCCCGAGCGGCTGGCGCGATCGCTGCTGGATCGCCTGCATGACCCGACGCCTGCCCCCGAGGAGGCCCTCCCCGATACGGGCGTCGGCCTCGCCTGGGAACGGCTGCTCTCCCCGATGCACATCGTCTCTCCCACCTACGGCACGCGGGCGGCTTCGGTGCTGCTCATCCGGCACGACGGGCAGGTCCTCTTCGCGGAACGCACCTACGGCCCCGACGGCACCCGGCCCCCGGACGGATGGTTTCGGTTTCGAGTGAAGGACGGACGAGGCGGGAAGCTCAGGTGACGGGCCGCTGGCTGCTGGCCGCTGGCTGCTGGGCATTCGCCGCTCGACCGGGCCGCTCGACCGGGCCCCTCGGGCGTTCCGTTCGTCAACGATGCAAATGGTTTTGCAACGTCCTATTTTCCCGGATCCGATTGATACGCGAAGCACGCATGACCATGAGTAAACCACTGTACACCCAGCTCAGCCGGCGGGAGAGCCAGATCATGGACATCATCTACCATCTGGGCGAGGCGACCGTCGCGCAGGTGTTGGAGCGGATGCCCGACCCGCCGGGCTACAACTCGGTTCGCATCACGCTGGGGATTCTGGAGAAGAAAGGGTATCTGCGTCATCGGCAGGATGGGCAGCGCTACGTCTACGCGCCCGTGGTGCCGCCCGAGAAGGCCAAGCGCTCGGTGATGGGCCATCTGCTGAAGACCTTCTTCGCCGGCTCCACCAGCCATGCCGTTCTGACCCTGCTGGACATGTCTTCGTCCCGGATCTCCGACGCCGAGCTGGATGAGATCGCGGCGTGGATCGAGCAGGCCCGGGCCGAACAGAACGCGCGCAAAGGATAAGCGACCATCATGGGATCGGTCATCGACACCAGCCTGCTGATCGATCTGCTGGGGGTCGGGATGCTGAAGAGCCTCCTGATCGTCGGCCTCGCCGGATTGTTGACGGCCGGTGTCCTGCGATGCGCTGCGGCGTCGGTGCGGCACTGGGTCTGGACGGTGGCCATGGTCGGCCTGCTGGGATGCCCGCTGGTGGCGTCGCTGGTGCCGTCGTGGGACGTGCCGGCGATCCGGGAACCGCTGGAGAGGATCTGGCGCCTCACGCAGCCGGCCCCTGCGGCGGCGCCGCCTCCCGCGGTGATGGCCGTGGCGGAGGTGGCCGGTCCGGCCGGACCGGTGGGGACGACCCCCGCCCGGTACGGCGCGGGAGACGCCCTGCCGACCCTCCCGCTCTCCGGCGACCCGTCCGACGACGAGGCGGGCCCGTATCTGCTACTGGGCCTCTGGGGACTCGGTGCGCTGCTGCTGCTCCTGCGCCCGGTCGCCGGACTGGTGCAGGTGCGGCGGTGGACGCGTGCTGCGCTGCACGATCCCCGGGGAGCGGCTCCGATGGTGGCGGTGGAGATCGTTCGGCAGGCGCAGCTGAAGCGGACGATCACGGTGCGGCGGAGCCCGCGTGTGGCGGGTCCGCTCACCTGGGGGCTGGTCCGCCCGGTCATCCTCTTGCCGGTCGAGGCGGCGAGCTGGCCGGCGGAGCGGCTCCGCGCCGTGCTGCTGCACGAGCTGGCTCACATCCGCCGGTGGGATTTCCTGACCCATCTGCTGGCGCAGACCACCCGGGCCGTCTACTGGTTCAACCCCCTCGTGTGGTGGGCCGTACACCGGATGCACCACGAGCAAGAACAGGCCTGCGACGATGCCGTCCTCCAGGCCGGGACGCCGTCGGAGGCTTACGCCACGCACCTGCTCGAGATCGCCCGTGCGCTGAAGCGGCCCGCGCTCCCGGCCACGGGGTGGATCGGCATGGCCCGCCACGCCGCCTTGAAGCAGCGCATCCGGGCGATCCTCGCGCCCCGCGCCGACCGCCGGCCACTGTCCTGGGCGGCCGGACTGCCTCCCACGCTTGCCATGATCGCATTCGTCGGCTCGGTTGCGTCCCTGCAGGGGCCGGTGACCCCGGAGCACCGCCAGATGCATCGCCTGCTCGTTACGCTGCGCGAGGGTGATGTGCCGGCCCGCCAGCAGGCCGCGCTGCGGCTCGGCCGCCTCGGCGATGCCCGGGCCATCGGGCCGCTGCTCGTGGCCCTGCAGGACCGGGCCGAGCCGGTCAGCGTGAGCGCCGGCCTGGCGTTGCAGCAGTTCGACGACCCCCGCGTCCGGCAGGCCCTCTCCGCCGGGACGATCGAGCCCGACCGGCCGGAGACGGCGGCTGCCGAAGGCCCCAGGGCCCCCAGTGCCTCCACGGCTCCCGAGGCCTCCACGGCTCCCGATGCGGGAACGCCCGACCACCCGGTGTACCTCTGGATGGAGGCCGAGCACGGGGAACTGACCGCACCGATGCAGCGCTTCGAGACGGCGCAGGCCTCCGGGGGAGCCTACGTGGAGGTGCCGAACGGTCCCGGTCACGACGACGGGGGCGAGGGCGCCGTGCGCTTCGTGTTCGAGGTGCCCGTGGCCGGACGATACGCGTTCTGGGGCCGCGTGCTGGGGCTCAACAACAACGACAATTCCCTCTTCGTCTCCGTCGATGAAGGGACAGAGGTGGTGTGGGATACCCCCGAGCGGCACGCCACGACGGACCGCTGGGTCTGGGATCCCATCAGCGACCGCGACTGGTCCTCTCTGGAGGCGCCGCCCGAGCCGCTGGTGATGACGCTGGAGGCCGGCCGGCATACGCTGACACTCCGAAACCGGGAGGACGGCACCCGCCTCGACCGCGTGCTCGTCACGAACGACCTGGCGTTCGTCCCCTCCGGGCACGGCTCGGTGGGGCGGCCGCTCCACCCCATCCACGTCTGGCTGGAGGCCGAGGACGGATTGCTGTCCGAACCGCTGCTCGTGCAGGATGACCCCGAGGCCACCGGCGGACAGTTCATCGAGGTGGAAACGGGGCACAACAGCCGCGAGACGCCGCCGGAAGCCGGCCGGGCGAGGTATCCCTTTACCGTCCTCGAAGCCGGCACCTACCAGCTCTGGGGACGCGTGCAGGCCCCCGACGGGAGCGGCGATTCGTTCTGGGTCCGCGTCGACGAAGAACCGTGGGTGCCGTGGAACGGCATCGTGCAGTCGGAGGCGTGGTCCTGGGTCCCGGTCTATCACCAGGAAGAGGTGCAACAGCCGATGCACTTCAACCTGACGGCGGGACCGCATACGCTGGAGGTAGCCTATCGTGAGGACGACACGAAGCTGGACCGGCTGCTGATCACCAACGACGTGACCTTCACCCCGAGCGGTCGCGGCCCGGCGGCGCGGCCGGTCGAGGTCATCTTCCGCACCGCTCCCTGAGCCTCCGCGCCGGTGCGCCTCCCGGCCACGAGCGCGTGGATCCGGCCTCGATTACACCGACATCACAGTTCGGCGGCTGCGTTTTTGGATTCCACTGCGTACGTTAGCGGACAACCCGCCGTCTGGCGTCTCAAACTCACCCACGTACTCCTACCGCACACGTATGCAGACCACCGTAGATGACAAGCTCCTTGCCGTGATCCTGGGAGGCGGAGCCGGCACCCGCCTCTTCCCCCTGACGCTCCGCCGCTCCAAGCCGGCCGTGCCCCTGGCCGGGAAATACCGCCTCATCGACATCCCCGTCTCCAACTGCATCAACTCCAACATCAACCGCATCTTCGTCCTCACCCAGTACAACTCCGCCAGCCTGAACCGCCACATCTCGCGGACCTACACGTTCGACCGGTTCCGCAGCGGGTTCGTCAACATCATGGCGGCCGAGCAGACCCCGATGTCGAAGGAGTGGTTTCAGGGGACGGCCGATGCCGTGCGCCGCAGCATGCCGCACCTGAGCGTGTATCGCCACACCCACGTGCTCATCCTCTCGGGCGATCAGCTCTATCAGATGGATTACCGCGATATGTTCGCGCATCACGAGCGGAAAAAGGCGGACATCACCATCGCGACGATCCCGGTGACGGCCGAGGAAGCCCCGGCCTTCGGCATCCTCAAAACGGACGAGGAGGAGCTCATCACGGAGTTCCATGAAAAGCCGCCGCTGGACAAGCTCAAGGGCAAGGAAAGCCCCGTCCCGGATAAGTATGCGGAGAAGGGCCGCATCTACCTGGCCTCGATGGGCATCTACATCTTCAACAAGGAGACACTCCAGGAGATGCTCGACGAGCGCCCGGAGGACAACGACTTCGGCAAGCAGATCATCCCGCGGGCCATCAAACAGCGTCGGGTGGTCAGCTATGCCTTCGACGGGTACTGGAGCGACATCGGAACCGTCCGCTCGTTCTTCGAAGCCAACCTGATGCTGGCGCAGAAGTACCCGGCCTTCGACCTCTACAGCCCGGACCATCAGCTCTACACCAACCCGCGGCTGCTGCCGCCGGCCAAGATCCAGAGCTCCTACGTGCAGGACTCGCTCATCGCCGAGGGGAGTGTGATCATCAACAGCCAGATCTCCAATTCCGTCATTGGGATCCGCTCGTTCATCGGCAACAACACGACGATCAAGAACACGGTGCTGATGGGGGCGGATTACTACCCCTGGATCGACCACAGCCAGCGTGACCCCGTGGAAGGCCCGGAGCAACCCGGCATCAATGAGGAAGCCTACATCGAGGGCGCGATCGTCGACAAAAACGTCAGCATCGGCCGGCGCTGTATCGTGAAGAACCGGGATCAGGTGCAGGAGGGGGAAGGCCCGAACTTCTACATCCGTGACGGGATCGTCGTGATCCCGAAGAACGCCGTCATCCCGGACGACACCATCATCTGAAAGGCCCCCGCTGAACGGCTGCATCGGACGGCCGCCGTGAAAAAGTGCCGAATTGGCGCCCGGGCGGTCGTTCCGGGTGCATCCGCTGATGCGGCTTTCGGATATTCGGTCGATGACCCGTTAACCCGCATGGACCAGCCCCCGAGTCTGATGAAACGTTCGGAGCCGATGACTTCCCGCCTCTGGCCTGTTCTGCTGCTGTTGTTCGTGATCGCGAGTGGCTGCCGGACGTACGGCGGCTACGGTACGGAAGAGGCGACGCTGGCGCAGATCGAGCAGGCAAACGAGCAGTTCACCGCGGCCCTGGCGCGGGCCGAGACGGAGGCGCAGGCGCTTCGGGCGGCCGTGGGGCGCTATCCGGCGCTCGCTCCGGTGGCCGCCGGCTACGAGGAGACGCTGGCCCGGCACCGGGCGCTGATCGCCCGCCACGAGGCCCTGCTGGAGCAGGCGGCGGCGACCTCCGGTCTGTTCGCCTGGATCATGCAGACGCGCTACCGGACCATCAGCCGGGTGTTCGGCGGCCTTCTGGCCGAGCAGCAGGTCGTGTACGACAGGTACCTGGACGCCTACGAGTCCGTCGCCCGGGTCGTGGGGGCGCCCGTGGCCTGGGTCAACGCGGTCACGACATCGCCGCGTAGCCGCTATTACGTCGTCCCGCCCCAGTACGAGGCCATCCGCCAGACCCCGACGGTGTCGATCCGGGATCTGCTGGGCAGCTGACCATCGGGGGCGACGGCCGTTGGTCGGGATGGCGAGGCGCTGGGTGCTGATCGGGCTGGTGGCGATGGGGGTGGCCGGGCGTGTGCCGGCGCAGCCCGCTCGGCCGCCGGACTCGCTGCGTACCTACGAACTGGGGGAGATCGTCGTGGGCGCGGAAGAGCGCGACGGCGGCGGGGCCGAGCCGGCGACGGTGCAGCGCATCGGGTTGGCGGCCATCGCCCGCCAGGACGCCCCCTCGGTCGATGACGTGGCCCGCCTCATCCCGGCCGCCCACGTGCAGACGAACTCCCGCGGGGAAACGCTGGTCTACCTGCGCAGCGCCGGTGAGCGGCAGGTGACCCTCTACTTCGACGGCGCGCTGCTCAACGTCCCGTGGGACAATCGGGTGGATCTGAGCCTGGTGCCGGCGTCTGTGATCGGCGGGATGACGGTCGTGAAGGGGGCTCCGTCGGTGGCCTATGGCCCGAACGTGCTGGGCGGGGCGATCAACCTGACGGCGCGTGAGCTGGACGGCCCCGGTCGCTACACGGAGGTCTACGGACGGTGGGGCCGTCCGCAGCACGGCCAGGCCTACGTCACGCATCTCGGCCGCACGTCGCGCTGGAGCTACTCGGCCTCGGCCGGCTATGTGGAGCAGCGCGGCCAGCCCCTGCCGGCCGGCGCCGACCTGCCCTACAGCCAGCCCGATGCCGAGCTGCGCACCAACACCGACCGGCGTCTGCTGAATCTCTATGCCCAGCTCGCCTACGAGCGGGAAGCCGTACAGGTCGGCGTGTCGGCGCTGCATCTGGATGGCGTCCGGGGCGTCGCCCCGGAAGGTCATCTCGACCCCGACGTGGATCGCGTGCGGTACTGGCGCTATCCCGACTGGCGAACCAGCCTGCTCATCCTCAACGGACGGGCGGCTCTGCCGGGGGGCCTCTGGCTGCGGGGGGCGGTCTGGGGCAGTCGCTTTGCCCAGCAGATCGACCAGTACGCCTCGGTCGCCTACGAGCGGGTGCAGGACACCCAGCAGGATGACGACGTCACCGCCGGACTGCGGCTCCTGCTGGACCGGGCGGCGGGGCCGGGGGCCGTGCGGCTGGCTTTTCACGGCCTTACCTCGCGGCACGACCAGCGGGACCTGGCCTTCGGGCCGGACGGACGGCTTGCCGGACCCCCGGAGGCCTTCCCCACGCAGCGATACCGGCAGCACCTCTTCAGCCTGGGCGCGGAATACCGCCTGCGCCCGTCTCCAGCCTGGCAGGTGACGGCCGGGGCGAGCCTCGACGGCATCGCCACGCCGCTGACCGGCGATAAACCCGGCCGCGACCCCCAGACGGCTCTCGGCGTTGCAGCGACCGCGTCTTATGACATCGCCCCGGCCTGGGCCCTCACCGCTTCGGCCGGCCGCAAGGTGCGCTTCCCGACGATGCGGGAGCTGTTCGGCGAGGCGCTCAACCGGTTTCTGGTGAACCCGAACCTGCGCCCGGAGTCGGCCTGGATCGGTGAGGTGGGGCTGCGGCGGCAGGGAGCGGCGACCGGGGAAGCCACGTTCTTCGCCCGCCGGACCTTCGATACGATCGACCAGCGGAACGTCACGGTGGTCAACGAGCAGGGAGAAGAGGAACGGCGGCGTCAGCGCATCAATCTGGACGGCAGCCGTGTGCTGGGCGTGGAAGTGGCCGGGCAGGTGACGCTCTCGCCCCGCTGGGTGGTGCGCGGGCACCTCACCGGGATGCACGCCCGCGGGATGATCGACGGCGAAACCGATCCATTGATCGAAAAGCCGGCCTGGCTCGGGTTGCTGGCCCTGGACTACCGCGGCCGGGGCGGGCTGTCCGGGCTGGTTCAGGCGACCGGCACCGGGCAGGCCTACGGTCGCGCCGAGGACAACCGCCTCGTGACGCTGCCGTCGTCCCTCGTGCTGGACGCCCGGGTCGGCTACCGCGTACGGTTGGGGCAGCCTGCCGTCGTCATCGGGGAGCTGTTTGCGCGCGTCGACAACCTCACCGATGCCACGGTCTTGCCGCAACTCGGCCTGCCCGGCCCGGGGCGGGCCGTCAGCCTGGGCTTCGACCTGACGATCTGAACGCGGTCCGCAGACGCCGGACGGAAAGGCGCGGAGGGGTGTTGGCAGGTCACGCCACGGGCTCGATCCCACATCCGGGCATGCCCGGATCCGGCGTCAGAGTTGCACCATCGCGTCGATGTAGTTCCGCACCTGCTGCTGCTCGCGCTCGAGGAGGGTCACCACGTCCTCCGCGGTGAGTTCTGAGCGGGTGGCGCGTAGCAGGGCGGGCAGCGCCTGCCCCGGTTCGAAGGTGGCGTCGGATGCGGACAGGCACAACTGCTCCGTGGCGGCCATGCCCAGGTTGAGGGCGAGGGCGATGGAACGCCAGGAGGGCTCCTGAAGGTGACGGGGATCGAGGTAGTGCCGGAGCACGTCGCAGTAGGCCGGCGGCAGTTGCCATTCTTCCAGCGCCATCGCCCCGACGACGGCGTGATCCGTGCCGAAGATCGACCGTTCCTGTTCGACGGACGGTGGGGCGGGGGCGTCCTCGATGAACCAGAGCGCTTCGTAGTCGTCCGGCCGGTTGTACAGCAGGACGAGCCGCCCGATCGGGTGCAGCAGGCCCACCGTGAACGCCGACGAGGCGTGTTCCAGGTCGAGGAGCGTGGCAAGCCTCC
Organism: Roseithermus sacchariphilus; assembly: GCA_003285105.1. GTDB lineage: Bacteria > Bacteroidota > Rhodothermia > Rhodothermales > MEBIC09517 > Roseithermus > Roseithermus sacchariphilus. The sequence continues at coordinate 3,679,613 of CP030158.1, read as the reverse complement.
GGGTGAAGTAGGCCGTTCCGATACTGTGGCGAAGGATCTGGTCGAAGATCGTGGTCTGCTCCTCGTTACTGACCACGTCCCGGAGCTTCATCATCCCGGCCGTGAGCACGATGTTGCAGACCTCCAGGTAGCCCAGCAGGAAGACCGCCTGGCGCACGTCCCCGATGTGTCGGCGCAGACCGTAGTAGGCGGAGTTGACGCGGCGCAGGACCGATGCGGCCACGACCAGGTCGGCATTGACGATGTCTGCGAGGCGCTGCACGTCCGGCTCGCCGGAGTCCTGCGTCAGCAGGCGGGACACCTCGGCAATGGTACTGGGAAGGGGCGGGAACCGAAGGTCGAAGGAGGGTTCCTGCGGAAACTGTGTGGCCGGGATGGATCGGTCGTCTTCAGCCATGTCAGAGCGATAGTGGCGTCGTGGGGAGTGGCGGCGATGAAGCTGCCCGGTGCCACTATCAATATAACGTCCGGTTGTTAAATGCGCCTGGAAAAAGCTGTTACTACTCCCCTTGTGGAACGTCGGTCGTCGGATCGGGGCGGAGGGGGTAGTGGCTGAAGGCCTGTGGCGCCGCGGCGAACAGCGGCTTCGTGCGGGCCCACGTCTCTCGAAAGAGGGGGCTGTGGCGGTAAGCTTCCAGCGCGTCGGCGCTCGTCCAGTGGCTGCAGGTGGTGACCACGTTCTCGAAGCGGGTGTCCTGCCAGAGTTCCAGATGGCGGCAGCCCGGAAAGGCACGGATGTGGGGGGCCGTTTCGTCGAAGAGCCGCAGGAACGTCTCCAGGTCGCGGGGGCGGAACGTCATCCGGACGAGGCGAATGAGCACGGGTCGGGTGCCGAGATGTGAGGGAGGCCGGAGGCTCCAAGATACGAACGGCGGTGGGCCGATCACACCGCCGGAGGGATCAGGATGTGCCGGCCGATGGGGCAGGAGAGGCAGCGAGCGTGGCGGCAGCGGGTCCGGTGGAGGTGCAGCAGCCCGTGGCTTTCCCAGGCGTTGGAGGGCCGCGTGCCCAGGGCGCCGTAGAGGCGCGTCACGGCATTGGGCGTGGCCGGGAGCCGCCGGAGCAACCCGAGAAGGTGGGATTCCAGGGCGGGGGATGCCTCGCGCCGGGCCCAGAGCCGCATCACCGGGATGACGGCGTTGACCAGGAGCGCGTCGATCCGCGTGGTGCCGAGCGCGGGGCTGTGCGGGCGGGACGTCGTCTCATATCGAACGTGGTGTTGCCAGAAGGGGCCGGGGACGGCCTGCAGCCGCGCCCGCATCGCAGCCAGTGGGTCGGCATCCGTCAGGGCGTCCCGCAGCCGCCCGATCGGGTCGTCGTGGAGCAGGCCCCCGGGGGCGAGCAGCGCCGCTGCCTGAGCCAGCCGCAGCGGCGGAAAGTTGGCCGGGCGCAGGCGGAAGAACTGCCAGCAGACCCGCGTCATCGGTTCGAGGCCGTGCCGGGCGGCGAGGCGTTCAAAGCGGTGCCGCAGGTCCATCACGTAGTCCACCGTAGCGCGGTCGCTCTGCAGGAGGTCGGCCGGTTCCGGGAGCAGCCCGGCGGTGCCGGCCAGCAGGGCCTCCAGGTCGAGCGGGTCCGCGTAGCGCCGGGCCAGGGAGAGCGGTACACGCCGGGCCAGGTCGGCCATGGGCTCGGCGTTCTGGGCGTAGCCGAGGCCCGTCAGCACCTCCCGGTAGAGCAGCGCCTCCAGATCCGGCTCCTCGCGGAAGGCCTCCTCCAGCCGGGCCGTCTTCTCCTCCAGCCGCTCGCGGGCCAGCGCCTCGATCCACTCCGTACGGAGGTCGGCGGGGACATCCGGCCAGTGCGGGGCGCAGAGGAGGGCGTCGTCGGGCCGCGTGTGGAAGTCGTGCAGCAGGCGGCGGACGGGCGCCTCCAGGCAGCGGTAGAGCGTGACCTCCTGGAGCACCGCCCCGTCGGCCCTGAGCAGCCCGCCCGTCCACATGTCCGGGTAGAGGGCCACGTGCAGCACGACGCTGTTGTACCGGGGGTCCGTGTGATGCCGGTGATCGAACCAGGCGGACGAGTCGACGTGCACCTCGACGTCTCCGCACCAGAGTAACTCCCCGATGCGCAGGCGGGCATGGAGGAAGTCGGGGCCGCCGTCCGGGTTGGGGGCTCCCGGGTGGAGGACCTCCACGGGGGTGCCGGTGGTGGTGCGCAGCGCACCGGGCCGGATGCGCTGATGCTGCCAGAGGTCCTGGACGAAGGCTTCAGGCAGGGCCCGTCGTGTCGCCGGCTCATGCAGGGCGAGCTCGTAGACGGTTTCGTCGAGCGCGTAGAAGTGCCGGACGGAGAGGGTATGGCGCGGCGGTTCGGGGTCGAGGTGCGGCATGGCGGGGCGGATGCGGATGGTGATGCCCCCAAGACGTCCGATCCGGAGCCGCGTAACCTCTCCGGTGTGACCTCACCCGGGCATCCCGAGTTGACGTCGCAGCCGATCCGCCGCCTCCCGCGCGGCTTTCGCGAAATCGTCCCCGGACGCGGCATAGAGGATCTGCCGGCTGCTGTTGACCAGCACCGGCCCGTCCGCCGTGGCGGCGGCCGCCATGACCTGCTGCGGATCGCCGCCCTGGGCGCCCACACCGGGGATCAGGAACGGCAGGGTCGGGCAGAGCACCCGCAACGCCCGCAGCGCCTCCGGGCTCGTCGCGCCGACGACCAGCCCGCCGTCGCCGGGGGCCTCGGAAGCCCAGGCCGCCACCTGCCGGGCGACGTGCCGGTAGAGGGGTTCGCCGTCACAGAGGCGCTCCTGGAAATCCCGTGCGCCGGGATTGGAGGTGCGGGCGAGCACGAACGCCGCCTTGCCCTCGATCCGCAGAAAGGGTTCCACGGCGTCTCGGCCCATGTACGGGGCCACCGTGCAGGCATCACACCGCAGCCCGGTGAAGATCGCCTCCGCGTAGAACCGCGCCGAGTTGCCGATGTCGCCACGTTTGGCGTCGGCGATGACGAGCACATCCTCCGGGATCTGCCGGATCGTGGCGTCCAGCACGTCCCACCCGGAGCGCCCCAGGGCTTCGTAGAACGCGAAGTTCAGCTTGAAGGCACAGGCGTGCCCGGCCGTGGCGTCGATGATGGCCGTGTTGAAGGCGACGACGGCCTCCGGCAGCGTGTGCGTCTGGGCGAGGTGCAGCGGCAGGCGAGCGGGGTCCGGGTCCAGCCCGACGCAGAGCACGGTCTGTTTGGCCTGCTGGATGGCGCGGAGGCGTTCGGAAAACGTGCGGGATGCCATGATGAACAGGGGCGAGGGTGGAAAACGATGCAAGTACGGAACGGCGACGAACGGGCTAAAGCGCGGTAGGCGCGTTTTTTGTGAAGTCCGCGGTTACGGATTTTTACCCGATCCGCGGGGAACGGGGCTCCCGGGCCGCGGGGTACCAGCATGGTACGCCGGAAGCGATTCCAGCGCCCGGTATCGCCACGGGGAAAGAGTTTCCCTGGCGGAGCACCGCGCAGGCTGTGCGGCGGGCGTCGTGTTCCGATTTTTACATACAGCCAGAGATCGACGGTACATCATGCAACGACAGAGTTTGAGTACCCTGAAGAACGTCTCCGCCCAGGATCGCAAGATGATCCAGGACATCGAAGCCATGCTCGGCCCGGAGCCGAGCGAGATGGGCTTCGTCAAGAACCTGTTCTGGGGGCGATTCCGCGAAGACCTCGTGTTCCCCTATCCCGCGGAGAGCCGGGCCGAGCGTGCGGCCTGCGATGCGCTCCTGGCCGAGCTGGAGGCGTACCTCCGGGATGAGCACCCGGCCATTCTGATCGACCAGGAACAGTACATCCCCGACTGGTGCATCCGCCGCCTGTTCGAGATGGGGGTGATGGGGATGACGGTCCCGAAGGAATACGGCGGCCTCGGTCTGGGCGTCACCAGCTACAACCGCGTGCTCGAGTTGATCGGGCGTTACTGCGGTTCCACGGCGGTCATGGTGTCGGCGCACCAGTCCATCGGCTGCAAGGCCATCATGCTCTTCGGCACGGAGGAGCAGAAGGCCCGGTTCCTGCCGAAGGTGGCCCGTGAGTACCTCTCGGCGTTCTGCCTCTCGGAGCCCAACGTCGGCTCCGACGCGGCCGGGCAGGAGACGCGCTGCGTCTGGAGCGAGGAGGAGCAATGCTACATCCTCAACGGCGAGAAGAAGTGGATCACCTCCGGCGCGCTGGCCGGGTTGTTCACCGTCATGGCGCGGCAGCAAATGCCCGATGGTAAGGAGAAAATCACGGCGCTGATCTGCACGCCGGACATGGAGGGGGTCGAGGTTTTCCAGAAGAACCGTAGCAAGACCGGCATCCGCGGCACGTGGCAGGCGCGCATCCGCTTCACCAACGTCAGAGTGCCGAAGGAGAACCTGCTCCACAAGGAAGGCAAGGGCCTGAACGTGGCGCTGACGTGCCTCAACTACGGCCGCTGCACGCTCTCGGCCGGGGTCGGCGGGGCGGCGAAACGGGCCATGGACCAGAGCATCAAGTGGGTGCAAACGCGCTACCAGTTCGGTCGCCCCCTGGCCGACTTCGAGCTCGTCCAGCAGAAGATCGCCCGGATGGCGGCGTACACCTACGCCATGGATGCCATGCTCTACCTGATGACGGGCATGCTGGATCGCGGCGATCAGGACATCATGGTCGAGACGGCCATCACGAAGGTGTTCTGCTCAGACTATGGCTGGAAGGTCATCGACGACGCCATGCAACTCATGGGCGGCGAGGGCTACATGACGGAGAACGAGTTCGAGCGGCTCTGGCGGGACAACCGCATCCACCGGATCGTGGAGGGCTCGAACGAGGTGATGCAGTCGTTCATCTTCGCCTACGGCGGCAAGCAGCTCGCCGAGCAGATGCTGGCCGTGCAGCAGGCCGTGGCGTGGGACGAGGAGGCGACGCCGGCCGAGAACCTGCTGCGCATCGTCCGCAACGGCCTCAACCCGACGGTGCTCCAGCAGGCGATTCCGCTCGGGGCGCAGCTGTTCCTGGGCATCAAGCCGGCGCGGCCCGTCATCCGCCGGGTGCACCCGCTGCTGACCGGCTACGCCGAGCGGCTGAGCCGGCTCGTGCAATACCATTCGCACTACGTCAAGCTCGTCAGCAAGTGGGAGCGGGAAGACATCGTGACGCACCAGGCGCAGCAGGCCCGCGTGGCGGACAATGCCATCCGGCTGTTCGCGCTGTCGGCCTCGCTGGCGAAGATGGACCGGCAGCTCCGCGAGGGCGCCCACGGACCGGCCTTCGAGCGCGACCGCGCGGCGCTGGCGCACCTGTTCGACCTGTTCGAGCAGGAGATCCGGGGGGGCTTCGAGGAGATGCGCCACAACGCGGACGAGAGCATGCGCACGGCCGCCGCCGCCGCCCGGCGGCACAACGACACCCTGCCCAACGGCGACTTCTACATCCACGAAGCCTCGCCCGTGGCGAAGGGCACCGGCAAGCCCGTGCAGTCCGAGCACATCCAGCAGTTCCCCGGCGACACGGCCGCGCCCGTCCACGGCGACGGCGCCGCGACCGACGTGGAGCCCCGGCCCAACCCCGAGCCGGCCTCTGAGGAAGACTGAGGGATCGGATCAGGTCTACAAGGGCGTACTGTAAAACGTTGGTTGCAGGGGCGGCCTTGCTTCGGTGAGTCCGCCTCGCTTGTTCCTGCTCGGTTCTCTGATCAAAGGAAGAAGAGCCTGTGATCAAATCAAGAATGGATAGGGAAAGGGGTTGACCTGTTGGTTTTCGGATGTTATGTTCGGCCTCCTTCCATCGTACAGGTATTCAGATCAAAAGTCGGAAATCATGCGTAAGTGCTCTCTCTCTCTGATTTACCTCTTGCTGGGACTGGTGCTGTTTGTGCTGCCGGTGCATGCACAGATTGAAATCAGCACCGATGGGAATGTGAATGTAGGATCTGCCAATAATGATGCCTACAGGAAGCTTCACATCAGGTACGACAAGCCGAGTGGTACCACGAAGGTCGTAGCGGCGGAGTACAGCGGTACACAGGCATACGATGCTGTAGCCGTGTATGGGCGTTCTGAGCCGGCCCCATTCTGGGGCATCGGTGGTAAATTCATAGGTGGCTTTGCCGGTATCGACACCTACGCGACTATGTCAGGCTCGGGAAATCGCGTGGGTTACTACGGACGCGCGAGTGGCGGCACTGGCAGCAACTATGGTACCTACACCTGGGCCGAAGGTAACTCCGGCACGAAGTACGGAGTCTTTGGCATGGCCAGAGGTGATGCGGGAACGAAGTATGGGGTATATGGCTGGGCGTATGGTTCCGGAACCAACTATGCCGGCTATTTCAGCGGTAACGTGCACATCACCGGGACGTTGACCAATCCCTCGGACGAGCGGTTAAAGACGAACGTGCGTGCGTTGCAAGGGCGTGACGTGCTGGCGAAGCTACGGGCCATGCGGCCGGTTGCATTTCGATACAAAGAGCAAGCCGGGCTCAATGCGGTCGGTTTTCAGGCGCTAGAACTGCCGGAGGGCGAGCGCGTGGGGTTTGTGGCCCAGGAAGTCGCACAGGTGTTCCCCGACCTGGTACACGAGCAGGTCCACGTGGTGCCGGAAGACCCGGAGGCCGAGAAGGTCGCCAGGGAAGCGACCACCGTACGGTATCAGAGCGTAGACTACCTGGCGATGATTCCGTTGCTGGTGCGGGCAATCCAAGAGCAGCAGGAAGAGATCGATGCGCTCAGGGTCGTGTTGGAGCAGAACGGCCTTGATGTCAGTGCACTCGGCGACCGGCGCTGATGCTTGGATTTGAGCGATGAGGCACCGTGTGGGCCGGCGAACAACCCGGTCCAGCAAGGTGTGTCATCGCCTGTAGCAGAGGATCCTGAAACTGCATGGGGGAGATGGTCATGGCCCGGCGAAGTAACGTATTCGGCCCAGTGCTGGGGTTGTTGTTGACGGCCATACTGCTCGTTCTGGGCGGCTGTTTCGACGAGGTCTGCCTCAGCGGACCGTGTGGCTGTGAGGGCATCTTCGAGCAACTGCACACCTTTCCCGACACGCTTACGGTGGAACTGCGGCAGGAGCCCTACACCTTCGATCTGCAAGACCCGCCGCTCTTCCGGCACACAGCCGGGTACCAGTTCAGCTACCAGGCCGGCAGCGGAGATATTCAGGTTCTCGGTGCTTTCATCGGAGGAAGCTCTGGATCCATTCTGGAACTCTACACAAGATCGATCGGGACGACCAGAGTTAGCATCAGAGTTAACGACAGTGAAGGTTGTGAACAGTCAGCCAGCACCACCTTTCAAGCCCGCATTGTTGCCCCGACAGGATTCGTTTCAACCCGGTCCAGCAAGGTGTCGTCGCCTGTAGCAGAGGATCCTGAAACTGCATGGGGGAGATGGGCATGGCCCGGGGAAGTAACGTATTCGGCCCAGTGCTGGGGTTGTTGTTGACGGCCATACTGCTCGTTCTGGGCGGCTGTTTCGACGAGGTCTGCCTCAGCGGACCGTGTGGCTGTGAGGGCATCTTCGAGCAACTGCACACCTTTCCCGACACGCTTACGGTGGAACTGCGGCAGGAGCCCTACACCTTCGATCTGCAAGACCCGCCGCTCTTCCGGCACACAGCCGGGTACCAGTTCAGCTACCAGGCCGGCAGCGGAGATATTCAGGTTCTCGGTGCTTTCATCGGAGGAAGCTCTGGATCCATTCTGGAACTGTATACCAGATCTGCTGGCCTAGCCAGGGTTGGCATTTCTGTCACTGATGATGAGGGCTGTGAGCAGACGGCAGGGACCGGATTCTGGATTCGGGTTATTGAACCAGCAGACTCAGTAGATCCAAGATTCATGTAAAGGAGGCGCGTGGGCATGCACCTCAGTTCGACAGCCATACTTCGCTTCGACGGCGCGGACGATAAAGCGTCGGAAGCGACCCAGCCGCAACAAAGTCTGGTCGAGCAAGCGCCCGCCCCGTCGCGGCACCTGAGCCACGAGCCAGCGCAGGCACAGCCACCCATTGACCAGCACATAACCCAGCCCCAGCAGCAGAAAACGGTAGATCGGATTCGCAGACGTCGTCCAGGCCCGCGCCTGGCCCGCCAGGCGATAGCTCGTCTCGACCCCGAAGCGACGCCGGTAGCGCCGGGCCACCTGCTTCGGCGCAAGGCGGCAGTGGATCACCACGTAGAGCAGCCACACCGCCCGCCGCTCAAGCCGCCCGGTGCGTCGGGCCGTGGTGAAACGGCGGCAGACGACCACCTCGGCTGTGAAAGCCTTCTCCCGATTGCGGAACGTGTGCTCGGTTCGATAACTCTTGCGCCCCTTGCACAGGGCGCGCGTGCCGATGCTCCGGCGTCCTGCGCGGACATCCAGACGTCCGTCGAGCGGAAGTGCGAGAGGTCCGGCGAGGGGTATCCGACGTTCTGCACGATGGCCAGGCGGCCGTCGCCGTAGAGCCCTTCCAGCGAGGCCAGCGACGGGTGCAGGCCCAGTTCGGGGGCAATGGATAGCGTCTGGTTTCTGGCGATGGCGAGCGTCGGCCGGGCGTTGTAGTAGCGGTCGTCCTCCACGGGCACGACGGTGTTCAGGCCGTCGTTGCCGCCGCTCAGTTGCACCAGGACGAGGATGCGCTCCGTTTCGAGCGCGCGCAGGGCCGAGAGCAGCGGGGCCTGCCCGAAGGCACGGATCGGCGTGCGTCCCAGGGTGAATGCCGATCCGGCCACGGCAAGGCCCAGGCAGGAGAGAAACGAGCGGCGGGACCAGCGCCGGTGGTCTTCGGCGTGTGCGAGCCCGTGTTCCAGGCAGCTTCCCGGTCGCAGACCGGGCAGGAGATCGGCTTGATCCATGATGGCGTGAAGGGGAATCGGAGAGGCAGCGGAGGACGGAGCCGCCGTTCGAGGGCGCACGGCCGGTGGGCGGCGGGTTCAACATCGTACGAGGAACGGCCGTGGATGTCATCATCCCGTGACGAAAAAGGGCCAATTCCATACCAGAGCCTTCCCGATTCAAAAAAAACCGCCCGGCGCATACCGGGCGGTTGGCAGGACGGACCGGCACGGGGCCGGTCCGCGCAGGGCTTACCCCGCTTACGAGATCTCGATGCGGCGCGGTTTGACCTCCTCCGCTTTGGGCACTTCGACCGTCAGCACGCCGTGCTCGAAGTGCGCTTCGATGCCATCGACCTGGATGCCGCGGTCCAGACGGATCGAGCGGAAGAAGCGGCCGTAGGGACGTTCTACCCGATGGAAGGTGGCGTTTTCCTCCTGCGGCGCCTTCCGTTCACCGCTGATCTGGAGCATGCCGTCCTGATAGCTGATGGAGACATCCTCCTTCGTCAGGCCCGGCAGGTCGAAGGCGAAGATGTAGTGGCTGTCGGTCTCCCACATGTCCACCGCCGGGGTGAAGACGGTGGGCACGTTCACGTCGTTGGTGGGGAGGAAGGTCTCGAAGAGACGATCCACTTCGCGCTGCAATTCCGTCAGCGGGTTGCGGAGCATCAGGTTTGCCATAGGTCTCACCTCCTACATGTTGGATGTAAAAGATGATCGTACAGCAACACAGGCGGGCACCGCGAAGGCCCGGAGGGCGCTCCGGGTGCCGAATAGCTGCTCTTTCAAACGGCGTGCCGGAGGCGAGGCGGGGCCACGGGGCTGTAAAATTGGCAATCGTGCCGGGGCCGGGTGCGGCTCGCGGGCTCGGCACGGTGTCATTCTGGCGAACCGCCTCTGTCATTGTTGCGATCGGCTTCGGCCGGGCGCCCGTGGAATGCGGTTTGAGGAAGGATGCCCACGGATCCATCCGGCGGGAAGCCCGGTGTCTCTCACACGCCGGGCCGCATCCCGCCCGGTTCCGACACGGAGGAGAAAGCCCTGTGTGCGCCATGCTGAAACGCTATCTGATCCCCCTTTCCATCGTGTTCGCGAGCTTCTTTCTGCTGGGCAGTGCGCCGGAGGACGCCCGTGCTCAGCAGACCCGTTCCCTCTACTCGACCGTGACCACGCACCCGGCCGGAGCATGGCCGTTACGTCTCCGGGATGCGGGGGTGCCCGTGCGGCTGCACGGGGTGGAGGGGCCGGCCCGGCTGGCTGCCGGCGAGGTGGGGCTGTTCATGGCCCGGGCCAACCTCGATGCGGCGTCGCTGCCGATCCGGGTCCGGTGGGATTTCGGCGACGGAAACACGGCGACCAGCCTGCACGCCCGCCACCGCTTCAGCCGTCCGGGGACGTACCCCGTGGTGGTTCGCCTGTCCAATCCACACGGGGCGACCGCAGACACCCTGTTCGTGGTCGTCGTCCCGCCCGATGACGGTCGCCCGGGGGACGAGCCGGGGACGCAGGCGGCATCCGAGCGAGGACGGTGATGGCGGGAGCGGTTGTACCTGATGCGAGGGTTGTACCTGACGCGGTGGGTGCGTACCTAGGGGACGGTACGGCCTCACCGGGGCAGGCCGTCGTTTCCACGTCCGACCGAACGCAGGCGGTGCCACGAACCGATCCCACGATAGCGACCGAGGATGCCGACGGGATGCTGGCGGCGCTGGAAGCCGTGAACCGCCTGCTGATGGAGGCGGCCTTCGATCTTCCCCGGCTGCTCCAGGAGATCGTGCGGATCACCGCCGAGCACATGCGCGTGCGCGGCGCGGCATTGCGGCTGCTCGACGCCGACACCGGCGCGCTGGTGCTCGAAGCCACCCACGGGCTGGGTCCGGCCTTCACCGCTTCCGCCCATGCGCGCGACAGCGACCTCTGGCAGTTGCTCAGCTCGGGAGAGGACGTCGAGATCCTCGACGTGCGGGAGCATCCCGAGCTGTTCCCGGCCGCCGCCGTCCGCGATGCCGGGGTGCGCAGTGTCCTGGAGGGAGGGTTGTTCCGCAAAGGACGGCTCCTCGGTACGCTGAGCGTCTTCACGGATGAGACGCACACGTTCACCCCGGCCGAGCGGCATCTGCTCCGCCTGCTGGCCGGGCAGGCGGCGCTCGGCATCGAGCTGGCGCGTCTGCACCAGGAGCGGCTGGCTCACCAGCGCCTGCGGCAGGAGCTGCTCCTCGCCGCCGAGGTGCAGGCGCGCATGCTGCCCCGCCGCGTGCCGGACGTGCCCGGCGTCTCGGTAGCCGCCTGGAGCCGCCCCTGGCAGGAGGTCGGAGGCGACTTCTACGACCTGTTGGAACTGCCCGGTCGCGGCCTCGGCCTCGCCATCGGGGACGTCTCCGGCAAAGGGCTCCCCGCCGCGCTGCTCATGGCGGCCGTGCGCACGGCGCTGCGCTCTCAGGCCGAGCATCTCTGCTGGTTACCCGAGATGTTCCGCCGGGTGAACCAGACGCTCCTGCCGGCCACGGAGGCCTGGCAGTTTGCCACGCTGTTCTACGGCGTCTTCGACCCGCTCACGCGCACCTTCGCCTACGTCAACGCCGGGCACAACCCCCCGCTGGTCATTCGCACGGGCGAGACGCTGCGCCTCGAAGCCGGCGGCATCCCCGTCGGCCTCCTCCCGGATGCTGCCTACGAGACGGCCACCGTCCGGCTCCGGGAGGGCGACCTCCTGGTGCTGTATACTGACGGGTTCACGGACGTCGTCTGCGAGGGCGATGAGGTCTTCGGCGAGGAGCGGCTGTGCCGGACCCTGCACGCGCATGCCGGCAAGGACCCCGAGGCGGTGATCGCCGCCGTCCAGGCGGCCATGGAGGAGGCCGGCTGCGGAGGAGACGATCGCACGATCGTCGTCATGAAGGTCCATCCCCCCGATGCACAGACTCAGAACCACGTGTCGAACCCATCATGAACCGAGAGAACATGACCTACGAAACGGAATGGCCGGCGGTGCTCGACGGAGACCGCACGGCGTTTCATCGCTTGATCGAGCCTCATCTGGATGAACTGCTGCGTGCCGCCCGGCGCGACCTGGCGTATCACCGGCAGCTGGGCGATCTCCCGCCGGACTTCGTGACCCCGGAGGAGCTGGTAGGGGAAACGTTGTTGCGGGCCTGGAAGAGCCGCCGCCAGCGACCCGACGGGCTCAGCCTGCGGGCCTGGCTGCTGGGCACGCAGCACCGCGTCCTGCAGAAGCTGATCCGCGCCGAACGGCTCGAACGCGGGCTCTGGGCGGTGTCGCTCGAAGATCCACTCCCCCCCGAGCCGCTCTTCGACGATGACGAGTCCTTCTGGGAATGGTACCAGCCCGACGACCTGCCCCGCTGGGAGGATGCCATTCCGGATGAGGATGCTCCGTTGCCGGATGAGGCGCTGGAGGACGAAAGCGCCCTCGGCGGCCTGGAACCCGAGCCGCGCCAGGTGTTGCTCTTGCACGACCGGCACGCGCTGACGCTGGCCGAAGTGGCGGTAGCCACCGGCCGGTCGGTCCGCGAGACGGCTCGCCTGCTGCAAGAGGCCCGTCGCAAGGTACGACGCGTGCGGGCGGCGTCATGATCGGCGTCGTTTCCTTTCTGCTGATCCTGGCCGTTTCCCTGCTGGTGATCCGCATTGGGGCCGTTGCCCTCGTCATGACCGGGCTGTCCGAGGACGTGGCCCGGTTCCAGGCGCTCTCGGCCTTCTCGGCAGCCGGGTTTACCACGGCCGAGGCCGAGAGCGTCGTCGGGACCCCGGTACGGCGGCGGATTATCTCCCTGCTGATCTGGCTCGGCTCGGCCGGTATCGTCTCGGCTATTTCGACTTTGATGCTTTCGTTCGTCGAAGTCGAAGGGGCACGCTTCGAGCGGATGATGGTACTCGTCGCCGGCGTGATCCTGCTGGTCCTGCTGGCCCGGAGCCAGGCTTTTTCCCGCCTCCTCACGTCCGTTATCAAACGGGCGCTCGGGCGGTATACCTCACTCGACGTGCGAGACTACGCCAGTCTGCTACGCCTCCGCGGCGATTATCGCATCGCTGAGATTGACGTGGAACCGGGAAGCTGGCTGGCCAGCCGCTGTCTCGGCGACCTGGACCTCGCGGCCGAGGGGGTGATCGTGCTCGGCGTCACGCGCGGCGACGGAACGTACGTGGGTGCCCCCGGGGCCGACCTGCATCTCGTGCCGGGTGATCAACTCATCGTGTATGGTCGGAGCCATCGGCTGATCGAACTCGCAGAGCGAGACATGACCGATGAAGCAGCCCATCAGCACGCACGGGAGGAACACATTCGAGACCTGTCCCGGCAGGAAGATCGGGCGTGAACCCCTCGTGCCGTATATCTTCTTCATTCACGATCTGTAGAGCCTTATTCCAGGTCCCATGCGTTGGTCGATCAAAATAGCACGAATTGCCGGCACCGAGGTGCGCATCCACGTCACCTTTCTGCTGCTGCTGGCCTGGGTCGGTTTCGTGTATTACCGGCAGGGAGGGCCCGCGGCCGCCGTGGACGGGGTGCTGTTTCTCCTGCTGCTCTTTGGCTGTGTGCTCCTGCACGAGTTCGGTCATGCCCTGGCGGCCCGGCGCTTCGGGATTCCCACGCCGGACATCACGTTGCTGCCGATCGGCGGGGTGGCCCGCCTGCAACGCATGCCGGACCAGCCACGGCAGGAACTGATCGTGGCCCTGGCCGGCCCGGCGGTCAACGTGGTGATCGCGGCGGTGCTGTTGTTGCTGATGGCCCGCCCCGGCGATGCCTTCTCCTGGGGACCGCTCACGGATCACCGGGCCGGGCTCGTACCGAGGCTGGCCTGGGTGAACATCGTGCTGGTCGTCTTCAACCTGATCCCGGCCTTCCCCATGGATGGTGGACGGGTGTTGCGGGCGCTGCTGGCCATGCGCATGAACTACGCGCGGGCCACCCAGATCGCCGCGGCGGTCGGGCAGGGGATCGCCTTTCTGTTCGGCTTCATCGGCCTCTTCTCGAACCCCTTGCTGGTCTTCGTGGCGCTGTTCGTCTATCTGGGGGCCTCCCAGGAGGCGGCGGTGGCACAGATCAAAGACCTCGCCCGCGGCCTGCTCGTCTCCGAAGCCATGGTGACCCACTTCGCCGCGTTGCCGGCGGACGCGACGGTCGATGAGGCCGCCGCCGCCGTCGTGCAGTCGTACCAGCACGAGTTTCCGGTGCTGGACGCACAGGGCCGCGTCGTGGGGATGCTGACGCAGGATGCCATCATCCGGGCGTTGCGCACGCAGGGGCCGCAGACCCCCGTCCGCGACGTCATGCACACGGGGGTGCCCGTGGTGCGGGTGGATGAGAGCTTCGAACGGGCGTTCCAGCTGATGCAGGAGAGCCGCTGCCCCGCGCTGCCGGTCGTCGGGTATGACGGGCGGCTGCTGGGGCTGGTGACGCCGGAGAGCGTCGGGGAGATGATGATGATGCAGGCGGTGCTCTCGCGGGGCTCCGGGCCGGCCTGGCACCCGACGCCCCGCTATCGCCTCTACCCCTGAGCGCCTGCCCGACCGATCCCGCCCGAACCGAACCGGGCGGCGCTGCGTTCCTGCCTTCCCGTCGCCGATGCCTTGCCGATGCCTTCCATGAGCCAGGATCTCCTGTACGACGTGACCGGGCGGGTCGCCACGATCACCCTCAACCGCCCCGACAAGCGCAACGCGCTCAATGCGTCCCTCGTGGCCTCGTGCCGGGCGGCCCTGGACGACGCCGCGGCGGACGACCGCGTCCGCGTGGTGGTGCTGGCGGCGGCGGGCAAGGTGTTCTCGGCCGGCGCGGACCTGGCGGCGCTGGAGGCGATGCAGACGGCTTCCGCGCTCGACAACCTGGCCGACTCGCAGCGCCTGGCGGAGCTGTTCGCGCGGATCTACCTGCACCCGAAGCCCGTCATCGCCCGCGTGCACGGGCACGCCCTGGCCGGGGGGTGCGGGCTGGCCGCCGTCTGCGACGTGGCCGTCGCCGCCGAGCCGGCGCGGTTCGGGTTCACCGAGGTGCGCATCGGGTTCGTCCCGGCCATCGTCATGGTGTTCGTACGGCGCAAGCTGGGCGAGGCCGCCGCCCGCGATCTGTTGCTGCGCGGCCATCTCATCCCGGCCCGGGAGGCCGCACGGATCGGCCTGATCACCCGCTGCGTGGCCGAGGACGAACTGGACGCCGTCGTAGGACAGACGGCTGAGGAGATCGCCTCGCAAACCAGCGCGTCGGCGGTGCGGCTGACGAAGCAGATGCTGGCGCAGATGCCGGGGATGGGGCTGCAGGAGGCCCTGGCCTATGCGGTGCAGATGAACGCGTTTGCACGCGGAACGGATGACTGCCAGGCCGGTATCGCGGCGTTCCTCCAGGATACGACGCCGCCCTGGCAACGCGCTTCGGAGCCGAGGGGGCCTGCCGGCCCTCCGGGCTCCTGACGTCGCGTGCGCCTCCAGGGTCCCTTCCACCATGAACGAAACGACAAACCAGACCTCCAGCGGATGGGCGGCGGCACGTTGGCCGCGCCCCTTCTACGAAGGCTGGCCGCGGGCGGTGCAGCCCGCCGCGCAGGCCCTGTGGCACTGGCACACGCACCTGGCCGAGCCGCGCGTGCCCGCGCTGGATGGCGCCGACCGGACGGCCTTCTTCGAGGATCAGGTCCGGCGGGCCGGTGCCGGGAAGCCGGTGTCGATCGTCCCCCCGGAGGTCTGGGCCGCGGCCTACGAAGCCTGCGCGGCACACCGGCTCCCCCGGGAGCTGCTGGCCCGGCAGATCCGGGGCGCCGCCCGGTACGAGCCCCCGCTGCGGCTGGAGACGGCCGAGGACCTCAATGCGTTCATGCAGGACTGGGTGGCCCCTCATGCCCGGTTGCTGGCCTACCTGGCCGGTGCCACGCTGCGCTCGCAGCAACGCCATGCCGATGAGCTCGCCCGCGGCTTCTTCCTGACGCGCGTCTTGCTCACCCTCCCGGCGGACCTCCAGACCGATCGGGTGTTCATCCCCCTGGCGGATCTGGAGCAAGCCGGCGTCTCGCTCGATGCCCTCCGGGAGGGCCGGCTCGACGAGCGCGTCCGCAAGCTGCTGTGGAAGCAGGTCATCCGGGCCCGCGATGCCTTCGCGCAGGGGCGGCCGCTCGTGCACGACCTGCCGTGGCGCCTCCGCGGCCCCTTCAAGCGAGCCTGGATCGGAGGGCTGGAGGTGCTCCACGAGATCGAGCGCCGACGCTACGACGTCTGGAGCGCGCCCATCACGCTTTCGCTTTTCCAGCAGGCACAGGTCCGCCTGCAAGCCCTAGCCGGGCGCACCACCTTCAAGGCCCGGCGGTAGCCGCCCCGGCGTGCGGGCTGCGAACCCCGCGCCCCCGTGAACGTACAGGCCGCGCGGTGCGACCGGCCGGGCCGTCCGAGCGGGTCGTTCGAGCGGGACGTACCGTGCTGTCCTAACCATGCATCATCGGAGCCTCCCATGGAGTTGGGTGTCTACTCGTTCGGCGAAACCGCGCTGGATCCGGCCACCGGGTCCGCCGTCGATCCGGCCAGGCGGCTGCGCGAACTCGTCGAAGAAATCGAACGGGCCGATCAGGTCGGCTTGGACGTCTTTGGCGTCGGGGAGCACCACCGCCCCGATTACGTCGTCTCCGCACCGGCCGTGGTGCTGGCGGCCGCCGCGGCGCGCACCCGGCGCATCCGCCTGACCAGCGCCGTCTCGGTGATCAGCTCCGACGATCCCGTCCGCGTCTTTCAGCAATTCGCCACGCTGGATCTGCTCTCCGGCGGCCGGGCGGAGATCATGGTCGGACGCGGGTCTTTCATCGAATCGTTCCCGCTCTTCGGCTACGATCTGAACGACTATCATGCCCTGTTCGAGGAGAAGCTGGATCTGTTGCTGTCGCTGCGCGAGCAGGAGCGGGTGACGTGGTCCGGGCGGTTCCGGCCGCCGTTGCGGGGGCAGGGCGTCTATCCCCGCCCGCTCCAGAACCCGCTCCCCGTCTGGATCGCCGTGGGCGGCACGCCCGAGTCGGCCCGACGCGCCGGACGGCTGGGCCTGCCCATGGCGCTGGCCATCATCGGCGGGCTGCCCGAACGCTTTGCGCCGATGGTGGCCCTGTACCGCCAGGCGGCGCGCGAGGCCGGGCACACGCCGCCGCCGCTGAGCATCAACGCCCACGGCTACATCGCCGAGACGTCCCAGCAGGCGATCCGTGAAGCCTATCCCCCGTTTGCCGAGGTGATGAACCGCATCGGGCGGGAGCGAGGGTGGCCGCCGATGACGCGCGCCCAGTTCGAAGCCTCCTGCGGGCTGCGCGGTGCCTCGTTCGTCGGTAGCCCCCGGCAGATCATCGACAAGATCCTGTTCCAGCACGAGATCTTCGGGCACGATCGCTTCCTGGTGCAGTTCAGCGTCGGCCCCATGCCGCAGGCCCAGCGGCTGCGCTCCATCGAGCTGTTCGGGACCGAGGTGGCGCCGGTGGTGCGGCGCGAGCTGGGCCTGACGGCGTCCCCGCAGGCCGCCGACCCCGCGCAACGCCCCGACGGAACCACAGGAAATTGACGCACCGCCGACGGCATCGAATCCGGCGCTCGCCTATCTTTCCGACTCCGTCCTGCCATCCATCCCGCCCCATCATGGCCACCTACCGCGAAGCCGGTGTCGACATCGAAGCCGGCGACGAAACCGTCCGACGCATCAAGCCGCTCGTCCGGCAGACGTTCACCCCCGGCGTGCTGGCCGACATCGGGGCCTTCGGTGCCTTCTTCCAGCTCGACACGAGCGCCTACCGCGAGCCGGTGCTGGTCTCCTCGGTCGACGGCGTGGGGACGAAGCTGAAGGTCGCCTTCCGCATGAACCGGCACGACACCGTGGGCGAGGATCTGGTCAACCATTGCGTCAACGACATCGCCGTCTGCGGCGCCCGCCCGCTGTTCTTCCTGGACTACTTCTCCACGGGGCGGCTCGACCCCGGCGTGGCCGAGCAGGTCGTCTACGGCTTCACGCGCGGCTGCAAGGCCAATGGCTGCGCGCTGATCGGGGGGGAGACGGCGGAGATGCCGGACCTGTATGCCCCGGGCGAGTACGACCTGGCCGGTACCATCGTCGGGATGGTCGAGCGGGCGGCGATCCTCGACGGCAGCCGGGTGCAGGACGGGGACGTGCTGCTGGGCCTGCCCTCCACCGGGCTCCACACGAACGGCTATTCCCTGGCCCGCAAGGTGCTTTTCGAGGCCTTCGACGTCGACGACCGCCCCGATGTCCTCGGTGGAGCGAGCGTCGGCGAGGCGCTGCTGGCGGTGCACCGCTCCTACCTCAAGCCCATCCGCGCCCTCATCGACGCCGGCTGCGTGCACGCGTTCGCTCACATCACCGGCGGCGGCCTCCCCGGCAACCTGGCCCGCGTCATGCCCGACGGCCTCACCTTCGAGGTCGACTACACCGCCTGGTCCCGCCCGCCGATCTTTGATCTGATCCAGACGAAGGGGAACGTGCCGGAAGACGACATGCGGCGCACCTTCAACCTCGGCATCGGGCTCGTCGCCGTGGTGCCGGCCGAGCGTCTCGATGCGGCCCGGCGGGTGCTGGATCTGCTCGGTGAGGCTCCTGTGCCCATCGGCCAGGTGGTGCCCGCCTGAGCCTTGCCCGGAGGTTGAACGGGAAACTTTCGCCGGTGGAGGGGCTGTAAAACCGTAGCTCCGGGCGGCGTTGCCCGGGGGTTCTGCATCAGATCCGCGACGTCCCATGCTATCCCTGCTCGTCATCCTCGTGCTCAGCTACCTGATCGGCTCGATCCCGTCGAGCGTCTGGGTGGGCAAGATGATGTACGGCATCGACGTGCGGGAGCACGGCAGCGGCAATGCCGGGGCCACGAATGCTTTTCGGGTGCTGGGCTGGAAGGCCGGTGTGCTCTCCACCGTGATCGACGTTGGCAAAGGCGCGCTGGCGGCGGGGGTCATCGCGTCCCTTCGGATCGACGAGGTGCCGGCTGCCTTCGGGGTCTGGGAGACCGACACGTCCATCCGGCTGCTGGCCGGCCTGGCCGCCATCGCGGGGCACATGTTCCCGGTCTGGGCCGGCTTCAAGGGCGGGAAAGGGGTCAACACGGCGGGAGGCGTGCTGCTGGCTCTGGCGCCCGTGTCCATGCTCATCACCCTGGCCGCCTTCGCGCTGACCCTCTTCACCACCCGCTACGTCTCCCTTTCGTCGCTCGTGGCCGTGATCGTCTTCCCGGCGTCCGTGGCCGTTCGCAAGTACGTGTTCGGGGTGGATCTGGACGGGAGCCTGCTGGTCATCAGCCTGTTGATGGCGGCGGGGATCATCTATGCCCATCGTTCGAACATCCAGCGGCTGAGGCAGGGGACGGAAAACCGCGTGCGTACCTTTCGCCCGGCGCGGGGGATGGTGGGGCGCGGCGAGATTCGTCCCACGCGCCAGGAAGCATGAGGCGTTCGTCGCCCGCAGGCTCGTGAACAACCTGTAGTCGTACCACGCTGTTCGGGACAGGAGGGTACCGGTGAGCCGGACCATTGCCATATTCGGGGCCGGGAGCTGGGGGACGGCGCTGGCCGTGAGTCTGGCCCACGGAGGGCAGGACGTCATGCTCTGGGCCCGGAGGCCGGATGCCGCTGCCGCGATGGCTCGCACGCGGCACAACCCCACCTACCTGCCCGAGGCCGCCATCCCCGAGGCCGTCCGGATCACCGCCGACCTTGCGGAGGCCGCCGAGCGGGCGCACTTCTGGGTGATCGCGACGCCGTCCCAGTCCGTCCGGGCGCTGGCCCGGCAACTCGAACCCCACGTCCACGATGATCTCATCGTGGTGTCCCTGGCCAAGGGCATCGAGAACGGCACGCTGATGACCACGACGCAGGTGCTGCGGGACGTCCTCCGGTCCGTGCCGTCGGCCCGCATCGGGGTGCTCTACGGGCCCAGCCATGCCGAGGAAGTGGCCCTCGGGAAACCGACGACGCTGGTGGCGGCCGCGCCGTCGCTGGCCGTGGCGCACGTGATCCAGTCCGTGTTCATGACGCCGCGGCTGCGGGTCTACGTCAACGACGACGTCCTCGGCGTGGAGATCGGCGGTTCCGTCAAGAACGTGCTCGCCATCGCCGCCGGCATGAGCGACGGCGTCGGGTTCGGGGATAACGCGAAGGCGGCGCTCATCACCCGCGGGCTGGCCGAGATCCAGCGGCTGGGCATGGCCATGGGCGCCGATGCCGCGACCTTCAGCGGGCTGGCCGGCATTGGCGACCTCGTGGTGACGTGCATGAGCCGCCACAGCCGCAACCGCTACCTCGGCGAGCAGATCGGGCGGGGGCGGACGCTGGAGGAGGTGGAAGCGGAGATGCAGATGGTGGCCGAAGGCGTGCGCACCACGGTGTCCGTGTGCGAGCTGGCCCGGCGCCACGGCATCGAGATGCCCATCACGGAGGCCGTCCACGCCATCCTGTTCGAAGGGAAACGGCCTGCCGAGGCCGTCGAAGAACTCATGAGCCGTTCCGCCAAGCACGAAGAGTGGCTGCCGAAGGCCCTCCAACCCTGACCGGCCGGCTTGCATCGGTCGCCGCGCTCCCCGTAGGTTCCTCCCGGCACCGATCCGCTTCCGCCGGTTCGACGCCCTCACCGACGACCTGCCCCTGATGCCTATGTGACCTCCGCTTCCGCACGGCTTCGGCCGGTTCATCCCACCGAAACACCGCTCCTTCGTCATGACCCACCAGGAACTGAGCCGGCTCGCAGCGCTCGGTGAGGGGATTCATCTCGAGTTCAAACGCAAGGTGCCGCGTCCGGAACGGATGGCCAAGGAGGTCATCGCCCTCGCCAACACCCACGGAGGCCACGTGCTGCTCGGCGTGGCCGACGACGGGACCGTCGTCGGGCTGCGTGATGCCGAGGAAGAAGAGTTCGCCCTGCGGACGGCGCTGGCCGAGCATTGCCGCCCGCACGTCCCCGTGCGCATGGAGCGCGTGGCGGTCGCACGGCGCCGCGACGTGATCGTCGTCCACGTGCCGGAGAGCGGGGACAAGCCCCACCGGCTGGTGCGGCCCGGCGAGCGCCGCGGGCGGGTCTTCGTGCGGGTGGAGGACAAGAGCGTCGAGGCCAGCCGCGAGGTGGTCGCGCTGATGCGGGGGGAGGAGGCCGAGAGCGTGCGGTTCGAGTTCGGGGACAAGGAGCTGATGCTGATGCGCTACCTGGACGCCTACGGGCAGATCACGGTCCGGCAGTTCGCCACGCTGGCGGACATTCCGCGGCGGCGCGCCTCGGCCACGCTGGTGCTCCTGACCCGGGCCAACGTCCTCCGCCTGCACCCCGACGACCGGCAGGACTACTTCACGCTGGCGTACTGATTCACGCTGGCGTACCCGGGCGGGTGAGGGCGGGCCGGGCAAGGGCCGCAGGTGCCCGTTCGCCGTGCCACACAGTTGTCACCCCGAATGCGTACCTTGGGGAGCGTTCTTCGACGAAATAAACCGTTATTGCAATAGTCCACATGCCTATTGTCGATGTCATCCCGCTGCATGAAACGGCGCGGGAGCGGTATCTGAACTACGCGTTGTCCGTTATTACCAGCCGGGCCCTGCCGGACATACGCGACGGCCTCAAGCCGGTGCAGCGGCGCATCCTCTACGCCATGCACACCAACCTGCGCCTCTACCCGGAGGGCCGCTACCGCAAAAGCGCGACGGTCGTGGGGGAGACAATGGGCAAATACCACCCGCACGGGGACACGGCCATCTACGACGCGATGGTGCGCATGGCGCAGCCCTTCTCGCTGCGGGCGCCGCTGGTCGACGGGCACGGCAACTTCGGCTCGCTCGACGGCGACAGCCCGGCCGCCATGCGCTACACGGAGGTCAAGCTCCGCCCGCTCGCCATGCAGATGCTCGACGAGCTGCGCAAGCAGACGGTCGACTTCCGCCCGACCTTCGACGGGCAGCTCTTCGAGCCGGTCGTGTTGCCCTCCCGGGTGCCCAACCTGCTCGTCAACGGCGCCAGCGGCATCGCCGTCGGCATGGCGACGAACATCCCGCCGCACCACCTCGGGGAGGTGGTCGATGCGCTGATCTACATGATCGGCACCCCGGCGCCGCGGGTGGAGACGCTCGTCTCGAAATTCATCCCGGGGCCGGACTTCCCGACGGGTGGCCGCATCCTCAACACCGAGGAGGAACTGGTCGAGATCTACCGGACCGGCGAGGGGACGATCCACCTGCGGGGGGAATACGAACTCGAAGGGAAGTCGCGCATCGTCATCACCTCCATCCCGTACGGCGTCACCAAGAGCGACCTCGTCGAGAAGATCGCCGAGCACATCGCCCGCGAGCACGTCCCCCAGCTCTCCGACATCCGGGACGAGTCGACCGACGACGTGCGGATCGTGCTCGAGTTGAAGCGGGGCGCCAGCGCCGAGGCGGCGATGGCCTACCTGTTCAAGCACACCCCGCTCCAGACGCGCTTCCACGTGAACCTGACGTGCCTGGTGCCGACGGAGAACCCGGAGGTGGCTGCCCCGCAGAAGGTGGATCTGGTGACGGCCCTGAGCCATTTCCTGGTCTTCCGCATGGAGGTCGTCACGCGCCGGCTGCGGTACGACCTGGAGCAGCTGGAGAAGCGCATCCACATCCTGCGCGGGTTCGAGAAGATCTTCGACGCGCTCGATGAGGCCATCCGGATCATCCGGGCGTCGAAGAACAAGCAGGACGCCGCCCAGCGCCTGATGCACCGGTTCCGCCTCGACGACGTGCAGGCGGAGGCGATCCTGGAGACGAAGCTCTACCGCCTCTCGCAGCTCGAGATCGAGGCCATCCGCCGGGAGCTGGAGGAAAAAGAGCGTCAGGCCGCCGAACTCCGCGCGTTGCTGGCCGACGAGGATGCCCGCTGGCGCCTGATCCGGGACGAGCTGCGGGCGCTGAAGAAAGACTTCGCCGACGAACGCCGCACGACCATCGCCGGGCCGGACGAGGACGTCTCGTATTCCGAAGAGGATTACATCATCAAAGAAGACGTCTACGTCATCGTCACCCGCGACGGCTGGGTGAAGCGGCAGCGGTCTTACACCGAGATCGGGGCGATTCGGGTGCGGGACGGGGATGAGGTCGGCTGGGTCCTGCCCGGCTCCACGCGGGCCACGATCGGCTTCTTCACGAACTTCGGCAAGTGCTACACCGTCCGCATCGACGAGCTGCCCAGCACGACCGGCTACGGCGATCCCGTCCAGAAGCTGTTCGACTTCTCGGACCGGGAGCGCGTCGTGGGCGTCGTGTCGTTCGACGAGCGGGTGCTGCCCCGGCCCCTGCCGGATCCGGAGACCGAGCCGGAGCTGTTCGAGGCGGACGGCACCCCGTCGGCCGCCGCGCATCCGTACCTGGTGGCCGTGACGAAGAACGGGCAGGCCGTGCGCCTGACCACGGAGGGGTTCGCCGATCCGTCCACCCGCGCCGGGCGGATGTTCATGCGGCTGGGCAAGGGCGACGAGGTGCTCGGCGCCGAAGTGGCCGCGGGCGACGAGAACGTTTGCCTGGCGGCCCGAGAGGGCCACGTGCTGATCTTCCCGGTCCGCCAGATCCCCGTGTTCAAGGGGGCCGCCAAGGGCGTCATCGCCATGCGGCTGGGCAAGAACAACCGCCTGCTCGGCTTCACGCTCTCGAACGCCGCCCGCGACGGGCTGGAGGTCGAGACGAACCGGGGCCGCCGCGAGGTGGTGCGCACGACCAAGTTCGAGGTGTCCAACCGGGGCAACAGGGGCCGGCAGATCATCAAGCGCGGTCACATCGCCCGCGTCATCCTGGCGCCGACCGAGCTCCACCTGAACGGAAAACGCTGAATCATGCGATGGACGCCCGCTCCCTCCGTTCCAACGTCTCCGCGGCGCTCGCCGTGGCCCGCGTCCGGCCCTGATCTTCTCCTTCCGACGGCATTCTCACTCAACGGCCATCTCGCTCCACTATGGCTGAAGTAACGACCTATACCGGCAAAGACATCCAGGTGCTCGAAGGGCTGGAGCCCGTGCGGAAACGGCCCGGCATGTACATCGGGGGCACCGGCAAGCCGGGCCTCCACCACCTGCTCTGGGAGATCGTCGACAATGCCGTCGACGAGGCGACCAACGGCTACGCCACGCTGATCGAGGTCGTCCTGCACGCCGACGGGCAGAGCGTCACCGTCTCCGACAACGGCCGAGGCATCCCCGTCGACAAGCACCCGACGAAGAAGGTGCCGGCGCTGGAGCTGATCCTGACGACGCTGCACGCAGGCGGCAAGTTCGATAGCTCCAACTACATCACCTCGGGCGGCCTACACGGCGTCGGCGCGTCGGTCGTCAACGCCCTCTCGTCCGAGCTCGTCGCCACCGTCAAGCGCGACGGCAAGACGTACCAGCAGCGCTTCGAACGGGGCAAGCCCACCACCCGCCTCAAGACGGTCGGCACGGCGGCGCGGGGGACGGGGACGACCATCTTCTTCCGCCCGGACCCCGAGATCTTCGAAACGGTCGAGTTCGACACGGAGTGGATCCAGGAGCGGCTGGAGATCAAAACCTATCTCAACCGCGCGTTGAAGATCGTCTACCGGGACGAGGTCCACGGCAGACGCTACGAGTACCATCACGAAGGCGGCATCGCCGAGTATCTGGCCGAGCTGATCCGGCAGCGCCAGGCGCGGCCCGTCCACCCGGATGCCTTCGTGCTGGTGCAGGAGGCCTTGCAGGAGGGCAGCCGCGTGGAGATCGCCCTGCAATGGACGGAGGAGCCGCGGGAGTTCGTGACGTCGTTCGTCAACGGCATCCCGACGGGCGACGGCGGGACGCACGAGCAGGGCTTTCGAGACGCCGTCCGCAGCGCCGTGCGGTCGTACATGGAGACGCACGACATGGTGCCGCGCAGCCTCGAGCTGGCCGCCGACGACATCCGCGAGGGGCTCGTCGCCGTCATCAACCTGTTCATGACCGATCCGCAGTTCCAGGGACAGACCAAGGACAAGCTCAACAACCCGGAGGCGCGGTCGCTCGTCAGCAGCGCGCTACGGCTGGAGCTGGAGCAGTACCTGAACACCCACCCGACCACCGGCGATGCCATTGCCACGCGGGTGATCCAGGCGGCCCGGGCGCGGCTGGCCAGCCGTGCCGCCTCCCGCGCCGCCCGGCGGAAGACCAGCATCAGCCACCGCCTCAACCTGCCCGGCAAGCTGGCCGACTGCTCCTCCACCGACCCGGCCGAGAGCGAGCTGTTCATCGTCGAGGGTGACTCGGCCGGGGGCTCGGCCAAGCAGGGGCGCGACCGCACCTTCCAGGCGGTGCTCCCGCTGCGTGGCAAGGTGCTCAACGCCGAGCAGGCCACGCTGAAGAAGGTGCAGGACAACAAGGAACTCTCGAACATCGTCGACGCCCTCGGCTGCGGCATCGGCGACCAGCTCGACCTGAGCCGCCTGCGCTACCACAAGATCATCCTGCTCATGGATGCCGACTCCGACGGCCATCACATCGCCACGCTGCTGCTGACGTTCTTCTACCGGTACATGAAGCCCCTGATCGAGGAAGGCTTCGTCTACATTGCCCAGCCGCCGCTCTACCGCATCGACGCGGCCCGCGAAACCTTCTGGGCGCTCGACGACGCCGACCGCGACCGGATCGTCCGGGACATCCAGCGAAAGCGCAAGAACGCCACGATCGAGATCCAGCGCTTCAAGGGGCTTGGCGAGATGATGCCGGCCACGCTGAAGGAAACCACCCTCGACCCCGAGCAGCGCCGCCTCCTGCGCGTCAGCATCCCCGACGCCGAGCGGCTGCTCACCGAGCAGGTCATCAGCGACCTGATGGGCAAGGATACCTCGGCCCGGTTCGACTTCATCATGCACCACGCGGCGGAGGTGCAGGATCTGGATGTGTGATGACGCGGACGCGCTCGGGCCGGCGCTCCGGCAGCGACCCGGCCCGAGCGTGCCCGCCGTTACTGGCAGGCCTCGCACTCGCCACCGTTCAGCAGGGCATCGAGGCGGCAAGCAGCCACCACGCCGGCCCCCTCGCGGGGTACAGCGGTCGGAGCGGCAGCATCGAGCCGGGCCACGGTGGCCTTCTCGATGTGCGATGCCCCGAGCGTGCGCAGGTAATAGGTCGTCTTCAGACCGGCGTGCCAGGCGTGGCGGTACATGTGGCTGAGCGTCTTCATGTCCGGCTCGGCGAGGAACAGGTTGAGCGACTGGCTCTGGTCGATCCATTTCTGGCGCCGGGCCGCGGCGTCGATGAGCGCACGCGGAGGGATCTGGAACGCCGTACGGTAGCGTTCACGCAGCGATGCCGGCACGGCGTCGATCTGCGTGAGGTCGCCGTCGAAGTACTTCAGCTGCGCCGCCATCTCATCGTCCCATAGCCCGGCCGCCTTGAGGTCGCGGACGAGGTAGGGGTTGAGGACGACGAAGTCGCCGGAGAGGTTACTCTTTACATAGAGGTTCCGGTAGAGCGGTTCGATGCAGGGCGAGGTGCCCATGATGTTAGAGATCGTGGCGGTCGGGGCGATGGCCAGGACGTTCGAGTTGCGCATCCCCTGGGCCGCGATTTTGGCGCGGAGCGGCGTCCAGTCCATCATGCCGCCGCGTTCGACCTCGATGGGTTCGCCCCGTTCCTGCTCCAGGAGGTCCAGCGTATCCATGGGGAGCAGGCCGCGGTCCCATTTGGAGCCGGCATAGCTCTCATACGTCCCGCGTTCCGCGGCGAGGTCGCTGGACGCCTCGTAGGCGTAGTAGGCAATGGCCTCCATCATCTCGTCGGAGAACCGGATGGCCTCGTCCGAGTCGAAGGAGACGCCGCGTTCATAGAGGGCGTACTGGAGCCCCATCACGCCCAGGCCGATGGGGCGATGGCGCAGGTTCGAGCGGCGGGCCGCCTCGGTGGGGTAGAAGTTGAGGTCGATGACATTGTCGAGCGCCCGTACGGCGATGCGGATCGTCTCTCGCAGTTTGTCGTGGTCGAGGGAGCCGTCGGGCCGGAGATGCCGGTCGAGCACGACCGAGCCGAGGTTGCACACGGCCGTCTCGTCCGCGCTGGTGTTGAGCGTGATCTCGGTGCAGAGGTTGGAGGAGTGGATGACGCCGGCATGGTCCTGCGGGCTCCGCACGTTACACGGATCTTTGAAGGTCATCCAGGGGTGTCCCGTTTCGAAGAGCATCCGCAGCATCTGCTTCCACAGGTCCAGGGCCTGGATGCGCTGTCCCCAGAGCCGGCCTTCATCGACGAGCCGTTCGTAGTGTTCGTAGCGCTCCCGGAAAGCCCGGCCGTAGCACTCGTGCAGGTCGGGCACGTCGCTGGACCGGAAGAGCGTCCAGTGCTGCCGGGCTTCGACGCGCTGCATGAAAAGGTCGGGAATCCAGCAGGCCGTGTTGAGGTCGTGCGTGCGGCGGCGTTCGTCTCCGGTATTGCGCCGCAGCTCCAGGAAGTCGAAGATGTCGTTGTGCCAGAGTTCGAGGTAGGCACAGCCCGAGCCGGCCCGTTTCCCGCCCTGGTTGACGGCGACGAGCTGGTCGTTGTGCAGCTTCAGGAAGGGGATGACGCCCTGGCTTTCCCCGTTGGTGCCCCGGATATGGCTGCCGGTGCCGCGTACGGCCGTCCACGACCCGCCCAGGCCACCGGCCCATTTCGAGAGGAAGGCATTCTCCGCGATGCCGCGGTACATGATGGATTCGATGGAATCGTCCACCTTGTAGAGGTAGCAGGACGAGAGCTGGGAATGGGGCGTGCCGCTGTTGAAGAGCGTCGGGGTGGAGTTGCAGAACCGGCGCTCCTTGTAGAGGGTGTAGAGGTCGATGACCCGGGCCTCGCGGTCGCCGGGTTCCCGGAGGAAAAGCCCCATGGCTACGCGCATCCAGAAGAACTGCGGGGTTTCCAGCCGTCGGGGCGTCGCCCCCGTCTTGTCGACCAGCAGGTAGCGGTCGTAGAGCGTCTGGAGGCCGAGGTAGGTGAAGTCCAGGTCGGCCATGGGATCGAGGGCCGCCGCGAGGCGGGGGAGGTCATACTCCAGCAGGGCCGGGTCGAGCCGGCCGATCTCGACGCCCCGCCGGAGGTAGGCCTCGAACATCTGCTCGTGCGCCGCTTTCAGGCCGGCCAGGCCGTCCCGTTGCAGGTCCCACCCGATGGTCTCCTCGTAGATGTAGCCCAGGAGGATGCGGGCGGCGAAGCGAGCGAAGTCGGCATCCTTTTCAAGCAGGGCGCGAGCGTTGAGGACGAGGGTGGTCTGCAGATCGGCCCGGGAGATGCCGTGGGTGATGTTGCGGCGGAGATGCCGTTCGATGTCCTGCTCGGAGAGCGCCACATCCAGCCCGATCAGCGCCATGCGGATGCGTGCGCGCAGTTCCTCGCCGTCCCAGAGCGTCGAGGACCCGTCCGGTTCCACGACGTCGATGAGGGTTTCCTGGGCCGGCTCCGCGGGGGCCGACCGCATGGCGCGGAAAACGGCGCGTTCGGCGCGGTAGGTGATGTAGGCTTCGGCCACGCGGGTATGCCCGGCCAGTAGCAGGGCTTCCTGTACGAGGTCCTGCACCGTTTCGATGGGTACGTAGCTGAGCCCGAGGGACGCCGCCCGTTCGGTTACATCCCGGGCGATGGCCCGGGCCGGAGCCGAGTCCAGGCCTCTCGACAGGAAGGCTTTCCGCACGGCCACTTCGATTTTGGCGGCGTTCCAGGCCACCACCTGTCCGTTCCGGCGAATCAGGCGGAGCCCCTCGGCCGTCGGGGCAGCCTCGCCGGAGCCGGCGGTTCGGGCCCGGTGCATCACGAGCGCCTTCGCCACGTCCACCGCACCGGTCTCGAGGAGCACCGCTTCGGCCAGGGAGACGACGTCGGCAAAGGTGGGGCGTGCATCTTCCGGCAAAGCCGCGAGGCGGCTGAGCACGCGTTCGACGACCCGGCGAGTGAAGGGGACGAGGCGTTCCTCATCCGCTGTCTGATGAGTGGCAAGCTGGACGGAGATCCAGGCTTCCGCAACGAGTCGGGCGAGGTCTGCCGGGTCGAAGCGAACGTCACCGCCTTCCTGATGCAGAAAGAAGAGCCGGTCCGGGAGCAGATTCTCGATCAGGCGGGCAGGGTCGAAGGAGGGACGCTCGGCAGGGGGAAGCAGGGTGGCCCGCTTGAGGGCCAGATCACGGGCGAGTTCAGAAGAGGTAGGCCACATAGCAGATCTCAGAGGGCTGGACGGTGGAGCAGAAGGCAGGCCGGGGAAGGAGCATCAGAGTTCGTCGTCGTCGACAGGAGCGAGTGCCGAGGCCTTGCGATACTCGGTGACGCGTCCCTCGAAGAAGTTTTGCTCTTTCTGAATGTCCATCAGCTCGGCCAGCCACGGGAGCGGGTTCGTCTGGCCGGGGAACAGGGGCGGCAGGCCCAGCCCTTCGAGCCGGCGGTTCGAGATGTAGTGGATATAGGCGACGAACTCGTCAGCGTTGAGCCCGATGCCGTCGACGGGCAGGCAGTCTCGGATGAAAGCTTCTTCCAGCGTGACGGCCTGGGCCATCAGGTCTTGCAGTTCGGCCTGAAACGGCTCCGTCCAGATCTCAGGATTCTCGGCGATCAGTTCGAGCAGGAGGCGGCGAAACAGCTCGATGTGGTTGGACTCGTCGCGGAGTGTATAGCGAAACATCTGGCCGATGCCGGGAAACTTGCCCTGACGATACAGGCTCAGCACCATGCCAAAGAGGCCGTAAAACTGGGTGCCTTCCATGCACTGGCCGAAGACGAAGAGGTTTTTCGCCAGCAGTCGCTGGTTTTCGAGCCGGGTCAGGTCGAGATCCCGGCGGAGGGCGTGTGAGACGTGCGTGACGAAGGCGTTCTTGGCGTGGATCGTCGCAATGTCCTCGAACATGGCCTCGCACTCGTGCGGGTTGATGCCCAGCGAGGAGATGATGTAGAGGAGCGAGTCTGCGTGGATGTTTTCCTCATGGGCGTGGCGTCCCAGGACGAGCTTCAATTCGCTGGCGGTGACGAGCTCGCGCACGACGTGGAGGATGTTGTCCCCCACGATGCCTTCCGCGGCGGAGAAGTAGCCGACGGCCATGCGGATGATCCAGCGGTCGACGTCCGAAAGAGCCTCACTCCGCCACTGGGCGACGTCCCTGTGCATGGGAATGTCCTCGGGCTCCCAGTGGTTGGCCTTCATCGTACGATACAGATCGTACGCCCAGGTATAGCGCAGGGGGAGCAGGTTGAAGGCCAGCGTTTCGCGACCGTTGATGACGCGCTTGGCGGCGAGGGCGGCTTCGGCCCGGGCGGCGTCGAGTACGAACGTGCGTGTGCCGAGAGTGTAGTGGGTCTGCATAGACGGTCCTGGAGGTTAGGACCGGGATGCAGCGGGGCACCTGCCCTGGGTGCGCCCACACCGGCGGGTCGGGCACGAAAAAACCCGAACCCCGGCGTGGGTTCGGGCAACACAGCTCCGGTCCCGGCCTGCTGGGGCGGGGACCCTCACGGTCATGCTCCGAACCTCTGATCCCGGAGGTGGATGGCAGGATGCGACGAGCAGGTCTCCTGGCTTGCAACGTGCCGGGCGATCTTCCCGGCCGGCGTCGCCCGCTCCCGCGTGTTCTTCCCGGCCCGGAGGCCAGTGAACGACGCGTTCGTCGCGGGTTGCCTGACGTTGCTCACAGTTGCGGGCACAGCCCCGGCCTTCCCATTCAGGGGCACCGGTGTTCCCTCTTGCGCCCGACCTTCTCGGTCGGGACTCGTCAGCAGGTATGTGTACGCTCCCGAAGATATCGGGCCGCGCGGTAAAGCACAAGCGGTCACGTTCGCGCCGGTGAGGCGGTTTGCGTGGGTGTGCCGGAGCGAGCCACCAGCAGCGTGCCGCCGACGATGAGGACGGCCCCGCCGATGGCGAGCAGGTCCGGCACCTCCCCGAAGAAGAGCAGGCCCCAGAGGGCGGCGAAGACGATCTGCACGTAGCTCATCGACAGCGCACGCCCGGCGCGTTCGCGCTGGAGGCCCATCGTCAGCAACACCTGCGCGATCTGAGTGCAGACGCCGATGCCCAGCAGCAGCAGCCACTCGGTCGGCGTCGGCCACAGCGCCGTGCCCCACATCAACGGCACCGCCGCCGGCACCGAGACGAGCGGGAAGTAAAAGACGATCACCAGCGCGTGCTCCGTGGCGGCGAGCTTGCGGACCGTCGTGTAGGCGACGGCGGAGAGCAGCGCGCCGGCCAGCGTGGCTGCCACCGGCACCAGCGGGAGGCTGTCCGTCGACGCTCCGAAAAGAAACGACGGCCGGGCGACGAGCACGACCCCGACCAGGCTCAGCAGCGTCCCGCCGACGTCGCGGCGGCTCAAAGACTCCCCGAGGACGATCGCCGCCAGCAGGCCGGTAAACACCGGGTTGGTGAAGTGCAGCACCGTCGCGTCGGCCAGGGGCAGGCGGGGGAGGGCATAGAACATACACAGGAGCGCCAGAAAGCCTGCCAGACCGCGCAGCAGCAGCAGGCCCTTGCGCCGCCCCCAGGGCGCCACCCCCTGCCGCCGGAGCATCTGCCAGGTGACGATCAGCGAAAACAGGTTGCGGACGAACACCACCTCGGCACTCGGCAGCCGCTGCCCGACGACCTTCACCTGGAGGCTCATCAGGCTGAAGAAAAAAGCCGCCCCGATCATGTAGCCGAGCCCCCCCGGCATCTGCCGGAACCTGGCCGCAATCGTCGGTATCATACGGGCCTCGATGGCTGTTGCAACAAAAACCGCCGGGGTGACACGAAAGGAGGACGGGGCAGGGATCCGCGGGCCGACGCGAGGCGCTCGGAGCCGCATCCTGGTCCGAAACCCCGGCTTATTCTGGCAGAGTCACGAAATCGTTTCGCGATGCATACGTTCTTCGCAGAGCGCCGCCCGCACAACGGATGGACGCCGGCGGCGTACCAGGCGCAATGGGAGGAGAAGCTGGCCCGGCCGCTGCGCGGGCTCGACCGCGTGGCCCGGCGCTATGCCCTGTACTCCCGCTACAACCACGAGCGGGCCGCGCACGTCCGCGCTCATTACCGGATGTCCGAGGCCCTGCGCGAGGCCCTGCACGGTATCGTCGCACCGCAGCTCTGGATGGTGCTCACCGAGGACTGGTGCGGCGATTCGGCCTACAGCCTGCCTATCATCGAGCAGGCCGCCGCGCTCTCGGAGCGGGTCGACCTCCGCATCCTTCCGCGCGATGAAAACCTGGACATCATGGATCATTATCTGACCAACGGCGCACGCAGCATCCCCCGGCTGGTCGCCTTCGATGCGTCCGGGCGGGAGCTGTTCACCTGGGGGCCTCGCCCGGCTCCCCTCCAGGCGCTGCGCGACCGCCTCAAGGCGGAGGGCGCCGACGGGCAGACCCTCTCGAACGCTGTCATCGACTGGTACGATGCCGGCGGATGGGTGGAGGTGGACCGGGAACTGGCGGCGCTCGTTCAGCGCACGGTGCCGGCGCTGGAGGAAGACCGCATCTCGGTCGGGAAAGCGTCGTAACGCCGGTCCGGCGCGTTGTCTTTGGCCGCAGGGCGGGGTATCATGCACGGAAGGAACGCGATGACACCCGGATTGACCACTTTTCCCGATCATGCATACCGCCTCTGAGACGTGGACGCAGAGCCACGATCTGGCCCTCCTCTTCCTCGCCATCGCCTACGGCACCGACCAGTCGCTCAGCGATGAGGAGGTCGAGGCCATCGAAGCTGCGTTGACCACCTGGCCGAGCAGCCGGGAGCAGGAAACCCGCGAGATCGTGATGGAGGCGCTGGCGGTCCATCTGGAGGAGGGGACCCGGCTCGATGTCACCCGGGCCATGGTAGCGCTGAAGCGCAACCTGAGCCCGGACGAGCGCTGCAAAGCCCTGACGCAGGCCGTGCGCGTGGCCGAGGCCGACGGCGTCATCCTGGCCGGCGAGCGCGACCTCATCCTGAAGCTGGCCGAGGCCTGGGAGGTGAAGGCCACCGGGGCGCGCCTGCTGGAGCAGACGACGGCCGCGCAGGAAGCCCTGCCGGACTGGAGCCTCTTGCACGACATCGCGCTGATCTACCTGGTGATGGCGCACAGCACGGACAACGACCTGAACGAGCACGAGATCGCCGCCATCGTCGAGCGCTTGCAGGGCTGGCAGCCGGAGTTGCCGGAGGCGGACGTCCGCGACGTGCTGCGTGCGGCGCTGCGGTTCTATGCGACGGAGCCGGACGAGGACGCCCTGCGCCGGTCGCTGACGGCTATCCGGGACCATCTCCCGCTCTACCAGCGCCTGGCGCTGCTCAATGACCTCATCTTCATCGCCGAGGCCGATAGCCGTCTGGGGCAGGAGGAGAAGCGGATGTTCGAGTCGCTCTCCCGCGCCCTCGGGTACGCGCTGCCTGCGGATGAAGGAGTGGTCGAGAAAAGATGATCCGGACCGTGACTCCGCAACGGTTTTCCTGCGAGAGCCACCTGAGAGCGGGGTAGCACCTGTGACACGCCCCCCTGTTGTGCAGGCGATTCCGGGGGGCGGTGGCGCTTACTCCGGGCGTCCCGGCGTCGTCTCGCCGATCTCCTGCCGGTAGCGTGGGACGTCATGGCCGGTGCCGGTCCACTCGGGGCCCCCCTTGCGTTCCACGTCCGGCTCTGAGTACACGCCGAACCCGTCCTGCCCGAAGGCCCCGAAGCTGACGTGTACCGTGCCCTGCCGGACGGCTCGTTCGAGGCGCTTCATGGCATAGCGACGGATGAGCGCGCGCGTCGGCGGGAGCAGTCCCAGGAAGCCGACGAGGTCGGTCAGCACCCCCGGGGTGATGAGGAACGCCCCCGCGATGAGGATGATGACGCCGTCTATCAGCTCGCGGCCCGGCAGTCCCCCGGCGTCGAGGCGCGCCTTCAGCTGGCGCCACACGGATAGCCCTTCGCGGCGGGCCAGGTAGCTGCCCGTGATCCCGGTGACGAGGATCAGCCCGATCGTCGGCCAGAATCCGACGATCTCTCCGACTTTGATCAACAGGGCCAGTTCGACGACCGGGGTGATCAGGAACAGCAGCAGCAGGCGAGCAAGCATGGCAGGACGAGGCAGCGGGTTGGAAAAAGGTGAACGGTGGGAGGCCCGAAAGGCTCCGTGAAAATGGTGTTCCCGCGGATGCGGACGATGGCCTTTGGGCGGGGGCGTACGTTCCTTGTGCACGGTCGTTGCGCCACGCGCTGATCCCGATTCCGTGATTTCCAAACCTCCGATCCGTCCATGAAACGCCTAGCCGTCATCGGGGCCGGGATCTCCGGCCTCGCCGCTGCCTACGCCCTGCGCGACGCCCCGGTCTCCGTCACCGTGTTCGAAAAGAGCCGGGGGGTCTCGGGCCGGGCCGCCACGCGCCGGAAACAGGGCTTTCTCTACGACCATGGCGCCAACTACATCCGGCCCGACACCGACCGGGTGCGGCAGCTCATCGCACACGAACTGCCGACCGAGGAGCTCGTGGACATCGGCAGGCCGGTGTGGGTCTTCGACGGGGCGGGGACGATCCGCGAGGGCGATCCCGCCGCCAACGCGGCGCCGAAGTGGACATACCGGTCGGGGATCAGCACCCTTGGCAAGCTGCTGGCCCGGGCGGCCGACGTCGATGTCCACACGCAGGTGCGGGTGGTGCGGCTGGAGCACAACGGCCGCACGTGGACGGTGGTGGATGCCGACGGGGTGCGGTATCATCCGTTCGACGCCGTGTTGCTCACCCCGCCGGCTCCGCAAACCCGCGAGATCCTGGCCGCCGGGTGGTTCGACGCCGGGGTGCAGGAGGCCGTCGTGGACGGCCTGGCGGTCGCCTCCTATTCGTCGCAGTTTGCGGTGATGCTGGCCTATGACGCGGTGCTCCCGCGGCCCGGACCGTTCTACGCGCTGGTCAACACCGACGGCGAGCATCCGGTGGCGTGGCTCAGCTTCGAGGACGACAAGCCGGGGCACGTGCCGCCCGGGCACAGCCTGCTGGTCGTGCAGATGGCGCCCGGCTGGACGCTGGCGCACTACGACGCCCCGCCGGCCACGCTGGCGGAAGCCGCCCACCGGGCGGCCGGCTCGCTGCTGGCCGTGTCGTTGCCCGAGCCGATCTGGACGGACCGACAGCGCTGGCGCTACGCGCTCCCCACGGCTGCGGCCGACGCCGAGCGGCTCCGGGCGGGGGAGGCGATCGGGCTGTTCTTCGCCGGCGATGCGCTCGTCGGGCGGGGCCGGGTGGCCCGGGCGCTGGAGACGGGCCTGGAGGCCGCCGCGGCCCTCCGCGCCTTCTTGCCGTAGCGCCGGTCCCCCCGCAGCCGCCCGAAGCCCCCCGCAGCCCCGGGGACGCGATCACCCGGCCGCGGCCGCGTCGGCCATCTGCCAGAGGCGCGTCCCGCCCCAGGCCGCCGGGTTGTAGCGACGGATCCACCGACGATCCAGCAGGTGCTTGAGCCGGAGGAACGGCCGTCCGTGCAGCCAGACCGCACCGGATACCCAGAGGGCCGTCGGGGCGCCGGTGGAGAGGATGAGGGGGGCGGCGGGATAAGGACGAAAAGGGGCGAGGTCGTCGCCCGAGGGCGGCCGGCCCTGTTGCAGGAGACGGGCCGTGCGGTAGAGGTTGCCCCGCAGCGTCGGCCCCTGTTTGACGGCGTGCACGCCCACCCGCGGCAGGTGCTCGTAGCCCTGGAGCACGGCGCAGTCGCCCGCGGCGAACAGGCGCGGGTCGGCCGGGCTCTGGAGGGTGGGGCGGACGCGCAGGAACCCGCGGGGGTCGCAGGGGAGCCCCGCCTCGCGGAACAACGCCGGCCCCACCGTTCCCGTGGCCCACAGCGCCGCGTCGACGGGCAGCGTCCCGTGGCGTTCCAGCACGGCCTCCGCGGGCGTCAGGTCCACGATCCGCTCCTGCGTTCGCACGGTGACGCCGCGGCCGTGCAGCAGGTCGGTGGCGAACCGGCTCATCGCCTCGGGGAAGGCCGGCAGGAGCCGGTCTGTGGCTTCGACGACCGTCAGGTGCAGCGCCGGGCGATCCGGGCCGGCAAAGCGGGCGCTCAGGTTCAGCGCCACCTCGACCCCGGCGGCGCCTCCACCCGCGATCAGCAGGCGCAGCGACGAGCGGCGGCCGGCCTCCAGGTCGGCCAGCAAGGCCCCGAGCCGCGTGACGTGATGCAGCGGCTTCGTCCGAATGGCGCCGTCCGCCACCCCCGGGTTGCGGGCTCCGATGTCGAACGCCGCCAGGACGTAGGGCAGCGGCGTCCCATCGGCCGTGTACACGATCCGCTGTGCGCTATCCAGCCGGGTTGCGGCGGCCTCGACGAAGGCGATCCCCTGACGCCGGCACAGATCCGCCAGGTCGATCCGAACCTCGTCCTCCCGGTAGACCCCGCCCAGAAATTCGGGCACCATGCCCGAGTAGTACAGGTAGCGGTGGTCGTTCACGAGCGTGACGGCGAGGCCGTCGTCGCGCCAGGCGGCCGCCGCCACGAGCGTCGGGAGCATGGCGTGACCGCCGCCGACGAGGACCACCTGGACCGGGGAATCCATCACACCGCCGCCGGTCAGGCGGCCCCGTCTTCGAGCAGCCGCTGGATGATGTCCACCGGCGTAACGCCGTCGGCCTCGGCGTTGAAGTTGGCCACGATGCGGTGGCGCAGGACGGGCACCGCCATGCGGCGCACGTCTTCGACCAGGGGCGTGAGGCGGCCCGTGAGCGCGGCCAGCGCCTTGGCGCCGAGGATCAGGTACTGCGAGGCCCGCGGCCCGGCTCCGTAGCTGAGGTAGTTCGTCACGAAGTCCGGCGCGCCGGGCCGGCCCGGTCGCGTCCGGGCAACGAGCGACACGGCGTACTCGATGACGTGATCGGCCACGGGGATCTCGCGCACGAACCGTTGAAACGCGATCAGCGACGCCCGCGACATCACCGGCTCCAGCGTCGCCGCGCGGGCGCTGGTCGTGTTGCGGACGACGTCCACCTCCTGCTCGAACGTCGGATAATCCAGCCAGAGGTTGAGCATGAAGCGGTCGAGCTGGGCTTCCGGGAGCGGGTAGGTGCCTTCCTGCTCGATGGGGTTTTGCGTGGCGAGCACGAAGAAGGGCTCGTCCAGCGTGTGCGTCTGCCCGGCCGCCGTCACCCGGTGTTCCTGCATCGCTTCCAGCAGCGCCGCCTGCGTCTTGGGCGGGGTCCGGTTGATCTCGTCGGCCAGCACCACGTTGGCAAAGATGGGCCCGCGCACGAACTTGAAGGCCCGGCGGCCCGTCTGCACGTCCTCCTCGATGATCTCCGTCCCGGTGATGTCGCTCGGCATCAGGTCCGGGGTGAACTGGATGCGGCTGAACTTCAGGTCGATGGCCGCGGCCAGCGTGCGGATGAGCAGCGTCTTGGCCAGGCCGGGCACGCCCACGAGGAGCACGTGCCCGCGCGAGAGCAGGCTGATGAACACCTGCTGGATGATGTCCTCCTGGCCAATGATGACCTTGCCGATTTCGTCGCGAAGCCGCTGGTACCCTTCGTGGAGGGCGTCCAGGGTGTCCTGTTCGGTGGGTGTTGGATCCGTGGCGGGCATGCTGTCTGGCAAGCGGGTTCCGGGCGGGGAGAGGGGGTTAGTTGCGGGCGACGTTCAGGGCGGCGGCCTTGCCCCGCACCTCGATGTAGACCTCCTTGCGGAGCTGGTCCAGCCATTTGCGCATCTCGACGGCGCGTTTCTCCTGCAGGGCATACTGCTCGATCCGCGCGTAGTCCGTCTCCAGGCTGAGCGTGTGTTCCGGCACGCGGCGCGTCAGCTTCACGATGTGGAAGGCGCGGTCGCCGTCGAGCAGTTCGACCTCGGCCGGGTGGCTGATCTCCCCGATCTCCAGCGTGTCGATGGTGCTGCGCCAGGAGGGGCCGAGGGCGTCGAGCACGAGGTCACGCTCCAGCGTACGCGGGTCCACCACCCGCCCGCCGCGCTGGGCCGAGAGCTGTTCCTGTGAATGCCGCCGCGCGATGGTCTCGAAGGGGACGTTGTGGTGCAGCACCGAGTCCCGCAGCACGGAGAGGAATTGGATGGTGCCGGTGGCGTCGAACTTGGTGCGGTCGATCTGGATCAGGATGTGGTTGAAGTCCACGACGTCCCCCCGGCGGCTGTTGACCCGCAGGATGTGGTAGCCGAAGGGCGTTTCGAAGACCTGGGAGATCTCGCCGATGGGCAGGCGGGAGGCCACGGCGGCAAACTCCGGGACGAGGTCGTCCAGCTTGAAGTCCTGGAGCCGGCCGCCGTTCTGGGCGGAGCCCGCATCGTCCGAGAACAGCTCGGCCATCTCTTCGAGGCTGGCCCCGCCGGTGACGATGGAGTCGCGGATCGTGGTGATGATCTCCAGGGCCTCGGCGCGGGCTTCCGGGCTGGGCTCGGGGTAGCGGACGACGTGCGAGGCGCGGATCGTCGCCGGCACGGTGGGCAGGGAGTCCGGCGGGATCTGCCGGAACCACGCGCGGACCTCGCTGGGCGTTATCTTGATCTGCTGGAGCTTGCGGTTCTGGTACTGCTCGGCCAGCAGGCGGTCGCGGAACTCCTCCCGCAGCTCGGCCCGGATCTGGACGACGCTCTTGCCATAGAGCTCCTCGAGCTGCGCCTGCGAGCCCACCTGGGCCGTCAGCTGCTGTATGCGCTGATCCAGGGCCTGGTCGACCTCGTCGTCCGAGACTTCGATGGTGGTGTCGCGCTCGGCCAGGATCGTCAGCACGTGCTGGTCGATGAGCTGTTCGAGCGCCTCGCGCCAGAGTTCCGGCGAGTACGTCGTCCGGCCCTGCTGGATGTAGCCGTAGACCAGGCCGTCGACGTCCGAGCGGAGGATGATGTCGTTCCCGACGATGGCGACGATCTCATCGACCACCTCGCCGTCCTGGGCCTCGGCAGGGAGCGCCGCCATCCAGCCTGCCAGGAGCAGCAACGTCAGCACAGAGAGGAAGCGGGGGAGGCGGGCACGAACAGGCATGAAGGTAGGGGTCGATGCGCGAAAGAGGAACGTCGGCCGGGCGGGTGAGGCCGGGAGGCCTCCGTCGAAACGAGACAGCCCGGAGGATATTGTGGAGGATGAGGACGGAGGCCGCGACGGGGGCCGCCAAAGAAGCTGCCACGGAGGCCGCCACGGAGGCTGGAGGGCCGGGAGGCGAGCGGGCCGGCCGCGCGATGGAGCCCGCCATGAGCCTGCCGGAGGCGTCTCAGCGAAGATCCAGGGCCTCCCGGGCCATCGCCTCATTGCGCAGCCGTTGAACCTGACGGGCATACATCTGTTTCCTCGTCTGGATGACCAGGCGCTGCCGCACTTCGTCCTCCACCCAGGCCCGTTCGGGGATCGTGCCGGCCGGGACGCGCCGGGCCAGGTACACCACGTGATAGACCTCACCGTCGGCCAGCACGGGCGACAGCTCGCCCTCGCGCATGCGTTGCAGCCGTTGTGCCACGGCCGGGGCAACGGCCAGCAGCCGGGCCTCAGGGTACAACGTGGCCGCCAGGTCGAGCGACAGCGC
Organism: Roseithermus sacchariphilus; assembly: GCA_003285105.1. Lineage (GTDB taxonomy): Bacteria > Bacteroidota > Rhodothermia > Rhodothermales > MEBIC09517 > Roseithermus > Roseithermus sacchariphilus. The sequence goes on along the minus strand of CP030158.1, from coordinate 3,640,421 downwards.
CGCGTCGCCGCTGAAGCGGGCGGACAGCGCCGGCCATTCGGCCTCCAGCGTGCCGGCCGAGAGAGCCTGTTGCATCCGCGTTCGTGCCGTCCGGGCGGAGTCCTCGTCGGGCGTGAACAGGTAATAGACCTGCACGAAGGGCTCTCTCAGCCGGAGTTGCTCTTTATGGCGCTCGAAGTAGGCCTGGATCTCCTCGGGGGACGGTTCGGCCGCGGCCTCGTCATAGAGCCGGGTCAGCAGGGCGCTGATGAGCACCGAGCGCTCGTTTTCCTGAAGCAGGCGGCGGACCTCCTCGTCGTCGGCCAGGCCGCGCCGCCGGGCTTCCTGGTAGAGCAACTCGTTGGTGATCCATTGCTCGATGATCTGCTGGCGCACGTAGGAGGAGTCCTCGCCCGGGTTGAGCCCTTCCAGCGCGGCGGCCAGGTCGGCCTCGGTCAGGTAGGCGTCGCCGACGCGGGCCAGGTAGTCCCGGGGCGGCTCGGAGCGGCCGCATCCGACGGCCGGGAGCAGGCTCGCCAGCAGCAGACCCGGCAGGCAGAGACGGAGCAACCGATGCATGGCCGTAAGGGGGAAGGCCGGACCGTACGGAGGCGGCCGGGCGGGTCAGGGCCGATTTACCCGGTGGGGCTGTCGCCGGCCGGGGCCGTCGCGGTGGCGTGCCCGGCAAAGGCCTGCTCCAGCCGCTCGGGGAAGACGTACAGCGCGTAGCGCTGCCGCAGACGCTCCAGGAGGCGCTGTTCCAGGACCTCCTGATAGGCGGTGACGACCTCGCTCCGGGCCTCTTCGAAGGTTTTGGGACGCGCCGGTTCGATGCCGTCGTGCACCAGCAGCACGTGCCCGTTGCGGTACGCCAGCACGTCGGTGTGGTCCCCGGCCTGGAGCGACAGCGCCTCGTCGTAGACCGAATTGGTGGGTCCGGCCACCAGCGTGGTGTCGATGCGGAGCGTCAACGTGGAGTCGGAGGCCACCAGGGCTTGAATGTCCGCGACCGTCGCCCCGGCGTCCAGGCGCGCCGCGACGTCGGCCAGCAGCGAGTCGTCGCGGCTGTAGAAGCCGATGAGGCGCGTGCGGTCGGGGAAGCGATAGGCCTCGGCGTGGGCGTCGAAGTAGGCCCGGAGGCCGACCGAGTCGCGCGAGGCGGCATTCCAGACGGAATCTTCCATCACCCGGAACAGCAGCAATCCATCGCGGAACTCCTCCATCAGCGTGCGGAACTCCTCGTCGCGTTCCTGGAGGCGCATGGCCTCGTAGTCCAGGGCCCGGTCGTCGAGGAAGGCGTCGAGCGCCGCCATCAGCTGCGGTTCGAGGGGGCGGTTGCGTTCGAGCCGCTGCGTCTTGGCGAAGGCGAAGAAGTCCGACAGGGTGTAGCCGGCGTCGCCGATGGTGGCGAACGTGGTGTCCTCGAAGAGCGCGTCGAAGTCGTTGACGGCCAGGTGGGCGATGATGGTGTCGGCCGGGAAGGCGTCCAGGACGGCCCGGACCTGCGCCGTGTCCACCGTCACCCCGTAGCGGGCGCGGGCCTGCCGGGCGAAGGCGCGCTGCGCCTGCTCGGTGCGCGGCAGCCGCATCACCTGCGTCTTGAGGTCCTCGTAGGCTTCCTCGAAGGGCTTACGCTCCTTCCGGTCGATCAGGTAGATCAGGTGGAAGCCGAAGCGCGACTGGACCACGTCCGAGATCTCCCCGGGGTTTTCGATGGCGAAGGCGGCATCGCGGAATTCGGGGGGGATGACCGGGTTGTTGAAGGTCATGATGCCCAGCCGGCCGCCCTGTTCGCGCGTGTTGTGGTCCATGGAATACTCGCGGGCGAGGGCGCGGAAGTCCTCGCCGTTCTCGAAGCGCCGGCGCAGCTCCTCGATCTGCTCCAGCGCCGCGGCGGTGTCCGCCCCCGTGGGACCGCGGGGGATGATCATGATGTGCGCCACCTCGATGTCCGGGATGGCCGGCCGGCGGTCGTGCACGTAGAGGATGTGGTAGCCGAAGCGCGTGCGGACGATGTCCGACACCTGCCCGACCGGGGTGTTGTAGGCGGCGTCTTCGAAGGGAGCCACCATCTGCCCGGCGGTGAAGAAGCCGAGCCGGCCTTTGTAGCCCGGCCCTTCGCGGCTGGCCGAGGGGTCTTCGGAGTACCGCAGGGCCAGCTCGCCGAAGTCCACCCCGGCCTTCACCGAGTCGATCAGCGCGCGGATCATGTTGTAGGCCTCCAGCGTGTCGGCCGGCGGGGCATCGGGGGCGACGCGGATGAGGATGTGGCTGGCGTCGACCATGTCCTGGCTGCGCGTGTAGACCTCGCGGATGATGGGCTCGAGCACTTCCTGTTCGAGCATGTAGGGCCGGGCCAGCTGCAGCCGGTAGGTGTCGATCTCCTCCTGGATCTCGGGCAGGTCGCCGATGCCGGCGTCCTCGGCGGCCTTCACCTTCAGCCGGAAGTTGAGGTAGCGATCGAGGAAGTCACGAAGCTCCGCCGAGTCCGGCACGGCGGAGCTGTTGCCGCCGAGGGAGCGGCGGTACCGGCGTTCGATCTCGGAGACGGTGATGGGTTCTCCGTCGAGGATGGCAACCACCGAGGAATCCCGGGCCTGAGGCGGCAGGGCCGCTTCCCGGGTGGTTTCTCGGGCGCCACTGCAACCGGCCCACAGGAGCACCGCCAGTACGAACGTAGGAAGGAGGCGGTAGAACACCTTGCGTGTCATCATCAGATCGTGACGTACGTGAATCCTGAACAACGGTGAGGGAAGGGGAAAAGCCCCCGAAAGTACGATGCGCGCCTCTCTTAAGGCAAGGCATGCGTCGGGTTCCGGGAAAAGTGGACGGCGGCGGCGGACGCAGGGCGGCAACTTTCCGCGCCATCGAGGGTCTTTCTCACGTGGTCGCCCTTTCCCTGCTTGCCCCTCGTGCGCTGCCTCATGATACCGACCGACGACCAGGAGTTGATCGAGTCCTTTCAGGCCGGAGACGAGTTCGCCTTCGTCTCGCTCTACAACCGCTACAAAGGGCCGGTCTACGCGTTCTGCGTCAAGATGCTGCTCAGCCGCTCGCTGGCCGAGGACGTCGTGCAGGAGACGTTCCTGCGGGTCTATGAGAACCGGGACCGGCTGCTCAACACCGACGCCTTCAAGTCCTGGCTCTTCACGATTGCCCGCAACCAGTGTCTGAACCAGCTACGGCGCACGAACCGGCAGGTATCGCTGGAGGGGCAGGAGCACGCCGAGCCGGTGGCTCCGTTGCCGGAGATCCCCGCGCATCAGCTGGAGAAGAGCGAAAAGATCGACCTGGTGAATCACTTCCTGGCCCAGCTCAAGCCGGACTACCGGGAGGTGCTGATCCTGCGTGAATACCAGAACCTGAGCTATGAGGAGATCGCGGCGGTGACCCGGAGCACGGTGAGCGCCGTCAAGTCGCGCCTGTTCAAGGCCCGTCGCAAGCTGGCCGGCTACATGGAGCCGATCATGAACCGGGAGCGGCAGGGGGCTCGCTCCCCGGCGCCGACCGCCCCGGATGCCGCCCCGGATGCTGCTCCGGTGTCCGGATCCACACCCCCGCCCGCATGAACCCGCCGTGGCCGGTTCGTGGCCGGCTGCGGCGTTGTCCGACCCCCGAGGATCAAGCTGTGTTGATAGATCGATGAGTACCTCATCCCCGTTTACGTCGCCGTCGGATTGCCGCGATCCGGTGATGGAGGAGGCCCTCAACCTGTACGTCGACGGCGAGCTTCCGCTGGATCAGCAGGCCGCGTTGTTCGGGCACCTGGCGGCCTGCCCGGCCTGCCGCCGCACCCTCGACAGCGTGCTCTCGTTCCGCCGGTGGAGCCGGCAGGAGCCGCTCGGCGTGCCCCCGGCCCTCGACGACGCGTTCTTCAAGCGCCTGGCCGAGCACAAGGCCCGCCATACCCGCATCGACCGTGCCGCCGATCGGCGTCCGCTCTGGCAGGCCCAGGCCCCCGTCACCCTCCGCGCCGGGCTCACCATCGCCATCGTGGTCTTCCTCCTCGGCCTGTTCGTGCCGTCGAACCTGCAACCGGTGCCGGCGCGCTTCGCCGTCATCGGTGAGGAAGAGCTCGTCGAGCTACCGGCCGTGGCGGCCTCCGAACCCGGGCGCGTCGAACCCCTCTACGTGTTCTACCCGGGGCTCACCATCGAGGCCAGCAAAACCGAGGAACCCGCGCCGGGAGAGTCGCTTTAACGACCACGACCCGCACGCTTCCGGCAGGCCCCGGCCCGGAATCCCCGCAGGTGCGTCTTCGCTGAAGTCGCACCTCTTTTTTTGGGCGTCCAGCGCGTGGCTGCCGGCGTGCTTCTCACCGTCTGTCCCTGCTCACGAACCCCCCACGATCCATGTCGGATACGCTCGTCGACGCGTCCGTTCGTGTTCGTTTCGCCCCCAGCCCCACCGGTTTCCTGCACATCGGCGGGTTGCGGACGGCCCTGTACAACTACCTGTTTGCCCGTCGTCACGGCGGTCGGTTCATCGTGCGCATCGAGGATACCGACCGGGAACGGTACGTCGAGGGCGCCGAGGACGACATCCTGGCGTCGCTGCGCTGGGCCGGGATCACCTACGACGAAGGTCCCGACGTAGGCGGGCCGGTGGGCCCCTACCGCCAGAGCGAGCGGCGCGACCTCTACCGGCAGTACATCCAGCCGCTGCTCGAAGCCGGGCATGCCTACTATGCCTTCGACACCCCGGAAGAACTCGACGCCATGCGCGAGGAGGCCCGGCAGCGCGGCGAGGCCGGGAAGTATGACGCCACCACGCGCCTGCGCATGAAGAACGCGCTGACCCTCCCCGAAGCCGAGGTCCAGCGCCGCCTCGATGCCGGCGAGCCGTATGTCGTGCGCCTCCGCGTGCCGGCCGGCGAGGTCATCTCCTTCCACGACCACGTGCGCGGCACCGTCTCGATCGATGCCGGGGAGGTCGATGACCAGGTGCTCATCAAGTCCGACGGCATGCCGACCTATCACTTCGCCAACGTGGTGGACGATCACCTGATGGGGATCACGCACGTGATCCGCGGGGAAGAATGGCTGCCGTCGACGCCCAAGCACGTCCTGCTGTATCGGTTCCTGGGGTGGGAGGTCCCACAGATGGCGCACCTCCCGCTGATCCTGAGCCCGACGGGGGGGAAGCTGTCCAAGCGCAAGGCCGAGGCCGCGGGCATTCCCGTCTTCGTCAAAGACTACCGGGCGCAGGGGTACGACCCGGAAGCGCTCGTCAACTTCCTGGCGTTCCTGGGCTGGAACCCGGGCGACGAACGGGAGCTGTTCACGCTGGACGAGCTCGCCCGGGTGTTCTCGCTGGATCGTGTGGGCAACGCCGGGGTGCAGTTCAACATGGACAAGCTCGCATGGTACAACCAGCAGTACCTCCGGCAGAGGCCGGTGGAGGACCTGGTCGAGGCGGTGTGGCCGCACGTCCGCGCGCAGGGGTACGAGGTCGATCGGGACTACGTGCGGGCGGTGGTGGGGTTGATGCGCGAGCGCGTGACGTTTCCGCAGGAGATCGTCACCGAAGCGCCGTACTTCTTCGAAGACCCCGCCGGCTACGACGAGGCCGGCGTCAAGAAGCGCTGGAAGGCGGACTCCGCGGATCTGCTGGCGGCCTACGCGGATCGGCTGGAGGCGCTGGAGACGTTCGATGAGGCGACGGCCGAGGCGACGCTTCGTGCGCTGGCCGAGGAGCGCGGCGTGGGAGCCGGCCGGCTCATCCACCCCGTGCGGCTGGCCCTCAGCGGGGTCACCTACGGGCCGGGCCTGTTCGAGTTGATGCACGTCCTCGGGCGGGACGCCTGTGTGCGCCGGATCCGCCGGGCCGTCGAGGTCCTGGGCTCCGCAGCGACGGCATAGCCTCGGTTTCCCCGCGGGGGAGGTAGGTCGCTACGGCTCCCCCGCGGGGTTCGTGCGGGACGACTCGATTACTGCGGAGTCAGGATGGCGGCGCGGCGTTCGGCGTTGCGCTGGGCGAGCGCGTCGAGCAGGGCCTGGTAGACGTCCGGCGGGAAGAGGGTCCCCTCGAAGGCGCGCAGCGGCGTGGCCCCGCCGAACTGCACGGCCATCGAGTCGAGCACCTCGGGCGCGAGGGCTTCGATCACGTCCCGGGCGGCCTCCACCACGGCCGACAGCGGCGTCTCCGGCCCCAGATCGCGGTAGCCCGCGGCAAAGAGCGCCAGCTCCGGCGCCTCGTAGACGAACCGGTACGTCCCGCTGCCCACCTCCAGCACCAGGTCCGCCCCCGCCTCGGTCACCGACGCGATCCCCGCGGCCTCCGTCAGCGCGTGCTCGCCTTCCCGGACCTCCTGCCCGGCCGCTCCGGGGAGCACCACCTGCGCCGTCGTGTTGGGCGGGACGGTGGCCTCCAGCGTGAAGCGGGCGCCATGGAAGGCCCACGAGGACGCCGCCGGGCCGTAGGGCGTCTCGAGCGTCGTGCCGGCGTGGGAGAGCCCGCCTCCCGGCCTCGGGCGGATGAGCAGGCGCTTGTAGCCCGGCGCCTCGGGCGCCGCCTCCAGCCCCGCCACCACGTTGATCATCCACTCCCCGATGGCCCCGTAGGCGTAGTGGTTGAACGACGTCATCTCCGGGCTCTGGAACGTCCCGTCCGGGCGGATGGCGTCCCAGCGCTCCCAGATCGTCGTGGCCCCGAAGGTGACCGGGTAGAGCCAGGACGGGTAGGTTGTCTGTGTCAGCAGCGCGTAGGCCGTCTCGAGCTCCCCGTGGTCGCTCAGCACCCGCGTCAGGCGAGGCGTGCCCAGGAAGCCGGTCGTCAGGTGGTTGCCGCGGGCACGGACGTCGGCGGCCAGGCGGCGGGCGGCCGCCGGGCGAACGGCCTCGGGCAGCAGATCGAAGTCCAGCGCCAGCACGTAGGCCGTCTGCGTCTCGTAGGAGAGCCGCCCGCCGGGCGTCAGGAACTCCCGCTGGAACGCCGTACGGACGCGCTCGAAGAGCGAGCGGTAGCGGCGGGCCTCCTCGTCCCGGCCCAGCACCTCGGCCGCCCGCGCGACCAGGTCGGCCGAGTGCGCCAGGTAGGCCGTGGCGATCAGGTCGACGCCGGTGGTGGCGCGGTAGGGCGTGAAGACGTTGTCGAAGAGCGGCGCGAGCCAGTCGCCAAACTGGAAGCCGGGGCGCCAGACGGCGTCCTCGCCGGCCTGCGCGGCCATGTAATCGACCCAGGCCTTCATGCTGGGGAACTGGGCTTCCAGGACGCCCGCGTCGCCGTAGGCGCGGTAGAGCACCCAGGGTATGACCGTGGCGGCGTCGGCCCAGCCGGCGGTACCGGCCGCGTCCGCCCCCAGGACGTTGGGGATGACGTGCGGGACGGCCCCGTCCTCCCGCTGGTCCAGGGCGAGGTCGCGCAGCCATTTGGCGAAGAACCCGGAGACGTCCATGATGCAGGCGGCCGTGGGTGCGAAGACCTGCGCGTCGCCGGTCCAGCCGAGGCGCTCGTCGCGCTGCGGGCAGTCCGTGGGCACGTCGACGAAGTTGCCCTTCTGCCCCCAGACGATGTTATGGTAGAGCTGGTTGAGCAGCGAGTCCGAGCTGCTCCAGGTGCCCGTCCGTGCCATGTCCGAGTGGACGACGACGCCCGTGAGGTCGTCCGCCGTGAGCGTGCCGGGGTAGCCGCGGACGCCGACGTAGCGGAAGCCGTGGAAGGTGAAGCGCGGCTCGTAGACCTCCTCGCCCTCGCCGCGCAGGATGTAGCGGTCGGTCTGGTCGGCGGAGCGGAGGTTGTCCGTGTAGAGATTACCCTCGGGGTCGAGCACCTCGGCGTGGCGGAGCACCACCTCGGTGCCGGCCGGGCCGCGCACGCGCAGGCGCACCCAGCCCACCATGTTCTGCCCCAGGTCGACCACCGTCTCGCCGTTGGGCGCCCGGGTGATCGAGACCGGGTGGATCTCCTCGATCCGGCGCACCGGCGGCCCCTGCGGCGCGACGAGCGCGACGGGCTCGCCCTCGAACAGGGCCACCGGCGTCCAGGCGGCGTCGTCGAAGCCGGGGGTGCTCCAGCCGGGCATCTCACGCCGGGCGTCGTAGATCTCGCCGTCGTAGAGGTCGGCCATGCGGTAGGGGCCGTCTTTCGTCGCGAGCCAGGATTCATCCGTGCCGAAGACCGCCTCGCGGCCGTCGGCGTAGGTGACGTGGAGCTGAGCCCGCAGCGCCGTTTCATCGCCGTAGAGGTTACGCGTGCCGTTCCAGGTGAGCCAGCCGCGGTACCAGCCGTCGGCCAGCCAGGCGCCGAGGACGTTCTCGCCGCGTTGCAGCAGGTCGGTGACGTCGTAGGTCTGGTACGGGATGCGGTGGTGGTAGCTCGTCCAGCCCGGCGCGAGCACCTGGTCGCCCACGGGCCGGCCGTTGAGTTCGAGCGCGTAGAGGCCGCGGGCGGTGGCATAGACCCGGGCGCGGGCGACCTCGCCGTCGAGGCGGAAGCGGCCGCGCAGCATGGCCACGGGGCGGGCCATGGCGGTGTCCGGCGGACCGGCGGGTTTGATCCAGCGGGCCTGCCAGTCGGCCGGGTCGAGCAGCCCCATCTCCCAGAAGGCGGGCGTGCTCCAGGCCGAGGGCCGGCCGGCCCCGTCCCAGACGCGCACGCGCCAGACGAGGCGCTGGCCCGAGGTCGGCGGCGGACCGCCGTAGGGGACGAAGAGGGACCGGTCGGAGGCGACGCGCCCGGAGTCCCAGAGCAGGCGGCCGGCCGCGAGGTCGGCTTCGGAGGCGGCGGCCTGGATCTGGTAGGCCGTCTGCCGGGCATGTCGCTCCGCCGACGTGCTGCGCCAGCTCAGGCGCGGGGTGGGCGCGTCGATGCCGATGGGGTTCTCGGCGTACTCGACGCGCAGGCCGGTGGGCGTCAGCGTGCCCGTCTGGCCGAGGGCCGGGGAGGCGGCCAGGGCCGGCAGGAGCACGAGCAGGAGGCGAAGGAGGGTGCGGCGAAGGCCGCCGCGGAGACCGCGGCGGAGGCCGTGGCGGAGGCCACCGTCGAGCACGGGCCGGAGGGGTACGGGAGGGATCATCGTGCCAGGGGAGGTTCGAGGAAACGGGGACGACGCGAAGCGGGCGGAGGCCTGGATCAGGTCATTCCGAAGCCGGCTGTACGTGGAGGATGATACGCCGGTAGGCCGTGAGATGGGGGGTGCCGTCGTCTTCCACGGCCAGGATGACGTGGGTTTCTCCGGGGAGGTTGGGCTGCACCGTGGCCAGGGTGGATCGGGCGTCGGTGATCGTCGCCCGCGGTGGCGGGGGGACGATGCGCTGGTTGCCTTCCTCTCCGCTGATCTGCGCGCCGGGGCGGAAGGCGTTGCCCGTCTGGGCTTCGGGGTACACGAACCACGTGTAGGAGAGCGCGTCCCCGTCGGGGTCGTGCGTGCCGGCGGCGTCGAGGAGTACGGGCTGCCCCACCGTGGCGCGGACGCGCACGGGCGCCTTCCCGCCCTGCCCGTTGACGATCACCACCGGGTTGTGGTTGGCCTCGTCCACCGGCTTGATCGTCCAGTCCATGCGGGCTGCGAAGTCCTGCTGGAAGGCCTCGCGCCAGCGCCAGATGGTGGCCTGGTCCGAGGTGTAGCGCCGGCCGTCGGCGCCGGTGACGGTGTCGCGGGAGTTCGGAGCGCCGGGGAAGGCATCCCCTCCCTGCGTCCAGATCGGGCGCGTCTCCCCGTAGGCCGTGCGGTAGACGTACCGGCCGCCCCATCCGCCCCATCCCGGATGGTAGTGCGCGGCCAGGCCGTTGCCGATCAGGTTCAGGAAGGATGGCGTGTCGCCCTCCATGATGAACAGATAGCGCGGGTAGGCCGCGCCCATCGGCCCCTTTCGGCGGATGTGCTCGTCCAACCACTCGTTGGTGACGGTGGTGATGTCGGCGCCGGGTGCGTTGTGGTAGTAGGGGTCGCCGGCAATGCCGGTCCAGGTAGCCATGTAATACTGGCTGCCGTCCGGGGTGGACGGGCTGACGATGTAAAACAGCTCCGGGAAAGACTGGCGGATCCAGGGTCCGGCGTCGTCCTGGTCGGAGATGGAATAGACCCGCAGGCGAGAGACGAAGCGGGCCAGGTCCTCGGGCGAGCGGGTGGCGCGCACCTCCCAGAGGGCCTGCGCCAGCGTGTTGGCCCCGCCCCAGATGGTCACCCACAGCGGGCGGGGATCGTCGCGGTCGGCCGCCTGGATCAGGAGGTCGGCCCCGGCCGACCCCCGGCCCTCCCCGACGGCCGCCAGCCCGTAGGCGGGCTGTCCCGAGGTCACGAGCGCGCGCAGGCTCGACGCCGCGGGGTAGCCCTCAGCATGGGTGCTCAGCATGGGCTGCACCTGCTCGTAGGCGTCGATCACCCGGTGCATGATGTCCGGGCGCACCGCTTCGCGCTGCCAGGTCGAGGTCGTGGCGACCAGGCCTTCTATGTCGTACTCGTTGGCATAGACCAGAAACCGGATGAGCGACATCTGATCGTCCGGTTCGTTGCCGATGTCGCTGAGGACGAAGACGCGCGGCTTGCCCGGCAGGCTGTCGACCCGGGTGGCTTCGTCGGGCTGGGCAAAGGCCGTGGTGCCGCCGAGGAGAACCGGCAGGAGGAGCATGACGTGCGTCAGGCGCACGAGCACGGACGAACAGCGAGAAGGCAATATGCGCACGTGGAACAACGATGGAGGGCGTGTTTGCCGCGTCAGCAGGCGAGGGGGAAGCCGGTATGAGATCCCGACCCGGGCCCTGCGTCCGGTGCCGACGACATCGGCCCTGTAATGTCGAACATCACGGGTTGAATGTCGAGGGGCGGTGGCGGTGCGGTTCGTGCGCGCAGCGTCAGGAGCGGTCCTCGTAGGCTGCCAGCAGGCGCTCGGCGGCCGCCGTCGGCGCGAGCCGTCCGGCCATCACGTCGGCCTCGATGGTCGGCAGCGCGTCGCGGACGGCCGGGTGGGAGAAGAAGTGCGCACGCAGCCGTTCCTCGATGACCTGATGCATCCAGAGGCGGACCTGCTCCCGGCGTTTACGGGTGAAGTACCCGCTGGCCTGCGTCTGTGCGCGGTACGCCTTGATGGTGGCCCAGACCTCCGGGATGCCTTCTCCCGTCAGGGCCGAGCAGGTGAGGACCTGCGGGGACCAGCCGGACTCCGCGGGGGGGAAAAGCCGTAGTGCGGACTGATAGGCCCGGCGGGCTTCGAGCGCGGCCGCCCGGTTGGAGCCGTCCGCCTTGTTGACGGCGATGGCGTCCGCCATCTCCATGATGCCGCGTTTGATGCCCTGCAACTCGTCCCCCGCGCCGGCCAGCACCAGCAGCAGGAAGAAGTCGACCATCGACGCGACGGTCGTCTCCGATTGCCCGACGCCGACGGTTTCCACGAAGATCACGTCGAAGCCGGCGGCCTCGCAGAGCAGCATCGTCTCGCGGGTGGACCGGGCCACGCCGCCGAGCGACCCGCCGGTGGGCGAGGGGCGGATGAAGGCGTTCGGATCCCGGGACAGCCCGGGCATGCGCGTCTTGTCGCCCAGGATGCTGCCGCCGGAGCGGGCGCTGCTGGGGTCGATGGCGAGCACGGCGAGGCGGTGGCCGGAGCGGGTCAGGTGCGTGCCGAGGGCTTCGATGAACGTGCTTTTGCCGACCCCCGGCACGCCGGTGATCCCGACCCGGATGGAGCGGCCCGTCTCGGGCATACAGCGATCCAGGATGTCCTGTGCGAGCCGGCGGTGCTCCGGCCGGGTGCTCTCGACGAGCGTGATCGCCCGGCTGAGGAGGCCGCGGTCGCCCCGGCGGATGCCGTCGACGTAGTCCTGCACGGGCAGGGCCGGGCGGGGGCGGCGGCGGGCGGCGGGGTTGATCGACGGGGCGTGTGCCGTGCCGGGCGAGACCTGGAGGGCCGGATCGCCGGTCGGGCGGTTCGGGCGGTCCGTCATCATCCGCGGGCGGGCGTCTCGGCGTGGGGGGCGGGTTCGTCCAGCAGCACCTCCAGGATCTGCCGGGCCGCCTCGGCGATCACCGTGCCGGGGCCGAAGATGCCGGTCACGCCGGCGGCATAGAGCGCCTCGTAGTCCTGCGGCGGGATCACCCCGCCGGCCACCACCAGGATGTCGTCCCGTCCCCGCCGCGCCAGCTCGTCGAGCACCTGCGGGACGAGCGTCTTGTGGGCGCCGGCGAGGCTGGAGACGCCCAGGATGTGCACGTCGTTTTCGACGGCCTGCCGGGCGGCTTCCTCCGGGGTCTGGAAGAGCGGGCCGATGTCCACGTCGAACCCCAGGTCGGCAAAGGCGGTGGCGATCACCTTCGCCCCGCGGTCGTGGCCGTCCTGGCCGAGCTTGGCGACCAGGATGCGGGGGCGCCGGCCTTCGCGCTCGGCGAAGCGGTCGGCCAGCGCCCGCGCGGCGGCGAAGGCGGCGTCTCCGGCCACCTCGCGGGCATAGACGCCGGTGATGGCCTGGGGCTGTGCCTGATGGCGGCCGAATACGCGTTCCATGGCATACGAGATTTCCCCGAGGGTGGCACGGTGACGGGCGGCCTCGACGGACAGCGTGAGCAGGTTGCCCCGGCCCGTCCGGGCAGCTTCGGTGAGGGCATTCAGGGCCGCCTGCACGGCCGCCTCGTCCCGCGTCGCCCGGACCGCCGCCAGCCGCTCGATCTGCGCCCGGCGCACCGCCGTGTTGTCGACCTCCAGGATGTCGATGGGGTCTTCGCGGTCGCGCCGGTAGCGGTTGACGCCCACGATCACGTCCTTGCCCGTGTCGATCCGGGCCTGCTTGCGGGCGGCGGCCTCCTCGATGCGTCGCTTCGGGAGGCCCTCCTCGATGGCCCGCGTCATCCCGCCGTGGGCCTCGACCTCCTCGATCAGCGACCAGGCCCGCCGAGCGAGGCGGTCCGTCAGGTACTCCACGTAGTAGCTTCCCGCCCACGGGTCGATGGCGCGCGTCAGGTCGGTTTCCTCCTGCAGGAAGAGCTGCGTGTTACGCGCGATGCGGGCCGAGAAGTCCGTCGGCAGCGCGATGGCCTCGTCGAGCGAGTTGGTGTGCAGCGACTGCGTGTGGCCCAGCGCGGCCGAGAGCGCCTCGATGCAGGTGCGGACGACGTTGTTGAACGGGTCCTGCGCCGTCAGGCTCCAGCCGGAGGTCTGGCAATGCGTCCGCAGCGCCATCGACTTCGGGTTCTGCGGGTCGAACGTCTTGACGATCTTCGCCCAGAGCAACCGGGCCGCCCGCAGCTTCGCGATCTCCATGAAGTGGTTCATGCCCATCGCGAAGAAGAAGGACAGACGCGGCGCGAAGTCGTCGATCGCCAGGCCCGCCTGCAGTCCGGTGCGGATGTACTCCAGCCCGTCGGCCAGCGTGTAGGCCAGTTCCAGGTCCGCCGTGGCGCCGGCCTCCTGCATGTGGTAGCCGCTGATCGAGATCGAGTTGAAGCGCGGCATGTGCCGGGCGGTGTAGGCGAAGATGTCGCCCACGATGCGCATCGACGGAGCCGGGGGGTAGATGTAGGTGTTGCGGACCATGAACTCCTTCAGGATGTCGTTCTGGATGGTTCCGCTGAGCTGGTCGGTCCGTACCCCCTGCTCCTCGGCCGCGACGATGTAGAAGGCCATCACGGGCAGCACGGCCCCGTTCATCGTCATCGAGACGGACATCCGGTCGAGCGGGATGCCGTCGAAGAGGATCTTCATGTCCTCGACCGTGTCGATGGCGACTCCGGCCTTGCCGACGTCCCCGACGACGCGGGGATGGTCGGAGTCGTAGCCGCGGTGGGTGGCCAGGTCGAAGGCGACGGAGAGGCCTTTCTGCCCGGCGGCCAGGGCGCGGCGGTAGAAGGCGTTGGAAGCCTCGGCCGTGGAGAAGCCCGCGTACTGGCGGATGGTCCAGGGCCGGAGGGTGTACATGGTGCTGTAGGGCCCGCGCAGGAAGGGGGGCAGGCCGGCGGCGTAGTGCAGGTGCTCGACGCCGGCGAGCGCCTCGGGGCCGAGGTGGCCGGCCACCTCGATGCCTTCCGGCGTCAGCCAGGGATCGGCGGCGGCCGGCGAGGCCGGGCGGGCGGGCTGATAGGCGATCCTGGTGAAGTCCGGGCGCATGATGGTCTGCGGGTCGGGGAACGAGGGCTGCTGAGGTAGTAAACGCGCCGGCCGGGAAACGTTCAACGGCCCGGGCCGCGTGCCGGGAAACCCCTACAGGCGGACGCGGAAACCGGTGAGGGGTTCGAAGCGGCGCTGGACCAGGTAGCGCGCGGAGCCGTCCGGGGCATCGGACCGGCGCTCGTAGGTGTAGCGGGCGTGCACGAACAGCCACATCGCCCCGGCGAGGCGGTAGTCCAGGTTGAAGACGAGGGCCGCCTGGTCGCCCAGGTCGCTGAAGAGCGAGCCGAAGCCGCGGAGGCCGCCCCGGTCGGCTCCGACGCCCAGGCGCAGGCGATTGCGGGCGTGGAGGTAGAGGCGCAGATGGTAGTCGCTGAGCGCCTGCGTGCCGTAGTGCCGGCGGAAGAAGTACCACAGCTCGAACTGCTGGAAGATGTGGACGCGCAGCTCGGTGGCGAAGGCATTGCCCCCCCGGGCCGCCTCCAGCGGCACCCCCACGACCCGCTGCGCCGTCGAATCCGCCAGGAAGCGTTCCCCGTTGAGGATGCGAGCGTGGGGGTTGTGGACGGTGTAGAAGGCGCCGAAGTACCCCGGGATGAAGGCCTCGCCGCTGTAGTAGAGCACCATGCGCAGGTGGAAGCGAGCCAGGTCGATGAAGTTGGGGCTGTCGACCGTGGCGCCGAAGGCCAGCCCGCGCCCCTGGTGGCGGTACCACGCCACGCTGGCAAAGGGCTGCAGGACGATGGAACCGGAGTTGAAGGCATCGAACGACGCGTCCACGTTGTAGCCGATCAGTGGGCGGGCGTCGGCGCGGTGCGTTTGCAGGTCGGTGACGTAGGAGACGCCGAGCCGGAGCGAGCCGAAGCGGGGGCTCCCCGTCCACCCCAGCGGTTGCAGCATCAGCCGCCCGCCGACGACGCGGTCGAGGAGCAGGTTGTCGGTGAGGGCCTCTATGGCGCCGAAGCCCCAGGCGTGGTACATCTCCGCGCCCACGGTGCGCTCGTCCCACGCCATGTCCGAGCGGTAGAAGTCCATCAGGTGGCCCGTGCCCAGGCGGGTGCGGTTGATGAGGCCGATGCGAACGTGGGTGGCGGAGCGGCGCGGTGGCGTGAATCGCATGAACTCCAGCAGCCGGAGGGCGTCGTAGGGCTCGTCCAGATCCGGGCGATAGCGGCCCAGCGTGCCGGCACGGACGGTGCCGCGGAGGCGGGCGGTGACCGGGCGGGTGACGAGGTTGGCCGAGAGGCTTGCGGCGCCCCGCCATTGCGCGGCGATCAGGGACAGGCCGCTCATGACGTCCAGGCTGCTCTCGCGCCGCCACCAGACCTCCTGCAACTGCTCGCTCGGATCGTCCCACGCGCCGAAGGCGACCGGCTGGGCTGGCACGGCGCCGGGCGTGCCGAACAGCAACGCGATCGAGCCGAGGAGGCAGGCGACGGAGGGGGTGAGGCGGGGCACGCGGGCAGGGGGCAGGCTGGCAGAGCGCGATACGGACCAGCCGGCGGGGCTTCCGGTTCCGCCCGGAACCGCCGCCGCCCGGCGCCCGGCATCCGCCCTCCGGCCGGACCGCGTCCGACGCCGCCGAAAAATCAACGGTGTCTTTCCCGCCCGGTGTCTACCTTCCGGTTCGTTTCGCCACGCCGTCCCTCCGCAACACCATGCAGGTTCTCGACTGGGTCATCGTCGGTCTGTACATCCTGGCCACACTCGGGCTGGGCGTCTACCTCTCGCGGCGGGCGTCGCGGTCGCTGGAGGACTTCTTCGTCTCCGGCCGCTCGTTGCCCTGGTGGCTGGCCGGGACGTCGATGGCGGCGACGACCTTCTCGATCGACACACCGCTCTACATCGCCGGGGTGGTCGGTAACCGCGGGATCGCGGGCAACTGGGAATGGTGGGCCTTCGGCGTGGGGCACGTGGCGCTGATCTACCTTTTCGCCCGCCTCTGGCGGCGCAGCGAGGTCGTCACCGACGCCGAGCTGATCGAGCGCCGCTACGGCGGCCGTCCGGCGGCGGTGCTGCGGGCCACCAAGGCGTTCCTCTTCGCCGTACCGATCAACTGCATCGGCATCGGCTACATCATGCTGGCGGCCGTGAAGGTCGTCGGGGCGCTGGGCGTGTGGGAGGCGCTCGGCTTCGGCGAGGGCACGGTGGCCGGGTTCGACCCCAAGCTGCTCTCGGTCATCGGCCTGTCGCTCCTGGTACTGGCCTACGCCGGTTTCTCCGGCCTCTGGGGCGTCGTCGCCACGGACTTCTTCCAGTTCTTCCTGGCCCTCTTCGGGGCGATCCTCGTCGCCGTCTATGCCCTCGCCAGCCCGGAGGTCGGCGGCCTGGGAGGGCTCGTCCGCCGCGTGCAGGCCGAGACGGCCTTCGACGTGCTCGCCTTCATCCCGCTCACGTGGGACCCCGAGGCCTGGTTCGGCATCGGCTGGAGCGCCTTCGCCGGCATCTCGGCCACGACGTTCTTCGCCTACGTCTTCGTGCAATGGTGGACCTTTCGCCGGTCGGACGGCGGCGGGGAGTTCATCCAGCGGCTCGTCGCGGCCCGGGACGAGCACGAGGCGGAGAAGGCGGCCTGGTTCTTCAACCTGATGCATTACGTGGTGCGGACCTGGCCCTGGGTGCTGGTGGCGCTGGCGGCGCTGGTGCTCTACCCGGACCTGGAGGACCGGGAGCTGGGGTATCCGATGTTGATGCTGGACTTCCTGCCTGCCGGGATGCTGGGGCTGGTCGTGGCCTCGCTCGTGGCGGCGTTCATGAGCACGATCTCGACGCAGATCAACTGGGGCGCGTCCTACCTCACGAACGACCTGTACCGGCGCTTCCTGCATCCGGCGGCCTCGCAGGCCGAGCTGGTGATGGTGGGGCGGGTGGCGTCGGCGCTCATCACCGCGCTGGGGGCCGTGGCCGCCTTTTTCGCCGAGGACGTCGCCACCGTGTTCCGTCTGGTGATCGCCATCGGCACGGGGCCGGGCGTGGTGCTCATCCTGCGCTGGTTCTGGTGGCGCATCAACGCCTGGGCGGAGCTGGCCGCGATGGTGGCGGGCTTCCTCGTCGGGCTGTTCACGACGCTCGTGCCGGTGCTGACGATCGACGACTTCGGCGTGCGGCTGATCGTCATCACGGGGCTGACGACGGCGGTGTGGCTGGCCGTGCTCTTCCTGACGCCGCCGGAGTCGGAGGCCACGCTGGAGGCGTTCTACCGGCAGGTGCGTCCCGGCGGCCCGGGCTGGCGGCGGCAGCGGGCCGCAACCGGGGTGGCTCCGGCCCAGTCGCTACGCCACGACCTCCAGCGCACGGCGGCGGCGGTGCTGCTGCTCTTCGGGCTGATGTTCGGCACGGGCGGCTGGCTGCTGCTGCGCTGGAACTCGGCGCTGGTGATGACGGCCGTGGCGGCGCTCGGCGGAGCCTGGCTGTGGCACCTCCGCCAGACGGGCGGCGCCCCGGTTCGGACCTGAGGGCGCCCCGCCGTCCTGCGGCGGCGGGAGGGCGGCGACCCGGTGGAACCGTTCGGACCGCTTCCTGCGTCCAAGACCCCGTATCCCGTCCGACGGGTGCCTGCCCGCGCGGGCTTCCGGCGATCCTGTTGTGAACCCGATGATCCCGATGACCCGGATTTCCGGTCTGCCCCTGTTTCCGCTTGGTGTGGTGCTCTATCCCGGCGAGCGACTGCCGCTCTACATCTTCGAGCCGCGCTACAAAGCCATGGTCCAGTATTGCCTGGAGCGCGACGTGCCCTTCGGCGTCGTCCTGTTCAACGAAGACCGCATGGAGCGCGTAGGTTGCACCGCACGGATCGAGCGCGTCGTCAAGCGCTACGACGACGGTCGGATGGAGATCGTCGTCGCCGGGGAGCAGCGCTTTCGTGTGCTCCGCCTCGACCAGGAGGCGCCCTACCTGCGGGCCGAGGTGGAACTGCTCGACGAGCCGGACGTGGATGCGGACGTGGCGCTGCGCGAACGGGCCATCACGCAGCACATGAAGCTGCTCGAACTGGCAGGGCGAACCATGCGACCGAGTCTGTACCAGGACGTGCCGCACGTCTCTTATGTGCTCGCCCAGAACGCCGGCCTGCCGCTGGAGCAGAAGCAGGCCCTCCTGGAGATGCCGGGCGAAAACGAGCGGATCGCTTTCCTCATCGCCCACTTCGAAGCGCTCATCCCGCGGGTGGAGCAGATGGAGGAACTCCGCCGCCGCATCCAGTCCAACGGCCATTTCAAAGACTTCCCGCCGGAGTGAGGCCCATCGCTTCCGGCGTCTCGCCCTTCTGAATCCAATCCGTCTTCCATGACCCGTATCGGTCCGTACACCCTGCATACCCTCGAAACCGGTCGCTTCCGGCTCGACGGCGGGGCCATGTTCGGCATTGTGCCGAAGCCCCTGTGGGCGCGCCGCCTGCCGCCGGACGAGCGCAACCGGATCACGCTGGCCATGCGCTGTCTGCTGCTGGAGAGCAGCGACCGCCTCGTGCTCATCGACACCGGCATCGGCGACACGTACGACGATCGCTTCGCAGACCTGTTCGCCATCGACCACGCGCACAGTGACCTGCACCGCTCGCTGGCCGGGGCGGGATTCTCCGCCGCCGATGTGACCGACGTGATCCTGACGCACCTGCACTTCGACCATGCCGGCGGGGGCACGCGCCGGGTCGGGGACCGGCTGGTGCCGGCGTTCCCGTCGGCGCGGTACCACGTGCAGGCCGCCCACTGGTCCTGGGCGATGCACCCGAATCCGCGGGAGAAGGGCTCGTTCCTGGCCGAGAAGCTGGAGCCGCTGGCCGCCTCGGGCCAGTTGCACCTGGTCGAGGGGCCGGGGCCGCTGCTGCCCGGCGTCGAGGTGATGACCGTGGACGGCCACACCGAGGCCCAGCAGATCGTGAAGATCGGGGCGGGGGAGGACGTGCTCGTCTTCGTGGCGGATCTGTTGCCGACCACCCACCACCTGGCCCCGGCCTGGGGGATGGCCTATGACGTGCGGCCGCTGGTGGCGCTGGAGGAGAAGGCGTTGCTGCTGGAGCAGGCGCTACAGGGCGGCTGGCAGCTCTTCTTCGAGCACGACCCCGATGTGGCCGTGGCGGACCTGGAGCGTACCGAGCGGGGCATCCGGGCCGTTGCCGGGCGCCCCCTGGCCGAACGCTGACGCCGACGTCGATGAACGCTGCCGCGCCTCATGGGAACGCCGGCGCCTCGCCTCGTGCGGGGCTCACGGTGCTGCTCGTCGAGTCCGACCCGGAGCGGGCCGACCGGATCGAGCAGGCCCTGGACGGCGTGCCGGGCCTGCGGGTGGTGCACGCGCCCACGGTGGCCGCAGCGCGGCAGCGGCTGGATGCGGAGGCCGTGGACGTGGTGCTGACGCGCCCGGACCTGTCCGATGGCACCGCCGACGATCTGGTGGGTACCATGCCGGTGGCCCGGGCCATCCCGGTGATCCGGCTCCACGATGCCCCGGCCGGTCCTGACGTCCCCGGCAACCGTATCCGCCTCGATACCCTCCGCCACCCGGAACGAGAACTGCCCTTCAAACTACTGGAGATCATGCGCGCGCATCAGCAAGAGCAAGAGGACCGGGCACGCATCGAGGAGCTGGAAACGCTGCTCCGGCAGGTGCGGACGCGGGTTTCGGCGGTGTATCACGAGGTCAACAACCCGCTGGCCATCATCTCCGGCAATGCCCAGTTGCTGCTCGAACTGGCCCGGGTCATGGAGATCGACCCGACGCTCCTTCAGCCGATCGAGGACATCGAGCAGGCCAGCCGGCGCCTCGCGGATCTCTTGCAACCATTGAGCGCGATCCGGGACACCCTGCGCGAGCACGGCATCGAACCCCTGGAGAATCCGCGCGACCTGCCGGAATGAGGTGACGAGCCGGATCGTCGGTTTCCGGTGGAACCGCCGGGGAGAGGTCCGGTACGATGGGCGTGTTAAGCCCCACCCGGCGCCGCCGATACGCTCTTGTGGAATCCTCTGGCGTCTCCTATCTTAACGCCTCACCTCTTTTCCTTCACGCTTAGCAACGGCATCTGCGTATCGAGCAAGGTTACGACGCCACGCTGACCGTCCGGCCTCCCCCCTCCGGCGACGTCCCCGTGATGACGAAGACAGCGTATCCGTAACGTTCTGTTCCTACCTGCTAAGCGCGGTTTCTGGCTCGCCTTTCGCGTCCCTGCCAGGTCGTTCCGTGCCCATCAGGTTGATGCGTAACCCTCGCCGCCCGATGCTGCTTCCCCGTTTCCTCGTGCCTGCGCTGGCGCTGGTGGTGACGGCCTTCCCGGCCGCTGCCCAGGTGGCCCGGGTGCAGCCGCTGCCGTCGCCGGAGGGCGCACAGCGCTACGAGATCACGGTGGCCTGGTCGCTTTCGCTCCGTGCCGTGCAGGACTCGACCGGGGCCACGGCCTTCGACGAGGCCTTCGCCCGGGCTGCTACGGGCGGTGTGTTCGACGTGGCGGAGCTGGTGACGTTGCCGCGCGCCGTCCTGCCCCCGGTGCGCATCGAGGCGGCGGAGTACGACGAGCTGGTGCTGCCTCCCGCCGCCGGCACCGACACGCTGCTGGCGGCG
Organism: Roseithermus sacchariphilus; assembly: GCA_003285105.1. GTDB lineage: Bacteria > Bacteroidota > Rhodothermia > Rhodothermales > MEBIC09517 > Roseithermus > Roseithermus sacchariphilus. Next base: position 3,619,851 of record CP030158.1, on the reverse strand, counting down.
CTCTCGCGCCCGCTGGTGACGCTGGCGGACGTCGGGCTGCATCGCCGGCGGCCGGTGGCGACGCTGCAGGCCCGGCTGCTGGCCTACGATGCCGCCCGCCGCGCCGTCCGCCGGTATCGCCGCCTGGTGGTGGTGGTCGAAACCGGTGCGGCGCAGACCGACGACACGAGGGCGGCAACCCGTCTGGAGGCCTCCCGCACCAATCCCCACCTCGCCGTTACCCGGAGCGTCCTGGCCGACGGGCAGATCTTCAAGCTGCCCGTCACGGAAGCCGGACTCTACCGGATCGACCGGGACGTCCTCAGCCAGCTGGGCCTCTCGCCCGGCAGCATCGAGCCGAATCACCTGAAGATTTACGGCAACGGCGGACGGCCGCTCCCGGCGCTCAACGGGGCCCCTCGCCCGGCCGACCTCGTCGAGAACCCCGTGCTGGTGCGCGGCGGCGGAGACGGTTCGTTCGACGCCGGTGACGTGCTGCTCTTCTACGCCGCCGGCCCACGGGGGTGGACCTATGAGGTGGACGAGAACTCCGGCGAGGGGGCCTGGGTGCACTACGTCCATCCCTTTTCCAACGAAAACGTCTACTTCCTGAAGATCGACGCGACCGACGGGCGGCGGGTCGCCGACACGCCCTTTCCGGGTGCCTCCCCGACGGCGATCTACACGACGGTCGACGGGCGGTACGTCGTCGATCTGGACGAGTACATGTGGGCGCCGGAAGGGGAAGGGGAGGGCACCGGCCTGACCTGGGTCAGCACGACCATCGAAGCCGGCGGTGTCCGTCGCATCCTGGAGGGCGTCCGTCCCCCCGGCCTGACTGCCGGCACGGTCCGCTACCATGCCCGGGTCGCGATTGCGGCCAACCCCCGTGCCCGCGTCTTCTTCGAGTCGAACGGAACCGAACTGGCCTCGGTCGATGCCCCCATCATCGGACGCGGGACGGAAGATCCGTCGGCCGCGCCGGCCGAGCAGCGCTTTACGCAGACCGTCGGTGCCGGGGCGGCGCTGCATCTGACGATGCGCCTGCAGGAGCAGATCAACCAGCCGAAGGCGGCGCTGGACTGGCTCCGGGTGGTGTATCCGCAGGCGCTCACGGCGGCCGACGGCTACCTCCGCTTCGCCACGCCCGGCGGGGCGACCGGGACGCTGGAGTTCGTGCTGGCGGGCTTCACGCAGCCGCCGCAGGTGTGGGACGTGACCGATCCCGGCACCGTTCGCCGCCTCGGCGTGCAGTCCGGCAGCGGCGGGTACCGCGTGCAGGTGACCGTGACGGACCCCGCCACTCCGCGCGAGCTCGTCGCCTTCGTCGAGAGCAGCCCGCTCATTCGCAGCGTGGACGCCGGCGCTGCCGCAGCCGTGGCGAATCAGAACCTGCACGGCCTCGACGGCTACCCCGATTTCGTGATCGTCGCCCCGGAGCCGTTCCTGGACGCCGCACGGGATCTGGCCGAGCACCGCCGCCAGGAGGGCCTGGAGGTGCTGGTCACCCGCATCGATCAGATCTACAACGAATTCTCCGGCGGCGTGCCGGACATGCGGGCCGTGCGGGACTACTTCAAGTTCCTCTACGACCGCGCCCCGGACGAGGAGCGGCTGCTGCGCTATGCCCTGCTCTTTGGCGACGGCCACTTCGACTACCGGGGGCTGACCGGCGAGCAGGCGGAACTGACCAACTGGATCTTTCCCTACCAGACCGAGGAGACGTTCGACCCGGATCACTCCTACACCAGCGACGACTACTTCGGCCTGCTCGACGACGCCGAAGGCCTCTGGCCCTACACGCGCGACTTCTGCGCCCCCTCCGGGTACGTCTGCGAGCGGGTGGACATCGGCATCGGACGGTTCCCGGTGCAGACCGTCGAGGAAGCCCGCCTCGTCGTGGAGAAGATCAAACACTACGAGAGCGAGGCGACGTACGGGAGCTGGCGGAGCAACTACGTCTTCGTGGCCGACGACGGCAAGGCGCGGTCCGATGAGAACAAGGATTACGATCTTCATGTCCAGAACATCGATGCGGTGGCCTCCTACGTGCGGGCCGAGCACGGGGACCTGAACCTCCGCAAGATCTACACGCCTTCGTACAACCGGGTCTACCTCAACGGATGGCGTTTCCCCGAGGCGAAGGCCCAGATCCGGGCGACGCTGGAGGAGGGGGCGCTGCTGTTCAACTACAGCGGGCACGGCGGCCCCGCCGGCCTGGCCGACGAGGAGCTCTTCACGCGCGAGGATGCCTGGAGCCTGGATAACTACGACCACCTGACGATCTTCGTGACGGCCACCTGCTCCTTCGGCCGGTGGGACATGAACAACGAGCAGAGCGGGGCGGAGGCGCTGATCCTGAACCCCAACGGGGGAGCCGTGTCGCTGATGACCACCGTCCGCCTGGTCTATACCTCCAGCAGCACCACGACCCTGAACACCGGACTGAACCTGCAACTCAACCGCGAACTGTTCCGGCGTGAGGAGAACGGCCTTCCCCGGCGCCTGGGCGATGCGTTGCGGCTGACCAAGAACACCACCGTCGGGTTGCAGGGCAACAACCGGAAGTTCAACCTGCTCGGCGACCCGACGCTGCGGCTGGGCCTGCCTGCCTACCGGGCCGCCCTCACGGACGTCAACGGCACGGCGGTGGACGAGGCGCCGGCCCCCCTGCGGGCGCTGGACCGCGTCACGCTCCGCGGGGAGGTGCGCACCCCGGACGGCACGCCGGATCCCGGGTTCAACGGCACCGTCAGCCTCACCGTCTTCGATGCCGAGCGTCGCGTGCCGCTGCCCTATCGCCGGTTCATGCCGACCGACTACTACGTGGTGCAGGAGGACCTGATCTGGCGTGGGGAGGTGACCGCACGGGATGGCCGCTTCGAGGCCACCTTCGTCGTCCCGAAGGATATTTCCTACAGCAACCAGCCGGGGCGGGTCGCGCTCTACGCCGCGGCGCCGGGGGCGCAGGCCATCGGCCATTCCGAGCGCGTGGTCGTCGGCGGGACGTCCGACCGGCCCCCGGACGATGCCGAAGGGCCACAGATTGCCCTGTTCCTCAACGACACGACGTTCGTCTCCGGCGGCCTCACCACGCGCGAGCCCGAGCTGATCGTGAAGCTCTTCGACGAGAGCGGCATCAACACCGTCGGCGCCGGGGTGGGGCACGAGATGCTGCTCGTCGTCAACGGCGCGGAAAACGACGCCGTCGATCTGAGCAGCGCCTTCCGCAGCGAGCCGGACTCGTACCAGCGCGGGACGGTGCGATGGCGCCTGCGGGAGCAGCCCCTGGGCCTGAACACCCTCTCCGTGCGCGTCTGGGACGTGCTCAACAACTCATCGACGGCCGAGCTGGAGTACGTCGTGGCCGAGGATGAGGTGTTGCGGGTCGCCAACGTGTACAACTACCCGAATCCCACGACCGGCCCCACCCGCTTCGTCTTCGAACACAACCAGCCGCCGGGCACGCCCGCCCGGGTGCAGGTGCGCGTCTACACCCTCAGCGGCCGTGCCGTGTGTACCCTCGACGAGGAACGGATCCTCTCGGCCGGGCCGGTCCAGATCGTATGGGACGGGCTCGATGAGGACTTCGACCGCCTCGGAACCGGCATCTACCTCTACAAGGTTCGCGTCGAGGTCGAGGGGCTCGACGGCGAGCGGCAGGTTTCCGAACACATCGAAAAGCTGGCCGTCATTCGCTGAGGCGTGGCCTTGGTCCGGCATTTGCTACCTCTTTCGCTTGACATGCATCCGACGATCCTTCGAACCGACATGACCTTCCTGCAACGCCTGGCACGGCGCCCTGCGGCGCCAACCCTTCATACCTCCGGTGATCCCATGCGAACCTCTCTGTCCCGGCAGCCTGCGGGCCGCCGCCTGTCGACGCTCCTGACGATCCTTGCGGCGGTGCTCTGCGCGGCTGCGCTCGCGACGCCGGCCCGAGCCCAGATCGGGGGGGCCGCCGTGGTGTTCCTGCAGATCGAGCCCGACAGCCGCTCCGCCGGCATGGGCAACGCCGGCGTGGCCCTCGCCGACAACGCTTACGGCGTCTTCTGGAACCCCGCCGGCCTGGCCTTCCAGCGCGGCGTGGAGGCCTCGCTGACGCACTCCAACTGGCTGCCCGAGTTCAACGCCGACCTGTACTACGAGTACCTCGTCGGCCGCTACCACGTGCCCGGCCTCGGGACGTTCGGCGGGCAGGTGACCTACCTCAACCTGGGCCGGCACGAATGCCGGGACGCCCAGAACAACCCCTGCGGGGAGTTCAAATCCTACGACCTCGCCCTGGGCGGCTCCTTCGGCTTCAACGTGAACGAGCAGTTCGCCCTGGGCAGCGGCCTCCGGCTGATCTACTCGAACCTCGCCCCGGGCCAGAGCGTCGACGCGCAGGAGACGAAGGCGGGCGTCTCGGTCGGGTTCGACCTGGCCGGCCTCTACCGCACGCGGCCGTTCGCGCTGGGCAACATCCAGACGACCTTCTCGGCCGGCTTCAACCTGGCCAACATGGGGCCGAAGATCCAGTACTCCGACAGCGAACAGAGCGACCCGATCCCGACCAACCTGCGTTTCGGGTATGCCTTCACGTTCGACTTCGACGAGTACAACCGCCTGACGTTCGCCAACGACTTCAACAAGATGCTCATCAACGTGGACGTCGACACGTCCGGCGTCTCGCGGGCGGACCCCTGGTATCAGGCGATCTTCTCCTCCTGGCGCTCCATCGACGTGCGCACCAACGCCTTCAGCGAGGAGGAAGCGGAGTACCAGACGCTCTCGGTGCTGGATCAGATGACCATCGGCACGGGGCTGGAGTACTGGTACAACAACCTCTTCGCCATCCGCACCGGGTACTTCTACGAGAACCCGTACAACGGCAACCGCCAGTTCCTCACCTTCGGCGCGGGCATCCGGTGGAACATCGTGGGCGTGGACTTCTCCTACATCTATGCGCTGGAGGAGGACCACCCGCTCTCGAACACGATGCGGTTCTCCTTGCTGCTGAACTTCACGCGGTAAGGCAGCCGTATCCGATCGAGGAAGGACCGGCGAAGGGCAGCGTGGCGAGGGGTCGTCCCGGCTGTCCTTCGCCGTCTGCCTTTCGCCGCCTGCCGTTCGCGCCATGGCTTCACGCACGACACCGACGTTACGCACAGAGGGGTTGCCTTGGGTAGTCTGACCGGCCACCGGCCGCACGGGAGGCGACGGGGCCGGTGGTCCGGTTGGCGTGGCGCCCTGTGCGGTCTGCTGCTCTGTGGGTACGGCGCCCTCGCGGCCCGGGCGCAGGACGCACCTCCCCGCCCGGCGCCTCGCCTGTCGGCGGAGGTGGTGCAGTTGCAGCGGGCGCTCCGGGAGATGCTACCGCCCGCCGGGGCGGCAACGCCGCTGCGGCAGCCGGCGCCGCCCACGCTGCACGTGGTCGCGCTGCGCGTCGAGTTCCAGCCGGACACGTCGCGCTATACCACGGGAGACGGCACCTTCGACGGAGCGCTCTTCGACACGCTGGAGCCGCGCATCGACCCGCTCCCGCACGACGCCGCCTACTTCCAGGCACACCTCGACTTCCTCGAACACTACGTCGCCACCGTCTCCGACGGGCAGACGCAGCTCACCACGCACCTCATCCCCGAGGTGGTCCGCGTCTCTCGCCCGATGGGAGCCTATAGCCCGACCGGGCCGGAGGCGGACAGCGATGCCGAACTGGCCAGGCTGGCGGCGCTGGTCGAGGAGGCCTGGACGCTGGCCGACCGGCAGAGCGGCTTCGACCCGTCGGGCCTCGACCCGGAGCGGACGGTGTTCCTGCTCTTCCATGCCGGGGTCGGGCGGGACATCGAACTGACCGGGACGACCTTCGACCGGACGCCGGAGGATCTGCCGTCGCTCTTTTTCGACGAGGGCGCGCTCCAGCGCTTGCTGGGCGGGCGGCTGCCAGGCTTCAAGGGCCGCCCCGTCGATCACACGATGCTGATCCCGCGAACCGAAACGCGGCGGGCGTACGACTTCATCCAGGATCAGCCCTTCCTCGCGGAGATCTCGATCAACGGCTTGCTGGCGGCCAGCCTGTTCAACGCCCTCGGCGTGCCCGATCTCTTCGATACCGCCGGGCAGCAGAGCGCCATCGGCCCCTTCGGGCTGATGGACCCCTACGGCTTCTTCGCGTTCAACGGCCTCTTTCCCCCGGAGCCCAGCGCCTGGACCCGCTATTACCTCGGCTGGGCCGATCCGGTGACGCTGGACTTCGACGCGCCCGGCACCCACGTGCTCGACGCCGTGGCCGGCCCGGGTGGAGGCATCGCCCGCGCCGCCATCTCGGACGCCGAGTACTTCCTCATCGAGAACCGCTACCGCGACCCCACGGGCGAGGGCCTGGTGATGCAGGTCTGGCAGGACGGCGTCGTCACCGAGCAGCGCGTGACCAACGGCGACGAGACGTTCAACAGCCTGGACGTCAGCGGCTTCATCGGCGGGGTGGTGGTCGGGGCGAATACGTACGACTGGGCGCTGCCGGGCGGGCTGGACGAGGACGGCAACGAGCTGAACGGGGGCATCCTGATCTGGCACGTCGATGAGCGCGTGCTGGCGGCGGGGTTGGCCGCCAACCGCGTCAATGCCGACCCGGCCCGCCGCGGTCTGGACCTGGAGGAGGCCGACGGAGCGCAGGACCTCGGCCGGCCCAACCTGAACCCGCTCGGACCGGAGTTCGACCGGGGCTCGCCGTTCGATTTCTGGTATGAGGGGAACCCGGTGCGGGTCATCACGGCCGGCGGCCGCGAGATCCGGCTCTACCAGAACCGCTTCGGCCCGGACACCTACCCGAGCACCTCCACGAACGACGGTGGCCCCAGCTTCCTCGTGCTGGAAGGCTTCTCCGCGCCGGGGCCGACGATGACCTTTGCCTTCCGCCGCGAGGAGGCCGCCGGGATCGCGGTGGATGCGGTGCTGGACGGGCAGGACGTGGGGGCCACGGCAACGGGGGGCGCCGTGGGCTGGTGGCCCGCCGCCGACGGCCCGGCCGTCCTCGTGTACCGGGGCGCGACCCCGCCCGACACCGGCGCGGCCTTGATCGCCCTGCGTGCCGACGGCCAACGGCGTCTCGATGCCGGCGAGGACGTGGTCTTTGCCGTCGACGCCGATGAGCGGCTCGTGTGGGTCGAGCGGGCCACCGGCACGCACGCGGTGGTGCGGTGGGCCGCGGCGGTGGGCGGTCCGGTGTCCACGGTCGAGGTGCCGCTGCCGGAGGCGGTGCAGGACGCCCGGCTGGAGCCTCCGCTGGTGGCCGGGGGGCGCCGGCTCTACGTGGTGGCGCGGACGGAGCAGGGCGGGCGGCTGCTGGCGCTGGAGGTGGATGCCGGGGGAGCCGCCACGGCGGAGGTCTTGGACGCGGCTCCGGTGGAGGATGTGCGTACGCTCGCGATGACGCCGGGCGGGCCGGCGGTGGCGGGGGGCCGCGGCGCGCGCGTGGGTGAGTCCGCCTGGACGTACGACCTTCCCTGGACCGGCGATGCCCTGCCGCACGACTGGAACGTCGGCCAGCTCGTCGTGGGCGAGGAGGACGGCCGCCCGCTGGGCGTCCTGCCCGTGGTCAACGAAGCGGTGCTGGTCTGGCTGCTGCCGGACGAAACCGTGCGAATGGTCGATGTGCGGACGGTGCTGGATGCTCCGGGTGCCCTCACTCGCTACCCGCTGCTGGCCGACCTGGACGACGACGGCCGTCTGGACGTCCTGGCGACGTACGGGGCCTGGCTGGTGGCCTTCACGCAGGGCGGCGCGGTGGTCGACGGCTTCCCGATGGCCCTGCCGGCGGCTGCCGTGACGCAGCCCCTCGTGGCGCGCTTCCCCGGCCGAGCACGCGGGTCGGTCCTCGTCGGCCTCCTCGACGGCTCGGTGTACGCCGCCGACATCGGCGGCCGCGAGCGGGCGGTGCCGGGCTTCCCGCTGGCCGTGGGCGCGCGCCTCACGGCCACGCCGCTGCTCGTGGAGGACCGGCTGCTGGCGGTGGCTGAGGGCGGGATGCTGCGTGCCTGGCGGTTCGAGGACGCACCCACGGCGGTCTGGGCTCAGCTCTACGGCTCGCCCCGGCACGACAGCTACCGCAGCCCGGACACGGCCCCGCCCTCCGCCGCCGAGGGGGGGCTCCTGCCCGAGGCCGACGTGTTCAACTGGCCCAACCCGATCCGCGACGGGCGGACGTTCATCCGGCTCCGCCCGGCGGCCCGCGGTCGGGCGGAGATCACCATCGTCGACCTGGCCGGGAGCCTGGTGGAGGCCATCACCATAGAAGACGTGCCCGCCGGCGTGCCCACCGAGGTGCTCTGGCAGACGGATGCCGCCAGCGGCATCTACGTCGCCCGCGTTCGCTTCACGGCCGACGACGGGGCATCCGTTACGCGACTGATTACGATGGCGGTGATCCGCTAGCACGCCATGAAGCCACGCACGACGACAGGCGCGTCAGGGAGGTGGTTGCGGGGGATGGCCCTCGCCGCCGGATGTCTCGTGTCGATCGCCCTCGGCGCGGGGACGGCGGCCGCGCAGGTGTCTCCCTCGACGTACGACTACGCCCGCCCCGAGCTGACGTGGTACACCATCGAGACGGAGCACTTCCTCGTGCATTTTCATGCCGATGAGGAGGGGCGGGGCAGCAGCCGCACGGCGCAGGTCGTGGCCCGCATCGCCGAGGAGATCTACCCGGCCATCACCGGCCTCTACGACCACGAACCCGACACGAAGGTCTCCTTCGTGCTCAAGGACTACGAGGACTATTCGAACGGAGCGGCCTACTTCTTCGACAACAAGATCGAGATCTGGGCGCCGGCGCTGGACTCGCCCCTGCGCGGCGATCACCGCTGGCTGCGCAACGTCATCACGCACGAATTCACCCACATCGTGCAGGTGCAGAAGACAATGAAGGCCGGCCGCAAGCTGCCCTTCCTGTACCTGCAGGTGCTCGACTACGAGGACGTACGGCGGCCCGACGTGCTCTACGGCTACCCGAACGTCATCGTCACCTATCCCATCCCCACCCTCAACAACCCCGCCTGGCTGGCCGAGGGGACGGCGCAGTACCAGCGCGCGGGGCTGCACTACGACCGCTGGGACACGCACCGGGACATGCTGCTGCGTACGCGGGTCCTCGCCGGCAAGGAGCTGTCGCTGGCCGACATGGGGGGCTTCTACTCGCACTCCAGCCTCCTGCGGGAAGGGGTCTACAACCACGGCTTTGCCTTCACGCACTACCTCGCCAACACCTACGGCGAGGAGGCCCTGCGACGCCTCAGCGCGGCCCTGGGGACGTGGTCGAACTGGAACGTGGAGCGGGCCATGCGCGACGCCCTGGGCGTGCCGGGCGATCGGGTCTATGCCGACTGGATGGGGCACCTGCGCCAGGCCTACCGGGAACGGACCGAGGCCGTCCGGGCATCGCTGGCCGAAGGGGACCTGGTCGAGCCGGACGGCTTCTACAACTTCTATCCGCGCTTCTCGCCCGACGGGACGCGCCTGGCCTACCTCTCCAACCGGGGCGAGGACTTCAGCCGCACCAGCCTCTACGTCCGCGACCTGACGGAGGGCACCGTGACCGCCCATCACCTGGACGGCCTCGACCCGCACGTCTATGTGCACACCTGCGCCCTCGGACACCGCCTCCGGTCGGGCGTCGCCGGGGCCTTCGACTGGCGGCCGGACGGCCAGGCCATCGTCTACGCGCGTCGCCGGGACACCCCGGAAGGCTATCTGTATGCCGACCTCTACGAGATCGACCTGGCCTCGAAGTCGGTCGAGCGGCTGACGACGAAGGCCCGGGCCACCGATCCGGCCTATGCCCCGGACGGCGCGCAGATCGTCTTCATCCGGCAGGAGGACGGGACGACGAACCTGGTCCGGCTGGACCGGGCCACCGGGGCGATGACGCCGCTCACGGACTTCCAGGACGGCACGCAGGTCAGCGATCCGGTATGGCACCCCTCGGGCGACTGGATCTACCTGGCGCGGACCCAGCCCGACGGACACGGCCGTGACCTCTACCGCCTCCGGCCGGACGGCTCCGACCTGCAGCCCGTCCTGGCGACGCCGGCCGACGAGCGCTCGCCGGCCTTCGATCCCGACGGGCAGGCGCTCTATTACAGCTCGGACGCCTCGGGCATCTTCAACCTCTATCGCCTGCCGCTGCCGGCGGGCGAGGCGCTGCCGGACCCGTCGCGGGCGGAGCGGCTGACGAACGTGCTGGGCGGGGCCTTCATGCCGGACGTCGACGCCACGGGCCGTCTGGCCTTCGCGCAGTACCAGTGGGACGGCTACAAGATCGCGTGGCGTGAGATCGCGCCGCTGCCCGAGGCGGCCCGGACGGCCTCGTACACGCCGCCGCCGATCACGCAGAAGCCGGACGTCCCGGCGCCGGTGGCGGCCGAGTGGGCGGCGCTGAACCGCTACGACGACGCCGATCTGCGACCCTGGCCGGCGCCGGTGCTCACCGCCGTGCGGACCGAGGGCACCTACCGGCCGCCTTCCGGCACCGACGCCCCGGCGACCACCTCCGCGGAGCCGGTCGCAGAAACCGCCCCGGAACCCGCCGGCTCGTCCGTGCGCCCTTATAGCCAGACGTTCACCTCCTTCAGCTTCTTCCCGGTCCTCCGGCTGGATCAGTACGTCACCCGCCGCACGCGCGACCTCGACGCCCGTCTCACGACGCGCACGCGCGGCGAGGCGTTGCTGCGCAACCTGAAAACCGGCGTCTACGTGTCGTCCCGCGAGGTGCTGGAGGGCATGAGCCTGCTCGGCGGGGTGCTCGTGGGGCCGGCTTCGAAAGAGGCGACGTCGCTGGGGGATTTCTTCTCGCCCTCGCGGTTGCTCGACCTGGAGCGCGATGCCTTCCTGCAGGTCGAGTATCGGAAAGGCTTCGGGTTCCTCCCCCGGCGCTGGTCGCCGCAACTGGCCGTGGAGTTGTACAACATCCGCCGCAACGTAGACCGTGGATTGACCATCGAGGAGTTCCCCTGCACGGCGTGTTACCCGGACACCACGTATGCGGACCTGGCCTACAGCCTCTGGGAAGCCGACGTCTTTGCGCGCAGCAAGGTCAACCGCTACACGTTGCTGGAGGTGGGGTACCGCTACAGCCCGTACCGTGTCAAGACCGAGCGGTTCTTCTCCCGGGAGGAGGATCAATTCATCCCCAGCTCGTCGTCCCGCTATTACATCGGGCGGGCGTTCATGGCGAATGCGTACGTCGAACTGCTGCGGCCCTACCGCGATGCCGACGTGCTGCCCGAGGGGCTATGCCTGGAGGCGCGCTATGAAGCCGAGACGGGGCGGCTCCTGGAGCGCTTCGACGTGGAGAACGGGGTGCTCGTGCCTCAGTATCGGCAGGACACGAACCATCGCCTGACGCTCGACACGCGCTTCGGGCTCCGGCTTCCGGGACGCCCGGGCGGCGGCGTGCACGGACTGGGCCTCCGGCTCCGGGGAAGCACGCTGCTCGGCCCGCCGGTGGACGATTTCTACAACGATTACGTGGGCGGGCTGATCGGGGCACGGGGCTATCCCTTCTATGCCCTCGGCGGCAACGAGACGCTCTGGCTCCAGGCGGCCTACCACGCGCCGCTGCTGCCGCGCATCCACCGCCAGGTGCTCTTTGTCTACCTCGACAAGCTCTACGCCCGCCTCTACGCCGATGCCGCGATGGCCTGGAGCGGCCCCTGGCCCGGCCTCGATGCCGCCCGCCGGGACGTCGGGGCCGAGCTGCGCCTCGGCGTCGGGTCGTTCTACCTGCTCCCCACCGCCCTCTTCCTGAGCGCCACCTACGGCCTCGACCGCTTCGACTTCCGGCTCGACGAGGGCTTCCTGACGCCCGACGGCCGTTCGACGGTGCGCTACGGCCGGGAATGGCAGTGGCACTTCGGCGTGTTGTTCGGGTTTGACGTGTAGCCGATCGTTCGTCCTTTCGCTCAGATCTGCCAGACCGGCATGAACCCTTCGCTGACCTATGCCTTCGCCGCCCTGATGGTGGTCGTCGGGGTCGTCTTCATCTACCTGATCGTACGTCCCAATCCACGCCGATTGCCCCGTGGGGTGGTGCAATGGGCGGGCGTCGCCCTGTCCGTGTTGTTGATCGGGCTGGGAGGGGCGCTGGCTGTGCTGACCTTCCAGGTGGATGCCCGGCAGAGCGGGCGCCTGCCCACCGTCGTGGCTTCCGGCGACGAAGTGAGCCAGGAGCCGGCGCCCAACTTCCACTTCGTCAACCTGGCCAGCGACGCCGAGGAGGAGCTGGCGGCGTACCGGGGGCGCGTGGTGCTGCTGAATTTCTGGGCGACGTGGTGCCCGCCCTGCCTGGGGGAGTTGCCCGACCTGAACCGCCTCTACGAGGACTATGCCGCAGACGGGCTGGCCGTCATCACGATCTCCGACGAGGATCCCGCCACGATCCGGGACTTCGCGGAGGAGGAGATCCCGCTGCGTACGATCAACGGCTACATCGACGCCCCGGAGCGCCTGCCCGCACCCTTCGACCGGATGCAGACCGGCCGGCCCATGTCGTACGTGATCGACCGGGACGGGATCATCCGGCGCATCGTGCTGGGGCAGCGGGATTACGCTGCCTTCGAGGCGATGGTGCGCCCGCTGCTGGCGGCGGAACCGGCGCGTCCGTGACCTGCTCTCTTCCGATGGACTCCTCTTCTGCCATGAATGACGCCGTGCGCCCCCGCTGGAAGACCCTGTGGACGGTCCTCGCCCTGGCCGGTATGTTTCTGCTGGGGGCGATAGGGCCGCGTGTGGGGTGGGCGGCCGCGGCCGACAGCACGGCGCCTCCGCACACCGCGGCCAGCCTCCGGGCGACGCTGCTTCACGGCGGCCTCCGCACGGTGGCGGGGCGTTCCGGCGGGGTGCCGGCGGTGGCGCCCGGCCGGCCTCGCCACGTGGCGCTGGCCTTCGGGCTGTCGGCCGCCGTGCCGGGGCTGGGGCAGGCCTACAACCGGCAATGGGTCAAGGCCGCCGTCGGCCTGGCGGTCGAGGCGGCGCTGTGGACGGGCTACGTGGTCTGGCGGGAGCAGGGGCTGGCGCAGCGGGACGACTACTGGGCTTTCGCCCATGCCCACTGGAGCCCGGCCCGCTATGCCCGGTGGCTCAACGACTACAGCGACTACCTCCGGCAGGAGCACAACCGCATCATCGACACCCCGCCCGTCTCGATCCCCGGCGGCATCGACTTCTCGAACCCCGACGGCTGGACGAGCGCCGAGCGGGCGGCCGTGCGGCAGCTCTTCGAGCAGATCCGTGCCCTGGAGGCCGACAACGGCGTGATCTTCACGGCCACCGGCGCCACGTTCTCGCATCAGCTCCCGTTCTTCGGCGAGCAGCAGTACTACGAGCTGATCGGGAAGTATTTCCAGTATGCCCCCGGGTGGGACGATTATCCCGTCTGGCGTACCGAAGACGGCACGTTCACCGCCGCCATCGACCCGGAGGCCGTCGATGCGTCGGGCGCCAAGATCCACGTTTCGGATCGCTTCTACCGGTATGCGGACGACCATGCCCGCGCCAATGACCTCCTGCGCCGCGCCTCGCGCCTCTCGGCGGTCTTCGTCGTCAATCACGTGCTGGCAGCCTTCGACGCGGCGATCTCGGCGCGTCTGCACAACAATCGCCTGGCCTCGTCCCTGTCGTCTTCGCTGACGGTCGGGCACGACGCGTTCGGGGCGCCGCAGACCACGGCGTCGCTCCGTCTTTCCTTCTGACCGGGGCGCGGGCGTGTGCTCCCGGCCCTCCCTTATGCCATGACCGATGCCGTCGCCTTCGGACTGTCGCTGCTGGCGCTCGGCGGCCTCGTTGGGGTGGGGGAATGGCTGCATCGCCGGGGGGTATCGGCGGCGGCGACGCGGCGGCTGGTACATGCGGGCGTGGGGATGTTCGTGGCCGCCTCGCCGATGCTGTTCACACAGCCCGATGGCGTCTACCTGCTGGCCGTGCTGTTCGTGGGCTTCAACGCGTGGGCCTGGCGCAGGGGACGGCTGGCGAGCCTCCACCGCGCTCGGCGTGCGAGTCCCGGCACGGTGACGTTCCCGCTGGCGGTGCCGCCGGCGCTGGCGCTGACGTGGTCCATCGACCCGGAGCGGACGGTGGCGCTGACGGTGGCCTTTCTCGTGCTGGCGCTGGCCGACCCGGCCGCGGCGGCGGTCGGGGAGCGCCGGGGCGGGCGCGCTCGCTTCGAGATCGCCGGGGCGACCCGCTCGGCGGCGGGCACCGCGGCCTTCTTCGCCGTGGCGCTGCTCGTCACCGTCCTGGCGCTGACGGCGCTCGGGGACGGCCGCTGGACGCTGGCCCAACGCCTGGGCCTGGCGCTGCTGGTGGCCGGCGTGACGACGCCGGTCGAGGTGCTCGGCGGGCGCGGCTGGGACAACTTCTTCATCGTGCTGGCGGCGGTGGTGGTGCTGGTGGTGGGGCTGGAGCGGCCCGAGGCGCTGCCCCGGTTGCTGGGTGCTCTGGGAGGGGGCGTCATCTTTGGCGTCGTGGCCTGGCGGGTGCGGTTCCTGGATCCGTCGGGCGCCATCGCCGGGGGGCTGCTGGCTGCCTCGCTGGTGGGGCTCGGGGGATGGGCGTGGGCCGTGCCGGCGTTCGCGTTCTTCGTGCTGTCGAGCCTGCTGTCCCGGATCGGCCGGAGGCGGAAGGCCGCGGCGGCCCGGCAGGACGAGAAGGGGCACGTGCGCGATGCCGGGCAGGTCTACGCCAACGGCGGCGTGGGGTGGGCCTGTCTGCTCCTGGCCGCGGTGCTGCCCGCCTCCTGGGCGGTGGAGCCGTTATGCTATGTGGCGTTCCTGGGTGCTTTCGCCGCCGCCACCGCCGACACGTGGGCCACGGAGATCGGGACGCTGGTGGGAGGGACGCCCCGCTCGCTGCGCACGGGGCGGCCCGTGCCGGTCGGGACGTCCGGCGCGGTGTCGGCGGCCGGGACGGCCGGGGCGGTGCTGGGGGCGGGGGTGATCGCAGCGGCGGCGTGGCCCGTCGCTCCGGCGCCCCTCGTGCCCGGGGTCGAGCCGGTGTGGATCGCCCTGGCCGTCGTGGCCGGTGGGTTTGGCGGGGCGCTGGTCGATAGCCTGCTGGGGGCGACGGTGCAGGCCCGCTACCGCGAGGCGGCCACGGGCCGGGAGACGGAACGCGCCGTCTCGGAGGGGCGTCCGAACGACCTCCTGCGTGGCCGGCGCTGGATGACCAACGACCGGGTCAACCTCCTGGCGACCGCCGCCGGAGCGGTGCTGGCGCTGGCTTGCGCGGCTCCCGTGCTTTTCGGTTCTTGACACGTCTGCGGGCGGGGCCGGCCCGGCCGCAACCACCCGTTCGTTTCCACCGACTTCGCTGGATCGGTCCATGCCCTGGTATAAAAAACTCCACTGGCAGATCATCATCGGCCTCGTGCTGGGCCTCCTCTTCGGCATCGTGGCGGCCGTCAACGGATGGAGCGGCTTCACGTCGGACTGGATTGCGCCGTGGGGTACCATCTTCATCAACCTGCTCAAGCTCATCGCCGTCCCCCTGATCCTCGCCTCGCTGATCACGGGCGTGGCGTCGCTCTCCGACCTGAGCAAGCTCTCCCGGATCGGCGGCAAGACCATCGCCATCTACCTGGGGACGACCTTGCTCGCGCTCACGATCGGGCTGACGGTGGTCAACGTCATGCAGCCGGGCAAGACGGTGCCGCCGGACATGCGGGATCGGCTTCAGCAGGCCTACGAGGGGGATGTGGCGGCACGCACGCAGGCGGCGCAGGCGGCGCGGGAACGCGGTCCGTTGCAGCCCATCGTGGACATGGTGCCGGACAACTTCTTCAGCGCCGCCGCCGACAACGGCAACATGCTGCAGGTCGTCTTCGTCGCCATCCTGTTCGGCATCGGGCTGCTCATGATCCCGCCGGAAAAGGCCCGGCCCGTGCAGGCATTTTTCGACGGCTTCAACGTGCTCATTATCCGGGTGGTCGAGCTCATCATGCTCGTCGCCCCGGTGGGCGTGTTCGCGCTGATGGCCGACACGATCACCTCCATCGCCCGGGGCGGTCTGGGCGAGATCCTGGAGCTGCTGGCGGCGCTGGGGTACTACTGCATCGCCGTGCTGCTGGGGCTGTTCATCCACATGCTCGTCGTCTATCCGTCGCTGCTGAAGCTGTTCGTGCGGATGCCGCTGCGGACGTTCTTCACCGGGATCGCCCCGGCCCAGCTCGTCGCCTTCTCGACGTCCTCCAGCGGGGCGACGCTGCCGGTGACGATGGAGTGCGCCGAGAAGAACCTGGGCGTGTCCGAGGAGGTGTCGTCCTTCGTGCTTCCGCTCGGCGCCACGATCAACATGGACGGCACGGCGCTGTATCAGGCGGTCGCCGCGGTGTTCATCGCCCAGGCGCTCGGGCTGGGGCTCGACCTGGCGGCGCAGCTGACCATCGTCTTCACGGCGCTGCTGGCCTCCATCGGGACGGCCGGGGTGCCGGGCGCGGGAATCGTGATGCTGGTCATCATCCTGGAATCGGTCGGTGTGCCGAGTGCCGGCATCGCGCTCATCCTGGGCGTCGACCGCATCCTGGACATGGTGCGGACGGTGACGAACGTCACGGGGGATGCCACCGTGGCGACCATCGTGGCGGCGACGGAGAACCAGCTGGGCCGTCCGGCCGAGGGAGGTGTTCCGGCGGCCCCTGCGGTGGTCCGGGACGCGCTGGCCGACGCGTCCGGGTCCTGACTTCCGGGGCGTTCGGGTGGCGGGGATGATGTGGATCGGGGTGTGGCTCCTGGCGATGGGATGGCCGGGCGGACCCGAGTGCCCGCCGTCCCCGCTGGAGGCGGTGAGGGAGGCGGGCTTCTTCGTGCAGACGGAAGCGACCCGGACCGCGCTGGAGCAGAGCCGGGAGGATCTGCTGGCCCTGCGTGTGCCCGCGGCCGAACGGGCGTTGCTGGACCTGGCCGCGCGCCCGGACGGCGCCGTGGCGGCGTATCACCACCTCGCCACGGCCGCCCTGCTCCGTGTTTTCCTGACCGATGCCGGCGAGGCGGTCGCCGCCTTCGATGCGTACACCGACTCGCTGGCGGCCGCGCTGGGGCGTCGGCCCGAGACGCGCTGGCGTCGCTATCTGGCGGCGGAGTCGCGCCTGCAACAGGCGCTCGTGGCGGCGAAACGCGAAAAGCACGTCCGGGCGGCGCTGCTGGCGCGGTCGGCCTACCGGCAGTTTGCTGCCTTGCTGGACGACGCGCCGGACTTCGCGGAAGCCTACAAAGGGCGAGGGCTGCTGAAGCTGGCCATCGGGTCGCTGCCCCGGGGATACCGACGTCTGCTGCGGTGGCTCGGCTTTCACGGAACGGTCGAGGCCGGGCTGGCGGATCTGGAGGTGGCCGCCGTCTGTAGCCGGTACAACCGGGAGGAAGCGCTGGCCGTGCTGGGGTTGACGGAGGTGCTGATGAATATGGAGCCGGCGCGGGGCCTCGAACGCTTCTCCACGCTGTATGCGTGGCATCCCGATAGCCCGCTCTTCGGCTACCTCTACGGGTTCGCGCTGCTCCGCGAGCGCCAGGGGCGACGGGCGCTGGAGGTGCTGGAGGCCGTCGCCCACCGGGGCGACGACCCGGCCTACCTGTACGTCGATTACGCCGATTATTACTACGCCGAGGCGCTGTTCTTGCACGACCGCTTCGAGGAAGCCATCCCCGTCTTTCTGCGGTACGCGGCCCGGCATCCCGGTCCGGCGCTCAAAGCGCTGACCTACTTGCACCTGGGGCTGGCGCACGAGATGCTCGGCCGCCGGGAGGAGGCCCTCCCGTACTACCGGAAGGTCCGGGCCACCCGCGCGCTCGACTCCGACGTGGCGGCCGAACGCCAGGCCCTCCTCCGCCTCGCCCGCCCGATGACCCCGCTCGATGAGGCGCTCCTGCGGGTCGAGAACGGCTTCCGCTCGGGGCGCTACGCCGAGGCCGATGCGCTGCTGGCGACGCTGCCGGTGGACGGCGCCCGGCCCGAGGTTCAGGCACGGGCGGCGTTCTGGCAGGCGCGCCTGCATCACGCCCTCGGCCGCCTCGATGAGGCGCTGGAGGGATACCGGAAGGTCATGTCGCTGCAGCCGAACGACCGGGATCGGTACGCGCCCTGGAGCCAGCTCTACATCGCCGCCATCTATGAGCAACGAGGGGAGCGGGAACGGGCGCGCCGGGCCTATGAGGCCGCGCTGGCCTTCGGCAGCACGTACGATTATCACCAGACCCTGGAGCAGCAGGCGCGGGCGGCGCTCGAAGGGCTGGATTAAAGGATTAAAAAAAGGCGGACGGTGCTGCAACACCGCCCGCCACAGGGCTTCAATCCAGTTGGAGGCGCTAGATTGGAAGCTCGGTATGCGTTGCTATATCGACGAGGAGGCTTCGTTGTTCCGGGGTTCGGCGTCGGCCGTGCCGGGCTGCCCTCCGTCGAGCGAGTCAGTTCAGGTGAAGCCGGTTCGGCACGTCGTAGGCTGTGGCCGGTGCCTGCCAGCAGGCCCCGGCAAGGGGGGCGGTCGCCGCGGGTCGGGGCATCTCGTCCCCGTTCTCCAGGCAGCGGGCCACGTCCTGGAGGCGGTGGGTGACGTAGCGGAGCAGCGCGAGGGAGAGCGCGAATTCGCCCATGGATTGCTCAGCGGAGTGGACGGCTTGCGGGGTCTTCATGGGCGGCGGCGAGACGGTTGCGATGTCGTACGGCGTCAAGATCGCCCCGACCGTCTGAATCCAGCCTGAACGGGGGCTGAAAATTCCTTCAGGCCGTTTCTGCTGCGGCCGTTCAGGCGGTTTCATCCGCCGGCGTCGTCGTTGCCCGCCCTGCCGGGGCCGTCCGGGTGCGTGCCGCCGGGGCATCGGCCTCGCCCGACGGGGTGGCGGCGGACCGGCGGCGCAGGACGATCAGCGAGAGGTCGTCGCTGGCGCGGGCGCCGTCCATGAACCGCGCGATGTGGTCCAGTATGCGGTGCCCGGCCTCCGGCGCAGAGAGCCCCTGGAGGCGAGGCAGCAGCCCGCGCAGCCGGTCGTACCCGAAGAAGGTTCCCGCCTCGTTGCGGGCCTCGGTCAGCCCGTCGGAGAAGACGATGAGGTAGTCGTCGGGGGCGAGGGTGATTTCCTGTTCCGTAAAGACAGCACCGTCCATCAGCCCGAGGGCCGGGCCGCCTTTGGGGAGTTCCTGGATCGACCGGTTGCGCAGGAGCACCGGCGGGAGGTGACCCGCGTTGAGGAGTCGTACGTGGCCGGAGTCCGGTTCCAGCACGAGGTAGACCAGCGAGATGAAGCGGTTGGGGAGGCCGTCCCGCCGGAAGATGCGGTTCGTCGCCACGCCCAGGTCGGCGAGGTTCGCGTACCCGGGCGCGATGGCGCGGAGGGTAGACTGGAGCTTGGCCATCAGCAGCGCGGCGCCCAGCCCTTTCCCGGCGACGTCCCCCAGCGCCAGCCCGAGCCGTCCGTCCTCCAGCGGGAGGTAGTCCACGAGATCGCCGCCGACGTCGTTGGCGGGGCGCGTATAGAGCCACACGTCCCAGCCGGGCACGTACGGATGATCCCGGGGCAGCAGGGCCGCCTGGACGGCCCGGCCCGTGTCCAACTCGTCCTGGGCCATCAGCTTGTCTTTCAACTCCAGGATCAACACCAGGAGGAGCACGGCGAACCCGGCGACGAGGAAGGGGGTGGAGCCGCCGAGGCCGTAGGCGAAGAAGATGAGGCTGCCCAGCAGCAACAGCCGCCGCGACGGGGAGAGCCGCAGGATACTGCTCTTCAGGAGCCAGAAGGTCAGGTAAAACCAGCGTTTGGTCTGGCTCATCGACGCCAGTTCCTGCCGGGTCTGAGGATCCAGGTAAAACTGGTAGACGTCCTTCAGGTCCTGCTGGAAGGTGTGCGTCAGATCGGTGCGGTGGAGGTCTTCGAGCACCGTCTGGCCGAGGCGGCTGGAGGAGGCGGAGGAGCCGGCGGGGTCACGAGCCTGGGAGGAAGTCGGCATGGGCACGCAGGACGCGGGGGAGGACGTGGATGACGGGCGCGGGGGCCGTGTTCGCTGGATACGCGCCACCGCGGAAAAGTATGCAGTCGCCGGAAAAAGGGCTCCGGTCGGGCGGAACCCCGCCGAAGGCGAGCCGATACACCAGAGCCCGCAGAGGTCCCACGCCGCCGATCATGATGGACGCGCTCGTCAACGGATTGCAGGCGCTCGGTCGCTATGCCCTGTTCATGGGCCGCGCGGCGCGCTCGGTGCGGGAGGTGGGCACCTATCGCGAGCGGCTGGTCGAGCAGATGGTCAACGTCGGCCTTCACTCGCTGCCCGTGGTGATGATGTCGGGCGTGTTCGCCGGGGTGGTGTTGACCATTCAGACGGCGTACATGCTGGAAGAGACGGTGCTGGGGGAGAGCACGATCGGGGCCGTGGTGGTGCCGTCGCTGATGCTGGAGCTGAGCGCGCTGGTGACCGGGCTGGTCATGGCCTCGCGCATCGGGGCCAGCATGGCCGCCGAGATCGGGACGATGCGCGTCACCGAGCAGATCGACGCGCTGGAGGTGATGGGGATGAACGCCACGGCCTATCTCATCATCCCGCGGGTGCTGGCCGGACTGCTCATGTTCCCGGCGCTGTACGTGGCGTCCTGCGTGGCCGGGATCGCCGGCGGGGCCTATGCCGGGGAGGTGCTGGGCTACGTCTCCACGCAGGCCTTCATCGACAGCGCGCAGATGTACTTCAAGCCGTTCGATCCTTTCTACGGCGCCTCGAAGACGGCCGTCTTCGGGTTCATCATCACGTCCATCGCGTGCTTCAAGGGGTTTACCACCCGCGGCGGCGCCGAAGGGGTAGGGCGCAGCACCACGCAGGCTGTCGTCCAGAGCTGCGTGGCCATCCTGTTTGCCGACTACCTGCTGGCGGAGCTGTTGCTCTGAAGGCCGCCCTTCGAAGGTCGCTCTCCCAAGGCCGCCCGGCTTCAGCCTTCGCGCCATAGCTCGCGAATGCGTCCGTCTTCTTCCTCCCGATAGAATCCCAGATCGCGGCCGGTTCGCAGTTTGGCGATGTAGAGGATCTGGCCGGTGTGGGTCGCCATGTGCTCTACGACGTGGTAAACGGCTCCCAGCACCGTGGTCTCCAGCCCCTGGATCGTGCGGGGTTCGGGCAGGTGGACAGACGGAAGCCCGGCCAGGACGGCATCCACCTCCTGCAGCGTCGCCTCGAAAAGCCGGAGCAGGTCGGCTTTGCCGGGGCCGTTTTCCGTGGCGAACTCCGTCTGCCGAGTGCGTACGTCCGCCGCTCCGCCGACGCCGTGAATGATCCATTGCCGGGCGTTCCCGCTCAGGTGCAGGAGCAGGTTGCCGATGCTGTTCGACGCCGCATTGGGCCGCCACCAGACGTCCTCGTCGGTCAGCTGCTGGAGGGCGCTGCGGATCTTCGTTCGGTACGTGTCGAGAAGCGAGCGGGAGTTCGTCAGGAAGAGGGTTGCGGGATCTGTCATGGGGATTCGGGGCGCGGGTCAGCGCAGGAACGCTTCCACGAGTCCGCCGTCGACCGTGAGGATCTGGCCGGTGGTCTTCGGGAGGCGCCGGGGGCTGAGCAAGAGGAAGAGGGCCTCGGCCTGGTCGGCCGGGGTGATGGGCCGGCGGGTGAGGGTGCGGCGGGCGTAGAAATGCGCCAGGCGCTCACGCAGCGTGTCGGTGTCCTCGTCCTCGCGATAGGGCAGATCGTACTTCGCCAGCGAAGCGATGACGCGCTCGCGGGGAAACATGCTGCTGCCCTGCACGACCGTGGCCGGGGCGAGGCCGTTGACGCGGACGTTCGGCGCCAGCTCGATGGCGAGCTCACGGACGAGGTGGTTCGTCGCCGCCTTGCTGGTGTCATAGGCCAGGCTGCCGCGCTTGGCCACGACGGCGTTGACGCTCGTGGTGAGCACCACGGCGCCGTCGAGGTCCTGGTCGCGCAGGATGGGCATGGCCTCGTCGACGAAGAAGTAGTGCGCCAGCGTGTTCACGGCGAAGCTCTTCGTCCAGCCGGCATCCGAGGTGCGGCCCTCGGTGTCCGGGGCGACGTAGATGCCGGCCGTCACCGCCAGGTCGTCGAGGCCGCCGTAGGCCAGGACGGCCTGCTGCAGCGCCGCGCGGATCGAGTGGCGGTCGGTCAGGTCACAGCCGAGGCCGATGACGTCGCCGCAGCTGGAGATGCCGGTGCCGGCCACGCCGATGCCGAGGCCGATGCGGTCGAGGATGGCCTGTGCGGTTTCCTGTGCGGCGGCTGCGTCTAGGTCGAGGCAGACGACGGTGGCTTTCTCGCGGATCAGCCGTTCGGCCAGCTCGCGGCCGATGCCGCTGCCGGCCCCGGCGATGGCGACGATGCGACGGGACAGCTCCTGCTCGGGTGGCATCCGGCGGAGCTTGGCTTCCTCCAGCGCCCAGTATTCGATGTCGTAGGCTTCCTGGCGAGGCAGGGCGGTGTAGGTGCTGACGGCCTCGGCGCCTTCCATGACGGCGATGGCGGCCTTGTAGAACTCGGCCGTCACGCGGCTCTCGCTTTTCGTCTTTCCCCATGCGATCAGGCCCAGACCCGGGATGAGCACCACGGTCGGGTTGGGATCGCGCATCGGCGGGGAGTCGGCCGAGCGGCAGGTCTGGTAGTACGCCTCATAGTCGGCCCGGTAGCGGGACAGCCCCTCGTCCAGGGCCGCCTTCAGCGTGTCGAGGTCGCCCTGCTGCGGGTCCCAGTCCACGTAGAGCGGTTTGATCTTCGTCCGCAGGAAGTGGTCCGGGCAGGAGGTGCCGAGTTCGGCGAGGCGTTCGGCGTCCTGGCTGTTGACGAAGCGCAGCACGGCCTCGTCGGCGTGCACGGTTCCGATGAAGCGGCGTTCCTGGCTGACGCGGCCGCGGAGCCAGGGGAGGAGGCCAAAGAGGAGGGCGTCGCGCTCGTCGTCCGGCAGGCTCCGGTATCTGGCTCCGCCGAAGGTGGCCTCCCCCCGGTCGTGGGCGGCGATGTAGGCGGCGGCCTGTTCGATCAGGCGGAGCGTGAGGTAGTAGCAGGCCTTGTCGTCGTCGGCCCAGTTGATGAGGCCGTGACCGCCGAGGATGACCCCCTTCGCCTCGGGGTGTTCGCGGCAGATGCGCTGGAGCGTCAGCCCGAGCTCGAAGCCGGGGCGCTGCCAGGGCGTCCAGATCACCTCGTCGCCATAGATCTCCCGCGTGAGCGCCTCGCCGTCGGCCGCCGTGGCAAGGGCGATGCACGCCACGGGATGCGTGTGGTCGACGTGCTTGTAGGGGACGAAGCTGTGCAGCGGCGTGTCGATGGAGGGCGCGCGCGGGTTCAGGTTGAAGGTGCAGTGCGGGTACATGCCGACCATCGCATCCTCGGCCGGCGTTTTGGGGCCGCGTGCCTCGAACCGGGCATAGACGTCCTGCAGCGCGAGGAGCTTGTCCTGGTAGAGAGAGGCAAAGTTGGGTTTCGTGGCCGTCCGCAGGTCGCCGCCGGAGCCCTTGACCCACAGGACCTCCACGGGGTGGCCCGTCAGCGGGTCGGTCTCGGTGAGTTTGGACGAGGTGTTCCCGCCGCCGGTATTGGTGATGCGCCAGTCCTGCCCGAGCAGGTTGGAGCGGTAGACGAGGCGGCCGAGGGGGTCGAGGCGGTCGGCCTCGGCGTCATCCCAGAGGTCTTGAACGTGGCGGAAAGGCGGTGCCGGAGTCTGCATGGGAGCGTGTCGAGTTGGTCGGGTGAAGGCGTTGACGGGGGCAGGTCGCGTGGCCGTATCAGGGGGCGGCGCGGGGGGAGGGCCGATAGGTGACGAGGTCGGTGCTGTGGCGGACGACGTCACGGATGGAGACCCCGTCGTCGAGATCGCCCATGGTGCGGGCCTGGATGAGCAGGTTGCCGAGGGCCGTAGCCTCGGCCGGCCCGGCCACGACCTCACAGCCGCAGGCGTCGGCCGTCCACTGGCACAGCAGGCGGTTACGGGCTCCGCCGCCGACGATGTGCAGCACGTCGATGGACGTTCCCAGCACGGCCTCCAGGTCACGCAGGGTATCTCGGTGCGCGCGGGCCAGGCTCTCCAGGATGGTGCGCACGAGCGGGCCGCGTTCCTCCGGGATCGGGATCCCGTGTTCGCGGCCGTAGGCCACGATGCGGGCCTGCATGTCCCCCCGCGCCGCGAAGCGGGGGTCGGTGAGGTCGAGGGGGCCGCCGGTAGGCGGGGCCGCCTCGGCCTCGGCCATGAGCTCGTCGTAGGTATACGCATCGCCGCGTTCCCGCCAGGCGCGCTCGCACTCCTGCAGCATCCAGAGGCCGGTGATGTTCTTCAGAAAGCGAATGGTGCCGTCGAGGCCGGCTTCGTTGGTGAACCCGGCCCGGCGGGCGGCTTCGCTGAGCAGCGGCTCCGCTCGCTCGACCCCGAGCAACGACCACGTGCCGCAGCTCAGGTAGGCCCACGGGCGGGTGCCGGCGGCGGGGGTGGCGGCCACCGCGTCGGCCGTGTCGTGCGAGCAGCTGGCGATGATCGTCACCGCCGGGTGTTCGCGCAGGGTGCCGATCCGCGTGCCCGAGGGCACGATGGGCGGCCACGTGTCGACCGGGATGCCAAAGGCCTTCAGGACCTCGGTGGACCACGTCTGCGTGCGGGCGTCCATCAGCTGCGACGTGCTCGCCAGCGAGACTTCCGCCACGGCCCGGCCACCGAGCCGGTGGTTGAAGTAGTCGGCCATCATCAACCGGTTCCGCGTGGCGGCGAACCGCTCCGGCTCCTCCTCCTGATCGGCCAGGATCTGGTAGAGGGTGTTGATCGGCATGAACTGGATGCCCGTGGCGGCATAGATGGCCGGCGCCGGCAGGACCTCCCAGGCCGCTTCCATCCGACCCTTCACGCGGGGGTCACGGTAGACGAACGGGCGGCGCAGGGGGCGACCTTCGGCGTCGAGCGGGACGTAGTCGACACCCCAGGAATTGACCGATACGCTTCGCAGGTCCGGGGCGGCGTCCAGCGCCTTGCACAGCCCTGTTTGCAGATGCCGCCAGATGGCGTCGACGTCCCAGTACAGATGCCCTTCCTCTTCGATGATCGGCGTCGTGAAGCGGTGCAGCTCGTCCATGTGCATCCGATGGGCTTCGAGCCGGCCGAGGATGGCCCGGCCGCTGGAGGCACCCAGGTCGAAGGCGAGGTACGCAGGCATGGGAAGGTCGGTCGTCGATGGTCGGTCGTCGAAGGTCGGTTGTGGACGGCTCAGGTCCCCGTCAGCATCCGTTTGCGGTAGTGTTCATCCGGGCGGCCGGCGATGCGGCGGACGTGCTCGGGGGGGAGGAAGGTGGGGCCGCCGAGCGCGGCGGCGCCGATGAACACCCGGGCGGCTTTCTCCATCAGGTCCACCGCCGCCATCGTCTCCTCGGCCGAGGCCCCGAGGGCGATCAGGCCGTGGTTCTGGAGCAGGATGGTGCGGGGCAGTTGCCGGTGGGTTTCGGTGAACGCCAGCACCTCCCGCGCGATGGTTCGCGCCAGCACGAGGCCGGGGTCGACGTACGGCACCAGCGCCGAGGCCGGGCCGGTGTAGACGACGTGGTCGGGGAAGAGCCGCTGCCGGGCAAACGCCTCGGCCCGGGGCGAGCAGAGGATCTGGTTGACGGCGATCGGGTGGCAATGGCCCACGAAGCGGATGCCGGGAAGTTCGAGCAGCCAGGCGTGGAACAGGCTCTCGACGCTCGGCTTCAGCGCGTCCGCGTCGGCCCGGACGTCGAGCAGGAGCCGGTCCATCGCCGCGTCGTCGAGCACACCCCCGCCGGCGATGGCGTCGAGCAGCGGGGCGCTCCGGACCTCGACGAGGTGCCCGGCCTGGAGGGCATGCATCCGGGTCCCGCTGGCCTTGACCAGAAAGCGCCCGTCGCCGAGGCGGGCCGAGACGTTGCCTTCTCCCCACAGGGCCATGCCCTCGCGGCTCAGGTGATGGGCCAGGCGGAGGAGGTCCTGCCGGACGGCGTCCCCGGCGGACGCTTCAGGGACGGCCGGGGCGGGTTCGGAGGACGT
Source organism: Roseithermus sacchariphilus (assembly GCA_003285105.1). GTDB lineage: Bacteria > Bacteroidota > Rhodothermia > Rhodothermales > MEBIC09517 > Roseithermus > Roseithermus sacchariphilus. Next base: position 3,593,888 of record CP030158.1, on the reverse strand, counting down.
GGATGCGTGCACGGTTCGGGGATGGATGGGTAGGTGCGTGGGTTCGGGGAGCGGGTGGATGGTCGATGCCCTGCCGGGTCCCTCACGTCAGCCCGTGGTCGGTGCCGCAGACGAACGTTTCGATGCCCATGGCCTGGAACATGGCGACCTTGGCGGCGAGGGCCCTCCGGGCTCCCGCGGCATCCGGTGCGTAGGCCACCTGGATGTGGTTCGCCTTGTGGCGGGCCATCATCTGGTCGCGCGTGATGCCATAGAGCACGGCGTGCATGATCGGCCATTGCGGCGTCGTCAGCTGCCACCGGCGCTCGGTTTCCTCCCGCGGCAGGGCGGCCACCCGTGCCCGCCCGACGTCCGCCCGCAGCCGGTCGTCCTCGACGTAGATGCGGCTCCAGACGATCTCGCCCGGCTTCGAGATGCCTTTGACGGTGCCGCCGCCGAGGCGGAAGTACATGGGCGGCTGGCGCCCGCTGACGGTGCCGGCATAGCCGTCGATGAAGTGGGCCGGCGGCGCTGCGCCGGAGATCTCGAAGACCCACACGTACTCGTCCTCGTAGGGATCGCCCCAGCGGACGTCGTGCAGGGTCGTCTCGGGGGCGAAGCCGAGGGCGTTCCAGACGCGGTGCGTGACGAGCGCATCCAGCCCGGCACACTCGTCCACCTCGTTGAAGTGAGGCAGCGGCGCGCCGGCGTAGAGTTCCCGGCGGCCGTCCCGGCTGAGGACGGGGGGGCGCTCGGTGTTGTTCAGCAGCCCCTCGGCCAGGTCGGAGGCGGGCAGGAGGTCCTTGAGGCCCTGCTGGTACTGGATGCCGATCAGGTCACACCCGAAGTCGTCGGCGATCCGCACCGCCGCGATGTACGTCTTGAGCTGTAGCAGCACCTGCTCCTCGGTCAGGTCCTGCGCCGGGTCCGGGCCGTAGCGGAACTGCATACCGCGTTCCCGGAGCCACGTGTAGGCCCGGCGGGCCTCTTCGTCGGGCACCTGCGTCGTCTCATAGTACAGGGCACTCTGCGAAAGCCGTTCCTTGAAGACGCCCGTCGGGTGCAGCAGGTGATCGGGCACGATGGCGTTGAACATGCCCATGCAGCCTTCGTCGAAGACGCCCATGATGGCCTTGTCGCGCCGGAGCGTCGAGGCCAGGTGCTCGCCCAGGCGCCGGGCCTCGTCCGGGAGCGTCAGGTCACGGGCCGGTTGCACGTGGGCGTCGTCGTGGCGGACGTGGCCGGAGCGGAGCCAGCTTCGCAGGCCCCGACGGAAGGCCTCGTCCGTGAAGTCTTCGCTCCAGAGCGTGCTGTAGGGGATGCCGGCTTTCGTCAGGCAGCCGTTGAGGTTCAGCATGCCGACCAGGCCGGGCCACGTGCCGCTCCAGTTGGCGACGGTCAGGATCGGGCCGCGGTGGGTGGTCAGTCCGGCGAGCACGTGGTGGGAGTACTGCCAGGCGGCGCAGACGATCACCAGGGGCCGATCGGGGTCGAGCTTCCGGAAGACCTCCAGCCCGTAGCGCTGGCTGTCGATGAAGCCGTGCTGCTTGTCGGCGTCGTAGGGATGGCCGCGTTCGACGGAGTAGCCTTCGGCCCGGATGGCGTCGATGACGTGGCGTTCCACCTCTTGCTGGGCCGGCCAGCAGTTCCGGTTGGCCGAGAGGCGGAGGTCGCCGCTGGCCACGAGGGTGATGGGGTGCTCAGGCATGCGGGGGGCGATGCGGGTCGTGTGTACGATCGACACGGAGGTCCCGCAAAGGTACGATCCCGGCAGGCCAGTGGAAAGCGGCACCGGCGAACGGAAAGGGGGAGGGACGACCTGCGTCAGCCGTCGGGCCGGCTCGGGTTATCCGACCGGCCGGGTGTCGCGCCGGAGGGCCGGATGGCGGTAGGTGGCGGCGGCAGCGAGCAGGGCACCCAGGATGAGGATGCCGGGAGCCAGCAGCGGACTGGCTCCGAAAAGACCTTCCCACAGCACCTCGCCGAAGCCGGCGGCGGGGCGGATGTCTCGCTCGAAGGCTACGTTGTGGGCGAGGTGCTCATACGTCCCGAAGAGACCACCGAGCGCGATGATCCCCATGACGGCACGCAGGCCGAGCAGCACGCCGCGTCCGGGGGCCCGCAGCGCGGCAACGACCGCCACCAGCCCGGCGCCGCAGAGGAAGAACGGCACCCATTGCAGGGTGCTTTCCACGTGCTCGGTCAGCACCAGCTCCACCGGCGTTGCCGCAAAGACGAACCCGGCCGTGATCAGCAGGAACCGTCGATACTGCTGCTCGATCGAGGGGTCAGCCTTCATCCGTGAGGTACGTCTCGGCCTCGGCAAGTTCGTCCGGAGAAACGTACCCGGCGAGGCGTTCCAGGAACGCTTCACGAGAGGCGTACGGGCGACCGTCGATCAGGGCCTGCGCCTCGGTCGTGTCCAGGCCGGGTATCTGCAGCAGCGTTTCCAGGTCGCTTTCGTTCGGATTGATCGGGACGAAGATGTACTGCTCGTACGCGGCCACCTGCTCTTCGTCGACGTATTTGCCGATCTCGCGGCGGAACTGCTGGATGCTGACGTACGGCCGGTATTCCTCGAACTCGTGGACCATGCGGTTGCCCACCCCGGGGATGCGCAGCATCTCTTCCTCGGTGGCCGTGTTGATGTTGAGACGGGGGAGGTCGGCCGATGCGGTCATCGCGTCGGCGGCGTTCGTGGCCTCCGTGGCCTCCGTCGCCTCGGTGGCCGCTTCGGGGGTGGAGCCGTCGTTACCGCCGCAGGCGCTCAGGCTCAGCAGGAGCAACGGGAGGAGCAGGGACAGGGGAGCGCGAAAGAGGGGTTTCATCGTCGGTGGTCAACAGTTCAGGTAGTGGGGAGAGCGTACATCGGGGCGCTTATACCGTTCAGCGATGCCATTCGATCCGGTTGGTTCTTCCAGCTTCCAGCTTTCGGCTTCTGGCTTTTGGCTTCTGGCCTCTGGCGTCACACGAAGCCAGCAGCCCGGAGCCGGCAGCCCTCAGCGGACAGCGGCACGGCAAGCACCATCGTGCCAGGCCAGAACGCTGCCCGCTGATCGCTGAACGCTGAAAGCCCTCAATCGATCGGCATCTGGTCGAAGCCACCGCCGTCGTCGGGGCGTTCTGTGCGGCGCTGTTGCTGCTGTTCTCCGAACGAGTAGGTGAACGTCAGCCCGATGGCCTGCGCGCCGAAGTCACGCGTGAACTCGTTGTAGAGGGTCGGTTGGTCGATGATGCCCTGGAAACCGGCCGTGCCGAGCACGTCGCGGGCGCGGAGGGTGAGGCTGGCCCGGTCGCGGAAGAGCTCCTGGCGCAGCGCCACATCCGTCCACGAGAACGAGCCCATGCGGCCCTGCTCGGTGTCCATGGGCGCGCGGTAGCGGACGGTCGCCTGCACGTCCAGGTCGCCGATGCCGAAGACGTTGCCCAGGTTGTAGCTGGCATTGACGCGGCCGCCCCAGCCGAAGGCGTTGTTCTGGAACGACGCATCGACGTTCGAGCCGTCGGTGACGACGCGGAAGCCTTCGAGGCTGACGTAGCCCCGCAGCCCGTCGAGCAGCGCCTGGGCGTCGATCGACGTGATCATCTCGACGCCCGAGGAGGTGGACGTGTCGAAGTTGCCGAACGTCCGCACCGAGACGCCGTCGTTACGCACCTCCTGGTAGAAGCGGATGACGTCCGTGGTGCGGCGGTAGTAAGGGGTCAGCGTGAAGGAGCCCCAGGGGGTGAACTGGACGTAGGCCAGTTCGAAGGAGTCGATGTATTCGGGCTGGAGCCGCGGGTTGCCCACGCGGATGTTGAGCGGGTCGTCGTAGCTCGGGAAGGGGTTCAGGAAGAACGTGCGGGGGCGGTTGATCCGCCGGCTGTAGCTGGCCCTGAACGTGGAGGTTTCCGAGAACTTGTAGGTGAGGAAGCTGCTGGGGAAGAGGCTGGCGTAGTCGTTGTCGTAGGCCTCGTTCGTGTTGCGGAGGGTGAAGGTGGTCGTGGCCGTCTCGGCCCGGAGCCCGAGCTGCAGCCCGACCTTGCCCCATTGCCGGGCCAGCTGGGCGTAGACGGCGTGGATGGACTGGTCGAAGTCGAACGTGTTGATCAGGCCGATGTCCGGAGTGAGCGGGGCGCCCCCCTCGGCGCTTTCGGAGTAGAGGTCGGAGTAGAGCGATTCGAGGTCGCCCTTGTAGCCGGCTTCCAGGCGGAAGGCGCCCAGGGGCCGGGTGTAGTCGATCTGGAGTGAGAACTCCTGGTCGGTGCGGTCGGTGTAGGCATTCTGCTGTTCGCGCAGGTCCTCGGTGGTGGCGAAGCGTTCGGTGAAGAGCTCCTCGCCGTCGTTCCCCGAGGCGTCGAAGCGTGCCTCGATGGAGAGGCTGTGGTCTGCGCCGCCGCCACCGCCGGAGGACGGGCCGGAGGGGCCGCCGCCCGGTCCGCGCCAGCGTCCGCCGCGTCCGCCGCCGAACCCGCCGGCGGGTGCGCCCCCGGCCCGGCGCGTGTTCACGCCGGAGAAGACGTGGGTCAGCCCCAGCCGGAGGTCCGTGTTCCAGCCGTCATCGGCTTCGATCATCTGCCGGCGGTACTGCGCCAGCGGATCCTGCGAGGCGTCGAGTTCGAGGAAGTTGGTGAACTCCTTCTCCGTCTCGCTCCGGAAGCCCGCCTGCGCCGAGGCGTTGAGCGTCGTCTTGCGGGAGAGCTGGAGGTCGCCGGAGAGGTTGAGCAGGTGCGAGGTTTCGGATTCGTCCTCGTCCTCGTGTTGATCGAAGTAGGTCAGCGGCTCCGCATACCGGTTGATGCGGAAGCTGCTGCCGCCGCCCAGGCCTTCCTCCTGGCGGAAGCCGTAGGTGAAGGCCAGGTTCAACGGCCCGCGGCCGTAGGTGAGCGTGCCGCTGGCGTTGTAGCCCCCCTGCGAGTCGCCACCCGCGATGAGCGTGCCGCCCAGGCCGAGGTCGGCGTCTTCCTTGAGCACGATGTTGATGATGCCGGCCATCCCGTCGGGCTCATAGCGGGCCGACGGGTTGGGCATGACCTCGACGCGGTCGATCGACCCGGCGGGGAGCTGGCGCAGGTATGTGGCAATGTACTCCCCGCTGACGGGGGCCGGGCGGCCGTTGATGAGCACGGCCACGTTGCCGCTGCCGCGCAGGCTGATGTTCCCGTCCACGTCCACGTCGATCGACGGGATCGTCTCCAGGACGTTCGTGGCCGTCCCGCCCACGGCGACCGGCGCATCGGCGGTGCTGTAGACGGTCCGGTCGATCTGGAACTGGACGGGCGTGCGCTCGGCGGTCACCTCGACGTTGTCGAGCACCTGGGTGTCGGGCGTGAGGTAAATCGCCCCCAGCTCGATCTGCCGGCGATCGGGGCCGAGGACGAGGTCCGGGATCGTCTCGGCCGCGAAGCCCACGAAGCTGATACGGGCGTAGTACGCCCCGAAGCGCAGACCGTCGATGTGGAAGCGTCCATCCATCTGGGTCACGGCTCCGGTGACGAGGGAGGAGTCCCGGCTACTCCAGATGCCGACCGTGGCCGAGGCAATGGGCTCGCCGGTGTCGGCATCCAGCACGGTGCCGCTGATGTGACCCGTGGGGGCCTGAGCCCGGGCCGGAAGGAGCATACCCGGCAGTACGAGCGTGAGCAAAAGGAGCAGGCGCTTCATGGCAAGAGAAGGATGCAAGAGAAGGATCGCGTAGATTCGTCGAAGGTCAGCATGGAAGGACACCATGCAGCGGACGATGCGGAAGCAGCGTCTGCCCGCTCTTATCGTGGGCTCCGTGTCCCGGATTCAACCGAATCGACGAACGGCACGTGGATGAAATGAACGGCACCGAATGGGGGAGGGCTGCCCGGATCCCGGCAGCGTGAGCCCGGCGAGGCACCCTCCTGAAACCGCAAAGCCCTCTCCCGGAGACGCTCCGGAGGAAAGGGCTTCGCGGCGGGGAGCGGTGGATCTTCCCGCGGGAAGAGAGGGGAGGGCGGCGCTACAGGCCGAAGTTGCGGAACTTGTAGCTGAGGTTCAGCAACACGTACCGGCCGAGCACCTGGGTGCGGGTGTCCTGCACGTACATCTCCGTGATGCTCCGGCTGACGCCCGTGTCCTGGTTGAAGAGGTCGCCCACGACCAGCTTCACCTCGGCGGCGTCCTGCTGCATGAACTGGTAGCCGAGGCCGGCATTGACGATGAAGGTCGTCGGGTAGAGTTCCTCGTCGAGCCCCACGTAGTCGTTGTAGGAAAGGCTCGTTTCGATCACCAGCCCGCCCACGGGCAGCCAGGCAAAACGCAGCCCCGCGTCGTGCCGGAAGTAGTTCTCGTCGAGGCGGGTGTAGAACGAGTTGGAGGCCACGGTGTAATCGGCGCGGTAGGAGACCGTGAAGTCGAGGCGTTCGCTGATGTTGCTGCCGAGGGTGAGGCCGCCGTTGAAGGCGTACTGCGAGGCCATGTTGACGGCGCCGTTGATGAGGCCGGGCGACCGGGTGTAAGAGAGCCCGCCCCGCAGGTTCAGGTTGCTCTTGAGCAGGGGGAAGGGCCGTCCGAGCCCGACGAACGAGCGCGCTCGGAACGTCGGGTCGCTGAGGTTGACGGGGTAGGAGAACTGCGAGCCCTGCTGCAACGTCACGCCGCGGGCCAGCACGGTGTCCCGCACGGCGAGCAGGGAGGCCGTGCCGATGGGGTCGCGCTCGTAGGAAAGGCTGGCGAAGGCGAAGAGCATCCGCCCGGCGCGCCAGTTGCCCCGCCGGCCCCGCAGGCGGATCTCATGCGTGTAGCTGGGCTTCAGGTCCGGGTTGCCGGTGGTCAGGAACAGCGGGTTCGTGTTGTCGATGACGTCCTGGAGCTGGCTCACCGACGGGGTGTTGGTGCTCGTACGGTAGTCGATGTCGAGGTCCAGCTCGTCCCCGAACTCGAATTCCAGCTCGACCTCGGGCAGGAGGCTGAAGAACGCGCGGTCCAGCGTGAAGGGCACCGGATACGTCTGATCCCCCAGGAGCCGTTCGTGCTGGACTTCCAGGCCCACCTGGAGCGAGAAGCGGTCTTCCTGGCGGAACTGGTACGTAGCGCCCCCCCGTTGCCGGATGACGTCGTTGTCGAACTGACTCGAAAAGGTCGGGTCGAGGAGCGTGTAGCGGCCGGTCTGGAGGTCCTGCACGTAGGCCAGGCGGTCGGAGACGTTCCGCCCGTAGGAGGGTTCGTAGCTCAGCCGGAGCTGGCCCCGCTGGCCGACGGGCTCGGTGTAGTCCAGATCCACGCCGATGGACCGGCCGGCGGTCTGGCTGTCGATCTCCTGGTCGTACGTCGAGTCCTCCGGGGCCAGGTCGTCGTGGTAGAACTCGGTGACGGCGCGCTGGTCGGTGTCGCCCCAGCGGTCGTTCAGGCCGAGGTCCAGTTCGGCCGAGAGGGTGCGACCCCGGCGGGGGAACCGGTGCCGGTAGAGCACGCTCGTGGAGGAGGTGTAGCCGGCATTGGAGGAGGTATAGGCATTCAGCGATCGGTTCAGCATGTCGCCGTCATCGAGGACGTTGACGCCCTGCTGGCGGCTGGTGGCGGTGTAGTCCTGAAAGCTGAAGCGGGGACGGATCAGGAGCGAGTTGTTTTCGTCGATGGTGTACTCGATCCGCGCGTTGAGGCGATGGTTGTAGTTCGTGCTGGTGGACTGAGTCGTCTCCGTGTAGAGCTGCGTCGCGGCGTCGGGCAGGAAGAGCTCCCGGTCCAGGAAGGCATCGTTGTCGTTGGCCATCCGGTTGAAGAAGTAGCTGCCGTTGAGCTTGAGCCGGGAGCCGATCTCGTCGCTGTAGTTCAGCCCGACGGAGGTGGTGTGGTTGATCCCGCTCTGCTGCCCGATGAGGAAGTCGCGCGGGTTGAAGCCATCGCCCCCGCCTCGCCAGCGGCCGCCCCCGCCTCCGCCGCCGCGGCGCATCCCCGGTCCGCCCCGGCCGCCGCCGTTGCCGGACATGCCCAGCAGGTCTTCGAAGGCGAAGTTCTGCTGGTTGATGTTGTTCGACAGGCCGATGATCGAGATCCGGCGGTCGTCGTCGAAGATGTTGGCCGAGCCGCCGGTGATGTAGCGCGCGTCGTCGCCGTAGCCGCCGTAGACCTTGCCGAACTGCCCGTTCCGCGTGCCGGGCCGTGTGACGATGTTGATGGTCTTCTCGGTGTTGCCGTCGTTGAACCCGGTGAACTGTGCCTGATCGCTCTGGCGGTCATACACCTCGACGCTCTCGATGACGTCGGCCGGCAGGTTGCGTAGCGCTACGGCCGGGTCGCCCCCGAAGAACTCGCGGCCGTCGACCATCACGCGCTGGACCTGCTCGCCCTGTGCCTCGACGGTCCCGTCCTGCCCGACGACGACGCCCGGCATCTTGCCGATGAGGTCTTCGGCGGAGGCATTGGGGTTGACCTTGAAGGCGTCGGCGTTGTAGACGGTCGTATCGCCACGCATCCGCACGCGCTCCTGCACGCTCTCGACCAGCACCTCGCCGATGTCGTAGGTGCCCGTGTGCAGCGCAATCGTGCCGACCGAGTTGGTGAGGCTATCGACCTGGACGTCTGCCACGTAGGGGTCGTAGCCGATGTAGGTGAGCCGGATCCGGTACAGCCCGGTCTGGCGGGTTTGCAGGACGAAGGTGCCCTGCGGGTCGGTGGCGTCGGCGTCGGTCTGGGACGAGTCCGCGGCGAGCCAGAGCCAGACGTTGACGCCCGGCAGCGGCGTTCGGTCCTCGGCATCGACGACGCGGCCGGTCACCGTGTAGGTCGGGCGCGGTTGCGCGAAGACCGCCAGGGTCGGAAGCGTGAGCAGCAGTAGCAGTAGCAGGCGTTTCATGGGAGCACGGGCGCGCAGAGGCCGGTCTGATAGCGTCTCGTTCGATGGCAGGGACGTCTCTATCCGCATCAACGGCCCGGGTGCGGTTCAGATGCGGCCGCTGTCATAATCTTCACGACCGCGTCACGAATGGCACGGTAGCGTCATGAACGCTCGCAGAGCCGGACTGTGGCGGCGTCACGGCACGGAGTCGATCAGCGTCATCGTCGGCGGGGCCAGGGCGGGGTCCGCGCCCCAGGCCGGGTTCGGTTGCGGCCCCATCGTCAGCACCAGTTCGCCGCCGGCCGTGAGCACGCCGTGGTCGATCCACGGGCGGTCGTACCGCCGTCCGTTCAGCGTGGCGGCCTGGATGAAGCGATGCGTGTCCGAGACGCCCTCGGCGCGGATCGTGAACGTCCGCCCGTCGCCGACCTCCAGGCGGGCCGTCTCGAAGAGCGGGCTGCCGAGCACGTAGTAGGGCCAGCCGGGGCTGACGGGATACAGCCCGAGCGCCGAGAAGACGAACCAGGCCGACATCTGCCCGGCATCGTCGTTGCCGCTGAGCCCGCCGGGGCCGGGGCCGTACTCGGCCGCCATGATCTCGCGGACCCGCTGCTGCGTCTTCCACGGGGCGCCGGCATAGGCGTAGAGGTAGGGGATGTGATGGCCCGGTTCGTTGCCGTGCCAGTAGTGGCCCGCTTCGAAGAGCGTGTCCAGCCGGGCGATGAAGGCGTCGCGTCCGCCCATGAGCCGGATGAGGCCCTGGACGTCGTGGGGCACGTACCAGGTGTAGTGCCAGGGCGAGCCTTCGGTGATGTACGGGGCCCGCTCCGCCGGGTCGAAGGGCTCGGCCCAGGAGCCGTCGGCATACCGTCCACGGACGAAGCCGACGGTGGGGTCGAAGACGTGGCGGTAGTTCCCGGCGCGGTCCCAGAACCGCCGCGCATCGGCCGGCCGGCCCAGCGCCGCGGCGAGCTGCCCCAGGGCGAAGTCGTCGTAGGCGTATTCGAGCGTCCGGGACACCTGCTCCTGCTGGTGGAAGGATTCCCGCACCGGGTCGTCGAGGGGCACGTAGCCGTGGCGGAGGTAGGAGGCCAGCGCCCGGCGGCCCTTGCCGTCGAGATAGGCCGCCGAGTCCGGCGAGGTGGTGGCGTTCTGCCGCATCAGCGCATAGGCGGCCTCGGCGTCGAAGTCGGTCAGGCCCTTGAGGTAGGCATCGGCGATGATGGAGAGGACGTGGTCGCCGATCATCGCGGAGGTGTAGCTGTTCCAGGCGGGGAAGATGGGCAGCCAGCCGCCCTGGCGGCCTTTGGCGACGAGCGAGCGGACCATGTCCAGCGCGGCGTCGGGGGCGAGGAGGATCAGCAGCGGGTGGACCGCGCGGAAGGTGTCCCACACGGAGAAGTCGGCGTAGTACGTGAACCCGCTGGCTCGTTCGAGGGCCGCGCCGCCGGCGAAGCGCGGGTAGGCTCCGTCCACGTCGCTGAAGGTGCGCGGCAGGAGCAGGGCGTGATAGAGCGCGGTGTAGAAGAGCGTGTCCGCACCGGCCGGGCCGCCGGAGACCTGCGCACGGCCCAGCAGGGTGTTCCAGGCGGCCTCGGCCCGGCGGCGGGTTCGCTCGAAATCGACCTCCGGCATCTCGGCGTCCAGGTTGCGGAGGGCGCCGTCGATGCCGGTGAACGACGTGCCGATGCGCACGTGGACCACCTCGCCGGGCGCCAGGTCGAACCGCACGTAGGCCCGAACCGCCGACGAATCGCCGGTGGCCGTGGTCTCGCCGTCCTGCCGTTGCATACCGCGCCACACGCCGAAGGCCGCGAAGGGGCGGTCGAAGACGGCGGCGAAGTGCCCGCTGAAGCCGGCCGGCTCTCCCCATCCCTGGTAGATCCGGTGCACCGGGTTGCTGCCGACCACCATCTGCCGCTCGGGGTCGATCTGCACGGTTCCGACGCCCTCGTCGCTGTTGGGCTCGATCACGATGAAGGCCGGGCCGGGACCCCGGAACGTGAAGCGCAACACCCCGGCCCGGTTCGTCGCGGTCACCTCCGCACGGATGTCGGTATCGGTCAGGCTGACGGCGTAATACGCGGGCGTGGCCGTCTCCTGCTCGAAGGCCGAGGACCGGGCCTCGGGGTCGGCCACCGGCGTGCCGGTCATCGGCATCAGCGTCACGCTGCCGTAGTCCTGCGTGCAGGAGCCGCTCATCCAGTGGCTCCCGCGGAACCCCTGGATACGCTCGTCTCCGGCATAGTACGGAGCGAGGCATTTCTGCTCCGTGGCACGCGTCTGCGGAGTCCACGACGTCATCCCGTGGGGGACCCCCACGGACGGGACGGTCTGCCCGCGGGGTTCGTTGTCCGCCTCGCTGTGGCGCAGGGCGGCCGGGGTCGTGGCGGTGCCGGTGCCGATGCGCGGGTCCACCCGGTCGACCGGCCGCTCGACGAGCTTCGGGGAGGGACCCGGACGGCACGCCGGCAGGCACAGGACGAGAAGGAGCCAGATGAGTCGGGGAGGCATGGGCCGAAGGGGATCTCTGGAAGAAGGGGGAACAGGCAGAGGTGGCGGGGTCAGCACAGGCCGTGCTCGGCCAGCAACCGCTGGAGGACCGGTTCGATGGAGCGCCGGAGGGCGGCATTGGCATAGCCTATCCAGGCCACGTCGTGGTCGGTCGTGAGCGGGGCCTGCAGGGGGCGTCCGGCCGGGTCGGTGACGAGGACGCCGGCCTCTCGGGCGATGAGTTCGGTGCACACGTCGTAGGGGTGGCAGCACATGGGTGCCGGCCAGCCCCGCCGGGCGAGGACGGGCACCAGCAGCGGGCGGAGGTCGGCCAGAAAACGATCCTGCCCGCTCGCCAGCGCATGGAGCTGCCCCCCGGTGCAGAGGTACTGATCCTCGAAACAGAGCGCTTTGCCGGCCGGCGGGATGCCCAGCAGCTGTTGCGCGAGCGCGTCGTCCAGCGCCGCCAGCACGTCGCGCCCGCCGGGGAAGAAGCGGGTGACGGACGCGAAGCCCTGGGCCAGATCCGTGGCTGCCGAGGGCCGCAGCGGGATCGGGGTTTCCTCCCCGGTGAGCCGGTTGACGCGCCTCGCCCGGGCGCCACCCCCGCGGCGTGCCCAGAGCACGTCGCACAGGTGCTGCTTGACGAGCGGGATCTCGGTCTGGAGGGCCAGTTCGATGTCGGCCAGGGTCGTGGCCGGGCCGCGGTTGGGGGCCACGCCCGTGAGGATCCAGGCGCTTCGCTTCTGATACATCAACCCGCGCGTGCCGTCGATGGGGTCGACGATGATGCGCCACCGGGCTTCGGCCTCGGCCCGGCCGCGGGGGAGCACCAGGGACGCCTCGGGCAGCCCCTCGGCGATCAGCACGATGGGACCGTGCGGCGCGATCTCGCGCTCGAAGAAGCGGATCAGAGTGTCCTCGCTCACCCGGTCGATGGCGTAGATCGTGTCCTCCGGGGTGTCGTCGCTGACCTGCGCCAGCGCGACGGGGTCCGTCGTCTCGCATCGTGCGACGACGGCGTCGCGGATCTGGTCGTGCAGGCGGCGTAGGAGCGGCAGCAGGCTGGCCGGGTCGGTCATGGCATCGGGCAGAGGTGGCAGGGCGTGGGAGGGGCAGCGCCGGTCAGGAGGTGGGTTGTAGCCGCCGTTCGGGCCGAGCGGCGACGGGCTGGTCCCGGGTGAGGATGGTGAGGCCGCAGGTAATCACCTCCGGCACGGCCTCGCCACGGCGAGCCCGCCGCGCCTGCTGGATGCCCTGATACCCCACCTCGAAGCCGTCCGGGACAATCAGGCCATAGAGCAGCCCGGCGTGCAGGTCGTCCTGCGCCTGCGGGGAGGCATCGACGCCGACGAGAGCCACCTGATCCTGGAGCCCACGGGTGTGCAGCGCGCGGGCCGCGCCGCGGGTGGCCGGCCCGTCGGCGGCGAAAAGCCCGTCGAGGTCCGGCCGGGCCGTGAGGATGTCTTCGGTGACCCCGGCCGCGACGGCGACGTCGCGCGCGGCGTATTGCTCGGCCACCAGGGTCAGCCCCGGATGGCGGGCCAGCCCCTCACGGAAGCCCTCTTCCCGTTCGAGCGCCGTGTTCGTGGCGCTGGTGAACGACAGCAGCGCCACGCGCCCCTCGCCGCCCAGCGCCGCGGCCAGCAGCTCAGCCGCCTGCCGCCCCGCCTCACGCTCATCCAGGGCGATGTGCGTCACCCCGACGGGCGGCTCCGGGCGTGTCTGGATCGTGACCACCGAGACGCCCCGCCCGCCGGCCGTCTCCAGCGCCGGCACGAGGGCCTCTGGATCGAGCGGCGCCACCACCAGCGCGTCCACCCCGGCCTCCGTCGCCGCTTCGACGGCGGCGATCTGCCCGCCCACGTCGTCCTCGTTCGCCGGGGCCATCCACTCGACGGCCACATCGCCGAGGTCGGCGGCCGCTGCTTCGGCCCCGGCCCGGACCTCTGCCCAGAAGGCCGCGTCCCCCGCCCCGGGGACGACGGCGATGCGGTAGGCCGCCCCGCCGCCGTCGGCGCTCGACCCCCCGCAGCCCGAGAGCAACAGCAGCAGAAAGCCGACGAAGCCGGCGGCCCGGCACGCGGCGAGCGGACGGCAGCGAGACGAACACGTCAACACAGGCATAGGCAGGGAATACACACAGGGGCCACGGGAATCACGCACTCCGGTAAGCCCGGACGGGCCGGAGCGTTCCCGGCGCTCAAAGGCCGGCGTCGTCCAGGTAGGCACGCAGGGTGGCGAGGTCGCGCCGCATGACGGCGATGGTCTGCCGGCGACGCTCGGCCGTATCGGGCGGTTCGGGCAGGTCGTACTCCAGATGGAGCGAGATCGGCCCGGACAGGCCCAGTTCTCGGACCAGGTTAAAGTAGTGATTGAAGTCGACGATGCCGTCGCCGAGGGGGACGTCCCGGATGCGGGCACGACGGCCGCGGACCTCCCAGGTGAAGTCCTTGATCGCCGTCGTACGGATGTAGCGGTGGAGGAGCTTCAGGCTCAGCGGCCAGGCCGTGCCGCCCTCGACGGTGGCGTGGCGCACGTCGTACTGGCATCCGATCCAGCGGGGGTCGAGGCCGTCGAGCAGGAGCCAGAGGTCCCAGACCGGCCCGCCCACGCGGGTGCCGCTGTGATTCTGGTAGGCGCCGTGGAGGCCGTATTCGGCGTTCAGGGCAGCAAGGTCCCGAAGGCGGGGGCGCAGCGCGTCGAGGGTGCCGGCCACGCCGAGGTCGTCGTCATAGCGCAGATAGCCCAGGCGGTAGTGGGTGATGCCGAGTTGCTGCGCGGTGTGCAGGATGGCTACGGTGTCCGGGGCGTCCGGGTCGGTGATGGCGGTGGTCATCAGGGGAACCTCCAGCCCGGCGCGGCGGACGGCTTCCACGGCCCGCGGCAGGTCGTCCTCCACGCGCCCGGGGCGCACGTGCCCGCCGGGACGCACGGTCAGGTCCACCCCGTCGAAACCGATCTCGGCGGCCACATCGGCCATCTCGTCGTAGCGGAGCCATTGCAGGTGCTTCGAGAAGATGCAGAGGGGTGGGCGCGCCGGATGGGGGCGATCCGGGGATTGCGGCGCACGGGCGGCCAGCGGCAGACCGAGCCCCGCAGCGGCCAGCGTGCGGGTGAAGTCGCGACGGCTCAGGAGGGATCGGGGCATGGGCAGGTGACGACGGTGGTTGGAGGTGGATCGTACGTGGAGGAGACGCAACGCCGGTGAACCTCGACCGCTGTTTTCCTTCCCTCAGTACTGTTTTTCCTCTGGCATGGCAGGGAGGGGCGATCAGCGGGTGCGGACCTGCACGGTGAAAGCGCGGGCGGGGTTGGTGACGGTCAGTTGCGTGAGGTCCGCCTCGGTCAGCCCCGCCGCGCGCAGGGCGGGGAGGAAGTCGGTGAAGAAAAACGTGAAGGGGCGGATGTCCCCGCCACCGGGTTCGCCCACGTGGTACCATCCGGCATCCTGCGAGAGCAGCACGCGGTCCAGCAGGTCGTGGTCTTTCATCGTCCGCACCAGGGCGACGTGCCGTTCCAGCGACGCCGGGGCGACGCCGTCGAACGCCACCCATGCCCCGCGTCGGGCGGCGGCGACGTGGTGGGCGGGGTCGTGCTCGTTCTGCGCGTGCGTCCAGATCCAGGCCGAGGCCGAGATGCCTTCCTCGGCCAGGACCTCCAGTTGCTCGAACGCCGGCACGGCCGGTCCGGTGTGGGCGGCGATCGTCAACCCGGTGCGGCGATGCGTGCGGGCGGCGGCCCGGACCAGCTTGCGGTCCACGTCGGAGAGCGGCCCGCCATCCACGCCGATCTTGATGAACCCCGGGCGGATGCCGGTCCCGTCGATGCCGTCCGTCCACTCGCGCACCCAGCGTGCCGCCAGGGCGTCGGCCGTTTCGGTGAAGACGAAGGGCGGCAGGTGCTGATCGTTGCGGGCGCCGTAGAAGCCGGTGTTCGTGAGCAGGTGCAACCCGCTGGCGGCCGAGAGGCGCCGGAGCAGGGCCGGGTCGCGGCCGAGGTAGGCCGGGGTGAACTCGGCCATCGCCCGGCAGCCATGCGGCCGCAGGGCCTGCAGGTGCGGCAGGACGACGTCGAACACCTCGTCGGGGTCGTAGCGCGCGGTGGTGGGCTCCGCGGTGCGTTCCGCGAGGGGGGCGAAGTCGACCAGCACATGCTCGTGGGTGAGCATGGGGCCAAGGGCGTCCGGGGTGATCGGTCCGGCGACGGTCATGATCGTCGGCCGGGGCGTGGTCGCTCGGCCACGTTGTGCGAAGCCGGCGGCGGCGATCGGCGCGGCAAGGCCGATGCGAAGGACATCGCGGCGGTTCATGCGGGGGCGTTGGAGGGAGGGTGATAGAGCCCGGTAGCGGGGTTGCAGGACCAGCCCGGCAGCGGGAGTGCGATGGGACGGCGGGGCCAGCCGCGCCGGAGGCGATCCTGCAGGGCATCCCAGGTCGGTACGCCGGCCGGGGCGTCGGCGGCTTCGACGCTGCACGCGCCGACGGCCACCGCGGCGGTGACGGCGGCCTCGGGGTCGAGCCCGCGCACGAGCGCTGCCAGCAGGCCGGCATGGGTGGCGTCCCCGGCGCCCGTCGTGCCGGCCGCGGTGACCCGGAAGCAGGGCGCCAGCAGCCGCCGCCCCGCCCAGTCGGCCGCCGGCCGGAGCAGGGGGCTTCCGGGGGTGGGGCCGGTGTGGAGGTACAGCCCCTGATCGCCCAGCTTCAACGCTACGAGCCGTGCCCCGAGGCTGACCAGGGTCTCGCCCAGCCGGACGAGCAGCGGCCCATCGACGGCGCCAGCCGGGTGGGCCAGCATGAAGCGGATCTCCTCCAGGCCCGGCGCGAACAGGTCCACATGGGGCAGCACGCACGCCAGCCACCGGCGCCAGTCCACCCGGCCGCTCGCACCCTGCGGGTCGGGCATGGCCATGTCCAGCGAGACGAAGACCCCCCGGCGGCGCAGCGCGGCGAACAACGCGGCCAGCGCCGTTCCGCCGTCAGTGTATGTCATTCGCATCAGCGGTGGGTAGCCGAAGTGGAACACCGCGTTCTCCGGGATGCCATCCGGGTCGATCTCATCCGGTGCAAAGGAGGCATTGGCCCCCGGCGCATGGAGGAAGAGGCGGTCGGCGCCGGGCGGTTGCAGCACGATGGTGTAGGAGGTGACCTCCCCCGGAACGACGAGCAGGCCATCCGTGGCGGCGGGATCGGCGGCCCGGAGGCGCTCCATGACGGCCCGCCCGAAGAGGTCGTCGCCCACCTTTCCGATGAGGTGGACCCGGTGCCCGAGGCGATGCAGCGTCAGCCCGGCGTTCGACACCGCGCCGCCCGTCGTCAGCAGCGCCGGCCCCACCTCCGTCAGCGAGCCGGGGCGCAGCAGCGCGGCGAGGGGGCCGGTCGGGGCCGGCAGCGTCGGGATCACGTCCAGGCACACGTGCCCGGCCACGACGATCGGCACCGGCGAGCCGGCGTGCCCGCGGGCGGGGGAGGCGTCAGCGGAGCGATGGACCGGCATGGGTCGATGTGGTGTGTCAGGCGTGCGAGAGGAGGGAGCCGGTGTGCGGGGGCGTGTCGTGACCGGCCTTGCCCGGTCTTCGCCGCCGGCTTCCACAGAGGTCATCCGCCCCTCAGCGCAGGCCGCGCTTCTTCAGCATGTCCAGCAGCACCGCACCGAGGATGACGAAGCCCAGGACGACCTTCTGCGTGTAGCTTTCGACGCCGGTGAGGTTCATGCCGTTCTGGATGACCGCGATGATGAAGGCCCCGATGAGGGTGCCCAGGATCTTGCCCTCGCCACCGAAGAGGCTGGTTCCTCCGATGACGACGGCGGCGATGACGTACAGTTCGTACATCAGCCCGTAGGTGGGGGCGCCGCTCTTGAGCTGCGAGGCCTGCACGATGCCGCCCAGCCCGGCCAGCAACCCGGCCACGACGTAGACGAACACCAGCACGGCATGGACGCGGATCCCCGAGAGCCGCGCGGCCTCCTCGTTGCCGCCCACGGCGTAGATGTAGCGGCCCAGCGTCGTCCGGGTCATCAGGACGTGCGCGCCGGCATAGATCAGGATCATGAGCACCACGGCGTTCGGCAGCGAGAAGAGATCGGCGCCCCGCCCGAGCCAGACGTAGCCGTCGGGTATGGCGGAGATGGACTTCCCCTCGGAGATGATGTACGCCAGCCCGCTGGCGATCTGCATCACCCCGAGCGTGGCGATGAAGGGAGGCACCCGGAAGCGGGTGATCACGAAGCCCGAAAAGAGCCCGACGAGGCCACACAGCAGGATGGCGGCGGCGCTGGCCAGCAGCATCGCGCCGGTGCCTGCCTCCGTCCCGCCCATCGCCTGGATCAGATAGGCCGCCACCACGGCCGACAGCGCGATCAGGCTGCCCACCGACAGGTCGATGCCGGCGGTGATGATGACCATCGTCATCCCCACCGCAATGATGGCGATGACGACGATCTGGTTGGCGACGTTGCGGATGTTGTCGGCCCGCAGGAACGTCGGCCAGCGGTACGAGGCCGGGGTGAGCACGGGTGTTTCGGCCAGCGAGGTAACCTGCCGCTGGAGGTTGCGCACGATGGCCGCATTGTCGCGCGTGGTGGCGATGGCGGCGATGGGACGGCCCTGTGCGGCCACGGCTTCGAGGGCCTGGCGGAGGTCCTGCGGCGTGCCCTCGACCGGACCGGCCGGGGTGTAGCCGGCCGCCCGGAGCCCCTCGGCCAGCGCGGCGGCAAAGACGCGGTCTTCCTCATTCGCCTTCGTGGCGATCAGTACCGTACCCCCTGCCGGGACCCGCGCCGTCAGGTCGTCCAGCAGCGCCTCGGCGGCATCGGCCCCGCGCGGGTTCTGTTCCTCGAGCGTGACCACGGCGTAGTACGTACAGAGCAACAGCAGCACGAGCAGCATCCCGTAGTTCGAGAAGAACTGCGATACCGCTTGCTGAATCCGGGTGCGGTTCGGGGGGGAGGAGAGACGGGGTAGCATGCGGAATGGCCGGGTCAACAGGTTCTTGCTGCAGGACGGTCGACGGAAGCGTGTGATGGTCGGTCAGGCCACGGGGTTTTTCCTGGCGGTCCTCCGCGCCTCATCCTTCGACCTTTTCTGCCTTGTCTTCGCGCCCGACGGCGAGGGCCAGGATCTGCTCCTGCGTGGCGTGGGCAACGTCCGTGATCTCGCCGCTGATCCGGCCCTCGTGCATGACGAGGATGCGGTCGCTCATGCCCAGCACCTCGGGCAGTTCGGAGGAAATCATGAGGATCGCCTTCCCGGCGGCGGCCAGTTCATTGATGAGCAGGTAGATCTCATACTTCGCGCCCACGTCGATGCCGCGTGTGGGCTCGTCGAAGATGACGACGTCGGCGTTGGCCTCCAGCCATCGGGCGATCAGCACCTTCTGCTGGTTCCCGCCCGAGAGATTACGGACGGTCTGATCCTGGTGCGAGAGCTTGATCTTCAGGCTCTCGATGTAGTGTGCGAAGCGGGCACGTTCCACCTGCTGCCGGATGAAGCCCCGGCGCGACCAGTGGCTCAGGTTCGGCAGGGCGAAATTCTCCCGGGCGGACAACATCAGCACCAGCCCCTGCGCCTTGCGGTCTTCGGTGAGCAGGCTGATGCCGGCCGCGATGGCATCCCGGGGCGAGCGGAGGGCGAGCGGGCGGCCGTCCAGCCGGATCTCGCCCGCGTCGGCCGGATCGGCGCCAAAGAGGAGGCGTGCCAGTTCGGTGCGGCCCGCGCCGACGAGGCCCGTCAGCCCGAGCACCTCGCCGCGCCGGAGGGTCAGCGAGACGTCCTCGACGACGCCCCGCCGCGTCAGCCCCCGCACCTCCAGCCGCGGAGCCCCGATGGCATGCCGGGCCTTCGGGAACTCCTGCTCCAGCGACCGCCCCACCATCATCTCGATCAGCCGCTCGCGGTCGAGGCCCTGCCGGGGGAGCGTGTCGATGTGTTCGCCGTCGCGCATCACCATCACCCGGTCGGCCACGGCGAAGACCTCCTCCAGGCGGTGGCTGATGTAGATGATGCCGATGCCGTCCCGTTGCAGGTCGCGGATGATCGCCAGGAGGCGATCCACTTCGCCGGGGGTCAGCGTGGCGGTCGGCTCATCCATCACCAGCAGGCGCGCGCCCAGGGAGAGGGCCTTGGCGATTTCGACGACCTGTTGCTGGGCCACGCTGAGCGAGCGGACCGGCGCGTCGGGGTCGATCTGCACCTTCATGCGCTCGAAGAGCCGTTGCGCTTCGGCGCGTTCGGCGCGGCGGTCCGGGACGCCGAAGCGGGCCCGCTCGTGGCCGAGGAAAATGTTTTCCCGCGCCGAGAGGGCCGGGACCAGGTTGAACTCCTGGTAGATCACCGCGATGCCGGCCTGCTGTGCCTCGTGCGGCGACGCGAAGGAAACCGGCTGCCCGTCCAGCATCATGGTGCCCGCATCGGGGCGGTGCACGCCGGCCAGCGTCTTGATCAGCGTGCTCTTGCCGGCCCCGTTCTCCCCGACCACCGCCAGCACCTCGCCCGCGTGCAGCGTCAGCCGCACCCCCTTGAGCGCCTTCACGCCAGGGAACGACTTCTCGATGCCGTCCATGACGAGAAGCGGGGCGGAGGAGGGGGCCGAAGACATGGGCGTCGATGCGAGACGATGGGGCAGGGGTGTAAGGACGAACGGGAGTGCGGGCCACGAACGGGAGGGCGAGCCGCCCGTCATCCGTTCTCCTCATTCGCTTTCCTGCAACAGCGGGTCCGCCAGGGCGTCCTGCTGCGTGTAGAGGCTGGGGGCAATCAGGATCTCGTCCTCCACGGGTTCGCCGTTCATGTAGCGAACGATGGCCTGCACCGTCTCCCGTCCGATGCGATCCGGGTGCTGGATGACATCGGCGAAGATCTGACCGTCGCGGATGGCGCGGCGGGCCTCCAGCGTACCGTCGAAGCCGACCACGCGCACCGTGCCGGCGCGTCCGGCCTTCTCGATGGCGGCCACGGCCCCGAGGGCGGTGTCGTCGTTGATGGCGAAGATGGCGTCGAGGTCGGGGTGGGCCTGCAGGATGTCCTCGGCCACGCGGAAGGCGCGGTCCTTCACCCCGCCGCCGGGGAGCCGGGCGACGACCTCGACCGGCGCCGAGCGGGCTTCCAGTTCGTCGAAGAACCCGTTCGTGCGCATGATGACGGACTCGACCTCGGGGTGGTCGATGATGGCGATCTGCCCGCTGCCGCCGATGGCGTCCAGGATGGCCCGTGCGGCCAGGCGGCCGCCCTCGTAGTTGTCCGTCGCCACGTGCGTGACGACGTCGATCCCCTCGGACAGCGCAGCGATGTCGGTGGTGAAGACGGGGATGCCGGCGGCATTGGCTTCCAGGATCGAGGTGCCGATGGCGCGGGAGTCGCACGGGGCCAGCACGATGGCGTCGACCTGGCGCACGACGAAGTCGGAAACCTGGTTTTTCTGCCGGGCGATGTCGAACTCGCAGGCGGTGATGACGACGTCGAACCCGTGGGCATCGGCCTCGGCTTCGAGGGCCGCGGTGAGGTCCTGGAAGAAGGCGTGGGTCAGCGTCAACACCGAGACGCCGATGACGGGTCGGTCCGTCGTGGCGGCCGGCCGGTCGCCGCCGGAGCCGCCGCAGGCGAGGAGCAGGAAGGGCAGGAGCAGCAGGATGCCGCGTGAAGCGAAGGTAGGCATGGCAGGAGGGGGTAGGGGCACCGGGGAAGGAGGCGGGAGCGGCAATCTACCGAACGACGGCAGGCCGTTCAACCGCCGCAGCGGCGTGGGGGGCCGGGGGCGTCAATCCGTCGTGCGCACCTGCACGGTAAAGGCCCGCGCCGGATTCTCGATGGTCAGCCGGTCGATCTCGGCCGGGGCGAAGCCGTGTTCGAGCAGCGCCGGGAGGAGGTCCGTGAAGAGGGCCGTGAACGGCCGGGGCTCCGCGGAGCCGTTGCGGGGGTAGGTGTTGCCGTCGTGCGAGAGCAGCACCCGGCCGAGGAGGCCGGCGGCCCGGAACGCGCCGAGCCGCTCCAGGAAGAGCGGGGTGCGATCGGGGCGGTAGCCGTCCAGCGAGATCCAGGCGCCGGCGTCGGCGGCCTCCAGCAGCGGGTCCGTCGTCGCCACGCTGTGGGCGTGCACCCAGATCCAGGCGGAGGCGTCCACGCCCTCGCTGCGCAGCAGGTCGAGTTGCTGCCGGGCGGCCTCGACGCTGTCGCCCGTGTGGACGGCGAGGGTCAGGCCGGTGCGGCGATGTACGCGGGCGCCCGCCTGCACGAGCTTCCGGTCGATGGCCGAGAGCGGGCCGCGGTCCACGCCGAGCTTGATGAAGCCGGGGCGGATGCCCGTGCCGGCGATGCCGGACGTCCACTCGCGCATCCAACGCGCCGCCAGCCCGTCGATCGAGTCCTCGAAGGCATGGCCGGGCACGTAGCGGTCGTTGGCGGCGCCGTAGTAGCCGGTGTTCGTGATCAGGTGCAGCCCGGAGGCCTCGGACAGCTGCTTCAGGAGCACCGCGTCCCGGCCGAAATAGGCTGCCGTGGCATCGACGATGGTGTGTACGCCGAGGGCGTGGACGGCCTGCAGGTGCGGGAGCACGGCGTCGCGGACGACCGGGCGGTCGTAGCGGAAGGGTTCGGCCGGATCGAGGCCGAAGATGGAGAACAGATGCTCGTGCGTGAGCGTGCGCCCCATCACCGCCGGGTCGATCGGCCCGCGGACCGTCATGATGCGGCCGCTCTCGGCCAGCGGGTTCGGGCGGGTGAAGCAGCCGGCGGCCGCCAGCGTGGCGGCGGTGGTGAGGAAAGCCCTTCGGTGCATGGATGCGATCGCCGTCGTGAAACGGAAGCCGGCGGAAAGGTACGAAGGGGCCTTTGCAAAAGCCCCGGCTCTCATCGCCTGCGGGCCGCGGCAGCCTTGCTCCGGGAGCTCGTCTGGAACACGGAGGTTCCGGCCGCCGTGCACAGGGCATTCGTGTGAATCTGTGAAAAAATGTGCAGGGGGCGATGAGCACGCCGAGCCGCAACGCCTCGGGGGGCCTATGTTTGGAAGCGGTTCGAGGCCGGTCCATGGCCCGCGTGGCCGTGCCGGTGCACCCCGCCCTCGCCTCAGCCCTGTTGCATCCAACCCTGTGACGTACCTGCCGTGACGACCCCTTCCGTATCCGTCGACCGCGATCGCGTCATCGCGCTGCTGCGTGCCTGGATCGACCCCGTCGCCCGGTCCGAGGGACGGGCCTGGCTGGACGAAAAGCGCCGCGCCATCGCCGACGGAGCGCCGGCCTGGCAGTTCTTCACCGCCTTCAGCTCGGTGCCTCGCCATCTCGGCAAGGACGATCTGCGCCTCACCGAGGCCGACCTCGCCGAGGCCGACGCGGCGTGTCCCGGCTGGCAGCCGCAGGCCTGGAGCGTCGATCAGGCCGGCCGGACGCTGCTCGTGCTGGCGCTCCCGCAGGCCGACGCCGACGCCTTCGTGCACACGCTGGACCGCGTCTTCGAAACCGCCGACGTGGGGGAGAGCGTCGCGCTCTACCAGAGCCTGCCGCTGTTGCCCTTCCCACCCCGCTTCCGGCAGCGGGCGGCCGAGGGCATCCGGACGAACATGACCTCGGTCTTCAACGCGATCGCTCTGCGCAACCCGTATCCCAGAACCTGGCTGGACGAGGGGGCGTGGAATCAGATGGTGCTGAAGGCCGTGTTCGTCGGCAGTCCGCTCCATCAGATCGACGGCCTGGACGAGCGGGCCAACCCGCGCCTGGCGGCCATGCTGGTCGACTATGCCCACGAGCGCTGGGCCGCGCACCGCTCCGTCACCCCCGAGTTGTGGAGGCCCGTCGGCCCGTTCGCCGAAGGGGTCGTCCTGGATGATCTGGCGCGGGTGCTGCGCAGCGACTCCGCCGCCGAGCGGCAGGCTGCCGCGCTGGCGCTGGCGGCCTCCCCGGACCCCCGGGCCGCCGAGGTGCTGGCTGCCGAGGCCCCCGACCTCCGGGAGGCGGTGCGCAGCGGTGCGCTCACCTGGTCGACGCTCGCCGTACCGACCCGTCCCGGTTGATGCGCTGGTCGAGCTGCGGGGCCGAACCGAGGCGGCGTGACGGGCCTCCGCGGCGGCCCTCGACCGTTCTCCCGTGCGCTCGTTGACCCTTCGATTCGTCCCCCTGCCTGTTCCCTCTGCCTGTTCCCCCTGCCTGCCATGATCTTCATCGACCCCCACATCCACATGGTCTCTCGCACGACCGACGATTACGAAAAGATGCGGGCGCACGGCGTGGTGGCCGTGATCGAGCCGGCCTTCTGGCTCGGACAGCCACGCACGACGGTCGGCTCCTTCAAGGATTACTTTAGCTCGATCGTCGGCTGGGAGCGGTTCCGTGCGGCGCAATTCGGCATCCGGCATTACTGCACCATCGGCCTGAATCCGAAAGAGGCCAACAACGAGCGGCTCGCCGAGGAGGTGATGGAGCTGTTGCCGCTCTATGCCTGTAAGGAGGGCGTCGTCGCCATCGGCGAGATCGGGTATGACGATCAGACGGACGCGGAGGATCGCTACTTCCGCCGGCAACTGGAGCTGGCGAAGGAGCTGGACATGCTGGTGCTCATCCACACGCCGCATCGGGACAAGAAGAAGGGGACGCTGCGCAGCATGGACGTGTGTGCGGAGCACGGGCTGGACCCCGCGCGCGTCATCATCGACCACAACAACGAAGAGACCGTGGCGGACGTGCTGGACCGGGGCTTCTGGACGGCGTTCACCATCTATCCCGGCACCAAGATGGGGAATGAGCGGATGGTGGAGATCGTGAAGCAGTATGGCACCGAGCGCATCTTCATCAACAGCGCGGCGGACTGGGGCAAGAGCGACCCGCTGGGCGTGCCCAAGACGGCCCGGCTGATGCTCCAGCGCGGCCTTCCCGAGGCGGACGTGCGGGCGGTCTGCTATGCCAATGCGCTGGCGGCCTACGGGCAGAGCGGTCAGATCCGGGAAGAGGACTGGCTCGACCCGGAGCCCATCGACCAGCGCCAGCTCTACATGGGCAACACGATCCTGCGCGGCGGGGCCGATCCGCTGGTCGAAGCGCCCGAGGAGGACGAGCGGCTCATCATCGAGTGACGGCGGCGGATGACGAGCGAAGGGGACTGACGGGGCCTTCCCCGATCTGCGCCCTGCAACCGACGATCCGGCATGACTCCTCCATCGCGTTCTGATACCCGCCCGGCCGTGTGGCGCTTGCGCGACCGTCTGCAGGGCTTCGTGCACCTGATGCGCCCGGCCAACATCGTTACGGCGTGGGCGGACGTGCTGGCAGGCGTGGCGGTGGCCGGGTTCGGCGTGGGGATGGGTCCGGACGAGGTGGCGCCGGTGGGGTGGTTGCTGCTGTCGACGACGGGGCTCTACGGGGGCGGGGTGGTCCTCAACGACGTCTTCGACGCGGCGCTCGACGCCCGCGAGCGCCCCGAACGGCCGATCCCGAGCGGGCGGGTGAGCCGGAGCGCGGCGGCCGGGCTCGGCGTGCTGCTGCTGCTCGTGGGCGTCGGGGCGGCGGCGATGGTGTCGGCGGCGAGTGCGGGGATCGCGGTGCTCGTGGCCGCCGGGGCGGTGCTCTACGACGCCGTTGCCAAGCACCACGCGCCGGCGGGGCCGCTGGTGATGGGGGCCTGCCGGGGAGGGAACCTGCTGCTGGGGGTCAGCCTGGTGCCGGGGCTGGTGGGGTCCCGCTGGTTTCTCGCGGTGTTACCCCTCGCCTACATCGCCGCCATCACGGCCGTCAGCCGCGGCGAGGTGCACGGCGGGAGCCGCTGGACGGGCCGCCTGGCGCTGGTGTTGCTCGGGGGCGTCGTGCTGGGGGTCCTGGCGCTGGAGCTTTTGCCGGCGTTTTCCGTATTTCGCTCGGCTCCGTTTCTGATGCTGTTCGCGGCGCAGGTCGGGCCGCCGTTCGTGCGGGCGGCGCGGCACCCGCGTCCCGCATCGATCCGGTCGGCCGTCCGGGCCGGCGTCCTGGCGCTGATCAGCCTGGACGCGGCGCTGGCCGCCGGGTTCGGGGGCTGGCTGCACGGGGTCGTGGTGCTGCTGCTGTGGCCGCTGTCCGTCTTCCTGGCCCGGCGCTTCGCCGTGACCTGACCCCATGTGACCTGACCACGTGACCTGACCCGTCGTGCCCGGCCCTGGAGCCGCCTTCGTCCCGTCGTATCCTGCGTGCCCATGTCCGCCATCGTTCAGCGTTTCTCGATCCCCTTCACCTACGCCGTGTACTTCACCGAGGGCATTTTTCGCCCTGGCAACGACCTGCTCGCCGGCCTTTTCCCCCCGGCGCACGAGGGTCCGGCGCGGCTGCTGGCCGTGTTCGATGCCGGGCTGGTGCAGGCCCATCCGCATCTGCCGGAGGGGCTGGAGCACTACGCGGATCACCATGCCGGAGCCTTCCGGCTCGTCGCCCCGCCGATGCAGGTGCCGGGCGGCGAGGCGGCGAAGAACGACCCGGCTCTGCTCACCCGCATCCACGAGGCCATCTACCGGCACGGCATCGACCGGCACGCCTACGTGCTGGCGGCCGGCGGGGGGGCGGTGCTGGACCTGGTCGGCTTCGCCGCGGCGACGGCCCACCGCGGCGTCCGCCTCATCCGCGTGCCGTCGACCGTGCTGGCACAGAACGACTCGGGGGTCGGGGTCAAGAACGGCGTCAATGCCTTCGGGTCTAAGAACTTCCTCGGGAGCTTTGCCCCGCCGTTCGCGGTGATCAACGACCGCACGCTGCTGGACACGCTGGACGACCGCGACTGGACCGGCGGCATGGCCGAGGCCGTGAAGGTGGCGCTCATCAAAGACCCCGCGTTCTTTCATCGCCTGGAGGCCGACGCCGGGCGGCTGGCGCCCCCGGTCCGCGACGCGGAGGCGATGGCCCGGCTCATCCGTCGCTGTGCGGAGCTGCATCTGGAGCACATCGCCACGTCGGGCGATCCGTTCGAGCGGGGATCCTCGCGGCCGCTCGACTTCGGGCACTGGGCAGCGCACCGCCTGGAGCATCTGACGGGCTACACGCTACGGCACGGGGAGGCCGTGGCCGTGGGGCTGGCGCTGGATTGCACCTATGCCGCCCTGGCCGGCCTGTTGCCGGAGCCGGTCTGGGACCGGATCCTCTCCCTGCTGGAGCGCCTCGGGCTGCCGTGCTATGTGCCTGAGTTGGAGGCCCACCTGGACGATCCGGCACACCCGGCCGGGCTGTTCCGCGGGCTGCGTGAGTTTCAGGAGCACCTCGGCGGGCCGCTCACCATCCTGCTCCTCCGGGACATCGGGGCGCCGGTGGAGGTGCACGAGGTGCGCTTCGAGGGGTATCGCCAGGCCGTGGAGCGGCTCCGTGCCCGGGCCGCGGTATCGGCCTCCTGACCCGCAACCGGCTCCGTATTCTGATCGCCTTCCTTCTCTGATCCGTGCGCATCGCGGCCGACCGTCACCTGACCTACTGCACCAACATCCATCCGGGAGAGACCTGGGCGGAAGTGCAGCGCACGCTCCGGCATCATCTGCCCCCGCTCAAGGCGGCGCTGGCCCCGGAGGCTCCCTTCGGCGTCGGCCTGCGGCTCTCCCGGCGGGCGGTCGACGACCTGCGGCAGGAGGCGGCCCTCGCGGCGTTTCGCGACTGGCTCGCCGCCCACGATCTGTACGTGTTCACCCTGAACGGATTCCCCTACGGCGGTTTCCACCAGCAGGTGGTCAAGGACCGGGTCTACGCGCCGGACTGGCGGACCCGGGAGCGGGTGGACTACACCGTTCGGCTGGCCGAGGTGCTGGCCGCGCTGTTGCCCGAGGGCCTGGGGGGGGGATCTCCACCTCGCCGATCTCCTACAAGCCCTGGCTGGCGGAGGCCGAGCGGCGGGCGGTGCGGCGTATCGGCGCTCGGCACGTCGCCCGGGTGGCGGCGGCGCTCGTGCGGCTGGAGCGAGACACCGGCGCGTTCATCCACCTCGACATCGAGCCGGAGCCGGACTGTCTGATCGAGAACGCCGCCGAGTGGATCGGCTTCTACGAAGACGACCTCCTGCACGAGGGCCGGGCCGAGCTGGCCGGTGTGCTGGGGGAGACGCCCGCCGCCGCCGAAGCCGCGCTGCGCCGGCACGTGCAGCTGTGCTACGACACCTGCCACTTCGCCGTCGAATTCGAGACGCCAGCGGAGGTGTGGGCCGCGCTCGACGCGGCCGGCATCGGCGTGGGCAAGGTGCAGATCAGCTCCGCCCTCGACGTGCCCATCCCCCCGCGCTCTGCCGCCCGGGCCGGGGTGCACCGCGCCCTGGAGCCCTTTGCCGAGTCCACCTACCTGCACCAGGTCGTCGCCCGGCATCGAGACGGCCGGCTGACGCGCTACCCGGATCTGCCCGAGGCCCTGCCCCGGCTGGCCGGCACCGACGCCGAGGCCTGGCGCATCCACTACCACGTGCCGCTCTTTGCCGATCGCTACGGCCCGCTCTCATCGACCCGCCCGGACGTCGAGGCCACCTTCGACGTGCTCGCGCAGACCGGCGCCTGCCGCCATCTGGAGATCGAAACGTACACCTGGGACGTGCTGCCCGAGGCGCTGAAGATCGACCTGGGGGCTTCCATCCGGCGGGAGTACGACTGGGTGCTGGAGGCGCTGGACGCACGTGGGCTGGGGCGGCGCCCGCACCCGCAGGAGTCTTCCCCACGAACCAGGGAGCAGCCATGAACCGAACCGCCGTGCTGAACGTCGTCGGGCTCACGCCCGGCCTCATCGGAGCAGAGACGCCGTTTCTGTCGCGCTGGGCGGCCGAGGGGACGGTGCGCCCCATCCAGGGCGTGCTGCCGGCGGTGACCTGCTCGGTGCAGGCCACGTACCTGACCGGCGTCTGGCCCGAGACGCACGGCATCGTCGGCAACGGCTGGTACTTCCGGGACGAATGCGAGGTCAAGTTCTGGCGGCAGTCCAACCGCCTGGTGCAGGCGCCGAAGGTGTGGGAGCAGGCACGGGCAGAGGACACCGGCTTCACCTGCGCCAACCTGTTCTGGTGGTACAACATGTACTCGTCGGTCGACGTCGCCGTCACGCCCCGGCCGATGTATCCGGCCGACGGGCGGAAGCTGCCGGACGTCTACACCTGGCCGCCGGCGCTCCGGTTCGAATTGCAGGAGCGGTTGGGGCCGTTTCCGCTGTTCGAGTTCTGGGGGCCCGGCACCACGATCCGGTCGAGCCAGTGGATCGCGCGCGCCGCGATGGACGTCGAACGCCGCTTCGCCCCGACGCTCTCGCTCGTGTACCTGCCGCACCTGGATTACAACCTGCAGCGGCTCGGCCCGGACGACCCGGCCGTGGCGACGGACCTCCGTGAGATCGACGCGGTCTGTGAGGAACTGGTCACGTTTTATGAAGAGCGCGGGGTGACCGTGATGCTGCTCTCGGAGTACGGCATCACCGGGGTGACGCGGCCGGTGGCGCTGAACCGGGTACTCCGCGAGGCCGGGCTGATCACCGTGCGCGAGGAACTGGGCCGGGAGCTGCTCGATGCCGGGGCGTGCGAAGCCTTCGCCGTGGCCGACCATCAGGTGGCCCACGTCTATGTCAACCGGCCGGAGCGGCTGGCCGAGGTGCGGGCGTTGCTGGAGGCCGTGCCCGGGGTGGAGGCGGTGCTGGACGAGGACGGGAAGCGGGCGCATCACCTTGCCCATGATCGGGCCGGAGAGCTGGTCGCCGTCGCCGAGCCGGATGCCTGGTTCTCCTACTATTACTGGCTCGACGACGACCGCGCCCCCGACTTCGCGCCGACGGTGGACATCCACCGCAAACCGGGCTACGATCCGGCCGAGTTGTTCCTCGACCCGGATCTGCGCTTCCCCCGGCTTCGCATGGCCCGGCGGCTGGTGCAGAAGAAGCTCGGCTTCCGATACCTGATGGACGTCATTCCCCTGCACGGCCGGCAGGTCCGCGGCTCCCACGGGCGGCTGCCCGACAACCCCGCCGAGGGCCCGGTCCTCGTCACCCGCCAGGCGGCCTATCTGGAGGCCCTCCCCGACACGATCCCGGCCACCGCCGTGCAGGACGTCATCCTGGCGCATCTGCGGGGACGATATGCTCCCGGGGATCCCGGATCGGGTTTACACCGATCGGCGGGTGCCGTATCCTGATACGATCCGGGCAGATCCGTCTTCCACGATGCCCTTTCTGCCCCCTTCCGTACAAATCCTGCTCCAGCAGAAACAAGACCCGGGATCATGGATCGACGAGACGCCATCGAGCAATGCGTCTGTAGGGTAGACGAGGCCTTGCGTCCCCGTGCGTGCTTCGGGGCGCAGCAGGTTGGTGTCGTCGAGGAGAGGACCCGGAAGAGGGTCGTACCGTCACAGGCCGCCCGTCGGCCAGAACAACAGGGTTAGCCGGGGGAGCCCGATGGAACCGCGTCGTAAGAGAGGATACACCCGTCTGCCGGTTCGTCAGCGCCGGCTGGTGAGCGTGGTGCTGGGAGGGTACGTGCTGCTGCTGCTCAACAGCCTGCTCCTGCTGCTGTTCGACGAATCGACGGCGATGGCCTACATGAGCCTCGTGCTGTTACACGTGGGGCTCGGGCTGCTGCTGATCGTGCCGGTGGCGGCTTTTCTGGTGCTGCACATCCGCAAGATGCCGCTCCGCCTGAACCGGGCGGCGACGGTGGCGGGGCTATGCACGGCGATGTCCGTCGTGTTGCTGCTGGGTACCGGCCTCGGGCTGGTGGTGGCGGGCTCTACGGTAGCCGGTGGGTGGATGCTGATTCTGCACATCGGCTCGGCCGTGGCCGCCATCCTCGGCTTCGGTGCGCACATCTCCCTGAAACGTGGCGTCCGCTTTCACTTCCTCGAACTGGGTGACCGCTGGCGGAGCGACCGGGTGCGGGCACTACACCATCCGCTCTCCCTTACGCTGCTGGCCGGCGGCGGCGTCACGCTGATGATCCTGTTGCTACCGCTGTTGACCATCCAGCGTGGCCTGCAGGTGGACACGCCGTACGACGAGCATCCGCTGGGCGCCGCCCAGGCGCTGCTGGCACACGATGGCTTTCTCGATGCCACCGACCTGGCTCGCTCGGAGACCTGCGGTCAGGAGGGGTGCCATCCCGACATCTACGCACAATGGGCTGAGTCCGTCCATCGGTTCTCGTCCTTCAACAATCCGTACTACCGCAAGAGCGTCGAGAACATGCTGGCCCGGAGCGGGGCGGCCCCGACGCGCTGGTGTGCCTCCTGCCACGATCCCGTCGTGCTCTTCTCCGGTGGCTTCGGGCATGAAACGCCCGTCGACCCCGATCACTGGACGGGGCAGGAGGGGCTGACGTGCCTGTCCTGCCACGCCGTCGAGGGGCTGCGCGACGTGCGGGGCAACGGGCGATACATCATCGCCCGGCCGGACGAGTATCCGTTTGCCCGTGCCGAGGATGGCGTCGGCCGGTGGCTCCACAATAAGCTCATCCGCACCAAGCCGGAGCCCCACCGTCAGGCCATGCTCAAACCGGTACACCAGACGCAGGAGTTCTGCGGGAGCTGCCACAAGGTGGGCTTGCCGCCGGAGGTGAACAACTACAAGTGGCGGCGAGGGCAGAACGAGTACGATGCCTGGCACGCCAGCGGGGCCTCCGGAAACACGGTGCGTTCCTTCTACCTGCCTAAGGAACCCACGACCTGTACGAGCTGCCACATGCCGCTCGTGCCGTCCGATGACCAGGGCAACGACGGCGGGTTCGTGCGGAGCCATCGCTTTGCCTCGGCCAACACGGCCCTGCCGCACCTCAACGGCCATGCCGACCAGCTTGCCGCCGTGCAGCGGGCGCTCCAGGATTCCATCGTCACCGTCGATCTGTTCGGCGTCGAGGTCAACGGGCGGTTCTACGGCCCGGAGGAGCCGATGCCGGTGCTGCGTGCGGGCGATGCGGTGGCCCTCCAGGTGGTGGTGCGCAACCGGAAGGTCGGGCACGGCTTCCCCGGCGGCACCAACGACTCGAACGAGTTCTGGCTGGAACTGATCGGGCAGAACGGGGAGGAGGAAACCGTCCTGGCCTCGGGCCTGATCGACGAAGCGGGACGGGTCGATTCCAGCGCCCACTTCTGGGGGGCCGTCCAGGTGGACCGGGCCAGTCAGCGCATCGACAAACGCAACGCGCAGGACTGGATCGCCACGGTCTATGCCAACGTCATCGGCCCCGGCACGGCGCACGTCGTCCGCTACCGCTTCGACGTGCCGCCCGGCGAGACGATCCGCTCTTTCCGGGCCGCCCTCAAGCACCGCAAGTTCAAGTGGTACTTCAATGAGTGGACATTCCGCGGCCAGGTGGCACCGGGCGAGCCGGATTCGCTCGGGCGGCCGGAGGTAGACCGCCGGCGCTGGGTGCTGGGCGAGGGCGAGGCCCCGGATCTGCCCGTCACGGTGATCGCCGAGACGAAACGGCAGGCCGGCAAGCCCTACACCACGGGACGCCCCCTGTGGGAGCGGTGGAACGATTACGGCATCGGCCTTTTCCTGCAGGGGGCCACGCGGGAGGCCCTACCTGCTTTCGCACGGGTCACGGAACTGGCTCCGCAGAGCGCAGAGGGGCCCATCAACGAGGCCCGCGTGCTGCTCGACGAGGGGCAACTGGATCGTGCCCGTGAGGCTCTCGACCTGGCCGAAACCCGGCAGCCGGGCTACCTCAAGACGGCCTACTTCCGGGGCGTCTGGTACCGCGCCAACGGCCTGTACGACGAGGCCCTGGCCGAGTGGATGAAGGTCTACGACGCCTATCCGCAGGATCGGGTGTTGCTGCTCGGGATCGGCCGGTTGCACTACCTCTCCGGGCGCTACGAGGAGGCGCTCACCTGGCATGACCGGGTGCTGGCCATCGACCCCGAGGACATCGGCGGCCTCTACAACCGTATGCTGACGCTCGGCGCGCTGGATCGCATGGAGGCCTTTGCCGAGGCGCAGCGGCTCTACGAGTACCACAAGGACAATGAGGACGAGCAAGCGGTTGCGACGCCCTATAAGCAACGCCACCCCTATGACAACCGGGAGGCGCAGTCCATCCACGAACACGAGCTCCATCGCGTCGTGAACGGGCGTGCCGTGCCCGGGCTGCCGGTGGCTCGGCACGCTCCGGCGGAGACGCCCGCGACGGCGTCCCTGCGCCCCCTCCGCACCGGGGGCGGACGCCCCTAGCTCGATGACGAACGACGAGATGATGCGACGTACCCCA
This sequence comes from Roseithermus sacchariphilus, assembly GCA_003285105.1. Lineage (GTDB taxonomy): Bacteria > Bacteroidota > Rhodothermia > Rhodothermales > MEBIC09517 > Roseithermus > Roseithermus sacchariphilus. Next base: position 3,561,485 of record CP030158.1, on the reverse strand, counting down.
CGCCGACCCGTCCATCCGTGGGCCCCCGGGCGTGCCGTTCAGGCCGTGCTGGTTCAGGCCGTGCTGATGCTGGCCGTGCTGGCCGGGTCCGGGTGTGCCGGTGCCGACGGGCCGGCCGCCGCCCCGGACGCCGCGCCCAACGCCGCACCGCTGCCGGTTCGCTTCACCGACGTCACCGCCGCCGCCGGGCTCGACGGGTTCCGCCATTCAACCGGCGCCTTCGGGGAGAAGTGGTTCCCCGAGTCGATGGGATCCGGTGGCGGCTTCGTCGACGTGGACGGCGACGGATGGATCGACATCGTGCTGGCCGGGGGCGGGGCCTGGGATCGGAGCCCGGAGCCCGCCGGGCCGCCCGTCGTCCTCTACCGGAACGACGGCCCGCCCGAACCGGGGCAGATGCCCACCTTCAGCGACTGGACCGAACGCGCCGGCCTGGCCTCGCTCGATACGTACAGTCTGGGCGTGCTGGGGGCCGACTATGACAACGACGGCGATCAGGACCTCTACATCACCACGCTCTACGAGAACCTGCTGCTCCGCAACGACGACGGCGTCTTCGTCGACGTGACCGCCCGGGCCGGAGTGGGAGGGGAGCCCACCTGGAGTTCCTCGGCGATCTTCTTCGATGCCGACCGGGACGGCTGGCTCGACCTCTACGTGGGCAACTACGTGAAATGGTCGCCGGAGACGGACATCTGGTGCTCGCTCGACGGGGAGCACAAAGGCTACTGTACTCCCGAAACCTATGAAGGCGTGCCGAGCCGGTTCTATCACAACAACGGCGACGGCACGTTCAGCGACTGGACCGAGCAGGCGGGCTTTCTGCCGGCCCCCGGCAAGACGCTCGGTGTCACCGAACTCGACGTGAACGAGGACGGCTGGCCGGATCTGGCCGTCGCCAACGACACGCAGCCGGATCTGCTCTACGTCAACAACGGCGACGGCACGTTCACCGAGCGCGGAGCCGTCAGCGGCATGGCCTACGATGAAAACGGCAAAGCCCGCGCCGGCATGGGGATCGATGCGGGGGTGGTGGACGCCACCGGTCAGGTGTCGCTCTTCGTCGGCAACTTCTCCAAGGAGATGATCGGCGTGTACCGGCACCTCGGCAACGGCCTGTTCATCGACCGGGCCGCCGTCTCCAGGATCGGGCGTCCCAGCCTGCTCACGCTCACCTTCGGCCTGTTTCTCTTCGACGCCGACCTGGACGGCGACCTGGATCTGTTCGCGGCGAACGGCCATGTGCAGCCCGAGATCGAAACGACGCAGGAGGGGATCGGCTATGCCGAAGCCCCGCATCTGTTCATCAACCGGGGGGACGGCACCTTCGAGGATCTGGCCCCGGCGCATGGCGGGGTGATGACCACGCCCATCGTGGCGCGCGGAGCGGCTTATGCCGACGTGGATCACGATGGCGACCTCGACGTGCTGGTCACGCAGAATGACGGCCCCGTTCAACTCTGGCGGAACGACGTGCAGACCGGCCATGCCTACCTGCGCGTGCACCTGAGGGGAGAGCAGAGCAACCGCGATGGCATCTCGGCTCGCCTCGTGGCCGTCACCGGTGACGTTCGGCAGGAACGACGGGTGCGGACGGGGGGGAGCTACCTGTCGCAGTCCGAGCTGACGGCCACGTTCGGGCTGGGGGCGGCCACGCAGGTGGATACGTTGATCGTGGCATGGCCCAGCGGAACGGTGGACCGGTATCTCGACGTGCCGGGGCGTCAGACCGTGCTCGTCCGTGAAGGCGCGCCTTCCTACGAGAGCTGGCAGCCGGCCGTGCCGGAACGCGCTTCTCTGGCGCCGTAGCCGTCGGGCGTTCCCGCCGGTGGTTCAGGGATCGAGGAGCGAGGCGCCGTCGGGGTTGTCGCCGTGCCGCACGAAGGCCCGGGCTTCGGGAAACTGTTCGTGCAGGAGCGTTTGGCCCCGTTCCGGTCCGAGGATCGAGAGCGTGGTGGAGAGGCCATCCGACAGAAAGGCCGTGGGGGCGATCACGGTGACGGCGATGCGGTCGGTGAGGCCGATGCACGTGCGCGGATCGACGATGTGCGAGTAGCGGAGGCCGTCCACCTCGATGAACTGTTCGGTGTCGCCCGAGGAGGAGACGGCGACGTTGGCCAGCATGGCCTCCTGCCGGTCGGCCGGGGCGTTGGGCAGGCGCACGCGCCATCCGTCGCGGCCGGGGGGCGCCTTGCCGAGGCGCAGGTCCCCGCCCATCTCCACGAGGGCCGAGGCGATGCCATGGGCCTGGAGCACCGCCAGCGCTTCGTCGGCGGCAAATCCTTTGGCGATGCCGCCCAGGTCCAGTTGCATGCCGGGTGTGGTGAGGTGAACCGTCCGCGTGGCCGGGTCCAGGCGGAGCTGCTGCCAGCCCGTGCGGGCACGGGCCTCCACGAGGGAGTCCGGGGACGGGAGCGTGCCGGAGCGCCGTGCCCGGCGCCAGAGGCGGATGCAGGGGCCGGCCGTCACGTCGAACGCCCCGTCGGAAAGCCGGGCCAGCCGCTGCGCCTGCTCCAGCACTGCGTAGAGATCCGCGCTCACCGGCACCGGACCCTGGCCGCTCCGTCGGCACAGGCGCATCAACTCGCTGGTCGAGCGGTAGTCGCTCATCACCTGGTCCAGTTCGGCGACGCGCGAAAAGGCCGCCCGGGCCGCCTCGAACGCAGCAGATTCCGTGGGGGCGTAGAGCACGAGCCGTACTTGTACCCCCATGTGCAGTTGGCTATATTCGAAACGATACAGCGGGGGTGCCGGATGCTGGGCCGCCGCTATGCCCGGGGTGGCGATCCAGAGCAGCAGACCGAGTGCCAACCGCCCCGCCCACCCCCACAGGGTCGTGTGACTCAGGAACCGAACCATCCGCATGATGCATCGCGTTTTCTTTTCGTGTGTCGTGGCCGTCTGTGCGGGGCTGGCGGCCGGGTGTGCCGGCAGCGCGCAGACCGGCGTGACCGGCCCCGAGGCCGCCGGGCCGGCGGCGTCCGTAGCCGCTGCCTCCGTGTCTCTGGACGTGCCGGGCATGGAGGCGTACGTGGACACCCTCTCGGGCACGACGGTGACCTTCGAAATGATCCCCGTGCCGGGCGGGACGGTGACGGTCCAGGGGCAGACCGTCGAGGTGCGGCCGTTCTGGATCGGCAAGACGGAGCTGTCCTGGGACGAGTACGACGTCTGGGCGTACCAGTTGGATCGCCCCGAGGATCAGCCGCCGGACTTCGATACGGAATCGCGCCCCAGCAAGCCCTACGTGTTGCCCGGCGAGAGCTTCGGGCATCAGGGCAACCCCGCGCTGGCCATGACCTTCAAGGCGGCGCAGAAGTACACCGAGTGGCTGTCCGAAAAGACCGGCCACACCTACCGCCTGCCGACCGAGGCCGAGTGGGAGCACGCCTGCAAGCTGGGTATGCTGGATGCTCCGCTGGATGAGGTGGCGTGGTACTGGGACAATGCCAACAGCCAGGCCCACAAGATCGACTCCAAGCCGCCCGACCGGCTTGGCCTGCACAACATGCGCGGCAACGTCAAGGAATGGGTCGTCGGCGTCGACGGCACGCCCGTGACCAAAGGCGGGTCGTGGATGGATGATGCCGAGGACGTTTCGTGCGAGGCGCGATCCCTGCAGGTGCCGGCCTGGAACGTGACTGACCCGCAGCTTCCCAAGAGCACCTGGTGGCTCTCCGACGGCCCCTTCATCGGGTTTCGCCTGGTCCGCGAACCCTCAAATCCCTGACCCCTGCTTCACGCCCCGTACGCTTCCCTGAATCCATCTACACGGCCGCCAGGAAGCGCTTTTTTCCCTTCACAAAACGATCCCGAGATGCAGCCATGAAGACACATGCTACCAAGGACGGCTTTACCCGCCGCGACTTCGTCAAAACCTCGGCCGCGGCGGCGCTGGGCGCCAGCCTCATGCCGAGCGGCAACTTCGCCTATGCGGCCGGTGCCGATGAAATCAAAGTCGGTCTGATTGGCTGCGGTGGCCGCGGTACCGGCGCTGCGGCCCAAGCCCTGAGCACCAAGGAGAACGTCAAGCTCGTGGCGATGGCCGATGCCTTCCGCGATCGGCTCGACGACAGCTACAAGAGCCTGACCGATCCCGAGTACTCGGACTGGTCCGGCCAGGCGGGTGCGGACCTGCGGGCGCGCATCGACGTGCCCGAGGAACGCAAGTTCGTCGGGTTCGACGCCTACAAGGAGGTCATCCCTCTCGTCGACGTCGTCATCCTGGCCACCCCGCCCGGCTTCCGTCCGATCCACTTCAGCGCGGCGGTGGAAGCGGGCAAACACGTCTTCATGGAGAAGCCCGTCGCCACCGACGCGCCGGGCGTCCGTCAGGTGCTCGAAGCGGCCGAGATCGCCAAGCAGAAGAAGCTCAACGTGATCGTCGGCCTGCAACGGCACTATCAGACGGTCTACCGCGAGTGGGTGCAGCGCCTCCACGACGGCGCCATCGGGGACATCATCCTGGGCCGGGTCTACTGGAACGGCGGCGGCGTCTGGACGCGCGAGCGCCAGCCGCAATGGAACGAGATGGAGTACCAGATGCGCAACTGGTACTACTTCAACTGGCTCTGTGGCGACCACATCGTCGAGCAGCACATCCACAACATCGACGTGGCGAACTGGGTCAAGCAGGGGCATCCCATCCGGGCGCAGGGCCAGGGCGGTCGCGAGGTGCGCAAAGGCCGGGATCATGGCCAGATCTTCGACCACCATTTCGTGGAATTCGAGTATGCCGACGGCAGCCGCGTGCTGAGCCAGTGCCGCCACATCCAGGGCTGCTGGAACCTCGTCTCCGAGGGCTTCCACGGAACCAGAGGCACGGCCCCCAAACCCGGTGAGATCTACGACGCCAGCGGCAACGCCATCTACCGCCACCGCGGCCAGGACGACCCGAACCCGTACCAGGTCGAACATGACGAGTTGTTCGACGCCATCGCGAAAGGCGAGTACCGGTATGCCGACGCCGAAAACGGCGCCATCGCCACCATGTCCGCCATCATGGGCCGCATGGCGACGTACTCCGGTCAGATGATTGAATGGGACCAGGCGCTGAACTCCCAGCTCAGCCTCATGCCGGAGCGCTTCGCCTGGGATGCCGCCCCTCCGGTGCTGCCGGACGAGAACGGCCTGTATCCCGTGCCCGTCCCGGGCAAGACGCAGGTGATCTGATCGAACACTTCGCACCGGGGTCGTCGCTGGCGATGGCCCCGGTGTTTTTTCCCAGGAAACCTCGTTGTGATGAAACGACGCGACTTTGTCAGAGCCGGGCTGGCGGCGGGAGCCGGGCTGGCCGCCGCAGGGACGGCTCCGGTGGCCTCTGCAGCGCCCCGTACACGCCGCACGTTCAACCTGAAGTATGCCCCGCACTTCGGCATGTTCAAGCACCACGCCGGGGATGACGTGGTGGATCAGATCAAGTTCATGGCGGATGAGGGGTTCCGGGCGCTGGAAGACAACGGCATGAAGGGCCGCTCCGTCCGGGATCAGGAACGCATCGCCGCCGAGATGGCCCGGCTGGGCATGGAGATGGGCGTCTTCGTCGCCCACACCATCTTCTGGACCGAGCCGTCGCTGACGACCGGCAAGGAGGAGTATCGCGAACGCTTCCTGAAGGAGATTCGCGAATCGGTGGACGTGGCCAGGCGGGTGAACGCCCGCTGGATGACGGTCGTGCCGGGCCACGTCGATCTGCGGCTGGAGATGGATTACCAGACGGCGAACGTGGTGGAGACGCTACGGCGTGCCGCGGACATCCTGGAGCCGCACGGGCTGACGATGGTGCTGGAGCCGCTCAACCACTGGGCCAACCACCCCGGGTTGTTCCTCAGTAAGATCCCGCAGGCCTACCTGATCTGCCGCGCCGTCGACAGCCCGGCCTGCAAGATCCTCTTCGACATCTACCACCAGCAGATCCAGGAAGGGAATCTCATCCCCAACATGGAGCGTGCCTGGGACGAGATCGCCTACTTCCAGATCGGCGACAACCCCGGCCGGAAGGAGCCGACGACGGGCGAGATCAACTACCGCAACGTGTTCAAGTACATCCACGACAGGGGGTATACCGGCATCCTGGGGATGGAGCACGGCAACTCGAAGCCCGGCAAGGCGGGCGAACGAGCCGTCATCCAGGCCTACGAGGAGGTCGATCGCTTCGAGGCCTGACGTCTCCGCGGCGAACCGGGAGGCCCCGGCGTGGTTGGAGTGGAAAAGCCCTTTCCGCCGGGCAGACCGGCCGGATGGGCGACGGATCCCTGACCCATGGAGGACCTCGGCCATGCAGCATTCGCGTGTGATGTGGGGGATCGGGGGGATGCTGGTCCTGATGGTATGTGCTTCCGTCCAGGCCCAGGCGCCCGATCCCATCGCCCGGCGGCTCGATGAGGGCGCCGCCTACCTGGAGGCCGGAGACTGGCGGGAGGCCCGCCGGGTCTACCGCGAGGCACTCGAAGCCGACCCGGCTTCCGTCGATGCGCAGATCGGGCTGGCCCGCGTGGCCATCGAACGGCGGCGCTGGAACGAGGCCGGCCAGCTTCTGGACGAGGTGCTGGCCCGGGAGCCGGACCATCTGGATGCCCGGCTGTACCGCGCCATCACGCACCGGGAAGTCGCCAAGTTCAACACCTTCACCAGCGCCCAGCACGAGCGCGACGCCACGGCCCACTTCGAGTATGTGCTCGGCCGGGACTCGCTGCACCGGGACGTGCTCTACCAGTACGCCATCCTGGAGCGCGATCGCGGCCGCTTCGCTCGGGCGCTGGAGCTGGCCCATGCGCAGGTACGCCTCAAACCCGAGCAGGTGGATAGCTTCGTCGGGCTGTTCGACCTCTACGAATACGTGATCCACCAGGCCGATGCTGCCCGGCTCGATACCCTGTTGGCGGCCCGCGGAGGGGACATCGTCGCCTTCTATGAGGCCGAGCGCCAGCGCCTCGACGGCCAACTGGCCGACGCGGGCATCGCCTTCCTGCGGCTGCTCGACAGCGAGATCGTACCGCGTTCGCTGGTGCAGCTGGCCCGGGCGCGCGTCTACTTTGCCCGCGGGGAAGACGAGAAGGCACAGGCGTGCGTCGAGGACGCTATCGCCGCCATCCGCGGCCCCCGCGACGCGGCCTTTGTCTTCGAGGACGTCAAGTACATCATCAGCGAGAAGGAGCTGGCGCTTTACCGCTCTCTGAAGACGCCGGAGCAGTATCGGGCCTTCTTCCAGACGTTCTGGCTCCAGCGTGACCCCCTCCCGGCGATGCCCGTCAATGCGCGCCTGAGCGAACACTACCGCCGCCTCCTCAAGGCCGAGCAGGACTATGCCTTCTACGGCTACCGCCTCTGGCACAACGACCCCGACCGACGCGGCGACCTCGATCTCCCGCAGGCCTATTACCTGAACAAGGAGTTCAACGACAAAGGCCTGATCTACATCCGCCATGGCGAGCCGGCGGATCGGGAAAGCTACGTCGGCGACGACATTGGCACCGGTACCCAGAAGGGTGAGGTCAACGCCTACTGGAACCCCATCGAACGGGGCGCCTCGGGCAACTGGGTGCCCAACGAGTCGTGGCGCTACGAAAACCCGCGGATGGACTTCCACTTCGTGATCGATGACGGGGCCAGCGGCAACAACTGGCGCCTGACGCCCACCATCACGCATTTCGGCATCCTGGAAAACCTCGAACACTGGGGCCAGCCCTACGCCGAGATGGTCGCCGCCGCCCGTCGTGTGCGAGGCCTCCAGTTCGAACAGTACAGCGACCTGTCTCAGGCCGTCACCGGGGCCGGGGACGATGCCATCCTCGTCGAGGAAGCCCTTGCCGCGAGCGACTCCGCGCAGGGTCCGGCGCCGGTCGGGCGACGGATGGAGAGCGGGGTGCTGAGCATGCAGAGCCGCTACCTGCGCGACTTCGAGCAGGGCGAGCAGCGCCTGGTCGAGGAGAGCCGGGCGTACGTGCTCGAAGGGCTGACGACGGATCGGCACACCTGGGACGACGCCGTCGAGCCCATCGAAATGCCATACCGGCTGCTGGCGTTCCGCGGCGAAGAGGGGCAGACGGATCTGGAACTGCACTTTGCCCTGCCCATCGGCTACATCACCGAGACGGATGCGTCCGGGGCCGGTCTGCTTCCCATCGAGATGGGCTACGCCCTCCACCGGATGGACTGGACGCCGGTCCGGGAGCACGCCGAGCAGAAGAAGGTCCCGGCCAGCCCGGACGTGACCACGGCGCTGATCGACTATTTCCGCATCACGGTGCCCCCGGACTCCTACCACGTCGCCTTGCACGGGCAGTATGAGAAGACCCGGCAACTCGGCGGCCACACGACGACCTACGCCGCACCGGACTTCAGCCGGCCCGGCCTGGCGATGAGTGACCTGCTCATGGCCGACGAGATCCGCCCGGCTTCGTCCGTCAGCAAGTTCAACCGCAACGGACTCTACGTTTCTCCCAATCCGTTACACCGCTATTCCACGCGGCAATCCGTCTTCGTCTATTTCGAGATCTACAACCTCACCTACGACGGCAACGACCAGACGGCCTTCACGGTCGAGTACACCCTGGATGCGACGAACGGCGCGGAACGCCGGGGCGGGCTGTTCCGGCGCGGCAAGGACGGCCCGACGCTCTCGCTGAAGACCGAGCGCAGCGGCGCCGAGTCCTCCACGGTCGAGGTCGCCGAGATCGACGTCGGCAAGGTGGAGCCCGGCACCTACACCTTCTCCGTGACCGTCACCGACGACGTCAGCGGGGCGCAGGTCACCCGCTCGCAGGTCATCGAACTCTACGAGTACCGGTGAACACAGCGCCGGGAGGCCTCCGGGATGCAGGGTGACGGCAGGACGCCGGTGTGCTATGCAGACGCCGGTATATTCCCCGATGCGCCTTGTTGAAAATTTTGCGACGAAGCCGTATCAAGAGAACGGCCGAACCACCGCAGGCAGCGTGTGCCGGATGCCCCATCACGAGTCCGGTACTTGGAAGCGTTTCCAGAACGCCCGTGCAGAGGGGGCGGCGGACGGTGTCCCTCCCTGAGCGCATCGCGCCTTTCCCATCCCTGAACCGTTCATGTGATTGCCATGGCTCATGCTACCGCTGCATCAGGTTCCGAACCCATTCACAGCAAGCGGCTCTTCTGGGGCTGCTTCATCGCGCTGGTCGCCACCTCGTTCGGCTTCATCGCCCGGGCGCTGACGGCGGATGCCTGGGGGGCCGAGTTCGGCCTTACCGAGACGCAGGTGGGCGAGATCCTGGGGGCCGGCCTCTGGCCCTTTGCCATCTCCATCATCCTCTTCAGCCTCATCATCGACCAGATCGGCTACAAGGTCGCGATGTGGTTCGGCCTGATCTGCCATACCCTCTCGACCGTCCTGATCCTCATGGCCGACGGCTACACGCTGATGTACCTGGGCACCTTCGTGCTTGCACTCGGCAGCGGCACCGTGGAGGCGTACATCAACCCCGTCGTGGCGACGGTCTTCAACAAGCAGAAGACGAAGTGGCTGAACATCCTGCACGCGGGATGGCCCGGCGGCCTCGTTGTGGGGGGCATCCTCGCCATCATGCTGGGCGACATCCCGTGGCGCTGGAAGATCGCCATCATCCTGATCCCCACCGTCATCTACGCGGTGATGCTGGTCAAGGAGTCGTTCCCCGTCAACGAGCGCGTGGCGGCCGGGACGTCCTACCGGGACATGCTGCGTGAGGTCGGGGCCGTCGGGGCGCTCATCATTGCGTCGATGATCGTCTTCCAGGTCGGGGCCGTGCTGGACTGGTCGGTGTGGACCAATGTGATCGTGACGCTGGTCCTGGTGGGCATCTATGCCGCCTACACGCGGTCGCTGGGTCGGCCGCTGTTCATCTTCCTGTTGCTGCTGATGATCCCGCTGGCGACGACGGAGCTCGGCGTGGATAGCTGGATCACGGTGCTGATGGAAAACTCCATGGAGCAGATCGGGCTGGCGGCCGGCTGGGTGCTGGTCTACACCTCGGCCATCATGATGGTGTTGCGGTTCAACGCCGGCCCGATCGTCCACCGGCTGAACCCCCTCGGGCTGCTGGCGCTCAGCTCGGTGCTGGCGTGCCTGGGGCTGGTGGCGCTGTCGCAGGCCGGCGCCGCGATCACCATTCTGCTGGCCGCCACGCTCTACGGCGTCGGCAAGACGTTCTTCTGGCCCACGACCCTCGGCATCGTGGCCGAGCAGTTCCCGCGCGGCGGGGCGCTGACGCTCAACGGCATCGCCGGTGTGGGGATGATCGCCGTGGGCATCGTCGGCGCGCCGTTCCTCGGCTACATCCAGGACGTGTCCAATGCCGAACTGCTCATGGAGCGGGAGCCGGAGATGGCCAGCGAGTACCTGGTCGAGCGGGACGGCCTCTTCGGCCACTACAGCGCGCTCAACGTGGAGGCGCTGGCAACGGCCCCGCCCGAGGAGGCCGCCGAGATCGCGGAGATCCAGGAGCAGGGGCGCAAAGACGCCCTGCTGACCGTGGCGATGCTTCCGGCCTTCATGTTCCTCTGCTACATCGGGCTGATCCTCTACTTCAAGACGAAGGGGGGCTACAAGCCCGTGGTCCTGACCGAGGCGTCGGAAGAAGCGGCCGCGGCCACGGCAGTCTAGGCGCCCGTGTTCTGTCTGAAGCATCGGCCCGCCGGCTCGTCTTGCAGCGCGGCGGGCCGATGCGCTGTTTCAACGGTTCCAGTTCGGGCGTAATCACACTGAAGACCTGTTCTGACATTGATGTCCACGGAAACCCTTACGATGGAACAGGCGCTCGAAGCGCTCGGGGTCCATGACGCTGTGCTGTCTGCCGATGAGATCGCATTTCTCGACACACACGGATACCTCCCCCTGGGCGGCATCCTGACGAGGGCGCAGGTGGACGCCTTCAATGCGCGTCTGGCGGAATTGCTGGAGGAGGAGGGGGCCGCGGCGGGAAGTGAGTTGAGGACCTCCGGCAACATCCGGCACCGGGCCGAGCAGGGGGTGGATCGGCTGAGCGACCTGGTCAACAAGGACCCGCTCTTCGAGATCTGCTTCACCCATCCCCGCGTGCTGGCCGCCGTGGGGCACGTCATCGGCGAGGCCTTCAAGCTCTCCTCGCTGAACTACCGCGCCGCCCGGCCCGGCGACGGCCTCCAGGCGCTGCACGTGGACTGGCCCGAGGCGGTGCCGCCGGGCCAGTTCAAGGTCTGTAACTCGATCTGGCTGCTGGACGACTTCACCGAGGAGAACGGGGCCACGCGGATCGTGCCGGGGTCGCACCGCTGGGGCACGACCCCGCAGGAGGCCCTGGCCGACCCGACGGCTCCGCATCCGGACGAGATCCAGATCGTGGCGCCGGCGGGGACGGTGGTGATCTTCAACTCGCACACCTGGCACGGCGGCACCCGCAACCGCACCGACCGCCCCCGCCGGGCCATCCACTCGTACTTCTGCCGGCGCGACCAGGTGCAGCAGATCGACCAGCGACGTTTTCTCCGCGAGGAGACGCGCCGGCGCTTGAGTGCGGCGGCCCGGTTCATCCTGGACGTCTGAGGGCCCGATCCCCGCGAACCCCGGTCGGGCCACCCCGCCGGCTCCCGGCCGCGCGTGCCGGAACGCCTCCGGGCCGACGGCGAACCCGCAGGCGGGGACGCGGGACCCGGTGGCGGCCCGACGTGAACCCGGTCGCGGCCAGACGTTGAAGGTCCGCCCGGAATTTCTGAGCTTACGTGCGCTCATGGAGGCAGCCCCGGCCGGGCCGAGGCGCCTCCCGGAACCCCACGGAATCCCCTGACTCACCTGACTGAACATGCCACTCGGTAGAAAACTGAACTATGGAATGGTCGGTGGCGGCCCCGGTGCCTTCATCGGCGCCGTACACCGCATGGCGGCCGCGCTCGACGGCGAGATGAACCTCGTGGCCGGCGCCTTCTCGTCGGACCCCGAGAAGTCCCGGGCGCAGGGCGAGGCGCTGCATCTCGACCCGAGCCGCGTCTACGGGTCGTACCAGGAGATGATCGAAAAAGAGAGCCGCTTGCCCGAAGGGGAGCGGATGGACTTCATCTCCATCGTCACGCCCAATCACGTCCACTTCCCCGTGGCCAAGATGGCGATCGAGGCCGGCTTCCACGTGGTGTGCGACAAGCCGATGACGACCACGCTGGAGGACGCCGAGGAACTGTGCCGGCTGGTCGACCGGCACGGCATCGTCTTCGCGCTGACGCACAACTACACGGGCTACCCGATGGTGAAGCTGGCGCGGGAGATGGTGCGGCAGGGCAAGCTCGGCACGATCCGCAAGATCGTGGTGGAGTACCCGCAGGGATGGCTCTACAAGCCGTTCGAGGCGGAGGGGGCCAAGCAGGCCGTCTGGCGTACCGACCCGAAGCAGGCCGGCGTCTCGTCGGCCGTGGGGGACATCGGCACGCACGCGGAGAACCTGGCCCGCTACATCACGGGGCTGCGCATCGAGCGGCTCTGCGCGGACATCACGACCTTCGTGCCGGGCCGCCAGCTGGAGGACGACGCCAACATGCTGGTGCACTACGAAGGCGGCGCCAGGGGCATCCTGTACTGCTCGCAGATCTCGGTCGGGGAGGAGAACAACCTGACGATCCGGGTCTACGGCAGCGAGGCGAGCCTCAAGTGGCGGCAGGAAGCGCCCAACTACCTGCACGTGCGCTACGTGGATCAGCCGGAGCAGATCTACAAGCACGGCAACGACTACCTGGATGCCGTCTCGCCCATTGCGCAGCACAACAGCCGCCTGCCGTTCGGACATCACGAAGCCTTCATCGAGGCATTCGCCAACGTCTACCGCAACGCCGGACGGACCATCGCCGCACGCCTCGCCGGCGAAGAGCCGAGCGCCTTCGACCTCGACTTCCCGACCGTGCAGGACGGGGCCATCGGGGTGCACTTCATCCACACCGCCATCGAAAGCGGCCGGAAGGGCACCTGGGTGGACGCCCGCTACACCCCGCCGGGCGGCTGAGCCCCGCCTGCGCTCCGGCCCACGGCCGCCGCGCGGCTCGCTCCCCCCGTCAGACCCATACCCGCCGGCCGGGAATATCCCGGCCTTTTCCCACTCCCCTCACAGATTCCCCTCCGCATCACATGCGCACGATACAGGTTGCCGTCATTGGCTCCGGGTTCATGGGTGCCGCCCACATCGAAGGGCTGCGCCGCGTCCCCGGCGTCCGCATCAAAGCCATCTCCTCCATCGACCGCCCCCGCGCCCGGGAACTCGCCGACCAGTTCGAGATCCCGGTCGTCTATGACGACTGGGAGGCGATCCTGGCCGACGAAGACATCGAGGCCGTGCACAACTGCACGCCGAACAATCTCCACTTCGCGATCAACAAGGCGCTCGTGCAGGCCGGCAAGCACGTCCTCTCGGAGAAACCGCTGACGCTGACTTCCGAGGAATCGGACGAGCTGGTACGGCTGGCCGCCGAGAAAGGCGTCGTCACGGCCATCAACTTCAACTACCGGTTCTACCCCCTCATCCAGCACGCCCGTGGCATGGTCGAACGCGGCGAGCTGGGCGAGCTCTACCTCATCCACGGCCATTACATCCAGGACTGGCTGCTCTACGACACCGACTACAACTGGCGCCTGGAGTCGAAGGTGAGCGGGGCGTCCCGGGCCGTGGCAGACATCGGATCCCACTGGTGTGACCTGACGCAGTTCATCTCCGGCCGCAAGATCAAGCGCGTCCTGGCCCATCTGCACACCGTCCATACCACCCGCAAGAAGCCCCGGCAGGAGGTCGAGACGTTCAAAGGGAAAGAGACCGGCGCCGCGGCGGAGTATGACGAGGTACCCATCGACACGGAAGACATCGGCGCCGTCATCATGGAGTTCGAGGGCGGAACGCGCGGGGTGATGACCGTCTCGCAGGTCAGCGCCGGCCGCAAGAACCGGGAGTGGTTCGAGATCGACGGCAGCAAGGCGGCGATCTCGTGGAACCAGGAAAACCCCAACGAGCTGTGGATCGGCTCGCGCGACCGTCCGAACGAGGTCCTCATCAAGGACCCGGCGCTCCTCGACGCCAACGCCCGCACCTACGCGCACTATCCCGGCGGTCATCCCGAGGGCTACCCCGACGGGCCGAAGAACCTGTTCCGCAATTTCTATCGCTACATCCGCGCCGGCCACACGCCCGGGCAGGATCCCGAGGACTTCCCGACCTTTGCCGACGGGCACTGGGAGGTGAAAATCGTGGAGGCCGTGCTGGAGAGCCACGCCCGGCAGACCTGGGTGGACGTCGCCTGAGATGCCCGCCCCTTCGCCTGACCTGCTACCAGACCATCATCGAACCATGCGCTACACGCGACGCCGGTTTCTTCAGACCTCGCTCGGTGTCGGGGCCGGCCTCGGCGCTGGCCTCGGCGCCGGCCTCGGCCTGACCGGCTGCCAGCCCTCCGACGCCGACATGCCCGCCGCCACCGCCTCCGCCGAACCGCTCTTCAAGATCTCCCTGGCCGAGTGGTCGCTGCATCGCGCCATCTTCGGGGACGCGCTCTCCGGGGACTGGGCGGCCTTCGGGCGGGCCTTGCAGACCGATCCGTCCTCGCTCTACCGGGGCGAGCTGAGCCACCTCGACTTCATCACCGAGGCTCGGCGAACCTACGGGGTCGACGGGGTGGAGTACGTCAACACCTTCTTCTTCGACAGGGCGCAGGATACCGCCTACCTCAACGAGATGAAGACCCGCGCGGACGGGGAGGGGCTGGTCAACGTCCTCATCATGTGCGACGCCGAGGGCAACCTCGGGGACCCCGATGAAGCCGCCCGCCGCCAGGCCGTGGAGAACCATTACAAATGGGTGGAGGCCGCGGCCTACCTGGGCTGCCATTCCATCCGGGTCAATGCCGCCAGCGCAGGCAGCTACGAAGAGCAGCAGCGCCTGGCCGCCGACGGGCTCCGTCGGCTCTGCGAGTTCGCCGACGGGCACGACATCAACGTGCTCGTGGAAAACCACGGCGGTTATTCCAGCAACGCCCGGTGGCTCGTCGGCGTGATGGAGTTGGTCGATCATCCCCGCGTCGGGACGCTGCCGGACTTCGGCAACTTCCGCATTCGTGAAGGCGAGGAGTATGACCGGTATCAGGGCGTCGAAGAATTGATGCCCTACGCGAAGGCCGTCAGCGCCAAGAGCCACGAGTTCGACGAACAGGGCAACGAGCGCGATAAAGACTACGTCCGTCTGATGAAGATCGTCCTCGATGCCGGGTATCGCGGGTTCGTCGGCATCGAGTACGAGGGCAACGGCCTCAGCGAGCCGGACGGCATCCGGGCCACGAAGCGGTTGCTGGAGCGCGTCCGCGACGAGCTGGCGCCGCAGTACACCTGAGGGCGCGTCGTCGCTGGCTCCGTCCGGCACGGCCGCGACCCGTTCGGCTTTCCTTCAACCCTATCCTGAACCTATCGTTATGGCACGTCCTGTTACCCTCTTTACCGGCCAGTGGGCGGATATGCCCCTGGAGACCCTGGCCCGCAAAGCCGCCGAGTGGGGCTACGACGGCCTCGAACTGGCCTGCTGGGGCGATCACTTCGACGTCGAAAAAGCCCTCAGCGACGACGGCTACTGCCAGGGCCGGCACGACCTGCTGGCCCGGTATGGCCTGAAGGTCTGGGCCATCAGCAATCACCTCGTCGGGCAGGCCGTGTGCGACCAGATCGACGAGCGGCACAAAGCCATCGTGCCCGCGCGCGTCTGGGGCGACGGCGACCCGGAGGGCGTGCGGCAGCGCGCCGCCGAGGAGATGAAGAACACGGCCCGGGCCGCTGCCCGGCTCGGCGTGCGCGTCGTCAACGGGTTCACGGGCAGCTCCATCTGGCCCTATCTCTATTCCTTCCCGCCCAACACGCCGGGCCTGATCGACAGAGGCTTCCAGGATTTTGCCGACCGCTGGAACCCGATTCTCGACGTGTTCGACGAGGTCGGTGTCCGGTTCGGGCTGGAGGTGCATCCGACCGAGATCGCCTTCGACATCGCTTCGGCGCGGCGGGCGCTGGAGGCGCTGAAGCACCGGGAGGCGTTCGGGTTCAACTACGACCCGAGCCACTTCGGCTATCAGGGCGTCGATTACGTGCGCTTCATCTACGAGTTCAGCGATCGCATCTACCACGTGCACATGAAGGACGTCTGGTGGTCCGACACCCGCAAGGCCTCGGGCGTCTTCGGCGGGCACCTGGACTTCGGCGACGTGGATCGCTACTGGGATTTCCGCTCCATCGGGCGCGGCAACATCCACTTCGAGGAGATCATCCGGGCGCTCAACCGGATCGGCTACGAGGGGCCGCTGTCGGTGGAGTGGGAGGACATCGGCATGGACCGCGAGCACGGGGCGGCCGAGTCGTGCACCAACGTCCGCCGGTACGACTTCAAGCCGTCGGCCGTGGCCTTCGACGCGGCCTTCGCCGAGCACTGAGGCGTCCATGGCGACCTGGAAGAAGCTGCTGGCCGGGGGGGGCGTGCTGCTGTTCGTCAGCTGGGCCTATTTCCAGTTGAACGACACGGACGCCCTCCCCTGGGTGGCCCTCTATGGTGCTACGGCCGTGGCCAGCGGATGGCTGGTGCTCCGGCCGATGCCGCCCTGGATACCGGGCCTGCTCGGCCTCATCGCGCTCGTGTGGGCAGGCTGGATCGCCGTGGACATCGTGCGGACGGACGGCTTTGCGTACGTGTTTGACCACTTTCTGGAAGACGACGGAGAGCGCGCGCGGGAGATGCTGGGGCTGCTCATCACCGCCGTCTGGCATGCCTGGCTGGAAAACACCTGCCGGCACCATGCCGGGCGTGCCCGAGCCTGAGAGCCGGACGCGCACATTGGTTCTGCTTCACATGTTCTCTATCTTTCCGCCCCGCATGGTTTCCCTCGACCCCCCGACGACGTCATGAAACACCTGAAAACCTTGCCGGCGCTGTGCCTGATCGCCGGGCTGGTGGTGCTGGCCGGTGTGCTGCTCGGGCTGACCCATCAGGCCGACCCGGACCGGGTCGTCATCAAGATGGGGCACGGGCTGGATACGTTCCACCCGGTGCATCGCGCCATGCTCTACATGGCCGAGCGCCTGGAGGAGAAGTCCGGCGGCACCATGACCATCGACGTCTATCCGAGTGAGCAACTCGGCAACGAGCGCCAACTCGTCGAGCTGTTGCAGATCGGCAGCCTGGGCATGACGAAGGTGTCGGCGGCGGTGATGGAAGGCTTCGCGCCGGTCTACAGCCTGCTCAGCGTGCCCTACCTGTTCCGGGACATCGAGCACAGCTACGAGGTGCTCGACGGCGAGATCGGGCGGGAGCTGCTCCTGAGCAGCGAACCGTTCTGGCTGCGCGGGCTGTGCTTCTACGACGCCGGCAGCCGCAGCTTCTACACCAAGGATAAGCCGATCCTGCACCCGGACGACCTGGCCGGGCTTAAAATACGGGTGCAGGAAAGCCCTTCCGCGCAGCGCATGGTGAGCGTCCTGGGCGGTTCGCCCACACCCATCGCCTGGGGTGAGCTGTACACGGCCCTCCAGCAGGGCGTGGTCGACGGGGCCGAGAACAACCCGCCGTCGTTCTACACGTCGCAGCACTACAAGATCGCGCCGCACTATTCGCTCGACGAGCACACGTCCGTGCCCGATGTGGTGCTCATCAGCACCACGATCTGGGAGAGCCTGACGCCGCAGCAGCAAGCCTGGCTGCAGGAGGCCGCCAGCGAATCCGCCGTGTACCAGCGGCGGCTCTGGAAGGAGGCCAGCGATGAGGCGCTGCGGGAAGTCCAGGCGGCCGGCGTCACCGTCTACCGCCCCGACAAAAGGCCCTTCGTCGAACGTGTGCAACCCATTTACGACGACTACCGCGACTCCGACGATCCGGTCGATCAGCAGATCTACCGCTACATCCAGGCCATCCAGTCGATGCCGGAGGCGGAGGTCGGCGTCGCGACGGAATCCACCCCCATGCAACCCTGACTCATGCTTCGACTCAAAGCCGCCGTGGACCGGGTCCTGGCCGGGTTCCTGGTCGTCCTGATGGCCGTCATGACGCTCAACGTGCTGTGGCAGGTCTTCACTCGCTTCATCCTGGGCGACCCGAGCGCGTTCACCGATGAACTGTCTCGCTACCTGCTCATCTGGCTCGGGGTGCTCGGGGCCGGCTACGGGGTGGGGCAGCGCATTCACCTGGCCATCGACCTGTTTCCGCGCAAGCAGACCGGCGCCCGCCGCTATTACACCGACCTGTTCATCGAGTCGATCGTGCTGCTCTTTGCCGTCTCCGTGATGATCATCGGCGGCACGCAGCTCGTCTACGTGACGCTGGCGCTGGAGCAGACCTCGGCCGCGTTGCAGGTGCCGCTGGGCTACGTCTACATCGTTCTGCCGGTCAGCGGCCTGCTCATCGTGTTCTACAACGTGGCGCACATGGTCGAGCTACGCCGCCGGCTGGCGGCGGGGGCCGACGCAGACGGCAACGGGACGGACGAACCGCTCCCGCCCGGGCTCACCATCGATTGACGTTTCGCTCATCCCGGTCTCCGGCCGGCCGAACCTACCCGTACGCTCATGGAGTGGATGGAAGTCCTCATCCTGGCCCTCAGCTTTGCCGTGCTGCTGGCTGTGGGAGTCCCGATCGCCTTCTGCATCGGGGTCAGTACCCTCATCACGATGCTCTTCAGCATCCAGACCCTCCCGGCGCTGACCACCGTGGCGCAGCGCATGGCGACGGGCCTCGACTCGTTCGCGCTGCTGGCGATTCCGTTCTTCATCCTGGCCGGGCAATTGATGAACCAGGGCGGCATCGCCCGGCGGTTGATCGACCTGGCGAAATCCCTGCTCGGGATGCTGCCGGGCGGGCTGGCCTACGTCAACATCCTCGCCGCCATGCTCTTCGGAGCCGTCTCCGGCTCGGCCGTGGCGGCGGCCTCGGCCATCGGTGGCATGATGACGCCGACGATGGTGAAAGAGGGCTACGATCGCGAATTCACCGCGGCCGTCAACATCACCTCGTCCACGACGGGGTTGCTGATTCCCCCGAGCAACATCCTCATCGTGTACTCGCTCGCCAGCGGGGGCGTCTCCATCGCCGCGCTCTTCGTGGCCGGGTACATCCCGGGTATCCTGACGGGCCTGGCGCTGGCCGTCGTGGCCGGTTACCATGCCTTCCGCAAGAAGTACCCGACGGCCGAGCGGCTCTCGGTGACGGTCGCCTTCAAGCGGTTCATCGACGCCATTCCCAGCCTCTTCCTCATCATCGTGGTGATCGGCGGGATCGTGGCGGGGATCTTCACGGCGACCGAGGCGGCGGCGGTGGCGGTGCTCTACGCCTTCCTCCTTTCGGTGGCCTACCGGGAGATGAAGATGAGCGACCTGCCCAGGATTCTGCTCGATAGTGCCAGGACAACGGCTATCGTGATGCTGCTGATCGGTACGTCGATGGCGATGTCGTGGGTGATGGCCTACGAAAACATCCCACAGAGCATCAGCGCGGCCCTGATCGCTTTGACGGACAGCCGCGTGGTGATCTTTCTGATCATCAACCTCATCCTGCTGGTCGTCGGGACGTTCATGGACATGACACCGGCGGTGCTCATCTTCACGCCGATCTTTCTGCCCATTGCCATCGAGCTGGGGATGGACCCGACGCACTTCGGGATCGTCATGGTGCTGAACCTGTGCGTGGGCATCTGTACGCCGCCGGTGGGCAGCGTGCTGTTCGTGGGCACCACCGTGGCGCAGACGACCATCGACCGCGTGGTGCGCCCGCTGCTGCCCTTGTTCGCGGCGATGATCCTGGCCCTGCTCATCGTGACCTACGTCCCGGCGCTGAGCCTGTGGCTGCCGGGGCTGTTCGGGTTGTTGTAGCGCCGGCGCCGTCCGCTTCTCGGGCTGCCGGGATGCTTCTGTAAAGCCTTTCGCAAGATGGCGGCTCGTCGTTGAAGAAGGACGGCGTCCGGACGTATGTTGCGCGCTCCGCGCCGCCGCCCTGACGGTGGTATCCCGCATACCTTCTCACTCAACATGCGCACGACCATGCCCCGGTCATCCCCCACGATCGACCTGCCCAAGGCCCGGCAACTCACGCACTCCATGAACGAAGGGACGCAGCGCGAGCGGCTGCCGGTACTCATCTTCGAGGAGCCGGCCCAGATCGCCTACCAGGTGGCCCGTCGCATTGCCAACCTGGTCGAGGAGCGCCGGGCCGTCGGCCAGCACGTCGTCCTCGGCCTGCCCACGGGCTCCACCCCCATCGGGGTCTACCAGCAACTGGTGTACATGCACCAGAATCAGGGCCTCGACCTCTCGAACGTCATCACCTTCAACCTCGACGAATACTACCCCATCTCACCGGACAGCCTCCAGAGCTATCACCGGTTTATGCGGGAGAACTTCTTCGACCACGTCAACATCCCGGACGAGAACATCCACATTCCCCGGGGCGACATTCCTCTCGAGGAGGTCGATGCCTACTGCGTCACCTATGAACTCGCCATCGAGAAGGCCGGGGGGATCGACCTGATGCTGCTGGGCATCGGGCGGAGCGGGCACATCGGGTTCAACGAACCCGGCTCCGGCATGGAGACGCGCACCCGCCTGGTGGTGCTGGACGAGATCACGCGGCGGGATGCCGCCAGCGACTTCTTCGGCGAGGAGAACGTCCCGCGGCATGCCATCACCATGGGCGTCGGGACCATCCTTGAAGCGCGGGAGATCATCCTGCTCGCCACCGGCGAGCACAAGGCCCCCATCGTGCGCCGGGCCGTGGAGGAGGAGCCCACGCGGGAGGTGACGGCCTCCTTCCTCCAACTCCACCGCAACGCCACGTTCTACGTGGACCGGGCTGCCGCCTCGGCGCTGACGCGCGAGGAGACGCCCTGGGTGGTCAAGGAGGTCGATTGGGACCCGGCCATGACGAAACGGGCGGTGATCTGGCTCTCCGAGAAGGTCGGCAAGGCCATCCTGCGCCTGGAGGCCAGCGACTTCTTCAACAACCACCTCCACAGCCTGGCCAACCGCTATCCGTCCATCGACGTGCTGTGCCGGGAGGTGTTCGAGGACCTGCGCCAGCGCATCATCTATCCCGATTATCTCTTCAAGAAAAAGCGCGTCATCGTCTTCAGCCCCCACCCGGACGACGACGTCATCTCGATGGGAGGGATGCTCGACAAGCTCGTCGCGAACAAGAACGAGGTGCTCGTCGCCTACATGACGAACGGGTCCGTGGCCGTGTTCGATGCGGACGTGCGGCGCTACCTGCAGTTCATGGACATGGCGATGGAGGTGCTGGGGGCCGACCCGGAGCTGATGCAGAAGGTGCACGCGCAGAAGGATCGGCTGCTCAAGTTCCTGGAGAAGAAAGGGCCGGGTGAGGTCGACCTGGAGGAGATCCAGCGGCTCAAGGCCTACATTCGCTACTCCGAGGCGGTGGCCGGCATCGAGGTGATGGGCCTGGGGCCGGAGCACGCACGCTTCATGGACATGCCCTTCTACAAGACCGGCCGCGTGCGTAAGTCGCCCGTGGGGCCGGCGGACATCCAGAAGGTGCTGGATCTGCTCAACGAGGTCAAGCCCGATCACGTCTTCGTGGCCGGCGACCTCTCGGACCCGCACGGCACGCATCGGATGTGCTACTTCGCCATCCGGGAGGCTCTGAAGCTCTACAACCAGCAGTCCGATCCGGCCGAGGCGGACGAGTCCGGCAAGGACAAAAAAGGCGCACGGAAGACGAAATCCGCCGGCGGAGGCGTCGCGAAGCCGCAGGTCTGGCTCTACCGGGGCGCCTGGCAGGAGTGGGAGATCGCCCGGGCGGACGTGTTCATCCCGCTGTCCAAAGCAGACCTGGACCGCAAGATCGAGGCCATCTTCAAGCACGAGAGCCAGAAGGACCGGGCCATGTTCCCGGGGGCCTACGACACCCGCGAGTTCTGGCAGCGCGCCATGGACCGCAACCGGAACACGGCCGACGAGCTCAACCGCCTCGGTCTGCCCGAGTTCTTCGCCGCCGAGGCGTTCGTCACCACGTACGATATGCCCTGACGGGTCCCCGCACGCCGGATCTGCGGTGGAAGCCCGGGTTCCTTCAGCGGAGCCCGGGCTTTTCTGTGGGGGTTTTCCCTACGCCGAACGTAGGGAGAGGATCGCTTTCTGCCCTCATGGTGTGTCGTACATTCCCGCTGACCGATCAGGGTGCCCCCGGCGGCCGTGTGATGCACCGGCGTGCCGGAGGCCCCGCCCGAACGCCTTGAGGCTCCTCATGCAGACCTTGCTCTACGGAAAAGCCGCCTCACTCCGCTCGGAGGTGGCGGCCATCCTGACGCGCCGGGGGCACGACGTGCAGGTCTGTGCCCGCCCGGATGAGGCCCGGCAGCACTGCGCCGAGACGGACCCTCCGCTGCTTGTGCTGATCCTGACCGATGAAGCCGACCTAGATGCGTGCCGCGAGATCTGGGCCGGAGAGAAAGGCATCGAGCGAACGATCCTGATCGTCCTGCCCGATGAGTCGGGGGCCTCGATGCTGGACATCCTGGAGGACCACGGCATCGACGATTTTTACCTGGGGACGGTGGAGGCGGCCCGGTTCAACGCGCGGATGCAGTTTCTGGAGCGCAAGGTGCACGCCAAGCGCCGCCGCCGGCTCAGCGAGGCCGAGCTGGCGGCGCGGGCCCGCCAGCAGGCCGTCGTCGCCGAACTGGGCAAGCAGGCGCTGGCACGGACCGACGTGCAGACCATGCTGGACTATGCCGTTCAGGGCACCGTGGCCGCCCTGAACGCGCGGTGCGGGGTGATCCTGACGGCGGAGACGCCCGAGGCGACGTTTCGCCTTCAAGCCGCCTGGGGCTGGGAGCCCGCCCTGCCTCCCGAGACGGAGGTGCCCCCCGGCCCGGCCTATCTGCCGGGCTATGCCCTGCACGACGGCGCCCCCATCGTCATCGACGATGCCGCTGCGGAGACGCGCTTCGCCCTGCCGCCGTGGATGCTCGACGCCGACGTGCGGAGTGGGCTGTGCCTCGTCATCGATGGGCGCACGCAGCCGTTCGGGGTGCTCGCGGTCTTCGCCCCGGCGCCCGGTGCCTTCGGGAAACAGGACGTCGACTTCGTCCAGGCCGTCGTCAACATCCTGTCCGAGACGATCAAAGCGCGGGCGGCCGAGGAGGCGCTGCGGGAGAGCGAGGCCAAGGCGCGCGCCATCCTCAGCACCACGGTAGACGGCATCATCACCATCGATGAACGCGGCTGCATCGAATCCTTCAATGCCGCGGCAGAGCGGATCTTCGGATACACGGCCGAGGAGGTCATCGGGAAGAACGTCAGGGTCCTGATGCCCTCGCCCTACCGCGAGGAGCACGATGGCTATATCGAGAACTATCACCGGACCGGTCGGCGCAAGATCATCGGGATCGGGCGCGAGATCATCGGACAGCGCAAAAACGGGGAGATCTTTCCGATGGATCTGGCCGTGAGCGAGGTGCGGCTCAATGGCCGGCGGATCTACAGCGGCATCGTGCGGGACATTTCATCCCGGCGGCAGATGGAGCGGGAGATCCTGCGGATCAGCGATCAAGAGCGGCGCCGCATCGGGCAGGACCTGCACGACGGCCTCGGGCAGATGCTGACGGGGATCGGCCTGATCAGCCAGAGCCTCGCCCGGCAGATGGAGAAAAAAGGGCTGGAGGAAGCCCGTCAGGTCCAGGAGATCGCCGAACTGATCCAGGAGGCGGATCAGTATGCCCGGAGCCTCACGCGCGGTCTGACGCCGGTGGAACTCGATGCCGGTGGCTTGATGACGGCGCTGCGGCGGCTGGCCTCCAACGCCGAGCGGCTCTTCGGCATCCGGTGCGACCTCGTCGCGGAGGAGGAGGTGCCGGTCCATGACAACTCGGTCGCCACCCATCTCTACCGCATCGCGCAGGAAGCTGTCAGCAACGCCGTCAAGCACGGCAAAGCCACGCACGTGACCATCCACATGGAGCGTGAAAACGATGAGGTGATCCTGCGCGTGGTGGACGACGGCGTGGGCTTCCCCGAGATGCTGGACGAAGAGAAGCGCGGCATGGGCGTCCACATCATGCGATACCGTGCCCGGATCATGGGGGCCAAGCTCGACATCCGCCGCCGGGAGAGCGGCGGAACCGAGATTCGCTGTCAACTCCCTCGCCCGGAGGCGGCCATGACGTCCTCACGCGGCCATCGACCCTGACCTTTCAACACCAGACGGACACGACCATGTATAAGCTCATCATCATCGACGACCATCCCCTGATGCGCAAGGGGCTGGCCATGACGCTGGAAGCCGAGCCGGACCTCGTCATGGTCGGCCAGGCATCGAACGCGGAGGAGGGGCTTGAAGCGCTGGAGAAATATGACCCTGATCTCGCCATCGTGGATATCTCGCTGCCGGGCATGAGCGGGCTGGAGTTGATCAAGCACATGCACGCCCGGAAGCCGGACCTGGGCATCCTCGTGGTGTCCCGCCACGACGAGTCGCTCTATGCCGAGCGCGCGATCCGGGCCGGGGCGCGTGGGTACGTGATGAAGCTCGAAGCCGGCCAGGTTATCGTCAAAGCCGTGCGGCGGGTGCTCAATGGCGGCATCTACGTGTCGGAGGAGATCAACGAGCGCCTGCTGATGGGCATGGTGACGGGCCGGAAGACGCTGGCGCAGTCGCCTCTGGAGGTGCTCAGCGACCGGGAACTCGAGGTCTTCGAGCTGACCGGCCGGGGGCTGAGCACGCGGGAGATCGCCGAGCAACTGCACCTCTCGGTCAAGACCGTCGAGTCCTACCGGGCCCGGATCAAGACGAAGCTCAACCTGAACACCGCGGCGGAACTGATGCAGCACGCCGTGCAATGGGTCGAGGGCGAGCGCGTTGGCTGACGGCGCCGGAGGGCTCTCCCTCAGCCTGCCGGGGAGCACCTTACGCGGCGCGGCAGGCCTCCCCGTCAGGCGCCGGGTGGATTCACCGGCATCGCCGGGCCTGCCGGAGGGGTATCCTCGTGGGAGAACATACTCATGTTCTTTCCAACCACGGACCACACGGTCGACAGAGACGGCGAACGACGTCCTGTTCCGGTTCACATCATGGCAGCTGGTGTGGACCAGAGGAACGGCGGCGTCGGCATCCGAGTCTCCTCCCGTTCCCGGCGTCTTCAACAGGCATCTCTCAACCACGGCCGGGACGGTGCAGGATCCCGGGCTCGATGCGAACTCTGTGATGGTGCGTGACGTGGTGGTACCGGGCCATCCGGCGACCTGCCGGGTGGCCCGGATCCGTTGGAAGGGGTCAGGCGCCGGCTTACAGCCGGGTCAGGGGAAGCCCTGACCACCCGTGAGGGGAATGCAGGGGATCAGATCGGGTCGATCCCTGTCAGGGCCACGGTACGGTACGGGCTACGTTGCCCCGGAGAGCTTCACCGAGTGCACGAGCACGCGAGCGCACGAGTCGTGGTGAGGCCCGCCCAGACCCACGAGGACGAACACGGGGAGGAGCCGCCATGATGCACGTACGCCACATCCTGATGGCGCGGGACTTTTCATCCTGCTCCGAACACGCGCTCGCCTACGCGCTGGACCTCGCGCGGCGCATGGATGCGACGCTGCACGTCCTGTATGCAGACACCCGGCACGACGCGCTGCTTGCGCCCGATGAGCCGCAGATGCCCGTCGGGGAAAAGGCCCGCGACGTGATCCGCCGCCTGCTGGATCCGGACGAGGCGGCGCCCCTGGCCTTCGATCCGGGGGATCTGCGGGTCGAGCACGCGATGACGCGGGACGTCGCGCCGGCCCGGGCCATTCTGGACTACGCCCGGGAGCATGACATCGACCTGATCGTCATGGGCACGCACGGACGGCGCGGCGTGCGGCGGATGCTCCTCGGAAGCGTGGCCCGGGAGGTCGTGCAGCGGGCCCCGTGTCCGGTGCTGACCGTCCGCCCCCGCCCCCGGACGCCATCCGCGCCCCCGTCCGTCGAGCGGCTGCTCGTGCCCGTCGACTTCTCGGCCCATGCCCGTGCGGCGCTGGTCCACGCGAAAGCCCTCGCCGGCCTGTACGGGGCTTCCATCGACCTGCTCCACGTGATCGAGGAGTACGTGCATCCGGCGTTCTACACCACCGGCATCTATGCCTCGATCTACGACGCCACGCCCGACATCGAACAGAAGAGCCGGGAGGTCCTTCGGCGGCTCGTCGAAGAAACGCCGGGGCCCGACGTGCCGGTGACCGTCCACGTTCGGCCGGGGCGCGCGGCGGATGCCATCGTCCAGGAAGCCGAGGCCCTCGGCAGCGACCTCGTGGTGATGTCGACCCACGGGCTGACGGGGCTGGAGCACTTCCTGATCGGCAGCGTGGCCGAACACGTCGTCCAGTCGGTGGAGTGCCCCGTGTTCACGCTGAAGGCCTTCGGGAAGATGCTGGTCCCCGTCCCGCAACCGCACCCGGCGGAGCAGGAGCCGGTATGAGCCGGCGTCTGACCTCCCCGGACGACAGCGTCAGGAATATGCTGCGTATCGACCGTATCCTCGTCCCGACCGATTATTCGGGGTGTGCCGATCTGGCGCTGGCCCATGCGATGGAACTGGCACATCGCTACGAGGCCTCGGTGGACGTGGTGAACGTCGCCGTCACGGCCGGGGAGCCGCCCCTCAGCGATGCGGTGCGCTACTGGCTGGCGGCCGACCCGGATCGGGTGTCGCACCGACGCGTGCCCGGCGTGGGGGTGGTTGCGGCGCTGCTCAAGCTGGTCGCCCGTGAAGCGTACGATCTCATCGTGATCGGTATGCACGGGCACTCGGGGGTGCGGCGGTTTGTGGTGGGGAGTGTGACGGACGAGCTGGTGCGTGAGGCACCCTGCCCGGTGCTGGCCGTCCGGGAAAAGCCGGGAGCGGACGCCACCCCGTCCGTCGGGGCGATCCTCGTGCCCACCGACTTTTCCGCGCACGCCCGTGAGGCGCTGCACGTTGCCGTGGATCTGGCACGTCGCTATGAGGCGCGTCTGGACGTGCTGCACGTCGTGCCCACCCAGGTGCTCCCCCCGGCCTACAGCATCGAGCCCGTCCCGGCTGCCGTCGGGGAAGCGGAGCAGCGGGCGGAGGAGGCCCTGTGCCGGCTGGTGGAAGGGGAGAGGCCGGCGGTACCGGTCGCGACGCACATCCGTAAAGGTGTGCCGGAGCGCGTCATCGTCGAGACGGCCGAGGCGCTCGGGAGCGACCTGATCGTCATGGCGACCCACGGCCGTTCCGGACTGCGCCGGTTGCTGCTGGGCAGCGTGACGGAGCGTGTGTTGCACCGGGCTCCGTGTCCTCTGTTCGTCGTCAAGAGCTTCGGCCATTCGTTGCGGGCCGAGTCGGCGACGGCCCGGGCTCGTGAGATGACGACCGGCTGAAGGCCGCCGGCGTCACGGCCGGTCGAGGATCCACGCTTCGGCCCGGGCCATGAGCCGACGGAGGCCCTCTTCGGGGACGCGGGCCTGTGCGTCCGGCACGGGCATCCACCGGCGTTCGCGCCAGGCCTGCTCCGGCCATTCGTCCAGGCACTCGGTCACTTCCATCAGAAACACCTGCACCAGCGAGGGGATGCCCAGGCGCTGGTGCAGGTACCGCCCCAGCGGTTCCGGGCGGATGTGGCCCCGGACGCCGGCTTCCTCGTAGGCTTCCTTCCGCGCCGATTCGAGCGCCGAGAGGTCGGGCTCCAGGCTGCCCTTGGGAATCACCCAGCGGCCCCGGTTACGTGAAGTCACCAGCAGATACGCCACCCCTTCAGCCGTCCGCCGGTAGGGCAGTACGCCGGATTGAAACTCGATCCAGGGTGGGGAGTCCTGCATGGAGCAGAGGGTGAAAGATGGTGTCGAGCGAGGCCTTCTGGACGTCGTCCCCTGGTCGGCCCTGCACATCGTCCACAGCGGGACACGCGGGGGCGAACTCCCGGCGCCAGACGTCGTGTACTATGCTCTTCCATCGGTTCCGTTTCTCGCATGACGCTCGATGCACTCTGGACGTATCCCCTGAAAGCCGCGCGGGGGCTTTCCCTGACCGAGGCCGAGGTCGAAACCCGCGGCCTCGTCGGCGACCGGCGGTGGATGCTGGTCGATTCGGATGGGCGGTTTCTGTCCCAGCGGAGCCATCCGCGTCTGGCGCGGGTGCGCGTGGAGCCGACCGCAGCCGGGCTACGCGTCGAGGCGCCGGAGGCGCCGGCGATGTGGGTGGAACGCCCCGACGCCCCGGCCACCGAGCGCGTCGTCGTGTGGGATGATTCCCTGCCGGCCTCACCCGCCGGTGCAGATGCCGACGCCTGGTTCACCCGGTATCTGGGTACGCCCTGCCACCTCGTGTACCTCCCCGACACCGTCCGCCGGCCCGTCGATCCCGCGTATGCCTCATCAAGGCACCACGTGAGCTTTGCGGACGGGTTTCCGGTGCTGGTGATCGGCACGGCCTCGCTGGCGGACCTGAACGGCCGGCTCGCATCTCCCGTCACCCTGCACCGCTTCCGTCCCAACGTGGTCGTCCGCACGGAGCAGCCCTTCGTGGAGGATACCTGGCGGCGGATCCGTGTGGGGGAGGTCGTGCTGGACCTCGTCAAGCCGTGTGCCCGGTGTGTGGTGACGACCATCGACCCGGAGACCGCAGAGCCCGGGCGCGAGCCGCTACGCACGCTGGCGACTTACCGGCGGCAGGGAAGGAAGGTGCTGTTCGGGCAGAATGCCCTGGTGCACCGGCCGGGGTGGTTGCGCGTGGGAACCGCGGTGGAGGTGCTGGAATCCAAAGAAGCGCCCATAGGGCAAGAGCCAATGAAAGGATAACCCCCCGGATCCTGGAACCCCTTTTCTGGAAGGTTTGCCGCATCGTACATTGGCTCTGTTACGATCTGCCACCCTAACGCCTGGAGGTGTCGCCTTCCCAACTCGATCTGCCGCCACAGAAACCCCGGCGTTTCCGGCGCACCCCGGCATCTCCCACCCGTCTGTCCTCGTCGGAGGTGCGCCATGAACGGTCACGTACTGGTGCTCAATCAGGACTACAGCGCGCTCACCGTGTGCAGCGTGGAGCGGGCGGTGGTGCTCGTCCATCTGCGCAAGGCGGAGGTCGTCGCTGCGCATCCGGAGCGCTTCGTGCGCTCGCCCACCGTGCGGTTCCCCTGGCCCAGCATCGTGCGGCTGAAGGCGTTCGTGCGCGTCCCCTACAAGCGCATCATGCTGACGCGCAAAAACGTATTGCGGCGCGATCGCTTCCGCTGCCAGTATTGCCACAGCCGCGATGATCTGACGGTGGATCACATCGTGCCGAAGTCGCGGGGGGGGCGGGATACGTGGGAGAACCTGGTGGCGGCCTGCAACCGGTGCAACAACCGCAAGGGCAACCGCACCCCCGAGGAGGCCGGGATGCCGCTGCTGAGCAAGCCGTTCCGGCCCAGCTATGTGATGTTCATCCGCGACCTGATGGGCACGGTGGACGACACCTGGAAGCCGTATCTCTTCCTCGGCTGAGCGAGCATCCGGGGCCGGGGCACACCGCCGGAACCTGTGCGGTGAGGCGGCGTGTCTGGCAGCCCTGCCCACCTGCATCGACGCCTCCCGTGTCTACGACCCTGCGATGGATCTCCCGCCTGGCCTGGCTGGTGCCGGCCCTACTGCTGTTTCTGGCCGTCAACCAGGGCCGTGTGGCCCTCGAATTGCGGGACACGTTGCAGACCGGTACGCCCGTCATGGCCGAGGTGCTGGACCTGGAAGTGTCGAACCGGGTGGATGTGACGCTGGACTACGTCAGCCTGCGGATTCCGCTGCCCGATGGCGGGGAGCTGGTGCGGGAGCAGATGGCTTTGCCGCATTCGCTGGCCCCGCGGCTCGAAGGCCGGGAAGAGGTGGAAGTGCGCGTGCAACCCGGGGCGGCGCAGGACGTGGTCATCACGGACATCGCCGAGACGCAGTGGCGCATTGCCGCGATGAATGCGGCGATGAGCCTGTTCGGGGCGCTGCTCTTCGGCGGGGCGGTCTTTGCCTGGAACCGGTATCTGGCCCGCCAGGGCGATCCGGGCTACCGGCAGGTGGCAGAGCCCGGAGCGGCCTGAGCCCGGCCAGACGGCACCTCACTCAACGAGCGATCGGGCGGGTCGGCTCGCGCGGCTCGTCCGGATACAGGTCCGCCACCCATTCCCCGTAGCCGTTGAAGAGCTCCGTCGGCACCCGGTTGACGTTCGACGCGCTGGCGATGAACCGCTCGCTGGCCTGCGACCACCGGGGATGCGGGATGTTGGGGTTGACGTTCGAGAGGAAGCCGTATTCGGACGGCTGGAGGTCGTTCCAGAACGTGGCCGGCTGCTCGTTGACGAACTCGATGCGGGCAATGGCTTTGGGGCCCTTGTACCCGTATTTCCAGGGCAGGGCCAGACGCAGCGGCGAGCCGTTCTGCTTCGTCAGCGGTTCCCCGTACATCCCCGTCGCCACGAAGGCCAGTTCGTTGGTGGCCTCGTCCAGGCGCAGGCCCTCGTAGTAGGGCCAGTCGTACCAGGGCTGCGTGCGCACGCCGGGCATCTGGCGCGGGCGGCTCTCGGAGATGAACCGAACATGCGTGGCCGTCGAGAGCGGGCGGCAGCGGTCGATGAGCTTGCGCAGGGGGAAGCCCGTCCAGGGAATCACCATCGACCACGCCTCGACGCAGCGGAAGCGGTAGATGCGCTCCTCCAGTCCCATCTCGCGGAACAGATCCTCCAGACCGATCTCGAACGGGTGTTCGACCAGGCCGCCGACGCGCAGCGTCCAGGGGAAGGGCTCGTAGTCGCCGGTGTAGGGCCAGACCTTCTTGATGTCGCTCGGGTCCCCGATGAACTCATAGAAGTTGTTGTAGGACGAGGCGCTGAGGCGATCGGTGGCGGCACGCTCGACGGTGAAGCGGGCGTCGCGCGGGGCGGGGTAGCCGTCTCGCGGAGCGTTGGACGGGATCGTGTCCAGCGGGCCTTCGGGCGTGGCCGACGCCCCCGGGGCCACCTCGCGGGCACAGCCGAGGGCGGAGCCGGCGGTGAGCAGGCCCACGGTGCCCAGCCCGAGCTGCCGCAGGAAGGCACGGCGGTGTTGATAGACGCCGGGGTCGGTGACGTCTCGCTCACGGCCGTTCCAGCCGGGGGGGAGGAGGATGTGAGGCATGGCGGATGCGGAGGGCGTGGATGGAGGACGAGCAACTGCAACGGTGGCCTGAAAGAGGCCGTTCCCGGCATGGGCTCCTCAACGGCGTACCTCGTCCGCGTAGGGGTAGAGATGGACGAGGGCGTCCGGGGGCGTGCCCAGGTGGTAGCGCGCCCAGAGGTAGGCGTTGAGCATCTGCTGGCGGAGGAGCCCACGCGCTTCGAAGCGCCGGGCGGCGGTGGTCACGGCAAGGGGCAGGAACCGGAAGGTTCCGCGCCGATGCAGCCGGCGGACCAGGTCCAGGTCTTCGAACATCGGGATGTCGGCAAACCCCCCGACGGCCTCGAAGACCTGCCGACGCACGAAGAGCCCCCGGTCGCCGAAGCCGAGGGCGGGCAGCGGGAAGCGCGTGCAGAAGGCGTAAAAGCGGAGCAGGGGGTGTTCGGCATCGAAGGCCAGACGGAACGTGCCGGCTTCGACGGCCGGATGGCCGAGGGCCCGGCGGATGTGCTTGAAGGCGGATTCGGGCAGGAGCGTGTCGGCATGGAGGAACAGCAGAACCTCCCCCGAAGCCAGCCGGGCGCCGGCGTTCATCTGCCGGGCGCGGCCGCGGGGTGCCCGGATCACCGTGGCCCGGCGCGTCGCCAGCCGCCGCGTGCCGTCTACCGAGCCGCCATCCGCCACGATGATCTCCAGCGGCCCCGGTTGCGCGGCGACAGAGGCCAGCGTGGCCTCGATGCGTGTGGCCTCGTTGAGCGCGGGAATGACGACGGAGATCTTCATGGGGCAGGTGGCTTGCACGTACGTGTGCCCGGGCGTACCCGCGTTACCGTGCCGGCCTACCAGAACATCTGCTTCATGCAGAACACCGAGCCGCCGGCCTTGATGAATTCGTCGGTGTCGACCTCGACCGGCTCGAAGCCCGCCGCGCGCAGGATCCGGTTCGTCTCGCGGGATCCTCGCTGGATGAGGACGTGGCGACCGTCCGGGCAATGGGCGTTGCAGGCGAAGTTGTGCCGGGCTTCCTCCTCGGGCGCTTCCAGGACGTGCTCGAAGCCGTGGCGGATCAGGGCGAGGCCGTCGTCATCGAAAGCACCGGGGTAGATCAGCGCCGCCGTGGGCGAGAGCACGCTCAGGCAGGTGTCCAGGTGGTAGAAATCCGGGTCGACCAGCCGAAGAGCCATGACCGGTACGCCGAGCCATTCAGTGAGGAGCCGGTAAGCGGAGGGGTCGGTGCGGAAGCCGTAGCCGCCCCAGAGCAGGCAGCGACCGGGATGCCAGAGGGCATCGCCCATCCCCTCGAAGGACGTCACCGTCTCGGGGAGCGGGCGTACGTCATAGCCCTGCGTACGGAAGAAGCCCGCGAAGTGAGGCACCTCGTCCCGGCGTTGCGGGGCATGCATGCGGCTCAGGATCACCCCGCAGCGTTCGCTCAGGGGATGGCGGTAGGGCAGCGTCTGATTGGCACAGAAGACCATGTCCGGAAGCCCCTTTACTCCCGGTACCACATGCACCTCGATGCCCAGCGCCTCATAGGCCTCCCGCAGGGCCTGCCACTGCGTCCGGGCCCGGCCGTGGTCCACCGTGCCGACGTGTCCCGCCATGTGGGGGTTGATGACGTAAGCCACCTCGAAGTGGTCCGGGCTCGTGAGCAGCACCCGCGCCGGGCGGGGCAGCGGCGGGAGGTCCGCCAGCGACAGGTCGACGTCGGACGCGGTGTGGTAGATCATAGGAAACGGCGTCTGAAACGCCGCGCTGATGGGGATGAGCAGAGGTGGATCGACCGGCCCACGCACGGGGGGCGTCCCCGAGCCGGTGGAACGAAGCAGCCCCGGCAGGCGAGCTGCCGGGGCTGTTGAATCACCGTGAGGACGGGGCGTTCCGGGCGGCGACGGTCGGGCGTGGGGAGGCTGCACCGCGCTGCGGACACGCGCCCGGCGGTGCCGCCCGGGCCGGATCACTTGTCCGTCAGCGCGGCGATGCCCGGGAGGGTCTTGCCTTCGAGGAATTCCAGCATCGCCCCGCCACCGGTCGAGACGTGGCTGACGTCGTCCGCGAAGCCGGCCTGGGTGATGGCCGCCACCGAGTCCCCACCGCCAACGACGGTCAGCGCCCCTTTTCGGGTCGCCTCGGCCAGGGTTTCGGCGATGGCGAGGGTGCCTCTGGCAAAGTTGGGCATCTCGAAGACCCCCATCGGCCCGTTCCACACGATGGTCCGGGCGTCCAGCAGCACCTCCCGGTAGGCCTCGATCGTGGCCGGCCCGATGTCCAGCCCCATCTGCCCGTCCGGGATGTCCCCGGCCACCACCTGCTGCGGCGCGTCGTTGTCGAAGGCGGGGGCGATGACGTGGTCGGAGGGGAGCATGATCTTCCCGCCGGCGGCGTCGTAGAGCGCGCGGGCCTCCTCCAGACGATCCTCCTCCACCTTCGAGGCGCCGGTCTGCATGCCCAGGGCCTTCAGGAAGGTATAGCTCATCGCCCCGCCGATCAGCAAGTGATCCACCCGCTGGAGCAGCGACTGGATCACCCCGATCTTGTCCGAGACCTTGGCGCCGCCGAGCACCCCCACGAAGGGTCGGTCGGGGGCTTCGAGCAGGCGGCTGAGGTACTCCACCTCGCGTTTGAGGAGATAGCCCATGGCCGCCTGGCGCACCTTGCGCGCCACCCCCTCGGTGGAGGCATGGGCCCGGTGCGCGGCCCCGAAGGCGTCGTTGACGTAGACGTCGGCCAGCGCGGCCAGCTCCGCGGCGAGGGCCGGGTCGTTTTTCGTCTCCCCGGGCAGGAAGCGCGTGTTTTCCAGGAGGATCACCCCGCCCTCGGGCATGTTGTCGATGGCCTCCCGCACCGCCGGTCCGACGGTGTTCGTGACGAAGCGCACCGGTACGCCCAGCAGCTGCTGCAGGTGCCGGGCGACGGGAGCAAGGCTGTATTTCGGGTTCACCTCTCCTTTCGGCCGCCCCAGGTGGCTGATGAGGATGGCTTTCCCGCCGCTGTCGATGATCTTGCGGATCGTGGGCAACGCCGCCCGGATGCGGGTGTCGTCCGCAACCGTCGTCGTGCCGTTTTCGTGGGCGAGCGGGACGTTGAAGTCGACGCGAACCAGTACGCGTTGGCCCTTCAGCGTGAGGTCGTCCAGGGTCAGTTTGTTCATGGCATTTCCGCGATGTGGGTGACGGAAGTACAGAAAAACGGGAGAGCAGAGGGGACCCCCGCTCTCCCGCCTCTCTGAAGAACCGGTGATCGTGATCGTCAGGCCGGCTGAGCGAACTGCATCAGCTTCCGGGCCAGATCGACCGTACGGGAGGCATAGCCCCACTCGTTGTCGTACCAGCCGACGACCTTGACCAGAGTGCCCGCCGACATGGTGGACGGGGCGTCGAAGATGCAGGAGTGCGGGTTGTGGACGATGTCCGCCGAGACGATCGGGTCTTCGCTGTACTGCAGGATGCCCTTGAGTCCGTTGGCGGCGGCCTGCGCGAAGGCGGCGTTGATCTCCTCGACCGAGGCCTCTTTCTCCAGTTCGGCGGTGAAGTCCGTGATCGAGCCCGTGGGGGTGGGCACACGCAGGGCGAAGCCGTCGAGCTTGCCCTGCAGGTGCGGCAGCACGAGGCCGACGGCCTTGGCCGCGCCCGTCGTCGTCGGGATGATGGAGAGGGCGGCGGCCCGGGCGCGCCGGAGGTCCGAGTGTGGGGCGTCCTGCAGGCGCTGGTCGGCCGTGTAGGCGTGGACGGTGGTCATGAAGCCGCGCTTGACGCCGAAGGCATCGTCGAGCACCTTCACCATGGGGGCGAGGCAGTTGGTGGTGCAGCTGGCGTTGGAGAGCACCTCTTCCGCGCCCGTCAGCGTGTCGTCGTTGACGCCCAGCACCACCGTGGCGTCCACGGCCCCCTTGGCCGGGGCCGAGATGATGACCTTCTTGGCACCGCCCCGCAGGTGCGCCGACGCCTTTTCCTTGCTGCGGAAGATGCCGGTGGACTCCACGACGATGTCGGTGCCCAGGTCGCCCCAGGGCAGGTTGCCGGGATCCCGCTCGCTGAAGACCCGGAAGCGGTCGCCGTTGATCACGAGGTGGTCGCCGTCGGCCTTCACCTCGCCGGGGAAGACGCCGTGGACGGAGTCGTACTTGAAGAGATGCGCCAGCGTGGCGGCATCGGTCAGGTCGTTGACCGCCACCACGTCGAAGTCGTCCAGGCCCCGCTCCAGGATGGAGCGGAACACGAGCCGACCGATGCGGCCGAAGCCGTTGATACCCAGTTTGATAGCCATATGCGTGCTTGTGTGAGTATGAGAGGCAGGGGATGTGAGCGAAAGGTGCTACGGGTAAGTAAGGAGCCGGTGGTTTCCCGTTCCAGTTGGACCGCGCCGAATTTAATGAAAATCACGTCTAAAAAGGCGAGGCGGTCCCGAGCGTCCGGGAAACGTAAGCCGGTCGGGGCGTTAGAGCGATCCACATGGGCCGGCGCGTTGCGCATCGCCTGCCGGCAGGCTATTTTACCAGTCTTTGTCCCGACTCAGAACCCCCGCCGGATGCACGTTCGGCGTCCATCCTCTCGCATGCTAATGGCTGCCCCTGTATCCCCCCCGAAGCACATCACGAAGCGCCACCAGGAGTTGCGGCAGGACACGGTCGTGACGGCCTATGCTCGTGCCTGGGGCTTTTTCGAGCAGAACCGGAACCTGGTCTTCATCGGCCTGGGTGTGCTGGTTGCCGTGGTGCTGTTCGCCATCGGGCTGGTGTTCTACCAGCACAATCAGGAACAGAAAGCGCAGGAGGCGCTGGCCGCCATCGTGCCGGTCTACGAAGCGGGCAACTACCAGCAGGCCCTCGACGGCACGCCGGAGACGATGGGGTTGCTGGCGGTGGCCGAGGAGTACGGCGGGACGGACGCCGGCAACCTGGCTCGCTTCTACGCGGCCGATGCCGCCTACAAGACCGGCAACTATGAGCTGGCGGCAGAACTGTTCAGGGCGTTCGACAAGGAGAAGAACCTCATCGGGGCCAGCGCGCTGGCGGGCGAGGCGGATGCCTACGTCGCCCTCGGGCGTCCTGCCGATGCCGCGCCGCTGTACCTCCGCGCCGCCCGTCTCTACGACGACCCGCTGACCTCGCCGCTGTACCTGCTCCAGGCCGGGCTCGCCTTCGAGCAGGCCGGCGAGTACGACCGCGCCCGGGAGGCCTTCGAGGCCATCCGCGAGGAGTACCCGGATTCCCCGCAGGCCGCCGAAGTGGATCTGCACCTGGCCCGGGTGGCGGCCCGGCAGGCCTCCTGAGGCACGCCTCACCTCCCTTTCGTTCTTGCCCTTCTGCCGGTATGGCTACCCCCTCCGTCCTCGTCGTCGACGACGAACCCAGCATCCGTCGTACCCTCCGGGAGATCCTGGAATACGAGGGCTATGACGTCGATGCGGCCGAGGACGGACCCGAAGCCCTCGCTCGCCTCCGGGAGGGCCGCTACGACCTCGTCCTGCTCGACATCAAGATGCCGAAGCAGGACGGCCTGGAAGTCTTGCAGATCCTCTCGGAGGAGATGCCGGAACTCCCCGTCGTCATGATCTCCGGCCACGGCACGATCGAGACGGCGGTGGAGGCGACCCGCCTGGGGGCCTTCGACTTCATCGAGAAGCCGCCGGACCTGAACCGGCTCCTGCTCACCGTGCGCAATGCCCTCGACCGCGGACAACTGGCGGTCGAGAACCGACGGATGAAGCAGACGATCGTGGAGCAGCATCAGGGGGATCTGACGCCGATCCTGGGGGAGAGCCCGGCCATCCAGCGCATCAAGGAAACCATCGAGCGGGTGGCGCCCACCGAGGCGCGGGTGCTCATCACCGGTGAGCCCGGCACCGGCAAGGAGCTCGTGGCCCGCTGGATCCATCACCTCTCCGCCCGGCGCGACGGGCCCATGGTGGAGGTCAACTGCGCGGCGATCCCCGGGGAGCTGATCGAGAGTGAGCTCTTCGGCCACGAGAAGGGCTCCTTCACCGGGGCCACCAAGCAGCGCATCGGAAAGTTCGAGCAGGCCAGCGGCGGCACGCTCTTCCTCGATGAGATCGGGGACATGAGCCTCTCGGCGCAGGCCAAGGTGCTGCGGGCGCTCCAGGAAAACCGGATCCAGCGCGTCGGGGGGGATCGCAGCATCCCGGTGGACGTGCGGGTGCTCGCGGCCACCAACAAGAATCTGCTCGACCAGATCGCGGAGAACGAGTTTCGCGAGGACCTCTACCACCGTCTCAGCGTCATCCTCATTCACGTCCCTCCGCTGCGCGAGCGCCGGGACGACATCCCCATCATCACCCGGTTCTTCGCCGAACGGCTCGCCCGGCGCAACGGCCTGCCTCCGAAGCCCTTCTCGGCCGATGCCCTGGCACGCCTGCAGCAGTACGACTGGCGGGGCAACGTGCGCGAGTTGCACAACGTGGTCGAGCGGCTGCTCATCCTCAGCGACGGCGAGGAGATCACCGCGCGCGACGTGGAACGGTACGTGCAGCCCGGCGCCGCCGCGGGCAACCCGATCCTCAGCCTGCTCGATCAGTACGATGCCTTCAGCGATTTTCGGGACAAGGCCGAGGAACTGTTCATCCTGCACAAGCTGGAGCAGTTCGACTGGAACATCAGCCGCACCGCCGAGGCCATTGGCATCCAGCGCTCGCACCTCTACAACAAGATGAACAAGTACAAGATCGAGCGCGGCTAGAGCTCCGCCCCGTTCTTCCGTGCACCTTCGTCCCGATCCGATGAGCCGGTCCGCGTCCATGCAGTCTGCGTTTCCGCCGGCAGACGACTCGGCGAGGCGAAGCGCCCCGCTGGTCGAGGCGAAGGCGCTCTGCAAGCGCTATCCGGCGGGCGAGCGGGGGGAGCTGGTGGTGTTGCGGGACCTCTCGTTCCACGTGATGCCCGGCGAGGTGGTCGCCATCGTGGGGGAGAGCGGCACGGGCAAGAGCACGCTCTTGCATCTGCTGGGCGGCCTGGACCGGCCCACCTCGGGCCGGGTGCTCTTCGAGGGGGCGGACGTGTTCGAGAAGGATGACGAAGCGCTGGCGGCGTTTCGCAACCGTTCCATCGGCTTCGTCTTCCAGTTTCACCACCTGCTGCCCGAGTTCACCGCGGTGGAGAACGTCGCCATGCCGGCCCTGATCCAGCACCGGCGGATGGAGGAGGTGCGGCCTCGCGCGGTGGAGCTGCTCCGTACGCTCGGGCTCGGGGACCGGCTGGACCACCGGCCCGGTGCGCTCTCGGGCGGTGAGCAGCAGCGGGTGGCCGTGGCCCGCGCGCTGATGAACCGCCCGCGCCTCGTCCTGGCCGATGAGCCCACGGGCAATCTGGACACGCGCACCGCCGATGCGCTGCACCGGGAGTTGCTGCGGCTGAGCCGGGCCTTCGGGCAGACGTTCGTCATCGCCACGCACAACCTCGCGCTGGCCGAGATGGCCGACCGCGTGCTCCATCTGCGGCAGGGGCGTCTCCATCCCGCCGAGGAGGCGGCTCCGCCGGTCGTGCCGCCGAACCCGGACCCCGCCGGTGACGTTGGAGAGGGCGACTGATCCCTTCCTCCCACATCGACGCACGCTCATGACCGACGTTGCCGTGCTGGATCCCGTCGTCGGCTACATCGACGAACCCATCGACCCATCGCTGGATCTGTTCGACGCCATCGAGCAGCTCAAGCGGGAGAAGAACGCGGTGCTGCTGGCGCATTACTACCAGGAGCCCGACATCCAGGACATCGCCGACTACATCGGCGATTCCCTGGGGCTATCCCGCAAGGCGGCCGAGACGGATGCGGACATCATCGTCTTTGCCGGGGTGCACTTCATGGCCGAGACGGCCAAGATCCTCAACCCCACGAAGAAGGTCCTCCTCCCGGATCTGAACGCCGGCTGCTCGCTGGCCGACTCGTGCCCGGCCGATGCGCTGAGGGCCTTCAAGGCGCGGCATCCCGGCCACATCGTGGTGTCGTACATCAACTGCACGGCGGCGACGAAGGCCGAGAGCGACATCATCTGCACCTCGTCGAACGCAGAGCACATCATCCGCCAGATCCCGGAGGATCAGCCCATCATCTTCGCGCCCGACCGCAACCTGGGGCGCTGGCTGATGCGACAGACCGGGCGGGACCTGGTGCTCTGGGAGGGGGTCTGCATCGTGCATGAAACCTTCAGCGAGCAGAAGCTGCTGCGCCTGAAGGTGCGGCACCCGGAGGCGCTCGTGCTGGCGCATCCCGAGTGCGAGGAGGTCGTCCTGCGCCACGCCGACTTCATCGGGTCGACCAGCCAGAT
Source organism: Roseithermus sacchariphilus (assembly GCA_003285105.1). Classification (GTDB taxonomy): domain Bacteria; phylum Bacteroidota; class Rhodothermia; order Rhodothermales; family MEBIC09517; genus Roseithermus; species Roseithermus sacchariphilus. The sequence continues at coordinate 3,522,126 of CP030158.1, read as the reverse complement.
CCGCCGGTTCGCGCGGGAGAGTGCGCATCAGACGTTCATCGTCGCCACGGAGGAGGGGATCCTCCACCAGATGCGGAAGGATTCGCCCGAGAAGACGTTCATCCCGGCGCCTCCCGAGAGCGGGTGCAACTGCAGCCAGTGCCCGCACATGCGGCTCAATACGCTGGAGAAGCTCTACCTCTGCCTCAAGCACGAGCAGCCGGAGATCACGATGGACGAGGACTTGCGCCGGCGTGCGCTCCGGCCCATCGAGCGGATGCTGGAGATGAGCGCGGCCATCAAGTAGCCGTCAGGCCACGTCGGTGATGCCGAGCCGCTGCTGATACGCCTCCAGCGTTTCCAGCACGGGGCTGCGCAGGTGGACGAAGTCGTCCACGCCGGCCTCGCGGAGCGCGTCGAGGTCGTCCTCCGGGTAGCCGGCCACGACCACCACGGCCCCGGGCACAGCCTGCCGGATGGCCGGGAGGAGCACCGGCGCGGCATCGCGATAGGCGTCGTCCGCGCTGCACAGCACCACGACGTCCGCCTGCACACCCGGCAGGGCCTCTGCTGCCGCCCGAGGGTCGTCGAAGCCGTCGGCCTCGTCGATGACGAAGCCGGCGCAGCCGAAGAAGTTGCGGGCGAAGTGGGCGCGGGCGGAGCGCAGGGCACGATGGCCGAAGGGCAGCAGGTAGACCGTCGGGGTATGGCCGTGGGCCGCCGCATGGGCTTCGGTGCGTCGCCGCAGCCGCTCGAACGGCTCGGCCTCCCGGAAGGGCGGCAGCGGGGCGATGGGGTCCCCGTCGGAGGGCGCGTCCGTTTCGTTCGTGGATCGCGCGGCCGGGGCGGCGCTCCCGGAGGGGGCGGAGAGGACCTCGTCGGGGAGGCGTTCTTCGGTGTTGGGATACTGGTTGGTGCCGACCAGCACCCGGCGGCGCTCGGCCAGTTGCCGGGCGCGGGCCTGCCGCGTCGCATCGATCTGCTGTTGCAGCCATCCCGCCCGCAGGACCGCCGGCAGCCCGCCGCGCGCTTCGATGGCCTGGAACAGCGACCAGGCCTGCTCCCCGAGGGCGTCCGTCAGGTGCTCCGCGTAGTACGACCCCGCCGAGGGATCCACGACCCGGTCCAGGTACGCTTCATGGCGGAGGATGAGTTGCGTGTTCCGCGCGATCCGCATCCCGAAGTCGTCCGGCCGGCCGTAGAGTTCGTTGTAGGGGCGGACGGTGAGCGTGTCGGTCCCGCCGAGGATGGCGGCGGCCGCCTGGGTCGTGGCCCGCAGCATGTTGACGTACGGGTCGTAGAGCGTCATCGACCGGCGAGACGTCACGGCCTGCACCAGCACCGGCACGCGGCCGGCCTCGGCGTGGTAGGCGGCCAGCACCTGCCCGAGCAGCCGACGCAGGGCGCGCATCTTCGCGATTTCCATGAAGTAGCTCGTCCCCACGGGCACCCGCACGTGGAGGTGGTGCGCGACGTCCCGGGGCGAGAGCCCGCGGTCGGTGAGCGCGCCGGCGTAGGTGTGTGTGGCGGCCAGCAGCACCGCCAGCTCCTGCGTGGCGGACGCCCCGGCTTCGTGGTACGGCTCCAGGTCGATGCCGAGGACCCGAACAGAGGGCGAGGGGCCTGCCTGCGTCAGCAGGTGGGCCAGCGCTTCGAAGGTCGCCGGGGCAGGGAGCCGGCCCCGGCGGGCGCCCCGGGCGAGCGGATCCCACATCCAGGACCCGTGCGCGTCCGGTCCGGCCGTGTCCAGCCACGCGGCCAGCAGCGGGCCCGGCGGGCCGTCGGCGTCGATATGGAGGGGCACCGTGCGGAAAGGCGTGAGCCAGGCCCGAAACGCCGCCGTCTCCGGGAAGGCCAGGCCCGGTCCCTGGGCGGCCCCGAGGCGGATCGTGACGCCGAGTGCCTCGGCCCCCTGATCCAGCGCCTGCCGGGCACGTCGGGCGACCTCCTCCGGTGCGTCGCCGGGGATGTCCTGCCGCAGCGTCCAGCCCGCACGCAGGGGCGGGATGACGGGTTCGCCCGGAGCCGGCGGACGCCGGTAGAACGGCTGGACGGGGAAGCCTTCCAGCGGCTTCCATACCAGCACGTCCTCGAAGCGCTTGCCCTTCAGGTCGCGCTCGATGGCGGCCAGCCATTCCTCGTCCGAGACGGGGGGGAAGGCGGCGAAGAGACGATCGGCAGAAGCAGGGTCAGGCATGGTCGGGCGGGCAGGGATGAGGGGGGCTGAGGCGGCTCAGGCGCCGGAAGTGTTCCACGAGCTGAAACACCGCAATGCCATAGGCCACAGCGACGTTGAGCGATTGCTTGGCGCCGTACTGCGGAATCTCCAGAGCCAGATCCGCCCGCTCAACGGCAGCCTCACTCACGCCGTGTAGTTCATTCCCTACAACGAGTGTCAGGGGAAAGTGCGCGAGGGTGAGGTCGTCGATGCGGCCGGGCGTGTCGGTGATCTCCAGGACCGCCAGCGTGTGGCCGGCGGCCCGGAGGTCGTCGAGCACGGGTTCGATGCGGGGATGGTAGGACCATGGCACCGTGTCCTGCGCGCCGAGCGCGGTCTTGTGCAGTCCGGGATGCTCCGGGGTGCCCGTGATGCCCGTCAGGTAGACGTGTTCCACCCGGGCCGCATCCGACGTGCGGAACATCGACCCCACGTTGTAGAGCGAGCGGACGTTGTCGATGACGACGGCGATGGGATGGCGCGGCAGGCGGGCCAGGGTGTCCGGGTCTGGCCGTGGGATTTCGTGATGGCGGAGTTTTCGCATGAAAGATGGTTTAAATCGGAAGATCCGGGCCGGGGTGCAACCCGGGGCGTCGTATCATGTTATTCTGTGCCGTGTTCGTTGCTCCTCGTCCTTGCCCCACTCCGGCCATGTCTCGGACCCTGTATGCCCGTGTGCTCCTGCTCGTTCTGCCGGTGTTCGTCCTGGGCGGATGCCAGACGCTGCGGGAGATCGCCTCGCTCCGGCGGGTCGACTTCCAGATCGACCGGGTGGATCAGGTACGCCTGGCCGGGATCGACCTCGATCAGGTGCGGTCCTACGAAGATGTCCGCGCGCAGGATCTGCTGCGGCTGGGGACGGCGCTGGCCCGGCGGGAGATGCCCTTCAGCTTTCAGCTGCATCTCCTCGCCGAGAATCCGCCCGAGAACAGCGTGCAGGCCCGGCTGGTACGCATGGACTGGACGCTGTTCCTCGATGACAAGGAAACCATCACCGGCGTCTTCGACCAGAACCTGGTGTTGCCCCCCGGTGTGCCCACGGACGTCCCGATCATGGTGGAGCTGGATCTGCTCCGGTTCTTCGAAGACAATCTGCGGGATCTCGTGGAACTGGCGCTGGCCGTCTCCGGTCAGGGGGGGCAGCCGAAACGCGTGATGGTTCAGGCCGTCCCCACCATCGACACCCCCCTCGGGCCCATCCGCTACCCGAACCCCATCCAGATCGTCAGCCGCGACATTGGCTCGTGAATCGTCGTCCCATGCCGCCTTCTTCCAGCGCCCTCATTATCGCCATCGACGGACCCGCGGGCTCCGGTAAGAGCACGACGGCCCGCCGCGTGGCCGAGCGTCTGGGGTATCTGTACCTCGACACCGGCGCCATGTACCGGGCCGTGGCCCTGGGTTTCCTGGAAGCGGGATACGAAGATCCAGAGGCGGCACCGGCCGCGTTTCTGGAGACGCTGGACGTGGGCGCCGTGCCCGCCGAGGGCGGGATGCGCACGCTGCTGAACGGCCGGGACGTGAGCGAGGCCATCCGGGAGCCGGCCGTGAGCGCGCTGGCCAGCCGCGCCGCCGTGCTGCCCGCCGTGAGGCAGCGACTCGTGGAGGCCCAGCGACAGATCGCCCGTCGCCAGCTCGAACAGGGCCGCGGCGTGGTGCTCGACGGGCGCGACATCGGCACGGTGGTGTTCCCGGAGGCGGACGTGAAGGTCTTCCTGGTGGCCGATCTGGACGTGCGGGCCCGGCGGCGCCGCCAGGAGGGGCTCGCGCGAGGCCAGGACCGGTCCCTCGCCGAGGTGCGGGCCGAGTTGCAGGACCGGGACGCCCGCGACCAGAGCCGCGCCGTCGCTCCCCTTCGCAAGGCCGACGATGCCGTCCTCCTGGATACGTCCGGCCTCTCCATCGACGAGCAGGTGGAGGCGGTGTTGCGCCTCGCGGCGGAACGCAACCTTTCGACTCCGGTTAAATAAAGTTCGACCGCGGCGCTGACCCCGCCCGGTCGGTTCGTGTATGTTTCACCCTAGACGTGCCCGTGTGGCCGGATCGGGAGCTTTCCGGCGCAGGCACGTAACCCAGAGCAAGGGCAACGTTGCAGCTCCCCGTGGTTCCACCGTGTACCCGTGTGCAACAGGCCCGGAGAATCGTATGGCTGAAGACCAGCAGAAACCCCAGGACGCTCCGGAGACCTCCGGAGAAACCCAGACGGCCACGGAAGCCGCCACGGAAGCCGCCGAGGCACCGACCGACGTGACGGAGGCGCCGGCTGAAGCCGTGGAAACCCCCGAAGCGACGGAGGCCGCCGAGGCTGAAGCCACAACTGAATCGGCAGAGTCCGCCGAGGCCGAGTCCGCCGAGGCAGAGGCTGCCGAGGCCGAGCCGGCCGCCGAGGTCGAAGGCGACGGCGCCTCCCGGATGATCGAAGAAGCCGTCGAGGCGGCCGCCGAAGAGCTGTCCGTGCCGGCCGCGGAAGACGCGGGCGTCACGGGCCAGCCCGATGAGGATGTGCCGGTGTCCATCGACTCCGTCGATGAACTGGCCGGGCGCATCGGTTACACCGGCGAGATCACCGGCCGCGTCGTCACGCTCGAAGAACTCGCCGAGGCCGAAGCCGAAGAGGAAGAGGCCGCCCAGAGCTACGACGAACTGCGTGCGCTGATCGACCAGACCCTCACCGAAGTCTCCGAGCAGGAGATCGTCAAAGGCCGCGTCGTGAGCGTCGGCGAGAAAGAGGTGGTCGTCGACTTCGGGTTCAAGAGCGACGGTATCGTCTCGAAGAACGAGTTCGACCGCGAGCTCGCCCCGGGCGATGAAGTCGAAGTCTATCTCGAATACTTCGAAGACCGCCAGGGCCAGCCGGTCATCTCCAAGACGAAGGCCGACAAGGTGCGCCGCTGGCAGCGGATCGAGGAGATCTTCGAGAACGAGGAAGTGATCGAAGGCACGATCGTGCGCCGGATCAAAGGCGGCATGATCGTCGAACTGGACGTCGGCCAGGTCGAGGCCTTCCTGCCGGGCTCGCAGATCGACGTGCGGCCGGTGCGCGACTTCGACGCGTACCTGGACAAGCGCATGGAGTTCAAGATCGTCAAGCTGAACCCGGCCAACGAGAACATCGTCGTCTCGCACAAAGCCCTCATCGAGAAGGAGCTGCAGGCGCAGCGCGAGAAGATCCTCTCGACGATGGAGCCCGGCCAGGTGCTCGAAGGCACCGTCAAGAACATCACCGACTTCGGCGTCTTCATCGACCTGGGCGGCGTCGACGGTCTGCTCCACATCACGGACCTGTCCTGGGGCCGCGTCTCGCACCCGAGCGAGCTGGTCGACCTGGACGAGAAGCTCAACGTGGTGGTGCTGGACTACGACAAGGAGCGCCAGCGCATCTCGCTTGGCCTCAAGCAGCTCCAGCCGCATCCGTGGGAGAACATCGGCGAGAAGTTCCACGAGGGCGACGTCGTCGAGGGCAAAGTCGTCTCGATCACCGACTACGGCGCGTTCGTCGAGCTGGAGAAGGGCATCGAGGGGCTCGTCCACATCTCCGAGATGAGCTGGACCGAGCACATCAAGCACCCGAGCCAGAAGGTGGCGCTGGGGCAGATCGTGCCGGTCAAGATCCTCAACATCGACCACGAAGGGAAGAAGATCTCCCTGGGCATGAAGCAGCTGGAGCCCGATCCGTGGGTCGGCATCAGCGACCGCTACCCGCCCGGGACGGTGCTGCGCGGCAAGGTGCGCAACATCACCAACTTTGGCGTCTTCGTGGAGATCGAGCCGGGCATCGACGGCCTGGTGCACATCAGCGACCTGTCCTGGACGAAGAAGATCCGCCACCCCAGCGAGGTGGCCAAGAAAGGCCAGGACATGGACGTGGTCATCCTGAACATCGACGAGAAGGAGCGCCGGATCTCGCTGGGTCACAAGCAGATCCAGACGAACCCCTGGAACGACCTCGCCAACGTCTACTCCGTCGGTACGGATCACGAGGTCCGTATCAAGAAGGTGGCCGACAAAGGCCTGGTCGTGGAGCTCCCGATGGAGGTGGAAGCCTTCATTCCGGCCTCGGAGCTGAAGCACTCCCACAACTTCCAGGACTTCTACGAGGAAGGGGGGACGATCGGCGTCCGGGTCATTCGCTTCGATGTGAACCAGAAGGAGATCATCCTGAGCGAGACGGCCAAGGAGCGGGCGGCCGCCCACGCCGAGCGCACGCGCGAGCAGCGTGAGCGCCGCGAGGAGGAGGCCCGCCAGCGCCGTGAAATCAGCGAATTCCAGCAGAAAGCGACGACCGGCCCGACGACGCTCGGCGAGCTGAGCGGTCTGGCCGATCTGAAAGCCCAGCTGGAAGCAGCCGAGGCCGAAGCCGTGCAGGCCGAGACGGAGGAGACCGCCTCCGAAGCCGAAGGCGAGAAGCCCGTGTCGGCGACGGAGTCCGGCGAGTCCGTTGCGGAGATCGAAGCGACCGAGGCCGCGGCAGAGGAGGCCGAAGAGGCCCTGGCCGAGGCCGAGGAAGCCGCCGATGAGGCCGCGGACGAAGAGGACGAGAAAACGGCCTGAGGCCGTCACACGGTTGATGACGACCACCAGGGGGCGGCTCCGATTCCGGTGCCGCCCCCTTTCTTTCTACACACCCCCATGGAAACCGCACGTTCTGAATCCGTCTACCCCAGTTGGAAGGCCGTCAGCCCCAAGGAGCAGGGCCTGAACGAAGCGCTACTGAGCCGGACCACCGGAAAGGTGCACGACCTGCTGGCCCGGCTTCTGGTGGACGAGGAGATCCATCTGTATCACAGCTACGCCAACACGGTATCCGTGCGGCGGCTGGGCTACAACGACCACGGCCCGGTCCACGCGCGCATCACCACCTACAATGCGCTGAAGATCATGCGGCTGCTCCACGAAGACGGCCTGCCGATGTCGATCGAAGCGGAGGAGGTGGGTACGTACGAGGATGCGCAGGTGGCCGTCGCGCTGGGATGCTTCCTCCACGACGTCGGCATGGGGGTGGCCCGGCAGGAGCACGAATGGCATTCGATCGGCCTGGCCGACGGCTTCATTCAGGCGTATCTGGCCGCGCTCTATCCGCCCGGAGATCCGCGGCGCGTGTTTCTGCGTGCGCTGGCGCACGAAGTCATCGTCGGCCACATGGCGGCCGTGCGCGTGCACTCCATCGAGGCCGGCATCGTGATGGTGGCCGATGGGACGGACATGGCCAGCGGGCGCTCGCGCATCCCGCAACTCATCAGCAAGGACCCGGCCGTAGGGGACATGCACCGCTACTCGGCCAGCTCCATCCAGCGGGTGGATCTGACCCGTGGCGAGGCGAAGCCGGTGCGCATCGCCGTCAGCATGCAGGACGTGACGGGGCTCTACCAGATCGAGGAGGTGCTCATGACCAAGGTCAAGGCCTCTCCGATCATGCCGTACGTCGAGGTCTGCGCCCTCGTTGGAGAGCAGCCGCCCCGGTTCTACCTGCGCTGAGGCCAGGGTCGCTGAGGCCGGGGCGGACGGCCGTCCCGGCCATGCAACGGCCGCGGTCAGGTGTTGTCGATCTGGGCCTTCTGGAGCTTGCCCGAGTAGTCGACGTAGACGGTCTTCGTCTCGGTGTAGAAGTCGAAGACCTCCCAGCCGCCCTCGCGGTGGCCGTTGCCCGTCTGCTTGACCCCGCCGAAGGGCATGTGTGCCTCGGCGCCGATGGTCGGGCCGTTGACGTAGGTGATGCCGGCTTCGATGTCGTGCATCGCCTGGAAGGCCCGCGCCACGTCGCGCGTGTAGATGGACGACGAGAGGCCGTAGCGAACGCCGTTGGCCACGGCGACGGCCTCTTCGTAGCTGCGCACCTTGATGACCGAGAGCACCGGTCCGAAGATCTCTTCCTGCTCGATGCGCATGCCGGGCTTCACGTCGGTGAAGAGCGTGGGCTTGAAGAAGAAGCCCTCGTCGAGGCCGTCGCCGGTGGCGCGGGTACCGCCAAAGAGCAGGGTGGCGCCCTCCTCCTTGCCGATCTGCACGTAGCGGGTGACCTTGTCGAGGGCGTCCTGGTTGATGAGCGGGCCCATATCGACGCCTTCGTCGTTGCCGTACCCGAGCCGGAGGGCCTCGGCCCGCTCGCGGATCATCTCCACGAAGACATCATGCACGTCCTCGTGGATGATGAGGCGGCTCGTGGCCGTGCAGCGCTGGCCGGTCGTGCCGTAGGCGCCCCAGAGGACGCCTTCCAGCGCCAGGTGGAGGTCGGCATCCTCCATCACGATCATCGGGTTCTTGCCGCCCATCTCCAGCGAGAAGCGCTTGTGCAGCCGCCCGCACGTCTCGCCGATCCGGGATCCCGTCTCGGTCGATCCGGTGAACGAGATGGCATCGACGCCCGGGTGTTCCACGAGGGCGGCTCCCGCGTCCCCGGCGCCCTGCACCAGGTTCACGACCCCGGCCGGCACGCCCGCGTCGATCAGCACCTGCACGAGCAGCATGCCGCTGTGGGGGGCGTCCTCGCTGGGCTTGAAGACGACGGTGTTGCCCGCCGCCAGCGCCGGGAAGATCTTCCACGTGGGCACGGCGACGGGGAAGTTCCAGGCCGTGATGATCCCGCAGACCCCGATCGGCCGGCGGATGCTCATGTTGAACTTGTTCGGCAACTCGCTCGGGACCGTGTGCCCGAACAGCCGCCGGGTTTCCGATGCCGCGTAGTACGCCGTGTCGATGGCCTCCTGGACGTCGCCCCGCGTCTCGAAGTGCGGTTTGCCCATCTCCCGGGTCATCTCGAAGGCGATGGCATCCTTGCGCTCGGTCAGCAGGTCGCCGATGCGGCGCAGGATCTCGCCACGGGACGGGGCGGGCCGGCGGCTCCACGCCGGCAGCGCCTCACGGGCCGCCTGCACGGCCCGGTCGACGTCGGCCGCGCCGGACTTCGGGAAGTAGCCGATGACGTCGCTCGTGCGGGCGGGGTTGACGTCTTCGAACACGGCGCCGCCGGCCGCATCCTGCCAGGTGCCGCCGATGTAGTTCTGAAAGCGAGGAGGCATGATCGTGTCTATGGGTCGGTGATCGGATATCGAGAGCGAGGGCGAAGCGGATCGGTCCGGTCGGCCGGGGAGGAGGCCCGTCCCCGGCTTCGCCGCCTCCCGGCAAAATACCGGCGCGGGAGGGTCGACTTCAACGGGGCTGCACGCACCGAGGCTATGCATTGTCCGCGCGAGGTCCTATACTACCCCTCTCCGCCCCCGGCGGAGCACCCTCCACCGTGTGCATCGTGAGCAAAATCATGCCGATAGCCAATCCTACCGTCGATCTCAGCCGGCGCCTGTCTCAGCGCGTGCAGCAGGTCGGCCCCAGTGGTATTCGTCGCTTTTTCGAGATCGCCGCGACGATGGACAACGTGATCTCGCTGGGCATCGGAGAGCCGGATTTCGTCTCGCCCCGGCCCGTGATCGACGCCGCGGTGGCATCGTTGCGGGCCGGGAAGACGGGGTATACCGCCAACGCCGGGCTGATCGAGCTGCGGGAAGCCATCGCCGAAGAGCTGAAGACCCGGTACGGCGCGACGTACGATCCGGCCCGGGAGATCCTCGTGACCGTGGGGGTGAGCGAGGCCGTGCAACTCGCCATGCTCGCGCTCATCGACCCCGGCGACGAGGTGTTGATCCCCGAGCCCTGCTTCGTGTCCTACGGCCCCGCGGCGCACTTCGCGGGGGCGAAAGTGGTCTACGTGCCCACCTCCGTCGAGAACGATTTCCAGGTCACCGCGGCGGATCTGGAGCCGTACATCACCCCGCGGACGAAGCTGTTGTTCATCGGATATCCGAACAACCCCACCGGCGCCGTGCTGCGGCGGGAGACGCTGGAGGAGATCGGCGAGCTGGTCGTCCGCCACGATCTGCTGGTGCTCTCGGACGAGATCTACGACCGGCTCGTCTACGGGGCGGCCCATGAGGCCGGGCACGTCTGCGTCCCGACGATCGACGGGCTGTGGGAGCGCACGGTGCTGCTGGGCGGCTTTTCGAAGGGCTATGCGATGACGGGCTGGCGCATCGGCTATGCGTGCGCGCCGGAGGCCATCTACCAGGCCATGTACAAGCTGCATCAGTACATCATCATGAGCGCGCCCACGATGGGGCAGGTGGGGGCCGCCGCCGCCCTCCGCGAGGCCCAGGACGACGTCGAGGCGATGCGCCAGGCCTACGACCGCCGCCGCCGGCTCATCGTCGACGGCCTCCGGGCGGCCGGGTTGCCGACGTTCGAGCCGGAGGGGGCGTTCTACTGCTTCCCGGACATCCGCTCGACGGGGTTGACCTCGGAGGAGTTCGCCCAGCAGCTGCTCCGTGAAGAGCGCGTGGCCGTCGTGCCGGGCGATGCCTTCGGGCCGAGCGGAACGGGCTATGTCCGGTGTTCGTATGCGACGGCCTACGATCAGATTCAGGAAGCGGTCGCCCGGATCACCGCCTTCGTCGAGCGTCGGCGAAACGGCTAGGCGGCACGAAAACCGTTATTGCAATGAACGAATCCATCGACGTCGACAAACTCTTAGAGCGTGTCCACACGCTCGGAGGCTATCTTTGACCTGGATGAGCGAACGGCTCGTCTGGAGCAATTGAAAGAGGAACGGCTGGACCCGAATTTCTGGAACAACCCGGAGCGGGCCCGGCAGGTCGAGAAGCAGATCGCGGCGGAGCAGGAGTGGCTCGACGCATGGGCCGCCATCGCCGAGGGGGCCGAAAACATCGAGACGTACCGGCTTCTGGCCGAGGAAGAAGGCGCCGACCTGGCCGAGGAGATCCAGGCCGAGGCGCGCAAGCTGGCCGAGCGGGTCGAGGCGCTGGAGCTGCGCAGCATGCTCAGCGGCCCGGACGACGAGCGCAACGCCATCCTGACCATCAACCCGGGCGCCGGCGGCACGGAGAGCCAGGACTGGGCGGAGATGCTCCTGCGGATGTACACGCGCTGGGCCGAGCAGCACGGCTACGACGTCCACCTGCTGGAATACCAGCCGGGCGAAGTCGCCGGCATCAAGAGCGCGACGCTGCGCGTCGCCGGCCCCTACGCCTACGGCTACCTGAAGGCCGAGAGCGGCGTGCACCGGCTCGTCCGCATCTCTCCGTTCGATTCGAGCGGGCGGCGGCATACGTCGTTCGCCAGCGTCTTCGTCTACCCGGAGATCGACGACACCATCGACATCGAACTCAACCCGAGCGACCTGGAGCTGCAGACGTTCCGCTCCGGCGGCAAAGGCGGGCAGAACGTGAACAAGGTCGAAACGGGGGCGCGCTACATCTGGACCGGCAAGCTCTCGAACGGGGAGGAGGCGCGTGTAGTGGCGGAGTGTACCGAGGAGCGCAGCCAGTTGCAGAACCGCGAACGGGCGTTGCAGATGCTCAAGAGCCGGATCTACGCGCTGGAGCGCGCCATCCAGGAGGCGGCGAAGAACAAGCAGGAAGCGCAGAAGAAGAAGATCGAATGGGGCAGCCAGATCCGCTCCTACGTGTTCCAGCCCTATACCATGGTCAACGACCATCGGACGGAACTGAAAGTGACGTCCGTGCAGTCCGTGATGGACGGTGATCTGGATCCGTTCATCAAGGCGTACCTGCTGCAAGAAAAAGGCGTGGCGACCTGAAGCTCCGCGCCCCCGTCTGCCCATCCCGTTCAATGCTTTCCATGTCCGGTCAGCGGTATACGTTCGACTTTCTGGTCCTCGGTAGCGGCGTGGCGGGGCTGTCCTACGCCCTCCGGGTCGCCGAACACGGCACCGTCGCCATCGTGACGAAGAAGGAGTCGGCCGAGTCCAACACCAACTACGCGCAGGGTGGGATTGCGGCCGTGATGAGCCTGGAGGATTCGTACGAGCAGCACATCGAGGACACCCTGGTTGCCGGAGCCGGTCTGTGCGATCGGGAGATCGTCGAGATCGTCGTGCGGGAAGGGCCGCAGCGCATCCGAGAGTTGATGGCGCTCGGGGCCGAGTTCACCCGGCAGAACGGGCAGTTACACCTGGGGCGAGAGGGGGGGCATACCAGCAACCGCATCGTCCATGCCGCCGACGCGACCGGCCGCGAGGTGGAGCGGGCCTTGCTGGCCCGGGTGCGGGCGCATCCCAACATCTCCATCTTCGAGTACCACTACGCCATCGACCTCATCACCGAGCACCATCTGGGGCAGCACGTCTCGCGGCTGCGTCCGGACGTCCACTGCTTCGGGGCCTACGTGCTCGACGAGCGGAACGACGTGGTGAAGACCTTCCTGGCGCGGGTCACGCTCCTGGCGACGGGCGGATCCGGGCAGGTGTATCTCCATACCACGAACCCGGCCATTGCCACGGGCGACGGGGTGGCCATGGCGTACCGCGCCAAGGCGCGCGTGGCGAACATGGAGTTCGTCCAGTTTCACCCGACGTCCCTGGCGGTGCCGGCCGCCGATTCGTTTCTCATCTCCGAGGCGGTCCGCGGCGAGGGGGCGCGGCTCTACAACCTGGCCGGCGAGCGCTTCATGCCTGCCTACGACCCCCGCGCCGAACTGGCCCCGCGGGACATCGTGGCGCGCGCCATCGACGATCAGTTGAAGCAGCGCGGCGAACCGCACGTCCTGCTCGACATCTCCCACCGCCCGGCGGAGTTCGTCCGCGAGCACTTCCCCACGATCTACCAGACCTGCCTCGGCTTCGGCATCGACATCACCCGTGAGCCCATCCCGGTCGTTCCGGCGGCCCATTACCAGTGCGGCGGGGTGCAGACCGACGCGTGGGGGCGGACGTCCATCCAGGGGTTGTTCGCCTGCGGGGAAGTGGCCTGTACGGGGCTGCACGGTGCGAATCGCCTGGCCAGCAACTCCCTGCTGGAGGCCCTCGTCTTCGGGCACCGCGCCATCGAGCCTTCGGTGGCCTATGCTCGTGAACACGCCATCGAGACGGCCGTGCCGGACTGGGACGACAGCGGAACCCAGCGCCCCCAGGAATGGGTGCTCGTCTCCCATAACCGGGACGAACTGCGACGCGTCATGTGGGATTACGTCGGCATCGTGCGATCCTCGTTGCGCCTCGAGCGCGCCTTCCGCCGCACGCATCTGTTGTACGAGGAAACCGAGGATTTTTACCGGCGGGCCCGCGTCTCGCCGGGGTTGTGCGAGTTGCGTAACATGATCGCGGTGGCCTATCTGATCATCCGCAGCGCGCAGATGCGTCGCGAAAGCCGGGGGCTGCATTACATGCTGGATTATCCCGAGCCCAATCCCGCCGAACGACGGCCCACGCTGGTCTGACGCCGCCGGCGGAGGAAACCTTGCCCGCCGGCTCAGGTTACAATGGCCTGGCGCCAGCGGCATTGCATAGGCACGATGCCGATGCGTATATTCGCAGACGTGGCGAGTAGGGGGGCCGAGACGCCCCTTTTTTTGTAGACGCCTGTTGGCGCCCGTCCAGACCGGAACGGGCGTTTTTTTCAGCTAGCACCCGAACATGCATCCCGAAACCGAACAGACCGCCGGACCCGACCCGATCGCCGAGCGCGTACGGGCGCTCGTGCAGGAGATCGTCGAGGGCAGCCCGCTGTTCCTGGTGGATCTCCAGGTGCGCGGCCGCCCCGGCTCGCGGGTCGTCGACGTGTTCATCGACAGCGACGAGGCGCTGGGCGTTGACACCCTGGCCGAGGTCAGCCGCGAGCTGTCGTTTCTGCTGGATGCCGAAGATTTCATCAAAGGCCGCTACCACCTCAACGTGTCCTCGCCCGGCGTGGACCGCCCGTTGAGCCTGCCCCGTCAGTATCGCAAGAACATCGGGCGGGCACTCGGGGTCTATTACCGGGCGGCGGACGAGGACGCCCCCCGGGAACTCCGGGGCGTGCTGGTGGCCGCCGATGAAGACGCCATCACCATCGAGGAGGACGGCGGTCCGTCCCACCGTATTCCATATTCCGCCATTACGCGAGCCAACGTGCTGCTGCCCTGGTAAGCAAGCCCCGTTGCTGGCGCCCCGCCCGGCGGGGTTCACCATAGAATCGTACAGGCCCTATGCAAAGCTCGGACTTGGTTTCGTCCTTTGCGGAGATCGCGAGGGAGAAAGACATCGACCGTGACACGTTGCAGCTGATCATGGAGGACGTGTTCCGTGCCATGATCCGCAAACGCTACGGGGCGGACGATCCCGAGGCCTTCCAGGTCATCTTCAACCCGGACCACGGTGATATCCAGATCCTGCACATCCGCGAGGTCGTGGAAGACTATGACCTCGAGGACCCCGTCCGGCAGATCGAACTGCGCGACGCCCTCTTGATCGACGAGGACGCGGAGGTGGGCGACGAGGTGGCGACCGAGGTGGAACTGGCCGACTTCGGGCGTCGGGCCGTGATGACGGCCGGGCAGACCTTCCGCCAGCGCATCCGCGACATCGAGAAAGAGAACATCTACCAGGACTACTCCGAGATCATTGGAGAGATCGTGGTCGGGGAGATCTACCAGATCCGTCGGCGTGAGGTGCTCGTCATCCACAACCGCGTGGAGCTCGTGCTGCCCCGTGAGGAGCAGATCTACAAGGATCGCTACCGCAAGGGCGACATGCTGCGGGCCGTGGTGAAGGAGGTGCGCCGGGATTCCGGCAACAACCCGCAGGTCATCATCAGCCGGGCCGACCCGATGTTCATGGAGCGGCTCTTCGAGCTGGAGGTCCCGGAGATCGACGAGGGCATCGTCGAGATCAAGAAGATCGTCCGCGAGCCGGGCGAGCGCGCCAAGGTGGCCGTCGTCAGCCACGACGAGCGCATCGACCCCGTCGGCGCCTGCATCGGGCTGAAGGGGAACCGCATCCATGCCGTCGTGCGGGAGCTGAGCAACGAGAACATCGACGTGCTGCCGTGGTCCGATGACCCGTACCAGCTCATCAAACGGGCGCTGTCCCCGGCCAACCCGCTCAGCGTGACCATCAACGAGGACCTCGACCCCCCGCGCGCGAAGGTCGTCGTCCGGGCCGACGAGGTCAGCCAGGCCATCGGCCGGGGCGGCATCAACATCCGCCTGGCCTCCCGGCTGACCGGCTACGAAATCGACGTCTACCGGGAGATTCCCGAAGACGAGGAGGACATCGACATCGAGCAGTTTGCCGATGCCTTTTCTCCGGAGACGATCCGCCATCTGCGAGAGATCGGCTGCGACACGGCCAAGGCCGTGCTGGAACTCTCGCGTGATGAACTGGTGCGCCGCACCGGGCTCGACCCGGAGATCGCGGCGAAGGTGCTGGAGGAGATCCGTGCCGAGTTCGATACGGAAGGCGAAGAGGAATACTGAGACCCGTCCGACGGAGGTACCGGTGTGGTGCCTCCGCGGCCGGTTGTAGACTGAACCATCCAACCCCCATATGGCGACGACGGAAAGCAAGAAATTCAAGAAAGTCAGGCTCTTCAAGGTCTCCAAGGAACTCAACCTTTCGGTGGATTCCATCCTGGAGTACCTGAAGGAAAACGGCTACGCCGATGCCGTCAGCGGCAAGGGGCTGAACGCCTCCATCGTGGAGGAGGAAGCCTACCAGGCCCTGCGGGAGGAGTTTGCCGAGGACCTGGCGGCGGCGGCACGGCTCAAGGAGCTGCGTCAGGCGCGTCAGGAGGCCACGGGCCGGGAGCGTGACGAGGCCGAGGAGGAAGAGGACGTCGTGGCCGCGGCGCCGACCGCGGCGCCGGCCGAGGCCGAAGCCGCCGAGCCGGACGCCGCCGAGGCCGAGACGCCTGAGGCCGAGGCGCCTGCCGTCGTTGCCGGGGAGGAGGCTGCGGAAGCGGTGGAGCCGGCCGTGGAGGCCGCCGCCGAACCGGAGGAAACCCCGGTCCCGGACGAGGTAGAGGCCGAAGCGCCGGCCGAAGCGCCGGTCGACGCCGAGGCCGCCGCTGAACCGGAGGAGGCTCCGGCCGAAGTAGAAGACAGCGAGGCGGAGCCGGTGGAAACGCCGGACGAGGTCGCCGCCGAGGTGGCCGCCACCGACACCGACGCCGAAGACACCGACGCCGAAGACGCCGAGGAGGCTGGCGAGGTGCTCGATGAGGAGGAGGATGCCGGGCCGGTCGTGCTGGCCGTGGGGGCGGCGGAAGAGGACGAAGAGGAGGACGAGGAAGAAGAAGGAGGGACGCTCACGGCCGATCGCTACAAGCTGCGGGGAACCAAGGTCATCGGTAAGATCGACCTGGCGACGGTGGAGGACAGCGAGCCGGGCCGCCGCCGCCGCAAGCGCAAGCGCAAGACCAAGGCTGCCTCTACGGACGAGGGGAAGGTAGACATTCAGGACCGGGAGACGCGCGAGTCCGCCAAGAAGCGCAAGCGCCGCAGGGGGCCGAAGGTCGACGAAGCCGACGTCGAGCAGACGCTTCAGGAGACGCTGCGCGAGCTGGAGCAGGGGGCCAGCCGCGTCCGGCAGCGCCGCCGCCGCCAGCGCCGCGAGCAGCACGAGTTGGAGCGCGAGCGGGAGCGGCAGATGGAGCAGGCGCAGGAGAAAGTCCTGCGGGTGACGGAGTTCGTCTCGACCGGCGAGCTGGCCAACCTGATGAACGTGCCGGTCAACGAGGTCATCAGCACCCTCTTCAGCGCCGGCATGATGGTGTCCATCAACCAGCGCCTGGATGCCGACACCATCCAGATCGTGGCCGACGAGTTCGGTTACGACGTGGAGTTCATCACCGAATTTTCGGCCGAAGACATCGAGCTGGAGGAAGACGACCCGGCCGACCTGCAGCCGCGTGCGCCGGTGGTCACCGTCATGGGGCACGTCGACCACGGGAAGACGTCGCTGCTCGACTACATCCGCCGGGCCAACGTCGTGGCCGGTGAAGCCGGCGGCATCACCCAGCACATCGGCGCCTACCACGTCGAGCTGGAGGACGGCCGTCACATCACCTTCCTGGATACGCCCGGTCACGAGGCCTTCACGGCCATGCGTGCCCGCGGTGCGCAGGCCACGGACATCGTCATCCTGGTCGTCGCGGCGGACGATGCGGTGATGCCGCAGACCATCGAGGCCATCAACCATGCCCGGGCGGCCGGGGTGCCCATTGTCGTCGCCATCAACAAGGTCGACAAGCCCGAGGCGAACCCGCAACGCGTCATGCAGCAACTGGCTGAGCAGGGCGTCCTCGTCGAGGACTACGGCGGCGAGGTGCAGATGGCGCTCGTCTCGGCCAAGACGGGCCAGGGCGTGGATGACCTCTTGGACAAGGTCCTCCTGCAGGCGGACCTGATGGAGCTCAAGGCCAACCCGAACCGCAACGCCAACGGCATCGTCATCGAGAGCCGGCTGGAGAAGGGCCGCGGGACCGTGGCGACCGTGCTGGTGCAGAACGGCACGCTGCGCGTCGGGGATGCCTTCGTGGCCGGGATCTACAGCGGGCGCGTCCGGGCGATGTTCGACGAGCGCGACAACCGCATCGAGGAAGTGGGCCCGGCCCGTCCGGCCCAGGTGATCGGCTTCGACGGCGCCCCCGAGGTGGGCGATCAGCTCATCGTGCTGGACGACGAGCGCGAGGCGCGGGCCATCGCGCAGAAACGCCAGCAGATCCACCGCGAGCAGATGCTGCGGCAGCGCAAGCACATCACGCTCGACGAGATCGGCCGCCGCCTGGCCCTGGGCGAGTTCAAGGAACTCAACCTCATCATCAAAGCCGACGTGGGCGGCTCGGTGGAGGCCCTCTCCGATGCCCTCCTGAAGCTGTCGACCGAGGAGGTGGCCGTCAACATCATCCACAGCGGGGTGGGCGCCATCACCGAGAGCGACGTCATGCTGGCCTCGGCGTCGGATGCCGTCATCATCGGCTTCCAGGTGCGCCCCGTGGCCGGCGCCCGCGAGGCCGCCGAGCGCGAAGAGGTCGAGATCCGCACCTACTCGGTCATCTACAACGCCATCGAAGACGTGCGCGACGCGCTCGAGGGGCTGCTCTCGCCCGAGGAGTCCGAAAAGACCATTGGCGTCGTGGAGGTCCGGGAGATCTTCAAGGTGCCGAAGGTGGGCACGGTGGCCGGATGCTACGTCACCGAAGGCCGGATCCACCGCAACGACCGGATTCGCCTGGTGCGCGAGGGCGTGGTGATCTACGACGGCCGCATCAGCTCACTCAAGCGGTTCAAGGACGACGTCCGCGAGGTGCAGAGCGGCTACGAGTGTGGTCTTTCCATCGAGAACTACAACGACATCAAGGTGGGAGACCTCGTCGAGGCGTACGAGATCGTCGAGACGAAACGCAAGCTGGAAGTGTAATTGAGCCGTCGGTGGTCAGCTTTCAGCCGTCAGCTTTCTGGCCCTGATACTGATCGCTGACCGCTGACGGCGGAAAGCCCCGGACCCATGAGTATTCGCACCGAGCGCATCGCCAAGCTGATCCAGCGCGACGTCGCCGATCTCCTCAATACCGAGTTCAGCGAGCAGATCCAGCCGATGGTCACGGTGACGCACGTGCGTGTGACCCGGGACCTCTCGATCGCCTACGTGTACGTGAGCGTGTTCGGGGCGGACAAGGCCCACCGCGAGGCGGCGCTGCGACGCTTGGACGAGCTCAACCCGAAGATCCGGGCGGCCCTGGCCCAGCGCATTCGCCACCAGATGCGCAAGATGCCGGAGTTGCGGTTCTTCCTGGACGAGACGCTCGAGGAGGCGCAGAAGATGGAAGATCTCTTCAAACGCATCCGGGCCGAGCGCGAGCGTCGCGGCGAGTCCTGACGCGCTCCCGGCCCGGTCGGTGTGTTCCGGTGGAAGCTGCTGCTGTCGTGTCCATCCCTGAAGACCTCATCGTCGGTTATCCCGCCTGGCCCGCGTCCCTGGAGCGGGCGGTGTGGCTGATAGACAAGCCGGCCGGCTGGAGTTCGTTCGACGTCATCCGAAAGCTCCGCCGGGTTCTCGGCGTGCGCAAGATCGGCCACGCCGGCACGCTGGACCCGATGGCGACGGGGTTGCTGATCTGCCTGGTCGGGCGGGCGACAAAGCTCATGGAGCAGGTCATGGGGCTGAAGAAGGTCTACACCGGCACCCTGCGCCTGGGCGAAGTGACGCCGTCCTACGACGCCGAGACCGACGTCATCGAGCGGGCGGACTGGACGCATCTGACGCGGGCAGACCTGGAGGCGGTCCGGCCGGCGTTTCTGGGAGAGATCCGGCAGGTACCACCGCTGTACTCGGCCATCAAGGTGGGCGGGGAGCGGCTCTACCGGAAGGCGCGCCGTGGCGAGACGGTGGACGTGCCGGCGCGGACCGTCACGATCGACCGCTTCGAATGGACAGGATGGGAAGGGCCGGACGTGTCGTTCGAGGTGACGTGCTCCAAAGGAACCTACATCCGCAGCCTGGCGCACGACGTCGGCGAGCGGCTGGGGGTGGGGGCGCATCTGGTCGCGCTGCGGCGGACCGCCATCGGCCCCTACCGCGTGGCCGACGCCTGGACGATCCCGCTGCTGGAGGAAGAAGCCCGCCGCCGGCGTGAGGCCGAGTCGTCATGAAGCGGGAGTACGGACTCGATCAGATCACCCGCGATCCCGCCTCGTTCGTGACGGTCGGGACGTTCGACGGGGTGCACCGGGGGCATCAGGTGCTCATCCGGTATCTCATCGACCGGGCCCGGTCGCACGCCGGGCGCAGCGTGGTCGTCAGCTTCGACCCGCACCCGCGGGAGGTCGTCCGGGGCGAGGCCGTGCCGCTGCTCACCACGATCGACGAGCGGGCCGAGATCTGCGAGCAACTCGGGCTGGATCGGTTCATCGTGATCCCCTTCACCCATGCTTTTTCCCGGCTCGGAGCGGCCGAGTTCGTCGAGCAGATCCTGGTCGGCCGGATCGGGATGCAGGAGGTGGTGGTCGGCTACGATCACGGGTTCGGGCACAACCGGGAAGGGGGGCACGCCCTGCTGGAGGACCTGGGGCGGCGGTTGGGCTTCGCCGTGCACGTGATTCCGGCGCAGATCGTGGAGCAGGAGGTGGTGTCCTCCACCGAGATCCGGCGCGCCCTGGAGGCCGGCGACGTCCGCACCGCGGCGGCGCTGCTGGGGCGGCGCTACAGCTTCGACGGGCTCGTCGTCGAAGGGGATCGTCGGGGCCGCACCATCGGCTTCCCGACGGCCAACCTCCGGCCGACGCATCCGCGCAAGATCCTGCCCCGGACTGGCGTCTACGCCGTCCGCGTCCGCCTGCCGGACGGGAGCTGGCGGGGCGGGATGATGAACATCGGGCAGCGGCCCACCTTCGACGGAACCGCGCTGCGCCCCGAAGTGCACCTGTTCGAGTTCGAGGGCGACCTCTACGGCCGGCAACTTCGCGTAGAATTCGTCGAGCGGCTCCGGGACGAACGCCGCTTTGCGTCGTTGGAGGGGCTGGTCGAGCAACTTTCGCGGGATCGCGCGCGTTCACTCGACGTTCTAGACGCCGTATCTTAACGGCCCGCGCCGCACCGTGTGGCGTTGTTTCGTCTCCTTTAGCATCGTAGCATCTAAAGAGGATCCATGATCACCAAGGAACAGAAGGAAGCGCTCGTGGCCCAGTTCGGGAAGCACGAGCGCGACACCGGCACGCCGGAAGTGCAGATCGCCATCTTCTCGGCCCGGATCAACGAGCTCACCGAGCACCTCAAAACCCATCCGAAGGACCACTCCACGCGGCGCGGGTTGCTCAAGCTGGTCGGCAAGCGCCGGCGCCTGCTCAATTACGTGCAGGAGCAGGACGTCGAGCGGTATCGCACCATCATCCGCGAACTGGGCATTCGGAAATAACCACGACGTGGCAGCGGCATCCCTCTCCGAGGAGGATGCCGCTGCCATATTTGCTAACCGTTTCATTTCACCTATCACGATCGACACGGGCTCCTGCGCCGGTGGGTACGGATCGTCCGGCCGCCGGCTTGCCCGCTTCCCGGCCAACAGACGGCCCAGAGGGCGTCTCGGGAAGGTCATCGGATGCTGTGAGTAGCGAAGAGGAACATGTCACAAGCCATTCTGCATGAAGTGGAATTCGCGCCCGGGCGCGTACTGCAATTCGAGACGGGACGTCTCGCCAAACAGGCCAACGGCTCCGTCGTCGTGCGCCTGGGGGACACGATGGTGCTCTGCACCGCCGTGCTGTCCAAAGACATCCGGGAGGGGCAGAGCTTCTTCCCGCTGACGGTCGACTACCGGGAGAAGTTTTCCGCCGGCGGGCGGATCCCCGGCGGGTTCATCAAGCGAGAAGGCCGTCCCACCGACAAGGAGGTGCTGGCCTCCCGGCTGGTGGACCGCTCCATCCGGCCGCTGTTTCCGGACGGGTTCTACCACGAAGTCCAGATCATCGCCTACGTGATCTCGGCCGATGATCGGTACGACGCCGACGTGCTGGCCGGCAACGGTGCCTCGGCCGCGCTGATGCTGGCCGGCGCCCCCTTCGACGGCCCCATCGCCCAGGTGCGAATCGGGCGTGTCGACGGGGAATACATCGTCAACCCCACGATCGAGCAGACGGAGGCGGGAGATATCGACCTCGTCGTGTCCGGCAAGGCCGACGCCATCGTGATGGTGGAAGGGGAGATGAAGGAGATCAGCGAGGAGGAGATGCTGGAGGCGCTGGAGATCGCCCACGAGGCGATCAAGAAGCTCTGCGCCGCCCAGCACGAACTCGTCGCCAAGTACGGCAAGGTCACGCCCTTCGAATACACCACCACGACCGAACCCGCCGCGCTCGTCGAGCGCGTCCGGGCGCTGGTGCAGGATCGGCTGAGCGAGCACATCCGCCGGCCCTACGAGAAGCAGGCGTTTTACGAGGGGATCAGCGCGATCAAGGATTACGCCTGCGAGCAGCTCCTCGGCCCGGCCGACCCGGAGACCGGGGCGCTGGCCGCGGCCACCGAGGACGGCTTCACGGCGCAGCAGATCCGGGATGCCGTGGCCGTCGTCGAGAAGGAGGTGATGCGGGAGATGATCCTGGCCGAGGGCCGTCGCCTCGACGGTCGCCGCCTCGACGAGATCCGGCCGATCTGGTGTGAGACGGGCTACCTGCCGCGCGTGCACGGCTCGGCCATCTTCACCCGCGGCGAGACGCAGGTGCTCGCCTCCGTCACGCTCGGCACGGCCAAGGACGTGCAGCCGGTCGATCAGATCTTCGACACGACGGACAAGACGTTCTACCTGCACTACAACTTCCCGCCGTTCTGTACGGGCGAGGCCAAGTTCCTGCGGGGCGCCAGCCGCCGGGAGATCGGGCACGGCTACCTGGCCGAGCGCGCCCTGTCGAGCGTGTTGCCCAGCATCGACGAGTTTCCCTACACGATCCGCGTCAATGCCGACGTGCTGGAGTCCAACGGCTCCTCGTCGATGGCGTCCGTGTGTTCGGGGTCGCTGGCGCTCATGGATGCCGGCGTGCCGGTCCGCAAAGCGGTGGCCGGCGTGGCGATGGGGCTGATCTCGGACGGCCGGCGCACGGCGGTCCTGAGTGACATCCTCGGCACGGAGGACCACCTCGGCGACATGGACTTCAAGCTGACCGGGACGCGGGACGGGATCACGGCCTGCCAGATGGACATCAAGATCGCCGGGCTCTCGCGCGAGATCATGATGAAGGCGCTGTTGCAGGCGCGGGAAGGGCGGCATCACATCCTGGACATCATGGAGCAGACCCTGGCGGCGCCGCGCCCCGAGCTGTCCAGGTACGCACCGCGCCTGACCCAGATCACCATCGACCCCGAGTTCATCGGTGCCGTGATCGGTCCCGGCGGCAAGGTCATCCAGGGCATCCAGCGGGAGACCGATACGTCCATCAACATCGAGGAGCGCGACGGCCTCGGCTACGTCACCATCGCGGCGACCAGCCAGGAGAAGGCCGAAGCCGCCCTCGCGCTGATCCGTGCCATCGTGACGGTGCCGGAGGTCGGCGAGGTCTACGAGGGCACCGTGCGGGCGCTGCAGTCCTTCGGGGCCATCATCGAGATCCTGCCTGGCAAGGAAGGCCTGCTGCACATCTCAGAACTGGACCACGGCTACGTCGAGAAAGTGGAGGATTACCTCCAGGTCGGCGACAAGGTGAAGGTCCAGCTCATCGAGGTGCGGAGCGACGGCAAGCTGCGGCTCAGCCGCAAGCCGTTCCTGCCCAGGCCCGAAGGCGGCAGCGCCAACGGCGAGGGGCGCCGGAGCGAGGGTGAGCGCCGACGCGGCGGCAGCGGCGGCGGCCGGAGTGGCCGTGGCGGTCGCGGCGGCCGTGGCGAGCGGGGCGGCCGGGGCGAGCGGGGCGGACGCCGCGAAGACTGACGCCTGCCCCGGGTTGCCGGAGCGTGGTCCGGATCTCCCCGGTGCGTTTCGGGTAGACGACCCGTCCCCTACGAAGACGCTGAAAGGCGGGGGCATCCGTGCTCTCGCCTTTCGCTTTTCGAGGGCCATAGCTCGCTTTTCGAGGGCCATAGCTCGCTTTTCGAGGGCCATAGCTCGCTTTTCGAGGGCCATAGCTCGCTTTTCGAGGGCTGTAGCCAGGCCCCGCCAGGCCTCGTTCTGCCACCGGCAGGGCCTCCGCCCGCTCTTCGGATGCGGTATCTTTCATGGACACGATGAAGCCAAAGACGACGAACACGATCATCGAGCCGGTCTATCCGGCCTTCACCAAGACGACGCTCAAGAACGGCGTGCGCGTCGTGACGGAGACGATCCCCGCCATGCGCTCGATCGCCGTGGGAGCCTGGGTGTTCACCGGCAGCCGGGACGAACGGGCCGAGGAGAGCGGCATCAGCCATTTCATCGAGCACATGGTGTTCAAGGGCACCGCCCGGCGCCGCATGCACCAGATCGCCCAGCGCATGGAAGCCGTCGGGGGGTACCTGAACGCCTTCACCAGCAAGGAGTACACCTGCTACTACGCCCGGGCCCTCGACGAGCATCTGGCCCGCGCCGTCGACACGGTGGTCGACCTGGTCCTCCATCCCGAATTCCCGGAGAAGGAGATCGAGAAGGAGAAAGGGGTGGTGCTGGAGGAGATGAAGATGTACGAGGATACGCCGGAGGAGGTCATCTTCGACCGCTTCGAGGCGTTGATCTATGACGGGCACGCCCTGGGCCGGCCCATCATCGGCTTTCCCGACACCGTGCCGTCGTTCACCCGCGATCAGCTGTTCGACTACCTGGAGCGGCAGTACACCCCGGACCGCACCGTGCTGGCGGCGGCCGGAAACGTCCGGCACGAGGACGTGGTCGCGCTCGCCGAGGTGGCCTTCCGGGATGCCGACCGCGCGCCCGGTGCACGGACTCACACGCCCGTGCCGCCCTACACCCCCGCCCATCACACCGAGCGCCGGCCCATCCAGCAGGCCCATCTCGTCATGGGCACGCGCAGCTACCACATCCACGACCCCCGGCGGATGACGCTCTCCGTGCTCAACACCATCCTGGGTGGGGGGATGTCGAGCCGGCTCAACCAGAACATCCGGGAGAAGTACGGCTATTGCTACAGCGTCTACTCGTTCGTCAACCTCCATTCCGACACCGGCGACTTTGGCGTGTACATGGGCACCGACCCGTCCAAGGTGGATCGCGCCCGGAAGCTGATCCAGCGCGAGCTGACGCGGCTCGCCGAGACGCCTGTGAGCAAGCGGATGCTGAATCAGGCGAAAAACCAGGTCAAGGGCTCGGTGATGCTGGGGCTGGAGAGCCTGAGCAACCGCATGATGCGCATCGGACGCCAGGAGCTGTTTCTGGAGCGCTACGTGACGCTGGATGACGTCCTGGCCGAGGTCGATGCCGTTACGGCCGAGGACGTGCGGCAGGTGGCCGAAGATCTGTTCCATCCGGAGCGTCTCTCCAGCGTGGTGCTCCTTCCCCAGGAATGACCCCGCGGCCGCACGCCCGGCCGCGTTTCACAGACCCGTTCACGAACTCCTGCACACCCTCATGAAAATCCTCGTCACCGGAGGGGCCGGCTTCATCGGCTCGCACGTGGCCGACGCCCTGCTCGAAGAAGGCCACGAGGTGCACATCCTCGACAACCTGTCCTCCGGGCAGCGAGAGAACGTGCCCGAGGCGGCCGTCTTTCATCCGCTGGACATCCGCTCGGAGGAGGCGGCCCGGCTGCTGGCCGACGAGCGCTACGAGGTGCTGGTCCACCACGCGGCGCAGATGGACGTCCGCAAATCCGTGGCCGATCCTCGCTTCGATGCCGATGTGAACGTGATCGGCTTCCTCAACCTGATGGAAGCGGCACGCCAGAGCGGGCTCAAGAAGGTCGTCTTCGCTTCGACCGGCGGGGCCATTTACGGCGAGCCGGAGTACACCCCGCAGGATGAGGCGCATCCGCTGCGGCCGCTGTCGCCCTACGGCATCACCAAGCTCGTCACCGAGAAGTACCTCTACTTCTACGAGCAGACGTATGGCATCCCGTACGTGGTGCTGCGGTATGCCAACATCTACGGTCCCCGGCAGAGCCCCCACGGCGAGGCGGGCGTGGTGGCCATCTTTACCGAGCGGATGCTCAAGGGCATCCAGCCCTTCATCAACGGAGACGGGCTGCAAACGCGCGATTACACCTTCGTGGGGGACGTCGTGCGGGCCAACCTGGCGGCGCTGAAGCACCCGGAAAGCGGCATCTTCAACATCGGCACGGGGCGGGAGACGGACGTGGTCACGCTGTTCCGCGCGATCCGCGACCTGGCAAACCCGGCCATCGAGGAGCGCCATGCCGAGGGCAAGCCCGGCGAGCAGCGCCGGAGCGTGCTGGGATACGACCTGGCCCGCCGCGTCCTGGGCTGGGAGCCGCAGGTGACGCTGGAGGAAGGGCTGGCGCAGACGGTGGACTGGTTTCGCCGGCAGCTCTCCGCTGCTGCCTAGCGCCCACCCCGCACCCGCTGCCGCTACCCCGCTCGCCTGCCCCGCCCGTCGATCATGTACCGCATTCGACTCGAAGAATTCGAGGGGCCGCTGGATCTGCTCCTGTTCTTCATCCGCCGGGACGAACTGGACATCTACGACATCCCGATTGCCACCATCGCGGACGAGTTTCTGGAGTACGTGCGGTTGATGGAGCGCATCGACCTCGACGGGGTGGGCGATTTCATCTACATGGCAGCCCTGCTCATCCACATCAAGGCCCGGATGCTGTTGCCTCAGCCCGAGGTGGACGAAGACGGCGAGCCGGTCGACCCGCGGCGCGAGCTGGTCGAGCGGCTGCTCGAATACGTGCGGTACAAGGAGGCGGCGCAGCACCTGGAGGCCTGCCGGGAGCGGCGGGCGCAGCACTTCGTGCGAGGGAACGCCGGCCGGCCCGGAGACGAGGCGGCCCCCGAACCGGAGGTCGATAGCTCCCTCTTCGAGCTGATGTCGGCCCTGCGCCGGGTGCTGGCCGAGGCGCCGGAGGAGGAGCCCGTCCACGCCGTCCGTCGGATCGAGTACACGGTGGAAGAGCAGATCGACGCCGTGCTGGACGTGCTCGCGAAGGTCGAGCGAATTTCCTTCCGGCAGCTCGTAGCGCGGCGAACCAAGTCCTACGTCATTGCTACCTTCCTGGCCGTGCTGGAGCTGGCGCGGCTGCGCCGCGTGGCGCTCGTCGTGCACGCCCGGATCGACGACTTCGAGCTGGAACGGGTAGACACCCCGGACGCCGTGGATCTGACCCCTGAGGCAGGCTGATGGAGGATCGCACAACGGAGGCACCCCTCGACGCCCGGCTCATCGAGCAGGCGGTGGAAGCGCTCGTCTTCACCGCCGATGAACCCCTGAGCGCGGAGGCCATGGCCGGCGTCATCGCCGAGGTGACGGGCGCGGCGGTGGACCCCGCCGCCGTGGAGGCGGCGGTGGAGGCGTTGAATGCGGGCTACGAGGCCGAAGGACGGGTGCTGCGCCTGTACCGGTGGGGCGGGGGGTATCGCATGGCCACGATGCCCGACGTGGCCCCCTTCGTGCAGGCGTACCTCCACCCCCGGCGGACGCAACGGCTCTCGCGCAGCCTGCTCGAAACCCTCGCCATCCTGGCCTACCGGCAGCCGGCGACCAAGCCGGAGATCGACGCCGTGCGCGGGGTGGACTCGGACTATGCCCTGCGTAAGCTGCTGGAACTAGGGCTGATCGACGTCGTAGGGCGTAGCGACTCCCTCGGGCGGCCGCTCCTCTACGGTACCACCCCGCGCTTTCTGGACGTCTTCGGGCTCGACGGGCTGGAGGCGCTGCCCAGCCTGCGCGAGGTCGAGGAGATCCTGGGAGAGCCGGCCTTCAGCAAGGAACGAGCCGAATGGCTCAAGCTCCAGGCCATGGAAGCGCAGACGGCCAACGGAGCCGCCCACCCCTCCGCGTCCTCCGACGATCAGACCGACGACGCCCCATGACGCAGCGAGGACGACCCCGTTCTTCCCGGACCTCCCGGCGTCCCCGCACCGGACCTCCCGGCCGCGGCGAAGGCCTGCCGGGCTCGGACGCACAGACGCTGGCGATCCCGCCCGAAGGCATCCGGCTGAACCGCTACATGGCACGGGCCGGCGTCTGCTCGCGTCGCAAAGCCGACGCCCTCATCGCCGAAGGCCGCGTCAAGGTCAACGGCCGGCCCGCTACGGTCGGGCAGACGGTCTACGAGCACGATGAGGTCGAAGTGGGGGGCCGCGTCATCTCGCCGCGGCCCTACGTGTATATCCTCCTCAACAAACCCGACGACGTCATCACCACCGTCCAGGACGAGCGCAGCCGCCGCACCGTGATGGACCTGGTGACCCTGCCCGACGACGAAAAGGCCGCGCTCTTTCCCGTTGGCCGTCTCGACCGCCACACCCTGGGTGTGCTCTTGCTCACGAACGACGGCGAACTGGCGCATCGGCTGATGCACCCGCGCTATGCCGTCGAGAAGCTCTACCGGGTGCGCACGCGCGAACCCATCCGCCCGCACGAACTCGACGCCCTGCGCCGGGGCGTGGACCTCGATGACGGCCCGGCCCGGGCCGACCGGGTGGCCTATCTCCATCCGCCGGATCACCACGAGATCGGGTTGATGCTGCACGAGGGCCGCAACCGCCAGGTGCGCCGTATGCTCGAAGCCCTCGGCCACGAGGTCGTCGAACTCGAACGCGTGCAGTACGCCGGGCTCACCACGGAAGGCCTCCGGCGGGGGAAGTGGCGCCGTCTCGAACCGCACGAGATCCGGCGGCTGCGCCGGCTCGTCAAACTCACCTAGCTCAACAGGCTCGCATGCAGGTCAGCGACTCCAAGCACCCCAAGATCAAGGGCGAAGGCCTCACCTACGACGACGTGCTGCTCGTCCCGGCCCGCTCTGCCGTCATGCCCCGCGACGTCGACACCTCGACGCGGGTGACCCGCCGCATCCGGCTCAACCTGCCGCTGCTCTCGGCCGCCATGGACACCGTCACCGAGGCCGACATGGCCATCGCCATGGCCCGCGAAGGGGGCGTCGGTGTGCTGCACAAGAACATGAGCATCGAGCAGCAGGCGGCCGAGGTGCGCCGCGTCAAACGCTCCGAAAGCGGCATGATTCTCGACCCGATCACGCTCCGGCCCGACGATACCGTCGCCGACGCCCGCATGCTCATGGCACGGTATTCCATCGGCGGCATCCCCGTCGTCGACGCCGACGGCAAGCTCGTCGGCATCGTCACCAACCGGGACCTGCGGTTCCATCCCGACGGCAGCGTGCGCCTGGAGCGGATGATGACGAAGGAGAACCTCGTCACCGCGCCGGTGGGGACCACGCTGGAGCAGGCCGAGCGGCGCCTTCAGGAATTCAAGATCGAGAAGCTGCCGGTCGTCGATGCTGGGGGGTACCTGAAGGGGCTGATCACGTTCAAAGACATTCAGAAACGCTACCGGTACCCGAACGCCTGCAAGGACGACTACGGCCGGTTGCGGGTGGGGGCGGCCGTCGGCGTGACGGCCGACACGCTCGACCGCGTGCGTGCCCTCGTCGAGGCCGATGTCGACTTCATCACCGTCGACACGGCGCACGGCCACTCCGAAGGGGTGCTGAACACCGTCCGCCGCGTCAAGGAGGCGTTCCCCGATCTGGAGGTCGTGGCCGGCAACGTCGCCACGGCCGCCGGCACGCTCGATCTCATCGACGCCGGCGCGGATGCCGTGAAGGTCGGCATCGGGCCCGGCTGCTTCGCCGCCGGCACCCGCGTGCTGATGGCCGACGCCACGTACAAGAACATCGAGGACATCCGCCCGGGCGACCGCGTGATCAACATGCACGGCCAGCCGGTCACCGTCCGGCGGGCCTGGTGTACGGGCATCCGGGAGGTCATGGCCGTCCGGCACACGGCCTCGTACCGCGAAACCATCGTGACACCGGATCACCGCTACTATGTCGGCGACCTGACCTCGGTGGCGGAATCCACCGTTGTCAGCAAGGGCTATGCGGCCGTGTTGCAAAAGCCCACGAAACGGGGCGGCTCTAAACTTTCCTGGCAGGAGGTGGGAGCCGCCGAGCGCGTCACGTTCCTCCTCCCGCAGCGGATCCGGTTTGAACTGCCGGAACACGTTTCCATCGATTTGAAGGCGTTCGCCATACGCAAGGAGCGCCAACTGGACCGGTACCATACTCTGATCCCGGACAGCTACGAGCTGGGTTTCCTCTTCGGCACGTTCCTGGGCGACGGGCACGCCTTCATCGCCCCCTCACGCAACAGCGAGATCGGCCGTGTTTCCTGGTATTTCGGTTCGGAGGAATACGACCTGGCCGAGAAGCTTTCCGACGCTGTGGAGCAGGTCGTCGGGGTGCGTCCCCGGTGGGATGGCGGGAAGAAGAACGTCATCAGCCTGCATCTCTATTCCTTGCCCTGGGCACGGCTGCTGGCCTCGTTCGGCAAGCGGGACGAGAAGCACCTGCCGCCGGCGTATCTGTGCACCAACCCGGACTACCTGCAGGGGCTCCTCGACGGCCTGGTGGCGAGCGACGGCCATGTAAGTGGCGATGGGCGGCTCTGTTTCCGCAACACCTCGCCCCGCCTGGTCGAACTGTTCAACGTGCTCTGCTTCATGGTAACGGGCAGTTTCCCCAACAGCCGGACCGAGGCGGCCACGGCCGGTGGACTGGACGGGGTCGCGGAGGATCGGTGCCGGCCAAGCATGCATTCCCGGCTCAACGTGTCGCATGCCCGGCGCCGGGTCCGGGGATTCCAGATCGTCAAGAAACTGGAGACGCGGCAACTGGGGGTGGCGGTGCCGGTCTATGACATCGAGGTGGATTGCCCCACCCACAGCTTCATCGCCGACAACGCGATCGTGCACAACTCGATCTGCACCACGCGCGTCGTGGCGGGCGTGGGCGTGCCGCAGCTGACGGCCGTGATGGAATGCGCCGCCGCCGCGAGGCCCCTCGGCGTGCCCGTCATCGCCGACGGCGGCATCAAGCAGACGGGCGACATCCCGAAGGCGCTGGCTGCCGGTGCCGAGAGTGTCATGATCGGCGGCCTGTTCGCGCGCGTGGAGGAGAGCCCGGGGGAAACGGTCCTCTTCGAGGGACGGAAATACAAGAGCTACCGCGGGATGGGGTCCGTCGGCGCCATGCAGGCCGGGAGCAAGGACCGCTATTTCCAGGATGCCGAAGACGACATCAAGAAGCTCGTCCCGGAAGGGATCGAGGGGCGGGTGCCCTACAGCGGGCGGCTCGGTGAGGTCGTCTTCCAGATGATCGGCGGGCTCCGGGCGGCGATGGGCTACTGTGGCTGTGCCACCATCCCGGAGCTCTACGAGAAAGCGCAGTTCGTCCGCGTCACCAGCTCCGGCATCCGGGAGAGCCATCCGCACGACGTGGCCATCACCCGGGAAGCCCCCAACTACAGCACACGCACGCTCTGACGCCGCGCCCCATCCTCCACGGCCCCTTCAACCGCACGGGACGCCATGACTGATCGCATCGGGCGGATCCGCCCTCTGCTGCAGGAACACGACGTACAGGCCATCCTGCTGACGTTCCTGCCAGACATCCGCTGGGCCTGTGGATTCACCGGCTCCAACGGCCTCCTGATCGTTCAGCATGACCGCGCCGACTTTTTTTCCGACGGCCGGTATGCCGTGCAGGCACGCCGTCAGGTGCGTGGGGCCGAGGTGCACATTCCCGGCTACGAGATCCTGCGTCATGTGGCCGAGGGGGCGTTTCTGGACGGGGTGCGTCGCGTCGCCTTCCAGGCCGACCACACCACCGTGGCGCAGTGGAGGGACTGGCAGGAGCGCTTCCCCGCCGTCGAGTGGGTGCCCGTGGCGGGGTTGCTGCAGCGGCTGGTCGGGAGGAAGGAGGCCGACGAGGTGGCCCGAATCCGCCGGGCACAGGCCGTGACGGACGCCGTCTTCGAGCATCTGCTGGCGGTCCTGCGGCCGGGGATGACCGAGCAGGAGGTGGCCGCCGAGATCGTGTATCAGCACCTGCAACGCGGGGCCGAGAAGATGTCCTTCGATCCCATCGTGGCCTCCGGCCCCAACGGGGCGCTGCCCCACGCCCGCCCGAGCGATCGGCGCCTGGCCGCCGGGGAGATGGTGGTGCTGGACTTCGGCTGCTTCGTCGACGGCTATGCCTCGGACATGACGCGCACCGTGGCGATCGGGGAGCCGGGCGAGGAGGCGCGGGCGGTCTACGCGCTGGTGCGTCAGGCACAGGAAGCGGCGATCGAAGCCACCCGGGCCGGGATCTCGTCCCGCGCCCTCGATGCCGTGGCGCGGGACCGCATCGAAGCCGGCGGCTACGGGGAGTACTTCTCGCACGGCCTCGGGCACGGCGTCGGCCTCCAGATCCACGAATGGCCCCGGCTCTCCTACCACGTCGACGACGTCCTGCCCGCCGGCGCGACCGTGACGATCGAGCCGGGTATCTACCTGCCGGAGCGCTTCGGCGTGCGGATCGAAGACATTATCGTGCTGCGGGACGAGGGACACGAGAACCTCACGGCGTCTCCCAAAGACCTGCTCGTGCTCTGAGCATCGCCGCTCCTTTCCTCCGCGACAGCCTTCCCAGGTCCGATGCGGCGTGTTCTGGTCGTTGCCTACTATTTCCCCCCGATGGGCCTGAGCGGCGTCCAGCGCACGGCGAAGTTCGTGCGGTATCTGCCCGAGTTCGGCTGGGCCCCCACCGTCCTCACCGTCGAGCCCGGCGGCTATTTCGCCTTCGATCCGTCGCTGCTGGCCGAGGTGGAGGCCGCCGGGGTACCCATCCACCGCACCGCCTCGCTGGATCCGACGCAGCTGTTCGGGCGACGGGCGACCGTGTCGCTCCCGCGCGAGCCTGCCCGCCGGAGGCTGGCCACCCTCAGCCAGTGGCTGTTCGTGCCGGATAACAAGCTCGGGTGGCTCCCGTTCGCCTGGAGCCGGGGCCGGGCGCTGGGGCGGGAACACGGGTTCGATGCCGTCTTTTCGAGCGCCCCGCCGTATACCGCACACCTGGTCGCCGCGCTGCTCAGCCGCCGGTTCGGTCGGCCCCTCGTGACGGATTTCCGGGACGACTGGGTGGGCAACCCGCGCCACGTCTACCCGACGCCGTGGCACCGCGCCGCACACCGGCGCCTGGAGCGATGGGTCATGCAGACCAGCCGGCGCGTGCTGGCTATCAATCCCCACATCCGCGACGCCCTGGCCCGGCGGAACCGCGGTGCGATCCGGGACGAGGACGTGCTGGTGCTGCCGCAGGGCTACGATCCGGCGGACTTCGCGGCGGCGCCATCCTCCGCTCCCGCGCAACGGGACGTGCTGCACTTCGTCCACAGCGGCGTGTTTTACGACGTGCAGACCCCGGACTTCTTCCTGCGGGCGTGGGCCCGGTTGCTGGCCGAACGGCCCGTGCTGCGCGACCGCATCCGGCTGACGTTTGTCGGGCTGGTGCCGGAGGCTTCGCGTCGGCTCGCGGAGCGCCTCGGGCTGGAGGCGGTGATCCGCTGGGAAGGCTATCGCCCTCACGCGGAGGTGATCGCGCACCTGCAGGCGGCCGACGTGCTCTGGATGACGATCGGGCGGCGGCCGGGGGCGGAGGGGATCTCAACGAGCAAGTTGTACGAGTACGTCGGCGCGCGCAAACCCATTCTGGCGCTGGTGCCGGAGGGGGAGGCGGCGCGGACGGTGCGGGCGTACGGAGCCGGGTGGATCGCGCCGCCGGATGACGAGGGTGCCATCGCGGCGGTGCTGGCAGAGGTCGTGGCGGCCTGGGAGGCCGGGCGCTTGCCGGAGCCGGTGGAGGACGCCGTCGTCCGCTACGACCGGCGGCGGCTGGCCGGGGGGCTGGCGCAGGTGCTGGAGGCGTGCGTGGAGGACGAATGATCCGTTATTGCAAATGGCTTTCGTTGCTGACCGCGGCGTGTCTGTCCCACACCGCGCGGGCGCAGGTAGACGTGATCGTGCGCTTGCACGAGGAGGCCGGGCTGAACACGGCCCTGCAGGGCGGTCCGGCGACGCTGGCCGCCGCGCGGCCCGGCCTGGCCGACGGCGTCTCGGCGGTGCAACCGCTGTTCGCCAACCGGTCCGGCGCCACTCCGCGGCCCGACTGGACGATGCACGTCTATCGCCTCACCCTGCCCGACTCCACCACGGCGCGGGAGGTGCTGGCGCGCTGGACCGCCGTACCCGAGGTCGCCTACGCGCAGTATAACCACCGCTACCGCCTGGACGCGCTCGTTCCGTCCGCCGCCCCTGATCCGCATCTGGACAGCCTCGATCACTTCGCAGTGATCCGGGTGCCGGAAGCCTGGGCCATTACGACCGGGCGGCCGGAGGTGCGGATCGGGCTGGTCGATACCGGCGTCTTCCTCGATCATCCGGATCTGGCCTCGCAGCTATGGATCCATCCCGGCGAGGACCTCAACGGCAACGGCCGCTTCGACCCCGAAGACCTCAACGGCCTCGACGACGACGGGAACGGCTACGTGGACGACCTCCGCGGGTATGATTTCGTGGATCGGACGGCCGCGGTGGAGCCGGGGGATTACACCGGCCCGGACCCCGACCCGTCGGATGATCCGGCTCCGGGCGGTGGGCGCGGGCACGGGACGATCGTAGCGGGGGTGCTGGCCGCGGCCCGAGACAACGGCGTCGGCGGGGCGGGGGTGGCCCCGGGCTGCCGGATCGTCCCGCTGCGCGCCTTCGGGGCGGACGGGCTCGCGGAGGACGACGACGTAGCGGCGGCCATCGTCTACGCCGCGCAACTGGGGCTGGACGTCTTGAACCTGTCCTTCGGGGACGTCTACTACTCGCCGCTGATGCACGAGAGCATCCGCTACGCCGTCGAGCAGGGCACCGTGGTGGTGGCCTCGGCCGGGAACGTCGGCGGGGATCGCCCGCATTATCCGTCCGACTACCCCGAGGTCATCTCTACGGCCTGGTTGAATGCCGAGGGCACGGGCATCGCCGGGCGAGGGACCTACGGCGTCGGCATCGACCTGGGGGCGCCGGGGACGGCGATCTACACCACGCTGCTCCCTCCGGCCGAGGCGCCCGCCCTGCTTTATGGCCGCCGGAGTGGTTCGTCGATGGCGGCTCCGATGGTGGCGGCCGCCGCGGCGCTCCTGAAAACCATCCAGCCCGACCTCAGCCCGGCGTCCGTCCGCAGCATCCTCACCGGCACCGCCGCTGACCTCGATCTCCCCGGATGGGACCACCGCACGGCCGCGGGTCGGCTGGACGTGGCGGCCGCGGTGCAACGGGTGCTGCCCGGCCGCACCGAGTTGCTCGCGCCGGCGCACGAGGCGGGCGTATCCGGTGGGGTCGTGGCCGTCGTCGGCACCGCGCTGGATGCCGGCTTCCGCTCGGCGCAGGTTTTCATCGCCCCGGAGGTGCCGGGTGAGGAGCCGGTGTGGGAGCCGCTCGGTGAGGTGCTGGAGCGGCAGGTGCTGGCCGATACCCTGGCGCTCTGGCACACCGACGACTACGCCGAGGGCACGTACCTGCTGCGGCTGTCCACCCGGCTGCGTAGCGGTCGGGCCGTCGAGGCGCGGCATCGCGTGTTTCTGGACCGCACGCCCCCGCACGTCGAGGTGCGTATCCTCGACGCCGGCCTCATCGCCGATGCCTATGGCCTCATCGCCGACGTGGCGGTGGACGACCTCGCCTTGCTGCGGATGGAGGTGACGCTGGGCGGGCAGACCTACACGGCCGCCTCCGACCGTCGCTCGCGGCGGCTCGGGGCCTACTGGGTCGATCCCACCCGCCGCGGGGGAACGGCCCGCGTCCGGCTCGTCGTCACCAGCGCCGCCGGGCTGACGACCGACCTGGAGCGAGAGGTGTTCATCCCGCCGACGGCCTTCCACGCGGGCTGGATGACGCGGACCCCGCTCGACGTGCCCCACGGCTTCCTGTTGCCCCGTGCCACGGACTTCGACCGGGACGGCCTCCTGGAGCTGACGCTCAACCGCTACCAGGACGGCTGGATCGGCGACACGCTGGCGACCTACGAATGGGACGGCAGCCGCTTCCGGCCGGCTCAGCGGCTCGTGGCCAACGTCATCCCCCGCGATGCCGGCGACTCCGACGGCGACGGCTTGCTCGAGCTGCTCACGCAGGTCGTTGGCGCCACGTTGCTGCTCGAACAACCCGATCCCGACGCGTTTCCCTGGCGCGAAGCGTTCCTCGACACCACGGGGCTCGCCGATCCCTTCAACGAACGATCCGCCTTCGCCGCCCGGCTCACCGACCTGGATCAGGACGGCCGCGGCGAGGTGCTGGTCCACAACACCCGGGCATGGCGGGTGCTGGAGTACGACGGCACCTCGTATGCCGACGTCGTCCGGCTGGACAACCCGACGGGCGTCG
The DNA here is from genome assembly GCA_003285105.1 of Roseithermus sacchariphilus. GTDB lineage: Bacteria > Bacteroidota > Rhodothermia > Rhodothermales > MEBIC09517 > Roseithermus > Roseithermus sacchariphilus. The sequence goes on along the minus strand of CP030158.1, from coordinate 3,486,285 downwards.
GCACCGGGGAGATCGACCGCAACGAGTTCCAGGAGCCCGAAGCGCTCATCGGGGATCCCGACGGTGATGGGCGGCTCAACCTGCTCGTGGGCGACAGCGACGGCGACTGGATCCTGTACGAAGCCACCGGCAACGATGCCTACGCCGTCGTCTGGACCCACGAAACCGATCGCTACAATGCCGGCAGTCGCCTGGCCTCTGGCGATTTCGACGGCGACGGCCTCTCGGAGTTCGTGACGTACACGCAGCCCTGGACGCAGCCCACGCGCGATGGTGTCCTGGAACCCCCGGTCGGCCGCTACTACGTCTGGGATGCCATCGGCGACGATACCCTGGTTCTGGTCGATTCGCTGACCGTCTGGGGGCACGTTTCTCGCCACGGCTCCCTGACGACGGCCGACTTCGACGGCGACGGGCGGGACGAGCTGGTGCTGGCGCATCCGCCGGCGCTCTACATGGTTGCCTGGGAGGATGGATGGCGGCGCCGTGATCGGTATGCGTACACGGCCGACCCCGGCATCCGCTCGATGGCGATGGTGGCGGCGGACTGGGATGGAACGGGCGTGCCGCACCTCGTCGTGGCCGGGGCCGATGAACGCCTGCACCGGTTCGCGATGGCGGCGGGTGCTTCCGCGCATCCCCCGCCGCAGTGGGTGGCGGCTCATGCCCTGGATGCCCGGCGCGTGTACCTCGCCTGGACCCCCGGAGCCGATTCGGTGACCGTCTTCCGCGGCCAGGACGGCGGCCCCCTCGATCCGGTGGCGACCGTCTCCGGGGAGGCATTCATCGACTCGACCGACGTGCTCAGCCGCTACGTGCTGCGCGGCTGGCAGGGTGGCGCGGCCTCGGCGCTCTCGCCCGCCCGGTATGTGCGGCCCCACGCTCCGGCCGTCGTGCAGGACGTGGCCGTGTTTCGGCCCGCCTCTGTTCGGCTCCGCTTCAGCGAGGCGATGCCCCCGACGATCCTCCCCGAGCAGTTCCGGTTCGATCGGGGGCAACGGCCGGATGCCGTGCTGTTGGCCCGCCAGGGGCGTGAGGTCGTCCTGCGCTTCGCCGAGCCGCTGGTCGGGTCCGACACGCTGCGCTGGACCGGCCTCAAGGACCGCGAAGGCACGCCCGTCGGGCAGGAGGCCGTCTTCGTGGAGGTGCCCGATGCCCTGGATCGGCGATTGCACCTGGTCGCGTGGGAGGTGCTGGGGCTCGATCGGGTCCGATTGCGTTTCAGCGAGGCGCTGGAACCAGCGGTGGCCGGGAATCCTGCCCATTACCGCGTCATCCCGGACGGGACCGTCGCGGCCGTTCGGTTCGATCCGAGCCGCCCTGACGAAGTGGAGGTGCAGATTGCCGGTCTGGCCATCGGCCCGACGGGGCGCGAGACGGCGCTCGTAGTGACCTACATGCGCGGGGCCAGCGGGGCGCTGCTGGCGGCGGAAGGGCAGACCGCCTTGCTCGTCGGGCCGGCGGACGACCTCGATCAGGTGTATCTGTATCCCAATCCGGTAGACGTGCGCCGGCACGACGCGCGCGTCATGGTCGCCGGGCTGACGGCCGAGGCCGGCGTGCAGGTGCTCTCCGCTCAGGGCGTCCTCGTCCGCCGCCTGACCGAGTCCGACGGGAACGGAGGCCTCTGGTGGGATCTGCGCGACGAAGCCGGGCAGCCGGTGCCCTCGGGGATCTACCTGGTCCGGGTGGAAGCCCCGGACGGTGCGGCCGTCTTGCGGAAGGTTGCGGTGATTCGGTAATTGGCCCCGGTGCTCATCCTCTTTCGGCTCAGTCCGCCCGATCGCATGAAAAAAGTGGTCAGTGACGCCCATCGCCGCCTCCATCTCGAATTGCCGAGTGACGTCACGCTGCTGGATCAGGTGATCGACGAGACGGAGGCGTTCATTCGGCCGTACGTGGACGACGAGGCCGTCTACCGTATCGTGCTGCTGACGAGCGAGGCGGTGACCAACGCCATCGAGCACGGCAACCAGACCGATCCGGACAAGATGGTGCAGGTGGACCTCCGGGTGATGGACCGCCAGATCGACCTTCGGGTCCGCGATGAGGGATCGGGGTTCGACCCGGGGAAGCTCAAAAACCCCATCGCGCAGGATCATCTGCTGGACGAAGGCGGCCGCGGCATTTTTCTGATGCATGCCATGGCCGATGAAGTGCATTTCGAGGACGAGGGGCGGTGCGTGCGTATGGTGTTCCACCGGACGGTACCGGACGCGTGACGAAAGGCGGGATGCCGACACGCGCGACGTTCGGATGGCTGGCGGGGTATCTGGTCGCCGTCGGGGTCATGGCGGTGTCGGCCGGTGATCGAACCTGGTGGCCTCTGTTCGTGGTCGCCACGCTGGTTGCCGGAGGCCTGCACGTGGTCCTGTGGTTCCGACATTCGCTGCGGCTGCGGGATGTGCTCCTCGGGGCGGTGCTGCTGCGGCTGGCCTTTTTCTGGCTGCTTCCGGGGCTGTCGGACGACGCGTTTCGCTACGTCTGGGACGGCTGGATCCAGACGCAAGGGATCAACCCGTACCTGTACCGGCCTGACGAAGCCGCTCTGGCTGGCTTTCAGGCGTCACCGCTGTACGACGGGCTGAACTCAGCCTCGTTTTACAGCGTCTACCCGCCGGTTTCGCAGCTGCTGTTTCGGGTGGGAGGCTGGTTCATGCCGATGGGGTGGGAGGTCGCCTACTGCGTCATCAAAGGGCTGTTCGTGCTGCTGGAGCTGGTGGGCGTGTGGCTGCTAGGGCGGTTGGTCGAGGCGCGCGGCGTGTTGCTGTATGCCTGGCATCCGCTCGTGCTCGTCGAGGTGGCCGGGCAGGCCCACACCGAGGCGGCGATGGTGGGGTTGCTCCTGGCCGCGCTGTGGTTCGTCGCCCGGCACCGGCCGGTCGCGGCGGCGGTGACCCTCACGCTGGCGGGGTGGGTGAAGCTCTACCCGGTGCTGTTGCTGCCCCTGCTGTGGCGGCGATTCGGGTGGGCGTCCGTCTGGCCGGCCGGCGTCGTCAGCCTGCTGGTGTGGCTTCCGTACGCGGATCCCCGCGTCCCCGCGCACCTGGCCGAATCGCTGGATCTCTACGTGCGCTATTTCGAATTCAATGCGGGGCCGTATTATGCCGTCAAGGGGATGATGTGGTGGTGGACGGGGGAGGACTGGAGCAAGCAGATCGGCCCGGCGTTCCGGCTGCTGTTTTTGCTGCTGGTGCCGGTGGTGTATGCACTCGACGGAAAGCGACGCTGGCCGCTGCACCGTGCAATGCTCTACCTGATGGGGGGCTACCTGCTGCTGGCGACCACCGTGCATCCGTGGTATCTGCTGGCGGTACTCCCGTTGCTGGCCTGGTACCGACGGCCTCCGTGGGGCTGGTACGTCCTCGCGCTGGCTTCGGTGGGGACGTATCTGTTGTACCCGGAGGATCTGGACGGTGATACCCTCTACCGCCTGTTCGTGTGGCTGAGCTGGGGCGGCGGTGCGGTCGCGGGATGGATCCAGTATAAAGATCCGTTATTGCAAGGACTGCAAACAAACCGGGCACAGCGCAAATACGAAAGACTGAGGAGACACCTCCCGGGTCCGACGGCGACCCGATCCCGGCGCGTACTCGATCTCGGGGCAGGGGAAGGCTACGTCGGAGCGATCCTGCAAGAGCGGCATGGAGCCGAGGTGATCCTAGCCGATGTGATCGACCTCAACCGCACGGCGTTGCCGCACGTCCGCTATGACGGGCACGTCCTGCCGTTTGCCGACGATACCTTCGACGTGACCCTGCTGCTGTTCGTTCTGCATCACACCGAACGACCGGAAACCGTGCTTCGAGAGGCCCTGCGCGTCACGCGCGGCGCCGTGCTCATCTGGGAATCCGTCTACGAGAGCGAAACCGATCGTCGGGTACTCCGCCGGCTCGACCGCTGGGCGAACCGGGTGCGCTCAGGAGGGGCCATGCGTGACCAGGAAGCGTACCTGCATCACCGAACCGTGGGGGCCTGGCTGGCGATGATTCGGCGATGTGCCGGGACGCATCCCGTAAGCGTAGAGGTACAGCGCTTCGGTCTGTTCCCTCATAAACAGGCGCTGTACGTGCTGCGAAAAGAGCCGTTATTGCAATAATACATTTAAATCTTGAACAGATAACACATCCACCCAGCGAACGTCCGAAAACCGCCGGTACCACGTCAACTGCCGCTTGGCATAGCGGCGGGTGTTCCGCTTGATCAGGCGAACCATTTCTTCCCGTGAGATCTCGCCCTGCAGAAAACGAATCGGCTCCTGATAGCCGATGGTGCGCAGCGGGTTGACCGACGGGTCGAAGCCGGCCTCCAGCAGCCCGGCCACCTCATCGAGAAGACCGGCATCCAGCATGAGATCCACTCGCCGGTTGATGCGCTCGTACAACGCTGCACGGTCGCGCGTGAGCACCACGGTACGGAAGTTAAAGGGTGGCCTGATGGTCTTGCGCTGGAAGGACGAGATGGGCTCACCCGTCTCATGATACACTTCCAGCGCGCGGACGAGCCGTTGCGTTTTCGTCGGATCCATCGTAGCGGCGGCCTCCGGGTCCACGGATTGCAGCTCCCGGTACAGGGCCTCAGCACCTTCGCGGCCCAGCCGCTCCTCGATGGCCGCCCGCGTCCCGGCCGATACCGTCGGGATCTCCGCCAGGCCGTACTGCAACGCGTAGAGGTACAGCGTCGAGCCTCCTACGACGAGCGCGGCACGACCCCGCGCATGGATCTCACGGATGCGCTCCCAGGCCGCCTCCGCAAAGCGCCCGGCGGAAAAGGGCTCCTCCAGGTCCAGTTCGTCGATGAAGTGATGCCGAACCCGCGCCAGCTCCTCTGGCGTGGGTTTGGCGGTCCCGATATCCAGCCGTCGATAGACCTGCCGGCTGTCCGCCGACACGATCTCCGCCGACATCTGCTCGGCCAACTGGAGGCTCAGCTCGGTCTTGCCCACCGCCGTAGGACCCGCCAGTATGAGCACAGAGGCATGCTTCATGAGGGCGAACGGAGCGTTCGGGATGGCAGAAGATGACCGAAGAGAAACAGCAACACCCCCTGAACCACGAGCAGATTAGTTACCAGAAAGAAGGTCGCTTCCTCCACCGGCAGGCCGAAGGGGTCGATGTCGAACGAGTACCGATCGGAAATGTCCCAGATTCCGCGGTCGATGGCCGTGCGATCCGCCACCCACAGGTAGAGGGTCGCCAGCGCAACCGTCCATGCAAAGCTCCGGCGATGCGCCTGAAAGATCGGTCCACCGTAGTACCACAGCCCTGCCAGCGGCGGACCGGCCCAGGCCAGGATGAGCCCCATGTAGAGCCCCTGGTCACCTCCTGCCAGCAGCAGGTACACACCCACTCCCGTCATCAGCAGGTAGAAAAGGGTGCCGGCGACGACCGTTCCGGGTGCCGGTGCCAGCCGCTCGACGCGGGAGCTTCGAGCCACGAAGTGGTACAGCAACAGCCCGGTCATGATCGGCTGGAGCAGGAAAAAGAGGTATTCCTCAACGGGCACATGCCCGATGGTAGCCAGCACCCGGTCTGCTCCGTACCACCAGACCTCCCGGTACACCAGGTAATTGTCCCAGGGCGTGGTGTAGAGCATCGCAATGGCACAGACGAGCGGGATCGACCAGCGCCCACGCCAGCCGCCGATCCCCGCCAGCGGGCGAGGCTGCGTCACCGCGAGCAGAACGATAGGGGGGACGAGATAAACGAGGAGGAAGGCGAGGTAGGTCACAGACGCTTCCGGCTGAGATCGTGGAGGAGGACACGCGCCGCATTCCGCCCCGATGCGCCCATGATACCCCCTCCGGGATGGGTGCTGGCACCGGTCAGGTAGAGCCCCTTCAAGTGGGTGGCATAGTTGCTCATCCCGATGAAGGGCCGGGCGGCGAACATCTGGTCGATGCTCATCTCCAGGTGCATCACGTTCCCCCGGTACAGCCCCAGTTCGCGTTCCAGCCAGCGTGGATGCTGGATCAGGCGGCCGACGACTCGGTCGCGGGTCCCCGGTGCATAGCGTTCGAACGTCTCCAGCACCCGATCCGCTACGGCGTCTTCGATGTCGTCCCAGCGTCGTCCCCCGGCGAGGGCGTATGGAGCGTACTGAAACCAGAGCCACAGCACCTCGCCGCCCGGAGGGGCCAGCGTCGGATCCACCGCGCTGAACGTCATTGCCACGATGGGCGGATCGGCGGAGGGCTCCCCGCGCAGGAAATCCCCGTACGCCGCGTGGATCTGGCCGACGTCCTCGCACAGCAACTGGAGGCCCACCCGGGCCTCGTGCCCCGGCGCCGCGGTATAACGCACCGGCTCGCTCAGAGCCAGCCGCAAGATCGCGCCGAAGCCGTTGCCCACGCGCATGTGGCGGCTCTCCGGCGGTCGGTACGCCTCGGGCAGGAGCCGGCCAAACGTCTCCAGCGCATGCGTCCCGGCCACCACGGCCCGCGCCGTGTAGACCTGCCCGAGCGCGCGGATCCCCGTCGCCCGCCGCTGCTCCACCAGAATCGCATCGACCGGCGCCTGCACGTGGACCTGACCGCCGTGCGCCTCGATGTGTCGCCGAAGCGCCTGTGTCAGCATCCCGGATCCACCGCGCGGGCGGGCGATGCCGCCTTCGTGGTACAGCGGGTGCCAGAGCAGAAACGGGGCTGTGAGGGGTTCGGTGGGCGGCGGCCCGGATTGTGCGGCCATCCACACCAGCGCGGCCCGGAGTTTCTCCTCCCGGAAGTACCGCGCGGCTACGTCCCCGTAGGGCTGGAGGATCTGCTGTAGCGAGTCCGTCCAGGGCGCCGCTCCGCGCTCCGGGTTGAACGCGAAGGCTTTGCCCAGTTCAAACGGGCTCGGGGTCCGCAGAAACGTGTCCCGAACCGTCCGCGCAAACCCGCTCCAGTCGGCGACGAAGCGCGCGTACGCCTCGCCTTCGCCGGGATACTTCGCCTCCAGATGCTCGACGGTCCGATCGACGTCGCGATAGATGAAAAAGTGGTCCCCATCCCGGAACGGCACGAAAAAAAGCGGATCCAGGTCGATGTATTCCAGCCCGAACCGATCCAGCCGCAGTTCCTCGACGATGGGCGTCAGCCGGATGAGGATGTGAGCGCTGCCGCCCAGATCGAACCGGTAACCCGGCACCACCTCCCGGGTCGATACGGCACCGCCGACCATATCCCGCCGCTCGAACACCCCGACCCGATAACCTGCCTGGGCGACGTACGCGGCGGTGATGAGGGCATTGTGACCCGCCCCGACGATGATGACGTCGTAATCCGTTGCCATAGCCTCCGTGAGTAGACGCGAAATCGGTGCAGGCTACTCGCTTACAGCCCCGACGGTTCTTTGCGGCGGTGTGTCCATGCATGACGTTCTGGACAAAACGCCGTGCATCCCGTCACGTCGAGGGAGGCTGGGAACTTGACGGGAGCTGGATGTAATCGGCCGCGCTGTCTCGAAGCCGGTCCCGCTGGTGGACATAGGTCATCGTCGTCTCGATGTTCTTGTGGCGGGCATGCGTCTGCACCTGTTGCAGCGAGGCCCCGGCTTCGATGGCGAGTGTGCACCCGGTATGCCGGAGCGTATGCGCCCCGATCTCCGGCAGCCCGGCTCGTTCCGCTGCTCGCCGGACGATGCGGTAGATGGAGTGCGGCGAGAGGCGATTGCCGCGGCCATTGTTGCTCAGGGAACGCCAGAGTGCCCCGGTAGCGATGCCGTAATGTCGTTTCGTATCCTCGATGACCTCCACGACGTGCTCCGGCATCTTGACGTATTGATCCGCGCCCCCCTTGGCCTGCGGGATCTCCAGAATCCAGTGTGCCCCCAGCGGGCGGATGTGCTCCACATCCATCGCCGCTGCCTCACTCCGCCGGAGGACGCAATGGAGCAACGTCAGCACCAGCGCGCGATCGCGCACCCCGGTGTCACCGGGCGCCTCGCCGGCCGCCTCGACCAGCGCGGCCGCCTGCTCGGCGGTCAGAAAAAAGATGGTGCGATCCTGCTGGCGGGCAGACCGCACACGGCGAAGGAGCTGCTTGCTGGCCGGGTTGCGTTCTATCAACTCCAGCGCCACCAGCCAGTCATAAAACCCCCGGATGGCTGCAATGCGCCGCTTGATGGTGCTGGCCTTCATGTTGGCACGCTCCATCTGGGCAATGTGCTCGTTGACGTGCAGAAACGTCGCCTGACGAGCCAGCGACAGGTCAACATGGTCCGTCCCGAAGAACTGGGTCAGGTCATTCCAGTAGGCCCGCTTCGTTTGCTCTCGATCGAAGCGGTGCAGATAGGCCAGGAGCAGATTCGTCTGCGGCCCCGAAAGGGACGGTGCCACCAAGGAGCCCTGAAAGACTGGATGAGTGGGCACGGGCTTTTCCATGTTATGAATGGGTAGTGGCTGAGGAGAGGTGGTTCAGCAGATCCTGCACGAGGGTGCGGGCGTCCTCGTCGCCGCGGGCGGCGGCTTCCATACGCCGGCGAAGATCAAGCGTGATCGGCAGGAAGGAAACTCCGGCTGACTGGTGCGTCTGGTGCCACGGCGACACATAGGCGAGGTTCTCCAGGGCATTATTGCCGGGATCGCCGTCGAGGTGCCGGACGTGGGCTTCCGGCGGTTCGGGGCCGACGAAAGCCCACAGCACGAGCCGGTGCACGTGAACCTGGTGCGGCTTCGCTTCGTGCATGATCGTGACGCGGCGATGACCGGAGGGCTGCGCCGATGCTTTCAGGAGCCGACCCTTCCAGATGCGCGGGCCGTGGGGGCCTTCGCGGAAGCGCGGCAACGAAACGACGCGGCCGTGGCTGGAGACCATGTAATGCGGGGAGGTGAAGTCCGGCGTCACCACCGGTCGCCATTCTTCGCCGGCGCGCCGGCCGATGCGGGCGAAGAGCTGCCGGCGGAGGGTCTCCAGGTCAGGCTGAGGAAACATGATTTGCAGTTTTGCCAGGTAGCGAAAGTATGATAACTTTTCTTATCGAACGTAAGAAAAATACGCCGTCCGCATCCCCTTTGCAAGCGCTCACGCTACCCATACCAAGAACTGCTAGACGCGGGCGATCGTTGATCTCCTACCCGTGCAATGTATATGATGTATAAACTTTCTCATGGTTCGGAAGCAACTCTACATCACCGAGCAGCAAGACCGCGCCCTCAAGCGCCAGGCCAAAGCCCTCGGCGTCTCCGAAGCCGAACTGGTCCGCCAGGCTCTCGATGAAATGTTGCGCGAGGTCCTCGGCGCGCGCCCATCGCCGAGAGGCGCTCAGTCGGCTCCTCGACAATACCCGCCGCCTTGCTGAAGAGCACCGCCTGCCCGCCGGCTACCGCTTCGACCGTGACGCGCTCTACGCCGAGCGCGAAGACCGCTGGCAGCGAGGTGCGAGGCGCTAACGGGTGATGCTGCAGTACCTCTTCGACACGAAAAAGCTAGACCCACCGCTCCCGCCGGCAGAGGTCTACCAGCAGATCGAGCTCTACGAGCAGACATTTCCCGTCATACCGCCACCCCGGCCATCGTACTGGAGGCTGTCCGGGGCGTTCGAGACCACAGCTTCCCGCATTACGACGCGCAGATCTGGGCGGCAGCCCGGCTCAGTCAAATCCCTGTCGTCCTGAGTGAGGACTTCCCGGAGGGAGTCACCGTGGAAGGCATCACGTTCCTGGATCCCCTGCTCGACTGCATCTCCTTGGTCGTACGCGGGGGATGAACTGCATCTGGCGAGAGCAAGAAGTCGAGGTCCTGGAAGTGTTATTTCATGCAGGACAATGAGAAGCACCTTGCTAATTTTTACCATCATAACTTAGCCATTAATCCATTAACAATAATATATTATATAATAAATTTTGCTGCTTATTTACCACAACCGCGAAAGCCAGACCTTACGCCATCACGCCGGGAGCCTCGAACGCAATATTGATTTCCGTTTCGGGATCGAAGAAATGCAACCTGGACAGGTCGAGGGCCAGCGTGACCGAAGCCTCGGGCTGCGGCAGGGGTTGTGGGGCCACCCGAGCCACGAGCCTGTGCGCGCCCGCCCGGGCATACAGAAAGATTTCGTTGCCCATGGGTTCGACCACATCGATCGTCGCCGTGACATGGCCCGTCCGCTCGGGTACGCCGTGCCCGCCAGCGACATAAATGTCTTCCGGCCGAATACCCAGCACAATCTTATTCCCGATCCAATCGCGCAGTTTTTCCGTCACCTCATTTTCGAGCTTCAAGCTGAATGCCGCGTCGGAGGACACGAAAGACATCCCCTCATTCACGACAATATCGCCTTCGACGAAGTTCATGGATGGACTGCCTATGAATTCAGCCACAAACCTGTTATATGGTCGATGGTATATATTCATAGGCTCGTCGATTTGCTGAATGTGTCCTCCGTTCATGACCACGATGCGATCTCCCATGGTCATGGCCTCCACCTGATCGTGCGTGACATACACCATCGTCGTGCCAAGCTGGCGATGCAGGCGAGAGATCTCCGCGCGCATCTGCACCCTCAGCTTGGCGTCCAGGTTGGACAGCGGCTCGTCGAACAGGAACACCTGCGGCTGGCGTACGATGGCACGCCCTACGGCCACCCGCTGGCGCTGCCCCCCCGATAGCTGCCGCGGCTTGCGGTCCAGGATCCCGCCGATGTCCAGAATCTCCGCGGCCCGGTGTACCCGCTCCCGGATCTCTTGCTTCGAAAACCCGCGGAGCTTCAAACCGAACGCCATGTTGTCGAAGACCGTCATGTGCGGGTAGAGCGCGTAGTTCTGGAACACCATGGCGATGTCCCGGTCCTTCGGAGCCACATCGTTCACGACGCGGTCCCCGATCATCAGCGTGCCGGACGAAATCGTCTCCAGCCCGGCGATCATGCGCAGGGTCGTGCTCTTTCCGCATCCGGAGGGGCCAACGAGCACCACGAACTCGCCATCGTGGATCTCGAAGCTGGCATCGTGAACCGCAACGAAGCCATTGTCGTACTGTTTGCGAACGTGATCGAGTCGTACACGGGCCATGGGTAGAGGCGACAGGCTGCTTGCATGAACGGCCTGCCCAAGATAATGGCCCGATGCCACGCACGAAACCTTATCTTTCGCCCATACGATGCCGCATCGAGAGTACACCAACGGCCATGCCACACCGGCGAGAGGGTTTCGCCCTCTCGCCATCCATGCCTTATATACGGGCATCAGCCGGGGCTTGGCCGCCGACGTGCTGGCCGCCCACGCCGTCCAGGGCCAGGCCGTCACGGTGTGCACGGCGCTCATCGTGGCCAGCCACGGCCACGTCACCGACGTGCTCCCGGTCCCCTCGGATACCGTCGATGCGCAGATACAGCACGCGCTGGCGCATGCTAGCCCGACGGGCGTGATGATCGGCATCGTCAGCGACGCGGCCGCCGTGGAACGCCTCTTTCGACGGCTTGCCGACCAGCCCGCCGGCCCGGTGGTGCTGGACCTCACCCTGAGCGGCCCCAGCGGGGAGGACATCATCAACCAGCAAGGCCTCGACGCCCTGAAAACACACCTGGACCGGCCCGACCTCGTCATGGTCCGGCGCCACGACGCTGCCCTGATTGCCGGCATGGCGATCGAATCGCTGGACGATGCCCAGGTGGCGGTGCAACGCTTGCAGCGCCTCGGCGCTCGAAACGTGTTGCTCCGCTGCGGACGGCTACCGTCCCGCTTCTTCGACGACCCTCAGGCACAGCCCGACCACACCGCTGACCTGTTCTACGACGGATCGGAGTTTGCCCTGTTCGAAGCCCCGTATTTCGACCTGCCGGACCTGCATGGATCCTCCAGCCTTCTCGGCATGGTTCTACTCAAGGAATTGACAGAAAAAAAACCGATGGTCGAAGCGATTCAACAGGCGAAAGGCTATGTTGCCGAATCGTTGAAACGGAGTCATGAGCAAGGTCCGGCAGACGTTCCGGCGTTTTTCTGAACCTGCTCGGCGGTCTGACCCTTGAACCGTGTTGCCGCCCGAGTACGTCACCAGCAGGAGGATGCACCATGCCCCCCGAGAAAGCCAAAGCCACCATCTACGACGTCGCTGAGTACGCCGGCGTCGCGATCTCCACGGTGTCGCGCGTGCTCAACAACTCGCAGGACGTTTCGGATCTGACCCGCGAGAAGGTGCTGAAGGCCATCGAGAAGCTGCAATTTCGCCCGCACCGGATGGCGAAGACGCTGGCGCAAAAGAAGACGCACCTGCTCGCCATCGCCCTGCCGACGTTCACGACGCCCTTCCACAACGAACTGCTCAAAGGCGTCCGTAACTGCCTGCGGGACCGGACCGAAGACATCGACCTGCTGCTCTGCGACCTCGGGTCGCGGGACCCCTACGGACGGCTACTCAGCTTCCTGAAGCGCGGGACGGTAGACGGGCTGCTGCTGGCGGGGATGCCGCTGGACGACAAGATCATCGCCGAGTTGAAGGCCCTCTATGCCCCCGTCGTCCTCGTCGGGTACCAGAACGACGAGTTCGACTCCTACTACTGGGATGACGTCTCCGGGGCGCGCGTGGCGGTGGAGCATCTGGTCCGCCAGGGCCACACGCGCATTGCGATGATCCGCGCTTACACCGAGAGCGACTTCCAGGCGGGACGGCTGAAGGGATACCGCGAAGCCCTCAAAGCCGGCGGGCTCGACTTCGACGAGTCGATCGTCGTACACGGCAAGACGACCAAGCACGGCGGCTTCAGCGAGGAGGCCGGGTACGAGGCGATGCAGGAACTGCTGGAAACCGCGCCGGACGTCACGGCCGTATTTGCCAGCAGCGACGTGCAGGCCATCGGCGCCTGGAAGGCGCTGCGGGATGCCGGCAAGCGGGTCCCCGAGGATGTCGCGCTCGTCGGCTACGACGACATCAAGACGAGCCGCTACATCGGCCTCTCCAGCGTCGACCAGAGCATGGATGAGGTCGGCCAGGAAGCCACGGAATTGCTGCTGCGACGGCTGTCCGGCGATACGTCCGACTGGCCCAACTCGGTGCTGATCCAGCCGAAGCTGTGCGTCCGCGAATCCAGTTCCTTCACCCGCTAACCGGCGCCCACGCATGGACGAAGCCCTCTTGCGTGCTCAACTGGACCGCACCCTGGAGACGACCGACTTCCCGGAACTCGGGCCCCGGTACGGCGGCAAGGTGCGGGACACCTATCGCCACGGCGACCATCTCATCCTCATCACCACGGACCGCATCTCGGCGTTCGATCACATCCTGCGGCAGACGATCCCCTTCAAAGGGCAGGTGCTCAACCAGCTGGCCGCCTACTTCTTCGAGCAGACCGAGGACGTGATGCCCAACCACGTCGTCGCCGTGCCCGACCCGAACGTGACCATCGCGACGGCGTGCACGCCGGTGCCCATCGAGTTCGTCGTGCGGGGGTACCTGGCGGGGCACGCCTGGCGGGTGTACCGCTCCGGGCGCCGGACGCTGTGCGGTCAGCCATTGCCCGACGGGCTCCGGGAGAGCAGCCGCCTCCCCTCCCCGATCCTCACCCCCGCCACGAAAGCCGCCGAGGGCCACGATGAGGACATCAGCCGGGAGGAGATCCTGCAACGCGGGCTGCTCGATGCGGAGACGTTCGACCGGCTGGCAGAGCGGGCGCTGCGACTCTTCGAACGGGGGACCGCGCTGGCGACAAGCCGGGGGCTGCTGCTCGTGGATACCAAGTACGAATTCGGCCGCCGACCCGACGGGGAGTATGTACTCATCGACGAGGTTCACACCCCGGATTCATCGCGCTATTACTACGCGGATACGTACGAGGAACGGCTCCGTGCCGGGAAGCCCCAGCGTCAGCTGTCCAAGGAATTCGTGCGGGAATGGCTCATGGAACAGGGGTTCATGGGCCAGGAAGGGCAAGTGCTTCCCGACCTGCCGGATGATTTCCGCATCGAAGTGGCCCGCCGTTACATCGAGCTGTACGAGGCCGTCACGGGGCAGGCGTTCGTGCCGGACACGCACCCCGATCCGAAGCGCCGCATCCGCGAGGCCGTGACGACGTGGTACGCCGCCGCCGGGACGGAGCGAAGCTAGCCCTCCCCCTCGACGCGCGGCGGCTGTGCTCCCTGCACCCACTCGGTGGTTCCGTCCGTGTAGTGCTCTCGCTTCCAGATGGGCACCTGCACTTTGAGCTCGTCGATCAGAAACCGGCAGGCCTCGAAGGCCGCCGCCCGGTGAGGCGTCGCCACGCCGACGACCACGCTGGCCTCGGCCACCGGCACGACGCCCAGCCGGTGGAGCACGCAGACCCGCTCGATCGGCCACCGCGCCTTCGCCTCGTCGACCAGCCGCTGCATCTCCTTGATCGCCATCGGCTCATAGCACTCGTACGCCAACTCCACGGTCTCCCGGGTGCCCGTCCATTGCCGCGTCGTGCCCACGAACAGGTTCAGGCCGCCGCAGCGTGCGTCGCGTAGATACGCGTCGGCCGCCGCCACGTCCAGCGGTTCATGCAAGAGCGCGATCCAGCAGGGATCGGATGGGGGGTAATGCGGCATGGCAGGGTTCATCCTCCACTCACAGGTGTGATCAACGCCACCTCGTCGCCCTCCGTCAGGCGAACGGACTCCGGGACGTAGGTCTGGTTGACCGCCAGGCGGATCACCGGACGGTAGGGCGCCACGGCGGGATGGGCCGCCTCCAGGGCATCCAGCAGCGCCGACCCCGTAGCCGGAGCCGGCACCGCCACGTCCACGGCGGCGCGCCCGACCTTCTCACGCAGGATGCTGAACAGCAGAACGGTGAAGACTACGGGATGCGATTCGTTCATTTCAGCGAAAGTGGATGGCACGGATCGGCGGGATGCGGGCGGCAGCCCGTGCCGGTAGATAGGAAGCGCCGACGCAGAGCAGCAAGGTCATCACCGCAACGATGATGAAATCCATGGGATTGAGAGCCACCGGAGCGGTGTTCATGTAATACGCCTCGGCCGGCAACGGGATCAGGGCAAATTCGAGCTGGAGCCAGGCGAGCGCCAGCGCCAGCACCTCTCCGATGCCGATCCCGATGACGCCGACGAGAAGCCCCAGATACAGGTAGATGCGTCGCAGCATGCGCGCCGGTGCGCCCATGCTCGCCAGAATGCCGATGGACTGCGTGTGCTCCAGGATGATCATCAGCAGCGTGCCCACGATGTTGAAGGCGGCCACGAGGATGATGATGCCGATGATGAGCGGGATGATGCCCTGCTGGAGCCGGACCCACGCGAACAGACCGCTGTACACCTGATAGATGGTTCGCGCCATGACCGGGAAGCCGTAGCGATCCTCGATGCGCAGCGCCACCGAGTCGGCCTGGCTGACATCGTGCAGCGTCAGATCCAGACGCGACACCTCCGTCGGGGCATAGTCGAACAGTGTCCGGGCGGTGCGGATGTCGGTGAAGGCGTAGATCTCGTCGAAGTTCGACAGCGACGTTTCGTAGATGCCGGCCACGTGGAAGGCTTTTACCCACGGACGCATCAGGGTCGGCGAGGGCAACTCGAAACCGCCGGCGTGGCGCATGGAAAAGACCGTGACGCCATCTCCCACCGAGACGCCGAGCAGATCGGCCAGCGTGCGACCGATGACCAGGCCCTGCCGTCCCTGCGCGTCGGGATCGAAGCGGTAGGAGCCGGCCACCAGATGGTCGCTCAGATACGCCGGCATCTGATCCGTGCCCCAGACGGCCACCCCGTCGATATCCGTCGCGGATCGACGAATCAGGGCGAATTCAGTAACGACCGGCGCGACGTGCGCCACCTCGGGAAACTGTGCCAGCTCGTACATCAGCACGTTGGCCTGGCCCAGCGGCGCATCCTGCATGTTTTCCACCTGCACGTGTGCGCCGAACCCGACGATCTTGGCCTCGATCTCCCGACTGAACCCGCGTACGATGGACAGGGCCAGCAGCAGCGCCGCTACGCCCAGCGCGACGCCGCCGATGGCCACGTACATCACGAACCGCAGAAACCCGCTACCGGCGCGCACGCCATCGCTGCCTCGCAGATAGCGATGGGCCATGAAACGTTCGAAGCGGTGTGGCATGGGGTGTACGCGAACGGTCGGACCTCCCGGCGGTCGGGGGGCTTGATACCCGGCGTCCGGGCTTTGTTTCCCGGGCGTCGCTGCGTCGCGCTGCGAAACTACGCTTCCTGCTCAGGGTATCGATTCTGTACTGTGTTTTTTCTTTGCAATAACGGTTTTATCAGCCATGAACAATAGCCGCCCACGCCTGCCGGTCCCCGTCAACGAACCCGTCCACAGCTATGCCCCCGGCACGCCCGAACGGGCGTCGCTGCGTGCCGAACTGTTTCGCTTGCGCGAGGAATCCATCGAGATCCCGGCCATCATCGGCGGCCGCGAGTTCCGCACCGGGAACACCGTCCCAGTTCGCGCCCCCCACGAACACCGGCGCGTGCTCGCCACCCTGCACCAGTGCGCCGCCCCGGAAGTCGAACAGGCCGTCAAGGCCTGCCTGGAGGCCCGGCACGACTGGATGCGCATGCCCTGGACGGATCGCGCCGCCATCTTCCTGCGTGCCGCCGACCTCCTCGCCGGCCCCTGGCGGGACACGCTCAACGCCGCCACCATGCTCGGCCAGAGCAAAAACCCGTACCAGGCCGAGATCGACAGCGCCTGCGAGTTGATCGACTTCTTCCGGTTCAATGCCTTCTACATGCAGCAGATCTACGAAGATCAGCCCTTCTCCCCTCCCGGCGTCTGGAACCGCATGGAGTATCGCCCGCTGGAAGGGTTCGTCTTCGCCGTGACGCCGTTCAACTTCACCTCGATCCAGGGCAACCTCCCGGCGGCGCCTGCGCTGATGGGCAATACGGTGATCTGGAAGCCGTCCAACACCGCCGCTTTTTCGGCCTACTTCATCTACAAGCTGCTCGAAGAAGCCGGCCTGCCGCCGGGCGTCATCAACTTCGTCCCCGGCGATGGACCGCCCGTCGGCGACCCGGCCTTTGCCTCGCCGCATTTCAGCGGGCTGCACTTCACCGGATCGACGGCTACGTTCCAGCACATGTGGCGCACGATCGGCCGCCACCTCGACGCCTACCGCAGCTACCCGCGCATCGTGGGCGAAACCGGGGGCAAGGACTTCATCATGGTCCACCCCTCGGCCGATCCCGTGGCCGTCGCAACCGCCATCGTGCGGGGTAGCTTCGAATATCAGGGGCAGAAGTGCTCCGCCGCCTCGCGCGTCTATGTGCCGGAGAGCCTCTGGCCCGAGGTGCGCACATCGCTGCTCGATCAGTTGAGTGAAGTGCGCATGGGGCCGGTCGAGGATTTCTCCCACTTCATCAACGCCGTCATCGACCGCCGGGCCTTCGAGAAGATCACCGGCTACATCGAGGCGGCACGGGCCGACGCGCACTGCCAGATCCTGGACGGCGGCGGCTACAGCGACGAAGAAGGCTACTTCATCGAACCCACCGTCATCCTGACCGACGACCCGCTGACGCGCACCATGCAGGAGGAAATCTTCGGCCCGGTCGTCACGGTCTACGTCTACCCCGATGCCCGCCTCGAAGAAACGCTCGTGCTGGTCAACGACACGTCGCCCTACGCCCTGACCGGGGCCATCTTTGCCCGCGACCGCGACGCCATCGCGCACATGACCGACCGCCTCGTCGATGCCGCCGGCAACTTCTACATCAACGACAAGCCGACGGGGGCCGTCGTGGGGCAGCAGCCCTTCGGCGGGGCGCGCAAGTCGGGGACGAACGACAAGGCGGGGTCGTACCTGAACCTGGTGCGATGGATCTCGGCCCGCTCCATCAAGGAAACCTTCAACCCGCCCCGTCACTTCGGCTACCCGTTCCTCCAGCCCGACCCGGCCGATGCCGAAGATGCGGAGCCGTCCTGATGCTTTCAACCGGCGTCCCTCCCACCGGGCCGACCAGGGGCAAGCGACACGCTTGCCCCTTTTTTCATACCGGTTCGGCTTGCATGTAGCAGAGCGGGTGGTTTGTTTTCGGGCGCTTTTCCGACCCTTCTCGACCATTCCAGACGTTCATGAGTACCGCTCCCATTCGCGTCGTCCAGTACGGACTCGGCCCGATCGGCCTCGAAACGGCCCGCGCCGTGCTGGCCAAACAGGACACCGGCCACATCGAACTCGTCGGTGCCATCGACATCGACCCCAACAAGGTGGGCAAAGACCTCGGCGAGTTGCTGGGGCTGGAGGCCCCCACCGGCATCACCGTCGAGGCCGACGCCGAGTGCGTCCTGCAGGAGCGGAAGCCTGCCGTCGCCCTGCACACGACCTCCTCGTTCCTGAGCACGATGTACGAGCAGTTGGTGCTGTGTGCCCGGCAGGGCGTCCACGTCGTCTCCTCCACCGAGGAGCTCGCCTATCCGTACGACCGGCATCCGGAGATCGCACGTCGCCTGGACGAGGTGGCCCGCGAGCACGGCGTCGTGATCGTGGGCACGGGCGTGAACCCGGGCTATGCGATGGACACGCTGGCCCTCATGGCCACCGGCGTGTGCACGGACGTGCGCACGATCCGCGTCGAGCGGGTCGTCGACGCGGGCGGACGGCGCCTGCCGCTGCAGCAGAAGGTGGGTGCCGGCATCACGGCCGAGGCGTTCGCCGAGCGGAAGCAGACGGGCACCTTCGGCCACATCGGCCTGCGGGAATCGGCGCTGCTCATCGCCGACGGCCTGGGCTGGCCGATCGACGATCTGCAGGAGACGCTGGAGCCGATGATGGCCGACGAGGACGTAAAGACGCCCTTCCTGACGGTCCGCGCCGGGCAGGTGGCCGGCATTCACCATGCCATCACCGCCTATGCCGACGGCCAGGCCGTCCTGTCGCTGGACCTGAAGATGTACGTCGGGGCAAAGGACCCGAAGGATGCCGTGTACGTGGAGGGGACGCCGCCGATCTCGCTGGTCGTGGAAGGCGGCATCTTCGGCGATACGGCGACGGTGGCCATGCTGGTGAACACGGTGCCGCGGGTGCTGGAGGCCACGCCGGGCCTGAAGACGATGA
The DNA here is from genome assembly GCA_003285105.1 of Roseithermus sacchariphilus. Lineage (GTDB taxonomy): Bacteria > Bacteroidota > Rhodothermia > Rhodothermales > MEBIC09517 > Roseithermus > Roseithermus sacchariphilus. The sequence continues at coordinate 3,467,318 of CP030158.1, read as the reverse complement.
AAGACCTCGCGGTACCACGCGCCTTCGCCACCCGCCCGCTGGCGTCGTAGGGGCGGCCGGTGTCGTCCATGCCGCCCGCCACCGTCTTTCGGAGCCGCCACCATCCCGGCACGGCGCCCTGGTCGCTGGTGTTCGCGCGGGCACTGGTGACACCGCTGGCCACGTGTAGCCTGCCGGTGATGGTGGTCGGGCTCGTGGCGGCGCTCGAAGGGCTCCCGCTGTTGCCCTACCTGTTCGTGGGCTTCGCCGGGGCGGTGCTCGCGGCCTTCGTGTGGACGAGCCTCCACCTGCGGACCGTCGTCGGTGAGGTGCACGTGGGCGAGTCCGGCGTGGGGCTGCGGTCGGTCTATGCCTGCACGCGCCCGGACGCGCCCGTCGTCGAACAGCCGCTGTACGACCTGCGAAAGACGCGGACGTCGATTATCTTGGGCGTCGGCGACCGCATGGTCGAGCTGGCCGATGAGGACTGGCCCGCACCGGATGCGCTGCTGGACGCCCTGCAACGCCTGCTGCACCGCCAACGGAGCCTGCCGTCATGACCCCGTCCCGCTCCGAAGAGCCCCGCCGAGAGGCCCCCTCCACGCCGTCGATGGCGGCGCCGGAGGCCGTTTCACAGGCACGCACCGCCCCCGGCCCCTACTGGGATTACTGCCCGAATTGCAGCGCGAGGCTCTACAACGTGGGGTGCAAGTACCGCTGTCCCCGCTGCCACTACTTCATGTCCTGCTCCGACTTCGACTGACGCGAGCGCATGATCAGCATCGACCGCACCGCCAACCGCTCCGTCCACGACCAGTTGGTGGAGCAACTGCGGTATTTGATCGTGAGCGGGCACTACAAGCTCGGCGACACGCTGCCCTCGACCCGCACGCTGGCGGCGCAGCTGGAGGTGTCGTTTCACACGGTGCGCAAGGCGTACCAGACGCTGGAGCAGCAGGGGCTGCTGGAAGCGCGGGTCGGCAGCGGCTATCGCGTGAAGGAGCGCGCGCCGCTGGGGAAGGCGGAGCGCATGGAGCGCGGTGCCGCCGTCCTCCACGAAGCGCTCCAGCGGTTGATCGGGCTGGGGCTGGAAGAGCCGGAGATCGAGTACCTCTTCGCCGAGCAGACCGAGCTGTTCGGCACCGCCGGCCTCGGCCCCAAGCTGGTCTTCATCGGGCGGTACCGGGAGGAAGCCGATCTCTGCGCCCGGCAACTCACCATGCTGCTGCAACAGCCGGTCGAAGCCGCCACACCGGCGGAGGTGTCCCGCCATCAGGACGCCGATTACGTCATCGCCCGGTATGCCGACCTGGAGACGATCCGGACGCAGATCCCACGGGCCGACGTGCTGGGCGTCATCCTCTACCCGGCCCAGCCCGCCCTCGAACGGGTCACGCGGCTCCTGCCCCATCAGACCCTCGGCCTCATCACCCGCCACACGGACGCCATCCAGCCGCTGACGCAGGACCTGCGCTACTGGACGCGCTTCGAGGGGCAGATCATCGCGGCGTCCATCGAGGCCGGTAGCCGGCACCTGGACCCCTTCCTCGAACAGACCGACGCGCTGATCTACACCCCGTCGTGCCGGCGGAGCCTGCTCGCGCACCTGGAATCCTCCCGGGAGGCCGTGGCCGTGACGCCGGTCATTGCCCGCGACTCGCTGGACCTCCTTCGCGAGCGGATTCCGAGCTGACCTCGCGCGCCTCGCCGGCATCGTTCTCGGCCGCACCGTCTGCTTCCTCCGGGGCCTCCGGGGCGTCCTGTTCCCCGTTCGGGACCCGAAGCCGCCGGCCGTCCATCTCCGGGTCGAGGCCCAGATCGTCCTCCCCGCGGGACGGAGCCGCGGACGCCGGGCCGTCCTCACCGTCGGACGATCCCATCGAACCAGCCGGGGCCACACCCGCTGCCTCCGGCTCCCGGGCTGCATCCTTCGGCTTCTCCTCGGCCGCATCCCCCGGCTTCTCCTCGGGCTGACCGGGGTATTTGACCCGCACGTGGTAGATGCCCAGCAGCACCGAGAGAAACGTTTCCTTGATCCGGTTGAGGTCGCGAAACGTCAGGTCGGTATCGCTGAGCTGGCCGTCCTCGATGCGCGCCTTGAAGATCATGTCGATGAGCGTTTCCAGGCGCTTGTGGGTGGGCTCGGAAAGGCTACGGCTGGCGGCCTCCACCGAATCGGCCAGCATGAGGATGCCGGTTTCCTTGGAGTTGGGGCGCGGGCCGGGATAGCGAAACTCCGCATCCTGCACGGCCCCGCCCTCTCCCTGCTGCTCGCACGCCTTACGGTAGAAATACTCGATGCGCGTCGTCCCGTGGTGCATCGGGATGAAGTCCAGCACCCGCTTGGGCAGCCGGTACTGCCGGCCCAGTTCCAGCCCTTCTTTGACGTGGCTGGCAATGATGAGCGCGCTCATGCGCGGCTTGAGCGCATCGTGCGGGTTCTGGCCGGGCCGCTGGTTCTCCACGAAATACTCCGGCTTGAGCATCTTGCCGATGTCGTGGTAGAGCGCTCCCACGCGGGCCAGCAGCGCGTTGGCGCCGATGCTGTCGGCCGCCGCCTCGGCCAGGTTCGCCACCTGCAACGTATGGTTGAAGGTGCCCGGTGCCCGGAGGCTGAGTTCCTTGAGCAGCGGCCGGTTGGTGTTGGAGAGCTCCAGCAGCGTCAGGTCGGTGGTGATGTCGAAAGCCCGCTCGAAGACCCACAGCAGCAGATAGGCCGCGAGCATCAGGAAGGACCCGACGAGCACCATGAGCTGGTAGCGCAGCAACACGTCGAGCGACGTGCCGCTGAAGAGCCAGGTGGCGAGGAACACCACGGCGTAGCCGAGGAAGACCAGCCCCGCGCTGAGAAACACCTGCCCGCGGTTCTTGATGTCCCGCACGCTGAAGACCGCCAGGGTGCCGGCAAACAACGTCGAAAAGCCGTAGAGGAAGTCATAGTCCAGCAGGTGCGCGCCCAGCAGCGCCAGCGTGAGCGTCCCGAACAGCCCCACGCGCGAGTCGTAGATCACCGTCAGCAGCACCGAGGCAATCCCCACCGGAACGCCGTACATGACCACCATCGGCGCACGCAGCGCCAGGGCGAAGAGCCCCACGATGCCGGCAAACACCAGGCTGATGAGCAGGATCTGGCGGTTGTCGTCGAAGATCTGGCGGCGCAGGAGATAGAGATAGAGGAAGAAGAGGAAGTACGTGAGGAGCGTCAGCAACAGCTGTCCGAGCATCCGTTGCCAGGTCACGATCGTCCCGCTTCGTTCTTCCAGCGCCTGTTCCAGCGAGAGCAAGAGCTGGCGCGTCTGCTCGTCCACCACCTGCCCGTTCCGCACGATCTCCTGCCCGGCGCGCACCTTCCCGTAGACGGGTTCGATCATCTGCTCGGCCTCCTGCCAGGCCTCGTACGTCGCCTCCCGCTGAAACTCGAAGGTGGGCACGAAGATGGCGCGGAAGAACGCCGAGGCGATGCTCACCAGATCGGGCCGGCCGGGATAATATTCGGCGAAGGCCGCCGGGGCGGAATCCGTGTAGGCGTCATTCAGGCCGAGGAAGCGGTCCTTCGGGTACTCCGTGTAGCTGTTCTGCGCATCGTCGACGACCCGCACACGATCCGCCTGGATGCTGTCACGAGGGATGTTGAGCACGCCGGTGCGCACCAGCTCGTTGCCGACGAGGGCGGCCTTGTTGAGCAGGTCTACGTAGAGGGGCGGACCGGTGCGGGGCTCCCGGTTGGTGCTCGCCAGGCCGGGGACCCGCTCGGCCACGTCGTTGAGCAGGAGCTGCCATTGCGCGGCGGTGAGCTTGGGCCAGGCGCTCCGGCGCAGTTCCATGTACCGCGCCGAGTCCCGGGCTGCCTCCTCCAGGCGCCCCCGCGAGGCGTGGAGGCGGTAGGACGTGTACGCCTCGAAGATGGCTTCCAGCTGCTGCTCGACCAGGTCGCGGTTGGTGCCGATCCGCTCGGGAGCGTCGGCCAGGCGGCGGAAGATGGGGGGCGTCGTGCGGCGGATCTGGCGCCGCTCCTCGGCCAGTTGCTCGGGTTGCTTGCGGATGGCGTAGTCGAACGGAGCCACCACCGTCTCCCGCTGCCACACGCGCCCGACCTCCACCGTGTAGTCGTAGATGTCATCCCGCGGGAAGGCGGCGACGGTGATCACGACCAGGGCCAGGAAGATGGCGGCTTTGACCAGCACATTCTGCCGGCGCGCCCGCTTCTCATCTTCGAACCCTCGCTCCAGGCGTTGACCGACGGGCCGCGGCTTGCGGCGGGTGAAACCGATCTGTTCCAGAAAGCCCATGAACTGGTACCGTATGCCGTGTTCGTCCCCGGGGGACTCGCCGGACGGAGACCGGGAATGGCGGAAGCGCCGGCGGGGTGGGACGTCAACCGCTACCTATGCCGCAGGCTCAGCAAGGATCCGACGGCCAGCGTGATGGCGGCGCCCATGACCGTGTACCAGGGCCATCCCACGGAGCGCAGCCCCCGCGCGCTGATGACCGCATCGCTCGGCCGGAACACGAACGTCCACCCGCTCCCGGGCTCGTACCACAGCCCGAAGATCACCACGACCATCACCGCGATGGTCACCACGAAGGCGATCAGCGCATCCCGCTGATTCGTCCGCCGAATGAGCAGGCCCAGCAGAAAAACCCCCAGCAGACCGCCGTAGGTGAAGGAGGCGATGGACAGCCCCAGCTCCACCACGGGGTTGTTCTGATCCCGAAAGAGCGTGGCGAACCCGATGAAGACGAGGCCCCAGAAGAACGTCAGCAACCGGGCCGTGCGGAGGGCCCGGTCCGGCGGCAGGCTCCGACCGCTGAACCGCTCGTAGAGGTCCATCATCGTCGACGACGCCAGCGAGTTCAGCGAAGACGACAGCGTGCTCATCGCCGCGGCGATGATGCCGGCGAGGATCAGCCCGGAGATGCCGGCCGGCAACCCTTCGATGATGAACTTCGGGAAGATCTCATCCCCTCGCGTCAGACCGAGCGCCTCGAGCGAGGCCCCCTGGTAGTAGCTCCAGAGCAGCAGGCCCACGAGCAAGAACAGCGCGAACTGCGCCATGACCAGCACCCCGCTCGTGATCAGCGCCTTCTGGCTGTCCCGCAGCGTGCGGCAGGTGAGCAGCCGCTGCACGATCAGTTGATCCGTGCCGTGGGAGGCCATCGAGAAGATGGCGCCTCCCACGACGGCGGTGAACAGCACGTACGGCTCGGTGAACCACTCCGACAGCGACTCCCCCCGGCCCAGATCGAAGAGCATCGTCTTCCCGGCGGCCTCGGCCGTCGCCCACCACCCGTCCGGCACCTCCACGAGCAACACTACCAGCGCCAGCACGGCACCGCCCACGTACACCAGCATCTGCACCACGTCCATCCACACGACGGCTTTGATCCCCCCGATCAACGTGTAGAGGATCGTCACGACGCCGATGAAGGCGATGATCTCGACGTAGCCTGCATCGAGGCCGGCCGAGTTGGCGATGACCTTGAGCGGGATCGCGGTGGCGAAGAGCCGCACGCCGTCGGCCAGGAGCCGCGTCACGAGGAACGTCACCGACGCCGTGGCACGCAGGCCGTCGCCGTAGCGCTCGCCCAGGAAGGCATAGGCCGTCGACATCTTCCCGTGGAAATACTTCGGCAGAAAGACGAGGCTGACGATGATGCGGCCCAGCAGATACCCGAAGGTGATCTGCAGAAACGTCAGCGTGCCTCCGAAGGCCACCGCCGGCACGCCGATCACCGTCAGCGTGCTCGTTTCCGTGGCGACCACCGAGAAGCAGACCGCCCACCAGGGCAGGTCGCGGCTGCCGAGGAAGTAGTCCGCCGTCGAGCGCTGCCGCCCACCGGCGCGTATGCCGAACGCCGTGATGGCTATTACGTAAATTGCAATAACGGCATAATCGAGCGCCGTGAGCATGGATCTCTCTTGAAATGGATGCAGGTACGAGGGCCGGTCCCGGCACCGGGATCGGCGGTGGAATCAGGTCGCGGGGGATTCGATCAGCGCCCGCAGCGCCGCTTCATCGAGGACGGGCACGCCCAGCTCCCGCGCGCGGGTGAGCTTGGATCCGGGATCGGCGCCCGCCACCACGTAGTCCGTCTTGCGGCTCACGCTGCCGGTGACCCGCCCTCCGGCCTCCTCGATCAAGGCACGGGCCTCGCTGCGCGAGAGCGTCGGCAGCGTCCCGGTCAGCACGAACGTCTTGCCGTCGAGCGGGCGGGTGGCCTCCCCGGCTCCCCCGTCCGGCGCCTCCTCCGGCCAGCGCTCCGTGTTCACCCCCAGCGCCCGCAGTTCGTCCACGAGATGCCGGTTCTCCGGCACGGCAAACCAGTCTACTAAACTCATTGCAATAACGGGCCCTATGCCGTCGATGGCTTCCAGCGCCTCCCGGGAAGCCGCGCCCAGCGCCTCCAGGCTCGCAAAGTGCCGCACCAGCAGCTCCGCCGTGGTCTTGCCCACGTGCCGGATCCCCAGCCCGAACAGCAGCCGGCTCAGCGGCCGCTGCCGCGACGCGTCGATGGCCCGGATCAGGTTGTCCGCCTTCCGCTCGGCAAACCCCTCCAGCGCCAGCAGCGCCTCCCGGCGCAATCGGTACAGATCGGTCAGATGACGGACGAGCCCGGCCTCGACGAGCTGCACCGCGAGCCGCGCGCCCAGCCCCTCGATGTCCATCGCCGCGCGCGAGGCATAGTGCTCCAGCAGCCGGATGAACTGCGCCGGGCAATCGGCCGAGACGCAGTAGTAATCGGCTTCTCCGTCCAGCCGCACCAGCTCCGTGCCGCACGCCGGGCAGCGCGCCGGCATACGCCAGGGCTTCTCCTCCCCCGTCCGCGCCTCGGGAATCGGGGCCACCACCTGGGGGATGACGTCCCCCGCCCGCTTGACGACCACCCGATCCCCGATCCGAATGTCTCGCTTGAGGATGTAGTCCTCGTTGTGCAGCGTCGCCTGGGACACCGTGACGCCCCCGATCTGCACGGGCTCCAGCACGGCCTCGGGCTTGATGGCCCCGGTCCGGCCGACGTTGACGATGATGTCGAGCAGACGGGTGGTGGCTTCCTGCGCGGGGAACTTGTAGGCAATGGCCCAGCGGGGCGCGTTGGAGATGTTGCCGAGGGTTTCCTGATACGCCACCTCGTCGATCTTCACCACCACCCCGTCGATCTCGTAGTCGAGGGCGTCGCGGTCGTGGGTCCACCGTGCGCAGTAGTCGAGGACGTCGTCGAGCGCCGTGAAGCGGCGGGTATGCGGGTTGACGGGAAAGCCCAGCGTCTGTAGCCACGCGAGTTGCCGGTGCTGGGTCGGCGGCGGCTCGGCGGTCGTCGGGCCGAGGCCGTAGGCGAAGAACGTGAGCGGGCGCTCGGCGGTGACAGACGGGTCCAGCTGGCGCAGGCTGCCGGCGGCGGCGTTGCGCGGGTTGGCGAAGGGTTTGTCGCCCCGTTCGACGAGGCGGGCGTTGAGCGCTTCGAAGGCGCTCTTGCGCATGTAGACCTCACCGCGCACCTCCAGCCGCTCCGGCGCCTCCGGTCCGTCGCCGACGGGGATGCGCAGGGGGATGGCCCGGATGGTCTGGATATTCCGGGTGATGTTCTCGCCCACCTGTCCATCGCCGCGCGTGGCCCCGACCGCCAGGCGACCCGCCTCGTAGGTCAGGGCCACGGCCAGCCCGTCGATCTTCAGCTCGGCGATGAGGGCGGGCGTCACGTCCTCACCATGGACCGGGCGCAGGCCTTTGAGGCAGCGCTCGTACCAGGCCCGCAGGTCATCCGGGGTGAAGGCGTTGGAGAGCGACAGCAGCGGCTGGGGGTGCCGCACCTTCTCGAAGCGATCCAGCGGCGGCCCCCCGACGCGCACGGTCGGGGAGTCGGGGGTCTGGAGGGCCGGGAACCGCTGCTCCAGCCGCCTGAGCGCCTCCATGAGCCGGTCGTACTCCGCATCGGCGATCAGGGGGTCGTCGAGCACGTAGTAGCGATGGTTGTGCGCCCGCAGCACATGCCGCAGCCGCTCGGCCAGGGGGCCGGCGTCTTCCTCACTCCAGGCGTCGGGCGGCCGCTCTTCGAGCACGGCCAGCAGGTCTTGCGTCTCGTCAACCAGGTTCATCGAAGCAACGACATCCGTAGACGGCAGGCAGTCGGTCCGGCGCGGTCGGGGTGGGGTCCCGGCCGGAAGCGCGCGCAATCTACGCCACGCCGGAGGCGAATGCTACCGCCCCGGCGGAGGCGTCACCGCTGATGCAGCGAGTCCAGATACGCCTGCAGGGCCGCGCGCGAGAGGACCAGCCGCCCGCGTGCATCGCGCCGGTCGGCCGGATAGGGCATCCCGTCCACGGCCACCTCGATGTCGTCGAGCTGTTCTTCCAGGATGATCTGCTCGGTGACGGCGAAGGCCCGCGCGCTGTCCTGCTCGATCCAGTAGGGCCGCCGCAGATCGCGATCGACCTTCACGCGGATGGGGTCCAGGCGATCCCGGGCCGCGCGCACGAGCACGACGAACGTGTCGCCCAGCACCACCCGCGGCGGCGGCACCTCGACGGCCAGGGTGTCGGCGACGACGGCCCGGCTCGAATCCGGGGAAGGCCCGAGGGCCGGTTCGGGCGCGGGCTCCCGGCGCCCCAGCACGAGGGCAACCAGCACGGCCGCCACCACGACGAGTGCGACCACCAGCGCCCACAGAATGCGGGGGTTCTTCCACCAGACGGCTGCGACGTCGGACGCCGAGGCAGCGGGATGGGCCGGGGTCGCCGCGGGCGCCGGTGCAGGAGACGGCGGCGTCGGGGCCGGCGGCGCACCGGATCCCGCCGCCGCCGGCGGAGGCGTCGGCGGGCGGACGGACCGCGGCGGTTCCGGCTCAGCCCGCGGCTCGACCGGCGGCTCGGGCGGCGGCTCGGGCGGGGGGGCGACGTCCTCCGCCGCCAGCCCGAGGTGGGTAATGGCCAGTTCCCGGGCGTAGCGTCCCTCTCGCGCCCGGTCCAGCGCCTCCACGGCTTCCTGCGGGTCGATCCCCACCATCTCCGCGTACGTGCGCACGAAGGAACGCAGATAGACGATGTTGAACTGGGGGTGATCGAACAGCGCGCTCTCTTCGAAGGCTTCGATGAGGCCGATGGGAATCTTGGTTTCCTCGTGGATGGCCTCGATGGTAACGCCTTGCTGCTCACGGATGGCGCGCATATCCTGCGCGAACAGGGAACCGGGGGCGGACGCGTCTGCGGGCATGGGAAAGGCTCGTTGCATTCGTCGGTGCGAGCGGACCACCGGCTACCGGGCCGGAACCGGACGGAACGGTGGCAAGGTACTGAATCGGCACGTTCCAACCTATGTTTCCCATCGTGGACACCCCCCCTCCCGGCCCGATGCGTGTCCGCCCCACCCACCCGAGGTGCCCGTGACGTCCCCTCCTGCCGCCGATCCATCTCCCCCTGCCGCCGGCCGCCCGGGCGGGCCCGTGCCGCCGGTGCGCGGTCGGTATGCCCCGTCCCCCACCGGGTGGCTGCACGTGGGCAACGCCCGCACGGCGCTCGTGGCCTGGCTGTCCGTCCGCCACCGGCAGGGGCGGTTCGTGTGGCGGCTGGAGGACCTCGACCCGCCCCGCCGCCTCCCGGGTGCGGCCGAGGCCGCGGAACGGGATCTGCGCTGGCTCGGGCTGGACTGGGACGAAGGGCCGTCGATGGGCGGGCCGTACGCGCCGTACGTGCAGTCGGAGCGTGGGGCGTACTACGAGGCGGCGCTGGAGCGGCTGGCCGAACAGGGGCGGCTGTTCCCCTGCCGCCGCTCCCGGCGGGACCTGCAGGCCCTGGCGTCGGCTCCGCACGGCCGGGAGGGGTTGCCGCCCTACCCGAAGGCCTGGCGCCCCCGGCGGCTTCCGCCGGACTGGTACGACGCCTTCCGCACCGGCACGGCACCGGCCGAAGCCGCCCTGCGCTTCCGTGTCGACGACACCCCCGTCACCTTCCACGACCGGGTGCAGGGCCGCATCACCGAGGCCGTCGACACCGCGGTCGGCGACTTCGTGCTGAAACGCCGGGACGGCCTCTACGCCTACCAGCTCGCCGTGGTGGTGGATGACCTCCACATGGGCATCACCGAGGTCGTCCGCGGGGCCGATCTGCTGGCCTCCACGGCCCGGCAGATCCAGCTGATCGAGGCGCTGGGGGGAACCCCGCCCGCCTACGCGCACGTCCCGCTGGTGTTGAACGAGCACGGCGAAAAGCTCTCGAAGCGGGACGAAGGCCTCACCCTGGCCGCCCTGCGCGCCGCCGGTGTCCGCCCGGAACGCCTCGTCGGGTATCTGGCCTGGTCGCTCGGCCTGATCCCTTCTCCGGAGCCCCTTTCCGCCGCCGACCTCATCCCCTGCTTTAGCTGGGATCGCGTGTCCCGAAGCCCCTGGGTGCTCCCGCCCGACCTCGCGGAGCGGTTGCGGTGACGCGCAGACCGTCGCGCACGCTCATCCGTCCCCGGCATAGGACGCGGCGATCTGCGCGAGGCGCTCCTGGATGGCGGATTCCGGCAACCAGCGCCCCCGGACCATGACCCCCGCCCGCCGGCGGAGGTGGCGCACGTCCTCCAGCGGGTTCGCCTCCAGCAGCACCAGATCCGCCCGCATCCCGGGCACGACCAAGCCGAAGGCATCCCGATCCCGGAAGTATTCCCCGACGTTGCGGGTGCCCGTCACCAGGATCTCGTAGGGCGACATCCCGGCCTCGGCCATGCGCACCACCTCCCGATGCAGCGAGAACCCCGGTACGCTGAACTGCTGCGGGGCGTCGGTGCCCAGGAGGATCCGCACGCCGCCTTCATGCAGCGCACGAAGCAGCCGCATGCGGTTGTCGATCACGTGGCGGGCGGCGACGGGGTCGAACCGGTCGCTGCCCACCCGTTGCTCGAAGCTGCGCGTCCAGGACGCCACCAGATCGGGAGGCATGTAGCGCAGTTCCTCGAAGGCCCGGAGCGCCTCCAGGTCGGCCGTCCCCTGGAGGGTTTCCCAGAGCACCATCGTCGGCACGATCCAGGTACCGGCTTCCCGGGTGCGGTAGACCAGGTCGGCCAGGGCGGCTTCATCGACGGGCCCGGCCTGGCCGCCCAGGTGCTCGATGTAGCCGTCGATGTGGTCGATCGTCTCCTGCTTCATCTCCAGCGCGTGCAGGACCCCGACGTCGGCCGGCACGTGCCCGGCGAAGCGGATCCCGACCGTGTGGGCGGTACGCGCCACGGCATCGTACTCCTCCCGGGACAGCCCGGGGAAGATCTTCAGCAGATCCCAGCCCTCGGCCTTCTGCCGCCGCACCATCGCCGCGGCGTGCTCCGGCGAGTCGACCGCCTGACCGCTGAAGCCGGGGCCGGCCAGATAGAGCGTCGGAGCGAGGACGTCCCCGCGGTTGGCCCGTGCCCGCAGGTCCAGTTGCCCCTCGTGCCCGAGCATCCCGCGGACGGTCGTGATCCCGTTGGCGACGTAGAGGAACAGGACGTTCTCGACGTACGCCGGGTCCGCGGTGGGTGGCGGGATGTGCCCGTGCATCTCCGCCAGCCCCGGCATCAGATACCGCCCCGCCCCGTCGATGCGCAGCGCCCCCTCCGGCACGGCCGTCGTCGCCTGCGGCCCGACGGCGGCGATGCGCTCGCCCTCGACGACGACGGTGTACCCTTCCAGCACGCGCTCGGCATCCATCGGGAGCACGTTGACGCCGACGAAAGCGATCGGGCGGTCCTGCGCAGCCCCGCTCCGAGCGAAGAGCCCCGCCACCAGGGTGAGGCACATGAACATGAACACGCCATTCCGCAGCATAGCATTCCCTCCTGACAGATCGTGATGGGCCTGGATGACGAACACAGTATGCACGTTCCGGCCGCCTCGCGCAACCGGACGGGGGCCTTGCTGGGCCTGCTGTTCTCGCCCTCCCCCAAAAAAACGGGGGTAGGATGACGATTTCGGCGCGCTTCTTACGCAATGCAGACAGGTGGCCCCATCCGGGCCGATTTCACAACCAGCCGGAACACCGCCATGTCTGCTGCCATGCCCTCCTCACCGACCCGCACCGCCCGCTTCTTCTCCTACGTCGCCGGGGTGTTGACCGTCTTCATGCTGCTCTTTCCCCCGTATGCGACGTTCAACGGCACCGAGTACGCCTTTCTGCTGACCGGGCCGCAATGGTCCAGCCGCCTCGGGGTACTGGGGGAGCATCTCGGGATGGCGCCCCACATTCACTGGCTCCAGCTGACGGCTCAACTGGCGGTGCTGTGGGCCATTGCGCTGGGTGCTCGCCGGTACCTGACCCCACCCCCGGCCCCGCTGCTGTCTCCGATGGTGCTGGGCGGCCTGATGCTGTTGACCGTCCCCGGCCTCCAGGCGCAGCACCACAGCACGCCGAGGACGGAATCAGCGGCGTTTCGCCCGGTCAGCGCTCCAGCCCACGAGGTCTCCCTCCGCACCGCCTCCCCTCGGGCGGCGGCCGACAGCCTGGACGCCACGACCGTGGGGCTGCAGGGAGGCCGCTTCGGGCTGGGCGTTACGTCGTCCTGGCCGGCCTACGGGCTCAGCGGCACGATGCAGGTCAGCGAAACGCTGACTGCCGAGGCCCTTCTCGGTTTTCTGGGCACGGTGACCAACTTCGGAGGCCGTGTCTGGTACCGCTTCAAGCGAGATGTGGACTACGACCTGTACGGCTATGGCGCCGCCAGCCTGTATCGGTACGACTACGTGATCGACACGGAGAGCGTCCTGGGGCTCGGTGGTGGTGCCGGCATCGAAGCCGGCCTGCAACGCCTCTTCGACGATGCCGACTTCCCTCCGATCTTCGTCAATGCGGAGGTCGGCCTGGCCTTCGCTAACTTCCAGTATTACAACTTCTCCACGTTCATCTTCGGCGCCGGCATCCATTACCGCTTCGGGAATTGAGCGGCCGCCGGCCGATGTCCCTGGCGCCTTGCACCCACGCCGCCTCACCGGTCCGGGTGGGCCGCTTCGGCCGCGGCCCGCTCGGACCGGAAGACGGCTGCCTGTTCGGGATTCCCGAGCCGTTCATACGCCTCGGCCAGGTCGCCACGAGCGGCCTGTAGCCAGCTCACGGAAGGACTGGTCTGAGCGTTCAGGATGTCATAGCCCGTGCGCAGCTCCCCCGTGGCCTCCTCGGGGCGGCCGGAGCGCAGCAGGACGCGCCCCAGCTTGATCCGCGCGATGCCCGTCTGGATGTGGGCCTCCCCCAGCGTCCGCGTGAAGAGCGCCAGAGCGTCCCGGAAGAGTGGCTCGGCACGATCGTATCGCCCTTCGGCCAGATACACACTGGCCAGGTTTGCCAGGCCGATCCCGGTGTAGTAGTGGTCGTCTTGATAGACGGCGCGGTAGATGGCGACCATGCGGCTGAAAAAGGCCTCGGCGCGGGCAAAGTCATCCTGTTGGAGCGCCACCGTGCCCAGTTCGTTGAGCAGGCTGGCGATGTTCGGATGATCGCGGCCGTAGACCCGTTCGTGCAGGGCGAGCGCCGGGCGGAGCACCTCCAGGGCCTCGTCGTAGCGCCCCTGGAAGGCGAGCGTCTGCCCCAGCATGCGCAGGTTGGCGGCCGTCTCCACGCGATCCGGGCCGAAATAGGCCAGGTTGATCTCCAGCGCCTGCCGGTAGAGGCCCTCGGCCTCTTCGAAGTACCCGAGTTGATGGCGCGTGGCCCCCAGGTTGATCAGGCTGCCGGCTACGCGAGGATGCCGCCGGCCGAAGTGCCGCTGGTCCAGCGCCAGCACGAGGCGGTTCAGCGAATCAGACGACGCGTAGCGTCCGGCGTAGAAGTGGGCGTTGGCCAGTTCCGTGAGCGTTTCGCTGAGCGAGGCGGGGTCGGCGTCGGTCTGAAGGCGTGCGGCTTCCTCCAGGACGGCGACGGCCCGGTCGTATCCGCCTTGTTCCGTCAGAGCGTGCCCCAGCGCTGTGAGCGCTTCGACCTCGGCCGGGTGCCGGGCGGGCAGGTGGCGGCGGATCGCGACGAGGCCTTCCCGGATGAGTCGTTCGGCTTCTTCGAAGGCGGCCTGGTCGTTCCGCAGCCTCCCCAGCGCCACCCGGCTCCTCGCCACGCTCGGATGGCCGGCCCCCAGACGCCCTTCCCGCTGCCGCAGAGCCGCCGAGAGCAACGAGTCCGCCCGGTCCAGATCCCCGAGCTGCTGGTAGAGCCTCCCGAGGGTCATGTAGAGCTCGGTCTGGACGTCCGGCTCGGCCTCGAGCATCTGCGCCTCGCGCACCCCCCGCTCCAACAGCGTCGTCACGCGCAGGCTGTCCGGCGGACCGACGGAGACGTCCCCGTCCTCGAAGAGCGCCATCATGAACCGCTCGATCCGCTGCGCCCGGGCGGCTTCCTGCAGGGCCGCGTCACGCGCCGACCGGAGGCGCCACGTGTAGAAGCCCACGACGCCCATGAACGCCACGGCCCCGAGCGCGGTCGCCAGCACGGCCCGGCGGTTGCGGCGCACGAACAGCCCGAGGCGATAGCCCGGCGTGTCCGGGCGCGCCTCCAGCGGCTCCCGTTGCCGCACATGCCGTAGATCCCGCAGGAGCGCCTCCACGGACGCATAGCGCCGGGCCGGGTCCTTGTGCATGGCTTTGAGGCACAGCACGTCCAGGTCCGCCCAGGCCTGCCGATCCGGCCAGGACCGCAAGGCCACTCGCCCCGTCCGAACAGCCCGGACGGAAGGCTTCTCGGGCTCCTGGCCGAGCACGATCTGTTCGACCTCCCCCGGTGTGCAGTCCGTCAGATCGTAGGGAGACGTGCCGGTCAGCAGTTCGTAGAGCATGACCCCCAGCGCGTAGACGTCGGTGAACACGCCCACGGCCTCTCCCCGCAGTTGCTCGGGCGCGGCATAGGCCGGGGTCATCACCCACTGCCCGGTCTGCGTACGCCAGAGGTCCGGCCGGTCGAGGGGCTTGGCGATCCCGAAATCCAGCAGCTTCACGGCAGGCGCCCCGCCCGTCTCACCCGGTGCGACGAGGATGTTGGACGGCTTGAGATCCCGGTGGATGATGGCCTGACGGTGGGCATAGTCGACGGCTTCGGCAACCTCCCGGAACAGATCCAGCCGCTGCTCGACGTCACACTGCGCGCGTTCGCAATACGCCATCAGCGACTCCCCCTGCACGTACTCCATGACCATGTAGGGCGTGCCGTCGGGCAGCGTCCCGGCATCGAACAGCCGGGCGATGGACGGATGGTTGAGGCGGGCCAGGGTTCGCGCCTCGTCGTCGAAGCGTGTCCGTCCCAGAGCGGACACCAGCGGGGCACGCAGCACCTTGACGGCCACATGTGAGCCCAGATCCTCCCGCTCGGCCAGATACACGACGCCCATGCCGCCGCACCCGAGCACCCGGCGTATCCGGTAGGGTCCAATGGTCTCGGGATGGACGTCGGGCTCGAGCAACGCCCGGGCGGAGCCGGCCGCCCCGCGATCCAGCCAGGAGGTGGCCCGTGCATCGGCCGCGAGCAGCCGCCGCAGGTCGTCGCGGAGCGAGGCATCCTCGCGACAGACCTCATCGAGCCAGCGCTCCCGGTCGGACTCGGGCACCGAGAGTGCGTCGTGGAAGAGGACCTGCAAGCGGGACCAGCGAGCGGCGTCCATGACAGAAAGCGAGTTCGTCTCAGGCAGAGACGGCCGGGGCTCAGCCCGGGCGTCCGAGTTCGAGCAGCAGCCAGGCCCGTGCGGCTCGCCAGTCGCGCTGCACAGTGGCGGGGGAGACTCCGAGCAGCCGGGCCGTCTCATCGAGGCTGTATCCTCCAAAAAAGCGAAACTCCACGATCTGAGCCTGGCGCGGCTCGAGCGCAGCCAGACCGGCCAGGGCCTCGTCCAGAGCCAGCACCTCTTCCGAACGGGCCACACGGACCCCGTCGAGGGCCGCATCGAAGGTCACCATCACCGCATCTCCACCCCGCTTGAGCGCCTGCCGTCTGCGGGCCGCATCGACCAGCACCTGGCGCATGGCACGAGCAGCGATGCGTTTGAAGTGCATTGTGCTGGCCGGCGAAACCCGAAGGGACTCGGCCAGCCGGAGGTAGGCCTCGTTGACCAGCGCCGTGGGGTTGAGCGTCTCTGACGGATCCCCCCGCCCGACGACGGCTGCAAGCCGGCGCAATTCCTGATACGTCCCCTGAAAGAGCGCATCCAGATCCACCTCGCGGGGCTCCGGCGGCGTCGGTCCTTCATCCGGCATAAGGCCTGTCGATCACAGACGGGTTGAGGGGGTCATTCCGGCAGGAACGTTTCGTAGAGGCCGGTATCGGTGAGCACCCAGAGCCGTTCGCCGACGACGGCCACGTCGCGCAGCGGCGCATCGGTGGGGACGACGATCGAGCGGCGTAGCATGCCCTGCGGGTCGTAAACCCGGATCACCCCCGGCAGGACGACCCAGACCCGCCCGCGGCCGGTCGACAGCCCTCGCACGTCCCGCGCCTGTCCGGCGGCGAACGTGGTCAGATACTGACCTCTGAGGTCGTAGACGACGATGGCGTGCCGCCCGGCGTCGGCCACGTACAGGGCCTGCGCGTCGGCTGCCAGCGCCACGGGGCGGTGCAGCGCTCCCGGTCCGGCCCCGAAGCCGCCGATCACCTGGACGAGTCGCCGTGACGCATCCCACATGAGCACGTGTCCCTGGATTTCGTCGATGACGAAGGTATCGTCCAGCGCGGACGAGACGACGGCCACGGGCCGGCCGGCGGCCGGGGCATCGACGGCCGTGTCGGCCGGGCGATAGGCGCGTGCAGGGGGCATTGCCGTTTCCAGGTCGGTCGCGGCCGGGACGGGCCAGGCTTCCAGGAAGCGACCCTCGTGCGAGAACCGCTGGAGACGGCCGTTTCCGGCGTCGGCTACGACGAGCACCAGGCCGTTGGTCGGGTCAATGTCCGTCGGCTCATCGAACTGTCCTTCGGAGGCCCCGGGGCCCCCGAGGGTGGCGTCCACCTGCCCTGCCGGGGTCAGGCGCACGACCACGTCGCGCCCGGCATCCGCCACGTAGAGGCGACCGGCGGGATCGGCGGCCAGCGCCCGGGCATCGTCGAACCGAGTCACGTGCCGCGCCGCGAGGTGAAGGGTATCGGCGGGCTGCGCCAGGCCGGGCCGTGCCTGGCCGGACACCACCGCGCCCAGCAGCAGCATCACCCCGATCCAGCCCCGCTTCGGTCGTGCCCGCATGGCGCCTCACCGGCTTTCCGTCTGGAGTCGGGCCAATCCCTTCCGTCCGATGTCACGGCGATACTGCATGCCGTCGAAATGGATCTTCGCGACCGCCTCATAGGCCCGGTCCAGCGCCTGTCCCAGATCATCGCCGAGCCCCGTCACCCCGAGCACCCGCCCCCCGGCCGTCACCACGCGTCCGTCCTCGCGGCGCGTGCCGGCCTGGAACACCACGACGTCCGGCCGGGCGCCGGCGGCGTCCAGCCCCTCGATCGGGACCCCGCGCCGGTAGGAGCCGGGATAGCCCTCGGAGGCCAGTACCACGCAGGCGGCGGCACCGGGCCGCATCCGCAGCGCCACCTCGTGCAGGCGGCCGGCGCTCATCAGCCGGAACACCTCCACCAGATCCGTCTCCAGCAGGGGCAAGACGACCTGCGCTTCGGGATCGCCCAGGCGGCAGTTGAACTCCACCACGCGGGGGCCGTCGGCGGTGATCATCAGCCCGGCATAGAGGAATCCGCGGTAGGGGTGCCCCTCGGCCTGCATCCCGGCCAGCGTGGGTTCGATGATCTCGCGGCACACCCGGTTCAGCAGCCGCCCGGTGACGATGGGCGCCGGCGCATAGGCGCCCATGCCCCCCGTGTTCGGCCCCGTGTCCCCTTCGCCGATGCGCTTGTGATCCTGCGCGGGCGCGAGCAGGACGTAGCGATCGCCGTCGGCCAGGGCGAACACGCTGGCCTCCTCGCCCTCCATGAAGTCCTCGATGACGACCTCGTCCCCGGCCTCGCCGAAGGCCCGGTCGCGGAGGACCTCGTCGAGCGCCGCGCGCGCCTCCGGGAGGGTGGCGCAGACGATGGCGCCTTTGCCGGCGGCGAGCCCGCTGGCCTTGACGACGATGGGGGCGCCCCGGCGTTCGAGGTAGGCCACGGCCTCGTCGTACTGCGCCGCGCCGAAGGTGCGATGGGCGGCGGTGGGGATCCCGTGGCGTTCCATGAAGGCTTTGGCGAAGGCCTTGCTGCCTTCCAGCCGTGCCGCCGCCTGCGTCGGGCCGATCACGGCCAGCCCGGCGTCCTGGAAGGCATCGACCAGCCCCTGCACGAGCGGCTGCTCCGGGCCCACGACGGTCAGGTCGATCGCCTGTTCCAGCGCGAAGGCTTTCAGCGCCGCGAGGTCGGTGACGGGAATGGGGACGTTGGTCCCGAGCGCGGCCGTACCGGGGTTGCCCGGTGCCACGAACAGGTGGGGCCGTTGCGGGCTGCGGGCCAGCGCCCAGGCGAAGGCATGCTCTCGCCCTCCACTACCGATGATGAGAATGCGCATGAAACGATGGATTGATGTGACGAAACGGGCACGTCGGGCGGCTGTAGCACCGGTATCAGGCACACCGCCCTGCCGTACCGGGTAAGATACGAAGCCTGCGCCTCCCACGTCGTCCTGCCGCGTCCTTCGTCCCCTTTTCCCGTGCGCCGCCTCCCTCGCCTGTCCTGGCTGTTGCAGGCCGTCCTCACGGCCGGCCTGCTGGTGCTGCTGGTCCGTCTGGCGGATCCGGCGCAGATCGTGCGGCTGGCCGCGGCCGCTTCGCTGCCGATGCTCCTGCTGGCCCTGGCCCTGCTGCCGCTGAACCTGTTGCTGGAGGGCAGCATGTGGCACCTGCTGGTCCGCCTGGAGATCCCCGATCAGCCGTTCCGTCGTAGCCTCGGGGCGATGCTGTGCGGGTACGCCGTGGGGTTCTTCACCCCCTCCAGCGTGGGCGAGTTCGCCGGGCGGGCGTTTTACCTGCCCCACGACGACAAATGGGCACTCTCGGCCATGGTGCTGGCCGAACGGATGGCGGCGATGGCGGTGGTCGTGATCCCGGGTGCCGGCGCGCTGGCGCTGGTCCTGGCGCATCGCCCCCTGCCCTTCGCCGACGCCTGGGCCGCCCTCCTGCTGATGGGGGTGCTGACGGGCGGGGGGCTGGCCGCCGTGCTGCTGATGCCGCGGCCGGTCTACCGGCTGGTGGGCCGCCTGCCGCGGGGCCACCGCGCACAACACCACCTCGGCTTCCTGCTCACCATCCGCCACGGCCGCATCGCCGCGCTGCTGGGGCTCGGGCTGCTGCGCTACGCCGGCTACGTCGCGCAGTTCTTCGTGCTGGTTCGCGCTTTTCTGCCGGATGCCCCGCTGTGGGAGAGCCTCCAGGGCGTCATGCTCGTGTTTTACACGAAGTTTCTGATCCCCTCGATCACCCTGCTCGACCTCGGCATCCGCGAGGGGGCGTCGGTCTTTTTCTTCGGGCACCTGGGGCTGCCGGACGCCGTAGGATTGCAGGCGTCGCTGCTCGTCTTCGCGCTGCACCTGCTGATCCCGGCGGCGCTGGGGCTGCCGTTCCTGCTCCGGTTGCGCGTGTCGCGGCCGGAGGGCTTTGCGCTGCCGGCCTGGCTGCGCCGACGTGCCCTGTCCCCCGATGATCCCCGCTGACCTGCCATGTCGCACCTGACCGCCCTGGCCGCCACGTATGGATCGCGCCTGCTGCGGCGCCATTTCCCCGACCTCCTCTGGCACCTGCCCCATGGCCGCCGCGAGGCCTACCTCACGTTCGACGACGGCCCCACGCCCTCCCTGACGGCTCGCCTGATCGACCTGCTGGATCGGCACGACGTGCGGGCGACCTTCTTCCTGATCGGCAGCCACGCCCGGCGCGATGCGGGGCTCGTCCGGGCCCTCCACGCCGCCGGCCATACCATCGGGAACCACACGTTCACCCACCCGGACGCCTGGCGCACGCCGGTATCGCGCCTGATCGCTGAACTGGAACACACCACGGCGCTGCTGGAGGACCTCATCCAGCACCCCATCCGGTGGATGCGCCCGCCCTATGGCCGCTTCACCCACGCGATGCGGGCCTGGTGCCGCCTCCGCCGCCAGCGCCTGACGATGTGGGACGTGATGCCGGCGGACTACCTCCCCGGCGCCACGACCACGCAGATCGTCCGCCGCGTGAGCCGGGGGTTGCAAGCCGGCTCCATCATCGTGCTGCACGACAACCCCCGCACCGCCCGCATCACGCCGGCGGCCCTGGAAACGCTCCTGCCGCCGTACCGGGATGCCGGCTGGCGGTTTCGGGCCCTCTAGCCGCCGTCCTCAGCGCGGCGCGCGGTCGGCGTCGTAGAACGGGTTGCGCTCCGGCCGCACCTCGCCCCGGTAGATCGCGCTGTACTTCAGGTAGTTCTCGGCATAGCGGCGGATGCTCTCCACCTCCTCCTCCGTGAGGCTCCGAACGACCCGCGCCGGACTCCCCAGCACCAGCGACCGCGGCGGAATCACCGTCCGCCCCGTCACCAGCGCCCGGGCCCCGACGATGCTGTCCGAGCCGATCACGGCGTGATCCAGGATGACGCTGCCGATACCCACGAGCACCCGATCTTCGATGGTGCACCCGTGCACGACGGCGCTGTGCCCGATGGTCACCTCGTCGCCGATACGGGTGGGGGCCGTGCGGTTGGTCACGTGCACGACGGCGTTGTCCTGCACGTTCGACGCCCGCCCGATGCGGATCCAGTTCACATCGCCGCGCACCGTCGCGTTGAACCAGATGCTGGCCCCCTCGCCCAGTTGCACGTCGCCGATCACCTCGGCGGAAGACGCGATGAAGTTGGAATCGTCGAAGACCGGATAGGCATTCAGAAACGGGCGAATCATGACGGGACGGGGTCTGGTTTACGAGACGGATACGCGGGCCGTAAACGCCGCAGGTGCCCGGCGGTTGTGGGTGCGTGCCCCGAGGGGGCAATCGACGTAACCCGCCGGATCCTCGTCCGTATGACGCCCGTTGCCGGTCGTTCCATTCTTGCGAAAGCGTCTCATGCTCCATCGTTGTTGTCTGCTCACGTGCCTGTGCCTGGTCCCGCTCCTGGCCCCGGCCCAGTCCTACACGGATCGCATCTACGGGCGGGTCGTCACGCAGGAGGGCGACACCTTCGAGGGGTTGATCCGGTGGGACAAGAACGAGGCCAGCTGGGTCGACCTTCTGAACGGGTCGAAGACCACCCGCAGCGGCGACCGCCGCCGCCGCACCATCGAAATATTCGGCATCGAGGTGGTCGAGTACGAGGAAGGCGGGTCCTCCGGCTCGCGCATCTCCGGCGTGCGTTTCGGCCACCTGGAGCGGCTGGAGAACACCGGCAGCAACCGCGCCCTGCTCACCCTGCGCTCCGGCCAGCGCGTCGAGTTCCGGGGCGGCTCCACCGACATCGGCAACGACGTCCGCGAGATCATCGTGGAAGATCCGGCCCGGGGCGAGGTCGAACTGCGCTGGCGCAACATCGACGCCATCGACTTCCGCCCCACGCGGGACGCCGCCACCTCCCGCTACGGCCCTCGCCTCTTCGGCACGCTGACCACACGCAACGGGTACGCCTTCACCGGCTACATCTGCTGGGACGTCGACGAGGTGCTCGCGCAGGACATCCTGGACGGGGAGGACGAGAACGGCTATGACCGCAAGATTCCCTTCGGCACCATCGCCCGCATCGAGCGCGAGAGCCGCCGCAGCAGCCGCGTCCTCCTCCGCAGCGGCGACGTGATGGTCCTGCGCGGCTCGAACGACGTCAACGACGAGAACCGGGGCATCCTCGTCCTCGATCCGTACCTCGGGCAGGTGCAGGTGGACTGGGATACCTTCGAGGCGGTGACCTTTTCGGAGCCGGACTTCCCGATCACCTACAACGACTTCTTCGGCAGCGGCCTCCTCAAGGGGACCGTGGTGACGCGCGACGGACAGACGTACACCGGCGTCATCCGCTGGGACGACGATGAGGCGTACGCCTGGGAGCTGCTCAACGGGGAACTCGACGGGCTGGAATTCGACATCGAATTCGCCTTCGTCCGGGAAATCGAACGGCTCTCCTCCCGTGCGGCGCGCGTCTTCCTGCGAGACGGGCGCTCGTTCGACCTGCGGGATTCCAACGACGTCAACGACGAGAACGACGGCATCTTCGTCACCCTGGCCGACGGGTCCGAGGTGAAGATCGACTGGGACGACTTCGAGCGTGTCCGGTTCGACAAGCCCTGAGGAGACGGGCCCGGTTACCCGTCGACCAGCCGCCGGAGTTCGGACAGGGTGATGAGGGCTTCGAGGGGGGTGATGCGGTCCGGGTCCACACGGCGGAGGCGTTCGCGGAGTTCGTCCAGCAGCGGATCCGGGGGGGCCTGAAACAGCGACATCTGGAACGCCGCCTCGTTCAGGTCCGGCACGGCGGTGGGGCGGCGGCGGGGGGCGGCGCCATCGCCTCGCTCCGCTTCGCTCCCGGCGGCTTCCACCACCAGATGCTGGCTCTCGAGCTGGCGCAGGATCTGCTGAGCCCGCGCGATGACCGGCTCCGGCAGCCCTGCCATCCGGGCCACCTCGATGCCGTAGGAGTGATCCGCACCGCCGGGGACGAGCTTGCGCAGGAAGATCACCCGCCCCTCGTGCTCCTGCACCTGCACGCGGAAGTTTCGCACCCGCGGATAGCGGCTGCTCAGCTCGTTCAGCTCGTGGTAGTGGGTGGCAAAGAGCGTGCGCGCCGCCACCGGGGCGTGTTCGTGGAGGTACTCCACCACGGCCCACGCGATCGAGAGCCCGTCGAACGTGCTCGTCCCCCGCCCCACTTCATCGAGCAGGATGAGCGACTGCGGGGTGGCGTTGTTCAGGATGTTGGCCGTCTCGTTCATCTCCACGAGGAACGTGCTCTCGCCCGCGGCCAGGTTGTCCGAGGCGCCCACCCGCGTGAAGATGCGGTCCACCACGCCCACGACGGCCCGATCGGCCGGGACGAAGGAGCCCACCTGCGCCATCAGCACGATCAGCCCGACCTGACGGAGGATGACGCTCTTCCCCGCCATGTTGGGTCCGGTGATGATGAGGATCTGCTGGGTGTCCGGGTCCAGCGTGGTGTCGTTGGGGATGAAGGCCTCCCCGGCGGGAAGCGTGCGCTCGACCACCGGATGGCGTCCGCCTTCGATGGTGAGCGTGCGGTCCGTGGTCACGGCCGGCCGGGTGTAGCCGTAGCGCTCCGCCACGTCCGCCAGCGCGGCGAAGACGTCCAGCATGGCCAGCAGCGAAGCGTTGAGCTGGAGCGCCGCCGTCTCCCGGGCGATGGCGGTTCGCAGATCCTGGAACAACTGCGTCTCCAGGCCGACGATCTTCTCCTCGGCCGTCAGGATCTTCTCCTCGTAGGCCTTCAGTTCGGGGGTGATGTAGCGCTCGGCATTGACGAGGGTCTGCTTGCGGATGTAATCCTCCGGGACCTTGTCGCGGTGGGCATTGGTGATCTCCAGGTAATAGCCAAAGACCTTGTTGTAGCCCACCTTGAGCGAGGGAATGCCCGTCCGCTCGCTTTCCTTCTTCTGCATCCGCGCGATCCAGTCCTTGCCGGAGCGGGCGATGTGCCGGAGCTCATCGAGTTCGGCGTGATAGCCGTCGCGGATGAAGCCACCCTCCTGCATCGTCGCCGGGGGCTCGTCGATCAGCGCCTGCCCGATGCGGTCGACGACGTCCTGGCAGCGCGTCAGATTGCCCGCGATCCGTTGCAGGGTGGCGCACGGCTCGTCCTGCAACAGCGTCTGGATGGCCGGGATGTGCTGGAGCGAGCGGCGCAGCTGGACCAGTTCGCGGGGCGTGGCGCGGTTCAGAGCCACCTTGGCCGCCAGCCGCTCCAGGTCCCCGATCGACCGCAATTCCTCGCGGAGTTGCTCCCGCAGCCGGCGCGACAGGACGAGCGCCTCCACCGCATCGAGCCGCTGGCCGATGGCCTCGACGTTGCGCAACGGCCGCACCAGCCACTTGCGCAGCAGCCGCGCCCCCATGGGCGTGTGTGTCTCGTCCAGAATCGCCACGAGCGACCCCTCCTGGCTTCCGTCCTGCATGGAGGCGACGAGCTCCAGGTTGCGCCTCGTCTGCGGGTCGAGGGCGATGTAGTCGTCGGTGGCGTACCGCGTGATGCGGTGGATGTGCGGCAGACGCCCCTTCTGCGTCTCGCCCAGGTAATAGAGCGCCGCCCCCGCCGCCACGAGGCCGAGGCGCAGATCCTCGACCCCGAAGCCCTTGAGCGAGTGCGTCTTGAAGTGGCGGAGCAGCGTCTCGTAAGCGAAGTCGAAGCCGAAGCACCAGTCTTCCTGAGGCGTGACGACGAACGAGGCGTCCCGCAGCTCCTGCAGGCGCTCCCGCTGTGTCTTGTCGATCAACACCTCCGCCGGCCCGACGGTCTGGATCAGTTCTTCGAGGTGCTCCTCACGTACTTCGGTGACGCAGAACTCGCCGGTGGTGGCGTCGAGGTAGGCAAAGCCGACACGGCCCGCCTCCCCCCGTCCGCGGCCCCAGTGGATGGCCGCCAGGTAGTTGGCCCGGCGGGGGTTGAGCAGGGTATCGTGAAAGGAGACGCCGGGCGTGACGACCTCCACCACGTCGCGCTTGACGACCTTCCGGGCGTACTTCGGATCCTCCAGCTGCTCGCAGATCGCCACGCGGTGGCCGGCCCGCACCAGCCGCGGCAGGTACGTGTCCAGCGCATGATGCGGGAAACCCGCCAGCGGCACCTCGGCGGCCTTGCCGTTGGCCCGCTTCGTCAGGGTGATCCCCAGCACCTGGCTGACGAGGCGGGCATCCTCTTCGAACGCCTCGTAAAAATCCCCCAGCCGGAACAGCAGGATCGCCTGCGGATGGCGTTCCTTGATCTTGCTGTACTGCCGCATCAGCGGCGTCTCCTCAGAGGTCTTCCTGCCTTTCTTCCCCTTTGCCATACAGGCCTTTTCACACGTTGGCTGCATCCCTTGAACGACCCGCGGGCCGGTGCGGAAGCCCGCGCCGCGCGAACGGGGTAAGGTAGGAGCCCCCCGCGCGAATCGCAACGCAGACGGCCACCGCCTCATGGTCCCGCCGGGCCGCTGTGCCACGCCCCGTCAGGCTGCCCCGGCCGCCTGCACACGCACCGTCAGGTGCCCACGAACGACCTCCGGACAGCCGGCCTCGTAGACCTCGATGGTGACGGCGGTGACCCCCGCCGCACGCCCTTTCACCCGCATCCGCCCTCGCTCTACCGTGACCTCGGCCACACCGGGCTCCTCGACGATCACGTCGTAGGACAACCGGTGCGCTTCCGTGTGGATGAACACCGGTGACGTCGGCGCCTCCAGGTCTTTTTCCACGACCTTCCCCACCGTCAGATCCACGTCCTCCAGGGGCATGACCTGCCGGGGATGTCCGATGCAATCCTCGTTTTCCTGCACGATGACGATACAGCCCGGCCCCGCAAGGAGCACCACGACAAGCCAGAAGCGAAACAGATGTGCCATGGAAACGGCCTCCAGACCTCCGCCCCCCCGGCGAACGCGGGAGGCGGCAGCGGTCTGCCGGTGAAGGAACGACGCGCGCCCCGGAGCGCCTGCAGGCACGGAGCGCCTGCATAGGACCCGAAGACGCGCCCCCCGTTCCCGGCATCCGCACGGCTCCGCTCCACGCGCTCAGGCCTCCCCACCGGCGGCCTCCGGGGCTTCGGCCTGCTCCAGCAGCGGCCCGATGACCGTCCGCACCGTACCGGCAAAGGCGTTGATGAGCGCCCGCTTGAGGTAGGCCCGCCCGTAGGCCAGCCGAACCGTGCGGTGCGGAGCCGGCGCGTGGAATGCCCGAACGTGCGCCCGTTCCCGATCGCTCAGGAAGAGCGTGGCCAGAAAGGGCAGGAGCGTCATGCCTCCCGTCCGATCCACCAGAATGCGCAACGTCTCCAGGTTGCCGCTTTCGAAGCGGAGGGGCGTGGCGCAACTCCGCCCGGCATCGGCTCCACAGAGCTGGAGCACCTGGTCCCGAAAACAATGCCCTTCCTGCAATAGCCACAGCTCACCCACGTCCACCTCGTCCGGCAGGAGCCGCCCCCGCGCGCTCAGGGGATGCGTCGGGCTGACGTAGGCCACGAAGGGCTCGTCGAACAGCGCCTGGGTGATCACCCCGGCCGGGGCATCCGCCGAGGCGATCAGCGCCGCGTCGAGCTGGTCGGTGGCCAGATGCTCCAGCAGATGCGTGGTCGTCCATTCGCGCACCACGATGTCCACCCCCGGGTAGCGCTCAGCGAACGGGCCGGTGACCAGCGGCAACACGTAGGGCGCCAGCGTCGGGATGACGCCCAGGTGCAGCGTCCCGGTCACGACGTCATCAGCCTGCCGGATCAGATCCGGAATGCGGTCCACCTCGTGCAGGACCACGCGTGCCTGGGCCACGATCTGCGCCCCGATGTCGGTAGGGACCACCGGCTTGCGGCTGCGATCGAAGAGGCGCACGCCCAGCTCCTCCTCCAGCTTCTGCAGTTGCATGCTGAGCGTGGGCTGGGAAACACAACAATGGGCGGCCGCCCGGCCGAAATGCCGAAACGTGTCGACCGCCACCACATAGGCGAGCTGCGTCAGGGTCATGGAATTCGTCGGATGAACGGGGAAGACCGGAAAAGCAATCGAATCATAGTCTACATCTATTAGATCATAGTTACAATTGATTTGATTTATGATACAGGGGCGGGTAGGTTAGGGCCATAAACCCACACACCTTGCCTCACTGCTATCCAGCCATCCACGCTGTTACAGCCATGGAGAACAAACCTCGCCGAAAGACCCTGACCACCCTGGCCGGGGCCCCGATTGCGGACAACCAGAATTCCCTCACGGCCGGACCGCGCGGGCCGCTGTTGATGCAGGACGTCCAGCTCCTGCAACAGATGCAGCGCTTCAACCGCGAGCGGATCCCCGAGCGCGTGGTCCATGCCAAGGGCTCCGGCGCCTACGGCACCTTCACCGTGACGAACGACGTCACCCGGTACACGCGGGCGGCGTTCCTCTCCGAGGTCGGCAAGGAAACCGAGGTGTTCGTGCGCTTCTCCACGGTGGCCGGAGAACGCGGTGCCGCCGATGCCGAACGGGACGTCCGCGGGTTTGCGGTGAAGTTCTACACGGAGGAAGGCAACTGGGACCTGGTCGGCAACAACACGCCGGTGTTCTTCGTGCGCGACCCGCACAAATTCCAGATGTTCATCCACACGCAGAAGCGTCATCCCAGGACGAACCTGCGGGACATGAACATGCAGTGGGACTTCTGGAGCCTCTGCCCCGAGTCGCTGCACCAGGTCACGATTCTGTTCTCGGACCGGGGAATTCCCCGGACGCTGCGGCACATGAATGGGTACGGCAGCCACACCTACTCGCTCATCAATGACCGCGGTGAGCGCGTCTGGTGCAAGTTTCACTTCAAGACGCAGGAGGGTCACGCCTTCTACACCGACGCCGAGGCGGCCGAGGTCATCGGCCAGGATCGCGAGTCGCACCAGCGCGATCTGTTCTACGCCATCGAAGAAGGCAACTACCCGCGGTGGACGTTTTGCATCCAGGTGATGACCGACGAGCAGGCCCGCGACTTCCGCTGGAATCCCTTCGACCTGACGAAGGTGTGGCCGCACGCGGAATTCCCCCTGATCGAGGTCGGGGTGCTGGAGTTGAACCGGAATCCGGAGAACTACTTCGCCGAGGTCGAGCAGGCGGCCTTCGAGCCGAGCTCGCTCGTGCCCGGCATCGGGCCCAGCCCGGACAAGATGCTGCAGGCGCGCCTGATGAGCTATGCCGACACGCACCTCTACCGCATCGGCCCGAACTACCACCAGCTCCCGGTCAACCAGCCCCGCGCCTGCGAAGCGCACACGTACATTCACCGGGACGGCCCCATGTTCATGCCCAGAGACAGCGGCCATCCGAACTACTTCCCCAACAGCTACGACGACGCCCCGAAGGAAGCCCCGGAATACCGCGAACCCGACTGGGACCTGGGCAGCGTCACCGTAGCCCGGCACGACTCTCGCGTCGGCCACGACGATTACACCCAGGCCGGCAACCTGTACCGGCTCTTCGACGAGGCGCAGCAGCAGCGCCTGGCCGAGAACATCGCGCGCTCGCTGGGACAGGCACGCGAGGACATCCAGCGCCGCCAGCTCGCCCACTTCCATCGGGCAGACCCCGACTATGGCCGTCGCGTCGCGGTGGCCCTGGGGCTCCCCCCGGAGACGGCCGAAGCCGCCGCGAACGAGCACGCCGTCTCATCCTGAGGTCCCTTCCACCCGGGACCCCTCCACCGCAGGCGGCCGGCCTCCGCCCGGTGCCCCCCTGGTGAGGGGGGCCGGCCAGCCTGCGGCCTTTTTCTGTACGCCCCCCACCCTCTGCTCCCGTCTCCCATGCACGGCTCACCTCCCACTCCGCTCGACGTCGACTTCCATGAGATCGCCCGCCGCGGTGATACGGAGGTCATGGCGATGTTCCTGCAGGCCGGGCTGGACCCGGACCTGCGCGACGAGCGGGGGTATACGCTCCTGATGATCGCCGCCTACAACGACCGACACGCCATGGTGGACCTGCTCCTCGACGCCGGCGCGGACCCGGACGCCCCCGACCGCAGCGGCAACACCCCGCTGATGGGGCTCTGTTTCAAGGGCTATACCGACCTGGCGGCGCACCTGCTGGAGCGCGGTGCTGCCGTCAATGCCCGGAACGGGGCCGGTGCCACGGCGCTGCTGCTGGCCTCCACCTTCGGGCACGCGCCCCTGGTGGATCTGCTCCTGGAACACGGCGCGGACCCGACCGCCTCGGACGCGCTGGGACGCACGGCGCTGGACATCGCCCGCAGCCACGGTTACCATGACATCGCCCGGCGGCTGGAAGTAGCGGCTCGTCCGCTGCCGCACGAGGGCTGAGCCACCCCGAAGGCGAACGCACCGGCTCGGATCGGATGGTCCGGTCTTTGCCCCCGGTGTAGACGGGCATGCAACCTTTCGAAGGGTTGCGCTTCTCTATGGAAGGGATGCGATCAGCCCTGCCGGCCGCACCGGCCGATGCCTGTTCTGCTTCAAACGGAGGGCGCCATGTACGGATGGTATGCGGTCTTCGACAATGACGAGGTTCATTACCTGACCCGCAAGCAGGTGGCCCGCCTGGGCGTGCTGGCCATGAGCGCCCTCACCCTCACCCTGGGCGCGGTGGCCGCCGGCCACGAGGCCCTGCTCCCCTGGGCCCTGCTGCTGCCCGCGCTGGCGACGCTCTGGATCGGCCTGCTCGCCTGGACCATCCACCGCCTGCGCCAGCTCCGGCGCGTCGTCTGGTGCGTCAAGCTCTCCGACCGCCGCGTCATCGGCTACGACTACGCCCGTCGCCGCACCGTGCTGGACTGGACCGTCATCGAGCGCATCGAACTGACGGACTCCGGCCTGCTTTTCGTCGGGCCCCCTCCGGCATCGCTGGAAGTGCCCCTTCTCTTCCCGGACTTCGCCGTGCTGAGCCATCATGCGCTCGGCCATGCGGAGTTCTACGGCATCCCCGTCTACGTACACGGCCGCCCCTGGCAGGAGCTCGACGTGTACAACCTGTTCCCGTTCCTGGCCCCCTCGGCCGGACCGGCACGCCCCCCGGCCTGAACGCCTCGCCCAGGCTTCAATGCAGGGTTCAATGGACGAGCTGGGCCGACCCCTTGGTCAACCAGAGCGCCCCGCTTTCGTCCAGCGGCGCCTCGGGGGCGTCCTCGTCGAAGAAGGCCTCGAGCACATCGTGTTGCCGCCGCCCATCCTCGTAGCCGATGTTCATGAGCGTGGCCATGTACTCGCGGTCGAAGAGCAGCATGCTGAGCCAGTCCGGGCTCTTCGTCTCGTCCGACCCGAGGCCGCGGGTGAGCAGGCGGAGCGCCCCGGTGATCTTCAGCTCGTAGCCGCTGGCAAGCCGCCCCAGGTCGCGCGAGGGCCGGAGCAGCAACAGCCGGATGGGCTTGAGCCCGTCCCACTTGCGCGGGGGCAAGCGCCGCAACAACTGGTTGATCCGCCCGAGCGTGACGGCATCCTGGTCCAGCATGTCCAGGAAGATGGCGTTCATCATGATGCCCATGATCTGGGCCGTGGGCGGATAGCCGTGGATGACGGGCTGATCGGCCTCACCGCGGGAACGGTTGTAGCGCGTCGAGATGGCCAGGATGCGATTCGCTCCGAGATGGATGGCCGGTGAGAGCGGCGCCGTCAGACGAATACCTCCGTCGCCATACCAGGCATCGCCGATGCGGATGGCGGGAAAGATGATCGGCAGCGCGGTAGAGGCCATGATGTGATCGACGGTCAGCGTCGTCTGGATGCTGACGCGCGAGGGACGCTCCCACTGCGTGATGTCCTCTCCCTGCACCCATGTCACCGTCTGCCCGGTGCCGTAGTTGGTCGTCACGAAGGCGCAGGCCTTCAGGTCCCCCCGCATGATCTTGTCCGTGATCCCCTGCAGACGGCCGTCCACGGTGGAGAGCGTCGCCTCCAGATAGGCGCGCAGCGGCGAGGTGTCGAGGAAGCCGTGCCGGTGCGCCAGCAGGTCCGTCGCCTCGTCGCCATCCCCGTTGCCCAGCACGACGCGCTTGAGGAAGTGGAAGCTGGACTCGGACTGGAAGATGTGGTCGGCGGTGATCTCCTCCCAGTTCGCCACGAGATCGCCGGCCGCCCGGGCGAAGGTGCCCGGATGGTTGGCCAGGTGGGCAATGTTGATCGCCCCGGCCGAGACGCCGGTCTGGATGGGGAAGTTCGTGCCGGGGAATGCCTCGGCGATGTAGTGGAGCACGCCCGCCTGGTAGGCCGCCCGCGCTCCGCCGCCCGAGAGGACGAGCGCCGAGAGCGGCGGTGGAGAGGGCGGTCCAAACCGGCGGCGAACGTAGGATCGTACGCGGTCAAGCACGGTCGTGTGGGTCTTCCGTTGCTCGGAAAATGGCGGGAGCTACCCGTGGGTTCCGCCCGACGAAGCGGTGTTTCGCCGGGGCGGTGCGAACGCCGCCTCCGGTAGATAGCACGCCGGCAAGCAACATGCCAGCCACCGGCACCGGAGCGTGCCCCCGGGGCTGCGCTTGTGCCGTCCGTTGGCTACCTTGGCGGGGTCGTGCCGTGCCTCCCCTGACGATCCGCCATGCCTGCCCCGGACGATCCGCTGACCTTTGCGCTGGCCCTGCTGAGCCTGGACGGCGTGGGCCGGGTGACCACCCGCCGCCTGCTCGACCAGTTCGACGGCTACGAGGATCTCCGACGCTATCCCCGGGAGCAGATCCGCACCCGCCTCCGCGGCGTGCCCGGCGCCGACCGCCTCGTCGAGCGCCTGCTCGACCGGACGGCCATGGAGGAAGCTCTCTCAGACGCCCGGAAGACGCTGGAGGCGTTGCAGGCCCGGCGGCTGACCCTCCTGGCCCCGCCCTCCCCCGGCTGGCCGGACGGCATCGACGACCTCGAGGGGAGCGACCGGCCGGTGCTGCTCTATGCCTACGGGCATACGGCGATCCTCCAGCAGCCACGTGTAGCCCTGCTGGCCCGGCCCCCGCTCTCGGAAGCCGCCTTCGAGACGGCCCAGGCGCTCGTCCGCCACCTGCTCGCCGCCGGGGTGGTGCCGGTCACCGGGACGCAGACGGGCTTCGACGTGGTCATCCACAAGCTGAGCACCCTGCACGAACCGCCCCGCCCGACCCTGATGGTGGCCCCCTGTGGCCTGGCACGCATCGCCCCCTCGAACCGCCCGATGGTGTCCGCCGCGGTCCGGGCCGGAGGGCTGTGCCTCTCCTCTTTTCCCCTGCATCACGGCCCGTTCTCGCACGACGACCGGGAACGGGCCCTCCTCCAGGCCGCTCTCGCCCACGCCGTCGTCTTCGTCGAGCCCACGGCGGACACCCCCGAGGCGGCCGCGCTGGACTGGGCCCACGCCCACCACCGGCCGGTCTTCGGCATCTCGGCCTCGCCCCCCGACGACGACCGCCTCCATCCCCTCCGCGAACCCATCGACTTCGACTGGGTCCTTGCCGCCGTGCGCCACCGCTCCTGACGGCCCATGCCCCACCTGCTGTTCGTCTTCCTCGATGGCGTCGGGCTCGGACCGGCCGACCCGGACCGCAACCCCCTGGCCCGCTTCGACCTGCCCGCGCTGGCTCGCCTCGGTGGCGGCCATGCCTGGACGGACCGCCTCCCCGTCCGTGCCGAGCCGTCTCATGTCGTCCGTCCCCTCGACGCCACGCTCGGGGTGGAGGGCCTGCCGCAGAGCGGCACCGGGCAGGCTACGCTGTTCACCGGCATCAACTGTGCCCGGGTCGCCGGGCGACACTTCGGGCCGTTTCCGCACTCCCGAACACGCCCGCTGCTGGACGCGCAGAGCCTGTTTCATCACCTGCGGGCCGCTGCTCCGGAGGAGCCCCACCCGGCAGCCTTCGCCAACGCGTACCCACCGCGCTTCTTCACCTACGCCCGGCAGCGAAATCGCTGGACGGTGACGACGCGCTGCTGCCGGGCCGCCGGCGTCCGCCTCCGGGGCATCGAGGACCTCCAACGCGGCGAGGCCCTGGCGGCCGACCTCACCGGACACGGATGGGCTCCGCTCGACCTGCCCGTCCATCCCATCGACGAGGCCGAAGCCGCCCGCCGTCTCCACCGCCTCGGCCGGAGCCACACCGTGACGCTGTTCGAATACTTCCTGACCGACAAGGCCGGGCACAGCCAGTCGTTCGAACGGGCCGAAGCCGTGCTCCGCTCCCTGGAACGCTTCTTCACCCACCTGATCGCCTGCCTCGATCCGGCGGAGGACCTCCTCCTGATCACCAGCGACCACGGCAACCTGGAGGACCTATCCACCCGGAGCCACACCCGGCATCCGGTCCCGCTCATCGCACTCGGCCACGGCGCCGCGGCCTTCGCCGAGGCGGCCGACCTGACGGACGTCGCGCCGGCCATCGTCCGTCTCGCCGGCCGAAACCCCGACGCTACTGCGGCGGATCCGTCCTGAACCGGGGCGGATCAGTCCTGAGCCATGGCCGCGTCGGCCTCCGCCTCGGTGGCGAACACGCGGCCGGAGGTCAGCTCGAGCACCAGCCGATCGGCATCGTAGACATCGTCGAGGGCTTCCAGGATGCCGCGCACGTCCACCGCCACCGCCCGCGCCGTTTCGTCGGTGTAGAGGTACTCGTTCGGCAGCGCCTCGATGTTGCTGTCGAAGATGAGGCCGACGACCTCCAGATCCCGGTTCAGGAGGGGCGAGCCGGAGTTGCCCCCGGTGATGTCGTTGGTGGTCACCAGGTTGAGCGGGGTGGCCGGCTCGAAGCCCGGGGCCGGCTGCGTCCAGCGCGGCGGCAGCGCCCAGTCCGTGCCGGGGCCGAAGGTGTTGAAGCGGTCGTAGAGGCCGTAGAACGTGGTGAAGGCGGGCGCCTGCGTGCCGTTGTACGGATAGCCCCGCACGACGCCGTCGCTGATGCGCAGCGAGAAGGTGGCATCCGGGGGGAAGCGTTTGCCATAGATGGCGAATCGGGCGCGGGCCAGCCGGGCGTTCAGCGCCTTTTCCCGTTCCTCGAAGCTGCTCTGCTGCTGACCGAGCGTGAAGTAGAGCGGCGTCAGCGCCTCGGCGATGACCACCGTCGGGTCGCCGCTGTTGAGAAAGCCTTCGTCGAGCAGCCGCACGAAGCCGGTCGTGTCGATCAGCGCCGTGTTGTGCGCGATGTAGGCGGCCGTCTCCTCGATGGTGCGGCCCGCGAGCACCCGCCGCAACGTGGGGTCGTTGGGTCCCAGATAGGTTTGCAGATCTTCCAGACGCGCACGGATCAGGGCTTCCTCGACGTCCGGCGGCAGGTCTTCCACCTTCAGGGCGTCCTTGCGGATGTCGGCGAGGCGGGGCGCCGGGTAGTTGCGCTGCCGCAGCCGGTCGTAGAGATAGCCGTAGGCCGCCCGCGTCAGCACGTGCGAGCCGAGCGAGGTCGTGTAGAACAGCAGCGCCGCCCCTTGCCGCACGGTCGCCTTCTTGGCCTGCTGCAGATCCTCGATGCGGTCGAAGACGTCGCCGTAGAGCGCACGCAGCGAATCGCTGGACTGGATCGCCCGGCGCAGCTGCCGCTCGTTGTCGAGGCGAGCCGCCAGCAGATCCGGGTCCTTCAACCCCTCGAGCTGGCCCGTGTAGGCCTTGATCGAGTTCATCATCGAGAAGTAGGTGTTGCGCAGATCATAGCGCTCGGCGTCCTCGGGGTGAGCCGCCAGGTACTCGGCCAGCAAGGCCGCGCGGCGGCGCAGGGCGTCGAGTTGATACGGCAGGTCGTAGTCCCGCTCGAAGAGCAACTGACTCAGCGTGTTGAGCCGGCTGGTGGTACCGGGATTGCCGACCACGAAGACGGCTTCACCCGGCCCGGCACCCTGCGGGTTGAAGGGGAAGTGCACCTCCGGCTCGTAGGGCGCTCCGTCCTGGTAGATCCGCAGAAACGAGACGTCCAGGTTGTAGCGCGGGTAGGTGAAGTTGTCCAGATCCCCCCCGAAGAAGCCGATCTGCACCTCCGGCGCCATCACGAGGCGGACGTCGTGAAAGCGCTTGAACGTGTAGGCGGAATACTGTCCGCCGTCATAGAGCGCGATGATCTCCACGAACAGCGTCGTGTCGCGCATCTTGGCCGCCGCCGTCATCCGCTCGGCGAGGCGCTCGACGCGCTGCTCGACCATCTCGGCCTGGCGGTCCGAGCGAATCCGGGTGAGGTCGCCCACGATCCGGTCCGTCACGTCCTCGATGGCGATGAGTTGATCGGCATGGACGCCCTCGACGGCCCGTTCTTCGTCCAGCGACGCGGCATAGAACCCGTCGTCGAGCAACGTCTCACCGGGCCGGCTGACCTTGGTGACGTACTCGCGCACGCAATGGTGGTTGGTCATGACGAGGCCGGCGGGCGAGACGAACGAGGCCGAGCAGCCGGGGATGCGCAGCGCGCCGAGCCGGGCCCTGCGGAACCAGGCCGAATCCGGCCGGAAGCCGTAGGCCTCCTCGAAGTAGTCCAGCGGCGGGTTGTCGAAGGTCCACATCTTGCCCAGGTCGAAGCGCCCCACGCTGTCGACCGGTGGCACATCGACGTCGATTGCGGCGGCCTGCTGCACGGCCCGGGCTCCTTCGGCCGGGGGGGCCTCCTGCGCGCGGGCGATGCCGGGCACGAGGCCGACGAACAGCAGGACCGGCCACCAGGCGGGACGGAGGCGAAACGGGAACGTCCGATTCATGGGGAGCATGTGGTCGAAAAGGGTGGGCGGGAGGACGGCGGCAGGGTCGGCTCAGGGGCGGCTGGAGGGGTCGGCCTCCGCCTCCGGCACCGCGCCCGTCATCAGCTCGATCACGAGCCGATCGGCCTCGTAGATCTCATCGAGCGCCTCCAGCATGCCGCGGGCATCGACCGACACGGCGCGTGGGCCGTCGGTGCGGAAGATGTAGCGTCCCGAGAGGCTCTCGATGTTGCCGTCGAAGGCGACCCCGACGAGCTCGAGGGCGCGGTTCACGACCGGCGAGCCGGAGTTCCCCCCCACGATGTCGTTGGTCGAGACGAAGTTATAGGGCGTCGTGCGGTCGAACGTGGCGGGCGGGTCGAGCCAGCGCTCGGGCAGATCCCAGGGGGTGCCGGCCCCGCCGTGCGCGTAGTAGCGGTCGTACAGCCCATCGAACGTCGTAAAGGCGGGGGCGACGGTGCCGTTGTAGGGGTAGGACTTCACCACCCCGTCGGCCAGGCGCAGCGAGAAGGTGGCATCGGGCGGGATGGCGGTGCCATAGACGGCGAAGCGAGCCTGACCGAGGCGGCGGGCCAGCTCGGCTTCCTCGGCGGCCAGCCCGGCCTGGGCGCTCTGGAAATCCCGGTAGGCCGGCTGCAGGGCGTCGATCACCCGGATCGCCGGATCGGTGCGCGCGAGGGTGCCGGCCTCGAGCGCCGCCGCCAGACCGTCCTGCGTCGCCAGCACCGAGGACGCCAGCAGGTCGGCGGCGGCTTCCGACGGGGACCGGCCCTCCAGCAGGCCACGCACGGCCGGGTGGCCGGCTCCGAGATAGTGCCGGAGGTCCTCCAGGCGCAGCGCCACGAAGGCCTGCTCCAGCGCGGGGTCGCGGTCCTCCAGCGCCAGCAGGGACGTACGGAGGGCATCCAGGGCCTCGGCGGAAGCCCCCTCCTCCTGCCGGGTGAGCCACTGCCAGGCCAGCAGGGCGCGCTGCATCAGCACCGCGCCGTAGGGCGTGCCCGGCTGCAACAGCAGAAACGCCCCGTAGGCCTGGCCCAGCGCCGTCTTCTCCTGCTGGATCTCGGCCATGTGCTCGTGCAGATCCCCGTAGCGTGCCTGCAGCGCCGAGTCCGCCGCGAGGGCGGCCCGGAAGCGCCGTTCTCCGTCTTCGAGCCGGGCCATGATGTAGGGATCCCGCAGCGTCTTCACGAACCCCTCGTAGGCCTTCTCCCCGTTGGAGAGGCTGAAAGCCATGTTGCGCACGGCCTCCTCGCCCGTCTGCTCGTAGACGCGCGTGAGCGCCTCCCGGCGCGTCCGGTAGAAACGCAGCAGCGCCGGCTCCCGCACGGCCGCGCGGTAGCGCAACTGCGCCATCGTCTCCAGCCGGTAGGTCGTCCCCGGGTTGCCGATGACGAAGACGGCATCGCCCTCACGCACGCCCCGGTTGGACCAGGGGAAATAGTGAGGGGACGACAACGGGCGTCCGTCCTCATAGACCCGGAAGAGCATCATGTCCAGGTTGTAGCGGGGGTAGGTGAAGTTGTCCGGGTCGCCTCCGAAGTAGCCCAGCTGGAGCTCCGGCGCGAAGACGAGCCGGACGTCGTCGTAGCGGCGGAAGGTATAGGCCGAGTAGCGGCCGCCGTGATAGAGCGTGATGAGTTGCAGGCGGTAGCCCGCCTCCGGGCCA
The DNA here is from genome assembly GCA_003285105.1 of Roseithermus sacchariphilus. GTDB lineage: Bacteria > Bacteroidota > Rhodothermia > Rhodothermales > MEBIC09517 > Roseithermus > Roseithermus sacchariphilus. The sequence continues at coordinate 3,430,496 of CP030158.1, read as the reverse complement.
CCGTAGGGCGCCAGGAGCCGTTCGGCCAGCGCCGCTTCCACCGAGTCCAGCGCGGCGGATCGCTCGGCCGCGGTTTCCGCGGCATCCAGCACCTCGGCCACCTCCGCCGTCACGTCGGTAATGGCCACCAGCTGCTCGGCATAGAGCCCGGCGACGGGGCGTTCCTCGGCCAGCGTCGTCGCCAGGAAGCCGTCTTCCAGCAGGTTTTCCTCCGGGCCGCTGAGGGCCGGCAGGTAGCCACGGCCACAGTGGTGGTTGGTCAGCATCAGCCCGTGCGACGAGACGAACGAGGCCGAGCAGCCGGGGATGCGCAGCGCAGCGAGGCGAGCCCGGTTGAGCCAGGCGGAATCCGGCCGGAAGCCGTAGGCCTGCTCGAAGTAGTCCAGCGGCGGGTACTCGAACGTCCACATCCGCCCGGTATCGAAGGGCCGGGCCTGCACCGTGTCCAGGCGCGGTTTCGGCACCAGCTCCTCCAGCGAGGGCAGATCCAGCACGGCAGCGGCGGCCTGCCCGGAGGGGGCTTCCGTGATCGGGGCGGGGGCTTCGCTGATGACGGCCCGTTCGGGCACGACCCGGGCGGTCGAGCGTTCGGCGCCGGAGCAACCGGGGAGCACCCCCACGAGCACGAGCAGGACGGCCAGCACGGCCGGGCGGAGACGGGAAGAGGGCATGAGCAGGGCGGGGACGGTGGATGCGTCCATGGATGAGGCAGAAGGATCGGCATGCGGCGAGGCAGCCGACCCCTGCTAACTCACGGCATGGCCGTGCGTTTCCGGCCCCGTTCCCGCTCCAGGAACCCGGTTTGCGCCCCGGGAATACCACGGACCCTGATTCCTGCGAAAGTGGCGGAATTGGCAGACGCGCCAGACTTAGGATCTGGTGGGGTAACACCCGTGGGGGTTCGAGTCCCCCCTTTCGCACCTTCTCCCCTCGCCGCCGGGGTCGTTCATCGAACGACGTGGACGCGCCGGGACACGTGGCGATCACCCGCCGTCAGGCGCACGATATAGACGCCGGCAGGAAGCCCGTCAGTGGGCAGATGCACGCGCCCCTCGCGCCCCAGGCCTGTCCTGGCCTGCACGCGCCGCCCCAGCAGGTCGAACAGCTCCACCCCCACCTCGGCCGCTTCCGGCAACCGGTACCAGAGTGTCAGGCGCTCGCCGGCGGGATTCGGATACACCTCGACGACCGCCGCAGCATGATCCGGGGCCTCTCCGAGGGCCGTGCCGACATGGCGCGGTAGCGTCACCGCATGCACCGCCCGCCGATCTCCGACGTCGTTCCAGCTCCCGTACTCGATGACGTAGATCGTGTGTTCGACCATGACGGCATCGACCGGGTGCACGAACCCGTGTGCCACCCGTTCGGCCGAAACGGTGTACGCCCCCTCGTCCTTCTCCAGATCCAGATACAGCAGGTCCTCTCCCGTCCCGCCCAGCCGGCTGAGCATCAGATCTGCATCGCTATTGAAACTGAGGAGGAACGCGCCTCCTCGCATCGGCTCGGCCACGACCGAGTCGGCGTCGAAGACGAGCCCCAGCGGGGACCGGTGTCCCGTGAACGTACCGATCGTCGTCCCGGTGTCGCTGGCGTCGAGCACGTCCCCCGTCTCCGGATCCCGGTACCGGTCTGCGTAGGGACCCACGTTGGGGATGGGATCGACGAACGTGACCCCCTCGGGCGGCGGCGGGAAGGTCGGGTCGTTGCTGAAGTACCACCCGGTATCGGCCCGATTGGTGGGGTTGCGGTCCCGCTGCACGAACGGATCCCGGTCGGGGTCGTAGCCCGCGAACTGCATCGGGGTGATGCTCGTGCCGATGCGCCAGGGAAATCCGTAGTGCTGGCCCTCGCGCAGCCAGTTCAGTTCCTCGCTGTCGTCCCGGTCGCCCGCGTTATCGGGGCCGAACAGATCGCCATTGGGGGCGAAAGCGAGATCGGCCGTGTTGCGCGTCCCTTCGGCATAGACATAACCGGCCGCGCGGAGGGCCTCCCGGTCGTTGGGCAATACGCGTTCGGTGGCATCGGCCGGGATCTGCAGGATGAGCGCCGTGAGGCCCTCTTCCCGAACCCCGCCGTACATCTCCCCGTGATCCGTCCGGGAGCCGGAGTTGACGAGCAACGTAGCGCCGTCCGGCGACACGACGAGGGCATTGGCCCGATGGTCGAACCAGGTGTGACTGAGCAGGTAGGGCTCCGACGTCGCCACGTTCTCCCAGACCCAGTTCCCCTCCTGGCGACGTCCCCGCTGGATGACGATGCGGGTGTGGGTGCTCCCTACCTCCTCATTGCCCAGGATGAACAGCGTACCGTCCCCCGCAAACGCCAGCCCGATGGCCCGTGGGGCCCCGAACTCGTGGTCCTGCAGGACGGGCGTCGGCGTGAAGGTGCCGTCTCCATCCGGGTCGAGGCGGAAGAGGGTGCTGGTAGACGGCTCCGTGCCGTCGGGCCGCGTGGTCGCCAGCACGTACAGCGCCCCGTCGGTGGGGTCCTGCGCGATGCGGACCGGACGGTACGGTCCCGGGATCCGCGCCACCTCACGGATGGTCACGCCCGGCACGTCCGGCACGGGAGGCGCCGGCCCGAACTGGGCCCGGGCGGGCAGCGTCAGCATCAGACCGGCGAGCAACACACCGGCACGGCGCAAGCATGGTGTCATGGCGTTCGGGTTGGCGCACCGCCCGGGCGGACGACGCGGATGAGTCTGGCCGGAGGACGTCACAGCGCGCCGTCGGCCAGGGCATGCAGCACCTGGGGGTAGACCGTCACCGGATAGCGGGCTCGGAGTGACGCCGCCACCTCCCGTTCGAGGCGCTGCCGGTGGTGTGCGGTGAAGGCATCGACCACCTCGTCGCGGATCTTATCGAACGGTCGGGGACCTTCGGGCAGGCGCCGGGTCACCCGCACCAGGGCACAGCGCGGCCCTTCCCGCGGGTCCTCATAGGCAACCGGCTCGGATACCTCCCCTTCGGCCAGGCCAAAGGCAAGCGCCCCGAAGTAGGCGGGCTCCCGGCTGTTTCGGGTGACGATCTGGCCCGAGCGCGTGCGTTCGTAGGAACGGATCAGCCGGCGATGGGAGGCTTCCTCGAACGGCACGCCCTGGAGAATCCGATCCCGGAGCGCCGCCACCTCGGCGCAGCGGCTCCGGGTGATGATCTCTGTGTACACCCGCGCCGGCTGATAGAACAGCGAATCGAGATGGGCCTGGTAGAAGGCCTGCAGGTCCGCCATCGTGGGGTGAGGCAGGCGAGCCGCGATGACGTGTTCGTCGTAGTACCGGACGAAGGCCCCGGCCAGGATCGGGCTGGGGGTGTCCGGCCGCCAGACCCGATCCCAGTAGCCCAGCGCCCGGGCGCGTTCGGCGAGCCGGCGTGTGCGCACCGCTTCCAGGAGGAAGTCCTGCATATACGCCACCGTCCGCCCACCGGAACGCCGGAGGGTCAGGACCTCATCGAAAAGGCGAGGCAGGTCGCTGAGGCGGAGCGCCCCCCGGCCGTCGTCCAGGAGAACGGCATCGGGGTGGTCCGCCAGGTAGGCCCGGACCGTCTCCGTATAGCGGCCCTCGAAGAAGCCCGGCGTGTTGGCCCAGGCGACGAGCCGATCCAGCGCGGCTGCATTCCAGCGGAGCGCCAGGGTGTCCACCAGGGCCAGCCACTCCTGCCGGTACGCCCGCGTGGCCGCCGCGGCGTGCCGACCCTGCAGGGCTTCGACGATCCGGGGGCGGGCCTCGGCCATCGGGGGCGGGTCGTGCCGCTCGATGCGCTCGATCTGAACCACGCTGAAGCGGTGCGGCTCCTCGAAGCTCCGCACGTCGCCCGGAGCGAGACGGAAAAGATGGTAGGCCCGCGGGTTCCGGGCGGTCATCTCCCAGGTGATGCGCAGCGTCCGCGGGGCGGTCTGGCCCGCCGCGTAGCGAAGGCGAAGCGTTTCGAAGGGGGTTCCCGCTTCGAGCGCCTGCTGGACGCCCTCCACCACGGCACGCAGCGAATCCAGGGCGGCGTCGGACGCCCCGGCGGGACGGGGCAGGACGAGCTGGCGGGCGTGCACGACGCGCCCCATCAGCGCGTGCTCCCGGCCGATGGCTTCCTCGTTCAGGTAGGCTTCCTCGTATCGATGGCGCGCATAGGCCAGCACCAGTTCCTCCGTGGCGATGCGATGCACCTGGCGCAGCAACGCGCTATCCGCCGCCAGGCCCGAGGCAAACAGATCCACTCGCTTCAGGGCCGCCGTCACCAGCGCGTCCAGCGCCTGCCGGTAGGCCTCGGCCCTCGGCTGCGTGGCAACCAGATGCGGCCGCTCGGCCAGATACGCCGACAGGTCCGCCGCCGTGATGGGGATCTGCTCCGCCACCAGGGCCACGACGCCCGCCCCGGGATCCTCCACGGGCTGGGCGTACAACACGCTCCCCCCTCCCATCGCCATCACCAGCCCGAGCATCCACATCCGCCACACCCGCCGCCTGCGCTCCGTCCGCGCTTTTCCGTTCATCGGCCCGTTCATCGGCATAGACACCACCGCCTCCCGCCGCCGCCGGCCGCGACCCGTGCGGGCCACGGCCACGGCGGGCGGGCTGCTCACTTCTGGAAGACCATCTGACGCGTCTCGACCCGATCCCCGGCGCGCAGGGTGTAGAAGTAGACCCCGCTGCTGACGGGCAGCCCGGCTTCATCCCTGGCGCTCCAGGCCACCTGGTAGACCCCGGCGGCCAGGTGCTGGTCGACGAGCGTGGCGACGCGGCGGCCTAGCACGTCGTACACGGCCAGCTCTACCCGCCCCGGCTCATCCAGCGCAAACCGGATGTTCGTGCTCGGGTTGAACGGGTTCGGGTAGTTCTGATCCAGTTGCATCCGAGACGGCACCTCACCCCGGACCTCCTCCACCGACGTGCTGATCGTGGTCCCGGCATTCAGCGCGGCTTCGATGGCGGCATACTCCGCCTCGCGCTGTGCCAGCCACGCCGCCTTCTGCTCCGGATACCAGTTCAGGTCCCCCAGCGGAAAGCCGTTGTATCCGCCGTTCAGGTACGTCTCGTTCGAATACGTCAGGTCGACCGCCAGCGGCCAGTCGAACACGATCCAGTTGTTCGTGTTCTCGTCGTCGATCTCGTTGCCGGCCTCGTTGCCGGGCTCGCGGACCTTGGGCAGCAGCTGCTGGACGGTGATCCCGCTGTTGGCCGAGTCGTAGCCCCAGTCGTAGAGCTCCTGCACCATGCCCGGCCCATCGGTGAAGTTGGGCGGTCCGGCCTCGTACCAGGTGCCCCAGGTCAGGTACGGGAACTGCTGATCGTCGGCAAACATCGCCAGCGTGCGCTCGTTGGCCAGGATGGCCTGCGAGGTCCAGTTCAGCGATGCATCGCCCTGCACACAGCCGTCGCTCTCACAGACGTCGCCTTCCACCCCGGCCGCGTTGAGGTTGTCGGCGATGGTCAGCAGCAGCGGATCCCAGTAGGCGGCGTTCAGGTCCACGAGCACCTTGCGGTCGGCCTCGTCGAAGGGCTGCACCTCCGGCCAGGCCGCCGCCGTAATCGCGTACGTGTTGCCGTTCTCATCGCGGGGCAGGTAGTTGAGGTTGATGATGCCATGCGGCTGGAATTCCTCGACGGCCGTGGCATCGCTGTACATCTCGGAGAAATCCAGGCCCGGATAGTAGGGCTGGAAGTTGCTGTTGACGAACAGGTTGTTCGTGACGACGAAGTGGGTCAGGTAGCCGAAGCCGAGGAACAGCTGGCCCGCCGCATTGACGAACGTGTTGTGGTTGAAGACCACCTGCGACGGCGCGTAGCTCCTGAACTTGTACTGCATTCCCTGGTTCTGGACGTGGGTCGTGTTCTCGACCCAGACCATCTCTGTGGGCACCCCGACGGCGTCATAGACACCTCCGTTACGACGCGAGGGCTGGTCGGTGGCATTGAGGAAGTAGCTGTCCCGGATGATGAGCGAGGTGCCGGGGTTGTCGTTGGAGTTGACCCAGACCCAGCGGTTGTGCTCACCGAGCACGTTCTCCCAGGTCACCGTGACGTTGTCCCCGTTGATGTTGACAAAGCTCCAGTTGGCCTGGCCCTGGATGTGGGCGCTGGTGAAGTGGAGGTTCTTCATCGTCAGGTCGTCGTCGATGTTGATCGTCGCCAGCACCGGGTTGCCCGAGGCATCCTGGTACCCGGCGATCGTCGGGGGGCGGCAATCGGGATCCCCGCTGCTGACGATCTGCCCGCAGTACTCCCCGACGATCGTGATCGGGCGGCCCTGCTCGGGGATGGAGGCGTCGAACAGGTAGAGGGACATGTTGCCGGACTGGAGGGTGCCGTTGGAACCCTTCTTCAGCATGTAGACCCGCCCCGGCGGCACGTTACCGGCGTCGGTATCGGCCTGGATGACGGCCCCGAGCGTGCTGGCCCGGCCACCGGCGTCGAAGAAGTCGGCAATGACAAGAGTATCTCCCCGGACTTCCAGGACGTAGTCCTGCAAGGGGTTCTGGGCCAGCGCGGCGGACGCCCCGCAGGCCAGCACGAGCAACAGGCTTAGCGTTCGTCTCATGGCGGTTCGGTCAGGTTGCATGATGGTGGATGGGAAACAGAGCCGGCGGCGCAGACTTGGAGGCACCGCCGGTCAGATGCCGTACCGGATGCCGAGCTGGAACCGGCGGGGGTAGTAGGCGATCTGGGTGATGGCCTCCGACGGCGCCGTGGCCTCCGGGCCGACGACCAGCGTCCGGTAGTTGTAGCTGGCCGGATGCGTGATGTTGACGCCGTTGAAGAAGAGAGACAGGCCTTCGACGGGCAGCCGCTGGCGCAGGGAGAAGTCCCAGCCATAGACCGGCCGCGTGAAGGCGTCATTGGCCGGATCGCGCTGGTCCAGGCTCGCCAGGATCTCCCCCTGATAGCGGAACGACAGCCGCCCGGAAAACCCGCCGACGTCGACGCCGACGGCGACGTTGACCACGTCGTCGGCTTGCTGGAAGAGCCGCCCGGTGCGCACCGTATCGACCTGGACGAGGCTGCAGAAGAAGGTGCAGCCCGGCTCCGGCGTCAGAAAGATGGACTGGTAATCCATCTCAGAATGCAGGCGGGTGTAGTTGACGTTGAGCACCAGGCTGTTGAAGGGCCGGGGCAGGTACCAGAAGTTGGTCTGCCAGTCCACCTCGAAGCCCTGGATGACGCCGTCGTCCGGGTTGTTCACGTACGTCTCGATCAGGCCGACCGGGTTGATGTCCGGCACGAGGGCGCCGTCCGGGCACGCGATGCGTACCCGGCCGTCTTCGCACTCGGGGTAGCCGGCATGGACGGGTGCCCAGAACGTGCCCTCGAAGTTGTCCAGCGTGCGTCGCTGGATCGACACGGGACGCACGATGTGGGCGAGCACCTTGCGGAAGACGCCCACCGTGAAGAGCCCGATGCGGTTGTGATGCAGCGAGAGGTAGGCGTCGTAGTTGTCCGCCAGCGTCGGCAGCAGGTTGGGGTTGCCGGCCTGCCCCCGCTCGCCGGAGTCCACCCAGGTGTTGGGCAGCAGGTACTGATAATCCGGCCGGGAGGTCGTGCGCGTGTAGGCCAGGCGCAGGTCCAGCCACTCCAGCGGCTTGATCTGCACCTGCAGGTTGGGGAACCAGTGCCCCATCGAGCGCGACACCTGCAACGTGTCCCGCACGTCTCCCTGCCCGTCGTAGAGCGTCTGGTTGACGAACGGGGCGCGGTTGTCGAACCGGAAGGCTTCGTAGCGGACCCCTCCGAGGAGCGTGAGGTACCGCCCCACGTCGAGGTCGGCCATGAGATACCCGGCGGCCACGGACTCTTCGGCCACGTAATCGAAGCGGTTGGACTGCGCCAGCGCCGGGGTGGCCCAGCCGGTCTGGGCCAGGCGGAAATACGTGTCCAGGTAATCGACGTTCAGCGCTCCGGTGAATGGCCACCGCCCGTCCAGGTAATACTGCCCGCGTCCGTCGGCGTACGCATCGTCCTTGAAGACGCTCAGGTTGAGCGCAGCGGCCGGATCGGCGCCGATCTCCTGAAGGAAATCGGCGGCTCCGGTGTTCTGCCCACCCCCATCGGCCAGGCGGCGGTAGTACTGCAGCAGGTCGCGGTCCCGATTGAGGCGGGTGTACTTGCCGCCCCCCTGGATTCGCCCGAAGAGAGGGCCGGCGATGAGGGGCACGCTCACGTTGACGGCGCCGACGAGCCGCCGCTCGCCGAAGTCTTCGTACGTGGTGAAGCCGTCACCGACGGCCCCCGGCGTGCCCTCGGTCAGGGCGATGTCGAACACCTGCTCCTCGGAAAGCCAGGTCGGCAGGGGACGCCCCTCGAAGTAGCCCGTGCCGATGAACGTCGTTTCGTAGCCGAGGTCGTCCTTGCGCTGGCTGCGCGCGTGGGAGAGCGACCAGTCCACCCCGATGCCGCCCAGTTGATGCTCGCCCTGCAACGCGTTCACCAGGAGATACCGCGTGCCCCGGGTCCGGTTGATACGAAACTCCCGGTTCCCGGTCGTCAGAAAGAGGCGGTCGATCAGGCGGGCGTTGTCGAAGCGCTCGGAGGAGTAGGCATTCTGCAGGATCAGCTTGCCGTTGCCGGGCAGGCGGAGGTCCAGCAGCAGGCTGGCGCCGTACTCGTTGTCCACGTTGACCTGGTCCTCCAGGTCATACTGGCTGAGCGCGTAGGGACGGCGGCCGGCCACCTCGTCGGCCTGCGGCAGGGGCGTCCAGGTGGCCGAGGCGATGTCCCCCCCGCCGTTGAACCGCCGGGCATTGCCCTGCAGGAACGCGCCCAGGCGGCCGCCCCAGAAGCGGTTGCTCACACTGGCCCAGATGCGGTAGTTATCCGCGGTGTGGTCCTGCGTGTTGTAATCGCCCTGGAGCATGGCATCGTAGTGCAGCCCCTCCGGGGCCTCGCGCAGCCGCAGGTTCACGTTGCCGCCGATGGAGTTGGCATCCATGGCCGGGGTCACGGTCTTCGAGACTTCGATGCCCGAAAGCATGTTCGAGGAGATGAAGCCCAGCCCCGTCGTGCGGTTGGTCGTCGTCGAAGGCAACTGAATGCCGTTGACCGCCACCGTGTTGAACTTGGCTTCGATGCCCCGGATGACGATCTGGTCGCCATTCTGCAGGGACACGCCGGGCAGGCGGCTGACGGCCGCTGCGGCGCTCTCATCGGGCAATTCGCGGATGCGCTCGGCCGAGACCACGTTCTTGATCGTACGGGCGCTGAGTTGCTCGTTGATGGCCTGCAACTGCCCCTGCGCCTGGGCCGTGATGACCACCTCTTCGCTCTCCAGTCCGGCCCAGACCATCTCGACACGCACCGTGACCTCGGCATCGGGTTCGACCTGCACCGGCACCTCCTGGCGATCATACCCGATATAGGACACCACCAGGGTCTGCGCCCCCGACGGCACACCGGGGATGAGGAAGCGCCCCTCCACGTCGGTGGCGGCTCCCAGGCGCGTGCCGGCAACCAGGACGTTCGCGCCGGGCAGCGGATCGCCGTTGGTGGCATCGACGACGGTGCCGACGATGCGACCGGTCTGCGCGTAGACCGCGGGACTCAGCGCACAGCAGATGAGAAACCACAGGAAACGGCGTAGGACTCTCATGAACCTTGATCACTACAGGTTGAGCGGCACCCCTCACACCTTCTTTCCCAGGCACGGAGGCGCCCGATGAACGAGGGGCTCCCGCACCCGTGCAGCCGCAGGTGCGGGAGCCGTAGGACAACCTAGCGGACCAGTACCCATCGGCCGCTCTGCCGGTGGTGGCCGGCATCGAGCCGATACACATAGAGGCCGCTGCCCAGGCCGTCCGGATCGAACCGCACCTCGTGCGTCCCGGCTGCCTGCCACTCCGACACCACCGTGGCCACCTCCCGCCCCATGAGGTCATAGACGCGCAGCGTCACCGGCGCCGGTTCCGTCAGGGTGTAGCGGAACTGCGTCGCACCGGTGGACGGATTCGGCCAGGCCTCCACCGTGAGGTCCGAGGGCAGTTCCTCCCGGGACTCCACCGGGGTGCGATACGAGGTCATGTATTCCCGCAACCAGACCATGGCCGGGCGCTCTTCCCCGTTGGCGTGCACCAGATAGGCCTCCTCCTCGTTGCGCCACAGCCCGGGCCGCCATCCCCAGAAGGTGATGCCCTCCACGGCCGGGTGCTCCCAGATCACCGGGAAGATTCGCTGGATGTCGTTCAACTGATTCTGATCCGACTGCGCCGGCGTGACGAAGGGATCGCGGTTCGGGTTGCCGTCGATGTCCAGCTCCGTCACCTGGATGGGCAACCCCGTGGCGGCGAGCAGATCCAGCACGTCCTCGATGGGCGCACCGGGGCGCGTCGAGAAGGCATGCCCCTGCACCCCGATCACGTCGATGAGGTCACGCGCCTGGAGCAGTTCGATGATCTCCAGATAGCTCTGCGCGCTGCCGGTGCTGCTCAGGATGCCGTAGTCGTTGAGCATGAGCCGCGTCCCTTCCGGGAAGATCTCCCGCGCCAGTTCGAAGGCCGTGATCACCCAGTCCCAGCCCGTCTCGCCGGCTCCTCCCAGCGCCTCGATGTAGTTGGCGCGCCCGTTGCCGCCGTCGGGCGGGTTGTGCCCCGGCAGCGGCTCATTCACCACCTGCACCACGTCCATGCTGGGATAGCGCTCCGCCACGGCCTCGAACCACTCCCGGATCTCTTCGAGCTGCTCGGCCGGCGTCAGCTCCGAGATCCACGCGGGCTGCTGGCTGCCCCAGACCAGCACGTGAAAGTTGAAGCCCATCCCGTGCTCCTGTGCCAGTGCATAGGCGGCATCCAGACCCGCCCAGTTCATCTCGTCCCGTGTCGCCTCCACGCTGCCCCACTTTCCGGCGTTCTCGGGGATGACGTAGTTCCAGTAGTACTCGAAGTTCTCGACCTGAGAGGTGCTGTAGATGTTGCCGAGGAACTTGTCCAGACCCGCGGCCAGCGGCTGCTCCGGCAGCTCCACCGCCGGCCCCTCCATCACCGGCGATCCCGGCTCGCCGTTGTCGAGGTTGGCGACGGTGAAGTACAGATCCGATCGCCCGAAGGCCAGCTTGTCGATGCGCAACCCGTTCTCCCGCGCGCCGATCTGGAAGGTCAACGTAAGGGCTTCCGGGGAGACGTAGAAGGAATCCGAGGGCACGTCATTGAAGCTGTTCTCCGAGAGGTTCACCCACTTCCAGACCTCGGCCCCCGCCGCGCCGAGCCCGATCACGTACTCGTCCGGCTCGGTGTATCCCGCCGAGGCCAGCTGGTTGGCAACGATCCAGTCGTCGGGCAACTCCGGATCCTTCACGCCGAAGGAGTCGGCATAGAAGAAGCTGTCGTCATTGAACGACCCGCTGCCCACGTAGACGCGCGCGTAGAGGTCGTACCAGCCCGGCTCGGTAAACGTCACCTCGTACGAGGCCGTCCGGTTTTCACCGGGATGGTCGCCGTCGCCCGTGGTTTCGTTGTAGTCGGTGGTGATCGTGATGTAGGTCACGTCCCCCTCCGTCTCCGTGGCAAACTCCGACCCGAGCGTCCCGCTTTCAGCCTCTACGACGACGGGCGGCGCTCCCGCCAGGGGGTTCACGATGCGGAGATGGTCGATGTAAATGGTGTTGCCCACGTTGGCCGCCAGGCTGAAATGCATGGGCGCGCGGATCTCCGTCTCCTCGTCGGTGACCGTGAACTCGAACGTGTACTCCTGCCAGGTGGTGGAAATGGACTGCTCATGCAGGCGTCCGTACTCCTGGAAAGACTGGTTGCCCACGGTGAAGCTGGCCACGGCACCGTCCTGCGCCGCCCGCGCCCACACCGAGTACGTGTAGGTCACCCCGGGCTCCACCACCACGGGGAACGCCGTGGCTTCGATGTGCCAGGCATTGGCTCCCACCGCGTTGATCGTGATGGCGAGTGCCTTGCTGCCATCAGGGACGTCCCCCTCGACGATCTCGAACACCGGCGCGGGATCGACGTCCGTGCCGACGTTCAGCGTCCACCCCGCGATGCCGCCTCCGAGATCGGTGACGACGCCGACGGGGGTTTCCTCGAAGCTCCCGTTGGTGTTGCTCTGCGCACGAGCTTCGACGCCGATGAACAGAACGAGCAGCAGGAGGCTGCTCCAGAAAGCGCTTTTCCGGGCGCCCGGCCGGCGCCCCCGCATCGTATCCGTTGACATGGGTTGACGTCTCCCTGTTGTGGATGGTGTGGTGTGGATGGTGTGGCAGAGTAGGGGCCGCCCCGCCTCCCCTTGCAGGCCCGGCAATCCCGGTCGCCCTGCTCATCTTGTGATAATATAACATTACTGAAGTGATATTATCACTTTACGATTCAAATGCAAAGGGTTTTTTACATTTTTTCCGGGGTCGCCGCGGGCCTTCTCGGAGCCGCCGCGGACGCTGCGAGGGGAGACGGAACCACCCGCGATGGGGACGTGGTGCGGATGGGGTCGCACTCAGCGGTCGGCCCCGGACCGGCTGGAAGCGCGGTCGGGCGGCGGGTGTAACGTGCCGGCCGGAAGGAGATGCCACCACCCGGGAAGCCGGTGTCCGGCCGCCGTCAACGTGCGAACCACGCGCGAGCCACCGGGCCGCTTCGTCTTGCCGCTAATTCACGAGCGGGCTGTACTGGTTCAGGTTGGAGGGGTCCAGCACGCTGAGGAGGTCGTAGGCCTGGCTGCTCAGGTTGGAGTTGAGGAAGAGCGCCGCCAGCTCGCCCGACTTGGCGGAGAAGAAGAGATCGAGCAGGTACTGCCGGCCGAGCTCCTGCTGGAGCGCCTCGAGCCGGTTCAGGATCTCCAGCACCCGCTCCCTCGCCGCGTCCGGATCGGCGACGAAGTGATCGAGGCCGTAGAAATGATAGGCGAAGGCGGCCTCGCGCACCGGCCGGAAGCGGGGGTCGAGCAGTTGCGAGATCAGGTTAGACCGTCCCCGGTCCCCCCCGAGTTGCGTCCAGCCGGGGGCGTTCTGCGCCTGGGCGATGTCGGCGATCCGCCGGGCGCGCTCGAAGTGCGGCGTCCCACCCATCTCGCTGAACGTGTCGTAGTCCATCCCCAGCAGGACGTAGGCGTAGAAGTCGAGGACGGACGTCAGCGGGTCGTAGCGCTCGATGTCGTGGATGAGCGGAGTCCCGCGTGCGTAGGTGAACTGCAGGTCGGTATCGCTCAGCTGAACGACGGTGGTAGACTGGGCGGTGCCGTAGATCGGACGGCGGGAGGCCACCACCAGGCGCGCGCGGAAGCTGGTCAGGGTCACCGCTTCCAGAAAAAACAGCTGGACGCTACAGTCGATGCGCTCGTACTCTCGAAAGGTGTCCTCCGTCCAGGCGTACTCGTTCAGGTACTCATGGATGAATTGCTCGAGCTCCTGGAGGTAGCCGTAATCCGACCCGGAGAGCTGGGTGTAGTTGACCGAGACGGAGCAGTTCAACTCCTGAGCGGCCGCCGACCGACCGAACGGCAGAGCCGCCAGCAACAGCCCCAGCACGAGGAGGACCCGCTGCCGCGGCGAGCACACGCATTCACGCATCATGTCCAGAGGGGAGATAAGCCGCAACCGGTGGGAGCGTGGTACCCGGCGAACCCGAGGCGGTTTCCCGACGGAGCCGTCGGCAGCCGCCCCGACCGCGCCCTGACCCCGGGATGCCATTGTGGTTCCGAGGACGTAGATTGGGTGCTGCACCCGGGGGCTCCGGGGTTCGATCCCACGCAGGTCTTGCCTATGTCTCAACGGCTCGTTCCGCTCCTACTCCTGGTGCTCGCCGGGGCGGTGGGCACGGAGGCCGTGGCCCAGCCGATGACGGGCGGGGCGCGGGCGGCTGCCGTGGGCGGGGCCACGACGGCATTGCCGGGGGAGGTCTGGGGGCAGTCCAACCCGGCGGCCTGGGGCACGCTCACCGGCCCGGCGGTGTCGCTCTTCGCGGCCCAGGCCTACGGGCTGTCGGAGCTGCGCCTGGGTGCGGCGCTGGGGGTCGTCCCCACGCGCCTGGCCACCGTGGCCGCGCTGGCCCGCACCTTCGGCTTCGACGAGTTCCGCGAAGGCGTCTACCGGCTGGGCCTCGCGCGGGGCTTCCGCCTGGACACGTCCCGCCGGTTCTACGTGGGGCTGACGCTCGACTACGCCCGCGTGACGGTGGCGCGGTACGGCGCGCGCGGGGCTCCCGGCGTGTCGGTGGGATGGCTGGTGGCGCTCCTGCCCACGTTGCATGCGGGCTTCCACGCCACCCACCTCAACCGGCCCCGCTACGCCGCGGACGCCGAGCTGCCCCGCACCTTCGCCCTGGGGCTGAGCTACGCCCCGGCCCCGGGCCTCACGGTGATGGCGGACGTGCTCAAGGACGTACGCTTTCCCGCCTCGTGGCGCGGCGGCCTGGAGGTGACGCCCGTGCAGGCGCTGGCGCTGCGCGTGGGCGTGGCCTCGGCCCCCGTGCGCTTCGCCACCGGGGTCGGCCTCCGCCTCGGCCCGCTGGAGGCCGCCGTCGCCGCCGAGCGACACTACGCGCTGGGCTGGTCGCCCGGGGTGGACGTCGGATGGCGGTGGTGACGATGGGACGAGGGCGCAGACCGGGCCGGAGCCGCAGGCGGCTCCTGGCGACGCTCCTCCCGGCGGCCTGGCTCCTGGCCGCGGGCGGCATCGCCCGGCCGGCCGCGGCACAGACGCCTCCGGACACGACCGCCGCCCCGGACCTGGAGTGGCTCCTGGAGGAGGCCGGCGACGATGCCGGCGGGGCCGTCGACCTGGTCGAGCGGCTGACGGCGCTGGCGGAGCAGCCGCTGGACATCAACACGGCCTCGGCCGAGGAGCTGGCGCAGATTCCCTGGCTGGGGCCGGTGCTGGCCCGCCGCATCGTCGCCTTCCGCGACTCGGCCGGCGCCTTCCCGTCGATCCCCACGTTGCTGCGCATCGAGGGGCTGACCGAAGACGTCTACCTGCGCAGCCGGCCCTACCTGACCATCGGGCCAAGCCCGGCCGTCGCGGCTCCCCGCCCGCCTCGCTTCGCCCCCGTGCCCTCCGTCCGCACGGTGCTCCGCGGGCTGCGCTTCGACGCCATCCAGCGCGTCACGCGCCGCCTGGACCTCGGGCGCGGCTACGACGCCGATACGTCCGCCACGCGCTACCTCGGCTCGCCGGAGCGGCTCTACACCCGGCTCCGGGCCCGCTACGGCCGGCAGGTGTCGCTCAACCTGACGCTGGAGAAGGACCCCGGCGAGGCCCTGGCCTGGGACCCGGCCCGCGGCGCCTACGGCTTCGACCACGTGACCCTGCACGCGGCGCTGCGCGACGTCGGCCGCCTGCGCCGCCTGATCCTGGGCGACTTCGGGGCGGAGTTCGGGCAGGGCCTGATCCTGTGGAGCGGCTATGCCTTCGGCAAGGGCCGCGAGCCCGTCCGCCCGCTCGTCCGCCGCGGCGAGGGCCTCCGCCCGTACGGATCGACGGATGAGGCACGGTTCTTCCGCGGCGGGGCCGCCACCGTGGCGCTGACGCCCGCCCTCGCCCTCTCGGGCTTCGTCTCCCGGCGGAGGCTGGACGCCTCCCTGCATCCACCCGATTCGACGACGTCCGCCCCGCGCGTCCGGTCGTTGCCCGCGGATGGACTGCACCGGACGCCGCTGGAACGCAGCCGCCGGCAGGCCCTCGGCGCCTCGCTCTACGGCGGCGCACTCTCGGTGTCACTCCGCAACACGGACGTGGGCCTGGTGGGGTACCACACGCGCTTCGAGTACCCTCTGGCGCCGGACGCGGAGGCCTACCGGCGCTACGACTTCCGCGGCCGCAGGGCGTCGCTGGTCAGCCTCTACGGCCAGACGACGCAGCGGGATTTCGTGCTCTTCGGCGAAGTGGCCCGCGGGCCGGAGGCCGTGTGGGCCGCCCTCGGTGGGCTGGAGCTCTACCTGCGCGGCCGGGCCGAGGCGCTGGTGCTGGCGCGCGTCTACCCGGAGGACTTCAACAGCTTCTACGGAGCCGCCTTCGGCGAGCGGAACGGCGTCACCCGCAACGAATCGGGGTTCTACACCGGCCTCGCCGTCCGCCTGAGTCGCCGCTGGCGCGTCGGCGCCTACGTGGATCAGTACCGCTTCCCCTGGCTCCGGTTCGGCACGCCCCGGCCCACCTCGGGCCACGACGCGCTGGGGCTGATCGAGTACGACCCGCGCCCCTGGCTGTCGCTCACCGTGCAGGGCCGGACGGAGACGCGCGAGGAGGGCTACCGCTACCGGGACGCCGCCGGGCGCTGGCTCGCGGGCGTGCGCCCCGAGACGCGGCAGTCGCTCCGGGTGGAGGGGCAGTACCGGTTCAGCCGGGCGCTGGAGCTGCGAGCCCGCGTCGAGGGCGCCCGCTTCGCCGCCCCCGGCACACGCACCGCCCACGGGCTGCTGCTCTTCCAGGACCTCCGCTGGCAGGCTCGCCCCTGGCTCCGCGTGGATGCCCGCCTGGCCGTGTTCGACGTAGACGCCTTCGAGGCCCGCATCTACGCCTACGAACGCGACCTGCTCTACACCTTCTCCGTCCCGGCCTTCGACGGGCAGGGCGAACGAGGCTACCTGCTGCTCCACCTCGAACCCCGCCCCGGCTTCCTGTTCCAGATCAAATACGCCGGCACCCGCTACGAACACGCCTCGACGGTCGGCTCCGGCCTGGACGAGGTGCCCGGCAACCGCCTCCGCGAGGTGCGGGTGCAGGCCCGTGTTCGTTTCTGACGGGCGTTTCCGACGGCGACGGGGTGCCCGGGCGGGGGTCTGTTAATTCGGGATCAATCCGGGTGCGGAAGACCCGGACCCGGGGCACCCGGAGGATCGAAGGGCGGTAGGATCACCCGTCGCACCTGCTCGCTTCCCCCTTTCCCTGCCATGCCGTCCCGTCACCTCCGCCCGCTGTTCGTGCTGATCGCGCTGCTGCCGGTGCTGTCCGGATGCAGCCGCTCCTACGACGTGCGCGGCCGCGTCGTCGGCTTCGGGGACGACGGGCGCACCGTGATCGTCGAGCATGAAGCCATCCCTGGCCTCATGCCGGCCATGACGATGCCGTTCAACGCGGATGCCTCGGTGGACGTACAGGCGCTGCAACCCGGCCAGGCCATCCGCTTCACCTTCATCGTCACCCGGGATAGCTCCTGGATCCGGGACGTCGAGGTGCTGCCGGACGACGCCCTCCCGCGCCACCCGGCCGGCGCCGACACCCGGCCTCGCCCGGCCCCGGGCGAGCTACCCATCCTCCAGCCCGGCGATCCGGTCCCGCCCGTCGCGCTGATCGACCAGGACGGCGCGCCGCTCGCGCTCTCGGACTTCGAGGGGCAGCCGCTCCTGCTCACCTTCATCTACACGCGCTGCCCCATTCCCGACTTCTGCCCGCGGATGTCGCGCCACTTCGCCACGCTTCAGGACTCGCTCACCGCGCGCTACGGGGAAGCCGTGCGGCAGTTGAGCATCAGCTTCGACCCGGCGCACGACACCCCGGCCGTCCTCCGCGACTACGCCGCCCGCTACACCACCAACACGCGGCAATGGGTCTTCGCCACCGGCACGCCCGAACAGATCGCCCGCGTCACGCACCTGTTCGGGGTCTACGCCACCACCGGGGACGGCCAGACGATCGACCACACCCTCGCCACCGCGCTCATCGGCCCGGACGGGCGGGTCGTGGAGATCTGGCGCGGCAACGGCTGGACGCCGGACGACGTGCTCGCCGCCGTGCACCGGCTGATGGAAGCGGGCTGAGAGGGCGGGCCGACGGCCTGCTCCCGGCGCTCAGTTGCAGCAGACGGACTTCAGGATGCGGCGGCGGCCGGCCAGCTTCTTGCGCCAGCGTCGTTCGTCCGTCGGCTCGTCATCGACGTAGTAGCGCCAGCCGTCGAGCGCATCCTCACCCAGGTACACCGGCGCATGCAGATGGGCGACGCGCTTGAGCGTCGGCTCCATCCCCATCTGATGGACGAACGTCACCTGAACCACCCCGTCCTGATCCTCCTTGACGCGCAGCCAGTTGTCGCCACAGACGTGGCACGAGTAAAAGCGCGACTCCGCCCCGGGGCTCCAGGGCGATTCCCGGGGATCCTCCGGGTCGATGACGACCTCCATCGGAACCAGGGACAGAGCGCCACAGGTCTTGCACAGCAACGGTTCCATGGGCCTGCTCGCATGCTGTGATTCGAGGGAACGGGGACGCGGCTAACGAACGAAGGCCGCCGGGGTTCGTGAAGCCGCGGGGAAGCTCATCCGGACACCGATGCGGCCTGGTCGCCGTCGGACCCGAGGAGCTTGGCGCTGGGCAGCACGGCATAGCTCAGCCATTGCTCGAAGTATTCCCGCCAGCGGTGGGCCTCGTCGAGGACCAGGTGCAGCGTCCGTCCCGGCTCCAGTTCGAGCGTGAGGTTGCCCTGGCCGTCGAGCGGGTGATAGTCCAGGTCGAGGATCTGCGCCAGCGGGATGCGGCGGACGGCACGCCCGCGCCACGTCCAGTGGTGCAGTTCGATGCGGTCGCCGTAGAGGTAGGCACGACCGAACGGCGTGCGGCGGCCGGCGTAGCGGAAGCGGTTCGAGCGCAGCAGCAGGTGGCTGGCCAGGCGCGGGTCCCCGCCGGGCCGGCGCGGGCGGGGCTCGGAGGACGACCGGTTCGCCGGAGCGGGGCGAGAGGACATGACAGGAGGGAGTCGACCGGAGCGGGAGGTGCGGAGAACACGGACCGGCCTCCGCGGAGGTGGCCCAGGGTCTGGGACGTCCCAGGCACGCCGAAGGTCCCCGATCAGCGCAGCACGACGTCCCACGTGCCCGCTTCGACCTGGTAGGAGGCGGCCAGGCGCAGGTGCAGGTTCCAGAGCGAGGCGAAGCGCATCCGCAGGCCCAGCCCCGCGCCCACGGACGAGAGCCGCGCCGCCGGGTCCTCGGCGGGATGCAGCGTCTCGCCGAAGACGAAGCCGTAGAGGGCCTGGAAGTAGGCCGGCAGGAGCACCAGCCCGTCGTCGATGAACCAGAGCGGCTGGGTGTACTCGGCGTCGTAGCGGAGAAACGTGCCGGCGCCGAGCGTGCGCCCGGCGTAGCCGCGCGGCAGGAACGTGTCCAGGTCGAAGACGGCGCCGCGGTTTTGCACCAGCATCCCCCCGCCGACGCGCAGGCCGATGTTGTGCGCCCGCAGCAGCGGCAGGTAGAGCGAGAGCCGCCCGATCAGCGCCCGGCGCCGGCCGCCCCCCTCCCGCCACACGTCCAGCTCCGTCGTCAGCGTCCCGACGAGGCCGCTGTTGGGCACGATGTCGCGCGGGTTGGCCTGGATCCGGTGTAGCCAGATCAGGTAGGGCCGGAGCGTCAGCCGGCCCAGGAAGCCGCGCACCGTCTCGTTGGCGTCGTTGAAGAGCCGCACCTGCTCGTACACCCCCTGCATCCCCAGCGTCAGGCGCGACTCGAAGACGTTCGAGCGCAGCGTGATCGGTGTCCGCACCCCCAGCACCATCCCGCGCTGCTCCACCCCCATCCGAATGCCGACGACCGAGGTATCCACCGCCGACCCGTTGCCGGAGAGCACGGTGACGCCGACCTCGGCGGTTTCCGGCTCGTCGTAGAGCGTCAGCGCCGGGCGGAGCACGGACGTGCCGAGTTCGAGCGTGGCGCGGCCCCAGGGGCGGCCGTTGCGGACGAACGCCTCGCCCATGTAGCGCCAGCTCTGCAGCGGGTCCGTGCCCTGGAAGCCGAGGCCGAGGCCGAGCCCGAGGCGGGTCTCGAACCGCTCGGCCAGCCGGGGGTCCAGCGTCCGATCCCGCGGCTCTCCGGTGTAATGCAGCGTCGGGTAGACGACCCGCGGCGCGGCATAGCGCCACGACCGGTAGGGTTCGGTCGCGAACGCCACGCCCGAGGTCGGCACCGTCGGCAGCGGCCAGGCAAAGGCCTCCGGCGGCCGGAGCAGCGCCGGGTCGACGAGCGGGTAGGCGGCCGGCTCGAACGGGATCGTCACCAGGTCGTAGCGTTCGTGCTGGTAGTCGACGTACGCCAGCTGCCGGCCGTCGGGCGAGGGCCGGGGCTCCATCGCCCCGAACGCGGCGCGGGTGACCTGCCGGACGCGCCCTGTCTGCCGCTCCAGCACGAAGAGGTTGGCGATGCCGCCCGGATCGGCCGAGAACACGAGGTAGCGGCCGTCGGCGCTCCAGGCGGCGTCGTAGACCGACGCATCGGCGAAGAGCACCCAGGGCTCCAGACGCAAGCCGTCCGGCGCGTCGAGGCGTGCCCGGAAGAGGCCCTGCGTGCCCCGGACGTTGAGCACCACCGCCACGAGCGCGCCGTCGGGCGAGGGATGCAACGAGCGGAACAGCACCCCCTCCTGCCGGGAGAGGCGTTCGGTGCCGCCGTCGGGCGTGATCCGCACCCAGTGGTTGTACTGGCCGTCGTTCTGGAGCGCCCACAGCGTCCCGTCGGGGCCGTAGGCCGGGGCCAGCACCCGGCCGCCCGACGTCCGCCGCGTTACCCGCCCGGTGGCGAGGTCCAGCTCCTCCACCTCCGAGACGGCCCGCAGGGGGCTGAACGGATCCGGCACATACCGCGCCGCCGCCACGGCCCGGCCGTCCGGGCGGAGCGCGAAGTACGGCTCCTCCGTGTTGGACTGCGCCCGCACGAGGCGACGCGCGCCGGTGCGCATGTCCACGCGGTAGAAGCCCGGACGCAGCGCGTAGCCGTAGGCGTAGACCAGCAGCGTGTGCGCGTCCAGCCAGGCCGGGTGGCGGTAGGCGACGCCGCGCGTGCCGCCGGCCACGCGGTGCGGCTGCGTCAGCGGGCCGAGCGCCTCCAGCCGCGTCTGCTCCTCCGCCCGGGCACGTGCTCGAAACGCCTGCTCGATCCGACGCGGAGACTGCCCCGCGCCGTGCCACAGCGCCACCCCGAAACCGAGGAACGGGAAGCGGTAGTACCAGCGCGTGGCCCGCCGAAAGAACGCCCCGCCGTCCGCCCCGGCCAGGTGCTGGTAGAGGTGCGCGCCCCCGATGTAGTGGCGGTTATAGGGCCACGTGTACGCCGAGCGCTCCAGCACCTGCGCCAGACTCCAGGGGTCGTCCGACAGCATCGCGGCGCGGTAGGCCATGTTGAAGAGCGAGAAATGCAGCCGGCCGGCCGCGTGGGGCCCGTCCAGCCGGCTCTCGCGGTAGACCGCCACGCCTTCGGTCAGCCCCGAGGGCGCCGACAGGTTGATCGACCGGCTCACGTCCGGGGCGAACCACCGCACGACCCGGCCGACGCCGAAGCCGGGGTCGAGCTCGGCATGGGCGGCATGGACCAGCTCATGCGCGGCCACCACCTCGATCCAGCTCGCATGGCGGGGCGAGAGCGCCTTCCCCTTGAGGCTGACCCCTTCGATCTCCTGCTTGAACGGCAGCGGGGTGACGTAGCCGTTGGAGCGATCGTTGAAGCGGTTGAGCACCACCGGCATGCGCAGCGGCCGACGCAGGCCGACGAGCTCGCGCGTGCCGGGCAGCGTGCCTTCCAGGACCGCCGCCGCCTCGCGGGCTTCCGCCTCCAGGCCCACCTGGAAGATGATGTCGAAGTGCGGGCTGCGGAGGACGCGGTAATCGACCCCCGGCGGGCGGTAGAGGACGTCATAGATCGGCACCTGCGCCCGGAGCGGCACCGCGAGCGGCAGCGCGAGCGCCGCTGCCAGCAGCAGCGCCATGGTGGTGCGGCCCCGGTTCGCTAACGTGCCGTGCTTCATGACCGCCAGAGGTGTCTACGAAAAAAGGCCCCCGGGCAGCCCCGGGAGCCTTTGCGGAGGGGGTGGGATTCGAACCCACGGTACCCGTAAAGGGCACAACGGTTTTCGAGACCGCCCCGTTCGACCACTCCGGCACCCCTCCGAGCCGGGCGCGATGCGTCCCACAGGACGGCACCGCAGCCATGGTCACACGCGATCACCGTGTCAGGAAGGGAGAATATACAGCCGACGACGACTCCGGTTCTCACCGGCCTGCGTGAAGAACTGCTAAAAGACATGGAGGGATCGGCCATCACCTGTCGCACCGGGGGCTGCGTCGTGCCGGCGACGGGCCGGCGACGGCTAGAGCATCGCCTGCAGCACCGACTCGGCGGCCGCCAGGGCCTCGTCCAGGCGCTCCGGCTGCCGGCCGCCGGCGGTGGCCAGCGTGGGCCGTCCGCCCCCGCCCCCGCCCACGCGCTTCGCCAGCGCACCCACCAGCGCCCCGGCCTTCACGCCCTGCTGCACCAGATCATCGGCCACCGCCGCGACGAGGTACACCTTCTCGCCGTCCGGATCGGTCGCGCCGAGCACCCCGACCCCGCCGGCCCCCAGGCGGTCGCGGAGTTGCTCGCCCAGGTCGCGCAACGCCGCCATGTCCACCGCATCCAGCCGCCCGGTGACCAGCCGGGCCGGGCCGACCGTCCGGGCCTGCTGCACGAAGCGGTCGAGGTGGGCAGACAGCTGCTTCAGCCGCAGGGCCTCCAGCTCTTTTTCGAGGCGGCGGCGCTCCTCCAGCACCTCCAGGATCGCCTCGTCGACGGGGCGGCTGAGCGTCTTGAAGGCCGCCCGGGCCCGGGCCAGCTCGTCCAGCTCGCGGTCCAGCCAGGCCAGCGCCTCGGGGCCGGCCACGGCCTCGACGCGGCGCACGCCGGCCGCCACGGAGCCTTCGCTGAGGAACCGGAAGACGCCGATCTCACCCGTCGCCTCCACGTGCGTGCCGCCGCACAGCTCCATGGAGAAGTCCGGGTCGAAGGTGATCACCCGCACGCGGTCGCCGTACTTCTCGCCGAAGAGCGCCATCGCGCCCCGCGCCAGCGCCTCCTCCAGCGGCACGTCGCGCTCCTCCGTCTTCGGAATGTTGCGCTGGATGGCCTCGTTGACGCGGCGCTCGATGACGCGTAGCTGCGCCGGCTCGACCCGCTCGAAGTGGCTGAAGTCGAACCGCAGGCGGTCCGGCGCCACGAGCGAGCCTTTCTGCTGGACGTGCGAGCCCAGCTCCTGCCGGAGCACGGCGTGGAGCAGGTGCGTGGCCGTGTGATGCTGCATGATCCGGCGGCGGCGCCCGGCGTCCACGCGGGCCTCCACCGGAGCATCGAGCGCCTCCGGCAGGCGGTCGACGACGTGCACGATGCGCCCCTGCCGTTTCTGCGTGTCCAGCACGGGCACCTCCTCGTCGCCCACGCGGAGCACGCCGGTATCGCCCACCTGGCCGCCGCTCTCGGCGTAGAACGGCGTCTGATCCAGCACGACCTCGTAGCGCGGGCCGTCTTCGCCGTCGACCGTGCGCACGGCCTGGATCGTGGCCTCCGGCACGGTCAGCGTGTCGTAGCCGACGAAGACGGAGGGGCCCCCGCCGCGCAGTTCCTGCCAGCCGTCCTGCGTGTCCGCCACCACCTGGAAGCTGGCCGCCGCGCGGGCCCGGTCCTTCTGGGCCTGCATGAGCGCCTCGTAGCGCGCCATGTCCACCCCCAGCCCCTCCTCACGGGCCATGAGCTGCGTCAGGTCGACGGGAAAGCCGTAGGTGTCGTGCAGGAGGAAGGCGACCTCGCCGGGCACCTGGCGCTTCCGGGCCGTGGCGGCGAAGCGCTCCAGGACGGCCTCGCGGTCGTCGGCATCGACGTAGGCTTTGCCGAGCAGATCCATCGCCTGGCCGTCGTCGCGCAGGCGCGCCAGCACGGCGGCCTCGGACTCGGGCGCGTCGTCGGCCGCCAGCGCTTCGATGTACGGGGTGATGCGCTCGAAGAAGGCGATCCCGGTGCCGAGCGTGGCCAGGAAGCTTTCCTCCTCGGCACGGATGACGCGCTCGATGTAGTCCTGCCGCTCGGCCAGTTCCGGGAAGGGCCCGGCCATCTTCGCCCGCAGCGGCTCGACGAGCCGGTAGAGGAAGGGTTCGCGGAAACCGAGCGTCTGGTACCCGTAGCGGACGGCCCGCCGGAGGATGCGGCGGATGACGTAGCCGCGCCCGACGTTGCCCGGCGTGGCGCCGTCGGCGATGGCGAAGGCGATGGCGCGAACGTGGTCGGCGATGACGCGCATGGCGATGCGGCACTTCTCGCGGTCGGCCGTATCGGCGATGCGGTCGTAGCCCTCGACGTCGCCCCGGGGCGTGAGTTCGGCGATGCGCTGCAGCAGCGGTGCAAACAGATCGGTGTCGTAGTTGCTCCCTTTGCCCTGGAGCACGGCGACGATGCGCTCGAAGCCCATGCCGGTATCGACGTGGCGGGCACGCAGCGGCTCCAGCGAGCCGTCGGGCCGGGCATTGTACTGGATGAAGACGAGGTTCCAGATCTCCATGACCCGCGGGTCGTCCGCGTTGACGAGGGTCCGCCCCGGCACGCGGGCACGCTCCTCGTCGCTGCGCAGGTCGATGTGGATCTCCGAACACGGCCCGCACGGACCGGTGTCGCCCATCATCCAGAAGTTGTCCTTCGAGCCGCAGTAGAGCACGTGCTCCGGGTCCAGGCTCGTCTCCTCCACCCAGAGCCGGGCGGCCTCCTCGTCGGCCGCGAGGCCCAGCGCTTCATCGCCGGCGTGCACGGTGGCATAGAGCCGGTCCGGGTCCAGCCCCCAGCGGTCGACGAGCAGCTCCCAGGCCCAGCGGATGGCTTCGCGCTTGAAGTAGTCGCCGAAGCTCCAGTTGCCCAGCATCTCGAAGAAGGTGTGGTGGTACGTGTCGTGCCCCACCTCTTCCAGGTCGTTGTGCTTGCCGGAGACGCGCAGGCATTTCTGCGTGTCTGCGGCACGTTTGTAGGGCCGGGTGCCGGTTCCCAGGAAGACGTCCTTGAACTGGTTCATCCCGGCGTTGGTGAACAGCAGCGTCGGGTCGTCGTGGGGCACGAGGGGCGCGCTGGGCACGATCTCGTGCTCCTTCTCGCGGAAGAAGTCGAGGAACTCCTGGCGGATCTGCTCGGACGTGGGAATAGACGTGCTCATGAAGGGCTGTTGATTGAAGGGCGGCGCGGTCGTACTATGAAGGAAGCGTATAACGCATGTGGGGAGGCTGCGGCGTCCCCTTCGTCGAATCTTCGTCTGGAGGCACGTATGGGCATTCTCGCCTGGATCCTGTTCGGCTTGATCGCCGGTGCCGTCGCCAAATGGCTCATGCCCGGCCCCGATCCCGGTGGCTGGATCATCACCATCCTGATCGGCATCGCGGGGGCGGTCGTCGGCGGGTTCATCGGCAGCCTGCTCGGCTTCGGCCCGGTCACGGGCTTCAACCTGGGCAGCTTCCTGATCGCGATCGGCGGGGCGGTGCTGCTGCTGTTCCTCTACCGGCGCCTGCAGACGCGCAAGGGCTGAACGACGACGGGACGGCGGGCTAGGCCGGGGGCGCCTCTGGTCCTTCTTCGCGCAGGTGGCGGCGCATCGCATCGAGCGTGCGGGCCACCTCCGGGTCGAGGCGCGGATACTGCAGATCCAGCGTCTGGAGACTCCGTACGATGAGGTCGGCCACACAGGCCCGCATGAAGGGCTTGTCGTCGGCCGGGATGGCATACCAGGGCGCCCAGGGCCGGGACGTGGCCCGGAGCGCGTCCTCGTAGGCGGCCATGTACTGATCCCAGAACTGCCGCTCCCGGACGTCGTTGGGCTCGTACTTCCAGTTCTTGTGGGGCTGTTCCAGACGATCCAGGAAGCGACGGCGCTGCTCGTCCTTCGACACGTTGAGCCAGAATTTCAGGATCACCACGCCGTTGCGGGCCAGGTGGCGCTCGTGGTCCCGGATGGACTCGAAGCGCTCCTGCCAGAGGAGGCCGAGGTCGGAAGGACGAGGCACCATCTGGTGATCCAGCAGCTCGGGGTGGACGCGGACGACCAGCACCTCCTCGTAGTAGCTGCGGTTGAAGACGCCGATCAGCCCCCGCTCGGGCAGGCGGCAGGTCGTCCGCCAGAGGAAGTCGTGCTCCAGTTCTTCGGCCGAGGGTTTTTTGAAGGAATAGACCCGGCATCCGGCCGGGTTGACGCCGGAGAGGACGTGCCGGATGGTGCTGTCCTTTCCGGCCGCGTCCATCGCCTGAAAGACGAGCAGCACGGCCCGGCGGTCGTGGGCGTAGAGGATGCGCTGGAGGTCGTAGAGCGCCTTTCGGCACTCGGCCAGGCGGGCCTTGTTGGCACGCCGGGAACGGTGCTTTCGCGGCGGGCGCGTGGGGGCATCGGCCACGCGGAAGGTGCCGTCGAAGGGGACGAGGTAGGGGCTGGAGACGGCTTCGAACATCGGCACGGGGGGATGAGGAGCGCCGCGGGCTACGCCGGCGCCTCCTGGAGCCGGGCGAGCATGACCGCGGGGTCGGTGGTGGGCTGATCGCACTGCAGGTTGCGGCAGACGTAGGCCGTCGCCCGACCCTCCAGGCTGCGCTGGTGGACAAGGTACGGCGCGAGATCGAAGCATGCGTCGGGCGCATCCTCGGCCGCGAGCGTGTCGTCTGCGGGGCGGAGCATCACCACCTTGCGGGGCAGGTAGGGCCGGTGCAGCGCCGCCACCATCGCCCGCGTGTCGGCCGCCGCCGGATCCCCGGCGATGACCACCTCGACGGACGGCCCGATCGCCAGGTCCAGCCCGGTCAGCAGCGCGGTGAAGGCCGAAGGGTGCCGGCGGACGGCCTCGCCGTAGGCCCGGGCCGCCCGGATCGCCCGGTCCTCCCACGCCGGCCGCCCCAGCATCCGGGCCAGCCGGATCAGGACCAGCACCGCCACGGAATGGCCGGACGGGTAGGCGTTGTCGTAGGGCTCCTTCGGGCGGACGATCAGGGGCTCGCCGTCGCTCGGGGTGAAGAAGAACCCGCCGCGTTCGGCGTCCTCGAAGAGGGCGATCATCTGCTCGGCCAGGTGCACGGCCTCACGCAGGTAGTGCGGCTCGAACGTCGTCTCATAGCACTCCAGCAGCCCCCAGCACAGGAAGGCATAATCGTCCAGGTTGGCCTGCAGGCCGGCCCGGCCCTGCCGGTAGCGATGCCAGAGGCGGCCATCCTCGCGCCACAGGAAGCGCCGGATGAAGCCGACCGCCCGGGCGGCGGCCCCGGTGTAGCGCGCGTCCTCCAGGACGCGGCCGGCCAGGGCCAGCGCGGCGATCATGAGCCCGTTCCAGTCGGTCAGGATCTTGTCGTCCCGGAGGGGGCGGGGGCGTTGCTCACGGGCGGCGAAGAGCCTCCGGCGGATCGCCTCCAGCCGCTCGGCCCGCTCGCCGGCCTCCCCGTCGTCCGCCTCCCCGTCGGATGCCTCCCCGGTCGCCGGGCGGCGGAACAGCACGTTCTCGCCCGTCCGCCGCCGCGTGGCCTCCTCCTCGAAGTTGCCGCGGGGTTCTACGTTGAACCACTCGATCGCCCGGCGCGCATCGTCCTCCCCCAGCACCACCCGCAGCTCGTCCACCGTCCAGAGATAAAACGCCCCCTCGCGGCCCTCGCTGTCGGCATCCTCGGCCGAGTAGAAGCCCCCTTCCGGGTCCGTCAGGTCGCGCAGGACGTAGGTCAGGATCTCCTCGGCGGTACGTCGGAAGCGGAGCCGTCCCGTGGCCTGATAGGCCTCGGTGTAGGCCATGGACAGCATGGCCTGGTCGTAGAGCATCTTTTCGAAGTGCGGCAGCGTCCACGTCCGGTCGGTGGCGTAGCGGTGGAAGCCGAAGCCGACGTGGTCGTAGATGCCCCCCATCCGCATCCGGTCGAGGGTGTGGGTGACCATGCGAAGGGCGTCGTCCCGGCCCGTACGCTCGGCGTAGCGCAGCAGAAAGAGCAGGTGATGCGGCGATGGGAACTTGGGTGCCTGCCCGAAGCCGCCGTGCTCGGGGTCGTACCGCCGGGCCAGTTCCCCGAAGGCCGCGTCCAGCCAGGCCAGGCCCGGCGCCTCCCCGCCGGCGTCCGCCGCGCTCATCTGCCGCAGCGCGCCCGTGAGGTCGTCCGCCGCCGCCAGCACCTCCGTGCGGTTCGCCTCCCAGGCCGCCCGCAGGCGCGGGAGCAGCTCCATCATCCCGATCCGTTGCAGGCGGGACCGCTTCGGGAGGTACGTCGCCACGAAGAACGGGCGCTTGTCCGGCGTCATCACGACCGTCAGCGGCCACCCACCCTGCCCCGTCGCCAGCTGGCAGACGGTCATGTAGATCTGGTCGATGTCCGGCCGTTCCTCGCGGTCGACCTTGATCGAGACGAAGCCTTCGTTGAGGAGCGCCGCCACCTCCGGGTCCTCGAACGACTCATGGGCCATCACGTGGCACCAGTGGCAGGTGGCATAGCCGATGGAGAGGAAGACGGGTTTGTCCTCCCGGCGCGCCTTCTCGAACGCTTCGTCCCCCCAGGGAAACCAGTCCACCGGGTTGTCCCGATGCTGAAGCAGGTAGGGGCTGTCCGACCCGGCAAGGCGGTTAGGCATGGCAGGAGGCTCGAAGGCGACAGATTATCGTATCGACACGATGAACCCGGTGCCCGGCGGGAAACGCCGGGATCTACACGCACGATCCGGCCTGGCGGCCTCCTCAGGGGTCAGAACGCCCCGCCGAGGAACACGGCATTCAGGAAGAAGCCGTTCGTACCGTACCAGAAGGCCCGGAAGTTCGGGTTGTCCATGATGAGGATGACCCGTCCACGGCCCAGGCGCTGACCGACGATGGCCGCGCTCCCGCGCAACTCGGCGAGGCGTTCTTCCGAGATGTAGCCGCTGAGCAGCGGGTCGTCGGTGTAGACGGCCACGTTGGCGCCGGGTTCGTCCGAGGGGGCGTAGAAGCCGCTGTCGTTGCGGAAGAGCGGCACGCGCGGGCCGTACCCGTACGCCAGCGGATGGGTGGGATCGACGCGGGCTTCGAAGATGGCGCCCCCGACGGCCTGCGCACCGCGGGCCCGCTCCAGCTGGTCGTAAGGGAGCCCCCGCAGCAGCGAGTCCAGATCCGCTTCCCGGGCCTCCAGGTCGGCCAGGCCGTTGCGCACGGCCCAGTCGGCCCCGCTGGTCAGGGCCACGAGGCGGCCCCCGCCCCGCACCCAGTCCCGCACCTTGTCCGCCGGCAGCCCGGCATAGGAGCCACCGGCTAGAACCAGGGTGTTGTAGCGTCCCAGATCCGCCCGGGCCACGTCCTCGACGTCCAGCAGCGACACAGGGACGCGGAACCGCTCGCTGAGCAGGTGCCAGACCTCCCCGGCGTTGTACGACGACGTCCCGGAGCCGGTCAGCAGCGCGATGGAGGGTTTTTCGAGGACGAGCGAGTTGCGGCTACCCAGGTCCGGGCCGCCCGGCGTCAGCCCCGTTTCCGTGGCGTAGACGACGACGTGATCCTCTGCCACCGCCTGCTCGATGAGCCGGTGGATCTCATCGGCCGGCACCTCTTGCTGGAGGACGGGCACGACGAGCGTCCCGGCGGAGAAGGTGCGCCGCTCGCCGCCCGTCACGGCCGAGAACGCCTCACGCATCAGCCGCACCCGCACGCCGGCGTCCTGCAGGCGATACAGCGCGCGCGGGGTTAAGTAGCGGCCCCACTCGATCAGGTACGCATAGTTCGTGCGTCCTCCCACGAGCCGCCCTCCGTCCAGATCCACCGGCGGCTGCTCCGGTCCGACGAGCCGCGCCACGTTCTCCCGCAGCTCGGCGTAGGTGACGTTGAAGGCCAGCGGCAGCGTCCACGTCGAGACGTCGTAGAAGAGCGAATCCTCGAAGGTCGTCATCGTTTCCATGATGCCCTTGATCAGCCGAGCCTGGGGCTGATCGACCGGGACGATGTAGGCTTCGCCGGGCTCGTAGGTGACACCGTCGACTTCGACGCGGCGGGCGAGGTCGTGCACCCGGATGCGGTGCTGCTGGAGCATCTGTGCCAGGCGTTGCGCGCGCGTCCGCCCCTCGGCGAGGCTGACGACGTAGCCCTTGACGGGGCTCGACCGGGCCACCTCCGGCGCCTGCGCGTAGAAGTCGCGCTGGTAGCGCAAGAGCCGCTCCCGCAGGTTGACGACGGCTTCGAGCGTCGAGAGCGAGGCGGTGAACTGGTTGCGCACCGTGAAGGCGTAGGTTAGCAGGCCGTTCTCCGTCTCCCGCTGCAGGGCGCGCGACGAGGCCTGCTCGAAGAGGATGCCCACGGCGCCATTGACGTCCGGGAAGGTCGAGCCCTTGCCGTAGTAAAAGTCGTCGAACGACTCCTCGGTGTAGTAGAGCGAGCCGATGCGGTCGAGGTAGCGGGCGTGGTAGGCGGCGATCTCGGCGGTGAGTTCCTGGTTCAGAGCGGGCGTGTTGGGGTTCGTGCGGCTCGGGATGCCCGGCTGGAAGAAATACGTCGCGTCGCTTCCCATTTCGTGGTAATCCGTCAGCACCTGCGGGCGCCAGCGGTGGAAGAGCTCGATGCGACCACGCGACTCGGGATGGGCGGCCGGGAGCCAGTCCCGGTTGAGGTCGAACCAGTAGTGGTTGGTGCGGCCGCCGGGCCAGGGCTCGTTGTGCTCGCGGTCCTGGGGGTCGGAGGTGGGCACACCACCCCGGTTGCGGTTGACCCAGTCGGCAAAGCGATCGCGGCCGTCGGGGTTGAACAGCGGGTCGAGGATGACGACGGTGTTGGAGAGCACGGCCTCGACGCCCGGGCCCTGCCCGGCGGCGAGGTGATAGAGCAGCAGCAGGCCGGCCTCGGTGCCGCTGGCCTCGTTGCCGTGGATGCTGTAGCCCATGTACACCACGGCCGGCTGCGCGGCGAGGTCGGCATCCCGGACGGCGGTGGGCTCCTCCGAGAGGCGCACGTTCGCCCGGCGGATGTCCTCCAGGCGGGCGTGGTTGGCCGGGCTGGTGATGAAGGCATGGATCAGGGGCCGCCCCTCATACGTCCGCCCGTGCGTCCCGAGCACCACGCGATCACTCGCCGCCGCTACAGCCTGGAAGTAGGTGACGACCTCGTGGGGCGGGGTGTGCTTCTCCCCGATCGTGTGCCCCAGCACCTCCATCGGCGTCGGGATGGCGGGGTCGTAGGCGGTCACGCCGGGCACCGGCGTGTCGATGGTCAGCGGCAACGTCTGGGCCGCCGCCGGGCCGGCCAGCCCGGCCGCCAGCCACAGCAGCAACCCGACCTTCATGGTCGTACGGCGAAGGGTCATGAACAGCATATTGCAATAACGGCATTGATCGCAGGGGTGGGCCGTCGGAGTATACGAAACCGCGGGCGTCCGTTCATCCCCTCCCCCCGCGCCGACGCGGCTTCGTTACGGCCGGGCAGGCGGGTCCTCCGCACCCAGGAGCACCACCTGCAGATCCATCACGTTGGTGTGCGTCGGCCCCATGTGCAGCAGCTGCTGCAACCGCAGGAAGAAGGTATACGCGTCGTTGTCCTCCAGGAACGCCAGCGGGTCCATCCGCAGCGCCCGAGCCCGCATGACGGTCTGCGGCGAAGCCCAGGCCCCGGCCGCGTCCGTCGGGCCATCCCGCCCATCGGTCCCTCCACTGAGGGCCACGACCGGCCGCGGCGCACCGTCGAGCGCCAGCGCCGCAGCCAGCGCCCACTCCTGGTTACGCCCGCCCCGGCCCCGGCCCCGCACCGTCACGGTCGTCTCCCCGCCCCACAACAGACACGCCGGTCCGGGTCCCGCACGAGCCCGCGCCTCGGCGATCTGACGAGGCGCCACCTCCCGCGCCTCGCCGGTCACGTCGTCCGCCACGACCGCCACGGCATAGCCCCGCCGCTCGGCCTCCCGGGCAGCCGCTGCGAGCGCCCGCCGGTTGTTCGCCAGCAGCCGGGTGCGCACGCGCCGGAAGACGGGATCGCCCGGCTTCGGGGTGTCCCGCTCCGGGTGGCGCTCGCCGTCTTCGAGGACGGCACGCACCGACGCCGGCACGCGCCGCCAGAGCCCGGTGCGCACCAGCATCCGGCGAGCCTCGGCGCACGTCGTCGGATCGGGTACCGTGGGGCCGCTGGCAATCACCGACAGGTCGTCCCCGACGACGTCCGAGACGACCAGCGCCTGCACCTCGGCCGGGGCCGCCGCCCGGGCCAGCCGCCCCCCGCCCACCCGCGACAGTTGCCGGCGCACCGCGTTCATCTCATGGATGTCCGCCCCGGCCCGCAGCAGCAGATCGAACGTCTCCCGGGCCTCCTCCAGCCGGATCGGCTCGACGAAGGCCGTGCACAGCGCCGTCCCACCGCCGGAGACGAGCACGATCAGCAGGTCGTCCTCCCCGCACGCGTCGGCCAGGCGCAGCACGGTTTCCGCTGCCTCGACGCTCGACGCATCGGGCATGGGATGCCCGGCGGTGTGAACGGCCAGCCGCTTCGGGCGGACGAACCGCGACGGGAGCGTCTCGGGATACCCGTGGGGGACGACGAGGACGCCCTCGACCGGCAGGTGCTCCAGGTGTGGTTCCAGCACGCAGCCCATGGCCAGCGCTGCCTTGCCGATCCCGACCACCCGGATGCGGCGGTATGCCTCCAGCGGCCGGAAGGCCAGCCGCTCCAGGTCGAGCCGGCCGAGCAGCGCATCGGCCTGCACCCCGCGCACACCGGCTTCGAAGACGGCCTCGGCATCCGCCGCCAGCCGGCGCTCGTCCTCCGGCCGCACGTCACCGCCGTGCCCGTCAGACGTCATCCGGCTCCTCCCGCAGCGGGCGGTTGCGGTAGTTGTACAGCACCACGAGCGAATCCTGACCGGGCTGGAGTTGTTCTTCGGCCCGTGTCTTTCCGTCGATCAGGAGCCGCAGCGTCAGCGCCTCGCCCGTCGAATCCTGCCGCAGCAGGCGGGCATAGATCTGCCGGTAGGTGCGGATGTCGTACGTCTGGTCGAAGGGCAGGCTCAGGGCCAGCGTATCGGCTTCGACCAGGAGGACCAGCACGGAATCGCGCAGGAACACGCCTTCGTCGTCGTAGACGGCCCGGCGTTGCGAGAGGAAGTTGCGGGAGACGA
Source organism: Roseithermus sacchariphilus (assembly GCA_003285105.1). Taxonomy (GTDB): domain Bacteria; phylum Bacteroidota; class Rhodothermia; order Rhodothermales; family MEBIC09517; genus Roseithermus; species Roseithermus sacchariphilus. Next base: position 3,397,765 of record CP030158.1, on the reverse strand, counting down.
TCAGGCGGGCGGGCGTCCCGGCGTTGCCTTCCAGGACGATACGGGCTTCATCCGGCTCGTCCTCGCCCAGCAGGCTGCATCCCCCCGGCAACGCCAGCACCAGCGCAAGCGCCAGCCACCGGCACACCATCTTCGGTCGTTTCATACCTGATCCGCGTACATCGTAGCAATTTGAGGACGGGAGGCCGTCATGGGAAACGTTCTGGCGAGGATCTCCGGTTCCCCCGAAACGCCGCGAGCCGCCCCCGGGGCGTCGGGAGCGGCTCTGCGGTCTTACCGGGCGGATTCCGGGTTCAGCCTCCTCCCAGCAGCGGGTTGGCGCTGAGTTCGATGAAGGTGATCGGCAGGAACGTGCCGGGCTGCTGCATGGCCGTGCTGGAGGGCACCCACTCCGGCGAGGGCTCCTGGAACCGGTAGTGATCGGCCAGGCGGCGGCCCTGGAGGAACAGGTTCACCTGCCGCGCATGCTTGAGCATCTCCAGCGGCTCGACCTGCCCGCTGTAGGGCGTCAGGTCGTCCATCGCCCGGATGTGGTTGATGTGCGTGGTGAAGCCGGGGACGTTCCCCGCCGCCAGCTCGGCCTCGGCGGCGATCAGGTGCATCTCCCGCTCCGACAGGCTGATGACATCGCCATACTGCGCATCATCCGTGAACTGCGTCAGGAAGGCTTCCAGAAACGGATTGACGGTGTCCGTGTCGATGATGTCCGTGAAGGTGATGGCCGAATAGGTCTTGCCGCCGTCCACCGGGTTCGGCTCGACGTACGTGGCGCCGATGCGGAGTTCGTTGCGCTGGTTGATGTTGTAGGCCAGCCCGACCTCCGGGTTGTCGGCCACGAGATCATCCAGGGAGGGATCCATCTCGAGCACGAAGCGCCAGTCCGATCCCAGGCCCATCAGGTCGATGGCGGCCAGGGCATCCTGGATCAGCTCCGCCCCACCGACGAGCGGGTTGGCCGTATTCACGGTGGGGTTGAGCTTCTGCCAGAGCGCCTTGCGGTACTTCAGGCTGGCCCGCATGGCAGTCAGTGCCACGTCCCAGTTGCCGCCCACGTTCAGCGCGAGCCCTTTGTTGACGGCGTCGAGCGCCTGGTCGTAGAGCGTGACCATGTTCTCCTCGCCGATGGCCGGGCCCGGCTCGGTCCGGTCCGAGAAGGCAAAGTTGTCGAACATGTCCGCGATCGTGGCATAGATGATCGCCTTGTAGAGGTATACGCGCGCCAGCGGCACCGCCACCGAGGCCCCGTCGGCCCGGAAGGCTTCGAGGCGCTCGACGTAGTTGTCGACGGTCCAGCGGGCTTCGCCCACGAAGGGGAAGGCGGCATCGGAGAACTCGTTCAGTTCCCGATCGACGAAGCCCTGGTCGAGTTCCTGCCAGGCGTTCCGCGAGCCCACCCAGGTGACTTCGTCCGTCGCCGTGGAGAAGGGCCCCATGACGGCGTTGAGGGCCCGCGTCACCGTGCCCTCGGCGCCGTTGGCCATGGGCGTGGCGGCCTGAGGATTGCTCAGGTCCTCTTCGATGAGGTTGTTGGGGTTTTCCGCCTCCAGCAGGTTACAACCGGCCAGCGGTGCCCCGATGAGGCCCACCACGAGCAGGGCGGGCAGGGTCAAGTTCCAGCGTCCAGACATAATCAAGCGATCCGTGCTTGTGAATCTCGGGAAAGAGCGTGCGCGGGAGCGGAGGCGAGTCCGCCCCCGCGCCACGGCGATTCGAACGGGGCGGGACGCCCCCCGGGCTAGAAGCCCATGCGCATCGTGAAGATGAACCGGCGCGGCACCGCGAAACCGAACGCCTCGACGCCGTCGAGGAAGTTGGTATCCAGCGTGCTCCCTGAGCCTCCACGCCCGATGGCGTTCAACTCGGGGTCGACGCCGTCGTACTTGGTGAAGAGCGCCAGGTTACGCCCGGAGAGCGTGAAGGACAGATCCCGCACGCCGAGACGTTGCACGTAGGCACGGGGCAGGTTGTAGGTCAGGCTCAGCTCGCGCCAGCGCAGGAAGTCCGCCTGCTTGAGCGTGTTGAGGCCGCTGAAGGGCTGCAGGGCCAGCAGCTCGTAGAGCCACGTCTCGAGCGCCTCCAGCCGCACCGCCCCGCTGTTCTGCGGGTTGTAGTTGGCATCGACGCCGCCCGTGATGAAGTCCCGCTCCGCTTCGGCCGCCTTCGGCGTGTTCCGCCCGATGGAGGGATGCGAGTTGCGGAAGGCATCGGTGAGGTTGTTCACCACGTAGTTGCCGAAGCGATACTCGAAGAGCGTCGAGAGCGTGAAGTTCGTCAGGAACCGCACGGAGCCGCCGAAGGACCCGCTCCAGTCGGGCGTCGGCTTACCCAGGTAGTGGGTCAGGTTGCCGATGAGCGCGTCGTTCGGGTTCGGATCGCCGGCCAGGAGCACCTGCGCGGTGCTGGTGGGCAGGCGGGCATCATCCGGGGTGAGGCCGCCCAGGTAGTCGAGCAGGAAATCCCGGCTGTCCGGGTTGCCGTCTCCGTTGAAGTCCACCGGCAGGAAGCCGTCCTCGACCTCGAGCAGCTGCGCGCCGAAGTTGGCACCGGGCGCATAGCCTTCGATCAGGTAGTTGCGGTAGCGCTGGTAGCTACCGCCCACCTTGATCGGCGGCGCACCGCCCATGTCGGTCACCTGCTCCCACAGGTAGGCGGCGTTGGCGAACAGGTTGACCTCGGTCGCCGCCGAGTTGTACACGAGCGCATTCAGCCCCAGCTCGACGCCCTTGGCCGACAGCTCGCCGATGTTGTCGAGCTGCGTCCCGCGGAAGCCGCCGGTGACGGGGAACTGCCGCGCCACGAGGGCATCGCTGACGGTGCGGTCCCAGTAGGTCGCCTCCAGGCCGAGGCGGTCCAGGAACAGCCCGGTTTCCACGCCCACCTCCCACTCGGTGGAGACCTCCGGCTTGAGGTTGGGGTTACCCAGGTTGTCCGGCGCCACGCCGGGGCCGTTGATCGAGTTGAGCGCCAGGTACGTCGTCAGCGCGTCGAAGGCGCCGGGCTGCAGGCCGGACTGCCCGATGGCGGCCCGCAGCCGCAGCGAGGACACCGGCCCGAGCGGCCGCCAGAAGGGCGCGTCCGACGGGATGAACGAGGCCGACACCTTCGGGTAGAAGACCGCCTCGAAGTCAGACCCGAAGGCCGAGTTGGCATCCAGGCGCCCGCCCAGGGTCAGGAACAGGTAGTTCCGGAAGCCCAGCTGCTCCTGGGCGAACAGCCCCGCGTTGATGACCTCTTCGTAGGACTCGAAAAGGTCCCGGACGGACGTGGCACTCGTCACGTTGAAGCCGGGCCCCGGGAAGCGTTCGCCGTAGGAGGCCTGCTGCCGGATGTTGGAGATGAAGCCCTGCCCGCCGACGAGCAGGGTCGATTCGAAGTCCCGCCCGATCTGGTTACGCAGGGTCGCCTTGACGTCGAAGGTCGTCTGCAGGTTCGTCGTCGTGATCAGGTCCCGGCTGCCGAACGGTTCAGAACCGCCGGGCGGATCGAGCCGGGCGGCGAAGTTGTCGATGGCCCAGCCGAACGGCCGCACGTCGGTATCCTGCTGCGAGGTGAAGTCCACCCCGAAGGTCCCGTCGATGGTGAGCATGTCCAGCGGCCGGTAGTTGAAGCCGAAGCTGCCGACGAAGCGGTTCACCTCCTGGGCGAGCACCTGCTGCATGGCCTCGTTGACCGTGGCGAAGGCGATCGTGCCCGTCTGGTTGTTGTAGGCCACCAGTTCGGGCTTCGAGAACTGCGCCAGGGACGGCACGCCGTAGATGTTGTTGTTGGAGTCCATCGTCTCCAGGCTCATGTCCGTGTAGGACGTCGAGAGCCGGAACTGCAAGCGCTCGGTCGGGAAGATGTTGAGCGTGGCCGTGGCCTGGGCACGTTTGACGATGTCCTGCACCAGCGTCTTGGCGCCGGGCGGGTAGCGGCGCCCCTCCTTACCGCCGAAGGGCCCGTCTTCGTCCTGCCAGCGCGCGCTGACGTAGTAGGTGATGCCGGGCGTCCCCCCGCTGACCGAGGCCGAGTACGTCTGGGCATAGCCCGTCTCGTAGAGCTCCTCCATGAACTCCTTCTGGACGAGCTGGTAGGGCCGGATCGTCCCGCCGAAGTACTTGGACATGGTGTCGGCCCGGGCGGCGGTGCGGGCGAAGCCGGTGTTGGCCTTGTACACCTTCGGGTAGGCCAGCGCGGTCTGCGTGGTCTGGAACGTGAAGCGCGGCGGCCCGACGGCCCCCTGCTTCGTGAAGATCTGGATGACGCCGTTGGAGGCTTCCGTGCCGTAGAGCGTGGCCGCAGCCGCCCCCTTCAGGATCTCCACCCGCTCGATGGCATCCGGGCTGATGTCGTCCAGGCGGGACGGTGCGCCGCCGCCGTTGAGGCCGGAAAGCCCGCCCCCGTTGTTGACGCGCACGCCGTCGATGTAGACGATCGGCTCGTTGCTCTGCGAGAGCGAGGCGGAGCCGCGAATCCGAATCCGCGTCCCCTCCCCCGTCTGTCCCCCCGAGGGCAGCCCCACGAGCCCCGGCTCACGCCCCTGCAGGACGTCCGAGAACGTGGCGATGGGGGCCTCCTGGAGCGCCTCCGCGTCGATCGTGGAGATGGAGTTGCCCAGCTTGCGCTTCTCGACGGGCCCGCCCGCTCCGGTCACGACGACCTCGTCGAGGTTGATGGCGCTCTCGGCCAGGTCGAAGTCCACCGTGGCCGTCTCACCACTCGTCACGGTGACCTGTTTGGTCTGGGAACGATACCCGATGTACCGGGCCTGGATGTCGTACGTACCGGCCGGCACGTTGGCGATCGTGTAGTTCCCGTCGATGTCGGTGACGGCCCCGATGTTGGACGCCGTGAGCACGACCTGCGCACCGATGATAACCTCACCGGTGTTGGCATCGCGCACGGTACCGCTGATCGTCCCCTGAGCCGCCGCATGAAGCGCCGTGCCCAGACAGAGGACCGCAAGGAAGCATAGTCTCAACCGATTCATATGCCGTTCGTGGGGTTGTGGGGTGGACGAGTAAAACCGTGCGATGGCCCGAATACCAGTACGGCCTACGTACGCACGGGAAATAGGACGGAGCGAATGCGCTCGAACAGGGAAAGGGCGAAAAGGTGGGGCAGGATGGCGTGGAGTAAACGAAAGTCCGGATTTCATTGCAAGGTAAATTTCCTTACACACCCCACAGCGTCCTCATTTATTTAGTCGCTATCGGATTATGTCGACACTTTTTTCAATACGATCACCCCAGCCCACTTGATATAACATGGCAAAGCAGCATCCTTTGCCGATGACCGATAAAATCGTGTGGCGGGATGTGAACGACCGTTTCGGTGCCCTTCGAAGCCGGCGGGGCGTGCCGGGCCGCCCTTGCTATCGTACCTTGCAGCCGTCCTCGCCGGTTTGACCAGACCGCCTCACATGCCCATGTCCATTGGTCGGCTCCACGTTCTGACGGACTTCCACTTCCAGCAGCGCTACTCCCACGCCGAACTGGCCCGGCTCGCCATCGAGGGCGGCGCGGATACGATCCAGTTTCGCCAGAAGACGGGGGGCATCCGGCACGTGCTTCACGAGGCGCGTCTCGTGCGAGAGGTGTGCCGGTCGCGGGGTGTCCCGCTCCTCATCGACGACCACGTGGACGTGATGCTGGCGGTGGGGGCCGAGGGGGTCCATCTGGGACAGACGGATCTGCCCATCGACGTGGCCCGGTCGATCCTGGGCCCGGAGGCCATCATCGGGGCGACGGCCACCACGCGCGCCCAGGCCGAGGCCGCCTGCGAGGCCGGGGCCAGCTACATCGGCTTCGGCCCGGTTTTCCCGACGTCCTCCAAGGCCCGGGTGGATTCGGTCAAGGGCCTCGACGGGCTCGAAGAGGTGTGCCGTTCCGTGCCGATCCCCGTCATCGCCATCGCCGGGATCACCCCGCAGCGCGTCCGCCCGGTGCTGCAAGCCGGCGCCCACGGCATCGCCGTCATGACGGCCATCACGCTGGCCGATCGGCCGGATCAGATGACGGCCCGCTTCCGCCGCATCCTCGACGCCGCGCTGGCGTCCTGACACGCCGGCCCTACGCTGCCTGCAACGCGTCCCGAAGGGCTTCGGGAGTGGGTTCGGCGGCCACCGCAGACGCGGGGATGCCCGCCTCGGCCAGGGCGCGGGCGGTCGTCGGCCCGATGGCAGCCACGCGCCAGCCGGACGCCCGCACCTCGCCGGGGTGCACCGTTTCGACGCCGGAGGGGCTGAAGAACACCAGCCAGCCACCCGGCGACGCCGGCGGCAGCTTCACCCCGGCGCGCACGTGGGTCCGGTAGACGACGCATTCCTCCACGGCCAGACCGGCGGCCGTCAGCCGGTGCGGCACGTCGTCACGGCGGCGGTCGCCACAGAGAAAGAGGTAGGGGCGGGCGGCACCCTCCGCACCGTGTTCGGCGGCGGTGATGATGATGCTGGCGAGCGCGGCCCCGGAGCCGGCCTCCTCGCCCACGGGCGTCCACCCCAGCGCACGCACGGCCGCGGCGGTGCGTGGCCCCACGGCGTAGACCGGCTTCTCGCGCCACCCCGCCGGAAGCCGACCGGGATCCGGGTAGCAGCCTCGGATGGCTGCGACGGCCCGGGGGCTCGTCACGACGAGGCCGGCGTAGGCCTCGGGACGGGCCAGCGCGGCCGCCAGGCGTTCCGGGGCTACCGGGCTGAAGGCGAGCACGGGTCGGCTGCGCACGTCGAAGCCGGCGGCCTCCAGCACGGCCTCGTACGGATCGGATGGGTCTGAGGCACGAAGCAGCACGACGACGGGCCGCGCGGAGCCGGTATCCGGCACCCTCGTCATCACGAATCGGCGCGGATCTCGTCCAGGAGCGCCCCGGCACCGGCGGCCAGCAGCCGCTCGGCCAGGGCACCGCCGAGGGCCTCGGGCGCCCCGGGTGTGCCCGTCAGGCGATCCCGCACGAGGCGGTCGCCGTCGAGCGAGGCCACGCACCCCTCGAGCTCGAGCCGCCCCTCGCGGAGCCGCCCCAGCGCGCCGATGGGCACCTGGCAACCGCCTTCGAGCCGGCGCAGCAGGGCGCGTTCAGCGAGGGTGGCGGCCGCCGTGGGAGCGTGGTGCAGGTGCCGGCGGAGCAGCGCCCGCGTGGCCTCGTCGTCCACGGCGCAGACCACCCCCAGCGCCCCCTGCCCGACGGCCGGCAGCATGAGGGCCGGGTCGATCCGCTCACGGATCCGGTCGGTCCGCTCCAGGCGCACGACGCCGGCCGTGGCGAGGATCATCCCGTGCCATGTGCCGGCATCCAGCCGGGCCAGCCGCGTATCCACGTTGCCGCGCACCGGGACGATGGTCAGGTCGGGCCGCCAGGCCTTGAGCTGGGCGCGGCGGCGCAGCGAGGACGTGGCCAGCGTCGCCCCCTCCGGCAGATCGGCCAGCCCTCCCGCCACCGACGGGTGGGCGATGAAGGCATCTCGCGGGTCGGCGCGCTCGGTGATGGCGGCCAGGCACAGCCCCTCGGGCAAGGCCGTGGGCAGGTCCTTCAGCGAGTGCACGGCCAGATGGATCTCCCCCCGCAGCAGCGCCTCGTCCAGCTCCTTCGTGAAGAGCGCCTTGCTACCGATCTCGGCCAGCGGCACGTCCAGGATGCGATCCCCCTTCGTGGTGATGGTGCGGATCTCGACGGGATAGCCGGCGGCCGTCAGGACGTCCCGGACGTGATGCGCCTGCCAGAGCGCCAGCGCACTGCCGCGCGTCCCGATGATGCGTGTGGGTCGATGCATGGCACGCGGCATGACGAGCCGCAGCGTCCTAGCGAACGGGAGCCTCACCGCCCTGCCGCGGTGACGTGACGGGGCAGCCGGCGGCCGGCTCCTCGGGGCGTGCGGGAGCCTCGGGCCGGGCCGGCTCGGTGAGCAGGCGAGACTGCGTCAGAGCCGACGCCTCGGCCTCGGAGGCGTCGTCGCAGCCGGGCCGGGAGAAGAGCGTGCTGAGCAGCTTGACGCCCCGCACGAAGTCGATGCTGCCCGGATCCGTGTCTTTCAGGCGGACGATGGGGACGGCCATGAGCTTCTGCATGATCGAGCCGGTCAGCCGCTCCAGCTCGCGGCGGTCCGCCTCCGAGAAGCGATGGGCGTGGCGCTCGATCTCCTGCCGGCGGATGGTCTCGAACGTCTCGCGGATGGCATGGATGGCCGGCTGGAGGGCCTGCTGGTGAAAGACCCAGGTCACGAAGTCCTGCGCCAGCTCCCGGCAGATGGCCTGTGCCGCCGGGCAGGCGGCCTGCCGCTGCCGGGCCACCTCCCCGATGCAGGTGTCGATCCGGTCCAGGTCCGCCACCCGGTAGCCGGGGAGCGCGTCGATGGCCGGGTCCACGTTGCGCGGCACGGCGATGTCGATGATGAGGCATTCGGACGACCGCGTGCGGGCCGGAACCGACTCGGCCCGGAGGACGGGCGTGTCGGCACCGGTGGCTACGATGACTACGTCGGCATCGGCCAGGATGCGGTGCCGCTCCGACCAGTCCGCCACCGCCGCGCCTGTGGCGGCGGCCAGCGGCTCCAGGCGGGCACGGGTCCGGTTGATGAGCACCGCCTCGCCGAAGCCGCGGGCATGGAGCGCCTCCAGCGCCAGCCGCCCCATCTGCCCCGCCCCGATCAGCACCGCACGCGCCGGGCTGCCACCGGAGCGCGCCTCCACGTGGCGCCGCGCCAGCTCGGCCGCCGCCGTGGACACCGAGGCCGCCCCCTGCCCCAGAACCGTCTCGGCCGCCACCCGCTTGGCCCCGCGAAAGGCGGTATGCATCAGCCGGTGCATCACCGTCCCCACCACCTCCTCCTCGACGGCCACCTGGTAGGCCGCCTTCACCTGCGTGAAGATCTGCGCATCCCCCAGCACGAGCGACTTCAAGCCGGCCGTCACTTCGAGCAGATGCAGGAGGGCCGCCTCGTCCTCGGCCAGAAACGACGCCGGCTCCGGCCAGGCCGTACCCGCGCGCTCGGCCATCCACGCCCGCAGCGTGTGGACGTCCGCCCATCGACCGAACAGGTAGACCTCGGTGCGATTGCAGGTGGAGAGCACCACGTATTCCGCATCCGGAGACAGCCGGACGTGCCGGTACAGGTGGCGGATGGCCTCCTCACCCAGCGCGAACCGCTCCCGGAGGGCCACCGGCGCGGTTTCGTGATTGAGCCCGAACGCGAAGAACGTCATACGGAGTGGGCAGACCCTGACTGAACGTTACGGAGTGGTGAAGCCAACGGCCCGACCTTCCACAGGGTTCGTCGGACCGCGGTGAATTGTGAGCGCATGCTGGATGAAGATCGCATGAAACCTTCATCCACGCACCCCTCCATGCACGCCGCGACCGGGTCGTGGGCAGCACCGGCCGGGGCAGACGGCACGCAAGATCGGGCCGGTACCGGGCCGGTCCTGTAGGGGAAAGCCCCACCCGGGGCGTGGGGGCGTCACGGCACCCGAGAGGCCCGGCGGGCGGCGGTTCAGCCGGGCGTGCCGTTGCGGCCCGCGTCCGCCAGCCGCTCGGCCTGGTCGATCAATTGCTCGATGGCCCCCAGGCCCTGCTGCCAGAAGGAGAGGTCCGTCAGATCCACGCCGAGCCGCCCGACGAGGACGTGCGGCCAGTCGGACCCGCCGGCTTCCAGCAGCCCGAGGTACTGATCGGCGAAGTCCGGGCTGGACTGGCGGTAGCGCTCGTAGAGGGCCAGCACCAGCAGCTCGCCGAAGGCGTAGGCGTAGACGTAGCCCGGCGTGTGCAGGAAGTGGGGGATGTAGCTCCACCAGTGCCGGTAGTGCGCCCCCAGCGTCACGCTCCCCTGGAACATGGCCGTCTGCGTGTCGATCCAGGCCTCGCCGAACGCCTCGGCGCTCAGCTCGCCCTCGGCACGGCGGCGGGTGTGGATGCGGTCCTCGAAGCGGTTCATCGCCACCTGCCGGAAGACGGTGGCGATGGTGTCGTCGATCTTGCTGACGAGCATCGCCAGGCGGTTGGCCGGATCGGGCTCCTGCGCCATCAGACGCTGAAAGACCAGCATCTCCCCGAAGACCGACGCCGTCTCGGCCGTGGTCAGAGGCGTGTCCGATTGCAGGACGCCCTGCTTCCGCGAGAGATACTGGTGCACCCCGTGGCCGAGTTCGTGCGCCAGCGTCTGCACGTCGCGGATCTTGCCGGTGTAATTCATCAGGATGTAGGGATGGGCGCTCGGGACGGCCCCGTGGCTGAAGGCCCCGCCTCGCTTGCCGGGCGCGAGCGCCGCGTCGATCCATCGCCGCTCGAAGAACTCGGCGGCGATGGCTTCCATCCGCGGGTGAAAGGCCCCGTACGCGGCCAGCACCAGGTCGCGCGCCTCGTCCCAGTCGTAGGGACGGTCCGCCTCGCCGACGGGGGCGTAGCGGTCGTAGTCCATCATCTCGTCGATCCCCAGGAGCCGCCCTTTGAGGCGGTAGAAGCGGGCGACGAGGTCGTAGCGAGACGTGACGGCCTCGATCAACGCGTCCACCACGGCATCCTCGACCTCGTTGGCCAGGTTGCGGCTGGCGAGCCAGTGGGGATAGCGCCGCAGGCGATCGTCGGAGGCTTTGTCCGCCAGGAGGGTGTTGAAGACGTACGTGAGCGTGCGCTGCTGGGCGGCGAGGCCCTCGGTGAAGGCCAGCGCGGCCCGGCGGCGCAGGTCGCGGTCGGGTTCGTAGAGTTTCGAGAGGATCTCTTGCTGCGTCAGCGCCTGGCCGTCGAGCGTGTAGCGGGCCGCTCCGAGCGTCTCGTCGAAGTACCGGTTCCACGCGCTCCGTCCCGTGACGGCTTTCTCGGCCAGGATCTTCTCCTCGGGCTCGGTGAGGACGTGCGGCTTGTGCTTCAGCTCGAGTTCGAGGTAATGGCGGTAGGCCGCCAGCTCGGGCTGTTCCAGCAGGCGACGGGCCCGTTCCTCGTCCATCGCCACCCATTCCAGTTCGAAGAAGATGAGCTTCTGATGGATGCGAGTGTAGGCTTCTTTGACCTTCTGGAGCAGCGCCCCGGCCGCCGGGTCGTTGGTCTGCGTGGCCCAGTTGAGCGAGGCGTAGGTGTAGGCGCGGCCCAGGCGGTCCAGCACCGCCTCGAAGGCCGCCAGCGCCTCGGCCAGCCCGGCGGCATCGAGCGAGGCCACCCGCCCCCGGTAGGCCCGGTCGAACGCCTCGGCCTGCTCGTCGGCAGCGGTCAGGTCGGCGTCCAGCGCGGCCGGGTCGGCGTAGAGATCGGTCAGATCCCAGCGGACGGTTTCGGCGCCCGTCGGTGTTGCGTCCATCATGATGATGCGTGTGGGATGATGTGGTGAACGAAGACGGCGCGGAGCGCAGCGCGGAGCGCAGCGCGGAGCATGGCGCGGAGCATGGCGCGGAGCACGGCGTGGGCCGGCGGGATCCAACGGCGGGGAAAACCATGTAAGCCCCCGCACCAGACCGGCCCCACCGGACCGCGTCGCCGGGTCGAAGGACTCCCGGCCGGCGACCAGGTTTCCCCCCGGGGCTGTCGCTCCCCGCCTGACCGTGTTCCACCCCCTCACCGATACCGCCGGGCTGGACCGGGCCGTGGCCCGATCCTACGACGCGCCCGTCCTCCTGTTCAAGCACAGCGCGGCATGCGGGATCAGCCATGCCGTGCGGCGGCGGCTCGACGCCCTCACCGCCCCGGACGATCCGCCCGTCTACGAGGTGGTCGTCCAGCACACGCCGGGGCTCTCGCAGGAGATCGCCCGGCGCTTCGGGGTGCGGCACGCCTCGCCGCAGGTGCTGCTGCTCTGGCGCGGCGAGGCCGTCTACGACGCCTCCCACAGCCGCATCCGCGCCGAAGCCGTTCGCGCGGCCCTTCCCCGCTCTAGCCCACGATGACGCCATGACGTACCGCCTGCTGCTCCTGCTGACGCTCCTTGCCCCGGTGGGGCTGGGTGGCTGCGGCGCCGGCGAACCCGCTGCACCGCCCCCGACGCCGCTCCCCTCCACGCTCCCGGCCGACACGCTCCCGACCCCGACGGGCCTGCAACCGGCCGACGCGCGCGAAGCCCCGGACCTGACGCTGCGGCTGATCGGCGGGGACTCGCTGCGGCTGCACGACCTCCGCGGCCGTGTGGTGCTGGTCAACTTCTGGGCGACGTGGTGCCCGCCCTGCCGGGTGGAGATCCCGGACCTGATCGCCCTCCACGAGGAGATGCACGCAGCCGGGCTGACCGTGCTCGGCATCGCGCTGGACGAGGAAGGGGCCGACGTCGTCGGCCCCTTCGCCGAGGCGCTCGCCATCCCCTATCCCATCGCCCTGGACGACGGCACAGCGGCCAATGCCTTCGGCGGCGTCTTCGGCCTGCCCATGTCGTTCGTCATCGACGCCCGGGGACGCATCGTGCATCGCGCGCTCGGCCTGTTCCCCGTGGACACCATGCGCCCCGTGCTCCGTGACCTGCTGGCCGGGACGGCACCGGCGGAGGGCGACTGACCCGTGGATTCGCTGACACAGGCCGCGCTGGGTGCCGCCGTCGGAGAAGCCGTGCTGGGCCGACGGGTCGGCAACAAGGCCCCGCTCTGGGGCGCGGCCTTCGGGACGCTGCCGGACCTGGACGTCCTCGCCAACGTCTTTCTGGACCCGATCGGTGAACTCCAGTTTCACCGGGGCCTCTCCCACTCCTTCTTCTTCGCCGCCGTCACCGCCCCGCTGTTCGGGTGGCTGCTGGCGCGGTGGCATCGGGACGACGCCGTGCCGGCGCGCGGCTGGGCCCGCCTGGTCTTCGCGGCCTTCGTCACCCATGCCCTGATCGACGCCTGCACGACCTACGGCACCCAGCTCTTCCAGCCCTTCAGCGACTATCCGGTCAGCTTCAACACCATCTTCATCATCGACCCGCTCTACACCCTGCCCTTGCTGATCGGGGTGGGATGGGCGCTCATCGCCTCTCGCACGCGAAGACTCGGGCACCGGGCCAACACCGTCGGCCTGGTGCTGAGCACGGCGTACCTGCTCTGTACCGTGGCGGCCAAGGCGATCACATGGCCCGCCTTCGAGCGCGCGCTGGCCGAGCAGGGCATCCGGGTCGAACGCATGATGACGACGCCCACCCCGCTCAACGCGCTGCTCTGGACCGCCATCGCCGACGATGGCGAGGCGCTCTGGGTGGGGCTTCGTTCGGTGCTGGACGACGGGCCGGAGGTCCGCTTCCGGCGCATCCCCAGACACGCCGATCGCCTCGCCCCCCTCCGGGACCAGCGTGCCGTCCGCGTCTTGCTGTGGTTCTCGCGGGGCTACTTCACCGTCTCCGACACCGGGGAGGGCCTCGTCTTCCACGACCTCCGCTTCGGACGCAGCGACGCGTGGCTGACCGATCGCGGCGCGTACATCTTCAACTTTCGCCTCCGCCCCCGGCCGGACCCGACGCGCCCGCCGGACGACCAGTGGACCTTCGAGCAGGCCATTCCTTCCTTCGATGCCCGGAGCGCCGTGCTGGGCCGCCTCTGGCGGCGGATGTGGGGAGACCGCGCCGCGGAAGTCGCAGCCGGAACCTCCGACGCAGCCGGTGACCGCTGACGTCAGCTCCCGTGCCGGCTCAGCGGGTAGGGCTGGATCCGGCCCGGCATCAACCGCCGCGTCTGCTCGATGTACTGCTCCCGGGCGGCTTCCTCGACCTCGTGCAGTTCGTCGTTGATCCGCACGATCGGCTCGCCGGCCAGCAGCGTCGTCAGCTCCCGGCGCAGGTTCAGGGCCGCCTGCTTCAACGTCGCCTCATCCTCCAGCGGCGCCGTCACCCCCGCGATCTCCAGCTCGTCGGCCAGGTTGATGAGCGACTGCGTGGCGATGACCCGCTCCGAGATGTCCGCGGCCTTGCCCTTGATGCTGAAGCGATGCTGGAGGAACGTGGTGAACCGCTCGATGAGGGAGGTCAGCATCCGCACGACCTCGGCGTGCCCCCGGACGCTGAGCCACAGGCTGCCCGTCTCCACCTTCACGAGCCGCAGCGGGTAGTCCAGGATCGACACCTGCATCAGCCGGCACAGCTCTTCGTAGGCGTTCTGCACCGACGCCAGCTTGCCGACCACCCCCTCGTAGGTCTGCGGCATCTCGAAGACGAGCGCGAGCCCGGCCTCGTCGGCCCGCTCCTCGATCGGGTTCTGGCGCTCGAGGCCCCGGCGTACCATCCGAAACAGCTGCCGCGCGGTGGTCATCATCGGATAGAGGTGATGCGCCTCCATCATGAGCGTGACGAAGGCCTGGTCCTCGCCGCCCCGCACGCACTGCTCCAGCGCCGCGTAGAAATCGTCCAACTGCTTGCGGAACGCCCCGATGAAGGCATCCGACGCGTCGGCGAAGTCCTTCTGCATCTCATCCAGGACCTCCTTGATGCGGATGACTTCGTGGAAGACCTGCCCCATCGGGAAGGTCTCGGCGTGCTTGCGGAATTCGGCGAACTGCTCCTGCGTATCCTGCTGCCGCTTGGAATACATCGTGCGGTTGCGCGAACTCAGCACCGACGTCAGATCCGACGTGATCTGGTCGTATCCCCGGGCCAGGATGAACACGTACTTGGTCAGCACGCTCTCGGTGCTCGTGACCTCGACGAGGGCTTCGAGATGCTGGTTGAAACGGTAGGACGTCATACGGGTGAAGCTCGGTGAAAAGGCGGTGACGACACCTTGGCATCGTCGGGGGTGACATGTACCTTATCGTCCCCGATGGCGGCTCGCTTTAGCCTCGCGGACGAGCGCTTTCGGGCACCGTGCCTTCCGCGGTCGTTCCCCCACCCACCCGATGCCGGATTCCCGTTTCCGCCGCCCCTTCCTGCCTCCCGCCTGTGGCGCGCTCCTGCTGGGGCTGCTGCTGACCGCCTGCGGTCCCGGCACGCCGGAAGGCCCCCTCCCGCAGGCTTACGACCCGCCCGGCGCCGTCGTCACCATGGACAAGCCGATCACCCGGCCGCACCGCCGCACCATCGGCATGCGGAGCGCGGGCGTCTACGCCAGCAACGAGTTCGCCGGAGGGCGCCTCGACGACTTCTTCCGGACGAGCGACTCGCTCTACACCGCCGTGATCCGCCCGGAGAACGCGCCGATCAACAACAGCCCCTGGTATGCCTTCCAGCTCTGGGCCGACCGCCCGCAGACGATCTACGTGGAGATGACCTACGTGGACGGCACGCACCGCTACGTGCCCAAGCTCAGCCGCGACGGCCACCGCTGGCGCCCGATCGACCCGGCAGCCTACCGCCCCGACACGTCCGCCGGCACCGCCCGGCTGCGGCTGGACGTCGGGCCGGACACGCTCTGGGTGAGTGCGCAGGAGCTGCTGACCTCGGACGACGTGGACGCCTGGACGGCCCGCCTGGCCGAACGGCCCTGGGTCACGCGGGACGTCATCGGCACCTCGCGCCAGGGCCGCCCCCTCTACCGGCTGACGATCACCGAGGCCTGGCCGGCCACCGACTTCGTGCTGGTCATCGGCCGGCAACACCCGCCCGAGGTCACCGGCTCCCTCGCCGTGCAGACCTTCCTCGAAACGCTCGCGGACGACACCGACCTGGCCCGACGCTTCCGCCGGCGGTTCGCCGTGCTGGCCGTCCCGCTGGTCAACCCCGACGGCGTGGACGAGGGCCACTGGCGGCACAACACGGGCGGCGTGGACCTGAACCGGGACTGGCTGGACTTCAACCAGCCCGAGACGCGGCAGGTGCGCGACGCCTTCCTCCCCCTGCGGGAAGACCCGGACGCAACGGTCTACTTCGCCGTGGATTTCCACTCGACGCAGTACGACGTCTTCTACACGCTGGATCGCTCGCTGGAGGCCTTCCCCGACGGGCTGGTCGACCGGTGGCTGGAAACCATCGCCGCTCGCCTGCCGACGTACACGGTCCGCGACGAACCCTTCGGGCTGGGCTCGCCGGTGTCGAAGAACTGGTTCTACGAAACCTTCGGCGCCACGGCCGTGACGTACGAAGTGGGCGACGAGAACGACCGGGACCGCATCCGCTCCGTGGCCCGGACGGCCGCCGAGGCGCTGATGGAACGGTTGCTGGAGGTGCCGGACGCCTCCTGATCCCTCCGCTGTCTCCTCCTGATCCCTCCGCTGTCTCCTCCTGATCCCTCCGCCGTCTCTTTTTCCATCCGACCTCTCCCATGCGCATCCTGCTGCCCCTCGCCCTCCTCCTGCTGACCGGTCTGCGTCCTCTGGCGGCGCAGGTGCCCACGTTCGCCGACGTCACCGGGCACGACTTCGGCGAGCGCATCACCCTGCACCACGAGATGGTGCGCTACCTGGAAACGCTGGCCGAAACCTCGGACCGCGTCCGCATCGTCCGGCAGGGCACGAGCTGGGAGGGCCGTGACCTGATGCTGGCGATCGTGACGGCCCCGGAGAACCACGCTCGCCTGGACGCCATCCGCCAGACCGCTGTGCGCCTGAACGACCCCCGCCAGACACCGCCCGACGAGGCGGAGCGGCTCATCGCCGATCAGCCGGTGATCCTGTGGTTCGGCGGCTCCATCCACGGCTTCGAGCTGTCCGGCACCGAAGGCGTCCTCCGGCTCCTGGAGCACCTCACCACACGCGACGATGCCGAGACGCGCGCGGCGCTGGCCCACACCGTCATCCTGCTCGACCCCATGATCAACCCGGACGGGCGGGATGCCTTCGCGCAGGTCAACCATGCCCGCCTCGGCGCCCGGGTGAACCCCAGCCGCAAGGACTGGAACAACGACTTCACCAGCTTCGAGGCCCTCACCTACCGCACCGGCCACTATTTCTTCGACACCAACCGCGACTGGTTCGCGCACACCCAGCCGGAGACGCGCGCCCGCGCCGCCACGATCCAGGCCTGGCGCCCTCAGGTCATGGTGGACCTCCACGAGATGGGCTCGGACGTGGAGTTCTTCTTCGACCCCCCGGCCGAGCCCTTCGGCTCGACGTACCCCGCCTATGCTCGTCGATGGTATTCCCGGTTCGGCCAGGCCTATGCGGAGGCCTTCGATGCGGCCGGCTACGAGTACCTGACGCGTGAGCGGTACAACTACCTCTACCCCGGCTACACGGGCTCCTACGGCAGTTACCAGGGGGCCATCGGGATGCTCTACGAACAGGGGTCCACACGCGGGCTGGCGATCACGCGCGCCGACGAGACGGTGCGCCACCTGTCCGATGCCATCGCGCAGCAGTACACCGCCGCCTGGGCCGCGGTGCGGCTGGCCGCCGCCGAGCGGGAGGCCCTGCTGCGGGAGTATTACGAGGCGCACGTCGCCGCCGTCGAGGCCGGCCGCCGCGGCACCCGCCGCTACCTCCTCCCTCCCGGTGGCGACCCCAACCACGTGGCCGAGCTCGTCAACCTGCTGCTGCGCAGCGGCGTCGAGGTGCAGACGCTGACGGAGGCGACGACCCTGGAGGCCGTGCGGGACCGCACCGGCGCGTCCGTGGGGCGACGGGGCTTTCCGGCGGGCACCTTCGTCATCGACACCGCCCAGCCCCGCCACCACCTCATCGAGGTGCTGCTGGGCACCGACGTGACGCTGGAACAGCGCTTCCTCAACCTGGCCCGGCTGCGTCTCGACCGCGACGAGAATCCGCGCTTCTACGACATCACGGGCTGGTCGCTGCCGCTGCTGTTCAACGTGGAGGCCTATCGCTCCGAGGACGGGCGCGCGCTGCCCGGGAGCCTCGTCACCGGGCCCGTCCGCTCCGAGGTGCCCCTGCCGGAACGGGCCGGCTACGCCTACCTGATCGACGGCCGGCAGGCGGCCGGGCTGGCGGCGCTCTATCACCTGCGGGCCGCCGGCCACCGCGTTGCCGTCATCACCCGCCCCACTCGCATTGAAGGACGGACGTTCGCCAGCGGCACGGTCATCGTCCGCACCGGGCAGAACGACGACAGCGTCCACGAGGCCGTCCGTGAGGTGGCGGCGCGCTACCGCCTGGATGTGGTGCCGGTCGGCACCGGGCTGTCCCCGGAAGGCTTTCCGGCCCTCGGCTCGGGCGACTTCACCATCCACGCGCGGCTGCCCTCCATCGCCCTCGTGGCCGAGGACCCCATCCAGGCCTACTCCTTCGGGTGGGCCTGGCACACGCTCGACCGCCAGTACGACGTGCCCACGACCGTCCTGCGCATGGCCTCACTGGGCCGCACCGACCTGAGCGACTTCAACGTGCTCGTCCTGCCCGAGGTCTACGACACCACGCGGTTCAAGACGCTGCTCGGCACCGCCGGCGTGAGCCGCCTGAAGCAATGGGTGCGGGACGGCGGAACGCTGGTCGCCATCGGCCGGGCCGTCGAGGCGGCCCGCGGGCCGCTGGACCTGCTGGACCTGGCCTCGTGGTACGAGGAGGAGGAGCACGAGCACGCCCAGCGCATCACCGTGCCCGGCGCCGTCTACCGCGCCCGCCTCGACACGCTCGGGTGGCTGGCTTCCGGCTATGACGACCCGGACCTGCCGGTGCTGGTCTACTCGGACCGCCTCTACCGCGCCCCGGAAGGCCCGCCGTCTTCGAGCAAGCGGGTCGCGGCCCGGCTCGCCGGGGAGGCCCCGACGCGGCTGGCCGGCTTTGCCTGGCCCGAGGCGGACGAGCGGCTGCCGGGCTCGGTCTTCGTCTATGAACAGCGCATCGGGCAGGGCCGGGTCATCGCCTTCGCCGAGGACCCGAACTTCCGCGGCTACTGGCGCGGCGCGGACCGGCTCTTCCTGAACGCCGTCCTCCTCGGCCCCAGCGCGCCCTGACGCCGCCGGCCCCTCGGACCGGGCGGCCGCCCCGGCCTCACACCTCCACCGTCCCCCGGAAGACCGTCTCGGCCGGCCCCTCCAGGAACACGTTGGCGACCTCCGTGCCGTTGACCTCGCACCCGACGGTGAGGACCCCGCCGGGCATCTGCACGTCCACCACGCCGGCGTCGACGTAGCCGAGCCACCGTGCCGTGATGCCGGCGGCCAGCGCGCCGGTGCCACACGCCAGCGTCTCGGCCTCCACGCCCTTCTCGTAGGTCCGCACGAGCAGCCGCGGCCGGCCGTCTGCGTGGGCGTCCACCTCCACGAAGTTGACGTTGGCCCCGTTGGGCGCGAGCGCCGGATCGGCCCGCCACACCGGACCGGCCGTGCCCACCGGGGCCTCGGCCACGGCGTTCACGAAACACACCAGGTGCTCCGTGCCCGTCCAGATGTAATGCACCGGATGCGGGGGAGCGGCTTCGAGTCGTACATCAGGTCGGATGTCGCGCGGGGGCGGGACGAACAGCCGCACGGGCGCATCGGGCGCCGAGGGCAGGTGCGCGCGGTACACGCCGGCGTCCGTCTCGAAGACCATGTCCTCGTCCTCGATGCCTGCCCACCGGGCGAAGCGGACGAGGCACCGCGCCCCATTGCCGCACATCGTGCCGAGCGAACCGTCGGCATTGCGGTACCGCATACGGAAGTGCCGGCCCTCCTCCCGCGGCGGGTCGAAGGCCAGCAGCCCGTCCGCCCCGATGCCGGTGCGGCGCGGACAGAAGCGCCGGGCCAGACCGGCCAGCTCGTCGTCCGTGAACCGGTAGAACCGGTTGTCGATCACGATGAAGTCATTCCCGGCGCCGTTCATTTTCGTAAATTCGACGACCAGTTTGCGCGGAGTCATGCTACGTAGGGAAAGAAACAGACGGTGAACGAAGCGGCCCCGCGGGCACCAATCCGGCGGCCGGGGGTAGGACCAGCGTACGGGAGAGCGCCGCCGGGCCTCGGCCCCGGCTCCCCACGCTCATCGAAGACGTCACATCAGCCACGAGGACGAACGCCATCTTGATCGACAAGCGATTGGTGATTGAGAACGCCGATCCGGTGCTGCTGTTCGGGTTCAACGACGCCCACCTGCGCAAGGTGGAGTCGGCGTTCGACCGGACGCACATCACGGCCCGGGGCAACCAGATCATCCTGCGCGGAGAGCCCGAGGCGATCGCACAGATCGAGCGGGTGCTGCACGAGTTGATCGTCATCCTGAACCGGAACGGCCACCTGACGGAAAACGACGTAGACACCGTGCTGGCCCTGCACACCGTCGGCGACGGCGCCGGCCGCAGCGGTTCGGATGCCGACGGCGTGGTGCTGTTCACCCCCAGCGGCGGGCTGGTCCGGGCCAAGACGCCGAACCAGCTTCGCCTGGTCGAGGCGGGGCGGCAGAACGACATCGTCTTCGCCATCGGCCCGGCCGGCACCGGGAAGACCTACACCGCCGTCGCGCTGGCCGTGGCGGCGCTGAAGGCCCGGCAGGTCAAACGCATCGTGCTCAGCCGCCCGGCCGTGGAAGCCGGCGAACGGCTCGGCTTTCTGCCGGGGGACCTGCGCGAAAAGGTGGACCCGTACCTCCGGCCGCTCTACGACGCGCTCGAAGACATGCTGCCCCGCGAAAAGCTCGCGCAGTACCTGGAGCAGCACGTCGTGGAGATCGTGCCGCTGGCCTACATGCGCGGCCGCACGCTCAACTCGGCCTTCGTCATCCTGGACGAAGCGCAGAACGCGACGACCCAGCAGATGAAGATGTTTCTGACACGCCTGGGGGCCAACAGCCGCGCCATCATCACGGGCGACGTGACGCAGA
This sequence comes from Roseithermus sacchariphilus, assembly GCA_003285105.1. Classification (GTDB taxonomy): domain Bacteria; phylum Bacteroidota; class Rhodothermia; order Rhodothermales; family MEBIC09517; genus Roseithermus; species Roseithermus sacchariphilus. The sequence continues at coordinate 3,377,236 of CP030158.1, read as the reverse complement.
CCGACCTGCCCACCATCTCGCAGAGCGGGCTCGTACAGGCCGAGGCCATCCTCCGGGGCGTCGACGGGATCGCGTTCGTCTACTTCGACCAGAACGACGTGGTGCGCCACCGCCTCGTCAAGGACATCATCGCCGCGTACGAGCGCTTCGCGAAGGAGCGAGACGAGGACGACGCCTGAGGCGTCGCCTAGCGATCCGCGGCTTCCTGCCAGACGAGGCGCCCCTGCCGGTCGATGTACGCGGTCCGGCCGTCGAGCGTGACCTGGGCGAGGCCGTCGCTGAAGCTGCGGGCCCGCTCGAAGCGGGCGGGAATGACGTAGGCACCGTCGGCGTCGATGTAGCCCCAGCGCCCACCCTCCTGCACGGCGGCCAGCCCCTCGCTGAAGTCGAACGCCCGCGTGAACTGCGGCGGGATCACGACGGCCCCGGTCGTGTCGATGAAGCCCCAGAGCCCGTCCTGCATGATGCGGGCCCGCCCCTCGGAGAAGCTGTGCGCCTGCGCCGCCTCCACGACGAAGGCGGTGGTGCCGTCCGGGCGGATGTAGGTCAACCCTGCTTCGGACCGCACGAGCGCGAGGCCCTCCTCGAAGCTGCGGGCCGTCCGGAAGCGGGGCTCGATGGCCCACGTGCCGTCCGGGCGGATGTAGCCCCAGCGCGTGCCGAGCCGGATCAGCAGAAACCGGCGGTCCACCTCCACGGCCGCCAGCCCCTCGGTGAAGACCTGCGTCCGCTGGAAGCGCGGCTCGATGGCCAGACGGCCCTCGCGGTCGACGAAGCCCCAGGTGGATTTGACGTCCGCCCCCAGCCGGCGCTGCTGCACGTTGACCGGCGCGTAGCCCTCGGAGAAGTCCAGCGCGGAGGCAAAGCCGGGATCCACGACGAAGGCCCCCGTGGGGTCGATGTAGCCCCAGTCCGCCCCCACCCGCACGCGCGCCCGGCCGCCGACGAAGCTGTAGGCCTCATCGTACGACGGCGGGATCACGTAGTCTCCGTTCGGGTCGATGTAGCCCCAGGCGCCTCCGAACTCCACGGCCGCCAGCCCTTCGCTGAAGCCGAAGGTCCGATCGAACCGGGGCTCGATGACGAGGTGCCCCGTCGCGTCGATGAAGCCCTGCTTGCCGCCGATGGAGACGGGGTAGCGGGCGTCGGGCGGGGGCGCCTGGGCCTGCACGGCCGGCGCGCACACCGGCAGCATCCACAGAATGAGCAGCAGGACGACCGCCGGAGCGGACGAGACGGAACGAGCCGAACGCATGGCGGAGACGAAGAACCGTGGAGGGGACACACCGGAGAGAGCCGCCCTCCGGTAAGGACGACCGAGGGCGCCGATCAAACGCTGATCGACTCGTCGGCGCCGACGACTTCGTAATCCCGGATCTCGCGCGGGTTGTTTCCTTCGTCGACGAGCACGACCCGTGGGCGATGCTGCCGGGCCTCGGCGGGGGTCATCTCGGCATAGGCGATCACGATCACCTCGTCGCCGCGGGCGGCCAGCCGGGCCGCCGGGCCGTTCAGGCACACCGTGCGGCTGCCGGGTGCCCCCGGAATGGTATAGGTCTCCAGCCGGGCGCCGTTGTTGACGTTGACGACCTGAACCTTTTCGTACGGGAGGATCCCGGCTGCTTCGAGCAACGCTTCGTCGATCGTGATCGACCCTTCGTAGTAGAGATCCGCCTCGGTGACGTGCAGACGATGGAGCTTCGCCCGCATCAGGGTGATGGTCATGATGGAAACAGCCTGGCTATCGGTCGGTGGGCGACGGGATTCGGACGATGACGTTGTCGATCAGGCGCGTCTGGCCGAAGTAGATGGCCAGGGCGGCCAGGACCTCTCGCCCCGGCTCCAGGCGGTCCACCGGCTGGAGCGTCTCGGTGTCCACCAGCTCGACGTACTGCGGCCGCGCCAGAGGAGCCGTCGCCAGCATCTGAAGCATGCGTTCAACAATGGCTGCCGGGCGCAGTTCCCCCCTCTGAATGGCGGCCTCGGCGGCCTGCAGGGCCTTCCACAGCACGGGAGCCTGCGCCCGTTCCTCGGGGCTCAGGTAGGCATTGCGAGACGAGAGGGCCAGCCCGTCCGCCTCGCGCACGGTGGGCACGCCGATGAGCTCCACGCCCGTGAGCAGCTCCCGCGCCATGCGACGAAGCACGAAGAACTGCTGGGCGTCCTTCAGCCCGAAGCAAGCGATGTGGGGCCGGCAGACGTTGAAGAGCCTGGCCACGACGGTGGTGACCCCCCGGAAGTGCCCCGGGCGGTAGCGCCCGCACAGCCCGTCCGTCAAGCCCTCCACCGTCACCCACGTGGCGTTGGCGGCCTCCCCGTAGGGATACAACCCCTCCACCGTGGGCGCAAAGACGGCGTCCACACCGCCCACCCGCCGCAGCGCTTCCAGGTCCGCCTCCAGCGTGCGCGGATAGCGTTCGTAATCCTCGCCGGGCCCGAACTGAGTGGGGTTGACGAAGATCGACACGGTGACGTGGTCGGCCCGGGAGCGGGCTTCGCGCACCAGCGCCAGATGGCCCTCATGCAACGCGCCCATGGTGGGCACCAGCGCCAGCCGCCGCCCGGCGCGGCGGGCCTCCTCGGCCAGGGACCGCATGGCAGCGGGGTCTTGCATCACACGGGGATCGGACATGCTTCCTGTGGACATTCGTGCGTGGTGGTTCATGCGAAGGAGACGGAGGAACGCCGCTGGAGGCCGGCGGTCACACGGAATCTCTGCAAAATCCCGCGGCGGCGGGGTCCGGGGTCGGGCCACCGCCCGATCCTGTCCCGCCGTCGAGTATATTGCGCCCACGCATCGTTCTCCACTCCGATCAACCCGGTTGCATCCATGAGCGACGTTCGCATCGAGCGCGACTCTCTCGGCGAGGTCAGGGTCCCCGCCGAGGCCGCCTATGGCGCCCAGACCCAGCGCGCCAGAGAAAACTTCCCCATCAGCGGCCAGCGCTTTCCGCGCCGCTTCATCCAGGCCCTCGGCCTCGTCAAGAAAGCAGCGGCCCGCGCCAACCGCCAGCTCGGCCTGCTCGACGACGAAAAGGCCGATGCCATCATCGCCTGCGCCCAGGAGGTCGCCGACGGCCGGCACGACCACGAGTTCGTGGTCGACATCTTCCAGACCGGCAGCGGCACCTCGACGAACATGAATGCCAACGAGGTCATCGCCAACCTCGCCTCCCGGCGCCTCGGGGGGGACTTCGGCAGCAAGCTCGTGCATCCCAACGACCACGTCAACATGTCGCAGTCGTCCAACGACGTCATCCCGACGGTGATGCACGTGGCGGCTGCCCTGGCGATCGAACAGGAGCTGGTCCCGGCCCTCGAACGCTTCTACGCCTCCCTGCTGGGCAAGGCCCGCGCCTTCGACGACGTGCTCAAGAGCGGCCGCACGCACCTGATGGACGCCACGCCAGTCCGGCTGGGCCAGGAGTTCGGAGGGTATGCCACGCAGATCCAGAAAGGCATCGCCCGGGTCAAGATCGCCGTGGCCGAGCTGTCCGAACTGGCCCTCGGCGGAACGGCCACCGGCACCGGCATCAACCGCCACCCGGACTTTCCCCGATTCGCCATCGGGTTCCTCAATGAGGATACGGGGCTGGACTTCACCGAGGCGGTCAACCACTTCGAGGCGCAGGCGGCAAAGGACGGCTACGTAATGGCCCACAGCGCCCTGAACACCCTGGCCGTCTCTCTCGTCAAGATCGTCAACGACATCCGCCACCTGGCCAGCGGCCCGACCAGCGGCATCGCGGAGATCAAGCTGCCGGCCATCCAGCCGGGCTCGTCCATCATGCCGGGCAAGGTCAACCCGGTGATGAGTGAAGCCATGATGATGGTGGCCGCCCGGGTCATGGGCAACCACACCACGATCACGGTGGCGGGCCAGCACGGCAACTTCGAACTGAACGTGATGATGCCCGTGATGGCCCATGCCATGCTCGAAAGTATCACCATCCTGGCGAACGGCTGCGAGGCCTTCCGCACCCGCTGCCTCGACGGCATCGAGGCGGACCGGGCACGATGCAAGGAGTTGCTGGAGTTGAACCCGTCCATCGCTACCGCGCTCAACCCCGTCATCGGCTACGACAAAGCCGCGACCATCGCCAAGAAAGCCGCCGCCGAGCGGAAGTCCGTCCGCGAAGTGGCCCGCAGCATGAACCTGCTCACGGACGAGGAGCTGGACCGCTACCTGAACGTGCGGGAGATGACCGAGCCCGGCATCCCGGGGTCGCACTGACAGGCTCCACCGCCGCCACCGGATGTCGGGGTCGGCCGGGCTCGGACACCGGCCGCCGCCCCCTGCGCCGGGTGCCTCCGCGATGACGGCAGGCACCCGGCGTTTTTTTACCGCCGATGCGGCAGGCGAACTGGCATCTTGTCAGGTATCCTCCGGGCCGCATACGAAAATCATCCTCCGGCACGTTTTTCTCCCCGGCGATGGCCGGCTTGCCTGCAAGCCGTCTGCCTGACGAAACGTATCGATTCGAACATACCCTCTCGAACTCCCATGCGCATTGCACGAACCCTTTCCGTGGCGGCGTTGCTCATCGTCGCCTTCCTGACGGGCGTCTTCTTCACCACCGCCGGGGCCAACCTCTTCGACGGCGCCCGCGACGTCATCACCGCCAGTCATGCCTTCCCGGATGAAGGCGGCACCGCCATCGACGAGATCGACCTGAACTCGGTCGCCGCGCTCGAGGACGCGTTCACGACCGTGGCCGAGCGCGTCAACCCCACCGTCGTCCAGATCCTGGCCGAGAAGACGGTGAGTCGTCCCTCCTTCGTCAACCCCTTCGAAGGGACCCCGTTCGAGGACTTCTTCGGCGGCCCGATGGGGGAGCGGCAGCAGCCCTTCCAGACGCGCGGGCTCGGCTCGGGCGTGATCGTGCGGGAGGACGGCTACATCATCACGAACAACCACGTCGTCGACGGCGCCGATGAGCTGTCCGTGCGGCTCTTCGACGGCACCGAGCACGAGGCCGAGGTCGTGGGCACCGATGCCTTCAGCGACATCGCGGTGATCCGCATCCAGGTGGACGACCTGCCCTACATCAGCTTCGGCAGCAAGGAAGACATCCGAGTCGGACAGTGGGTGCTGGCCTTCGGCTCGCCGCTCTCCGAAGAGCTGAGCAACAGCGTCACGGCCGGCATCATCAGCGCCGTGGGGCGCCTGACGAGCAGCGGCAACTCCGGCGGCGTGCAGAACTACATCCAGACCGATGCCGCCATCAACCCCGGCAACTCCGGCGGCCCGCTGGTCGACCTGCGCGGGCGGCTCGTGGGCATCAACACGGCCATCTACACGCGCACAGGCGGCTACCAGGGCATCGGCTTCGCCGTGCCGGTGGACGTGGTGCGCAACGTCTCCGAGCAGCTGATCGAGAACGGTACGGTGCAGCGCGCCCGCCTGGGCGTGCAGTACACCGCCGCCAGCGAGGCGCTGATCCGCGCGCTCGACCTGCCGCAGGGTGCCGCCCAGGTCCGCGTCGTCGTCCCCGGCTCCGCCGCCGACGAAGCCGGCATCCAGGAAGGCGACGTCATCGTCGCGCTCAACGGGAAGCCGCTGCGCAACTCGCTCGAACTCTCGGACACGATCGCCGGGCTGCGCCCCGGGCAAACCATCTCCATCACCATCAACCGTGAAGGCGAGGAGATGACGCTCGACGTCAGGCTCGGCGCGGCCTCGGACGAGGAGACGGCCGGCCTCGGCACCAATGGCCGCTCCGGCGGGGATGCCGAGTCGATGATGGAAGGCCTCGGGCTGTCGCTGAGCACGCTTACCCCGGATCTCGCACGGCAGCTTGGCCTGGAGGAGACGATCGAAGGGGTCGTCGTCACCAACGTCGAGCCGACGAGCGAGGCCTACCGGGACGCCGGCATCCGTCGCGGCATGATCATCACCGAGGTCGACCGCAAGCCGGTGAAAAACCTGCAGGACTTCCAGGCGATCTACCGGGAGATCGAGCCGGGAGAGACGTTCCTCGTCCGGCTGCGTGACGCCCAGAATGCGGGTTCGTTCATCACCGCGCTGACCAAGCCGGAATGACGCGGCCCCGCCTGGCCATCCAGCCCCTGCCTCCCTTCGAGGCGGGGGCTTTTTTTATCCTTTTTATCCCGCTCTGCGTGCCGGGGCGGCCCTAGTGCTGCGTCAAGTTATAATCGACGGGTATAGCCGCTTCAACTTCACCCGCGCATCCGCCGTGGTGAACTGCCAGTCTACACCCCGCTGCTTTGCGTTGCGCGCCTCGTACCAGGCGGCGATCTCGCCCTCTAACTGCGATGCATTGCCGATGCGGCGACAGAGACCCTGACGAACCAGCACCGAAAGCTCGATCTCGGCCATGTTCAACCACGAACCATGCACCGGCGTCGGGACCACCTCCAACTTGCGCACGATGCGCCGGGCGCGCTCGGCGTCGAAGACCTCGTAGAGCGCCGAGACGGTGTGCGCGGAGAGGTTGTCCTGAACCAGCGTGATCGTCTCGGCGTCTGGATAGAGGTCTTCAACGAGGTGGGCCACCACACGAGCCCACGTCAAACGGTCCTGACGCTCCGTGACGAGCACCTTCCGGAAGCCGCCCAGCGGCTCGCAGAGCATATAGAGCGTGCGGGTCCCTTCGCGTTTGTACTCGTAATCCACGTGCCGCACCCCGTCGGCCCTCGTGAAGGGCTGCCGCACCTCGCTGATGAGTTGCTTGCGGGCTTCATCGAGGCACACAACCGGTCGGAGCGGGTCGTAGGGCCGGGCGTAGACATCGAGCACTTGCTCCATCTGGCAGACGAAGGCGGCATCGGCTTGAGGAATTACCCACGACTTAACGCGCCAGGGCTTGAGTTCGTTTTTTTAAGCAACTGCCGCACGCTCTCATGCGAGATCGATTCGACGTAACCGAGTTCGATCATACGGTCAGCCAGAAGTCGAAGCGACCACCGGGCAAAGCCTTCCGGCGGCTCTGAACAGCGCAGGGCCACCAGATGGGCCTCGACCTGCCCGTCGAAGATCTTCTCTTTAACCGGTTCGCGTTTTTTGCCGTAGAGAGCCACCTCGAAGCCTTCTTCGATGAAGCGCCGGCGTAAGCGCTCGACGGTTCGGACACTGACGTTGTAGCTTTCGGCGATGCGTTCATCGGTCCAGGCCGGTGCGCCCTGGCTCTGATCTGCTTTGAGCAGCATGAAGGCTCGTTTGACGGGCGAGGCGCTTTTTGAACGCCGCTCAATGAGGCCATTGAGGTGCTGACGTTCGTTGTCATTGAGCGTGACGCAGTATTTTTTGGCCATGGCAGGAAGTAGCTTCAGGAGTGAGCGATTGTTGAAGCTACCATCCTACCCGGCAGATGATCCTTGACACGGCACTAGCGGATCCGCAACACGATCTTGCCCACGTTGCGGTTCTGCGCCATGCGCCGGTGCGCCGCCTCGACGTCCTCCCAGTCGTAGATGCGGTCGATGACCGGGCGGAGGGTGCCGCGGGCGAAGGCCTCCCAGGCGTGATCCTCGAGCGCCCGGGCCAGCGCGATCTTGTAGGCCAGATCGCGATTCCGCAGGGTGCTGGTGATGAGTTGCCCCCGCCGGGCGAAGAGCGCCCTCAGGTCGAAGCCCTCCACCACGGCACCGCCCATCATGGCCAGCATGACGATGCGCCCGTCCAGCGCCAGGGCGCGGAGGTTGGGCTCGAGGTAGGGCGCCCCGATGACGTCCAGGATGAGGCCGGCCCCGTGGCCGTCGGTGAGCGCGCGCACGTGGGCAGCGAAATCCTCTTCGCGGTAGTCGATGGCGGCCTCGGCGCCCAGATCCAGACACGCCCGCAGCTTGCCCCGGGAGGCCGTGACGAACGGATGGGCCTGCGCCAGCCGGGCGAGTTGAATCGCTGCGGTGCCGACCCCGCTGGCCCCGGCGTGGATGAGGACGTGCGCCCCGGCCTCGATGCGCCCCAGCCAGTGCAGCGCCTGGTAGGCCGTCATGAACACCTCCGGGATGGCCGCGGCTTCCTCGAAGCCCAGCCCGTCGGGAATGGGCAGGGCCAGGTCTTCGTGGATGACGGCCCGCTCGGCATACCCTCCGCCGGCCAGCAACCCGCAGACCCGATCCCCCACCTCCCAGCGCACCACCTCATCGCCAACGGCCTCGACCACCCCGGCCATCTCCAGCCCCAGGATGGGGCTGGCGCCGGGGGGCGGCGGATAGGCCCCGCGCCGTTGCAGCAGGTCGGCCCGGTTCAGCGCCGTGGCATGGACGCGCACGCACACCTCGCGCGGCCCCGGCTCGGGGTCCGGGTAGGCGTCGATCACCAGCTGGTCGTTCCTTACAATAACGGCTCTCATGGGGCCTCCCGGGTTCGCGGCAGAAACGGAGGGCGGCGGCCGGACGACGCCGGCTCCGCCACCTGCTATGCTCGCAAACCGATCCCTCCGGATCAAGTCGGCCGGCTCACTGCAGCCCGACGCCCTGTGCCCACTGCACGGCCCGCTGGAGCAGCTCCGTGCTGGAGTGGACGGCCAGCTTGCTCTTGATGCGGCCCCGATGCGTCTCCACCGTCTTCGGGCTGATGTGCAGCGCCTCGGCGATCTCCTGCGTGCTGAAGCCGCGCCCGAGCAATTCGAACACCTCCAGCTCGCGGTCGCTCAGGCGCTCGATGGGCGACTTCCGGTGCTGCATCCCGCCGCCCTGGTACTGGAGCATGAGGTGGTTGTTCATCCGCTCGCTCAGGTAGAACCCCCCGCCGAGGATCTTGCGAATGGCCTGGATGACCGTGGTATCGACCTCTTTTTTCATGATGTAGCCGCGTGCACCGGCCCGCACCGCCCGCTCCGCGTACAGCATCTCATCGTGCATGGACACGACGAGCACCGGAAGATCCGGCCGGAAGGACTGCAACCGCTTGATCAGCTCGATGCCGCTCATCCCCTCCATCGACAGGTCGACCACCACCAGATCCGGCTGCGGCGTGACGCGCGGGATGCGGTCCAGGGCCTCCTCAGCCGTGCCGGCCTCGCCACAGACCTGCAGGTCCGGCTCCCGGTTCAGCAGGGCCTGATAGCCCTTGCGCATGATGGGGTGATCGTCGACGATGAAGATGTGCTTCGGCATGGAGTCACCTCCGTGTGGAACCGGATGGATCGGATGGAGACGATCGTCGCGGGGCTTGTCTTCCGGCGACAAGCTAGGGAAGGGCTTTCAACGCGTCATAGGGGGATCGGTCCGTTTGCCTGTCGGCTGATTCCCGATGGGTGGCGCTCAGCGGTCGTCTTCGGTCGTGGTCTCCGGGACCGGCGCGAGGCGGCCGTACGGCCCCGGGACTTCGATGCTGCAGGTGATGCGTGTCCCCTGGCCGGGGCGGCTGTCGATGTGGAGGCGCGCCCCGGTGAGCCGGGCGCGGTAGCGCATCGTGTGCAGCCCCATGCCGGCGGCCTCGGCCTGTTTCAGATCGAAGCCGATGCCGTCGTCCTCGATGCGCAGGTGCAGGCGGGGCGGCGTGGCCGCCTGCTCCTCCCACAGACACACGCGGATCCGCGAGGCCCCGGCGTGCTTCATGGCGTTCCCAACGGCTTCCTGCACGATCCAGTACAGCTGCGTGGCGGTGTTGACGTCCAGCGGCACCCGGCAGACGCGGCTCTCGAAGACGCCCTCGGTGTCGGCCAGCTTACCGATGCCCTCGACGAGGCTCTGCAGCGCGGCGACGAGTCCTTCTTCCTCGAGCTGCACCGGGTTCAGCCCCTGCGCCAGCGCCCGGGCCATCTCGGCGCTCTGGACGACGAGCCGGTTGATCTCTTCCAGATCCTCCACGTGCACCTCCTGCCCGGCCAGCAGGTCCTGGATGACGCTACGGGTCAGCAGGGCGATGCCCGTCAGTTGCGACCCGAGGCCGTCGTGCAGGTCCCGCCCGAACCGCCGGCGCTCCTCCTCGGTCAGGTGCAGCACGGCCTGCTCCAGCCGCCGCTGCTCCGTGATGTCGAGCCCCGTGCCGATGATGAAGCGGGTCCGCCCGGAGTCGTCGGGGAGGGTCGTCGTGGACCAGGCTACCAGCCGCACCTCGCCCGAGCGGGTCTGCCACGGGCGTTCGATCCGATGCTGCCGTATGCCGGCATCGCGCAGATCGGCCAGGTAGCGCCGGGCCTGCTCCTGCCACACCGGCGGGACGAAGCGCTCGACCAGGTCCTCGCCGAGCACCTCGGCTTCGGCATAGCCGCTGAACGTCTCGCAGGCCTGGTTCATGCGTACGATGCGCCCGTCGCGGTCCAGCACGACGACCAGCGCGTCGATGGTATCGAGCACCGCGGTGATGAAGTTGCGCTCTTCCCGCAGCTCGCGCTCGACCTGCTTGCGGTGGGTGATGTCCCGGATGACCGTCTGGGCGGCCGGCCGGCCCTGGTACGTGACGGGAATGGAGGCAGCGATGACGTCCCGGCGCACGCCGTCGAGGCGGATGAGCTGATGCTCGTAGGGCTCGGTGGGACGGCCGCGTTGCAGGCGCCGGAGTCGCCGGCGGAAGACGTCGTGCAGCTCCGGCACGATGAAGTCGAACACGGAACGGCCGATGATGTCGTCCTCCGAGGCCCCTCCGAAGACCCGCGCCCCCGCCTGATTGGTGAAGACGATGACGCCGTCCACGGTGAGCAGGATCGGCTCGGGATGCATCTGGACAAGCCGGCGCCAGCGTTCCTCGCTGCTGCGATATTCCGCCTCGATCTGCTTGCGTTCGGTGATGTCCAGCAGGGCCACGAGCACCTCGGTCACCGTCCCGTCCTCCGCGGCACCGGGATGCACGAGCACCTGGTACCAGCGGCCCGTCTTCGCGGCCACCTCACGCCGGCGCGGGAGGCCGTCGGCCAGGACGCCCCGCACGTCTTCCGGCAGGTCCTCGTACGCCAGGGCATGCCGCAGATCCGCCACCGATTGCCCGACCAGGGGCTTGCCCGCACCGGCATCGGCGCAGAACAGCGCCTCGGCCAGCGGCGAGCAGCGCCGGACGCGCAGGTCGGCGTCGAGGAACAGCACGGCGATGTGCAGTCCGGTCAGGATCTGGTGGTAGTCGCGGTTGAGCACCTCCCGTTCGTCGAGGATCTGCATGAGGTGTCGGGTGACGCGCTGGAGGTCCTCGTTCAGGTGCTGCAAGGCGTCGTATCGGTCGCTCTCCTCCGCGATGAAACGCTGCAGGCGCTCCAGCCCGCAGGCCAGCGCATCGACCGTCTCGTGCTGTGCGGGGTCTCCGTGCAGCGGCTCCCCGAAGCCCACGTCCCGGACGTCGTCTCGTTCTTCCAGGAGGAGGTGTACGAGGGGTGCAGCGGATTCCGTGGGCCGGACGGCCCGGGCCGTCAGACGGACTTCGTGGGGGTCGCCTTCCACCGTGGCCGGGCGGCAGACAGCGCCAGCTGTGACGAGCGCGTCCTGGAGCAGCGCCCGCACGACGGGCACCAGATCGGCGTGGAGGACGTCCTCGAGCGGACGGGGAAAGGCGTCGGGGCGGAACGGGACGAACGGGGGCCATGCGCCGTCGAGATGCACCACACGCCCCCGGGGATCGAGCCACAGGCCGGTGGCCCTTCCTTCCTGCCCGGCTTCCCCCCGGGTGTCCGGGGATACCCGTGTTTGCGTTGTTGCCATGCCCTGCCCCCCGACGGGTTCGCCCGTCGCCCTTGCAGGCTGCGTCTCGCAGACTCTCCGCTCTCTCCAGCCTCCTCTTCTCACAAGCCTACGACGACCGGGACCGGATCGGGTGTAGGGAATTACCCGACCTGTCCTTTCAGGGATACGCGCATCGCCCGGTAAGGTGCCTCCACGACGCCCCGGCCCGTCGGCCGCGACACGTCCCCCTGCGCACCACCGATCCAGATCGACGACGAGGCAGCACCTGCAATCCACGGAGGCCTGACCTTCCATTCCATCACCATTGTTACAACAAGTATAATTTTTTTATCCGAAATGCCCGTTGCGTCATGAATTTTTCAATTCCAGACGTTATTCATGGAGAACAGGATTTTCCCTACAGCCAATGGGGTATTTGCCTGACAGGAAGACACGGCGGCACCTGAACGGCAGGCCGTGCTCGCACGGCTATATTGGCGGCATCAACGGTTCTCTCCCACGACGGCAGACAAGGGGTGGCGGCATGCAACAGATTCGCACGATCCTGCATCCTACGGATTTCTCACCCGGTGCGGAAGCCGCGTACACGCAGGCCGTCGCCCTGGCCCGCCGGTACGGCGCGGAGGTGCATCTTCTGCACGCCGTGGCCTCCTTCGGCTGCAGTCATGTGTGTACCTCGGACGAGGTCGCGCGGGAGCCGGACCTCTACTACCGCCAGCTCTGGACGACGGCGGATCGCAAGATGCAGGCGATGATCGCGCGGCACGAGGCGGCGGACGTGCCTCATCGCCGTCTGCACGCCCGCGGGCTGCTGCCGGCGCCGGTCATCCTGGAGTATGCCCAGCGGGCCGGCGTGGACCTGATCGTCCTGGCGCCCTACGGGGATCATTACCAGCCCCACATGCTGGGCAGCGTCGCGGCCGAGGTATTGCGCGGGGCGCCCTGTCCTGTGCTCATCACCCAGCATCCGGCCGTCCCGGAGGCCTCCCGCCCCATGCAGATCCTGCTGCCGGTGGATCTCTCTCAGCCAACCGAAGCGCTGGTGCACACCACCGCAGCCCTCGCCCACCGGTTCCATGCCGAGGTCGACCTGCTCTACGTCATGGATCCGGAGTGGCATGTCGGAGGCCACGAGGTCATCCCACCGGAGGCCCCGCCGGGCTGCGCCACGGCCGACGCCCGGATTCGCTTCCACGTGGTACAGGGACAACCCTCCCGGGAGATCCTGTCGTTTGCCCGATCGCACCACACCGATCTGATCGTGCTCGCCTCGCCGGCGCTGAGCCGCACGAAGTACTTCCCGGCCGGAAGCCTTACCGAACACATCGCCAGCGCGGCCCCCTGCCCCGTCCTCGTGCTGCGCATGCCGACCCACGCGGCGGTACGACGGCCGGAGAAGGCCGCCGCCCCCTCCCGCCGGCCGATCCTGCCGCCCGGCGTCCCGTCCCGCCCGGATCCGGCCCCGCTCCAGCCGGCCTGACGGGTCGGCGCGTCACGCGCTCTCGGGCGGCTCCGCTCCGCCGGCTTCGTCCTCCAGGCGGGTGACGACCCGGACGTCCCCCTCCAGCGTGCGGTGTACGGGACAGCGGTTGGCGATCTCCACGAGGCGCTGCCGCTGCGGCTCGTCCAGCGCCCCCGCTACGTCCAGCACCCGCTCGATGCGATCGATCTTCCTGGGGCGGCCGTTCTCGTCGAGGCAGTCTTCGGCATGCACCTTCTCGTGCTTCAGGCGGACGGTCACCCCGTCGAGCGGCCACTTCTTGCGGTCGGCGTACATGCGGAGGGTCATGGCGGTACAGGCCCCCAGGCCGGCGACGAGCAGATCGTAGGGCGTCGGCCCCGCGTTCGTCCCGCCCACGCTGCGCGGTTCGTCGGCGACCAGCGCGTGGCCGTTCGCCAGGATCTCGGTGCGATACCCGCTGGCCCCGATGCGGGCCACGACGACGTTGTCCGCCGGCTCCGGGTGCTTGACCTCCTCCTGCGGCACGTCGATGTACTTCCGCACCCAGGCCGCCAGCACGGCACCGACGTAGCGGGCATCCGCTTCCTGCGTCAGCAGGTGATCGGCCGTATCCAGCGAGATGAAGCTCTTCGGGTGACGGGCGGCGCGGTAGATCCGCTCGGCATTCTCGATGCCCACGATCTGATCGACCGGGGAGTGGAAGATCAGCAGCGCCCGCTTCAGGGAGCGAATCACCTCGTCGACATCGTGAGCTTCCAGATCCTCGATGAACGCCTTCGTGATGGTGAACGGCCGTCCGCCCAGGTCGACGCGGGCTTCCCCGTCGGCCTCGATGGCCTCCAGCGACCGGTCGAAGAGGTGGGTGACGTGCTTCGGATCGTAGGGCGCGCCGATGGTCGCCACGGCCCGCACGGACGGGAGGCGACCGGCCGCATGCAACACGGCCGTTCCGCCGAACGAGTGCCCGATGAGGATCCGGGGCGCGGCCCATTCCCGCTCCAGGAACGCCGCGGCCGCGACGAGGTCCTGCACGTTCGAGGAAAACGACGTCTCGGCAAACCGACCCTCGCTCTCCCCGATCCCCGTGAAGTCGAAGCCGAGCACCCCGAATCCCTGTTGCACCAGCGCCCGGCTGATGTGAGAGACGGCGTGCAGGTTCTTCGAGCAGGTGAAGCAATGCGCGAACACGGCCAGCCCGATCGGGTCGTCATCGGCCGGCAGATCCAACCGGGCGGCCAGCGAGGTCCCTTGCGCATTGGGAAACGAAAGCTTGGTGCGTCGCATGAACGGCGTTTTCGGTGAGTCGGCATTGAAAGGTGCGCGGAGGATCGGCGACCCCGGAGCTTGGTCGCGAAGGCCCGGCCGGCGTTACGGCCCACCGTGGAACCGCCCCATCGACGGGTGGTGTAAAGCGGGTAGGGAATCCGGGGGTCGGCGAGCGGCGGCAATCTACACCGAACCTTAATGATTCGCCCCCTTGCACCTCCCGAAAGACCTGCTGTATATTTGGCGCCCTCGCACGGTGAACCGGGCGAGCGAAGCGGTCCGGTAGTTCAGTTGGTTAGAATGCCGGCCTGTCACGCCGGAGGTCGCGGGTTCGAGTCCCGTCCGGACCGCACCGAGAAACGCTGATCCCAGCCACGGGGTCGGCGTTTTTTCGTTTACTCTCAGGTTGCTACTTGACAGTTTTCCTGGTGGAGACCAGGTACTGCTGGATCGTCCCCGTCCCTGGTTCTGATCCCCCAGGTACATCCGCTCCTGATTGTAGTCCTCGAGCCACGCAACCAGGTCCGCCAGCAGTTGATCGACCGACGTGTGGAACGTCCGGCGGCGCGTCTCGGTGCCAAAGATAGAGTTCATAGCCTCAGTACACGACAAAACGGTAGAAACAAGTAGGGACTGAGCCTTCCGAGCACGTACCTTTGTGGTGTCCAAACCCAAAGCCCTTGCTCATCGACCCAGTCCCATGTCCGACGTTACGACCCTGATGGCTCTGCTGCAACCCCACCTCGCCTGGCACCGCGCCCGCCTCTGCTGCTTCGCCGCGCTCGTGCTGGCGCTCATCCGGGTACGCAGCGTGTGCCTGGCCACACTCGCGCCCGTGTTCAACCCGACCCGGTCCGAGACGACCAACTACCGCCGCCTGCAGCGCTTCTTCGCGCTCTTTGCCCTCGAGCAGGACACCATGACGCGTCTGCTCCTGCTCCTGCGGCCGACCTCGAAAGACAGGACGGCATCCCCGTTGACGCTCGTGATGGACCGCACCGAGTGGAAACTGGGCCGCAAGCGTTTCAACCTGCTCGTGGTTGGGTATCTGCTCGAGGGCTACGTGGTGCCCCTGCGCTGGATCTGGCGCCACAAACGAAGAGGAGCGCATCGCGTTGATGAGTGCCCTGATGCAGCACCTCGATCCGTCGGCCATCGATGCGTTCGTGGCTGACCGCGAGTTCATCGGACGGCGGTTCTTCCAGTGGCTGATCCAGCACAGGCTGCGCTTCGTGATTCGCATCCGCAAGAACGCACGGATGCGACACCGGGGTACGGGGAGCACGGTGCGTGCGGGGGACGAATTTGCGGCCTTGGCGCTGCACGGACGCCGCCGCTTGCGCGAGAAGCGCGTGATCTACGGCCACGCGGTCTACGTCGTGGCTGCGCGCGAGGCCGACGAGCCGTGGATCGTAGTGACCAACGAGCGGCCGAAACAGGCCTTGGCGTTGTATGCCAGGCGGTGGGCCATCGAGCACACCTTCGCCGCATTCAAGAGCCGGACGGATCGGCCACGATCCTTTGATCTGGAGGCGACGCATATGAAGGAGCCTGAGCGGCTGGAGAAACTGGTGGCGGTACTGGCGGTGGCGCTGGTGTGGGCGGTGAAGGTCGGGGCGTGGCGTCATCGGCGACAGCCCATCGTGATCAAGTCGCATGGACGGCAGGCCGTCTCGCTCTTTCGGTACGGGCTGGATTACCTGGAGAGGCATTTGCTGGGCCACGACCGGCGAGCCTTACGCCCAGCCTTCCATGTTTTGTCGTGTACTTAGGTCGTGTACTTAGGTTCATAGCAATACCCCGCCGCACCAAAGTATCGACGACCGTATGGAGGTAGACCTTGCCCTCGCCCTTGAAATGGCTCATGTAGAACGTTTCCTGATTCAATATAGCGTAGGTCATCGCGGTTGATGTTATCTTCAGTCTGACTCTGTATCCATTCCTTTTGCTCTGGCTACTCTGATGCCCGCTCCCCTTTCCACCGATCTACGGTGGCGCATCGCCCGTGCCTATGAGCGCGGCGAAGGCTCCCGGGCCGACCTGGCCCAGCGCTTTGCCGTCGGCAAGGCTTCCGTCGACCGCGTCATTCGCCAGGCCCGGCAGAGCGGCTCGCTCGAGCCGAAAAAACCCGGCGGGTCCCGACGGCTGCTAACTGAGGCCGACGAGGCCCTCGTCCGCTCCTGGATTGAGGCCCAGCCCGACCTGACACAGGATGAACTGGCCCAGCGCTTCACCGAGCACACCGGGCGTCGGGTCAGCCGCCGCACGATGGGCCGGGTCCGGGCGCGACTGGGCCTGACGCGAAAAAAAAGACGATGCAGGCCGCGCAGCAACAGCGCCCCGACGTCGTAGCCGAGCGGGCCGCCTTCCGCGACTGGCTCGGTACGGTCGATGCGACCAGGATCAAAGCCGTTGATGAAAGCGGAGTCATCCAGGGCATGCGCCTGGCCTACGGCTATGCGCCTCGGGGCGAGCGCCTGGTCTGTCAGGCCCCGCTGCGGCAGGGAAAACGCGTCAGCTTGCTGGGCTGGCTGGGCTTTGATGGAGCCGGCACGGTGGCCATGCATACCGGCACGGTGCGGCGCTGGCACTTCCGCGGGTTCATCCAGCAGCACCTGCTGCCGGTACTCAAGCCGGGCGACATCGTGCTGTGGGACAACGCGCGCATCCACGAGGCACCGGACCTGGTCGAACAGATCGAGGCGCGGGGCGCCTGCGTCCGGCCGCTGCCGCGCTACAGTCCGGAGTTCAATCCGATCGAACTGCTGTGGTCGAAGTTGAAGCATCTGATCAAGAAGGCCTGTGCGGACACGGCGGAAGCGCTGCTGGAGGCCGTGGAGTATGCCACCGAGCAGGTGACGGCGGCGGATGCCGCGGGATGGTTCCAGCACTGCGGCTTCCTGCCTCAACATTATTGACCTACGCTATAGCTCGCCGGGGCATCTCGAACTCGTCATGGCGCTCGCGCTACTGCGAGTTCTGCTTCTCGAGAAAGCGTAACTGCTCGACCGAGAGCTCGATTCCTTCGGAAGCGCTTTTTCTCCAAGATGCAGCCAGCGGTCGTAGCACGTGCCGAGACCGCGCTAGTTGAGGTCGTTCTGGATGGTAGTAGCCGTGATCGAAATCCCCTCTAACCTGAGATGATCGAGAGGCGATTACACCCCCTGGCCGGGTGCTCCGGGCTGAGTTCCAGGAGGCGCTCGACGCGTTCCCAGGGTGCCGTGTTAGCGTGCAACCTGGGGATGGGGACAGGCCCTTTTAGCCTTCATTATCGGAGCGGCGCTTATACTGGTAGAAGGCTTGCCGGGAGATATCGCACCTCCGGCAGGCTTCATGGCCAATGGATCGTTAAGAGACGTTGCCAAGGGCCCTGATGCATTCGAGCTTCGAGAAGTGCTGGTAGACCATCTTGTCATCGGCTTATTGATTAAACCTTGACAGCTTCAGAGAAGGGCACAGCCTATCGAGACAGTTTCCCAAGACTACAATCAATCAAGAGAGCCACTTTATATTACAACATCTACTCAACCCGATATATGCCATAGATCCACTATGCCACGACCTTCTATCACTCTTTCAACGCTTCGATCCATTCTTGACACAGGAGCAGAGATTTCACTGCAGGATATTTCCCAACGGTTCGGGATTTCAGAGCGACATGCTCGCCGTTTACTAAAGAAGATTGCCGATGAGGGAATCCACGTATCAAGTATCCGAAAAGGCCGGAGAAAGCTCTTTTTCATCCCCGAGCAGGACCGCCAGACTACCTTACAACACCTAACCATTACCGAAAAAGAAGCATTAGCATTGACAGTAGCGGTCGAGGCTGCCAGAGCCACGCTGGCCGCCACACCCCTGGGCGCTCCGCTCGAACATGTTTTCGACAAACTCATCCATGATCTGGCCCCTAATGTTTACTCCTTCAGCCTGGAAGAACTCCCCTCGCACTGGCACTTCGGTTCCCCCGGCATCATCCCGATCAATGCAGAGATATTCCACACCCTCAGCCGTGCCATCGAAGAGAAGCGCACGATGCTCATCGATTACCATACGGCCAGCAACAACACCGTCTCGCGCAACCGGCGCATCGACCCGCTCATGTTCGGCATGCCGGGAGGATCGTGGCTGGTCGTGGCCTGGTGTCACCGGCGGCGCGCCATCCGGGATTTCGCCATCGCCGGCATACGGGCCATTCGGCCCACGAACTCCTTCTTTTCTCCACCTGAGGGCTTTGACCCGGACCTCTACTTTCGGGACCGCTTCGGCAGCCTGGCCGGCGAAGTGTTGACCGTGCGCCTTCTCGTCGAGGCCGACCGCGCTCCTTACTTCGAACGCAAGATCTATCACCCGACCCAGCAAATCGAGCGACACCTGGAGGACGGGCGCATCATCGTGTCTTTCGAAGCCGCCGGCCTGGAAGCCCTCCGGGCCTTTTGCCTGAGCTGGGGCTCCGGCGTAAAGGTCCTCGATCCCCCCGAACTGGTGGCCCGCATGCAGGAGGAGAGCCGGGCGCTGGCCCGCCACTATCCGGGCGAATAGCCGGCCCGATAATGTCCGGGTTCGAGTTTTTAAGGTCCGGTCTGGCAGAGGGACGTTTGTATGTTCGGGAAGGTTATGTTTTCCCTCCCGGATGTGTTTTTGCCATGAACACCCCCCTACCCGTCAGGCTTACCCCTTCGATGTTGACGTTTCTGTGGGAAGAATGCCGTCGCTGTTTCTGGCTTCACGCCCACGGGTTGGCCCGTCCCCGCCTGCCCTTTCCGGCCGTCTTTTCCCGCTATCACGACGCCCTTACCCGCTTCTTTCTGGGTAAGTGCCCCTCACTATTTAAGTGCCCCTCACTATTAGAGCCCTCCCTTCCTCCCGGACGTTTCGTCGGAGGGGAATTGTGGGTTACCTCTCGCCCCCTCCAGACGAGAACCTCCAGCTACTTTATCCGGGGACGCCTCGATCATCTGGCACAATTCGACGACGGTACCTGGGGCCTGATCGACTTCAAGATGGTTGCACCGAACGGTGAGCACGAGGACAAATATGCCAGACAGCTCCATGCCTACGCCCGCGCGCTGGAGATGGCCGCTCCGACGGGCTTGTGCCGCGGTCCCATCACCCGCATGGGGCTCTTCTGCATCGACCCCGTGCAGGTCGAATCGCATACGGCCGGCGACCGGCTGCTGGTGCGGCTGCAGCCCGCTTGGATCGAGATCCGGCGCGATGACGCCACCTTCGATGCCTTCCTCGAAGAGGTGCTGGAGGTCCTTGCCCGCCCCCTCCCTCCGAAGGCCGCTCCTGACTGTCCGTGTTGCACCTATTCGAACCGGCGCCGCGCCCTGGCACGCCGTATGTCTCACTATAATAAGCACCATCAGCTATGACAAACACCCCCAGCTGGCGCCTGTTCTGGGCCAAGACGGATCGCCGCCGAGACAAAGAAAATAAACTGGTTGATCCTGAATGGACCCGCCCGCTCTGGGCACACCTGTTCGATGTGGCCCACACCGCCCTTTTGCTCTGGCAGTTTTTTCTGCCACACGAGCTGAAGCAGCGCATCGCTGATGACCTCGGGCTCTCCGTAGAAGAGGCAGGTTATGTGCTGAGCTTTTGGATCGGCCTACATGACATCGGCAAGGCCATCCCGACGTTTCAAGCACTGCATCCTCCCTCTCGCGAAAAGCTCGAAGCGGCCGGCTTTCGGTTCGAGGGGTTTAACGAACGCAAACACCACGGCCACGCGAGCATCGCCATTCTGGCCAGATGGTCGGAAACCTCCCCTCATGCCGCCTTCTTAGAGCAGATCGCTGCCTGGGTCGGAGCGCATCACGGGCGGCTCTATGCTAGACAGAACTGGGAAAACGACTCTACGAACCTGGGTATCTTCGGCGACCGGACCTGGAAGGAGACACGCCATGCTCTCCTCGACGCCCTCCAAGAGGTCTGGTTCGGCCATTATCCCGTCCAGGCAACCGTTGCGCCTCCGGGCCGCCTCATGCCCGTCTGGCTCCCTGCCTTCGGCGGCTGGGCCACGCTGGCAGACTGGCTGGGCTCCATGGCTTCCTTTTTCCCACGCGATACCGGCACGAACCTCACGGCCTACCTGGAGAAAAGCCGCCGGGGAGCGGAACAGGCGCTTCGCAGCGCCGGCTTCGAAAGACAGGCCCACTTGCACTTCCCGGGCTTCGAAGCCCTTTTCCCGTTTGCTCCCAACTCGATGCAGGAAGCCCTGGTCCGGATGCCCCTGCCGGAGAAGGGAGCCCCTTCACTGGTCCTCGTCGAGGGCCCGACGGGAGAAGGCAAAACCGAAGGCGCTTTTGCTCTGACGGCACGGCTACAAGAACATACCCGGGGCAGCGGTCTCTATACGGCCATGCCCACCCAGGCTACGAGTGAGGGGCTATTCGAACGCACGCTGAACTTTCTGGAAAAGGCCCATACCGGAGCTGCCAACTTTCGGCTGGTGCATGGCAACGCCGACCTGTCCCCCGATCAGGAGAATCTGATCTGCGAGGTGGAGGATCTGGATGCACTCTTCGACCAGGACGATCAGAACGGCACTGACCGGACTGAAGGGGTGGTTCGCACGCTGACATGGTTCCTCCCGCGGAAACGCAGCCTGCTGGCTCCCTACGGCCTGGGCACCGTGGATCAGGCCTTCCTCGGTGTGCTCTACGCCCGGCACTTCTTCCTGCGCCTGTTCGCCCTCTACGGCAAGACGGTCATCTTCGATGAGGTGCATGCCTACGATCTGTACATGCAGCATCTCTTCGTGCGGCTACTCCGGTGGCTGCATGCCCTTGGCTGCCATGTCATTCTTCTTTCAGCCACGTTGCCGGCCCG
Source organism: Roseithermus sacchariphilus (assembly GCA_003285105.1). Lineage (GTDB taxonomy): Bacteria > Bacteroidota > Rhodothermia > Rhodothermales > MEBIC09517 > Roseithermus > Roseithermus sacchariphilus. Next base: position 3,356,094 of record CP030158.1, on the reverse strand, counting down.
CTTTCGGGAGGCCTGCTTCAGGGCCTGGGGCGGTACGGTGACGGAAAAAGACGTCCCCCCCCCATCCGTCCCCTATCCGGCGATCTGGCAGGTGCAGAATGGAAAGGCCATGCTGTACCGAAGCGAATTCCCCACGCGGTGGGCGCAAAATGCTCGGCTGATCCGTTTCACGCCAGATCCAAAAGAGGTGGCTGATAAAGCCGTAGAGGCCTATGAGAAAGGAGCCGTCGCGCTTATCATCTGCAACACTGTGCGACGCGCTCAGGCCATCTTCCAGGCACTTCCAGAAGAGGTGCGAGCTCAGACCGAAGACGTAATGCTCCTGCATGCGCGTTACCGCCATCATCACCGCAAATCTATACAAAAAAAGGTGTTGAAGCGGTTCGGCAAGAATCGCCCGAATGGGCGTGGCGCAATTTTGGTCGCCACCCAGCTGGCCGAACAATCGCTCGACATTGACGCCGATGTACTCTTCACCGACCTCACCCCGATCGACCTGATGCTCCAGCGGGCCGGACGCCTGCACCGGCACCTTGAACTCCGCCCTTCCGAAGAACGGCCGGAAGGCTACCGTGTGCCCATGGTCTACTGGCTCTGCCCCGAAGCCGATCCCGGATGCCTGCCCGATCTCAGCGACATCGGTATCCGGGCCTCGCGCTACACGGTCTACGCGCCTTCGATTGCCTGGAAGACCTGGGCCGTGCTGAAAGACCGTGACACATGGCACCTGCCCGCCGACTACCGCACACTCATCGAAGCCGTCTATGCCGACGATCAGCAGGCACCTGAAGGACTCTCCGACGAAGGCTTAAAGCAGTGGAAAAAGGCAATACAGACCGTCGGCAAGATGGAAAAGGAGGCTGAAAACGAAGCCTTCCGCCAGCTCATCCCTGAACCCACCCGCCAGGGACTACGCAAGTTGCTGGACCCGGATCAACGTACCCTGGCCGACGAGGACGACGACGAGGCCCATCCTTCGCAGCGTGTCCTGACCCGCCTGGGTGCGGAGAGTGCCGAGGTGGTGGTGCTCTTCGCCGGAACCAGCGGCGACCTCTTTCTCGATCCGGCCTGCACGGAGCCGGCACCGCTGTCCGTGCCCGCGGGGCGTAAAGACCTGCCGGTGGAGAGCGTACGCGCCCTGCTCCAGAACGCGGTGCGCATCAGCTACGAAGATATCGCACAGGCGCTCCGGGAGCGAGATGAGACCGAACTCCCCGAACCCTGGCGCGAGGCCGCCGCCCACACGCCGGCCCTGCAACATCGCCACCCGCTGATCCTCACCGCGGGGAAGGCCGACGTGGCCGGCTATCGCATCACCGAAGATGCCGAGCTGGGCATCTGTATCGAGCGAGTTAAAAAATAGGTCGGGGGCACAAGACCCCCGACCCCTTCCCCACGGGCGTGGGGATAGACACTTTAATCATCCATCTCAATGGTTCACCCACAGATGTCTGTGGATACTATAATAGTCCAACTCAACTTTAAATTTTATCTTGACAGACGGAGGCCACTGTTTTATATTGGCCTCCGAACCGAGTCTGCGAGCGGTGGAAGTTTGGCGACCATCACCTGCTCGCATCACCCTAATGAGTCGCGGCGTACCGCGACGGACGGCAAAATATGCAATTCTCTAAGCCGGCGCAACCCTCCTGGTTGCGGAAACCCTCTGGGCTCCAGTCCTCGGAGCCCAGATCGCGTCCCGACGCATCCACACCGACCATACGGTGTGTCAAATGTGGTGCGGAGGCCATTCCTGCCTACATGGTCGGCGTCAACGGCGGAGTGTGCGAGCGCTGCGAGCTGCTCTGGCCACTCGACTGACCTCGTTTATCCCCGCCCATGCGGGGGCGAACCCTTTACGGACGCCATACCCTGCGCTCGCCATATCACCATGCTGATCCCGAATCGTCATCTTGTATCCTTCCCGTTCCTAAATCTGTCAGACCGACATGCCCTCCTTCAACCTGATCCATGAACCCTGGCTGCCGGTGCTCGACGCCGACGGCCGGCGCCACGAGGTGGGCCTTCGTGACGCGCTGGTCAACGCCCACCAATGGCGTGAAGTCTATGCGGACAACCCCATCGAGACGGCGGCGCTGAACCGACTACTCCTGGCTATTGTCATCGACGGCTTCCTGCCGCACCCGGACGAGGACGCCTGGTGGGACCGCTGGGAGGCCGGCCGCTTCGACGAACATGCCGTCGATGCCTACTTCGCCGACCCCGTGCGAGCGGATCGGTTCGACCTACTGCACCCCGAGCGCCCGTTCTACCAGCACCCGGAGCCGCTGGCGAAAGACCCCGCGCCGCTGAGCAAGCTCTTCCACGCCGAGGCCAGCGGCAACAACGCCACGCTGTTCGGACACGAGGTGGATGCCTTCCCCCGCCCCCGATCGCTGGCCGAGACGGCCCGCGCCGTTGTCTGCACGCAGGCAGCCGCCCTGGGCGGCGGGGTGTCGAAGCCGTTCAACTTTTCCCATGCCCCGCTCGTGGGTGGTGCGGTCTTCTGGATCCGGGGCCGTTCCCTCTTTGAAGCCCTGCTACTCAACGCCTCCCCCGAGCCCGAAGCCCGCATGATGCTGCACGAAAACGACGACCCCGGGTGGCCGCCGGCCTGGGAACGCCCGCTGCCCAAAATCCATGCGCGGCGCCCGGTGCACGGCTACCGGGACTACCTGACGTGGCAGGCTCGCCGCCTGACGCTGGTCACCGAGACCCACCCCGGCGGAGAGACGGTCGCCACGGCTGTCTACATCACCCAGGGGGACAAGGACGACCCACCCGTCCAGAACGACCCGCTGATGGCGTCGGCCGTCTCTAGAACCAAGGGCGTCTTCCCCTACGGCCTCCGGGCGGACCGGGCCGTATGGCGCGATGCGGACACGCTGTTCAAGCTCCTGCGGCCCGGCGAAGGCGGCAGCCCCCGCACGTTCTCGTGGCTCCGCGAGGTGCACCGCCTCACGGACATCGACCGCTATGCCGTGGATGTGTTCGGGCTCATCAACGACCAGGCCAAGGTGGAGATGTGGCGGCATGAGCAGATGCCCGTCTTCCCCGCCCTGCTCGCCGACGCGACGGACGAAGGCCATCCGATCCACCAGATCCAGGGTGCGCTCGATCTCGCCAACGAGCAACGGGACATCCTGAACAGGGCGCTACGCACCACTGCGGCCTTCCTGCTCGCCCCCCCGAAGCCCGGCACGAACGACGCACCCGACGCCGATCCGAAAGACATCACCGCCCTGGTTGCGGCTTTCGGTGCCGAGCCTTCCTTCTGGACAGCTCTGGAACCCCACTTCCACGCTTTCCTGGCCCGGCTGGCCGAGCACGCCGCGGACGATTACGACACGCGCCAGGCGTTCCTCTGGAAATGGGCGGCAATCGTCTATGGGGCCGCCCGGGAGGCGTTCCGGGCTGCTACCGCCCACCTCGACCGGGATGCCCGGCAGCTCCGCTCCGTGGCCGAAGGAACGCGCCGCCTCATGCGTCCCAGAGCCTTTCGCGAACACCTTCAAACCCTGACCACGGAGGAAGCATGACTGCTGAAACCACCACTCCCCGGGCGACACGCCTCCAGGGAACCGACTTCGTCGGCTACCTGATAGGTCTGGCCCATCGGGCCGAAGCGGGCGACAGCACCGCCCGCGCACGGCTGGCGCGCCTGCGCCGCACCCTCACGGGACGAACGCTCACATACAGCGGCCTGAGTGAAGTGGGCGACCAGTTGCCCGAATCTCTGCTTGATGACGACCTGGAAACCTACCTCCTGGTGGCAGCCCTGTTCGCCCTCAACCCTTCAACCGGAGGTCCCAGAGAATCGCTGGGTGCCACCCTGCGCCGCCTGCGCGCCGAACTCTCTGCCGGCGCCGAAAGCCTGGACCGGCGTGTAACGGCCCTGCTCGACGCCGACGCCGGGGACCTGCCCTACCGGCTCCGACAGCTCGTGCAGCAACTGGCATCCCGCGGCCTCTCCCCGGACCACCTCCGCCTGCTGAACGATCTGCTGGCCTGGGACCACCCGCGCCGCTTCGTGCAGCGTCAATGGGCCCGTGACTACTGGGTGGGATGACCGACCTGCCCGGATGATTCACGCAACGACCTTTCACCCCCTCTGTTCACCCCTTAACCCTTCTATGACGCCATGAAGATCGAACTCCACATCCTGCAGAACTTCCCCCCGGCCAATCTGAACCGGGACGACACGGGCTCGCCGAAAGACTGCGAATTCGGCGGCGTGCGACGGGCCCGTATCTCGTCGCAATGTCGCAAGCGGAGTATCCGCACCTCCCCGGTTTTCCGGGAAACGCTTGGCGAAAACATCGCCATTCGTACCAAGCAGAGCGACAAACCCCTGGCCGAACGCCTTGTCGAGAAACACGGCTTCGACGAAAACGAGGCCCGGATGCTGGCCCGGGGACTTGTGGGCAAGATGCTCGGATGGGACGAGGCCAAGCAATGCACGAAGGTGCTCTTCTACGTCGGCTACGACGAACTTGACCGGCTGGCCGAGCTCATCCACGAACACGTCGATACGCTCCGGGAGGCCCTCCAGGCCGTACAGACCCTGGGAGACGATGCCTCCAAGAAAGAGCGTGAGGCGGCCGAGAAGGCGTATGACGCGGCCCTGGGCGAACTGGTCAAGGCCTTCACGAAAGAAACGCGGGACCACGTCCGCGCTGTCGACATCGCCCTCTTTGGTCGAATGCTGGCCGAAGTGCCGGGCATGAACATCGACGCCGCCTGCCAGGTGGCCCATGCCATCTCCACGAATAAGGTGGACATGGACTTCGACTACTTCACCGCCGTGGACGACCTCAACCCGAAGGAGGAGACCGGCGCCGGCATGATCGGCACGACAGGTTTCAACTCGGCCTGCTTCTACAGCTACGCGCTCATTGATGCCAACCAGCTGGCCGCCAACCTGAAGGGGGATCGGGAGCTGGCGGTCGACGGCATCCGGGCCTTCCTCGAAGCAGCACTCCAGGCTATCCCGACGGGCAAGCAGAACAGCTTCGCTGCCCAGACGCCGCCGTCGCTCTTCATGGCCGTCGTGCGCGAGAACGGCGCCATGCCCTGGTCGCTGGCGAACGCCTTCGTGGAGCCGGTACGGGGGCCGCGCCGCGAGGGAGACCCCGGCCTGGTGGAGGCCTCCGTCCGCGCCCTGGACGAGCACTGGGCCAGCCTGGCGGAGATGTACGGCACCGAGGGTACGCACTGCTTCGTCAAGGTGGCCCGCGACGTGGATGTGCTCAAGCACCTGGCCAGCGCACGGGTCGAGACGGCGCGGGCTGTGATCGACGCCGTGGTCGAGAAACTGGCTCCGTGGAGCCGGGAGGTGGCGGCATGACGTACACGCTGCTCCTGCGGCTGGCAGCCCCCCTGCAGGCCTGGGGGCTCCAGAGCCGCTTTTCCATCCGCGACACCGCCCGCGAGCCGACCAAGAGCGGCGTCCTCGGGCTGGTCTGCGCCGCCCTCGGGCGCCCGCGCCATGCCGCTATCGACGACCTCCGCGCCCTCCGCCTGGCCGTCCGCGTCGACCGGGAGGGCCTTGTGCGTCGCGACTTCCACACGGCCCAGAACGTGCTCATCGCCAGCAACACGGCGCGGCAGATCGAGCGCGGAAGGCCGAAGCTCAAGGACACCGAACCCTCGGTGCGCTACTACCTGGCCGATGCCTGGTTCACCGTGGCCCTCGCCGGCCCGGACCGCAACCTCCTTCAGGCCATCGACGCGGCCCTGGGAGCGCCCCGCTGGCCCCTTGCCCTCGGGCGCAAAGCCTGTGTGCCGGGCTGGCCCGTGCGGATCGTGCAGGAGGACGGCACCCCCCTCGGACCGCTTCCGGGCGAGCCGCTCGATGTGCTCCGTACCTTCCGCGACCCCCTCGGGGATGACGCCCCGACGACCCCCGAGGACGGATGGCGCTTCGTCCTCGATGCCGACGTGCCCCACTCGGCCCTGCGCGTGGCGCAGATCCGGATGCAACCCGACGACCCGCTCTCCTTCTTCGACCGGCGCTTCCTGCCCCGGCGAGTCGTCATCGGCTTTGCTTCCCCGACCGGGGACGCCGGCGGGTCCAGAGTATGAAGCCCTCGCAGCAAAACGATATGGATCCATGTACCTGAGCCGACTTTTCCTCAACCCGCGCAACCCCGGCGCCCGGCGCGATGCGGCCCGGCCCTACGAGCTCCACCGGACGCTCCTGCGCGCCCTCGAACACGCCCCGGACCCTGAGCGGATGCTCTTCCGCCTCGAGCCCGAGCGCGGGCCGGGCGGGTCGGTCGTCCTCGTGCAGACCGACCACACCCCGCCCGACTGGGGGCCACTCATGGCAAACGGCTACCTCCTGCGCGCTGACGGCCCCAAACCCTTCGAACCCCAACTGCACGCCGGCCAGCGGCTCCGCTTCCGCCTCGTCGCCAACCCGACGGTGAAGAAGAAAGTACCGGGCAAGAAGCACGGCGCGCGTGTGCCGCTCATCCACGACGGACCCAACCCGGAGGGGTACCCTACCTACCACGACTGGCTCCGGCGCCGCGCCGAACAGGCCGGCTTCGAGGTTCTGGCCGTGCAGGACATGCCTTTCCGCACGGCGCCCAAACGCCGAAAACGGGACGTTTCCGATATTACCTACGAAAAGACGGAGATCCCGCTCTTCGGCGTACGATTCGACGGGGTGCTGCGCGTCACCGACCCCGCCCGCCTGGCCGAGTCCCTGCGCCGGGGCATCGGCCCCGCCAAGGCCTTCGGCTTCGGGCTGATCTCCCTGGCCCCGGCCTCGTGAGCCCGTGGCCACGGATTGCTCTTTGAAAGACTGAACCCACGTCAATGCACGTTAATGTCCGTCTAGCCCGTTTTAGTGTCCGGTTGGCGCGGGCTGGCTTCGTAGGTTGTGGAACGTTCCGATCACACACACCTCTAAAAGCCATGTTGCCACACTCCTACCGCGACCTTCCCCGCGTCGGCGATTCGATCTCGTACCTGTACTTCGAGTACGGGCGGGTGGAGCAGACGCGGCTGGGAATCGAATACGTCAACAAAGACGGGCGCACGCTCCTGCCGGTAGCCGGGCTGACGACGCTCCTGCTCGGACCAGGCACCACCGTCACGCACGCGGCCGTCCGCACGCTCACGCGGGCCGGCTGCCTGATCGTGTGGGTGGGCGAGGAAGGGGTCCGCTGCTACGCCCAGGGCCTCGGCGAGACGCACAAGGCGTACAAGCTCATGCGGCAGGCGGCGCTGGCCTCGGACCCCGACGCGCGGATGAAGGTCGTCGAGCGGATGTATCGCTTCCGGTTCCGCGAGCCACTCCCGGAGGGCCTGAGCATCGAGCAGGTGCGGGGGTTCGAGGGCCGGCGCGTGCGGGATGCGTATGCCGAGGCTGCCGCACGGTACGGCCTCTCCTGGCACGGTCGCCAATATGATCGTGGAAATTGGAGCGCCGCCGACCCGATGAATCGGGCCCTCTCGGCAGCCAACGCCTGCCTCAACGGCCTTGCCCACGCCGCTATCCTCTCGGCCGGCTACAGTACCGGCCTCGGCTTCATCCACCAGGGCAAACAGCTTGCCTTCGTCTACGACATCGCCGACCTGTACAAGACCCGCCTCAGCGTACCGGTGGCCTTCGCCACTACGGCCGAGTTGAAACAGGGCAAGCTCCGCGAAGACCAGCTCGAGCGGGAAGTCCGCAAGCGCATGCGGCAGGCCTTCCGCAACATGAAGCTCCTGGCCCGGATCGTCCCCGACATCGACCGGGTGCTGGACCTGGAGCGCGATCTGCTGCCGGACGGTTTCGACCCGGACGACGACCCGGCCCTGCCTACACCCTGGTGGACGCCGCCGGGGGGAGGGGACGGACAATGACCGTGATGATCCTGGAACGAGTGACAGCCTCGACCCGGGGCGACCTGAGCCGCTGGATGATCGAGGTGAAGGCCGGTGTCTTCGTGGGTCGTCTCTCCGCCCTCGTGCGCGACAACCTGTGGACACGCTGCCTGAAACTCACCGAGAACGACGACGCCACCCTCATGCAGATCTGGTCCACGAACAACGAGCAGGGGTTCGATCTGCGAGTCCATAACCCGAAAGGACGCTTTCCCTACGAGAACGAAGGAATCTGGCTCGTGATGGTGGCCGACCCCGACCCACGCCGGGAGCCCTGAGCAGCGCAGACCCCAACCGGAAACGTTTTGCCCAAAATCGGGATTTTTGGCGTCGTTTTTTAGACCTGTCCCCACGCCCGTGGGGGTGAACCGAGCTGGCGCTGATCGGCTTCTGCGATGCCGCCCCTGTCCCCACGCCCGTGGGGGTGAACCGGAGGTCTGCCGGCAGATCGCCGAGATGGTCGCCCTGTCCCCACGCCCGTGGGGGTGAACCGGCTGCACGGCGAGCGTGTACATGCCGTCGGCGCCTGTCCCCACGCCCGTGGGGGTGAACCGGCGTCGGTGTCCAGCCCCTCGATGCGCAGGCTCCTGTCCCCACGCCCGTGGGGGTGAACCGGGATGGCAGTTTCGACGAAGGCGTGAACAATACCTGTCCCCACGCCCGTGGGGGTGAACCGACGACGGGCACAAGCGGCGACAAGCAGTGGCGCCTGTCCCCACGCCCGTGGGGGTGAACCGTCCAAGCCCATCCGGCGCTTCGGGTATAGGTGCCTGTCCCCACGCCCGTGGGGGTGAACCGGGCAACGCGGGCGAAGTCGAGGTGCTGAGTGCCCTGTCCCCACGCCCGTGGGGGTGAACCGATGACGCGACGACCGTCGATGAGGCGTCCTTGCCTGTCCCCACGCCCGTGGGGGTGAACCGGAAGCATCAATAAACAGGAAAGTTGCTGAGATCCTGTCCCCACGCCCGTGGGGGTGAACCGGCCGGAACGCCGGATTTTACGGCGATTGCCGTCCTGTCCCCACGCCCGTGGGGGTGAACCGAGCCATGACCCCCACACACGACATGACCCCCACCTGTCCCCACGCCCGTGGGGGTGAACCGTCAAGAACATGCCTGGCCGGTGGCCAGGCCCCCCTGTCCCCACGCCCGTGGGGGTGAACCGCCGCAGGCGATCCCGATTGATGGGGTTTTTACCTGTCCCCACGCCCGTGGGGGTGAACCGCAGGCCGAGATAATTCCCTACCGGAATATCTACCTGTCCCCACGCCCGTGGGGGTGAACCGTACCTGTGTCCCCGGCGGCCCTACGTGCTTACCCTGTCCCCACGCCCGTGGGGGTGAACCGGAGAGAGCCCAGTCCCATCAGTCACCCCATGACCTGTCCCCACGCCCGTGGGGGTGAACCGGCCCCGGCGAGGGCACCCCCGGCGGCTCCGGACCTGTCCCCACGCCCGTGGGGGTGAACCGTGGCGCGGGGGCTGGTCGACCAGCGTGCCCTACCTGTCCCCACGCCCGTGGGGGTGAACCGAAATGGGGGCCTGGGTAGAGTCAGCCTTAAGTCCTGTCCCCACGCCCGTGGGGGTGAACCGCGCCTTAAGTGGATCGAAACTCAGCCGATACCCCTGTCCCCACGCCCGTGGGGGTGAACCGACAACGTTGGCCCGGCGGGATCAGACCTATGCCCTGTCCCCACGCCCGTGGGGGTGAACCGCCGGAAGCGATTCCGATTAACGGGGTTTTTAACCTGTCCCCACGCCCGTGGGGGTGAACCGAAAAGGGTCGATTTGTACGCCTCGGTCATGCACCTGTCCCCACGCCCGTGGGGGTGAACCGCAGGATGAGCGCGGGCGGCTGGTGCGGCGCGTCCTGTCCCCACGCCCGTGGGGGTGAACCGGGCGCGGTAGCGGATCTAAAAAAGCGTTTTGGCCTGTCCCCACGCCCGTGGGGGTGAACCGTATTTGACCTGGACACCTTGCCGGGTCGGATTCCTGTCCCCACGCCCGTGGGGGTGAACCGACGGGCGCGGGGTACTGTCGCGGTACTGGCGCCCTGTCCCCACGCCCGTGGGGGTGAACCGTCTGCGATTTCGTGGGCTTCCAACATGGCTGCCCTGTCCCCACGCCCGTGGGGGTGAACCGCGTTGAGCGATGGCGCAATCTTGCACGTACCCCCTGTCCCCACGCCCGTGGGGGTGAACCGTTGGGGAAATAGGCGCATTTAAAGGGCTTCGACCTGTCCCCACGCCCGTGGGGGTGAACCGCGTCCCGGCGCATCAGCGAGAGCATCCGCAGCCCTGTCCCCACGCCCGTGGGGGTGAACCAGACGCGGTCGCGCTCGGCCCGCCCCAGGTGGTCCTGTCCCCACGCCCGTGGGGGTGAACCGATCTCGGAGGTGATGGGATGATCTCTACTGCTCCTGTCCCCACGCCCGTGGGGGTGAACCGATCAGGTCATCGCCCCCGGCCGGGTCGGCCACCCTGTCCCCACGCCCGTGGGGGTGAACCGCGTTGAGCGATGGCGCAATCTTGCACGTACCCCCTGTCCCCACGCCCGTGGGGGTGAACCGGCCACTTCTCCCGTGTCGGACGGTGCGAGGGGCCTGTCCCCACGCCCGTGGGGGTGAACCGATCAGGTCATCGCCCCCGGCCGGGTCGGCCACCCTGTCCCCACGCCCGTGGGGGTGAACCGCGTTGAGCGATGGCGCAATCTTGCACGTACCCCCTGTCCCCACGCCCGTGGGGGTGAACCGTTGGGGAAATAGGCGCATTTAAAGGGCTTCGACCTGTCCCCACGCCCGTGGGGGTGAACCGCGTCCCGGCGCATCAGCGAGAGCATCCGCAGCCCTGTCCCCACGCCCGTGGGGGTGAACCAGACGCGGTCGCGCTCGGCCCGCCCCAGGTGGTCCTGTCCCCACGCCCGTGGGGGTGAACCGATCTCGGAGGTGATGGGATGATCTCTACTGCTCCTGTCCCCACGCCCGTGGGGGTGAACCGCCATGGCGCAGACGGACGAGGGGGCGACTCGTCCTGTCCCCACGCCCGTGGGGGTGAACCGGCACATATCTCACCGGGTTCTGCGCTGGGGCCCCTGTCCCCACGCCCGTGGGGGTGAACCGCTGATGGAGATCCTGCGAGGAGCGGTGCCCCGCCTGTCCCCACGCCCGTGGGGGTGAACCGGTTTCGGAGCTATAACTATTGCCCCAAACTCCCCTGTCCCCACGCCCGTGGGGGTGAACCGGTGGAGGGATCGACCTGGCGCAGTTGCATGACCCTGTCCCCACGCCCGTGGGGGTGAACCGCCATGCCGAAAAAGATTACCGTGAAAGCCCCGCCTGTCCCCACGCCCGTGGGGGTGAACCGCCATGCCGAAAAAGATTACCGTGAAAGCCCCGCCTGTCCCCACGCCCGTGGGGGTGAACCGACGGAGCTCGAATCGGTTGCCACCTCGGTGGTCCTGTCCCCACGCCCGTGGGGGTGAACCGGCCATCCGCCACCGTCTCAGGGAGCCGGGGCACCTGTCCCCACGCCCGTGGGGGTGAACCGGCCGCGCCGGCCTCGACGACCTGCCCGGCCATCCTGTCCCCACGCCCGTGGGGGTGAACCGGCCTCGGCCGGATCGTCGTCCGGCTCCACCGGCCTGTCCCCACGCCCGTGGGGGTGAACCGCAGGGGGGGGTAAAAGTCAGAGATGCGCCTGACCTGTCCCCACGCCCGTGGGGGTGAACCGCGCTTCGGGATCGTGCTGCGCGAGGACGAGGTCCTGTCCCCACGCCCGTGGGGGTGAACCGCACGGAAGCTCCGTGTCAAGAGGCATCGACATCCTGTCCCCACGCCCGTGGGGGTGAACCGTACGGCGGTCGCGATGGCGTGCGCCTGCGCCACCTGTCCCCACGCCCGTGGGGGTGAACCGGCCACGAGCCAGGACATCACCTTCCCCGACCCCCTGTCCCCACGCCCGTGGGGGTGAACCGCAAGCGGCGAAAACCCTCGCCGAGGCGATGACCTGTCCCCACGCCCGTGGGGGTGAACCGGAGTCGACGGAGTACGTCATGCAGCAGGTGGCCCTGTCCCCACGCCCGTGGGGGTGAACCGTACTTAGCCAAAGTGGATAGCGCCGGCGGAGGCCTGTCCCCACGCCCGTGGGGGTGAACCGTTTATCAGATCTGCGTGCAACAGGACGCTCGCCCTGTCCCCACGCCCGTGGGGGTGAACCGGTCGATGGAGCACTCGGTCATCCGGCTACTCCCCTGTCCCCACGCCCGTGGGGGTGAACCGAAGCCTCTAGGCGAAATTTCTACGCGCATATCCCTGTCCCCACGCCCGTGGGGGTGAACCGATCGCATCGTGCAGCATCAGGTCAGCGGGAAGCCTGTCCCCACGCCCGTGGGGGTGAACCGATCGCATCGTGCAGCATCAGGTCAGCGGGAAGCCTGTCCCCACGCCCGTGGGGGTGAACCGGGCGGGTGGCAATCTGGGGCAAACAGGCTCCTCCTGTCCCCACGCCCGTGGGGGTGAACCGGAGTATGGATCCGGCGATGTCTCGGTGCCGCCCCTGTCCCCACGCCCGTGGGGGTGAACCGTAATAGTTGAGGATCTGCACGACACCCCCGCTCCTGTCCCCACGCCCGTGGGGGTGAACCGGCACCCTTGTCGGTGTGGTAGCCCACCGACGCCCTGTCCCCACGCCCGTGGGGGTGAACCGATGCGGAGGATGCGTGTCATGGCGATGGGTTGCCTGTCCCCACGCCCGTGGGGGTGAACCGCCCTACAGCCCGGAGGAGGAGGCTCGCTGGCGCCTGTCCCCACGCCCGTGGGGGTGAACCGCAGGAGCTCATCGACGCCATCACGCTGCTGGCCCTGTCCCCACGCCCGTGGGGGTGAACCGTAGTATTCAATCAGCCTGGCGGCGTCGTCGTACCTGTCCCCACGCCCGTGGGGGTGAACCGAAAATGCCATGAGCACGAGTTCGAAAGCCATGCCTGTCCCCACGCCCGTGGGGGTGAACCGGATTTCCCCTGCGTCAGATACGTGCGGTACCCCCTGTCCCCACGCCCGTGGGGGTGAACCGAACTACGAGGCCGCCGGCGCCATCGGGGCCTACCTGTCCCCACGCCCGTGGGGGTGAACCGGGCATGTGGCACGCCGTGACCGGGGAGACGAGCCTGTCCCCACGCCCGTGGGGGTGAACCGTACAAATTGAAGCACTACCAAAAGCGCACCTACCTGTCCCCACGCCCGTGGGGGTGAACCGCCCAGCCGATCAAGGTAGCTAATCGATCCATACCTGTCCCCACGCCCGTGGGGGTGAACCGGCGGCCCGTCTGGCTGGTGGTCGCCGTCGCCGCCTGTCCCCACGCCCGTGGGGGTGAAGCGAACGCCGACGTTGGAAACTCGACGATGACGAGCCTATCCCCACACCCGTAGGGTCATCTTCATGCTCCCTGTCACAGCCACCCAGACCCACGAGACAAACCACATCACTCCCGGCTACTGCATTCCCGGCTCCATCTTTCCGGTCGCCCAGTTCTGCCCATAACTCTGGGTCAGCGTTGAAAATGACAACGTGACGACCACCTCCATCTCCCTTTGCATCTGACGATCCGGCGTGCTAGGTTCGGAAGCGCTCCCGACGGTGTCGGTCCCGGCCGGGACTGACGCGCCTCCGCTTCCCGGATTCCCCCCGCCATGCACCTCGCGATCCACAACTGGATGAAGGTCGAGCCGCTGGAGACGACGCTGGCCCGCATCGCCCGGCTCGGCTATGACGCCATCGAACTCCAGGGCGAACCCGACAAATACGACACCCGCACGGTCCGCCGGCTGCTCGACGAGCACGGCCTGCGCTGCTGGGGATCGGTGACGCTGATGCTCGGCGAGCGCAACCTGCTGGCCCGGGACGAGGCCCAGCGTGCCCGCTCGGTCGACTACGTCAAGGCCTGCGTCACGATGGTCAGCGAGCTGGGCGGAGAGGTGCTCTCGGTGGTGCCGGGCACCGTGGGCAAGATCGTCTCCGACGGCACCCCGGAGCAGGAGTGGACCTGGGCGGTGGAGGCCCTGCGCGAGGTCAACGACCACGCCCGGAAACGGGGCGTCCGCCTGGCCATCGAGCCGATCAACCGCTTCGAGACGTATTTCATCAACCGCGTGGCTCAGGCCCTGGCCCTGGCCGAGGCCGTCGGCCCCGAGTGTGGCGTGTGTGTGGACGTGTTCCACATGAACATCGAAGAGGCCGACACCTTCGCGGCGCTGAAGGCCGCCGGGGACCGCATCGCCAACGTCCACGTGGCCGACAACAACCGCATGGCGCCCGGCATGGGGTGGTTCGACTGGCCGCGCCTGATCGACGCCGTGCGAGCCACGGGCTACGACGGCGCCCTGTCGGTCGAGTTCAGCCCGCCGCTGGATCGCACCCCGGCCAACCCCTACCCGTACGCCACCGACCCCGACCCGGAGCACGTCAGCCCGGCGGAGCGCAAGTTCCTGGAGGATCACGGCTCGTCCATCATCTCCGAGCGCTTCTACACCATGCTGACCCGCCGCTCTATCGAAACGCTCCGCCCGCTGCTCTGACCCATGCGCATCGCCGATGTCACCGCCCACTGGCTTCGGGCGCCGATCCCTCCCGAACGGCAACACGTCTCCGACTACGGACGGCTCGCGTGGTTCGACATGACGCTGGTTTCGGTGACGACCGAGGACGGCCTGACGGGATACGGCGAGGCCAAGGCGGCGGTGGGCAGCGCGGGGGAATGCGCCTCGCTCGTCGCCTGCATCCGGCACGAGCTGCGCCCGCTGCTGATCGGCCAGGACGCCCGCGCCATCACCCGGCTGTGGACGGCGATGTACAACGGCGTGCGGGCCGGGTACGCCCTGGACCGCGGCCGCACCTTCCCCGAGCTGGGTCGGCGCGGCACGCGCATCGCGGCCATCAGCGGCATCGACACGGCGCTGTGGGACCTGCGCGGCAAGGCGCTCGGCGTGCCCGTGGTGGACATGCTGGGCGGCGCCTGCCGGGATACCATGCCGGCCTATGCCAGCGGCGGGTGGGCCGGCGTCGACGACATCGGGCGGCAGCTGCAGGGGTACGTCGACCGCGGCTTCGGAGCCGTCAAGATGCGCGTCGGGGTGATGGACGGCAGCCCGGAGGCGAGCGCCGCCCGCGTCCTCGCCGCCCGCGAAGCCCTCGGCCCCGGAATCGGCATCATGGCCGACGCCCACGGCACGTTCAGCGTCCCTGAAGCCAAACGCTTCTGCCGCCTCGTCGAGCCGGCCGGGCTGGACTGGTTCGAGGAGCCCGTCAGCCCCGACAACCGCCGGGGGCAGGCGGAGGTCCGCGCTGCCACGGCCATCCCCATCGCAGCGGGCGAGAGCGAGTTCACCTGCTTCGACATGCGCGACCTGATCGAGGCCCGGGCGGTGGACGTGCTCCAGCCGGATTGCGCCATCGTGGGCGGCATCACCGAGGCCATGCGCGTGGCTGCGCTGGCCCATGCCTACGGCCTCCGCCTGGCCCCGCACCTCTGGGGGTCGGCCCTCTCGTTCATGGCCGGGCTCCACGTGGCCTTCGCCGCCCCGGCCGCGACGATCCTGGAGTTCTCCCTCGGCCACAACCCGATGCTGCACGACCTGGTCGAGGAGCCGATCCAGCCACAGGACGGGCGGTTCTCCGCGCCGACGCGCCCCGGCCTCGGCGTCACCCCGCGCCCGGACTTCATCCGCTCCCACACGGTCGCGGTCTGACCCGCCTCCGGGCCTTCCGCGGCGCTCCCCTCCACCCATCGAGGCTTGCCATGGCGACGTTCACCCGCATCAACCACGTCACGCTCATCGTCCGGGACCTCGACGAAGCCGCCCGCTTCTACGAGGAGGCGTTCGACCTGGAGCCGCTGCCGGCGTTCACGTTCGACTACCCGGCGCAGTTCTACCGGATCAACGACGAGCAGCAACTGCACCTGACCGAGTGGGAGGACGTCTACTCCTTCCGAGGTCACGTCTGCTTCCAGGTGGACGACTTCAACGCCGTCTATCGGCGGATGAAGGCCATGGGGCGGATCGACACGGCGCCCTGGGGCCGTGTGCGGCGGCTGCCCGACGGCGGGATGCAGATGTTCATCCGCGATCCTTCCGGCAATCTGGTCGAGATCTCGGCCCCGCCGGAGCAGCCCATCGACCCGGCCCTCTTCGACGACGAGGAGCTGGTCGAGGCCACCCCCGGGCTGTACGTCTCCCATCGCAACGACGACCGCGGTCTCAAGAGCGACGACGCCACGCTCTACCACGGCCCGCGCAACCGCTGACGGCCCGTGGAGCCCCTGCCGATCCTGCTCCTCGAACCGATCCACCCGGAGGCCCGGGCGCGGCTCGAAACGTTCGCGCAGCCCGTGGAGGCCCGGGACGAGGCCGCCGCCCTGCAGCGGGCCGCGACGACGCCCATCGCCGCCATCGTCACCCGCGGGCGAGGCCCGGTGACGGCCGCGCTGATCGAGGCCTGCCCCCGGCTCCGCGTGATCGCCCGCGTCGGCGTCGGGCTGGACAACATCGACGTCGGCGCCGCCTCGGCGCGCGGCATCCCCGTCGTCAACGCGCCCGGCAGCACCACGCAGGCGGTGGCCGAGCAGACGATGCTGCTGATGCTGGCGCTGGCCCGCCGGCTGGTGGACCTGGCTACGGCCGTCCGGGACGGGCGCTGGGCGGTGCGCGCGGGCTACACCGGCCTGGAACTCGGCGGGCGGACGCTCGGCATCGTCGGGATGGGCGACATCGGGCAGCGGGTGGCGGCGCTGGCGACGGCCTTCGGCATGGAGGTGTGCTACTGGAGCCGCACGCCGCGGGACGTCGCGGTTCCGTACCGGCCGTTCGAGGCGCTGCTGGCGGAGAGCGACGTCGTCAGCCTCCACGTGGCGCTCACCCCGGAGACGCGGCACCTCCTCGCCGCCCCGCAGTTCGGCGCCATGAAGCCCGGCGCGCTGCTCGTCAACACCGCCCGGGGCGGCCTCGTGGACCCGGCGGCGCTGCGGCAGGCCCTCGACCAGGGCCTCCTGGGCGGCTATGCCACCGACGTCTGGGACCCCGAACCGCCCTCCCCGGCCGATCCGCTCTTGCGGCACGAGCGCGTCCTGGTCGTCCCCCACGTGGCCGCCCTGACCGAGGCCACCTTCCGACGGATGAGCCAGCGCACGGTGGAAAACGTCCGCGCCATCCTGCACGACGAGGCCCCGGAGCCGGGTTGCATCTTCAACGCCGCGGCCCTGGCCTCCTGAACCGGGCCGCTCTACCAGAGTTCCGGGCGCATCCCCGGCTTGTACCGCTGGCCGAAGCCCGAGTTGTTCGGCTCGTAGGCCCCGACGACCTCGGCGTTCGCTCCCTCCGGGGGAATCGACGCTTCGAGGCCGAGGGCCCACAGGATGCCGTTGAGCGCGAGCTTCCGCATCGACGGCTCCTTGAAGTCGTAGGGATGGCCGAGCGTGGTGAAGAACACCCGGGCGGGGATGCCGGACCGCCCGGTGTAGGTCTTGGTCCAGGCGACCGGCTGCGTGTCCGGGAAGCGATCCAGCCGGCCGGCTTCGGCGTGGTTGGAACGCAGCGCCCGCCCCTGCAGCAAAGGCTGGCTGTCGCCCGAGAGGCGGTCGCCGCCGCCTTCGACGTGGTAGAGCCAGGAGTAGGCCTGGAAGGGCTCGACGCCGCGCAGGATGGGGTGATCGCGCTGTGCCTCGATGAGCGTCACCGCCGTCAGCGGGTGGGCGCCGTCGTCGAAGTGGCCGTGGTGCGTGATCCATCGCTGGCCGAAGACCTGCGCCGGCCACGCCTCGTTGAGGTAGGCCTTCGTCGAGTCGTCTTCGTAGAGAAAGGCATGGGTGGCCGTGCGGAATCCCACCATCGGCCGCCCGCTCTCGGCGTAGGCCAGGATGTGCTGGAGTTGCGAATCCGGCAGCGCCCGGAAGCGCGTGAACAGCACCATCAGATCGGCCTCCTCCAGCACGTCCAGACCGGGGATGTTATCGAGCCGGTTCGGATCGATGATGCCGTCGTCGTCGAGGGCATAGCGCACCGCAACCCGGAAGCCATAGTCCCGCTCCAGAATCCGGGCCAGCATCGGCATCGACTCTTCCGAACGGTATTCCTCATCCCCCGTCACGAAGACCACGAGGGGCGGATCGTCCGCCGGAGGGACCGGCCTGTCGGCCGAGGGATCGGCGCAGGCTGCTGCAAGGAGCAGCAGAGGAAGCACGAGGAACGAGAAGAGCGCGCGCATGACACCACGGGCAGACCGGAGGGAAGAACCGCCCCTAAGATGCGGCAGACGCCGTCCCCGGTCAACTCGTGCCGTCGGCACCCGCTCAGGCCACCGGGTGGGCCGACATCGGGCGCAGCCGCGTGGCGAGCTCCATGGATTCGTCGTCGTTGGCCGGCAGCGCGACGATCTCGTAGTACCAGCTGGTGAACGGCTCGTTGAGCCGCAGGCAACGCGCCAGCGCGTCTTTCATCGACGGATAGGAGCAGACCACGAACGCCTGCCGCCGGTCGATGCCGTGCTCGTTGCGGTGGAACCGTACGATGGTATAGCGGGAGGAGGACATGACGCGTACTCGGGTTGGTTGAACGGCCGACGCCATGCTACCACGAAGGCCGCATCGAAACCGGCCGAATCCGGCGCAGATGGCGTGGGTCGTTCCCTGATCCACCGTGCGTCTCTGGCGCGATCCGGCTGAAATGCACGCGGCTTCGTCGCCCTCTCACGGGTCCCGGACAGCCCCCGTGCGCTGCTCGATCAGCCCGATGAACTCCAGCGCATCGAGCACGTTGGGGTAGCGCTGCAGGACAGCCTGCGCGATGCGCACCGAGTCCGTGATCGCGAACACGCCAAACCCCGGTGCATGGACGTATTCCTGGCCGTCGATCATGGCCCGCCAGGCCGTCGGGACGCGCCGGTCGTTGTAGTAGAGGACGACCCGGTCCGTCCGCGTCGAGTCGATCCTTCGCTCGAAGATGCCGTAGCCGAGCGAGTCCCCGGTGAAGCGGACGCGATCCCAGCGGGAGGCGACCTCGACGACGTCGATGAGGGGCTGTGCCTGCATCAGCGCGGGGCAGGCGGCGAGGAACACACCCAGGGCGAAGGGGGCGAGTCGTTTCATGGGGCGCGGTGGGGGGTTGGATCAGGACGGATGGAGCCGGGGAAGACCCTGTTCGATCACGGCGAGGGCCTCCGGGCCGTAGTTGAAGAGCACGTCGAGCACGGACTGCCCGGGCTCGAAGCCGGCGAAGTTCTGGCGGTAGGTGGGTTCTTCGTACCGGAAGGCCACGACGTTCTCCACGTGGAGGCGCTCGATGGGGACCACGTCCTCGGGGGCCAGCAGCGCCCCCGCGCCGACGGCCCGGGCCACGTCGGCCGTCGTAGCCGGGGCACCCGGCAGCGACGAGGCCCGCACCCGCGGAACGTCCAGCCCCAGCAGGCGGCAGACCAGCTCGACCGAGGCGACGGTGGCCTCGGCCAGGTGCGTCCACGTCCGCCCGAAGAACGGGCGCAGGTCCGGCTCATACCATTCGAAGTAGGGCGACGAGCGGTAGTTGTATTCGAGCGCGCGCCAGTGCTTTTTCAGCCAGACCGTACGCGGGTCGATCTCCACCGCGTGGATCGGGCGGCCGTGCTGCCCCCCTTTGAGCGGGATCGACACCCATTGCCAGCCGTCCGGGTTGCGCACCCGCGTCCGGTTCTGATACGACTGCCGGCTGTACTGAAACGTGTCCGCCAGCACGAAGCGGTCCACGTGCATCATCAGGGCGACGTACGCGAGGCGGGGGAAGTACTCGGGGGGACGAACGGCAATCATTGTCACATTTCGGACGGAACCGGGGTTTCTGCTAAGACCTTCCACGGCTCTCAGGTTCCTCCCGGCCACCGCACCGATTCGGCCTTTCCGATTCGGCCCTTCCGATGTCCTCCATCATGCCGCCTCTCTTGCTCACTCCCCCGCGTGATCGCCTGGACCGTGCCTTCCGGGTCGTCTTCTGGATCTTCCTGGGCGCCATCGTCTTCAGCCTGTCCGGCACGCTGCTGCTGCTCCTGTTTCCGTCGCTGACGGCCTTCTTCGGGCCGTGGTACCCGACGCTCGTGAAAGCGCCGACGTGGACGTACATGGCGATGCTGCCCCTGCTGCCGGTCCTCATGTACGGCCGCGATCTGGGCTGGCCCCTGATGGCGTTGTTCGTCATCTGGGGGAGCCTGGTGGGCGGGTTCAGCGAGCTGGTGGGGACGTCCACGGGGCTGCCGTTCGGGCCGTATGCCTACACCGCCTGGCTCGGCCCCAAGCTGTTCGACCACGTGCCGTACTTCATCCCGTTCTCCTGGTTCGCCATGTCCGTCGTCTCGCTCGACCTGGCCGGGCGGATCACGACGCGGCGCTACGAGCGCATCCTCGTCACGGCGCTGTTGATGGTGCTGTGGGACGTCTCCCTGGATCCGGCCATGAGCCGGGCCTTTCCGTTCTGGACCTACCCGGAGGGCGGCTTCTACTACGGGATGCCGTTCAGCAACTGGATCGGCTGGTTCGGCGTCTCGCTGCTGATTGCCTGGGGGTACGAGGTGCTCGGCGGCGGCCTCCGCCGCCCGCATGCCTGGGCGCCGCTCGTCTACGGGCTCAACGCCCTCTTTCCGCTGCTGCTGTGCCTGCTCTACGGCCTGGTCGCGGCGTTCTTCATCGGCCTGCTGGCGACGGCCCTGCCCCTGCTCGCCGTCTACGGCCGGCGCCCCGACCCGGCCGGCGTCTGAAGCCTCCCCCTCGCCCTCGCCACGCGCCCCCTCGCCCCGATGCCTCCTCCGACGGACCTGCCCGCCGCCCCGCTGACCCGTGCGGAGCAAGACCGGCACCTCTGGTCGGCGTTTCGCTTTCATTCCCGCACCTTTTCCCTGGCCGCCCGCTTCCTCCCCCGCCCGGTGCGGATGCCGGTCGCCACCCTGTACCTGTTCTGCCGCACGGTGGACTCCATCGCGGATCACCGCATCCGGGAAGTCGGCGCAGCGGCGGCGCTGGACGAGCTGCACGCGTTGCGCCGCGACCTCGACGCCACGCTGCACGGCACCCCTCCGGCAGAGCTGCTCTGGGAGCGGCTGGCGGAGGTCCACGCCGCCTTCCCGCTCGACCCCGCGCCGCTCCACGAACTCATCGACGGGGCGACGTGGGACCTGGAGGGGCGCACGGTGGAGACGGAGGCCGATCTGCTGACATACGCCAACCTCGTGGGCGGATGCGTCGGGGCGATGATGCTGCCCTTCCTGGTCGAGCCCGGCACGGATCCGCGCCCCCTGGATGGCCCGGCGCGGGCGCTGGGCATCGCCATGCAGATCACCAACATCCTGCGGGACGTCGGGGAGGACCGGCGCGAGCTGGGGCGGGTCTACCTGCCGATGGCGTGGCTGCGCGAGCGGGGCTGGGACGCGTCGATCCTGGACGCGGCCGAGCCGCCGGCCGGCTACGCCGCCCTCATGGAGCGGGCGATGGCGCTGGCCGAACGCTATTACCGCGAAGGCATCGCCGGGATCGACCGGCTCCCGGCCGGCGTCCGCACCGGCATCCGGGCCGCCGCCCGCATGTATCGGGAAATTCTGAATGAAGTACGGGCGCGGGGGTACAACAACCTGACGACCCGCGCGTACGTCCCCCTCCGGCGCAAGCTCCTGACCCTCGCCCACGACGGCTACGAGCGCCGCCGTCACCGCCTTCGCCCTACCTGACCCCCCCCGCCGCGCCGTGTGGAGCCGATTCGTCGCCTGGATCATCAAACGAAGCCTCCGCCGCACGTTTCGCCGGGTGTGCTGGGTGGGAGCCTGGCCCTCGCTGCCGGAGGCGAAGCCCGTCGTGCTCTACGCCAACCACCATTCGTTCTACGACGGCTATCTGCTCTGGTACCTGGCGCGTCATCACCTCGGCCGCGCCACGGTGACGTGGATGGAGGACTGGGATCGCTTTCCGTTCTTCGCCGCCCTGGGCGCCCTCCCCTTCCCCCCCGGCGACGCCGTGCGCCGAGCCGCCACCGTGCGCCGCACCGCCCGGCGGCTACGCACCCACCCCGGCACGGCGTTCATCTACTTCCCCGAAGGCCTCCTGCACCCGCCCGAAGACGGCCTGGCACCGTTTTCGACCCTGCCGCTGGAACGGCTGGCGCGGCTGCTGCCACCCTGCACCTGGTGGCCCGTCGCCCTCCACGTGACCTGGTGGGGCGAGTCGCACCCGACGGCGCTCCTGGCGGGCGGAACCCCGCACGACGCCCTCGCAGGCGATGAGTGGGAACGCCTGAACGCCGTCTGGCACGCGCTTCGCTCCACCCGACCGGCCGAGACGACGCTCCTGCTGGAAGGACGCTCCAGCCCGCAGGAAACCTGGAACTTCTCCCTGCTGAAACACCTCTTCGAACGCCATCCATGACGTTGCTGCTCGCGCTGATGATCGCCGCTGCCGGCTCCGGTCCCGACCCGTCCGTGGGCGATTCCGCCCGGGTGCTGTATGCGCACAAGGACGTGGCGGCCCTGGAGCGCCTGCTGGCCGCCGCACCCACGCGCGCCGACGCCCTGCTGTGCCGCTACCGGCTCTATCCCCTGCACCGTCAGGAGCGCTACCTGGCCGATCTGCCGGCCGACCTGCCGGACGGCACGGCGCGCGAACGGGCGCTGCTGGCAGGCCTGTGGGGCTACCGGGCGGGGAACGCCTCGCTCTACCACGCCATCCGCTTCGGCCGCCGCGCCGAGCAGTTGCTCGCGGCCGCCCGTGCCCTCGACCCCGACGACCCCTTCCTCCTGTTGATCGAGGGGCAGTCGCTGCTGTTCAAACCCCGGATCGCCGGGGGCGATGCCCGCGCCGCGCTGGACCGCTTCCGACGGTTGCGGGAGGTCGTCCGTCGCCGGCCGGACGAAGGCATCGACCCGCTGGAGGTGGAGGTCTGGATCTGGTACGCGCTGGACCGTCTGGAGGACGACGAGGCGCCCGCCCTGCGTGCGCGGCTGCTGGACAGGAACCTGCCGCCCCTCTTCCGAGAGTTCCTGCTCGACCCGCCCTGACGCTTCCCTCGAACGCCCCACCGCCATGGTGTACCTGCTCGCGGCTCTCCACGGGGGGATGCTGCTGATCCTGCTGGCCAACCTCGTCTACCTCTACCGGGGCCGCCGCCGGGCCGCCCTGAATGAGCCCCCGGCCGTGTCCGTCCTGGTGCCGGCCCGTAACGAAGAGGCGAACCTGCCCCGGCTGCTCCGCTCCCTGCTGGCACAGACCTATCCCCGGATGGAGATCATCGTATACGACGACGGCTCCGAGGATGCGACGCCGGCTCTCCTGCGCGCCGTGGACGACCCCCGGCTGATCGTGCTCCGGGGCGAGGGGCCGCCGCCCGGGTGGGTCGGCAAGGTGCATGCGCTCTACCAGGCCACGCGGCAGGCCTCGGGCGAGCTGTACCTGTTCCTGGACGCCGACACCGAACTGCACGACCCCGAGGCCCTGCGCCGGCTGGTCGAGCGCTTCGCCGCGCTGCCGCCGGACAGCATCCTGACCGGGCTCACGCGCCTGCGGGGCGGCGGGAAGCTGCTCGTCAGCCTCGTCCCGTGTGCCATCCTCGTGGGGCTGCCCTGGCCCCTGGTGCGACGCCTCCGCCTGAAGACCCTCGCTGCACTCAACGGGCAATGCTGGCTGATCCGCGCCGCCGACTACCACGCCCACGAACCCCACCATGCCCTGCCCGACGAGGTGCTGGAAGACGTCGAGATCGGGCGTTACCTCAAGACGAAGGGCCTCACGCCCTGCCTCCGCGACGTGCAGGGGGACGTGTCGGTCTACATGTATCCGGGCTTCCGGGAGGCCTGGCGAGGGTTCCGAAAGAACGCCTACCTGCTCATGGGCGGCTCGCCGATCGCCTTCGCCGGGCTCTTCGCCTACTTCGCGCTCGCCTTCCTCATCGCCCCCTGGGTGTCCCCCTGGCTGCTGCTGTCCACCTACGCGCTCAAGGCCACGACCGACCTGTATGCCCGCTTTCCGGCGTGGATCCCTTTGCTGGCGCCGCTGTCTTATGTACTGGGTGCGCTCCTGCAGGTCGATTCCGCCGTGAGCCACTGGACGGGCCGCGTCGCCTGGAAAGGCCGGCGCGTCGCGTCGTGATCGGCGGGGTGGCTGCGAGCCTCGCCGGGGCGTACCTTACCCTCCCCCTTGCCCGCTCCGCGTCCCACCATGCGATTCTCTCTGATCCTCTCCATCGTCATCGCCATCTTCGCGGTGATCTTCGCCCTGCAGAACCCCTACGTCGTCACCATCAGGCTGGGGCCGTTCGAAACGCAGGGGTCGACGGCGCTGGTGCTCATCATCACCTTCGGCGTGGGGGTGCTGGTGGGCGTGCTGGCCACGCTGCCCGGCCGCATCAAAGCCCGGATGCAGGTCAAAACCCTGAAACGCCAGCTGGCCGAACGTCAGGAGAGCGCCTCCTCCCCGGGCACCACCTCCGGGTTCACGCCCATCGACACGACGCGCTGAGGCGGACAATCAGAGGTAATCATGGGCATCGGCATGTCGCTCCTGGTGTTCTTCAAACGACGCGGGTGGTTCTGATGGCGCTCGTACGATGCCGGCCCGTCCTGCCGGGCGACCTGATCGGGGTGACGTTGCCGTCCAGCGCACCGGCGGACCCGGCGCGGCTCCGTGCCGGCATCGAGGCCCTCCGGCAACGCGGGTACCGGGTGGAACTCGTGCCGGAATCGCCGGCGCCGAGAGGCTACCTGGCCGGCCCGGACCGGGAGCGACGCGACGCGCTGAACCATCTGCTACGCCGCCCCGACGTGGCGGCCATCTTCTGCGCACGCGGCGGCTACGGTGCCCTGCGCCTGCTGCCCGGGCTGGACTACGAAGCGGCGCGCCGGCACCCCAAACCCATCGTGGGCTACAGCGACGTCACCGCCCTCCACCTGGCCCTCTATGCCCGCAGCGGGCTACCCGGCGTCTCCGGGCCGATGGTCGCCGTGGAATGGCCGGACATCGACGCCGCCACGGAGGCGCAGCTCTGGGCGCTGCTGCAGGGCGCACGCCCCGCCCCGCTGCTCGGCCCACGCGGGGAGGCCCTCGTCCCGGTCCGCCCCGGCCAGGCCGAGGGCGTCCTGCTCGGCGGCAACCTGGCCGTCCTCACCCGCCTGATCGGTACACCGTACCTGCCCGACCTGACGGGCGCGCTGCTGTTCCTGGAAGACGTCGGGGAAGTGCCCTACCGCATCGACGGGCTCCTGGCCCATCTCCGGCTCGCCGGCCTGCTCGACCGCCTCGGCGGCCTCATCCTGGGCAGCTTCACCGAGGCCGATCCGCCGCCGGACTCGCCCTCGCTGACGCTGGACGAGGTGCTGGCCGACTATGTGGCGGACCTGCCCTGTCCGGTGGCCCGCGGCCTGGTCTACGGCCACTTCCCGGTGAAGAGCGCGCTGCCCGTGGGCGTCCACGCCCGGCTCACGGTCACCTCCGAGGCCGCCGAACTCACGCTCCTCGAACCCGTCGTCGACCCCGCCGAGGTCGACTAACGGCCACCGTGCCGGGGTTTTTCATGCGAGTTTCCCGGATCCCGGAGCGGAATTGTAGTAAGATGCCCGCCATCCTCGCCCCGGCCCGACTCACCGAACGCCTCCCTCATGCGCCTCGCGGTCTTCGCTTCCGGCAGCGGCACCAACTTCCAGGCCCTGCTGCAAGCACGCGCCGAGGGCTCCCTGTCGGTGGACTTCGCCCTCTGCGTCAGCAACAACGCCTCGGCGCCGGCGCTGGAGCGCGCCCGCATCCACGGTATCCCCACCGCGGTCCTGGACCCGCGCTCCTACCCCGATGAGGCCACCTACACCGCCGACCTGGCGGCCACGCTGGAGGCCCACGGCGTCACCTTCATCGCTCTGGCGGGCTACCTCCGCAAGATCCCTTCGGCCATCGTACGGGCCTACCACGGGAGGATGCTGAACATCCACCCCTCTCTGCTGCCCGCCTTCGGTGGCCACGGCATGTACGGCGCGCGCGTACACGAGGCGGTGCTGGCCTACGGCGTGCGATGGACGGGCGTGACGGTGCATCTGGTCGATGAGGCGTACGACACCGGCCCCATCGTCCTGCAGGAGCCCGTCCCGGTCTACCCGGACGACACCCCCGAGCGTCTGGCCGCCCGCGTGCTGCGTGTGGAGCACCGAATCTACCCGCTCGCCGTGCAGCTCTTCGCCGAGCACCGCGTCACCGTCGACGGGCGACGGGTGCGCATCGACGGGCTGCCGCACCCGTCCCTCTCGGCGCCGGCCCCGCCCGACCCCTGAGGGGCTCGTCGGCCCCACCCGCCGGCCGCCTCCCCTTCCATCCCGACCCATCCCACGGTTTCATGATCAAGATCAAGGATCTCCCCCCGCCCGAGGATCGCTACCCGATCCGCCGCGCCCTCCTCTCCGTCTTCGACAAGACCGGCCTCGTCCCGTTCGCCCGGCGCCTGGTCGCCCTCGGCGTCGACCTCATCTCCACCGGAGGCACGGCCCGCGCCCTGCAGGAAGCCGGCCTCCCCGTCACCGAAGTGGCCGCGTTGACCTCTTACCCGGAGATCCTCGACGGACGGGTCAAGACCCTCCATCCGGCCATCCACGGCGGCCTCCTCGCCCGGCGGAACGACCCGGAAGACCTGGCCCAGCTCACCGACCTCGGCATCGCCCCCATCGACCTCGTCGTGGTCAACCTCTACCCCTTCTCACAGGCCACCGCCGCCCCCGACGTCACCGACGCCACCGCCATCGAGAACATCGACATCGGGGGGCCGACCATGATCCGCGCCGCCGCGAAGAACTTCTTCTTCGTCGGCGTGGTGACGAATCCGGCGGACTACGACGCGGTGGCTGACGAACTGGAGGCCCACGACACCGGGCTCTCGCTGGCGACGCGCCGCCGCCTGGCCCACCGGGCCTTCGAGCACACGGCCGCCTACGACCGGGCCATCAGCGACTACTTCGCGCGCACGGCCGCTCCGGCGGACCCGCAGGCCGACGCCGCACAGGACGACCTGCCGGCCACGTTGCAGCTCCGCCTGCCCCGGCATCAATCGCTTCGCTACGGCGAAAACCCCCACCAGCGGGCGGCCCTCTACGGCGACCCCTCCCGCTTCTTCGAGAAGCTGCACGGCAAGGAGCTCTCCTTCAACAACCTCATCGACCTCAGCGCCGCCCTCTTCCTGATCGACGAGTTCCGCGACGCCGAGCCGACCTGTGCCATCCTGAAGCACACCAACCCCTGCGGCGTCGCATCCGCCGCCACCCTGCCCGAAGCCTATCGCAAGGCCTTCGCCACCGACCGGCAATCCCCCTTCGGCGGCATCGTCGTCGTGAACCGCCCGCTGGACCGCGACACCGCCGAGGCCATCGACCAGATCTTCACCGAGCTGATCATCGCCCCGGACTATGACGAGGGGGTGCTCGACGTGCTCATGCAGAAGAAGAACCGCCGGCTGATCCGCAGCCTGGCCCCGGCCCGGGAGGACGAGGCGCCGGACGTGCGATCGGTGCTCGGTGGGGTGCTCGTGCAGGACCGCGACCCCGTGCTGGCGCCCGGCCCGGAACTCCGCTCCACCTATCGCGTGGTCACGAAGCGCGCCCCGACCGAGGCCGAGTGGCGGGACCTCGACTTTGCCTGGCGCGTCGTCAAGCACGTCAAGAGCAACGCCATCATCTACGCGCGCGACGCGGCGACGCTCGGCATCGGCGCGGGGCAGATGAGCCGCGTGGACGCCTCCGAGCTGGCCGTGATGAAGGGCCAGAAATCCGGGCTCGACTTCGCCGGCTGCGTCATCGCCTCGGACGCCTTTTTTCCCTTCGCCGACGGCCTCGTGGCCGCCGCCCGGACCGGCGCCCGCGCCGCCATCCAGCCCGGCGGCTCGATCCGTGACGACGAGGTGATCGCTGCGGCCGACGAACATGGGATGGCGATGATTTTTACCGGGAAACGCCACTTCAGGCACTAACTTTGCGATCAGGGATTTCATACCTTGCAGCGGGACGGACGCCCCGACCTCCCCACCCGGATCGCTCCTCCCGACGGCCCGGGCCGCCCGCCCGGCCCCTGGTATGACCTGCCCCGAAACGCCATTCCACCACCGCCCAGATGGGTCTGTTTAATTTTTCGACCGACGTTGCCATCGACCTCGGCACCGCCAACACCCTGATCTACATCGAAGGGCAGGGTATCGTGCTGAACGAGCCGAGCATCGTCGCGGTGCATCGCAGCACCCGCAAGCCGATCGCCATCGGCTACGAGGCGCAGCAGATGCACGAGCGCACCCACCGCGAGATCGAAACCATCCGCCCCCTCAAGGACGGCGTCATCGCCGACTTCGAGGTGGCCGAGGAGCTCATCCGCGGCCTCATCAAGAAGGTGCGTTCGAGCTGGATCACCTCGATCCGGCGCATGGTCGTCTGCGTGCCGAGCGGGATCACCGAGGTCGAGAAACGGGCCGTCCGCGACTCCGCCGAGCGGGCCGGCGCCAAGCAGGTCTACCTGATCGACGAACCCATGGCCGCCGCCATCGGCATCGGCCTGAACGTCGAAGAGCCCGTCGGCAACATGATCGTCGACATCGGCGGCGGAACCACGGAGATCGCCGTCATCGCCCTCTCGGGCATCGTCATCGACGAATCCATCCGGGTGGGCGGGGACGAGCTGGACAACGCCATCGTGCAGTACTTCAAGCGCAACCACAACCTCCTGATCGGCCATCGAACGGCCGAGCGCATCAAGTGCGAGGTCGGCAGCGCCGTCGAACTCGACCCGGAGCTGGAGATCTCGGTCAAAGGCCGGGACCTCGTCAGCGGGATTCCGAAGGTGCGCAAGATCACCTCGGAGGACGTGCGCGATGCCCTGCGTGACACCGTCAGCCAGATCGTCGCCGCCGTGGTGCGATGCCTGGAACGCACCCCGCCCGAGCTGGGCGCGGACATCCTGGAGCGCGGCATCATGCTCACCGGCGGCGGCGGCAGCCTCAAAGGGCTGGACGTGCTCATCCGCAACCGCGTCGAACTGCCGGTCTATGTGGCCGAGGACCCACTGACGGCCGTGGTGCGGGGCACCGGCAAGGTGCTGGAAGACCTGGAACACTTCAAGAAAGTCCTGAGCTGACCGACCGTAGGCCGCCGTGCAATTGTGGGATCGCATTCGGGACTGGGTACTCCTGCTGACCCTGCTCAGCCTGTCCGTCCTGATCATGCTGCTCGTCAACGATCCCCTGGTGCGGGCCCTGCGAGCCGGTGCGCTCTCGATCACGGGGCAGGTGGAGGAACGGCTGGCCTGGGTGGGGCACTTCGTGCGGGCCCTCGAAGAAAACGACCAGCTTCGCACGGAGAACATCCGGCTGGCCGGCGAAGTGGCCCGCACCCGCAGCGCCGCGCTGGAAAACGACCGCCTCCGGGCCATGCTCGCCTTCCGGGATTCGAGCGACGTGCCCCTGCTCCCGGCGCGCATCGTGGCGAAAGACGTCACCGGACAGCAGAACTTCCTCACCCTGGACGTCGGTGCGCGTGACGGGGTGCAGGAAGGGATGGGCGTGATCGACACCCGCGGGATCGTCGGGAAGGTCGTCCTGGTCAGCCCCCGGTACGCTCGCGTGATGCCCTACCTCCACACCGACTTTCGCACGCCGGGCACGGTGCAGCCCATCGGGGCCGACGGCGTCGTTCGCTGGGAGGGCCTCCGCACGGATCGCCTGCTGCTGGAACACATCGTCAAGACCGAGCCGGTGGAGCGCGGGCAGCCGGTCGTCACCAGCCCGTTCAGCGGCGTCTTCCCGCCCGGCTACCCCATCGGCGTGGTGGATACGGTCCTGGCCCGCACCGGCCGCAACGAATTGCTGATCTACCTGACCCCCAGCGCCCCCCTGCACACCATCGACTATGTCTTCGTCACCCTCTACCTCCCCGACCCGGAACGGCTGGACCTGGAGCGCCGCCCGATCCGCTGACGGCCCCGCGCGCCCGCGGCCCATGCCCCCGGCGGGCATCGCGCTGTGCGGGCTGCTGATCCTGCTGCTGGCCGGGCCGACGGTCGCCGCCGGCCAGCCCGCCCCGCGTTCTCCCCGGCAACTCGAGCGCGCCGTCGACCAGGTCCTCGCCGACACGCTGTTTCGCAATGCCTTCTGGGGTGTGCTCGTCTATGACCTGGCCCACGACCGCACGCTCGTGGCCCGCCACGCCGGCAAGAGCTTCCTGCCGGCCTCCAACACCAAGCTCTACACGACCGCCGCCGCGCTGGACCTGCTCGGGCCGGACTTCCGCTACCGGACGACGCTCTACGCCGCCGGCACCGTCCGCGACAGCGTCCTGCACGGGGCCCTCCTGCTACGCGGCGCCGGCGACCCCTCCCTGGGTAGCTACTACGACCCCCTCACGGGCGAGCCGGTCGATTCGCTCGACGTCACCGCCGTCTTCCGGGCCTGGGCGGACTCCCTGCGGGCCGCCGGCATCGCGGCCATCGAAGGGGACGTGATCGGGGACGACGACGTCATGGACGACCAGCCGCTGGGCATCGGGTGGAGCTGGGATGACGAGCCGTACAGCTACGCCGCCGAGCTGGGCGGCCTCGTCTTCAGCGACAACGTCATCCGGCTCCGTACCGAGGGCCGGCAGCCCGGCGCACCGGCCCGCCTGACCTGGCGCCCCCTCCAGACCGACTACGTCGAGGTCGTCAACCGCACGCGCTCCGTCCCGGCCGACTCCAGCTTCGACCTCGACTACGACCGGGCGCGGGCGCAGAACATCCTCTACGTCTCCGGCGAGGCCCCACAGGGACGATCCCGTGAGACGGCGCTGACGATCTCCAACCCGACGCGCTACGCCGCCCACGTCCTGCGCCAGGTGCTGATGGACGAGGGCATCCCGGTGCTCGGCACGGCCCGGGACGTCGACGACCTCTCGATTCGGCCCGACTACGCGGCGCCGACGGTGGTGCCGGTGGCCACCTACCTCTCCCCGCCCCTGTCCGACCTGGTGCGGATCGTCAACAAGCCCAGTCAGAACCTGTACGCCGATCAGCTGCTGCGGACCCTGGGCGTGCACGTGCCCGTGGACCTCCCGGAGGACGAGGCCGGTCCGCCCGGCTCGACGGAGCGGGGCCTGGCGGCGGCCATGCGCACCTTTGCGCGGGCCGGCGTGGACACCAGCCGCCTGCGCCTGGCCGACGGCTCCGGGCTGTCGCGGATGAACCTCGTCACGCCCGAGATGACCCTGGCTCTGCTGCGCTACATGTGGCACCATCCCGATCCCCCCACCCGCGCGGCGTTTCTGGCCTCCCTGCCCGTGGGCGGCGTCGACGGCACCCTGGAGCATCGCTTCCCGAACGGCCCCACGCACGGCAGCGTCCGTGCCAAGACGGGCACCCTCACGGGCGTGAGCACCCTCAGCGGCTACGTCCCCTCGGCCCGTGGCACCCCGCTCGCCTTCGTCGTGATGTGCACCAGCCACACGGTCCGCTCCGCCGACGCCCGCGCCGTGCAGGACGCCCTCGTCGATCTCTTCGCGCGCTACCGCCGGTAACCTTCCCGCGCCCACTTCGCCGCGTGAACCCAACCTCGCCTTGGTCGTCTAAGGTGGCCCCCTTTGAGAGCCATCCTACCGATAGACGTATGCAACACTCCCGGCAGGCCCCCGTGCATGGCACCACCGTGCTCGGCGTGCGCCACAACGGCCGCGTCGCCCTCGGCTCCGACGGCCAGGCCACCATGGGCGACGTGGTCATGAAGCACAAAGCCCAGAAGGTACGATCCCTCTACAACGGCAAGATCCTCGCCGGCTTTGCCGGCGCCACGGCCGACGCCTTCACCCTCTTCGAACGCTTCGAGGAAAAGCTCCAGCAGTACGGCGGCAACGTCACCCGCGCGGCCGTCGAGCTGGCCAAGGACTGGCGCACCGACCGCTTCCTCCGCCGGCTGGAAGCCCTGCTGGCCGTCGCCGCGGCGGACCGCCTCCTGCTCATCAGCGGCAACGGCGACGTCATCGAACCCGACGACGACATCCTCGCCATCGGCTCGGGGGGGCCGTATGCCCTGGCGGCCGCCCGCGCCCTGAAAGCCCACGGCGCCGAACTCTCGGCCCGGGAGATCGTAGCGGAAGGACTGACCATCGCCGCCGACATCTGCATCTATACCAACCGGTTTCACACGATCCTCGAACTCGAAGCATCCTGACGCAGCATCCTGACGCACCGACCGGCCGTGCCCCGATCTCCCCACGCTCGGAGCCGGCCCACCGGGCAGGACGGGCCCCCGATGCCACATGGACGGATGACATGATCCAGGGCCCCTGCCCTTCCGCCGCCCGGCGCCCCCGGACGGCCCGCTGAATCAGTACATGAACCATTCATCATGAATCTCCTATGTCTCATTCCGCTGCTCCCTCCCGCCGGCGCAAATCCGCACGCCAGGCGGCCGTCTTCGTCGATGGTTCCAACCTGATCGGGCTGCTCGACCGCGCCCTGCCGTCCGACGTCGAACCGGACGCGTACCTGCTCCCCCTCCTGACCCGCCTGCGCACGTCGCTCCAGCGGCGCCATCACCTGCAGACGACCACCTTCCGCGTCTACGGAGACTTCAGCACGGACCGCCAACCCGCGCCCTCCGTGCTCCACACCGTCTACGCCGGCGGCGCCGAACCGCGCTTCGTGGCCGCCACCGCCCCGCACGATACGGCCCTGAGGCTCTGCATCGACGTGATGGAGGCCCTGCTCACCCAGCCGGAGACGCAGACCATCGTGCTGGTTTCCGGGGACCAGGCCTACCTGCCGCTGCTGCGCCAGATCCGCGAGCGGGGGCGGCAGGCCGTGCTGGCGACGCTGCGCGCCCCGAAGCTCCCCGAGGACGTCGCCTGGACCGAGGAGGCCCTCCCCCTCGACCTGGGCAACCTCCTCGACGAACCGTTGCGCCGCCACCTCTATACCGTCCGCCCCGATGCGCCGGCCCCCCGGCGGCCGCTCTCCTTCACCCGCATCGAGGACCCCACCACCCTCGTCACCCTCGAAGTCATCGAGGAGCACTTCGGACAGTACGACGAAATCTACCTCACGCCGCTGCTCCGCAAGCTCTCGGAGGTCTTCGATGACCCCGCCTACGACCCCAAGGAGATCATCGGCCGGCTGGAGGAAGCCCACGCCGTTCGCCTCGAAAAACGCCACGGCACCCCCTACGACTACACCGTGCTGATCATGGAGCCGGACCACCCCGACGTCCAGCTCACCCGCGAACGGGTCTACGAGGCCATCGAGCAGGCCTCCGGCTACGCCCCCGACGACGCGGATGCCGATGACCTGGAGTACGAGGAGGACGCCTACGACGACGCCTACGACGACTTCGAGGACGACGACTACGAGGACGGGGACCTCGAGGACGACTACGAGGACGACTTCGACGAAGACGACTATGAGGAGGATCTGGACGAGGAGGATTTCGACGGGGAAGACTTCGAGGAGGAAGACCTCGACGAAGACGACCTCGCAGAGGACGACGACCTCGCAGAGGACGACGACCTCGAAGGCGACGACGAAGACCTCGTGGACGAGGACGTCTACGATCCGAACGGCGCGGAGGCGGATGCGTTTACCATCGAGACGGACACGGACGCTCCCGAGGACGAGCGCAACGACGAGCGAGGCTGACCGCACGGCCCCCCGGCCTGCGGTGCCCTGCTTCCCACCAGACGACGGAGCTTGAGATGATGGAACAGGAATTGACCCCCCGGCAGATCGTTGCAGAACTGGACAAATACATCGTCGGGCAGCAGAACGCCAAGAAGAGCGTCGCCATCGCCCTGCGGAACCGCTGGCGACGGCGCAACGCCCCCGAGGACATGCGGGACGAGATCATGCCCAACAACATCATCATGATCGGTCCCACCGGCGTCGGCAAGACGGAGATCGCGCGGCGGCTGGCCCGCCTGGCCGGCGCCCCCTTCATCAAGGTCGAGGCGACGAAGTTCACCGAGGTGGGCTACGTGGGCCGCGACGTCGACAGCATGATCCGCGACCTGACGGACATCGCGGTGAACATGGTGCGGGAAGAACACACGGCCTCCGTCCAGGAGCGTGCCCGCGAGATTGCCGACGAGCGGATCCTGGACCTGCTGATCCCGCCGGCCAAACCGCGCCCTGCGGCGGAGGTCATCCCCGGCCCCGGCTTCCTCATGTCCGGCCGCAGCGAGGCCGATGCCAACGGCGAGCCGACCGACGAGGACGAGCTGCGCGAGCGCACGCGGCAGAAGTTCCGCGAGAAGCTCAAGCGCGGTGACCTGGAAGATCGGGAGGTGGAGGTGGAAGTCACCGCCGACCAGACGCCGATGTTGCAGGTCTTCGGGCCGATGGGCATGGAGGAGATGGGCATGAACCTCCAGGATCTCTTCGGCAACCTGGGCGGCAAGCGGCGCAAGAAGCGGCGCGTCCCGATCCGCGAGGCCCGCGAGCTGCTGACGCAGGAGGAAGCGCAGAAGCTCATCGACATGGACAAGGTGACGAAGGAGGCGCTGGAGCGCGTGCAGCAGTCCGGCATCGTGTTCATCGACGAGATCGACAAGGTGGCGGCGCGCTCCGGGGAGGGACGCGGCGGGCCGGACGTCTCCCGCGAGGGCGTGCAGCGGGACCTCCTGCCCATCGTGGAAGGCTCGAACGTGATGACGAAGTACGGCATGGTCAAGACGGACCACATCCTGTTCATCGCCAGCGGGGCCTTCCACGTCTCCAAGCCCAGCGATCTGATCCCGGAGATGCAGGGCCGCTTCCCCATCCGGGTGGAACTGACGAGCCTGGACGAGGAGGACTTCTACAAGATCCTGACGCAGCCGAAGAATGCCCTGCTGAAGCAGTACGCGGCGCTGATGCGCTCCGAAGGCGTCGAGATCGAGTTCACCGACGAGGCGGTGCGCGAGATCGCTCGCATCGCGGCCGAGGTGAACTCGACGGTGGAGAACATCGGGGCACGCCGCCTCCACACGATCCTGACGACGCTGCTGGAGGACGTGCTCTTCGACGTACCGGACGAGATCGACGCGCCGCGCCTGGTCATCGACGCGGATCGCGTGCGGGATCGCCTGCAGCGTGTCGTGGAGAACCGTGACCTGAGTCAGTACATCCTCTGAGCCCTGCCCGCCCTCGGCATGCCGGACGCCTACGCTGTCAGCACGTACCCGGGGCGGGCCATCGAGGCGGACGCCGCCGATCAGGCCTGGCGAGCGCTGTGGGAACGTAGCCCGCAGCGCTCGCCGTTTTCGGCCCTGGCATACCTCCGGGCCCAGGCGGACGTCTTCGGCCTGGACCTGCACCTCGTGGCCGTCCACGACCGGTCCGGCTGGCAGGCGGCGGCGCTGCTTCCCGTCCGCCGGATGGGGCCGTTCCAGACCATCCGCCCGCTCCCCTTCACCCCCTTCTCCGCGCTGCTGGGCACCGCCCCGCCCGACGAAGCCGCCGTCCACCACGGCACGTCCCCCTGGCAGACGCTGAGCGCCACGCTCGCCCGTCGCTACGACGACGTCTCGCTGCTGCTACCGCCGGCCGTCTCGGACGTCCGTGCGTTTTCCTGGCAGCGCTGGTCGGTGCGCCCCCTCTACACGTACTTCCTCGACCTGCAGGGCGACGGGGACCTCCGGCAGGGCTGGTCGGCCGGCACCCGGCGGCTGTATCGCCGGGAGGCGGGCCGCTTTGCGGTGGAAGAAGCCCCGGAAGCGATCGGGGACGTCGTGGAGCTCTGTGCGGCGGCCTACGCCCGGCACGGCCGGGTGCTGCGGCCGGACCGCGAACGGGTGATCCACCTGGCCCGGCGGCTCCACCAGGCCGGGATGGCGCGCACCTTCATCGCCCGCCGCCCGGCCACCCGCACCGTCGAGGCCGGCGTCTGCGTGCTCCACGACGGGCGGACGGCGGCCTACTGGATCGCCGGCAGCCGGCCGGGCGGGGCCATGACGGTGCTGCTCGGCCACCTCCTCCCGGCGCTCCGGGACGAGGGCCTTCTGGCGTTCGACTTCGTCGGGGCCAACACGCCGTCCATCGCAGAGTTCAAGCGGCGCTTCGGGGCCGTGCTCACACCGTACTACCAGGCCGAGATCCGGCCCAGCCGGTGGCTCCGGCTGCTCCATCGCGCACGCACCCTCCCCCACCGGAGGCCCTCCTGACGATCAGCGCTGCAGACGAGCGACCGGCGGGTCGGCGAATCCATGCCAGTAGGCGTCGATCCACGCCGGGTCCGGTTCGCCGTCGTAGACCAGATACCGATACCGCAAGACGAGCGGCGTCCCCGGTTCGATGGCCCAGTCCCCGAGCTGAGACGGAGCGTAGTTGAAGAACGGCTCGGTGGGGTGGATGCGCATGGGCTGAGGCGCGCGAACATTGCCGGGATGATCCATGATCGAAACGCCGGCCGGTGCCCCATCGACGAGCCCGCCGATGTGACACCATCGGGCCCGCGTGGCGTGGCCGTTGCTGCGGTCCCGCCCCTCCGAGGTCAGGAAAACGGCACCGTCCGGCCCGTCCCATTGCCCGTGCCCCCGGAATCCCACCCCGCCGTAGCGGTACTCCGGCAACTCCAGCGGCAGCTCCCCGATCATCGTCTGGGTCACGGTCAGGTCGAAGAGCCAGGCCGGGCGGTCGGCGGCACGCACGTTGTAGACCCGCACCTCCCAGGTTTCGTCGAGCACGGGCACCGGCCGGCCGGTGGTCAGGTCCAGGTAGCGGTGTGCGGCCTCGAAGCCGCTGAAGACCGGTCCCGCCGGAAAGGCCCGGGCGTTCACGGGGACGACCGTCCCGGTACCGTCGCCCATGTTCCAGAAGTCGGGCTCCCGGCCGTCGTACCGCGTGCGCGTCCAGGCGGCCCAGATGCCGTGATGGTGCAGGTGGTTGTGCGGGAAGTCGTCGGTGACGACGACGCCGGAGGGGGTAAAGACGGGATGGATGTACCCGCCCCGCGTGTAGATCGAGTCGACGCCGGGCGGCGGGGTTCGCGGAACGGCCTGGTACTGCAACACGGGCCGGCCATCGACGACGAAGCGCACCGTGCCGTCCCGGGCCTCCGGCTGCACGCGCCCCGCCTCTACCTCGCCGCGATGCAGGGTGAACGTCCGGGTTTCGCCGGGTGCCAGATGGTCGATCCACACCACGGCGCCGGACGCACCGGTTCGTTGCACGGGCCGGCGCGCGCCGGAGGCTTCGCGGAGGTGCAACGGGCCGTCGGGCACGTCGGGAGGCAGTTCCAGCGTCACCAGGGCTCCGCGCACGTCGTGCTCTCCGCCCTCGATGGTCACCGTGTATGCCGGGGCCTGTCCACAGGCGGCCAGCCACCATCCCAGGCTGCATGCCACCAAGAGGCGGCATCCCATCAACAGCGTACGAAGACTCATCGGCTTTCTGCGTTTCGTTCTGGCATGGTATCCGTCGAAGCCGTCCCGGACCGGAGCCGGATTCACAGGCGCACGACGACGGCATCCCGGGAGGATCGGTAGGCGGCTTCCGTGATGCGGGTGGCCTGCATCCCCTCCTCGCCCGGGAGCCGGTTGGGCTGCCCCGCACGCAGGCACGACACGAAGTGCTCGACGAGCGGCTGATGCGTGATCGAAGGCGGCGGCAGATGAAACGTTTCCGTAGCACCGCCGGCCGTCACCTCGAATCGCCCCTGCCCGATGTCCCGCCCCAGGATCCTTCCGGCCGTCCCGCAGATCTCGAACTCGTTGACCTCCACCCCGGTGCTCCAGCTGAACAGCCCCGATCCCTGTCCCCCACCGTCGAAGCGCAGGATCACCACATCCGCATCGTCGACGTCGAAGTCGTACCGAAGGGTATCGGTGAAGGCAGCCACGTGCGTAGGCCGGCCCATGTAATAGGTCATGAGATCGAGGCGATGCGTGGCCACGTCGGTCAGGAAGCCGCCGCCGGCCACCCCGGGCTGGACGAGCCATCGGCGCTCGCCATCGGGGCGGGGCTGGTAGGGGCTGGCTACATGGGCGCGGACCTGCAACGGGGTCCCGATGGCGCCGTCGTCCAGCAGCGCCTTGATGCGGACGTAGGCCGGGAAGAACCGGCGGTAATACGCGATCATGAGTTGCACGCCGGCAGCCTTGCAGGCCTCGATCATGCGGCGGCACTCGGCCACGGTCATCGCCATCGGCTTTTCGCAGAGCACGTGCTTGCCCGCCGCCGCGGCCCGCTCGGTCAGCTCGCAATGGACGTGGGGCGGCGTGGCGATGTACACGGCGTTCACCGCCTCATCGGCCAGGAGGTCGTCCACGTCGGTGTAGAAGCGGTCGGCGCCGTGCCGCTCGGCGAAGCTCCGTGCCCGTTCGGGGCGGCGGCTCATCACGGCGACGAGGCGGGAGTGGGGGACATGGTAGAGGGCCGGGCCGCCTTTGTGCTCGGCGACGTCGCCGGCTCCGATGAGGCCCCAGCGGACGGTATCGACAGGTTCGGTCATGATCCTCGGCTCATAAAAACACGGGGCAACACCCCGGGCAACCCCCACGGCGGTGCCGGTCAGAGGGCCTGTACCGCCGCCCAGATGTCCGGGTCGACCGGGATGCCTCGCTCCCGGTTCTCCCGGCGCGTGAGGAGTGTCCGCTCGCCCGGATAATAGACCCGGTCCACCCCCTCGGCGGGGGCCGAAGCATGGAGATGCGCCACGATCTCGTCGAGCAGGGCATCGACACCTCCGTCGGGGAAGAGCCGGGACACGTCGAAGGCCAGGAAGACCTGCGTCAGGCCGGCTTCCTGCAGGGGGTCGTTCGGGATGCGGTGCGTCGGTTGCCCGGCGGCCAGCAGCGCCCCGATCATGTCGAGCAAGATCGACAGGCCCGACCCCTTCCAGTAGCCGATCGGCAGCGGCCGGCCGGCCTCCTCGATGGCGCCGGGGTCATCCGTCAGGCGGCCTTCGGCGTCGTAGCCGCCGGGAACGGACAGCCGGCGCCCCTGCCGCCGGTAGGAGGCCAGCGCCCCGTAGGAGAACTGCGACAGGGCCATGTCCAGCACGACGGCACCCGCGGCGCGCGGCACGGCCATGATGAGCGGGTTGTTGCCGATGCGCGGCTCGCGGCTTCCCCAGGGAGGCAGGTTCTGGTTGGTGTTGGTCCAGCAGATCCCGATCATCCCGGCCCGCGCGGCCTGCCAGCCATACGTACCGCCACGCATCCAGTGGTTGGTATTGCGCAGCGCCACGCATCCCATGCCGTGTGTCCGGGCCAGCTCGATGGTGCGCGCCATGGCAATCTCGGCATTCAGGTTGCCGGGGCCGCGCCGTCCATCCCATCGTTCCAGCACCCCGAACGCCTCTACGCACACCGGCTCGGCGGCCACGTCGATCGTGCCCTGCCGGATCATCGTGACGAACCGGGGGAATCGATTCAGGCCATGGGAATAGACGCCGTCCAGGCTGGTTTCGGCAAACAGGGTGGCACAGCGCTCGGCGCGGGCCGGGGTGAAGCCTTCCTGGAGCAGGATGCGACGGAGTTCATCCCTTATCACATCAAACGAAATACGCACGAGCAGACAGGCGGACGATCAGGGTGAAGAAAAGAAAGGACGATACAGACCATCCGGGTTCATTGCCCCGGAACACTACGGAAACGTCACGCCCCGCAAACCGCGCCCTGCCTCACAACATCTGCTGGATGGCCCGCTGGAACTCCTCCTTACTGCGATAGCCGCTGGCCGCGCCGATGATGACCCCATCCTTTCCGATGAAATAAGTCACCGGCACGGTCTGGGTCACCCCGTATGCGCGCGAGACCTGTCCCGTCGCATCCAGCAACAGCGGATACTGCACCTGATACGTTTCCGCGAACGCCTCCACGGCGTCCTTGTGCGCGCCGTCCACCGCCACCCCGACCAGGATGAGCTGGTTGCGCGAGTACTCGGCGTACAGCTCGTTCAGGATCGGCGTCTCCGACTGGCAGATCTCGCACCAGGTGGCGAAGAAGTGGAGCATCACCGGGGTGCCCTGGTGCTCCGATAGCTGGAAGACATTGCCGAGGTGATCCTCGAGAATGAAATCCGGCGTCTGGTTCTGCGGCTCGGTGGGCTGGGATTTCCCGGAACAACCGGCCAGCACCACCAGGATCGAGAGCGCCAGGGCGGCGCGGCAAAGCAACGGGGCCATCATCCCATGGACAGGTCGGGCACATCATGACAGGGGCGGCGGACCCGGACAGGCTGCCGGGGCACCCTGCCGGAGCCGCCGCTCCCGATGACAGGCCGGGTGTATGAAACAGGTTACTCCTGCAACCCGAAGACGCCCAGCGTGATCCGGTTGACGTTGCCGAAGAAGTCTCCGAAGTCCGAGTACGCATACTCGGCCTTGATGCCGTAGCCGGCCAGGCCCAGCTTCACCCCGATGCCCGCCGTGAGCCCTTCTTCATCGTAGTTGAACTTGTAACCGCCGCGCAGGAAGACCATGTCCATGAACCCGTATTCCAGGCCCAGGTGGAGGCGCTCCTCATAGTCACGCGGGTGTTGCCAGTCCAGCGCCACCGTCAGCGCGCTGTTCTCACCGCCCGGCGGGTTGGCCGCCAGCGAGAGCAGATCCATCGCCACCCCGAAGTCGAACGTCAGCGGCAGCTCGAAGCGCTGGTCGTAGTAGTCCGACTGGTTCGAGAAGTTGCGGATCGACATGCCGAAGCGCAGATCCCGGAAGCCGGTGTAGTACATCGTCCCGAAGTCGAAGACCAGGTTGTTCACCTGGTTCTCCTGGTCCACCTCGGTACCGCGCACCTGGTCGAAGATCACGATGTTGCCCAGATCCTGGCTGGCGTAGCGGAAATGCCCGCCGACGTAGAACTGGCCGGTGATCTGCCGGGCGTAGGATAGCCCGATGGCGTACTCGTTCACCGAGAAGGTGCCGTTGGTGAGGTAGCCCTGGTTCCGGAGCGCGGGGTCGGTCCCCGTGTAGGGCACCGTGCGGACGAAGTCGCCGTAGTCCATGAAGATGTAGCTGAGACCGAACGTCCCGATGTTGCCGGCGCGGAACGCCACTCCGAGGCCGTAATGGCTGATGTCGGCGATCCAGCTCGTCGTCGTGAACGAGGCGTCGACGCCCTCCAGGAAGGCGAGGCCGGCCGGGTTCGAGAACATGTCGTTGGCCGAGCCCTGCACGCTGGCGTGCGCACCGCCCATGGCCGCGATGCGGCTGCCAACGTCGATCTTGAGGAAGGGCATCCCGGCCTGGGCGTACTTGGTCGGTTGCGCCAGGGCCGTCCCTGCGGACCCGAGAGCCACGAGGAGCGCCAGGATCAGCCCGGTATAGGTAAGCTTTTTCATGACCATATCCGTGTCAAAGTGAGAGAAAGCCTGCGATGCGGGGGTCCGGGCTCATTTGATGACCACGAACTTGCCGATGGCCGTGCGGCCGGTCGGGTTACCCCGCGGGCCGTCCAACTCCTCGACGACGTAGAGATACACACCGCTGACGATCTCCATCGTGCTGAAGGTATCCTGACGCTCCCAGTCGATGTCGCCCGTGTTGGCGTCATGCTCCAGGGTCTGAATGCGATCCCCCGTCATCGTGTAGATGTGGACGTTCGCATAGGCGGGCAGGTTGAGGAAGTTCAGGCGCTTGCCGGGATACTTCTGAGCGGCCTGCACATGGTAGGGGTTGGGCACGACCACCACCCCCTCCAGTGGATCCTCGCTCCGCCACGTCTCCGCAGGCGCCCGGGTGGGAGCCAGCGCCTCGTCCTCCTTGTTGGCCGACGTACCGGTGCGGTTCTGGAAGGGGCTGCTCTCGATGCCCTGGTCGTTGACGGCCACGATGTAGTAGTAGTAATCCTCACCGCGAACCACGTCGGTATCGACATACTCGGTCTGGCTGACCGGCAGGTCCGCGATCCGGATGAACGTGGTGTCATAGGGCGACGTCAACGCCGGAGGCCGCTTGTATTCCCGATACACGCGCCAGCCGGTGATCGTCCCCCCCCGGCTGTTGTCCAGGGTGTTGTCCGACCATTGCAGGCGGATCTGGTCGTTCTCCGAGAGGCCCACGAGGCTGGGGGCCGCCGGCGCATAGGGGATGTTGAAGGTGCCCTGGCCGTACTTCACGTTGCCGCTGTCCCAGACGCGCTTGGCGATCGAGGCCGTCTCGAACATCAGCTTCTGGCCCAGGTAGATGATGTCGTCCTTCTGCGTCTTGGTCAACGTATTTCCACCGGGCACGAGGGGCGCATCGGTCACCTTCAGGCCGCCGTTCACCGGATCGAATTCCAGCCCGTAGACATCCCCGGACTGCACGATGGGATGGCCGTGCATGTCGCTGTAGGAAAGCGGACCGGGCATGTTGTTGCACGGGACGGCCTGGTTGGCCACGTAGAGGTCACAGACCCCGAAGACCGGGCGGCCTTCGAAGCCGCCGTTCCACGCCCGGCCGGCATCGATCGCCAGCCGCGAGGGAATCACCCCTCCTACGAACGCCGTCACGATACGCACGTCCTCACCCGGCGCGAGCGTGTAGGGACCGAAGCCGAAGAACCCGTTCTTCTCCTGCTCCTGCTCCGAATCGAAGCTATACAGGTCGATCCCGTAGGGAGCCACTTTGCCGGGCTCTTTCTCCAGCACACGGAAGTAGCCGTTCTCCCGCGTGCTGGGATTGCGGTCGCTGTCGTAAAACGTATCGTACGGGTAGTCCGGCACGTCCCAGGAGTTGGCCAGGAAGTTATAGACCTCCGTCTGACTGGCCTCGTTGAGGTTCTTCACCTTGTCCCGCTGCGACCAGCCGGCTTTGAACGGCTGGTTGGGGTCGTCACTTTCGTCCGAAGCGCTGGCATCGGCATGCAGGACGATGTGGCCCATGAACTGCGGCTCCTGGAAGTAGCCCCATTGCGAGTGCGGATCGCCGGTGTCGTCCTGATTTCCACTCGAGGACATGTCCGCGCGCCAGGCATACCACATCCGCAGGGAGTCGGCGCTGGCATCGCCGCCCACGTACCGCGGATACGTGGCACCGTAGTAGTCGCCCCAGAGGTCACCCGGGTAGTGCGCCTCCGAGTGGACGGCCGCGTTGAGGCCGATCACGACGTCTTCCGCCGTCTGCGAACCGGTGTTGGAGATCCGGTACTCCATGATGACCATGTCATCATAGTCGTCGTTGGCAAAGACGTAAGCCCAGCGCTCCACCCGGATATCCATGCGCGGGTTGGCGTTCGGCCACAGGTCGATGGCCGTGTAGATCATCGCATCCGAGGGGATGGTCGGATCGACCGGATCGTTCTGATCGAAGGTTTGCGTCCAGTTGACCCCGTCGAGTTGCTTCGTGGGATAGGGGTTGCGGTGAACGCGTTTGAAGGCACCGCTGACCGGAACGGTGACGTTCTCGATGTCCGAGAACTTGTTCTGCATCACCTGAGCCACCTGGACATTATAAGTCTGCCCGTCCGGAGCCGTCCAGGTCCTGCGCAGGCCGACGGTGATGCCGTAGGTGTCCAGCATCTCGGGGGCCATGTGCCGGACGCCTCGCGGCCAGTTCATGTCATCGGCGCTCATGATCTCGTTGGTGAAATACTCGAGCGCGCCGATGTTCAACGTTCGGCCCTGTTGCCCCAGGGCCGTCATGGGAGCTACGAGGAGGAAGAGTGCCAGGATGCCACAGAAACGCAGCATCCCGGTGGTAGCGATTTTCCACATGATCGGTGGTCTCCTTGGTTCGTGTGGGATGTCGGATGGCCCGAGCCATGCCGCGGGGGGCGCCCCTTCGCGCATGGTATGCCCGGACCGGCATATCGTCAGGGGCCGTCAGAGGAAGGCTGACGCGTTCCGGCAACACGTGCGAGGTTCCGAGCGCCGGGCCGAGGCCAGATCTCCCCTGTCCTTCATGAAACAGGGGAGGTAGTGGAGTGCCTCCCCTGTTCCATGAAGGGAGCCGACCCGCCGGCGGATGAGCGCAGACTCATCCGCCGGCTGCAGGCATGGGGTCAGACATTAGAAGTACAGCCGGATGCCGAAGTAGATGTCCCGCTTGTCCAGGAAGCTCCAACTATCCCAGTCGGGCAGGTCGATGTTGTCCCCTTTGTAATCTCCTGGCCGCTGGCTCCCTTCCACCGAGCCATCCTCATTCACCTTCAGATCCAGCGACTCCATGTAGTTGACGAACTGGTTATTGAACCATTTCTGTCCGTCCCACGCAAAGCTGTCCGCTGTATTGCTGATGTCGGTATTTGCCGGGGGATGCAGATACTTCTGGTTAAAGAGGTTGGTGATGTCCAGGTAGAACATCGCGTCGAAGCGGCCCTGCGTGAAGAGGCTCTTCGTGAGGCGCAGGTCCCACCGTTTGTAGGGGGCCCAGCGGACGTTGTTCTCCACCAGCGGGTAGTTTTCGGGGTTCCAGGTGAACTGGAAGCCGCGCTGCCATTCATACATCAGACTTACGTCTAGTCCCCCCAGCAGGGAGAAGCCGTTGCCGCCCGGCCCCAGTTCCTCCGGCGTCGAGAGGCTCACGTTCAGCTTCACCAGCGGGCGCACGTCCGGGTCGGACACCTCCGTGGACACCTGGCGCGGCTGGCGCGTCGGGTCTTCGAAGAACTGATCATACCCGAACTCACCGCCGCTCTCGACCAGGTAGTTCACGCTGCCCCAGCCACTCAGGTCCATACCGTAAGGCAATGTCACCACACCCCGGCGCAGCTCGAGGAACGCTTCCACGCCGCGCACGTCGCGGAACCGCTGGTTCGTGCGCCGCGAGTAGCTGCTCTCACCGAGGGGCACATACGAGGCCCAGTCCGCTTCGTCGTTGATGTCCTTGTAGTACCCCGTCAGCCGCAGGTTCATCCGGTCGAACAGGTTCTGCTCGTAGCCCACCTCGTAGGCGATCGTCCGAGCAGGTCCCAGCAAGGGGTTACCCATTGAACTGACCCGGTTACCCTGCCGGGTGTTGT
The DNA here is from genome assembly GCA_003285105.1 of Roseithermus sacchariphilus. Classification (GTDB taxonomy): domain Bacteria; phylum Bacteroidota; class Rhodothermia; order Rhodothermales; family MEBIC09517; genus Roseithermus; species Roseithermus sacchariphilus. Next base: position 3,311,335 of record CP030158.1, on the reverse strand, counting down.
AGTTGATGCGGTAGTAGGAGAACAGGTCTGCCCACTGGTACATGTGGCCGTAGTTGAAGAAGAGTTTGGCCACGGTCGAGATCGGATGCGAGATCCCGATGCGCGGGCTGAGCCGCCACTGGCTCGTCTTCTCCCGCGCCAGTTGATCGCTCAGCCGGATCTCCGTCGGCTTCTCCGGGTCGTAGTCGGGGCTGTTCGGGTCGTAATCCGTACGGATCGTGTTGCCCTGAAGCAGGTAGGTCGAGTACGGACCGGCATCCCCGGTGCCGTCGAGCAGCGGGAAGGCATCGTGCAGGATGCCGTCGAGCCGCAACCCGATGTTGGCCACGAAGCCCTGGTACTCGATCTTGTCCTGCGCGTAGAGGCCGACCATCCAGGGCCGCGCATCGGCCTGATCGAGGCTACCGCCGTTGACCGAGGGGTCCAGCGCATAGTAGTACTGATGCAGGGTCACGTTCTGCACCGTGAAGCCGGCCTTGACCTGGTTGTTACGGTTGACCTGGCTCGTCACGGACCCCTTTGCCTCCCACTTGCGCGAGTACGTGTTGTTGTAACGCACGTTGCAGGAGGACATACGGTAATAACCCGTCACGTCCACCCACCAGACCGGGCTGTAACCCACCGGCGCCTCGTCGTACCAGTAATCGCCGATACGAATGCGCGCCCAGTCCTTGATCTCGTCGAAGGACTCACCGTCCGGGTTCAAGAGCCCCTGCAGCGCCGAGGTCTGCCCCGGCACGGCAGCCAGCGGCTTCGTTTCACGGACGTCGTTGAGCATCTTGTAGTCCGTCCGGTGATGCGACACGTCCAGTTGCGCAAACGTGTTGGCATTGAACGTGTGCGTCAACTGCGCGGCATAGATCTGCCGCGTCTGCTGGCCGGGCACAGCGCAGTGCGAATACCAGAATTTGTTCGATCCACCGAGCTGACGATATGGGTTGGTCGAAATCCAGCCATCAATCCCGGGGCCCTGGCCGCCGTCACCGCCTTTCTGGCGCGACCAGAAGCCGTTCAGGTTGATCTTCGTGTTCCCGATCCGGGTGGTCACCTTCCCCCGCAGGCTGTTGTCCACGTAGGCCGGCTGCGGAAACTCAGCCGCATACTCAATCTGTTGCCGATCGTAGGCGAGGAAAAACTTCACCGGGTTCAGAAAAGGAACCGGCCCGCCGAAGGTGGCACTGATATTGTAATCCGGCATGTCTCCCGTCTGATGGAACGTCTGCTCATCCGGGTCGATGCCCGGCGCGAACTCCACGTCCACCGTGCCGATGCCGTCCGGAATCGTGGCCCCTGCGGGGAGCGAACCATGCACGGCCTCCCACGCGGCCCGGATGTTGCCACCATTACGGGACAATTCCTTGAGCATGTCGATGGAATCCTGCGACCGGTGCCGCCACAGCCACAGCGCGTAGAGCTCCGCGGCGCTACCCGTGTGCTGCGGGTCGCGGGAGGGACTGGCCGCCTCGGCCAGCCACCCGGCGAAGCCTTCCTCGGCAAACTCGTTCGTACTCGAAAAAGCTTGCCACGGCTCCACAAATGGTTTAGTCACTGCAGAAGCATGACCGTAAGGCATCGGGCCAAAGTGTTTGAGGCCAGGCGGGCTGTACTGGATGTTGAAGGAGCCGGAGTACCGATCGCCTCCCTCACGCGTGACCACGTTGACCACACCCGACCGCAGGTTACCGTACTCGGCCGAGAACCCACCCGTCTGCATCTTCACTTCCTGCACCGCGTCCAGATTGATCCGCGTGTAGGGACGGTTCGTCAGGGGATCGCTCTGGTCGATGCCATCTACGATAAACTTCGACTCCTCGATCGACGAGCCACGAATCTCCGGGCGATCATTGAATCGCCCGACGGAATTGATGGACACCTGTGAAGTGATCACCTGGTTGATGTTCTGGTAGGGCGCATTCTGAATTTCCTCCGCACTGATGTTGCGCTCCGACCCGGCGATGTCCCGCTGGATGATCGGCGGCGTAGAGGTCACGACCACCTCCTCCAGGCCGATCGCCTCCTCCTGCAGCTCGAAGTCCACCGTCGTCGTCAGGTCGATGTTGACCTCGACCCCCTCCACCACGAGCGGGGTGTACCCGATGAACGTGGCGCGCAGGTTGTAGACGCCCGGAGCCACGTTGATGATCGAGTAGTAGCCGTCGACGTCCGTCGCCGTCCCCACCGTGGTCCCCTCGATGACGACGTTGACGCCGGGGATGGGCTGCCCGCTCCGGGCATCCGTCACCCGGCCCGCAATGCGCCCGGATTGCGCGTACGCGGTGACCGGGAGCAGGAAGGCCAGCATTAGCAAGAATGCCGTTGGCCTCCCGGCAAGCAAGACCGATGATCTCATGACTGGTCCTCCGTAACTGTGGGTCATGCTGGGATGGATACTGAGGTTGACAGAAGGATGGCGGTGGGTCCCTGCGCAGGGCCGTCACCGACCACCGGTATTCGTGCGCGCATTGGCGCGAAGGGCTTCCGCTTCCGGGGCGAAACCCACCGCACTCGCGCCGGACGGGGCCGACCTCCGAAACCGCTTCCGGGAAACGACGCGTCGCATACCGGATTCATCGGGCCAGGGATGGGCGTCTGGATGGGGAATCGCTGGTTGACCCAGGTGGCCGCCTGAAACCATCTGCACGGAGCGGTTGCCCAACGGCACGCCTGCGTCATGAAGCGCGTGGAGTGTGAAATATCCTACAAAAGAAGAACCCCTAAGTCAAGGGCACTTCGGCAGTGCTATTTAACGATTTACGCCAAAATGTAAGCGCTTCCATTTTCCCTGCATCCGGCGAGCGAAGGCCCTGAAAAAAACCCCGCCGCATCGCTCGAAGACACGATGCGGCGGGGGTGCTGAGGCGTGCTAGCGCTTCCACGCCGGGATGACGAAAACAGCGAACCGGAGCCCACCGTTCTGCAGACGGGCTCGAACGTCACGCGAACCGTCCCTTCTTCACGCGCTGCTCTCGTTCACAGCGTGGTGGTCGCAAACGCCTGGTACCGCTGCTCGACGGCCTCGGACGGCATGGCCCCGTCCATCACCGCAATCCGGTACCGGAACGTCGTGGAGGCACCCTGATCCAACGAGAAGTTCAACGCCTGGGCGCCGTCGGTGAAGACGGCCTGCCCCAGCGGGTTGGCGGCGAACAGCCCATAGTCACGGGCGTGCCAGTAGGTCGGGAAGCCTACGTTGCTCGGGTGATCGAAGATGGCGATCGTCACGCTATCGCCTTCGACGACCCCCGACAGCGTCATCCACCGGGCTCGCTTACCCCAGACGTCGGGGTAGCCTTCGACGCCTTCGCTGTTGCGGTAATGCCCCGACACGCCCGTATTGTCCAGCACCCGCTCGGGCATGGGCTGCCCCTGCTCGTCGGTCAACAGGATGGGGCGATCCGTAGGCATCTCCAGCTCGCGCCGCACGCGCAGGCCCAGCATCCCTTCCTTGTTGTCCTTGAACAGCACGTCCTGAACGGCCGTCAGCGTGGTGATCCGGTCGATGATGCGCACCCCCGGCTCGGCGTGGAACACGTAACGGGTCTCCTCCTGCAGCAGCACGTTCCCCTCGGGATCCACCCACTCGGCGGTGGCCGTGAGGCTGCCGCTGCCGTCCCCCCCTTCGGTCTGCGTGACGGCCACGTGACGGATGGTGCCCATCTGAGGCGCCCGTTCGGGCGGGATGGCCGTGGAGTTATTCCAGAAATCCAACCCGTTCACGTCGCCGTAGTTGAGCCACAGCCCCACGTGATGCGGGTGATCGGCTCGCTCCCCGGCGCGCTTCTCGAGGGGGTACCCACGGGTGATGTCGGTGCCATCCGCCGTCCGTACGGGGTAGAGCACCGGTTTCTTGAGCCCGGTCACGTCGGTATCATACCGGTACGCCGTGAACAGCTCCCCGCCCACCAGGACCCGGACCTGCCGGGCCGCCTCGTCGTGCACCACCTCGACGCTCATCTCACGGGCCGCGGTATCCTGCGCTCCCGAGTCCTGCGGCCCACAGCCGACCGTGCCCAGCAGGCAGGCACCGGCCACGGCCGCGTAGAGGGCTCCGCGAAAAAATGGGTGTACATGCATCTCGATCACCAGCGTTCATGAGAGGGAATACAGGCGGCACCGCCCCGTTCCGACGACGGAGGCGGGTCGATGCCCATGGGTTCTTGAAGGAGCAGAACAAGAAGCAGAACGTCGGGGGTGCTCAGCCGTCGAGCGACCATGCACCGCGGTAGGGCTTCCAGAGCAGGGAGGCGGCGTAGTCGTCTCCGAGGATGCGCTCCCGCTGCCCGTCCCAGTCGATGCGGCGGCCGGACCGGTAGGCGATGTTACCGAGCATGGCCACGCTGCTGGAGCGATGCCCCGTTTCAATGTCACAGACGGGCTGGGTGCGGGCCTTGACGGCGTCGATGAAATCGCGCATGTGCGCGGCGTGGCCGCCCCGTCCCTCGCGGGAAGCCAGCGGCTGCAGGTCACTGCCGGCCTCGGGCACCACTTCGAGTTCCTGCCGATTGACGAACAGCGTGCCGCGGGTGCCGTGAAAGAGGATGCCGTACCCGCGCCCTTCGAGAGGGAAGCCGTTGCAGACCCGGTTCTCGTAGGTGCACACGAACGAGGGATAACGGAACGTCGCCACGAGGGTGTCCGGCGTCTCGCGGTTGTCCCGGAGGAGCAACTTGCCGCCCGAGGCCGAGACGGACTCGGGATAGTCGACCTGCATGGCCCAGTGGACGATGTCGAGCAGGTGCACGCCCCAGTCGGTCATCATGCCTCCCGCATAATCCCAGAACCAGCGGAAGGTCGCCCAGCGGGTATAATCGCCCTGCTCGTTGAGCTGCACCCCGAAGCGGTTGGGGTTGAAGGCCACGCGGGGCGCGGGGCCAAGCCAGAGGTCCCAGTCGAGATCCGGCGGCGGCGCCGAGTCGGGCGGGGAGCCGATGCCGTCGGGGTAGGCATTGCTGACGTTCCAGGTCCGCACGAAGCTGATCTCGCCGAGGTCACCGCGGTGGATGATCTCGACGGCCTGCCGGAAGATGGGGTTGGAGCGCTGCTGCGTGCCCACCTGCACCACGCGGTCGTACCGGTGGGCCGCCTCGACCATCTTGCGCCCCTCGGCCACGGTCAGGCTGATCGGCTTCTCGACGTACACGTCCTTGCCGGCCTGACAGGCCAGGACGGTGTGCAAGGCGTGCCAGTGATCCGGGGAGCCGACGACGACGGCATCGACGTCCTCCCGGTCTAGCAGCGCGCGGAAGTCGCGGAAGCCGTCGGCGCCGTCGGCCCGGCGGAGCCCATAGGCCAGGTTGGGCTCGTAGACGTCACAGATCGCCGTGACCTGCACGTCCTCGAAGCCCAGCAGGTTGTTCAGGTGCCCGCGCGCCATACGCCCCATGCCGATGATCCCGACCGAGACGCGGTCGTTGGCCCCGGCGATGCGTGCGTAGCTGCGGGCCGTCATGCCGCCGGAGAGGGTCGTCCCGGCCGCTCCGGCCGCCATCGTTTTGAGGAAAGAACGCCGGCCGGCGTCGTGAGGGGCCATGGGCTTGACCGTTGGATGACAGGAAAACGCGTGGAAAAAAGGATTATCCCGGATGCCCCAGCCCGGCCAGCACCCCGCGCATGTAGGCGAACGATTGTTTCATGCCCGGCAGGGGATCGTCCGGGTCGATCTCGTACTCCAGGTTGGCCGCCCCCTGGAAGTTCATGGCGATGAGTTGCCGGAAGATCTCGACGATCGGCATCGCCCCCTCGCCCACGATGCACTGGCTGTCCTTGTCAGACAGATCACGGAGGTCCTTCAGGTGCAGATCCAGCACCCGATCCCCGGCATCGGCGATGGCCTGCACCACGTCGACACCGGTCCGGGCCGTGTGCCCGACGTCCACGCAGAGGCCGACGCGGGGGTCCATGTCGCGGATGACCTTCAACCCATCGCTCGGAGCCGGGAAATAGGGGTCCTCCGGCCCGTGGTTGTGGATGGCGACGCGGATGTCATAGGCCTTCACGAACCGCTCGACGCGGGGCATCACCTCCGGCGTCGGCGCAATCACCATGAGCGGCATCCCCGCCTGCCGGGCATACTCGAAGTACGGCCGGATGTGCTCGTCATCGTCTTCGCGCAGCGTGATCGTCCCCCCGCCGACGACCTCCAGACCCGCCGCGGCCAGCTCCTCACGGGCGGCGGCTATCTCGGCCGGGGACGCGTCATACGGGAGGTGAAACGACTTCAGGTTGATGTACGGCGTCCCGAGCGCCCGGACCATCGCAAGGGCCTCGGCCCGGCTGAAGGCTCGGAGGGAGTAGCTGGCCACTCCAAGCCGCAGGCCGCCGGCCATCGCCCCGTGCCCTCCCCCCGCCCCGATACCGTGCCGGGGAGCCGCGGCCAGCCCGACCGCCCCCAGGGCGGCGGTTGCCATGAACCGTCGACGTGAAAAGGTGGGTGGCATAGACGAATCTCGGAGATGAGATCAGGACGCCGGAAGCTCGCGGATCTTCAGGTTGCGGAACCACACCGCGTCGATGTGATCCTGGAGGACGATGTGGCCGGCGCGCTTCTCGGCGAAGTGGGGGATGTCGCGGTACTTGCTGGCCTGGAAAGCCTCCCGGAACTCGGGCGAATCGAGGTCGAACTCGACGACCTTGACGCCGTTGAGCCAGTGCTCTCCGTGCAGACCACGGAAGACGATGCGGCTCTTGTTCCATTCCCCGACCGGCATGAGCACCTTGTCCTCGGACGGCGGGAAGATATCGTAGAGGGCGCCGGCCATGCGCGTCGGGCCGTTCTGCGCATCGGGGTGGCCCTGATCGTCCAGGATCTGATACTCGAAGCCGAGCGCCGCATACGGCGGGTCGTAGGACGTCGACATCTCCTCAGAGACGTTGTACTTGACCCCGCTGTTGCCGGCTTCGCTGATCTTCCACTCGAAGGTCAGCTCGAAATTCTCGAACGTATCGACCGTCATGAGGTCGCCCCCTTCGAGCGGCTGGCCGTCGGCCTGAACGGGGACCTGGTCGGCGGGGATCTTGTGGATGGTGCCGTCCTGGATCACCCAGTGTTGCGTGGGCACCTCGTCCCGCCCCAGCCCGCGCCAGCCGTCGAACGTCTCGCCATCGAACAACAGCCGCCAGCCTTCCGCTTCCTCGGCCGGGGTGAGCGTGTTGATGGCCTCCTCCGATGCCTCCGCCATGGTGTCGGCCTCGCGGGGGTTCTCGGGAGCGCAGGCCGTAAGGGTCATCCCCAGGCCAAAGGCCAGGACGGACAGGGTCGCGTATCGCATGGTGCTTCGTGGGCTCATGACAGGGCTGGAAACAGAACAACCGGAGGGCGCCCGGAGGCGGAACGTGCCGGAGGACGGGAGCTCCGTCGGGCGTCGGCTCCACATACGGCCGGCCACAGGGGATTCGACGGGGAACGTGCCGGTGGGGCCCTTCCTGTATGCCCCTGCTTTGTGAAAATATTTGCCCATCCCAGCATTGTCAACCAGCCGCCCGCGGGCCACCCCCACGGCACGAGCGCCTGCGCCCCGGGCACGCCCGGCCCCGCCACCGTCCGCGCCGGGATTTTTGGCCGGTAGCCACCGCGCATTTTTTGACGGGGAACCCTAAGTTAGCGCCGATGGCAGGCCGCCGAACACCGGGACGGCCTGCCCCCCCGGAGTCGGCCCCAGAGGCGACCCTGCCACAGAGGCGGCCTCCCGGCGACCCACCCCCAGCCTGACGTTCCCACCCACGACCCAGACATTATGTCCACCTCCTACGAGCCTCGACCCGAGCACAAGTTCACCTTCGGCCTCTGGACCGTTGGCAACGTCGGACGCGACCCGTTCGGCGAGCCGGTGCGCCCTCCCATCTCCCCGGTGGAAATCGTCCACCTGCTGGCCGAAGTCGGCGCCTATGGCGTGAACCTGCACGACAACGACCTCGTCCCCATCGACGCGACGCCGGCCGAGCGCGATCGGATCGTGCGCGACTTCAAGCGGGCGCTGGAGGAGACGGGCCTGAAGGTGCCCATGGCCACCACCAACCTGTTCACCGACCCCGTGTTCAAGGACGGCGCCTTCACCTCAAACGATCCGGCCGTGCGGGCCTACGCCCTGCAAAAAACCATGCAGGCCATGGACCTGGGCGTCGAGCTCGGGGCTGAGACGTACGTGTTCTGGGGCGGCCGCGAGGGGACGGAGTCGGACGCGACGAAGAACCCCGTGGAGGCCATCAAACGCATGCGGGAGGCGCTGAACTTCCTCTGTGCCTATGCCCTCGACCAGGGCTATGCGCTGAAGTTTGCGCTGGAGGCCAAACCGAACGAGCCCCGCGGGGACATCTACCTGCCCACGACGGGGGCCATGCTGGGCTTCATCGAAACGCTGGACCACCCCGAGATGGTGGGCGTCAACCCGGAGGTGGCCCACGAGCAGATGGCCGGGCTCAACTTCCTCCACGCCGTGGCCCAGGCCTGGGATGCCGGGAAGCTCTTCCACATCGACCTCAACGACCAGAACCCCGGCCGCTACGACCAGGACTTCCGCTTCGCCTCGCACCTGTGGAAGCAGGCCTTCTTCCTGGTCAAGTTCCTGGAGGACGTCGGCTACGAAGGGCCGCGTCATTACGACGCCCATGCCTACCGCACGGAAGACCTCGACGGCGTGAAGGACTTCGCCCGCGGCTGCATGCGCAGCTACCTGATCCTCAAGGAGAAGGCCCGGCAGTTCAACGAGGACCCGGAGATCCAGGCGCTGCTGGCCGAGATCAACCCGCCGGTCCAGGGCATCCCGGACCCCGGCGCCCCCTACACGCGGGCCCATGCCGAGGCGCTCAAAGCCCACGCCTTCGACCGCCGGGCCATCGCCGCGCGCGGACTGGCCTACGAACGGCTCGACCAACTGGTCTTCGATCTGCTGATGGGCGTACGCTGATCGCTCCGCCCCCCACGCTCAAACCCGTACGCTGATGCTTCGTTATGGCTGGACCGGGGTGTGCCTGCTGCTGCTCGTCGGCTGTGCCAGCACTCCGGACGACGGCTGGCAGGTCATTCTGGACCCTGCCCACACAGACGCCTGGCAACAGGTCGGTCCGGGCGGCTTCGACGTCGAGGGCGATGCGCTCCGCACCCGGGGCGGCATGGGCCTGTTCTGGTACACCCGCGACAAGCTGGGCGACGTCCAGATCCGCGTCGTCTATCGCCCGGAGCGGCCGGAATCCAACTCCGGCGTCTTCGTCCGCATCCCGGAACGGCCCATCGAACCGTGGATGCCCGTCATGCGCGGCTACGAAATCCAGATCAACGATGCCGAGGACGACTACCACGCCACCGGCGCCATCTACTCGATGACGAAGGTCCAGGCCCGCCCCGGCCGCTCGGGGGACTGGAATACCATGATCATCACGCTGGACGGCCCACGGACGACGGTGCACGTCAACGACGTGCTGGTGACGGACTTCACCGAAGGCGACCCGGTCCCGGAAAAACGCATCTGGTGGGAGCCCGACCGGGGCCGCCGACCGCTCTACGGGTACATCGGCCTGCAGAATCACGGACCGGAGGACGTCGTCTACTTCCGCGAGGTGAGCATCCGTCCGCTGCCCCGGTAGGGCGCTGCGGACCTCTCGCCCTCCCTCTTTCTCTATCCGCTTCTCATGACCCACACGGTGGACATTGCCATCGTCGGCGGCGGCATCGTCGGCCTGGCGACGGCTTATCAGCTCACCCGCCACCACCCGGAGCGCTCGCTGGTGGTTCTGGAGAAAGAAGCCGGCCTGGCCCATCACCAGACCGGGCACAACTCCGGGGTGTTGCACTCCGGCATCTACTACCGCCCCGGCTCGCTGAAGGCGCTCAACTGCCGCGCAGGCAAGCAGTTGATGGAGGCGTTCTGTGAGGAGGAAGGCATCCCCTTCGACCGGTGCGGCAAGGTCATCGTCGCCACGTCCGAAGCGGAGCTGCCCATCCTTCAGCGCATCTACGAGCGCGGGCAGGCCAACGGCGTCGCGTGCGAAGTGATCGGCCGGGAGCGATTGCACGAGATCGAACCCCACGCGGCCGGGCTGCGGGCCATCCACGTCCCCGAAACCGGCATCGTCGACTACAAGCAGGTATGCCGGCGCCTGGGCGAGTGCATCGAGGCCCACGGGCATGCCATCTGGACGAACGCCTGCGTGATCGGTATGCAGCGGCGTGCGGATCGGATCATCGTGCAGACCCGCGCGGGGGATGTCGCCGCCCGGTACGTCGTCAACTGCGCCGGGCTGCATTCGGACCGGGTGACGGCGCTGAGCGGCCAGCGTCCCACGGTGCAGATCGTCCCGTTCCGCGGCGAGTACTACGAACTCAAGCCCGAAGCCGAGCACCTCTGCCGGGGGCTGATCTACCCCGTCCCGGACCCCAGCTTTCCCTTCCTGGGCGTGCACTTCACGCGGATGATCCAGGGCGGCGTCGAGTGCGGGCCGAATGCGGTGCTGGCCTTCGCCCGGGAAGGGTACCGCCGGACCGACATCAACCTCCGCGACCTGATCGAAACGCTGACCTACCCCGGGTTCCTGAAGCTGGCCGCGAAGTACTGGCGCACGGGTCTCGGGGAGATGTGGCGCTCCATCAGCAAGGCGGCGTTCGTCCGGGCGCTTCAGCACCTCGTGCCCGAGATCCAGGCCGAGCACCTGCACGAGGCCCCGGCCGGCGTCCGCGCCCAGGCCGTTGCCCCGGACGGCGTCATGCTCGACGACTTCATGATCCAGGAATCCGACCGGGTCGTGAACGTCTGCAATGCCCCCTCCCCGGCCGCCACCGCCTCCCTCAACATCGGCAAGCTCATCACCCACAAACTGGCCGAGCGGTTCGACTGACCGCCGCCCCCGACCCCGCCCGGGCCCCCATCATACGTCGTCGCCATGGCTGAAACCGTCGAACACAAGACCTATCCCCTGGAGCATCTGCACGAGTTCTGCAAGCGCGTCTTCATGTCCTTCGGCGTGCCCGAGGACGACGCGGTGACGGCGGCCGACGTGTTGCAGGCCAGCGACGCGCGCGGGATCGACTCGCACGGCGTGGCACGGATGTACGCCTACCACGGCATGCTCAAGCTCGGACGCATCAATCCGAAGCCCACCATCCGCATCGTGCGGGAGACGCCCAGCACGGCCATGGTGGACGGGGACAACGGGCTGGGCCTGGTCGTCGGCCCCCGCGCCAATGCCATTGCCATGGACAAGGCAGAGGCGGTCGGCTCGGGGTGGGTGAGCGTGAGCAACACCAACCACTACGGCATTGCCGGATACTACCCGCTCCAGGCGCTCGAGCGCGACCTCATCGGCTGGTCGATGACGAACACATCGGCGCTGGTGACGCCGCTGTGGGGCGCGGAGCGGATGCTGGGCACCAACCCCATCGCCATCGCCTTCCCCGGCCTGGAGGAGCCACCCATCGTGATCGACATGGCCACGAGCGCGGTGCCCTTCGGCAAGATCGAGATCGCCCGTCGCCTGCGCCGGTCCATCCCCGAAGGCTGGGCCATCGACGCCGAGGGGCGGATGTCCACCGACCCGGAAGCCGTCATCCAGGGCGGCGCGCTGCTGCCGCTGGGCATGGACCGCGACCACGGCGGCCACAAGGGCTACTGCCTCTCGGCCATGGTGGACATCCTGTGCTGTGTGCTCAGCGGCGCCAACTGGGGCCCGTTCGCCCCGCCGTTCGCCCCGGCCTTCGCTGCGGGGCTGAGCGTGCCCGAAGCGCAGGTGGGCAAAGGCATCGGGCACTTCTTCGGAGCGCTCCAGATCGCCGGCTTCATCGACCCGGAAACGTTCAAACGCCAGATCGACGCCTGGATTCGCCGCTTCCGGGCCACCCGGCCGGCCCCGGGCACCGACGGACCCCTCATCCCCGGCGACCCCGAACGCGAGGCCGAAGCCGTCCGCCGCCGGCACGGCGTCCCCCTGCCGATGCCGGTCGTCGAAGACCTGCGCCGCATCTCGCGCGATACCGGCGTTCCGTTCGACTGACGCGGGACGGCCCATAGCTCGTCCCCAAAGAAAAAAAGCCCGGCCGTTTCCGACCGGGCTTTTCTTCGTCTATTCGGTTACGAGCCGCCTAGAACATCCCGTCGCCTTCGACGCGCTCGACGTTCTGCGCGCTCAGACCTTTGGGCGTCCGCTCGACTTCGTACTCGACTTCTTCTCCATCCCGGAGCCCTTCGTCCCAGCCGAGGCCGGCAACGTTGTTCCGGTGGACGAAAACATCTTTGCTTCCATCCTTTGGTTCAATGAAGCCGTAGCCTTTTTCTACACTGAACCATTTGACTCTTCCACGTGCCATAGTGTTGTAACGTGTGTTGCTGCTCCGCACAAAAAAATCCCGTGGAAGAGGGTACTGCAAGGGGTCTTCCAGACAAGAATTGCTTTGCCGGTAGCGTGTTGAAGGGTGTTGTGATGGGAGGTGGTACGTGACCGTGCGGAAAAGGTTCACGGCCGCTCTCCGAAAGTCATCCGATGATCAACCGGGTTCCCCGCCACAGCGTGCCTCGTCCGGCTCCGGCGGTCGCTCGAGGAAATCGGCTCCTCCGTCGACGATCACCACGTGCTTGCAGATGAGGCGGTACGGGCCTTCGCGCAGCAGGCTTTCGAGTTGCCGGCGAAACTCCTGAATGTAGACCCGTCCCAGCCGCCGCATCTCCCGGTAGGGCAGGTGGCCGCTGGGAGAGTTGAGCCGGTAGAGGATGGCCGGTTCGAGCGTGAGCAGCGTCGTCGGAAAGTCGAAGTACTTGACGGTTTCCGCCTGCCCGTCGGGGTCCAGACGGCGGGCGGTGCGTAGATCCCGGCGGCGTTTCTGGCCGGGGAAGTCCAGTTCCAGGGCTTCAACCGTGTAGGACCGGCGCGCGAGTTCGTCCAGCAGATCCTGAATCGCCTCTCCGCGCAGTTCATCGAGCCGCTCCGGGATGTACACGTAGAAACGCAGCCGCTCCGGCTCCGGCAGCGTCCGCCTGAGTTGCCGGATGACGGGCGCCAGGTAGTTGTCCAGGTATCCGTACGCGAGGGCATAGGCCATCGAGACGCGCTCCTGCTCGACTTCCCGGTTGAGCCGTCCGACGACCCACTGCCCGATGACCGGCAGCGCCGGATAGAGCAGCCCCAGGAGCGCCAGATACGGCTCGAAGTTGAACCGATCGGCATAGCGCAGCCAGAGCGCGGCCAGGGCGACGCTGGCGGCAAAGAGCAGCATCCCGAGCCCCTGGAAGAGGCGTTCGATGAGGCGGGTAGAGGGTGGAGCCATGAGGGGGCCTATTCCGTGAGCGCGATCGTCTGCGGGCCGCCCTGCAACGGATACGACCGTCCGTTCCAGACGAACGTGCCGGTGACGCCGTCCGGGAGCACTACGTCCCCTTCCAGGCCCCGGGCACCGGCCCTTCGGAGGCGCACCTCGATGGTGCCGGACGGGTGCGGCATACGCCCCTCGGCCCAGGTCAGCGAGCCCAGCGCGGGGGCCACCTGCACCGTCGCAAAGCCGGGCGATGCCGGTTCGATCCCCAGCACGGTGGCCAGGAAGTCGTAGTTGGGGCTGGCGCTCCAGGCGTGGCAGTCGGACCGCGTGGGGTCCGGCTCCTCGGCGAAGGTGGTCAGCCCCAGGTCCAGCATCTCCCGCCAGGGGCCGAGGTGGCGCAGGTACTCGGCGGCCTGCCCCGCCTTCTTCATGGCCCGCGTGACGTAAAACCGATAGTAGTAGGTGGTCTGTACGAGCGACGTGTCGGAGAGCACGCGCTGCATCACCTCCGGTTGCCGGGCCAGCGGGATGAGGTCCGTCAGGATCGCCATGGCGTTGGCGTGCTGGCTGAAGACCGTCTGCTCGGGGGTATCGGCCAGCAGCCCCCGCGCCTCGTTCCAGGCGAGCCGGTACGTCGCCTCGCCGAGGGAGGCCGCCCGCTGGCGGTAGTACGCCGCCTCCTCGCTCCGCCCGAAGGCCTCGGCCAGGTCGGCAGCCATGCGAAGCACGTAGATGTACTGCAGGGTGACCACGGTCGAGTGGCCGTCGTCGGCACCGGGGGGCACCCCGCGCGGGTAGGCCCAGTCGACGAAGTTCCACCAGGGCATGGGGCCGAGCATCCCGGTATCGTCGATGTAGCGTTCGTACCATTCCAGCACTCCCCGGATGCCCGTCAGGTACCGCGCGACGAAGGCGGAATCGGGTCGATGCATCCAGTAGTCGTGGATCATGGCGATCCACAGGAGGGAGTAGGGTGGGATGTACTGCTCCTCCCACGCCGGGGCACGGCTCTCGGTGAGCCCGTCGGGCATGCGGGAGTCGTGGAAGTGCTCGATGGCCTTGCGCATGAGCCGGTCGTCTCCGGCCACGTAGAGGGAAATCAAGGCCTGGATGCGTGTGTCCCCGGCGTACTGGAGCTGCTCGTAGTAGGGGCAGTCGAAATACGTCTCCCCGGCGCAGAGGCGAGCCGTACGCCAGGAGACGTCCCAGATGTCGCGCAGGCTGTCGTCGCTGCCGGCGAACGAGGCCCGCTGCTCGAACGGGTAGGCCGTGAAGAGGCCGTGCAGGTCATGCAGGATAAGCGGCTCCGCGGCCGTCTCGATCTCGACGCGCAGGTAGCGCCAGGTTCGCCACCACAGCGTGCTCATCGTCCGCTCGGCGCCTCCGTCCAGCACGAAGCGGTCCTGATAGCCATAGATCGCCTTGCCCTCGATGTCGTTGCGGTTCCCCTTGCGTCCGCGCTCGTCGAAGAGCGCCTCGGCATAGGTCAGCGTGACGGTGGCATCGCGCCCGCCGCTCGTCCGCAGCACGGGATAGCCGGTCGTCAGGTACGTCTGGTCGAGCAGCAGGGAGACGCGGGCGCCGGCGGGGATCTCCAGCGGGCTCGTGCCGGACAGGAAGCCCTCGTGCACCGCCATCCCCTCGCTGCGCCGGATGGCCGGGATGCGCTGCGGGTGCTCCTCCATCGGCGGAATCTCGCGGGGGATCAGCTTCCAGGCCAGGTAGATGTCGTGATGGTGCCCCCACTTGGGCACGGCCCCACGCAGTTCCAGCGCAGGCTGCCAGCCTTCTTCCGCGTCCTCACCGGTGGTCCAGCCCCAGGGATAGGCCCGCGCGTCGAACGCCTCACCGGGGCCCACGACGATGTAAGGGCGCCAGGGAAACCCGAGCCGGCTGCGGTCGACGGGGATGGGCGCATGGGCGCGGCTCTGCAAGACCTGCCACCGCGCATCGGTGTTCACGGCCGACTCCTGCTCGGTGTTGCCCTGCAGGAGGAAGGCCGTCTCGCGGGTCCACTGCGCCACGGGGCGATGCTCGGCGTAGTTCCAGACCACCGCCGCCAGCACGTTCGTCCCGGGCTGGAGATAGGGCGCCAGGTCCACCGTCTCGTACCGCCAGTTCTCGATGTCGCCCCGGGCCGGGCCGTGGCTGACGGACGTGCCGTTGACGTACAGCCGGTACCGGTTGTCGGCCGAGACATGCACCACGAACTGCGCCGGGACCGTGTCCAGATCGATCGTATGCCGGAAAAAGAACACGCCGTACGCCGTGCGGTCCGCCGTGGGGTGGGAGATCCAGCGGGCCGTCCAGGGCCGTTCGAGCAGGGCCCGGTCGATGAGGGGGGACGGCTGGGCGAGGCTGCCGGAGGCCGTCAGGAAAAGCAGGGCGAGGAGGCCGGCGGCGGGCTGCCACCGGGGGCGCACCCGCGCCCGTGGCGTAGCGATCATGGAAGCAGGCGAGTTCGTCATCGGACCGGGACACGCCTCAAAGTAGGGGCCGCCCGGGGGGGTGTCAATCCGGGCCAGGCCCCTCCGGGCAGGCACCCGTTCCGGCTTGACAGCGGCAGCGCCCCCGGCTAGATTGGAGGCCTCCGCGTCCCCCCCCTCCCACCAGCCGTCTCTGCCCCCCTATGGATCAGGTTACGATCGGCGACGTTGCGGCACGCGCCGGCGTTTCCAAAGCCACCGTCTCGGCCGTCATCCACGGCCACGCGACGGTCCGGCACGAGGTCCGGGAGCGGGTGCTGGAGGCGATGGAAGCGCTCAACTTCCCCTTTGACCAGACGGCCCGTGAGCTGCGATTGCGGCACCTGCGCAACCCGCGGCGGATGAACGCCATCGGGCTGGTGATCCGCAAGATGGACAACCCCTTCTTTGCGGAGGTCATGCAGGGGGTGCAGTCGTACGCCACCGATCACGGCTACACGCTGCTGGTGTCCAGCTCCGAAGGCCATCCCCACGCGGAGCAGAAGATCGTCAGCACCTACCGCACCCACGACGTCGACGGGCTGATCCTCGCCCCGATCGTTGCGGACGCCGAGGAGCACCGGCACCTGCAGGAACTCATCGAGGACGGCTACCCGGTGGTGCTGCTCGAAGCCGTGCCGGGCGTTACGACCAACCTGATCCGCATCAACCAGGAGGAGGCGTCAGCCGCGGCTACGCGGCATCTGATCGAGCTCGGACACGAACGCATCGTGCACTTTGCCGGGCCGGTCTACACCACGCACAGCCAGCAGCGCATCCGGGGGTTTCGCCGGGCGCTCGAGGAAGCCGGCCGCCCCTTTTCGGACGACCTGATCGTGCCCATCGGCGCCCACCTGCGGGACGGCTACGAGCGCGGTCGCCGCTACTTCCGGCGCTACCCACCCGCCACGCGCCCGACGGGGGTGACGTGCTTCAACGACCTCATCGCGGTGGGGCTGCACCGGGCCCTGCTGGAGCTGGGCCTGCGGGTGCCCGACGACGTCTCGATCGTCGGCTACGACGACATCGACCTGATGGCGTACCTGCCGGTGCCCTTCACGACGGTGCACAGCCCGAACCGCCAGCTGGGCTACCGCGCTGCCGAACTCCTCATCCGCCGCATCGAGGCCGGCAGCCGCTTCGAGCCGCAACACCTGGTGCTCGAAGCCACCCTCATCGAACGGGCCTCCACCGGCCCACCCCCTCCCCGCTCGTAACCTGAGCGCTTTCGTGTGACCTCTTCTTTCGTGTGACCTCCTATGACGTATCTGCTCGGCATCGACGTGTCCACCACGGCCACCAAGGCCCTCCTGATCGACGACACCGGCGAGGTGGTGGCCGTCGCAGCCACGGCTTACGACTTCGACACGCCCCGCCCGCTCTGGAGCGAGCAGGACCCCGCCCTCTGGTGGAACGGGGCCGTCCGCAGCATCCGCGCCGTCCTGGACCAGGCCGCCATCGACCCGAAGGCCATCGCCGGCATCGGGCTGACCGGGCAGATGCATGGCCTGGTCCTCCTCGACGAACACGGGGCGGTGCTGCGCCCGGCGCTGCTCTGGAACGACCAGCGCACCGGCAGGCAATGCGATGAGATCCGCCGCCGCCTCACGCGCGAACACCTCATCCAGATCACGGGCAACGATGCCCTCACCGGCTTCACAGCTCCCAAGATCCTGTGGGTCCGGGAAGAAGAGCCCGAGGTCTACGCCCGGATCCGCCACATCCTGCTCCCGAAGGATTACGTGCGCTACCGGCTCACGGGCTCGCTGGCCACCGACCGCGCCGGTGCCGCCGGGACGCTGCTCCTGGACATCCGCACACGCGACTGGTCCGACGAGGTGCTGGACGCGCTGGAGATCCCGCGCGCCTGGCTGCCGCCCACGCATGAAGGCCCGGAGATCACGGGCACCATCAGCGACGAGGCGGCCCGGGCCACCGGGCTGGCGCCGGGCATTCCCGTGGTAGCCGGCGGGGGCGACCAGGCCGCGCAGGCCGTCGGCGTCGGCGCGGTGCAGGAAGGCGTGGTGGCGCTGACGCTCGGCACCTCGGGCGTCGTCTTTGCCAGCGCCCGGGAGCCGTTCATCGAACCCCAGGGACGGCTGCACGCCTTCTGCCATGCCGTCCCCGGCCGGTGGCACCTGATGGGCGTGATGCTCTCGGCCGCCGGGAGCCTGCGCTGGTACCGCGACACCCTGGCCCCCGGCATCGGCTTCGACGACCTGCTGGCGCCGGCCGCCAACCTCCCGGCCGGCAGCGAGGGCTTGCTCTTCCTGCCCTACCTGACCGGCGAGCGCACCCCCCACCCCGATCCACTCGCCCGGGGCGCCTTCGTCGGGCTGACCGTGCGCCACACGCAGCCGCACCTGACGCGGGCCGTGCTGGAGGGCGTCGCCTTCGGCCTCAACGACAGCTTCCGGCTGATGCAGGAGGCCGGCCTGCCCCGCCCCGAGCAGGTTCGTGTATCAGGGGGAGGCGCCCGCAGCCCGCTGTGGCGGCAGATCCTGGCCAACGTCCTCGATGCCGAGCTGGTGACCGTCAACACCACCGAGGGCGCCGCCTACGGCGCGGCGCTGCTGGCCGGCGTCGGCGGCGGCGTCTGGCCGAACGTCGACGCAGCCTGTGACGCCACCGTGCGGATCACCGGCAGCACGGCCGTCCAGCCCGACGTGGCGGCCGCCTACGCGCCGTTCTACGAAACCTACCGCGCCCTCTACCCGGCCCTCAAACCGGCCTTCGACCGGCTCGGCACGCGCTAGTGCTGCGTCAGGTATGAAATGACGTGTTTATGCGCGCGGCTGTTTGGTCGCCGGCAAGGCGCCGAATCGCGGCGTAGCCAGAGCTCCGGCAAGATTCGGGAACGCCGCCGGCGGGCGAACGGACCGCGCAGAACCTGTCAGAACAGGCTTGACGGAGCACTAGGAGCGGGGGGCCGGGCCGGCCGCCACCGGCTGTCGCTGACGCACCACCACCGACACCAGCGTCAGCAACGCCGCCGCCAGCAGGATCACCAGCTCGACCGGCACCGTGGCGACGGCCGCCGGCAGCCAGCCGAGCAGGGAGGCGATGTAGGCCAGCAGCGCCAGCGCCGTCAGGGCGATGACCTCCCGGCCCGGCGTCCGTGCCGAGAACACCGCCGCAAACACCATCGGCGCCAGCATGGACGTGCCCTGGAAGCTCTTCAGCGCGAGCGCCACCAGTTGATCGCTGCTGAGGATCGAAAAGACCAGCGCCGCCGCGGCAAACACCACGATGGCGATGCGCGTCCGCCGCATCACGGCCCGCTCCTCCCCGGTGAGCAACGAGCGCAACTCCGTGCCCAGCGCAAAGATCTGCGAGTCCGCCGTGGACATGGCGGCGGCCACCAGGCCCACGATGACGGCGGCCGCCACGAGGCCGGGCTGCTCGAACAGCAGCACCTGCGCCCAGAACGCCGCCGCCGGAGCCTCTGGATACCGCACCGCCCCGTACATCCCGATGGCGATGGTCGGGAGGATCACGATCATGGCGAAGAACCCCACCGCCACCGCCATCCGATGCGTCGCCCGCAGATTGCGCATCACCACCACCCGGATCGTCAGCTGCGGCTGGGTGACGGGAATCATCAGGATGGCGAAGAAGGAGGCGATCAGAAAGGGAATGCCGAAGAGCCCGTTCGGCCCCGGCACCGAAAGCAGCGCCTCATTGACCCGCTCCACCTCGTCGAACATCGGCCGGATGCCGCCGAAGTGGTCGATGCACTGCACCGCGATCACCCAGGTCATCGTCAGCAGCAACAGCCCCTGCATGACGTCGCTGTACATGATGGCTTTGAGCCCGCCGATCTCGCTGTAGATCAGCATGACGATCACGATGATCGAGGCCCAGGCCCAGGCCGGCAGCGCCGCCGGATAGGCCGAGTTCAGGAACACGGCGATGCCGCGCACCTGAATGGCCACATAGGGCACCAGAAACAGGAAGACCCCCGCGTAGAACACGTAGCCGGCCCACCGGCTACCGTAGCAGGCCGTCATCAACCCCGACATCCCCTGGAAGCCCTTTTCGGCCACTTTGCGGCGCAGGTGAAACCCGAACCAGACGACGAGGAAGACCATCGCCCCGTCGGAGACGGCGAGGAAGATCCAGGCCCCGACGCCGTGGGTGCGGAAGAAGTCGGGCATGCCCATCAGCGTGAACGTGCTGAAGAGCGTGGCCGAGAAGGTCAGAAAGCCGAGGAAGACCCCCACGTTCGAGCCGGCCAGCGCATAGTCGTCGGCGCTCTGGTTTCGCCGGTAGGAGCGCCAGGCGGCCACGCCCAGCAGCACGAGGTAGGCACTCCCGAGCACCCATAGCCAGAAGCTCATGGCCGGCCCTCCTCCTCGTGCCGCGCCGGATGCACGAGGCTACCGACGAGCGTGAGCAGCACCAGCCCGAAGGCCACCAGCATACCGGCCCAGAGCGTATGCGGCAGGCCGAAAAGCCTCGGCTCGATCTGTCCGGGACGAATGACGAGGGGCGTAAAGGTGATCACGGAGAGCAGGATCGCTCCGGCACAGCACAGCCGCCAGAGCCGGTGGGGCGTTCGGTTCACGTCGTGAGGGGGTAGACGGTGGAACGGGCATCGCAGGGCCTTGCAGCCGACCCCCGAATCTATGAAGATTCATCGCAGCATGCACCCGGCACCCCCGGCCCTCGCCGGTCCGGCTACAGACTCTGCGGGGGGACGTAGGCGCCGCTGGCCCGCTGCTCCGCCTTTTGCGCGCGGTACCCGGATGCCCGAAACGCGCGGATCGGGTCCAGCGCCCCCCCGGCCCGGCGGCGGGCCTCCGCCACCAGCGGCGTCACGTCGGTGCGGAAGGCCTGTTGCAGGGTCTGCTCGGCCATCAGCACGTCGTTGGCCTGCTGAAAACCGGCCAGGGCACGGCGGTCCACGATGAGCGCCTGCGCATAGGCCCGCTGCAACGCGTCGACCGTCTGCAAGAGCGCCTCGATGGGGTCCTTCAGGTTGTGACTCTGGTCGATCATGTAGGCCGGCGGGGACGGCAACACCCGATCCTCTTCCGCATCGACCAGCTCGTTGAAGATGAGGAAGAGCCGGTACGGCCGGATCGAGCCCGCGGTCAGGTCGTCGTCGCCGTAGGCGTTGTCATTGAAGTGGAAGCCCCCCAGCTTGCCGGCGGAGATCAGGCGGGCGACGACCAGCTCGACGTTCGTGTTGGGCAGATGATGGCCCAGGTCCACCAGGCAGGCGGCCTGCTTGCCCAGCTGGCTCGCCAGCAGAAACGACGTCCCCCAGTCCTGCACCACCGTGGCGTAGAAGGCCGGTTCGAAGGGTTTGTGCTCGGTGAAGAGCCGCCAGTCCGGCGGCAACGCCGCATAGATCCTGCGGAGCCCGTCCAGCGTGCGCTCGAAGCTCTTGCGCAGGTGCATCTGCCCGGGGTAGTTGCTGCCGTCGGCCAGCCAGATGGTGATGGACGTGGAGCCGAGCTGCCGCCCGACCTGGATGACGTGCAGGTTGTGCTCGATGGCCTGGTTGCGGACGGCCGGGTCCGTGTGGCAGAGCGATCCGAACTTGTAGCTCAACGCCTGCCCGGGCTGGTCCTGGAAGGTGTTCGAGTTGACCGCGTCGAAGCCGAGCCCGAGCGTCGCGGCATGGTCCTTCAGCGCCTGCGGGTCGTCCGGTTCGTCCCAGGGGATGTGGAGCGATACGCGCGGCGTGGCCCTCGTGAGTTGCTGGATGACGCCGATGTCCTCCATCTTCTCGAACACGTCGCGGGGCTCCCCCGGCCCCGGAAACCGCCCGAAGCGCGTCCCCCCCGTGCCGAGCGCCCAGGACGGCACGGCCACCTCGAAACGACCGATCTGTGCCACGACGGCCTCCGCATTCACCCCGCGCCGCGAGAGCCGCTCCGCCAGGACCTCGAAGTCACGCTGATGAGGGGCCTGGAGCGACCGGTTCTGATCGGAAACGAAGGAGAGATCGAGCATGATGCCACGCAGGTTGTATGGTTTCGGTGGTCGGAAATGGCTCTCTTCGTGCGAGCCCGAACGTGGAGCCGACGGTGCACGATGGGGAAGCTACGGCTCCGGCGATAATGTATTTTGCAGATCCTCGCGTTGCAAAGCAGGAAAGATCAACGTGCACCGCCCCTATCTTGACACGTGCAGAAGTCGAGGTCTCGATGTCCCTGCATGACCTGCGCCGGTACCGGGCGCTCCTGTTGCTGTGGTTTATCGGCGGGTTCCGCGGATCTTCCGGGCACTCCCTGGAGCGATGGGGGCTCCGGTTGCTCCACGTCGTGGGTGTGGCCTTCACGATGCTTCTCGGGGGGCTGTTGGAACCCGCCCTGAGTCGGGTCCTGCCCGGCATGGATCCTCTGAGCCTGGTACACCGGTTGTTGCTGGCATGGATCCTCCTCTGGCCCTTCCTGCTCTCCCTCTGGCAACGGAGGCCGGCGTTACCCGTACGGCCCTGGTTGCTGCTCCCGGTATCTCACACGTGGCTGGCCCACGTCCTCCAGGTGCTCAGTCCGTTGCATGGAGGCAATGCCCTGCTAGCAGGCTTCATGCTGGGTTACTGGCTACGTAGCCTCGTTTTATCCCACGCGTGGCTACCGGCCATGGGCTGGCTGCTCATGGCCCTGTCGTTGTTGACCGCTGCCCAGTGGACGGCCAACCTCCTGCGGGCACTTCGCTTTACTCGGCCCGAAGCGTACGTGCTGATCTGGTTGAGCGGCCTCGTGGGCCTCGGCCTGGCGGGGATGTACGGCGGGCTGACCTGGCTGGCCCGGCACACCTTCGATGCGATACTGACCGGCCGCTTCACAGGCCTGACGGGCCTCATCGCATTGAACGGCCTCTTCTACGTACCGGCTTTCCTGCTCACCCGGCGTTACCTCTACGTCGATCACCTTTTCATGAGCCGCGCACCGACGACGTCCACCGTACACTCTCGCTGGAGCCGCACACCAACACGGTTCATGGTATGGCTCCAGTGGCGACTACTCTGGCGGCACCGCGTCACGCGACTTCTCCTGTACCTCACCGTACTGTTCGGGTTCATGGGGAGCGTACAGTTGATCAACGCGTCCAGGCAGGACGCCTTGCTTCCGCTATTTCTCGGCGTTCCTTTTTTGATACTGGGCTCGGCTCAGTTCCTGCTCAGCGTGTTCGGCTGGCAGTATACCCACGCCGACGGCTTGTTTACCTGGCCGCTCCCGGGCCGCGCGCTGGCAGGGAGCCTGCTCTGGCTCGCCTTTGTGCTGGCTTCTCTGACGTTTCTGTCGGCAGTCGGAACGTGGGTGTTGCTGGCGCGGCTCGATGCAGAGGTACTCACATGGCTCGGGGTGTCGTATGTGTATCTCACGGGGTTCGTCCATCCGGTGTTGATCTGGCAGGCCCCGGTCCACACCGTACGGATTGAACTGCATCCTCATGCGTTGACTAGCGGTGCCGGCAACACCTACCGGCGGCCGTTGAGGCTCATCAGCCTGGTGCTGATCCTGATCGGACCGGCAGCTCTTGGGCTGTGGGTGGGAGGCTACGGGCTGCTTCTCCTGGCCCTCGTTGGAATAGCCGGCTTGTTGCTGTACCCACACTGGTTGAGGCTGTGCGAAACCCACCTGACCCACCACAAATACCATCTTCTCGCTCATCTCCGAACAGCCTGAACCCATGCACGTCCGGCTGCACCATCTCATAAAACGCTACCCTTCCACCACAGCGGTCGACGTTCCTTCGCTAACCCTCTCCGCCGGAGAGATCGTCGGACTGATTGGGCGTAACGGCGCGGGCAAGACGACGCTGCTGCGTCTCATCCTGGATCTGGTCGTCCCCACCGAAGGACAGGTCCTCATCGACGGACACGACGTTCGCCGGTCTACCGCCTGGAAGATGCACGCCGCAGCCTACCTGGAAGAGGGCTTCCTGATTCCTTTCCTCACGCCAACCGAGTATCTGTTCTTCGTAGGCACGGCCTATGGCCTCGACAGGTCGGAGATCCACGAGCGTATCGCAGGGCTATCCCCCCTCATACCCGATTCGCTTCTCACCACACCATCGTACATTCGCACGCTCTCGACCGGAAACAAGCAGCGCGTAGGGCTGTCGGCCGCGCTCCTGGTACACCCCCGCCTGCTCGTTCTCGATGAACCGTTCGACCACCTGGACCCACCGACCCGGGAACACCTGAAACACCTGCTACTCAGGCTTCATCGACATCTCGATACCACGATCCTGCTTACCAGTCACAACGTGCCCGAGATCGCAGACTTCATACACCGCGTCCTGATCATGGACGAAGGACGCATCGTGCGCGATGTGTCCGACCTCACAACGATACAGCACGACCTGACAGCCCATTTCGACCGAACGGGCCCGGCATCGTAGCGGGGAGCCCGTACGGCCGGCGCGCTTTCCACCCCGACGGCGGCAGGGCGTCAGGCTTCGTCCGGCGGGTCGGTGCATTGCGGATAGGCGCCGGGAGGCAACGGCGGCACGTCGACGCCGGCCCTTGGCAGCGTGCCGGCCAGCTCCTGCCGCCAGTGGGCCACGTCCCCGGCCGGGCCGTAGCAGTAGATCATCGTCAGCGGTTTGTCGCTGCGGTTGGTGAGCTGGTGAAAGACGTTGGAGGGGATGTAAACGGCCTGCCCGGCCCGAAGCGTCTGCCGCTCCTCGCCCAGACACATCTCCCCTTCGCCGTCGAGGATGAAGTAGACCTCCTCCTCGGGATGGTTGTGCCAGGGCACCTGCCCGCCGTCGGGTTCGAGCGTGACGTAGCCCAGGCAGAAGTTCGTGGCCTGGATCGGCGAAGCTCCGCCCGCCAGGTTCTGCGTCCGCCGGCGAGCCGGATACGTGCGTCCTTCGATGTGAGCCAGGTCGGCGATGAGCATGCGTTCGAGGGAGGATGATGCCAGAACGAACGGAAGAAGAAGCAGCGGGAAGGAGTGAATCAGGAACCCTCGACGTACAGGTCCCGCGCCCCCCGGAAGCCGACGTGGAACAGGGACGTTTCCGGCGTGGAATGGCTGCGCCCGGAGACGCGGTAGCCGTGACAATACGAGGCATGGCACATGAACGAGCCGCCGCGCTGCACCTTCTCGCTGGAGGCGTCGGGGCGGAAGGGGCGGTCCCGCTGGTCGTAGGGACGGAACCAGTCCGCACACCATTCCCAGACGTTGCCCCCCATGTCGGTCAGGCCCAGTTCGGTCTCCCCGAAGACCCCGACCGGAGACGTGTAGAGGTATCCGTCCTCGGCGGTGTTGGTATGGGGGAAGACGCCGGTCCAGGTGTTGGCACGCGCCGCGGCGCCGGTGCCGAGCTCCGCACCCCAGGCATAGGGCCGGCGCAGGTTGCGCGCGCCCCGGGCGGCGTGCTCCCATTCCACCTCCGTCGGGAAGCGCTTGCCGGCCCAGTCCAGGTACGCCTTTGCATCGTTCCAGGAAACCTGCGTCACGGGATGATCGTCCGGCGCGGGGGGAGCGTCGGGGCCGAGCGGATACGCCCAGGTAGCACCCGGCACCAGCCGCCAGGTGCGCGTCTCCAGGTCGAAGACACCGGCATCCCCGAAGCGTTCGGCTTCGGTCACGTAGCCGGTCGCCTCCACGAAGCGCCGGAACTCGGCCACGGTGACGGGGTGGCGATCCAGCAGGAAGGGCTCCACCTCGGCCACGAACGGCGGACGCTCCAGCGGCGTGCCGTCCAGCGCCCCGATCAGCGTCGTCCCGCCCGGGATGAAGGCCATGCCGTCCGGAATCGCCACGTCGTCCGGCGGCGCCGGCAACGGCCCCTCCACCACCGGCACCGTCGGCGGCACAGCAGGCACAGCGGGCGCAGCGGGCCGGTCCGCCGCCGGCTCGGAACGGCAGCCGCACACCCCGAGCAGAAGCAGGACAAGGGTGAGCCGGGTGAGCCGGGTGAGCCGCGTCAGACGTCTCAGAGGCATGACACCGTGGGGAAATACGAGCGAGGTGGGATGCTCGCCAATATAACCCCGCCGGGAGTCATTGGGAATGGGCCCGGAGGAAACCAGAGGCCGATGGCGTCACCGCGTACATAACGGGAGTTCGGGGCAGGTCTTCAGGTTGCGGGCATCCAGAAAAAGGCTTCCACGCTTCAGACCGGGATGGCAGGAATCCCGGATCCCGTCCGGGATGACCGCATGAGGGCGAAACGGGTGCGTTGTAGCCGTATTCCATCCCACATCCCATATTGACGACAAAAAAAGAAGCCCGGCCACGAGGGCCGGGCTTTCCGAGCGTCACCCAAACCACCTGCGGAGGTCACGTAGGGGCTTGGTGCTGGTTCGTATCGGCGCGTCCACAGAGGGGGTTAAACCGCCACCGCTGATTTCAGGTAGCGGCTACGAGGCCGCCAGGTTCCGGCCCAGCGCCGCCAGCCAGTCGAGGGCGTAGACGCCCACCAGCAACGCCTGTCCCGGCCGCCAGGGCGACGCCTCCAGCACCACGATCGTGCCGGGCTCGATCACCACCTGCGCACCCGTGGCCTGATACGTCCAGGCACCCAGCAGCGGCTGGTGCCCGACCGCCCACACGTGCGCCACGTCTTCCCGCGCCATCATGGCGGCCGTCAGGTCCCGCGGATCCGCGTCCGGCTGCAGCGCAGCCTCCGGCTCCACCACACAGCCCAGCGCCGCCGCCAGCCCGTCCGCCGTCTGCATCGCCCGGCGGTAGGGGCTGCTCAGCAACAGATCGGCCGCCGGCGCGAGGCAGCGCAACGCGGCCGCCTGATCCCGCACGAGGCCCAGCCCCCGGGACGACAACGGCCGCTCCCGATCGGACTGGCCGGCCCGTACAGGCTCGGCCGGCCCATGACGTACCAGATGGATGCGCATGATGCCTTGCCTCCGTGTTCGCATTCGGATTTCGACAGATATTGGCAGAATCGCCCACCGGGCGGTTGGCGCTGCGCGCACCCTCCCGCTATTTTCTGCGGTACGGTACTCTCCGGTACGGTATCAGCACACCAACACGTCAGGAGGCAATCTATGAAAGTTACGGTTATCGGTGCCGGCAACGTAGGCGCTACGGTGGCCGACTGCATCGCACAGAAAGACATGGTCAACGAGGTGGTGCTGGTGGACATCGTCGAGGGCCTGCCGCAGGGCAAGGCGCTCGACATCCAGGAAGCCGCCCCCATCCACCTCTTCGATACCCGCGTCACCGGCACGAACGACTACGCGGACACGGCCGGCTCGGACATCTGCGTCATCACGGCCGGCTCGCCCCGCAAGCCCGGCATGAGCCGCGACGACCTGCTTTCGATCAATGCCAAGATCGTCAGCTCCGTGACCGAGCAGTTCGTCGCCCGGAGCCCGGAGGCCATCCTCATCGTCGTCTCGAACCCGCTCGACGTGATGACCTACGTCGCGCACACGACGAGCCGCTTCCCCGACCAGCGGGTCATGGGCATGGCCGGGGTGCTGGACACGGCCCGCTATCGCGCCTTCATCGCCATGGAACTGGGCGTCTCCGTGCGGGACATCCAGGCGCTGCTGCTGGGCGGCCACGGGGACACCATGGTGCCCCTGCCCCGCTACACCACCGTCGGCGGCATCCCGCTGACGGAGCTGATGGACGAGGCCACGATCAACCGCATCGTGGAGCGCACCAAGACGGGCGGCGGGGAGATCGTCAAGCTCATGGGCACCTCGGCCTGGTACGCGCCGGGCGCGGCCGCGGCGGAGATGGTCGAAGCCATCGTCAAAGACTCCGGGCGGGTGCTCCCTTCGGCCGCCCGGCTCTCGGGGCAATACGGCCTCAGCGACCTGTTCATCGGCGTCCCGACGCGGCTGGGTCGCAACGGCATCGAGGAGATCATCGAGGTGGATCTGAACGAGGACGAGATGGCGCTCATGAAGGAATCCGCCCGGCACGTGCAGTCGAACCTGGAAGCGCTGGAGCGCGTCCTGGCCGCCGGCTGAGCCCACGATCGAACGCCACACCCTGGCCCTCGAAGAGCCGCTGTCCACATCGGGCGGCGGCTCTTTTGCATCACCGCCGTAGCTGAAATACCGCCGTAGCTGAAATGGATTTCAGGTGCCTGGCGCACCTTCCGGGTCATCAGCGCGCCGGGAGATCCTACCGCCGTTCGGAGAAATCGTCCGAATTTCAGGCCGCATCCTGGACTTCCCCACCGTCCGCACCGCCGTGTGCCACCTCGATGCTGACGAACCGGGCGCTCCCCGCGCTGATACGCAGCGGATACCGACTGTACGAGACCGTCCCCACCCGCCTCCTGGTTGCCGAGCAAGAACGCGACCAGTTGCGCCGTGACGGGCATGACGCCGTCCTGCTGATCGCCGAGCCGGCCGTGGCCCCCGAGCCGCTCTACTTCGTCTACTGGCGCCCCGGATGGTCCGCTTCCAGGCGTCAGCGGTCAGCCGTCAGCCGGCAGAAGACCACGGCGGACCGCTGACCGCTTCATGAAGCCGGCTGCACGGCCGTCCCGCCGCGCCGGCCGAAGCCCCAGTCGACCGCCCGGAGGCGCTCCTTGACCCGGTCGGCGCTGACGTAGACGACGGGGATCAGCAACAGCGTGATGAGCGTCGAGGCCGTCAGCCCCCCGATGACCACGCGGGCCAGCGCGGCCTGGATCTCGGCCCCGGCCCCGATCCCCAGCGCCAGCGGCAGCAGCCCCAGGATGGTCGTCAGCGTCGTCATCAGGATCGGCCGCAGCCGCAGCCGACCGGCTTCCACGACGGCCTCCAGCACCGGCATCCCCTGCTCCCGGCGCATCAGGTTGATGTAGTCCACCAGCACGATGGCGTTGTTCACCACGATGCCGATCAGCATCACCACGCCCATGATGCTCTGCATGTTGAGCGTCGTCCCCGTCAGCAGCAACGTCGGGACGACGCCGACGATGGCGACGGGCACGGAGAACATGACGATGAGGGGGTCGAGGAAGCGTTCGAACTGGCCGGCCATGACCATGTAGATCAGCACGAGGGCCATGATGATGGCGATGGCGAAGTCGCGCTGGGCCTTTTGTTGCTCCTCATACTCGCCGCCGAAGGTGTATGAGAAGCCTTCGGGGAAGGACATCTGGTTGAGCTCGGTGCGGATGCGTTCCACCGCCTCACCGAGCGGCACGCCGCTCTCCAGGTTGGCGGTGACGTAGGTCACCCGCTGCCCGTTCACCCGCTGGATGCCCAGCGGCCCCCGCTTGCGCTGCGTGTCGACGAGCGTGGCGACGGGAACCGTCTGCCCGTCGGGGGTCCGGACGGCGATGTTGTCGAGGTCCTGTGTGCTGAGCCGATCCTCCGGGCGCAGGCGCACGATGATGGGGTACTGCTCCCCGCCCACGCGGAACTGCCCTGCCCGGCTGCCACCGATGCTGGTCTGCACGGCTTCGGCCACCTGCTGCACCGAAAGCCCGAGGCTGGCAATCTTCTCGCGGTCGAACAGGATGTTTTCCTCCGGGCGGCCTTCTCGCTGGCTGGTGCGGGCGCCGGTGACGCCCGGCACCATCTCGATGCGCCGGCGCACCTCCTGCGCCAGGTCCTGTGCCTGCTCCAGGTCATAGCCACGCAGCTCGATCTGCACGGCCTCCGTGCCGCTGCCGGAGCTGAAGATGCGCCGCAGGATCCAGAGGCCGGACTGTGCCTGGACCCGGATCTCGGCACCCGGGATCAGCCCGGCCACGTGCTCGCGGATCCGGTCGGCCAGCTCGGTGCTGTTGATCGATCGCTCGCCCGCCGGGACGAGCCGGATCTCCACCTCGGCATCGCCCCCCCGCACCTCGGTGCTGAAACTCGCCACGTCCTGCTCGGGCAGGAGCGGACGCACCGCCTGCACGAGTTCGTCCAGATACGCCTTCACCACGGCGATGTTGGTCCCCTGCGCCATCTCCATCTCCACGTCGATCTCGTCCGCATCGGTCTGCGGCGCCAGCTCGACGGGAATCATCGGCAGCAGCAGCACCGACCCGACCAGCAGCACCGCCGTGGTCCCGAAGACGACGTACCGCCGGTCCATGGCCGTGCGCAGACGCTCGGCGTAGCCGGTCTCCAGCCGCCGGAAGAACCGCTGGAAGCGCGAGGTGCGCACGGGGCCTTCGCCCTCGGGCCGGACGGACAGGAACTTGCTGGCCAGCACCGGCACGAGCGTCAGCGCCACGAGGAGCGAACACCCCAGCGCGAAGACCACCACGAGCGCCAGCGCCTGAAACAGCGCCCCGGACGTGGTCTGCGCGAAGACCAGCGGCAGAAAGATGACGGAGGTCGTCAGCGTAGACGCCACGATGGCCCCGGCCACCTCGCGCGTCCCGATGCGGGCGGCCTCGGGCAGGGATCGCTTCTTCTCCTCGCGGTGCCGCACGATGTTCTCCAGCACCACGATGGCATTGTCCACGATCAGGCCGATGCCCAGCGCGAGCCCGCCGAAGGTCATCTGGTTCAGCGTCAACCCGCCGAAGTACAGAACGCCAAAGGTGGCGATGACCGAGATCGGGATGGCCAGGGCGATGATGAAGGTCGAGGAGCCGTTGCGAAGGAAGAGGTACAGCACCAGGATGGCGAGCAGCCCGCCCCAGATCGCGGAGCTCTGCACGTTGTCGATCGACTGCTGGATGAAGGTGCTCTGATCGCTGGTGATGATCAGCCGGAGGTCCGTACGCTCCCGGTTGACGCGGTCCACCTCCTCGCGGATGCGCTCGGCCACCTCCACCGTGTTCGCCCCGCTCTGCTTCTGGATCGACATGCGAACGACCGGGACGCCGTTGAGCTCGGCCAGCCGCTGGACGTCCTCATAGCCGTTTTCGACCTCGGCCACGTCCCGCACCCGGATGGGTTTGTCTCCCGCGTAGGCGATGACCGTGTTGGCGATCTGCTCTACCGAGTCGTACTCGCCCAGCGTCCGCACGTAGAGGTCTTTGAGGCCTTCCTTGACGTTGCCGCCCGGCAGGGTGGCATTCTCCCGCCGGAGGGCCTGGCTGACCTGCGCCGGCGTCAACCCGCTCGCCTTGAGGCGATCGCGCTTCAGGTTCACGCGCACCTCACGGTAGACGCCCCCCCGCACCTCGATCGTCCCGACCCCCGGGATCTGCTCGAAGCGCTGCGCGATCTCGCGCTCCAGGATGCGGGTGGTCTCCTCCAGGTTGCGCGTCGACTCGACCGAGAGGTAGACGATCGAGATGTTGTTCGGATCGAACTTCCAGATGCCCGGCGGCTCGGCTTCCACGGGCAGATCGTCGCGGATGCGATCCAGGGCAGCCCGGAGGTCGTTCGCCGCCTCATCCAGCGAGGTTCCCTGGGCAAACTCCAGGCTGACGAGGCTGCGGCCCTCTTCCGAACGCGACGTGACGCGCTCGACGTTCGGCACACCCGAGACGGCGTTCTCGACGGGATCGGTGATGATCTGCTCGATCTCCTCGGGGCCCACGTTCGGGTAGTTGACGTAAACCGTCAGCCGCGGAAACTCGATCGGAGGCAGCAGATCGACGGGCAGATAGCGGAAACCGACGATGCCGATGGTGATGACCACGAGGTAGAACATCGCGGTCGCCACCGGGCGGCGGATGGAGAGATCGGTCAGGGAAGCCATGGGCGCGGGGGAGTCGTCTGCGGGAGGAGCGGCGGGGGGCCGTCAGAGGGCCGTGCGGGTGGCGGGCGCTGCGGGCACACCGGCGGCGGGCGCCGCGGCGGTGGCGGAGTCTTCCGTCAGCCCCCGGCTCAGGCGCTGCTGTTTTTCCATGAACTGGCGCAGCAGGTCCTGATCCTGGAACCGTTGCAGGGCCAGCACCCGGCTCCAGGGCGTGGCGCGCACCCGGGCTTCCACCCGGCCTCCGGTGCGGTTGCCGAGCAGGTTCTGCCCGACCGTCACGACCCACGCGCCCGGCTCGACCCCGGCGATGCCGGCCATGTCCCGACCCCGCGCCAGCACCTGCACCTCGCGGAAGGTCATGGGGGTAGGCTCGGTCAGCGGCGGGGGGTTGTCGGCGTCGTAGGTTTCCGGCTCCTCGATGTCGATTTCCAACCCGATCGACGTGGCGACGAAGACGCCCAGCGCGCCGGAGTTGGGGTCTTCGTACAGGGCACTCATCGGCACGAGCGTGGCCTGCTGGCTCTCGCCGTAGAGCACATCGACCTGCACGAACATACCCGGACGCAGGAGGCCTTCCTCGTTGGGCACGTCGATCTCTGCCTCGGCGCTGAAGCTACCGGCTTCGAGGAACGGCGAGATGCGCGAGACGGCCGCCTGGACCACATGCCCGTCGGGGAACGACTCGGCGGAGATCAGGGCCGTCTGCCCGACCTCGATGCGCCCGATCATGGCATCGGTGATGGCGACGCGCACGCGCACCCGATCGAAATTGCCCTGCGTGAACAGCCGGGTGCCGGGATCCACCCGCATCCCGACCTCGGCATTGCGCTGCCCGACCAGCCCGCTGATGGGGGCTCGCACCACCGTACGCCGCAGGGCTTCGCGGGCTTCTTCGAGGGTGGCCTCGGCCTGGGCCACACGCCCGAGGGCCTGATCGTAGGAAGCCCCGGCGGCATCAACCTGCGCCTGGAGCGACTCCAGGGTCTGCGTGCTCTGGAACTGCCGCTCGGCGAGCTGTCGGGTGCGGTCGAGCCGGGCCTCCAGCTCGCGCAGGGCGGCTTCGGCCTCGCGGGCCTGTGCCTCGGCGATGCGCAGCGCCGCCTCGGCCTGCCGCACCTGCTCGCGGAACTGGGTGTCGCGCAGATAGACCAGCGGTGCACCGGCTTCGACGTAGTCTCCGTTCTGCGCGACCACGCGGACGATCGGAGCCGAGATCTCCGGATAGATGATGACCTGGTTCTCGGCCTCGACGGTCCCGCTCAGCCGCTCTTCCAGCGGCAACGAGCCATACTGCGCCCGCACGACCTCGACCGCCGGGATCACAGCCTCTCCCTGCGGCCCGCCCGGCGCCCCCTCCGGTGGCCCCTCTGCCGTGGTGCAAGCCGCCGGCATCAGCGCCAGCATCCCGATCAGGATCCATGATGTCGGTGTTCGCATGTGTCCGGGAGAAATCGTGCGGGGAGATGAGCAAGAAGATGCGTCTGGATGCCAACGGCTCGCCAGAGAGGGAGATCAGCCCGGTGTCACGAAGCGCACCCTCGTGTCACGAAACGCACGGCTCCATCAAACGCCTTCTTGCTTACTCGCCGGTCGCCTACGAGATGCCGGCCCCCCGGCCTTCGAACACCTTCGTTACACCCCTCACCCCCCGGCGCTCCCAAGCAACGTTCCGTCCACGACGAAAGATGGCCCCGCTGTGCCGTCCCTATCGGGATTCTCCCGACACCGGCTCCCTGCTTTCCCCGAGCGCAACGAAGCGCCTTCCTCCGTATGATGAGGACGCCCTGCATGCATCGGGACGGGCTCCTTCC
Organism: Roseithermus sacchariphilus; assembly: GCA_003285105.1. Classification (GTDB taxonomy): domain Bacteria; phylum Bacteroidota; class Rhodothermia; order Rhodothermales; family MEBIC09517; genus Roseithermus; species Roseithermus sacchariphilus. The sequence goes on along the minus strand of CP030158.1, from coordinate 3,278,286 downwards.
CTCGCTACCACCTCGGGGGGACCTCGACGCAGACGCCGTCTCGGGCCCGAAACATTCCCATGCTCGTCAAGGTATCCCCCCGTACTGGAAGCGCTTTTTACAACATCCTTCCATGCGACATCGCAGTCGAACCTTCGCTCGCAACGGACGACGCTTCAAGATGAGCCAGCCCACCGCATTGCCCGTTCAAACGCTACGCCCATCGCTCCCGGCGCCGTCTCGAACGATCGTGCCCGACTGTGAGGCGCACGCCACCGCGCTGCCTCCTCGCCCCGATCTACCGGCGCTCCGGTCGATGCGCATGCTGCGTACCGTGCGCGGTGAACTCGACCTGCTGGCGTCGATCGCCTCCAATGCGGCGCTGCACGCTTCGGCGCTGCTGGCCGACGAGTGGATCCAGCAGGATCTCGACGTGTACCGCGACGCCCACCACCTCCGCGCGCGCGTCGAGTCCACCGCCCGGCAGATCGACGACGCGCTGCATACGCTGAAACGCCTGGAAGCGCAGTACCAGCGCGCCCTCAAGCGCCGCCGGAACGATCACGCGGAACCGGCACAGCAACCGGTCCTGCCCTGAAGGGGGCCGCCCCAGACCACGACAGAGGCGTCCTCGCGCCTCGTCACGGGGAATCGACGTGATGCAGGCTGGTGCGGCTTCGCATGCCCCGATGCAGCACGTGGTCTTTGATGCCTGCATGCAGGGCGGCGGCCGCCCGCTCCAGATCCCGGCTGGCCTTGAGGGCCGCCAGCGGATCTCCCCCCTCCTGCAGCCGGATCCGCCGCAACCGGTCGATCTCGGCCTCGATCTTCTGCAACTGCGTTTCCAACGCCTCGGTCATGGTCGGTCACACCCGTCTGGTTTGCCTTCGTCACGGACACGACGCTCCAGACCCGCCGGCGCCGTGCATATAACCTGGCGCCCGCTCATTCCGCCCTCATCGCACCGCGACGCCCACCCGTAGCGGGCGATAGACCAGAGCGTCCGCCGCCTGCCGTCCGGCGATGTGGCGGGCCTCCACGAACAGCGCGATCCGGGAAGAAACCACCATGTTCAAGCCGGCCGCCAGCGACACCGCCGGCCCCGTCTCCGACCGCCCGTTCAGCACGGCCTCTCCCCCGGCGTCCGACACGACGGTGGCATCGCGTTCGACGAAGTGAAGCCCGCCCAGTCCGACGGCTCCATACGGGGAGAGGGCCCCCCAGAGCGGCGCGTTGAGCTTGAGGTCCACCAGAAACGCCAGCGCATAGCCACCTCCCCCCTGCACCGCTCCGGACGTCAGGCTCAGCGCCTCCCGTACCGCCGCGGGGTCGGCATGGAAACGGGCATAGTCCAGCCCCGTCCGCACGGTAAGGAACGGCCCGATGAACGCCCCGACGCCCGCGCCTACATCGAGGCCCGGCGAGGCGCCGTCCATCACCTCGGGGCTGCGGGCGAGGTTGACACCCCCACCCGCGTGAAAGACGACCTGTGCGTGCGCGGTACCGGCCCCCAGGAGCATGACCAGCAACCCCAGCCGCCACGCATTCCGTTGCATGGATGCCCAACGACGCATCATCTCCGGCTCATTCTGTTCTTCGCAACGACACCGGAGGCACGCCGGCTCCTCCGGCGCCTTCCTCCAGATGCGAACTCCCATCACACGCCCGATCGGCAACCAGGATCCAGCCCCATGGCCTACCACACGATGTCCGGGAACGAGCCGGCGAACCAGGCGGGCAGTTCGGTGCGCAGGGCCTCGATCTGCTGGAGCCGGCCGGGGCTCAGCGGCCACCCGAGCGGCCCGGTGGGCAACCCGCGCAGCGCCGCGGCCACGCGAAGCAGCCACGGAAACGGCAGCGCTTCGATCCGCTCGATCAGGCGCTCCAGCGCGGCCTGCGCCCGCCCCAGCGCCGCCTCGTCGCCGGCGCGGTACGCACCGTCGACGGCAACGAGCAGCTCCGGGAAACAGGTGGCAATGCCCGAGATGCAGCCGTCCCACCCGTGTTCCAGGGCCTCGCGGAAGAGCCCATCGCTGCCCGCCAGCAGCGTGATCGGAGACGGCAACGCCCCCCGGGCTTCGGCCAGCGGACGCAGGTACGCTCGCCGTCCGCTGCTATCCTTCACCCCCACGATGTTGTCCACCTCCGTCATCAGCCGGAGGCGGGTGTCGGGCTCGATGGGATTGCCGGTGAATCCCGCCAGGTCGTAGAGGAGGATGGGCCCGGGCAGGGCCTCGGCGGCAGCCCGGAAGAACGCCTCCAGATCCTCCTGCGCGTACCGGTAGAAATGCGGTGGAGGCAGCAGCAGCGCATCGCAGCCCAGCGCGAGCGCATGACGCCCCAGCGTGAGCACATCGCGTAACGTCGAGGCGCCGATGGCTGCGACGAGGGGCCCCCTCCCGTTCAGATGCTCCGCGGCCGCCGTCAGGAGTCGCTTGCGTTCGTCGACGGAGAAATGCGGGTACTCGGACGTCCCGCCTCCCACGCAGACCCCCCGGACGCCTCGCTCCAGCACGAAATCGATCAGAGCCGGCAACGACGGCGGATGCGCCCGGCCCCCGGCATCGACCGGGGTGAGCAAGGCGGCAATGACACCGTTCAGGGCTCGGCTCATCGGAAACAGGGACTCGGGCAGGGGCACCCCCGAACGGGGAAGACGAGATGTACCGCTCAGCGCGGCAACCGCTCCGGGTCGATCACGACGTGCCGGATGCGTTCACGCTTCCAGGTATAGGTCAGATGGAGGAGGCCGTCGGCGGCCTGGATGAGGGCCGGATACGAAAACTCGCCCGGTCCGTCTTCCACAACCAACGGATCCTGCCAGCTACGGCCGTCATCGGTCGAGACGGCGATGTGGATGGGCGTACGGCCGTGCTCGGTGTGGTTGTAGGCCAGCACGAGCCGGCCATCGCGCAGCTTGACCACGTCCACGCCGGCATTGGGGTTGGGCAGCGACGTCGGGCGGGCCGGGCTCCACGTCAGCCCGCCGTCGGTCGAGACGGCTTCACAGACGGCGCCGATCCGCCGGGTGCTCCGCAGCAGCATGTGCACCGACCCGTCGTCGGCCTGCCAGAGGGCCGGCTGGATGACGCCGTACGGCTCCCCCGGCACCACGATCGGGCCGTGCCGGGTCCAGGTGATCCCTCCGTCGCGGCTGCGCTCGACCCACGAGGCCCAGCCCCGGTAGGGCGCCTCGGGCGGCGTATCCCCGCGGTAGCCGGCCTCGACGGACGTGCCGGCCAGCAGCGTGCCGTCGGCGAGCAGGATCGGCTTGGCCCGGATCGGCCCCAGCTGGCCGGCAGACAGGTAGGTGATGGGGCTCCAGGTCCGGCCGCCGTCGGTCGAGGTGCGATAGGCGCCCAGCCATTCCCGCGGGCTCGGGCCGATCTTGAAGAAAAGCCAGGTCTTCCTCGCATCCTGGAAGAGGACGGGGTTCCACAGCGGGATCTCCGGGAAATCCGTCATGGGCACCGGGGCCGACCACCCGCCGCCCGGCGATCGGCGCGCCAGCCAGATCTCCACGTCATCCGCCCCTTCGTCCGTTCCCCCGAACCAGGCCGCCAGCAGATCCCCTCCGGGGACTTCCACGATGGTAGAGGCATGGCTGCTCGGAAAGGGGGCTTCCTCGAATATAAACGAGCGTTCCAGCACGTACTCCGGCAGCGGCGGAGCCTGCCCCCGAACGACCGGAGCCAGCAGCCAGGGCAGACCACTCAGCAAGGCGAGGAGATGAAGGTGTTGGAGGCGTCGAAGCATGGGAAGCGGGGCGTTCGGAGAAGAGGCGGTGCGGAGCCGCGGGATCGCACGGGGATAATACCATCTTCGCACGAATCCCGCACACCCCCTGCTCCCGAACCCGCCCGGTTCCGCTCCGCATGACGGCGTGCCGGGGGCGACGCTCCCGGCTGCCTGGAAGAGAGCACCAGGCCCACGTCACGGCAGGATGATCAGCGGCTGCTGCCGCACACCGTCGGGCGTGACCAGGCGCACAAGGTACAGCCCCGGCGCCGGCGCCGTCCAGTCCAGATGCAGCTGCCGCTCACCCGGGCTGCCCTCGTCATCGAAGCGATAGACCACCCGCCCAAGCACGTCGACCACCGATCCCGACACACGGCCGGGGTGGTTCAGAATATACCGCAGCGTCACCGCCCCGCGGGTCGGGTTCGGGTACAGATCCAGCGTCGGCGTGGCGGGCCGTCGTGCCGGACGCTCCACCGCCGTGGCCGTCACGGGCGTCAGCCGCAGCGCATCGACGCACACATAGGCCGGGGAGGTCGTCCCCGACGCGTCGTTGCTGACCACCACGGAATCCCCCGGAGCCAGATCGAACAGGCCCAGTTCGTTCCACTGCCCCAGCGTGGCGGCATTGCTCTGATCGACGCGGACGGTGGTGCCTGCCCCCTGGTGGTACACGGTGTACGGCGTGTCGGTCGCCCGGTTGAACGAGGGCACCCACCACGCCTCTACGACGTAGCGACCGGGTGCGATGCCCTCCAGCAGGAAGGTCGCCGTGCCGCTGCCGTCACCGGCCGCAAAGAGCCGCGCCGGTGTGCCCCCATAATACGGGGTGTTGGCACTCTCGAACCACTCGCCTACCTCGCGGTAGCAGCAGGCATCTCCGGTGTCGAACACGATCGGCGAATTGGTGCCGCCGCCCTCGTCGTCGGGCGCCGGCATCAACAGCAGCGCCGAAGCAACGGCCCGCTCGCTGCCGTCCGACGGCCGGTTGACCAGCGTCTCCCCGACGACCATCGTCGACGAGCCACCGCCGTCGAGGTTGACGGCCTCGACAGCCCCGAGGTCGAGCAGGATCTCGGCCAGTTCGATCAGCGAGGCGCCACGGCTGGCGGCCTGTCGACCGTCGACGACGAGCAGGAGCACCTCACCGTCGGCGGTGTAGCCCACGGCCGTGCGTGGGTTCCGCATCTCCGGCGTTCCGATGCCGGAGCCGAAGAACACTTCCTCCTCCCAGGTGATGCGCTGCCGGCTTCCCTCGACCAGCACCGGCCCGCCACCGACGGCATCCGTGACGGCCCAGGGGGCCCCGCCTTCCGGAAACTCGGCCGTGGGCACCGGCTGGGGCGCCCCCTCCTCGTTGGGGCTCGGATTCGGGTAGGCGTACGTCGTCCCGTCGACCTCATACACCCAGGCCACGTCCGGCGAGCCGTCCGCTCGCATCCCGAAGGCCGAGCGCGTCGGATAGAACGTCAGCCCGTTTCGGTTCAGCGCTCCGAGGTTCGTCGCTCGCTTCTGACCTCGGTGTACGACGAGGCTGTACGAGGTGCCACCGCCGAAGTAGCCGGCGTTGATGCCCACGAGCGCATCGGCATCGGCCACGAAGGAGGAGACGGGCTCCAGGCCATCGGCATCGTCCGAGAGAACACCTGTGAGGATCCACGTGGTGTCCGACGGATCGGCGCGGACGTACCACGCTTTCAGCGGAAGCGTGGGATCATTGGCCTGGAAGACCCGGATGCTGGGCGGCAGCGTGGCGTTGAGAGCTTCCACCGGCTGCCAGTCCAGCGTGAGCTGCGCGCGCGCCGGGATGGTGATGCCTGGCCATCCCAGCACACAGATCAGTAAAACACGGAAGGTCTTGAGCCGGGAGAATCGTCGAGACATCCGAACAACCTGAGTCGAGGTCCTGATTTGACCGGCACCGAAACGCCTGTCCGAAACGCCTGGAAGATAGGCCATTCGGCGAAGATTTCACGATGTAACTCTGGGCACCGAGATCCACGGCATCGCACACCCCCTGCTCCCGAACCCGCCCTACCGAAACCCGCCCCCGGCCCCGGGGTACACCTTCAGGCCCCGATCTCGGTCCCTCCGACAACGCCGTCTTTCGTCCATGAGCGAGCACACGCTGAGCCTGCTGGCCGCCATCCGCGACCGCCTCCGGGCCACCATCCGCCGCATCACCCTGGCCGAGCTGGCCTGCGGGCTGCTGCTGACGCTGGGCATCCTGGCCGGCGTGCTGTTCGTCGCCGTGGCCGTGGAGGCGGGGTTCTGGCTGGACCCGACGCCGCGCACGGTGCTCTACTACACCGTGCTGGGCCTCGCCGGCGGGTTGCTCGTCTACTTCGGCGTCATCCCCCTGCTGCGGCTGCTCAGGGTGCTGCCGGGGCCGGGCGAGCAGGCCGTGGCCCGGCGCATCGGGCAGCGCTACCCGGAGGTGGCCGACCGCCTGGTGAACCTGCTGGACCTGGCCGAAGGCCGCCGCAGCGAAGCCCCCCCGGAGCTCGTCGACCGCGCCGTGCGGATGCTGGGCGAGCAGGTGCAGTCGGTCCCCTTCGAGCGCGTGGAAGACTTCCAGCGGGTCCGGCGCGTCGGCAGGCTGGCCAGCCTGCCCGTCGTCGGGCTGCTCGTCTTCATGCTCGTCACGCCGGGCCGGTTCTTCGACGCCGCAGGCCGGCTGTTCTCCCCCGGCACCGCCTTCGAACGCCCGGCCCCGTTCCGGCTCCTGGTCGAACCCGGCTCCGTCGAGCTGGTGAAGGGCGAGGCGCTGGAGATCACCGCCCGCGCCGACGGCCGCGACGTGCCGCCCGAGATCGAACTGGCCCTCAACCAGCTCGGCGAGGATCTGATCGAACCCATCCGCCTGACGGCCGACTCGACGGGCACCTTCCGCCACACGGTCGTCAACGTGCGGGCCTCGTTCCGCTATCGCCTCGATGCAGGCCCGGTGACGACGCCCTGGTATGAGGCGCGCGTGGTCGAGCGGCCGCTCGTGCGCAGCCTGCGTGTGGCGCTGACCTTCCCGGCCTACACCCGCATCCCCTCGCAACGCCTCGCCCCGAATGCCGGAGACGTCACCGCCCTGCCCGGCACCGAGGTGGCCGTCGAGGTCGGGGTCGGCGGGCCGGACGTGACCGAGGCCTTCCTTCGCTTCGACGACGGCCGCCTGGACACGCTCGCCCTCGACGGGACGACGGCCTCGGGGCGCTTCACGCTCCGCCGGGCCGGATCCTACCAGATCCTGCTCCGCAACGCCGAAGGCCTCGAAAACCGCGACCCCATCACCTACACCCTCACCCTGCTCACGGATGCCTATCCGTCCGTCGTCCTCCTCTCCCCCGCCCCGCAGACCGAGCTCAGCGACGCACTCCGCGCCGATCTGCGCCTGCGCATCCACGACGACTTCGGCTTCTCCCGCCTCCGCCTCTACTACCGCCTCGCCGAAAGCCGCTTCGGCACCCCACAGGACACCTTCTCGGAGGTGCCCCTCCCGCTGAAGGACCGCACGCTGCTGGACCAGGAACTGCTCCATACCTGGCTGCTCAACGAGTCCACCGGGCTCGACCTCGTGCCGGGCGACGTGGTCGAGTACTACGTGAAGGTGTGGGACAACGACGCCGTGGCCGGCTACAAGGCGGCCCAGAGCGCCACGCATCGCCTGCGCCTGCCCTCGCTGGCCGAGCAGTACCGCGAACTGGACGCCGCGCAGGACGAGGCGCAGCAGACGATGGAAGAACTGCTGCAGGAGACCGACCAGCTCCGCGACCAGTTTCAGGAACTGCGCGACGAACTGCGCCGGAAGCAGCAATCCGACTGGGAGGATGAACGCCAGCTGGAGCAGGTACAGCAACGCCAGCAACAGATCGAACAGCGCGTCGAAGAGCTGAGCCGGGAGATGCAGCGGCTCTCCGAGCAGATGGAGGAGAACGACCTGGTCAGCCCGGAGACGCTCGAACTGTACCGGGAGCTGCAGAAGACCGTCGAGGAGATCAACTCGCCGGAGCTACGGGAAGCCCTCCAGCGGCTCCAGGAAGCCATGCAGAACCTCGACCTGCCGCAGATGCAACAGTCGCTGCAGGACTTCGAGTTCAACGAGGAGCAGTACCAGCAGCGGCTGGAGCGGGCGCTGGAGTTGTTCAAGCGCATCCGTCTGCAACAGAACCTGGAGGAAGCCGCCCGCCGCGCCGAGGAGCTGGCCCGCCGCCAGGAACGCCTCGCCGAACAGACCCGCCGGCTCAAAGAGGAACAGCCGCAGGACGAGCAGCCGCAGGACGAGCAGCCGCAGGACGAGCAGCCGCAGGGCGAACAGCCGCAGGGCGAACAGCCGCAGGGCGAACAGCCGCAGGGCGAACAGCCGCAGGGCGAACAGCCGCAGGGCGAACAGCCGCAGGGCGAGCAGCCGCAGGGCGAGCAGCCGCAGGGCGAGCAGCCGCAGGGCGAGCAGCCGCAGGGCGAGCAGCCGCAGGGCGAGCAGCCGCAGGACGAGCAGCCGCAGGGCGAGCAGCCGCAGGACGCCGAGCGGCTGGCCCGGGAGCAGGAACGTTCCCGGGAGGAGATGGAGGAGCTGGCCGAGCAGCTACGGGACCTGCTGGAACAGATGGAGCAGATGCGCAACACGCCGGCCGACGAGATGGAGCAACTCCACGAAGACGCCCGGCGATTGCCCCGGCAGATGGAGCAGAATGCCGAGCAGTTGCGCCAGAACCGGCTCGATCAGGCGCAGCAGGGCCAGCAGCAGATGCAGCAGCAGCTCCAGCAGATGCAGCAACAGCTCCAGCAGATGCAGCAGGGCATGCAGGGGCAGATGATCCAGATCAATCGGGCCGGTCTGCGCCGGGCCCTGGACGACATCCTCCGCCTCTCCCAGCAGCAGGAAAGCCTGCGCGGGGACGTGAGCCGCCTCGCCTCGGACAGCCCCCAGCTGCGGACCTACGCCCAGCGCCAGGTCGAGCTCAGCGAAGGCCTCGCGGTCGTCAGCGACTCGCTGCAGCGGCTGGCACGGGAGATCCCGCAGATGAGCCGCCAGGTCCAGCAGCAGGCCGGCGAGGCCCTGCGCGAGATGGCCTCGGCCACGGAGGCCCTCGCCGAACGCACGGCCGTCCGCGCCGCCGGGCATCAGAAAGGCTCCATGATGCACCTCAACGAGCTGGCCCTGCTGCTCTCGGAATTGCTCGATCAGCTCATGAACATGCAGCAGAGCGGCGGCAGCGGCTCGATGTCGTTGCAGCAGATGATCCAGCAGCTCCAGCAGATGGCCGGGCAGCAGCAGCAGCTCAACCAGCAGCTCCAGCAACTCCTCAACGACATGCAGGGCGACCGCCTCACGTCGGACATGCAACAGCGCCTCCAGCAGATGGCGGCCCAGCAGGACGCCCTGCGCCGGCAACTCCGGGAGATGAGCCGCAACCCGGAAGCCCGCGGCAAGCTGCTGGGGGATCTCAACAAGATCGCGGAGCAGATGGAAGAGACGATCCAGGAGTTGCAACGCAACCGCGTCAACCGGCAGACCGTCCAGCGCCAGCAGCAGATCCTGACGCGCCTGCTCGACGCGCAACGTTCCATCCGCGAACGCGGCCGCGAAAACCGCCGCGAGGGCCAGCGGCCCGAGCAGGACCTGTTCGACCGTGACAGCCCGCCGGGCCAGACGCCGGCCGAACAGGCCGACCAGCTCCGCCGGGCCCTCATCCGGGCGCTGGAAAGCGGCTATGCCCCCGACTACGAAGAGCTCATCAAACGCTACTTCGAACTCCTGCAGTCGACCGACCCGTAGCGCCGGCAGGCGGCGACCTTCGCGGGCAGGGCCTCGCGCCTCGGGCTAGAGGAAGCGGTCCATCACGTCCGGCGTGGGGATGCGGCAGCTCTCCCGCCGGCCGAACCACGCGTACCGGTTCCGGGCGATCCAGTCGTAGACGGCGTCCCGGATGGGCCGGGGGACGACGATGAAGGCATAGAGCAACGGCCAGGCCCCGTCGAGCCGCCGGGCCACCCGCAGGGCGGCGTCGGAGTGGCGATACACCCGGTCGCCTTCGATCAGGACGATGCTGTCGAGATAGTCGGCCTCCAGCCCGAAATGCGCCAGCAGCGGAGCGGCTTCGTCGGACTGGAGGGCTGCCATCTTGAAGTACCCCGCCGGGTCGTGGTCGATCACGAAGTTGACCGAGGCATTGCACAGATTGCAGACGCCATCGAACAAGATCACGGCATGCTCTTTCAGCACGTCCAGCGGATCCTTGCGGGGGTCGTCCATGGGGTCGTTGCAGGGTTCGCACAAAGGGGAAGGCGATGCGGGAGAGTCCAATTCCCCGGCAAGGCGATTGATCCGGTTCCGGCTCTGTGCGCGATGGGTTATCTTCCGATCCCCTCGTCGTGGATCGCTTTCCCCGTATGCCCTCTGCCTCCGTCCCGGACGGGACATCGCTCGGCACGCTCGCCCGGCTGTTCCTGAAACTCGGCGTCATCGCCTTCGGTGGTCCGGCGGCCCACATCGCCATGCTGGAGGACGAGGTCGTCGAGCGCCGCGGCTGGCTGTCCCGGCAGCATTTCCTGGACCTGATGGGGGCGACCAACCTCATCCCCGGCCCGAACTCGACGGAGATGGTGATGCACGTGGGCTACGAGCGCGGCGGATGGCGGGGGATGCTGGTCGCGGGGGCCTGCTTCATTCTGCCGGCGGCGGTGATCACGGGGACGCTGGGATGGCTCTACGTGCGGTATGGGACGCTCCCGGAGGTCACGCCCTTCCTGGCCGGCGTCAAACCGGCGGTGCTCGCGGTGATCCTCGGCGCGCTGTGGCGGCTCGGCCGCAAGGCCGTCACCTCCTGGACGCTCGTCCCCGTTGGTGTGGGCGTGGCCGCCGCGCTCGTCCTCGGGCTGGGCGAGGTGTGGGCGCTGCTGGGCGGCGGGGTGCTGGGCATGCTCTGGCTGACGGGCTACCGCCACCGGCGTGACGGCCTGTCCGGCCTGCGAGGGCTGCTGCCGCTGGGCACCGCCCCGCTGCCGCTGCTGACCACGTTCTCATCCGCCGCGCCCCCTGCCGAGGCAGCGCTCTGGCCCCTCGGCCTGTTCTTCCTGAAAGTCGGCGCCGTCCTCTACGGCAGCGGCTACGTGCTCGTCGCCTTTCTGGAGGGCGGCCTGGTGCAGGACTACGGCTGGCTGACCGAGGCGCAGTTGCTGGATGCCATCGCCATCGGCCAGTTCACCCCCGGGCCGGTGCTGACCACGGCGACCTTCATCGGCTACGTGGTGATGGGCCAGGACAGCGTGAGCCTCGGCCTGCAGGGCGCCGCCGTCGCCACCGTGTGCATCTTTCTGCCCTCCTTCGTGTTCGTCGCCCTCCTGAATCCCATCGTGCCCCGGCTACGCGGGTCCGCCTGGTCCGCCGCCTTTCTGGACGCCGTGAACGTGAGCGCCGTGGCGCTGATGCTGGTCGTCACCGTGCGGATCGGGCTGGGCGTGCTCATCGGCTGGGCTCCCGCGGCGATCTTCGTCCTGGCCGCCGTGGCGACGTTGCGCTACCGGCTGAGCACCGCCTACCTCGTCCCGGGCGGCGCCCTGCTCGGCTGGCTCCTCGGCCTGTCCTGATCGCCTCGCCCCGCACCGTCTCCCACCCTCGCTTCCGATCCCCCCCGCATGCCCGACGCCCCGGCCACCGCCCCCGACGCCGCCCCCGAATCCCTGGCCCTGATCGAAGTCGGCTGGGTGCTGGCCGGCCGGCTCGACGCCATCGACGTGCAGGCCGTGGAGGCCGCCCGGAGCCGGGTGCTGCGGCTCCTGGAGGCGCAGTTTCCCGCCTTCACGTGGCGGATGCCCCTCGTCCTGCGTCGCGAGTTCGACCGCAGCAGCCCGCTGGAACCCGTCAAGCTGCTCGACCTGGGCGTGCAGGAACGGGATACCCGGCACTGGGACTTTGCCCTCGTCGTCACCGACAGCGACCTCAGGAGCTACTACAAGCCCTACGCACTGGGAACGCCGTCACAGGCCGTCAGCGTGGCCGCCCTCTCCACGGCGCGCATCGACCCGGCCGCGGCGTCCGAGCTGATCGGCGAGGAGGAGCGGGCCGAACGCCTCGCCCGGCGCGTGGTTTCGCTCGCGCTGCACCTCTTCGGCCACCTGAACGACCTGCCTCATGAGGAAGATGACCCGGCGGACTTCATGTATGACCTGAAGACCGTGACCGACCTGGACCACATGGTGCGCTTTGGCCCCGAGGGGGCGAACCGCCTGGAGGAGGCCCTGCAGGACGTGGCCGACGTGCGCCTGGAAGAAACCGGCCGTCACCGCAACAACGCGCTGCTCTTCTACCTGCGCGTGATCCTGCTGGGATGGGCGGACATCCTGGCGGCCGTCGGCGAGATCCGACCGTGGCAGTTCCCTTTCTGGTTCAGCCGGCTCACGACCGCGGCGGCATCGACCCTGACGGTGTTGCTCCTCACCGCCGAGGCCTGGGATCTGGGCATGAGCCAGCCTCCCGCCCGGGTGGTCGGCGTGTCGCTGCTGGCCCTCATGGGGACGAGCGCCTACATCATCTGGCGGCAACAGTTGCTGCTCCGGCGGCAGCGCCGGGGGCTGGCCGAGCAGCGCGTCGTCAGCAACGTCTCGATCAGCCTGGCCGTCCTCCTCGGGATGTTCACCATGTACGTCCTGCTCTTCGGTACCACGCTGGGCCTCACCCGCGCCTTTTTCAGCCCCCATCTGGTGGAAGGCTGGGCGGCCTCGCTGGATGGGACCGTCCACCTCTACCACTACCTGAACCTCGCGGCCTTCGTCGCCTCGCTCGGCATCATCATCGGCGCGCTCGGGGCCAGCTTCGAGGAGCAGACCTACTTCCGTCACGTCGCCTTCGTGAACGAGGAAACCTGAGGGGGACCCCGAGGGGTTACCGGCACGGGCAGACGAGGGGCCGTTTCAGGACGCCGCCACCGCCCCGAGCCGGAGGGCGATCTGGCGCAGCACGGCTTCGTGCGCCTCGGCCGCCTGGACCCCGCAGGCGAAGATATCCTCTTTCTCTTCCGAGAAGCTCAGCACATTGACGTGGGAGACTTCCGGCTCGATGAGCACATCCGGCGGATACGCCTGCAGCCGGTACCGCTCGATCTGCGACACGACGATCTCCATCACGCGGCTCATCACCTCGAAGCCGTTGGGAAGGTGCCCGTTCTGCCGGCGGATGGAGCGGGCCAGCCGTTCCGTCCACATCGCCAGGCTCACCGGCTGATCCCCACGGGCCTGCGGGAGTTTGCGAAGAGACGGCGCATCCAGGCTGTTGACGTCCCGGTGCAGGCGGACGCCCACGGTGTAGCGCGCCCCGTGGTTGACCAGGGCGCTCACCGGCACGTTGTTGCACAGCCCCCCGTCGATCAGCAGCCGCCCGTCGATCTCGACTGGAGCGAAGATGCCGGGCATGGCGCTGGAGGCCAGCACCGCATCGACGAGCGACCCCCGGCTCAGCACCACCTCTCGGCCCGTCTCCAGATCCGTCGTGATGACGTAGAACGGGACCTTCAGATCCTCGAACGTGCAGTCGCCCAGGTGCTGCTGGAGGTAGGCACGGAAGCCGTCGGTGCCGAGCAGTCCGAGGCCGTCGAGGCGCAGCGCGAAGAGCGAGGAGGTGCGTTGCTCGCGCATGAACCGCCGCATCTCCTCCATGGAATAGCCATAGGCGTAGTAGGCGCCGATGAGCGCTCCGGCGCTGCACCCGGCGATGACGCTGGGCCGCAACCCCAGCCGGTCCAGCACCGAGATGACGCCCAGGTGTGCCCAGCCTTTCATCCCGCCGCCGCCCAGCGCCACCCCCAGCCCCAGGCCGGTCGTGGAGCCGTCGGTGCCGTCCGTTGCAGGGTGCGATAGCCGCATCGTCTGTCCTCCAATGTTGTTCGATGTCGCGTGCATGTCGATGGCGTCCGTGTCCGGCGGCGCGCATGGGATCAGGCGGCCGAGGCGAGGCTACAAGGACGGGCCCTGCCTCCTCCCCCGATCGCCCCCCACCGGCCGGCGGCGGACGCGATCTCTTGGCGTGGGCCTTCTACGAACCGTCGCTTCTACGCACAACCCACTCGATTGGTGCTATGCCCCGGCAACTCATCTCCTATCTCACGTCCACCACCGCCCTCACCGAAGACGCTGCCGGCATCGAGGCGGTGGCCGGCGAAGCGCGGGTGCGCCTGCACGCCCTCGCCGACGGCGTCTTCCGGGTCCGCTTCGCGCCGCCCGGTGCGGCCTTCGACGACCCGCCCTTCTCCTACGCCGTCCGCGCCGACGCCCCCGCGGCCCCGGACCACCCCGTGACCATCACCCGGACGCCGGACGAGGTCCGGGTCCGGTGCGGCGCCTACGCCGGCGTCCTCGCCCGCGACCCGCTGCGGATCCGATTCGAGGACGCCGACGGGCACGTCTTCGCCGCCGACGACTTCGGCATCGGCTGGCAGGACGGGCTGACCTGGGTCTGGAAGCGGCACGTGGAGGGCACGCATTACTACGGCCTCGGGGAAAAGACGGCCCCGCTGGACCGTACGCACCGGGCCTTCGAGAACTGGAACACCGACTTCTTCGGCTACCAGCGGCTCCAGGATCCCATCTACAAAAGCCTGCCCTTCTTCATCGCCCTGCAACCCTGTGCCGACGGCCCGCGGCGGGCCTACGGCATCTTCCTCGACAACAGCCACCGCTCGCGGTTCGACTTCGCCGCCGAGGCGCGCCGCTGCGTCTCCTTCGGCACCGAGGGCGGCGAGATGCGCTACTACGTCTGCCTCGGCCCCACCATCCACGACGTCCTCCGGCGCTACACGGCCCTCACCGGGCGGATGCCGTTGCCGCCACGCTGGGCGCTCGGCTACCACCAGAGCCGGTGGAGCTACCATCCCGAGCACGAGGTGCGCAGCCTCGTCCGCCAATTCCGGGACCGCCGCATCCCCCTCGACGTCCTCCACCTCGACATCCACTACATGGACGGCTACCGGGTCTTCACCTGGGACCCCGAGCGCTTCCCCGACCCGGAACGCCTGCTGCACGACCTGGCGCACGAGGGCGTCAAAACCATCGTCATCGTAGACCCCGGCGTGAAGGTAGACCCGGGCTATGCCGTCTACGAGGAAGGCCGGCGCCGGGAGGCCTTCGTGACCTACCCGGACGGCACGCCCTACACCGCCCCCGTCTGGCCGGGCGACTGTCACTTCCCCGACTTCACCCGCCCCGCCACGCGCGACTGGTTCGGCGGCTACTACCGGACGTTCGCCGACACGGGGGTGGCGGGGTTCTGGAATGACATGAACGAGCCGGCGGTCTTCGAAGGCAACACCGCGCCGGCGCTGCTGGTGCACGACTTCGAGGGGCTGGGAGGCACCCATCGGGAAGCCCACAACGTCTATGGCCTGCTGATGGCCCGGGCGGCCTACGAAGCGCTGGACGCCCGCGACCCCGACACGCGCCCCTTCCTCATCACCCGCGCCGCGTTCGCCGGCATCCAGCGCTACGCCTCCGTCTGGACCGGCGACAACGTGGCCGACTGGTCGCACCTGCAGATGGTGCTCCCCATGCTGCTCTCGCTGGGGCTGAGCGGGGTGCCCTTCGCCGGGAGCGACGTCGGCGGCTTCATCGGAGCGCCCAGCCCGGAGCTGTATGCCCGCTGGATCCAGCTCGGCGCGTTTTCCCCGCTGTTCCGCACACACTCGGCCTACGACGCCCCGCGCCAGGAGCCCTGGAGCTACGGGCCGGAGGTGGAAGCCATCGCCCGGCGGTACATCGAGCTGCGCTACCGCCTGATCCCGCTGTTCTACACCCTGTTCGAGGAGCACGCCCGCACCGGCCTGCCACCGCTCCGCCCCCTCGTGCTGCATTATCCCCAGGACGACGCGGTTCTCGCCCTCGACGACCAGTTCCTCCTGGGCGAGGCCCTGCTCGTGGCGCCCGTGCTCCATCCCGGCCGCACCGCCCGGAAGGTCTACCTCCCCGCCGGTCGCTGGTACGACTTCTGGACCGGCGCGGCGTTCGAGGGCGGCCGCACGGTGCTCGTCTCCGCCGAACTGGACCACCTGCCGCTCTTCGTGAAGGCCGGCACCGTGCTGCCGCTGGCGCCCGTCCGCCAGCACGTGGACGAGCGGCCCGTCGAGGAACTGGAACTGCGGCTGTACCCGGGTACCGGCACCTCTGCGCTCTACCGAGACGACGGCCGGAGCCGGGCCTACCGGCAGGGCGACTTCCAGCACACCGTGTTCTCCATGACCGAGATCGACGGGCCGCGGCTGCGCGTGCGGTGCACCCGCACCGGATCGTACGCCGGCGACCTGCGCCGCTTCCGGCTGGTCGTGCCCGGCCGTACGCTGCGGCCGGATCGTGTGCGCCTCGACGGCACAGAAGCCACCGGGTGGGATGCAGGCGCCACCGAGGGGCAAGAGCCGGAGGGCGTGCGCGTGCCGGCACACGTCGATGAGGTGACGCTCGGATGGGGCTGAGCCGCTCCGCACGGATCCCCGTGCCTGCCGGGGCCGTATGCTCGCTTCCCACGCCGTATTTCGACACCGGCCGATCTTGAATAACGGCCATTCATTCCGTACCTTTTTAGGCTGATGCAGCGCCCAGCGGCAGAGGCCGTCGGTCCTGGAATCGCTTTTCAGCCGCCCCTCCCCGGCACCGACGACCCTCCCCGGCGGCCGCCCGGCCCGGGTGGATCCCGGCCCGCTCTCTACCCACTCAAAAGCAAGAGAAGTATGGCACAAGCAACGAGGATCCTCTTCGTGAGCGGAGAGGTCAAGCCGTTCGCCGACGTATCGGACACAGCCGCGCTGGTTCGTACGCTACCGGAGCGCCTGCAGGAATCGGGAGACGTTGAAACCCGCATCATGATGCCTCGCTACGGGACCATCAGCGAGCGCAAGAACCGCCTGCACGAAGTCATCCGCCTCTCCGGCACCGAGATCCCGATGGGCGAGGAGACGGAAACCCTCAAGGTCAAAGTGGCCTCCATCCCCGGCATCCGGCTGCAGGTGTATTTCATGGACAGCAAGCGCTACTTCAAGCGCAAAGGCGTCTATGCCGACCGCAAGAGCAAGGAGCCGTACGAGGACAACGCCGAGCGGGCGATCTTCTTCGGGCGCGCCGTCCTCGAAACCATCTCCAAGCTGGGCTGGGGGCCGGACCTCATCCACCTCTTCGGCTGGATGGCCGCCCCCGTCGCCACGCTGCTCCGCACCGAGTATGCCGACGCCGAGCTGTTCGCCAAGACGAAGCTCGTCTTCACGCCGGACGACACGGGCGTGGTGGCCGACGTCACCGACGAGCTGGTGGCCCGGCTCCAGTTGCCCGCCGACACCGCCCGTGGTGCGCTGCAGGACCTCGCTGCCGCCCGGGCCGACGCCGTCGCGCTGCCCGGGACGAGCACCCGGAGCGCCGACGACGCGCTCACCTTCGACCCCACCGGCGAGGCCCTCGTCGACGACATCAAGGCCATCTACGAGCAGGTCCTCGGTGTGCCGGCCTGAGCCGGGCAAAGACGGAGCCCCCTGAAACCTGCGCTCCCGTTCCTGCATTCACAGGCTCCCACGGCGAAACCCCATCGACGCTCCGTCGCGTGGGGTTTTGCTTTGATCGCACGGCCCGGCGGGCCGCTCCGCAGGAGGCCCGGTGCCCTCCAGACGCTCCGGAGCTCCACACAATAATGCCGCCGCCGGGTAGTTCATACGATTCACGGCCCGACGACGCCCGCCGGGCCGCCTGCACGGACCCACCCCCTCTGCTCCCTATGCGGATTGACTGGATCATCGGGGCCCTTCTCATCGGCCTCGCGAGTACCCTCATCGCCTGCGAAGACCCCTCGAACGTCGGCATCGGGCTCGTGGGCGAGGAAGGCGGAACCCCGTTCATCGTCGACATCCCCGGCGCCACCGTCTCGGCGGAACCAACGCACGACCTCACCGGCAACGCCGCCCGCTTCCTGACCGGCTCGGTCTTCGACCCCCTGCTCGGCACGACCACGGCCACCGCCTACGTCGACTTCTTCGCAACGGCCAGCGCGGACTTCCAGGCCAGCACGGTCGACACCGTCGTGCTGCGCCTCAAACGGGACTACCTCTACGGCGACACCACGGCCACCATCACCCTGATGCTCCGCGCGATGCCCGAGGACTGGTCGGCCGAGGACGTCCCGGCGGACACCACGCTCGAACCCGGCGACGTGATCCTGGAGGGCTTCACCTTCAGCGCCGCCGACACGCTCATCGAGGTGCCGCTGCCTGCGGACTGGGTTGCCGCCAACGACGAGGTCCTCCGCAGCGACGACTTCCTGACGGCCTTCAACGGCTTCCAGCTGACCACGACGGCCGGCAATGCCGTGGTGGGCTTCAACGGGGACGACTCCTCGCTCCTGGCCGTCACCGCCAGCGAGGACACGACGATCTTCAGCATCACGAAAAACCTGTCGACCTACGTGCAGCAGGCCGACGGGGCGGACCTCCCGCCGGACGTGCTGTTGATCCGGGACGGTACGGGGCCGATGGGCCGCCTGACGTTCGACTTCGCGCGGGATTCCACGCGGCAGCAGGTCCTGAACCGGGTGGTGGTGCAGCTTCCCGCCGTCGAGGACGTGCTGGCCGCCAACACCCCCGCGAACTTCCACCGCCCGCTCCTCTCCACGCTCAACCTCCGCGGCGTGGACGAGACGAGCGGGAACGCGGCGACGCTGGTGTCGTCCGCCACGCTGTCCGACGGCGTCATCGCCTTCGAGTCGGCCGATCTGCGGACGATCGTGCAGCGGCTGCTGTTCGACGAGACGCCCATCACCCACTTCACCATCGAGGCCCCGGCCACGGACAACACGCTCAACGTCCTGCTGGTGCGGATCCCCCCGGCCGAGGATGCCCCGCGGGCCCGGCTGACCCTGACCCCCACCGATAACTGAGGCTATTGCCGCTTGCCATGTCTGTCGCCCCTCTCACCCCCCTCCGCCTCCTTCGCGCCGGCCTGCTCACGCTGGCGGTGCTGATGGCCGCGCCCACGGCCGTCCATGCCCAGGAAGGCACGGACGGGTCCATTTACTCCCGATACGGCCTGGGCCAGCTGGGCAGCTTCACCTCGGCGCAGGCCCATGCCATGGGTGGAGGCGGCCTGGCCCTGCTGTCCTACAACTACGCCAACACCGCCAATCCGGCCTCGCTCAGCGATCAGGTGCTCACCCGGGCCTCGCTCGGGCTCACCTACCAGACGCTCGAAGCGACCGACGTCTCCGACAACCTCAGCCGCCTGGCCTCCGGCTCGCTGCAGGCCGTCCAGTTCAGCTTTCCGCTGCGGCAGCGCCGCCTCGGCGTCGGCGTGGCCTTCAAGCCCTATTCCCGCCGCAACTACCGCGTCGCCGTCGACAGCGAGCTGACGGACCCCGACCGCGACGAGCCGGTCCCCTACGCCATCTCCTACCAGGGGAACGGCGGGCTCCAGCAGGTGGACGTCGGCCTGGGATACCGGCTGAACCGGCACCTCAGCTTCGGCGCAACCGGCAGCTTCCTCTTCGGGCTGATCGAGGACGCGCGCGTGACGACGTTCGAGGACCCCGCCTACGACGATGCCATCGTCACGGAATCCACCAGGCTGAGCGGCTTCACCGGAACGCTGGGCGCCATGCTGACCGTCCCCCGGCTGCTCTCCTCGACGGACCTGCTGGCCGTCGGGGCCTCGGTGATGCTGCCCGTGTCGCTCGATGGCGAC
The DNA here is from genome assembly GCA_003285105.1 of Roseithermus sacchariphilus. Lineage (GTDB taxonomy): Bacteria > Bacteroidota > Rhodothermia > Rhodothermales > MEBIC09517 > Roseithermus > Roseithermus sacchariphilus. The sequence goes on along the minus strand of CP030158.1, from coordinate 3,258,882 downwards.
CGCGTCCGCACGTTCGGCGAGAGCCTCGACCGGGATACGCTGGGCACCGTCCTGTCCGGCAGCGCCACCCTGCCGATGAGTGCCCGCCTGGGCCTGGCCTACACCCCGAACAGCCGGTGGACGCTCATCGCCGACGGGCTCTACGAACCCTGGTCCTCCTTCGAGAGCTCCTACACCTTCTCCGGCTATGACCCGGCCGGGACGAGCCGCTTCACGGATCGCCTCCGGTTCTCCGGCGGGGCCGAGGTCGTCCCGGCGGGCGACGACCTGCTGGCCCCGTACCTCCGGCGCGTGGCCTACCGGATCGGTTTTTACTACGATCAAGCGTATATTCAGCCCACGTCCTCGACCGAACTGCATACGGTGGCGGGGACCCTGGGCCTGGGGCTGCCCACCCTCATTCCTGGCACGCGTATTGACCTGACCATAGAGGTAGGTACCCGTGGTACCACCGAGCGCGCGCTCGTGCGCGAATTGTTCTACAGTCTGTCCGCTAATGTGAACATCGGCGAGCGCTGGTTCAACAAACGGAAACTACGATAGACGCTTCGGGTCTATACGCAGATGGCCTGCGTTTCCGGACCAACTCAACCTTCCCCATGTCGATGAAAACGCTTGCTCTACGCCTCCCCTACGTCTTCCTCTCCGGCACCCTGGCGCTGGTCCTGCTCGCCCTGCTGGGCGCCCGCCCCGCCGTGGCTCAGCAGGCCCAGGAGGAGCCTTCGGAAGAAGAGAAGGCGATGAACTACAGCCTCTACTACGAATCCTTCAAGAACGGGGACTACCAGAGCGCGATGCCGTATCTGCGCTGGATCCTGGAGCGCGCTCCGGCCTACGCCGGCCCCGGCCGCCTCAGCGACCGGAACATCGAGCGCGCCATCGAGGCCTACGAGGGTCTGGCGGCCGCCGCCGAGGACCCCGAACTGAAACGCGCCTACCTTGACACCGCCCTGGCCTGGTTCGACAAGGCCGTGCCTACGCTGAAACAGGCCGGTATGGAGGACGTGGATGAGTTCCAGTGGCTCCTCGAAAAAGGCCGCTTCATCCAGGAGCATCAGGAAGACCTGCCCGACCTGCAGGACGAAGCCCTCGCGCTCTACCGCCAGGCCTACGAGATCGACCCCGAGCGGATGCAGCCCTACTACATCAAGCTCATCATCTACGACTACATCCGCCAGGGCGACAAGCAGGGCGCCGTCGACTTCATGGAGGAGGTCGAGCAGATCCACGGGGACGATGCCGACCTGGCCGAGTACATCGCCCAGCAACGCAACAGCCTCTTCCGCAGCCCCGAGGAACGCATGGAGTTCCTGGAGCAGCAACTGGAGAAGGACCCGCAAAACGTCGAGCTCATCGCCGAGTTGTTCGAGATCTACCGGGAGTTGCAATACCGGCAGAAGATGTACGAGATGGGGCAGCGCCTCAGCGAGCTCGACCCCTCGGCCCGCACGTACCAGCTCCTCGGGCAGGCTCGCCTGGAGGACGGTGAGGCCGAGGAAGCCCTCAAGCTCTACGAGCAGGCCCTCGAGATGGAAGGGGCCGAACGGTACCGCCGTGACATCTACTACAACATGGGCGTGGCCTACCAGCAGCTCGGTCGCCTCTCCAACGCCCGCACCTACTACCGCCGCGCCCTGCAGGAAGACAGCAACTTCGGACCGGCCCTCATCGGCATCGGCGACCTGTACGTGACGGCGGTCGCTGAATGTGGCGGCTCCAAGATGGACCGCGAGGACCAGGCCGTCTACTGGCTCGCCGCCGACTACTACGAGCGCGCCCGGCGGGTGGACCCCTCGGTGGCCAACCAGGCGAACCTGAAGCTCCGCAGCATCACCCCTTACTTCCCGGATGCGGAAGCCAAGTTCTTCAAGAAGTGGGAGACGGGGCAGTCGCTCACCATCAACTACGGCTGCTACGAGTGGATCAACGAGACCACGACGGTCCGCTGACCCCGCCCGGCTCGTTCAAACCCCGGCCGGTGGGCTCCCCGCCCACCGGCTTTTTCTTTGGCCTCATCGCCTCTCCAGGCCGGCATGCCCCCCGGCCACCGCGCGAAATATGCGGGGGATTAACTTGTGATTGCGCCGTCGGATGGCGAATTTTCGGCCGCTTCGTTCCGTTTCGGGTGCTCATACCCGAACACCCCTTCATTCACCCGATACACCGACACGCTATATGCTCATTTCCGATATCGTCGCTCGTCAGATTCTCGACAGCCGCGGCAATCCGACCGTCGAGGTAGACGTCATCACGTCCGAGGGCATCCTCGGGCGGGCGGCCGTGCCCAGCGGCGCTTCCACCGGTGTCCACGAGGCCGTCGAACTCCGCGACGGCGAGGACGCCTACCTGGGTAAAGGCGTGCTGAAGGCCGTCGAGAACGTCAACGACGTGATCGCCTCGGAGCTGGTCGGGTTCAGCGTGCTGGAGCAGAACGCCATCGACGCCGCGATGCTCGAACTGGACGGCACGCCGAACAAAGGCAAGCTGGGCGCCAATGCCATCCTGGGCGTCTCGCTGGCCGTCGCCCGCGCCGCGGCCAAGACCGTCGGGCTGCCGCTGTACCGGTACATTGGCGGCACCAACGCCTGCACCCTCCCGGTGCCGATGATGAACATCCTGAACGGCGGGCAGCATGCCGACAACAACGTCGACATGCAGGAATTCATGGTGATGCCGGCCGGAGCCGCCTCGTTCTCCGAAGCGCTGCAGATGGGCACCGAGGTCTTCCATCACCTGAAGAAGGTGCTCAAAGCCCGGGGCTACAACACGGCCGTGGGCGACGAAGGGGGCTTCGCTCCGAACCTCAAATCCAACGAGGAAGCCATCGAGGTCATCCTCGAAGCCATCGGCAAAGCCGGCTACACCGCCGGGCAGGACATCTACATCGCCCTCGATCCCGCCACGAGCGAGATGTACCGGGACGGCGCCTACGTGTTCTGGAAGAGCGACCCGGATCACCCGCGCAGCTCCGAGGAAATGGTCGAGTTCTGGGCCGGCTGGGTCGAGAAGTACCCCATCATCTCCATCGAGGACGCGATGAACGAGGACGACTGGGAGGGCTGGCGGATGCTCACGGATGCCATCGGCGACAAGGTGCAGCTCGTCGGGGACGACCTGTTCGTCACCAACACCACGCGGCTGCAGCGCGGCATCGACGAGGGCTGTGCCAACAGCATCCTGATCAAGGTCAACCAGATCGGCTCGTTGACGGAAACGCTCCAGGCCATCGAGCTGGCGCACAAGCACGGCTACACCGCCGTCGTCAGCCATCGCTCGGGCGAGACGGAGGACACCACCATCGCGGACCTGGCCGTGGCCACCAACGCGGGGCAGATCAAAACGGGATCGGCCAGCCGGAGTGACCGGACGGCCAAGTACAACCAGCTCCTGCGGATCGAGGAGGAACTGGGGTCGACGGCCGTCTATCCCGGGCTGAAGGCCTTCCGCTTCTGACCCTGTTCCATGCCCCGGAACGGCCTGCTCCGTTCCGGGGCGTCATCCCCCCTGCCGTCATGTCTTCGCTGCGCAAACGGACGCTCCTCATCGCCCTGCTCGCCCTCGGGCTGTGGCTGCTGTTCTTCGACAGCCACAGCGTCCTGCGGCGGGTGCAATGGCACCATGAGCACCAGGCCCTGCTCGAAGAAAACGCCCGCCTGGAGGCCGAGATCGCGACGCTGGAGGCGCAGATGCAGGCGCTCGACTCGGACCTCGTGATCGAGCGGATCGCCCGTGAGCAGTACGGCATGCGCCGCCCCGGCGAGACGGTCTATCGCGTCGTTGAACCCTGACACGAGGCCCCGGTGCGGCCCCCCGGCCGGCCCGGGGCCTCGTTGTGTTTGCTTACCCCGTACCCATGAACCACTTTGCCGTCGGAATCGATCTGGGAGGCACGATGATGAAGGCTGCGCTCGTGGAGCGCGGCCAGGGCCTGCGCCATCACATTGCCATCGACACCCACGCGGAGAAAGGCCCGGATCACGTCATCGGCCGGATCCAGCAGGCCATCGAGATGATGATGAAGGAGGCCCCGACCGGGGACATCGCGGGGGTGGGCATCGGGGTGCCCGGGAGCGTGGACTGGGAACGCAGCAGCGTGCACTATCCGGCCAACCTGCCGGGCTGGGAGGTGGTCAACCTCCGCCGCACCCTGCAGGAGCGGCTCGGGCGCACGCTGCCGGTGATCGTGGAGAACGACGCGAACGTGGCCGGCCTCGGCTCGGCCCACTACGGCGTCGGCCGCCCGTACGACTCGTTCATCATGATCACGCTCGGCACGGGCGTCGGCGGGGCCATCATCTACCGCAATACGATCTTCCGGGGCACCACGGGCGCTGCCGGGGAGATCGGCCATATGAGCATCGACTACGAAGGGCCCTGGGACCGGGCGGGGGTGGCCGGCTCCATCGAGGCCTACATCGGCCAGCGCTTCCTCTCCCGCCATGCGCGCTACCAGCTCCTCACCCGCGAGCCGAGCATCATCCACGAACTGGCCGGTGAGGAACTGAAGAACCTGACCCCGAAGATGCTCTACGACGCCGCCGAGCAGGGCGATGAGGCCGCCCGCGAGGTGCTGGCCTGGGCCGGACACAAGCTGGGCGTGGTGCTCGGATCGGCCATCAACCTGCTCGATCTCCGGAAGGTGATCGTGGGCGGAGGCATGTCCGCCGCGGGCGACTACATCCTCGAACCGGCCCGGCGTACCGTCCGGCGGTACGTGATGCCGGCCCTGCGCAACGATGTCGAGATCCTCCGGGAAACCCTCGGAAACGCCGTCGGTATGCTTGGCGCCGCCCATCTGGTGTTCGAGTATCTCGATGCGCATGGCCCCTCGTCCGAGCCGCAGTAGCCGCGCAGCCCGCCGCGCTTCCCGTCTCGCTCGGACGCTCCTCCTGGCCGGCCTGCTCGTGGCCGGCCTGCTCGCCCCCCCCACGGCAGCCGCGCAGGTGCCGGATCCCGCCCCGCCCCCGGATTCGCTCGCGGACGCCCCGGCCCTACGCCCGACGCCGTCGGACTCGCTCGCCGTCTCCCCCACGCCGTCGCCCGCCCGGACGGCCTCCGGCACCGGGCTCTCCGCGCCGATCCAGTTTGCCGCGAGGGATTCGCTGGTGATCGTCTTCGACGGCGATCATGGAGACGAGGGCACCCTCTTCGGCGAGGCCCGGGTGAGCTACGAAGACGCGCAGCTCACGGCCTATCGGATTGCCATGCGCTTCGAGCAGGACGAACTGCACGCCGACGGGCTGCCGGTGGATACGGGCATGGTGGGCCGCCCGACCTTTACGCAGCGCGGCGAGACGTTCTACGGGCAGGCCCTGGCCTATAACATGCAGACCGAGCGCGGCCGCGTCGTGGAAGCCCGGACGGCCGTCCCGCAGGGCGAGGGCACCATCATGGGCGGCGTGGTGAAGGTGGTGGAAGACAGCACCATCTACATCGCCCATGCGCGGTACACGACCTGCCCGTGCGTCGAGGATCCCTCCTATTCCCTGCGCGCCAGCCGGATGAAGGTCCGGGGCAAATGGATCTACAGCGGGCCCATCCGCCTCTACCTGTTCAACATCCCGACCCCCCTGTGGCTGCCGTTCGGGTTCCTGCCGGCGCAGGAAGGCCGCCGCAGCGGACCGCTCCCGCCGACCTACGGCGAGGACGAACGCGGCTTTTACCTGCGGGACTGGGGCTGGTACTGGGCCATCAACGAGTACATGGACCTCCAGGCCCGCTTCGGCATCTGGAGCCAGGGCAGCTGGCAGGTGGCCCCCCTCTACCGCTACAACCGCCGCTACCGCTACAACGGCCAGCTCCAGCTCGACTATGTGCAGAACCGCCGCGGGGAGCGGGAAGACCCGGACTTCAGCGTCGTCAACACGGCCTCGCTGCGCTGGAACCATAGCCAGACCATCAGCCCGACGGCGTCGTTCTCGGGCAATGTCAACCTGTCCACGCAGAACTACCTCCGCACCGTGTCCGAGCAGTACGACGACCGCGTGCGCCAGACCATCCAGTCGTCCATTCGCTACAGCAAGCGCTGGGGCTCCGGGCGCTCGCTCACGGCGTCGGCCAGCCAGCAGCAGCAACTGGCCTCCGGGCAGGTCAGCATGACGCTGCCGCAGATCCGCTTCTCTCAGAACCAGCGCAAACCCTTCCAGCGGGAGAACCGGCCGGCCGGCGCGCGGGAACGCTGGTACGAGCGCATCACCTACAGCTATACCAGCAGCCTGGACAACAACTTCCGCTTCACCCCGCTCTCCGACACCACGGGCATCAGCTGGTACGAGGCGCTGCTGTCCCCCGAGAAATACGAAGCGGCCACGGGCGATAACACGCCGTTCGAGATCAAAGCCACCCATCGCCTGCCCATCGCCGCTCCGTTCTCCATCCAGCGGCTTCCGGTGCTCAACCGCACGTTCATCCTCAACCTCTCCCCCAACCTCAATTACACCGAGGACTGGTTCTTCCAGACCACGCGGCGGTACGTCGACTCGACGGGCACGCGGATCTCCGAACAGGACCCCGGCTTCTTCGCTCTGCGGCAGTTTTCCACCGGCGTTTCGGCCAACACCACCATCTATGGCCTCTTCCCCGTCGGCATCGGCCCGTACCGGGGCGTGCGGCACACCCTCCGTCCCACCCTCTCGTTCAACTACCGCCCGGATTTCGGATCGGATTTCTGGGGCTACCGGGCCTCGTACGTCGATACCAGCGGCCAGGTGATCGAATACGACCGGGTCCCCGGCGTGCAGCGTGGGCTCCAGCAGGCCCTGTCGTTCTCGCTGGCCAACGTCTTCGAAACCAAACGCGTGGAGACCGACACCACGGGCGAGGAACGAAGCCGTACCCTCCAGTTGCTGAACCTGGACCTCAGCGGCAGCTACAACTTCGCCGCGGACTCCCTCCGGCTTTCCGACATCGGGCTGAACGCCCGCACCCGCCTCTTCGGACAGGTGGACGTCTCCTTCCGCTCGACCTTCTCTCCCTACCGGCTCGACGCCAACGGCAACCGCATCGACCGCTTCGTGGCGGCCGACGGCCGGCGCCTGGCACGGCTGACGCAGCTCAGCCTGACGGCCCGCACCTCCATCCGCAGCCGTCAGTCCACCGGCCAGAGCCGCCCGCTGAACATGAACCGCGCCCGCATGGCCAACACCCCCGGCTTCGCCACCGACGGTGACGTGCTGCCCAACGCCCTGGACCCGTTCGACGCCGCCTTCTACAACACCGCCGTCGGATACGCCGACTTTGCCATCCCCTGGTCGCTGAACCTCGACGTCACCTACGGCCTCTCCCGGCCCCGCACCACCCTCACGCGCCGCGCCATCTTCAACGTCGGGTTCGACTTCAACGCCACCCCGCGATGGAAGGTGCAGGGACGCTCCGGCTACGACTTCGAACGCAAGGAGATCGTCTCGACCAGCCTCGTCCTCGCCCGCGACTTCGACTGCTGGCAGATGTCCTTCAGCTGGGTGCCCTTCGGCGCCTATCAGTCGTACAGCTTCCTGCTACAGGTCAAGTCCGGCCCCCTCAGGGATATTTTACGGCTACGCCAGCCCCGCTCCGACGTGCGCGGCCGGTTCGACCGGCTCCTCCAGTAACCGGGCCGCTCACCCGCATCCCGCCGCGTCGTTGGATTTCTCCACGCATTTCGTTAAACTGGCCCTCGCTGACCAGGCTGCCCGTCCCCGGATTGCCCTGCCTATGCTCGCGGCAATCCTTTGTTTTACCACGACCTACGCACGACGCCGACCTCAGCCGGCACCCGTCATCGCCCCTGCAGGTTTCCCTGCCGCGGATCGACCCTCCGCGCCCTCTCGGGATCCAAACATCCACTCAGGATTTAGCCCGGGGAAACCGCAAGACTGTCCGAGAATTGGGCCTCTCGGAGGTCGCCATCGGCTTCCTTCGCCCCGGCGGCAGGGTTCTTGCCCCCTCCGTCAGGCCAGGGTCTCTGCCCCACGGACCACCTCGACGACTCCATGATCGGCATCCGATTCCGAAGCCTTGCACGCCGTCTTCGCGGGCGTCCGCCCCGTGACCACCGGATGACGCTGAAGGACGAGCAACTGGCGCGGCGGCTCTATCGCACCTTCGAACACGACCTGGCCCTGGCCGACGTGCAGGGAATCCACTTCTACGTCCAGAACGGCATCGTCACCCTCTACGGGGTCGTACGGCACGATCTGGACCGGGAACTGCTGGTTTCCCTCGTCGAAGATCTGCCGGGCGTGGAGGGCGTCGTCGAACACCTCCAGGTCGTCGCCGAGCCGTTCCAGGATACCGAACCGGCCGCGTCCCGTACGCCGTCGTCGGTGGATGCGACGGACCTCAGCGAAGATATTTGACCCAGGCGTTCCCGACCCGCTGGAAGCCGAGGTGCGCGTAATAGCTGGAGGAGATGTCGGAATCGCGCAGTACCAGCTCCGTCCCCTTGCACCGCTCGAAGATTTCGTGCAGCAGCGCCTTCCCGACGCCGTGCCGCTGCACGTCGGGCTCGACGGCGAGGTCGCACAGGTAGCTGTAGAGCACCCCGTCGGTGAGCACACGGGCGATCCCGACCAGGTCGCCGTCCCGCCAGGCCGTGAGGACCAGCGAGGCCTTCTCGAACATCTCCCAGACGCGCTCATTCCGATCGACGGGCCGCAGGAGGGGGGCGCGGCGGTAGAGGGTGACGATGCGCGCCGGCGTGAGGCCGTCGAGGCCTTCCCGGATTTCCAGATGGATAGCGGTCTTGGCGGTGTCGTCTGCCATGACGGATCAGGTCCCAGTTGTGGCGTCGTGGAGGGGCGTGGCGGGCGGCCGGGCGGGAGCCTCGTCGTCGGCGCGCACCCAGCGGTACCGGGTGGCCTGCAGGCGGACGTCGGCGGACGGTTCGAGGCCCGGATCCACCCAGGCCCGTAGCACCTGATCGGCGACGCGGAGTTCCCATTCGGCGTAGAGGCCGAGGAACTGCCGGAACTGCAGGCGGGCCGGGACGCCGCCGTCCGGCGACACGCGCAGATCCTCGGGCCGGATCGCCAGCACGTGGCCGTCCGGCGGGGGCTCTCCGCCCGTGAAGCGCGCCGCGAGGGCGGGATCGTGGATCAGGTTGCTGCCTCCCAGGAATTGCGCGACGAAGGCCGTCTCGGGCGCACCGTAGAGCGCCTCCGGCGTACCGACCTGCTGGAGCCGCCCCGCCCGCATCACGGCGATCCGATCGGACAGCGCGAGCGCCTCCTGCTGGTCGTGCGTCACATATATGCTGGTCGTCCCCACTTCGTGCTGGAGCCGCTTCAACTCCCGCCGGGTCTGTTCCCGCAGGGCCACGTCCAGGTTCGACAGGGGTTCGTCGAACAGGAGCACGGCCGGGCGCACGGCCAGCGCACGCGCCAGCGCCACGCGCTGCTGCTGGCCGCCCGAGAGGTGCGTGACGGGCCGCTCCTCGTACCCGGCCAGGTCCACCCGCGCGAGGGCCTCGGCCACGCGGCGCCGGCGCTCCGTGCGGCCCATCTTGCGCACGCGCAGTCCGTAGGCCACGTTCTCGGCCACCGTCATCGTGGGAAAGAGGGCATAGCTCTGGAAGACCATCGCCGTCGGGCGCGCCTGCGGAGCGGCCTCCGTCACGTCCCGGTCATTGATGTACACCCGGCCCGCATCCGGCGGCGTAAACCCGGCGATGATCCGCAGGAGCGTAGTCTTGCCACAGCCGCTCGGTCCGAGCAGCGAGAAGAACTCCCCCGGGCGAATCTCCAGGCTGACCCCGTCCACCGCGGTCAGCTCCCCGAATCGCCGGGTGACGGCCTCCAGGCGCACCGCGCCCCCGGAGGCGCGGACGGCCGCCATCGGTGTGTCGGAAGCGCGGGTCATGGACGGCACGCCGGTGAGAGGATGCAGGCCAACGGAAGCGCTCGCCCCGGCCCGGGATCGACCGTCAGGCCGTGGCCTGCTGGCCCAGCGCCCGGGTGACTTTCTCGGCGGCTTCCTTGAGCAGGATTGCCGTCTCGATGGTGAGGCCGCTCTCTTGCAGGATGGCCTGGCCTTCCTCGGCGTTGGTCCCCTGGAGCCGCACGATCAGCGGGACGTTGATCTCCACCTTCCGCGCGGCCTCCACGATGCCCCGCGCCACCCGGTCGCACCGCACGATCCCCCCGAAGATGTTGACGAGGATCGCCCGCACGTTCGGATCTTTCAGGATGATGCGGAAGCCCGCCTCCACCGTCTCGGCGCTGGCATTGCCGCCCACGTCCAGGAAGTTGGCGGGCTCTCCCCCGGCGAGCTTGATGATGTCCATCGTCGCCATCGCCAGGCCGGCGCCGTTGACCATGCAGCCGACGTTGCCGTCCAGCTTGATGTAGTTCAGGCTGTACTCGGCCGCCTCCAGTTCCAGCGGATCCTCTTCGTAGGGGTCCCGCATGGCGGCCAGGTCCTTGTGGCGGAAGAGCGCGTTGTCGTCCAGCGTGATCTTGGCATCGAGCGCCAGCACCTGCCCCTGCTCGGTGAGGGCGAGCGGGTTGATCTCGGCCAGCGAGGCGTCGCTCTCGACGTACGCCCGATACAGGGCCGCGATGAACCTGGTAGCATCCTTGAACGCCTGCCCTTCGAAGCCCAGCCCGAAGGCCAGTTGCCGCGCCTGGTAGGGCGAGAGTCCCGTCAGCGGATCGACCCAGACCTTCAGAATCTTCTCGGGCGTCTCGGCGGCCACCGTCTCGATCTCCACCCCGCCCTCGGTGGACGCCATGATGACGTTCATGCTGCGCTGCCGATCCAGCGTCACGCCCAGGTAATACTCACGGGCGATGTCCACCGCCTCGGTGATGAGCACGGAGCGAACGAGCTGCCCTTCCGGCCCGGTCTGATGGGTCTTCAGCTTCATGCCCAGGATCTTGCCGGCCACCTCACGAACCGCCTCCAGCCCGCGCGCCAGCTTCACGCCGCCCCCTTTGCCGCGCCCACCCGCGTGGATCTGGGCCTTGACGACGAACAGGTCCTTCCCGCTCTCCTGCTGGATCTGGCGGGCGGCCTCCACGGCTTCCTCGACGGAGAAGGCCACCAGGCCTCGCTGCACCGCTACGCCGTGCCGGGCCAGAATGTCTTTGGCTTGATATTCGTGTAGCTTCATCGTTCGCGTTACGTGGATCGAAGAGGGATTTTGCCGCGTCGAAGGTACATCATCACGGCCCTAAGTCGCCAGAAACGATGCGTGCCGGCCCCCGATCTTCGTGTTTTGTTCTCCGGCACGCCGGGCCCCCGGCCCTCCCGGGAACAAGGCCCCGCCACGCGGTGAGTAAGGGTCCCCTGCCATGAACACGTTCGACCGACATATCCTCCGCCGGCTCTTCTCCGGCTTCCTGTTCTTCGTCGGCACGCTGATCGTCTTCTTCATCGTCCTGCATTACGTCGAGTTCATCGACGACTTCATGGACCGGGGGGCGACGATGCGGGAGGTGTTCCTGGTCTACTACCCCAGCTACATCCCCGAGATCGTCAAGCTGACCTCCCCGCTGGCGCTGTTTCTGTCCTGCGTGTACCTGACGGGGAAGCTGGCCCAGGAGCTGCAACTGATCGCGTTGCAGGCCAGCGGCGTGTCGTTGTACCGGCTGCTCCGTCCCTACCTGGTCATCGGGGTGGCCGTCACCGGCTTCATGTTCTGGTTCAACGGCTGGGTGGTGCCCCGCACCAACGCCACCGTGCTGGCCTTCGAGCAGCAGTACCTGAAAGACGGACCCGGCCCGGCCGACGTGAACGACATCCACCGGCAGCATCGACCGGGCCAGATCGTGTCGGTCGGGTTCTACGACCGCACGGCACAAACGGCCATCCGCGTCTCCCTGCAAGCCTTCGACGAGGCCGACCGCCTCGTCTCCCGCATCGACGCCAGCCGCATGGAATGGGTGGACTCGTTGCAGGTCTGGCGGTTGCGCCATGCCACGCTACGCCGCTTCGAGGCGGACGGGCGGGTCCTCCAGCGCACCATCAACCAGCTCGACACCGCGCTGACCGTCTACCCGCGGGACTTTGCCCGGACCGAGCGGGACGTCGAGTCGATGACGATCCCGGAGGCGCGGGGCTACGTGGACGCGCTCCGTCGCTCCGGGGCCAATCAGATCGGCCGGACGCTGGTGGGCTACTACGTCAAGTTTGCCTATCCCTTCGCCAACCTGATTCTGGTGCTGATCGCGCTGCCGCTGGCCTCCGTGCGGCGGCGCGGCGGGCAGGCCGCGCAGCTGGCCCTCGGGCTGCTGACGGCCTTCGCCTATCTCGCCCTGCAGAAACTCACCGAACCGTTCGGCTACTCCGGGGAGCTGCCTCCCGCGGCCACGGCCTGGATCCCCCATGCCGTCTTCCTGGGCGTCGCCCTGATCCTGCTGCTGCGCGCCCGGAAGTAGCCCCGGCTCCTTCCTCGTCAGGCCTCCGCCGTGGGGCCGCCGAACTGGATCGGCTCGTCGGGAGCCGCGCGTTCGATGATCTCCCCGTGCGTCCGCTCGTAGCGCTCGATGTTGTCGGCCAGCGCCCGGAGCAGCCGCTTGGCGTGCGGCGGGGTGATGATGACGCGGCCCTTCACCCGGGCTTTGGGAATCCCCGGCATGACCCGGATGAAGTCGAGGATGAACTCCTCGGAGGAATGGGCGATCATGACGAGGTTGGAGTACGTGCCCTCGGCCGTCTCCTCGCTCAACTCGATGTTGATGTGATGGCCCGGAGGCAGATGTTCGGAATCTTGCATGGATGTCTGCATCGGTGATTGAACGGGAGGCGGGCGTGCCTACCCCTGGTTTCCGTTGCGACCCGCTCTGGCCAGTGCGCTGATGAGGTCGCTCTTGGTGATGATCTCGTACGCCCCCGGCTCGTCGTCCACCGGGACGAGCACGGCCCCGTTGCCTTCCTCCAGCCGGGCCGAGAGCTCGTCGAGCGGGAGGGTGCGCGGAACGACGGGGAACGGAGGCCCCATCACGTCGATGACGTGCGCCTCGCGGGCCTGCGGGTCCTGGATGAGGCGGTTGAGGATGTGGGCCTCGGTCAGGCTGCCGATGACGCCTCCGGCTTCTTCCAGCACCGGCATCTGCGAGATGCCATGCTCGGCCATGCGCTCGATGACCTGGGCGAGTGTGTCGGTCGGGGCGGCGGCGAGTACGCGCGAACGCCGGCGCACGGCCAGCACCTGCTCCGTGCTCATCTCCGGCACCTGCGCCAGGAAGCCGTGGTCCCGCATCCAGGCGTCGTTGTAGGTCTTCGAGAGATAGCGGAAGCCCGAATCCGGGAAGAGCAGCACCACGACGTCCTCCGGCGTCAGGGAGGCGCGGTGGGCCTGCATCCATTGCAAGGCACCGGCCATGGCCATGCCGCACGACTGGCCCACGAAGAGCCCCTCCTCCCGCGCCAGGCGCCGCGTCATCTGCATCGCCTCCTTGTCCGTCACCCGCACGTAGTCGTCCACGATGCCGAAGTCCATGTTGCCCGCCAGGATGTCCTCCCCGACGCCTTCGGTGAGGTACGGATAGATCTCGTTCTCGTCGAACTCTCCCGTGTGGAAGTACTTGTAGTAGACCGATCCATAGGGGTCCACGCCGATGATCTTCACGTCCGGGTTCTGTTCCTTGAGGAAACGGCCCGTCCCGGAGATCGTCCCGCCCGTACCGGCGCCGGCGATGAAGTGGGTGATACGGCCTTCCGTCTGCTCCCACAGCTCCGGGCCGGTGGTGGCGTAGTGCGCTGCCGTGTTGGCCGGGTTGTCGTACTGGTTCAGGTAGACGGCGTTGGGCAGCTCCTGGGCCAGGCGCCGGGCCACCGAGTAATACGACCGCGGATCGTCCGGGGCGACGGCCGTGGGGCAGACGATGACCTCGGCCCCGAGCGCCCGGAGCACGTCGATCTTCTCCTGGCTCTGCTTATCGGTGGTGGTGAAGATGCACCGGTAGCCCCGGGCGATGGCGGCCAGCGCGAGGCCGGCGCCGGTGTTGCCGCTCGTCCCCTCGACGATGACGCCCCCCGGCTTCAACCGCCCCTCTCGCTCGGCGGCCTCGATCATCGCAATCCCGATCCGGTCCTTGACCGAGGCGCCGGGGTTGAAGAACTCCACCTTGGCCAGCACCGTGCAGGGCAGGCCTGCCGGGATGCGGTTGAGGCGCACCAGCGGCGTCCGGCCGATCGTGCCCAGGATGTCGTCGTGCCACATGGTCAGGCTGGCAACTTTGCGTTCAGGAACCGTTTATTCGGGAGCAGGCACCTGCTCTGCCGGACTCCAAGGTACGGATTCCGATTTCAATAGGTCACCTGCTTCGTCAAAGGTTCCCGAAGCGCACCCGCCCGGTCCCCGCTCGATGGACACGCCCCCGTATCACCCGGTCGAAGCCGATCTGCTGCATGCCACCTGCCTGCCCGACGGAACGGTCACGACCCGCAACAACGCCTGGACGGCGCTCTTCGGGGCCGGACCGGAGCTCTGGGCCTTCCTCAGCGAGGCGGACCGGCCGCAGGCCCGGCAGTGCGTGCGCGACGCCGCCGCCGGCCACCTCGTCACCCGCCAGATCTTCCCCGTACACCGCCCGGATCGCGACGAGCCGGTGCCGGTGCTGCTGCACTTCCTCCCGGTCCACCTGCCCGACGGCGTCACCGCCGTCAGCATCGTCGGCGAAACGCTGGCGGAACCGACCACGTGGGTCAGCAGCCAGACGCAACGGGACCGCATGGCCAACCTGGGGCACATGACCATGGGCATCGCCCATGACTTCAACAATCTGCTCAGCACGATCCTGGGGCACGCCGAGCTGATGAAGACCGAGGGGGGCGCCCACACCCCGGCACAGCAGGAGTCGCTGCAGGCCATCGAGCGAGCCGCCCTCGACGGGGCCGCCCTCATCCGCAAGATCCAGCAATACATCCGCCAGGAGAAGCTGAGCGAGTTCGAGCCCGTCCACCTCGATGCCCTCGTCCGCGAGGTGATCGCGCTGACCCGCCCCTACTGGTACAACGACCCCCGCCGCAAAGGCATCTCCATCAAAATCAAGCGCCGGCTCGCGGACGTCCCGCCCATCCTGGGCTCGCCCACCGAGTTGCGCGAGGTGCTCGTCAACCTCGTCCTGAACGCCGTCCAGGCCATGCCGCACGGAGGCGATCTGTCCTTCGAGACCCGCCACGACCCGGCCACGGGCGTGCAGATGATCGTCCGCGACACGGGCATCGGCATGCCGGACGACGTGCGCCGCCGCATCTTCGAGCCGCTCTTCACCACCAAAGGCCAGCACGGCACCGGCATGGGCCTCGCCGTCAGCTACGGCATCATCCAGGAGCACGGCGGCACGATCGACGTCGCCTCGGCGCCGGGCGAAGGGACGACGTTCACGCTGACGTTTCCCCCCGTCGCTCAGCCGGACCACCCGGACCAGGCCCCGCCCACGACCGCCGTGACCCGCCACGCCCGCATCCTCGTCGTCGACGACGAAGCGGCGGTGCGCACGGTGCTGGACCGCCTCCTCACCCTGCGCGGCCACACCATCCGGCAGGCCGCCTCCGGCCCGGAAGCGCTGCGCCTGGCCCGGTCCGAACCGTTCGACATCGTGTTCACCGACCAGGCCATGCCCGACATGAGCGGGCGGCAGTTTGCCCACGCCCTGCGCCAGCAATACCCCCACCTGCCCATCGTGCTCCTGACCGGCGACACCGATTTGGGCTCGGTCGATGACGACATCGATGCCGTGCTCAGCAAGCCGTTCAAGGTGGATGACCTCGAAGCCGTCATCCAGTCGCTGATCTGACCGCCGCCCCCGCCTCGAACCGGGCCGCCGAGGCATGCGACAAAATGGCAGCCTCCCGCCGCGTGGCCCAATTTTTGACCCACCCTCGATACCTGACCTGATTCCGGGCGACGATGCCCCCCGAAGCGACGCGGCGCCGGGGCGATGGCGTCATCGGTACGCCATCGAAAACCGATCCGCCCGGTCTTAGGAACCCACGATAGATGCCGATAGCGACATGATGAGACACCAACCCATTCTCTGGACCATAGACCAGGATCCCGAGCAGAGCATCCCCCTGCCCACGCCGGACGAGGAGAAAGCGATGAGTAAGTCCGACATCCCGGACACGCTGCCCATCCTGGCGCTGCGCAACACGGTGCTGTTCCCGGGCGTCGTGCTGCCGATCACCGTCGGCCGCGACACGTCGCTCAAGCTCGTCAAGGATGCCTTTGCCGGGGATCGGCTCATCGGGGTCGTCTCCCAGCGCAACAGCGAGATCGAGGATCCCGGACCGGACGACCTGTTCCGCGTCGGGACGGTGGCGAGCATCTTGAAGCTCATCAAGATGCCGGACGGCTCCAAGTCGATCGTGATCCAGGGCAAACGCCGCTTCCAGATCACGGAATTCGTCCAGACGGAGCCCTACTTCAAGGCCCGCGTCACCCCGATCGAGGACGAGGCGGTGAACCTGGAGGACGTCGAGCTGCAGGCGCGCATCCGGTCGGTGAAGGACCTGGCGATCCAGATCGTCAACATGTCCCCGAACCTGCCCAGCGAGGCGGCCTATGCGATCCAGAACATCGAATCGCCCACGTTCCTGATCCACTTCATCGCGTCGAACCTCCAGATCGACGTGAAGGAGAAGCAGGAGCTGCTGGAGACGATCCCGCTGCTGGAGCGGGCGGACCTGGTGATGGACCACCTCAACCGGGAGTTGCAGGTGCTCCAGCTCTCCGAGGAGATCCGCTCCCGCGTGAAGACGGACGTGGACAAGCAGCAGCGCGAGTACCTGCTCCGCCAGCAGATGAAGGCGATCCAGGACGAGCTGGGCGAAGGCGAGGGCAACAACCCCGAGCTGAACGAACTGCGCGAGCGGGCCGAGAAGAAGCGTCTGCCGGATCACGTCCGCGAGACGCTGAACAAGGAGCTGGAGAAGCTGGCCCGCAGCAACCCGGCCAGCCCGGATTACGCCGTCACGCGCAACTACATCGACTGGATCCTGGACCTCCCCTGGCTGGAGTACTCCGAGGACAACCTCGACATCAAGCACGCCGAGGAGGTCCTCAACGAGGATCACTTCGGGCTCGAAAAGGTCAAGAAGCGCATCCTGGAGCACCTGGCCGTCCTGAAGCTCAAGGGGGACATGAAGGCGCCCATCCTGTGCTTCTACGGCCCGCCCGGCGTCGGCAAGACCAGCCTGGGCAAGAGCATCGCCCGGGCCATGGGGCGCTCGTTCGTGCGCATGAGCCTGGGCGGGGTGCGCGACGAAGCCGAGATCCGCGGACACCGCCGCACCTACGTCGGCGCGCTGCCCGGCCGCATCATCCAGGGGCTGAAGAAAGCCGGAACCTCCAACCCGGTCTTCATGCTGGATGAGATCGACAAGCTCGGCTCCGACTTCCGGGGCGACCCGTCGAGCGCCCTGCTCGAAGTGCTCGACCCGGAGCAGAACTTCGCCTTCAACGACCATTACCTGGAGCTCGACTACGACCTCTCCAAGGTCCTCTTCATCGCCACGGCGAACTACCTGGAGCAGATTCCGGCGCCGCTGCGGGACCGGATGGAGATGATCGAGATCACCGGCTATACGCAGAACGAAAAGCTGGCGATCGCTAAGCAGTACCTCGTGCCGCGTCAGGTGGAACGCAACGGCCTCAAGCCCGGCCAGTTCACCGTGACCGACGAGGCCCTGCGCCTGGTCATCGACGGCTACACGCGCGAGAGCGGCGTGCGGCAGCTCGAACGAGAGATCGGCGGGCTGGTCCGCGGCATCGCCAAACGCATTGCCATGGGCGAGATCGAGTCCGGGACGGTCGACGTCGACGACGTCAAGGAGTACCTGGGCGCCCGGAAGTACTTCAGCGACGTGGCCGAGCGCACCGAGGTCCCGGGCGTGGCCACGGGGCTGGCCTGGACGCCCGTGGGCGGCGACATCCTGTTCATCGAGGCGTCCGTCTCGCGCGGCTCTGGGCGGATGATCCTGACCGGGCAGCTCGGCGACGTGATGAAGGAGTCGGCGCAGGCGGCCCTCTCGTACGTGAAGGCGCACGCCGACGAGCTGGGCATCCCCCAGGATGCTTTCCGGCACTGGGACCTCCACATCCACGTCCCCGCCGGTGCCGTGCCCAAAGACGGCCCCTCGGCCGGCGTGGCGCTGCTGGCGGCGCTGACCTCCATCTACACGCAGCGGCGCGTGAAGCACAACGTCGCCATGACCGGCGAGATCACGCTCCGGGGCCTGGTGCTGCCCGTGGGCGGCATCAAGGAGAAGGTGCTGGCCGCCAAACGGGCCGGCATCGAGACGGTGCTGCTGCCGGAGAAAAACCGGAAGGACATCGAGGAGATCAAGGACGAAGCCATCCAGGATCTCCAGATCGTCTACCTCCGGCGGATGGAGGAAGCCATCGAGCAGGTGCTCGAGGCGGAACCCGTCACGGACCCGAAGGCGCTCTTCACCGTCCGGACGCCGGAGGAGCACGACGGCTCGCCGGCCAACGGATCTACCATCATCGAGCAACCGGCGGTGAACTGATCGGCCACAGGCTCACCTCGACGCACACGGGCTCCCTGCCACGGCGGGGAGCCCGTTCTTTGTTTGCCGAAGCGTAGCGCCCGTCAGCGATCCGCGGCCGTGCCCGGCGGCGGTGGCGGTGTCGCCTCGCCGTGCGTCCCGGACCGGTCTTCGACCTCTTCCAGGATCTTGGCGTCTTCCAGGTTTGGATCCAGCTCTTTCTTGAAGGCTTCCTCGGCCTCGATCCAGAGGTCGGCGGCGCGATGGATGGCCGCATCCAGCAGAGAGGCCGTCACCCGCACGGCCGCCCCGGTGACAAAGACCGCCTTGCCCAGCAGGTTGAGCCGGTCGAACTGCACGATACGGTCGTCTCGGTCCGCCATGGGTTCGGTCGATTCAGGCATCAGGCAGCCTCGTCATCCGGCTCGGACGGCGTGCCGGAGGAGGCCGCACCGGAGGAGGTCCCGGTGGAGGACTTGCGCGAGGCCGTGCCGCCGCGTTTCTTCGCGGTGCCGGAGGTTTTACCCCGCTTTTTCGCCGGGGTGTCGGCCGCCGCGTCGGCCGGCTCCGAGGCCGCCTCGTGGGCCGCCTCGGGCGCTGCCTCCGCCGGCGGGTCGGCCTCATGGGCACCGCCGAACCAGCGGCCGAGTTCCTCGGCCAGCGCACGGCCGGCCTGTTCCACCCCCAGAGCCAGCGTGGAGGCCGTCGCCTCGATCAGGAAAAGCGCCCGGTCCTCCACGGCGAGTCGCTCGAAAGCTTCGCGGACCCGGTTGACGTGCTCGCGGCGGGATGCATGCGGTTCGGCCATGGTGTTCCTCGGCTCTGGAGCAAATGCGTACCGAGGCAGTAGACGAGCCCCGGCACCCGGAGTTTCACCCGTTCCCCTCCCGTCTCATTCCACGTCCGCTCATGCCGGCCGCCCCCGCTTCGCCCGAATCGGCATCCGCTTCCCCGACCTTCCTGGAAGGCACCGTGATCCGGTCCACCGGGAGCTGGTACGACGTGCAGACGGAGCGGGGGGTGGTGCCGTCGCGGGTGCGGGGCAAGTTCCGGCTGGAGGAGCAGGACGTCACCAACCCCGTCGCCGTCGGCGACCGGGTCACGATCCGGCTGGAGCCGGACGACTCCGGCCTCATCACGGAGATCCACCCCCGTCGCAACCAGCTCAGCCGGCGCGCGGCCGGCCGGCGGGTCGGCCTCGAACACGTCATCGCGGCCAACATCGACATCGCCTGGGCGGTGCAGTCGGTGCGGTTGCCGAAGATCAACCCCGGCTTCATCGACCGGTTCATCGTCATGGCCGAGGTGAACGAGATCACGCCCGGGCTGGTCATCAACAAGACCGACCTGCTCCGGGAAAAGGACCGCGCCGACATCGACGCCCTGCACGACCTCTACGCCGGCCTCGGCTACAGGGTGCTGCGAACCAGCGTGGTGTCGGGCGAGGGGGTGGAGACCTTTCGGGAGGCGCTGCGCGACCGCACGAGCGTGGTAGCCGGGCCTTCGGGCGTGGGCAAGTCGTCGCTCCTCAACGCCGTCGAGCCCGGGCTGGGGCTGCGCACGGGCGAGGTCAGCCTCAAGACGCGCAAGGGCCGCCACACGACGACCTACGCCTCCCTCCTGCCCCTCTCCTTCGGCGGCTTCGTCGTGGACACCCCCGGCATCCGGGAATTCGGCCTGATCGACCTGGACCCGGCCGACCTGGGCCACTACTTCCGGGAATTCAAGCCCTACCTGCACGATTGCCGCTTCCCCAACTGCACGCACGACCACGAACCGGACTGTGCCGTGAAGGCGGCCGTGGAGGAAGGCCTCATCACCGAAGCGCGGTACACCAGCTACCTGAACATCCTCGATTCGCTGCACCTGGGCGAACGGGACGTGGGCCGCTGACGCCGGCCGGCGTGGCGCCGGGCAGGCCGGCGGCCCTGGCCGCGCCCTCAGCCTTTCGCTTTCGACCGGCGACGTCCGCCGCGTTTGCCGCGGGAGGCCTCGCGCTCGCGGAGCAGCTCCAGCGCCTCCTCCATCGAGATGCCCTCGGGGTCCCGGTCCTTCGGGATCGTCGCGTTCGTGCGTTTGTGCTTCACGTACGGGCCGTAACGCCCGTTCCAGACCTCCACCACCTCGCCCGACTCCGGGTGCGTGCCGAGCACCCGCAGCGGCTTGTTCTTCGCCTCCTTTTCGGCGATGAGCTCGAGCGCCCGGTCGAGGTCGATCGAGAAGATGTCGTCGTCCTTCTTGAGCGAGGCGAAGGTGCTGCCATGCTGGGCATAGGGGCCGTAGCGGCCGATGTTGACCCGGACGTCCTGCCCCGTCTCCGGGTGCTTCCCGAGGGTCCGCGGCAGCGAGAGCAGGTCGATGGCCATCTGCCGGGTCACCTCGCCGGGCTCGACGCCCTTCGGGAGGGACATCCGCTTCGGCTTGCCCTCCTGCTCGTCGTCACCGAGTTGCACGTACGGTCCGTAGGGGCCTTTTCGCAGCAGGATCGGCATGTCGGTTTCGGGATGGATGCCCAGCACGCGATCCTCGGCATTGCCGGCCTTCAGCAGCTCTTCCAGTTGCTCCGCCGTCAGATCCCCGGGAGCGAGGTCCTCCGGCAACGACGCCGTCACCCGTTCGCCATCGAGTTCGCCTTCGACGTACGGCCCGTATTTGCCCACGCGCACGACGTACGGCCCCCACTTCGGGAAGCTGAGCGTCGAGACTTCCCGGGCGTCGACCTGGTCGAGCGCCTGTTCCACGCGCCGCTCCAGCCCGTCCTCGCCCTTGTAGAACGCCCGCAGGTAGGGCGTGGCCTCGCGTTTGCCCTCGGCGATGTCGTCCAGGATCTGCTCCATCTCCGCCGTGAAGCCCGTATCGACGAGCTGCTCGAACTGCTTTTCGAGCAGGTTGTTGGTGGCAAAAGCGGTAAAGGTCGGGACGAGCTGGTTGCCCTGCTTGCGGACGTAGCCGCGCTGCATGATGGTGTCGATGATGGTGGCGTAGGTGCTCGGGCGCCCGATGCCTTCCTGTTCGAGCTGCTTGACGAGCGTGGCCTCGGTGTACCGGGCCGGCGGCTTCGTCTCGTGGCCGACGGGCTCGACGTGGCGGCACGCGGGCGTATCGCCTTCCCGGAGGTCCGGCAGCGGCTGCTCGCGGTCTTCGAGGGCGGCTTCCGGGTCGTCGCTGCCTTCGACGTAGGCGCGGAAGAAGCCGGGGAAGACGATGCTCCGGCCCGAGGCGCGGAAGGTGGCGCTGTCCTCGCCCTCACCGGCTTCGATGTGGGCCGTCACCAGGCGGAGCCGGGCGTCGGCCATCTGCGAGGCCACGGTGCGCTTCCAGATGAGGTCGTAGAGCCGCGCTTCGACGCCGCTGAGGCCGAGGTCGTCCGCCGTGCGCATGGCCTTTCCGGCCGGGCGGATGGCTTCGTGGGCCTCCTGGGCGTTGCGCACCTTGCCGGCGAACTGCCGCGGAGAGGGGCTCAGGTAGTCCCGTCCGTAGCGCTGTTCGACGGCCCGCCGGGCGGCCTCCAGGGCCTCCGTCGAGAGCACCGTCGAGTCCGTCCGCATGTAGGTGATGTAGCCGTTTTCGTAGAGCCGCTGGGCCACCTGCATGGTCTGCCGGGCCGAGAGGTTCAGCTTGCGGCTGGCCTCCTGCTGGAGCGTGGAGGTGATGAACGGCGGCGCCGGCGAGCGGGTGACGACGCGCTCCTCGACGCGGGCCACGCGCCACGGGGCCTCCGGCAAGCGCTCGGCCAGATCCCGGGCGTCCGCCTCACCGAGCAGCAACACGTCCTTGCCGGCCTCCAGGCCCGGCTTCAGGCGCCCCGTGTCGGCATCGAAGTCACGGCCGGTGGCCAGGCGGATGCCCCGCCAGTGTGTCATGACCGCCTGGAACGGCTGGCGATCCTGGACCAGATCGGCCTTCAGGTCCCAGTACTGCGCCGGGACGAAGGCGATGCGCTCCTTCTCGCGCAGCACCAGCATGCGCACCGCCACGCTCTGCACCCGCCCGGCCGAGAGCCGCGGCGCGATCTTCTTCCAGAGCAGCGGCGAGATGGTGTAGCCCACGAGCCGGTCCAGCACCCGGCGCGTCTCCTGCGCATCCACCAGATGCTGGTTGATCGACCGGGTGCGGCGTAGCGCCTCCAGGATGGCCTCCTCCGTGATCTCGTGGAAGACCATCCGGCGCACCGGCACACGCGGGTTGAGCACCTCCAGCAGATGCCAGCCGATCGACTCGCCCTCGCGGTCCTCGTCCGTGGCGATGTAGAGTTCCTCGGCGCCTTCGAGCGCGGCCTTCAGGCCGTTGACGACCTTCCGCTTCCCGGCCGGAATCACGTAGAGCGGCTCGAAGCCGTTGTCCACGCGCACGCCCAGCCGCGCCCAGGCTTCGTCCTTCAGGCGGGACGGGATCTCCGAGGCAGACGAGGGCAGATCCCGCACGTGCCCCATGCTGGCCTCCACCTGGTATTCCGGCGGAAGAAAGTTGCGGATGGTTCGGGCCTTGGTCGGGGACTCAACAACAACCAGCCGTTTTTTCATGAGGAAGATCGAGGAATCGGAACGATGGATAGCGACGGTACAGGACGAAGAAACCACCTCCCCCTGACGGCCCTGTGTCATCGGGGTGAGCCGGCCTTCTGCGATCGAGGCGGCGAGCCGGCCGGCGCGGGCACGGTCCGGGGGGAAGCGGCGAGATCTCACGCTTGCCCCGGTCCCAACGTTCCTGCGGCTTCCCGCCACCCTGCTCCGTCATGCCCCCGGCCGCGTCCCATCGAGGCCGGGCAGAGCGTGGTTTAAGCGCAAATTCGCACAGACACGTGGCCCCGTTGCCGGCCGCTTTTTATCTTCCGCCCCTGCGTCGCTGCGGGACTTCTGCCCGCGCGCCCGTCGTTCTACCCTGCGAACCTCACCTACCGAACCACGCATCATGGCTGAGCACAAATACGTTTACCGCTTCGGCAACGGCACCGCCGAAGGGGATAAAAGCATGAAAGCCCTTCTCGGGGGCAAAGGGGCCAACCTGGCCGAGATGAGCTCGATCGGGCTGCCGGTCCCTCCCGGCTTCACCATCACCACCGAAGCCTGTAAGTCGTATTACGACAACGAGCGGACCTGGCCGGCGGGGCTGGAGGAGCAGGTGGCCGAGGGCGTTCGGCACCTGGAGGAGGCCATGGGCGCCCGCCTGGGCGACGCCAACAACCCCCTGCTCGTCTCCGTCCGCAGCGGGGCGGCCATCTCCATGCCCGGCATGATGGACACGGTGCTGAACCTGGGCATGAACGACGACGTGGTAGAAGGTCTGGCCCGGAAGACGGGCAACGAGCGCTTCGCCTACGACGCCTACCGCCGCTTCATCGACATGTTTGGGGACGTGGTGATGGGCGTCAGCCACGAGCACTTCGAGCATGCCATCGAGACGCTGAAGCAAGAGAAAGGCGTCAAGAACGACGTGGACCTCTCGGCCGAGGACCTGAAGGTGCTCGTGGACCGCTACAAGGCGATCTACCGCAAGCACACCGGCTACATGTTCCCGGCGGACCCGATGGAGCAGCTCCGCTTCGCCATCGACGCGGTCTTCAAGTCCTGGAACAGCGACCGGGCCATCAAATACCGGCAGATCAACAAGATCAAAGGGCTGCTCGGCACCGCCGTGAACGTGCAGGCGATGGTCTTCGGCAACATGGGGCCGAACAGCGGCACGGGCGTCTGCTTCACGCGCAACCCCTCCACCGGCGAGCATGAGCTCTACGGCGAGTTCCTGGTCAACGCACAGGGCGAGGACGTCGTGGCCGGCATCCGCACGCCGGAGCCGATCTCGCAGATGGCCGACGAGTTTCCGCAGGCCTACCGCGAGCTGGTCGAGGTCACCAACCGCCTCGAAAAGCATTACAAGAACATGCAGGACATCGAGTTCACGGTCCAGGAAGGCCGGCTCTTCATCCTGCAGACCCGCAACGGCAAGCGCACCGGCCCGGCCGCCATCAAGATCGCCGTGGACATGGTCCGCGAAGGGCTGGTGACGAAAGAGGAAGCCGTGCGCGACCTGGTCGAGCCGCAGCACCTCGACCAGCTGCTGCACCCGCGCTTCGAGGACGAAGAGGCGTACAAGAACAAGGTCATCGGCAAGGGCCTGCCCGCCTCGCCCGGCGCGGCCGTGGGGCAGGTCGTCTTCACCGCCGAGGACGCCGAGGCCGCCAAAGCCGAAGGCAAGAAGGTCATCCTGGTCCGCATCGAGACCAGCCCCGAGGACGTCGGCGGCATGAACGCCGCCGAGGGCATCCTGACCTCCCGCGGCGGCATGACGAGCCACGCCGCCGTGGTCGCCCGCGGCTGGGGCAAACCCTGCGTGGCCGGTTGCAGCGACATCGTCATCAACTACAAGAACAAGTGGTTCACCACCGGGGACATCACCGTCCGCGAGTGGGACTGGATCTCGATCAACGGGTCCACCGGCGAGGTCATCCTCGACCGCCAGCCGCTCGTCGACCCCGAGCTCTCGGGCGACTTCGGCACGTTCATGGAATGGGTGGATGAATACTGCGGCATGAAGGTGCGCACCAACGCCGACACTCCGGCGGATGCCCGCAAAGCGCGTGAGTTCGGCGCTCAGGGCATCGGGCTCTGCCGCACCGAGCACATGTTCTTCGAGGGCGACCGCATCATCGCCGTCCGGGAGATGATCCTGGCCGAGACGGAGGACGAGCGCCGCGCGGCCCTGGCCAAGCTCCTGCCCTACCAGAAGGAAGACTTCCGCGGCATCTTCGAGGCGATGGCCGGGCTGCCGGTGACGATCCGCCTGCTCGACCCGCCGCTGCACGAGTTCCTCCCGCACGACGAGGAGGGCCAGAAGGAGATGGCCGAGACGCTGGGCATCTCGGTGAAGGAGGTTCAGGCGAAGGTCGAACTGCTCGATGAGTTCAACCCGATGCTGGGCCACCGCGGCTGCCGCCTGGGGATCACCTACCCCGAGATCACGGAGATGCAGACCCGCGCCATCCTGGAAGCCGCCGTGGAGCTGCACCAGGAGGGCATCGACGTCCTGCCGGAGATCATGGTCCCGCTCGTGGGCACTCTGGCCGAGTTCTCGAACCAGCGGGCTGTCATCGAACGCACGGCGGAGCAGGTCTTCCAGGAGAAGGGCGAATCGATCGACTACCTGATCGGGACGATGATCGAGATCCCGCGCGCGGCGCTGACGGCGCATGAGATCGCGCAGGAGGCCGAGTTCTTCTCCTTCGGCACGAACGACCTGACGCAGCTCACCTTCGGCTACAGCCGCGACGACGCCGGCAAGTTCCTGCCCTACTACGTGGACAACAAGATCCTGCCCGAGGACCCCTTCCAGTCGCTCGACGTCGAGGGCGTGGGGCAGCTCGTGCGGATGGGCACGGAGCGGGGCCGCTCCACGAAGCCGGACCTGAAGGTCGGCATCTGCGGCGAGCACGGCGGCGATCCGGCCTCGGTCCACTTCTGCTACGAGGTCGGGATGGATTACGTCTCCTGCTCGCCGTTCCGCGTGCCGATCGCCCGGCTGGCGGCGGCGCAGGCTCGCCTGCAGAAGGCGCAGGCCGAAGCGCAGGAAGCCGTGGAAGCCTGATCCATGAGCTGGATCCTGGGTTGTACCAGCACGAGCCTCTCTCGGGACGTCCGGGAGAGGCTCGTTGCTTTCCGGCCACGGGGCACGCCTCCCGGCACGCTGCTCGCCGACGGCCCTCGCCTCGCGCTCGTGGCCGGCGGCCTGCCGGATACGCTCCGGCACGGCCCGCTCCCGGATGGCGGCTGGGTCGTGGCCGGCCTGGGGCTCCGCCTCCACGACGGCCGTGCCCACCCCCTCCAGGAGGCCGACTGGGCGGCCCTCCTCACCTGCGACCGCCCCGACCTCTCGGACCTCGACGGTCACTTCGTGGCGATGCGGTGGCGCGGAGACACGGTGGAAGCCTTCACCGACGCCCTCGGCCTGCGCACGCTCTACCTCCGCGAGGCAGAAGACCACGAGTGCTTCTCGACGCGGCTGGACGGACTGGCCCGGCTCGGCGGCCCGGCCGCGATCGACTTCAGCGCCTTCGGGAGCCACTGGCTCGCCTTCAACCAGCTGGACACGCGCGGGCTGCTGGCCGGCGTCCGGCGGCTCGGACCGGGCGGCCGGTGGACGGCCGAAGCCGGCCGCGCCTGCCACTTCGCGGAGCAGGACTGGTCGCCCCCGCCCCCGCCGGACCGACCGGCCGAGGCCGTCCTGGCGCGGCTGCACGCCGCCCTGCACCCCGCCCTGCCGGCCGGCCGCCGGCTCAGCCTGGGGCTCTCCGGCGGGCTCGACTCGCGCCTGCTGCTGGCGATGCTCGCCCGCACCCCGGACGCGGACGTGCAACTCCACACCTTCGGATCGCCCGATCACCCGGACGCCCGCATCGCCCGTCGCCTGGCGGCGGCAACCGGCCTTCCGCACGTGCATCTGGACGCCCCCGTACCGGAGGCCGACACGTGCTGGTCGCTGCTCCTCGACCACGTCGCGCTCACGCAGGGCGTCTCCCCGGCTTCGGCGGTGCTCGGCCTGCGGCAGGTCCGGTCGCTCTACGACGCCGGATGCTGGATGGTGGACGGCGGCTTCGGGGAGATTCTGCGCCGCCAGTTCTTCAACCGGCTGCTGCACCGGGGCCGCCGGGCGCTGCAACGCGGCTCTGCCGCCGACCTCGCCGCCTACCTCCGCTTCCACCGGGCGGACGTCTTCACCGCGGACGTCACCCGCCGGATGACCGACGGCCTGGCCGCGGCCATGGAGCAGCGCTGGGCCTCCCTGTCCGCCCTCGCCCGGCACGACCCGGAAACGGCGGCCGACCTGCTGGGCGTACGGGTGCGGCTACCGGGCTTCTTCGGCTTCGAGCAGAACCGCCTGGACGCCCTGATCCCGAGCTACATGCCGTTCGCCCAGCCGTCGCTCCTCGCCGCCGTCTTCGGCCTGCCCGTGGCGCTGCGCCGCAACGGACGGTTCGTGCGCCAGACGATCCGTCGGCACGCGCCGGCCCTGGCCCGCCTGCCGCTCGTCAAAGCAGGCACGACCTACCCCTTCGCCCTCCCGACCCTCCCGGCGCATCTCTGGACCGCCCTCCAGGCTCGTCTCGGACGCCGGTATGCGGACTCCGCCCGCACCTCGTTCCTGGCGACCCTCCGCCCCCTCGTCCTGGATCTGCTGCACAGCGCCGCCGTGCGCACCTACGCCCCCTATGACCGGAAGAAGCTGACGGCGCTGGTCGAGGGCTACTATGCCGGCGACGACGCCCGGGCGGCCGCGGTAGACTGGTGGCTGGCGTTCGAAGCCTGGCGACAGGCCATCGGGGCACGCTGACCGCCGCCGGGCCGGCGCGCTAGGCGGGCGGTGGCGCTGCCGTATCGGCCGGGGTCTGTGGCTCCGGGAGCCGGTGCGGGTCATGCCCCGGCAACCCGGCGGCCGGCCGCTGGCGTTCCAGCGCCTCCAGCCGCTCGACCAGCGGCGCCGTGGCTTCCTCCACCGCCTCCCGCAGCAGCCCCTTCAGCTCACTCGTGGTCACACCTCCCGCCCGGCCAACGCCCAGCCGCCGCTCCTCACGCCGATCCAGATACCCCAGGACGGACTTGACGATCGTGATGACCGCGCCGGCCCCCACGCTGATCGCCACGATGGCAATGATGAACACCTCGAACGGCATGGTCGACAGTGATCGGGTGGGTCAGGATGGATCAGGACGTGCGCCGACGGGAGGCCCGCACCGCCTCGGTGGAAGGTGGCTCCACGTCGTCCGCATCGAGCAGCCGCGTCATCTCGGCCTCGGGCAGCGCCGGGCGTTCCAGCCGCGCCATCTGTTCACGCAGGCGCTCGACCTCATCGACCAGCGGCGCCGTCGCCTCCTCGACGGCCTCCCGGAGCAAGCCCTTCAGCTCGCTCGTGGTCACGCCACCCTGTGCATTGGCCACGCCGCCCTGTTGCAGCTTCGTGTCCCGCTTGTACTGGAGGATCTGCTTGATGACGCCCGTGATCGTTCCTGCCACGATGGCAATGATGATGATGGCAACGATTTCTTCCGGCATGAGCGCGATGGGATGGAACGTTACGAGAAGGCGGAGCAGGGAGCGATACGGCCGTCTGCAGCGCCGGTTGCGCCCCGGTCGGCCACGCTGGTCCGGTCGCTTCAGCCGGCAAAGGCATTGAGCCCGGTCAGGTCCTGGCCCACGATGAGGGTATGAATCTCGTGCGTACCCTCGTAGGTGATGACGGACTCCAGGTTCATCATGTGGCGCATCACCGGATACATCCCCAGCACCCCGTTGCCGCCGAGCACCTGCCGGG
Organism: Roseithermus sacchariphilus; assembly: GCA_003285105.1. Taxonomy (GTDB): domain Bacteria; phylum Bacteroidota; class Rhodothermia; order Rhodothermales; family MEBIC09517; genus Roseithermus; species Roseithermus sacchariphilus. The sequence goes on along the minus strand of CP030158.1, from coordinate 3,230,145 downwards.
CCGAGCGGGCCACGTCGAGCGCCATCTGGCAGTTGTTGCGCTTGGCGAGCGACACCTGCTGCGGCCTCATCGTACCGGCATCCTTGAGCTTGCCGAGCCGCCAGGCGAGGAGTTGCGCCTTGGTGATCTCCGAGACCATCTCCACGAGCCGCTCCTGGATGAGCTGGAAGCCACCGATGGGGCGGCCGAACTGCTCGCGGTTCCGGGCATGCTGCAACGCGGCGTCGTAGCACGCCATGGCCGCACCGATGACGCCCCACGCGATGCCGTAGCGGGCCTGCGTCAGGCAGGAGAGCGGCGCCCGCAGGCCCTTCGCCTCGGGCAACTGGTTGGTGGCGGGAATGCGCACCTCGTCGAAGATCACCTCCGACGTGATGGCCGCCCGGAGGGACCACTTGTCCATGATCCGCGGCGTGGAGACACCGGGGCGGTCCAGCTCGACCAGATACCCGCGCACATCCCCTTCGTCATCGCGAGCCCAGACGACGCACACATCGCCCTCGGAGGCATTCGTGCTCCAGCGCTTGTGGCCGTTGATGACGATCTCGCCCCCGTCGCGCACGGCGCGCGTCTCCATCCCGGCGGGGTTGGAGCCGTGGTGGGGCTCGGTGAGCGCGAAGCAGCCGATGGCTTCGGCCCGGGCCAGCGCCGGGAGCCACTTGCGCTTCTGCTCCTCGCTGCCGTACCGCCAGATGGGATACATGACGAGCGAGCTCATCACCGAGCAGAACGACCGCAGCCCGGAATCGCCGCGCTCGACCTCCTGCATCATCAGGCCGTAGACGATGCCGTTGTGCCCGCCCCCGCCGTAGGCCGTCGGGATCGACGGGCCGAGCAGCCCCTGCCGGGCGATCTCGGGGACGAGATCCCGCGGAAACGTCATCGCCTGCGCGTGGGCCTCGATCACCGGTAACACCTCCCGCGTCACGAACTCCCGCACCCGCTGGCGGATGGCTTTTTCCTCTTCGGTCAGCAGGTCGTCGAGGGCGTAGTAGTCGGGCGCCTCGAAGGCGGCCGGGTCGTAGGTCGTGCTGACGGGGCTGGCGTCAGGCACCGGGGTGGGGGTACGCATGATCGGATGCGGGATGAGTAGACGGGGTCGTCCCCACCCCGGCGCCGGGGAGACGCGTGCCGGGGCGGGTCGCCGCTAACTTAGCGAAGGATTTTGCTTTTTGAAACGCAGCCTTTCTCGGCGCGGGGGACCGGGAGCGGCACCCCCGGCGGCTCTGGGCCGCCCGGCTCCCGAAAAACGCCCATTCTTCATCGTTTTGGCCTGTCTTTCGCACGGGAGCCCGACGTACCTTGCCTCCGGCCTGTCCCAGACACCATCCCTTTTTCATCATATGCATCGTGTTTTCACGCTGTCCGCGTGTCTGCTTCTGACGGCCGGGTTGCTGGCCCCCTCCGCCGCGGCCCAGCCCGAACGCACGCGCTACGGCTTCGGGTTGAACCTGCAGGCCGACGTCCGCGAGGGCGTGGGGATGGGGCTGCGCACCCGCCTGTCGCAACCCCTCAACGCGGACCTCTCGGCCGCGCTGGACCTGGGGCTGACCGGCTTCATCTTCCTGGGGCTCGACGACGCCTCCTACCTGTTCGACCCGCAGGCCTCGCTCATCGTGACGGTGCCCCAGCAATCCGAGCGGGCGCTCTACATCCTCACCGGCCTCGGCCTCTACATCCCCATCGGCGACGACGAAGGACGCCCGGCCAGCCCGTTCTTCCACCTGGGAGCCGGATGGGTGCAGCGGCTCTACGAAACCACGATCTACTACGAGGCGGACCCGCAGATGCTCATCGAAGAAGACAAGGTCCGCTTCGCCCTGCCGCTTCGCATCGGCATCATCTTCTGAATCGGCATCATCTTCTGCCCGCTCCGGCACGGACGGGTCGCCTTCACACGACCACCCGGCGCAGGACGGACTGAAGCCGTTCGTGGTCGTCGTCCATCAGCCGGCTGAGCACGCGGCCGGCGGCCAGCAGCGCCTGCTCGCCCCCGTGCGGCCCGCCATGGGCCGTGTAGATCTGCCCCAGCAGCGCCACGAGCAGATCGTCCACGGGGACGGATGGGTCGGGATGGCGCACGAGGGTGCGCAGGTAGTCGAACGGCGCACCGAGCGCCTTGACCTCGTCGGCCGGGCACGGCGCGACGAAGGCATGGATGTCGGCCGGCTGCGGCGGAAGGGTCTGGCGGAGCGGGCCGCCCTCGGGACGGTAGGCGACGACCTGGGCGCGGAACGTGGTGCGCAGCAGTTCGAGCACCTGCGGCATCTCCCGGCGCAGCTCGTCCGGCGTCTTGCCGAAGGCCACCGCCCGCCGGTTGGGCTCGACGCTGCCGATCTCGACGTGGCTGACCACGGCGTAGAGCACCGCGGCCCCCCCCGGCACGCGCACCCACGCCCCGAACGCGGGCGGCTCGGCCTCCCGGTAGACCTCGGCCACGAACGAGCGGGTGCCGGATTCGATGACTTCCGCGATGGGTTTCCTCATGGTCGCGCGTGAACCTGGGGTGAGACGTGGATCGTGGGACGGGTGGAACGGATGCGGCCGGTGGCCTCAGAGCATCGGTCGGCGCTTCGAGGCGGCCTTGCGCGAGCCGCCGAACGGCAGCCCGGCCGCGTTCATCTGCCGCTCGATCAGCTCGTAGAACAGCGCTTTCTCCCGCGCCCGGACGACGGCCCGCTCGTGGGCCTCGGAGAGGATCATCGGGTATCCGTCTCCCTTCTCGCACTCGCTCAGCACGACGGCGTGCACCAGGTCGAGCAGCGCGGGGTCCTCGGCCAGCCAGTGCGGCACCTCGACGCGCCCGATCTCGGCTGCCCCCGTGCGGGTGGCGGGTACGTGGACGTAAAAGTAGCAGATGCGGCTGCCCGGCGCATAGTCTCGCTGGATGTGCGAGGCCGACTCGAAGACGGCCGATCGTTCGCCCGGACGAAGCACCTGCTCAAAGAGGCGCCGGTCCGGCAGGCCCTCCAGCGACGCCTCCGGGTCGGGCGGCCGCACGTCTTCCTCCCGGAACAGCCGCAAGAGGTTGACGACCTCGGTGTTGCCCGGCATGCTGATGTACGAGCACAGCGGGATGCACTCGGCACGGAAACGCTCCAGCAGCGCCGCGTACCGTTCGATCAGCTTTTCCTCCAGGGTCCGGTTCTGCATCCGGCGCAGCATCCACCGGATCAGCGTGCCGTCGGCCAGGGCCACCAGCGGGCGGCCCGGGACGCGCGCCCGCTGCGCCGTGTCCAGCAGCGCCTCCAGCTCCCGCTCGTCCCGCAGGGCCGAGACAACCTCGCTCGTGGCCTGCTGGTCGAGCAGGTCTTCCAGGTCGTCCATGGCCTCCTGCACCTCCTCCCGGTGATAGCGGAAGTCGGGCACGGCCTCCATGATGGGACGCTCGAGCGTGCCGTACTGGAAGGCGATCCGGCTGATGTTGAGCAGGTAGCACGTGGGTTGCACGTGGCGGTCCGGGAAGATCTGCGACCCGTCGGCCGCCACCACGGTGACGGGCGTCGGCCGCGGGGAGGCAGGGTGCGCCGCGCCGGGAGGCTCCCGGAGGCCGGCCACGAGCCAGCCCGGCCGTGCCGTCCGTGCCCGCTCGCGCAGGTCTTCCCAGACGGGATGGCAGTCCTTCAGCGCGGCGAGGGCGTCCTCCAGGCGGGAACGCATCCGCTGCTCCTCTCGCACCTGATAGGCACCGAAATCGGCAAACTGCTCCTGGAGGCGACGGAGATCGAGCACGGGATACGACCGGGGTGGGCTGTTCGAGGATCAGGTGGAGAATACGGCAGCGGCCTTCCATGCGCATCAATGCCGCAAGATCGGCGTTAGGTTCCCCGATCCCCCTGCCGTCGGACGGGTCCGCGTCCCGTTGCCGTTTCCTTATCGATCTCGTTCTCCTCGTGGCCGGCCTTTACCTGCACATCCCCTTCTGCTCGCAGCGCTGCTCCTACTGCGATTTTTACTTCGTGACCACCCGCTCGTCGCACACGTCGTTCGTCGAGGCGCTGTGCGTCGAGATCGAACACTACGCGGCGACCTACGCCGCGCAGGAACCCGTCGAAACGATCTACTTCGGCGGCGGGACGCCGTCGCTGCTGACCATCGACGAGGTACAGCGCATCCTCGATACGATCGACCTGCACTTCGACACATCGAACGTGCTGGAGACCACCTTCGAGCTGAACCCCGAGGACGTCGACCACACCTACCTGGTCCAGCTCCGGGGGCTGGGCGTGGACCGGCTGAGCATCGGCATCCAGTCGTTTTTCGCGGACGATCTGGCTTTCATGAACCGGAGCCACACCCCGGAGGAAGCCGCGGCCATCGTGCCCATGGCCCGCGCGGCCGGCTTCGAGAACCTCAGCGTCGACCTGATCTTCGGCCTGCCGGATCAGCCGCTCGAATACTGGGGCGCCAACCTCCAGCGCGCGATCCAGCTGGAGGTCCCGCACCTGTCCACCTACGGCCTCACGGTCGAGGAACGCACTCCGCTGGCCAGGCAGGTCGCCCGCGGGCTGGTCCGCCCTCCCGACGAGGAGGTGATGCGGGAGCGGTACCAGCTCACGCTGGACGTGCTGCGGGGCGCCGGCTACGAGGCGTACGAGATCTCCAGCTTCGCCCGCCCGGGGTTTCGCGCCGTACACAACCGCCGTTACTGGGAGCACGCCAACTACCTCGGCTTCGGCCCGTCGGCCCATTCGTTCTGGTGGAAGGGCCTCCCGGCCCGCCGCTGGTCGAACATCCGCAACCTGCGGCGCTACGAAGCCCTCATCGCCCAGCGGCTGCAACCGCTCGACCTGAACGAGCACCTGGATCTGGACGACCTGGCCGACGAGTATCTGATGCTCCGCCTCCGCACCAGCGAGGGGCTGGACCTCGACGCCTACGAAACCCGCTACGGCGTCGACCTGCTCGTGAGCCGGGTCGAGGAACTGGCCCGGCTGGAAGCGAACGGGCTGATCGAGCCGGTGCGCACGCACGTCCGCCTGACCGATGCCGGACGGCACCTCTGCGACCACATCACCGCCCGCCTGCTGGCGGACCCCGATTGAGGGTTTGCCCGGCCTGCCGTAGGTTCCCCCGTGCTTCCCATCCCCCCGCGCACGATGCCTGCCCGCCTGCTCTGCCTGCTCGGCCTTGCCCTGCTCTTCGCCGCCTGCCGGGACGACTCCGGCCGGGTCATCCAGACCGACATCGCCTTCGAGGAGGAAGGCACGTTGACCTTCCTGCAGGCCGACGGCACCCCCGTCGCCACCATCGCCGTGGAGCTGGCCGAGACGCCGCAGGAGCGGGCGCGTGGCCTGATGCACCGGCGGTCCCTGCCCCCCAACAGCGGCATGCTCTTCCTGTTCGATGCGCCCGACACGCTGAGCTTCTGGATGCACAACACCCCGCTCCCGCTCGACATCCTCTTCGTCAGCCCCGACTCCCAGATCGTCACCATCGTCCGCCGCACCACCCCCTTCTCCGACGACCACATCCGTTCGACGGCCCCGGCCCAGTACGTCGTGGAGGTCCGCGCCGGATTCGCGGACCGGGCGGGCCTCACCGAGGGCATGCGCATCCGCTGGCGCCGGACGCCGTAAAGCACCCTCCCCCCTGGCATTCGCTCCCTCCGGCCGCCGTGCCCATCGCGTCCTCACCCCGGCCTTCCCCACCCCGGTTCCACTCCGGCGTAGACACCTGGCTACTCGTGCTGCTGGGCGGCACGTACCTGGGCACCCTGGCGCTGCTCGCCTACACGCTGCTGACCGACTTCAGCACGACGACCGTGGTAATGACGGTGGTGACGGTGGTGGCGCTGTTCCTGCCGCTCGGGCTGCTCTTTCCGCTCTACTACGAACTGGGCGAGACGCACCTGCTCGTGCGCTGCGGCATCCAGCGCTGGCGGATTCCCTACGATCGGATCGAAGCCGTTGAACCCGCCCGCTCCTGGCTCTCCGGGCCGTCGATGTCGCTCGACCGGTTGCGCATCGTCTACCGCACCGGATCCTACCGCCAGTCCGTGCTCATCTCCCCCGAACCCCGTGCCGCCTTCATCGAAGCGCTGACCGCGCGCATCCGGGCGGCAAGGGAAGCCGCCGCATAGCCGGAACCTCTGCGCGCGGAGCGGATCGGATGCCGGAGTTTCGCCCCTTCACCCGCCCTTGGTTTCGCCCCATGCCCTGGTTACGCCTGCTGCTCGTGCCGGCCCTGACGCTCCTGCTGCTCGGCTGCGGCACCGACCAACCGGCCCCCGAACCGCCCCTGCCCAGCATTCCCTTCCGCGAAGAGGGCACGCTGACGTTCCTGCGCGACGGCGAACCGTATCTGACCATTGCCATCGAGATCGCCGACGACGACTCCACGCGTGCCCGCGGGCTCATGCAGCGCACCTCGCTGCCGGAACGCAGCGGGATGCTGTTCATCTTTCCACGGGAGGAGATGCAGAGCTTCTGGATGGCGAACACCCAGATGTCGCTGGACATCCTGTTCGTCGACGCCGACTCCCAGATCGTGAACATCGAGAAGTACACACGCCCCCTCTCCGCCCAGAGCGTGCGTTCCACCGCCCCCGCACAGTTCGTCGTCGAAGTCCCCGCCGGCTTTACCGATACCTACGGCATCGCGGAGAGCGACCGGATTCGCTGGACGGAATCACCGTGAGGGCTGAAATGCCCCGGCGGCCTGCGGGGTGCTCGGAGATAAAGAGAGCGCCGGGGCGGGCACGTCAGCGCCGGGGCGGGCGCATCAGAGCCCGAAGGATTCACCGCAGGCACAGGTGCGGGCAGCCTGCGGGTTGACGAAGTGGAAGCCCCGGCCCTCCAGCCCGTCGGAGAAGTCCAGCTCCGAGCCATCGACGTAGAGGCGGCTCTTGCGGTCCAGCACGATCCGCACGCCGTCGAGCTCCAGCACCTCGTCCGTCTCGGTGCGGGTGGTGTCCCAGCCCAGGTCGTACGTCAGCCCCGAGCAGCCGCCGGGCACGACGGCGATGCGCAGCAGCGTCGTCTCCAGGTCGACGGCCTCCTCGCGGGCGATGTCGCGGATTTTGGCCAGGGCGCGATCGGTCAGGGCAAGGGTCATGGCGGCCTCCATACGATCGGTACAGCGGGACGGCGAGGCCGGCCGCAGCGGCCCGGGGCCGGGCCGTCGCGGCGAGCCGGGGGAGTAACGAGCCATGCCCGGACGGGTTTCACGGTGAAGCTTCCGCCAAGAACGACACCCCCCACCGCGCCCTGCCCGAGGCCCCGGAACGCGCCCGCGCACCCGGGGTTGTAACCAACAGTTGACACAGGCACCATCTGTCAACTTTCGTTTACACCCCTCCCGCTCTTTTCGTAAACTGAGTACAAACAGCGCAGGCTCCGTTCGTTGCCGAGCCCGCTCCCTGCGCGTTTCGACCCCCAACCCCACGGAAACCCATGAGCCAGACCGGAACCGACTACCTGCACGCCGTAGCGGCCAGCGACTACAAGTACGGCTTCGTCACCGACATCGAGGCCGACACCGCTCCGAAAGGCTTCAACGAGGACGTGATTCGCCTGATCTCGGCGAAGAAGGAAGAGCCCGAGTGGATGCTGGCCTGGCGGCTGAAGGCCTTTCGCTACGCCCTGAGCCTGATCGAGGACAAGAGCCGCTACCCGCGGTGGGCGCACCTCACGTATCCCGACATCGACTTCCAGGACATCAGCTACTACTCGGCCCCGAACAAGAAGCCGAAGTACGAGAGCCTGGACGAGGTCGACCCGAAGCTGCTGGAGACGTTCGAACGGCTCGGCATCTCGCTGGAGGAGCAGAAGCGGCTGGCCGGGGTGGCGGTGGACGTGGTGATGGACAGCGTCTCGGTGCACACCACGTTCAAAGAGCAACTGGCCGAGCTCGGCATCATCTTCTGCTCGTTCGGCGAGGCCGTGCAGAACCACCCGGAGCTGGTGCAGAAGTACATGGGCTCCGTCGTGCCCTACACCGATAACTTCTACGCCGCGCTCAACTCGGCGGTGTTCTCGGACGGCTCCTTCTGCTACATCCCGAAAGGGGTCCGCTGCCCGATGGAGCTGAGCACGTATTTCCGCATCAACCAGGCGGGCACCGGGCAGTTCGAGCGCACGCTGATCATCGCCGAGGAAGGCAGCTACGTCAGCTACCTCGAGGGCTGCACGGCGCCGATGCGCGACGAGAACCAGCTCCACGCGGCCGTGGTCGAGATCATCGCCCACAAGGACGCCGAGGTGAAGTACTCCACCATCCAGAACTGGTATCCGGGCGATGCCGAGGGCCGGGGCGGCGTCTACAACTTCGTCACCAAGCGAGGCCTCTGCGAGGGCGACGGCTCCAAGATCTCCTGGACGCAGCTCGAAACCGGCTCGGCCATCACCTGGAAATACCCGAGCGTCATCCTCAAGGGCGACCACTCGGTGGGCGAGTTCTACTCGGTCGCCTTCACGAAAGGCCGCCAGCAGGCCGACACCGGCACCAAGATGATCCACATCGGCAAACACACGAAGTCGACGATCATCTCGAAGGGGATCTCGGCCGGGCAGAGCCAGAACTCCTACCGCGGCCTGGTCAAGATCAACAAGAACGCGCACCACGCCCGCAACTTCTCGCAATGCGACTCGATGCTGCTCGGCGACCGCTGCGGTGCGCACACCTTCCCCTACATCGAGATCAACAACCACACCGCCCAGGTGGAACACGAAGCCACGACGACGAAGGTGGGCGAGGACCAGATCTTCTACTGCAACCAGCGCGGCATCAGCGAAGAGGACGCCATCAAGCTGATCGTCAGCGGGTTTGCCCAGGAGATCCTGGCCAAGCTCCCCATGGAATTCGCCGTGGAAGCCCGCAAGCTCCTTTCCATCGAACTGGAAGGCTCGGTCGGGTAAATGTCGAGTGACGAATGACGAACGATGTTCGGTTGCTCGGCATTCGGCTGCGGCCAGTGATTACACCTTCCCATCCCCATTCGACCCTCGAAACCCAACATCTCGACACTCCCACATGGCACTGCTTGACATCAAAAACCTCCACGCCCGGGTCGAAGAGACCGGCATGAACATCCTCAAGGGCGTCAACCTGACCATCAACCCCGGCGAGGTCCACGCCATCATGGGGCCGAACGGCTCGGGCAAGAGCACCCTGGCCTCCGTGCTGGCCGGCCGCGAGGACTACGAAGTCACCGAGGGCGAAGTCCTCTACAAGGGGCAGGACCTGCTGGAGATGGAACCCGACGAGCGCGCCCGCGAAGGGGTGTTCCTGGCGTTCCAGTACCCCGTGGCGCTGCCCGGTGTGAGCATGTCCAACTTCCTGAAGCAGGCGGTCAACTCGATGCGTGAACACCGGGGCCTCGACGAGCTGAGCGCGGGGGACTTCCTGAAGCTCATGCGCGAGAAGGCCCAGCTGGTCCACCTCGACCCCTCCTTCCTGCGCCGCGCCGTCAACGAAGGCTTCTCGGGTGGGGAAAAGAAGCGCAACGAGATCTTCCAGATGGCAATGCTCGACCCGACCCTCGCCATCCTGGACGAAACCGACTCCGGCCTCGACATCGACGCCCTGCGCATCGTCGCCGACGGCGTCAACAAGATGCGCGCGCCGGATCGGGCCTTCCTCGTCATCACGCACTACCAGCGGCTGCTCGACTACATCGTCCCGGACATCGTCCACGTCATGGTCGACGGGCGCATCGTGAAGTCGGGCGACAAGACGCTGGCGCTGGAGCTGGAAGAGAAGGGCTACGACTGGATCCGCGAGGAGACCGTCGCCGCCTGACCCTGCCTCTGCCTTCCCGGTTTGAACCATCCCCTTTTTCGATTGCCATGCAAGCACCTCCCGCCCCGATCGTGGCGCGTCCGGAAGACCGCTTCCTGACCGCCTTCGAGTTGAACGAGGGCCACACACTCAATGGTAGCAATGCCCGCCTCCACGGGCTGCGCAAGCAGGCCATTGCGCGGTTCCGCGAGCTGGGCTTCCCGCCTCCGCGCACGGAAGCCTGGAAATACACGAACATCACCCGCGTGCTCCAGCACGAGTACCGGCTCAACCTCCTGCCGGTCGAAACCCGGCTGACGCCGGATGACCTGGCGCCCTACCGCATCCCGGGCCTGGACGCCCACACCGTGGTGCTGGTCAACGGCCGCTTCGCCGCCGGCCTCTCCGACATCGGCCACCTGCCGGACGGGGCCGTGGTGACCGGCTTCGCCCGGGCCAGCGAAACCCACGAGGACCTGGTCAACCGGCACTTCGGAGCGTATGCCGGAGACGAGCAGGACCCGTTCACGGCGCTGAACACCGCCTTCACCCTCGACGGGCTGTTCGTCTACGTCCCGAAGGGCACGCGCCTGCGCCGGCCCATCCACCTGATCAACCTGATCCAGGCCGAGGAAGATCTGTTCCTTCAGCCGCGCCTGCTCGTGGTGGCCGAGCCCGGCAGCCAGGTCCAGCTCATCCAGACCGACGCCAGCCGCACGGCTGTGCCGACCTTCACCAACGGCGTCACCGAGGTGTTCGTCGGCACCGGCGCCCACGTGCGGCACTACCTGGTGCAGGACGCCGGGGAGGCCGCCTCGGCGGTGAACACCCTGAGCGTCTACCAGGAGGGCGGTAGCACCTTCACCGCCGCCACCACCACGCTCAGCGGCGCCACCGTGCGCAACAACGTCTACGTCCTGCCCAACGGCGAGCATTGCGAGTCGAACCTGTACGGGTTGTTCCTGGGCAAGAACCGGATGCACGTGGACAACCATACGATGATGGACCACGCCCGGCCGCATTGCGTCAGCAACGAGCTCTACAAGGGCATCCTCGACGACGCCTCCACGGGCGTCTTCAACGGCAAGGTGCTCGTCCGCCAGGATGCGCAGCAGATCAACGCCTACCAGTCGAACAAGAGCATCGTGCTGAGCGATGCGGCGCAGATGTACTCCAAGCCCGAACTGGAGATCTACGCCGACGACGTGCGCTGCAGCCACGGGGCCACCTCCGGCCAGCTCGACGAGGAGGCGATGTTCTACCTGCGGGCACGCGGCATCCCGCCGAAGGAAGCCCGGGCCATGCTGCTGATCGCCTTCGCCCGCGACGTGCTCGACACCATCGAGCTCGACGTGCTGCGCACCTACCTCGACGAGCGGCTGGACGCGCGTTTCCACAGCTAACCCGGTGCCACCATGCCTGCCTCCGGCTCTCCCTCCCTGACGGCCCCCCCGCTGGACGTCGACGCCATCCGGGCCGACTTCCCGGCGCTCCATCAGACGCTCTACGACGGCCGGCCGCTCGTCTACCTGGACAACGCCGCCACGTCGCAGAAGCCGCAGGTGGTCATCGACCGGGTGCGTGACTTCTATGCCCGGGAGAACAGCAACATCCACCGGGGGGTGCACTACCTGAGCCAGCAGGCCACCGAGGCCTACGAGCAGGCCCGTGAGACGGTACGCCGCTTCCTCAACGCCCGCCGCCGTACGGAGATCGTCTTTACGCGCGGCACCACGGAGTCGATCAATCTCGTCGCCGCCACCTTCGGCCGATCCCGGCTGGAGCGCGGCGACGAGATCGTGGTCTCTGCCATGGAGCATCACTCCAACATCGTCCCGTGGCAGATGCTCTGCCAGGAGCGCGGCGCCCGCCTGCGTGTGATCCCGGTGGATGACCGCGGGGAGCTCGACGAGGAGGCCTACCGGCGGCTGCTGACCGAGCGCACGAAGCTCGTCGCCCTCTGCCACGTCTCCAACACGCTGGGCACTATCAACCCCGTGCAGCGGATGATCGCCGACGCCCACGGCCTCGGGATCCCCGTCCTGCTCGACGGGGCGCAGGCCGCCCCGCACCTGCCCGTGGACGTGCAGGCCCTCGACTGCGACTTCTACTGCTTCTCGGGCCACAAGGTCTTCGGCCCGACCGGCATCGGCATCCTCTACGGCAAGGAGGCCTTGCTCGATGCCATGCCGCCCTGGCAGGGCGGTGGGGACATGATCGAGACGGTCTCCTTCGAGCGGACGACGTTCAACGAGCTGCCGCACAAGTTCGAGGCGGGCACGCCGCACATCGCCGGCGGGATCGGGCTGAAGGCGGCGCTGGACTACGTCGAGGCCCGGGGGCGGACGGCCCTGGCCCGGCACGAGGACGCGCTGCTGGCCTACGCCACCGAGCGGCTGACGGCCATCGAGGGACTGCACCTCATCGGCACCGCCCGGGAAAAGACGAGCGTCCTCTCGTTCGTGCTCGACGGCATCCACCCCTACGACGCCGGGACCCTCCTCGACCGGCTCGGCATCGCCGTGCGAACGGGCCACCATTGCACGCAGCCCCTGATGCAACGCTTCGGCCTGCCCGGCACCATCCGCGCCTCGCTCGCCTTCTACAACACGACCGACGACGTCGACGCCCTGGTCGACGGGCTGCACCGGGTCCGCTCCCTGCTGGCCTGACCGACGCCCCCTCCCCCACGAGCCCACCCCGACCCTGCCATGTCCACCATCGCCGAACGCGAACAGGAGATCGTCGATGCCTTCGCGCTGTTCGACGACTGGATGGGTCGCTACGAGTACCTCATCGACCTCGGCAGGGAGTTGCCCCCGCTGGACGACGCCTACAAGACGGACGACTACAAGATCCACGGCTGCCAGTCGCAGGTCTGGATCCGCGCCGAGGAACGCGACGGGCGCATCTACTACGAGGGAGACAGCGACGCCCTCATCACGCGGGGGCTGGTGGCGCTGCTGATCCGCGTGCTCTCCGGCCAGCCGGCCGACGCCATCATCGAGGCCGACCTGAAGTTCCTCGACCGGATCGGGATGCAGGAACACCTCTCCCCGACCCGCAAGAACGGGCTCGCCTCGATGATCAAGCAGATGAAGCTGTACGCCCTCGCCCACGGCCAGACGGCCCGCTCCTGATGCCTTCCACCCACGCCGACCCTGCCGACCGACCCATGCACACCGTCATCGAGAACCACACCGGCGACCAGGACCTCGAGGCCCGCGTCATCGACGCGATCCGGGAGGTCTACGACCCCGAGATTCCGGTCAATGTGTTCGACCTCGGGCTCATCTACGTCATCGAGATCCGCGAGGACCGGACGATCTTCATCAAGATGACGCTGACGACGCCCAACTGCCCGGTTGCCGGGGTGCTGCCGGGGCAGGTGGAAGCCGCCGTGGGGCACACCGACGGCGTGGAAGACGTGATCGTGCAGCTGACCTTCGACCCGCCCTTCACCCCGGACCTGATGTCCGACGAGGCCAAGGTGGCGCTGGGCTTCATGTGAGCCCCACGCGGCGATCCTTCCTGCAACATCGAGACGCTCCGTGAAGCATGCCCAGACCATAGCGATGGCGCGCGGCCTCCTGGCCGACGGTCGGCCGACGGACGTCGCCCGGATGATCGAGCCGCTGCTGACTCCGGCGGTGGGGGGCGACGGGGCGGCCGGCGAGGGGGCCGCCGGGGGCGCCGACGCCGGCGAGGTGCTGCTGCGGGCGCTGCTGGCCCGTGTGCGGCTGCTTCGCTACGGCGACCCCGGCCGTGCGCTCGACCTGCTGGGCGGGCTGACGGCCGAGGTCCGGGACTCGCTCCCTCCCGAGGTCCGTGCCGAGGTGGCCCTCTGGCTCGGCTGGGCCCATGCCTGGCCGGCACGCCCCGGCTTCGACGCGGGCCGGGCGCTGCACCTGCTCGGCGAGGCGGAGCAGCTGTTCCGGGAGACGGCGAACCCGGCCGGGCGAGGCTGGGTGGCCCTGGGACGGGCCCAGGCCTATCTGTGCCTCGATGAGCCGCCATTGCTGGCCGAGGCGACCGAGACGGCGGTCACGCTCCCGGGCACGCAGCAGGATGTGCAGGCGAACCTGCTCGCCCTCCGCTTTCGCATCGAGACGGATCGCTTCCGCGGCCACCTCGCCCGGGCGCGCGCGCGGGCCGACCGGCTGACGCTCCTGGGCCATCAGGTCCAGGACCCGCTGGCGGAGGGCAGCGGGCTGGCCTACCGGGCCCTCCTCGACCTGGAACGGGGCGCCCCTCCCGACGCCGTGCTCGAAACGGCCCGCCAGGCAGAGCGCACCCTGACGCGGGCTGCCGTGCATCCGGGCCTGCCGCTGCTCCTGGCCGTGGAGGCGCAGCTGGAGGCTCTGTACCGGGCCAACCGACCGGACGAGGCCGAGCGGCTCCTGGCCCGCACCGCCCCGGCCCTGCACACCCTCCCCGGCGCCGCCGAGTGCCTGGAGGAACGAGCCATCGCGTGGACCCTGCACGGGGGCACGGCGGACACCGTGCCGGACAGCGTGCAGGCGCGCATCGACGACCTGCTGGCGCGGGTGCATCGCTCTTCCCGGCGTCGCCAGGAGGCCCGCGTGCTGCGCCTCGTGGCCCGCAGCCTGGCCGACCCGGCACAGGCCGACGCCGCCGCCGAACGCGCCGCCCTCCTGGCCCACGACGCCGGCGACGAACGCGCCGAGCTGGCCGCCTGGCTGACCCGCGCCTGGATCTGGCAGGCCGCCGGCGATCCCCGGCGCAGCCGCGCACACCTCCACCAGGCCGAACGCCTCGGAGATTACTTCAGCCTGCTGCCCCTCGCCGCCGAACGCGCCCACCTGCTGGCCCACCTGGCCCGGCTGGAGCACCACCCCGACGCCGCCCGGCGCTTCGCCCTCCTCGCGCTCACGGCCTACCGCCTGCTGGGCGACCAGCCGGCGCAACATCGCCTCGCCAGGGACTTCCCGGACGCGGGCGAAGCCGCCTCCGAGGACACCGCCGAACTCATCGCCCACGCGGCCGTCTCCGTGCCGCTCGTCGCCCGGGTCTGGCTCGACCGGCTCGCCGACGCCGTTCCGGCCGGCTGGATGGGACTCTATCAGCAGACCGAAACCGGTACCTGGCAACGAATCGGGCAGCAGGGGACGCCTCCCCCGTCGGCCCCCGAGGCCCTTCCGACGCCGGATGACGAGGCCGTCGGAGACATCGTCTGGACGACCCTCCAGGGCATTCCCGGCACGGCGTTCCGGCTGGGCCTCCACCTTGCCGACGACGACCCGGCCGCCCGGGCCTCCCTGCAGGCCGATGTCACCCGGTGGATGCCCCTCGTCCACCTCGCCCTCAACCACGCGGTGCTCCGTGCCCGCCGGCTCGACACCGCCTTCCCGCACGAGCCCGCCGACGACGACCCGCACGTCCCCCTGCTCGACGGCGTCGTCTACGCCAGCCCCGCCATGTGCGACCTGGCCCGCACGATCCGGCAGGCCCGCACCAGCCATTGCCCGGTGCTCTTCACGGGCGAGCGCGGAACCGGCAAGGAGCACCTCGCCCGTGCCCTGCACCGCCTCAGCGAGCGCCAGCACGCCCCCTTCGTCGTGTTCGACGACGCCACGCTCTCCCCGGACCTCGTCGAGGCCGCCCTCTTCGGATCGGCCGCGACCGGCCACGCTGCCTCTCCCGCGCTCTTCGAACAGGCCCACGGCGGCACCCTCTACATCCGCGAGATCACCGACCTCCCCCGCGAGGTCCAGACCCGCCTCCTTCACTACCTGGAATCCGGCGACTGGTCGCCCGCCGGCTCCTCCCACGCGCCGGACCCCGACGTGCGCATCATGGCGGCCACGAGCCATCCGCTCCACGAGGTGCTGCACGACGGGCGGCTGCTGGAGCCGCTCTACTACCGCCTGAGCGTGCTGCACCTCTCCGTCCCCCCGCTGCGCGAGCGGCGCGAGGACATCCCGCTGCTGGCCCGCCACTTCCTCCGTACCCTCCAGACGCCCGGCACCCCCCTCGCCTCGATCACGAGCGACGTCATGGAGGTGCTGTGCCGATATGCCTGGCCGGGTAACGTCCGCCAGCTACGCAACGAACTCGAACGCGCGCTGACGGCCGTGCGCAGCGAGCCGGCCCCGATGATCGACCGCGCCACCCTGTCGCCGCTGCTGCGGGAGAGCGTCGACGCCTCCTCGCCCATCGCCTCCGCGAGGGCCGACCGGACCGACCTCGTGCCGGCTCCCGGAGAAAGCCTCGACGACGTGCTCGCCCGCGCCGAAAAGGCCATCATCGAACGCGTGCTCACCGACCTCGACGGGCAGGTCAGCGCGTCGGCTCAGGCGCTGGGGCTGACGCGGCAGGGCCTCTACAAAAAGATGAAACGCCTCGGCATCGACCCCGCCGCGTTCCAGTCGCCGGCCACCCCGTCGCTGGCCGTCTCCTGAACCCGTTCCTCCCGCATCCGCCGCCGGCCCCCATGGCTACCCGACCGCTTTCCTCGACTTCCTCCGACGCCGTGACGATCCGCCTGGACCACGCCTCGATCATGACGACGGCGCTGGAACCGGCGCTGCACTTCTACACGACGCTGCTGGGGCTGACGCTCCGGGTGATCGAGGAAGACCCGCTCCGCAAAGGCCACCGCCGGGCCATGCTGACCGACAGCGAAGGACGGGACGTGCTGGAGATCATCGAGATGCCGGAACTGGCTCACCCGACCGTGCCGGGCCGGGGCAGCCTGCACCACCTCGGCTTCCGCCTGCCGCAGCGCGCCTGGCAGAGCTTCCGCGCCCGCCTCGACGCCACCGGACACGCCTACCAGGAGGTGAACGGCCGCCTCTTCGTCCGCGACGCCGACGGGCTCGTGCTCGAGATCGAACAGGGTTGACGCCCCTTCGCCTCAGGAGCCGGGCGCGGACCGGAGGGCGGCTATGGCGTCCTCGGCCTGCCGGTAGAAGGGCGACTCCGGCCCCGCGATGCGCTGGACCGCCTCGAACTGCTCGATGGCCTGCTCCGGCCGGTTGATCATGCTCAGCATGATGCCGTAGTTGAACCGGGCCTGAAGGTGGTTCGGATCTTCGTCCAGCACCGCCTTGATCTCCTGCACCCCGAGCATGGGGTTGTTGGACTGGAGGTAGGCCGTCGCCATGTCCGTACGAATATCGAGGTTGTCCGGGTCGAGTTCGAGCGCCCGCTGGTAGGCCTGGATGGCCCGGTCGGCCGCGGCCCGTTTCTCCGGGGTCTGGTCCTGGAGCGTATCCATCCAGTCGTAGAACAGGTCGCCGGCCCGCCGCCAGTCCTCCGCCGTATTCGCCGCCGTGGCGATGGCCTCCTGGATCTGCGCCGCGCTCCCGTAGCGCCCCACGCCGATGTAGAGGTTCACCAGTTCCCGTTGCCGGGCCAGCCGCTCCGCACCGTCGGCGGCGTCGATGGCCGCCTCCAGCCGGGCCACCTGCTCCGCCACGGACGCCGGCAGCGGCACGTCGTCGTGCGGATCCTCCGGCGTCGTCGCCATCGACGGCGCCGCCGCGGACCCGGCGGGGGGAGCCTGGAGCTCTTTGCTGACCGAGGTCACGAGAAAGAGGGCCACCACCAGCACCGCGCTGATCCCCACCAGCAGGGCGATCTGCCGGCGGACGGGGCTCGCCCCTTCGGGGGTGGCGTCGGACGCGGCGGGCGGCTCCGGCGGGGCAGCCGGGCGGGTGCCGGGCAGCACGGGCGCCGCCGGGCGCGGGGCCGCGGCGGGAACGTCCTGCAGACGGGCCCCACACTGGCTACAGAAGCGGGCGCCCGGCGGGTTCTTCCAGCCACACTGGTTGCAAAACACCCCGGACGCCGTCCCCTCCGGCGCCGCAGCGGGGCCGGGTGGGGGTTCGGCCGGCGCATCGGAGGGGGGACGGTCGCTGCCGGAGGCCTCCGCCCCGGAGGCTTCCACACCGGCGGCCAGATCGAACGGCGTGCCACACAGCTCGCAATGGACCGCGCCCGGCGCGTTGCGGGCGCCACAGGCCGGACAGATGACGGAATCGGACGAGGACATGATCTACGGAAAAGGGATGGACACCGTGAACCGTGCGGCCGCGACCCGGGCCGGCGACCCGCTGCGCTAGCGGTCGTCGCCGCGCTCTTGCCAGGCCGCATCGACGCGCTCCCGAAACTCCCGCGACGGCTTGAACTGCGGGACGTACTGGTCCGGCACCTGGACCACCTCGTTCGTGCGCGGATTGCGCGCGGTGCGCGCCGCCCGATGCTGGACGCGGAACGTGCCGAACCCCCGGAGCTCGACGTGGTCGCCCGCTTCCAGCGCCTGCAAGACGGTGGTCATGAAGCCGTTGACGACGGCTTCGGTTTCGATCTTCGTCAGCCCGGTGCCGGTGGCGATCCGGTCGATGATGTCGGCTTTGTTCACGGCCAGGGTCGGTGGGTGAGGGAGCGAGCGGCGGGGTGTCCTAAACGCAGGCGGTGGGAGCAGGATTCCGGGGCGGCGAGAATACCGGATGAGGCTTCGGAGAGGGCCCATGGACCGCTGGAACCTTTACCGGCCTCCGGCTTGAGATCGCTCCCCGCCGTCCCGCCCATCCCTCATCGCCCCATGCTCCCCACCTGGTTCCGACCGGCGCTGTGCGTCCTCTTCCTGCTGGCGGCCCCGCTGTCCGCAGCCGGCCAGGCCTCGCCGACCTGGCAGCAGCACGTGGCCTACGAGATGGACATCACCCTCCTGGCCGACCGCCACCAGCTCATCGGCTTCCAGCGGCTGACGTACACGAACAATGCCCCCGACGTGCTCGACCACGTCTTCTACCACCTCTACTTCAACGCCTTCCAGCCCACCTCGATGATGGCCGAGCAGAACCGCCATCTGCCCGACCCCGACGCGCGCGTCGTCCCGCGCATCTGGGAGCTGGGGCCGGAGGAGATCGGCTACCACGACGTGCTCTCGCTGACCCAGGACGGCCAGCCCGTGTCCTTCGAGATCACCGACACGGTGATGCGCGTCGACCTGGCCCGGCCCATCGGCCCCGGCGAGTCGTCCGTCTTCGAGATGCGGTTTCGCTCGCAGGTGCCGCTGCAGACGCGCCGCAGCGGCCGGGACAGCCGGGGTGGCGGCATCGACTACTCGATGGCGCAATGGTACCCGAAGATGGCCGCCTACGACAGCCGCGGCTGGCACGCCGACCCCTACATCGGCCGCGAGTTCTACGCGCCGTTCGGGCGCTTCGACGTGCGCCTGACCCTCCCGGCCGACTATGTGGTGGCGGCCACCGGGGTGCTCCAGAACCCCGAGGAGATCGGCCACGGCTACGCGGACGTCCCGGCCCCCGCCGGGCAGGACTCGCTCACCTGGCACTTCGTCGCCGAGAACGTACACGACTTCGCCTGGGGGGCCGACCCCGAGTACCTGCACGATCGCTTCGACGTGGACGGCACCACCATCCATCTCTTCTACAAACCGGACGTGGCCGACCACTGGCGGCTGCTCCGGCAGGCGATGCCCCCGCTGCTGCGCTACATGAACGCCCGCTTCGGCCCCTACCCATGGCCTCAGTTCAGCGTCGTGCAGGGCGGGGACGGCGGCATGGAGTACCCGATGATGACGTTCGTCAGCGGCTACACCGCCGGCTTCACCCGCCCGCGAACGGCCGGCTCCGTGCTGGGCACGACGATCCACGAGCTGGCGCACATGTGGTACTACGGCGTCCTCGGCAACAACGAGGCGGACTACTCGTGGCTGGATGAGGGCTTCGTGACGTACGCCGCCGAGGAAGCCTCCGCGTTCCTCTACCAGCGCCGTCCCAACCATCTCGGCTCGACCCTCGGCGTCCTCGCCCTGCAGGAACGCGGCCTCTTCGAGCGGCTGAACACCCCGGCGGACTGGTTCCTCACCAACACCGGCTTCTCCACGGCCTCCTACAGCGCCGGCGGCATGCTCGTGCATATGCTCGGCTACGTCATCGGGGAAGAAACCCGCGACCGCTTCCTGCTGGAGTACTACGAGCGCTTTGCCTTCCGCCATCCCAACCCCTACGACGTAGAGAAGGTCGCCGAGGACGTCAGCGGCCTGCGGCTGGACTGGTACTTCGAGCAGTTCACCAACACCACCCGCACCCTGGATTACGCCGTCGAGGACGTGACTTCCGAGCGCCGGGGGACCACCTGGCACACGACCATCGACCTGGCCCGCCGGGACGAGGTGGTGATGCCGGTGGACCTGCGGCTGACGCTGGCCGACGGGTCGGAGCGGTGGGTCACAATCCCGCTCGGCATCATGCAGGGGCACAAGCCGGTACCCGAGGACTGGATCGTCGCAAGGCCCTGGCTCTGGACCTACCGGACGTACCGGCTGAGCCTCGACCTGCCCGAGCGCGTCGTGGAGGTCGAGATCGACCCGCTGGGCTACACGCCGGATCGCAACCGCCTCAACAACACGGCCCGCCGCCCCGTCGAGGCGCGCTTCCTCCGGGCACCCCGTCCGAACTGGTTCACGTATGAGGTGGGCTACCGGCCGCTGGTGCAGTACGCGCATGACTTCGGCGTCGGCGTCGGGCTCCAGGCGCGGGGCACCTACCTGTTCGGCCGCCATCAGCTCACGGCCACGCTGAAGCTGTGGCCGCAGGTGCTCGCCACCGGCGGGGAGCAGCCGGAGCTGCTGCCCTTCGAGACGGACGTCTCGTTCTTCGACGGCATCGACTACACGCTGCGCTACACGAACCCCCTCCGGGCCCTCGGGCCGTTGACGATGCTCACGCTCTCGGCCGAGAAGCACCTGGGCTTCATGGAGAACAGCGTGCGGCTGTCCCGCCCGCTGGGCCGCTGGGCCGCCCTGAACCGGGGCGCCACACGCACGGTGGAGGTGGCCCTCCTGCACCAGCTCAACCCGACGGATCGGGTCTTCAAGGCGCCCGATCCCGAGATCACCCTCAACCCGTTCCTCCGGGAGCACATGGCGGCGGCGAACGTCACCCTGGCCGTGGCCGACGGGGACGACCGGCTGGCGCTGACGGTCGAGCTCGGCAGTTCGCTCGAGCGGGCGCGCACGGCCTCCCGGCTGATGCTGACGGCGGCCCGGAGTGCCCGCCTGGGGCCGTTGCGGGGGCTGGCGCAGTTCAAGGTGGGTCTGGGATCGGCCCAGCTGGCGCTGCACAAGCAATATCGCCTGGGGGCGGCCACGTACGAGGAACGGTGGCGCAATGCGGCCTTCCGCACCGTGGCAGCCGCCTTCGATAACCCGCTGACCCAGGCCCATTTCGTGATGCCGCAGGGACCCGGACCCGTGGCCTATCTGCTCGCCGAGAGCGACGAGTGCGGGTGCCTCGTCGGCGACGCCCGCATCATCGGCACCCCCACGGGTCGCCATGTGCTGGCCGGCAGCCTGTCGCTCTCCACCGGCCCGCTGGTCCGCCATCCGTGGCTTCGCCCGCTGCGGATCCAGGCCTTCTCCGGCATCGGCACGACGTGGACCCGGCCCTTCCTCGACGCCCCGCCCCCGGCCGACCTCCTGGCCGACGCCGGCCTCGGCGTCTCCTACCACGCTGGCGAAGCCGCCCCGCTGCGCCGCTGGGCGGCCCAGTCGGACGTCCTGAGCCAGCTCCACCTGGTGGCCCGCTTTCCGCTGTGGGTCAGCGACCCGGACCTGCTCCGCCCGGACGAGGACGCCCTCGGCTTCCGCTGGCTCCTGGGTATCGGCACGGACCTGTAGCCCGCGGGAGGCCCGCCGCAGGCACGTGAGACCGCTCCGGCGTAACAATCCCGGCGCTACGTAGACGCAGAGAAGCGCATCATCCCTCCTCCCTTCCCCCCTCACGCCATGCGCGTTCCATCCGGCCTCCTGCTCTGCCTGCCGGCGATGTTGCTGCTCGCCGCCTGCGACGACGAACCCGACCCGCAGGCCATCGTCGACCGTGCCATCGCCGTCCACGGCGGGGCGGTGCTGGCCCACGCCGAGGTCACGTTCGACTTTCGCGGACGCCGCTACCGGGCCTGGCGCCAGGGCGGGCGCTTCTCCTATGAGCGCTGGATGACCGACTCGCTCGGGACCGACACCCTGCATCAGGTCCACGACGTGCTCACCAACGACGGCCTGTACCGGGAGGTAGACGGCCTCCGCGTCCCGCTCACGGAAGAAGAAGCCGCCGCCGTCGAGTCCGGGGTCAACTCGGTCATCTACTTTGCCCTGCTGCCCTTCCCGCTCAACGACCCGGCCGTGCGCAAACGCTACCTCGGCCCCTCCACCATCGGCGGAGAGCCGTACCACGAGGTCGAGGTCACCTTCCGCCCGGAAGGCGGCGGGCGGGACTACGAGGACCGGTTCGTCTACTGGTTCCACCGGCGGCACGGCACCATGGACTACCTGGCCTACGACTTCCACGTCAACGGAGGCGGCACCCGCTTTCGCCAGGCCGTCAACGTGCGCACCGTCGGCGGCGTCCGCTTTGCCGACTACCTGAACTACACCAGTCCTGCTCTGCCGGGCCCCGGCACGCCCATCGAGCGCTACGACACGCTGATGGAGGCCGACAGCCTGGAGCCCGTCTCGGAGATCCGTCTCGAGCACATCGAGGTCCGTCCCCTGACCCCCTGACCACCGCCCGAGGCGGAGCGCCGGACGCCCCCGGAGGAAACCCGGGCCGCCCTCTCGCTTTCAACGCCCATCTTTCCCTCCCCCAACCGGACCTCTCGAACCATGCGATCCCTGACTCTGCCTGTTCTGCGTAGCACCCTGCTGGTGGCTGCGCTGCTCTGCGCCTCGATCCCGCTGACGAGTGCCGCCCAGGAGCACGTGCCGCCGCCCGATCCTCGACCCAGCCCGCTCGCCATGGCCCAGACCATGCTGGGCGACACGTACGTGAAGGTCGTCTACGGATCCCCGCGCAAGAAGGGACGCACCCTCTTCGGCCCCGAAGACGCCGGCGCCCTGGTGCCCTACGGCACCGTCTGGCGCACCGGCGCCAACGAGGCGACCGAACTCACCACCACCGGCGACCTGACGGTCGGCGGCGAGACGCTTCCGGCCGGCACCTATGCCGTCTTTACCATCCCCGGCCCCGACACCTGGACCGTGATCTTCAACAGCGGCCTCGGCCAGTGGGGCGCCTACAGCTACGATGCCTCGCAGGACGTGCTGCGCGTGACGGCTCCGGCGGAAACCATCGACCAGGATCACGAGGCCTTCACGATCTCCTTCGAGGATCGCAACGGCCAGACGTACCTCACGATGACGTGGGGACAGACGCGCGTCGCGCTCCCCGTTCAGGCGCAGTGAGCCGCCGCCCGCCTCCTTCCAGCGAAGCGCCGGTTCCCCTGCGGGATCGGCGCTTCTCTTTTTGCACCGGTTCCTCCGGCGTTAGTAGTTTGACAGGGACGCCTCCGCGCCCCCGAAGCGGATTCCCGTTCACACCCGCTCCTTCCACCCGCTCGATTCCGACCCCTCGAACTCCATGAGCACCCCCCAGACGCTGCAAGAAGAAACCCGTCAGGCCGGCATCAGCGCCCCCCTGAGCGAACACATTGCGCTCCTGGGGGGCATGCTGGGCGAGGCCCTCCGCGAGCAGGCCGGGCCGGACGTCTTCGACCTCGTGATCGAACTGCGGCGGCTCTGCCGGGACGCCGAGCCGGATCGGATCGCCTCCGCCTTCGCCGAAGTAGCCCACCGTATCCGCCCGCTCGACCTGGAAACCATCACCTGGCTGCTGCGCGGCTACACGGCCCTGTTCCACCTCATCAACAAGGCCGAACAGCAGGAGATCATCCGCATCAACCGCGAGCGGGCCCTCCATAGCAGCCCGGACGCCCCGCGCCCGGAATCCATCGCCGAGGCCATCCACACCCTCAAGCAGCAGGGCGCCTCGCTGGACGATGTGCTGGCGCTGCTGCGCCGCCTGGACATCCAGCCCACCCTGACCGCGCATCCCACCGAGGCGCGCCGCCGCAGCATCCTCTTCAAGCAGCAACGCATCGCCGCGCTGCTGCACACCCTGCGCTACGGAAAGCCCACCCCGGAAGAAACTGACCGCATCCTCGCCGAGACGCGCAACCAGATCCGCCTGCTGCTCGCCACCGACGAAGTCCGCCCCGAGCGCCTGCACGTCGAGGACGAGGTGGAGCACGGCCTGTACTTCGTCCGCCACACCATCTGGAACACCATCCCCCGCATCTACCGGGACGTCCAGCAGGCCCTGGCGCAGTATTACGATGCCCGTGTGGAGTTTCCCGTCTTCCTGCGCTATCGCTCCTGGATCGGCAGCGACCGGGACGGCAACCCCAACGTGACCCCGGCCGTGACGCGCCACACGCTGCTCGTGCAGCGGCGCACCGCGCTGGAGCTCTACCTGGCCGCCCTGCGCGACCTCCGCCGGGAGCTGAGCGTGTCCGACCAGCAGGTGCCCGTCCCGGACGCGTTGCGGGCGTCGATCGAGGCCGACGCCGCGGTGATTGCGCTCGAGCCCATCCGACTGCGCCAGTACCAGCACGAGCCCTTCCGCCTCAAGCTGAGCTACCTCATCGCCCGGCTGGAGCGGCTGCGTGCCCGGCTGGACGCCTCCGCCGCTGCCTCCCCCGCCGAGGCCTACAACAGCGCCGACTTCATCGCCGACCTGCGCCTGATCCGCCGTTGCCTGGATGACTGCGGCCTCGGCGAGGTCGCCCACTCCGGGCCGCTCTCGGACCTGCTCGTCCAGGCGCAGACCTTCGGCTTCCACATGATGGCGCTGGACGTACGCCAGCACAGCCGCGTCCACGAGGAGGTGGTGGCGACGCTGCTGCGGCTCGCCGGCGTCACGAACGACTACGGCGCCCTGCCGGAGGCCGAGCGGCAGCGGGTGCTGTCGGCCGAGCTGGCCAACCCGCGCCCCCTCGTGCCCCGCGGCACCGACCTGCCCGAACCGGCCCGCTCCGTGATGGACACGCTGGCCGTCATCCGGGAGGCCGTCGCGCACGAGCCGCTCTCCATCGGCAGCTACATCATCAGCATGACGCACGAGGTCAGCGACGTGCTCGAGGTCATGCTGCTGGCCAAAGAAGCCGGCATCTGGCGGATGGACGGGGACACCGTCCACTGCCCGATCGACTTCGTGCCGCTCTTCGAGACCATCGAAGACCTGGCCGAGGCGGACGCCTTCATGGAACGGCTCTTCACGCATCCGATCTACCGGCGTCACCTCGCCGCGCGCGAGCAGTTCCAGGAGATGATGCTCGGCTATTCGGACAGCAACAAGGACGGGGGCTACTGGATGGCGAACTGGGCGCTGCACCAGGCCCAGGACCGCCTCGGTCGCGTCTGCCGCCGGCACGGCATCGACTTTCGCCTCTTCCACGGGCGCGGCGGCACGGTCGGGCGCGGCGGCGGACGGGCCAACCAGGCCATCCTCTCCATGCCCTCAGCCTGCCAGAGCGGCCGCATCCGCTTCACGGAACAGGGCGAGGTGATCTCGTTCCGCTACGCCCTCTCCGACATCGCCCGGCGGCACGTCGAGCAGATCGTCAATGCCATGATCCGCGCCACCAGCCGCCCCTACGACGGCGACGAGGCGGTTCCCGTGGCCGAGGGCGCCCCCGAGCACGCCCTCATGGATCGCATCGCCGACCGGTCGATGGCCGCCTACCGTCGCCTGATCGAGGACCCGCGCTTCTGGCCCTGGTATACGAAGGCCACCCCGATCGAGCACATCAGCCGCCTCCCCATCGCCTCCCGGCCGGTCTCTCGCAAGACCGGTGGGGAGGTGGACTTCGAGAGCCTGCGGGCGATCCCATGGGTCTTTGCCTGGACGCAGACGCGCTACAACGTCCCCGGCTGGTTCGGCATCGGGGAGGCGCTGCAGGCGCTGATCGACGGCGAACCCGGCACGCTGGATCAGCTCCGCGCCATGTACCGCTCCTGGCACTTCTTCCGGGCCGTGGTGAACAACGCCCAGCGGGAGATGGCCCGCGCCCGGCTGCCCATTGCCTCGCGCTATGCCCGGCTCGCCGATGCCAACGGACACGCCTCCCCCATCCATGACCTCATCGCCGCCGACTTCGAGCGGGCCCGGGATGCCCTCCTCCGCATCACGGAGCAGGAGAACTTGCTGGACATCAACCCGGTGATCCAGAAGTCCATCACGCTGCGGAACCCGTACACCGACGTGCTCAACCTGCTGCAGATGGAGCTGCTGCGCCGCTACCGCCAGGCGCCGGAGGCGGAGCGGCCGTCGCTGCGCCGGGCGCTGTTCCTCAGCATCAACGGCATCGCAGCGGCCATGCAGAGCACCGGTTGACGCCTCGGCCGGGCGGAGGGGGCGGGCAACGGTCCCGCAGGGCATCCCACGGCCGGTTCGGCAACGTTTTTGCGGAGCGATCCGGGTGGCCCGATCGCGCGGCGCCGCGATGCGCCCCGCGACGGCCTCCGCGTCCCCCTGCTTTCGTCTCCGGACCTCCATGGTGCCGCCCGACTCCCCCACCGACACCGGAACCCGCCTCTACGAACTGGCTCTCGCCGCCGGTCGCAGCCTGGACCTCACCGACGCCTGCACCGGCTTTCTGGATGCCCTGCTCACCCACCTGCCCGCCGTCCGCGCCGCGGTGTGGATCGCGGCCGCGCGGCTACACCCCGACACCGACGACACAGGCCTGCTCCCCGTCTGCGCGCGTCCTGATGCGCTGCAGACCCCGCCCGGCATCCCGAACCGGACGCTGCAATCGCTGCTGACCTACGGACAACCGCACCGGCGGCTGATGCCGGAGGAGGACGCGTACGCCGCCGCCGCGGCGCCCTTTGCCGCCACGGACGGCACGATCTTCTTGTTCCGGCTGCGGGACCTGGGGCTCCTGCACCTCCTGGCCGCCCCCGGGGAGGCCCTGCCCGCCCCGGACCTCCTCGTCCCCGTCGTGGACCGCTTTGCCATCGCCCTGGAAGGGTGCCTCGCCCACCAGCACCTGCAGGAGGAGGCCGCCCGCCGGCGCATCGCCGAGGCCCACCACCGGGACCGCGAGGCGCAATTCAGCAGCCTCTTCCAGCACGCCAACGACGGCATCCTGGTCTTCGACACGGACGGCCGCCCGGTGACGTGCAACCGCCGGGGCCTGGCCATGCTGGGCTACCCCGACGAGGCGGCGCTGCCGGCGCACGTGAAGGCGCTGCACCCGGCCGAGGCCCACGACCTGGTCACCTACGCCTGGGAAAGCGTCCTGGCCGACGGCTTCATGGCGTACGAGATCCCCTTCCAGCGCCGCGACGGCTCCCGCTTCACCGCCGAGGTTTCCGCCAGCCTCGTCGACACCCTCGCCCAGCCCCTCGTGCAGGCCATCGTGCGGGACGTCACCGAGCGCAAGGAAGCCCAGCTGGCCCTTCAGGAAAGCGTCATCCGGCTCTTCACCGTCATCGAAACCGTCGAGGACGGCATCACGCTGAGCACCGCGGACGGTCACTTCATCATCTTCAACTCGAAGATGCAGGAGATCACGGGCTACACGAGCGACGAGGCCAACCAGCCCGGCTTCCTCCTGCGGCTCTACCCGGAGGCCGCCTCCGACCCCGACGAACGCGTTCGCATCGAGGCCATCCACCGGGGCACGCACGTCCGCAACGCCGAAACCACCATCCGCGCCCGGGACGGCTCCCGCCGGACGCTCCTGGTCTCCACCGCTCAGATCTACCAGAAAGGCCAGCCGCTCTACCTCAGCGCCTTCCGCGACATCACCGAGCGCAAGCGCGTGGAGGCCGAGATTCAGCGCCTCAAGCTCTTCTATGAGCAGATCCTGGAGACGATGCCCGTCCAGCTGGCCGTGCTGGACACCGGGGGGCGCTACCGCTACGTCAACCCCAGCTACGCCCCGGACGCGCGGCACCGCCAGGCCCTCCTCGGCCAGACCGACGCCGGATACCCCGCCGCCCAGGGCCTCGACGAAGCCGGCATCGCCCGGCGGCAGCACCTGCTCCGGCAGTGCATCGAGGAACGGCGCACCGTCGCCTTCGAGGAAACCACCACGACCCCGGACGGGCCCCGCCACGTCGCCCGGTTCCTCACGCCCCTCTTCGGACCGGACGGCGAGGTCGATCAGGTGCTGGCCTACGGGCTCGACATCACCGAGCGCAAGGAAGCCGAAGAAGCCCTCCGCGAGGCCAAAACCCTGGCCGAAGAGTCGACCCGCCTGAAGGAGCAGTTCCTGGCGAACATGAGCCATGAGATCCGCACGCCGCTCAACGCGGTCATCGGCATGACGAACCTGCTGCTGGACACCCACCCCACGGACGCCCAGCGGCAGTACCTGGAGGCCATCAGCTTCTCCGCCGACAATCTGCTGGCTCTGATCAACGACGTCCTGGACCTGTCCAAGATCAACGCCGGCAAAATCGAGTTCGAGGCCGAGCCGTTCCACCTGCGCGACCTGGCCCAGGGGCTGGAAACCATGTTCCGCTTCCGCGCACAGGAGAAAGGCCTGGACCTGGCCGTCCGTGTGGCCGACGACGTGCCGAACGACCTCGTGGGGGATCGGGTGCGGCTCAATCAGATCCTGATGAACCTCGTGGGCAACGCCCTCAAGTTCACCCAGAAAGGACACGTCCACGTCACGGTGCGCCGCGCGGCCACGGCACCCGCCGACCCCACGACGATCCGGCTGGATTTCGTCGTCGAGGATACCGGCATCGGCATCGAGCCGGAGCGCCAGGAGACCATCTTCGAGACGTTCGCGCAGGGCGCGACGGACGTCACCCGCACCTACGGCGGCACGGGGCTCGGCCTGGCCATCGTGAAACAGCTCGTGGAGATGCAGGACGGGGCGATCACGCTGGAGAGCACGCCGGGAGCCGGCTCCACCTTCATCGTCACCCTGCCGTTCGGACGGGCCGCACAGGCCGCAGGCCCCGCCGTGCCTCCCCACGCCGCCGACGCCGAGCCGGACGCGCTGCCGGACCTGTCGGGCAAGCGCGTGCTGGTGGTGGAAGACAACCCCTTCAACCAGATGGTCGCGCGGGGCGTGCTGGAGCGCTGGGGACTGGAGGTGGACCTGGCCGACAACGGCCGGATCGCCGTCGACAAGGTCCGCCAGAGCCGCTACGACGTGATCCTGATGGACATCCGCATGCCCGAGATGGACGGCCTGGAGGCCACCCGACGCATCCGCGCGCTGCCCGGCGTCGACCCCGACCTGCCCATCCTGGCGCTGACGGCCTCGGCCCTCTCGGAGCGGCGCGCCGAGGTGCTCGAAGCCGGCATGAACGGCTTTCTCACCAAACCCTTCGTCCCCCGCCACCTCCAGCGCACGCTGGCCGCCCACCTCCGCCGCACCTCGCCTCCCGCGGCATCCCCCTCGGCGTCCGGCGCTACGCCACCCGACGCTTCGGGCGAGGCCCAGCCCGCCGCGCCCGAGGGGCTGATCGACATGGCACAGGTAGAGGCCAACGCCTTCGGCAAACCCGAGCGGGTCGTCCGGATGATCGACCTGTTCCTGAAGGTGATGCCCGAGCAGTTCGACGCGCTGCAGGAAGCCGGCACCGCCTCAGACTGGGAGCGCGTCGGCTTCGCGGCGCACAAGATGAAGTCGGCCGTCGGGATGTTCGGTGCGGTGCGGCTCCTCGAACGCATCCAGGGCCTGGAGGCCCATGTGCGCCGCCGGGAGCCCGAGGCCATCGACGCCGACCGGGTACGGGAGGAGATCGAGGCGATCGGGGCCGCCCTGCGGGCCATGCTGAACGAACTGACCGCCCGGCGCTCCCGGTACGCCGGAGGCGCCGCCGCGCCGGCAGCCACCGGCTCAGGCTAACCCGCCGTCACGCGCACGAGCTCCTCGATGGACGTCTCGCCCTGCTTAACCACCTCACGGGCCGCCGCCCGGAGCGTCAGCATCCCCTCCCTGACCGCCTGCTCGCGCAGCTGATCCTCGTCGATCATGTCCTTGGCCGAGACGATCATCCGGCGAATCTCTTTCGAGAAGAGCATGGTTTCCGTGATGGCGCGGCGGCCCTTGTAGCCGACACCCCGGCAGGTGGGGCACGAGGGATCCCGACCGGCTTCGTACAGCGTCAGGCCGTCGATCTCGTCCTTCGTAAACCCGAGCCGTTCGAGCAGCAGGTCGTCCACCTCCTCGGCCGGCCGCTTGCAGCGCGGGCAGAGCGTCCGCAGCAGCCGCTGCGCCACGACCAGGTTGATGGCGTAGGCGATCAGGAACGGCTCGACGCCCATCTTGTAGAGCCGGCTGACGGCGCTCGGGGCATCGTTCGTGTGGAGCGTCGAGAAGGTCAGGTGCCCCGTGTTGGCCAGCTTGATGGCCAGCTCGGCCGTTTCCCGGTCGCGCATCTCGCCGACCATGACCACGTCCGGGTCGTGCCGGAGGATGGCGCGCAGGGCCTGCTCCAGGCCCAGCTTGTGGTTGAGCTTGATCTGCCGCACGCCGGGGATGATGTACTCGACCGGGTCCTCCACGGTCAGCACGTTCACCTTCGGAGAGACGACCTGGTGGAGCGCGGCGAACAGCGTGGTCGTCTTCCCGGAGCCGGTCGGGCCGGTCAGGATGATCATGCCGTGGGGCTGCCGGATGGCCGTCTCGAAGCGCTCCAGGGCCGTGTCCAGCAGGCCGAGCTTGCGCAGGTCGGTGATGACCTTGCGGTCGTCCAGCACCCGGATGACGATGCTCTCGGAGCGGACCTCCTGGTTGGCATTGGCGATGGGCAGCACCGAGACGCGGAAGCGGATGAGCGTCCCGTCCACCCGTCGCTGGATGAAGCCGTCCTGCGCCGCATCGCGCTCGAAGCGGTCCACGTTGGTCGAGTTGTCCTTGACGACGGCCAGGAAGGCTTCCGGGTGCACCCGCTCCTCGACGTGCCACCGCCGCAACTCCCCATCCACGCGGAAGTGAATCTCGATCTGGCGGTCGGCATTGGGGAAGATGTGCACGTCCGAGACGCCCTGGCGGACGGCCTCGACGAGCGTGGCCTCGAAGAGGTTGATGAGGGTGGAGCGGCTGATCTCCGCCTCCAGCGCTTCCTCGTCGATGAGCTCCCCCCGATCCTCCTCGTAGCTGGTGCCCAGGTCGAAGGCCATCGGGTCCTCGTTCATCCGATCGAGGAACTCGTTCCGCCGTGGCGATGCCTCCTGGATCAGCGTTTCCACGAGCGACTCCGGGGCATATTTCAGCTCGAAGCGCTCCAGCTTGAGCTGCTGCAGGTGGCGATGCAGCTCGGGCCGGGTGGGGTCGTGCGTGGCGAACTCCATCCGGCGCAACGTCCCTTCGCTGTCCCGCTCCTGCCGGATCGGGATGAGCTTGAGGCGGCTCAGCTCCTCCCACTGCTCCTCGGAGAAGGTCTCGCAGAACTCACGGATCAGCTTGATGACCTCCGGCTTTTTGATCAGGGCCTCCTCGAAGGCATAGACCTGAGCCGCCACCTTGAAGACCGTTTCCCGGTCGACGCCCTCCGTCTGCGCGAGCAACCGCC
This sequence comes from Roseithermus sacchariphilus, assembly GCA_003285105.1. GTDB lineage: Bacteria > Bacteroidota > Rhodothermia > Rhodothermales > MEBIC09517 > Roseithermus > Roseithermus sacchariphilus. The sequence goes on along the minus strand of CP030158.1, from coordinate 3,199,043 downwards.
AGAGCGGCTCGCGGTGGCCCTTTTTGCGCAGCTGCACCCACCGGTACCAGGCTTGCTCGACCTGCTCCGTCCGCACCGTCTCATAGTAGAGCAGCATGATGACGACGCGGTCCCGCAGGTTGAGCGGCGAGAACGTGCTCTCACCGGACTCCTCGTCCGCGAAGTCCCCCCCCTCCTGCGGGTCGTCCAGCAGGTTCGTGCCCGCGGCGGTTCCTCCTCTGCGCGGGCGTGCCGCGGCAGCTACCGGCGGCCCCGCCGGCGCCGGGGTGTTTTTTTCAGACGCTCCGTTTCCCTCGTCGGCTACGACGGGAGACAGGGACACGGACGGATCAGCCTGGTCGTGCATGCTCCGGTGGGGTTATGTCCGCCGGCGTGGGCGGACCATAGACCTGGGTCGCTCGGAGGAGCGCACGCGACGGGCCGGCAGCCTCGCCCGTGGCTCCAGATCCGGTATCGACGCGATGGCCTCCGTCTTAAGGCAACCCACGCTCCGGCCGGGGCGACGCCGGAGCCGCCACGTCCACCGCCCGGATGTGCAGCACCGCCCCCCCGCGTGCCGGCGATGTATCCGCTGCGGCCCCGGTCGTTGCCCCCCGCGATGCGTCCAGATGGATCTCGAAGTGATGCAGGCCGTCCTCCAGCCACCGCTGGATCAGCACGGTCCGGGCGGCCTCACCCGCCACCGGGTGCCCGTCCAGAAGGGTTTCCTGCACGTAGCGCACGAACGGCCCATGCCGTACGCGGACCCCGGCGTCATCGGGCTGCCCGGCGGCGTCGTCTGGAAGGATCACCTGCGTCCACCCTCCGCCGTCGTCCTGCACGATCAGCGGCTCCCCCGGCGATCCGACGGCGCGTTCGAGCAACCACTCGAGGTATTCGCCGAAGGTGAGCGTCCTGGCCGGCCCCTCGGGCCGGGGCGCCGGCGAAGGATCCTCCGGGAGCCGGTCCTGGAGCAGCGTCGGGACCTCCCGCGTCAGTTCCTCGTCGTCGGGCGCAAACAGGAGGGTAAACAGCGTCACGAGCTTCGACTCCGGTGCATAGACCAGCTCGAAGCGATCCTGCTTCATGGCTTCGAGGAACGCATGCACCTCGGGGCGGAGCGGATCGCAGGTGGCGAACACCCAGCAGTTGCCGCCGCTGCTCACCTGGGGCAGACGCTGCGCCACCGGCAGCACACACAGCTCGATCATGCGCTCCCACTGGGCGCTGGAGAACTGGTAGGCGTGCATCTCCAGGAAGGCCAGCGTGGCATAGGGGGAGATGTCCGCCTGCGCGAAGCCGTAGGCCCGTGCCGCGGCCGCCCGGACGGCCTCCACGTCGATGCCGGGCTGTTGGGCCAGCACCCGCCACAGCGGAGGGCGGCGACCACCATCTCCGCTGCGTTCCCAGGCCTCCCAGGCACGGCGCACGTCCTCCACCGTGATCGCCTCTTCGAACAGAAGCGCGATCACCACCCGATCGGTGAGGTGCTGTCGCAGAAAATCTTCCACCCCTGGGACTCGCTGGTTACCGGGACGCGCGGCCGGCCGGCCGCCTGCTGCCTTTCATCGGCCGCCGGCGCCGGATCTCAAGGGCTGGCACGCGCCGAGGCCCTCACCCGAGGGCGCCCACCCCGGCCACACCGCCCGGCCACCGGGCCTGCCGGTGCGCCGCAATGAAGGCGATGGCCTGCGTGTTGAACACCTCGGGCGCATCGACGTTGCAGACGTGCCCCGCACCGGGGATGACGTGCAGACGGCTGTGGCGATGCTTGCGGACGAGGCGCCGGACAGGGGGTAAGAACATGTGGTCTTCCTCGCCCATCAGGTAGAGCGTGGGGACCGCCATCTCCTTCTCCTCGAAGAAGCGAAGCAGCGGATGGACGTCGTACGTCAACCGGAACCATCGGATGAACTCCTGCTGGCACAGCTTCCGGGCTTCGTTGACGAACAGCAGGCGCGATTCCTGATGGCGCTTGCGGGGCATGATGATCCAGGCAAAGAGGCGGTAGAGCCAGAGATAGGGGATGAAGCGTTTGAACAGGTTCCCCAGCGCCACGAGGAACCGCGAGCGAACGTTGAGCCGCGTCACCGCCCCGCCCAGCACCATCGTCTGGAGACGTTCCGGTGCGATCTCGCCGAGGGTGCGGATCAGGATGGATCCCAGCGAGATGCCGACGAAATGCGCCCGTTCGATCCCCAGGTGGTCCATGACCTCCAGCACCTCCCGCGCGATGGCCTCGAAGGTGTAGCGCCGCTCGCGGACGGCACGGATCAGCCCCTGCGACCGGCCATGGCCGCGCAGATCCACGAGCAGCACGTTGAAGTGCTCGCGGAACGCCCGCACCTGCTTGAACCAGATGGACGAACTCCCGCCGGCGCCATGGATGAAGACGACCCAGTCCTGTGCCGGGTCACGCTCGTAGGTACGGTAGTGCAACAAGGTGGTCGCGCGGGCTTTGCTCGGGGGGTAGCGGGGGGCGGCTACGGGCGTCACGTGCCGGCATCACGCGCCGGCATCACGTGCCTGCATCTCACGCCGCCGCATCGGCATGGCATCGATATCGGCGTACAGGACCTCCGGCTTCACCGGGGCGTCGTCGCGGCGCTTCTCCGTGCCGTCCTTGCCGACGAGGATCACGGCAAACTGCCCGGGCGCCACGCCAAAGCGCTGCCGGATGGCCTCGGCCTCGTCATGGGTCAGCCGGCGGTCGCCCAGGCGGCTCCCGCCGTCGGCGAAGAGGTGTGCCGTGAGCACGTCCCGTTCGGCGAGCGCGGCCTCCTCTCCTTCGAGGAGCGCGACCTGTGTCTCGTAGGCCGGATGCATCGTGTCGGCCGCGAAGATGAGCAGCAGCCGGTGTTTCCACCGATAGGGGCTGAGGACGTCGTCCGTCGGTTCCATGAGCGAGGGAGCAGGGATGGTGAAGAGGACGGCCAGCACGATGCCGAAACGTCCGAGATAGACGGGTCGCCGCATGACAAGATCTCCAGATCTCCAGCGTCGGGGCTATCCTGCGCGAGATAATCCTTGTATGAACCCGGCACCCGGTAGATCCACGCAGGCACGGGTTGCGGCTCCGCAAACCAGATTATTACCTGCGGTCGCACCCGGGGAGACCTGCGCAGATCGCGGAAACGAGCCGCAGGGACGGACGAGATCATCCCGTTCCCGCGCGGCCGACAACCTGCGGCCCCTCGCCTGCGTAGGGAACCGGAGCGACCGTTCCCGCCACCCGGCGGCCGGCGTAGCGGGCGGTTGCCCGTTCACCCTGCTCCCGTCAGACCCTGCCCCCCTGCACCATGCCCTGCCTGTTCGCCGTCATCGCCCTCCTCGCCCCGCGTGTGCTGACCGTCGTGCTCTGGCTGTTCACGGACTGGTTCGCCGGCCTTTTTTCGAGCCTGCTCTGGCCCATCCTGGGCTTTATCTTCGCTCCCACCACGCTGCTCTGGTACTCCGTCGTACACAACGTCTACGGTGGAGAGTGGGGCACGCTGCAGATCGTCGTCATGGTGATCGCGGTGCTGATCGACCTGTCGCCGGCCAGCGGCAAGCGCAAGGGGTGACCCCTGCCGGGGCCGATCCGGCGGCCCTTTCGTCCCGCGGCGTAAACCCATCCGAGGCTCGGGCGTACGCCTTGCTCCGTCCCGTCCACGCATCGCGCTGTCATGCATCGTCTTCGTCTCTTCCCGCTCCTTCTCGCGCTGCTGATCGGTGCGTGCGCCTCGGCCGAGCGTACGCATCCCACGACGTCCACGTCCCCCTCCGCGGCACTTCGCACCGAGAGCGTGCCGCCCGCCGATGCGGCGTCCCTGGACCTCGATGCCCCGCTGCCCGTCGAGGCCGCCGTCCGGGTGGGACGGCTGGAGAACGGGCTGACCTATTACATCCGGCACAATGCCGAGCCTGACAACCGGGCCGAACTGCGCCTCGCCGTCAACGCCGGCTCCGTCCTGGAGGACGACGACCAGCGCGGCCTGGCTCACTTCCTCGAACACATGCTCTTCAACGGCACCCGCCGTTTCGAGAAACAGGAACTCGTCAACTTCCTGGAGCGAACGGGCATGCGTTTCGGCCCGGACGTGAACGCCTATACGTCGTTCGACGAAACCGTCTACATGCTGACGATTCCGACCGACAGCACGGACATCGTCGAGAAGGCCTTTGACGTGCTGGAAGACTGGGCGGCCTATGCCACGCTGGACCCCGAGGAGATCGAGAAGGAACGCGGCGTGATCATCGAGGAGTGGCGGCTGCGGGATCAGAATGCCTCCGGGCGGATCCGGGAGAAGACCCTGCCCGCGCTGCTGCACGGCTCCCGCTACCGGGAGCGCCTGCCCATCGGGGACACGACGGTGATCCGCCACGCCCCCCCGGCCGCCTTCCAGCGCTTCTACCGGACCTGGTACCGCCCCGACCTGATGGCCGTCGTGGTCGTCGGCGACCTGGACGTGGACCGGGCCGAGGCGCTCATCCGCACGCATTTCAGCACCCTCCCGGCCCCGGCCGACGCCCCGGCCCGGCCGCACTTCGACGTGCCCGGCCACGAGGAAACCCTCTATGCCATCGTCACCGACCCCGAGTATCCCTACTCGACGGTGCAGGTCGTCTACAAGCAACCGGCAGACACGCTGGCGACGGTGCACGACTACCGGCGGATGCTGGTCGGGCAGTTCTTCAACGACATGCTCAACAACCGCCTCGCGGAGATCGCCCGCCGGCCGGATGCGCCGTTCCTGGGCGCCGCCGTCTCGCGCGGCGCCATCGCCCGCCCTGCGGCCTTCTACAGCATCGGCGCGCAGGTGCAGGACGGCGGCATCCTGACCGGACTGGAAGCCCTCCTGACCGAGGTCGAACGCGTCCGCCGGCATGGCTTCACGGCGACGGAGCTGGCCCGGCAGCAGCAGGAGATCGTCCGCGCCTACCAGCGGGCCTACAACGAGCGCAACACCACCAACTCGGCCGCCTACGCCCGTGAGTACGTGGCCCACTACCTGGAGCGCGAGCCCATCCCCGGCATCGCCTACGAGTTCGACCTGGTACGGCGCTACGCGTCTACCATCACGCTGGACGAACTCAACGCGCGCGCAGCCGACCTCCTGGCCGAGCGCAACCGCGTGGTGACGGTCGTCATGCCGGAGAAGCCCGACCTGCCCCCCCCGAGCGAGGCCGACCTGGCCGGCGTCTTCCAGACGGTCGACGCCCGCGCCATCGACCCCTACGAAGACGCCGTCTCCGACCAGCCCCTGGTGGCCGAGGTCCCGCCTCCGGCACCCGTCGTCGAACGCCGTGAGATCCCGGAGGTCGGCGTCACCGAGGTCCGCCTGGCCAACGGCATCCGGCTGGTGCTGAAGCCGACCGACTTCAAGGAAGACGAGGTGCGCTTCACCGCCTTCAGCCCCGGGGGCTCGTCCCTCGTCGGCGACGAAGCGTACCTGGAAGCCGACTTCGCCCCGACGATCATCACGCAGAGTGGCGTCGGCCCCTTCGACCGGACGCAGCTGGAGAAGCACCTGGCCGGCAAGGTGGTATCCGTCGCCCCCTACATCGGCGAGCTGGAGGAGGGCTTCAACGGCGGCGGATCGCCGGAGGACCTCGAAACGCTCTTCCAGCTCATCTACCTCTACGTCACGCAGCCGCGCGCCGACAGCTCGGCCCTGGCGGTCTTCCAGCAGCAGATCGGCGCGTACCTGGCCAACCGCTCCGCCACCCCGAGCGCCGCGCTGGAGGACACGCTGAACGCCGCGCTCTACGGCAACCACCTCCGCCGCCGCGTGCCGACGCTCTCCGAGATCCAGGCCTTCGACCTCCGGGAAGCGGAGGCCGTCTATCGGGACCGCTTCGCCGACCTGAGCGACTTCACGTTCGTCTTCGTGGGCGCCTTCGACGTGGACCGCCTGATCCAACTGGCGCAGTCCTACCTCGGCTCGCTCCCGGCCTCCGGGCGGCAGGAAACCTGGCGGGACGTCGTACCGGACCTGCCGGACGGGGTGATCCAGAAGACGGTGCGCAAGGGCCTGGCCGACCGGAGCCAGGTGCTGCTCTACTTCCACGGGCCGTTCGTCTATGACCGCCTGCACCGCCACCGCCTCCGCTCCCTGGCCGAGGTCCTGAACATCCGGCTGCGGGAGGAATTGCGGGAGGAGCGCGGCGGCGTCTACGGCGTCAGCGTGCGCCCCTCGACCTCGGACCGCCCGGACTCCACGTACAGCCTCACCATCAGCTTCACGACCGACCCCGATCGCGTCGATGAGCTGGTGCAGGCCGTCTTCGAACAGATCGACCGCCTCAAGACGGAGGGCCCGTCGCCGGACGACGTGGCGAAGGTGAAGGAACAGCAGCGCCGCGAGCGGGAGACGCAGCGGGAGACGAACGGCTTCTGGCTGAGCGTCCTCGACTTCTACTACTCGCACGAGAACGAGGACCTGCTGGACGTGCTGCGCTACGAGGAGCTCATTGCCTCGCTGACGCCCGAAGACATCCGGCAGGCCGCTCGCACCTATCTGGACACGACGCGCTACGTCCGGGCGGTGTTGCTACCGGATGCGGCCCCGGCGTCCACGGAGAACTGACGCTCCGCCCCGTCTGCACCCAGCTCCCCCCTCCGATGGTCTGGCACGAAGTCTTTCGCGTCCGCTCCTACGAAACCGACCCCCACGCCCGGGCCTCCGTGCCGTCCCTGTGCCACTACCTGCAGGAAGCCGCCGGCAATCATGCCCGGGACCTGGGCGTCTCGGTGGAGCACCTGGCCGAGGCCGACCTGACGTGGGTGCTGTCCCGCCTGCACGTGGTGCTCGACCGGCAGCCGGCCTGGCGCGAGGACGTCCACCTGCACACCTGGCCGACGGGGGAGAACGGGCTCTATGCCTACCGGGCCTTTCTGCTGCAAACGGCAGACGGGACCGTCTGGGGCCGTGCGACGAGCGCCTGGCTGCTGATGCATCGCACCCGCCGGCGCCCGGTCCGCATTCCGCCGATGATCCGGGAGATCCGCCTGCCCGACCGCCCCTCCCCCCTGCCGGAAGCCTTCGAGCGCCTGACTGCGCCGGAGGCATTCACCCGGCGTCAGTCCTACCAGGTCCACTATGCGGATCTGGACATGAACCAGCACCTCAACAACGTCCGATACATCGCCTGGGCGCTGGACGGCATCGCGCCGGTGCTGGAGCCGGACTATCGCCTCGCCGAACTGGAGATCCAGTTCCGGGCGGAGGCCACGCTGGGCGATGCCGTGGTGGCCGAAAGCCTGGACGTAGCGCCGGCGCCCCGGCCTGTCGTTGCCCACCGGCTCAGCCACGCCGAGACGGACCGCGACCTGGCCCTTGCCCGTTCGGTGTGGGAGCCCCGCGCCTGACCCGGCGGCGTTTTCACCGCAGGGCGGCTCGCATCACGCGCACCACCGGCGCTTCTCCCGCTTCGGTCCAGGCCAGGTACAGGTGCGTCGCCGTCCGCGTCAACCGGGGAAACCCGCTGGAACGCGCCGCCGCGGTCGTTGCCACGGCCTGGCTCGGCGAAGGCGTCCCGTCCGGGGCCACGCGGCGCAGGCGAATCTCGGCACGCCCGTCGACCTGCTCCATCCAGCTCACCACCGCCGACCCGTCCGGCAGGCGCACCACATCGACGCGGCCCAGCGGAGCCCCCTCGTCCACGTCGATCGGCAGGGACCACCGCGCGCCTTCGTCCGGCGATAACGCGACCCGGACGTGCGGCACGTCGCCGGCGGCGGTGAACCAGGCCAGCACCACCGCCTCGCCCGCGGCATCCAGCGCCGGCCCGTTGACCGGGCATCCGGCTATCTGCCACCCGTCCCGGTGCACCGGCACCGGCTCGCTCCAGCGGCCGTCGCGATAGCGGACGACGCTGATGTCCCGCACCTCGGTTTCGGAGCGATCGCGGTAGGCGACGACGGCCCCGGAGGACGTTCGCACGGCGGCGGTCTGGCAACAGTCGCAGGTGCGGGCATCCAGGACGGCCTCTTCGTGGAGCTGCCCGTCGGCATCCAGCAGCGCGGCGCGGATCGTCATGGCCCCGCGCGCGCCGTGGGCCTCGTGCCCCCCGCCGAGGGTGTGGCGCCCGTCCAGCCAGGTCAGCAGCACGCGATCGGCCGTCCAGGGCACGATCGACACGAAGCCGTGCTCGGTCTGCGTCCCGTCGGTATGCGGGGTCACAGCCGGACGCCAGCGCACGCCGTCGGCAGACTGGGTCACGCGCACGTCGTAGGCGTAGGGGCTCGGGCCGTTCTTCTGCAAGTAATGCGCCACGAGCGCGCCGTCCTCCCGCGCCGCGATGGCCGGGAAATCGGCCCAGTTGACGAACCAGTCGTCCCCGGCCGCGATGGTCCGGGCCGGCGTCCATCCCTCGCCCTGCCACCGGGCCCACCGCAGGCGATGCCCGCCGGCATCGTCCGGCTCGACCCAGCTCAACAGCACCGAGCCGTCCGGGGCCGTCGCCAGATGCGGCAGGGCGCTCCCGGCCCCGACGGGCGGAGCGAGCACCTCCCAGTCCCAGCCGGGCGGTTCGGTTCGGGGCGCACCGCAGCCGCTCAGCAGCAGGAGTGCGAAAACCAGGCAGATCGGATGGAAACGGCGCACAGGCAGCAGAGGGAAATCGGAGACGAAGGGAACGACAGCGGGAAGAATCCCGCCAGCGAACGACACGGCGAACCCGCACGGGGGCGTCCGGGTTTTTCAGCCATGCTTCACACGCCGTGCGGGACGCCGAACGGGACTCGTTCGTTCCTGCGCTGTTCCCTCCGCTCGTGCCACGCCCATGCCCCCTGCCCCCGGCACCGTTTTGCTCGACACGATCCGCCCCGATGCGGAGAACCGTACGAGCCTGCTGTTCACCGAACCGGTGCGCGTGCTGACGGCGGCGTCGCCGGCGGAGGTGCCGGCGTTGCTGGCCCGTCTGGACGATGCCGTTGGAGCCGGATATTACGTGGCCGGCTACCTGTCCTACGAGGCCGGCCTCGCCTTCGAGCCGGCGGGCGCGGCGGCGGCTGCCGAGAGCGCCGAGCCCGTGGGCTGGTTCGGCGTCTACGAAACCCCCGAACCCCTCGATGCCGACGCCGTGGTGCGCTGGCTCGCTACGGCCGGGGTCGGTCACGCAAGCGTGGGCGCCTTTTCCTGGTCGCCCGAGGCCTACCGGGACCGTCTCCGTGCCATCCGGCATCATATCCGCGAGGGCGACGTCTACCAGATCAACTTCACCGGCCAGGTCGCGGTCCATCTCCACGGCGACCCGCTGGGGCTCTACCGCACGCTGCGCGCCCGGCAGCGCGTGCCCTATGCGGCCTACCTGCACACCGGCCGGGACGAGATCCTCAGCCTCTCGCCCGAGCTGTTCTTTCGGCGGGAGGGCCGCCGGATCTGGACGCGGCCGATGAAAGGCACCATCCGGCGAGGGCAGACGTCCACCGAGGACGCGGCGCTGCGTCGCCATCTGGCCGAGGACGCCAAGAGCCGGGCCGAGAACCTGATGATCGTCGACCTCCTGCGCAACGACCTCTCGCGCGTGTGCGAGCCCGGCACGGTGCACGTCCCGGCGCTCTTCGCCACGGAGGTCTACGAGACGCTGATCCAGATGACCTCGACCGTCGAGGGGCGGCTGGCGTCGGGCACGTCGTATGCGGCGCTGTTCCGCGCGCTGTTTCCCTGCGGCTCCGTCACCGGCGCGCCCCGGCTGCGGGCCATGGCGCTGATCCGCGCGCTGGAGGCCGGTCCGCGCGGGGTGTACTGCGGGGCCATCGGCTACGCCGGCCCGGACGACCGGGCCGTCTTCAACGTCGCCATCCGCACGCTCACGGTGCGCGACGGCGCCGGCCGGCTCGGGATCGGAAGCGGCATCGTGTGGGACTCCGACCCGGACCAGGAATATGCGGAGTGCCGGCTCAAGGCGCGCTTCCTCTCCCCGGAGGCCGACCGGCACCCCGGGCCGTTCCACCTCATCGAAACCATGCGCTGGGCCGACGGCATCGCCCTGCTGGATCTCCATGCCGACCGGCTCGCCACGTCGGCGCGCTTCTTCGGCAGGCCCTTCGACGCCGACGCCTTCCGCCGGGCCGTCGCGGCCGCGACGGAGGCCTTCGCACCCGGCACGGCCCACCGCGTCCGCGTCACGCTCGACGCCGGGGGACGGCTCCATCTCAGCACGGCACCGCTCGCCCCGATGCCGGACCGCCCGCTGCGCGTCGTGCTCGCCGACACGCCCATCGACGCCACCGACGTGTTCTTCTACCACAAAACCACGCACCGCGCGTTCTACGAAACCGCCTACCAGCGCGCCCGGGAGGCCGGCTTCGACGAAGTGCTGTTCCTGAACGAACATGGCCACCTCACCGAAGGCTCGCGCTCCAACGTCTTCCTCCAGCACGGCGGCCGTCTCCTGACGCCCCCCGTCGGCTGCGGGCTCCTCGCCGGCGTCTACCGTCGGCACGTGCTGGAGACCCACGCCGATGCCGCCGAGCAGGTCCTCACCCTCGACGACCTCGACCGGGCCGAGCGGCTGTTCCTCTGCAACGCCGTCTGGGGGCTGCGCGAGGCCCGGCTGATCACCGCCGAGCCCCTGCCGCTGTCTCCCCTTCCCACGCCGACTCCATGAACGTCGACTATACCCTGATCTTCCTGGCCGGGCTGCTGGGCAGCGCCCATTGCGTCGGCATGTGCGGCGGCTTTGCCCTGGCCATCGCCAACGCGCAGGACCGCGCCGCGGGGCTGCATCTGCACCAGCTCGCCTACTACACGGGCAAGACCCTGACCTACGCCCTCCTCGGCGCGGTGGTCGGCGGGATCGGGGCCGTGCTGGGCGCAACGATGACAGCGGTTCAGAACGGCCTGAGCCTCTTTGCCGGCCTCGTCATGATCCTCATCGGGCTGGGGCTGATGGGCGTCCTGCGTCGCTTCGAGGGCACCGGCGTGCTCGCGAAGCTCCCCGGCCTGCAACGCGGGATGGCGCTGTTCATGCGCCGCCACACCGTGGGCGGGACGTTCGGGCTGGGGCTGCTGAACGGGCTACTGCCCTGCGGCCTCGTCTACGGACTGCTCGCCCGGGCTGCGGCCACCGGCAGCGTCACCGCCGGGGCGCTGACCATGGCCGTCTTCGGCGTGGCCACCATCCCGGCGCTGTACGTGCTCGCCCTCTCCGGCTTCCTGATGCGGCCGCTCTGGCGGGCCCGGCTCAACGTCTTCAGCGGCCTCGTGGTTGTCCTGCTGGGCGTCATCACCATCCTCCGCGGCACGCCCTACCTCCAGCCCGTCATGCACCTCCTCGGCCCCGGCCACGGCCACGACCACCACGAGCAGGTCGACCCCGGCCCCGCGCCAGACAGCACCGCGATGCCGATGCATCGGCATTGAGCCGTCAGCCGTCAGCGGTCAGCCGTCAGCCAGCAGCCGGAAGCCGGAAGCCAGCAGCCAGCAGCTAGAAGCCGTCAGCCAGCAACCCTGCCAGACGGCGCAGTTCGACCTCGGCGCTCTTGGCTTCGTACTGGATGGCGATGAGGCGGCTCTCGGCCCGGATCAACGCATCCTGCACCTCCCGCAGCTCGATCGACGAGATCGTGCCCAGGCGGAACCGCTCCAGCGCGATCTCCACGTTCAGCCGCGCCGCCGCCAGGTTCTCCTGCTCCAGCGCGATCTGCTCCAGATTGACCCGATACGTCGTGTACAGCGTCCGCAGCGTCGTTTCGACGGCGATGCGCGTATCCTCGACGGCCAGCTCGGCGTTGCGCAGCGCCAGGTCGGCCGTCTGCTCCCGGCGAGAGCGGGCGAAGCCGTCGAACAGATTGTAGGAGGCCGTCACCCCGTAGGTGAAGTCGTACGTGCGGCTGGACGAGAGGAAGCCGGACTCCGAATCGAGGAAGGAATAGCCATAGCCCACGTTGAGCGAGAGGGCCGGAAACCAGTCGGCGGCCACCTCACGGCGGCGGTAGAGCGCCACAGCCTGATCGGTGCGAGCCAGCTTCAACGACGGGTTCGCGGCGAGGGCCGTGGGCAGCAGCGCCTCCAGCGACAGCGAGGGGTCGACCACGATGGTGTCGGCCACGGTGAAGGGCGGGTTGCCGGCGCGCCCGAGCAGGCGGTTGAACGCCGCCCGGGCGTTTTGCAGGTCGGCTTCCTGCCGCAGCAGCGCGGCCCGGTCGGTGTTCAGGTCCACCAGCGCCTGCCGCACCTCCAGCTCGGACGCCGAACCCAGGTCCCGCCGCAGCTCGGCGATCCGCAGCCGCTCTTCCGAGAGCGCCACCGCCTCCTCCTGCACCCGCCGCTGCTGTTCCAGGCGGATCAGGCCGTAGTAGGCCACCATCGTACCCGCCACCACCTCCTCCATCGTGGCGGCCAGTTGCACCTGAGCCCGTTCCGCCTCCGCGCCCAGGCGGTCATACGTGCTCAGCCGGCTCAACCCGTCGAACACCGTCCAGTTGAGTTGTAGCCCGGCGTTGTAGCGGGTGGTCTGCGCCCCCGTGCGATTGACGGGCTGTTGCCCGATGAACTGCTGCCGCGTGTTGGCCAGGCTCCCGTTCGAGCCGGCGCTGAACGACAGCGTCGGGTAGAAACCGGCGTTGCCCCGGGCATGGTTCGTCTCGGCGATCCGCGCCGTGTTGCGGGCCGTCTGCACCGTGTAGTTGCGCTGCGTCACCATCCCGACGGCCTCCTCCAGCGTGAGCAGCGGCTGTGCCACCGCCGGGCGGCCCGCCGGGATGCCCACCAGGATGCCGAAGAACAGGACGAAAAAGCCGGTACGCATGGGGGAAAGCAGATCGAGGATCAAAGGTCGAAGATCGAAGGGCAACACGGGACATCGCAGGCCCCGCGGGCCGACGGGATCGCTCCGGAGAGGGCGCACGCCACACGCCGCCGGGACGTCCTCACGCGCCCACGGCGTGCAGCTCCGCCTCGTCCTGCTGCATGGCGGCCAGCGTCGGGGCGGCGGTGCGGCGGGTGAGGTATTCGTACATCGCCGGGACGACGTAGAGCGTCAGCAGCGTGCCGATCAGCAGGCCGCCGATGACGGCGACGCCCATGGGAACGCGGCTCTCCGCGCCGGCACCCAGCGCCAGCGCGATCGGCAGAATCCCCAGCACCGTCGACAGCGCCGTCATCAGGATCGGGCGGAAGCGGGCCACGGACGCCTCCAGGATCGCCTCGTGGATCGACAACCCGGCGGCCTTGCGCTGATTGGCGAACTCCACGATGAGGATGCCGTTTTTCGTCACCAGCCCGATGAGCATGATCATCCCGATCTGGCTGAAGATGTTGATGGTGTGGTTGAAGTACCACAGCGAGAGCAGCGCCCCGGCCACGGCCAGCGGCACCGTCAGCATGATGATGAACGGGTCGCGGAAGCTCTCGAACTGAGCCGCCAGCACCAGGAAGACCAGCACCAGCGCCAGCACGAACACGTACGCCAGATCGCCCGAGCTGTCGACGAACTCCCGCGAGGGGCCGGCCAGCGTCGTCGCATACGTCTCGTCCAGCACCTCCTCGGCGATGCGGTCCATCGCCTCGATGCCGTCGCCGATGGTGTAGCCCGGTGCCAGGCGCGCCTCGATGGTGGCCGCGGCGTAGCGATCCACGCGGTAGAGCTGCGGCGGGCTGCTCTCCTCGGTCACCGTCACCAGGTTGTCCAGCAGGATCGGCGCCCCCTCGGCGTTGCGCACGTAGAGCGAGCGCAGGTCCAGCGTCTCATTGCGATCCTCCCGGCTCACCTGAGCGATGACCTGGTACTGCTTGCCGTTCATCACGAAGTACCCGACCCGCTGCGCACTCAGCGCGAGCTGCATCGTCGTGGCGATGTCGATGGCCGAAACCCCCGCGTTGCGCGCCCGGTCGCGGTCGATGCGGACGCGCAGCTCGGGCTTGGTGAACTTCAGGTTGACGTCCACGAACGTGAAGGCCGGATCCTGCTGCGCCCGCTCCAGGAATGCGGGGATCACCGCCTTCAGCTTGTCCAGGTTCGGCGCCTGGATGACGTACTGCACCGGCGCCCCGCCCCGCCGGTTGCCGATCGACTCGGGCTCGGAGACGAAAGCCCGCGCGGCGGTGAGGTTGCGCAGGTCGGCGTTCAGCGCGTTGGCGATCTCCGTCTGCGAGCGCTCGCGGTTCTCGGGGTCCTCCAGGATGAGGAACGAGAAGGCCGAGTTCACCGAGCCGGCGGCGGAAAAGCCCGGCGACGTCACCGAGATGATGGCCCGGGCCTCGGGTACGGTACGCTGCACCAGGTCGATGTAGTCGTCGACGTACTGGTCCATGTACTCGAACGTGGCCCCCTCCGGGGCGGTGGCGAACATCCGGATGCGGCTGCGGTCCTCCTTTGGCGCCAGCTCCTGCGGCAGGATGCTGAAGAACAGCCAGATCAGACCGAGGCAGACGGCGATGACGGGGAACGCCAGCCAGCGACGCGCCATGAACGTCCGCAGCGAGTTGCGGTAGGCGTCGGTCAGCCGCCGGAAGAACGGCTCGGTGGCCTCGTAGGAACGGGTGTGCCGCTCGCGCTTCTTGAGCAGCCGCGTGCTGAGCATCGGCGTGAGCGTCAGCGCCACGAACGACGAGATGATCACGGCTCCGGCCAGCGTCACGCCGAACTCGCGGAAGAGCCGCCCCGTGAGCCCGCCGAGGAACAGGATCGGCAGGAAGACCGCCACCAGCGCCAGCGTAGTGGCGATGACGGCGAAGAAGATCTCCTGCGACCCCTTGATGCCCGCCTGTACCGGGTCCATCCCCTGTTCGATCTTCGCGTAGATGTTCTCCAGCACCACGATGGCATCATCCACCACCAGCCCGATAGCCAGCACCAGCCCGAGCAGCGTGAGCACGTTGATCGAGAAATCCACCAGGTAGAGGATGAAAAACGTCCCGATCAGCGCCACCGGGATGACGAGCACCGGGATGACCGTCGTCCGCCAGTCGCGCAGGAAGAGGAAGATGATCGTGATGACGAGGATGAAGGCAATCAGGATGGTCTGCTGCACCTCCGTGATGCTTTCCCGGATGTACTCCGTCACGTCGAAGCCGATGCCGAGCTCGATGTCTTCGGGCAGGTCCTTCTTGATCTGTTCGAGGCGGCGGTAGAACTCGTCGGTGATGGCGATGTAGTTGGCGCCCGGCTGCGGCTGAAGCACCACGCCCACCATGGGAATGCCGTCGCGTTTGAGGATGGTGCGTTCGTTGACCGGCCCCAGCTCGGCGTGGCCAATGTCGCGCAGGCGCACGACCTGCCCGCCGTCCTCCTTGATGATGAGGTCGTTGAACTCCTCGACGGTCTCCAGTCGGCTCAGCGTGCGGACGGTCAACTCGACGTCGGTGCCCTCGATGCGGCCGGAGGGTAGTTCCACGTTCTCGCGGGCGAGGGCGTTGCGCACGTCGAGCGGCGAGAGCTGATAGGCCGCCAGGCGCTGCGGGTCGATCCAGAGGCGCATGGCATATTCCTTCTCCCCCCAGATCTGCACGGCACTCACGCCCGGAATCGTCTGGAGCCGCTCCTTGAAGACCTCATCGGCCAGGCGCGACAGCTCCAGCAGGTTGCGCTCGTCGCTCTTGACGTTGAGGAACACGATGGGCTGCGCATCGGCATCGGCCTTGGAGACCTGCGGCGGCTCGGCGTCCGGCGGCAGGTTGCCCATGGCCCGGCTGACGCGGTCACGCACGTCGTTGGCGGCGGCCTCCAGGTCGGTGTCCAGGTCGAACTCGACGGTGATCGTGCTGCGACCCTCCCGGCTGACGGAGGTCAGCGTGCGAATCCCGGCCACGCCGTTGATCGACTCCTCCAGCGGCTCGGTGATCTGGTTCTCGATCACATCGGCGTTGGCTCCGCGGTAGTTGGTGCTCACCGTGATGACCGGGGGATCGACGGCAGGGTACTCGCGCACGCCGAGGAAGGTGAACCCGATGATCCCGAACAGCACGATGACGATGGTCATCACCAGGGCCAGGACAGGGCGGCGGATGCTCAGCGAGGAGAGGCTCATGGCACGTCGGTAGGGGATGCTGCAGGGAGGATCAGGCCCGGGGTTGAGGGCATGAGGTCGAAGGAGAGACGGGAAAACCGGTCAACGGGCCACCCACCGCCCTCGCTTCCTGGCACCGGGCTTCAGTCGGCCAGCAGATCCAGGCCCGTCAGTTCCACGGGGAGGCCGGCGCGAAGCTGCTGGATGCCGGTGGTGATGACGGTGTCCCGCGGGTTGAGGCCGCGCACGATCTGCACGCGGCTCTCGGTGCGGATGCCCGTCTCCACCTCGCGCGGCACGGCCTGGCCGTTCTGGTAGACGAACACCTTTTTGCCGCCCAGCTCCGGGATAACCGCGATGGTGGGGACGGTGAGCGCGTCGGAGATCTCTTCGAAGACCAGTTCGACGTTGGCGAAGGCACCGGGGATCAGTTGCCCGCCCGGGTTGGCGGCCCGCGCCCGCACGCGCAGCGTCCGCGTCCCGGCTTCGATGCTCGGCTCGTAGGCATAGACGCGGCCCTCGAACCGCCCGTCGAGGCCGGTCACGGTGAAGTAGACGGGGCTGCCGATGCGGACGCGGTTGGCGTATCGCTCGGGGATGGCAAAGTCGAGCTTGACGGAGCGGAGGTCCTGCAGCGTGGCGATGCGGGTGCCGGGCGAGATGTAGGCCCCCGCGCTGACGTAGCGCAGCCCCACGACCCCGTCGAACGGCGCGCGGATCTCCGTCCGGGCGATTTCGGCCTGGATGAGCTGTTCCTCGGCACGAAGCACATTGACTTCGTTGAGCGTCGCCTCGTAGGCCTCCCGGCTGATGCCCCCCCGCTGGAGGATCTGCTCCTGCCGGCGCTCCCGGTCCTCAGCCAGCTTCAGGCGATACCGGACCTGCTCCAGCCGAGCCTGCAGCTCGCGGTCGTTGATCTTGACGAGCAGCGCCCCGGCCTCGACGGCCCGGCCTTCGTCGAAGTGGATCCCGGTGACGCGGCCCGAGGCTTCGCTGCTGAGCAGCACTTCCTCGTTGGCGCGCAGGGTGCCCGTGACGAAGATCTTGTCGCTGAGCGTTTCCGGTTCGACGATGTGCGCGTGCACGCGCAGCAGCCCGCCACCGCCGGCGGCCGCCATCGGCGCCGCTGTGCTACGATCTCGTTCGCCGAACGGCAACTTGGGCCAGGCAAGCGCCCCCAGCACGGCGAGCAACCCGACCGCCACGAGGGTGCGCTTGACGTAGGTAGGCATGACTCCTGGGTACGGATGGGGAATACGGGAAGGACTTCTTGACGCGCCGAGGACACGCCGCGCTGGTCACGCCGCGTTGCGGCGAACGTGTTCGCCGAAAAAGGAGCCGCGGACCCGGCCTGTTGTTCCAGTCCTACCGCACCACGCCCGTTCAGTTGCAGCCTTTTTCACAAGCGGCCCGTCCCGTGCAACGACGGGCACACCCGGAGAGACGAGCCGCACCCGAGGCCCCCACCGCCGCGGGTCCAGCCCTCCGTCGGGGCGCCGCCAAACCGCATTAATACAACCATGACGACTCCTTAACACGGGCATAAATCGAAGGCGAGGCGGCCGGGGTAGCTTGCGGTCCATCCCCCCGATCCCATCCCCAGACGCGCGCTCTACCATGCCCCGTATCGCTTTGCTTTCACTCTGCCTGATAGCGCTGTGGGTCGTATGCCCGACACCCACCTCCGCCCAGGAACGAGGCACCCTGACCGGACAGGTACTCGACGAAGAAACCGGCCTGCCGATCGTCGGTGCGTCGGTGGTCATCACCGGGACTTCCATCGGGGCCGCCACCGACATCGAGGGGCGGTATCGCATCCCCGGGGCTCCGGCCGGTGAGCAGACCATCCTGGTCCGGAGCCTCTCCTTCGAGCCGAAGAACGTTGCCGTCGTGGTGCTTCCCGACCAGGCCGTGACGCTGGACGTCTTC
Source organism: Roseithermus sacchariphilus (assembly GCA_003285105.1). Classification (GTDB taxonomy): domain Bacteria; phylum Bacteroidota; class Rhodothermia; order Rhodothermales; family MEBIC09517; genus Roseithermus; species Roseithermus sacchariphilus. Next base: position 3,181,198 of record CP030158.1, on the reverse strand, counting down.
CTCGCGCCCCAGGTTACCGAGTTCGGAGAGATCCAGGTCATCGGCACCCGCAAGAGCCAGCTCGACGCGATCAGCCAGCGCCGGCAATCTCCGAACCTGCGGGAGGTGCTCACCAGCGACGACCTCGGACGCCTGCCGGACATCAACGTGGCCGAAGCGGCACAGCGGGCCGCCGGTGTGGCGCTGGAGACCGACAAGGGCGAGGGCCGTTTCGTGTCGATCCGCGGCATCTCCCCCACCCTCAACAACGTCACGCTCGACAACCGCTCCAACCTGGCCTCATCGGCCGGGAGCCGGGCCGTCGCGCTCGACCTGATGCCCACCGAGGTCATCTCCAGCATCGAGGTCGTCAAAGCCGTCACGCCGGACATGGAGGCCAACGCCGTCGGCGGCACGCTCAACATCAACACCCTGTCTGCCTTCGAACGCCCGCGCCCGTTCGTCATCTTCTCCGTCGACGGGCTGATGCACGAGCGCCAGAACACGGAAAACTTCGGGGACGTCGACGTGCCCTTCCGCATCGCCGGCACCGTCGGGCGCCGCTTCGGCACGCAGCAGAAGCTCGGCATGGTGCTCTCGGCCAACTACTTCAAGCGAGACTACACCGTATCGGTCACGGACCCGGATGAGTGGATCTACGAAAACGGCTTCTTCCTGCCCAACGAGAACGAAATCCAGCTGGAAGACAACGAACGCGCCCGCTTCGGCCTCGATGCCAGCCTGGAGTACCGTTTTTCGGACGATCGCTCCGTGTACCTGAAAAGCTTCTTCTCCCAAACGCGGGAGGTCGCGCTCAACTCGGAGTTCGAACTCACCTTCGAGGGCGACCTGCAGGACCAGACGGCCACCTCGGGGCTCTGGACGGGTGGCTCGATGGAGCTCGACCTGAGCCGGGACGAGGAAGTGGAGCGCCTCACCAGCGTGCTGCTCGGCACGCGCCAGCGCTGGGGCGCTCTGGAACTGGACGTCTACGGGTCCTTCGCGCGCGGCACGACCGACGAATCGGGGCCGGACGGCACCTTCGAGAATCCGGGCGATACGGAAGAACAGATTCCCCTGCGGTACGATCTGTCCCGCTATCTCTTCGACGTTCGTCCTGCAACCCCGGAGGCGGCTGCGTTCGCGGCCAACCCGGACATCATGGTGCTGCGCTCTCTGAACCTGAACCGGCGCAACGTGTTCGAGGACAACTACGAGATCAGCGCGGACCTGCGCTATGACCTCATGCTGGGTGACTACCCGGCCTACCTGAAGGCCGGCGGCCGCTACCGGGACCGCCGGGTCGAGGCCGACCTGGCGCAGACCGAGTATGAACTCGGCGCCGGCGGCGTGCAGGCTACCGATCCCTACACGCTCGGCACGTTCCGCCTCGACCCCTGGGTCCCCGAGCAGGGCGGCCAACGGCCCTTCCACCACGGCGACGCGGCGGCCTTTGCCACCTTCTTCGGGCAGTCCGAGAACCTCAGCAATCCCACCCGCATCGTGCTCGACGAGGTCGGATCGCGCATCGAAGACGTACAGGACGACTACCGCAACAGCGAGACCGTCACGGCCGGCTACCTGATGGGTCAGGTCAATCTCGGCCGCCTCACCCTGCTGGGCGGTGCGCGCGTCGAGCACACCGCCACCACGGCCAACAGCCGCCTCATCGCCGCAGACGCCGACGCAGACGCCATCTCCTTCGACGACGTGCGGGAGGAGCATGCGTACACGCACGTGCTGCCCTCCCTCCACCTTAAGGCGCTCCTGACCGATCACCTCGTCGCCCGCGCGGCCTGGACCCACACCATCGGCCGCCCCGATTACCGCGACCTGGCCGCTACTGCGGAGTTCGAATACGAGGAAACCACCACGCCGGGCGTCTACGTGGGCAGCCTGAATCAGGCCAATGCCGACCTCGACCCGTTCGAGTCTCTCAACCTCGACGCATCGCTCGAATATTATCTCGGCAGCGGCGGCATGATCTCCGCAGGCGGCTTCTTCAAACGTATCGACAACCAGATCTTCGTCAACGAAGAAGAGCACAACGACGTGACGTTTCGGGGTCTTTTCTTCGAGGAACTCCAGATCCAGCAACTCGACAATGCCAACCGGGCCCGGCTCTGGGGTGCGGAGTTCATCTACGATCAGGCCTTCCTCTTCCTGCCCGGCGTGCTCAAAGGGTTCGGAACGAGCCTGAACCTGGCGCTGATCGAATCGGAGGTAACGCTGGACACCCGCCCGGGCCAGACGCTGCCTCTGTTCCGTCAGCCGAGCCAGGTCTTCAACGGCGTGCTCTACTTCCAGCGCGAAGGCCTGGAGATCCGTCTGGCCGCCAGCCATCGCAGCGACATGCTGCTCAGCGCCGCCAGCGTCTTCGACTACGAAGACGAGATCGCGGCCGGTGCCGACATCGCTCGCTTCGACCGCTGGGAGGATGGGCGCACGACGCTGGACCTGCTCGTCGGCTACACCTTCTCCGATCGCGGTGTCCGCATCACGGGACAGGTGCGTAACCTGACCAATGCCCCGGAGCAATACTACCAGGGGCTGAGCAGCCGTCTGGACCGCTACCAGCTCACCGGGCGAACGTTCTTCCTGGGCGTCAACGTCTCGCTCTGACTCCACACGAGACGCCCGACGTGGGGGTGCGGTCGTCGTGGCCGCACCCCCACCGTTCGTTTCCAGTCCTTCCCTCTATCGTTACCAGTCCGCCCGATGTCCCTCCGAACCATCCCATTCGCTGTGGTGCTGCGCCTCTGCGCGCTGTGCCTCTGCGCGCTGTACCTCTCGACCGGTTGCGCCTCTCGCCCGCCCGAACACCCCCTCGCCCCGACGGTCGTCACCGACCCGGTGCCGCACGACAGCGACGATCCGGCCTTCTGGATCCATCCGACAGACCCGACCCGGAGCCTTCTGCTCGGCACCGACAAAATGGAGTCGTCCGGCGGCCTCTATGTCTTCGACCTGACGGGCGCCGAGCAGACGGCGCTGCGCCGTGATGCGCTGGACCGCCCTAACAACGTCGACGTGGCCTATGGCGTCCCCCTCGGCGCGGACACCATCGACGTGGCCATCGTGACCGAACGCGGGCGGCAGCGGCTGCGGATCTTTCGCCTGCCGGACATGACACCCGTGGACGGGGGCGGCCTGCCCGTATTTACCGACCAGCCCGACCATGCCCTGGTGATGGGTGTGGCGGTGTATCAGCCGCCGGGGACCGGGGAAACCTTCGTGATCGTCAGCCGGAAAACCGCTCCCCGCCCCTCGGGCTACCTCTACCAGTACCGCCTGCACGAGGTCGAGGGGATGAACCGGCTCGGCCTCTCCTTCGCACGGGCCTTCGGATCCTTCGAAGGCTCCACCGAGATCGAGGCGGTCGCGGTCGATCCCGTGCTGGGGTATGTGTACTATGCCGACGAGGGCTTTGGCATCCGAAAGTATTATGCCCACCCGGACAGCGGACAGGCCGAACTGGCCGTCTTCGGCACGGACCACTTCGTCGGCGACCGCGAGGGCATCGCCCTGTATGCTACGTCCGACTCCACGGGCTACCTGCTTGTCTCCGATCAGCAGGGGGGCGAGTTACACGTATACCCCCGCGAGGGCATCCCGGGGCAGCCGCACACACACCCGCTGCTGGCCGAGATCCCCTGGATGGCACGCGATACGGACGGCGTAGACGCCACGGCCCACCCCCTCGGCCCCACCTTCCCCCGGGGCGCCGTCGCCGCCATGTCCACCGACCGCACCTTCCACCTCTACGACTGGCGCGCCATCGAGGCCCGGCTTCCCTGATGTCCCCGGAAGGCGAACGCCTCAGGGCACGATCTGCCGCCCGTCTTCATCCGTCACGATGAGGGCGGCAACGGGGCATACCGCACACGCCTCGATGAGCGTATCCAGCGCGTCCGGCTCGGGCGCGTCGGTGAACGTGACCAGGTTCTGCTCATCCAGACGGAACACGCCCGGAGCGAGGTTGACGCAGTTGCCGCTGCCGATGCACAGCGTGCGGTCGATGGTGACGGTGAGGGGGCCGAAGGTGTGGGTGGGATGGGTTTCCATGGATGGCCTACGTCGATGACTCTGCGAAAGGGATGTACGCGGGCGCTCCCCGACCGGCGACCGACCGGCGGCTCATGAGGCTTCGTCAGACGCCGGCTGCATGCTGTCGTCCAGCAACTCCCCGGCGATGCGGATGAAGTCGCGCTCGGTGACGATGCCGACGAGTTGGCCGTCGCGGACCACCGGCAGCGCCCCCACCTTCCGTTCCCGCATGAGGGCGATGGCCTCGGCGGTGCGGGTTTCCGGCGACACGGCGATCGGGTTCCGAATCATGATGTCCCGCACCGGGATCGGTTCGAGGCCGCTCTTGAGCGTACCGTACTCGGTGAGGTAGCGCAGCAGGCTGCGGTGTGTCACCAGCCCGACGAGGCGGTGCTGCTCGTCCTCGACGAGCACGTGCCGGATGCGCCGCCAGTCCATCAGGCAGGCCACCAGCTCGACCAGCTCTTCCTCGTTGACGGTGAACAGGTCCGTGGTCATGAAGTGCTCGATGCGAGAGCCCTGCATGTTGCGCACCGACGTACTGCGGTCCAGCGTAGCCAGCGGCCAGGTGTGGACGGGGTCGCCACGTTCCTGATGGCGCACCAGGTGCGCGGTGACGGCATTGAGCCGGTCGGCGCGGGTGCCCTGCCCGCGCATCCGCGCCAGCGATTCGAGCATCCACTGCGCCCCGGTTTGCTGCGAACGGACGCGCGCGTCGAGGATGCCCAGGTAGCGTTCGATGTCGCCCTCGTCGATGTTCGCCTGCCGTAGCCCCTCCTCGGCCAGCGGCACGAGCACGTCGCAGATGAGCTCCGGAGCGGGCGCCCGGTGGCCGCCGAGCCAGGTCATCTGCGCGTCGAGGCCCACGCTGGCGGCGGCGACGAAGTTGCCCTTGGCATCGTCGAAGTCCATGACCTCCGTGATGTCGTCGTAACGGGCTGCGAGGCCCTGCACCAGCCCGAACCAGAAGGCCGCGTTGGCGACCTCATCGGCCGTGGTGGGGCCGGCCGGCAGGATGCGGTTCTCGATGCGCAGGTGCGGCTTGCCGTCGGTGAGGCCATAGCACGCCCGGTTCCAGCGATAGACCGTCCCGTTGTGCAACATCAGCGCCCGGAGGCGGGGGATCTCCCCGCGCTGCAACAGGGCGAAGGGGTCCTCCATGTCCTCGGTGGCCAGGATGACCCGGAACCGGGCGATGTCCTCTTTGAACAGCTCCATCACCGACTCCCGCACCCAGTCCGTCCCGAAATGCACGCGCGGGGACATCTCGCGGAGGTAGAGGTTGCTGCTGCGGGTGTCCACGGCCTGCTCGAACAGGGCGATCCGCGTCTCTCGCCAGAGCCGCTTGCCGAAGAGCACCGGGGAGTTGGTGGCCGCCGCGAGACAGGGACCGGCCACCACCTGCGCGATGTTGTAAAGGCGCGGGAAGTCGTCCGGGGCCACCTGCAGGTGCGTCTGGAAGCTCGTGTTGCACCCCTCCAGCATGATGGAGTCGTGCTTGAGGAACAGCTCGTCGACGCCCCGGATCTGGTACTGGGCCGGGCCGCCCCGCAACCGCATCAGCGCCTCGTTGAGGGCGTGATACCGGGGCAGCGGCATCATGTTGTCCAGCACCATGTCCGAGAGGTGGATCGTGGGCAGGATGCCGGCCAGAGCCACCCGCGCCCCGTGCGGCTGCACCAGCGAGCGTACGTAGTGCAGCATCTCGTTCAGTTCCCGCTCGATCTGCCCGAAGCAATCCCCTTCGAAGCGCCGGGGCGGTAGGTTGAACTCCAGGTTGAAACGCGTCAGTTCGCTGACGAGGAGGGGGTCCGTGTTCTGTTCCAGCACCTGCTCGGCAACGGGCGCGGGCTGCCAGTAGTCGTCGATCAGCGCCATCTCCTGCTCGGCCCCGATGCGTGTGATGCCGGTCTCGAAGACCCCTTCGTGCAGCATGTATTCCAGCGCTCGCACGTCCTGGATGAGTTGCCGGGTGAACCGCCGCAGCGCCTGCCGGTCCTGCTGTTGCGTGACGTGTTGATCGCCCATGGGACAGAAGAAAAGGAAACGGGAATGCGGAACACGCGACGGACGACGACACACCGGCCACGCTTCACGCCATCTTGACACGCACAAGGTATGACAATTCCCCGCCTCTTGCATGACCCGTCGCGCCGGGCCGCGGGCCTCGGCCCTCGGGGAGCGGGCATGCCCTCTCGCCCTGACACGCCAGGTATCCCGGAAGCGCCATCTCGATGGTGATCGGATTCCCCCTTGCGTTCTGTGCCGGATTTCAGCATGTTTCAGCCATGACACCCCACCCCTGGACCCACGCTTTATCCTTAAAAGTCATTCTCGAATCATTCATTTAACTCATTCAATCAGGTATTTTGACGAGTACAGCTCCATCATTAACAATCATGCCGGCTTCAACTTCCATAACGACTTTCCCCAACGCTTCACAGGTCCCTGCTTGATTACCCGGCAGGTGCCCTTCATCTTTTGCACCTTCGCCCGCCCGAGTACACACGCCCGCATTCGAACCCGGCGGCTTGCGAGCCCGCCGCCCACCGGCTATCCCCCACCCGCCCGGCAGACGGCACGGCGTGCCGGCGTCCACAGGCGGCCCCGGCATCCGAGGGTCTGAACCGCGTCGTTCGCGTCCCCCCGGCAGCGCGTCCTGCCCGATGCCTTATCCCCAATCCCCGTATCCACTCAGGAGAGGCCCCCATGCGTAGACAGCTACTGCTTTCCCTGATCTGCAGCGCCCTGTTGCTACCCCTTTCGGCCCGGGCGCAAAGCGGCAAAATCGCCGGAACCGTGACCGACCGCGACACGGGCGATCCGCTTCCCGGTGCCACCATCGTCATCGACGGCACGACGCGTGGCACGGCCACCGACCTCAATGGCGAGTATGTCATCCTCAACGTAGACCCCGGCGTCTACACGCTGCGCGCCTCGTTCGTCGGCTATGGCACGCAGGTCGTGCGCGAGGTGACCGTCAGCAGCGACTTCACCACGCTGGTGGACTTTCAGCTGTCGCCGGGTGTGGAGCTCGAGGAGGTCGTCGTTCAGGGGCAGCGGCTCATCCAGCAGGACGAGGTCGCCACGACCAACGTCTTCCGGGGTGAAGAAATCCAGGAGTTGCCCGTCGAAGGGTTTTCGGACGTGCTCGCGCTGGCGGCCGGCGTCGTAGACAACGGGGCCGGCGGGCAGCCGAACATCCGCGGCGGACGGAGCAACGAGATCGCCTACATCGTCGACGGCGTCCTCGTGGAGGATCCCTTCTCCGGCACGGGGGCCGGCTTCGACGTGGCCCGGCAATCCATCGACGAGTTGCAGGTGATGACGGGTGGCTTCAGCGCCAAGTACGGCGAGGCCATGAGCGGGATCGTCGTCGTCAACACGCCGGCCGGCAGCAACGACTGGCACGGCTCGGTGCGTATCGGCACGGACGGCTACACCCTGGAGGGCCTGGGCAAGGGCGGCCCCGTCGCCTCCACGGGCGACCGGCTCGACCTGACCACGGGCGAACTGCGTGACCTCACCTACAAACGCCCGTTCAGCAACGACTGGGGCACGCGCCGCTTCGAAGCCAGCCTCAGCGGCCCGATCCTCAAAGACCGTATCACCTTCTTCCTCAATGCGGACCGCCGGGACACCGACACGTATCAGAACCAGTTCCAGGGCCCCGTCCGCCCGGCGGTCTTTCCCTGGCAGGACATGGTAGGCTATGAGTTCTACCGCTCCGTGAGCAACACCTTCGTCGATGCCAGCGGCACCCCCCTCGAACCGGACGACCTGCCCGAGGCCGTCTTTGATCTGGAAGAAGGAGACGTCATCACGCAGGAGCTCGTCGATGCCCTGCGCGAGGCGGGCGTGGACGTGGACCGGATGAGCCGCGTGGGCGTGCGCAACTACCAGATGACGCACTTCCTGGGCCTCTACGACGACCTGACGCGCGTGACGGCCAACCTGGGCGTCAAGATCACCCCGGACCTGGATGCGCGCCTGGGCTACAAGCTGACCCGGAACGAATACCGGGGCTACGACCACAGCTACAAGTTCTTGCCGCAGTACAACAACACGTTCGAGCGGGAGATCGACGTCTACAGCCTGCAGCTCACCCACCGGGTGACGCCGACCGTGTTCTACGAGCTGCGCGGCTCGCTCACCGACAACCGGTTCTACCGCTTTCTCTATGACGAGATGAAGGACCCGGACAACCCGCAGCGCTTCTGGCGGGCCTTCAACCGGGCGCTCACCATCGGGGCCTTCAACACCGAAGGGCTCTCCGACGCCGACGGCGGTAGCAACTACGACTTCTACGGCTACAGCAACATCGAGCTGTACCTGGACTACCCCTTCATGCTGACGGCCGACCTGGACGAGCCGCTGATGCTCTCCCGCACGCTGGACCTCGACGGCGACGGCACGCCGGACTACCTCCGCGGCCAGCGGCTGACACAGGAGATGATCGACCAGATCAAAAGCCTGCAGAACCTGACCGACGAGGAACTGGAAGCCCGCGGGCTCAACCGCGGCACCATCCCCGTTCAGGCCCCTCCCACCGACCGCCAGTACGTCGAACGGAAGATCAAGGACTATCAGTTCAGCTTCGACCTGACGGCCCAGCTCAACCCCCGGAACCTCCTGGGCTTCGGCCTGAAGTATCGCCGGATGGACCTCTTCCAGTACGACGTCTTCCCCAACACCCGCTGGGACGGATCGACCCCGCTGGACGACCCCGACTTCCGGGCCTGGGATCCGCAGGATGAGCTCTACGTGGAGGCGTCTCCGTTCGAGCTGGCCGCCTACGTCGAGGACAAGATCGAGTTCGGCAACCTCGTCGTCCGCCCCGGGCTGCGCCTGGATGTGCTGGACCCGGACATCGCCTCCGTCGTCGGCTACAGCTCCGGGGCCAACGTGCGCCGGCCGGCGACGCCGGACGAGGCCATCCCCACCGAACCGGCGCAGACGGACTGGCGGCTCAGCCCCCGCCTGGGCATCGCCTTCCCCATCACCGACCGCGCCCGGCTGTCCTTCAACTACGGTCAGTTCCTCCAGTACCCCGAATACAACCAGATGTATCAGGGCTACCGGACGGGCACCTGGGTGCCCGGGCAGGGCTATCAGGACCTGACCTCGCTCGGCATCCCCTTCGGCTTCGACCTCGGGTTCGAGACGTTCATCGGCAACCCGAACATCGACCCGCAGAAGACGATCTTCTACCAGTTCGACGCCGAGTTCCTCGTCTCGGACAACTTCAAGCTGGGGGCCTCGCTGTTCTACAAGGACATCTACGATTACATCTCGTACAACCGCATCCTGGGTGAGAGCGGCGATTACTACTGGATCCTGGACAACCTCGACTACGCCAACGCGCGCGGCTTCGAGGTCCGCGCCGAGAAGCGCCTGGAGCAGTATGTGGGCTTCACCGTCGCCTACACCTTCAGCCGGGCCGTCGGCAATGCCAACGATGCCGCCGCCGCCTACGACGACTGGTACAGCAACAGCGTGCTCGGGGTGATCCCGCCCAAGTCGTCCCGCCCGCTCGACTGGGACCAGCCGCACACGCTGAACTTCACCGTGAACGGGCGCTATCAGGGCTTCTCGGCCAACCTGATCGGCCGGTTCGGCAGCGGCCTGCCTTACACGCCCACCTCCAGCCGCGGCCGCCCGCTCGGCCCGCCCAACTCGGCCCGGCAGCCCTGGACGGGGCAGCTCGACGCGCGCCTGATCTACACCTATGAACTGGGGCGCCTGACCCTCCGGCCGTTCGTCGAGGCCACCAACCTGCTCGATCGCACGAACGTGATCTCGGTGTTTTCCACGACCGGATCCCCGGACTTCACGCTGGACCCGGGGACGCAGTTCGAGGACGCGCAGCGCATCAACTTCTACGGCCCGCCGCGCCACTTCGAGATGGGCGTCCAGCTGAACTTCTGATCGGTGCCCCCGCATCGTGCCCCGGTCGCCCGGCGGCCGGGGCGCACCTTCCCATTCCCGACATCCCACGGTGACCATGAGACGTTTTTCCGCTCGCCCGCGCCGGTGGCTCTCCGGCCTGAGCCTGCTCGCGGCCGGTCTGCTGCTCGTCCCGGCCGCGCACAGCCAGCACAAGACCGGCGCCGGCATGACCAAGGCCGAGTACCACGACTACCTGATCCGCTCCGGGCAGATTCACTACCACACCTCCCCCGACGGCCCGATCCTCACCACCAACGCGGCCGGCCCGTCGGACGTGAAGCTGAGCGTGCTGGACATCGGCAACGTCCGCGCACGCATCCGTAACAACGGCACGCTGGGCTACGACCGCGACCAGCTCTGCTACGAGTTTCCCTTCAACAGCGGCATCACCTATCGCTGGACGGTCGCCCCGCTCATCGTCGGCACGATCGACGGCGTGAAGTATGCCTCCTCGGCCACCCGGGGGGCCGCCCGCGGCACGTCGGACGACGAGTTTGAGCCGTTGCGCGGCTTCGATGCCGGCTTCTCGGACCAGGTGCAGAACATCGGCATCGCCTTCAGCGACAAGCCGGCCTCCTGGCCTTCCTCCTGGCCGACCATCGAAACCATGAGGCAGCTCAACAACGCCGACGGAACCGGCAACTACACGCTCTCGCCGGCCGCCGAGGCGGCGTTCCGTAACAACCCCAACTTCGACCCCGTCGCCACGGCCACGGCGAAGATCGGCCCGACCGGCTTCCCCGGTGTGGCCGGTGGCGAGGTGCGTGCCCCCCGCGAAGCCTACTTCGTCATCACCGACAACGACCCCACCGAAGGCGCCGCCCCCGCCCCCATGAACGTCCGCGTGGACGTCTGGGCGCTCCAGTGGGACGACTTCGTGAACCGCAACTTCATCATCTACCGGATGCTGTTCACGAACATCGGCGACAAGACGATCGAGAACGTCTACGTCGGCATCCACGACGACCCCGACGCGCCCGAGCAGGGCTCGAACGAGTGGACGGACGACTATGCGTACCTGATCCCCCCCGGCAAGGATAGCGACGGCGACGGCGTCCCGGATGCCGATGCCGACCCCCGATCCGACGTCAACAGCGACGGCGTCTACACGAGCGAGGACTCGCTGCTCTGGAACACCCTCTACCTGTGGGACGGCGACGATCGTTCCGCGGGGTTCGTGCCGAACAAGGTCGGCTGGGTGGGGCTGAAGTTCCTGGAAACCCCCAACGACCCGGAGACGGGCCGGCCCCGTGGTATCACCTCGCTGGACATCTTCCAGTACTCGGCGGCCCCGCAGACCGACGCCGATGCCTACGACCAGATGAAGGGCGACCTGAAGGTGAACCTGGACGAAAACGACCCGCGCCAGGGTATCCCGATCCTGCCGCCGGACAACGTCACCCCCGCCCCCGGTGACGTCTTCCAGATCCCCAACTCCTACGGCCCGGACATCACCGTCGTGGCCGGATCGGGACCCTACACGCTCAGGCCCGGCGAAAGCCTGCCCTTCACCTTCGCCTCGGTGCACGGATCCAGCCGGGCCGACATCATCAACAACGCGATCCTGACGCAGATCCTGTTCAACAACGAGTACCGGGCCGCCTCCCCCCCGCCCATGCCGCGCGTCGTGGCCGTGCCGGGCGACGGGCAGGTCACGCTCTACTGGGACGACACGGCCGAGAAAGGTATCTACCCGGACGGCACCGTGGGCGACCCGCTCACCGGCAACAATGCCTTCGAAGGGTATAAGATCTACCGGAGCGACGATGGCGGCCAGACCCTGGGCGATCCCATCATCGACCTCAACGGCACCACGCGGGGCTTCATTCCCCGCGCCACGTACGACCTGCCCAACGGCGTCGCCGGCGAGAGCGAACTGCGGCGGTTCTTCGACCTCGGCTCCGACTCCGGGCTCCGGCACAGCTTCGTGGACAACGACGTCGAGAACGGCAAGGAGTACATCTACGCCGTGGTCGCCTACGACCGCGAGGACGGACCGGTGCCCCCGCTGGAGACGCCCATCAACCTGGCCAACCCCGACGCGCCGAACGACAACACCGTGCGCGTCCGCCCGATGGCACGCCCCGCCGGCCTCGTCGCCGGCCGCGCCGACCGCGTGGCCCGCAAGGTGCAGGGCAACGCCGACATCGAGTCGTTCGACGTGCAGGTGTTCGATCCGTCGGCCCTGCAGACGGGGACCTACCAGATCACCTTCGACATCACCGACGACGGCGAGACGGTCTACACGGTGAGCAAGGGCGGGGCCGTCGTCGAAGACCTCAGTGGCAACCCGGTCGAAGACGTCGGCCTCTACGATCCGGCCACCGACTACGCCCCGATCTTCGACGGCGTCCGGGTCATCGTGGAGAACGTCTCGGCCGGCATCGCCGAGATCACGACCACGAACGAGGCGCTGTCCATCAATACCCGGAGCAACATCTCTGGGACGCCGGAGCAGCTCGCGCTCGACTTCGAGATCCGCTTCGTCGACGAACCGCAGACCTACTTCGACTGGTCCAGCCCCTTCGGCCCGATCACGGCTCCCTTCGAGATCTACAAGATCCTGCCCGACGGGTCCGAGGTGCAGATCTATTGCGAGGTCTTCGACCAGATCCTCGGTGGCAACGGCAACGGCCAGTGGGATGAAGGCGAGGCCATCGTGATCGTGGACGAGGGGTACAATTACCCGGACGACTACCTGTACTACTTCGACGTGGACGTGGCGGCCGGCGGCTACCAGAGCGGAGATGTCATCCACATCCGCACCAACAAACCCCTCTCCGCCGCCGACGTCTTCGAATTCTCGGTGACCGGACCGCAGTTCTCGGAGGAGCAACTGGCCGAGGACATGAACGAGATCACGGTGGTGCCCAACCCCTTCGTCGTCTCGAGCCCGTACGAGCAGGGGCGCTTCGGGGTGCAGCGGCAGTTGCAGTTCCACCAGCTCCCCGAGCGGTGCACCATCAAGATCTTCACGACGGCCGGCGAACTGGTGCAGGTCATCGAGCACGAAGGAGGGTCCATCGCCAGCTGGAACCTGCAGACCTACAACGGCCAGGAGGTTTCCTTCGGGATTTACCTCTACATCGTACAGACCCCGGACGGCGAAGAGCAAACGGGCAAGTTCGCCGTGATCAAGTAGCGGGCGGTTGAGGGCGCGAGGGCGCCGGCCCGACGCCGGCAACCCTCTGCCCGCAGCCTCAGCCCCAACCGCAGACCGCGCATCCAAACGTACTGAGACCATGAACGCTCTACGCTACTCCCTGGCCGTCGTGCTCGTGGGCCTGCTCGGCGTCGGCCCGTCCGCTGCCCAGCAGTTCAACAACGTGGGCCAGTCCGCCGCCAACTTCCTCAAGATCCCCGTCGGGCCGCGGGCCTCGGCCCTCGGAGGCGCCTACACCGCCGTCGTCAATGACGCCACGGCCACGTACTGGAACGTGGCCGGCATGATGGGGGTGCCCAACCACGAGGTCACGCTGACGACGAACATGTGGCTGCTCGACCTGCGCCACGACTTCGTCTCAGGGGTGTTTTCCGTCGGGGTCAACAACCGCATCGGCCTCTCGATCTCGTACCTCAACTACGGCGACGACCTGATCGAGACGACCCCCGAGCAGCCCCGCGGCACGGGCCTGACCTTCAGCGCCTATGACGTCGCCATCGGCCTGGGCTATGCCCGGCAGCTGACGGATAGGTTTGCGGTGGGCGGGCAGGCCAAGTACGTCCGGGAGTCGATCTACAAGTCCAGCGCCTCGGGGATGGCCTTCGATCTCGGCCTGCTCTACACGAGCGACTGGAACAACCTGCGCATCGGCGCGGCCATCTCCAACTTCGGCCCGGACCTGCAGATGACCGGGGACAACCTCCGCTTCCAGTCGGACCCCTACCCCGAAACCGGGCAGAACCCGGACGACGTGCCGGTCTTCCTGGAAACGGAGCCCTTCTCGCTGCCCATCCAGTTTCAGGTGGGCGCGTCCATCACCCCCTACCGGGGCGAGGCGGCCGCCGTCACGGCCATGCTGGACGTGCGGGACTCGCGGGACTTCAACCAGGAGGTCCGCCTCGGGGGCGAGGTGGCCATCTTCAACACGCTGTTCCTCCGGGGCGGCGGGAACCTCCTCATGATCGAGGGCAGCCCCTTCGGCGGCGGTGACGACGTGGTCGTCGAGGGCAACCCGGACGCGGACAACACCAGCATCGGGAATGCGTATCGCAACCCGACGACGATCACCCGCGGGGACCTGCGCGACGGCCAGCCGCTGTTCAACCTGGGGGCCGGCCTGCAATTCTTCCTCCCCAACTCCCGCACCGGCTTCAAATTCGACTACGCCTTCAGCCGGATCAAGACGCTGGACGACGTGCACCGCTTCGGGGTGAGTCTGCTGCTCTGAACGCGCCCGCCCTCGCACAAACGCCCGGCTTCCCGATGGGGAGCCGGGCGTTTGCATACGACCCCCACCCGATCCGCCCGAAACCTCGTCCGAGGGGTCTCGTTCTCTGCACACGGTCGTCTCCTTTCGCTCGCCGGCCGGCCCGGCCGCCGCCTCATGTCCCCGCTGCTTCGCCCGATCGGGATCCTGCTCCTCGTCTGGTTGCCGGCCTTCGCTTCGCCGGTCGTGGCCCAGCAGATCACCCCGTCGGCGCTGGAAACCACGCGTGCGCAGCAGCTCTTCATCCGGGGGCTGACGCAGGCCTATCTGGGCAACCATGAGGCCGCGCTCGCGCTCTTCGACGAGGCCCTGCAGTTCGCCCCCCACGAGGCGGCCCTCCTCTCCGCCGCGGCCGACGCCTACGCGGCCCTGGACGACGTGGCCAACGCGCTGTTCTATGCCGAACAGGCCCTGCGGGAAGCTCCGGACAACCCGTACTATGCGCATCGGATCGCCCGGCTCTACCGGGATGCCGGACGGACGGAAGACGCCCTCGCCGCCTACGCCCGGCTCGTCGAGCGCGAGCCGTCCGACCTCGACGCCCGGCTCGAACAGGCCCGCCTCCTCGTCTCGCTCGGGCGCTACACGGACGCCATCGCAGCGTACGAGACGGCCATCGAGCAACTGGGAGAACGGCCGGAACTGCTCCGGCAGATCCTGCACCTCTACCGGCAACGGGGTGATGACCGCGGCGCGCTGCGTACGCTCCAGACGCTGATCGAACAGGACGGGCCGAACCCGGCCTATCTCCGAATGCTGGGCGAGCTCTACCAGCGCCTGGACGACCCCGACGCGGCGGTGGCGGCCTACGAGGCCGCGCTGGCGGCCGATCCAGACGATGCCGAGGCCGCGCAGGCGCTGCAGGCCCTCTACCGATCGCTGGGACGGCCGGCGGCGAGCCCCGACCGCCCGCACCACGCCGCCCTGCCCGAAGCGGCCTCGCCCGATCGGCTCTACGCTCGCGCCACCTCACTCGCCGCCTCGGCCGGCTCGGACACGGCGGCAACGGCCGAGGCCGCTGGCCTGCTCGAACGCGTGCTGGAACAGGACCCGGAGCACACCGGGGCGATGATCCTGCTGGGCGACCTCCACTACCGCGCCGGGGCCTATGCGCAGGCCGCCGAATGGCTGGAACGCGCCCTTCAGCGCAACCCGAGGGACCCGCAGCTCTGGCTCCAGGCCGCCGCCGCCCACCTCCAGAGCGGCCAACCCCGCCGCGCAGCCGACCTTGCCGAGGAAGGCCTGATCCTCTTTCCCGGTCAGGTGCCGCTCGTCCGCATCGCCGCTTACGGGCTGATGGAGTCCGGCCGGTCCGAGGCCGCCCTGCATCGGTTCGAGGAAACCCTTGTCCTGATGCGAGAGGACGGCACCGACGATGCCGGAGAGCGTGCCGCCGCGATGGCCGCGATGGCCGCGATCCACGCGCGCAACGGGGATACCGCCCGGGCGGACAGCCTCTTTGCCGAAGCGCTCCGTGCCGACCCGGATCATCCCGTGGCCCTGAATCACCTGGCTTACAGCCTGGCCCTGCGCGGCGAGCGCCTCGCCGAGGCCGAACGCATGGCCCGCCGGGCCCTCGCCCGGCAACCGGACGAGCCCGCCTTCATGGACACCCTCGGCTGGATCCTCTTCCGGCAGGGCCGTACCGAGGAGGCGGCCGACTGGCTGCAACGAGCCATCGACACGGGCCGTGCCGGCCCCGCGGCCTACGAACACCTTGGCGACGTCATGGCTGCCCGGCAGGACCTCGCCGCCGCCCGAACCTTCTGGCGCCGGGCGCTCGAGATGAACCCGGACAACCCCGCCCTCCGGGCCAGGCTGGACCGGCTGGACGAGTGACTCCCCCCCCGGCCTCCACCGACCGTCCCACGGTGCAACCGGGCCGTCGGACCGTCGTGTAACGCCTGTCCGCCGGGATCTGGCACCCTGTTTGCCCTGCCTTCCTCCGTTCAAACCCTTCCTGTCCGGTATGCCCCGCCTGCTCCGACGCCTCGGCCTGATGACCCTGCTGGTGCTGACCGGCTGTGCCGGGGCTCGCCGTGCCGCCGACCGCCTCCCGGACCGCCCTTCCGCCTTTCCCCTCCACACCGTCGACCAGATCCTGGCCGAGGTGCGCCCTCTGCCGGACTCGCTCACAGCCTTCCGCGCACGGGCCAACTTCGCCCTCAACAGCCCCTGGCAGAGCGGCCGCTTCAGCGGGGACGTCGTGCACCGCCGCGGAGACTCCCTCTACGTCAGCCTCAGCCCCGGCATGGGCATCGAAGCGGCCCGCGTGCTCGTCACGCCGGACAGCTTCTACCTCTACAACCGCATCGACCGCGAGGTCATCGTCGGCTCCATGGACCAGGCCCGGACCGTCCTCCCGCCCCCGTTCTCGGCGGACGACCTGTTCCGCACCCTGCTGGGCCTCCCGGCCCCCGAGCCCGACGTCGCCTGGCAGGTGGAGGCGGACAGCAGCTATTACTACCTCAAAAGCCCCGACGAACGGCGCATCTACACCGTCGATCCCGGCCTGTGGCGCGTGATTCGCTACGAGGAACGGGCCCCTGACGGGTCCCTGGTGGAAGACCGGGTGTACCTCGACTGGGACGGGTTCGACGGGCTCTACCTGCCGCGCCGTATGATCTTCCGGCGGCCGAAGGACCGGACGACGGCCACGATCTATTACCGGTCGGTGACGCTGAACCCGACCGGCCTGTCCTTCAGCCTGCGGATGAACGGCCAGACCACCCGCATCCCTGCCGAACGCATTCTGGACACCTTCGATGAGTGAGCCGACCGGTTTCATGCGCCTCATGACCGCCCTGCTGCTCCTGCTGCTGGCGGTGCCGGCCGCCCACGCGCAGGACGCCGCGGCCGAGCGGGCCGCCACCGAGCGCCGGCTGCGCGAGCTGCGGCAACAGATCGAGGAAAGCAACTACCGGCTGGAGGAAACCCGGGAGGAGGAACAGGCCTCGCTCCAGACCCTGCAGAACCTCGACCGGGAGATCGCCATCCGCGAGGAGTTGATCAAGACCTACCAGCGGCGGCTGGCGCAGCTCAGCCAGGAGAACCTGGAGATCACCGCCTCGCTGCAGGCGCTGGAGGCCGAGATCGAGCAGCTGCGCCGCCAGTACCAGGGCCGGGCCGCGCACGCCTACAAATACGGCCGGATGCACGCCGTCGCGCTCATCCTGGCGGCCGAATCCATCAACCAGATGCTGATCCGGGCCCGGTACCTGCGGCGCTTCGCCGAAGAACGCCGCAGCAAGCTCCAGGAGATCCAGCAAGCCGGGCGGCAGCTCCAGGCGCAGCGTGAACAACTGGAGGCCACGGAGAACCAGACCCGCGAGTTGCTCCGGGCGGCCGAGGAGGAAAAACGCAACCTCAGCCAGCTCCGCCAGGAGCGCCAGCGCGTCGTCGCGAACCTGCGCCGGCAGCGGAGCAGCCTCGAACAGGAGATCCAGCAGACCCGCGCCGCGCTGAGCGAGCTGGAGCAGCAGATGGCCCGCCTCGCCGCCGAGGTCTCCCGGCGCAACAACACCGCCGACGCCGCCACGCGCGCCGAATACCTGGAGCTGACCGGCTCGTTCCGCCAGAACAAGGGCCGGCTCCCCTGGCCCAGCGACGGCGTGGTCACCGAACCCTTCGGCGATCTGGTCAACCCCGTCTACGGCACCCGCACCCCAAACCCCGGCATCCTCATCGCCACCCGCCCCAACGCGCAGGTGCGCGCCGTCTTCGACGGGCAGGTCGTGCAGGTGTCCGTCATCCCCGACTTCGGCACCTACGTGGCCATCGAGCACGGGGAGTACCTGACGGTCTACAGCAACTTCTCGCTGCTCTACGTCACCGAAGGCGACCGCGTCCGGGCCGGGCAGATCATCGGCCTTGCCGGGACGGACAACGAGCCGCGCGGCAGCGGCATCTTCTTCGCCCTCTTCCAGTCCGATCAGGGCGCCGTCGATCCACGCCCCTGGTTACGGCCCCAGTAGCCCGCCCCCTGCGGGTCCCGCCCCAGTAGCCCGCCCCCTTTTTCATGGAAGCTTATCGGGTCCCGGTCCCATCGATGGGGGCCATTGCGTATTATTTCAAGGATCCGGTGGCGGCATACCGTTCGGGCCGATCGGCCCCGGGGCACGTGCCAACCCGCGCAGGATGCACTCCGCCTCACCTCAATGCCGGGCGCCGCCACGCACCCGCACCGCCCCGGACCTGCCCGACGGTGGACCTCCGCCGCACCCCTCCAACCGACGCATCATTCTCTACGGCAAGCTCATGGCCAAGACTTCCTCTTACGACCTGATTGTGATCGGCTCCGGGCCGGGTGGCTACGAGACGGCCATCCGCGGCGCACAGCTCGGCCTGAAGACAGCGATCATCGAGAAGAACAAGCTCGGCGGCGTCTGCCTCAACATCGGCTGCATCCCCACCAAAGCCCTCCTCAAAAGCGCCGAACTGGTCGCCTACGGTAGCCACCTGGCCGACTACGGGCTGAACCTGGACGGGGCCATCAAGCCGGATTTCCCGCGGGTGATCGCCCGCAGCCGCGCCGTGGCGGACAAGATGAACAAGGGCGTCCAGTTCTTGATGAACAAGAACAAGATCGACGTCATCTACGGCCGCGCCCGCCTGACGGGCAAGGGCACGGTGAGCGTCGAACCGTCGGAGGACATGGACGGCCGCCAGATCGGCGAGGCGCGGACGGTCCAGGCCAAACACATCATCCTCGCCACGGGCGCCCGTGCCCGCGAGATCCCGCCGCTCCCCATCGACGGGAAGAAGATCATCTCCTACAAGGAGGCCATGCTCCAGCAAGAGCCGCCGGCACGGCTCGTCATCTGCGGAGCCGGCGCCATCGGGGTGGAATTCGCCTACTTCTACCACCACATGGGCACCCAGGTCACCATCGTCGAACTCCTGGACCGCCTCGTCCCGGTGGAGGACGAAGACGTCTCCAAAGAGCTGGCACGGGCCTACAAGAAGATGGGCATCACCGTCATGACTTCGGCCCAGGTGCAGGGCGTCGACACCAGCGGAGACGAACTGACGGTCCGGATCAAGACGAAGAAAGGCGAAGAGACCGTGACCTGCGACCAGGTGCTGTCCGCCGTGGGCGTGGTCGGCAACGTCGAGGACCTGGGCCTGGAGGAGCTGGGGGTCAAGACCGAACGCAATACCATCGTGACGGACGAGTTCGGGCGGACGAACGTCGAGGGCATCTACGCCATCGGCGACGTCGCCGGTGCGCCGTGGCTCGCGCACAAGGCCAGCCACGAAGGCATCATCTGCGTCGAGAAGATCGCCGGGTTGAACCCACGTCCGCTGAACAAGCGTCGCATCCCCGGCTGCACCTATTGCCAGCCGCAGATTGCCTCGATCGGCTACACCGAGGCCGCGGCGAAGGAAGCCGGCTACGAGGTGAAGGTGGGCAAATTCCCGTTCTCCGCCTCCGGCAAAGCGTCGGCCGCCGGCCACACGGAAGGCTTCGTCAAGGTCATCTTCGACGCGCGCTACGGAGAGTTCCTGGGCTGCCACATCATCGGGCATGACGCCACGGAACTCATCGCGGAGGTGTCGGCTGCGATGGAACTGGAGACGACCTACCACGAGATCATCGAGGCCATCCACCCGCACCCGACGCTCTCGGAAGCCATCATGGAGGCCACCCGCGCCGCCATCGGCGAGCCGATCAACATCTGAGGCCGCGAGCCGGAGGAAAAAGGTGGAGGCAGCGGCACCTCGCCGCCGCGGCCCCGGAAACCCGACACGACGAACCGCCCCGGCGTTCTGCAGAAGGCCGGGGCGTTTTTTTTTCGGACCCGTTCCGACACGCCGCGCACAGAGTCGTGCGGCCTCAGCGATCGGCGCGGAGCAGCCAGCCGTCCGGATCCACCACGACCTCGGCGCCTTCGGGGATCGGCACCTGCGCCCGTCCGTCCGGCAGCTCGACGCGGCGCCGCTCCGTGCCGATCTGCACCTCGACCGGCATCGGGAAGGGCCGGTTGCCGGGCACCTCCCAGCGCAGCGTCAGCGCGTCACCGTCGACCTCGGCGTGGAGGCGCGGCAGTTCCGGCTGGCGGAGATACACCTCGAAGAACCAGCCCAGCGCACGACCGGCCCGGGCCTCGGCCACGGCCACGACGTCGTCGGTGGAGACGAAGCGACAGGCGCGACCGTCCGTGCTGGCTTCGAGGGCGGGGTCGGGGTAGGCCAGACGACGGAGCATGATGCGGAAGGCCTCATCGCCGATGAGGAAGCGGAGCGTGTGCAGGACCCAGGCGCCTTTGTAATAGATGTCGTTGTCGGTGCGTCCGTCGGCATCGGCAACCATCTGCGTGGTGGTCCGCGGCGTGCGCGGCGCCAGCGGCTGCCGGTTGCGGATGGCGGCGCGGTACCCCCGCATCGCCTCCCGGTACCGTTCCGCACCGAAGCGCTCCTCGGTGTAGAGCGCCTGCATGTAGGTACAGAAGCCCTCGTGGATCCAGAAGTCCTTCCAGTCGCGCACGGTGACGAGGTTGCCCCACCACTCATGCCCGAGTTCATGGTGATGGAGCCAGTCGTATCCGTACGGCTCGTCGCGGAAGTTGCTGCCGTAGGCGATGATGGTCTGGTGCTCCATCCCGAGGAAGGGCGTGTGGGCGACGCCGTACTTATCGGCCCGGAACGGGTACGGGCCGAGGTGCCGCTCGTAGAAGGCCAGGTGATCGAGCACCTGCGGGAAGAGCCGCCGGCCGTCCTCCAGGCGTTCGGGCAACACCCAGAAGGTCACCGGCACCGGCTCTCCGGTGATGCTCGTGTAGGTCCCCTCGATGGTGTCGTAGGGCGCGATATTGAGCGCGACGCCGTAGGTGTTGATGGGCGTCGAGACGAACCAGTGGTAGGTCCGCCATCCGGCGTCCTCCGGCACGACGCCCCGCAGCCGCCCGTTCGACGCCACGACCAGCGGTTCCGGCACGGTGATGTGGAGCGCCATGGAGTCGGGTTCGTCGGAGGGGTGATCCTTGCAGGGCCACCAGAGGTCGGCGCCCTGCAGCTGCACCGACGTGGCGATCCACGGAGCGCCGTCGGCCGTACGCGCCCAGGTGAACCCGCCGGCCCACGGCGGCCGCTCGGCCACCCGCGGCCGCCCGCCATAGTGCACGGCCGCCCGGACCGCCTCGCCGGGCGCATAGGCTCGGCCGAGGTCGATCCAGACCTGCCCGGCGCGCCGCTCGAAGGGGCGCGGCTGCCCGTCCACCTCCACGGCCGAGACCGCCAGCAGCGTATCCAGGTCCAGCACCAGCCAGGGCAGCGGCGCCAGCACGTCGGCCTGCACCGAGAGCACCCCGTCGATGGCCCGATCGGCCGGGTCGACCCGCAGCGCCAGATCGTAGAACGTCACGTCATAGGCGGCCTGCTCGGGCTGCAGCGGCCCCCCGGAGTCGAGGCTGGTTCTGGGCTGAGCACGCCCGCCGCCGCAACCGGCGACGAGCAAGAACAGCCCGACGAAAGCAACTGCACCCGGCCTCATCGCACCACCGCCCCCGGCTCGGCGTCGGCGGTCAGCGGGGCGAGGCGGCCGTCGCGGTCCTCGGCCATGAGCAGCATGCCCTGGCTCTCCAGCCCCATCATCGTGCGCGGGGCGAGGTTGGCCACGATCACCACCTGCTTGCCGAGGAGCTCGTCGGGGGTCAGGTGCTGCGCCACCCCGGCCAGCACCTGCCGCTGCTCGAAGCCGAGGTCGACCTCCAGCCGCAGCAGCTTCTTCGACTTCGGCACCGGCTCGGCCGCCGTCACGCGGCCCACGCGCAGGTCCAGCCGGGCGAACTCCTCAAACGTGATCGTGTCCCGAAGGGGCTCGTAGGGCGCCGCAGGCTCGTCCTCCGGGGCCGAGGTCGGGGCCGATCCCCGCAGCCGGGCGATCTGAGCCTCGATCACGTCGTCGTCGATCTTCGAAAAGAGGATCTCCGCCTCCCCCAGCGCGTGCCCGACCTCCAGCAACGGCCGGCCGGCATCGGCCCAGCCGAGGGCGTGCGCCTCCGCCTCCCCCGGCAGGCTGGAGCGCACCCCCGTCAGGTTCAGCATGGCCCGCAAGCGCCCGGCGGCGAACGGCACCACCGGCTCCATCAGGATGCCGAGCGCGGCGCAGAGCTGCAGACAGACGTGGATGGTGTTGGCACAGGCCTGCGGATTCGTCTTGCGGGTGTGCCACGGCTCCGTGTCGTTGAAATACTTGTTGCCCAGGCGCGCCAGGTTCATCGTCTCGAAGACGGCCTCGCGGAAGCGAAACTGATCGTACGAAGCCCCGATCCGCTCCGGGAACCCCGCGAGCTGCGCCAGCACCTCCCGGTCGGCTTCGCTCGGCTCGGTCAGGGCCGGCACCTTCCCGTCGAAGAAGCGGTGGGCGAAGGTCATCGTGCGGTTGACGAAGTTGCCCAGAATGTCCGCCAGCTCCGAGTTGACGCGCGTCTGGAAGTCTTTCCAGGAGAAGTCTGCGTCCTTCGTCTCCGGCAGCGTCGTCGCCAGGGCGTAGCGCAGCAGATCGGGCGGGAAGTCCTCCAGGTATTCATGGAGCCAGACGGCCCAGTTGCGGCTGGTCGAGAGCTTCTGGCCCTCGATGTTGAGGAACTCGTTGGCCGGCACGTTCTCGGGCAGCACGAACCCGCCGTACCCCATGAGCATGGCGGGAAACATCAGGCAATGGAAGACGATGTTGTCCTTGCCGATGAAGTGAATCAGCCGGGTCTGCTCGTCCCGCCAGTAGCGTTTCCAGCGCTCGGGATCGCCCTGCCGGGCGGCCCATTCCTTCGTGGCCGAGATATAGCCGATGGGCGCATCGAACCAGACGTAGATGACCTTCCCCTGCACATCGACCCCTCTGGCCTCGGCGACATCCTCCGGCACGGGGACGCCCCAGGGGACGTCGCGCGTGATGGCCCGGTCCTTCAACCCGTCGTTCAGCCAGCTCTTGATCTGCCCCAGCACGTTCGGCTTCCATTCCGGGTGCGTGCCGATCCACGCCTCCAGGCGCGGCTGGAAGTCGCCCAGCGGGAGGTACCAGTGGGTCGTTTCGCGCAGGACCGGCGTGGCCTGCGTCAGCGCGCTGCGGGGGTTGATGAGTTCGGTGGGGCTGAGGGACGATCCACAGCGCTCGCACTGATCGCCATAGGCCTCCTCGTAGCCGCACACGGGGCAGGTGCCCCGCACGAAGCGGTCGGCCAGGAAGATCCCGGCCTCGGGGTCGAAGAGCTGCTCCTCGGTTTTGAGCTTGAACAGGTCCTGCTCGGCGAGGCGCCGGAAGAAATCCTGGCTCGTCTCGGCATGCGTGGGGGAGGTCGTCCGACCGTAGTAGTCGAAGCTCATGCCGAAGGCCCGGAAGCTGGCCTCGATCATCGGGTGGTAGCGATCCACGATGGCCCGGGGCGTGGTGCCCTCGGCCAGGGCGCGCATGAGGATGGCCACCCCCATCTCATCGGAGCCGCAGACGAACACGAGGTCATCCCCCGTGAGCCGCCGGTAGCGGCAGTAGAGGTCGGCCGGCAGGTACGCCCCGGCCAGATGCCCGATGTGGATCGGCCCGTTGGCGTACGGCAGGGCCGCCGTCACGAGCGTACGGGTAAACGTCTTCTCCGGCATGCTGATGGCACGGTTCAATCGGTAGCAGTCGGTGGCGAAGCGGGCAATATAGCACAGCCACCCGCCTCGCGGAGGCTCCCGGACGCCTCAACGCGCACTCCGTTGCGCCTTCACGGGTTCTTCCAACGGCGGCGTGCTATATTTTTCCGGTTTCGCATCCGCCACCCGCTTCGCCCCCATGCCCGCCTCCGACTTCCCCCCCCGCACCGCCGACGTCCGCCGGACGACCGCCGAAACCGACGTCGCCGTGACCCTCACCCTCGACGGGGAGGGCACGTACAGCAACCAGACCGGCATCGGCTTCCTGGATCACATGCTGGACCTCTTCGCCCGGCACGGACGCTTCGACCTGACGGTCCGCTGCGACGGCGACCTGCACGTGGACGATCATCACACCGTGGAGGACGTCGGCATCACGCTCGGCCAGGCCTTTGCCGAGGCCCTGGGGGATAAAGCCTACATCGCCCGCTACGGCCATGCCTACGTGCCGATGGACGAGGCCCTCGCCCGCTGCGTGGTGGACCTCTCGGGGCGCTTCTACCTGCACTATGAGGCCACTTTCCAGCGGAACCGCGTCGGGGCGTTGTCCACGGAGATGGTACGGCACTTCTGGTATGCCTTCGCCGAGCAGGTGCGGTGTAACCTGCACCTGAGTGTCCTCTACGGGGAAAACGAGCATCACAAGATCGAGGCGATGTTCAAGGCCGCCGCACGCGCCCTGCACCTCGCCATCTACCGCGATCCCGCGCACACCCGCGTGCTCTCGACCAAAGGCCGCCTGTCGGGATGACCCGGTGCCCCATCGACGGGGGCCGATCAGCCCCGGCGGCGTGACGCCGATCGGCGCCGTCCGGCCATCGTCCACCCGTGATTCCTTCGACGTTCACCCCTCGCAAGACCTCTGATCCATGCTCAACGACCAGACCGTCGCCATCATCGGAGCCGGCAACATCGGCCGGGCGCTCCTGGGCGGGTTGCTGCACGGCCACGGCCTCGAACCGGGCCAGATCCGGGCCACCCGCCGCAACCCGGCCATGCTGTCGGATCTCCAGAGCGAATTCCCCGACATCCAGATCGGCACCGACAACGCGGCGGCCGTACGGGGCGCCTCCGTGGTGGTGCTCGCCATCAAGCCCCAGAACGCCCGCGACGTGATCGCCCAGATCCGAACCCACGTCGAGGCCGACGCGATGATCGTGTCGGTGCTGGCCGGGCTGACGACGGACTACCTGCAGGCCGCCTTCGGTCGCCCCATGGCCGTCATCCGCACGATGCCGAACACGCCCATGCTCGTGGACGAGGGGGCGACCGCGATCTCCCGGGGGCGCCACGCCGGGGAGCATCATCTGGAGATCGCCCGGGAGATGTTCGAGTCGGTGGGTCGGGTGGAGATCGTGCCGGAGTATTTGATGGACGCCGTCACGGGGCTCTCGGGCAGCGGGCCGGCCTACGTCTACATGTTCATCGAAGCCCTGACCGACGCGGGCGTCAAGCAGGGGATCCCCCGGCCGACGGCCTTCCGGCTGGCGGCGCAGACCGTCTACGGTGCGGCCAAGCTGGTCCTGGACACGGGCAAACACCCGGCCATCCTGCGGGACGAGGTGACCACGCCCGGCGGCACGGCCATCGCGGCCGTGGCCGAGCTGGAGTCGCACGGGCTGCGCACGATGCTGATCAACGCCGTCGCCACCGCCACCGCCCGCTCGAAGGAACTCGCCGGCAACGACTGAACGGCGTGCGGGGTCGGGGCCGATGCGCGTTTCCCCTCCGGCCCGGTTCCTCGCACGCTCCGGCCCGGACCCTCGCACTCAACCCTCCTTTCCATGGTTACCATCATCGATTACGGCATCGGCAACCTGCGCTCCATCGAGAAGGCGTTCGAGGCCGTCGGGGCTGCGGTGCTGCGGACGGACGACCCGGAGGCCCTTGCTCAGGCCGAGCGGGTGGTGCTGCCGGGCGTCGGCGCCTTCGGAGCCTGCGCCGACGAGATCCGCCGCCGGGGGCTGGAGCAGCCCATCCGGGACGCCGTCGCCGCCGGGAAGCCGTTCCTGGGCGTGTGCGTCGGCATGCAACTGCTCTTCGAGGTCAGCGAAGAGATGGGCGCGCACCGCGGGCTGGGCCTCCTGCCGGGCCGGGTCGTCCGCTTCCAGGGGGCCTACGAGCCGGCCTCGGCCGCCTGCGCCACCGACGACGGCTCGGCCGGACCCGTCGAGGCCGACGCGCCGGTGCTCAAGGTCCCCCACATGGGCTGGAACACCGTGGCGATCCAGCGGGAAGCCCCCCTGCTCCGCGGCCTGGACGACGGGGCGTATTTCTACTTCGTACATTCCTACCACGCCGCCCCCGAACGGCCGGAGGACGTCCTGGGACTCACCACCTACGGCGTGCCGTTCCCGGCCATCGTGGGGAGGAACAACGTCTATGGGGTCCAGTTTCACCCCGAGAAAAGCCAGCGAAACGGGCTCCGTATCCTGGAGAACTTCGCGGCGATGACCACCTGACCCCCATCGACACGCGTATCACGGGCAGCGGAGGCGACGACCTTCCTGCCCTTTCTTTTGGGCCCCGGCCCCACCGGACAGGCCCGCATCCGCTCCCCTGCTTATGACTCTGGTCATTCCAGCCATCGACCTGCGAGGCGGCCACTGCGTACGGCTCTATCAGGGGTCCTACGAGGACGAAACGGTGTACTTCACCGACCCCGTCAAGATGGCCAAGCTGTGGCGCGTCCAGAACGCCCGCGTCCTGCACCTGGTCGACCTCGACGCCGCCCGGGGCGGCGCGGACGACAACCGCCCGGTCATCCGGGAGATCTGCCAGGCGCTGGACATCCCCATCCAACTCGGCGGTGGCATCCGCACGATGGACGACATCGACGCCGCGCTGGAGGCAGGCGTCTCGCGCGTCATCCTCGGCACCGTGGCTGCGCGCGAGCCCGAGTTCGTCTCGGAAGCCATTGCCCGGTATGGCTGTAGCCGCGTCGTCGTCGGCATCGATGCGCGGGACGGCGAGGTGCGCGTGCAGGGATGGACCGAGGGCAGCGGCCTGGACGCCGTGGAGATGGCGCTCGACATGGAACGGCGCGGCGTGCGGCGGATCGTCTACACCGACATCAGCCGCGATGGCACGCTCCAGGGGCCGAACGTCGACGCCTACCGTTCGCTCGGCGAGCGCCTCCAGAAGGCCCGCATCACCGCCTCCGGGGGGGTGGGCGGCTACCGCGACCTGCTCCGCATCAAGGAGCTGCAACCCTACCGCGTCGATTCGGTCATCATCGGCCGCGCCCTCTACGAGAACCGGTTCCCCTGCCAGCACATCTGGTGCTGGCACGACAAGGACCACGTCGACCTCGACCGGTACTCCACGGCTCCGCTGAAGACGGGCCTCCAGCATCCCTGCTGACCCCCTCCGCCGCAGCGCTCCGCCGCCGTGCTCCCCCCGGCCGCCGTCCTGCTCCGCAACGCCTCGTCCGCCATGCTCGCCAAGCGCATCATCCCGTGCCTCGACGTCGACCAGGGTCGCGTCGTCAAAGGCGTCAACTTCGTCGACCTGATCGACGCCGGCGATCCCGTCGAACAGGCCCGGTTCTACGACGCGGCCGGGGCAGACGAGCTCGTCTTCCTCGACATCACGGCCACCCACGAGGGGCGCGGCATCATGCACGACGTCGTCCGCCGCACGGCCGACCAGGTCTTCATCCCGCTGACCGTGGGCGGCGGGCTGCGCACGCTCGAAGACATCCGGGCGATGCTCCAGGCCGGGGCGGACAAGGTGTCGCTCAACTCGGCGGCGCTGAAGCATCCGGAGATCATCACCGAGGGCGCCGAGGCGTTCGGCTCGCAATGCATCGTCGTCGCCATCGACGCCAAGCGGACGAGCGACGATCCGCCGCGCTGGGAGGTCTTCACCCACGGCGGGCGCCGGGGCACGGGCATCGACGCGGTGGCCTGGGCCGTGGAAGCGGAACGCCGCGGCGCCGGCGAGCTGCTGGTGACGTCGATGGACCGCGACGGCACGAAGGACGGCTATGACCTGGATCTGCTGCGGACCATCAGCGAGCGCGTACGGATTCCCGTGATCGCCTCGGGCGGTGCGGGCACGCTGGAGCACCTCCGGGACGCGCTGGTGCAAGGGCAGGCCGATGCGGTGCTCGCCGCGTCGATCTTCCACTTCCGCACCTACAGCATCACGGAAGCCAAGCAGTTCCTGCAGGAGGCCGGCATCGCCGTGCGGCCGGCTCCGATCCCCGCCTGACCTCCGGGACGATGACGACACACAATAACCCCCGGCTTCCGGCGTTGATGCTGAAAGGCGCAGCCGGGCTCCTGGTGCTGACGGGCCTCGGGCTGCTGGCGTGGCTCCTGGACAAGACGCTTCTGCATCCCTGGGAACGGGTGGCGGACGACCTGGTGTTCTGGGTCCCGTTCGTCGCCACCATCCTGATCGGCGTCGCGGCGCTGGCCTACCTGTTCACCCGGGCCGCCCGCCGCGTCGAAGCCGGGGAGGACCTCTTCGCCCATCGCCACCGTCGGCGCCCCGAGCCTTCCTCCTCCGACTAGCGAGGGGCGGCCCCGGGGGCGGCCCGGCCTCGTGCCGGCGTTCCGCTCACCCGTCCCACGGAGGTCGCCCATGGCTCATCCGTCCACATCCACCTGGCTCGTTCCACTCCTGGGCCTGACGGCCCTCGGGCTGTTCCTGCTGAACTTCAGCATCTACCTCGACCGCCTGCTCGCCCCGTCGCCTCCGGTGCGGCTCATCGACGTCGAGCGGCGCATCACCCCGCCCCCGCCCCACCGGACGAAACCGCCCCTCCACCGGCCTCGCCGTCCAGCCCCTCCGCCGCCGCCCCTCCATCCGGCCCCGAAGCCGCCACGATCGGACGCCCCCGACCGCCTCGATGCCTCGGCCTGGCACAGCGCCGCCGCCCGACGCCCACCGGGCGACCCCGCAGCGAGAAGCCAGCAGCCCACAGCCAGCAGCCCGTGTAGCATCCCTGCGTTCCGGCGCGTAGGTTGAGGGCGGGTATCACGCAACGACGTACCGGGGCATGCTCACCTGCCAGAAGCACCGGTTCTCCCTGCCGGAGGATCTGCATTATCTGAACACCGCCTACATGTCGCCCCTGTTGCGGCAGGTCGAGGCCGCCGGCATCGCCGGAATCCGGCGCAAGCGCAATCCGGCGACCATCGACGCCGCGGCCTTTTTTGCGGAGAGCGACCGGGTCCGCGAGCGGTTTGCGGCGCTGGTCAACGCGCCGGACCCGTCCCGCATCGCCCTGATCCCTTCGGCCTCCTACGGGCTGGCCACGGCCGCGCAGAACCTGCCCGTGCCCCGCTGCGCGCGCATCGTGGTGGCCGGCGAGCAGTTCCCGAGCAACGTCTATCCGTGGCGTCGCCTCGCCGCCGAACGCGGGGCCGTCGTCCACACCGTCCCGGCACCTGCGGGCCCGGAACGGGGCCGCCGCTGGAACGAGCGCCTGTTGGACGCCATCACGCCCGGCACGGCCATCGTCGCCCTCGGGCACGTGCACTGGACCGACGGGACGCGGTTCGACCTGGAGCGAATCGGGGGCCGTGCCCGGGAGGTGGGGGCGGCGCTGGTGGTCGACGGCACGCAGTCGGTCGGCGCGCTGCCGTTCGACGTGCAGGCCCTCCAGCCGGATGCGCTCGTGTGTGCCGGGTACAAGTGGCTCATGGGGCCGTACAGCCTGGGCGTGGCCTACTTCGGCCCCCGCTTCGACGACGGTCGGCCGCTGGAGGAGAACTGGATCACCCGCCGCGGGAGCGAGGTCTTCAGCGGCCTGGTCGATTACGTGGACGCCTACCAGCCCGGCGCCGTGCGCTACGACGTCGGCGAGCGCTCCAACTTCATCCTGGTCCCGATGCTGCGCGCGGCGCTGGATCAGCTTGCCGACTGGGGGGTGGCCGCCATCCAGGACTACGGCCGCCGGCTATCCGACGACCTCATCGCGGAGGCTCGAACGCTCGGCTATGCCGTCGAGGACGCCGCCTGGCGGAGTGCACACCTCGTCGGACTGCGCCTTCCGCCGGGCCGTCCCCGCGAGCGACTCCTGGCCGCGCTGGCGGCGCGCCACGTGGTCGTCTCGGTGCGGGGCGAGGCGATTCGCGTCTCCGCCCACGTCTACAACGATGAGGACGACATGCAGGCGCTGCTGGACGCCCTGCACGCGGCGGCCGGCTAGGGGGCGGCCCAGATCGCCCGCAGGAACGCCCGGACGGCCTCGTACACGCCGGGGGCCTCGCTCTCTCGCGGACCGGCCACGTTCAACACCGGGCCCGCCTGCCCGTTGAGCCAGCGCTGCACCGTGCCGGACGGAGGATCCCCCAGCCGATGCACGTAATGCGGCTTCCCCTGCCGCACCGCCTCCCGGATGGTGAGGGCCGTCCCTCCCTCCGGCTCACCGACCACCAGCACCAGCGTGGCGTCGCTGTCCCGCACGTTCCAGGCGGTGCGCTGCCCATACGCTTCCGACGGCGTCTCCACGAGGGGGTACGTCTCCGGGATCGGCCCGTCCTCGGCCCGGCGCCCGCGAGGGCACCAGCCTCCGATGGATAGCCCGACCTCTCGTGCCGCATCCAGCGCCGCGCGGTCGACGCCGGTCTGCCCGCCGGAGATGATCTTTTTGAGCGGCATGTGCGTTCGCTGCTCCCTGAATGGTTGATTCCGACGGTTGCGCCGAGCCTTCCCGCCCCATGCCCCGCCTCTTCGTCGCCCTCGACGTCACGGATGCCACCCGGCAGGCCCTGGCCGCCCTGCGGGACGACACCCTGCCGGCACGATGGACGCCGCCGCATCAATATCACCTGACGCTACGCTTCATCGGCGAGGTCCCGGACGAGGCGGTGGAGGCCATCCGGGCCGGACTGGCGACGGTGCAGGCGGCCCCCATCGTGCTGCGCGGGACGGGGCTGGGGGTCTTCCCCTCCCTGCGACGGCCGCGGGTGCTGTTCGCCCGCATCGACGAGACGCCAGCGCTGATGCGGCTGCACGCCGCCGTCGAAGCCGCCCTCACGCGCGTCGGTCTGCCGCCGGACGAGCGGCCGTTCCATCCCCACATCACCCTCGCCCGCCTCTCGCGCCCCGACGCCCGCCGGGTACGCCGCTTCCGCGCCCGCCACGCCGACGTCCGCATCGAACCGATGCGCATCGACGCCTTCACGCTCTATGCCAGCCGACTCGGACCGGACGGAGCACAGCACCACCCCCTGACGACCTACCCGCTCCACGCAGACCCGCACGCCGCGTGAGGCGGGGCCGGAGGTGAAGCGTCCGGGTGCGGCGATGGCCCTTACAGCTCCGTGGGAGGGGATACCGGATCGCTGGCCGGAAACGTCTCGACCAGCGCCTCGTCGTGGTCGTTCTCCGTCTCGTCGGGTGCCTCTCCGAGAAGGATGCGGCAGACCTGTGTGAGGTGGACGCAGGCGGCGTACGTGGCCCGGAGTTGCGCATCGCCGTGCTCCTGCGACCCGAGCGCATCGGCGCAGGCACGGGCCACCTCCTGGCACAACCGGCACAGCCCCTCGTGGTACGGGGAGCCGCGCAGCACCAGGTGCGCCGTGGCCAGAGCCACGTCCGCGGCATCGCGCAGAGCGCGGAGCTGTCCGGGCTCCGGCGTCCACGCGCCCGACAGCGCCCGGCCCTCTGCCTCCAGGCAGAGGCGGTGCACGGTCAGGCTATCCTGGGCCACCCGTTGCATCGGGGTGAGTGATGTAGCGTCTGTCATGATTCTGCGCTATGCTGTATGCGAAACGGTGGGTGACCTCGAACGCGGCCTTCGGGGGGATAAAAATCACACGGATTCGCCCCGGGGCACGCACTACATCGAACACAACGGGACCCTGCTACGTTATGTGCCGCGGATCCTTCCTCCCGTGCAAAAAGCAACCGACACCGGCGAACTCAGGCTCCCGGTCTGACATGCCCGGCCTGCCCGGCAGGTTCCGACCAGACCGCCCCGCAGGCACACGGTTTGCCCACAGACATCCCGACCGACGGCCTCTCCCCAGCCCTCTCTCAAGCCCATGAATTCGCGTCCTTTCCCTGCCCGTGTGCTGGCTGTGCTGGCCATCGTCCTGTTTACTGGACAATCTGCCGCCCTCGCCCAGGACGCCCACGCGCTCTTCGAGCGGTTGAAGACGACCTATGAAACCATCGATGCGCTCCAGGCCCGCTTCCAGCAGACGATGACGACGCCCTACTCCGATCGGGAGGAGACGTTCAGCGGCACGATCGTCTTCCAGCGCGACCGGTACCGCGTCGAAACCGGCACCCAGACCTTCGTCACCGACGGCACGGTCACCTGGGTCTACCTGCCCGACGCCAACCAGGTGCTGATCAATGATTACGTGGAGGATGAAACGGCCTTCTCCCTCAACAGCTTCTTCCTGAACTACAGCGACCGCTACGAGGTCACCTCCGCCGAGACGGTGCAGCTGGACGGGGCGACGCATTACCTGCTCCGGCTCAAGCCCCGCAACCCCGACACGTTCTTCACCGACATCGCGATCTGGATGCGGGATCGGGACAATCTGGTGACCCGCATGGAGGTCACGGACGTCAACGAAACGCGCATGACGTTCCACCTGGAGGACATCCAGTTGAACCCGGTGCTCCGGGCCGACACGTTTACCTTCACCCCGCCGGAGCACGCCGAGGTCATCGACCTGCGCTCGTAGCGCCGCCACGTCCCCATGTCACGAAGCGGGAAGGCCTCCTTTCCGCTTCGTTTGTTTTTCCCCACCCACCAGCATGCTACGACGCCTCCGCAGCCTCTTGCTACAGGCCGGCAGCTTCGTGCTCGCCGGGGGCCTGCTGTACCTGGCCCTCCGGGGGGTGGAGCTGGATGATCTCCGCGCGGTGCTCCGGCAGGCCACGCTCTGGTGGCTGATCCCCATGGTGGCCGTGGCGCTGCTGAGCCATCTGGTGCGGGCCTGGCGCTGGCAGGCGCTGATCGAGGCGCTCCCCCCCGAACCCGGACACCCCCGCCCCACGCTGCCGCTCGGGCTCGCCTTCAGCTCGATCATGATCGGCTACATGGTCAACTACGCCGCGCCGCGCCTGGGCGAGCCGGTCCGGGCCGCCCATGCCGCCGCCCGGACCCGCCTCCGCTTCAGCAGCGTCTTCGGCACCGTCTTCGCCGAACGCGTGCTGGACCTGGTCACGCTGCTGGTGGCGCTGGCCTCGCTGCCCCTGGTCTTCCTCCACGACCTCGGCCCGATCCGGGCGCTGCTGGCCGCCCTGTGGCCCGCCGACCTGGACCCGCGCCTGCCCGGTCTGGTGGTCGGGGCCATCGTCGGGCTCGGGCTGGTCGTGCTGATCGTCTACCGGCGCGTCCTCATCCGCAGCGAGTCGCCGCTCCGGGGGGATGGACGGAACGCGCCCTCGCGGCGTTCCATGCCTTCCGGGATGGCTTCGTGACGCTGCTGCACACCCGGCGGCGGCTGTTCGTCTTTGCCACGACCGCGCTGATGTGGGGCTGCTATCTGGGGATGGCGTACCTGCCCTTCCGCATGCTGAACCTGGCCGAACCGTACGGCATCACGCTGCTCGACGCCTGGGGCATCATGCTCATCGGTGCCCTCGGCATGGTGATCCCCTCGCCCGGCGGCATCGGGTCGTATCATTACGTGACGATCCAGACGCTGGTACACCTCTACGGCTTCGAGGCCGCCGCCGCGGCCGGCTACGCCGTGCTGGGCCACGCCCTGCAGCTGGTGCTCTACACGCTCGTCGGGGCGCTGTGTCTGCTGCAGCAGGGGGCCCGCCTCCGCACGCTGCGCGCCCGCGCCTCGTCCTCACACCGGCCTCCCTCACCCACCGAGCCCGAACGGCCCGTCCCTTCCGACCATGGCACGCCGATGTCCTGACGTCCTGCGGCTCCCCGGCGCGATCATTCTGTCGCTGCTCGTCCCGGCCACCCTCCTCGCACAGCCCTCTGGCGAGGCCCCGGTGCCCTACGCGCCCCCCATCGTCTCCGGCCCCGTCCATGACGCCCCGCACCCCGCCTTCGACCAGGAGCACCTGCGGCTGGCGTTGACGTTCGACCCGGCCGCAGGCCGCCTGACGGCCCTCGCCACGCTGACCCTGACGCCCCTGCGCCCGCCCCCGGATACCCTCGTCCTGGCGGCGGCCGGCCTCGCCGTCGACAGCGTACGCGCCGGACGGCTGGACCATGCCGCAACGCGCGTACCGGCCACCTCTCACCCCGGAGACTCGCTGCTCATCGCGCTCGACACCCTCGATCTGTCGCTCGACACCCCCATCCGCCTGGAGATCTTCTACACTGCCACACCCCGGCAAGGGCTCTTCGTGCGACCGGGTTCCGCGCCCGGCACGACGCAGATCTGGACCGAAGGCGGCCCCTCGGCGGCGCGCTACTGGTTTCCTCTGCTGGAACATCCGGCCGACAACATCACCTCGGAGCTGATCGTGACGGTGCCCCCCACGCACACCGTGGTGGCTGCCGGGCGGACGGTAGCCACCGAGGCCGTGCCCGACGGCTCGCGGGTACGCCTCCTTCAGGACCAGCCTCACCGCGCCGATCAGGTGCTGCTGGCCATCGGAGCCTTCGAGGCCGTGCAGGACACGCTGCGCCTTCCGAATGGCCGTCGGCTTCCCTTCGTCGCCTACCTGCCCCCCGGCCGCCGGGCCGCGTTCGAACCGACCTTCGGGCGCATCCCCGAAATGCTGCGCTTCTTCTCGGAGCGGCTGGGGATGGCGTATCCCTGGCCCCGGCTGGCCGTGGCTGCCCTGCGCGACTTCCACCCGGGCCTGCGGGACGGCACCGGGCTGCTGCTGATCGACGAGGAGCGGCTGCGAGACGCGCGCGCCCTGGTGGACGACACGGGCGATGCCGAACTGGCCGAGGCCGTCGCCCGGCAATGGGCCGGGCACGTCGTATCGCCCACGTACTGGACCGACCTGTGGCTGACCGACGGCCTGGCCGCCTTTCTGGCCGCGGCCTACCTGGAGGCCACCCACGGCCGCCGGGCCTACCTGGAGGCCCTGGCCGACCTGCAACAGGCCTACCTCGACGAAACCGCACGCTACCACCGCCCGCTGGTGTGGGACCGCTGGACGTGGCCGGACCAGATGGCCGACGCCCACAGCCGCGGCAAAGGGGCCTGGGTCTGGCACATGCTCCGCGTGCAGCTGGGGGACGACGCGTTCTGGTCGGGCCTGACCTCGTTCCTCGGCCGCCATGCCTTCGACACGGCGGACACCGAGGACCTGCGCCGGGCCATGGAAGCCGCCGCCGGCCGCTCGCTGACCGAGGTCTTCGACCAGTGGGTCTACAGCGCCGGGCTGCCGGTGCTGGATGCCCGCTACGGCTACGACGCCCGATCCGAGGCGCTGACCCTCTCCATCGAGCAGGTGCAGACGGGCGACTGGGTGCCCGGTGTCTTCACCGTGGACCTGGCCGCCGAGGTGCATACGCTCCTGGGCATCGACCGGCACGACCTCGGCCTCCACCGCCCAACCCATTCGTTCACGCTGCCCGCGACCATGCCGCCGCGCTTCGTGCTGCTCGACCCGGATCGGGAGGTCCTGCGCGATCTCCGGCTGGACCAGCCGGCAGCGGCCTGGGTGGCCCAGCTCCGCTATGCCCCCCGGCCCGGGCATCGTCTGGAAGCCACCCGGGCCCTCCAGGCCTTCCTGGATGACCCGGCGCTGTTCATCGGCCTGCGTACGGCCCTGCAGAGCGAAACCGACCCGGCCGTTCGGGCCGCCATCCTGCGCCTGATCGGGGCTCTGCCGTCCGCCCACGCCACCGAGCCGGTGCTGCTGGCGGCCTGTGATGACGAGGCCCCGATCGTCCGCGAGGCCGTGCTGGAGGCGCTGGGCCGCCGCACCGCCTCGGCCGAAGCCGCCCGCTGTGCCCGCCGCCGGGCCGAGTCCGACCGCAGCTACCGCGTACAGGCCGCGGCGGTCCGTGCCCTGGCCACCATGCAGGCCCCGGACGCCGTCGCCATCGCCCGGTCGGCGCTCGTGACCCCCTCCGCCGGCGAAGTGATCCGCCGCGCCGCCCTCGCCGTCGTCGACCACCTCGACCTGCCGCGGCGAGAGCGCATCGACCTGCTGGTGGCCCATACCCGGCCCGACCATGCCGTCGCGGTCCGCACGCAGGCCATCGCCGCACTGGCTGCCCACGCGGACGACCGCGCCGTGCTGAACCGGCTCATCGCCCTGCTGGACGACCCCGGCGTCCGCATCCGGGAAGCCGCCATCCTCAGCCTGGCCGCCTCCGGGCAGGAACGCGCCCGGGCCGCGCTGGAAGCCCACCGCGCCCGGGAACCCCACCGCCTGCTCCAGGACCTGCTCGACGCCCGGCTCGCCGCGTATCCCGGCACGCGCTGACGCCTCCCCCCGGCCCGTTCCCCCGGCGGTTCTTCTTGAAGAAATGAGGAACGACTCGCCTTTCGATATGAACGGATCGTGAGGCACACGCTACCGTTCAGGGGGAATTCCCGTGCACCCTCGATCGGCTGTGCTAGGTTGTAGGCAGCAAGTATTCGCCCCACCGGCGTTCGGACGGACGCCGGGGCGCGGAAGGAGCCCACCCGCTCGTCGCCCTCCTCCTCAACCAACTCGAACGCGCCATGCAGCCCGCAGCCATCGACACGAGCAACCCGCTGGCCGGCCTCATCAGTGACGAGGTGTACACGTTGTTGGAAGAACACAACCTGCTCAGCGACAAAGGAGTGCGCGATTTCCAGATCCGCCAGAAGTTTCGCGCCATGCGCCGGGCGGGCGTGCCCGCCTACGATGCCATCGAGCAGCTTCGGGAGGCATACCCGTACCTCCAGTTCGACACGATCCGCAAGATCGTCTACAAGGTCAACAAGCGCTGAGCCGGACCTCGATCCCGGCTGCCGGTCCCGGCCTCAGCCGGGTGCGGCCAGCCGCACCCGCGCCGCCTCGAACAGCAGAATACCCGTCGCCACCGATACGTTCAGCGACTCGACGGCGCCCCGCATCGGAATCGCCACGCGATAGTCGCAGACGTCTGCCACCCGGCGGCGGAGGCCCTTGCCTTCACTGCCCATCACCAGCGCCACGGGCCGGTTCCAGTCCATCTCCCAGACCGTCGTCTCCCCGTCGCCTGCGGCACCGGCCACCCAGTATCCCCGCTCCTTGAGTTGAAGGATCGTCTCGGCCAGGTTGCCGACGCGGGCCACGGGGACCCGTCCGGCGGTGCCGGCGCTCGCCTTCAGCGCGGCTGCATTCACCGGGGCCATGTGCTGCCTCGGCACGATCACGCCATCGACACCGGCTGCAGCGGCACTCCGCAGGATCGCGCCCAGGTTGTACGGGTCTTCGATCTGATCCAGCAAGAGCAACAGCGGCTTGCGCGCCCGCACCGCCTCGTGGTCCGGCGCGATCCGGCGCAGCATCGCGTCGAGGTCTTCGTAGGCCACCGGCGAA
Source organism: Roseithermus sacchariphilus (assembly GCA_003285105.1). Lineage (GTDB taxonomy): Bacteria > Bacteroidota > Rhodothermia > Rhodothermales > MEBIC09517 > Roseithermus > Roseithermus sacchariphilus. The sequence continues at coordinate 3,143,750 of CP030158.1, read as the reverse complement.
GCCAGCGCCGCCACGCCCTGGTGGTTCAGCCCCGCGGCGAGCCGGGCGATCCGGGGCGCCGGCACGTATTGCACCGGGACGCCGGCCTGCGTCGCCAGGCGGCGGATGGCCTCCACGGGAGGGCCGCCGGTGCCCTTCTGGATCAGCACCTTCTCGATGCGGCCGGCATCGCGCTCCAGCGCCTCCCGCACCGGATGGCGGCCCACGATGACCGACGTGTCCGGCCGTGCCTCTGTGTCTTTCATGGGATCGGGGGAATCAGGCCCGGCACGTCGGCGGCCCAGGCCGCCAGCCGGGTGTGCAGATGGTCGACGTACGCCTCGTGCTCGGGCTTCATCAGCACGCTGCGCAGGATGCGCACCTGCGGCTGATCGGCAACGAGGCCGGGCACGACGCGCCGGAGCCGTTCGCTGTCCACACGCAGCACGCTGAGGAACACCGGATCGTCCGGGTCCTCCATGGCACGGCGGAACAGCGCCGCGCCGGCGGCATCGAGGCGAGACGCCGTCGGCGCATTCAGGCGAGGGACGAACGTCACGATGTCCAGTTCCGGCTCGGTGTAGGGCTGGAGCGTTTCGGCCCGGTGCAGGCGCGAGGTCCACGCCCGGGCCGCCCGGAGGCAGGCCGCCAGGATCGGCCCCAGGCCGGCGTCCGCCCGGAGGGGAAGCAGGCGCAGGGTGAACCACAGCGCCCCGGCCGCCGCACCGGCGCGCGAACACTCCAGGCTGATCTCTCCCAGATGCAACGCCTCCGAGGTGAAGTAGGTGTAGGGGGAGTCGTGCCGGTAGAAGCGGCCGACGGCCGGGTCGTGAAAGAGGACGGCGCCGCATCCGTAGGGTTGCAGGCCGTGCTTGTGCGGGTCGATGGCCACGGAATCGCACCCGCCGATGGCCCGGAGATGCCGCTTCACGTCCGCAGCGAGCGGCCCGTCCTCACCGGCCAGCAGCACGAAGAACCCGCCGTAGGCGGCGTCCACGTGTACCCGGCAGCCGTAGCGGCGGCACAGGTCGAGCGCGTCGGCGATGGGGTCGACGGCGCCGAGGCCGGTCGTGCCGGCCGTCAGCACGACGGTCCCGATGGTGCCGGACCGCAGCGCGGCCTCCAGCGCCTCCAGGTCCATCCGCCCGGCCGCGTCGGTCGGGATGGCGACGGTCTCCAGGCCCAGCACCTCCCCCATCCGGCGGTGGGTATAGTGGGCCTCGGTGCTGTGTGCGATCGTACGGCCGGGGTGGGACTGGCGGGCGACGAACAACGCCTCCAGGTTGGCCATCGTCCCGCCGCCGGTCAGGTGGCCCAGCGTCGCCTCCGGGAAGCCCACCATCGCGGCGAGATCGCGGACGACCTCCTTCTCCATCTGCCCCGTCGGCGGGCCGCCGTCGAGGGCGTGGTTGTTCGGGTTGATCCGCATCGCGGCCAGGTAGCCGACGATGGCGGCCGGGTGCGGCGGCTTCAGCATCTGCCCGGCATAACGCGGGTGGAAGAACGGATAATTGCCGTGCAACCGCTCGGCATAGGCGTGCAGCGCCTGCGTCAGCCGGTCGGGGTCGAGGGCCAGGCTCGGATGCGGTTCGAACGCACCCCACGAGGCCTCCCAGGCCGCCACGGCGTCCCAGGCCCGGGTCAGATACGACGTCCAGTCCATGAGGGGGTCGGAATCGAAAGAGACATCATCCACGGCCGCGGTGCGGCATCATGGCCGGGGAGAAGGTACGGCGTACCGGGTTTCGCTGCTGCGTGGAGCGGCGCGTAGAGCGGCGCGTGGAGCGGCGTGTGTACCGATCCTGTAACCTCGTCCGTTCCCGGCTCGTACTGACGCGGCGTGATCCATTCCATCTCGCCCCCGAATCTCCACATGAAACGAGCTACCAAGATCCTGCTGGGCGCTGCCGTCGTCGTCGTTGCCGTGGGTGGCGCCGCCATGGCCATGAACGGCAGCCGGGACGACGGCGAACAGCGCCTTCCGGCCGTCGAAGTCACGCGCGGACATATCGTGGACAAGGCGCTGGCCGTCGGCACCATCGAGCCGCGGGTGGAAATCAGCGTGAAGTCTCAGTTCTCCGGCGTCATCAAGCGCCAGTTTGCCGAGGTGGGCGAATACGTCCAGGCCGGAACGGCGCTGCTGGAGATCCAGCCCAACCCGACCCCGCAGGAACTGGTCGATGCCGAGCGCCGCATCGAGATGCGGGAGCTGGAGTTGAAGAACCTGCAGGCCGAGTTCGAACGGCAACGTCAGCTCTTCGAGAAGCAGCTGATCTCGGCGCAGGAGTACGAACGCGCCGAGCGCACCTACGAAGAATCCCGGCTCCAGCTCCAGATCGCGCGCGAGCAACTGGCGCTGCTGCGCGAGGGCCGCGTCTCGACCGACAAAGGCAACTTCGAAACCGTCGTCCGCGCACCGGTCAGCGGCTACATCCTGGACCGCATGGTGGAGGTGGGCGACCCGGTGGTGCCGCTGACCTCGTACCAGGAGGGCACGGTGCTGATGACGATGGCGAACATGGACGACCTGATCTTCCGCGGGACGGTCGATGAGATCGACGTGGGGCGTCTGCAGGAAGGGATGCCGGCCGAGATCAAGGTCGGCGCCCTGCCGCATGCCCGCGTCACGGGCCGCCTGGCGAAGATCTGGTTGAAAGCCCGCAAGGAAGAAAACTCCACCGTCTTCCCCGTCGAGATCGAGATCCTCGAAGCGATGGAGCATCCGGCGGACGACCCGGAGGCCGAACCCCGTCCGGTGGTGCTGCGGGCCGGCTACTCGGCCAACACGGAGATCATCATCGAGCAGCGGGAGAACGTGCTGCTCATCCCCGAGCGGGTCATCGAATTCCGGGGAGACACCGCCACCGTCCGCGTCCGCCTGCCGAACAACACCACCGAGGAGCGCGTCATCCAGACGGGCCTCAGCGACGCCATCAACATCGAGGTCGTCAGCGGGCTCCAGGAGGGCGAGTTCGTCGCCGAGAAACCGCCCCGGGAGATCGAGTGATGAGACCTGAGGGGTGGGCATGAGGGTCGTCCCTCATCGTTCCGCTCCGTCCCTTTCCAGGTTGCCTCCCTCGCCCCTCATCCCCCTTCACCCCTCCCTCACCATGCGCCTGCTCACGACCCTCAGCCAGTTCGTGCACGACATCCGCGCCCAGAAGCTGCGGACGACGCTGACGATCCTCGGCATCACGTGGGGCACGGTGGCCGTCGTCGTGCTGCTGGCCTTCGGCGTGGGGCTGGAGAAGCAGAACCGCAAGAACATGCACGGGATGGGAGACGGGATCGTGGTGCTCTTCGGCGGACGCACGACGATCCCGTTCGAGGGCTTCCCGGACGGCCGCCCCATCCGGCTCCGGGCCGAGGACGCGTACCTCCTCGGGCAGGAGATCCGAGAGATCCGCCGGATCAGCCCGGAGTACCGCGAGCGCGGCACCCCGGTGCGCCGGGGCCGCGCCATCACGACCCCCGCCATCACCGGCATCGACCCGGTCTACGCCGAGATGCGCAACATCATCCCGGAGCCCGGCGGACGCTTCATCAACGCGCTGGACATGCAGCAGCGGCGCCGCGTCGTCGTCCTGGGCGACGAGATCAAGCGGCTGCTCTTCGGCGACGAGGAGGCCGTCGGGCAGCAGGTGTACGTCGGCGAGACGCCCTTCACCGTCATCGGGGCGATGCGGCCGAAGACCCAGAACTCGTCCTACTTCGCCCGGGACCGGGACCGCATCTTCATGCCGTCCACCACGTTCCGCTCGGTGTTCGGCTACACCTACGTGGGCAACATCGTCTACCAGCCGGCCGAGGCCTCGCTGAGCCCGGCCGTCGAACGGCGGGTCTATGAAACGCTCGGCCGCAAGCACCGCTTCGACCCGGCCGACGAGGACGCCCTCGGCGTCTGGGACACCAACGAGGCCGACCGGTTCATGTCGTACTTCTTCCTCGGCTTCAACCTCTTCATGGGCATCATCGGCAGCTTCACGATGACGGTGGGCGGCATCGGGGTGGCCAACATCATGTACGTCGTCGTGCGCGAGCGCACCCGTGAGATCGGCATCAAACGGTCGGTCGGTGCCCGGCGGCGCGACGTGCTGTTCCAGTTCTTCCTGGAGACGTTCCTGATCGTGGGCCTCGGGGCGGTGCTGGGAATGCTGATTTCCGTCGGGCTGGTGGAGGCGCTGGCCTACCTGCCGGATGACGTGAAGGAATTCATCGGCACGCCGACGCTCTCGCCGGTGGTGCTGATCACGACGATGAGCCTGCTGGGGTTGATCGCCTTCTTCGCCGGGTTCTTCCCGGCCCGTCGCGCCGCCAACCTCGACCCCGTCGAATGCCTCCGTTCGTAGAGCCGTCAGCCGTCAGCCGGCAGCCGTCAGCTGAAGCGGCGATGCCTCCGCCCCCCTGTCAGGCCAGCATCTGACCGCTGACCGCTGACCGCTGATCGCTGAAACCGGCCCGCTCCGCCATGTGGAAGATCCTCCTGCAAGAGTTCTGGAACGACCTGAGGACGCAGAAGACCCGTGCGTTCCTGACCATGTTCGCCATCACCTGGGGCACGATCTCGGTGGTGCTGCTGCTGGCCTTCGGGGAAGGACTGGGGCAGACCATGCGCGAGGGCTTCCTCGGGGCCGGGCAGCGGATCTTCATGGTCTACGGAGGCGAGACGAGCAAGCCCTACGAGGGCCTGCCCAAAGGCCGACGCATCCGCTTCACCGAGGAGGACCTGACGCTGCTCCAGCGCTCCATCCCGGAGATCGACCTGGCCAGCGTCTCGTACGGCCGCTGGGGCACCCAGCTGCGCGTCGGGCAGACGAAGACGAACGCCTACATGGAGGGCGTCAACCCGGCCTTCGAGGAGATGCGCACCCTCTACCCGGCCCTGGGCGGGCGGTTCATCAACAGCAAGGACGTGGAACAGCGCCGCCGCGTGGTGTTCCTGGGCAACGACCTGGCCGCCCGGCTCTTCGGCTCCCCCGACCCGCAGGCAAGCGTCGGCCGTCAGGTGCTCATCGACGGGTTGCCCTTCACCGTCGTGGGCGTGATGCAGGAGAAGCTGCAGACCAGCATGAACAACGGCCCCGACGCCGACCGCGCCATCATCCCCTACTCCACCTTTCGCGCCATCTACGGACATCGCTACGTGGATCACATGGTCGTCCGCCCCCGCGAGATCAGCCAGGCCGTGGCCGTGCGCCGGCAGATCTACGAAGTCCTCGGCCGCCGCCACCAGTTCGACCCGACCGACGAGCGGGCCGTGGGGATCTGGGACTTCATCGAGCAGGAGCAGCAGATGAGTATGGTGTTCCTGGGCATCCAGATCTTTCTGGGGGTGGTGGGCGGCCTGACGCTGCTGCTGGCCGGCGTCGGCGTGGCGAACATCATGTACGTGACCGTCCGCGAGCGCACACGGGAGTTCGGGGTGAAACGGGCGCTGGGTGCCCGCACGCACCACATCAAGCTGCAAGTCATCTTCGAGGCACTCACCATCGCCCTCAGCGGCGGCGCCATCGGGCTGGCCTTCTCCGCGCTGGTCGTCCTGGCCGTCGGCAGCATCCCGGACAAGGAGGGCGCCATGGAGTTTCTCGCCAACCCGGTGCTCTCCGGCCCCATCGCCCTGATCACGGTCGCCGTTCTCGCCCTCATCGGGCTCATGGCAGGCTACTTCCCCGCCCGCAAAGCCGCCCGGCTCGACCCGGTCGAGTCCCTGCGTTTCGAATGAGTGGAGGCCGGAAGGCAGCAGGCCGTGAGCGGGATCGTCCCCGGCCCCTTCGCCCCCTCAATAGGCCGGGATGACGACCTGGATGCGGTCCCCGGGGACGACGGTGAAGGGCACTTCGATGGGGGACATCATGCTGCCGACGGGATCAGCCAGCAGGACGAGCCGCGTCGTGCTCTCGGTGACGTAGGCGGGCAGGGTGAACGTCTGCCGCTGGTTGCCGCCGACCCGCCCGAGCCGGGTACGCTGCCCGGACCGCACGAGGTAGAGGTTCATGTCGCCGGAGTTGCGGTTCTCCACCACGAGGGTGGTCCGCGGGCCGGTTGCCCGCGTCGCCGAGTCGGCCGTGACGCAACCGGCGGCGGCGAGGAGGAGCGCCAGCAGGGTCGTCAGGTGTGAAGCGCGGAGGCGAAACATGGAGTCGTGGGGTAGATCGTACGGGCACGGTGCGTTTGCCGCCGGGTCAGTAGGGCGGGATGATCAGCCGCACCCGGTCGCCCGGCGTCACGGCCAGGGGCATGGTCACGGGGGTTCGGGCGCTGCCGACGGGATCGGCCAGGAACTGCAGGTCCGACGAGCCCCGGACGACGTAGTCGGGGATGGTGAAGGCACGCCGCTCGCCCCCTCCGATCCGCCCGAGCCGCACCCGCTGTCCGGCGCGCAGCACGTAGAGGTTCATGTCGAGGAAGTTGCGGTTCTCGACCTCCAGCACGGTTCTCGGTCCGGCCGGGCCGGATGCCGGCTGCAGAGACCCGCAGGCCGCGACCAGCACCACGAGCAGGGCGATCAGGCACGCACGCATGGGCACGATCCGTCTGGGAAGGGAGCACGGGGCCGTCGGGCAGTATAGCCGTGCGTCCGCCGTCCGGCAAGGCACTCCGGCATGCGCTTGTGCTGCATGCGCTCCTGCGGCCTGTGGTTCCGGCCTCGGTTGCATGGCGCGTCAGACGCTCAGGTCGGCCGTTGGCAGGAAGCGCGGGGGCCGGCGCACCATCGTGGCCTGCTCGAAGGCATAGGCCAGGCGCAGCAGCGTCGGCTCGCTCCAGGCCGTGCCGATGAACGACAGGCCGACCGGCAGGCCGTAGACGAAGCCGGCGGGCACGGTGACGTTCGGGTAGCCCGCCACCGCCGCGGCCGAGGAGCTGCCGCCGAGGAAGTGATCGCCATTGACGAGGTCCGTCGGCCAGGCCGGCCCGCCCGTCGGAGCGATGAGGGCGTCCAGGTTGTGCCGTTGCAGGGCAGCGTCGATGCCTTCGGCGCCGGCGAGCCGCTTGCAGCGCGCCAGCGCCTCGCGATAGGCCGGCTCCGTCAGCGGGCCTTTTTCCTGCGCCTGCAGGAAGATCTCCTGCCCGAAATAGGGCATCTCCTCCGCCGCGTGCTCCTCGTTGAAGCGGATGAGGTCCTCCAGCGTACGGTACGGGATGGAGGGCTCGATTCCGGCCAGGTAGGCGTTGAGATCGTGCTTGAACTCATAGAGCAACACCTGATACTCGTCGCCCCCGAACTGGCCCGCCGTCTCGATGGGCACGTCGTCGATGACCTCCGCCCCGCCCTGCCGCAGCGTGGTGATGGCCGCTTCCATGAGACGGTCCACGCGGTCGTGGAAGCCGAAGTAGTTCCTGGCCACGCCGATGCGCGCACCGCGCAGGCCGTCGGGGTCGAGGAAGGCGGTATAGTCCGCGTGGGCGTGCTCCCGGGCGGCCTCCGTGGCGGGGTCGCGGGGATCGACGCCGGCGAGCGCGCCGAGGACGATGGCAGCATCGGTGACGGTGCGCGCCATGGGGCCGGCCGTGTCCTGGCTGTGCGCGATGGGGATGATCCCGGCCCGGCTCACCAGCCCCAGCGTGGGCTTGATGCCGACGATGCCGTTGGCGTTCGAGGGGCAGACGATGGACCCGTCGGTTTCGGTGCCAAGGGCGGCGACGCAGAGGTTGGCCGCCACCGCCGCGCCGGAGCCGGAGCTGGAGCCGCACGGGTTGCGGTCGAGCGCGTACGGGTTGCGCGTCTGCCCGCCGCGCCCGCTCCACCCGCTCGAGGACCGCGTGGAGCGGAAGTTGGCCCATTCGCTCAGGTTGGTCTTGCCCAGGATCACCGCGCCGGCCTCCCGCAGCCGCTGCGCCACGAACGCGCCCTGCCGTGCGACGTGGTCGGCCAGCGCGAGCGAACCGGCGGTGGTGTGCATCCGGTCTGCCGTGTCGATGTTGTCCTTGAGCAAGACCGGGATGCCGTGCAGGGGACCACGCGGACCGCTGGCCCGCCGCTCTTCATCGAGGGCAGCAGCGATCTCCAGCGCCTCCGGGTTCAACTCGATGACCGCGTTGACGGCCGGCCCCTGCCGGTCCACGTCCGCGATCCAGTCGAGGTAGTGCTGCACCACGTCCCTGGCGGTGAACCGGCCGGCCTCCATCCCTTCCTGCAGGGCGTCGATGGTCACCTCGCTCAGTTCGAAGTCCCGGACCGGAACGGGCCGGGGGCGGCGGCCGGGGGGCACGGCTTCCGTCGCCTCATCGGCACGGCATCCGCTGAGGGCCAGCGCCCCGCCAAGGGCGCTGAGCGTCAAGAAATCGCGTCGATCCATGATGCAGCTCGGAGGAAAAGAGGTCAGTTCGGGAAGGGCTGTGTGAGAATGGCCAGGAAGGTCTGGATGCCCTCCTGGTAGTTGCCCAGGCGCAGGTTCTCGTTCGGGCTGTGCTGGTTGTTGTCCGGGTTGACGGTGGGCACGGTGACGGCCGGGAGGCCGAGGGTGGTCACGAACGGCGAGATCGGAATGGAGCCGCCGGACATCGGCTTGATGACGGGCGGTTCGCCGAAGGCCCGCTCCAGCGCTGCCGTCAACCACCGGCCGAGCTCCGAGTCGACCGGGGTGCGAAAGGCCGTGTAGGCGATGCGAGAGGAGAACGCCGCCAGCTTCGGGAAGGTCATGCGCTCGAGGTCGGACGGCTCGCCGTCGACGAGGCGGTAGCCCTGTGCCTCGATGTGCGCCCGGACGAGCCCGATCAGCCGCTCCGGGTCCGACTCGGGCACGAGGCGGAGGTCGAACTCGGCCGTGGCCGTGGCGGGGATGATCGTACGGACCGCCGGCCCGACCCACCCGGCCGCCATCCCCCGCACGTTGAGCGACGGGTACTGGATGGCTTCCTGCAACGTGGCGCCGACGCTGTCCGGCGCGGCGATGCCCAGAGCCGTCTGGATGGCCGCTTCGTCGTCCGGCACCCGGGCCAGCAGCGCCCGCTCGGCGTCGGAGAGGTGGACGCCGTCGTAGAAGCCGGGGATCGTCACACGCCCCGCGTCGTCTTTCATCGAAGCGATGAGCCGGGCCAGGCGGACGGCGGGGTTGGGGACGTAATTGCCGTAGTGCCCGCTGTGCTGCGGCGTCCTCGGGCCGAAGACCGTCAGCGAGAGCGTGGCGATGCCGCGCGCGCCGAAGGTCAGCGTCGGGCGGTTGGAGGCATGGCGCGGCCCGTCGAAGATCACCAGCCCGTCGGCCGCGAGCCGGTCGCGGTAGCGCTCCACCGCCGCCGGCAGGTGCGGCGATCCCAGCTCCTCCTCGAAGTCCATGATGACCTTGAGGTGCACCGACGGCTCCAGCCCCTCGGCCCGGGCGATGTCCAGCGCCGTCAGAAACATGGCAACCGGCCCTTTCGCGTCGGAGGCCGAGCGGGCGAAGACCCGCCAGTCCGGGTCGACCTCCCCGGAGAGCCGCGCCCAGGGGATCTCCACCCACGCCTCTCCGCGAGCTTCCTTGAGCACCGGCTCGTAGGGGCTGGCCTGATGCCAGGCGCTCGAATCGACCGGCTGGCCGTCGATCTGGAGATAGACCAGCAGCGTCTTCGTGGCGCCGGGTGCCGGGCGCGTGGCCAGCAGCAGCGGCGGGCCGCCGTCGGTGGGCAGCACCGCCGTCTCGAACCCGCGCTGCCGGAAGGCCCGATCCATGTAGGCCACGTTCTGCGCGACGTGGTCCGGGTCGTGGGCGTCGTTGGGGATGCGCAGGAGGTCGCGCAGGAGCGCGTAGGAGGCCGGCGCATGGGCGGCGGTGAGGGCCTCCAGGTCGGCGCGGGCCGGCTGCGACCGGGCCGGGCTCGCCAGCGCGGCGAGCATCAGCAGCACCGGCCACCCCCGCGCCAGCGCGGACCGACGCCCGGCGTCAGAACAGGTATGCATGCAGCGGATCAATCGAAGTGAATGGCGAGCCACACGGTGGGTTGCTCCGGGTCCGTCCAGTCCACCCGGTGACGCCGGTGGGCCGGGATCAGCAGGGCATCCCCGGGGCCGAGGGCGACCGTCTCGTCCGGCTCCGCCAGCACGATCCGGGCCGCTCCCTGGAGCACCAGCACCCACTCGTGCCACGCCTGGTCGTACCAGAACCCCGGCGGCGAGACGTGCCCGTGCGAGACGATCCGCTCCACGCGAAAACGGCGGCCGGACAGCAGCTCTTCCATCACCTCCTCCGACCGATCCGGCGGCAGGTGCGTCAGGAGATGGACCACGGACATACGACGCGAAGCAGGTGGAGGATGTCGGTTCAACCTACGAAATTTCACCGTCGAATGTCGATCCCCGCCGCCGTCCCGGCGTTCGCCGTTCGTCCGCCGTTTTTCCCGGCCGGAGGATTCGCGCCTCATCCCGCGGACGATTAGATTGGGCGCGCCAGGCCCCCCATCCGTACGTCCATGCCCACCGCATCCGCCCCCGCATCCCCGTCCCTCGACCGCCTCGACGCGCCCGCCACGTCGGGCCACGGGTTCGGCACCCTGCCCGTGTTTCTGGCCGGGATCAGCACGATCCTGGGCGCCATCATGTTCTTGCGGTTCGGCTACGCCGTCGGCCACGTCGGGCTGCTCGGGGCGCTGGGCATCATCTTCCTGGGCCACCTGGTGACGATCCCCACGGCGCTGGCGCTGGCCGAGATCGCGACGAACCGGAAGGTCGAGGGCGGCGGGGAGTACTTCATCATCTCCCGCTCGTTCGGCACCACCATCGGCAGCGTGATCGGCATCTCGCTGTACCTGTCGCAGGCAATCTCGGTGGCGTTCTACATGATTGCCTTCGCCGAGGCCTTCAGCCCGCTGGCCGACCTGATCCAGCAGCACCTGGGCGTCTACGACCCCCGGATGATCTCCCTGCCGGCCACCGTGGCGCTGCTCGGGCTGATGCTGACGAAAGGGGCCGACCTGGGCGTGCGGGCGCTCTACGTGGTCGTGGCCACGCTGGCCGCCTCCCTCGTGCTGTTCTTCCTGGGTAAGCCCATCGACGGCTTCGACCCCTCCACCGTCAGCCTGACGGCCACGACGGCCAATCCCGATCCGTTCGTGCTCGTCTTTGCCATCTGCTTCCCGGCCTTCACCGGCATGACGGCGGGCGTCGGGCTCTCGGGCGACCTGGCCAACCCGCGCAAGTCGATCCCGGCCGGCACGCTGGCGGCGACGCTCGTGGGCATGGTCACCTACGTGGCCATCGTGATCAAGCTGGCGTTCTCCGCCCCGCCCGATGCCCTCGCCGCCGATCAGCTCATCATGGCGAAGATCGCGCTGTGGGGGCCGATCATCCCGATCGGGCTGGCCTGCGCCACGCTCAGCTCGGCCATCGGCTCCATCCTCGTCGCCCCTCGGACGCTCCAGGCGCTCGGGAGCGACCGCTGCCTGCCCAACGAGCGGGTCAACGCCTGGCTGGCCCGGGGCGTCGGGCAGGTGAACGAACCGCGCAACGCCACGCTCGCCACCGGCGCCATCGCCCTGGTGATCGTCGCCCTGGGCAACGTCGACTTCGTGGCCCGGCTGATCTCGATGTTCTTCATGGTGACCTACGGCTCGCTCTGCGCGATCAGCTTCCTGGAACACTTCGCCGCGCGGCCCAGCTACCGGCCCAGCTTCCGCTCGCGCTGGTACGTCAGCCTCTTCGGGGCGCTGATGTGCCTGTTCATGATGTTCCAGATGGACCCGCTCTTCGCCATCCTGGCGCTCGTGGTGATGGCCGGGCTCTACGTCTTCATGACCCACACGGGCCAGAGCGACCGCGACGACCTGGCCGCCATGTTCGAGGGGGTGCTGACCCAGGCCACCCGCTTCCTGCACGTCAAGCTCCAGCTCCGCGCCGACCCGACCGACCCCGAGGAGTGGCGCCCGAGCATCATCATGGTCAACAGCCGCACGTTCGACCGCCGCGCCCCGCTGGAGTTCATGCGGTGGATCTCCTTCCGGCACGGCTTCGGCACGTACCTGCACTTCATCAAGGGGCAATTGAACGAGCGCTCTTTCCTGGAAGGAGAGGAGATCAAGGCCCGCCTCGTGCAACAGGCCCGGCTGCAGAACAGCTCCGTCTACATGGACACCATCATCAGCCCCTCCATCATCTCGGCGCTGGCGCAGAGCCTGCAGGTGCCCGGCGTCTCGGGGTTGAACAACAACACGGTGATGTTCGAGTTCTCCGTGCACGACCCGCCCGAGGTGGTGCAGGAGGTCGTCACGAGCTGCCTGTTCGCCGCCAGCACGCGCATGACCCTGCTGACGCTCCGGCACGGCGACTTCTTCTTCGGCAACCGGCGTACCCTGCACATCTGGCTGACCTGGAACGATAGCTTCAACGCGAACCTGATGATCCTGCTCAGCTACATCCTGCTCGGGCACCCGGACTGGAAGCACGCCGAGATCCGCGTCTTCGCGGCGCTGCCGAAGGATCAGGTGGAACAGCGCCGCGAGCGGTTCCAGCAGCTCATCGCCGAGGGCCGCATCCCCATCTCCGAGAAGAACATCCGCTTCCTGGCCGTCGACGACCGGGCTGCCTACCGGCGCCTGGTCGCCTCCCTCTCGGCCGATGCCGACCTGACCGTGCTGGGCTTCGACCTGGCCGGGCTGCGGGAACGCCGCGAGGAGGTCTTCCTGAGCCACCCCTCGCTCAAGGACGTGCTCTACGTCCACGCCCCCCACGAGATCACGATCGACTGAGCGGCCTGCCTCCCGGCCTGCCTACTTCTTCTTGAAGACGGCCCGCCACCCGGTGGGCGCGAAGGCCCGCGGGCCGGACCGCGGCTTCGCCGAGGTCATGCGGACGTCGTCGACGATGTAGAAACTGTCCGGGTCGAGGTTCGTGACGACGCGCAGCACGGCCGGCACCTTGCGGCGGTCCGTCTGGAGAAACAGCATGTCGATCGGCCCCTGCAACCCGGTGGCAGCGAACTCGGAGACGACGAACTGCTGCTCGCGCAACCGCTCGGCGATGGCGTGGGCGTTCCGGCTGAAGATGCGGACGACCTGCTTGCCCGGGGCCATCCAGCCCTCCAGGGTGATGCCGATGTAGTTGCCCAGCGCGAACCCCAGGGCGAAGCTGACGGCGTAGATGGGCTGGGTGAGGTTCTTGATGACGCTGGAGACGACGTACACCCAGATGAGGCTTTCGACGAAGCCGATGCCGAAGGCCGCCCCCCGGCGGCCCTGGATGATGAACATGGTGCGCATCGTGCCCAGCGACACGTCGGCCACGCGGGCGCAGACGATGAGCAGCACGGTGCCCAGAACGCCGAGGTCCATGGCGAGCCGAAGGGCTGGTGGAGGAAAGACACCCCTGCACCGGTCCGGAGCGCCCGGCAGGGCGTCCGCAACCCGGCGCCCGCTAGGTATCGCCCCCCCGGCGTAAGATCAAGCACCCGGCGGCGAATATCGCGGAATCTTCAGACGGCGGCCGGCGCGCCCACCGGCTCAGCGGGCCGGCTCGGCGGGCGCCCGGTACACCACATCCCCGCCCAGGATGGTGTAGACCACCTCGGCCTCCAGGATCTCCTCCTCGGGCACCGTCAGGATGTCCCGCGAGAGCACCACGATGTCGGCCAGCTTGCCCGGCGCGAGGCTCCCCTTGCGGTCTTCCTCGAAGGCGGCGTAGGCGTTGTTGAGGGTGTACGAGCGCAGCGCCTCCATGCGCGTGAGCGCCTGCCGGCCGTAGAACACCTCGCCGTCGGGCATGCGGCGGGTGACGGTGGCGTAGAAGCTGGCGATGGGGTCGATGTCCTCGACCGGCACGTCCGTGCCGTTGGTGACGACGGCCCCGCTGTCCCACAGGGCTCGCCACATGTAGGCCCCGCTTTCGGCGCGCTCCGGGCCGAGGCGTTTGAGCACCCAGGGCCCGTCGGAGGTGCAATGCACGCCCTGCATCGAGGCGATCACGCCGAGGCGGGCGAAGCGGGGGATGTCGTCGGGGTGGAGGTGCTGAGCGTGCTCGATGCGCCAGCGCAGGTCCGTCGAGTCCGGGTACGCCGCGAAGAGCTGTTCATAGAGGTTCAGGATCTCGCGGTTGCCGCGGTCCCCGATGGCGTGGGTGTTCACCTGGAAGCCGTGGCGCAGGGCGATCTCAGCGGCCCGGCGGATCTCGTCGAGCGGTTCCAGGACGAGGCCGGTGCTGGTGGGCAGGTCCCGGTAGGGCTCCAGCAGCCAGGCCCCGTGCGGCCCCAGGGCACCGTCCACCTGCCGCTTGATCGAGCGCACCGTGAGGAAGTCGTTCCCGTAGCCGATCAGGCGATAGCGGGGCAGGCGCACCTCCAGCTCCTCCGGCGAGGCATAGCGGACCATCACGTAGAGGCGGACCGGCAGCGCCCCTTCGTCGGCCAGGCGGCGGAACAGGTCGATGGTTTCGAAGGACGCGCCGGCGTCGTGGAAGGTGGTGATGCCGTGGGCGAGGGCTTCCGCCCCGGCCAGGCGCACCTGCTCGCGCTGTTCGGCCTCGAGCTCGTCGGGCGTCATCTGCTTGCGCGCCTCGCTGAGGGCCATCCGCACGAGGCCCTGCGCCTTCTCGCGCAGCAGCCCGGTAGGACGCCCGGCGGCGTCGCGCACGATCTCGCCTCCCTCGGGGTCCTCCGTCTCGGGGCTGATGCGGCCCAGTTCCATCGCCCGGGCGTTGGCGAAGGCCGCGTGCCCGCTGGCATGGCCGAGCAGCACCGGGTTGTCCGGCGAAACCGCGCTCAGGCGGTGGTGCGTCGGCACGCCCTCGACGGCGCCCTCGGGGACGGCCTCCCACTTCTCCTGGTGCCATCCCCGCCCGAGGATCCACTCGCCCGGCTCGGCCTCGGCGACGGCGGCCTCGACCATCGCGACGATCTCGTCCCACGTGCGGGCTTCGGTCAGATCCAGGATCATCTTGCTGTTGCCCAGCCCCATGAAGTGGCCGTGGCCTTCGATGAACCCCGGAATCGCCAGCCGCCCCTGCAGGTCGAGCACCTCCGTGTCCGCGCCGATCCAGGGGCGGATCTCCTCGGCCGTCCCGACCGCCGCGATCCGCCCATCGACCACCGCCAGGGCCTCGACCTCCGGGCGGGCATCGTCGACGGTGACGATCTTGCCGTTGATCAACACAAGGTCGGCTGCGGGGTCGCCACAGGCGGCGAGGCCGATACCGGCGCAGAACCCCACGATCAGGGTGCGTAGCAGACGGGCATGCATGGTGTCAGGGCGTCGTTGGAAGAGCCAGGGAGAGCCATCGGAGCGGGCAGTCTGCCGTGCTCTACGTCCGGCCCGGCCCGAGGCTCCCGAGCGGAGGACGATGGTCGATGCTCGCCAGACGCACGGGCCACCGTGTCCCCTCCACCCTTCGCACGTCGTCCGTGCTCCCTTCAATCGCCTTCGCGTCGTGCCACCAGCAGCACCGACACCCCGGCAGGCAGGCGACCGGAGGCGACGCGGTGCCGTTCGGAGGCCATGATGCGCTCCAGCCGGCGGTTCAGCCACTCTGGCGGAAGGGCCAGGTCACTACCGCCGCGGCCCAGCCAGCGGCTCAGCACCCGCACCGCGGCGATGGGCGGCAGCAGCCAGGTGTTGAAGTACGTGGCGTGATGAACCGCCAGCCCGGCCGCACGCACCTTCGCCACCAGCTCGCGCCGGGTGTAGCGGCGGACGTGGTGGTTGACCTCGTCGTGCCCGCTCCAGAGCCACATGTAGGCAGGCACGGTCAGCAGCAGAAAGCCGCCCGGCTTGAGCCGCTCGCGCAGCACGGCCAGGCTCTCCCGGTCGGCCTCGACGTGCTCGAGCACGTCGAGCAGCGCCATCAGGTCGAAGCGCCGATCCGCGAACGGCAGGCGATCCGGCAGCGCACCCCGCTCGACGGGGGCGACGCCCCGGGCCGCCGCCAGCGCCACGGCCGCCTCATCCGGCTCACAGGCCACGAGGCGGCCGTATCGGGCCAGCAGCGCCAGGTTCCCCCCGGTCCCACAGCCGACCTCCATCACGTCCGCCCCGGCGGGCAGCGGCAGCGCGTCGAGCACGGCGGCGAGGATGGCCCGGCGCGCGGCGAACCACCAGTGGCGGTCCTCGACCTCGGCCATCTGAGTGTAATACGCGGCGTCCATGCTCAGCGCGTCAGCCGGTCACACGGCGCAACGGGCATGGAGAAACGACGATTCGGCATGGGCTCGCAGGCGGGATGGCGGGGGGCGGTCCAGGCTGCCGGCTCGGTGCAGCCCTGCTCGGACCGCCTGAGCCGGCGTTCCGTTCCGCAACCGGGGCAGCCTCCACCCGAACGAGCAGAACGAGGGAAAGGCCAACGACGACTGGCCGGCAGGCCCTGCCGACTCAACCCGTTACAGATCCTTCATACACGTAGGCGGCCAGGCAGAAAAAATTTTCCGTTCTCGGCGGATGAGGGACGTCGCCACGGAGGCCTGACCGGAGGCCCCGACCGTCCCTCCCGGAGATGCCGTTCCTGACATACCGCGCTTTAACCAGAGAGGACCTCGGATCGATCACGCGTACTCTACCCGCGAACGCCATGACGACGCCCCGATCTGCCTGCTTTGTCTGCGCTGCCCTGCTAACGGCCGCCGTCTTCCTTGCAGGGTGTGACACGCTCACCACGCTGGAAACGCCCGAACAGGCCGCCCGCGAGGCCTCCGGGGCCTTCGTGCTGCCCCCGGCAGGAACCACGCCCGTGCCCGGAAAGGCGACCGCCACACATCGATCCGTCGTGGCGGACACCACCGCGCCTGCGCCACTCACCGACGCCGAGCGCGCTGCCCTCTTCGAGACGCTGACCCGCCTGCAGGCGCTCTTCGGCTCCCGCTACGTCGTCTTCATCAGCCAGCGCCTGCCTGACGGAAGCTACCGGTACCGCTATCGTACGCTGCATCCTCCCCGGAAGCTGCTCGAACGGACCGGAGAACGGTCGGTGTTCTATGTATATCGACTCATGCACCATACCGGTGCTCCGGACCGGCGGCTGCTGGCGGCCGTGGTGCCGGAGGTGCCGGGCATCGAGCAGCGGATGCGCCGGTGGGTGAGCTTGAGCCAGGATAGGGCGGCGAACAGCCGACCGTCCAGACGCACGGCCGTACCCCCTGAACCTGGCGGGTGGGCGTCTCCATCCATCCCGGCGAAGCCGGCTGACGTACCCCCGTGCGGGACTTCGGAGATAGTCTACTTCGACCCGGTGTCGGAAAGCTACTGGTATGAAGGCGTCGAGGTGTGTGACAGCGGCGGGGGCGAAGGAGGCCAGGAAGACCCGCTGGAAGACCCGGCGTGGCCGCCGGAAGAAAACCCCTTTGGCTGTGAAGATCCCTTCTTCGGATGCGACCAGTTCGGCGGTGATGGCGCAGAGGACGAACCTGGCAGCGGAGAGCATGAAGACCCGCCGTGTGACCCGCAGGAGATCACCTGTGAGGCAGCATTGCCCTGGGTCAAGGCCATGCGGATCGGGCGCAAGGTCCGCGACGCCGCCCGTCGGGGTGAAGACCTGCTCGACGCCACCACCTGGAAGCGTCTTGCGCAGGATGAGTGGGACGAACTGCTCTCCTGCGGCATCGATGCCCTGGAGGCTACGTCAGGCGACCCGGTAGCCCTCATCCGTGTGCTCGACTGCGCCGCCAATCTGCTCCTCGGCTTCGGCTTCTTCGACATGCTGCAGAGACTGAAGCTGGCCGACCGCCTCGGCCTCTCCTGGTACGACGAAGTGGTCGACTGGATCATCCGCTCCAGCTTCTTTGACGACCTGGCGAGCCGCTTCATCGGCACCGGGCACGCCTGGACGAAGCACGGCCACAAGTATCCCCCCGGTGTCGTCGATACGCAAGACGAATTCGTCGACCTGATCCAGAACATCATCCGCAATCCAGACGAGGTCAAGACCTTCCGAACGGACATCCAGAAAAAGGCGTTCTGGGACAACGATACCGAGACCATTGTTATCTTCGACCCGGCTAACCCTGATCTGGGAACCGCGTTCAGGCCCGACATCTCCAGGTTCAATCCCCGCAAGACGTACTTCGACCAGCTTGGCGAATAGTCAAACAAACAAATTCACAGGAATGGACTGGATTTCCGACAACCCCGACGAGGTGGTTCACCCCATTGAGATCATGCCGGGATCATACAAGAAGAATAGACCCTACAGTGAAGAATCCATATATCTTCCAGAAGAACGATTTGCCCACTTCGAACCCCTTTTTATTCTCCATGACCCGATGACCAACGTTTCGCGATATTCATTTGCGGAAGTGCTCTCTCCCCTCTGGAAAGCGGTGATCGAGGACCTACACGCATGGGTCAATCAAATCGACAATGGCGCACGTTTAAACGATCTTTCACCGCAACCCGGCTTCGCTTTCCGTACTTCGAGAAGCGAATTTCTTGATCATGAAGATGAAAACCTGAGGGCACTTCGGAACACAGCGGCCAAGCTTGCTCAATGGCTCGAAAAAAAACTTCAAGAGCAGAACGTGATCTCAGTATTAGGAATGTAATATTTACACATTTTACCACTTGGATCCGAGCAACTCCTCGGCTTCGGCCTCTTCGACACACTCCAGACCCTCAAAGCCGCCGACTACCTTGGCCTCTCGTGGTACGACGACCTGCTGGGCTTCCTGCACCGCTCGCCGCACTTCCCGGCGCTGGCGCAGACCCTGGGCGACTTCGCCAACACCATCGACGAGCTTGACGTGCTTTATGAGGCGAGCCGACTGGGCCAGCGTCCCGGCGATAGCCCGCGCGTTTACCGCCTGATGAGGGCTAACGCGCGCACGGTCTTCGGCAATTTCTCACGAAAGTGGGAGGGGCGAGCACCAATGGGGGATTTTCCGGATGTTATAAGCACTGCCATTGACGGTGACAGAGTTACCATGACGCTCTATAGATCTTCATCCGAAGGTCTTCCCTCTATCCGAATAGACGGACCCTTCGGCCAGAGCAGCACATGGCGGGAAATCAGGTTCGGAAACTGGTAATCATACCCGACAATGACAATGTTTACCGATACAGCACATATCAGCAAAGACGAACTCCATCATTTAAGACATATTATTGGACGCCAAGCGAATGAACTTATACTTAACAACAGAGGCCTAGAACTGCAAGGAGGATTCCATGTCATTTCCCCAAAATTCTCAATCCCAGTCAATGAAAATAATTGCATACATATCTGCAATACATGGAAAGACACCCCATCTGGATGGCATTATGGAAAACTAAATGTCACTCTCGGCCATTTGCAAGAGAATTACAAGATCGAGTCCAACATTCTTTGGATGAAGCCTCACCAGGGTGTACCTCCAATCAAGCAAGTCGATATCTTCGAGCGTACCATTCACTCCAATAACGAACATGTTCAGTACGACGCCGCCATCGTTTTCCGTCGGGAAGACAACAGCGCCTTTCGCTTCAGCCCGGAAAACCACCCCCTTGGCCGTGTTGAATTCTGCCAACTGTGGCGGGATATCTGGGATATCAGCGTGCAACTGAGGCGCCGGATAATGATTACTGAAGATGGTATCGATTTCGACCCACCCCCTGCATGACGCCCCGGCCGCCCTCGCCGGCGACCCCGTCGCGCTCGTCACCCCGTCGCGCTCGTCAACGTGCTCGATTACATCTTCGAGCAACTCACCGGCTTCGGCCTCTTCGACACACTCCAGACCCTCAAAGCCGCCGACCGCCTCGGCCTCTCCTGGTACGACGAAGTGGTCGAGTGGCTCACCCGCGCCAGCTTCTTCGAGGACCTGGCGAGCCGCTTCATCGGCACCGGGCACGCCCGGGGCAAGCACGGCCACAAGTATCCCCCCGGTGTCGTCGATACGCAAGACGAATTCGTCGACCTGATCCAGAACATCATCCGCAATCCAGACGAGGTCAAGACCTTCCGAACGGACATCCAGAAAAAGGCGTTCTGGGACGAAGAAACAGGTACCGTCGTAATCTTCAATCCTGCAGATCCAGATTTGGGAACGGCTTTTCCGCCCGACGAGGGATACCAGTTCTTCCTCGAACTCGGACAGTAAATTGCGGTGCTGCTTTGACCTATTGCTCTGAGGCAAACCATGGCGCTTTCTGACCTTACAGACCGCGAGCAGGAGATCGTTCTTCGATGCCTCAAGGCCGCAGCCAATGGCCCCTTCATTCCAGACTGCGAGTTCCACAACGTTTTTTTTGGCGTGACGCGCGAAGAGCTACGCGACATTGCAGAGCGCTGGCCTGCGGTGGATGATGTCGGCGACAGGCAGGTGGCGCGGGCAATCAACGACTCGCTGAATAACCTGCTTGGGTATCCGCATCGCGAAGAGGAAGCGTGGGAGGCCTACATCGGAGTCCCGCGAGACGTTGTTCGGCGGGTGTTCCGGAAGTGGAAGGACGATAAAATCAGAGCCGCGCACTTTCGCTGAACCGTCAGGGAGTGCCGGGTTAGCAGCGAGTGGGCCGAAGCCATGCAGGCCGCCGCCGACGCCCCGGCCGCCCTCGCCGGCGACCCCGTCGCGCTCGTCAGCGTGCTCTGGTTGCATCTTCGAGCAACTCACCGGCTTCGGCCTCTTCGACACACTCCAGACCCTCAAAGCCGCCGACTACCTTGGCCTCTCGTGGTACGACGACCTGCTGGGCTTCCTACACCGCTCGCCGCACTTCCCGGCGCTGGCGCAGGCCCTGGGCGACTTCGCCAACACCATCGACGACCTCGACGTGCTGGAGAAGGTGGCAAGGCTAGACAAGTGGGAAACAGATAAGCACGGTCGGCCTATATACCAGATCCTGCAGGGCAATGCGAAAAGCGTCTTTGACAACATTGCCAAGGCCTGGGGTAAAACGCCACAAAGGCTTCCCGGTGGCGGCTACCTTATCAAGAGATACGAGAGCGTCGTTACGCTTTACCTATCCACAAGCGGCTCTGGTCTTCCTACTCTCATGATCAACAAAAGAGGTTATATATTCAAGGTCAGGTTTGGCACATGACCTGAACGCCGCTTCAATACGCACAAAACGTGGATATAGAAGCACATCAGACAATGAGAAAGGAAAAGAAACTCGATTTCGTGAAAATATCAGGGTGGGTTATCCCCCTCCAGAGGCATCGTTATGCTCGCATTAGAACCTATAAGATTGAGGGGCTCCATCTTCATAGCTTCGATAAAAATCGACTTTTTCGCGACCTGATCGCCCATCCTATTCACAATGATATGCTTGTGGGCCCCGAGAAAGAATTAAACGAAGAAAATGCGGTTGATCCAACAGAAAACGAGAAGAAAACAGAAACGGTTCTCGACGTGAAAGCTCATGGTCCTTTTCGCATTGACAAGATAAAACCGGAGCACTATGTCCCACTTTCTCTTACAGAATTAGCTGATCGGATCGAGGCTCATTTCAGAGATCCGTTTTACCTTGAACAATACGGTCCGGTGCCAGAAGAAGCAAAACGCGAAATTCATTTGTTTCTTGATCAGTTTGATCCAGAGGAGGTAAAATGTTATTTTCTAAATTTAGAGTTTAATCCAGACGACGAGACATACAAGCGGGAATTGGAACCAGAAGTTGTATTACTTGACGATTTTGCTGAGTATGTATTGATCGAACATGACAAAAATATATTACATTTCATTATGATATGTTTTGATTAAATTTGTGCAGTATTTTATTGAAAAAGCAAATAAATTTTGCTAATTATCGAATCTTATAGTTTGCCTTGAAAGCAATATCATTATTGATAGCGTTTTAACTAATATAGCGCATGGTTTTGATATGATTTGAATTCTAGGGATCGCTGCATACCTAGGCGTGGCTTAGACTGACAATCCGCTAGGCTACCTGCACAACTCTTCTTACTTCTCCGCGCTGGCGCAGGCTATCGGCGCCTACCGTATCCTCGAAGGCGACGCCGGCAAGATCATGGACAACTTCGCAGAGACGTGGGGCACGACCATTCGCCACATCGCCCCGGATCGCTGGCAGGTTACCTCCCCCGATGGAGCCACCATCCTCACACATTACCCTTCACGCGATACACCTTATCCGACAGTCCAGATCAACGAATCGGAGGCGACTCAGAAGATTTGCTTTGGTTCTTCCATATATTACAACAACTGACGGAACTTTACTGGAGGATTTAACACGGTTCATTTATATTGCACAATCCACATGACAAAACGCCTTACATACTCCTTCCATACGCATGGTGAAAGTCTAATCCAGTTTCCAGGTCATCCCCTCATACACTATCAGTTTTGGATCCCTGGCGGACTGACAACTGCATTCGACGCACACGCCCTTTTCGACGGCCTCATCCACTCGTATGTCTACCAGCATCAACGGTTGGGCCACTCGTTCAACAATTCACATGGCCCGTTCGCGGTCTCTAAGATCCGCCCGGAGCACTACGAGCCGATCGCGGCCGAGAAGGTCGAGCACGCCCTGCACACGCGGCTGATCCCGGCCTCGCCCGAGGACCTGACCCGCTATCGCGACCCGTGGCCGAGTCTCGAGACGCTGCGCCGTCGGCTAGAGGCGCTGCTGACCTGCATCGACGCCGGGCGGCTGCGCTGGTACAAGCTCGCGATCGAACTGGAAGACAGGCCATACTGGTCGGACGAATACCGGAAGGCGCCGATTCTGGACCACTTTGAGGAGTGGATGGGCGTGGACGTACCGGAGGCCATGGTTCACATGCTGCAGGTGATTCGGGACTGAAACTCACCGGCCGCCTCGGCCTCTCGTGGTACGACGACCTGCTGGGCTTCCTGCAACGCTCGCCGCACTTCCCGGCGCTGGCGCAGGCCCTGGGCGACTTCGCCAACACCATCGACGAGCTTGACGTGCTTTATGAGGCGAGCCGACTGGGCCAGCGTCCCGGCGATAGCAGCCGCGTGTACCGCCTCATGAACGCCAATGCGCGTCAGGTCTTTGGCAATTTCTCACGCCGGTACGCGAACCGAGCGCCGTCCGGTAACCTTCCCGACATTATTGAGTTTGGAGATCCCATTAACCCGACTCGTATGATTTTACGCCGCTCTTCCTCAGAAAACCTTCCAACGATCGAGATCCAGGGGCCTTTTGGTCCGTCAAACAGCTATCGCGAAATTCGATTCGGATCGTTTTGAGATGAGCCATTCTGATCATCCTGAACAGCTACCCTCCAACCCCGCGAAAATCGAATGGGGAACGGATCAGGAGACCCTCAATGCCCTGAGATACCTCATCCACTATCCGCTACGTTCGGCGATCACCTCAAGTCTGCGAGTGCACCTGACTGGGGATGGGATGCAAATTCGAACCGAGAAAGTTGCCTTTGTGGTCCCAGGTGGCGTGGTGACCATTTCCTTTCCGGATTGGGCCGATACGGAATACTTTGCGATGAATGCTTTCCGGATGGAGGCACGATTCATGACGGCTGTACCTGAATGGGTTCGCGGAGAGTATATTCCAGAAACTGGAGCGCTAAGTGGATTTTGGACAGGGTTGAGCTTTGAGGCCGCGTCATTTTCTGAGCGTTCATCTCCTTCTCCCATCAAGCGCATCACCATTTACCGGCGCGCCAGAGAGCGGCAGCACATAGAGCGAAACTTCACCGAGCGTGTCGCCTTCGACAACGCCATTCTTTTCGACCGTGAGCCAGGATCTCCGCCCCTGCTGCTATTTGTTGATGAATCGAGTATTGCCGGCATGATGGGCATCAGCATCAACGCTGAGGAGATAGCAAGAGTGCTAGAAGGCTGCACGATCAGCACTGTAATGGACGAGATCCAGGAATGAAGCACCTCTTCGGGTTCGGCCGAGACATCCTGGCGACGCACCCGGCGGTGGTGGAGGTGGCGGTGGCGACGAAACGCCGTTCCCGCCGCCCACGAATCCCTCGCCGAGCTATCCCCTGCCGCTACCTCTCCCGCAGGATCCGCCGCCGCCTCCACCGGACGATCCACCACCTCCACCGGGTGGCGGTGGCAGCGACGATTGTGCCACGCAGCTCGACCCCAACTGCACCGACGAACCCGTCGAGCCGGGGCCGATCGTTGCCGTGGCCGATCCGCCCTTCGGCGTGATGCTGCAGACCTGCTGCTTAGACTGCCCCCCGGACGCTGAGCCGTCGGCGACTCCCTGGGACATTCTGGACTGGCTCTCGCTCGGGATGAGCCTGAATGACTTTCTCCAGGACCCATCCTTGGAGAACCTGGGATGGGTGCTTCTGGATGCGTTCGGGGCGGTGCTGCCGGTGTTCCCCGCCCTCGGCTCGATCCGGCATGGCCCGGTGTTGATCCAGAGCGCCAGCGACGCGTTAAAATCGCGCGCCATCTTCGTGGGAACCCCTTCCGGTAAGGTTGTACCCATTCCGAAGGGCTTCACGGCACGCGTGGCCGTCAACGGCAAGGGCATCGTTTTTCAGAAGCCGGGCTCATCGGGTAACGCGAACATGGTGCGCATCATGGATCCGAAGTCCGGTTATCCTGATGGCTACATCGTTTACTATGAGAGAGGCGGACAGCCGCTGGACGCGGCTGGAAATTCTGGCTACTACGATAGCGCCGGCAACTATAAGCAGTACACGGCTGGAGACCCAGAAGTCCATCACGGACTACACACCGATCCACCGATAGGTTACAATAGTTGGTTCGACGCTCACAACAAGTGATTTCAGCAGACAGCGACCCAAACAGCAAAGGGAGTCATATGCGCAGCGTGAAAGAGATTGAAGGCAGGTATGTCACCAAACTTTGCTTTCAGCCGGACCTGACGTTGATTCTCGAAGATGCCGAAGCACTTCGGCACGGGGAGCTCGACGAAAGGGCTGTGACGGCCATTCTTAGCGGTACCATAGTAGTGCAGAAACAGGGGGGTGAAGCGCTTGTCATCGAGAGCGTACCCGGTGAAAAGAGTTATCGTAAAATGGACGGTCTGCCAACCTACCGTTTCATCTACGGGTCTCGCATAGAGCGCTGCATCGTTAAAAATGATGGCACGCTTCTTTTCGAATTCAAACAGGGTGTGTTGAAGGTACTGCCTTTTGATGACGTAGAATCCTGGCAAATGTACAACGATAAGGGCTTTCGCCTGATTTGCATGCCGGGTGGTGAGGTAGCGGTGTGGAGTGAGGATTCAAACAAGATCGCGCCGGGCGGCGACGGCGGAACGGAATGATTCAAACATGTGATATACGCATCGCACGTCTCGATGAGTTGTGCGTGACACAACTCGTCCTGAACTGGGCGTTCACAATCAGGATGTGGGAAAACACACGTAGCCTGCGCCTTACCATCGAGGTTCCGTTCGAACTCGTGAGCACAAAAGGGGATACCTGCCTGCTCGACCCAGAACGTAGTGAGACGGTGTGTCCCGCTCTGAATTTGCTCCACAAGCCGGTCGCCTTCTCCGAGGCCGATCGGCAGGGTTCGTTGGGTTGCATCGATATCCCGCAGATGATCGAGCTTAACGACCGATGGCTCCTCCCGCTCGACGGACAAACCGTCGCGCGCAGCTATGTCTATCCCGGCCTCACCTTCGATCTCGAAGGCGAGAAAAGCTCTTACAAACTTCGCATGCATGGGGATACCCTCTTCCGTGATGCAGTGCAAAGGGAACGTTTCATCCGTGCTGAACGATGGGAGGAAGATGCGCCCGACTTGATACCTTATTTCGAGGGTAAAACCATCGAGCAGGCTTTCGCCTACAAGAACGGCCATCTGGAAATACACTTCGAAGACGGTAGCACCCTGGAGGTATTGCCGGATACGCAGTATGAGTCGTGGGAGCTGGTTGAAATGGAGACCAGGAGAAACAAATTGCTGGTGATTGGTCTTCCCGGAGGGGATCTAGCAATCTGGCTGGCAAGGCCGGACGAGGAATAGGAAGCGGCTTCTAGATGCATTCGGAATCGATAGCCATGAATCTTTCCCCTTTCTTTTCACTGCCAATGCCCAATTTACCATTTATCGTGTGGATTATTCTTATCACATGGTTTTGCACGCCATCTATGAACGCTTTTATGCAAGATGAAAAAACTATACATCGAGATACTTTAAACATAAAACTTCAACAGGAATTATTTTTCATGGTTGAGACTTATGCCCGACTGGTAGAAGAAGCACGCGGTGAGATTCCTTTGACCTCCTTGCCACCGGATACAATAATCACTGAGGAAAGGGCGGCCCAGAACGCCATCTCAATCGGATTCGGCGGAGAAAATGGACCTTTGATGTGGTATGACTGGGAAACTATGGACCCTGTTATTCGCACGCGGTATGACTCGCTCGGTCGCGTTTATGGAAAAAAACTGGTTCAAATCGTAAAGCAGTACGGATTTCCAAGCGAGGCACTCGTTGGAAAATCGGGCTCTTCCGCTGCTTTTATCTTGTGGAAATACGTAATCGACCTCAATTCTCAAGAATTTATTCTGCCATACTTACTAAGTAAAATTGATGCAGATACTACAGATGTTTTGTGGGGTCAAGAAAAATATAAAAAATTAATAGTACGAACAAAAAACCTTATGAAGGCAAATCACATCGACCTGGTCATGCTCAGGAAAACCAGGATGCAACTGTATGGCACTCATTATTGCCGAAGTGGCGAAGACGTGATTCCTTTCCCTATTGAAAACCGCCGTCATACCGATTCTTTACGAGCTGCCCTGAATCTGACTCCACTCGACAGTTTGCTTTCCTTCTTCGATTGTCCTTGCCCTTCCGTAAGACCATGTCCTATCTGGGCGGAACTTATTTCAGACGATTAAAAGCACCTGACAAAACCTGCTTCGGATTGTGAGCATGAGCGACCATTTCGTCGCAAAGCAAATCTGAACCATGAACCGGCCTTATCCTTTCTATCCACAGCAATGGGACGATGCAGCGTAATACAACATCTTTGAATTTATAGTTCATGTATGGCATCCAGAATGTAGTTGTACCCCGTCAGGCGGGCCACCTCGCTCTTCGTGAAGCTGCGCACGATCCCCGCAACGTGCTCGCGCAGGGCCTCAAGCTCTGTGCGCACGGCCTCGTCGAAGACATCGATGCCCTGGAGCCACGTCAGGCGACCCGGTAGCCCTCATCGGTGTGCTCGACTGCGCCGCCAATCTGCTCCTCGGCTTCGGCCTCTTCTACACACTCCAGACCCTCAAAGCCGCCGACTACCTCGGCCTCTCGTGGTACGACGACCTGCTGGGCTTCCTGCACCGCTCGCCGCACTTCCCGGCGCTGGCGCAGGCCCTGGGCGACTTCGCCATCACCATCGACGACCTCGACGTGCTGCACCGCCTGCTGCATGGGGACAGCGCACCTGGCTCGACACGCTCAACCAGGGCGGGCGGTCCCGGGCCTTCCGCCGGCCGGCAGGCAGCCCGGGACTCGTCTCACGCCCCCGCCCGAGCGGTCATTCGCCCTGACCGAGTGAGTAGCCGCGCTCGCCGTCGAAGGTGTAGAGGTGCTCGGTCTTGATGACGTCGAAGCCGGCCTCATGGATGGCCCCGAGCAGCGCCAGCACCCGGGGGAACGCCGTCTCCTCGCCGTCGGCCGGGAGGAAGCGGCAGCGCCAGTGATCGGTGCAGAACGTCTCGGGCAGCCCGTCCGGATACACCTTCACGCCGCGGTTCGTGATCATCTTCAGCCGCCAGCCGACCGCGTTGGCCGCCGCCTGCAACCGCTCCCCGATGGCGTTCGGGTCGCGGCCGGCTTCGTCCCAGTCGATGAAGACGTCCACCCCCACGAACCGTTTGTCCGGACGCGGTAGCGCCCTGGCCCGGACACGGATGCCGCCGGGCCGGTAGGTCACCGGCTGCAGGTGGCGCGGCCGCTCGCCCAGGCGCTCGATCACGGCCTGCGTGAAGGCTCGCGTGCCCACCTCGCGGTGGCTCAGGCCGGGGCGGTAGATGTCGGCCGTGTGGATGCCGTCCTCCAGCGTGCGTAGCCAGGCGTTCTTGATCCGCTCGGCCACGTCGGCATGACCGATGTGCACGAGCATCTGCGTGGCCGCCACGAGCAGCCCGGAAGGGTTGGCTACGTCCCGACCCGCGATGTCCGGCGCCGACCCGTGCACGGCCTCGAACATCGCCACCTCGTCGCCGATGTTGGCCGAACCGGCCAGCCCCACGGACCCGGCGATCTGCGAGGCGATGTCGGAGAGGATGTCGCCGTAGAGGTTCAGCGTCACGATCACGTCGAACTGCTCGGGCTGGGCCGCGAGCCGGGCCGCGCCGATGTCGATGATCTGGTGTTCGTGCTCGATCTCGGGATACTCGGCGGCCACTTCGTCGAAGACGCGGTGGAACAGCCCGTCCGTGATCTTCATGATGTTGTCCTTCGTCATGCACGTCACCTTGCGGCGGCCGTAGGCACGGGCGTACTCGAAGGCGTAGCGGATGATGCGCTCCGAGCCGGGCCGGGTGATGAGCTTGAGGATCTGCGCCACTTCCGGCGTCTGCCGGTGCTCGATGCCGGCATAGAGATCCTCCTCGTTCTCCCGGATGATGGTGAGGTTCATCCCGGGGTGCTGCGAGGCGACGTACGGCGCGTACGACTTCGAGGGCCGCACGTTGGCGAACAGGTTGAGCGACTTGCGGATGGTGACGTTGAGGCTCTTGTACCCGCCCCCCTGCGGCGTCGTGATGGGCGCTTTCAGGAAGACCTTGTTGCGACGGATGATCTCCCAGGCCTCCGGGGCGATGCCGGCCGTGTAGCCCTGCTCGTACACGGCTTTGCCGACCTGGATGACGTCGTACCGCAGCGGCGCACCGGCGGCCTCCAGGATCTTCAGCGTAGCCTCCATGATCTCGGGGCCGATTCCGTCTCCGTAGGCGATGGTGACGGGGGTGAGGGTGGTGGCCTCGGTAGCGGCCGTCTCGGGCGCGAGGGTGTCCGGGGTGGTGCTCATGAATCGATCTGGGATCGTGGTGAGGGAGAGAACGAACGGTACGGGCACAAAAAAACCGACATGCAACGCCCGTAGACGTCGGATGTCGGTCAACCTTCCGCGAGCCGGCTCGGGGAGCCTGCCCGTCGGCCTGTGTTCCCGTGAAGTATGAAGGCTGAAGGGACGACCCGCCGGCCGTGGCGCTTCGCCGGCTCCAGCGGGGTCAAAGATAGGATCGCCCCGCCCCGGATGCCACCCGGGAGGGCAGATCTTCACAGGATTGAAACAGCGGAGCTTCACCCGCCGCCCTGGAACCGGGCCTCCAGATCCTCGGCGAGGGTAAAGACGAAGATGCGCTCGCCGGTGCGTGTGCTCAGGTCGGCGTGGAGCGTGACGACGTGCAGGCCCGTGTGGGCTTCCACGAGGCGTTCCAGCTCGCGGCTGGAGCTTTCGATCAACCGCGAACGCATCTGCTTGATGAGTTCGACGCCCCCCGGCTCGGTGGCGAGTTGCTGCTCGGCCGGGCTGAGAATGCCTGTGAGGCGCACGAGCACCATGTCCTGCACGATGAACGTCCGGGCTTCCCGCGGCCCCCGGCCCAGGTGCTCGCGCTCGAAGCGGGTGATGGCCGTGGTGATGGCGGCTTCCACCTGCCCTTTGGTCTTTCCTTCCTGTTCCATACGTTCCAGTTGTCGTATCATCATAGCAGGCCGGCAAGATACGCCCTCCGGCGGGGATCTGCCGCACCCGACCCGTAGGGGATTCCCCTACAGCGGCGGCCCGGCTCCGGCTTACAGGTCCCCCCCTGCCCACCCGTCAACCCTCCGGCGAATCGGAACGTATCCTGTCGCTGAAACCCTCGACCGGAAGCCCTTTTTTGACATCGCTGAAGGGATCTCGCATCCTGATGGAGCGAGATGCCCCACCGGACCGCCGGCGCTCCCGTCCACCCAGCCCGAGCACACGCGCCATGATCAAACGCATCCTCGTCGCCCTCGACCCCGACGCCGACACCCCGATCGCCACGCAGTACGCGATGGACCTGGCCCGGCGCACCGGCGCGGAGATCACCGGCCTCGCCGTGGTCGACACCAAGCACATCGTGGCCGAGACGGGCATCGGCGGCTCCATCGGGGCACTCCACTACGCCGAGAAGATCCGCCGCCAGATGACCGAGAAGGCCCGTGACATCGCGCAGGACCTGATCGACACGTTCGTCGGCACGCTCGACGAGGCCGGGCTGCCGCACCAGGAGCTCGTCATGGACGGCACACCGGCCGATCTGATCGTGGACGCCCTGAACTTCCACGACATCCTGTTCGTGGGACGGGACCCGCACTTCTTCTACAATCGCCCCGACCGCCCCACCGACACGCTGGCGCGCGTCGTCAAGCGCGGCGTCGCCCCCGCCGTGGTGGTGGGCCCGTCGTTGCGGCCGATCCGGCGGGTGCTGCTGGCCTGCGACGGCAGCGCGCCGTCGATCCAGACGATGCAGCGCTTTGCCCAGCTCCAGCCCTTCGGAACCGACCTGACGGTGGATCTGGTGCACATCCGCGAGGATACGGGCGAGGCGGCCCGCCATCGCGCCGACCTGCTGCTGCACCGGACGCGCACCTACCTCGAAGCCCACGGCTTCCAGGCCCTGAACGAGACGAGCATGGAAGGCGATCACACCGCCGAGCGCCTGCTACGCCATGCCGAACACCACGAGGCGGACCTGATCGTCGCCGGCGCCCATTCGGTGTCGGCCGTCCGCCGCATCGCCTTCGGATCGACCACCCACGCGCTGCTGGACCAGAGTACCATCCCGCTGTTCCTCTACCACTGACCCCAACCGCTGCGATCCCCATGCTGCACCTGAACCACATCCTGGTGGCCTACGACTACTCGGCCTTCGCCAACAAGGCGCTGGCCCGCGCGCTGCGACTGGCCCGCGTCTTCGAGGCCGAGTTGCACGTACTCTATGCCGACGTGCTCTTCACCACCCCGCACGACGAAACCCTGCCCACGCACCGCGGCATGCCGCTCGAAGCGGTGCGTGCCCACCTCCAGGAGACGGTCGAACGCATCGCCGGGGAACTGGACATCCCGCTGGCGGATCTGGCCGTCACGTACGCCGTGGACCGGGACGTCGCGGCGGCCCCGGCCATTCTGACCTACGCCGAGGACCACCCGATCGACCTGATCGTGATCGGGACGCACGGGCGGCGGGGCGTGCCCCGGCTGCTGCTGGGCAGCGTCGCCGAGGAGGTGGTCCGCGCCGCCCCCTGCCCGGTCCTGACGGTGCACGGCAACGAACCGGACGACGCCCGGCCCATCCGCCGCATCCTGGTCCCCATCGACTTCTCGCGGCACGCCCGGCAGGCGCTGGCTCATGCCAAGGAGATGGCGCACCTGCTCGAAGCGCAGCTCATCCTGCAACACGTCATCCAGGAGCAACTGCACCCGGCCTTCTACAACACCGGCATCTTCTCGATCTATGACGTGGAGCCGGATATCGAGGAGCGCGCCCGGGCCGAGTTGCAGCGGTTCTACGACGAAACGGACGGCCCGGCCGCCCCGCCGGAGCGCGCGCCCCGCTTCGTGGTCGGGCCGGGACATCCGGCCCACGAGATCATCACGCTGGCCGAGGAGGAGCAGGTGGACCTGATCGTGATGGCGACGCACGGGCGCTCGGGCCTGGAGCGCTTCCTGATGGGCAGCGTGGCCGAGCGCGTCGTCCGCCGGGCGCCGTGCTCGGTCTTCACCGTCAAGAGCTTCGGCCGGTCGCTGCTGTCCCGGCCGGATCAGGCGGCCGCCGAGGCCTCGTCCTGACCCGCCGCCGGCGCATCCGCCCTTCCCCCCCAACCACGGAGGTAGCCATGCTGCAGATCAAGAAGATCCTCTTCCCGACCGATCTCTCGGAGTGCGCCGAGGACGCCTTTTCCCAGGCGGCCTTCCTGGCGGACCGGTTCGAGGCCGAACTGCACGTGCTGCACGTGGTGGTGCCCCACGCGAGCCCCCTGCATCGGCTGGTCGAGGACGATGCCCCGGACGAGGCGCAGGCCGACGCACAGTTTGAGTGGGCGGTGGAGCTGGACGCGGAACGGCAACAGCCCGAACGGGTCCCGCTGATCCACCGGCAGGTGGAGCACGGCTCGGCCTCCGCGGCCATCGTGGCCTATGCCGAGGACGAGGACATCGACCTGATCGTCATGGGCACGCACGGCCGCTCCGGCGTACGGCGGCTCGTGCTGGGCAGCGTCGCCGAGGCCGTCGTGCGCGAGGCGCCGTGCCCGGTGCTGACGGTGCATCCCGGGGACCGCCAGGGCGGCGCGGCCACCGTCCGCCGCATCCTGGTGCCGGTGGACTTCTCGGAGAACGCGACGCAGGCCATCCGCTATGCCCGCGAACTGGCCCGCCTCTACGACGCCCGCCTCGACCTGCTGCACGCCTACGAGGAGATCACCCTCCCGGACGTCTACGGCATCGGCCCGGTGATGCTGCCGGCCCAGACCATCTCGGAACGCGTCGCCGAAGCCCTGGAGAAGCTCCGACGGGAGACCATCGGCTCGGACGTGCCCACCGAGACGCATGTGCTCATTGGCCATCCGGCGCTGACGATTCTGGACTTCGCCGAGCGCCATGCCGTCGACCTGATCGTGATCGCCACGCACGGCTGGTCCGGGCTGAAGCGGTTGCTGCTGGGCAGCATCACGGAAAAGGTGATCCGCATGGCCCCCTGCCCGGTCTTCACCGTCCGCAGCTTCGGCAAGGAACTCATCGTGGAGGAGCCGGCGGCCAACGCGTCGTCCCCCTCCTGACGCCTCACCCGCTCATCCGGTACGCCCTCATGCTGCACATTCAGACGATCCTCCATCCCACCGACTTCTCGGCGAGTGCCCGGGCGGCGCTGGCGCAGGCGCTGTTCCTGGCCCGCCGCTATGAAGCCACGCTGCACCTGCTGCACGTCATCCCGCTGCTCGGCGACGATCCGCTGCGGGGCGCCTTCGAGGCCGGCATTGACGAGGAGGCCTTCTACCACCGCCAGCGGGAGGCGGCGGACCGGCACCTCCGGGAGCTGGTGGCGGCGGCGGGGGCCGGCGGGGTGCCCATCGAGCGCGTGACGACCCGCGGCAACGCCCCCGGCGAGACCATCGACGCCTTTGCCCGTGCCCGGGACGTCGACCTCATCGTCATGGGTACGCACGGCCGCCGTGGCCTCCGGCACATGCTGCTGGGCAGCGTGGCCGAGGAGGTCGTGCGCCGGGCCGACGCCCCGGTGATGACGGTGCGGGCCCCGGAGGACGCCGCGCCGCCGGCAGACGTGAAGGTCGACCGCATCCTGGCCCCCATCGACTTCTCGGCGGCCTCGCTGCGCGCCCTGCGCTATGCCCGGGAACTGGCCGCGCTCTACGGCGCCTCGGTGGACGTGCTGCACATCATCGAACCGGCCCGATACCCCGCCTTCTACCAGCTCGACCCCGCCGCTTCGGAGGACGTGCTGCGGCCGCTGGAGGACGTGGCCTGCTCGCGGCTGGAGGCGCTCTTCGCGCAGGCCGGCGGACCGGAGGCGCCGGCCACGTTCCACGCGCGGGTCGGCTACCCTCCCCGGGACCTCCTGGAGGCGGCCGACGCGCTGGACACGGACCTGATCGTGATGGCGACGCACGGCCTGCAGGGGCATCGCCGCTTCGCCCTGGGCAGCGTCACCGAGCGGATCGTGCGGGGCGCGCCGTGCCCGGTGCTCGTGACGAAGCCGTACGGCAAGTCGCTGCTGCCCGCCGCCTTCCGGGCCGCCGTGCCGGTCGAAGCCTCCGGCGCGCAGCCCGCCTGAGCCGGCTACAGCGTCCATCGGCCCCCCTGCCATGCCCGCCTCCACCCCGGCCTCATCCACCCTGCCCGCCCCCCCGCCGGCCGCCGAGCCGTCGCCCCTGCCGTCCACCCCCTGGGCCCGCCCGTGGGAAGCGCTGGCCGCCGAGCTGAACGTCCGCCCGGAACAGGGGCTGAGCGACGAGGAGGCCGCCGCCCGGCTGCGCCGCTATGGCCCCAACCGCCTCCGGGCCCACCCGCGGCGCAGCGCATGGCACATCCTGCTGGATCAGTTCAAGAGCCTCATCGTGGCGCTGCTGGCCACCGCCGCGCTCGTGGCGTTCCTCTCCGGTGAGACGCTCGAAGGGTGGGCCATCGTCGCCGTCCTCCTGATCAACGCCGCCATCGGCTTCGCCACCGAGCTGCGGGCGGTGCGGTCGATGGAAGCCCTCTTCGCCTTCGACCGCCTCACGGCCCGCGTGCGCCGTGGCGGGCACGTGAAGACCCTCCCGGCCGAGGACCTGGTACCGGGCGACGTGGTCCTGCTCGAAGGCGGCGACCTCGTCACGGCCGACCTGCGCCTCGTCGAGGCGTCGAAGCTCCAGGCCGACGAGTCGGCGCTGACGGGCGAGAGCATCCCCGTCGGCAAACGCCCGGAGCCGGTGGCCGAGGACGCCCCGCTGGCCGAGCGGACGTCGATGCTCTACAAGGGAACGGCCGTGACGCGCGGCTCGGGGCTGGCCCTGGTCGTCGCCACCGGCATGGCGACAGAGCTGGGCCGGATCTCGGCGCTGGTGGCCGAGGCCGAGGACGAGGCCACCCCGCTGGAGGTGCGCCTGCAACGGCTCGGGCGGCGGCTGATCTGGGTCACCCTCGGCATCGCCGGCGCCGTCGTCGTCAGCGGCACGCTGACCGGCAAGGCGTTGCTGCTGATGGTCGAGACGGGGCTGGCGCTGGCCGTGGCGGCCATCCCCGAAGGCCTGCCCATCGTCGCCACGATCGCGCTGGCCCGGGGCCTGCGCCAGATGGCCCGCCGCAACGCCCTGATCAACCGCCTGGCCTCGGTCGAAACCCTCGGCGCCACGGGGGTCATCTGCACGGACAAGACCGGAACGCTCACGGAGAACCGGATGACGGTGACCCGCCTCGCCCTGGCCGGGGGCGAGGTGTCGCTGGAGGCCGACGCCCTCCCGGACCCGGACCCGCTGCTGCGGGCCGCGCTGGAGGTGGCGGTGCTCTGCAACAACGCCACGCTGCCCGACTCCGCCGACGGGCACCCCTCGGGCGATCCCCTCGAAGTGGCGCTGCTGGAAGCCGGTGCCCGCTTCGGCCTGACGCACTCCGCCCTGACGGCCGAAGCGCCGGAGATCCGCGAAGAGGCCTTCGACCCGGACGTCAAGATGATGGCGACCTTCCACCGGCACCCGGACGGCGTGCGCGTGGCGGTCAAAGGCGCGCCCGAGCCCGTCATCGCGGCCTCCACGCACGTGCTCACCGGCGACGGCCCCAGGCCGCTGGACGAGGCCACACGCCGCGCCTGGCTCGCGCGCAACCAGGCCCTCGCCGCCGACGGCCTGCGGGTGATCGCCGTGGCGACGCGGACCGTGGACGACGTCCGGGCCGCCCCCTACGAAGCCCTCACGTTGCTGGGCCTCATCGGGATGGAAGACCCCCCGCGCCGCGACGTGCGCCCGGCGATCCAGCAGTGCCGCCAGGCCGGCATCACCGTCGTCATGATCACCGGCGATCAGCCGGTGACGGCCCGCGCCGTGGCCCGCGCCGTCGGGCTCGTCGAGGAGGAAGACGCCCCGGTCATCCACGGCGCCGACCTCCAACCCCTCAATGCCCTCGACGAAGCCGCGCGGCGCCGGCTGCTCGATGCGCGCCTCTTCGCCCGCGTCACGCCCGCGCAGAAGCTGGACCTCATCGCGCTGCACCAGCAGAACGGCCAGGTAGTGGCGATGACCGGCGACGGCGTCAATGACGCCCCGGCGCTCAAAAAAGCGGACATCGGCATCGCCATGGGACAACGCGGCACCCAGGTGGCCCGCGAGGCGGCGGACATGGTGCTGCTGGACGACGCCTTCTCCACCATCGTGGCGGCCATCGAACAGGGACGCATCATCTTCGGCAACATCCGGCGGTTCGTCTTCTACCTGATGTCATGCAACGTCAGCGAGATGATGGTGGTGGGCCTGGCCTCGCTGATCGGCACGACGCTGCCCATCCTCCCGCTACAGATCCTCTTCCTGAACCTGGTCACCGACGTCTTTCCGGCGCTGGCGCTCGGCGTCGGCCGGGGGGAGGACGACGTGCTCCGGCGCCCGCCGCGCCCGGCCTCGGAGCCGATCCTGACCCGCGCACACTGGCTCGGCATCCTGGCCTACGGGGGGCTCTTCACGGTCGCCGTGCTGGGCGCGTTGCTGATCGCGGGGCGCGGGCTGGGCAAGCCGCCCGAAGAAGCCATCACGGTCTCTTTCCTGACGCTGGCCTTTGCGCAGCTCTGGCACGTCTTCAACCTCCGCAGCGCCGGGTCGTCGCTCTGGCGCAACGAGATCACCCGCAACCCCTACGTCTGGGGCGCGCTGGGGCTGTGCTCGGGGTTGCTGCTGCTGGCGGCCTACCTGCCCGGGCTGGCTCGCGTCCTGAGCGTGACGCCCCCGGACCTGGCGGACTGGGGCGTGATCCTCGGCATGAGCCTGCTGCCGCTGGTCGTCGGGCAGATGCTCAAACCCCTCCTGCGGCATCCGTTCACGACGCCGCGCCGGTGACCGGGGCTGCTGTATCGAGCCCAGGCCGCCGGCCGTGCCGGTGTCGGCCTCACGGGGCGCTCAGGGCATCCAGCCGGTCCCGGGCCGCACGGACGGAGGGGTGCGCCTCGTCGCCGTCGTGCAGCGCGCGGCGGATCGCCAGGGCCTCGGCCAGGTAGCGCTCGGCCCCCGCCCGATCCCCCTGGGCCTGCCGGATCAGGCCGAGGCTCGTGAGACTGACGGCCAGGTGCGGATGGTGCGCGCCGAAGAGCTGCCGCCGCATCGCCAGCGCCTGCTCGTGCAGGGTCACGGCCTGGACGGTGTCGCCCACCGCCAGCCGGATCTGCGCGATGTTGTGCAACCCCGTGGCGACCTCCCGGTGCGCCTCGCCGTAGAGTTCGATGTCTATCGCCAGGGCCTCGCGGAAGAGGGCTTCCGCCTCGGCGTAGTCCCCGGACCGGCGCAGCACGAAGCCCAGATTGCCGAGGTTGTTGCTGACGTCCGGGTGGACTCCGTGGAACAGGCGCCGCCGCATCGCCAGGGATTCGCGGAGGGCCTCGGCAGCCGGGCCGTAGCGACCGGCCTGGTTATACGCCAGGCCCAGGGCTTCGATGCCCAGCGCCAGGTTGGGATGAGGCATCGGGTAGCGGGACCGCAGGATCGCCAGCGCGTCCTGCTGCAGGGCAATGGCCTCGTCGAACCGTCGTTGATCGGCCCGGATACGGCCCTGGTCTATGAGCGCGAAGGCATAATCGACCGAGGTGGCACCGTGAATCCGGCGGGTCTGCGCGACGACCTGTTGCAGGATCGAGTCCGCCGCCGGGAGATCACCCTGATCGGCCAGGACGTCGGAGAGGGCCTGCAGGGCGTAGAGCACGTTGGGGTGATCGGGCCCGTGCTCGGTGCGCAGCCGCGTCAGGCTCTCCCGGTAGAGCGCCTCGGCCTCCTCGAAGGCGCCCCGGTACTGGACGACGTAGGCGAGGTTGTAGTACATCGCCCCCGCATGGCCGTTCGGCTCCCCCGCCGGGGCGTCGATCATGGTGAGCGCCTCGTACAGGAGCGACTCGGCCGCCGCGTACTTCCCCTGCTGGATGCGGATCAGCGAGAGGTTGTTGAGCAACTCCCCGACGTCCCGGTGCGTCTCGCCCAGCGCGGCCCGGCGCAGGGCCAGCGCCTCCTCGTAGGCGGCCACCGCGTCGTCCTGGCGCATCTGCTGGCCGTAGAGGCGGCCGAGCTTGTTGAGGCTCTCGGCCAGCCCCAGCGTCCCGTCCGCCCCCAGCGTGCGCCAGTCGGCGACGGCCTCCCGGAGCAGCGGCTCCGCCTCGGCGTCCAGACGCAGGTTCTGGTAGACCCCGGCGATGACGTCCATGAGGCGCGCCCGCACGGCCGGCTGATCGGCCAGCTCGCGGCGCAGGCGGACGGCGCCGGCCTCCATCACCTCCCGCACGGTGAGCGTATCGCCCCGGGCCTCGCCGGGGTCCGAGCTTTCGAAGAGCGTCTCCATGAAGGCGATCACCTGCTCGGCCTTGGCCGCTTCCTGCTGCGCCCGGTCGCGCTCCTGCTTCAACCGCACCGTGTAGAATGCCACCACCGCCGCCAGGACCGCCATGACGACCGTGACGGCGGTCACCGCCACCCGGTGGCGGGCCGTGAACTTCTGCAGGCGATAGCCCAGGGTATCCGGGCGGGCGGTGATCGGGAGCCCGTCCAGGTGGCGTTGCAGGTCGTCCTGCAGGGCCGCCACCGAGTCGTAGCGGCGCTCCGGCTCCTTGCGCAGCGCCTTCAGGCAGATCACGTCGAGGTCCCCCGCGAGGCGGCGCCGGAGCCGATCCGGGGGCAGACGGCGCGCCCGGCTGACGCGGTCGTCGACCGCCGTCGTCCGGCTGACGGCGGTCGAGGGCCGCACGGGGTCGGTGTCTTCGATGGCCCGCAGGGCCGAGGCCGGGTTGTGCGCGTCCAGCTCGTAGGGCCGCACCCCCGTGAGCAACTCATAGAGCACGACGCCCAGCGAGTACAGGTCCGTCGCCGTCGAGACGGCCTCCCCCCGCATCTGCTCGGGGCTGGCATAGGCCGGCGTCATGACGGCCATGCCCGTCTGCGTCAGCCCCTCGCGGTCGTCCTCCAGCAGCCGGGCAATGCCGAAATCGAGCAGCTTGACCATCGGCCGCCCGGTTTCGTCCTCGGCCACGAGGATGTTGTCCGGCTTGAGATCCCGATGGACGACCAGCCGCGCATGGGCATAGAGCACGGCCTTGCACACGGTCCCGAACAGTGCCAGACGCTCGTCGATGGAGAGGCGGCGGGTGTCGCAATAGACGTCGATCGGCTCGCCCTCGACGTACTCCATGGCGAAGTACGGGCGACCGTCATCGGTCAGCCCGCCGTCGAGGAGCCGGGCGATGTGGGGATGTTCGAGGCGCGCGAGGATCTGGCGCTCGCTGGCGAAGCGCCGCAGGATCTGCTCGGAGTCCATGCCGCGCTTGATGAGCTTGAGCGCCACGCGCTGCTCGAACTGCCCGTCGGCCCGCTCGGCCAGATAGACGGCGCCCATCCCACCCTGCCCGATCTGCCGCAGCAAGCGGTACGGCCCGACCAGCTGCCCGACCCGTGAGAGCATCTCTTCAACGTCGACGGCATCCAGCGCTACACCGTCGAGCAGCGTGTGGGCACGGGCATCGGCCTCCAGCAGCGACCACACATCCCACCGCAGGGTCGCATCCTCCCCGCAGGCCGCCTCCAGAAAGGCCGCCCGCTCGTCCTCCTCGTGTTCGAGCGCGGCTTCGAACAACGCCTGCACACGCTCCCAGTAAGCAGCATCCATAATTAACGTTGAGGGCTGCGAGCCGAGGGGACCGTCTGCTTTAGCTGACGGGGGAATCGGCCCTTGTTAAGGGTGACATGCTGTTGTCGTAGGCTCATAATACATTGTCTTATGCGCAAGGCGTTCAAATACCGTCTCTACCCCAACCGCGCTCAGACCGAGGCGCTCTCCGAAATACTGGAGACGCACCGGAGGCTCTACAACGCCGGGCTGGATGAGCGCCGCGCAGCCTGGGAGAACGAGCGGCACAGCGTACGCTATACGGAGCAGAGCGCCCGCTTCAAAGAAGAGCGCCGGAGCAACGAGTTCTATGCCCGCCTCAACTTCTCTTCGGCTCAGGCCACGCTCCGCAGGCTCAACCTCGCTTTTGAGGCGTTCTTCCGCCGCGTGAAGGCGGGCGAGAATCCCGGCTACCCCCGCTTCAAGGGACGGAGCCGGTTCGAGAGCATCTGTTTCCCCTCCTATGGCGACGGATGCAGGATGCGCGAGGACGAACAAGGGCGTGCCCGGCTCTACCTGCAGAACATCGGGCAGATCAAGGTCAAGCTGCATCGCCCGTGGGAAGGGACGATCAAGACCGTTACCGTCAAACGTGAGGTGGACAAGTGGTATGTCATCCTCTCGTGTGACCTCGGCGAGGTAACTACACCCTGCCACCGTGGCCCGGCGGTCGGTATCGACCTGGGACTGAAGGCTTTCCTCGTGACGTCGGACGGGTGGAAGGTGGATCCGCCCCGGTTCTACCTGGAGGCCCAGACCAGACTTCGCCGGCTGCAGCGCCGGGTGGCGCGTAGAAAGAAGGGCTCGGGGCGCTGGCGCAAGGCGTGCCGGGACGTGGCGCGGCTGCACGGGCATATCGCCAACCAGCGCCGCGATTTCCACCACAAGACGGCCCGTACGCTCGTGCAGCAGTACGGGACGATCTACGTGGAGGATCTGAATATCAAGGGAATTGCCCGCACACGGCTGGCCAAGAGTACACACGACGTGGGCTGGGGCCAATTCGTCAACATCCTGAGCAGCAAAGCGGAAGAGGCTGGCGCTCAGGTGAAACGAGTGGACCCGGCGTACACCACGCAGGCGTGTAGCCGTTGCGGAGCGATCCCCGAAGTCAGGCTTACGCTCAGGGACAGGATGTATTCGTGCGACTCGTGCGGCTTCACCGCCGACCGGGACGAGAATGCCGCCCTGAATGTCCTTGCTGTAGGGCTGGGATGCAGCCTTCGGAGCCCAAGCACCGCGTAGGCGGTGCTCTTCCGAGAAGCCACTTCCTTCAGGGAGTGGAGTCATCACAAGGCGAGGTACCGGTTGGGGGGTGCAGAGGACGTGACCCGGGACGGCCTGCACGTCGATCGCCCTCCCGCTCCGCGCCACCCGTACCCTCATTCATTGACGCGCCCGAATCGCCTCGACCAGATCTGCGGCGCGTTTGCGATGCGTGCGCCAGACCTTCAGCCGCACCTCGACCGCGTGCTCTCCCGGCAAGGCGTTCAACAGCGCGTCCGACTTGGGACGAAGGCATAGCCGATCGCGGAAGACGCCGTGGTCCAGGCGCACCTCCTTCAGCGCCGCCGGCTC
The DNA here is from genome assembly GCA_003285105.1 of Roseithermus sacchariphilus. Lineage (GTDB taxonomy): Bacteria > Bacteroidota > Rhodothermia > Rhodothermales > MEBIC09517 > Roseithermus > Roseithermus sacchariphilus. Next base: position 3,103,052 of record CP030158.1, on the reverse strand, counting down.
GATCTTGATCACCTGCTGCTCCTTCTCGAACTCCCCCATAAACGCCGTCTCGACCTCCAGGACGAGAAAGGGATCGTCGAGATACACGACGCCCCGCACCTCGGTGAGGCCGGCGTTCAGGTCGGGCAGTTGAAAGCGCAGGGGCGTCATGGGCGCGTGCAGAACGGACCGGTCGGCTCCGGAAGACCCTTCGAGGGCCTCCTTCGGGCCGGCACCGGCGCGCGGACAAGATACACACCGGTGCGCGGACAAGATACAGGCGCCTTGCCGGCGGCCGCTGAACGAGCGCAGCGTATCGCCCCCCGGAAGGCGGTCATTCGCCTCGTTGCAGCCGGCGTAGCTCCCGGTAGCCGATCAGGATGATACCTTCCTCCTCGATCATGGCGCGGATCTCAGGATCGGTCGTGAACAGCCGGTACTCCGTGTCGCGGGTTTTCCAGGAGTTGGTGATGTGCCGCATCTCTTCCCCAGCGAGGGCGGCATGGATGAACAACTCGGTCACGCCGGGCTGGAGGGTACGCAAGATGCGTTTCCAGTAGGCCTCCACGCTCTCACCTTCGTCCGGCCCCCCGAAGATCAGGTGATCCGGCGAGACGATACCGTCCGCATCGAGTTGATCCCGCAGGTGCTCCAGGCCCCGCTCGGCCAGCACGGCCCGGCCGGGCATACGGATGGGCAGGTCGTACTCCAGCGCGAGGGTCCGATAGACGGCGTGGTACGCCGGGTCATAGTGCAGCGTACCCATGTGCGAATCGAGGTGCGTCACGTCGATCCCGGCAGCCAGGGCCTTTTCGATCTGCGCCCGGGCCTCTACGAGAGCTTCTTCGGGAGTGGCATGGGCATACACCTCCTGAACCGAGGGCCACAGATAGCCCTGGGGATCGACCAGCCCGGGCACCTCCGTCTTCGGGGCTACTGGCCCCCAGCGATAGCCTTTCCACTCGCTGGTGTGGGTCAGGTGCAGCCCGAAGTCGGCCTCTGGATGGGCGCGTGCATAGGCGGCGATCTCGGGAAACCAGGGGCAGGGTACCATGATCGTGGCGCTCGTCATCAGACCCTTCTCCATCGCCTCGATCGAGGCTGCATTCGAGGCATGGCTCATCCCGACGTCGTCCCCGTTCACGATGAGCAGCCGGGCCTCCGGGCCGTAGCCCAGGCGCTCGGCCAGCGTCGGGGTAGGCTGGGCTCGGACGACGGCCGACAACAGCATCGGCAACAGGATGAACAGCGCGGCCCATACACCGGGCGCAGGAGGCAGCAGGACTTCGCTTCTCATGGTTCGTCGGGGACAGAGATCTCGTCAAACATTCGGGGGGGCCGGAGTAGCAGGGAGCCCGCAACCGCAGGAGCTGCTCCCGCCGGCAAGCCGGGGGCGGAGGCCAACCCGACGGCTACCCAACATACCCCGTTTCCACCATGGTCGCCATCCCGGCTACCGCGACCATACGAGGCTGTTGCGCACGAGGAACCGTCCGCCGAAGGTAATCGGCACCCCGGCTCCGTCGCGTTCGGCGTGGAGATGCAGATGGGGCTCCGTCGTGTTGCCCGAGTTGCCCACCCGCCCCAGCGGCGTGCCGGCGGCCACCGAGTCGCCCGTTGCGACGCGCACGCTTCCCTGCATCAGATGCGCCAGATACACCGTCACGCCGTCACAGTCGAGCACGACGTGGTTGCCCGGCGGATGCGCACGGTCGCGGTCGGGCGGAGTAAGGTCCGGCAGATCGCTCCGGGCGGTGTCCACCACCCCGCTGCAGGGGCTGTAGAGCGTATCGCCGAAGATGGCGTACCGATCGAGCCGCTCCGGGTACAGCCCGGCTGCACGCAGGCCCAGGGCGTTCAGGCGCGTCACGTCCAGCGCGTACCGCTGGGTCGTGCTGACGTTGTGGTAGTTGATGAGCGGGTGGTTCCCTCCCTGCCCGACGTGGTACACTCCGTGGCGCAGCGGGAAGACGAGCGGCACGGGGTTCTCGGGAGCGGCATACCCACGGAAGGCGAGCACGCACAGCGGCCCGAACAACAGCACCAGCAGCAGATGCGTCCCGATGAAGACGATCGGCCCGAGGCCTTTCCCCGGGCGGATCGGCCACCAGAGGGCCGGGGTACGCCGGAACGAAACCACCAGCGCCGCGGCATGGCCGATCAGCAGAGCCCCGCTGAGATAGACGCTCGTCCAGGCCGCATTGCCCACCGCCAGCACGAACGCCAGGAACACCCCGACCCCGAGCGCCTGCACCAGCCAGAGGCTGCGGCCAGTTGGCCGGGCCCGGGCCAGCCACGCGATGAACAGCGCCGGCAGCACCACCTGGAGCATGACCAGCGAGACGACGGTCGACAGAGGCATGGTTCTCAGAAACGCCGGTACGATCACCGTGTCGGTCCGCGAGGCACGCGTCGAGCGGTATGCCCGGACCCGATGCAAGATCCACGGCCGGCACGGCGGGGTGTCAGAGGCGGACGAGCACCACCAGAAGGGCCACTACGCACCCGCATGCGATGAATGTACGGAACGTGTTCCAGAAGACCCATCGACCCTCGAAGTCAGAGCGAGCAGACGCAAGGGCCGGAGCGTCTAGTGCCCCCAGATCGAGTTGCTGAAGCCGGTTGTTCAGCGGGACATTGACGGCGATGGTTGGTCCTTGCACCCCCAGCAGATAGACCACCGCGGTCCCCACCAACAACAGCCGCGGCAACCCTTCGAGGTGCCCCATCCCCAGCCATACGCTGACCAGCAGGGCCACCACAGACCCGGCCCATACGACGAGGAAACGGGGATCGTTCTGCTGGATCACGCGATCCATGACCGCAAAGGCGCGCAGGAACTCTCGATCCGGAAGACGGCGGATGCCGGGCATGACGACGACCCAGAAGGTATACACCAGACCGGCCGTGAGGGCACAGAGCAAGGTGGCGACGAGCAAGATCGTCTCGAACATCATGGCACGTTCCTCTAAAAATTGGCACGGTTCAGCGACACCGATCCGCCGGAAACCCCGGGGTGGACCCCGGCACCCTAGGAGTTGGTCTGCACGGCAGGGTCAGACACGCCTTTGGTCACGAGCCACAGCGCCAGGGACAACTCCGCCAGGACGGCGGGCACCGCGACCAGCCACACCAGAACACCCTCGTAACCGGGAAACAGGAAATTCCCCATACTTTCTGCGAGATAACCCACGGCCGCGACCGCCAGCAGCCCGCCCAGCACGCGGGGCATATAGGAGGCTTGATAGACCAGGTAACCCAGCAACATCAGGTGGACACCGAAGAACGCCCCTCCGATGAGGTACCCCGCGTGGTGCAACTCGGTAAAGGCGAGTACCAGCGCCGGCATGGCCTCGGCACCGGACCCGGCTTCCCGCGCCAGAAGCAATGCCATGTAATGATTGAGCAAGTTCACCCCGGCAATGGCCGGATGTGCCAGAAGTCGGAACGCCGCAGCCAGCAGAGATGCCGTTCGGCTCACCGGGCGCAGCAGCACGTATAGCAGCACGGCGATGGCTGCATCACACAGGAAGGCAACGAGATCACTCACCAGGCCGAGCCGGTAGAGCCCCTCCGCGCCGGCAATCCGTGCCGCCGTAGCCGAAGCATCGCCCGGCACGATGAGACCGGCACGGACGTAGCCCTCGGCAAAACCGGCACACACGATGACGACGAGATAAAGCAGCCCGGCCCATCGAGCCGTGTTGCGCAGTGAGGTATGTTCCGCAGGAGTCATCATGGTGCGGGGCCTCAGGCCTGACCGGCGGGGCCGAAAGCGAGGACGACGTTGCCCTGCTTGTGGCCGGTGTCCACGTAGCGATGGGCCTCGGCCGCCTCCTGCAGCGCGTAGCTCCGGTCGATGACGGGGGTCAGCACCCCCTCGCTCAGCATCGTACCGATACGCTCCAGGTCCCGCGCCCGGTCGGCGGCCGGGCGGGCGCCGGTGGCCGCAAACCTCGCCTGTTTCCCGCCCACCACCGAGGTCCAGGCCATCTGTGCCAGGATCTTCAGCCCGATGACCGGCGAGAGGTAGACGCCGGAGGGCTCGAGCACCCGGCGGCACGCCCTGAAGGAGGTCTTGCCGGCGGCATCGAAGACGATGTCGTAGCGCTCTTTGCGTTGCGTGAAGTCTTCCTGCGTGTAGTCGATGACGTGCTCCGCGCCCAGCGATTCCACCAGGGCGGCATTCCGCGTGCTGCACACGCCCGTGACGTGGGCACCCAGGTGCCGGGCCAGTTGCACGGCGGCCGTGCCCACAGACCCGGAGGCACCGTGGATGAGGACGCGCTGCCCCGGTTGGAGGCCGCCGGTATCCCGCAGGAACGGCAATGCAGTAAGCGCTCCCTCACAGATCGCCGCCGCACCCTCATGGCTCAGCCCGGCCGGCTTGGCCGTCATGGCGGCATCCTCCGGGACGCAGACGTACTCCGCATGCGCCCCGAAGCCGGACGCGCCGAAGACGGCGTCTCCCCTGCGGTACCGGGTCACTCCGGCTCCCACCTCGGCGACCTCACCGGAGAAGAGGGCTCCCAGGATCGCATGCCGCGGCTGCATCAGCCCCGTGTAGAGGCGGGCCGCCAGCTGATCCCCCTGCCGAAAGATGCAGTCGACCACGGTGACGGGGGCCGCCCGGAGGCGTACGAGCACCTCGTGATCTCCGGGCACGGGCGTCGGAACGTCCTGCACGTGCAACACGTCGGGAGTGCCGTATCGTTCGTATACGATCGCTTGCATGGTGTCCTCCTGGAACATGGAACGGGGCCGTCCGCACACCCGCCGGGCGGCCGTATGGTCAGGCCAGCGCCTCGACCCTCTCCTGCCGGGTCCCTTCGAACCGGCGGAACAGAGCACGATGGTAACGGAGGCCGTATTCGTCCTGCCTGGTCTCGTAGCGCCGCACCCAGGCCAACAACGTTTCGAGCCGTGCATGCTGCTCTTCCGGGGAAGCATACTTCTCCGGTTCCCACGGACGCCTCCGACAATGCCGAACACAGGCCTCTACGCCCGGATTCAGAAAGATCAGCTCCGTGCACGAAGGCAGGGCGGCCTCTATGAGACGGCCATAACATCCCTCGATGACCCACCCCGGATGAGCACGTTGAAAAGCCTGCATCATCCGGATGCTGTCCGATAGCGGACGCCGCACCCCGAACGCAGCCCAGGCGATGGTGTCCAGATCCAGATGAACGAGACGGCGTTCCCGCGCCAACCGGCAGGCCAGCGTGGTCTTGCCGGAGCCGGCGTTTCCAAGGATCACGATGCGACGGCTTTTCATGGCGGCGGGGAAACGGTCGTGTGCCGGCAGGAGGGGCACACGGTGTACCGGGGTACCGGGCGCGCCCCACGAGGGAGCACCGAGGCCACAGGCAAGGCCGATGAGACGAGAGGCGCTTCAAACGACGCCAGGGATCACAGCCCCACCGCCACGATCAGGCAGGCAACCATCAGCAAACCTGCTACAGGTACGCCCATCCTACGTTCCGCCCGGCTCGACGAGGCGAGGTTACCAAGCAGGCTTAGCCCGAACAAACCAACCAGACCCCAGACTACGGCCCGCGCCCGATGGTCCTGATCCAGCACATCGACTATGCCAGCCACCTCGAGCACACAGAGCCCCCCGGTCATCAGGACCACGATGGCGGCGAGGCTGGCGAGACGAAGGCGAAGGGGCAAGTGCCGATGACGGCCGCCCCAGGCCAGATGCCCCAGCGGAGCGCCCAGCACGAGCGCGAGCTGAAACGAAGCAAGAAGCATGAAGCCCGTCAGAGCCGCGAAGGCCGCTATTGGTGTCAAGGTCATGGCATTGCCCATTTCAGGACGCCGCAGGGGGACGGGCGGCAATCTGCCGGTAATAGTCCCTGAGACGACGGAAGCCGGCCTCAGGGGCCACCATGTCCCGGGCAGCTACCGTCAGGAAAAACGCAAGGGGGCCGTGGACACGGCCGGGGGTGCACGTACGAACCATCGCCAGCGCAGTTCGGCGTACGGACGGGGGAATGTGCGTGATCTTTGGCGGTCGGCCCAGCGCCTCGAACGCCAGATACGCCATGTCGCGCTGGGTCAGCACGTCCGGCCCTCCCACTTCGATCACCGGCACATCTCCCTCGAGGGCATCGACGCACACCGCGGCCAGATCGGCCCCGTGAATGGGATTGGCTCGGACACTCCCGTCACCGAAAACATACACCCGTCCACGCCGGGCCATGCGTACGAGGGCGGCCAGATCATTGAAAAAGCCGCTGGGCCGCAGGACGGTGTACGACATGCCGGAGGCCTTCAGATCCGCTACAAAGCGTTCTTTCGCCTCACAGATCGCCAAGTCACGCATCGTTTCACCATGCAGGACCGAGACATAGACGAACCGCCGCACACCGGCACCCAGGGCTTCCTCCAGCAGATTCCGGTTGGCTCCGTAGTCGACATCCATGTACGTAAGCCCATCCTGCTGACGGGTGATACCGACGGTGGAAACGACGACGTCTACGCCCTCCATCGTGCCTCGCAGGGTGTCCCGCCGGGTCACCTCGGCATGGACGATCTCGGCGGTGCCCCGGTCCAATCCCGCTACCCGGCTCAGATCGCGGGTGAGCAGGCGTGCCGGCATCCCACGGCTGAACAGTTCCTGTGCTATGAAGCGCCCGAGGTACCCGGTGGCGCCGGCCAGCAATACGGTAGACATCGTTGTTTCGAGACGCGTGGAGGGATTCTCGCGAGGAAGGGGCCGCAGCCCGGCACACGAGCGAGCACGGGGGATGGCGTTTCCGAAGCCTGCCTGACCTGGCGGACATCGCCTCGGACACGCCTCCCACGTGCCTGCTCCTGGACTCAGCGGAAGGGATAGAACGTCAACCCCACATGGATGCGGACCCCGGTGAGCTTGATGTCGACGTCTTCCGTGCCCCCGGCGACGTACTGCTCCATCAGGCTGCCCGGGGTGAAGGCCACACCACCATCGAGCGCGACCCGCTGCGAGACGAAGTACAACATCCCCCCGCCCAGCGAGAATCCCATACCGCCATAGCTCACATCATTGCCGTCGTAGGGCCCGCTTCCGTCGTAGCCCAGCCCGATGACGCTCACGGCCGCATCGGCGTAGGGAACGAGGGTGCGCCCCGGACGGAAATGGAAGCGACTACCGAGTTCGACGTACGCCAGACCATACTCTTCGTCACTCCCGAGTCCTTCGAACCCCTGACTCCCCGACAGGCCCGCTCCCTCGAAGCCCAGATAGGCCGTGAAGCGGTCGGTAAACCCGTAGCCGACGCGCAATCCGAGGCCGAGGCCCTCGGCGCCTTCGATGTCTCCGTCATAGTCAATACCGTGCCCCCCCGTGCGGACGTGCACGAAGAGGCCGTGTGTGTGGGAGAGGTCCTGCGCATCCGGAACGGGAGGACGCTGGGCATAGGCGGTGTAAACCATCGAGAAAAACAGGAAAACCAGGATCAGGCGTTGCATGACATACCGTGTTGAAGAGGTGAAAGAATGGGCGTTCAGCATCGGCTGAGCTGTGGGCGTTGCGGGTCGTTCGTACATGGCTTCGGTGTTGGTTGATGGGTAGAATGTGGGTGATGGTGAAACGAGCGCTAAAGGTGACAGCAGACCGCGTGTCCGTGTGTGTCGTCTCCCCTTGCCACCAGCGTGCCAGCCCCGAAGCCCGGACCGGATGCGCCTTTTTCGCCCGCATGGGCCGATTCAGCCGGATCGCACGTCCTCCCTCGGGTAGCGCCGCGCGCGAAATGCCGCACCGGGGCGATATACCGCACCGCGATGAGGTCGTACGGAGGACGACCGCCCCGGGGAACAGCCAACCCGAACCATGCCCGGATAGGAAGGCGGAGGTGAGATGACCCATGCCGCGTCACGACCGACGCGGGCAGTGCCGTGAAGGGTTCGCCGCTTTTCCTTTTCCCCTGCGCCCGGCCCGACCGTTTCCCGGACCGCTTCGCAGGCGATCCGCTCTTTCAGGCCGAGGGGCGGGGGCGTTCGATCCCCAGCTTCTTCATCCGGGAACGCAGGGTGCTCGGATGCAACCCGAGCTTCTCAGCGGCCCCGCCACGACCTCGAACCTGCCATCTCGTCGCGTGCAAGACTCGTACGATGTGAGACCGCTCCACATCCTCCAGCAATACGGCATCCTCCGCAGAGAGCGACGCCCGGGACCGGCCGAGCGGTTCATCGAGTTGGAGCTCGGCTCCGTCCGACAGAATGACGGCCCGTTCGACGACGTTGATCAGTTCCCGCACGTTGCCGGGCCAGGCGTACTGCACGAAGGCATCCATCACCTCGGCAGGAACAGAGGGTACGGGCCGCCCGAAACGCACCGCTGCCTGTCCCAACACGTAATCGACCAGCAGCGGCACGTCCCCGGCGCGCTCCCGCAGGGGCGGCATCCGCAACGGTACTACGTTGAGGCGGTAGTAGAGGTCTTCCCGAAACGTCCCCTCCCGAACCTGTCCGGCAAGATCGCGGTTCGTTGCCGCGATCACACGAACATCGACCTGCTCTGTGTGTGCGCTGCCCACGCGCTCGAACTCCCCCTCCTGGAGCACACGGAGCAGTTTGGGTTGCAACGCCAGGGGCATCTCACCGACCTCATCCAGAAAGATCGTGCCTCCATCAGCCAGCGCGAAACGGCCATCTCGCCGGGTGGTGGCCCCCGTAAACGCCCCTTTTTCATGGCCGAAGAGTTCGCTCTCGATCAACGTCTCCGGCAGGGCGGCACAGTTGACCTTCACCAGAGGACGATCGGCCCGCGTGCTTTCCGCGTGAACGGTCCGCGCGATCAGTTCCTTGCCGGTCCCGGTCTCCCCCAGAATGAGCACCGTGGCATCCGTGGACGCCACGCGGGTGGCCTGATGGAGCACCTTTTTCAGCACCGTACTCTGGCCGATGAGGCCCTGGGCGCGGTGCGATCGGTCGATCTCCTCGCGGAGATAGTGATTCTCATCTTGAAGCCGGTCACGCAGCGCCTCGACTTCGCGCAGGGCGCTCTGGAGCGCAACCGTGCGCTCTGCCACACGCGCCTCCAGATGAGCGTTCGCCGCTTCCAGGTCGGCCTGGAGCCCTCGAAGGGCCAGATGCGTGGTCACGCGCGCCAGGACCTCTTCGTGCTGGAACGGTTTCGTGATGTAGTCCACGGCTCCGGCGGTGAAGCCCCGCACCTTGTGCTCGGCGTCATCCAGAGCCGTCATGAAGATGACCGGGATGGTCCGCGTTTCCGGGTGATGCTTTAACCGACGGCATACCTCGAACCCGTCGATCCCGGGCATCATCACGTCGAGCAAAACCAGATCCGGCTGAGCGTAACGGATCTGGGGAAGGGCGCTCTCGCCGCTCTCGGACACCAGGACCTTGAACCCGTGGCCGCTGAGATGCTCATAAAGCACCGACACGTTGGCAGGCGTGTCATCGACGATGAGGATGGTACGGGGGGCGTCAGGGGTTGCCGTCATGATCGCGGTGCAGGTAGGGCTCGAGGGTCAACCGGATCTCTTGCATGCGAAACCGTTTCGTCAGGGTGCGGAGGCGCTCGATGAAAGGCACGGACAGGCTCCCGGCTCGGCCGGAGGCTTCGAGGTGGGCCAGCAACGCCGCCACGTCGCCTCGCAACGCCAGATCGTACAGGAGGGCCGCCTCGGCAGGCGCAGGCACGTCCGCCTCGGCAAGCACACTGCCCGACGACCGACCTGCCGCCTCCGACGCGGCAGGCCCTTCTGCATAGCTCCAGTGCAGCCCCAGCAGCCGCTCCAGCGTATCGAGCAACGCTTCGAGATCGATGGGCTTGGGCAGAAACGCGTCGCAGCCCACCTCCAGGCTTTGCTGCTGCGTCACACGGAAAACGCTCGCAGAGAGTGCCACGATGGGTATGGCGGCCAGTTCGGGTGTTTTCTTGAACCGCCGTGCCGCTTCGAAGCCGTCGAGCACAGGCATCACCAGATCCATCAGCACGACCTCAGGAGCGAACGTGCCGGCAACAGTCAGGGCCTCCACCCCGTTCTCGGCTTCGGCCAGTTCGAAGCCGAGGGGCTGCAACAACCCGACGATCAACGAGCGATTCAATGGCTTGTCGTCGACGATGAGCACCCGGGGGCGTCCCCGCACGCCGACGATCCGCCGCGTGGCCTTCGAGCCGACCGCGGGTTCTCCGGGGTGCAGCACGGGCACGACCACTTCCAGCGCGAACAGACTGCCCTGCCCCGGCCTGCTCGTCACACGGAGCGTGCCCCCCATCATGGATGCCAGACGGCGGCTGATGGCGAGGCCCAGCCCCGTACCACCGCCCCGGTGATCGGATGCATGCACCTGTTCGAACGCCTCGAAGATCCCCTCTTGCTGCTCCGGCGGGATACCGATGCCGGTGTCCTCGACCTCGAACCGGAGACGCGCAACGGCATCATTCTCCGGGCCGGATGGGCCTCTGGGCTCGTCCTCCGATGCGGGTACGCCGAGGACACCCACGCGCAGGGCGACACTCCCTCGTTCGGTAAACTTGACGGCGTTGGAAAGCAGATTCAGCAACACCTGCCGTAACCTGCGTTCGTCGCCCTGCACCACCGTCGGCACGGCCGAGAACACGTCGATGCTAAACATCAACCCTTTTTCTTCGGCCTGAACACGCGCCACGTCTGCGACCGATCCGACCAGATCCGGCAGATGCAACGGGGCCGCCTCGACCACCACCTTCCCCGCTTCGATTTTGGCCAGGTCGAGCAGGTCATTGATGAGGGTCAACAGATGCCGTCCACTGCGCTCGATGACGGTGAGCTGCGCTCGTTGCTTCTCCGCGATATCGGCATCTCGCTGGAGGAGCTGCGCATACCCCAGGATTCCGTTGAGCGGCGTACGCAACTCGTGACTCATCTTGGCCAGGAACGCACTTTTCGCCCGGTTGGCGGCCTCGGCACGATCCCTGGCCCTCGCCAGGGCCTGCTCCGCACGACGTCGCTCGGCGATCTCCTTTTGTGCCTCCGCGAAGAGCCGGGCGTTCGTGATCGCAATGGCCGCCTGATTGGCTACGCCGGCGATCAGGGCTTCGTGCTCCTCTGCGAACCGGCCCGGCATGGCATGGCCGAAGAACAACCCGCCGATGACCTGCCCATCCCGCCCGATCACCGGCGAGGAAAGAAAGGAGCGGACGGGAGGATGCCCCGGAGGCATTCCGCCGTTCGTCCCGTTGTTGCCTCCGTAGCGTGGGTCGGCCAGGATATCGTCCGACCGGAGCATCGACTCACCGACGAAGGTGGGTCGGAAGACATCGGTCATACGCGGCCACGGAAACCCGTCGAAGACGTCGCGCGGCACCCCGGAGATGGCATAGCTCGCATGGGCCACCCCGTCTCGCATATCCACGTTGTAGAAGAACCCCCCGAGGTCAGCGCCGATGATGTCACGCCCCGCATCCACCAGCCGCTGCACCAGCTTCTCCAGGTCGAGTTCGGCGGCTAGAATGGCATTGGTTTCGTTCAGCGTACGAAGTACACGCGCCTGATCGCGCTGCCGCCGCTCGGCTTCCTTTCGGGACGTGATATCCATGAAGGTGACGACGCAGCCGATGAGCTCCCCCTCCCGGTGGATGGGAAAGGACTCGTACCGAGCCGGGAAGCCCGTACCGTCGCGTCGCCAGGTAACCTGTTCTTCTACGTGTGCCTCCGTACCCGTCCTGATGACCTGGTGGATGGGGCAGGCCTCGACGGGAAACGCCGAGCCGTCTGGTTGACGCCGGTGAAGGAGCGCGTGACTGTCCAGGCCCAGCACGTCCCCCATGGCCTCGTAGCCGATCTTCTGAAGGAACGCTTCATTGCAAAACGTGATGCTGCCCGTGCAGTCGGTGCAGTAAATGGCCTGACCGGATGAGTTCAGAACGAGGCGCAACCCCGCCTCGGCCCGCCGGTGCCAGTCCACCCGCTGTTCGAGCGCCGCCACCCGCTCGACCAGCGCCGCCTGCCCGCCCGACGTGTTATTGGAAGACTCAACTCGTACGTTCTCGTCGTCGGGCATGGGTCTGGTGCTTCAAAGGGGCCGATGAACTCGCGCGAAGCAGAGCAAAGCGAAAGAGAAGAGCAAAGAGAAAGAGAGGAGCAAAGAGAAAGAGATGGGATTTCCACGATCGCCTTCCTGACGATTCGCAACGGGCACAGGAGCCGGCCCGTAGGCACATCGCCGGCAAGCATGGTTCGCACGCGCCCGGCTCACACGCGCCCGGTTGCACGTGTATCTCCTCAGGACTCGCCGGGTTAGACCGGGTACGGAGTCGCAGGTTTCTGGGCCTCATCTCCACAGACCGATCGACGCTTACGCCACTCACACCAGAACCATACGCTTACCCTTTATCATCAACATTACTCATCCACAAATCCATGAAAGAAAACCGACCCGTCATCCGAGCACTTCGCATCCTCATGCCGCTCGTGGCGATCGGGTGCCTGATCGTATTTCCTCCGTGGCAGGGCATCCTCGCCTGGATCGCCCCGCTGCCGGACTCCATCGACGAGCAGGTGGACGCGGCGGTGCGCCATGGGCTGGACGGCATCATCGTCTACGTGGATCGCGCCGGAACCGAACCGGCCTTCTACGCCGCCGGCTGGCACGACCGGGCCACCCGGACCCCGGCCGACCCGCAGGCGCTCTTCAAGATCGCCAGCATCAGCAAGCTCTACATCGCCGCCGCCACCGCCCGGCTCGCCTACGAGCAACGGGTGTCTCTGGATGATACCCTGGCCGATCTCCTGCCGGAATGGGCAGGCCGCATCCAGTACGCCGACCGGATCACGCTGCGCATGCTGCTGCAACACCGCAGCGGCCTCCCCAACTTCACGGATGACGAACGGTTCAACTGGTTCGATCCGTCGCCGGACCTCCGGAAAAACCTGGAACTGATTCTGGACGAACCGGCTCGTTTCCCGCCGGACACCCGCTATCAGTATTCGAATACGAATTACCTCTTGATCGGAATGATCCTGGACGGAATCCTCGGCTATGACCACGCATCCTACATCAAAGAACACATCCTCCTTCCCCATGCATTGTTCCGCACCTATGATTCGTTGTCGGATGCTCCCATCGACAGCATCATGAGCGGATACCACCATGGCATCGACGCTGACCTGAAACGTATTGACTACACCATTCCGGGAGGTTCAATGATTGCCGATGCCCGGGACGTTGGGACATTCCTCCGTGCGCTCCATGACGGATCCCTGCTCGGCGCAGGCACACAGGAGATCTACGCATCCGTCTATGAATTCAACCACACCGGCTGGCTACCCGGCTATCAGAGCATTGCCCGCTTCCACCCGGACCTCGACGCCGTCGTCATCCAGTTCGTCAACAGCACCGGCGGAAACACGGAATTGGTGGCCCGGGTCGTTTATGACCGGATCGTACGGATCCTTCGCGGCCCCTGAATCGTCCCGGAGTCGCTCTGCCGGGGATCGGGCCTCTGGCTCCCCCGGCCTCGTTCTACCCAGATCTCTCATCCATGACGTATCTGAGTGACCTGAAGGCGTATCTCTCGGCCCGTGAGGATGCGATGGTCGACCTGCTGGAGCGCCTGGTGCGGGCGGAGTCGCCCAGCGTCGTGCCGGATGCCCAGCGCGGGGTGCAGGCCCTCCTGACCGAGGCGCTGGAGGAGCTGGACTTCGTGGTGCATCACCTCCCCGGGCGGGGCCGCTCGGGGGGGCACCTGTATGCCCGGCCCCGGCAACGCCGCCGGCACCACCCCGCGCAGTTGCTCCTCGGCCACAGCGACACGGTCTGGCCGCTCGGCACGCTGGCTCGCATGCCCTTCTCGGTGGAAGGCCGGATCGTACGCGGCCCCGGGGTCTTCGACATGAAGGCCGGACTCGCGCAGATGGTGTTCGCCCTGCGCGCCCTGCGGGCGCTGCACCTCACCCCACCCCTCACCCCCGTCGTCTTCGTCAACTCCGACGAGGAGATCAACAGCATCGAGTCGATGCCGCACCTCCTGCGGCTGGCCCGGCGCGTGCAGCGGGCGTATGTGCTGGAGCCGGCCCTGGGCCCGGAAGGGCGGCTCAAGACTGCCCGCAAGGGCACCGGTCACTACACCGTGCGCGTGACGGGCCGCAGCGCCCACGCCGGCCTCGCCCCGGAACGTGGGGCCAGCGCCATCCTGGCCCTGGCTCACCTCATCGTGCACCTCCACGGCCTGAGCGACCCGGCCTCGGGCATCACCATCAACGTCGGCCGGATCCGCGGCGGGACGCGGGCCAACGTGGTGGCGGCCGAGAGCGAGGCGGAGGTTGACGTGCGGGTGAGCACGCGGGCCGACGCGCAGCGCCTCGACGCCCTGATCCGCGCGCTGGAGACGACCGTCCCCGGCACCCGGGTGTCCGTCGAGGGCGAGATGGACCGGCCGCCGATGGAACGAACCCCGCGCAACCGCGCGCTGTGGGCAGCCGCCCGGGAGACGGCCGCCGCCCTGGGCCTGGACGTCCGGGAGGCTGCCGCCGGCGGGGCCTCGGACGGAAACCTGACCAGCCTCTACACGGCCACCCTGGACGGCCTCGGTGCCGTGGGCGACGGCGCGCATGCCGACCATGAGCACATCCAACTCGACCGGCTGGTGGAGCGCACCGTGCTGCTGGCGGCCCTCCTGATGATGCCGCCTACACCGCCTGCCCCGGCGTAGCCCCGCACCCGGCCGAGCCGGGACCGAACCGGGCTCATTCCTCGGCCGGGGCGTGGCGGAGGCGCAGCCGCTCGACGTCGCGCAGGGGCGGGGCGTCGAAGAGCCGCTTGTAGTCCCGGCTGAAATGCGCGGCGTCGTTGTAGCCGACGCGGTAGCCAGCGGTCGTGGCGTCGTGGCCCTCCATGAGCATCAGCCGCCGGGCCTCCTGCAAGCGCAATTGCTTCTGGTACTGGAGGGGCGTCATGCCCGTGGCGGCCTTGAAGTGCTGGTAGAACGCGGATTTGCTCATGCCCAGCTCGTCGGCCAGCTCCGGGATCTCCAGCGGTCGGTCGAAGCGCGCACGGATCAGGTCGATGGCGCGGGCCATGCGGTGGTACTGGCCGTTGAGCATCACCAGGTGGCGGAGCCGCACGCCCTGCGCCCCCTGCAGCAGGCGAAAGATGATCTCACGCGTGATGAGCGGCATCAGCACCGGCGCATCCTGGGGCGACTCTACCAGCCGCACCAGCCGCACCACGGCCTCCAGCAGCGGCAGCCCGAGCGGGCTGACGTCGAACGCCGACGCACGGGTGCCCTCCTGCGCCGGCAGGTAGCCGGCCTCGACCATGACCGCGCTGATCGTGCGCGGGTCGAGGGGCAGGCGCAGGCTCAGGTACGGCGCCTCGGCCGTGGCCTCGACGACGTGGCTGGCCGCCGGCAGCTCCAGCGTGGCGATCAGGTAGTGGTACGGATCGTAGCGGTAGCGGCGGGTGCCGACGAGCACCTCCTTGGCGCCCTGCGCGATGACGCAGAACGCCGGCTCCCAGATGCGGTGGTACAGTTCGGTGGGGGCCGAGACGCGAAACACGTCCAGCCCGGGCAGCGCCTCCCGGGCGCCGTCCTCCGGGATGATCCGGCCGATGCGCTCGACCAGCTCCTGCCGGTACGCCGCGGCCATCTCCTCCGTCCGTGGGTCGTTCGCAGGCATGATCCTCATCGAATGGGTGGAAGCCATACGTCTCATCATACGCCATTGTTCATCCTCTTGCGACCCCGCTGGAGAATCGTTCAAGGATTGAAAAGAATCGTTCTACCTTTCTCCAGCGCCTGCGCAGTATGCTTATACCACGCACATCGTCCATACCCGTCATCCTCCCGAAACCATCATGCGCGCCACGATTCTGCACGGAGCGAACGACGTTCAACTGGAACGGCTCCCCGACCCGCAGATCCAGGAGCCCACGGATGCGATCATCCGGGTGCTCGTCTCCTGCATCTGCGGCTCGGACCTCTGGCCCTACCGGGGCTACGACCCCGTCCCCGACGCGGGCCGGCCGATGGGCCACGAGGCCGTGGGCGTGGTGGAAGCGGTGGGCAAGGACGTGCGCACGGTGAAGCCGGGCGACGTGGTCCTCATGCCGTTCGCCTTCTCCGACGGCTCCTGCCCCTTCTGCCACGAAGGACTGACCACGGCCTGCATCCACGCGGGCTTCTTTGGCTACTCGCCGGAGGTGGGCGGGGCGCAGGCCGAGGCAGTGCGCATCCCGCTGGCGGACGGGACGCTCTACCCGGTGCCCGTCTCCGAGGGCGACCGCGCGCTGCTGCCGCACCTGCTCACGCTCACCGACGTCATGGGCACCGGCCACCACGCCGCCGTGACGGCGCGGGTCGGCCCGGGCAAGACCGCCGCGGTGATCGGCGACGGCGCCGTGGGGCTGTGCGGCGTGCTGGCGGCGAAGCGCCTGGGCGCCGAGCGCATCCTCCTGCTCGGCCACCACGACGACCGCATCGCGCTGGGGCGGGCCTTTGGCGCCACGGACGTGGTGACCGAGCGCGGCGAGGCGGCCGTCGAGCGGGTGCGGGAGCTCACCGGCGGCTTCGGGGCGCATGCGGTGCTGGAGTGCGTGGGCACGGAGGAAGCGGTGGAGACGGCGGTGCAGATCGCGCGGCCGGGTGGGGCCGTCGGACGCGTCGGCGTGCCGCACCACGCGGGCATCCCGGCCGGCGTCACCTTTTTCAAGAACGTGACTGTGGCCGGCGGGCCGGCCCCCACGCGCGCCTACATGCCGGACCTGCTGCCCGACGTGCTCGAAGGCCGCATCGACCCCGGCCGGGTCTTCGACGTGACACTGCCGCTGGACCAGGTGGCCGAGGGCTACCGGGCCATGGACGAGCGCCGCGCCCTCAAGGTGATGCTGACACCCTGAACAGAACATGCCATGCAATCCGTGACCCTGAACAACGGCATTGAAATGCCGCTGCTGGGCTTCGGGACGTTCCAGATCACGGACCTCGAAGCATGTGAACAGGCCGTTTTCCATGCCCTGCAGGTGGGCTACCGCCTGATCGACACGGCCGCGGCCTACCAGAACGAAGAAGCGGTGGGCCGGGCGATTCGCAACAGCGGCATCCCGCGCGAAGCACTCTTCGTGGTGACCAAGCTCTGGATCCAGGACGCGGGCTACGAGCGGGCGAAGGCGGCCTTTGAGCGCTCCCTGGAACGCCTCGGGCTGGACTACCTGGACCTCTATCTGATCCACCAGCCCTACGGCGACGTGCACGGAGCGTGGCGGGCCATGGAGGATCTGTACCGGGAGGGACGGGTGCGGGCCATCGGCGTCAGCAACTTCTACCCGGATCGGCTCATGGACCTGATCCTCCATCACGAGGTGGTGCCCGCCGTCAACCAGATCGAGACGCACCCCTTTTTCCAGCAGCGGGAAACGCAGCGCTTTCTGGAGGAGCACGGCGTGCAGCACATGTCCTGGGGGCCTTTTGCCGAGGGGAGAAACGACATCTTCCAGAATCCTGTGCTGCTGGCCCTTGCCGAGAAGCATCGGAAGATGGTCGCCCAGGTCATCCTGCGCTGGCTGCTCCAGCGTCACGTCGTCGTGATCCCGAAATCGGTCCACCCGGAGCGCATCGAGGAAAACGTTCAGGTGTTCGACTTCGAGCTGACGCCGGCCGATATGGACACGATCGCCACGCTGGACACGGGGGCCAGCCTGTTTCTGGATCATCGCGACCCGGCCACGGTGCAGCGGCTGTGCCAGTACAGGCTCCCGGAATGACGCGTCCCGAAGAAACTTCTGCAAGGAGGCACCCATGAAAAAGCGCAAGCTGGGCAACCTGGAGGTCTCGGCCATCGGCCTGGGCTGCATGAATCTGAATTTCGGGTACGGCCGATCCGTGTCCCGGGAAGAGGCCATCGCCCTGATCCGCAAAGCTGTGGAGCTGGGCGTGACCTTCTTTGACACCGCGGAAGTCTACGGTCCTTTCACCAACGAAGAACTGGTGGGTGAGGCGCTGGCGCCTTTCAGGGGAGCGGTGGTCATTGCCACGAAGTTCGGCTTCCGGTGCGAGGGCGAGCGGACCGCGCCACCGTTCCCCGTCGACAGTCGTCCCGAGCAGATTCGCAGGGCGGTGGAGGGCTCGCTCAGGCGCCTGCGGGTGGAGGCCATCGATCTGCTTTACCAGCACCGGGTCGATCCGAACGTGCCCATCGAGGACGTGGCGGGCACGGTCAAGGAACTGATCCAGGAAGGCAAGGTGCGGCACTGGGGTCTGTCCGAAGCGGGGCCGGAGACGCTTCGCCGAGCCCATCCCGTCTGTCCGGTTACCGCGGTGCAGTACGAGTATTCCCTCTGGTGGCGCAAACCGGAGGAGGCGATTCTGCCCATCTGCGAGGAGCTGGGGATCGGCTTTGTGCCCTACAGCCCGCTGGGTAAGGGGTTTCTGACCGGGGCCATCGACGAGCATACCACCTTCGGTCCTTCGGACCTCCGGAGCCGCATTCCACGCTTTACGCCGGAGGCGCGACGGGCTAACCTGGCGCTGGTGGAGCTGCTGCGGACTATTGCCGGGCGGAAGGGCGCCACGCCGGCCCAGATTGCGCTGGCCTGGCTGCTGGCGCAGAAACCCTGGATCGTGCCCATTCCGGGGACGACCAGGCGCCATCGTTTGCAGGAAAACATCGGAGCGGTCAACGTCGAGCTTACTCCGGAGGACCTGCAGGCCCTGGAGGAAGCGGCCGCACGGATTCGAATCGTGGGCGAACGGTATCCCGAAGAACTGGAGCGCACGACCTACGTGGAGGCACCCCCGAAGCGTTGAGCTGTCGAAAGAAGGGTTCTTATGACAACCCGAGAGCCGTTGAAGCACAGAGCTGGCCGCTGGACGAAGGAAGAGCTGACCCGCATCGCCACGGCCGACGATCTGCATGTGGCGCCGTTTCGGGAAGACGGCGTCACCTACGGCACGCCCACGTGGGTCTGGTGCGTGGTGGTGGGGGAGGCCGTCTATGCCCGGGCCTACCACGGCACCCGCTCCAGCTGGTACCGGGCGGCCGTGCACCAGGGCGGCGGACGCGTACACGTGGCCGGGATGGTTCGCGAGGTGATCTTCGATCCCGTGCCGGAAGACGATCCGCTCCAGGCCGAGATCGACGCCGCCTACCGGGAGAAGTACCGGGGCAGTCCGTACCTGGAAGCCATGGTGAGCCCCCGTGCCCGCGCGGCCACGGTGCGGATCCTCCCTCGCCACGAAAACACCAACCTGACCCCGTTGCAATCATGAAACGGAACCCGTATGCAGCACACCGGCTCTTCGGATGGCCGGTGGCCCTGCTGATGCTCTGGGCGAGCGTTGCGCCGGCTCAGGCGCAGCCATGGCCCGACTACGTCGAGCGGCCGGACGATGCCGACGGCGTGTTCGCCATCTACGCGGGCGACGGCGTGCCGCCGGGCTCGGAAGATTGGACCTGGCACGAGCGGGCCGTGCGCTCCGATCGGATTCCCTTTGCCGGACCGAGCGGGCTCGTGCACAACGTCGTGATCCCCACGCTCACGATGTTTCGTCCAGCGCCCAGTACGGCCAACGGCACGGCTGTGATTATCGCACCCGGCGGTGCGTTCTACTTCCTGACGATGGACAAGGAAGGATACGATGTGGCCCGTCTGCTGGCGAAGTGGGGAATCACCGCTTTCGTGTTGCGTTACCGCCTGGCCCGCACGCCGGAAAGCGACGAAGGATTTCTTGCGCACCTGGAAAACTGGATGCGTACGGCTCCGCGCCAGCCGCGCGGGGTCGAGGCGTCCCCGCAGCGCGACCCGGCGCAGGAGGCGGCCAGCAGGCTGGCCGAGGAGGACGGGCGCCAGGCCATCCGCTTCGTGCGTCAGCGCGCGGCCGAATGGGGGATCGACCCGCGGAAGATCGGCATCATCGGTTTTTCGGCGGGCGGGCATGTGGCCGTTGCGACGGCGCTGGAATATGACACCGAAAGTCAGCCCGACTTCGTCGCCGCCATCTATCCGGGCTACCGCATGGCGCCGGTGCCCTCGGATGCCCCGCCGCTCTTTCTGGCCACGGCCGACGACGACGTTCTGGTCGGACCCATCTCGGTGGCGCGTCTTTATGAGGCCTGGCATCGGGCGGGCCGACCCGTCGAGCTGCACATCTTCGCCGCCGGCAATCACGGGTTCGGAACGCTTCGTCAGAACCTGCCTCCGGATGCGTGGCCTGAACTGTTTCGCAACTGGCTCCGCTATCTGAACTTTCTGCCCGCGACCGAGACGGGCGCTACACCCGAACCTTCCACCCGAAACCAGACCGGACAGGCCATGACACCGCAGATCGAAATCCGCCGTAGCGGTACGCACCCGACGAGCACGGGCGCACCGGAGTACTTCACCGGAACGGTCCAGGTGGAGTACCTGCAGCAGGCCCCCGCGCCAGCGCGCGTCAGCATCGGCCGCGTAACATTCGAGCCGGGTGCCCGCACGGCCTGGCACACGCATCCGCTGGGCCAGACGCTCATCGTGACCGAAGGCGTCGGGCGCGTGCAGGCGTGGGGCGGGCCCATCCAGGAGATCCGTCCGGGTGATGTGGTCTGGATTCCGCCGGGCGTCAAGCACTGGCACGGCGCGGCGCCCGATGCGCGCATGACGCACCTGGCCATTCAGGAGGCGCTGGACGGCAAGGCCGTGGAATGGATGGAGCACGTGACGGACGCCCAGTACCGGGGCGAGCAGTAGCGTCATGGCGGCCGAGCGCTTTTGCGTGCTGATCACCGGCTCCTCGGACGGCCTCGGGCGACTGGCCGCCCAGCGGCTGGTGGCGCTCGGGCATCGCGTGGTGCTCCATGCGCGCAACGCGCAGCGCGCCCGCGACGCACAGGCGGTCGTCCCGGAAGCCGAAGGCGTGCTCGTGGGCGATCTGTCCCGCCTCGAAGCGGTGCAGCAACTGGCCGAGGCGGCGAATGCGACCGGGCCGTTCGATGCGGTCATTCACAATGCGGGCGTGTATCGGGCGCCCGGCGACGAAATACTGAACGTCAACACCCTGGCGCCCTACCTGCTGACCTGCCTGATCCGAAAGCCACGGCGGCTCATCTACCTGAGTTCAGGCCTGCACCGCGGGGCACGCCCTGATCTGAAAAGGCTGGTCGCCGGGAGCATCGGCTACGCTGAGTCCAAATTTTACGTGGTGCTCCTGGCGAAAGCCGTCGCCCGCCGGTGGCCGGACGTGTATGCCCATGCCGTCGATCCCGGCTGGGTACCGACGAAGATGGGCGGGCCTGAAGCGTCGGACAGTCTGGAGGAAGGGGTGGCCACGCAAGTCTGGCTGGCCGTGAGCGACGATCCGCGGGCAAAGGTCAGCGGCCGTTATTTCTATCACATGCGCGAGGTGCCCTGTCACCCGCTGGCCGACGAGGTGGCCCTGCAGGAGGCCTTTCTGGAAACCTGCGCGCAGTGTACCGGCGTCCGCTTTCCGTCCGATCCGGTCTGAACCAGGCCTGCGCGATCTATTTACTCCCATTTTGGAAGATCGTACAAAAAAGACGGAAGATCGTCCTGTCCACTCCCGGCATGGTTTGCGTAAACTCGGGGCGCGTTGTCGAAAACACATGCCGGGAGTATGCGGGTTGGTTGCTGGTTGCTGCTTTTAGTATGGCTGCTGGCCCTGACCGGGCTGGCACAGGCCCAGGACCCGATGCGCCTGGTGCGGCTCAGCGGACCGGTGGAGATCGACGGCCGGGTGGATGAGCCGGTCTGGGAGGCCGTGCCCCCGCTGCCGCTGGTCGTCTTCGTGCCCCAGTACCGCATGCCGCCCACGGAACGCACCGAGATCCGCGTGGCCTATGACGACCGCTACCTGTACGTCGCAGGGCGCCTGTACGACTCGGACCCCGGCGGCATCCGCGCCCGGACGCTCTACCGGGACAACTTCGCCGGGGACGATCGCTTCTGCTTCGCCCTCGACACCTACAACGACCGCCTGTCGGCCGCCTGGTTCTGCGTCAATCCGGCCGGCACCCGGGGCGACCAGACCATCGCCAACGACGGCGACTTCTCGACCTTCAACCGGGACTGGAATACGTACTGGGATGCCGCCACGACCCAGAACGACCAGGGCTGGTTTGCCGAGATACGCGTCCCCTTTTCCAGCCTCGGCTTTCAGGAAGAGGACGGGCGTGTCGTAATGGGCCTCTCGGCCTATCGTTTCATCGCGCGCAAGAACGAGCGGCACATCTTCCCCGATATGCCCCCGAGCGTTCCGGCGGGTTTCATCCCGGTCAAGCCCTCACGCATGGCGCGGGTGGTGATGGAAGGCGTGCACCGGCACACGCCCGTCTACGTGACGCCCTACGGGCTGGGCGGCCTCCAGCAGCAGGCGCGGTTGAACGACGGGCGAACGGCCTACGACATCGTCCGGGACGGCCGCAGGGAGGTCGGGCTCGACGTGCGCTACAGCCCCTCGCCAAGCCTCTCGCTCGACCTGACGGCCAACACCGACTTTGCCCAGGTCGAGGCCGACGACCAGCAGATCAACCTGACGCGCTTCCCGCTCTTCTTTCCGGAGAAGCGACAGTTCTTCCAGGAGCGGTCCGAGCTCTTCGGCTTCGGACTCGGCGGGTTCAACCGCCTGTTTCACTCGCGCCGGATCGGGCTGGTGGAAGGGACGCCGATCCGGCTGCTCGGGGGCGTGCGCCTGGTCGGACGCCGGGGCGGCACGGACATCGGCCTGCTCGACATGCAGACGGCCGCCGAAGGCGGACTGCCGGCCGAGAACTTCGGCGTGTTGCGGCTGCGCCAGCGGGTGTTCAACCCGTACTCGAACGTCGGCCTGATGCTCACCTCGCGCGTGGCCGAGGACGGTCGCTACAACGTGGCCTCCGGCGTGGACGCGCTCGTGCGGGTCGTCGGGGACGAGTACCTCACGCTGCGCCTGGCGCATACGTTCGAGGACGGGCCGGCCACGCCGAGCTGGCCGGAAGCCTCGCACCTGCTGCTGGGCTGGGAGCGCCGCGTCGAAGGCGGCCTCTCCTACGCCGCGGAACTGGTGCGCTCCGGCGAAGCCTTCAACCCGGCCGTCGGCTTTCTCCTGCGGCGCAACGTTACCTCGCTGGACGGCCGGCTCCAGTATCTGTGGTTCGCCGGGGCGACTTCACCGCTCCGGACGTTCTCGGTGCAGGGAGCCTTCCAGGGCGTTCGCCGCAACGAGGACGGCCGGATCGAATCGGTGCTGATGGCGCCCGCGCTGGAGGCGGAGTTCAAAAGCGGAAATCGCCTCGGCCTGACCTACCGGGCCAACTACGAAAGCGTGCCCGTTGCGTTCGCCATCGCCCCGGAAGTGACCATTCCCGTCGGCGATTACTGGTTTCACGAAGCCGAACTGACGTTCCAGTCGCGCCCCGGCGCCACGTTCAAACCCAACGTCGCGGTGACGGCCGGGCCGTTCTACGACGGACACCGGACGTCCGTACTGGTGCAGCCTGCCCTGAACCTCTCGCGCCATCTGGAGCTGAGCGCGGATTACAACCTGAACCGGATCCGTTTCCCGAAACGGGACCAGGCGGCCGACATGCACCTGCTGCGCCTGCGCGTACGCGCCGCCTACGACGTGCACCTGTCCCTCAGCACGTTCCTGCAGTACAATAGCGTCATCGATCAGTTCGACCTGAACCTGCGCCTGCGCTATAACTTCCGCGACGGAACGGACCTGTGGATCGTCTACAACGAAGCGCTGCATACGGACCGGGAAGCCTGGCAGCCCGTACCGCCGCGGTCGCTGGGGCGGGCCGTCATGGTGAAATACACGCATACGTTCCTCTGGTAACGACCGGCCTCCGTCCGGAAATAAAAGCAGCACGAACATGCCTGTAAAAACCACGCGTTTCTTCCTGCTCTTTCTGATGGGGCTGCTCGCCGGCCCGGTGCTCCGTGCGGGGGCGCAGGATGCCCCGGCCGGGCTACCGGTGCACGGGGCCGTGAGCGTCACCAACAAGGGCATTTCGTTCGTCCCGGCGTTCTCGCTGGGACGTCCGGCGGTCGTCTTCAACGGGTCGGCCGGGCGCCGGCTGCGGTTCGAGCCGGAGCTGCGGTTTGCCCTGGAGGACGGGAAGCCGTGGTCCTTCCTTTTCTGGTGGCGGTACGACCTGCACCGGGCCGGGCGGTGGCAGGTCCGCCTGGGCATGCATCCGGCGCTGTCCTTCACGAACCGGACGGTGGAGACGGGGAGCGGCACCGAGGAGATGATCGTGGCCCGGCGGTTTCTGGCGGGCGAGCTGGCGACCCGGTACGCCATCGGCCCACACCTCACGGCCGGGGTGTACTACCTGTATTCCTACGGATTCGAGCCGACGGTGCCCACCCACAACCACTTTCTGGCGGTTCAGTCCGGGCTGAACGGAACGTTGTTCGGCGGCCGGCTGCGCGCCGGGGTGAACCCGCAGGTCTACTACCTGCGGCTGGACGACGAGGACGGCGTCTACGTGGCCTCGACCCTCTCGCTGGGCACCCCCGCCCTGCCCGTTTCGCTGGGCGTGCTGATCAACAAGATCATCGACACCCGCATCGCCGGGAGCGAGGACTGGCTCTGGAACGTCAGCCTGGTGTATGCCTGGCGGTTCTGAACCGCTGGCCCGCACCCCGCCCCGAACCACCGTCGGCGGGGTTTTTCGTCGGGGCCGCCGGGCCGCTCCGGCGCGCTCTCCGACACGGATGCACGGCGCGTCACCGCTTCGTCACCGTTCCCCTGACCCCGTGTAGGTGTACACCCTACACGGGTCATGGCATTCCCCTCACATCCTTGACCGTCAGAACCGCGCAAGGGCGGGCGCGTGGCGTGTGTATCGTTGCGAAGGAGGAACCATCGCCGTTCCCGATCCACGCCGCCATCCGGTTTCCGGCTCCCGCCATGGTGATCGACAAGCCCCGCCTGGACCGAGACCACGTGCTGCAGCAGGAGGCCCGGCAGACCAACCTCGCCGCCTGCATGGAACACCTGGCCCGTCTCCTCGCGCCCGACGAACGGCTGGGCCGGCCCGAGCGGCGGGGACGCCTCCTCGTCATCCCCATCCACAGCGACGGCGAGCGCGATGGCCCCCCGGCCTCTCCCATGACCTCCATCGTGCCGAACTGACCCCCCGGTGCCTCCGGCCCGGGCCGGGATTCCATCCACCCGCCCGAACGTATCGCCATGGCTGATCTGTTGAACAATCCATGGGACGTCGCCGAGGAAGACTTCCCATGGAACGGATCGACGAGCGAGAAGCTGCAGTTCCTGCTTCACTACGCCGTCCTGGCTCCGTCTGGCCACAACACACAGCCCTGGCTGTTTCGCATCGCCGGGGACACCATCGAGCTGTACGTGGATCGATCGCGGGCGCTGGAGAAGATCGACCCGCAGGGGCGTGAGCTGATCATGAGCTGTGGCACGGCCCTCTACCACCTCCGCGTGGCGATCCGTCACTACGGCTACGAACCCGTCGTCCAGACCTTCCCGGACCTGGACGACCCCGACCTCATCGCCTTCGTCCGCCTCGGCCGGCCGCGGGCCGCCACGCTGGAGGACCATCGCCGCTTCATGGCGATCAAGCGCCGACGCACCCACCGGATGCCGTTCGACCCGGTCCCCGTCCCGGACGCCGAGTTGCAGGCGTTGCAGCGCGTCGCGCAGGAAGAGGGCGCCACGCTGCACGTCATCCAGGACCCGGACCGGAAGAAGCGGCTGGCGGCGCTGATCGCGGAAGGGGACCGCATCCAGGGTGCCAACAAAGAATTTCGCCGCGAACTGGCCCGCTGGATCCACCCGAACCTCGTCCGGGTGCGTGACGGCATCCCCGGCTATGCCCGCGGCCTGGGCGACCTCCGCTCGCTGACCGACCCGATCCTCGTCCGCACGTTCGACTGGGGCCAGGAACAGGCCGAGCAGGACCGGCTCCTCTCCGAGAACTCCCCGGCGCTGCTCGTGCTGTCAACCACGGCGGACAACGCCGTCGAGTGGCTCGCCGCCGGGCAGGCGCTGGACGGCCTGCTGCTCATGGCCGCCGACTATGGCCTCTTCGTGTCCTTCCTCAACCAGCCCATCGAGATCCCGGAACTGCGAGCCCGGCTCATGGATCTCATCGGAGGACGGGACTTCCCGCAGATCGTCATGCGCATGGGGTACGGCGAGGCCCCCCGCGAGACGCCCCGCCGCCCCATCGGCGACATGCTCTCGATCAACCGCTATCTGTGAGCCCGCCCCGGCGGCGCCCGGTCTGAACGACACGATCCGCCGGCGGGCTCACCCGGCTGAGCGGGCCGCTCCGTCGCACCCCGTTCCCTGTCTGCTCACAGAACCGCATACGGCGATGTTCAAGAGCGATTTCGGACGCCGCGACCGGCTCATCAAGGAACGCCGGCACGACACCTACCGCACCCGCCAGAAGCTGCCCTCCCCCACCCACTGCCCGACCTGCAACGCCTTTTTCATCGACGGGCGATGGACGTGGGACGCCCCCGCGCAGGCCGTCACCCACGAGACGCGCTGCCCCGCGTGCCGACGGACCGAGGACCGGTACCCGGCCGGTCACATCGAGCTCCGCGGCCCGTTCTACACCGCTCACCGGGACGAGCTGCTGAACCTGATTCGCAACGTGGCCGCGCAGGAACGGGCCCTCCACCCCCTCGAACGCATCATGGACCTGACGGACGAGGAGGACCACGCCGCCATCACCACGACCGGCACGCACCTGGCCCGCCGCATTGGCGAGGCGCTGGCTCGATCCTACAAGGGCACGCTGGCGCTGGAGTACGTCGACGGCGACGCGCAGGTCCAGATTGCCTGGGAGCGCTGACGCCCATGCTTCAGATCCATTCGATCCTCGCCCCCGTCGATTTCTCCGAGCACGCGCGGGAGGTGCTGACCGTCGCCCGGGCGCTGGCAGCCCGGTTCGAGGCCCATCTCGACGTCCTCTACGTCCTCGAAGAGCCTGCCTTCCCGTCGTTTTACCAGGCGGGAGCGGCAGCCCTCTATGGCAAAGCGCCCGACCTCCGGGAACAGGCCCATGCCGCGCTGGAGCAGTTGATCGAGGAAGTGAGCGAGGCCGACGTGGCGCACGGCATCGGGTACCACGTCCGCCAGGGCCAGGCCCCGGACGAGATCACCGCCTTCGCCGAGGAGCACGACACGGACCTGATCGTGATCGCTTCACACGGCCTCTCCGGCCTGACGCACTACCTGCTCGGCAGCGTGGCGGACAAGGTGCTCCGGCGAGCGCCGTGCCCGGTGTTCCTGCTGAAGGTCGGCGGCAAGTCCGTGCTGTCCGATCCAGATGCCCCGGCCGGAACGCCGGAAACCGCGTGACGCCGCCTGACCAGCAGGCGTGAGCCCGGGCGCCCAGTCAGGCAGCCTCCACGCGGAACTGCCGGATGGAGCGGATCGCCGTGGGATCGCCGGAGATCTGGCAGGCCCGCTCGACCATCGCGGCCAGCTGCTCGTCGGTCAGCGGGCGGTCGATGGCGTTGATGTCGTAGGCGATGCCCAGCTTGGGAAAGTCGCGGTGGCTGGACTGGAGGTTGCTGGCGCCGGCCTCGTAGATGCCGTCGTCGATGGCCTTCTTCGTACCGCGCCGGTCGCTGTGGACCACGGCCAGCGCCCAGTAGGGCGGATCGGCGCTGACGCCGATGACCCGGCGGGGGCTGAAGACGGTGTCGCGCACGGTGCCGTAGAGGTTGAACATCCGCGTGGTGCCGGCCACGTGCGCGGCGATGCGCGGCTGTGCCTCCTGCGTGGCCGCCCCGATGTGCGGCGTGGTGATGACGGCGTCCACGTCCGCGTACGGGTTCTGCCAGTCGTCGTGCGGGCTGCCCGGCTCGTCGGGGAAGACATCCACGGCTGCCGCCCGCACATGGCCGTCCTGGATGGCCCGCTTGAGGTCTTCCGGGCGGTAGAGGAAGCCGCGTGCGGCGTTGATGAAGGTCCGCGGGCTGTTGGCCGGCCGGTCCGCGCTCAGCTGCCGGAAGTGTTCGTAGGTGATGATCTCGCGGTTGGACATCCCCTGCGGGTCCTCGGCCGAGAGATGCAGCGTCACGAAATCCCCGACGCGAAACGCCTCCGTGAGCGACTTGCACGCCTTCCACTCCAGCGTGACGCCCACTTCCCGGGCCAGGTCGGACTTGTCGTAGAAGTACACCTCCATGCCGAAGGCTTCCGCCATCTGCGCCACCTGCTTGCCGATGTTGCCCAGCCCGATGATGGAGATCGTCTTTCCTTTCAGCTCATACCGCTGCCGGTTGTCCTTCGTCCACAGGTGCCGCCGCCCGGCATCGTGCGCGTAGAAGATGCGCCGGGCCAGGCAGATCATCTCCCCGAAGACCATCTCCACCACCGAGCGGCTGTTGCTGACCGGATCGTTCATGACGAGCACGCCGTGCCGGGCGCAGGCCTCCTTGTCCACCGAGTCGTCCCCGATGCAGCAGAGCAGGACGGCCGCCAGCCGCGGGGAGGCCTGCACCACCCGCTCATCGACGGGAAAACGGCTGCGCTTGAACAACAGATCGTGCTGCCCTTCCTGCAGCCGCCGGATGACGCCCTCCACGTCCAGCGTCGCCGACTCCGGCAGGCGGTCCGGCTCGATGCCCTGCTCCCGCAGGTAAGTGTCCAGGCTCGGATCAGGGTTTTCCAGGATGAGGGCTTTTGCGAAACGCGGGTTCAGCCGGCGAACGCCGGGAAGGGTCTGGAAAGCGGCGTGGGCGTCCATGTCTGACGGTGGGGCGAATGGTGACGAACGACGCGGGGGCGAACGCCACGACCCGGACGGGCGTTTCGGGAAGAGTCCACGAAGGCCGTCGCGGATGGGCCCCCCTCCGGCGAAACCTGATCTCGGGCCGGGGGTTGCCACACCCGCCCGATGGCCGCCCTGCCGTTCTGCCCGCCTCTGCGTCCCACCCGATCCCGTGCGCGCCCGCTTCCTGCTCCTCACCCTGCTGGCAGGTCTGCTTGCCGCCGGTCCTGCCCGGAGCCAGCACCCACAGACCCTGTCGGACGAAGCGCAGGTATCCCTGCTCACGATCCTCCCCGGCGACCAGGTCTATTCGATGTACGGCCACAGCGCCATCCGCATCGTCGACCCCGTCCTGGGGCTGGACTGGACCTACAACTACGGCACCTTCGACTTCGGCCATCCCCTCACCTTCGTGCCCCGGTTCGTGCAGGGGCGGCTGGACTACTTCCTGTCCGTGGCGTCGTACCCGCGTGCGCTGGCCTTCTACCGCACCGTCGAGCAGCGCCCGGTGATCGAGCAGGTGCTGGCCCTCGATGCCACGCAACGGCAGGCCCTCTTCGACCTCCTGCAGGTCAACGCCCGCCCTGAAAACCGCACCTACCGCTACGATTTCCTCTTCGACAACTGCGCCACGCGGATCCGCGACGTGATGGAGGCGACGCTGGGCGAGGCCCTCCACTTCGACGACGTCCCGCCCCCGAACCGGACGTTCCGGCAGTTGCTCGACCCGTACGCCGCCGACCGCCCGTTCCTCGACTTCGGCATCGACCTGGCCCTGGGAACCCCCGTCGACCGCATCGCCTCGGCCCGGGAGTCAATGTTCCTCCCCGACTACCTGCAACGTGCCTTCGCCCACGCCACCCTCACCCGCGACGGCCAGACGGTCCCGCTCGTTGCCCGGACCGACACGGTGTTCTGGACGGACCGCCCCGCTGCCCGTGCGTGGCCCTGGCCCGCGCTGCTCCTGTGGACGCTCTTCGCGGTGGGCCTCGGGTGGACCGTGCGCACCTGGTCGCAACCGCCCGCCCGCCGCTGGCCCGACGCCTGGCTCTTCGGCCTCGTCGGCGTCGCCGGCGTCCTCCTGCTCTACCTCTGGGCCGGCACCGAGCACACGGTCACCCGCCCGAACTGGAACCTGGCGTGGGCCTGGCCCACCCATCTCGTGGCGGCCGTCTGGCTCTCCCGGCGCGGCGGAACGCCGCTGCTGCGTCGCTACTTCGCGGCGACGGCGCTGGCGACCGTCGTGTTTCTCATCGGCTTCGTTGCCCTGCCGCAGAGCGTCCCGGGCGCTGCCATCCCGCTGCTGCTGCTGCTGGCCCTGCGGGCGCTGTGGTGGGCACGGCCTCGATCCGGCTGATCGACCTCCTTTCTTTCCTCTTGCGGAAAGAAAGGGCGCGCTCCCGGGAAAAATCATCCCCCGGAGCGAAGTAATCCGGCCTTTTTCGGGGCATTCCAGGCAGCCTCCCCTTTGGCACACTCGTTGTTTTTCCCCCGATCAGACCGACAGGGAACTCCTCCGCTCGCTGTGCCGGCGATGCAGGTCTGGAATCCGGCTGAATGATACAAGCCATGATTCAACGCGCCGGACCGACTGCACACCGTCTGAGCAACAGTCTCTCCGTTGGTTGGTGGGGATGGGACAGAAACCCCGGTGCCAGAACGGCGCCGGGGTTTTCTGTTTCGCACCGGGTTCTCTCCCCGATACATCCGGACCGGCTGCACAAAAAAAGAGCGGGACACCCTGGATGAGTGTCCCGCTCCGGACGTACCGCGTACGGGATTTGAACCCGTGTTACCGGCGTGAGAGGCCGGCGTCCTAGACCCCTAGACGAACGCGGCAGGTCATCTCCGGCGAGTTCCGACGCCTCGTGCCCGGCCCGGTTCCGAACCACCGGGTTCCCGATCCCCGGAAGGACCGGCGCAGGCGCATCGTCTCGCACCGTCTCGTAGTGTACCGCGTACGGGATTCGAACCCGTGTTACCGGCGTGAAAGGCCGGCGTCCTAGACCCCTAGACGAACGCGGCGTGTGTCAGATACACAGGGGTGACCGAAGGGATTTGAACCCTCGACCTCCAGGGCCACAACCTGGCGCTCTAACCAACTGAGCTACGGTCACCATGTATGAGAACAGCAATTTAGCAGCCCCGATCGGCGTATTCAACCGGAGTCTGTGGCGAGCGGATGAACTTTTGGTGCATCCAGGGCGCCCCGGCCTCGACCGCTAGCGGAGGATCGCCACCTTGCCGTAGGCCGTCCCCTCCCCGTTGGCGCCGACGGCGACGACGAGGTAGACCCCGGAGGGCACCGGCCGGTTCTGCCGGTCCCGCCCGTCCCAGCACGTCTGGCCGCCGCGGGCGTCGATGCGCCGGATCAGCGTGCCGTCGACCGTGAGGATGCGGACCTCCGTTTCCTCGACGAGGCGCTGCACGCAGATCCGGTCGCTCCCGCCGCCGGAGAGCCGCGCAGGGTTCGGGAAAACGATCAGGTCCTGCGTCTGTTCCACGGGATTGACGGCATCGCCCTGGTAGCTGATGAGCCCGCGATCCGTGGCGAAATAGACGCGCCCCGTCCGCCCGTCAACGGCGATGGACACGATGACGTCGGAGAACAGCGGGGTGTTTTCCGTAGTGAAGTGCGCCACGCGTTCGTAGCCGTTGCCCACCTGCCGGATCAGGTAGGCCCCCTCTTCCGTGGCGACCCAGAGCCGGTTGGCCGGATCGACGGCGATGTCGTTGACCCGCAGCCCGTCGAGCACGAAGACCCCTTCCTCGCGGTCGTTCCACTGGGGCCAGATGGGGAGCGTGTTCGGATCGGCGGCGGCAATGCCGTTGTTGATGACGTAGGCCAGCCCGTCCTCGGTCCCGATCCAGATCAGCCCGTCTCGATCCTCGGCGAGGGCGGTGATGGTCACACTGGGCAGCCCCTGTCCCTGAGCGCCCCGCTCGCCCAGGAACTGGCACACGTCGTCTAACCCGTCGGTGGGGTCGTCGCCGGTGTCGAGGATGAGCAGGCCCAGGACGCGGTTGAGGTTGCCCAGGTCCCGGACGATGATCCACTTCTGCCCGAAGCTGTCCACGATGAGGTCGCCGTAGGTGGCCGAGATGGGCTCGCTGCGGCAGCCCTGAGGCCGGGCAGCCGCCCAGGTGCCGTCGGTCAGGCGCACGTGCAGCGGTTCGCCGCTGGCGCGACTGGTGACCCACAGCGTGCCGTCCGGCTCGCTGGCGCTCCCGCTGACGAGGATAAAGCTGGAGGTTCCCGTGGCCGGACGCAGTGTCGAATTCGTGTGGTCGTAGACGAACACCTCCCCGTCGGGGGTCACCTGCGCCAGCCCCGCCCCCTCGGAGCCCGCCCAGGCATGGCCGAGGGGATCGACGTGGATGTCCACGAACGAGGAACGCCCCTGCAGGGCTTCGAAGAACCGCCCGGTGTAGTTGGTCCACGTCCCCTGTGGATCGAGGCGGTAGAAGCCGAGCCCGGCCCCGGCGACGCCGGCCGCCCAGAGCCGCCCCGCGTCATCGACGGTCAGATCGGAAAAGAGGCCGTCGAACGGCCCGGACGGGACCACGCTCCGCTCGATCTCGAAGCCGGAACCCTCGGTGAGCCGCACCGCGCGCAGCCCCGCCATCGCATCGCCCAGCCAGAGCGAGCCGTCCGGTGCCGGCAACACCACCGTGGGGCGATCCTCCGGGTCACGGCGCAGCAAGCGCGCGGTGCCGTCGGCCTCGACGAGGATCAGCCCGAACGGATCGGCGCCGACGAGGCGGCCATCGCTCACCGCCAGATCGTTCACCGGCCACGGCGTAAGACCCAGCGGCTGATACCGCCCGTCCGGGCCACGCACCGACACGTCCTCGCTGCTCCCCACGTAGAGCGTCTCCCGAAACCAGGCCAGGCTCTGCGTGGCGAGGCTCGCCAGGCCCGTCTGCTCGACGGTCCAGGCGCCGGGGTCCTTGAGATTGGGGCTTTGCAGCGACGCGTGCGCCACGCCCTCGTCCGTGGCCAGCCACAGGCCCATCCCTCCGTCCGGGACCGGCGCGATGAGGACGTCCCGTACCGGCATCGCGCTGCTGAGCGACCCGAACTGCGTGTAGGAATCCCGGACCTCCTGCCGGTCTTCGGCGGCATCGAAGACGACGAGCCCGAAGTCGGTCGCCACGAGCAGCGAGTCTCCGGTGATGACCAGACGGTTGATGGCCCGCGAGGTGAAGCGCGTCGACCGGGCGATGTCGCGGAAGCGCTCGACGGACCCGTCGGCGACGCGGAGCCGGTCGAGCACGCCGTCCGGGTAGCCGATCCAGACGACGTCGCGACGGGCATCGTAGACGACGGCGCGCGTCTGCACGCCGTGCAGGCCGTCGGTGACGGTATAGCGTTGCACCTCGCCGCCGGCGGGGTCGTAGCTGAACACGCCGCCGGCCGTGGCGGCCCAGATGCGCTCCGGCGAGGCGGTGAGGCTGACGACGTTGCGCATGGACGTGTGCGCCGTCCAGCCGGACGTCTGCGCACGGACGGCCCCGGTCGTGGCGGCCAGCATCAGGCCGACCAGCATCAGGCCGGCCGGCACCACCCGGCCCCGGAGCGCCCCCCGCACAGCAGCCCTGCCGGTCGACCGTCGTTCCATCCGGGTCATACGATTCCCTCGCTGTTCGTGACGGGACCTGCGAGCCAGCCCGGCCAGGC
Organism: Roseithermus sacchariphilus; assembly: GCA_003285105.1. Taxonomy (GTDB): domain Bacteria; phylum Bacteroidota; class Rhodothermia; order Rhodothermales; family MEBIC09517; genus Roseithermus; species Roseithermus sacchariphilus. Next base: position 3,069,716 of record CP030158.1, on the reverse strand, counting down.
ATGGCCGGCCCGTCGAGTCCTGCTATTCGTCCTGTAGCGGTGGGTCGATACGCAGCGAAGGATCCGTGAACGTCGCAGGGTCAGAGTTGCCGCAGCAGGTTGACCATCTCGATGGCGGCCACGGCCGCCTCGGCGCCTTTGTTGCCGGCTTTCGTCCCGGCTCGCTCGATGGCCTGCTCGATGGTGTCCGTGGTGATGACGCCGAAGATGACGGGGATGCCGGCCTGCAGGGCCACCTGTCCGGCGCCTTTGGCGACCTCGCCGGCCACCAGATCGTAGTGTGTGGTGGCTCCCCGGATGACGGCGCCCAGGCAGATGAGCGCGTCGTACGCCCCGCTCTCGGCCATCTTACGGGCCACCAGCGGCATCTCGAACGAACCGGGGCAGCGGGCCACCGAGACGCGCTCCATGTCCGCTCCGTGGCGACGCAGCGCGTCCAGCGCACCGTTCAGGAGGGATTCGGTGATAAAGGCGTTGAACCGGCTCACGATGATCCCGAAGCGGGCATCGCGGGCCTGGTAATCTCCTTCCAGATACGTGGGCATACCGGCGGGGGGAATGCGATGGATACGGCCCGATCAGGCATCGGCCAGCCGCCGGGCCTGATGACGGTAGAGGCGCTCCAGACGGCGATACGGCACGGTGTACCGGCCGAAGGCGGCCTCGTCGGTCGGGCGGGTGCCATGATAATCGGAACCACCCGTCTCAAGCAAGACAAAATCCCGTGCAATCCGGCGGTAATACCGGGTGAGGGTGTCGTCGTGCGACGGATGCACGGTTTCGATGCCGTCGAGGCCGCTGCGGATGAGGTGCATCAGGACGGCATCGGAGGTCCAGTGTCCCGGATGGGCGAGGACGGCGACGCCCCCGGCGGCGTGGACGAGATCGAGGGCGGCCTCGGCCGGAAACGACGGCTTCGGCACGAAGGCCGGCCCGCAATTTCCCAGATAGCGCTCGAACGCTTCCTGCGGCGTGGCCACGTGGCCGGCGGCGACCAGGGCCGACGCGACGTGGGGCCGCCCCAGCGCATCGCCGCTGGCCTGCGCGAGCACGTCGTCGAACGAGAGGGCCACCCCGAGCGCCCGCAGGTGATCCACCATCTGCTCGGCCCGCTCGGCCCGCTGGCGGCGAAACCGCCCCAGGTAGTCCTGAAACCGCCCGTCGGACAGCTCCATGCCGTACCCGAGCAGGTGATACTCCGCCCCCTCCACCGTCACGCTGAGCTCGACGCCGGGAACCACCTCGATGCCAAGGGAGGCGCCGGCGGCCTGCGCCGCCGCCACGCCCGCCACCGTATCGTGGTCCGTCACCGCCACCGCCCGTAACCCCGCTGCATGAGCCTTGCGGACCAGTTCCACGGGCGTCAGCGCGCCGTCGGAACAGGTTGTGTGCGTGTGCAGGTCGATGCGGGAGCGATCCATCGAATCCGTCGGAGGACGGTCGGGGGGTCATCGGGGCAGGGTGTGCCCCCATACTCGACCACGGCCTGCTTTGTTCGTCCGCGGCCCGCCCCCACCGCGCGTGCGCCGTAACGAGCGGGCCGGGTTGCCCGTATTCAACAGAATCTCGCACCCCTCACGCCGGGTATGCCGTATTTTCACGCTTTCGCGCGCGTCGGCTCCGGCAGCGCCCCGGACGTGCGGAAGCCCAGCCGGAGCCGCCGCGTACCGACGTCACCGCCAGCCGCCGCGAGGAGGACCATGCAGCAGATGTGGAGCCCCTGGCGATCGCAGCACATCGAACGCTTCGATCAGGATGCACGGGAAGCCGGTTCGGGCCCTTCGGTCTTTTCCCGTATCGCCGCCGAGGACCGCGACGAGGACAACCTGGTGCTCTGGCGCGGCACGCACGTGTTCGTCGTGATGAATCTGTATCCTTACAATAACGGCCATCTCCTCATCGTCCCCTACCGCGAGGTGGCCGACTACGAGGCGCTGACCGAGGCGGAGCAGCAGGAGATGACCCGAACCATCGCCGCCTGCATTCGTTGGCTGAAGAGGGCCCTGAAGCCCGAAGGATTCAACGTGGGGATGAACTTGGGCCCCGCGGCCGGTGCGGGCATCCCTCAGCATCTGCACATGCACGTCGTGCCGCGCTGGCGAGGAGACACCAACTTCATGCCCGTCGTGGCCGAGGTCAAGGTGATCCCGGAGGCGCTGCACGACACGTATCGCAAGCTGCGTGCGGCGGTGGCCGCCTCCCCGCTGCCGCCAGCACCCTGAGGCCGCCCCTGTCCATCGGGCCCGTTCGTAACCCGCTGCCCATGCCCCACCCCGCTACGGACTCCCCGGCCCCGTTGCTCCCGGATGACGGCGCCTCCCCCCGGGCGGCGGCCCCGCCCCCGCTCCGCGTGGGCCGGACCGTCCTGCACATCCTGCTGAGCCTCCTGGTGCTGGGCGTGATCGGGTACTTCACGTTCGACGCGGCGGCATTCCGGCAGATGCTGCGGACGCTCAACCCGTGGTGGCTGCTGGCCGCCGTCGGCACCGTCGTGCTCCGCATCCTGCTGGGCGGATGGCGGCTGAGCTTCATCTCGCAGGGCCGGCTCGACCTGATGGCCGGCATCCGGGGGCAGCTGGCCTGGGACTTCTTCTCCAACGTGACGCCCTCGGCCGTCGGGGGCAGCCCGTTCGCCACCGTCTACATGGCCCGTGATCGCCGCCTCCCCATCGGAGAGGCCACGGCCATCATGCTGTTCGCCCTCCTGCTGGATCAGTTCTGGCTCGCCACGTCGATCCTCATGGCGCTCCTGGCCACCTTCTTCCTGGACCTCTTTCCCGACACGATCGGCCAGGTCGGCGCCGGGGCTTTCATCGGCTACTTCCTGGCCATGCTCGCCTGGGGGGCGCTCTTCGGCTACACCACGCTCTTCCGGCCGGACGTGCTCCAGACCCTGGCAAACCGGCTGTTCCGGTTTCGCTGGCTCCGGCGCTTTCGCCACCGGGTCCTCGGGGAAATGCAAAAGCTCGGGCACCACGCGGCGCTGCTGCGGGCACAGCCGGCTTCGTTCTTCGTCAAGGGCTTCCTCCTCACCGCCGCCGGATGGATGGCCCGCTACCTGCTGGGGCTGTTCATCGTCTGGAGCGTGTACGCCGATGTCGACAAGCTGCTGTTCTTGTTCCGCACGGTGGCGATGATGCTCGGCTCGATGATCCTCCCGACACCCGGCGGTTCGGGCGGCATCGAGGGGCTGTACGTCCTCTTCCTGGCCCCGCTCATGCCGAAGGCCCTGGTAGCACCCACGCTGCTGACCTGGCGCATCCTGGGCTACTACCTCTTCCTCGCCCTGGGGGTCTTCCTCTCCATGCATCAGGTGCGGCAGACCCTCCAGCGGAAGCGACGAGCGGAACGAACCGACGCCCCCCCGACCGCCCCCCTCCCACCACCGCGGCCGGAAGTCCGGGAAGCGGAACCGGTGGATTGACTCGAACGCCGCCCGTCATGGCCGACCTGCTCGCCCGCTCCGTCGATGCCCGCCGCGCCCGCCTAGAGGCCTTCGACCTCCGGCAGATCCACCCGCACGTGCGCTTCGGCACAGCCAGCGACCGGTACGCGGGCTGGATCGGGCAGATCTACCCGACCTCTTACGCCGACCGGGTGACGTCCCGCAAGCGCGCGCTGGGCGGGCAGACGTTCGAGGAACGCATGCTCCCCGTCGAATCGGTGGCGCACTACTTCGAGCACTTCGAAGTGCTCGAGCTGGATTTCACCTTCTACCGCCCCCTGCACGAGGCCGACGGCACCCCGACGAACAACGCGTTCGTCCTGGAGCAGTACGCCACGCACGCCCCGCCCGAGGCCCGCTTCCTCCTGAAGGCCCCGCAGGTCTTCTTCGGCCGCACCCTCCGTCGCAGCCGGGACGGCCGCGTCCGCTACGAGGACAACCCGGCCTACCTCGACGCAGCGGCCTACACCCGGCAGTTCCACGAACCGGCGCGGGCCATCCTGGGGGATCGGCTCGTCGGCGTGCTCTTCGAGCAGGCCTACCAGCGTGTGGCCGACAGCCCGCCGCCGGAGGCCATGATCGCCGAGCTGGATGCGTTCTTCCGCGACGTGCCCGACGACGTGCAGGCCCATCTGGAGCTGCGGTCGGAACACCTGCTCGTCCCGCCGTACTTCGCCTGGCTGGCGGATCGCGGCCTGGGGTTCGTCTTCAGCCACTGGACCTGGCTGCCGCCGCTGCGCACGCAATGGCGGCTGTGCGGCGGCTCCTTCTCGGCACGTAACGGCGAGGCGGTGGTGCGGCTGCTGACGCCCCGGAACGTGAAATATGCCGAGGCCTACGCCCGGGCCTATCCGTTCGACCGGCCCGTGCCGGCCATCGCCGCCTCCCGCGAGGGGGTGGAGATGGTGCTGGACACGACGGCGCTCGTCTTCCAGGCCGAAGCGCAGCAGGCACGGCTGCACGTGATTGCCAACAACCGCGCCTGGGGCAATGCCCCGGATCTCGCCCGGACCATCGGGCACCGCATCCTGGACGAGGAGGTCCGCCGCGGCCGGGGGTGAGCCGCACCTACGTCAGCACCGAGCGCGCCGTGGGCAGGATGAGCCGGGCCCACTCGGCATAGTGTCGCCCCGAGGGATGCAGCCCGTCCGGCGCCAGGAACGCCGGGTCGCCGGCTCGGCGGCTCGTCAGCGGGGTGATGTCGACGTAGGCCGCACCGCACCGGGCCGCCTCGGCCCGGTTGACCCGGTTGAAGGCGGCGATGGCGGCGGCGACGCGCCGGCGGTCGCGCCCGGTGGCGAAGGGCGTGCGGCTCCAGTCGGGGATGGAGATGACGACCACCCGGCCCGGCTCGCCGCCGGCACGGGGCACGGCCTGCTCCAGCAACGCCGACAGCGCCGGCCGGTACGCCGCGGGCGTCCCACCGCGGTACTGGTCGTTCACGCCGATCAGCACCGAGACGAGGTCGTACGGACCGGCCGGCACGGTGGGCAGCGCCGCCAGGAGGTCGGCGGTGGTCCAGCCCGTCCGCGCCAGGATCACCGGCGGAGCCAGGGGCCATCCCTCGGCCCGCAGCCGCGCCGCCAGCCGGTGCGGCCAGCACGCCTCCGGGGCCACGCCCTCCCCGACGGTGTACGAGTCGCCCAGCGCCAGAAAACGCACCGGCGGGCCGGTCGCCGCGTCGGGCGATGGGTGCTCGTCCTTCATCCCACGCCTTCCTCCTCGGCGGCCTCCATCGCGGCGATCTCGTCCGCCACACGGCGGCCGAAGAACCGGAGCCCACCGGCGAGCAGCGCCAGGCCGAGGAGCATCGACAGCCACCACGGGAAACCGTAGCCCGTCGGGATCGTGCCGACAAGCAGGGCGACGACCCCGACGGTGAGGGCGTAGGGCAATTGCGTACGGACGTGCTCGATGTGGTCGCACCCCGAGGCCATCGACGAGAGGATGGTGGTATCGGAGATGGGCGAGCAATGGTCGCCCCAGACGGAGCCGGCCAGGACGGCAGAGGTCGTCGAATAGATGATGTGGAGGTATTCCTCGCCCGTGTGCAGGCCGTCGGCGGCGAGGACCGCCCAGGCCAGCGGCAGCACCAGCGGCAGCAGAATCCCCATCGTCCCCCAGCTCGACCCCGTGGCGAAGGCCGTGGCCGCGGCGAGGACGAAGACGATGCCGGGGACGAGCCCGTAGGGCAGCCGCTCGCCCAGCACGGAGGTGAGGTAGGCCGCCGTGTGCAGTTCTTCGGTGATGGCCGAGAGCGCCCAGGCGAGCAGCAGGATGATCATGGCGAAGAGCATCGACTTCAGCCCGGCGTACCAGGCCTCGATCGTCTCTTCCAGCGTCAGGATGCGCTGCACGACCGACAGCAGCGCCGCCGTGAGCACCCCGAGGAGCGAGGCCCACATGAGCGCCTTGTAGGAGTCGGCACTGCCGATGATGTCCCGCAGGGACTCGCCTTCGCCCGTCACGTACAGCCCGCCCAGCACCCCGACCACGAGCACGCCCACCGGCAGCAGCGCGTTGATGGCCCGCTGCGGCTTGCCCTCGGGCGGCTTCAGTTCGGCGCCTTCGGCCGCCGCCTCGTCCACCCGCGCCCCGGGGCCGAGGACCTGGCCCGTCGTCCGCGCGCGCAGTTCGGCCCGGTACATCGGCCCGAAGTCGCGGCGGGAGTTCGCCACGGACAGCACGAAGAAGATGGCGAAGATGGGGTAAAAGCTGTACGGGATGGAATGGAGGAAGATGGAATAAGCCGAGGCGTCGAGCCCCTCGATCTGCGCCACCGCCGTCCCGATCAGCCCGACCTCATAGCCGATCCAGGTGGTGACGAACGCCAGGCAGGCCACCGGCGCCGCCGTGGAGTCGACGATGTAGGCCAGCTTCTCGCGCGAGATGCGCAGGCGGTCCGTCACCGGCCGCATCGTGTTGCCGACGACGAGGGTGTTGGCGTAGTCGTCGAAGAAGACGATCAGCCCGAGCGCCCAGGTGGCGATCTGCCCCTGGCGCGGGGTCCGGGCCCAGCGGACGATCCGGTTCACCACGCCCTGCATGCCGCCGCTCCTGGAGATGATGCCCACCATGCCGCCGATCATCAGCGAGAAGAGAATGATCGAGGCGTGGCCTTCGTCGGTGAGGGCGTCGAGGACGTACGTCTCGAAGCTGGCCAGCAGGCCGCGCCAGAGGCCGGCCGGCGTAAAGGCGATGCTCGCCCAGGCGCCGAACCAGATGCCCAGGAAGAGCGCGGGGATGACGCGCTTGGAGACGAGGGCGATGAGGATGGCCAGCAGCGGTGGCAGGATGGACACCCACCCCGGCAGCGCGCGCGTGCTGGCCTGCGCCACCACGGCCCCGTCCTGCACCACCTCCACCCGGACCGGGCCCGCCTCCGACGCCCGCACGCCCTCGGCCGTCAGCGCCCCGGACCCGTCCTCGTAGACGACCGGCCGCACCGCCTCGCCGACCCGCACCTGCAGGCCTGCCGCGAGCGCCTCCGGATCGACCGCCGGCTCGGCCGCCTCGACCGTCAGCGTCACGTCGAAGGGCACGCCGCGCAGGACCACGCCGGGGACCTCGACCTGCACGGCCTGCCCCAGCACGGGGAGCGTCCACAGCACGAGGGCCAGCGTCAGGAAGAAACGTCGCATCGAAGAAGCGGGCTCGGTGGGGAGAGCAGCGGGGGTCAATGGGTGCCGAAGATGCGGTCGCCGGCATCGCCCAGGCCGGGGCAGATGTAGGCGCGGTCGTTGAGCTGGCGATCCAGCGCCGCCGCCACGATGGGGACGTCCGGGTGCGTCGCGTGCAGCGCCTCGACGCCCTCGGGCGCGGCCACCAGGCAGACGAACGTGAACGTGCGCCCGCCGCGCTCTTTGAGGTGGTCGATGGCCCCCACCGCGCTTCCGCCCGTCGCCAGCATCGGGTCGACGATGAAGACGTGGGCGCGGTCCAGCCCCGGCGGCAGGTTACTGTAGTAATCCACCGGGCGGAAGGTCTTCTCGTCCCGGTACATCCCCAGATGACCGATGCGGGCTTCCGGCACGAAGCGCACGAAGCCGTCGACCATCCCCAGGCCGGCCCGCAGGATCGGCACCACGATGACGTCGGTGCGGAGGTGGTAGCCGGTCGTGGGCTCCAGCGGCGTTTCGATGGGAACCGGCTCCAGGTCGAGGCCGCGCATGGCCTCGTAGGCCAGGATCGCCGCCGCGTCCGAGAGCGTCTTGCGGAAGGTCCCGTGCGGGGTCTCGCGCCGCCGCAGGATCGTCAGATCCCGCGCGAGCAACGGATGGTCGACGACCGTCAACGTGGGCATGACTGCGGCCCCCTATTTCTCGGGCAGTTGCTTCCGGCGTTTCCGCTCCTCCACCACGCGGCGGTGCACCTCCTCGTTCTCCACCCACGGCTTCCGCTCGAAGTAGCTGTCCGTGATCTTCTTGACCAGGCCGGAGAGCAGCAGCAGCGACAGCACGTTCGGCAGCGTCACGAGCGAGAGCGCCACGTCGCCCAGGTCCCAGATGGTCGTCACCGCCAGCACGGCCCCGATGAAGTGCATCACGACGAACACGAACTTGTAGGGCAGGATGGCCCGTTCGCCCCAGATGTAGTGCGCGCAGCGATCCCCGTAGTAGCTCCACGAGATGGCGGTGGAGATGGCGAAGAGGAAGACGCAGAGGAGCACGATGTAATTGCCCAGCCAGCCCAGCCCCAGCGGCTCCAGGCCCAGCTCGAAGCCGAGCGCCGTCAGCGGGGAGCTGTTGCGCACCGCCTCGCCGTAGAGCACGGCGACGTCCCCGCCCCCCTCCACGGCCGCCCGGTTCTCGGCCGGGTAGAGCGTCCCGGTGAAAGGCTGCGTCTGCGCCGCATCGGTGAAGAGACGGTCGACCGCCACGTCGTAGTAGGCCAGGCGCGGATCGGCGTCGTCCTGCACGACGGGGTAGCCCTCGCGGTAGAGGATCGGCTCCGACGTCGGCGTGGCCTGGAAGTTGCCGTTCTCGTCGAGCCGGACGTAGCTGATGTTGCCGTCGGACAGGTTCAGCTCGGTCGGGATCTTCTGCTCGAAGGCGCCGGTGGTGACGATCACGAGGCCGGTCATCGTGCAGATGACGATTGTGTCGATGAAGGGCTCCAGCAGCGCCACGACGCCCTCGGACACGGGCTCGTCGGTCTTGGCCGCCGAGTGGGCGATGGGGGCGCTGCCCTGCCCGGCTTCGTTCGAGAACAGGCCACGCTGCACGCCATACTGGAGGGTGAAGAGGAACACCCCCACGCCCGTGCCGGCTACACCGGCCGTCGGGTTGAACGCCTCCGTGAAGATCGTCCCGAAGGCCGGCAGGATGGCCCCGGGGTTCAGGCTCAGGATGACGAGCGCCGCCAGCACGTAGAGCCCCGCCATCAGCGGAGCCAGCACCCCTGTCACCGCCCCGATGCGCTTGATGCCCCCGATGATGACCAGCCCGACGACTGTGGCCGTGACGAGCCCGGTGATCCAGGTGTCGATCCCGAAGTTGTCCGCCACCTGCGTGGCGATGGTGTTGGCCTGGATCGCGTTGCCCGTCATGAACGACGTGACCATCAGCATGAAGGCGAAAAAGAGCGCGACCGGCTTCCAGTGCGGCCCGAGGCCTTTTTCGATGTAGTACATCGGCCCGCCGGCGACCGTCCCGGCCCAGCGTTTGCCGTCGTCGTCCATCTGGACGCGGAAGTGCTGCGCCAGCGTGACCTCGCTGTACTTGGTCGCCATGCCGAGCAGAGCCGTCATCCACATCCAGAAGAGCGCCCCCGGCCCGCCCCAGTGGATCGCCAGCGCCACGCCGGCGATGTTGCCGATGCCGACCGTCGCCGAGAGCGCCGTGGTAAGGGCCTGGAAGTGCGAGACGTCGCCCGGCTCGTTCGGGTCGTCATACCGCCCCGTGGCAACGGCGAACCCGTGCCCCAGCCGCCGAAACTGGATGAAGCCCAGCCGAACCGTCAGGAAGATCCCGGTGCCGAGCAGCGCGGTGACCAGGATGGGCGAGAGAAAACCGTTGACGACCTCGATCAGATGGGCCAGTACGTCCATGAGTCGGTGGGCGGGGTGGGTAGAACGGCACGCGGGGCGTGATCCCGGCCGGGAACGGCACCTCGGCTGGTGAGACGACACCGCCGGCGCGCACGCCGGATCACGGGGAGAACGACCAGAGATCACGTCCTTTCAAAGACGCGTCAATATAACGCCCGGCTTTTCCCCTCGCAACGAATCAGCGCGCGGACGCACGGCGAGCGCCCCGCCGCCCTGCCACCGCAGGCCGGCCCTACAGCGTCCGCGGATCCACCTCGACGAGTTGCCCGCTCATGAAGGCCAGCGTCCGCATCGGGTAGGTGCGGACGAGGCGGTAGTCGTGCGTGGCCATGAGCAGCGTCATCCCCTGCCGGTGCAGGCCGATGAGCAGCTTGAGGATCTCCTCGGCGACGGCCGGGTCCAGGTTGCCCGTGGGCTCATCGGCCAGCAGGATCCACGGCTCGTTGACGATGGCCCGGGCGATGGCGACGCGCTGCTGCTCGCCGCCGGACAGCTCGTGCGGGTATCGCTTCTGCTTGTGGCTGAGGCCGACGCGGGCCAGCGCCCCCAGCACCCGGCTTTTGACCTCGGCGCCGCTCTTGCCGGTCACGTAGAGCGTGAAGGCCACGTTTTCGTAGACGCTCCGGTCCGGCAGCAGCTGGAAGTCCTGGAAGACGACCCCGAGCGAGCGCCGCAGGTACGGGATGTCGCTGCTCTTGATCATGTCGCTCCGGTAATCCCCCACCTGCACGACGCCCTCCTCGGGCAGCAGGTCCATGTAGATCATGCGGAGCAGCGTGCTCTTGCCGCTCCCCGTCGGGCCGGTCAGGTAGACCATCTCGCCCCGGTCGATGCGCAGCGAGAGGTTTTCCAGCACGGCCCGGCGCGCGCGCCCCGGCAGCGGGTAGGAAACGGAGACGTTGCGGAACTCGATCACGGCGGTTCAGGAAGCGGGGGTCGCCTCACGGCGACGCAGCACCCAGTGGATGCGTTCGGTATCGTCGTGCGCCTCATCGTCCGAAAACCCGTCGAACGCGGCGACGACCTCGAACGGCGTCTCGTCGATCAGCGCCTGCATCTCGGCGCGCGTGTAGGCCCGCTGGACGTGCCGCTCGACGAAGGTGCGTCCGTCGACGGTGATCTCGAACGTCGTGGTGTGCAGCCGGGCTTCGGGGTCGTAGGCACTCCGGCGGACGTAGCGGAAGCCGTCCTGTTCGCCTTCGTCTTCGAAGTAGTCCGCGTTGTTGATCGAATTGGCGGGGGTACTCTGGTCGAAGACGAACACGCCGCCCGGCGCCAGCGCCGCATGGACACAGGCAAGCATCGAGCGGATCGGGTCGGGTTCGAGCAGGTAGTTCAGCCCGTCGTAGAGCAGCAGCACCGCATCGACGGGCTCTGCCACCCGGAAGGCAGTGAAATCCGCCACGTCGAAGCGCACGGGGCGCCCGAGGTGTTCGGCCTTGCGGCGGGCCACGCGGATCATCTGCGGCTCGCGGTCGGTGGCCAGGTAGCGGAAGGGGCCGCGCGGTTGCAGTTCGAGGGCCAGCGAGCCGGTGCCGCACCCGAGTTCCAGGATCGTCCGGGCGCCCGGCCGGAAGCGATCCAGCAGGTCCTCGATGTATTCGGCCCAGGCGTCGTACGCCACGTGGGCCATGACGAGGTCATAGCCGACGGCCAGCACGCGGTAGGGCGCGCTGTCCTGCACGGGGGTGGGGGAGCCGGTTCCGTCGTGCATGATCGAGAGGATGGGGTGAGAGAGCGTGAGCGCCGGGCGCGCGGGGCGCGCTCAGTCGGTGTCCTGAGAGACGGGTTGCCGCATGCGGCGGCGCGCGATGTCGATGGCGAGGTAGACGGCACTGCGCATGCTGCCCGGCGAGGCCTTCCCTTCCCCCGCGATGTTGTAGGCCGTCCCGTGATCGGGCGAGGTGCGGACGATGGGCAGGCCGGCGGTGAAGTTGACGCCGCTCTCGAAGGCCAGGATCTTGAAGGGGATGAGCCCCTGATCGTGGTACATCGCCAGCACGGCGTCGTAGAGCCGGTAGGCGCCGATGGCGAAGAAGCCGTCGGCAGGGAAAGGGCCGAAGACCAGATGGCCCTGTTCGCGCATCGTCTCGACGGCCGGCAGGATGGCCTCGGCCTCCTCGCGCCCGAGCAGCCCGCCGTCGCTGGCGTGCGGGTTCAGCCCCAGCACGGCGATCTTGGGGCGCTGGATGGCGAAATCGCGGTGGAGCGAGGCGTGGATGATGTCCAGCTTGTCGAGCACGGCGTCGCGGGTGATGCGCTTGGGGACGTCCCAGATGGAGACGTGCCCGGTGACGAGGCCGATGCGCAGCACGTCCGCCACCATCATCATCGTGAAGCGGTCGACGCCGGTGCGGCGGGCGATGAACTCGGTGTGACCGGGCGCGTCGTACCCCGCCAGGGCGATGGCTTCCTTGGAGATGGGCGCCGTGACCATGGCATCCACGGCCCCGCCGAGGCACAGGTCGGTCGCGCGTTCGACGGCCTGCATCGCGAGCCGCCCCCCTTCGGCGGTGATCTTACCCAGCGGCACGTCGGGCTTCTCGCCGGGGGCCACGTCCAGCACCGTGATCCGGCCCTCCGGCAGGCGGTCCGGCAGGTCGGTGACCACCTCCAGCGGCAGGTCGCGGAAGCCCAGGTGGTTGGCATGCACGGCCAGCACGTGCGCCGAGCCGACAAGCACCGGCTGGAGGAACTTCAGGAGCCGGGTATCGGAGACACACTTGAGCACCACCTCCGGACCGATGCCGTTGGGGTCGCCGAGGGTGATGGCGATGCGGGGCTGCCGGAGCCGCCGGGCCGCATCGGGGGCGTCGCTGTCCCGGAAGGTCGTATCGGGCATGACCGTGGTCGTGGTGTCGAGGGCGGGCGGTGGCGGCCGGCGTTCAGCGCCGCTTCTTGGGGTTGGCGTAGTCGCGCAGGAAGTCCACCAGGAGCCGCACGCCAAAGCCCGTGCCGCCCCGGGGGCGGTAGGGCTTCGGGGTGTCTAGGAACGCCGGGCCGGCGATGTCCACGTGGAGCCACGGGTAGGAGACGAAGTGCTCCAGGAACTTGGCCGCGGTGATGGTCCCGGCCTCTCGCCCGCCGATGTTCTTGATGTCCGCCACGTCGCTCTTGAGCAGGTCGCCGTATTCGCGGTACATCGGCAGGCGGTGGACCCGGTCGCCGCTGCGGCGGCCGGCCGCTTCGATGGCCGCCAGGCGCTCGGCCGCGCCGTCGAGGTCGTTGGTGAGCACCGGCGCGGCCTCGGTTCCCATGGCCACCACGGCCGCCCCCGTGAGCGTGGCGATGTCGATGACCAGCTCCGGCATGTACGTCCGGGCGAAGGAGAGGGCATCGGCCAGGATGAGGCGGCCTTCGGCGTCGGTGTTGAGCACCTCCACCGTCTTGCCGGAATGCATGTGGAGGACGTCCCCGGGGACGTAGGCGTTCTCGCCGGGCCGGTTGTCCGTGGCCGGGATGAGGCCGATGACGTAGAGCGGCAGCTCCAGCTTCGCCAGGGCTTCGAAGGTGCCGATCACCGCGGCAGCGCCGGCCATGTCGCACTTCATCGAGTCCATCGAGCCCTTCGTCGGCTTGAGCGACAGGCCGCCGGTGTCGAAGACGACGCCCTTGCCCACGAGGATCACCGGGCGCTCGTTGACGGCGTTCTCCGGCTTCCACGTCATCACGGTGAACGTCGGCGGCTCGGTGCTGCCCCGGTTCACGGCCAGCAACCCGCCCATCTTCTCCTCCTCGATGAGCGCCTTGTCCCAGACGTCGGCTTCGTAGCCGTGCTTCTTGGCGGCCTTTTCGATGGCCCGGGCCAGCAGCGTGGGGGTCTTCTCGTGCGGGGAGAGGTTGACCAGGTCGCGGGCGGTCATGACCGCCTCGGCGATGATCCGGCCCGTCTCGGCGCCGGCCCGGCTGGCGCGGTCCCCCTGCTCGGCCAGGAAGACCAGCCGCTGCGCGCCTCCGTAGGCGGTTTGCGCCTCCTCCGTCTTGTAGCGCAGGAACCGGTAGGACGCCAGCATGAAGCCTTCGACGAGGGCCTGGCTGGCCACCTCGGCGTCGAGCGGCGTCTCGGGCATGCGGAAGGCCACCGTGTCGGCCTTGCAGCGGGCGGCGACGGCGGCGCCCTCGGCGGCGGCGCGGCGCAGCGCCTCGGCATCGAGCGCGGCGGCGGGGCCCATGCCCAGCAGCGCCACGCGCCGGGCGCGGGCCGCCTCCGGGTAGAGCACCAGCGACTCCCCCGCCTCACCGGTGAAATCCGCCTCGGCCCGCTCCAGCGTCGACCCCAGCGGCGCCTTCAGGTCGGCCAGCAGCCGCGCGCGCTGCTCCGCGGCCACCGGAATCAGCAACAGATCGACCTCCAGCTCGGCCAGAGGAATGGTGGTGACGGACACTTTCATCGGGAATCAGGCTCGGTCTTCAGATCCAGGAGAGAGGAAAGATACGCGGCATCCTCGGGCGAGAGGGCACCGTTGGCCTCGGAGGCCGGTGCCAGGTCGAGGTAGCGCGGAGCGGCCGCGATGACGTCGCGCACCACCTGGTCCAGGTCCGCCCGGACGTACGCCCCGGCGGCGTTGGGATGCCCCCCCCCACCGAAGGCCCGCGCCCAGCCGTTGACGGCCGTATCGCCCTTCGAGCGAAAGCTGATCTTCGTCCCGCTCTCGGTCTCCAGAAAGATCAGCGCCGCCCGGACCGACTCGATGGAGAGCACGTACCCGACGAACCCTTCGGTGTCCTCGGAGGTCGTGCCGGTGTCGCGGTACATGCGCTGCGTGACGACCATGTACCCGACGGCGCCGTCGTAGACGAGCGTGACGGTTTCCAGGGCTTTGCCGAGCAGGCGCAGGCTCTCCATGGTGCGCGTGTCGAAGAGGGCCGTGTGGATGGGGGCCGGCTCGATGCCGCCGCGCTCCAGCAACGTGGCCACGATGCGGTGCACCTGCGGGGTGGTGTTGCTGTAGCGGAAGGACCCCGTATCCGTCATGATCGCCGTGTAGAGCGTCGTCGCCAGGTCGGCGTCGATCAGGCCGGGGTCTTCGGCGGCGATGAGCTCGTAGACGAGCTCCCCGGTGGATGACACGTCGGTGCGCGCGTGGTGCAGGTCGAACCAGGGCTCCGGGTCGGGGTGATGGTCGATGAGCACCTTCGTCCCCGGCGCGTTCCGCACGGCCGAGGCCAGCCGCCCCAGTCGCTCCTCGGCGTTGACGTCCAGGATGAACACGGCATCGGCGGCATGGATGCGTTCGCGCTGGGCCAGCCCGCCGTCGAACACCTCGACGGCATCGGCGCCGGGAAGCCAGCCCAGGTTGTAGGGGGCCGGGTCGCTGTTGATCAGCGTGACGTCCTTGCCCAGGCGGGTGAGGAAGTGCCCGAGCGCCAGCTGCGAACCGAGGGCATCGCCGTCGGGGCGGATGTGGGTGGTGAGCAAAAACCGCTGGTGGTCGTGTATGAGGCGGCGTATCGAATCGATCATGAGAGGGTGTGCTTCGCCCCGGTGGAGCCCTTCCGGCTGCCCGACGGCCCGGCGGTGGGGCGGGATCGACGGGCCGGGCGGCACGGAACGGGGCAGCATTCTTCCGAAAAAACCGTAGCTTCCCGTGAACGCCAGGCGCCCCCAAAGGTTCAGCCGCCTGTGCCTCACACTCCTCACCTTTCCCGTCTTTCATGTACCGGCAACCGCTCGTCGCCCTGGAATCCACGGTGATCGCGCACGGGCTCCCTTACCCGCACAACCTGGACCTCGCCCGGCGCCTGGAGGCGGCCGTCCTGGAGGAGGGCGGGCTGCCGCGCACCGTGGGGGTCCTGCAGGGACGCCCGCTGGCCGGGCTCGTGCCCTCACAGATCGAGCACCTGGCCACGCATCCGGGCGTGCGCAAGCTGAGCCTGCGGGACCTGCCCGTGGCCGTGGCGCGCCGCCTGGACGGCGCCACCACCGTCGCGGCGACGATGTGGATCTCGCACCGCCACGGGATCGAGGTCTTCGCCACCGGCGGCATCGGCGGGGTGCACCGCGCCGCGCACGGCGGGCCATCGTTCGACGTCAGCGCCGACCTCGACGCCCTCGCCCGGATCCCGATGGTGGTCGTCTGCGCCGGTGCCAAGGCCATCCTGGACCTGCCTGCCACGCGGGAGGTGCTGGAAACGCGCGGGGTGACGGTCGTCGGCTACGGCACGGACGAGATGCCGGCCTTCTACAGCCGGACGAGCGGCCTGCCGGTGGACGTCCGCTGCGACACGCCGGAGGAGGTGGCCGCACTCGTACGGGCGCGGCGGGACCTCGGGCTGCCGGGGGCCACGCTGGTGACGGTCCCGATCCCGGAGGAGGCCGCCATCCCGGCCGGGGAGATCGCCCCGGCCATCGAGCAGGCGCTGGAGGAAGCCGACCGCCGGGGGCTGCGCTCCGGCGAGGTCACGCCGTTCCTCCTCCAGCGGCTGAGCACGCTCACGGGCGAGCGCTCCCTCCGGGCCAACCTGGCACTGCTCGAACACAACGCCCGCGTCGCCGCCCGCATCGCCGTCGCCCTCGCCCCGCCGCGCTACGCCTGACCGGGTCAGCCGTCAGCCGTCAGCGGTCAGCGATCAGCGTTCTGGCTCGACACGGTGGGGCTTGCCGTGGGGACGTCCGCTGCTGGCTGCGGGCTTCTGGCTGCGGGCGGCGGGCTTCTGGCTGCGGGCGGCGGGCTGCTGGCTGCGGGCGGCGGGCTGCTGGCTGCGGGCTGAGGGCTGCTGGCTGCGGGCTGAGGGCTGCTGGCTGCGGGCTGAGGGCTGCTGGCTGCGGGCTGAGGGCTGCTGGCTGCGGGCTGAGGGCTGACGGCTGCGGGCTGAGGGCTGACGGCTGACCGCTGACCGCTGACCGCTGACGGCTCCCCGTCACCCGGCTCGCTGCTTGGCCCCTTTCAGGCCCTGGAGGCTGCGTTCGGAGAGCAGGTTGACGTCGTAGGTCCGCACCCGCCCGTTCTTGTCGTGATGCTGTTTCAGCGCCAGGTCGATGAGGCGGTGCGTGAGGTCGGTGAACGACACCCCGGTGGGCTCCCAGAGGTAGAACGAGAACGAACCGGGGATGGTGTTGATCTCGTTGAAATACACCTGGCCCGTGGTTCCGTCCATCAGGAAGTCGATCCTGGCGACGCCGCTGCACTCGAAGAGCTGGAAGATGCGGACGCCGAGCGCCTGGATCTCGGCCGTCTTCTCCGGGGGCAGCGGCGCCGGGATGACGCGGTCCAGCGACGCCATCCCCTCGGCTCCGGCGGGCTGCTTGGCCGGACGGCGGGCGTGCTTGCCGCCGTCCGCCCCCCCGCCGCGCAGGTACTTCTCCCGAAACGACAGCAATTCCTGCCCGGCCGAGCGGACCGGCTCCTCCAGCACGCTGGGGATGGCCTCGTGCACGTCGCCCAGCACCGAGCAATTGATCTCGCGCAACGCCGTCACGGCCCGCTCGACGACCACCTTCTCGTCGTAGCGCAGCGCCTCCTCGATGGCGGCATCCAGCGCCGCACGGTCGGCAGCCCGGCTGATGCCGATCGACGAGCCGAGACGGGCCGGCTTGACGACGACCGGGTAGCCCAGCTCCTGCTCGCACCGGTCCAGCCAGGCCTCTTCGTGGTATCCCCAGTCGGACTCCCGGAAGGCCACGAAGTCGACGATGGGGATCTGCTGGTCGCGGCAGAGCATCTTGGAGAGCACCTTGTCCATGCCCAGCGCCGACCCGAGGATGCCGCTGCCGGTGTAGGGCACGTTGAAGGCCTCGCACAACCCCTGGAGGCCGCCGTTCTCTCCGGGTCCGCCGTGCAGCCCGAGCAGGAGCACGTCGACGGACCAGCGGGCGGGCCGTGCGAAGCGTCTGCCGCCGGCGGCCACGAGTTCCAGCGTGCGGTAGGAGCGCGGGTCGAGCATCACCGGCGTGGCCTCCCGGCGGATGCGGTCGAGGTCGCGGTAGGCGGCCGGGTCGAGCAGGCGGTCGTCGCCGGTATACCAGACGCCGTCCTTGGCAATGTAGATCGGGACGGGGCGGTAGCGCGCGCGGTCCAGCGCCGCCGCTGCCTGCAGGGCCGAGATGATCGACACCTCGTGCTCCGGCGACACCCCGCCGAAGACCACACCGACATTGCGTTGCATCATGGAACAGCCGTCATTCTTTCCCGAAAAAGCCCTGGCGGCCCGGCACCCCGGCGCATCCCCGACGGCGACGCCGTACCTTGCCTGCCGCCGCCGAACCCCGGCCACGGCGGCTGCATGATACGACGCACACCCCTGATTCGGTATCCGACCGGCCCATGCGCCTTGCCGTCATCTCCGACGTCCACGCCAACCTGCAGGCGCTGGAAGCCGTGCTGGAGGCCATCGCCCGCCAGGCCGTCGACGCTATCTACTGCCTGGGCGACGTGGTGGGCTACGGACCGGACGCCGATGCCTGTGTGGACCTCGTCCAGACGCATTGCGCCGGCGTGGTGCGGGGCAACCACGACGACGCCGTGGCCCTCCGGCACGGGCTGTCGGAACTGCCGGCGGACGGGCAGATCGCGGCGCGGCACAACCGGGTGCAGCTCGCGCCGCGGCAGCGCCATTACCTGGCCTCCCGGCCGTACGTCCTCACGGCGCACGGATGCACCTTCGTGCACGCCTCCCCCCTGCAACCCGAGGCCTGGCACCGGCTGGACTCGGCGATGCTCCTTCGCGCGCAGTTCCAGCACTTCGACACCGCCGTCTGCTTCGTCGGCCACTCCCATGTGCCGGCGGTCGTCTCCGACGCGCTGGGCGTCTACGAAGTCCGGCCCGGGCGGCGCTACCTCATCAACGTCGGCAGCGTCGGCCAGCCCCGCGACGGGGACCCGCGCGCCGCCTTCGGGGTGTTCGACACGGACACCTTCCGCTACGACCTCGTCCGGGTGCCCTATGACGTGGAGGCCACGGCCGCGCGCATCCGGGAAGAGAACCTCCCGGACACCCTGGCCGAGCGGCTGAAGCGGGGCCGATAGCACGGCCCGCGCCCCCTCCGGCGAACCGGCCACCAGCGGGCCTCGGCCCATCACCGGGCCTCGACGAAGTGCCCTTTGTTGTAGATGGCCCACGCCCGGCCCACCATCGGCGCTCCGACGAACGGGGTGTTGCGGCTCTTCGAGCGGATGTGCTGCGCCTCGAACGTCCAGCGCGTCGTCGCATCGAAGATGGTCAGGCAGGCCGGCTCGCCTTCGGCGATGCGCGGCACCGGCAGCCGCAGGATGCGGCGGGGCTCGACGGTCAGCTTGCGCACGGCCTCGGCCAGGGGCAGCACGCCCGGCTCGATCAGCTCGCGGCCGATGAGGCCCCAGGCCGTCTCCAGCCCGAGAATCCCGAACGGCGCGGCGATGAATTCCACCTCCTTCTCGAAGGACGCGTGCGGGGCATGGTCCGTACAGATCGCATCGATCGTGCCGTCGCGCAGCCCCTCTTTGATGGCCTCCACGTCCTCTGCCGTGCGCAGCGGCGGATGCATCTTGGTGTCCGTGGAGAAGTGCGTCTCGGCGACGGCTTCGTCGGTGAGCGCGAAATGGTGCGGGCAGACCTCCGCCGTCACCGGCACGCCCCGCGCCCGGGCCTCGCGGACGAGCTCCACGCTCCGGGCCGTGGAGATGTGGGCCACGTGCAGATGGCCGCCGGTGTACTCGGCCAGCAGGAGATCGCGCGCGATCATGATCTCCTCGGAGAGCGCCGGCACCGGCGGCACCCCGAGGCGGGCCGAGACGCGCCCCTCGTTCATGTGTCCCTTCGGACCGAGCGAGAGGTCCTCCATGTGGTTGATGATGGGCCGGTCCAGCATGGAGGCATACTCCAGCGCCCGGCGCATCAGGCCGCTGTTCTGCACCGGCGCACCGTCGTCGCTGAAGGCCACCGCCCCGCCGTCGGCCAGGTCGCCCATCTCGGTGAGTTCCTTGCCGGCGCGGTGCTTCGAGACACAGGCGATCGGGTAGACGTCCACCGGGAGCGGCGCGGCCCGTTCGATGATGAACTCGACCACGTCGCGGGTGTGGATGGGCGGATCGGTGTTGGGCATACAGGCCACGGCGGTGAACCCGCCGAAGGCCGCAGCCCGGCAGCCGGTGGCGATGGTTTCCTTGTGCTCGTATCCCGGCTCGCGCAGGTGGACGTGCATGTCCATCCACCCCGGCGAGATCAGCTTGTCGGCACAGTCGTAGACGGGCACGTCCTCGGCCGGGATCTCCGGGGCCACGCGGGCGATCCGCCCGTCGCGGATGAGCACGTCGGCCTCGAGCATTTCACGGCTCTGGGGATCGAGCAGGATCCCCCCTTTCAGGAGCAGGTCGGGGGTCATGAAGGGGCAGGGTCAGGGTGAAACAGCGCGGGTCGAACGTCGAACGGCACACGCTCAGGGCGAAGCGGCGACGAGATGCTCGCGGAGGTAGCGCGTCAGGTAGGTGAACAGGTGCAGGGGCGTCTGCCCGCCGCGCAGGGCATGATCTCGCCCGGGATAGACCATGAGGTCGAAGGGCCGGTTGGCCGCCTGGAGGCGGTCGATCATCTGGATGGTGTTCTGAAAGTGCACGTTGTCGTCCAGGTCGCCGTGGACGATCAGCAGGCGCTGGTCGTCCCGGAGGCGGGCCGCATAGGCCTGCGGCGCACCGGCGGCATAGCCCCGCGGGTTCTTCTGCGGGGTCGACATATACCGCTCGGTGTAGATCGTGTCGTACTGCCGCCAGTCCGTCACCGGGGCCACGGCAAGGCCGACGCGGAAGGTTTCCGGGCCGTCGCCGGTGAGCAGGGCCATGAGCGTCAGGTAGCCGCCGTAGCTCCAGCCCCAGATGCCGACGCGGCGGGCGTCGACGTACGGCAGGGCGGCCAGATGGCGCGCAGCGGCGATCTGGTCGGCGGCTTCGATCTGGCCGAGGCGGCGGTAGGTGACGCTGCGGAAGTCGCGACCCCGGGCGCCGGTCCCCCGGTTGTCCACGCTGGCGACGACGACGCCCAGCTCCTGCGCAAGGTACTGATGCCAGAGATAGCGCGAGCCACGGCCGGACCCCCAGCGGTTCATCACCGTCTGCGACCCGGGGCCGCCGTAGGTGTAGATCAGCAGCGGATACGACTTCGACGGGTCGAAGCTGGCCGGCTTGATGAGCATGGCGTTCAGCGGCGTGCCGTCGGCGGCGGGCACGGTGATGAACTCCGGCGCGGGCAGATCGTAGGCCAGCACCGTCTCGATGAGGCGCTCGTTCTCCTCGAGCGGGCGCAGGGGCTCGCCGGTGGCCCGGTGCAGCGAGACCACCGGCGGCGTCGTCACGTTCGAGTAAGCGTCGATGTAGTAGTTCAGGTCGGCGGACATGTTGACGTCGTGCCAGCCGGCGCGCCGCGTGATCCGCACCGGCTCGGGCACGTCCGTCCCCGGCTCCGGGCGGAACGGCACGCGGTAGAGGTGGCGCTCCATCGGACTCTCGCGCGTGCCGGTGACGTAGAGCACCCCGCGCGCCTCGTCGACGCCGTGAAAGACCGTCACGTCCCACGGCCCCCGGGTGAGTTGCCGGACGAAGGTGCCGTCGTTGCGATACAGGTAGAGGTGCCGATGGCCGTCGCGCTCGCTGAACCAGATGAAGTGCTCGCCATCCTCCAGGAAGGTCAACTGCCCGGTGATCTGGTCCGAGAAGCCCGTCTCGACCTCCAGCCAGGTGTCAGACGTTTCCTGGAGGATGGTGCGGACGGCGCCGGTGGCCGGGTCGGCAAAGAGCAGGTCCAGCACGTTCTGGTCGCGGTTCATGCGGAGCATCCAGACGTAGTGGCGCCCGTCGATGGCCGGCGTCCAGCCCATGGCGGGGAGGTATTCGTGCGTCTCGCCCCCCGTGCGCCAGGTGTCGGTGTCGAAGAACAGCGTGTCCTCGGGCGTGGCGCCGAGGCGGCCGATGCGGATCTCGCTGTTGGCCTCGCCGGCCTTGGGGTAGCGGAAACGGATCAGCTCGGGATAGTGCCCCCGGAGGTCGGCCATGACGAAATCGCGCGTGGCCGACTCGTCAAACTGGAAGAAGGCCAGGTGCTGCCCGTCCGGGCTCCAGCTCCAGCCGTCCCGCAGGCCGAACTCCTCCTCGTAGACCCAGTCCGATGTGCCGTTGATGATCGTCCCCTCCGCCCCGTCGAAGGTGAGCTGCGTCTCCTGCATCGTCTCCAGATCGACGCGGAACAGGTTACGCCCCCGGACGAAGGCCACGGCCTGCCCGGACGGATGGAACTTGGCGAACTGCTGGTAGCCCAGGCGGCGGTCGGAGAGGGGCGTCAGGGTCTGCGCTTCGACGTCGTAGACGTAGTAGAAGCCCTGCGTGTTGTAGCGCCAGACGGGTGCCGTGTCCGTCACGAGCAGCACGCGCCGCCCGTCGGGGCTGAACTGGTAGCCCTCGATGGCGATCCGGCGATCCACGTCGGGCGCCCGCAGGCGCTCCCCCTCGATGAGCGTCGTGCGGACGTCGGTTTCGAGGTTGTAGCTGATCAGATCCGTGGCACCGCCGTCGTCGACCTCGGTGAAGGTCACCACCGGCCCCCGGGCCGCCCACCGGCCGCTCTCGAACGAGGCCCCGGCGAACGTGGCCGAGGCAAAAATATCCTCGAGGGTCAGGCGGGGCGCGTCGGAGGCCACCGGCTGAGCGCGGCCGACGGAGGACACGGCCAGCAGCAGCACCGTCAGCCACGCGGCTCGCAGTCGGTCTGGCATGGCACAGCACACATGAGTGAGAGGGCGAAGAGGAAGGACCGGCGAGATATACCGCGGGAGGGCAGCGGGTTCCACGACGGCCCCGGCCGGGGCCACGGAACCACCCCGACGGCGGCCTTCGCGATGAATTCATAGCGAGCCGACCCGGTCCGGGAACGCCCGATTGGCCCGCTTTCGGTCAGGCATGATCCTTGTTTCCCACCCGGATCTCCGCCGACGCTCCCGTCGGCCCCGGTGGGTCCCGATGGGCCGTTTGCGCCCGCCCTCGGCCACCGTTATCATAGCCCCCATTCACCCAGATCCATTCGATCTCATGATGCATCGTCCTTCGCTTTCGTCCGCATCCATCGCCCCCGTCCGGCTGCTGGCAGGCCTGATCCTGGCGCTCCTGCTGCTCGGCCCGGCTCCGTCCATCGCCCAGCCGACGGCTCCGTCGGTCACCTCCACCAGCCCCGCCATCCGCCTCACGCTGAGCGGCGGCATCCAGACGCGCGCCAGCTACAGCTGGTTGAGCAACGTCGGCGGGGAGGACACCCCGAACCGCCTCGGTGCCGGCATCCGCCGGGCCCGGTTCCGGGTGCTGGCCGAGGTCGGCCCGCGCACCAGCGTCTTCATGCAACTGGAAGGGACCGGCCCGACGTTTCTCGACTTCTGGGCGGCGTACCAGTGGAACGAACGGGTGCGCTTGCGGCTCGGACGCTTCATCAGCGCCCAGCCCCGCTCGTTCATCCAGACCGGCATGCCGTACATCGACGCGGTGGCCCGTCCGGCCATCGCCGAGCGGTGGGGGGCCCAGACCCTGGGCAGCGACGGCCGCGACTTCGGCCTGGAAGCGCAGCTTCGCTTCGAGGAAGCGGAGTTGTTGCTCTACCTCCACAACGGCGACGGCAACTGGAACCGGGCGCGCGGCAACGTCCGCGAGGACATCAGCGGGGGGGACGTGCTGCGGGGGGTCGACAACGTCGGCCTGGCGGCCAGCGTCTCCGGGGTGGTCCGCCCCGCGAGCGTGGAAGGCCTGGAAGCCGGGGCCTTCGTGAGCTACAACGCGTCGAAGAACCCGAACACGGAAGCCTTCGACATCGGCCGATCCTACGGCAGCTACGGCGCACACGTCTACTGGGGCGCCCGCCCCGGCAGCCAGCCCGTCCGCCTCAAGGCCGACCTGCTGGGGATCCGGTATCAGACGCTGGACCTGGGTGCCCAGAACTTCGAGCAACAGGTGCTCGGGCTGGCCGTCCTGGCGGCCGGGCGGCTCAGCCCGGCCTCCGAAGCCTTCGTCCGGGTCGAACACTACAACCCCAACACCGAAGCCGGCGGGGATATCTCCGAGCGGTTCGTCACGTTCGGAGCCACCTACAGCCTGAGCGCGCATCAGGGGCAACCCTTCCACCGCCAGCGGGTCACCCTCGCCTACTCCGGCCTCTTCCCGGAAGACGGCGACCTGCCCCGCCAGCACCAGGTCATCCTGCAGTTCCAGGTCTGGTTCTGATCCAGCGCCGCTCCTGCCGGCCCTCGCCCTTCACGATGCCACGCCCCCTCCCCGACCCCGCCGACGCCGCCACGGAAGCCGATCTCACCCCGACGCGCGCCACGGTCAACCTGGCGCATCTACGGCACAACGCCCGGGTGCTCCACACCCTCAGCGAGGGGGCCCCGCTGCTCGGCGTGGTCAAGGCCGACGCCTACGGGCACGGCGCCGTCCCCGTGGCGCGGGCGCTCGCCGAGGTCGGGGTGCAGCACTTCGCCGTGGCCACGGTGCCCGAAGCGCTCCGCCTGCGCCGCGCCGGCATCCGGGGGCGCATCCTGGTCTTCGGCGCGCCGCTGCCGGCCTTCCTCCCGGCCTACGTGACCCACGAGCTCGACGTGACCGTCCCCTCGGCCGAGATCGCGGCGGCCGTGGAGACGCTGGCCCGCACCCACGGCCCGGTGCGGGTCCACGTCAAGATCGACACCGGCATGGGCCGCATCGGGCTGGCACCGGGCGAGGCACCGGCCGTCATTCGCCGTCTGCTCCAGACCCCCGGCATCACCGTGGCGGGGGTCTGGACGCACTTCGCCTCGGCCGGCGACCCCGACGGGACCTTCACCCGCGAGCAACTGGCGCTCTTCGAAGGGGTCGTCCGCTCGCTCGACGGACTGGACGCGGCCCTCCTGCACACGGCCTCCAGCAGCGCCCTCTTCCACGTTCCCGAGAGCGTCCACCGCTTCGACCGGCCGCTCGTGCGTACCGGCCTGGCCCTCTACGGCCTCAACAGCCGCACGGAGCTCTCCCGCGAAGTCGGCCTCCGCCCCGTGATGCGGCTCACCTCCCGCGTCACCCACCTGAAAACCGTCGAGCCCGGCACCACGATCTCCTACGGCCGCACCTGGCGCGCTGAGCGCCGCAGCCGCATCGCCACGGTGGGCGCCGGCTATGCCGACGGGTACATCCGTCGCCTCTCGAACCGGGCCGAGGTGGGATTGCACGGGCAACGCTTTCCGGTGGCCGGAACCGTCTGCATGGACATGTTCATGGTGGATCTGGGTGCGCCGGAAGGACCGGGCGGCGAGGTCCGGGTGGGCGATGAGGTGGTGCTGTTCGGCACCGGCGGCCCCTCGGCGGTGGAGGTGGCCCGCTGGGCGGACACCATCGCCTACGAGGTCGTCTGCGGCGTCTCGGCCCGCGTGCCCCGCCTCTACCTCGACGCCGCCGAGCCCTCCGACACGCCCGCCTGACCCCGCCGAGCGGCTCATGGGCCCCTCGCCCCGAAAACCGGTTCCGGAAACCTTATATTGGTCTTCGAACGTTGAATCCGCATTTTTCGGCCCACTCATCCAATCGCCCCCCAGCATGAACAAGATCGCGGAACCGTCCAAGATTCAGATTCTCGTGGTCGACGACGAGGAAGACGTCGTCGAAGTGATCAGCCACTTCCTCGAACAGGAAGGCTTCGTCGTGCAGCAGGCCTACGACGGCGAGGAGGCGCTCGCCAAGGCCGGTCCGGAGATCGACCTCGTCGTGCTCGACATCATGCTGCCGGGGCTGGACGGTTTCGAGGTGTGCAAGCGGCTGCGTTCCCGCGTGGAGACGGAAACGATCCCGATCATCTTCCTCAGCGCCAAGATCGAGGAGGAGGACCAGATCAAGGGCCTGATGCTGGGCGGGGATGATTACCTGACCAAGCCCGTCTCGCCGCAGATGCTCGTGGCACGCGTCAAAGCGGTGCTGCGGCGGGCCGGCGTCGAGGAAAACCCGACGATCGAGGTCAAGAACCTGACGATCTATGAAGAGGAGTACCGCGCCTCGCTCGACGGCAAGGACCTCGGGCTGACGCTCACGGAGTTCGAGCTGCTGCGCTACCTCGTGCGTCACCCGCGGAAGGCCTTCACGCGGCAGCAGCTCCTGGAGACCATCTGGAAAGACGCCATGATGGTCACCGAACGCACGGTGGATGCCCACATCAAGAACCTGCGGGAGAAGCTCGGCGACTTCGCCCAGCACATCCAGACCGTACGCGGCGTGGGATACCGCTTCGTCGAGGACGCCGTCGCCGAAGCCTGATCCCCTGCCCACTCCGCCGTGCTCATGGGGCGTCTTCGCACCCTGCTCAACACCCTCCTCCCCCGCCGCGCCCCGACACAGACGTGGATGTTTCTGACGTTCGCGCTCTTCGTCGGCAGCGCGGTGGTCGTCGTGGCCCTGTACGTCGTGCTCGTACTCAGGGGCGACATACGCGACGCCACGCGGCAGATGCTGGAAGATCAGGCCGGCCGTATCGCCGTCCTGCTCGAATCGGCCCGGAGCACGGCCGAGCGGCGGGCCGTGGTACAGGACATCGCCCGCCTGACCGACCTCGACGTCGCGTTCATCGCCGGGGACTCGGTGTACCTGCGCACCGGCACCCTCCCGCTGATCGAGACGTCGCTGCCCGCGACGGAGGACGTCCGCGCGGCGATGGACGGACGCGTGGGCGTCTCCGAGCGCACGGACGAAGCGGGCCGGCGCATGCTCTTCGTGACGCTGCCCTCACCGGACGGCTCCTTCCTCGTCCGCGTCGGCCAGCCCGAACCGCCGCTCTTCGCCCTTGTGCGGGAAATGCAGGCGACGCTCATCGCCGGGATGGTGATGGCGCTGGTGATGGCGCTGCTGGGCAGCTGGATCGCGGCCGACAAGGTGACCGGCCCCATGCGCACCATCAGCCGCATCGCCCGCCAGGTCAGCGACGGCGACTTCGACGAGCCGATCGAGGTCGACTCCCAGGCCTCGGAGATCCAGGACATGGCGCAGAGCCTGAACCGCATGTCCGAGAGCTTCCGGGAAAAGATCGAAGAACTGGAGCGGCTGACCCGGATCCAGACGGAATTCATCGGGAACGTCTCCCACGAGGTCCGCAACCCCATCTTCGCCGTCGGGGGCTACCTCGAAGCCCTCTCGATGCCGAACCTCACGGACGACCAGCGCCAGCGCTACGCCGAGAAGGCCCTGCTGAACCTCCAGCGGCTCAACAACCTCTTCAACGATCTGATCGAGATCGCCCGCCTGGAGTACCGGGAAGACCTGATCAAGCCCAGCGTGTTCGACCTGCAGGAGCTCCTCGAAGAGGTCACCGAGATGCTGGCCCCCCGGGCCGAAGCCAAGCACCTCGAACTGGAAGTCAAAAACCCCCCGATGCGGGTGCGGGCCGACCGCAACCGGATCCGCCAGGTGCTCACCAACCTCATCGAAAACGCCATCGCCTACAGCGACTCGGGGACGGTCCGCTGCCGGTTCCGGCGCCGGATCGACAAGGTGCGCATCGAGGTGATCGACAACGGCCGGGGCATCCCGGACGACCACCTCGACCGGATCTTCGAACGGTTCCACCGCGTCGACCCGGACCGCTCCCGCAAGAGCGGGGGAACCGGGCTCGGGCTGAGCATCGTCAAGCAGATCCTGCAGGCCCACGGCGAGCCGATACACGTCGAGAGTACGCTGGGGCGGGGCACGCGCTTCTGGTTCGAACTACCCTACGCCGGCCAGTCTGAAACCGAACCGGCCTGAGGCGCGCCGCGCCTGCCCGCTCCCGGCACCGCAGACGGGCCGGCCGGTCCCCGGCGGCCGGGCGCACCTGCTTTTGATTCTGCACCGGGTTTCGTAGGTTGAAGCGGTGGTCGCGTCCGGGCGGACCCGCCTCGCCGATGCGCCGTTCGCGCTCCGCAGCCCCGCCCGCACCCCCGACGCCTCCGCCCCGGGCAGACCCGCCCCGGGCAGACCCGCCCCGGGCAGATCCGCCCTCCGGTGCCGATGCACATCGCGCGGGGGAACGCGCGCCCGGCCGCGTCGTCACTAGGGAGGCACCCTGCCCACCGACCGTCCCTGCAGATAGATCCGGTAGCTTCATGGCCAAGACGAAAAGGGAAACGCAGGAGGTCATGGCTGATGTCCAGCCCGACCTGAACCTGGCGGCCGTGCCCTCGGGCGACGGTGACGCCGCGGCCGTGGAGACGGTCGATGACAGCGGCGTGCTGCGCATCCCCGCCCTGGACGCTGGCGACCTCGACGCCGACACCCTCCTGCACGCCTATCGCCTCATGCTGACGTCGCGCCGGCTCGACGAGAAGATGCTGACGCTTCTGAAACAGGGCAAAGGCTTCTTTCACATCGGCTGTGCCGGGCACGAAGCGGCGCAGGCCGCCATCGGCCTGCTCTCCCGGCCGGGCTACGACTGGTTCAGCTTCTACTACCGCGACCTCTGCATGTACCTCTCGCTCGGGGGAACCCCGCGGGACGTCTTGCTCAATCACCTCGCCAAGGCCGACGACCCCCATTCCGGCGGTCGGCAGATGGCGGAGCACTTCAGCAGCCCGGAGAAACATATTCTGCCGCTGTCCTCCTCCGTCGGCTCGCAGTTCCTGCCGGCGGTAGGCGTGGGCCTGGCCCTGAAGCGCCGCCAGACCGACGCGTACGTCTATTGCTCCTGCGGCGACGGCGCGACCTCCCAGGGGGCCTTCCACGAGGCGATGAACTGGGCCGCCCGCGAACGCGCACCCGTCCTGTTCCTCGTGCAGGACAACAAGTACGCCATCTCCGTCCCGGTCGAGGACCAGACTGCCGGAGGATCCGCCTACAAGTTTGCCCGTGGCTACGAAGGGCTGGCCCGCGCCCACGTCGACGGCACCGACTTCTTCCGCATGTATGCGGCCGCCCGGGCCGCGCTGGCCCACATCCGCCAGGGGCGTGGCCCGGTCTGCATCGTCGCGGACGTCGTCCGCCTCCTGCCGCATTCGTCTTCGGACAATCACACCAAGTACCGCACGTCGGAAGAACTGGAAAACGACCGGAAGATCGACCCCATCGCCCGGCTCGAAATGCAACTGACCGAGGCCGGGCTGCTGACGGAAGATCGCATCCGGGCCCTGCGCCGGGAGGTCCACCGGGAGATCGACGAAGCGGCCCGCTGGGCCATGGAGCAACCCGACCCCGACCCCTCCACCGCCACGCGGCACGTCTATTTCGAAGGCCCGGTCGACCTGCCCTACGAGGCATCCACCCCGTCCGGCAAGCCGATCGTGATGGTGGATGCCATCAACCACGCCCTGCACGAAGAGATGGAGCGGGACGAGCGCATCATCGTCTACGGCGAGGACGTGGCAGGGGCCAAGGGAGGGGTGTTCACCGCCACGCGCAACCTCACGGCCCGCTTCGGCGAGGACCGCTGCTTCAACGCGCAGCTCGCGGAAAACTCCATCATCGGAACGGCCGTCGGGTTCAGCGCGGCCGGCTACAAACCCGTCGTCGAGATCCAGTTCGGGGATTACATCTGGCCGGCGATGCAGCCGCTACGCAACCAGGTGGCGAGCTTCCGCTACCGCTCCAACGGCGCCTGGGGCTGCCCGATGGTGATCCGGGTGCCGGTGGGCGGCTACATCCACGGCGGGCTCTGCCACTCGCAGAACATCGAAGGCATCTTCGCCCACATGCCGGGCTACCTGATCGCGATGCCCTCCAACGCGGCCGATGCCAAAGGCCTGCTCAAGACGGCCATCCGCCTGGAAGACCCGGTGCTGTTCCTGGAGCACAAAGCCCTCTACCGGGCTGCCGCCGCCCGCACCCCGGAACCCGATGCCGACTACCTCCTCCCCTTCGGCAAGGCCAACGTCGTCCGTGAAGGCTCCGATCTGACGATCGTCACCTACGGGCTGATGGTGCACAAGTCGATCCACGCCGCCCGGATGCTGGACCGGGATGGGGTCTCGGTGGAGGTCATCGACATCCGCACGATGATCCCGCTCGACATGGAGACGATCCTGGCGTCGGTGCGAAAGACCAACCGGGTGCTGGTCGTCTATGAAGACCACGAGTTCGCCGGCTTCGGCGCGGAGATCTGTGCGCAGATCGCCGCCCGGGCCTTCGAGCACCTCGACGCGCCCATCCGCCGGGTGGCCGGAGCCTTCACCCCCATCCCCTTCGCGGATCCGCTGGAGCGGGCCGTGCTGCCGCAGGATGAGGACATCCTGGCCGCCGCGCGTGAGGTGCTGGCCTACTGAACACCGCCCCCTGCCCGGCGCGTCGCCGCGCTCCCCGACAGCGCTCCCCGGAAGGCCCCGGGGGGCGCTTTTTCGTATCCGTTACGACCGGGACGCCGCCGAGCGGAAACTCACCTCCGGCGGTTCCCTACAAGCCTGTGTCCCCACCGGCACGCCCGCCCGTGCGCCGCCCCCCATCGTCTCGCTGTTGCCCGTCGCCATGACGCCCCACCGCATCGAACCCGGCCCCGGGCAGGAATCCGTCTGGGATTACCCCCGCCCGCCGCGCGTCGTCCCGACCGACGAGCACGTGCGGGTCGTGTTCAACGGGGTGGTGATCGCGGACACGCGCCGCGCCCTGCGGGTGCTGGAGACCAGCCATCCGCCGGGGTACTACCTTCCGCAGGAGGACGTGCGCATGGCGTTTCTACACCCCACCTCGCGCTGCTCCGTGTGCGCCTGGAAGGGGCGAGCCCGCTACTACACCGTCGACGTCCACGGCCGAACCGCCGCGCACGCCGCCTGGAGCTACCCCGATCCGCCTCCACCCTATGCCGCCCTCCGGGGATACCTGGCCTTCTACCCACGCCTGATGGACGCCTGTTACGTGGACGAGGAACTGGTTCAGCCTCAGGAGGGCGATTTTTTCGGCGGGTGGATCACGAGCCGCGTCGTGGGTCCCTTCAAAGGCGCACCGGGCACCTGGAACTGGTAGACGGGGCTTCCAGATCGTCTCGCGCCCGAACGCTTCCTGCTGGCACACCTCTTGCACCGGCCGGTGTGGCTTTCACCTCCACGCCATGCACCGGATCGCCCGCTACAGCCTCGGCCTGCTGCTCTGCCTCTGTGCCCTGGCCCGGCCGCACGATGGCCGGGCCCAGGCCTGGCCGCAGGGCCTGGGACACGCCTACGTGAAACTCGCCCACGGGCGCTCGACGACGGCGGAGCAGTACACCTTCGACGGCCGCATCAAACCGTATGCAGACCACGTGGACGGCGCGGCCTTCTTCGACCGCAGCGCCTACCTCTACATGGAGTACGGCGTGCGGGAGCACCTCACGGTCGTCGGGATGCTGCCGTTCAAGTACCTCCGGGTGCTGGACGCGGCCTTCGCGTACGAGACGGGCGGCGTGGGTTCGGCCATGGCGGGGGTGCGCCTGGGGCTGAAGCCGCTGCTGGGCTGGTCGGCACCGCGCCAGGCGCTGGCGCTGAACCTGATGCTCACCCTCCCGACCGGCTACACGCGCAACCTGGCGCCGGCCATCGGGGCCGGGCAGGTGGACGCCCAGGCCCTCCTGGCGTGGGGGCTGAGCCTCTACCCGCTGCCCGGCTACGCGCAACTCGGCGCCGGCTACCGCCACCGCACCGGCCTCTACGCCCTCTCCCGCGCCACCCCCTGCCAGCCCGGCCGCGACCTCCACTGCGTCCGCGACGTCCGCCCGGACTATGCCGACGAGTGGTTGCTCTCGGCCGAGGTCGGCACCGGCATCGGGCGCTGGGCGCTGCTGCAGGTGCTCGGCCAGGCGGTGCTCTCCGTGCAACCACCCGATGCCGCCTCCTCCTTCTCGGCCAACAACCCGATCCCCGAGCGTCAACGCTACGTCAAGACGGGCGCCGGCCTGAGCCTCTACCCCATCCCGGCGCTGGGCCTGAGCCTCCAGGCGTTCCTCACCCCCTACGGACGCAACACCATCCGCTCGGTGGACTGGTTCATCGGCCTCGAAATCATCCAGCGGTGAGCCTCGTCTTTACCTTCCGACCGCGTTCCGCCCTCGCCCCATGCCTGCCGCCTCCAACCGCCGCCAGTTCCTCCGCCGCACCGGTCACCTGCTGACGGGCCTGAGCCTGATGCCGCTGGCCGGCTGCGAGTTCAACCACGTCGCCCCCCGCATCAGCGGCCTCGACGTACCGTTCCTGACTCCGGTGAACCGCCCTCCCGCGCAGGGCGGGTTCTTCGTCCAGCACGGCGGGCAGGCCGGCATCCCCGGATGGGAGATGCCCGACCTGGCCCCGGAGGCCTGGTCGCTCACGATCGACGGGCTGGTGCGCACGCCGCTGACGCTCTCCCTGGACGACCTGGCTGCGCTCCCGGCCCGAACGGTCGTCAAGACCATGCGGTGCATCATCGACTCGAACGAGTTTCCCGGGCTGATCGGGACGGCCCTCTGGCGCGGCGTACCGCTCCGCTCGTTCCTGGACCGGGCCGGCATCGACCTCGAACGCACCCGCCGCCTCCGCATCTACGGCGCCGACGGCTTCACCAACAACATCCGCGTCGAGGAGGTCTACCGCGCCTTCCCGGCGGACGCCTTCGAGCCGCTGCTCGTGACCCACATGAACGGCATCCCGCTGACGCGCGAGCACGGACGGCCGGTGCGGCTGCTGCTGTACGACGGCTACGGCTACAAGAACGTGAAGTGGCTCGAACGGATCGAGGCCACGGCCGAAGACACCACCTTCGGCACCTATCAGGAGATCATCGGGTACGTGGACGACGGCCGGATCCGCGTCTCCGCGAAAGCGACCAACCCCGTGTTCAACGAAACCCTCCCCGCCGGCCCGACGCGCATCAGCGGCTTCGCCGTCAGCGGGGCCGCGCCGATCCTCCGCGTCGAGATCGCCATCGACGAGGGGCCCTTCGAGGAAGCCCGGCTGATTCCGCTGGACGAGATCCTGGAGGCAGAGCCGGATCTGCGCTCGGCGTATCAATTCGAAACCGCCGGGCGCGAAGCCTTCCCGCTGCCGGGCGTCTGGGTGCCCTGGGAATACCGCTGGGAGGCCACCCCGGGCTCGCACCAGATCCGCGTCCGCGCCACCGACGCCTCCGGCGCCCGGCAACCCGACGAGGACGACGACCCGTTCGACGGCTTCAACCCCGTCGTCCGCATCCCCGTGCAGGTGCGCGGCGCCTGAATCCCCCACGCCACACGTCGCTCTCCCTCCAGGCCGCACCGATCCCGCCGACCGGCCCCAACCCTACACCCGTTCCAGCGCCTGATCCAGGTCTTCCAGCAGATCCTCGACGTCCTCGACGCCGACGGAGAGGCGAATGAGCGAGTCGTCGAGCCCGGCGGCCCGGCGAGCCTCGGCGGGGATGGAGCCGTGCGTCATCGACGCCGGGTGCTCGATCAGGCTCTCGACGCCGCCCAGGCTCTCGGCCAGCGCGAAGACCCGGGTGGAGGTCATCACCGCCACCGCCTTCTCGATGCGATCATCGGCCAGCGTGAACGACACCATCCCCCCGAAGTCGCGCATCTGGCGCCGGGCCAGTTCATGCCCCGGATCAGAGGGGAGGCCCGGATAGTGCACCCGCCCCACCTTCGGATGCTGCGCCAGGAAGTCGGCCACCCGGCGGGCGTTGGCGCAGTGGCGCTCCATGCGCAG
This sequence comes from Roseithermus sacchariphilus, assembly GCA_003285105.1. Taxonomy (GTDB): domain Bacteria; phylum Bacteroidota; class Rhodothermia; order Rhodothermales; family MEBIC09517; genus Roseithermus; species Roseithermus sacchariphilus. The sequence continues at coordinate 3,036,677 of CP030158.1, read as the reverse complement.
GTGCAGCGTCTTCGTGCCCCGAAGCATCAGGAAGCAGTCCATCGGCCCCGGCACGGCGCCGGTGCTCTTGACCTGGAACCGGAGCTTCTCGTGCCAGGCCTCGTTGCTGGTGCACACCACTCCGCCGATCAAGTCGGAGTGCCCCCCGATGTACTTCGTCGCCGAATGGAGTACGAGATCGGCGCCGAGAGTGAGCGGCTGCTGGAGGTAGGGCGTGGCAAAGGTGTTGTCCACCGCCACGTCGATGCCCCGGGACCGGGCGAGGTCGGCCAGCGCGCGGATGTCCAGCAGACGCAGCAGCGGGTTCGTCGGCGTCTCGATCCAGAGCAGGCGGGTCGACGGGGTCAGCGCAGCCTCCACGGCCGCCAGGTCGCGCATGTCGACGAAGGAGAAGCGCAGCCCGAACGGCTCGAAGACCTGCCGGAAGAGGCGATAGGTACCCCCGTAGAGGTCGTTCGTGGCGATGACGTGATCGCCCGGGCGCAGGCCCTTGAGGATGGCGTCGATGCCGGCCACCCCGGAGCTGAAGCAGACGGCGTGCTCGGCGCGCTCCAGCGCAGCGAGGTTGCCCTCCAGCGCCGAGCGCGTCGGGTTGGTCACCCGGGCGTATTCGTGCCCTTTGTGACGCCCCGGGGCCTCCTGCACGTAGGTGGAGGTCTGGTAGATGGGCGTCATGATAGCCCCGGTCGACGGATCGGGCTGCTGCCCGGCATGGATGGCAAGGGTACCGAAACGGTAGGGCATAGATCAGCGGTCAGCGGTTAGCAGGAAGCGGTCAGAAGCCGGCAGCCCGTAGCGAGCAGCATGTAGCCGGCAGCCCCCTCAACGAGACGGCCCGAACCTCCCATCGGGAAGCCCGGGCCGTCGGGGGATACGGGGGATGCTGCCGGGAGCGCCGGCCGGGCCTCAGTTGACGTCGACGCCCGCACAGGCGGCCACGCTCTCGGCCTTGTCGGTTTGCCGCGTCTGCGCGTAGGCCTGGAACAGCGCAAAGCAGATCCGCTGCGCGTCCTCACCCCGCGCCTCCAGGATGGCCTGAGCCCGCTCCAGCGGCTCGATGGCCTGGCGGAACATCTCCGTGCGCTGCTCGACCAGCGCGTCCATCTCCGCCTCGCGCTGCTGGATCTCCTGCTCGCTGAGGTTGGCGCGTTCCTGCCGGAGCGCGTCGTCCATCTCCCGGATCTGGTCGTTGATGGCGACGGCTTTGTTCGTGTAGGCCGATCCCAGGTTGCTCAGGGCATCCACGTACTCGGGGTCCAGCTCGATGGCCGCCTTCAGCTGCTCGATGGCCTCGTCGAACCGCTCCGCACCGAGCAGCAGCGTGCCGTAGTTGTAGCGGTAGAGCTTGTTGTTGGGATCGCGCTCGACGGCGGCCCGGTACTGCTCGAGCGCCTCGTCCGTCCGCCCGGCGGCCTGGTAGGCATTCAGCAGCGCGGTATCGATGTCCACGTTGTCCGGGTAGACCTCCTTGGCCCGCTCCAGGAGCGCCACGGCGTCGTCGTTACGCCCGGCCACGCGGTACAGCTCCGAGAGGTAGATGTAGGTGTCCGGGGAATCCTCGCCGAGCTCGATGGCCTTCTCGAACGGCTCGATGGCATCCTCCTGGCGGCCGGCGTTGATCATGGCGTAGGCCATGTTGACGTACGCCCCGGCCGAGTCCGGCTGGATCAGGGCCGCATTCCGGAAATACTGGATGGCATCCTCGTAGGCGGCCTCGTCTTCCCGGCCCTGCTCGAAGGCCCGGAAGCCCCGCTGAAACTCGTTGTAGAACGCCAGCCGCAGCCGCTGATCGACGTCGTCGCCGGCGCCGAGCTCTTTGGCCCGCTGGTAGGCTTCGACCATCTCCTCGACCAGCTGGCTGTGCTGCTCCACGTCGTCGACCGTGCTGAGCTGCTCCTGCAGGATCTGACCCTTCAGATCCCAGGCCTCCACGTTTTCCGGGTTCCGTGCGAGGGCCTCGTTGACGTTTTCGAGGGCCCGATCGTAGTCCTTGTTGCGGAGGTCCAGCTTGGCCCCTTCGACGTTCGGGTCGCTGGAGCAACCGGCACCGGCCGCCAGGAAGGCGCCGACGATCAGGGCGATGATGACGAGAGGTGAGCGTTTCATATCTGGCGTGGGTATGCGTGGGTTGGGTCCGTGGGCTGACGAACCGGCCGGGCCTGAGAGGCCGCCCGACGGCGACCGGGCACGGCGCACCTGCGTGTCAGCGCTCCAATGCGGGGAAAGTACGGGGATTCGCACGCTCTTACAACCCGGAGCGCACCAAGTTTTGGATCTCCATCAGCGTTTCGAGAACGGGCACCAGCGCCCGGAACCCCCCGCCCGTAGGGTGCCAGTCTTGCAGCGACACCTCTGACCCTCCGGCTTCGTCTGACAAACTTTCAGCCCGCCCCCCTGCCGATCGGTCCGGACGCCCCGCCGGGACGCCGCTCCCATCCCCCGTGGCCCTGCCGGGATGTCCCCCCGGCCCACTCCGGCACAGCCCTTGATCCCCCCGGCGTCGTGCGCATGCTCACGCACCAGACCGATCATCGAACATACTCACGAGGAGGTTCACCATGACGAGCCTTGCCCGCTTCTATCCGACCGAAGACCTGCGCCGCCTGCAACGGGATCTCGATGCGCTGTTCGGGGGCTTCGCGCCCGGCCGGCGCGGCAACACCGATGCCCGGCCCGCCGCATGGACGCCCCGGGTCGACCTGGCCGAGACGCCGGACGCCTACCGGATCTACATGGATCTGCCGGGGCTGTCCCGGGAGGCGGTGACCATCAACTACCAGGACGGCACGCTCACCGTCAGCGGCGAGCGCGTCTTCGCGGAACGGAACCGCGAGGGGGTGACCCACACCCACATCGAGCGGGTCGGCGGCCCCTTCTTCCGTGCCTTCACCCTGCCGCAGGCCATCGACGCCGCGCGGATCAAAGCCACCTACGAGGACGGCGTCCTGACGATCCATGTGCCGAAGGCGGAGGAAAGCAAACCGCGTCGCATCAGCATCCAGTAGGTCGCAGACGCCAACGCATCGGCCGTGACCGGAGGGCGGAGGCGGTCAGGGCATCGGCAGCGCCGAGCCCTGCGGCCTTCGCCCTCGGTGCTTCATGCGGGCCAGGCCGCCGGCCCATGCGGGCCAGGCCGCCGGCCCTATCACGGACGGCCCCGGCAGGCACCGGGCTCACCCATCCCCCCCGTTTCGCCGCCCACGTCCCTTCCGGCCGGACGACTTACGGCGGCGGTTCTGACCGCGCGCGGTTGGGCTGGCCTGCACCTTCCGCGCCGGCTCATCCTTCCCGATGCCCAGCAGCGCCCGCACCTCCTCCAGGGGCTTCTCCTCCCACGTACCGTCCCGGTGGTAGATCCAGACGATGTTCTGGAAGATGTCCAGCTTCTTGACGTAGCCCTGTCCGTAGGCCGTCTCCACCTTCGTGTCGATGCGGGGAAAATGCTGGAGCGCCTCCATGTACTGCTCCAGCTCATAGTTCAGGCAGCACTTGAGACGGCCGCATTGCCCGCTGAGGCGGGTCGGGTTGAGCGGGAGGTTCTGGATCTTGGCCGCCTGCGTGGACACCGGCTTGAACTCCTGCAACCAGGTGGAGCAGCACAGCTCCCGCCCACACGACCCGATGCCGCCCAGCCGCGCCGCCTCGTCCCGCGCCCCGATCTGGCGCAGCTCCACCCGCGTGCGGAACCGCCCGGCCAGATCACGCACCAGCTGCCGGAAGTCGACGCGATGGTCGGCCGTGAAATAAAACGTGACCTTGCGCTGGTCGAACTGCCACTCGGCATCGACCAGCTTCATCGGAAGGCCGAGGCGCTCGATGGCCTCCCGGGCGATGTAGAACGCCTCCGATTCCTTCTCCCTGTTGGCTTCCCATTGCTCGATGTCCTGCAGCGAGGCCAAGCGAATCAGGTTCGGGAAGCTCTGCTGCTCCCCCATGTCTTTCGAGGTCAGCCGCAGCCGCACGAGCTCGCCCGTCATGTGGATCGTACCGAAGTCCACCCCCCGGTCGGCCTCGACCACCACGTAGTCGCCCGTCTGAACGTCGAGCCGGCTGGCGTTTCGGTAGAATCCTTTTCGGCCGCCTTTGAAGGCGACCTCGACCACGTCGAAGCGCACCTGCGGGGGGCTGATCTCCAGGTCGTTCAGCCAGTCGAACACGTGCATGGCGGGGCAGGCAGACGTGCCGGCCCGCGCGGAGCCGCATCCGCCGTTCCCCCCGCACCCGGCGGAGCCGCAGGCCCCGCCCGTTCCACAGCCTCCGCTGCCGCATGAACCGCAACTCATACCATGTATCGACGAAAGGATGAATCCAGTGAAACAGCGCCGGCGGGCACCCGGCCCGCCCGGTGCACAGGATAGCGGTCCGCCCCGGCCCGGTCAACCGACCGGCAGAGCGGCTTCGGACGGCGCGGCGAGGGGGACGTAGAGGCCAGCCCCGGCCCGGCCGCGCATGGCCCGGTGCAGCGCCTGCGCCAGCACCGTCAACACCAGGCCCACATGGACGTTTCGGCCGACCAGCTCGATCGCTTCCTCCACGGCTTCCACCATGGCGGCCAGGTCCGCCTCCGGCACGTTCCGGCAGAATTGCTCGATGGTGGCGCGCTGGTCCACGTTCACCAGCAGCGCCTCGTCCCCCATCGTCCGGTAGAGCAGCAGGTCACGCATCCAGCTGAGCATGAGCACGAGCACCCCCTTGACGCGCTCCCGGCCGAGCTTGCCGATCCGTTCGATGAGTTCGGCTTGCTTCGTGACGTTGCGGGCGTAGGCATAGCGGAAGTAGTCCAGCACCAGTTCCCGGTCGGCGAGCAGGTCCTCGTTTTCGAGGAGATCCAGCGCCCGGGTATACGAGCCGTCCGCCATGCGAGCCAGCGTGGCCGCCGTGGCGGGCTCCACGCCTTCGCGTTCGACGAGCGCCGCCTCGATGAGCCCGGCGGGAAGCGGGTCGAACCGCAACCGCTGGCAGCGCGACACGATGGTCGGCAGCAGCCGGTCCGGGCGGCTGGTGGTGAGGATGAAGACCGTCTGCGGCGACGGCTCCTCCAGCAGCTTCAGAAAGGCGTTGGCGGCCTCCACACGCAGCACGTCGGCATCGGTCAGGATGGCGATCTTATAGCGCCCTTCGAGCGGTTTGAAGCTCATGGCCCGCCGCACCTCCTCGTTCAGCCGGGCCACCGAATAGAAGGCCTGCTTGTTGGACGTACGGGAAGCATCTTCGAGCGACGGCCGCCGCATGAAATCGACGGCGGCGTAGGGCTGCTCTTCGAGGCGTTGCAGCCGCCGGGCGACCTCCCCCTCGTCGGCATCGCTCGGGTAAGGCAGGAGCACGTGGACGTCCGGGTGCAGCATGCGGGAGACTTTCGTGCAGGCGAGGCACCGCCCACAGGCCTCCGGCCCGCCCCGCTCACACTGGAGCGCCCGGGCAAACGCCAGCGCCATCGCCCGCTTGCCGGACCCGTCGGGTCCGTGAAACAGAAAGGCATGCGCCACACGGCCGGACTCGATGGCCCGCCGCAGCGCCTGCTTTACGCGTTCCTGTCCGAGTACGTCTGTCCAGGCCATGACGATTCTGGGTACGAAAGAGAGCAGGGGTGGGCGCGGCGCGGTCCGTCGCCGGCTCAGCCCTGCGGCGTCAGCGTCAGCAACACGGTGATCTGCACGAGGTCCCTCACCGTGAGAAAGAGCCAGGTGGGCGGCTCGATGTCGTAGTCGCTGAGCAGGATGTCGAAGCGGATCACGCCGCTGTAGCCGGCCTCCGTGGGGGTCAGCGTGGCGGCCACGGACTCCGTCCGCGTGACCCCGTGGAAGGTCAGCTCGCCGTCCAGGTCGAAGCGGATGACCCCGCCGTCCTCCTCCTCCCAGTTGCGCGGGGCCGCCCGGTGGAAGACGAACTCGGCGCGGTCGTACAGGTGGGTTTCCAGATAGTCGTTACGCAGCGCGCGATCCCGCAGGCCGAGGCCGGTGTCGAGGTTGTGGACGTCGACCGAGAACGTCCCGGTCAGGCCGCTGTCCAGCCTCGCCGGATCGAAGGTGAGTGATCCTTCGACGGGCTGGATCCGGCCTTCAACGGGGCCCGTGCTGTAGTGGGCCATGAACCGGGCGACCTGGCTGGCGGTGCCGTTGGTGACGAAGGTCTGGGGCACATAGGCCTCCAGACCGACGGTGCCCAGCCACAGCACCAGCCCCACCGCCAGCACACACAGCGCCCGGCGCACACGCCGGCGCAGCGCCGGTACGGAATGCAGAGGCAGGCCCCCGGTCATCGCGATCATCCGTGAAGAAACGAAAAAGCGGCGAGCATCAGATCCGGCAACGTTGCGCCGGCCCAAGAAGATCCGTTAACTTTGCGCCCCTCGTGGAAACAGGGGGTCGTCTCCCCCGGTTGAACGGGCATGGTCGGCTGGCCCCGGCCCCTTTCCTTTCTGGCGTGGTAGCTCAGCTGGTTAGAGCGTCGGATTCATAACCCGGAGGTCGAGAGTTCAAGTCTCTCCCACGCCACTTCCCCAACGCCGTCGAGCCTCTCAGGACGCCCTGAGGGGCTTTTTTCATGGCGCTTCCGGCCTCGCCGCCGTCGGGGTACGAAATCTGTCCGGGTACGCGTTCGGCCGGGCACCTGGCGAAGCCGCATCCCGTCCGGCACCGAACGGCCGTCGGCGCACCCGGTGAAATACGAAAGGGGTGGAGACCGAAGCCTCCACCCCTTTCGTCCAGAACCGGGGTTCCGGTGCGCGGCGCATTACCGGATCGGGATCGTGTCGACCCGCCGGGCTTCGCTGGCGCCGGTCTTCTTGCTGGTCATGCCCTCGACGCGGCCCATGCCCACCGCGGTGAGGCGGCTGGCCAGGATGCCGTTGTCGATGTAGAACTGCTCGACGGCACGGGCGCGGTCCTCGGAGAGCTGCTGCGCGTTCCGCTCACCCGGCGCGGCGAAGCCTTCGAGGCGGGCGTTGATGGAGACGCACTCACGCAGCACCTCGACGTTCTCCTGCAGCGCCTGCCGGGCTTCGGCGGTGAGCGTGCTGGAGTTGCGGTCGAAGAAGACCGTGTTCATCTCCGTCAGCGTCGCGCAGTAGGGCGGCTCGTAGGGATCGACGACCACCGACACCGTGCGGGTGTCCGAGCCGGCCTCGTTGGTCACCGTCAGCCGGACGGTGTAGGTGCCGGGCTCCGAGAAGGTGTGCGTCGGAGCGGCCTCGGTCGAGGTGGTGCCGTCGCCGAAGTCCCAGCTGTAGGTGATCGGCTGATCGCCCTGGACGTTGGCGCTGAACCGCACCGGGGTGCGCGTGTCCGCCCGCGAGGGGGTGGCCGTCAGCGTGACGATCTGCGCCGGGACGGGCGCGCGCACCGTGACGGTGAGCGTGCGGCTGTCCGAGCCCCGACCGTTGCCGTTGGTGGCCGTGAAGGTGACGGTGTACGTTCCGGCGCGGGCATAGCTGTGGGTCACCGCCACGCCGGTGCCGGTGGTGCCGTCGCCGAAGTCCCAGCCGTAGGTGATCGGCTGCGTGGCCTCGGCCTCGTTGACCGTCGCCGTGAAGGTGCCCTGCTGGTTCGTTTCGAGGGCCTGCGGGCCTTCCAGGCTCAGCACCTGCACCGGCACGAAGGGCGCCTTGAAGTCGATCTTCAGGCCCAGCCCGAAGAAGTTGAACATGTCGAAGCCGGCAAAGCCGCCGTCCTCGGCCGTGCCGTCGAGGATGTCGTCATCGGTGACGATGTTGGTGCTGTACTCGACGAGCAGGGAGACCTGCCGGGCCAGCCGGATGTCCAGCCCCACGCCGGCGTGCGGGCCTACGAAGCCCTTGCTCTTTTCCTCCAGCCGACCCTGGACGTTGTTGTCGAGGACGCAGAGGGGAAGCGTCGCCGGGCGCGGCTGTGTGGCGCAGATGGCCACGTCGCCGAAGGTGTACTGCACGCCGGCCTGGAGGTAGGGCGCCACGCGAGACGTAGCCGCCCCGAAGGTGTAGCGGCCGCGCAGGCCCACGTGGCTACGCCGGTAGAGGTTGGCGTCGAGGCCCGTCGGATCGGGCTGAGCCAGGTTCTGGGCAACGGTGGTGTAGTTGCCCAGCTGGTAGAACACGCCGAGGCCCCAGGCCGGCGTGAACTGGTACCCCAGTTCGGCACCGACGCTGTAGGGGAAGCCGGCGTCGAACATATCGAAGTTGAAGTTGAAGGGGGTTTCTTCGTTGTCCCCGAGATAGCTGGCCAGTCCGGCCCGCAGCGAGAGGTACGCCGTCCGCTCGGAGCGCAGGTTCTGCGCCTGCACGGTGCTGCCGAATACCAGCAACAGCAGCGGCAGGAGGGCAAACAGCCGTCCGAATTTCTGGAGATACGTAGTCATGTGCATGAACACGTTGTGGGTTGGGGAAGTTGGGATGCGAGGTGCCGTCGCCGGCACCCGGATACGACATCGAAGAGCGCACGCAAAAAAACCAAGCCGGCAAACTGCACGAGTTCCGCGCAGGATCCAGGCCGACGCCGATTTTGCAACCGCATGTGTCATCGACGTGGGCGCGCGTTCTTCCAAAGGTATGCCAGGCCTATCGAACGAGAAAAAAGACTCGTTTCGCGGACATTTTCTGGCTTTTTGTATCAAGATCAAACAGAGCCCTGACGGCTCAGTTGCATAATCACACAGTATTCACCCCTGGTCACGCATCCCGGTGCCTGGCCTGGCGCCCATCCGCACATCGTCGCCGGAGGAACGCCACCGCGCGCACGAAGCGCCCCCTATGGAAACGGGGCCGCCTCCATCAGGAAAGCGGCCCCGTCGGGGTCGGCGTCATCGAGTGGGGCCAGAGGCTCAGGCCTCCTGTAGCTCTGCGGCCTCGGCCACGACCTTCTCCTGGACGTGCCGGGGCATGGGCTCGTAGTGGCTGAACGAGGCCTTGTGGATCCCTCGCCCCTGCGTGATGGACCGCAGGATCGTGGAATAGCGATACAGTTCCGCCTCGGGCACCTGCGCCTGGATCTTCTGGAAGACGCCTTCGGCTTCGATGCCCTGGATCCGCCCGCGCCGGGTGTTCAGGTCGCCCATGACATCCCCGGTATACTCCTCGGGCACCGTGATCTCGACGTTCATGATCGGTTCGAGCAGGACCGGCTGGGCCTTACGGAAAGCCTCCCGGAAGCACATGCGCGCCGCCGTCTTGAACGCTGCCTCGTTGGAGTCGACCGAGTGCATCCCGCCGTCATAGATGACGATGCGCACATCGCCCACCGGGTAGCCGGCGATGGGGCCGTCCTGCACGGCTTCCAGCACCCCTTTCTGGATGGCCCCGAAGAACCGCCGCATGTCGATCACCCCGCCGACGATGGCATCGACGAAGTGCAGCCGGGCGCCCCAGCCCGTCTCCACGATCGTCTCGTTGCGCACCGTGATGTCGGGCGGTGGCTGAAAGTCTCCGTTGAACGGCTCGACCAGCATGGAGATGTCGGCGAACTGGCCGGCGCCGCCCGTCTGCTTCTTGTGCCGGTAGGAGGCCCGGGCCTGCTGCTGGATCGTCTCGCGATAGGCGACGCGCGGGCGGGTGAACTCGACCTCGACGCCGAAGCGATGCTTGAGGCGGTACTGAGCCACCTGCAGGTGCATCTCGCCCTGCCCCGCCAGCGTCATCTGCCGCAGGTGCGGATCCTGCTCCAGAATCAGCGACGGATCTTCCTCGGCCAGCTGGTGCAGCCCCTGCGCCACCTTGTCCTCTTCCCCCTCGCGGGCCGCGCGGATCGCCGTCCGGTACCGCGGCTCGGGAAACTCGATCGGGCGGATCACCACGTCGCTGCCTTTCCGGCGCAGGGTGTTGTTCGTGTGCGTGTTCTTCAGCTTGACGAGCGCCCCGATGTCACCGGCCACCATCTTCTGCACGGCATCGCGCTCGCGTCCGTCGATGGCATAGATCTGGCCGAGCCGCTCGGTGGTGCCCGTCTGGGCGTTTTCCAGGTCCATGCCCGGTTCGATCGTTCCGCTGTAGACCCGGAAGAACGAGTAGTCTCCCACATGCGGTTCGGACATGGTGCGGTAGATGAACAGCACCGGGTCGCCGTCGGGGTCGGCCTTGACGGGCTCGCCGGAGAGCGTCTCGGCCGGCGGCATCTCGGCCGGAGAGGGGCAGACGTTGTCGATGAAGCTCATCAGGCGCCCCACCCCGATGCCTTCGGGGGCGGCGGTGAGGAAGATCGGGAAGAGCTGCCGGTGGAGCATGGCCTCGTGCAGGCCCTGGCGCATCTCGTCCTCGGTCAGCGTCCCCTTCTCGAAGTACAGCTCCATCAGCGACTCGTCGTTCTCCGCGATGTTCTCGATCAGCTCGTTGTGGAGCTGCTCGGCCCGCTCGCGGAAGGCCGCGTCGATCTCGCTGAAGACCGGCTCCCCCCCGCCGGCGGGATAGGTGATCTGCTTCATCACCAGCACGTCCATGATCGAGCGCGTCCCGGCCCCGCCCGGGATCTGCACGACCGTCGCCCCCCGGCCGAAGCGCTCATGGATCTGATCCACCAGCGCCTGAAAGTCGGACTCCGCACGGTCCAGGTGGTTGATGACGAACATCGAGGGCGTCCGCGTCATTTCACCGTAGGTCCAAGCCAGCTCGGTGCCGACCTGTACGCCTTCGACGGCGTTCATGACGTAGATGGCCGTATCGGCCACTTTCAGCGAGGCGATGACCTCGCCCACGAAGTCCGGGTAGCCGGGGGTATCGAGGATGTTGATCTTGTGGCCTTTCCATTCGGCGTGGAGCAGCGAGGTGAAGATCGACATCTGCCGCTCCTTCTCGCTCTCGTGGTAGTCGCTCACCGTGGTCCCGTCTTCGATCGAGCCCATGCGCTTGAGGGCTCCGCTGACGTAGAGCATAGCCTCGGCGAGCATCGTCTTGCCGCTGCCCTGGTGCCCCACCAGGGCGACGTTCCGGATATGGTTGGCGTCGTACACATTCATAGACCGTCACCTCATTTCGCCGCGCACGGCGGTCGTTGCTAAAAGCAGGGGAGAAAAATAGCCACACGGCCGGTAGCGGCCGGTGGCATCGGGACGTCAAACGAGCAAGCGGAGGCGGGCGGGCCGCCGGGCCGGCCGGAAGTACGCCCGGCTTCGGGCCCCTCCCTGACCGCCGCCGGTACAAAATACATGGGGTGAAGAAATAATCAAGAACTCGAACCGCTGCCGGGTGCCGCCTCGAACGGGTCCGGGATTCCGGCGTACGTTGCGCCCTCACCACCCTCTTCGCACGACCATGCCCACCTACCTGCTGGCCCTCGAAACGGCAACGGACGTCTGCAGCGCCGCCCTGACCGACGGCGACCGGCTGCTCGTGGAGGAGACGCTCCACCGGGCGCGGCTCCACGCCGAGCGGCTGGTCCTGCTGATCGAGGACGTGCTGCGCCACGCGGACCTCACACCCGCGGTGCTGGCCGCCGTGGCGGTGTCCGGCGGGCCGGGCTCGTACACCGGCCTGCGTATCGGGGTCAGCACGGCCAAGGGGCTGGCCGCGGCCACCGGGGCGGCGCTCGTGGCGGTGCCGTCGCTCGAAGCCCAGGCCGCCGCCGTCGCGCCCTTCGCCGGCCCCGGCGACCTCATCCTCCCCGCCTTCAACTCGCGCCGCGACGAGGTCTACCTCGCCGCCTTCCGCCGGGACGATGCCGGCACCCTCCACCCCGTCGGGGCTCCGGCGGCCCTCCCCGTGACGGCCGTGCCGGCCTGGATGCACGACCTGCCCGCCGGGCCGTGCTGGCTGGCCGGCGAAGGCGCACCCCGCCTGGCTCCCGTCCTCGCCCGGACGGACCGGCCGCACCGGCTCGTCCCCCTCACCGCTGCCGGCCCGGCGGCCCGGCACGTGGCGCGGCTGGGCTGGGCCCGCTATGCTGCCGGGGAAACGGAAGACCTTGCCGCCTTCGAACCCCGCTACCTCAAGGACTTCGTTGCAAAAAAGCCGCGCGCGTCCGTATTTGAGAAACTGTCCTTCTGACCTTTCGCGGCAGGCGTCCTCCGCCCCGCCGTACTGCCCATGAGTTGGTTCAAACGAAAAAAAGCCGGCATCCTGACCGATAGGCGCGATCAGAACGACGTGCCCGAAGGCCAGTGGATCAAGTGCCCGGAGTGCAACGAGATCCTCAACCGGCGCGTGCTGGTCGACCATGCCATGGTTTGCCCGCTCTGCGGCCACCACAACACGATGAGCAGCCGGGAATACTTCGATCTGCTCTTCGATGACGGCGTCTACCAGGTGTACGACGAGAACCTGTACGCCCTCGACCCGCTGGACTTCACCGACCGCAAACCCTATGCGGCGCGCCTGACCGAGGCCCAGCGAAAGACCGGTCTGAACGACGCCGCACGCGCGGCCATGGGCACCATCGGCGGGCATCGCATCTCCGTTGCGGCCATGGATTTCTCCTTCATCGGCGGCTCGATGGGCTCGGTCGTGGGCGAGATCATCACCCGGGCCATCAAGCGCGCCGTGGCCGAGCAGGTGCCGCTGCTGGTAATCTCACAGAGCGGCGGCGCGCGCATGATGGAAGGCGCCCTGAGCCTGATGCAGATGGCCAAGACGAGCGCCAACCTCACCCGCCTCGACGCCCTCGGCCTGCCGTACATCTCGCTGATGACACACCCGACCACCGGCGGCGTGACGGCGTCGTTCGCCATGCTGGGCGACTTCAACCTGGCGGAGCCCAACGCACTCATCGGCTTCGCCGGCCCCCGCGTCATCCGCGAAACCATCGGGCAGGACCTGCCGCCGGGCTTCCAGCGCGCGGAGTTCCTGCAAGACCACGGCTTCCTCGATGCGATCGTCGACCGCCGTTCGCTGCGCGAGACGATCATCCACCTGCTGGATCTGGTGCTGGAACCCGCCCGCCGCTGAGGACCCATCCCGGCACGCGGACCCGTCTGGCGGGCCGAGGGGGGATGACTTTTAGACCGGGAATGGCTAGCATGACGGCGTCGTGCTTCCCGGTTCCACGTCCTCCCCCCGCCCATGCGCGCGCTTCCGCTCCCGCTCTTCCTCGCGCTCCCGCCCTTCCTCGCGCTCCTGCTCACCGGCTGCGCTCCGACCTCCGACGACGCCCTCCGCATCGAGGTCGTCTCCAGCCCGCCGGCCTACGTCATCGGCGGCGATGCCCGCATCGAGGTGCACGTCCCGGAGGGCGTGCCGCTGGAGGCGGTAGTGGTCGAACTGAACGGCCGGCCGGTGCCGGCGAAGCTGACGCCGCGGGACAACCCGCACGTGCTGGAAGGCGTGGTGGACGGGCTGCCGGAAGGCCGGAGCACCCTCACCGCCCGCGCCGCCGGACGCACCGCCTCGCTGGAGCTGACCAACCACCCGGCCACCGGCCCCCTCTTCTCCGGCCCGCCCCAGGAGCCCTTCCTCTGCGCCACCCCCGCCCACCGCGCCAACGCCGCCCTCGGCGACCCCATCGACGACGACTGCACCATCCCCACCGTCATCAGCTTCCTCTACCTCTCCACCGACACCGACGGCTTCAAACCCTTCGACCCCACCGGGCCGCGACCGGACGACCTCGCCCAGACGACGACCCTCGACGGCCAGACGGTCGATTTCATCGTGCGCTGGGAGCGGGGCACGCTCAACCGCTTCATCTACAGCATAGCCATGCTGTCGCCCGGCAGCCAGGATCCCGAGGTGCCGGATCTCTCCGGCTGGAACGAGCGCGCCATCTACTACTTCCAGGGCGGCGTCGGCATCGGGCATTACCAGGGGAATCCCAACCGCGACCGGATGCTCTACCGCCACGGGCTCTCTCGCGGCTACGCCATCCTCTACTCCACCGGCACGCGCACCTCGGTGCACTACGACCTGGAAGTGGGCGGCGAGACGGCCATCATGGTCAAGGAGCGCTTCGTCTCGGCCTACGGCACGCCGCGCTACACCGTGGGCGTGGGCGGCTCGGGCGGCGGCATCCAGCAGTACGTCTACGGCCAGAACCACCCCGGCCTGATCGACGCCGGGGTCCCGCAGTACAGCTACCCGGACATGATCACCCAGACCATCCACGTCGGGGACTGCGAACTGCTCGAACGGTACATGGACGCCGAGGTGGCGAAGGACCCCACCTCGAAGTGGGCCACGTGGCGCCACCGGACCTGGCTGGAGGGCCTGAACGCCTCGGACACGCTGCCCAACCCCTACACCGGCCGCCCCGGGCTGACCGAGTGCATCAACGGCTGGCGGGGCCTCTCACCGCTGACGATGAACCCCCACTACGGCACCGCCCCCGGCATCTCTCCCGAGCAGCAGGCCGACGTCGAATGGACCCACTTCGCCGATGCCGTCCAGATCTACGGACGCGCCGAGGACGGCTTCGCGGCCCGCACCTGGGACAACGTGGGCGTGCAGTACGGCCTGCAGGCGTTGCTCGACGGCCACATCACCCCGGAGGAGTTCCTCGACCTCAATGCCCGCGTCGGCGGGTGGAAGAACGAGCCGGACATGGTCCAGGAAGGCCGCCCCTTCATCGAGCAGGCCGCGGACGTCGACGTCCACAGCGCCCGTAACATGACGCTCAGCCCCGGCGACACGGGCCATCCACCGGCCCCCCGCAGCGAAGCCGATCCCAACGCCATCGAAGCCGCCTACCGCCGGGGCCTCGTCTTCCGCGGCGACATCGACATCCCGCTCATCGACTGGCGGCACTACCTCGAACCGGTGCTGGACATGCACAACGCCCACCAGTCCTTCGCCGCCCGCCGGCGCATGCTCGACCACGACGGCGACGCCGCCAACCAGGTCATCTGGTTCACCGACATCGGCAAGGACGGACGACCCCGCTTCGACCAGACGCCCATGGCTTTCGAGGTCATCGACGAGTGGATGACGAACATCGCCGCCTACCCCGAACGGGGCGTGGCCGGCAACAAACCCGCCCGCGCCACGGACAGCTGCTTCGACGCCGACGGCACCCTCATCTACGCCGGGGACGACGCCTGGGCCGGCATCCTGGACGACGAGCCCCCCGGCCCGTGTACGCAGCGGTTCCCGATCTATTCGACGTCCCGCATCGTCGCCGGCGGCCCGATCACGGGGGATGTGTTCAAGTGCCACCTCCAACCCGTCGAAGACGCCATGGCCGCCGGGGTCTACGGCGACTGGCAGCCCACCCCGGCCCAGATGGAGCGGCTCAAGGCCATCTTCCCCACGGGCGTCTGTGACTACACCCGCGGCGATGCCCGTCGGCCTCCCTCGCTGTAGGCAGCCGGCCGAGGGGGGCGTCGTCTGGCCGGAGCCGGTCGTCTGGCCGGAACCGGTTGACAGTCCCCCCGGCCCCGCGTACCATGTTCAAACCGCCCCTTGCGTGCACGGGGACGGCCGCCGTCCATTCTCCGATCAGAGCCGAGGGCTGCCATGAGAACCGTCACCACCTGCCTCATCCTGCTGTGCTGCCTCGCCCCCGGAAGCGCTTCCGGGCAACTACCCGCCACGCCGCTGGAAGGGTCGTGGCGCCTCGTGTCGCAACTGATCATCTACCCCGACACGACCATCGACCGGGGCAGCACCCTCAACCCGTCGTTCAAGATCCTCAACTCCACCCACTTCGCCTTCGGACGGATGGCTGCCGACGAAGAGGAAGGCGTGTATGCCGGCGGTGGACGGTACACGTACGACGGCACCCGCTACACCGAGTACATCGAGTACCATTCGAGCGCCCCGCTCGTGGGCACCTCCATCACCTTCGACGTGCGGCTCGAAGGCAACCGGTGGTACCACAGCGGCCAGATCGGCGACTTCCGGCTGGAGGAGGTCTGGGAACGCATCACGCCCGAATGGCCCTGGTGAGGCTCGTCCGGGATGCCGGTCCGGGATGCCGGCCAGCCCCCGCGAATCGGGTCCTCGCATGGGCTCCTGCGTGCAGCGGGCCGGGGCACGCACCCGGTACGCCACCTGCATGGGCTGCGAATGCGGGCGTGGCAGCACACGGGCTGGGAACGCGGGATCGGGGGCTACCCCCGAGGGGCATTCCATCAAAAATGGAATCGAAGGGCCGTGCGGTCGATCTCGATGAAATCGAACACCTCAAACCCGGTCACGAGTGCTCCGAGATGCTGAAGGAAAAGAGCCTCCAGCTCGCTGTTGCTGATGTTGCCTGTGGATACCAGCAGCAGCTTGTACGGCACGCCCTGAATGATCAGCGTATCGACGAAATCAGCGTCTTTGGTGACCACGACCCGTTCTTCTGCCACCGACAACTGATTGATGGCCGCGTCGGGGGTGCGGTTGCCCTCTGGCAGATCCAGCGTGTGCAGGGCATCGTGGCCGCGCGCTCGTAGCTGGTAGCACAGACGGCGCGACAGTTGCGCGTCGACGAGGAACCTCATGCGGCGAAAGGCTGCACGCGCTTGGTCTGGCTAAGCCGGGCTGCGTAGGCCAGAACCGCGAGGATATCCTCCCGTTCGAGATCCTCGTAATCCGACAGGATCTCATCCACGCTCATCCCTGCACTGAGGAGCTCCAGGATCATCTCTACCGGATAGCGAAGCCCACGCACGCACGGCTTGCCGTGGCAGATTGCCGGGTCAATGGTGATGCGTTCGAGGGACATGGAAACGTGTCGAGGCGTGGTTCGAGCCGTTGTGGAGCGTAGCACGGCGTTGTGACGCTCCCCCGGCCCCGGTGATCCCGGCATGCCTTCGACAGCAGCGCATCACGCCCGAGTGGCCCTGGTGAGGCTCGTCCGGGATGCCGGTCCGGGATGCCGGTCAGCCCCCGCGAATCGGCTCCTGCGTGCAGCGGGCCGGGCCATAGTCCACAACGTTTCGCGCTGTAGCGGAAGCGGGAATGACGGACGACGAAAAGTGCAGACGCAGGGTCGTGGACAGAGCATCCACGCATAAAAAAACCCGCTAACGATGTGCTAGCGGGTTGGCTCGTCGAGCCTGTGTCGGGACGGCGGGATTCGAACCCACGACCCCTTGCACCCCATGCAAGTGCGCTACCGGACTGCGCCACGTCCCGATCAGGGGCTGAGAATCAACGATAATACTAGAGCTTTTGCAACAGGTTCTCCAAAAATGCACGCAGCTCCCGGAAGGTGTCATCGACGGGTCGTTGCGGCAGATCGTCTGCGCGGCGGGCCAGCACCTGCCGGGCGCCCTCGATCGTGTATTTCTCGTCCTTCAGGAGGCGCTGGATGCGCCGCACCATGGCGATGTCCTCCTCCGTGTAGATGCGCCGCCCCGCCCGGTTCTTACGCGGGGCCAGCTCCTCGAACTCCGTCTCCCAGTACCGGAGCACGTGGGCCTCCAGCCCGGTCATCTCGGCCACCTCCCCGATGGAGTAATACAGTTTCTTGATGCCGTCGTGCTGCATGGCGTGTACGCGCGGATCGACGAACCGATGATTTTTCTGCAAGGTACGAAACGCAGGCTGGGTTTTGCAGCGCAGCCGTCTATATTCCAGCCCTCCATCGCTGCGCTGCCATGCCCGCCGATTCCACCTCCTGGAAATACGATGCCGTCCTGCTGTTCGTGGTCGCCGTGTGGGGCCTGAACTTTCCGATCCTCAAGGGAGCGCTGGCGGCCATGCATCCCCACGTGCTGAACCTGTTCCGGTTCACCGTCTCCGGGCTGGTGCTGGGCGGGCTCTACGTGCACCGGCAACACCGGGCCGGGCAGTCCGTCTGGGCGCCGCTGCGTACACACGCACGGCAGATCATCGGGCTGGGGCTGGTGGGCTACCTGTTCTACCAGCTCTGCTTCATCATCGGCATCGACCTGACGACGGCCGGCAACGCGGCGCTGCTGATGGCCAGCGCGCCGCTGTGGACGGCCGCCCTCAGCCACGTCTTCGGGCTGGATGTGCTGCGGCCCGCGGCGTGGCTGGGATTGCTGCTGTCGCTGGCCGGCACGGCGCTCGTGGTGGTGGCGGGTTCGCAGACGCTCTCCTTCAGCAACGAGACGTTCCTGGGCAACGTGCTGATGCTGCTGGCGGCGATGCTCTGGGGCGCCTATACCGCCTTCAACAAGCCCACGCTGGACACCGTCTCCCCCATCGGGCTGACGTTCCTCGGGCTGCTCTTCGCCTTTCCCTTCCTCGCCGCCCTCTCCGTCCCCTATTTCGACACCGTGCACTGGAGCGAGGTCGATGCCGGGGTGTGGATGGCGATCGTCTACTCGGGAGGGCTCTCGACCGGACTGGCCGTGGCGCTGTGGAACGTGGGCGTGAAGGCGGTCGGGCCGTCCAATACGGCGGTATACGGCAACCTGGTGCCGCTGCTGGCGCTGGTGAGCAGCGCCTGGCTGCTGCACGAGCCGGTGACCCTGGCGCAGGTGCTGGGCGGCACGCTCATCGTCAGTGGCCTGCTGCTGATGCGCTGGGTGCGGCAGAAAGCCATCTCGGCCGCTCCCCCGGTGCCGTGAGCCCGCGTCACACGCCGATGACCTCGAAGCGCGAGCCCTCGGTCGGGTGCTTCTCGACCTCGATGCGCACGGGGAAGGCCTCTTTCAACTCCTCCAGGTGGGTGATGACCAGGATCTTGGCGAAGTCGTCTTTGATGACCTGGATCGCCTCGACGAGGTTCTGGATGCCCTGGGTGTCCTGCGTGCCGAAGCCTTCGTCGATCACGAGCGTGCGGATGCGCACATCGGCGCGGTCGGCCAGCAGTTGCGAGAGGGCGATACGCAGGGCGAAGTTGGCGCGGAAGGCCTCGCCGCCGGAGAAGGTTTCGTAGGCCCGGGGGATGCCCTGCTCGTCGGTGATGATGATGTTGAGCGTCTCTTTGGTGCCGCCGGTCTTCTTGTCTTTGAGCGTCTCCAGGCGGACGCGCATCTTGCCGTCGGTGAGGCGTTCGAGCAGGTCGTTGGCGCGCTCCTCGATCTCGGGCAGGGTCTGCTCGATGATGAGCGACGGGATGCCGTGCTTCCCGAAGGCGGTTTTGAGGTGGCGGTAGAGGGTGCGTTCCTTGCGGGCGGCGCGGTGATCCCGGCGGGCGTCTTCGAGCGCGGCGCGGTCTTTCGCGGCCTGCTGGAGGCGGGCCTGCAACTCGCCGAGGCGCCGCTGGAGGTCCTGCAGGGCATGTTCGGCCGCCTCGCGGGTGGCCGCAGCCTCCTGCCGGCGGGTCGCCAGGTCGGCCCGGCCTTCGAGCTCCGCCTCCAGGCGGGCGAGCGCCTCGGCCTGCGCCCGGCGCTCCTCCTCGATCCGCGCCAGGCGTTCGGTGATGCGTTCCACCTGCTCGCGCCACTCAGCCTGGTTCTGCCGGGCATGAAGCAGGTCCTTGACCCGCGCCCCGGCGTCGCGGAGCGTCTGCAGTTCCCGGCGCACCTCTTCGAAGCGGGCGGCATCGAAGCCGACGGCGTCGCGGCGGTTGCGCAGGGCCTCGATCTGCGCGGGCAGGTCGCCGAAGGCCGACCCGTCGCCCAGTTGCCGGCGTAGCTTCGTCAGGCGCTCCTCATCCTGAGCGATGGCCTGCTCCAGCTGCTCGCGCCGGCCGGCTACTTCCTCCAGCTCACGCAGGCGTCGCTCCAGATACGGTAGCTGCGCGGCCACCTCGCGGGTCTGCTGGTAGGCCTCCTCGTCGAAGTCCAGGGCGTCGATCTCCCGGCACAGGGCCTCGAATTGCCGGCGGTCTTCGTGGGCGTAGTCTTTTTCCTCCAGGCAGCGGCGGAGGCGGTCGGCCTCGGCGCGACGCCGGGCCAGGGCGTCCGCCGCTTCCCGGGCCGCCGCCAGGCGCTGGCGCGCCTGCCCCAGATCCTCCCGCACCCCCTCC
The DNA here is from genome assembly GCA_003285105.1 of Roseithermus sacchariphilus. Lineage (GTDB taxonomy): Bacteria > Bacteroidota > Rhodothermia > Rhodothermales > MEBIC09517 > Roseithermus > Roseithermus sacchariphilus. The sequence goes on along the minus strand of CP030158.1, from coordinate 3,016,980 downwards.
AGCTGCGCCAGACGCGCCTTCAGCGTCTGGTACGCCTCGCGGAGGCGCAGGCGCTCCGCAGCCCGGCGCTCCAGCGCCTGCCGCATCGACGCCACCGCCTCCGCGATGGCATCGATCTGCCCCTGCAGGCGCGCCGCTACCTCCGCCCGGTGCGGCCCGGTCAGGTCAGACCCGCACGTCGGGCAGACGTCGACGCGGTGGAGGCGGTCCAGGTCCTCCTGCAGGCGTGCCTGCTCCTCCTCGCGGGACTCGATCTGGCCGCGCAGCTTTTCCATGGCTTCGCGGATCTGCTGCCCTTCCTGCGTCGTCCGTTCCAGGCGGCTCTCCACGTCGGCCCGCTCGGCGGCGGCCCGCTCCAGGCGATCGCATTCCCGCTCCAGGGCCTCCCGGTCGGGCAGGTGGGCGACCTCCCGCTCGATCTGCCCCTGCAGGCTCTGCAGCCGGCCTTTCAGCTGCGACTCCGCCTCGATCAGGCGGCTCTGGCACTGCTGCCGGCGTTGCTCCAGCGCCTCGCGCCGCCGGCGGACGTCCTCCAGCGCGCCGAGGCGATCACGGGCTTCACGGGCCGCCTTCACCTCGGCGCGCACCGGCTCCCGCTGCCCCAGCCGGGCGATGGCCTCGCTGAGGGCGGCCCGGTGCGTCTCCAGGGTGTGCCGGAACCGGTCGATCTGCTTCTCCAGCTCGGTGCGGCGGTCCTTGAGGTCGGCTTCCTTCTGGCTGAGTTGCGCGTCGAAGCCCCGGTAGAGCTCCCCACGGGTGTGCAGGTCGTCACGCTCGCGCGTGAGAGCCTCGTAGCGGTCGTAGTCCCGCTGGATCTGCTCGCTGCGAGCCAGCAGGGCCTCGGCCTGTTCGATGCGCTGCTGCAGGGTCCGCGCGTCGGCCTCGCGGGCGGCGCGTTCCTCGTCGAGCTTGCGGAGGGCCGTCCGGACGCCCTCGGCCTCCCGCGCCCGAGCCTCCAGCGTGGCGATCTGCTCGGCCACATGCGTCTCGACCTGCCGGGCCGCCTCGAGCCGCCGCCCTGCCTCCTCGATATCCCGGAGCACGGCCTCCTGCTCGGCCTGCCAGGCCGCCTCCGGTTCGAGGGCGGCCTTGAGCCGCTCGATCTCCGCCTCGGCCCGCTGAACACGCTCGGCCGCCTCCCGCTCCCGCTGCCGCGCCCGCTCGGCCAGGCGGTCGTACTTGCCGAGGTTCAGGATGCGCGCCAGGATCTGCTTGCGCTCGCTGGGCCGCTTCTTGGTGAACTCGTCGGACCGCCCCTGCAACAGGAACGACGAGTTGATGAACGTCTCGTAGTCGATACCCAGGACGCGGTCGATCTGCGCCTGCGTCTCGCGCAGCGAACCGGCCGTGAGCGGGCGATACTGCCCGGTCGCGGCTTCGTAGACGTGAAACTCGAGTTCCGGGCGGCTGGTCTTGCCCGAGGCGGACTCGGTGTAGGCCCGCACGACGCGGTAGCGCTCGCCCTCCAGGTCGAAGACGAACTCCACCTGCATCCGCTGCGCCCCGATCCGGATCAGGTCGGCGTCGGGCTTGCGGTTGTCGCTGGACTTGCGGCCCTCGCCCCAGAGCGCCCAGGTGATGGCATCCAGCAGGGCGGACTTCCCCTGGCCGTTGCGACCGGACAGGCAGGCCACGTGGAACTGCTCGAAGTCGAGCGGAGGTGCCGCCGTACCGTAGCTGAGGAAGTTCGTCAGGCGTAGCTCGACGGGAACCATGAACGGGGGGACTGGAGGGCGGGAAACACGTCACGTCGGCCCTCCCCGCGCCGGGGTGCGGCCGGGAGGCACGGCGGCGATGCCGGAGGTCACCGGGGTGCCCCGAGGACGGACGAACCTCCGCCCTAATGGCCGGTTTCCGGCCATTGTTCCTGGAGATGCGCGGTAAACCGATCCGCCAGACGCCGGACCTGAGGCAGGTGCTCCGCGGCGTAGTTCCAGGTCTGGGGCAGCACCCCCGCCACGGGTCCGTAGAGGACGGACGCGTGGCGGCTCTCCGGGGCGGGCATCCCGAAGTGTCCCAGTACGAGAAACGCCACGCTGAGCAGCAGCGCCGCCTTGAACGCCCCGACCACCCCACCGGCCAGCCGGTTCAGGATCGTCAGCTTCAAGGCCCCGACGAGCGTCTCGGCGAGCCGGGAGACGGCAAACACGGCGATCTGGACGACGAGGAAGATGAGGATGAAGCCAAGCAGGGGCGCCACCGTCGTGGAAGCGCCGATGCTGGCGGCCACGGCCTGCCCCACCGGATCCATGAGTTGCACCGACAGCGCGAAGGCGATCAGCAGCCCGACGAAGGCGGCCACCTGCCGGATCACACCGGTCGAGAAGCCCCGGGCCAGACCGCCGGCCAGCGCCAGTCCGATGAGGATGTCCAGGTAGTGCATGGCGTTCAGGATGCGCCGGACAGCCGGGCACGCACGATCTCCTGCACGCGGCGCCCGTCGGCCCGGCCGCGCAGTTGCTGCATGGCCGGCCCCATGACCTTGCCCATGTCGCTCATGGACGCGGCCCCGGTGGCGGCGATGATGCCGTCGACCACCGTACGGATCTCGTCGTCGCTGAGTTGCTTCGGGAGGTAGCTTTCGATGACGGCGAGTTCCTCGCGCTCTTTCTGCGCCAGATCCTCCCGGCCGGCGGCTTCATACTGCGCGATGGCGTCACGGCGCTGTTTGGCCTGTTTCTGGACGACGGCCAGGCTGTCCTCCTCGGTGAGGGTCGCCACGCCGCCCTGCCGCATCTCGATCTCTTTCTCCTTGAGCGCGGCCCGGAGGGAACGGATGGTCCGCAGCCGCACCGGATCCTTCGCCCGCATGGCGTCTTTCAGGTCGGTGGTCAGTTGCTCTGCCAGGGTTGCCATAGATGGTCGCTCGTCTGGTGTCTGTCGGCCTCGAACGTACGACAGCCCGGCCCGGGTTTCCACCGAAACCCGAAAGCTGAAAGCTGAAGGCTGAAAGCTGAAGGCTGAAAGCTGAAGGCTGAAAGCTGAAGGCTGAAAGCTGAAGGCTGAAAGCTGAAGGCTGAAAGCTGAAGGCTGAAAGCTGAAGGCTGAAAGCTGAAGGCTGAAAGCTGAAGGCTGAAGCTGAAGGCTGAAAGCTGAAGGCTGAAAGCTGAAGGCTGAAAGCTGAAGGCTGAAAGCTGAAGGCTGAAAGCTGAAGGCTGAAAGCTGAAGGCTGAAAGCTGAAGGCTGAAAGCTGAAGGCTGAAAGCTGAAGGCTGAAAGCTGAAGGCTGAAAGCTGAAGGCTGAAAGCTGAAGGCTGAAAGCTGAAGGCTGAAAGCTGAAGGCTGAAAGCTGAAGGCTGAAAGCTGAAGGCTGAAAGCTGAAGGCTGAAAGCTGAAGGCTGAAAGCTGAAGGCTGAAAGCTGAAGGCTGAAAGCTGAAGGCTGAAAGCTGAAGGCTGAAAGCTGAAGGCTGAAAGCTGAAGGCTGAAAGCTGAAGGCTGAAAGCTGAAGGCTGAAAGCTGAAGGCTGAAAGCTGAAGGCTGAAAGCTGAAGGCTGAAAGCTGAAGGCTGAAAGCTGAAGGCTGAAAGCTGAAGGCTGAAAGCTGAAGGCTGAAAGCTGAAGGCTGAAAGCTGAAGGCTGAAAGCTGAAGGCTGAAAGCTGAAGGCTGAAAGCTGAAGGCTGAAAGCTGAAGGCTGAAAGCTGAAGGCTGAAAGCTGAAGGCTGAAAGCTGAAGGCTGAAAGCTGAAGGCTGAAAGCTGAAGGCTGAAAGCTGAAGGCTGAAAGCTGAAGGCTGAAAGCTGAAGGCTGAAAGCTGAAGGCTGAAAGCTGAAGGCTGAAAGCTGAAGGCTGAAAGCTGAAGGCTGAAAGCTGAAGGCTGAAAGCTGAAGGCTGAAAGCTGAAGGCTGAAAGCTGAAGGCTGAAAGCTGAAGGCTGAAAGCTGAAGGCTGAAAGCTGAAGGCTGAAAGCTGAAGGCTGAAAGCTGAAGGCTGAAAGCTGAAGGCTGAAAGCTGAAGGCTGAAAGCTGAAGGCTGAAAGCTGAAGGCTGAAAGCTGAAGGCTGAAAGCTGAAGGCTGAAAGCTGAAGCTGAAAGCTGAAAGCTGAAAGCTGAAAGCTGAAAGCTGAAAGCTGAAAGCTGAAAGCACCCTATCTTTGGCCCGCACGTCCGGGGCCTCTCCGAACCGGGGCGCTCATCGTCCATCCTGCAACGCACCATGTTCACGGTCCTGCTTCTGGCCACGCTGCTCATCAGCGCCTTCACGCTGCTGCCCCTGATCCGCACGGATGCCTGGTGGATCCGCGTCTTCGACTTCCCCCGCGTCCAGATCGCCGCCGTCGGCTTCGCGGTGCTGGCGGGCTGGCTGGCGATGCCGCCCTCCTCCTGGCGGCTGGCCGCGCTCGGCGTGCTGGGGGGATGCCTCATCCTCCAGATCGTCCGCATCCTGCCCTATACGCCCCTCCTTCCCCCTCAGCTCACCGCCGCCCGCTCGGCGACCTCGCCCCGCCTGTCGCTGCTGATCGCCAACGTGCTGATGACCAACCGCGATGCCGACCGCCTGCGGGCGCAGATCCACCGCTTCGACCCGGACCTGGTGTTCCTCGTCGAGACGGACGACTGGTGGGCCGAGGCCACGCGCCCGCTGCACGAACGCTACCCGCATCGGGTGTGCCGGCCTCAGCCCAACACCTACGGCATGCTGCTCTTCAGCCGCCGGCCGTTCTCCCGGGTGGAGGTCCACCACCTGATCGAGGAGGACGTCCCCTCCATCCACGCCACGCTGACGCTGCCGGATGGGCCTTCGATCGACCTGATCGGGGTGCACCCCCGCCCGCCTCGACCGGACAAGAACCAGGACTCGACGAACCGCGATGCCGAGCTGCTGCTCGTGGCTCGTCACCTGCATCGCCGGGAGCACCCCACACTGGTCGCCGGCGACCTCAACGACGTCGCCTGGTCCCATACGACGCGGCTGTTTCAGCGCATCAGCGGGCTGCTCGACCCCCGGCGCGGCCGTGGCCTGTTCTCCACGTTTCCGGTCGCCATGCCCTGGCTGCGCTATCCGCTCGACCACATCTTCTGCTCCCCCCACTTCCGCCTGGTTCGCATGGAGCGGCTGCCCGACGTGGGTTCGGACCACTTCCCCATCTTTGCCGAGGTGGCCTACGAGCCGGAGGCCCGGGCCACGCACGACGTCCCCTCGGCCGACGCAGAGGACCTCGACGAGAGCCGCCGGCGCATCCAGTGGGCCCTCGGCACCTCAGCGACGTAGCGCCAGCCGAACGGCAAGCACCCCGACGCCAACCTGCATGACCCCGAGCGCCACGAGGGCGCGGTCGTCGTAGGCGGTGACGCGAGGCCGGAGCGCAGGGTCGCCGGTGCGCAGGTAGGCGTCGTAGAGGTCGTCCGCCTTGAACTTGTAGTAGACCGACAGCGCCCCGGCCGAGACGGCCAGCCCGACGGCGGCGTAATCGATCCAGCGGCGGGGCCGGCGGGGCGGCGACCAGGTCACCTCGGCCTGCGGCGCGGTGGTGCGCAGCGCCGGGGTCAGGGTGAGCACCGCGCGGTTCCACAGATCCCGGCCGGGCTCGATGCGTTCGGGCAGGTACCCCAGCCGTTCGACGACCAGCACCCCCTCCAGCGGCTCCGCCGACGCGTGGGTCAGCGGCGTGACGCCGAGGTCGATGCGCGTGCCGTCGGGGCGGTGCAGCGTCACGCTCGCCCCGAACGGGATCGTCTCGATGCGATAGCGATAGGGAAAGCGCAGGGTCAGCACGAGCGAGTCCGCTGCCGGGAGCCCGGCCAGCGAGCGGGAAACCGGGGGGATGGACCAGGCATCGACGGCCGGCGGCACGAGCCGCAGCACGCCGGTGCCCGGAGGGATCGCGAAGCGGCCCCGGTCGGCCGTCCCCAGCAGCACGGAATCCGCGTAGACGAACGCCTCGGGCAGGTTGGTGCGGAGGACGACGGTACGCGGCTGGGCACAGGCCATCCCCCACCCCATCGCTCCCATCAGCAGGCTAAGGATCCACCACCGCATAGGTCGTAGCCGTCGTGAACGCATAGACGAAGCGCGGCTCGGCGAGCACCACCAGAAACCCGTCCCGGGCCGCCATGGGTGATTTCACGCGCCCTTCCAGCTCGACCGACCACACCCGTTCTCCGGTCCGCGTGTCGAGCGCGTAGAGCCGCCGGTCCATCCCGCCCACGTAGACGACGTCCTCGGCCGGCAGCGGGGTGGCCACGAGCGACTCGCCGGCCGGAGCCTCCCAGCGCACCTCGCCCGTCGCCGCGGCGAGGCGGAGCAGCCGCCCGTCGCTCGTCCCGACGAAGACGGCGCCGTCCCGGTACGCGGGCGCCGTGAAGCGGACGGTGGTGTCTGGCTCGGTGTGGGTCCAGAGCGGGCGGCCGTCGCGGGCGTCGAGGGCCACGAAGCGGCCGCGGGTCGTCGGCACGAAGATGCGCCGGCCGTCGGTGACGGGGGTCCGGTAGACGGGGGCCGGTAGGCGGTGGGTCCAGCGCACGGCCCCGGTCGCCGCCTCCAGGAGCACCGCATGCCCCCGGTCGTCGGCCACCAGCACGTGGCCCTCGACGGCCAGCGGCGTGGCGAAGATCCCGGACCGGCCATCGTCCGGGGGACGCTCCCAGAGCCCCTGGCCGGAGGCGGCGTCGAAGGCCCGCACGGCCCCCGTCACGTCCGCCACGATCAGCCGCCCATCGACGACCAGCAGCCCGGCCTCGACGGGGGGGCCGTCGATGCGCCAGCGGGTGGTGCCGGTGCGGACGTCGTAGGCCGTCACCGCACGGCCGCCCCAGGCCGAGGGGACGTAGAGCACGTGATCGTGCAACACCGGGCTGCCCTCGATGGCGTCCCCGAAGGCTTTCGTGCCGCGCTTCTTCCCCGTCATCCGGTCGATGGCGTGGACCTCCCCTTTGCGCGTTGCCACGAACACCACGTGCTGCCAGATCAGGGGCGAGGCCGTGCCGAAGCCGGCGTGCGCGTTGTAGACCCAGGCCTCCTGGAGCGGCGGCGTCAGCCGGCCCGCCGCGCTGCCGTGCCGCGCCGGCGCGTCGCCTTCGGTGACCCAGTCGGCGGACGTCACCGGCGGCGCGGGGCTGATCCGGAGGGTGCGGCAGCCCGGACCGGCCAGGAGGGCACACAGCGCCAGGCCCACGGCCCGGACGGCGATGCCGGCAGGAGAAGGAGCAACACGGGCCATGCCGGCTAGAAATCCCATCCGAAGAAGAACTGCCGGAACAGGTCCGAGCGCTGGCGGAAACCGTCGCTGAACCGGTAGCCCAGGTCGTAGCGCAGGACGAAGCCGCCGAACAGGTTGATGCGGAAGCCCAGCCCGGCCGCTCCGCGCGTCTCGCCCGTGAGCAGCTGCGACTCCCGCACGTCGTAGCCTTCGTTCCAGGCGTGCGCCGCATCGAAGAAGAGCGCCCCCCGCAGGTTGGCGATGCCGAACGGCGCCAGCACCGGGATGAAGGCCGACGGGGCGGTCAGGATCGGGAAGCGCAGTTCGTGCGAGGTGAACCACATCTTCGTCCCGCGAATGCTGAAGAGGCGATGGCCGCGCAGGTCCCAGCTCCCCCCGAGCACCCAGAGCCGTGCCTCCCGGCCGCTGTTGATCCGGCCGAGGACCCACGAGGCAAGCGTCAGGTACCGCCCGAGGCGCCAGTAATGGCGGACGTCCGCCATGGCGCTGACGTAGCTCACGTTGGAGTAGAGCACGTCCGTGGTATAGCCGACGGTGAGGTTGGTACGCCAGCCGTCCACCGGGCCGTTCATGCCGTAGAGGGCGTTGTCATGGACGAGCGAGAGGGCGTTCGAGAGCAGCAGCGCCTGCCGGTCGATCTGGCGGAAGGGCACCTCCTTGTCGCTCCAGCTCAGCGACGTGGTCAGCTCGATGCGGCGGAACATCGAGATCGGATAGCTGACGGCGCCGTAGCCGCCGTAGACCGTCTCCCAGAAGACCGGGAAGGTGCGGGGCGCGTCGGGGTCGGTGATGTCGTAACGCCGCCCGCCGAAGCGATAGGCACCGTAGGCGATGTTGGCCCGGCGCTGGAGTTGCACGCGGGAGACGGCGACGTTCAGGCTGCGCAGGAAGTCGTCCCGGCTCTCGGCGGTGTTGTAGAGCGTGGCGTACCAGTAGTCGTTGCCGAGCATGTCCGAGAAGACCACGGCGGCGCCGCCGGTCGTGCCCCAGAAGGGGTTCTGCCCGACCTGGCCCTGCGCCACGTCGAGGTTGTACTTCCGGCGGTAGGGCGCGCGTTCGGCGCCGTCTTCGCTGCCGAGGCGCTCGAAGGACCAGTGCGGCCCGGCTCCAGCCAGGCGCACCTGCTCCCGTCGCTTCGGAAATGCCATGAGCGAGTCGACGTCGGCCAGGCGCCGGATGGTGAAGCGCATCCCTTCGAAGCTGGTGAAGACGATCGCGTCCGGGCCGGCCCAGACCGGGTCGTAGGCGACGGTGGTGAGGTTGGTGAGCTGACGCAGCGGCCGGGTGACGACCCCGGCCGTCGGCGGCGAATCCAGGGGAAGAAGATCGGCCGAGGCGACCACCGGAGGCGGGTCCACCGCATCGCGCATGTCGGCCACCCAGATGTTCTGCCCGCCGAAGCGGCCGGTGCTGTCCCGCCGGGCGCTGGTAAAGAGCAGGTAATTCCCGTCGGGGCTCCAGCGGGGCGAGAAGTCGTGGTGATCGCCGTAGGTGACGTAGCGGATCTGGCCGGTGGTCAGGTCATAGGTGAACAGGTTGTAGGCATCGCCATGGCCGAGGGCCGTCCGGTCCGAGGCAAAGGCAATGCGCGTGCCGTCCGGGCTCCAGCTTGGGTCGCGGTCGTCGTAGCTGTCCGCGGTGAGGCGCTGCGTCAGGCCCGTCTCCGTATCGTAGACGTAGAGGTCGGCGAAGCCGCTCCGGTCGATGGAGGCGAAAGCCAGGCGCGTGCCGTCCGGGCTCCAGGTGGGCGAGTAGACGGCGATGAGGCCCTCGAAACGGTAGGTGGGGCCCAGCTCGTCGGCTTCGAGGTCGTAGACGTGGATCACGTCCTGCTCGCCGCTCTTCGTCACGAAGGCCAGCCGGCCGTCGCGCGAGATGCTGATGCGGCTCTCGAAGAGATGAAACGCCTCGAAGCGGTCGGTGCGCTCGCCGTGGATCAGCACCTCGGGTTCGCCGACGGGCGCCAGCGTCGAGTCCAGCTCGACCTGGTAGACGTTGGTATAGCCGGTGCGATTGCCCATGAAGTAGACCCGTCGCCGGCCGTCGCGGAACGCATAGTAGGCCGGCTTCGAGTTGAAGCCCTGCACCGAGATCCCCTGAGCAAGGCGGGTGGGCAGCTCCAGCTCTTCCAGCTCCGGGTAGTACCGGGCTTTGAGCCAGGCGTCCCACGCATCGGCGATGTCCAGGAAATCCTCGCGCAGCGTCAGCTCCATCACCTCGTTGAAGTCCCGCGTCTTGTAGAGGTTTTCCATGAGCTGGAGCAGCTTCTCCTCCCCGTACCGTTCCGAGATGAAGCGGCAGAGGGCTTCCCCCTGCTTGTACATCTGATAGGTCCCGGCGATGCGGTAGATGTTCTCCAGCGGGACGAGCCAGTTCGAGTAGAGGGCATCCCGCAGCACCATCTCGTGCTGGTAGTCTGGCTCGCCGGACCAGTATTCGGCCAGGCCTTCGGTGAACCAGAGCGGGAGGAAGCGATCCGGAGCCACGCGATGGTCCCGCAGCTCGCGCAGGACCTTGGCGTAGGTGAACACGTGCACCATCTCGTGCCGGATCACGCGACGGAACCGGTGGATGTTGCCGTTGGCCGGGATGACCACGCGGCCTTTGAGAAACTCGAAGAACCCGCCGACGCCGTCCGGGATGAAGCCCGGCGTGATGTTGGTCTGCTTGAAGTGGATGTTCGAGGAGTAGAAGATGATCGGGACGCGGTGGTTCAACGCGAAGTTGAACTTGCTCTTCAGCTCCTCATAGGCCTCCTCGGCGAAGTGGGCGCCATGCTCGGCCAGCGCCTGCATCTCCGGGTAGTAGTAGATGTCGAAGTGCTCGGTCTTCAGGATGTGCCAGTCGAAATCCTCGTACTGGATCTTGTTGCGGCCGAAGTGGAAGCCGTACTGCCCGTAGGCCGGCAGAGCCAGGGCCAGCATCAGCACGGCGAGGACGGGACTCCGGGAAGAGAACATCGGGGACGCGCAACGTTGGGTCTTGACGAAGCACCGGGTCACAGCACGCCGGGTCCTGGCAGAGAGGTCCCCGGCGTTGGCCTCTGGAAGGCTCAACGAGAGCCGGCAAAGCCCGTTCCCGAGGCACCGCGAAAGTGCCCCGCGGGGTGCGAGCCGGGGAAGCGGCCATTTTTTCCGTCGTCTCCGCCGTACCCGGTCTGCCGTTGCCAGGCCGCCGGGGCGCCGTCAGAGCCCGTCGGCGTAGAGCGCCGTGCTCACCGGCACGGTCAGCATGCCTTCCCGCATGGCCCCGAAGAAGCCGATGCCGTTCTCGATGTCCTGCGAGCGGGTGGGGTCGTACGTCTCCACGCCCGGCGTCACCGACGTCGTCCAGTTGTCGCTCACGTAGACATATCGAATCTGGATGACCCCTTCGTCGAGCCGCGAGCAGCGCACCTCCAGGGGGCGGGTCTGAACGTTGTCCACCACGCCGACGATGGGGGCCAGGTCGCTCTCCGGGACGAACGCCAGGCCGGGGTCCCCCGAGGGCAGCGTCTGGAGGTCGCGGCGCCGGGCGATCCAGTGGGTCTGCCCGCCGGCGCGATAGCCGACGTCCGCTTCGAGCACGCGACGGGCGCCGGTAAAGCGCACCACGTATCGGTTCAGGCACGTCCCGCCGGAGTCCGGCGAGACGCTCGGCGCCGCGGCGGTGGGGGTGGTCGTCGTGGCGCGGGTGACCGCCCCGTCCGAGCGGGTGACGTGGATGCGATACGTCGCATCCCCCTGCACGGGCGTATCCGTCCAGAAGTTGTGGGTGACGGTCACGCCGTCGAAGACGATCACGGAGTCCCGGAGCACTTCGCGGGTGCCGGCCGTCAGGTTCTCCAGCACCACCTCGGCGTCGAGCGTGCGCGTGGTGTCGGCCGTGACCGGCTCGGCCAGGGACTCGACGCGGATGAACTGGCGGGCGTCCGAGAGGGAGAGGTACCCACGGATGGAGAAGTAGGACTCCCGGGCATACGGATCGAGGGTGTTGTCGCAGCCGGCGAGCCCGCCGGCCAGGAGGCAGAGGGCAGCGGCCGTCCACACCGCCCGGCGTCGGGAACGTCGTGTCATGGAGCAATCGGCGGAATACATCGAAGACCAGGGGCCGGGGCTCACTCGGCCCGCACGCGCAACGAGAGGTAAGGCAGGAACGGTGTCTGATCGACCCGCCGCAGGGTGTTCACGTCGAAGTAAAAGATATTGCGGCGGTCGTAGAGGTTGAGCGCGCCGGCCTGCACGTCCAGCGTCAGCGCCTCAGCCAGACGGACGGGGCGACTGACGGAGACGTCGAGCCGGTGATAGGCGGGCAGGCGGGCACCGTAGGGGCGGTCGTACAGGGTCAGCGGCGTGCCGGCGTCGGTGGTGGGATAGTCCTCCAGCGTGACGAGGTCGAGGAGCAGGTCGAAGCCATAGACGCGGGTAAAGGGCCGGCCCGTGCCCAGTTCCCATCGCAGGTTGGCCGTGACGCCGCCGAGGTCGAGGCTGGTGACGGCGTGGACCTGATGCCGCAGGTCGTGGGCGGGGCTGTATTCGACGAGGGTGCCGCGGACCCACGCCCCGAGGTCGCGCGAGGCGGCCTCGTAGGTCACCTTCGCCCAGCCATAGCCGGCATAGAGGTAGAGCGGCCCGGCCTCCAGTTCCACGCGCGCATCGGCGCCGTAGGCCAGCCCGTTGGCCAGGGTCGTCCGCGTGTTGAACCGCGCCACGGGCGTCCAGAGGGGGACCGGGATGTTGCGCATGTCTTTGACGTAGGCCTCCAGGCTGGCCTCCAGCCCCTGCCCGAACCGCCGGCGATAGCCGACGATGCCATGCCGCGCCTCGGCGACCGGATCTTTCCGCCCGGCCGGCACCCAGATGGTGAACACCGTCCCGGCGTCGCGCTCGTCGGTGATCCCCTCGGCGATCTGGTTGTACTTCCCGACGGCCAGGCTCAGCTCCTGCCGGTCGGTCCCGTCGGGCCGGAGGGCCAGGCGGAGCCGGGGCTCCAGCGTGAAGTGGGTGAACTCCCCCCCGAACTGACTGCCCAGGCCGGGGCTGACGGTCAACCAGCGCCCCACGCGCCCCTCCAGCGCGACGTAGCTCTGCAGGGTGTAGGTGTACTGGTCCTCGGCTTCGAGGGCGATGAACTTCTCGTCGAGCGTGTAGGCGTACGTCGCGTAATCCGCCCGGAATCCGAACTGCACCCCGCCCCAGCCCTGCTCCATCTCGCGGTCGACCGAGACGTAGGTTTTGGCCAGACCGGCCGAGCGCTCGGGGGCACCGCCCGGTCCGGCATCGTTGCGGTAGTGCATATACCCGGCGCTGAGCGCCAGCGTGCGCCGGAGGTCGTCGCTGTAGATGAAGCAGCGCCCGCCGAGGGTCGTGTTCTGCCAGGCCAGCTCCAGGTTACGCTCGTTGTCGAGGCGCCCCCGGTCGTAGGTATGCAGGCCCGTGAGGCTGCAGACGGAGTTGCCGGTCTGCACGGCATATCGCCCCGTCAGGTCGTAGAACCGCAGCGGGACGTCCCGCCCGAGCAGCGGTCCGGCGGCCTCCTCGATCACGGAATACCGCACCATCGTCAGGAAGGAACTGGTTTCGCGGACGATCGGCCCTTCGGCATGGGCGGTGAGCAGAAACGGTCCGGCGGAGGCGCTGCCCTTGAAGCGCTCCATGTCGCCCTCCCGCAGCGCGACGTCGATCACCGAGGAGATGGCCCCCATGTACGCGGCGCTGTGTCCGCCCGCATACACGTCTGCCTGCTCGACGAGCTCCTGCGGGAAGGCGGAGAAGAGCCCGGAGATGTGGAAGGGTTTGACGATGGGCAGGCCGTCGACGAGGACGAGGTTCTGCGTGGGGGTGCCGCCCCGGATGTAGAGCTGCCCGCCTCGGTCTCCTCCCGAGACGACGCCGGGGAGCGTCTGGAGGTACGCCGCGATGTCGCCGCTCGACCCCGGCATGGGGATACGGCTCAGTTCGGAGGGGCGGATGGTCTGCAACCCCGCCTGGCGCCGGGCCGCACCGCGCTCGGCCTCGACCATCAGCCCGGAGAGTTCCTGCGCTCCGACGCGAAGCCGGACGTCGTAGGTCAGGACGCCGGGCCGCAGCAGCAGGGTGTCCCGATGGGTGCTGAAGCCGATGAAGCTGACCCGCACCGGATACCGCCCCGGCTCGATCCCCTCGATGGCGTAGGTCCCCTCCGGCCCGGTCGCCGCCGCGTACGCCACGGCCCCGCCCGGCCCTTCGAGCACCACGTTGGCTCCCTGCAGCGGCAGGCCGTCATCGGCCGACGTCACGACGCCCCGCAGCGCGGCGGAGGCCTGAGCCAGGGCCACCCGGCCCGGCGCCGCACTCAGCCCCAGCAGGAGGCACACGGCTATTCGATACCACATAACTATCTGCGGCAACACCTAGGATCAGTGAACGACGACGCGCCCGATCTGTGTACCGACCCGTAGCAGGTAAACTCCGGGCGGAACGCCGCTTAGATCGAGGTTCGCGGATCCGTCTGAGGACAGGGCGGCGGAGTGAACGAGGCGACCCGCTGTGTCGAACACCACCACGCGGCTTCCGCGTCGTGGGCTTCTGCCTAGAAGCCCGGCTTCGACCGTCACCCTTCCAGATGTAGGGTTGGGGTACGTCACGAGCGGGACGCGGGCCACGTGCTCCGGGGAGTCATCGACTCCGACCACCCGAGCGCCGAACGTCTGCCCGTCCACGACGGCGAACCGTACGACCGCCTCGTCGGAGTCGCAAAACATCGAACACCCGTCGGGATGAAACCCGTCGGCGACGAACCCGAATCCGTGGACGGCGATGGCACCTCCACCGCCGAGGTTGACAAACGATTTGGCGACGACACGCGGCAATGCATCGCGTACGAACGTGGGCACCCAGTACTCCACATCCGCCTCGTCGAGGTACCGGGCAGTTGACCAGATCCACTGGCCTTGATCGCCGGCTCCAGACAGGTCAAGATCGGCCGCAAAGGGAGGCATAGGGCGCTCGTTGGAGGTTCCGGGCGACCATACGTCGGCTGTGAGGACACTCGCGGATTCGGCGTCATATCGTACGATAAACGTATCTCGACGGAGCAGAGCGCTGTCCTCCGCGAACCGCTCCTCCACGAGCGTGAACCCCTCCTCGACGTCTCCAACCCCATGGCCGACGATCCGATACCGGAGGTACTCCGTCCGAGACGAATCGGTCGATCTGAACGGGCTCACCGGCCGTTCAAGACGGACCTCGTACTCCCACTCGTTGCCGACGGCGAGGGGGAAGTACCCGCGCCAGTCGAGCGTGTCGGGCTCCTGTGCGAACGCGGAGCCGCCCATCACGAGCACAGAAGCCAGAAACAGGTAGCGCATGGCGAAGAGAGTGGAGCAAGCACCCGAATGTACGGCACATCCCCGTGCCGGTCTACCACAACCCGGTACGTGGACCGCTTCGTTACGCCTGCATGGCCTCTTTCAGCGCGTCGATCAGCGGGATGGGCGTCGGGTCCACGGCCTGCAGCAGCGCCAGGTAGAAGCTCACCCAGTCCCCCAGGTTGACGAGCGACAGCAGGCGCGCCAGCGGGGCGGTGCCCCGGCTTTCGACCTCGGTCCAGGACGCGGCCCGGTCGCCCAGCAAACGCCCGGTCACGTCCAGGCGGCGACGGATGCGGGGGTGGTCGCCGCGGTCACGCAGCACCACGACGGCCAGCAGGGCGTGCACCGCCCCCGGGTACTGCCAGCCCATGATCTCGTTGTGGTTCATCTCCGGGAACAGGTTACCCGTGGCGTACACCTTGCTGTTTTCCTGGAACTGGCCCCGCCAGCGCAGATTGACGGCCTCCATGAGGCCGGGGCCGCTGTAGACGACGGGGAGCTTGCCGTGCAGGGTGCGGGCCAGGTCGAGGGCCTCGTTCCCCGCCGGGTCGGCACAGGCGGCGGTCTGCGCCTCCAGCAGCGCCATCGCCTCGTCCCAGGCCGCCGCATCTGCCGGTGCCAGCCCCAGCCGCTCGGCCAGGGTCATCACCGCCGCGAACGAGTAGCCGAGCGCCGCCCGTGGCGGCATGCCGCCCGGGATCTGCACGACCGGATAGCCTTCGTTCCGGGCGATCTCGAGCATCTGCCCGCCGGAGGTGACACACAGGATCCGGGCCCTGCGGCGGGCTGCCTCGTCCAGGACGGTCAGGGTTTCCTCGGTGTTGCCGGAGAAACTGGAAGCCACCAGCAGCGTGCCGGGCCCGACGTAGGCGGGCAGCGTGTAGTCCCGCACCACGGTCATCGGCACCGGCGCCGTCGGCTGCACGAGCGTGCGCACCAGGTCCCCCCCGATCGCGGAGCCGCCCATGCCGGCGACGACGATGTGGTCGAGGTCATCCAGCGCGGCGGGCAGGGGCACGTCCTGCGCACGGGATCGCCCGTCGCGAAGCTGGTCGGGAAACTGCCGGATCAGATCGTACATCCGCCCCGTGTCGAGCGGCTGGATGTCATCGAGGGTCATCGTGTAGGGTCTGAATCAGCGACGGGCCTCGCCGGGAAGCACCGCCAGGGTTTAACGAAACAGCCTGCCAACAGCCCGGCGGCCGCAGGCCGTGCGGACGGCGATCACGACGCAGGCTCCGACGCGTTCAGGTCGTGCAGCAGGCCGCAGCCGTGCTGCTTCAGCCAGGTCTCCACCCGGCCGCGCACGGCCTCGGCGTCGATCTCTTGCAGGGCCTGCGTGGCGAGCGTGCGGGCTTCGTCCAGGTTCATGGCCCGGATCACCCGCTTGACCCCGGGCAGGGCGGCGGGCACGGCGCTCAGCTCCGACACCCCGAGGCCCACCAGCACCGCCGTCGCCCGCGGATCCCCGGCCATCTCGCCACAGACGCTCACCGGAATGCCATGCCGCCGCGCTCCCTCGACGGTCTTCTGAATCAGCGCCAGCACCGCCGGATGCAGCTCCTGGAAGAGCCCGGCCACGAGGTCGTTACCGCGGTCCACCGCCAGCGTGTACTGCGTCAGATCGTTCGTCCCGATCGAGAGGAAGTCGGCCTCGGCGGCCAGGTGTTCGGCCATCAGCGCGGCGGCCGGCACCTCGATCATCACCCCGAGCGGCATCTGCTCGGCGAAGGGCAGCCCCTCGTGCCGGAGCCGGTCCTGCACCTCGGCCAGGTGCTCACGGAGCCGGCGCCATTCCGGCAGGGTGGTGACCATCGGGACGAGGAGGCGGGTCGGGCCATGCGCGCCGGCCCGCAGGATGGCACGTAACTGCGCGTGCAGCAGCTCCGGGCGGTCCAGCAGGATGCGCAGCCCCCGCCAGCCCAGGAACGGGTTGTGCTCCCGATGGCTCATGGGCAGCATCTTGTCCCCTCCCATGTCCAAGAGCCGGAAGGTCGTCACCGCCGGCGCGACGTGCTCGACGATGCGGCGATACTGGTGGTAGAGGTCGTCCTCCTGCGGGGTGATGCGGCGCGTGAAGAGGTACTGGATCTCGGTGCGGAACAGCCCGATGCCGTCGGCGCCGTAGGCCTCGATCAGATCCAGCTCTTCCTCCAGTTCCAGGTTGGCGCGCAACGTGACGCGGTGCCCGTCGAGGGTCTCGGCCGGCAGCGGGATGAGGCTTTTCTGCTCCTGCAGGAGCCGGCGGTAGCGCTCCTGACGCATCCGGTAATGGGCCAGGCGGTCTTCCGTGGGGTGGATGATCACCCGCCCCTCGAAGCCGTCCAGGATCATCGTGTCGCCGCTCTGCACCCGCTCCGTGACGCGCTGCAGGCCCACGACCGCCGGAACACCGAGGGCCCGGGCGATGATGGAGACGTGCGAGGTCGGCCCGCCGTAGTCCATGGCACAGCCCAGGATCTGGCGGCGGCTGAACAGGACGATGTCGGCCGCCGTGAGGGTCTGCGCCACGACGATGGTTTCGGCGTCGATGGACGAGAGGAGCTTGCCGCGCCGGAGGTGGCGGATGAGCCGCTCCTGGACGTCGAGCAGGTCGTTGGCCCGCTCGCGGAGGTACTCGCTGTCGCTGGCTTCGAGCCGCCGACGGTGCTGGGTCATCACCGTCTTGACGGCGTAATCGGCGTTGCAGCGGTCGTGGCGGATGTGATGCAGGACGGCCTGGTAGACCTGGTCGTCGCGCAGCATCAGGCGCTGGGCGTCGAAGATCTGGGCGCTGGTTTCCCCGAGGCGTTCCCGGGCCACCGTGATGATCTTCTCCAGGTCGCGCTCGGCCCGTTCGACGGCCCGTTCGAACCGTTCCACCTCACGCTCCACCTCGTCCGGGTCGAGGCGGCGGTGCTCCACGGTCATGCCGCCGCGGGCATAGAGAAACACCGGGCCGATGGCGATTCCGGGGGCGACGCCCTTGCCTTCCAGGATGCACTCGCCGTCCGGCGTGCGCCGGGGCTCGGCCACCCCGGCCGGGGTGGCATCCAACGTCTCGGGCGGGTCGTGATGTCCTGGCATGCGTGCGTAGCTCGATGGGGTTCCGTCCGTGGTCACGCCGTCGGGCGTACCCTGACGCCACAGCGCGCTCCAGGATCCGGGGCCGGGTTCACTTGACCTCCCCGAAGCCATCCTCGAAGAGTTGCACCACGGCTCGGGCCGCTTCTTCCTCGTCCTTCCCGTCGAACACCAGCGTCAGCCGGGCGCCCTGCTCGGCGGCCAGCGTCATGACGCCGATGATGCTTTTCCCGTTGATCTCGTAGCCGTCTTTCTGGATGAAGAAATCCGCGTCGAACCGGGAGGCCGTCCGGACGATCATGGACGCCGGGCGCGTGTGCAGCCCGGCACGGTTGGTGACTTCGACTTCGCGAACGATCATGAGCGGCAGGGAATCTCGGTGAGCGAGGCGGCAGCGGGTTCAGTGCGCACGTCGCTGCATCCGATCGAGGAGCCAGCGCAGCGCATGGCGTGGAGGGCCGTCCGGCAACGTCTGGAGGGTGTCGATGGCCGCAGCGGTGTAGCGGTGCACCTCCCGGCGGGCCTCGTCCAGAATCCCCAGAGCCTCCATGCGCGCCCGGGCCTCGGGAACGTCTCCGGCCGGCAATCCCCCCTCCTGAACGATGCGCGCGAACCAGTCCCGCTCCGCGCCCGTGGCCCGTTCCAGCGTCCGGAGCAGAAGATACGTTTTTTTCCCTTCGATGAGATCCCCCCCGATCGTCTTTCCCCAGCGCGCATCGTCGGCCACCAGGTCGAGCAGGTCGTCCTGAATCTGAAAGGCGCGGCCCATGTGCCGCCCCATGGCCTGCAGCGCCTCCAGGGCCTCGGGGCCGGCGCCACCGAGCAACCCGCCCAGTTCAAGGCTGACCTCCAGGAGAGCCGCCGTCTTCCGGTCGATCATGTGCAGGTAGTCCACCACGGTCACCTCCGGGCGCGTCTCGAAGGCCTTGTCGAGCGTCTGGCCCTCGCACAGGTGCGCCACCATCCGGTGGAAACGCCGGACGATGGGGCCGAGGCGGGGGCTCTCCGTGGAGGCCAGCAGGTCGTAGGCCAGCGCCAGCAGGTAATCCCCGCAGAGGATGGCCGTGCTCTCGTCCCAGCGCACGTGGACGGTCGGGCGGCCGCGGCGCGTGGCGGCATGGTCCATGATGTCGTCGTGGACCAGCGTGAAGTTGTGGAAGACCTCGACCGCCAGAGCCGCAGGCATGGCACGGTCGGGCGGCACGCCGTAGGCTTCGGCCGCGAGCAGAACCAGCAGCGGCCGCAGGCGCTTGCCGCCGCCGTCCAGCACGTAGCGCACCGGCTCGTAGAGATCCGGCGGCTCCTGCTCCGGCACGAGGGTGGTCAGGGCGTCCTCGATCCGGGCCTGCAGCGACGCCACACGGGCCGCGCTGCCGGCCGCGTCAGGGGTTTCTTCCATGCGATGCGGGCGAGTGCAGATGAACGATACGCGGGGCCCCGTCAGGCCGTCTTGCCGGCCGGTTCGACCTGCTTGAGCACCCGATCGATCCGTGCGTAGACGTCCTCGACGTCGCCCAGCCCCGAGATGCGGAAGAAGTAGTCCCGGTCGGCGTAATAGGCCTCGACGGGCAGCGTGCGCCGGTAGTAGACCTCCAGGCGCTGCCGGATCACCTCGGGCCGGTCGTCCGGTCGCTGCACGATCAGCGACGGGTCCACGTCCGGCGGGGGCGGCTTGAAGTCGAGGTGGTAGTTCTCGCCCGTCAGCTTGTGGACCCGGCGGCGCGAGAGGCGTTCGACGATGACGTCGGTCGGGACTTCCAGGCTGATGACGGCGTTCAGGCTCGCCTGGTGCTGCTGCAGAAACGCGTCCAGCCACTCGGCCTGCTCCACGGTCCGGGGGTAGCCGTCCAGGATGAAGTTGTCATAGCCGTGCTCGGCGATGGCGTGCTCGGCGATCCGCCGCACCAGCGGCCCCGGCACGAGGCGTCCATCCCGGATGTATTCCTCCGAGGCCCGCCCGTCCGGCGTGCCGGCTGCGATTTCCTCGCGGATCAGGGCGCCGGTGGAAATGGGGACGAGGCCGCGCCGCTGATGCAGCAGCCGCGCCTGCGTGCCTTTGCCGGCACCCGGCGGGCCAAACAGTACGATGCGCATACGATGGTTCCTACTCGGGGTGAGCGGGCCGTGAACGACGCATTCACCCGTTTGTTTTCGAAAATCTGGCAGCGCCCGCGGGAGGGGCCGCCCGGCTCACCCACCCTCCGCCGGGGCGCCGACACCCGGTGATCCCTCACCGCCCGCCCGGCCCGCGTTCGCCCCGGGCACCAGCGACTGGATCGCCCGCGGCAACACGTTCGAGGTCAGATAACTGAGGGCTTCGGACATCGTGATCTTCAGCAGGGTGGCGCCGAGCAGCGCGAGCACGCCGCTACCGCGGTCGTCGTCGGACGGCTCGGTGACGGGCACCGGCACCACGGGCATCCGCTCCAGCAGGGCCGCGCGCACGGCCGCTTCGGGCGGCGCGCCGTCCCGGATGGCTGCCGCGGCGTCGTCCACCACGGCGCGCAGGTAGCGGTCGACGAGCACCTGCAGCGCCGCCTCGGCCGCCCGGCGTTTCGACGGGCCGCGGCCTCGGCCGCCGAGGAGCCAGCCGACGACCAGCCCGCCCAGCAGGGCCCCTCCGAGCCCCAGCAGCGGATGGCGCAGCAACCGCTCTCGAACATAGGTACCGAGGGTCTGGAACTCCTCCTCCAGCACCTCCACGTGCCGGTCGATCGAGGCTTCCGTCTCCTTGAGCTGGGCCTCCACCTCGGCGCGGGTCAGCGTACGACGCGGAGGCGCCGGCTCGACGGGCGCCGCCGGCGCGACGGGCACCGGGGGCGGCCGGTCGGCAACGGGCGCCCCGGCCGGCGGCGGCACAGGCTCCCGGGGGGTCGGACGGGGCGGCAGGCGATCATCCATCTCGGCGGGGGGCTTCGTCGGTGGGTTCGGGGGGCGCGACCTCCTTCAGCCGGTGCGCGGGCACTTCGACCTTCCGGGTGGTCTTGTTGAAGCGGAACAGTTCGACGTTGGGTTTGAGCGCATAGCGCAGCACGATGAGCACGGCCACCAACAGCACGGTGAGGATCAGGAACCCCCACTTGGCGTGCCCGAGGGCGTCTCCGATGAGCAGCGCCAGGGTCACCAGCAGAAACTGTACCGCCAGAAAGCCGACGAAGGCGAGCGCGGCCCCGATCCGGGCCTGGTGCAGGGCCTCATCCACCTGCTCCTGCACCTCCAGCCGCGTCAGCTTCAGCTTGAGATCCACCCAGTTGCGGACGTCCTGCACCAGATCCCGCGTGTGCCGGGTGATCCGGTCGATCTTGGTCCGGCCGTCCGGATTTTCGACGGGGGAATCCGGGGTCGATGCGGAGAATCCGGGTGGGCGGAGAGGATCCATGACGGGTTTGTCGGGTCGAACGAACGGCACGCAGGCAGGTCACGACGCAGGTCACGACCGGGCGGACCACGTCGAGGCCGGAGCGCACGGCCTTCGGCCCGGGTCGTTCCCTGCCGTGCCCGGCAGAATACAAACATTTCACACACGATGAGCCTTCGGGGTCCCACTTTCGCGGAATGTCCATGGACCGGCTCCGTACCTTCGCAAGACGTCTACGATGGCCATTCCAGAGCCCCATCGATCCTCCCTGCACGATGCCTACTTTCCGCACCCACCTCACGCCCAATCCGAACAGCATCAAGATCACGACGGATGCCGGGCCGTTCATCGACGGCGGCATGCTGTCGTTCAACACCCCCACCGAGGCCGAAGGGCACGCCCTGGCGGAGCTGCTGTTTCGCACGCCGGGGCTGGCCGGCGTCTTCATCATGCCGGACTTCCTGACCGTCACCAAGCAGCCGGCGGCCACCTGGGACGACGTCCTGCCGACGGTCAAGAGCATCCTGGCCGACTACTTCGGCAGGGCGGCCTGACGCCGGAACGAGCCGGGGTCAGTTACCCGGCCGCCTCGTCCTCGTCCCGGCTCAACTGTGCCAGGAACGCCATTGTGTCCACCCCGTCGGGCCGCCAGTCCAGCGCCGGGCGTTGTGCCATGCCGAGCGGCTCCAGCCGATCTCCGGCGGCGAGGCGGGCACGGAGGCCGTCCCGCGCCACGACGATCTGGATCCGGCCGGCGTGCTCGTGCAGCCAGCGGTTGACCTCGTCCAGGTCTTCGTACTCGACCCAGCGCACGTGCCCGGGCCGTTGCGGCTCGGGGGCACCCCGGCTCAGCAGGAACTCGAGCCCCTCTCCGTAGGCATGGGGCTGTCCCGTGGCTTCCAGGAAGGCCTGCTGCATCCGCAGCGCCCCGGGCAGGTCCGGGTGCACGGGGAAGACGCTGCGGAAGGCGGCGAAGGCGTCCAGGTAGGGATCGGGGGCCAGCCCGGCCGGGGCCCAGATGAGCGCCACGTTGCGGCAGCCGTACCCTTCGTGGAGCAGCGCATCCTCGGCCAGCATCTCCCGCTCGTCGTCGGACTCCTGCCCGTCGATGACGGCCACGCCGAAGCGGTGGCCGCGTAGCAGGCGCCGGGCGGGCGGGATGCCGTGGGCCTCGCACTGCGCCGCCACCCGGTCCGCCGTCTCGTCGCTGCCCGTGGCGATCACGGCCTCGGCCTCGGCGAACAGCGTGGCGGCCTCCACGAAGCGCACGGGCAGGACCGGCAGGTGCTCCCGGACCTCACTCAGGAACGCCGGCAGCAACGCGGGCGACTTCGAGGACACGGTGCCCAGGTAATGGTGGCCGGCGAGCAGCACGGCCAGCGCGTCCTGCAATCCGGCCAGCGGCACGTTGCCGGCGTTGAGGACGCCGACGGTGAGCGGGGCCGCCGCCCACGTCCTGGAAGCCCAGGCCGTCAGCGCCTCGGGCGTGAGCAGGCTCATCTGCTGGTTGACGGCGAAGGCCACGGCTTCGGCGGTGAAGCGGTTGGGGGCAGCCAGCGTCGCCGCCACGGCATCCGCACGGCGGGGATGGTCCGGGTCCTGCCAGCGCGAGGCCACCTCCACCACGGCGGCACGAACGTCGGCCTGCGTCGGTCGCGGAGACGCCATGCTCACCCTCCCCCCTCGGATTCGACGAGAAAATTGCAGCCGCGCAACGCGGCATGAGACAGCCGCCCGAGCACCTCGAAGCCGTCGCCGCGCTGCACGGCCCGGTCCTCGGTCAGCAACGCAGCGGCCGAGTAGAGGTTGGCAAGGTCGAAGAGCGCCAGGGCTCCCGGCTCACCGGCCGGCAGGCCCCGGGTGGGATCGTCGGGGTCGACGATGCGGAACCGCATCCAGGGGGGCGGCCGGAAGACCGTATCGCCGCGGGTGTAGGCCTGGCTCATCAGCTCGCACATCCCGTACTCGCTCCAGATCTGTGCCTCGGGCAGCCCGAAGCCTTCGGCCAGGCGGGCGTGCAACGCCTCCCGGCCGATCTCCCGGCGGTAGGTTTTCATCCCGCCGGTTTCGATCACGCGGGCGTCCGGCGGCAACGCCACCGGCGCCTCGTCCAGCAGATCCAGCAGCCCGAACGCGGCGCCGAAGAGCAGCATCGGCGTACCGGTCCGGCGGCTGTGGGCGAGGGCGCGGTCGAGCACGGACCGGTCCTCCAGGAAGAAGCCGCTGGCCGCGTCCCCGTAGTGGCGGATCAGCAGGTCGACCATGTAGAGGAGCGAGGAGCGGCGACCCCGGTCGGCGTAGTGCGGCAGGTGTGCAACGAGCGTGAAGGGGCCGGTGCCGAACACCTGCTCGAAGTGCGTCCGCACGGCCCGCTCGTAGACGCGAAGCCGCCGCACGTAATGGCGGCTCGGCACCGCACGGCCCGTCCCGCTGCTCTCGAAGACCTGCTCGGCCTCCTCCGGCGGAAACGTCGTCACCGGCACCAGCTTGAAGGCCTCGACGGGCAGGAACGGGGCGGCTTCCCATCCGCGCCACGCCATGCCCCGGGCATACCGCGCATAGACTGGATTGTGACGCACCTGGGCGGCAAACACGACCTCCGCCAGCGCCTCGAACCCGGCCTCGTCTCCCGGCGCCAGGCGCGCGAAGCGGTCCTCGACGTCCTGCCAGACGCGATCGTTGGGGGTCACGACTGGAGCTTGATCGTGCATCCGAATGCTTTCGTCTTGGGGACTGCCACCGACTGCCCGGCCTGCAACGCATCCAGGACATCCTTGAGGTACGTTTTCTGGACGTTGCCCGGATCGCCGGGGCTGTCGTCGATGGTACCTACATAGACGAGGGTCCGGTTGGCATCGAAGACGAAGACGTGCGGCGTGCGGGAGGCGCCAAGCGCACGAGCCAGCGCCGAGCCATTGTCCATGAGGTAGGTGAAGGCCGCCCCCAGATCCCGGGCGCGGGCCTGGCTCTCGTCTGCACCCTCCTTCGGGAAGGCATCGGCGTCATTGGCATTGACCACCAGAAACGCAAACCCGGCGGCCCCGTACGTCGCGGCCAGGTCCGCGAGCCGATCCTCGTACTTGTCCACCCACGGGCACTGGTTGCTCCAGAACACGATGACGGTACCGGCCGAGCCGAGGAGGCTCTGCAGGGACGCGGCACGGCCGTCCGGCCGGGTCAGCGTCAGCTCGGCCGAGGGCAGCGGAGCACCGAGCGGCAGTTCCTGATCCTGGGCGAGGGCCGGCCCGGTGCCCCACCACAGCAGGACGGCCAGGGCGCCGAGGCCCCGGATGTATCGACACAGGCGCTTCATGGCGCAATTCGGTTGGTTCGAAGGATGACGGCCACACCGCAGGGCGATGCGGCACCCGGTGGCTCCGGCAAAGCGGCTGCCAGATCCCGCCCTTCCCCCGATGCCCTCGTTTCAGGGCGACGAAGGCGTTTCGGGCCAGGGGCCGGCCTGCACGGACCGCAGCCGGTGGTCACTTTACTGGACATCCCGGGCCTCGTAGATACCGATTCGTCCACGTCCGGGTTCTCCCTGACTTCGCCGGCGCGGATCACTGCCCGTCCTCAGAACCCATCGCCCCGCAGGATCGGATAGAACGCCGCGCCACCGGCCGCGGTCCCCACGAGGCCCCAGGCAGCGAAGCCGTCGTCGGAGCGCGGTTCGAGCAGCGTGAACGCGAGCCGGGCCAGCGGCTGGTCCAT
This sequence comes from Roseithermus sacchariphilus, assembly GCA_003285105.1. Taxonomy (GTDB): domain Bacteria; phylum Bacteroidota; class Rhodothermia; order Rhodothermales; family MEBIC09517; genus Roseithermus; species Roseithermus sacchariphilus. The sequence continues at coordinate 2,992,364 of CP030158.1, read as the reverse complement.
CGGCACCATCCGCGTGCCGGCCGGCAGCTCCACCTCGGCCGGCTCGTAGCCGCCGTAGTAGGTGTGCAGGTGCCGCCCCTGATATGCCGTCTCCGCCACCTGCACCGAGTCGATGCGGAATCGCTCGACGTGCTGGGTGCGGGCGGCGGGGATGGGGACGGTCTTCACGCCGTGCGCATGGAGCCGGGCGATGACCTCCTTCAACTCCGGCGGCACGAAGTACGCCGCCGGGACGGTGGCCGTCTCGGTCGGGGTGAAGGTGCCGTACTCGTAGAGCATCGTGGGCCGGCGGGCGTCCGTGCGGCGGACCATCTCCCGGCCGCTGTACGGGTTGACCTCCGGCACGACCTCGCCCAGCAGGATCTCCACGGGATCGGCCGACCGGGCGTGCCGGGCACGCAGGGCCAGCTGCGCCCCGACGAGGTCCTGCGCATCGGCGGCCTCGGTGAGGGCACGGAGCCGGCCGGCATGATCCCGGGCCTGCGCCAGCAGCTCCTCCAGCACGTACAGCGTCGCCAGAATGCGTTCCTCGAACGGGGCGTAGGCGTATGCCTCGACGAGGATGCCGAAGCGATTGCGCAGCCCCACATAGTTGGTGCTGAAGCGCGGGCGATGGTCGAAGGTATACCACCCCATCGGCCGGTCCGACCCCGGTTCCGGCGTGTTGCCGTAGTAATAGGTGGCCCAGCCGTAGCGGTCCTCGACGGCCCGGCTGACCTCCGGCAGCCACGCCGTGCGCAGCCACGCCACGAGCGTCGAATCCGTACTGGGATGCAGCGGCGGCGCGTAGGTCAGGTGGTAGGCATGCGCGGTCCCGTTCGTCGTGTGGAGGTCGATCAGCACGTGCGGGTCGTAGGCTTCAAGAGCGAGCAACAGCGACCGGACCTCCGGCGAATCGACCTTGACGTGATCGCGGTTCAGGTCGAGCCCCTGGCTGTTGGGCCGCTGCCCTACACCGCCGACGGGGCCGTGCTGACGGGGGCGGTTGACGAGGCTGACCGCCTCGTTCCCATCGGCATTGAAGACCGGCACGGCGAGCAGGACGAGGGAATCCGCCCAGTCCGCGTGCCGTCCCGCGGCCAGGGCGCGCAGCAGCATGAGCGTCGCCTCCTTGCCGGCCACCTCGCCGCCGTGGATGGTCGCCAGTAGGAGCACACGCGTTCGCCCCGAGGCCCGTACCGCCTCCGGCTCGGGGCCGCTGACGTCCCCGAAGACGGCCAGCGGCAGCGGTCGGCCTTGCATCGTATAGCCGAGGGTGGTGAGGTGCATCCGGTCCGACGTCGTCTCCAGCACATCGAGAAAGGCCTGCACTTCGAGGTAGCTGGTCGTCTCCCGGAAGTCGGAGGCCTCCGGCCTCGTCGCGAGAAAGGACAGGTCGAACGGCTGAGCGGCCAGGGGGGTGATGCTCAGAAACAGACCGAGGAGCGAGGTGAACGTACGCATGGCAGAGGGAGTACTACGGGGCCGATGGTGGCCGGGGTGCGGGATCCCAAGATAGCAACCCGGCGCGCCCGGTGCTGCCCCGGCCGCATCCTGCGGGCGATTCTGGTCCGGCAGTTCCCGGCAGGAGCCTCTACTTCGTCCCCCACCCACTCGACGGTGCTGCTCATGTACGCCTGGTTTGCCGACCTGGACGCCCTCACGCAATCGTTGCTGGCCGGCCTGTTCACCTGGTCGGTGACGGCCCTGGGGGCCGGCCTCGTCTTCTTCACGCGCGGTGTCAACCGGGCCTTCCTGGATGCCATGCTGGGCTTCGCCGCGGGCGTCATGATCGCCGCCAGCTTCTGGTCCCTGCTGGTTCCGGCCATCGAACTGGCCGAGGGGCAGTCCCTCCCGGCCTGGCTCCCGGCGGCCGTCGGGTTCCTGGCCGGCGGCGCCTTCCTGCGGCTGACGGACGCGCTGCTGCCCCACCTGCATCCGGGCGCGCTCATGGCCGACGCCGAGGGCGTGTCTACCTCCTGGCGGCGCTCCACCCTGCTGGTGCTCGCCATCACGCTGCACAACATCCCGGAAGGGCTGGCCGTGGGCGTGAGCTTCGGCGCGGCGGCGGCCGGCACCGACCCGGCCCTCGGCTCGTCGCTCGGCGGTGCCATTGCGCTGGCGCTCGGCATCGGGCTGCAGAACTTCCCGGAGGGGATCGCCGTGGCCATGCCCCTGCGCGCCGACGGCCTCTCGCCCCGCCGGTGCTTCTGGTTCGGGCAACTCTCCGGCGTCGTCGAACCCGTCGCCGCCCTGCTCGGAGCCGGTGCCGTGATGATCATCCGCCCGATCCTGCCCTACGCGCTGGCCTTTGCTGCCGGAGCGATGATCTTCGTGGTCATCGAAGAGCTCATCCCCGAATCCCAGCGCAACGCCCACGCCGACCTCGCCACCACCAGCGCGCTCGTCGGCTTCGTCTTCATGATGATCCTGGACGTGGCCCTGGGGTAGGACGGCCGCCAAACGGCCCTACGGCGCCGCCGCCTCCGGCAGCGTGCGGCGAACCAGCCGGCGGTTGAAGGCGATGAGCAAGCCCATCACGAGTCCCCATTGCACCAGGCACGTCATCACGCTGTAGGGATCGAATGGATCGTACCACGTTTCGGGGGCATAGCGCGTGGCCGACTGGTAGAGCCACCAGACGAGCAGCACCGCGGCCTGGAGGGGAACCAGATAGCGGATGAGAAAGCCCCAGGCCGGCCCGGCCGACCAGTCGCCCGGCGTCCCGAGCAGTTCTTCCTGACGGAAGCGCTCCACGCCGTAGCGGATCACCGCGAAGGCCACGAGCGCGCCGGAGATCATCAGCGCCACGCCCCAGACGAAGTCCTGATTCCCGAAGACGTCGAGGTTGACGGCCGAGGGGATGCCCAGCAGGAAGCCCACCGTGCATACCGCGGCCACCGCCCGCCGCCGCGGCAGGCCCATGTCCACGAACACCCGCGTTGCCAGCTCGATCATCGAGATGAGCGAGCTGAAGGCGGCAAAGGACAGCCCCAGGAAGAACAGCACCGCCAGCAGCTCCCCGGCCGGCATCTTCGCGAAGAGCTGTGGCATCCAGATGAAGGTGAGCCCGGTGGAGGCCGGGCCGCTGTTCTGCATGACGGCCAGCACCTCGGCCTTCGGCATCTGCTGGCCCAGCACCGCGAACACCGTCCCAAAGATCATGACGGCGGCGAGCAGGCTGACGGTGTTGTTGCCCAGCCCGGTGAGAAAGGCGTTTTTGACCACGCCGTGGCGGCGTTGCATGTACGCCCCGTAGGTCAGGATCAACCCCCAGCCGGCGCCGGTGTCCCAGGCGTTCTGCGTCAGCGCTTCGAGCCAGAGGCCGGGCCGGGCCAGCAGGTCCCATTGCGGCGTGAAGAGGAACGCCAGGCCGGCCGCCGCGCCGTCCAGCGTGACCGCCCGCAGCACGCAGAGCAGCACGATCAGCAGCAGCGCGGGGATGAGCACCTTGTTGACCCGCTCGATGGAGGCCACACCCTTCCACACGGCCAGCGCACCCAGCCCCATCGCAAGGCCGTGAAACAGCACCGGCAGCCCCCCGGCCTGGAAGCCGTCCCAGACCCCCGTGGCCGCCTCCGTCGTCAGCGGCAGGGGGTTGACGAGCATCTCGACGAAGTAGAACACGCACCAGCCCGCCACCACCGAGTAGTAGAACATGATGGCGGTGGAGACGAACCCGACGAAGCCGCCCATCCAGGCGTAGCGCGGCCCCGCGACGCGTGCGAACGTGCCCACCACCCCCATACGGCCCTTCCGGCCGAGGGCGTATTCGGCGATGATGAGGGGGATGCTCCACAGGAAAAGGAACAGCACCCAGGCGATCAGAAAGGCCCCGGCGCCCTCATCCCCCCCGTTCTGCGCCGCGATGCGCGGGAAGCGCCAGATGTTGCCCGTCCCGACGGCGATGCCGAGGACGCTGAGGATCAGGCCGAGGCGGGAGGAAAAGCGCTGGTCTGCGTGCTGGGCCATGGTGAGGGGGCGAGATGAGTCCGGGGAGCGACCGCGGCGTGGGGGTCAGAGCCACGCCGGGCGCTCGGGGGCCACGGGCCGGGGCGGCTCCTCGCCCGGCGCCTCCTCGTAGGCCGGCGGCTCGACGGCGGTGATCTCCGGCGCCGTCCGGGGCGTGCCGGCCTGGACGTGCCGCAGCAGCTCGTCCGTAGCGTTCGCGTAGTCCCGCACGCCCCGCGAGGTCGGCGCATGCTCGAAGGCCGTCGTGCCGTCGTCGTAGGCCTGCGAGAGCGCCGTGCTCGTCCGGATGATGCTCCGCATGACCAGATCCCCGTAGCGGGCCCGCAGGTAGCGGCGAAACTGATGGTGGCTGCGCTTGCGCCCGTCGACCTGCGTGAACAGGAAGAAGGGAGCCTGCAGGTCCGGGTTCAGCTTCTCCCGGACCTGGCGGATGGTCTGGTAGGTCTGCTCCGCGCCGTAGACCGGCTGGTACTCGGGCGTGACGGGGATGAGCGCGTAGCGGCTGGCGACGAGGGCGTTGAGGCTGTAGGCCGTGACGGCCGCCGCCGTGTCGAAGACGACGAGGTCATAGTCCGGGCCCGTCTGCAACGCCTCCTTGGCCCAGAACACGTCCGTGGGGCGGTTGAGCTTGCGGAGGACCTTCGTCATCGACGCCGAGGCCGGCAGCACGTCGAAGTGCTTCAACCGCTGCACCGGCACGTCCCGCAACTTCACCTGGTGATCGAACAGCATCAGCGAGGAGGCTTCGATCGGCGGCTCTTCGATGCCGAGGTAGCGGGTCAGAAACCCCTGGGGATCCAGGTCGATGACCAGGGTTCGGTAGCCGCTGAGTCCGAGGGCCGCAGCGGTGTGGACGACCGTGGTGGTTTTGCCGGTGCCGCCCTTGTGATTGCAAATCGCCAGCGTGGTCATGCAGGGTGGGTGGGGATGGGACAGACTCGCCGGCACCCAAATTAGGTGCGGCCGCGGGGCGAGTCAAATCATCCTCGCCGCCGCCCTGGCCAGGCCGCTTGCTGCTCGCGGGGAGGTGCTCGCCGGGGGCTGCTCGCCATTCGCCCCCGATCCCCTATCTTCGGGCGATCCGTCCGTCCCTTCTACACCGTCGTGTGATGCCTGCCGTGCCAACGCCCCGCCTGCTGTGGAGCCTGTCGCTGGCAAGCGGGGTGCTACTGGGATTGAGCTTCCCGCCGGGGCCCGGGTCTGCGCTGGCCGCCATGGCCTGGATCCCGCTGCTCTGGGTCTGGTCCCGCACGACCTCGGTGCGGCGGATGCTGCTGCATGCCTGGGCGGCCTGGCTGGCGACCTACGCCGTGGCATTCGCCTGGCCGCTGGCTCACGTGCGGGCCGACACGGCGTGGCTGTCGTTGAACGGGTTGCTGCTGCTGCCGCTGGTGCTCGGCCTCCCGCCGGCCCTGGCCGTCGCCGTACGTCGCGCCCGCGGTGAGGTGGTGGGCCTGGCGGCCCTGGCGGCCTTCCAGCTCGGCGCCGAGGCGCTGCTGAGCCTCGGGCCGCTGGCCTTCCCCTGGTCGCTCCTGGGCCACACCCAGGCCGCTTCGCCGTGGGTCGCCCCGCTGGCGGCCCTGGCCGGCGTGCCGGGACTGACCCTCTGGCTGCTCGCGCTGAACATCGCGGGCTACCGCGCGCTGACCGCCGCGACGCGCCGGGGGCGGTGGCGCTCTGCCGCGGCGATGCTGGCGGTTGCCGGCGCCGGCCTGGCCACCGCGGCGTCGCTTCGCACCGCCCTGCCGCCGCCCCGGGCCACCGTCCCGGTCGGGTTCGTCCAGCCCGCCATCCCCGCCGCCGCCTGGGCCCGGGTTCGAGACACCACACGCGCGGCTACGCTGCTGGCGATGAGTGATTCCCTCGCCCGGACTGCCCCTCAGCGGCCCGCGCTGATGGTCTGGCCCGAAACCGCGCTGCCTGTGCTGGACTCTACGGCGGCCGCGCGGACCCTGCTTCGCCGCCTCCAGGCGTGGGTCGACTCCACCCGTATCCCCCTGCTCACCGGCGCCATCACCCTCGCGCCGGACGCCCCGCACCTCTACCGGAACAGCGCGCTGCTCCTGCAACCCGGCCGGTCCGCGCAGCAGCACGACAAGATCCGGCTCGTGCCCCTGGCCGAGTACGTGCCGTTCTCGGAGGAGCGCCCCGGACTCCAGCGTCTCGCCATTCCCGCCGGAGGCGTCCGGGGCTACGCGCCCGGCCGGCGGCAAGCCCCCCTCCACCTCGAACGGGACGCCGCGCCCCCGCTCCGGCTCGGCGTGTTCATCTGCCTGGAGAGCCTCTTCGGGAACTACGCCCGCCGCTACCACGAACAAGAGGCCGACGTGCTGATCACGCTGGCCCAGGTGGGCTGGTGGGGACCCACCGCCGGACACCGGCAGCACCTGGCCTTCACCCGGCTACGCGCCATCGAGACGGGCCGGGCCATGCTCGTCGTCACCGTCTCCGGGCGGTCCGCGCTGATCCGTCCGGATGGCCGATCGGTCGTCGAAGTCGGATGGATGGAGCGCACCGCCCGCCTCGTATCCGTCCCCGTGTACGACGCGGCGCCTCCCTACGCCCGGTACGGCGGCGCCGTCCACCCCCTCGCGCTGGTCGCCGCCCTCGCCGCCCTCGGCCTGATCCGCCGCCGGACGCCCCACCCCACCACCTGACCCGCCCTGAGCCGGCATGCAGCTTTCGACCCCGCTCATCCTCGCCTCCCGCTCCCCCCGCCGACGGAAGTTGCTCGAACAACTCGGGCTCGACTTCACCGTGCAGGCGAGCACCGTCGAGGAAACCGTCACGCCCGGCCTCTCTCCGGAGCACATCGTGCAGACACTGGCCGAAAGCAAGGCCCTGGACGTCGCCGCCTCACACGCGGACGCCCTGACCCTGGGCGCCGATACGCTCGTCGTCCTCGACGGACACGTCCTCGGCAAGCCGGCCGACGCCGAGGAGGCACGCTCGATGCTCCGGCGGCTGAGCGGCCGCACCCACACCGTCTACACCGGCCTCGCCCTCGTGCATCCCGCCAGCCGGCGCACCTGCACCGCTTACGAGGCTACCATGGTGACGTTCGCCGTGCTCGAACCCGACGAGATCGACGCCTACGTGGCCTCCGGGTCGCCGATGGACAAGGCCGGGGCGTACGGCATCCAGGACGACCTCGGCGCCGTGTTCGTCCGCCGCATCGAAGGGGATTACTACAACGTCGTCGGGCTGCCGCTGCACCGGCTCTACCGGCTGCTGCGTGACGACTTCACCGACCTGCTGGTCCGCCAACCGCCACGCTCATGACCTCCCCTGCCCGGCCCAAGCCCTTCGACGCCGTCCGCGTGCTGCTCGTGCAGGCCCGCGACACGGCCGACATCGAGCACCAGGAGCAGCTCTGCTTTCTGGAGCGATGCCGCCTCCGCCCGGAGCAGCTCGCCGCCGTCAACGTCACGCGCGACCGCCTGCATCCGGGCCTGCTCGACGGCTTCGACGCCCTCATGATCGGCGGGGCCGGGGAGTACTCCATCACCGAGGACTATCCCTTCACCGAGCCGCTGCTCGATCTCATCCGGGCCGCCTGCGACGGCGGCCTGCCCACGTTCGGCTCGTGCTGGGGCCACCAGGCCATCGCCCGGGCCTTCGGCGGTACGGTCATCAAGGACCGCGAGCGCGCCGAGTTCGGCAGCCGCTGGGTCGAACTCACCCCCGCAGGCCGCACCGACCCGCTCTTCGGCGACTTCCCGCCGCGCTTCCTCGCCAACATGGGCCACCACGACCGCGTGGCCGTGCTTCCGGACATGGCCGTCGAACTCGCCTTCAACGACTCGCAGCCGAACCAGGCCTTCCGCCTGAAGCACCGCCCCGTCTACGGCACGCAGTTCCACAGCGAGCTCGACGCGCACCGGGAGCGGGAGCGGCTGCTGCGGTACCGCGACCTCTACCGCCAGGAGTTGGGCTCGGACGCCGCCTTCGAAGCCATCCTCGCCAGCCTCGCCGAGACGACGGACGTGGATCACCTCCTCTACGACTTCCTCGTCAAGTTCGTCGTCCAGGCCCGGCCGGTGATCGACTGAGCCGACTCGGCACGGCCGCTGCGTTTAGAGCGGCAGCGCGGCGACCTGCTGCTGGAGCTCCGGGACGTCTTCCTCCGTCAACCCGAGGAAGCCCAGCACGGCCTCGCCGACCTGCGCCCAGTCGTACCCCGGGCCGAGGCCGTCGAGGCTCCGCTGAATCCGCCCGGCCAGCTTCAGCACGGCCAGGAGCGTGACCAGATGCGCTCGCTCCGGCTCCGGATCGGTGAAGTAGTCGTGCGTATCGTGGTGGTGCAGGATGCACTCGGACAGAAGCGGTGGCAGCTTCCAGGTGCGGCTGACCAGGTAGCCGATGACGGCATGATCCGTGCCGAGCTGCGCTTGCTCGCAGGCCGTGACACTCTGGTCCGTGGCGCGCAGGGCGTCGGCGTAGACCGCCTCGTAGGTGTCCGGGAAGCGCCGCAGGAGCACCGGCACCCCGCAATCCGCCAGCAGGCCGGCCGCATACGCTTCGTCGGCGATCTCCGTACCGCACCGGCGCGCAACGAGGGCCGACGCCGCCGCGAGCCGATTGGCGGACGCCCAGAACGCATCCAGAAACCGGCTCGAACGCACCTTGAAGGCCTCGTGCAGCATCAACCCCGTCACCACGTTCACCACGTTATCGACGCCCAGCAGGCGGACGGCGTGATGGATCGAGCCCACCCGACGGCTCAACCCGAAGACGGGCGAGTTGACGACCTTCAAGATGCCGGCGGAGAGGGCCACGTCCGAACCGATCAACTCGGCGATGCGCTCGATGTCGGGCTCGGGGCGCGCCTGCTCGTCCAGCACCTTGACGAGCACGGTGGACCGCGGAGGAATGCGGACCCCCTTCAACAGATCCTGTGCATGCTGGAGATCCAGTTGCAGCCGGGCATCGAGCGGCCCGAGCACCATTTCATCCGGGGAGGGGATCGCCATAGAATGCGTCATGTTGATCGTCTGGGATACACGGCCGCGTCGCCGTAGCGGCTCAAGCCTGCTCCTCCGCCCGTCGATACCGGAACACCGCCTCGGCCCGGTCACAGGGACCCCCGACCGGCGGGTTGGGTTTCCGCACCGTCACCTCGATCCCCTGTACACAGGCATACGCATCGAGCACCCGTTGTGCGATGAGATAGGCCAGCTTTTCGATCAGGTAGAACCGATTGCGCGTCACCAGCTCCTGGACGAGCCGGTAGATGCGCTCGTAATCCACCGTCCTGGAAAGATCGTCCGTTTCGGCGGCTGCTTTAAAGTCCAGGTCCACGGATACGTCCACTTCGTAGCGCCCGCCGATGCGATGCTCTTCCTGCATCACCCCGTGATGGGCGTAGAAGACGGCGTTGATCAGGCGAACGGTTCCGAGGCTCATGGAGGAAGCAGGCTCTGGCCGGGGGGATGGCAGCGACGAGGCCCCTTCAGACCAGCGGGGCGAGGGCCGGGATGTGGGCGAGTTCGCGGAAGGCCTCGGCGCGCCGGTCCACCTCGTCCCGCGTCAGCCCGATCAGCCGCTCCGGGCCGAAGCGCTCGACGCAGAACGAGGCCATGGCGCTACCGTAGACGACGGCCTGGCGGAGGACGTCGGCCTCGAAGGAGCCGGCCCGCGCCAGGTAGCCGACGAAGCCGCCGGCGAACGTGTCCCCGGCGCCGGTCGGGTCGTGGATGTCTTCGAGGGGATAGGCGGGGGCGCTGAACACGGTGCCGTTGGCAAACAGCAGGGCGCCGTGCTCGCCCTTCTTGACGATGAGGATCTCCGGGCCCATCTCGCGGATGAGGCGGGCCGCCCGCACCAGGTTGGCCTCGCCGGACAGCTCCCGCGCTTCCGCGTCGTTGATGATGAGGCAGTCGACCCGCCGGAGTGTATCGCGCAGGCTGTCCGGGGTGTGCTCGATCCAGAAGTTCATGGTGTCGCACACCACGAGATCCGGCCGCTCCACCTGATCCAGCACCCGCTGCTGGATGGCCGGGTCGAGGTTGCCCAGGCACACGACGCGGCTATCGCGGTAGGCCTCGGGCAGGACGGGGTCGAAGGATTCTAGGACGTTGAGGTCCGTGGCCAGCGTGTCGCGCTGGTTGAGGTCGTAGTGATAGCGTCCCTTCCAGGCGAACGTCCGCCCGGCGGGCTCGACCTGCAGGCCGTCGAGGTCCACGCCGTCCTGGCGCAGGACGTCTACGTAGGCCTCGGGGAAGTCTCCGCCGACCACGCCGACCAGCCGCACGGGGCGGGTGAAGTAGCGTGCCGCGAGGGCGATGTAGGTGGCGCTTCCGCCCAGCACCTGATCGACGGCGCCGAAGGGGGTTTCGATGGAGTCGAACGCAACGGTACCGACGACGAGGACACTCACGGAGACGCGGACGGATGGGGTCGGAAGCGGCGGGGCAAACGAGCATACGATACAGCACGACGCCCCGGCCACACAACCCGGCATCGGTGAAAAAACGGCCATGAAGCCCCGGGGAGGGCAGGGCTCCGGGCTCCGGGGTCACGGCGGCGTGTCAGCGGAGCCGCCGCGCCCAGTCGGCCACGCGCTGCACGGCGAGGGCGGCCAGCGCCGTGCGGGCGGCCTGCCAGGCCCCTTCGGCCAGGCGGAGCCCTCGCTCGGCGCGATGCCGCACGGTGCCGGTGACCTCCTCGGCCGCTTCGCCGAGCTGCTCACCCAGGAGATGCGCCCGCCGGACGGCTTCCTCGCCCACCCGCTCGGCACGATCCCGCAGCAGCTCGCCGGCTTCCCCGGTTCGCTCGCGCAACACCGCCCGGATCTCCTCGGCCAGCTCATGGGCCTGCCGGGACAGGCGCTCCTGGACGCGCTCGGGCAACGGCGGCGGCGGGGCCGGCTTGAACGCGTTGTAGAGCAGCCGCCCGACGAGGAGCCCCCCTCCCACGGCCAGCATCAACGCCAGGGCGGGGTTCTCGTCGATCCACCGGACGACCCGCGTGCGGGCTTCCTCCAGCTGGATCTGGCTCAGCTCGGCGCGGAGTTCGCCGAGGGCGCGACGCATCTCCTCCTGCGCTTCGGCGAAGGAAGCCGCGATCTCCTCGGCCTCGGCCGCTACCCGCCGGCGGGCCTCGTCCATCAGCGATTCAGCGGCAGCCGCGGCATCGGCAGCGGCTTCGGCAGCGGCTTCGGCCGTCGCCTCCGCGGCGGTTTCGGCCGTCTCTGCGGCCTCGTTTTCCGCCGGATCGGGCGTTTCGGGGGGCGTATTTTTCTTCTCAGCCACGGAACGTTTTCTCGTTTGTTCTACCCAGTGCACGCAACGGTGGAGGCACCGCGTCAATCCCGCATCATCACCCCGACGAAGACGCCCACGGCGAAGGCACCGAGCATCGCCAGGGTCTGATTCTCTCGCACCCAGTCCAGCACCTCCGGCCACTCGGGCACCGGCAACGGCGCGGACGGCGGCGATTCCGCCGAAGCGGACGGCGGCGGTGCAGCGGATTCTCGGGAGGAGGCAGGCGGAGTCTGTTCCATCGGAAGGCGGTCGTCTGGCTCGGCGGATGAGGGTTCGTCACGGAGCCGGGCACGGTATCGTACCCGATTGCAGAGCGCCTTCGGCGAGCTTCTTGCCGGCCGGCGTCGCAGCGGCACGCGCGGCAGACCCGACCCGTTCACAATACGACCGGGGTCTCGCGCGTTTTCGGGACGCCTGGCGTCTCTCCGTCGTGCACACGGTAGGACGCACCGGCCTCCCATGCAAGCCGGCGACCGCTCTGTCGAATGCTTTTTACACGAATACACGGGCCTTGCGGATCCTGTCGTTTCTTTTCCCATATCTTCGGCAACCGCCACCGAACGCGCCGTCCGGTGGCTCCCTCCCCGACCAGATCGTCTGCACGGTTCTGCTGGCTATGATCCGTTCCTCCCACGTACCCGCCGGGCCGAAGCGCCTGCGCCGGTGGGTGGCCTGCGGGCTGCTCGGCGTGTGTCTCGTGATGCTGGTGCCGGCCCCAGCGGCCCGGGCCCAGCGGGCTCCCGACCGCCCCGAACAGGCCTTCGCCGAAGCCCACGCCCTCTACACCGACGGGCTCTTCGAGCAAGCCGCACGGGCCTTCCTCGCGTTCCGGCAGGCGTATCCCGACCACATCAATGCCCCGGAGGCCTTCTACTACGAGGCCGAGTCCACCCTCATCCTGGGGCACTCCGAGCAGGCCGTGGCGCTGTTTCGCGCCTTCCAGGAGGCCTACCCGGCGCACCCCCTCGTCTACCAGGCCCGCCTGACCCTGGGGCAGTTCTTCTATGAGACGGGCGCCTACGACCGCGCGCTGCAGACGCTGGAGCAGGTGCTTGCGGATAACCCGCCCCCGGAGGTCGGCGGCAAGGCGCTCTTCTGGATGGGCGAGGCGGCCCTGAACCAGGGCCGCCCGGAACAGGCCCTGGTCTACTACCGGCGCAGCGCGGACGAGTATCCGACGGCCAGCACGGCCGATGCCGCCCTCTATGCAATCGGCTACACGCTGGTGCGGCTGGACCGGTACGACGAGGCGGCACGGGCCTTCGAGGTCCTCGCCGCCCGCTACCCGTCGTCCTCCTACGCCCTGAACATCGGCCTGGCGCTGGCGGAGATCTACTACGAGCTCGGGGACTACGAGCGGACGGTCCAGGAGATCAACCGCCGGATGCCCAACCTCGGGGACGCGGCCCGAGAGCGGGCGACGTTCCTCCTGGCCGAGTCCTACAACCAGTTGCGCAACAGCGAGCAGGCCATCCTCCACTACCGGCGCTTCACCGAGGCCAACCCGGACAGCCCGTACTACCGCCGCGCACTCTACGGGCTGGCCTGGAATTATCACTTCGAAGGCGCCTACCAGTGGGCGGCGGAGGAGTTTGCACGGGTGCGCACCGGCCACACCGACGCCCTGGCCGAGCAGGCCTCCTACTACGAAGGCGTCAACCTGAAGCTCGCCGAACGCCCGGAAGAGGCCATCGAACGCTTCAAGGAAACCGCCATCTTCTGGCCCGACGGCGCCCTGACCGATCACGCCTATTTCGAACTCGGCGTGGCGCAGTACGAGCTCCGCCAGTGGGCCGCGGCCCGGGATGCCTTCACCCGCGTCATCGAAGACCATCCCGACTCCGACCTCCTCGGCGACGCGCTGCGCCTCCGCGGCTATACCTACATCGCGCTCGGCAACATCGACGGCGCCCTGACCGACTTCGACCGGGCGGTCGAGCTGAACGCGGTCACGCCGGCCCTGCGGGAGGAGGTCCTCTTCCAGAAGGCCTGGCTGCTCTACCGCAACGAGCAGTTCGCCGAGGCACGCACCGCGTTCATGAACCTGTTCCAGACGGCCTCCAGTCGGGACCAGAAAGGGGAGGCGCTGTTCTGGGCCGCCGAGAGCGCCTTCCAGCTCGGCAGGCTGGACGAGGCCACGCAGCAGTTCCAGCAATACCTGCGGGATTTCACCGGCGGCAAGAACGTGGACGGAGCCGTCTACGCCCTCGGATGGTGCTACTTCAAACAGGGCCGCTACGAGGAGGCCGCCCAATTCTTCGAGCGGTTCCTACGGGACTATCGCGAGCAGTCGGACTTCGTCCCCTATCGCCGGGATGCGCAGCTTCGGCTGGCCGACAGCTACTACGCGCTGGGGCGGTACCCGGAGGCCATCCAGGCCTATGCGCGCGCCGCCGGCGACGGCGAACCCTACGCGCTCTACCAGATGGCCCAGGCCTTCAGCAACGCCGGGGATGCCTACCAGGCGGCCGACACCTTCCGGCGGCTCCTGGAGGAATACCCGGACAGCGAATGGCGCGAGGAGGCCCGGTATCAACTCGGCTACCTCTACTTCCTCAACCAGGACTACGACCAGGCCATCCAGCAGTACGAGATCCTGATCCGCGAGCATCCGCGTGACCCCCTCGTCCCCAAGGCCAAGTATGGCATCGGAGACGCGCTGTTCAATGCCGGACGGCTGGAGGAGGCCGTGGCGGCCTACCGCCGCGTGCTGGCGGAGCACCCCAACAGCAGCTTCGCCGCCGACGCCGCCGCCGGCGTCCTCTACGCCCTGATCGCTCTGGGCGAGGATCGGCGTGCCGAGGAGATCATCGAGGAGTTCACCGCACAGCACCCGGACTCGCCCATCATCGACGAACTGCGCTACCGCCTGGCGGAAACCCGATACCAGGCCGGCCGCACCGAGGAGGCCCTGGCCGATTTCCAGCGGTTCATCCGCACCTCCGGCAACACCACGCTGCTGCCCGAGGCCTACTACTACCTGGGCACCATCTTCCTGGAACAGCAGCGCACACAGGAAGCCGAAGCGTACCTGCGCCAGATCGTGCAGACCTACCCGTCGAGCCCCCGGGCGCCGGTGGCGGCGCAGCAACTGGGCCGGCTCTACCTCGAAAGCGGTCGCAACCAGGAAGCGCTGGCTCTGTACCGGACGATGGAAACCCTTCGGCCCAACGACGCCCAGCTCGTCGCCCAGGCGCGCTACGGGCAGGGCCGCGCGCTGCTGAACCTGGGGCGGGACCGGGAGGCGGAAACGCTGCTGCGTGACGCCGTGGAGACGGCCCCGGACTCGCCGGCCTCCCTGCCGGCGCTGCTGGGGCTGGCCCGGGTCCACGAAAAGCAGGGCAACCTCCCCGAGGCGCTGCGGCTCTACCGGCAGGTCGCCGCCCAGAGCCGCGACGAGATCGGCGCCGAGGCGCTGCTGCAACTGGGCACGCTCCTGCTCCAGGAGGGCCAGGCCCGCACCGCCATCGAGGAGCTCAGCCGGATGCCGGTGCTCTTCCAGGGCTACAGCGACTGGATCGCCCGGAGCTACCTCGTCCAGGCGCGCGCCTTCCGCACCCTCGGCGAACGCGGAGAGGCCGCCCGCCTCTACGACCAGATCCTCGCCGACTTCCCCGACACGCCCTACGCCGCCACCGCCGAGCGCGAGAAAGCGGCGCTGTGACCCCGCCCCCTCTTCCGCCCATCGCCATGCGTATCGCCCTGCTTCCGAAGCGCCATTCCGCCCTGCTCGGGCCGTGCCTGCTGCTCGTGCTGTGCCTGCTCCCGGCCACGACGGCACGGGGTCAGGAGAACAGCGACCCCGGCCCGGACCCGGTCCTGCCGGACATCGCCCCGCGGGAGATCGAGATCCGCGGCCAGCTCGAGGTCTCCTTCCCGTCGTTGCGCCGGCAGCCGCTGATCGGCTTCAACCCGCCGCCCCGCATCCCCCTGATCCCATCCGACCGACGGCCCTACGTGGCGCCGTACAAGCAGGACAGCGCCGACCTGCCCCCGAGCCCTCTGGGCCGTCCCGTACCGCCGCCGGTCAACACCGCACGGGGGCTGGAGCCGCAGCGCGGCGAGGTGGAGATCAGCGCCGGCCGCTACCTCAGCCGGACCGTGATCGGCCGCACCGGCGTCCCCCTGAGCGCCACCGAGTCGGCCTTCGGGAGCCTCGTCTACCGCGGCTCGAACGGCGCCGAACCGGACCCGACCTACCCGGAGGCGTCCTCATCCTACGATTCGTTCGTGGGCGAGGTCGGGCTCCAGACCCGCCGCGGGTGGATCGCGGCCGGCGGCTCGCTCCACGGCTTCCGCGACGAGTACCAGCTCTACGGCCTGCGCGACCTCGACCGTGAAGAGCAGACCTTCCCGCTGCGCACGGGCCGCCACCTCGGCGCCGATGCCTGGCTCCGCACGCGGGGCGAGGCGCCCGTCATGGCGGACGTGCGCCTGACGTACGGCTCGACCCGATACCGGGCCGACGTCTTCACCCCGGAGGATCGGCTGCCGGACGGGGCGACGATCGAGGACCTCAACGAGCGCCGGGAACGCCGCCTCACGCTCGACGCCGACCTGGCCGTGCCGCTGGGCCGGCAACAACTCTGGACCACCGTGGACGCCTCAACGGCGGGCCTGGACGAGCCGGGACTGCTCGGCTCCACGCTCGCCTCCCTCGACCTGGGCGCCGGCGCCCGATTCCGGGCCGGGCGGGGCTTCGACGTGCGCCTCGGCGCGCAGGGGATGGCGTTCTCCGCCCCGCACCCCGAGGAGGACGCCCGCCTGCGGAAGACCTACCTCTCCCCGGCCGTCCACATCCGCACGTATCCCGTACCCGGCCTCCTGCTCTACGCCCAGAACACGCCGGGCCTCTCGCTCAACACGCTGGAGGATCTGTTCGGCCATAACCCGTACCTCGTCACCGAACCCGACCAGCAGCCGACCGCCCGCCTCATCGACGCCGAAGCGGGGCTGAACCTGTTCATCGGCCCGGTCCAGATCAACGGCCAGGCCGGCTTCATCCGCTCGCCCAACTGGCTCTACTTCGAGGAGCCGGTCAGCGCCGCCGAGGCCCCCGTCACCTACGGCCTCACCGTCACCCGCTACGGCGAGGCCGACATCCTGCACGCCGGCGGCGGCCTCTCGCTGGTGCTGGCGGCCGGCCTGCAGGCCTCCGTCTCGTCCTCCTTCCGGCATGGCCGCCTCACCGGCCCGGACACCCACATCCCCTATTTCTCCCCCATCGTGGGGGACTTCATGTTGGCCTACGTCTTCGCCCAGCGACGGGCCCGCCTTCAGATGACGGCCACCTACGAACGCGCCCGCTACTGGACGACGGATACCTCCCGCCGGATCGGGGACTTCTTCGACCTGGACGTGATCGGCACATATGACTTCACGGACCGCTTCGGGGCCATCCTTCGGGTCGAAAACATCAGCGCGGACCGGCTCGAATACTGGGATCGCTATCCCCGGGACCCGCTCGTGGTCGGTGCCGGCATCCGGCTGTTCTGGTGAACCCTCGTGCGGAGCGAGGACCTTGCCCCCGGTCCGGCCCCTCCCTGACGCCTCGCCCGGCTTTCCTTTGGCGATGAGAATACACTATCTTAACAACGATTGTGGATGGCAGGGCATGGAGGATGCACCGGCCTCCAACCGGTGGCCCGACGGCCTGCGGAGGGTCTGTGCCCCCCTCTCCTCCCCGGCCCCCTGCCCGCTCCACGCCTGATCTCTCCGGGCCTCGGCACGTGCCGTGCGAGCGCCCCCTCCGGCAAGTCTTCCGCTCTCCCCATCGTGCCATCATGACGCACACCCTCGATGAAGTCGCCGCCGCCGTGGCCGACCTGGTTCGGACCGCCCTCATGCACGGCGACGACGCACACCTGCCCGGCCTGGGCACCTTCTTCGTCGAACATCAGGACAGCCGCCTCGAAGAGCGGGACGGTCAGATGGTGATGGAGCCCCCCCGCGACATCGTGGCCTTCTCTCCCGAGGACTGACTCCCGGTACCTATGGCAACGTCACTCATCGACCAACTGGCCCGGCGTCTGGACCTGGAGCCGGACGAGGCCCGGGATGCGCTGTCCCACCTGATCGCGCAGGTGAAGGAACAACTCGACGCGCAGGGGAACGCCTCGGTGCCTGGCCTGGGCCGGTTCCACACCGGCCCCGACGGGCTGACCTTCGAGCCGGATCCGGCGCTGGCGATCGCGGTCAACCAGCGCTATGCGGGCCTCAAGCCGGTGACCGTCGGCAGCGCTCCCACGTCGTTCCGCAAGCAGGAAGTGGTGGCCCCCCCCACGCTCACCCCGGATGCTCCGGCAGAACCGGAGGCCCCGCCGGAACCTCGGGCCGACGCCACCCCGGACACCCCCCCGGAACCGCCCTCCGAGGCGCCTGCCACGGAGTCCGCTGCACCCGACGACGCCGACGACGCCGACCTCGACGCCGTGCTCGACGAGGCCGAGCGGGACACCTGGTATCCCCCCGAACCGGACGACGAAGACCATCCCCTCGGCCCCTCCTCCCGTGTGCCCTACGAGGAAGCCGACTTCTCCGTTCTGGCCGGCTTCGAGGAGACTCGCCGGGCGGACGCCGACGACGAACCCGACCTGACCGCCGACACGGACGCCGACACGGACGCCGGCACGGACGCCGGCGACGACGAGCCCCGACCGACGGAGGAGCCGGCCGGTCCCCTCCCGGCCGTGCGCCTGCCCGTGGAAGGCGCCCCCGAACCCGACTTCCCGGAAGACCCCTTCGCCGACGCCGCGCCCGAACTGGAACCCCTCCCCCCCGAGCCGGCGCCCGAGTCGTCCAGCCCCTTCTTCGAGGAATGGACGCCCTCCGACTTCGAGGTGGAGGAGCCGGAAGAAGACGACGCGACCGGGGAAACCGGCACGCTGACGACCCTGGACGTCGACGCACCCGAACCCACGCCCGATCTCGAACCCGAAGCGGAGGTGGATCTGCTGGAACCCGCGGAGCCGCCGGCGCCAGAGCCGACGCCAGAGCCGACACCGGTGCCGCCGCCGCCCGCTCCCTCCCGCCCCCCCGCGCGGTTCATGCGGACCGCCGCGACCGCGAGCCCTCGCGCCCGTGGCTTCTCTGGATCATGGGCGGCGCCACCGTCGTGATCCTGGCCGCGCTGGCGTGGTTCTGGCTGATCCCCGCGCTCAGCGGAGACGGCCCGTCCGACCCCGGAGCGGGGTCCCCCCCCATCACCCGGGAGGAACCCGTGCCCCCGCCCTCGACCACCGAGATCCCCACCGAGGACGGCGAACAGCCCACCGAGGACGGCGAACAGCCCACTGGGCCGGACGAGGCCGCAGCCGACCCGGGCCCCGCCACCACCGGTCCCTCGCAAGCCGGGGCGACGTCCCCGGCCACCGCGGCGGCGACCCCGCCGACCTCCACCCACGCGCCGGCCACGGCCATCGACCGCAACGCCGGCGTCTGGACGCTCGTGGTCGCCTCCTGGACCATCCGAGAGCGGGCCGAGCAAGAAATGCAACGATACGCGAACCGACTTCGCGCGCAGGGGTACCCCGTCGATCTGTTGACGGAAACATCTGGAGACGTAACGCGCTATCGCGTAGCCGTCGGCGCCTTCCCCGACCAGAACGCCGCCGAGCAAGCGCGGGAGCGCCTGGGTGATGCCATCCCGGCAGACACCTGGATCCTGCGCGTCCGCCCGGGCATGTGAGGCCGCCACGCCCCCGTCCCGATCCCCTTCGTTTCACCGTTTCGGTCCACCAACGTCTGTGTTCACGACCATGCTGCTGTTGCAAGAGGCGGTCCCTCAGTCCCTCGAAGCCCTGCCGCCCGATTCCCTCCAGGCAGCCTCCGACTCGATGACCGTCATCGACACCCTGATGCGTGGGGGCTGGGTGATGGTGCCCATCCTGCTCCTGTCGATCCTGACGATCTACCTGTTCGTCGAGCGGCTGCTGACCGTCCGCCGGGCCCAGGCGGATCCGGGGAGCATCACCGAGCGCGTGCGGGCCTACGTGCAGAGCGGCGACATCCGCGGGGCGCTCGCCTTCTGCGAAGCCCAGGACAAGCCCATCGCCCGCATCCTCAAACAGGGCCTCGAGCGGCTCGGCCGGCCCATCTCCGAGATCCAGGACGCCGTGCATGCCGCCGGCAAGTACGAAGCGTTCGAACTGGAGAAACGCACCGACCTCCTGGCCAGCATCGCCGGCATCGCACCGATGCTGGGCTTCTTCGGCACGGTGACCGGCATGATCAAGGCGTTTCAGGAGATCCAGAACCTGCAGGGCAACGTGAACCCGAGCGTCCTGGCCGGCGGGATCTGGGAAGCCCTGCTGACCACCGCCGCCGGGCTGCTCGTCGGCATCCTGGCCGTCTTCTTCTACAACCTCCTGCTGAACCGGATCAACCGGATCGTCAACGACATGGAGCGCTCGGCCACGGCCTTCATCGACCTGCTGCAAGAGCCCGCCCCCATGCCGCACCAGGAAGGCCTGTATTAACGGGACCCCGTCGGGCGCCGCAGGGCCAGGACGGGCACGCCCCGGTGCTCCTGCCTCGGCTCCGCGCTCGCCCATCGCTGCCGCTTTCGCGCACCGCCTGCCCTGCCTGCCATGCCGGTCAACTTCTCCACGTCCCGGAAGCCCCTCTCGACCTTCAGCCTCGCCGGGCTGACGGACATCGTGTTGCTGCTGCTCGTCTTCTTCCTGCTGACCTCGAACTTCATCCCGCAGTTCGGCATCCGCGTGGACCTGCCCCAGGCCGACGCCGCCGCGCCGTCCGAGGGCCAGTACGTGAGCGTTGCCATCACCGAAGACGGCCGCTTCTACGTCGACAGCCGCCAGGTTCCGCGTGAAGCCCTGCTCGACGCCATCCGCCAGGCTCAGGGCACGCGCACGGCGCTGCTGCTCCGCGCCGATGAGGACGCGACGATCAAGGACTTCGCCTACGTCGGCAACATTGCGAAGGCCCTGCAGATGCGTGTGCTGATGGCCACCGAACGCGAAGGCCTCCGGTGAGGCGGCGATCTGCCTTTTCCGATCCAGCAGCCTGTTGTTGATGGAACGTGCCCGGAGGCGCGTTGCACCTCCCCGATGAGCACAGGTGCACTGTATGGTTACGGGTCGGGGAACGTTATGCTGATGCGATGGGCGTGTCTACACAAGCGCTTGTTTGTGTTCATCCCGCGCCCGACATGCTCAGCCAGGTCCGCAGCAGCACGACCCTCGGGGTCGATGCGTTGCCCATCTCCATCGAGACCCACATCGAGTCTGGCCTCCCCCGTTACACCGTGGTGGGCTTACCCGATGGCGCCGTACGGGAAAGCCGAGATCGCATCTGGGCCGCGCTAAAAACGAACGGTCTGCCCGTACCTCGCGGGGCCGTCACCGTCAACCTGGCTCCCGCCGACGTACGCAAGGAAGGCGCAGCCTTCGACCTGCCCATTGCCATCGGGCTATTGGCCGCGGACACGCAACGTATTTCTCCAGAACGGCTGCGAGCGGTCTTCATCACGGGCGAACTGGCCCTCGACGGCCGTGTACGTCCCGTGCGGGGGGTTCTGCCCATGACCATCCGGGCCCGCGCCGACGGTGTCCGCGCCGTCATCGTTCCAGAAGCCAATGCCCCCGAAGCCGCCGTGGTCGACGGCATCGACGTCTTTCCGATTCGCACCATCGGTGAGGCGTACGACTTGCTTACCGAGACGCACCCATCGCCGCGTCCCTTCCGTCGCGACCTTTCCGCCCTCTTTGAGGATGCACGCAGATACCCGGTTGATCTGGCCGACGTCCGGGGGCAAGAAAATGTAAAGCGTGCGCTGGAGGTCGCAGCGGCAGGCGGGCACAATGTCATCATGGTAGGCCCACCCGGATCGGGGAAAACCATGCTGGCCAGGCGGCTCCCCACGATTCTGCCCCCCCTCTCTCCTGATGAAGCTCTGGAGACGACCAAGATCCACTCGGTCGGTGGTCGCCTCGGAGGTCGACAGGGCCTCATTGCCACCAGACCGTTCCGCGCGCCTCATCATACGATCTCTGACGCCGGACTCTGTGGTGGGGGGGCCAATCCCATGCCCGGCGAGATCTCTCTGGCTCACAACGGGGTGTTATTCCTCGACGAACTCCCCGAATTCAAGCGTCAGGTGCTCGAGGTGTTGCGACAACCGCTGGAGGAAGGAGCCATCACCATCAGCCGGGCACGTTCAACCGTGTCTTATCCGGCGCGGTTCATGCTGGTTGCCAGCATGAACCCCTGTCCTTGCGGCCACCTGAACGACCCCGTGCGTACCTGCGTCTGTGCCCCTCCTCAGGTACAACGTTACCTGGCACGCATCAGCGGCCCGTTGCTGGACCGCATCGACCTGCACATCGAAGTCACGCCCGTTCCCTTCGAGGAGCTCAACAAGCGAGGCGAGGGGGAACCCTCGGCTGCCGTAAGGGAACGGGTCGTCGCCGCACGAGCCATCCAGGCAGCACGCTTCAAGGAGCACCCGGGCACCTACTGCAACGCCCAGATGAACGCACAGCTCGTCCGACAACACTGCCGTCTGGATGAACCCGGACAACGACTCATGAAGCTGGCCATCCAGCGCCTGGGCCTCAGTGCACGGGCTTACGACCGCATCCTCAAGGTGGCCCGCACGATTGCAGATCTGGCGTCCAGCCCTGATCTGCGCCCCGAGCATCTGTCCGAAGCCATACAGTATCGTTCACTGGACCGGGACTGGTGGCTCGGTTGACTCCTCATCGATGCGCCTCTTCCGGCCCCTCGTTGGAATGGATGACCCAGGGGCTTGCGGCCGGTGTGTGCAAGCGGCCGGACCAACCTCCGAAGCCTTGCAGCCATCCAACGGCTGCATTCGAGCCTGGTGATCCAACCGCATTCCCACAGAGCACACACCGGCCGCAAAGGGGCCTGCCGATGAGCCTCCATTCTGGCTCATCGACTGAAGAGATGGGTCAGCGGTACGGTGTATCCTACTCGCAGACTCGCGTACCCTCCATCGATGTACCACATATACCCGACGGACGCATCGATCTTCCCGACCTGGAGGCCGACCTCCGGGGCTACCGTTAATTTGTACTGCGTTTCACTCTCATCGCTCGTTCCGTTCTGGAACCCCACGTATTCCGCGCTTACCCGAAACAGGTGGATGCCCGTCATCGCCCCGGCATGCACCACCATGTTCTCCCTGTCCAGTAGATAGTACCGTGCCCCCACGAGGAGCGGCACAGCCTCGTAGGAATACTGGACATCAAAGAACCCGAAGTCATACCGGTTACCTCCGAAATACATGAATCCGGCCTGCAACATACCATCCAGTCGCTCTGTCCACGAGTAGTTCAACAGCACCGTGATGCCGAACCCGGTCCCGGGCGTCCCGGCCACATCCTCATTCACATCCTCCCCAACCACATCGCCCAGGTTACCATTCGGGAAGCCCAACACGAGTCCTGTACTGCCTCGCACGCTGCCGAGAAAGCGGATACGATCGGGGTAAGTGGGCGTCTCATCTTGGGGAGCCCCTCGCATCGAGGTCGATACCGAAGCGGAGGCAACCTGGTCGGACGGTTCGAACGCGATTTCCTCGCCCGAAGCATAAATCACCTTCTCAACCTCGTCTTTAGAAATCTCGTGGCGCTGCCCGTCGGTGATCGAGCGGTAAGTAATCACATCGGCGCCCACGGCGATGATAATGACGCCGAGGCGTTCACCCGACCTCAGCACGAGCACATCCTGCACCCTGGCCACGTCTGCTTTTTTGACAAAGGTAAGCTCGACCCTGCGATTCAACGCCCGGCCGGACTCTTCGGCATTGTCGGCAATGGGTTGTGACTCGCCTACTCCCCGAGCCTCCAGGCGGCTGACATCGACCCCGTGTGACTCAAGGTAGGAACGGACTGCCCTGGCTCTCCGCGAAGAGAGGTCCAGGTTGTAAGCCGCCTCTCCCTGGTTATCCGTGTGCCCGGTAATATTCAGGTTCACGTTCTCGACCTGGTTCATCAGGCGGACGACCACGTCCAGATACGATTTGCTCTGCACATCGAGCCGGGCCTCGTCGAGTTCGAACGAGATGTCCTGCAAGGTAAGCGTTCGCTCGTCGAAGGACTCACCTTGCTCCAGAAAGGCCAGCAACTCCTGCACTTGTTCCTGAGTGGAGGCCGTAGCCAACCCTACAGAATCGGACTGAGCATTAACGGCCACGGGGAAGACCAGAAACGCGAGACATACGGCAAGCTTTGTGAGGGTTGAGAAGTGACGCATGACGTTTGGGGGAGTAATGATCAGAAATGAGGCATCCAAAGGACCGTGGATCCCCTATGGAATGGACGGGCGCACGAGCAGGGTATATGCCCCCATGGACTCGTGCGTGTTGGCATGGATCATGTAAGTCCCCGCCCGCAGGACGCGTGTGATACGCGCGTTGTTGGCATTCCCGTCGTTGTCATCGGATTCGATCAGGTCACCGTCGTCGTCATACAACCACAGAAAGGAATTGAATTGGACGGACATCATATCGATCTGAATACTCAGCTCTTCGTCAAGGACGAAGCGATACTGATCGAAGGCGGTATCATCGGCTTCACGCCTGCAATCCTGGGCGTTCAATACAGCCTGATAGGGCTGGCCCAGGGCGAGCTCGACGGTTTGATCACAGTCATCTTCAAAACCTGAATCGGTAGTTCCACAAGCCCCCACGAGCAAGCTGAGCAGGAGAAGGTGGGCGGTGTGCCGCGTTCGTTTCATGATGCAATCATTCATTTGGATGAGGTTCACGGAGCAGGTACTGGAAGCTGCTCCAGGCCAACGTATCTGGTCCTTCCCCCGCCTCAACCCCTGCTCAAGGCCGATCAATACACGTGCGTCTGGGCAGCCCGAACGATGTGGTTGGACAGTTCGTCGAGGACCACCGCCAGACGCTCAGACTGAGAAGCCATGACGTTGGCTTTATTGTCCTTCAGTTGCTTCGACGTATAGGAAAGCGCCCGCTCGTCGCCCCGGAAACGCACCCACTCGTGAACATAGGTGTGATCTGCCGTGACATTGTCTGTATGGCGAACCCCCCTCGAATCCGCGTCAATGATCTGATAGGATGAGACGAGCGTAGTCGTGGCCTTGAGGGTATACTGCGTAACAGCCGCCTGCACTTCTGCCTTGATCTCGCGCTTGCAGGTTTTGTCTGGCTTACCCTGACAGGGCTCCTTGACCACCTTCACGGTTACTTCCTCCTTCTCGGTACGAGAGACCGTCGACGTTTGAGGCGGCTCTAGCAACACCTGGCTAATCTGCCCGACCAAGAGGAGGTGCGGGTCGACTTCGGCAATGAGTTCTTCCAGGGATGGTCCCTGCGACACCGATGGGCTTTGCGGAGACGTCGTCCCGTCTTCCGTGGTAGAATTGCCAGCCGTCTCCTCGTTCATACCCAGGAGCCCCAGCACGGCTTTTTGCCAACTGAACCCGAGCTGCATTCCCTGGCTCTGATCGGCCCCTGCTGAGGCCCCGGACACCACGCCGCCAGCCTGTGCTGCGGCAATGTCGCGCGGTTCAGCGATGCCGTAGAGGGACACGACCTCGACGAACTCCATAAATTCGGGATTCAGGTTTAATTTGGAGATGACCTGATCGGCCACTATTTGCTCGATGGCTCCGTAGTTGTACTGGCCACTGTTGTTGGAAAATGGCACGACGGCGAGACGTGTGGTAGCCCTGGCCCGGAAGGCCTGGTACTGATCGGGAGCATCCTCATAACCCGGCACAAATTCCTGACATTGCTTCATAAGAAGGGCCGCCTGTTTGTTCTTCACCCGATCCTCCCCGGCCTCACGTCCGACCTCTATGGCCTGCCTGTAGTACCCTGCGGCTGCATCAAGCCGGGCCTGATCCAGCTGCGGGGCGTAGTTCGGTGTTTCCAGCGAACTCAGCCTCTCCACCTGATCATTGAGGTCTACGAGCTGCTCGTACCCCTGCACGACTCTACCCAGATCTTCCGGATTCTCACTCTGGGCCAGTGTTGCAAGCTCGGCCTCGGCCTGTTCGATGGCAGGCTGGTAGGCCTGAGTCAGCAGATGTTGCGCTTCCTCATTGTCGGCTTTGCGCTCCAGCGCCGCCAGAGCATTCTGTGTAGCCCCCATATAATCTCCCTCCTCCAGCGCAGCATTGGCTCGCTTCAGTGCCTGCTTGGTGGCGCATCCGCTGAACACGGCCGTCATGATGAGCAGTACGGCCAGGTAGGGTCCGAACCTTTCCATGGGTTCCTCCTTGAGAGTGCAGGCATGTAATTCATGCCCAGAGTATGACGTGAACGATCGCGCATTCCACCTGCCTCGGCGCATCCGGGCGTGCCCCGGTACGACCAAGCCTATCGGTGCGTGCTGAACTCAAAGTATCGAGCTCGCCTGGTGAGGGGTATGGCGGATTTGCGCCATTTTCCACGGACCAACTGCTGCCGCGACGCCAGCACTCCATGGCCACACCTCGGGCACACGCACCCTGCACACGCAGGCGATTCGCCTCCGCCTACCGCCTCTGAGGTATAGGGCCCACGCTCCGTTGGGCATCACACCCTGAGCGCCAGGCTTCCGAGGCACAGCGCACGCATCGTTCTAAACGATGTGTTCGCCAAAGACCTTGGCGATGGCCTCGATGCGTGACTTGACGTGGAGTTTGCGGTAGATATTCCGGAGATGCGAATCAATCGTGTGATAGCTCAGAAAGAGGGTATGCGCGATCTTCTTCTGCGAAAACCCCTGACCCATCAGCTTTAATATTTGCTTTTCGCGGGCCGTCAGGCGATAGTCATGCCGCGGCTGCGTGTCCGAAAAAAACTGCATCACCTTTCCAGCCACAGATGGAGGCATGAGCATACCTCCCTGATGAGCCTCACGAATGGCTGCCACGAGTTTGTCAAGCGGGTCATCTTTGAGCAGATATCCGGAGGCTCCAGCCTTCAACGCACCGAGGATCGTATCCTCGTCATCGTTGATGGTCAGCATGAGAATGGGCACCCGGGGTAACTGTGACTTGAGGTGCTTCAACGCCTCGATGCCGTTCAAACCGGGTAGCTCGTAGTCCATGAGCACGACATCGGGCACATTCCAGCTTTGGTTCGTTGCCATCAGCGCCTGCACCTCCTCGTACTCATGGAAAGTATCGCTACACCGAATACCGCTCGTTTTGTCCAGGAGGTAGGCCACTGTCTGCCGATATTCTCGGTGATCTTCGACGATCCAGACCGAGATATCGTGATGCGTTGTCCGAGGTGATCTCATACCGGAGTCCTGAAAAAATCTTGTATCATTCCGCTGAAGTATACCCCATACGCAAGGCCATGCCTATAGCGGTATCACGCCATCCTGATCGAGCAGTGAACCGTCGTTCCCCGGCCCGGGGCGCTGTGAATCGTGAGATGGGCACCGAGGGTCGTTCCCCGCTCCTGCATGGTACGCAGACCGCGCCCCCTTCGCACCAACTCCGGATCGAACCCGATGCCGTCGTCCTCTACGGTGAACGCAAACCGGTCCTCCGCCCATGACACCGTCACGCGGATGGCCGAGGCATCGGCATGGCGAAGCGCATTGTGCAAGGCCTCCTTGTACAGGAGAAACACATGGCGTCTGCGGTCCATCGCAAGCGGGCGCGCCGGGATGTGCGCGGGAGCCTGGAACGTCACCTGAACCTGGCGGGATACGTCTTCGGCGTGTCGGCGCATGCGCCCGACGAGGGCGCTCAGGTCGTCGTACTCCGGCTCCACCATCCAGACCGTATCACGCAGATCTCTGGTGAGTAAACGCAACGATCGGGCTCGCTCCAGCAACCGGTTCCGTTCCTGCTCCGGGATGGGCACCGTGGAGCCGACGCCTTCCAGAAAGAGCGCGATGCTGTTGAGGGAACTTCCAATGTCATCGTGCAAATCGTCTGCGATGCGCCGGCGGGTCTGTTCGAGACGCAGGAGATGTCTCATACGCAACGAATGCAACAACCCGAGCACGGCCCCAATACCGAGCACAATGATTCCAAAGAACCACCATCGCTGCCAGAAGGGAGGACGAATCGAAAACCGCAAGACTGCTTCGTCGGTGCTCCAGAGGCCATCGTTGTTCGTACCCCGAACCCGCATGGTGTAGGTACCGGGCTTCAGGTTGGCGATCTCGACGCGACGGGTCGAGCCGGCATTGACCCAATCTTCATGCACACCGTCGAGGCGATACGCATATCGATGTCGGCTCGGATCGCTGAAATCCAGGGCGGCGTATTCGAACAATATGGTGTGTTGCCAGTGATTCAGGTGAGGCACCGCCTCGCTCCCTTGCCTGCGCAACTCTGGCACTATGCGGGTAAAGACGATGGGAGGCGGATACGGATTGTGCCGGATGGTTTCAGGATGGAAGAACAACAGGCCTTGTTTGGTCCCGAATACCAGTTGCCCATCCTTCCGACGCGAACAGGCCTGCATGTTGAACCGTACCCCCGGCAGTCCATCGACGATGGTATAACGCTGGACGATCCCGGTGGACGGGTCGAACCGCACCATCCCTTGCCTGGTGCCTGCCCATACAACCCCCTGAAGGTCTGTCACGACACACACCGCATCCAGGCGAACCGGATCGCCGAATGAGGCATAAGCGGTCCATTTCTTCTCCCGCGGGTCGTAGAGACTCAGGCCCGCCATCGTACCAACCCACAGTCGATCCCGGTCGTCCTCGTGCAGGGCATACACGATATCGCTCCCGGGGCTCTCAGGGTTGTTCGGATCATGACGATGCACCTCCATCCGTGGCCGGCTTCGGTGGTGATCCGGTGGCCAGTAGAACCGGATCAACCCGCCGCCCTGAAGACCAGCCCAGACGTCACCCGTTCGCGTCTCGATGAGGGTGCTCGTGTGGTCGATGGCGATGCGAAACTGCGCAGAGTCTGCATGGGCATGGTAGCGTATCACCTCTCCCCGACCCCTGAGCCACACAAAGAGGCCCTGATCCGGCGTTCCTATCCAGACGTTTCCCCAGCGGTCCTGCAGAACGGCCTGCACGTATCGTAAAGCTCGGAGTTCAGGATGAGCCAGGAGCCAGTCCGGCCAGGAAAACCGCCCGGTACGTCGGTTCATGCGGAGCACCCCCCCATCGGCCGTACCTATCCACAGATGGTCGCCGCCCGATGCCGTCAGAGCATGAACGTAGATTGGTGTCCGATCCCGGGGAAGCATCGCCTCCGTGAAGGACACGGAATAGTCCCGTTGCCAAGAACCATGCGCCGTCCATACCAGACGGTCGAGCCCGGAACCCGACCCGACCCACAACGCCTGTTCCTCGTCCACGTACAGGGCCTGCACGTCCTGTTCACGAAGGGTTCCGGGCGGCAGCGAGTGAAACGACTTCCGGGCAGGCACCAGTTTGTAGAGGCCGTCCAGCATGCCCACCCAGAGAATGCCGGTACGGTCCCGCGCCAGCGAAGTGATGACGCCCATCAACCCCGTGTCCGTTTCATCTCCGCCGAGGAGATACGACTGGCACGTCTGACTCGGAACATGCAGCCGGCACAGCCCGGTCCAGGTCCCTACCCACACATGTTGAGCATCTTCCACGAGCAGCGCTTCGATATTGGAATGCGGTAATCGGCGCGCATCTCCCGGATGAGGCCGAACATGCATGAATTGGCCCGTGCTCGGATGCACCTGGTAGAGGCCGTCTCCGAAAGTACCCACCCAGAGACCACCGTCCGGGGCTTCCTGTATCGTGCGCACGACGACGGGGGGGAATGAGCCGGCACCGCCTGCGTATTCGCTCATCGGACGAATGCGCTCACTTGCTTCATCGAAGTAGTAAAGCCCCGCCCAGGACCCGATCCAGAGGGTTCCGTTCTGATCCTCCAGCAACGCCAGGATCACCCGGGTCTGGAGTGAATCCGGGAGATGAAAGGTGGAGAGGCGCCCTGAGACGGGATCCAGGCGACTGAG
Organism: Roseithermus sacchariphilus; assembly: GCA_003285105.1. GTDB lineage: Bacteria > Bacteroidota > Rhodothermia > Rhodothermales > MEBIC09517 > Roseithermus > Roseithermus sacchariphilus. The sequence goes on along the minus strand of CP030158.1, from coordinate 2,963,222 downwards.
TCCATCCCCTGTCCCGACCCACAGGACGCCAGCCCGGGTCAGGGTGAGTGCGTAGACCTCGTTGCGACTCGAACCGGAGGCTTCGCCCGGAACGACCCGATAGGTCGTGAGCGCTCCGGTATCCGGATGGAGGCGAGCCAGACCCGCCTGCGGCCCGCTCGCGCCGACCCACAGCCCCCCGCTCGGATCCTCCACGATGGTTTCGATGGACCCGACGAGCACCGAGGCCTGTGCCGGATCCAAAACGGGAGGTTCCTGAAATTCATAACCGTCATAGCGAGCAAAACCGGCCGATGTCCCTACCCACAGAAAGCCTTGCTCATCCTGCTCGACAGCCCCGACTTCGCCGGACGGCATCCCGTCTTCGACGCCGAGCCGATAGGCTCTGTATCCTGCTTCCATCCGAGACACCGCCTGCGCTCGTACGCCTCTTCCGGAAAAAAAGACCGTCCCCACCCCGATCATCAGCGCCGCGAGCGTTATCCACGAGGAGTACGAGATGCTGCGGGTCCTAAAAAGCATGCAGGGGCAGATGTTCACAGGTACCGGGAGCGGTCCCAGGGGAAGACTGAAGACCGAGCACCGAGTAACCTGCACAGGCTACGCCGCGGCCATAGCATCGACGACTGGCATTAACGTACTGCATCCAGCAGTCAGATTTCAATAGAGTGGGGATTCAGTGTCTCTGGCGGTCGGGGCTCCCAACCCAGTTCCACCGGCACACGGAGCAACCGGGCCTGTCCGAAGCGTCGCCACCAGTGCACCGCACCGGGGATGATGGCTCTGACGACCGGCGCCCCCACATCCGGCCGTGTCAGGTCGATCATGGCCACCTCCAGCCCGCGTGACGCACATCGGCCCAGCAGTGCTTCGACGGCAGCCTCGGCGGACATGCGCGAGCAGTCAGGATAGGCCTCGGCGCTCCGCAGGGGGTGATCGGGATCAGGCAGCAGATACGGTTCACTGGCCGTCGTGGCGTGTGCATGCCAGTGCCGGGTAGCCCGTCCAGCACGCCGCTGATACCTCGAAGGCCGGGGGGTGCGCTCGGAGCCCCGGCGGGGGGAGGGCAGTTGCTGCACCAGTTCCCCTACAGCCTGGATCGCTGCGAGCCGGGCGTCGACATGGGCACCCCACCCCATGTACAGCGACGCCCCCGTTCCCACCTCTGCCGACACGGCGCAGAACACCGGCGTGCCCAGATCGGCTGTGATATCCAGGAGCCAGAGATCGCGGTTGCACTGATCTTTCAGGCCACGCCGGACGGCCGTCAGGTAAGGGTGCGCGAAGGAGTCCAGATCCACACCGGGCCGTCGCACCCGGTTGTAGAAATGCAAGGCGGCATGATCCCGCTCGATGATCTCCAGGAGCCCGCCCCGTAACGCCTCTGCCCGTGTACCCCCGGCCGCCACCCCGTTGGAGTCCCCCCGGCAGAAATCATGATGGCGGTCGAAGTACCCCAGATACGCAAACGCTGCCGGTACCCAGCGCCAGCGCGAGTGCGTCAGGGACCATGTGGGCACCCACTCGATCGGTCGATCCCCATCGAATGGCTCCGGAACGTGAAGGGTTGCACTGCGGAAGTGGGCATTGAGTTGCTCACGCCGGCGGTACTGATCGGCGTGGAAGCCGAGAAGGGTTGCCGGATCGACGGCTCCTTCGGCCTCCAGTCGGTTGAACGTATCGCGGCGGCGGTGCTCTCGGCCGGTCCACCGCGTCGAGTATCGTTCAATCGCCTCGAACAAGGCCGCGGTGCGCGCCTGAATATCCGTTGCCCCTTTGCCGTAGCAGTAGAAATACTCGTTGGCGTAGAGCGCATCGAGCGTACTCACCTCCGCGACCGGTAGACGGGGCATCTGAATGCGATAGTTATGCACCACCCCGGTGAGGGCCGTGTCCATACGTTCGAGATGACGAAACAGCCCAGTCGTGCCATCGATGAGGTGTTCGTAGCGGGCGAAGGCTTCCTCCGGAGAACACGCACGAGCCCCGGGGGCAGTTCTCGACACGGAGGGGGCATCCTTCCACCCGCCGGGCTGCGGATCCGCAGCCCAGCTCCGCGTCCCAGCTCCGCAGCGCCTGCAGGAGGGCATGGGCCCGATTGGGTGCTCCACAGGGTGTAGCGTCCCGGCCGGATAGGCCAGCACATGCGTCTCCAACCGGTCGACCGTGGCCATGGCGTGCTGCATTAGCGCCCAGACCGCGGAGTCAATGACGAGGGCGGACAATGACCGGGGCCCCCGGATCGAAGGTGCCCCGGGGACGAGGCCCGATGCTTCAAAAAAGGAGCCGATTCGATCATTGGAGCGGAGGCGTGCGATCAAACATCGCATGCACACGGTCCGCCCCGGCACGAGCAGGGGGCCGAGCCAGGCTTCTTCACCATCCGGCCGGCACAACAACACCGGCTGGTGCCGGTCCCAACATGCCTCAACGAATGCCGACACCTCCGGCGCGGTGTACGTGTCGACGGCTGCTACGACCCGGGTCGCCTGCTTGTGGTCCGGCTCCACGTTGAAACCGGCCCGGCCGAGGGCAATGTCGAACGGTCCAACGGCTACCCCGCGGGTCCAGACGGCGATGCGTTCTTCCTGAAGCCGCCGTGACACCGCCTCCGGCGTCAACTGGAACGCCGAGGACAGTTCCATCACCTGGTCCGTGACCTCCTCTCGAAGGGCTACGACGTATTGCTGCTCAACCAGGGCATCCAGCAGGGCTTGCACCACCCCCATCGGCACAGGCGCCATGCAAGACGCAAGCTCGCTCATGCTGAGTGCCCTCCGCCACAGGACCGAAAGAAGACGGGGCAGCGTGGCATGCTCCCACACTTCGAAGCTGGAGCCATGATGCAGCACGACGGTATCGGGTTGCGGACAAACTGGCTCACCATACCGTGGATGCAGGGTATATTGGATCTCTGCCATAGCCATGCATGTATCGGAATGCGCCAGCCCGCAACGCACGAGGCGCCACGGGCTGGCCGGTGAACGAACCACACGTGCGGGTGCTGCTCTCAGGCGCGACCCATCACCCCCTCGACCTGCGTCACATCGCATCGCGGCGGGTAGGTGAGTTCGCACCCGATGCACTCGTCGGCATCGATGCGCCGCTCACTTCCCCAGCGAGCGATCATCAGCGGATGGGCGGGCTCCCGGTTTGTGGAACCGACGATGGGCAGGGACATGCGTTGGGCGTCCATGGCATAACCTCGAACTGGTTAGGGTATATCGAAACCTACCGCCGCAGCGGCACAGCACCCGATCCCATCACCAGCATGAGAGGCCTCCTTACCGGCATGTGGCACATGGGGTCTGGTGCCGTAGTCGATAAAACCCCTTGCGACGATCTACCCGTTAGAAACGAGCCTACCTTAGCCTGCACAGCGCGCCCTGTGTCGTTTCGTTCAGGGAAATGTCGTTCGTGTGCAAGACGAATGAAGCAGCCTCAGGCCACGGCGGGAACGACGCGACCGCCATGACAGAGAAGGGAGTGTCCCGACGCACCGCCCCTGGTCAACCACGGTGCCTGGTCAACCACGGTGTTGTGTACGGTATGCAGAAGGCGGCACACCATAGGCCTGGCGGAAGCAGCGGGTAAAGTAGGTGACGTGTTTGAACCCGACGGCATCGGCCACCTCGGCAATGGTACCGTAACGTTGTTCCAGGAGCGAAGCCGCTCGCTCGAGGCGAATGTTCCGAATGAAGCGTGTGGGGGTGATGCCGAAGGGCTGGAACCGGCTACGCAGTTGCCGTGGAGAAAGCGCCAGAGCCTCCGCCAACTCCCTGGCTCCGAACGTTTCATCAGCCATGTGCGCCTCCACGATGCGCGTTGCCTCGGTCCAGAAGCGTTCCTCGGCCGCCGGCACCCGGATGGCCCGTGGCCCCGGAACGAGGACTCGCCGGTCCATTTTCCGCAGGACGTGCCTCCCTCCGGTAACTGCGGCGAGGATCCCAACCACGACCGCCGCTACGAACCACCATTGCATCCACCAGGGTCGCGGCACTCGCACCTCCACAGAGGATTCCCGCCATCTCCCCATGCGATCTGCAGCCCGGACACGGAAGTGATAACGTCCCGGCGGCACACGAGGATAGAAAACGTCCTGCCGAGCGGCTCCATACTGCCAGTCCTTTGAGAACCCGTCCAGTTGATACGCTACGGGAGCGGAGGGTGAGCCCTCCAGGGCGTGCACGGCATAGGACGCCCTCACATCGGTGCGAGAGGGCCCGGCTCTAGAGGCCGGCGCTTGCCCCGGTGACCGCCCAGGCGGGCTTACGTCGAGACGGAGGAGCGGGAGCGGATCCGGCCCAGGCCCGGCACGCATACGCACCAACCCGCCTTTGTGGATGGCAGCCCAGAGTTGCTGCCGAGGGCCCTGTGCCAGCGCGAGGATCGTCTCGCCAAGCCCCCCTTCCCCCATCGAGTACTTCAGAACCTGACCGGAAATGCGATCCAGGCTGAACAATCCCCGGTTGGTTCCAAGCCAGAACCGTGTTTCGGTATCTTCAAACAAGGACAGGATCCGTAACGGCTGGTCTCCGGGCAGATGCAGGGCAAAGGGTTCAAAGACCTCTCGCCCCTTGTTCCATCGCAACAGGCCCTGATCCGTACCGGCCCAGAGTTGGTCCTGACGATCCCGGTAGAGCACCAGAACGGCCCGGTCTGCCAGGGACCATGCCGTACAGGCCCCAGAGCGAACGTCCAGGCGGCACAGGCCAGCCCCCGTCCCCACCCAGATCTCCCCGCCCCCCGCCCCAAGGAGGCTCCAGACAGAAGCGGCAGGGCGCACACCGGAAGGCAAAGCGAGTACCTGGCGCCGCATCGCACCACGTCCGGCCTCCAACCGGTACAGGCCGTGGTACGTCCCAATCCAGAGCGTGTCCTGCCCATCCTGCAGGATAGCCGTGATACCCCACCCATGCTCGGGTGAATCGGTTGGATCCAGGAACCGCTCCGCACGTCGACGAAAGGGATCCATCCGCAGCAGGTCCCGATCGGTCCCTACCCACAGGACACCCTGCCGGTCCTCATAGAGGACACGGACCCGCTGATGCGGCCCTCCGTCGAGCGCCACCTCTCGGAAGCTGCCCGAACGGGCGTCCCACCACCCCACCCCTCCGATCATACCGGCCCACAGCGTTCCGCGGCCGTCGACCAGCAGCGTCCGCGTCCATGGTGCCCCGCCATAGGGGGGCATGGCAGAACCGACCGGTTCGAAGAGCTGCTTGGAGACGCTGTAGAGGCTGTCCAAGCCCAGGATCCACAGGTGCCCCCGGGCATCCCCGAAGTAGGCGGGAGATCGCCGACGACCCTCATCGGGACCGTCGGGCAAGGCGGCGTAGCCGTGGACCCGCCCCGTTGAAGGCTCGATCAGATGAACGGCGCTTCGGGTACCGATCCACATAAGCCCTTGTGGCCCGTCCTCCATGGCCACCACGACCTCCCTCGGAGCGGGCATGCTCCCCGGGCAAGGCGTGACACCGGCTGAGGCTGTCAGACATTCGGCCCCCCCGGCAAATCCGGCCCACATTCGTCCTCCCCGATCCTCGTACAACACTTCTGCCGGCCTGTCCGCAAAGACGGCCAGCGTCTCTTCGTGAGGATTCCAGCGCAGGACCTCCCCTTGCGTGCTGCTCCACACCTGCCCCTGCACGTCAATATGCAGAGGCAGGACGTCCCCCGCGGCTACTGAGGCCGGAGGAATGCGGCCCGAGTGCGTCGTAGGCACCATGTGCTCCATGGAATCGTCCACGGCGCGATACAGGCCTCGTGTTCCACTCATCCAGAAGGTCCCATCGACACCGATGGAACAGGATAGCTGCCCCCCCAGGTTCAGATATTGCACATCCTCTACCAGCAGTTGGTATGTTTTGAGGACATCCTCGGACGGGTCGACCCGGTGAAGCCCCGAGCCGGCAATGACCCAGAGGCGGCCGCCTGGATCCTCACAGAGGCGGCTGGCTGATCCGAGCAACGGATCGCCCCGCCCGAGAACCCGGAGACGTTCCTTCTCCGGATCATAGCCATACACACCGTCTCCCGTACCAATCCAGAGTTGCCTGCTCCGCCCTTCCGTCATCAACGTGATCTCAGGACGAACCTCCGCCTCCAGGCCCGCCGCTACTTGGTGCAGGGCCGGTATGGTCACCAGATCAAACCCATCGTAACGATAGATACCTTGCGTCGTGCCGATCCACAGCGGCCCGCGGCGGTCTCCGTGCAGGAAGCGGATAGCCTCTGGCGACAGGGGTGCCCCGAGGTCTATGGCCTGCATCCCCAGTTCCACAGGCTGCCCCAGCGCGGACTGGAACGCACCGCTCATACCGACGCACCCGCACAACCAGAGCAGCCCTACCAGCCCCATGGACGGGACAGCACGGCGACGCCCCCTGTCCGCCCTTCCCTTTGAGGAAGCCGGAAAGGTCATGATACGGCCTGCCGTCCACACCGTATGTCGGGCACCTTCCGCTTCCATGGGCTCTCAGATCAAACGCCGGGGTGATCCCCGCAGGCAGCCCTGGGGTGGTATGCCCTGAGGCACCATGGGCCGTGCCAGTACATACGCACCTGAATCCACGGGGAAAATGGCGAGATCACGCCATATCTGACAACAGATCCATCCGCTATGCTGCACCCGGCTGCTTTGATTTGATTTGGCCACCCAGGCCCTAACCAGGGTACCATGCCCTGATATACCTGAATACCCGGCATGAAGCATCTACTGCTCTCCCTCAGCCTGGCCCTGCTACCTCCTCCATTGCACCTTCGCTCTCAGCCGACCCCTCCGACCCAGGCCTGGGTGGTGCACTTCGCCGGTCCCGTCTCTATCAAGAAAGCCGTTCCCGACGGATCAGAGCCGGAGCGATGGGTCCCTCTGACCACGCACTATGCACTTGCCCGATCCGACTCCATCCGCACGGAAGGTAATGCCACCGCCCGGCTCCTCTATCGAGACGGATCGCTCGTCTTGCTCGGCCCCGGTAGCCTCGTGGGCGTGGGCGACGGACCACAATCGGGCGCGCCGCTCGGGATAGACTCTACGCTGGCATGGTTATTCGATCGCCCTCCCCCTCAGCCCACCGGGCTCACCCGCGGAGCCGATCGTCCCCTGCGCCTCTATTATCCCCGGGAAGGCCTCGTGCTGACTCGTGAGCCCGCCTTCAAGTGGTTGCGCCCATGGCCCGGAGCCCCCTCCTATCACCTGCAACTCTATGTAGACTACTCCCCGGTAACCTGTCAACTGGACGGCGCCCTCCTGGCACAGGTCTCAACCGCCACGGACACGGCGCTTACCTTCGCCCAGACCCGCGCAGCAACCCTCACACCGGGGCAACGCTACTGGGTGCAGGTCCGGCAAGATCCCGACCGATCCCCGGCCGACCATAGCTGCTTTCGGGTCGCAACGGATACCGAGGCAGAGATCCTGAGAACGCTGGAACACCGCCTGATGGACGGCCCGGACCATGTCCTTCCACGGCTTCAATTTGCCGTCTTCCTGGCTCGAAAACACTACTATACGGACGCCCTGCTCATTCTGGAGGAGGTGGAACGGCGTGATCCCGCGTACACGAGCTTGCCAGCCTGGCGGAATCACATCCTCGATCTGGCCGGCCTCTCGCAACTCATTCGCTGGCCCTGACTCCCGCTACCCATGCCCCAGGCTACCCTTCCGTTCGGAAGCCGCCCGCTGGCCCTGGCCGCGATATGGCTGGCACTGCAAATCGGGCCAGTCCCACCTGGACAGGCTCAGTCCGCCTCCGACTCCGAGCTCTGGGTGCAAACCAGCAACGGCACGCCGCTCCGCCTGTATGCCTCCAGTCACGCCCTCATCGTCGGCCTGAGTTCCTACGGACCGGGCTGGAGTTCCCTCCCGGGGGTTCGCCGGGACGTCGTGGCCGTGCAGCAGGTTCTCGAGCGCCACGGCTTTTCCGTAGAGGTGGCCATGGACCTGACCGCCACCGAATTGCAGCACACGTTCCGCCGCTTCGTCGACCAGCACGGACAGCACCCGGAAAACCGCCTGCTGTTCTATTACGCCGGTCACGGCTACACCATGCGGCAGGCTTACGGAGCAGAACTCGGCTACATCGTTCCTACGAATGCCCCGAATCCACACTTCGATTCCACCGGTTTTCGTTCGCGGGCCATGGATATGAATCAGATAGCCAGCCTCGCCCGCCGTATTCAGTCAAAACATGCCCTCTTCGTCTTCGACGCCTGCTTCGCCGGGAAGATCTTTGCATCGGCCCGCGGGGCGCTCGAACCCATCCGCTATAAAACCTCTCAACCCGTTCGCCAATTCATTACCTCCGGCAGTGCCGACGAGGAGGTCCCGGACGAGAGCCTCTTCCGCAGTCTGTTCGTGACCGGCCTGGAGGGTGCCGCGGACATCTCCGGCGACGGATACGTCACCGGCCTGGAACTGGGCATGTATCTCCAGGATCAGGTCATCACCTATTCCGGGGAATCGCAACACCCCCAGTACGGCAAGCTCATCGACCCCATTCTCAGCCAGGGCGATTTCGTGTTCGTGCTGCCGGAGGCTCGGCTACAACCCCTCCGCCCCACCGACAGGGTGTCTATCGACTCTCTGGCGTACCGTCTCCGCCGGCAACAGGAACACGCCCGCGCCACCTGGATCCACTCGATGGACTCGGCCTTTGCACAGGCCGGACGACACGACACGGACGCCCGACTCCAGCCGGCTTTCAAGATCGAGAGTTGGCACCGATTTCTGACCGACTATGGGACGGATGTTCGTGACACGACGCGGGATGACAGCCTGCGGGCGAAAGCCCGAACCCGTATGACATACTGGCGGGAGCATCTGAAAATGCAGCCCGCCCTGTTTCGCAATCTCACGGGGATGTCCTTCGTGTATGTCCCACCCGGTCATTTCACCATGGGATCGAATACGGGCTCAGCAGACGAGCGCCCGGCGCATGACGTCACGATCTCCAGGGGGTTCTTCATGGGGCAGCATGAGGTGACACGCGCCCAGTTCAGGGCCTTCGCCGAGGCCACCGGGTACCGCACCACGGCTGAACGAACCGGAGGGTGCCATGTGTTCGACGAGAAGCGATCCCGGCAGGCCGGCCGGTCTGCTTTTCGCAAGGAACCCACGGCTTCCTGGCGCACCGCCCACGGGGGGCCCCAACATCCCGTTGTCTGTATCTCCTGGATGGACGCCCAGGCTTTCATTGCGTGGCTGAATAGCCTCGAAGAGGGCACGCCCTACCGCCTACCTACCGAAGCGGAGTGGGAATACGCCGCCTGTGCCCGGGGCAGCGTACGCGGTGTGTCCAATGCGCGGCCCGCCGATCTGCAGCCCGCCGCTCTGCACAGAGTGGCCAACTATGCGGACCGGAACTTCCGCGCCTTCGGGCTTCCCTGGGCCGATGCGATACACAGCGACGGGTTTGCCTACACGGCGCCCGTCGGCAATCTCGAGCCCAATGCCTGGGGGCTATACGACATGCTCGGTAACGTGTGGGAGTGGGTTGCCGACTGGTACGATGCCGATGCCTATAGCCGAGCGTCCATTCAGGACCCACAGGGTCCTCTAACCGGCACGAACAGGGGCTTACGGGGGGGAAGCTGGGCGCAGTTGCCGGCCCATGTCCGCCCCTCCAATCGCCATCGTGACGGACCGGGTAGTGCCAGTGTGACCATCGGCTTCCGGGTGGTCCGTACCGAACGGTAACCGCCCGCCCGGACTCAGCGCCCGTGCTCCTCGCGGATCCGCGCCAGCGACGCCTCCAGCTCGTCGACCGTCACGACCACGCCCGTCCGGCGGTCGACCTGGCCGAAGGTGAGCACCCCCGTCGGGCAGCTCTGCACGCAGGCCGAGCAGCGGACGCATTGCGGGTCTTCCATCGGCAGGCCGCGCTGGGCGAAGCTCATCACGTCGATCCCCTGATGACACACGCTCGTGCAGACGTTGCAGGAGATGCACTTCTTCTTGTCGGCCAGGATGCGGAAGCGGCTGAACCGGGCGTAGATGTGCATCAGCGCGGCCAGCGGGCACAGGAACCGGCACCAGAAGCGGCCGCTCAGCCAGAAGTAGACGCCGTAGCCGATCATCCCGGCCAGCACGGTGTCCACGATCCACTTGTAGTTCGCCTCGATCCCGAAGACCTGCCCGAACATGACCTGGTTGAACGCCTGCTCCCACACGCTCCCCGGCCAGATCCAGCCCAGCACGCGCCAGCACAGCAACACCAGCGCCACCGCCAGGATCACCTGCCCGGCCAGGTTGAACCGGTTCCAGGCCTCGCCGTGCGGCATCTTGTCGCGGTGCGTGTCGCCCAGCGTCTCGGCCAGCGCTCCGCACGAGCAGATCCAGCCGCAATAGGCGCCCTTCCCCCAGAAATAGATCAGGCCCGGGATCAGCACGAAGGTCTGCACGAAGCAGATGCCGAGCCACCACCACAGGGGCTCGGTGGTGAAGACGTTGTAGACGGACAGCGGCCAGGCCAGAATCAGGCCGTAGGCCCGCCAGAACTCGCGCCCGTGCACCGCCCACTCGGTCCGGGGAAACAGGGCGTCCCAGAAGCCGGGGGCCAGGTAGCCGTTCTTCTCCAGCCAGGGCAGCACCAGCTCGGGCAGCAGGAAGAGCGGAACGACCTGCACCGCCATGAGCGTGAGCGTTTGCGCGGTGACGTAGGGCGTCCGCCGCCGCCGGATGCGCCGCACGCCGAAGACGACGACGATCAGGGAATAGGCGAGCGTGTACCAGAACGCCGGCTGCTGGGCGGAGCGGACGAGGATGCCGAACCACGAATCGGCGGGCAGGGCGCGCTCGGCGTAGACCCCGAGGGAGAACGGAAAGGTGCCGGCCTCCTGGTGGAGGCTGTAGAGCACACCGCCCCCCTTCCAGTTGTAGACGACCACCATCAGCAGGATGAAGGCGCTCATCGCCCCGATCCGCCGCATGTTGAGCTGCCGCAGCGGCGCTAGGTCCAGCCGCTTCAGCCCCTGCCATACCTCGCCGAAGCCGACCGAACCCCAGTCGTTGCGCAGCGCGATGCCGGAACGCCGGAAGAAATCGAGCGGGGCCTCGCGGCCGGTCATGGCGAAGACGCTGTCGTTGGGCAGGGTTTCCTCTCCGTTCGGGGTGCGGAGCCGCACGCGGTCGGGCAGGATCTCCAGCACCTCGCTCTCCAGCAGGAGCCGCAGCGAGCCCGGCCCTGACCGCCCCAGCCGCGCCTCGACCTGCGCGACGTTCTCCGGCCGGGGGCGGACGAAGGCCGCGCGTCGGTAGGACAGCGTGACCTCGGCCCCGGCATCGACGAGCGCGACGGCCGCCTCCAGCGCCGTGTCTCCGCCGCCGACGACCAGCACCCGCTGCCCGGCATAGGCCGCAGGGTCCAGCAGGCGATGATGCACCTTGCCCAGGTCCTCCCCCGGCACGTTCAGCGGACGGAAGTTGCCGCTCCGCCCGATGGCGACGATGACCCGGCGGGCCGGCACCGGCTCCCCGTCCTCCAGCACGACCCGCAGGTGGCCGCCGGCGCGCTCGACGCGCTCGGCCGTGGCGCAGCGCACCGGGATGTCGGCCGTCTGCCGCTCCAGCTCCTCGACGAGCGCTTCCTTCACCGTCGCCGTCACGGTCAACTCACCGGCCGGCACCATCTCCTTCGGGTACGTGTAGATCGGCTTGCCCGCCTGGAAGTCTCGAATGGTCGCGAACCGCCGGTTGGCCTCCAGCACGACGAACGACAGCCCCAGGCGCCGGGCCTCGCGGGCGGCGGCCATGCCCGCCGCACCGGCTCCGATGATGGCGACGTCCACCACCGCATCGCCCTCCGGTCCCGGCTCGAACGAGGCCTCGCCCGCCAGATGGCGGACGGCACGCGTGCCGGAGTCGAGCGAGAACTTCAGCAAGGGCACCCCGGCGAGATCGCCCACCACGTACACGCCGGGGACGTTCGTGCGGAAGTGCTCGTCGACGCGGGGCAACGGCTCCACCGTGCCCGCCGGCCATTGCAGATGCAGCCAGTGGGCGTACCGGCGGAATGGACGCAGCAGAGTACGAAGCATGCGGGTCATCGTGGGTGAAACCGTCAGCCGTCCGGGGACGCGAGGGGGCCGGCACCGGACCGGCCGGCTGTCTCGAAGATCCCCTGCTTCCTGCGTAAGGGCAAGCCTCGCCGGCGTTACACCTTTTCTTGAACCCTTCGGGAACCATAGCGATTGGGCGGAACGGCGATTATACTGGCGTGGCGCCCACCGAACGAACGCCGCCCATGACGTACGGGATCACCGGAAACACCACGAAAGACAAGCTCTGGGGCCCCGTGTCCACCCTGCTGGCGTGGCTGCGGCAGGAAGGCCTGCCGTTCTGCCTCGACGCCGCCGTGGCCCGGGGGCTGCGCGAGCGCGGGCTGGCCGACCTCGCCCCGTGCGACGCCCACCACGTCAGCGAACTCGCCCGCCGCGCCGATGTCATCCTCTCCTTCGGCGGGGACGGCACGCTGCTCCACACCGCCCACGCCCTCGGCACGGCCCCCACCCCCATCCTCGGCGTCAACATCGGACGGCTCGGCTTCCTGGCCGACATCGAGGTCGGCCAACTGACCGATACGATCCGGCTGCTGGAGGCGGGCGCCTACCGGATCGAGCGGCGCATGGTCCTCGAAGCCCGCCTGGAAGCCCCCAGCGGCACCCGGACCACCTGGGCGCTGAACGAGTTCGTCCTCGGTGGCAGCGGCACGGCCGGCCTCATCACCATCGACGTCCGCGTCGACGGCACCCCCCTGAACACCTACTGGGCCGACGGGCTCATCATGGCCACCCCGACGGGCTCCACCGCCTACTCGCTCTCCGCCGGCGGCCCCATCGTCGTCCCCGGCGCCGGCGTCATCATCCTCACGCCGATCGCCCCGCACACGCTCACCGTCCGCCCCATCGTGCTGCCGGACCATTGCGTGGTGGAGGCGACGATCGCCAGCCCCCCGCATCGCTACGTCCTCGCCGCCGACGGCGTCACCCACGTCGCCGAGCAGGACCCGCTGCGGCTGACCGTCCGCCGCGCCGATCACACCGTGAACCTGGTCAAACTCCCCGAACAGGATTTCTTCCAGACCTTGCGCTCCAAGCTGATGTGGGGGGCCACGAACACCTAGCCGACACCCGGCGCGCGTTTGTCAATCCACGATGAAACCCGATGCGCCCGGCCGGGTTGGTTGACACAGGCGCGGCCGGCTCCCTATATTTGCCGGCCCTTCGGTCAGGTAGCTCAGTTGGTAGAGCAACGGACTGAAAATCCGTGTGTCGGCGGTTCAAATCCGTCCCTGACCACCACGCCAGACGCCCCGGCCTCCGCCCGAAACGGAGAGGCCGGGGCGTTCGCTTTTTAAGCGCTGTTCGGCGGCGGGCTCTCTTACCGATACGCCTGCGGCACATAGGGCTCCAGCTTCTGCCCGGCGAAGATCGGCCGGAACCGCGTGAAGCGCTGCCGCCCGTCGATGAGCGGGATCGTGGGCCAGCTGTCGCCGATGAGCGGGCGGGCATAGTCGAGGAAGGCGTCCGTCACGTCGATGCGGTTCTCGGCGATCCACGCCGCCGGGAAGCTGCGCTCCGAGTTGGCGACCTGCTCCAGCGGCACCTTGTCGTAGCGGACGGTGTAGATCGGGCCGGGCTCGCGCAGGATGGTGCTCATGTACCCGGAGCCGTCCTTCATCGCCACCTCGACGGCCTTCTGCCCGAGCTTGTAGGCCTCCTCCAGGTCGACCGTCGAGGCATAGATCATGTTGTGCCGCTGGTCGGTGCCGGCCACGTTGCCGCGTGCCGCGCCGTGCGCCGCCAGCCCGACCTCGTTGAGGTAGTTGACCACGACCTGCTCGACCGTCGTCTGGCTGGAGGAGAACTGCGTGTGGCCGAAGCTGTCCCGCCGCTCCCCGAGGGCGCCGACGTCGAACCCCTCGCTGACGACCACCATGCAGCGGCCGCTGCGCTTGAGCTCGTCGTTGACCAGGTCGGCCATCTGCTCCAGCGTCAGGCCGGACTCTTTCATGTAGATCTGCAGGGGCATCTCCCGGTGCGGGTCGGCCAGGCGGGCGGCGGCGGGGATGAAGCCGATCTTACGCCCCATCGCCTGCATCACCAGCACCGGGTCGGCCGGGCTGGAGCCGCGGTTCTCCTCGTTGGCGTTCTGCACCGTCAGCGCCCAGTACCGCGCCACGCTGCCATACCCCGGCGTGTGGTCGATCAACTGAAAGGCGCTGTCGCCGACGTCGTTGTCGATCGTCTTGGGCACGCCCGTGGCCACCAGGTCCAGGCCGCGCTCGTGCGCCAGGCGGGCCACCTTGTGGGCGGTGTCCATCGAGTCGTTCCCGCCGATGTAGAAGAAGTACCCGACGTCATGGGCCTTCATCACGGCCACGACGCGTTCGAAGTCCTCCTCCTGGTGTGCCTTCAGCTTGTACCGGCACGTGCCGATGCTGCCGGCCGACGGCGTCACGCCGAGCAGCGCCACCTCCTCCTCCGGCTGCGCCGACAGGTCGAGCAGCTCCTCCCGGAGCACCCCCTCGATGCCGTGATACCCCCCGTACACCGTGCCGAACGTGTCCGGCATGGCGCGGCACGTCTCGATGATGCCGCGCAGCGAGTTGTTGATGACGGGCGTCGGGCCGCCGGACTGGGCGACGATGACGTTCTTTCCCATGGCTGGTTGACGTCTCGGTTCAATGTGGAGTGCGGAAAGATGAAAGGGCGAAGAGCGGAAGGGAAACCCGGTCAACGGGCCGCCCTTCGCCCTTCGCCCTGGGGCCTACCACACGCTACGCCTCGTACGAGCCGGCGGTGACGGCACCGCCCTCGCCGGTCCAGTTCGTGTGGAAGAACTCCCCGCGGGGGCGGTCGACGCGCTCGTAGGTGTGCGCGCCGAAGTAGTCGCGCTGCGCCTGGATCAGGTTGGCCGGGAGCCGTTCGCGGCGGTAGCCGTCGAAGAAGGCCAGGGCCGAAGAGAGGGCCGGGGTGGGGATGCCGAGGGCCACGGCACGCGCCACCACACGGCGCCAGGCGGCCTGCGCGTTCTCCATGGCGTCCCGGAAGTAGGGCGCCAGCAGCAGGTTGCTGAGCCCGGGGTCGTCGTCGAAGGCCTCCTTGATCCGCCCGAGGAAGACCGAGCGGATGATGCAGCCGCCGCGCCACATCAGCGCGATGCCGCCGTAGTTGAGGTTCCAGCCGTACTCGCCGGCCGCCGCCCGCATGAGCATGTAGCCCTGCGCGTAGGAGATGATCTTGGCGGCATAGACGGCCTCCTCCAGATCCCGGATGAACGCCTCGCGATCCCCGTCATAGGCCGGATCCGGGCCGGAGAGCACCCGCGAGGCCTCCACCCGCTCGTCCTTGAGCGCCGAGAGGAAGCGGGCAAAGACCGCCTCGCCGATGAGCGTCAGCGGGATGCCCATCTCCAGCGCCGAGACGGCCGTCCACTTGCCGGTGCCCTTCTGCCCGGCCGTGTCGAGGATCTTGTCGATGATCTCCTCGCCGTCCTCGCTCCGGTAGCCCAGGATGTCGCGCGTGATCTCGATCAGGTACGAGTCGAGCTGGCCCTCATTCCAGCGGCCGAAGACCTCACTCATGGCGGCATTGCTCATCCCCAGGCCCTCCTTCATCAGGTGATAGGCCTCGGCGATGATCTGCATGTCGCCGTACTCGATGCCGTTGTGCACCATCTTGACGAAGTGCCCGGCGCCGTCCTCGCCCACCCAGTCGCAGCAGGGCGAGCCGTCGTCCACCTTCGCGGCGATGTCCTGGAAGATGGGTTTGACGTGCGGCCAGGCCGCCGGCGAGCCGCCCGGCATGATCGAGGGGCCGTGGCGCGCGCCCTCCTCCCCGCCCGAGACGCCCGTCCCGATGTAGAGCAGCCCTTTGCTCTCGACGTACTTCGTGCGGCGGATGGTGTCGTTGTAGTTGGAGTTGCCGCCGTCGATGATGATGTCCCCCTCCTCCAGCAGCGGGATGAGCTGCTCGATGAAGTCGTCGACGGGCTTGCCGGCCTTGACGAGCATCATCACGCGGCGAGGACGCTTGAGCGTCTGCACCAGCTCTTCGAGCGAATGGGTGCCGATGACCTTCGTCCCGCGCGCCGGCCCCTGCACGAACTCGTCGACTTTCTCGACGGTGCGGTTGAAGACGGCGACCGTGTAGCCGTGGTCGTCCATGTTGAGCACGAGGTTCTGGCCCATCACGGCCAGCCCGATCAACCCGATGTCAGCGGTTGCCTGTGTTGCCATGGGATGTGTGTCCGGTTGAAGTCAGAAAAAGGTACAACAGGTCGTACGTCCGGAGAGAGGCCGCGAGGCCTCATCCCGGTTTTACACGATACAGCATTTCGCCGGCCTTTGGTACCAGCAAAATGCCCTCGTCCTCCCGGCCGCGCCAGTCGTCGAGGTCGATGGTGTCGGGATTGCGGTAGCCGAGGTTGACCTTCTCGCAGCGCTCGCGCGGGATGCGGGTGGCCAGCGTCACCTGGATGCGCGGCCGCTCGACGCCGTTCTCGTACGTGCCGATGCCGCGCAGATGCGTCGAATGCGCCAGCACCCCCCAGGGATAGTCCTTGAACCGATCCCACTGCTTGAGGAAATAGTCTCGCACGTGATACCCCACCGCCTCGATGTGCTCCCCGTGGCTGTAGGAGAACTCGTCGATATGGGGCGCATAGATGATGACCTCTCCCCCGTCGGCCACGGCCGGTTCGAGCTTGTACATCCCCTTGGCGGCCGTCCAGATGTCGTCGTACATCCGGGGCATGACCGAGAGCACGCGGCGCATGGGCCGGTCGAGCCAGATGATGTGTAGCCGGCTGGACAGGGCGCTGGCGGCTTCCCAGGCTTCCTCCGGCGAGCCCACGTAGAGGCCGGCCAGGTTGTTGTCTCCCTTGACGACCAGGCAGCAGCACAGCTTGGGCACCTTCACCTCCTGCGCGGCCCGGTCGATGACGGCCCGCACGGGCGTATAGCCGCTGCCGATGACGGCGTAGCTGGTGATGACCGCCCCGACCCAGTGCGTGAAGTCGATCACCTCGGGGCCGCTGATGCCGGGGAAGAAGTACTTGTTGCCGCCGGAAAAGCCGACCACCTCGTGCGGGAAGACGGGGCCGCAGATCAGGACCTGGTCGTAGTCGTAGATCATGCGGTTGATCGTCACGTCCACCGCCTGGCGGAGCAACCCGCCCGTCAGCGCCCCGATCTCGTCGGCCGGGATGGTGCCGATGTGGACGAGCGTGCCGGGCAGGTCCCAGCGGTGGTTGAAGACGCGGACCCCGGCGTAGGTGGTCCGGCGCTCCTCGGCGGTGACGCCGACGAGGCGGTTGAGGGCGTCTTCGCTCATGGGCTTGTGGGTACCCAGCGCCACCAGGTAGTCGAGCGCCGCCACACGCTTTGCCAGCAGCTCGTGGAAGAGCCGGAACATCAGCGGAATCGGAGCGGTGCGCGTCGAGTCCGGGATGATGATGAGCAGCCGCTTGCCGTCGAGCGGCTGCGTGCGCAGCGCTTCGTCGAGGAGGGCCCGTGCGTCTTCCTCGCTCAGATACCCCTGTTCGTATCCTCGGCCAATGACCATGGGGGGGCGGGTTGAGGTCCGGGAGCGGTCGGCGTGGACGGAGGAGCGAGCCGTGCGTGCGCGTGCTTCCCCGCGCCACCCCGGCTCACCCCTGCTTCCAGGGCGGGGTCTCGGGCAGATGAGCCAGGTACTCCTCGACGAGGCCCGCCTCGTAGTCGCCGGCGTACGTCCCCTCGACGAACCGGTGGAAGGCTTCGTCATGGAAGCGCCGCCACGACGCGTCCTCGTGGCCGGGCGTGATGGGGTAGAACAGCGCGTCGTTGGCCCGGGCCGCTTTCAGGTCGCCCGGCGCATCGCCGATCATGAGCACCTTGCTCGGGTCGTACTTCCCGCCCGTGGCCAGCGCCAGGTGCTCCGCCTTCTTGCCCATCTCCTGCCCGGCGATGACCCGGACGTAGCGGGCGATGTCGTGCTCGGTCCACTCCCGGGTGAGGGCGGGCACGGGCGTGGCGGAGACGACCACCATGTCCGCCCGGCTCGCCATCAGGTCCAGGCTCTCGCGCACGTAGGGGAACGGCGCCACCCCGCGCACCATGTCGTCCACGGCGGCGTTGACGGCCTCCGACCAGGCCAGCCCCTTGACCAGTTCGGGCGTGGAGCCGGCCTCGTCCATGTAGGCCCGGAGGCCCTCGTTGCTCAGCGGGAACCCCGAGGCGATGAACGCCCGCAGATCCGGGGCTTCCGGGATCGTCACGCGGCGGGCGACGACCTCCTCCCGCTCCCGCAGCAGGTCGAACACCATCACCAGCGCCGGCCACCGGTTGATGCCGCGCCACCGGGAGTAGAGGTTGACGAATTCGGCCGCCTCGCGGGCGTACCTGGATACCGGCTGGAGGTCCCAGAACTTGATGATGTTGGGGATGAAGCACTCCTTGTGCTTGATCTCCATCGTGTCGAAGGCACATCCGTCGGAGTCGATACCGACGAAGAAGTCGTGCCGGGGTGTCAGCTCGTAGAGGGGGCGGGCGGCTTCGGGAAAGTCGGCCATGGGTCGGGGGATCGCAGACAAACGTGTAAGGAGAAGGCGGATCAGATGCCTGGAGGCGAGTCAGCCGCCTGGAGGCGGGTCAGACGCCGCTGAAGGCGGAAAAGCCGCCGTCGACGGGCACCACGACGCCCGTGACGAAGGCGGACATCGGCGACAGCAGCCACAGGACGGTGCCCAGCAGGTCCTCGGGATCGCCGAAGCGTCCCATCGGCGTGTGGGCGATGATCGTCTGGCCGCGCTCGGTCAGGTCGCCGGTGACCTCGTCGGTGAGCAGGAACTCATTCTGTTTCGTCAGAAAGAAGCCGGGTGCGATGGCGTTGACCCGCACGCGGGGAGAATACTCCTGCGCGATGTGAACGGCCAGCCATTGCGTAAAGTTATTGATGCCCGCCTTGGCTGCGGAGTACGCCGGGATCCGGGTGAGCGGGCGGAAGGCATTCATCGACGAGACGTTGATGATGGCCCCCTCGCCGGCCCGGGCAATGCTGCGCCCGAAGACCTGGGTGGGCATGATCGTCCCGACGATGTTCAGGTCGAAGACGAAGCGGAGGGCCTCTTCGGGCAGGTCGAAGAAGCTCAGGTCGGGGCTGGTGGTCGCCTGTGCGCGGTTGCCGCCGGCGGCGTTGACGAGCCCGTAGATCCCGCCGAACTCGGACAGGATCAGCTCATTGGCCTGCTCCAGCGTGTCCCGGCGGAGCACATCGCCGTAGACGACGGCCACCGTCCCCTGCCCGTTCGGATGGGCCGTGGCCCGCCGGAGGCCCCGACCGGCCTGGCGCTCGTCCCGGTCGAGGATGACGACGTTGGCGCGACAGCCCGCCAGCGCACAGGCCATCTCACCACCCAGCACACCGGTACCCCCGGTGACCACGATCGTCTTGCCGTGAAAGTCGTAGTGCCGGGTCAGTTCTTCGAGCGTCATGAACGGTCCGGGTCGAACACGCAGCAGGGTGGGCGGGGGATGAACAATATCACACGGACCGGGGTCCGTTTCCATGCAGATTGTTTGATCTTTGACGGCCCTTGTAAGCGCTTACAAGGGCCATTTTCCTACCAAAAAAGGCGAATGGGGCCGACGGGCGGTAGGCGGCCCGCCGGGGGTTGCACTTCATCGGCCGGGTCCGCATCATACGGGACGGTGCCGCCCCGGGCGCAGCGATCTCCCCTCCACCCATCCCCTTCGAACCGATGAAGACCACCCGCCGAGCCTTCTTACAGCACGCCACGCTCGCCGCGGCCGCCACCGGCCTCCCCGGCTGGGCCACAGAGGCCGCGCTGGCCGGGAAGCCCCTGGCCCCCGCCAGCGAACGCATCCACTTCGGCGTGATCGGGTGCAACGGCATGGGCTGGTCGAACATGCGGGCACACCTGGGCATCCCCGAGGTCGAGTGCATCGCGCTGGCCGACGTCGACCAGCGCGTGCTGGACCGCCGGGCGGCCGACGTCGAGGCCCTGCGCCCCAACCGTCCGGCGCTCTACACGGACTACCGCGCGCTGCTGGACGACCCCGACATCGACGCGGTCATCATCGGCACCCCGGACCACTGGCATTGCCGTATGCTCGTCGACGCGCTGGAGGCGGGCAAGCACGTCTACGTTGAGAAGCCGCTGGCCAACTCGATCGCAGAGTGTAACGCGATGGTGGCCGCCGCGCGGCGGGCCGGCAAGGTGGTGCAGGTGGGCCAGTGGCAGCGCAGCGGCCCGCACTACGAGCAGGCCATCGACGTCGTCCGCTCGGGCGACCTGGGCCAGATCCGCCTGGTCAAGGTCTGGGCCTACCAGGGCTGGATGAAGCCGATCCCCCCGCAGCCCGACGGCGACCCGCCCCCCGGCGTCGACTACGCGATGTGGCTCGGCCCGGCCCCCTCGCGGCCGTTCAACCCCAACCGCTTCCACTTCAACTTCCGCTGGTTCTGGGACTACGCCGGCGGCCTGATGACCGACTGGGGCGTGCACGAGATCGACATCGCCCTGTACGCCATGCAGGCCACCGCCCCGCGCTCGGTGATGGCCTCCGGCGGCAAATTCGCCTACCCGGACGATGCCTCCGAGACCCCGGACACGCTCCAGACCGTCTACGAGTACGACGGCTTCAACATGCTCTGGGAGCACGCCACCGGCATCGACGGCGGCAACTACGGCCGCACCGAAGGCATCGCCTTCATCGGCAACAACGGCACGCTCGTGGTCAACCGCGGCGGGTGGGAGCTCATCCCGGAGACGGAAACGCGCGACGGCCGGCGCGTCTACAAGATGGAGGCGCTCCCGGAACAACCGCGCAACGGCGATTATCTGGCCTTCCACGCCCGCAACTTCGTCGAGGCCATGCAGGCCAACGATCCGTCGATCCTGAAGTGCGGCATCGAGACGGGCAGCATCGCGGCCATCAACGCGCACATGGGCAACATCGCCTACAAGACGGGCCGGAAGCTCTACTGGGATGCCGCGCAGGGCCGGTTCAAGGACGACGAGGAAGCCAACGCCTACCTGAAACCCACCTACCACAACGGCTGGGCCTTCCCGGAGGCGGGCTGAACCGTACCGGGCAGCAGGCTGGGCCTTACCGGGCGGCGGCCTGAGCCCGCTCGACCGTCTCCCACCAGCCTGCCCGCATCGCGGCCTCATCGACATCGGTGTAGACGTGCACCTCGCGGCGGACGTTTTCCGGTGGCGTCGGGACACGTCGCTGGCTCGCCCATTCGGGCCGGAACAGCGCCATCATGAGGGCCAGATCCCACATGATCCAGGTCTCGCTGGAGGGGCTGTGCGTCAGCCAGCGCGTCGCCAGATACTCCCATACGCCCCCCTGCCCTGCAAGCCGCTCCATGACCTCGTCGAGGCGGAAGGTGAAGTCGTACAGGATGTTGACGGGCATGACGTGCAACTCCAGCCCCTCGGTGTTGAACAGGTAGTTGGCGGCGTTGAGGTCGTTACGCAGGTTGAACTCGTCCTTGTCCCACACGCCCCGATCGGCGAAGTATCGTCCGGACAGGATGTAGCACGAAACCCTGGGGATGAGGTCCGGCGCCAGCTTCAGGGCGGAGGCCACGTTCGTGACGGCGCCCAGGCTGGCGATCACCAGCTTCTCACCGGGCGGCATCCGGCGGGCGGCGCGGATCATCAACTGCGCCGCCGGGGAGTCGCGCGGCTCGTCGCCTCCCCAGGGCTTGCCCATGATCATCTCGGCCCCGAGCGGATGCGGAATGTCCCGACGTCCCAGCAGATGCAGCAGGTCCTCGTTGAGCCGCTGGCTCTGCCGGACCGTGTCCGGCGGCGAGAGACGGTGGTTCCACTGTGCCGACGACAGCCCGACCACATGGGCATCCGGCTGGAGCAGGGTCCAGACGATCGCGTACAGATCGTCGATCTCGTTGGCCGTGTCGGCGTCGACCAGCAGCGGGCGCCCCGTGCTCGCCCCGGTCCACCACCGCCGGGATGCAAGCACCCCGGCCAGCAGCGCCGTCCTGATAAAGCGTCGTCGATGCATGATGCTGGCCGGAACGGTCGCTGCTGCCGGGAATCGCGCCCCGCAGACGGCCGGACCCGCACTCCGGGGGCGCCTCAGCGCTGGGACGAGGGCGGGACGAGGCCGTTGAGGCGCAGGTAGGTGACCAGGTTGCCGTAGTGCTCGTAGTTGTGCGCCGAGTTGAAGGCGAGGATCCCCGAGCCCGCCATCTCCCGGCCGAAGAAGCTTCGCATGACCGCTCCCTCGGCGTCGGTCAGCCGGTCGTAGACGCCGGCGCAATAATCGAACCCCGCCTGCAGCGCGGCTACGACGGCCTCCGGCGTGGTCGCCGTCTCTTCGTAGTTCTCCTGATTCGGGTTGGCTTCCCCGGCCGCCGCCGAGCAAAACGCGAACTGTGCGTTGGCCACGTGCGCCAGGATCTGCCCGGCGGTGCGGACGTCGTCCGTGGGCCGGTAGGCGAACAGCGCCTCATCCAGCATCTCGGCCGTCCGCAGCAGGTTGGTCGCCGTGACGTCGTGTAATCCCTTGAGGGAGGCCATCACCGCCGTCGACGGGGCCTCCTGGGCCCGGGCGAGGCCGGGCAGCATCAGCGTGAAGACGAGCACGAACAGGAGCCTGGCATGCATGGAAAGAGCCCCGACGGGGCGGGCTGGTAGAAGGAACGAGGACACGCGGGGCGCCCCTCCCCCACACACCGGCAGAGGCATCTCCCATGCACCAAGAAGCGACAGCACGGACCACAATGGCAACTCCCGTCTACACCCAGCGCCGCACCGAGCGGGTGTAGTCCCGGAACGCCCGCCCGAATCGCCGTTCCAGAGCCCGCTCTTCGGGAAGGATCTGAAAGCGGGTCAGGTACCAGACGTACAACGGCAGCAGCAGCAGCGCCACGCCGTGGGCCAGGTACACGCCCCATCCTGCCAGCACCAGCAAAAAGCCCAGGTACATCGGGTTGCGGCTGTAGCGATAGATGCCGCTCACGACCAGAGCGGAGGCATGCTCGGGCGTCATCGGGTTGGTGGTCGTCCGATGGCGGCGGAAGTCTCGCACACCGGCCAGGGCCATCCCCACCCCGACCGCGGCCAACACCATCGCGAGCACAGCCCGCCCCGGTATCGGAACGGTGGCCGGCACAGCATAGGAGAGCGCAGCCATGACCCCGGCAAAAAGCAATGTCACCGCCACGGGGGGGATTCGCCGTTCAAGAAAGCGCATGGACCTCAGAGACAACCTGACCATCAGAGACAACCTGGAAGAAACCGACACCCCCACACCGCGCATACGGCCAATACGGCGCACTTCGCTGAGCATCAAGATAACCCCCTGCCATACCGTTGTCACAGACCAGGCCATAGTATCCGCACCGTCCACCACACAGGGGTTTCCCGCTTGCTTCCTCAGACGCAGGCAATCCCAGAACCCAGCTCGCCATACCCCCCTCCATGAGACGCATCCGCTATCAAGTTGCATGCAGCCTCGACGGGTACCTCGCAGGGCCCGATGGGGAGATCGACTGGCTACCCGAAGATCCCGAGATCGACTTCAACGCGCTCTACAGCCAGTTCGACACGCTCTTGATGGGCCGGCGTACCTACGAGGAGCTGCCGCAGGATGCACCGGCCTTCCAGGGCATGCGCATCCTCGTGTTTTCTCGAACACTCCGCCCGGAAGATCACCCCGGCGTGACGATCGTGGCGGATGCTTCCGAGCAACAGCTACGCGAGCTGCGGTCGATGCCGGGGAAGGACATCTGGTTATTCGGCGGAGGGGCGCTCTTTCGCAGCCTTCTGGCACTCGGTGGCGTGGACACGGTCGAGCCGGCCATCATTCCCATCCTGCTGGGGAGCGGACGCCCCTTGCTGCCCTCCCCGGCCATGAGGCAGGCCCTGACCCTGACGGGGCAGCGCGTCTACCGAAACAGCGGCATCGTTCTCCTGACGTACGACGTCGCCGGCCCGGTGCCGCACGCATAACCGAACGGATCCGGAGGAGGCGGAAACGCTCGCGAAGGCCGTCGGGCCGGAAACAGGGGGCTGACGGAGCCCCTCACGAGAGCCGTTGCCCGATCGAGGCCGAGCACGCAGAGGGGAATCAACACCGGGTACACTCACGGCACGACGGTCCTCGGGCCTGAGATAAACGGAACCGTTGGCGCCCGCATCTCCTCGCGCTCGTGGGCACGCCTCCAGGTCCGTGGCGGCATGTTGAACTGACGTCGAAACTCGCGGCTGAACTGTGATACACTCACGTAGCCGACGGCATATGCGGCCTCGCTCACGGAAGCGCCCTGCCGGAGCAGCAGGGCGGCCTTGTTGAGGCGCATCGCCTTGATGAACTGTAACGGGGCATAGGTCGTGGCCGCCTTGAAACGCCGGTCGAACACGGCTCGACTCATCCCCGCCCTCCGGGCAAGGTCCTCGACCGAAATCGACTCGTGGAGGTGGTCTCGCACGTACGCCACGATTCGTGCTATCTCCGGTCCGCCGCCGTGGTGACTCCGGATGCGCACGCCCACCTCGCCCTGCATCGCGGCGAAGATCACCTCACGAACACGCCCCGGCCCCAGCACCCGAATCGCCTCAGGGTGACCGAGAAGGTCGAGCATCCGCCGAAGGGCCTCCGCGAAGGCATCATCCCATCGAACGACACCAATCCCGCCCGGACGGCCTATCTCTGCCGCGTCGAGCGCGCGATCGGACGAGGTGCGCGCAGCCTGGCAGGCAACGATGGTTTCAGCGGCCACCGGGCTCTCCAGGCTCACCATCACTCCCAGAAGGGGGACCTCCGGCGTGGCAGCCGGGACCTCCGTTTCAACGGGAAGAGGCACCGTCACACAGAGCGTCTGGCCGGCCTCGTAGACCAACGTGCGCCCCTGCAGAAATGCCCGCTTCGCCCCCTGTACGATCACGCAGAGGCTCGTCGGATACATAGTGCTCACCCGAGGAATGGGGGCATCCACCCGAAACAACTGAACCCCGTCCAGCGGGGTGTCGAGGGTACCCGGTGCGGGAAGGTGCCGCGCGATGAGGGCAGAGAGATCGGTCATGGCAGAGCTAGATGGGTTATGCCCCAATGTACTGATGCACATGCCTGATTCAACAGGAATGAGGGGATCAGGCATAAAAGGGATAGAATGCAGCGCATCCGGGAGCAATCGAAGAGGTATGATGCAACACAGCTTGCCAGCCATTCGGCGTCCACGGCTCGCTCGAGAACGGTGCCTGCCACCCATGCCCGTTCTCTTCGACCGTTGCACGCGCACCGCGACGACCTCACCTTCACGCTCATGGCGCACCGTTGAACAAGCCCATGGATCCGACCCCTGTCCGGGAGGGCACCATGACGACAGCCTGGGCCCCCGGCGCTCCGGCTGGACGCTGCGAAGGCGGGCGGGAATCTCATCCCCGGACGCACCTCTTACTAACTGAATCAGATACGGAAATGAAACAGAACCCTTTCGGCCCGAGAGGCTGGACACCAGACCGCCTTGGCTCTCTCACCGGTAAAACCTTTGTCATTACGGGGGCCAATGCGGGGGCCGGGTTCGAGGCCACGCGCATTCTCCTGTCGAAGGGCGCAGGCGTGGTGATGATGAACCGGAACCCCCGAAAAACGGCCGTTGCCATCTCGACCCTGAAACATGAGTTTGGAGAGGATACCGACATCCAGTTCGTACGCATGGACCTGGCGGTGCTGGACTCTGTGCGGGCGGCGGCAGATGAAGTACTTCAGACGATTCCCCGCATCGACGCTCTCATCTGCAACGCCGCCATCGCACAGGTGGCCAGGCAGGAAATCACCGTGGACGGCTTCGAGAGCCAACTCGGCGTGAACCACTTCGGCCACTTCCTCCTGTGCGGCCTGCTCTTCGAGCGGATCGAGGCGTCGGAGGGCCGCATTGTGATCGTCGGCAGTAACGCGTACAAGATGGGACTGAAGCGTATTCAGTTTGAGGACCTCAACTTCGACGAACACTACTCGGCGTGGAATGCCTACGCCCAGAGCAAACTGGCGCAGATGATGTTTGGCTATGAGCTGCAACGCCGGGTCCGGGCCTCCGGCAAGAACGTCCAGGTCTACGTCTGCCATCCGGGCGCCTCGCAAACGAACCTGCTGAAGGACACAGCCAGCCGATTCAACAAGATCGTCTGGGCCCTATCCTCTCGGATCATTGCACAATCCGCGGAGAAAGGCTCGTGGCCCGAGGTCATGTGCGCTACGGAAGAGGGGCTGAAACCCGAAGCCCTCTACGGCCCCACGAAACGCATGGAGACGGTCGGCCCCGTCGGGGAGTGTTCTCTGCACGACCACGTGCTGGACCGGGACATGGCAGCGAAACTCTGGTCCGTGTCCGAGCAGAAAACGGGGCTGAGGTGGTCTCCCTGAGAGGCCCACGTTGCACTCCTACCTGGCAAGCACTCAGAAAACACGATGTCTGTATCCCACCTCGTCGGAATCATCCTGGTCGTCCTGGGCGTCCTGGCGGCCGTGTTTCCCTCCTGGTTCGGCCCTCTCACCGGAGGCCCCGAACCACCGGCCGACGTGTTCGAGGCCGTCGAGCGCCGGGTGCGCGGAGGCATGGTGCTCGGACTGGGGCTTTGCTTTCTCGCCCTCTCCGCGCTCCGCCCCTGGTCCATGAGCATTCCCACGGTGCTCTTCTACCTCATGGCCGGCGCCCTTGCGGCACGCCTCCTTGGCCTGCTCGTCGATGGTGCCGTCCCGAGGCAGTGGCTTATGGTGGCCATCGAAACCGGCGTGATGACGGCCGCCGCCCTGTGGCTGTGGCGAACCAGCGGGCCCGCTCCTTGATGCTCTTTCAGCCGGGCGTCCTCCGTCATGCATCCCGGTTGGGCTGGAAGGTCACAGAACGGCTGAACGTCCCCCCACAGAGGGCGCGGGGATGAACGGCGTGCGGACGCCCCGATGCACGGACGAACCGCGGATGCCCGTGCCCTGTGCAGGCGTGCCGCGAGGGGTTCTGTGTTCATCCGGCTCCATGCGCCGCACCGATCGGGTAGCACCGTGCGATGCCCACGATGTCGTCTCCTCCATAGCCCCGGCGCTGCGCCTCCTCGAAGGCGCTGAGCGCCGCCTCGACCACCGTCGCGCCGACACCCGCCTCCCTGGCCACGGACGACGCGTACCCGAGATCCTTCGCCACGAGGTGAATGGGGAAGTTGGGCGCGTAGGCACGCTCCACGATGCGTGTTGCCACCCGAGCGGCAGCAGGGCTGGAGGTGGGAAGGGCATTCAGCACCCCGACGGCGGCGGCGGGCTCAAGCCCCGAGGCCGTTAGCATGGCAAGGAGTTCCGCGAGGGCGACGGCCTGCACCGCAAACAGCGCGTTGACGGCGAGCTTCATCACCGCGCCCGCACCGACAGGCCCGACGGGGTGCACGGCACCGCCGAGCACATCCAGCATCGGTCGTACCTGATCCAGCACCGCCCCTTCGCCCCCCGCAAGGTAGATCAACTGCCCGCTTTCAGCGTGCGGGCGCGTCCCCACAACGGGCGCGTCGAGAAACGACGCGCCTCGGGCTGCAACGGCCGCTGCGAGGCGCCGCGCCCATGCCGGCGTCACGGTGCTGGGCTCGATGGCGACCGCCCCGGGGCGCAGGCCATGCACCGCGCCGGTCCCCTCCGCTAGCCAGACGTCCTGTGCAGCGGCATCATCGCGAACCATCGAGATGACGACGTCGGCGCGCTCGGCGGCTTCCCGGGGCGTAGCGGCCACGTCCGCTCCCTGCTCCCGCAGCGGCGCGGTTCGCTCTGGGGTGCGGTTGTAGACGACGACGGGATACCCATGCTGGAGCAGACGTGCAGCCATGCGGGCGCCCATCGCGCCGAGGCCCAGGATCGAGGTCTTTTTCATGTGGAGAGCGGGTAAGAGTTCGGGGTGAATGAGCGTGGGCACGGGCGTACATCCAGATGAAGCGGCGCTCGATCGCCTCCGGGCGTGCAGCGCCGGCGCGCACCGGGGAGAAGCCCGTGGCGAGCGCAGAGGGACCTGCAGGGCAGGGATTCCGACGGCCCGTTCGTAGATGCCCCGAGCGGAAGGTATGCGAGTGCGGGCCCCGAGCGCCTTAACCTGTGTTCAGAAGGACCCGCTCACGCAGCGGGCGTAGCCCGGGCCAACTCCCGCCGGATCCGCGAGAGATGCACGTCGGTGATACCGAGAAGCGACGCGATGTGATACAGCGGGACGCGCTGCAGGAGGTCGGGACGTTGCTCCACGAAATCGAGGTACCGCTCCGTCGCAGTCTGGAGCAGAAGCGAGCGCGTACGGAGTTCCTTCCGCACGAGGATCATCTCGACCAGCTTGCGCCCGAGCCGCTCGAACGTGGGGTCGCCATCCATCAACGCGACGAAGTCGGCACACGGCATCGTCAGGACGATGCTCGGCTCCAGGGCTTCGATGCCGTAGAGCAGCGGCAGGCCGAGGTTGGCCGCGGCAAGGGCTCCGGCGAACTCGCCCTCCGCCACGAATGCCTTGTTCGACTCCCGCCCATCCGCGGAGGGATAGTAGAACCGCAGGAGACCACGGGCCACGAAGAGCACCTCGTGCGCCGTCGAGCCAGGCAGTACGATGTGCTTTCCCGCCTCGACCTCACGCGACGAAAAGGCTGAGACCAACGCGTGTTGCTGTGCTTCGTCGAGGCACACCCATCGTAGAGCGGCCTGGAGAAGAGAACGATGATGCTCGGTCATGATCGGCTCCGACGGTTGAGCGGCCCCCAGGGCGGCAGACAGGACGTGGTACAGCGCCTACGGTCGACGTGCAAAGTACGCAAACTCCGGCCGACGTACAGCGGCGGGCTACACTACCTTTCGGCGCCCGCTCTATGGCCCCGATACGGCAGACGTTGATGCGGGTGACCATCCTTTCCCGGGAAGACGGAGCGGCGGGAAGCAGGTCGGCCGGGGCGCCCGGGGATAAGCGAGGTGCTTCCGGGTCGCTGGCCTGCGAGAGGGCGAGGGGAAAGCCCATTGGGAAGGGTCCACGTCGCGGCCATCCAGCCGGTAAACTGAACGAACCTGTTCGGCCGTCGGCGTAGCGAACTCGTGGAGCAAGGCGATCTTGCCGTCCCCCGGGGCCGAAAAGATCACGCACAGCAGAAGCTACCTCCTTGCCCGACAGCGCCTGGCAGAACTACGCCAACTCGGCACGGCGACCGAGGAAGAAGCGGTGGCCGAACAGGCCGGATGCGAGGGATCGGTTAACGCTCAATATCAGCGGCGGCGCGCAGCGCCGTCCGTCTGCAAGCTGGGCGTCAGGCATGGGTCTTCCAATGGTCGACAAGCTCGCTCTGCCACTTCGCCTCCGGCCACCCGGACTTGCCGCGAGTCTTATGTACGCGGTCAAGGAAATCGATCACTTCCGCCGCCGAGAACCCGAGTTCCCGAAGGATACATCCGATCACGGTTCCGGTCCGGCCGCGGCCGCCAACACAATGCACCACGACACCATGCCCTGATCTCCAGGCCTCAAGGACAGCAGAAACGGCACGCTCAACCTTCGCGCGCTCGGAGTTGACATCAGCCGGTGGATCTCCACTGAAGAGATCCTCCAGTCGCTCGTCGAAGAGCCGTTCCAGAGGTGCCGGGTTATACGATCCCGGATGGAGGGACACGACGTAGGAAAAACCTGCTGCATGGAGGCTGGGCCACGGGAAATCGCTTTGCGGGTATCTCATACCAGCGAGTGGCGCAGGTGAGCTTACGACCCAGTACAGCTCCCGCGGCACATCGATGCCATTGATTGGGATACCCTCGGTTGGTTCTACAAGCTTCATCGTTATCACCGTTGCCTGGCGGCCCGGCCACAACCGATACAGGGCCTACGGGCCGTTTCGTTTAACATAGCAGCAGACACGAGCAACAGCAACGCCGGCCGGGAAAAAGCCGAGCAGCCCTGCATCCGAGCTCATGCGATGGTTATGCCGCGTACTCACGCTTCCTGGCTTCTCTATGCCACGCCACTTTTACACAAGATTACGGACTCAACAAGAAAAGACCTGCCCAGCTCCCCGACAGGTGCATTGGACTGTTGGGAGTCAACGCGTATTGGGAGCGATCCATCACTACTCCGCGATCGGGTCCGCTCACGCCGTCCAATGCGGTGAAGGGAGGCGCGTGACCTGAGTGCTAGCGCTGTGTACACCTCAAGGGCAACGTCTCTTTGCGTGATGCGGTGGTGGACGACGCCAGCGTGCGCGGTGAACGCTCGCGACGAAAGCCCTCGTACCCATGAAGTCGCGAGATGCGGGGCCACCGATGCCTTGTCAGCCACGCGTGAGGCGGTCGATGGCGTGAGCGCGGAACTCGACGGTTCGTTCGCGGCGTTCCGTTTCAACCTCCGGCGGGAGCCTCCACTTGCTCAGAGAGGCAAGAGCCGCAGAGCTGACGTAGAAGTCCCACAGGGTCAGATCATGGAGAGAATTGGCGGAAGCGGCGCGATAGTACTGGGTGAAGGAACGAGCGGCGTCCAAGCCGAAGAGCACGTTTACTTCTGCACGACAACAAGCAACGTCAGAGGCAGCAGGTCCGATCGCGACGTCTTCCCAGTCGAGGACGGCGGTGATTTCGCCCTTGTCCCACAAGATGTTGCCCGGCCAAAAGTCGCCGTGGAGAAGGGTAGGAGGTGACTGTTCCGGACTGAGCGAGGAGATGACGTCGCATAGTGACGAGTCATCGGCAGCGAATTGTAGCGCGGCCTTGATCGGGTCCTCACGACTGGGTAACGGAGGCAGCGAAAGGGCTCGTACATCCAGCGAGTGAAGGCGAGCCAGGAAGGCTGCCATCGAACGCAGGGCGTGGTCCAACACGGGTGCTGCGATCTCAGACGAGCCGCGCACGAAGCGCATCACGAAGTAGGGCGAGGGCAGCAGTTGGCGATCTACGTCGAGAAAGAGCGGCTCGGGAACAGGTAGGCGCGCTTCATGCAGGGCAGCGAGCAGACTGAACTCCACCTGCGTGACGTCATCGGGGAGTTGTTTCCAAGTTGCAGCGCCGTGCCTGCGGACGACGAGGCTGGTCGGCCCGCGAGGGGTGGACACGTCGAGAACATGTACGGCCGCGGAGACCCCGCCCGAGAGTAGACGATGTTGCAGCAGAGAAGCGCCAGGGATGACGCGATTGGCGATTTCGGCGAACGCGGTGTCGAGCGCTGTGTCTGCGGCCATGGCGTTTGATTCTCGCACCGTAAACCACGTGGTGTGTCGGAAGGTTGTTGTCCGCCCAACGGCTTGCGCATAACCTGCTCAGGGCCTGCAGGCGCTGCTTTCAAAATACAGAAAAACCTTCAGCGGTAGCAACTTCGGCTGCGCCAGCACCGCCCAGCCCTGCATCCGCGCTCATGCGCTGGATATTAATCATGGCCTCCTCCCGAAGCCTATCTTGACAGGGTGTTCGGGACCTCTCAAAACCAGACCCCAGGAGGATCTGCCATGAGATTCTACGACGGCCAACATACGCACTACGCCGGCGTCGATCTACACACCAAGACCATGTTCGTCTGCGTGCTCGACGCCACGGGCACCGTTCTCCTCGAGCGCAACACGCTAGCTAACCCCAAGAGCTTCCTCAAGGCCATCACGCCCTTCCGTGAGGAACTCGTCGTCGGCTGCGAGTGCATCCTCACCTGGTATTGGTTAGCGGATCTCTGTGAGCGCGAGGGCATCGCCTTCGTCCTTGAGCACGCCCTCTATATGAAGGCTGTCCATGGGGACAAGACCAAAAACGACCGTCAGGATGCGCACACCATCGCCCGGCTCTTGCGCGGGGGCACCTTCCCGCTGGCGCACGTCTATCCCAAAGAGAAGCGAGCTACGCGGGACCTGCTTCGCCGTCGCACCCACTTCGTCCGCAAACGCGCCGAACTGCTGGCGCACGTACAGAACACCTCCTGGCAGTACCGCCTCGAATCGCTCGGTGAGCACGCACGACAAGATGCCGACCGTATCAGTGAACGTGATGTCTTCTAGCGGCGCTTGGCGGGAGCCGAGCTGGACGAGGCTGCGGCAGTTCCTCAGCCCTTGCGTCATTGACCCTCAAAAGGTGTTGGGTACGGCGCCCCAGACGGGTGCGAAACCACACAGACAGGACACACGCAGCGACGAGTAGATGGGTGCCTGAGAGCCAGAGGGTAACCGAAGAAGCTGCCTTTTTCGGCTACGGACGATTTTGCCCTTGACAAAGGGAGGCCATAAAGGGGTTATACTGCCCTAATCGAGCTTCACAAACTTAGGCTTGGGTGAGATAATCTTTGGTGCCATCTGCTTAATGTGGAGCCACTCTGGGGCATTGACACTGACAAGCTTGCTGTTCTGAACCACAAGGTCCTGTTGTGCTGCCTCATCAAGCGCATTCTCTATATCAAAAACTTTAGCATCAGGATACTTTTCTAGCTGCTCTTGGACTTTCCGCCCTTTTGCACTGGGCTTTGTAAAGTACGGAGGTGGCTGTTGCTTACCGAGAGTGCACATTGCCCTCGCTACGGCGTGGTATCCATCATTGAATAAACCCATGAACCCATTCGGGTCGTCGAGAGTGACGACCCACAAGCCATGCTTCTGATCATAGCGGACGCCAGGGCGATTCCCGAGCGCTGTAGACTCAGGCACTATGCCAACGCGAAGACCCCGGCCACCTTCGAGTTGCTTGTAATTCGACTTGATCGTAGCCGCGAAGTACCGAGGGTCTTCCGTAGTTGAAAGGAATAGGTCAGTCTTCCATATTTTCTTAATCCTTCTTGGAAGATCTGGTTCAGCGAGATGGCCCTCTGCTGCTTTGTTGACCCAAGGACCAAAGCTAAAAGGACGGCCACGCCCCTCGGGAAGAAGATAAGATTCAGTTCCAGCCTCGTCAATTACTGCATCAAGAAAGCCTAGATATTTCGCTCGCTCATACCCGAACATTACGGACATAGGCGGAGCGTCTTTAACAGATCTCGAAGCCCTCCGAAGTGCAGCATGTACCGGATCTATGACCTTCGGCTCGCCGCCCATGATTGCTTCATGGACAGCCCACTCGAATCCGTCCCCACGCATACCCTTGTCACGCTCCAGTCGAACCACTTTGGCGAGTTGCCTCATCCTGACATCCTCGAGAGGCGTGTTTAAATCGGTCAAGTCCTCATTCGAGAGCGAATCTATCAGCGCTCTGAGAACCGAACGGGCCACGGCGTAAAGGGCTCTCCCATACTCGTCAACAGGAGCGTTCTGTTCAATGAACGTAACTTGGGGTTTTTCTTGACTCATGTGCAATTGTGCAATGCAGTATAATGATAATGACCAAGCTCAGTGGGGCATGTGTAGCTCCAGCGGAACAAGCGCGCACTACAGTGCGCTGTTAAGTAATTTTTGTGAGTTCAACAACTTCATTGGCAAGAGTAGAGAATACATTCCTAAAATTGTCCCTGCTTTCCTTCATATTTTCCAAGATAACACCTCCTTGTTCTATCTGGTCATCTGTCAATGAAAATATAGGAACATTATATTTTTGTGATTGAGCAATTAGGGAATTAAAATCCGCTACATTTGCAAGATTATACGGCTCATCTCCAGATACAACCGAACGAAATTCATCCTCGCCCACTGTCATGCCTATAGGCTCCAACGATGGAACAAGCTCTTTTTTCACAATTTCTTTAATAAAATCAATCCATCTTTGAAATGACTTTGCAGGCGCACCGCCTCTAGGTCTATAGCGCTGAGAAATAAATCCAATAAATTTCGGCGGTTTCTTGGGTATGGGATAGTCAATAGATTCTTGTCTAAATATTTCAATTTCCTTATTCCACCTCGGGATGACATTTGACAATGATTTTATTGCCTGCGCACAAAAGAAGTCAGGAGATGTAGGAATTATAAAGAAATCACTTGCCATTAACAAACATTCGTTTAACGCCCCAACACTGGGACTCATATCTATAATAATGAATTCGAATTCCAGCTCTTTTCCTGTAATTCTCAGAAGCTCTCCCACACTTCCAGGAATATTTTTAATCGCTGGGATGGCCGAACTCGTCGTTAACGCTACACTAATTTGAGTTTCAATCTCTGACAACGCCAAGTTTCCACAATATAAATACAGGTTATCATTAGATGTTCTTATAGGGTTACCAGGTTTTAATCCGACAATTCTTCCAGACATTACAGGATCAAGCCCGCTCGATAAATCACAACCAGGATTCTCCGAGTAGAATATTTCAATATCTTCTACCGAATTATAATCTAGAACTAAGGCTGTCAAATTACATTGTGGATCAGCGTCAACAATAAGAATTTTATGTCCTTGCTCTGCAAGCATCCAGCCCAAGTTAAAAGCCGTTGTTGTCTTGCTTACTCCACCTTTATGATTGAATAACGATATTAGCTTCATGGTATAGCGTAGGTCATCGCGGTTGATGTTATCTTCAGTCTGACTCTGTATCCATTCCTTTTGCTCTGGCTACTCTGATGCCCGCTCCCCTTTCCACCGATCTACGGTGGCGCATCGCCCGTGCCTATGAGCGCGGCGAAGGCTCCCGGGCCGACCTGGCCCAGCGCTTTGCCGTCGGCAAGGCTTCCGTCGACCGCGTCATTCGCCAGGCCCGGCAGAGCGGCTCGCTCGAGCCGAAAAAACCCGGCGGGTCCCGACGGCTGCTAACTGAGGCCGACGAGGCCCTCGTCCGCTCCTGGATTGAGGCCCAGCCCGACCTGACACAGGATGAACTGGCCCAGCGCTTCACCGAGCACACCGGGCGTCGGGTCAGCCGCCGCACGATGGGCCGGGTCCGGGCGCGACTGGGCCTGACGCGAAAAAAAAGACGATGCAGGCCGCGCAGCAACAGCGCCCCGACGTCGTAGCCGAGCGGGCCGCCTTCCGCGACTGGCTCGGTACGGTCGATGCGACCAGGATCAAAGCCGTTGATGAAAGCGGAGTCATCCAGGGCATGCGCCTGGCCTACGGCTATGCGCCTCGGGGCGAGCGCCTGGTCTGTCAGGCCCCGCTGCGGCAGGGAAAACGCGTCAGCTTGCTGGGCTGGCTGGGCTTTGATGGAGCCGGCACGGTGGCCATGCATACCGGCACGGTGCGGCGCTGGCACTTCCGCGGGTTCATCCAGCAGCACCTGCTGCCGGTACTCAAGCCGGGCGACATCGTGCTGTGGGACAACGCGCGCATCCACGAGGCACCGGACCTGGTCGAACAGATCGAGGCGCGGGGCGCCTGCGTCCGGCCGCTGCCGCGCTACAGTCCGGAGTTCAATCCGATCGAACTGCTGTGGTCGAAGTTGAAGCATCTGATCAAGAAGGCCTGTGCGGACACGGCGGAAGCGCTGCTGGAGGCCGTGGAGTATGCCACCGAGCAGGTGACGGCGGCGGATGCCGCGGGATGGTTCCAGCACTGCGGCTTCCTGCCTCAACATTATTGACCTACGCTATAATTCCCTTTTATGCATAACATGTATAATCCCAACCGAGGTGGCATAATACGCAGGTTGTAGGTTTCCATTCCCTTGTCCCGCAACGCCCTGGCCCAACAGTCTCGCGCTATACCAACCATGTTGGCTTAGCATGCGGGGGTACACGGTCGCTGCGGCCGGGTCTGAGGGATGGCATCCCTAACCTACGCACGTTTCCCGCGACAAGCAAGCCCTCAAGCTCCTCGACCCGGTCCGCGCCGCCTGCCGCTTCCGCCACCTCAGCCGCCAGCGGTCAGCCGTCAGCCGTCAGCAGTTAGCCGTCAGCCCGCAGCCAGAAGCCCGCAGCCGGCAGCCGTCCGCCAGCAGCCCTGGAACTCCATCCCTGCCGGAACCCACCGGTCCGACCATCCTTCATACCATGACCCCACCGGTCAGCCTCGCTTTTCCCGATCCCTCGCACCCGTTTCTCTCATGAAAACCATGCACGCGATGGTGCTGGAGGCGCCGGGTCGGCCGCTCCAGTACCGCGAAGTCCCCCGCCCCGAGCCCGGCCCGTCGGAGCTGCTGCTGAAGGTCCAGGCCTGCGGCGTGTGCCGGACGGACCTGCACATCGTGGACGGTGAGTTGCCCGGCCCGAAGCGGTCGCTGATCCCCGGCCATGAGATCGTCGGCACCGTCGTGCAGGTCGGCGGCGAGGTGAAGGGCTTTGCCAGGGGCGACCGGGTGGGCGTGCCGTGGCTGGGGTGGACGTGCGGCACCTGCCGCTACTGCCGGCGCGACCGGGAAAACCTCTGCGAGAACGCGCTGTTCACCGGCTACACGCGCGACGGCGGCTATGCCGAATACACCGTGGCCGACGCCCGCTTCTGCTTCCACCTGCCGGAGGCGTACGACCCCGTATCCGCCGCCCCGCTGCTCTGCGCCGGACTTATCGGACACCGCTCCTACCGGATGGCGGGCGAGCACGTGCAGCGGCTCGGCCTCTACGGCTTCGGCGCGGCGGCGCACATCATCGCCCAGGTGGCCCGGCATCAGGGGCGGGACGTCTACGCCTTCACGCGTCCGGGCGACGAAGCCGGGCAGGCCTTCGCCCGCCGCCTCGGAGCCGTCTGGGCCGGCGGCTCGGACACGCGGCCTCCTCACCCCCTCGATGCCGCCATCCTCTTCGCCCCCGTCGGCTCGCTCGTCGTCCGGGCGCTGGAGGCCGTCGACAAGGGCGGGACGGTCGTCTGCGCAGGCATCCACATGAGCGACATCCCCTCCTTCCCCTACCGCCTGCTGTGGGAGGAGCGCGTTGTCCGCTCCGTCGCCAACCTCACCCGTGCCGACGGCGAGGCGTTCCTGGCCGTCGCCCCGGAGGTGCCCGTCCGAACCGCGGTGCAGCCCTTCCCGCTGCACGAGGCCAACGACGCCCTGAACCGCCTGCGTGACGGCGACATCGAAGGCGCCGCGGTGCTGGTCATGGAATAGCGGCGAGCCGTCAGCGGTCAGCGGTCAGCGGTCAGCCATCAGCCCGCAGCCCACCGCTACAGATCCCGCACGACCCGCAGCAGGTCCATGGTCGTGATGATGCCGACGATCCGGTGATCGCGGGTGACGAAGAGACGGTGGATGTGGCCGCGGATCATCATCTCAGCGATCTCCTGCACCGGCGTGTCCTCGTCGACGCGGAACAGCGACGGCGTCATGATGTCGCGCACGAGCACATCCGACGTCTCATCCACCCGGAAGCCTGCCAGCTCCTCCTCCGCGTACCGCCCCACCATCTCGCGGTAGTAGGCGGGCACGTCGTGCGGCGGCTCACGCTCGGGCAGCTCCTCGTGGCGGACGAGGTCCGTCAGGGAGACGACGCCGACGAGCACGCCCTCTTCGGAGAGCACGGGCGCGCCGGAGATGCCGTGCTCCAGCAGAAACTCGGCGAGACGGTCGAGAGGCCAGTCGGCCCGGGCCGCCAGCACGTCCCGCGTCATGATGTCTCGGGCGGTGATCGACTTGACGGACGTTTCCATGATGCCCTCCGGGTCGTTCAGATGTGCGAGGCGGGGGCGACGCGGCGCCCCCGTTAGCCGGCCGCTCAGAACCGGCCGACGCGAACGCTGACCACTCCGGCGGCCCGGCTCAGGTCGGCCGCCCCGAGGGGAGGCAGCCGCACGCCCCGGACAAACCGGTACCCGCCCCCCAGGCCGAGGCGCAGGTGCGGGGTGACGTTCAGCACCACCCGCACCCCCGGCTCGACCACGAAGAACGGCTCCAGCGCGCCGGTGCGCCCGCCGTCGACGAGGGCCTCCCGGTACCCGACGCCGCCGGCGCCGACGAGCACCTGCACCGTCGGGTGCAGCAGGCGGCGGGGCCGGTGCACGTACTCCAGTTCGAGGCCTCCGTAGCCGAACGTCAGGTACATCGGCCGGCCGTTGCGCGTGACGCCGGCCACCCGGTGCCGGGTGACCAGGCCGTAGCCCCCGCCGCCGAGCACCAGCGCGTGGCGGGGATGCACGTGCAGGATCCAGCCGACCCGTCCCCCGGCCAGCATCGCGGCATCGCCGTCGAACACCGTCCACCGGACGACGGGGGCGGCGAAGACGCCGTAGGTGAGGTCATCGCCCAGCAGCGTCTCGGCCGGCTGCCCGCACACGGCACCGGCCGACCACAGCAGCAGGACGAGCCAGAGCCCACAGCGCCGGACGCCGGTCCCGGAGCCCGGGGCGTCACCGGTGTGGTCTGCTTGCCTGAACATCGGTCTACCCATGCAATGAAGATGGCAGGTTTCCCCGGCAGCCGGTGTCATCCTCACCGAACGCCGGCCGTCGGGGCACGCCCCACGTTACCGGGGACCGGCACAAGCTGCAAGCACGAAGCGCGTCCATCGGTGACATTCGTTGACAGGCCCCGACGGCCCCGTGACACCCACCTACGAGGTCATGACATCCCGCAGGAAGCGCAGCCGTAGCCCGTTTCAACACACGCAGCCACACCGCTGCCCCGGCGCCTCACCCCAACCCACGCTCCCGGAGGATGACCATGAACCGCCCGACCGCCCGTTTCTCCCGCTTCGTCCTGATCCCCGGCCTCGCCGCGGTGCTGTGCCTCGGCACCGCCACGGCTCAGGACGCCCCACCGCTCCTCGCAGAGGCCTACCGGATGCCGGCCACGCCGCCCGACAGCAGTCCGCCCGCCGAGGGGGCCGGCGGGGCACGCTGGCAGGGAACGATCAACCTGATCGCCCACGCCGACCGCCGCGAGGCCGCCCGCTACGAGGCCCACAATGACCGCACCCGCACGCTGCTGGACGCCCTGCGGCAACGCCGACATCCGCTGGTCCACCGGATGATGCTCGAATCCGTCCGGGAATCCGGTACCCACGACGTCATCCACCTCATGGACCTGTTCCGCCAGGCACACGGGCCGCTCGTGGGCTATGAGATCCACGGCACCGTGCCGCGCTCGAAGCGCTCGGCCTACACCTTCGCGGACGTCCGCTTCGCCGACGGAACCCGCCGGCTCTTCCGCATCACATGGACCCGCGACCGGCTCGTCACCGTCATCCACAGCCAGCCCGGCCGGATCGAACCCGGACCCTCGCCGCAGGACGCCACCTGGCAGCCGATCATCAACTGGCTCTCCGGTGCCGACGAGGC
This sequence comes from Roseithermus sacchariphilus, assembly GCA_003285105.1. Taxonomy (GTDB): domain Bacteria; phylum Bacteroidota; class Rhodothermia; order Rhodothermales; family MEBIC09517; genus Roseithermus; species Roseithermus sacchariphilus. Next base: position 2,924,160 of record CP030158.1, on the reverse strand, counting down.
TACGGCCGCCGCGCACCAGACGCGCAACCTGGACGCCACACGCATCCTGGACGGCCTCCTCCACGACGATGCCTCGGCGCTGCGCAAAGTCCTCCGCGCCGACCGTAAGGACCAGGGCGTGGCCGACATCACCCACATGCTGAGCCTCTTCACCGATGCCTACGGTCCCATCCGCGGCTATGCCGTGCAGGGCACCCTGCCCCGCAGCCGGCGCACCGCCTACACCTTCGTGGAGCTGGCCTTCGCCGGCGGACAGCGGCAAAGCTACCGTCTCATCTGGGTGGACGACCAGCTGGCCGGCTTCGCCAACAGCCGCCCGCTGCTCCCCGCCGCCGATCGCCGGACGGCCGAACGCCGCTAACCTGCCCCACGCACGCCCCGCGCGGCGATGTGCCCTCACTCCTCCCCTTCCCGCGCCGCCTCCCTGCGGTCCGGTGCCCCGGCGCCGGACCGCAGCCGGCGTGTCAGCCGGAGGCCGACGACGAGCAGCACCAGCGTCAGCCCCATCAACCCCAGCGCCATCGGCCGCTCGAAGAAGCTCATCAGATCCCATCGGGACTTGATGGCGCTCACCATGAAGTTCTGCTCCAGAATCGGGCCGAGCACCATGCCGAGCACCACCTGCGCCAGCGGAAACCCGCCGCGCCGCAGCAGGAACGCGATGACCCCCATGCCGGCCATCACCCACACGTCGAAGGCGTTGTTGTTGATCGCATAGGCCCCGACCACGCACAGCCCGGCGATGACGCTCAGCAGCAGCGGGAACGGCACCCGCACGATCCGGGCAGCCAGCCGCGCCGTCAGATAGCCAAAGACCGGCAGCAGCACCACGTTGGCCAGGATGAACGTGCCGAACAGCGTCCAGACCAGCGGCAGGTCGTTCTCGAAGAGCAGCGGCCCCGGCGTGATGCCCTTCATCAGAAAGACGCCCAGCACGATGGCCGTGACGGTATCCCCCGGCAGGCCCAGCGAGAGCGCCGGGATCCACGCGCTCGCCACGGCGGCGTTGTTGCTGCTCGTGCCCGCCAGCACCGTTCGGTCCGGCCCCTCCTCACGGTCGTGCTGCCCCGTCATCTTCTCCACACTGCTGGCCACCCACGCGCCGACGTCCGCCCCCGCCCCCGGCAGAAACCCCACGAACACCCCCAGCAGCGACGAACGGGCCACCAGACCCGGGAAGCGGCGGATGAGCCGGAGTGGCAGCACGTAGAAGTGCCGGACCGGGGCGCCATGGAGCTCTGGCAGGGCCCGCTGAGCCGCCCACCCGCCCCGGTAGAGATACTCCAGCACCTCCGAAAAGCCGAACAGCCCGATCATCGCCACGACGTAGTTGAGCCCGCTGAGCAGGTCCGGGATGCCAAAGTGGAAGCGCGGGTAGCCCAGCGTCGGGTCGATGCCGACGGTGGCGAAGAGCAGCCCGAGCAGGAGCGAGACGAACCCCTTCAGCGGCGCCCGGCCGGAGGCCAGCACGCCCGCCGTCAGCCCCAGCACGGCTACCCAGAAGTATTCGAACGAGGAGAAACGAGTGGCCACGGCCGCAATGCCGGTGGCGCTGAAGATGAGCAGCACCGTCCCGATGATCCCGCCCACGGCCGAGCCCATCGCGCTGATGCCCAGCCCGTAGACCGGCCCCTTGCGCCCGGCGAGTTCATGCAGCTCCTCCACGTAGGCCGCACTCGCCGGCGTCCCCGGGATGCGCGCCACCGCCGATCCGACGTCCCCGGCGTAGATGGCGACGGACGAGATGGCGATGATGGCCGGCAGCGCGATCAGCGGGTCGAGGAAGAAGGCGATGGGGATGAAGAGCGCGACGGCCAGCGTGGCCGTCAGCCCCGGGATGGCGCCGAACAACGACCCGTAGAGCCCGCCCAGCAGCAGCGCGAGCACGGCCTCCCAGCTCAGCAGACTCGTCACAGCGGTACGCCCAGCAATCCGGTGAACAGAACATAGACGACGGCGCTGCCGGCCACGGCCGTGAGCAGCGCCCCCGGCCACCGGGCGCCCAGCATCAGCCCCACGGCCAGCATGACGAGGCTGAGAACGGGAATGAAGCCGAGCAGGGGCCGGAGCACGGGGTAGAGCCCCACGAGCACCAGCCCGGCGGCCCCGCGGAGCAGCCCGGCCCACAGGACCCCGACGCCCTCGGCGGCGACCGCCGCCCCGCTCCGGCGACGCCGGAGCCACGCCCCGCACAACCCGCCGCCCCCGGCCACCAGCCCCGCCGCAATCCACCGCGGAAACAGCGCCGGGCCGGGGTGGCCGTCGTCCAGCCCGGGAAACGTGCCGGCATAGAGCCAGACGGCCACGCCCAGCAGAATCATCACCGCCCCGCCGACGGGCCACGTGCGCCGCGGCTCCGCGCGCCCCGTTGCCCGCTCCATCACGGCACCATGCCGGCCAGCGCCAGCAGCTCGCCGTTCACCTGATCCTGGCGGGCGAGGAAGGCGGTCAGCTCCTCGCCGGTGACGAACAGCAGGTTGAAGCCCGCCTGCTCCAGCGGTGCGCGGTACGCCGGATCGCTCGTCACATCCTGCAGCGCCTCCCGCAGCGTCTGCCGGACGGCCTCCGGCAGCCCGGCCGGGCCGCTGACGACCATCCACCCGCCGATGCTCCAGTCCAGCCCCTGCTCTTTCAGCGTGGGCACGTCGGGCGCGCCGGGCAGGCGCTCCTCGGCCATCACCCCCAGCACCTTCACCTGCCCGGCTTTGCGAAGGGCATCCGTCTCGGCCAGCGCGACGGTGACCACCTGCACACCGCCGGCGAGCAGCTCCTGCAGGGCCGGCGCGGCGCCCTGGCTGGGTACCCAAGGCAACGCCGACTCCGGCAGCCCCGCCGCCCGCAACATCCCGATGCGCGCCAGATCCCAGACCCCGCCTTTCGACGTCCCCGAGGCCAGGTAATCCCCGGGATGCGCCTCGACGTCCGCCAGCAACTCGCCCAGCGTGTCCCAGGGGGCATCCGCCGCGACCGTCACGGAGGCCGGGTTGTTCGTCACCAGCGCCACCGGCGTGTAGTCCGCCACCGTCAGCTCCGTCAGGCCCGTCCAGTGCATCATCGTGATCTCCACGGTGACGGCCCCCAGGGTGTAGCCGTCCGGCGACGCCTGGGCGAGGCCGAGATGGCCGACGACCCCGCCGCCGCCCGTGCGGTTGACGACGTTCACCGGCACGCCGAGCCGCTCCTGCAACACGGCCGCCAGCGCTCGGGAGACGGTGTCGGTGCCGCCTCCGGCATTCCAGGGGACGATGAACGTGATCGGGCGCGCCGGGTAAGGGGCGCGCTCCGTGCCGGACCGGCACCCCGACGCCAGCACGACGAGCAGCAGACACAGCAGACGCAATCGCATGGGGAAGCAGGAAAAAAAGCAGGGCGAACCGACGCGGGATACCGGTTCATGGAACCCCGGCATGATAGCCATTTCATCGCCCTTTCACCACCCTGCCCCGCACCCGGCCATGACGGGCCGACGCCGCCCCCTCTGCGTCGCGGGCTTACACCCCGTCCCGCCCTTACCCCACAGCGGGTTCCGGCATGACCGGATGACGAGCGTGGACGCCACCCGGAACTTGCTCTGGCCAGGCTCCCCGGCCCTCCGGCCGGACACCGCCGGCCCCTCGCCCCGTCCCCCTCCCTGAACCTTCCCCCGACCATGAACGCCTCGCTCTCCCACAGGGTCGCCCTCGTGACCGGTGCCGGGTCCGGCATCGGCCGCGCCACCGCCCTGGCCTATGCCCGGGCCGGCGCCCGCGTCGTCGCCGCCGACATCGACCGGGCCTCCGCCGAAGAAACGGCCCAGACCATCATCGAACACGGCGGCCAGGCCATCGCCGTCGACGCCGACGTCGCCAACGCGCACGACGTCGAAGACATGGTCAAGCAGACCGTCCGGCACTTCGGGCGGCTGGACTGTGCCTGCAACAACGCCGGCATCGAGGGCACGCTGGCCCCCACGGCCGACTACCCGGTCGAGGCATGGGACCGCGTGCTCGCCGTGAACCTGCGGGGGGTCTGGCTGTGCATGAAGTACGAGATCCCCCACCTCCTCGCGCAGGGCGGCGCCCTCGTCAACATCGCCTCGATCCTGGGCGTCGTCGGGTTCGCGCAGGCCCCCGCCTACACGGCCGCCAAGCACGGCGTCATCGGCCTCACGAAAGCCGCCGCCCTGGAGTATGCCGCACAGGGCCTCCGCATCAACGCCGTGCTGCCGGCCTTCATCGAAACGCCCATGCTGGAACGCGCCGGGATGCTGGACGACCCGGAGGCGCGTGCCGCCATCACCCGCCTGCATCCCATCGGCCGGCTGGGCCAGGCCGAGGAGGTCGCCGCCGCCGTCGTCTGGCTCAGCTCTCCGGCGGCCTCGTTCGTCACCGGCCACGCCCTGATGGTCGACGGCGGGTACACGGCGCAGTAGCCGGTGCCGCGTCAGTCGTGCAGCGCGATCGGCGTGCCGTCCTGCAGGTCGGCATCCGGGTGCGGGATGACGTATTCGCCGACCTCCAGGCCGCTCAGGATCTCCGCCTGCAGCCCTGCCTGATGGCCGACTTCGACGCGGCGCAGCACGGCCTCGTCGTCCTCTGCCACGAAGACGGCCCAGCCGTCGCCCTCGCGAAACAGCGCGCTGGAGGGGACCCGCACCACGTCGGACCCTTCCCACAGGATGAACTGCGCCTCGACGCGATAGCCGTCGCCCAGCCGCTGCCAGCGCTCCGGCGGCGAGGTCAGGTCGGCGATGACCCGCACGCGCTGCTCCTCGACGCCGAGGGCCGAGACGCGGGTCAGCCCGACGGGCTCGACGACGCGGACGCGGCCTTCGAGCGGAGCCTCGCCCCCCCACCGATCGAACCGCACGCGCGTCCCGCTTCCGAGGCGGACGGCGTCGACGGAGAGCACTTCGACGACGACCTCGAGGGCACGCGGATCCCCGACCTCCACGAGCGGCTGCCCGGGTTGCACCACCCCTTCGCTTTTTCGGTGCACCGCCAGGATGACGCCGTCGACGGGCGCCCGTACGTCGATCACGTCCCCATCGGCGGGTTCACGGCCGGCATAGCGGAGCGCCGTCTGCGCGGCCTCGACGTCGAACCGGGCCACATCGACGGCGAACGTGGCGGAGCGCAGGCGCGCCTGGGCCTGGCGGCGCGCCGCGAGGGCCTGGTCCAGCGCCTGCTGCGAGGCGTGCCCGGCTTCGTAGAGCAGCGTCAGGCGGTCCAGCTCACGCAGGGCCAGCTCGGCGGCCGCCCCGGCGGCCTCCACCTCTTCCTCCGCCGCCTGCAACCGCGCCCGGGCGGCGGCGACCGCGGCCTGCGCCCGGGCACGGGACCGCGCATCGAGCGACGGCGCCCGCGTCGGCTCCAGGCGCAAGAGCACGTCGCCCTGCTGCACCGCATCGCCCACCGCCCAGGGCAGCCGCCGGGCGTAGCCGGGCACCGGCGCCGACACGACGAAGCGATCCTGCACGCGCGTCTGCCCCTCCTCGTCCACCGTCACCTCCAGCGGCCCACGCGTGACCTCGACCCGTTCCACCAGGACCGGCCCGGGCAGGAAGCCGTAGAGCACCGCCGCGGCCAGCAACACCGCCCCGATGACGAGCACCATGCGCTTTCGATGGCGCGCGAACCACCCGCCCTGCTCCCGTGCGGAGCGCGGCGACGAGGACGGACGGGCCGGCGCCGGGCCGGCTCGAAGGGTATCGTCGGTCATGGCTATTCTCTGGTTTTGAGGACGCTGACGAGATCCAACCGGTGGAGCCGGCGCCGGACGAGCAGCCCGGACAGCACGGCGGAGCCGATCACGACGGCCGCCGCGAGCGCGAAGAGGTCGGGCTGGACGACCATCGGGATGCGCATGATGTCCATCTGGAAGCGCAGGACCAGCAGCCGGCACAGCCCCCAGCCCAGGGCGAAGCCCACGGGCAGGGAGACGAGCGTCAGCACCGCCAGCTCGCCCAGCAGGATGAAGGCGACCTCGCCTCGCCGGAACCCCAGCACACGCAGGCTGGCCAGCTCACGGCCTCGCTCCGAGAGGGCGATCCGGGCGCTGTTGTAGACCACCCCGAAGGCGATGGCGCCCGCAAAGAAGGTGATGAAGAACGCGAAGACCAGAATCTGCTCGCCCATGGTGTCGTAGAGATCCTCGATAGCGCGCCGCTGGATCTCGACCCCGGCCACCCTCGGGCGGTGCTGCAGGTCGCGGTAGAGCCCCCGCTCGTACGCAGGGTCCACCTCCAGGAAAGCCCCGGAGAGCACGTCGCCCTCGCGCAGCAATCGGTTGAGCGCCCCGATCTCCACGTAGGCCCCCAGCCCGATGTATTGCTGCACCAGCCCGGCGACGCAGACCGACCGCGTCGGGCGTGCGCCCTCGAGCACCTCTACCATCAGGCAATCCCCCGGACGCACGCCCAGGATCCGGCCGAGGTGCTCGGTCAGCACGAGCCCCTCCGGCGGCAGCGCGACCGGCCGGAGGTCGAGGTCCAGCAACCGCTGCAGGTCGCCTTCGGCGGCGACCCCCTGGAGGGCGGTGCGGTAGGTGCGATGGCCGTGGCGCAGCCGCACCGGCACGGAGCGGAAAGGCTGCACGTAGCGCACCCCCGGCAGGCCCGCCAGCTCGTGCAACGCCGCACGGGAGGCCGGCTCGGCGAAGGTGACGACCAGATCCTCGCGCTGCGCCAGTCCGTACTGCACGTCGACCATGTACTCGAACGCCCCGCTGAAGAACCGCCCCATGATGACGATGGAACAGGCGAAGGCCATCCCCAGGATCGAGAGGAGCGCCTTGACCGGCCGGCGCTCCAGATTACGCACGACCATCCGACTCGGCTGGTCCATCCACCGCTTCAGGCCCAGCCGCTCTACGAGGGACTCGCGGTAGATCCGGGGCGGCTCGGGCCGCATGGCCTCGGCCGGCGGCAGCCGCACGGCGGACCGCACCGCGTGCAGCGTACCCAGCACCGCGGCCCCGCCCGTCACCAGCAGCGCCAGGGCGACCACCCGCACGGGCAACACGTAGTCGAGGTAGGGAAACCGGTAAAACGCCTGATACATCGCGCTCAGCCCCTGCCCGAACCAGGTCCCCATCGCCGTGCCGGCCGCCACCCCGATCGCCGCGACGACCAGCACCATCTTCACGTAGTGCCACCCCACGCGGAGGTTATCGTAGCCGAACGCCTTCAGGATGGCGATCTGCTCGCGCTGCGTGCTGATGAGCCGGTTCAGCACGACGTTCAGCAGGAAGGCGGCCACGCCCAGGAAGATGGCCGGCAACATCGTCGCCATCAGCCCCAGTTGCTCCATCTCCTGCGACAGGTAGAAGTGGGACGTCTGATCTTCCCGGGGGTAGGCTCCCAGTCCGCCGTAGGGTGCCAGGATCCGGTCCAGCCGGTCGATGACGTCCTCCGGGCGGGAGCCGGCGTAGAGCGCCAGCGTGACCTCGTTGAAGGCGCCCTCGAGCCCCCCGGCCGCCGCGAGCCCCCGCCGCCCCATCCACAACGTGCCGAAGCGCTCGAAGTCTGGAAAGAGCGCGCCCGGGGCGGCCTGGTAGACGAACTCCGGGGAGAGCACGATGCCGACCACCCGGAGCACCTGGCGCCGTCCGTGGATGACGGCCACGAGCGTGTCTGCCGGCCCCAGGCCGTGTGCATCGGCAAAGCCGTCGATGAGCAGCACCTCGTCCACCCGCCCCGGCTCCAGCAGCCGCCCCTCACGCAGGTACAGGTCGTTGAGCACCGGCCGCCCCTCCTCGGGATACGAGAGGATCTGCCCGCGAACCGGGTCGGTGTATCCTTTCACCTCCAGCGTGGCGGCCAGCCGGATGCGCGTCTCCACCGCCCGCACGCCGGGGAGGGCGGCGATGCGGCGGCCGACGTGCTCCGGCGCGCGCCGCAGCGTGGCAAAGACGTCCGCAAACCGATACGCGGCATAATAGGACGACCGCGTGCGCTCCAGCGCATCGAGCGTGCTGAGTGACATCACGAAGGTCGCCACCCCGCAGGCCATCACGAGCACGATGGCCATCATCTGCCCGCGCAGGTGCAGGAGGTCGCGCCAGAGTTTGTGGTCGAGCACCGCCATCGCCTCACCAGCTCAGCGCCGAGGCCGGCTTCTTCTGCCGATTCTCATAGACCTCCACGATGCGGCCGTCGCTGAGCCGGACGACCCGGTCGGCCAGGTCGGCAATGCCGGCGTTGTGGGTGATGAGCGCCGTCGTGGTCCCCAGCTCCCGGTTGACCCGGGAGAGCGCCTCCAGCACCACGATGCCCGTGGCCGAGTCCAGCGCCCCGGTCGGCTCGTCGCACAGCAACACCGCCGGCCGCTTGGCGATGGCACGGGCGATGGCCACGCGCTGCTGCTCACCCCCGGAGAGCTGAGCGGGGAAGTGATCCACCCGCTCGTGCAAGCCGACCAGGGCCAGCGCCTCCTCCGGCGCCATGGGATCCCGCGCGATCTCCGTGACGACGGCCACGTTCTCGCACGCCGTCAGGCTCGGGATGAGGTTGTAGAACTGAAAGACGAAGCCCACGTGCTCGCGGCGGTACTCGGTCAGCTCGCGGTCCGTGGCGCGGGTGAGGTCCTGCTCCCGATACCAGACGGCGCCCTCCGTCGCCGTGTCCAGCCCGCCGAGGATGTTCAGCAGGGTCGACTTGCCGCTGCCCGAAGCGCCCAGCAGCACGACGAGCTCGCCCTCGTACAGGTCGAGGTCGATGCCGCGTAGAGCCTGCACCTGCACCTCGCCCATGGGGTAGATCTTCGTCAGGCCACGGGCGCGGAAGACCGGCCCGGGCGCACGGGTACGGTCCCTGTCGGATACCATCGGCGATGAACCGGGTGGACGGAGATGAACCGGACGGTAGGGACGAGCCACGTAGCGGGGCCCCTCGCTCCCTAGATAACGGATTTATCCCTGACCTGCCCGCGGGGCGTTCCCCCGTGCCTCTGACGGGCCGGCCCCGACGGGCCTGCCCCGATGCGCCCGCTCCTTACACGCACGCTTTCCTTCATGCAAGCTTGACACGCGAGGGATTGAGAACGAATCATTCCATAACATAGATTAAGTCTAAATAGCAGTCCCTTACGGATTCCGGGCCCGCCGGCCCGTCTCCATCCTCCCTCGTAGATCCCTCTCCATCATGCGTAGTACCTCCTTCCTCCTCCTTTTGCTCACGATGCTGCTGGGGCCTTCCGTCGCCCTGGCCCAGACGACCCCGGGCGTCATCCAGGGGCACGTGGTTTCGGCCGACGGACAGCCCGTCGAGCTCATCAACATTGGCCTGCGCGGTACCCGGCTGGGCACCACGACCGACTCGACGGGGGCGTTCGAGCTGCGGGGCGTGCCGCCCGGCGCCTATGACCTCGTGGTGTCCTTCGTCGGGCTGGAGACCCGCACCGTGCCCGTCGTGGTGCAGGCCGGCCAGGTGACGGTCCTCCCCACCATCACGCTGCGGGAGACCATCGCCACGCTCGACGAGATCACCGTTGCCGGCCGCACCGACACCTACCGCGTCAGCCGTGCTTCGGCCTCGCTGCGGCTGATGACGCCGTTGCTGGAGCTGCCCCAGAACATCCAGGTCGTCACGGCGGACCTGCTGGCGGATCAGCAGATCCTGAACATGCGCGAGGGGGTGGTTCGCAACGTGAGCGGCGCGTCCGAAGCCGAGCACTGGGCGCAGTTCACCCGCGTCCACATGCGCGGCGCCCGGATCCCGGCCTTCCGTAACGGCATGAACGTGGCCTCCAACTGGGGTCCGCTCTCCGAGGATGCCGCCCTGATCGAGCGCATCGAATTCGTCAAAGGCCCCGCCGGGTTCATGATGGCCAACGGGGAGCCGGCCGGCTTCTACAACGTGGTGACGAAGAAGCCCACCGGCCAGACGCGCCGGGCCGTCGACGTCACCGTGGGCAGCTTCAACCTCTACCGTACCACGCTCGACCTCGACGGGCGGGTGGACCGCAGCGGCCGCCTGCTCTACCGCCTCAACCTGGTGGCGCAGCAGAACGAGTCGTTCATCAAGCACGACTTCCAGCACCGCTATGCCGTCGCCCCGGTGCTCACCTACCGGTTCGACGAGCGCACGGCGCTGACGGCGGAGTACACCTACCAGCAGGCCCGGCTGCTCAGCCCCGGCTCGGTCTACCAGTTCTCGGCCAACGGCTTCGAAGTGGGGGCGGTGCCCGAGGACTTCACCGCCGCCGACCCGTCCATCGACCCCACCGTCATCGACGACCACAACGCGTTCGTCACGCTGACGCACCGCTTCAGCGACGCCTGGCGCCTGACGGCCCAGCTCGCCTACTTCGACTACCGCGTCAACGGATCCTCCGTCTGGGTGGCCTCCCTGACTGAAGACGGGGACATGCAGCGCAGCTACGGCCTCTGGGACAGCCATCTGGAGAACCGGCTGGGGCAGATCTACCTCAACGGCGAGTTCGCCACCGGCGCCGTCTCGCACCGCCTGCTGGCCGGCCTGGACCTGGCCGACAAGGACTACCTGGCCGAGTTCGGCCAGTACGGCATCCTCGGCGCGGACGTGCCCTTCAACATCTACCATCCCACCTACGGCCTGCCGGCCGAGAGCATCCCGCAGTTCGACCAGACGCAGAGCCTGCGCAACCGCGCCAACTACACGATCGCCCAGAGCCACACGGCGCTGTACGTGCAGGACGAGGCGCGCTTCCTGGAGGATCGGATCCGCCTGACGCTGGCCGGCCGCTTCACGGACTCGCGGGACAACGACGTCCACGAGCAGGTCTTCACCCCGCGCCTGGGGCTGAGCGTCTCGCCCGTGGCGGGCACGAGCCTCTACGGCCTCTACGATCAGGCGTACCTGCCGCAAGCCGGTGCCGAGGCCGACGGCACGCCCTTCCGGCCCATCCGCGGCCACAACCTGGAAGCCGGCCTCAAGCACGACTGGCTGGGCGGGCAATGGACCTCGACGCTGGCGGTCTACCGCATCCGCAAGACGAACGTGCTCACGGCGGACCCGGAGAATCCCAACTTCTCGATCCAGCTGGGCGAGACGCAGACGCAGGGGGTGGAGGTGGACCTGCGCGGCAGCCTGGCTCCCGGGCTGGACCTCGTGCTGAACTATGCCCTCACCGATGCCACCATCACGAAGGATACCGACGCCAGCCGCATCGGCGATCGCTTCGGCGGGGCGCGACACATCACCAACGGCTGGCTCTCCTACCGCCTGCGGCACGGCGCGCTGCACGGGCTGGGGCTGGGCCTGGGCTACCGCTGGCAGCTCGACCGCACCTCGAACTGGGCGGATGCCGGCGCCCAGGAACGCCTCCCCAACTACTTCCGCCTCGACGGTGCGATCTCCTGGCAGAACGAGCGCTTCAACGCCGCGCTGAACCTGGGCAACCTGCTCGATGCCACGCTCTACACCGGCACCCGCTGGGGCAACGTCTACTACTGGCAGCTCGAGCCCCCGCGCACCTTCCGCCTGCGCGTCGGCTACCGCTTCTGACACCCGACGGCCCTCCGTCGCCTCCGGCGGCGGAGGGCACGTCCGTTCCGCCGGTCCCCTCCACCGTCACCCCCCCGCTCCATGACCCTGCGACAGTTCATCGGCAAGCTCCACCTCTGGCTCGGCCTCGGCTCGGGCCTGATCGTGTTCATCGTCGCCATCACCGGCTGCCTCTACGTCTTCGAGGAGGAGCTGCTGGACGTCTTCGACCGGGACGTGCGGTTCGTCGAGCCCGAGGCGGCCCCCAAGCTGCCGCCGAGTGAGGCCTTCGAGCAGGTACGCGCCGCGATCGGCCCCGACTACGGCATGATGCTGATCAGCTACACCGATCCGGCCCGCACCCACCAGGTCTGGGCCTGGGACAGGCAGGATCCCGAGCACTGGATCGGGGCCTACGTGCACCCCTACACCGGCGAGGTGCTGGAGCACTTCGACTACCACGACACGTTCTGGTCGACCGTCGTCCACCTGCACACGACGTTGCTGCTGCCGCACGAGATCGGGCGCATCGTCGTCGGCACGGCCACGCTGGTGTTCGTGGTGCTGCTGCTGAGCGGGCTGGTGCTGTGGTTTCCGGCCAACCGCAAGGTGCTGACCACGCGGAAGGGCCTGCGCTCGCGCTTCACGATCACCTGGGGCCTGAGCCCGAAGCGGCTCACCTACGACCTGCACAGCGTGATCGGGTTCTACCTCTCCTGGGTGGTCGTCTTCATCGCGCTGACGGGGCTGGTAATCTCGTTCGAATGGGTCAAGGAGGGCGTCTACCGCCTCGCCACCGGGGGCGAGGCGCTGCCGGAGGAGGTGCGGCCCATGGCCGCGCAGCCAACGGCACCGGAGGAGGCCGTCGGCACGCTGGACGCCGTCTACCGGGAGCTGACCGCTGCCTACCCGGAGGCCCACGGCGTGGTCGTCTACGAGCCGCTGCACGAGCGCGCCGCCTTCGAGGTGCAGGTCTACCCGGACGAGGGCACCTTCTACCGCCGCATCGAGCGCTGGTACGACCCCGCCACAGGCGCCGAAATCGCCGAAGAGCGCTTCGAGGAGGGCAACGCGGGCGACCGCTTGCTGCGGATGAACTACGACATCCACACCGGCGCCATCCTGGGCCTGCCCGGCCGCCTGCTGGCCTTCTTCGCCAGCCTGCTGACGGCCACGTTGCCGATCACGGGCTTCCTCGTCTGGTTCCCCCGCTGGCGCCGGAAACGGCGCTCGCGGACCCCGGAAGCCCCACGTGCCACCCCGGCCCCCCCCCGCACGGCTGCCGCGTCCGTGCCGGCGCCGGTCGGGAAGCCGGCCCGGCCACCGGAGTCCAGACCCGCCGTGCCGGCTTCTCACGCAGAGCCCTCCTGAGCGGCCGGCGGCGACGGCAGGCCTCTACCCCGGACGGTTGCTCCAGAGGTGCAAAACCAGTATGCTGAGCGACCTCGGTTTACGACGCCTGCCCGCTTCGCCCCATGCCGCCCTCCTCCCCCGCCGACGCCCCCTCCCTCGTCAAGAAACCGCCCGTCGGCCTGGCCGTCGTCCTGCTGGTCGGGCCGTCCCTCGTCTGGGCAGCGGAGTACATCGGCTCCGGGGAGGTGATCCTAGCCACCCGCACCGGCGCGGTGCTGGGCACGTCCGTGCTGTGGGCCATCGTGGCCGGCATCCTGCTGAAGTTCTGGATCGGGATGAGTGGGGCCCGCTACACGGTCATCACCGGCGAGGGGATGATCGACCTGATCGGGCGGATGCCGGGGCCGAAGAACTGGGCGGTGTGGATCGTGCTGGTCGGCCAGCTCGTGGCGGCCGCGATCTCGATCGGCTCGCTGGCATCGGCGGCCGGGGCGTTCGTGAGTGAGCTGCTGCCGCTGCCGTCGTTCGCCTCGGGCTGGCTCGTCACCGTGCTGGCGCTGGCCGTCGTGTGGTCCGGCGTGTTCGACGTGCTCAAGATCGTGATGAGCCTGCTGGTGGCCGTCACCGTGGTGGGGGTCCTCTACGTCGCCGCGCACGTCTTCCCGGGGATGAGCGCCTTCCTCGTCGGGCTGATCCCCCAGACGCCGGAGGTGCCGCCGTGGGCCGTCGAGCAGGGCCTGAGCCCGAACCCGTGGCGGGAGATCCTGCCGCTGCTGGGCTGGGGGGCGGGCGGCTTCGCCAGCCAGGTCTGGTACACCTACTGGGTGATGGGCGCCGGCTACGGCATGGCCGCCCGGACGGCCTACGGCCAGCCTGCCAACCCGACGCTGCTGCAACGCCTGACGAAGCAGGATGCCGAACACCTCAAGGGCTGGTGCCGCGTCGTCTACACCGACGCCTCCCTCGCCATGATCCTCGGCATCCTCGTCACGACCGGCTTCATGGTGGCCGGGGCGGGCGTGCTCGGCCCGCGCCAGCTGGCCCCGGACGGCCCCGACGTCGCCTTCACGCTCTCGACGATCTTCTCCTCGCGCTGGGGCGAGGTCGGCGGCTTCCTGTTCATCCTCGGCGGTGCCGCCGCGCTGATCGCCACGCAGATCGGGCAACTGGCCGGCTGGCCCCGGCTCCTGGCCGACTCGTTCCGCCTCTGCATCCCGGGCTTCGCCCGGCGCTTCCCGTGGAAGACGCAGTTCCGGCTGTTCCTGCTGCTGTTCCTCTTCACCAACATGGTGATCGTCTACACCCTGGGCGTCCGCCCCGTCTTCCTCGTCCAGCTCGGCGCCATCCTGGACGGCCTCCTGCTGACGCCCCTGCAGGCGCTCTGGGTCGGCCTGGGCCTCTATCTCGTCCTGCCGAAGCTGCTGAGCAAGGACGCGTACGACGTCCTCCGCCCCCACTGGTCCTTCGCCGTCGGCCTCGCCCTCGCCTTCCTCGTCTTCGGCTACTTCTGCATCGTCCAGATCCCGTTCGTGCTGTTCGGGTAGCGTGGGAAAAGACCGAGGAGTGAACGTCCACGGACGGAAGGGAAACGTATCCCTGCCCCGCCCTTCACCCGTCGACCTTCGTACGTACACCCGCGCTCGCCCACCGACCCGCGCCCTCACCCATGAAAGCCCTCCTCCACACCGCCCCGTACACGCTGACCTACACCGACGTCGAGGACCCCGTGCCCGGGCCGGGCGAGGTGCTGATTCGCATCGCCGCCTGTGGCATCTGCGGATCGGACGTGAAGGGCTACACGGGGACGACGGGGCGGCGCATCCCCCCGATCATCATGGGGCACGAGGCCGCCGGCACCATCGCCGCCGTCGGCCCGGAGGTGAGCCGCTGGCAGGTGGGCGATCGGGTGTGCTTCGACTCGACGGTCTACTGCGGCACGTGTGAGGCCTGCCGGACGGGCCAGGTCAACCGCTGTGTGCACCGCCAGGTGCTGGGGGTTTCGGTGCCCTCCTTCAGGCGGCACGGGGCCTTCGCCGAGTACCTGGCCCTCCCGGCCCACCTGCTCCTCCCGCTGCCGGAGGCCGTCTCGTTCGCGCAGGCGGCCCTGCTCGAACCGGCCGCCATCGGCCTGCACGCGGTTCGCCGCGCCGGGGCGCTCGACGGAGCCACCGTCGCGGTGATCGGCGCCGGGCCGATCGGGCTGTTCATCCTCCAGGCCGCCCGCCTCGCCGGCGCCGAACGCCTCTTCGTGGCCGACCTCCAGCCCGGCCGGCTCGCGCTGGCCCGCCGCCTCGGGGCCGACGTCCCGGTATGCCCCGACGACGAAGACCTGCTCGCCCGCGTCCGGGAAGCCACCGGCGGCCGGGGCGTCGACGTCGCCTTCGAAGCCGTCGGCATCGGCCCGACGGTCCGGCAGGCGATCCAGATCACCCGGCCGGGCGGCACCGTGGTGCTCGTCGGCAACGTGCAGCCACGCGTGGAGATCGACCTGCAGGACGTCATCGCCCGCGAGCTGTCGCTCGTCGGCAGCTACGCCAGCAGCGGCGAGTACCGGGAGGCGCTGGAGCTCGTCCACCGGGGCCGCCTCCAGGTCGACCCGCTCATCAGCGAGATCCGGCCGCTGGCCGAGGGGCAGGCCGCCTTCGACCGCCTCTACGAGGGGACGGAAGACCTCGTCAAGATCGTGCTGACGCCCTGAACGGAGCCGCCCGGCGCCGCCTCACGTTCCGATGGCCCCGCCGTAGAAGTACCGGCCGAGCCCGACGGTGAAGAGGAGCAGCCCCCAGAGGGTATGCTCCACCGCGGCCGGCAGCACGGCCCCGGAGCGCGCGTAGGTGCGCGCGAAGAGCAACCCGCCGAGGGAGGAGAGGACCAGCGCGGGTCCGTTGAGGAAGAACAGGTGCGCCAGGCCGAAGACCAGCCCGCTGACGAGGATCCGGCGGCGGCGGCCGGGAAACAGCGCCCGGTATCGGTGGAAGAGAAACGCCCGGAAGATGATCTCCTGCGGGTAGGCCGAGAGCAGCGGGTAGGTGACGAGGATGGTCAGCCACAAGCCCGGCGCTTCCCGCGGGAAGCGCAGCCACAGATCAGGCCGCCACAGCACCAGCCCGGCGGCCAGCAGTCCGCCTCCGATCAGCCAGATCCGCAGGATGCGCCTCAGCCAGGCCCCGCCGAACGGCCGGCACCAGAGGCGGCGGCGGTCGAAGCGGGGGTCCCGCCACAGCACCGCCGCACAGCCGAGGCCGAGCAGCACCAGGCCGGGAATTACGAACCGGCCGAACGCCTGCCGGAAGGGCACCAGCAACAGCGGCACGCCGACGAATAAGACGACAAACTCAGCCACCAGGTAACGCCGCGCACCCCGTTTCGGGACGAACGGCCCCTCCAGAGACGCATCGGCCTCGCGGACGTCCGGAGGCCATGGGGCGCGAGGCGGGCGGTCCATGCCGGGCTCTACCCGAAACGGCTCCGGTGCATTCGGTTCCGTGGGGTTGCGTTTCACTATCTTGCGTTCTGGTGAAGCATTGACCGATCACGCAGGACTCCATGAAGTTCGTCAGCACACAGCTATCCTATTTCTTCCGCGACAAGCAGGTTCAACGCAATGTGCGGTCGTTGCTCAAGTACGTCCTGTTCGTGCTGGTCGTCGTCCTGGTGTACGCCGAATTGTTCCACCTGATCATGCTGCACGTCGAGGAGGTGCAACATTCCTGGATCACCGGCCTGTACTGGACGCTGACCGTGATGAGCACGCTCGGCTTCGGGGACATCACGTTCCAGAGCGACCTCGGACGCCTCTTCAGCATCGTCGTGCTGATCTCCGGGATCGTGCTGCTGCTCATCGTACTCCCCTTCGCCTTCATTCGCTTCTTTTACGCGCCCTGGCTGGAGGCCCAGATCCGCATGCGGGCGCCGCGGAGCGTACCCCGCGGCACAGAAGGGCACGTCATCATCTGCGCGTACGACACCATCGTCCCGGGCCTCATCGAGCGGCTGGAGTTGGACGAGATCCCTTACTTCGTTCTGGAGCCCGACCCGATGCTCGCTTCCCAGCGATTCCTGGACGGGATTTCCTCGGTGATGGGCGACCTCGACAACAGAGAAACGTACGAGGCGCTGCAGCTGCACAAAGCCCGGATGGTACTGGCCAACCGGGAAGACACGGTAAACACGAACATCACGCTGACCGTGCGTGAGGTCGCCCCGGACGTGCCGATCATCGCCATCGCCGGCGAAGAGGCCTCGGTGGATGTGCTGGCGCTGAGCGGTGCTACCCGTGTGCTCCCCTTGAAACAGTGGCTGGGCGAACAACTCGCCAACCGGGTCAACGCCCTGCATGCCCAGTCGCACCCCATCGGGCGCTATGAAGACCTCCTCGTGGCCGAATTACCCGTGCACAGCACCCCGCTCGCCGGTAAAACGGTTCGGGAGACGCGCCTGCGCCAGATCACGGGAGTCAGCATCGTGGGCATCTGGGAACGAGGGCGGCTGCTCCCGGTCCGGCCGGACACACGCCTGACGTCGGCCAGCGTCCTGGCCGTCATCGGCACAAAGGACCAGTTGAGTGCCCTCGACGACCTGTTGATCATTTACGACGTCAACCCGAACCCGGTGCTCCTCATCGGGGGCGGACGGGTCGGCCGGGCGGCCGCTCAGACCTTGAGGCAACGCTCGATCCCGGTCAACCTGATCGAGCGAAGACCCGAGTTGTGTGAGCGACTCAGGCCGGTGTGCAACCGGGTCTTTGCAGGAGATGCCGCCGAGTACCAGCTCCTGAAAGAGGCCGGTATCGAGGAAACGCCCTCGGTCCTGCTGACTACCAGCGACGATGCGATGAACATCTACCTCGCCTCGTACTGCCGTAAGCTGAACCCGGAATTGCGTATCGTCAGCCGCATCACGCACGAACGCAACCTCGAAGCCATTCACCGCGCCGGGGCCGATGTCGTGCTCAGCTATGCCACGCTGGGTGTCGAGGCCATCGTCTCCATCCTCAAGGGCAAAGAGCTGATTCTGCTGGGCGAGGGAGTAAACCTGTTCTCGATGCCGCTCCCTCCTACCCTCGTGGGCAAGACCCTCGCCGAGACGGAGATCGGCGCGCGGACGGGCCTGACGGTGGTGGCCCTGCAGCACGAGGGAATCATCCATACCGCGTTGAATGCGTCGACGGTGCTCCCTCCCGCGTCGACCCTTCTGATGCTGGGCGATACGCAGCAACGGCAGGAATTCACGAACCTCTTCGGGTCCGGCCGCTGAACGCACCATCGAACGCCGCGGAGGGCTGAACCCCACCGCCCCTTCGCTCAGTACAATGCAAAGGCCGGCGGCCCGCTCACAGGGTCCGGCCGTTCCCCATCCTACCAACCCGACGACGAAACGACCATGGCACTCACCCGAGCCGACCTCGACAAACTGGTACAGGATCTCAAACAGCGCCGCGACGAACTGCGGGTCAAGATGAGCCTGGCCAGAGCCGAAGCCCGCGACGAATGGGAGAAGCTGGAGCAGAAGTGGGAAGAACTCGAAGCGAAGCTCGAAGCCAAAGCGGACAAGCTCGAAGACGTGGCCGAGGAGACGACGGAAAACCTCGAAGCCGCCCTCGAACTGGCCGCCGAGGAGCTGAAGAAGGGCTACGCCCGCATCCGCGCGATGCTGTAAGGCCGGCCACCTGGACCGGCTACCTCTGACACCCGAGCCACTGCACGGCCCGGACTGCCGGACACCCGATGCCGGCGGCCCGGGCCGTTTCCGTTCGTCGGGACGGGCTCACACCGCCAGCGCCAGCACAATGGCCAGGACCGAGGCCGACGCCCCCGACAGCAGCGTGGTGGTGCGCCAGAATTTCTTGCGCCGCCGTTCCCGGCGTAGCCGGTCGCTGGCCTCGTCGAGGGTCTGCCGGGTCAGGCGCAGATCCGACTCCAGCGTCGAGAGCTGCCGGCCGCGGGCGTCGATGATGCCCTCGAGCTCGGCGATCCGAAGCCGGTGTACCTCGATGAGCGAGTCCCGGCCGGCCAGCGCCAGCCGCTGCTCCCGGATCAGGCGCTCCTGCTGCACGCTGAGCCGATGCAGGTTGACGTAGTGCGCGGCCGCGAGCCGGGGGATGAGGAAGCCCACGTCGCCGTCCCCGGCGTTCCGCACCATGATGACGCTGTCCGGCCTAACGCGGAGCTGCGCCTTCGAGGCGTCGGGCCTCACGCAGCAGGCGATTGAGATCAAACAACAGAGAATCATCCGGGAGCGGATACGCCGTGAGGTTTCCCTGGATGGTACGCAGGAGCCGCTCCTGCCGAAGAATCGCCGCGTCTCGATCCGAGAGGGCACGCTGCAGGCTGTCGGCACGGGCCGTGAGTTGAGTGAGGCGAACATAGCGGCGGTCGATGTCGGCTTGGAGCGAATCGCGCAGGGCCTGCGAGCGGGCCAGGCTGTCCTCGAGGGCGCGCAGCCGCTGCTCGAACGCATCGTCCTCCGGCCAGAACACGCTGCGATCCACCAGCACGGCGGCAACGGCCACCACGGCCGCGATCATCAAGCCGGCCAGCAGCGTTTTCGGGTCGAGGTCCATGGCGCCACCGGAAAAGAAGAGCCAGAAGCCGGGCCGGAGCCCGCACGGGGACGATCAGACGAGCGCCTCGCATCGAGAACGGCGGATCGATGGGCCCGCCACGGCGGACGCATCCGGAGGCGTCATCCCTCCCCTAGTTACGCGAACCGACGGCACAGATGCAATCCCGGCGCGCCGGCGCGACCGAAGGCGTCCTCCCGGAATCGCCCCGCCCCTGCCCGCACACGGCCCCGCGTGACCCCCTACCCGGGCCGCGCCGCCAACCCACCCCGTGCCGCCCACGGCACCGCCCGGATCCCATTATACAACTATAAAGTTATACAATAGACGAGAACAGAAGCGTTCACCGCATCGACGACCGGCGGCGTACGCTTCCGGCGGACAACGCTCGCAGGGACTTCCCTCGCATTTCGATCCGCTCGATCCTTCTTTTTTATACGGCGGGATCTCATGAGATTGCCTCCATCTCCCGCATTCGCTCCCGCATTCGGCCTCTGCGAACGCCGTGTGAAGATTTGACAGAGAACCGGAACCTTATTACCGGATCAATATATATTGCCCTTGTCCACAACTTGTTATAACATGCTGGAGTCGGGCGGCCGGTTCAGGCTCGCTCACGGCGCCACCGCTCATCACGTCAGACGGAGGTATCCCCATGCTTTTCCGACAGATCTTCGATCCCAAGCTGGCCCAGTACGCCTACCTCATCGGGTGTCAGCAGACCAAGGAGGCCCTCATCATCGACCCGGAGCGAGACATCGACCAGTACCTGAGGCTGGCCGAGCAAGAAGGGGTCCGGATCGTGGCCGTCACCGAGACACACATCCACGCGGACTTTCTCTCCGGCGCGCGCGAGTTCGCCGAGCGCTTCAACACGAAGCTCTACCTCTCGGACGAGGGCGACGAGAACTGGAAGTATGAGTGGGTGAAAGGCACGCGCCAGGACGGCACGCCCTACGACTACACGCTCCTGAAGGACGGCGACTCGTTCAAGGTCGGCAACATCGAGATCAAAGCCGTCCACACGCCGGGCCATACGCCCGAGCACATGAGCTTCCTGATCTACGACCACGGCGGCGGCGCCGACGAGCCGATGGGCATCGTCACGGGCGACTTCGTGTTCGTCAACGACCTGGGCCGCCCCGACCTGCTAGAATCCGCGGCGAAGGTAGCCGGCGTGATGGAGCCCTCGGCCCGGACGCTCTACCGGTCCGTGCAGCGCTTCCTCGACCTGCCCGACTTCCTGCAGGTCTGGCCCGCCCACGGTGCCGGCTCCACCTGCGGCAAGGCGCTCGGCGCCGTGCCGCAGTCGACCGTCGGCTACGAGAAGCACTTCAACCCGTCGATCGACGCGGCGAAGCGGGGGGAAGACACGTTCGTCCGCGCCATCCTCTCCGGGCAGCCCGAGCCGCAGATGTACTTCGCCCGGATGAAGCGGGACAACAAGCTCGGCGCCCCCGTGCTGGGCGACCTGCCCGCTCCCCGACGGCTGACGCCGGAGGAGCTGAAGGACCTGGCCGACCGGGACGACCTCGTGCTCGTGGATACCCGGCTCGACCGCTCGGCCTTCATGCGGCACCACATCCCGGGGGCGCTCTACGCGCCGATGAACAAGACGTTCAACACGGTCGTCGGCTCGCTCGTGGTCGATGAGACGCTTCCGATCTACCTGATCATCGACGAGCGGCACCTCGACGAAGCCGTGCGCGATCTGGTGCGGATCGGCTACGACCGCATCGTCGGCTATGCCGAGCCGGCCACGCTGGAGCGCTACTTCGCCGAGGGAGGCGCCTATGCCTCCATCGAGGAGATCACGTTCAAGGACGTGGAGGCCCTGCGCACCCGCGAGGACGTCGCGGTGGTGGACGTGCGCTTCCGCTCCGAGTACGACGCCGGGCACGTCCCGGACGCGATCAACGCCTCGTACACGCGCCTGCCCGAATACATCACGGGCATCCCGGCGGACCGGACGCTGCTGGTCCACTGTGGCACGGGCGCGCGGGCTTCGGCGGCGGCGGCCTTCCTCCGCCGGAGCGGCCGCAAGGTGAAGCTGGTCAACGACGCCTTCGAGGCCTACCGGGAGATCGGCCCGGTGGTGACCGAAGAGGACGCCGTCGCCGCCTGATGCCTGCTCGGGGCGGGAGGTCGGCCCGGCCGGCGCGGGGGACGCGGTGCGTTCCGCCTACCGCCGCCGGGCCACCCCGCCCCGAACGGCGGCCCAACGCACACCACGTACATCGCTGATCGCAACGGTTCATGTCGTACCTCGCCAGAATCTTCCCCCTCCGAGCGCAACTCGCCGGCTACGGACGGGATCGGTTTCAGGGGGACCTGTCGGCGGGTCTGACGGTCGGGGTGATGCTGATCCCGCAGGGGATGGCCTATGCCCTCATCGCCGGGCTGCCGCCGATCTACGGGCTCTACGCCTCGCTGGTCCCGATCATCGTCTACGCCCTGTTCGGCACGTCGCGGCAGCTGGCCGTCGGGCCGGTGGCGATGGTGTCGTTGCTGGTGGCTGCCGGCGTGGCACCGCTGGCCGGCGGCGACACCGAGCGCTACATCGAGCTGGCGCTGCTGCTGGCGCTGATGGTGGGCGCCCTCCAGCTCGCGCTGGGGCTGGCCCGCTTCGGCTTTCTGACGAACTTCCTCTCGCACCCGGTGCTGGCCGGGTTCACGTCGGCCGCGGCCCTGATCATCGGGTTGAGCCAGCTCAAGCACCTGCTGGGCGTGCCCATCCCGCGCTCGAACTACATCCACGAGATTCTCTGGAACGCCCTCCAGCAGATCGACTCGGTGCACGTGCCGACGCTGGTGCTGGGGCTGGGCAGCATCGTCCTGCTGGCGTTTATGAAGCGATGGAGACGCATCCCCGGGGCGCTCGTGGTGGTGGTGCTGGGGACGCTGGCCGTCTGGGGCCTCGGCCTGCACGAACGCGGGATGGCCATCGTGGGGGCGGTGCCGGGCGGGTTGCCCACGCCGGTGGTGCCGCCGATCAGCCTGGCGAGCCTGGAGGCGCTGCTGCCGATTGCGCTGACCATCGCGCTGGTGGGCTTCATGGAGTCCATCGCGGTGGCGAAGGTCTATGCCACGAAGAACCGCTATGAGGTCGATCCCAACCGCGAGCTGGTGGGGCTGGGGCTGGCGAACCTGATCGGGGCGTTCTTCCGCTCCTACCCGGTCACCGGCGGCTTCTCGCGCACGGCGGTCAACGCGCAGGCCGGCGCGCAGACGACGGTGGCCTCGCTCATCAGCGCGGGCGTGATCGCGCTGACGCTGCTCTTCCTGACGCCGCTGTTCTACTACCTGCCCAACGCCGTGCTGGCCGCCATCGTGATGGTGGCCGTCTTCGGGCTGATCGACTGGAAAGAGGCTCGCTTCCTCTGGAAGACGGACCGCCGGGACCTGGCGCTGATGGCCGTGACGTTCCTGGCCACGCTCGGTCTGGGCATCGAAGAAGGCATCCTCGTCGGGGTGGTCGTGTCGCTGGTGCTGGTCATCCAGCAGAGCTCGCGGCCGCACACGGCCGTCATGGGCCGCCTGCCGAACACGTCGACCTACCGCAACGTGGAGCGGTACCCGGATGCCCTGGTCAACAGCCGCGTCGCCATCCTGCGCATGGACGCCTCGCTCTACTTCGCCAACGTGGCCTACTTCAAGGAGCAGGTGGAGCGGCTGGTCGAGCGCTCGCCGGCGTTGCAGGCCCTCGTCCTGGATGCCTACCCGATCAACCGGATCGACTCGACGGCGGCGCACGCGCTGAAGGAGCTGGTGACCACGCTGCGGGAGCGGGGGGTGGCGCTGTACATGGCCGGGGTGAAAGGTCCGGTGATGGATCGGCTGAAGCGAGCCGGGGTGGCCGATCTCATCGGGGCAGACCGCTTCTTCCTGGAGGTGCACGCCGCCGTGGAGGCCGCCGAAGCGGCCACCGAAGCGGCCACCGGCGCCGGCACGGCCGCGGCCCCACCCGCCGCGGCGCTGACCGAAGCGTGAACAGACCGACCCTCCCATGCCGACGTCCACGACGCCGCTGACCCGTGCCGAGCTGGATGCCCACCTTCAGGCCATGCGCCGCCGGGCCGTGGCGGTGCCGGTCGAGGCGCTGAGGCACCACCCGATCGGGTGTGTCGACGGGCGGAACCCCGCCTGCGTCGTCGGCGCTCCGGGCGGCGACGCCGGGCTGTTCGTGCTGCTGCTGGCTACGCTGGAGCGCTTCCGGCACAGCCCCCTCGCGCGGGCGGACGTCGACCGGCTCTTCGCGGCGTACCTGGATACCTTCGGGCACTTCTACCTGCACACGGACACCCACGCCCTGGCGGCGCTGCACGAGGCCATGCGCCAGCACCCGGCGCTGGCGTCCTACGCGCCGGCCGCCCCGGCCGAAATCGAGGCCTTCCTGCGGCACCCGCCGGAGGCCGCCCGCCCGGCCCTGCGCCGGCTGCTGACCGAACCGGCCGCGGTGGGCTGCGGCCACCTGCGGCGGATGCTCGAGCATCCGACGGCCTACCACGTCCGGCCCGACCTGCTCCGGGCGGTGCTGGAGCGGTTCTTCGAGACGCTGTGGGCGGGAGACGACCGGCTGACGTTCGACGTGCTGCCGGGCGAACATCATGAGCGGGCCGTGGTAAACGTGCACACGACCCGCGGGTCCCATCCCCCCGTCGTCCTGCAATGCCCGCAGTTCGGCGCGTACCAGCTCTTCGTGCACCACCCGGAGGCCGTGGCCTATCTGCGCCGGCAACACGTGCGGTTCCTCGAAGACCTGGGGCTCCTCACCCCGGCCGAAGCGACCGCCTTCGCGGCGTTGCAGGAGGAAACGGCGGCCGCCCACCTGCAGGCCACCCTGCGGTTCCTCGCACCGGACCTGCCGGTCTATGACGTCGACGTCTCGCCCGAGGCCCTGCATCTGCGATGACCGCATCGCCGCCCCCCGGTCCACCCTCCGCGCAACGCCGCCGCCATGCGCTGGCGCGGCTGTTCACCGTCGCGCAGTGGCTGCCCGGATACGACCGGCGCGACCTCCGCGGCGACCTCATCGCCGGGCTGACGGTCGGGGTGATGCTCATTCCGCAGGGGATGGCCTACGCGCTGCTGGCCGGCGTGCCGCCGATCTACGGCCTCTACGCCTCGCTGGTGCCGCTGGTGGTGTACCCGCTCTTCGGGACGTCGCGCCACCTGGCGGTCGGCATCGTGGCGATCGACTCGCTCATCATCGCCGCCGGGCTGGCGCCCTTTGCCGCCGCAGGATCGGCCGAATACATCCAGCTGGCGCTCGTGCTGGCGCTGATGGTGGGAGCCCTCCAGATGCTCATGGGGGCCCTGCGGCTGGGCTTCGTGGTGAACCTGCTCTCCCGCCCCGTCATCGCCGGCTTCACGGCCGCCGCCGCACTCACCATCGGGTTCAGCCAGCTCGCCAACCTGCTGGGCGTGTCCCTGCCGCGAACCCCTTACATCTACACCCTGCTCTGGGAAGCCGCCCGGCACCTGACCGACGTCCACCTGCCGACGCTGCTGATCGGGCTGGGCGGCATCGCGCTGCTGCTGCTCCTGCGGCGATTCGCCCCGAAGGTGCCCGGCCCCATCGTCGCCGTCATCGCGGGCACGCTGCTGGTCTGGGGCCTCGGCCTGTACCGGGACGGGGTGGCCATCGTCGGGGAGATCCCCACCGGCCTGCCGGCGCCGACCGTGCCGGCGCTGTCGCCCGACACGCTGCGCGCCCTGCTGCCGACGGCCGTGACGCTCGCGCTCGTGCAGTTCATGAACGTGATCTCCCTGGGGAAGGTCTTTGCCGCCCGGCACCGCTACAGCGTCCGCCCCAACCGGGAGCTGTTCGCGCTGGGGGCGCTGAACTTCGTGGGCGGGTTCTTCCGCAGCATCCCGGTGTCCGGCAGCTTCTCCCGCACGGCGGTCAACGAGCAGGCCGGCGCCCGTACGCCGCTCGCCAACGTCTTCTCCGCCGCCGTCATCGCGCTGACGCTGCTCTTTCTGACGCCGCTGTTCTACTTCCTCCCCATTCCCGTCTTCGCCGCCATCATCATGGTGGCCGCCTTCGGGATGATCGACGTCCAGGAGCTGCGGTTCCTGCTCCGGGTCAAACGCATCGACGGCGCCATCGCCCTGCTGACGTTCGCGGCGACGCTGCTCATCGGCATTCATCAGGGCGTGCTGATCGGGATCGCGGCGTCGGTGGTGGCCATCATGTACCGCATCGGCCACCCCAACGTGGCCGAGCTCGGCCACCTGCCGGGCACCCGCTCCTTCCGTGACCTGGCCCGCTACCCGGACGCCGTCCCGCTCGAAGGCATCCTGATCCTGCGGGTGGACGCCTCCTTCTCGTTCGCCAACGCCGAGTTTCTGAAGGACCTGATCCTGGAACGCATCCGGGACGACGACCACGCCATCCGCGCCGTGTTGATCGACGCCAGCAGCATCAACGACCTGGACACGACGGCCGCCGCCGCGCTGCACCACATCGCCGGCACGCTGGCCGAGCGCGGGGTGGCGCTGTACTTCGGGGGCGTGAAGGAGCCGGTGATGGACATGATGAAGCGCAGCGGCCTCTACGACAAACTCGGCCCGGACCACTTCTTCCTGAGCCCCCACCGCGCCGTCCGCCACATCCTCACCGGCTGGGGCCGCGCCGAGGAGTACCTGGACGACGTCCCGGACAAGCTCGAACCGACGTCGTAGCCACCGCGGCCCGGCACCTGCGCACCGCCGACCGCTCAATCCGCCCGGGTGTCGTAGCTGCCTTCTTCCCGTTCACGCAGTTCGGCCTCGATGGCGTCGAGGCGCCGTTCGATGCGTTCGAGCAGGTGGATGATGAGGATGTGGGTTTTCTTCGCGTCGATGCCGACGGGACTGTCGTCGCTGGCGATCTCGCGGGCGATCTCGGCGTAACGGGCTTCGGGGACGTGCATGGTTCCTCTCGCGTCTGGGATGGATGGATAAGACAACACCGACGACTCCTACCTGGTTGCCGCCCGTGCTGGCGGGGATTCAGTTTGCCTGCATCGGCGCGGTGCTGGCGACGGGGCCGCTGTGGGCGACCGCGCCGTGGCTGGCGGGGGTGCAGGCCGCCGCGGTGGGGCTGGGGCTGTGGGCCATCGGGGTGATGCGGCCCGGGCGGTTCAACCTCACCCACCGGCCCCGCCCGGGTGCGCCGCTGGTCGAGCGCGGCCCGTACGCCGTCATCCGCCACCCGATGTACCTGGCGGTGCTGCTCTTCTGCGGGGCGCTCGTCGCCGCCCGCCCGAACCCGCTCCGCCTCGGGCTGGGCGGGCTGCTGCTGGCGGACCTGCTGCTCAAGCTCCACCTGGAGGAGGCGGCCCTGACGGCCGAGCGGGACGGGTACGCCGCCTACCGCGAGCGGACGTATCGCCTCATCCCGTTTCTGTACTGACCGCGGCCGCCTGCATCCGGCCGAGCAGGTGCACGGTGCCCGCGAGGCGCTCCCGCCAGGCCGCCGCGATCTCGCGCAGGACGGGATGGTCAGCCGCGAGCGCCTCGTAGGCCGCCTGCCCGGCGGCGGCGCGGTCGCGCAGGGCATCCAGCAGGGCCGGCAGCCGGTCGAAGGTCACCGCCGTCTCCAGCAGGTGGTGCAGCGTCTGCGCCCGGGCGCCGAAGCCGCGGGGCACCTGCACCGTCCTCCCGAGGCGGGCCAGGTCGGCCTGGCCCAGGTAGAGCCCGCTCCAGGCCGTCGTCACCAGGTAGGCCGCAATGTCCTTCAGGCCGGTGCGGGCCTCGTCGAGCAGCGGCGGGGGCGGCGGCAGCGCGGGCCGGGGCGCGCCGCCGGCGGTGTCCGGCGCGGCACGGTGGTCCAGCGCCAGCTCCAGGGTCAGCCCGGCGAGGGCGGTGTAGAAGGGATCCTCCTGCTGCTGCACCGCCTGCACGAAGGCGGGCAGCCAGGGCAGCAGGTGCGCATCCAGGAAGGCCCGCGCGTGGCGACGCATCCGAGCGGCTTCGGCCGGGAGGCCGTCCTCCAGGGCCTCGGCCTCCGCTCCGGCCAGGAAGGCCAGGAAGGCCAGCTCCTGCGCCAGGTGGTCCGCCGCCTCGTCGTGCCGCCCCGCCGTCCAGCCGGCCCGGAGGTAGGCGTGCTGCACCGCCTCGGTCACCGCCCCGCCGAGCCGGCCGGCCGCGTCGAGGAAGACGCTGGCGTAGGGGAGGACGTCGCGGCCGAAGAGCCGGTAGTGCGCGGCGGCCGCCTCGTCCGCATCGAACGGCTCGGGCAGCACCCCGGCCAGGTCGGGCACGGCGGCCAGCACCGGACGCAGCGCGTCGGTCAGGCCGTGCCGGTACGCCGCGGCCAGCTGGTCGTAGGCCCGGCTGCGGGCGATGGCTTCCTCCAGAGCAGGCATGGCGGAACGCAGGGCCAACGCCCCGGGGCGGCGCCTCAGGCGCGGCCGCGGAGCATGCCGTGCCAGTACATCTGCGGCAGGGCGTACCGCTTCAGCGCATACATGCTGTAGCGCTCCTGCGTCGTGTCGAACGGGAAGGACGGATCGGGGCGGTTGTCGTAGTCGAACTCGGCCAGGACCAGCTTGCCGTAGCCCGTCACCAGCGGGCACGAGGCGTAGCCGTTGTAGGTCTTCGGATCGGGAATGGCCTGCTCCCGCAGGTAGGCCAGGAGGTTGTGAACGACCACCGGCGCCTGCTTCCGGACGGCCGCGCCGGTCTTCGCGTTCGGGGTGCCCGCCGCATCGCCCAGGGCAAACACGTTGGGATACCGGGTGTGCTGGAGCGTGTACTTGTCCACGTCCACCCAGCCCGCCTCGTTGGCCAGCTTGCTCTGCTTGATGAAATCCGGCGCGCTCTGCGGCGGCGTCACGTGGAGCATGTCGAAGGAGAGCACCTTCTCCTCGGTTCCGCCCTCGGCGTCGGTGACGCGGAAGACGGCCTCGCGGGCGTCACCGCGGATCTCGATCAGCTCGTGCTTCAGGTTGAAGGTGATGCCGTAGCGTTCGATCACCTTCTCCAGCGTCCGGGCGAACTCGGGCACGCCGAAGACGACGCCGCCGGGCGTGAAGAACTGCACGTCCACCTCGTTCAGGATGCCGCGACGGCGCAGGTGATCGGCGGTGAGGTACATGATCTTCTGTGGGGCCCCTCCGCACTTGATCGGCGTGGCCGGCTGCGTGAAGAGCGCCCGCCCGCCCGGCTTGAGCCGCTGCATCGTCTTCCAGGTGTACTCGACGTGCTCGTACGAGTAATTGCTGCACACCCCGTTCTTGCCGAGGTTCTCGGCCAGCCCGGGCAGCTTGTTCCAGTCGATCTGGATGCCGGGGGCGACGACGAGGACGTCGTAGCCGACCGTCCGGCCGTCGCGCGTGGACACCGTGCCGGCCTCCGGGTCGAAGGCGGTGACGGCGTCCTGGATCCAGACGGCGCCCGGCGGGATGTAGTCGGCTTCGTCGCGCTCGGACTCCTCGCGCGGCACCACCCCACCGCCGACGAGCGTCCAGATGGGCTGGTAGTAGTGTTTGTCCGAGGGCTCGATGATGGCGACCTCCGGCGGGTCTTCGCGGTTGAGCAGCTGGGCGGCGACGGTCAGGCCGGCGGCTCCCCCGCCGACGACGAGGACCTGGTAGTGGTCTTTGAAAGCTGGGACTTGCATGGTAGCTCCTCCGTTCGAGGGTTCAGGTGCGCTGATGAGATCACGAGGCGGCGCCGTTCGTGGGGCCGGCGGGTGGCAGGGTGTGGCGGCGGTGATGCGCGGCCATGGCCTCGCCGAAGAACCGTCCGAAGTGGACCAGGAACGCCAGGGTGCGTTGCATCTCGGGCTCGCGCGCGGCCCGCAGCAGGCCGAACAGGCCGGTCTTCGGCGGCTCGGGGCGTTCGAGGCATTCCTCCTGGCAGCGGACCAGGGCCTGCCCGGCCGTCCCCACGACACCCAGCGCACGCGGATCCAGCACGCCGGAATCCAGCAGCGCCTGGAACTCGGCGGACCCGACCAGCTCGGTGAGCCGGCGCGCCGCCGCCGCCGTCGCATGCAGCATCGTCTCGACGTCCGTGCCCCGCTCGGCCGCCCGCGCCGCCCACTCGTCGGCCACGTCCACCATCATGGCGACGAAGCCGGGGGCCTGGTCGGCCAGGGCCAGGAGCTGCTCGAGATCGCCGACGCGCGCCAGCAGGGCAGACAGCACCCGCACCGTCTCGGGAGCGGAGAGCTTTTCGACGAGGCCGAGCACCCCGTGCAGCCGCTCGTCCAGGTCGATGCCTCGCTCGGCGGCGCGGCGGGCCGCCTCGTCGGCGATGTCCACCGTCATGGCCGCGAAGCCCGGCGCCTGATCCAGCAACGCCGTCAACTGCTCGACCTGGTCGAGCCGATCCAGCAGCCCTGTCAGCACCTCGACGGTCTTCGGGGCGGTCAGTCGTTCGGCGAGCGTCAGCACGCCGTGCAGGCGCTCGTCCAGGTCCACGCCCCGGGCATCGGCCGCCCGGGCCACGTCATCGACCACATCCACCATCGTGGCGGCAACGGCCGGGGCCTGGTCGACGGCTTCGGTGAGCCGGGCCAGGGCCTGCTCGATGCGGTCCATGCGGTCCAGGATGCGATGCAGGGCGGCTTCGGTGGACGGCTCGTGGAGGTGTTCCTCCAGCGAGCGCGGCTCGCTGCCGTTCGGGCGGGCCGGGGATGGGGATGTGTCACTCATGGGAAAACCTCCGTGAACGTTTCGGTGGATCCGTGCGCCCACGCGGCCCAGGGGCGCTAGCGCGGGCGGACGTCGGCGGGGGCGCCATCGCCGAGGCCGTCCCCGGCCATGACCCGACCCCGGGGGCCATAGACGGGGATCTCCTTCGGGAGCGCGTAGACGTCGCGGGGCGGCTTCAGCGGTCGCTTCAGCCAGTAGGGTCGGCGCAGCCCGTCGGGGCTGTGCGTCGCCGCCGGACGTGTCAGCGCCAGCCAGCCGTAATATATCTGCATCGACCGGCGGATGTCTACCTGCACGTCGCCGTGGCGGTCACCGGGGTCGGCTTTGCGGACGTTGACGGCCTTCTGGAGCCAGCAATGCGCCCCGCTGACGGGGTCCGGGTGGACGCCGTGCGTGAGGTTCTGGTGCACGCCCACGTCTTCCCACCAGATGCGGCTGGTGTCGGGGTCCCAGGAGGTCCACGCCGTCGCGCCGTGGAGCACGTGGAGGCTGTACTCGCCGTCGGCGTTCTCCTTCAGGTCCACGAGGTTCGAGGCCTGCCGGTTGACGCCCTGGTCCTCCTTGAGGCGCCAGCGGCCCAGGTGGTGGCTCATCGCGATGATGCCGGGCTTGATGCCCTCGGTCACCCACACCCGGTCGACGAAGTAGCCGATCTCCGTCTCGACGCGGATCAGATCGCCGGTGTCGACGCCGATGCGGCGGGCGTCGCTCGGGTGCATCCAGACCGGGTTCTTGTGGCTCAGCTCGTAGAGCCACTTGGCGTTGGCGCTGCGGGTGTGGATGAGCGTGGGCAGCCGCCAGTTGGGCAGCAGCAGCATCTCGCCCCGTTCGCGGTCGATGTGGTCCGGGTGGACGTGGCTCTTCAGCGGCCAGGGGATGGTGTATTCCCGCTCGGGCCAGCCCCATGCGTAGAGCGTCGGGGAGAAGAACTCCAGCTTCTTGCTGGGCGTCTTGAAGCCGGCCCGGCGCACGCCGTCGATCTCGACGCCGCCCTCCTCCACCTCGCGCTCATACGGCACGTAGTTCTCCCGCTTCACCTCGAAGGCGCCGTACTTGCGCATGTATTCGAGCGGCGTCAGCCCTTCGGCGGCCGCGGCCTCGGGCAGGCCCGGGACGCTGTGCTCGAAGATCCAGCGGTAGTATTCGTCCACGGTGATGATCTCGCCGGGGCGATAGGGGCTCTCGAAGTGCTTGCGGATGCCCAGGCGGCCGTCGGGGTCCATCCGGGCGGAGAGCTCGATCCAGAACTCGTTCTCCTCCCAGACCTCGCCCGGGTTGGCCTCGTAGGTGAAGCGGACCGGGCGGCCCAGCTTCTCCATCGCCACGCGGCGGACGGGCTGGCGAAAGGCGATCCATTGTCCGGCGTGCGTCTCCTGGCTCATCAGGTCGTGCCGCTCGCCGGCATGGCCCATCGGCAGCACGTAGTCGGCGAACCAGGCACTCTCGTTCCACGTGGGCGTCAGCGCGACGTGGCACCGGATCTTGCCCTCGTCCTTGAGGGCCTTGAGCCACATGAACCCGTCGGGGTTGATCCACATCGGGTTGTAGACGCGCGTGAAGTAGACGTCGATGGTGCCCCGGCCTTCCTCGAGAAAGTGCGGCAGGAGGAAGCTCATCTCGTAGAAGGCCAGCGGCCACTCCTGCGGCAGGTGCAACTCGTTCCAGGCCGGCGGGGGCGGCGGCGCGTCGAAGGGCTTCGGGACGAACTTGTTCCACGCGTTCATGGACGTGCCCCCCTTCGTCCCGACCGAGCCGGTGATCACGTTGAGGAAGAAGAGGGTACGCGCCACCTGCCAGCCACCCAGGTTGCCGATGGAGGCGCTGCGCCAGGTATGCGTGGCGAGCCGGCCCTGGCAGTCCGCCACGTAGCCGGCCGCCTCGCGGATGCGCTCGACGGGCACCTGCGCCTCCTCGGCGGCCCGCTCGAAGGTGAAGCCGCGGTAGAGCGTCTTCAACAATCGGTCGAACAGCGCGAACGACGGCTCGGCCGCCGCGGCGATCTCGGCCACGAGCGCCTCGTCCTCCACGGGCAGCCGGCCGTCGGCCACGGCCTGCAGCGTCTCGCGCCAGTTGACCCAGCGCTCGACGAAGACCTTGTCGTAGCGGTCGGTCTGGATCAGGTGGTTGGCGATGGCAAGCAGCACGGTCGCCTCGCTGCCGGGCCAGGTGGGCAGCCACACGTCGCTCTTCGAGGCGGTGTTGCTCAGCCGGGGATCGAAGGTGATGAGCTTGGCGCCCCTCTCCTTGCCCTCCATGATCCGCTGCGCGTGCGGATTGAAATAGTGGCCCGTCTCGAGGTGGCTGGAGATGAGCAGGATGACCCGGGCGTGGGCGTGGTCCGGGCTGGGGCGGTCGTCGCCCGTCCAGAAGGCATAGCCCGCACGCGCGCCGGAGGAGCAGATGTTCGTATGGCTGTTGTGGCCGTCCACCCCCCAGGCCTGAATGCAGCGGTTCGTGTAACCGTCCTCGCCGGGGCGGCCGACGTGGTACATGATGCCGTCACGCCGTTGCCGGCGGCTCTCGCGCATCTTCGCGGCGATCTCGTCGAGCGCCTGGTCCCACGAGATCCGCTTCCACTTGCCCTCGCCCCGTGCCCCGACACGCTTGAGCGGATAGAGGATGCGCTCGGGGTCATAGGTCTGGTTGATCGTCGCCGGCCCCTTGGCACAGTTGCGGCCGCGGCTGCCGGGATGCTTCGGGTTGCCTTCGAACTTCTTGATGTCCAGCGTCTCCCGATCGATGTAGGCCAGCAGCCCGCAGGCACTCTCGCAGTTGAAGCAGACCGTCGGGACGAGCATGTACCGGCGCGGGACCCGCTTCGGCCATTGCTTGCCATCCCACTCCACCCAGTCGTCCCAGCGATCCGGGGGCGGGTACTGGCTCATCCGGCCGTCCGGGTGGACGACGGTCGTGAGGTCCAGCGGCTCCGGCTCACGCTCGGACTCGGCGAACCGGGGCGGGCCGAAGGGGATGTCGGTGCCGGACATGGCGGGATGCCGCCGGCCCGTGGACGCCGGCGGCTGCCGGAGCAGCGCGGCGAAGAACCGCTGGAGACGAGACGATGACGAGGTATCGGCCATGATGCGTCGGAGGGGCGGGCGCACCGCCTGCCCTCGATGGGGTCAACTGTTGGGGATCTCCTGAGGCGCCATCACGAAGGCGTATTCGTAAAAGTAGAGCCCGACCAGGCTGAACAGCCCGGCGGCCGCCACGGCGGCGGGGTGCCCGGCCACCACGAGCGCCAGCGGCACCACGTGGCCCAGCCCCAGGCTCCAGAGCCAGAAGTGGTGGCGGTACCGTCCGTGGGTGATCTTCTTCGCCGCCTGCGCCGCAACCTCGGAGGCGTGCGGCATCCCGAACTCGCCCAGAAGCGTCACCAGCAGGTCGGCGACCAGGCTGACGGCGAACACCCGGTGCAGCAGCGTACTCATCTCCGCCGGCAGGGCCAGGAACGGGGCGACGATCAGCAGCGCTGCGGACCCGGCCAGGAAGGCCTGCACCACCAGGTGCACCGGCAGCAGCGGGCTCTGCCAGAGGTCGCGGCCCTCGGCCTGGCCGAAGAGGAAGGCGGTGTAGACGGCAGCGCCCAGCGCCAGCGGCAGCCCGGCCCACAGCAGGAACGGCCGCAGCGCCTCCGCCATCCCCCCGCTCCACCAGCCCAGGACCGCCCCCGCCTCGATCAGCCACCAGAGGCCGGCCACCGTGCTGAAACCGATGAGCAGGACGGCCCCGCGGGTGAGCCAGCTTTTCCATTGCGGCCGCAGGAGGATCTTCAGGAAGCGCTCGGGGCGCTCCAGGTCGTAGACGAGCAGCGCCGTGGTCACGGCCGTGAAGAGCAGCGCCAGAAAGCCGCCCGCCACCGCCGCCACCCCGCTGAACGGGACGATCCCGAGCCCGAACCCCAGCGCCAGCACCAGGAACACCCCCGTCCCGATGCCTTTCGTGACGAGGTACGCCGGGACGGGCCAGTGCCACGGAATGCGGTGCTGGGCGTTGTAGACCACCTGCACCATCTGCTCGGCCATCCGCCCGTCGCCAATCATGATCGGCCCCGGCTGCGGCACCCCCTGCGCCTGCGGCACGCGCACCGCCACGCCGCCGCCGCCCTTCCTGCTGCTCTTCCGCGTGGCCGGCGTCGGTGCCGCCCCACCCGGCGGCTCGGCCTCCTCCGCATGCCCGTCCCCACCATGCAGCGGCAGGACGTCGGCCCAGGCGAACGTCGCCGGGGTGCGCTCGACGGCCGTGGGGTGCAGCGTGGCATCGTGGCCGTCGACGTAGTAGAGCTTGGGCGCCGTCCCCTGCTCCGGCTTGCGGACCGTCACCTGAAACTCGGCCAGCATCCGGCTGATCTCCGTCGTGGGGTCGTCCAGGTCGCCGGCGATGATGGCGTGCTCGGGGCAGACGACCACGCAGGCCGGCTCCAGGCCCAGGTCCACCCGGTGCGCGCAGTAATGGCATTTGGCCGCCGTCCCGGTGGCAGGGTCGACGTAGATGGCATCGTAGGGGCAGGCCTGCAGACACGCCTTGCATCCGATGCAGGCCTCTGCATCGAACTCCACGATGCCGTCGTCCCGCTGGTACATGGCCCCCGTGGGGCAGATGCGGGCACAGGGCGGGTTGGCGCAGTGGTTGCAGCGCGTCACCTGAAAGTGCCGACGCACGTTCGGATACAACCCCGTCTCGACGCTCTTGACCCACGTCCGGTTGACCCCGAGCGGAACCTCGTTCTCGCTCTTGCACGCCGTCGAGCACGCATGACACCCGATGCAGCGGTCGTTGCGAATGATGAATCCGTAGTTCATGGCCTCCCTTCTGAGCCGCTGAGCAAAAGCGCTTCCGGCGCCGGGACAAGATACTTGTTATATCAAGTCATGTCAACGATCGTTTCGGCGGAACATCGCACGGGAGACGCCACCGCGCACCGACCGGCCGGGGCGACGCCCTCAGGCTGGGCGGGGGCGGGTCGCCGAGACGATGCGCAGGCCGTCCGCCCCACGGAGACAACATGGCGACCGGCCGAGCAGGAGGTTGTAGGCGCTCGCGCAGAGAGGCTGTGGGGGCGATGCCGATCCGCCCGTAGGGTCGGGGATCTCCCGGCTGCCGGCGACCGTGTGGCGCGATGGGGCCTCCGCGCCGGCCCCTGGCTCTCGTGCACTTGCCGGTGCGGGCAGGCTGGTGCCGGGGTGCCGGAGCGGCTCAGTCCCCGGCAGGTACGTCCGTCGCCTCCTCGTCGAGGATGTAGATCTCGCGCAGGTTGCGGGCGAGCTGGCCGTAGTCGAGGCCGTAGCCGATCACGAAGAGGTTCGGGATCTCGAAGGCCACGTAGTCGAGTTGCACGTCGTTGCGCGTGGCGTCGGGTTTGTGCAGCAGCGTGACCGTCCGCACCGAAGCCGGCTCGTGCGCCTCCAGCAGGCGCTGCATGTAGTGCATCGAGAGGCCGGTGTCGACGATGTCTTCGACGATGAGGACGTCCCGCCCCCGGACGTCGGCGTCGATGCGTTTGAGTTCCTGCACCTGGCCGCTCGACACCTTCTGTGCCCCGTAGGAGGAGAGCTTCAGGAAGTCGACCTCGCAGTCGATGTCGATGGCTCGCATGAGATCCGCCAGGAACATGAATGCCCCGTTCAGCACGCCGATGAGGATCGGGCGTCGGCCGGCATAGTCGGCGCTGATCTGCCGGCCCAGCTCACGCACGCGGGCCTGGATGGTGGCTTCGTCCAGAAAGAGGCGGAATCGTTCGCCCCGGCACATCACGGTGGGGGTGGTGGACGCAGGGGAGGCCATGACGTCTGGGAGGCTGGGGAGGTGACGAAGCCGGAAAAGTACGGCTTCCCCGGATGGATTCACACCGCGGCGTCCGCCGGCGGCCGGGGCGGCGGCCGTTTATACGTGAATTTCGCAACCCGCCGGGTCTGCGGCGTCACCCGTCCGCGCTCGTCCATCCGGTGGCCGAGGACCCAGAGCACCGCACCGCCGTCGGTCAGGACCCAGACGTGCTCCCGCTGGTGCGAGGGCACCCGGGCATCGGTGAGCAGATCGCTGACCCGCTTGTGGCCGGCCATCCCGAAGGGCTGCAGCCGGTCGCCGGCCTGCCAGGGCCGGAGGACGAGCGGGCCCCGGAGGCGGTCGAGATCCACGTAGACCACGTCGGGCGAAGGCGGGACGAGCGAGGCGGGGACGGACGGGAGGGGTTCGATGACGAGCGTGCCCCCCGGAAAGCGGGTGGTGCCGGGGAGGGCGACGGGCACCGTCGGGTCGGCGGCCGGGCGCGCTTCGCCGGGGCGGAAGACCAGGCGGCCCCGCTCGCGCCAGACGCTCCCGCCCGGCAGATCCAGCCGCCGCCCGACCTGCGCCGGCACGAGGCGGGCCAGCGCGCGGGCACGGGCTTCCGTCACGGAAGCGTCCGGGAGCCAGCGGCGCAGCGCTTCGATCAGCACCCGCTGCCGCCATACCTGCGGCAGCGCCGCCAGCACGTCGGTAGACAGCGCGCGGCCCCCGCCGGCGGCCTCGACGGCCGCGTCGAAGCAGCGCTCCAGGGTTTCGGCGAACGGACCGTCCACGTACCCGCGCACGAGGGCGGCCGTGCGGGCCAGGTTGGGCACCACCGCCGCGCCGAAGCGGGCTTCCAGCAGCGGCAGCACCTCGGCCCGCAGCACCCCGCGCCGGTACCGGGGGTGGGTGTTGGAGGCATCCTCCCGACAGCCGAGGCCCTGGTGCCGGGCGAACGCTTCGATGGCGTGCCGGCGCACCCCCAGCAGCGGCCGCATGACCCGCACCGGACTGCCGGGCCGGATGGGCCGCGCCACCGGCATCCCCGCCAGCCCCTCCACCCCCGTCCCGCGCAGCAGATGCAGCAGCACGGTCTCGGCCTGGTCGTCCAGATGATGCGCCACGGCCACCCAGCGCAGGCCCAGCCGGCGGGCGCGTTCCTCGAAATACGCGTACCGCAGGGTCCGCGCCGCCGCCTGCACGGAGCCGCCAGTCCCGCGGGCCACCCGCACCACCGCTCCCTCGGCCAACCGCCGGACGTGGCAGGGCACCCTCTGCTCCCGGCAGAAGGCACGCACCCAGGCTTCGTCCTCCTCCGAGGCCGCCCCCCGGAGCCGGTAGTTCACATGTGCCGCCGCAACGCGGTAGCCGAGCCGCTGCAACACCACCGTGAGCACCACCGAATCGACGCCGCCGCTGAGGCCCACGAGCACCGCCTCGCCCGGCTCCGGCAGGCCCTGCTCGGCCATGAACCGACGCACCTGCTCCGGCAGGCCCTCTGCCTCATGCGGCGTGCTCATCGCTACCGGTCGGTCCGCCCGAAGCGTTTGTTCAGCTCCTCGATGGGGATGCGGATGAGCGTCGGGCGGCCGTCCGGGCCGGCGTAGGGCATCTCACACTGGAAGAGCTGGTCGATCAGCGAGCGCATCTCCTTGGGCGAGAGGCGTTCCCCGACAGCGATGGCGCTGCGCCGGGCGATGCTCCGTGCCAGGTTCTCCCGCCCCCGGATCTGGAGCGTGTCCACGTGGGTCTTGAACTGCTGGAGGATCTCCTCCAGGATGGCCCGTTCGTCTCCGGGGCGGACGTCGGCCGGCACGCCGCGGACCACCACGGAGCGGCCGCTGAAGAACTCCAGGTCGAAGCCCAGCGAGCGCAGATCCGGCATCAGCTCCTTGAGCAGCTCGAAGTCGGCCGGGCTGAAGTCGATGGTATGCGGGAAGAGCAGCTGTTGCGACAGGCCGAAGCCGCTCTGCATGGCCTGCAGGGCGCGCTCGTAGAGGATCCGCTCGTGGGCGGCGTTCTGATCCAGGATCATCAGCCCGGAGTGGATCTGCGTGAGCACGTAGGTGCCGTGCAACTGCCAGAGCAGCGCCTCCCCCGGCCCCTCCCATTCCTGCCGGCCCACCTGGTTCATGACCGACGGCACCCCCTGCACGTCCGGCCCCTCGGCGGCCTCCGGCGGCTCACCTGTCGGCCCCTCCGTGGGCTCGGGCGGCGCGGCGAGCGGGGTCGGGGCGCCGCCGTAGAGCCGCCCGGAGAGCGTCCCGGCCGGGATGCCCGTGAGGCGTTCCGACGAGCCGGCCGACGTGCCGGCCGACGTGCCGGCCGACGTGCCCAGGCTCATCTGCCAGCCCCGGCCGTCGCCGCGGCTCCCGCCCCGGCCGGGACCGACGCGGAACGGGCTGTCGGGAAACGAAGGCACGGGCGAGGACGCCCCGGCCGGTCGCCGCGGCTCCGGTGCAGGCGGGACCGACGAAGCCGGCGCGCCACCGGCGTGCAGCGTGGCCGCGAAGGACCGCCCCTCCGGCCCGGCCTCGAACCGCGGCGTCAGGTCCGCCGTGCCGAGCGCTTTTTTCACCACCGCCTTGATGAACCCGTAGATGCCCCGCTCGTCGTCGAACTTGACCTCGGCCTTCGTCGGGTGCACGTTCACATCCACGTGCCGCGGGTCCAGGTCCAGGAACAGCGTGAAGAACGGGAAGGCCCCCTCCGGCAGCATATCCCCGAACCCGGAGGCCACCGCGTGCTCCAGGTAGCGGTTCTTGACGTAGCGCCGGTTGACGAACAGGAACTGCTCCCCGCGGCTCTTGCGATGAAACTCCGGCGTGCCGACGAAGCCGTAGACGGACAGGTAGCTCGTCGTCTCCTCGACGGGCACCAGCGCATCCCGGTAGCTCTCGCCGAAGAGCTCGAGGATGCGGTGCCGGAGCGCTTCGTGGCCGGCCGCCGCGCGGGACGGCGTGAGGCGGTAGACCTCATTGTCGTCATGCGTCAGCGTGAAGCCGACGTCCGGGTTGGACAGCGCCAGGAACTGGAACGTCTCGACGAGGTGCCGGAACTCCGTGGCGGGCGTCTTGAGGAAGTTGCGGCGGGCGGGGACGTTGAAGAACAGGTTGCGCACGGCCAGAGAGGTGCCGCCGGGTGCCGCGCAGGGCTGCGTATCCACCAGCGTGCCGCCGTGGATGCGTACGCACGTCCCCGCTTCGTCCTCGACGCGCCGGGTGCGCAGCTCCACCTGCGCCACGGCGGCGATGGAGGCCAGCGCCTCCCCCCGGAATCCCAGCGTGCGGATGCGCTCGAGGTCTTCGATGGAGGTGATCTTGCTCGTGGCGTGGCGCTGGAAGCAGGCCACCGCGTCGGCCGGGCCCATGCCGCAGCCGTTGTCGATCACCTGAATGAGTTCACTCCCGGCCTTTTTCAAGACCACGTCGATGGCGTCGGCGCCGGCGTCGAGGGCATTCTCGATCAGCTCTTTCAGCGCCGACGCCGGACGCTGCACGACTTCGCCGGCCGCGATCTTGTTGGCCAGCGTCTCCGGCATCACCCGGATGATCGGTTCTGGGTCGGAAGATACGTCTGCCACAGTGTCTGTCGATCGGATCGAACGATGCCTCGCGTGGGTCAGGCGAGCTGGTTGTAGATGAACATGGCGAAGAGCAGCAGGATCAGCAGATACAGCATGTCCAGCTTGCTGCGCCGCTTGTGGCGGGCGCGGCTCTTGATGCGCATCCGCCGCTTGATGCTTTCGTCCTTTTCGGGGTTGTAGTAGCGGGGCTCGTAGTCGAAACGCCGGTGCTTGACCCGGCGCCTGGGGATGAAGATGCCCATGCCTCTGAACGATCCTGGCTGAGAAACGAAGCGCAACCCCCGTCGACCTTCGGCCGGCGACGCCAGGGTACGCGCACCCTGCGTCACCGTGCTGTCACAGGGTACCCGGTGGTACACGACGCGGCCCGATTTGGTCCCGTCCGCCCGGCACCGCCTCCCGGCACTCAGCGCCGGTGTAACGGGCCGATTCGCCGGCACGCGCGGGGAGACGACCGGGGCCGCCGGAGCCGATTTTTCGCGCTCGGCGTCGCGTCACGGGGGCAGGGAGGACACCGGACGGCCGCAGGGCCGGGCGCACCCCGAAGCGGGCGGGGTCCCCCCCTTCAACACGCTACCAGGCGAAGGTAGACATAGACGAGGGGCGCGGCGAAGATCATCGCATCGAACCGATCGAGCAGCCCCCCGTGCCCGGGCAGGAACGCGCCGGAATCCTTGACCTGCACCGAGCGCTTGAGCCCGCTCTCGAACAGATCTCCCAGCTGGCTGAAGCCGCCGCAGATCGCCGCCACGGCCAGCACGTGCGGCCAGGCCAGAAAGTCCAGCAGCGTCATCTTCAGGACGGCGGCTCCGAGCAGGGCTCCGAGCACGCCGCCCAGGGTGCCCTCCCAGGTTTTCTTCGGCGAGATGGCAGGGGCCAGCGGGCGCCGCCCCAGGTTCTTCCCCACCACATATGCCGCCGTATCCGTCACCCAGATCAGCACGAACAGCGTGAGGGTGAGCGCGAACGCCTGCTCGTCCGTCACCCCCAGGCCGGTGCCGGCCCGCACGTCGGCTAGCACCACCAGCAGCGCCACCGGGTACACGACGCCGGCGAGGGTGGAGGCCAGCGCGG
Organism: Roseithermus sacchariphilus; assembly: GCA_003285105.1. Classification (GTDB taxonomy): domain Bacteria; phylum Bacteroidota; class Rhodothermia; order Rhodothermales; family MEBIC09517; genus Roseithermus; species Roseithermus sacchariphilus. The sequence continues at coordinate 2,883,724 of CP030158.1, read as the reverse complement.
GCAGCGGCTTCCGCGCATCCCGCGCGAAGAGCCAGAGGGCCAGCAGCCCCGGCACCGCCGCCCCCAGCAGCAGGGTCGCCTCCGGCCACATCGGCCGCAGCCCGACCAGCCCGCCCAGGAGCAGCCCGGCCACGGGGAACGGGTCCAGGCCGGCTTTCGCCATCAGGCCGTAGACCTCCCACTGGGCCACCAGCGCGATCCCCAGCACCAGCAGCGCGAAGGGCCACCCCCCCACGTAGGCCAGCCCCAGTACGACCGGGATCGCCACGAGCGCCGTCAGGATTCGCTGGAGCGCGTTGGTCACCGGACGACACCGGGTAGCGAGGGATACGAAGCGGGCACGACCGCCGCGACGGCGTCAGTCATCCGCCGGCTTTTTGCGGAAGCGAATGCGCTCATTGCCGGAGTCCAGCATCGCCTCCTCGTCCGGGTCGTGGGCCGGCGGCGCGTTGGGGTCGGCCTGGAGCGCCGCCTCCTCCAGCTCTTCGTCCGTCAGCGGCTCGCTGGTGAGCACCTCCCGCGCCCGCTCGACGTACTCGGGCGGCACCAGCACGTTCACCGACGCCATCTCGCCCAGCGTGAGGTTGAAGGCATGGTCGCGCTGCGTCAGCACGATGGCCGGGATGCCCGCATCATCGAGCCGATCCCGGACGATGTCGGACTCGTAATCGGTCGTGCTCTGATAGACCACGATCCATTCCTCGTATTGCAGTCCAGCCATGTCAGTACGCGCGAAGCGTCGATGATCGTACGTCGGAAGCAGGTGGGGGCGCGTGCAGCGCCCGACCGCGCGCGTGCAGGGCCCGCACGATCACGCCGAAGAGCGCCACCCCGGCCACTACAGCATACAGCGGAACCTCGAACTCTTCAACATCCTGCATGCTCAGGTCCGGCCGCGCCGAGACGTACGAGGCCAGGACCACGGCAAACCCGTTGTTGAGCAGGTGCAGCACCACGGCCGGCCAGAGGCTGCCGGTGCGCCAGGTCACGTAGGCCAGATAGACGCCCAGCACCGAGAGCGGCACCAGTTGCGACAGGCGCAGGTGGTAGAGCCCGAAGATGACCCCGGTAAAGACGATCCCGCCCCAGACGCCCATGCTCCGCTCGGCCTGGCGCTGGACGTAACCCCGGAACAGCAGCTCCTCGCAGATCGCCGGCGTCAGCGCCAGCACCGCCAGGCTGAAGACCAGCCCCAGATCGCCCGAGAGCACCTGTTCGATCAGATCTTGCTGGGACTGTTCGAGGGATCGCCAGAACTCCGGCAGGGGGATCTGCTCGTTCACCGTGCCGAGCCATTGCACCACCGGCATCAGCGCCACGAGCCCGAGGACGGAGAGCCCCAGCAACCCGGCATCCGGCGGGCGGAGCCGCAGAAACGGGGCCGCCGCCGAGGTGTGCAGCCGGGCGAAGAACCAGGCCGGGATCGCCAGCCCGAGCACCTGCCCGATGGTGTTGGCGATCAACAGCGTGCGGCTCTCCTCGGCGTAGAGCGTGCTCAGATCCTGCGCGAGGGTCGCCAGCGAGACGCCTTTGAGCGCCAGCAAGCCGAAGACGGCCAGCGGGCTGATGACCACCTGAAAGAGCACGAAGGCCAGCATCAACCCCATGAAGGCCGTAAACCAGGGCGCGAACTGCTGCCGCTCCAGCACCCCGTCCAGCGGGATCATCGGGTGCGGCGGCCAGCCGTCCCAGAGCGCCGGCACGTCACGCTCGGCCAGGGGGGAGATGGGGGTCGGATCGGATTCCATACGGGCGAAAACGAAGCTGGGAGCGGGACGACGCGATGCGGCGCACCCGGAACCGGGCGGAGGCCTGGGAAAGCGTGAAGGGCGGAAAGGTTCGCGGCCCCGCGCTCAGCGCCCCTCCTCACCCAGTTGCCGGCGGAGGCGATTCAACACGGTCCGCAGGCGGGTATACACCTGCTTGCGGTTGTCGAAGGCCATCACCCGCGCAATCTGATCGGCCGTCATGCCCTGCTCGAACCGGAGCAGGACGAGCGCTCGATCCTCGGCCGGCAGCCCCTGCACGGCCGCCTGTAGCTGGCTCGCCCGATCATCCACGGCCGCATCCTGAAACGGAGACGGCTCACCCGGCTCCCGACCGACGGCCTTCAATTCTTCGAGTGAGAGGGCCGGCGTGTTGGCGTTGAGCGCCGCCAGGAGATGCCACTTCTTCTTCGCCGAGAGCAGGCTCGTGATACGCCCGACGGCCTCCAACACATCACTCGCCGTGCAGGCCAGGGCATGCCGGGTGCGAATGAGATAGACGATCTCCTGAAAGGTGTAGCGCTCCTGATAGTAGTACCGGAACACCAGCCGCTCCCGTTCTTCCAGTTGATCCAGGACGGAACGCGGCATCGACACCGCCCTGTTCTTCCGAAACTGATCGCGGCATGCGTTGGCCACGACGACGCTCAACCAGGGAACCAGCTTGCCGTCGGGCTGAAACCGGCGCAGCGCCTGGTAGTCCTGCGCCCGAAACCGCTCGCAGATGCCGGTATACACCTCCATCACCTCGTCGGGGTCCCGCATGAACTTCCGGATCATGCGTAGCAGCACCCCCGTGTACTGGTCCAGCAACACCCGGTAGCCCCGCTCGGGGTCCGTACGCATGCACTGAATCAGTTCCCCTTCGTTCATGCCCGTGGGTTGAACTATCCTGCCGCAGCTTCAGGCACCCGGTGGCCCGTGGCGCCGCCGGTTTTCCCTCCCGCAGACGCCCCGGGCGGGGGAGAAGATCCTGGGAGGTGCGCGGAACATCCGCCCCCTGCACAGGGTACGGATGCACCGCATGCGCGGCATCCCCGTCCGCCGTCGGGATCTACCGGTGTCCTCACAGACTCTTGACTTGCTCCGTGCGGATCACCCATCCTATATTCCCGACCCGCCGCGACGCGGTACCGTGCCTGTACTCCATGCGCCCTTAGCTCAGCTGGATAGAGCGTCAGATTCCGGTTCTGAAGGTCAGAGGTTCGAATCCTCTAGGGCGTACCCCCTATCCTGCTCCCTCCCCGGAGCAGGATTTTTTTTGCGCCTGCGCATCGACCCGCGGCGGATCGCTTCTCCCCCGTAGCCGCCTCTCCAGACCGTCGGTTTCCGACCAGGAGCCGGTCCTATCTCAATTTTTTTTGCGAGGCGTGACCCCATTCCGCAGGAAAAGACGAATATACAGGTAGAAGGTCATCGTGCCTTCGTCACTTCTCTTACATCCATCGTGCACGTCTGATGGTGGGTCAAGACGCCCGGCTCCTTGGTGGGGGAGCCGGGCGTACTTGCATGGCACATCAGCGGCGAAGCAGTTCCCCGGCCCATCCCTTCCGGCGACACCGGCAGATCCCCCTGACGTCACCGGTACGTTACAAATTGTAACGATTGATTACGGAAGGTTAGAAAAAGCAGGCTGCCGTTGTGTATCCCGGTACCTGCCGGCATACCGCAGACGAGTCCCCAACCCACACGTCGAGTCCGTTCCCATCATGTACGCAACTCTAGCCCCCCCTCCTTCTCTACGGGTGCAGGTGACCTCCGACGAAGAACCCGAGGTCAATGAAAAATGGACGGAACTACCCATCACTCCCGGCCAGCGACTGAGCGACCTGCCTGCCTTTGCCGCCCTGTGCCGTGAAGGCTGGCAACTGACCAATGCGTATATTGGAGGCCACGACCCCTACCGCCGGTATGTGCGGCTGTACCTGACGCGCCCGGACGTAGACTGAGTCGTTTCCTTCCGTTTTACCAACCCGTCGCCTCCACCATGCATTCCCCGAGCCCCCTCCACGGGCTGCCGGCGGCCATGGCCGTCGTCGGCGCCCTTTTGCTGTGCGGTCTGATCATGCCTCACGCCCAGGCCCAACCCTCCACGGACTGGGAGATCCACGACCTCAATCGCCCGCGTCCTCCGATGGTCGACCCGGGTCCGAGCCTGATCCAGTTCCAGCGCGCCCCGATCCCCTCGGACGCCATCGTGCTGTTCGACGGAGACGACACCTCGGCCTGGACGCACAGCGACGGCCGTCCCGTGGAGTGGGTCGTGCAGGACGGCTACATGCAGGTCAAGCCCGGCACCGGGGCCATCCAGACGAAGGACGGCTTCGGAGACGTGCAACTCTACGTGGAGTGGGCCTCGCCCTCGCCGCCCTTCAACACCGGCCAGGACCGCGGCAACAGCGGCATCTTCCTCATGGGCCAGTATGAGGTCCAGGTGCTGGACTCGTACCTGAACGACACGTACCCGGACGGGCAGGCCGCCTCGGTGTACGGCCAGTATCCCCCGCTGGTCAACGCATCCCGGCCGCCGGGCTACTGGCAGAGCTACAACATCATCTTTCGCCGCCCCCGGTTCGATGCCCAGGGCAACGTGACGGAGCCGGCCCGTGTGACGGTGCTGCATAACGGCGTCCTCGTGCAGAACAACGTCGCCCTCTCCGGCCCGACCGGGCATCATGCCCGTCCGCCCTATTCGGCCCATGCCGACCGCCTCCCGCTGTCGCTCCAGGACCATAACGAACCGGTGCGCTACCGCACCGTGTGGATTCGGGATCTGGAGGCGAACTGAGCGGGGCGAAACCCTTCCGGCGGGCGTGCCGGCCCGCCATCGAATACGGCCTGCGACGGGGACCGGGGAGCGTACGCGCCTGACCGCCCCTGTCGCAGGCCGTCGTTTTTCCCCGGCCGGGGGCGCATCCGGTGTCGTGCCGCCTACACGGCCACCCGGAACGAATCGTCCGGGCGGATGGACCGTGCCAGCGCCGTGAGCAACCGAATCACGTGCTCCACGTCCTCGAGCGCGACCGTCTCGACGGGGCTGTGCATATAGCGCATGGGCAGGGATACGAGCGCGCTCGGCACTCCGCCACGAGAGACGTAGATGTCGTCGGTGTCGGTGCCGGTGTAGCGCGAAGAGGCTTCGTGCTGCAGCGGGATCCCTTCCTGCTCGGCCACCTGCAGGATGCGTTCGACCACGAGGGGATGATTGGCCGTTCCGTGGGTGACCGTGGGCCCGCCGCCCAGGCGAACATGGCCGTGCCGGGCCTTGCTGATCCCGGGCGAATCCGTGGCGTGCGTCACGTCCAGCACCACGGCCACGGTGGGCCGAAGCCGATAGGCTACCATCTTCGCCCCGTGGCCCCCGATCTCCTCCTGCACGCTGTTGACAGCCCACACGTCGACCTCGGGCCGGGGTTCACCTGCCAGACGGGCCAGCACCCGGGCCAGGATGAACCCGCCGATCCGGTTGTCCAGGGCCCGCCCCGTCAGCCGGCCCGGCAGCCACTCCTCCACCGACTCGGCGAACACCACCGGATGGCCCACCCGGATGCCCCGGGCCGCAACCGCCTCGGCATCCGCCGCCCCGATGTCGATGAACATCTCGTGCTCTTCCGGGACCTTTTCGTCCTTTCGATCTCGGAGGTGGATGGCCGTGTGGCCGATCACTCCGTTCACCACGCCCTTGCTCCCCAGAATGTGCACGCGGCGTCCGCGCATCACCGCCGGGTCGGCCCCGCCGATCCGGTTGACGTGCAGGAAGCCGTCGTCGGTGATGTAGTTGACCATGAAGCCGATCTCATCCGCATGGGCTTCCAGCATCAACCGCTGCGAAGCATCGGCCGCGGTGCCCCGCAGCGTAGCCCAGGTGTTGCCGTAGCTATCGGCCTCCACGGCGTCGGCGAACGAGCGCACGTGGCGCGCCCAGATGCGTTGCCCCTCGGCTTCGAAGCCCGACGGGCTCGGGGTGTTCAACAACTGATACAGAAAGGCACGATCCGATTCGGTCATGAGGGTCTGAAAGGATATAGCGTCTGAAAGGATGAAGGGCCTGATGGTATGCAGCAGGCACGACCCGGGCCCCGGGAAGGCAACCCTTCCGTCGATGCGGCAGATGGACGAACCTCCAGGCGACAGGCCGTGCGATGGCGCAGTATACCGCCCGAAGCGATGGGAAACATCCCTCCTGACCCGGCGTGCCACGTGGCAATGCACACCCTATGCGCCATGCGGTACGCGGGACTCCGCCTCCTCTTTCTGCTGCTCCCGGTCTTCCTGCCGGCCCCTGCCCTCCGAGCGCAGGACGCCGCCCCGCTCGTCGTCATGAACCTCGCGGCTCACCCGGACGACGAGGACGGGCGTACGCTGGCCTACTACCGATACGCGAAGAACGCCATTGCTTACAGCGTCATCTTCACCCGCGGCGAAGGCGGCCAGAATGAGATCGGGCCGGAGTTGTACGAAGACCTGGGCGCCCTTCGCACGGAGGAGACGTTGCGGGCCGCTCGCATACTCGGCACGCAGGTCTACTTCCTCAACTTCAAGGACTTCGGCTTCTCCAAGCACGCCTCCGAAGCCTTCGAGGCCTGGGGCGGCCGCGACGCCGTGACGGCCCGCCTGGTCTACCTGATCCGCAAGCTCAAGCCTGACGTCCTCTTCACCAACCACGACACGGTGACCGTCGGGCCGCGCCGACAGCACGGGCAGCACCAGGCCGTGGGCCTGGCGGCCTACGACGCGATGACGCTGGCCGCCGACCCCACCTACCACCCCGAGCAGCTGCAGGAGCCGGGCGTGAGCCTGTGGCAACCTCACCGGCTGTTCCTGCGCCACTGGTCCCGGCCCGAGACCTACGACGTCGCCGTGCCGGTCGGCGCCACCGACCCCGAGCAGGGCCGCTCCTACAGCGAGATCGCGATGGAAGCGCTCCGGGAGCACGCCTCGCAGGGCATGGGCATGTTCGCCCAACGACGCCTCCAGGCCGAGGCAACCTACTTCTCGCTGCTGCGATCGGCCACCGCGGCACCGCTCGCCCCGGACGACCTGGCCGCCCACCTCCCCCCGAACACCGCGGCCACCCCGGACCTGACCTACTGGATCGACGCCGGCCGCCTGCCGGCCTTGCCGGAGGACGCGCTGCGCCTGGACACCCCCATCGCCGTGCCCGGGCAGCGCGTCCGGCTGTCCTGGGACGTCGCGCAGCTGCCGCAACGACGGCTGCGCTGGGAGTTCTTCGGCGCCATCGACACCACCCTCTACCTGTCGGACACGACCCCGGGCGTCGCCACCCTGCACGTGCCGACGACCGCCGCGCCCACCCTGCCCCGTGCCGAGCGCCAGTACGACCGCTGGCTCAGCCACCCTCCCGTCTGGTATGCGCTGTACCGGGCCGGCACCAACGAACGGGTCGCCGCCGGATACCTGCCGCTGGAGATCGCGCCGGCGCTCTCGTTGTCCTCCCCCGATGACGTCGTGCGCCTCCGCCCCGGGATGAATCCGCTGGTGATCGAGAGCACCCTCTACGACCCGCAGGCGCGTGCTATCCACCTCAACGTAGCCGTCTCCCGCGACGACGATCGCACCGTGATGTGGCACGAGCAACTCGCCCTCGCGGCCCATCCCGGGCATCCCCGTACCGACACCCTCCGGCTCACCCTGCCGGCTTCGCTACCGGAGGGCACCTACACGGTGACGGTGACCGCGCTGCCCGATCAAACGACGGCCCCGGCCCCTCCGGCCCGCCTGCAGGTGCCGGCGCGCGTCTTCGACGTGGCCGTCCCCCCCGGACTGCGCGTGGGGGTCGTCCAGAGCTACGACGACGCGCTCGCCCGGGCCCTGACGGACATGGGCATCGACCACGTCCTGCTCGACTCGCTGGCCCTCGCGAAGAGCACCTTCGACGACCTCCATACCATCGTCATCGACATCCGCGCCTACCTCGTCCGCCCGGATCTGCGCCGGTACAACGACCGGCTCCTGGACTGGGTGGCCCGCGGCGGCCATCTCGTGGTCAACTACCAGAAAACCTTCGAGTGGAACCCGGACGCCCCGGACCCCTTCCGCCCCGGCCAGGCCAACCCGCCCACGCTGGCGCCCTACCCGATCGTGCTGGGCCGGGACCGTGTGACCTACGAGTCGGCCCCCGTCACCCTGCTCGTGCCCGACCACGTGCTGTTCCACGCCCCCAACGCCATCACCCCCGCCGACTGGGACGGCTGGGTCCAGGAGCGGGGCCTCTACTTCCCCCGCACCTACGACGCGCGTTACCAGGAACTCTTCAGCATGCACGACCCCGGCGAGCCCCCCCTGCGCGGGTCCACGCTGCTGGCCTCCGTCGGCCGCGGCACGTACCTCTACACGGCGCTGGTCTGGTACCGACAACTCAAGGTGTTCCATCCCGGCGCCTACCGGCTCTTCGCCAACCTCATCAGCCTGCCCCTGGTGGACGGCCGCGCCGCCTCGCCGGCTGATCCCTGACGGCCTTCCATGCCCACCCTCAGACGCCCTACTGCCGCCCGATGCATAAAACGAAGGATACCACCTACCGGATGCTGATCGTCGAGGACGATCCGGACGTCTGCATGATGTTGCAGGAGTATTTCGAAATCAATGACTATGAGGTCGCCACGGCACAGGACGGAGACGAGGCCCTGGCCCGGATGCTGGACCCGGATCAGGACTTCGACATCGTCCTGCTGGACGTGATGCTGCCTCGCAAGAACGGCTTCGACGTGCTACGAGAGTCACAGGAGCAGGGCTTCTCCGCCCCGGTGCTCATGCTGACGGCACGGGGCGAGCAGGAATCCGTACTCCGTGGCTTCGGCCTCGGCGCCGAGGATTACGTGACCAAACCGTTCAGCGCCGAGGAGCTGGCCGCCCGGGTCAAAGCCATCCTCTACCGCACCCAGCCGGCGGACCGGGCGCCGATGGAGATCTACACCATCGGAGAGGTGGAGATCAACTTTTCCACACACGAAGCTTTCCGCGGGCAGGAACCGGTGTCGTTCACCTCGCTGGAGTTCGACATCCTGGAGTACCTGATCCAGAATGAAGGCCATACCGTCACCCGCAAGCAACTGCTGCGAGACGTCTGGGGCATCAGCCAGGACATCATCACCCGCACCATCGACCGGCACATGGCCTCCATCCGCAAGAAGATCGAACCGGACCCCGCCAACCCCCGATACATCGAGACGGTCTACGGCATCGGCTATCGCTTCCGGGGGAACGGCGCCTGACACCGGCCCGCGGCACGCCGGCCACGGATGTCAAAAATGAATTTCAGATTTCAGACGATGGGTCGATACCGAACGCGAGCCTCTTTCAGACCTAACCCTCGCGTTCTATGTGGATCCTCGTCATCGAAGATGATCCGTTCACTCAGGAGTTGCTCGTGAGTGGACTGGAGGAAAACGGCTACCAGGTAGATGCCGCGGCCGACGGCATCGAAGGGGAAACCCTGGCACGAACCAACGATTACGACGCCATCATCGTCGACTGGATGCTGCCCGGGCAGAGCGGGCCGGCGCTCACGAAGCGGCTGCGCACGGCGGGCATCAACGCCCCGGTCCTCATGCTGACCTCGCTGACCGACGTCGAGGACCGGGTGCACGGGCTCGATTCCGGCGCGGACGACTACCTGACGAAGCCATTCTCGTTCGAGGAACTCTTTGCCCGGCTCCGCGCCCTGCTGCGTCGCCGCCAGGCCCTCATGGAAGAAACCCACCTGAAAGCCGGTGTCGTGACGGTCGACACGCGCCGCCGCCTGGTGTTCATCGACGGGGAATCCCTGGAGCTTCGGTCGAAAGAATACGGGCTGATGGAGCTCTTCGTGCGCAACAAGGGCACCGTGCTGACCCGCACGGTCATCGCCGAACGGGTGTGGGGGACGGCGCTCGGCGTGACGGACGACGTCATCAACACGACGGTGTCCAGCCTGCGGCGCAAGCTGAGCGACGCGGTCGGCGGGGACGGGGCCGCTTCGGTGCAGATCCGCACCATCCGGGGCGTCGGCTACTGCCTGGACGACGGGGAGATCGCTGCGGACTGAACCCGGCCGTCTCCCGCGGCGAAACCGGTCGGGGCGAAACCGGACGCGACGAAACCTGAACGAGGCCCGCGCATTGACGCTCCGCTCCGTTCATCCGGTCCCGCTCCTTCTGTCCTCGATGTACACGCCGCCCGCCCGCTTTGCGAGCGCGACGTTCGCCTCGTTTCACCCGGAAACCCCCAGCCAGCAACAGGCGCTGCGGGCTGCCGAGGCCTTCACCCGGCGGCTCCTGCATCCCCCCGGCTTCCGGGATCGGCTGGCCGCCTGGCTCGGGCGTGCTCCCGAATCACCTCCGCGGCACGGCCTGTACCTGGTCGGCCCCGTCGGCACCGGCAAGACCCACCTGCTGGCAGCCATGTACCACGCGCTGCACCCGACCCTCCCCTGCGCCTTCCTGCACTCCAGCCGGCTCTTCCGGCTCCCCGACCACCCCGAAACGCTGGCCGCCCGCCTGGCCGACCGCTACCGCGTCCTCTGCCTCGACGAGGTCGAACTCGACGACCCGGCCAATGAGGCCCGGCTGGTGCTGATCCTGAAAACCCTCGAACGCCTCGGCGTCACGCTCCTGGCCACCAGCAACGTCGAGCCCGAGAAATTCCTTTCCGTCTCGCTCGGCAACGACCGCTTTCGCCGCTTCCTGACCGAGGAGTTCCGCGCCCGCTACGAGGTCATCGTCGTCCGTGGCGAGGACTACCGGCAGCGCCTCGGCAAACCCGGCCGGGCGTGGATCGGTCCCCCGGAGGAGGCCCGCGCCCGCCTGCGGGAGGCCTTCGAGAACGACCCCGGCCGGGCATGCTGGCTTTCGTTCGACGAACTGATGGAGGCCGCGACCCACACCGAGCACACGCGCCTCCTGCACCGCCTCGCCGATTGCGACAGCCTCTACCTGGCCGACATCGCCATCGACGGAACGGACACGGCCCTGAGGCTGCTGCGCATCATCGACGACCTCTACCTGCACCCCCATCCGCCGCGGCTCTTCTTCTCGGCCGCCACCCCGCCCGAGGCGTGGCTGCGTGCCGGTGAGACGCACGGCCTCCTGGAACGCGGCATCGCCGAGAAGTTCGCGCGCACCACCTCCCGCCTGACGGCGCTCTGCGAGATCGAACGCGTCCCGGCGGCCGACGAAACCCCGGCTTCCTAGCCCGACACGCCGGCCTCCCGGCCGTCTGCCGCCGGGCGTGCGGGGGCCGTCGCCGGATGCGGCGCCTCGACGGCGTGGATCCAGGCTCCGCCGAGCACGTCGTCCCCTTCGTACAGCACAACGCTCTGCCCGGGCGTGATTGCACGGCGCGGGGTGGCAAAGGCCACCTGCAGCTCATCGTCCCCGCTCTGCCAGGCCAGCGCCGCCCCGCCCTCGTCCTTGTAGCGGATCTTCGCCACCACCGGCCGCTCCTCGCGCAGGTCGGGGTACTTGACGAGGTTGATCTGCCGCGCCGTCAGGGTCTGCCGCAGCAGTTCCTCCCGCGGACCCACGGTGATGGTGTTCGTCCGGGCGTCGATGTGGGTGACGTAGACCGGGTAGCCGAGCGCCAGCCCGAGCCCGTGACGCTGGCCGATGGTGTAGAACGGGTAGCCCCGATGCCGGCCCACGACCGTGCCGTCCCGGAGCACGAACGGCCCACCCTCCACACGCGCCTGCAACCCCGGTACGCGGTCGCGCAGAAAGCGCCGGTAGTCGTTGTCCGGGACGAAGCAGATCTCGTAGGAATCCGGCTTGTTGGCCACCCGCAGCAGGCCGAAGTCGGCGGCCATCTGGCGGATGGCGGGCTTGGTGAACTCGCCGAGGGGAAAGATCGAGCGGGCGAGGTGGTGCTGCGGCAGGCCCCAGAGCGCGTAGCTCTGGTCCTTGTTCCGGTCGAGCCCCTTGCTGAGCACGTACCGGCCCAGGGCCTCATCGTGCCGCACGCGCGCGTAGTGGCCGGTGGCGATGTAGTCGCACCCCAGGTCGTCGGCCCGGCGCAGCAGCGCGGCCCACTTGATGTGCGTGTTGCAGAGCACACAGGGGTTCGGCGTGCGACCGGCCAGGTACTCCTCCGTGAAGCGGTCGATCACCCAGTCCCCGAACTCCTCGCGGATGTCCACGATGAAGTGGGTGAAGTCGTACCGCATGGCGACGGCACGGGCGTCGTTCATGGACTCCAGGGAGCAGCATCCGACCTCCTTGCCGCTGCTCCGCCCGCCGCTCGACGTGTAATCCCACGTCTTCATCGTGATGCCGACGACCTCGTAGCCCTGCTCGCGCAGCAACACGGCCGTCACGGAGGAGTCCACCCCCCCGCTCATCGCTACCAGGACGCGCCCCTGCCTGCTCATATTCGTACCATCCGGCTGAAGTTCGAAGCGCTGCGTTGAACGGAAGCCGCTAGCGGGCGTTCCGAAGGCATCCGCTCCGGCTCACCCCTTCGGTCTTCCGGCTCACCCCTTCGGTCTCATGCGCACGCACCTCGTCAGCCTCCTCCTGCTTCCCCTCGTGACCACCGGCACCGGCTGCTCGCAAGACCTGGCCTGGTCCACCGTGCTCGAGAGCATCCGGCGGGACTACCCCACCGTGCCGCAGCTCTCGACGGATTCGCTGGCGGCCTGGCTGGCAGACTCCACCGCCACCCCGCCGGTCCTCCTGGACGTCCGCGAGCCGGACGAGTACGCCGTGAGCCACCTGCGCGGGGCCCTCCGCGTCGCGCCGGATTCGTTCTCCGTGGCGCAGCTCGACAGCCTGCCGCGGGACACGCCCATCGTGGCCTACTGCTCCGTCGGCTACCGCTCGGCGGCGGTCGTCCAGCGGCTCCGCGAGGCCGGCTACACCCGCGCCGTCAACCTCGAAGGCTCCCTGTTCCGGTGGGCCAACGAGGGCCGGCCGGTCTACCGCGACGGTGCGCCCGTGCGCGAGGTGCATCCCTACAACCGGCTGTGGGGGCGGCTCCTCGACGAAAGCCGACGGGCACGCCTGCCTGATCGCTGATGCCTCCGCACCCGCACGCTCCCGGGCGTTACAGCAGGTGCTTCACGGCCCCGCCGTCCACGGGCAGGGCCACGCCGGTGATGTAGGAGGCCCGCGCGCTGGCCAGGAACGCCACGGCATCGGCAAACTCCTGCGGGTCCCCGATGCGCTTGAGCGCATTGCCGGCCGCCCAGCCGGCTTCGATGGCCTCGACGGACTGCCCCGTTCGCTCCTGCATGGCCCGCGCCAGGTCCTTCAGCCGCTCCGTGCGGGTGTAGCCGGGCAGGATGGTATTGACGGTGATGCCCTCCAGCCCCAGCTCCTCGGCCAGGCTCTTTGCAAACCCCTGCACCCCGGCCCGGGCCGTGTTGGACAGGTAGAGGCTCGGGATCGGCTGCTTGGCCGATACGCTCGTCACCATCAGCACCCGCGCGTGGCCGGCGGACCGGGCCGCCGCCCGCAGATGCGGCAGGGCGTGCCGGCACAGGTTGATGGTGCTCATGAGGTTCAGTTCGAGCGCCTCGCGCCATTGCTGCGCGTCGAAATCGCCGATGAAGCCCGACGGCGGCCCCCCTGCGTTCGTGACGAGGATGTGCAGAGCCCCGAACCGGCGCGCGGCTTCCCCGATGGCCCGCTCGATGGCGGCCTCGTCCCGGACGTCGCACACCAGCGGCAGCACGCGCCCGTCCTCGAGGTCGAGTGCCGCGGCCAGGCGGTCGGCGGCCGCTTCGATGCGATCCGCATCGCGCGAGCAGAGCGCCACCCGGCACCCCTCCCGCGCCAGCGCCGCCGCCGCGGCATACCCGAGGCCGCTGCTGGCCCCGGCCACGAAGGCCACCCGATCCGTCAATCCCAGATCCATGAGCGTAGAATGAATGTGTGAGGGATGTAAGGGGAATCTTACGGCAATCTTCGCTTGTGCTTGTGCGAAAGGCCGCGTCAAGTTAATGCCCGATCACCCACCATCGGTCCGCCGTCTTCCATGAGCCGCCGCAACGATCCCCCCTCGGACAGAACCGTCATCAAAACCCCGCTGGCCCCGGCCGCCATCGGGCCCTACAGCCAGGCCATCCTGGTCAGGGACACGCTCTACTGTTCCGGGCAGATCCCCATCGACCCCGAAAGCGGGAGCATCGTCTCCGGCAACATCGAAGCACAGACCGAGCGTGTGCTGGAGAACCTGGGCGCCGTGCTGCGAGCGGCGGGCATGGACTACTCGCACGTCGTGCGCTGCACCGTCTACCTGGCCGACATCAACGACTACGGGCAGGTGAACGAGGTCTATGCTCGCTACTTCAACGAGCGTCCGCCCTCCCGCGAGGCCGTCGAGGTCAGCGCCCTGCCGCGCGGGGTGCGGGTAGAGATCTCCTGCATCGCCGTGCGCTGATCGCCGCACCGGGGTGTGTCCGACCACGCTACACCCCCTCCACCTCGATGCGGATGCGCAGCGTCGCCGTCAGCTCGTAGTCTTCACCGGGCAACAACGTCGCCGGCGTCAGCACCAGCTGCACGCCAAAGTCGGATCGGGTGACGAAGCCGGTGATGCTCCGGGAGGACTGCACCGTCAGGGCCGCCTCCCGGCTATCGGGGAACGACGACTGCGCCGCCACGGTCGTGGCGGACAGCCCGGTCGCCGTCACCTGGAGCGCCGCCTGCTGCATGAAGTTGGCCCGGGCCTGGATCGGGAAGCGAACGCCCACCGTGGCGGACTCGACCGTGGCCGCGATCACCTCGGCCTTGCTGAAGCCCTGCTGGTCCAGAAACGGCCCCAGGTCGATCCGCTGCGCGGCGGCCACGGTGAGAGGCTGCCCCACCTGCGCGTTGTCCGCCTCGAAGGAGAAGCGCAGGTCCTCGCCGAGTTGATCTTCCACGTTCACGAAAAGCACCACCGTCTCGCTGCCGGGGTCCACGGTGTCACAACCGGCCAGGACCAGCCCCAGCGCAAGGGCGGTGGCAACGGCTCCCCGGCGAAACCAGCGCATCGTCATAGCCATGAATCAAAGCGGGTGATGAAGGAAGGTCAATAACGCAGGACGGCGTGGACGGGCACGTCCGGTTCGAGCCGGCCCCGCCCTTCGAGGAAGCCCAGTTCGATCAGAAACGAAAAGCCGAGCACGACCCCGCCGCTCTTGCGGGCCAGCCGGCCCGCGGCCGACGCCGTGCCGCCGGTGGCGATGACATCGTCGTGGATCAGGACCCGGTCCCCTTCACGCAGGGCATCCCGGTGTATTTCGACGGCATCGACGCCGTACTCCAGCGTGTACTCCTCGGCGTAGGTATGATAGGGCAACTTGCCGCGCTTGCGCACGGGGACGAACCCGGCGCCCAGGTGATGAGCCAGCATCGGCCCCAGCAGAAACCCCCGCGCCTCGATGCCCAGCACCTTCGTCACCCCGTGATCCCGGTACGGCTCGGCCAGCGCCCTGACGGCCTTTGCCATCAGGTCCCGATCGCTCAGCAACGGCGTGATGTCCTTGAACTGGATGCCCGGACGCGGGAAGTCCGGCACGGTCCGAATGGCCTGGGCCAGTTCGTGGGTGGTGCTCATGAAGCCGGGGCCGGAAGCGGCGGGTCAGTCCTGGTTGGCGAGGTGCAGGTCGCGGTCGTACTTCTCTTTGAAGTCGCGCACCGCCCGGAAGATAGCACTGGCCATGTACGTTTGCCCTTCCTCGCTGCGGAGAAACGCCGCCTCCTCCGGGTTGCTGAGGAAGCCGAGTTCGACCAGCACCGCCGGCATCGAGGCCCCGAAGAGCACGTAAAAACCGGCCTGCTTGACGCCGCGCGTCTCCCGATGCACGCGCTCGGCGAACTGGGTCATGATGAGGTCCGCCAGTTCCTCGCTCTTGCGCATGTAGGCGCTCTGCGCCAGCGTTTGCAGCACCAGGCTCTGCCGGTCCAGGCTGGCGTAATGATCGGGGTTGCTTTCGTACTGGATGACGCTGTTTTCGCGTTCCATGACCTTGCGTGCCGCGTCCGTCTTGTGCATCCCGAGGAAGAACACCTCGGCCCCCCGGGCCGAGCGGCTGCGCGCCGCGTTGGCATGGATCGAGATGAACAGCTTCCCGCCGGCCTCGTTGGCCATCCGCCCGCGATCCTTCAGGTCGATGAACCGGTCGTCCGAGCGGGTGTAGACCACGCGCAGGCCCAGCAGTTCTTCCAGGTAATGCCCCAGCTTGCGGGCCACGGCGAGCACCACGTCCTTTTCCCGGACGCCGCCCACCCCGATCGTGCCGGGATCATGCCCGCCGTGTCCGGCATCGATCACGACCGTGTCCAGCGTCCATCGCGTCTGCGCCGAGCGCATGGCATCGCCGGGCGTGGCGGCGCGGGACGGCGCGGCGGCGGTACGCACCGGCACCACCGGCGGATCGTGCCGCGGCGGGTCGTGCCGGGCGACGGGCGGCGCCGGGGCGTCGTGCCGGGTGAACGTGACGAGCAGATCCGCCGTCCCGCGATCCCGGTAGGCCTCCACTCGCACCGGGATGGCCGGATCGAGCCGGAAGCGGAGATAGACGTGGCTACCGCGCTCCATGGCCTCGTACGACGCAATCGGCCCCTGCGCCGGATCGAACCGACACCCGGATCCCAGCCGGGTGTTGAACAACACCATCTCGACGACCTCTCCGTTCGCGTCGGGCGCGCTGTAGGCATTGATGGGTCCCGACACGTGCAGCCGAACCACATGGCCGAGGCCATCCTGACGCGGCGCGAAGGACACCCGGTCGAGGTGCGGTGCGGCGGGCCGGCTCGAAACCGTCCCCGGCAGGCCCGCCACCACCACGAGCAGGGCCACGGCCCGCCGAATCCACCTGGATGAAGCCTGATGCATGACAGGGAAACGAAGGTCAGGAGGGGAAGACGTACCGATCGACGCCATGCCGGCGTCTCCGGGGAGCAGAACCGATGCGGCTAACGACCAACGAATTTCATGCCGCTCTCGGGGCCATGCCGGGGTCGCGCCCTTTCCACGCCCCATGTCACCGGCTCGGGGGGGCCGAACGCATGGACCCCGCCTGGCGCGAGGCGGGGTCAATTTAAAGAAAAGCTTTAGGAAGGACCAGTCATCCCCGTCACGCGGGCTATTCCTTCTGCTCCGGTGCCCCGATGAGTTGGCGCAGCCGGCGGTCGATGATCGTGCTGCGCAGGGCTTCCCGCTGCTCCAGCCGCTCCTGCGCCTCGGCGAGGCGGGCTTTCAGGGCGGCAATCTCGGCGCGGCGGTTTTCCTGTTTGAGTTCGAAGATCTGATCGAGCAGATCCCGGAGCTGGCTGATCTGCGCCTCCCGTTGCGGGCCGTCCGGAAGCCGGCGGATGCTGTCCGCCAGGCGGTGGGTTTCCCGTTCCATCTGCCACTCCTGCATCAGCCGCCCGTAGAGTTCCTGATCGTGCTGCTGCATTTCATCCAGGTAGCGGCGCTGTTGCAGTTCCGGGGCGGCCGGGCTGCTCTCCACCATCTGCTCGAATTGCCGGATCAGCCGGTCGAATTCCTGCACGAGGAGCGGATCGGGGGCCTGGGCGCTCTGGCGTTGCAGGGCCTGTGCCTGCTGCTGCAACTCCCCGAGGCGCTGCTGCAGACGCACCGCATAGACGTCGTCCGGTGTCGCTGCCGCCCGCGTCCCGGCCATGTCCGCCAGGGGGTCCCGCCGGGCCGCCGGGGCTCCGGCCGGGTTCCGGAAAAAGACCGACACGCCCGGGGCGTCCCCCGCCGGATCGTCGCCGAGGGCCAGGTCGGCGCCGTCGGCAGCAGCGTCGTCGGCGGGAAGCAGCCGGCCGTCGACCAGCTTGTAGAGGCCCCGGCCGATGCTGAAGACCGGCGTGGCGTCGCCGGTGAAGCTGAAGCGCGCTTCGACGCCCCAGGTATCGAGGCCTTCGGGCAGTTCATCGGGCGCTACCCGGCGGCCGTTGATGTAGACGTCGCCGTCGCGGATGAGCAGCGTTTGCGTGGGCTGCGCCGCGGCGGGGAGAGCCAG
Organism: Roseithermus sacchariphilus; assembly: GCA_003285105.1. GTDB lineage: Bacteria > Bacteroidota > Rhodothermia > Rhodothermales > MEBIC09517 > Roseithermus > Roseithermus sacchariphilus. The sequence goes on along the minus strand of CP030158.1, from coordinate 2,866,003 downwards.
CACGAGGGCCAGCCACAGCGCCAGGGTCGTCGCCGAGCGGTGAGATGACTTCAGGCTCCACATGGTATCGAAAGGAAAACGATGGTGTCGATGCAAACGAGGCCGGGGCAGGCGGCGCTACTGACGGCGCTGGCTCGCCTCGCGCAGCCCCTGCGGCACGCCCGGCAGAGATCCGCCGCGCCCCGACGGCCCGAGCGGCTGCAACGGTTCGTCCCAGGCCAGCCCGAGGCGGTACTGCTCCAGCGTCTCGATCTGACGATGCAGCTTCAGCAGCTCATCGGCGGCTTCCCATTGCACGACGGCGTCCTGCGCCTGCACGGCGGCCTCCTGCGCCGGAGCCGCCGAGGCCCGCGCAACGGTGAAGGCGCTGTCGAAAACGGCCTCCGCCTCGGCCGCCACCGACGGCGGCGTCGTCGACGGAGCCGTCGCGACGGCGGCGTCCGCAGACGCCCGTTCCTCCGCGCCCCCCCGCATCGGCTCCGGACCGGCCGGGCCGGGAGGCCACCAGATCATCAACGCGACCACGGCTGCGGCGGCCGTCGCCCCCACCATCCCGAAGAGCCCCCACCGAGCGGAGGCGCGCCGCGCCACCGGTGCCCGGTCGGCCGAGCGCATCGCCACGGGCGGGGCCCCCGTCTCGGCCGCGGCCAGGATCGCCTGCAGGACCTGCGGGTCGGGCCGGCGGCGGGGGCGATGGTCCAGGAGGAACTTCACCTCCCCCATCGCCTGGTACTCGCGCGCGACCTCCTCGTCCTGCAGCAACGCGCGGCGGGCGGCGCGGTCATCGACCTCTCCGTAGAGATGGCGCAGGATGTCCAGTTTCTTGTCCATAACGTCGCAAAAATCGTCGTAGCGGAGGGTTCGTCAGGCTTCAGCTTTCTGTGGGTTCGAGGGGGTAGACATCTGGCGGCGGAGGTTGAGCAGGGCGTAGCGCATCCGCCCCAGCGCGGTGTTGATGGAGACGCCCGTCAGCTCGGCGATCTCCCGGAAGGTCAGGTCCGTTTCGTGGCGCAGCAGCAGCACCTCCCGCTGCTCGGGCGGCAGGCGGCGGATGGCCTCGTCCAGCCAGGCCTGCTGTTCGAGCCGGTGGAGCCGGTCATCGGCGGGGAGGGCCTCGTCGGGCAACCGCTCCCAGAAGGACGTCCCCTCCTCATCCGATCCGGCCTCGACGTCCTGCCACTTCTTGCGGCTGCGCAGGTGATCGAGCGCGGTATTGCGGGCGATGCGCATGACCCAGGCCAGCCAGCGGCCCTGCCGGTCGTACGAGCCGCGCTGGCGCTGCATGGCGGCCAGCACCCGGTAGAAGGTCTCCTGAAACAGATCGTTGGCGAGGTCGCGGTCGTGCACCATCCCCATCAGGTACCCGAAGATGCGCTCCTGATGGCGCTCCACGAGCGTACGGAAAGCCTGCTGATCCCCGCGGTCCAGGTACGCGGCGACCAGTTCTTCATCGGGAGGATGCATCCGGTCGGGGATCCTGTCGGAGGGTCGTGACACGGCCGTTTCAGCGCGCCGGCGCTGCATGGGGAGAAACGAGGCAGAGGCAGGTTTTATTGCCGGGAAGGGGCAAAAGTTTTGCCGAACGGGCTCAGAGGACCAGGTCGAGAACCTGATGCAGGCGCTCCACCGGCGTCACCTCCATGCCCCGGGGCGGGCGGAGGCCCTTGAGGTTCGTGGCCGGCACCAGCGCCCGCTCGAAGCCCAGCTTGGCCGCCTCCTTGAGCCGTGGCTCCACCCGGCTCACCGTGCGGATCTCCCCGCCGAGCCCGACCTCCCCGATCAGCACCGTCCCCGTGTCCGCCGGGACGTCCCGGAAGGACGAAGCGGCGGCCACGACCACCCCCAGATCCACCGCCGGCTCGTCCAGCCGCACCCCGCCGGCCACGTTGACGAACACGTCGTGCGTGGACAGCCGCAGCCCCTCGCGCTTCTCCAGCACCGCCAGCAGCATCTGCAGCCGGCGGGCGTCGAAGCCGGTGGCGTTGCGCTGCGGCGTCCCGTAGGACGTGGGCGTGACGAGCGCCTGGATCTCCACGAGGATCGGACGCGTGCCCTCCATCGAGCAGACCACCGTCGCCCCGCTGACGCCATAGCGCCGCTCGGAGAGGAAGATCTCGCTCGGATTGGTGACCTCCTCCAGCCCGGATTCGCGCATCTCGAACACCCCGATCTCGTTGGTCGACCCGAAGCGGTTCTTGACAGCGCGCAGGATGCGGAAGGCGTGGTGCCGGTCCCCCTCGAAGTACAGCACCGTGTCGACCATGTGCTCCAGCACCCGCGGCCCGGCGATGGTGCCCTCCTTCGTCACGTGCCCGACGATGAAGGTCGGCGCGTCGAGGGCTTTGGTGGCCTGCAGCAACGCCGCCGCACACGCCCGCACCTGGCTGACCGAGCCGGGCGCGCTCTGCATCTCGGGGTGGTACACGGTCTGGATGGAGTCCACGATGATCAGGTGCGGCTCGGCCTCCTGCATGGCCGTGAGGATGTCGAAGAGGTTCGTCTCGGCCAGGAGCAGCAGGTTGTCCGACGTCACTCCGAGGCGCTCGGCACGCAGCCGGACCTGCCGGGCGGACTCCTCGCCCGTCACGTAGAGGATCGTGCGATCCGGCAGGAAGCGCGCCAGCTCGGTCATCAGCGTGCTCTTGCCGATGCCGGGGTCGCCGGCGATCAGCGTCAGCGAGCCCTGCATGATGCCGCCGCCCATCACCCGGTCGAACTCGCCCACCGCCGTCTGCAGCCGCGTCTCGGCCCGCATCTCGACCTGGCTCAGCGGCAGGGGGCGGCGGGTGGTCGGGCGTCCGGCATCCACCTGCGCCGGGCGGTGGCGGGTTTCGGGCCGCAGGGTTTCCTCGACGAACGAACTCCAGGCCTCGCAGCTCGGGCATCGCCCCATCCACTGGGGCGAGGTGTGGCCGCAGACCTGGCACGTGTACTGGGTTCGGGTTTTCGCCATGATGCAGAGTCTGAATTACAGAAGGAATCGCCCCGCCGGCAGGCCCCGGCAGGGTGGGCCGCACCAACCTGCGCCGTCGCCGTGCCGCCGTGGTGTCACCCGGGCACCGGGGGCACCGGGGCACCGGGGAGCGGGGCCGCGATGGAACGACGCCGGCCGCGTTCCGGGAAGGACGGGGCGGAGCCGCTCCCGGGCCATCATGCAATATTCACGTTCGGCTGCATCAAATCCGCCCCCGGCTGCGTTTAGACGTGCTCGTAACACCGTGAAGCCGATTCCGGGCTCCCGATGGAACGTACCCCATGCCCGACGCCCTGACCCGTTTCCTCCAGCCCATCGATGCCTTCGGCCGGTATGTGTTGCTGATGGCACACGCCTTCCGCTCGGTGGGTGAGTTTCGGAGCTACCGGACGAACCTGGTCGAGCAAATGGTCCGCATCGGGATCGACTCGATCCCGATCGTGGCGCTGGCGGCCGCCTTCTCCGGGGCCGTCACGACGGTGCAGACGGCCTACCAGCTGGTCTCCCCTTTTATCCCCCGGTCGATCATCGGCTCCATCGTTGCGCCGTCGATGATCCTGGAGCTGGGCGCCGTGGTGACGGGCTTCATCCTGGCCGGCCGCGTGGGTGCGCGGATCTCGGCCGAGCTGGGCACCATGCGGGTCACCGAGCAGATCGACGCGCTGGAGGTGATGGGGCTCAACTCGGTCGGCTACCTGATCCTGCCCCGCGTGATCGCGGGCGTGCTGATGTTTCCCGCGCTCTACGTGCTGGCCTGCTTCGTCGGCATCGGCGGCGGGATGCTCGTGGCCGAGCTGGGCGGATTCCTCTCGGTCGGCGAGTTCGTGCAGGGCGCCCGCGACTTCTTCCAGCCGTTCGACCCCGTCTTCGGGGTGATCAAATCGCTGGTCTTCGGCTTCCTGATCACCTCGATCGCCTGCTTCAAGGGCTATTTCACCGCCGGCGGGGCGGAGGGCGTCGGGCGGAGCACCACGCAGGCGGCCGTCCTTAGCTGCGTCTTCATCCTCGTGGCCGACCTCGTCCTGGCCTACACGCTGTTGTGAACCCCGCCGCGGCTGACCCCTTCGTCTCATGATCCAGGTCGAACACCTCAGCAAGAGCTTTTCCGGCAAGCCCGTCCTGACGGACGTTTCGCTCGAGATCCTCGAGGGCGAAACCATGGCGATCATCGGCCGCTCCGGCTCGGGCAAGAGCGTGTTGATGAAGCACATCGTGGGGCTGCTGGAACCGGACGCCGGGCGGGTGCTGGTCGACGGCACGGACATCAACGCCGTCTCCTACAACGAGTTGCGTCGGATCCGGCAGCAGTTCGGGGTGCTCTTTCAGGGCGGCGCACTGTTCGACTCCATGAACGCCTTCGACAACGTCGCCTTCCCGCTGCGGCACTTCACCCGGCTCTCGGAAGCCGAGATCCGCGACCGTGTGCTGCACTGCCTGAGCATGGTACAACTCCCGGACGTCGGGCCGAAGAAGCCGTCCGAACTCTCCGGTGGGATGCAGAAGCGCGTGGCGCTGGCCCGCGCCGTGGCGCTCGAACCACGCTACATCATCTACGACGAACCCACGAGCGGCCTCGACCCGCAGACCTCCAACACCATCAACGAACTGATCAAGAACCTGGCCGCGGAGCTGAACGTGACCAGCATCGTCGTCTCGCACGACATGCACTCGGTGCTGGTCATCGCAGACCGGGCCGCCTTCCTCTACAACGGCCGCATCCACTGGTCCGGCACCATCGAGGAGATGCACCGGAGCAACGACCGGGAGTTGCTCGACTTCGTCAAGGCCAGCGAGTACCAGATCGGCCCGGCGGCCGTCCGATCCTCCCATACGTATTAAGCCCCCGCGCTCCCGTGAAATACTCCAACGAACTGAAAGTCGGCCTCGTGATCGTCGTCTCGGCGATCATCTTTTTCGTGGGCATCCGCTACTTTCAGGATATCCCGATCTTTCGCGGCACCTACACGCTCGAGACGGCCTTTGCCGACGCCGGCGGCCTCACCAGCGGCAGTGCCGTGCGTGTCAACGGCGTCAACGTGGGCAGCGTGGACGCCGTGCGGCTGGACCCGGCGACCAATCAGGTGCGCGTGTGGATGAAGATCGACCGCGGCATCGGGGTGCCGGAAGGCACGACGGCCGAGGTCGAGGGGCTGTCCGTCCTGGGCACCGTCTACGTCACGCTGCGCCTCGGCCCGCCGGCCAACCCGCCCCTCCCCGACGGCGGCTTCGTCCCGGCTCGCCCCACCGGCGGCGGCCTGGCCGACCTGACGCGCCTCACCGAACGCGCGCCCGCCCTCGTCGACCAGGTCGACAGCGTCCTCGTCGGTGCCGACGCGACGCTGGATGGGCTCAACGCGCTCCTCCGGGATCCGGCCAGCGAACTGAACGCCACGCTGGCGTCGATCCGCGGGTCTTCCGCGGCCCTGGAGGCGCTGCTCCGCGCGGAGCAGCAGCGCCTGGCCCGGACGCTGGAGAACGTCGCCGACCTCACGGGCTCGCTGAACACGCTGACCACCGAGAACCGCGACTCGATCGCGCTGGCGGTGACGAACCTGAACGCGGCGCTGGAGGGGCTCAACCGCAACCTGGCCTCGCTCGAGCGCACCACCATGCGCCTCGACACCATCCTCCAGCGCATCGAACAGGGCCAGGGCACCGCCGGGCTGCTCGTCAACGACCCCGGCCTCTACCTCCGGCTCGACTCTGCCGCTACCGAGCTCAACACGCTCCTGCGCGACGTCCGCCGCAACCCGCGGCGCTACCTCCGCGAACTGAAGCTGATCGACGTGTTCTGAGATCCCGCCGGCGGTGGGCGGCCGGCTCCCGGTGAACCGGCGCCCTCGGCCGGTGGCCCCTCGCCCACCACCCATCGCCCTGCACCCATGCCCTCCTACGACGACGCCCTCGCGCTCTTCCACGAATGGACCGCTTCCGACAGCCTCCGGCGCCATGCCTATGCCGTCGAGGCCGCCATGGAACACTACGCGCACGCCTTCGGCGAGGACGTGGAGCTGTGGCGGATGACGGGGCTGCTGCACGACATGGACTATGAGAAGCATCCCTCGCCCGAGGAGCATCCGTTCGTGGGCGTGGAGGTGCTGCGGGCGGCGGGCTACCCGGAGGTGATGCTGGAAGCCATCCTCGGTCACGCCACCTACAGCGGCGTGCCCCGTACGACGACGCTCGCAAAAACCCTGTTCGCCGTCGACGAACTCGCCGGCTTCATCACGGCCGTGGCCTACGTCCGCCCCACCGGGCTGGAGGGCATGACGCCGAAGTCCGTCAAGAAGAAGCTGAAGGACCGGGCCTTCGCCGCCGCGGTCAGCCGCGAGGACATCCGGCGGGGCGCCGAGGAGCTGGGCCTCGACCTGGATACGCACATCGCCAACGTCATCACGGGCATGCACGCCCGGGCCGACCGCCTTGGATTTGGACGCTCCTGACACACCGCCCCACACCCGCCCCGAGCCCCACGCCGGCGGCGATGCCGCGCCGGCCGATGCGCCCCCCTCGCTCGACGACGCCCGGGCGCTGACACGTGCCCGGGCCCGGGATCTGCGCTCGCTCCTGAGCCTGTACCTGCGGCGGCACCTGCCGCCCCGCCCGCCCCGCCGGGCCGAGGTCCCCGAACCGCCCCGGCTCGTGGGCGCCCACGCGAAGGTGCTGCCCTACCTGCGCCTCGTCCCCCTCGGCCTGCTGCTGCTCTTCGGCATCTCGTTCGTCTGGGATTTCCCCGGCGTCTCGCTGACGCTCTTCGGCTACACGCTGCCGCTGGAAGGCCTGCTGCTCGTCGTCTCGGTCAGCGGACTGATCGGGTTTCTGACGAACTGGCTGGCCATCACGATGCTGTTCAACCCCCGCGAGCGCCGCCCGATCTTCGGCCAGGGCCTCATCCCGGCCCAGCGCGATCGCGTGATCTTCCGCCTGGCCCGGGCCGTCTCGGAGGAGCTCATCAACGAGGAGATCATCAAGCAAAAGATCGAGGAGAGCAGCGTCATCCCGCGCTACCGCGAGATGGCCCTCGGCGTGACCCGCAGCGTCATCGAAGACCCCGACTTCCGGCGCGACCTGAAACGGCTCGTGGCCGAATACCTGCGGGAGATGCTGGGCTCCGAAGCGATGCGGCAGAAGCTGACGCGCTTCGCCGTGCAGAAGATCGAGGCCTACGCCGGCGAAGGGGCCAGCGGCCTCGCCCTGCGGGTCTATCGCTTCCTCAACGAGGCCGACTTCCAGCGGCGCGTGGAGAAGGCCGTCGACGAACTCCCGCACTCGGTCGACACGGCGCTGGACGAACTGGACGCGCTGCTCGACCAGATCCCGGAGAAGATCGAAGCGCGGTCGGAGGAGATCGAAACCTGGGCCACGCGGGTCGTGCTGGGCTTCGTGGAGAACCTCGACGTCTACGGCATGGTGGCGTCGAACATGCAGCAGTACGACGAGCGGAAGCTGGAGCAGCTCATCAAGAACACGACGAACGAACAGCTCAACTACATCAAGTACCTGGGCGGCGTGCTCGGCTTCTTCGGCGGCCTGGTCATCTGGCAGCCCGCCGTCGCGCTCGCGCTTTTCGGCACCGTCGGCCTGTTGCTCTACGGTCTGGACGTGCTGCTCTACCGGCTGCGGCACGAACCGGACGAAGCGGCCGCCTCCTAGCCGATCCGGCGAAAGGCCAGCACGGCGTTGAGCCCGCCGAAGGCGAAGGAGTTGGACAGCGCCACGTCGACCTCGGCGGGGCGGGGTGCGCCGGTGATCACGTCGAGGTCGCAGGCCGGGTCGAGGGCGGTGACGTTCGCCGTGGGCGGCAGCACGGCGTCGCGCAGGGCGAGGACGGTCGCCACGGCTTCGAGCGCCCCGGCGGCGCCGAGCGCGTGGCCGTGGACGCCCTTCGTGGAGCTGACGGCCAGGCGGTCCGCGTGGGTCCCGAACACGTGCCGGAGGGCCTGCGCCTCCATCGCATCGTTGGCCGCGGTGCCCGTGCCGTGGGCGTTGACGTAGCCGACGGCCTCGGGCGCCAGCCCCGCGTCGTCCAGCGCCGCCTGCATGGCCCGGGCCGCCCCGCCGGCATCCGGGGCCGTCAGGTGGCCCGCGTCGGCCGTCATGCCGAAGCCGACGACCTCGGCGAAGCCCGTCGCCCCGCGGGCGCGGGCGGCCTCCAGCGGCTCCAGCACCAGCATCGCCGCCCCCTCCCCCAGGCTCAAGCCCTTCCGATCCACCGAAAAAGGCCGGCAGGTGTCCGGGGCCACGACGCGCAGCGCGTCCCAGGCGATGAGGTTGCCGGGGGTGAACGGCGCTTCGCTACCCCCGGCCACCGCCACGTCGGCCAGGCCGCTGCGGACCATCCAGAAGGCATGGCCGATGGCGTGTGTGGCCGAGGCGCAGGCCGTCGAGACGGTCAGCGCCGGCCCGCGGAAGCCGTGCGCCATGGCGATGTGGCTGGCCCCGGCGCTGCTCATAATCCGCGGCACCGTCAGGGGATGCACCCGCGGGACGCCCTGCCGGTAGATCCGCTCATAGCCCTCCTCCTGCGCGAGCAGCCCCCCGGCCGCCGTGCCCGTGACGACGGCCGTCCGCGCCGACCGCTCCGGCGATGCATCCAGCCCGGCGTCGGCCAGCGCCTCGGCAGCGGCAAGGAGGGCGAACTGGCTGAAGCGGTCGGTGGTGTCGCGCTGCCGGCGGTCGAAATACGCCTGCGGGTCGTACTCCGCGATCTCGGCTCCGGTGTGGAAGCGGAGGGCGGCGGTGTCCACGCTGCGCAGCGGGCGGATGGCCGACTCCCCGCCCCGCACGGCCTGCCAGAACGCCGGCACGTCGAGGCCGGGCGCGGCAAAGACCCCGAGGCCGGTGACGACCACCCGGCGCGGCGGCGTGCTCATGCCCCGCCTCCGCCGGCGTCGCTCCCCCCGCCGTCGACGCGCCGGCGCAGCAACTCGAGCGCCTGCCGGACGCTGGTGATCCCGTAGGCTTCATCGTTCGAGATGCTGATGCCGAACGCATCCTCCAGATCGCCGATCAGGCTGAGGCTGTCGATCGAATCCAGCCCCAGGTCCTCGAATGAGGCCTCCAGCGGGATCGCCTCCGGGTCGGTTTCGGTGTAGCGGGCCAGCTGCTCCAGCAGCCGGCGCGTCAGGGCGTCGGGCATACTCCGTCGTCGGTTTTGCAGGCGGTGGTGGGAGAAACGCCCCCGTCGAATCACGATCCGACCGTTTCGCCGGATCAGTCGTTGAGCGCCGCCGGCCGCTCCGCCACGCGCGAGGGCGTGGGCAGCGTGGCCCCGAGCGCCGCCGGGACGGCCTTCCGGACCGCCCGCGGCACAGCGACCTGCACATCCGGCGCGTTCGGGTCGAAGTTGAGCAGCACGTCCAGAACACCCTGGCGGGTCGTCTCGTCCATGATGAGCATGCGAAGGCGGCTGGCGTGGCGAAAGCCCTTGAAGTAGCCGCCGTACATCCGCCGCATCTCCAGCACCCCCTTGCGCTCGCCCAGCCACTCGCACTTGAGCGTGAGGTGCTCGCAGACGACGGCCAGGCGTTCCTCCCACGAGGGCGGCGGTGGCACCTCCCCGGTGGCCATGTAGCGCTTCGCGTCGCGGAAGATCCAGGGGTTGCCGATGGCCCCTCGCCCGATCATCACCGCATCCACGCCCGTCTCGTCGAACATCGCCTTGATCTTCTCCGGCGTGGTGGCATCCCCGTTGCCGATGAGCGGGATGCGCAGGCCCCCCTCCTCCTTGATCCGGCGCAGCCAGTGCCATCGCGCCTCCCCCTTGTACATCTGCTTGCGCGTCCGGGCGTGGACGGCCAGCGCCTGCACCCCGCAGTCCTCCAGCATCCGCGCCACCTCCAGGATGCGGATGCTGCCGTCGTCCCACCCGAGGCGCGTCTTGACCGTGACCGGCCGCGTCGCCTCCTCGACGACCGCCCGCGTGATGGCTTCCATCTTCGGCAGGTTGCGCAGGATGCCGGCCCCGGCGTCCTGGCAGACGACCTTCTTGACCGGGCAGCCGAAGTTGATGTCGATCAGATCGGGGCCGACGGCGTCCACGATGCGCGTGGCCTCGCGGACCTGCTCCACCTCCCCGCCGAAGATCTGGATGCCGACGGGCCGCTCCTCCTCGTAGATGTCGAGCTTCCGGTGGGAGTCGTCGGCGTCGTAGACCAGCCCCCCGGAGGAGATGAACTCGGTGTACAGCATATCCGCCCCGTACCGTTTGCACAGGATGCGAAACGGGGGATCGCTTACGTCCTCCATCGGGGCCAGGAAGAGCGGCCGGTCGCCAAAGTCGAGGTGAGCAATGCGCATCGGATCTCGGGCCGTATCACGGTCTGGCACCGGCGGGGTCGTCCGCCGGCGGGGCGGTGTCGCGTCGAACGGAAGGCGGCCGACGGCTGTTCCGCCGGGCGCCGTGCCCCGGCTCCCGGCCTGGACGGCCGCCGGCGACGTACAACTTTCCGTTGCAGCCCCGTATACTGTCCCCGCGATTCCCCGCGTTCCTTCGCCATCCTCTCCAACGACCCCGACCTCCCATGCCCGATCGCTTCCGTCGACTGCTTCCCGCGGTACTGGTATCCACCACCGCGCTGCTGCTGGCCGGCTGCGGCCCCAACCTGTTCGACCGCATGACGAACTGGTACACGCTGAGCTGCTGCGGCGTCATCATCGTCATCCTGGACATCATCGCACTCGTCGAGGTGTCCGGCAGCAACCGCTCGCTGGGGGACAAGGTCCTCTGGGCGCTCATCATCATCTTCGCCCCGGTGCTCGGCTGCATCCTGTACTACCTCTTCGGCCGTAAATAGCCCATCCACCACGGATCGGCATCAGGCCCTATCGCCACGGAAACGCCCCACCTCGCCCGGTTCCCACCGGATGCGGGGTGGGGCGTCTGGCGCCAACCCACCCCCGCGTCCCCGGACCCGTCTCCCACCATCCAGTCTTCCTCATTTCTTCATTAACCTTATAGTTAAACCATCGAGACAAACTCCTATGCTACACGTCAGGCTCCCTCCCTTACTACATCCCGGCGATGGAACAGGACACCGAAACCCGGATCTTTGAGGCGGCGCGGGCCGTGTTCGTCGAGCAGGGGTTCGAGGGGGCCCGGATGCAGGAGATTGCCGACCGGGCGGGCATCAACAAGGCGTTGCTGCACTACTACTTTCGGAGCAAGGCCCGGCTCTTCGAGGCCGTCTTCCGGGCCTCCGCCGCCGAGGTGCTCAGCCAGGCCGCCACCGCGCTGCGCCAGGACCAGCCCTTGCCGGACCGGCTGACCACGTTCGTCCACACGTACATCGACCTGATCCGGGCCAACCCGCACCTGCCCGCCTTCGTGCTGGAGGAGCTGCGGCGGAATCCGGACGCGCTGAAGGCCGTCGTGGCCGAGCACACCCCCGGCCTCCTCGACGCCCTCGGCCGCGGCATCGAGGACGCCGTGGCGGCGGGCCGCCTGCGCCGGATCGACCCGGCGCACCTGCTGGCGCACCTCATCGGCCTGTGCATCATCCCCTTCATCGCCCGGCCGATGCTCCAGACGGCGACGCAGATGGACGATGCCGCCTACGACGCCTTCCTCGAAGCCCGCAAGGAAGAAGTGTCCACCTTCATTCACCGCGCCCTCGTGCCATGATCCTCCTGCTGCTCCTCACCGGGCTGCTCCTGCCGCCGGATCCGCCGATCCCGGCCGACACGCTGACGCTGGCGGCGTGCTACCGCCTGGCGGAAGCGGCCCATCCGCTGCAGGCCACCGCGGCGCTGCACGAAGCCATCAGCGCCCGTGAGCAGGCCCTCCTGGGCCTTCGCTTCCGGCCCGACCTGGCGCTCAACGGCCTGGCATCCTATCAGTCGGACGTCCCCGGCCTCGACCTCGCCCTTCCCGGCACCACCGCGCCCCGGGTGCCGCACGACCAGTACAAGGTGGCGCTGTCCGTGGATCAGCTCCTTTACGACGGCGGGTCGACCCGGCGGCAGCAGGCGCTGCAGGCCCTCCAGGGCGATCTGGCCCGGCAGCAGGTGGCCGTGGCGGTCTACCAGATCCGCGAGCAGGTACATGCGGCGTTCTTCGGGGTGCTGCTGCACCAGGCCCGTCTGGCTTCGTTGCACACCCTGGCGCATGACCTCCAGGCTCAGCTCGACCTGGCGCGGGCTCGCATCCGGGAGGGGGCAGCCACGCCGGGCACGGCGGACGTGCTGGAGGTGGAGCGCCTGAAGGTGGAGCAGCAGATCCTCGACGTGGACGCCGAGCGGCGCGCCGCGCTGGCCGTGCTCGGCATCCTGACGGGGCTGGAACTGCCGGAGGAGACGGTGCTGGCGCTGCCGCCCACGGGTCCGCTGCCGGACGAGGCCACGGCCGCGGGCCGCCCGGAGCTTGCCGAGTTCGCGCTGCGCCGGGCCGTGCTGGCCGGCCAGGCCGCCCTGACACAGCACCGCCGGCGCCCGCAGGTGTCGAGCTTCGCCGAGGCGGCCTACGGACGCCCGCCCGGCCAGGATTTCTTCGAGGACACGTTCCAGCCGTTCTATTCGGCCGGGCTGCGGATGCGTTGGCGGTTCTGGGACTGGCACCAGAGCCGCCGCGAGCGGGAGATCCTCGACGCACAGGCTGCGATCATCGAAGCGCAGGAAGCGGCCTTCCGGCGTCAGGTACGGGCCGCCCTGGTGCAACAGCGCGAGGCCATCGCCCGCCTGGAGGCCGTGCTCGAACGCGACGCCGCGATCATCGCGCTGCGCCAGCGCATCAGCGACGAAGCGGCCAGCCGCCTCCAGAACGGCGTCATCACCGCGACGCAGTACGTCCTCGAACGCAACGCCCTGCAACAGGCCCGGCAAACCGCCGACCTGCACCGCATCCAGCTGGCGCAGGCCCGTGCCCTGTACCTCACGACCCTCGGAGAACGCTGATGCCTCATCATGCTCTGCCCCGTCGCGGCCGCGTGGCCGCTCTCCTCGGCCTGGCCGCGCTCACCCTGGCGAGTTGCCGGAGCGGCCCGCCCGCATCGGACGCCTACGGGACGTTCGAAGCCACCGAGGTCGTCGTGGCCGCCGAGGTGGGCGGGCGGCTGCTGCACCTGTCCGTGGAGGAAGGCCAGTACCTCGAAGCCGGCCGCCCCGTGGGCGTCGTAGACACGACGCAACTGGTCCTCCAGCGTGCGCAGATCCAGGCCCGGAGGGAGGCGGCGCGTGCTCGCCTGCCCGGCCTCGATGCCGAACTGGCGGTCCTCGAAGCGCAACGGGAGGTTGCCGAGAAGGAATGGCATCGCCTCCAGAACCTCGTCGCCGCCGAGGCCGCCCCCCGCCAGCAGCTCGACGACGTCGAAGGGCAGCTCCGCGTGCTAGAGCGCCGCATGGCGTCGGTGCGCGCCCAGCGGCCGGCCCTGCTCGGCGAGGTCGCCGCGCTCGATGCCCAGATCGCCCAGATCCAGGACCAGATCGCCCGCAGCGTGATCGTCAACCCCGTCGCCGGCACCGTCCTGGTCACCTTCGCCGAAGCGCACGAACTGACCACCCCGGGCCGGCCCCTCTACCGGCTCGCCCCGCTCGACACGCTCTACCTGCGGGCCTACGTCAGCGGCACCCAGCTGCCTCACGTACGCCTCGGCCAGCCCGTCACGGTGCTCATCGACGAGACGGCTACGGACAACCGCGCCCTGCCCGGCACGATCACCTGGATCGCCTCGGAAGCCGAGTTCACCCCCCGCTTCGTCCAGACCAAAGAGGAACGCGTCAACCTCGTCTATGCCGTCCGGGTCCGCGTGCCCAACCCCCGGGGCGCCCTCAAGATCGGCATGCCGGGCGAGGTCCGCTTCGACGCTCCATAGCGACGCCGCCCGGCCGACCCGGGCCCGGCCGGCCCGAACCGCCCTCCACGTCCACCCTCCCCCCGAGCCTCCCGTGGCCGGCATCCTCGTACACGACCTCTGCAAATCCTTCGGCGCCGTGCAGGCGGTCGACCGCGTCCGCTTCCGCGTGGCACCGGGCGAGTTGTTCGGCCTGATCGGACCGGACGGTGCCGGCAAGACGACGCTGCTGCGGATGCTCGTCACGCTGCTCACGCCCGACGGCGGTTCGGCCACGGTGGACGGGCTCGACGTCGTCCGGGACTACCGGGCGCTGCGAACCCGCCTGGGCTACATGCCCGGGCGGTTCTCGCTCTACCAGGACCTCACCGTCGAGGAAAACCTGGCGTTCTTCGCCTCGGTCTTCGGCACCACGGTCGAGGCGGGGTACGACCTCATCGCGCCGATCTACCGGCAGATCGAGCCGTTCAAGACCCGCCGTGCGGGGGCGCTCTCCGGGGGGATGAAGCAGAAGCTGGCCCTCTCCTGCGCCCTGATCCACCGCCCGCGGGTGCTGATGCTGGACGAGCCCACCACGGGCGTGGATGCCGTCTCCCGCCGGGAGTTCTGGGACGTGCTGGCCCGGCTAAAGGCGGGCGGCCTGACAATCGTCGTCTCGACGCCGTACATGGACGAAGCCCGGCGCTGCGATCGGGTGGCACTGATGCAGGGCGGGCGGTTGCTGGGGGTGGACACGCCGGCGGCGCTGGAGGCCGCCTACGACCGGCCGCTGCTGGCCGTCCGGGCGGCGGCGCGGTATGATGTGCTCCAGGCCCTGCGGCAGTTCCCGCACGCCCGGTCCGTCTACGCCTTCGGCGAGGCGCTGCACTACACGGACGCCCGGCCGTCCGTCGACCCGGCCGAGATCCGGGCCTACCTCGCCGGGCGGGGCTACCCGGACGCCACGGTCGAGCCCATCCGCGCCGGCATCGAAGACGTCTTCATGGCCCGCATGGCCGCGCCACCGCCCCCGCCGACCGCCTCCCCGACCTGAGCCCGACCGACGCCCTCACAACCTGGTGCCCGTGCCCCTGCCATGCCCGTCATCGAAGCCCACGGCCTGACCCGGCGGTTCGGCGACTTCACCGCCGTCGACGCCCTCACCTTCAGCGTGGAGGCCGGGGAGATCTTTGGCTTCCTCGGGGCCAATGGCGCCGGCAAGACGACGGCCATCCGCATGCTGACCGGCTTGCTGCGCCCGACCTCCGGCGAGGCCCGCGTGGTGGGGTTCGACGTCTACACGCAGGCCGAGGCCATCAAGCGGCACATCGGGTACATGAGCCAGCGGTTCTCGCTCTACGAGGACCTCACGATCCGGGAAAACATCCGCTTCTACGGCGGCATCTACGGGCTGCCGCGCCGGGCCATCCGCGCACGCACGCAGGCGCTGCTGGAGCGCCTCGCCCTCACCGAGGCCGCCGACACGCAGATCCGGGCGCTGCCGCTGGGCTGGAAGCAGAAGCTGGCCTTCTCCGTCGCCCTGCTGCATGAACCCCGCCTCGTCTTCCTGGACGAGCCGACCGGCGGCGTCGACCCGATCACCCGCCGGCAATTCTGGGACCTGATCTACGAAGCCGCCGCCCGCGGCGTGACGGTCTTCGTGACGACGCACTACATGGACGAGGCCGAGTACTGCGACCGCGTCTCGATCATGGTGGACGGCCGCATCGCCGCGCTGGACACGCCGCACAGCCTCAAACAACGATACCAGGTGGGTTCGATGGACGACGTCTTCCTGAAGCTTGCCCGGCCGGCAGCCTCCCCTTGATCGGGCCGGCCCTCCCACCGCACGCCCCCCTCTGCCCACCTCATCCTCCCGACCCCCCATGCACGCCTTCCTCGGCTTCGTGCGCAAAGAGTTCCGGCACATCCTGCGGGATCGGCGGACGCTGCTCATCCTGTTCGGGATGCCGGTGGCCCAGCTGGTGCTGTTCGGCTTCGTCATCCGCAACGAGGTCAACGACGTCACCCTGCTGATCGCGGATCCGTCGCAGGACGCCATGACACAGGCCCTCACGCACCGACTGCTGGCCTCCCGGTACGTCGATGGCGTGGCCTACCAGACCCACCTCGACGGCATCGAGGCCGCCTTCCGGCAGGGGCTGGCGCGCGAGGCCCTCCTCTTCGAGCCCGGCTTCGCCGAGCGGCTGCAGCGCGAGGGCCTGGCCCGCGTGCAGGTCATCGCCGACGCCACCGACCCCAACGTCGCCAACACCATCCTGGCTTACACGACCGCCATCATCCAGTCCTACGAGCAGGACCTGGCCGCCACGACCGCCGTCTCCCCCGGGATCGTGCCCAACGTGCGGATGCGCTTCAACCCCGAACTGCGCAGCGTCTACCTGTTCGTGCCCGGCCTGATCGCGCTCGTGCTGATGCTGGTGTGCGCGCTGATGACGTCGATCACCATCACCCGCGAGAAGGAAGTCGGGACGATGGAGGTGCTGCTCGTCTCCCCGCTGCGGCCCGTGCCCATCATCGTCGGCAAGGTGGTGCCCTACGTGGTGCTCTCCTTCATCATCGTGCTGGTCATCCTCGGCCTGGCGCGGACGGTCTTCGGCGTGCCCATCCGCGGCAGCGTCGGGCTGCTGCTGGCCGAGTGCCTGCTGTTCATCCTCTGCGCCCTGGCCCTGGGCATCCTGATCTCCACGCGCACGTCGTCGCAGCAGGTGGCTACCATGATCGCGCTGGCCGGACTGCTGATGCCCACGGTGCTGCTCTCCGGCTTCATCTTCCCGATCAGCAGCATGCCGGCCCCGCTCCAGGCCCTCAGCCACCTCATCCCGGCGCGATGGTTCCTGGCCATCCTGCGGGGCATCATGATCAAAGGCCTCGGCCTGGCCGACCTCTGGACCGAAACCCTCGCCCTGGCCGGCATGACCGGGCTCTTCCTGATCGCCAGCATCCGCTCCTTCCACGACCGCCTCTGACAGGGACGCAGGAAGCCCGCCGACGGTCGGGCTCGGGGTGCGTGTTCCCTTCCGACCTTCGTCCTTCGTCCCTCGTCCGTCCCACGCCATGCGCACCGTCTTCTACCTGCTGCAGAAAGAGTTCGTGCAGATCTTCCGCAACCGGGCGATGCTGCCCATCCTGTTCGCCATGCCGGTGATCCAGTTGCTGGTGCTCTCCTACGCCGCCACCTTCGAGGTCCGCGACACCCCGATGAGCGTGATCGACCAGGATCGCTCGCTCACCTCGCGGCAGCTGGTAGACCGGCTCGTCGCCTCCGGCTACTTCACCCTCGTCGACCAGCCCGCCACGCCCGAGCAGGCCGATGCCGCCCTGCGGCGGGGCGAGGTCAAGCTCATCGTCCACGTCCCGCCCCGGTTCGAGCGGGATCTGCTGGAGACGGGGGCCGCCCCGGTCCGCCTCGTGCTGGACGCGCTGGACGGCGCCACGGCCGGCGTGGTGCAGGCCTACGCCACGCAGGTCCTGGCCCGCGTCAGCCGCGACGTGCAGGCCCGCACGGCCACGGCAGCGGCCCGGCCCGCGCCTCGCATCGAGGTTCGCCCCGCCTTCTGGTACAACCCGGACCTGAACTACGAGACGTACATGGTGCCCGGCATCCTCGTCGTGCTCGTGACCATGATCGCCACGTTCCTCTCGGCGATGAACGTGGTGCGGGAGAAGGAGATCGGGACCATCGAGCAGCTCAACGTGACGCCGATCCGAAAGGGGCCCTTCCTGATCGGCAAGCTGCTGCCGTTCTGGCTGATCGCGCTGGTGGAACTGGGCGTCGGGCTGGCCATCGCCCGGTGGTACTTCCACGTCCCGATGCTGGGCAACCTGGCGCTCGTCTTCGGGCTGGCCGGCCTCTACCTGCTGGCCATGCTCGGCCTGGGCCTGTGGATCTCGACGATGGCGGACACCCAGCAGCAGGCCATGTTCATCGCCTGGTTCGTGCTGGTGATCTTCATCCTGATGAGCGGGCTGTTCACCCCCATCGAGAGCATGCCCGCCTGGGCGCAGCGCCTGACCCTGCTGAACCCGATGGCCCACTTCATCACGATCATGCGGCGGGTGCTGCTCAAGGGCGCCGGGCTCGACGCGGTCCGCGTGCAGACGGCCGCGCTGCTGCTCTTCGGCACCGTCCTGCTCACCCTCGCCGTCCGCCAGTACCGCAAGGTCACGGCCTGAGCCGCCGGAGTAATGGGCTTTTGATCTGTAGCATTACAACGAAAGCCTCTTACTCATCACCAATGCCAAAGAAGTGATTCCACGCCTTGTCCAAGAACCTGAATCCATCCGGGTTCTCAGGGTCAAATCTTGGATAAAGGCAATATTTAGAACCATCTGGAAACTCATAAGGGCCTTCACTTCCAGGAGGGCAATTAGACGCCTGATAATTGGGATCTCTGTAATCCGGGGCATCTGCCCCGCCTCCAATACTGGCCCCGGCTATAACGTTGGGCGCAAAGCACACAACCCCAAGGCTGGCTAAAGTAGGCTTAAGGAATTGGCGGCGATTGAAGGCGCTCATGGTCAAAAAGCAGCTAAGGACATGAGGACATAAGACCTAAACGCCAACATAAAACCTAGCTACTAAAAATCAAGACCATGGTGCAATGATTATAAAATCAACTACCATTGTGAGGCTGCCTTCCACCTATGACTCAATAGTATTATGCACCCTCGCCGTCCGCCAGTACCGCAAGGTCACGGCCTGAGCCGCCGGAACGGTCAGACCTGCGCGTCCAGGTTGTACCGTTTCCGCTTCTCCCAGAGCGTCTTCTTGGAGATCCCGAGGATGTCCGCGACCTCCGCGTAGCTCGAGTTGACGGTCTTGAGCGTGTGGAGGATGTAGGCCTGCTCCAGCTCCTCGAGCGTGGCACCCGTGGGAAACTGGAACGTCCCGTTGTTCGACCCGGAGAAATCCAGCCCGTCGAAGGACGAGAGCAACAGGTCGTCGGCGTCGATCTGCGGGCCGCGGGCGAAGATGATGGCCCGTTCGAGCACGTTGCGCAGCTCGCGGACGTTGCCCGGCCAGGCGTGAGCGCGGAGCTTCTCCCGGGCGGCTTCGGTGAAGCCCTCCACGTCGCGGCCGAGTTCGCGGGCAAACTGGTGCAGGATCTCGTCGGCGATGGTGAGGATGTCCCGGCCCATCAGGCGCAGCGGCGGGAGGTGCAGGTTGACCACGTTGATGCGGAAGAAGAGGTCCTTGCGGAACTCCTTCTGCATCACGCGCTCCTCCAGGTTGGCGTTCGTGGCACACAGGATGCGCGTGGTGACCCGGATGTCGTCCACCCCGCCGAGGCGGCGGAAGGTACGGCTTTCGAGGAAGGAGAGCAGCTTGGCCTGGAGCGCCAGGCTCATCGAGTCGATCTCATCGAGGAAGACCGTACCGCCGTCGGCGATTTCGAGCAGGCCGGGCTTCGAGGCGCGGGCATCGGTGAAGGCGCCCTTCTCGAACCCGAACAGCTCGGCCTCCAGGAGGTTGTCCGGCAACGCGGCACAGTTGATCTCCATGAACCGCCCCGCGTTGTAGGTCGAGTTGTAATGGATCGTCTTGGCCACGAGGTTCTTGCCGGTGCCGGTTTCCCCGCGGATGAGGACGGTGGTGTTGGGCACGCCGCGCAGCGTCTCGATGATGGCCCGGACCTCCCGGATCGCCGGGCTCTCGCCCAGGATGCCGCAGATGGGATAGGCCGAGGAGGACGGGCCGGAGGACGCCGCAGATGGCCGCGAGGCACCGGAGCGTCGCGCCGCCGGCTTCTCCGTGTCGTAGAGGTCCAGCGCCTTCTTCAGGAGCGCCCGCATCTCCTCCAGGTTGATGGGCTTCTGGAGGTAGTGGAACGCCCCGATCTGCATGGCCTCGACGGCCGTCTTGACCGACGAATGCGCGGTCATGATGATGACGGGCACCTGCAGCTTGCGCTCCTTCAGCGCCCCGATCAGCTCGATGCCGTTCAGGTCCGGCATCATCAGATCGGCCAGAATCACGTGCGGGGGATCGCCGGCGTCGATGCGCTCCAGCATGGCCGTGGGGCTCAGGAAGGACTGCGCCTCGTAGCCGTCTCGCCGCAGGACCGTGACAAAGAGTTCCCCCAGCTTGGGCTCGTCGTCGACAACAAAAATGCGCTTCTTCACGAAATCCGGTAGATGACAGCTTCGGGGATGGCCTCGGAAAAACTGTAATGCCGGTATCGGTCGATCGGGCCGGGGATAAAGCTGCGCGCGCGAATTTTCCGTGGTCGTTCGGGCGGGTTCACCCGCCGTCATTTCGAATCGTAACAGGGCCGTAGCAGGCGGAGCCCGCCGGGCTGGACGTGCAGGCGGACGGTGTGGGCCGCGCGGGTGAGCAGCTCCCCGTCCAGGTGGACGGGGACGGGGCGCATCGTGCGGATATGCAGTTCCCGGACACGTTCCAGGGCCACCTCGGGGGCGCGGCCGTGCTGCCCGCGGAGGGCGGCCGGGATCAGCGGCCACACACGCCGCAGCGGCATGGCCTGCACCCGGCATACGTCGAGCCGGCCATCGGCCAGGCAGGCCGCCGGCGTCAGCCGGAACCCTCCGCCGGCCGACGGCCCGTTGCCGACGGCCAGCAACAGCAGCGGTCCGGACCAGCGCTGCTCGTCGGCCTCGCCGGGCTCCAGCGTCACCTCGGCCGCGGGCGCCTGCCAGCGCGGCACCGCGCGGAGGGCGGCCACGAGGTAGCTGAGCACCCCCGGCAGGCGTTTGTGCTGCATGGCCCGGGCGGCCACCTCGGCATCCAGCCCGATGCCCACGCCGTTGACGAAGGTCCGGGTCAGCCGGCCGTGGGGGGTGTCGGCCTCCAGCCGGCCGTGGTCGATGCACACCGGGCGGGCCGCCAGCAGGGCGTCGAGGGCCTCCTCCAGGGCGGGCGGCATCCCCACCGCCCGGGCGAAGTCGTTGCCGGTCCCCAGCGGCAGCACCCCGAGCGGCCGGTCGCCGCCGCCTTCGAGCAGCCCGGCGCTGACCTCGTGCACCGTGCCGTCGCCTCCGGCGGCGATCACGGCGTCACACTGCGCGGCGGCGCGGAGGGCCAGACCGGCCCCGGTGGCCGGGGCCGGCGTCTCCCACAGCCGGAAGGGAACGCCGCGACGGCGCAGGCCGTCTTCGAGGCGCGCCCGCTGGCGACCCGCCCGGCCGCGTCCGGCCGTGGGATTGAAGATGATACCAAGCGTCATGTCGTTTAGCGTTTCGCGAAAACATACGCCGCCGGACTTGCCCGGCCAAACTGAACCGAGGGGACCGTATCTTCAGCGCCCCCGGCTTCTCCTCCCAGCCCCCTCCCCCCGGATGATCGTCCTTCGTGCCCTCGTGGTTGCGAGCCTGCTGCTGGCCGGCCTCGCCGGTCCGGGCTGTGCACCGGCCGACCCCGTGCCCCCCGCCGGGCGCACGGTCACCGACGACCTCGGCCGCCGGGTGAGCCTGCCGGACACCATCCGGCGGGTCATCACGCTGGCCCCCAACCTGACCGAGCTGGTCTTTGCCGCCGGTGCCGGGGACCGGCTCGTCGCCGCCAGCACGGCCGACGATTACCCGCCGGCCGTCGAACGGCTCCCCCGCTTCAGCGCGCTCCCCGTCGATTTCGAGTTCGTCGCCACACTCCAGCCGCAGCTCGTCCTGGCTACCGACCAGGTCAACAACCCGCGCGACGCCGACACCTTCGCCGCGCTGGGCATCCCCACCTACTTCTTCCACTTCGGCTCGGTAGACGACGTGCTCGACGGGCTGCGCACCGTCGGGGCCTTGCTCCACACCGCCGACCGGGCCCGCCGGACCGCGGATTCCCTGCGCGCCCGACTCGACCGGCTAGCCGCCTGGTCCGCCGGCCTCCCCGAACGCCCCCGTGTGCTGTTCCTCATCGGCGACCAGACGCTCTTCGCCTTCGGGGCGGGCAGCTACATCCACACTCTGATCGAGGCGGCCGGGGGCGAAAGCCTCACCGCCGCCCTCGACACGCCGGCCCCCATCCTGAGCGACGAATTCGTGCTGACCGCAGCGCCCGACGTCATCGTCGGGGCCTTCGGGACGGCCTACGACCCGGCCCGGCTGCTGGCGCTGCATCCCTCGTGGGACGTCGTCCCCGCCGTCCGGAAGGGGCGCATCTACAGCCTCGACCCCGACCTGCTGCTCCGCCCCGGCCCGCGCCTCGTGGAAGGCGCCTACGCGCTGGCCCGGGTCCTCCACCCCGACGGCCTCCCGCCCTGGATGCCGCCGCCCTCCTCCCGGCCATGAACCGGACCCTGCTCGTCACCGGCACCCTGCTGCTCCTGCTCCCGCTGTCCGTGGCGCTCTCGGTGGCCGTCGGCAGCGTCGACCTCGCTCCGGCCGACGTGCTCCGGGTCTACGCCGCCCACCTCGGGCTGTACGACGGCGCCGGCCTGCCGCCGGCCATCGACCGGATCGTCTGGGACCTCCGCACGCCCCGGGTGCTGCTGGCCCTCGTGGTCGGCGGTGGGCTGGCCGTGATCGGCGCCGCCATGCAGGCGCTGGTGCGCAACCCGCTGGCCGAACCGTACATCCTGGGCCTCTCCAGCGGCGCCTCCGCGGGGGTGTCGCTGTTCTACCTCGGCTTCCTCCCCCCGCTGCTGGCGCAGGCCGTCACCTTCTCGCTGGCGGCCTTTCTGGGCGGCCTCGCCGCCATCACGCTCGTCTACCTCGTCGCCCGCGTCCGTGGCACCGTCTCCGTCACCCGGCTGCTGCTGGCCGGGGTGGTGATGTCGTCGCTCATGGGGGCGATCACCGCCTTCGCCACGTTCGCCTCGCCGGAGCCCGACAAGCTGCGCACCCTGCTGTTCTTTCTGCTGGGCTCGCTGAGTGGGGCGCGCTGGGAGGTCCTCCCGCTGCCGGCGGCCGTCACCCTGGCCGGTGGGCTCGCGCTGCTGGCGCTGGCCCGGCCGCTCGACGCGCTGCTGCTGGGCGAGGAGCAGGCCCACAGCCTGGGCATCCCCGTGGAAACCACCAAGCGGCTCGTCATCGTCCTGGCCGCGCTCGTCACCGGCGTCCTCGTCGCCACCTCCGGCGCCATCGGCTTCGTGGGGCTCATCGTACCGCACGTGCTGCGCTCGCTGGTCGGCGTCCCACACCGGCGGCTCCTGCCGCTCAGCTTCCTCGGCGGCGCGCTGCTGCTGCTCTGGGCCGACCTCGGCGCACGGGCCGTGCTCCCGGCCGAGGAACTGCCCGTCGGCGTCGTGATGGCACTCGTCGGCGTGCCCTTCTTCCTGCTCCTGCTGCGCCGAACCCCCTACCACTTCGGCTGACTCGAACGCCGGCCTCACCCCGACCGGCAACGGGCGAAGGCTGTTTCGACGGGCGCAACGACGACCGGCCGGCCGCTCACATTTCGCCGCCCCCGGCAAAACATCTGCGGAGAACGAGGCGTATATCCCCGCCAGGTTTCAAAAAAATCTGAAAATCCCCCGTCTGCCCGGCCCCGATGGCTGAACTCCCCACGCTTTCCGCCCCCCCCTCGTCCACCGGCACCGTGGAACCCGCCCGGCTACCCCGCACGCTGGACGAAATCCGCCGCCCCGTGGCGGACGAGATGGTGCACTTCGAACGGTACTACGAAGAAGCGATGGCCTCGCGGGTGCCGCTGCTGACCCGGATTGCCGGATACCTGGTGGGGCAGAAGGGCAAGCGATTCCGCCCGATGCTGGTCCTGCTCGCCGCCAAGATGTGCGGCCCGACGACCGAACGCAGCTACCGCGGGGCGGCCCTCGTCGAGTTGCTGCACTCGGCCACGCTGGTCCACGACGACGTCGTCGACGAGGCCGAAACGCGGCGGGGTGTCTTCTCGATCAATGCCCTGTGGAAGAACAAGATCGCCGTGCTGTTCGGGGATTTCCTGCTCAGCCGGGGGCTGCTGCTGGCGCTGGACCACCGGGATTACGACCTGCTGCACACGCTGTCCAACGCCATCCGGCGCATGAGCGAGGGCGAGCTGCTCCAGATCGAGAAGGCCCGCCGGCTGGACATCGACGAGGCGACGTACTTCCAGATCATCTCCGACAAGACGGCCTCGCTCATCGCGGCCTGCACCCGCTGCGGCGCCCTCAGCGTCACGGACGACGAGGACGCCGTCGAGCGTATGGGTACGATGGGCGAAAAGCTGGGGCTGGCGTTCCAGATCCGCGACGACCTGTTCGACTTCGGCCTGGAGGACGTCGGCAAGCCGCTGGGCATCGACCTGAAGGAGAAGAAGATGACCCTGCCGCTGATCCACGCCCTGCAGCAGGCCGAGCGGTCCGACCGGCGGCGGATCATGAAGATCGTCCGCAAGCGCACCAAGCGCCGGGCGGACGTCCGCGAGGTGGCGACGTTCGTGCACGAGCTGGGGGGCATTGCGTATGCCGAGCAGCGCATGCACGCGCTGGCGGACGAGGCCCGCGCCATCCTGGAAACGTTTCCCTCGAACGAGGCCCGCGATGCGCTGATCGGGCTGGTCCAGTACACCATCCGGCGCAAGCGGTAGCCGCACGCAGCCGTTCCCATCCCCTCAGGCCTCTGATCGTCATGCCTCAGCTTCACCTCCTCGGCACCGGGGCCTCCATCAGCGACCCGCACCGCACCACCACCATGCTCGCCGTCACCGACGGCCCGTCGACCGTCGTCATCGATTGCGGCGGGGACGTCGTGCAACGCCTCCTGGCCGCCGGGATCGCGCTGGACACCATCGAGGCCCTGATCATCACCCACGAGCACCCGGACCATGTAGGCGGCTTTCCGCTGTTCATGGAGAAGATCTGGCTCGCCCCGCGCCGCCGCCCGATCCCGATCTATGGCATCCACGCGGCGCTCGACCAGGCCCGGCGCACCTTTGCCACCTTCGACACGAGCACCTGGGAAGGCCTGCCCGAGAGGATCTGGCACGAGGTGCCCCACACGCCGGGCGCGCTGGTGCTGGAGGATGTGCACTGGCGGATCACCGCCGCCCCGGTCGTGCATCCCGTCCCGAACATCGGGCTGCGCATCGAGAGCAAAACCAGCGGCGGCGTGGTCGCCTACTCCTGCGATACGGAACCGACCCCGTCGGTGGTGGAGCTGGGTCGAGAGGCCGACCTGCTCGTCCACGAGGCCAACGGCTACGTGGCCGGTGTGCACTCGTCGCCGGAGCAGGCGGCCCGCGTGGCCCGCGAGGCCCACGCCCGGCGGCTGCTGCTCGTCCATCTCCCCCCCGGCCTCACCGAGGCCGACCTCGCCGAGGCCCGCGCCCACTTCGCCGCGACCGAGCTGGGCGAGGAACTGGGCACCTATGCCTTCTGAGGCGATCCGACCGGAGCCACCGAAAAAGCCCCCGTCACCGGAGCGGCAACGGGGGCGTGGACCTCATCGCAGGCGAGGGCAATCAGCCCGTGTAGCGCACGCGCCAGATGCGCCCCTGCCGCGAATCCGAGATGTAGAGCGAGCCGTCCGGCCCCACGGCGAGGCCGGTGGGGCGGTAGCGCGCATCGCCGGGCGAGGCGAGGCGTTCCGTGCCGGGGAAGCCTGACGCGAACACCTCCCAGTCGCCCGACGGCAGGCCGTTCTCCATGGGGACGAAGACGACGTTGTAGCCGGCCTGCTCCAGCGGCGCCCGGTTCCAGGAGCCGTGGAAAGCGATGAACGCCCCGTTGTGGTAGCGCTCGGGGAACGCCGTGGCCTCGTAGAAGCGCAGGTCGTTGGGGGCCCAGTGCCCCGGGAAGGCCAGGATCGGATCCTCGACGTCAGCGCAGCGACCGACCTCCGTGCCGTCGCCTCCGTACTCCGGGGCCAGCACTTTCTTGCCCTGCAGGTGGTCGTAATAGCAATACGGCCAGCCAAAATCGTCGCCTTCGTCGATCTTGAAGAACTCCTCGGCCGGCAACTCGGCATTCTGCTCTTCGGTGAAGAGATCCGGCCAGAGCTGCGAGAGCTGGTCGCGGCCGTGCTGGACGCCGTAAAGGGCATCGAAGGCCCGGCTCCATTCGAGCGCGACGAGGTTCCGCGCGCCGGTCGCATAGCGCATCCCCCCGTCGGCGGGCGTCTGGTTGGGGGTGCTGGCGCTGAAGCGCCAGACTCCGCCATGCTCCTCCAGCAGCGGGCACGGGTCCAGGCCGGGAGACCCGGCGGTGCGGCGCTGCTCCTGGCAGGCGTTGGCGGGCGCGCCGATGTTGACGTAGAGATGCCCGGCCTCGTCGAAGGCGAGGGATTTGGCGGCATGGCTACCCTGCTTCGGGAGATCGACCACGATGGGCTCCGCCTCGCCGCCGGGGATCAACTCGCCCGGCTGCCGGCGGTACCGAAAGACAGCCGTATCCGGGGCCACGTAGAGATACCCGTCGTGCAGGTCGATGCCCGTGCCCGCATACGGGTTGAAATACACGATGCTATCGGCCCGGCCGTCCTGGTCGACGTCCCGCAGCGCCACGGCGCCGGTTCCGTCGTCGCGGGTCTGGCTCAGCATCAGGTAGATGTCGCCGTTCTCGGCCACGGTGAGGTGACGGCCCGGGCCCAGGCTATCGGCCACGACCCACGCGCAGAAGCCGTCCGGGAGCGTCAGCCCGCCGTTGTCGGGGTCACAGGCCGGACCGTCCGGGGCCGTGTTGCACGCGGCCAGACCCAGGAGCAGACAGGGGACGAGCCCGGAGCGCATCAGCGGATGTCGTAGGAAAGAACGCATCAGATCGGAGGGTTGAGCAGGCAGGGACAGAAGACGTCGGGCCGAACCGCCCCGGAGAGAGCACCGGCGGCCCGATCCGGGTGAAGGCGATGACGGGCCTTGCGGGGCGGGGCGACCCGCGCCGGGGAAGGTACGATGGCGATGGGATCCGGGACAAGGGCGCACACGCTCAGCCGTACAGATCGGCCGGGTCCGTGCGGGCCAGATCGACCAGAAAACGGCTGATTTCGGTGGCGACTGCGTCCAGGAAGCGCCGGCCTTTGTCGGCCGAGGCGAGGGCCGGATTGCCGACGCCGGTATCCTGCGTGACCTGGCTCCACGCCCGCTGCGCCCAGACCCAGCCCTGCCGCAGCCCGTAGACCCGGAACGACCGGGCCGCTCCGTCGCCGGCCTCCTCCAGCGGCCGCACCAGATCCGGGGCGATGTGCATCATCGCGCTCGTCTCCATCTCGCCGGCATGATCGCCCGGCTCGTCGAAGAACGCATGAACATCCGCGGCCTCGTACCAGTTCAGCGTGCAGAGGAAGACCGAGGGAAAGGCAGCCTGCAGTTCCCGCAGCATTTGCCGGAAGTGGTTGCCCCCATGTCCGTTCATGACCACCAGCCGGGGGATCTGCTGCCGGGCCAGCACATCGACCACGTCCCGCAGGATGGCCGCCTGCGTGCTCGGGTTCATGTTGATGTCCAGCTTGATGTCCAGCTGCCCGGTGTTCACGCCGAAGGGCACCGTGGGCAGCACGATCACTCGTGCGCCGGCCTCCCA
Organism: Roseithermus sacchariphilus; assembly: GCA_003285105.1. Classification (GTDB taxonomy): domain Bacteria; phylum Bacteroidota; class Rhodothermia; order Rhodothermales; family MEBIC09517; genus Roseithermus; species Roseithermus sacchariphilus. The sequence continues at coordinate 2,838,833 of CP030158.1, read as the reverse complement.
TGCCCGGCGTGCCGCCTCGGCCGCCACGTAATCGCACTGATACGTGTCGGTGCCATAGGGCAGGTGGTAGTTGTGCGCCTCCGTGGCCCCCCAGGGCAGGACGGCGACGTCGTACGGGGTTTCTCGCACCGTTTTCCAGGTGGCTTCAGCGAGCACGTAGGGACGACCGGGCACGGGATCGGATCGGGTTGATGAAGGGATCGAGTTCGGGAGACAGGTTACCCGAAGGTTAAATCAGATGCCCTGCTCCGCACAATTTTTACGCCGTTAACGAATCCGACATTTTTCCTCGTTACCCATAGGTGAAGGCTCGCGGGAGCCTGGTACGTCACATGTTCCATGACCGCCGGCCGGCTCGAGGCCGGCGTCACCAGCCAAGTAGGGGGATTCGTACTATGGCACGAGGCACCATCAAGTGGTTCAACGGAGACAAGGGATACGGCTTCATCCAGGCCGAAAACGGAGGACGAGACATCTTCGTCCACCGGACCGCCGTCGAGGGGCTCGGCTTCAACGAGGTCCTGCGCGAAGGCGAACTCGTCGAATACACGCTGCGGCAAACGCCAAAAGGGCCGCAGGCGGTCGACGTCGAACGGCTGCAGGACCAGTTGCTCTGACGCGGTCCACATCCCTCCGCTCCACCGGCCCGCTCCCATCGCCATGGGACGCGGGCTTTTTCATGTCGCGAGGATACCGGTTCACGTCTGGATGATGCCGGGGTTGAAGGCCGGAAGCTCCGGGTTGTGGTCGGCCATCTCGATGCCCCGGCTGAGCCAGCGGCGGGTATCGACCGGGTCGATGATCTCGTCGACCCAGAGGCGCGCAGCGGCGTAGGTCGGGGCCATCTGCCGCGCATACCGCGCTTCGATGCGGGCCTGCAGGGCCTTTTTTTCCTCCTCGGTGAAGCGCTTCCCTTTCTTCTCCTCGTTGCGCACCTGGATCTGGACGAGGGTCTGGGCCGCCTGCGCCCCTCCCATGACGGCGATCTGCGCCGACGGCCACGCACAGATCAGCCGTGGATCGTAGGCCCGGCCGCACATGGCATAGTTCCCGGCACCGAAGGAGTTGCCCACGATGACCGTAAATTTCGGGACGACGGAGTTCGCCACGGCATTGACCATCTTGGCGCCGTCCTTGATGATGCCGCCGTGCTCGGCGCGCTTGCCCACCATGAAGCCGGTCACATCCTGAAAGAAGATAAGGGGGACTCGCTTCTGGTTGCAATTCATGATGAACCGGGCGGCTTTGACGGCAGCATCGGAGTAGATGACGCCGCCTACCTGCATCTCGCCGGTGCGCGAGCGCACCACCTGCCGCTGGTTGGCGACCACCCCCACGCTCCACCCGTCGATGCGGGCGTAGCCGGTCAGCAGAGTCTGTCCGTATCCCTCCTTGTAGGGCGTCCAGGAGCCGGCGTCGATGATCCGGGCCAGCACGTCCTGCATGTCGTAGGGCTGCTGCGGTTGCTCGGGCATCAGCCCGTAGATCTCCTCGGCCGGAAAGGCCGGGGCAACGGGTTCGGCGCGGTCGAAGCCGGCCCGCGGACGAGGCCCGAGGTGCCCCATCAGCCTGCGGATCGTGGCCAGACAGGTCGCATCGTCCGGCACCTTGTAGTCGGTCACCCCGGAGATCTCGGTGTGCGTGGTGGCCCCGCCCAGCGTCTCGGCGTCCACCACCTCCCCGATGGCGGCCCGGACCAGGAACGGCCCGGCCAGAAACACCGAGCCGGTACCGTCCACGATGAGCGCCTCGTCACTCATGACGGGCAGGTAGGCACCGCCGGCCACGCAGCTTCCCATGATGGCGGCCACCTGCGGGATCCCTTTGCTGGAGAGGATGGCGTTGTTGCGAAAGATCCGGCCGAAGTGCTCCTTGTCGGGGAAGATCTCATCCTGCATCGGCAGGTAGACCCCGGCCGAGTCGACGAGGTAGATGATGGGCAGGTGGTTCTCCAGCGCGATCTCCTGGGCGCGGAGGTTCTTCTTGGCGGTGATGGGAAACCAGGCGCCGGCCTTGACGGTGGCGTCGTTGGCGACGATGAGGCACAGCCGCCCCGACACACGCCCGACGCCCATGACGGTACCGCCGGCCGGGCATCCGCCTTCTTCCTCGTACATCCCGTGGCCGGCAAAGAGGCCCAGCTCGGTGAAGTCGTCGGGGTCGTCCAGCAGGGCGGCTACACGCTCGCGGGCGGTGAGCTTGCCCCGCTCGTGCTCCCGGCGGATGCGCGCCTCCCCGCCGCCCTGCCGGATGCCCTCACGCTCCCGGCGCAACGCCTCCAGCAACGCCCGGTAGTGCGCCACCCGCCGCCGGTAGCCCTCATCATCGTCCCTGACGGGTTTGCCCAGGGTAGAACCCTGCTCCATCGATAGCTCCATGAAATCTCAGAGTGGATGAGCCGATGCGTCGGGCACAGGATAGCAACCCCGGGTGCCGGAATCTACCCCTGTCCGGCCCCCGCGGCCGGCGCGTCCGGGTGCCGGGTGCACGAAAAAACCCGGCTCCTGATGCAGGGGCCGGGTTTGATCCGGGCAGGCCAGGAAGGACCTGGCTTCAGAAATGAGATCACCTACAGGATGGCCGCCATCTTCTGCATGATCTCCGCGCGGGGCTCACCGGTCTTCTCGTGAATCAAGTTGACCATCTTGTCCAGGCTACCCCGCGCCTTCTTCATTTCCTTATCGCCGAACTCATGCTCGCTCCAGATCGTCTGGATTTGCGATTTGACGCGTCGCCAGCTGTCGTTCATGCGTGCGGTAGCCATACCGATCCTCCTTGGTAATGTGAAAACGTTCGTAAGGGTATAATACAAAAACGTAAGATTATTTGTTTCTAACTTTTGACATCCCGCCCCCCGTCGGGCCACCGAGCCGTGGGTGGGCGGCTTTCCTGCACGGTTGTTTCACGGACCCCGAACGCGCCGTGGCGGGTTCCTGAGGCCCGTGTTTTTGCGGGATGACCCGGCCCTGTACGTCCATGACCACCGCCCCTTCCGCCCCTCCTCGCGTCGCCGTTCTGGGTGCCGGCATCGCCGGGCTGACGGCGGCGTATACGCTCCAGCAGCAGGGGGTGGACGTCACCGTCTTCGAGGCCACCTCCCGCCCCGGCGGCGTCATCCGCTCCGAGGTCATCGACGGGTACCTGGTCGAGCACGGCCCCAACACCCTGCAGTCCGGCACGCCGGTGCTGGCGTCCTGCCTCGCCGACCTGGGCCTGGAGGCGGCCCGGTGCCCGGCGAGCGAGGCCGCCCGCAAGCGCTTCGTGGTGCGGGGCGGCTCGCCGCTGCCCCTGCCGACGTCCCCCCTCGCCCTGCTCTCGACGCCGCTCTTCTCCGCGCGCGCGCGGTGGCGCCTGCTGCGTGAGCCGTTCGTGCCCCCGGCACCACCCCACCTCGAAGAAAGCGTGGCCGACTTTACGCGGCGGCGGCTGGGCGAGGAGTGGCTGGCGTACGCCGTCAACCCTTTCGTCGCCGGCATCTATGCGGGCGACCCGGAGCGGCTGTCGCTGCCGCACGCCTTCCCGACGCTCCACGAACTGGAGCAGACGCACGGCTCGCTGATCGGCGGGCTGTTCCGCCGGATGCGGGCGCGCCGGGCCGCCGAGGGGACCGACGCCTCGCCCCGCACCAGCCGCCGGCCGTTCTCCTTCCGCGACGGCCTCGCCATGCTGCCCGAGGCGCTGGCCCGCCGCCTGGGCCCGGCCGTGCAGTACGGCCAGGCCGTCACCCGGCTCGTCCCCACGGAGGGCGGCGTGCTCGTCGAAACGGGGGATGCCTCGCCCCGGCCGTTCGACGCCGCACTCGTGGCGCTCCCCCTCTACCAACTCACCGGGCTGCTCGACGTGGACGAGGCCGTCGGGCCGCAGCCGGCACCGGTCACCTACCCGCCGGTGAGCGTCGTCGCCCTGGGGTTCCGCCGGGAGGACGTCGCGCACCCCCTGGACGGCTTCGGGGTGCTCGTGCCGGCCTGCGAGACGGACTTCCAGATCCTGGGCACGCTGTTCTCATCCACGCTCTTCCCCGGACGGGCCCCCGACGGACACGTGCTCCTGACGACCCTCCTCGGTGGCGCCCGCCGGCCGGAGCTGGCGCTGGCTCCCGAGGCGCGCCGCGAGCAGGCCGTACTGGACGACCTGCGCCGGCTGCTGGGCATCAGGGGCCGCCCGACGCTCGTCCGCCACGTCTGCTGGCCCCGGGCCATTCCGCAGTACGAACGCGGCTACGGGGCGGTGAAAGCCTGGCTCGCCGCGCTCGAACGCCACACCCCCCGGCTGGCCTTCGCCGGCAACTACCGCGCGGGCGTCTCGGTCGGCGATACGATGGCCTCCGGGGTCGACGCCGCCCACCGGCTGGCCCGGACCCTCGGCGTCGGCACGCCCGACCCCCGCTGACAACCCCCGCCGAAAAGCTCCCTCAGGCCTGCCCGCCCTGCCGGAACAGGTACCGCATCAGCTTCCGCTTGGCGACGGGCAGCGTGGTGGGCTCGTAGGGGAAGCCGAGTTCCGTGGAGAAGAAGTACGTCGCCGGGTTGGGCAGGTCGGGATACGCCCGGGCCAGGTCCAGCTTGAGCGCTGCGGGCGACGGGTAGACGCCGCGGTGGGGCAGGCTCTTGAGGTGGCTGGTCTGCAGGCTGCGGTAGCGCTCCTCGGCCGAGGTGAACACCGAGAGGGTGTACTTCAGGATGTGCGTCTGCCCGGCCTCCGCATCGGGCAGGATGAGATACCCCTCCTGCACGTACGAGGGCACGATCCCGACCTCTTCCATGTGCAGGTGCTCTTCGACGAACTCGTAGATCGTACGTCCTTCCTCGATGGCCTTCTGCAGGTGCGGCAGCGCCCAGTGGATCAGCTCCTCCACGTAGGCCATCTGATCGAACGACGCCGAGGCTTCGTAGCGAACCTCCCCGGCCTGGAGGTCCACCCCCGTGATGCGCTTCGGCACGGCCCCCCGGAGATCCCCGATGCGCTCGGCGACCAACCTCAGCGTGCCGTAGAGCGCGATCAGGTCGGCGAGGTGCGGGTAGATGACGTTCCTCGAAAACGCCTGCTGGATGCGTTGCAACCCACTCAGCACGCGGTACTGCGCCCCTTCGAGATCCCGGCCGGCTTGCAAGAACAGATCCAGATGCAATGCGGTCGACATGGCACTACCTCGGTTTTTGAAGAACTCGTGATGCGATCGTATCACCTCCCGCCGTTGTTGTCAAGACATCGCGCCTCGACCTCACACTCTTCCGTATATCGCCAAGATAGCCAAACCATTAAACGATCACCTGTTAGCAGTCGCTCCGGCAGGCTGCCAACGAAAAGGGGTGCCTGCCGGGCAGGCACCCCTCCGAAGCCGACGAGGTGGCATCGCGGCAGGCCGGCTCATCGCGCAGGCGCCGCCGGAGCCCCGTCGCCTTCCGACGCCGCCACCGACGGCTCCGCGGCCGGGCGGAGCGCGGTGCGGTTGTATTCCTCCAGCGTGAAGGCATCCACCTGGATCGCATCGTAGCGGGCCGCCTCGGCCCGGCGGACCAGGTCGGCCTCGGCCGCGGTGACCACGCCGGCGGCCACGGCCTGCTCCAGCATCCGCTCGGGGCTGTCCTTCCGCAGCGTGCCGGCCCGCACGGCGTCCTTGATCGTGCGCAGCACGTCGTCGGCCTCGTGCGCCAGCCGGAAGGCGTGTTCCAGCCGCCCCAGGGCCTCGTTCACGTCGTCCGGGACGAAGATGCCCTCGGTCATGCGGTCGCGCTGGGGGCCAGGCGTCTGCATCCGCCGGGCCACCTGGTGCCCCAGGTCGTCCGACGGCATCGCCCCGATCCGGTTCAGGCGTGACCACCAGGCCACCGGCCCGCGCAGCAGCCACGTCATGCCCGGCACACGGAGGTTGGCAAAGAGGCCGTCGAAGCCTTCCTGGATGCGGGCGAAGGCCACCTGCATGGCCCAGTGGAAGAAGGGCGCGTCCTCCTCACGGCGCCCCTCCGCCTCGAAGCGCCGGATGGTAGCAGCAGCCAGGTACATCCACGAGAAGATGTCGGCGAAGCGGCCGGTGATCTTCTCCTTGCGCTTGAGTTGCCCGCCGAGCGATCCCATGGCCAGGTCGGCCCAGAAGGCGAAGGAGGCCGATGCCCAGTTGAGCCGGCGGACGTACGCCGCGGCCGGGCCGTCGATGGGCGAGCCGGACAGCCACCCGCGCGTCACGCTCAGCAGCAGCGCGCGCACCTTGTTGCGCACCACGTGGCCGATGTGCCCCCAGAAGGCCGCATCGAAGGCCCGGACGTCCCCCCGCGTCAGCGCGTCGATCTCCCGGTAGGCGTAGGGATGACAGCGGATGGCGCCCTGCCCGAAGATCATCAGAGTACGCGTGAGGATGTTGGCGCCCTCGACGGTGATGCCGATGGGGGTGTTGATGTAGGCGTGAGCGAGCAGGTTGCGCGGCCCGCGCGAGATGGCATTGCCGCCGAGGATGTCCATGCCGTCGTTGATGATGACCCGGCCCAGCTCGGTGAAGTTGTACTTGGCCATGGCCGTCACGACCGCCGGCTTGGCCCCCTGGTCCAGCGCGCCGCAGGTGTAACGCCGCCCCGCTTCCATGAGGTAGTTGTACCCGCCGATGCGTGCCAGCGGCTCCTCGATCCCCTCGAACTTGCCGATGGACAACCCGAACTGCTGCCGGACGACCCCGTGCGCCGAGGCGACGCGGAAGACGTGCTTCGCCCCGCCGGCGGCCGATGCCGGCAGCGAGATCCCACGCCCGGCCGCCAGGCTCTCCATGAGCATCCGCCACCCGTTGCCGGCTCCCTCCACCCCGCCGATGATGGCGTCGACGGGCACGACCACGTCATGCCCTTCCGTGGGGCTGTTGTAGAACGGCACCCCCATCGGGTCGTGCCGCCGGCCGAGCCGAACGCCCGGCGTGTCGGTGGGAATCAGGGCGCAGGTGATGCCCGGATCCTCGCCCTTGCCCAGCAGGTTGTCCGGGTCGCGCAGCTTGAAGGCAAGGCCGAGCACCGTCGAGATCGCCGCCAGCGTGATGTAGCGCTTCTTCCAGTTCAGCCGCAGGTACAGCCGGCCGTCCTCCCCGCGGAAGACGACGCCGCTCGACGTGATGGCGCCGGCGTCGGAGCCGGCCGTCGGCTCGGTCAGGGCAAAGCACGGAATCTCCTCGTGCCGGGCCAGCCGCGGCAGGTAGTAGTCCCGCTGCGCCTGCGTGCCGTAGTGGATCAGCAGCTCCGCCGGCCCGAGCGAGTTGGGGACCATGACCGTCACCGCCAGCGGCGCCGACCGCGCCGCCAGCTTCTGCACGACGGCGCTGTTCATCGTCGACGAAAAGCCGTGCCCGCCATACTCTTCGGGGATGATCATCCCGAAGAAGCGATGCTCCTTCAGAAAGTCCCACACCTCCTGCGGCAGGTCACGCTGCTGCCAGACCTCCCAGTCGTGGGTCATGCGGCACAGCTCCTCGACCGGCCCGTCCAGGAATGCCTGCTCCTTCTCCGTGAGGCCCGGATACGGCTCGTTCAGGAGGCGCTTCATGTCCGGCTTGCCCGAGAACAGCTCGCCCTCGACCCACACCGTGCCAGCCTCGATGGCCGTCCGCTCGGTCTGGGAGATGGCCGGGAGGAAGTTGAACGCCTTCATGGCCTTCATGATACCGGCGGACACCAGGCTCCGCCGCAGCGCCGGGACGTTGAAGACGGCCACCAGCAGGGCGTAGACGATCCAGAGCCACAGCGGCGCTCCGGCGCCGTAGAGGGCCACGGCGCCGGCGAGAGCCCAGAGCCACAGCGGCGCCCCGGCGTAGCCCAGGACGAGGGCGACCACGACGACCCCGAGGATCGCCCAGCCGAGCGGAACGTGGGTCAGAAAGTCATAGAAGGGAGCGTTCATGACGAGCCTCCACGGATCGATGAGTGGATTCGCTGAAACGCCGCGCCGGACGGGGCCAACCTGCCGGTCCGGGCGCGGCCTGGCGCGGCCCTAAAGCCGCAGGTTTTCGATGACGCCGGCCGCCCCCATGCCGCCGCCGATGCACATGGTGCAGAGCCCGTAGCGGACGCCGCGGCGGATCATCTCGTGCAGCAGCGTGGCCGTCAGCTTGGCGCCGGTGCACCCCAGCGGGTGCCCCAGCGCGATGGCGCCGCCGTTGACGTTGGTGATCGCCTCGTCGAGGCCGGCTTCCCGGATGACGGCGAGGGCCTGCGCCGCAAAGGCCTCGTTGAGCTCGATCAGGCCGATGTCCTGCAGCGTCAGCCCGGTCTGCTTCAACACCTTCGGGATCGCGGCCACCGGCCCGATGCCCATGTGCTCGGGCGGCACGCCGGCCACGGCGAACCCGAGCAGCCGCCCCAGCGGCTCGATGCCCAGTTCGTGGACCATGCGTTCGCTCATCACCACCGTCGCCGCCGCCCCGTCGGAGGTCTGCGAGGCGTTGCCGGCCGTCACCGTGCCGCCCTGCTTGAAGACCGGCCGCAGGCTGGCCAGCGCCTCCAGGCTCGTATCCCGGCGCGGGCCTTCGTCGACCGTGAACGTCGTCTCCCACGGCTGCGCCGCCCCGTCCGCATAGACGACCTCGTGCACGGGCAGCGGCACGATCTCCTCCTCGAAGCGGCCGCTGTCGATGGCGTCGATGGCGCGCTGGTGCGATTGCAGCGCGAAGCGGTCGGCCTCGTCCCGCGTGATGCCGTACTTCTCGGCCAGGTTCTCCGCCGTGATCCCCATCGACACGTACACGTCGATGTCCTCCTCCACCAGCCCCGGATCCGGCTGGAAGTAGAAGCCGGACATGGGCACGAGGCTCATCGACTCGGTGCCCCCGGCCACGATCACCTCGGCATGGCCGGCCATGATGGCCTGCGTCGCCATGGCGATGGTCTGCAGCCCGGACGAGCAAAAGCGGTTGACCGTGGCGCCCGGGACGGTGTCCGGCAGCCCGGCTTTCTGGGCGATGATGCGGCCCACGTTCATCCCCTGCGGGCCTTCGGGAAAGGCACAGCCCATGATGACGTCGTCGACCTGCTCGGGGGCGAGCCCGTCGACGCGGGCCAGGGCACCGCGGACGGCCACGGCGCCCATCTCCTCGGGCCGGACGGCCCGCAGCGTCCCGCGCTTCGCCTTGCCGACGGCGGTACGGACGCTGCTTACGATATAGGCATTGGTTGCTTGCATGACGGAATGCTCTCTCAAGGATGGATGTGGACGGCGGCCGGCTACCGGCCGACCGCTAATTGCGCAGCGGTTTGTTGTGCATGAGCAGATGCGTGATGCGCTCCTGCGTCTTTGCCTCGCCGAGCAGCTGCAGGAACACCTCCCGCTCCAGTTCCAGCAGGTAGTCCTCGTGAACCTCCTGCGGCATCGTCAGGTCGCCCCCGGTGAGGACGTGCGCGAGGCGGCGGGCCAGGAAGGCGTCGTATTCGCTGATGAAGCCGCCTTCGAGGTACTGCTGCACCGCCACGGCCAGCGCGGCGGCCGCCGGACGGCCGAGCACCTGGATGTGCGTCATCACCGGCGGCGGCAGGTAGCCCTCGTTGGAGAGGCGGATGACCTCCTCCTTCGCCACATAGAGCCGCCGGTCCGCGTTCATGACGATGCGGGCGTGCGGAGCGAGATAGGCCATCTCCTGCGCCTGCCGCGCGCTGGTCGCCACACGGGCCATGGCCACGTTCTCGAAGAACACCTGGATCCACGCCTGCACCTCGCTCGGATGGCCGTGCGGCGCGCGGGCAGCCGCCTCGGCCGCCAGGCGCATCGTGCCCGTCCCTGCCGGGATCAGCCCGACCCCCAGCTCCACCAGCCCGATGTAGCTCTCGGCCGCCGCCACCGGGTTCGGGCACGCCATCACCAGCTCGCACCCGCCCCCCAGCACCCGCTGGTGCGTGGCCACGACGACCGGCTTCGTCGCGTACCGGATCCGCTGCACGGTGTCCTGGAAGCCCCGGACCATCGCCGCGATCTGCTCGAACTCGCCCTGCATGGCCGCCATGGCCACCTCCCCGAGGTTGGCCCCCACGGAGAAGTTCGCCCCCTCGTTGCCGATGACGAGCCCCCGCAGGTCCGGGTCGGCCTCGACCCGGTCGATCACCTCGTTCAACCCCTCCATGACGAACTGCCCCAGGGTGTTGGCCTTCGAGCGAAACTCGTAGAGCGCCACGCCGTCGCCCAGATCCAGCAACGCGGCGTCGGCGTTCTTCCAGAGCGTCTTGCGCTCGTCCCGCTTGAGGATGGAGAGACGGATCTCATCGGCCGGGCGCGGGTCCGGGACGTAGCCGCCATCGGCAGGACGGTAGACGTGCTGGATGCCGCCGGATTCCCGGTAGAACGCCGTCGAGCCGCTCTGCTTCATCGTGTGGACCCACGCTGGCACCTCGACGCCGGCGGCCGCCATGTCCTCCAGCACCCGGTCGAAGCCGAGGGCGTCCCAGATCTGGAACGGCCCCATCTCCCAGCCGAACCCCCAGCAGATCGCCCGGTCGACGTCGGCGGGGTTGTCCGTCACCTCGGGGATGCGGCGGGCGCTGTAGCCGAGCATCTGGAGCGTCGTGTCGCGGAAGAACGCCCCGGCGCGGCCCTCGTCGGCATAGAGCGCCCGGAGGCGGTCCGGCAACGACCCGGCGGCCTTGATGGCATCGAGATCGCCCAGGTTCGGCTCCCGTGGGGGCTCGTACGTGCCCGTCTCGGGGTTGATCGACAGGATGACCTTCCCCTCCTTCTTGTAGAACCCGGCTCCCGCCTTCGCCCCGAGCGCCCCGCGCTCGACGAGCTGTTCGAGCAGCGGCGGCGCCTTGAACACGTCCCGGCTCTCGTCGTCGACGGCCTTCTCGTACAGGTTCCTCGACACGTCCAGCATCACGTCCAACCCGACGACGTCCGCCGTGCGGAAGGTGGCAGACTTCGGCCGCCCGATGAGCGTCCCGGTCAGCAGGTCGATCTCCTCGATCGTGTAGTCGCCTTCGAGGAAATGCCGCATCGCGATCATCATGCCGTAGATGCCGATGCGGTTGCCGATGAAGTACGGCACGTCGTTGGCCACGACGATGCCCTTGCCCAGGTGCAGCCGCCCGAAGGCAGCCACGCGCGCGGTGATCTCGGGGTCGGTGGCAGCGGTCGGGATCAGCTCGAGCAGCTTCAGGTAGCGCGGCGGGTTGAAGAAGTGCGTGCCCAGGAACCGCCGCCGGAACGCCTCGGACCGCCCCTCGGCGATTTCCCGAATGGGGATGCCGCTCGTGTTGGTCGAGACGACGGCGTCCTCGCGCACGGTGGCTTCGAGGCGCTCCATCACCGACCGTTTGACGTCGATGCGCTCGACGACGGCCTCGATCACCCAGTCGACTTCGCCGACGCGGTCGAAGTGTTCGTCGAAGTTACCCAGGGTGATGCGCCGGGCCGTGGCTTCGGTGAAGAACGGGTCGGGCCGGGTCTTCAGCGCCTTTTTGAACTGGCGCTCGACGACGGCATTTTTGTCGCCTTCCGGGGCGGCGATGTCCAGCAGATGGACCTGCAGGCCGGCATTGGCGAGGTGCGCGGCGATCTGCGCGCCCATCGTCCCGGCCCCGAGCACGGCCGCCGTGCGGAACGGGCGGTAGGCGGAGGGCGAGGCAAGGCCGCGGGTGACGGGGTTCAGCGTGGGTGTTTCCATGGGATGTGAAGGGTCTGAGATCTCGAAGGATGGCGTGCAGGGGGCGGGCCGGCCCGCCGTAGCCGGGGCGGTCAGACGAAGGCGCTCTCCCCGGTAATGGCCCGGCCCACGACGAGCGAGTTGATTTCGTTGGTGCCTTCGTAGCTGTAGATGGCTTCGGTGTCGCAGAAGTGCCGGGCCACGTGGTGATCCAGCAGGATGCCGTTGCCGCCGTGGAGGTCCCGGGCGAGGGCCACCGTGTCCCGGCAGCGCGCCGCCGTGAAGACCTTGGCCAGCGAGGCATGCTCGTCCCGCATCAGGCCGGCATCCTGCAACTGCGCCAGGCGGACGCAGAGGGTCTGCATGGCCGTCACGTTGCCCAGCATGAAGACGAGCTTGTCCTGGATGAGCTGGAAGCGCCCGATGGGCCGCCCGAACTGCCTGCGCTCGCGGGCATAGCGCAGCGAGTGCTCGTAGGCGCCCATCGCACAGCCGACGCCCTGCCAGGCTACCCCTGCCCGCGTGGCCCGCAACACGTCGGCCACCGTGCGCCAGGTGTCCACCTTCTGCAGGCGGTCCGCCTCCGGCACGCGGCAGTCGGTCAGCGTGATGTGGCCGTTCTCGACGGCCCGCAACGCGATCTTGCCCTGGATCTTTTCGACGTGGTAGCCCGGGTTGTCCGGGCGCACCAGGAAGCCGCGCACCGCGCCGGATGCCTCCTCCCGCGCCCAGATGACGATCACGTCCGCGAACGTGGCGTTGCCGATCCACTTTTTCTCGCCGTTGAGGACCCAGGCGTCCCCGTCCCGGCGGCAGGTGGTGGTCAGCCCCCCCGCCACCGCCGAGCCCACCTCCGGCTCGGTCAGCCCGAACGCCCCGATCACCTCCATGTCGAGCAGCTTCGGCAGCCAGGCCCGCACCTGCGCGTCGGACCCGCCGAGCAGGATGGACCAGATGGCCAGCCCGGCATGCACGCCGAAGAACGTCGCCGTCGACACGTCCACGCGGGCCATCTCCATGGTGGCGATGCCCTCGGTCAGCGACGCCCCGGGTTTGCGGGAGCCGTCGTCGTTGAAGATGGCCCGGATCAGATCCAGCTCGCGGAAGGCGGGCAGGAGTCGTTTCGGGAATTCGTCGCGCTGCCAGTACTCGTTGATGATGGGCTGCACCTCGGTTTCCATGAATCGCCGGACGCGCTGCTGCACCGCCCGCTGCTCGTCGGTCAGCAGATCGGCGATGCGGTAGAAGTCGCCGTCGACGGGAGGCGGGGGGTGGGACTGCCCGTTGGCCTGCCGCTTCAGCATCTTCACCATGGCGTCCAGCGTCGCCTGATCCAGCCCGGCAATGGCCTGGATCACCTCGGCCAGATCCACTTTCTCGGCCAGGTGCATGACCTGGTCGAGGTCGACCGTTTCGGCCAGCTTCAGGAGCCGGCCCATCTGATTGAAATCCATGGGCATGGGAAGAAGTCGTCGTATCGGGTTGATGGCCGCGGGGGCCGAGCGTCCCCGCGTCAGGAGGCCCCGGCGGCCAGCGGTTCCGCCGTCCGGGGCTCGGGGGCCTCGCCGTCGTAGAGTGAACGGATCACGTCGGCGAAGGCCTCGCGCACGCGGGAGCGCCGCACCTTGAGCGTGGGCGTGAGCATCCCGTTCTCCACGGTCAGGTGGGCCGGCACCAGCGCAAAGCGTTTGATCTGCATCCAGTGATCCATGCCCTCGTTGGCCCTGTCCACCAGCTCCTGGTAGCGAGCCAGCACCACCGGCTCACGCACGAGCTGCTCCAGCGGCATGGCGGGATCGAGCCCCCGCGACGCCGCAAACGTTCGCAGCGCGTCTTCCTCGGGGAAGATGATCGCCGTACAGAACTTGTAGCCGCTGCCCACCACCACCGCCTGCTCGACCAGCGGCTCGGTGACGAGGCGGTTCTCCAGGGGCTGCGGGACGACGTATTTGCCCGTGGAGAGCTTGAACATATCCTTCTTGCGGTCGGTGATGCGGAGGAAGCCCTCGTCGGTGAACTCTCCGATGTCGCCCGTGTGGAACCAGCCCTCGTCGTCGATCACCTCCCGCGTGCGTTCCTCGTCGCGGAAGTAGCCTTTCATCACATGCGGCCCGCGTGTGAGGATCTCCCCGTCGTCGGCGATCATCACCTCCACGCCGGGCAGCGGCACCCCGACCGTGCCGGCGCGGTTGAGGTAGGGACGGTTGTAGGTGATGACCGGGCTCGTCTCGGTCAGGCCATAGCCCTGCAGGATCGGGATGCCGGCGGCGGCGAAGAAGTTGGCGAGATCCCCGCTGAGGGCGGCCCCCCCGGAGATGATGTACTTGATGCGCCCGCCCAGCGCCTCTCGCCACTTGACGTAGACGAGCCGGTCGGCCAGGGCGAGTTGCGCCTTGTAGAAGCCCTTCGGCTCGCGGCCCAGCTCGTAGCGCCGGGCCAGAGCGATGGCCCAGTTCAGGATCTGCTTCTGCGCCCCCTTCAGGGTCGTGGCCCGTTCCAGGATCCGCCCGTAGACCTTCTCGATCACCCGCGGCACCGTGGCGAAGAAGGTCGGGCGAATGCGCTGCAGGTCTTTCGACAGCCGATCCGGGCGGGTGAAGTAGACGGTCGACCCGGTGGCCAGGTACCCGTATTGCAGCGTGCGGGCGAAGATGTGCGTCAGGGGCAGGAAGGAAGCCCCCACCTCCTCCCCATCCGTGTAGCCCGCCAGACCGCTGAACGAGGTCAGCGCGTTGAACGAGATGTTTTCGTGCGTGAGCACGACGCCCTTGGGCGTTCCCGTCGTACCGCTCGTGTAGATGATGGTGGCAACGTCGTGCGGGTGAATCTGAGCACGTAGCGAAGCCAGGCGCCCCGGGTCGGCGGCCCGCACGCCCCGCCCTTCGGCCTGCATCTCCCGGAGCGTCGCCAGCCGGACGTGCTCGGGCAGCACCGGCACGCGGCCCCCGGGCTCGAGCTCGCCGACGATGACCGTCTCGACGGTCGGCGTATCCCGCAGCACCGGGGCGATCTGCGCCAGCAGAGTGAGGTTCGAGACGACCAGCGCCCGGGCCTCGGCGTGGGCGATGACGTACTGTAGCGCCTCCGCGGCGTGCGTCAGGTAGATGGGGACGTCGATCAGGCCGCCGAGCAGGCAGGCCATGTCGACGATGCAGAACGGCACGTCGCTCTCCATGAACATCGCGACGCGATCGCCCCGCTCCAGCGGCAACCCCCGCAGTCCGAGCGCAAGGTCTTCCGCCTGCTCCCGAAACGACGCCAGCGAGACGGGAATCCACCCGTCGCCTCGTAGCTCGTAGAAGGTCTGCGTGTCGGCATACCGCTCGCAGGCTTCATAGAGCAGGTCCGGCAGGGTCTTCCCCAACACGACCTGCCCGCTATCGGGCGGGGCGGTGTAGATGCGACGAGCCATGGCGATGGTCATGTGCGGTGGGTATACACGAAGGCACGGGCGACGCGGCCCGGCACTCCGCCTCGATCATCGTTCAAGCAGCCTCTCCGTCTCCTCCAAAAAAGCGCTTCCAGGCCCCATCGGCAAACGGAAGGGCCGGCGGGATGTCCGGCGGGATGCCCGGGGCTTCGCGGACCGGCAGGAAGCCGTGGATGGTGTGCGCGATGGCCGCGTGGATGAACACCTCCGGCGCGATCCGCACGTCGACCCGGTGGGCCAGGAGCAGCGACACCGCCCCGTGGAGCGAGGACCAGACGATGCTGGCCCCGACGCGCGGCTCCGGCGCATCGAGCATCCCGCGGGCGTGTCCGTCGGCCAGCGTCTCGGCCAGGAGGTCCAGGTTGCGCCGGGCTCGGCGGTACTTTTCGGCGGGGTATCGCTCCATGTGCTCCGGGTGCGCCATGAACATGATCTCGTAATACTCCGCCTGGTCGAGCCCGAACGCCACGTAGGCCCGGCACAGCGCCTGGAGGCGCTGCACGGGGTCGTCGGGATGGCGGGCCACGGCCTCCCGGAACGCCGCATACAGCCGCTCCATGCCTTCCTCGATCAGGGCGTGGAACAGCGCGTCCTTGTTGTCAAAGTGCAGGTAGATGGCGGTGGCGCTGTAGCCGATCGCCCGCGCGATGCGGCGCATCGTCAGGCTCTTGTATCCCTCCCGCACGAGCAGGTGACGCGCCGTGTCCAGGATGGCACGCCGAAGGTCCGCCTCCGATGTCCGCGATCGTTCCATGCCGGCTCCTGCCGCTCCAGGCTACCCACGAGAGGTTAACACTGTTAAGCTACGATGCAGGGGGCGGCCTGTCAAGAGATGGTGAAGGAAAAGACGACGGCCGGTTACGGTCGGCGCAACAGCGTCACGTTGCCGACGCCGGCCCGCAGCCGCAGCTCCGGCCCGCCACCGTTGATGCGGCCCTCGAAGGACTTCTTCATCCAGCGGCCTTCCACCCGGAGCGGGAAGTCCGTGCGCGCCGTGCCCATCCCCGCCACGGCATCGACGTTGCAGCGGATCTCGGTATCCACGTACACGGTCACGTTGCCGGCCCCGGAGGTAAAGACCGAGTCGTCTTCGGGCTGGCAGGTGAGGTCGGCCTCGACGTTGCCGGCGCCGGTGTTCAGCTCCATCGCCCCGCACACCCCGCGGACGGCGATGTTACCGGCCCCGGTGGCCGCCTCCACGAACCCGTCCACGGCTTCGACGGTGATGTTCCCCGACCCCGACCGCAGCTCGACCTCGCCGCGGATGGCTTCGATCTCGATGTTGCCCGCGCCGGTCTTGCCTTCGATCCGCCCTTCGAGGTCGGCGATCCAGACGTTGCCCATGCCGGTGGCGAACTCGACGTGGTACTCGATGGGGACCCGCACCCGGATCGTCACCTTGAGGCGGTTTCGCTCGCCCCAGAAGCGGGAAGGCTCGTGGTATCGCGAGCGGATCTGCACGTCGTCGGTGTCGGCCGAGAGGTCGAGGTCGTGCCGGCGGAGGACCTCCTCGGCCTCCTCTCGTGAGCCGGCCCGCACGATCCGCTCGACCTCGACCTGCACCGTGCGGCCGCGGCCGGCTTCGATCTCCAGGTTGCCGTGGTCCATATCGACCCGCAGCACCCCGCCCGGACGCACGTCGAAGGATTCTTTGACGATGTCCCGGATGTCGGGGAAGGCGGCCCGGGCCGGTGTGACCGGCGCGGCCGCGACGGCTAGCAGCAGGGCCGCCAGGGCATACGAAACACGTGCGAGTCGGGTCATGGTGCTCCTCGGATACCTCGGTGGGGGTGGCGCTACGTATTCCGGCGGGTAGGGTTTCACCACGGCCTGCGGAACCGCCCGTGCGCGATGCGGGTGGAGGGGATGCCGTTGCGTGTCGCATCGCCTATCATCCACGGCACCGCGTCCGGTATCGCACATCCTCCACCCTCTCTGCTCATGCTCCGTATCTGGCGCTTCGTCGTTCCGGCCCTGCTGCTGAGCCTGCTCGTCGGTTGTACCCCACCCCCTCCCGCGACCCCGCTGCCCATGCACTGGCAGCCCATCGACTCGCTCCAGGCGCTTCTGCCGGACGGCATCCGGGTCTATGCCGGCCGCAACGACTCGCTTCCCCTGCGGGCCTGGTACGTCCGCATCGACGAACCCGACCCGGCCATCACGACGCGCGTCGTGGTGTCCGATGAGGAGGATCGCCGGGAGTCTGCATCGAGCTTTGCCCGGGACCCGGGCGTGTGTGTGGTGGCCAACGGCGGCTATTTCACGATGAAGCGCACCCCGGCCGAGCACGTCGGCCTCCTCGTCCACGACCGGGCCGTCCTGGCCACTCCCTCGACCACCTTCCAGCGTGATTCGCTGACGTTCGAGGCCGTCCGGGCCGCCATCGGCTTCCGAGAGGACGGCACCATCGAGATGGGATGGGCCGCCGCGCAGGACGGTGCCATCCTGCGCTGGTCCGAGCCGGTGCCGAACCGCCCGGACGCGCCCGCCGCGCTCTCCGCCACGGCCGAACCGTGGCTCGTCCGGGATGCCCTCGGCGCCGGCCCCGCCCTCCTCGTGGACGGGGCGATCCGGGTGACGGACGACGAAGAGGTGTTCTTCGGCACGTCCATTCCGAAGACACACCCGCGCACGGCGGCCGGCCGCACCCGGGACGGCGCCCTCATCCTGATGGTCGTCGATGGCCGCCAGCCGGAGAGCCGCGGCGTTCGCCTCGACGAGCTGGCCGTGCTGATGCGCGACGTCGGCGCCGTGGATGCGATCAACCTGGACGGTGGAGGCTCCTCCTCGCTCGTCGTGCGCGGCACGCTACTGAACCGGCCCGCCGGCGACACCCTCCAGCGCGAGGTGATGTCGGCCCTGGTAACCTATTGCGAATAGCCTCTGCAAAGACCTTCCGATGACCGCCCCGGATTCGCTCCCTCCCGTCGCTCAGCGATTCCTTCGCTACGTGCAGATCGACACGCAGTCGGACCCTCGCTCGCCAACCACCCCGTCCACCGAGAAACAGAAAGACCTGGGCCGGCTGCTCGTGGACGAGTTGCAGGCCATCGGGCTGCCCGATGCGGCCATGGACGACTTCGGGTACGTCTATGCCACGCTGCCCTCGCCGCTCCCCCCGGAGGAAGCCGCCCGCCTGCCCGTCGTCGCCCTCCTGGCGCACATGGACACCTCGCCGGACGAATCCGGGGCAGGGGTGAAGCCGGTGATCCACCGGCGGTACGACGGCGGGGTGATCGCGCTGCCGGGCAACCCGGACGTCCGGCTCGATCCGGCCCGTCAACCCGCCCTGCTCGATCACGTGGGCGAGGACCTGATCACCAGCGACGGCACCACGCTGCTGGGCAGCGACGACAAAGCCGGCGTGGCCATCCTCGTCCAGCTCGCCGCCGACCTGCTGCACGACGACACCCCGCGCCCCACCGTCCGTCTCTGCTTCACCGTCGACGAAGAGATCGGCCGGGGCGTGGACCGGCTGGACCTGGACCGCCTCGGGGCGGACGTGGGCTACACACTCGACGGCAGCGGCATCGACAGCCTCTCGGTCGAGACGTTCAACGCGGCCCGGGCGGTGCTGACCGTCCGGGGCGTGATGGTGCATCCGGGCTATGCGCGGGACGTGATGGTCAATGCGGTGCGCATCCTGGCCGAGTTCATCGCCGCGCTACCGCCCACGGAGGCGCCGGAGACGACCGACGGCCGCGCCGGGTACCTGCACCCGCACCACCTGGCCGCCGGGGACCCGTCCGAGGCGTCGGTGGAGGTGATCCTGCGGGACTTCAGCGAGGACGGGCTGGCCCGCCGCAAGGACCTCCTGCACCGGCTGGCCGACGCGCTCCGCCTCAAGTATCCGAAGGCGCAGATCGACCTGACGATCGAGGATCAGTACAAGAACATGCGCGCGTACATCGAGGCCGCGGACCCGCGGGTCATCACCTTCGCCCACGGCGCCGCGCAGTCCATGGGCATCCGCCTGACGGAGCAGCTCGTCCGGGGCGGAACCGACGGGGCGCGGCTCTCGGAGATGGGCCTGCCCACGCCCAACGTGTTCAACGGCGGCTACGACTACCACAGCACCTTCGAGTGGAACACGGTGCAGAACCTGGAGCGTTCGCTGGCTTTCACGAAGGCCCTCCTGCACTACTGGGGCCGGCACGGGGCCTGACGCCGACCCGTCGATCTCGGGCCCGTACCAGGCCGGTCCCGGCCTCTCATCCTCCAGCCGCCCCCGCCAATGCCTGCCGACGCCGATCGCCCCGAAGCGCCTCGCCGCCCGGACATCCGCCCGCTCAGCCGCACCGCCTCCCGCCTGCTCGTCGTGGCCGCCCTGCTCGGCGTGCTGGGCACCGCCGTGGCCAGCGTGCTCCTGCTGCGCCACTACGCCACCGACCCGCGCGTCCTCGAACAGGTCGAAGACGCGCGGGCTCGCCTACAGGCACGGGCGGACTCGGCCGCGGCGGCCGCGGATTCCACCGCCGCCGGGCGCGACTCGTCCCGCGTGGAATGAGGCCCGAGCGCAGCGGCGCGCTCCGCCCCGGATCAGTTCGTGGTGTCCGGGAGCGGCGGGGCCGGTTCGCGGTCGAGCAGTTCGACCTCGAAGACGAGCGTGGCGTTCGGCGGGATGGGGCCGGCGCCCTGCTCGCCGTAGGCCAGATCCGGCGGAATCACGATCTGCCGCTTGCCGCCGACCTTCATGCCCACGACGCCCCGGCTCCACCCTTCGATGACGTTGCCGCCGACGACGAAGGTGAACGGGCGGCCGTTGTCGAGCGAACTGTCGAACTTGCCCCCTTCCTGCAACCAGCCGGTGTAGTGGACCGTGGCCCGGTCGCCCTCCTGCAGGGGCTCGCCTTCGCCCTCGACCAGATCCACGTAGGCCACGCCGCCCTCTAGCATCTGGAGGTCACCCTCCGGCACCTCGGTCGGCGCCTCCGGCGCGCCTTCCTGCACGTCGAGCAACTCGACGTCGAAGACGAGCGTGGCGTTGGGGGGAATCACCCCGGCGTACCCCTGCTCACCGAAGGCCAGCTCGGGCGGCATGATCAGGCGGGCCTTCCCGCCGACGCGCATCAGCTGAATGCCCTCGTCCCACCCGGGAATGATCCGGTCGGAGCCGACGGGGAAGTACAGCGGGACGCCCCGTTCGTACGAATCATCGAAGATGGTGCTGTCTCCCTGGACCTGGCCGCGGTAGTGCACCTTGACGACCTGGCCGGGCTGTGGATGCTCGCCGTCGCCTCTCTCCAGTTCGATGTATTGCAGCCCGCTTTCGGTGGTGACGACCTCGGGCTCCTGCTCGCAGGCCCCGAGTACGATGGCCAGGCTCAGCAGCAGCACCGGCAAGCTCCGCGAAACGTGGTGTGTAGACATGAAGGGGGTACCGTCTCTGTGATGAAGTGATGGGCGTGCTTATAAGAGCATCCCGGGGCGCGGATCCCCCCGCGGTCCTCCATTCTGCGGCCTCGCCAGATTTTTCTTGAAGGCCGGCCGCCCGGCTCCCCCGGCCCGGCCGGATCGCTATCTTGGGGCCGCTCGAACCGCCCGGAATCCATGGCGGCCAGACCGACGCGGCCCGGCGCTGCGCGGGTCCCTGCTGCCGCACCTCGCCCGCTGTGTCCGCCTCCGAACCCGTTCTGCCCCACGACCGGCGCGCGCTGCGGGCCGCCCGGCTCAGCGTGTCGGTGATCTTTTTCGTCAACGGCGCCGGCATCGCCACCTGGGTCACGCACATCCCCACGGTCCACGCTGCGCTGGAGCTGAGCGAGGGGGTGCTGGGCCTGGTGCTGCTGAGCCTGGGGTGCGGCGCGCTCGTGGCGATGCCGGCCACGGGACTGCTGATCCCGCGGGTGGGCAGCCAGGTCATCACACGCGTCTCGGCCGTGCTGGCCTGCCTGGCGCTGCCGCTGTTGCTCTGGCCCCGCAGCGTCGGGCTGCAGGCGGCCGCGCTGTTCGCCTTCGGGCTGATCAACGGCAGCCTGGACATCAGCATGAACGCGCAGGCGGTGGCCTGCCAGCGGCTCTACGGGCGCTCCATCATGTCCTCCTTCCACGGGCTGTTCAGCCTCGGCGGGCTGGCGGGAGCCACCCTGGGGGCGGCGCTGCTGTCGCTGGGCATCGCCCCCCGGACCCATGTGCTGGCGGCGGCCGCGCTGTTCCTCGTGCCGGCCCTCTGGGCGCTGCCCCACCTCCTGCCTCGCTCCGTCGACGCCGTCCGTACCGGCCCGTTCGTGGCCCGGCCCTCCGGGGCCCTGCTGGGGCTGGGCCTGCTCGCCTTCCTGGTCATGATGTCCGAAGGGTCGATGTACGACTGGAGCGCGCTCTACCTGCGGCAGGTGCTGGAGGCCGGCCCCGGCCTGGCGGCGACGGGCTTCGCCGCGTTCTCGCTGCTGATGGCGCTGGGACGCGTGCTGGGCGACGGGCTGGTGGAGCGCTTCGGCGCCGTGCGGGTGATGCGCGTCGGGGCCGGGTTCACCGCCGTGGGGCTGGGGCTGGCGCTGCTCGTCCGGGAGCCGTTGGCCGCCATCGCCGGGTTCGGCTGCGTCGGCCTCGGGCTGGCCAATGCCATCCCGGTGCTCTACACGGCGGCCGGCCGCACGCCCGGCGTCCATCCGGGCACGGCCCTGGCGGCCGTCACCACCACCGGCTACGTGGGGTTGCTCGGAGGGCCTCCCCTCATCGGCTTCGTCGCCGAAGCCACGTCGCTGACGGTCGGCCTCGCCCTCGTGGTGGCGTCCTGTGTGCTGGTGTCGCTGGCCGCCGGGATCGTCCGCCCGCGCACCGCGCCCCCCTGATCCCGACGCGGAGGCTGCTTATTTTTTTGCATCGTCACGGTCCCGGAGCCGCCCCGTTCGTATGTTTTCGCCCCTTCCACCCGCTTCTTCCGCCCCGTGTTCATGGCGCTGTGCATCCCCCTCCTGAGTTTGATGCTGGCCGTCGGCCCGACCCGGCCGCCTTTCGCCCCGGACGTCCCGGAGCCGCTCCAACCTCACCGGCTCCATGACACCGCCATCCGCCTCGACGGCAGCCTGGACGAGGCACCCTGGCGCACCCTGCCGCCCATCGAGGCCTTCTACCAGCAGGTCCCCCACGAGGGGGCTCCGCCGTCGGAGCGCACGGCCATGTGGATCGCCTACGACGCCGATGCCCTCTACCTGGCCGCCCGCGTGTGGGAATCGGATCCGCAGCGCATCACCGCTCGCACGCTGGAACGGGATTCGTACACCCCGGACCAGGACGGCATCGCCCTGATCCTCGACACGTTCGACGACGACCAGACGGCCGTCGGCTTCATCGTGTCACCCGCGGGGGTCCGTACCGACATCGCCATCGCCAACGATGCCGAAGGCGGCGGGGGCCGGGAACCCTGGAACACGGACTGGAACACGTTCTGGGATGCCGCCACCCGGATCGACGCGCAGGGCTGGACGGCCGAGATCCGCATCCCCTTTTCCAGCCTGCGCTTCGTCCCGGCGCCGGACGGGAGCGTGGAGATGGGCCTGATCCTCTGGCGGTATCTGGCCCGCACGGCCGAGTATGACGTCTATCCTCCCATCCCCAACGACTGGTCCTACAGCGCCTACAAGCCGAGCCAGGCCCTGCCGGTGCGCTTCACCGGCATCGCGGCGGCCCGTCCGCTCTACGTCAAACCCTACGCGCTCGGCGGCTTCGGGCGGGAGCCGCGCCTCACCCCCGACGGCCGGGCCTACACCGCCGACCGGAACGCCGTCCATGAACTCGGCCTCGACCTGAAGTACAGCCTGACGAGCAACCTGACGCTCGACGTGACGGCCAACACCGACTTCGCCCAGGTCGAGGCCGACGACCAGCAGGTCAACCTCACGCGCTTCTCTCTGTTCTTCCCCGAGAAGCGCGATTTCTTTCAGGAGCGGGCCGACCTGTTCGAGTACAACCTGCCGGGCGGCCCCCAGCGGCTGTTTCAGAGCCGACAGATCGGCATTGCCGAGGGCGAGCCCATCCCCATCCTGGGCGGCGCCCGCCTGACGGGCCGGATGGGGGCCTGGGAGATCGGCCTGCTGAACATGCAGACGGGCCGGGCCACGGTCGACTCGCTGCACCGGCCCTCCGAAAACTTCGGCGTCTTACGCCTGAAGCACGACCTGCCCGGCCTGGGAGCCTACGTCGGCGGGCTGGCCACCTCCCGGACGGACTTCGACGGCACCTACAACCTCGTGCTGGCCGGCGACGCCGACCTGGACCTCGGCCGCTCGTTCTTCCACCAGATCAAGCTCGGATACAGCGCTTCCCCGGAGGCCGTGGCCTCGCAGAGCGGCTTGCTCTCGCTCCTGCTGCGGCGGCGCATCCGGCGCGGGCTGGGCGGCGGCGCCTCGTTCACCCACCTGGGCGCCGGCTTCGACCCGGCCGTGGGGTTCGTCCTGCGCACCGGCATCCATCGCTACGGGCATCGCATCGACTACACGTGGTTTCCCGAGGCGGGAATCCTGCAGAGCCAGACGCTGACCAACCGCCTCGAATTCGTCTGGCGCGGGCCGGACTGGGCCTCGCTCTGGCATCCGCAGGACTGGGCGCTGGAGACGAATACGGTCCGGCTGGGCTGGGAAGGGGTGACGCGCGCCGGCGGCCGCACCGCCCTCACCCTGGCCCTGAACCGCGAATTCCTGGCGGAAGCCTTCACCATTGGCGACGACGCCGTCACGATCCCCGCCGGGGCCTACCGGTTCTACGACGTCTCCACCGAGTGGACCACCGCACAGGGGCGCCCGCTACGGCTCGAAGCCGAAGGACAGGCCGGGGGCTACTTCGGCGGCACGCGGGTATCGGCCCTCCTGGCGCCGGTCTGGACCCTGAGCGCCCACCTGGCGCTGGGTATCGACTATAGCTACAACCACGTCGACGCGGCCGGAGACACGTTCACCGCCCACGTGGCGCGCATCCGCATCCGGTCCGCCCTGAACCGCTCGCTCACGGCCAGCCTCTTCTTGCAGGTGAACAGCAGCACCTCGCAGGCCTCGACGAACCTGCGGGTCCGGTACAACCCGCGCGAGGGCAACGACCTGTACCTCGTCTACAACGAGGGCATGAACCTGGACCGCGACCCGCTGGACCCCCATGCCCCGGCGTTGCCGTTCAGCCAGTCCCGCACGCTGCTGCTGAAATACACCTACACCTTCCTGCTCTGACCCCGGCCCGGTCCCGCGAGCACGGTGACGGGACCGGGTGGGTCATGAACACCAGAAGGCCCCGGCTGCGCGCGTGCAACCGGGGCCTCGGTGTGTGGATCGGGTGGAGCGGGATCAGGACGACGCTTCCACCGACTCGGAGGCGCCATCGCCCGCGTCGGCAGCCTCGCCCAGGTCGCGGCCACCGCCGAGGGCGGCCTGCAGCTCGGCGAGTTCCTTCTTCGAGCCCACGACGATGTCGCGGAAGCGGCGCTGGCCCGTACCGGCCGGGATGAGGTGCCCGACGATCACGTTCTCCTTCAGGCCGTAGAGCGGGTCCACCTTGGCCTGGATGGCCGCCTCGGTGAGGACCTTCGTCGTCTCCTGGAAGGACGCCGCGGACACGAACGAGTCGGTAGCCAGCGAGGCCTGCGTGATGCCGAGCAGCACCGGTTCGGCCACGGCCGGCTGCGCCTCGCGCACCTGCACCTGGCGCTTGTCGCCGCGCTTCATCTCGGAGTTGACCTCCCGCAGCCGGCGCCGGTCGATGATGTCTCCCACCTGCAGGCCGGAGTCGCCCGGATCCGTCACCACGAACTTGTCATAGAGGTCGTCATTGGTCTGCTCCAGGACGAAGCGGTCGACGAGGTCCTGCTCGAGGAACGGCGTGTCGCCCGGGTCGGTGATGTTCACCTTCTGCATCATCTGCCGGACGATCACCTCGATGTGCTTGTCGTTGATCGCCACACCCTGGAGGCGGTAGACCTCCTGGATCTCGTTGACGAGGTACTCCTGCACGCGGCGGGGTCCGAGGATCCGCAGGATGTCGTGCGGGGCGACCTGGCCGTCCGAGAGCGGCTCGCCGGCGCGCACGTAGTCGTTCTCGTGCACGAACAGGTGCTTCGAGAGCGGCACGAGGTACGTCTTCGAGATGGCCCCGTCGCGGCTGGTGACGACGACCTCCTGCGCACCGCGCTTACGGCCGCCGAAGGTGACGACGCCCTCGATCTCGCTGACCACGGCCGGGTCCGACGGCGTGCGGGCCTCGAACAGCTCCGTCACACGCGGCAGACCGCCGGTGATGTCGCGCGTCTTGGCGGACTGGCGCGGGATCTTGGCGAGCACCTGACCGGCCTGCACCTGGTCGCCCTCGTCCACCTGGAGACGCGCCCGTACCGGCAGCGTGTACTCCCGCGCCGGCTTGTCGCCTCCGCCGACGAGGATGGCGGGCGTCAGGTTGCGCTCGCGGCTTTCGATGATGACCTTCTCCTTGTAGCCGGTCTGCTCGTCCGACTCCTCGCGGTAGGTCGTGCCTTCGATGATGTCCTGGAAGGCCACCTCGCCGCTGACTTCCGAGAGGATGACCGAGTTGTACGGGTCCCAGCTGGCCAGCACCTGGCCTTTTTCGACGAGCTGCCCGTCCTCGACCATCACCTCGGCGCCGTACGGGATCACGTAGGAGATCAGCTGGCGGCCTTCCTCCTCGGGGTCCATCACCAGGATCTCGCCCTGGCGGGCCAGCACGACCTCGCGCGGGCCTTCGACGTCCTCGAAGGTCACGGTCCGCAGGCTCTCGAACTTGACGCGTCCGGCGAACTTCGACTGGATGGTGCTTTCCGCCTCGATGCGGCTGGCGGCGCCACCGATGTGGAAGGTCCGCAGCGTCAGCTGCGTCCCCGGCTCGCCGATGGACTGCGCGGCGATCACGCCGACGGCCTCGCCCACCTCCACCAGGCGGCCGGAGCCCAGGTTGCGGCCGTAGCAGAGGGCACACACCCCGCGCCGCGTCTCACACGTCAGCGCCGAGCGGATCTCCACCTCCTCGATGGAGGTCTCGGCGATCCGCCGGGCCTTCTCCTCGTCGATCAACTCGTTGGCCGAGACGATCATCTCGCCCGTGAGCGGGTCGAAGACGTCGTGGACCGAGACGCGGCCCAGGATGCGGTCGGCCAGCGGCTCGACGACCTCCTCGTTGTCCTTCAGCGCCGAGATCTTGATGCCGCGCAGCGTCCCGCAATCGTGCTCGGTGACCGTCACGTCCTGGGCGACGTCCACGAGGCGGCGCGTCAGGTAGCCGGCGTCGGCCGTCTTCAGGGCGGTGTCGGCCAGGCCCTTGCGGGCGCCGTGCGTGGAGATGAAGTACTCCAGCACCGAGAGGCCTTCCTTGAAGTTCGAGATGATCGGGTTCTCGATGATCTCCCCGGCCGAGCCCACCAGGCTCTTCTGCGGCTTGGCCATCAGGCCGCGCATCCCGCCGAGCTGGCGGATCTGCTCCTTCGAGCCACGCGCCCCGGAGTCGGCCATCATGAAGATGGCATTGAAGCCCTCCTGGTCGTTCTTCAGCGTGTCGAAGAGCACCTCGGAGACGCGGTTGTTCGTGCGCGTCCAGATGTCGATGACCTGGTTGTAGCGCTCGTTCTCCGTGATGAAGCCCATCGCGTAGTTGTTGCGGGCCCGTTCGACCTCCTCGTTGGCCTCGCTGATGAGCTTGTTCTTGGCCTCGGGCACCACGATGTCCGCCAGCGAGAAGGTCAGGCCGGCCGCCGTGGCCTGCTCGAAGCCCAGCTCCTTGATGTCGTCCAGGAAGCGGGCCGTCTTGGGGAAGCCGGTCGCGCTCAACACCCGGCCGATGATGCCACGCAGGTTTTTCTTGGTGAGCACCTCGTTGATGAAGCCGACGCCTTCGGGCACGACCTCGTTGAAGAGCACGCGCCCCACCGTCGTCTCGATCAGCTCTCCGTCGGGCAGGCGGACCTTGATCTTGGCGTGCAGGTCGACGGTTTTCTGGTCGTAGGCCTGGCGCACTTCGGCCATGCTGCTGAAGAGCCGGCCGCTGCCCTTGACCCCGTTCTTGGCCTTGGTCATGTAGTAGAGCCCCAGCACCATGTCCTGCGTCGGCACGGCGATGGGTCCGCCGTGTGCCGGGCTGAGGATGTTGTGGCTGGCGAGCATGAGCACCATCGCCTCCAGGCAGGCGTCATGGCTCAGCGGGACGTGCACGGCCATCTGGTCCCCGTCGAAGTCGGCGTTGAAGGCCGTACAGACGAGCGGGTGCAGTTGGATGGCCTTGCCCTCGATGAGCACCGGCTGGAAGGCCTGGATGCCGAGGCGGTGCAGCGTGGGCGCGCGGTTGAGCATCACCGGACGCCCGGCGATCACCTTCTCCAGGATGTCCCACACGTCGGCCGTGCGGCGATCGACGACCTTCTTGGCGCTCTTGACGGTCTTGACGATGCCGCGCTCGATCAGCTTGCGGATGATGAACGGCTTGAACAGCTCGACGGCCATCTCCTTGGGCAGCCCGCACTGATGCAGCTCCAGCTCGGGGCCGACGACGATCACCGAGCGCCCGGAGTAGTCGACGCGCTTGCCGAGCAGGTTCTGGCGGAACCGGCCCTGCTTGCCCTTGAGCATGTCGCTGAGGCTCTTGAGCGCGCGGTTCGAGTCCGAACGCACCGCGTTGGCCTTGCGGCTGTTGTCGAAGAGGCTGTCGACGGCCTCCTGGAGCATGCGCTTCTCGTTGCGCAGGATGACCTCCGGGGCCTTGATGTCGATCAGGCGCTTGAGGCGGTTGTTGCGGATGATGACGCGGCGGTAGAGGTCGTTCAAGTCGCTCGTCGCAAAGCGCCCGCCTTCGAGCGGCACGAGCGGGCGCAGCTCCGGCGGGATGACCGGGATCACGCGCAGCACCATCCACTCGGGCCGGTTCTCCATGCGGCGGTTGGCGTCGCGGAAGGCCTCCACGATGCTCAGCCGCTTCAGGGCCTCCGCCTTGCGCTGCTGGCTCGTCTCGGTCTTGACCTGGAAGCGCAGCTGCTGCGAGAGCGCCGGCAGGTCGAGCCGCTTCAGCATCGTCTCGACGGCCTCGCCGCCGATCATCGCGATGAACTTCTCCGGGTCGTCGTCATCGAGGCGGTTGTTGTCCTCCCGGATCTGGTAGAGCACGTTGTAGTACTCGTCCTCGGTCAGGAGCTGCTTCTCCTCGATGCCCAGCGAGGCCGCTCCACCGGGCTGGATGACGACGTAGTTCTCGTAGTAGATCACCTTCTCGAGGTCTTTCGACTTCATCCCGAGCAGGTGACCGATCTTGTTGGGGAGCGTCTTGAAGTACCAGATGTGGACCACCGGCACGCTGAGCGTGATGTGGCCCATCCGCTCCCGACGCACCGCCTTCTGCGTCACCTCGACCCCGCACCGGTCGCAGATGATGCCTTTGTAGCGGATGCGCTTGTACTTGCCACAGTGGCACTCCCAGTCTTTGACCGGGCCGAAGATCTTCTCGCAGAACAGCCCGTCCTTCTCCGGCTTGAACGACCGGTAGTTGATCGTCTCCGGCTTGAGCACCTCGCCATAGGAGCGTTCGAGAATGCTCTCGGGCGACGCCAGGCTGACCGTGATGCTGCTGAAGTTCTTCTTGATCTTCTGCGTCTTTCCGTAAGGCATAAGTATTGGAGCTGTTGGCTATTGGCTATCGGCTATCGGCTGTTGGTGTCGGCGGCCCGCGCCCGATGCCGGACGGCGCACCGCCAACAGCGAACAGCCAACAGCTACCCTAATCCAGTTTGACCTCCAGGCCGAGGCCCTGCAGCTCACGCACGAGGACGTTGAAGCTCTCGGGGGTGCCGGCTTCGGGCATGTTTTCCCCTTTGACGAGGGCTTCGTACGCCTTCGAGCGGCCCTGCACGTCGTCCGACTTGTAGGTGAGCATCTCCTGCAGCACGTGGGAGGCGCCGTAGGCATAGAGGGCCCAGACCTCCATCTCCCCGAGCCGCTGCCCGCCGAACTGCGCCTTCCCACCCAGCGGCTGCTGCGTGATGAGGCTGTAGGGCCCGATCGACCGCGCGTGGATCTTGTCCTCGACGAGGTGGCTCAGCTTCAGCATGTAGATGTAGCCCACCGTCGTCTTCTGGTCGAACGGCTCACCGGTACGCCCGTCGTAGAGCTGCGCACGGCCGTCGGTCGGCAGCCCGGCCTCCGCGAGCAGCGCGCTGATGTCGTCCATCGTCGCGCCGTCGAAGATCGGCGTGGCGAACTTCTTGCCCAGCTTCTTGCCGGCCCACCCGAGCAGCGTCTCGTAGATCTGCCCCAGGTTCATGCGGCTGGGCACGCCCAGCGGGTTGAGCACGATGTCGACCGGCGTCCCGTCCTCCAGGAACGGCATGTCCTCGACCGGGACGATCTTGGCGATGACGCCCTTGTTGCCGTGCCGGCCGGCCATCTTGTCGCCCACCTGGATTTTCCGCTTCTTGGCGATGTAGACCTTCGCCAGCTGCACGATGCCGGGCGGCAGCTCGTCGCCCATCTGCACCTGATGCTTCTGGCGCTTGTACTCGCCCTGGATGCGGCCGTAGAGCTTCCGGTAGTACCGGAGCAGCTTCTTCAGCTTACGGTTGACGTTCTTGT
This sequence comes from Roseithermus sacchariphilus, assembly GCA_003285105.1. Classification (GTDB taxonomy): domain Bacteria; phylum Bacteroidota; class Rhodothermia; order Rhodothermales; family MEBIC09517; genus Roseithermus; species Roseithermus sacchariphilus. Next base: position 2,809,267 of record CP030158.1, on the reverse strand, counting down.
CCTCGGTCAGCCCGGCGCGGCCGTTGATCTGCAGCGGGGACGTCTCGGCGAAGGCCTCCCGCGTGATGGCCGCTCCTTCGGAGACGAGCACCGTCCCGTCGCGGTCCTCGATGCCGGCCGAGGTGTGGCCCTCGACGAGCTCGAAGAACTTCTTCCAGAACTTCTCGTCCAGGTCTGCCACCTCGCGCTGCATGCGTTCTTCGATCTCGGCCAGGCGCTGCTGTTCGCGCTTTTTGGAGGCCGGGTCGAGCTTGCGGCGGCTGAAGAGCTTGGTGTCGATGACGACGCCCTTCATGCCCGGAGGCGCCTTGAGCGAGGCGTCCTTGACGTCGCCCGCCTTGTCGCCGAAGATGGCCCGGAGCAGCTTCTCCTCCGGAGTCGGGTCGGTCTCGCCCTTCGGCGTGATCTTGCCGACGATGATGTCGCCAGCCTCCACCTCGGCCCCGACGCGGATGATGCCGCGCTCATCGAGGTCTTTGGTGGCTTCCTCGGAGACGTTCGGGATCTCGCGGGTGAGTTCCTCCTCGCCGCGCTTCGTATCGCGCACCTGTAGCTCGTATTCCTCGATGTGGACCGAGGTGTAGACGTCCTCCGCCACCAGGCGCTCGGAGATGACGATGGCGTCCTCGAAGTTGTACCCGCGCCACGGCATGAAGGCCACGAGCACGTTCTTGCCCAGGGCCAGGTCGCCCTGATCGGTCGAGAAGCCGTCGGTCAACACCGTTCCTTTCTGGACGCGCTGGCCGACGCGCACGATCGGCCGCTGGTTGACGCAGGTGTCCTGGTTGGTGCGGCGGAACTTGGTCAGGTAGTACTCCTTGATCGGCTCCTCGAAGGCCAGTTCCTCGTCCTCCTTCTCCTGATCGTAGCGGACGACGATCTTGCGGGCGTCCACATACTCGATGACGCCGTCGCCCTCGGCCACGATGACGGCGCGGGAGTCGCGGGCCACGCGGGCTTCGAGGCCCGTGCCCACGATCGGGGCTTCAGCCTTGAGCAGCGGCACGGCCTGGCGCTGCATGTTCGAGCCCATCAGGGCGCGGTTGGCGTCGTCGTGCTCGAGGAAGGGGATGAGGCTGGCCGCCGGCGAGACGATCTGGTTCGGCGCCACGTCCATGTACTGGACCTCGCTCGGCTCCACGATCGGGAAGTCGCCGCGGTAACGGCACTTGACGTACTTGTTCTCGAAGTGCCCGTTTTCATCGATCGGCGCGTTGGCCTGCGCGATGACGGCATCGTCCTCCTCCTCGGCCGAGAGGAAGCGGATCTCGTCCGTGACCCGGCCGTCCTTCACCACCCGGTAGGGCGTCTCGATGAAGCCGAAGTCGTTGATCGTGGCATGGACGCAGAGGGAGGAGATCAGGCCGATGTTCGGCCCTTCCGGCGTCTCGATCGGGCAGAGGCGGCCGTAGTGGGTGTAGTGCACGTCCCGCACCTCGAAGCCGGCCCGCTCGCGGGTCAGGCCGCCGGGGCCGAGGGCGCTCATGCGGCGCTTGTGCGTCAGCTCGGCCAGCGGGTTGGTCTGGTCCATGAACTGGCTGAGCTGGTTCGTCCCGAAGAACGTGTTGATCACGCTCGAGACGGTGCGCGCGTTGACCAGGTCCTGCGGCGTGAAGTTCTCGGCATCGCGCAGGTTCATGCGCTCCTTGATCGTCCGCGCCATGCGGGCCAGGCCCAGCGAAAACTGCGCGCCGAGCTGTTCACCGACCGTACGCACGCGCCGGTTACCCAGGTGGTCGATGTCGTCGACCGTGCTCTTGCCGTTCTGCAGGTTGATCAGCTCGCGGATGATGGCCACGATGTCTTCCCGCGTCAGCGTCAGGGTATCCGGATCGACGTCGATCCGCAGCCGCTTGTTGATGCGATAGCGCCCGACGTCGCCCAGGTCATAGCGCTTCTCGCTGAAGAAGAGCCGCTCGAGCACGCCGCGCGCGGTGTCCAGGTCCGGAGCCTCCGTGCCACGAAGCTGGTAGTACAGATATTCCAGGGCCTCCTCTTCGCTGTGCGACGGATCTTTCTTGATCGTGTTCAGCAGCGAACTGGTGTCCAGCCCTTCCTCGCTGGCATCCTCCTTCAGCAGGAACAGCTTCGTGATGCCATGCTCCTTGAGCGTCCCGTAATCCTCTTCGCTGAGCTCGTGGTCGGCCGGGAGCAATACCTCCCGCTCCTTACGCTCCTCGACGACCTCACCCGTGTCTTCGTCGACGACCTCCGTGATCTTCTCGATCGTGACGCTCGTAGCCAGCTTACGCCCGACGGCGTCCTTGAAGTCTTTCTTCGTGCCGAACTCGAAGGATTCGGCCAGGTCGAAGATGCGCACCAGCTCCTCGTCGCTGGAGTACCCCAGCGCCCGCAGCAGCGTGGTCACCGGCAGCTTCTTCTTCCGGTCGATATAGGCCCAGACGACGTTGCTGACGTCGGTGGAGAACTCGATCCAGGAGCCACGGAACGGGATGACACGCGCCGAGAACAGCTCCGTCCCGTTGGGGTGGACGCTCTGGCCGAAGAAGACGCCGGGGCTCCGATGCAACTGCGACACGACGACGCGCTCGGCCCCGTTGATCACGAAGGTGCCCTGCTCGGTCATGTACGGCAGGTTGCCCAGATACACCTCCTGCTCGATGGCCTCCTCGGCTTCGTCCTCGTCCTCGTCTTCTTTCGAAGACAGGCGCAACTTGGCCTTCAGCGGCACCGAATAGGACAACCCCTGCGCAATGCATTCCTCCACGGAATGCTTGGGAGCGTCCAACGTATAGTGCAGAAATTCGAGCGTGTAGCGCTCGCGGCTGTCGGTGATGGGGAAATGCTCCCGGAAGACCGCCTGCAACCCGATGTCCCGACGATCCTCGGGCGCAACGTCGTCTTGCACGAAATCCCGGAAGGATTTAAGTTGGACGTGAAGGAAGTCCGGGTAATCCTGCACGGAGCGAATGCGGGCAAAGCTCTCCCGTCCGTTCAGGTTCTCGGCATGACCATTCTGCTTAGGCATAAGCGAGGCACATTGGTTGGTAGGTGACGCTGAGGCGGAAGCGGTTGGCACGGCGGCCGAGCGCTACGGGTGGGCGCGGCAGCGCTAAACGTTTTGCCAACGCGGCGGGCCGGGTCTTGTTTCAGGATCAGGACGCTCCCTGCCCCGTCGACGCAGCCCCTCTGTTTGGTATCAAGTGCCAAAAGCCGACCCCCGGATGAGAGTCGGCTTTGGCCTGTCAGCTTGCGGTTCTTGCCGCCGGGGAAAGCCCAACAGCCGTCGGCGCACGGGGGTTATTTCAGTTCGACTTCGGCCCCGGCCTCTTCGAGCTGCGCCTTGATCTGCTCGGCTTCTTCCTTCGGCACCCCTTCCTTGACCATGCTCGGGGCCCCGTCGACGAGTTCCTTGGCCTCTTTCAGGCCCAGGCCGGTGAGGCTGCGCACGACCTTGATGACGGCGATCTTGTTGCCGCCAACGGCCTTGAGCTCGACGTCGAACTCCGTCTTTTCCTCGGCGGCCGGAGCTCCGTCGCCACCGGCCGCAGGACCGGCCACGGCCACGGCGGCCGCCGCCGGCTTGATGCCGTACTCTTCTTCTAGCAGCTTGGCCAGTTCGTTGGCCTCTTTGATGGTCAGGTTGACCAGCTGTTCCGCGAGTTCTTTGATGTCTGCCATGGGTTCGATGTCCTCCTGCAGCGGTCTCGGCCTTCCGGTTCGAAAGCTACGCTGCGCATTAAGGGTGGATGTGATAGACGAAGGCCTGGATGGGAGGGACTATCCCTCGCGCTCGGCCAGGGTTTTGAGCGCTCCGACCAGGTTGCCACCCTGAGCCTGCAGCCCACCGATCACGTTGTTGATCGGCGCCAGCAGCAGCCCCAGGATGTCTCCGATCAGCTCATCCTTCGACTTGAGCGTGGCCAGGATCTCGAGGGCGTCCTCGCCATAAACGGCACCGTCCACGTAGGCCGCCTTGAGGCCTGGAACGCTCAGGTCGTTTTCCTGGGTAAACTTCTTGATGACACGGGCCGGCGCCGAGGGCTCCTCGCTGAAGGCCACGGCCGTCGGGCCGTTGAGGCTTTCGAAGAGGGCATCGTATCCCCCGATGCGCTCCATCGCCAGACGCACCAGGGTGTTCTTCAGCACCTTGAACTGGACGCCGGCTTCCCGAAACTGATTGCGCAGCGCATTGGCTTGCTCCACGGTGAGGCCCGCATAGTCGGTCAGATACACCGTGGGCGTGGCTTCCAGCAGCGCGACGATCTCGTCGACGGCCTGCGCTTTTTGATCTCTCGTCAGAGGCATGGTTCTCTACGGCTTGGCGGTTCGAGGAGACGCGGAGGTTAGCGAGCGCTGCTCACGACGGCGTTGCGATCCACCGGAACCGGCGGGCCCATCGTCGTGGACAGCGTGACCGAGCGCACGTACGTGCCTTTGGCCGCCGACGGCCGCAACCGCATCACCTCCCGAAGGAACGCCTGCGCATTGTCGCGGAGCTGCTCCTCGCTGAACGAAGCCTTCCCGACGGACGCGTGCAGGTTGCCGAACTTGTCGACGCGAAAGTCGATCTTACCGGCCTTGACCTGCCGCACCGTCTCCCCCACGTCCATCGTGACCGTCCCGCTCTTCGGGTTGGGCATGAGCCCGCGCGGCCCGAGGAAGCGGCCCAGCCGGCCCACCTTACCCATCACGTCCGGCGTGGCGATGACCACGTCGTAGTCGGCCCAGTTCTCTTTCTGAATCTTCTCGATCAGGTCGTCGAGGCCCACATAATCGGCCCCGGCCTCGCGGGCTTCGGCCTGCTTGCCTTCGCTGGCCAGCACGAGCACCCGCACCGTCTTCCCCGTTCCATGGGGGAGTGTGACGGTACCCCGGACCATCTGATCGGCCCGGCGAGGATCGACCCCCAGCCGCAGGTCGATGTCGACCGACTCGTCGAATTTGGCTCCGGCCGTTTCCTTGACCAGGCGCACGGCATCGTCCAGGCCAAAGGGCCCACCGGCCTCCTGGATTCGCGCCAGCGCCTCACGGTAACGTTTTCCCTTTTTTGCCATAGCAAGGAGGGTCTGTGCGGTTCTAACGCCGGCCTGTAAGACCACCGGCTCCCGCAGATGAAAGGATCCGCACACGAACACCGGGCCGCCTCCGGCCACGACGCTCCGCCCGCCCTCATGCGGCAGGCGGGGATACGGACACGATTACAGGGACTCGGGCTGCCCCTCGACGACGATGCCCATCGAGCGTGCCGTACCGGCAATCATCCGGGCCGCGTGCTGCTCGTCGTAGGCGTTCAGGTCGGCCATCTTCTGCCGGGCGATCTCGACACAATCGTCCCAGGTGACCGTGCCCACTTTCTGCCGCAGCGGGTCGCTGGCGCCCTTTTCGATGCCGGCCGCCTTCTTGAGCAGCACGGCCGCCGGCGGGCTCTTGACGATGAAGGAGAACGACTTGTCGGCATAGACGGTGATCACCACGGGCAGCACCAGCCCCATGCGGTCCTGCGTGGCCGCATTGAACTGCTTGCAGAAGTCCATGATGTTCACCCCGTGCTGGCCGAGCGCCGGCCCGATGGGCGGAGCCGGGTTGGCCTGGCCCGCCTTGATCTGCAGCTTGATGTAGCCGTCTACTTTTTTTGCCATGATGCTCCCGCGGTGCAAACGCCCTGCCGGTCATACCGACCCGTGCCGGGCTCCCGCTTCTATGATGAGTGGAGGATACGCGGTATCGGGGGCCAGCCTATGCTGCGATGGAGCGGGGGTTCCGCCTTCATCGAAAAGCCACCAGGGCCGGCCTCGGCCGGAATGTCACCGGCTCTATTCCTCGTGTTCGACCTGCAGGTAATCGAGTTCCAGCGGGGTCTTACGGCCAAAGATGGACACCATCACCTTCACCTTCATCTTGTCGGGATAGACCTCCTCGACGAAGCCGGTGAAGTTGTTGAACGGGCCATCGATCACCTTGACGGCATCGCCCGGCTTGAACGGGATCTCGGGCTGCTCACCCATCTCCCGCGCCTCGTCCACCTTGCCCAGGATGCGATCCACCTCGTCCGGCCGCAGGGGCGTCGGCTCGTTGCCGGTGCCCAGAAATCCGACGACGGACGGCAACCCGGAGATGACGTGCTGCAGCTCGTTGTCCAGCAGCGCGTGAATCATGATGTACCCCGGAAAGAACGTCTTCTCCCGCGTACGCTTCTTCCCGCCACGCATCTCGAAGACCGTTTCCGTCGGGATCATGATCTCGTCGAGCTTGTCCCGCAGGTCCAGGCGCTCGATCTCGCGCTCCAGGTATTGCTTCACCTTCTTCTCGTGCCCGGAGAAGGTGCGGAGCACATACCACTTGCGGATGTCGTCAGTCGTCTTCGCCATATCCTGATGCATCTGAAGGACCTGCCGCCCGTCCTCGCGCGCCCTACACGAGCCCGTAGACGATGTCGAGGACGAACCCGATGACGCGGTCGGCCACGAAGATGAACAAAGAGATCATGATCGTCGCCACGAGCGTGACGATGGTGTTGTCGACCAGCTCCTTGCGGGAGGGCCAACTCACCTTCTGCATCTCCTTGACGACCTCTTCGAGGTAGTTCTTGATCTTATTCATTCCGGACCACCGGTGCGTTTCTCGCAGGAGAACGGGACGCCTCGCAAGACGTCGATTTCTCGGCACGGGCAGGAGGACTCGAACCCCCAACCTGCGGTTTTGGAGACCGCTGCTCTGCCAATTGAGCTATGCCCGTGTGAGCCGGCAGACACCGCATATCCGGCGGCCGGCTATGTATGATCGCATTCAGCCGTCAGCGGCCAGCGCGCCCGGAAGCCGGGTGCCGACCGCCAACCGCTCGTTCATCAGTCGAGGATCTTCGTCACGACGCCGGCGCCCACCGTGCGGCCTCCCTCGCGGATCGCGAACCGAAGCCCCTCCTCCATCGCCACCGGCACGATCAGCTTCACCTTGAACCGCGTGTTGTCCCCGGGCATCACCATCTCCACCCCCTCCGGCAACTCGATGTCCCCCGTCACGTCCGTCGTCCGGAAGTAAAACTGCGGCCGGTATCCCTTGAAAAACGGCGTGTGACGTCCCCCCTCCTCCTTGCTCAGCACGTACACCTCGCACTCGAACTCCCGGTGCGGCGTGATCGAACCCGGCTTGCACACCACCATCCCGCGCTCCACCTCGTCCTTCTTCGTCCCGCGAAGCAACACCCCCGCGTTGTCCCCCGCCTGCGCCTGATCCAGCAGCTTCCGAAACATCTCGATCCCCGTCACCGTCGTCGACAGCTTCTCCTCGCGCATCCCCACGATCTCCACCGGGTCGCCCACCTTCAGCACCCCGCGCTCCACGCGGCCCGTCACCACCGTCCCGCGGCCCGTGATCGAAAACACGTCCTCGATCGGCATCAAAAACGGCTTGTCCGTGTCGCGCTCCGGCGTCGGAATGTACGTGTCCACCGCATCCATCAGCTCCATGATCCGGTCCTCCCACTGCTCCTCCCCGTTGAGCGCGCCCAGCGCCGATCCCTTGATCACCGGCACCTCGTCCCCCGGAAACTCATACGTCTCCAGCAGCTCGCGCACTTCCATCTCCACCAGCTCCAGCAGCTCCTCGTCGTCGACCAGGTCCACCTTGTTCAGGAACACCACGATGTAGGGCACCCCGACCTGCCGCGCCAGCAGAATGTGCTCGCGCGTCTGCGGCATCGGCCCGTCCGTGGCCGCCACCACCAGGATCGCCCCGTCCATCTGCGCCGCACCCGTCACCATGTTCTTGACGTAGTCGGCGTGGCCCGGACAGTCCACGTGCGCGTAGTGCCGCTTCTCGGTGGCGTACTCCACGTGCGCCGTCGCGATCGTGATCCCGCGCTCGCGCTCCTCCGGCGCGTTGTCGATCGAGTCGAACGTGCGCAACTGGTTCGCCGGATCCGGCACCCGCTTGTTGAGCACCTGCGTGATGGCCGCCGTCAGCGTCGTCTTGCCGTGGTCGACGTGCCCGATCGTGCCCACGTTCACGTGCGGTTTGCTCCGCTGAAAGGTCTCTTTTGCCATAGCTTTTGCCTCGTTGAGACGCCTGCCTGTCGTGAATGAGAATCCGTAAGAGAGGGCGCGCCCGGGGAGACGCACCTGCAACAAAAAGCGCATCCCGACGTCGTCGGGACACGCCCTGCGGAGCCGCCTATCGGATTTGAACCGATGACCCCTTCCTTACCATGGAAGTGCTCTACCACTGAGCTAAGGCGGCGGGTCACTGCCTGCATCACCCGCATCGGGACACCCGTCGGGACACCCGTCGGGACACCCGGCGCGCCCACCCCGTTCCGCAGGTCTGCTAATGTCTGGAGCGGGAGACGGGATTCGAACCCGCGACCCTCAGCTTGGAAGGCTGATGCTCTACCATCTGAGCTACTCCCGCCGGGCGCGTGCGGGCCGAGACGAAGGGCGAGCCGGGCTTGCGCCCGCCACCCATCCCGTCCGATGCATCGTGGGCAGGGGAGGATTCGAACCTCCGAAGGCTAAGCCACCAGATTTACAGTCTGGCCCGGTTGACCGCTTCGGTACCTGCCCGTCAGGGGGTGCCATTATAAAAAGTACAGGGGCATCATGGTGCCCGAAACCCCTCGAATTTCAAATGAAGAGCTGGCGAAGGGACTTGAACCCCCAACCTGCTCATTACAAGTGAGCTGCTCTACCAGTTGAGCTACGCCAGCAAAGGGCTTCGGTGACACAGGATGCCGAAGAGCAGATTCAGAATTTAACCACCGCACCCAACGGTGTCAACACGACCTTTTAGAACGTTCCATGAACGCCCCGGCCCTCAGACGGACGGCGTCTCGACCTCTCCGGGCGTGGCCCCCTCGCCGGCCGCGGCATCCCGCGGTGCCCCGCCCGCCCGACGGCGACGATACCAGCGCAGCAGCACCACGGCCACGACGACGAGCAGCAGCGCGACCATGAACCGCCCGTACGTGCGCAGGTACGTCCCCACGACCTCCCAGTTCTCTCCGATCTGGTATCCGGCCACGCTGATCAGCGCGGTCCATACCAGCGCGCTGATCGTGGCGAACAGCGCCGTGCGTCCCGGCCGCATGTGCGCCATGCCGGCGGTCAGCGAAATGACGGAGCGCGCGCCGGAGAGGAAGCGATTGGCCAGCACCACGCCGTACCCCCATCGGTGCAGCCAGCGCTGCGCCTTGAAGATCTGCTTCTTCGGCAACCAGCGCAGCCGCCCGGGGTCCAGCACCGCATCGCCGATCCGGTAACCGATGGCATACATCGTCATGAAGCCCGCGGCGCCTCCCAGGGTGGAAAGCACGATGACGACCCAGAGGTCCAGCGTGCCGATCCCGGCCAGATAGCCGCCGAACACCACGATCATGTCCCCCGGTATCGGTGGCAACACGTTTTCGCCGTAGGCGATGACGAGGATGGTCGCATAGGCCCACACGGCCGGCAGCGCGGCCATCCAGTCGGCAAAGTCGGTGATGATGTTTCCCGGGGAGATCACGGACGGAGCCGCTCGATGGGTGGAAGAGAGGCAGCGCCGAGGGCGAACCGCAGCGCCGGGGATGAGCCAGAGCGCCGTCAGGCCTCGTCGGGGAGCAGGAGGCAGACGGCATAGGCCGCGGCCCCGGCTTCGGACCCCACGAAGCCCAGCCGCTCCGTCGTCGTCGCCTTGACCGAAACCTGCCCGGCCTCCAGGCCGAGCGTCCGGGCCACGACGGCCCGCATCGCCTCGATGTGCGGGCGCAGCCGGGGCCGCTGCAACGCGACGGTGGCGTCGATGTTCGAGACGCGGTAGCCGGCCGCGCGGACGCGCTCTCCCACGATCTGCAGGAGTCGTTTGCTGTCGGCGTCTTTCCAGGCGGCGTCGGTGTCCGGGAAGTGCAGGCCGATGTCGCCCAGGGCGGCCGCGCCGAGCAGGGCATCGGCGATGGCGTGCAGCAGCACGTCGGCATCGGAGTGGCCATCCAGGCCCTTTTCGTGGGGAATGGTCACCCCTCCGATGGTGAGCGGGCGGCCCTCCACGAGCCGGTGTACGTCGTATCCGATGCCTACGCGCATGATCTCCGACGAGGTATAACGTTCATCCGGTAGCGATCATCCGTTCCGCGGCTCCGGGTGCCGGCGCACGTGCTCGGCTTCCCAGTGCGGCCACAGCGCCGTGGCCAGCGCCCAGTCTTCGGGGGTGGTGATCTTCATGTTGCGGGGGCTGCCCGGCACGATGCGCACCGCATACCCACAGGCCTGCACCAGCGCCACGTCGTCCGTGGCGACCTGCCCCTGCGCCTCCGCCCGGGCAAAGGCCGCCTCGAGCCAGGCGCGCCGGAACCCCTGCGGCGTCTGCATCCGGTAGAGGTGGTCCCGTGGGATCGTATCGCCAAAGACCCCCTCGTGCCCGCGCCGCACGGTATCGGTTACCGGCACCGCCAGCGCCGCGGCCCCGGCCTCCCGCACCGCGTCGATGACCGCCTGCACGTGCGTCGGCTGCACGAAGGGCCGGACGGCATCGTGCACGAGGACGATGCCTGCCTGCCGGGGCGCCGCCACCAGGGCCGCCCGGACGGAAGCCTGCCGCGAAGCCCCTCCGGCCACGACGGCGGATAGCTTCGTGAACCCGTCGGCCCGCAGCGCCGCAGCCAGCGACGTGGTTTCCTCGGCCGGCGCGGCCACGACCAGATGCTGCACGGCCGGATGGCGCTCGAACACGTGCAGCGTCTGCGCCAGCAGCGTACGACCGCCCAGGCGGCGGAACTGCTTGCGCGGTCCTCCCAGGCGCGTCCCCCGCCCGGCCGCCGGCACCAGCACCGCCACCTCCCCGTCCTCGCGTGCGGGCATGACCTTCAGAGAATCAGCATCGCATCGCCGAAGGAGAAGAGCCGGTACTTCTCCTTGATGGCCTCCTCGTAGGCGTGCAGGATGAAGTCCCGCCCGGCGAAAGCCGACACGAGCATCAGGAGCGTGCTCTTCGGCATGTGGAAGTTCGTCAGCAGCCGCTCCGTGATGCGAAACTCGTAGGGGGGATAGATGAAGTTGTCGGTCCAGCCCCGGCTGGCCTTGAGCAGGTTCGAGGCCGTCAGCGCCTGGCTCGACTCGATCGCGCGCACGACCGTCGTCCCGATCGCCGTGACCTTGTTCGTGGGCGATTGCAGCGCCTTGTTCACCCGGTCGGCCGTCTCCTGCGAGATGCTGTAGTTCTCGGAATCCATCCGGTGCTTCGTCAGGTCCTCGACCTCCACGGGACGGAACGTACCCAGGCCGACGTGCAGCGTGATCTTGACGATGTCGGTCCCCTTCGCCTCGATCTGCTTGAGCAGGTTGGGCGTGAAGTGCAGGCCGGCGGTAGGCGCCGCCACGGCCCCTCGTTTCTCGGCATAGACCGTCTGGTAGCGCGTCCGGTCCTCCGGCTCTACCTTGCGCTTGATGTAGGGCGGCAGGGGCGTCTGGCCGATCTCGTCGATCTTCTGATAGAGCTCCTCGTTCGTCCCTTCGAAGACGAACCGGATGGTGCGCCCGCGCGAGGTGGTGTTGTCGATCACCTCGGCCACGAGATCGTTTTCGAAGTACAGCTTGTTGCCGATACGAATCTTACGGGCCGGATCGACGATGACGTCCCAGAGCCGGCTCTCCGGGTTCAACTCGCGCAGCAGGAAGACCTCGATGCGCGCACCGGTTTTTTCCTTGTTGCCGAACAACCGTGCCGGAAACACCTTCGTGTCGTTGACGATCATCACGTCGCCGTCGGAGAAGTACTCCGGCAGGTCGCGCACGTAGCGGTGTTCGATGGTCTGCGTATCCCGGTGTAACACCATCAGGCGCGCGCTCTCACGCGGTTCGGCGGGATACTTGGCGATCAGGCTCTTGGGATACTCGTAGTTGAAATCGGAGAGTTTCATGGAGAGATCTGCAGACGATGCAGCGAAACGAACGGGGTACTACGGGGATCGTGGGGCGTCGGCGCTAGCATAGACTGAGGAGTACCCCTTCCGGTTTCTCCGGCGTGGGTGCTCTTCGGCCGCCAACACCCCGGTGCAGCTTTTTATTCATGGAAAAACCGCTGCCCGGCTCTCCGCCTCAGAGCGGCTGCATCTCCCACGGCCGGATCGGCGTGTGGAGTGTGTCGTCCGGCAGCGCGTGGAGGCCGGCGGCGAGCAGTTCGATGGCGCGGTAGAGCCGGGGGCCGGGGCGATTGAAGTACGCGGACCCATCGAAGAGGAAGACGCGCCCGCTGCGTACGGCCCGGAGGCGATCCCAGCCGGGCTGTGCGGTGAGGGCCGAGAGGTCGCGGCGGGTACGGTCGATGGAAAAGCCGCACGGCAGGATCGCCAGCACGTCGGGGTCGGCGCGGCGGATCGCGTCCCAGGAGACGTAGGCCGACGGGGTGCCCTTCGTCCCGAGCAGGGCCCGTGCGCCGGCCATCTCGGCCACCTCCGGCAGCCAGTGCCCGGCCACCATCAAGGGATCGAGCCACTCGATGCACACGATGGAGGGCCACGTTTCCGGGTCGGTTCGCTTGTGCAGCCCCAGCACGTCGCGGAGTTGCTTGAGCCGCCGCTCGGCCCGGCCGAGGTAGGCGATGGCCGCATCCAGCCGCCCGATGGCGCGGCCCAGGTGCAGGGCCTGCTGCAACACCTCCCGCAGGGTCGTCGGGGTGAAGGAGAACAGCCGGGGCCCTCCGGCATCGCCCTCGGCCAGCGCCGCTTCCACCTCCTGCACCGGCACCGCACAGACCTCGCATTGCGCCTGCGTGAGCACCACGTCCGGCCGGAGTGCCCGCAGGCGCTCCAGATCGACCTCGAACAGGCTGAGCGCACGACGGTGCCGCTCGCGCACCGCCGCATCGATCTCGGCCGAGCCGGCCGAGGCCTCGATGACCGTATGCGTCAGCGCCGGCACCGCCTGCACGCCGGGCGGCGCGTCGCAGGCGTGCGAGCGTCCCACGAGATCCGGCAGGCCGCCAAAGCAGGCCACCCACTCCGTGGCGGCCGGCAGCAACGAAACGATACGCATGACGACGAATGGGTTCGTGGATGCGGGCATGCCTGCGCTCCCGGGGACCACGCAACGGCCGGGCCCCAGTTCCCACGCCTCCACAGGTATACCAGAACGGGGCGCTCGCTCGTTGTCTGAAAAACCCCGTCCGGAAGACTTGCACCTGCGCCCGGCGGCGTGCACATTACCTCTACCGCGGTGCCGAGCCGACGGCGTCGTGTCTCCCGGACGGCTCCGTTCGTTCACCTGCTATTTTCCAGAAGCACCATACCCGCGACCTCGTTTGACGCATGGCAGAACGGGTCGTTGTCCTTGTCTGCCGCGTCGCCCGGTCGTATGCTCCACACACCCGCTCCCCGGGCGCGACGGCGCCGGAGGGGGCCGCGGAAGGGTGCTACCCGACATCGTGGTGCTACCCGACATCGTGGTGCTACCCGACATCGTATCGAACCCGAGCCTGGAAGGAGGAATTCGCATGGAAGAGACCCTGATGCCCGATGACGTGACAACCGCCCCGGCCCGGACGGAGAACGCCGATGTTTCCTGGAAGCGCTTCCAGGAAACCACCGAGGCCCTGCAGCCCCTGGTCGAACTGGAGGCCGACGGGACCATACGGCGGCTCTCCCCCGCTGCGCGGCGCCTGCTGGACTATCGCCCCGAGGACACCCTCCAGCCCAGCTTCTTCTCCCATGTGCATGCCCGGAACCAGTATCAGGTCATGCGCGACCTCGCCGACATGGTCTGCTACGGCAAGAAGCAGGCTTCCTGGCTGCTTCTTCTGCGGACCGGCACGAAGCGCTGGCGCTGGTTCAAGGTCAGCGTCCGCAACCAGCTCCAGGCCACCCCTCCGTCGATCCTGCTGACCCTCCAGGAAGTGCGGGAGTGGTGACGCCCCGGTCCGTTCAGGGCGCAGCCGGCTCTTCGCCCGACGCCCGAACGGCGGCACGGCCCAGCACCTCGTCCACGTCCACGGCGAGGGGGCCTCGGCTGATGAAGACCAGGCGCGTGTGCGGGGGTTCGTTCCCCCACGGCCGCCCCGGCTCGAAGTCGATCCGGCGGCCGACCTGCTGCACCAGGATGCGGTGCTCGGGCAGGGCTTCCAGGTAGATCCAGCCCTTGCCGCGCAGCACGGAGGCGGGCAGGGCCCGGAGGGCTTGCTGCACGGCCGGCAACGAGCGCATCGGGCCGGGATGGTAGAACGAAGCGGTGGCGAACGCCTCCCCGTGGTCGGCGGCCGGGTGGTCGGCCGGCGGCCGACCCGGGTCGGCTGCGGAGGTCCGGGCTTCGAAGGTGCCGAGGAGCACCCCGGCGTCCACGCGGCCATAGGCGGCCGGCAGCACCGGCGCACCGCCTCCGTGCCGCTCCAGCCAGCGCATCGCCGCGTCGCGGTCCGGCTCGCCGACGAGGTCAATCTTGTTCAGGACGATCAGGTTGGCGGCGCGGAGCTGATCGAGCACGAGCGCCTCCGGTTCGGCATCGCGCCAGGCGGCTACCGCCCCGGCATCGACCACCGTGATGACGCCGCCGAGCCGGAAGAAAGGCCGGACGCCGGGCAGCCGCAGCGTGCCGGCGATGGCCCATGGATCGGACACACCGCTGGCCTCGACGACGATGTGCTCGGGCCGCTCGGGCCGCTCCCGCAGCGCCTGCATCGCAGCTACGAGATCATCCCGGCGGGTGCAGCAGATGCAGCCGTTCGTCAGCGCCAGCGTATCGCCCTCGACGTGCTCGACCAGGTGGGCGTCGACGTTGACATCGCCGAAGTCGTTCACGAGCACGGCCAGGCGGCGGCCACCGGCCTGCCGGAGGAGGTGATTGAGCAGGGTCGTCTTGCCCGCCCCCAGGAACCCGCTCAGCAGGGTCACGGGAACGGCGGCATCCGGGTCATCCATGGCACCGGGCGGGTCAGGCCTTCAGCAGCGCCCGCACCTCGTCGGCGATGTGCTCGGCGGTGAAGCCGAAGACCTCCATCAGCGTCTGGTAGGGCGCCGAGGCGCCGAAGCGGTCCAACCCCACGATGCGGCCTTCCAGCCCGACGTACTTCTGCCACCCCATGGTGATGCCGGCTTCGACCGCCACGCGCGCCCGCACCTCGGGCGGCAGGACCTCCCGCCGATACGCCTCCGGCTGGGCATCGAACAACTCCCAGGAGGGCATGCTGACCACGCGCACCTGCACGCCTTCGTCGGCCAGGGCCTCGGCGGCCGCCAGGGAGGGCTCCACCTCGCTGCCGGTAGCCAGGATGATGGCATCCGGCGTGCCCTCGGTGTCGCGCAGCACATACGCCCCCTTCTGCACCCCGGAAGCCGCCCCGTAGCGGGAGCGGTCGACCGTCTTCAGCCCCTGCCGGGTGAGTGCCAGCGCCACCGGCCCGCCGGTGTGCTTGAGCGCCACACGCCACGCCTCGACCGTCTCGTTGGCATCGGCGGGACGGAGCACCGTCAGGTTGGGGATGGCACGCAGGGCCATCAGGTGTTCGACGGGCTGGTGCGTCGGGCCGTCCTCCCCGAGGCCGATGGAGTCGTGCGTGTAGACGTAGATGACCGGGATCTCGGACAGGGCGCTGAGCCGCACGCTCGGGCGCATATAGTCGCTGAAGATGAGGAACGTACCGCAGTACGGCCGCAGGCCTCCATGCAGCGCGATCCCGTTGCAGATCCCCGCCATCGCGTGCTCGCGCACCCCGAAGCGGAGGTAGCCGCCGCCGGGCGTATCCCGGCTGAAATCCTTCCGGCCCTGGATGTCGGTTTTGTTCGAGGGCGTCAGGTCGGCCGAGCCGCCGATGAGCTGGTCCATGAGGGGGCCGATGGCGTTCAGCACCTTGCCGCTGGCGGCCCGCGTCGCCAGCTTGCTGCCGGCCTCGAAGGTGGGCAGCCGGTCCTCCCAGCCCTCCGGCAGCGTTCCGGCGAACCAGTCGCGCAACCGCGCGGCCCGGTCCGGATCCGCCGATTCCAGCTTCTGAACGAGGCCGTCCCAGGCACGCTGGGCGGCCGCCCCCTGCTCCACCGCCTGGCGGAAGACCGCGTACACCTCCTCCGGGACGTAGAACTTCCGGTCCGCCGGCCAGCCGAGGTGCTTCTTGGCGAGGGCAAGTTCTTCCTCGCCGAGGGGCTCCCCGTGAGCACTCGCCGAGCCCTGCTTGTTCGGGCT
The DNA here is from genome assembly GCA_003285105.1 of Roseithermus sacchariphilus. Taxonomy (GTDB): domain Bacteria; phylum Bacteroidota; class Rhodothermia; order Rhodothermales; family MEBIC09517; genus Roseithermus; species Roseithermus sacchariphilus. Next base: position 2,793,170 of record CP030158.1, on the reverse strand, counting down.
GCCGAAGCCGATCACCGTCCGCACCGCAATCAGGGAGGGTTTGTCCGGCACCGCCTGCGCCGCCGCGATGGCCGCGTCGATGGCCGCCAGGTCGTTGCCGTCCGCCACGCGCTGCGTGTGCCACCCGTAGGCCTGGAAGCGCGCCAGCACGTCCTCGGTGAAGGCCAGGTCGGTGCTGCCGTCGATGGAGATGTGGTTGTCGTCGTAGAGGTAGATGACCTTACCGAGGCCGAGGTGACCGGCCAGCGAGGCCGCTTCCTGCGAGATGCCCTCCATCAGATCCCCGTCGGAGACGATGGCATAGGTATAGTGGTCGATGACCGGTGCCTCGGGCGTGTTCAGGTGCGCGGCCAGGTACCGTTCGGCGATGGCCATGCCGATGCCGTTGGCAAAGCCCTGCCCGAGCGGGCCGGTGGTCGTCTCCACACCCGGCGTGAGGTGCACTTCCGGGTGGCCCGGCGTCTTGCTCCCCCACTGCCGGAACCGCTTGAGCTCGTCCATCGGCAGGTCGTAGCCCGTCAGGTGCAGCAGCGCGTAGAGCAGCATCGAGCCGTGGCCGGCCGAGAGGACGAAGCGGTCCCGGTTGATCCAGGCAGGGTCCTTCGGGTTATGCTTCAGGTACCGCGTCCAGAGCACGTAGGCCGCCGGCGCCATCCCCATGGGCATACCGGGATGGCCGCTGTTGGCCTCCTGCACGGCATCGGCCGCCAGAAAACGGATGGTGTTGATGCAGCGTTCGTCCAGTTCGGTGGCTGAGGCCGTGGCGGAAGAGGTCGGTTGAGACATCGGAAATCGAGGGGTCCGGTTGCGAGGAGATTCCGAGGAGGTAAGACGACTTTTCGGAGAACGAACATACGAAAAGACCCGGCTCCCTGTCAGGGCAGCCGGGTCAATAAAGCGCAAAGTTCACGCGTAGCGAGGCCCCCGGAAGCGAGGCCCCCGGAGGCGAGACGCCCGGCGTCAGGGCGCCCGGGCGGCTTCCTGCTCGATCAGCGCCCCCAGGCATTCGACCGTGCGGGAGCGCCCATCGACGAACTTGCCGTTGATGAGGACGGCCGGCACGCCGGTGACCCCGATCTGCCCGGCCATCTGCCGCTGACTCAGCAGGTACTCCCGGCCCTCGCCACGCTGTACCTGCTCGGCCATGGCCTCGGGGTCCATGCCGATCTCCGCAGCAATCTCCTTCAGTTCCTCCAGCGAGAGGCCCGTCCGGGGCTGCTGGCGCTCCATCTGCTCCTCCATCATCAGCATGAACTTGCCCTCCTTCGCCGCCGCATACATGGCCAGGACCTGCGGCACGGAGTGATCCCAGCCGGGCAGCGCGATGGGCTTGAAGACGAAGCGCGCGCGATCCCCGTACTGCGCCACGACCTGCTTCATCGTGGGATACAGGTTCTTGCAATGCGGGCAGTTCGGGTCGAAGAACTCGATCACCGTCACCGGCGCGTCGTAGGTGCCGGCGTACGGATCGCTGACCGTCACCAGCGCCTGGTGGTTCGGGAACGGCTTCTTCTCGGGGTCGAAGAAGCAATCGCCGGCGGCGCTGACGGCGGCCGGAGCACCGGCCGGGCCGGCCTGGCTGTTGAAATACCAGAGGTCCGCTCCGGCCAGCACGATCGTGAGGACGATGACCGGAAGGATGAACTTCCATTCGCGGGAAGGATGTCGCATGGGTACGCTACCGCTGTCGATCCATGGGATAGGGTACGGGGCCTGCCGCAGCCGGCTCCGGGATTAACGAGCACCCGCCCGTCCTGATCCCAACCGCCGATGCCGGGCGTCCTCCGCTCAGGCGATGGCCTTTTTCCCGGGCCGGTGCTTCGGAGGGTGCTTCGCCGCCGACGCCGGTGCCTCCACCCGGCGGGCGTCCAGCACGACGAGGACGGCGATGACGGTCACGATGCCGGCCGAGAGCAGGCAGAGCAGGCACCGGGCGTCCAGCTGGGTGAACTGGTAGAGGGTCAGATAGGCGGAGTACAGGAAGCCGAAGCCGACGAGCCCGAGGCGGAGCATCTTGCTCGGGCGGAGCCAGCCGGCCGGTCCCACGGCGGCCAGGGCCGTCAGGAGCCCCACGCCCAGGTAGAACACCAGCCCCCAGAGCGTGTTGGACACGCCCAGAAACGTCCCGGCGGCGCTGCTGACCACGGCGCCGCAATCGAACACCGAGGCCCCGGCATCCCCGAACCCGGTACAGCCCTCCGCGAAGCCGCGCCCCTGCTGGATCCACAGATGCACGGCCACGAGCACCCCCAGCATCGCCAGCACGAAGATCGCCCGGTCGAGCGTGGGGTGATACCCGGACAGACGGGCCGGAGACTGCTTACCTTGCTGTGCCATGGATTCCTGGAGATCGGGTGGCGAGGACGGAACAAAGCGGATCGGAGGCGATCCCGGACCGACGATGGGCCGGCCCCGGTTGCCGGGCCGTGCCGGAAAATAATCGCTGTCCGCCTCGAACGAAAGCGCCGACGCCGCACGCCTCCCTCTCGCCACGCCGCCGCCTCGCCGCCGCCTCGCCGTTCCGCCTTGCTTCGCCCCATGCCGACAGAGTCCATCCGCCCCGCCCGGCTGGCGCCCTCGCGGATCGTGCCCACCTACACCTGGATCGCTCCCGTTCACGACGGCCTGGCCCGGCTCGTCGAGGCGAGGGCGCGCCGGCTCGGGCTGGGCTGGGCGGCCGTGCGGGACGGCGAGACGGTGGTGGAAGTGGCCGTGGGGACGGGACTCTCGTTCCGGCACCTGCTGCTGGCCAACCCGCACGGCTGGACCGAGGGCATCGACCTGACGCCGGCGATGCTCCGCCGGGCCGAGCGCCGGGTCGCCCGTACCGGGCGCACGAACTACCGGCTCCGCCTCGGCAACGCCCGTGCCCTCCCCTACCCGGACGCCTACGCCGACCTCCTCGTGAATTCGTACATGTTCGACCTCCTGCCGGTGGCGGATTTCGTGCCGGTGCTGCGCGAGTTCCACCGGGTCCTGAAGCCCGGCGGCCGGCTCGTGATGATGAACATGACAATCGGGACGCGGTGGATCCATCACCTCTGGGAAGGGCTCTACCGGCTCTACCCGCCGCTGCTGGGCGGGTGCCGCGGGGTGGCCGTGGCGCCCTACTGCGAACAGGCCGGCTTCGCCCCCGTCCGGCGGGCGTTCGTCAGCCAGTGGAGCTTTCCGTCCGAGGTGATCCACGCGGAGAAGCCCACGTAGCCGCCCGGCGCCCGGCGTCGCTCCGGGCCGGATGCCGGCCGCTCGCGGCAGAACGTTTCCCGAAGTTTTCTGACGGGGCGGGTTGTATCGCTGGGCTGCATCGCCTACGCTGGAGCACCTTCGCCCCGCCCACCCTCCCATCCTGCCTGCCATGCCGTTCGAGTTCGCCTGGGGCGACCCGACCGTTCAGCGCATCCTGCTGACGCTGGTGGTGCTGCTGGTGGCCGTCCTCATCGTGCGCATCGGGCGCCGCCTGGTCCCCCGCTACACCGACGACCCGGCGCGGCAGTACCGCGCCTCGCGCCTGCTCAGCCGCACCACGGCCCTCGTCGCCCTCGTCCTCATCCTCGCGCTGTGGTCCCCCCGGGGCGGCGATCTGCTGCAGATCCTGACGATCATGGGCGCCGGCCTCGCCATCGCCCTGCGCGAGGTGCTGCTCGGGCTGATCGGCTGGACGCACCTCGTCTTTCGCGGCACCTACCGGCGCGGAGATCGCATCGAGGTCAACGGCGTGCGGGGCGACGTCGTCGACATCCGCCTGCAACACACGATCCTGATGGAAGTCGGCGGGTGGGTCGACGCCGATCAGAGCAGCGGCCGTCTGCTGCACATCCCCAACGGATGGGTCTACCAGTACGCGGTGCTGAACTACAACCACGGCTTCAACTTCATCTGGAACGAGATCGCCCTCACCGTCACCTTCCGCAGCGACTGGGAGGCAGCGCAGGAGATCATGCTGGCCCCGGCCCGGCAGGCGGCCCAGATCGTCGAGCAGCAGGCCGCCCGCGAGATCCGCGACCTCTCGCGCGAGTTTCTGGTGCACTACAGCATCCTCTCGCCCTTCGTCTACGTGCGCATCGTGGAGAACGGCATTCGCCTGACGCTGCGGTATCTCTGTGACGTGCGCAAGCGACGGGGCACCGAGCACGCGCTGACGATGAGCATTCTGCGCGGCTTCAAGGAGCACGGCGGCATCGAACTGGCCTACCCGATGGTGGGCGTCAGCCCGATGGAGCCCCCGCAGTTCGGCCCGATCCCCGGCGCGCCCCCGCCCGCGGAAGAGCCGCCGCAGCCGGACCCGGACCTCGACATGGTCCGCCCGATTCGCACCCGCCCACGCAAGCCCAGAAACAAGAAAACGCGCCCGACGCCGCCGCTGGCCCCGGCCCCCGGCCCGGGCGACACCCCCCCCGACGCCGCCGGCCCGGCCGACGAGGGCGCAGAGCACCGCCCCCCCGGCACGTCCACCTGATCTTCACGAAACCGCCCGGCCCCGGCATTTGCATCACGCGGCACCCCGGCCTTATCTTCCCGGCCATGCGCAACGCGGTGCTCCATACGGCCCATTTTTTCGGCTTCTGGTGGTGGTCCTCCCCCGGAGCAGTGCGCCGTTAGTGCCCCGTGTTCGCAGAGAACACCGTTGTCTCGAGATCGGCCCGCTGCTCCCCCTGAGCCAGCGGGCTTTTTTATTTATCCTTCCCCCTATGATGACCTTCGAGGCTTTCTGCCGGCACGTCGAGCAGGAGCGCCGGCGCGGGCACACGCGCTTCGTCCTGCCGGTCTACCAGCGGCTCAGCGCGGACCTGCTGACGCCGGTCTCGGCCTTTCTGACGCTACGAGAGCCGGGCACCTACGGCTTCCTGCTCGAAAGCGTGGAGGGGGGCGAGAAGCTGGCGCGCTACTCCTTCCTGGGAACCCGGCCGTATCGCATCGTACGGGCCCGCGGCCGCCGGGTCGAGATCGAAGACACCGGCGCCCACCCGCTGGATGGACCGATCCCGGAGGGGGACGTCTTTGCGGTGATGCAGCACCTGCTCGACCGCTACACCGAGGCCGACATCCCCGGGCTGCCCCGGTTCACGGGCGGCGCCGTCGGCTACCTGGGCTACGACGCCGTCCGCCTCGTCGAGCACCTGCCGGACGCCCCGCCAGACGACCTCGGGCTGCCGGACGCCGTCTGGTGCTTCTACGATACCGTGGCCGCCTTCGACCACGTCAAGCACCAGATGGTGCTCATGGCCAGCGCCTTCATCGACCCGGAGACGGACCTGGAGGCGGCCTACGCCGAGGCCCGGAGCCGCCTCGAAGCGCTGGCCCACGTGCTGAGCACCCACCGCTTCCCCAACCCCGCGCCGGTCACCCTCTCGGCCGAGACGATGGCCTCCAACGTCGACCGCGACGCCTTCGAGGCCGCCGTCGAGCGCGCCCGGCACTACATCTACGAAGGCGACATCTTCCAGGTCGTCCTCTCGCAGCGCTTCTCGATGTCTTTCGAGGGCGACCGCTTCAACCTGTACCGGGCGCTGCGCCAGGTGAACCCCTCGCCCTACCTCTTTTACCTGGACTTCGACGACTTCGCCCTGGTCGGCTCCTCGCCCGAGGTGCTGGTGCGCGTCGAGGACGGCCGGGCCGAGGTGCTGCCCATCGCCGGAACGCGGCGGCGCGGCGTCACCCCCGAGGAGGACCGGCAGCTCGAGGCAGACCTGCTGGCCGACCCGAAGGAACGCGCCGAGCACCTGATGCTGGTCGACCTCGGCCGCAACGACCTGGGGCGCGTCTGCCAGTTCGCCTCGGTCCAGGTGGACCGGTACGCCTACATCGAGCGGTACTCGCACGTGATGCACATCGTCTCGTCCGTGTCGGGCCGGCTGGAGACGCGGCGCGGAGCGATGGACGTGCTGGCGGCCTGCTTCCCCGCCGGCACGGTCAGCGGCGCGCCGAAGGTGCGGGCCATGGAGATCATCGACGAACTGGAGCCGACCCGGCGCGGCGTGTATGCCGGCGCCGTCGGCTACGTCGACTTCTCGGGCAACCTCGACACCTGCATTGCCATCCGCACCATGGTGGTGCACGGACGTCGGATCTACGTCCAGGCCGGGGCCGGCATCGTGGCGGACAGCATCCCGGCCAACGAGTACCAGGAAACCGTGAACAAGGCGCAGGCCCTGCGTCAGGCCATGCTGGTGGCCTCGCAGGGTTTGCTGTGATCCTCCCCAAACCTTGGGCCGGTCTGCGACGTTAGACCGGCCCGTTTTTCCTCGACAACCGCTCTAGCCATGGCAAACCCGTTTCGTCCCCTCAAGAAGCTCGTCTTCCAGAAAGGCGGCATCGGGCGGTCGCTCTCGCGTGAGGAGACCGTCGAGCGCCTCAACCCGATCAGCAAGGCGCTGATCGAGCTGACCCTGTATTACGACGACGCCGTGCAACGTATCGGCGCGCCGGAGATCGCGGCCGAGCTGGAACGCCACCTCAAGCGCGCCCGCGTGGACGTCGGCAAGATCAACGAAACCATCTTCAGCGCGGGCGGCGTCGCCTACAGCGGGACGGACCTGGACCCGGAAGCCTTTCGCGCCGGCGAGGACGAGGACGAGATGCTGTTCCGCCTGCTCGACCTGGAGCAGGCCTTCCTGGAAAAGGTATCGGCCGAGTTCGACCTGGAGCCGCGCGAGCATCAGATCCGCACGCAGGCCGTGCTCGCCAACGTGCGTGCCAACAGCGAGGCGCGCCTGGCCTACCTCCGCGAGATCACCCGGAAGCGCCGCCGCCCGGCTTCCGTCTGACCGCCGCCCGGCCTCCGTCTGACCCTCGCCGTCCCCATCACTCCGACCCGCCTTCCCCATGGCTGACGTAGATGTAGCCCCGACGCCCCGGCCCGGCGCAGACCCGTCGTCCGGCACGGCCCCGTCGTCCGGCCCGGCCTCGCCGCAGAAGACCATCGTCGTCTCCGGCATCCAGCCCTCGGGCACGCTCCACCTGGGCAACTACTTCGGTGCGATCCGCCAGCACATCGCGCTCCACACCCGGCACGAAGCCTACTACTTCATCGTCAACTACCACGCGCTCACGACCGTGCGCGACCGCGACGCGCTGGAGCGCTACACGCTGGACGTGGCGCTGGACTACCTGGCGCTCGGCTTCGACCCGAACGCGGCGACGCTGTTCGTCCAGAGCGACGTGCCGGAAGTGACCGAGCTCGCCTGGATCTTCTACACGCTCACGCCGGTGGCCCAGCTCGAAAAGGGCGTTTCCTACAAGGACAAGATCGCGCAGGGGCTCTCGCCCAATGCCGGGCTGTTCAACTACCCCATCCTCCAGGCAGCGGACATCCTGATCTACGGCGGCACGCTCGTCCCGGTCGGCGCGGATCAGAAGCAGCACATCGAGATCACGCGGGACACGGCGCAGCGGTTCAACCAGACCTACGCCTCGCCCGACGACCCCATCTTCCCCATGCCGGAGCCCTACATCCTGGACGACGTGGCGGTGGTGCCGGGCATCGACGGCCGAAAGATGTCGAAGAGCTACGGCAACACGATCGGCATCTTCGACGAGGGCAAGACGCTGAAGAAGAAGGTGATGAGCATCGTGACGGACTCGACGCCGCTGGAGGCGCCGAAGGACCCGGAGCGGTGCAACGTCTTCGCGCTCATCAAGCTGTTCGCCTCGGAGGAGCGGCGCGAGGAGATCGCGGCGAAGTACCGGGCCGGCGGCTATGGCTACGGACACGCCAAGAAGGAGCTCTACGAGATGATCTCGGACTTCTTCGCCGAGGCCCGAGAGCGCCGGCGGGAGCTGGCCCGGCACCCGGACGACGTGCGGGACATCCTGCGCGAGGGCGGCCGCCGCGCCCGCGAGCAGGCCGCCCCCTACATGGAACGCGCACGCCGGGCCGTCGGCCTGATCACGACGTATTAGCCGGTGGCTGCCGCCGGGCGTCCGGGGGAGGCGAGCACGGCGTCCGTCCACCGGCCTCCCCGCATCCGCGAACCTGCCTTCACGATCATGATCCTCATCATCGACAACTACGACTCGTTCACCTACAACCTGGTGCACCTCGTGGGGCAGCACACGACGGAGGTGCAGGTGGTGCGCAACGACGCGCTGACGGTGGACGAGGTGGCCGCGCTGGAGCCGGCCGGCATCCTGATCTCGCCCGGCCCCGGCCGTCCCGCCGACGCGGGCATCACCGAGCCGGTGATCGCGGCGCTGGGCGCCACGACGCCCATCCTCGGCGTCTGCCTCGGCCATCAGGCCATCGGCGAGGTCTATGGCGGCACCGTCACCCACGCCCCGACGCTGATGCACGGCAAGACCAGCACCATCCACCACGACGGCCGCTCGATCTTTGCCGGCGTTCCGCAGGGATTCACCGCCACGCGGTATCACTCCCTCGTGGTCGACCGGGCCACGCTGCCGGACGTGCTGGAGGTGTCCGCCCAGACCCAGGACGGCGTGATCATGGGCCTGCGCCACCGCGAGCACCCCGTCGAGGGCATCCAGTTCCACCCCGAGAGCGTGCTCACGACGGAAGGGCCGCGTCTCATCGCCAACTGGCTCGACCGCGTCTTCCGCCGGGCCGGACGGCCGCTCCCGCTCCCCTGAACCCGTGTCTCTGCCGCACTCCCATCCCGCTATGCAGGCGTACCTGAACCTCATCGCCGAAGGCGAACCCCTGACGCAGGACCAGGCCGAAGAGGCCATGCACCTCATGATGCAGGGCCAGGCCGAACCCGAACACGTGGCCGCGTTCCTGATGGGACTGCGCGCCCGCGGCGAAACCACGGCCGAACTGGTCGGCTTCACCCGCGTCATGCGCGCCTATGCCGTGCCGGTCCGGCTGGACGATCCCCACGCCATCGACCTCTGCGGCACCGGCGGCGACCGGTCCGGCACGTTCAACATCTCGACGGCGGCGGCCTTCGTCTGTGCCGGCGCCGGGGTCACGGTCGCCAAACACGGCAACCGCTCGATCTCCTCGAACGCGGGGTCGGCGGACGTGATGCGGGCGCTCGGCGTCGAGGTCGAACTGGGGCCGGACGGGGTCGAGACGTGCCTGCGCGAGGCGGGCATTGCCTTCATCTACGCCCCGCTCTACCACCCGGCCCTGAAGCACGTCATGCCGATCCGGCGCACGCTGGGGGTGCGGACGTTCTTCAACATCCTCGGGCCGCTGTGCAACCCGGCCGGCGTCCGGCGGCAGCTCGTGGGGGCCTTCAACGAGGAGGTGGCCCGGAGCATGGCCACCATCCTGGCCGAGCTGGACGCCGAGCAGGTGCTGGCCGTACACGCGCAGGACGGCCTCGACGAGATCTCGGTCGCCGCGCCCACCCGGGGCTTCTTCTACTCGGCCCGGGAGCAGGCCACGGAGCGCGACGCCTACCTCAAACCCCTCACCATCCGCCCCGAGCAGCATGGCCTGGCGCGCTTCCCGCTCGACGCCATCCGGGGCGGCACGGCCGAGGACAACGCCGCCCTCATCCGGCGGGTGCTCGACGGCGAATGGGGCCCGCACCGCGTGGTCGTGCTCCTGAACGCCGCCTACGGGCTCTACGTGAGCGGCCGCTTCGACGACCTGACGGCCTGCTTCGACGCGGCCCGCGAGAGCATCGACTCCGGCGCCGCCCGGGCCGCCCTCGACCGCCTGGTGGCGGCCTCGCACGACGTGCGACCGGCCGCCTGATCCGCATCCCCCCACCTCGACGAGACGCTCCTCGGAGGACCATGCACCGATCCCGCCCCATCGTGTTCGACGAGCGATTTAGCCGCGGGCCCGCCGCTTCCGGGCACGGCGGGTCCTGACCGGCCCGCAGCACCGGGCCATGCCCGCATCCGCTGCCATCGCTCACGCCAGATCCTCCGACCATGACCATCCTCGATGCCATCCTGAACGACACGCGCGCCCTCGTCGCCCGCCGCAAGGCCCTCATCCCGGCCCGGCAGCTCATGGACCGCCCGTTCTTCCACAGCCCCACGCTGCCCCTGGCCCCGGCCCTGCGGCACGATCCCATCGCCGTCATCGCCGAAATCAAACGGGCCTCGCCCTCCAGAGGCCTCATCCGCGCCGACTTCCCCGTCCGCGAACTCGCCAACCAGTACAAGCACGGCGGCGCCCGCGCCATCTCGGTCCTGACCGAGCCGATCCACTTCCAGGGCTCGCTCGACAACCTCGCCCTCGTCCGGCAGACGGTGGACCTGCCGCTGCTGCGAAAGGACTTCATCATCGACCCGTACCAGCTGATCGAGGCGCGGGCCTACGGGGCCGATGCCGTGCTCCTCATCGCCGCGGCGCTGGAGGCCTCCCGGCTCTACGACCTCCACGCCGCCGCCACCGAGCTGGGGCTCTCCTGCCTCGTCGAGGTCTACGACCCCCGCGAACTGGAGCGGATCGACTTCGACCAGGTCCAGATCCTCGGGGTCAACAACCGTGACCTGCGCACCTTCGAGGTGGACGTCGAGCACTCGCTGCGCACGTTCGCGATGGCGCCGGACCACGTCGTCCGCGTCTCGGAGAGCGGCCTCGGCGAATCGGCGGACACGCTGGCCCACCTGCGCCGCCACGGCATCGACGCCGTGCTGATCGGCGAGGCGTTCATGCGCGCGCCGCATCCGGGCGCGGCCCTCGCCGACCTGATGGAGCAAACCCGCCGCCGGCTCGACCAGCCGCTGCGCCTCGTCGGCTGACGCCCTCCCCCCACACCGACCCGTTCCCGCCATGACGCTGAAACTGAAGATCTGCGGCATCACCCGCCTGGAGGACGCCCGCTACTGCGCCGGAGCCGGAGCCGACTTCCTCGGCTTCATCCAGGTCCCGGACAGCCCGCGCTACGTGGACCCGCAGACGGCCCGGGCCATCATCGAGTGGGTCTACGGCCCCGAGCCCGTCGGCGTCTTCGTCAACGAAACGGCCGACACGGTCAACCGCATCGCCGACGAGGCGGGGTTCACCTGGGTGCAGCTGCACGGCACCGAGCCTCCGGCCGTCTGCGCCGCCATCGACCGCCCCGTCATCAAGGCGATCCCGGTGGTCAGCGACGCCTCGGCCGAGCAACTGCGGATGCTGATGGCGCCCTACGCGGACTGCGTCGACTACTTCCTGCTCGACACGCACCGGACCAACCTCTGGGGCGGCACGGGCGAATCGTTCAACTGGCGCCTGGCCCGGGAGCTGTCGGCGGACTTCCCGCTGTTCCTGGCCGGCGGCATCGGCGCCGCCAACGTGGCCGAGGCCGTCCACACCATGCGCCCGCACGGCGTCGACCTCAGCAGCAGCGTCGAATCGGCGCCGGGCATCAAGGACGTCGACCGGCTCGCGGCGTTCTTCGAGGCCTTCGACGCCCTGCGCGCCGCGTCGAACGAGGACGCGCGCTGACGCCTCGCCGCCCCGCGCTGCCACCGGCTTTCTCCCACCTGCTTTCTCGTACTCATGACCGCATCCGTTGCCCCGGCCACCCCCTACACCGCGCCCGACGAGCGAGGCCACTTCGGCCCGTACGGGGGGACGTTCGTGCCGGAGATCCTGATTCCCGCGCTGGAAGAGCTCAAGGCCGCCTACCGGGAGGCCCGCACCGATCCGTCCTTCGACGAGACGTTCCGCGCGCTGCTGCGTGACTACGTGGGCCGCCCCACCCCGCTGACCTTCGCCGACCGGCTGACCGCCCACCTCGGCGGTCCCCGGATCTACCTGAAACGCGAGGACCTGTGCCACACCGGGGCGCACAAGATCAACAACACCATCGGCCAGATCCTGCTCGCCCGGCGCATGGGCAAGCGCCGCATCATCGCCGAGACGGGCGCCGGCCAGCACGGCGTCGCAACGGCCACCGTGTGCGCCAAGTTCGGGCTGACGTGCGTCGTCTACATGGGCGCCGAAGACACCGAACGGCAGCGGCTCAACGTCCGCCGGATGGAGCTGCTCGGCGCCGAGGTGCGCCCCGTCACCAGCGGCAGCCGGACGCTCAAAGACGCCACGAACGAGGCGATCCGGGACTGGGTGACAAACGTGCGGGACACCTTCTACATCATCGGGTCGGTCGTGGGGCCGCACCCCTATCCGATGATGGTGCGCGACTTCCACCGGGTCATCGGCGAGGAGACGCGGCGGCAACTGGCCGAGGCCGAAGGCCGTGAGACGCCGGACGCCGTGGTGGCCTGCGTCGGCGGAGGCTCGAACGCGATGGGCATCTTCTATCCCTTCCTGAACGATGCCGACGTGGCGCTCTACGGCGTGGAGGCGGCCGGCGAAGGCCTCCACGCCCGCCATGCGGCCACGCTCACGCAGGGCCGCCCGGGCATCCTCCACGGTGCGATGAGCTACCTGCTGCAGGACGACGCCGGACAGGTCCAGCTGGCGCACTCCATCTCGGCCGGGCTCGACTACCCGGGCGTGGGGCCGGAGCACGCCTTCCTGAAAGACGCCGGCCGCGTGCAGTACCGCGCCGCCACCGACGCCGAAACCATGGAGGCCGTGAAGCTGCTCTCCCGCACCGAGGGCATCATCCCGGCGCTGGAAACGGCTCACGCCCTCGCCGCCCTGCCGGCCCTGGCCGCCGAGATGCGCCCGGATCAGGTCGTGGTGGTCAACTGCTCCGGCCGGGGCGACAAAGACATGGACACCATCGCCGCACACCTCTAGCCCCTCCACCACCGGCCGCTCCGGGCCGGACCGCACCTTCCTTCACCCCCCACCGCTTCCCCCATGTCCCGCATTCGCGACGCCATTGCCGCCGTCACGGCCCGGGGAGACAAGGCCATGGGCCTGTTCCTCACCAACGGATTTCCCGACCCGCAGAGCACCCTGCCCCTGCTGCAGGCGATGGACGAGGCCGGGGCCGACTTCATCGAGCTGGGCATGCCCTTCAGCGATCCCCTCGCCGAGGGACTGCCGATCCAGCGCTCCAGCGAACGCGCCCTCCGCCACGGCGTGACGCTGGACGACGCCTTCCGCACGGTCGAGGCCTTCCGCCGCACGAGCGAGACGCCGGTGCTGCTGATGGGCTACGCCAACCCCGTCTTTCGCTACGGCGTGAGCAACTTTTGCGAGGCCGCGCGCTCCTCTGGGGTGGATGGCCTCATCCTGCCCGACCTGCCGCTGGAGGAACGCCACCTCCTGGCCGACGACGCCGAGCGGACCGGCCTGGGGCTGGTCCACCTCGTCGCTCCCAACACCCCGGACGAGCGCGTGACGCGGACCGACGCCCTGACGACGGCCTTCGTCTATGCCGTGTCGATCACCGGGCTGACCGGCACCGGCCTCGGGGCGGTCGACGCCGTGGCGGCCTACCTGGCGCGCGTCCGGCGCCTGGTGACGCGGAACCCGCTGCTCGTCGGCTTCGGCATCCGAACCCACGACGACGCACGGCGGCTGAGCGCCCACACCGACGGCTTCATCGTCGGCTCGGCGCTGGTGTCGAAGATCGAGGCGCTGTGGGACGACGCCAGGCTCACGCCGGCCCGGCGGCTGGCGGCGGTGCAGCAACTGGTGCGCCATCTGAAATACGGCGAGCCCGCCGACGTGGCGGCCGCCCCCTGACCGGGCCGTCGAACCCGGCTTTCCCGCTCGCGTTCAAGCGCCGGGTTTCCCCCAACCACCCACCCCCCCGACCATGGTGCCACGCTCCGCTGCCCTTCCGCCCCTCCGTTCACGCACCGCCCGCCTGCTCATTCCCCTGCTCGCCGTCGGCGCGGCCTTCGGCACGCTGCTGACCTCCGTCGGCTGCGGCGGCGGCGACTTCCGGCCGGAGGCCTCGGGCAAGGACGGGGAGATCGTCATCGTGATCGACTCGACCTACTGGAACGGCCCCGTCGGCGATACGCTGCGCAGCACGCTGGGCGCCTACGTCGGCACGCTGCCCACCCCCGAACGGCTCTTCGAGCTGCGCGCCGTCGAACTCGACACCGAGGCCGACTTCGAGCGGGTCAAGCGCCTGCGCAACATCGTCTTCGTCGCCCCCCTGAGCGACAGCACTAACGAAGCGCGAGTCATCCGCAGCACGCTCTCGCCGGAGGCGCGGGAGGCCGTCCTCTCGGGCGAAGTCCCCACCGTGGGCGTCCCCCGTGAGGACCTCTGGCGACGCAACCAGCAGGTGTACTTCATCACCGCCGCCACGCCGGAGGGCCTGATCGACGCCATCCTGGACAAGGCCGACGACATGATCTACCTCTTCAACCGGGCCGAACGCCGCCGGCTGCAACGCGACATGTTCGAGAAGCAGCGGCAGTTCGACCTGGAAGACACGCTCATGGCCCGGCACGGCTTCGCCGTCAGCGTCCAGCACGACTACCAGATCGCCATCGACACGACGAACTTCGTCTGGCTGCGGCGCATCCTCACCGACACCTGGCGCAGCGTCTTCATCGCCTACATCGAAAACGGCGACCCCTCGCTGCTCGACGACCCCACGTGGATCTATGACACGCGCGACTCGCTCACGCAGCGTTACGTCCAGGGCAACCTCGGCGGATGGGTCGAGATCGACCGCCGCCGGCCGCTGACGACCGAGAACATCAACTTCCTGGGCCGCTACGGCTTCGAAACACGCGGCCTCTGGCACATGGTCGGCTACGACGAGGCGGGCAACGTGACGCCCTTCGGTATGGGGGGGCCGTTCGTGACGTACACCTTCTACGACGAGCAGAGCGGCCGCATCTACATGATCGACGGGATGGTGTTCGCCCCCAACTTCCCCAAACGCGAATTCCTGCGGCAGACGGAAGTGATCGCCTACACCTTCCGCACCCGGGCCGACGTCGAGCAGGCCCGCCGCGCCGACCGCGAAGCCGACTGACGTATCCGTTCCGACCAACCCTTCGTTTCCATGTCGCTGAATCCCACTCCCGAACCCGCCGTGCACTCCGAAGACGGCGCGCAGAAGCCCGTGCTGCGCCTGGGCCTGCCCAAAGGCAGCCTGCAAGAATCGACCTTCGAGCTGATGGACCGCGCCGGCTATCACTTCAGCGTGCGCGAGCGCTCCTACTTCCCCTCCATCGACGACGACGAAGTGACGGCCATGCTGGTCCGCGCGCAGGAGATGGCGCGCTACGTCGAGGACGGGGTCTTCGACGCCGGCATCACGGGCAAAGACTGGATCATCGAGACCGATGCGGAGGTCGTCCCCGTCGCCGACCTGATCTACTCGAAGAGCAGCATGCGGCCGGTGCGCTGGGTGCTGGCCGTCCCGGAGGCCTCGGACATCCACTCGGTGTACGACCTCGAAGGCAAGCGCATCGCCACGGAGGTGGTCAACATCACGCGGAAGTGGCTGGCCGAACACGGTGTCCGGGCCGACGTCGAGTTCTCCTGGGGTGCCACCGAGGCGAAGTGCCCGGACCTGGTGGACGCCATCGTCGAGGTGACGGAAACCGGCTCGTCGCTCCGGGCCAACAACCTGCGCATCGTCGACGTGCTGATGCACTCGAACACGCAGCTCATCGCCAACAAGGCGGCCTGGGAGGACCCGTGGAAGCGCCAGAAGATCGAGAGCATCGCCATGCTGATGCAGGGGGCGATCCGGGCCGAGGGCCGGGTGGGCATCAAGATGAACGCCCGCCGCGAAGACGCCGAGGCCATCCTGGCGCTGCTGCCGGCCCTGCGGATGCCGACGATCTCCCCGCTGGCGATGGGGGAGGACTGGGTGGCCATCGAGACGGTCATCGAGGAGCGGCAGGTGCGCACGTTGCTTCCCCGGCTCAAGCAGGCCGGCGCCGAGGGGATCATCGAGTACGCGCTGAACAAGATCATTCCCTGACCGCTCCCCTCCCGACCCGGACCATGCGGCACCTTCCGCTCGGCGGCGTCCTCGCGCTCGTGCTGCTCACGGCCGGCGCCTGCTCGGTCGTGACCGAACCGGACCCGCCCGTGGCGGACAGCACCCTGGTCGCCGTCCTGGCGGACCTGCATCTGGCCGACGTCCGGGCCTCGCTCGTCCACGACGTCCCGCCCGGCACGCGGGACTCGGTGCTGGCCCACCACGGCCTGACGCCGGCGGAGTTCGAGGCGGCCCTCCGCTACTACGTCGAGCGGCCGGATGCCTACCTGGAGCTGTACAACCGCGTCCTGGACCACCTCACGGAAGAAAGCATGCGGCCGGCCACGTCCGACGCGGCCGGTCCGTCCGAGCCACCGCCGTCGCCCTGAGGCCGTCCGGGCGGAGCGGGCGGATCATCCCTGCTCCGGGCGCGGGGTCCACCGGGCCAGGAAGCCGCGGGCCTTGTCGGTCAGGTCGAACGTGCCGGCCAGGGGCGAGCGGGGGATGAGGTAGCCCTCCTGCACCAGCCAGTCGACGAGCCCGTCGAGGCGGCCGGCGGCCGAACCGGCCTCGGGGAAAGACCAGGCCTCCCGGCTCAACCCGTCGGCGACGTGCTGGAGCACCTGGCGCAGCACCGGCTCGTCGGCGGTGGTGATGACGACGGGGCGGTGGCGCCCCAGGCACAGATCGCAGGCCCCGCAGCGGGCCGGGGCCGCTTCGCCGAAATAGGCCAGGAGGAACTGGCGGCGGCAGGTGACGGAGCGAGCATACCGCACCATGTCCTGCAGGCGTGCCTCGGCCTGCCGGCGCGCCCGGCGCACGGCGAGGTCGTCCACGGGCACGCGCTGGGCGCGGGGCGCGGCGAAGAGCAGCTGCTCGGCCTGGCCGGGCGGCCGCCATTGCAGCAGGTGGCGCTCCTGCAGGTAGGCCAGTCCCCGCTGCAACCGATCGCGGGGCAGCCCCGTGCGCCGCTCCAGCAGCCGCAGGTCGATCTCCCACCACTGCGCGAAGGCGTCGGCGTGAACGGTGCGCAGCAGGCGGTCGATGAAGTCGGCCAGGGCCCGGTTTTCCAGCGACGCCCGGTAGCGCCGCAGCGCGTCGGCCGATTGCAGGAAGCGGATGTGTCCGTGGTGACGGCGGGCGGGGACCCGCTGCCAGACGCCCTGGCGGGCCAGCAGTTCGATCGCCATGCGCACCTTCGACGGCCCGAACCCGGTCACCTGACACACCAGGTCCAGATCGGCCTGCACGGGGCCGTCCGGCAACGAGCCGATGGCGATCTGGGCAAGGCTGCACACGGTGTCGTAGACGCGCCGCACGTCGGCCGCCGAGGGGTGGCTCTCTTCGATCAGCACCTCCTGCGTGTGCACGTCCTGCTCCTGCACGAGCAGCACCGCGTAGGCCCGCTCGCCGTCGCGGCCGGCCCGCCCGGCCTCCTGGTAGTACGCCTCCAGCGAGGCCGGCAGATCCACGTGGACGACGAAGCGGACGTCCGGCTTGTCGATGCCCATCCCGAAGGCGTTGGTGGCGGCGACGACCCGATAGGCCCCGGAGAGCCACGCTTCCTGGATGGCTTTGCGATCGGGCGCGGGGAGGCCGCCGTGGTAGGCGGCGGCGGTGACGCCCGCCTGCGCCAGCCGGTCGGCCCAGGTCTCGGCTCCCTGCCGCGTGGCCGCGTAGACGATGCCGCTGCCCGGCACGCCCCGCACCACGTCCAGCAGCTTCGCGTGCTTGTTGTCCGTGCGGAAGATGGACCAGACCACGTTGGGGCGGTCGAAGCCCCGCACCAGCACCCGCGGCGAGCGCAGGCCGAGCCCTTCGACGATGTCCTGCCGGACCTGCGGCGTGGCGGTGGCCGTCACGGCCAGCATCGGCGGGTCGCCCAGAGCCTGACGCGCCTCGGCGATGCGCCGGTACGCCGGCCGGAAGTGATGGCCCCACTCGCTCACGCAATGCGCCTCGTCCACCGCCAGCAACGTCACCCCCAGCCGCGCCGCGCGGGCCTGGAACCACTCCGTCTGCAACCGCTCCGGGGCGACGTAGAGCAGGCGATACCGCCCGAACTCGGCATCCGTCCAGCGCTGCTCGACCTCGGCCGGCCGCAGGGTGCTGTTGATGAAGGCCGCCGGGATCCCGCGGGCCTGCAGGCCGGCCACCTGATCCTGCATCAGCGCGATCAGCGGCGAGATCACCAGGGTCAGCCCCTCCTGCATGAGCGCCGGCAGCTGATAGCACAGCGACTTCCCCCCTCCCGTGGGCAGCACCGTCAGCGCATCCTCCCCCGCCAGCACCGCCGCCACGGCCTCCCACTGGCCGGGCCGGAACCCGGCATAGCCCCAGTGACGTCGCAGCAGCGCCTCAGCCTCCGCGCGGCGGTGCTCGATCTCCTCACGCATACCGGTCCCCCTGACCTGCTGTTCGCCCCGGCGCCATGCCCGTCCCATCACCTCCTCCCCGGGTTTCCGTCATCATCGTCACCTGGAACGCCCGTTCGTTACTGGAACGCTGCCTGCCGACCGTGGCGGCCTCGACCTATCCCGACCTGGAGATCATCCTGGCCGACAATGCCTCCACCGACGGTTCCGCCGAGTGGGTGGCCCGGTCCTTTCCCGGGATCCGCATCGTCCGTCACCCGGAGAACTGGGCGTTCTGCCGGGGCAACAACGAAGCCCTCCCGTACGCGACGGGAAAATACGTACTTCTGCTGAATAACGATGTGCTCGTCCCGCCGGGCTGGCTGGAGCCGCTGGTGGCGCGCATGGAAGCCGAGCCGGCGCTGGGTGCGCTCCAGCCCAAGCTGCTGCAGGTCGGCCCCCGGGCACGCTTCGAGTACGCCGGAGCCGCCGGCGGCTTCCTCGACCGCCACGGCTACCCGTTCACACGCGGCCGCATCTTCGACACCATGGAGGACGACGAGGGGCAGTACGACGCGGCGCGCTACGCCTTCTGGGCCAGCGGCGCCGCCCTGCTCCTGCGACGCTCGGCCCTGGAGACGACCGGCCTGCTGGACGAGCGGTTCTACATGCACATGGAGGAGATCGACCTGTGCTGGCGGCTGCAACGCCACGGGTACCGCGTCGGCGTCGAGCCCCGCGTGGCCGTCCGCCACATCGGCGGCGGCTCCCTCCCGCAAGGGGACGCCCGCAAGGTCTACCTCAACTTCCGCAACAACCTCCTGCTGCTCTACAAGAACCTCCCGCCCGACGTCTGGCGCCGCCGCTTCCCGGAGCGCCTGCTCCTGGACGGCCTGGCGATCCTCCGGGCGGTCGCCACGGGGCGCCTCGGCGAGGCCGGCGCCATCCTGCGCGCCTACGCGGACGCCCACCGCATGAAGCCTGCCTTCGCTGCCGACCGCCCCCGCCCCAGCGATCGCGTCGTCCCGCTCCCCTACCGCGGCAGCATCGTGGTCGACTACTTCCTCCGGGGCCGCCGTCGCTTCCGCGATCTCCCCCCGGACTGCTTCGAGCCGACGGCCAGCGAGCTGACAGCCAGCGAGCCCGTCTGAAGCGAGCGGGCTCAGGATGCCGCCACCGACCGCCGCCGCGGCCACAGGGCCGCCAGCACGGCCGCCAGCACCAGCGCCATCCCCATCGCCGCTACGAGCCCCGGCTGCTCCCCGAAGAGCACGTAGGCCGCCACGGAGGCCACGACCGGCTCCAGCAAGGTCAACAGCCCGATGATGGCGGCCGGGAAGTACTTGATGGCGTAGTTGATCGAGCCGTGCCCGAGGAGTTGCGGGCCGAGCGCCATCAGCGCGCAGAGCCCGTAGAACGCCGGCTCGTAGCCGAACAGCGGCACCCCGCGCAGCACGGCAAAGCCCACGGTGGTCAGCGCGACGACCGTGTAGACCGGGAAGACGTACGCCAGCCAGGAGGTCTGCTGCCGCACGACGCGGCCGATGATCAGGTAGACGCTCACCAGCAGGGCCGCGCCCAGGGCCAGGCTGTTGCCCAGCACCGCCCGGGCCGCCCGCGCATCGCCGGCATCGCCCACCCCGATGAGCACCGCCCCCAGCACCGCCACCAGCACCGCCACCACCGTCCGCAACGCCAGCCGCTCCCGCAGAAAGAGAAAGCCCAGCACCGCCAGGAAGATCGGGCTCATCGCCACCAGCACCGAGGCGCTCGCCACGGTGGTGTGGTAGAGCGACTCGATCCACGTGATGAAATGAAAGGCCAGCACCACCCCGGCGGCCACGATGAAGCCGTGCTCCCTGCGCGTGAACCGACGCACCTCCGGGCCGATGCGCACCAGCGCCGCCGGGGCGAGCAACAGCGTCGCCATCACCGTCCGCCAGACGGCCACCGCCTCGCCGGGCGCCTCCGAGGCAAACCGCACCAGGATCGGGCTGAACGAGATGCTCAGCAGCCCCACCATCAGAATCGGATATACCCGGAACGGGCGAGAAGCCGGACCCTGCGTCACGTGCGTGCCTCCCTCCGGTGCCCGCTACCGCAGGCGATCCATCGAACGGACCAGCGCGATGTCCTTCTCCACCCCCCGGCGGGCCAGGAAAAAGCACACGTACGCCAGCACCGGCAGGAGCAGGATGAGCACGAGCGAGACGGCCGCCGAGGACGCCGTGAGCGACGCCAGCATCCCCGTCAGGTAGAGCCCCGCATAGAGCACCAGCACGAAGACGAGGGTGATCCCCTGCAACGCGACGATCACCGAGCGCTGCCTCGATCGGTTCTTGTAGAGGAAGATGCTGGCCACGGCCACGAACACCACCACCGCCCCGATCCCCAGCACGGCCGGCCCGAACCAGGACAGCGTTTCGGCGGCCGGCGACGTCCACAGGCCGTCCACGAACAGCAGCGCGAGCACACACAACGCGCCCAGCAACAGATATACGGATTGAATGCGCTGAATCATCTCCGAACGTCGGTCATCAGAATTCGAACAGAGCCGTTCCGAAACGTCGTCGGACAGGGGCCGGCGGCCTCATCCGGCGCGGAGGGCGGCCACCCGCTCGGCCACCCGGTCCGCGAAGGCCATCGTGGACGCCGATCCGCCGAGGTCCCGGGTCAGGTGGGTGCCCTCGGTAAAGGTGTCGATCAGCGCCTGGCGGACGGCATCGGCGGCCTGCGCCTCGCCCAGGTGGCGTAGCATCATCTCCGCCGAACGGATCAGCGCCGTCGGGTTGGCGATGCCCTGCCCGGCGATGTCCGGCGCGCTGCCGTGCACCGCCTCGAACACCGCCACCTCATCGCCGATGTTCGCGCCCGCCACCACGCCCAGCCCCCCGACCAGCCCCGCCGCCAGGTCGCTCAGGATGTCCCCGAACAGGTTGGTCGTCACGATGCACTGGTACTGCTCCGGGTGCATGACGAGCTGCATGCACATGTTGTCGATGATCCGGTCATTGAACGTGATGTCCGGGAACTCCGCCGCGATCTCCCGCCCGACCGAGAGGAACAGCCCCGAGGTCAGCTTCAGGATGTTGGCCTTGTGCGCCAGCGTGACGAGGTCGTATCCGTGCCGGCGGGCATACTGGAAGCAGAACCGGATGATGCGCTCCGAGCCGCGCCGGGAGATCCGCGCCGTCGAATCGGCGATCTGCAGGCGCTCATCGAAGTGTTCCAGGCCGGAGTAGAGCCCCTCCGTGTTTTCCCGGAAGATGACCAGATCGACGTTCTGGAACGGCGTGCGGAGGCCGGGCAGCGTCAGGCACGGGCGCACGTTGGCGTAGAGGTCGAGCTTCTGCCGCAGCTGCACGTTGACGCTCTTGAAGCCCTTGCCCACGGGCGTCGTGACGGGCCCTTTGAGGGCCACCCGGTGCCGGCGGATCGAGGCCAGGACCGGCTCCGGCAGGGGCGTGCCGAACCGCTCCACGGCGGCCGTCCCCACGGCGTCCTGACGGTCCCACGTCAACTCCACCCCCGTCGCGTCGAGCACGCGCAGGGTTGCCTCGACGACTTCCGGGCCGATGCCGTCGCCGGGGATCAGCGTGATGGTGTAGGCCATAACGATGTGCGTTGGGGTGATCGGTTCGACGGGACCGCCGGCCCTCCGGCGGCGAACGCCTCACGGCCGCTCTGGCCGGCTGAACGGCCGCTCCGGCCGGCCCGGAACCTTGCGCGTCATACGCACCGGCAGGCCCGGCGCGTTCCCCAATAAAAAAGCCCTGCCGGAGCAGGGCTTTTCGTTTCTGTTGAAGAATGCGCGCTCAACCGCTCCCGGTCCCCCCGGCCACGTCGCGGCGGGACGAGTAGTTGATGCGCAGCGTGCCGGCTTCGCGCAGTTCCTGCTGCACGTCCGTCACGATACCCATCTCCGAATCCTCGTCCACCCGCAGCGAGACGATGAGCTTGGGCTGCTCGACGAGCTTGCGGTACATGATCGTTCGGATGGTCGAGATGTCCTCGACCAGGGCATCGTCGATCTGCACCGCCGTCTCACCCAGCCGGTTGTTGCTGAGCTTGCGTGGGCCGATGTAGATGTAGGACAGGAGGCGCTTCTGGTCGATCTTCGTCAGGGCTTCGGCGCGGGGCAGCGTGGTGCGGACCTGCACCGTCGTCTCCCGCAGCACCGTCGTCACCATGAAGAAGATGAGCAGCATGAATATGATGTCCGGCAGGGAGGCCGTGGGGATCTCCTGCTTCGTCTCGGCGCTTTTCTTCTTGAAATGCTTCGACATCGAATCGGATAGCTAGAGGGGTGGAGGCAGGGGCGAACGAAGGCGCCGTGCAGATCAGCTCGGGTCCGGCTCGGCGATGGAGATCTGCGCCTTGATCAGGTCGCGGATCTCGTTTTCCTCGCCGGGTTCCAGCTGGTTCCGATAGGCTTCGTAGCTGGGGTAGCCGCGCTTGCGCGCCTCGTTGTCCCAGATCTCGAAGTAGGCCATCCAGACCTCGTCGAGCACCTGGATGTAGGCGTCGTAGGGCGTCTGCCGGGCCGTCTTGATCGAGATGACCGCGTCGTCGGGGCTCTCCGAGTACTCCGGGAGGCAGCCGTAGCCGTAGTCGGGCACGCAGTTCATCACGTGCTTCTTGACCTCGGCGCGCAACTGGCTGACCGGCAGCGGCTTGTCCTCGACGAGCAGCCGGCCCTCCTCGTTGACGAGGATCTTGAACATGTTGCGCTCCCGCACGGGCGGCGGCTCGACCGTTTCGTCGAGCTTCGGCGGCAACACCATCCCGATGCCGGTATCGACGTCGATGGTGGTGGTCACCAGGAAGAAGATGAGGAGCAGAAAGGCGATGTCCGCCATGGAGGCGGTCGGGATTTCTACGTCCTCCCGCTTACGTTTTTCGAGCAATCCCATGGGTAAGAGGCTTCTAGGTCGGCGCGTTCACGGATCCGGGCGCGGAGGCCGGGATCAGGTGAAGAGGCCCCGGATGCTGGACATGAGCAGGGCCAGGATGGCCAAACCGGCGGTGACGAGGACCGTGACGATGGCCGCCCAGTCCCAGTCGCCGGTGGCAAAGCCGAGCACGATCAGGAGGAGGGCCGGCACCGCACCGATGGCGATCGAGGTGGGGCTCACCTTGCCGAAGGCAATGTTCCGAAGCCCGAAAATCACGATGGCCAGCAGGCCCAGCCCGACGAGGGCCAGAACGGCCATGATGGCGTAGGGGACGAGAGTATCCATGAATCGCTGGATCTTACGGGGGTGGTTGAGGAGCGGGCGGCGGCACGGCGACCGCACCGCCGCCCCGGAGCATCAACCCGGGCATCCCGGACAGGAGCCGGGCAGGAGGCGGCCCGGAGAGCCGCCGTGCCGGTCAGGACTGCTCCCCGCCGGCGGAGACGCTCGGCGTGGGCTCCGTCAGCGGCCGGCCGGCCTGCAGCAACACCAGCGAGTCGATCAGCTCGATCGAGGCTTCTTCCATCTCCACCACCATCCGGTCGATCTTGGAGACGGCGTAGTTGTAGAAGAACTGGAGGATGATCGCCACGATGAGGCCGAAGACCGTCGTCAGCAGGGCGATCTTGATACCACCGGCCACCAGGCTCGGCGAGATGTCACCGGCCTGCTCGATGGCGTCGAAGGCCTCGACCATGCCGATCACCGTCCCGAGGAAGCCGAACATCGGGGCGATGGTGATGAAGAGCGAGAGCCAGACGAGCCCGCGCTCCAGGAAGCTCATCTCGATGGAGCCGTAGGAGATGACGGCTTTCTCGACGGCCTCGATGCCTTCGTCGTGGCGCAGGAGGCCCGCCTGGAAGACCGAGGCCACCGGCCCGCGCGTGTTCGCGCACACTTCCTCGGCCGCCGTGATCCCGCCCGTCTCGAGCGCTTTCTTGACTTCGAGGATGAACTTGCGGGTGTTGATGTCGGCCCGGTTGAGCGTGATGATGCGCTCGAAGGCAATGGCCAGACCCAGAATCAAGCAGATGAGAATGGGCCACATGAAGTTGCCCCCCTCATTGAACCGCTGGACCAGGACGTTGATCACGTCGCCGCTGGCGGCTGCCTCCTGCGGCAGCATCATGAGAACGCTGATAAGCTCCATGGGATTGACTCCTCCGATGAAAACGACTGGTGAGTTAGGGAAACGGGGGTGGGGACCCGGGCTGACCCGCGAGGCCGCGTCGGACCCGACCTGGTTCGGCGTCCAATATAATCACGTGCCTTCGTGAAATGCCACGCCCGGAACGAAACGGAGCGCACGAACCTGCCGGCTCGTGACGAGGCAGCCATGATATCGACCGGAGCGGCCAGAATCAATGCGCCAACCCCGCACGAACCCGGCAAACGGGGGCGTTCCAGGGGGCAAGACACCGCATCCGGCCCAAAGTTGCTCCCCGGCCGCTCGTCCTGCGAAACGGCGTCCACCACGCGAACGGTCATCGACCCCCGCGCGAACGATCAGCGGCGGTCGGCGTAGAGGGCGGCCAGGCCACCGGCATCGCCCCAGCGCCGCATCGCCTCCTGCACGACGGGGTCCATCCGGTGGAGGATGGGATACTGGGCGCTGTGCCCGAACAGACGCACGGCCAGGCGCGCCTGGAGCACGTTGGCGATCAGGGCACGGTCCTGCGCGAAGGCGTCGGCCGTAAAGAGCGTACCGGCGGCCCGGGCCGCTTCCTGCTCGGCCTGCAACGGCGCCTCGACGATGGCCACGTCGTGCGCCTGCAGGTAGGCCACGAAGGCCTCCAGCATCGCATCCCCGACCTCGAACCCGGCCCGGAACGCCTCCAGGTCCGGGTACGTGCGGCGCAGAGCCTCGCCGTGATGGTCGAACCACTCCCGCACGAACCCGTCCTCCAGGTTCCGCCCCAGGATCGTCTGCATCAGCGCCGAGACGGAATCCCGCGGCACGACCACGTCCGGCAGGATCCCCCCGCCGCCCCCGACGATGCGGCCGTGGTCGGTCCGGTAGCGGAGCGAGTCGGGGATCTGCTCGATGATCTCCTCGGTGCTCAGGTGGGCCTCGTGCCGCCGCTGCTCGGCCTTGGCTTCGTAGTAGGCCTCCCGGTCGCCGTGGTGGTACGGCGTCTGGATGAGCCGG
Organism: Roseithermus sacchariphilus; assembly: GCA_003285105.1. Classification (GTDB taxonomy): domain Bacteria; phylum Bacteroidota; class Rhodothermia; order Rhodothermales; family MEBIC09517; genus Roseithermus; species Roseithermus sacchariphilus. The sequence goes on along the minus strand of CP030158.1, from coordinate 2,767,984 downwards.
CCGGAGGGGGTGTAATAGCGCGAGATGGTCACCCGCACGGCGCTGCCGTCGGCCAGGGTGAACTGCTTCTGCACGAGGCCCTTGCCGAAGGTCCGGCGCCCCACGATGAGCGCGCGGTCATGGTCCTGCAGCGCCCCGGCCACGATCTCGCTGGCCGAGGCGGAATTCTCATCGACGAGCACGATCACGGGCTGCTGCTCGAACAGGTCGCCGGAGCGGGCGCGGCTCTCCAGGTTGTTCTCCGCCAGCCGACCGCGTGCGGTGACGATGACCTGCCCTTCGGTCAGAAACTCGTCGCTGAGGCGGATCGCCATGTCCATGTAGCCGCCGGCGTTCCCGCGCAGATCCAGGATCAGCCGCTCCATCCCCTGCCGCCGCAGCTGCTGAAGCCCCTCGACGAACTCCTGGTAGGTCGTCCGGGCAAAGCGGTTCAGCTTGATGTACCCGGTGCGGTCGTCCAGCATGTAGGCTGCGTCGCGCGTGAAGAGGGGGATCTCGTCGCGGACGATGGTGAAGGTCAGCTCGTTCTGGTAGCCGGGCCGCAGCACGGTGACGGTCACGCGGGTGCCCCGCGGGCCTCGCAGCGTCCGCTGCACGTCCTCGTGGGTGAACCCGATGGCCGGCGTCCCGTCGACGGCCACGATCCGGTCCCCGGAGCGCAGGCCGGCCTGCTCGCTGGGGCCGCCGGGTAACGGGTTCAACACGGCCAGGGTGTCCTGCCCGTCGGGGCCTTCGACGAGTTCGTACGAGATGCCGATGCCTTCGAACGAGGCGTCGAAGTCCTCGTTGACCCGGCGCATCCGCTCGGCGTCGATGTAGACGGAATGCGGGTCGAGTTCCGCGAGCATCCCGCGGATGGCCTCCTCGGCGATCCGTCCGCTGTCGACCTCGTCCACGTAGTGCCGGTTGATGAGCAGATAGGCTTCTTCGAGCTTCTGCAAGGCCTCGTGGGCGTGGCTGCCGGACACCGCCGAGCCGATCTGCAACCCGAGCAGCATGCCGGCCGCCACGATCAGGGCGGCGGCCATCGCGAGGATACCGGATCGTTTCATGGAGCGCTCCTTGCCCTGTCTGACCGTCTTGCGTCGCAACATACGAATCTACCGTGTCATGAGAAATGCCGGGCGTCCTCACCGGGGCGCTCCCTTCGGGGCAGTCCCTTCGGGGCGCTCCCATGGAGAACGCAATCCCATCGGCCACAAAGTGCGCCGGGCGGGCACGGCGGACAAGGGGCACGCGGCGCATCTCTGCGGCTACGGAAAGCGGGTGCGACGTGATCCTTCCGCCCATGCCGGGCGGGACGGGTGGCGCACCGCGGCTGAAGGCGCCTCCGGGGTTCGAGGAAACGCGGGCACCGGCCGGGCGTACCTGTGCCCCACGCGCCGACCCTCTGCCGACCATGACGAACAAAGCCGTCGCCCGCATCCTCAAAGAAACCGCCGCGCTGGTGGAACTGACCGGCGGCAATCCGTACCGCGCCCGCGCCTTCAGCAACGCCGCCCGCACGCTGGAGCGGCTGGACGAGCCGGTCGAGGCGCTGCTGGAACGCGGCGAACTCACGCGCCTGCGCGGCATCGGAGACGGGCTGGCCGGCCCGATCCGCGACATCCTGACCCGGGGCTCGTTCGACCTCCGGGACGACCTGCTGGGGAGCCTCCCTCCCGGCCTGCTGGACGTGCTGCGCGTGAAGGGCCTGGGCGCCCGGCGCGCCCGGCAGCTGTGGCAGTCGCTCGGCATCACGTCGCTGCCCGAGTTGGAAGCCGCCGCCGAGGCCGGCCGCCTGGCCTCGCTCGACGGCTTCGGCGAGAAGTCGCAGGCGTCGATCCTGGCGAATACGCGCCTGCTGCGGGCCTACGACACACGCCGGCGCTACGCCGACGCCCTCCCGCACGCCCTGCACGTGCTCGACCGGCTGCGGCGGGTCGTGCCGCGGGCGGAGATCGCCGGGGCCCTGCGTCGCAAGCTCGAAACCGTCGACGAAGCCGTCTTCGTGGCGGTCGCCGAGGCCGCGGCGCTGCCCGGGGCGCTGAATCTGCCCGCCGAGACGGTGCGCATCGACCCGGATGACCCCACCACGGTGCACACCCGCCTGGCGGACGGGCTCCCGGCGCGGATTCGCTGTGTGCCGGCGGAGGCCTTCGGCACGGCCTGGTGGCGTGAAACCGGCTCGGAGGCGCACGTCCGGGCCTATGAGGCCGCCCACGGAGCGCCCCCGCCGCTGTCCGAGGAGACGGGCGTCTTCGAACGAGCCGGCCTGGCCCCGATCCCCCCGGAGCTGCGGGAGGGAGCGGACGAACTGGAGGCGGCGGCCCGGGGCTCCCTGCCGACGCTGATCACCTTCGAGGACCTCCAGGGCACGCTGCACAACCACTCGACCTACAGCGACGGCGCACACTCCCTGCGCGCCATGGCCGAAGCCGCCCGGGCGATGGGGCTGCAGTACTTCGGCATCTGCGACCACAGCCAGTCGCTCAAGATCGCCGGCGGCCTCTCGCCGCAGAGCGTCCGGGAGCAACAGGCAGAGATCGCGGCCCTGAACGAGGCCTTCGCCTCTGACGGCGGCCCGGCCTTCCGCGTCTTCAGCGGCATCGAAGCCGACATCCTGGCCGACGGCTCGCTGGACTATGACGACGACACGCTCGCGCGCTTCGACTTCGTCGTCGCCAGCGTCCACGTGGGGCTCGACATGACCGAGGACGTAGCGACGGAGCGGGTGCTCCGGGCCATCCGGCATCCCGCCACGACGATCCTGGGCCATCCCACCGGCCGGCTCTTGCTCTCCCGCGAGGGCTACCCGCTGGATCACGCCCGCGTCATCGCGGCCTGTGCCGAGCACGGCGTCGCCATCGAACTCAACGCCAACCCCTACCGCCTCGACCTGGACTGGCGCTGGATCCGGGAGGCGACGCGCCAGGGGGTGCTCATCGCCATCAACCCGGACGCGCACAGCATCGACGGGCTGCAGGACATGCGCTGGGGGGTGGAGGTGGCCCGCAAGGGCTGGTTGACGCCGGAACAGTGCCTCAATGCCCGCTCCCTGGAGGCTTTTTCCGCCTGGCTGGACGCCCGCCGATCCGCCCGCCTCACCGCCTCGCCCCGCTGACCAAGCCGCCGGCCGCTGGTGTCCCGCCCGTTGCCCTACCTCGCTCTGGCCCTGGCCGCGCTGGTGCTCGCCGGCGTGCTCCTGTGGTACCTCGCCTATGACCTCGGCCAGGCCCCGCCGCCCGTGGTGGAGGTGCCCGCGCTGGAGGCCCCGACTCGGGTCTACGACCATGCCCCCACCGCCACGACGATCGAGGCGACCTCCTGGCCGGATGCCCTCCGGGCGCTGGGCTACGTGCACGGACGGGACCACACCTGGGCGCTCCTGCTGTATCGCCAGACCGCGCTGGGCGCCCTGTCCACCTGGTTCGGCCCGGACGTCGTGGACCTGGACCGCCTGGGCCAATGGCTGGGATGGGCGACCCTCGCCCGCCGCACCGAGGCGGCCCTGCCCGAGGTGGACCGCGCCCTGCTGGCCGCCTACAGCGACGGCGTAAATGCGGCCCTGCGCAGCGCATCGGCCCGCTACCGCGAGGAAGTCGTCCTGCTCGACCTGCCCCTGGAACCGTGGCAACCCTGGCACACGCTGGCCCTGGAGCGGCTGTTCGCCTGGCTCGCCCACACCCCCGCCCGGCCCGACTCCTCCGCCCTCCCCGACTCTGCCCTCCCCGAAGACGTCCGCACCTTTCTGTCGCTGGACGACGGCCTGCGGGACTGGCTGCACCTCTCGGGCTTCGCCTTCAGCCAGGCCTGGACCCAGCGCCAGTCCGACACCGCCTACGTGGCCCAGCGGCACGTCTACGGCCACTCGGCGCTGCCACTCTACCACGACGTCCGCCTCCTCCTGCCCGACGACACCCTGCGCGTGGCTACGCTCCCGGGGACGCCCTTCTTCCCTGCCGGTCAGTCCACCCGGCATACCTGGGCGCTGCTCTGGTCCAGCACGGCGCGACTGGAGCCGAAACGGCCCGTACCGGATGCCCTCCCGGCCCGCTTCGAACGCATCGAAATCGCCGGTGGCTCGGAACGGCTCGTGCAGGCCTTCCAGCGCGGGGACACCCTCTACCTGTCCTCCCGGTCGCCCCGGCCCGGAGATAGCCTCTGGGCGCTGACCTGGCCGGGCCTGACGCCCGGCAGCGATCTGGCCGCCTGGCAGGCCCTCGCAACCGACGATCCACAACCGTTCCGGCTCCTGCGCGGCGATGGGCTGCGCGTCGAACTCGACGGCCGCTGGACGATCCTCGGCGCGCCCTCGGTGCAGTTTCCTCTGCGCGACGGTGTGCTGGTGAGCAACCAGCGGTGGTCCCGCCATGCGGCCGCCCACCTGGATTCCATGAGCCGGGCCTCCCCGTCGTACCTGCCCTCGGGGGCGTGGCAGGATGACACCTACAGCCGCTGGGCGGCCCGGCTGACCCCCTGGCTGCTGACGCGCCTGGAGACGCTGCCCGCGGCCTCCCCACGGATGACGGAGGCGCTGACCTACCTGCACAACTGGGATTTCCGGTACACCCGGGCCAGCATCGCCGCCACCATCCTGGAGGCCTGGATGACCCGGTTCCGCGAGGACGCGGGCGCGCTGCCGGTACCCGGCGACACCGCTACCGCCGATGCCGACGCCTTCGCCCGGACCCTGGGCAGCGCCCTGGACGCGCTGACCGACGCCTACGGCGCCGACCTGAGCCTGTGGCGCTGGGAGCAGACGGCCCCCCGCACACGCTACGTCCCCGTCTGGTCGGCCACGGCGTCGCATCGCCGGATCGATCTGCCGCCCGACGGACGGCGCTTCGCCCCACTGTTCCTGCCGGGCCGCGGGCACCCCTCCACCCTCTACTGGGGCGCCTCCGCCCTCCCCGAGGAACCGGCCGGCCCCGCCGTCTGGGAAAGCTGGACCACCAGCCGGCACCCCTCCGACTGGACCGTCCGGCCCCGCCACGTCGACCGGCGCTCGTCCCCGTTGCGAATCCTGGAGGCGGCGCGGGAAGCCCGCCCCCTCCACTTCGGCGATCCACCCGCCACCCGCATCACCCGTCTCGAACCGCCCCACCGCTGATTCATGCCTCACCCCCGGCTCTACCTCGGCCTCGACGTCGGAGGAACGAAAACCGCCCTCTGTGCCGCCCTGCATCCCGGCGGCGGCATCACCCGCACGCAGGGGGCCGGAGCTAACCTGCAACGGCGAGGCCCCGACGGCACGGCGGCCACCCTGGCGACGCTGATCCACGAAGCCGCAGAGGCCGCCTCCGCGCCCCTGGCCGCCGTGTGTCTGGGCGTCGCCGGCGCCGGCCGCCCGGAGGACCGCGACGCCCTGACCGACGCCCTCCGCCGCCACCTGCCCCCCGACGTCGTCGTTGACGTCCGACCGGACTCCGAGATCGCGCTGGAAGCGGCCTTCGACGGCGGCAGCGGCCTCCTCGTCATCGCCGGCACGGGGTCGATCGTGCTGGCCCGGACGCGCACCGGGGCCTTCGCTCGCAGCGGCGGCTGGGGCTACCTGCTCGGGGACCAGGGCGGCGGCTACCAGCTCGGCCTGCAAGCCCTGCAAGCCGTGGCGGATCAGTTCGATGGCGGACCGGCCACGGCCCTGACCCCCGCCGTCGCGCAAGCCTTCGGCCTGACCTCCCCCGAAGCGTTGATCCGGGCCGTCTACCGGGACGGCTTCGCGCTGCAACAGGTGGCTCCGCTGGTGCTGGAGGCGGCGGCCTCCGACGCGGTCGCGGCGGCGATCCTGCAACGCAACGTCGAGGCGCTGGCGCAGCGCGTGGCGTGGCTGGTGGAACGCACCGGAGACGTGCACCCTCGTCTGGCCCTCTACGGGGGGCTGACGCAGGCTCCGGCCTACCGGGCCCGCCTGCTGCCGGCGCTGGCACGCGTGGTGCCGGGCTGGCCCATCCAGGACGCCACCACGACCCCCGCCGAGGCGGCGCTGCGGCTGGCCCTCCGGCACGCCGGCTGAACCGTCAGGTCATCGGCTGAACGACGGCGCGCTCGATCACCTTCAGGATCCGCCCGAATACCACGTCGACGGCGGCATCGCCGTCCACCACGTGCAGCAACCCCTGCCGGCGGTAGTAGCCCTCCACCGCCTTCGTCCGGGCATGGTACACCTCCAGCCGGTGCCGGATGGCGTCCGGGCGATCGTCCGGACGCTGCACGATCAGGGTCGGGTCGATGCTCCGCGGCGGCGGGTCGTAGTCCAGATGATACGTCCGCCCCGTGATCCGATGGGTCCGGCGCTTCGAGAGCCGCGCGACGATGACCTCGTCGGTCACGTCCAGGCTGATGACGGCATCCAGGGGAGCCTGCTGCCGCCGGAGGAAGGCATCGAGCCACCGGGCCTGCTGAACCGTCCGCGGATAGCCGTCCAGGATGAACCGGTCGCAGCCGGCGGCGGCCATGGCCTCCTCGGCCAGCCCCTCCACGATGCGGCCCGGGACCAGCCGGCCGGCCTTCATGTACGACTCGGCCTGCCGACCGAGGGGCGTGTGTTTCGCGACGGCGGCCCGGAGCAGATCGCCGGTGGAGATGTGCCGGAGCCCCAGCTCCTCGACCAGCCGGCGGGCCTGCGTGCCTTTCCCGGCTCCCGGAGGTCCAAACAGTACGATGCGCATGGGCACTACCCTGATCTTCGTGAGCCTCACCGTTTCGCGTCGATCGCCTGCACAAGGCTCGTGTTGGGGGTCTCAGTATCGCCTGCCGCAGCCCGTTCGCCCGTAGGCCAACAGCGAATTTTCGCTGCGCCACAGGCGCATCCGCCGCTCGTCATCCCGCCACACCGGCCATTTTCGTACCCAAAAGGCCTCAGCGAACAGGTTACCATCGAGCATAGGACCCTGATTCGTTCCAGTCAAGCGAATTTTCGCTGACGATCCACGGTCCTGAAAGATCTCCTCGCGGTATGGTGGCGTTCGTATATTCGCCCGCAGCGAAACGACTCCCGCCCATCCGTCCGTATCGAGCGATGAACGAGGCCCATCTGCGCTTCATCCTGGGGCTGAAGCTGAAAACCCTGCGCCAGGCGCGCAACCTGCCGCTGCGCGAGGTGGCCGCACGGGCACGCCTCTCGGTCTCGTACCTCAGCGAAATCGAGAAAGGCAAAAAATACCCGAAGCCCGACAAGCTGCTGACCCTGGCGGACGCGCTGGGGGTGCCCTTCGACGAGCTGGTGTCGGTGCAGGTGAGCGAACCGCTGAACCCGCTCAAGACGATCATCAACTCGACGTTCGTGCAGGAATTTCCGTTCGAGCTGTTCGGGGTCGAACCGCAGGAACTGTTCGGGCTGGTCTCAGACGAGCCCACCAAGGCCGGGGCGCTCTTCCGCACGTTCGCCGAGATCGTGCAGATGTACGACGTGCAGGTGGAGCACGTCCTCTTTGCCGCGCTGCGCTCGTACCAGCATCTGCACGCGAACTATTTCGAAGACCTCGAGCGCGAAGCCGCGGCGTTTCGGGCCGCGCGGGCCTGGCCGGCGGATGCGCCGCTGCGGGAGGCGATGCTGCGGGCGTACCTGGAGGAGGCCTACGGGTATGAGATCGACACGACCACGCTGCCGGCACACCCCGTCCTGCACACCTTCCGCTCCGTCTATGCCGACCGGACCCCGCCCCGGCTGTACCTGAACGGCAACCTGTTGCCCTCGCAGCGGGCGTTCGTGCTGGCACGGGAGATCGGCTTTCGCCACCTGGGGCTGTCCGAGCGGCCCGTCACCTCCTCCTGGATCAAAGCGGAATCGTTCACGCAGGTGCTGAACAACTACCGGGCCTCTTACTTCGCCGGGGCGCTGTTCATCGACCCGGCGGCGCTGGAGGAGGACCTCGCGGCCATCTTCGACCGGCCGACGTGGCAGGCCGCCCCGCTACAGGCGGCCCTGCAACGCCACAACGTGACGCCCGAGATGTTCTTCTACCGCCTGGCCGAGTTGCTGCCGAAGCGCTACGGCCTGCGCGAGTGGTATTTCCTCCGGTTCAGCAATGCCGTCGGCTCCGAAGAATACCGGTTGACGAAGGTCTTCAACATGTCCTCCGTCCCGATCCCGTACGGGATCAAGCCGGTGGAGGGCTATTGCCGGCGATGGCCGGCCAAGAAGGTGCTGCGCGCGCTGGCCGTCCGGCAGCAGGCCGGGGGCGCCTCCGAGCCGATGATCAGCGTCGACCGCACGCACTTCACGGACGTGGATGCGGAGTTTCTGGTGCTCTCCATCGCCCGCCCGCTGGCGCTGACGCCGCACACCAACTCGTGCGTGTCCATGGGTTTCCTGCTGGACGACCGCCTGCGCGATACCGTTCGCTTCTGGGACGACCCGGCCATCCCCCGCACCGCCCTGCCGCTGACGCAGGAACGAAACCGGCAGGCCGCCAAAGAGCAGGCGCTGGCCGAGTTGCTCGGCACGGGGGCGGGATGAGGGGATGCGCCGGGACCGGCGGGAGATGCCCGCCCCGGAGGCCCCTCACCCCGCTTGCCCCGCAGCACTAGCGATTCTGCCGGTTCTCGATCAGGTTTTCGACGACCGAGGCATCGGCCAGGGTAGACGTATCGCCGAGCTGGTCGTGCTCGTTCGCCGCGATCTTGCGGAGGATGCGCCGCATGATCTTGCCCGAGCGCGTCTTGGGCAGCGCGGGGGTGAACTGGATGTGATCCGGCTTGGCGATGGGGCCGATCTCGTGGCGGACGTGTTGCACCAGCGCCTCGCGCAGCGCCTCGGTCGGCTCCACGCCGGCGACCAGGGTGACGTAGGCATAGATGCCCTGCCCTTTGATTTCGTGCGGGAAGCCGACGACGGCGGCTTCGGCCACGCTCGGATGGCTGACGAGGGCGCTTTCGATCTCGGCGGTGCCCATGCGGTGGCCGCTCACGTTGAGCACATCGTCCACCCGTCCGGTGATCCAGTAATAGCCGTCCTCGTCCCGCCGGCAGCCGTCGCCCGTGAAGTATTTGCCGGGGTAGGCCGTGAAGTAGGTGTTGACGAACCGTTCGTGGTTCCGGTACACCGTGCGGGCCTGCCCGGGCCAGGAGTCGGCCATGACGAGGATGCCCTCGGCCGGGCCGTCGAGCACCTGCCCGTTCTGGTCGACGACCTGCGGCTCGATGCCGAAGAAGGGCCGCGTGGCGCTGCCGGGCTTCAGCGGCGTCGCGCCGGGCAGCGGGGTGATGAGGATGCCGCCCGTCTCGGTCTGCCACCAGGTGTCCACGATCGGGCAGCGGCCCTCCCCCACGACGCGGTGGTACCAGCGCCAGGCCTCCGGGTTGATGGGCTCGCCGACGGTGCCGAGCACCCGCAGGCTCCGGCGGCTGGTTTTCCGGACCGGCGCTTCGCCCTGCCGCATCAGCGCCCGGATGGCCGTGGGCGCGGTGTAGAAGATGGTGACGCGGTGCTTGTCGACCACCTCCCAGAAGCGGCTGACGTCGGGATAGGTCGGCACGCCTTCGAAGAAGACCTGCGTGGCGCCGTTGACGAGGGGGCCGTAGACGATGTAGCTATGCCCGGTGATCCAGCCGACGTCCGCCGTGCACCAGTACACGTCGCGGCGGTCGTCTCCGACGGGGCGGGCGGGCGGCTTGCCCTCGAGGTCGAGGTCGATGCCGCCGTGGTAGTCGAAGACGTACTGGTGGGTCAGGCTGGTGTAGACGAGGTAGCCGGCCGTCGTGTGGAGCACGCCTTTGGGCTTGCCGGTGGAGCCGCTCGTGTAGAGGATGAAGAGCGGGTCTTCGGCATCCATCGGCTCCGGCTCGCAGGCGGCGTCGACCCCGGCGGCGGCCTCGTGGTACCAGACGTCGCGCCCCTCGACCCAGCCGATGTCGCCGCCGCTGCGGCGTACGACGAGGCAGGTGGTGACCGCCGGGCAGCGCTTCAGGGCTTCGTCGGCGTTGGCCTTGAGCGGCACGCGACGGCCGCCGCGCAGCCCTTCGTCGGCCGTGATCAGGAGCGTGGAGTCGCAGTCCAGGATGCGATCGGCGAGGGAGTCCGGGGAGAAGCCGGCGAAGACCACGGAGTGGATGGCCCCGATGCGGGCACAGGCGAGCATCGCGAAGGCGGCCTCCGGGATCATGGGCAGGTAGATGGTGACGCGGTCGCCCTTTTTCACGCCGTGTTTCTTGAGCACGTTGGCGAAGCGCCCGACCGCCTCGTGCAGCTCCTGGTAGGTGATGTGCCGGGCCGGCTCGTTCGGATCGTCTGGCTCGAAGATCAGCGCCGTCTGCGCGGCCCGCTCCGGCAGGTGGCGGTCGATGGCGTTGTAGCACGCGTTGGTCTTACCGCCCACGTACCACCGGATGGAGACGTCGTGCGGGTCATAGGAGACGTCCTTGACCTTCGTGAACGGCGTGAACCACTCGATGCGCGCGGCCTGTGTCTTCCAGAACGCCTCCGGGTCCCGGATCGACTCCCGGTAGACCCGCTCATAGGCCTCCAGGCTGTCGATGTAGGCGGTTTGCTTGAAGGCGGCCGGGGCCTCGTAGACGTCGGCGTTACCGGAATACGCAGCGGTAATCTGATCCATGAATCCAGACAGGGGTGGCGGTGAACGGTCCGTCGAAAGCGCTTACGCCCCGGGGCTATCGGGGCGGCGCGTCAGCGTTTCATCTTACTGCACGCGCCGGAGATTTTCCAACGCCCGCCATGCCGGAAGGAGCCGTCGGAGTCGGCCGGACCGGGGCGGTGCGTCAGACGCGTTCGACCAGCATCGCCGTGCCGCCGCCGGTGCCGTGGCAGATGGCGGCGAGGCCTAGTTGCCGGTCGGTACGCCGCAGGGCGTGCAGGAGCGTGACCAGGATGCGCGCGCCCGAGCAGCCGATGGGATGCCCCAGCGCGATGGCCCCTCCGTGGACGTTCAGCCGGTCGTAGGGCACGCCGAGCATCCGGTGGAACAGGAGGCTGTTGAGGGCGAAGGCCTCGTTGTTCTCGAAGAGGTCGATGTCCCGGATTGCCACGCCCTGCCGGTCGAGCAGGCGGCGGACGGCGGGGATGGGGGCTTCGGGGAAGCGATAGGGCTCGCCGGCGGCCCATGCGCCGCCCCGGAGGCGGGCGAGCGGCGTCAGTTCGTGCCGGTCGAGGGCATCCCGGCTGGCGAGGAGCAGCGCCGCGGCACCGTCGCTGATCTGGCTGCTGTTGCCGGCGGTCAGCACCCCGTCCGACCGGAAGGCCGGGCGCAGGCCGGCCAGGGTATCCGGCGTCGTGCCCGGCCGGATGCCTTCGTCCGCGGTGAGCGTCTTCGTCTCGCGCCGGTCGCGGTAGGTCACCGGGACGATCTCGTCGGCGAAGGCGCCGCTACGCGTGGCCTGGTCGGCGCGCTGGTGCGAGGCGGCGGCGACCTCGTCCAGCTCGGCACGGGTGACGCCATGCTCGGCCGCCAGGCGCTCCGTCTGCTCGCCCATTGCCTCGCCCGAGGCGGGGTCCGAGAGCCCGTCGCGGAACAGCACGTCCTGCACCGGCTCCGTCGGCCCCGGCAGGTACTTGTACCCCCACCGCGCGCGGGAAGACAGGTAGAAGCCGGCGTTCGACATCGACTCGGTGCCGCCGGCCAGCACCAGGTCGGCCTCGCCGGCGCCGACCAGCAGGGCGGCGTTGTAGACGGCCATCATGCCGGAGGAGCAGACCATGTCCACGGCGACGCCGTCGACCGCCTTCGGGATGCCGGCCTTGAAGGCGGCCTGCCGGGGTACGAGCTGCCCCTGCCCGGCCCGTAGCACGTGACCGAAGACGAAGAAATCCAGCGCCTCGCCGGAGACGCCGGCGCGCTCCAGGGCGGCCTTCATGGCCTCGGCGGCCAGATCGGCCGCCGAGTGATCGACCAGCGCCCCGCCGAATCGGCCGATGGGGGTGCGTACGGCGGCGACGATGTACGTGTCTCGCATGGCTTTGCTCTGTCCGAAGGATGGTCCGAGGAGGAGCCGAGAAGGATCCGAAGGGGAACGGCACGACCGGGCTCGGTCCACGCAGGCCCCGCGGCACGGGTTCCCCCCTCCCACCCTGCCGCACCGCACGCTGCCCGCCGCATCGTACGGGTCCGTACCCGCTCGCCGGCAAGGCCGCCGGTTGGAACAAGCCCCTGCTCCGGGACTACACCCTTTCCAACCATTTCCTGTGCGACTGCGATGAGCCACGACACGTTGCTGGACAGATTCAACCAGCTCGATCCACAGGCTCAGGATCAACTTCTGGCCTTCTGGGACTTCCTCCTGACACGCTCCGCCCGGACACCGGTCTCGGTCATGAAACCCGCGTACAGGGAGCAGATCCAGCAGGTCAGCCGCTGGACGGAGGAGGATCTGCAACCCATCGAGGAAGCCGCTGCCCGGTGGCAGTGGAAGGTATCCTCAGGGTGATCGACACCAGCATCTTCATCGAGCATCTCCGAGCAGCCGATAAATCGAGCACGGCGCTGGCCCGGATTCCGGATGGCACCAGACTCTGCCTGTCCACCGTAACCCTGTACGAACTCCTGATCGGGGCCACGACAGCGGCCAAACGACAGGACGTACAAATCTTGACGGGCGATCTGATACGGCTTCCTCTCACGCAACACGTTGCGGAGGAAGCCGCCCGCCTCTTCAGGGAGTTGCGCATTCGGAATCTGGTCATCGGTCACCGGGATCTTTTCATCGCAGCCACGGCGCTTCTCCATGGCGAACCCCTCCTGACGCACAATCAGAAGCATTTCTCGCGGATCCCCGGACTCCCGTTGGTTTGACCGGGATGCCCCCCGCCCTGCCGCGCCGCACGCTGCCCGCCGCGTCCTGCGGCGGGCGGCCCCCGCGGAATCCCCGGCACACGCATCGTCGTTGGGTCCGTATCCCCCGCCGCCCACGCCCCGATGCCGTCCTTCCCGCCTCGCGTTTCCCGCCGCCGCCTCGCAGCGGCGATGACCGCCGGCCTCGTCCTGCTGGTCGCCGCCTCGCTGCTGTGGCCGCTGCCGGACGACCTGCTCGGACGGCGGGCCGTGTCGAGCCTGCGGGTCACCGACCGGCACGGGGACGTGATCCAGGAGATCCGCCCGGAGGGCCGGGGGATCTCCGTGCCGCTGGAGGCCATCCCCCCCGAGGCCGTCGCCGCGCTGATCGCCACGGAGGACCGGCGCTTCTACCGGCATCCCGGCATCGACCCGATCGCCGTGGCCCGAGCCCTCTGGCAGAACCTGCGCGACGGACGCATCACGAGCGGGGCCTCGACGATCACGATGCAGGTGGCGCGCTCGCTCCGGGGCGCCTCGGCACGGGGCTGGACGGACAAGCTGGCCGAGATGCACCTGGCGCTCCGGCTGGAAGCGGCGCTGACGAAGTCCGACATCCTGGCGCTCTGGCTCAACCGGGTGCCGTTCGGCAACCAGACCTACGGCATCGAGGCGGCGGCGCAGCTGTACTTCGGCAAGCCGGCCCGCGACCTGACGCTGCACGAGGCGACGTTCCTGATCGGCCTGCCCCAGAGCCCCTCGGCCTACGATCCCTTCCGCCACCCGGAGCGGGCGCAGGCCCGGCACCGGCAGGTGCTGGCCGCGCTCGAACGCAGCGGCCGCCTGAGCGCTTCGGAACACCGGCGCCTGAGTGCCCTGCCGCTCGCCCTGCAACCCCCGACGCCCCGCTTCCACGCCCCGCACTTCGTCCGCAGCCTCCTTCCCGCCCGGACCGACGACCTCGCCGAGATCCGCACCACGCTCGACCTCGCGCTGCAACGCGCCGTGACCGAGCAGGTCCGCGCCCACCTGCGCCTGCTCGACGATGCCAGCGTCACCAACGCCGCCGTCGTCGTGCTGGACACGAGCGGGGCCGTGCGGGCTTACGTGGGCAGCGCCGACTTCTGGGATGCGCGGCACGGCGGGCAGAACGACGGGGTGCGGATGCGGCGGCAGCCCGGCAGCGCCCTCAAGCCGTTCACCTACGCGATGGCCCTGGCCTCGCGCCGCTACACCGCCGCCACCATCCTGCCGGATCTGGAAACGCAGGTGCTCGAAGCCGGTGGGGCGTTCTCCCCGCAGAACTACGACCGCACCTACCACGGCCCCGTGCCGCTCCGCCAGGCGCTGGCGTGCAGCTACAACGTACCGGCCGTGCACCTCGTCCGCGCCTTTGGCCCGGAGCGGCTGCTCGACCTGTTGCACCGGGCCGGGTTCGCCTCGCTGGACCGGCCGGCCGCCCACTACGGCGTCGGGCTGACGCTGGGCAACGGCGAGGTGCAACTGCTCGAACTGGCCCGTGCCTATGCCGGCCTGGCCCGTGGCGGCTCCCTCCCCCCCGTCACGCCGGTGCGCTGGCTCCGCACGCAGGCCGGTGACACCCTGACCGTGCCCACCGAACCGCCCCGGGCCATGGGCCTCTCGCCGCAGGTGGCCTACCTCATCACCGACATCCTCAGCGACCCCGAGGCCCGTGCCCCGGCCTTCGGCCGCGGCGGCCCGCTCGAGCTGCCCTTCCCCGCCGCCGTCAAAACCGGGACGTCCAAAGACTACCGGGACAACTGGGCCGTCGGCTACACCCCCCGGCACGTCGTCGCCGTCTGGGTGGGCAACTTCGACGGCACGCCGATGCGCTGGGTCAGCGGCGTCTCGGGAGCCGGCCCCATCCTGAACGGCATCCTGCGCCACCTCGGCTCCGGCGGCCCCTTCCCCCGCCCCGAAGGGCTCGTCACCGCCGAGATCTCCCCCGCCAGCGGCCTCCTGCCCGGCCCCCACACCCCCCGCCGCCGGCACGAGCTGTTCCTGGCCGGGACGGTCCCGACCGACACCTGCACCGTCCACCGGCGCATTCCCATCGACCGGCGGACGGGACGGCGAGCCACGCCGGAGACGCCCCCGGCCTTCGTCGAGCACCGGCTCTTCGCCGTCTACCCGCCGATGTATCACGGCTGGATGCGCGAACAGGGCCTCCCGCTGCCGCCCCCGGCCACCGACGCACCGCCGCCCTCCCCGCCCGGCCCCCTCGCCTACTCCGACGCCCTCACCATCCGATACCCCGAGAGCGGCACCGTCTACCAGCTCGACCCCGTCCTGCGTACCGACCACCAGCGCATCCACCTCGACGGCCACGCCGACCCGTCGCTCAGCGCGGTGGCGTGGTGGGTCAACGACACCCGGCTGCCGGCCCCCATCGACGCGGCCTCCCTGGCGCTCGCCCCCGGTACGCATCGCATCGAACTGCGCGCCGTCGATGCAGAAGGGCGCCGGCTGCGCAGCCGGCCGGTCACCATCGTCGTGCGCGGCCTGGAATGAAAAAGGCCGGCACCCGGATGCGCTCCGGATGCCGGCCAGGCACCGATGGTGGGTTCGGTGGGGGGATGACGCGCTACTCCTGACGGACCGCTTCCAGTTCGATCAGCAGGGTGACCTCCTCGCCGACGACGATGCCGCCAGCCTCGGTCAGGTTGTTCCAGGTCAGGCCGTAGTCGAAGCGGTTGATGACACCGGTGGCGCTGAAGGCCGCCACCTCGCCGCCCCGCATACCCGGCGCCGTGCCGAGCAACTCGGCGTCGAGCACGACCGGCTTCGTCACATCCTTGATGGTCAGGTCACCGCGGAGCTTGAAGCGGTTGCCGTCGATCTCCTCGACGCCCGTGCTCTGGAACGTGATGGTGGGGTACGTCTCGGCGTCGAAGAAATCGGCCGAGCGCAGGTGGTTGTCACGGCGCTCGATGCCCGTGTCGATGGAGGCTACGTCGATGGTGGCCGAGGCCTCCAGCGTGCTCAGGTCGTCCTTGTCGAAGACGACCTGCGCCTCGAAGTCCCGGAAGGCACCGGTGACGTTCGAGATGCCCAGGTGGCGGACCCGGAAGCCGATCTGCGAGTGCGCCTTGTCGACCACGTACGTGGCCCGCTCGGCCGGACGGGCGGGCGGATCCGGCATCGTGAAGCCGACGAGGAGCCATCCGCCCAGGAGCAACGAGGTGAGTACGAGACGAGGCGTTTTCATACGTGCGTACACGGTCAGGTGATGAGAGGATGAGGGATCCCGGTGCGCCGGCTCCCACTCCGGGCGCCGACGCGGTTTGGTGATGATGGCCCAATATACGTTACAGCCACTTACTTGTTCAAACGAATAAACAATCGGCATGTAACCAACTGTTGACGAGTGCGGCAACGGGCCGGCCGCAGGACACGGCGGAACGCGGCAGGACACGGCGGAACGCGGCAGGACACGGCGGAACGCCGGAGCGGAGCCGCGGGTCTCATGCCTGCGGGCCGCCGGGACGCCGGCCCCCGCGAGCGCCTCCCTTCCCGCCGCCGGTCATGCCATGCTTCGCCGCCTCGCCCTCGCCGTGTCCGTCGTCTGCTTCCTGGCCGCCTGCGGTGGCGGGGAGCCCCCGGCCTCGTCCGACGCCCCCATCGCGGTCACCAGCATCCCGGTCGATGGACCCGCGGCGGCGGACTTCATCCCGCGCCTGGACGGGCCGTTGCGGCTGCTGAGCGTCACCCCGAACGGCCCGCTCTCCGTCCGCCCCCCCGACCTGGTCGTGAGCGTCACCTTCAGCAAGCCGATGGTGCCGCTGGGCGAGGCGCCCGCGGTTCCGCCGCAGACGCTGACGCTCGACCCGGCCGTGCCCGGCACGCTGCGCTGGGAAGGCACGCAGACGCTGCTGTTCGTCCCGGATGCCCCGCTTCCCCGGGCCACGGCCTTCCGCGCCCGCCTGGCGGGAGGGCTGACGGCGGTCGACGGGGACACCTGGACGGACGGGGCCACGTGGACCTTCGAGACGCCACGGCCCGCGCTCGTCGCCTCCGACCCGCCCGACGGCGCTCGCTACGTGGCACCGACGAGCCCGGTGTGGCTGCGTTTCAACCAGCGGATCGACACGACCCGCGCGGCGGAGCACCTGCGGCTCTACGTCCGCACCGACCGCGGTGAACGCGGCGCCCGCCTCCCGGTCGACGTGCGCTTCGAGGCGGACACGGCGGCCGTCGTGCAGCCGGTTGCGCCGCTCACGGCCGGGACCGCCTACGTGCTGGTCGTCACCCCCGGCCTGCGCGGTGTCGAAGGGCCGCTCCCGTCCGAGGGCGAACAGACCGTCGGGTTTCGCACCTACGAACCGCTGCGGCTGGTCGAGGTGTCGCAGCCTCGCTCCTGGGGCGAGCGCGACCAGGAGGTCCTCGCGCCCGACCGTGGCCTCGCGCTGACCTTCACGACGCCCGTTCGCTTCGAGGCGCTGCGGCAGGCCGTCTCGTTCAGCCCGGCCGTTGCGCTCCCGCCGGGCATCGAAGCCCGGGATGCCGTGGTGAGCACGTCGCACGTGCTGCCGGTGACGCTCCGCCCGGAGACGGCCTACACCGTCCGCATCGACAGCCTGGAGGACGCCTTCGGGCAGGTGCTGGCCTCGGCGCAGGCCTCCTTCCGCACCCGCGCCTTCACCCCGACGGCCTCGATGCCGCAGGGCCTGATGGTCATCGAGGCCGATCAGGAACCCGCCCTGCCGCTCCGGGCCACCAACATCGACCGGGTCTTCGTGGGCACCCGACGGCTTGCCGCCGACGAGATCATCCCCGTCCTCCGCGCCTACGACAGCCAGCATTACTACGGCTATCAGCCGCGGAACGAGCAGCCTCGCCCCGTCCCCGCCGACCGCCCCTGGCTTCTCGACCTGGAACGCAACGAGCCGGGGATCCGCCCCCTCCGGCTCGACACGCTGCTGACCGACGGCACGGGGGTGGTAGGCGTGCACCTGCGCGTGCCGGAGGCCGGGACGCAGCCGGCCCGCTCCTACACGGCGCTGGCCCAGGTGACACGGCTGGGCCTCACCGCCAAGTTCAGCGCCCACCAGAACCTCCTCTTCGTCACCGACCTCCGCACGGCCGCGCCCGTCCCGAACGCCCGCGTCACCCTCCGCGACGCCGACAACACCGTCCGCTGGACCGGCACGACGGACGCCACGGGCCGGGCCACGACGCCGGGCTGGCACGCCCTCGGCCTCACCGCGCCCAGCGCCTGGGACCGCCCCGTCCAGTACGCCTTCGTCGAGCACGAGGGCGACCTGGCCTTCACCAGCAGCCTCTACGACGACGGCCTGGAGCCGTACCGCTTCGACGTGCCCTTTGCCTGGTGGCCGCAGCCGGTCACCTACGCCGGCTCCGTCTTCTCCGACCGCGGGCTCTACCGCACCGGCGAGACGGTGCACCTGAAGGGTATCCTGCGCCGCCGGCAGGACCGCGACTGGGCCGCCGTCACCGACAGCATCCGCGTCTTCATCCGCGACCCGCGCGACCAGGTCGTCCTCGACCGCCGCCTCCGCCCGAGCGACCTGGGCACGTTCCACCTCGACTGGACGGCGCCGGCGGGTGCGGCGCAGGGGCCGTACGGCGTCCGGGTGATCCTCGCGGCGGACACGGCCGCCGCCGCGGAGGACTACTACGGCCCGGGCGACCTGGCCGCCGGCACCTTCCGGGTCGACGCCTTCCGGCGAGCCACCTTCGCCGTCGAGGCGACCTCCCTGGCGCCGGGGTACGTCGCCGGCGACTTCTTCGAGGGCACCATCTCGGGGCGCTACCTCTTCGGCGCCGCCATGCAGGGCCAGCCGGTGTCCTACCGCCTCCAGCGCGTCAGCGGCACCTACCGCCCGCCCGGCTTCGACGGCTACACGTTCGGGGTGTACCGCTACATCGACGGCCTCTTCCAGGATCTCGTGCGGGCCGACACCGTGCTGGACGAGAACGGCCGTCTGCGCGTGCGCCGTCCGCTTCCCGGCAACACCCACGGCATCCCCACGCGGATCGTCTGGGAAGGCACCGTCACCGACCCCGCCCGGCAGCAGGCCACGGCACGCACCGAAGTACCCCTGCACCCGGGGCTCTACTACATCGGGCTGAAGACCGGCACCCGCTACGTCGACCTCTCCGAGGACCGGACGATGGTGGTCGACCTGCTCACGGCCACGCCCGACGGCCACGTCCTGGGCGACCGTCCCGTGGAGGTCACGCTCATCCGCCAGCAGTGGAACAGCGTCCGCGAGGTCGGCGCCGACGGGCGGCTGCGCTGGCGCAGCGAGCGGGTGGAGGAGGTCGTGGCCTCGCAGCCGGTACGGACCGAGGCCGGCCGGGCGCTGCGCCTGGCGCTGCCCGTCCGGCAGGGCGGCAGCTACATCGTCCGTGCCACGAGCCGGGATCTGCGCGGCAACGCCATCGCCACGGAAGCCTATTTCTACGCCGCCGGCCCCGGCTACACGGCCTGGGAGCGGCGCGACGACGACCGCATCGAGTTGATCCCGGACCGGGATCGCTACCGGCCCGGCGAGACGGCCCGGATCATGGTGCTCTCGCCCTACGAGGAAGCCACCGCCCTGATCACCGTCGAGCGCGAGGGCATCCTGTCGAGCCGCGTCGAGACGCTGGTGGGCAGCGCGCCGCAGGTGGAGATCCCGCTGGACGAGGCGCACCTGCCCAACGCCTTCGTGAGCGTGGTGCTGCTGAACGGGCGCACCGCCGCCCCCACGGCCACGCACGACGCCGGCGCCCCCGGCTTCAAGATCGGGTACGCCAACCTGCGCGTGGACCCCGGCGTGCGTCAGCTCCGCGTGGAGATCGAACCCGACGCCCCCACCTACCGGCCCGGCGATGAGGTGTCGGTCGAGCTGCGGCTCGTCGATGCCGCCGGCCGCGGCGTACCGGGCGAGATCGCCTTCAGCGCCGCCGACGCCGGGGTGCTGGACCTGATCGGCTACGCCCTGCCCGACCCGTTCGAGGTGTTCTACGGCCCCCGCAGCCTGGGCGTGACGACCGCCGAGTCGCGGGCCAACCTGGTGCGGCAGCGCAACTACGGGCAGAAGGAGGAGGACCTCGGCGGCGGGGGCGGCGATCCGGCCTCGCAACTACGCCGGGACTTCCGCCCGCTGGCGCACTGGGCCCCGGCGCTGCAAACGGACGAACGGGGGCGCGCACGCGTCACCTTCCGCCTCCCCGAGAGCCTGACCACCTTCCGCCTGATGGCCGCCGCGCTGACGGCCGACCACCGCTTCGGCGCCGGCCGGTCCGACATCACCGTCACCCAGCCGCTCGTGCTGCAACCGGCCCTGCCGCGCTTCGCCCGCCTGGAGGACCGCTTCGAGGCCGGCGTGCTGGTGACCAACACCACCGGCGCCCCCGGCACGGCCACCGTCACCGCCGCGGCCACCGGCCTCCTGCTCGAAGGCCCCGCCACCCGGACGGTGCCGCTGCAGCACGGAGAGACGCGCGAGGTGCGCTTCGCCTGGGTCGCCGACGCCGCCGGCGACGCCGCGCTGACCTTCTCGGCCGAACTCGGCCGCGACCGCGACGCCCTGGAGGTGACCCTGCCCGTCCTCGTGCCCACCACCACCCGGACCTGGGCCACCTTCGCCGCCACGGCCGACACCGCCCGCGAAGCCGTCGTGATGCCCGAGGCATTCGAGCCCGACCTGGGCGGCCTCGACGTCCGCCTGGCCGGCACGGCGCTCGTGGGCCTCGACGGCGCCGCCGAATACCTGCTCACCTACCCGTACGGCTGTCTGGAGCAACGCACGTCCGCCGTGCGCCCCCTCCTGCTGGCCGATGACCTGCTCGACGCCTTCGACCTCGACGCGCTCGGCGGGGACCGCACGGCCGTCGTGGAGCGATGGCTGCACGACCTCGACGGCTTCTGGACCGGCGACGGATTCGCGCTGTGGCCCGGCGGGCGCCACACCAGCCCGTACGTCAGCGCCTACGTGGTGCTCGCTCTGGCCGAGGCCGAAGCCGCCGGCTTCACCGTGCCCTCCACCCTGCGCGCCGAGGCCGTCCGCGCCCTGGAGGAATCCGTCCGCAACCGCAGCCGCCGGCCCGACTACTACGCTCCCCGCGTCTGGGACGACACACGGGCGCTGATGCTCTACGCCCTCGCCCGCCACGGCCGCCTGCTCCCCAGCGAGATCGACGACCTCGCCCGCCGCGAACGGGACGACCCGAGCACGCTGAGCGTCGACGGCGAGAGCTTCCTCATCCGCACCCTGCTCCACGCCGACGCGCCGGCGCTGCGTACCCATCTCGCTCCGCTGACGGACCGCCTGCAGCGCCGCATCCGCGTGGAAGCCACTACCGCCTACCTCACCGCCCCGACCGAGGCCGACTACGGCTGGATCTTCGCCAGCGACGTCCGGGCCACGGCCTTCGGGCTGACGGCCCTGCTGGCTGCCGATCCGTCGGACGAACGGCGGCTCGTCGCCCAGCGCATGGTGCAGTACCTCATGCAGCAGCGCCGGAGCGGTGCCTGGGCCTCGACCCAGGAGAATGCGGCCGTGATCGACGCCTTCCGGGCCTATCACGAGGCGTTCGAAGCCGTCGAGCCCGCGTTCTCGGCCGAGGTGCGCGCGGCCGGGCAGACGATCCTGACCGCCGCCTTCCAGGGCCACCGCCTGGCGACCGCCGAGACGACCGTCCCCCTCGACGCCCTGCCCGATGCCACCCGGGTGCCGCTGACGATCCGCAAGGACGGCCCCGGCCTGCTGTACTACACGCTCCGGCTCCAGACCTACACCACGGCGCCCCTGCCCGCCGCCGCCCAGGGCCTCACCGTCGAACGCCGCCTGCAACGGCTCGACGACGCCGGCCGGCCGGTCGGCTCGCCGTGGACAACCGGGGACGCGCCCCTCTCCCTTCGCTCCGGCGAGATGGTCCGCATCGTGCTCCGGGTGACCAGCCCCACGGACCGGAACTACGTCGTCGTGGACGATGCCCTGCCGGCCGGCCTGGAAGCCCTCAACACGGCCTTCGAGACGACCGACCGCGCGGCGGTGGAGACGGCCCGGCAGGACGTCCGGGAACGCTGGTGGGGCTCGTTCAACCACACCGAAATCCGAGACGACCGCGTCGTGCTCTTCGCCGATTATCTCACCCGCGGGGAGCACACGTTCGTCTACGTGGCCCGCGCCACGACGCCCGGGACGTTCACGCACCCGCCCGTCCAGGCCGCGCTGATGTACCGACCGGAGACGAACGGCCGCACGGCCACCGGTACGCTTGTTGTGGAACCTCCGGCCGAGGGCACGGCGTCTCGCTGAGCCGCCCGGCGCCGGTCGCCGCCGCCTCGTATCTTCCGCCTGCCTCCGTTCATCCCGTGAACCCTCGCCCCGAGCGTCCCGGTATGCTGCATCGACGGCTGTTCCCGGCCCTCCTGCCGGCCGCCCTGCTGCTCCTCGCCACCGGGTGCGGCACCGCCCGCCCGGCCCTCGACGGCACCCCCGCCGCCCCGCCACCGGCCCACGTGGCCACGCTGCGAGCCGAGGTGGACCGCTGGATCGGCACGCCGCACCGCCTGGGCGGGCTCGACCACCGGGGCGTCGACTGCTCGGGCTTCGTCTTTCGGGTCTATCAGGCCGTCTACGGCATCGACCTGCCCCGCGTCACGGAAGCGCAGGTGCGCGTGGGCGCCGAGGTGCCGCGCCGCGCGCTGCAACCGGGCGACCTCGTCTTCTTCCGGCTCTCCCGCAAGTCCCGCCACGTCGGGATCTACCTGCACGACGGCGCCTTCGCCCATGCCTCCAGCAGCCGGGGGGTGATGATCTCCCGCCTGGACGAGCCGTACTGGCAACGCCGCTACTGGACGGCCCGCCGGCTCCTGCCCGCCGCCCCCGCGCCCCTCGCCTCCGATGCCCCGCCCCCGCCGACCCGTCGCGCCGGCTGGTAAGGCCGGCGAACACGGCCCGCGAGCATGGCCCGGCCGTGCGCCGGGATCTCCCGGCGCGCTGGGGCGTTACGGAACGCTACTGGACGCTTTACCGTAAGTTGCCAGCCCGACACCCTTCGATCGCCGCAGCCTCGTTCGAGGCCGTGGCGTTCTGTTTTTTAGAGCCCGCACCGTTCGTCCGGTGTGCATACGATCCACCGTAGCGTCACCTCTCATGGATGCCAAAAAGCCCATCTATCTGACCGAAGAAGGCCTGAAGAGCCTCAAGGAGGAACTCATCTACCTGCGGACGAAAGAGCGCCCCCGCATCTCCCGGGCCATCGCCGAAGCCCGCGAAAAAGGCGACCTGTCCGAGAATGCGGAATACGACGCCGCCAAGGAGGCCCAGGCCCATCTGGAGGCCCGCATCGCCAAGATGGAGGAAACCATCAAGCAGGCCCGCATCGTCGACGAGAAGCAGATCGATCCGACGAAGGCCTACATTCTATCGACCGTGACGGTCAAGAACCTGAAGAACGGGATGACGCAGACCTATACGCTCGTCTCGGCGCAGGAGGCCGACTTCAACCAGGGCAAGATCTCCGTGACGAGTCCCATCGGCAAGAGCCTGCTGGGCCGCTCCGTCGGCGACGTGGTGAAGGTCAAGGTGCCGGCCGGGACGGTCGAGTTGGAGATCGTCGAGATCACGCGGTAACCCCGGTGGCACCGGCGCGCTCCCACCCGCGGTCCGCCGGGACGCCGGGCCGGATCCTTCGGCGGATCGGCTGGGGTCTGGTCCTCGCGCCGTTCGTCTTCTTCGCGACCTGCACGCTGCTGCTGCTGCTCTACCGCATCGTGGACCCGCCGACGACCGGGGTACAGATTCAGCGCCGCATCGAAGCCCTGTTCGCCGGGGACCCCTACACGAAGCACTACGAGCCGGTGCCCCTGGAGGCCATCGCCGACGCGCTGGAGCACGCCGTGATCGCGGCGGAGGACGGGCGCTTCTACGAGCACCACGGGGTGGACTGGGAGGCGCTGCGCGAGGCGATGGAGGACAACCGGACGCGAGGACGCCGGCGTGGCGGCTCGACGATCACGCAGCAGCTGGTCAAGAACCTCTTCCTGACCACGCACAGCACCTACCTCCGCAAGGCGCTGGAATTTCCCCTGGCCCTGCTGGCCGATGCGATCCTGCCGAAGGATCGGCTGCTGGAGCTGTACCTGAACGTCGTGGAGTGGGGGCCGGGCGTCTACGGGGCCGAGGCGGCCGCCCGCTACCACTTCAACCGGTCCGCCGCCTCGCTGACCCGCTACCAGGCCGCGGCCCTGGCCGCCTGCCTGCCGGCCCCCCTCCGCCGCCGCCCCGCCACGGTCGACTGGTACACCCGTATCATCCTGCGCCGCATGAGCCAGATGGGCTGGTGAACGGGGAAGACAACAGGCGGCTCCAGGACACGGGGCGGCTCCAGGACACGGGCGCCCTGCGCACGCCATGCCTCCACCTTGCCGAGAAATCCGCACGGCCCGGTTGCGTCTGTCCCCTTCGCCGTCGACCTTCCTTCCCTCATCGTCCAGGCCATCCCGATCGCGTGGCATGATCGACCTTCGGAGTGATACCGTGACGCGCCCGAGCGAGGGCATGCGCCGCGCCATGTACGAAGCCGAGGTGGGCGACGACGTCTTCGGCGAGGACCCGACCGTGCGCCGCCTGCAGGATCGCATCGCCGCGCTGCTGGGGAAAGAGACCGCGCTGTTCGTGCCGTCCGGCGTGATGAGCAACCAGATCGCGCTGAAGGTGCACACCCGGCCCGGCGACGAAGTGATCGTCGAGCGGCAGAGCCATCTGTTCAACTACGAGTCCGGCGCACCCGGCCTGCTCTCGGGGGTTCAGATGAACGTGCTGGACGGGGAGCGGGGTACGCTCACCGGCGCCCAGGTGGCGGCGGCCGTCCGGCCCGGCTACTACTGGGAAGCCCGTTCGCGGCTGGTGTGGCTGGAGAACACGATCAACAAAGCGGGCGGGACGATCTACCCGCTGGAGCGCATCGAGGAGGTGGCCCGGGTTGCCCGCGCCCACCACCTGGCCCTCCACCTGGACGGGGCGCGGCTCTGGAACGCCTCGGCGGCCACCGGCATTTCGGAGCAGGCCTACGCCGCGCCGTTCGACACCGTCAGCGTCTGCCTCTCGAAGGGCCTCGGCGCACCGATCGGCTCGGTGCTGGCCGGACCGGCCGACCTCATGCAGGAAGCGCACCGCTACCGCAAGCTCTTCGGCGGCGGCATGCGGCAGGTCGGCATCCTGGCCGCGGCAGGCCTCTACGCGCTGGACCACCACCGCCCGGCCCTGGCCGAAGACCACGCCCGCGCCCGCCGCCTGGCCGAGGGCATCGCCACCCTCCCCGCCTTCCGCATCGACCTCGATACCGTCGAAACCAATATCGTGATGTTCGACGTCGTCGACGGCGAAGCCGCTCCGGTGCTGGAGGCCCTGAAGGCCGAAGGGATACTCATGGTGCCCTTCGGACCGGCCACCATCCGCGCCACCACCCACCGCGACGTTACCCACGCCGACATCGACCGCGCCCTCGCCATCCTGACCCGGCTCTTCGGCGCCACCTCCTGATGATGCCGTCTCCCCTGAAAGCCCCCTTCGCCCCGGACGTGCTCCGTGCCGTGGCCGACACCTTCGGCACCCCGACGTACGTCTACCATGCCCCCACCATCCGCGACCGCATCGGCCGGCTACGGCGCCATCTGACGGGCGTGCCCGTCCGCCTGCTCTACGCCATGAAGGCCAACTCGCACCCCGCCATCCTGCAGATCATGCGCGAGGAGGGCCTGGGCCTCGATGCCGTGTCCCCCGGCGAGTTGCTACTGGCGCTGCGGCTCGGGGTCGAACCGGACCGCATCCTCTTCTCGGCCAACAACATGACCGACGAGGAGATGCATCTGGCCCACGAACGCGGGGTGCTGCTCAACATCGGCGAGCTGTCTCGGCTGGAAAAGTTTGGCCGGGCCTACCCGGGCTCGGCGGTGTGCGTGCGGCTCAACCCGCAGGTGGGGGCCGGGCACCACGAGCACGTCGTCACGGCCGGCGCCCGCTCCAAGTTCGGCATTCCGGTAGAACAGACGGATCGCATCCGCGCCCTGGCCGACGCCCACGGCCTGCGCATCGTCGGCCTGCACCATCACATCGGCAGCGGCATCCTGCACACCGCGCATTTCTGGGAGGCCGCCCGGGTGCTGCTGGAGGCCGCCCGCCCGTTCGAAGGGTTGCGGTTCATCAACCTGGGCGGCGGCCTGGGCATCCCCTACCGCCCCGACGAGGCCCCGCTCGACCTCGACAACTTCCGCGACGCCCTCATGGCGCCCCTGCGCTCGTTCCATGCTGAGTACGGAGCGCCAGCACTGACCTTCTGGTTCGAGCCGGGCCGCTACCTCGTCGGCGAGGCGGGGGTACTGCTGGTCCGCGTCAACACCCTCAAGAGCGCCAACGGACGCACCTTCGCCGGCACCGACTCGGGCATGGGCCACCTCGTCCGCCCGGCCATGTACGGCGCCTACCACGCCCTCTACAACCTCTCCAACCCCGACGGCGCCCTGCAACCCTACGACGTGACCGGCAACATCTGTGAATCCGGCGACCTCTTCGCCCGCGACCGGCCGGTGCAGACGATCCGGGAAGGCGACATCCTGGCGATCCTCGACGCCGGGGCCTACGGGATGTCGATGGCGTCCGAATACAACCTCCGCCCGCTCCCGGCCGAGGTGCTGGTGACGGAGGACGGGCCGCGGCTGATCCGCGCACGCCGGACGCCCGAGGACCTGGCCGATGCCCTGCTGGCGACCCTCCCCCGGACGTGACAAGCGCCGGCGGAAGCCACCTTACCCGATCGTACACGACATGTCGCGCTAAAGACACCCCCGGAGGGTTTCTGAGGGTGGCTCGATCGCGCTCCCCGGTCATTCCCGCGCACGCGGGCCAACGTGAGTTCGGGACCGGTCTGTGTGATCCGGCACATGGTAAACCGTGCGTTTACGGTCATTTCATGCGGGAATCCAGCCATAGGGCTCCACGCTTCAGCCCGGGAGGACATGGATCCCGGATCTAGTCCGGGATGACAGAATAAGGGTGTCATGGGTGCATGGTAGCCGTTTTCTATCCCGAACCGACGTTGGTCATTCCCGCGCACGCGGGAATCCAGAAAAACGCGGCGCCAGGTCTGAATTCCCGGTCGCGGGCATGACGAACAGCGAGGTGTGCAGACGTAGATGGCCGGCGATGCGTGAACGGTCGTGTACTGTGACCCTATCCTTTAATTCTGGGACATAATGGTCGATGTCTAGAGGGCCTGCCTGCCAGATACCCACCGGCCCTCATGTTTCGTTCCCCCTTTCGCGCCGAGGCAGACAACTACACCCTCTATGGGGTTCTGTTCGGCCTCTGCTTCCCGCTGCTGGCCTCGCTGACCGCCTCGCTGACATCCACCGGCACGGTATCGCTGGCGGCCATCCTGGAGGCCCAGCGCACCAACCCCTTGCTGTGGATCATCGACACGGCCCCTTTCTTCCTGGGGCTGTGTGCCCGCCGGGCTGGACGGCGCCAGGACATGCTGCACCGGCAGGTACAGGACCGCGATGCCATCATCGAAGCCCGTACCGCCGAACTCCGGGAGGCCCTGGAGGAAGCCCACACCGCTGCCCGCGCCAAAGCGACCTTCCTCGGCACCATGAGCCACGAGATCCGCACGCCGCTCAACGGCGTGCTCGGCATGGTGCAGGTCCTCGACCACACCCCCCTCAGCCCGGACCAGCGGGAGTGTGTGGAGGTCATCCGCTCCAGCAGCGAAACCCTGCTGACCGTCCTCACGGACGTGCTCGACTTCGCGGCGATCGAAGCGGGAGACACCGAGACGCCCGACACGTCCCATCAGCCCTTCGATCTGCACGCCCTGCTGGAAGAATCGGTGTCTTCCACCGTCCGCCCGGCGGCCGAACGCGGGCTGCCGATCAACCTGCTGATCCATCCCGACACCCCCGCGCAGGTCCTGGGCGATCCCGCCCGGCTGCGCAAGGTCCTCATCCACCTGCTGTACAATGCCGTCAAGTTCACCCACGAAGGTGAAGTCTTCGTCGAGGTGACCGCCGAGCGGCACACCGACACGGCGACCGTCGCCATCGCTGTGCAGGATACCGGCATCGGCATCGACCCGGAGCAGATCCCGCACCTGTTTCAGCCGTTCCGCCAGGTGGATCCGTCGATGAACCGGCGGTATGGCGGCACGGGTCTGGGGCTGGCCCTGTCCCAGCGCCTGAGCCGGCAGATGGGCGGCGGCATCACCGTCGAGAGCACACCGGGCAGGGGATCCACGTTCACCCTCACGATCCCGCTCGGTGTGACGCCGCAACCCCGCGAGGCGCTCCCGCCGCTCGGCGAAGGACGAACCCTGCTCGTGGTGGGGCGATGTGCGGGACTGCGCCACGTGCTGAGCCACCTGGGCGAGCGATGGGGCTTCGACGTCCTCCCGGCCACCACGGTGGAAGCCGCCCTGGCCGTCCTCATGCAACGCTACGTCCCGGACGCGATCCTCCTGGCCGAGAACCTCTCCGACGCCGCCCTGCAGCGCCTCGCGGACGCCCTGGAGCAAGCCCCGGCCCTGGCCGCCCCGCCCCTGCTGCACCTCACCACGCCGCTGACCACCCCCTGCCCCTCCCTGCAGGCACTCCCGTCGTACCATCCCCTGCCGGCTCCTCTGACCCCGCATGCATTGCATCGGATCCTGCACGCCTCCTGGCAGGAGGCAGCCCCCGCGGATGCCGACACGAAACGCGACGAGCCGGCTCCCTGCACCGAACCGCCTACGTTTGACCGGACCCTCTTCGAGCGCTTTCGCGACGTCGAAGCCGAGGGCGACCTGGCCTTCGTGCATTCCCTGCTCCATCAGTTCCTCGACGAGGCGCAGGAGATGCTGAGCGAGATGCGCCGCGCCTTTCAGGACGGCGATCTGGACACCGTACGCTTCCTGGCCCACAAGCTGACCTCCAGCAGCCGGCTCTTCGGGGCCTGCCGGCTGAGCTCGCTGTGCCGGGAAGCCGAACTCGGCACCCCCACGCCTGCCCTGCTGGACCGGATGTGGGCCGAGTTCGAAGCAGCGGCCGCCTGCCTGCGCGAGGCCTGCGCACCCGGTGCAGACGACGCCCCTCCGACCCGCCGGACGCCTTCGCGCCAGCGGGCCTGACGCCGCTCTCAGGCCTCCCGGTGAACCGTCACCCGCAGCGCCGGCAGGCCGGTACCCGTGGCTTCCAGCACGTCCCCCGGCTGCACCGGCCCGACGCCCTCCGGCGTGCCGGTGAAGAGCAGATCGCCCGCCTCCAGGGTGAAGATGCGCGAGGCATAGGCGATCAGACGCGCGACGGGAAAGATCATGTCCCCGGTGTGCCCGTCCTGGCGGATCTCACCGTTGACGGCCATGCGCACCTGCACGTCCTGCGGGTCCGCCACGGCGTCGGCCGGGACGAAGGCCCCCACCGGGGCGAACGTATCGAAGCCCTTGGCGACCGACCACGGATGCCCCTTGGCCTTGGCCTCGGCCTGCAGGTCCCGCGCCGTCATGTCCAGCCCGATCGCGTAGCCCCCGACGTAGGCCAGGGCCTCGCTCTCCGGGATGTGCTTACCCGTCCGCCCGATCAGCACGACCAGTTCCACCTCGTGATGCACGTCCCGGGACATCGACGGCAACACCACCCGGCCGCCGTCCCCCACCAGGGCCGTCGAGGGCTTCAGGAAGATCATCGGCTTGTCCGGCACACGGCTCTTCATCTCGGCCGCATGCCGGGCATAGTTCTGTCCGATGCAGAGGAGCTTGCCCGGCCGAATCGCCGACGCCTGCCCCGGTAGTTGAATCTTCATACGCTGTCAATGGAAACCGTTTGATTTGCAGATCCAGAGAAACTTATCTTGGCAAGCTCTGGTTTTCAGCCTCCGAAGATAGGTACTCTCGCGTCGGTAGCCAACCCGACGCCCCAAAGTAGAGGTGCTCCATGTACGCCATTGTTGAAATCGCAGGAAAACAGTACAAGGTCCGCCAGCAGGAGCGGCTGTACGTCCCCCGTCTGGACCATGCCGCGCCGGATGAGCGTGTGACCTTCGACCGGGTGCTGCTCGTCTCGACCGACGACGGTGTCACGGTCGGCACGCCGACGGTGGACGGCGCGGCCGTCTCGGCGACGGTGCTCGGCCACGTCAAGGCGGACAAGGTGTTGGTCTTCAAGAAGAAGCGGCGCAAGCGGTTCAAGGTGAAGCGCGGGCACCGTCAGCCCTACACGCAGATCCGCATCGACGCCATCGACGCCAACGGGGCCGCCCCGGCGGCGACGGAAGCCGCCGACGCGAAGGCTGACGACGCGAACGCCGACGAGGCAAACGCCTGATTCCTGCTCTCTCTGATCTCCGGACGTAAGACGACGAGGTTCTCATGGCTCACAAGAAAGGTGTAGGCTCATCCCGGAACGGCCGCGACTCCAACCCGAAGATGCTCGGGGTGAAGGTCTATGGCGGCTCGTTCGTCAAGGCCGGCGGGATCATCGTGCGCCAGCGCGGCACCAAGTTCCACCCCGGCGACAACGTCGGGCGGGGCGGCGACGACACGCTCTTTGCCACGGCGTCGGGGACGGTCCGCTTCACGCGTGGGCGCGGCAACCGCCGCTTCGTGCACGTCGACCCCGTGGAGGCCTGACCGGCGCCCGTTCCGACGAACCCCCTTCAAAGGCTTCTGCATCCCCCTGCAGAAGCCTTTTTTGTTGGGGCGCATCGACCGCCCCGATTCCCGGCGAACGGCCGACGGGCTACTCTCCCCCCACCGACTCCTCCCCGCGATGCTGGACCTGCGCACGGCCTACCTGGCGCCGGAGCCTCCGGACGCCATCGAACTGCGGGCGTTCACCCACGGGCTGATGCCGCGTACGGTCCCGGCCATGATGCAGCGCTTCGTGGCGGACTGGCAGCGGCACGGGGTGGATGCCTGGAACCGCGTACCCAACCACTGGGGCCCGGACCCGGACGCCCCCGTGGGCTGGTGGACGCTGCCGGTCTACCTCGGCGATCACTTCATCGCGCCGCTGCTGGGGGCGCCGCCCGGCACGTGTGTGATGCAGCCGAACGTCCACTGGACCCTGCAATGCCTGCTGAGCGCCCCGGAGCCGTTCGCCGCGGGCGCCGAGGTGATCCTGACCGATGACGCCTTCCCGTCGGTGCGGCACAGCGTCCAGCAATGGGCCTCGCTGGTGGGCCTCCGCCCCCGCACCGTGCCGGCCGGCCCGGACGGCTTCGTGGACCGCAAGGCCGTCCTCGCCGCCATCGGACCCGAGACGGCCCTCGTCGTCCTGAGCCACGTCGGCTTCACGACCGGCGAGTTGCTGCCGGAGGCCTTCCTCCGGGCCGTGGCCGATCGTGTCCACCGCCACGGCGGGCTGCTCGTGGTCGACGGCTACCATGCCACCGGATCCTATCCGGTACGGGTGGATGCCATCGGAGCGGACGTCTACGTGGGGGGCCTGTTGAAGGAAGCCAGCGGCTCTTCCGGGAACGCCTTCGTCTACCTGCGCCCCGGCCTCCGGCTCAAGCCCCGCCTGACGGGCTGGTTCGGCGAGGCCGACCCGTTCGCCTTCGCGCCCACGCCCCGCCCGCACCCGGACGTCCGCCGGCGGTTCCTGGGCGGCACGACGGCCGTGGCACCGCTCTACCACGCCGTCGAGGGCGTCCGCGTCCTGCTGGCCGCCGGCCTCGATGCCGTGCGGGCGGACTCGCTGGCGAAGACGGACCGGGCCATCGCGTGCCTGGAGGCGGCGGGCCTGCGGCTCCGTTCCCCCCGCGAGGCCGAACGGCGCAGCGCGATGATCGTGCTGGAGGTGCCGGCCGCCGACCGGCTCTGCGCCGTCCTGAAGCAGCAGCACATCTACACCGACAGCCGCCAGGGCCGCTACCTCCGGCTGGCCCCCTTCGTGTGGAACAGCCCGGACGAGGTGGAACGGGCCTGCCGCGCCATTTCAGAGGCGGTCGCTACCGGCCGATACCTGCATCTGCCCGCCGATGCGCTGCCCGCTCCCGGTCCGGTAACCTGACGGAGGCCAGCGGGGCATCGGCTTTCCCTCCAGCCCGGCGATGCCCCGTATGTACCCGACCGCACACGCCCACCGCAACGTCCTCCTCCTCCAGCAGCGCTGGCCGCGGCTGTGCGAGCAGCTGCGCCAGACCCCCTCCGTCCCGTCGTGCTTCCGCCCGACCGACACGCCCGAGGTCACGCTGGTCATCGACGGCCTCCACCTCACGAGCGGGTATGACCGGCAGGCCGAGGCCCGCTTGCAGGCGCGCATGATCCCGGAGGACGCGGCCGAGGCCTGGGTCTACGGAGCCGCCCTGGGGGACCTGCCGCGCGTGCTGCTCGAACGCCCGGCCCTCCGTCGGCTACACGTGGTGCTCCTCAACCCCGCCATCTTCGCGGCCACCACGAACCACGTCGACCACACGGACTGGCTGCGGGACGAGCGGGTCACCCTCCACCTCGGCGCCGAACAGACCGACCTGCACCGGCCCTTCGCCGTGGCCCCGGCCTGCCTCCACCTGGCCGACGAGGCCACCACCCGGCTCCGGGACCTGATCCAACTGGAGCTGGCCACGCCGTTCCTCCGCAAGCAGCACGCCCGGCGTATCCACTGGCCCACCCGGCTCCAGGCCACCCGGCCCTTCGTCGCCTCCGACGGCGACGTCCGGATGCTCTTCGGCACCCACCCGGACGGCCTGTTCCTGGTCGTCGGCGACGGGCCTTCGCTGACCGAGGGCGTGGACCTGGTGCGTAGCCTGCGTGACCGCGCGCCCGTCCTGGCCGTCTACGAAGCCTACCCCACGCTCTGCGCCGCCGGGCTGACGCCCGATGTGGTCGTGGCCATCGACCCCGAACGGCCCCCCGCTCCGGTCCCGGAAACCACCCCGCCCCTCGTGCCACCGCTGGTCTACTTCCCGGCCGTACCGCCGGAGGTGCTGGATCGGTGGTCGGGGCTACGCCTGGTGGCCTATCCGCAACGCCCGGACCACCCGCTGCGTCCGCTGCAGCAGGCTTACCCCCGCGGGACGCTGTTCTCCGCCGGCTCGACGCTGCATGCCACCGCCGACCTGGCCGTCAAGATGGGCGCCGGACGGATCCTGCTCGTCGGAGCCGACTTCACGCAGCCCGACGCGGCCGATGAAGCCGGCAACCTCCTGAACGGCCACGGCGAGCCGGTCGGCACCACGCGCGCCCACCGGGGGGCCCTGCGCGACTTCGAGCGCTACGTGCTCGCCCACCCGGACGTGCAGTTCATCAACGCCAGCCGCCGGGGGGCCGTCATTCTCGGAACGACGTACTACGACGAGATCGCCGCATGATCGCGACCCCGCTTACCGCCATCGGCCCGCTCCAGGGCGCGGCCCAGGCCTTCCGCCTGGGCATGGATGCCACCGGCTGCGAGGCCCTGCACGCCTTCATCCAGACCCTGACCCGGGCGTTGCAGACCGCTCCGTCCGAGGCGATGGCGATCACCCTCCAACCCTGGCTCGAAGCCCTCGGGAACGCCTACCGGCGCGGGGATTACCTCGGCGTGGCGGACCTGCTCGAATACCGCATCGCGCCGATCCTGATTCATCACACCGGGTCGTCCTACCGCCCCCTCGGCTCGCCGGCGCCCCTGGCCTAGCGCGGCACCATCCGCCGGACGATCCGCTGCAGGTGATCGACGGCCGCATCGACGTCGGCCTCCGACGTGTCCTTGCCGGCGGAGAAACGCACCGCCGCGGCGGCCGTCGCCGGATCGCGTCCGATGGCGAGCAGGACGTGGCTGGGCTCCAGCGCCCCGCTCGTACAGGCCGAGCCGGCCGAGACCAGCACCCCGGCCAGATCCAGGTTGAGCAGCAGCATCTCCCCATCGACGGCCCGCCCATCGACCGGTGGAAAGGCGATGTTGAGCAGATGCGGCGCCGCCTTGCCGTCCTCCAGCGGCGTGTTCAGCACGAAGGGAACGTCGAGCGCCTGGCGGAGCCCGTCGTGGAGCCGCCGCTGCAGGGCCGCCAGATGCGCCACGCGCGCATCGGCCTCGGCGTAGGCCAGCTCCAGCGCCGTCGCCATCCCGACGATCGCCGCCACGTTCTCCGTGCCGCCGCGGCGGCGACGCTCCTGCGCGCCCCCGAGCACCAGCGGCTGCAGGTCGACCCCGCCGCGCACGTAGAGCAGCCCGATGCCTTTGGGGCCGTAAAACTTGTGGGCCGAGGCCGAGAGCAGGTCCACCCCGAGGTCATCCACCCGCAGGCGGAACAGCCCGGCCGTCTGCACCGCGTCGCAATGCACCGGCACCCCGTGGCGGCGGCACACCGCGGCGATCTCGGCCACCGGGTTGAGCGTGCCAATCTCGTTGTTGGCGTGCATCACCGACACCAGCCCCGTCTCCGGCGTCAGCGCGGCACCGACGCGGGCGGCGCAGACGGCTCCCGTGGCGTCGGGCGGCAGGATCGTCACGGGATGCCCCGCCGCCGCCAGCGCCTCGGCCGGGCGCAGGACGGCCTCGTGCTCGGCCGCCGAGGTGATCAGCCCCGGCCGCCCGCCGGCCGTCATCCCACGGATCGCCGTGTTGTTGGCTTCCGTGCCGCCGCTGGTGAAGACGATCTCGCCCGGCTCGGCGCCCAGCAGGGCGGCGATGCGCTCCCGGCTCTCCTCCACGGCAAACCGCGCCCGCCGACCCAGCGCGTGCACCGACGAGGCGTTCCCGTAGTGCTCCGTGAGGTAGGGCCGCATCGCCTCCAGGACGCGCGCGTCCAGGGGCGTCGTGGCGGCATGATCCAGATAGATGGGACCGGGCATGCGTCTGAGGAGGCTGTGCGGGACGATCAGGCCGGACTCCAAACGCGCCGTGCGGCCGTCCGGATTCGCCGAACCGCTCCTTTTCGGAACCTCTTGCACTTCAGACGTTCCTTGCCGCCCCGACCGCCGGCTCCGCCCGGCGTCCGGCCTCGCCACCGCCTCTCCGGCTCGAAACAGACAGAACGCCCCGGCATGGACAAACTGGTCATACAGGGCGGGCGTCCCCTCGAAGGGACCCTGCCCGTGAGTGGGTCGAAGAACACGGCGCTGCCGCTGATGGCCGGCGCGCTGCTGGCCCCCGGCATCACCACCATCGAGAACGTCCCGAACCTCCGGGACATCCTGACTTTCGCCAACATCCTGCGCATCGCCGGGGCACACGTCGATTATGACCCGGCGGCCCACCATCTGACGATCGACGCCTCGCGGATCTCCCATCCCGAGGCGCCCTACGAGCTGGTCAAGAAGATGCGGGCGTCTTTCTACATGCTCGGGGCGCTGCTGGGCCGGGCGGGCCGGGCGCGCGTCTCGCTGCCGGGCGGCTGTGCCTGGGGGCCGCGCCCGGTGGACCTGCACCTAGAAGGCCTGAAGACCTTCGGCGCCGAGATCGACCTGGAGGAAGGCTACGTGGTGGCGCGCGCCCCGGGCGGGCGGCTCGCCGGCGGGCGCTTCCGCCTGGAGCCGTCCAGCGTCGGCGCGACGGTCAACCTGCTGCTGGGGGCCGTGCGGGCGCGGGGGACCTCCCGCATCGAGAACGCGGCGATGGAGCCGGACGTGGTCGTCTTCGGCCAGGCCCTGCAACGCATGGGTGCGCGGATCGAGGGGCTCGGCACCCCGACGATCGAGGTCGAGGGCGTCGACCAGCTCTATCCCATCCCCTTTCGCAACTGCCCGGACCGCATCGAGCTGGGCACGTTCATGATCGCCGCCGCCATCGCCGGCCGCCCGGGCTCGCCGGTCCGCCTGACCCATGCCGACCCCGAGCACCTGGGCGAGGCCTTCCTCGACGCCTTCCGCCAGACCGGCTGCTGCGTGGACGTCGGCGACGACGTGCTGACCGTCACCGCCCCCGAGACGCTCCGCCCGGTGTCCGTCGAGACGGCTCCCTACCCCGGCTTCCCGACCGACCTGCAGGCGCAGTGGACGGTGCTGCTGGCCCGGGTGCCGGGCGAGGGCTTCGTCACGGATACCATCTACACGGACCGCTTCAAACACATCCCGGAACTCCAGCGCATGGGCCTGCGGGCGACGATCTCGGGCAACCGCGTCTCGATCCGGGGCGGGCAGCGCCTGCAGGGCACGAAGGTGATGAGCAGCGACCTCCGGGCCAGCGTCTCGCTGGTGCTGGCCGGCCTGATCGCCGAGGGCGAAACGCACGTGCTGCGGGTGTACCACCTGGACCGGGGCTACGAGAACCTGGAAGGCAAGCTCGCGGCCGCCGGCATCGCCATCCGCCGGGAGGCCTACGACGAGTTCGCGGCGCCATCGGTCCCGGAGGACGAATAGCGGAGGTCGGCGTCGCCGGGGCGGCCGGAGTGGCGGCGGTCAGAACACGGCGCTGAGCTGCATGCGCAGGGTGTGGAGCACGGGGGCATCGGCGGGCGCCCGGCCGTCGTACTGGAGCGAGGCCCGCAGGTACTGGTTGATGCGGTACTGACCGATCAGCGCCCAAAGGTAGGACGTCCCCGGCCCGCGGCCGTCGGTGAGTTCATAGGCGGCCAGGCCGGACAGCGGGCGGGCGTCGGACGCCTCGATGCGGACATCGGCCACCTCGGCGCGCAGCGTCGCCTGGAGGCGCTGCGCACGCGCCCAGCGGGCCTGCAGGGGCACCTTGATCAGCCGCCCCCGGCGGTCGCCCAGGGCCTCGTGCTTCCGGGACCACGCCACGCCGGCGGTGAGCTGCACGCTGCGAGTGGGGTTGACGATGAGTTCCGGGTCGACCTCCAGGCTGCGGATGTCGAAGCGGCGCGTGGCGAAGGACGCGCTCAGCACCCGCTCCCGCTCCCGCAGCAGGGTCAGCCGCAGCGCCCACGCGTCGCCGGGGCGGACGCGGCCCTCGGCACGCCATTGCCGGGCCATGCGCTCCTCCTCGCCCGCGGCCAGCTCCGTCAGGCCACGCAGGTCGCTGAAGGTCAGGTCCAGCCCGTAGCGCGGGCGGTTGCGAAAGAGCAGCAGATCCTGCCGCACCCGCAGCCGCCCGGACAGCGTGTTCAGCGAGTCCCGGAAGCGACGCAGATCGAGCAGGTAGATCCGGGCGAGCGCGGGGTCCCGGCTCTTCTCCTGCACCTCCAGCGTCGTCCGCGAGGAGACCTGCGCCAGCCCGCGCTGCCAGAACGAGCGGGGGGTGCGCCACAGCCGCGCCGGCTCCACGTTCAGCCGCAGCCGGGCCTGCACGTGGATGACCGACGAGAGCGAGTCCGACGGGATGAAGGTGCGCAGATACAGCCCCTCGTTCGGCGTGCGCTCCGGCAACATCTCGTCGACCTGGATCAGGCCGTCGCCGTTGAGGTCTTCCCAGACGTACTCGCCCAGCTCGGGCCCGGCGCGGTAGTAGATCTCCTGCAGCGTGGGCGTGCGCTCGGTGAGGGCTTCGTAGAACCAGTTCGCATCGACGGCGCGATCGAGGGGCTGGAAGCGGCCGTTCCAGTTGACCACCACCGACTCGGCATCCTCACGGCGCTCGGTGCGGCGGAAGTAGGGCGTGTAGCGTTTGATGCGATAGCCCAGCGTGGCGTCCGTCGAGAAGCGGCGGCCGGTGCGCGCGGCCACGTTGGCCTGCACGGTCCAGGCCGTCGCCGCCTCGCGCAGCCGCCCTGCCGCCCAGTCCTGCTCGGCGCGGTAGGCCAGCCCCCCGCCGAGTTCCAGGCCGTCGGCAGTCCAGGCCAGGCCCGGGCGGGTCTCCACGAAGGCGAAGGAGGTGGCGGCCAGGCTGTCCGTGCCGAGCACCCGCTGCCGCCGGCGCTCGTGTTCGACCTCGAGGCGCGGCTCCAGGCGCCCGTCCAGCAGCGGCTGGCGGACCGCGCCGAGTTGCCGCAGCCAGCGTCCGTCTTCCTGCTGCACGGAGTCGGTGCTGGAGACGTATTCGACGCGGTAGCCGAGCCGGGGGAGGCCGGCCTCGCCGAGCTGCACCTGCGCGGCCTGCCGCACCCCCCGGAAGGCCGTGCCCAGGTCGATGCGCCCGGCCTCGCCGCGCAGGTGGCTGGCCTCGGTCCAGGCCCAGGTCAGCTCCGCCTCGTCGATCGTCTCGTCGATGGTCTGCAC
This sequence comes from Roseithermus sacchariphilus, assembly GCA_003285105.1. Lineage (GTDB taxonomy): Bacteria > Bacteroidota > Rhodothermia > Rhodothermales > MEBIC09517 > Roseithermus > Roseithermus sacchariphilus. The sequence continues at coordinate 2,730,233 of CP030158.1, read as the reverse complement.
CGTCCCCCCGCCGGCGTCACCGCCGCGCGAGACGAGGTTCCAGCGGCGCGTGAACTCGACCGGGCGGGTGCGGTCGAACGAGGCGAAGCGGGTGCCGGTAAAGCGCCGGCGGATCTGCGCCGAGAGCCGCCCGAGGCCGACGCCGAGGTCGTCCACGCGCAGGCCGGCCACGTAGGCATCGCCCACGTCGTCGCCGTCATCGAGGGGCGAGAGCCGGTTGGGGTCGTTGAGCGAGCGTGCCCATTCCCCGAAGAGCTCGACCCCCCGCACCGGGACCACGCCGCCGCGCAGGTCGAAGAGCTGCTGCCGCCGCGGCATGGGCAACAGCCGGATCGGGGCGTAGGCCCCCTGCCCCTCGCCGGCGTAGCGATACGCGATGCCGTTGACCGTCCGCGCCTCGCGCACGTAGCTGCCCTGCCCCTCGCCGACGTAGGTGAACCGCACACGGTAGACGGCCTCGCCTGGCTCCGGCTCCCCGGTCAGCACGACGAAGACCGTATCCACGGTGCCGTCGGGCCGGGGCTGCGGCACACGGGCGTACTGCACGTAGGGCGCCTCCGGGTCGAACGGCACCGGCTCGGCTCCGCTGCGGGCGGCTCCCCGGTCGCCGGCCCGTGCCAGCAGCAGCGAGTCCTCCGGCGTCAGCCCCAGTTCCTCGTTGAACTGCCGGCTGTCCGCCTCGCGGAGGAACGTCGCCCCGATGCGCGCCCGCGCCGAGCCGTCGGGCCGCCGGCCGAAGCGCGCCTCCGCGTCGGTGCCCAGCAGCGTGCGGGTGAACTGGTTCGTGGTGTACTGGAACTCGACCGAGATGCGCCGGTCGGCCGTGACGAGGCGCTTCGAGGTGAACGTGATCTCCGCCGTCGCATAGTCGATGACGTAGTCGTTCGTCTCCCCGCGGGTGAGCGCCTGGCCGTCCCAGTAGACCGTCTCCGATCCGGCGATGACGACGATGAAGCGCTCGCCGTTGCCGCCCTGGAGCCGGTAGGGGCCCTGCACGCCGTCGAGCGGCTGCAGATCCTGCGTCCGATAGATGCCGCGCGAGGTGGCGCCGGCGACCTCGACGCGCCCGCCCGCCCAGAGCGCCCCGGCCGCGGGCAGGTCGCCGTAGACGGTCGCCCCCTGGAGCTTGCGGTTGAAGCGGGCGAATTCGCTGCGCTGAAAGGCCAGGTCGAAGTCGCCGAGCCGGGCGGTGCCCTGCCGGGCCTGCACCTGGATGAAGACCCGGTCGAACTCGTTGAGCCGCTGCGTCGTCCCCTCCGGCTGGATGGGCGTGTTCTCATCGGTCAGCACCGCCTGCACGTGCACGCCGTCGACCACCTCCCCGGCCAGCTGCATACGCAGCCCCGATTCGAGCGTCACGTCCCGGTTGTTGCCGGCGATGACGCCGCGCGTGATCGACCCGCTGCGCTGGAGCCGCCCCTGCCCGAACGGATCCCCGAAGGGATCGCCCACGGGCGTGCCCGGGGCGAGGCCGGCGGCGGGTGCGCCGGTCCGGTCCTCGACGAGCACGACGGCCCCCGCAGCCCCGGTGTCTGCTCGCTCGACGGCGCGGCGGCCGTAGACGTCCCGAAAGGCGAAGGGCCAGACCCGATAGACGACGACGAGGTCGTCGCGCAGGTCCAGGATGGGCTCGGAGAGGGTGAGCAGCCCGTGGCGATGGTCCAGCGTGTAGCGGGTGCTGTCCAGCCGCTCGCCGCCCAGGTAGACGGCCACCGTGCCGGGGCGGATGAAGGGCCGGAGGCGGTAGGGCGGCGTCTGCGAGATGTCCACCGTGTCCCGCAGCACACCCACCTGATCCAGGAGGATCGGGCCGTCCTGCGCCCGGGCGGCGCCCAGGCCGCTCCAGCACAGCACCAGCAGCCATGCCCATCCAAGCCGCCCTGTCATGAGGTGCACTCGATCCGCAGAAACACGTACGGAGGGGGTCGCCATTCAACGGAAGGCCCGCCGGCCGGAGCGGTCCGGCCGCGGCCTCCGAAACCACAACGCAGTACCGAAGGGGCGATAGACGAACGAGCGAGGACGACGGAGGACGGACGCGTTGACTACCGGAGAACCGCGACCGGGTTTCCGCCGCGGGGTGGGCTCCGGGCGCCCTGCTCCGCCAGAGACTCCGTCGCGACGCTATCCGGCACACCGCAACCGGACCCGCGCATACCCGCCGTAGACGAACCGCCGCAAGCGGTGATCGATCGAGACTTCGGGCAGGTACTCGCAGCGGGCGACCTCCCAGGGGCGCAGGATCCCGGTGGGCGCGGCCGTGGCGGCGGCATCGAGCAGGAACCGCTGCCCCTCCCGTTCGAGGTGCACCCAGGCGTGCCCGCGGCCCGGCCCGTCCGGCTCCCGGCTGCGCCCGACCACGAACTCGGCCGCATAGCCCAGCTCCACCAGCTTCCGCCAGGCCCACAGCGCGTGGTCTTCGCAGTCTCCCTGGCGTAGCCGTTCGAACGTGCAGGGATGCTGCCAGAAGTCCGTCTCGAAGAAGAGATCCGTATCGCGAACGTACCGGCAGCCCTTGAGCCAGGCACACACCTCCTCGACCGAGGAAACCACGACGCGGCTCTCTCCCTCGAAGTACCAGGCAAAATCGCGCCGGGCGCCGGCTCCGTAGCGTGCCAGCGGCACCTGGCATTCGATGCGCACCCACGGATCGTTCACCGGGATGGTTCGGAGCAGCCATCGGTGCAGCGCGCGCAGGAGCATCGCGGAAACGGGGGTCTTCTGCGGAACGGATGGAGGCGGCCGGGCGCGGGGTGGCCGGTGGCAGCCGATGAGGCTACGGGTGGGGCCGCGGGCGGGTTGCGCCCGTCAGGCGCCCCGCCGTGCCCGTCCCAGACGCACCACCTCGGCCTCCAGGTCGCGCTCGATGTCGTCGAGGAGACGCAGGGCCTCCCGGGCCTCGTCCGGGTCGATCGTCCGGGCCGCGCCCGGCCGGGGCCGGGCCTGGTAGACCAGATCCTCCCGGCATCGACGCACGTCGCTGAGCAATCGGCGAAACAGGGTCGCAATCGGATGAGTGTCCATGGTTCTGTGGGCTGTGAGCTGTGGGCTGTGGGCGGTTGTCTACGGTCGCCAGCCGCCAGAAGCCAGCCGCCATCATCCGGCCTCGCCGAACACCTCGGTGAAGCGCTGGCGCTGGGCGGCGCTGCCGAACAGGATCAACTCCATGCCCGGCATCAGCACGGTCGAAGCCGGGGGGTTCGTTCGCAGCGTGCCGTCGGGATGCTGGATGGCGATGACGGTGAGGGCCGTCTGCGCGCCGATGTCGCTCTGCGCCAGGGTTTTCCCGGAGAGGCTCTTCGGCAGCGGCATCGAGAAGAGCTCGATGCCCTCACCCAGGACGATCAACTCCTTGCCCATCAGGATCGAGAGGGTCGCCTCGATGCCCAGCGCGGCCGACCCCAGCACGAAATCGGCGCCGGCATGGTGGATGGCCTCGATGTTGCGCTCGCGGCTGATGCGGCTGATGATACGCACGTCCGGGCGGAGCCGGCGGCACTGCGCCGTCACGAAGACGTTCAGCGCATCGTCCGTCGTGGTGATGATGACCGAGGGCGCCTCGTCGAGGCCGGCCTCGCGGAGCACCTCCGGGTCCATGGCATCGCCCGTGACGAGCCGGTCGCAGGCCCCGCGCAGCCGCTTGGCCACGGCGGGGTCCTGCTCGATCAGGTGGACCGGGATCGCGCGTTCGCGGAGCGCCCGGGCCGCGGCCCGCCCCACGTCCCCCCGCCGACGACCACCACCGCGTGGGGGTTGACGTCGTAGATGGCGAACAGGTAGTCGAGCTCCTCCAGCTGCTCGGGCGTCCCCACGATCACCGGCACGCTGGCCTCGGTCAGGCGCATGTCAGGATGCACCGGATGCAGCCGTCCCCGCTCCCAGACGCCGACGATGCTGACGCCGGCGTGCTCCCGCAGCCGCGTCTCCCGCACCGTCTTGCCGGCCAGCGGGGTGTGGTAGACCGGCAACTCGGCCACGACCAGATCCCGGTACCGGCCGATCACGTGCACGTGGTGCTGGCCCGCGTTGACGCGGTTCGCCAGCTGCTCGCCCAGCCAGCGGTTGATCGGCAGCACGTGGGTGGCTCCGGCCCGCCGCAACACCTCGACCGCATGATCCTGCCGGGCGACGGCCACGACCGGCACCGTGGCGTCCACCTCCCGCACGGTGAAGGTGACGTTCGCGTTGACCTCGTCGGTCAGGTTCACCAGCACCAGACGGGCCTCGCTCACCCGCATCGCCTCGAACGTCCGGGGGTCGTCCACCTCTCCCATCACCACGGACACCCCCGAGAAGTACACCTCGGAGGCGCGCTCGGCGTCGGGTTCGATCACGAAATACGGGATTCGCTCCTGCACCAGCCGCTCGATGAGGCCGTCCGCCAGCGGATTGTAGGTACAGACGATGACGTGCCCGCGCGCCTCGGCCGGGACCTTCCGGGGGATCCGGTTGCGGATCTGCGCCTCCAGCCACGGGGCGTAGAAGAAGCGGATGAACGTGAAGGGGAAGACGATGAAGATGGTCACGATGCCGCCCATCAGCACGGCGAGCGTGTAGATCCGGCCGGCCTCGCTCTCGAAGACGATGTCGCCGTACCCCAGCGTGGTCATCGTCGAGAGGGTCCAGTAGATGCTCGTCAGCATGGAGAAGCTCCGCCCTTCCAGCCGCGCCATGAGCACCTGGAAGCCGACGGAGAAGACCAGGACCATGGCCACGACGAAGACCACGAACTTGAGCAGGGCCCAGAGGCTGCGCCGCACCTTCCGATCGCGGAGGAAGTCGGCCAGGGTACGAATCAGGGTCACGGAGGAGGACGGCGGAAGCGGCGTGATGAGGGAGCGGATCGACGCGCCGGTGGCGGCCGACGGCTCCTTAAGGGAGCGCCCCCTGCCGAAGTTCCCCCGCCGGGCACGACGCGGCCCGCCGATGTTCCGGGCGGGCTTGAGCCCGGACCGCAAGGGCCGATACTGTCCGGGAGGCACCCCGCCGTCCCCGTTCGCCCCGGCCCGACGCGCATGGACGCCGCCGGATCGCCGAGCGCCTCTCCGCCCGTTCGTTCACCTCAGGCTCCGCTCGCGCCCATGCGTAACGCCCACGGACAGCTCATCCGCACCTCGATCCCCCTCGAAAGCCTGTACTCCGGCATGCTGCGTATCGACGAGGGCCTCTCGGGCATGACGGAACTCTGGGTGCTGCCCGGAGACCGCCGCCGGATCGCGTACCGGAACGGCGCCATCGACCTGGTGGCGAGCCGCGGGATCCGCTTCGCCTGCCGCTCCGGCGATGCGCCGTTCTGGCTCATGTGCTGCTGACGGGCCGTGCCCGGCCGCCGCGCTCACTGGCCGGGGCGCTTCGTCGTGATGACGATGACCCCGTTGGCCCCGCGCATGCCGTACATGGACGTGGCCGACGCGTTCTTCAGCACCTCGATGCGCTCGATGTCGCGCGGGTGGATGTCGATCCGCCCACCCGGCCCTGGCTGGTAGGGCATCCCGTCGACGACGTAAAGGGGCTCGTTGCTCCCCTGGATCGACGACACCCCGCGGATGCGGACGGCGATCCCTCCACCGGGGGCTTCATAGACCTGCACCCCGGCTACACGACCCCTGAGCAGTTCCTGCACGCTGTTCACCGGCCGCCGGTCGATCTCTTCTTCGTCGATGGTGTCGGCCTTCCGGGCCGATGCGTCCGTGGCCTCTACCCGGGCCTGGCCGGAAGACGCGCACCCGGCCAGGAGGAGCAACACGGCGGGCAGAACCACACCCGGAGCGAACCTTGTTCTCGATGATGTGCGCATGGCGTCGCTGTGGGATGGGTGATGAAGGGCGCCTCCACGCCGGGCGCGAGGCCGTCTCCCGATTCTTACGACGCCGTCCCCCGCCGGTTCTTCGCAGCGGCCCCGTTCAGCGCAGCGCGGTCCGCCGGGGCGTCGCATCCGGCCCCTGCTCCGCCGCCAGCGCCGGCGACGGCATGCCGAGGCGGTCGAGCACGAAGCGGCCCACGGCACGCCCCTGCTCGACGCCGTGCTCCACGGCCATCCGGTAATGGATCCCGCCGTAGAGCCGGCTGATCGCGGCTTCCTGCGAGGCCTCCACGAAGGAGGTGAACGACCGCACGGGCAGGCCGTACTCCACCTCGGTGGTGTCGTCGAACGCCACGGCCTCGCCAAAGAGCGCCGTCAGCGCGAGGGCGGCGGCCGTCGAGATGACGCTGTGGCCGCTGGTGTACTCCGGGAACGGCGGCGTCTGCAACAGCGGCGTCCAGGCCTCGTCGAGGTGCTGGTTGATGACGGTCTCCGGGCGGACGAGGTTGCTGCGGTACTTCTCGTCCCAGTTGCTGATGAACGCGTCGGCCAGCGCGATGGACGTCACGGCATAGGCCTCGGCGGCCTGCATCAGATCCGCCCCGGCCTGCCGGGCGGCGATGGCGGTGATGCCGATCCAGTGCCCGCCCGGCGTGATCTTCTTCGTGGCGAACATGGCGTGACCGCGCGTGTGCATGACGTACGGGTTGCAGTCCCAGAACGCCGCGATGGAGGCCTGCTCCCGCGTCAGGTCCCGACCGACCTCGTACACCTCGCGGACCTGCTCGTAGAACGGACTGCCCGGGGTCATGTCGTAGGGCACCGGCGGCGGCGGGGCGAACTGGGCGGCCGAGTCCAGCACGAACGGGCGGAGTTCGCGCCAGTGCGGCTCTATGCCGTCGAGGTAGGCCGGCGGCGTCGGGCGCCAGCGGCCGGGGGCGTCGGTGACGGTGTACTTCGGGTAGCTGCGGGTCTCCCGGTAGCGATCCTGATTCGCCCAGGCCAGGATGTGCGCCGCCACGGCGTCCCCGTAGGCCACGGAGCGGGCAAAGACCGGCTCGGGCACGCCGAGCGCCCGGAACCGGGCGTGCACCCGGTCGCGATACGCGGCGATCCGGTCTTCCGTGAACACCATGGCCTGCCCGACGCGCAGCAGCGCCTGCACACCGGCCAGCGGGAAGTAATAGGTCTGATCCGGCTCCGGCTCGGGCACGGGCTGAAGCTCGTTGAGCCGGCCGGCCAGCGAGCGGTACCCCGGATAGGCCGGCCGCAGCGCTTCGTACGCCGCGATGGACGCATAGGCATAGACCCGGCTCGCCTGGGGCGGGCTGAAGATGTCGTGCACCATCACGTCGGTCACCTGCTTCACGGCCTCGTGCAGCCATTCCGGGTCCGGCGGCTGCGTCCGGTAGGCCGGCTCCGGCCGCGCACAGCCCACCATGGCCCCGAGCAGGAGCGCCCCTATCAACGTACGTCCTGGCATCGTCCGCAGAAACATCATCGAACGCTGGTTCGCGTGAGGTTATACCGCCTACCGCACGGCGTCGGTCCCCGCGGGCCGCGGCCGAACGGCCCGGCCGGGCGGCTCGTCCCGCACCGGTTCCACCGCGCGAAGACGGACGATCTGCAACCCGTCGTCGTTGCGCGCGACCACCAGCAGCCGCGACCCGTCCGGGCGCTGGAGCATCGCGAGGGCTCGCACGTCCCCGTGCAGCCACAGGTTGGCCCGGTACGGCGGGACGGCCTCGAAGCCCCCGCGTCCGTCGCCGCGCAGGAGTTGCCCGTAGCTGGCATCGTAGCGGCCCCGCATCGGCCCGACGCCGTAGAAGTTGCCGGCCAGCAGCAGGTCGGTGTGCGCGTCGCCGTCGACGTCGGCGGCCAGGGCGGCCTGCACGGGGGCAAACTGCGCCTCCATCGGCAGCGCCTGCAGCGAGAACCCCTGCACCCCTTCGTTCCACGCCACGGCGGAGGCCATCGTCCGGGCCTCGCGCACCACGGCCGAATCGAGCCGGGCGGCCGGGAAGAGGTCCGTCACCTGCCGCGCCCCGAAGGCGGTGTAGGTGGGAAAGTCCTTGCGCAGCGGCTGGATCTGCTTGAGCAACTGGTCGCGCGTGGCGATGGGATAGCTGACGCCGTGCCGGTAGACCGTCAGGATCTGATCGAGGCTCCCGTTGCCGTCGAAGTCGTGGACGTAGAGGCGGGCCGGCTCCTCCGGCGACGCGGTCACGTACGAGTTCAGCCCCAGGTTGCCCAGCACCAGATCCTCGTCGCCGTCGCCGTCGAGGTCGTAGGGGAGAACGGTGTTCCACCAGCCCTCGGTGCCGGCCAGCCCCCGTTCGGCGGTGGCGTCGACGAATCGCCCGGCCCGCTGCACGAAGACCCGCACCGGCATCCACTCCCCGACGACGACGAGGTCGAGCGCGCCGTCGCCGTCGACGTCCGTCCAGGCGGCATCGCTGACCATGCCGGCCTCGGCCAGGCCCTCGGCGCGGGTGTGCGTGACGTCCGTAAAACGCCCGGTGCCGTCGTTCTCGTACAGGACGCTCTGCGGGATGAGCCCGTAGTGCCGGGAGACGACGCGGCTGCCGACGAACAGGTCCAGGTCGCCGTCGCCGTCGAAGTCGCCCGGGGCGACGCAGCCGCCGTTGGCGAAGTGATCCGGCAGCGCCTGCCGGTCCCGGCTGAAGCCGCCGCGGCCGTCGTTGAGGTAGAGCCGGTCGCGCAGCGGCTCGGCCTCTCCCCAGAACTCGTTGCCGCCGCTGACGACGAACAGGTCCAGGTCGCCGTCGCCGTCGGCGTCGAAGAACGCGGCGTCGACGTCCTCGTGGAGGCTGTCCGCCTGCCAGGGATCCGGGGCGGTGGCGCGGAAGCGGCCGTCTGCCTGCTGGCGAAACAGGCGCGCCGCCTGCCACTTGGCCCCGCCCACGAACACGTCCTCCAGCCCGTCGCCGTCGACGTCGCCGACGGCCAGTGCGGGGCCTTCCATCGAGAGCTTGTGCGGCATGAGCCCCTCCCGGTTGAAGTCCACGAACGTGTTTTCCGCGTGCCGCCAGGCCGGGGCGAGCGCCTCGGTGACATCCTCGAACAGCGGCTCCTCCGGCACGGGGTCCGGCCAGACGAACGTGCCCGCGGCATCGGCCTGACGCAGGGTGAGCGGCTCACCGGCCGGGACGTCCGTCAGCGTCTGGAAGCGCCCATCCGGCCAGATCACCGTCAGCGTGTCCACCGTCGTCGCCGCCCCGAGGCCGACGTGCAGCCGGGGGTCGACGGACGACTGGAACCCCCGCACCGGGCTTTGCTCACGCACGAGCTGCGCCTCGCCCACGCGCATCCACACCTGCGCTCCGATGCCGAAGGTGTTGGGCGGCTCCCCCACGAGCCGGATCGTCAGGGCATGGCGGTCCGGCAGCCGATCCGCCCGGTTCTCGTAGATCCAGGCCGGCTCGTTGATGTTGTTCATCACCAGGTCCAGGTCCCCGTCGTTGTCCAGGTCCGCATAGGCGGCCCCGTTCGAGAAGCCCGGATCGGCCAGCCCCCAGGCCTCGGCAACGTCCTCGAAGGTGAGGTCGCCCCGGTTGCGGAAGGCGGCATTGGGCAGCGGGATCTGCGGCATCCGCTCGAGGAGGGTCAGGTTTTCCTCGGTGATGCCCTGTTCGAGCGAGGCCTGGATGGCGGCGTCGGAGATGTAGTTGACGTAATCGAGGTCGTTGGGCCGGCGGTAGATGCCGTTGGAGACGAACAGGTCCAACCAGCCGTCGAGGTCGTAATCTGCCAGCAGCGCCGCCCAGCTCCAGTCGGTGGCGTAAATACCGGCCAGGTAGCCGATCTCGCTGAAGCGGGCGCGGCCGCGGTTGAGCTGGAGCGTGTTGCGGGCATACTGCACGTGGTAGCCGAGGCGCTGCTTCAGCTCGGCCAGCTCGTAGGTGTCGGCGCTGGCCGAGGTCTTCAGAATGGCTTCGTCGGAGGGGAGCATGTCCAGCACGACCAGGTCCGGCCAGCCGTCGCGGTTGACGTCGGCGGCGTCGCTGCCCATGGAGAAGCGGCTGGTGTGCCCCGTGGCGTCGCGGATGGCCTCGGTGAAGGTGCCGTCGCCGTTGTTGAGGTAGAGGTAGTCGTTCTCATGAAAGTCGTTACCGACGTAGAGGTCCGGCCAGCCGTCGCGGTTGAGATCACTCACCACCACCGACAGGCCGTAGCCGGTGACGCCGCTGTAGATGCCGGCTTCGCGGGAGACGTCGACGAAGCGGTCGCCGTCGTTGCGCAGGAGACGGTCGCCGGCGCGGGGGTGGTCTTCTTCGCGGAGGGCGGCCCGCCCGATGGCGCCCTCGTAATGGGTCGTGTGGTTGAGCAGATAGGCGTCCAGGTCGCCGTCGCGGTCGTAGTCGAAGAAGGCGGCGTGCGTGCCGAAGCCGCGGAAGTCCAGGCCGTAGGCGGCGGCCTGCTCGCTGAAGGTGGGCACCTGCCCCGGCTCTGCGGCGCCCAGGTTGAGAAAGAGCTGGTTGTGCCCCTGCCGGTCGAGGTAGTCGCTGACGACGGTGACGTAGAGGTCCAGGCGGCCGTCGCCGTTGACGTCGGCCATGGTGGCGCCGGTCGTCCAGGAAGCGTCCCCGGCCACGCCGGCCTGTTCGGTGACGTCCTCGAAGCGGAAGCCGCCCCGGTTGAGGTAGAGCCGGTTCGGGCCGAGGTTGGCGGTGAAGTAGAGATCCGGCAGGCCGTCGTCGTTGACGTCCCCCACGGCGACGCCGCCGCCGTTGTAGTAGTAGAGGTAGTTGAGGATGTTGAAGTCCGCCGCCTCGGGCAGCTCATTGACGAAGTCGACGCCGGTGTGCGAGGCCGGGCGCCGTTCGAAGAGCGGGGGCGTCTCCGGCCCGCAGGCCGCCAGCCCGCCCGCGAGCAGGAGGGCCATCAGCCCGGCGCCCGGGGTCGTCCAGCGTCTCCTGTTCAGCCTTCTTCGTCTCATGTCCGGTCCTCCGTGCCGGCCGGGCTCTCCCCGGGCGGCCTCTGACGGAAAAACAGCAGCGGCGCGTCGTTGCGGGCGACGACGACGTAGCGCGCCCGGCCCTGCCGCACCCACGCCAGGTGCCGCACCTGCCCGTCGACGCGGAAGCCGCTGGCGCGCGCGGGCACGGGGTCGAAGCCGCCCTGCCCGTCGCCCCGGAGCAGCAGGCCGTAGCTGGCGTCCATCCGCCCCAGGTTCGTCTGCACGCCGTAGAAGTTGCCCGCCACCAGCAGATCCAGGTGCCCGTCCCCATCGGCGTCCCCGGCCAGCAGGCCATAGATCGGGGCAAACTGTGCCTCGTAGGGCAGCGGCGTCACGCGGAAGGTGCCGTCGCCGCGGTTCTCGACGTAGACGGACGCCAGATGGGTGACGGATTGCACGACGGCGGCCGCGCGTTCCTCGGGCGTGAGGACCTCTTCGAGGGTCCGGCCGGCGTAGTCGCGGTGGGTGGGGAACCGCTTCTTCAAGACGTTGAGCTGGCCGAGCAGTTCGTTGCGCAGCGGCAGCGGGTAGCTGCGGCCCTGCTTGTAGTAGCTGAGCACCTGCTCCACCGCCCCGTTGCCGTCGAAGTCGGCCACGTGCAGCGTCATGGGCTCGTCCGGGGCCGCCTTCAGCTTCGTGTTGAGGCCCAGGTTGCCGACCACGAAGTCCGTGTCGCCGTCGCCGTCGAAGTCGGCGGCCAGGAGGCGGTTCCAGAGCCCGTGCGTCCCGGCGAGGCCGTCGGGGGCGGTCGGCCGCGAGAAGCGGCCTGCGCCATCGTTGAGCAGCACCGTGATCGGCATCCACTCCCCGACGACGGCGAGGTCGAGCGCGCCGTCGCCGTTGACGTCCACCCAGGCGGCGTCGGTCACCATGCCCAGTTCCTTTAGCACCGGGGCGGCGGCGTCGGTGGCGTCCGTGAAGTGCCCGCGTCCGTCGTTCAGCAAGAGGTGGCTGGAGGCGGGATAGCCGTAGCGCCAGGGCTGCAAGCGCCCGCCCACGAACAGGTCCAGGTCGCCGTCCCCGTCGACGTCCGCCGGCACCACGCACGACCCGCTGGAGGCCATACGGGGCAGCGCGCCCTCGGCCTTGCGGAAGCGCCCCCGGCCCTGGTTGAGGTACAGCCGATCCTCGAGGGCCGGCGCCCGCGGCGAGAACTCGTACCCGCCGCTGACCACGTACAGGTCGAGGTCGCCGTCCCCGTCGGCATCGAACAGCGCCGCGCCCACGTCCTCCGAGACGGCATCGGCCTCGAAGACGTCGGCGCCGGCGGGGCGGAAGCCCCCGCCCGGCCGCGCCAGCAGCAGCGTCCCGGCCGCCTCCTTGGCGCCGCCGACGTACAGGTCGTCCAGCCCGTCCCCGTTCACGTCCCCCACGGCCAGCGCCGGGCCTTCGGTCGAGAGCATCTTCGGCAGCAAACCCTCACGGTGGAAGTCCACGAAAGGGTTTTCCCGGTGCGTATAGTCCACGGCCATCTGCGCCGTCACGTCGGCGAACGGGCGGGGCGACGCCGGCGGCGTCTGGCGGAGGCGGTTTTCATCCGGGAAGACGGCTTCCGCCTGCCGGGCGGTGAGCGTCTGATCGGCCGGCACGTCTGTCCAGACCTGCCGCCGGCCGTCGGGCCAGCGGACCACCACCGAGTCGACCCGCGTCCGCGTGCCCAGGCCCACGTGCAGCACCCGGTCGACGCTCGACTGGAAGCCGCGCATGGGCATCTGTTCGCGGTAGAAGAGCGCCTCGCCCGCCCGCACCGTCAGCGTCGCTCCGAGGCCGTCGGGGTTGGGCGCCTCGCCCTCCAGGCGCACCTTCAGGTAGTGGTGGTCCCGCAGCGAGTCGGTTTCGTTGCGGAAGACGAAGGCCTCCATGTTGACGTTGTTGACGACCAGGTCCAGGTCGCCGTCGCCGTCCAGGTCGCCGTAGGCGGCGCCGTTGGAAAAGCTCGGCTCGGCAAGGCCCCATTCGGCGGCCCGGTTCACGAACGTGCCGTCGCCGGCGTTGTGGAAGGCATAGTTGGGGATCGGGTTCGACGGGATCCGCGCGAGCAGGTCCAGGAACGGCAGATCCCGCCGCCCCCGCGCCGCGGCCCGGTTGACCTCGTCGGCGAAATAGGCGATGAAGTCCTGATCCGTCAGGTCCTTGAAGATGCCGTTGGAGACGAAGATGTCGAGGTGGCCGTCGTTGTCGAGGTCCGCCATGAGCGCGCCCCAGCTCCAGTCCGTCGCCGCGACGCCGGCGATCTGCCCGATCTCGCTGAAGGTACCGTCCCCGTTGTTGCGCTGGAGCGTGTTGCGCATGAACTGATGGTGGTAATCGTTGCGCAGCTTGGCCTGATAGACGTTCCAGGACTCGAAGGAGGAGGTCGTCTTGAGGCGGACGTCGTCCTCGGGCAGCATGTCGGTGACGTAGATCTCCGGGAAGCCGTCGCCGGTGACGTCGGCCATGTCCGCGCCCATCGAGGAGAGGCTGATCGAGGGCATGCGTTCTTCGAGCACCTCGCGGAAGGTGCCGTCGCCCTGGTTGAGGTAGAGGTAATCCCGTTCGAAGAAGTCGTTCGAGACGTAGATGTCCGGCCAGCCGTCGCGGTCGACGTCGCCCACGGTGACGCCCAGGCCGAAGCCGATCTCGCTGCCGTAGATGCCGGCGGCCTCGCTGACGTCGACGAAGCGGCCGCCGTCGTTGCGGAAGAGCTTGTCGCCGCCGTAGGGATGGCGCTCGTGGCGGATGTTGCGCAGCCCGAAGGAGCTGACGGGGCGGAAGGAGTTGTTGAGCAGATACAGGTCGAGGTCGCCGTCGCGGTCGTAGTCGAAGAACGCGGCATGGGTGCCGTAGCCTTCGTCGGCCAGGCCGTAGGCGGCTGCCTGCTCCTCGAAGCGAGGGATGCCCTCGTCATCCGGGCCGAGGTTGATGAAGAGCTCGTTGGCCTTGTCGTCGCCCTCGTGGTTTCCCGCGTTGCAGACGTAGATGTCGACCCAGCCGTCGCCGTTGACGTCGGCCAGGCTGACGCCGGTGGACCAGGCGCGGGTGCCGGCGACGCCGGCGCGGTCGGTGACGTCTTCGAAGCGGAAGCCGCCCCGGTTGAGGTAGAGGCGATTGGGCTGCTGGTTGGCCGTCAGGTACAGGTCCGGCAGGCCGTCGCCGTTGACGTCGCCGATGCCCACGCCGCCGCCGTTGTAGTAGTTGCGGTAGGTGAACACGTTGAACGCCTCCGTGTCCGTCAGCCGGTTCTCGAAGGCAATGCCGGTATAGGAGGCCGGGAGCCGGGTGAACAGCGACCGGACCGGGATCTCCGTCCGGGGATCCGGCCCACAGGCCGCCGCCACGATTCCCAGGAGCGCCACGAGCGCCCCCCGGCCCAGCCACCCTGTCGTACACACCATGATTCTGCCGCGTCCACACGTCGAAACGACGGAGCCCCACCCGCGGGGGCGAGGCTCCTCACAGGCTCGCCGTCCGGGCGGTGCCGCGGCGTGAAGCCCGGCACCGCCCGGACGGGCCTATGCAACCCGATCTCAGTAGCCCGGGTTCTGCTGCAGCATCGGGTTGGCGTCGAGCTGCGTCTGCGGAATCGGGAAGAGGATGCGATAGGGCTGGCTTTCGGCCTTGAAGGCCCAGGCCTGCGTAAACTTGCCGTGGCGGATGAGGTCCTGGCGGCGCTTGGCCTCGTAGAACAGCTCATAGAGCCGCTCGTCGAGGATGCGATCCCGCAGGGCCTGCTGCGTCGGATAGTCGGCCAGGACGAGCGGCTCGTCCGGCTCGAAGACGCGCGCGCGCAGGTCGTTCAGCAGGTCGATGGACTCCTGGTTCGGGCCGTTCAGCTCGTTGAGCGCCTCGGCCTTGATCAGGTACATCTCGGCCACCCGGAAGAAGGGGTAGTCGTTCCCGTGGTTGGGGCCGACGCTGCTGGGATCCGGGGGGAACTTCAGGATGCGCACGCCTTCGTTTTCGGTGGCGTCGGTGAAGTCGTCGATCTCCGGCGTGAAGATCAGCGGCTCGTCCTGCCGGTTGTTGACGGGCTCGCCCGTGATGAAGCTGTAGGCCTGCCCGACCAGGAAGATGCCGCGCCGGCTGTCGTCCTCATCGAACTTGCCGAAGGTTTCGGCCAGGGTCGAGAAGCCGTTCCAGGGCGAGGGGACGTACTGGTTGTAGTGGAGCGTGCGCATGATGAAGTTCATGCCGAGGCCGTCCTGCGGCAGGTGCGCCACGACGAAGATGTGCTCGGGGTTCTCCGCGTTGCCCGGCGCGAAGATGCTGGCCCAGTCCTCGGAGAGGCTGTAGACGCCCGAGTTGAGCACGCGGTCGGCCGCGTCGATGGCGTCCTGCCAGCGCGCATTCCCCGGCGTCAGCCCGCTGGTGGTCACCGTGCCGGAGAAGACCTGCGCGTTGAGGTACATGTTCGCCAGGAGGGCATCCACGGCGCCCTGCGTCAGGCGCCCGTAGCCCTCGGCCGGATGCTGGACGGGCAGGTTTCCCCGCGCCGCCAGCAGTTCGGACTCGATGAACGCGAAAACCTCCGGGCGCGGCTCGGTCGGCGGCAGGTTTTCCTGATCCACGGTGTACTCACCCGGCTCGTCCCCGACGAGGGGGATGTTGCCGAAGAGGTCCATGAGCAGGTAGTAGTAGAAGGCCCGCAGGGCGCGCGTCTCGGCCACGATGGCTTCTTTGTTGGGCACGTCGGCCGTCTCCAGGGTCTGGAGCAGGCCGTTGGCCCGGGCCACGCCGGTGTAGGCCGTCACCCAGGCGCCGTCGAGGAAGCTGAGGTTGGCGTCCCAGGTGTGGCGGTGGGTGTTCTGCCAGATGCCGCCGTCGAACCAGTCGGAGCCGCGCGTGGGCACGATGGTTTCGTCGGTGCTGACCTGGCTCAGGTTGTGGTAATCATCGAGGACACCGCGGAGCTGGGCATAGAGCGGCGCCAGCGCGGCGATGATCTCGTCCTCGGTCTGGTAGAAGTTCTCGGCCGTCACCGCCCCGAAGACCTCCTCGTCCAGGTCGGTGCAGCCCTGCAGCAGCACGAGCGGTCCCAGCACCAGCAGGAGGAGGATCCCGGTGGCCCAGGCCGTGGAATGTAGTCGAAAGACGTTCATGGCTGTATGCGTCGTCATAGAGTCAGGGTAACGAAAGGCGAGCCGGTGCCCGGCCCATCCGGCGCGCCGGCAGGCCGGGCACGGGGGCGTCAGAAGCCGAGGCTCACCCCGAGCGTGAAGGTGCGGGGGCGCGGGTAGTTCGTGTAGTCGATCCCGATCGTGGCCAGCCCGGCGTCGGTGTTGACCTCGGGATCGTAGCCGGTGTAGGGCGTGATCACGAAGACGTTGTTGACCGAGAAGTAGACCCGCGCCGTGCGCAGTTGCTCGCTCAGCTGCGTCACCGGAATCGTGTAGCCCAGCTGGATGTTGTCCATGCGCAGGAACGACCCGTTCTCGATCCAGCGGTCGGAGAACTTGGCCGGCTCGTTGACCAGCTCGTCGCTCTCCAGCGCCGCCTTGATGAAGTTGTTGTTCTGCGTCACGCCGCTCTTGGTCTGGTAGACGAGCGCCGTGTTGTTGAACACGTCGCGTCCGTACTCACCCCGCAGGAACATGCTGAAGTCGAACGCGCCCCAGTAGGCCTGCGTGCGGAAGCCGTAGGTGAAGTCCGGCTGGGCGTTGCCGATGAACGTCCGGTCGTCGCCCGTCACCTCGACCTCCCCGTCGCCGTCGAGGTCGACGAAGGTCTGCACGCCGTCCACGATGCCGGCAAAGACGGGGCCGTAGAACGTGCCGAGCGGCTGGCCCGGGACGATGATCTGGGACTGCACGCCGGACTGTCCGCGGCCGCTCACCGTGCCGGTGATGATCCGCTCACGCCCGCCCAGGCTGACCACCTCGTTGCGGTTCGTCGTGAAGACGGCGCCCAGCAGGAGGCTGAAGTCGGTTCCGTCGACGGCGAGCGCGTCGAGCGAGAACTCGAGGCCTTCGTTTTTGACCTCCCCGATGTTTTCCAGACGCGTGGGCAGGGGAGCCGGCTGCGGCACGGGCACCTCCAGGAGCAGGTCCCGGGTGTCCTTGCGATAGTATTCCAGCGTGCCGGTGAAGCGTCCGTTCAGGAAGCCGTAGTCGATGCCGACGTTGTACGACGTCGTCTCCTCCCAGCGCAGGTCCGGGTTGGCATAGGTGGCCGGGGCGACGCCCGTCACCGGGATGCCACCGATGACGGCCCGCGCGTCCGGATTCGGGGCCAGCAGCGCCAGCGAGCGGTAGTTCCCGATCTCCTGGTTGCCGTTGACGCCGTAGCCCACCCGGAGGCGCAACTCGGAGAGGACGTCCACGTCCTGCAGGAACGCCTCCTCGCTGAGCCGCCAGCCGACCTGCACGGCGGGGAACAGGGCCCACTTGTTGTTGGCCCCGAACCGCGACGACCCGTCGTAGCGCAGCACGCCGGTCAGGTAGTAGCGCTCGTTGAAGTTGTAGTTGAGCCGGCCAAAGAACGATGCCAGCTTGCTGTTCTCGCGGAACGAGTAGGGCTTGACCTCATCGGCCCCGCCGCCCAGGTTGTTGTACGACCAGGCATCCGTGACGAAGTTACGCGCCTCCGCCCCGAATTCCTCCGTGTCAAAGACGGAGTACTCGTAGCCGCCCAGCAGCTCCAGGTTGTGTGCGTCGGCCAGCGTGCTGCGGTAGGTCAGGTAGCTCTGGAAGGTCTGCGACGTACGTTCCCGGTTGCGCTGCAGCGCCCGCCCCAGATCGATCGCCCCGACCGGATTGGACTTCGGGAAGTACATCCGGCGACTGGACTGCGCACGGTCGGCGCCGACGTTGACCTGCGCCGTCAGCCCCTCGATCAGGTCCAGCTCGACCGAGAGGTTGCCGAGCGTGCGCGTGGTCTTGCCGAAGTCCTCGATCTCCTCGGCCAGCGCCACCGGGTTCCGGACGCTCTGCGCGCCCTCCCCGATCTCGAAGTAATCCCCGTCCTGCCGCACCGGGAACGTCGGGTTGAAGGCGAAGACGTTGGTAAACAGGCCGCCCTCGAAGCCCCCGGTCTGCTGGTAGGGCAGGTAATCGTCCTCGGCGTAGGAGCTCTGGAAGTTCAGGTTGAAGCGCAGCCGCCCGTCGAGCGCCTCGTGGTTGGCATTGAGGCGGCCGGTGAGGCGTTCCAGGCCCGAGCTGATGATGATGCCCTGCTGGTTCAGGTAGCTCACCGAAGCCCGGTACTGCGTGTTCTGCGTGCCCCCGGAGAGGGCCAGGTTGTGCGAATGGGAAATGCCCGTGCGGGTCACCGCGTCCTGCCAGTCGGTATCGGCCGATCCCTGCTGATCGAGGATGTCGGGGACGCCGTTGCCGTTATCGTCACGGATCTGATCGACGACGCCGTCGTCGTCGGTATCGATCCAGCCGAGCTCCCGGCGCTCGATGGCGCCTTCAAGGAAATTGATGTATTCCTCCCCCGAGAGCAGGTCGATCTTGCGCGTCATCGTGGAACTGGACACGAAGCCGTCGTAATCGACCGTGACGCGGCCCTGCTGGCCCTGCTTCGTCGTGATCAGCACGACGCCGTTGGCGGCGCGGCTGCCGTAGATGGCCGTGGCCGAGGCATCCTTGAGGATGGTGATCGACTGGATGTCGTTGGGGTTGATGAGGTTGAGCGGGTTACGCGGCGCCGCGCTGCTGACCCCCTCTCCACCCGGCGACACGCTCGCGTTGTCGATCGGCACGCCGTCGATGACGTAGAGCGGCTCGTTGCTGGCGCTGATCGAGGTGCCGCCCCGGATGCGGATGTTGAACCCGGCCCCGGGCTCCCCGTTGTTCTGCACCACCGTCACGCCGGCCACGCGCCCCTGGATCATCTGATCCGGCGCCGTGACGAGCCCCACCCGGGCATCGTCGGCGTCGATGGACGACACCGACCCCAGCACGTCTTCCTTGCGCTGGGTGCCATAGCCGACGACGACGACGTCTTCCAGCAACGCCACGTCTTCAGCCAGGGCCACGTCGATCTGCGTCTGATCGCCGACGCGGATCTCCTGAGGCACGTAGCCTACGAAGGAGAAGACCAGCACGGCATCCGGCCCCGGCACGTTGATGCGGTAACGGCCCTCGATGTCGGTGGCCGTCCCGGTGCTGGTGCCCTGCACGACGATGTTGACGCCGGGGAGCGGAAACCCGCTGCCCGCATCCGTGACGGTTCCGGTCACCTCGCGCGCCTGTCCGTTCGCCAGACTCACACCGGCGAGCAACCAGACGCACAGGCTGATGAGTAGTCTCGTGGTAGGCTGACCCATGATCAAAATGGTGGTTGGATAGAAAGGGCTTCGATGAGGTCGATGAGCCCGGCGGGCTCCACTTATGTAAGCGCTTACAATACGGCACGCCTTTGAAATTTTCAACGGCACAAAACGATGCCCTTGCCCAGATTTTGTAACATCACCCTCGAATCTGCGCCACAGGCCTTGAAAAAGCCCTTTTTCTTCAAGGCTGCGGGCTGTGGGCTGCGGGCTGCGGGCTGTGGGCTGTGGGCTGCGGGCTGTGGGCTGTGGGCTACAGGCTGCGTGTAACCCGAGCCCTTCCCCCTGGCCGAAGGCCGCACAGGGGGAAGTCCCCGAAGGGGGAAGGGGGTCAGAACCCACCGCTGTGCCGCCATCGCCCGGAGGCTACTCCTCCTTCGCTCCGCGGCACTCCCCTGCGCATGGGGAAAAACGGAAAGCTGACCGCTGACGGCTGACGGCTGAAAGCTGACGGCTTCGTGTGATACCAGACCCTTCCCCCTGGCCGAAGGCCGCACAGGGGGGAGTCCCCGAAGGGGGAAGGGGGTCATGACCGCCGCACCGCCGCCATCGCCCGGGATCTACCCCTCCGTCGCTCCGCGGCACTCCCCTGCGCATGGGGAAAAACGGAAAGCTGACCGCTGACGGCTGAAAGCCGAAAGCTGAGAACCGTTGCATCCGCCCTCCGCACCGCCTAGCTTGGGAGCGTCCGCGAGGTACACAGGGAACGGGGGTACGCACTCCCGGTGTGCGGCAACGTCCCGAGGCCGACCGATGCCCCTCTGCGCTGCGCTCGTGCGGTCGCCCCGGCCTCCCCGATGCTCTTCAACGCCTTCGCGAGGCACGATGCTGATCCCCGTACTCGGCAGCACCGGCATGGGGCTGGTCTGGGGCTGGCTGATCGTACAACGGCAGAGCCGTCGTCCACGCCTCCGCACCGCCGGGCGCGTGCTCGCCCTGGTTACCGGCACGGCGCTCGCCGCCGGCCTGAACGCGGCGTGGGCCGGCCGGCCGGGCCTGACCGGCTTCCTCATCGCCACCGGCCTCGCCCTGGCGGCTCACCTCGGCTGGCTGCACGTCTTGCACCGGCAGACCCCTCCCCGTCTCTCCCCATCCCGGTAGCTCCCCATGCAAGCACCCGACCCCCCCACGGCCTCCACGATCCAGCTCCTCGGTGCCGGAGGCTTCGGCGCCCTCATCGGCTGGTACGTCTACTACATCAACCGCTATCGCCAGGGCGACGTCCAGCTCAGCGATCTGGTGACGCTCGTGGGCATCCTGGGCGGCGGCTCCATCCTCGCCCTCTTCCCCGCCCGCTCCGATCTCTTCGGAGCCTACGGCATCGGCCTCTTCCTCGGCTTCTTCGGCTACTTCCTGACCCTCGTCGCCATGGTCTGGCGTTCGCCCAACTTCGACCGGGACTGGTTCCTCGACGGCCGCCGCATCAAGCCCGGTACGGATTATGTCATCCCTGCCGGCACGCGCTCGACGACCACGGCCATGAGTGCCCGCCCGGGAGCCGGGGACGCGCCCGAGCTGGGCTGATCCGCTCCCCGGCGAACCCGCTCCGCCCGACCGTCGCCGACGCCGGTCCACCGGCCCGACCTGGCCGGACGGCTCGCCGCTGTTCTCTCTCCTGCTCCGCGGAGGTCCTTCATGGAAACACGTTCCTCATCGACTCCGCTGGACGATCTGCGCGCCCTGCTCCTCGGAAAGGACCGGCGGCCCCTCCCGGACCTCCTCGCCGACCTCGCGCCGCTGCTGCCCGCAGACCTGTACGATCCGGCCCTCAACACCGTCCGGTCGATCGGCTTCATGGGACGGACGGCCCGGTACGAGGCACTGGTCCGCCTGCTCCTGCACGCCCCCGAAGCCATCCGCCGGGCGTGGCTGGAGCGCACGCTACCGCATCTCCCGCTGCTGGTCCACCGCCTCCCGGACGCGTTGCTGGCCCCCGCGCTGGCGGCGCTGGAGATCACGGCGGACGTCTACGACCAGGAGGACCGCGCCCGCGCGCTGGCCGCGCTGGTGAAGCGCCTGCCCGAGCCGCAGGGCGACGACCTCCTGACCGCCGAGATGCGTCGTGTGGTGGAGGAGCGACGCTGGGACTGGGAGCGCGTCCTCGCTGCGCTGGCCCCCGGGCTGCGCGGGACGGCCGCACGCGCCGCCGCGGCCCCTCTCCTGGACGCCGCCCGGCAGATGGACGCGGCCGTTCACCGGGCCCGGGTGTTGATCCACCTGCTGCCGTTCCTCACCGATGCCGAGCACGACGCGGCCCTCACCGAGGCGCTGGCGACCGCCCGAACGGCGCAGGAGCCGACCTTGCTCGCCGCGCTGCGACCGCACGTTCCCGCTTCGGACCGGGACGCGCTCCTGCAGGAAGCGGTCGCCCTGGCCCGGCAGCACGACGCCCCGCTCGACCGCGCCGAGGCCCTGGCCGCCATCGCGGCGCAGGTGGAGCCGTTCGAGCGCGGGCCCCTGCGGGACGAGATCCACGCCCTCGATCCGTCGGACCTGGACCCCTGGGTGGTTGCACGCTGGTTCGATCCCGCGCCGGAGGCTGAGCCTCCGGTGCTGCCCGCCTACCTGTCGCCGGAGCAGCAGGCGCAGGTGCTCGCTGTCATCGCCGGCGTATCCTGGCCGGCGCAGCAGGCCTTTTTTCTGGTCGAGATGATTCCATCCCTGGCGCCGGCGCTGCGTCCCCGGGTGCTGGATCTGATCGCCGCGTTTGACGAACCGGCGCCTCGAGCCCAGGTGCTCCGCGCGCTGGCACCCGTACTCTCGGACGACCTGCTCCCGGACACGCTGGCTGCGACGCTGGCGCTGGCCGACGAGCGCTGGCGGCTGTGGGTCCTCGACGCTTTCGTCGCCCACCGCCCCGCGCTGGCCGACGACCCGCTGGTGGCCGCGCAGGCACCGCTCTTCCGGGAACGCGCCGCCGCGCTGCTGGATCGACTCGACGAGGAGCAGCAGCGGACTGTCCTGTTGGAGTGGATCGATGCAATCTGGGACCACTTCGGCGGAAGCGGCCCTCCAGCACAACAACAGCAGCAGCAGCAACAACAGCAGCAGCAACAGCAGCAACAACAGCAGCAGCAACAACAGCAGGAGGAGGCTTCACCTCCCGAGGTCTACGATCTCCAGGAGCCTTCCGGTGAGGCCGAGGAAGAGCGTGCCTGGGAAGAAACCGCCGAAGAAGGCGGCGAGGATGCCGGATCCTGGGACGACCTCGCCGTGCCGGCGCCGGCCGGGGGCGGATCTGCGGCCGGCCCACCGCCTTCCCCCGCACCGCACCACGGTCCGCCCCGATCCCGCCGTCCTGCCTGGTGGCGTCCCGGCGGCGGCGCGGCAACGACCCGCCCGCCACGGACTGAGGTGGTCAACACCGGATTCGCCGACCCTCACCGACCCGACCAGCCGATCCGCCCGTACCTCCCGTTGATCCAGGGCCGGGCGTATTACTTCTGGCTGGAAGTCGGCGCGCCGGTCGTGGGCGCCATCGACGCGGTGCCCACCGACCTGCCCCGGGAGCACCTGCCGGACGGGGCCCGGCTCACGGTGGCCCTCTTCGGCTTCGACGGAGAGATCGAACTGACGGCCGGGGCCGACGTGGGCGAGATCCAGATTCGGCCGGACCGCTCCGTCCGCGTCACCCGGCCCGTGGGCCGCCCGGAGGGGTTGAGCGACGAGGCGCTGCTGGATCGACGGCTGTTCTTCCCCGTCCACCTTCCCCGGCGCACCGGCACGTTCCGGCTGCGGTGCAACCTTTATTACGAACAGGTACTCGTCCAGTCGCATCTGGTGCAGGCGCGGGTGGTGTCCGGCCCGGTCGGCCGGGCCGGCCGGTCGGTGCTGACCACGGCCGCCCGCATCGCCCGGCGCCTGAACGGGGAGGCGTTGCTGGCCCGCCTGCTCCCCTCCCGCCTCCAGACGCGCATCGACTACACGCTCAGTCACACCCTGCGGCCCGACCGGCTGGCCCGCCTCGAACCGCACCGGCTCAGCCTGCTGCTCAACGACAACGGCAACGGCACCCACGGCTTCCGTTTCTTCGGCCGGGACGACCAGGCGGCCTTCAAGCAGGATGCCACGCTCAGCGGCCAGGAGTTGCAGAACCTGATCGACCAGGCCCGGGGCGCCCTGCGGCAGGCTGCCTGGGGCGATGCCACGCCCTGGCACCACCAGCCCTACCGCTACGACGGCCCGGCCGATGACGAACGGCTGCGGGTCGACCTCGTGCGGCTGGCCCGGTGGGGCTATCGCTTCTACGATACGCTGATCGACCGCCTCGCCGCCGGCGGGGCAACCGACCGCGTGGCCATCCGCACGGCCGTGAAAACCCTGAAGCGCCTCATGCAAACACCCGGGTACGTCCAGGTCGCCAGCAAGGACTCGGCCCGGCACGTCGTGCCCGTCGCGCTGTTCTACGACCACGCGCTCGACACCACGCTGCCCACGGAGCGCTATCGCCTCTGCCCGGCGTTCCTGGACGCCCTGCACACCCGCACGCCGCTGCTGACGACGGCCTGCTTCCAGGGGCATTGCCCCAGCACCGAGCACGACGACGTGGTCTGCCCCGCCGGATTCTGGGGCTTCCGCCACCACATCGGCCTGCCCGTCACCATCGGCGGCTCCCTGCGCGACCTGGCCACCGAGATCCCCGTCGAGGCAACCCCCCAGCTCACCGTGGCCGTCTCGACCGACCGCGCCTTCGTACGGCGCCCGGCCCACGAACAGGCGCTGCAAGGGCTGCGCGACGACCTGGGCTGGCACTATGCCGCCACGCGGGACGACGCCCTGGCCCTGATGCAAACGACGCCGGCCCACCTGCTCTACTTCTACTGCCACGGTGGCCTCCAGAACGACCTGCCCTACCTGCAGGTGGGCGCACCCGAGGAGCACGGCTACATCACGCGGGATCTGCTACGGAACCGCGACATCTTCTGGACCGCCCCGCAGCCGCTGGTCTTCCTCAACGGCTGCCACACGACGGCCCTGGAGCCGGAGCAGGCGCTCAACCTCGTCAGCGGATTCATCGAAACCGCCAACGCAGCCGGGGTGCTGGGCACCGAGATCACCGTCTTCGAACCCCTGGCGTGCGCCTTCGCCGAGGAATGCCTGCGGCTGTTCCTGGACGAAGTGCCCATCGGCGAGGCCGTGCGCCGGGCGCGGCTGACGCTCCTGCAGGACGGCAACCCCCTCGGCCTCGTCTACATCCCCTTCGTCATCGCCAGCCTGCGCATGGTGCGCGCCGGCCCACAGGCTCCATCGCCGGGCGAGGCCTGAACACCCTCATCCCCGGCCCCTATCCTTTTCCACACCGGGCGACAGATCGGACTTCCGCCATTGCTCCACCCCCTTTACTATATTGAAGGCCGTTCTGTCGTACCTGCCGGTTCAGGGAGGACGCGGAGCACCTCCGTTCCTCCGTCCAGACGCGGCCCCGCACCGGGAGCCGCCCCGTTCCCCATGGCCGCCACCATTCGTCAAGTTGCTGAACGCGCCGGCGTTTCCGTCGCAACGGTTTCTCGGGTGCTGAACGGAAGCGACCGGGTCCTGGCGATCACCCGCAAGCGCGTGCTGGAGGCGATGGAAGCCCTCCAGTACCTTCCCAACGAAACCGCCCGCATCCTGTCCACGGGCAAGACGAACGTGATCGGCGTGCTGTTGCCCGATCTGCACGGCGAGTTCTACGCCAAAGTCAGCCAGGGCATCGAGCGCATGGCCCGCACGGAGGGGTATCACCTGCTCGTCTCCAGCTCCCACAGCGACGAGGCGGAAGCCGGCACGATGATCCGCACCATGCTGGGCCGCGTCGACGGGCTGATCGTCATGTGGCCGCGGCTGGAGGCCGCCTCGCTGACCGCGCTCGTCCCCCCCGACCTGCCCATCGTGCTGCTCAATGCCGCGGCCGACGGCGCCGTGCCGACCGTACGGTTCGACAACCAGACCGGCGCGGCGGCCATGACCCGCCACCTCGCCTCGCACGGACACCGCCGCATCGCCTTTCTGAAAGGCCCCGCCGGCAACTACGACGCCGAAGAACGGCTGGCCGGCTACCGGGACGCCCTGCGCGAGCTGGACCTGCCGGCCGATCCGGCGCTGGAACTGGACGGCAACTTCCTGCGGGAATCGGGCTATCGGGCCGTCGAGGCGCTGCTGGCCCTGGAACCGCGCCCCACCGCGCTCTTCGCCGCCAACGATTCGATGGCCATCGGCGCGCTGCTCGGCCTGCGCGAGCGCGGCGTTCGCGTCCCGGACGACCTCGCCCTCGCCGGCTTCGACGACATCCCCCCCGCGCAGTACCTGATCCCCCAGCTCAGCACCGTCCGCTCGCCGATGCAGGACCTGGGCGAGCACGCCATGCACCTGCTGCTGGCCCTGCTCGGCGGCGACGATATCGAACCGATCACGACGCTGCCGACCCGGCTGATGCTTCGTGAGTCCTGCGGCTGCCCTCCGGTGCCGGCGCATCTGTCCCTGGAGTGACCGGCCGGCGACCGTCGGCCAGCACCAGCAGGGCACCGGCGAAGAGCAGGGCCAGACCGAGCAGCTTCATCGGTGTCATCGCGATCTGGATCTCGCCCATCCACCCGAAGTGATCGATCAGCGCCGAGGTCAGGATCTGCCCCAGCAGCAGCAGCACCGCGAACAGCGTGGCCCCGACCGCTCGAACCACGTAGTTGCTCGCCGCCACCACGAGCACCCCGAGGCAGCCACCCGTGAAGTAGATCCACGGCACGGACGTCCACGCCTCCAGCCGGGCCTGCCACCCGAACAGCACCACCACCCCCGCCCCCAGCGCGCCGACGAGGTGGTTCACCATCGACCCGGGCAGGCTGCCAACGGACCGGCCCAGCGCGGCGTTGACCATCCGGCTCATGACGGTCAGCACCCCGTTGGCGGCAGCAAGCAACGCGTACAGCATGGATCTCTGCGTTCAGGGTTCATCGCGGTCGTTCGGGGGACTCCGCCGTGCCCGGTCAGCCCCATCGCACCAGCAGCACGCCGGCCACCGCGAGCACCAGCCCCAGCACCCGCCGCCACGACAGCGGGATCCGCCGGAAACCGAACCAGCCGGCGTGGTCGCTCAGGGTCGAGCACAACAGATCGGAGGCCACGAAGATGCCCACCGAGAGCGCCATGCCCAGGTGCGGCACCACGAGGTTCGCCACCAGCACCATGACGACGCCGAAGAGCCCCCCCGTCAGTTCGTAGCGCGGGCGGTGCCCGAGCACCTGCCGGACCGTGCGGCCGAGGCGCCGGACCAGCAGCGCGAGCGCGAAGACGGTCCCCACCAGATGGACGACGAAGGTCGACCCCAGCGGCCCGACGTAGGCGCCCAGCGTGGCGTTGACGCGGATGGCGAGGGCGAGTAACACCCCCGCGCCGAGGCTCACCAGCGCGGGCAGCCAGATCGCAGAGGACGACCCGGCCTTCCTGAAACCGAACACGACGGACGGCACGGCGATGCACCCGGAACGTGGACGACACACCCGGCCCGGCACACCGGGCGGCCCCAACCTCGGACTCGGCGACCGCAGGTGCAACCCCTCACCGGCCCCCACGGAACCACCCTGCACCGGGCGGCCCCCCCGCCCCACCCGGCCCCCGCGATTCACCATATCTTCACAAAAAGGACATATGTAACCGGTTACATTCTCGATGCGCTGTTCTTATTGTGTGCACCGGGGCGTCGGCGTCGCCTTGCACCGGGATGACGAAAGCGCTTCCGATCTCCACCCATCCGTTCAGCAAGCTGGCACATGCTATGAAACGCACAGCTACGACCCTGACCCTGCTGGCGACGGCGATCCTCGCCTCCTCCGCCCTCGCCCAGCCCGTGCGCAACGGCGTCGACGTCCTCTGGGCGCGTGACGTCGAGGGCGCGCAGATGACCCTGGACGGCGTCCTCGACGAGGCCGCCTGGCAACAGGCCGAAACCATCCGGCTCGTCTGGGGCAATCCGCCCGGCGGGCTGCCCGGCAGCGGCCAGCGCATCGAAGGCAACCCGGTCCCGGCCGAACCGCCGGACCCGAACGACGGCACGCTCTACCTCCTGCGCGACGGCAACGTCGTCTGGATGGGGCTGATGGTCAACGACGCCTCCGTCGGCGGGGGCACCGGCCTCTGGAACTTCGACGGCATCATCATGGCCATCCTGGATCGCACCGCACGCGATCGCATCAACTATGACGACGCCAACAACTTCATCCGGCCCCAGGAATTCATCCTGAGCTGGTGGAACCCGGCCGACACCACCGACGCCGACGACACCTACGACGACGGCACGCTCATCGGCAGCGGGCGCACCATCCCCGGCAGCGCCATCCGCGGCTTCGGCGACTACGGCGTCGGCTTCACCCAGGGCCTCGACGGGGACGCCCGCTCCGAGGAGGACAAAGCCATCTGGGACTTCGCCGCCACCGTCGACGGCATCGCCAACGACGACACCCACGGCGCCGACAACGGGTACGTCATCGAAACCTTCATCGACTTCGGCGCCCTCGGCTACGACTTCAGCCAGGAAGGAGGCGACCGGATTCCGTTCAACATCGCCCTCCAGGACCAGGACTACAGCTGGCCCACCGATCCGGACATGACCTTCCTCTCGCGCGTCTGGTTTCAGAACCAGTGGGCCAACAACTTCAACGAGGGCGTCGGCTACATCATGGGCCGCTCGGACGTGACCGTCAGCTCCGGGGAAGCCCCGGCCGTGACCGAGCCGGAGTTCACCGTCATGCGTGCCCCGGCCCCGCCGACGCTCGACGGCGTGCTCGACGAACCGGCCTGGGCGGGCGCGCCGGACCTGTTCCACCTCCAGTACAAGGCCACGCCGGAGGTCCTGGACATGAACCCCGGCACCGTGGCCCCCTACTACACGCGCTGGTTCCGCCCGGACATCAACGGCGACCAGAACGCCGCCGTGGTCGTCGATCCCTCGCTGGCGAAGGTGAAACTGCTCTTCGAGGGCAACACCCTCTACGCCGGCATCGACGTAGCCGACCAGGCCATCAGCGGCATGCAGTCCGAAGGCGGCCGCGACGGCATCCGCATCACCCTCCGCTGGCTCGACTCGCTGACGACGGCCCAGACCCTCGCGGCGCGCCAGTTCGATTTCTCCATCGACTCGACGGGGGCCATCGCCTACAGCAACGACGCCCTGGGCCTCCAGGAGGAAGCGCCGGGCGCCGTCGTGGGCGTCGTCAGCCTCAAGGGCAGCTCGACGGCGGCCGACCCCTCGGACGTGGACGAGGGCTACCAGATGGAGATCGCCATCAACCTGGTGGAGGCCCTCGGGTACCCGGACGGGCTCGGTGAGGGCCGGATCTGGCTGGCTCTCAACTTCTTCGACGGGGACTTCCTGGAGACCCAGGAGGCCAGCTATGCCACGCGCACCTGGATCTCCGGCGAACGCAACACGGGCGCCAGCCTCTACGGCTACCTCGACCCCGCCATGACGGTGTCCGTGGACGATGCCGCCGAGGTGCCTCGTTCGCTGAAGCTGCTGGGCAACTACCCCAACCCCTTCAACCCGAGCACCACGATCCGGTACATGCTGCCCCAGTCGGCCGACGTCACGATCCAGGTCTTCGACCTGCTGGGCCGTGAGGTGGCGCGGCTGACGCCGGGCGTTCAGGGCGCGGGCCGCAACGAGGTCACCTTCGCCGCCGACGGCCTGGCCTCCGGGCTGTATCTGTACCGGGTGTCGATGAAAGACGCTACGAGCGGCGTGCGGCAGGCCACCGCTACCGGCCGGATGCTCCTGCTGAAGTAATCGGACCCGCTCACCTTTGCTTCGGCTCTCGTGCGGGGGGAGGAGGGGTAGCTCTCTGCGGCGCCCCTCCTCCCCGTGCGGGGGCCTCGTCATCCAGCGAACCGCGTACATAGCGGCATGGCACTGCTCCGACGACGCCTGCTCCTGCTCGGCGTGCTCCTCCTGTTCGGTGCTCAGACGGCTCACGCCCAGACCGGCAAGCTCACCGGCCGCATCCTGGACGAAGCCGGCGAGCCTCTCATCGGCGCCACGGCCCTGCTCCTCGGCACTACCCTGGGCGCCGCCGCCGACGAAAACGGCGACTACATCATCCTGCAGATCCCGCCCGGGACGTACGACGTCCGTTTCAGCATCATCGGATACCAGACGAAGGTCGTCGAAGGCGTGCGGGTGGCCTCCAACCAGACCACGACGCTCGACGTGACGCTCGCCGAGGAAGTCATCGTCGGCGACGAGGTCGTCGTCACGGCGGACCGGCCGCTCGTCGACGTCTCGCTGACGTCTTCGATGGCGACCCTCTCGCGCGAGGACATCGCCGTGCTGCCGGTGCAGCAGTTGCAGGACATCGTCAACCTGCAGGCCGGCGTCGTCGACGGGCACTTCCGCGGCGGCCGCCTCGGGGAGGTGCAGTACCAGGTCGACGGCGTCTCGGTCAACAACCCCTTCGACAACGCCTCGACACTGAACCTGGACCGGTCGGTGTTGCAGGAGGTGCAGGTCATCCAGGGCACCTTCGATGCGGAATACGGGCAGGCGATGAGCGGCGTCGTCAACGCCGTGCTGCGCGACGGCAACCCGGAGCGCTACGAGTTCTCCGCCGAGGTCTTCATGGGCGAGTACGTCAGCCCCGGCAACGACTCGACCACCGTCATCACCCGCTTCGACGGCCCGCAGACCGTGGCCCTGTTCCCTCACATCTCGGACATCGACCCGATGACGCTGCAGAACTACCAGGTCAGCCTCAGCGGGCCGGTCCCCTTCGTGCCGCAGACGACCTTTCTGCTCAACGGCCAGCGCTACGTCAACCAGGGGCATCTCGCCGGCCTCCGGGTCTTCCGCCCGACGGACGAGAACGACTTCGAGCGCCGCATCTTCAATCCGACGGGCGACAGCGCCCTGGTGCCGATCAACTTCAACAAGCAATGGAGCTGGCTGGCCAAGATCTCCAACCGCTCCATCCCGCACGTCAAGGTGGCCTACCAGGCCGTGGGCAACCTGATCCAGCGCCGGGGCTACAACCACGCCTTCCGGCTCAACCCGGACGGCCTTTCCATCCCCCGCCAGTTCTCCATCGTGCACGGGCTGGACTGGACGCACACCCTCTCGGATCGCCTCTTTTATGAACTCAGCTTCCGGCAGAACTACTTCGATTACAAGGACCTGAAGTACGACGACCTGGGCACGCCGCCGCCGGACGCCGGGACGCAGTATCCTCTGCCCGAGGATTCCCCCTACTACGAGCCCGGCCCGCCCCGCGGGGATGCCAACTACCAGGAAGGCGCCATCGTCCAGGGCGTCGAGCTCGGCCGCTTCGTGCAGCGCACGAACGCCTTCGTCAGCAAGGGGGCCGTCACCAGCCAGGCCACGAAGGTGCATCTGCTCAAGGCCGGCTACGAGGTGCAGGCCTCTCACCTGGAGTTCGGCTCGCCGGGGCAGGTGCAGCAGATCGTGGCCGACGGAGTGCAGGTGCTGGGCGTCGTGCGGGACACGCTGGACGCCCAGGTCCGGGCCTACAACCCCCTCTCCGTGGCCGCCTTCGTCCAGGACCGCATCGAGTGGCGCGACCTGCGCATCCGCGCCGGGCTCCGCCTGGAGTACTTCGACGCCAACGCCACCGTGCCGAGCGACCTGGCCAACCCGGCCAACAGCATCGACGGCGCCCCCGAGTCCCGCCCGAAGCCGACGTCGGTCAAGTGGGCCCTGGCACCCCGGCTGGGGGTCTCCTTCCCCATCCTGGACCGCGCCTCGCTCTTCTTCTCCTACGGCCACTTCTACCAGATGCCCGGCCTCGGGCAGATCTTCTCCAACGCCGACTATTCGGTCCTGGAGGACCTGCAGGCCGGCGCCGTCAGCTACGGCGTCCTCGGCAATCCCGACCTCAAGCCGGAGTTCACCACGCAGTACGAGTTCGGCTTCAAGAGTGAGGTGACGCCGTTCCTGGGCCTGGATCTGAGCCTGTTCTACAAGGACATCCGGGACCTGCTCGGCGTGGAGTTCGTGCAGACCTACACCGCCGCCGAATACGCCCGGCTGACCAACGTGGACTTCGGCGGTGTGCGCGGCTTCACGCTGGCGCTGGACCAGCGCGGCCTCGGCCCCATCACGGCCTCGATCGACTACACGCTGCAGATCGGGGTGGGCAACAGCAGCGACCCCCGCGAGACGGCCAACCGCGCCGCCGCCGGCGAGGACCCGCGCCCCCGCCAGGTCCCCTTCGACTGGGACCAGCGCCATACGCTCAACGGCTCGCTCATCTGGTTCCAGCCCGGCAACTTCTCTCTGACGGCCATCCTCAAGTTTGCCTCGGGCCGGCCCTATACGCCGTCGATCGGGACGACCTTCGGCTCTGAGCTGGAGACCAACTCCGGCCGCAAGCCCAGCAACGTCATCGTCGACCTCCGCGCCGAGAAGTTCTTCGACCTCGGCGGGCTGGACTGGACGGCGTTCGTCCGGGTCTTCAACCTGTTCGATCAGCACTTTGCCAACGGTTTCGTCTATGCCGACACCGGCAGCCCGTACTACACGCTCGACACCACGCAGCAGCGAAATCCCAACCCCGGCCGTCTCAACCCGCCCCGGCGGATCGAGCTCGGGGTGTCGCTGCGCGGGGCGTTCACGCGGTGAGGCCGGGCTCCCCCGCGGGCACACGACTCCCGTCCTTCGCATGGCCCCCCTTTCGACTCGCCACCCGCACCCGACCCTTTCGGATCCACGTTTCGGAGCGCATCCTCCCATGACGTACCGCACCGTTCTCGTGCTGTTGCTGCTCCTGGCTGCTCTGCCGGCTCGTGCGCAGGAGCTGGAGCCCGTCGTGCCGCCGCCGTGGCGCGGACAGATCGATGCCGAGCGATCCGGCCTCCACGACGCCAACCGGATCCGCACGCTCTTCTACAACTACGGCATGGTGGGCGACTTCGAGGTCAACCCGGACCTCAGCATTTTCCACTCCGCCGAAGTGCCCAAGGGCTCCGGGCTCAACTACTCGGACGGCATCACCCCCTTCGTGCTGGCCCGGATCACGCAGGAGAACGGACGCCAGGCCGAGATCATGCTGACCGGCTTCCGCGAGCGGCAGGCCCGCAGCCCGATCACCAACCGCATCATGCGCTTCGAACCTCGGCCGGGCTATGCCGAGCCGAACCCGAACGTCAACAAGGGCCGCTCCATCGCCCTCAGCAACGACCCCCGCACCTGGCCGGGTGCGATGAACGAGGACGGCACCCCGCGCAGGGGCGCCGCACCCGAGGAATGCTGGTACGACAAGATCGACGACCCCGACGATCCGGGCTGGTGTGGCTCCTGGAACGGCTTCTTTGGCAAACGGCCCAATGCCGACCAGGAATCGTTCTACGTGATGGACGACAACTACTACGACGCCTGGAACTTCTACCCGGACGCGCGGGACCGCACCCGCCGCGGCCTCGGGCTGCGCGTCGAGGTGCGCGGCTTCCAGTGGGCCAACCCGCAGGCGCAGAACGTCATCTTCTGGCACTACGACATCGTCAACGAAAGCACCACGACCTACGAAGACATCGTCTTCGGGCTCTACATGGACTCCGGCGTCGGCGGCTCGGCCGTCTCCTGCGACGGCATCGCCGAGAGTGACGACGACAACGCCTTCTACAACCGCGACTTCGGCCTCAACCTGGTCTACACCTGGGACAAGGGCGGCCACGGCGTCAGCCTGCGCAGCAACTGCGAGGATACCGGCTACCTCGGCTATGCCTACCTCGAAACGCCGGGCAACCCCTTCGACGGCCTCGACAACGACGACGACGGCATCGTCGACGAGATGCGCGACAGCGGGCCCGGCGAGAAGATCGAGGGGCAGGACGCCATCCGCGCCTACGTGCAGGCCCACTATGACCTCGCCGCCTTCGAGGCCACCTACGGCCCGCTCGAAGAACGCCCCGCCTACGTGGCCGGCGTCTGGTGGACGGGCGACGAAGACATGGACTGGCTCGCCGAGTTCAACGACACCGGCGCCGACGGCATCTTCGAGAACGACGACAACCCGGCCGACACCGGCGAAGGGGACGGCATCCCCACCCCCGGCGAGCCCAACTTCGACCGGACCGACATCAACGAGTCCGACATGATCGGGCTGACGGGCTTCAAGATGAACCGCATCCGGGCCGGCGCCGGCGCGCCCAGCTCGGAGACGGACAACATCGTCTTCTTCAACAACGAGCGCGAGTGGCCCCGCCGCCTCTACGAGCAGTTCACCCACCCCGACCCGGACGTGCGCTTCGACGACCCGCTCGTGCTCAACTACAACATCGGTTTCCTCTTCGCCTCCGGGCCGTTCCGCCTCGAAGCCGGCCGCCGCGAGCGCTTCAGCCTGGCCCTGGCCTACGGCGACGACCTGACCGAGCTGGAGACGAACGTCGAAACCGTCCAGTCCATCTACAACGCCAACTACCAGTTCGCCACGCCCCCGCCGCTGCCGACGGTGCAGGCCTTCGCCGGCGACGGCTACGTGACCCTCGTCTGGGACAATGCGGCCGAGAAGGGCATCGACCCGGTGACGAACCGCAACGACTTCGAGGGCTACCGCATCTACCGCGCCACCGACCCCAACTTCCTCGACGCCCAGGTCATCACCAACGCCCGCGGCACCGGGCCACTCGGCAACGGCCGGCCCATCGCCCAGTTCGACCTCGACAACGGCATCAGCGGCTTCTCGGACCTGACCGTCGAGGGCACCGCCTACTGGCTCGGTGAGGATACGGGCATCGTCCACACCTTCACGGATTCGACCGTGACCAACGGGCAGACCTACTACTACGCGGTGACGGCCTACGACCGGGGCTCGGAGGAATTCCGGTTCTACCCGTCGGAGAACGCCATCACCATCTCCCGGACGCCGCGCGGCGGCACCATCCTGCCTTCCAACGCCGTGGAGGTCCGCCCCAACAAACCGGTGGCCGGCTACGTGCCCGCCTCCGTCCTCGACGGATCGCTCCAGCACGTGAACGGGAGCGGCACCGGCTCGGTGCAGGTCCAGGTCAAGCACCCGGCGCTCGTCCCGGACGGGCACACCTTCCGCCTCACGATGGAGGGCCTGGCCGACAGCGTCCGCGCGATGACGTACCGGATGACGGATGAGACGACGGGCGAGGTGGTCTTCGACACCGGCCTGGACCTCGAAGGGCGGGGCGTCGGGCCGGTGGGCGCCGGGCTGCTGCCCATCATCGAGACGCCGCTCACCGTCGAACTCGACACGCTGGCGACCGGCTTCGTCGAGGGCAACCCGGCCATCGCCTTCACCACACGCTACGCCTCGCCCCTGTCGATCAACCTGCGGCGGCCGGGCTTCCCGGAGGACCTGCTGATCACGTTCGCCGACACCCCGCTCGACACCTCCCGCGCCGCCATCGGGACGCCGGCCATCCCGGCGCGCTTCAAGATCGTCACCGCCGGGAGCGGGCTCCAGCTCGACTTCCGCTTCCGCGACGTCAACGGGGACGGCACGCTGAGCGCACCGGAGGAGTTCATCGACATTCTCACCCCCGAGGCCGAGGGCTCGACGCGGCTGCGCCCGACCTGGCGCATCCAGGTGGATGCCGCCGCCGGGGAGACGCCCGAGGCCCCCGGCGACGGAGACGTCTACCGCGTCGCCCTGCGCGTGCCGTTCGGGCCGGGGGAAGCCTTCACCTTCACGACGCGGGGCGCCTACGTCGATGCCAGCCTGGCCCGGCAGGTGTTCCAGGAGGAAGAGCCGTACGTGGTCCCCAACCCGTACGTCGCTTCGGCCAGCTTCGAGCCCGAACGCTTCGCCGTATCCGGACGCGGCGTGCGCCGCATGGAGTTCCGCGCGATCCCCGCCGGCGCCTCGATCCGCATCTACACGGTACGCGGCGAGCTGGTGCGCGTGCTGCACCACGACGGCGGCACCACCGGCATGGTCCCCTGGGACCTGCGTACCAAAGACAACCTCGACGTCGCCCCCGGCCTCTACGTCTTCCACGTGGACGCCGGCGACCTCGGGCAGTACGTCGGCAAATTTGCCATCATCAAGTAACCTCGGGGCCTGGATCCCATGCGACGTTTATCGCTTTCGATGCTGGCGCTGGCCCTGCTCGGGGCAACGTCGGTCATGGCGCAGAGCAAGACCGGAACGACCGTCGGCCAGTTCCTCCTGATCGAGCCGAGTGCCCGGGTGGCGGCCATGGGCAACGCCGGCGTGACGACCTTCGGCGAGGTCACCTCGGCCTTTTACAACCCGGGCTCGCTGGGGCACCTGGACGGGTCGGACGCGCAGTTCACCCACAGCAGCTGGCTGGCCGGCATTACCTACAACTACGCCGCCGTGGCCCTGCGCGTCGGCGCCGTCAACACACTCCTGCTGACCGTGACGGCCCTCAACTCCGGCGAGATCGACGTGCGCACCGTCGAACAGCCGCTGGGCACGGGCGAGCGGTACGAGGTGACGAACCTGGCCCTGGGGCTGGGAATGGCCCGGCGGATCACGGACCGCTTCTCGGCGGGCCTGCAGGTCCAGTACATCCAGGAAACCATCTGGCACAGCCGCATGAACGCCCTCGCGCTGGACCTGGGCGTGCTCTACGAGCTGCCGTTCCGGGCCTACCTGGGCGCCAGCGTCTCCAACTTCGGCACCCGCGCCCGCTTCGACGGGCGGGACCTCCGCATTCGCTATGATCAGGACCCCGACCGCTTCGGGGATAACAGCAGCCTTCCGGCGGCCCTCTACACCGAAGACTTCCCGCTGCCCATCCTCTTCCGCGTCGGCATCGGCCTGCCCATCGCGCTCAACCCCGCCAACGAGGTGCACCTGGTCGTCAACGCCTACCAGCCGAGCGACAACACGAACAGCGTCAGCTTCGGCGGCGAATGGACGTTCATGGATGTCTTTTCGGCACGGGCCGGGTATCAGCACCTCTTCCAGGAAGACGCCGAAACCGGCCTGACGCTCGGCGCCGGGTTGCAGTATGCCCTGGGCCGCTACGGCCTCCGCTTCGACTTCGCCTGGAACGAGTACGGACGGATCGGGAACGTGCAACGCTTCACCGTCGGCTTCGGCTTCTGACCCGGCCGCCTCGCTCCCTGCTCACCATGACGCGTCTCTTGCCGGTGCTGATGCTCTCGGTCGCCGGGCTGTGGCCCGGTGGCCCGGCCCTCGCCCAGCCGACGCCCACCCGGCACACGACCACCGTCTGGTTCGACGAGGGCGACGGCGACCCGGCCTACCACGCCGCCTCGGTGGCGCTGCTGGCCGGCGATGCCGACCTGGTGCTGGCCGGACCGGACGGCACCCGCCTCCCGCTGACGACGGCGCAGGCCCGAAGCGGCACTCGAAGCGGCGTCCTCACCTACCGCCAGGGCTGGAGCCACGGCGAGACGGGGGCCTGGGCGCTGGACGTCGGGCAGGCCGGCTTCGCGCCCTTCGATGCCACCGCAGTCGACTCCGTCCGCCTCTACCTGAACGCCCCGGCGCCCGTGGCCGGGACCGTCCTGCCCCGGCTCGCGCTCGTCGATGCCGACGGCCGCGCCACGGTGGCCCTGCCCCTCGACCTCGGCGGGCGGATCGGCTACAACGCGGGCCGCAGCGGCTTCCTCGACGGCCATACGACCGACGCCCGCCTCGACGTCCGCTACCTGGACGTCCTCCCACCGGACCGGGTTCGCCCCGGCTACCCGGAGGATCTGCTGATCGCCTTCGCCGACACCCCCGTCGACACGTCCGTCGCCGGCATCGGCGCACCGGCGATCCCCGCGCGCTTCTCCGTGACGACGGCGGCCGGCCACCGCCTCGCCTTTCGCTTCCGGGACACCGACGGCGATGCGACGCTGAGCGCACCCGATGAGTACATCGAGATCCTCACCCCCGAAGCCGAGGGCGCGACGACGCAGCGCCCCACCTGGCGCCTCACCGTCCGCGAGGCCCCCTCCACCCCGCCGGGCGCCGGCGACACCTTCCGCCTGGCCGTCGACAACGGCGGCGTGGATGCCGACCCGGCGACGTGGCAGCGGGTGGCCCTGCCGCTGACCGACTTCGGACCGCTCGCCGCCTTCGACCGCACGCGCCTCCGCGCCGTCCGCTTCGTCAGCGCCCCGGCGCCGACGGCCGAGCGAACGCTCTGGTTCGACGAGATCCTGCTCATCGACGACGACCCGCCCATCGACCCCCCGGCACCGCCGGCAGACCTCCGAGCCGAGGTGGGCGATGCCAGCGTGGTGCTGCGCTGGACACCGGCCGACCGGGCCATCGGCTACGAGGTGTTCCGCCAGGACGCTCCCGACACCCCGTTTCGCCGCATCTCCAGCAGCCTCGTCGGCGAACCCGCCTTTGCCGACGTCACCGTGAGCAACGGCGCTGAGGTCCGCTACGTCGTCCGCAGCGCCGGCCTCGGCGGGGTGCGCGGCGAGGCCTCCGCGCCGCTGAGCGCCACCCCCACCGCCGGCCGCCCGGACGTCTACCTGGAGTGGCTAGCCCGGCGTGCGTTCGACTTCTTCTGGCAGGAGGCCAATCCCGCCAACGGCCTCGTCCGGGACCGCAGCACCAACCCGGACCTCGCCAGCATCGCCGCCGTGGGCTTCGGCCTCTCCGCCATCACCGTCGGCATCGACCGCGGCTGGATCACCCGCGCCCGGGGCGTCGAGCGCGTGCTCAACACCCTGCGCTTCTTCTGGAACAGCCCCCACGGCCCCGAGGCCGACGCGACCGGCTACCGGGGGTTCTACTACCACTTCCTCCGCATGGACACCGGCCGCCGTGCCGGCACCTCGGAGCTCTCCACCATCGACACGGCGCTGCTGCTCGGCGGCGTGCTGCACGCCGGCATGTACTTCGACGCGGACACGCCCGAGGAAGCCGAGATCCGCGACCTGGCCGACCGCCTCTACGCACGCGTCGAGTGGGACTGGGCGGTCGTTCGCCCGCCGCTCGTCAGCATGGGCTGGCGGCCCGAATCCGGCTTCATCGGCTTCGACTGGCAGGGCTACAACGAGGCGATGCTGCTCTACGTCCTGGCCCTCGGCTCGCCCACCCACCCCCTCGGCCCGGAGGCCTGGGACGCCTGGACCCGCACGTACCGCTGGGAAAGCCACTACGGCTACAGCTTCGTCCGCTTCCCCCCGCTCTTCGGCCATCAATACAGCCACGTCTGGATCGACTTCCGCGGCATCCAGGACGCCTACATGCGGGGCAAGGGCATCGACTACTTCGAGAACAGCCGCCGCGCCACGCTCGCCAACCGCGCCTATGCCATCGACAACCCGCGGGGCTACCCGAACTACGGCCCGAACGAGTGGGGCCTGACCGCCTCCGACGTGCCCGACGGCTACCGGGCCCGCGGCGCACCGCCGCCCCAGAACGACGACGGCACTCTCGCCCCGACGGCTCCCGGCGGCTCCTTTCCCTTCACGCCGGAGGAATCTCGCGCGGCGCTGCGCACCTTTTATGCCCGGTACCACGGGCGGCTCTGGGGGCCGTACGGGCTCCGGGACGCCTACAACGTCGCCCGGGACTGGTTCGCCCCGGCCTACCTCGGCATCGACCAGGGCCCGATCCTGCTGATGTACGAGAACCACCGCACCGGAGCGATCTGGGATGCCTTCATGCGCCATCCCGCCGTGCAACGTGGCCTCGAACGCGCCGGCTTCACCCCGACCGGGACGGCCGCCACCGACCGCCCCGCACCCCCTGCCACGCTGTCGGCCACCGTCGCCCCGCACCCCGTGCGGACCCGCTCCACCCTGCGCTACACCCTGCCCACAGACGGCCCTGCCACCCTCACCCTGTACGACGTGCTCGGCCGGGAAGTGGCCGTGCTGGTCGACGCCTGGCAGCCCGCCGGCTCCCACGCCGTTTCGGTGCCGGGCGAGGCGCTGGCCGCCGGCATCTACCTCTACGTGCTGCGGCAGGGCTCCGCCGTACGGAGCGGGACCTTCGTCCGCATCCCCTAGCCCATCGTCCACACCACCGATGTCCCCCGCCCCGATGTCTCCCCGTCTGCTGTTGATCGTATTCCTGCTCGGGGTGCTCGCGCCCCGGGCCGCACGCGCCCAGGCGGCGTCCTACCGGGACGCCCGCGAGGACGCGTTCGTCGACTCGCTGCTGAGCCAGATGACCGTGGAGGAAAAGCTCGGGCAGCTCACCCAGTACACCGGCCGGTGGACCGTGACCGGCCCGAGCGTCCCGCAGGGCGGCGAAGAGGACCTGCGCGCCGGGCGGATCGGCTCGTTCCTGAACATCACCGGTGCCGCCGTGACGCGCGACATCCAGCGCATCGCCGTTGAGGAATCGCGCCTGGGCATCCCGCTGCTCTTCGGCCAGGACGTCATCCACGGCTTCCGCACGATCTTCCCCGTGCCTCTGGCAGAAGCGGCGACGTGGAACCCGGCGCTGGTCGAGCAGGCCGCCCGCATCGCGGCGCGGGAAGCCGCAGCCGCCGGCATCCACTGGACGTTCGCCCCCATGGTGGACGTGGCCCGGGACGCCCGCTGGGGCCGCATCGTCGAGGGCAGCGGCGAGGATCCTTACCTGGGCTCCGTAATGGCGGCGGCGCGGGTGCGCGGGTTCCAGGGGGACGACCTGCGGGATCCCTCGACCATCCTGGCCACGGCCAAACACTTCGTCGCCTACGGCGCGGCCGAGGCCGGGCGCGACTACAACACCGTCGACCTCTCCGAGCGGACGCTGCGCGAGGTGTACCTGCCGCCCTTCAAGGCGGCCGTCGACGCCGGGGTGCAGACCGTGATGACCGCCTTCAACGAGATCGGAGGCGAGCCCGCCACAGCCAGCCATCGTCTGTTCACCGACCTGCTGCGCGACGAGTGGGGCTTCGACGGCTTCGTGGTGAGCGACTACACGGCCGTCTGGGAGCTGCTCCATCACGGCATCGCCGCCGACAGCGCCGACGCCGGGCGGCAGGCGCTCATGGCCGGCGTGGACATGAGCATGGTCGATGGCATCTACATCCGGACGCTGCCGCCGCTGGTCGCCTCGGGCGTGCTCCCGATGTCCGTGGTGGATGAGGCGACCCGGCGCGTCCTCCGGGCCAAGGTCCGCCTCGGGCTGTTCGAGGACCCCTACCGCTACAACGACCCCGAGCGCGAAGCCGCGACCCTCCTCGCCCCGGAGCACCGCGCCGCCGCCCGCGAGGTCGCCCGGCAGGCCATCGTGCTGCTCAAAAACGACGGCAACGTGTTGCCGCTCTCCCGCGACCTCCGCTCGCTGGCCGTCATCGGCGCCCTCGCGGCGGATTCCGTGTCGGCCCTCGGCTCCTGGGCGGCGCTGGGTCGGGCCGAGGAGACGATCTCCATCCTGGCCGGCATCCGGCAGGCCGTGCCGCAGACCCGCGTCCTCTACGCCCCCGGCTATCCCCCGGCTCGTGGCAGCTTCGACGAGATCGTCGCGGCCATGCTGAGCGAGGACACCCGCGGCTTCGACGAGGCCGTCCGCATCGCCCGGGAGGCCGACGCCGTCGTGCTGGTGCTGGGCGAGCACCGGGAGATGACGGGCGAAGCCGCCAGCCGGGCCACGCTGGATCTGCCCGGTGCCCAGGAAGAGCTGGCACGGCGCGTCCTCGACGCCGCCGGCGACAAACCCGTCGTCGTGCTGCTGACCAACGGCCGCCCGCTGGCCATCCCCTTCCTGGCCGAACACGCCCCCGCCCTGCTCGAAACGTGGTACCTGGGCACCGAGATGGGACCGGCCGTGGCGGACGTGCTGTTCGGCGAGGTGAACCCGAGCGGCAAGCTGCCGGTCACCTTCCCCCGCACGGCCGGCCAGGAGCCGCTCTATTACAACCACAAACCGACCGGCCGCCCCCCGCAGGCCGGCCAGAAATACACCTCCAGGTACCTCGACGTCCCCTGGACCCCGCTCTACCCCTTCGGCTTCGGGCTCAGCTACACCACCTTCGCCTACGACCACCTCCGCCTCAGCACCGACCGCATCCCCCGCGACGGTACACTCACCGTACAGGTGGACGTGACCAACACCGGCGACCGGGCCGGCACCGAGGTCGTGCAGCTCTACGTCCGCGACGAGGTCGCCAGCGTGACGCGGCCGGTGAAGGCGCTGCGTGGCTTCGAGCGGGTTCACCTCCAGCCCGGCCAGACGCGCACCGTCACCTTCACGCTCGGCTCCGAAGACCTGGCGCTCTACGACCTCCACATGCAGCGGGTCGTCGAACCCGGCTTCTTCACCGTCTACGTCGGCCCCAGCTCGGCCGAAGGCCTGCAGGCCCGCTTCGAAGTCGTGGAGTGAGGGGGGCCGGCGGCGGCGGCGTCCGGCTTCCCTTCTGCCTCCGCTCCCCTATATTCCCCCTTTCCACATGGTCCTCTCCTCGTAACCCGGCCTCGCCCATGCCTCGCCTTGCTACCCTCTTCGGCGCGCTGACGCTGCTGATCACGACCGCCTCGGCACAGCCCCGGAACGTCGTCTTCATCCTGAGCGACGATCATCGCTACGACTTCATGGGCTTCCACCCGAACGCCCCGGACTTCCTGCAGACGCCGGCCATGGACCGGATGGCCCGCGAGGGCGTCCACCTCGCCAACGCCTTCGTGACGACGGCCCTGTGCTCGCCCAGCCGCGCCTCCATCCTGACCGGCCAGTACGCCCATCGCCACGGCGTCGTGGACAACTCCAGCCCCATCCCCGACGGCACGCGCTTCTTCCCGCAGGACCTGCAACGACACGGCATCCAGACCGCCTTCTTCGGGAAATGGCACATGGGTGACGAGGACGACCACCCGCAGCCGGGCTTCGACCGCTGGGTCAGCTTCCGCGGGCAGGGCACCTACTACGACCCGGTCCTCAACGTCGACGGCGAGCGCAGCCGGCACCAGGGCTACACCACCGACCTCCTCACGGACTACGCCCTGGACTGGATGCGTGAGGGGCGTGATCCGGAGCGTCCCTTCTTCCTCATCCTCTCCCACAAAGCCGTCCACGCCGAGTTCGAACCGGCCGAGCGGCACGCCGGCTTCTACGAAGACATCGACATCCCCTATCCGGCCTCGATGGCTTACACGGAATCGAACTACCGCGGCAAACCCCACTGGGTCCGGGCTCAGCGCGACAGCTGGCACGGCGTGGACTACATGTACCACGGGCAGTTCGACTTCGACACCTTCTATCGGCGCTATGCAGAGACGCTCCTGGCCCTCGACGAAAGCATCGGCCGGGTGCTGGACGAGCTGACCGCGAGCGGTCTGGCCGAGGAAACGCTCGTCATCTACATGGGCGACAACGGCTTCCTGCTCGGCGAGCACGGGCTGATCGACAAGCGCAACGCCTACGAGGAGTCCATGCGCGTCCCGATGCTGGCCTGGGCGCCCGGCTTCCTCGACGCAGGCACCACCGTCGACGGCCTCGTGCGCAACATCGACATCGCCCCGACGGTGCTGGACCTGATGGGGGTTTCCTCGGCCATCGACATGGACGGCCAGTCGTTCCTGCCGCTGTTGCAGGGCGGTGCCGGCCCCGCCGACGACCGCGAGTTCCTCTATGAGTACTACTGGGAGCACGCCTTCCCCCACACCCCGACGACCTTCGCCCTGCGCGGCGACCGGTTCAAGTACATCTACTACCACGGCGTCTGGGACTTCGCCGAACTGTACGACCTCCAGGCCGACCCGCACGAGCAGCACAACCTCGTCTTCACCCCGAGCTACCAGGAGACCGCCAACCAGATGCGCGACCGCCTCTTCGACCGCCTGGAGGAGGCCGGCGCGATGTTCGTTCCGATGCGCCGCGGCTCCTGGCAGGCCGGCGAACGGCTGCTGCGCAAATAGCGCCTCGACCTCCCTGCAACCACCCTCCCCCGCCCCATGCCTCGCCTCCTCCTGCTCGCCTTCCTCCTGCTCGCCGCCTGCGACGCGCCCCACGAGCCGGCGATCACCTACGACCCCACGCCGCCGGCGTCGGTCGACCCCTTCCTCGACACGCTCCAGGCGCGCACGTTCGACTGGTTCTGGGAGACGACCGACCACGAGCGGGGGCTGACGCCCGACCGTTGGCCGACGCGGGCCTTCTCCAGCGTCGCCGCCATCGGCTTCGGGCTGACGGCCTACGGCGTCGGCGCCGAACGCGGCTACGTCTCCCGCGCGGAGGCGGCCGAGCGGACGCTCAACACGCTCCGCTTCCTCTGGGAGGCCCCCCAGGGCACGGGGCAGGTGGGCATGACCGGCTACAAGGGCT
The DNA here is from genome assembly GCA_003285105.1 of Roseithermus sacchariphilus. Taxonomy (GTDB): domain Bacteria; phylum Bacteroidota; class Rhodothermia; order Rhodothermales; family MEBIC09517; genus Roseithermus; species Roseithermus sacchariphilus. The sequence continues at coordinate 2,687,046 of CP030158.1, read as the reverse complement.
TCTTCTACCACTTCCTCGACTACGACACCGGCACGCGCTACCGCAACACCGAGCTGTCCACCATCGACACGGCGTTGCTGCTCGGCGGGGCTCTGTTCGCCCGCGAATACTTCGACGGCGACGACCCGGCCGAGGTCGCCATCCGGGCCTATGCCGACTCCCTCTACCAGCGGGTCGAGTGGGACTGGTTCCAGGTGCACTCCCCGCTCATCACCATGGCCTGGCGCCCAGAGATCGGCTTCGGCCGCGCCGAGTACCAGGGCTACAACGAGGCGATGCTGCTCTACATCCTGGCCCTCGGCTCGCCCACCTTCCCCATCGAACCCGACGCCTGGGACGCCTTCACCAGCACCTACGAGTGGGCCGACTTCTATGACTACGAGCACGTCAACTTCAGCCCGCTCTTCGGCCACCAGTACAGCCACGTCTGGATCGACTTCCGCGGCATCCAGGACGCCTACATGCGGGACAGAGGCATCGACTACTTCGAGAACAGCCGCCGCGCCACGCTCAGCCAGAAGGCCTATGCCCGGGACAACCCCATGAACTGGGAGGGCTACGGCGGGGATTTCTGGGGGCTGACGGCCTCGGACGGCCCGCTCAACGCGGAACTGGAGTACCGGGGCGAGACGCGGCGCTTCCACACGTACTGGGCTCGCGGCGCCAGTAGCCGCCACATCAACGACGACGGCACGCTCGTCCCCACGGCGGCCGGCGGCTCCATCCCCTTCGCCCCGGACGAAACCATCGCCGCGCTGAAGGCAATGCGGGCGCGCTACGGCGACGTGCTGTTCACCGAGTACGGCTTCAAAGACGCCTTCAACCCCAGCTTCGGGCTGACCGGCGCCGCGCCGCAGAAGGGGGAAGTGCGAGAGGGCATCGGCTGGGTGGACGAGGACTACCTGGGCATCGACCAGGGGCCGATCCTGCTGATGGCCGAGAACTACCGCAGCGGCCTGATCTGGGAGGTGATGCGGGACAACCCGTACCTCGTCCGCGGTCTGAAACGCGCCGGCTTCAGCGGCGGCTGGCTCGACGCCGCCCCCATGCCGGAGGTCGCCCCCCTGTTCACCGCGCGGCAGCCCGACCCGGAAGCCGCCCTCGCCGACGCCCGGCTGGTGGTGGTGCTCGGCTCGTCCACCGCCGAGGGCGTCGGGCCACAGCGGGCCGAGAACACCTGGGTCAACCGCTACCGGGCGTACCTGCAGCAGCGGGATCCCTCCGTCGAGGTCCTCAACCTGGCCCGGGGCGGCTACACCACCTACCACCTGCTTCCCACCGGCACCCCGACCCCCGAGGATCGCCCGCGTGTGGACACCCTGCGCAACATCACCGCCGCACTCCGGCGCCACCCCGAAGCCATCATCGTCAACCTGCCCTCGAACGACCGGGCCGCCGGCTACACGGTCGAGGAGCAACTGCGCAACTTCGACGCCATGGTCGCCGCCGCCGAGGCCGCCGGGGTGCCCCTCTGGATCACCACCACCCAGCCCCGTAACCTGGACGACGCCGGTCGCCGCGACCAGCGCGCCCTGCGGGACAGCATCCTGACCCGCTACGCCCCCCGCGTCATCGACTTCTGGACCGGCATCGCCCTCCCCGACGGCCGGCTCGATCCGACCCACGACTCGGGCGACCACCTGCACCTCAACGACGAGGCCCACCGCCTCCTCTTCGAGCGCGTGCGAGACGCCGGCGTGATCCCGCTCCCCTCGCGGTGAGTCCAGCGGCCTCGCCGGCCCCACACAGACCTGACCGTATGGCTTCGCTGGAGTTCGAAAGCCTCGACGAGTTGACGGCCCACCTCGATGCCGGAGGGCATCTGCGCAATGCCGTGCTCCAGAACCTGGATCTGCACACGGTCCGCGAACGGATCCTGGCCGCCGATCCCCGCGGCGCCGTGTTCCTGGGCTGTACGATGGACGCAGCCACGCGGAGTGCCCTCTGGGACCATGAGGCCCTGATCTTCCCCCCTCTCACCGGCCTGCCCTACCAGCCCTACCGGGCGACGCTCTACGACGGCCGGGAGCTGTATGCCGGCTTCGACCCGGACGCACCGGACAGCTACGCCGAGACGCCGGACGGGCGTATCTACCGGCACTGGCAGGCCACGGGAGGCGCCCAGCCCGCCACCCTCTTCGAGGCCCTGGCCCGCCGCCTGCACGACCTGTCCATCACCAACGCGCTCGATGAAGAAGTGCGCCGGCACGAGCGGCTCGTGGCCGTGATGGGCGGGCACGGTCTGGCCCGCACGGCTACCCGCTACCGCGACGTCGCCCACCTCGCCCGCACCCTCACCCGGCGGGGCTACGTGCTCATCAGCGGGGGCGGACCCGGTGCGATGGAGGCCACCCACCTGGGCGCCTGCTTCGCCGATCGCAGCGACGACGACCTGGAGCACGCTCTCACCCTTCTGGCTACCGCCCCCCACTACACCGACCGCCGGTGGCTGAGCACCGCGTTCGACGTGATCGACCGTTTCGGGCTGGACCGGGAGCGGCCCGTCAGCCTGGGTATCCCGACGTGGTTATACGGCCATGAGCCGCCCACCCCGTTTGCCAGCCACATTGCCAAGTATTTTGCCAACAGCCTCCGCGAAGAAGGCCTGATCACCCTGGCCCGGCACGGCATCATCTTCGCGCCCGGCGGCCCCGGCACCATCCAGGAAGTCTTTCAGGACAATGCCCAGAACTACTACGAGACGCTTGACGTGGTGAGCCCGATGGTATTTCTGGACCGCGACTTCTGGAGCTTCACGCGACCGGCGTACCCTCTGGTCCGGCAGCTCGCCATGAACCGCCGCTACGACCCGCTGGTGACGGCCGTGGACACTCCGGAGGAGGTCGTCACCTTCATCGAACGGCACCCGCCACTACGGTGACCGACGGGGCCGCGGTAACGACCCGGCCGCCGACAAAAGAGAAAGCCCCGCCTCCTCAGGGAAAGCGGGGCTTGAACGGAGTGCCCTGGAGAGGACTCGAACCTCCACGGCCTAAACGGCCACTAGATCCTGAATCTAGCGCGTCTACCAATTCCGCCACCAGGGCCGGTGCAAACGGGCCACGATGTTAACAATTCAGCGCGGATGACGCAAGTTCCGGCGGGGCCAATTCGCAGCTTCTTCTTTCCGGATTCATCACCCATCCCCCCGCCCCTGATCCGCTCCCCGGGGCGTCCTCGTCCGGGGGCACGGCGGCGCCCCGTCACGGAGGCAGCACCCCCGAGCGATGGCGGTCTCCCTGTCCCCCGGGCGTTCATGCTTCCCCGGGGTCGTTCTTGAAAAGCGTATCAAGCCCCTTGACCCGGACCCGACGGGCGTTCTATATTCGCAGCCCGCTGGAGCAACACCCCCGGCGGACGATCTTCCTCGGTAGCTCAACGGTAGAGCATGCGGCTGTTAACCGCAGGGTTGCAGGTTCGAATCCTGCCCGGGGAGCCAAACAGGACGCCGGTCGTCGCAGGACGGTCGGCGTTTCTCATTTTCTGCGTTTTTCCGCCAAGAAGGGCGATGAGCTCGCTCTCCGGACTGGTTCGAAAACTGCCGTCCCGGAAGACGAGCTTTCGGGGGAAGATCGAACCAAGCAGCATGTGCTTCGCCCGAAAGTCGGCCCGGCGGTAGACCGTGCCCAGGTTCGAAAGCAGTTTCACGGCAAACTGGAGCTGATCGGCGAAGCTCTCGCTCATCTCGGTGAGCGCCTCCAGTTCGAAACGCAGCCGGTTCAGGTTGTCCTGGTATTTGCTCTTCAGCCGCCCGTACGAGTCCGGCGCGATCTGCCCTTCGACGAAGGCCTCATCGGCCCTGAACAGCTTCTCTTCCAGTGCCGCGATCTCCTGCCGTAGCCGGGCCACTTTGCGAGCACGGGCCGCCTTCTCCTCCCGCGCCAGGTCCTCGACGATGTCCGCGTACAACACGGCGACCTCGGGCGCGACGGCGACTTCGTTCAGGTAGCGCACGACCTCCCTGTTGGCGTCGTCGGCCCGGAAGCGCTGGCCGTTGCAGTGGTGGCAGTGGTAGTACCAGTACCGCCCTCCGTTGCCTTTCGAGCCGCTGCCGGTGAGTAGCTCGCCGCACTCGGCACAGAGCAGATGGCCACGCAGTACCAGTTCAGGCTTGAGTTTGAACGTGCCTTTCTTCCCGCGCTGCTTACGACCGTAGCGGTCCACCTCGAAACGCCGCTGTACCTGCTGGAAGATGCGCTCGCTGACGAGGGCTTCGTGGAGTCCTTCGACCAGCTCTTCGGGTTCGTCGCGCCAGGCGGGAATGAGGATCTTGCCGGCGTAGAGGGGATTGCGCAGGAGCAACGTGAACTGATTCTTCGAGCACTCGAAGCCGTCCTCGACCAGGCGACGGCGGATCTCTTCGAGCGGCAGATCGGTACGGGCGGCCAGTTCGAAGGCGCGGCGGATGTACGCGGCCTCTTCCTCGGCGGGCACGATGACGGTCCGGTCGTGCTCGTCGCGGGTGCGGCGGTAGCCTTTCGGAACGCGGTTGCAGTAGCGGCCTTCGCGCATGGCCTGACGCATCCCGCGCTTCGTGGCCAGGCTGCGCCGGCGATTCTCCACCTCGGGTGCGGCGACGTAGATCGCCAGCATCATGAGCTGCTCGGGCACGTTCCGGTCGATGGGCTGCTCGACGGCCTGCACCTCGACGCCCAGCTCGTCGAGCGTGCGGATCATGCCGAGGGCGCCGGTGGCATCGCGGCTGAAGCGATCCCATTTGACGACGAGCAGCGTATCGACGCTGCTGCGGTTGGCGCGGATGTAGGCCAGCAGCTTCTGAAAGGCGGGGCGGTCGAAGGTCCTGGCGCTGTGATCTTCCCGGAAGTGGGCGACCACCTCGATGCCCTGGCGCTCGCAGTGACGACGAAGGCGTACTTCCTGATCGCGCAGGCTGTAGCCGCGGTCGGCCTGTTCGTCGGTGGAGACGCGGGTGTAGAGAATGGCGCGGCGACGGCCGCTGGTGGAATGGTCAGGCTTCGGCATGGCAATCGGTCAGGATTCCTGCAAGAGGGTTGGGTTCGCGGACGAAGGGGATGCCGCGCATCACGTGGGCGATCTCATAGAGGGCGTCACGCAACAGCCGGGCTTCTTCGAGGCTGTACTTGTTGAAGCCCACCTCTGCGTTGAGGCGCCGCATGCAATGGTCGGGGCTGAGCATGGCTTTATCGTGCGGTTACGGGTGGACGAAAAAACGTCTGGCCGTCGGGCTGTTTGACGACCTCGAACTCGGCGGTGCGGTGCAGTCCGCCGTTGGCTTCGCACCACCGCAGCATGTCCCGGTAGGTCATCAGGTCGCCTCCGCCGGTCTCCGGCACCGGCCAGTCATGCTCGATGGCCTTCACCAGCCAGCCGGGCGACTGCACGCCCCCGGTGGCACGTTGCCGGTCGTAGTGGCCGACCTGCCGGCGGATGCGTCCGGGGTCGTACTGCCGGACGAGTTGCGCGGCGACACCCTCGGCGATGCCGCGACGCAGGAGCATCATCAACACATCCCCTTCGTCATGCCCCTCATCAACAACAACACTCCCATCGCCGCCGGAAAGCAGTGCAGCCAGGGGGCGGGGGCGCTGGTGGTTGTGCTGAGGGTTCAATGACGGTTCTATGATGGTTCCGGCGGTCGCGGGCGACCGGGGTGGGCTGTCGGGAGCGACCGGGCTCCCCGGTCCCCGGGTTCCGGGGTGGGGCTGTCCGGCAGGACCGGGGGACGCCGGCGACCGGGTGTCCTCCGATTCCGGGGTGCGGAGCCGGTAGACGTTGCTGCGACCGGGCCGCTCGAGGCGCTCGATGAAACCCTGTTCGATGAGCCGCGCCAGGTTCTTCCGCACCGTGCGAGGCCGTACGCCGCACTTCCGGGCCAGCGCCTTCACGCTCGGCCAGCAGATGCCGTCCTCGTTTGCGGCGTCGGCGATGGCCAGCAGCAGCAGCCGCTCGTTCGCCTCCGTCGGCTCCTCCGACGACCAGACCCGGCTCATCCACGCGATGCTCATCGAAGCACCTCCGCCTCGACCTTCTCGATCAGTTCCTCGACGAGCAGCAGCGTCGGCGGGCCGTCGACGGCGCCATTGAGCACGTTGGAGACGTGGCCCTGGCTGCGTCCGATCTGCCGGGCCACCCAGGCCAGGCTGATCCCCAGATCACGCAGCCGGTCCCGCGCCTGGCGAATGCGAAGCCGGTAGGCGGTCCGGGTGATGTAGGCCTCTCCTACTTTTACGAGAGGATCTGCTATGCTTTTTGCCATATATCACCTATATTATGGGATGAACTGGAGGCACACATCGAGTATACATACCCAATTATAGGCATACAAGACCTATGGCGAAAAATCTGGATACGCCGGCCGACCTCGACGCCTTCATCCAGCGGGTGCAACGGGCGCTCTACGAACAGGAGCTGAGCCAGAGCGATCTGGCCGAGCGCGTCGGTGTCTCGCAGCCGACCGTCTCGGACTGGCTCAACCGCAAGAGTGCCCCGAGTAAGCGCAACCGCGAGAAGCTCATGCAAGCGCTCGGCCTGACGGAGGAGGACCTCGAAGCCCTCCCGCCCCCTCGGCCAAAGGCTGCGGATGACGACGTGGTCTTCCTCCCCGTCATGGCCCGGGCGTCCGCCGGAAGCGGCAGCGTCAACGGCGACGTGCTGGAGATCGAGGAGTACCGCGCCTACTCACGCTTCGAGCTGCGCCGGATGACGGGCCAGAACCCCGAGCGGCTACGCGTCATGCCCGTCATCGGCGATTCGATGGAGCCGGAGATCCGCGCCGGCGACGTGGTCGTCTACCTGCCGATGGATCGCATGACGGACGACGGCCTCTACATCTTCCGCATGGACGATGCCCTCAAGATCAAGAAGTTGCAGCGCTACGCGGGCGGCGCCATCCAGATCATCCCGGCCAACCCGACCTACGAGAAGGAGATGCTGCTGCCGCTCCCCGACGCCGACACGCCGAACATGTACCGCTCCCGCGAGTCCGGGCTGGTCGGCTTCTTCCAGATCGTCGGCAAGGTGGTATACTATCCGCGGCCGGCGTAAGGGACAGCCAGTGACGTCGGGCTGTCATACCCTGCCTGTATCCTTCCACAGGGGTTATGAAAAGGCAGGCTTGAGCAACAGCATAGCAATCTATGTAGAAGAGTATACCTCCAACTGTATAGTAGGAACGATCGACCGATACAGAGTCGGGGGCATGCACATCAATGCGGGCAGCAGCCGGTGGATAATGTCTTGTCCCCGGGCGCATGGATGCGTGCGCCTCTAGTTCATTCGTCCAGTCAGTTTGTTTCAAAATGCCTGAGATTACTAACTTGGAATCAACAGGGCACACAGTTCCTCGACCTGTTTCCAGGATCGACACCATCTCTACTACATCGACCCTGGAGCATTCTCTACCGCCAGATCTATGCTTCGTGGCAGAGGGGAGTCGCCGACGGCTTCCGGGCTGGGCGCGTTTTTACGCTACACTGGGCTCTTTCCTGTCCTTTGAAACAGATGAAAGGTCACGATTGGTCATCGGACTGGCGTTACCTGTCAGAACATTTGCTGCTGTTTTCTGCACGCTTGGACTGGTTCGATCGCTCGCCCTGAGAAAGCATCATCACGTGGAACAGGCTGACGCACACTTTGAATATCTTTTGAGCCTTCCTGTCGGTACTCCCGTCTCTTACCGGAAGGGACAGGTTCAGTATCGTGGAATTCTGAAACCCCGACCCAGAAAGCGTGAAATTGGTATTCAGATAGAAAATGAGCGTGGGGGCAATACCACAAAAATCATTACTTCGCCGAAGGTAGCACTTCGAATTTCGCCACTTGAAGTCGACAAGATACGTCTCCCCAGAAGCCAGCAGGGTCGCCAGATCCGGGGTGATACGTCTTTCATTGAAGCGTTCATACCTGGTGCAGACGCAGCGGAGTACCTTTCAAGATCATTCCTTGACGGGGTGATTGTGGGACGCGTCAATCGTCTGGAAGAAGAAATATGTGAAACCCGGTTTGTGGTCGGTATGGCGAAAGGATACCTGCAGGATGTGCTGCGGGTCCGACGTTTCCTTCGTCCGGGAGAAGCGTACCGAACCGAGATCTATCCCTCTACGGGAAACAAGATTCCTGCATTTCCGGGCGAGAAGGCGCCTCACCTGGTTATTTTTGATGGTGCCCGGGGTTTTCTGAAATGGCATGCGGAGATGCAGGGTTTTCATCGCGTCGTCATGCTCGAGCGTTTCGATCCCGAGTTCGATGATGCGTTAATCCTTCTCAAGCAGCAGAGTATGTCCCGAATCGGGGAAGTTGATCTGTCTGCACTTCCGGAACCACCGGCCGGCGTTGAACTGATCGCCTACAGAATACGCTCCTCATGACTGAGCATCACCCTCTCATTCGTGCAGATCGTGTATACCGTACTGTCGCCGCCGCCCGGATCGTTCAGCATCCGATAGATGATCAGTCGGTACAGCGTTTTGCCTATCTTCTCCGCACGTTTGAACATGACGCCGGCACGGCGGCCACGCATGATGTCTGGCGTGTAGTTCTGGCGCGACTAAAACGCTATCTCTTTAATCTCCGGGCTACCCCGATACCATCGAACCACCCCGATATTCAGCCCGAGGGGATGCTATCACTGCTGGAGCAAAGGGTACAGATCTGTGGCGATACGTACCCTGCCCTTGAAAGCCTGGTTCGCGACCTTCTGGACGCTGTAAATAAACTGTGTAAAGAGCCGCACAATCCCCTGGGAAATGCTCTAGTCTCACATCTACTGGAGCAACACGACATGGCACCCGTGCTCCTCCTCAAAGAAAGGCGACATCTTTCCATAACAGAAAAGTATCTCGAGGGAGCACTCCAGGCTGAAGGCATAGTCGGCGTGGAGGTCAGGGCGATCGTTCCGGGAGATCTGGGCGACAATTGCTACCCTCAGCTTTACGTCATTGGACCGGCGTACTGGTTCCCACGCCATGTGTTTCAGGCTCCTCGGGCAGGTGAAATCCACATCTTCTCCTTCAGTTGGCTCAGAGATACGATACCTGTTGATGGGGTTTTCCCCGCGATGCTTTCGCGCCGGGGTGGTGCACCAACTGTCAGAACGGCGGGCGGTATTACTGCCGGACAAAAAGAGACCGCTGTTATTGAAGCAGAAGACATAGAGCCGGTACATGACTGGGAGCATATCCGGAGGTCTGGTCTCCGACGCTCGAACAACAGCGACATCGGTCATAATGAAGAAATTGTTGAGGCCCGTGCCTATCTGCTGGAGGATGGATTTGCTGTTTTTCTGGACGCCGATGAAGACCATACTGTTATGACACTGAATGTCCGGGATCATGAACACCCTGATCCGGAGCGCATCAAGATCCGCGACCTCGGTCCGGGTTCATTTATCCTGCTGCGCACAGAGGGCAGTGGCGATTATATCATTTCTGTTGCAGATGCAATTCTTGGAAAAGAGGCGGAACGGGTGCGAAAAATGCAACGTGAATGGAAGAGGCGGTTACGTGAAAAGCTTAAAGAAGCCGGCGGTGATTATACCGAAATTGCCATTCGGCTACTGGATCTTGGATCCAGTAAAGCGAACGAGGTAAACCTGCGAAACTGGATTTCCGGGCGTTCCATAAAACCACACGACCGAGCCGATTTTGATGCGATTATGAGGCTTGTAGCACTGGAAGAGAAGGCAGACGAGTTCTGGAAAGCCATGGTTATGATTGACAGTGCTCACCACAGGGCAGGCAAACATATACGGCGACGACTGTTGCAGAAGGTAAAAAACGTTAGCACAGACGAACTGGAGCAGGCAGGGGTGATGCACTTCGAACTGGATTCAGCGGATGGCGGTCGTCTGACAGCTTTTCGGGTCATAGATAAAGCCCCGTATACGGAAAAAGTGCCTTACCATCTGCTCAACGTCCCCTTTGTCTGGGAAGAGTAACCTTTCAAGCACTACCCTCTTTATTCAGGGTTGCATTGCCTGCAATCCGGTATCAGCGGGAGTTGATGGGCATGGCCTGGATGATTCCACCCCAGATCGATCCTGAAAGCAACGTCCCACCGGGCGAGCAGAAGCTGTTTCGCGAATTGAAGGATGATCCAGATACCAAAGACTGGATTGTGCTGCACTCGCTGGATGTGGCGGCGCACCGGAAGCGTATCTCCGGCGAGGTTGACTTTGTGGTCATAATTCCGGGCATGGGGGTGCTCTGCCTGGAGGTAAAATCCCACTCCTCCATCGAGTGCATAAACGGTGAGTGGTTCTTCGGGCGGCAGCGTGAAAAGCAACGCAGCCCGTTCAAACAGGTCAGTCAGACCATGCACAGCCTGCGGGCACAGCTCGTCAGAGAAGCTCCAGACCTGAATCATATCGTCTTCTGGTCGGCTGTCGTCTTCCCGTTTGTCGTATTCGATACGGCTTCGCCCGAGTGGCATCCCTGGCAGGTCATTGATCTGGCCAGATTGAGCAGAGACAGCATAGGACATCTGGCAGTAAAGGTGCTTCGCCATGCGAGGAGTTACCTGGAAAAGAATGTATCAGCGCGGTGGTTCAATCCCGGAAACAACCATCCTACGCCAGCCGAATGCCGCCGTATTGCCGAAGTGCTACGCCCTCAATTCGAGTTCTATGAGTCACCCGTCTCCCGTGCCAGACGGAGAGAAGAAGAGATCAGGTACTACACGGAGAAACAGACCCGTGCCCTGGATGCGATGGCCTGGAATCCGCGTGTTGCCTTCATGGGCCCGGCCGGCACAGGCAAGACAATGCTGGCTGTGGAAGCGGTACGCCGCGCCCGGACACAGGGCCGGAGAGTACTGCTAGTCTGCTTCAATCGGCTGCTCGGTAACTGGATGCGGGAACAGGTCGCTGACCTGGCCCCCGATGTCGTGGCCGGAACGCTGCACCAGTTCCTCGTTCACCTGACGAACTACCATCCCACCGGGAAGGAATCCTCGCACTTCTGGGAAAAAGAATTACCTGAGAAAGCGATACAAATGCTCTTGTCCGATAACACCGGTAGCCGGCACCGCCCTTTTGACGAGATAATCATTGATGAGGCACAGGATCTACTGAAGCCGGCCTACCTGGACGTTCTGGATCTTATACTCGATGGAGGCCTGAGACACGGGCGCTGGTTGCTCTTCGGTGACTTTGTCAACCAGAACATCTATGCGCCCGGATCGGCCGGCACACTGGAGATGCTGGAAAACCTGCTCAATCCGTACGCCAGTGGCTTTCCGATATTCCACCTCGGTGATAACTGCCGGAATACACCGCGCATTGCCAGTTTTATAGAAACATCCGCTCGCCTGACACCGGGCTATGCATCTGTTCTGCGCCCGGACCGGCTCGAAGATCGTGATCCGGTCTTACATTTCTATGAGGATCATGACGAGCAACAGATGCTGTTAATCCAGACGCTGGAATCGTTGTATCGCGATGGCTACCGGGGCGAAGATATTGTTATCCTTTCAACGCTGGCAGCTCCGGACAGTGCTGCCAGTTGCATTACAGACAGCCCCTGGAAGGAGCGCCTGAAGCCCTGCGGCAGTGGCGGCGCCGGGTATATTCAGCACTGCACCATCCATGCGTTTAAAGGCCTCGAAGCACCTGTGGTGATCGTGACAGACCTGGAGGAGATCGCTGCTCCCGATGCGCGAACGCTGTTTTATGTCGCCATTTCACGCGCGCAGGATCTGCTTATTATCCTGGCTGGCCGCTCTGTGCAGCGGGAACTGCTGAACATCATCACGGAAAACATTTCATCCTGACAACATCCGCAATTTATGCCAGTGAACAACCCGCACATTCAAAACCGTGAACGGCTGATTGACAGCCTGAAAGCCGAACTGGTGGGCCCCAACCCGGCCGGAGAAGAGATCGACTGCTCAAGAGAGATTTTTTTTGAGAACCGGTACGATGCCTTCAAACCCTGGCGACAGCAGGGCACTGGCGAGGAGATTCTGACGCGGGATCGCCCGGGCCGGCGGTATGGTGTCGGTGTCCTCTATCCAGTAGGTGTTGCCATTGAAGAAGGTGATGACGAGCAGGAAGACACAGGCAATGAGCCCGCGGATGAAACCGGTGAAGAGACGGAAAAAGAATCTCAAAAGCCTGGTGTGGAGAGGATTGAGCTGAGAGGAGAGGCTGTAGAGGACGATGCTTTTGACTTCGACCTGTCACTTGCCAACTCGTACCGTCCGAGCAGCATGGCCGTCAGCTTTCTGGCTCGTTTACCGGAAAATGCACGCCTGGTGGTTCGCGTTTCTGGCGGACGGTACATACGAAAAATGGTGAAGGCCGGGGCACCGGAAACAAACGCTACCGGTGGCCAGGATGAGACCAGAGAGTACCTGTGGTGGCTTCGCCGGCCTGTGCGCATTATCACCAGCCTGAGTGCCGCCGAACTGTGTCAGCCAGAGTCCGTCAGCCTTCGTCCCGGGCCTGCCGAAGCCGATAACACAGACGGCCTCGATCTGTCGGTCGAGGTGTATTCCCGGCCGACCGAGAAGCCTGACGAACGCCTGCTGACAGTCTCCCTGGTTAACCGGAGCAGGTGGGAGCGGAGTTACGATGACTACAGCCTGTTCCAGGCTCATTTCACCGCGACCGTAGAGGCACCGGACGGTGGAGCGCACATCTGTCCGTATCCGGTCGCAGACCGTGCACCGGGCGGCGGTGAGGAGGACGAAGACGCCCGGCTGGCTCGTGAGGAAGAGGAGTCGCTTGATCTGCTCTATCGGAACCAGCGTACCTATGCCGTCGGACATGGCTGTGCGGCCGACTGGAAGAAAGAGGAAGGTTCAGATTTCGCGACACAGGTCAGTGCCGAGTCACTGCCTGTCGTCGAGGTGCCGAGTACAACGCCCGATATCAAACGACCTGACGGTACCGATCTCAGGGTGTCGATGGCCTCACTTGCCGGCCTGATCGAAGATGATGATGGCTTCACGGCACTCAAAGAGGTGGTCGACCTCTACTCGGACTGGATAGACCTGCGAGAGGCCGAGATACCTGCGCTGCCCGCGAAGCATCAGCCGGCCGCTCGCCGGCACGTTGCTCGTGCCCGAAGGTGTGCAGAGCGCATGCGAGACGGCATTGCGTTTCTACAACAGGATGAGAAGGCGCTGAAGGCATTCCGGCTGGCGAACCACGCTATCCTGATCCAGCAGGTACGTGACTTCAAAGAACCGCGCCAGGTCACCTACGACGCAAAAGCTCACCGCCTCGGCTTTTCTGAACCATACCCTTCGGTCGACCTGCTGAACCCGGGTTCATTCAAGGGTAACTGGCGTGCCTTCCAGATCGCTTTTCTCCTGATGACGCTGCGGTCCACCGCCGAGGGGCACGATCCCTGCCGGGAAAACGTTGAGTTGATCTGGTTTCCGACGGGTGGCGGCAAAACGGAAGCGTACCTGGGCCTTGCCGCTTTCGCCATCTTCCTGCGTTACCTGCGCAACCCGAAGGATCACGGTGTACACGTCCTGATGCGCTATACGCTGCGCTTGCTGACAGCCCAGCAATTCCAGCGGGCGGCCCGTCTCATCTGTGCGATGGATCATCTGCGAAAGCAATTCCTGCCGGAGGTCAATGACAGGATTTCTATCGGCATCTGGCTGGGAGGCAGCACCACACCGAACACGAGAAAAGATGCCCTGTCACTGCTCAGGGATTTAAGCCAGCGTAAGCGGGGCGTTGAAAACCGGTTCCTCGTAACGAAATGCCCGTGGTGCGGGGCAATAATGGGACCCGTGAACCTAAAGGGAAAAGGAACTCCAAACGTTATCGGATATGAGCGCACCGGCAATACGGTAAGCCTGAAATGTTCCGACTCTGCCTGCGAGTTTCATGATGGACTGCCGATCTACGTCATCGATGAGGACATTTACGAACAGCGTCCGGACCTGATCATTGGCACGGTCGATAAGTTCGCCATGCTTGCCTGGAGGCCGGAGGCACGTACTATCTTCGGGCTCAATTCCGATGGAAGCCGGTTCGTGTCGCCGCCGGGCCTGATCATCCAGGACGAGCTGCATCTGATTTCCGGGCCGCTTGGCTCGATGGTGGGTCTCTACGAACCGCTTATCGAAGCACTGTGTACGGAACGCATTGATCCTCCGGTTCGGCCCAAGATCATTAGTTCAACGGCCACAATCCGGCGCTACGAAGCCCAGATCAAGGGCCTGTATGCGCGCGACAGCGTCACGCTGTTTCCGACACCGGGGCTTGACAGCGGCGACTCTTTCTTCGCCCGCCACGCGACCGATGACAACGGTAAACTGCTTCCAGGGCGCAAGTACGTGGGTGTCCACGCGCCCGGACTTGAATCCTTCCAGACCGTTCAGGTCCGCACGTTCTCCTCGCTGCTCATGGCCCCGGTACCTTTTGACAGAGCAGAACAAGATCCGTGGTGGACGCTACTCCTTTTCTACAACAGCCTCCGGGAGCTGGGAGGTGCCCTTTCTCTATTTCAGTCCGACATTCCCGAATACATCGATGGAATCAGGCAGCGAGATGGTCTGCCTGGGCGCCGTTTCCTGAATGATTACACCATTCTGGAGCTGACGGGCCGTATCAGCGGTGAGGAAGTGCCGGAAGCTATCTCCCGCCTGGAAGCCCCGACAACGGGCAGGCGCCGCCCGATTGATGTATGTCTGGCATCAAACATCATTGAAGTCGGGGTGGACATTGACCGGCTATCGCTGATGGCTGTTGTGGGGCAGCCCAAGACAACATCGCAGTACATTCAGGTGACCGGTCGTGTGGGTCGCCGATGGTGGGAACGACCCGGCCTGGTCGTCACGCTCTACTCGGCATCAAAACCGCGAGATCGCTCTCATTTTGAGAAGTTTCGTAGCTACCATGAGCGGCTCTATGCTCAGGTGGAGCCAACCAGTGTTACCCCGTTCTCGCCGCCCGCACTCGACCGCGCACTGCATGCGGTGATGATTGCTTACGTGCGGCAGTTCGGTAAGCTGGGGCTGCTGCCGTATCCACTGCCCTCCGATCTACTGAGCAAGCTAAAGAACCTGCTTCTACCGCGCATTCGCCGGGTCGATCCCGCGGAAGAAACCAACTTCGTCCGTGTCTTTGACCGCCGTATCCAGCAGTGGGAGCGGTGGGAGCGCACGGAATGGGAAGCCCGTGGGGATAACCCCGGCCTGATGTATGTTGCCGGTGACTACGTGCCCGAGGAACACCGGGGCGTTACCTGGCCGGTGCCCATGTCCATGCGTAACGTAGATGCCGAGTGTGTCCTTCAGATTAAACTTCCAGATTCCGAGTAGTACATCCCATGGCTGACAGATCTAGAACTCCGGTACGACGTGCCCATCTCATAGCGCCGTTCGGTGTGGGCGCCATGATAACGAATCAGAATGGCATTTCCATGATCTGTGCCTCGCTTGATCACTGGTTCAGCGAGACCGCAGGTAAGATCATCGACGAAAGTGAGTTCATCGTGGATGAGTGGAGGCTCAAAGAACAGCTCGACGTCCACCACTTCCGACTTCCTCCTGATTTCAGGCGGAAAGGCGACCAGAACACGTTCATCTCTGTGCCAGCCTTTCGATTTCCGCAGTGGCATTTCTGCCCGAAATGCGACCGTATGTATTCGGTATCCCTTACAACAAGAGGTGAAGTACGGTGCGCACACTGCGAGCAGAACGGCGAGCGGGTTGAGATGTACCAGGTCCGCTTCGTCATGATCTGTGACCACGGGCACATCCATGACTTTCCCTGGCGGGAATGGGTGCATCGAGATCAGAATCCGACCTGTGATGGTGTCCTCAAACTTGATGCGAAGGGTGGTGCTACACTGTCCAGCGTTTTCGTGAAATGTGAGCGTTGTAAGGCATATCGGTCTCTGGCCGGGATCACGACGGCCAGTGACGATAATACTTTCCTGAGCAGTAATCTGGCTCCGGGACAGATCTATACCTGCCCGGGCGCGATGCCCTGGGCCGGAACGGGGCCACGGGTTCGCTGTGACAGACCTGTGCGAGGCAGCCTGCGCAACGCTTCAAACGTCTACTTTGCCGAAGTGCGCAGTTCGCTGTACCTGCCCCGTAGCGACGAGCAGGGAATGCAGGAACTGATCGAACTGCTCGGAAAGCCGAAATTCACAACGGTCCGCTCACTGGCAAAAAGCGGAGCAATACCACAGGAACAGGTACTGTCACTGGTCAAAGAGACCGGCGGTCTGGCCGTCAAAGCGTACACAGATAAACAAATCGTGCAGGCCCTGAGCATCGTGTGCAATGGTACCGGCGGAGTCGGGGCGGAGGGCGATGAACCGGTCGATTCTGATACGCCGGAGACGGCGTATCGGCGGGCGGAGTTCAACGTGCTCCGCCACCCGCGTACAAGCGCTCTGCTTACTGTTCGAGATCCCGGTCAGCAGCGTTATGAGGAGAATGTCCGGGCACTTTTCTCCCGGATTATGCTGGTGGACCGTCTGCGCGAGACACGAGTATTGACCGGTTTCACGCGCGTCTACCCGGAAGGTGGCCCGAACATGGACGCGGCGCAAAAGCGAACGCTTCTCTGGCAGGATCCACCACAGCCCGGCTCTGAGCGTGACTGGTTGCCGGCGACGGTCGTGCACGGAGAAGGAATCTTCCTGGAATTCAACGAGGAACGCCTGCGGGCCTGGGAAGGACGCGATGACGTGAAAGAACAGTTTGGCAGGTTGGAACGGAATTTCAGCCAGTCCAGGCACTACGACCCGGAGCACCTGGCAGGGCCTCGCTTCGTGCTCATCCACACCTTCGCCCACCTGCTTATAAACCAGCTTGTCTTTGAATGCGGCTACAGCACGGCGGCGCTGCGGGAACGTCTTTACATTTCTACCGACCCTGATGCTCCGATGGCCGGCCTGCTCATCTATACCGCTGCAGGCGACTCAGACGGTACGATGGGAGGGCTGGTACGCATGGGTAAGCCCGGTAATCTGGAGCCCGTCATCCGGCGGGCGCTGGCCGATGCCACCTGGTGTTCGGCCGACCCGATCTGCATGGAAGCCGCCGAGCGCGGTGGCCAGGGACCCGACTCGTGCAACCTTGCGGCCTGTCATAACTGTGCTCTGGTGCCGGAGACCTCCTGCGAAGAGTTTAACCGCTTCCTGGATCGTGGCCACGTAGTTGGTATTGGTGGGAACAGACAGAGCAGCTACTTCGATTTGCTACTGTAATGCGAAATGGATAGCCAGAATGCATTTGCAACTATCGTCGCCTACTACCTCTCTCGTTTCGACAGAGAGGCCTACGAGCGACTCGGCTTCGGAAATATGACGGCCACGCACAAAGCCATTGGTCGGATCCTGGACGTCAAGCCCAATTATGTCAAGAATCGAAGAGACGAGTTTGACCCGTTACATGATAATCCACGCGTTGGATGGTATCAGCGTCCTCTCGCACCTGCCTGCGTGCGTGTGCATGAAATGTTTCAAGATCTTGATGAGCAGACGCTGCGTGGTATTGTCGAAGACATCCTGAATGACCCTGCATACCGACAGGCCGGTGACATAAAGGAGGTCCTCAGCCATATAAAGTCAGGCGAGCGTACTGCAGATAACTCTTCAGTGGTCGCTCGCCTGCGTACCGGACGACTTGCAGAGGATTTCTTTATTCAGCACCACAGGAGTACAGGACGGCCAGCTACAGGTACCCTGCGGGACACTCGGAATCTGGCCTGCGGCTACGACTTCGAAATTGAGACAGCAAGTGGTGGTTCCATTTACGTTGAGGTCAAAGGAATTGCTGGAGATTCGGGTGGCATCCAGTTCACCGACAGGGAGTGGCGTACAGCAAAAGAAAAGGGCGATCTGTACTTCCTTGCCCTTGTCCGAATTTTCAATGGTACTGCGACGATTGGTCTCATTCAGAACCCGGCTGCGGTACTTCATCCTCAGCGCCGCCTATATACCACAGTACAGATAAGCTGGTCTGTTTCTCCGCACCAGCTCCAGAACTGAAGCTGGTTCCGGGACCAACCTGTTCAGCTTACAGCTGCATCCGGGACAGCAACGGAGTCCTCATGCCGGATAGCCGTCAGAACCTTCGCCACAACGCCGGCTATCTGTTTGGCCAGAAGGGGTGGGACGGCGTTTCCCACCTGGGTGTACTGTTGCGTTCTGCTTCCCTCGAAAAAGTAGTTGTCTGGAAACGTCTGCAGACGCGCAGCCTCTCGGACAGTAAGACTGCGACACTGTGTCGGATCATAATGAATAAAGTAATGGCCGTCTTTGGCAATATGGCAGGTTATAGTTGACGAAGGCTCATCACGGAGTTGCACACGAAAACGGTCGCTGAAGATTAAAGCAGACTTCCGGGCCTTTTCGACGTTTTTATGGGCCGGCAGTAGTTCTTCGGGAAAGTGCCTGAGCTTTGGTGTTGCACCTTTTATCTTAGCGTAGGCAGAGGCGAACAGGTAGCGGTGCAGATCGCTGCGCATGTGTCCCCTGGCCTCATGGTTGCAGATACCCCCGAGTCGTGGATCGAAAAACCAGTCTGCTAACTTTTCGGGGATGAAGCATCCTGCTATGAAGCGCCCGCCTGTATCAGAGCTTTCATCGAGCGCATCGATACTTTCATGGATCAGGCAACGAACGGCCTCATCCACATTCCTGAACAGGCCGTCCCTCATTCCTTTCCGAATAGCTTTTCTCCATTTCCCTGCATTGTCCGGCTCCCTTGACAGACGACTTCTGAGACGCGGCAGGTTGCCGATAACATCCCCGACAGAGATCTTTTCTGGTGCCGGGGTGAGCCTGGCTGCAATGCAGGGATCCATATCTTTTCGTACCCCAAGAAGAATAACGCGGTGGCGTTTCTGAGGAATTCCATAGTCTTCGGAACGAATTACAAAGTCTTGTGACTTTAACCCTTCGGGAACGGTTTTAGAGGTGACAAGAGAGTAGATGTTATAGCCGGGGCAGGAAGGCCATGATAGTTCTGTCAGCTCGTCTTCTTTCAAAGACCTGCAAGGATTACTCAGGTCTTCCAGGATCCGATCAAATATTCGCTCCCCCTGTACCTTCGATGAAAGGATCCCCTTGACATTTTCCATAATAAAAACCGTCGGGCTATATCGGGCCAAGATTTTTAGGTAGTGTCTGTAAAGGAAGTGGCGATGATCCTTTGCCAGAACTTCTTTTTCCATCCGGGCGCGGCCGACCAGCGAGTAAGCCTGGCAGGGCGGTCCTCCGATCAGAACCCAGGGACTGTCGGGGTATTCTTTCAAAGCCTGTCGCACCCTACGGTACACCTCGCTATCTGGTACCTTGCCGAGCTCTGCATTCCATGCTTCCGCTTTTGCTCTTTCAATAGCCTCGGGATAACGCTTGAACAGGTCTTCTCTGCTGATCTTACCTGCCAGGTAAGCATAGTAGTCATCAGGAACTCGATCTCTGGCGAACTGTCTGTAGAAGGCGCGCAGAAGAAGGGTTTGGTGAGCAGCTTCATCCTTCTCTACAGAGAGAACGATCTTGAAGTTAAGGTCTTCTCCTTCATATGAAGAAAAACCTTCTCCCAGGCCACCGGGACCGGCAAAAAGGTCCACTACCGGGATGACGGAGTGCGCATCTGGCATGTGTTGATGTGTGCAGGTAATGATTAAATTTCGGCGTTACGGAATATAAGTTTTATAGAAATCTATAAGCAAGTCGGGTGAGTGCCTGACCTTGAACCTTGCATAGTCGTCTGACGAGCGACAGCACAGGCAAACGACCATGAACTATCCCCCCACGAGCAGAGAAGTTCAAGAAACAGTTGACATCGTGCAACGCTGGGGGAAAGTAAACTTTCGTGATTTTCCCTGGCGGCATCCCCGAAGGCGCTGGCACGGACTCATCGCTGAGATCCTTCTACAGCGGACGCGGGCCGAGAACGTGATCCCGGTTTACCGGGCGTTTCTCACTTCCTTTCCGACGCTGAAGCGTTACGCCGAGGCCTCTGTCGAAGAGATCGAGCAAATCATCTGGCCGCTTGGACTCCGGTGGCGGGCCCCTTTACTTGCAGCACTTGGCAGGCGGTTGTATGAACGCGGGCGGGTGCCCAAGAGCATAGAGGAATTGACATCGCTACCCGGAGTTGGCCCTTACGTTGCAGCTGCCTGGTTGAGCTTTCATGGAGGTGGCCGCGGCGTTCTGATCGATGCGAATGTGGTACGGTGGATCTGTCGGATGATAGGCCGCAAATATGACGGGGAGACGCGCCGGAAGAAATGGCTCATCGAACTCGCCGACCGGCTTACGCCAGAGGAGAATGTAAAGCAGTTCAACTATGCGGTACTGGACTTCACCATGACGATCTGCATTCCCGGTGAGCCGCGCTGCGAGACCTGTCCTGTTGGACCGCGTTTGTGCACCTACGGTAGAGAAAAATTTCAGGCGTCTGCCAGTCAGCCTGAAGTTTGATGCTTGAGCGCTGTTCAATCGCCGCCCTTCGGGTACTTTACAATGCACCAGGCATCCGTGCTCATCTCACCACGTGCGACCGGATCCAAGACATGACAGGTCAGCCTGTGGCTAAGGTCACTCTGCTCATCAGTGTTGTAGCCGTGGATGAACAATATGCTGGCCTGCCCCCGGTCATTGATGATGAAAAGGACTGGCCAGACTTCGGAAACGTTTCGTTGAGAGTTGTAAGATTTTGACTCACAGGTACATTCCAGGCTACACCATCAGGCTTCCTCGCCGGCGAGTCTGAGCACCGCCACACGGGTGCGGGCGGACAGGCGAAACCCCAGCGCCTGCAACCGGTCGAGAAGCGGCGCCACCTGCTGAACCAGGCCGGCCCCTTTCGCATCGATCAGAAGCCCGAGCGTGCCGGTCAGTGGAAGATGCAACCTCTGCGCCGTCTCACGCGCCAGGCCATCGTCGAGGACGGCGATGAGACCGGGTTGCTCCAGAGCCAGGGCCATCACCTCGCGCTCGCCGGCACCCAGGTGGGGCGTCGAGGGTAGTGTGGCGGTGCCCGACGGCCGGCGGATTTCGAGCCAGTCCAGCGTAGCCGGATCAGGCACGTCGTAGCCACGGGCCCGGCCCACCTCGAGTTCATCGACGACAGCGGACGGTATGATCACCCGATCCGCGAGGGCCGGAAGCAGGTGGAGCAGCCCGAGCTGGTGGAGATACTGAAGTGCCGTAGTGTCGCAGACAACGTCAGCCAGGGCGCGTCTCCCGCTTCAGGTCCTCCTCGCTCAGATCGAACGCATCGACGCCGTACTCCGCCAGCCTGGACAGGAACGCTACGCGGGGGATGCCCGCCAGACGCGCCGCTGCACCGGACGAAATGCGCTTGAGCTCGTACAGCTTCACGGCCGCGGCAAGGCGCAGCTCCTCACCGACATTCTCTGGAGAGGATCCCAGCGCGGAGAGCGCATCATCGGGAATATCTAAGACGACCTGGCTCACGGGCGCATCTCGATCTATTCAATGGCTATGCAACAGCGTGTTTGATTTTCTTTGATACCAACATACGTTCATTCTGGTTCGCCCCGTCACCCTGGCCGCATGGGCAGGTTGCCGCGATGGGCAGACGTTGATCGGCTGGATTCGTATGGCACCCGTAAAGGCGCATGCGCCATTGTGCGCTTTCTCTCCTGTGGCAAGATTGAATTCTTGCACCGAGTCGAGTCGTCCACAGGCATGATCACGCTCGCTGCCACCACTGTCATCACCCTCAAGCCGCATATAGATCCTCCAGCGTCCACGTCGTGACGGGGTGCCCGCTGGCGCTGGCGGCCTCCAGGAACGCCTCGGAGAAGCCCCCGGCGGCCACGTAGAGGAGCGGCGCATCCGGCTCCAGGGCCTGGTGGGCCCACTTGCGCCCGGCCTCTGCCGCCCGCTTCAACATCTCCATATGCTCCCGGTGTACCGCCGCCGGTACGGGGCTACGGTTCCACTTGATCGCCCCGGTGAGCATGCCCCCCTCCGCTAGCCGGGCGACGATATCGATCTCCAGCGACTGCCGATGGCGGTCGGTCCCTTCCCACCGGCCCCATTCGGCCACCATGGGCAGGTCGCAGGCAGCCCGGAGCCGGGGATAGGCCTGCGCGACGATCCGCTCGAACTCGTGCCCCATGTAGGCGTCCAGGTGCGGCGCGACCGAGCTCGTCCACACCTCCTCCGCCGGGTACTGCTCCAGCATCGACCGGTTTGGCTCCACGAAGCGCTGGTAAAACCGGAAGGCGGCGTCGGCGATGCCATACCGAACCGGCTCGTTGGGCCGGGCGTCGATATTCCTGCGCGTCTCGATGTAACCGAGCGTCGTGAGCCGTTCGAGTTTGTCGCGTAGGGCGCGGTCGTTGCGTAGCCCGGTGCGGGTGGCGATGTCGTTCCGCTCGGTGCATCCGCTGGCGACGGCGTGCAAGATGGCCCGGTATTTCGAGATGTCGCGCAGCCCTTCTTCCTGTTCGAGGGCTGTTTCAATGAGCAGCCGCACCGCCCCGGACGGGTCCAGCATGAGCCGCATGACATGCTGCGCGAGGGGGGCTGTGCCATCCAGCGCGGCCAGATAGCGCGGGGTTCCCCCAAAGATGCCATAGGTGAGGGCACGATCGCGGAGATCCTTGAACGGGGTCATCTCGGCGGCGTGCCAGTAGCCGAAGGGCTGAAGCCGGTGTTGCCAGTCGAACCGGCCGTAGAGCGGCCCGCCTCCGGCGGCGAGCGCCTCCATCGTCCCCACGGCGGAGCCCGAGAGCACCAGCAGAAACGGTCGATCTGACTGATGACGCTCCCACACGGCGTTGAGCTCCGAGGCCACCTCCAGGGCCCCTCCGGCATCGTCGCCGAGGTACTGGAACTCGTCGAGTACCACAACCAGCGGGTCAGGCCGGCCCACGTCCAGGAGCAGGCGAAAAACGGTACGCCAGGTAGGGTAATCCTCCGGGTGAAGCGCCTCGCCGGACCAGGCTGCCAGGTCCTCGATCAGTTGTCGCCGGTTGATCTCCGGCGTCGTCCTGGAGGCCGTGAAGAAGAACAGAGGTTCTTCAGTCCAGGTATGCGTCAGCAGAAAGGTCTTGCCGACGCGGCGGCGTCCGCTGAGGAGCGCAAGGTGATACCCGGAGCGAGCGAGGCGGCGCAGGGTTTGGACCTCGGCCTCACGATTGACGAGACGTTCCGGCATATAGGGGGGGACTGTAACCATGATTACATGTAATTGTAGTTACAGGAAGCAGGGAATGCAACCCCGTAGGTGAAAAGGCTCCCTGGGCATGATGTTGTAGAACCGTTCTACAATAGTTCTACAAACCCGCGATCACGTCCGGCTACGTCAGTCAGAAGCGGCAGGAAGAACGGCCCATACGGGCCAAAAAGAGGGTTTGTGGGCGATGGGAGAGGGGCGTCCAGATTCTGCGGGGGAGCCAAACCACCCGGTTCGCGTCATGGCATACCGGTTTTTTCGTCATAGCCTCTTCGGTTCAGCCATCCGCTACCTGAAGGCCCGCTCTTTCGAAAGGACCGCCGGCTGACTATACTCTCCACGTCACTGACGTTCCACAGCCTGCGCATGACCTACGGCACCGTGCCGGCCTCGGCCGGCGTGCCAGGACCACGTCGAACCGGTTGCATGCCTGACTCTCTGCATCCCGGTCTCTATGAAGAGATCCTGACGGAAGGACTCGCTGAAAGCCTGAAACAGGCGGATGCACTCCTCGCGACGATCAGTACGCTGGACCCGGACGAAGCCCATCTCTTCCTCAGTCGGCATCTCTACCGGCTTTTATTGGCAGCCCTGCAGGCCTACTCCCACTCGCAGCGCCTGGAACGCCAGGTCGCGCTCACCAATCGCATCCTTGCACTGCTCGC
This sequence comes from Roseithermus sacchariphilus, assembly GCA_003285105.1. Taxonomy (GTDB): domain Bacteria; phylum Bacteroidota; class Rhodothermia; order Rhodothermales; family MEBIC09517; genus Roseithermus; species Roseithermus sacchariphilus. Next base: position 2,663,257 of record CP030158.1, on the reverse strand, counting down.
CGATGAATTCCCGGGGGCGTTCTCCCGGGAAGACTTCGTGACACAGCAGCTGCTGGAAGCCATGCTGCCGCGCCGGAATGCTGGCCTGGCGCCGGCGTCGCCCCCACCTCGGCCGGGCATTCCTCTCTCTCAATCGGCGCTGCTCGTCAACGCACGAGGGGAGTACCGGGTGGGACATGAGGTGATCAAGGAAATCCGGTCCGCCGACCGCATCGACCTGCTCTGCTCCTTCGTGAAGTGGTCGGGGCTGCGGCTGCTGAGAGCGGCCCTCGCCGACGCCCTCACCGCCGGCAAACGCGTGCGGGTCATCACGACGGTGTACCTGGGCGCCACGGATCGACGTGCCCTGGACGAACTCGTCCGAATGGGCGCCGACGTGAAGGTGTCCTATGACACGCGGCGAACTCGCCTGCATGCCAAGGCCTGGCTCTTCCACCGCGAGACGGGCTTCTCGACGGCCTACATCGGCTCCTCGAACCTTTCGGCCGCTGCCCAGCTCGACGGGCTCGAGTGGAACGTCCGCGTCTCGACCATCGACGCCCCGCAGATCCTGCACAAGTTCGAGGCGACGTTCGACACCTACTGGGAAGACCCCGAGTTCGTCCCGTATCGCGCAACCGACGAAGACCGCCGCCGCTTCGATACAGCGACCCAACGCGAACAGGGGGGTGAAGACGACACGGCCCTCTCGTTCTTCGACATCCGCCCGTACCCTTTCCAGCAGGAGATCCTCGATACGCCCTCTCGCCCACGGAATTCCACTGGCAATCCCAGAGCACCACGCGCCCGGAAACGACCAAGGGCCGGCGACACATCAACCATCGCGAACGGGGCATCACGCCGCTCCTGTTCATCCGCACCACGAAACGCGACGAGCGTGGAGAAACGATGCCCTACCTGTTCCTGGGCGCCGCCGATTACGTGCGCCATGAGGGTGCACGCCCGATGAACGTGATCTGGCGCCTTCATACCCCCATCCCCTCGGACTACCTGCGGCTGGCTCGCATGGCGAGTTGAGCACGCCGCCCGCCGTACCCGCACGCCCCCTCTTGACGCCATTTCTAAATGTTACCATATTGAATACGCAATCAGACCAATCACACTTCGAGCCGGCCCACATGACAACCCGTTTTGCCGTCGCGGTCCACGTCCTGGTCTTCCTGCAGCGGCACGGCGATGAGCCGGCCTCCTCCGAGGTGCTGGCCGGCAGCGTGGGAACCAACCCGTCGCTCATCCGCCGCCTGCTCTCCCGGCTCAACCGTGCCGGGCTGACCCGGTCGCGCCTGGGCACCGGGGGCGGCGCCCTCCTGGCCCGCCCGGCCGACGCCATCTCGCTCCTGGAGGTGTACCGCGCCGTGGAGGACGACGAAGACGTCATCCCGCTCCATCCCTCCCCCCATCCGCAGTGCCCCGTCGGCGGCCGCATCAAACGCCTGCTCACCCCACGCATCGAGGCGGTCCGCCACGCCATGCACGCCGAACTGGCCCGCACTACCATCGCCGACCTGGCCGTGGAGATCGACGAGACGCCGCCCCTCCGGCCGGATGCGGCCGCGCCCTGAGAATCGGACGCCCCGGGACCCGGCCCGCTCCCCCCTACGACGTCGACCGTCAACCCCTTCCTTCCCCTCATCCAACCCGTTCGCCCACGTGACCCAACCCGCCTTCCCTGCATCGCCAGCCTGGCTCCTGCTGTTCCGCCCTGCCCTGCGTCTGCGCGGCATTCGGCTTTCTGCCGCTCTGACGATGCTGAGCACGGTGCTGCTCTCGGGGCTGCTCCCCGCCCGTGTGCCGGCGCAGGATCGCCATGCGCTCCAGGCCTACCCCGTCTCAGAACGCATCACGATAGACGGATATCTCGACGAGCCGGCCTGGCAGCGCGCCGAGGCCGTCACCGGCTTCCGTCAGTTCGAACCGATCGAAGGGGCCCCGGCCTCACAACCGACCGAGGTGCGCATCCTCTACGGCGAACGCTACGTCTTCGTCGGGGCCACCCTCTACGACGACCGGCCCGAGGCGATCCGGGCGCTGCTGGGACGCCGCGATGAGATCAACCAGGCGGACTGGTTCATCGTCTCGTTCGATTCGTACTTCGACCAGCGAACGGCCTACACCTTTGCCATCAACGCCGCCGGAGTCCAGTACGACGGGCTGCGGACCGCCGGCAGCGGAGGAAACGGCCCTCCGGCAGGCGGCCTCGACGGGGTCGATGCCTCGTGGGACGCCGTCTGGGCCTCTGCCGTCCGCATCACCCCGCAGGGCTGGACGGCGGAGTTGCGCATCCCCTACAGCATGCTGCGCTTTTCCCGCGAGGAGGTCCAGACCTGGGGCATACACTTCGCCCGGCGCATTCCCCGCGTGGGCGAGGTGTCCGAATGGCCGCTCATCCCCCGTACCCAGCGCGAAAACCTGGTGGCCCGGTACGGCCGTCTGGAGGGGCTGCATCAGATCCAGCCGCGACGCAACCTGCAGGTCATCCCCTACACGCTGGGCCGCCTCAACCAGACGGAAGGCACGCCCCCCGGCACCCGCTCCCGAAGCGGTGAGGTCGACCTGGGCGCCGACCTCAAGCTGGGCATCGGGTCGGGCATCACGCTGGACGCGACGGTCAACCCGGACTTCGGGCAGGTGGAGTCGGACCCGGCCGTGCTCAACCTGACGGCGTTCGAAACCTTCTTCGAGGAACGGCGCCCCTTCTTCGTCGAAGGTGCCCAGATCTATGCCTTCAGCGTCGGGCCGGGGCAATTGCTCTATACGCGCCGCATTGGAGCCGAAGCGCCGATCGTGGGTGCGACGAAGCTCTCCGGCCGTTCGGCCGGGGGGACCTCCTTCGGGGTGTTGGCGGCGACGACGGGCGAGGCCATGACGCCCGAACGGGCCTACGGGGTGGCCCGTGTCCTCCAGCAGATCGGCGCCTTCTCGTCGGCCGGGGGTGCGCTGACGGTGTTCGACGCGCCGGCGGGGGAGGCCGGCCGGCGCCGGAGCATCGCCGGGGGGCTGGACTGGGACCTCCGCCTGGCCGGCAACCGGTACGGCGTGGAGGGGTTCTCGGCCTTCACGCAGCGTCGGCACCCGACCGCCCCCACCGAGTCGGGCTTCGCCTCCAAGCTCTGGTTCCGCAAGCGACAGGGCGCATGGAAAGGCTTTGCGGGGCTCGACGTCTTCAGCGACGGCTTCAACCCCAACGACCTCGGCCAGCTCCGCCAGCGCGACTTCTTCGCCGCGCTGCTGTCGGTGGACCACGACCTCTTCGGGGGGCGGCCTTTCGGGCCGTTCCAGCAGGCTCGCGTCGGGTCGTTCCTGATCCAGCAGCTCTCCTACCGGGACGGCCTGGACCTGGGGCTGGACATCCGGACGGGCTCGCGCTGGACGCTGCGCAGCTTCCGGTACGTCGAGCTGGACGTCGAAGTAGAACAGCTCTTCGGGGGCTATGACCCGTACGAAACGCGCGGCCTCGGGCCGTATGCCGCGCCCCGGCGCGTGGGCATCGGCGGCCTGATGGGGACGGACACGCGGCGGAGCTGGCTCGTCGAGCCCGCCGTGCAGTTCGCCTTCGATGCCCGCGGCGGGCGCGGCACCACCGCGGGGCTTCGCGGCGAATGGAACGTCGGCACGCGGCTCTCGCTCAGCGGCAACCTGGAGGTCGGCCAAGAACGCGACGTCGTGGCCTGGTCCTCCAACGAAACCTTCCGGCGTACCCCTTCGGGCTGGGCCATCGGTGCCGAAGCAGCGCCCCCGGACGCCCTCGGCGAGGAGGCCTACGTGACCTTCGACGATCAGGGCCTCCTGGACACGATCCTCGAAGGCGTGCCTCCGTTCGACGCACCGGGACGCTACTACGTGCCCGTCTTCGGCGCACGGGATACCCGCTCGCTGGACCTCACCCTCCGCAGCACCATCACGTTCACCCCGGCCCTCTCGCTGCAATGCTACGGTCAGCTCTTCGCTGCCGGCGGCCGCTTCGAACGCTTCCAGATCCTGCGGGACCGCGACACCCTCCTGCCCTTCGGCGCCTTCCCCAAACACCATGACTTCTCCTTCAGCCAGGTAACGGCCAACACCGTCCTCCGCTGGGAATACCGCCCGGGGTCGGTGCTGTACCTCGTCTGGACGCACCGGCGGGACGTGCAGAACCGGATCGACCCGCTGGCACCGGCGACCACCTCGCCCTTCGACACGCCGCTGGCCGATCAGCTCTCCGAGGTCTGGGGCATCATCCCGCAGAACGTCTTCCTGGTCAAACTGAATTACACGCTGCTGCGCTGAAACCCCCGTGCCGGGCCGCCGGCCGGACCTACCGGACGAACTGGATGAGTCCCCAGTGTCCGTTGGTCATCCAGTCGGGGTCGGCTTCGTCGAGCCGTCGCAGGCGTTCCGGGGGGATGCCGGCGGCCACCTCGGCTTTGACGGTGCGCAGGGCGACCAGCGGCGCGGGGAAATAGCTGACCACCTGATCGAACGGCAGGGAGAAGACCCAGTGCCGGTCGCCCAGCCAGCGGCGGTAGTTGGCATCGCCTTTACTGATGACGAGATCCGCCGGGGCCAGGAACGCCCGCACCGGGGTAGGCATCTCCCAGCCGCTCAGGGGCGAGGTCCAGTAGGGATGCCGGGCCAGCAGCAACCGCCCTCGCCGGTGATGATCGCGCAGCCGCTCGCCCAGCCGCTGCACCGCCGCCGGGCCGGTGCGGCGCAGGTACGCGATGGTCGCCTCGACGTCCCGGACGAGGGCGTCGGAGACGAAAGTGGGATGCAGCTTGAGGTGCATCCGTACGCTGGCCGCCTGCCCGCTGGAGAGCAGGTAGTCGATCAGGCACAGATCGCCGACGAGTTCGAAGCCGGCGTTGTCGGCGACGACGTCGATCAGCGCCGGACGCCCGAGAGCACCCAGGTAATCCACCACCGCCGCCGTATCGTCGGCGAGCAGGTGCGCCGTCTGGGCCGCCTCGTCGCGGTGCTGCGGCCCCCCCTCCTCCCCGGCCGGCCAGAGGCTGAGGTCGGCCTGATTGCCCCAGAGCGCCTGCCGGAAGGCGTGCGTCAGGTGCTCGCGGTGCCGGGCGGCATCGGCCAGGCCGTGGTGCAGACGCTCGGCCAGGGCCCCGATGGCCTCCTGCGTGGTTTCCAGCCCCCGCCGCTTCTGGTCGTAGAACGGATCGTGGCCCGTCTCGAAGAAGGCGACGGCCTCCACGATGCGGCGGTAGAAGTAGGTCTCGGCGAAGAACCAGGGAACCTCCAGCCAGGATTGCCCCTCGACGGCGGCCACGTACCGCTGCCAGTCGGCGGCATCCGGGGCGTTCGTGTCGGTCAGCGGCCGCACGGGCGCGTCGGGGATCTCCTCGATCAGGGCATGGAGGCGCTCGACGGCGGGCGCCGGCAGGTCGTTCTCCCGCAGGACGCGGCGGGCGATGTCCGGCAGGCGGTGGGCGACGGTGTGATGGGCGAAGGTTCCAACCTCGGCGCCTCGCAGGGCGGGAGGCACCGGCAGCCGTGGCAGGATCTCGGGCATCGGGTGAGGGGGCGGGACGATACGTTGGGGTGAGGGACAACGGGATACGGGACGACGGCGTGCGAGGACGCAACGGGAGCGCGGCAAGCGGCAGAGGGCCTCAGCGGCAGACCTCGGCCCAGGGCTCGCCGCCTTCCTGCCAGCCGCCGCGGGCCATGCGGGGCGTCGAGAAGGCCCAGAAGCCGGCGCCCTGGCGGGTCATCAGGATCAAGCCGCCCGTAGCGCCGGCCCCGACGGGGTTGCGGATGCGGTCGTGCATCTGCCGGAGGCCGTCGGTCAGCACGGCACCGGGCTCGCGGCCGAGGGCAACGCGGTCGACGGCGCGGCCGCAGAGCAGCATGGCGGTGATGGCTTCGCCCCAGCCGGTGGCGCTGGCGGCGGCCGCGTCGGCGGCGTAGTATCCGGCGCCAGGCAGCGGGGAGTCCCCGATGCGGCCCGGCGGGCGGTAGGGCGTGCCCCCGGTCGACGTCGCCGCGGCGAGGCGGCCGGCCCGGTCGCGGGCGACGCAGCCCACGGTGCCCTGCGGCGTGCCTTCGAAGCTCGGGGGGATGAAGGCATCGCTGGGATGGGAGCGCCCCTGGGCCTTGAGCCGCTCGTAGCGCGCCCGCTCGCGGGGGCAGATCAGGTCGCGGTTCTCGACGAGGGCGAAGCCGTGCTCCGCCGCGAAGCGCTCGGCACCGGCACCGGCGAGGATGCGGGCCGCTCCGGCACCCTGCTCCAGCAACGTCCGCGCCACCCGGATCGGATGCGGCAGCCGACGCACGCTCGCCACCGCGCCGTAGGCCAGCGTCTCCCCGTCCATCAGGCCGGCGTCGAGCTCGACCTCGCCGTCGCGGTTGAGCACAGCGCCCCGGCCGGCATCGAACGCCCCGTGGGCTTCCATGACGGCCACGGTCTCGGCCACGACCTCGAGGGCCGGCGCGCCGTCGAGCAGCAGCGCCCGGCCGCGCGCCAGCGCCGCGTGCAGGCCGTCCAGATGATCGTCGCACTCCTCGTCCGGGATGTCCCAGGCCCCCCCGTGGACGAGCAGGCTGACCCCGTGATCCGTGCCCCGCGGGGGGGCGCTCGTGCCGGCCTCGATGTGCATGGCGCGCTGACGTGGATGGATGAACAGACGTGGATGGATGAACCGGACGGAACCGGATGGCGCCGGCGGTCTGTGCCCCGCTCCAAATGGCGGAAGCGGCATTCCGTTCCACCCGGACGCCGCGCGGTGACACAATTCGCCCGTTCCTCGCGCTCCTTCCATCGGCCTCGCACTCGTTCCCCCGGAGCCTGAACCCCGGCCGCCGCTGCCTCGTTGGAGCCTCCGCGTCGCTGGAGCCCCTCGAACCACCCCTTCCCCCCGTGCAGACCCTGCTGACCCCCTCGCCCACCGTGGCCGCCACGTTCCTCCGTCGCGGCGAGCTGGTCGCGTTCCCGACGGAGACGGTCTACGGCCTCGGTGCCGACGCGCTCGACCCGGAGGCCGTCCGCCGCATCTTCGAGGCCAAAGGTCGGCCCGGAGACAACCCGCTGATCGTGCACGTGGCGCATCCGGCCCAGGTGGACGCGCTGGCGGCCGAATGCCCGCCGGCGGCCCGTGCGCTGATGGAGGCCTTCTTCCCCGGCCCGCTGACGCTGGTTCTGCCCCGGCATCCGGCCGTGCCTGCCGTCGTCAGCGGCGGGCTGGAGACGATCGGGGTGCGCATGCCCGATCACGCCCTGGCCCGCGCCTTCCTGGAAGCCTGCGGGCGGCCCGTCGCCGCGCCGTCGGCCAACCGCTCCGGGCGGCCGAGCCCGACGACCTGGGAGGCCGTCCACGAAGACCTCGCCGGGCGCATCGCCTGCATCCTCCAGGGCGGTCCCACGCAGGCCGGGCTGGAGTCGACCGTGGTCGACGTCACCGGGCCGATCCCGCTGGTGCTCCGCGCCGGGGTCGTCACGCCGGAGCAGTTGCGGCAGGTGGTGCCGGCCGTGAGGCTGGCCCGGACGGGGCCGGAGCTGGCCCGTAGCCCTGGCACCCGCTACCGGCACTATGCCCCGCACGCCCCCGTCCACCTCATCGACACCCCCTCCGAAGTGCCGGCCGACCCGGAGGCCGCCTACATCGGCCTGTTGCCCGTCCCTGCCGGGCCGGCACCCGCCCTGAGCGTGGTCTGCGCCGACGTGCAGGACTACGCGCACCGGCTCTTCGACTTCTTCCGCCGCTGCGATGCCCGCGGCGTCTCGGCCATCTATTGCCAGCGCGTCCCACCCGACGGCCTGGGGCTGGCGCTGATGGACCGGCTCCAACGCGCCGCCGCGCGGTGACGCGCCTCGCCACCCGGTGACGCATGCCGCCGCGCCCGGCAACACCGGCGCACGAAGGGGAAAGTGGCACTCATTTTGACGGATGCCGGAGCACCCCCGCATCTGCGAAGGAGACCCGTCTCCTCCGGAGTTCTTTTCCTGTGCGCACCCCCTTTTTCTCCTTATGCAAGCTCCGGATCTGCCGCCCGAGCACCTGCGAGCGGAAAACGAATCGCTGCACCGGCCTCCTGCCTCGAACGACCGCCCTGCCCCCCTCCGAACGGATCCACCGGGCTTCTTCGACCTCTCCCGGGATCTGCTCGCGGTGCTGGATGCCGAGGGCACGATCCATCGCACCAACCCGGCCTTTCAGGAAGCCCTCGCCCACGCCGGAGACGAGCTGACCGGGCAGCCGCTGACAGCGTTCGTCCATCCCGAGGACCGACCGGCCCTCGAAGCCCGCTGGGCTGCGTTGCGGGAACGCCCCCAGAGCACCCGCATCGACCTCCGCCTCCGCCACCGGAACGGCTCCTGGGCGTGGCTCTCGTGGTCGTTCACGCCCCACGATGACGGCACGTGGTTCTATGCCACCGCCACGCCCCTCACCGACGCCCGGCAGGCCGATGCCGGACAGGAGATCCTCCGCGTCGTCAGCCAGCTGTGCCTGAACAGCGACGGCCTGGCGCCGATCGGCCGCACGATCCCCCGGCTGATCGGCGTCCAGCTCGGCTTCCCGGTGTGCCTCCTGGAACGTTACGACGCCGGGACCGGCACGCTGCACCTGCTCGGCGCCCACGGGGTGGACGCGGCGGACCTCCCCCCCTGTGCGGCCGAGGCCTGCGTCACCGGGCAGACGGCCCGCACCGGCCGGCGGCTGGTCCTCCCCGGACCGCAGGACGCCGCCCCGACCCACCACCCGGCCCTCGGGGATCGCCCCCTCCAGACGCTCATCAGCCTGCCCATCAAGGCCGGCGACGAGATCCTGGGCGTGCTGACCCTGGCCGACGAGCGGAGCCGCCCGGCCTCCGAAAGCCTCCTGTCCACCCTCCAGCTCATCGCGGGGACCGTGGCCCAGCAGATGAAGCTGGAGGCGACCCGCCGGGAGCTGTCCACGACCGGCACGTACCTGCGCACCCTGCTGGCGAGCCGTTCCCGGGCCGTGTTCCTGCTCGATCCCGAAGGACGCATCGAGACGCTCAACGCGGCGGCCGAAACCCTGGCCGCACAGCACTTCGGCCACACGCCGGAACCGGGCACCCTCCTCGAAGCGGCCCTGCCGGAAGCCCTGCGCGACCCCGTCCGCCGGTACATCGACCAGGCCCTCGGCGGTGAGACGTCGCACGCCGTCCACACGATCGACGCCGGCGAACTCACCGTGTGGCTGGATGCGACCTACGCCCCCATCCACGACGGCACCGCCGTCCGCGGCGTGCACCTCTCGCTGTGCGACGTCACCGAGCAGCGACGCAGCGAAGACGCCCTGCAACAGCGGGAAGCACAGTACCGCACGCTGCTCGACCACGTCACGGAGCTGGTCGCCCTCCTCGACGACGACGGCCGCATCCGATATGCCAACCCGGCGATGGAACGGCGGCTGGGCTACGCCCTGCCGGATCTGGTGGGGCGGCCGTTCCCGGAACTGATCCACCCGGACGACCTCGCCACGGACCCGATGCCGCCGGCCTGTCGCATCCGCACGGCGGACGGGCGGTGGGTGCCGCTCTCGGTCCGCTGGCACGATCTGCGCACCCACCCCCACCTCCGCGGCCGCCTGATGACGGCCCAGCCCGTGGGCGACCGCGCCGAGATCGAGGCCCGACTCCATCTCTACGAACGCATCCTGCACGCCAGCCCCACCGGCATCGCCGTCGCCGATGCCCGCCAGCCGGACCTCCCGCTCATCTTCGTCAACCAGGGCTTCGAAGCGCTGACCGGCTACCGCGCCGAGGAGATCCTCGGGCGGAACTGCCGTTTCTTGCAGGGCTCCGACCGCGATCAAGACGGGCTGGACACCGTGCGCCAGGCCATCCGGCAGGGCCGGCCCTGTACCGTCGAGCTGCGCAACGTCCGTAAAGACGGCACGCCGTTCTGGAACCGCCTCACCCTCGCCCCCGTCACCGACCCGGCCGGGCAGATCACCCACTTCGTCGGGCTGCAACACGACGTGACGGAAACCCGCCGGCTCGAACGCGAGCGTGAGCACGCCGTCCGCCGGCTCGAAGCGATCCTGACCGCGCTGCCCGACACGGTGGTCCAGGTGAACCGGGACGGCCTCATCACCGCCTTCCACGGAGGGCGCCAGGACGACCTGCCGGCCCCGGCCGACGGATTCGTTGGGCGCCACCTGCTGGAACTGTGGCCCCCACCGCAGGGCACGCGGCTGATGCAACGCATCCAGCAGACCCTCGACGCCAGACACGCCGGGCACGTCGATCAGGTGGAGTACACCCTGCCCGGACCCGACGGCCCCCGGCACTTCGAAGCCCGCCTCGTGCGGGCGGACGACGACGAGGTCGTCGTCTCCATCCGTGACATCACCGAGCGCAAACGGGCCGAGGCCGAGCTGCGCCAGAGCTCGTCCCGCCTGCGCGAAGCCCAGCACCTTGCCCACATCGGCGACTGGGGGCTCGACGTCGAAACCGGGGCGCTGACCTGGTCCGACGAAGTCTTCCACCTCTTCGAGCGGTCCCCCGAGGCCGGACCCCCGCCGCTCGACGAAGCGCTGGCCTGCCTCCCCCCCGACGACCGCGCCCGCCTCGACCAGGCGCGCTCCCGCGCCATCCAGACCGGCCGGGCCTACGCGCTCGACCTGTGCCTCGAACTCCCGTCGGGGACGCGCCGGTACGTGCATGAGCGCGGGCGGGGCGTCCGCAACGAAGCCGGGCAGGTGGTCCGCCTCATCGGCACGATCCTGGACATCACCGAGCGCAAGCAGGCCGAACTGGCCCTCCAGGCCAGCGAAGAGCGCTTCCGCCTCCTGGCCGAGAACATGCAGGAGTTCGTCTGCCTGCACGAACCCGACGGCACGTACGTCTGGGTCAGCCCCTCCGTGAAGGACCTGCTCGGCTACGAGCCGGATGAACTGATCGGACAGAACCCCTACGCGTATTTCCATCCGGACGACGTGGAGCACATCCGTGAGCACGCCCATCGCCCGGTGCTCGGCGAGGCACCGATGGAAGGCGTCACCGTCCGCTACCGCTTCCGCCACCGCGACGGTTCGTACGTCTGGCTGGAAACGCTGACGCGAGCCATCCTGAACGACGAGGGCGACATCGTCCGCCTGCAGACCTCCTCCCGCGACGTCAGCAGCAAGGTGGCCGCCGAGGAAGCCCTCGAAGCCGAGCGCAACCTCCTCCGCACCCTCATCGACACCCTGCCGGACTCCATCTTCATCAAGGATGTCGTGGGCCGGTACGTCCTGTGCAACACCGCCCACCTCCGCCGCCTCGGCGCCGCCTCGCTCGAGGACGTCATCGGGCGCACGGTGCTGGACTTCTACCCCGAATCGGTCGCTCAGACGTACTACGAGGAGGACCTGGAGCTCATCCGCACCGGTGCGAGCATCATCGACCACACGCATCAGGGCCTGGACGAGCAGGGCAACCTCAGCCGCTGGATGCGCGTGACCCAGGTGCCCCTGCGCAACCCGTCCGGGGAGATCGTCGGGCTGGTGGGCGTCGCCCGCGACGTCACCGAGGAGCACGACCGCCAGGAGGCGCTGAAACGCTACGCGGAAGACCTGGAGCAAGCCAAGCAGGTGCACGAAGCCCAGGCCAACGAGCTGGCCCGGGTAGTCGAGGAACTGGAGGAGGCCCGACGGACGGCCGAGGAAGCCCGGCGAACGGCCGAGGAAGCTACTCGCGTCAAGAGCGACTTCCTCGCGATGATGAGCCATGAGATCCGAACGCCGATGAGCGGAGTCATCGGCATGACCGAGCTGCTGCTGGATACCGCCCTCGACGCCGAACAGCAGGAACTGGTCCATGTCATCCGGTCCTCGGGCGAGACGCTGCTGACGATCCTCAACGACATCCTGGATTTTTCCAAGATCGAAGCCGGCCGCATCGAACTGGAGACGCATCCGTTCGACCTGCACACGTTGCTGGAAGACGCGCTGCAGCTCATCGCCGGCAAAGCCGCCGACAGGGACGTCGAACTGGTCTGCCGCATCCCCGGGGACGTGCCCCGGTACGTGGCGGGAGACCCGACGCGGGTACAGCAGATCGTCAACAACCTGCTCTCGAACGCGGTCAAGTTCACCGAGGCGGGCGAAGTCGTCCTCACCGCCGGAGCCACGCCGCTCGAAGATGGGCGGGTGGAGCTGCACCTGAGCGTTCGCGACACCGGCATCGGCATGGCGCCGGAGGCGCTGGATCGGCTGTTCGAGCCGTTCAGCCAGGCCCAGGCTTCGACGACCCGGCGGTACGGCGGCACCGGCCTCGGGCTGGCGATCTGCCGCCGGCTCAGCACGCTGATGGACGGGCGCATCTGGGCCGAGAGCGAAGAAGGCGTCGGCTCCACGTTCCACGTCACCCTGCGCCTCACCCCCACCGAGCCGCCCGCAGAGGCCAGCCCTGAACCCACCGAGGTCTTACAGGGACGCCACCTGCTGATCGTCGACGACCACGCCGTGAGCCGGGAGGTCCTTGCGGAGCTGGCGGCCTCCTGGGGGATGCAGGTGCAGGCCGTCGACAGCGGCATCGCCGCCCTTCGCTGGCTGAACGACGCGCCGGCGTGTGACGCCGTGCTGATCGACCGGCACATGCCCCGGATGGACGGGCTGATGCTGGCCCGCGCCATGGCCCCACAGCACCCGGGCCTGCCTCTCATCCTGATGCATCCCTTCGGCCGGCGGGAAAACGACCCCCGCCTGACCGACCAGCTGTCCAAACCCATCCGGCGGGCCGCCCTGGCCCGCACCCTCGCCGCCGCCCTGTCCCGGTCGCCCACGCCCGGCCCCGGCGAGTCCGCTCCCACCCCCCGGACGGGCCGGCCACGCCCTCCGAACCGGCATCCGGCCCCACCGCCCCCGCCGAGGAGGCTTCCCCCGCGGAGGCTTCCCCCACCGAGGGGGCGTCCCCCGCCCCGGCCTCCACGGCGAAGCACGCCTCGCTCCGCATCCTGGTGGCCGAGGACAACCGCGTCAACCAGCAGGTGGCCCTGCGCATGCTGGCGAAGCTGGGAGCGCAGGCCGACGTCGCCGCCGATGGCCGCCAGGCCGTCGAGGCCGTGCAGCAGCAGGCCTACGACCTGGTTCTGATGGACCTGCACATGCCGGACCTGGACGGGCTGGAGGCGACCCGCCTCATCCGGGACACCCTGCCGGCCCATCGCCAGCCCCGCATCGTGGCCATGACGGCCAGCGCCATGCCGGAGGACCGCCGCCGCCTCCTCGAAGCCGGCATGGACGACTATGTCAGCAAGCCGACGCGGCTGGACGAGCTGGCGGCGGCCCTGGACCGCTGCCGGGACGCCCGTCGCGCCGACGCAGCCCCGGCATCCACCGAGTCTCCTTCATCTGACACCACCATCCCCGTCGTACCCATGATCGATACCATCCGCACTCAGCTCACCGAACTGGCCGGCGACGACCTGGACTTCGTCCGGGAGATCCTGACCGACTACCTGAACGTGGCTCCGGAACTGCTCGCCGGCATCGACGCCGGTCTGGGCGCGGCGGACCCGAACCAGACGCGGGAGGCCGCCCACACGCTGAAGTCGAGCAGCGGCGCCATCGGGGCGCGGGAGCTGCAGCAGCTGTGCGCCGAGCTGGAGTCGCTGAGCCGGGGCGGCTCGCTGGAGCAGGCGCCGGCCATCGTCCGGCGCATCCACGAAACGTTCGAGATGCTGCAGCAGATCATCCAGGACGAACTGGACCGGCTCGACGCCCGCCAGGCTGCCTGAGCGGGGCCGGGCGTCGCCGGCGTCAGGAACCGCCGCGCGTCCGGTGCACCAGCCAGGCCCCCAGGCGGGGCCACCGGGCGAGGGTGCCCACGGCCAGGCGTGCCAGCGCGGGTCGCTCCCCGGCCCGGTGCAGCCACCGCCCGAGGCGCAGCCGCGCCCGAAACTCCTGCTGCCAGGCCCGGCTGTAGGCCTCACGGAACGCCTCCGGCTCCAGGGTCCCCGCCAGCAGGCCCTCCACCGGCGGCACCACCAGCTCCGCCGAGCGCAGCGCCATCGCCATGCCGTCCCCGCACAGCGGCGCGATCATGCCCGCCGCATCGCCGAGCAGCCCCACGTCGCCGGCAAACGTGCCTTTGACGCGGAAGGTGATCTGGCTGACGGCTTCGAACGAGGGCGTCAGGCGGGTCATCGCCCCGAAGCGCTCGGCCAGCACGGGGTTGCGGCAGAGGGTCTGCGCGATGTAGGCCTCCGGGCGGCCGCCGGCGGCACGCAGCGCGTCCGCCTGCCCGATCCAGCACACGTTGACGCGGCCGCCCTCGACCTCGGAGAGGCCGCAGTACCCGCCGGGGAAGGCGTGCAGTTCGATGACGCCGGCCACATCGACCCCGGTGTAATGCGCCTTGAAGGCCACCCACGGCGTGCTCTGGCGCAGAAACGGCCGCTGCAACACACGATCCAGGGTGCTGCGGCGGCCGAACGCACCCAGCACCACCCGCGCCCGCACCTCCTCCTCGTCCACCCGCACGCGGAACCCCTCGGCCAGCGTACCGGCCACGCCCCGCACGGTCCGCCCCGCCTCGGCCACGGCCCCCGCTCCGGCGGCCGCCTCGAAGAGCAGCCGGTCCAGCGTGTAGCGGCTCAGCCCCAGCGCCGTGCCCGGCAACCGCCCCCGGCAGCCCCGGCCGTCCGGCGCGGTCAGCCAGAACGTGTCGATAGCCCGTGCGCCGGCGGCCCGGACGGCCCCGGCCACTCCCAGCCGCTCGAACTGCCCCTGCACCTCGGGCGAGAGGAACTCCCCGCACAGCCGATGGGCCGGATACCGCCGCTTTTCGACCAGGCGAACGGCATAGCCGCGCCGGGCAAGCTGGATGGCGGCGCTGCAACCGGCCAGCCCGCCGCCCACGATCAACACATCACAATGCCGGGTCATGTCTGCTCGGGCAGGGTGGTCAGGATCCAGCGAAACGCCCAGCGCCAGTGCAGCCGGACGGCCGGCAGCCCGGCCTCTGCGGCCAGCGCCTCCAGCTCGTCCCGGCGAAAGCCGCGCAGCACCGACAGCGGGGCGTCGTGGCGAAACATGGGCGAAACGGGCAACCCGTGCGCCAGAGCCCGGATGGCGTGGTAGGCCACCGGGTGCCGGTGCAGGTCGTTGACGATGAGGCCGGCGGAGGCGACGCGCTGCATCTCGCGCAGCAGGGCGACAGCCGCGGGCGCATCGAAGTGGTGCAGGAAGAGCGAGGCCACCGCCACGTCGAAGCAGCCGGCGTCCGCCTCCAGCGCCAGCGCATCGCCAACCTCCAGGCGCACCCGCTCCCGCAGCGAAGGCGGCAACGTCCGGTCGAGCCGCTGCCGGGCCCAGCGGACGGTGGCCGGGTTGGCATCGACGCCGACGACGGACACCGCCAGGCCGCGTGCGGCCGCCCAGCGGACGAGGTACGCCGGAAAGTCGGCCCCGCCGGTGCCGAGGTCCAGGATCCGCGTCGGATGCCCCGGCCGCGCCCGCAGGTACGGCGCCAGCACCGCCATCGTCCCGGCATACCCGCCCAGCCATCGGTTGACCACCTGCAGATCCCGGAGCGCCCGGCCGAGCCGGTCGTCCGTGATCGAGAAGTCATCCATCATCTCGCGGGCCTGCGAGCGGGTGGCAAACGAGGGCGGCGGCATGGGGCGCTCCGGGAGGGCTGGATGCGGGCGTCGACGGAAATCTACGCCGCCACGGCCTCCCGCGCCCGACGGCGAGGCGACATCCGTGTGACGTTCCGGCGCAGGCCCCGCTACGCCGCCTCTCCCCGGTCGATGCGCCGGTCCTACGAAGCGAATTGCGCCGGAGCGGCCTATACTCCGCCGTCCACTTCCCCCAACCCGACCCCTTCCACCGATGCGCATCGTGCTACCGCTCGTGATCCTCCTGGCGCTCCCCATGAGCGCCGCTGCTCAGAACCTGCTGATCTCCGAGATCATGCAGAACCCACGCGACGTCAACGACTCCGCCGGCGAGTGGTTCGAGGTGTTCAACCCCACCACCGCCGCGATCGACCTCGAAGGCTGGACGATCCGGGACGACGGCTCGGACAGCCACGTCATCACGGCAAGCAACGACCCCGCCTTCTGGGTCGAGGCGCTCGAGCGGCAGGCCACCTACACCGGCGCCGGCACCGACCTCGGCTCCCCGGGCAGCGCCGGAAGCCTCCAGAGCGCCCTGCCGGTCGAACTCACCGCCTTCGAAGCGACCCTCCACGAGGGCACCGTTCGGCTCTCCTGGACCACGGCCAGCGAACTGAACAACGCCGGCTTCGAGGTGCAGCACAGCGTGGACAACGTGACGTTTGCCCCGCTCGGCTTCGTCGAGGGCCACGGGACGACGACTCTCCGGCAGCACTACGACTACCCCGTTTCCGGCCTGCCGCCGGGCCGGCACGTCTTCCGGCTCAAGCAGGTGGATTACGACGGCACCTTCGCCTACAGCCCCACCGTCGAGGTTACGCTGGACCTGGCCGGCACCTTTCACCTGTCCGAGGCCTACCCGAATCCCTTCAACCCCTCCACGCGCTTCACCGTGACGGTGCCCACCCGGCAGCACGTGGTCGTGGCCGTCTACTCGCTCCTGGGCCGGCGCGTGCGCGTCCTCTTCGATGGCGTGCTCGAGGCGCAGGTGCCGCAGACCATCACCTTCGAGGCCGGCGACCTGCCGAGCGGCGTCTATCTCTACCGCGCCACCGGCACGTCCTTCTCGGCCACGCGCCCCGTCACGCTGCTGAAGTGACAACCCGTCGCCACGGCGCGATTTTTGCTTTCATGGTGTCGTCTCTCCACGCGTGCCCGGACGGGCACCGTCCCCTTCACCGAACGCGACTCCATGATGCCCGGCGTGCTACGACGGCTGTTCCTTCTGCTTCTGCTGCTTCCGGTGCTCGCGGGGGTCGGGCGGGCGGCTCCGTCCGTCCCGGCTCCCGCCGCCGCACCGGCCCTCTCCGGCGATCCGGACCTGCCGGAGGGCTACGTGCTCTCGGCGGCGTACCCCAACCCCTTCAACCCCCGCACCACGTTCAGCCTGACGGTGCGGGACCGCCAGGCCGTCACGGTCGAGGTGTTCACGTTGCTGGGCCAGCGGGTACGCACGCTCTTCAGCGGCGTCATGGACGCCGGCGAAACCCGCACCTTCCTCTTCGAAGCCGGCGACCTGCCCTCGGGCATCTACCTGTACCGGGTCCAGGGGCAGACCTTCACGGCCACGCGCCAGGTCACGCTGCTCAAGTAGCCCCGGCGGCGCCTCCCCCACGCGGCCGCGCGCCTCACTCGATCATCAGATCCCCGTAGGAGACGAGCTTCCCGAAGCCGTCGAGGATGAAGAGGCGCACCAGCCCCCGCCGCCCGATCAGGGACGGGCTGAAGGTGAAGACGTAGGCCCCCGGGCTGCTGGCCTGCTGGATCTCGTCCAGCACGATGAAGCGATCCGCGGCGTCGAGCGCGCGCACCACCAGGCCCCCGCGCACCTGGTTGAACTGAAAGACCGAGACGGGGATGTTGACGAACTGGTCCCCGGGGGGATTGGGATGGGCCGGGCTGACCCGCACGATGCCGGCGAACGCCGGCGCCGTCCGCCAGTCGTCCTCATCGACCGACAGCACCCCGCCGTTGGCATCCGTGCGGGTGAAGCCGGAGGGCGGGCGGGAGGCGTCGTCCTCGAACGTCTCCTGAGGACCGGTCGAATCGCAGCCGGCCGTCGACAGCCCGGCCATCAACAGCAACGACAGCAGGAAGGCGAACCAGCGCATGGAGGGGCGGCGGGCAAAGCGGGATCGAAACCAGCGGGCGGGCATATAGCAGAGGCGTTCGCCCGGCCCGTGGGCTCAAAGTGCCGCCGTTCGGGTTTGTTCCGTCCCGCCGCGCCCCCCTTCGCCTCCCGTGTCTCTGCTCGCCGCACACGACCTGACGGTTTGCCTGGACGGCACGACGATCCTGGACCGGCTGGATCTGGCCGTGGAGGCCGGGCAATGGATCGGGCTGGTAGGCCCCAACGGCAGCGGCAAGACGACGCTGCTGCGGGCCGTCGGGGGCCTCCTGCCCTATCGGGGTCGGCTGACGCTGTGGGGGCAGGAGGTGCGGCGCTGGCGTCCGCGCGCGCTGGCCCGGCGCCTGGCGTTCCTCCGGCAGGCCGCCACGCTCGGCTTCGACTTCACCGTCATCGACCTGGTGCTGCTCGGCCGCGCCCCCCACAAGCCCTGGCTGGAAGGCTACACGGTGACGGACCACGCACGAGCCCGGGCGGCGCTGGAGCGGGTGGAGATGGACGCCTTCGCGCACCGCTCGGCCCTTTCGCTCAGCGGCGGGGAGTTGCAGCGGGTGTTCCTCGCCCAGGCCCTGGCCCAGGAAGCCGACCTGCTGCTGCTCGACGAGCCGACGACCCACCTGGACGTGCACCACCAGTTCGAGATCATGTACGTCGTCGATGAGCTGGTACGCAGCGGCCGCACCGTCATCGCGGTGTTCCATGACCTCGAACTCGCCGCCCGGTTCTCGGACGCCCTGATCGTCCTGCACCGGGGCCGGCGGGTGGCTGCCGGCCCCCCCGCCGAGGTGCTGACCGAAGCGCTGCTGGCCGACGTGTTCCGCATGCACGCCCGTGTGACCGTCGAGGCCGACGGCTACGTCCGCATCCGCTATGACCGCCCGGTGGCCCCCCGGCCCGCCTCCCCATCCACCGTCCCGATGTCCCCTGTCCGATGAAGATCTACACCCGCACCGGCGACACCGGCTCCACCGCCCTCTTCGGCGGAGGCCGTGTGCCCAAGCACCACCCCCGCATCCGCGCCTACGGCACCGTCGACGAGGCCAACTCCGTGCTGGGCCTGGCGCGCAGCCACCTGCAAGCGCACCCCGGCGCCGACCTCGCCGAACCGCTCCTGGGACGGCTGCAGGAGGAGTTGTTCGTCCTCGGCGCCGACCTCGCCACGCCGCTCGACGCCGGCCCGACGGTGCCCCGCATCGAACCGCGGCACGTGCTCCGTCTGGAAGAAGACATTGACCGCCTCGAAGCCGACCTGCCGCCGCTCAAGCACTTCATCCTGCCCGGCGGCACCCCGGCGGCGGCCACGCTGCACGTGGCCCGCACGGTCTGCCGCCGCGCCGAGCGGCACGTGGTGGAGGCCATGGCCGATGAGCCCCTGAACGAGCAAGGCCTCATCTACCTGAACCGCCTCTCGGACCTGCTCTTCGTGCTCGCCCGCTGGGTCAACCGCCGTGCCGGCGTCTCCGAGTCCACCTGGGCCCCTACACCGCGCTGAACCGCCGGGATGGCGAATTTGCGAATCCGTATATTCCGCCGATACGTTCAGACACCCCCCACCCACCCGCCACCGCCCGATCCCCCCGGTTGCCATGCCCGCACGCACCCGCCTCCTCGTCGCCGTCGCATCGGTCGTCCTCGCCGTCAGCACCGGCCTGCTGCTGACCCGCACGCCGACGAGGCCGGAGGAGACACCGCCCCCCCCGCAGCCGGCCGAACCGGCAGTCACCTACGACGCCTTCGGCTTCGAAACCGGCGCGTACGACGTGGTCGAGCATCGCATCCGGCGCAACCAGACCTTTTCCGACATCCTCGCCGAACACAACGTCCCGCCCGGGCAGGTCTTCCGGCTGGCCCGTTCCGCCGAGGACGTCTTCAGCGTCCGCCGCATCCAGGCCGGCAAAACGCTGCGCATCTATCGGGACGACTCCCTGCAGGCCGCCCGCTACCTCGTCTATCAGCCCGATCCCATCACCTACGTCGTCTTTAGCCTGGACGACTCCCTCAACGTCCGCATCGGCGAGCGACCGGTGCACACGGTTCGCCGCTCCGTAGAGGGCGTCATCACCCGTTCGCTCTACGAGGCTCTGGCCGAGCAGGGCGTCAACCCGCTGCTGGCGGTGCGCCTGTCCGAGGTGTATGCCTGGCAGATCGACTTCTTCCGCATTCAGCCGGGAGACGGCTTCTCGATCGTGTACGAGGAGCAGGTGATCGACGACGAGCCCGTGGGCATCGGCAGCATCGTTGCCGCCCGGTTCTCACACTTCGGCCAGGACTTCTATGCCTTCCGGTTCGAGCGGGAAGAAGGTACGGACTACTTTGACGAGCAGGGTAACAGCCTGCGCAAGGCGTTCCTGAAAGCCCCCCTCGAATATTACCGCCTCACCTCGCGCTACAACCCCAACCGCTTCCACCCCGTCCTCAAACGCCGCCGTGCCCACCTGGGCACCGACTACGCCGCCCCCACCGGCACACCGATCCGGGCCACCGGCGACGGCGTCGTCATCGAGGCCGGCTATACCCGCGGCAACGGCAACTACGTCAAGATCCGCCACAACGGCACGTACACGACCGGGTACCTGCACATGTCCAGGTTCGCGCGGGGGATCCAGCGCGGCACCCGCGTCCGGCAGGGGGACGTGATCGGGTACGTGGGCAGTACGGGCCTGGCCACGGGGCCGCACGTCTGCTATCGCTTCTGGAAGAACGGGGTGCAGGTGGATCCGCTGCGGGAGAAGATGCCGCCCTCCCGCCCGATCGAGGAGACGTACCGGGCCGCCTTCGAAGCGGAACGGGACCGCCTGCTCCCCCTGCTCGGCGGGGCGCACACGCCGCAGTACGCCCTGGGCACCCCCGCCACCGACGACGCGGTGCTGTAAGCCACACCCCGGCCCGCAACGTGGGCGCCCTACCGGATGCGGTAGGCTTCGACCGTGTCGGTTCCCAGATACCGGCCGTCCTGGTTGGTGTACCAGGCCCGCGTTCGAGGCAGGCGCAGGCCGCCGGCTTCCACCTCGCCCTCGAAGACGATGTACTCGCCGTCGTGGGCCGCTTCGTCGTGGTAGAAGCGGCATCCGACCAGCGCGTAGCGTTCCGGGTCCACGTAGACGTACCAGGTATCGCCGCCCTCGTAGGTCACCTTCAGGGCCCAGACGTCCCGGCCGTCGAAGCGCGTCGGCGTCACCCGGGGATCGAGCAGGGCCCCTGCATCCGACAGATTCATGGGCAGCCCGTAGAGGTAGCCGTAATAATCCCGCCAGAAGGCCACGGTTCGTCCCGCTCCCGGATCCGCGTCCGAGCAACGAAAGGGCGCGGCCGCTGCCGCCACGCCGGTGACCTCACAGGCCGCGCCCTGCAACCGCCCCGTGGCGGTGCCGTCTCCGGCCGGGCGGCGGATCTCGAACAGCGACGCGGCCCAGTCGATCACGAGCCCGGTCAGGCGCTCCCGCCCGTCGGGGCGGCGCTCGCGCAGCTCCAGCACGTGCCGCACCTGCGCCCATCGCCCGCCGGGGTCATGATAGGCCTGGCTGCGGCGCAGCACCTCGGACGCCGCCGGCTGGGCATGGGCGTCCGGCAGACCGCTACCGGCCAGAGCGAGGACGACCGAGCCGATCGTTCCAAAACGATAAAGGTACTGCATCATAGCGAACCCCCTCTGGCTGTCGTGAGGCCCCGGCCGGGGCGGATCGCGGGGCGGATCACGGCGCGGATGCGGGTCACTTGCCGTCCTCCTCCTCACCGGGCTCCGTGCCCGGCTCCGGGGTGTCGGCTCCGGTGCGTTCCGGCGGCGCCTCGACGGTCAGCGTCGTCCGCGCCGTGGCGCCCGCCTGCTCGAAGACGACCGTGTAGGTGCCGGGTTTGAGGTAGACGACCCCGTTGTCGGCGGCGCTCAGACGGGCCTCCTCCGGCCGATCGCGGTTGTACGCCTCCACGCGGTCGGCCGCCACGCTGAGGTCGTAGGTCGTGTCGTTGAGGCCGCGCTCGGCTTCGTCGGTCCACGAGCGCAGGCGCGTGCCGTCCGCGGCGTCCACGTGGATCGCCACCGTGCCCGCCGCACCGGCGAAGTACGCCAGCGCGATCTCCGGCACGACGTACTCCATCCACGCTGCCCCCCGCGTCCCCCAGCGCTCGCGGTACGTCACGGGCTCCGGGTCGAAGGCGTGCAGGGGTTGTTCGAGCAGATCCGGGAGGGCCTGCACGTGCTCCAGATCCGCCACGTAGATGGACCGGCCGTGGGTGCCCACGATGAGGTCCTTCGCCCGGGCCTGGATCTTCAGGTCGTGCACCGGCACATGGGGCATCCCGCCCATCATCGCCATGAAGCGAGCACCGCCGTCGATCGAGACGTAGAGGCCGTGGTCGGTGCCGACGTAGAGCAGCCGCTCGTCCGTGGGATCTTCGACGATGACGTTGACCGGCTCCGGCGGGAGGTCCAGGCCGAGGCGCGTCCACGTCTGCCCGTAGTCGTCCGAGCGATAGACGTAGGCTTCGAAGTGGTCGTCGCGATAGCCGTTCAGCGTGACGTAAACCCGGGCCGTGTCGTGATGCGAGGCCTCGACGCGGCTCACCCAGAGATCCGGCGGCAGCGCGTCGGAGATGCGTGCCCACGTCACCCCGCCGTCGCGCGTGACGTGCACCAGCCCATCGTCCGATCCGGTGTAGAGCACCCCGAAGGCGAGGGGCGATTCGTCGATGGTGGTGAGCGTGCCGAAGGGCACATCGCCTTCACGGCCGCCCTGCGTGAGGTCGCCCGAGATGGCCGTCCAGTCATCGCCCCGGTTCAGCGAGCGGAAGAGCCGGTTGGCGCCCAGGTAGAGGATGTCCTGGTTGTGGCGGGAGAGGTGGATGGGCGTCTGCCAGTTGAAGCGCAGGGGCCGCTCGCCGAGGTCGTGCCGCGGCTGGATGCGCGTGCGCGTGCCGGCAGCCCGGTCGATGCGGACGTAGTTTCCGAACTGGAAGCCGGTGTAGACGACGTCGTTCGTGCGCGTGTCGACCTCGACCTGCATGCCGTCCCCGCCGAGGAGGCGGTCATAGGGATAATCCCCTTCCTCGTACCAGGCATAGCTGGCGCGGTAGGTGTGCGGTCCCACCCAGACGCCGTTGTCCTGCAGGCCGCCGTAGACCCGGTACGGCTCGGCGTCGTCGACCTGCACGGCGTAGAACTGCCCGACGGACGGGGTGTTGGCCTTGAACCACGTCGCCCCGTCGTCATAGCTGATGTTGACACCGCCGTCGTTGCCGAGGACGAGGTGCCCGGACCGCGCGGGATTCACCCAGAGGGCGTGGTGGTCCACGTGCACGTTGTCCCCGTTGATGCTGCGGAAGGACCGGCCGCCGTCGTCGGAGGTCAGGATGGGCACCCCCAGGAGGTAGAGCTTGTCGGGATTCCGGGCATCGACGCGGATTTCGCCGAAGTAGTAGCCGTAGGAGTAGTACAGGTTGTCGATGTAGTCCTCGTGCGTGCGGCGCCAGGTCTGCCCGCCGTCGTCGCTACGATAGACCTCGGCGCCGATGACGGGGGTGTCGAAGAGCTGCGCGTTGGCGTCGTCCAGGTACTCGGCCAGCGCGGCGGGCTGGATCTCGCCCCGCTCGACCATCTCCCGGACCCGCTGCGCCGAGTACTTCGCCGGGAACCGGTTGTCCCGCAGGTAGGCTTCGAGCAGCGCCGCGTCGAGCGCGAGCAGGGCGTCTCGCGTCATGCCGAGGAAGTCTTCGCGGACGAGCCCCTCCTGCGCTTCCTCCTCCTCCGGCGGGCGGCGGTCCTGGTTGTCCAGCAGGGCGTAGAGGAGGTCCGGGTTGCCGGGAAACACCGCCAGCCCGATGCGTCCGACGCCGGCCCCGGTGGGGAATCCGCTGCCCGGCGTGGTCAGGCGCGTCCAGGTGGTGCCGCCGTCGGTGCTCTTGTAGATGCCCGATCCGCCCCCGCTCTCGACGAAGTCCCAGGGGCGCCGGAGGCGGTGCCAGGCGGCGGCGTAGAGGACGTCCGGGTTGGCGGGATCGAGGACGAGGTCGACGACGCCGGTGGTGTCGTCGACGAAGAGCGTCTGCGTCCAGGTAGCGCCGCCGTCGGTCGTCTTGTAGACGCCGCGGTGCGGGCTGGTGGTATAGAGCGGCCCCAGCGCCGCCACCCAGAGCGTGTTGGGGTCGTCCGGGTGCAGCACGATGCGGCCGATGCGCTGCGTCTCGGCCAGGCCGCGGTGCTCCCAGGTGGCTCCGCCGTCGGTGCTGCGGTAGACGCCGGTACCGGCGTAGGAGGAGCGGCTGGAGTTGTTCTCCCCCGTCCCGGCCCAGATCGTCTCGCCGTGACGCCAGTCGACGGCGATGTCGCCGAGGGTCATGACGGCCTGCGCGTCGAAGAGCGGAGTGAAGGCGATGCCGTTGGTGGTGGTCTTCCAGAGGCCGCCCGAGGCGTAGGCGACGTAGAACGTGGTGGGGTCGGCGGGGTTGACGTCGAGGTCCACGACGCGGCCGCTCATCACGGTCGGGCCGATGTTGCGCAGTTCGAGGTTACGCACCAGCGAGCCCTCGATCAGGGCGCGGCGCTGGTCGAAGCCGCGCAGGCGCAGCTCGGCGGGGGTGGGGGCGGGGTGCTGTGCGCGAACGGAGAGGCCGGCAACGCCCATCAGCAGGGCGAGGAGCCACGTCCGCACCGGCCGGAGCCATGGAGTCTGCATGAGGACGGGGACGAGTGGGTGAAACGAAGACGGCTCCAAGATACGACGCCCGCAGCGCACGCGCCGGAGGCTGGCGAGGCACCGCTGCGGCGGCTATTTTGTGGGGCGTGTCGTCCCTGCATCCCCGAACCGCTGCCGTCCTCGTGGAACACCCGTCCTCCGCTCGTCCTCACCCCGCGCCCTCCTTCTCGGCCGCCTTCGACGAGGTGCTGCCGCCGGGAGAGCGCCGCGTGTTCCGTCTGCTGCAACGTGCGGCGCGGCAGGCCCTGCGCCGTCGCGTCCGGCTGGTCCGCGTGGCCGGCCGGGCCTACGCCAAGCTGTCCCGCCACGAGTCCGCCCTGCAACAGGTTCGCGCCGACCTGCTGACCCTCGTGCGGCTCGTGCGGGCGTGGGCCAACCGGACGTACCGGGGCGTGCCCTGGCGCTCGATGCTCTACGGCGTGGCGGCCCTGCTCTACTTCCTGACGCCCTTCGACGCCGTCCCGGACGTGCTGCTCGTGCTCGGCCTGGCCGACGACGTGGCCGTCATCTCCGTCGTGGTGCAGGCGCTGCGGAGCGACCTGGACCGCTTCGCCGCCTGGGAGCGCGGCCTCCTTCCCGCTCCGGCTCGTTCCGCCGGCCCCGCGCCCGCCTCGGCGGCCGTCCCCATACCGGTCCGCTGACCTCCGCGCCCCTGCCTCCGGCCCCATGCCCCCGTCCTCGCCCAACGTAACCGCCCTGCTCGCCGACCTGAGCGCCGGCAACGACGCCGTGGTGAACGCGCTCATGCCGCTCATCTACGACGAGCTGCACCGGCTCGCCCGGCGGCAGCGCCGCCGCGAGGCGCAGTTCACCCTCAACACCACCGCGCTCGTCCACGAGGCCTACCTCAACCTCGTCCAGCAGGATCGGGTGGACTGGAAGAACCGGGCGCACTTCATGGCGGTGGCCGCCACCGTCATGCGGCGGCTGCTGATCAACTATGCCAAGCACCGCAGCGCCCAGAAGCGCGGAGGCGATCAGATCCTGGCAACCTTCGAGGAGCACCAGGTGCCCCGCAGCACGCGGTCGGAGGAGTTGCTGGCCCTGGACGAAGCCCTGGAGCGCCTGGCCGCCCTCAACGAGCGCCAGGCAAAGGTCGTGGAATGCCGCTTCTTCGCCGGGCTGACCCAGGAGGAAACCGCCGAAGTGCTCGGCGTCTCCGTCCCGACCGTGCGGCGCGACTGGCGCCTGGCCCGCGCCTGGCTGGGCCGGGAACTGGACTTCGTCTGAAAATCCGAGATTTGTAGCCTGGGTCATCACCGGGAAGCACGACACACGACACTGGCCCGACGCTACGAGTTTTCCGATCTGCATCTCCCAGGCGTTGACGACGCTGATATAGACTTCGTTGCTCCGGTCCTCGATGGCGGTGCGGGCGGCTTCAGATAAGCGCACCGGCTGAGCATGCCACCAGACGAGCGTGTGGGTGTCGAGGAGCAGTCTCATGCCTGCCCGGTCCAGAAGTCATCGGGAAGGGGCTCGTCGAAGTCGCTGGTCATGGTCACGCTTCCTTCGCCAAGGCCCGGGATTCGATGCTTCGGACCGGGAGTGTTCTCTTTATCGAGCTCTTCCAGAAAGCGTGCTGCATAGTGCTCTCGAAGCTCGTCAGGGAGACGTTCGAGACGGCTGATGAACTGTTGCAGAACCGGGGACATAGCCGTGTGCTGTGGATTCGAAGATGCCCGTTTTACGGCTGCTACGGGCTGGATGTTTTCGCAAGGGTAGTGTCCGCGAGAACTCGTTGATCAAGGGTTTGTCCTTCGAACGACAGATGGAGGGTCATCCAGGGGCCGGGGGGCTATGAGAACGGAAAGCCGGCTGGAACGACGGAGAGCGGGCCTCAGGGAGCATTCAACGTCGACAGATTGTGGGGCCCTCTGTTGTTGGCAGCATCCGGTTGTGAGATGGGCGAACCGTACACGAGTAGGAGAGATCATGGTCGACCCGAAGCCCGACTGGATCGTTGAGCCGAACGACTTCGTCAATACCCGCTACGACTGGACCGCGCTGCAGCAGCGCAGGGTGCTGATGATGATTACCCGGTTCGACGTGTTCGCGGAGGACTTCGGTACGCAGATGATACGGGTGCGCGATCGGAAAGAGCTCAGCGATCTGTCTGGAAAGGCCTACTACGAGCGTGTCACAGAGGTGGCCCTGACCTTGCTGGACCATAAGATCTTCGTACAGACCGTGGGCGAGGCGTAGCCCTTGCTCGCCGTCGGGATCGCCCCCCTGCCCCCGGCAACCTCCCCGGCCGGGCCGGGTTCAAAACCGCCGCCGGCACCCCGGCACCCGGTCCGTCCCCATCTTCATCGTGTCCATTGCCATGCCTACGCCCGCTGCCCGCCCGTCCGGCCGGCTCCCTGTGCTGCTCCTGAGCCTGGCCCTGCTGAGCCTGGTCCGCCTCCCCGCCGCCCATGCCCAGGAGCCCGTCGACGAAGCCGCCATCGCCCTCATACGCAGCCAGGGGCTGGAACACAGCCGGGTCATGGAAACGCTGAGCTGGCTGACCGACGTGTACGGCCCGCGCCTGACGGGGTCGCCCCGGCTGGACGAAGCGGCCCGGTGGGCCGTGCAGCAGCTCGAAGCCTGGGGCCTGCAGAATGTCCACCTCGAACCCTGGGGCCCCTTCGGGCGCGGCTGGTCGATGGAACGCTTCAGCCTGCACGTCACCAGCCCCGTCACGTTCGACGTGCTGGCCTTCCCGAAGGCCTGGTCCCCCGGCATCGACGGCCCCGTGACGGCCGAGGTCGTCGTCTTCGATGCCGACTCGGAGGAGGCCTTTGCCGACTACAGGGGCCGCCTGGCCGGCAAGATCGTGCTGATCGACGAGCCGCGGGACCCGGACGAGCCGTTCGAGCCCGAAGCGGAGCGCCGCGACGCCGAGGACCTGCTCGAACTGGCCAATGCCGTCTCGCGTGACGTGGCCCAGCGCCGCTACAGCGCCGACGCGCTCCGCCGCTACCGCCTCCAGCAGGCCCGCATCCGCTTCCTCTACGACGAGCGCCCCCTCGCCATCCTGGATCGCTCCTACGACCGCGGAGACTACGGATCGGTCTACGTCGCGGCCGCCTCCGTGCCGGCCCCGGCGGGCAGCGCCTGGAACGAGCGCCCCACGCCCTGGGACCCGCAGGGCGCCGACGTCATCCCGCAGATCACCGTCGCCGCCGAGCATTACAACCGGATCTACCGCCTGATCCAGAAAGGCTTCCCCGTGCAAGTGGAGGTGGACCTGGACGTGCAGTTCCACGACGACGACCCGATGGAATACAACGTCATC
This sequence comes from Roseithermus sacchariphilus, assembly GCA_003285105.1. Taxonomy (GTDB): domain Bacteria; phylum Bacteroidota; class Rhodothermia; order Rhodothermales; family MEBIC09517; genus Roseithermus; species Roseithermus sacchariphilus. Next base: position 2,635,595 of record CP030158.1, on the reverse strand, counting down.
GGCGAGATCCCCGGCACCGACCCCGCCCTCGGCGAGGAGGTGGTGCTGATCGGGGCGCATCTGGATTCGTGGCACGCCGGCACGGGTGCGACGGACAACGGGGCCGGCAGCGCGGTGATGATGGAGGCCATGCGCATCCTCCGCGCCACCTTCGACTCGCTCGGCACGGAGCCGCGGCGCACCATCCGCATCGGCCTGTGGACGGGCGAGGAGCAGGGCCTCTACGGCTCCGTCGCCCACGTCAACCGGCACTATGCCGTCCTGCCCGGCTTCACCGAGCCGCCGACGGCCCTCAAGCCGGACCATGCCCGCCTCTCGGCCTATTACAACCTGGACAACGGCACGGGCAAGATCCGCGGGGTCTACCTCCAGGGCAATGAGGCCGTCCGCCCGATCTTCGCCGCCTGGCTGGCCCCCTTCCACGACCTCGGTGCCGCCACGCTGACGATCTCGAACACGGGCAGCACCGATCATATCCCCTTCGACCTCGTCGGCCTGCCCGGCTTTCAGTTCATCCAGGACCCGATCGCCTACGGCCGGACGCATCACTCCAACATGGACACCTACGACCACGCCGAGGAGGAGGACCTGAAGCAGGCGGCCACCATCATCGCGGCCTTCGCCTACCACACGGCCCAGCGGGACGAGAAGCTGCCGCGCAAGCCGCTGAAGCTGGCGGAGCCGGCGGAGGCCGTCGGGGGCCGCTGAGCACGGGGCGAGGGGCTGCGCCCGGTCCGGCATGGCCGGGTGCGGCGTGGCCGCCTTCCTGCCCGCGTCTCCCTTGCCCGTACCGTCTTCCGACCGCTGCCATGCCGATCCTGCTCCTGTGCCTCCTGCTGGCCGGCCTCCCACCGCGCCCCGACGACCCGCCGCGCCCCGACCCGCCACGCCCGGCGCCGCCCCCTGCGGCGCCCCTCGCCCCGAGCCGGGCCGGAGATGCCGAACCCCTGGACGAATACGCTCCCGTCCTCTCCGCCCTCCTGGCCGAGGTGGTCACGGACGAGGGCCTCGTGCGGTACGACCGCCTCCGCGGCCCGCTCAACGCCGACTTCCGGCGGGTGCTCAAGACCATCGAAACGTTCGATGCCACCACCCTCTCCACCGATGCGGAGAAGCGGGCGTTCTGGATCAATGCCTACAACGTCCAGATGCTGCAACACATCCTCGAAACGCCGCAGGTGCAGGACATCGTGGCCGACGGCTACGTGGACCGGTTCTTCCGGACGCCGTACCGCACGGCCGGGATGGACCTGACGCTGGATCAGATCGAGCACGTCATCCTCCGGCGCCAGAACGTTCCGCCCGACCTGGCCGCCCTGCCGGTGGACACCCTGGACTTCCGCATCCACGTCGGCCTCAACTGTGCGGCCGTCTCCTGCCCCCGCCTGCGCCGCCGCGCCTTCACCCCCGCCACGCTCGACGCCGAGTTGGACGCCGCCATGCGCGACTTTGCCAGCGACCCGGCGCACCTCCGCCTCGACGGGGACACCCTCGTCCTCTCGGCCCTGCTCGACTGGTTCGGGGACGACTTCGAAGCCGACGGCCGGCCCGCCGGGGACGTGATCCTCGGCTACATGACCGCCGACCGCCCGGGCCATGACGCGCTCCGGGCAGCGCTCCGGGCAGCGCTCCGGGGCCAGACGGCCGCCGCGCTGCGAGCCCGGCCCGACGTGCGCTTCGCATACCGCTGGACCGTCAACCGGGCACGCTGAGCGGCACCGCGCACGCCGTCAGGGAACGAACATCTCGCCAATCCCGACGCTACGCCTCCGGCGTCCCGGCCTGGCCGTTGGCCGGCTGCGTCTGCACCGGCAGCGCCTGCTCGGCGGTCAGGTAGAGCGTCTGCGTCGGGTAGGCGAAGACGATGCCCTCGGCCTCGAAGCGCTGGTAGAGGGCCAGGTTGATGGCCTGCTGGATGTCCATGTACAGCGTGTAGTCCGGCGAGAGCACGTAGTAGACGACCTCGAAGGTGAGCGCGAAGTCTCCGAACGCCTTGAAATGCGCCCGGTCGAAGCGGGTCTGCTCCTGCGCCTCCACGATCTCGCGGATCATGCCCGGGATGCGGGCGAGTTGCCGGGCCGGCGTCTGGTAGACCACGCCGATGCCGAAGACCACCCGCCGCTCGTACATCCGCTTGTAGTTGCGCAGGCGGCTGTTGAGCAGGTCGCTGTTCGAGAAGACGATCTGCTCGCCGGAGAGGCTGCGGATGCGCGTCGTCTTGAGCCCGACGTTCTCGACCGTGCCCATGTAGTTGTCCACGATCAGGAAATCGCCGACCACGAAGGGCTTGTCGAGCACGATGGAGAGCGAGGCGAAAAGATCCCCCAGGATGTTCTGCACCGCCAGCGCCACGGCAATACCGCCGATGCCGAGGCTGGCCACGAGCGCCGTCACCTCGATGCCGAAGTTCTGCAGCGCCAGCAGCCCCACCACGATCCACAGGAGCATCCGCCCGATGAAGCCCACCGCCTGCATCGTCGTGACGGCGCCGGGGTCCGTCTCCAGCATCCGCTCCTTGTAGCGCGAGACGTAGAACGTGATCACGCTGCTGCCCCAGCGGATGACCTGGAGCAACACCAGGACGAGCACCACCTTCCCGAGAAGGAGCGTCGCCTCACGCGGGATCGCACGCAGCACGATGCCGAGATAAAGCCCCACCGCGATCAGAAAGTAGAGGCGGGTTTTCTCGAGTACGACGGAGAGGATGTCGTCCACGATGTTCGCCGTCCGCTCGGCGAAGCGCTTGAAGCGCCAGGTGACGAGCCGGTGCAAGGCGATCAGCCCCGCCGACACCGTCACCCCGATCAGCAGCGCCAGCAACCATTCCTGCGCCGTTGCTCCCCAGAGCATGCGGCCGAGGATGTCCTGATCGATCGTCTGCAGCATCTGATCCATGAGATCCGTCGGTCTTGCCTCGATGGGATACACGTCGACGAACCAGGCCGGCTCGTCCCGTGTATGGTAGGCATTCCCGAGAGGCCACACCATCCACCGCACGGGCTCTCCGCACGATTCAAGCAACCTCCATGGAAATCGGCACCCCGACCTGGTATCTCGCCGTCCTGGCCGTCGGCGTGGCGACCGGCCTGCTCATCGGATGGCGGCGCCGGACCGGCCGGCCCTGACGCGGCCCCCGGCTTCGATGCGCCGCCCGTCAGAACGTGAGCGTCACACCGAGCGAGGGCAGCAGCAGCGCCGTGGCGGAGCGCTCGACGTCGAAGGACACGCCGCCGTCCTCCCGGCGGATGGAGCCTTTCTTCAGGTATTCGGCCTCGGCCCCGAAGAGGTAGTCCAGCCCGACGTTCAGGTCCACCCGGCCGGGGCGGGCGAGTCCGTCCTCGCCCTCACCGAGCGGCCCGTGGTATAGCCGGATCCGCACGCCGCCGCCGAGCCCGTAGCTCAGGGCCGCGTCGTCGAAGTTCGTGGAGGCCGCGATCTCCTCGTCGAAGCGGTCGCTTTCGATGCGCGTCTCGGTGAACAGGTACTTGAAGCCGAAGAGGCCGTGCACGTAGGGCGAGAGCGCCGTCCGCTGGCCGGGGGGCTGGAGGCGTAGCACCAGATGCCCCAGGAAGATGTTGTTGGTCGTCTCCACGTCCACCGTGACGTCCGGGATCGTCGTGCTGAAGGGTTCGCGGCGGCGCTCGATGCCGTAGATGAGCACCCCGAGGTTGACCCCGAAGGCCACGGGCGAGCGGGCGTCTTGCAGCCCGGCATAGACCTGCAGGCCGCCCCCGGCGCCCACCCGGTCGCCGAATTCGCCCTGGGGCAGTCCGAGCAGCCCGCTGACCTCGACCGAGGGGCGTAGCTGCGCCCGGGCCGGCATAGCGGCCCAGCCCCCGATGAGCAGGATGGCGATGAAGGCAATGAACGAACGTTGCATGACCGTCTCGTGGCGTCTGAACAGAGGAAGGACACGACGCCACCGGCCGGAATCAGGAGCCACCGGGCGCCGCACGGACGACCCTCGTACGGGCTCGAAGCCGGGAAGATACAGCCGCCGCACGGCGGCCCAACCAGCGGGCGTGGAGGGCTCTACTCGCCGGCCGGCACGGACGGGCGGGCGGTCTGCGGGCGGGGAAAGCGGCGCACGGAGAACAGCTCCAGCCCGTCGGGGTGGGGCGTGCCGAGGACCACGTCGGCCAGGAGCCGCCCGAAGCGAAAGCCGAATCCCATGCCGTGCCCCGTAAAGCCGGCGGCCCAGACGCTCCCGTCGAGGCCGGGCACGGTGCCCACGACGGGCAGGTGATCCGGCGAGAAGCCCATCACCCCGCTCCAGCGGTGCCGGACGCCCAGGCCGCGCGTCTGCGGGAAGTGGAAGTGCAGGTAGCGCAGCAGATCCGCCTGGAGGGCCTCGGTCGTCGTATCCTCGTAGCCCTGCTCCTCGTCCGCGTGCAGGTGGCGCGCCCCGCCCAGCAGCACCACCCCGTCGGCCAGCTGGCGGAGGTAGTAATAGCCCTCGTGCGAGTAGACCGGGACCTGCAACCAGCGCGAGGCGGCCGGCTCCGTGGCCAGCATCTGCGCGCGGACGGGGCGGACGAACGGGCTCAGCGCCGGCACGAGTTGCGGCAGGTAGGCGTTGAGGGCCAGCACCACCTGCCCGGCCCGGATGCGGCGCACCGGCGTCTCCAGCACGACGTCGCCCCCGGCCTCCTGCAGCGTGGCGACGCGGTGATGCGTCAGGAGGCGGGCCTCGCTTTCGCCGGCCAGGTGCCGCACCAGGCGGACGGGGTGCAGCATGGCCCCGGAGGGCACGTAGAGGGCCCCGCCGTAGCCCCGGGCCACGAGCCGGCGGTTGGTTTCGTCACGCGGGATGAATGCGACGGGCATCCCGTCGGCCCGCAGGAGGGACACCGAATCGAGCAGGCGGGCTTCTTCGGCCGCGCTGCCGGCCACGGTGAGGCTCCCGCTGGGCTCCAGGTCGAAGGCGGCCCCCCGCAGCTCGGCCGCGATCATCTCGCGATTCTCGCGGGTGAAGTGCAGCAGGCGGCGCGCCCGCTCGGCCCCATAGGTCGCCACCGCCGTGGCATAGTCGGCCGCGGTGCCGGGCAGCAGAAAGCCGGCGTTGCGCCCGCTGGCCCCCTGCGCCAGCATCCCGGCCTCCACGATGACGAGACGCAGCGACGGGCGCAGCCGGTGCAGCCAGTAGGCCGTCGAACACCCCACGACCCCGCCGCCGACGATCGCGACGTCGGCACGGACTTCGGGCTCTCGCGTAGCGTGCTGCCAGAACGAAAGGGTCATGCTTCCTGCCCTTGACCTCCTCATGGCGATGGACGGCACCCGCCCCGGGCGCAACGGATCAGGCCCGGGGATCGACGACGATGCGGCCCTGAACGCGACCGGCCAGCACCGCCTCGCTGGCCTCCGGAACGGCTTCGAGGGATATGATGCGCGCCAGGATTTGTTCACGCAGATCCTCCGAAACCGCCTCGGCGAGCCGCTTCCAGATCTGCCGCCGCCGGTCGTTGGGGCAGGTGTTCGAGTCGATGCCGGCCAGCACCACCCCCCGCAGGATGAACGGGAAGACCGTCGTGTGCAGCTCCACACCGCCGGCCAGCCCACAGGCCGCCACACAGCCGTGGCGGTCCAGCGTGCTGAGGATGGCCGCCAGGGTGGCCCCTCCCACGGCATCGACGGCGCCGGCCCACCGGGCGGAGTCCAGGGGGCGCTGCGGCCCCTGCCCGAGCGTGTCCCGGGGGATGATCCGCGTCGCTCCGAGCCGGGTCAGATAGGTATGCGCCGAGGCGCTGCCGGTCGAGGCGACGACGTGGTAGCCGGCCCGGGCCAGCAACGCCACGGCAAAGCTGCCAACGCCCCCGGAGGCCCCCGTCACGACGACCTCCCCGCGGTCCGGCGTCACCCCGTGTTCCTCCAGCGTCTGCACGGCCAGCATCGCCGTGAACCCGGCCGTGCCGATCACCATGGCGTCGAGCGGCGTCAGCCCCTCCGGAAGCGGCACGAGGTGGCGGGCCCACACCCGCTGGCGCCCGGCATAGCCGCCCCAGTGCGTCTCCCCCAGCCCCCAGCCCGTCTGGATAACGACGTCCCCCGGCGCCACCTCGGGCACGTCCGACGCCACCACCCGCCCGACCAGGTCGATCCCGGGCACGAACGGGAGCTCGCCCCGGATGATCTTCCCCCGGCCCGTGACGGCCAGGGCGTCTTTGTAGTTGAGGCTGCTGTAGAGCACCTCGACCTCCACGTCGCCCTCGGGCAGATCGGAGGCATCGAGGGTCTGGACCCGGACGGTCCGGGCCGAGTCGGTGTGATCGACGACCAGGGCGTTGAACACGGGGCAGGCGGGCTGGTGGAGACACAGGGCGATCCGACCGAAAGATACGATGGGCGCCGGGCAATGACGAATCGCCGGGCGCGGGCGCGCACCGCCGCCCATCCTGCAACTATTGCCGCATGACCGCGTCAGTACCGTGTATCCACGTTCACGTTCTCGCCATGCCCGAGGCCCCTTCACACACGCACCCGGCAGGCGGTCTCCACGGCAGGCGATCCCGACCGCCGGGTCCGCTGGATGCCTATCCCGTGCGTATCATGATCGGGCTCGTGTTGAGCCTGAGCCTGGTCGTGGCGAGCGTGCACCTTCCGATCCACAAGGCCCCCCTCCGGGTCGGATGGCGCGTCGACCCGTCCGTCGATCCGCTCGCCATCGAGACGGTGCAGCGCCGCGAGCAACCGGCCGGCGGCGGGGCGTCCGCACCGATCACGCGGTTCGACGTGCCGGCCGACGACGCAGCCGGCGACGACGAGGCCGGCGATGCCGGACCCGACGGCCCGGAGCCGGAGCCCGAGTCCGTCCGCGCCCTGGACGATCTCACGCGCATGGAGATGTCCGTGCTGGAGTTTGCCGAGCAACAGCCCCGCGTGGAAGGCGGGCTGGGCGCCTACTACCTGAACATCCACTACCCAGAAGCCGCCCAGCGAGCCGGCATCGAGGGCCGCCTCGTGCTCGAGTTCATCGTCGAACCGGACGGCACGCCGAGCCATATCCGCGTTCTGCAACCCCTGCATGCCCTGCTCGACTCGGCGGCCGTGCAGGCCCTCCGGCGAACCACGTTCATCCCCGGCCGCCAGAACGGGCAAACGGTGCGGGTGCGCATGCGCCTGCCGGTCCGGTTCGAACTGCTCGACATCGACCCCGTCCCGGCGGACACGACGCGGCAGGACTCGACCGCCCCGGCTCCCCGGCGGCCGCGGTGATGCCGGCTAGCGACCGACCGCGGCTCCGGCACCGGCCTCCGGGGTCGTCTCCATGACGTCCTCGACCTCCAGCACCATCGGATCGAGCGCCAGCACCGGCGCCTTCAGCACCTCCTCCCAGCGGTGCTCGGCGCGGCGGTTGCTGCGCAGCACGGTGAAACGCCCGTCCTGCCCGTCCTCACCGACCTCCAGCAGGCCGTTGAGCCGGTAGCGCCCCCGCCCGAAGGCCGATCCGCCCCATTGCACTTCCACTTCAATCCGGTAGCGCCGGTTGAGCTTGTTGTACTCCCAGCCGTCGATGTAGGCCCGCACCCGCCGGCGTTCCTCGACGCCGAGGCGATCCAGGATCTGCGTGGCGGCCTGTTCGGCGAAGGAGGCGACGTCGTACGTCCGCTCGGCCCGCGTCTTGGGGCGGATGTGCTTTTCGACCGACGCCACGGGCTCCACCTCCTCCCCCAGCCCCGCCCACACGTCGAAGCGAATGACGACCTCCTCCTCGTCCAGCAGTCGCGTGTCGAGCGCGTAGCGGTAGTCCCGATAGGCGGGGTACCGCGTCAGGTCGAACCGCCCCTCGGGGCGGGTGAAGGGGATGCGGATGGCCTGTTCGCGTTGCCCGTCGAGGTAGGCCAGCAGATGGCCGCGGACGGGGCGCGTCCAGGGGATGGGCTCCCAGACATCCGCCCCGAAGGTCTGCCGCTCGACCTCGGCTTCGAAGGCATAGCGTCCCTGCTCCAGGCGCCCCCGCTCGGGGTAGGTGATCTCGGGACGCACGTGGAGCCGCTTGGGCGAGGCAGTCAGGGCCTGCTGCTCGCACACCCGCTGCCGGCCGAACGTCCCGCAGACCTCGACGAGGACCTGCTCGCGCGAGGCGAGGCGTGCATCGGGAATGGGGATGAGAGGGCCCTGCCCGGCGTAGAGCGTGTCGTAGGCTCCGTCGAAGGCGAACACCTCCACCTGCTCGGGCTCGGCGCCCTGCGGCTTGCCGAACCGCGGCAGATGCCCGAAGGTCACCGCCACACGGAGCGTATCCCAGTTGACCGGCGTGACCTCGAAGCGGGCCACGACGTATTCGGCATCCCACGTGCACCCGCCGCTGCCGAGCAGCAGCAGCCAGAGCGCCAGCCAACCTGTCCGTGTGTACTGCATGACGTGGTGCCAGACTCCGTTACCCTGGTGAACCCCTCGAAGGCCCTGCCGGAACGAACGCCGGAGGCGGCGGGTCCCCGCCGGCCGGCCGCGACCCTACTCCAGCAGGCCACGCTGCCGGGCCCAGAACAGCGCGGTCAGGTGAATGCCGTGTGCCAGATCGCCGTCCTCCGCCTGCCGGAACGCCTCCTCGATCGGCACGCGGTGCACGCTCAGGTCCTCGGTATGATCGAGCTGCGGCGGCTGCACGGGGCGGGCGCCGCGGGCCACGAACAGATGCGCGTAGTTGGTGTGCTTGCTCGGCTCCGGGGCACACCGGCCCAGGTAGATCCACTCCTCCGCCGCATAGCCCGTCTCCTCCAGCAGCTCCCGCTGCGCCGCCGCCAGCGGCTCCTCGGCCGGCCCCACCGCACCGGCCGGACACTCGAGCAACGTCCGACCGATGCCGTGGCGGTACTGCCGCACCAGCACTAGATGCCCCTCCCGGTCCAGGCAGACCACGCAGGCCCAGTCCGGGTATTCGACGACGTGGAACTCCTCGATCTCGGTACCGTCGGGCAGCTGCACGCGGTCGACCCGCAGGTTCATCCACCATCGTTTGAGCAGATAGCGGGTGTGGAGGACACGCCAGGGTTCCATCGCGCGGTCGTCGTCGTGAGGGAGGCTTCCGTGCGGTCCTTCAGGCCGCCTCGTCCGCGTCGTCCGGCACGAAGTCGAGCGCGGCCGAGTTGATGCAATAGCGGCGGCCGGTGGGCGGCGGCCCGTCGTCGAAGACGTGCCCCAGGTGCGCCTCGCAGCGGGCGCAATGTACCTCCTCCCGGCGCATCCCCAGGCTGAGGTCCAGCTCGGTCTCGACGTGCGCCTCGTCGACGGGCGCGTAGAAGCTGGGCCAGCCCGATCCCGAGTCGTACTTCGTCTCGGAGCGAAACAGCGGCGCACCGCAGGCGACGCAGCGGTAGACGCCTCGCCCCTTGTGGTTCCAGTACTTCCCCGTGAAGGCGCGCTCGGTGCCCTTCTGCCGGGTCACGTGGTACTGCTCCGGCGTCAGCACACGCCGCCACTCGGCGTCGGATTTCCGGATCTTCTCGGCCATGACTCGCTATTCGCTGTGCGCTATTCGCTGTGCGCTATTCGCTGTGCGCTATTCGCCATTCGACAGTCGAACAGCCAGGAGCCGCTTTCAGGGCACCAGCGGCCCGAAGTCGTCCACCTGGTCCCGGATCTGCGCCACGTCCCCGGCGATCACGATCACCATGTCCTCGGGGTTCAGGTACGTCTGCGCGATGCGCTGCACCTCCTCCGGCGTCACGGCATAGACCCGCTGTACGTAGGTGCGCAGGTAGTCGTCGTCCAGTCCGTGGAGGTCGAGGAACGCCAGCTGGCCGATGATGCCGGACCGGGACGAGTTCTGCAGGACGAACGTGCCGGCCAGGTAGTTCTGGATGCCTTCCAGCTCGTCGGGCGACGGCGGTTCGGCCCGCAGCCGCTCGATCTCGTTGAAGATCTCCCGGATGGCCGGGCCGGTGACGCTCGTGGTCACCGCCGCGATCTCGGCCCAGTAGGCATCCCGATACCGCGCGGATACGGTGCTGTACGGCGAATAGGTGTAGCCTTTGTCCTCCCGGATGTTGCTCGTGATCCGCGAGGCGAAGGACCCGCCGAGCAGCGCGTTGGTCACCTGCAGAGCCACGTAATCCTCGTGCGAGGGGTCGATGACGGGCAGCCCGATGTAGACGTTCGACTGGGCGGCGCCGGGGAGGTCGACCAGGTGCACGGCGCGTTCGCTGCGTGGCTGCGGCAGCGGCAGGGCCGGCTCGCTCCCCCGCGCCCACCCGCCGAAGGCCGTCCGGATGGCGTCTTCCATGGCCCCCTCATCGAACCGGCCGACCACGTAGACGTGCGTCCGCCCCGCACCCACGTTCTCCTCGTAGAACCGGCGGATGTCCTCGACGGTGTAGGACTGCAGCATGGCCTCCGTCGGGAACAGCCGGCCGTAGGGATGATTCCCGTAGAGCACGGAGCGGAACGTCTCCAGGGCGATCGTGCCGGGCTGCGTCCGGGCGATGCTGACCTGCCGGATCCGGTCGCGCTTCAGCCGGTCCAGCTCCGAGGCCGGGAAGGCCGGGTGCTGCAGGATGTCGGCGATGAGCTCCACCAGCGCCGGGCCGTACTCCGAGAGCACGTCGCCGCTGACGAAGGACTGGTCCACCCCCACCGCCACCTCGACCGAGCCGCCCATGTCGGCCGCCTCACGGGCGATGTCTTCGGCGGTGCGCGAGGTCGTCCCCTCCTTCATCAGATCCCCCATCAGGTCGGCCAGCCAGACCTCCTCCGGCCCCTCGTGGATGTTGCCCGTACGGACGACGGCGCGCACGGTGACCTTCGGCAGCGCCCCGTAGGGGACGAGCGTGACGTCCAGGCCGTTGTCCAGCGTGAACGTGGTCTTATCCGGGAGCGTGAAGGGCTTCGGCTCGCCGCCCGGCGGCGGGGTCTGCTGGGCCCGGAGCGGAGCGGCCGGCAGGAACCAGGCGGCCGTGCAGGCGAGGAGGAGCAGGATCTTCTTCATGGGGGATGCAGCGCGTTGAGACGAGGCGGGAGGGACGAGCGAGCGCCGGGGGGTCAGCCCGTAGGAGCGGCTACCTGCGCGGCGGGTTCCACGGTCAGGACCGTCCGATTCGTCGGGCGCAGGTACTCCCGGGCCGTCTGCAGGATGAGGTCGGGCGTGACGCTGCGGAAGGCCTCTTCGAGGTGGTTGATGCGGGCGGGGTCGTCGTCGAACAGCGCGAAGGACGCCAGCAGATCGGCGCGTCCGAAGCCGAAGAACCCGCCCATCTCGTCGTAGAGGCTGGAGCGGAGCTTGACGAGCGCGCGATCCAGCGTGGCCTGGTCGACCGGCTCGGAGCGCAGGCGCTCGACGGCCTCATCCACCACCGCCATGATCGAGTCGGCCGAGACGTCGCGGTCGTGGAACAGGTAGGCGGTCCACAGCATCGGCCCGTCGTAGTTGTACATGTTGCCGAGCAGGTTGATGCCGCCGCTGACGTCGCCGGTGAGGCCGCGCTCGCTCACGAGCGCCTGGTGGAGCCGGCTGTCCTCGCCCTGGAGCAGGATCTGGTCGATCAGGCCCATGGCGTAGTATTCCGGCGAATTCCGCTCCGGCATGTGGTAGGCGAAGGCGAGGGCCGGGCGCTGGGCCAGCCGGTCGGTCTTCGAGAAGACCTTCTCCTCGGTCTGCCGCGGCTCGGAGATGTCCGGCTTGGGCGGCACCTCGCGTGCCGGGATGTCGCCGAAGTACTGCTCGACCCACGCCCGCGCCTGCTGCGGGTCGAAGTCGCCCACGATGACCAGGGCGGCGTTGTTCGGAGCGTAGTAGGTGTCGAAGAAGGCCTGCACGTCTTCGAGCGTGGCCGCTTCGAGGTCCTCCAGATCCCCGTAGAAGTTGTGCGAGTTGTACCAGTTCTCGTTGGCGTACTGCGGCATGTCGAGCCACGGGAAGCCGCCGTAGGGCTGGTTGATGACGTTGACCTTGACCTCGTTGATGACCACCCCCTGCTGGTTGGTCAGGTTCTCCTGCGTGATGGCGAGCCCCTTCATGCGGTCGGCCTCGGCCCAGAGGATGGTCTCCAGCTTGTGGGCCGGGACGATCTCGAAGTAGTTGGTGAAGTCGAACCGCGTCGAGCCGTTGAGCACCCCGCCGCTCTGCTGGACCAGGCGGACGAACTCCATCTTCCCGAGGTTCTCCGAGCCCTGGAACATCATGTGCTCGAAGAGATGGGCGAAGCCCGTGCGGTCGCGCGGCTCGATGCGGAAGCCGATGTTGTAATACACGGCGACGACCACGGTGGGGGCCGTGTGGTCTTCCGAGAGCACCACCCGCAGGCCGTTGTCGAGCGTGTAGTAATCGACCGGCACCTCGAAGGCTTCGGCGCCGTCGCCGGCGCCGTCCGGCCGGCAGGCGCCGAGCGTCAGGCTCAGGCCCACGACGAGGACGGCGAGCAAGGATCTAGGCATGGTGAGTCAGCGATGATGGGACGAGACGGGGCAAGCCGGGGCGTACGCACCGGCGACGATCCGGTTACACGACCACCGCACACGAACCCGGCCGGCACGGGGTCCTCCCACGTCGATCGAACGCCGCGGTTCCTCTCCCCCGACCTCCGGCTTGTCCCTCTGCGAGGCGGCCTGTATCATGCCGGAAGCGGCCCTGCCGGTGACCTCTGCCCCCGCCCTGCCTCGTAACGCCATGTCTGCTGCCTTCCCCGACACCTTCCCCTTTGGCCAGTCCGTCGTCTGGGAACCCGACCCCGACGTGGTCGCCCGGAGCAACCTGCGGCGCTTCATGGATCGCCACGGCATCGCCACGTACGACGATCTGCTGACCCGGGCCACGGCGGACATCGGCTGGTTCTGGACCGCCGCGCTGGAGGACCTCGGCATCGCGTTCTACAGGCCCTACGAGCGCATCGTCGACCTGAGCTGTGGCCCGGCGTTCCCGACGTGGTGCGTCGGCGGCGAGATGAACATCGTCCACAACCTGCTGGACAAGTGGCAGGCCACGCCGGTGCGCGACCGCGACGCGCTCCGCTGGGAGGGCGAGGACGGCACCCGGCGCACGCTGACCTACGCCGCGTTGCACGCCGAGGTGGGGCGCTGCGCCAACGCCCTGCGCCGCCTCGGCCTGGGCCGGGGCGACGCCGTCGGGCTCTACATGCCGATGACGCCGGAGCTGTGCATCGCCTTCCTGGCCGTCATCAAGATCGGCGGCATCGTCCTGCCTCTCTTCAGCGGCTACGGCCCGGCCGCCGTCGCCACGCGGCTCAACGATGCCGGCGCGAAGGCGTTGTTCACCGCCGACGGCTTCACCCGGCGCGGCAAGACCATCGCCATGAAGCCCACCGCCGACGAAGCCCTGGCGGCCTGCCCGTCGGTCCGGCACGTCCTCGTCCACCGCCATGCCGGCCTCGACACGCCCATGCAAGACGGCCGGGATCACTGGTGGCACGACCTCGTCCCGGAGCAGCCGCCCGAGGCCGACACGGCGCGCACCGGGGCCGAGGACGTGCTGATGATCATCTACACGAGCGGCACCACGGGCCGCCCCAAGGGGGCCGTGCACACCCATTGCGGCTTCCCCGTCAAGGGCGCGCAGGACATGTTCCACAGCATGGACCTCAAGCCCGGCGAGTGTATGTACTGGATGACGGACATGGGCTGGATGATGGGGCCGTGGCTCGTCTTCGGCACGCTCTGCATCGGGGCGACGATGGTGTTCTACGACGGCGCCCCGGACTACCCCGGCCCGGACCGCGTCTGGCAGCTCTGTGCGACGCACGGGGTGACGCACCTCGGCCTCTCCCCCGTGCTCATCCGCGCCCTCCGCCCCCACGGCACGGACCCCGTCCGGCGGCACGACCTCTCGCGCCTCCGCGCCGTCGGCTCGACCGGCAGCCCGTGGGACCCGGCCTCCTGGCGCTGGTGCTTCGAGCACGTCCTCGGCGGGCAGAAGCCGATCCTGAACTACTCCGGGGGCACCGAGATCAGCGGCGGCATCCTGTGCGGCAACTTCCTCACGCCCCTCAAACCCTGCGCCTTCTCCGGCCCCGTCCCCGGCATGGATGCCGACGTGGTCAACGCCCGGGGCGAACCGGTGCGCGGCGAAGTCGGCGAACTCGTCATCCGGCAGCCGTGGATCGGGATGACACGGGGCTTCTGGCAGGACCCCGAGCGCTACCTGGACACCTACTGGCGCCGCTTCGAGGGGCTGTGGGTCCACGGCGACTTTGCCGCCATCGACGCGGACGGGCTGTGGTACATCCTGGGACGCAGCGACGACACGATCAAGGTGGCCGGCAAGCGCCTGGGGCCGGCCGAGGTGGAGGCGCTGCTGAACGCCCACCCGGCCGTCGCCGAGAGCGCGGCCATCGGCGTGCCCGACCCGGTCAAGGGCGAGGCGCTCGTGGCCTTCGTCGTGCTCACGGACCCCGAGGCGGCCTCCGAAGCGCTGCGCGCCGAGCTGATCGAGCGCGTCACGGCGGAACTGGGCAAGCCGCTCCGCCCGAAGGCGCTGTTGTTCACGCGGGCGCTGCCCCGCACGCGCAACGCCAAGATCATGCGCCGCGTCATCCGCGCCACCTACCTGGGCCAGGACCCGGGCGACGTGAGCAGCCTGGAGGACCCGTCCACCATCGAGGCGATCCGGACGGCCCGGTGAAGGCGCAGACCGCACTCCAGCGGGTCCCCCGGCGGGGTGTCCCCCCGGCCGGGCACCCGGTGTCGCCTCTGCCGTACAACGCCGCACGCCGGCCCGGTCCCGTCGCCGTCGTTTCGCGCCCGGCCACGCCCGCCCGACGCCCTGCTCGCCCTCCGGCGCGAACCTTGCGGGCCGTGCCACGGCCTTCCCTCCAGGCCTTCCCGTCAGGCCTTCCCGTCAGGCCTTCCCCCCCTTCATCCCCGGCCCGATCATGCGTGCGTGCCCGCTCCGGCTCCTCCTCTCTCTTACCGTCCTCGCCCTGGCCTCCACGGCGGCCCTCGCCCAGCCCCAGCCCCCCACGGCCGCCCTCGTCGGCACGGTCACCGACGCCGACACGGGCGAGCCCCTGATCGGCGTCAACGTCTTCATCGCCAACTCGATGACCGGGACGGCGACCGACGCCGAGGGCCGCTACGAGCTGACGCGCGTCCCCGTGGGGGCGCTGCGCCTGTTCGTCTCGATGATCGGCTTCGAGCAGGTCGCCATCGACACGCTGCTGCGCGAACCGCGGGTCTATACCATCGACGTGCAGCTCCGGCCCGAGGTGCTCGAGCTGGGGGAGGTCACCGTCGAGGCCAAAGGCGATCCGCGCTGGAAAGAGCGGCTGGAGCGGTTCACGAAGCTGTTCATCGGCGAGACGCCCAACGCCCGGGAAACCGTCATCGTCAACCCCGAGGTGCTCGACTTCGCCAACCGGGGTGGGGAGTTCATCGCCCTGGCCAGCGAGCCGCTCGTCATCGAGAACCGGGCCCTCGGCTACCGGATTCGGTACTTCCTGCGCGAGTTCAAGGCCCTGCCGACCCGCACGCAGTACGACGGCGAGCCGCTCTTCGAAGAGATGGAAGCGGAGAGCCCGGAGCAACAGGCGGCCTGGGAGGCCCGGCGACGGGAGGCCTTCATTGGCTCGTTCCGCCACTTCTTGCTCGCCCTGCTGGCCGGGCAGACGGAGGCCCAGGGCTTCCTCACCTTCAGCCGCCCGGCAGCGGACGGCACCGCCGCCTCAGCCGGCCCGCTCGGCGGCGGCAACCCCGTCGCCGGCAACCAGCGCTTCCCGCTGGACCCGAAGACGCTCCTCCAGCCCGGTGCCTCACGCGCCGAGTACACGCTCGACTTTCAGGGCTTCGTGGAGGTCGTCTTCCAGGGTGAACTGGAGGATGAAGCCTACCTGGAGTGGATCGGCGAGGGCCGGCGTCGCCCGCGCTTCCAGACTTCCATGATCCGGCTCGAACGCGGCCCGACCACGGTCGACTACAAGGGCGACGTGCTGGACCCCTACGGCGTCACGCTCTTCCGCTACTGGGCCTTCGAGCGCGTGGCGGACGAGGTGCCGCGCGAGTATCGTCCCGGCCGCTGACGCCGCCCGCCCCTGGATCGCCGCTTGGATTTGTCGGACCCGCCCGTTTTCTTGTCACGCAGGGAATCCGTCAACGGATGTCTTCGGGCAAGGGAGCGATGCGCGGCGTGCCTTCGGTGAGATGGCTGTGTCTGCTGATGAGCCTCGGCCTGCAAACGGCGGCGGCTCAGACGGCGATGCCGCAGACGGCGACGGCTCAAGAGGCCTTGCGCGTCACGCTGAGCGGCGTCGTGCTGGATGCCGAAACGGGCCGCCCGCTGGCCGGTGCGCACGTCTTCATCGCCGCCTCCATGACGGGCACCGCCGCCGGGCCGGACGGCCGCTTCCGGCTGGAACGGATCCCGGCAGGCACGCACCGGCTCATCGCCACCCGGCTCGGCTACACGCCCGCCACGCAGACGGTGCGGATCCGCGAGGCCGCTCCGCCCCCGCTGACTCTGCACCTGACGCCGACGGTCCTGCCGGTGGACGAGGTGACCGTGACGGCGCACCGGGACCGCCGCTGGGAAAAACGGCTGGAACGGTTCACCCGGCTGTTCCTCGGGGAATCCGACTTCGCCCGGCAGTGCCGCATCCTGAACCCGGAGGTGCTGGCGTTCGAGGGCAAATGGTGGGGACGCTTCGCGGCCCGCGCCCACGCGCCCCTGCTCATCGAAAACCGGGCCCTGGGCTATCGGATTCGCTACCACCTGCGCGACTTCGAGCTACGTGGTTCGACGCTCCGCTACGATGGCGAGCCGTTCTTCGAGGAACTGGAGCCGACCGACGCGGCCGAGCGGGCCCGCTGGGAGGTGCACCGCCGGCAGGCCTTCGAGGGGTCCTTCCGGCACTTCCTGCTGAGCCTGCTGGCGGGCACCAGCCGGGAGGAAGGCTTTCTGCTCTCGATGCTCCCGTCGGGCGACGCCTACGGATCGAACACCCGGCGCTACCCCGTCACGCCCGCCCAACTGCTCCGGCCCGGACCCTCCCCCACCGAGCAACAGCTCCGCTTCTCGGGCTTCGTGGAGATCGTCTACCTGCACGAACGGGAGAACGAGGCCTTCCAGCGCTGGCAGGGCCGCCCCCACGCCACCCCCCGCCGCAACCAGACCTCCTTCATCCGCCTGACCGATGGCCCCACGCTGATCGACCACACGGGCGAGGTCATCGACCCGTACGGGGTGACGACCTACGGCTACTTCGCCTTCGAGCGCGTCGCCGAGCTGCTGCCCCGGGAGTACCGCCCCACCCCGATGCCTGCGACGAGCGGGCGATCCCCGTGAGCGTTTCGCAACGGCCACGACGCGCATCGCCCGACGCCTTTCCCTGGCTGTGGGCTTCTGGCTTCTGGCTGTGGGCGGCTGGCTGTAGGCGGCTGGCTGTGGGCGGCTGGCTGTGGGCTGCGGGCGGCTCGCTGTGGGCGGCTGGCTATTCGCGGAAGGCTGTTCGCTGACGGCTGAAAGCGGACCGCTGAAAGCTTCGGCGTGACCCCTTCCCCCTGGCCGCAGGCCGAACAGGGGGAAGTCCCCGAAGGGGGAAGGGGGTCCACCCCCGCCACGATGCCGCCAGCGCCCGGAATCTACCCCTCCGTCGCTCCGCGACACCTCCCCTTCGCAAGGAGAGGAACTGTTCGCTGACCGCTGAAAGCTGATAACGAGAGGACGCGGCGGATGGCGAGGACGCAGCCGGCCGCTAGAAGAGCAGGCCGAAGGCGTGTTTGAAGTGCTCGATCTGCGGTTCGCCCTCCCCCAGCATCACCGCCACCACGTCGAACCGGCACGGCGAGCCCTCCAGGCGGCGCTCGTGCAGGTAGGCCTCGGCCGCCCGGATGATGTGCCGCTTCTTCTCCGGCGTGACGGCCTCCTCGGGTCGCCCGAAGCCCAGGCCGGTGCGGGTCTTCACCTCGACGAAGACCAGCTCGCCGCCCAGGTCGTAGGGCTCGGCCGGCTCGAAGCACACGAGGTCCACTTCGGCCCGCTGAAACCGGTACTGCCGCTCCAGGATGTGATAGCCCAGCCCTTCGAGGTACGCGGCCGCGATGGCCTCGCCCCGGTCGCCGACGTCTTTCGTAGCCATGAGGGTGTGAGGGAAGATACGTGCAGGGGGGACACGGCGGGACGCCCAGACGCTCACGGGCTCGCGCCGGGGTCGCCCTCGGCCTCCTCCGACGAAGCCGGGGGCGCGTCCTCGTGCATCCGCTGTGCGAAGGCGATGAGGGCCTTGATGAGGTCGACGTTGCGGTGCTGCACGAAGGGCAACAGCGCCCGCGAGAACCCTTCGAACACCTCCATCAGCTGCATCCAGTTCTCGATGCGGGTGCAGAACACCTGCTCGGCGCCCGTGAGCGCCCCGCAGTCACGCCGGTCGCCCAGCAGGATCTCCCGGCATTCCTCCAGTTGCTGCCGGACGGGGCGCAGCTCGCGCCGCTCCCGCTCGCGGATGATCAGCGCCGTGATCTCCCAGACGTCCTTCTCTGCCACGTAGTAGTCCTTGCGCGAGCCGGGCAGATGC
Organism: Roseithermus sacchariphilus; assembly: GCA_003285105.1. Taxonomy (GTDB): domain Bacteria; phylum Bacteroidota; class Rhodothermia; order Rhodothermales; family MEBIC09517; genus Roseithermus; species Roseithermus sacchariphilus. Next base: position 2,617,140 of record CP030158.1, on the reverse strand, counting down.
ACCTTGCGGATCAGATCCCAGTTGGTGAGGGAGCGCAGGTTCATGTTGGCATTGCCCCGCGAGATCTGCAACCGCTCCATGATGGCATCCGTGTCGAGCGGTTCCTCGGAGGCATAGAGCAACGCGTGGATCTGCGCCATGGTGCGGTTGATGCCCCAGTTCGAAGCCATCTCGCCCCAGAACAGGACGAATCGCTCCAGCGCTTCCTGATGCCGGGGCGACAGGCTGTTCTTCCGGGCAACCGAGGGCTCGTCGGTACGCATGGCGTTCGTGGTGGCGAGGAAAGGATGGGCTTCACGGCGCGGTTGCCGGTGCTCGGCATCCGGCCACGGCGGCCGTGGTTTCAATGGATACGGTGGTTTCCATGTGTACGGAACGTAGGGCACCCACCGCAAGCACGGTGTGGATTTCCTACGAACCCGGCCCGGCCGGACGCGACGGCCGCACCGGAGGTGTCGTTCCCCTTAACTTGTCTACCCCCTGCTTGTTGCGGGCCGCTCCTTCTCGCGCCCGCCTCTCCCCCTGCCCCTGAGCCAGACCGCATCCCTCTGTGACCCACCTGATCACCCTGACGACGGACTTCGGGACGGGCGACGCCTACGTCGCGGCCATGAAAGGCACCATCCTGTCGATCCTGCCCGAGGCTCACCTCGTGGACATCACGCACGACATCGCCCAGCAGGACGTGATGGAGGCGGCCTTCGTGCTGCGCGAGGCGGTGCCCTACTTCCCCCGCGGCGCCGTGCATCTGGTGGTCGTGGACCCCGGCGTGGGCACCGACCGCCGCGCCGTGGCGCTGGCCGCCCACGGCTCCCGCTTCGTCGGCCCGGACAACGGCCTCTTTGCCCTCCTGCTCGACGGCGCCGCGCCGGACGTGGTCGTCTCGCTGGACCGCCCGGCCTACTGGCGCACCCCGAACCCGAGCCAGACCTTCCACGGCCGGGACATCTTCGCCCCCGTGGCCGCCCACCTGGCCGCCGGCCGCACCCTCTCCGACGTCGGCACGCCCATCGACGCGCTGCGGCCGATGCACTGGGCCCTGCCCATCCCCGATGCCCAGGGCATCCGGGGCTGGGTCGTCCACATCGACCACTTCGGCAATTGCATCACGAACATCCCGGCCGACCTGCTGCACGCCCGCCGTGCCGGACGGCCGATCAAGTGCTTCGCCGGCAGCGCCATCCTGCACGGGCTACACACCACCTACGGCGACGTGGCCCCGGGCGAACCGCTGCTGCTGATCGGCAGCAGCGGGCTGCTGGAGATTGCCGTCCATGCCGGGAACGCGGCGGATCTGCTCAGCATTCGAAAGGGCGACCCGATCAACGTGGTCTTCCTCGACGACCGATAACGCTGCGACCCACCCGCTCCGGGCCGTACCGGACCCGTTCCACGCCTCTCATGCTCATCCCCTTCTGCCTGACGGCGGCCCAGCCCCGGTCCCCCGGCTCCCGAGATCCCTTCGAGCACCTGGACGCGCTGTTCCGCTTCGCGCAGCTCCTCACGGCCGACGCCGACCAGGCAGCCGCGCTGGTGGAAGCGACCTACCGGCAGGCCCGGGCCACGGAGCGGCCCGCGCCCGAGCGAACCGACCTCCTGGACCTGATGGTCGCCGTGCACCGGGAGCGTACGGAACGGCCGGCCGGCCCGGCCCCACCGGCAGCAACGACCCTGCACCGCCGGCTGGCCCGGGCCTACGCCGAGGCGGTCCTCCCCCGGCTCTTCGCAGCCCTGCCCGATGCCGACCGGCACGTCCTGCACCTGCGGGCCGTCGAGCAGCTGTCCTGGCCCGAGATCGCCCGGCTGCTGGGCACGACGGCCTCCGCCGCCGAGGTCCGCTTCGAGCGGGCCGCCGCCGCGCTGCGACGCCATCTGTACGCCGGAGCCTCGCCGGCAGACCGCCGGCTGCTGGATCAGGGCCTGGAGGCGGACGAGGTGCCGCGCCTGCTGGCCCGGGCGCTCGCCGCCCACCTGACCCCCGTGCCGCCCACCCTGCGGCCTCGCGTGGCCGCGGCCCTGCGCACCTCCACCGAACCCGCTCGCCCCACCCCCCGGCCCGGACGCCCCCCTCGGCCCCGAGCCGCGTCCGGCGCGCCGTGCTCGTCCTCCTGCTCATCATCACGGCCGCCCTCATCGGCTACGGCGGCGCCTCCCTGTTCGAGCGTACCCCCGAGGTCAACCTCATCGCCCTGTCCGCCCGGCAGGCCGGCCTCGTCCGCCCCTCGGTGCAGAGCCCCGCCCCCGAAGCCATCGAACGCTACATCCGCGACCGGCTCGGATGGCGGGTCGTGGTGCCGGACATCGAGGGCACCGCCCTCATCGGCGTGGACATCTGCGAGGTGGCCCCCGGCGTCGAGGTGCCGGTGCTCCTCTACCAGGATCAAACGGCCGAGCTGCCCATCGCGCTCTTCACCTACACCTACGCCCTGCTCAACCAGTACGAAGACCGCATCCGCCTGGCCCCGGAAATCCTGCGCAACATCGAACGGGACCGCTCCTTCGACCTGCAACGCTTCGAGAACGACACGGTCCTTGTCTGGCGCCACCGCGATGACATCTTCGTGGCCGTCACCCCGCTCGACGACCCCGCGCTCCCGGACCGCATCTCCTTCCCCTCCTGAGGCCACACCGGAGCCGGCGCGCCAGCTGCCGGCGGGATCGGGCGCCCGCTACGCCGCCGGCAGCTCGATCCGAAACGTCGTCCCGTGCCCCGGGCGCGACTTCGCCAGCGTCAGCTCGCCGCCGTGGTAGTCCTCCACGATGCGCTTGGCCAGGCTCAGGCCGAGGCCCCAGCCGCGCGTCTTGGTGCTGTACCCCGGCCGGAACACGTTCTTCCACTGCCGCCGGTCGATCCCCCGCCCGGTGTCCCGCACCTCGATGACGATGCGATCTCCGGCCCGCCATGCCTCGACGTCGATGCGGCCGGTTTCCGTCTCGATGGCGTCGAGGGCGTTCTTCAGGAGGTTCTCGATCACCCACTCGAAGAGCTCGGCGTTGAGCGGGGCCTGCAGCCCCGGCTCCACCCGGACCTCGAGCGCGACGCGCTTGCCCTGCTGCGGTACCCGCCGCCGGATGTAATCGGCCGTGCTCTCAATCACCGGCCCGAGCGGCTGCACCTCCAGCTTCGGCAGCGAGCCGATGTCCGAGAAGCGGCTCGTCACCCGTTTCAGCCGCTCGATGTCCTTCTCGACTTCGTCGAGCGCCTCGTGACGCTGCTCCGGGGGCAGGTCCGGCAGGCGCAGCAACTCCAGCCACCCCATGAGGCTGGAGATGGGCGTGCCGAGCTGGTGGGCGGCTTCCTTGGCCATCCCCACCCACAGGCTGCGCTGCTCGCTGCGCCGGACGTACGAAAAACCGAGGTACCCGACCAGGATGAACAACCCGATGAACAGCAGTTGCACGTACGGGAACCACCGCAGCTCGCGGATCAGGCGGGACTCTCCGTAGTGCACGTACTGCCGCAGCTGAACCGGGGCGCGGTCGGGGCCGGCGGGGAAGCTCAGCACGATGGGGATGGGGTCGTAGACCCGGTCCATCTCGGCCTGCAACCGCTCCAGCCGCCGCAGCGCGCGTTCGCGCTCGGACGGCGGCAGGGCCGCGAGCGTGGTATCGACCGGCACGTTCCGCCAGTTGACGAAGATGGGGCTCTCGCTCGAATCCGTGACGATGGCCGGAATGCTGAACGTCCGGCCAACCAGGATCTCGTTGGTGATGAAGTTCAGCTCACCGGCGGGCGGCATCCCCTGCGCCCAGGCCACGGCCTCCCGGAACGCCGCCAGCCGCTCGGGCGCCGGGCGAGGGGCCTCGCCGCGGGCGAGGTCCTGCAGGAACGCCTCCAGCTCCGCCAGCTCCTGCTGGTACGGGTTGATCGACTGGGCCTGCATCCGGGGCACCTGCTCCAGCGCCCGGGCCCACAGCTCGATGAAAGCCTGCTCGCGCTCGCGGAGCTGCCGGACCAGCCGGTTCGTGTAGGCCAGCGACGCCACCGCGATGGCTACGGCGGCAATCACCAGCCCGAGCTTCAGGTTCACCGAGACGCGGTAGGCTCGCATGGCGGATCGGGGCGTGGACGTGCGTGGGGGTGTGGGTATGCCGCCGGCGCCCACAGGATCCGCCGGCCATCCGCCGGCTCACCCCATCGCGTCGTCAGTCTGCCGCCAGCGCCAGCCCCCGGTCGACGATCGTCTGGCTGCGCTTGGGACCGGTCGAGATCATGCTGATCTCCACGCCCACCTGCTCGGCGATGAACCGCAGATACCGCTGCGCGTTGGCCGGCAGGTCCTCGAACCGGCGGACCTCCGTGATGTCCTCCTGCCAGCCCGGGAAGCTTTCGTACACCGGCTCGACGCGCTCCAGCGTCTGCACTTCGCTCGGGAAGCGAGTGGTTTCCTTGCCGTCGTAGCGGTAGCGGGTGCACACCTTCAACTCGTCCAGGCCGCTGAGCACATCCAGCTTCGTGATGGCGAGATCGGTGAAGCCGTTGACCATGGAGGTGTAGCGCAGCGCGACGAGGTCGAGCCAGCCGCAGCGGCGCGGCCGCCCGGTGGTGGCCCCGTACTCGTGGCCCACGTTGCGCAGCTGCTCGCCCGTGGCGTCCTCCAGCTCCGTCGGGAACGGGCCGTTGCCCACGCGGGTGCAGTAGGCCTTGACGATGCCGATGACGCGCTCGATCTCGGTCGGCGGCACACCGAGCCCGGTGCAGCATCCGCCGACCGTCGGATGGCTGGAGGTGACATACGGATACGTGCCGAAGTCGACGTCCAGCAGCGAACCCTGCGCGCCTTCGGCCAGCACGTGCTTGCCCGCCCGGAGCGCCTGGCAGAGGTACTCCGTGGTGTCCGTCACGTACGGGTCGATGCGTTTGTCGAACTCCACGTACTCCTCGATGATCGCGTCCACGTCCAGCTCCTCGGCTCCGTAGACACCGCGGAGCAGCGTGTTCTTCTCCTCGATGGCCCGCGTCAGCTTGGTGCGCAGCACGTCGCGGTCCAGCAGATCGACCACCCGGATGCCGGTGCGGGCGAACTTGTCCACGTAGGCCGGGCCGATGCCACGGCCGGTCGTGCCGATGGCCCCACCGTCACGCGCCTGCTCGCGGACCTGCTCGATGCGCTTGTGGTAGGGCATGATGAGATGGGCGTTGTGCGAGATGAACAGCCGCCCTTCCACCTCATAGCCGAGCTCGCGGATCATGCGGATCTCCTCCATGACGGCCACCGGGTCGATCACCACCCCGTTGCCGATGACGCAGGTGACCCCTTCATGGAAGATGCCGCTCGGCACCAGGTGCAACACGAAGGTCTGATCCCCCCAGCAGATCGTATGACCGGCATTGGCCCCGCCCTGATAGCGGGCCACGATATCCACCTCCTGGCTCAACAGGTCGACGATCTTGCCTTTGCCTTCGTCGCCCCACTGGCTTCCTATGACAACCGAAACGGGCATAACACGCTAGATTTTCCACATGGAAAGGAAGGGATCGCGGCAGGGCCGGCGGGCGCGGCGAACACAAGGAAGGCGGCGAGAGCCGCGTCTCGCCGCCTTCGGCCACCGTGTTCGATCCGTGCAGCCGGCCTCCTCCAGGCACCCGCCCGGAAGCGCCGCCGCCTCAACCGGCCGGCTCCTCCTGAAAGCTCTCGATGGCTTCCTCGACCGAGTCGTAGTGCTTGAAGACCGTGATCAGCTTCGTGATCACCAGCAGCGACTGGATGCGGTCGGCCACGTTGGCCAGGCGCAGGTCGCCGCCCGCGTTGCGCATCGTGGTCATCCCGCTGATGAGCATGCCGAGGCCGCTGGAGTTCATGAACTTGACCTTCGAGAGGTCCACGACGACGTTCTTCTTGCCCTGCTCCTTCAACTCGTGCAGGGTTTCATGGAGCTTGGCGCCGTCCGGGCCGCCCATGACGTTGCCCTTGAGGGTGATGACAACCGCGTTGTAGCGCTCGTCGACGCTGTAGTTCATGTGATCTCGGGGCTGGAGGAAGAGAGAACAGGGAGCACGCGCCTACCGACGCGCCGCTTTCTGCGCGTCCGCCCGGAGCCGCAGTTCCACCACGACGGGCGAGGCCACGAAGATGGACGAGTAGGTGCCGATGGCGATCCCTACGATCAACGCAAACGCGAAGCCGCGCAGCACTTCTCCGCCCAATATAAAGAGCGTGATCACCACGAGCAAGGTCGTCCCCGAGGTGATCAGCGTCCGGCTCAGCGTGTTGTTGATGGACCGGTTGACGATGTTCGGGTAGGCCTCGGTCTTGAACAGGTTCGTGTACTCGCGGATGCGGTCGAACACGACCACGGTATCGTTGAGCGAGTACCCGACGATCGTCAGCAGGGCGGCGATGATGGTCTGGTCGATCTGCAGCGAGAACGGCAGCAGATGATGCAGCAGGGCGAACAGCCCCAGCGTGATGAACACGTCGTGGAACAGCGCCACCACCGCCCCCAGGCCGAACCGCCACTCGAAGCGGATCAGGATGTAGGCGAAGATGACCAGCAGCGACCCGAGCACGGCGAAGACGGCCCCTTCTTTCAGGTCCTCGGCAAAGCGCGGCCCGACGATGTCGGTCTTCTGCACGCGCGGGTTGACCCCGGGGAAGGCGCTGTTGATGCTCTCGATGATGCGGGCCTGCATCTCGTTGATGTCTCCCTCGGCCAGGGTGCGTACGAGGATGGCGCCCTCCCCGAAGGTCTTGACCTCCGGGTCGGAGCCCAGCACGTCGGCCAGCGTGGTGCGCACGGCGGTCACGTTGAGCGGCGCGTCCGTCTCGATGACGAACTCCATGCCGCCGCTGAAGTCGATGCCGACCTCCAGCCCACGGGTGACGAGCCCGAAGATGCTGATGAGGATCAGGATGCCGGAGAAGATATAGCCCCGGGTCCGGTTCTGGATGAAGTCGAAGTTGGCGTTTTCAAAGATGCGCATGGCAGTCTCGGTATCTTGGGGCCGGCCGCCGGCAGGAGGCCCGGCCCGTGCATGTCGAAAGGGCAGGGAGCGACGGCGCCCGCCGCGGAGGCGCCGGGGCACAGGCCCCGGGCCGATCCCCGGCGCGGCACACCGTCCCGATCACCCGTAGCTGACCGTGGCGCGGCGCTCGATGATCATGTAGTCGAAGATGATGCGCGTCACGATGATGGCGGTGAACATCGAGCACAGGATGCCGGCCATGAGCGTCACGGCGAAGCCCTGGATGGGGCCGACCCCGAACGAGTAGAGGATGACGCCCACGAAGAACGTGGTGATGTTCGCGTCGACGATGGCGCTCAGGGCCTTCGCGTAGCCCGCCTCCACCGCCGCCTTGAGCGTCTTGCCGGTCCCCTGCTCTTCCCGGATGCGCTCGAAGATGAGCACGTTGGCGTCCACCGCCATACCGATCGTCAGCACGATACCGGCGATGCCGGGCAGCGTCAGCGTGGCCCCGAAGGCCGCCAGGATGCCGAGGATGAACACGATGTTCAGCAGCAGCGCCAGGTCCGCCACGACGCCGGCCGTGCGGTAGTACCAGATCATGAACAGCGCCACCAGCAGCAAGCCAACGAGCACCGACCAGAAGCCGGCCCGGATCGACGCCTGCCCGAGGCTCGGGCCGACGGTCCGCTCCTCGACGATGACGACCGGCGCCGGCAACGCGCCCGATTCCAGCACGGTGACGATGTCCTGCGCCTCCTCGCGCGAGTCCAGCCCGGTGATGCGCGAGCGCCCGCCCACGATGCGGCCTTCCACGACGGGATACGAGTAGACCACGCCGTCCAGCACGATGGCGATGTTCTTGCCGACGTTGGCGCCCGTCACCCGGGCCCACGTCCGCGCGCCCTCGGAGTCCATCGTCATGGACACCTGCGGCTGGTTGGTGAACTGGTCGAAGTCGACCGTGGCCTCTACAATGGCCTCACCGGTGAGCTCGGCGGTGGAGCGCACACCGAGGATGTCGTAGACCTCGCGGCCGTTCTGGTCGACGCCCACCGGCGAAGCGGTGTACATCAGCTCGATGTCGTCGGGGATGAGCGCCTGCACCTCGGGGTTGCGGAGCAGCCGGTTGACGGCGGCCGTGTCCGTCTCGAGCACCTGCCCGAAGACGACGCCCGGCCCGTAGGGCAGCGGCTGCATCACCGCGAGCAGCGGGTTGCCCGCACCGACGGGATCGTCGCCGAGCACGGCGTCACCGGCGGAGGTGTCCGCCCCGGCCAGCAGCGGATCGGCCGCCGCGGTGTCGGCCTCGCCCGTACCGGCGGCCCCCGAGGTATCAGATGCGGCGGTGTCGGCGGCGGCTTCGTAGTATTCGATGATGCTCTGGGCCACACGGGTCAGCTCGGCCGGGTCGGCCATGAGGCGGAACTCCAGGCGCGCCGTGCCCCGCAACAGCCGCCGGACGCGCTCGGCGTCGTCGATGCCGGGCAACTCCACCACGATGCGGCGGGTGCCCTGCTTCTGGATGGACGGCTCCGTGACGCCGTAGCGGTCGACCCGCTGGCGGATGATCTCGATGGCCCGATCGATGGCGTCGTTGGCTTCCTGCTCCAGGTAGGCCGCGACCTCTTCGTTCGTCGAGCGCCGGTTGATGCCGGCTTCATCGCTGCGGAAATAGCGGGAAAGCCGGGCGTTGGGGTCCCGTGCCTCGAACTCCTGCACGAAGGCCTGGATGAACGAGACGTCGCCGGAGGCGGACCGCGCACGGGCGGCCTCCATCACCTCGTCGAAGGTGGCGTCGGTGTCGGTCGCCAGTTCGCGCACCAGCTCATCGACGCGCACCTCCAGCGTGACGTGCATCCCGCCGAGCAGGTCCAGCCCCAGCTTCAGGGCGCGCTCCTGTGTCTGGCGGATGTCATCGTAGTGTTCCTCCATGTACGCCGCCCGCTCTTCCTCCGTCATCGCCTCCAGCCGCTGGTTGATGACGTAGGCCTTCACCGAAGGATAGAGGTAGTAGCCGGACAGCACGAGGAAGAACAGGGTCAGTCCGATCTTCAGTCCGTTGCCTTGCATGGACGTCCTCACGAAATGGGTTATTGAAGCACGGGGCAGCGCCGGCCCGCCAGGAAGGCACTCGGGGATCGGCCGGCAGCCGCCAGGCCCGACGGCTTCTCAAAGAAGCGCACCGCCGGGCCGTGAAAAGGGGGAAGGGGCTGAGAAAGGAGAGGCCGCGCGGGACTATGGCCCCAGCGGCTGCGCCGCGGACAGCCGACGCGGGCCGGCCACCAGCGGCCAGCCGTCCAGCACCCGACGGGCGACCGCCCACCGGGCCTGCATGGCCGGGAGCGTCACGGGGAGCCCGGGCTCCAGGCGTTCCGGGCTCGGAGGGGCCGGAGGGGCCGCGCCGAGCCACAACACACGCGGCAACACCGCCGTCCCCGCCAGCCGCGCGATGCGGCCCTGCAGGAAGGCGACGAGCGCCTCGTGCGAGAGGGCCAACGCCGAGAAGGCCTCCGCCAGCGTCTCGGCCGGCCGGTGCGCGGTGTAGGCCTCGACGAACGCCTCGACGAACGCATGGGGCGTGCGGGCTCCGGTGGCCTCGGCTTCTGCCAGCGCCGCCTCGATCACCGCATCGGGCGGCACGCGCAACTGTGCCCGCAGCCAGTCGCTGTAGGACGTCGTGACACGGTGGAGCGCTTCCTGGGTCGCCGGCGTCACCACCAGCGGCAGCAGGCTGGTCAGCATCACCGCGACCAGCACCCAGCGTCCTCCCTGTGTCCGCAGCCGTTGCATGGCGACCCGCCGGCGGGGCAATGGTCCGTGTGGAAGTCGAATTGGTCGGATGGGTGGCCGGGAGACGACCAACCCGGCATGGGTCGCCCCTACGCCCGGTGTGGGGAGCCGTTCCCGTGCGCTCCGATTTCATACGCTCGGCCGGCGGCACCCTGTGTCACAGCGCTGTCACCGCCCGTTACGACCTTGCCCGGCGTCCACACGCACCGACGCCCGCACGGCCATGACGCCCGCACCCATGCCCACCGCTCGCCCGGCGGCCCAACCGCTGGCCGCCCTCATCCCGGCCGCCGTGTTCGCCCTCTCGGGCCGGCCCTACCCGGAGGTTCTCTACCCGGAGGCAGAACCCGCCACGGACCTGCCGGCGGGACCGCCCGTAGCGGACCGCCCGATCCGCCCCGCCCCGCGCCGCCGCCGGCCCCTCGGGGCCGAAACCGCCCCGGCACCGACGGGCTGATCACCCACCGGCGGCGCCGGCCTCATCCGGCGGCGCTTCATGCCAGTCGGCAATGGCCTCCAGGGGCTTGCGTTCCAGGGCCGGCACGGTCGCCCCGTCGGCGGGATAGCCGACGGGAAAGAGGATGTAAGGGTGCTCGTTCGCGGGGCGCCCCAGCAGCTCGTTCAGAAAGCGCATGGGGCTGGGCGTGTGGGTCAGGGTGACGAGGCCCATGTGGTGCACGGCGGCGATGAACAGCCCGCACGCTATGCCGCAGCTTTCCTGGACGTAGTAGTTCTTGATGGTGCGCCCGTCCGCCGCTCGCTCGTACCGCTCGGCAAAACAGACGACCAGCCACGGGGCGACCTCCAGAAACGGCTTGTGCCAGTCGGTGCCCAGCGGGGCCAGCGCCGCCCGCCACTCGTCGGACATACGATGCGCGTAGGAGGCTCGCTCCTCGGCTTCGGCGGCCACGCGGATGCGGTGCTTCAGGGCCGGATCGCTGACGGCGACGAAGCGCCAGGGCTGGCGATGCGCGCCGCTCGGCGCGGTTCCGGCGGTCTGGATCGCCCGCTCGATGAGGCGCCGCGGCACCGGCCGGTCGCTGAAGGCACGGACCGATCGCCGGGTGCGCATGAGCTCGTAAAAGGCGTCGGCACGGGCCTGCATCTCCTCCAGGGGGCGGGCCTGATAATCCAGCGGGATCGGCGTATATTGCGCGGACATGGGGTTGAGGGGCCGATGGACATCTCGCGTGTGCCCCAAGATAACGGGTAGCCCCGCTCCCATCCACGCGACTTCCGCCCTTTTGCCAACGGCCCATGGATTCCCTCGCTTCGATGCGCCCGCCCACGGAAGACACGCTGGCCGCCGCCGACGGGACGCGCCTCTTCACGCGCACCTGGTGGCCGGCCGGGCCGCCCCGCGCCGCCCTGCTGATCGTACACGGCTATGCCGAGCACAGCGGGCGCTACCACCGGCTGGCCGGGCACCTGACGAAGGCCGGCTACGTGGTCCACGCCTACGACCACCGGGGCTTCGGGCGGTCGGAAGGCCGTCGGGGACGGGTGGCGCTGACGACGGCCCTGCAGGACCTCGACCGGGTCGTGGCGCACGTCCGGCGGCAGGCTCCCGAGCGGGCGTTGCTGATGCTGGGCCACAGCATGGGCGGCAGCCTGGCCGCCCTGCATGCCCTCGCCCATCCGTCCTCCCTCGCCGGCCTGATGCTCAGCAGCCCGGCCCTGCAGATCCCCATCCTCCCGCCCCTGCACCCCCTCGTGCGCGTTCTGGGCCGCGTCCTGCCCGGCCTGCCCACGCTGCCCCTCGACCGGCGCGGCCTCTCGCACGATCCCGAGGTGGTGCGGCAGGCCGAGACGGACCCGCTCAACTTCCACGGCGCCACACCGGCCGGAACGGCCGCCGCCCTCCTCGAAGCCGGTCGCACCGTGCTGGACCGGGCCGCCCATCTGACGCTCCCGCTGCTGATCACCCACGGCACGGCCGACCCCATCGCCGACCCGCGGGGTAGCGAAGCCCTCTACGATCGCGCCGGCGCGACCGACAAAACCCTCAGCCTCTTCGAGGGCTTCTACCACGAACCCTTCAACGAACCCGACGGCCGGATCGTGCTCGACACCCTGGCGGACTGGCTCGAAGAGCACACGCCGGCCTGGGCCGGCACCCGGGATCCCTGAACGCCGGACCAGGGAACGCCGGGCCCGGCGGAGCCGGATCAGCCGCCAGACGGCGTCTCGTCCAGTTCGAAGACCACCTGCACCGTGGCGCGGACCTCGATCTCGCCGGCGGCATAGGCGTCCGGTTCGGGGGCTGCCTTGTCGGCCATCATCACCGCTTCCGCCGCCATGCGCATCATCGGGCGGGGCACGCTGAAGCTCTGCTCGTTGATGAGCCGCACCCGTCCAAGTGATTCTCCCAGGGCACCGGCCATCAGCGCCGCCTTCTCGCGGGCTTCCGTGACGGCCTGGAGCAATGCTTCGTTGCGCGCCTGTTTCTCGTCCTGGAGCCGGTAGGAGACGCCATCGAGGCGGTTGGCCCCCTTCTGAACCACCTCCGTCACGAGCGCCGGCAGCCGCTCCAGATCGTCCACCTCGACGACGACCTGGCGGATGGCTTCATAGCCCTGATCGCGCCATTGCCGCGTGTCGGGGTCCCACTCCCGCCGGGGCTGGAGCTGGAGCGTCTCCAGACGCAGCTTGCGCTCGGGCACGCCGAGGGCCCGGACGGCATTCATCGCCTCCCGGGACGCCTCCGCATTGCGCTGCCGCGCCGTCTCCGGGTCCCCGGCCCGCGTCACGATGCCGAAGCGCACGACGGCCTGATCGGGTTCGGCGCGGACGATGCCTTCGCCGCTGACGGTGATGGTCCGTGGGGAGGTCGTGTCCTGAGCCATGATCGGAAGGGCCAGCAAAAGGCTGAAGGCCAGCAACAACGCGCGTGGAGGAGTTGCCATGGGGATCGCCATGAGGAATGTGCCGGTTGATGGAAAGAAGCGGTGCCGGGAACGGTTTCGCAGGCGCGAACCCGGTATGGCCTCGCCCCTCATGAACGCACGGCGGGCGCTGTTTCGTACACGGCGTGCGCCCGCCGGCCGACGCCCGGACGTCAGGGCGTCAGCCGGCCCAGCATCCGGGGGAACGGGATCGTCTCCCGCAGATGCTTGATGCCGGCCAGCCAGGTGAGGGTCCGCTCCAGCCCGAGGCCGAAGCCGCTGTGCGGGACCGATCCGTAGCGGCGCAGGTCGAAGTACCATTCGAAGGCCTCACGCGGCAGGCCATGCTCCCGGACCTGGGCCTCCAGAAACGCCAGATCCGTGGCCCGCTCGCCGCCGCCGATGATCTCCCCGTAGCCTTCCGGAGCCAGCACGTCCATGCCCAGCGCCAGGCGGTCGTCCTCCGGGTCCCGCTTCATGTAGAAGGCCTTGACCGCCGCCGGATAGCGGTGGACGATGATGGGACGGTCGAAGTGCCAGGTGAGCACCGTCTCGTCGCTCCCCCCGAAGTCGTCCCCCCAGGTGAAGGTCCGCGCCGACTCCTGCCACTGCGGCAGGTTGCGCAGCATCTCCTCGATCTCTTCGAGCCGCTGGTTGATCTCGATCTCGCGCGCGTCGATCTGGCGTTTCTTCCACTTCTTGGCCCGGTCGTAGGCCGCGCGGTTCTCCGCACGCTCGTGCTCCAGCGCGGCCTGTTCCTGGCGGAGGGCCTCCATGCGCTCGTCGAGCATCTGCCGCGTGGCGTCGCTGCGGAGCAGGTCGACGGCCTCGCTGTAGGTCAGCCGCGGGAAGGGTTTGCGGACGCGCTCCAGCGGGGCGAGGTCCCGCCCGAGCACGGCCAGCTCCTCCCGCGCGTGCTGGAGGACGTCCTGGACGATGTGGACGATGAAGTCCTCGGCCAGGTCCATGTTCATGTCCAGGTCATAAAAGGCCATCTCCGGCTCGATCATCCAGAACTCCGTCAGATGCCGGCGGGTCTTCGACTTCTCGGCGCGGAAGGTCGGGCCGAAGGTGTAGATGCGGCCGAAGGCCATGGCCATGGCTTCGCCGTAGAGCTGGCCGCTCTGGGTGAGATACGCCGGCTCGCCGAAGTAGTCGAGGGCGAAGAGCGTGGTGGTGCCCTCGACGGCGTTGCCCGTCAGGATCGGGGCGTCGAGCTGGAGGAAGCCGCGTTCCTGGAAGAAGTGGTGGATGGCCATGACGACCCGGTTGCGCAGGCGCATCAGCGCCCAGGGGCGCCGGCTGCGGAGCCACAGGTGGCGGTGGTTCATCAGGAACTCGATGCCGTGCTCCTTCGGCGTGATCGGGTAGTCGTCCGCCGGGCTGAGCAGCCGCACGGCCGTCGCCTGCACCTCGTAGCCACCCACCTGCCGTTCATCCCGCACGACGACGCCGTCGACCTCCAGGGCGCTTTCCTGCGTGGCGGCGCCGGCAGCGGCCCAGGCTTCGGGCGCCACCTGCTCCTCGTTCACCACGCACTGGCAGAGGCCCGTGCCGTCGCGCAGGATCAGGAAGAACAGCCCTTTCGAGTCCCGTTTGTTGTACAGCCAGCCCTTGAGGGTGACGGACTCGCCCTCGTGCCGGTGCAGGTCTTCGATATAGGTCCAGCTCATGAAAGGCTACAGATAAAGGCGGTAAAAGGCGATGGAGTCCGGGCACGGCGGGAGAGGGGCCGCGTCGCCCGGCGCGTGCACCACGCCACGCCTACCGGATGAGTTCCATCTGCCAGTTGCCCGACTTGGGCTCGCCGGCTACGTTGGAGTGGATGAGGCGAAACGAGCCGAAGCCGTCCCGGTCGAGGAAGACGAAGATGCTCTGCCCCTCGCCCTGCACGTAGTCGTACGTCCAGATTTCGTGCGGGTACTGGTTGGGTTCGTAGAGGTTGGTCTGCACGCTGGAGGGTTCGCCGTATTTGAGGAAGACGCGCCCCCGCTCGGTCTTCCAGCCCTCCAGCAGCCCGTCGCCGAAGCGTTCGGTGGCGTACTGGAGCCGGCGGTAGAATTCTTCCTTGAACTCGTTGACCAGCGTCTTCGGATTCGGGTCGCGTTGCCGCCAGAACTCCATCAGGAAGCGCCGTTTCTCCTCGGGGTCCTCGATGCTGCGGGCCCGGCGCCACTCGCGGGGGCCGGCCAGGACCCGCAGGTGCTCGATTGCGGCATCGACCTCGGCGTCGGACATGAGGGCGTACTCGCTGTTCTCGTACGTGAGCGTGGCGGCCGTCGGCTCGACGCGCTCGACGGCGGGGTTGTAGACGAAGAACTTGCGCGTCTGCACGGCGGCCACGGAATCGCCGGCCAGCATTTCGAGGCGCAGCTCGTAGGAGCCGTTGGGCACGGCAGCCAGGTCGAAGGCGCCGACGATGCGATCGGCCGGTCGGGCCTCGTGCTCGGTCCGGCGCAGCAGTCCGGCGACGGGCTGCGTCCGCCCGGCCGGGGTGACCATCGCCCGCACGGTGTAGACCGGCGTCCCCAGCCGGTCGAGGTGATAGGCCTCGGCGTAGTAGAACAGCTGCGTCAGGCCGGCGCCGAAGAGGTGCCGGGGGTTCGGGCGCATGAACAGCCCGTGGCGGATCAGCGCATCCTGCGCCTCGTCGGTGCCGGCACGCAGGCTCGTGGCCAGGATCACGTCGGACAATCGGGCGGTGGAGGCGGGATAGGCAGGCACCGTGAGGTCACGCCGCACCTGCGCGGTGCGGCGGCCGTTGCGGGCGGTCAGCACGAGGGTGTGCGGGCCGGGCGGCGCCACGGCCTGCAGGGCGTGGACGAAGTACTGCCCCTTCTGCAGAGCGCTGGTGTCGGGGCTGAGGAAGGCCACCTCCGACGTATCCTGCCACGCCGGCCTGCCGTCCGCCGCGAGCAACGCCGCCTCCAGAACCACCGGGGCCCGGTACTGCACGCTGTCCGCCCGGTACTCCAGGCTCCGGGCCTCGATGGCCAGGTAGAGAGCCACCTCGGTGCGCGCCTCGTCGAGCGCGAAGGTAGCCTGATCCACGTCCACCTGGAGCCGTTGGGGGCTCTGCGCGGGCGCCGGACGCCCTGCCAGCCCCAGCAGCAGCCCCAGCAGCAGCCCCGGCACCACGCACCGGCATCGCATCGTCATATTCGGAGTCGGATGGGTTTCGAGTCGTCGAGCACGCAATGCCCGGCGGATCGGGGTTGTTCCACCCGGTGGCTGCGGCGGTGCGCCTACAGCCCGCCCATTCCCCAGGCACCCAGCGCCGTCATCAGCGGCCAGGCGACCAGGACGTCCAGCAGCCGCCCCAGGCGACGGCCCGCGCCCTCCGGCACGCCGAGGACGACTCCCAGCATCAGCCCGTATCCGACCAGATCCAGCCACCACCGTACGGGGTCGGAGGCCACGGACGCTGCCAGCGCTCCGCCTGCCAGAGCCAGCCCGAGGGCGAGGCCGGACGCCCCCCGGAGCACCGCCAGCGGATAGCGCGTGGCCAGCGTCTGCAAGCCCGCCCGCGCATCCCCCGCGCGGTCCGCCCAGTCGGCCAGGAGCACGTTGGGCAACAGCAGGCACCAGCGGTAGACGACGAGCCACAGCAGCATCCCCGTCAGGGCCACACCCGCTTCCAGCGCGGGCATCATCACCGCCCCCACGGCCCAGGCTCCGCTGATCGTGGCCGGCTTGAGCCAGGGGTGAGCCTTCAGCCGCCGCCCGCCCGGCCCCACCGGAAGCATGTAGCCGGCACCGGCGAGGCCCAGCACCACCCCGAGCCCCAGCGTCACCGGCCGCAGCGCGAGCAGGCCCAGGCCGCACCCGGCCGCCAGGAGCCCCGCCACCCCGGCCACCAGCCCCCGGTGATCCCGCAACCACGCCACACGGTCCGGACACGTAAAGCCGTCCTCCGGCGCCCGGGCCAGCGTCCGCTCGGCCAGGTACACCAGCGCCACGGCACAGCCTGCCACCAGCACCAGCGCCGGGTCCGGCGTGCGCTGCAACAGCGCGTAGGTGCCAAGCACCAGCGCCACGGCAATCCCCCCCTCCAGCAGGCCGGCATACGCGATGAGCCCACCGACGAGGGCTCGGAGGTGCGACGACCTCGCCCGCGGCACCCGTCGCGTCGGCTCCGCCGCCACGGCTCACGTGGGGGAAGCCACGCCGACCCGGTCGAAGACCGTACGGCACTCCGTCTCAAACCGCCCCTCGGCCGGGTGGAACCGGCGCTCCTCGATCGAAAACCGATCCGGCTCGATGGTGACCACGTTGTAGAAGTTGGACCGGCGGTTCGACCGGCGTCCGCGGCTGCTCGTGGCCGTGCCGGCGCTGGCAATCACCAGGCGGTGCTCACCGGGCACGATGTCCACCGGCTCCACGTGGGAGATGTGCAGATGCCCGCACAGCACGAGGTCGACGCCGGCCTCGACGGCCGCCTCCAGCGTATCCCGCGCCGCCCGCGCCACGTCGTGCGGGGCCAGGGCCTGGATCTTGATCAGGTGGTGATGCACCACCAGCACCTTGAAGGCCGACGCCGGCTGCCCGGCGAAGAAGGTGCGCACGGCCCGTCGGGCCGCCCGGCTGATGTGCCCGCCCTTGACGGTACGGCCCGTGGCCGAGTTGATCCCGAGCACGGCCAGCCCGTCCTGCACGTACGTCGGCGTCAGATCGTCGGTGATGTAGCGCCGGTACCGGCGCAGCGGGCGGAACAGCCGCGAGACCGGGTACCACCACGCATACACGTCGTGATTGCCCGGCACGACCAGCGTGGGGGGCTGGAATCGCCCGAGCATCTCGGCCGCCGCCTGAAACTGCCAGCGCCGCGCCCGCTGGGTCAGATCGCCGCTGACGACGACCAGGTCCACCGCTCGCGCATGCACGTCCTCCAGGATGCGGTCGACGACCTCGGGACGGGCGATCCGCCCGAAGTGGAGATCCGAGAGGTGTGCAATCGTCATGACGATGGCCGGGGCCGGCGAGGGACCGAGCCGGTGCGCCGTCCCTCCGCCGGCCCCGTTTGCATCACAGCAACAGATTCATCGGCTCCTCCAGGTACTGCTGGAGGGTAGCGAGGAAGCGCGCGCCGACGGCCCCGTCCACGATGCGGTGATCGCACGAGAGCGTCAGCTTCATGCGTTTGCCCGGCACGACCTCCCCGTCCCGCACCACCGGCACGTCCCGGATGGCCCCGATGGCCAGGATGCAGGCGTTCGGCGGGTTGATGATGGCCGTGAACTCCTCGATGCCAAACATGCCGAGGTTGCTCGTCGTGAAGGTCGAGCCCGTGTAGTCCTCCGGCTGGAGCTTGCGGTCGCGGGCTTTCTCGGCCAGCGCGCGCGTCTCCTCGGCGATCTGCGCGAGGCCTTTCTGGTCGGCGTGGCGGATGACCGGGGTGACGAGCCCCTCGTCGATGGCCACGGCGACGGCCACGTGCACGGCCTTGTACTGCCGGATCTCGCCCTCTTTCTCCAGATAGGAGGCGTTGACCTGCGGATGCTGCCGGAGCGCCAGCGCACAGGCCTTCGTGATGAGGTCGTTGAACGACACCTTGGCGCGGCCCTGCGCCTCGGCCAGCTCGTTGAGCTGCCGGCGGAAGGCCACCAGCGGCTCCACGTTCACGTCCACCTGCAGGTAGAAATGCGGCGCGGTGAACTTGCTCTCGGCCAGGCGACGCGCGATCGTCTTGCGCATCTGCGAGATCGGCACGGCCTCGTAGAGCGGCTCGGCTTCGGCGGGCCGAGGCTCGGGACGGGCCGGCTCGGGGCGGGCGGGCTCGGGCCGCGCCGGGGCCGCCTTCGGCGCCCCGATCAGCGCCTCGATGTCCCGCTTGATGATGCGGCCTTCCGGTCCGCTGCCGGACACCGCGGCCAGGTCGATGCCGTGCTCGCCGGCCAGCCGACGCGCCAGGGGCGAGGCTTTGATGCGCCCCTCGCCCTCGGCCGTGGCCGGCACGGGTTCGGGCCGCGCCGCCGGAGCGCCGTCCCCACCGGCCGGTGCGGCCGGGGCATCGGCGGCCTCGGCCTCCGCCTCGGCGCCGTCCCCCGAGGCCGCCGCCTCCGCGGTGCCGGCCTGGTACTTCGCCAGGATGTCCGAGATGTCTTCTCCCTCCTTGCCCAGCACGGCAATGAGGCCTCCGATGGGCACCGCGTCCCCCTCCTCGATGACACGTTTGAGCAGGACCCCGTCGTCATAGACTTCCAGATCCATCGTCGCCTTGTCGGTTTCCACCTGGGCGATCACGTCGCCCGCCGACACGGCATCCCCCTCCTCGGCCAACCATGCTACGAGGACACCCTCTTCCATGGTGTCACTCATCTTGGGCATCTCTACGGGAATGGCCATAATCAGCTATCAGCTTTTAGCTATCAGCGTTCAGTGAGATTCTGCCGGAACGGCCAGCGCAGACGGCTTCCCGCTGAACGCTGACCGCGGACGGCTCAGTTGACGTACATGACCTTCTTGCAGGCCTCGTACGCATCGTCGGCCTGGGGCATGTAGTACTCGATCAGGTTCTTGGCGTAGGGCGCCGGGACGTCCTTCGCCGTGATGCGCATGACCGGCGCGTCGAGGTAGTCGAAGGCCTGCTCCTGCAGGCGGAAGCCGATCTCCGAGGCGATGCTGGCGTAGGGGTTGCTCTCGTCGATGACGACGCAGCGGTTGGTCTTCTTGACCGAGGCCAGGATGGTGTCGAAGTCCAGCGGGCGGATGGTGCGGGGGTCGATGACCTCGGCGCTGTAGCCCTCGTGCGCGAGGCGGTCGGCCACCTCCATCGCCACCCAGTAGCTCTTGTTGTGGCCGATGATCGTGACGTCCTCGCCTTCGCGGGCAATGCGCGCCTTCCCGATGGGGATGGTCCGCTCCGGGTCGAGATCCACGTGGCCCTTCATGCCGTACATCAGCTCGCTTTCGAGGAAGATGACCGGGTCATCGTCCCGGATGGCGCTCTTGAGCAGGCCGTAGGCGTCGTCCGGATTGGAGATGGAGATCACCTTGAGCCCCGGGAAGATCGCGTAGATGGACTCGACCGAGGTCGAGTGCGTGGCGGCCAGCTGGCCGGCCGCGCCGTTGGGGCCGCGGAAGACGATCGGGATTTTGAACTGGCCGCCGCTCATGTAGCGGATCTTCGCCGCGTTGTTGATGATCTGGTCGATGGCGACGAAGGAGAAGTTGAACGTCATGAACTCGATGATCGGCCGGAGGCCGTTCATGGCGGCGCCGATGCCGAGGCCGGCAAAGCCGTTCTCGCTGATGGGCGTGTCGATGACGCGCTTGGGGCCGAACTTGTCCAGCATCCCCTCGCTGACCTTGTAGGCCCCGTTGTACTCGGCGACTTCCTCGCCCATGAGGAAGATGGTTTCGTCCCGCTCCATCTCCTCCGTCATGGCCGCGCGGATCGCCTCGCGGAGTTGCATTTCAGGCATCGTAATAAGCAGATCAGATTTCAGGATTCAGCAATCAGTGGGTCGTGCCCGGCCGGGCGCTTACGAAATGAAGGGGTAGTCCTTCTGCACGTAGACGTCCTCGTAGATCGTCTCCAGCGGCGGCAGCGGGCTGTTCTCGGCGAACTCGACCGATTCCATCACGATCTGCTTCACCCGCTCGTCGATGGCGTCGAACCGTTCGTTGTCGGCCAGGCCGTGCTTGAGCAGATAGCCTTTGAGGCGGAGGATGGGGTCGTCGTTCTTCTTCTGCTCCAGCTCCTCCTTCGTGCGGTACTTGGCCGGGTCACTCATCGAGTGGCCGCGGTAGCGGTAGGTCCGCACCTCCAGGAGCGAGGGCTGGTTGTCTCGCGCCAGGGCCACGTGGTCCTTCATCGCTTTGTAGACGGCCAGCACGTCCATGCCGTTGACGACGGCGGCCGGCAGGTTGTAGGGCACCGCCTGCTTGTAGAAATCCGGCTCGGCGAAGGCGCGATGCGTGGCGGTCCCCATCGCGTACTGGTTGTTCTCGATGATGAAGACGACGGGCAGCTTGTAGAGCGAGGCGAGGTTGGCGGCCTCGTGCCACGAGCCCTGCCCCACGGCACCGTCCCCGAAGAACGTCAGGCAGACGCCCCCGTCGCCTTTGTACTTGTGCGCAAAGGCAATGCCGGTCCCCACCGGGATGTGCCCGCCCACGATGCCGTGCCCGCCGAACATCCCCAGCTCCTTGCTGAAGTAGTGCATCGACCCGCCCTTGCCGCGCGAGCAGCCGTCGATCTTGCCGAAGAGCTCGGCCATGCACGCGTTCGGGCTCATGCCCAGCGCCAGCCCGATGCCGTGGTCCCGGTAGGCGGTGATGACCGAGTCCTGCCCGATGTTCAGGGCAAAGGCCGCCCCGGTCGACACGGCTTCCTGGCCGATGTAGAGATGCAGGAACCCGGCGATCTTCTGCTTGCCGTACATCTGCGCGGCGCGTTCCTCGAAGCGACGCTGGAGCATCATGTTCTCGTACATCTCGAGCAACTGCTCCGGCGTCAGGCCGAGTTCCTCGTGCCCGTATGCGTCCGCCGCATACGTCGCGAAGCTCACCTCGTAGGTGGTCACTTCCGGCACGGCAACCTGCCCGTTCCGCTTCTCCTCCGCCGACGCCCGCGTCGACTTCGGGCTGCGCTGGCGGGTGCTCTTCTTTTGCGTTTCGCTTGCCATATTCCTTACAGCTTTGACGGGTTGACACGTAATGCTGGCTTCCGCCGCTCTGGCACCGCACGCAGGCGCGCGGACGAAGACGGCCGTGGGGCTCGAAGCGCGTAGCCTTTGTTGTATTCGAGGGGGGCGAAGCGGTTTCACCGCGCTTTCACCAACCCGTCCCGCTTTCGCGGGGCGCCCCCCGGATTTACGGCTTTTTAACACCATCCCGGTCGAGCCCGGTAAATATACGGGTTCCCCTCCTCAGTCCCACGTTCTTCGCGGCTTCTCCACAGGACACGACACAACGAACTCCGGGCCGAAAGGACACAGCGCGTCGACTTGATGATGACCGGGCCGCCGCCGACCTTGTGCCCGACCGCCCCCGACGGCTCCCGGCGCCGACCTCCCGCAACGCCCGCCGGGCTGCTGCCGGGTTGCCCGATGTAACGGAAGCCCCCGCTCACCCACGAAAACCTGCCGTGCCCTCCGCCGACGCCGCATCCAACGACCCGATCGACCTGGAGGCGCTCCTCAGCGGCGACCGGCAGGCCTTCGCTCTGCTGGTCCGCCGGGAGAGCCCCCGGCTGTTCCAGGTCATCCTCCGCATCGTCCGGGACGAGGACGAAGCCCGGAGTGTCATGCAGGAAACCTTTTTGCAGGCCTATCAGCGCCTGGCGACCTTCCGCCGGGAGGCCCGCTTCACGACCTGGCTCTACGCCATCGGCATCAACCAGGCCCGGGCCGCAGCACGCCGGCTCCGCCGGCAGGACGTGCTGGACGAGCAGGACATCGACCGCCTGCAGCCGACCTTCCGCAACGGCATGTACGTGAGCCGCTACCAGCCCTGGAATCCGCAGCAGGCCGCGGAGCGCACGGAACTGCACCGC
Source organism: Roseithermus sacchariphilus (assembly GCA_003285105.1). GTDB lineage: Bacteria > Bacteroidota > Rhodothermia > Rhodothermales > MEBIC09517 > Roseithermus > Roseithermus sacchariphilus. Next base: position 2,595,056 of record CP030158.1, on the reverse strand, counting down.
CTCGTCCACGAGGCCATCGACCGGCTCCCGGACATCTACCGCACCGTCGTCGTCCTCCGGGATCTGGAGGAGCGCTCGACCACCGAGACGGCAGCGATCCTCGGCATCAGCGAGGGGGCCGTGCGTGTCCGCCTCCACCGCGCCCGCCAGGCCCTCCGTGCGCTGCTGAGCGAACACCTATCCTGAGCACCGCCCCCGATGAAAGCTCCTGCCTTCCTGCGTCGGTTGTTCCGCCCCCCGCTCTCGTGCGAGGACGTCAACCGCTTCATCGTCGCGTATCTGGACGACGCGCTGCCGGACCGGCTCCGCGCCCGCTTCGAAGCCCACCTCGCGCACTGTGCCAACTGCTCGGCCTACCTGGCACAGTACCGGCACACCATCGCCCTGGTGCGGGAAGCCGAGCAGCTCCCCCCGCCGCCCGCCGAGCTGGCCGACCTCACGCTGGCGTTCCTCCAACGGCACCTCGACGCGCCCCCGCCCGACGCGGACGCCGCCGACCCCTCGTGACGGAGCCGCTTCCTTTCGTATCTTGGGCCCGGCCCTCCTGCCGGGTCCGCTGCCTTCGTCCGTCCGGAAAGCCCTGGTGTCCTTGTCTACCCCCCTGCCCGCGCCCCCCGACCCCGCCGCCCCGCCCTCCGACCGGGCCCTCGTCGTCATCCCGACCTACAACGAGGCCGAGAACATCGCCGTCGTCCTGACCGAGGTGCTCGCCCAGCCGGGGGACTTCTCCGTCCTGATCGTGGACGATGCCTCGCCGGACGGCACCGCGGCGGTCGTCCGGGACGTACAGGCTCGCTTCCCCGGCCGCGTCCACCTGATCGAGCGCAGCGGCAAGCTCGGGCTGGGATCGGCCTACGTGACGGGCTTTCGGTTCGCGCTGGAACACGACTTCGCCTACGTCTGCGAGATGGATGCCGATCACTCGCACGACCCGGCGGATCTGCCGCGGCTGCTGGCTCCGGTCCGGGCCGGTGAGGCGGACCTGGCCATCGGCTCGCGGTACGTCGACGGCGTCCGGGTGATGAACTGGCCCATCGGGCGGCTCGTCCTGTCCTACGGCGCCAGCATCTACACCCGCACCATCACGGGCCTGCCCGTCTTCGATGCCACGGCCGGGTTCAAATGCTTCCACCGGCGCGTGCTGGCCGCCATCGACCTGGACCGGGTGAAGTCGAACGGCTATTCGTTCCAGATCGAGATGAACTACCGGGCCTGGCGCGCGGGCTTCCGCCTCCAGGAGGTGCCCATCGTCTTCACCGAACGCACCGAGGGGCAGTCGAAGATGAGCAAAGCCATCGTCCGCGAAGCCGCCTGGAAAGTCTGGGAACTGCGCCTCCGCTCCCTGCTGGGGCGGCTGTGAGGGCGAAGCCGTCAGCCGTCAGCCGTCAGCCGTCAGCCGTCAGCCGTCAGCCGTCAGCCGTCAGCCGAAGCTGCGCGGCGGGCACCACCGCGTCAAGCCTGCTGGCTGATCGCTGACCGCTGACCGCTGATCGCTGACCGCTCTTTATGAATTTTCCATTGTCGATTTTAGCGCCTCTTTTTCACATTTTCCGGGCGGTTTCGTACGGTCTGGACTTCAACCCCTTTCCATCATGGCTTACACGCACCTTACCCCGCCCGCGCGCGGCGAGAAGATCGTCATGAAAGACGGCACGCTGCAGGTGCCGGATCATCCCATCCTCCCGTTCATCGAGGGCGACGGCACCGGCCCGGACATCTGGCGCGCCGCGCAGCTTGTCTTCGACGGTGCCGTGCGCAAGGCCTACGGCGGCCGGCGTGAGATCGTCTGGTTCGAGGTGTATGCCGGCGAGAAAGCCTACAACACCTTCGGCGAGTGGCTGCCCGAGGATACGCTGACGGCCATCCAGGAGTACCTCGTCGCCATCAAAGGCCCCCTCACCACGCCCGTCGGCGGCGGCATCCGCTCGCTGAACGTCGCCCTGCGCCAGCAGCTCGACCTCTACGCCTGCGTGCGCCCGGTGCGGTACTTCAACGGCGTCCCCTCCCCGGTGAAACACCCGGAACAGGTGGACATGATCATCTTCCGGGAGAACTCGGAGGACATCTACGCCGGCATCGAGTTCAAGAGCGGCACCGAGGACGCCGAGCGCTTCAAGCGGCTCTTCAAAGAGGCGTTCCCCGACCGCTACGAGAAGATCCGCTTCCCGGATACCAGCGGCATCGGCATCAAACCCATCTCGCAGGAGGGCACGGCCCGGCTCGTCCGGGCGGCCATCGATTACGCCATCGAGCAGCGCAAGAAGAGCGTCACGCTCGTCCACAAAGGCAACATCATGAAGTTCACCGAGGGCGCCTTCCGGGACTGGGGCTACCAGGTGGCGAAGGATCACTACGGCGCCGAGGACCTCGACGGCGGCCCCTGGCAGGTCATCCGCCTCGACGACGGCCATGAGATCATCGTCAAGGACGTCATCGCCGACGCCTTCCTGCAGCAGATCCTCACCCGGCCCTCCGAATACGAGGTCATCGCCACGATGAACCTGAACGGGGACTACATCTCGGACGCGCTGGCGGCGCAGGTGGGCGGCATCGGCATCGCCCCCGGGGCCAATATCAACTACACCACCGGGCAGGCCGTCTTCGAGGCCACGCACGGCACCGCCCCCAAATATGCCGGCCAGGACAAGGTCAACCCGTCGTCGGTCATCCTCTCGGGCGAGATGATGTTCCGCTACCTGGGCTGGAACGAGGCGGCCGACCTGATCATCCACGCCATGGAGAAGACCATCGGCCAGAAGCGCGTCACGTACGACTTCGAGCGGCTGATGGAGGGTGCGACGCTGCTCAAGTGCAGCGAGTTCGGCCAGGCGCTGGTGGAAAACATGGGCTGAGGCCCCCCGCCTCCCATCCAACCAGAAAAGCCCGAAGCCATCGAAACGGCTTCGGGCTTTTTTTGCGGCGGGCTTTTCCGACGGACACCGGGGCCGGCCACTCAGCGCGTGATCACGAGCGAGCGCGTCCGCGATCCCTGCGGCGTCTCGAGCCGGACCAGGTACAGCCCGCTCGGCAGATGCGCCGCCTCGAACACCGCCGCGTGCCGGCCCGCCGCGCGCACCCCGTCGACCAGCACGGCCACCTCCCGGCCCAGCACGTCGTAGACGGCCAGCCGCACCGGCTGCGGCGCGCTCAGCTCGAACGGAATCGTCGTGCGCGTCTGGACCGGGTTGGGCGCACCGGGGCCCAGCACCGTCCCCGGCCTCTCCGGCGCCCCCTCGGCCGCCGTGCCGATCTCGAAGAAGTAGCCGGCCATCTCGATGTCGGCCGTGACCGTCGCCCCCGCCGCGACGACGACCGTGTCCTCCAGGATCTCCAGCGGATTGTCGAAGAAGGTCACGCCATCGCCATCCCCATCGTGGGCGCCGAAGACGGCCTGGAAGGGCGCCACGGTGGAGGGGCCGTAGTACAGCGCCTGGATCGAGTAACTGCCCGGGCGGACGACATTCACCGTGTACTGGTTGGAGACATCCGCCACGACGCTCAGGTAGTCGTTGTCCTGGTCCACGCCCGTGATGATGACCAGCGCGCTGGTGAAGTCCGGGTTCACGTCCGGGTACGTCACCGGATCCAGGTACAGCGTGCCGGTGAGGGTGGCATCTCCGAAGGCCTCGGCCGTGGTGAAGTTCACGGCGAAGGGATTGAAGCCATACGTCCAGTCGGATGCGTTGTTGTAGACGTAGGTAAAGCCCCAGAAGCCGATGGCATAGTCCGTCGAGGGGTCGAGGGCCAGCTGGTAGGTGACCTCCCGGCGGTCCCCGCTGACCGAGCTACCCACCACGGCATCCTCGCCGGCACCGATGATCAGATCCTCGATGCTCTCGATGGAAAACTCTGCCAGCGTCGCCTCATCGGGCAGGGGTTTGTCCAGCGTGAAGGTGAGCGTCGCATCGAGGGCCACGCTCGTCGCGCCCTCGGCGATGCTGGCCGAGGTGGCCCGGAAGTCGACCGACGTCGTCGGGACGTCTTGCGCGTGCACGTCAGGGGGCAGGGCCAGCAGGCTCCAGCCGAGCAGCAGGAGTACGAGGCGACCGGCAGTACCGTGTTTCATGGTGATGGGAGGGTTGGATGAGCGATGCACGAACGGCAACCCCGGCGCGTCGACACGGCGGCTGCCTACTCTACGGGTTCCCACTTCTCTATTCGTCATTTCACCGCCGAAGCGGTCATGCCCCGCGGCCGAAGCGGCGGCAGCCGAAGCGGTCCGAACGTCCTCAGCGGGACTGGCTGTAGAGGTACGCCACCACGGCCGCCACGATCAGCCCGGCGAGGACGGCCAGCGTGATCTTGACCCAGCTCCAGGGCCGCTCGCCCTGCACCTCGCCGGTCCGGGCGTTGATCATGAAGCGGTAGACCCTGTCGCGGTACCGATACGCGCTGATCCAGACGGGCAGCAACAGGTGCTTGAACGTGATGTCGTCGTAGCGCGTCCGTTTGGACAGGATGCGCTGCGTATCCCCGCCGATATCCTGCCGGATGGTTGCGTCGATCACCGGCTCCATGCGGCTCGCCGCGATGCCGAAGCCCATCTCCAGGTCCACGCTGTAACTCTCGGCGCGGAAGCCGCTGAGGTAGGCATCGTCGTAGGGCGTCAGCGCCTCCAGGTCCCACGGCTCCAGCGCGGTGATGTACTTGCGCGGCAGCGAGTTGCTGGCACAGACGAGGACATCGTCGAAGCGGTTGTGGACGACGCCGGAAGCCGGGTACCAGCGCGTCTTACGGACCTGTCGCCTCCGGGTGACGGGCTTGCCGTTCTCGATGGCCGTATAGGTTTCGGAGACGTAGTAATACTCGCCGCGCTGCCCGGTGTAGGCCGTCGTCGTCACGGCATCGTAGGTCCAGTGCGGGATGTACATGCCCGCGAGGCGCTCCTCCCGGCGGGCATAGCGTTTGACGTCGTTCGGGGCGAACCAGAGCCCGCGGATCCATTTTCGAAACGCCGCCTGCGCCTCCTCCCGCGTGACACGGAAGGGCAGCAGGGCCTGCGGCTTGACGATGCGCTGGGAGACGGCCGTCTGGACGAACGGCGTGTCACAGAACGGGCAGGTATCGGCCGTCACGTTCGGGTCGAGCGTCGTCTCGGCGCCGCACTGTTCGCAGTGCACCGTCAGGACCTCGATGTGATCTTCCCGGGCCTCCTGCTCGGCCAGCACCGCACGGAAGTCCCGCTCCTCGATGGGGTCCTGGCGGGCTTCGATGTGGTTCTCATACCCGCAATACGGGCATTTCAGCAGCTCCGTGCCGGGCTGGTAAGCCAGCGACGCACCACACTGCCGGCAGGGAAACGTACGGGGGGCCGCAGAAGAGGGAAACGGAGGCTCCATGCCGGATCACGCCAGGGACGCAGAAAACGAAAGGCGAAGCGGGCGGGCAGCCGGATGACCTGGCCGCGCCGCGCCTCCGGTCGTCCGTCCATGGCCCTGCATCAGGATGCTCTGCATCAGGATGCCCTGCATCAGGATGCCCTGCATCAGGATGCCCTGCATCAGGATTACGACGTCGGCGGGGGAGGCGGCGGAGGCGGCGGGGTCTGCGCGAAGACGGCCTGCAGCTCCGGGACGTCTCCGGCCCTTTTCCAGCCCTCGAAGCCGGCTTTCCAGACGAGGGAGTCCGGGGTGAACTGCCCGGCCCGTGCCTGCTGGGCCAGGGTGTTCACATCGAACGGCCCCGTCGTCTGCCCGTCCACGGCCACGTGGAAAGCCACGGGCGGCGGGGGTGGCGGCGGCGAGGCCGGTTGCGCGGCCTGCCCGAACCCCTGCGCCATCTGACCGGCCATGGCGAACCCCATCCCCAGGCCCATCCCCTCGGCCGCCCCGCCGCCCGCCGGGTTCCTGGCGGCCTGCTCCATCGCCTGGGCGGCCTGGTACTGGGTGTACGCCCCCAGGTTGCCGATGACACCCATGCTCGTGCGCTTGTCGAGCGCCTCCTCGACGGCCGGCGGCAGCGAGATGTTCTCGACCAGCATCGACGTCAGATCGAGGCCGTAGGCCTGGAAATCCGGCCGGATGCGCTCCGCCACGAAGTCGCCCAGCTCGTCGTAGTTGGCCGCCAGGTCCAGCGCGGCCAGCCCGCTCTCGGCCAGGACATCGGTGAAGCGGCTGACGACGAGGTTGCGGAGCTGGTTCGTGATGCCGTCGGCGGTAAAATGTCCGTCCGTGCCGACGATCTCGCGGATGAAGGTGCCGGGGTCGCTGACGCGGATGGCGTACGTCCCGAAGGCTCGCAGCCGGATCGGCCCGAACTCGGGATCGCGGAGCATGATCGGGTTGCGCGTGCCCCACTTCAGGTCGGTGAATTGCCGCGTGTTGACGAAGTAGACTTCCGCCTTGAAGGGGCTCTCGAAGCCGTGCTTCCATCCCTGCAGGGTCGAGAGGATGGGCAGGTTGTCGGTCTGCAGCGTGTAGGTGCCGGGCGGAAAGACGTCGGCCAGGGCTCCCTTGTTGACGAAGACGGCAGCCTGCCCTTCGCGAACGATCAGTTTGGCCCCATATTTGATTTCGTTGTCGTACCGCTCGAAGCGGTAGACCATGGTATCCCGCGAATCATCGAGCCATTCGATGATGTCGATCAGTTCGCCTTTGATCTTGCGCCAGAGTGACATGGGGCTTCCTCCGAGTTGGACGTGCGGAACGGTCGAGGGCGGGCGGCCCGGCGCGGGTCTACGCAGCCGGCCGCACAAAGATACCGAAAAACGGCGTGCAGCGCCTCGCCCCGGATGCGTCCCGGCTGCACCGATACCCACGGCCGGATCCGGAGACGCGCTCGCCGTGTGTGCTTAACCGAACGCCCCCTCGCCGGTTTCGGTCCACCCCCGGCCGGTGACGTCCCTGACTCCTTCAACCCGCCTGACGAGACATGTACCGGACGACGACCTACACCCGGGGCGCCACGTGCATCGAGATCACCGCGCTGCCCGGACTGGGGCGGGAGGATGCCGTGGAGGCGGCCCATCACCGATTCATCATGGCCTACTGGCCGAGCCTGGGCGCCGCCGCCTACGAGGGCTTCCGCCGCTTCGGCATCGGGGCTGTCATCATCCACGAGGCCGGCGCCCGTGGGCGCTCCGCCGCGGTCGGTGAGCCCCCCGCGGGCTTCGTGCGGCACCAGCTCTCCTACGCCGCCGGCGTCGGCGCCTGGATGCGCGACACCTTCGGCAACACCGCCTCGAAGGCGCTGGACGAAGAGCTGGAGGCCTACGATCCGCGCGAGGCCGGGCTGTTCGTCTTCGTGCGAGAGGACGAGCCGCCCCGCGTCTACCGCGTCGAGAGCACCCTGCGCCCCCCGCAAGCCCTGGAGCGCGCCCGCGCCCTGCTCAACTGACCCGGCTCAACCGACCCGGCTTACCCGACGGCCACCGTCCGGCGAGCGCCCACCTCCTCGAACAGGTCGTCGTAGTGGGTCACGTGCCGCCGCCAGTCCAGCCGCTCGGGGATGCTGCGGAGGGTAGAAACCGGCAGCGGCCGCTCCTCGCCCTTGAGGATGCGGGCCATGATCTGGAAGAGCTCCTCCTCGTTTTCGTAGAGCACCGGCGCGTGCAACAGCGGGCGGTGCAGCGACGGCGGGATCAGCTCGGGGTAGCTGAGCCGGTTCGGCAGGAGCGGGTGGCACCCGCAGTAGATCGCCTCCAGGATGGCGATGCCGAAGAACTCGTGCAACGCCGTCGACACGACCAGATCGGCGCGGTGCAGGAGGCGGCTGTACTCCTCGAAGTCCTCCGCATAGCCGTAGTGCAGGATGCGCTCGGCATAGCGCTCGAAGGCTTTCTCGAACTCGTAGGGTTGCTCTTCGAAGTGCTCGCCCGCCAGGATGAGCCGGAACCGGCAGCCGGCATCGTCCAGGCGATTCATCAGGCGGAAGAAAGCCTCGGGGTTCTTGTCGTATTCCCAGCGCTGGTTCCACAGCACGATGGGCGGTTTCATGCCCGGCCCCCAGTCGTGCGGCGGATACTCGGCGTCGTAGGCATCGTGCGCCTCCAGGTCCATCCCCACATGGAGGACGAGGCTCTTGTCCCGGATCTCCTGCACCGTGTTCAGGTGGGTGTAATCCGGGAAGGCCCGCAACAGCACGGGCAGCGCCTCCATGAACTCGTCGTAGTGGAACTGCGAGTTGAAGACGATGCGGTCCGCCGTCAGGCACGAGAGGTAATTGATGTAGGCGTAGGTGTGGTCCCGCTCGCGGCCTTCGGGCAGCGGATAGGTCAACTGGTTCTCGTGGAAATAGAGCACGACCGGGACCTCGGCCAGCCGCCCGCGCGTGAGCGCCAGGAAGGCCGGCAGGTTCACCATGTCGTTGGCGAAGATCAGGTCCGGCACAAAGCCTTCCTCCAGCGCGCCGAGCGCCTTGCGGGCCATGGTGACGGCCCCGCCGTGCATACGCCACTTCCAGAAGCGCGCCGCCATCGTGACCGGGTAGTAGTCGTGGCGGCTGTGGCGGATCAGGCCGTCGAGAAAGTTGCGGTGCGAACCGCCGTACCAGGGTTCCAGTGCCAGGATGTTCATGCGAAAGGGGTCCTCGTTCCGTTACGACCGGGCCGCGCCGACCGGGGCAGGGGGTCCAGGAGGGGCTCAGGTGGAGGCGCCGTTTCCGTTCAGGATCCGGCGGAGCGCCTCCTCTTCTTCCTCGGTGGTGGGCCGCACGATGCTGATCGCCCGGACCTGCAGGTGCTCGCGCAAGACGGCGTCCCGCACTTCCTCCGCGCTGATGACCTCCTCCTGCCCGGGCTCCAGGCGGATGGTCCGCGTGGCCATAGCAATCTCCACCGGCCGGGTATTGGCATTTTTGATGATCATGCCGCGTCGTTTCTTCGCCATGCGGTTCCCTCTGCGTTAGGCTCAACGATTGGACTCGAACACGGGAGGCCCGGAGGCGTCTCTTTTCATCTTTCCACCCGGGCCGGGCGATGCGCTTGCCCGCTCAGTATACGACAATTCTGACACGCATGAGGCCTGCGGCCGGCCGGCGCCGGCGCCGCTCCGGCGTCTTTGCAGAATTCTAGCGAACCCGACTCGTCGAACCTGGCACGATGCCCGCTCCCGCCTTCCCTGCCTCGGTGCTACGCCGGCTCCGCGAGGGCTGGCAGGGCGTGCTGGACCTGCTCTACCCGGCCCGCTGCCTGGCCTGCGGAGCGCGAGCCCTCGAACCGCACCTGCCGCTCTGCACCGGATGCCTGCGCCGGCTGGAACGGGCCGACGCCACGACGGTGACGGCTGCGCTGCACCGCTTCGAGGGGCTCGATCCGGCGCGCACGGTGGGCGTGGCCCTGTGGCGATTCGACAAGGGCGGCGTGCTCCAGCAGCTCCAGCACGCCCTCAAGTACCAGAACCGCCCCGCCTACGGCCTCCCGCTGGGCCGCCTGATGGCCGAGGCCTGCACGGACGCCGGCCTCCCACCCCCGGACGTGGTCGTGCCCGTCCCGCTGCACCGTCGCCGGCATCTGGAGCGCGGCTACAACCAGAGCGCCTGGCTGGCCCGCGGCCTCGCCGAACGGCTGGGCGTGCCGGCGGATGCCACGGTGCTGACGCGGCCGGTGGCCACGCGCTCGCAGACGCACCTCGATGCGGGGGCCCGCTGGCAGAACGTGCAGGACGCCTTTGCGGTAGCGACCCCGCAGGCCGTGTCCGGCCGGCAGGTGCTCCTAGTCGACGATGTAATGACGACGGGGGCCACGGCGGCGGCAGCGCTGCGCACCCTGCAGGCGGCCGGAGCCGCCGGCACCGCGTTCGTCGCGCTGGCCCTGGCACGTTGATCCACGCCTCAGCGAAAGGCGTCCACGCGAAGCACCCGGTCACACCAGGTCGTCTCCTCCGGGTTGTTGGTCGCCAGCAGCAGCACCCCGCCACGCTCGCGGTGGTGCGCCATCACCCGCACCACCATGGCCCGGCCGGCCTCATCCAGGTTGGACGTCGGCTCGTCGAGCAGCAGCAGCGGCGGCTCGGGCAGCAGGGCTGCGGCGAAGCGCACGCGCTGCTTCATGCCGGAAGAGTAGGTCGCCACCCGGTCGTCGCTGCGCCCGGCCAGCCCCACCAGATCCAGCAGGGCCCGGATGCGCGCCTCGGCCCGCGGCAACCGCCGCGCCCGCGCGATGAAGGCCAGGTTTTCCCGGGCGCTGAAGCCGTCGTAGACGTTGAGGTACGGCGCCACCAGCCCGGTCCGTAGCGGCCGGTCCTCGTCCGCCACCACCCTCCCGCCGTCCTCCAGCCGCACCCGCCCCCGCACCGGCCGCCGTAACCCGGCCACGATGCTCAGCAGCGTCGACTTGCCCGAGCCGTTGGGGCCCGTCACCGCCAGGGCCTCGCCGCTGCGCAGCGAGAACCCCAGCGCCCGGAACAGCACCCGCCGCCCGAATCGGTGTCCTATGTCTTCGGCAATGAGATGCACCATACCGCCCGGCCCTGAACGATCCGCCGCGCAAGATACGCGCCCCCCCCGTCAGGAGCTACAGCCTCCAGCGGTCAGCCGTCAGCGGTCAGCCGTCAGCCGTCAGCCGTCAGATCCTCCCCTTGCGAAGGGGAGGTGTCGCGGAGCGACGGAGGGGTAGACCCCTGGATGATGGCGGCTCGGCGATGCGGGAGTCATGACCCCCTTCCCCCTGCGGGGACGTCCCCCTGTGCGGCCTGCGGCCAGGGGGAAGGGCTCGTTCCGGCACGAAGCCAGCAGCTTTCAGCCGTCAGCGGTCAGCGGTCAGCCCGCACCGCAGCCAGCAGCCAGAAGCCAGCAGCCAGAAGCCAGCAGCCAGAAGCCAGAAGCCAGAAGCCAGCAGCCAGAAGCCAGCAGCCAGAAGCCAGAAGCTCGCAGCCTACTGCCCGCTGAACGGCGAGGTCTGCACCGTGACAGTCGGGTTCTCGGGGTCCGAGCCGTCGATCAGCACGAAGTAGCGGTCCTCCTTGTCCAGGCTCATCTGCGTGCGGTACTGGTTGGGGCGGACCGGCTGGCTGGTCTGGTCCCACTGCACGTCGAGCCAGCGGAGCCCCCGCTGCGTGTAGGTCAGCGCGGTGGCTTCCGAGCCGACCACGGCCACGCTGGAATCCAGCTTGGCATGCATGACGAGGTCGCCCTCCAGCACGACCCAGACGAAGTTGCCGCCGAAGCCCTTCAACTCGATCTGCACGCCGACGAGCTCGGCCTCTTCGGGAAAGAGCAGGCTGCACCCGCCCAGCCACATACCGCTCAGCAGCACGGCCGCCACGACGGCCGCCCGGGCGCGATTCAGAGAGATACGGTCGATCATGATGCTTTAGCGAACAACGACAAACTTCCCGACCTGCCGGACGAAAGGCCCGGCTTCGAAGACGTAGAGGTACACCCCGGGCGGCAACGCGAAGGGCAGCGGCTCGTCGTGGATCAGCACCTCGGGCACCACCCCGTCGATCATGGAGGCCACCTCCTGCCCCAGGGTGTTGTAGATCTTGAGACGGACGTAGTTGCTCAGGTTGGCCTCGGGGATCTGCACGGCCATGCGGATCTCCCCGGAGCGCCCCGGATTGGGGTAGAAGTGAATCTCGTAGCGATGGCGCGTCTGGAACGCCTCCCGGGCCTCGCTGCCGTCGGTGGACTGCCCCCCCTCGCCACCGCCCGAGCCGCCGCCCTTACCGCCCGAACTGACGTAGGCGACGAGGCTGCCGAGCATGTAGCGGGCGCCGGGCTCGAACCGCCCCGAGGTGGACGTGGGCTCGGGCAATGCCGGGTCCGGGGAGGTGCTGCGGTACGAGACGGCCACGGAGTCGTACTCGACGTCGGCGGAACGGTCCCAGACCCGGTAGTAGAGGCTGTCCCCCGTCAGCAGGCCCTCCATCACGACCGAGGTGGTCATGTCATCGCCCCAGATCGTGATGGAGAGGAGCGACTGGAGCCAGACCCCGGCGCCCACACAGCGGAACGTGCCGTCGCCCAGGGCCTGAAAGATGCCGATCTCGTCGTAGAGGTCCAGCGGCGTCCCCGGCGATCCGTCGATGGAGCCGTACTGCGGGCTGGCCTGCACCGGGATCAGCACCGTGGCGCTGGTGCCGGTGTCCTCGTGCTCCGGTGCGAAATGCTCAGGCTCCCGCGCGTCGTCTCCCCCGCCATCGTCGCCTCCGCCCGTCCCGATGTAGGCCACCAGGCGATCGAGCACGTACAGATCGTTGGGCGCGTACCGGCCCGTGGTGTTCCAGAACGGGACCGTCCCCCGGTAGGCCACCCCCACCGAGTCGTACTCGACGTTGGCGGAGCGATCCCAGACCCGGTAGTAGAGGCTGTCGTTGGGCTGCATCCCCTCCACGATGGCAGCGGTGATGTTGTCGTCGCCCCAGACCGTCACGGCCAGGTTTTCCCGCTGCCAGACGCCGGCCCCCACGCAGCGATAGGTGCCGTCACCGAGCCGCTGGAAGACCCCGATCTCGTCCAGCGAATCGAGCGGGGTGCCGTCGGCGAACTGCGGGTTGGCATCGACCGGGACGATCACCGTGGCCAGGTTGCCCGTGGTTTCGTGCTTGGGGGTGAAGAAGACCGGAACGGGGCCGTCCGAGCCCCCGCCGTCTCCCCCGCCATCGCCCCCGCCACCGGAACCGCCGCCGCCGGAGCCCCCGCCGTCTCCCCCGCCGGAGCCGCCCCCGCCGCCACCGGAGCCCCCGCCGGGATCGTTCGGCCGCGGGACGTCCGTGACCAGGTAGATGCCGTTGGGGACGTAGATGGGCGAGGCCACGGTGGCCGGGGGGTCGGCGGAATAGGTGACGCGCACGTCGACGCGCAGGGAGTCGAGGCTCCGGTGCCAGACGCGGACGTAGAGGCTGTCGCCGGCCCGCATGCCGTCGATGGTGTTGGTCTGCTCGTTGTCGCCCCAGACGGTGATGCTGAGGGGCTCGTTCTGCCAGACGCCGGCCCCGACACAGCTATCCCCCTGGGGAAAACGGCGGAAGATGCCGATCTCGTCGAGCGAGTCCAGCCGCACCAGTTGATCCTGGATCAGGTCGTGGATGGCCGGGATCGTATCGCGCCCCATGAGCACGATGGCCGAGTTGCCCGTGCGCTCGTGGATCGGCCGGAAGAACGTGGGGACCAGCCGGTTCTGGGCCGACGCCGTGGACGGCCCGAGCGCCGCGACGCTCAGCACCAGCCACGGCAGGAAGGCCCGCACCCGGAGCCATCGGGAGGATCGGCCGGTTTGCATGGATGACGCACCTGGGGAAGAGAGGGGGCGCACCCCACGCCCGGACGATGAGCGGGGGCACCGGCCTGCTCCGGGGACAAACGATGTGCCAAGCCGTCCGGCCTCCGCGCCGCCCGGCCGCACCGCCTGCTTCCCGCCGCGGCGCCCTCGAAACGCCCCGCCCGGCCCGCTTTCTGGCCGCTTTCAGCCCGCTTTCAGGCCGCTTTCGGGCGCTGCCGCCCCGCCCGGCGCGCCCCCGCAGATCCGGGACCGTACGCCCCTTCCTGCGCCCCGGCAAGACTTTCCCCCGGAACGACGAGGGGGAGCGACCGGCGGCCGCTCCCCCTCGCGTGGTTCGGTAAGGAATCCGGGTTCGTGAACGATCCCGGGGCTATTTCAGCAGCACCATCCGATGGGTCTGCGTGAAGGTCCCGGCGGTGATGCGGTAGAAGTACACGCCGCTGGAGACCTGCTGCCCGGCGCTGTTGCGGCCGTTCCAAGTGGCCTCGTAGCGGCCAGCGGCCTGCTGCGTGTTGACCAGCTGCGCCACACGCCGCCCCGTGATGTCAAAGACCTCCAGGGTGACCTGCGCCGCCTCGGGCAGGGCGTAGCGGATCGTGGTGACCGGGTTGAACGGGTTCGGGTAGTTCTGCGCCAGCTCGAACTCGGTCGGGAGGCCCAGGTCGCCTTCCGTGCTCACCTGCACGTTGGCCACATTCACCTCACCGGCATGGACGCCGTTCTCCTCGTAGCGGACGACCGGGTCCATCTCCGCCCCCGAGAGCACGTCCCGCAGGCGCAGCACGTCGATGGCCTCTTCGGAGCCGAGCTGCTGCACCCAGGCCCGCAGCGTCAGTTCCTCGCCGAGCTGCGCGCCGTCGACCACGTCTTCGGTGATGATGTCATCCCCCCAGATGGTGACGGCCACACGGCCTTTCTGCTCGACGACCCCGACGCCGACGACGTCTCCGGCCTGGTTGAACACGCCGATCTCATCGCCCACCCGCAGCTCCTGGCTCTCCAGGATCAGCGTGGCCGACGAGCCGGTCTGCGTCCGCACCGGCGTGAAGCGCGTGCTCTGCACCGGCACCGGGAAGGCCGGGATCTCCTCGGCCACCTCACGGCCCAGGGCGGCCCGCTCGGCCTGCTTCCGCGTCAGGATCGAGTCCGCGACGAAGTTGTTGCTCGCGCTGAAGGTCAGCGTCAGCGTCTCACCGGAGGTTCCATCCCCGTCGTTCATGTAGATGAGGTAGCCCTGGCCGGGCGTCATCCACTCGATCTGGTTGATCCCGAAGGCCGGGATGAACGCGTTACCGGCATTGTCACGGACGGCCACGATGTCGTTCAGATCGGCTTCGAGGGCATCCTCGATGCGCTGCCGCTCGTTCCGCAGGTACGGGATGATCGTCCAGCGCGTCTCCACCACGCTCACGTCCAGGTCGCCCGGCAGCGAGCCCAGGATCTGCAACGTGTCCGCCGCGCTCATGTAGACCTGGTAGCCGCTGTCGGTGTCGTACGTGTCGATGGTGTTGATACCGAAGGTCGGGTAGTACAACCCGCCGTCGAGCGACCGGGCCAGCCCGAAGTTGGAGGTGGCCCCGCTCGTGAAGCCGATGCTCGCGGCACCAGCGGACGCCTTGAAGACGTCCTCGATGTCCTCCGAGGTGCTTCCGTTCGGCTCCAGGAACGTCGACATCAGGTTCCAGCCCTGCTGGAGCGAGATCAGGTGCTCGTGGCTGTTGTAGGTGATGTCGTAGGCCTCGAACGAGGTCGCCTCGTAGATCGTGCTGGCCGAGAAGTTCGGCGTCGCATCGCGGAAGGTGACCTTGGCGAGGTAGTAGGTCCCGGAGAAGTTGGCATCGGCGGCGCCGTCGGCCGTCGGGTCGTGCTCGAAGACGAAGAACCGCATGTACTCGCCCGGCGCGAAGCCGTCCTTGGCGGGCGTGACCGGGTTGTCTCCGTAGATGTTGAACACGAGGTCCTGGCCGGAGGTCACGTGATGGACGCCGTAACCGCCGCCGTTGAGCAGGCCCGTCGACGGATCGGTCCACACGGCCACGACGATGTCGCCGTCGTCCAGGTTCTCGCTGGTGCTCGCCGTGTACAGCGTCGGCGAGATGCTGTTCGGGATGATGACCGTGGCGACGACACTCGTCGGCGTGCTCGGCAGCGCGAAGTCGGCCTCCGTGGTGTACGTCGTGCCGTTGTAGGTCATGTTGAGCGTGGCATCTTCGATGTTGATGTTCACACCCGAGACCGTCTCACCGGCATCGATCGTTCCGTTGTCGTCGTTATCGGCATCGTCGTCGACACCATCGGTCAGGCAGGCACCGTCCTGATCGGATCCGTTGTTGGCATGGTCCCCACTGACGATGTTATCGGGATCGCCGTTGTAGGCTCCGTTGGAGGTCGCGATCGTACCACAGACGACGAACTCGATGGCGACGTTCGTATTGGTCGTGATCTCGATCGTGTAGGTGGTATCCGCGCCGAAGTAGTCGGCGGCCCCGCTGAGGTCCACGCCGTCCTGCGCAGCACCGACATCATACCAGAGCTTGTAATTGCTCGCGCCGGAGACCGAGCCCCACGTCAGCGTTACGCGATACGGAATCGCCGCGTTGATCTCGTTCGTCCGGTCGAGCGTCTGGATGTCGAACCCATCGCCGAGGTAGGACAGCGCCGGGGCGGTCGTGGGCGCGGTGTCACCGCCACTGCTCCCCGAGGAGACCGTCGGCGGGTCGTAGGCGGCCAGGCCGTAGCTGGGCTGGCCGTCGCCGGCCTGCGTGAACTCGCCGGCGTAGACCACGTAGCCGATGGACGACTCCGAGTAGTTGGCGACGGCACGCGGGGTGCTGTTGACGCCGCTGCCCTGGGCGTTCCAGCTCGTCACGTTCCCGCTCTCGATGACGGCATAGGCCGTACCCGAGGCCGCCGTGCCGTTGGCCGTCGTGAAGGCCCCGCCGGCAAAGAGGCTCGTGCCGTCGAAGTAGAGGGCATAGACCGGGCCGTTGACACCCGTGCCGGTGCTCGGGGCGGCCGCATCGGCATCGCTGGCACCGTCCCAGATGGCGATGTAGCTGGCGCTCGTGGTGCCGGCGCTCGTACCGCCCCCGCTCTGGTCGTCATCGTAGGTGATCGAGGTGAAGTCGCCCCCGATGAAGAGCGGGTTCGTGTCCCCGAGGGCCGAGCCCGGCGTGCGAATGTGCAGGTCGTAGACGGGCCCGTTGGTGCCGACGCCGCTGGCCCCGAAGCCGTCCCAGACCTGGATGGTCGTCCCGGCATTGATGCTGGCCAGGTAGGGGTAGCTTGTCGACCCGGAGGCCGTGAAGTTGCCGCCCACGTAGAGGTCGTCGCCGTTCGAGTGGTACTCCAGGGCGTAGACCGGGCCGTTGAAGCCGTTGCCGATGGCCGCTACACCACCCGACGTGGCATCGAAACTCGCGATGTTGTTCGCGGCCGTCCCCGTGGCCGAGGTGAAGCTGCCGCCGACATAGAGCAAGTTGGTCGTCGCGATGTCCGCGCTGGCGCTCTCCATCTCGAGTGCATAGACCGGGCCGTTGGTGCCGTAGCTGGTCGCACCGTCATCGAAGCGGCCCCACGTGCCTACGCCGGTACCGCCATCGTTGCTGTCCCAGTAGGCCAGGTTGTTGGCTTCCGTGTTGAAGCCGGTGGCACCCGGCACGTAGGTGAAGTCTCCCCCGACGACGATGAAGTTGTCGGTGCCGTCGTTATAGGCTGCCAGCGCATAGACCGGGCCGTCCGTCCCGTTCAGGGTACCGCCGTTGGTGAGGCGGTTCCAGGAGAAGTCGGAGAGGCTGAGGTAGGCCACGTTGTTGGCCTGCATACCGCCGACGGCGTCGAAGTCCCCGCCGACGTAGAGGCGGCTGTTGTTGACCAGCAGGGCATAGATGGGCCCGTTGACGCCGTGACCGAGGCCGCGCCATTCGCCGCTGCCGGCGGTCTGGTCCAGGTCCCAGTAGGCGATGCGGTTGACGTTGAACCCACCGCCGACCGTCGTGAACGCACCGGCGACGTAGAGTTCGTCGGTGGAACCGCGCTGGCTGTAGAAGAGCGCACGCACGGTGCCACCGGCGCCGCTGGCGGCGAAGAGCTGCGCGTCGTCGAGCGGCGTGAAGTCCTCCCCGGCGGGGTCCCACACGGCCACGCGGCTGACGGTGGTGCTGCCGGCCTGGGTGAACGCCCCGCCGATGTAGACGGCGCGCGTGCCGGTGTTGCGCACGGCGATGCTGTAGACGGTGCCGTTGGCGCCTTCACCGGCGCCGTCGGAGAGCCGGAGGAAGTTGGTGCCCGTCCACCGGGCCAGGTTCGTGCCCGTGTCGGAGCCGTTGACGTCCACCGTGAAGCTCCCGCCCAGGTAGAGGTCCGATCCGTCCGCATCGAGTGCGTAGACGGTGCCGGTCACGCCGTTGATGCCGGTGTTGGCATTCTCCAGGGCGAACCAGAGCTCGTTGGGCACGCTCCAGCGGGCGATGTTGTTGACGGTGGTGCCGCCGGCCGTGGCAAACGAGCCGCCGGCGTAGACGTTGCCACCGATCACCTCGAGGGCATAGACCGTCCCGCTCGTGCCCGAACCCAGGGCGCTCCAGGAGCCGCTGAGCGTGTTGTAGACGGCCACGTTGGCCGCCGAGGCCGACCCCGCCGAGGCGAAGTCTCCCCCGACGTAGAGGTTGTTACCGCTGAAGGCCAGCGCGTAGACCGTCCCGTTGGTGCCGGGCGTGGCCCCCAGGGCCTCCCACGCGGAGCCGGTGTAGCGGGCCACGTTGTTGACCGTCACGCCCCCGGCCGTCGAGAACTCGCCGCCGGCGTAGACGTAGCCGTCCGGGCCGATGGCGAGCGCCCACACGTTCCCGTCGAGGTCGTCGGCCAGGTTGACCCACTTCTTGGCATTGTTCGAGCCGACCTGGAACTTGGCGATGTAGGGCGCGGTGCGGCCGCCGGCCTTGGTGAAGCTGCCGCCCACGTACACGTTGCCGTCCACGTCGACGACGACGGCGTAGATGTTGCCGTTGGCGCCCATGCTGTTGAACTCGCGGTTCGGGTTCCAGGCCTCGTCTCCGGCGGCGAGGGCCGCCATCGACGCCGCGGCCGTCGCCGCCCGCGTGAAGACGGGCCGCCCCTGCGCGTCGAAGCTCATGTTCCAGCCGGCCGGGTTCAAACTCCCCGTGAAGCCGGCCGGGAGGTTGAGGGTGCCGTCCGCATCGAGGTACTGTTCCAGCGATGCGCCGGGGCCGTCCGGGCCTCCGTCGTAGGTGTCGAAGCCGTGGGCCAGACCGGTGCCGAACCAGCTCATGAGGGCGGTGACTACGATCCACCCACCACAGCGGCGTAGTGCTCTCGTTAGACTCATAACTAGCGCCTCCTAAGGATTACAGATGTCGTCTGGTGGTTTGTGATGAACAGGAATCAGCAGGCGGCTCCACGAACCGGCCGTTGCAGCGACCGACCCGTGCCGGGACTACTGTGGGTTACTGTGTACGCGGAAATCCCTCACGTCGAATCACACGCACCGGACGCCTTCTGCTGGCTCTATCATCCCCCATCGTCTGGGTCGTGTGTCGAGAGATCACGGCTCGCTAGTGGGCTATGCTCAGGGTTTTCGAGTGCAACAGGGCCTTCGTCAAAGACCGTGCCACCCCATGCGGCCCGGCAAGGGACCCGATTCATGGGTTACCCTCTGCATCGACCGATCCGATACATCCTAAAGCGGCGATGCGTGGATTTTATCGCCTACGCTCCTGCGCCAGGGCCCTGGATCGCGCCGTTTTCCCTCGTTTCGACCCTGCAGGGACCGCTCTGCCTTCCAACGTTCCACCGCTCGCGGCACATGCCTCCCGTGCCCACCGGACATGGGCCGCCCCCGTTTTTTTCATCCCCCCGGGCAAAACCTGCCTTCAGCCGTCAGCGGTCAGCGGTCAGCCGTCAGCGGTCAGCCGTCAGCGGTCAGCCGTCAGCCCGAAGCCAGTAGCCAGCCGCTTGCGAAGGGGCGGTGTCGCGCCGCAACGGAGGGGTAGCCCCCGGATGATGGCGGCGATGCGGCGGTCATGACCCCCTTCCCCCTTCGGGGACTTCCCCCTGCAGGGCCTGCGGCCAGGGGGAAGAACTCGTTCCGGCACGAAGCCCGCAGCTTTCAGCGGTCAGCTTTCAGCGGTCAGCTTTCAGCCGTCAGCGGTCAGCCGTCAGCGGTCAGCCGTCAGCGGTCAGCCTTCCGCGAATAGCCAGCAGCCCGTAGCCAGAAGCCAGAAGCCCGTAGCCAGAAGCTTTCAGCCGTCAGGCTGACCCGCTGACGACTCATTCCGGGATCGGCGTGCCGTGGGTGCGGACCCACTCGGCGTAGCGCTGCTGGAGCCGGCGCGTGATGGGCCGGTCCTCCACGCCCCGGATCCGGCGGCCGTCCACCTCCTCCACCGGGGCGAGTTCGCCCTCCGTGCCGGTGGCAAACACCTCATCGGCCGTGTAGACCTCGGTCATCGAGACGTTGCGCTCGACGGCCGGGATGCCGTCGGCCCGGGCCAGGCGCAGGACCAGCCCGCGGGTGATGCCGGGCAGGCAACTGTCGGCGTGCGGCGTGATCACCTCACCGCGGCGGACGATGAACAGGTTGGTGCCGTTGACCTCCGAGACGAACCCGTTCAGGTCCAGCATGATCGCCCCGTCGGCACCGGCGTGGTTGGCCTCGATCTTGGCGAGGATGTTATTGATCAGGTTGCTGTGGTGGATCTTGGAGTCGAGGCACTGCGGGTTGTTGCGGCGGATGGAGGAGGTGATGAGCCGCAGGCGGCGGTCGCGGTAGATGGGCGGCTTCCACTCGGGCAGGATGATGAGCGTCGGGCCGTATTGATTCCACTTCGGGTTCATGCCGGAGGTCACCTTCTTGCCGCGCGTGAGCGTCAGCCGGATGTGGACGCCGTCCCGCATGCCGTTGGCCCGGAGCGTGTCGAACAGGGCCTGCCGCACGACCTCGCGCGAGGGCACCTCCTGGAAGGCCAGCGCGTGCGCCGAGTCGAAGAGCCGGTCCAGGTGGGCCTCCAGTTCGGCCACCTTGCCGTCGTAGACGCGGAGCCCCTCCCAGACGGCATCGCCGGCCTGCACGACGCTGTCGAAGACGGAGACGCAGGCCTCCTCGCGAGGCACGATGGCGCCGTTGACGTAGACGAGGATGCCGGCGTTGCGAGGATCGGGCAGGACTGGTTCGGGGCGCTGGGCGTCAGGCATGATGGGTGGGCTGCGGGCTGTGGGCTGCGGGCTGTGGGCTGCGGGCTGTGGGCTGCGGGCTGTGGGCTGCGGACTGCGGACTGTGGGCTGTGGGCTGTGGGCTTCTGGCTACTGGCTGACCGCTGACGGCTGAAAGCTATGCCGACCGCTGCTCTTCTTCCGTCGTTCGTCGAAGGGCCCGGGCGTAGAGCCGCTCGTAGTAGGGCCGGCAGGCCTCCAGGAGTGGGCGCAGGTGCTCGGGCAACGGGGCGGTCTTGGGCCGGTAGGGCTGCCAGCCGGTGGAGCGATGGACGCTCTCGTACCAGTAGGGCGCCCAGACGCCGTCTTCCGGCTTCGGCCCCGCCGGCCAGCGCAGCATGGCCTCGTCGAACGGCAGGCCGATCCGCCGGCAGAGCTGCCGCAGCACCCCGGGCGGATCGAGCAGCAGCTCGCGGGCGTCGAGCACCGGCGGATCCTGCCCGCGGGCGAGCAGGTCGTCCAGCAGCGCCACCTGACGGGCCAGGCCGGTGTCGCGCAGGGTCGGCTCGGGGAGCTGCTTCGCCAGCGACGGCAGCATGTCCCGGGGGTCGCGGATGAGCAGCACGTTCACCGTCTCGTCCAGAAACCCGAGGTCGAGGTCGATCAGGTGATGCGCCATGTGCTTCATGAAGAGCACCGGCCGGTCGCACGGTCCCAGCACCACCTCGCGCACCACCCGTTCGCCGTCGGTGTCCAGCGCCGCCAGGACGGCTTCGGGGGCCGGGTGTGGCGCACCGGTGACGCGCAGGTAGTGGCCGTAGAGCGGCTCATCGACCACGCGCGTATCGCGGCGCTGGCGAAAGCTGTACATCAGGGCCGTGGACACGTTGCGCGGCCCGGACCACAGGCACACACGATGCGTTGGGAAATCCATGCGAGAACGGGGCATGAGAACAGGGAGGAATGAATGTCCGTGGCGATCAACGTATGGCAGGAGGGGTTCAGGCCGCCGACCCGCAGGTCCGGGCCTCCATCGCATCGCCATACGACCCGGCGACGAGGTCCTCCGGCGCGATACCGAAGGCGGCCAGATAACGCTCGCATTGAGCACGGAGCGCCTCCGGTGTACGGTGCCCCTCCCGGTCGATGGCCTCGATTTCCACGAACGTCCCCAGGCCCTCGACGCGGTCGAGGTGGACTTTCACGTTGTCGATAACGTAGATCTCCCGCCGCTTATCCACCACCGCACGCACGCCGAGCGCCTGCACCAGCGTGGCTTTCAACGCCGACGCATCGCCCGTGCCGGGATGGTAGAGGTGCACGTCCGAGCGCTTCGGCCCGTGCTCGTCGGCACGGTCGTAGTGGATCAGCGCCCGTTCGATGGTCCCTTCCCGCAGCTTCAGCCGACCGTTCGGGACGCGGAAGTAAGTGTCCACCTGGTGGTCCTCCCCCACGAACCGAGCCTCGTGGGCCTGTAGATACTGCCGGATCGGTTCATGATCGGCACAGCGGGCTTTGATCTCGACGTTCAGCACCTGCATGAATCGGTTCACGTTCAGCTTCGGAGCGGGGATACGGCCGGCTTGAAAATCGTCAATAGAAAGCGACAATGCACTAGAATCTTGTCGGCCGGCAACCGATACTAATCGTATAGATTTGATGAAGGACCGGGGAGGCACGTCATGTATGAACTGCTCGTTCTGCTGGTGGGGATCGCGCCGTTTCTGGTGGGGCTGTACGCCCTGAAGCTCATGCGCGACGGCAACGACAACGACGCGGACGACCCGCCCCCACCCGATCCGAACCCGCCGGCCCCGGTCGAACCGCTGCCTCCTCGGCCCCACCGCCGGCACGTCCCGGTCCTCGGCCGCCCGGACCGGCCACCGAGGCCCCGCCACCCCGTCCCCACCCCCCGCCGGACTCGCACGCCCCGCCCGTAGCGCGGCCCGGGCCAGATGGCAAGGGTCGCAGGACGGCTTTCAGCGATCAGCGTTCAGCGTTCAGCGATCAGTGATCTGGCTTGACACGATGGGGCTTGCTGTGCAGCTGGGGGCTGCGGGCTACTGGCTTACCGCTGACGGCTGACGGCTGACCGCTTCGTGCCGGAACGAGTTCTTCCCCCTGGCCGCAGGCCGTACAGGGGGAAGTCCCCGAAGGGGGAAGGGGGTCAACACCCGCTGTTGCGCCGCCATCGCCCGAGGTCTACCCCTCCGTCGCTCCGCGACACCGCCCCTTCTCAAGCGGCTGGCTGCTGGCTACTGGCTTACCGCTGACGGCTGACGGCTGACGGCTGACCGCTCACACCTTGTGATTCTGCCTCGTTCCTCGTAGGATCAGCCGGTGCGTTTTCTCTGTCCGCGCGCGTCACCGCCTGCCGTATGTCGGAACCCCCGTCCATGCCCCGGGGCCTCGTGTTTTTCTCGCGGCCCGTCTCGTCCCGCTGGAAGCGCCGCCGCCGCGGGTTCGTGGCCTGCCTGCTGCTGACCACCCTGGCGCTCGTCTGGCCCGGCTACGTCCCCTTTTCCGGTACCTTCCCCCTGGTGCTCGGTCTTCCGCTGTCGCTGGCCTGGGTCGTCGGCTGGCTCTTCGTCATGCTGATCGCGCTGACCTGGCTCTACCGGGGCGAAGACGACAGAGAACATCACTGACTGCTGACCTGACTCCCTGACACGTTCGAAAAAGTGCAAACGTCCTCTAAATCACAGGAAGTCGCGCGCTGTGTCCTCACCGTCATTCCCGCGCAGGCGGGAATCCAGGACATATGAGCATTTTTGCCTGGATCCCCGATCGGAGTCGGGATGACGAAACCGCACGATTTCGAGTTCTCAGAGAGCATGTCCTCAACGTGTCAGGTAGCTAGACCTCTGACCGCTCATCGCTGATCGCTGCCTTGGAGAACTGGATCATCGCCCTTGTGATTTGCGGCCTCTACCTGGCCGTTTCGTTGCTCATGGGTGTCCTCCCCGGACGCAAGGTGTCCAGCAGCGTGGCGGGCTATGTGGCGGGGGACCGGGCCATGAACGTGGTGCTGCTCTACTTCGTGCTGGGCGCGTCGGTCTTCTCCTCGTTTGCCTTCCTCGGTGCGCCCGGCTGGGCCTATTCACGGGGAGCGGCGGCGTTCTACATCATCGCCTACGGCATCATCGGCATGGTGCCGCTCTACTTCATGGGCCCCCGCGCCCGGCGGCTCGGTGCACGCTTCGGCTTCGTGACGCAGGCCGAGCTGCTGGCCCACCGCTACGACAGCCGTACGCTATCGGTGCTGCTGGCCGCGCTGAGCATCGTTGCCTTCGTCCCCTACCTGACGCTCCAGATGAAAGGCGCCGGATACATCATCGCCACCATCTCGGGCGGGCGCATCCCCGAGTGGGCCGGCGCGCTGGTGACCTACGGCGTCGTGCTCGTCTATGTGCTCAGCAGCGGCGTGATGGGCGTGGGCTGGACGAACACGTTCCAGGGGCTGTTCATGCTGGTGGTGGCCTGGGGGCTGGGCCTCTACCTGCCGTATGCGCTCTATGGCGGCGTCGGGCCGATGTTCGAGCGCATCGCGGCGAGCGACGCCGGCGCCATGCTGAACGCCCCGGGCCTGGATGCCGACGGGCGGCCGTGGAACTGGTGGGCCTACAGCTCGGCCGTGCTCGTCTCGGCCGCGGGCTTCTCGATGTGGCCCCACCTGTTCATGAAAAGCTACGCCGCCCGCAGCGAACGCGCCCTGCGCCTGACGGTCGTCCTCTACCCGACGTTCCAGCTGTTCCTCGTCCCGATCCTGCTGATCGGCTTCGCCGGCGTGCTGGCCTTCCCCGGCGTCGAGCCGGCAGACACCATCGTGCCCTACCTGCTCACGCAGATCGAACTGCCGCCCCTGCTCGTCGGGCTGGTGTGTGCCGGGACGCTGGCCGCCTCGATGTCCTCGGGGGACACCATCCTGCACGCCGCCGCCTCGATCGGCGTGCGCGACGGGGTGCAGCCGCTGCTGAAGCGACGCCTGGACGACCACGCGGAGCGGCGCTGGATCCGCCTGCTGGTGCTGGTGCTGTCCAGCATCGCCTTCTACTTCGCCGTCGTCTCGGACGTCTCCATCGTGGCGCTGCTGCTGGGCTCCTACGGCGGGGTGGCGCAGATCTTCCCGCTCATGTTCGCCGCCTTCTACTGGCCGCGGGCCACGGGGCCGGGCGCCCTGGCCGGGCTCGTCGCCGGGCTCGCGGTGAACACGCTGTTCCTCCTGGCCCCCGGCTGGAAGCCCGTCCCGCTACACGAGGGCGTCTTCGGGCTGGCCGCCAACCTGCTCGTCTTCGTCACCGTCAGCCTGTGCACGCCCCCGCCCCCGGCCGACACGCTGCGGGCCTATCTGGACCGGGACGAGCCGGCGCCGGTCCCCCGCCCGGAAACGGCCTGAGAGCCGGGGCCCACCGCGCCCTCCTATCGATGCACCTCCCCGACCCTGCCATACCGCGCCTCCTGCTGCCGGGGGTCCTCGCCCTGCTGATCGCCGCGTCGGTCGCCCTCCCGGCAACCGCGCAGGACGGGGCCACGCTGACCGGCCGCGTCCTCGACGCCGCCACCGGGGCGCCGCTGCCGGGCGCGAACGTCTTCCTGGCCCACACCCTGCGCGGCACCTCCACCGACTCCGCCGGCGTCTACCGCATCACAGGCGTTGCACCCGGCGCCTATGAGCTGGTCGTCTCCGTCGTCGGCTACCAGGACCAGGCGTTGCCGCTCGACGTGCGGCCCGCCGACCGCCTGCTGACGCAGGACGTGCGCCTCGCGCCGGCCGTCTACGAACTGGACGCCGTAGAGGTCACCGCCCGGCCGCCCCGACGCTGGCGCCAACGGTATGCCGAGTTCGAAGCTCTCTTCCTCGGCCCCTCTCCCAACGCCGCCCAGACGGAGATCCTCAACCCCTACGTGCTCGACTTCGAGCGCTCCAACCTGGGTAACGTGCTCACGGCCACCGCCGCCGCTCCACTCCAGATCGAGAACCACGCCCTCGGCTACCGGCTGACGTTCCAGCTCGAGCGGTTCGAATGGGACCGCAAGGCGCGGCTGCTGACCTACTCCGGCCGCCCTCGCTTCGAAGAGATGACGCCGCAGAGCCCCGAGGAAGCCGCCCGCTGGGCCGAAGCCCGCGCCCAGACCTACCTCGGCTCGTTCCGGCACCTGCTCCGGGCCCTGGCGCAGGGCCGGGTCGAGCAGGAACACTTCCAGATGATGGAAGACTTCACGCGCGAGCGGACGGACATCGAGACGGACGCGTACTACGTCACCGATGTGATCGAGGTCAAGCCGATCACCCGGGACGACGTCCTCTTCCCCCGTGAGACGCCGGGCGCCTTCGGGCTGTCGTTCGACGGCTTCCTGCGCGTCGTCTATACCCAGCACCGGCACGACTGGAGGTACCGCCGCGACTGGAAGCCGGACGAGCAGGTGAGCTGGCTGAAGATGAACACGCTGCTGGCTACGATCTACGAGGACGGCTACCTCTTCCCCCCCGGTGCGCTCCAGGTCCACGGCGCCATGGCCGACGAGCGCGTGGCCGACCTCCTGCCCCGCGAATACGCCCCCGCTCCGGAGGACCCGGACGAACGGTGAGAAGCGAAGTGCGATCCCTCTCGCCGAAAGCTCGCCACCGAAAGCCCGCCGCCGAAAGCGTACCGCCCTTGCATTGCCTATCTTCCCGGCGGTTTTCCTCTGCTCGCATCCACCACCGCCGGGAGTGCCATGCTGAACTACATCTGGGCCGGGCTCATCCTCTTCAGCCTCGTCTTCGCGCTCGTCTCGGACGTACGGGATCTCGCCCGCGACACCTACCGCAACGACCAGCCGCTGCCGGTCACGCTCCACTTCCCCCGGGGCTACGACCCGGAGGCCCGCCGCGTGCCCGTCGCCGTGACCATCGACGCCGAGGCCTACCGGGCCTTCTACGGCACGACGGCCGCGCCGACGGCCGCCTACGAGGGGGTCCTCGTGCAGACCGCCGACGGCCGGCAGCTCCGCTTCGCCCGCGATGCCGGCGTCCCCGAGCCGCTGGACACCATCCGGCGCATGACCTCCGCCCGCGACAACGACCTGCGCGGCATCGTCACCCCGCTGGCCCTGCAGGGCGACTCGCTGGCCGCGACCACGGTGACCTTCCCGCCGGTGCGCTTCGTGAAGATGACCGCCATCACCGAAGCCGCCTTCAGCCTCGCCGAGACGGCCGTGACGCTCGCCCTCGGGCTGATCGGCGCCATCGCGCTGTGGACGGGCCTGCTGCGCATCGCCGAGACGTCCGGCCTCGTCCACGCCCTCGTCCGCGTCACGCAGCCGCTGCTACGGCCCCTCTTTCCCGAGATCCCGAAGGGCCACCCGGCCATGGGCATGATCGTGCTGAACCTGACGGCCAACATCCTCGGGCTGGGCAACGCCGCCACCCCGCTGGGCATCAAGGCGATGGAGGAGCTGCAAAAACTCAACCCGGTCAAGGACACCGCGACGAACCCGATGGTGATGCTGCTGGCGATGAACACGGCCAGCGTGCAGCTCGTGCCGCCGGTGCTGCTCGTGGCGATCATGGGTCTGCAGATCAACCAGCTCATCTTCGCCATCATCATCGTCACGCTCTGCTCGCTCATCGTCGCCATCACCGCCGCCAAACTCCTGGGCCGCCTCCCTGCCTTCCGCGCCACGGACCCGAACAGGGAGAACTGAGAGGCAGGCAAACCTTAGCCCACTCGCCACTCCACATTCACATCCGACACCGATGTTACGCTGTCGAGATCTATCCCGTGGGAGGGCTACCCCTCCGTCGCTGCGCGACACCTCCCCTTCGCAAGGGGAGGATCTGGTTTGCGGCTTCGTGCCGGAACGAGTTCTTCCCCCTGGCCGCAGGCCGATCAGGGGGAAGTCCCCGCAGGGGGAAGGGGGTCAACACCCGCCGCTGTGCCGCCCTCGCCGAGGGGCTACCCCTCCGTCGCGGCGCGACACCGCCCCTTCTCCTGCTCACAGGAACAGGTATTCACGGAATGGGGCGGATGAGCCCCCTCGTGCCTATGCAGCCGACATCCCCGACTCGATCGGGGATCCAGCACAATGGAGCGGTAGCGAAGGGAAAGAAACGTAGCGGCTCCATCACCCGCAGCGTAACACCCGTTTGACACTCGCCACTCGCCACTCGCCACTCTACATTCGACACTCTACACTCGACACTCGCCATTCGCCACTCGCCACTCGACATTCGACACGTCCCATGGACACCCTCCGCACCGTCATCGACGTCGTCTCCGTCTTCGTCCTGCCCCTGCTCATCGTCGGGTTTCCTCTCTACGGGCTGTACAAGAAGGTACCCGTCTACGAAGAGTTCGTCGAAGGCGCGAAGGACGGCTTCAGCATCGCCGTGACGATCATCCCCTACCTGGTCGCCATCCTGTTCGCCATCGGCATGTTCCGGGCTTCCGGGGCGATGGACTTCCTGATCGACGGGCTGCGGCCGGTGCTGGGCTTCATCGGCGTGCCCTCGGAGGTGCTGCCCATGATGATCCTCCGCCCGCTGACCGGCTCCGGTTCGGCCGCCATCGTGCTGGACATGATCAACCAGTACGGCGAGGATTCGCTGCTGGTAAAGATGGCGGCCACCATGTTCGGCTCGACGGAGACGACCTTCTACGTGATCGCCGTCTACTTCGGCGCCGTCGGCGTCAAGAAGACCCGCCACGCCGTGGCCGCCGGCCTCATCGCCGACGTCGTCGCCCTCTTCCTGGCCGTCTACGTCGTCCGCTGGCTCTTTGGCTGACCGCCGCCCCTGACCGCTGAATATCTCCTCGTCGGCTTGCATCTGTAGGGAAAGGCCCCGACTATGAGGGAGTCCGGGTTGGCGCATGTGGGGCCGCCATGGCACTTCTGTACCCCACGCCCTTCCCTCCCCGGGCGCGCGCCTCATGGCAGCCCGCCGCCCGTCCCTCACGTCTCCCTGTCATGTCCGACACCCATTTCGACGCCGTCATCGTCGGCTCCGGGTTCGGCGGGTCCGTGACCGCCTACCGGCTGGCCGAGGCCGGCCTGCGCGTGTGTGTGCTGGAGCGCGGCCGCCCGTATCCGCCCGGCTCGTACCCGCGCAGCCCCTATGAGATGAGCCGCAACGTCTGGGACCCCAGCGAGGGGCTCTACGGGCTGTTCAACGTCTGGTCCTTCCGGGGCATCGAAGCCATCGTCGGCAGCGGCCTGGGCGGGGGGTCGCTGATCTACGCCAACGTCCACCTCCGCAAGGACGAGCGCTGGTTCGTCCGGGAGGACCCGCGGCAGGACGGCTACGAGTACTGGCCCGTCACCCGGGCGGACCTCGACCCGCACTACGACCAGGTCGAGCGCATGCTGAACGTGCAGCGCTACCCGTTCGACCACGCGCCCTATCGCCACACGCCCAAGACGCAGGCCATGCAGGAGGCCGCCGGGCGCCTGGGGCTGCCCTGGCTCCTGCCCCCCCTGGCCGTCACCTTCGCCAACCAGGGGCGCCCGCCCGTCCCCGGCGAACCCATCGAGGAGGCCCTGCCCAACCTGCACGGCCGGACGCGCTACACCTGCCGGCTCTGCGGCGAATGCGACATCGGCTGCAACTACGGCAGCAAGAACACGCTCGACGTCACCTACCTCTCGGCCGCCCGCCACCACGGTGCGGACCTGCGCACGCTCTGCGAGGTCCGCTTCTTCGAACCCACCGACGGCGGCTTTGCCGTCTTCTACGCCCGGCACGACCCGACGCGCCCCTCCCACCACCCGGCCCGCGACGAGCTGACCCGGCTGACGACCGACCGGCTGATCCTCGCAGCGGGCACGCTGGGCACGACCTTCCTGCTGCTCAAGAACCGCGCGGCCTTCCCGCACCTGAGCCGACGGCTCGGCCGGCAGTTCTGCGGCAACGGCGACCTGCTCGCCTTCGCCCACCGGGCCCGGCAGGACGGCCGCCCCCGCGTGCTCTCGCCCAGCTTCGGGCCGGTCATCACCAGCGCCATCCGCCTGCCGGACACCCTGGACGGCGACGGCACCCCGGGCCGCGGCGCGTACATCGAAGATGCCGGCCTCCCGGCCTTCGCCAACTGGATCGTGGAGACGAGCAACACCCCGGCCGTCCTCCGCCGCCTCGTCGGCTATTCGCTCAAACGCCTCTGGGCCACGATCACCCGCAACCCGCAGACGGACATCAGCGGCACGCTGAGGGACCTGCTCGGGCACGGACACGCCTCGGCCAGCTCCCTGCCTCTGCTCGGCATGGGCCGCGACATCGCCGACGGCACCTTCTCGCTCCATCGTAACCGCCTCGCCCTGGACTGGCGGCTCGCCGCCTCGAAGCCTTACTTCGACCGGCTCCGCGACACCATGCGGGACATCGCCCACGCCTGGGGCGCCCGCTTCATCAGCAACCCGACCTGGCACCTCAACCGCGTCGTCACCGTCCACCCGCTGGGCGGCTGCTCGATGGGAGAAACCGCCGAGGAGGGCGTGACCGATCCCTACGGCGAGGTCTTCCACTACCCCGGCCTTTTCGTGGCCGACGGCTCGGTGATGCCCGGGCCCGTCGGGCCCAACCCGGCGCTGACCATCGCCGCCCTGGCCAACCGCACGGCCGACCGCATCCTCGACCAGCGCCCCACGCCGCGCCGCGCCGCGCCCTCCGACGCGCCGCGCCCGGCCTCGGCCTGACCGGCGTCTCCCGCGCGGTCTCCCGCGCCGCCACGCACGCGGCCACCCGCTCCTCCCGGCTCATCCCGCCCGGCTCATCCCGGCACCGACCATGCCCTCGCCCCGGCGCTATACCGAACGCCTCGTCCCGTTCACGGCGGGCGACGGGATGCGATGCACCCTCGTCCACCTCCGCGGCCCCCGGACGCCCGACAAAGGGCCGGTGCTGCTGGTTCACGGCGCCGGCGTGCGGGCGAACATCTTCCGCGCCCCGGTGCCGACGACCATCGTGGATGCGCTGATCGAAGACGGCTACGACGTCTGGCTGGAAAACTGGCGCGCGAGCATCGACCTGCCACCCAACGAGTGGACGCTCGATCAGGCCGCGCTCTATGACCATCCGAAGGCCGTCGAGACGGTCGCCGAAGCCTCCGGGGCTCCCACGATCAAAGCCATCATCCACTGCCAGGGCTCGACGAGCTTCACCATGGCCGCCATGGCCGGCCTCGTGCCGCAGGTGACCACCATCGTCAGCAATGCCGTCTCGCTGCACCCCGTCGTGCCGCGCTGGTCGGCCTTCAAGCTGACCTACCTGCTGCCCGTCGTCCGGCGGCTGACGCCGTATCTGAACCCCCGCTGGGGCGACGAGGCGCCCGGCCTCGTCCCGAAGCTCATCGACGCCCTCGTCGAACTGACGCACCACGAATGCGACAACGGCGTCTGCAAGCACGTCAGCTTCTCCTACGGCAGCGGCTTTCCGGCGCTGTGGAGCCACGAAAACCTGAACGAGGCGACGCACGACTGGCTCCGGCACGAGTTCGCCCACGTCCCGATGACCTTTTACCGGCAGATCGTACGCTGCATCCGGGCCGGGCACCTCGTCACCGTCGAGCCGCTGAGCGACGTGCTGCCGGACGACTATGCCGCCGCCGGCCCGAAGACGACCGCCCGTTTCGCCTTCTTCGCCGGGGAGGACAACCGCTGCTTCCTGCCCGAGAGCCAGATCCGCAGCCATCGCTACTTCGACGCCCTCCGGCCCGGCTACCACACCCTGCACCTGCTGCCCGGCTACGGCCACCTCGACGTGTTCATGGGGCGCCATGCCGGGCGCGACGTCTTCCCGCTCATGCTCGACGCCCTGAGCCAGCCTGTCCCGCAACCCGCTCCCTGACCCGACGCCCCCATGCCCCTTCCCAAACGCATCCGGCGGCAGGCCGGCCGGCACGCGCTGGTCGACGGCATCCCGTTCCAACTGCCCATCAACTCGGAGCAGACCCCGGCGCTGATGGCCGGCTTTCCCATCGATGCGGACCGCGCCGCCGCGCTCATGCCCGGTAACGAACTGCACCCCTTCCGCCTGTGGAACGGCAAGGGCCTGCTCATCATCACCGTGATCGACTACCGGGTGACGGACATCGGCAAGTACATCGAGTTCAGCATCGGCCTGGCCTGCACGCGGGGGCCGCGCCCGGCGCCCAGGATGCTGCCGGGGCTGCTGATGAACACCTTCGGCACGGGGCAATTCGTCTACGACCTGCCCGTGAGCACCGAGATCTCCGTCAAAGGCGGCAAAGGCATCTGGGGCATGCCCAAGCACCAGGCGAACCTCGACTTCGTCATCACCGACACGACGGTGAGCAGCCAGTACGACAAGGACGGGCAGTTCGCCATGAAGATCGAGATCGACCGCCCGCGCAGCCCCACGCTCCGGCTGCGCAACATCGGCATGAAGAACTACTGCCAGTTCCGCGGGATGCTGATGAAGTCCTACATCTACTTCTCCGGCTCGATCCAGCTCAGCCTCTTCGGCAAGGCCCGGGCACGGCTGATCCTGGGGGACCACCCGCGCATGCAGCCGCTCAAGACGCTGGGGATCGAGGACGCCCCGCTCTTCACCGCCTTCATGCCCGAGACGCGGGGCATCCTGGATGACTACTTCGAGTGCTGGTTCCTGACCTACGACCGCCCCCCGGCCGCCCCGCCCGAAGGGCTCGAGAGCGTCACCGGCCTGGGCCTCGGGCAGGAGTGGCTCGACCCGCCCAACCCCGACTGGCCGGCGCTGCACCCGCGCCCGGCCACCGCTTCGCCCTGATTCCACCGGTATCTCCCCCTCCGCTCCCGACCCGCAGGTGACGTCATGACCCGAGGCCTCCTCCTGGCGATCAACAACACCTACCTCTTCTTCGGCACGACGGTGTACGTCGGCGTGCTGTGGGCTCTGCACTTCTTCTGGTACCCGAGCTGGGAGGTGATGAACCCGGGCAACGTGCAGGACCACTTCATCCTGCCTACCAGCGCCGCCACCGACTTCTTCACCATCGTGGTGCCGCTGATGTTCATCACCAACGCCATCCTGATCGTCTACGAGCGCAAGACCCGGCTGGTGTGGCTGGCCGTGCTGGCATTGCTGGGCATCACGGTGTCCACCGTCGTGGGGCAGGCGCTGATCATCCCGATCAACGAGTCGATCGCGGCGGGCCTCAGCGACCCGGCGGAGCTGAGCCGGCGGCTCCGGCGGTGGATGTTCCTCAACGACGTCCGCTGGATCGCCATGACGATCATGTGGCTGGCGCTGATGGGCTACTTCATCGCCCGGGGCCGCCTGATCCACGCCTGGAACCACCTGCCCGACGTCCAGACCCCGCCCGCGCCATGAAGCAGCTCCTCTACCGCATCGTCGCCGTCATCGCGGCCCTCACGCTCCTCTCCGGGCTCGGGCAGCTGCTGATGCCGGGCCTGGTGCTCCGGCTGATCGGTGCCGAGGCCACGCCGACCAGCCTGCACCTCTTCAGCATCGTGGGGATGTTCATGGCCCTCTTCGGCGGGATGGTGCTGCACGCGCTCGTGTCGGCGCGCCACCACCGCATCGTGCTGCTGTGGGCCGCGCTCCAGAAGCTCGGCGCCTTCGCCGCCGTCACCCTCGGCGTGGCGAACGACCTGTTTTCCCCGCTCGCCATGGCCGTGGCGTTCTTCGACCTCGCCTCCGGGCTCCTGCTGATCGCCTACCTGCTGATGATCCGCCACGAACCCGAACGCAACGTGCAGTTGCTTTGAAGCGGTCAGCGGTCAGCCATCAGCCAGAAGCCCGCAGCCCGCAGCCAGAAGCCCATGCCCCACACACCCTACCTCACCCCGCCCGCCGGCTACACCGGCCCCCGGCGTGCGCTCATCCTGGCCGGCGGCGGTATGCGGGTGGCCTACCAGGCCGGCGTGTTGCGGGCCCTCGAAGAAGCCGGCCTCTGCTTCACCCATGCCGACGGCACTTCGGGCGGCATCATGAACCTGGCGATGCTGCTCTCCGGCCTCTCGCCCACAGCCATGTGTGAGCGATGGCGCACGCTGCGCGTCCGGGACTTCGTCTCGTTGATGCCTTTCGCCGAATACCTGCGTGGCCCCGCCATGGCCGCGATGGGCGATGCCGACGGCCTCGTCGAGGACGTCTTCCCGCACCTCGGCATCGACGTGGCCCGCATCTGCACGGCCGAGGGCATCGACGCCACCTTCAACGTGTGCAACTTCACCGACAAGGTGAACGAGGCCATCCCCCACCCGCACATCGACCTCGACCTGCTCGTCGCCGGGGTCTCGCTGCCCATGTTCATGCCGGCCGTGCGCAAGGGGGAGACGACCTACACCGACGCCGTCTGGATCCAGGACGCCAACCTGATCGACGCCGTCCGCCGCGGCGCGCAGGAGCTGTGGGTGGTCTGGATCATCGCCAACACCCCCGTCTACCGCGACGGCTTCTTCAACCAGTACGTCCACATGATCGAGATGAGTGCCTGCGGAGCCCTCCACGACGCCTTCGACCGGATCCGGGAGATCAACGACCGCATCCGGCAGGGCGAGACGGTCTACGGCCACACCGAGCCGATCCGCCTCCACCTGATCAAGCCCACCTTCCCCCTGCCCCTCGACCCGGCGTATTACTTCGGCGACGTCGACGGGGCCACGCTCGTCAACCAGGGCTATGCCGAGGCCTGGGCCTACCTCGAAACGCGCCCGGCCGATGGCCTCCCCTTCACTCCGGCAACGACCCGCATGCTGACCTCCAACCCCGGCATCACCTTCCGCGAAACGATGGAAGGCCCCTTCGCCCTCGGCCCGTCGGACCCGCAGACCGGCTTCGAGCAGGGCCGGCGCGACGGCCACCACCTCGCCCTGCACGCCACCATCACCATCCACGACCTTGCCCGCTTCATCGCCGACCCCGACCACGCCGGCTCGCTCGTCGCCACGATCGACTTCACCCCGTTCGGCACGGCCATCCCTGCCCGCCGAGGGGTCTTCAACCTGTTCTCCCCGGCCGACGACCCGGAAACCAAGTACATGGTCTACGAACTGGCCTTCCGCCACGGCGACGAGGACTACTACCTCGCCGGCCGAAAAACCATCCGGGACGACCCAGGCTTCGACCTGTGGAAGGATACCACGACGCTGTTCACCACCCTGCACCGGGGGCCGGACGGCCACGCCCCCGTCGTCGGCGCCGGCATCCTCAGCCTGGGCGTCGGCGACCTCATCCGGCTCGTCTCGACCATGCGTGCCATCCACACCGACGCGCTGACCGAGAAAGCCCGCACGCTGGCGACCTTCGGGGCGTTCTTCCTGGGAGAGCTGTGGGAAAGCTACGCCCAGCACACGCAGACCGACGCCTAGGCGCGCGGATCGTCCACCGACGGCGCACCGCCGCGAGGAACCCTCCCGAACGCCCTTCGCCCCCTCCCTTCGACCTCGTCCATGGCTTCCTCCCGCAAGCTCGACCGCATCCTCCGTGAGATGGACCGGGCCTACGCCCAGGCGTCCGCCGCCCCCCGCCCGATCGACCTGGCAACGGACCGGTACATCATCTTCTCCGACCTCCACCGGGGCGCGCGGGACGGTGCCGACGACTTCCGCCGCACGGAACGCGCCTACAACGCCGCGCTGGCCTACTACCTCCGCCTCGGCTATACCCTGGTCGTCCTGGGCGATGCCGAGGAACTCTGGGAAGAGCGCCCGGGCACCGTCCTGCACACGTACGACTACTCCCTGCGCCTGGAAGCCCGCTTCCACCGGGAGCGCCGCTACCTTCGCTTCTGGGGCAACCACGACGACCTCTGGGCCAGCCAGGGCGCCGTGGACCGCTACCTCGGTCCGATCTTCGGCGCTGGCCTGCCCGTACACGAGGCCATGACGTTCCAGGTGTTCGACGGCGCGGAGCCGCTGGGACGGCTCTTCCTGGCACACGGCCACCAGGGCTCTTCGACCAGCGACGGCTGGTTTGCCCCGATCTCGAAGTTCTTCGTCCGCTGGGCCTGGCGCCCCATCCAGCGGGTCGTGAACCTCTCCGTGAACACGCCGGCCACCAGCTGGGAGCTGCGCAAGGTGCTCAACGACGGCATGTACCACTGGGTCTGCCGCCGCAACACCGAGGCCTCCGCCCCGGACGAGGCCCTGGTCCTGATCGTGGGCCACACCCACCGCCCCATCTTCGCCTCGGCCTCACACCTGGCCGCGCTGGAGGCCGACCTGGAGGAGGCCCGGGCCGCCCTGGCCGCCGCGCCGGACGACCCGGAGCGGCGCGGGCGCGTGGCCGCGCTGGAGGCCGAGCGCGAATGGGTGCGGGCGCAGGAAACGCAGGAACCCGACGCCTCCGAGCCGGAGCTACCCAGCCTCCCCTGCTACTTCAACACCGGCTGCTGCTCCTTCCTCGATGGCGACATCACCGGCATCGAGATCGCCGGCGGCCAGATCCGGCTGGTCCGCTGGCCCGACGATGCGGGCGCGCCCCGGCCGCAAACCCTGGCCGAACGCTCGCTGACCGAGGTCTTTGCCCGCCTCCACGAAGCCGCCCGCACGCCCTGATTCCGCCCCCATCCCCGAACAGAAAAGGGCCCCCCGCCGAGGTGCCTGCGCGGGGGACCCTTCTCGTGCCATACGGACCGTGCAACCCGGCCGGGCGCCGGAGAGCGGATCGGGAGGCGCCGAGAGGTGACGGAGGGCCGGAGCACCACCGGAGCCTTACAGCTCCAGCACGCTGTTTTCCTCGAAGTACGGATTCGGGACGTACCCGTCGGCCGCCTCGTCGTTGCGCCACTGCGCGTTGTCGACGAGGTAGCGGAACTCGTATTTCTCGCCGGGCGGCAACGAGATGGTCTTGGTCCACACGCCCTTCTTCTTCTTGAGCTCCATCGGATGCTTGGACGCATCCCAGTCGTTGAAGTCGCCTACGATGGCCACGCTCTTCTCTGCCACGTCGGCGGGCAGTTCGAAGGTGACCCGCACCGACTTCCCTTTCGGGCTCAGTTTCTTTTCGACCATGGTCGATCACCGTTGTCTGTTGGGGTGCCGTTGAGGACGGGGCTTCTTTGCCCGCGCCCCGACCAAGTTCCGCACAACGACGCCCATTTGTTCCAGACGCCAAACATGCAAGCGCTTTCAGCCCAAATCTTAATCAAAAGATTATAAAATCGAAGGCGCCTGCGAACCGGAACGGGGAGGCCGCCCGCCCGGCGGCGACCGGGGGAGCGTCAGGCGCGGAGGTGGTGCAGGGCCAGGGCCAGCGTGGTCATCTGGAGCCGCATGGCCGTCCGCAGCGGCAGGGGCTCGATGCCGAAGGCGGCGATCTCCGCCGTCAGCGTCTCGCCATGGGCGACCCGGAGCTTCCAGCCCGGCAGGCACGCCCGCAGCGCCAGGTAGCGGGCGGGGACGCCCGGCACGGCGGGCCGCACGGGCGGCAGCACGAACAGCGGCAGCTCCGTCACCAGGCACAGCGGATCACCGCCCAGGGTACGCACGAACTCCATCGAACTCTGGCGGAACCGTCCGGCCATGTCCGGGTCGCCGATGGCCAGAAAATGCGCCCGCATGGCCGCGCCCTCGGGCGTCGTGGTGAACCCCGGTTCGATGTAGAAGAAGCCTTTCTCCCCTTTCCGGTTGTGGTCGTGCAGGGCGAGCCCGGCCTCCCGGACGGCCCCGGCGAAGGCGGCCCGGAGGCGCTCCGTCCGCGCCCCCGCCCAGTGGCGTTCCACCAGCAGCATGCCTCCCTCGGCGAACCCCATGCCGTGGAGGCTCATGTGCAGGGCACAGGGGGCGTGCGCGCGCAGGAACGCCGCCACCTGCCGGTTCTCGGCCCGCATGTCCGGGAAGCCGAATTCCAGGTCCCGCCCCGGCGGCTCGCGGTCGGCGTGGGCCAGGTAGGCCGGCAGGTCGGGCCAGCGGCGGATCCAGGGCTGGTTGCGCGCCTCGCCGTCCGGGTTGACGTGCGGCACGACGACCAGCCGGAACGCCTCGCCGAGCGCGGCCAGCGTCCGGCGCTCCCGCAGGCCCTCCACCAGCAACGCCCGCAGCGTCTCCGGCCCGACGGGCTCGTCGGCGTGCGCACCGGCGATGAGGCTGACGGTCTGCGGCCCGTGGCCCACCACGACGCCGTAGAGCGGCCGCCCCTCCTCACTCGCACCGAGGTCGTGGAACGCCGCCAGGCCGTCGCTCGCCGCACACGCCGCCGCGATGGCCTCCCGCACGGCCTCCTGCGTCTGAAACACAGGCGCCTCCGGGACGAGGTCGGGCAGGGTCATGGCCGGCGTCGTCGGTCGGCGGGGAGCCTGAACGCCGCGGCTCATGCATCCGGGTCCAGGATGCGCTCGATGCGGGCCAGGGCATCCTCGATGTGGAGGCGCGAGGCGCGGTCTGCGGTGCGGCTGCGGGCGCGCGTGAGGCTCTGCCGCAGCGTCACCAGCTCGCCCCGGACGTAGGCGGGGATGTCGGTGTCGGCCACGTCCTCGTCCTCCATCAACGCCTCCAGGCGGTCCAGATAGCCGCGCTGGAGGTTGCGGCGATAGGCGTCGATGGCCGCGCCGGTCTGCAGCTCCGCCCAGATGCCGGTGCGCAGATCCGCCAGCATCTCGCCCGGCGTGTACGTGGCATCCCCCAGCATCGCCTCGTGCTCGATCATCCGCTCCAGACGATCCTCGTCCAGCAGCAGGTCGATGACGCCCACCTGCAGGGCGCGGATGCGGTCGAGGGCGCCCACCCCCTCGATGCGACGCAGGATGGCCTCGTCGATCAGCCAGGTCGGCGTGGTGAAGGCCTGCGCCTGCAGGAACGCCATGGCGGCCCGCTGGCGCGCCTCCGGCACCGGCTCGTAGACCACCCCGTCCTGGTCGGCCGTCTTGAACGTCTCGTAGACCCCTCCGATGTTACGGCCGACGTGGCCGAGGTATCGGTTCCACTGCGCGACGACCTGCCCGTAGAGCTCCTCGAGCTGCTCGTAGTTCCGGCCCGGCTCCGTCGTCCAGGCGATCAGGTTCGGCACGATGCGCTGGAGGTTGGCCAGGCCCAGCTCGCTGGCGGCGACGGCGTCGTTCGTCAGGTCCTCGTTCTGCGAGCGCGGGTCGACCCGGGCCCCGCTCTGGCGGCCGTAGAAGAAGCGCGGGTCGTCCGCCCGCTCGGTGATCCAGGCGTTGAGCGTGGGGCGTTCCTCGTCCGGCGTCGCGGCGTCGTCGAGGGGCGTGTAGCCCCACATGATGCTGTAGACGTCGTACTCACCCACACGCGGCATGAAGTTCGTCACCCCGTCGCCCGGCTGGGCCACGTAGTTGAAGCGGGCGTAATCCATGATCGAGGGGGCCGTGCCGTGCGTGGCGGTGAAGGTGGGCGAGCGCAGCGAGTCGACCGGATAGGCATAGCTGCTGCCCCAGTTGTGCGGCAGCCCGAGGGTGTGCCCGACCTCGTGGGCCGAGACGAATCGGATCAGCTCACCCATGACGGCATCGTCGAACTGCACGGCCCGGGCCTCGGGGTTGGCCGCGGCCGTCTGCACGAAGTACCAGTTCCGCAGCAGGTTCATCACGTTGTGGAACCAGCCGATGTCGCTCTCCAGAATCTCCCCGGAGCGCGGGTCGTGCACGTTGGGGCCGTAGGCGTTCTGGATGGGCGAGGAGAAGTAGCGGATGACCGAGTAGCGCACGTCCTCCGGGCTGAACTCCGGGTCTTCCTCGGGCGAGGGCGGATCCTTGGCCAGGATGGCATTCTTGAAGCCGGCGGCCTCGAAGGCCACCTGCCAGTCCTCCACCCCCTGCTTCAGGTAGGGGCGCCACTTCTCCGGCGTGGCCGGGTCGATGTAATAGACGATCGGCTTCTTCGGCTCACAGAGCCCCTGCGCATCGCGCGGGCCGGCACACTCCAGGCGCCAGCGGACGATGTAGCGGCGCTGCTCGGCGCGCTGCGCGTCGAGGCCGTAGTCGGTCTGCCGGATGCTGAAGTACCCGACGCGCTCGTCGTAGAGGCGGGGCTTCATGGGCACCGCCGGCAGCAGCACCATGGACTGGTTCATCTCCACCGAGATCGTGTTGGTGGCGTTGTTCGAGGGCGGACGGCTGGCCTCGTAGGTCAGCACGTGGCGGACCTCGATGTTCTCCGGGTAGCTCCGCACCGTGTCGATGAACGTGCGGTCCCCATCGAGCCGCCGGACCTGATAGGCTTCCCGCCGGCTCTTGGGCAGGCCGATGGCCGGCACGTCCTCCGTGAACAGATCCGTCACCTCGATCACGACCCCTGCCGAATCCGGCGTCAGCGCCTCGATGTCGAAGGCGGCGATGATGGGCTCGAAGTTGGAGTTGCGGACGGCCTCGTAGATGGGCTTGTCCTCGGAGGCGACGTTCTCGTAGCTGGCGATACGCAGCAGGATGCGGTCGTCCTTGCGCTGCCAGCGCACCACGTGATTGTCGGCCTCCTCGCCGCCGTAGCCGAGGTTGTTCATGGTCCGGGCGATGCGCGTGACGAGCAGCATCTCCCGGTCCAGCAGCGAGTCCGGGATCTCGTAGTAGACCTTGTCGTCGAGGGTGTGGACCGTGAACAGGCCGGGGTCGGTTTCGGCTTCGTCGGTGATGACCTCGTCGTACGGCTTGAAGGGTGAGGCGTCGTCCCTGGCCTCCTGCCGGGACGAAGACGCGGCAGCGGGCGCCGACGAATCGGGGGTGGAAGCCTCCCGCGACGCGGTACAGCCTCCCAGGAGCATGCCTCCGATCAACACGATCAGGGGCCAACGATGCACAGGCATGGGTCTGAAATCTATCGTAGACGTTGGGGACGAACATCGGCCCACCGCCGGTGCCGCACCGCACGAGGCATGCGGCGCCGGAACGGGGGCGAAAGGCCTCGAATGTACGGCACGGACCGCCGGATGTAAATGCAGCGCCCCGGCCCCCGCCGGATCGTCAGCGCCTCGTTGCAGTCCTCCCCTCCGGGTCCGACGCGCCCGGCCCGTAGCGGCCCCGGTTCAATACGAAACCACCTGCTCGACGGCCAGCAGCCGGTCGGTGTTGCGGAGGAGATCCCGGTAATAGACGAACGCGGTATAGAGGTTATCCGTCCGCGGGAGGTTGGAGCGCAGTTCCCGCCGCAGCCGGGCGTCCCGGCTGAAGTAGGCGTACTCGTAGGCACCCTGTTTGAGCAGCACGTCCACGACGTATCGCTGTTCGTCCGGCACCCAGCGCAACCGGTTCGCCGGGTCGATGCGCCAGCGGTTGAAGCTGCCGGTGAGGATCACCTCGGCGTCGAAGGGCCGGTCGTCCGGGGGCACGTAGGCGAAGCGGACGGACACGTACTCCGCCGCCACGTCGGGGTCGTTCACGGAGCGCACCGCGGCCGAGACCACGGGCTGCCCGTTGAGGCGCGGGGCCAGCGCATCGGCGCTGAAGCGCGCGTAGTCGGGTTCCAGGAGGATGCGGAAGGGGGAGGTGCTCAGGTCGGTCCGGGCGATCCGGGAGCCGACGCGCAACGCGCCGAGATCCACGTAGTACTCGGCGGCCAGCGGCTCGAAGGCCATCTCCGGCTGGAGGTAGAAGTGCAGGAGCGGCTGCTGCATCAGGCTGGGCTGATCGGTGCAGCGCGCCTGCTCATACCGGCCGTTGCGGACGAAGCACGTGCTGAAGTCGAAGACCTGGCCCTGCAGCGCCTCGGGCGGGCGGAAGAAGACGAGGGGCTGCACCGAAGGCGATCCCTGGCCGCTCACCATGACGGATTCCAGCGTCAGATCGACGGGCATGGCCTGCTCGGCGATGAAGAACGGGTGTTCGAACAGCACGGCGTCCTCGTTGCCCTGCTCCGTGACGCGGAGGATGTAGTTGCCGCTGATCTCGAACTGGATGCGGTCGTTGGGAAAGCGGTAGGTGTAGTGCACATAGGGCACCTGCGTGCCTCGGGAGAGGGTGTAGTTCAGCAGATCATCCCGCTGGAAGCCGGTCAGGTACTCCCCCGGCGAGAGGTCGCGGCGCCAGCGGCGGTCGGCGTGGTAGAAGTAGACCGAGAGCGGCCGGCCGTTGGAGCGGAGCACGTCGAACTCGAGCACGAGCGGAGCGGAACGTGCCCGGTAGACGGGCAGCGCCGTCTCGGACGGCGCTCCGGTGGCGGGGTCGACGCCGTAGAGCTGGATGGTCCGCACGGACGTATCCGGGGCGGCGAGGCTGAGCTGGACGAGCATCTCGGAGCGGGCCCGGGCCGTCGCCTGCTCCTGGCGCTCGCGCCGGGCCTGGTTGGCTTCCTGCGTGCTCATGCACGCGCCCAGCAGGAGCGCCATCGCGAGGCCGAGCCCTCCGAGGGGCCACCGCAGCCGTTCACGCGTCATGTCGATGGGGTTCTGGAATGGATGGGTCCCGGCCCCGGGGCGGGTCGGCGTTCGAGGCGCCGGGGCGGAGGCTACGGGCCGCGCCGCGAGGCGCGGGGGTGGGTCGGCTGCGGCTGTTCGGCGCGCCAGCGGGCGGTCCACCGCACCTGCTCCGCCCATACGCCCAGCGCCGCCGCGGTGTTCGCGTCGCCGGCGTCGGCAAAGGAGCGGGCGGCGGCCAGCGCCTGCTGCCGCGCCGCCTCGGGATCGCCGGTGCGGGCGAGCAGGCGGGCCGTCCAGACCAGGCCCTGCCGCTGGAGCGCCCCGGCCGGCAGCACGTCCGGCGGCACGTCCAGCGACGCCGCGGACGGGGTGGCCGCCGGGGGTGCGGGCCGCGCCGCGAGGCCGGCCTGCAGGAGCGCCAGCGCCTCGGCCTCCGCTCCGGCGGCCGCGTGCAGAAGCGCCTGGAGGAGGGTCCGGGCCGGCTCCGGCCCGGTGAGGGCCGCCAGGCGACGGGCCTGTGTGGCGGGGTCCTGGCCGGAGGTCAGCACCCGGATGGCCTCCGGCACGGCGGCCAGCTCGCGGCGCAGAGCCACCCGCACGCGCTGGTCATGGTCGTAGAGCGGCAGCGTCGCCACGGCGGCGGCGTACGCCGCGCGGGCCGCATCGGGCCGCCGCAGCAGCGCCAGGGCATCCCCCAGCGCCACGGCCAGCGCCGGCACCCGTCGAGCCGCCGCGAACGTGTCCAGCCGGGCCACGACGAGGGCCGGCTCCCCCCGGGCCAGGCGCACCCCGGCCCAGGCGGCCAGCGCCGCCGGGTAGGCCGGCTGCCGGGCCAGGGCATCCTCCAGCCCCGCCAGCGCCCCGGTCGTGTCGCCCGCGGCCAGCGCCGCCCGCGCCGCCCGGTACCGCCGGCGGTAGACGGGCACGTAATGCGGGCATCGCTTCTCGAAGAGCGAGGGCACGGTGAACCGACGCCCTACGACCTCCGCCGCCGCACGCGCCACCAGGGGCCGGCCGAGCACGTAGCGCTCCCACTCGGCCGCCAGCACCTCCAGCGGCCGCCCGTAGGCCGCCTCGAACGCCGCCCGGGCGTAGGCCCGCTTGAACGGCTCCGGCCCGTAGACGTCCAGCAGATACCGGACGAACGACCCCATCGTGGTGTAGGAAACAGCCCCCCGGCTCGTCCAGAAGCCCAGCGGCGAGAGCCGGGCCGCCACCTGCTCCGCCGGACCGCCGGCGCGCGCCCCCTCCCCCATGCCGAGCCGCCGGACCGCCGCCACGGCCACCTGCTCGTGCGGCGTCGGGCGCCCGTCCGGCGGCTCCAGCGCCACCGCCAGCCCCTCCACCAGCCCCACGGACACCGACGCCCGGAGCACCGGCAGGCCGAAGGACCGGGAAAACACGTGCGCCAGCTCGTGCGGGAAGACCTGCCCGTAGGCCCCCAGCAGCACGTGCACCTGCGGCTCCCGCAGCCAGACCGGCGCGACGTTCGTGTAGCGGGCGCCGGTCAGCCGTGCCTTCGTCTCGGCATCGGGGTAGAGATAGCTGGCGATCCGGCCGGGGACCTCCATCTGCAGCCGCTCGGCCAGGCGGGCGTAGTGGAACTCGTGGTCCTCGCCCAGCCGCTGCACGGCCTCGGGCGTCAGCGAGGCCGGGTCGAAGTAGAGGTCGAAGTGCGGCGTGCGATGCAGACCGCCCAGCTCCTGCCGCAGGTACCAGGCCGGGGTGTTGAGCCCCAGCGGCGCGGCGAAGCCATAGACCACCCCGATCCCCAGCACCACCAGCAGCGCCCCGCGGCCGTCCTCGACCCAGGGCCGGAACGGACGCTCCGGCCGTTGCCGCGCCCGCCACCGACGCCCGATCAGGTAGCCCAGCAGCGCCCACAGCAGCGTCAGCCCGCGGAAGGCCACCAGACCGGGGCGCACCGCCAGCTCCTCGTCATAGATCGGCCCGAGGACACCGCCGAAGACGTGGTTGTACGTGTAGAACTGCGGATGCAGGCCCAGGTCGTACAGCGGCCCCAGCACCACCACCGCCAGCCCGATCCCGACCAGCACCGCCCCCCGCCGCCGGCCCGGCGGCAGCCCGTAGGCCACCCCCACCGCCAGCACGACCGAGACGACGGGGAACAGCCCGAAAAACAGGAGCCCCTCGGCATAGCCACAGTTGGGCACCCACGGCAGCGTCGCCGTCAGCAACGCCCACGGCACCAGCAAGGCCGCCTCCTGCGCCGCCAGCACCTGCCGGAACGCCGCCCCCCGCGCGAACAACCGCAGCGACGACAGCCCGGCGGCGAAGTACGCCCCCAGCGCCACCACCGCCGCCGACTCGACGTGCAGCAGGTTGAACACCGGCACCGGCCACAGACCCACCGCCAGCACCGCGTAGAACCCCATCACCATCCGGAGCGGGGGCGTGCGCAGGAGCCGGGTCAGCGCCATCGGGTCGAGCGGAACGAGCCGTCACGGCCCGCCCCTCAGATCAGGACGAACGAGACACCCAGCGACAGCACCTCCTTGAGCTGTACCCGCTTGCTCAGGTCGCGGTCGTAGAGCGTCACGAACTCCAGGTTGACGTTCATCCAGCTGTTGACCTTCATCGTCACCAGGTTCTCCCAGATCAGATCCGGCAGATCCGGCTGGTTGAAGGCCGCAAACAGGCTGAGCGTCGACTGCAGCCGGATGTTCTCGGCGATCTCCCGGTCGAACTCCGTCCGGGATTCCAGACCGGCCTCGATGCGCACCGCCCGCCCCGGATCCACCCCGTACAACACCCGCAGGCGGTCGATCACGACGACGGTCTCCTTGGCCCCCAGGCCCAGCCGCGATTTGATCCAGGGCTGCGGGTTGTACGTCAGACCCAGGCCCTGCGTGAAGGTCGCCGGCGAGAAGAACTCCGACACCTTCACCGGCGGCGCATCCCCGACCTTGGGCGGCTCGGTGAACGGGTTCTTCTTGTAGTTGAAGCCCGAGGCAAACTGCGTCCGCATCGACGCCGAGATCGTCGGCTGAAAGCGTTTGAAGAAGTCGTCGCCCCG
The DNA here is from genome assembly GCA_003285105.1 of Roseithermus sacchariphilus. Lineage (GTDB taxonomy): Bacteria > Bacteroidota > Rhodothermia > Rhodothermales > MEBIC09517 > Roseithermus > Roseithermus sacchariphilus. The sequence continues at coordinate 2,550,449 of CP030158.1, read as the reverse complement.
GTATTGCAGCGACGAGTTGATCTGGATGAGGTCGTCGGCTTTGCGGAAATCCAGCGTATCCTGCTTGACCAGACCGAAGGAGAGCCGCATCTGATGGGTTTGCGTCCACCGCTGCGAGGTCCGGGTGGCCTTTCCGTCGGCGCCGGTCGTGAAGGCCAGCGTGTTGAGGCCGCCCTCCTGCCAGTTGTCGTACGCGGCCTGCGACGCGGCGAGCTTCGTGACGAGGTCGACGACCCAGCCGGTGGGCGCCTCCTCGGCTTGATCCTGAGCCCTGCTCCCCGAGACGAGCGTGGCGGCGAGCAGGCACGCCAGCACCATCGGCCGTCCGGCGGCACGGATCCGGTACATCATCGACAAACGCATCATGGGTCGGGATGACATGGAAGGGTCATGCGTGCAGGCCGGCGATGCGCCAGACCGATCCTCCCCCGACGGGCGTCCTCCCCGACGGGCAGAAAAAAAGGCCATGCCCGGAGAGCACAGCCTTTAATCTCGTAGAGAGGAGAGACGCCTTACAGGTCTTTCTTCTTCTCCTGGATCTCCACGCGGATGTCCTGGGCCATCTGCTTCAGCTCCTGCATGGCCTTACGGATGCGCGTGCCGGCAGCTTTGTTGCCCTTCTCGTAGAACTTGGTGAAGTCTTCTTCCAGCTCATGGACGAAGTTCTTCAACGCGTCGAAACGGCTCATCGTATGTGCCTCCTGGTTTAGCGATCTGGGATGAGAAAAAAAGAGGGCGGCACCGGGACATGCCGGGCGTACCCTTCGAATGCGGGCGCAAACTAACGCACCGCTGTCCGGCTGTCAAGCAACGAACGCGGTGATTCGGGGCGTTTGGGGGAATTTTCGCACGAATCGTCAGCACACGCGGGTTCCGAGGGGGCCGTCGGGAGCCAGCAGCCCCCGGCGATTGGTGAGGAGCACGGGCACGCCCGCCGCCGCCAGCGCCTCGACGGGCGCCGGGTCCGGCAGCCAGTCCCCGCCGGCCAGCGCCTCGGCCGGCACCTCGGCCAGGGTCTTACCCTCCTGCCGGATGCCGGGCGTGTCCGCCTTCAGCAGCGCCACGGCCGTCACCGCCTCCGGCCGCATCGCCTCGGCCAGCGCCCGAAGGACCGCCCCCGCCGCCGCCTCGCCGGGCTGCCCCGAGGCGGCGTCCGTGACGAGCGTGGAGAGCACCGGCACCACGCGCTGCCGCGCCAGATCCCGCACCCAGCCGATCCGCCCGACGACCACCGTGCCGTCGGCCTGCCGGCGCATCAGGTTGCGGTCGATGCCGTGGATCCCCACGGCCGGGACCACGGCGTCGGTCAACGTCGCCACGATGGTGCGGTTCGTCTCGCGCAGCGCCCGCTCGACGAGCGCCCGCTCCTCGGGGCGGGTCACCGTCCAGACCCCGCCGGAGCGCTCGGGGAACAGCCCCTGCGCCTCCAGCAGCCGCTCGGCCCGCTCGCCGCTGCCGTGCACGAGCCACAGCGGCGGCCGCTGCGCCCCCGCCTGCGCCACCCACCGCGCCAGCCCCTGAAGAAACAGCGGATCGCCGAGGTGGTAGGCGTCGAGGTACAGCACGTAGGTCATGGCGAACACCGGGTGAAGACGAGATGGTCGGAGACGATGCGGGACGGCGGAGCGAGGGACGGCCAGCGCCGTCCACCGGATCCCTCCCTGCACTTATCCACATCCCTTGATTCCGCCCCCGGGGTCTTCGTTCCTTCCCCTCGCCATGTTCCCGCCTCGCCCGTCGAACGAAGCTGCCTCGATCTCTGCCGCGTATGTGCGAATTCAGCCACATTCATTGCCACACCCAGTACTCCCTGCTCGACGGCGCCGCCCGGATCAAGACACTCGTGCGGCGGGCGGCCGAGCTCGAGTTGCAGGCCGTCGCCATCACCGACCACGGCAATCTCTTCGGCGTGCCGGAGTTCTACACGGCCGCCCGGAAGGCCGGCGTGCAGCCCATCATCGGGTGTGAATTCTACGTGGCGCCGGACCGCTTCGACCGGAACGACCGCACGCGGTACCACCAGGTGCTCTTCGCCCGCAACGAGGAGGGCTACCGCAACCTGATCAAGCTCTCCTCGCTCTCCTACACCGAGGGCTACTACTACAAGCCCCGCATCGACCGCGCCCTCCTGCGGCAGTACAGCGGCGGCCTCGTGGCGACGACCTGCTGCCTCCAGGGCGAGGTCCTCCAGACCATCCTGCACCGGGGCGAGGAGGCGGCCCGGGCCGTCTTCGAGGAGTACCTGGACATCTTCGGGGACGACTATTACATCGAGATCCAGGACCACGGCATCGAAGACCAGCGGCGCTGCAACGCCGTCCTGCTCCGCTGGGCCCGGCAGTACGGCGTCAAGGTCGTCGCCACCAACGACGTGCACTACGTCGAACAGGCGGACGCCGCCGCGCAGGACGTGCTGCTGTGCCTGCAGACCGGGAAGGACCTGACCGACCCGAACCGGATGCGCTTCGAAAACGACCAGTTCTTCCTGAAGGACGTCCCGCAGATGCGGCAGGCGCTGGCGCCGAGCATCGAGGACGAGGCCGTGCTGACCCGGGCGCTCGTGAACACGTGCGAGATCGCCGACAAGTGCCGCTTCGAGCTGCCGATGGGCACGCTCCTGATGCCGCACTACCCGATCCCGGCCCGGTACGAGGGCGACATGGACGCCTACCTGCGGGACCTGGTCTTCGAGCGGGCCCGGCTGCCGCATCGCTACGGAGAGCCCCTCCCCCAGGCCGTCGTCGAGCGGCTGAACCACGAGCTGGGCATCATCCAGACGATGGGCTACGCCGGCTACTTCCTCATCGTGCAGGACTTCACCACCGCCGCGCGCGAGCTGGGCGTCTCCGTCGGGCCGGGGCGCGGCTCGGCCGCCGGCTCGGCCGTGGCCTACTGCCTGGGCATCACCAACGTCGATCCCCTCGAATACGACCTGCTCTTCGAGCGCTTCCTCAACCCCGAGCGCGTCTCGATGCCGGACATCGACATCGACTTCGACGACCGCGGCCGTGGCCGCGTGATCGACTACGTCGTGCAGAAGTACGGCCGCGAGAACGTCTGCCAGATCATCACCTTCGGCACGATGGGCGCCCGGAGCGTCATCCGGGACGTGGCCCGCGTCCTCGGCATCCCCCTCAGCGAAGCCGACCGCATCGCCAAGCTGATCCCGGAAGGCCCCAAGGTGACGCTCGCCTCCGCGATGCAGGAGGTCCGGGAGTTCGCCGAGCTGAAGCGGCACCCGGACCGGCAGATCCGCAACCTGATGCACTACGCCGAGGTCCTCGAAGGCTCGGCCCGCCACACCGGCGTCCACGCCGCCGGCGTCATCATCGCCCCCGGCAACGTGAGCGACTACGTGCCCGTGGCCGTGGCCAAGAGCAAGGGCGACGTCACCGTCACCACGCAGTACGACGGCTCCTGGATCGAGCAGTTCGGGCTGCTCAAGATGGACTTCCTCGGCCTCAAGACGCTCACCGTCATCGAGGATACGCTCGACCTGGTCGAGCAGAACCACGGCGTCCGCCTCAACCCGGACGACTTCCCGCTGGACGATGAGCCGACCTATCGCCTCTTCCAGCGCGGCGACACCGTGGCGGTGTTCCAGTTCGAATCCTCCGGGATGCGCGAGTGGCTGCGCAAGCTCAAGCCGACCGAGATCAACGATCTCATCGCGATGAACGCGCTCTACCGGCCCGGGCCGATGGACCTCATCCCGAACTACATCGCCCGCAAGCACGGCCGCGAGAAGGTGGAGTACCCCCACCCCATGCTGGAGCCCATCCTGAAATCCACCTACGGCATCCCGGTCTACCAGGAGCAGGTGATGCAGATGGCCCAGGTGATGGGCGGCTACACGCTGGGACAGGCCGACATCCTGCGGCGCTGCGTCACGGGTGATACGCTGGTCGTCGATGCCGACACCGGCGAGCGCGTCCGCGTCGATGCCGTCCGTCCCGGCATGCGGCTGCTTTCGCTGGATGACGCCTACCGGCTCGTTCCCGTGCCGGTAGCCGAGCGGTTCGACAACGGGGTGCAGCCGGTCCTGCGGGTGCGCACCCGCAGCGGCCGCTGCCTGCATCTGACCGCCGAGCACCCGCTCCTGACGGTTCGCGGCTGGCGGCACCTCGCCGATCTCGCCATCGGAGACGCCATTGCCGTTCCCGCTCGTCTTCCCGTCTCCGGCACGCTCGCCCCGCCCCCCGAGCGCATCAAGGTGCTGGCCTATCTCATCGGAGACGGATGCACCCGCCAGTCCAACGGCCTTCCACAGGCCCACTTTTACAATTCGGATCCCGAACTCCTCAACGACTTCTCGGAGGCCGTGCATGCACTCGGAGGCCAGACGAAGCGCTACGTGCACGCCACCACCGGCGTCGTGACGATCCGCTGCACGGACACAGAAGGGCGCAACCCCGTGGTGGATATGGTCCGTGCCACCGGGCTGGCCCACCGGGCCGAGCACAAGCGCATCCCGGAGGAAGTCTTCGGCTATACGAACGACGCGCTACGGCTCTTCCTGGGCTGTCTGTGGAGCACGGACGGCTCCGTCGAAAGGAAGCGGCTGTCTTACAGCTCGTCCAGCCTCGCGCTGATCGACGATCTGGCGCACCTCCTGCTCCGGCTGGGCATCGTCACGATGCGCCGCAGCCGAACGACGTCCCACCGGCCCAACCATGAGTTGCTCATCACGGATCAGCGGGATGTACGGCGGTTCGCCGAGGTGCTGGGGCCGTACCTGTGCACGTCGAAGCGCCGACGTCTCGAAGGGTTCCTAGCGCGGGTGCATACCCGCTCCCGCAACCAGTCGATCTACAACGTCCCGGCCGAAGTGGGCTTTCTCGTCAAGTCGGCCAAGCAAGCCAGCGGGCGGAGCTGGCGTGAGGCCGGCGAGGCCGTCGGCGTCGAAGGCCATGACCTGTCGAGCGGCCTCAACCTCCGCACCCCTCGGCGGGCCCTGAGCCGCCACCGCGTACGGACGCTCGGGGACGCCTTCGAATCCCCCGCCCTGCGCCATCTGGCCGACAACGACGTGCTGTGGGACCCCATCGTCGAGATCACCCCGGTGGGAGAACGACGGGTCTACGACCTGGCCGTCCCACCCTTCGCCAACTTCGTGGCCGCCGACGTGGTGATCCACAACTCGATGGGCAAGAAGAAGCAAGAGGAGATGGACAGGCAGCGCGTCGTCTTCGTCAACGGCGCGAAGGAGCGGGGGGTGGACGAGGCCAAGGCGAACGAGGTCTTCGACATGATGGCCAAGTTCGCGGGTTATGGTTTCAACCGCTCACATGCGGCCGCCTATTCCATCGTCGCCTACCAGACGGCCTACCTGAAGGCGCACTACCCGGCCGAGTTCATGGCGGCGGCGATGACGAACGAGATGGGGGACACGAAGAAGCTGGCGGTGGTGCTGGAGGAGGCCCGGCACCTGGGGCTGGAGATGCTGCCCCCCTCGGTCAACCACAGCCAGGCGCACTTCACCGTCGAAAACGGCAAGATCCGCTTCGGGCTGGGGGCCATCAAGGGCGTGGGGATGGGGGCCATCGAGGCCCTGATCAAGGCCCGCGACGCCGGAGGCCCCTTCACCTCGCTCTTTGGCATGACGAAGCGGCTGGACCTCCGTGCCGTCGGCAAGAAAGCGCTGGAATGCCTCATCCGGGCCGGGGCCATGGACGACCTGGAGGGGCACCGGGCGCAGCTCCTGGAGGCCCTGGACGACGCCGTGCGCTACGCCCAGAAGGTCCAGGCGGACCTGGCCGCCGGGCAGCATTCGCTCTTTGCCGCCAACCCCAACAGCATCGCCACGATGGAGCCCAACCTGCCCATGGTGGAGCCCTGGCCCAAGGCGCGGCGGCTCAAGGAGGAACGCGAGCTGATCGGCTTCTACGTCACCGGCCACCCGCTGGACGCCTACGCCCCGGAGGTCCGCGCCTTCGCCACGGCCACCTTTGCCGACGCAGAGGCGCTCGAGGCCGCCCTCGCCGAGGCCGACCCGGGAGGCGACGGCTACGGCGGCCGGGAGGCGCGCCGCAAAGAGTGGTTCTGCGGCATCATCACGGACGTCCAGCGCCGTACGACCCGCAGCGGCAAACCCATCGCCTTCGCCACGATGGAGGACTTCCACGGCCAGGGCGAGGTGGTCTGCTTCTCTTCGGTCTTCGACCGGGTGCAGAACTACCTGAAGGTCGACGAGGTCGTGCTGGTCCACGGCGAGGTCGAGATCCGGGGCGGCAGTGTGAAGGTGCTGGCTCGTGACGTCCTGCCGATGTGGAAGGTGCGCGAGCAGATGGTCAAAGCCCTCGTCGTGCGCGTGGACCGTCACCGCGTCGGCGTAGAAGACATCGGGCAATTCCGGCAGGTGTGCGACCTCTACCGGGGCGCGGTCCGCCTCTACTTCGAAATCCTGGACGACCGCCTTCCGGGGGGATCCCAGCGCATCCGCAGCCGCACCTGCGTCGTCGACCTGACGCCGGAGTTGATGGCGGCCGCCATGCGGCTCTTCGGCCGGGACCAGGTGCTGCTGGAGGGCGAGCCGTAGGCGGCCCCTCCACGCGCCGCCCCTACTCCACCCGTAGCATGATGCCCACGGGACGCACCCGGGGCGGCGTATCGCCCGGCAGCGTCACCCCGCCTTCGGTGAGCGGGACGAGGTGGGTGCGCCCGTCCTGCACTATTTCCAGCAGCACCGGCAGCCCGAGCAGCGTCCGCTCGTCGCCCTCGACCTGCCAGGTCAGCCGGTCCCGCTGTGGCCGCCATTGCGTGCGGAGGACGGGTAGCTCCCGGCGATAGACCCAGACGTCGAACACCCCGGTCAGGTCCCGCCCGCTCTCCTGCTCCAGCAGCACCCGGAACGCCTCGGTCGAGAGCGGCCGGCCCCGGTAGGTCTGATACGCCCGGCGCAAGGCCGCGAAGAAGGCGTCATCGCCCAGCCGCCGGCGCAGCAGGTGCAGCACGCACCCGCCCCGGCGGTACGGCACCCAGGAAAAGTATGTGTTCGGGTCGACCGGGCCGCGCGGCACCAGTTCGGTCAGCGAGGCGAGGTCGTCCTCCGAGAGGCGGGCCATCTCGACCCATCGCGCGCGGGCGGCGTCCAGCCCGTCGGCGTGTTCGTAGAACAACGTCGTCAGGTACGTCGCCATCCCTTCCGAGAGCCACAGGTCCCGCCAGTCTGCCAGGACGACGTGCGTCCCGAACCACTGGTGGGCGATCTCGTGCACCTGCGTCTCCTCGGCCCGTCCGGTTCCGAACAGATCCGCGTTCAGAAACGAGGCCGAGGCGTTTTCCATGCCGCCCCAGGCAAACGGCACCTGCACGGTGGCGTACTGTGCGAAGGGATACGGCCCGAGGCGCTCGGAAAAATAGGTGAGCACCTCCGGCGTCCGGCGCAGTTCGGCGGCCTCGGCCGAGTCCGGGGCGAGCAGGTAGTAGCGCACCGGCAGCGTGTCGCCCAGCGTGGTGGTGGTCACCGCGAAGTCGGAGACGGCGAAGGCATAGCTATAGGTCGGCGCGGGGGCGCCGAGCCGCCAGCGGTAGCGGAGGCCGTCCCCGAGCGTATCGACGCCGACGGGCACCCCGGTGGCGACGGCCTCGTGGCCGCGGGGCACGGTCAGCGTCAGCTCGAACGTGGCCGGGTCGGAGGGATGGTGCACCCCGGGCAGCCAGCCGCGCACCCGATCCGGCCAGGCATCGCTGTAGACGATGCGCTGGCCTTCGTGCTCCCCGGCGTAGACGCCTTCGTCCGACTCGCCGCGGTAGACCACCTCGACGCGGCTGCGGGCCTGCCCACCCGGCAGGGAGACGAGCAGCCGCCCGTCCGCCAGCCGGACCGGCACGATCCGCTCATCGACGCGCACCGTGTCTACCTCCAGCCCCCGCAGGGCCAGGGGCAACTGCGTCAGCGTGTCGGGGTGACGCACCTCCAGCCGGGCCCGGCCGTTCAGGTACAGCGTCTCGGGCTGCAGGTCGAGCGTGACGTCGTAGTGCACCACGTCCACGCCGGGGGGTGGGACGTAGACGGCCGGCCGGGGCCGGCAGGCCGCCACCGACACGCCCACCAGCAGCACGAGGCCGATCCGTCGCAGCATCTGCGTCTCCCCCGGAGGCACCGCCCGGCAGGGCTCAGCCGTCCTGCTGAGCCAGGCGGTGGAGCTGGAGCACGAGTTCGTCCGAGATGCCCATGCTGCTGAAGCCGCCGTCGTGATAGAGGGTCTGCATCGTCACCATCCGCGTCAGGTCACTCAGCAGCGTGACCGTGTAGTCGGCGCAACTGGCGGCGTCGGCATTGCCGAGGGGGGAGAGCTTCTCCGCGAAGTCGTACATCGCGTCGAAGCCCTCGATGCCGGAGCCGGCCGTCGTCTTCGTGGGGCTCTGCGAGATGGCGTTGATCCGAATGCGGCGCTTGCCGAGCCGGTAGCCATAGGAGCGCACGATGCTCTCCAGCAGCGCCTTGGCATCGCCCATCTCCGAGTACTTGGAGAAGGTCCGCTGCGCGCCGATGTAGCTGAGCGCCACGATCGAGCCCCCTTCGGCCAGGGCATCGAGGGCCAGCCCGTGGCTCACGATGCGATGCAGACTGATGGCCGAGATGTCGAGCGTCTTGTGGTACCAGTCGTAGTTCAGCGCCTCGTACTCCTTCTTCTTGCGGACGTTGAGGCCCATGCCGATGGAGTGCACGATGAAGTCGAGCCGGCCGAGGCGCTCCGTGGCCTCGGCGTAGAGGCTGCGGATGTCGTCATCGCTGGTGGCATCGGCCCAGATGATGATGCTCTCGGTCTTTTCGGCGAGGGCTTCCAGCGTCCCGAAGCGCCGCACGACGGGCGCATTCGAGAGCACGAAACGACCGCCCTCCCGGTAGACGGCCTCGGCGATGTGCCAGGCGATGCTGTTCTCATCGAGCGCGCCGAAGATGACGCCGGTCTTGCCTTCGAGCAGGTTGTAGGCTTTCGTGGCCATGGGAAAAAGAGAATCGTGGACTGGATGGCTGTGGGATACGGGCGGCCGGCTGACCGCTGATCGTTGATCGCTGACCGCCGACAAGCGGGCGACAAGGTAGCAATCCGGGGCGTGAGGCGCTAGCCGACGCGCCCGCTCAGAGCACCGCCCGCAGCGGCGCGGCAACCTCCAGCATGGCCTCGTGCACGCGGCCGTTGGTGGCCACGACGGGATGCTCGAAGCCGGTATGCTCGGCGCCGTGCAGGTCCGTGACGCGCCCGCCCCCCTCGCGCACGAGCAGCAGGCCGGCGGCCACGTCCCACGGGCTCAGGCCGGTCTGCACGTAGGCATCCACCTTGCCGCAGGCCACATAGGCCAGGTCGATCGCCGCCGATCCCAGCCGCCGGAAGCTCTGCGCCTCACGGATGCAGTTCTTGAGCATGGCCAGATAGGCGTCGACGTGGTCCCAGCAGCGGTAGGGGAAGCCCGTGGCAATGATGCCCTGCCGCAACGCGGCCGTCTGGCTCACCCGGGCCGGCGTCCCGTTGACGTAGAGCCCCTGCCCCCGGATCGCGGTGAACAGATCCCCGTGCGACACGTCCAGCACCACCCCGACGACGATCGCATCGCCTTCCTGGAGGGCAATGCTGACGGCGTGCGGGTGGAGGCCGTGGGTGAAGTTCGTCGTGCCGTCGATCGGGTCGATGATCCAGCGAAACCCGTCGTAGGGTCCCGGCGGGCCGTCGGAGCGGCCGTCTTCCTCGGCCAGCACGGCATGGTCGGGGAAAGCCGCGTGGATCGTGTCCAGGATGAGATGCTGGGCCTGCCCGTCGATCCGGGTGACGAGGTCGTGCGTGCCTTTCTCCTGGATCTCGTCGAGGGCGAGGCGGCCGGCATGGTGGCGGATGAGGCGTGCCGCCCGATGTGCGGCGGAGGTGGCGACGTCGCGCGCCGCCCGGTACAGGTCGATGGATGCCATGGAATCGGGGAAGTGAACGTGGAAGGCGCCCTCTCAACGACCGGGAACGTTTCCCGGGTTCCACCGTGAAGGCCCTCGCCGCACATCGCCCCCGGCGCCGGAAGCCCGGCTGGCTCCGGGAGCCCGGCCGGACCGTCCCCGCCTATCCCGAACGATGACGTTTCCCCGCCTCCTCCGCGTCTCCGGCCTCCTCGTGCCGGGGCTGCTATTCGCCCTGAGCGCCTGCGCACCGGCCCCGGCGCAGGAGCCCGTGCCGCCCCAGGACCCGGCGGCGCGAACGGCGGTGCTGGCCCTGCTCGACACGCTGCGAACGGACGCGCTGCAAGAGGCCTTCGGTGGCCTTGCCGCACACCCGCACCTCCGGCACCTCCGCACGGAGCAGCACGCCCCCGACGGCCGGGTGCTCGCCTACCGGGTCTACACCGTCCGCCACCACCTCGACGCCGCCCCCACCGTCACCCGTCTCGACTCCGCCGGAGCGTTTGACTTCGGGCTGTTCGGCCGCTTCGCCCGGCGGACCGACCCGGCTACCCCGCCCGTCAACCCCGTCCCGCTGATCCTCCCGGAAGACCCACCCTACCGGTCGCCGCGCAATCAGGACCAGTTCCGCTATCGCCTGCTGCCGGACACCGTCCTGTTCGGGCGGCCGGTGCGCCGCGTGGACATCACGGCGCTGCCGGGCAGCGACCAGACGCTGCGCCGCGCCCGGCTCGCCATGGACGCCGCCACCGGCCAGCTCGTCGGCCTGCACCTGGAGCGCACCAGCCCCTCGGTGCTCTTCCGTGAACAGAGCCGCTTCGACCTGCGGATCCGCCCCGACGCCGGTGGCCAATGGGTGCCCGACGTGGAGCAGACCCACACGCAGCTCGCCCTGCTCTGGCAGACGCCCCGGGCCTTTCAAACCCGCGTCACGTTCCCCGACGCCGACCCGGCCCGCCCACGCTGATCACCGCAGCCAGAAGCCCGCAGCCAGAAGCCCGCAGCCAGAAGCCCGCAGCCAGAAGCCCGCAGCTAATCGACGTAGCCACGCAGGGCAGGATGCTGCATGAGCGGCTTCAGAACCGGATCGTCCCACAGGGCGGCCGGATCGAGCAGCGAGCGATCGAGGCCCTGCCGGAGAATGGTGGCTGCTTCATCCGGGCGGTGTTGCCGCATGAAGACCCGGGCCAGATGATAGTACGCCGCCGCCGCCTCGCCGTCGAGGGCCAGCGCAATCCGGGCGAAGGACTCGGCCCGGTCGAGCAAGCCCAGTTCCATGGCGTTCCAGGATAGCCGCAGATGCAGGGCCGCATCTTCCAGGATGTGGTCGGCGGCCTGGTCCAGCGCCTGACGCGCCAGCGTCGTGTCCCCGCTGAGCCGGGCGGCCTCGCTGAGGATGAGCAGGGCCTCCCCGTCGTTCGGATCGAGTTCCGCCGCGCGGCGGGCGTCGGGAAGCGCCTCGGCAGGGCGCTGCATGGCGAGCAAGACCTGCGCACGCAGCTTCCGGGCTGCGACGTCGTCGGGGATCTCCCGCAGCACCCGGTCCACGCGGGCTTTCGCTTCGAGCACGCTGGACCCGCTCCGCCAGGCCGCCTCAGCCCGATAGTACTGCTGCTGCAATTCGGGGGGACGCACCACCTGAGCCACGGCCGCCTCTCCCAGGGGCCATAGCACCATCCCGAACGTAAGCAGCCAGCGATGTAGGCGCATCATCGTCTCAACCCGCGTGCAGGGCCGTAACTTTCCGAGGCTCCACGCAGTCATACGTGTCAAGAAGTGTACCACCCGGCCACCGGCTACCGGATCCCGCACCGTCGGCGGAGGTATGCCCGTCACCGTGCAGTTTACCGGACACGCCCGTACGCTCCATGCTTCAGGCTCCCCCGCCCTCGTCGCCGCTCGCCCGTGAGGTCCAGCCGCTCCTGCGCACCCGCGCCTTCGGCCGGATGCTGCGCGGCTACGAGACGGTGGATTCGACGAACACGCTGGCGGCCGACTGGGCGGCGCAGGGGGCGCCGGAGGGCAGCGTCGTGCTGGCCGAATACCAGCAGGCCGGGCGCGGCCGCCTGGGACGCCGCTGGCAGGCGACCGCCGGACAGAACCTGATGTTCTCGGTCGTGCTGCGCCCCCGGCTCTCCCCCGAGCATCTTGGCCTGATCCCTCTGGCGGCCGGCCTGGCCGTTGCCGAAGCCATCGCCGGCTTCACGCATCCCGTCGAGCCGACGATCAAGTGGCCGAACGATGTGCTGCTCGATGGCCTCAAGTGCTGCGGGATGCTCCTGGAATCGGCATGGTCCCAGGCGCGGGCGGCATCGCCTCCGGCCGTCATCCTGGGCATCGGCCTGAACGTCAACCAGACCCGGTTTCCTCCGGATCTGGCCGACCGGGCCACGTCCCTGCTCCTCGCCACCGGGCGGCACGTCCCGCGCCCGGCGCTGCTGGCGCACCTGCTGGAGCGGCTGGAACAGCGCTACCGGCAGGTGCATGACACGCCCGGCGCCATCCGATCCGCCTACGAAGCCCGCATGCACCGACGGGGCCGCACGGTCCGCCTCGAACGTACGCATCCAGCGGCTCCGACAGCGGCTCCGACAGCGGCTCCGACAGCGGCTCCGACAGCGGCTCCGACGGAGCCCGCACACATCGAGGGTCGGGTGCTGGGCGTCTCGGAAACGGGAGCCCTCCGGCTCCAGACGGATACCGGGATCCACACCTTCCACGCAGGCGAGGTGACGACCCGCTAGCGGCCGGTCGCCCTCCCCCCGATTCGGTTCAACCACGCCATGCATCTGCACGCCATGCATCTGGTTCTGGACGCGGGCAATAGCCGCATCAAGGCCGGCCTGGCGGACGCGGGCCGGATCGTGCATCCGTTTCGCATCGACTACGACCGCGCCGAGGCGCCGGCCCGCATCGCCGGGCGGGTGCTCGCGGCCCTGCCGGACGTCCCCGTCGATCGCGCCGGCCTCACCAGCGTCGTCCCCCCGGTCACCGGTGCCCTCCGCGACGCCGTGGCTACCCGGCACGGCTGCCCGACGCTGGTCATCGACCACCGGCTACGGCTGCCCTTCACGCTGGCCTACGAGACGCCGCACACCCTGGGGACCGACCGCCTGGCGGCCGCCGCGGCGGCATGGGCGCTTTTCGGCCGTGACCCGGAGGGGGTGCCCCGCAGCGTCGTGGCCGTCGATGCCGGCACGGCCGTCACCTACGAGGTGATCACCCGGGACGGCCGCTACCTCGGGGGCGCCATCGCCGCGGGGCCGGGCCTGACGCGGCAGGCGCTGCGCGCCGGCACCGCCCAGCTCCCGGCCGTCGAGCCCACGCTGCCGACGAGGGCCATCGGCCGCTCGACCCGCGAGGCCATCCAGGCCGGGATGATGTTCGGCTTCCTCGACGGCGTCGCGGGCATGCTTCGCCGCATCGCAGCCGCGCTTCAGGAAGCGCCGTTCGTGGTAGCAACGGGTGGCTGGGGGCCGCTACTGGCCGACCAGCTGCCGGCCATCGACCGGCTGGAACCCGACCTCGTACTGCTCGGCATCGACGTGCTGCTGCACCTCAACCCGGCCACCACGACCTCCCCTCAGGCCCCGGCCTGAGCCGCCGCCCCGAGCAGCGCCTCGATACGCGACAGGACCATCTCGATGGCCACGCGGTTGTGCCCCCCACGCGGGATGATGACGTCCGCCCGCCGCTTGGCCGGCTCGACGAACTCGATGTGCATCGGGCGGACGGTGCGCTCGTACTGCTCCAGGATCGCCTCGATGGACCGGCCTCGCTCCTGCATGTCCCGGCGGATACGCCGCATCAGGCGCACGTCGGCCTCGGCATCGACGAAGAGCTTGATGTCCATCCGCTCCACCAGGAGCGGCTCGGCCAGCACCAGAATGCCTTCGATGATGATCACCGGCCGCGGCTCGACCCGCTGCGTCCGATCCGTGCGAACGTGCCGTTTGAAGTCGTAGACCGGCTTGTCGATGGCCCGCCCGGCGATCAGTTCATCCAGATGCCGCCGCATCAGATCGGTTTCGAGCGCATCGGGATGGTCGAAGTTGAACCGCGCACGCTCCTCGAAGGGCAGCGCCTTCAGGTCGCGGTAGTAGGCATCGTGATCGAGCAGCGCGATCCGCCCCGGCCCGATGGACTCGACGATGCGCCGCAGCACCGTCGACTTGCCACTCCCCGACCCTCCTGCAATCCCGATGACGACCGGCGGCATGACGTGCGGGGGCAATCAATCAGAACGATTCCAATCAGAACGATTCGGAGGAGGTTCAGCCTCGCTTGACCATCACGAGCTGCGCGGTGCGGGCGTCGTCGTCGAACGTGGAGGCCGCCTCGTCGTAGCGGAAGCCCGCCGGGTGCTCCCACTCCAGCAGCGGCTCCAGGTCCTCCACCGTCTCCCGCACGATGAAGTTGACGAGCTGCCCGCGCAGCGTCTTGACGTTGTGCGTCACCGGCTTGCGCTCGCCGTCCTTCTCAACGAAGAACTTCACCCGCACCATCCGCTCGTAGGTATGCTCATCCTCCCAGGCGTCGTCGTGCACGCCGGGCAGCAGGTTCCAGACGAATCGGCCGGCGAGCTTCTGGTTCAGCAGCGGGGAGATGACGGGCCGCCAGTAGCGCGAGACCTTGCCGATAGCGGGCAGCGTCGCATCCATCTTCAGCCGGTAGTTCGGGATCAGATCGTCCGGCCGGAGGAGTCCGAACAGGCCGGAGAAGATGATGCCGTTCTCCAGCAAACGCCGCTGCGCCCCGGTGGGAAGGCCCTGGAAGTCCATCGCCTGGTACATCACGCCGGGGCTGTAGCGATCCAGCGCCGACATCAGCGGGGCGTTGTAGATGTCCAGGTTGGCCTGGATGGCCTCCTCCAGATGCGCCCCCGTCACTCCGAAGAGGGCTTCCAGGTCTTCCCCCTGTTCGATGGTGGCCTGGAGGGCATCGATGAGCTTCCGGCGTTCCGGGTTCAGTTCGCTGAAATAATTGAACGTGTTCGACGTGCGGTAGTCGAACATATCCGGCGCATACGGGTTGCCCCCCGGCTTTTTCGCTTCCGAGGGCGCCAGCAGAATGGAAAAGTTGGGCATACGGGTCGGGATTAGCGAGTCTGCGGTCCGGCCGGTGAGAGGCGTCCCTTACCGGCGGCGCCAGGGCCGCGAGGGGTGGATCAGTTATTCGTCCCCTGCCGCTGCAACTCCCCCAGGAGCGCATCGATGTCGTCGCGGATCCGCCGGGCCTTGACCTCCGCATCGGCCACCAGGGCATCCCCCGTACGCCGGGCCTCGCTCGTGACACCGGGCGACACGACCTGCTCCAGCAGCGAGCCCACCTGCCGGGTCAGATGCTCCAGTTGATAGGCGATACGGCGGCGTACCTTGTCGCCTTCCTCGGGGGCCAGCAGAATGCCGAGCGTGAACCCGACGGCCCCCCCGACGAGCAGCCCCCATGCCCCGGAGCGCACGACGTTACCTAGCGAATAATGCTTCATAGGATGACTACGGGATGACTGGCGAAGACGAACCGTGACCGTCCGCACATACCGGCGTCGAATATACGTCCTGGCGAAGAAGACCGATAGCAAAAAAGCCACCGCCGGAGGTCCGACCGCAGCTTTTTGCCATACCAGGGCGAAACACCGGTACGTTGAACCCGGGCGGGTCTGCGTATCACTTCTTCTTCTTGTGGCGATTCTTGCGGAGACGCTTCTTCCGCTTGTGGGTCGCAATCTTATGACGCTTTCGTTTACGGCCGCAGGGCATAGGCGTGATGATGTCTGGGATGAACGGGTATGACGAATTGCATCAGGATAGCGAAGCTGTAACGTCGCCGCTCCAGCGGGGTTTCGGGGCTGTTTGAAGAACCTGAGCAGATGCCGGCGCGTTTGCCCCGGAATCCTGAGACGCCCCGCCCGGTTGAACATTCGTTCGTAGCGCCCCCGGCGACGCACCGGCATGCTCTGCCGACGGGCCGTATCTCACCGGGCCGATGGCCAGATCGAGTAGCCCCCATCGCGTATACCCATGCCGTCTTCTCCCCTGCCTGTTCAGTCTGCAAAGGGTTTCCAATTCATCGAAGCGGGTCCTCCTTCGGACCGGCCGCCCATCGTGCTCCTCCACGGCATGCTGGGAGACCTGAGCAACTGGACCCGGACCATCACCGCCCTGAGCGAGGCGAACTACCGGGTACTGGCGCCCGTGCTCCCGGTATACCACCTGCCGCTGAAGGAAAGCCACGTGCTGGGCCTGGTCACATACACCCACCGCTTCCTGGAAGCCATGGCCATGGACCAGAGCGTGCTGATCGGCAACTCGCTGGGCGGGCACGTGGCGCTCCTCTACGCGCTGCAACACCCCCGGCAGGTCGCCGCCATGGTCCTCTCCGGGGCCTCGGGCATCTACGAGGTCGAGATCGGGACGTCGACGATGCGACGGCGGGACCGCGAATTCATCCGCGAGCGGGCCGCCATGACGTTCTACGATCCCTCCCACGTCACCGACGAACTGGTTGACGATATGCTGGAGATCGTCAACAACCGGGCCACGGCCCTGCGGCTGATCCGCATGGCGCGCTCCACGCAGCAGGAAACCGTAACCGACCGACTCCATGCGCTCGACATCCCGACGCTGCTCATCTGGGGCCGGGACGATCGCATCACCCCGCCCGACGTCGCCGAGGAGTTCCTCCACCGGCTCCCGCAGGCCCAACTGCGCTTCATCGACCGATGCGGACACGCCCCCATGATCGAACACCCGGAGCTGTTCAACCAGTATACCCTGGACTTTCTGAGTGAGACGATCGGAACCCCGCGCCCCGTCACCTCCACCGAACGCCTGTAACCCTCCGCCCGGCTGCCGGACCCTGCGGGGCGTTCCGTACACCGGGTGTATATTTTCCCCTACGCGACACGATCTCCGACACGCTGCAGACCCTCCCTGCGCCGATCCGTCCCTTTGGCACAGGCCTTGCTGATGTACCCATCAGCGCTTCGGAAAGCCTCCTGACCGAAGTCGTTACGGTGCATTCCGCACCGCGGATGGCCTCCGCAACGCCAGGCAGGCATGTTTGGGTGAGCATGTCTGCCTGGCTTTTTTTGTTGAACCGACCGGCCTTCCGTTCGTCCAACTCGCCATCCGGGAGAGCCCCGGCCCGTACCGACCTCCGCGATCCTCCCCGATGTCGTTGGCCCGACGCCCGCATCTCTGGCTGCTCATCGGCATACTCGCCGGCGTGGGCGCTGGCTGCATGCCCGCCATCACCCCCCTCTATCACGACTATCGCATCCCCCCGGCGACCGCACTGCCCGGGGACAGCCTGAGGGTTCGCATCGCTCGGGCGCTGGAGCAGGCGGGGTGGACGCCCACGGAAACCGCCGACGGACATACCCTCGCCACCGAACCCCGAACCCTCCAGCGGTGGGGGCTCTACCGGATCACGGTCTACCTGGAAGTGGCCCCGATCGGCGACGACTACGTGCGCGTCTTCTTCCACCCCTATCGGCAGTATGTGACCGGTGGGCGCAGCAAGATCCCCTACCTCTCTCGGCGGCTGCGCCGTATGCTGATCCCGCCGCTCGACGAGCACTTCCAGGCCGCCGGCCTCCGCCTGGTCGCCCCCCGGCTGGACGATGAGCGACGCCGGTGAACGGGGAACCCACGGCGGCATCGGGGGTGTAATGTCCTGTGTCATCGACATGACACCCGTTCTTTCACACGATGGGGATGTTATGGATTCGACGGATGGGATCCGTACAGTAGACGGCGTGCCGAGCCTCCTGGCAAGCTCGTAGAAACTGCCTGGAACCTGTAACTGCGAACGATTACTCGTACGCGATGGCGGCGTAACCATACCCGCTATCTGTCTCTGGCCGCGCTCGTTCATCGGCTGGCCTGAGGCATCGACTTAGATGAACTCGGCCCGCGGCATTCCGGCTGCATGTCGCGGGTGACGCCCGATCAGCCTTTGCTCACTCCTGGCCTCGCCGATCGGCCTCAGGGGTGAGTGAGCTTCAATAGATCGGCTACGCACGTAGATGTCTACGTGTGCGCCCATCCGGACCCGGGTTCGACTCCCGGCATCTCCACCAGCGCCCTGATCACGGCCCCGCCGCGATCAGGGCTTTTTTTTGCCCCTGCGTCTCCTGCGGCGTACGCGCTGTACCAGGACGCCGGGCCGTCAGCCGGTCGCCCGGCGTGCCAGCGCCGCCACCTCCCGATCCACGACCGTCTTTCCGATGGGCCACAGGGCGATGCCGGCAAGCTTGAGATGCTGCACGGCGAACGGGATGCCGATGATCGTGAGGGCATTGAGCACCGCCGAGATGAGATGCCCCAGCGCCAGCCACCAGCCGGCCAGGACGAACCAGACGACGTTGCCGATCACCCCCGGCAGGCCGGTTCCGAAATCCCTGCGCCCGCGAATCTCGTCCCGGTCGACGGCTTCCCGGCCGAAGGGCCAGAAGGCAAACGAGCCGATGACGAAGCAGGCCCGCGCCCAGGGAATGCCGATGAGGGTGAGCGCCATGATGACCCCGGCCAGCCACCAGCCCAGACCGAGCCAGACGCCGCCGAGGAGGAGCCAGATGATGTTGCCGATGGTTCGCATGAGAGGCTATCGGGCACGTTGAGGATTCAGGTGGTTCGATTCTTGTTCACGACCCCTGTGCCCGTTGGTTGCACCCGAACCTGCCTGGTTGCGCATCCCATGGCTTCCCGCGTCGCCTGCTCTTTCCTGCTGATTGCATTCCTCCTTGCCCTCCACCCGCCCCGGCTGCCGGCGCAGGACGCCGACCGGATCCTGTACCAGGGCCGCCTCACGGCGGCGTCCGGCGCCCCCCTGCCGGACTCGGTCGTGACCCTGACGTTTCGCCTGTACGACCAGGCCGAAGTGGGTACGCCGATCTGGTCGGAAACCCACCCGGAGGTCACGGTGCAGGGCGGCGTGTTTACGGTTTCGCTGGGCCGCTGGGAGCCCCTCACCGGTGTCCCGTTCGGCACGCCGCTCTGGCTCGGCCTGGCCGTGGGGGATGCGACGGCGCCGGAGTTCGCTCCCCGGACGCCCCTCGGGGCGGTACCCTATGCGCTGAGTGTGCGGGGGCTGCGCATCCGAGCCGCTGAGGACGGCCCCAGCCTGCTCGGCGGCTACGCGGGGAACGTCGTGACGGACGGGGTTGCCGGGGCCACCATCGCCGGCGGGGGCGCCCCGGATCTGGTCCAGCGCATCACCGACGGATACGGGACGGTGGGGGGAGGCCTGGGCAATCAGGCCGGAGACGGCGAGGGCAGCCTTCAGAATGCGGCCTATGCCACGGTGGGCGGCGGGCAGTTCAACCAGGCCGCGGCCGCCGCCGCCACCGTCGGCGGGGGCTCGTCCAACCAGGCCCGCTCGGCCGGAGGCACGATCGGCGGGGGCGCCTTCAACCGGGTGCTGGGGCCGTACGCGACCGTGGGCGGCGGCGGCGGCTTCTTCACGGAACAGGGCAACCGGGCCACCAGCGACTGGAGCACCGTGGGCGGCGGACGGGCCAATGCAGCCACGGCCGCGGAAGCCACCATCGCCGGCGGCTCGGCCAACACCGCCCGTGGCCCGGCGGCGACGATCGGCGGGGGCTCGTCCAACCAGGCCGCCGGTACGCGATCCACCGTCGGAGGCGGGCAGGATAACACGGCTTCGGGGACGGCCGCCACCGTGGCGGGTGGACAGCGCAACACGGCCACGGCAACGGCCGCCACGGTGAGCGGCGGCGAGGCCAACCGGGCCAGCGGCATCGGGAGCAGCGTGCCGGGCGGTACGGGCAACCAGGCCCGCGGACGGCACAGCTTCGCGGCCGGCTTCCATGCCAGAGCCGCCCACGACGGCGCCTTCGTCTGGGCCGACGATGCCGCCGACTCGCTGGTCTCCGCCGGCCCACGGTCGTTCCAGGTGCGGGCCTCCGGCGGCATCTGGCTCTACACGGCCCCCGATGCCGCCACCGGCGTGGTGCTGCCCGCCGGCTCGGGCGCCTGGTCCACCCTCAGCGACCGCCACCACAAAACCGACTTCGCCCCCGTCGACCCCCGCAGCATCCTGGACCGCGTCGCCACCCTTCCGCTTCAGACCTGGCGTTACACCACGGAAGCCGACGGCCTCCGGCACCTCGGCCCGACGGCGCAGGACTTCCACGCCGCGTTCGGGCTGGGCGCGGACGAGCGCCACATTGCCACGGTCGATGCCGACGGGGTCGCCCTCGCAGCCATCCAGGGCCTCTGGCACCTGGTGCAGGCCCAGGCGGAACGCCTGGACTCGCTCGAAGCACTCGTCCGGGCGCAACAGCGTCGGCTCGACGCCCTGGAAAACCGCCGGCCTTAACGCCCGGACGTCGTGCGCGACCGGGCCCGGAGATTGAACGCAACCCCGACGTCGACCCCGCCGACGATGGGGTCGTACCCGCCGATCAGCAGCACCGATCCGAGATTGGCCACCACGCCGAGGCTGACGTCCGGGTACACCTCCACCGTGCCGGACGCCTCCTCCACGTACGCCCCGATGCCCAGCGCCGGCTGGATCCGGGCGTGGAAGAGGTCGCCGAACCCGTAGATGCGGGCGATGAAATGCTCGGGCTCGTCCGTGGACTGCGACAGGAGGGCCCCGTTGACGCTGGCGTGCAGCAGCACCCCGCCGCGCGGCGTCACATAGCCCGAGGTCAGCCCGATGGGTGCGCGGGCATTGCCCAGCCAGCCGAACGTGCCGCCGGCCACGGCCACGGCCGCCACCGCCGCCGCTCCGGCCACCGCGACCGGCAGCAAGCTGTCCTCGTCCTCGTCCTCCTCATCGCCTCCGCGGCGACTCCGCGAGCGGGGCTCCGCCGACCGCGTCCCGGCGCTTCGGTCGCCGGCCCGGGCGGACGGCTTCTTTTCGGTGCGATCGGCACCGGAGCGATCGGCCCCGGAGCGATCAGCCGAGGACCGGCCGGCGTCCGTGCCTGCTGTCTGGTCAGAGCGTCGCTCGACTTCCGGGCCGTCGTCTCCGCTGCGTTCATGGCCACGCGAGACGCCGGAAGCGTCGCTCCGGCTTCGCCCCATCTCGTCGCCTCGCACGGGCCCCGAGGCAGGACGCCGCGGCCCCCGCCGAAAACCAATGCCCCAGTAGACCCCGCCATGCAGGTCGTCCACGATCACGACGGGTTCATCGCGGGCCTGCCGCGGCCGGCGCACGACGCGCGGGCGCTCATCGGCCCCTTCCTCGAACGCCTCGAACCGGATGCTTACGATCTCCAGGTCACGCAGCGTAAAGCCCTTTTCGAAATAGGCGCGGGCACTGTCGGCCGGGGTGTCTTCGAAGAGGGCCTCCCAGGGCATCCCGAATACCTCGAAGGGATAGACGTCGGGCCTAGGTGCCAGGGCCATACTGTCCACCACGATGAACAGCCGGGTGACTGGCCGACCATCGACATGGACGCTCGCCACCAGCTCGATCGAGGTCATCCGCACGTCCCCGGGCAGGAGCCCGGCATGGACGCGACGCCCGCCCAGGATGCCGAACGCACCGCGCCCCCAGTCGATGGCAAAGGACATCAGCGGCTGCTCGTCCTCGATGGCGTAGCTGTATCCCAGCGACAGCGTATCGATGAACGGGAGCAGCCGGGCGCGGTAGAGCCGGTCGCGTACGTCGTCTTCCCCCGGCACCGCCTCCGCCGCTTCCAGCAGCGAGCGCGGCCAGTCCACCAGCCGCACCACGCCGGCGCCGTCGTACCCCTCTTCGGTATAGACATCCTGCGCGAAGACGCTCGCCGGCAGCCACCACAGCACGAGGGCGCCGATCAGCCCCGGACCGATGCCCGAGCATCGCACCAGAAAAGATAGATGAGTCATCGGGCTTCGCATCCTCCGCGGGTCTGACGGAACGGCAGAGGGCGGCTCGCCGCGCCGCCCGGCCCGCTCACCCGGCAGGATTCATGCCAGCCGACGGCCGCCCCCGAAGGCATGAGCCCCCGGAGTGGCAGGGCCGCCGCCTTGTTCCGGGGCCTCCCGGTCAGTCCGCCCGGCTGGCCAGCGCCTGCTGCCGGAAGGCCGCCGCGCCCCGATCGAGGAAGGCGACGAACTCATCCACCGTCATCATGCCGCTCGTCTGAGCGAGCAGACGCCGCTCGTTCGGCGCTACGATGGCATAGGTCGGCAGCGCCGTCGTCCGGGTCAGGCGAAGCTGGAAAGGCTGGAAGGTGTCCGCCTGCGGCCCGTCCGTGTAGAGCCGGAGCCGCACGAAATCCCGCTCGAAACGCTCGGCGACGGCGGGATGCGGGAACACGTTGGCCTCCATCGCCCGGCAGTTCGTGCAGGTGTAGCCGGTGAAGTCGATGAAGACGGGCTGGCCGAGCCGGCGGGCCTCCTCGAAGGCCGCGTCGATGTCGTCGGTAAACCAGCCTTCGTCGTGGGTGCCCGCGCCGCTCCCGGAGGGCAGCGCAGCCAGCAGGCTCACGTCCGTCGCCTGCCGGGGAGGCAGGTAGGCATCCAGCGCGTTCAGCGGTGCACCGAACAGGCCGGGCAACATA
The DNA here is from genome assembly GCA_003285105.1 of Roseithermus sacchariphilus. Lineage (GTDB taxonomy): Bacteria > Bacteroidota > Rhodothermia > Rhodothermales > MEBIC09517 > Roseithermus > Roseithermus sacchariphilus. The sequence continues at coordinate 2,528,037 of CP030158.1, read as the reverse complement.
TAGAGCGCCACTCCGAAGAAGCCGATCGCCGCCAGCACCCGCCCCACGCCCACCTCTTCCACGGGCGGCTCGTGCGCCATCCGCAGCCGGCCGATCAGGTAGAGCCCGGCCATCGAGAAGATCACGATCGTCAGGGCGATGGCCAGCGGCCGCGACAGCAGGTTCCATCCCCAGACCAGGTCGGCGTTCGAGAGAAACTTGAGCGCGGCGGCCAGCTCGACGAAGCCGAGGGTCACCTTCACGGCCTGCATCCACATCCCGGAGCGGGGCAGGCTGTGCAGGCGGTTCGGAAACATCGCAAAGAGCACGAACGGCAGGGCGAAGGTCGCGCTGAAGACCAGCATGCCGAGGATCGGCCAGCTCCACTCGCCGCCGGCGGTGGCGGCCAGCAACGCGCCGACGAACGGCGCCGTGCACGAGAAGGAGACGAGCGTCAGCGTCAGCCCCATGAAGACGACGCCCAGATAGCCGCGGCGCTCATGGCTCAGCCGGTTGACCGCGTTCAGCCAGCGCGAGGGCAGGCGCAGCTCGAACCACCCGAGCAGCGACAGCGCGAAGAACACGAACACCAGCCCGATGAAGAGATTGACCCACGGGTTCGCGGCGATGGCCTGCGCCCCGGCGGCGCCGACGAGCAAGGCCATCAGCACCCCGAGCCCGGTGAACGTCAGCACGATGGCGAGGCCGTAGACGCCCGCCATGCGCACCGCCTCGCCGCGACGCTCGGCGTGGCGGGTGAAGTACGATACCGTCAGCGGGATCATGGGAAAGACACAGGGGGTCAGCAGGGCCGCCAGGCCGGCCCCCACCGCCAGCAGCAGGAAGGCCCACAGCCCCCCGGAACGCGCCGCATCGAGATCCCCGGCGGCGACGATCTCCGCCCCCGGCGCCCTCTCCTCGCCGGGCTCGGCCCGCGCTGCCGTGCCGGCGAGGCGGTCCGGCACGGTGCCGTCCGGCTGCGCCACCGCCACCGTCGCCGAAAAGGGCGTCTGCGTCGGCGGCAGGCAGATCCGGTCGTTGCACACCATGAAGCGCACGGTGCCCTCGATCGGATAGCGTCCCGGCTCGGCGTCAGGCGCCACCTCCACGGGCGCCCACAGGGTGGCCTCGCCCTCGAAGTAGCGCACGTCGAAGCCGAAATTGGGGTCGAAGCCCTCCTCCGGCGGGGTCTGTTCCCAGCCCCCCACCGTCACCGCTTCCGGACGGGCCGTCACCGCCGGCGCGACGGCCACCGGGCCGCGCCGTCCCGGCGGCACCGCATCCAGCGCGTACATCTTCCATCCCGCGTCGATCACCGCCGTCAGCGTCAGCCGACCGCGGCCGCCGGGAGCGACGCCCGGCGGCGTCACCTGCGCCGTCCAGGCCACCCGGTCTGCCGCCGTCCCCACCGCCCCGGTGCCCAGGTCGACGCCGGCCTCCGGCGGCACCAGCGCCGGAGGAGACGCGCCGGCGGGCTCGACCGTGACCGACGCGGACAGCGGCGCGCGCGTGGGCGGCAGGCACAGCCGGTCGTTGCAGATCATGAAGACGGCCACGCCCTGCACCTCGTACGGCCCCGGCGCCACGGACGACGCCACCGCCAGGTCCACCTCGAACGACGCCGCCTCCTCGAAGTAGCGGACGTCGATGTTGAAGTTGGGGTCGAACCCCTGGCGGGGCGTGGCCTGATGGCGGGCCTGCACACGGAAGCCGGGCGGCAGCGCCTCGAAGCGCAGTTCGACGCCCCGGCTCGGGCGGGGCGAGTCCATCGCGTACATCTTCCACCCGGGGGCGATGGCGGCCTCGATGGTCAGCCGCGCCGTCCCGCCCGCGGCGACGGGAGCCGCCGGCCCCGACATCGTCCACGTCACGTAGTCCGTCGCCGGGCCGACCTGCGCCAGGGCAGCGGCGACGGGCAGCATCGCCAGCGCCGCAACGAACGCCGAGATCAGCCGAAAACGTCGCATCGTCGTCGGGGGGAAGTGGGGAATCCACGGCCGGAGGCGTCGCGTCAGGGGCGCATCGGCTTCGTGCTCGACGCGCCCCAACGCAAACGGGGTGTTCGCGACCGCGCAGGTAACGAACACCCCGTTTCAAATGTTGCGAACGCCCGTGGTGGGCATCAACCTCGTCAGGAGGCCTCCGCCTCGTTCTCGACGCGCACCTTGACCTGCGCGGTGACCTTCGGATGGACCTTCACCTGGGCGGTGTAGACGCCGAGCATGCGGATGTCCTCGGGCAGCGTGACGTTGCGCCGGTCGACGACGAAGCCCTGGCGGGCGAGCTGGTCGGCCACCTGCGTCGGGGTGACGGTGCCGAAGATGCGGTTTTCCTCGCCCACCTTGGCGTAGACGACCACCTCCGTGTTCTGCAGCTCCTGCGCGAGGCGCTCGGCCTCTTCCTGCGCCTGGGCGCGCTTGCGGGCGGCCTGGCGGAGTTCTTCCTGACGGGCTTTGATGGTGCCCGGCGTCGCCATGAGCGCCAGGCCCTGCGGGATGAGGTAGTTGCGCCCGTACCCGTCCTTGACGGTCACGATGTCGCCCTCCTCACCGAGGTTGTCGACTTCTTTCAGCAGAATGAGTTTCATGATGCTTCCGGGGATCGGGCGGCGGGTGCCGGCGGCACGGCGCCGCGGATGAGACAGGTCGCGCAGGCGCTACTTCACCGCGTCGGCCACGAACGGCAGCAGGGCCAGGTGCCGGGCCCGCTTGACGGCGCGGGTGAGCTGGCGCTGGAACTTGGCGGACGTGCCGGTGATGCGGCGCGGCAGGATCTTGCCCTGCTCGTTGATGAAGCGCTGCAGAAACTCGACGTCTTTGTAGTCGACGTACTCGACGTTGTCGGTGTCGAAGCGATTCTGGGATGTTGCCATGGGTCTATCTCAACTCGGTTGTGCGGGAGGATGTCGTCAGCGATCCGGGCGCGGAGCCCTCTACGGGCGGCTCACGCGTCTGCTTCGGCCGCCGCGCCGGCTTTGCGACGCTCGTAGTGGCGGATCATCTTCGCATCCATGCGGAGCGTGAGATAGCGCAGGATCTCGTCGCTGATCTCCATGGCCCGCTCGAGCTTCGGGATCAACTCTCCCGGGGCCTCGAAGTACAGGTTGACGTAGTACCCGTTCCGCTTCTTGTTGATCGGGTAGGCCAGACGGCGGGTCCCCCACTCGTCGATCTCCCGAACCTGTCCTCCATTCTCCTCGATGTACTTCGTCACCCGCTGAACGGTGTTCTTGATTTGCTCGTCGCTCAGCGCACCGTTGATGATGTACGTGAGCTCGTACAGATAGGGTTGTTGTGCCATGATTCCCCTCGGAAAGATGTCGTGAACCTACACATCATGCCCCACCCGGAGGGGGAGCAGGGATTGCAGAGCTTGATAATATACACAAGCCTCGTCGGGGTTACCACGAGCCCGTGTGTTTTCGACGAATCTACACGGCTCCGGCGTGCCGGCGTGTCAGGCCTGCGCGCCCATCTTCGCCAGCCGCTCGGCGTTCTCGGCCGTACGCAGCGCGCGGATGATCTCATCCAGCTCGCCGTCGATGACCTTGTGGAGCTGGTAGTTCTTCGCATCGCCTTCGAGGCGGTGGTCGGTGACGCGATCCTGCGGGAAATTGTACGTGCGGATCTTGGCAGAGCGATCGCCGGTGGAGACCATGGACCGCCGGGCCTGGTCGCGCTCGGCATTGCGCCGGGCCAGTTCCATCTCGTAGAGCCGCGACCGCAGCACCCGCAGCGCCTTGTCCTTGTTCTTGTGCTGGCTCTTCTCGTCCTGGCACGTGACCACCAGCCCCGTCGGGAGGTGGGTGATGCGCACGGCGGAGTCGGTCGTGTTGACGCTCTGCCCGCCGGGGCCGCTGGAGCGGTACACGTCGATCTTGAGATCGTTCGGGTGGATCTGCACGTCGACCTCCTCGGCCTCGGGCAGGACGGCGACGGTGGCGGCGGAGGTGTGGATGCGGCCGCTGGATTCGGTTTCGGGCACGCGCTGCACGCGGTGCACGCCGCTCTCGTACTTCATCGTACCGTAGGCATCGGGGCCCTGCACGCTGAAGACGATCTCCTTGAAGCCCCCCACGGCCCCGGGCGAGCTTTCCATCACCTCCACGCGCCAGCCCTTGCTTTCGGCGAAGCGGCTGTAGAGGCGAAAGAGGTCGCCGGCAAAGAGCGCCGCCTCGTCCCCGCCCGTACCGGCCCGGATCTCGACGATGGCATCCTTGGCGTCCTCCGGGTCCCTGGGCAGCAGCTTCAACCGCAGGTCTTCCTCGACGCGAGGCAGCCGCTCCTCGAGGTCCTCGAGTTCAGCACGGGCCATGCGGGTCAACTCCGGGTCCTCCCCTTCGCGGATCATCTCGCGCAGGCCGGCCATTTCGCCGAGCAAGCGCTCGTAGGACTCGATCGCTTTCACGACGTCCGCGAGCGCGTTGTGCTCCCGGCCGAGGGCGGCCATGCGCGCCGGGTCCGTGGCGATCTCGGGCCGGGACATCAGCCGGGTCACCTCCTCGGCCCGGCGCTTGATCTCCCGCAACGCGTCCTGGTTTATCATCACGCTGTCCGGTCTTGTTGAAGCGCTTCGGTCAACGCGAGGCCTGCCGGAAGGTTCAGCCCGGGCCGGGGCCACAAAAAAAGCCCGGCCCACGAAGGGCCGGGCCCGGGCACACGGCCGGCGTCGGCCTCAGGCCGAAACCTCAGGCCGAAACCTGCTGCGGTTCGCGCACGGTGCGGCCGATGGCTTCGGCGATCAGGCGCACCTGGCGCATCATGTCGACGAACTGGTCGAAGTAGAGCGACTGCGGGCCGTCGCTCTTGGCCTGCGGCGGGTCGGGGTGGACCTCCACCATGAGCCCGTCGGCGCCGGCGGCCACGGCGGCGCGGGCCATCGGCAGCACCTTGTCGCGGATGCCGGTGGCATGGCTCGGGTCGGCAAAGATGGGCAGATGGCTCTTCTTCTTCACCACCGGCACGGCCGAGAGGTCGAGCGTGTTGCGGGTATAGGTTTCGAACGTGCGGATACCGCGCTCGCAGAGGATCACGTTCGGGTTGCCGGCCGAGATGATGTACTCGGCACTCATCAGCCACTCGTCGATCGTCGCCGACAGGCCGCGCTTGAGGAAGACGGGTTTGTCGACCTTACCCAGTTCCTTGAGCAGGTTGAAGTTCTGCATGTTGCGCGCACCCACCTGGAAGACGTCGGTGTACGGGTAGATCACCTCGATCTGCCCGATCTCCATGACCTCGGTGATGGTGCGCAGGTCGTAGCGGTCGGCGGCGGCACGCAGGTAGCGCAGGCCTTCCTCGCCGAGCCCCTGGAACGAGTAGGGCGAGGAGCGCGGCTTGAAGGCCCCGCCGCGCAGCATCGTGGCCCCGTGCGCCGCCACCAGCGCCGCCACCTCGTTCATCTGCTCTTCGCTCTCCACCGAGCACGGCCCGGCGATGACGACGACCTCGTCGCCCCCCACCGTCAGGCCGTTGATGTCGATGGTCGTGTTGTCTTTTTTCCAGGCGCGGCTGGCGAACTTATACGGCTCCGTGACGCGATAGACGTCGGCCACGCCTTCGAGCACCTTGATGTGGCGCACGTCGAAATCCGGCTGCACGCCGATGGCGCCCAGCACCGTCTGGTTGACACCGCTGGAACGGTGCACGTCGAATCCGTACCCGTTGAGCCGCTCGATGACGGCCTGGATCTGGGCCTCCTCGGCCTGGGGCTGCATGACGACGACCATGTCTCGCAGAATGAACTGGTGGGAACATCAGAAAGGGTACACGGGGGTGTAGCCTGTAAAGGTGCCACATCCGGGCCTGCAAATCAACCGCACGCGAGGCACACAGGGGCACCCCCCGCAAAAATTCATCGGTAGCGCTCGAGCGTGAACTTCTCCCCGAGGTACCGCCGGCGCACCTCGGGGTTGCCGGCCAGCTCCTCGGCCGTGCCATGCTGGAAGATGGTGCCCTCGTAGAGCAGATAGGCGCGGTCCGTGATGGCGAGGGTTTCGTGGACGTTGTGATCGGTGATGAGCACCCCGATCCCCCGCGCCTTCAGATCGGCCACGATGGCCTGGATGTCCTCGACGGCGATGGGATCGACCCCCGCGAAGGGCTCGTCGAGCAGCAGGAAGCGGGGGCGGGTCGCCAGCGCCCGTGCGATCTCGGTGCGCCGCCGCTCCCCGCCCGACAGCATGTAGCCCTTCGAGGTGCGGACGCGGGCCAGCCCGAACTCGTCGAGCAGCTGCTCGACGCGCGCACGCCGCTCGGCCCGGCTGATCGGCTGGAATTCGAGCACGGCGTGCAGGTTCTGCTCGACGGTCAAATGGCGAAACACGGACGCCTCCTGAGCCAGGTACCCGATGCCGCGCCGGGCACGCCGGTACATCGGCAGGCGGGTGATGTCGGCCTCCTGCAGGAAGATGCGCCCGCGGTTCGGGCGAACGAGGCCGACGATCATGTGGAAGGTGGTGGTCTTGCCGGCCCCGTTCGGCCCGAGCAGCCCGACGATCTCCCCCTGGCGCACGGCGAGGTCCACCCCCTGCACCACGGCGCGTTTCTTGTAGCGCTTCGTCAGCCCCTCGGCCCGCAGCACCAGCCCCTCGCCCGGCGTCGGCGCCGCCGCACGCCCCGCCTCGGACGGCGCCGCCGCAGGCACCACCTCGGACGGGCTGCCCTCGTCATACGAACCGGGCGGCAGGGCCGGCTCCGGGTCGCCCGCGGTGTAGGCCTGCACGTAGTGCCGGGCGGCGCGGTCGAACAGCACCCCGAGCAGCCGCTCCCCGACCTCCACGCCGTGGGCAGCCATCACGGCCTCCCGGGCCCGGGCCACGGCGTCGAGGACGCGGTCGAGCTCCTCCGGCGGGATGCCGCGCAGATGCCTGCGCAGCTCGCGGAGCAGGGTGTCGTGAACCGGATGCGTGGGGTCCATGTCTGTGCGGGGGGATCAGCCCGGGGGATCGGAGGCGGCCGGGGACGCACCCGCTCCGGCTGCGGACCGGCCGAGGGCCTGCAACCGCTCCAGGGCCGCCTCCAGGCGACGGGGCACGTCCTCCCGGTCGAGCAGCGACGTGTCGACCGGGCGGCGTTCAGGCTCCCAGCGGTAGCGGGAGAGTTGAAACGAGGCCGGCAAGAGCTCCTCGGGGTAATAGGTGCCCTCGATACCCCGAAGCCCCCGGATGCGTTTCAGCGTGCCCCCCTCGAAGCGAAACACGATGCGATCCCCGGACAACTGTACGCCGCCGTTGGGCCGGTCGTCCTCGGCCAGGTAATAGATCGCCTCGGCGTTGGGGCCGACGTCGAGACGACGCAGCGAATCCTGCTCGAACAACCCGACCAGGTGCCGGCCCTGAAGCTGCTGGATCCGGTCGAGCAGCGTATCTCGCTGTGCCACGAAGGCCTGCCCCCGGACGATGAGCGAGTCGGTCTGCCCACCGCGGCGCGTCACCCGGAGGGTATCCCCGCTGACCTGCGTCTGCTCGAACCAGCCGACGGGCTGGCGAAAGAGCCGCACGTCCTCGATGCGTTCGGTCTGTTCTCGGCCCCGTTCGTCGCGCGTGACGCGTTCGATGCGGTCGTAGACGACCGAGTCGGCCCGGGCCGCAAAGCCGCGCTGCCAGATCTGCACATCCCCCACGGCGATGAGGCGCTGCAGGGAATCGCGTCGGCTGGCCTCCAGGCGATCGGCGCGGATCAGCAACGTGTCGATGGACGGCTCCGCCGCGGCCGTGTCGGCGCGGAGCTGAATGAGCAGGGCGTCGACCTCCATGCGGCTGAGGCCGTTCGGATCGTCGCTGTAGGCCCGTTCGCCGAAGAGCAGCGCCACGGTCGAGGAGTCGGGTTGGTCCCCGGCGTCGTCGTCTCCGAATCGTTCGATGAAGACGTGCCCCCGGGCATCGGCCACTTCCGTTTCGCGGAAGTACGTGACGGAGTCCGCCTCCAGGGATGAGGCCCGGGCGTCGAGGCGGACGTCGCCGTAGAACACGGCCCGTTTCTCTTCGGACCAGTACTGCCCGGCCCGGCTGCGCAGGGTGCTGGCGCTGTCCACCATCGTCACGCCTTCCTCGAACTGCGCGCGCTTTTCCCGGGTGAAGTACAGCCCGGAGGGCGCGAAGACGAGCACGTCGCCGTCGGTGAGTTCGACGCGGCCCCGGGCGCGCCCGACCTTGGTGTTGCTGTCGTAGAAGACCGTGTCGGCCGAGAGCGAATCGCCGCGCTCGACGATGCGCACGTCGCCGCGGAAGACGATCTCTCCGCGTTGCTCGTACTGGCGGGCTTCATCGGCCCAGAGGTACGTCTCGCCCTGCTGGAGGTGCACGTGGCCGGCGAGGCGGCGGACCGGTTCGCCGTCTTCGATCTGGCGCGTGCCCCGATCCGCCTGCCGGATGAGCACCACGTCCTGCGTCGTATCCGGGGGAGCCTCCTGCGCCGGAGCCGGCCGGACCGCCACCAGGAGCAGGCCGAGCCCGCAGAGGATCCTCCCCCACCCCCTTCGCGTGCCGGACCTCATGCGTCGTCCACCCTCACCTGCCCTGTGATGCGCGCGATGTCATAGGTCTCCAGGTCTTCGTCGGCCACGAGGTCGTAGCCCTGGATGCGCTCGGTGGGCGTCGTGATGCGCACGAAGCCGCGGGTGCGCACCTCGGCCTCCACCTCCAGCCACTCCAGGTGCTCGCTCTCCAGGCGCTTGCCCTCGCGGGTGACGACGAGCACCCGCCCGCGGGCCTCCATGCGGCGTTCCGTCTCGTAGTAGCGCAACCGATCCGCCGTGAGCGTGGCCGTGGAGTCCCCCGTGGTATCGAACAGGTAGGCCGTCACGAACGAGGCCGTATCCTCCCCGGCCGGGGTCAGCAGCACGTAGGTACTGTCGCCGCGTTTGAACTGGGCCATGTACCCGGCCTCGACGAGCACCCGCGGCCGGTCGCCGTTGAGGATGGCGAAGCGGACGTCCCAGCTCTCCTGGTCGGGCTGCGCCTCGGCACGCACGTCCTCGATCGAGACCGGGGGCGCCTGCCTCTGGCAGCCGGTCCCCGCCGGCAACAGCCACGCGAACAGCAAGGCGACGTAGAGGTGCGGACGCATGAGGGGGTGCGGGGCGGAGGGTCCGAAGGGGGCAGCGGACGGAACGGGTGAGACGGGCGGCGCCCCCGTTGTACGGCGCAATCCGCTTCCCGATCCGCTCCCGGCGGCGACTCTGCCCGGGCCGCACCCCGCCACGGTACCGGGCGGCGACCCGCTCAGACGCTCCGTTCCTCCCCCGGCAGCAGGACGGCACAGGCCACGTCCTCCGCCGCCCCACAGGCCGCCAGCAAGCCGGCAAACTCGTCACAGATCGCTGCCAGCGTGTCGGGAGGCATGGCGGCGAGGGGGGCATAGACGGCAGCCGCCACGCGGGTCGTCTCCGGCGTCGTCTTCGTCGCCAGGCTGTCCTTGACCGGGTTCACGATGGGCTCCCCGGCGGGGGCCTCCGGCGTGATGCGGCACCCCACGACGAGGTCTTCCAGGTCGATGACCTGCCCGGCCCCGTTGAACACGTAAGCTTCGCCGGCAGCGCCCAGCCGAAAGACGAACTGCGCGGTGCCGGCCCGGTCCAGGTCCCACAGCGAGATGGGGACGAGGTGCTTCAGGCTGATGTAGTTGCACACGTCCACCGGGGCGTTGATGCGGGGGAACGCCGCCTCGCCGCCGGCCGCTCGCTGTGCGGCCCGCAGGAGGTACTCGCTGGCGGGTTTGCCCCGGCCGGTGGGTTTGTAGCGGCCATTGCGCAGGAGGTCGCGCGCGGCCAGGCGCACGGCTTCCTCCCGATCCGGCAGATCCGTCCGCCGGGCGGCAAGGAGTGCCGCCAGGCGGTCATCGAAGTCCGGCGGGAGCGTAGTCGCCTGCACGCCTTCCGCGCGAATCAGGCCCAGCGCCGCATCGGGACGCGGCAGCGTATGGCGAACGAGGATCATTTTTCCGGGGGGACTATCCGATTCGGCGACGCAGTCGATCTCCAAAAGGAGAATATGAAAGAATCACCAAAGCTACGGTTTCCTTTATTTTCAGGCGCATACGGCGTACGTTTACGGCGCGCTGCCCCACATCCGCCAACGGGCACTGTTGTTGCATGGCGGTGGCATGGTATCTGTTACGATCACGACGCGACCATCCGCTAACCGCCTCGTGGACACCACCATGCACAACCCGAAAGAGACACCCTTGACCACTCCCGTTATGAGCTTCACGGTACAGCCCTGCAACGACGAGACCGTCATCGTGCACGTGGGGAAAGCCCTGGATTTTCGCAATGCGGCGGACTTCAAGGCAGTTTGCCTGGAGCAGGTCCAGGCCGGTATCCGCAACTTCGTACTCGACTTCTCCGACACCGGCATCCTGGACTCGACGGGGTTGGGCTCCATCTTTTCGCTGTACCGCCAGGTGTCCCCGCTGAAGGGCCAGGTGGTGTTCGCAGCGGTGTCGCGACCGGTGCAGGTGGTCGTCCAGCTGACGCGCACGTACAAAGTGTTCCGGCAGTTTCCGACGGTGGAAGCGGCCCGGGACGCGCTGTGAGTGCCGACCGACCCGCCCCCCTGCGCGCGTCGCGTCTCCAGCCCTGCGACGTCCCCCTCCCACCCCGTGCCCTGCCCCCCATGGCTTCGCTCCGGCACTGCTTTCGCGATCTCGACAACATCACCGACCAGGTCCGCGAGCTCCTGGATCAATGGAATGCCCGGACGCGCATCGCTGACTCCATCGGGGACGAGACCCTGGAGTTGCTGAAAGTGGCGGTACACGAGTGGATTGCCAATCTGGTGCAGCATGCGAACTTCAACGGTCAGCCGCCTCAGGTGACGGTCACGGCCACGCCCAACGGCCGCCGCGTCGAGTGCACCATCGAGGACAACTCCGTCGGATTCGACCTCGACGCTCAGCTCGCCAACTGTGCTGAGATCCTGGAATCGTATCCGGAACGGGGTATGGGCCTGCTGATGTTGCAGGCCTGCACGGAAGAGTTGCAGTACGCCTCCGTAGGCGAACATCGTCAGCGGCTCCACTTTTACATTCCTGCAGACCAGGATCCATGGCTCAAAATTCCATTCTAGTCGTCGAAGACGAGCACACGCTGCGTCGGCTGCTGGAGTATCGCCTCAGCAAGCAATACGACGTCCGGACCGCAGCCAATGGAGAGGAGGCGCTCGAACGGGTGGCGGATCGCATTCCGGACCTGATCATCTCGGACATCATGATGCCGAAGATGGACGGGTTCGCCCTGCAGGAAGCCCTGCAGAAGGAAAAGCGTACCCGGGCCATCCCCTTCATCTTCCTCACGGCCAAGGCCGACGAGCAGAGCCGCGTTCGTGGCAAACGCACCGGCGTCGACGACTACATCACGAAGCCGTTCGACATCGAGCAGCTCCTCTCCCGCATCGAGACGCTGCTGGAGCGGGCCAGGATCTACCAGACCCAGCTGGACGCCCGCATCGGCCAGGACTTCTCGCAGAAGCTGATGCCGAAGAAGATGCCGGTCGTCGAGGGCTACTCGGTTCGCTTCCACGCCCAGCCCCGCGAGTACGGCGGTGGAGACCTCTTCGACTGGATCCAGGCCGAGCCGGGCATGTTCTTCTTCACCATCGGGGACGTGATGGGCAAGGGCCTGGAGGCCAAGTTCTACGCCTTCAACTTCCTCGGCTACGTGCGCGGCACGCTGCACGCCATGCTGCCGTCCTCGAAGTCCCCGGCGGACCTGATGAAGCGCATCAACGAGATCATCATCGAGGACGAGATCATGAAGGAGACCTTCGCCTCGTTGCTGTTGCTGCGCTGGGAGCCGGACAAGCATCAGATCACGTATGCCAACGCGGGCCATTGCCGTCCCATCCTGGCTTCGCCCGGCGGCGTCGAGGTCGTCGAACACAGCGACATCATTCTGGGCCTCGACCCCTACGCGCAGTTCACCGATTCGACGGTGCGCATCCCTCCCGGCGGCTCGCTGATCGCGTACACGGACGGCCTGATGGAACAGCGGCTCCGCACCGGCGCCATGCTGGGCGAGCGTGGGATCATGGACGTCGCCCGTGAGTCGATCCGCCGGCCGGATCCGCTGCAGGCCATGCTGGACGACGTCCTGCAGCGGAGCGAGAAACCGGAGTTCGCGGACGACCTCCTGGTCTTCTGGCTGAGCCGCACCGACTGATCGCCGCGTCGGGGCGCAAGACAGCACCGCGGGGCGGCGGGTCCGGCTTCCGCCCGTGCGCGCGCTCGCCGGATCAGGCGGCTTCGGCGCGATGGGCGCGATACTCGGTGTCCAGGATGGCGTAGATCACCTTGTCCCAGTAGCGCCCGTCGCGGTACAGGTAGTCTCGCTCGACGCCTTCCTCGCGGAAGCCCATGCCCTCGACCAGCCGGCGCCAGGCGACGTTGTACTCGAACGTCTCGGCGCTGACGCGGTGCATGCCGAGCTCGTTGAAGCAATAGCCCAGCACGGCGTCGAGCGCCTCTCGGCCGTATCCCTTCCCCCAGTACCGCCGGTCGCCGATGGTCACCCCGACCGTGCAGTGCTGATTGTGCGGGCTGATCCGGGTCAGATACGCCACACCGATGAGCGTCCCGTCCTCTGCGTAGATCTCGAAGTCTCGACCGTCGGGAGAGGGGTGGTAGACCATCTCCTCGAAGCGCCGTTTGAAGTCTCCGAACGCCTCTTCGGCGTAGGGGATCTCACTGTCGAGGTGGTTGAGTTCCGGGTCGTTGTTCCAATGAAAGTGGGTGTAGATGTTGTCGAGATGCAGCGGGGTCAGTCGAACCCGGCCCTGGGCTAGCACCTTGGCGGTCGAGGTACGCATGTTTTTTCCTCACCTGTTGGAACCGCTTTCAACGAGCAGTATCGGGCATGCCGACGGATTCTTTACCGGGCGCGTCCGTTGCAATCGATATGCCGGAAGGACGCGGGTCACCCATCCCCGTCGGTCCCGGCCGGCGGCGCCGGGGGGTGACGACGAAGCGCCTCACGCCGGAACCGCCCGCGGTCGAGCTTCATGCCAGACGACGAGCCGGGCCACGGGAGGAAGGCGTCGGGGATCATGAAGCGCGGGAGCCGGTCGGCCAGCCGCCGGCGCAGGGCGGCTTCCTCCGGGAACGGATCGGCATCGAGAAAGGCCACCGGGCGCTGGCCATACTCCTCGTGCGGCACCGGCACGACCACCGCCTGCCGCACCCCCTCGATCTGCACCAGGGCCTGCTCGATCGCTTCGGGCTGGATGTTTTCGCCGCCGGAGATGAACTGGTTGTCCTTGCGGCCGTGCACGTGCAGGTAGCCGCGGGCGTCGAGGGCTCCCAGATCGCGGGTGTGGAACCAGCCGTCGGCATCGACGGCCGGGCGCAGGCGCCCGCCTTCGAGATAGCCCGCGAAAAGGGTCGGCCCGCGGACGAGGATCTCGCCGTCGGCGGCGATGCGCAGTTCGCGATGGGGCAACAGCCGTCCGGAGGTCTGGAGCAGGTCGAGGCCCGCACCGGGCGGGGTGGTGGTGACCTGCGAGGCCATCTCGGTCATGCCGTAGGTGGTGTGCACCGGCAGCCCGCGGGCCACGGCGGCACGCAGCAGCGAGGTCGGGATCGCGCTGCCGCCGAGGAGCACGGCCTTGAGGGCATCCAGCCCGTCCGGGGCTTCATCCCGGAGCAGCCGGTGCAACTGGGTGGCCACGAGCGAGACGTGGGTGATGAGCTCCCGGGCCAGCACCCCGCCGGGCGCCACGCCGGGCGGCGGTAGCACCACGGTCGCCCCGGCCAGCACGCACCGGAAGAGGATGGCCAGCCCGCCGACGTGGTACAGCGGCAGCGCCAGGAGCCACCGGTCGCCCGGCGCCAGGGCGATGTTCTGGTTGGAACCCCGTGCGTTGTACACGTGGTTGCCGAGGGTCAGCACCGCGGCTCTGGGTAAGCCCGTACTCCCGGAGGTAAAAACGACCGTCGCCGGCCGGTCGAGGGCGAGGGAGACGGGGTCGTGCGACGTCCCGGCCTCGCCGGGGGGCTGGAGCAGCGCCTCGGGCGCCAGCACGGGCCGCGACGGCCCGGGGTCCAGGTCGGCGCGGGCGGTCACCAGCACGGCACAGCCGGTTTCGTCCAGCAAGGCCCGGATGCCTTCGGGGGGCAGGCGGGTGCTGAGCAGGCAGGCCGTGCGTCCGAGGCGCAGCAGCGCCCAGAGCAGCACGAGGTAGGCCGGACCGTTGGGCAGGCAGATCGCCACCGGGGCGCTCCCCGCCGGCAGCACCGCCTCCATCCGGGCCGCCGTGGCCGTGACGTACCGGTCCAGCCCGGCATACGTCCACCGCCCCTCCGGCCCCTGCACCGCCAGCGCCTCCGGCCACCGCCGTGCCGCCTCCCGCAGCGGGCAGCCGATCGTTCGCGATCCGTCGTGACGCACCGGGTTCATCGGGTCTCTCCTTCGTCTTCGAGCGGGTCCAGCGCGGCCAGGGTCACGCCGGTGCCGGCCGGCGGGACGGCCTCCACGACGGGGCGCCCCAGGGCCAGGCGGGGCCGCACGACGTCCCGGGCCAGCCGGCGGTACGTGTCGAGCCCGGCCGGAGTGGCAGGCAGCACCGCGGCCAGCGCCAGCAGCCCCTGCAGGCCCACGCCAGACTCGAACGCGGCGCTGACGACCGGCTGCATCCCGAGCCGGTGCGCCGCCCATCCGAGCCGCAACGCCCGGAAGAGCCCGCCCACCAGCGTCGGCTTCAGGACGACGGCCCGGGCGTAAGTGTGGCGGGCCAGATCCACCTCGGTCATCGCCGTCATCGACTCGTCGAGCGCCACCGGCAGCCCCGTCTGCGCCACCAGCGCCGGCAGCACGGCGGGATCGGCCAGCGGCTCCTCGACGTATGCGATGGGCACGCCGGCGACGGCCCCGGCAAACGCCACGGCCTGATCCAGCGTCCAGGCCCGGTTGGCGTCCAGCCGCAGCGCCACGTCCGGCCCCAGCGCCTCCGCCACCCGGCGCACGCGCGCCGCGTCCTCGCGCACCGACGCCCGACCCACCTTGAGCTTGACGGCCGAATACCCGGCCTCCCGGCATCGCCGGGCGTCCGCCGCGACGTCGTCACCCCGCCCCATCAGCAGGGCATTCAGCGCCACGGTGGGCCGCGCCTCGGGAGCCAGCACCTGCGGCAGCGGCCGTCCCGCCTCCGCCGCCATCAGGCCGGCCCAGGCGAGATCGACCCCGAACCGCACCGACGGCGGCAGCGGGGCCGCGCCGTCGGCCGGCGGAGCCGCCGGGTCCAGCACCGACAGCACGGAGCGGAGCCGCCGCAGATGCGCCACCGCCACCTCGATCGGCTCCGCGCTGAAGCCCGGCAGCGGGGCCACCTCCCCCCATCCCACGGCCCCGGAGGCGCTCTGCCAGCGGATCAACACCCCCTCGCGCACCTCCAGCGCCCGGCCGCCGATCGGCAGCGGCGCCGTCAGCGGAAGCCGGTACCGGTACAGGTCGAACGCTGCCAGCCGCATCGCTCAAAGGATCCACCCGACAGACACGAGCACGCTGTAGAGCAGCAACAGGCGCGACGTCGCTCCGAGCAGCGGGTTGAGGCGGCCCGGATCGCGGGAGGCCCGTAGCGTGCGGACGGCCGGCACCGCGGGCAACAGGATCGCCGCCCCCAGCATCGCCCACGGGTGGGTGCCGGTCCACGCGAATACCGCGACCGGCAGCAGCGCCGCCGCGCCCAGGCACAGCGCGTACAGGGCCACGCCGAAGGACCGCCCCAGCCGCACCACCAGCGTCTTTTTGCCCGCCGCCCGGTCCTCGTCCACGTCCCGGATGTTGTTCACCAGCAGGATCGCCACCGACACCAGCCCCGGCCCCAGCCCCATCACCGGCACCAGCGGGTCGAGGTCCAGCGTCTGCACGTAATAGGTTCCGGCCACGGCGACGGGGCCGAAGAAGACCAGCACGAACAGGTCGGCCAGGCCCAGGTAGGCCAGCGAGTAGCGGCCGACCGTGTAGAGCAGACCGGAGAGGATGGACAGCACCCCGATCAGCAACACCGGCCAGCCGCCGCGCCAGATGAGGTAGAGCCCTGCCGCCACGGCCAACCCGAAGACCACGGCCGTGGCCACGCGCATGGCCCCGGGGGTGACGAGCCCGGCCTGCGTGACCCGCAGCGGCCCCTTCCGGGCGTCGGTGTCCGCGCCCTTCAGGAAGTCCGCGTAGTCGTTGCTGAAGTTGGTCCCCACCTGGATGAGCAGCGCGCCGAGCAGGGCACACAGCGCCGACGGCAGGTGGAAGCCGCCCGCCTCGGCGGCCATCGCCGTTCCCAGCAGCACCGGAGCCGCGGCGGCCCACAGCGTCTTGGGCCGGGCAGCGATCGTCCAGACCCGCAGCGGTGAAACGGCCACCGGCCGGTGCAGCGCCGCTCCGGCCGGGGCCGTCTTCGGATGCTTCACGGTGTCGCTCACGAGCGCTCGCACCTCAGGGGCGATAGCCGTCCCGGTCGAACTCGGGCGGACGCTTTTCGAGGTAGGCGCGCTTGCCCTCCTGCCCCTCCTCGGTCATGTAGAACAGCATGGTCGCGTGCCCGGCCAGCTCCTGCAGCCCCGCCTGCCCGTCACAGTCCGCATTGAGGCCGGCCTTGAGCATGCGGATGGCGATGTTCGAGTTCATCAGGATCTCGCGGCACCATTGCACCGTCTCCCGCTCCAGCTCGGACAGGGGCACGACGGTGTTGACCAGCCCCATGTCCAGCGCCTGCCGGGCGTTGTAGGGGCGGCAGAGGAACCAGATCTCCCGGGCCTTCTTCTGCCCCACGATCCGGGCCAGGTAGCTGGCGCCGTAGCCGGCATCGAACGAACCGACCTTCGGGCCGGTCTGCATGAATTTGGCATTGTCCGCGGCGATGGTCAGGTCGCAGACGACGTGCAGGACGTGCCCGCCCCCGACGGCCCAGCCGGCCACCATGGCGATCACCGGCTTGGGGCAGGTGCGGATCATGCGCTGGAAGTCGAGCACGTTGAGGCGTTGCATGCCGCCCTCGCCTTCTTCGCGGTAGCCGTGGTCGCCCCGGATGCGCTGATCGCCGCCGGCACAGAAGGCATCGGGGCCCTCCCCGGTCAGGATGATGACGCCGATGGTCTGGTCGTCGCGGGCATCGTTGAGCGCCTGCATCATCTCCCGGACCGTCAGCGGGCGGAAGGCGTTGCGCACCTCCGGCCGGTTGATGGTGATTTTGGCGATGCCCTCGGTGTCGGTGCCGGGTTTGCCTTTGTGGTACTTGATGTCGGTGAACGTGCCGGCCTCTTCCCAGATGAACGGGCCGGTCACCTCGGGGCGATGGGTGAAGTGGTGTTTCTTCGGCGGGGTGGTAGACATCGCTATCGGTCGATCAGGCTAGCGAGAGAAACGAGCGAAGCTGGTCCGTGAACGCCTCCGGCTGCTCGGCGTGGACGATGTGCCCCGCCTCCGGGACGACGGCCACCTGCACCCGGGCGCTCCGGGCGGCCATCTGCCGGGCGCGCTCGACGTACGCCGCGTCGAGGCGGCCGGCGAGGGCCAACGTATGCACCCGCAACCCGCCGAGCCGTTCCCACAGCGAGGGCTGGGCGCCGGTGCCCATCCCGGCCAGCGAGCGGGCCAGTTCGGCCGGGTCGTTCTGCCGCCGCGTGGCGATCATCTGCCGGAGGCGTTCGGGGTGCCGGTGCAGCGAGGCAAACAGCGGCATCCGGTACCAGCTCTCCAGGAACGCCGGCAGGTCGGCCTGGATCTGCCGGGCGCGGTCGGCATCGAGGCGGCGGCGCGCCGCGCGGTCGGCCGGGCGGGCGAGGCCCGGCGAGGCCGATTCCAGCACGAGGGCGCGGACGCGGTCCGGGTGGTGCAGGGCCACGTACAGCGCCCATCGCCCGCCCATCGAATACCCGACGAGGGCGGCGCGGTCCACGCCCTCCCGGTCGAGCACGTCGATCAGGCGGCGGGAGGCTCCGGCCATCGTGTAGGCCTCGTCCGGCAGCCCCACGGAGCCGCCGTGCCCGGGCGCATCCACCGCGATGGCACAGACGGCCTCGCCGAGGCGCCCGAGGACGGGCTGCCAGTCGGCGGCGCGGCCCAGGAAGCCGTGGAGCCAGACCACCGGGAGGCGATCGGGCGATCCCTGCACCGTGTAGGCCAGCGCGTCACGCATTGCCATCGTCCAGGCGCGCCTGCACCGCCGCGAGCAGCCGCCGGTGGAGCGCCGCATTGGCCGTCCGGTCCGTGCGCACCTCGATCAGCGTGGCCGCGGGCCGGTGCGCGGCCTCCCGGTAGGCCGCCTCGAACGCCGCGGGCGTCTCCGGGCGGGCATACGCCAGCCCGAACAGCGCGGCGGCCGCCTCGAAGGTGAGGCCGTGCGGCGTGCCGAAGTACGGCTCGAAGACGCCGGCATGCTTCGCGATCGGAAGGAAGTGGAAGATGCCTCCCCCGTCGTTGTTGATCGCCACGACGACGACCGGGACGGGCAGCCGGCGGAGCAGCGCCAGGGAGTTGAGATCGTGCAGCAGCGCCAGGTCGCCGATGAGCAGCGTCACGGGGCGGTCCCGCCCGGCGGCGAAGCCGGCTGCCGAGGCCACGGTGCCGTCGATGCCGCTGGCGCCGCGGTTGGCCGCCACCGGGGCCGCCGCCGCGCCGCCCACGGCATACATGTCGGCATCGCGGACGGGCATGCTGCTGGCGAGGAACAGCCCGTGCTCCGGCGGCAGATGCCGCGTCACCAGCCGGGCGACGAGCGGCTCGGAGAGGGTGCCGTCCTCCTCCAGCACCGCCTCGATGGCCGCTTCGGCCTGCGCGGAGGCGTGCTGCCAGGCCCGAAGCCAGGCGGCGTCCGGCTGCCGCGGCGTCCCCGCCGCCAGCGCCGCCGCCAGCGCTGCCGCGGGCGCCTCGATGCGATGCGTCACCCGATGCGTCGGATCGAGCCGCTCGGGCGTCGGGGCGACGGTGACGTAGAGCGGCGGGGCGGTGCGTTCCAGCGCCTGGAGCAGCCGCTTCGACGTGGCCCGACGGCCGAGGTGTACCACGGCGTCGGGGCGATGGCGCGCCACGAAGCCCGCACACGCCAGCACGTGATCGGCATAGTCGATGCGCAGCCCTCCCGTCGGGTCCGGGCCGAGGCGCACGCCGGAGCCGATGTCCGCCACGAGCGGCCAGCCGAGGTGCCGGGCCACCCGGGCGGCCGCCGGCCCCTCGGCCGGGTCGTCGAGCTTGCCGGCCACGACCAGCCCCCGCGCGGCGCCCTCCAGCAGGGCCGCCACCGGCCCGGCGTCCACCACGGGCCTCGCCGGGCGGTAGTCCGTGTACGGGCGCCGGCGCGCCCACCAGCCGCCCAGCCGCTCCCGGTAGCGCTCCGGGTCGAAGCCGTCGGCATCCGGCGCGAGCGGCTCGCGGAACATGCAGTTGAGATGCACCGGCCCCGCCGGCGAGCGCAGCGCCCGGTAGACCGCCTGGTCGGCCGTCGTCAGCACCATCGCCGGGTCCATCTGCGGATCGGGCACGGGCAGGTCCACGAACCACCGCACGTACGCCCCGAAGAGCTTCACCTGATCGATGGTCTGATTGGCCCCGGTGTCGCGCAGCTCGGGGGGGCGGTCGGCCGTCAGCAGCAGCAGCGGCACCCCCTCGATGGCCGCTTCGATGACGGCCGGGAAGCCGTTGGCCAGCGCCGTCCCGGAGGTGGTGATCCAGGCCGCCGGGCGGCGTGTGGCCCGGGCATGGCCCAGCGCCAGGAACGCGCT
The DNA here is from genome assembly GCA_003285105.1 of Roseithermus sacchariphilus. GTDB lineage: Bacteria > Bacteroidota > Rhodothermia > Rhodothermales > MEBIC09517 > Roseithermus > Roseithermus sacchariphilus. Next base: position 2,508,355 of record CP030158.1, on the reverse strand, counting down.
CCCGCGTTCGTCGAAATGGATGTGATGCCGTGCCCGTGGATGGGCGGCGACGGCCGTCGTCAGCGGGGTCGAGCGGGAGCCGGGAGCCAGGCTGAAGAAGTCGACACCGCAGCGGATCAGCTCCTCGACCAGCAGATCGGCCCAGAAGCGGTTGCTATTTGGCGCGTCGAAGATCAAGCCCCAGGACGTTGATGAAGTCGCTGATCTTGTGCTCGATCTCGTCCCATTCGGCCTCCGGCGTCGAGCCGCGCACGATCCCGGCGCCCGAGTACAGCGCCAGGCGGGCGCCCTCGACGAGGCCGGAACGGATGGCGACGGCGAACTCGGCGGCGTCGGGTCCGATCCAGCCCACGGGACCGGCGTACCAGCCGCGGTCGAAGGGCTCCAGCGCACGGATGGCCTCCAGGGCCGGCGCCGTGGGGTGCCCCCCGACGGCGGGGGTGGGATGCAGCCGGCGCAGCACCTCGAAGTCGGTCGCCCCCGGACGCAGCGTGCCGTGCACGCCGGAGACGAGGTGCCGCCCGCGGGCCAGGCGCATGACCGAGGCCCGGGCATCGACGTGCAGGTGCTCGCACAGCGGCGCCAGCGCCCGCTCGATGCTGTCCCGCACGTAGGCATGCTCGCGCTGGTCCTTCTCGCTGCGAAGGAGCTCGTCTCGGAGCCGGGCATCGTCCAGGTCAGACGCGCCGCGGGGGCGGGTGCCGGCCACCGCCTCGCTGCGGATCTGCCGGCCGTCCCGGCGGAACAGCCGCTCCGGCGACGCGCCCAGGAACGCCGCCCCGGGTTCGAACTGGAAGCAGAAGTGGAAGCAGTTGGGCGTGGCCGGTTGCAGGTTACTCAGCAGCAGGTAGGGGTCGATGGGAGCTTCGAGGTGGAACAGCGCCCGGCGCGCCAGCACCACCTTCTCCAGCGTGGAGGCATCGAAGGCCTCCAGGGCCCAGCGGATGTTGTCCCGCCATCCCGGCTGGTCGGGCCGGTCGTCGCGCGCCGTCGGCAGGGAGAGCGATCCGCGGGGCGGTCCCTCCTCCAGCACCAGCGCATCCAGCTCGGCCAGGATGGCATCTGCCCGCTCGTAGTCGAAGGGCAGCAGCAGGTTACACACCAGCCGGGCGTCCTCCCCCGCCCCGTGCAGCTCGAAGCGCGGCAGCACGAACCGGTACGTCCCGAACGGCCTCCAGCGCGGCGCCGTGGGCCGTCCCGCATCGAAGCGCAGCCCGCCCAGGTAGCGCACCGGGGCCTCGCTGCCGGCGAGCACCGGCGCCAGGAGCCGCTGCAGGGCATCCACGTCGGCGTCGGCATCCGCCGCGAGCAGGTGCGCGGCCCCGACGCCACAACGGGCCTCGGCATCGTGCCGGCCGGACCAGTAGACGCGCGGGAAGAGCGTCTGCGCCTGAAGCCAGCGGAACGGATCCAGCGGCGGCAGCGGCACCTGCACCTGCCGGACCCGCGGGGCCTGCTCGGTGGCGCCGTTCCGGTGGCCCAGCACCCGGCGCACGGCCCGTGCCAGCGCCTGCCGCGCCTGCGCCAGATCCTCAGCAGCGGCGGGGGTCCATGTGGAGCGTTGATCGGACATGGAGGAAAAATGGAATCACCGGACCGGACGACCGGCCCCGGAAGCCGACCAGGCCACCGACGAGACGGGCGCGTCCGCGTCCAGGTGCATCGTGCAGTTGAGCAGCCGGGCCTCGAAGCCATCGCCCCGATGCACGAGCTGATTGACGGCGGTGTTGGCATGGCGAATGTCCTGCATCCGCGCCAGGCCGTATTCCGGCAGGAGGCTGGAGAGCAGGACGCGCAGGAGGCGTCCGTGGGTCACGACCAGGAGCGTGCCGCCGGCGTGGCGGTCCAGCATCTGCTCCACCGCCCGCAGCGCTCGCCGCTGCACGTCCAGAATGGACTCCCCGCCGTCGATGGGGTCATCGTAGCGGCCCTGTGCCCAGCGGGCCTGCCATGCATCGAGCCGGGCACGCAGGTCCGGGCCGATGGGCTGCCCTTCGTAGATGCCCCAGGACATCTCCTCCAGGTCGGCCAGCCGGTAGAAGGGCACGTGCGGGCGAGAGCGACGCAGCGGCTCGGCGGTTTGCAGCGCCCGCCGCTGCGTGCTGGCATAGATCGCGTCGAAGGCAACGTCCTCCAAACGACGGGCGAGGGCGGCGGCCTGGGCTTCCCCGACCGGGTTCAGCCGGCTGTCGATCCCCCGCCCCTGCACGATGCCGAGGCGATTGTAATCGGTCTGGCCGTGGCGGACGAAATAGAACGTGGTTTCAACCATGAATACCGAGAGCAGCGTCAACGTACGACGAACGACCGATCACGACGAACGGCCGAGGCGGCGGCGGATGGCCTCCTCCATGCGGTCCAGGTGAGGCAGCGACAGCCCGTGGGCCAGGGCGGCGCGGATGATGAAGCCGCGCAGCACCTGATCGGCAACGGGCAGCGGAAACAGAGACGCCCAGATGCGCCGCACCAGCGGCTGCGCGAGCCGGTCCACGAGGCCCCAGCGCAGCAGCACAAACCCGGCCAGGCCGATGCCAACCAGCGCCAGCTGCCCGCGCTCGGCGAAGATGCTGAGCACGAAAACGTAGTAGGCTCCCTGGAGCCACACCAGGTCGAGCGCCTGCAGCACCGCGTCGGCCACCCGGCTCGTGAAGGCCGGGCTCAACGCCCGCCAGCCCACGAACAGCGTCAGCGTCGCCAGCACGGCCGACAGGGGCGGGACCAGCACCAGCAGCAGCGGCAGCGCCCACACCGCCAGCGTCTGCGCGGACCGGAGCCACCGCTCGGACCGCGCCAGCAGCACCGGCAGCGGCTCGTGGGCCAGCACCGGACCGGCATAGCCTTCCAGCGCGGCCTCGGTCACGTGAAACCAGACGCCGGACGACGTGAAGATGCCGTTGGGCGTCTCGGCATACATCGCCCCGGACCCGTCGCGCCCCCATCCTTTCATCAAGATTTCGAGGTCGATGGCTGGTACAGATACAGCGAACGGACGTGCCTTCGCCGTCCGTCCTGGTCCTGGCGATCCATCCGATGGCGCGCCCCCGGCAGGGTCCGCCACAACCGGCCCGCCCGAATCACCCTGCTAACGTCAGGCGCCCATACGGGTTTCAATTATTTCTGAAAGCTGGCAGGCCACGAGCTAGAAGCCGTCAGCCGTCAGCCCGTAGCCAGAAGCCCGTAGCCAGAAGCCCGTAGCCAGAAGCCCGTAGCCAGAAGCCCGTAGCCAGAAGCCCGTAGCCAGAAGCCCGTAGCCAGCAGCCAGAAGCCAGCAGCCAGAAGCCAGCAGCCAGAAGCCAGCAGCCAGAAGCCAGCAGCCAGAAGCCAGCAGCCAGAATCAGAGGCCCAGCAGGACCAGGGCCACGGCGGCCAGGCCGAGCCCGGCCCAGTTGCGCCGCGACAGGCGTTCCTGCCAGACCAGCACCCCCAGCAGCGCCGCGCCGATCATGAGCGCCACATTGTTCACCGGAAACACGACCGGCCCGGAGAGCTGGCGGATGGCCCGCAGGATGAACACGGCCGAGCCGTAGTTGACCAGCCCCAGCCCGGCCCCCCAGAGCCACGCGGCCCGCGTCGGCCAGAGCCCCATCCGCACCCCGCGGCGCAGGACGAGGCCCAGCCCGATCGTGAAGGCCACCCCGAAGACGAAGACCAGGAACGCATCGCGCTCGGCCACGGCGGCATAGACCTCATCGAACGTCTTCATCGACACGTCCACCAGCCCACCGGCCAGAAACAGCAGCCCGAGCACCAGCACGACCCGACCGGGCGCATCGGCAGACGGCCGACGGGCTACGTCCGCAGAGGGGGCAACCGGCTCCCGGCGAGCGATCAGGAAGAAGGCGATGCCTGCCACGATCAGCCCGAGCCCCTGCGCCGGCGTCGGCCTCTCGTCCCAGATCAGCCACGACGCCAGAAACGGGATCACCACAGACACCCGCATCACCGCCACGGCCAGCGACAGCCCGGCCACCTCGGTCGCCCAGGCGAGCGTGAAGAAGCCGGCGATGAACAGCGCGCCGGTCGTCATACCGAGGGCCACGAGGCCGGGCGGCGGGGCCACGGCCGTCGCCGAGGGGGGCGCCGCGTACAGCGCCGCGGCAGCCAGCAGCAGCGCCGCGGCATAGTTGACCGTCAGCAGGGCGAGGCGGTCCGTCCCCTGCCGTGCCGCCACCTTGAAGATCACCCCGATGGCCAGGCTACACGCCACGGCGAGGAGCAGGTCGATCATGCGCCGGTTCCCGTGCCCCCTCAGTTCTCAATGAGCACGTTGTAATAGCCCAGCGTGGGCGGGATCACCCGCACGTTGCGGATCGACAACCCCGGCGGCAGGTGCACCTGCGGCGTCACCCGCCCCGTCGTGTCCGACCGGATCTGATCGTAGGAGACGGTGACCTCGAACTCATCGGACGTCAGCGACGCCTCGTAGTCGGACAGCAGCACGGAGTACTGCACCAGCACCGTGTTCTGCTCCAGGTCCACGATCTGCTCGCTGGTCGGGGCGCCCTCGATCTGCACGGGCAGGCGGCGCTCGGCCCCGGTGAACGGCAGGGCGATAGCCGTCAGGAGCGTGCTTTCCGGGCTGCGCTCAATGAGCGGGGCCAGGGTATCGGCCAGCGGAACGGTCAGGCGCAGGGTATCCATCACCCCGCTCCTGTAGACCCGCACGGTGGGCCAGGCCGTGAGGTCCCGCACCAGCGACTCCGCGCCCGAGACCGTCACCGAATCCGGGTCGATGTAGGTTTCGAGCAGCACGTAGGACGGGGGCGTCTCCAGGTGGGCGCGCAGCGCGATGGGGATGCGGCGCTGCAGGCGCGGCTCGGTGACCAGCGTAACGGCCTGGGGGCTGACGGCCTCGATGCGCACGTCGTTGGGCAGCTGCATCCGGGCCTGCTCGGCCAGGTTGATCTCCGGGCGCGAGGCGTCCAGCATCAGCGGCGGCGGGTTGTAGCGCAGCCGCAGCAACTGGAAGCCCTCGGCCTCGACCCGCAGGCGGACCCGATCGGGCGGCAGGCTGCGCAGGGCCTGATCCGGTGGCAGGTTCACCACGCGAACGGGCATCTCCAGCTCGTTCGGATAGCGCTCCTGCATGGTGAAGGAGAACCAGATGAGCACCGAGATCAGGAAACAGACGGTGATCACGAGGCCCCGCCGTTCCGGCGTCTCGCCGAAGGGCGACGGGGTCGAGGTGCTGCGCGTGGTGCGACGCAGCCGGTTCCAGAACGTGGGCACGGCGGCGGGAGGGGGATGGTGATGGAGCGGGGGGTTGCACGCCACGATCCGGCGGTTTGTTCATGCGGATCGGTTGCGCGCCCGGCGGCGAGGCCTGAGCTACCCGAACAGTGCTCGCACCCGCTTCCAGCCCTGCCGTAGCTCGGCCGGTGTGTAGAGCCGCAGTGCCACGATCAGCACCGGGTAAGCCAGGATCAGCAGACCACGCCACCCCAGGCGCGCCCACGTCGACCAATCCGCCGCGGGCCGTCCCAGCAGGTACAGCCCCAGCACGAGCCCCAACACCAGCGCCAGCGTGCCCCACGGGTAACGCACGCGGATCTGGCGCTCCGCCGCCACAACCGTCAGCGCCAGCAAGATCCCGTAGGCAGCCGTGGTGGACAGGGCCGCGCCCAGCGCTCCCATCCAGGGGATGAGCATCAGGTTCAACCCGGCATTGGACAGCGCGGCGGCGCCCACCATCCACGCGATCGACCGGGTGCGATCGGTGGCATAGAGCACGTTGACGACGATGTAGTAAAGCCCGTAGGCCAGGAAGCCCAGGGCCACAGGCAGCACCAGCACATCGGCCGCCTGGTAGGCCGGCCGGGCCGAAACCAGCCGGGTCACGTCCAGCGACAGCAGCGCCAGGCCGAGCACGCCCCAGCCGGTCCAGATGACATAGTGCCGGAAGACGCGCCGATAGACGCGCTCGCCGCCGGGCTCCAGCCCGAGCGACTTCAGCCCCAGCACGCCGAAAGCAAGCTGGAAGCTCTGCACGAAGAACAGGTTGAGCACCCCGCCGAGCCGGCCGGCCCAGTCGTAGATGCCGACGGTGCGGGCATCGGCCAATAGCTTGAGCAGGTAGCGGTCGCCGATGTTCATGAACAGCGAGGCGGCAGCGGCCAGTACCAGCGGCGCCCCGAAGCGGATCAGGCGCCGCACGAGGCTCAGCCGAAAGCGCCACGAGACGTGCATGAGCATACCGGCCGTCAGCACGACCGTACCCACGCCGGCGGAGATCGCGTAGGCCTCCATGACCCCGAGCAGCCCCCGCCGCATCACCCCGAGCAGCAGCCCGACGCCCCCCATCAACACCAGTAGCTCGGCGACGGTCGCCGTCACGTACAGCCCGGCGCGTTCCTTCGTCCGCAACAGCATGATCGGGATCGCCTCGATCATCTTGAAGGCCCCGTAGACCCCCATTAGCCGGATCAGCCAGGCCGCCCCGGCGTCGTCCAGCAGCGTCGAGGCCAGCACAGGCGCCAGCCCCCACACCAGCGCCAGCACGAGCACAGCCATCCCGGCCGACGTCACGAGCGCGGTGAATGGCAGCGCATCGTGCGTGTCGGCATGGGCGCTGCTCGTCATGAACCGCAGCAGCCCCGTGGCGACGCCGAGCCCGCCAAGCAGCACGACGACCCGTGCCGTCGCGTCGAGCAGAGCCAGATGCCCGTAGGCCGTCTCGGTCAGCAGGTTCAGGTAGAGCGGTGCCAGCACCAGACCGCTGGCTTTCAGAATGACGTTGCCCAGGGCGTAGATGCTGGTCTGCCGGAGCAGGCTGGCGAAGAACCCGGGCGTGGCGGCCGGCGCCGGTTGCTCTGGAGACGCTTCCCTGGGTTTCATGAATCGGGGGGCTCTGATCAGGTCTTTCTCGGCGCAGCAGCCCGGGCCAGGTCACGGTACATTGCCACGAGCCCACGCACGGTCGTGTCCCAGTTGTAGCGCTCGACCACGGCCTGCCGGCCCTGTGCCCCCAGCACCCGCCTGGCAGCCGGATCCGCCGCCAGCTCCAGTATGGCCCGGGCCAACGCCCCGGCATCCTCGGCAGGAAAGACCCGGCCGGCCGCGGCATCCTCGACGATGCGCCTCAGCGGCGGGCAATCGCTGACGATCACCGGGCGCTCGAGGTACATGTAATGAAACAGCTTGTGGGGGATGGTCGCGTCGGTGTGTCCTGTCCGGCGGTGGGGAATCACACACAGATCGCTGCCGAGGATGTAACTCTTCAGCCGCGCCTGGGGCTGCCACCCTTCGAACCGCACGTGATCCCGCACGCCTCGCTGCCTGGCGTGGGCCTCCAACTCGGGTGTGATGCGCCCCTTCCCGACGATGACGAACCGCGCGTCGGGGATCTGCTCCAGCACGCGGGGTAAGGCGTCGATGACCGTATCGAGGCCGCGATGACGGTCGTAGGTCCCGGTGTAGGTGATCGTCAGGGAGCTTTCGGATCGCAGGCGCGCCACCAGCGCCTCATCGACCTCGTACCGATCGAAGGCCTCGCGCTTGATGGTGTTGGGCACGACCACGATGCGATCGGGCGGCACGCCGAGGGCCTGGTTACGCGCGGCGGCCTCCTCGATCACCACCACGAGCCGGTCCACGGCATTGACCCAGGCTCGTTCGTACCGCGCCCAGCGCTCGATGTTCACGAGGTATTTGCCGGGAAACGTGGTGCTCCAGGCGTAACTCTTGAGCGCTTCGACCCAGTTTTCGTGCAGGTCGCCCACAACGGGGATCCCCAGGCGCCGGCCGGCCCGCAGGCCACCGCCGAAGAGATAGAGATCGTGCAGGTGGAGGGCATCGGCCGGCTTTTTCCGGTGGACCCGGGGAATCAGGCGGGCCAGGTACCCGTCGAACAACGGCAACGTGGTGACGAGCCCACGCATCTTGTTGCGCAGCGCCGCCGGGATGCGGGCGCGCACGACGCGGATGCCGCGGTGCCCGTCTTCGGCCGGCCGCGTATCAGGTGCGACGGCCAGCACCGTCACGTCGAACCCGGCCTCCAGGAGCGAGAGCGCCTCGTTCTCGACCCGCGTGTCGGGAGGGAACGGGTGATCGAGGACCATGAGGATGTGAAAGGGACGATCAGCCATGATCGGGGGATGTTCAGCAGAGGGCACGGATCAACGAGGCCACGCAGCGCCCCGGCGAGCCGCCGCCGGGGGCCTGCCCGAACGGCCGGCGCGGCCCCTGCGGCGCCTGCCGCACGGCGGCGACCAGCGCCCCGGGATCGGCACCGACGAGCCGGTTCCAGCCGCCGTGGAGCGTCTCCACCCACTCCGTCTCGGCGCGCAGCGTCACGCAGGGCACGCCGAGCCAGTAGGCCTCCTTCTGCACGCCCCCCGAATCCGTCACCACCCGGCGGGCGTGGCGGATGAGGGTGAGCATAGCGAGGTAGCCGGCCGGCGGCCGCAGCTCGACGTTGGGCGGGAGCGGCCGCCCGCCGAGCACCCGCCGCGTGCGCGGGTGCAACGGCAGCAGCACGGGCTCGTCCAGACGCCCGAGGCCGTCGAAGATCTGCCGGAGGCGCTCCGGGTCGTCCGTGTTCTCGGCCCGGTGGACGGTCGCCAGCACGTAGGTGCCGGGGGCGTGCCCGGTCAGCGCGTCCAGCGGCACCCGCTCGGCCGCCCGCTCGGCGAAGCGCTGCGTGGCATCGAGCATCACGTCGCCGACCCGGTGGACGCCCTCGGTGAGGCCTTCGGCCCGCAGGTTGGCCACGGCCGTCGGCGTCGGAGCCAGCAGCAGATCGGCCAGGCGGTCCGTCACGATGCGGTTGACTTCCTCCGGCATCCGGCGGTCGAACGAGCGCAGCCCGGCCTCGACGTGCACCAGGGGCAGGCTCCGTTTGGCCGCCACGAGCGCGCCGGCCAGCGTGCTGTTGGTGTCTCCGTAGACGAGGAGCGCATCGAACGGCGCCTCTTCCTGCAGAAAAGCGTCCAGGCGGACCATCATGGCGCCCGTCTGCTTCGCGTGGCCGGCCGAGCCGACGCCCAGGTTCACCGCCGGGGCAGGCAGGCCCAGCTCGTCGAAGAAGACCGCACTCAGGGCGGCATCGTAGTGCTGACCCGTGTGCACCAGCACCTCCGTCACGCCCGCCTCCTTCAGCGCGTCGCTGACCACGGCCGCCTTGACGAACTGCGGCCGGGCGCCCACCACCGTGCAGATCCGCCTACTCATCCATGCAGCCCGTTCGCATCCACCGGAGGCCTCGCTACGGACACCGCGGGGTCTCCGATCACCTGATTCAGCACGTCCGCCAGCCGCTCCGTCTGCCGGCGGCGGGTGAACGGCCGCAGGGCCTCCGGCGGCGCCCCGGCAGGCGGCCGCCCGGCGGCCCAGGCCTCGTAGTGCGCCCGCACACAGGCCGCCACCCGGTCCCGCTCCGCATACCCCATCATCTCGCCGCCGCCCGTCGCCCGCAGCAGCGCCGCGGCATCGCCCTGCACCGGGCCGATGCCCAGCACCGGCCGGCCCGAGGCGAGGTATTCGTACAGCTTCCCCGTGATCATGCCCGCGTTGTGCGGGAACGCCTCCACCACCAGCAGCAGCAGATGGCTGCGCCGCATCCACGCCACCGCCTCGTCGTGCGGCCGATAGCCCGGCTCCTCGACCACGTCGCCCAGCCCGGCCTCGGCCAGCGAGGCGCGCACGACGGGATCCACCTTGCCGACGAGCCGCAGCCGGAAGCGGGGCAGGCTGCCCTCCTCCCGGAGCCGGTGCAGGGCCTGCCACACCACCACCGGATTGCGCGAGGCATACAGCGAACCGACGTAGGTCAGCGTGAAGCGATCCGCCTCCGGCTCGACCCCTGCGGACGCCGCGAAGTCGTCCACATCGAAACCGTTCTGCACGACGTGGACGGCGTCGGGCCGGTCCGGCGTCCTCGCGGCCAGCAGCCGCTGCCAGCTCGGGCTGACGGTCGTCACGGCCGAGGCATGGCGCAGCACCCCGCGTTCGAGCGCCGCATCCAGCCGCCGGGCCAGCGCCGTGTGCGGCAGTTCATGGTAGTAGTTGATGTCCGTCCACGGATCGCGGAAGTCAGCCAGCCAGGGCACGCCGGTCTGGCGATGCAGGAGCCAGCCGGTGAGATGCGTCGAGTGAGGCGGCCCCGACGTCAGGATGGCATCGAAGCCCCCGTCGGCCAGCAAGCGGCGCCCTTCGGCCACCGCAAACGGCACCCAGCCGACGCGGGCATCGGGGAGGAAGACGTTGGCACGCACCCAGGCCGCGAGCCGCTCCTTCCAGTCGGACGCGCCCCGCACCGACCCCAGACGAGCCGCCTGCTCGGGCGGCCGGCCGACGAGGCGGGCGTACCATTGAAACGGGTCCCAGGAGGCCGTGCGATGGACGGCGAGGTCCGGCGCGACGTCGTCGTGCAGGGCGGCATCGCGTTCGGGGAACGCCCCGTCGGCCACGGTCAGCACCGCGGGCTGCCAGCCGGCGGCCGGCAGGTACTTCGCGAACTTGAGCACCCGCTGCACGCCCGGCCCGCCCGACGGGGGGAAGTAGTAGGTGATCAGCAACACCCGTTTCATGAGGCGGCGGTCCCCTCCCCCGTGCCGTCCACCCGCACCGCCTCCACGGCGTAGTAGCGGGGCGTGAACCGGCGCAGCAGCGGCCGGAGGCCGAGGCCACGCCCCGGGTTGGTCCACTTCTCCCGGCGCACGATGCGCCAGCCGGCCTTCTCCAGCAGCCAGTCGAACTGCCAGTCCTCGAACTCATGGAAATGGCAGTCCCAGGGGTCGGACGGGTTGCGATAGGCCGTTGCGAACCACAGCCGGAGCGGGACCGTGGCAAAGAGCCGGGGGGCGGTGATGGCCTTCAGCACATTGAGCGGCCCCACCAGGTGCTCCAGAATCTCGAAGGCTGTCACGGCATCGACGTCGGCGCCACGCACCACCTCTGGATGCTCGTCGAGGTCCACGTCAGTGTTCTGCACGCTATACCCTTCTCGCTGCATGATCTCCGAGAGCGGGTTGGCCGCGCCCAGGTCGAGCAGCCGCGCCGGTGGCGGCAACGAGGCGCGCATGAATCGCAGCGTCAGGTCGTAGCGGCGGCGTACGCCGGGCGCGTCGGCGGTGTAGGGTGTACTCATGCCTGTGTCGGAGGCTCGCCGGGATCGGGTATGGAAGCGTCTTGCCGGCGGCGATACCAGCCCAACCCGAGCAGCACCACGACGCCGCCGTAGACCACCGCCGTCGAGACGGCCGAGATCCAGACCCCCAGCGTGTGGCTGCGCGGGTCGAAGCGCATCGTCAGGGTATGCTCACCGGCCGGAATCGGGACGGCACGCAGCAGGTAGTCCGCCCGCAGGATCGGCACCGGCTCACCGTCGAGCGCGGCGTGCCAGCCGGCGGGGTAATAGATCTCGCTGACCACGAGCAGCCGCGGCGCATCGGTCTGCACCCGCCACCGGATCTCACGGGGGCCATAGGCCAGCAGCTCGACCTCCGTGACGCTCGTCGAGTCGATGGGGGTGACGGGGGCCGCGAGCGGCTCGTGCAGGATCGCCGTCCGCGCCGGGTCGAAGTCTGCCTGCCGGAGGCGTTCCAGCACGGCCTCATCCTCCGGGATCACCTCCACCTCGCCGACGAAGAAGGCCCGGGGCAGCGCGTCGGGGTTTTCCAGCACCACCAGGCCGGTCTGCTCGCTGCGGTAGACGGGGTTCATGCCGGGAATCGGCCCGCGGGCGACGACGTACCGGGTGTTCAGCAGGTCGAGCGCGTTCTCGCCGAGCGAGCCCGTGTTCGGGTCGATGAACAGATGATCGTAGTAATCCTGGATCAGCCGGAGCTTGGCCCCGTGGTAGCCGCCCAGCGACTCGTAATGGTACGAGGGGCGGGCCGTCACGGTCGGGTCGCCTTCGAGCGAGAGCACGCGGAAGTGCCCGGGGCCGCCGGCCTCCTCGCGCCGGCTCAGGATGAAGCGGTCGAAGTCATACGTGGGGATCTGCTGCTCGATGCGGTCGGCCCGCGCCAGGCGATCCTCGTTCAGGTAGCGCCGGCCGACGCCCCAGAGGTCGATCACCACGAGCAACACCAGCCCCATCTGCAGCGCCCAGGCCGGGACGAGGCCACGCCGGTAGAGGATCAGCAGCCCGGCGGCCAGCACCAGAAACAGCAGGGTCCGCCAGCCGTCCGCGGTGAACTGCTCGGCCCGTGCCGCCTGCCGCCCGGCGACTTCCTGCCGGGCGAACTGCACCACCCGCGGATCGTCCGGGCTCAGCTCCGGCTGTTGCTGCACGACCTGCTGGATGACCTGCTGCACCTCGCCGGGCCGCTCGAAGTCGAACAGCACCCCTTTGAAGAGCACCAGCCCCAGGACGAGGCCCACCGCGGCACCGGCGGCGACGTAGACCGACCGCGTCGTGGCGGCCGCCTCGTCCGGCGACTCGGCCGGGCGGCTGACGTAGTAGAGCCCGAAGCCCCCCAGCACGGCCAGCACGAAGGCGACCGCGCTGAGCCACGTCTCCGGCACGCGGAAGGCGTCGAACAGCGGAAAAACGTCGAACATGAATCGGTTGAGCAACGGCAGGTGCTCTCCCAGGGAGAACAGCAGCATGAACGCCCCGCCGATGCCAAGGCCCCAGACCTCCCGCCGGGGCAGGCGCCACAGCGCCAGCACGGCCAGCAGCAGCACCACGCCGCCGACGTAGTGCGGCCCGGCCGTGAACGGCTTCGGCCCCCAGTAGAGCCCGCCGCCGCCGCCGTAGGCATCCGCGATCAGCAGCGTCACCAGCTCCCCCACGCCCTGGCTCCAGCGCATGGCATAGGACCAGTCCAGCGCGCCCTCTCCCCCACCGAGCCCGGCCCCGCGGATGCTATAGGCCTTGTATTCGAGATTCGCCAGGTAGGGCTGCGCCACCATCAGCAGCGCCAGCACCGAGCCCAGCACCAGCCACCCCGTCGCCCGCCCGAAGGCCGCCAGGCGCCCCTCCCGCACGGCGGCGACGCCCTCCACGATCCACCACACGCCGAGCAGAAACGTGAAGTAATAGGTGATCTGCACGTGATCCGCCCGCAGGTTGACGGCCGCAGCGATGGCAAACAACAGCCCCGCCAGTAGCGAGGGCTTCCGTAACACGTAGGCGAAGGCGAGCACCAGCCACGGGGCGAAACACAGGGCGATGAACTTGGTGTTGTGCCCCGCCACGAGGATGATCGGCAGATAGGTCGTCAGTCCGTAGGCCGCGGCGGACAGCACCCCGCCCCACTTATTGCCCGTCAGAAAAACGACCAGCAGGTACGTGCCGATCAGCAGAAACAGAAAGTGGGAGGTCGGCCAGAGGAACGACCGCAGCAGCCGGGGGACGGTGTCGAGCTGGGGAACGGCCTTCGGGTATTTGATGAGATAGCCCGGCATGCCGGCGAAGGCGTTCGTGGCCCACAGCGCCGGCTCGCCCGTCGCCTCCTCGTAGGCGATCATGGATTCCGCCATGGCCCGCCAGTTGACCGTATCGCCCGGAGCAAGGGTGCGGCCGGAGAAGTGGAGCGGGGCGAAGAAGCCCAGCGAGATCGCCAGCAGCACCAGCAGGCAGAGCCCGTGCTGGGCGGAGCCGGGCAGCCGCTCCCACCAGGAGGCGCGAGCGACGAGCGGGGCGGGGCGGGTCGCGGCGCGGCCGCGGCGTTTGGAGGGGCGAGCCATGAACGCTAGCGGATTACGGATCGGATGGGCAGGCGGGAGAGGCAGGGCACCGCCGAACCGGGCCAGGCGCTGCGCCGGGTGGACGGCCCTCGCCTACTCGATGACCCTGGGCACGCGGAAATACGCCTCGTCGGCATCGGGGGCGTTGCGCAACGCCTCCTCCCGAGAGATGCGGGTCTGTACGACGTCCTCCCGCATGACGTTGACCAGGTCGAGCACGTGCGACATGGGAGGCACGCCGGTGGTGTCGAGCGTCTGCAACTGCCCGACGTACTCCAGCATCGTGCTCATCTGCTCGGCCAGGCGCTGCTCCTCGGCCTCGGTGAAGCGGAGGCGGGCGAGCGCCGCGATGTAGCGAACGTCCTCGATGGAAACGGCCATGCCAGCCGGGGATGGGTGGTAGGGAAACAGCGGGGTGGCGTCTCTACGGCAGGCCCCCGGGACGGTTCCGGTCAGGGTCGCCGGGCGGCGCGGAGGTACTGGATCAGGCGCGTGGCGTCACGCAGGCCGGTGCGGGGCCGGGGTTCGCGGCGGACCTCCAGGCTGACGGGTCCGTCGTAGCCCTGATCGTGCAGGCGGCGCAACACGGCCGGCCACCCGACGGCACCGTCGCCGACCTCCACCGGCTGCCCGGCGTCGCCGGGATGGTCCTGGTCGCTACAGCGCACCAGCGCGATGCGTGTCCCGAGTGCGGCGAGGCCGGTTTCGGCCGGCTCACCGGCCCGCAGGGCCTCGGCCGGATGCCAGGCCGCCTGCACGGCCGGATGCCCGACGGCGTCCAGCAACTCCGCCACGGCGGCGGCCGTCGGGTGGGCCATGCCGGCCTCGTTCAGCACGGCCAGCGTGATGCCGCGCCGGGCAGCGGCCTCGCCCGCCCGGCGCAGGGCCTCGGCGGCCAGGGCCGGTGCATGCCCCTCGTCCGAGAAGGCCGACGTCACCACCCGCGTACAGCCAATGCGTGCGCAGAAGGCCAGCGTCTCCTCCAGGGCGGTGACCTCGTTCATCCACGCGGCCCGGTCGGACGCCGGCCCTTCGAACAGCCCCGGCACGATGGCCGCCACCGGCAGCTCATGCTCGGCCAGGCGGCGGCGCAGCTTGGCTTCGTTCACGAACGGCACCCGTTCGGCGGCGCCGCCCACCGTGCGCAACTCCACGGCCTCGAGCCCCCAGAGCAGCGTATAGTGCAGCGCACGGTCGAGATCGCGGGTGACGGTGTCGGTGAGCCAGGCAGGAACCATGGTTGGGGAGCGATGGAGAAGACGAACGGAACGAACGACGGGGAGCCCGGGCGTCACCCCGGCCCCTGTCAGCGGGGAGCGCCGTCGGCGGGGAGCGCTTCGGCCGGGATGCGCAGGCGGTCCGGCGGCACGGGCACGACGCCGCCCGGGCGGATGGCTTCCCGCAACAGCAACACGTTGACGGAATCGGCCATGGCCTGGGCGGCCGCCACGGCGCGTTGCACCAGCGCGCGCTCGGACACCGCCGGAGCCGGCCGGGCGGCGGCCCGGGCGCGCCGCGGCACCTCCGGCGGCGGCTGGAGCAGGAACGGCGGCAGATCCTCCTCGTGCAGCGGATCCGGCACCACGTACAGCGGCAGGCCGTGGGCCGCCAGGAGCGCCCGCACCGCCGGCTCGTCTTCCGGCGCCAGCCCGGCATAGATCACCGCCCGGGTCCGCTCCAGCAGCCACGGTGGATTCCTGAGGTACGCCTTCAGCCCCGCGTGGCCGACCCGGGCCCCGGACCAGAAGGCAAACATGATGGTGCGCTCCGGCAGCGGCCAGTACCGGGCGAACGCGCTGTAGAGCCGGGCCACCTCCAGCACGGCCGCCGCCCCGGCCCCCATATGCCGCACATCGAACACCCCGACGCCTCCGAAGCGACCGAGCGCGTCGAGGTCGGCACAGACGAGGACGAGATCCGAGGCCAGCCGGGGATGCTTGCCCGGCTGCAGGCCGATCAGGTTCATCGCCCCGGCCAGCGGCTGATGATCGGCCACGACGTGCATCTGCAGGGTCGCGCGCAACGCCAGCACCGGGGGGCCGACGCCGGCGAGCCAGGCCTCCAGGAAGGCCGGAGATCGGTTCACGATCTGCGCCGCCGCCTCTGGCACGATCTGCATCACCACCAGCCCGTCGACCGGCGCGGGGGCCGGGTTCGGACGCAGCGCCCCCACGGCCAGCACCGCCTGCACGCCCTGACGGGCCAGCGCCTCCAGGTATGGCGTCGTGGCCCGAGTCGCCTCGATCATCACCACCGGCGCGCCCGGCAGCGGATCCACGGCCGCCCCCCGGCCACCTCGGCGGACGCCGGAACCCGCGCCAGGCGCATCGCCGCCACGGCCCCGGAGTCACTCCGCCCGTCGGGCAGCACGTCGACGCCCATCCAGAAGGCCAGCGTATCGGCCGCACCGGACAGCGACAGCACCCCGCCCAGGGGGTAGTTCAGCGGGGTCTGGTAGAGCACCCGGAACGACGAGCCGAGCACCGGCTGTAGCCGGAACTCCCTCATGCGAGCCGCGACGTAGGCCGCCGTGCCGGCAAAGCCCACGGTTCCGGTGGCCCGGTCGCTCAGGTCGTTCTGGTTGAAGAAGCGCAGATGCTCCAGCAGCGCGGGCGGCTCCCAGACCGGCCGGGCCGGGTTGGGCACGGTCGGCGCCTCGGGCACGGCCACCGATGCGCATCCCGCGCCGGCACACCCCAGCACCACCAGCAGCACCACGAAGAGCGATCGGGCCGGCACCATCTCGTCGGGCGGGTTGATGAGGATCGGGATGCGGAACCGGGCGGTCACCCGCCCGCTGCCCGGCAAGATACTCCACCCGCTTCCCGAATACCGCCGGATCGGAACGCGATTTGCCGGCTCGTGGAACCAAATGTATACGAATTATTTTCCAAGTTCCCGCGTCCGCCCCGTCACGGTCCCGGCCACCGGCCGCAGCGCCCCGCCCTCACCATGTCGAGCCCTCTCCAGCAGACCCTGATCCGCATGCAGCGCACGCTCCGCGTCCTCTGCGGAGGGGCGTTGCTGGGGGCCGCCGGGGCGCTGCTGGGAGAAGCCTGGCTGGTGACGCAGCGGGCCACGCCGGAAGCCCACACCATCGGCCTGGTGGCGCTGCTGCTGCTCGGGTACTTCGGCCGCAAGGTCTTTCAGATCTACCGGAGCATCCGCACCCTCCGGCAGCTTCGCCTGGAGCAGGCCTTCGTGCGGCATGCCGACCGGCTGGCGAAGCGCCGGCAATGCCTCCATCGGTGCGACCACCTCTGGAACCGCAGCTACATCCTCACGGCGCTGCGGGCCGTGGCCGCACGCCCCCTGCCCCGGCTGCTGCTGGCCGAGAAACGGCTCCAGCACGTCGCCGATCACATCCACCAGGGGCTGCACCCCCTCCGGTTCGGCCGGCTCAACCTCGACCTGCTGCTGCTGCTGCTGGCGCTGGGCCATCTGGCGGTGACGCCCCTCACGGCCAGCGGGCCGCTGCTGCTGGCGCTGTTCGCCGGCACCGCCGCCCTGCTGCTCGCCGAGATGCTCCAGAGCGTGCTGCTCTGGCGCCTCCACCGGCACCTGCTCACGCTCGAGACCACCCTCGGCACCTGGACGCTGCACGGCCCCTTCTCGGAAGCCCTGCACGAACCGGAACGCAAACCGTACGTCCACACCCTCCTCTACCGCGATCGCCCCTGGTTCAGCACCCCGGCCTCGGTGCGCGACGCGGCTTGAGGAGCTTTCAGCCGTCAGCGGTCAGCCCTCAGCCTGTAGTCCTCAGCCAGATCCTCCCTTTGCGAAGGTTGACAAGGATAGGTTTTCATAAACCACATTCAGGGAAAGGACATCGTCAGTCCCTGCGGAAGCCTCCGGTTTCCGAGAAGGCGGGACGCCAGTCCACAGGCTCCGTTTTCTGGATCCCCCATCGAGTTGGGGATGACGGATCGAAAGGGCTCTATGGGTCTCAAAAGCCACTTTCTGTAAAAACCTCCCCCTGTCAATTTGCGAAGGGGCGGTGTCGCGCAGCGACGGAGGGGTAGTCCTCCGGGCGATGGCGATGTTGCGGCGGGGTCTGACCCCCTTCCCCCTGCGGGGACTTCCCCCTGGGCGGTCAGCTTTCAGCGATCAGCCGTCAGCATTCAGCCCGAAGCCAGTAGCCAGCCGCTTGCGAAGGGGCGGTGTCGCGCAGCGACGGAGGGGTAGTCCTCCGGGCGATGGCGATGTTGCGGCGGGGTCTGACCCCCTTCCCCCTGTGGGGACTTCCCCCTGTGCGGCCTGCGGCCAGGGGGAAGGGCTCGTTCCTACACGACGCCGTCAGCCCGAAGCCCGCAGCCCGAAACCAGAAGCCAGAAGCCAGAAGCCCAAAACCAGCAGCGGTCAGCGCGCAGCTTCCGCTGAAAGCTGACCGCTGAAAGCTGACCGCTGAAAGCTGACCGCTGAAAGCTGACCGCTGAAAGCTGACCGCTGAAAGCTGACCGCTGAAAGCTGACCGCTGAAAGCTGACCGCTGAAAGCTGACCGCTGAAAGCTGACCGCTGAAAGCTGACCGCTGAAAGCTGACCGCTGAAAGCTGACCGCTGAAAGCTGACCGCTGAAAGCTGACCGCTGAAAGCTGACCGCTGAAAGCTGACCGCTGAAAGCTGACCGCTGAAAGCTGACCGCTGAAAGCTGACCGCTGAAAGCTGACCGCTGAAAGCTGACCGCTGAAAGCTGACCGCTGAAAGCTGACCGCTGAAAGCTGACCGCTGAAAGCTGACCGCTGAAAGCTGACCGCTGAAAGCTGACCGCTGAAAGCTGACCGCTGAAAGCTGACCGCTGAAAGCTGACCGCTGAAAGCTGACCGCTGAAAGCTGACCGCTGAAAGCTGACCGCTGAAAGCTGACCGCTGAAAGCTGACCGCTGAAAGCTGACCGCTGAAAGCTGAAAAGCTTCAGTTATTTACCGGCGGCAGGGGCGTGCGGCGAGACACCTCCTCGCTGAACTGCCCGACGCGGTTCTGGATCTCCTGCCGACGCTGCTCCAGCAGATTCCGCCGCAGCGGGCGCTCGGCGCGCGCCGTGACCGGATCCAGCATCTCGGCCTGGAGCACGATCAAGAGCTCCTTCTGCACCGTGTTGCGCACCGTCCGGCCGAAGATGTAGCCCAGCCCGAAGAACCAGTTGGGCAGGTCCTTGAGAATCGGAATGCCCCGGCGGCTGTAGGACTCCTGCGTCGAGTAGAGCCCACCGATGACGGTCTGCTCCCCGTCCAGCAGCAGCACCTGCGTGTCGGCCGTGTTGCGGTCGATCACGGTGCCGGCCGTCGAGGGGCGACCGCTGGAGTTCTCGACCCGCACGTCCATGTGGATGAACTCGACCTCGCGCCCGGCCGAATCGGTCTCGGCGACGACGGTCGGGAGCACGTCGATGATGATGCCGGTCGAGAAGAACTGCGTCACCGTGTTGCCGGCGAAGTCGCGCGTCTGGATCGGGATGTCCGAGCCGATCTGGATCCGGCCCTGCTGCCCGCTCTGCACCGTCACCTGCGGGTTGGCCACTGTCTCGCCGACGCCCTCATCCTCGAGCAGGCGGAAGAAACTGGCCAGGTCGGCGAAGTCCATCAACTCGGGCGCCTGGATGTAGTCCTCCAGATCCTGGAAGACCTTGTCCGTCTTCAGGAAGAACCGCGTCGAGCCCTGCCCGCTGGTGCCCGTACCACCGGAGTTGCCGCCCGAGCTACCACCCGAGTTGCCGCCGGAGCCGCTGCTCTCCCCGAGGAAGACCGACCAGTCCAGCCCGATGTCCCGGGCTTTGTTGAGGTTCAGCTCGAACAGAATGGCGTTGATCTGCACCTCGCGCGTCTTCGACGTAGCCGGAACCTGGGCGGGAGCCGGACCGCCGGCACGCCCCGACGCCGGATCGGCCACGGCGGCCACCGGAGCTTCCGGGGCCGGCTGCACGATGAAGTACTGATCCGTCTCGCGGTACGTCAGCCCGTTGAAGTCCAGCACCAGCTCGAAGGCGTCCAGGAAGTGCATCCCGGCAATCGAGATGCCGATGGGGTTGGTATAGCCCTCCGGGTCGATGGCCTGCTTGCCCGTCACCCGCTGAAAGATGGGGTTGAGGAAGGCGATGAACTGATCGAACGGCGTCTCCGGCAGGAAGGAGACCAGTTGATCCGGGGGAATGTAGGTGCGAATCTGGCGCTGCGGCGGGCGGTCCTGGGCCTGCACCACGGCGGGGGCCAGCAAGCCCAGAACCAGCAGCGCGAGCCCCATCCCGCGCAGGCGAACGGACATCGGCGTGTGTGTGCGTTTCATGCTCCTTCTCTCCTTGGATTCGACGCGTGCGCGAGGAAACCGGTCCGGTCCTCCGGCATCGGGCGCTCCCACCGCACGTTCCGTCATGTCTGGCTGTTGATACGATACCTTCTGTGACGCCCTGGCACGATCGGCGCGCCATCGGCACAGTCGGGGGTCACTCACTCAGCGGAGCGAGTTCGAGCGTGCCCAGCGCCTGGCGATAGCGGTCGCCCGTCTGCAGGTGCACCTCCACTTCGTCCACGATACCGCCCTTGTTGAGCCGGGCCACGACCCGCTGCCGCACCAGGTCGACCTCGATGATCTTGCCCAGGTACACATCGTCTCCGGTCTGCAACACGCGAAACGCGTCGCCCCGCTTGAAGATGGCCCCCTCGCCCGTGAGGCCGACCAGTTCATCGGCCTCGACGTCGACCAGGTCGTAGGTGTTGGGCGGAAGGTTTTCCATCACGATGGGGAAGAACGGGTTCAACGCCGGCTGCCGGTCCGGCAGGACGTGGGCGGGGATGACGGGCAGGCCCTGATCGTCCGTGAGCAGCCCGTCGTCGCTCGGGCGGGAGAGCCGGCTCATGTCCGGCAGGCTTCCGAAGTACGCCTCCAGCTGCATCGAGAACGACACCAGCACCTCCATGCGCTCCTTACCCGTCTCGCGGTCCTGCTCCATCCGATCCACGTGGCTCAGCTTCAGGTTGTGGATGCGGAACAACTGCCGGCTGTTCTCCACGTCCCAGATGAAGCGATACAGGCTGGAGAAGTAGCCCGTCCCGGTGATGGTGAACCGGTATGCCTTGAAGTCTTCGGCGTTGATGACGCCGTCCAGCACCACATCGAAGTTCTTGAAGCCCCGCTGCGTCAGGTCGTTGAGCTGCCCGATCACCTCCGGGCTGCTCAGGTTGCTCGGGATCACCTTGTAGCGGGCACTCCAGCGGCGCAGGGCGTCATCGGCCATCTCCCGGGCCGACTGTTCCTCGACGCGCAGCGTGGTGAACTCCGCCTGGCTCATGCGGGCCACCTGCTCGGCCTTCTGGAGCTGCTCCAGCGTCTCCGGCTGCCGGACGTAGGTGACGTAGATGCCCGCCCCGGTGACCAGCAGCCAGCACAGGGCCAGGACGACGACATTGGACAGAAAGCTTGACATGGCAGATCGTTCGCTAAAAAGGGGGTTGGTTGGCGCGAGCGCCGGGGTCTACGGGCACCGCCTCATCCGCCCTCGTCCAGGGTGGCCGAGGCCAGCGGGGCATCGGGCGAGGCGGCGGCATCGGGCGAAGCGGCGGCATCGGGCGAAGCGGCGGCATCGGGCGAAGCGGCGGCATCGGGCGAAGCGGCGGCATCGGGCGAAGCGGCGGCCCCGGCTTCGGAGCGGGCCAGATGCGCGGCGGCCGCCTGTTCCCGCAGATAGCGCGTCACCTCGGGCAGTCCGGGTCGCAGCGGCACCTTCATCCGGAAGGTGTACACGGGCCAGTCCCGGATCTCGGAGAAGGCCAGGGAGAGGATCTCCCCTTCGACGCGCTCGGCAAAGCTCACCACCCGATCCCGGGACGTCGCGTTGCCCTGCAGGTCCAGGGCGTTTCCGGTGGGCTCCCAGCGGGATACCCAGATGCCCCGCACCCCGGCGGCCTGATCGACGACCTCGTCCAGCGTGCGGCTCCACAGATCGCTTCCCACCAGCAGCGAGTCCATCACCTCGAGGGCCCGCATGTGCTGGGCATAGGCCGCCTGCATGCTGTCGATGCGGGCCTGTAGCTCCTGCACGTTGGCGTCGGCCAGTTCCGGCGGGATCGACCGCAACCGATCGCGGTAGGCCTGGATTTCGTGCTGATTGCTGAAATAGCGCCCCACGAAGAAGAACACCGTGCAGAACAGCACCACCGCCATCGCCACGACGTCCCAGGTGACGGGCAGCCGGAACTGCCGGCCCTGGAGCCGGGCGACCAGCATGTTGACGTCCTCGAAGACGGCGTCGTAGGACCGCCCCTGGAGCAACCGCATGGCGACGGCCGCCGCCGCGACGAGCCCACGGGGCTGCCGGGCATCGAGCCGCCCGCTCGGCGTCGGCGGGAGGAGATCCCAGAGCGACTGCACACGGGCGTCGGGGAAGAACATCTCGAAGCTGTCGATCAGCCCGTCTTCGTGCTCCTCACTCAGCAGCAGGACGTGCTGCACTTCCCCGGAGCCGTATTCGTCCTGCAGCAGCAGGACGCGGCTGCAGATGGTCTCCGGCGAGTCGTAGGCCGTGAGCGAGCGGAGGCTTTCGAAGTGTTGCAGGCTGGCCCCTTTCAGGAAGAGCACCTGCGTGTCCTCGATGCCGGCGCGCACCACGAGCGTGTTGGGCGGCGTCTCGGCCTCGAGCGCCCCGGCGGCGTCCAGGGCGAGCCGGGCCAGCCCCAGGTAGAGCGACACCTCGGCGTCGAGCACCCGCACCGGGGGCAGGCGCCGGGTCTTCTGAGCCCGCATCTCCACGAGCGTGGGCGCCACGGGCTCGGTGGACTTCGGGAACAGCGCCAGGTAGCGGAGGAACCCTTCCTCCGAAGGCGTCATCGGGATGAAGGAGACGCACTCGTCCTTGATCTCGCCGGTGTGCTGCTCGCGCAGCAGGTCCAGCAGGTCGTTTCGGCTGACCTTGGTCGGGGCCGGGCCGGCGGGCTCTTTGCGACGGGCCTCGGCGGCCGGATCGGCGGCGCCCTCCTTCTTCGCCGCCTCGGCTTTTCGGGCCTCCGCCTTGCGCCGCCCACGAGCCAGTTCGACGACCTTCAGCTCCATGTGGCTCACTTCCGAGGCTCCCACACAGAACGCCAGGGTCGGGCTCTCGTAGCCCGCGTCGCGACACTCGGCCAGGATGTCGCCCAGTTCCAGGGCGAACGTGGTGGCCTGCAAGCGCGGCCCCGGCCCTTCCCGGTCGTCCGCCTCCGTGTCGAGCGCCCCGAACTCGGAGGCGAGGAACAGATCGCTGGAGCTGGGTCCACCGCTCCCGAACTGGATGGTGACGTCCGCATCCGTGGTATCCGGCAACGCCGCCCCCGCATCGGTGAGCGTGTTCACCGCGCTGGGCTGGCCGGCCACGCGCGTGGCCCGCTGGCGGGTAAAGGTGCGCAGCACGACCGGGCTGCCGTCCTGTTCCTGTAGCAGCACGGCGTGGACGGCCCGGTTCGTGACCATGATGCCCAGGGCCTGCTCGGTCGACTTCAGCTTTTTCATAGCGAATCAGATAGCTCCGTTCGTCGGATCAGAAGGGGGGCGCCGCTACATGAGCTGCTTCAGACGGCGCTTGTTGTTGGCATAATCGAAGGCCGTCTCGGGTGTGATCAGGCGCTGGCGAGCGAGGCGATACAGATCCTGCTCCAGCGTGATCATGCCCTGGTTGCCGCCCTCCCACATCATCTGGTAGATCTCCCCGGTGTTGTCGTTCTTGATGGCCGCACGCGCCGACGGCGTCATCCACAACACCTCTTTGGCCAGCACACGCCCCCCGCCGATGCGCGGGCAGAGCTTCTGGGACACGACGCACCGCAGCACGTCGGCCAGGCGGTTGCGCACGCGCTCCTGCTCGTCGGACGGATACTCGCCGATGATGCGGTCGATGCTCTCGACGGCCGAGCTGGTGTGCAACGTGGAGAACACCTTGTGCCCCGAGTCGGTGATCTCGAGGCCGGCCGAGATCGTCTCCGGGTCGCGCATCTCGCCGATCACCACGATGTCGGGGTCCTGGCGAAGCGCCTGGACGATGCCGGCCTTGAACGTAGGCACGTCCTTGCCCACCTCCCGGTGACGCACCACGCACTTCTTGGAGTGGTGCATGTATTCGATCGGCTTGCCGATCACCACGATGTGGGCGTGCACGTCCTCGTTGTTGGCATCCACGATGGCGTCGAGCGTGGAGCTCTTACCGGAGCCCGTCACGCCGGTGATGAGCGTGAGCCCGTCCCGCACGTGCCGGAACATCAGCCCCTTCTCGATGAGCGGATGGAACTCCAGGCTACGCAGGGGACGCACCTCGTCGGTGATGGCGCGCATGTTGAGCGCGAGCCGGTCGTAATCGAAATACAGCGTGGCACGGAATCGCCGCCGCCGGCCGTCCTTGCCCTCCACCGGAAGCTGGTAGGAGAAGTCGACCGAGTACTCCTCGAAGAGCACGTTCATCTGGCGCTCGTTGAGGAGGTTGAGGAAGAGGAAGTCGGTTTCGTCCTCCTCGAACGTGCCCAGCGCCTCGTGCGGCCGCTTGTCCCCGTCGACGCGGTACCAGATCTGCCCGCGGCACCCGGGCCCGCCGGCGTCGAGGTCGCTGGCCCCGATCTCCAGCATGTACCGGGCGAACTGGTCGAAGAACTCGCGCATGTGGGTGCGGTCCTTGTCCAGCAGCGCGTGGACCTGGTCGGCCAGAAACCGGACCCGGTCCTCGCCCTGGGCCGAATGCGGCACCGACCCGAGCACCGTCTTGCAAATCTTGGGCAGCACCGGGGAGTACATCGTCCGCACCTTCGGCCGGACGCCTCCCCCGTTCGCACCGGCCTTCTGGCGCTCGAGGATCTCTTTGAGAGCGGGATTCAACGTGCTCACGGATGGGTACCTCTTTCCTGGCTCATTCTGGTATGCGTATCGGCACGAGGGGCCTGCCCTTTAGCTCGAATCCGCACGGGGGAGAAAAGACCGGCGGGCGTGAACCGACGCATATAGCCCCCCATTGCACCGGAGCCCGACCGCACGAGGCGGGCTTCCCGGCGTCCGCCGCCTCGCCCCGTTATGTCCAGAGCCGCAGACCTCGACGACCTGCGGCTCTGGCGGTGATAAACGACACGATGGATGCCGGCGGGCTCAGACGGACGGTTCCGCCACGGGGAGCAACTGCACGGCGATGACCTGGTCGCTGAAGTCGGGCTTGCCGCCGAAGTCCCGCAGCAGCCGGTAGCCGTCCACGTTATAGGTCCAGCCGGTCCCGCCGTAGGTCTTCTTCTTGCTGTTCCAGCTGCCGCCGTACCCGTTCTTCTTGATGTCCAGCAGCTTGTCCTCGGAGAAGACCAGGTCCTCGAAGGCGATGCGCCAGACGCCCTCGGCCAGCGGGCTGCGCTCGATCATGGCGTAGGGCCCCTCCTGCATGTCCACCAGGTCCTTCACGTCCGCCGTGAGCGCCGGCCGCGTGTAGTTGAACGACTTGTCCTTGATCGTCACGGCCTGGCCCCGCTTCTCGCAGCTGAAGTCGGCGTCGACGGCCAGGATGAAGTTGATGCGCTCGCCCGGCTGCAGTTCGGTCGTGTAGAGCGCCTCGGCCCCGTCGCGGTTGTTGCCCGGCGCGAAGATCAGCTCCGGTTCGAGCCGGCGGTACTTCGTCGAGCCGACCTTGACCTCGTCGTCGACGGTCGGGTCGCTGTCTTCGCCCTCTTTGGACTTGCCGGGGTTGCTGCTGTCGACACCGTCCTCGTTGTTGCCGTGGCCGTTGTTGCTCCAGGGCACGTAGCGCTCCAGGAAGATCGCCGAGCAGTAGCCGGCCATGGATTCGAGGAAGGTGACCTTGAGCAGGCTCGGCTCGGTGACCTCCAGCGTCCCGTCCGCCACCCAGTGCGAGCGCATGCGGTGCGAGGCCTCGCCGAAGGTGCCGACGGCCGTGGCGGAGTAGGCCAGCGCGCTCACCTGCGTGAGCGAGGCGGTGTAGGTGCCGCCCTGGAAGGAGCCGGTCAGCTGTCCGCTCGGGCCGTTGACGAGGTTGACGATCTCATCGACGGAAGCCGAGGGGTTCTGCTTTTCGATCTGGCGGGCCCGCGAGATGAGGGCGTTGTAGCCCGACCGCGCAATCTCACGCGCCAGCACCTCTTCCTGCCGCTCGGCCTGCCGTTTGTCCGTGGTGGCCCCGGTCTGGTCGGTCTGGAAGAGCATGATGCTTCCGCCGATCATCGTGGCCATGACGAGTAACATCGCTCCCTTTCCCATGATCGTTCCCTCTGTGGTTCTGGTATCGTGGTGGTGGTACTACTGGGAAATCATCAGCGTCGAGCCGTAGTAGATGCGGCTGAGCGTACTGCGATTCGTCCCGAAGGGGGTGACGAGGGTAAATCGCACCCGGGTGTTCTGGATGGAGTCCGGATTCGTTGCCGCCACCCCGGCGGGGTTGGAGATCGGCACGGCATCCCGGTTCAGCATGTCGATGCGGAAGTGGCTGAGGATGCCGGGGGAGCGCCCCGCGTCCATCCACGGCCCGCCGTCGAGCCGCTGGCGGCGCTGCACGGCGTAGATGTTGACATTCTCGCCGTCCACCTCGGTCGTCCCGGTCGAAACCAGGTCGTAGCGCGTCGTGATGCGGATGGTGTCCGGCGGCGAGACCGTGGTGTTGATCGAGTCCTGCATGAACTCGAACGCCACCGTGATGCCGGCCGAATCGACGGGGTTGATGAACGGCACTTCGGCGGATTTGTCGATGTTCAGGCCGAGGCTCATCAGGTCGTCCTCCATCCAGGTGGCCAGGTCGACGCCCTGGCGCTTGACCATGTAGTTCGCCGTCTCCTCGATGTTGATCTCCGCCACGCGCATCTGCATGGAGAGGATCACCATCACGACGACGCCGCCGATGACGAGCGCGTTGAGGTTGTCGAAGATGACGTGCATGGGGCCTTACGCGAAAACGTGTCGTTCCGGGGAGGAGACGGGCCGTGGCTAGAAATCGCTAGAAATCGCTAGAAATCGTAGGACACGACCCGGGACAGCGTGATGGGGATCAGCAGGAAGGGCGAGCGGGAGCTATCCGGCCAGGCATCCTGCACCCGCACCGTGACCTGCTTGTGGAAGGTGCGGCCGTTGTACCGCTGGAAGGTGTCGTCCACGTAGAAGACCTCCACGTCGATGTGGAAGAAGATGGTGTCCGAGCCCATGACGAACGGCCGTGTGGCCGTCTGCATCTTGTGGAAGTCGTCGACGTCGTCGCAGACGTCGGTCCCGGTGCCGAAGACCTTGCAGGCCCGCCCCGTCTGGAAGTGGTCCGTGCTGCCCTCATAGCTGAACAGCGCCAGATCGGCGACGGACCCGGTCGCCGTGCCGTTGACGACGGCCTGGTCGAACTCCCGTGCGCGGATGATCTCCATGGCCTCCAGGGCCGACGAGGCCGCCATCTCGGCGATCTCGCGCTGGATGGTCGTGCGCTGCACATGCATGTGCTTCTGCTGCACGTTCATGGCGAAGGTGGTCACCACCGCCAGGGCCAGCATGGCCATCAACGTCTGCGACATCGGATCTCTGCGTCAGGGTGGTAGCGAGGAAGCCGCCGTGGGCGGCGAACGGGGGCGGTGACGACCGCTCCGAGCCGGTTATGCCAAAACGCGTACCAAGCCGCTGCGTCGTCTCCGAGGGGCCGGTGGGACGGCAGTCGGGGCCTTTCCGGCGGTTCGCAGGCCGCCGCCCCACGCCCGGGCAGGTTCATTCGGAACCGCACCCGGTGAAAAGGTAACGCCGCGCCGGGGCGGCATCGTGGCGGTGCGCGGCCCTCCCGGACGCCGCCGACGGGCGCCGCGCCGGCGCCGGCGGGCGGGTGGCCGCTTCGGCACAGGCCGCTTCGGCCCCGGCCGCTTCGGCACAGGCCACCACCGGCGCCGAGACGACCTCCACCGTCGGCGCCGGACGCTCCGGGCCGTGCCGCCCCTCCTGGCGATGCTCCTGCAACGCCAGGAGCGTCGTCAACATCATCCCCGCAATCGCCAGCCGCGTTCGTAGCATCGGTCCGTCCCTCCCGCCGTGGCGGCTCACTCCTCGGTCGTGGTCACCCGGATCATCTCCTGAACGGTCGTCTCGCCCATCTTCACGATCTCCCGTGCGCTGTCTTTCAGCGTCATCATGCCCTCCTTGATCGCCAGGTCTCGGATGGCGCCCTCGTCCAGCGCGCCCTCGGACTCGACGATCAGGTGACGGATCTGCCGCGAGAAGTAGAGGGCTTCGGTGATGGCCCGGCGGCCCTTGTAGCCGACGCCCTTGCAGGTGGGGCAGCCGGGGTCGTTGCCCGGCAGGTAGAACGTGGTGCTCGCGATCTCCTCCGGCGTGAAGCCCAGCTTCTCCAGCATCACCGTATCCGGGTCGTGGTCCACCTGGCGGCAGGTGGGGCAGACCTTGCGGATCAGGCGCTGCGCCACGACCAGGTTGATGGCGTAGGCGATCAGGAACGGCTCGATGCCCATCTTGTAGAGCCGGCTGACCGCGCTCGGGGCGTCGTTCGTGTGGAGCGTCGAGAAGGTCAGGTGCCCCGTGTTGGCCAGCTTGATGGCCAGCTCGGCCGTCTTGCGGTCGCGCATCTCGCCGACCATGACCACGTCCGGGTCGTGCCGGAGGATGGCGCGCAGGGCGTCTTCCAGGTCCAGCTTGTGGTTGAGCTTGATCTGCCGCACGCCGGGGATGATGTACTCGACCGGGTCCTCCACGGTCAGCACGTTCACCTCCGGGGAGACGACCTGGTGGAGGGCCGCCACGAGCGTGGTGCTCTTACCCGAGCCGGTCGGGCCGGTGAGGATCACCATGCCGTGGGGCTGCCGGATGGCCCGGTCGAAGCGCTCGAGCGCCTTGTCCAGCAGGCCGAGCTTGCGCAGGTCGGTGATGACCTTGCGGTCGTCGAGCACCCGGATGACGATGCTCTCGGAGCGCATCTCCTGAACGGCGTTGGCGATGGGCAGCACCGAGACGCGGAAGCGGATGAGCGCCTCGTCGATCCAGCGCTGGATGAAGCCGTCCTGCGCCGCATCGCGCTCGAAGCGGTCCACGTTGAGCGTGTTGTCCTTGATGACGGCCAGCAGCGCCTCCGGGTGCACCTTGTCCTCCAGGTGCCAGCGGGACAGGCGCCCGTCCACGCGGAAGTGGATTTCGACCTTCTTCTCTGCGTTCGGGTAGATGTGGATGTCCGAAGCGCCCTGGCGGACGGCCTCGACGAGCGTGGCCTCGAAGAGGTTGATGAGGGTGGAGCGGCTGATCTCCGCCTCCAGCGCCTCTTCGTCGATCAGCCCGCCGTCCTCGTCGTAGCTGGTGCCCAGGTCGAAGGCCATCGTGTCCTCGTGCATGCGCTCGAGGAACTCGTTCTTCTTCGGGAAGGCCTCGGCGATCAACGCATTGACCAGCGACTCCGGCGCATACTGGAGCTCGAAGCGCTCCAGCTTGAGTTGCTGCATCAGGCGGTGCAGCTCGGGCCGGGTGGGGTCGTGGGTGATGAAGACGAGCTTGATGGCCCCGGTCTGCGGCTCCAGGTCGCACTCGAACGGCATCACGCGCAGCGAAAGCAGCCGGTTGCGATGCTCCTCGGCGAAGGTATCCATGACCGAGCGCGCGAACTCCGGGTCGGGCTTCTGCGTGTCGACGCGCGCCTCGGTGAAGGCGTAGACCCGGGCGGCTTCGGCGTAGATGGCCTCGCGGTTGACGTCGGGCAACTGAGCGAGCGTCCGCCAGAGCGTCTCACGGGATTGTGCCTCCTGCTGCTTGCGATAGGCCTGGTAGGCCTGGGCCGGGGTCACCACCTCCTTGCGCAGCAACATCGCCACGACGCGGTCTTTGGACTTGATGGCGTCGATGTCGGCATCGGCGGGCAGCGGCATGGCCGCGGGGCGGGGCTGCGGGCGGGCGGGAGGTTCGGAGGCGCCGTCGCCCGAGGCGGGCCGCAGGGGGGGCGTGTCCGGCGGAGCGCCGGCCGGCGGCGACGGCGTCACCGGGCCGGGCGCGTCGCTGGCCGCATCCAGCCGGGCCGAAGGGCTCCGCGTCTCCTCCTCGTGCCCGTCCGCACCGGCCTGGCTCACCGGAGCCTCCTGCGGCTCGACCAGCACGTCTTCCTCCGGCTGCATCCGGTGCGGCGCGCCGTCCTCCAGGGGACCGGGCACGGCCGAGCGCTCCGGACCGGCCTCCGTCGCATCGGCCGCCGCATCGGCCGCCGGACCGGCCGCCGCCGGCTCCGACCAGGCCGAGACGTCTTCCTCGGGTGCCTCGGCCGGGTCGGCCTCCAGGGCCTTCGCCCGCTGGCGAGACGCCCGCACTTCGTCCAGCCGGGCCGCGATGGCTGCCGCATCGGCGTACCGCACCTCCACATGGAGGTCCAGCCGCTCGATGAGCACGCGGATGTCGGGATGGCTCGGGTCCTGCGCCGCCAGGATCAGGCGATGCTGCCGGCGGCGGGTGTCCATGACGAACTCGAACGGCAACAGCCCCCGTGTGAGGAACGCCTCGGCCACGTCATCCGAGAACAACCCCAGAACCGCCTCGATGAAGTCGATGGACGGTTTCTCGGGCGTGATCTGAACACGGGCGAACCCCTGATGGCGGGCAGCGGCCTCATAGATCGCCTTGCGATCGGTCTCGTCAAGCTGCGCGGCCAGCCGCCAGAGGGCCTGCCGCGGGTTTTCCTTCTGATGCCGCAGGGCGGAGAGCGCCAGCGGCATGTCCACCAGCCCCTCGTCCATGAGGGCCATCAGCACCTCATCCTTCATGAGGGCGGCCAGCGGCGACTCCTCGGCCTCCTCCGGCGACGGGGCTTCCGCTCCCGGCGAACCGGCTGCCGGGGCGTCCTCCGCTCTGTGGGACGGAGCCGCCGGAGGCCGAGCGGCGCCGGCCGGTCCGGCGTCCGCATCGGCCGGCACCGCCTCCGCGGGTTCTACCCCGGCCGACTCCGGCGCGGCCGACGCCGGCGCGGCCGACGCCGGCCCGGGGAGCGGCGTCTCGGCGGACGGGTCCTGATCCACGGTCGGCGGATCCGCCGGCCGATGCGCCGGGGCAGGGCGGACGGCCTCCGACGTCTCTTCCGAAATGTATTCCACCAGCCAGTTCAGCCGTCGAGTGGGCGGCTCCGGGGCCGGTACCGGCGGCATGGAACCGCCCGGCCGCACGTCGCTCGGCCGCTCGTTGCCCGGCGGAGCCGCACCCTCCGGCGCCGGGGCGGCCGCCCCAGGCGCCCCGGGCGCCGGCGCATCGCCCGATGCCGCCTCCGGGGCCTGCTCCGGGGCCTGCTCCGGGGCCTGGTCCGCCTCTCCGGTCTGCCGCGACAGCTCTTCCCGGTAGGTCCGTCTGAAATAGCTCCCAAAGAAACCAGCACACATGAGCGTTCCGTCAGGTTGAAAT
This sequence comes from Roseithermus sacchariphilus, assembly GCA_003285105.1. Classification (GTDB taxonomy): domain Bacteria; phylum Bacteroidota; class Rhodothermia; order Rhodothermales; family MEBIC09517; genus Roseithermus; species Roseithermus sacchariphilus. The sequence continues at coordinate 2,477,386 of CP030158.1, read as the reverse complement.
CGGTAGCAGAGCACGAAGGGCCGGGAGCAGCCCGAAGGCCGCACCACCCGTACCGGAGGGCGCTACATGCCCATCATGTCCGTGGTGGAGGGCTGCACGAGCGCAATCTCCGAGGACACCACGGTCAGGAAGCAGATGGCCAGCGTGATGATGATGGCCACGGCCGTCTGGATGCCTTCCACGGCGGCCTTCAGCTTCAGGGTCGTCTCCTTCTCGTAGTAGGTCGCCATCTGATCGGCACTCTTGCGGACGTTTCCCGTCTCCGAGCCCGTCCTGAACCGGGCGATGGCCATGGACGTGAAGACGCCGCTGGCCTCCATGGCCTTGACCAGATCGGCCCCCTTGGCCACCATCATCGGCACCGTGATCGTCTTGATGCGGTGCTCGATGTAGGTGTTGCCGCAGGCCTCGGCGGCGACCTTGATGACGCCGATGTTCTCGCCGCTGCCGGAGTACAGCACGGCAAAGACGCGGCAGAAGATTTCGATGTTGAGCTTGTGCAGCAGCTCGCCGATCACCGGGAGCCGGATCATGTATTTGTGGATCAGAAACGTCCCCTTCGGCGACCGGGCGAAGACGTATCCGGCGATGCCCAGCGCCGTGGAGATCAGCATGAGCCACAGGAAGTTTTCGTCCAGCCAGTACGAGAACGCCAGGGTTTTGGCCGTCATGGCCGGCAGCTCCATGTTCAGGTCCGCCAGCAGGCCGGCCGTCATCGGGAAGATGTACCAGATGTACCAGACGAACACGGCGATGAGCACCAGGATGGTGATCGCCGGGGTGATCATGGCGCTGCGGACGCTCTTCTTGAACTCGTTCTGGCGCTCCAGGAAGCGGGCGGTGGCCTCGTAGATCTCGGCCATGTTCCCGCTGCGCGAGGCGATGCCGAGCATGTACGCGGTGAACTTGCCCAGCATGTGCTGGTGCTTCATGAACGCCTGATGCGCCTCCATGCCGCCCTTGAGGTCGGCGTTGAGATCGCGGATGACCTGCTTGAGGCTGCGCGAGGAGACGTCAGCCACGAGCAGGTTCAGCACCTCGTCGAAGGGCAGCTTGTCGTTGAGCAGGTTGGCGGCCAGGCGGACGAACAGGATGATGTCCTGGCGGGGCGGCTTCGACTGGAAGTTGAAGAGCTTCTTCTGGACCTTGATGACCTCCAGGCCCATCTTGCGCAGGGCGGTTTCGACCTCATCGGCCGAGAAGGCTTTTTGCTCCCCGGTGATGACCTTCCCGCTGGGGTGGCGCACCTTGTAGATGTAGACCGCCCGCTCTTCGAGCACCTGCGGGCGAAAGCGATGCTTCTCGGACAGGGCCTCGATCTTGCCCTGGGCCGCCCGCTTCGACGGGGCGAACACGGTGCCCTGCACCGGCTGTCCGGTGAGGCTGACTCCGCTGAACTTGTATTCCTTGACGGCCATGAGACAGGACGCTTACTTCGGATGGACGGGCTCGGTAGGGTATCGGTCGGTTTCGTAGCCGATAAAGCCCTGCTGCCAGTAGCGGGGGCGTAAATCGTAGGAGCCGGTCCAGTCGGTATAGATCTCCTTTCGGTGCGGCAGGTCGGGCAGGTCCGGGGCGACGCCGAGCCCCACGGCGAGGAGCGCCAGCTGCGCCAGGCGCCGCCCGTCGTACACCTCCACGCCCGGCACCACGTTGATCACCGGCACGAGGAGCAGGTAGAGGCTCATCAGCCCCAGCACGACCATCCCGGTCGTGCCGGACCGAAGCCCGAGCCCGATCCCCTGCGACCCGGCCGTCCCGACGATGCGGTGTGGTTTCATGACGATCGGCCTGTGATGGTTTGGCCCCCGAACCGGGCTCCCCCAAAACCCGGGCGGCGTCCCCACCGGAGGGACTAGCCCCCACAGCAAGGACGCCGCCCGCCTGTCTTGCCGGTTGCTACGAATCAGCTACCTGAACCTGTAGCGTAGTCCCACTCGATATCAGCCACCGTGGTCCCATCAATCGTCACCGTGGCGATTGCATCACCGCAAGAAGTCCCATCTTCATTTCGCGGTTCATAGACCGTTAGCGTGGCTTCCGTAGTCGAGCCGGACAGTGCGAAACAACCATTCAGCGTCTCGTACTTGTCATTATCCAAGTTCGCGGCATCACCCGTCGTGCTGATCCCGAGCGCAGCGAAGTTGACATCTTGGAAGTCGGTGTCGCTGCCGTTGGCGCCGCCGCCGAACGCGACCGGCTTGAGCTTCCAGGCCTGGATGTCGGAGATGATGCGCATGGCGTCGCTGATGGCGGCGTCACGATCGGCTTTGGCCTTGCCTTCGCTGAAGGCCTGGATACCGGCGACGACGGCGATGCCGACGATCACCATGCCGAGCACGAGAAGGAGAAGTTGCTGCTGACCCATGTCTGAGCCTCCTTGTTAGATGGTGTGTGGTTGTGTGGTTTCTCAGGTCCGCCCGCCGGGCGCCTCCCCGGTACTATCGGCCTGTTTGCGGAGGACTAAAGGCCGGCCGAGGGCTTTTCCGGCGGTTTGTCCGGCAGCCACCGACGCCCGTCGTGCCGCCGTGACGGGCTCTTCATCATGCACCGTGCCAGCCCCCGCCTCGCTCGCCCGGCGCGGTCGCCCCCCGCCTCGTTGCCGGGGCGGATCGCCCTCCACGCCCCCGTTTTCGCCGCTTTTTCCGGTGCATCCAGTCCCGGCGTTCCCGGCACCCCGGCCGGCTCCCCCACCGGCGTCCCGTTTCGTTTGGTAATGCACCGAGGCAGATCTACCGTGGATCGACGGCAGGCCCGGTCTGCACGTCGCCTCCCCCCGGCTGTGAACCCATCTGCCCGGGCGCGGCGTATCACGTGCCACGGCGACGCCGGCCGCACCGGGGTCCGCCGCCCGCATCGCCTTCCACCAGCCTCGAATCCGCCATGACGCAGCACAGAGCGCCCGGCACCTTCCACGAGTTCAAGCTCAAGAGCAGCGAGATCCTGGACAAGGTGCGCGACATCATCGAAGAGGGAAACGCCCGCCGTATCATCATCAAGAAAGGCGACCGGGTCCTGATGGAATTCCCCCTGTCCGTCGGCGTCGGCGGGACGACGGCGGCGCTGCTGTTCACGCCGCACCTGGCGGCCATCGGAGCCGTCGTCGCGCTCGTCAGCGACGTGCGCCTGGTCGTGGAACGCGACGCGGAGCCGCCCACCGCCGAGCTGACGACGGCAGAGCCGGGCGCCGGGGACGCCTCCGATGCGTCGGCCTGATCCCGGCCTCCGGCACGCCCATCCGCCCCTCGCCATGCCCGCATCCACAGCGCTTCCGGTTTCCTTCGCGGACGTCGAGGCGGCGGCCACTCGGCTGGACGGCGTAGCCCATCGCACGCCGGTCATGACCTCCCGCACGGTCGAGGCCCGGACGCGGGCGTCGGCCTGTTTCAAATGCGAAAACTTCCAGCGGACCGGGGCCTTCAAATTCCGGGGGGCCTACAACGCCCTCGCGGCCATGCCGCCGGACCGGCGTCGCCGGGGGGTGCTGACCTACTCCTCCGGCAATCACGCCCAGGCCCTGGCTCTGGCCGGACGGCTGCTGGAGGTGCCGGTGACAGTCGTCATGCCCCACGACGCCCCGGCGGTGAAACGTGCGGCCACGGAGGCCTACGGCGCCGAAGTCGTGCTCTACGACCGGGAGGAAACCACCCGTGAAGCCCTCGGGCAGCGGCTGGCCGCCGACCGCGGGCTCCCGATCATCCCGCCCTATGACCACCCGGACGTCGTCGCCGGGCAGGGTACGGCGGCGAAGGAGTTGCTGGACGACGTGGGGTCGCTGGATGTGCTGCTGGTGTGCTGTGGCGGCGGCGGCCTGCTGGCCGGGTCCGCCCTGGCGGCCGCCGCGCTCGCCCCGTCCTGCCGCGTCATCGGCGTCGAGCCGGAGCGAGCCGATGACGCCACGCGGTCGTTTCGCACCGGCCGCCTCCACACGGTGCACAACCCGGACACCATCGCCGACGGCGCCCGGACCCCGTCGCTCGGCGAGATCACGTTCCCTCTGATCCGACACTACGTGGCCGACATGGTCACCGTCTCGGAAGACGCCATCCGTGAGGCCATGCTGTTCCTCTGGGAGCGGATGAAGCTGGTGGTCGAGCCGACGGGGGCCCTCGCCGCCGCCGCCCTGCTCAGCGGGGCCGTCGAGGTCGCCGGCGCCCGCGTCGGGGTGATCCTCAGCGGCGGCAACGTGGACGTGCGCTCCTGGCGCTTCTGACCCCTGCCGCTGTGCCTGCGCCCCTCACACCCGACCTGAAAGCCTACCTGGACGCCCTCGTCCGCCGCTTCGAGCAGCCGGCCTTCATCGCCGAGGACCCGATCGCCATCCCACACGGGTTCGACGACCCGCGCGACCAGGAGGTGATCGGCCTGTTTGCGGCGCTGCTGGCCTGGGGGCGACGGCAGACGGTGCTGGACAAGATGGCGGAGCTCTGCGTCCGGATGCGGTACCGGCCGTACCGGTTCGTCTACGACTTCGACGAGGCCCGCGACGCCCCGGCGCTGGAGGGCTTCCGGCACCGCACCTTCCAGCCCATCGACGCCCTCTGGCTCACGAAAGCCCTGTCCCACGAGCTACGCACCCACGGCACGGTCGAGGCCCTCTTCGCCCGGCACCTGTCCGCCGGGGACGAGCACGTCGGCCCGGCCATCCAGGGGTTCAGCACGGGCATCCTGACGGCCCTGGAGGGCACCCCGGCCCGGCTTCGCAAGCACCTGGCCCGGCCGGCCTCGGGCGGCGCCTGCAAGCGCCTGGCCATGTACCTGCGCTGGATGGTGCGGCCCGGCCCGGTGGATCTGGGCATCTGGTCGCGCATCCGCCCGGCCCACCTCGTGCTCCCGCTCGACGTCCACTCCGGCCGGCAGGCCCGCGCCCTCGGGCTGATCGACCGGGCGGCGAACGACTGGAAGGCCGCCCTCGAACTGACGCGGCGGTGCCGGAGGCTCTGCCCCGAGGATCCGGCCCGCTACGACTATGCCTTCTTCGGCGCAGGCGCCTACGGCGTCTCGCTGGATGCCCGGTTCACCGGCGCGAACACCCGCACCGCCACCTCCTCCCCCACGCGCCGGTAAGCCCGGTTGTAATAGAGCAGCGGCACACCACGCGCCTGTTCGACGCCCACGACCTCCCCCACCACGATCGTGTGGTCGCCCGCTTCGTGGCGGGCATATGGCACGCACACCAGCACCGCGAGCGCCTCCGTCAGCAACGGAACCCCCCCGGGCCGGGCCGGAAGGCCACCCCCTCGAACTGATCTGCGGACGTCAGATCGGGCAGGGAAAAGCGGCGAGCGAGATGGGCCTGATCCTCCCGCAACACGTGCACGGCGAAGTGGGACGCCGCCGCCAGCACCGGGTGCATCTGGGCCTCCCGGGCCACATTGAGCGAGATCAGGGGGGGCTCCAGCGACACGCTGGTGAACGAGCCGATCGTGATGCCCCGCCGCTCCCCCGCCCCCGCCGCGGTGACGACGGTCACGGGAGACGGTACGTGTCGCATCACGTGGCGAAGCACCTGCCCATCCATACGAAAACGATCCATCGGGGAAGGAAGCAGCAAAAAGACGACGGCACGGCGCGGCGTGCCCGCTTCCTACCCGGCCAACCCCGCACGGTTTCGCCGGGCACGTGACGCTCCTTCGACGCGTGCCCCCCCGGAAGAAGCCTCGGAGACAGCCTCGGAGACCGCCTCAGGAAAAAACGTCCTTCACCCGGCTGAAGAACGACCGGTGCTCGCCCTCCTGGCCGGGGTTCGGCTGGAACGACGGGGACGACCGCAGCTTTTCCAGGAGGGCCTCCTCCTCACGGGTCAGGGTGCGTGGCGTCCAGACGTGCACGCGCACCATCTGATCCCCGACCCGCCCGCCGTTCAGCTCGGGCAGCCCGCGATGGCGCATCCGCAGGATCTTGCCGGACTGCACGCCGGGGTCGATCTGCAGACGCGCCCGCCCTTTCAGCGTCGGCACCTCGACCTCGGTGCCGAGGGCGGCGTCGGGGAAGGAGATGTAGAGGTCGTAATAGATGTCGAGCCCGTCCCGGACGAAGTGCTCGTGCGGCACTTCTTCGATCTCGACGCGGAGGTCGCCGGGGGGGCCACCGCGCAGGCCGGCGTTGCCGGCACCGCGGAGGGTCAGGTAATGGCCTTCCAGCACGCCGGGCGGCACCGTGATGGGGATCGTCTCCTCCCCTTTCACCCGGCCCTCTCCGTTGCACGTGCGGCATGGATTGGTGATGGTGTGGCCTTCCCCCTGGCAGGCCGGGCACGTCTGCACGTTGACGAACTGCCCGAACACGGAGCGCGTGACCTGGCGGATCTCGCCGACGCCCTGGCAGGTGGGGCAGGTTCGATAGCCGGCCTCCCCGCCCTCCGCGCCCGTCCCCGAGCAGTCGGCGCAGGGAACGTACTTGCGCACCTTGATCTTCTTCTCCGTCCCTTCGGCGATCTCCTCCATCGTCAGCGGCAGCTTGATGCGGAGGTCGCCGCCCTGACGGCCCTGCCCGCGCCGGCGGGCCCGCGCCCGCGCACCGCCGAACACGTCGTCGAAGATCGTGCCGCCCCCGAAGATGTCGCCGAAGGCGCTGAAGATGTCGTTGATGTCGGAGAAGCCGGCGCCGGAGGATGCGCCGTTGCCGCGCACCCCGGCGTGCCCGAAGCGGTCGTAGCGGGCACGCTTCTCCGGGTCGGAGAGCACCTCGTAGGCCTCGGCGGCTTCCTTGAACTTCGCCTCCGCCTCCTGATCGTCCGGGTTGCGGTCGGGATGGTATTTCATCGCCAGCTTCCGGTAGGCCCGCTTGATCTCGGCGGCCTCGGCGGTGCGGCTGACGCCCAGGATTTCGTAATAGTCACGCATGATGGGTGAGGCTCCTCAGGAACCGGTTCGTGGGGCAGGGGCGAGGTCAGGCGGCGACGACCACCTTGCTGTGCCGGAGCACCCGCTCGCCCATGCGATAGCCTTTCTGCAACTCGGCCAGAACCGTGCCGGGCTCGACGCCGTCGGGCGCCGGCTGCTGCATCACGGCTTCGTGCACCCGCTCGTCGAACACCGTTCCGACCGCCTCGATCGCCTCGACCCCGAGCCGCTGCAGCTCCTCCTGAAACTTTCGGTAGACCAGCGCCAGCCCCTGCTTGAGCTGGTCGTAGGCGACCTGCGGATCGGCCTGGCGTTCCTCGACCTGCTCGACGGCCTCCAGCGAGCGGCCGAAGTCGTCCAGCACGTCGAGCACGTGCTGCACGACGAGGCTCTGCCCCAGCTCGATCAGCTGCTGCTTCTCGGCCTCCGTGCGCCGGCGGTAGTTGCGGAACTCGGCGGCCTGCCGCATCAGCTGGTCGCGGGTCGCCTCCAGCTCGGCCTGGAGCCGCGCGACCTCCGCTCCGGCAGCCTCCCCGGCGGTACCGGCCTCGGTCCCGCCCGCATCGGCCTCGGGCGTTTCTGCGACGTCGTCCGCGACGTCGGCGGCATGGGCCTCGGACGCGGGCGTCTCCGTGACGTCGTCCGCGACGTCGGCGGCCGTTTCGGGAGCCTGTTCTTCAACGGACATCTCTTTCATGGTGTGGACGATGGCTGGTCTTCATCTTCAGAGGGCCGGCTCAGCAACGCGGCCATGCCCTGCACCAGGGCCACCACCCGGGGGTAATCCATGCGCATGGGCCCGATCACCCCGATCGTCCCCCGCGTCTCGCCCAGGTGATACGGAGCCGTGACGATGGAGTACCGCCCGGCATACTCGGCGGCATTCTCCCGGCCGATGCGGATGACGGGCGCGTCCTCGGCCGCTTCCCCGGCGTCCTCCAGCAACTGCACGACGACGCTCTCGTCCTCCAGCAGCTTCACCACCTCGCGGAGTTGATCGGGGTCCTGGAATTCGGGCTGGGCGATGATGTTCTGCGTCCCGCTGAGGCTGATGCGGCGCGACTCGGGCTGCTCGCTGAACAGCTGGGCGTTCTCGTTGAGCACGAGCCGCACGATGCCGGTTTCGTCGTCCTCGAGATCCCGCAGGCGCGAGGCGTAGGTCTTACGGATCTCGGCCAGGGTCAGCCCGGCCAGCCGCTCGTTCAGCACCGAGACGACGCGGTCGAGCTGCGGACGGCGCAGTTCGACGTCGAGCTCGACGACGATGGTGCGCAGCAGCCCGCCTCGCACGCTGATGACGATCATGGCGCGCTTCGAGGACAGCGGGACGACTTCCAGCCGGTCCAGCACGCCGGTCGAGAGCCGGGGGCTCAGGACGACGGCCAGGAGGCTGGAGAGGCGCCCCAGCAGCCGCGAGCTCTCGCGCATCATCTCCTCGGTGTCGCCCATCAGGGCCTCCAGCTCCCGCCGCAACAGCTGCTTCTCCGATTCACTCAACTCCACCGATTCCATCAGTTCGTCGACGAACACGCGGTAGCCCAGTTCGGTCGGGACGCGTCCGGCGGAGGTGTAGGGATGATCGAGGTAGCCCATGTCCTCCAGGTCGCTCATGGTGTTGCGGATGGAGGCCGGGCTGAGCCCGATGGGGAAGGTCTTCGCCAGAAAACGGGAGCCGACGGGGCCGGCCGTGCGGACGAAGCTCTTCACGACCAGCCGCAGGATCTCCCGTTCCCGCTCGGAAAGCGGGTGGGCATGAGACGCCTTGCCGTATGTGGACGTGGGTTTCGTCATGGTCGTTGGCACCTGACCGCAAAAGCATCGCCGTGTGAACCCGGCAGCGACCCGGTTGTACCGGTTCGGCAGGCGAAGGCGTGGGGCGGGACCCGCCCCACGGTGATGGCGGGGGCCTGCCGCGGGAGCGGCCCACGCGGAGGGGCGGCACCCGGCGCCGGGTGGAGCGCCCCGGCACAGACCGGCCGATGCCGCTTGCTGAGCCGGGGCATGGTACCCCGAGGCGGGGGCTACGGTTTCGACCGGGCCGGCCTACGACACACGGCCCCGCCCGCAACGGATGCGCGGGCGGGGCCGTCCAGGCCACCGGCAGCCACGGAGGAACGACCGGCCGGTAGCCTACTCGATGCGCCGGATCTCGACCGTCCGGTTCAACCGGACGCGCGCGCCCAGCTCCAGGCTCACCTCGTCGCGTTGCTCACGTTGCAGCACCGGGGCCACGTAGGCGGCCGTCTCCAGCCCCGGCGACCCCTCGGCCCGGACGTGCGGCAGCGCCTGGGGCTGTACGTCGCGGCGGCCGTAGGCAGGCGCGCCAGGGCGACCGCGGCTCCCGTAGCCGTAGAAGTAGGCGTCGTCGTCGACGTCGTCTTCATAGCGGTAATAGCTCACCGCCTCCGGCCCGTAATCCCACAGCCAGCCGTGGTCCTCCGGCAACAGCGAGATGGGCACGAACCCGTCGAAGTCGTAGGGATCATAGAGACGGCTGTAGCGAGCCGGCACCACGCGCCCTTCATAGAGGTCCAGCACGCCGACCCGGTAGTCCCGCTCCCAGCGGGGGCTGCCCAGCAGGTAGCGGCCGTAGGGCGGCGTCGCGATCATCTCGAACCCGACGTGCGGATCCCCGACGAGGAAGACCGACCGGTCGAAGTGAACCCGGCCATTGCGGTAGATGGTGGCGCGGATCCGGCTCAGGTACGACGGAATGCGATCCACCTCCCCGATGAAATACCCGTCTTCGTAAAGCTCCACCCGGTCGATGTAGACGTCGACCTCGGCGTAGTGCGGCGTGGCCCGGCGCACGCGATGCCGGTAGACGGTGCGCACGTCGATCCTGGTATCACGATGCCGCCTGCCCCAGCCGACCTCGACGTAGACCACCTGCCGGTAGACGTACCGCGGCGCCCAGCCGTAGTGGTAGCGATGCACCCAGGGCCACGCAATGTCGACGTCTACGTGGATGATCGGGCGCACCGTGCGCCGGGGCGGAACGTGGATGATGAAGCCCCCGTGCGCCCCCCGGATCTTGCGCCCCCCGCGATAATGCCCCCACCAGTCGTCCCGCCGCCGATGCTCCTTCGGTAACACCCGGCGGTGGCCCCGATCCCGGTCGTAACGATCCCGATCCCGGTCGTAACGGTCGCGACTCCGGTCATCGTCTCGCGTCCGCCGGTCTTCGACGCGGACCCGGCCGGTCGCCGTGCTCGTCCGGTCGCGGCCGGAACGGTCGTCCTCCCGCGCCCGCCGGTCCGGGCGGGTCTGCACGTTGCGGTTTCGGTCCGTGCGCTCCCGGTTCGTCGTCCGCTCCCGGTTCGTCGTCCGCTCCCGGTTCGTCGTCCGCTCCCGGTTCGTCGTCCGCTCCCGGTTCGTCGTCCGCTCCCGGTTCGTCGTCCGCTCCCGGTTCGTCGTCCGCTCCCGGTTCGTCGTCCGCTCCCGGTTCGTCGTCCGCTCCCGGTTCGTCGTCCGCTCCCGGTTCGTCGTCCGCTCCCGGTTCGTCGTGCGGCTCGGGGAGCGCGGATCGGCGTTCGGGGTCGTCTGGTTCGGTGTCACCCGTTTCTTCTCTTTCTTCTCGACGCGCTCGGTCTTCTCGCGGCCGTTGGTCCGTTCGCGGGACTGCGCGGCGACGTCGGCCGGCCCCAGCAGGGGAGCCGCCAGCACCAGCGTCAGCAGGCCGGCGGCGAGGAAGCGTAACCGATGGTTCATGACGCCCTCCGAAAGACTTCTGATGAATACGGATGCGAGATGGCGCGGGACCGCTTCTCCCGGTTCCGTTCAAAGTCGTGCCAGCCTCCCCCGATCCGGCCCGAGCGCCCCTCACACGCCGTTTTCGCCGATCCGCACGGCGTCAGAACGTCCTCCTCGCTCCCGGACCTGTCCAGTTTCCGCTACAATCCGCCGGAGCGAGCGCACCCCCGCGGATCAGCGGGCGGCCTCCTTCCGCAACCGCCCCGGGGCTCGCGCGTAGCCGCAGGGAGGCGTATCTTCCCGGCGCCGACGCATCGCCACCCGCTCCGGCCCCCGATCCGCCCGCCCCTCTTCCCGCCTCCCTTCTTCCTTTTCTTCGATATGCGCTTTCTCTCGACGCTGATCGCCAGCACCCTCGGGACGCTCATTGCCGTGGGCGTCCTTTTTCTGCTGTCCATGATGTTCATCGTGGCCCTCGTGGCGTCCACGGAGACGGCACCGCGCGTGCGTTCCGGCTCGGTCCTGGTGATGGAACTGGGCGGAAGCATCCCGGAACTCACGTCCGACGACCCGCTGACGATGGCGTTCATGGGACAGGCCCGGTATGACCTGCGCGATCTGACGCGGACCCTGGCCCGGGCCGCCGCCGACGAACGAATCGAGGCGGTCTGGCTGCAGTTGCGGGGCTTGCAGGCTTCGTGGGCCACGCTGGAAGAACTGCGCGCGGCGCTCCTGGCCTTCAAGGACAGCGGCAAGCCTCTGATCGCCTCCACCGGCGCCTTCCCCATCGCCGAAGCCGACTACTTCCTCGCCAGCACCGCCGACGACGTCTATGCCGACCCGGAAGGCTTCGTCGAGTTCAACGGCTTCTTCATCACGGCCGAGTTCTACAAGGACCTGCTCGACCGGCTGGATGTGCGGGTGGAAGCCGTTCGCGCGGGTGAGTTCAAAAGCGCCGTCGAGCCGTTCACCCGCACCGACCTCTCCGAGGCCAACCGGGAACAGCTGCGGGCGCTGCTGGAGGCGCAGAACCGGGTGTTCATGCAGGCCGTTGCCGAGAGCCGGTCCATGGCCGTCGAGGACCTGATGCGTCTGGCCGAGACGGCCGCCCCGCTGACGGCAGAGGATGCCCAGCAAGCCGGCCTGATCGACGGGCTGCTCTACCACGACGAGGTGGAGAACGTGTTGAAGTCGCGGCTCGGGCTGGAAAAGGAGGACACGCTGCCGACGACCGGCCTGGGGGCGTACGTCCGGGTCTCCGACGCCGACGCCGGCCTGCCGACGGGTTCCGACGGGGACATCGCCGTCGTCTATGCCGTGGGCAACATCGTGCCGGGCAAGAGCGGCTACGACACTTCCCCGCTCTTCGGCGGGATGACGCTGGGGTCGGAGACGTTTCGCCAGGCCATGCAGGAGGCCCGCACGAGCGAGCGCGTCCGGGCCGTGGTGGTGCGCATCAACTCCCCGGGGGGCTTTGCCTCGGCCGCCGACGCCATGTTGCGCGAGGTGGAACTGACGGCCCGGGAGAAACCCGTCATCGTCTCCATGGGCGACGTTGCGGCGTCCGGCGGGTACTGGATGGCGATGGCCGCCGACACCATCGTGGCCAACCCGCTCACGCTGACCGGCTCCATCGGGGTATTCAGCCTGTTCGTGGATGCCGGAGACTTCTTCGCCAACAAACTGGGCATCACCCACGAGGTCCTCACCACCAGCCCGTATGCGGATATGTTTTCGGCCATCGAGCCGCTGTCCGAGGCCGAGCGGGCGCTGATGCAGCGTTCCACCGACCAGACCTACCGGCGCTTCCTGGAGGAGGTCGCCGAGAACCGCGGGATGACGGTCGACGCCGTCGATGCGGTGGCGCAGGGCCGGGTATGGCGTGGCGTGCAGGCGCAGGAAGCCGGCCTGGTGGACGTGCTTGGCACGCTGGAGACGGCCATCCGCCTCGCCGCCGAGCGCGCCGGGCTGGAGGAAGGCACCTACCGCATCCGCATCCTCCCCCGCCCGAAGACGGTGCTGGAGCAGTTCAACGAGGCCCTGCAAGCCCGCATCGCCTCGGCCTGGTTCCAGTTCCGCACCACCCCGGCCGAGCGCGCCGTGCTCGAACACGCCCGCGTGCTGCGGTCCCTCACCGAGCGCCAGGCCAGCGTGCAGGCCTGGCTCCCGACGTCCTTCACGATTCGCTGAACCGCCCTCCGAAGGCACCTCAACGGACGTGTAGCACCGTCCGGCTCTCGCGAAACGTCTCGCCGACGGCCTCATAGAGGTACAACCCGCTGCCCCACCCGGTGCCGTCCAGCGTGAAGGAATGGGGCACCCCGGCCTCCAGGTAGCCGTCCTGCAGCACCGTCACGCGCCGTCCCAGCGCATCGTACACCGCTACCGTGACCTGCTGGGGCCGGGTCAGGGTCAGCGTGAATGCCGCCCGGGCATGGAACGGGTTGGGATGCGCCGGCGAGAGGTAATGCGCGCCCGCCGGCTGGATCTGCACCTCCACCTCCGGGCTGTAGGCAAACGTGCCGTCGTAGTCGACCTGCTTGAGGCGATACCGATACACACCGGGCTCGACGGTGGCGACGGGATACGTGTACGTCTGCGGCGTGTCCGTCGTGCCGGCGCCCGCCACGTAGCCGATCTGCCGCCATGCGCCGGGTCCGGCGCGGGTGACCAGCGCCTGTTCGACCTCGAAGCCGGCATTGTTGGTCTCGCTCGCCGTCGACCAGGTCAGGCGGATGGTCTGGCCTTCCACCCGTCCCTCGAAGGCGGTGAGCTCGACCGGCAGGGCACCGGCCACCAGCGCCTGATCCACCTGGAGGCGGGGTTTCTCCAGGCCGTTGCGCGCATCCACGATCGGCCGGCCGGTGATGCGCAGCGCCGCCTCGATCTCGTCGACCGTGGCCGACGGCGCACGGGACCGCAGCACGGCCCACGCCCCGGCCACGTGCGGCGCTGCCAGGGACGTCCCGGACGCCGCGCCGTAGCCCCCTCCGGCCTTGGCGGCCTCGACGGCCTGCCCGGGCGCCAGCAGATCGAGAAACGGCGCGCTGTTGGAAAAGCTCGACACTTCGTCGTACGTGGTGCTCGCCCCGACGCTGACGATGCTGGAGATGCAGGCCGGGGAGACCAGCCCATCGGCATAGCCGTTGTTCCCGGCCGCCGCCACGACGGCCACGTTCACCGATCGCAGAGAATCCACGTAGGCCTTCATCGGGGCATTGTGGGCGTCGCAGAGATCCTGATCGGTGTACTTCCAGCCCCCCAGGCTCAGGTTGACCGCTGCGATCGACAGCGGGCCGTCGGGGTCCGCGGCAAGGCCGTAGACGTGATCCAGCGCCGCCAGCTGGTCGGAGGTCCAGGACAGCACGCAGGGCGCCTTGCCGGCCCCGCAGTAGCTCTCGCTGTCGAACCGCGAGAACACCTGGATGGACAAGATCGAGGCGTCACGCGCCACGCCGGCGTACGTCTCGTCGTGCCCCGCGGCCACGCTGGCGACCTGCGTGCCGTGGCCGCACCCCGGAATCGCGGGGTCGCAGTGGACGCCGGCACCCGGCCCGATCTGCTCGTCCGTTCCGTCCGGGCACAGCGTCGTCGAGACGTAGCTGGAGGTGGAGAAACACGCCTCCGCGACGATCTTGCCGGCCAGGGTGTGGTGGGTCGGATCCACGCCGCTGTCGATGATGGCGATGGTCTGCCCCTGGCCGGAATAGCCGCGCGCCCAGGCCTCCTCAGCGCCCACCAGCTCGACGGTCGACGAAATCAGCGGCGGCACCGGCCGATCTTCCTGAATGCGAAGCACCTCGGGCGAGCCCATGAGCCACTCCAGCGTCTCGAGGTCGGCGTCCAGCGCGAGGAAGGGAAGATGGCGATAGGCCGTCGCGGGCCGCATCGGCGTGGCGGCCGAGCGCGGCAGACCGGCCAGCACGCGGGCCTGCACCCGGGCGATGGCCGGGCGAACGCCGGCAGAAGCCGCGGCGGACACGCCGGCGGGCGCAGGGGTGGAAGCACCGTCCGCGGCCTTCGCCATCGTCCGGGCCGCACTCCCCCCCGGGTTCAGTTCCACGATCACCGGCACGAAGCCTTCCGTCCTGGCCCGGTGCACCAGCGCTTTGTAGGAGGGATCGGTGCGCGGCAGGCCGCTCCGCTTGCCGCCCTGCTGGGCCTGCACCGGCTCCACCGCCGCCAGCCCCAGCAGACACGCCAGCAGCACCACACACACGCACGGGGTTTTCATACCGTCCACCTGGATACAGCTCTCGGGATGAGCTGCCGGTGGCCGGCTCGACGTCTCGCTCGCAGACCCGCCACGGGCAGCTACGAGCATACATCGTCCGAACCCCGCGTTTCTTAACGCGGCAACGTGGCGTCAGGCAGGGGCGTCGGAGGCCGTGGGGACGGCGTCAGCCCGCTCCGGGCGTCTTGAGCACGGCGCCCTCGGCGGCCGATCCGACCAGCGCCCCGTAGCGGGCAAAGACGCCGTGCGCGAACGCCGGCGCCGGCGGCTGCCAGCGCTGCCGGCGGCGTTCCAGTTCCTCGGGGGCCACCATCAGGTCGAGGCGACGGGAAGGGATGTCGATGACGATCGTATCGCCCTCCTCGACGAGCGCCATCGGGCCGCCCACCTGGGCCTCGGGCGCGGCGTGGCCGATCATGAAGCCCCGCGTGCCGCCGCTGAAGCGCCCGTCCGTCACCAGCGCCACATCCGGGCCGAGGCCCTGCCCGACGAGCGCCGACGTGACGCCGAGCATCTCGCGCATACCGGGGCCTCCCTTCGGGCCTTCGTAGCGGATCACGACGACGTCGCCCTTGCGAATCTGCCGCTGCTGCACCGCCGCCATGGCGTCCTCCTCCCGGTCGAACACCCGCGCCGGACCCTCGTGGTGCGTCTTCTCGATGCCGGCCACCTTCAGCACGGCGCCCTCCGGCGCGAGCGTGCCGCGCAGGACGACGAGCCCGCCTTCCGGCTTGAGCGGCGCCTCCACGGGATGCACCACCGCACCGTCCGGCCGGGCCGTCACCTCCGCCACCGTCTCGGCCAGCGTGCCCCCCACCAGGGTGTCCGTCGTCCCGTCGATCAGCCCGGCCTCGACGAGCAGGCGGGCCACACCCGGGGTCCCCCCCGCGCGGTAGAGATCCCAGGCCACGTACTGCCCCCACGGCCGCAGATCGGCGATGATGGGCGTGCGGCGACTGACCGCGTCGAAGTCCTCCAGCGTCAGCTCGATGCCGAGCTCGTAGGCCAGCGCCAGGAAGTGCAGCACGGCGTTCGTGGACCCCCCGGTGGCGGCGACGGCGGCGATGGCGTTGAGGAACGACGTGCGCGAGAGGATGTCCCGCGGCGTCCGGCCGCTCCGCCAGACCTGCATCAGGAGCTCACCCGCCTGGCGCGTCCGGGCCTCCTTCTCCTCCGCCGTGGCCGGGATGGAGTTGTATCCCATCGGCGAGAGGCCGAGCACCTCCATCGCCATGGCCATCGTGTTGGCCGTGTACTGCCCGCCACAGGCCCCCGGCCCCGGAATGGCGCGCTTCTCGATGGCGTCGAGTTCCTCCTTCGTGATGTCCCCCGCCACGTAGGCCCCGACGGCCTCGAACACCTCCACGATGGTCAGGTCGCGTCCGTTCAGCTTGCCCGGCGCGATGGACCCGCCGTAGAGCACCAGCCCCGGCACCCCGCTGCGGATCAAGCCCATCGCCCCGCCGGGGATGGTCTTGTCGCACGCCACCAGCACCGCGATCGCATCGAACTGGTACCCCTGCGCCATCAGCTCGATGGAGTCGGCGATGACCTCCCGGCTGACGAGCGAGGCCTTCATGGCCTCCGTGCCCATGCTGATCCCGTCGGACACGGCCACGGTGTTGAACTCCACCGGGAAGCCGCCGGCCGCCCGGATACCTTCTTTCAGCACCGCCGCGAGATCCCGCAGGTGATAGTTACACGGCATCGCCTCCGTCCACGTGTTGGCGATGCCGATGAGCGGCTTGTCGAAATCCTCGTCGGTCATGCCGACGGCCCGCAGCATGGACCGCGCCGGCGCCCGGTCGATGCCTTTCGTGATCAGATGACTGCGCATGGGAGGGGATAAGGGATGGGTTGTGAGGGATGGGGTACGTTCGAAGGGGGAGGGTCGAAGGGGCACGGTCGAAGGGCGGCGAGGAAACCGTGTCGGTACTCCGCCCTTCGACCATCGACGTTCGCCCGTCCCTAGATCAGCACATCGCCGGTCATCTCGGGCGGGATGTCCTCGCCGAGGAGGGCCAGGATGGTGGGCGCCACGTCGCCGAGCTTGCCGTCGCGGATCGGTCCGGTGAACCCGTCCTTGATGATCACGTGAGGGACGAGGGCCGTCGTGTGGGCGGTGTGCGGGCTGCCGTCCGGGTTGCGCATCTTGTCGGCGTTGCCGTGGTCGGCGATGATCTGCACGGAATAGCCGTACTGGCGAGCGGCCTGCACGACCATGTGCGCCGCCGCGTCGACGGTTTCGACGGCCGTCACGGCCGCTTCGAAGACGCCGGTGTGCCCGACCATGTCGGGGTTGGCGAAGTTGAGGATGATGAGGTTCGGGGTGTGCTCGCGCAGGTGCTCGCAGACTCGCCAGGCCAGCTCGCGGGCGCTCATCTCCGGGCGGTAGTCGTACGTCGGCACGTCGTCGCCCCGGGGGCTCTGCACGAGCAGCCGGGCCTCGTTGTCGAAGGGCTCCTCCCGGCCGCCGCTGAAGAAGAACGTCACGTGCGGGTACTTCTCCGTCTCGGCGGCGCGGAGCTGCGTGCCGCCCCGCCGGGCGATCACCTCGCCGAGGGTGTTGGTGAGGTTGACCTTTTTGAAGGCGATGGGCAGATCGAACTCGGCGTCGTACGGCGTGAAGGTGACGTAGTACAGGTCGAGGCGGCGCCCCCGGTCGAAGCCGTCGAAGTCGGGCATGGTGAAGGCGCGGGTGAGCTGCCGGGCGCGGTCGGCGCGGAAGTTGAAGAAGATGACGGCATCGCCGTCTTCGACGAGCGTGCTGCGGCCGTCGTGCCGGATGCGGCGCGGCGTGATGAACTCGTCGGTGACGCCCTCGTCGTAGCTGGCGCGCACGGCCTCCGTGGCACTATCGAACGGCGTGCCCGCCCCCTGCGTGAGCAGGTCGTAGGCCTGCTTCGTGCGCTCCCAGCGGTTGTCCCGGTCCATGGCGTAGTAGCGACCGATGATCGAGCCGATGCGCCCCACGCCGATCTCCTGCATCTTCGCCTCCAGCGCCTCGACGTACCCGAGGCCGCCGTGCGGGTCGGTGTCACGCCCGTCCATGAAGGCGTGTACCACGACCTGATCCGCCTCCAGCCCCTGCTGCTTCGCCAGCTTCAGCAGGGCGTAGAGATGCTCGTTCGACGCATGCACGCCGCCGTCGGAGAGCAGGCCCATCAGGTGCAGCTTCGTCCCGTGCTCCCGGGCGTGCCGCGCGGCCGCCACCAGCTCCTCGTTCTCGAAGAAGTCGCCGTCCTCGATGGCCTTGTCGATGCGCGTGATCTCCTGATAGACCACGCGGCCGGCGCCGAGGTTCATGTGGCCGACCTCGGAGTTGCCCATCTGCCCGCGCGGCAGGCCCACGGCCAGCCCGGAGGCCTCCAGCGTGGCGTTGGGATAGGTGGACAGCACGAAGTCCATGAACGGCGTCCTCGCGTGTGCGATGGCGCTGACGGACGGGTCCTCGGCGATGCCGTACCCGTCGAGGATGATGAGGATGTGTCGCTGAGCGGAATCCATGAAGCGTGGCGGTTGACATCAGGAGAAAAAACCGGCGTCAATGTACCCTGAAGTCCGGCACTTTTTTCGTGCTGCGGCCGGATTTCGACTCAAATACATTCATGGACCCGCATCGGGGGCAGGCGATCTGCTGCACGCCGTAGCGGTCCACCTTCGAGGCCGGCTGGTCGACATAGTGATCGCACGTCTTGCAGTAGTACGTGCCCTGCTTCGGGTCGAGCCCGTCGAGCGGCGCGGGAAGCTTCTGCAGGCGTTCGTAGTAGAGGCAGGCCTCCGTGATCGGGCAGCGGTCGCACTTCGGCTGCCGGGCGGTGCAGGTGTAGCGCCCGTGCAGGATGAGCAGGTGGTGCGCTTCGCTCCAGGTCTCCTTCGGCAGCAGCCGCTTGAGTTGCCGCTCCACCTTGAGCGGGGTATCGGCGTTGCGGACGAGCCCGATCCGGTTGGCCACGCGAAAGACGTGGGTATCCACCGGCAGCGCATCCCGGTCGAAGGCCACGGAGGCGACGACCTGGGCCGTCTTCCGCCCGACGCCCGGCAGCTTCTGCAGGTCCGCCGGGGACGGGGGGATGACCCCGCCGAAGGCGTCCCGCACCATGCGGGCCATGCCGACGAGGTGCCGGGCTTTGTTGTTGGGATACGACACCGAACGGATGAGGGGATAGACCTGCTCCGGCGTCGCCTCGGCCAGCGCGTCGATGTCCGGAAACGCCTCGAACAACGCCGGCGTCACCTGGTTGACCCGGGCGTCGGTGCACTGCGCGGAGAGGATGACGGCGACGAGGAGCTGGTACGGGTTGTCGTACCGGAGTTCGGTCTGCGGCTGCGGGATGGCCCGGCGCAATCCCTCCATCGCACGGCGGGCCCGTTCCGTTCGGTTCACGATGATCGAGGCGGCAGGTGAATTCGAGACACAGGCGGGCCGAAGTTAGCCATTCTCCGGCAGTCTTGCTTCTCGCTTCTCGCTCCGGGCTTCTCGCTCCGGGCTTCTCGCTGCTCGACGGTCGGCTCGGGCCGGGGCGTGCCGGTGTTTGAGTTGACCCGGTGCCGGCCGATACGGAGGAGGACCGGCTCCGCTCCGCGCGGCCCGGTCCTGCATCCATCCATCGAGACGATACCCGCCGTGGAGCGTCCCCTCATCCTGGTCGTGGCCCACGACCCCCGCGTCCGCGCCGACCTGCGCGAGGCCCTGGCAGCCGTCCCGGCCGACCTGGACGTGGTCGCGGAACCGGCCGAGGCCCTCGATCGGCTGGCGGCGACGTCCTACGCCGTCGTCCTGGCGCACCAGCCGCTCCCGCAGATGGAGGGCACGGCGCTGCTGGCCCGCGCGCAGGCTACCGTCCCCTCCTGCCGGCGCATCCTCCTGACCGACCGGCTGGACGCGGACCTGGCCCTCCGGGCCGTCAACGAAGGCGGCGTCTTCCGCCTGCTGAACGCCCCCTGGACGCCCGACGAACTGGCCGGGGCCGTCCTGCAGGCGCTGGAAGAGGAGGCTCCGTGCAGGGCCGACGCCTCGCCGGACGCCCTCCCGGATGCGGAGCGCGCCTCGCTGGTGGCGCTGAACCGCAGCCTGAAGAAGAAGGTCATGGAGCGGACCTGGGAGGTCGTGGAACTCAACCGCCGCCTCCAGCAGAGCTTCCTCGCTGCGGTGCAGGCCATGGCCCGCCTCGAGGAAATGCACAGCCATGTGGTGGGCAACCACAGCAAACGCGTGGCGACCTGGGCCCGCCTCATGGCCGAACGGCTGGACCTGCCCCCGTCGCAGGTCTGGCAGGTGGAGGTAGCGGCTACCCTGCACGACATCGGCAAGACCCACACGGATCCGGCCATCCTGATGAAGCCGCCGGCGGCCCTCTCGAAGCGGGAGCGCATCATCCTGCGCATGCACGTGATCCACGGCGAGGCCATCGTGCGGTTGCTGCCGGACCTGGAGGAGGCCGCCCGCTACGTCCGCAGCCATCACGAGCGCATCGACGGCACCGGCTATCCGGACCGGCTGCAGGGTCAGGACATCCCGCTGGGGGCCCGCATCATCGCCGTCGCCAACATCTACGACCACGCCCTCCACCCCCGGGAAAGCCCGACGTCCGCCTCGCCCGAGGAGGCCCTGCTCACCCTCCAGGAGAAAGCCGGCTCGCGCCTGGACCCCGACCTCGTCCGGCTCCTGACCGAGATCGTCCTGGAAAACGAAGGCGATCTGCCGGGGCTGCGCGAGGTCGAAATCCACCTGCGCGACCTGCAGCCGGGGATGGTGCTCGCCCGCGACCTGATCACGTCCCGGAACGTGCTGCTGCTCAAGGCCGGCACACCGTTGCAGCAGGAGCACATCGCCCGGCTCCTGCAACACCACGCGCAGGACCCGATCCTCGACGGCATCTTCATCCACCGCACCTTCCCGGCGCTCGACGCGGCCGCCCCGCCGGCAGCCAACCCGTCCGCAGAGACCTGACCCGCGGGAATCGTTTGCCGTCGCAGGGGGTCTAAAGGACATGGTTTCGAGGCCCTGTCCCGTCCTGCCCCCTGCGCCATGCTCCGCACACGCCGTCCCCCGTCCGCCTTCCTGGCGGCCCTGCTCGTCGCGGCCTCGCTCGTGGCCACCTCCCGCGCCCAACCCGCCTTCGACCTGGACGCCTACCGGGCGTTCCTCGACGCCCACGCCTCTCTCGGCGCAGACGACCTGCGCCGCCTGCACGACGCCGGCCCCTTCGCCCGGGCGGTGGCGTCCCCGGCCCGCTCGGCCCTCTATCGCGACAGCCTCCTCCACCATTACGCGCTGACCGACTACGAGCAGCAGCTCCTGGACCTGCATGGCTTCATGGTCACCGAGCGCCTTCAGCCGAATTCCTTCGGCGATGGCTTCACGGACATCTACAGGCGCGACCTGCCCGTCTTCGTCTCGACGGATGCCGTCCTCCACGCGCTGCACATGTCGTACGACCTCATCCTGAAACGCACCGAGCAGGAGATTCTGATACCCCGGCTGGCGAGCCTGCTGGAGGGGCTGCGCGGGGTGCTGCCGATGCTGGCCGAGCGCTACGACGCCATCCCGCCGGCTGCCACGGCCCTCCGGGACGTGGACGTCTACCTCACCCTGGCGGCCACATTGCTGCACGAAGACGCCGTCGCGCCGGTCTTCGCCACCAACCAGGCGACGATCGACGCGTTGCTGGCGCTGATCGAGGCGGAACAGCCGGCACCGTACTCCCTCTTCGGGGAAACCTGCCGCTACATCGACTTCAGCCAGTTCACCCCGCGCGGCCATTACACCGACGAACCGGAACTGACGCGCTACTTCCGGGCGATGATCTGGCTCGGGCGGACGGAGCTGTACCTGATCGGCCCCGACACGGACGTATGCCGCCCGACCGAGGCGGACGTCCACCGCCAGACGCTCATGGCGGCCCTCCTCCACGAGGCCGTGGCGCGCAGCGAAACGAGGCCGCTGATCGACGAGATCGACGCGCTGATCGGCTTCTTCGTGGGTGAGCCGGATAACGTGACGCTGGATCACCTCGGGGCCGTGCTCGACGGAGCGGGCATCGCGGACGTGGCCGAACTGGCGCGCCCGGAGCGGTTCGCGGCGTTCCAGGACTACCTGGCCGAACAGCCGTTCGCCGGCCAGCGCATCCTCTCGCAGATCCTGTTCTCCGACACCATCTACGACCCCGACGCCCTCCGGCCCGCCTCGGCCTTCCTCCTGCTCGGCCAGCGCTTCGTGATCGATGCCTTCGTGACCGGCGGCGTCGTCTTCGACGCCGTCATCCCGGATCCGCCGCACCCACCCCGCATCCTGCCCTCGACGCTGGATGTGCTCTTCGCCCTGGGCAACGACGCGGCCGTGCCGTTCCTCTCCGGCGAGCTGGACACCTACGGCTACGCCCCCGAACTCGCCGCACTCCGCTTCCTGATCGATGCCTACGACGACGACTTCTGGAACGGCACGCTCTACAACGGCTGGCTGAACGGCATCCGCGCGCTGAACCCGCCGACGGAACGGACGGCGCTGCCGCCGTTCATGCAGACCGCCGCGTGGTGGCAGCAGAAGATGAACACGCAACTCGCCGCCTGGGCCCAACTCCGGCACGACAATCTGCTGTACGCCAAGCCGTCATACACCGGCGGAATCACCTGCGAATTCCCCTACAGCTACGTCGAGCCCATCCCGGCCTTCTTCGAGGCCATGGCCCGCCTGGGTGAAACCGCCGCCGACCGCTTCACGGACCTCGGCACCGACGGCTGGACGACGACGCGCATCGTGGCCTACTTCCGCCGCTTCGGGGAGATCAACGCGCAGCTCGCCGCCATCGCCCGGAAAGAACTCGACGGCCGGCCGCTGAGTGAGCACGAGACGACGTTCCTGCGGCAGATGCTGCGGGTGGAGAACATCTGCGGGGAACAGCTCAACGGCTGGTATACCGAGCTCTACTACGGCGGAGGCGACCAGGCGAAGGAACCCGATCTCGTCGTGGCCGACATCCACACGGCCCCGACGGATGCCGCCGGCAACATGGTCGGCTGGGTGCAACACGTGGGAACGGGTCCGCTGAACATGGCCGTCGTCACGGCAATGGTGCCGGAGGTCGGGCCGGTGGCCTTCGTCGGGCCGGTCATGAGCTACTACGAGCACCTGAGCACCGGCTTCGAGCGGCTGACGGACGAGGTCTGGGCCACGGCCTACGCCCAGGCCCCGTCCGCCCGGCCGGATTTCGTCAACCTCTACCTCGCCGGCACCGACGGCGGCCCCCGCGAGGGCGCCGCGCCGTCGCTGGCCACCGGCCTGGAGCCCGCCCCGGAGGCGCGCCCCCTCCCGGCTTCGCCGCTGCTGACGCAGAACTACCCCAACCCCTTCCAGGATCGCACGACGATCCGCTTCACCGTACCACACGGCACCGGGCCTCAGCGCGTGATGCTGGCGATCTACGACGCGCAGGGACGGCAGGTGCAGACGCTGGTGGACCAGACGCTCCCCGGCGGGCATTACGCCGTTCCGTGGGACGGCACGCTCGCCGGCGGTGCCCGCGCCGCCAGCGGAACGTACTTCTACCGCCTTCAGGTCGGCGACCGGCACACCGGCCGCGGCATGACCCTGATCCGCTGACGCCCCATGCACCGCTTCGTGACGCTCCTGCTGCTGGCCCCGCTGGCCCTGGCCGCCTGCGACCCGCTCTCGATAGAGATCCCGGAGGAGGCCCTCCGCGCCCGGCTCTCCACGAACCACCTCGTCCTCACGAACCGGGCCAGCGTCCGGCTCCGCTACCTCGCCGGCGATCCCGACTTCCTCGCCCGCGTCGACATCTCGTTCGAGGACCTCCCCATCCTGGAGCCTCACCAGACCATCACGATTCCGCTGGATGAGGTCCTCGGCTATGGCCCCGAGACGCGGTTCATCGGCATCACTTGGTGGGCCGAGGGCGTCGACGAGGCCGGCTCGCTCAGGCTGCCGGTGCGCTGACGCTGAAGGGGCGCTGCGGGTGCGTCGCTCTGCCCCGGCGCCCTCCGGGCGGGCATCCCTCCGCTCAATCCAGCCCGTAGGTCTGCGCCACCGCCTCGGCCGAGAGGACGGCCGCCTCGGCATCGGGGAACATCGCCTTCGTCAGCAGGAACGGCCCCAGCACGAGCGCATCCAGGTGCGTGCGGCGGAAGCACCGGTAGGCGTCCTCCGGGGTGCAGACGATCGGCTCGCCGCGCACGTTGAAGCTGGTATTGACCAGCACGGGGCAGCCCGTCCGGGCCTCGAAGGCACGGAGGAGGCGGTGGAAGAGCGGGTTCGTGGCCGCGTCGACCGTCTGGACCCGCGCCGAGCCGTCCACGTGCGTCACGGCGGGGACGGGGGAGTCGACGTGGCGGAGGCGGTCGAGGCCCTCGCCGCCCACGGTGGCGCCGCGCACGCCGGCCACGAGCAGCATGTACGGGCTGGGCACGTCCAGGTCGAAGACGTCTGCGGCGCGCTCCGCCGTCACGCTGGGCGCGAAGGGGCGGAAGCTCTCGCGGAACTTGATCTTCAGGTTGACGGTGCGCTGCACGTCGCGGCCCCGCGGGTCGGCCAGGATCGAGCGGTGGCCCAGGGCGCGGGGGCCGAACTCCATCCGCCCCTGGAACCATCCCACGACCTGCCCTTCGGCCAGCAGCGCGGCCACCCGGTCCGGCAGGTCCGCATAGCCGACGTGCTCGAAGGGCAGCCCCGCTCCGGTCAGGAAGGCCGCGATGGCGTCCTCCGGGAAGGCCGGGCCGAGGTAGGCTCCCTGCATCGCATCCGGGGCGAGGGGCGTGCGCGGCTGCGCCGCCCAGCCGTGCCAGGCCATCAGCGCCGCCCCCAGCGCCCCCCCGGCATCGCCGGCCGCCGGCTGGATCCAGAGCCGCTCGAACGGCCCCTCGCGCAGCAGGCGCCCGTTGGCCACGCAGTTCAGCGCCACGCCACCGGCCAGGCAGAGGTTCGGCAGGCCCGTCTCGGCATGGACGTGCCGCGCCATGCGCAGGACCACCTCTTCGGTGACGGCCTGCACGGACCGGGCCAGGTCCATCTCGCGCTGCGTCAGCGGCCCCTCCGGCGCGCGCGGCGGCCCCCCGAACCGGGCGGCGAAGCGCCGCCCCGTCATCCGCAGCCCGGCCGGATACGGGAAATAGCGCATGTTCAGCCGGAACGAGCCGTCCGCCCGGAGGTCGATCAGCTCGTCCAGGATCGCCTGCACGTAACGCGGCTCGCCGTAGGGGGCCAGCCCCATCAGCTTGTACTCGCCGGAGTTGACCTTGAAGCCGCAGAAGTAGGTAAAGGCGCTGTAGAGCAGCCCGAGCGAATGCGGGAAGTGGATCTCCGCGTGCATCGCCAGCTCGCGGCCGCGGCCCACCCCGTACGAGGTCGTCGCCCATTCGCCCACGCCGTCGGTCGTCAGGAAGGCGGCCTCCTCGAAGGGCGAGGGGTAGAAGGCGCTGGCGGCATGGCTCTCGTGGTGCTCGGGGAAGAGGATCGGCCCGTCGAAGCCCAGTTCCCGGGCGATGAGGTCGGGGATCCAGAGCTTCTGCTTGAGCCAGAGCGGCATCGCCTTGAGGAACGACGGCAGGCCGGCCGGCGCGTAGGCCAGGTACGTCTCCAGCAGCCGCTCGAATTTCAGGAACGGCTTGTCATAGAACGCCACGGCATCCAGGTCGTCCACCGTCACCCGGGCCTCGCGGAGGCAGTAG
Source organism: Roseithermus sacchariphilus (assembly GCA_003285105.1). Classification (GTDB taxonomy): domain Bacteria; phylum Bacteroidota; class Rhodothermia; order Rhodothermales; family MEBIC09517; genus Roseithermus; species Roseithermus sacchariphilus. The sequence goes on along the minus strand of CP030158.1, from coordinate 2,451,931 downwards.
TCGATGGCCCGGGCGGGGAACGACGGGTCGTGCTTGATGCGTGAGAAGCGTTCCTCCTGCGCAGCCGCCACGATGCGGCCGTCCCGCACCAGGCAGGCCGCTGCGTCGTGGTACCAGCACGAGATGCCGAGGATGGTCATGGCGATGGCAGCACGGGCCGGAGCCGGCACGCGCCCGGCCCCGGCGGGTCAGCCCAGCTCGGCCAGGCTGGCGCGGAGGCGCTTCAGTTCGGCCGTGGCGTCGCGCTCCTTCTGGCGCTCCCGCTCGACCACCTCGGCCGGCGCCTTCGTCACGAACTGCGGATTGGCCAGCTTCTTCTGCACGCCCGTCAGGAACCGCTCTTTCTGCTCGATCTCCCGCGCCAGCCGCTCCCGCTCCTGGTCCAGGTCGATCATCCCTGCCAGCGGCACGAACACCTCCGCGCGCCCGACGACGACCGACGCACACGCCGCGGGCCGGGCGAGCCCGCTGCCGACGGTCAGGTCCGTCACCCGCGCCAGGCGGTCGAAGTAGCGGGCATGGCGGCGCAGCGCCTCGATGGAGCCGACGGCCTCCGCCGGGAGGTTGACCAGGGCCGTGATCTCCTTGCCCGGCGCGACGCCGTGCTGGCTCTTGACGTTGCGGATGCCGGAGATCATCTCCTGCATCAGTCCGAAGACGGCCGCGCCCTCGGGGTCCTCCTCCGCCTCGTTGCGCGTGGGCCAGGCCGAGACGATGCAGGCCTCCCCGTCGCGGCGCGGGCGCAGCCGCCACCACAGCTCCTCGGTGATGAACGGCATGAAGGGATGCAGGAGCTGGATCATGCGCTCGTAGAGCTCCACCGCCAGGGCAATGGTGTCCTCGTCCATGTCCTGCCCCTTCGGCGGCTTGATCAGCTCCAGATACCAGTCGCAGTAATCCCCCCAGAAGAGCTGGTAGATCTTCGTCAGCGCCTCGTTGAGCCGGTAGCGGGCGATGTCCTCCTCGACGGCGGCGATGGTCTGGTTCAACCGCGTCAGCATCCAGCGTTCGACGAGTTCCAGTTCACCGAAGGCCCGTTGCCGGCGGTAGTCCCGGAGCGGGCGGCCGTCCTCGCCGATCTCCATGAACTGCCCGAAGACGTTGAAGGCGTTCCAGATCTTGTTGGCGAAGTTGCGCCCCATCTCGAACTTCGTGGGGTCGAGCTTGATGTCCTGCCCCTGGGCACAGAGGATGGTCAGGCTGAAGCGGACGGCGTCGGCGCCGTACTGCTCGATCATCTCGAGCGGGTCGATGCCGTTGCCGAGGCTCTTGGACATCCACCGGCCGTACTTGTCCTTGATCATGCCGGTGATGAAGACGTCGCGGTAGGGCACCTCGCCGGTGAAGTGGAGCCCGGCCATGATCATCCGGGCGATCCAGAAGAACAGGATGTCGTAGCCCGAGACGAGCACGTCGGTCGGGTAGAAGTAGGCCAGGTCCTGCCGCGTCTGCTCGTCCTCGTCGGGCCAGCCGAGCGTGGCGAAGGGCCAGAGCCAGGAGGAGAACCAGGTGTCGAGCACGTCCTCGTCCTGCACCATGCCCGGCTCGGGCTGGTCGATGCTGACGACGAAGCCGCGGCTCTCGTCGATGGTGCCGTCGGGGCGGGTATGGTACCAGACCGGGATGCGGTGCCCCCACCAGAGCTGGCGGCTGATGCACCAGTCGCGGATGTTTTCGAGCCAGCGGAAGTACTCGTTGGCCCAGCGCTCGGGGTAGAACGTGATGCGGCCGTCGCGCACGGCCTCGATGGCCGGCTTCGCCAGCGGCTCCATGCGGACGAACCATTGCCGGGAGATCAGCGGCTCGATGACCTCTTTGGAGCGGCTGGAGATGGGCACGTTGACCGTGTGGTCCTCGACCTTCACCAGCAGCCCCTGCGCCTCCAGGTCGGCCACGATGCGCTCGCGGGCCTCGAACCGGTCGAGGCCGGCGTAGGGGCCGCCCCGCTCGTTGATGGTGGCGTCCGGGTTCATGATGTTGATGACGTCGAGCCCGTGCCGCCGGCCGATCTCGAAGTCGTTCTTGTCATGAGCCGGGGTGATCTTGAGCGCGCCGGCGCCGAACTCCATCTTGACGTACTCGTCGGCGATGATCGGAATGGAGCGGCCCAGCAGCGGCAGGCGGACGGTCTTGCCGACGAGGTGGCGGTAGCGCTCGTCCTCCGGGTGGACGGCGACGGCGGTGTCGCCGAGCATCGTCTCGGGGCGCGTCGTGGCGATGGTGATGAAGCCGTCTTCGCCCTCGATGGGGTAACGGACGTACCAGAGGTGGCCGTCGCGCTCGACGTTCTCGACCTCTTCGTCCGAGAGGGCCGTGCGGTTCTCCGGGTCCCAGTTGACCAGGTAATCGCCCCGGTAGATGAGGCCTTCTTCGTAGAGGCGGACGAAGACGTCCTGCACGGCGCGTTCGTAGCGGGCGTCCAGCGTGAAGCGCTCGCGGCTCCAGTCGCACGAGTCGCCGAGGCGCCGTTTCTGCTGGAGGATGATGTCGCCGTACTCGTCGACCCACTGCCAGACGCGTTCGACGAAGGCCTCGCGGCCGAGGTCGTGGCGGGTGCGGCCTTCCTGCTCCCGGAGCGTGCGCTCGACGACGTTCTGCGTGGCGATGCCGGCGTGGTCCTTGCCGGGCATCCAGAGGGCCTCGTAGCCCTGCATCCGGCGCAGGCGCGTCAGGGCGTCCTGGATGGTATCCTGGAGCGCATGCCCCATGTGCAGCCGCCCGGTCACGTTCGGGGGCGGCATCATGATGACGTGGGGCGTTTTATCGGGCCGCCGTTCGGCGCGGAAGAAGCCGTTGGATTCCCAGTAGCGGTACCACCGGGGTTCGATGGTGGTGGGGTCGTATGCGGTGCTCCTGGCCGCCTGCGCGGGCGGCGTCGCCGAGGACTCCGTAGCCATGTATCGTCTGAAACCGGTTGATCGGGGGTGGTTGCGGCATGAGGAGGAGCCAACTTGAGGCCCTGAGCCATGTTCCACTTCAGACGACGCGGCACGCGGCCCCGGCCCGCCGGACGCGCCCGATGCCCCCGGCGCTACTCCACGCTTCTGACCAGGCGGAGCCCGATGTGGTTGGTCCGATAGTCCGGTGCGGCACGGCCGCGGTTCGCCACGCGCAGATCGTAGGCGTTGTAAAACCAGCTGCCTCCCCGCATGGCCCGTTCCGCGCCGACGTCCGGCCCCGGCGGGTCCACCGAGGGGCTGTGGAGATAGTAATCGCCCTTGTACCAGTCCTGCACCCACTCGAACACGTTTCCGTGGATGTCGTAGAGCCCCCACAGGTTCGGCTTCTTCTGCCCCACCGGCTGCGTGCGTCGGCCGGAGTTGTCTCGGGTCCACGCGTAGTCATCGAGCAGGCTCTCATCGTCGCCGAAGGCATAGCTCGTCGTCGTCCCCGCCCGCGCGGCGTACTCCCACTCCGCCTCCGTGGGCAGGCGGTAGGCCGTCGTCCCCTCCAACGCATTCAGCGCCTCGATGAACGCCTGCGCCTCTTCCCAGGACACCCACTCCACCGGGCAGTCCCCGCCGCACGACGAGAACCAGCTCGGGTTGCTCCCCATCACCGCCTGCCATTGCGCCTGCGTCACCTCGTGCTTGCCGATGTAGAAGTCCTTCGTCAGCGTCACCTCGTGCACCGGAAGTTCATCGCCATAGCCGACGCCCTGGATGTCGCCCATGAGGAAGGTGCCGGCGGGGATGCGGGCGAACGCCATGCCGATGCTGTTGACGAAGGGCTCGAACACCTCGACGGTCAGCAGCCGCCGGTCCAGCCGGGCCACGTCGACCGGCAGGGAGAGATAGGGGTCGAAGCCCTCGGCGCTGACCTCGAAGCGGTACTCCGCGCGGGCGGCCACGGCCGGCGTGGCGGGTGAGGCATCGGCCCGGGCAACGACGGACGAGGCCGCCCCCACCGCTTGCCCCCTGCCTCCGACGACCACCAGCGGCCGCGTGCGAACGGTGCCGCCGAGGCGAAGCTGCACGAAGTACGTCCCGGCCGCCAGCCCGCCGGTGCCCGGCACCGCTACCTCGTTGACGCCGGCACGCAGGAACGCCCGGGTGCGCTCGACCTCCCGCCCGAGCACGTCGTAGACGACGAGATCGGCCTGCCGGGGCGCCGACGCCACGATCCGCGCCCGGGCCTGCCCCGCCGCCGCCGGGTTCGGATACACCGACATCTCGACGCCATCCGGCACGCCCGGCTCTTCTTCCCGCGCCACGTTGGTGATGCCGAGCACCAGCACCGCCTTCCCGGAGGCATCCGTGAAGGCCGAGTCCACCCGCGCGTACGTTTCGGCATGGAGGGCGACGACCTTCGCCCCCTCGACGGCCGCGCCGTCGTGCACGACGGTGAACTCGACCTCGTAGGTCTGCGCCGTGGACGCGCGAGGCAGCCATGCCAGGCCGAGCAGCAGGAGGGCCGTCGCACCGCGCATGAAACGGCAGGTATACGAATGCTGTGGCGTGTTCATGTCACGTTCGGTTGGGCTGTTCATACGTCGGTTCGGAATAGAAAACGGCTACCAGGCACCCATGGCGCCCTGATGCGGTCATCCCGGACTGGATCTTCATGTCATCCCGGGTGGCAGCGTGGAGGCCTTTTCCTGGATTCCCGCGTTCGCGGGAATGACGGTAAACGCACGGTGTGCCGGATCGCAAAGACCTATCCCGATTTCATGTGTTCATGTTCGAGAATCGCCTGTCCGCCTCGGCGCCGGCGCTCGGAATATACATTTCCCCCGGAAGTGACACAGGGCGTTCAGGAGAAGGTTGCGGTCATCCCATTCGTGCATCCGGTGCGTGCCTCCGGCCCTGCCCCGTTGCAGCGGATCGGCAGAAGCCGGAGGGTACGGCATCGCCCGCGTGCTCTCCTTCTTTCGTCTACGACGATGCCCCGCCTCCACGCCTCCCGCCTCATCGCCCTGCTCTCGCTCCCCCCGTTCCGGCTCGCGCTCGGCTGTGCGCGCCTCCCTCGGCCGACGTCATCGGTCCGCCACGGCGGCCGGATCCCCCCGCGCACCGGCTACTCCTCCTCGGTACCGAACGTGCCGTAGGAAACCGGCCGGAGACGGCCTTCGTCGTCGAGGACGTTCGTCTCGGCGGCGGGGACGACGTCGGTGTTGTGGGCCGCCGCGCAGCGCCAGCCCCGGGGGGTGCGGTGGACGACGAAGAAGAAGATCGTCTGCCGTGGACCGGGCGCCTCCACACCCGCCACCGGGGTCTGCCCCGTCAGCCGCATCTTCGCGTGGACGACGGCCACATCGTCCCGGAGCCACTTCACCGTCCTCCGCACGATCCGCAGCTCGGAGTCGCCGAAGATGTGTTTGAGGCCGTAGGCGTGCGCCCGCTGGATCGCCGCGCGGTCGTGCCACCAGAGCCCGGTCACGTTGACGAACTCGGCGTCCTCGTCGAAGACCGAGGCCAGCGTCACGGGATCGCGGGCGTTCCAGGCCTCGACGAACACGGCGGGAATGCGTTCGGGGGTATCCAGAGAAGGCGTGGGCATGGCTCAGGCGTCCTCCTGTGCGGCGAGGTGGTGGAGGAGCCACTGCCGGAAGACCTCGGCCTCGCGGTGCTTGCCCGTCCAGCGGGCACGGTTGAACATGGTCAGCGCCATCACCTGCGCGTGGTGCTGCCCGGCGCGGTCGCCGGTGCGGGCGAACTGCTGGTGGAGCCGGTCGATGTAGGCGACGCTGCGCCGCGCCGTGGCCTCGTCCTTGAAGCCCAGCCGCCCGGCGAAGTACCGGGAGTAGGCGTTCATCGGATGCTGCGTGGAGGTGTAGAGGTCGTAGTAGTTGACGTCGATGCCTTCCTCGCGCAGCACCTCGGCCACGTAGCCCGGGCGGGCGTCGGTGAGCTGGGCCAGGCCCTCGACGTCGTGTACCCCGGCGGCGTAGAGGGACAGGATCTGCTCCTTCTTGGTCGGCTCCGGGACCTTCGGCGCCCCGGTCGGCATCGTCGGGTCGTCCATGGTCGGGCGGCGTGGGTGAGACGGGTTCTCCCTGTTGGACGCCGCCGCCTCCCGGACGATCCCCCCCTGCCGGCCTCCTCGCGTGATGCCTCTCTCCCGACGGCTCACGCCGCCACCCGACGCCTCACGCCGTCACCGCCGCCGGCGCCGGGGAGCGCGGAGCAAACGCGGACGGATCGGGCACGACGGTGTCGAGCACGCGGGCCGAGGAGAGCACCCCGGGCATCCCGGCCCCCGGGTGCGTGCCCGCGCCGACGAGGTACAGGTGCTCGATGTCCTCACTCGCGTTGTGGGGCCGGAAGAAGGCGCTCTGCGTCAGCACCGGCTCCAGGCTGAACGCCGCCCCCTTGAAGGCGAGGTAATCGTCGTGGAAGCCCTGCGGCGTCAGCACGCGCGAGGTGACGAGGTGGGCCTCCAGATCGGGCAGGACGGTGTCGCCGAGGTACTGCGAGATGGCGCGGCGATACGTCTCCGCCCGCGTCACCCAGTCGACGCCGCTATCGAGGTGCGGCACGGGCGAGAGCACGTAGAAGGCATCGTGCCCCTCGGGGGCCATCGACGGGTCGGTGGCCGTGGGACGGTGCAGGTAAAGGCTGAAGTCGTCGGCCAGCACCTTCTTCTCGAAGATGTCGTCCAGCAGGGCCTTGTAGCGCGGCCCCAGCAGGATCGTGTGGTGCTTGACGTCCGGGTACGTGCGTTTCGTACCGAAGTACCAGACGAACAGGCTCATCGAGTACCGCGACCGTTCGACGCGGCGGTTCGTCCACGTCCGCCGCGCGGCTTCCGGGAGCAGGTGCCGGTAGGTCCAGGCGGCGTCGGCGTTCGAGACGACGAGGTCGGCGGGGATGACCTCGCCCGAGGCGAGGCGCACGCCCGTGGCTCGCCGGCCCTCCAGGGTGATCTGCCGGACCTCCTCGCCCAGCCGCATCGTCGCCCCGAGGCCGTCGAGCAGCCCGGTGAGGCCCCGCACGAGCGCGCCGGTCCCGCCCATCGCGTACCACACGCCCCACTTGCGCTCCAGGAAGGCGATGAGGGTGTAGATGGAGGTCACGTTGAACGGGTTGCCCCCCACCAGCAGCGGGTGGAAGGAAAAGACCTGCCGCAGCTTCGGGTGTTTGATGTACTTCGAGACGAGCCCGTAGACCGTGCGGTGGCTCTCCAGCTTCATCATCGCCGGGACGATCCGCGCCATGTCGCCGACGCGGCTGAACGGCACGTGCGCCAGCTCCTCGAAGCCGACGCGGAAGATCTCTCGGCTCTTCTCGAAGAACCGGACGTAGCCGTCGACGTCCTCCGGTGCGAACCGGGCGATCTCGCGTTTCATCTGCTCCGGGTCCCCGGTGTAGTCGAAGTGCGTGCCGTCGTCGAAGCGGATGCGGTAGAACGGCGTCACCGGCACGATCTCGACGTCGTCGGCCAGGGTCCGGCCGCAGAGCCGCCAGAGTTCCTCGAAGAGGAACGGGGCGGTGATGACCGTCGGGCCGGCGTCGAAGGTGAAGCCGTCCTGCCGGAAGACGCGGGCCCGCCCGCCGGGCTGTTCGAGGCGGTCGACGACGGTGACGCGGAAGCCGCGGACGGCCAGCCGGATCGCCGCCGCCAGCCCGCCGAAGCCGGCGCCGATGACGACGGCGTGCGGGGCGTCGGGGGTGACGGGGACCGGCCGGGTGCCGGTGTTGAGGCGGGCATCGGCCCGGTGTACGAGGGCGTCGATCCAGGACATGGTGCAGAGGATGCTGATGGCACAGGCGCGCCGATCCGCCGACGCGTGTCCCTGCTCAACCCCCCAGCCCACCCCGGGATTCGTAACAATCCGGTGCCGTCAGCTTTCAGCCGTCAGCCAGAAGCCAGAAGCCAGCAGCCCGTAGCCCGCAGCGAGCAGCCAGATCCTCCCCTTGCGAAGGGGAGGTGGCCCGCAGGGCCGGAGGGGTAGCCCCCGGGCGATGGCAGCGGTGCGGCGGTCATGACCCCCTTCCCCCTGCGGGGACTTCCCCCTGTGCGGCCTGCGGCCACGGGGAAGGACTTGTGCTGACACGATGCCGTCAGCTTTCAGCCGTCAGCGATCGGCCGTCAGCCGTCAGCTAGAAGCTCCTCCCCTTGCGAAGGGGAGGTGGCCCGCAGGGCCGGAGGGGTAGCCCCCGGGCGATGGCAGCGGTGCGGCGGGTGTTGACCCCCTTCCCCCTGCGGGGACTTCCCCCTGTGCGGCCTGCGGCCACGGGGAAGGACTTGTGCTGACACGATGCCGTCAGCTTTCAGCCGTCAGCGATCGGCCGTCAGCCAGAAGCCAGTAGCCCGCAGCCAGTAGCCCGCAGCCAGTAGCCCGCAGCCAGTAGCCCGCAGCCAGTAGCCCGCAGCCAGTAGCCCGCAGCCAGTAGCCCACAGCCAGAAGCCCGCACTACTCCCCGTTCAGCGCTCGCTGGACGGCGAGGCACAGCCGGTCGGCGGTGTAGGGTTTGGGGAGGAAGGCATCGGCACCGGCGGCCAGCGCCTCGTCCGGGCGGTCCCCGCCGATGCCGCTGGAGGCGATGATGGGCCGGGCATCGCCGCGCTGCCGGAGGGTGCGGATCAGCGTCACCCCGTCCATCTCCGGCATCGACAGATCGGTCAGGACGAGGGCGAGGTCCGGGTGTGCCTCGATCCGGCGCAGCGCCTCGACGCCGTCGCGGGCGGTGACGACCCGGTAGCCGTGCCCCTCCAGCACCTCGCGCGTGACGTCCCGGATGGGGTCTTCATCGTCCACCACGAGCACCTGCTCGCCGTGGCCGCGGCACGCCGTCCCGGCGGCCGCCTCGTCCACCGCCACCGTGCCGTCCTCGGCCACGGGCAGGTAGACGTTGAAGGTGGTGCCCTTCCCGGGCTCGCTGTAGACGCCGACGAACCCGCCGTGGCTCTTGATGATGCTGTAGACCGTGGAGAGCCCGAGGCCGGTGCCTTTGCCCGGCGCTTTCGTCGTGAAGAACGGCTCGAAGACCTTGTCGATGACCTCCTGCGGGATCCCGTTGCCCGTGTCCGTCACGGAGAGCTTGACGTAGCGGCCGGGCCGGCCGTCCAGATGCAGCTTCGCGTGCTGCGCGTCGATGCGGACGTTGGCGGCTTCGATGCTGAGGCGTCCGCCCTCGGGCATGGCATCGCGCGCGTTGACGCACAGGTTCATGAGCACCTGCTGGAGTTGCGTGGCATCGGCCAGGGCCGGCCACAGATCATCGGCCAGGGCCGTCGTGACCCGGATCGAGGCGGGGAACGTCTCGCCGACGAGCTTCACCACCTCGTCGATGACGCCGGAGACGTCGAGGGCGACGCGGTCGGACGGCACGCCGCGGGCGAAGGCCAGGACCTGCTTGACCATGTCCGCCCCGCGCCGGGCGCTCTTGCCGATCATGCCGAGGGTGCGCAGGGCCCGGGGGTCGTCCAGGCGCGCCTGGAGCACCTCCACGCCGAGCTGGATGGGCACGAGCAGGTTGCCGAGGTCGTGGGCGATGCCGCTGACGAGCCGGCCGATGCTCTCCAGACGCTGGGCCTGCAGGAAGCGAGCCTCCAGGCGCTTGCGTTCGGTGACGTCGGTGTTGATCACGAGGATCGTACGCGGGTGGCCGGCGGCGTCACGGACGAGCGTCCAGCGGCTTTCGACGATGATCTCCTGGCCGTCGCGGGTGCGCTGGCGCAGCTCGCCGGCCCACTCGCCCGCCTCGCGCACCTGCCGGTGGGCGGCGGCCAGGGCCGGGTCGTCGGCGTCATGGAGCCGGTCGTCGACGCGCTGGCCGAGCACCTCGTCGGCAGTCCAGCCGGTCAGACGCTCGGCGCTTTTGTTCCAGTAGGTGACGCGGCCCTCCAGGTCGTAGGCGCTGATGGCATCGCGCGCCTTGTCCAGCAGCGCGGCCTGCTCCCGGATGCGCTCCTCGGCCCGTTTGCGCTCGATGGCATAGCGGATGGAGCGTTCGAGCAGGGGCGCGTCGATGGCGCCCTTGACCAGGTAGTCGGCCGCACCGGCCGCCATGGCCGTCAGGTCCACGTCCAGGTCGCCCTGGCCGGTGAGCAGGATGATGGGGGTGATGCACCCGCGCTGCTTGGCCTGCCGCAGCAGATCCAGGCCGTCGTGCGGCCCGAGGCGGTAGTCCACCAGCGCGACGTCGAAGGCGCCGGAGGCGATGGCGTCGAGGCCGCGCTCGAACGCGTCGGCCCAGGTCACCTCACAGGCGAAGGCCCGCGCCTGGCTCAGCAACCGCCGCGCGATGAAGTAGTCGTCCTCGTCGTCCTCGACGATCAGAATGCGAATGGGGTCCTGTACCATGACGTCATCCGGTGGGCGGGGAGGGCGCGGCGGAGGGCGGGACGAAGCCCGCACCGGCACTCACTCGACGGGCGGGAGGCGGACGATCTCGAACCAGAAGTCGCCCAGCACCTTGATGGCGTTGGCCAGGCCCTCGAAGGTGACGGGCTTGGTGATGAAGGCGTTGACGCCGAGGTCGTAGCTCTGGATGATGTCCCGCTCGGCCTGCGAGGTCGTCAGCACCACGACCGGGATGCGGCGCAGCTCGGGGTCGGACTTGATCTCCTGCAGGGCCTCCCGGCCGTCCTTGCGCGGCATGTTCAGGTCGAGCAGGATCACCCCGGGGCGCGGGGCCGCGCCGGGGGCGGCATAGGCGCCGCGGCGCAGGAGGTAATCCATCAACTCCTCGCCGTCCTGGACGGTCTTGATCTCATTGACCAGGCGGTTCTTCTTGAGCGCCCGCGTCGTCAGCAGCAGGTCGTCCGGGTCATCGTCGGCCAGGAGGATGACGACGGGTTCGGCATGGGCAGGCATCATGGGGTCGGGCGGTCCGGGTCTGGCGAGGTCGGTTGATGGCAGGGCAGCGTGACGGTGAAGGTGGACCCTTCGCCGGGGCGGCTGCGGGCGGTGAGGGTGCCGTGGTGGCGTTCGACGATACGGCGGCAGATGGCCAGGCCCATGCCGGTGCCGGCATACGTGCCCCGCCCGTGTAGCCGCTGGAACGGCGAGAAGATCCGGTCCAGGTACTTCTCGTCGAACCCGATGCCGTTGTCCGTGACGTCGATGTGGCAGCGCGCCTCGTCCGCCCCGGCCGCCGGCTCCACGCGGGCCTCGACCCGGATCACCGGCGGCACGTCCTCGCGGTGAAACTTGAGCGCATTGCCGATCAGGTTCTGGAAGAGCTGGCGCATCTGCACCGGGTCGGCCTCGATGACCGGCAGGTCACCGACCTCCACCCGGCCCTGCTCCTCGGCCATGGCCATCTCCAGGTCGATCAGAACGTCGTTGACGAGGTCACCGAGGTCGACGGGCCGGAAGGGCTCGCCGCGGGTGGTCACGCGGGAGAACGCCAGCAGGTCCGAGATGAGCGTGGACATCCGCTCGGCGGCATTGTGCATGCGCTCGAGGTAGAACCGGCCCGTCTCGTCGAGCCGCCCGGCGTACTCCTCCTGCAGCAGATCGGCGAAGGCGCGGATCTTGCGCAGCGGCTCCTGCAGGTCGTGCGAGGCGACGTAGGCGAAGTCTTGCAGCTCGCGGTTGCGTTGTTCGAGCACGGCATTGGCCCGCGCCAGCTCCTGCTCGGCTTCCTTGCGCTCGGTGATGTCGCGGAAGGTGACGGCGAAGCCGTTGCGCAGCGGGGTGGCGGTGAGCTGGAACCAGGCGTCGATGCCGTCGTGCCGGTAGCGCAGTTCGCGCTCGTAAGGCTCGCCGGTTTCGACGACGCGCACGTAGGCATCGAAGAGCCCTTCGGCCCGGTTGCCGGGCATCTCTTCGAGCAGGCGTTTGCCGATCAGCGCCTCGGCCGGGCGGCCGGTGAGTTGCCGGGAGCGCGGGTTGGCCAGCACCCACTCGAAGTCCACGATCTGCCCGGTGTCGTCGCGCACGGCGTCGAACGCCATGATGCCGTCGAGCGAGCTGGTCATGATGCTGGCCAGCAGCTCGCGGGAGGCCTGGAGCGCCTCCTGCACGACGCGCGTGTCCGTTTTGTCCTCGGCGAAGAGGATGAGGCCGCCCACCTCGCCGTCGTTACGGTACCAGGGGCGCACCTCCCACGACACCCAGAACGTCCGGCCGTCGCGGCGCAGGAACGGGGCCTCCTCGCCCCGCTGGATGGTGCCGCGGAGGGCCTGCTCGAAGACGCCCTGCCAGCCGCCCCCGCCGTCGAGGAACACGTCGAAGTGCGACCGGCCACGGAGCGAACGGCGATCCAGCCCGAAGTCGGTGACCCAGCGGCTGCTGGTCACGACGTAGCGGAAGTCCCGGTCCAGCATGGCCCCGGCGGCCGGCATGTGCTGCACGAACAGGCACAGCAGGTCCTCGTTGCTGGCGGCCGACGCCCCCGGCTCATCCGGCGCGTGCCTGCCGGGCAGCGGCGGCGGGGACGGCCTGGGGGACGGCCTCGGGGACGGCGGCGGGGTCGGATCAGGGGGCACGGGCATCGGGGGCACGGGCAGCGGCGAGGCGGCTCATCCGGCCGGGTGGGCGGACCGCTCGGCATGGTAGCGGGCGCGGATCTCGTCCAGGCTGTCCCCGCCGTACTTTTCCAGGAAGGCGTTGGCGATGACGTAGGCCACGGTCGCCTCCGCCACGGTCGAGGCGGCCGGCACGCTCGTCACGTCGCTGCGCTCGTAGCGCGTCGGCCGGGCTTCGCCGGTGGCGACGTCCACCGTGCCGAGCGGCTTGATGAGGGTCGGGATGGGCTTCATGTAGCCGCGGACGATGATGGGCATGCCGTTGGTCATCCCGCCCTCGATGCCGCCGGCATGGTTCGAGCGGCGGCGGAAGACGCCATCGACCTGCGTGATGGGGTCGTGCACGCGCGAGCCCGGCCGGTAGGCCCCCAGCACCCCGTCCCCGATCTCGACGGCCTTCTGGGCCTGGATCGAGAGGATCGCCTGGGCGAGCTGCCCGTCGAGCTTGCGATCCCAGTGCACGTAGGAGCCCAGCCCCGGGGGGACGCCGGTGACGACCACCTCGTAGACGCCGCCGAGGGAATCGCCCTCCTGCTTCGTCGCCTGGATGTGCTCGATGGCCCGGGCGGTCAGCGTCTCGTCGAGCATACGGACCTCGCTCCGGTCGGCGGCGCGATAGAGGGCTTCGGCGCCGTCTTCGATGAGCGCGGCGACGCGGTCGGCCCAGTCCTCCGGCGCGTCGTAGCCGACGGCCCCGATGCGGACGACGTGGCTGCCGATCTCGATGCCGACCTCGCGGAGGAACTGCCGGGCCACGGTGCAGCAGGCCACGCGCATGGCCGTCTCGCGGGCGCTGGCGCGGTCGATCACCGGGCGGATGTCGTCGAAGCCGTACTTCTGCAGGCCGACCAGGTCGGCATGGCCGGGCCGGGGGAGCGTCACCTTTTCGACGCCTTCGCCGGTGCCCTCGACGGCCATCACCTCGGGCCAGCCGGAGCGGTCCTTCGTGTAGGCCGCGTTGTCGAGGCGCAGGGCGATGGGGCTGCCCATGGTGGCGGAGAACCGCACGCCGGAGTAGATGTGGACGCGGTCGCGCTCGAACTTGGCGCGGCCGCCACGGCCGTAGCCCTGCCAGCGGCGGGCCAGGTGCTCGTTCAGCACGTCGGCCGTCAGCGGCACACCGGCGGGCATGCCCTCGACGATGCCGACGAGCGCCTCGCCGTGCGACTCGCCGGCGGTCAGGTAACGAATCATGCAACAGAGGGGATTGGGAGGAAGGACCACACGGACCGGGATGCCCGGCCGCCTGCGTCCTACCGCCTCGCCCCGGGTCGGGATCCGGCCCTGACGCGTCCGGCCCCGGCGGCGACACCCCGGCGACGGAGACGGCCCCGAGGCGACCCGCTCGCGGCCGGGTGTCACTCCACGGGGACGTCGAGTTCGTAGAAGGCCGTCAGGCCGTCGCGGCGTTTCACGCGCAGCAGCACGCTTTCCTGGCCTTCGGCGCGGATCTTCTCCAGCAGCGCCACGGCCGTCGTGGCTGAGCGCACCGGCTCGCCGGCCACCTCCATCAGCACGACGTCCCGCGGGAGGCCGGCCTGGAAGGCCGGGGCGGCGTTTTCGATGTAGGCCACGTAGGCGCCCTCCTCCAGTTCGAAGGCGTCCCGGTCGCGCCGGTTGAGGTCGCGCAGGCCGATGCCCCAGCGATCCAGCTCCAGGATCTGGCGCTCCGGCACGGCAGGTTCTTCCGGTTCGGGGATGACCTCCGGCTCGGGCGTCGTCTCGGCGATCCAGCCCTCGTAGGCCGGGTCGTCCCGGCCCAGCAGTTGCACGTCGAACATCCGCCGCGTGCCGCGCCGCCAGACCTCCAGCGAGAGCCAGTCGCCCGGGCGGCGGCGGGCCACGATGCTCTGCAACTCGTTCGGCTCGTTCACCGGCAGCCCGTCGATGGACAGCACCACGTCCCCGTCGCGCAGGCCGCCCCGGTCCGCGGCGCCGCCGCTGCGGACGCTGAAGACGTACACGCCGCGCACCCGCTCCAGGCCGAGCTGCCGGGCCAGCGGCGCATCGACGGGCTGGATCTGCACCCCCAGAAAACCGCGCTGGACCTCCCCGTAGGCGATCAGGTCCGCCGCCACGCGCTCGACGAGGTTGACGGGCACGGCGAAGCCATAGCCTTCGTTCGCGCCCGACTCGGTGGCGATGGCGGTGTTGATGCCGATCAGCTCGCCCCGCAGATTGACGAGCGCCCCGCCGGAGTTGCCCGGGTTGATGGCGGCGTCGGTCTGGATGAAGTCCTCGATGCCGAAGGTGTCCTCGATGATGTTGACCTGCCGCCCGAGCGCGCTGACGATGCCCGTCGTCACGGTCGAGGTCAGGCGGAACGGATTCCCGACGGCCACGACCCATTCGCCCACCCGCACGAGGTCGGAGTTGCCCAGGGCGATCACCGGGAGGTCGGGCACCTCCTCCGTGATCTGGATGACGGCCAGATCCGTCGACGGGTCCTCGCCGACGACGGCAGCCTCGAACTGCCGCTTGTCGGACAGGGTCACCACGATGCGCGTGGCGTCCTGGACGACGTGGTGGTTGGTCACGATGTGCCCCTGGTCGCTGATGATGACGCCGCTGCCGACGCTCTGCCGGGGCACGCGGTCGCGAAAGTTGAAGTTGTGGAACCAGTCGTCTCGCTCCCCGGGCGCCATCTCGACCTCGATGAACACGACCGTCGGCGTGACGCGCCCGGCCACGTCCTGAAAGAGGCGGTTGAGGGCCTGGATGTCCGCCGGCACGACGGCCGCCAGCGACTCCGGCGCGGCCGAGGCGGCGGGCAGGCGCCGTCCCAGCTCCACCGGCCGCATCGTGGGCTGCCCCGGCCCGGGCTGCCCCGTGCCGTCGTTGACGACGAGCATCAGCAGGATCCCCGACAGCAACCCGACCAGCACCAGCCCGATGCCGATCAGCAGCGAAAGAAGGGTTCGGTTTTGCAACGGCCAGGTCATAGGGTCACGGCGGTGAAGGAGGTGTGAACGGCGGCACCTGGAGGAGGCACCCGGAACGGGCGGGTTTGTTTCCGGCGCGGCCTCGTCCTGTCTGCATGGTTACGAGGCGTCGGCGCGGCCGGCGGAGGGCGTGATGACGGACGGCGGCGACGCCAGGGCGGTGACGCGGGCGTGGAGGTCCTGCGCCAGCTCCTTGCGGCTGCGCCCGGCCACGGGCACCGGCGTGCCCACCCGCACCTCCAGGTCGACGCGTTCCAGGCCGAGCAGGTGCCAGGCATGCTCGCCGAAGCGCTGGCTTCCCCCGGCCCAGACGACGTGGTTCCGCACGGCCGGATCGTCGGCCGGCCGGCCGTTGACGGCCACCACGTGGAGGTAGCACGGCAGCACGTGGGCCTCGTCGAGCCCGGCGACGGCTTCGAAGGCGCCCGTCTTGAACGGGAGCAGCTCCGGCTCCCCGTTCGTCGTGCCCTCGGGAAACACCAGCACGTGGACCCCGTCGGCCATCCGCCGGCGCACGCGCGCGACGAAGTCGTTCGTCCGGGTGCGCCGGTTGCGATCGACGAAGAGGATGCCCATCACGCGGCACACCCAGCCGGCGAACGGCCAGGAGGCCATCTCGGCCTTGGCGACGAAGGCCACGGGCATCTGCGTCGCCAGCGCGAACGGGTCGAGCATGCCGATGTGGTTGCACACGATCAGCATGGCTTCGTCCCGGGGGACCGTGCCGGTGCAGGTGACGTGCACGTTCAGGATGCGGCAGAGCTTGCGGCAGCCGTTCGTCTGCCGGAGGGCCTGGTAGCGCGCCCGCTCGGCCTCGGGCATGCGCCGCAGCCGCCAGGCCTGGCGGGCGGTGTAAACCAGCGTCACGAAGAACATCCGAATCAGGCGGGAAACGCGGCGCAGCATGGACATCGCCGGATCGAGAGACACACGCGGAGGAATCGGAGCACGAGCCCGAATCAAGAATGGGGCCAACGGGGCGGCGGCCCCGGGCGGAGGCGGCGGTCAGGCCGGCTCGTAGAGCAGGGGGAAAAACGGGCCGTCGAGCGGCCGGCCGCGGGGCACCACCGGCACGCCGTCGAGCAGCGGCTCGTCCGAGTCCGAGCACACGCCGTCGCGCACCACGTTGAGCACCAGCGCCCGCCGGGGCCGGTCGGTGCGGTTGCCGTAGGAGCCATGCACGATGTGCGGGTGGTGGAAGCTGGCCTCGCCCTTGCGGAGCGGCACGGCGACGGGCCTGAAGCGGTCCCGCTGCGCCTCGGTCAGTACCGTCTGGATGGCGTCCATGTCGCCGGCGAGGCCGGTGACGGGCAGCAGCTCCCAGTGGTGGCTGCCGGGCACGTAGTGAAGGCAGCCGTTGGCCTCGGTGGCATCGTCCAGCCCGATCCAGCAGGTCAGGTGCCGCATCGGCTTCGTGCGCGTCCAGTAGGAATAGTCCTGATGCCAGGCCACCACGCCACCGTGCCGGGCGGGCTTGCAGAAGAGCTGGTCGTGCCAGAACCGGACGGCGCCGCCGAGCAACTGGGCGGCCGGAATGGTGAAAGCCGGGTTCCAGAGCGCATCGTGGAAGCCGGGCCTGATCCGCCAGGCCCCCAGGGCGTGGAACAGCACGGCATCGGGATCGCCCGACTCGTTGGTGTGGTACTCGTGCCACAGCTCATGGCCGTCGTGCTCCGGATCGAACAGCCCGGCCAGTTCCTCGCGGAGCACGTCCACCTGCTCGTCCGTCAGCACACGGATGCCGGCCACGTAGCCGTGCTCGTGATAGAAGGCCACCTGCGCCTCGCTGAGCCGGTACGCCTCGGGGTCGACCGCGTCGGCGCGGGGGAAGAGGTCGGTGATCGGGTGATGGAGGGTTGCCAGATCGGTCGCCATGCCTCGGCATCGGGTCTGTGTGGAACGGTGCAGGCAATGTAGGCAACGGCAACGTCATTCGAAGGATGTGCGGCACAACGGGCGCGCCGCCCCGGTGTCCGGTCTGGAGCAACACGGACCTTTCGAACGTTGGTATGCGCTCGTTCCCGCCGGGGAGCCGCCCTGCGGTGGCATCCCGGCCGTCCGCACCGGATCGACCCGCCCCGCATCGACCCGTTCCGCCGTCCGTTTCCATGTCCGCACCCGACGTCCTTTTCGCGCTGGTGGGCGACGTCCGTCGCAACTCGCGGGCGCTGCGACAGCTCCGGGCGCTGGCGGCGCTGGGCGCTCGCGTCGAGGTGCTGACGCTGGGGCCGCCGGCCGCCGATGCGGTGTGGGAGGCGGGCCTCCGCCTGCGGGTGTTGCCGGCGCCGCCCGGGGCGGGGCCGCGCTTCTTCGGGCGGATGCACCGGCAGGTGCTCGCGGCGGCACGGGACGTCCCGGCGCGCGTCTACCACGCCAGCGACCTCTACACGCTGCCGGCCCTGCAGGCCGCGGCCCGGCGGCACGGTGGCCGGCTGGTCTACGACGCCCGCGAGCTCTACCCCCACGTCAGCGCCACCGCCGGCCGCCCCTGGGTGTCGGCCTTCTGGCAACTCCTCGAAGGACGATACGTGCGCCGGGCCGACGCGGTCTTCACCGTCAGCCCGAGCATCGCCGACCACATGGCCGCCACCTACGGCATCGCCCCGCCGGTGGTGCTCTTCAACGCCCCCACCCACCGGCCCGTCACCCCGTCCGACCTCCTCCGGCGCCGGGCCGCCGTGCCCGAAGGCCACGTCCTCTTGCTGCACCAGGGGCAGATCCGCCCCGACCGCGGCGGCACGCGGCTCGTCGAGGCGATGCGGCACGTCCGCGGCGCCACGCTGGTGTTCCTCGGCGACGGGCCGCTGCGCCCGGCGCTGGAGGCCCGGGCCGCCGCCGAAGCCCTCCCCGTCCGCTTCATCGACCCCGTCCCGCCCGACGACCTGCTGCCCGTGACCGCCTCGGCGGACGTCGGCATCACGCTGCTGGAGGACACCTGCCTCAACCACCGCCTCGCCCTGCCCAACAAGCTCTTCGAATACCTGGCCGCCGGGCTGCCCGTCCTCGGGAGCGACCTGCCCGAGATCCGCCGCGTCATCGTCGAACACGACGTCGGCTGCGTCGTGAACCCGGCGGATCCTCAGGCGTTGAGAGACACGATTCAGCGCATGGTCGATGACGCGAACGCCCGGCGCCGCTGGGCGGCACGGGCCCCCGCGGCCGCCGACACGTTCGGCTGGGAACGCACATCGAAGCGCTTCATCCAGGTCTACCAGTCCTTACTGAGCGGTCCCCCATGAAACGTCTCGCCCTGACGCTCCTCCTCGGCCTGTTACCGGCCGCCCTGGTGCAGGCCCAGTCCGACGACGCCCGCCCGAAGCTGGGCGGCGGCGAGCCGGCACCCGGCATCAACTGGCAACCGTTCCAGGAGGCGCTGGAGACCGCCGAGGCGCAGGACAAGAAGCTCATCATCGACATCTACGCCCCGTGGTGCGGATGGTGCACCAAGCTGCAGAACGAGGTCTACTCCAACGAGGCGGTGCAGGACTACGTCAACGAGCACTTCGTCATCACCCGCCTTGACATCGACGACGGCGAGGCGACGTACACCTTCAAGGAATACACCCTCTCCTCGGCCGAGCTGGCCGGCGGGCTCGGCGCACAGGGCACCCCGACCACCGTCTTCCTGATGCCCAACCAGGATTACATCACCCGCCTGCCCGGCTTCGTCGACGCCGAGGCGTATCTCCAGATCCTGCGGTACATCGGCACGGACGCCTTCATGAACCAGACGTTCGAGGAGTACCTGAACGCCCACGGCAACGCCGGTGCCGGCACCGGCGGCGACTGACCGCCAACGCTTCCGATCATCCGGAGCGGGGCCGCCTCCCACGGGGACGCGGCCCTTTTCTCTGGACTCCTGCGGCCTCTGCCCCGGATCGGCCGTCACCGGCTCAGCCACGGCCCGTACAGCGCCGGCCGCCGGTCCCTCAGAAACAGCCGGCGGGCGTGGGAGGTGGCACACCGACCGAGATCGAGGTCGGCATAGAGGATCGCCTCCCGGCCTTCGGGCGCGCGGGCGACGACGCACCCGTCCGGGTCGGTGACGAACGAGGCCCCGGCGAAGTGCAGCCGGTCCTCCCGCCCGACGCGGTTGGCGAGGGCCATGAAAAAACCGTTCTGGAAGGATGCCACGCGCAGTTCCGCCTCGTACAGCCCCTCCGGCCATTCGCCCACCGTACCCGCCTGCGGCACGACGACGAGATCGGCACCGCCCAGCGCCAGCGCCCGCAGGTATTCGGGGTAATGCCGGTCGTAGCAGATCGCCACGCCGAGGCGGCCGGCGGCGGTGTCGTAGACCGGCGCGCCGGTGTCTCCCGGGCTGTAGTAACCCTTTTCGTGGAAGCCGTCGTAGTCGGTGATGTGCACCATCCGGGTCCGGCCCAGCAGCGTCCCGTCGGCGTCGATGACGGGCGACGTGTCGAAGGCCCGGTCGCCGTCGCGCTCGTAGAGGTTGAGCACGACGACCACGCCGCGCCGGGCCGCCGCTTCGCAGAAGCGCTCGGTCGTCGGCCCCGGGATGGGTTCGGCGAGGTCGAGCACCCCCGGCCCGGCTCGACGCTGCGGATAGAACGGGGTGAACGCCAGTTCGGGGAAGACGACGAGCCGCGCCCCGGCGTCGGCCGCTGCGTCGAGCGCCTGCAGGCCGCGAGCCACGGAAGCGGCCCGGTCGTCGGTGGGTTGCTGCTGGACGAGGGCAATGCGCATACGGCGTCGGGAGAGACGATGAGACAAATACGAGGTCCGGCAAGATACCATTTCGAAAA
This sequence comes from Roseithermus sacchariphilus, assembly GCA_003285105.1. Taxonomy (GTDB): domain Bacteria; phylum Bacteroidota; class Rhodothermia; order Rhodothermales; family MEBIC09517; genus Roseithermus; species Roseithermus sacchariphilus. The sequence continues at coordinate 2,431,803 of CP030158.1, read as the reverse complement.
CGGATCGCGCCCCCCGAACCTGCCTCCCCTGACGGGACTATAAGGCGCCGTTCGCCTCCTCCCCTGGCCCGGCCCCGGCTCATGCGCGTCAGCTACACCGACGGCTACTTCGTGCCGCTGCCCCCGCGGCATCCCTTCCCGATGGGCAAGTTCCCCGCCCTCCACCGCTTGCTGCTGGAGGAAGGGCTGATCCGGCCCGGGGACGTCGTGGCCCCGCGCGAGGCCGACTGGGCCGACCTGCTGCTCGTCCACACTCCAGAGTACCTCTCGAAGCTGGCCGGCGGGCGGCTCAGCCGGCAGGAGGAGCGGCGCATGGGCCTGCCGTGGTCCGAGCGGCTCGTCGTGCGCTCGCGGCTGGCCGTGCAGGGGACGATCAACGCCGCGCTGATGGCGCTGGAAGACGGGCGGGCCGCCAACCTGGCCGGCGGCACCCACCACGCCATGCCCGGCCACGGCGAGGGCTTCTGTGTGCTGAACGACGTGGCCGTGGCCATCCGGGTGCTGGAACGCGCCCGCTGGCTGCGAAGGGCGCTGGTCGTCGACCTGGACGTGCACCAGGGCAACGGCACCGCCGCCATCTTCGCCGACGACGAGGCGGCCTTCACCTTCTCGATGCACGGGGCGAAGAACTACCCGTTCCACAAGCCCCCCTCCTCCCTCGACGTCGGCCTGCCCGACGGCACGACGGACGACGCCTACCTCGACGCGCTCGCCCGGCACCTGCCCGAGGCCATCGCCCGTGCCCGCGCCGACCTGGTCTTTTACCTGGCCGGCATCGACGTGCTCGCGGGGGACCGCTTCGGCCGGCTGGCGCTGACCCGCGCCGGCCTCTACGAACGCGACCGCTACGTGCTGGAGACGCTCGCACGGAGCGGCCTGCCGGTGGTGCTGCTCCTCTCCGGCGGCTACGCGCCCACCCCGGAGCAGACGGCCGACCTGCACGCCATCGCCCACCGCGCGGCGGCGGCGGTGTTTCGCTAGCCGCCTCCGCCGCCCGGCCGCCGGGCCACGACGATCCGGTGCCGTCCGGCCAGATCGCGTCGCACCTGCACCTCGTCCAGCGCCGTCCGGGCCAGCGCCGCCACGGCCTCGCCGAAGTCGGCGTGCGTCTCCAGCACGAGCCACCCGCCGGGGCGCAGCAGCCGGGGGGCCACGGCCACCAGCCGCCGGTAGAAGCGGAGCGGGTCATCGCCCGAGAACAGGGCCAGGGCCGGCTCGTAGTCCCGCACCTCCCGCTCCAGCGTGGCCGCCTCGGCGTCGGGGATGTAGGGCGGGTTGGAGATGAGCAGGTCGAGGTCGGCCGGCACCCGGTCGACGACGTCGGGCGCCAGCACGTCTGCCGCCAGAACGGTCACCTCCAGCCCCAGCGCCGCCGCGTTCTCGGCCGCCAGCGCCAGCGCCTCCGGGCTGACGTCGCACGCCCAGACGGCCGCCTCGGGCCGCACGTGCTTCAGCGCCAGCGCGATGCACCCGCTCCCCGTGCCCACGTCCAGGATGCGCGGCCGGGCGACGCCCTCCACCGCCTCCAGCGCCGCCTCGACGACCTGCTCCGTCTCCGGGCGCGGGATGAGCACCGCCGGCGTCACCCGCAGCCGCAGGCCGAAGAAGTCGGTGTGGCCCAGGATGTACTGGAGCGGCTCCCCGCGCAGCCGCCGGGCCAGCATCGCCTCGAACACGGCCACGGCGGCCTCCGGGACGGGCTGCTCGCCGTAGGCCAGCAACTGGGCGTGGGTGCACCCCAGCACCTCGGCCAGCATCCACGCCGCCTGGCGCTGCGCCGGCTCGATCCGCCGCCGCTGCAACGCGGCCGTGCCCGCCTCCAGCAGCCGCCGGCGGGTCCAGGGCCGCCCCTCCGGGTCGTTCGCAGACATGGACAACGTGAGTTCGGAATAGGTCTCTGTGATCCGGTACACCGTGCGTTCACCGTCATTCCCGCGAACGCGGGAATCCAGAAAAAGGCCTCCACGCTGCCACCCGGGATGACCGCATCCGGGCGCCATGGGTGCGTGGTAGCCGTTTTCTATCCCGAACGGACGTGAAACGGCAACGGGGCATGGGACCGGGGCCGGCCGGGAAGCCGGGAACCTGCGATTCGGTGACGGGATGAAGAGGCGCCGACGCCGGCGGGCTTGCCTCGCGGCGCCCGCCCCCTCCATGCCCGCGCCGTGTACCGCCGCGCCGGGCTCCGGGTTCTCGCGTGGGAAGCCCCTGCCCGCTCTTCCGGGATCAGCGGGTTCCGCCCCGCGTTAGAACGCGTTTTTACCCTGCATCTCGCCCCTCACCCGCCGTATCTTGGGCGTTTCGCCCGGAGGGGCGTGGCTACAGGTTGCTACAGGTTCTCCCCGGGACACCGATACCCGACCGGGCCCCGGCCCTGCACATCGGCCGCGCCCGATCTTCGTTCACCAAGCCGACCGTATTCCGTATGACGACCCGCGACAAGCTCGACGCCCTCGCCGCCAACATGTGGTGGAGCTGGCACCCGGAAGCGCAGGATCTGTTTCGTCGTCTGAACCCCGACGCCTTCCAGGCGGCCGACAACAACCCCTACGCCGCCCTGCGCCAGCCGGACCCCGCCGTGCTGGCCGATGCCGCCTTCCGCGAGGAGGTCGATGCCGTCTATGATGCGTTTCGCGCGTACCTGGAAACGCCCACCCGGTACAGCGATGCACCGAAGACGACCTACTTCTGCATGGAGTACGGGCTCCATGAAAGCGTCCCGCTCTATGCCGGCGGCCTCGGCATCCTGGCCGGCGACCACGCCAAGGCCGCCTCGGACCTCGGCATCCCCTTCACGGCCATCGGGCTGTTCCTCCGCGACGGCTACTTCCGCCAGCACTTCGACCCGAGCGGCTGGCAGCAGTCGGACTACCCGGCGCTCGACCCGGCCCGGCACCCGCTGACGCTCGTCACCCACCCCGACGGCCGCCCCGTCACCGTCTCCGTGCGCGTCGGCCACGAGCCGCTCCAGGTGCGGGCCTGGCGCATCGACCTCGGCCGCACCGCCATGTACCTGCTGGACACCGACTTCGAGGCCAACCCGCCGCACCTGCGCGAGATGACCTGCCGCCTCTACCAGGGCGGTGACTACACCCGCATCCAGCAGGAGATCGTCCTCGGCATCGGCGGCGTGCGGCTGCTGCGGGCGCTCTCGATCGAGACGGACGTCTACCACATGAACGAGGGCCATTGCGCCTTCCTCACCTTCGAGCTGATGCGGGAACGCCTGGCTGCCGGCGCCTCGCGCGAGGAGGCCGAAGCCTGGACCCGCGAGCGCTGCGTCTTCACCACGCACACCCCCGTCATGGCCGGGCATGACCGCTTCGACCCCAGCCTGTTCGTCGGGCAGATGGCCGGCTTCCGCGAGGAGATCGGCCTGTCCGACGGGGAGCTGCTGGCCTACGGCCGCGTCAACCCGCACGACATGACCGAGGCCTTCACGATGACGGTGCTGGCCCTCAAGCTCTCGCGCACGGCCAACGGCGTCTCGAAGCTGCACGGGGAGGTCGCCCGCCGGCAGTGGCACCACCTCTACCCGGACCGCCCCGTCAGCGAGGTGCCCATCGGCCACGTGACCAACGGCGTCCACCTGCCGACGTGGACCTCCCCCCTGGCCCGGCCCTTCCTGGACGCGCACCTGCCCGGCTGGCAACAGCACCGCAGCGACCCCGCCTTCTGGCAGGAACGGCTCGAAGCCATCTCGGACGAGGACCTCTGGGCCTACCGGACGCAGCTCCGGCACGCCCTCATCGCCTTCGCCCGCGCACACACCGCCCGCCAGACGCTGCCGCAGCACCCGCAACTGGACCCGGAGGCGCTGACCATCGGCTTCGCCCGCCGCTTTGCCCCCTACAAACGCGCCACGCTGCTCTTCAGCGACCGCGACCGCGCCGCGGCGCTGTTCAACCAGCCCGGCCGCCCCGTCCAGATCCTCTTCGCCGGCAAGGCCCACCCGAACAACGACGACGGCAAACGCCTGATTCAGCGGATCTACGAGATCAGCCAGGACCCCGCCTTCCGCGGCAAGGTCATCTTCCTGGAAAACTACAACATGGAGATCGGGCGGATGCTGGTGTCGGGGTCGGACGTGTGGCTCAACAACCCGCGCCGGCCGATGGAGGCCAGCGGCACCAGCGGGCAGAAGGTCCCCATCCACGGCGGCCTCAACCTGTCCATCCTCGACGGCTGGTGGCCCGAGGGCTTCAACGGCCACAACGGATGGGCCATCGGGCACGACGCCTCGGCCGAGATCCGCGACGCCTCGGTGCAGGACCCCGAGGACGCCGAGTTCCTCTACCAGACGCTGGAGCACGAGGTCATCCCGGCCTTCTACGACCGCGACGCCGACGGGCTGCCCCGCCAGTGGATCGCCCGCATGCGCAACGCCATGCAGACCCTCCCCCCGGCCTTCAGCGCCGAGCGGATGCTGCTCGACTACGTCGCCCACATCTACCAGCCCGCCGCGCCCAGCACGGTCTGACCGACGCGGCCTGACCGACGCGGCAAACGGAACAAGGGGACGGGCCCGCACGGCTCGTCCCCTTTTTTCGTGGCACATACGGCAACCGGCTAGTGCCGTGTCAAGGATCATCTGCCGGGTAGGATGGTAGCTTCAACAATCGCTCACTCCTGAAGCTACTTCCTGCCATGGCCAAAAAATACTGCGTCACGCTCAATGACAACGAACGTCAGCACCTCAATGGCCTCATTGAGCGGCGTTCAAAAAGCGCCTCGCCCGTCAAACGAGCCTTCATGCTGCTCAAAGCAGATCAGAGCCAGGGCGCACCGGCCTGGACCGATGAACGCATCGCCGAAAGCTACAACGTCAGTGTCCGAACCGTCGAGCGCTTACGCCGGCGCTTCATCGAAGAAGGCTTCGAGGTGGCTCTCTACGGCAAAAAACGCGAACCGGTTAAAGAGAAGATCTTCGACGGGCAGGTCGAGGCCCATCTGGTGGCCCTGCGCTGTTCAGAGCCGCCGGAAGGCTTTGCCCGGTGGTCGCTTCGACTTCTGGCTGACCGTATGATCGAACTCGGTTACGTCGAATCGATCTCGCATGAGAGCGTGCGGCAGTTGCTTAAAAAAACGAACTCAAGCCCTGGCGCGTTAAGTCGTGGGTAATTCCTCAAGCCGATGCCGCCTTCGTCTGCCAGATGGAGCAAGTGCTCGATGTCTACGCCCGGCCCTACGACCCGCTCCGACCGGTTGTGTGCCTCGATGAAGCCCGCAAGCAACTCATCAGCGAGGTGCGGCAGCCCTTCACGAGGGCCGACGGGGTGCGGCACGTGGATTACGAGTACAAACGCGAAGGGACCCGCACGCTCTATATGCTCTGCGAGCCGCTGGGCGGCTTCCGGAAGGTGCTCGTCACGGAGCGTCAGGACCGTTTGACGTGGGCTCGTGTGGTGGCCCACCTCGTTGAAGACCTCTATCCAGACGCCGAGACGATCACGCTGGTTCAGGACAACCTCTCCGCGCACACCGTCTCGGCGCTCTACGAGGTCTTCGACGCCGAGCGCGCCCGGCGCATCGTGCGCAAGTTGGAGGTGGTCCCGACGCCGGTGCATGGTTCGTGGTTGAACATGGCCGAGATCGAGCTTTCGGTGCTGGTTCGTCAGGGTCTCTGTCGCCGCATCGGCAATGCATCGCAGTTAGAGGGCGAGATCGCCGCCTGGTACGAGGCGCGCAACGCAAAGCAGCGGGGTGTAGACTGGCAGTTCACCACGGCGGATGCGCGGGTGAAGTTGAAGCGGCTATACCCGTCGATTATAACTTGACGCAGCACTAGGCATACCGCACCTGAAAACCGTCGTATCCTCCGCGGCCCTCGGACCACGATTCCTCCACGCGGTCGACGCGCGCCGTGCCCGGACCGGATCGCACGGCCTCCACGAAGGCGGCCAGCACCGACGGGTCGCCCTCGGCGACGACCTGCACGGTGCCGTCGTGCTCGTTGCGCACCCAGCCCGTCAGGCCCAGCGCCCGGGCCTGCCGCGCCGTGTAGGCCCGGAACCCGACGCCCTGCACCCGGCCGTGGACGCGGAGGTGTACGTGCTTCATGGGCGTACGTGCTTCATGGGCATTCGCGCTTCAGAGGCGTGCCGGCTTCGTGGAAGCGACTCGGCGGCATGGCATTCCGTGGCATTCCGTCAGTCCAGCAAGCCCCGGCGACGCGTCCAGTCGCGGAAGCCCTCGACGAGTTGCTCGAACGACTCGAGTACGAACAACACGTCCTGCAGGTGCCACACGTCGTAGTCCTGCTCCACGATGCGCTCCGGGTCGAAGGGATGGACCGTTACGGCGTCGGACAGGGCGTGGACGACTTCCTCTTTGGAGGACAGGATGCCGGCTCCGAAGATGCGCAGGCCCTCGTCCTGCCGGATGAGCCCGAACTCGACGGTGAACCAGTGAAACCGTTCCAGCCGGGGCCGGTCGGCGCCTTTCGCGTTCAAGGCGGCCTGGCCGAAGAGCTGGTAGAAATCGGCAAAGTCCGGCTGGGTGAGCATCGGCATGTGGCCGAACATGTCGTGGAAGCAGTCCGGGGCCGGCGTGTAGTCGAGTTCGTCGCGGCCCCGGATGTAGTCGGTCGAGGGAAAGCGGCGGTTGGCCAGCAGCGTGAAGAAGTCCTTCTCGTGCAGCAGCCCGGGGATCCGGGCCACCTGCCAGCCGGTGGCCTCCTCCAGCCGGCGGCTCAGGTCGCTCAGAGCGGGAATGCGGTCCGGGGTCATGCCGAGGAGGCGGACGCCGTCGAGGAACGCCTCGCCGGCCCGGCCGGGCAGCAGCGTCATCTGCCGCTCGAAGAGGAACCGCCAGTTGGCGTGGTCTTCGTCGGTGTAGGCAGGATACGGGATCTCGTCGCCCACCGGCGGCGGGCTGTCCAGCGACTGCGGGATGCAGCGGGGATCGATGGCTTCGGCGCCGGCCTTTTCATAGGCTGAAAGCGCTTCCGAATCCGGGCGGGGTTCAGCGGACGGGGTCATGGGTAAAGGAGGGTTGATCCAGAAGTAACGACCGGGGCGCCGGGCGGACCTTACGGGTCCTGCGACCGGGTCTGCTCATGGCGAAGCCGCATCGCAACGAAGACGTAGCCGGAGAAGGCCGCCAGCCCGAATCCGCCGATGGTGCGGGTGAACCGCAGTTCGCCGTCGAAGAGCCCCTCGGCCATCAGCCCGACGAGCATGAACAGGGCCGCGAACAGCGCGGCGCCGGTCAGCACCAGCGGCCACGTCCCGAAGGCTCGCTCATTGAACATATCCGCCTCCCGATCGGGTGAACGCGGGGAGCCGGGACGATGCCCGTGCGCCCTGTATGAGGACGCCCCTGTATATTCGCCGACCGGAGATCCAGTTCCTCCCTCCTGCGGCCTCCATCCTGCGTTCCCCATCCTGCGTCCGGGGGCCGTCTCAGCCCATCAGCCCCGCCACGAGGAAGGCCACCAGCGCCAGCCCGGCCAGCAGCAGCGTGTAGGGCAGCTGTGTGGTGACGTGATCCACGTGATCGCACGCAGCAGCCATGGAGGAGATGATGGACGTATCCGACAGCGGCGAGGCGTGATCGCCATAGACCCCGCCGGAGAGCACCGCCCCCAGCATCAGCGCGGGCGAGAGGCCGAGCCCGTCGGCCAGCGGGATGGCGATGGGCATCAGGATGGCGAAGGCCGTCCACGACGAGCCCAGCGTGAAGGACACGAAGCAGCCGATGAGGAACACCAGCGCCGGCAGCCACCACGCCGGCGTGTTCTCCCCGATCAGCCCGACCAGGTACGGCCCCATCTCCAGCGCCCGCGACACCTGCCCGAGGGCAAAGGCGAACACGATCAGCACCGTCACCGGCAACAGCGCCGAGCAGCCCTTGAGCACCAGGTCCGTCGAGGCGGCCAGGCTGAGGATGGGCGGGCGACCGCGCCGGGGCAGGGCATACATGCCCATCGCCACCCCGATGGCCGCCCCCACCGCCCAGAGCACCGACGTGGAGCCGCTGCCCTGCATCAGGTTGCCCTCGCCGGTGACCCACAGGCCGACGAAGATCATCAGCACCATCACCAGGATCGGCACGATGAAGTCGCGGGCCTGACGGGGCGACGTCTCCACGGGCGGCAGATCCGCCACCTCGGCCGAGATGAGGGGCGACGAGCCGGGGCGGATCACCTCCCCGCGCTCGGCGGCGCGCCGCTCGGCCCGCCGCATCGGCCCGAAGCCCCAGCCGGTGAGGGCCAGCACCAGGGAAAAGACGATGGCGAAGAGGGCGAAGAAGTTGAACAGCAGCGACTCGGCCAGCAGCCCCACGGCGCCGGTGGTGATGCCCTGCGCGGCCAGCAGCCCCAGGATGTAGGCGCCCCAGCCGTTGAGCGGCAGCATCACACAGACCGGCGCGCTCGTGGCGTCGCAGTAGTAGGCCAGCTTCTCCCGCGGCAGCCGGAGCCGGTCGTAGAACGGCCGGCTCACCGCCCCGACGGCGAGCGACGTGATGCTGGACTCGACGAAGATCGCCATCCCCACGCACCAGCTCAGCAGCTCGGCCCCGCGCCGGTCCGTCCCCCATCCGCGCCGCTGCGCCCATGCCACGAAGCCGCTCACCCCTCCCGAGGCCTGCACGAGCGCGATCAGACCGCCGACGAGCACGCAGAAGAACACGACGCGGGTGTTGCCGGCATCGGCGAAGACGGCGACGAGCTGATCTCCCAGCTCGACGAGCCCCCGCACCGGATGACCTCCAACCAGGATCGTGGTGCCCAGCCAGAGCCCGACGAACAGCGACAGGTACACCTGCCGGGTCCACAACGCCAGTACGATGGCGACGATCGGAGGCAGCAAGACGATCCAGTCCATGCAAGGAGCGGCGGTTCGATGGGGAGATACGCGAAGGCCCCGCCACACGACACGGCGAGCGGCGGGGCCTCGAAAAATCGGGAATCCGCAGACCAAAAGCGCTACGGCGGAACGCACTACTGCGGTTCGTTCCCCGGCTTCCACTTGATGTTGCACCCCATCGAAGGGACCTGCTCCATCGTCACCGTCCCGCTCGCCAGCAGCTCGTCGACGGCCTGCCGCAGGTCGGCGGCGGTCGCCGTGCCCTGGCCGGGGCGCGTCTCGTCGATACGGCCGCGATAGGCCAGCCGCCGCCCGGCGTCGAAGACGAAGACGTCGGGCGTGCAGACGGCCTGATAGGCACGCGCCACCGACTGGGTCGCATCGTGGAGATACGGGAACGGATAGCTCTTCGCCGCGGCACGGGCCGCCATGCGTTCGAAGGAATCCTCGGGATACGCCTCCGTGTCGTTTGAACAGATCGCCACGACCTGCACGCCGCGCCCGGCATAGTCCCGTGCGAACCGGATCAGGGCGTCTTCGACGTGCCGGGCGTAGGGACAATGGTTGCAGGTGAAGACGACGACCAGCACCTTCGCCCCGGCGTAATCGTCCAGGCTGCGGGTGGGCTTGTCCAGATCATCGATGGCAGGGTTGGCCGTGGGCAGGTCGAACGGAGGCGCCTGCATCGCCAGGTCGACCATGCGGGAGTAGGTCAGGGCCATGACGGGTCGAGATGGGTTATCGGAAACGGCAGTACGGAGTCTGTGGGGATTCTCAACGCGCGACGGCAGCGGCCTGTTCGCCGGTCAGCGACCCTCTCGCAGCACCGCGACGAGGGCTTCCTGGGACACCGGAACGTCGCTGTAGGTGCAGAGCCGCGCGGCGGCCTGTGGGAAGGCCTCCAGCACGACGGGGCTGCCCAGCGCCGCCAGCACGACGCCCGGCCGCGCCGCCAGCGAGGCGACGAACCGCTGCTGCCGGGGCGTCAGCCCGAAGGCGTGCCAGGCCGCCGGCTTGACGACGAGCGCCAGCAGCACGTACGCGGCGGACCCGGCCTGCTGTGCCAGCGCCCGGTAGCGCGCCTCCTCCGTCTCCGGGCCGACCTCGGCGTACGTCACGCCGGGAAACGCCGCACGCAGGGCCGCCCCCAGCGGCTGCTCCGGCGGGTCCAGCCGCGACCGGTGGGGCTGCACGAGCACGGCCAGCATCCCCTCGCGGGCAGCCCGCTCCGGGTCGAGCGGCAGCAGCCCCGGGCCGGCGGCCCGCACGTCGACGGCACGACGTGCCAGGCGGCGCGCCAGGGCCTGGTGCGCCGGCAGATCCGGCACCGCCCGATCCGGCACCGGCCCGCCCGCCCCGAACGCTCGCTGCCGCAGCCGCTGCACCCGCCCGACGGCCTCCTCCAGACGCGCTTCCGCCAGACGGCCTTCCTCCACCGCCCGCACCAGCCCGTCCACGGCGCCCTCCGGGTCCGGCTGGTCGAGCAGGATGTCGACGCCGGCCTGCACCAGGGCGACGGCCTGCGCGCCGGCATCGGGGTAGGCGTCGCGGATGGCTCCCATGAGCAGGCTGTCGGTGATGACCGCTCCGTCGAAGCCCAGTTCGTCACGCAGCAGGTCGTGCAGGATGGGCCGGGAGGCCGTCGCCGGGCGGCCCGAGGGGTCGAGGGCGGGAAAGGCGACGTGCGCCGTCATCATCAGGTCCACCCCTGCCTCGATGGCGGCTCGGAACGGGACGAGGTCCGTGCGCAGCAGGGCGTCGCGGCCGCTCGTCACCACCGGCAGTTCGGCGTGCGAGTCGCGGCGGGTGTTGCCGTGCCCCGGGAAGTGCTTGGCCGCGGTCAGCAGCCCTCCGGCCCGGGCGCCGCGGACGTACGCCTGCACGAGGCGGGCCACCGCCCCGGGCTCTTCGCCGAAGGCACGGATGGCAATGATGGGGTTGTGCGGGTCGAGGTTGACGTCGGCCACGGGGCCGAAGGTGATGTGGACCCCGGCGGCGCGTGCCTCGCGGGCCGTGGCGCGGGCTGCCGCTTCGACGGCGGCCTCCGCCTCCTCGCCGAGCGCCCCGAAGGCCCGCGCGTGCGGAAACACCGTCGCCCCCCGCAGCTGTTGCCCGGCCCCGCGCTCGATGTCCGCGGCAACGAGCAGCGGCACATCCACCCGCGCCTGCAGGGCATCGAGGTGCGCCGGCGTCGTCGCCAGATCCCCGTTGAAGAGCACCAGCCCGCCCAGCGGGCACCGGTCCAGCAGCGCCGCCACCCGATCCCGGTCTTCGGCCACCGTCACCGGAGGCGGCATGTTCGACCCGAGGCGGGTGAAGACGACCTGGGCTGCTTTTTCACGCAAGGTCATGCGATCAAGGAAGGATGAGAGATGAACACCCGCTCACGGACGCCCTCGGTCCGCCGATGCGTCCGCCGATGCGTCCGCCGATGCGTCCGCCGATGCGTCCGCCGATGCGTCCGCCGATGCGTCCGCCGATGCGTCCGCCGATGCGTCCGCCGATGCGTCCGCCGATGCGTCCGCCGACGGCTCACACGCTCCGGCGGTACAGCCCGTGCTCCTCGATGTAGTGCCGCACCGGCTCGGGCACGAGGTAGCGGATCGACCGACCCTCCCGGCAGCGCCGGCGGATGTCCGTCCCGGAGATGTCGATCAGCGGCGCCTCGGTGAACCGCACGCGGGCGGCCACGGCCGGGTCGAGCGCCCCCGTCTCGACGCCGGGGCGCCGGTAGACGAGCAGCGGTACCCGCTCGGCGATCTCACGGGGACGGTGCCACGTGCCGAAGTCGCGCAGGCTATCCCCGCCGATCACGAGCGAAAAGACGACGTTCGGGTGGGCCTCCTGCAGCACGCGCAGCGTCTCGACGGTGTAGGAGACGCCTCCGCGACGGATCTCCAGATCCGACACGCGGAAGGCCGGATGGCCCGCCGTCGCCAGGCGCGTCATCGCCAGGCGATGCACGGGGGCCACCAGCGCACCGCGCTCCTTGTGCGGCGGCTGAAAGCTCGGCACCCACCAGACGGCATCCAGCCCGAACTGTTCGCGGACGTGTTCGGCAATGATGAGGTGGGCGAGGTGCGGCGGATTGAACGAACCGCCGTAGAGGCCGACCTGCATGGGCGCAGACGCCATCGGCTAGCGACCGACCGACGAATCGGCCGTCGGCTCGGCCGAGGGCTCGGCGGGCGGCTCCAGCGTACGCAGCAGAGCGGCCGCCTCTTCGTAGAGTTGCTCGGCGGTTTTGAGCAGCGGGCTGTCCGGGAAGATCTGGATGAGCCGGTCGTAGTTGTCGATGGCCTTGCGGAGGCGTTCGGGCTGGCGCTGCTGCACGCTCTGCCGGGCGAAGGCGATGTAGTTGCGCATGGCCCCGACGAGTGCATCGTCCGCCCACGGGGTATCCGGGTACTGGTCGAAGACGCGCTCGTAGTAGAACGCGGCGGCCTCGTGCAACTCCCGCCGCTCGTACAGACCGGCCGAGGCGTACATCTTGTGCGCCAGCTTGTTACGCAGCTCCAGGATGCGGGCGTTGGCCTCCGGGACGAGGGGGTTGTTCGGATAGCGCTCGATGAACAGCAGAAACTCGTTCAGCGCCCGCCGCGTCTCGGTCTGATCCAGCTCGAACTGCGGGGAGAGCTGGTAGTACGACATCGCCTGCATGTAATGGGCCTCGGGGGCGCGGGGGTCGCTGCGGTAGATCTCCGCGAAGCGGCTGAACTCGCTGGCGGCGATGATGTAGTCCCCGTTGCGGTAGTAGGCCTGAGCGAGGTAGTACTGCGCATCGCTCGCCCACTCGTTGGTCCGGCCAAAGTCGAAAACGCCCCGGAGGTACTCGATGGCCCGGTCATACTTGCCGCGCTCGTAGAAGGCCATGCCTTTCTCGTAGGCCTCGCTCGGGCTTTCATAGCGCAACCGGCCCGAGCCGCCGCAGCCGGACAGCAGCAGCACGGCCGGCACCAGAGCCAGGATCAGGTACGCACGTACGGTCATGGAGGGGAAGACGATCGTGGATATCGGGGAGGGCGAGGACAGGCGGAGCCGGCGGGGCCGGCGGGGCCGCCGGCGGGGGCGGAGACGATGCGGTACCGCGTCTTAACGCCGGCGTGGGGCCGATTCGTATGCGCCGGGCGGGTGCAACGTGAGGGCTCGGGCGCTGTTCCGCCCGCTCAGCGGAGCCGGTCGATCTGCCCCAGGCGGTAGCGATGGAAAAACACGCCCTGGTTGACCGGGCCTTCCCGGAAGTCGAGGCGCAGCGCCAGGCCTTCGTAGGGTTCGGCCGCACGCAGCGCATCCGGCAGCGACCGCGGCGCGGCGCCCAGGTGGCGGGTGAGGTAGCGGGCCACGTCGTAGCCGGTGTAGACCAGACGCTGGTTCCGCTCGGTGGGGGCCTGCCCGGTCAGCGCGCGGAACCGCTGGACGAACGCCCGCACCGCCGGGTCGTCCGGGTTCACCTCGAAGATGTTGGCATAGGTGGTAGAAAAGGCGCTGGCCTGCTGCGCCATCGGCAGGTCGTGCCAGGCGCTGTTGCCCAGCACCCGCAGCGACACCCCCATGCGGGCCAGCCCGCTCAGCGCCGCGCCCACGTAGGTCGTCGCCCGGGCGCCGGCGATGGGCAGGTAGAGCGCCTCGACGTTCGCCAGGGTATCCGGGCCCACCTCTTCCGGCAGGCGGTACCAGTCCGCCGCGCTCGGCAGCAGCTTGAAGTAGTGCAACGCCGCCCCCTCGCGCAGCACCTCATCCTGGAAGCCCTCGGCCATCCGCTCGCTGGCGGCATTCCCGAACTCCGCCACCACGGCGAAGTCGCGCAGGCGGAGGTTCCGCACGGCGAAGCGGGCCATGAGCCGCCCCCGCATCGTCAGCGTCGGGTTGGCCTGGAAGACGTAGTCCCGCCCCTCGGCCACGCCGTTGCTGGCATCCAGCGGCACGACGAGCGGCACCCGCGCCCGCTCGGCCGCCGCCGCCGCCGCCCGGGCCTCCTCGCTGAACAGCGGGCCGATGACGACGTCCACGTTCGCCTCGGCCAGTTCCTGCACGGCCGCCCGCGCCCGCGCCGGGTCGTTCCCGGTGTCGCGGAAGACCATCCGGATCGGACGGCGGGTGCCCGGATCCTCGTTGTATTCCTCCACCGCCAGCCGGATGCCGTTGAACATCGCCTGCGACAGCGCCACGTCGTCCTCCGTCAGCGGCAGCGCAATGCCGAGTTGCAGCGGTTGCGCGACGGCCCCGCGCCCCTCCAGGTACTGCCGGGCGTAGCCGGCCACCCGGCGCGCCTCGTCGACGTACCGGCTGGTCGGGTAGGTGCGCATCAGGTCGTCGAGCACCCGGATGGCCGCCTCATACTGGCCGCTCCGGTAGAGCGCCTTGCCGGCCATGAGCATGGCCGCCGTCGTCTTCCGGTGGAAGTCGAACTGCGTGTAGACCTCCTCGAAGCGGCGGGCGGCGATGCCGTACTCTTCCTGCCGGAAGGCGCGCAGGGCCTGGTCGAACATCGTCTCGGCCGCCTCGATGCGCGGCAGGGGCGAGGGTGCCTCCTGCGCCGCCGCCCGCTCCACCCGCAGCCCCGCGCCCGGCCCGAAGATGAGCAGCAGGCCGAGCAGCACGCCAAGCCGACGGCCAAGCCGACGGCCAGACTCCTCCCACGGAGCCTTCCGCCCTCGCCGGAAACCGGAAGAAGCCATGCCAGGATGCCGATTGGCGCGTGCGAACATGATGCGTGCTGGATGGTGGATGCGCGGCCCCGGCCGGCTCACTCCCACTCGATGGTGGCCGGCGGCTTCGAACTGATGTCGTACACCGTCCGGTTGATGCCGCGGATCTCGTTGACGATGCGGTTGCTGACGTGGGAGAGGAAGTCGTAGGGCAGGTGCGCCCAGTCCGCCGTCATCCCGTCGACGCTCGTGACGGCACGGAGGGCGCAGACGTTCTCGTACGTGCGCTCGTCGCCCATCACCCCGACGGTCTGCACCGGCAGGAGCACGGCGAAGGCCTGCCAGACCTCGTCGTAGAGGTCCCACGCCTTCAGCTCCTCGATGAAGATGGCGTCGGCCTCGCGCAGCAGCGCCAGGGCGCGGGCCGTCACCGGCCCGATCACGCGGATGGCCAGCCCCGGCCCCGGGAACGGATGCCGCCCGATGATCGCCTCAGGGACGTTCAGCAGCCGGCCGATGGCGCGCACCTCGTCCTTGAACAGCTCCCGGAACGGCTCGATGACCTCCAGGCCCATCTCCTCCGGCAGCCCGCCCACGTTGTGGTGCGTCTTGATCGTGGCCGAAGGGCCTTTGAACGACACGCTCTCGATCACGTCCGGGTAGAGCGTGCCCTGTGCCAGAAACTCGGGCCGGTGACCGAGCTCGCGCGTGATGGCCTCGGTTGCCTCCTCGAAGACCTCGACGAAGGTGTGCCCGATGATGACCCGCTTGCGCTCCGGATCCACCACGCCCTCCAGGCGGGCCAGGAAGCGGTCCGTGGCGTCGACGGCCTGCAGGCGCATGTGGAAGTGGTCCCGGAAGGTCGTCTGTACCTGCTCCCACTCCCCTTTCCGCAGCAGCCCGTTGTTGACGAAGATGCAGGTCAGTTGATCGCCGATGGCCTCGTGCAAGAGCACCGCCGCCACGGACGAGTCCACCCCGCCGGAGAGGCCCAGGATGACGTGGCGGTCGCCCACCTGCGCGCGGATCTCGCGGATCTTTTCCTCGACGAACGAGGCCGGCGTCCAGTCGCCGGAGCAGCCGCAGATGCGCAGGGCGAAGTTCTCCAGGATCTGGCGGCCGTACTCGGTGTGGACGACCTCCGGGTGGAACTGGACGCCGTAATGCGGGGCGTTGCGGGCGCGCACGGCGGCGATGGGGGCGTTGTCCGTGTGCGCGATGACCTCGTAGCCCTCCGGCAGGCGCGTCAGGTGGTCGCCGTGGCTCATCCAGACCGTCCCGCCGGAGGGCAGGCCGGCGAACAGGTCGGAGGCGTCATCCACGCGGAGCGCGGCCCGGCCGAACTCCCGGCGGGGGGCGCGCTCCACGCTCCCGCCCAGCGTGTGCGCCATGGCCTGAAGGCCGTAGCAGATGCCCAGCACCGGCATCGGCGAGCCGTCGGCGCGACGCAGCCGCAGCCACGCCGCATCGAGCTGCGGCGCGCCCTCGTCGTAGACCGAGCAGGGGCCGCCCGAGAGGATGATCCCCTTCGGCTGCATCGCGGCGACCTCCTCCACGGAGATCGTGCAGGGGTGGATCTCGGAGTAGACCCCGGCCTCACGCACCCGCCGCGCAATCAGCTGCGTGTACTGCGATCCGAAGTCGAGAATGATGATTCGTTCGTGCATCCTGGAATGGGCTCCTCCTGATCTCCGAGGGTCGAGGGATGAGCCGGCTGGAACCGCTGGCTCATCGCACATCGCACATCGTCATGCGAACACCGGATCAGCCGACCATCTCGGCGTACTCGTCCGCCGAGAGCAGCGTATCGACCTCCGAAGGCGCCTTCAGCTGCACCCGGATCATCCAGCCGCCACCGTAGGGGTCCTCGTTGACGAGTTCCGGGCGGGCCTCCAGGTCCTCGTTCAGGGCGATGATGGTGCCGCTGAGCGGCATGTACAGCTCCGACACGGTCTTGACCGCCTCGACCGTGCCGAAGACGTCGTTCTTGCCGAGCGCCGTCCCTTCCGGCTCCAGTTCGACGAACACGATGTCGCCCAGTTCACGCTGGGCGAAGTCGGTGATTCCGATCGTAGCGGTGGTGCCGTCGTCCTCGATGCGGACCCATTCGTGTTCGCGGGTATAGCGCAGTTCGCTGGGAACGTTCATAGGAGGCGAAAAGATTAGGGATGGTCGAAGGATAGCGTCAGGCGTCGGCCTCGGCCGGCTCCTGCAGGGCGAACGACTCCAGGAAGCGCGTGTCGAAGGTGCCGGCCTGGAAGTGCGGGTCGTCCATCAGTTGCTGGTGGAACGGAATCGTGGTGTGCACGCCCTCGATGACGAATTCGTTCAGGGCACGCCGCATCTTGCGGATGGCCAGCTCGCGCGTCCGGCCGCGCACGATCAGCTTGGCGATCATCGAATCGTAGTGCGGGGGGATGACGTAGCCGGCGTAGGCGTGGGTATCCACCCGGACGCCGTGCCCGCCCGGCGGGTGGAACGTCTTGATCAGCCCGGGCGAGGGCGCGAAGTTCTTGAACGGGTTCTCCGCGTTGATGCGGCACTCGATGGCATGGCCGTCCAGCCGGACCTCACGCGGCTGGATCTTCTCGCCCATGGCCACGCGGATCTGGTACTCGATCAGGTCCACGTCGGTGACCTCCTCGGTCACCGGGTGCTCCACCTGGATCCGCGTGTTCATCTCGATGAAGTAGAAGTTGCGGTCCGCATCCATCAGGAACTCCACGGTGCCGGCGCCTTCGTAGTTCACCGTCTCGGCCCCGCGCACGGCCGCCTCTCCGAGGCGCGCCCGCAGCTCCGCGTCGACGATGGGCGAGGGCGACTCCTCGACGAGCTTCTGGTGCCGTCGCTGGATGGAACACTCGCGCTCGCCGAAGTGGATCACGGTGCCCTGTCCGTCGCCCAGCACCTGCACCTCGATGTGGCGGGGCTGTACGACGAACTTTTCCAGGTAGAGATCCGGGTTGCCGAAGGCGGCTTCGGCCTCGGCCTGTGCCGCGCGGAACTGCTTGGCCAGCATCTCCTCTTCCCAGATGATGCGCATGCCGCGCCCGCCGCCGCCGGCGCTGGCCTTCACCATCACCGGGTAGCCGATCTCCGCGGCCAGGCGCAGCGCGTCTTTGACCGATTCGACGATGCCCTCGGACCCCGGCACGACCGGCACGCCGGCCTTGCGCATGGTTTCCTTCGCCAGGCTCTTCTCGCCCATGAGGCGGATGGTCTCGGGCGAGGGGCCGATGAACTTGATCCCGTGGTCGGCGCAGATGGCGCTGAACTCGGCATTCTCCGCGAGGAAGCCGTAGCCCGGGTGGATGGCGTCGGCCCCGGTGACCTCGGCCGCCGCGATCAGCCGGTCGGCGCGCAGGTAGCTTTCGCGGGAGGGCGGCGGCCCGATGCAGACGGCCTCGTCGGCGAAGCGCACGTGGAGCGCGTCCCGGTCGGCGGTGGAACAGACGGCGACGGTCCGCAGCCCCATCTCGTGGCACGTGCGGATGATCCGAAGCGCGATCTCGCCCCGGTTGGCGATCAGAATCTTTTTCATGGCGGGGTAGGTGCTGAAACGACCGTGACCGAGGCGCCGGGCCTCATGCCGGAGGCCACCGGAAACGGCCGTGCCGGAAGCAGCCGTGCCGGAAGCAGCCATGCGGACGATGACGCCGCGGCACCGCAGACCGGCTTCCACCCCGCGCCCGCGCGGGCCGGCCGACCCGGCCACGCCGCGACACCCACAGGCAACGGCTGGCCCCGGTCCGGCATCCGTCAGTCGAGTCTGATGCGGAACAGGGGCTGGTCGTACTCCACCGGCTGGCCGTTCTCGACGAGGATCTGCGTGACGGTCCCGGCGACCTCACACTCGATCTCGTTCATCAGCTTCATGGCCTCGATGATGCAGAGCACGTCGCCGGGCTTGACCCGGTCTCCGACCTGCACGAACGGGTCGGCATCCGGGGCGGGGGCGCGGTAGAAGGTGCCGACGATGGGCGCCCTGACCTCGTGCTCGTTCGCCGGCGGTGCGGGGGCCTCTGCGGGCGCCTCCCGGGCGGGCGCGGAGGCAGCCGGCTCCGGCGCCGCAGCGGGCGCAGCGGGCGGCACGGCGCCGTTGGGCGGCGGCGAGGCCGGCGGCGGGGGCGAGGCCGGCATCGGCGGATAGGCCGGCAAAGGGGCATACCCGACGTTGTAGGCCGGCATCGCCGGAGGCTGCATCATCACCACCGGCGGGTTCTTCCGCACCACCAGCTTGAAGTCGTCCTGCTCGATTTCCACCTCCGCCACCTCGCTCTCCGCGACGACCTTGAGCAGCTCTCGGATCTGGGCCAGGTCCATGGGATCAGACACCTTGCGTGAATGGGATGCGATACGGCGGCGCCCCGTCGGCAACCGGACCGGCAACCGGGCCTGCGCCCGGCCCGCCAGGCCGGAGGCCGGCTAGGCCGTCGCCACCCGCGTTTCGTATTCGCCGGTTTCCGTGTTGACGCGGATGACGTCGCCCTCGTTGATGAACAACGGCACCTGCACGACCGCACCGCTCTCCAGCGTGGCCGGCTTCGTGGCGCCGGTGGCCGTATCGCCGCGCACCCCGGGATCGGTCTGCGTGACGACCAGGTCGACCTTCGTGGGGATCTCGGCCGCCAGCGGCTCGTCCGTCTCGGCATGGTAGAGCACGTCGAGGTCGCCGGCATCCTTGAGGAAACGCCGCCCGGGCACGAAGTCGGGCGGGATGACGGTCTGCTCGTACGTGTCCTTGTCCATCACGTGCAGCCCCAGGTCGTCCTCATAGAGAAACTGGAAGCGGCGGCGCTCCACGCGGGCCTCTTCCACCTTCTCCCCGGCCCGGAACGTGTTGTCGACGACCTTGCCGTTGCGGACGTTCTTGAGTTTCGTCCGCACGAAGGCCCCTCCCTTGCCCGGCTTCACGTGCATGAACTCGATGATCTGCCAGACGTCGCCGTTCCAGACCATCGTGAAGCCGTTTCGAAAGTCGCTGGTGTCTGCCATGCTGCAGGTTTTGACGCAAAAAGCTCGAATAAAGAGAACGCAATATACCGTCCCGGCGGCTTCGGTGTCAACGCGACGGACCGGCCCGGGCGGCTGCTGAACGCGCCAAACGCCGTGGCCTTCCAGGCTCATCAACAATTCAAACGACGGGCTCCGAACCCGCCGGGCCGCCCGGCAGGCCGGGCATGAAGCCGGATTCAGGCCATCGACGCCGAACCTGCGGGCCCTTTTTTTCCGGGCCTCCTCCCGACTTTCGTCTTTTTCTTCGTTACCTATGCATGCCGGCGCCGGAACGCGCGCGGAGATTAGATGCGAACCTGAACGTTCACTGCTGAGCCATGACGCGCTGTTGTGATGAATCGCTCGACGCAACCGATTGACGAGTACACGCTGGCCGCGTTCATTGCCGGAACGCTGAGCGAGGAACGTCGCCGAGAGGTGATCGCCTACCTCGCCGACCACCCGGAGGCCCGCACGCTGCTGCACATGGCGGTGGAGGCGATGGACGCCGCGACGGAGCCGGCCGCCCCGCCGGAGCCGGTGCCCGCTCCCGGCGACGAGGCCGGGGCCGGCGACGGGGCCGACCGCATGCCCCTGCCACGCCCGACACCGGCCCGCCGCGACCACCCCGCACGGCGGCGCTCCCGCGGACGCTACCTCACCCTCTCGCTGGCCCTCGTGCTGGCCGGCATCGGCATAGGGGTCCTCCTCACGCCGCCCATCGACGGCACCCGCACGCCGCTCCTCTCGGAGGATACCCGCCTCGTGGTCGACGTGGATCAGCCCGAGCTGGCCTTTTCGTGGAATATCGTGCCCAACGCCGAGGTCTACCGCGTCGTCGTCTGGGACCCGGAGGGCGTCCGCATCGTGGCCGAACACGAAACCGCCGAGACGGAACTCGACGCCGACGACCCGTTCATGCGCGCCCTGCGCGAGCGCCTGACGGCCGGGCAGCGCTACACCCTCCGCGTCGACGCCGTCAACGCCCAGCGCCGCCAGATCCAGAGCTCCCGCCCGGTCGACTTCACCCTCGCCCGGCCGGACTGATCGGCCGGACCGTCCGCCTCGGCAGCGGGGCCCTCAAACTGCCTTCGAGTACATGCGCTGCGGGGGCGCCGCTCCGGGTGTCAGATAGGCATCGAAGGCGGCCGCAAGGGTGCGAACGAACAGCCGGCCGACGTCCGTGACGACGAGGCCGTCCTCGCGCAACTCGACCAGGCCGTCCCGGGCCGGCACTTCGAGCCGGGCCACGGCCTCGGCAAAGTAGGCCCGCGCGTCGTCGAGGCCCAGATCGGCACCGAGCCGGGCCCAGTCGAGCCGGAAGTCGCACATGAGGCGGACGATGGCGTGACGGCGGCGCTGGTCGTCCTCCGTCAGGCGAATGCCGCGCTGAACGGGCAGGCGACCGGCCTCGATGGCCTCGTAGTAGCCCGGCAGGTCCTTGCGGTTCTGCACGTAGACGTCGTGGACCTGCCCGATGCCGGACGCCCCGAAGGCCAGCACGTCGAGGTCACCGTGGACGTCGTATCCCTGGAAGTTGCGGTGGAGCCGTCCGGCGTCCTGAGCCTGGCAGAGCGGGTCCTCGGGCCGGGCGAAGTGGTCCATCCCGACGTGCCGGTAGCCGGCGGCGGTGAGCCGTTCGATGATGCGGAGGAACAGCGCGAGCTTGGCCGCCCCATCCGGCAGGGCTTCGTCGGCGATCAGGCGCTGGTGGGGTTTCAGCCAGGGCACATGGGCGTAGCTGAAGACGGAGAGCCGATCCGGGCCGAGCTCCTGCACGAGGTCGAGCGTGCGTTCGTAGCTCGCCGGCGTCTGGTAGGGCAGGCCATAGACGAGGTCGTAGTTGACCCCCTCGAACCCGACCTCGCGGGCCCAGGCCGTCACGCGTGCCACCAGCTCCACGGGCTGCACCCGGTTGATGGCCTCCTGCACGCGCGGGTCGAAATCCTGCACGCCGAAGCTGATGCGCCGGAACCCCGCCGCCCGCGCCGCCTCCAGGTGCGCCCGCGTCAGGCCCCGCGGGTCGGCCTCCAGGCTCATGTCGGCCCCGGCATCCAGCACGAAGTGCCGTCGGATGCCGTCGGCCAGCGCCGTGATCTGCTCCGGGGCGAGATAGGTGGGCGTCCCGCCCCCCCAGTGCACCTGCCGCACCCGGCGCCCGGAGCCGAGGTGCCCGGCGACGAGGCCCATCTCCCGATCCAGCGCAGCCAGATACCGCGGCAGCACGTGGCCGGAGCGAGAGATGACGGTGTGGCACCCACAGTACCAGCAGAGTCGCCGGCAGAAGGGCACGTGCACGTAGACGGACAGATCGCGCCCGGGCATCGCCTCGCGCGCCCGGCCGAGGGCGGCGGCGTAGTCCTCCGGCCCGAAGGCGTCCGAGAAATGGGGAGCCGTGGGATAACTCGTGTAACGCGGCGTCGGGCGGTTATACCGCTGCACCCATTCCGGCGTGAAGGATTCCGGCGTGAAGGATTCCGGCGTGAAGGATTCCGGCGTAAGGGAGATCGCGTGCATGAAGACGAGGACGGTGCGGGGCACCGGCTTCCGTGGCAGCTACATCGGAAGTCCCAAGAACGCCGTTCCGCGCCCACTCCGGCGCAAGGCCGCCCCGGCGGTCGTCGTAGGCGCGTGGCGATCCACGCTGTAGGGCGTTCCCTGTCAGGCACCCCGCCCGCCCCGCGCCCCGATCCTGCCTTAATGGCAGAGATGAACCCCTGGCACGGTCTTCTCCGTTAGAGGGGCGGGCCTGCCCCCTGGCGGGTCCACCCGTTTCACAGACCGCGATGCATCATGATAGATCAACGCCACCTGCACAACCTGGAGCAGGCCTACCTGGCCGATCACGCCCACCCGGACCGGGTGGACACCCTCGTCGTCGGCGCCGGCTCGGTCCGCCTGACGGTGAAGATGGGCGACGAAGACCGGCGCCCCGACGGCGCGCTGAAGCAGGGCACCGTCTACGATACCCTGCACGACGCGGCGCAACTGGCAGCGGCTTCGCTCACCGAGGACCTGACGCTGACGACCGACGAGTTCGTCCTCTCCCCGATGAACGACCTGTCCGCCGAGCTGCTCACGGCCCGCGCCCAGGTGACGACCTTCAAGCGGGATCGCATCGTCGTGGCGGCCAGCCTGACGGACGAGCACGGCCGCACGCTGGCGACGGCCCGCGGGGTCTTCCGTCTGCACGACGAGGAAGACCTGGAGGATCTGACGCAGGACCTCTCTACGGAAGATCGCTCGCCCATCACGCAGGTCGTCTGGATGACGCCCTTCGGCCCGATCTTCCCGAACTGACCTCTTCTTCTCCTCTTCCACCCGCCCGGCTCCCGGTGGAGCCGGGCTTTTTTTGTGTTTCCGCCGGCGGCCGTCACGCAGGCCGGGTGCCGGCCAGGAACCGGTAGAGCGGCCAGAGCGCCATCACGGCCTCCAGCGCCTGCCGGACGAGGCCGCTCTGCCAGGCGATCACGTCCTCGCGCGGGAATGTACGGCGCACCCAGAGGCTGCGAGCCGTGGCGAGGGCCTCGGACACGTCGTCCAGCGGGGCCTCGGCGAGCGGCTGCGCCCGGCTCGTGCGGCGGCCGTGCGTCCAGGCGAACCGCCAGCCCGGCTGCGCGAGGAGCGGGTTGACGAGGCGGAGGAAGACGTCCGGGGCCTGTTCGATCTGCGCCCGCGCCCGGCGTAGCAGAGCCTGGCCGTACTCGCCCACGAACAGGCCGGTGGTGAAGCCGTCGGGCGAGATCCCGTGGGAGAGTTGCAGATCCGTCAGGCGCCGGAAGCCGGGCCGATAGAAGGCCATCCAGAGGTGATGATGGCAGCCTCCCGCGCCGAAGTCGTTCTTGAGCAGCCGGCTGAAGACGTTGCGCTCGGTTTCGAAGGCCAGCCGGTTGGGCAGCACCCAGTTCACCACCAGATCGTCCCGAAACCGACGGAAAGGCGCCTTGAGGACACGCTCGATGCCGGGCTTCTCCGTCCGGTACTGCTCGATGTGCGGATGCCGCCGGAGTCGTTCGAGCAGGGCGAAGGCGTCCGGGCCGAACCCTTCGAACGTCAGGTCGAGCCGCTCCGGCAGCGTCAGGTCCTCGGCCGGACGCTCCGTGGGATCGACCGCCGGGGGCTCAAACGCCGGCATGGGCCAGCAGCCGTTCGCGCAGCGCCTCGGCGGTGGGAGGCAGCGTCGCCACGCGGGTGGGCCGGTGCCAGAGCCGGCTCAGGCGCTCGGGCAGGGCCGGCTCGGCCCCCAGCGCCCGCCCCACGGTCTCGGGAAACTTGGCGGGGTGCGCCGTCGACAACACCAGGACGGGATGCGCCGTCCCGCACCGCTGACGGTAGCGCCGGGCCGCCTCCAGCCCGACGGCCGTGTGCGGGCAGGCCACGTAGCCGCTCTCCTCGTAGACGCGCCGCATGCTGTCCAGCGTCTCCTCGTCCGTGACGCGCTCGCCCTCGATGCGGTCCCGCATCCCGGCCTCGCCCAGCAGCACGGTCAGCCGCTCGAAGTTGCTCGGTGCCCCGACGTCCATGGCGTTCGACAGCGTACGCACCGAGGGCTGAAAGGCATCGGCCTCGCCCCGCAGGTACTTCGGGAAGAAGTCGTTGGCGTTGTGGGCCGCCAGGAAGCGATGCACGGGCAGCCCGCTCAGCACCGCCAGCACCCCGCCGGTGAGGTTCCCTAGGTTGCCGCTGGGCACGCAGACGACCGGCGGCGCGTCGACGGACCGGCTCGCCCAGAGGTAGTACAGCATCTGCGGCAGCAACCGCCCGATGTTGATGGAGTTGGCCGAGGACAGATTCAGCACCGCCAGTTCTTCGTCCACGAAAGCCGCTTTCACCATGCGCTGGCAGTCGTCGAACGTGCCCTCGACGGCGAGGGCCTGCACGCCGGGGCGCTCGACGATGAGCTGGCGCTCCTGAACCGGGCTGACCTGTCCTTTCGGGTAGAGCAGCACGACCTGAATGCGATCCTGCCCGGCGAACCCGTCGGCCACGGCGCTGCCGGTATCGCCGGAGGTCGCCACGAGGATGGTCAGCGACGTGTCCTCGGCCTGCAGGAAGTGCCCCATCAGCCGAGCCATCGTGCGCGCGCCGAAGTCCTTGAACGAGAGCGTCGGCCCGTGAAACAGCTCCAGCACGTAGACGCCCTCCCATGCTCCCTCCAGCGGCACGACGGGGACGGGAAACGAGAAGGCATCAGCCACGAGGGCCCGGAGGGCGGCGGCGTCCACCTCGCCGGCGAGCCAGCGGTGCAGCACGTTGAAGGCCAGGTCGGGGAAGCTCGCCGCCTCGCGCCAGGCCGACTCCGGCACGGCCGGGATCGCCGCCGGCACGTACAGGCCGCCGTCCGGCGCCAACCCGCCCAGCAACGCCTCGCGAAACGAGACGAGCGGCTCGGCGGAACGGGTGCTGCGATAGCGGAGGGACGACATGGAGGAGGTCAAGGAATCTGGAAAGGGCGTGCGAAGACGGCGCGAATCGCGGACGGCCGTCGGCTCATGACCCGGGCTCACACCACCCGGACGCCGTCGGGGTCCACCGACGTCACGATGCCCCGGGCGGCAAAGCCGGTCCGGCCACACGCATCGACCATGGCCTCGACGATCTGTTCGGCGGCGGCGGCGGTTTCGGCCAGGGCGAACAGGGCCGGCCCCGAGCCGGTCAGGGCGCAGCCGAGGGCGCCGGCGTCCATCGCCGCGGCGCGGACGGCGTCGTAGCACGGCACCAGCGTGGCCCGCACGGGCTCGACGAGGCGATCCTGCATGATGCAGCGGCCGACGGTCTCCCAGTCGCCGCAATGGAAGGCATCGACCAGGAAGGCCAGTTCGCCGGCGTTGTGCACGGCATCGCGCAGCGGGACCTGCGCCGGCAGCATGTCCCGCGCGGCTTTCGTGAAGACGCGCACCTCGGGCAGGACGAGCGCGATGGGCAGGGCCTTCGGCAGGCGGACGCGGCGGTAGCGGGAGGGGTC
The DNA here is from genome assembly GCA_003285105.1 of Roseithermus sacchariphilus. Classification (GTDB taxonomy): domain Bacteria; phylum Bacteroidota; class Rhodothermia; order Rhodothermales; family MEBIC09517; genus Roseithermus; species Roseithermus sacchariphilus. The sequence goes on along the minus strand of CP030158.1, from coordinate 2,406,385 downwards.
GCTGGCCGAGACCAGCACCAGCCCGCCGAAGAGGGCCGGCAGGACGTTGTCGCCGTGGCGCGCTCCCGAGGCGATCTGCTCGCCCGAGAGCACGGCCTGCACCAGGTCTTCCTTGTCCAGCGGCCGGCCCAGCGCCACGTTGGCCGCCCAGGCCCCGGCCACGGCGCTGGCCGCCGAGCTACCGATACCGGACCCGTTGGGCATCTGCTTGCAGATCCGTAGCACCAGCCCCTGCTCCACCCGCAGCGCGTCGAGGACGGTCTGCGCCGCCACGGCGGCCGTGTTGCAGGCCGGGTCCGTCGGCAACACCCCGCCGTCGCCTTCGATGGCTTCGATGCGTACGCCGGGGGCCGCATCCAGCCGGGCTTCGACGACGTCTCCGATCCCGGTGATGCAGAGCCCGATGGCATCGAAGCCGGGGCCCAGGTTCGACAGGGAGGCCGGGCCAAAGACCCGCACCGTGCCCGTGACGTCCACGGAGCCGGCCGCCCCGGGGGGCACGGCGGACTCCGAGAGCACGTCCTCGCTTCCTTGCATGAGTGGATGAGCGGTTAAGCCATGAACGGAATGAGCGCCTCGCTCCAGCGGAACGGGATGAGCGCCTCGCTCCACCGGCGGGCTATCGCACCACCGGCAGATCCCCGACGCCTTTGCTGCGAAGGGTCGACACGCCGACCAGGTATTCATCGACACACCGGGCCGCCTCGCGGCCTTCGGAGATGGCCCAGACGACGAGCGACTGGCCGCGCCGGGCATCCCCGGCGGCGAAGACCCCGGGGCGGCTGGTCTGGTAATCGTCGCCGCACTTCACGTTGCCGCGCGCGTCCAGTTCCAACCCCAGGCCCTCGACCACTCCTCCCGGCTCCGGGCCGAGGTATCCGATGGCCAGCAGCACGAGGTCGGCTTTCCAGAGCTGCTCCGTACCGGGCTGCTCGACGATCCGGGTACGGCCGTCGTCGCCACGCTCGAGCGCGACCTGAACCGTGCGCAACTGCTCCACGCGGTCCTCACCCAGAAACGCCTTCGTCAGGATGCTCCAGTGGCGCTCCGCCCCCTCCTCGTGCGACGTGCTCGTCCGCAGGATCATCGGGTAGAACGGCCAGGGCTGGTGCGCCGGGCGTTCCTGCGGCGGCATCGGGAGCAGCTCGAACTGCGTGACCGAGGCGGCTCCCTGCCGGTTGGCCGTCCCCACACAGTCGCTGCCCGTGTCCCCGCCGCCGATGACGATGACGTGTTTGCCGGCGGCGTGGATCTCCCGGATGCCGGCCGCCGCCAGGTCGTCTCCGGCGACGCGCTTGTTCTGCTGCCAGAGGTAGTCCCAGGCGAAGTGGATGCCGTCGAGTTCGCGGCCGGGGATGGGCAGATCGCGCGGCTTCGTGGCCCCGATGCAGAGGACTACGGCGTCGAAGTCGTCCAGCCGCTCGACGGGGTAGTTCTTGCCCACCTCCACGTTGCATTCGAAACGCACCCCCTCGGCCTCCATCACCCGGATGCGCCGGTCGACGACGGCCTTCTCCAGCTTGAAGTCCGGGATGCCGTAGCGCAGCAGACCGCCGGGGCGGTCGTCCCGCTCGAAGACGGTGACGGTGTGCCCGGCCCTGTTGAGCTGGGCGGCGCAGGCCAGGCCGGCCGGCCCCGAGCCGATGACGGCCACCGTCTTGCCGGTGCGCACCGCCGGGGGCTCCGGCTGCACCCAGCCGTGGCGAAAGGCCTGCTCGATGATCTCCTGCTCGATCCGCTCGATCGTCACCGGGTCGTCGACGAGGCCCAGCACGCAGGCGGACTCGCAGGGCGCCGGGCAGATCCGGCCGGTGAACTCGGGGAAGTTGTTCGTCAGGCTCAGCCGCTCGTAGGCCTCGCGCCAGCGGCCTTTGTAGACGAGGTCGTTCCAGTCCGGGATGATGTTGCCCAGGGGGCAGCCGGCCTGGCAGAACGGCACGCCGCAGTCCATGCAGCGCGCGCCCTGCTGCTGGAGCTTCTCGATCGGGAAGCGCTCGTAGATCTCGTGATAATCCTTCACCCGCTCCGCCACCGGCCGGCGCCGGGGCAGTTCGCGGGGGTATTCCATGAAGCCTCGGATGGCACCCATAATCAATCGTGCGAAGTCTGAAGGAGAAGGGGGAGGAACGCGGGGAAGAACTCAGGCCGCGACGGATTCCGGGGCGGCCACGGGCGCCTGCTCGTCCGAGCCGGCCAGCCGTTGCAGCGCCTTCTTGTACTCGATGGGCATCACCTTCACGAACTCGCTGAGCGCCTGCTCCCAGTGTTCCAGCACCCAGGCCGCCATCTCGCTGCCGGTGTAGTGCAGGTGCCGCTCGATCATGGTGCGCAGCTCCTGCACGTCTGCCTCCTCGACGACCGGCTCCAGGTCGACCATCTCGGTGTTGCAGCGCAGACGGCGGAACTCCCGGGTCCCGTCGATCACGTAGGCGATGCCGCCGCTCATACCGGCGGCAAAGTTGCGCCCGGTGCGGCCCAGGACCACCACGCGGCCCCCCGTCATGTACTCACAGCCGTGGTCGCCGACGCCCTCGACGACGGCGTGCACGCCGCTGTTGCGGACGCAGAAGCGCTCGCCGGCCTGGCCGCGGATGTAGGCCTCCCCGCTCGTGGCGCCGTAGAAGGCCACGTTGCCGACGATGATGTTCTCCTCGGGCCGGTAGGCGGCCGTCGGCGGGGGCTGGATGATGAGCTTCGCCCCGGAGAGCCCCTTACCGAAGTAGTCGTTGGCATCGCCTTCGACGTGGAATGTCAGCCCCTTCATGCCGAAGGCGGCGAAGCTCTGCCCGGCCGAGCCGCGGCACCGCAGCACGACGCTGTCGTCCTCCAGGCCGTTTTCCCCGAAGCGCTGCGTCAGCGCCCCGCTGAGCATCGTCCCCATCGTCCGGTCGATGTTGGTGATGGGCACGTCCAGCGTGACGCGCCGGCCCTGCTCCAGCTCCGGCAGGACCTTCGCGATGAGCCGGTGGTCCAGCTTGTCGTCGAGGCTGTGGTCCTGCTCCGGGTGTGCGAAGGGCCGGAAGACCTCGGGCACCTCGGGGCGGGCCAGCAGCGGCGACAGGTCGAGGTAGCGCGCCTTCCAGTGGGTGATGTCCGTGCGCGGCGTGAGGCGGTCGGTCCGTCCCACCATCTCGTCGACCGTGCGGAAGCCGAGCCGGGCCATGATCTGGCGCAGCTCCTGGGCCACGAAGTAGAAGTAGTTGATGACGTGCTCGGGCTGCCCGACGAACTTCTTGCGCAGCTCCGGGTCCTGCGTGGCGATGCCGACGGGGCAGGTGTTCAGGTGGCACTTGCGCATCATGATGCAGCCCATCGCCACGAGCGGCACGGTGGCGAAGCCGAACTCCTCGGCCCCGAGGAGCGCCGCCACGGCCACGTCCCGCCCGGTCTTGAGCTGCCCGTCGCACTCGACCGTGATGCGGCTGCGCAGCCCGTTGAGCACGAGCGTCTGGTGCGTCTCGGACAGGCCCAGCTCCCAGGGCAGCCCGGCATGGGCGATGGAGGTCACCGGCGAGGCACCGGTACCGCCGTCGTAGCCGCTGATGAGCACCACGTCGGCCTTGCCCTTGGCCACGCCCGCCGCCACCGTGCCGACCCCGGCCTCGGAGACGAGCTTGACGGAGATGCGGGCCTTCGGGTTGGCGTTCTTCAGGTCGTGGATGAGCTGCGCCAGGTCCTCGATCGAGTAGATGTCGTGGTGCGGCGGCGGCGAGATCAGCCCGACCCACGGCGTCGAGTGCCGCGTCCGGGCGATCCACGGGTAGACCTTGTGGCCGGGCAACTGCCCGCCTTCGCCCGGCTTGGCGCCCTGCGCCATCTTGATCTGGATCTCGTCGGCGCTGGCGAGGTAGCCGATCGTCACCCCGAATCGCCCGGAGGCCACCTGCTTGATGCGGCTGCGCCGGGGGTTGTCGCGGAGGTAGCGTTCGGGGTCCTCCCCGCCCTCGCCCGTGTTGCTCTTGCCGCCGAGGCGGTTCATGGCCACCGCCAGCGTCTCGTGCGTCTCCTTCGAGATGGAGCCGTAGGACATCGCGCCCGTCTTGAAGCGCTTGACGATCTCCGTCCAGGGCTCGACCTCATCGAGCGGCACGGGCTCGGGGGCCTCGACGAAGTCCAGCAGCCCGCGGAGCGTCCCGAAGACGCGGTTCTGCTCGTTGACCAGGCGGGCATACTCCTCGTAGGCGCCGGCTTCCTTGTGGCGGACGGCCTGTTGCAGCCGGGCGATGGTCAGGGGGTTGAGCTGGTGGTACTCCCCGCCCCGGCGCCACTGGTAGCGCCCGCCGATGTCGAGTTCCACGGCGGCCCCGTCGCCGCCGGACGGCACGGGCGGATAGGCCCGCTCGTGCCGCAGGCGCACCTCCTCGGCGATGACGTCCAGCCCGATCCCGCCGAGGCGGCTCACCGTGCCGGTGAAGTAGGCGTCGATCACCGGCTGGCTGATGCCGACGGCCTCGAAGATCTGCGCCCCCTGGTAGCTCTGCAGGGTCGAGATCCCCATCTTCGACATGACCTTCAGGATGCCCTTGCCGATGGCCTTGATGTAGCGGTAGACGGCCTGCGAGGCGCTGATGCCCTCGACGTCGCCCGAGGCCACGAGCCCCCGCACGGTTTCGATGGCGAGGTAGGGATGGACGGCGTCGGCCCCGTAGCCGAGCAGGAGGCAGAAGTGATGCACCTCCCGCGGCTCGCCGCTTTCGACGACGAGGCCGCACTGCGTGCGCAGCCCCTCGCGGATGAGATGGTGCTGCACCGCGCCGGTGGCCAGGAGCGCCGGGATGGGCGCCTGCCCGGCGTCGGCGTCCCGGTCGGAGAGGATCAGCACCGAGGCGCCGTCCTGCACGGCGGCCGTGGCCTGCTCGCACAGGCGCGTCAGGGCCGCCTCCAGCCCCGCACCGCCCTCGGCCACGGGAAACAGGGTCGGCAGCGTCACCGCGCGGAGGCCGGGCCGGTCCAGCGCGCGCATCTGGGCCATTTCCACCTCGGCCAGGATGGGCTGCTCCAGCCGGAGCTGGCGGCAATGCAGCGGCGTCTCGTCGAAGAGGTCCTCCTCCCGGCCCAGGTGCGTGGTGAGCGACGTCACCAGCTCCTCCCGGATCGCATCGAGCGGCGGGTTGGTGACCTGCGCGAAGAGCTGTTTGAAGTAGTCGTAGAGCAGCCGGGGCCGCTCCGAGAGCACCGCCAGCGGCGTGTCGTCGCCCATCGAGCCCAGCGCCTCCTTGCCGTCCTGCGCCATCGGGCGGATCAGCAGGCGCAGGTCCTCGACCGTATAGCCGAACATCTGCTGCATCGTCGGCACCCGCTCGGCCGGGACGTGCTCCACCTGCTTCGGCGCGGGCAGGTGCTTCAGCTCGACCAGGTTCTCATCGAGCCATTGCCGGTAGGGCCGGCGCGTGCTGATGCGCTGCTTGATCTCCTCGTCCCGGATGAGCCGCCCTTCCTCCAGGTCCACGAGGAACATGCGGCCGGGCTGCAGCCGCCCCTTCTCGACGACGGTGGCCGGGTCGATGTCGAGCACACCCGTCTCGGAGGCGAGCACGACGAGGCCGTCCCGGGTGACGGTGTAGCGGGAGGGCCGCAGGCCGTTGCGGTCGAGCACGGCGCCGATGTAGCGGCCGTCGGTGAAGGGCAGCGTGGCCGGGCCGTCCCAGGGCTGCATGAGGCAGGCGTGGTATTCGTAGAACGCCTTCTTCTCGTCGCTCATCTCGCGATGGTGCTCCCAGGCCTCGGGGATGAGCATCATGATGACGTGGGGCAGCTCACGGCCGGTGTGGTAGAGCAGCTCCACCGCGTTGTCGAGCGAGGCCGAATCGCTGACGTCGGCTTCGAGGATGGGGAAGAGCTTCTCCATGTCCTCGCCGAAGAGGTCGGACTCGAAGAGCTCCTGGCGGGCGTTCATCCAGTTGCGGTTGCCGCGCAGCGTGTTGATCTCGCCGTTGTGGCAGAGGAAGCGGAAGGGCTGGGCCAGCCGCCACCGGGGGAAGGTGTTCGTGCTGAAGCGCGAGTGGACCATCGCCAGCGCGCTCTCCATGCGCGGGTCGGACAGGTCCGGGAAGTAGCGATCCACCTGGAAGGTGGTCAGCATGCCTTTGTAGACGAGCGTGCGCGCCGAGAGCGTGGGGATGTAGAACTGATCCCGCCCGGGGAGGTCGCTGCCCTCGATGGCGTGCTCGGCGACCTTGCGCAGGACGTAGAGCTTGCGCTCGAAGGCGGCGAGGTCGGGCTGCGCCTCCGTCCGCCCGACGAACACCTGCCACATGGACGGCTCCCGCAGCGAGGCCGCCGGGCCGACGTGCTCGCTCCGGACGGGCACGCGGCGCCATCCGAGCAGCGGCAGGCCCTCGGCCCGGGTCAGTTCCTCGAACCGGGCGCGGAGGGCGGCGGCCTGGGCCTCGTCCTTCGGCAGGAACAACGTGCCGACGCCGTAGGCGCCTTCCTCCGGCAGGGTGAAGCCCAGCTCGGCACAGACGTGCTGGAAGAACCGGTGCGGGAGTTGCATCAGGATGCCCGCTCCGTCGCCGGTGGCCTCGTCGCATCCACACGCGCCGCGATGCTCCAGGTTTTCCAGAATAGCCAGGCCCTTGCGGATGATGTCGTGGGATTTCGTGCCGTCCATCTGGCAGACGAAGCCGACGCCACAGGCATCGTGTTCAAATGCTGGATCGTACAGGCTACTTGAAGAGCGGGACATGCGCATTTCTCGTTTGGGGTGGGACTCAGAGCGTAGGAGCCGCGCCGGGTGCCGGTGGGGGCGGTGCGAGGCCGGATCTACGCCGTGCGGCGCAGGGACGACGGCACCATGCGCCGGCCGGGTGGGGGGATCAGGGACGGACCGGGCGGGGCCAGCCCGCCGGCCGCAGCGGCGACGCGCCGGCTAGTGGGGCGCCGCCGGAGCCGCCATCTCGTTCTCGGGAGGCGACTCGCCGGCCGCTCCGTCGCCGGCCGCTCCGTCGCCGGGAGCCGCTTCGGCGGAGCCGGTGGTCGCGTGGTGCAGGAGGTAGTAGCGGAGCCCGTCCGCCAGGGCCTGCCAGCTGGCTTCCAGGATGTTGGCCGAGACGCCCACGGTGTGCCAGCTGCGGACGTCGTCCCGGTGCTCGACGAGGACGCGTACCTGGGCGGCAGTGCCGTCCTGCGGGTCGATCACGCGCACCTTGTAGTCGGCCAGGCGGACGTCGTCGAGGCAGGGGTAGAAGTCGGAGAGGCCCTGGTGCAGCGCCTTCGAGAGGGCATCGACCGGCCCGACGCCCTCGGCCGCGACGAGCGTGCGGGTGCCCTGGACGTCGATGAGGATGGTCGCCTGCGAGCACTCGAAGTGGGCGTCTCCCTTCTCGCTGTGGACGCGGGCGCGTTCGACGCGGAAGAACTCCGCCTGCTCGCCCTGGCTGGCACGCAGCAGCAGCTCGAAGGAGGCTTCCGCGCCCTCGAACTCGTAGCCGAGGTGCTCGAGCTCCTTGATGCGCTCGACGGCCTTGCGGGCCTGGCTCGTCTCCTGCAGGTCGATGCCCAGCTCGTCGGCCTTGTAGCGCACGTTGCTGCGCCCGGAGAGGTCGGAGACGAGCACGCGGCGCTTGTTACCGACGGCCTCGGGCTCCAGGTGCTCGTAGGCCCGGGGCTCCTTCATCACGGCCGAGACGTGGATGCCGCCCTTGTGTGCGAAGGCGCTCCGTCCGACGTACGGCGCCCGGTCCACCGGGTCCAGGTTGGCCACCTCGTCGACGAAGTGCGACAGGTCCGTGAGCGTGGCGAGCCGGGCGGGCGCGACGCAGTCGTAGCCGAGCTTGAGTTGCAGGCCCGGGATGACGGCGCAGAGGTCCGCGTTGCCCGTCCGCTCGCCGATGCCGTTGATGGTGCCCTGCACGTGCCGGGCGCCGGCCTCGACGGCCATGAGCGTGTTGGCCACGGCACACCCGCTGTCGTTATGGGCATGGATGCCGATCGGCTGATCGAACCGCTCACAGACGTGCGCCACGATCCGGGCCAGCTCGCCGGGCATGGTGCCGCCGTTGGTGTCGCAGAGCACGAGCACGTCGGCGCCGGCCTCGGCGGCGGCGCGGAGGGTTTCCAGCGCGTAGGCGGCATCGTCCCGGTACCCGTCGAAGAAGTGCTCGGCGTCGTAGATGACGCGCTTGCCGTGCGCCTTGAGATAGGCCACCGAGGAACGGATCAGGTCCAGGTTCTCCTCCAGCGTCACCCCGAGGGCCACGGTGGCGTGCAGCGTCCAGCTCTTGCCGAAGATCGACACGGCCGGCGTCTCGGCGCGGAGCAGTTCCTGCAGGTTCGGATCATCCTCCGGGGCGAACTGCACGCGGCGGGTCGAGCCGAAGGCGCAGATCTGCGCGTGGCGCCACTCGACGTCCCGGGCGAGTTCGAAGAAGGCGCGGTCCTTCGGGTTCGAGCCGGGCCATCCGCCCTCGATCACATCGATCCCGAAGGCATCCAGGCGTCGGGCAATGCGCAGCTTGTCCTGGGCGGTGAGCGTCACGTGCTCGCCCTGGGTGCCGTCTCGCAACGTGGTGTCGAAGAGTTCGATGGACGTCATGGCGGTGGGGGTTGAGGGGTGAAACCAGCGAAGGCCGCGGTGCAGGCCGCTGTGCGAGCCGCCGGGCGCTAGTCCTGGGAAGCCGGGATGAGCCCGGCCTGCCGGGCGTATTCGAAGACGTTCCCGGCACGCAGGATGTCGGCCACGTCGCCGAGGGGATTGAGGAGGTATTCCTCGCCGGTGGTGTGGTTGGTGACCTTGCCCAGCGCGGTGTCGATCTCCAGCTCGTCGCCCGTGCGGATGCGGTCGTTGAGCTTCTCCGGCGTCTCGAAAGGCACGACGAACCCGCCGTCGACCGCGTTGCGGTAGAAGATGCGCGCGAAGCTCTCGGCGATGACGGCCTCGCAGCCGGCCTCCTGCAGGGCGAACGGAGCGTGCTCCCGGGAGGAGCCGCAGCCGAAGTTGCTGCCGGCCACGACGATGGTGTAGATGCTCGTGTAGGCGTCCGGCTGCGTGAAGGGGTGCCCCCCTCCGGCAGGCCCTGCTCCGCCTCCGGCAGGCCGCTGAGCGCATACCGCCCGTACATGCGGCGCTCGTCGGGCTTGCTCAGGCTGTAGACCAGATGCTGCGCCGGGATGATCTGATCGGTGTCGATCGAATCGCCCACGACGTAGGCTTTTCCTCGGATGATGGGTTTCATAGGGGCTGTAAGCTTCTGGCTACTGGCTGATAGCTGACGGCTGACGGCTGAGAGCCAGCAGCATTACACAAGAACTTCGCGGGGGTCGGTGATGGTACCGGTGAGGGCGGAGGCGGCCACCGTCAGCGGCGAGGCCAGGTAGACGGAGGCCTCCTTCGAGCCCATGCGACCGGGGAAGTTGCGGTTGGTCGTGGAGATGACGACCTCCGTGCCGTGCGTCCGGCCGAAGGTGTCCACCGGCCCGCCCAGGCACGCCCCGCAGCTGGCATGGCCCATCTTGCAGCCCGCCTGCACGAAGATGTCCCAGAGCGTCGTCCCGTCGATCGTCGTCTCGTGCATCTGCCGGGCGACCTCGGTGCTGGCCGGGACGATGAACGTGTCCACGACCACTTCCTGTCCCTTGATGATGCGGGCCGCCGCGAGGAAGTCTTCCAGCTTGCCGCCCGTGCACGAGCCGACGTAGGCCCGGTCGATCTTCGTGCCGGCGACCTCGCTCACCGTCGCCCGGTTGTCCGGGCGGTGCGGCTTGGCCACCACCGGCTCCATCTGCGAGACGTCGTAGACCTTCTCCAGGAAGAAGCGGGCATCCGGATCGCCGTAGACGGGGGTGAAGTCGGCATCGGTGCGGGCGCGGACGTAGTCGAACGTCTTCTGATCCGGCGCGATGATGCCGTTCTTGCCGCCGGCCTCAATGGCCATGTTGCACAGCGTCATGCGCTCTTCCATCGACAGGTCGAAGACCGCCTCGCCGTCGAACTCCAGCGCCTTGTACGTCCCGCCGTCGAAGCCGATGTCGCCGATGACCTGGAGGATGAGGTCCTTGGCCATCAGGTAGGGCGGCAGGCTGCCCTCGAAGACGAACCGCATGGTCGCCGGGACCTTCACCCAGATCTTGCCGGTGCCCATGATGAAGGCCGCATCGGTGTTGCCCACCCCCGTCGAGAACAGCCCGAAGGCGCCCGAGGTACAGGTGTGGCTGTCCGTCCCGATCAGCACGGTGCCGGGGCGGTTGAAGCCCTCCTCGGCCAGGCCCACGTGGCAGACCCCCTTGTAGCGCGCCGTACCGACGTCGAAGAAGTGCGGCAGGTCCTGCTCGGCGGCAAATTCGCGCAGGATGCGCACGTTACGGTTGGCGTGGGCGTCCGCCGTGAAGATGTAGTGGTCCGGCATGATGACCAGCTTGTTGCGGTCCCACACCCGGGCCTTCTCGCCGAACTCGCGCTTGAAGATGTCGATGGCCGGCGGTCCGCAGACGTCGTGCGTCATCAAGATGTCGACGCTGATCCACACATTCTCGCCCGGCACCACACGCTCGCGGCCGGCATGCTGTGCGATGATCTTCTCGGTGATGGTCATAAGAAGTAGCTTTCAGGCGTCAGCGTTCAGCGGGCAGCCTGTCAGGTAGATCACTGAAAGCTGACCGCTGATACCTGACCGCTGCTATTGAAACGACTCGATGATGCCGCGTCCGACGAAGGCGACGTTCTCCTCCTCGGTGCGGTGCATTTCCATTTTGTTGATGGCTTCGATGTAGGCGTCGGCCGATGCTTTCAACACATCCACGCTGCGGGCGCTGCCCCGGAAGCTGGTGCCGGCGAAGCGGATCATGACCGTCACCTCGCCGAGGGCGTCGGACCCCTGCGACACGGAATGGATGTCGTAGCTGATCAGCTCGTGCGCGTCGCCGACGGCCTCGTCGATGGCCCGGTAGATGGCCTCCACCGGCCCTTCCCCCTCGGCCTGCACGGTGCGGATGACGCCGGACCGGCTCAGGTAGACCTGCACCTCGGCCTGCGGCTGCCCGGTGGTGTCCACCGACACCTTCATCGCATTGATGCGATAGTGCGGCTCGGTCACCCGCAGCCGGTGCTGGTCGACCAGGTGCAGCAGGTCGGCGTCGTAGATCTCCTTCTTGCGGTCGGCCAGCTCGACGAACTGCTGGTAGAGGGTTTCCCGCTGGTCCTCGGCCACCTGCGCGCCCAGCTTTTCGAGGCGGCTGAAGAAGCCGTGACGGCCGGAGTGGCGCCCCAGGCGGATCTGCTCGGGCTCCTGCCCCACGTCCTCCGCCCGCATGATCTCGTAGGTGTCCCGGCGGCGCAGCACGCCGTGCTGGTGGATGCCCGCCTCGTGGCTGAAGGCGTTGCGGCCCACGATGGCCTTGTTCGGCGGCACGGGAAAGCCACAGGCGACGGACACCATCTTGCTCGTCGCCGCCAGCTCGCGCGTCACGATGCGGGTGTCGACGCCGAACTTCGATCCGCGCACCTTGAGCGCCATGACGACCTCTTCGAGCGCCGCATTCCCGGCCCGCTCTCCGATGCCGTTGATCGTACACTCGACCTGCCGGGCTCCGGCCTGCACGGCGGCCAGCGAGTTGGCCACGGCCAGCCCCAGGTCGTCGTGGCAGTGCGTCGAGAGGATGACGTCGTCCCGCCCCGCCAGGCACGCCCGCACGGTGGTGAACATCTCGGCGTACTCGGACGGGATGCAATACCCGGTCGTGTCCGGGATGTTGATGGTCGTCGCGCCGGCGGCGACGGCGGCCTGCACCACTTCACAGAGGTAGCCCAGGTCGGTCCGGCCGGCGTCTTCGGCGCTGAACTCGACGTCGTCGGTGAAGGTGCAGGCATAGCGCACGGCTTCGTCCACCATGCGGAGGATGGTCTGCCGCTTCTCGCGCAGCGTCTTCCCGAAGCGATCGTCGCCGAACTTGGCGTCGATGTGGATGTCGCTGGTGGCGATGAAGGTGTGGATGCGGGTGCGGGCGCCTCCCTGGAGGGCCTCCCCGGCGGCGCGGATGTCCTGTTCGACGGCCCGGGCCAGGGCGCAGATCGTGGGGCCGCTGACTTCGGCGACGACCCGGCGGACGGCCTCGTACTGGCCGGGGGAGGACACCGGGAAGCCGGCTTCGATGACATCGACGTTCAGCCGGGCCAGTTGCCGGGCGATGGCGACCTTTTCGGGCACGGTCATGGACGCGCCGGGGGCCTGTTCGCCGTCGCGCAGCGTCGTGTCGAAGATGAGAATGTGGTTCTGGCTCATGAGAGCGGAGAGCGCGTTGCGTGGACAGGGGTGTCGGATTCAGGCGAAGGCGCGCCCGGCCCGGCCGGCAGAGCCGGCTTCCCGGAGAGGACCGGGCGCCCGCTAAGTCGCCGTAGCAACCGGAAGGTCATGGCAGCCATCAGGCAGGAACCTGGTTGATGAATTGAACCGCGTGGTCACGAATCCGAGCGCCCATCTCATCGGTGGACGCGTAGGTCAGGCCCTCGCGCCAGAGGTCCGCGGTGCGATACCCCTCGGCGAGGGCGGCCTCGACGCCGTGGCGGACGGCGCGCGCCGCCTCGGGCCGGCCGAGCTCGTCCAGCATCATGGCCCCGCTGAGGATGGCCGCGATGGGGTTGGCCTTCCCCTGCCCGGCAATGTCCGGCGCGCTGCCGTGCACGGGCTCGAACAGCCCGACGGGTCCCCCCACGCTGGCCGACGGCAACAACCCCAGCGACCCCGGCAGCGTCGCCGCCAGGTCGGAGAGGATGTCGCCGAACAGGTTGCCGGTGACGATCACGTCGAAGTCCCGCGGACGCCGCACCACCTGCATCGCCGCATTGTCCACGTACAGGTGCTCCAGCGAGAGGTCGGCGTGGCGCTCGGCATGGACGCGGGTGACGACGTCCCGCCAGAGCTGCGAGACGACGAGCACGTTGGCCTTGTCGACCGAGGTGACGTGGCCGCGGCGTTTGCGCGCCCAGGCGAAGGCGACCTCCGCGATGCGATCCACCTCGGCCTCGCTGTAGCGCATCGTGTTGTAGGCTTCGTCGCCGGTCCGGCCGCGCGGCTCACCGAAGTAGATGCCGCCGGTCAACTCCCGCACGATGAGCAGGTCGGTGCCGGCCACGATCTCCGACCGCAGCGGCGAGGCATCGGCCAGGGCGTCCGGGACGGAGACGGGGCGCAGGTTGGCGAAGGCGCCAAGGGCCTTGCGCAGTTGCAGCAGGCCGCTCTCGGGCCGCTGCGCGCCGGTGTTGGCGTCCCACTTCGGCCCGCCGACGGCGCCGAGCAACACGGCATCGGCATCGAGGCAGGCCTCGCACGTGGCGTCGGGAAACGGCACGCCGGTTTCATCCAGCGCCGCCCCTCCGATCAGCTGTTCGTCGACGTGCAGGGCAAAGCCCGAGGCCTCGGCCACGGCGCGTAGCACGGCCAGCGCCTGCTCGGTCACGTCGCGCCCGATGCCGTCGCCCGGCAGCCATGCGATGCGGTAAGAGGAAGCCTGTGTCATGACATCAGCGGGGTTCAGAGGAGGAGAAGCAGCACGCGCCCGTTCAGGAGGCCTCCACGGGGGAGGCCGCGGTATCGGCAGCCTTCGCCGGGCGGAGCCAGCTCATCATCCCCCGCAGCTTCTTGCCGACCTTCTCGATCAGGTGCTCCCGGGAGGCTTTGCGGAGCTCCGTCATCCGGGGCATCCCCGCCTCACACTCGGCGATCCACTCGCGGGCAAAGGCCCCGGACTGGATCTCGTCGAGGATCTTGCGCATCTCCTGCTTGACCGCCGGCGTGATGACGCGGGGGCCGCGGGAGTAGTTGCCGTACTCCGCCGTGTCGCTGATCGAGTAGTTCATGTACTCCAGGCCGCCCTCGTAGTAGAGGTCGACGATCAGCTTGAGCTCGTGCAGGCACTCGAAATACGCCAGCTCCGGCGGATAGCCGGCTTCCACGAGCGTCTCGAAGCCCGCCTTGATGAGCGCCTCGGAGCCACCGCACAGCACGGCCTGCTCGCCGAAGAGGTCCGTCTCCGTCTCGTCCTTGAAGGTCGTCTCGATGACGCCCGCCCGCATGCCGCCGATGGCGTCGGCATAGCTGAGGGCCAGCGCCAGGGCCTCCCCGCTGGCATCCTGCGCCACCGCCACCAGGCAGGGCACGCCCTTGCCCTCCTCATAGACGCGACGCACCAGGTGCCCGGGCGACTTCGGCGCCACCATGAACACGTCGACGCCCTCGGGCGGCTCGATCTGGCCGTAGTGGATGTTGAAGCCGTGCCCGAAGCCCAGCGCTTTGCCGGGGGTGATGTGCTCGGCCACCTCGGCCTCGTAGGTCGCCTTCTGGTGCTGGTCCGGGATGAGCAGCATCACGACGTCGCCCCAGGCGGCGGCTTCGCCGATGGGCAGGACGGTCAGCCCCTTGTCCCGAGCCTTCTGCGCCGAGGGCGACCCCGGCCGCAGCCCGACGACGACGTCGACGCCGCTCTCGTGGAGGTTGAGGGCATGGGCGTGCCCCTGGCTGCCATAACCGATGATGGCTACCTTGCGGTCGCGGATGAGCCGGGGGTCGGCTTCGTAGTGTACCTTCATGGGAAGATCGGAGGGTGATGGGGAAACGATCGAACGGGGGGTCAGCTGCCGAAGACGAGCGCCCGGCGCATGGCCACGCGCCCGCTCCGCGCCGTCTCGACGATGCCGTAGGGCTTCATCAGCCCCAGGAAAGCGTTCACCTTCTTCGTCGGGCCGGTGACCTCGAAGGTCATCGTGTCCTTCGTGATGTCGACCACCTTGCCGCGGAAGATGTGGGCATTTTCCATGAGCGCAGCCCGGTTCTCGGGCGTGTACTTCACCTTGAGCAAGAGCAACTCGCGCTCGACGTACTCATGCTCGGTCAGGTCCTCCACCTCCAGCGCATCGACGAGGTTGTTGAGCTGGCGGATGACCTGCTTGATGATCCGGTCGTTGCCGGTGGTCACGATGGTGAGACGGGAAACCGTCGGGTCTTCCGTCTCGCCCACGGCCACGCTTTCGAGGTTGAAGCCGCGCTGCGAGAACAGGTTGATGACCCGGTTGAGGGCTCCCAGATGGTTTTCCAGCAACACCATCACGATGTGACGGTGGATGTGCTCGGCGTCGTCCGAGTACACCGGTTCCCCCATCTTCTGCTTGCGGAGGATCTGCTGCGAGGTCAGCGTGTCGGGCATAGGGTCTGGCTGTAGGCTGTGAGCCGAGGGCTGTGGGCTACGGGCGGTGGGCTGTGGGCTGCGGGCTGTTAGCTGACGGCTAACGGCTGATGGCTGACGGCTGATGGCTGATGGCTGACGGCTGAGAGCCAGCAGCCAGCAGCTAGAAGCCAGCAGCTACTCCTTGAACCGTGCCGTGATCATGTCGTCGGTGGCGGCGCCGGCCGGCACCATGGGGAAGACCATGCCTTCGGGGACGACGCGGAACTCCAGCAGCACCGGCCGATCCGTGATCTGCCAGGCCCGGGCGATCACGTCTTCGGCCTCCTCGGGGCTGGTGGCCCGCATCGCTTCGATCCCAAAGGCCTCGGCCAGCTTCACGAAGTCGGGGTTGGTATCCGCCAGGTTGGTCTGGCTGTAGCGCTCCTGATGGAACAGCTCCTGCCACTGCCGCACCATCCCCAGGAACTGGTTGTTGATCACGACGATCTTGATCGGCAGCCGGTGCTTGGCGATGACGCCCAGTTCCTGCGCGTTCATCACGAAGCCGCCGTCGCCGGAGATCGAGATGACCGGCAGGTCCTTGCCCTGCTCGCGCAGCCCGAAGGCCGCCCCCATGGCAGCCGGCAGGCAGAAACCCATCGTGCCGAGGCCGCCGGAGGTGATGTGCGAGCGCGGATGCTTGTAGCGGAAGAACTGGGCCGTCCACATCTGATGCTGGCCCACGTCCGAGACCACCACGGCGTCCCCGCCGGAGATCGCGCGCAGCTGCTCGATGACGAACTGCGCGTGGAGCCGTCCATCATGTTCATACGCCAGCGGGCACTCGGCGCGCCAGGCGGCGATCTCGTCCAGCCAGGCCTGCGTGTCCTTCGGGTCGACCAGCGGCAGCAGGGCGCGGAGCGATTCCTTGACGTCTCCGAGCACGGCACAGTCACACCACACGTTCTTCGAGACGCAGGCCTGGTCGATGTCCATGTGGATGACCTTGGCGTGGGGCGCCCAGGCCTCCAGCTTGCCCGTCACCCGGTCATCGAAGCGGGCGCCGACGGCGATGAGCAGATCACAATGCTGGACGGCCTGGTTGGCGTACCAGGTGCCGTGCATGCCCAGCATCCCCAGCGAGAGCGGGTCGTCTTCCGGAAACGCCCCCAGCCCGTGCAGCGTCGTGGTGACGGGAATGCGGGCTTTGTGCGCCAGCTCCAGCAGCTCCGGCGCCGCTCCGGCACCGTTGACGCCACCGCCCACGTAGAGCAGCGGGCGCCGGGCGCGGGCGATCATTCGGGCGGCCCGCTCCACCTTGGCCGGGTTCGGCGTCGTGTGGACCCGATACCCCCGGATCCGATCCTGCACGTCGGACGGGTACTGGAAGGTCGTCTCGGCCAACAACACGTCCTTGGGCAGGTCGACCACGACCGGGCCGGGGCGGCCCGTCCGGGCGATGTGATAGGCGGCCCGGATCATCCAGGTCATGTCCTCGACGCGGCGCACCTGGAAGCTGTGCTTGGTGATGCTGCGCGTCACCCCGATCGTGTCCGTCTCCTGGAAGGCATCGTTGCCGATGAGCGGCACGGGCACCTGCCCGGTGAAGACGACGATCGGCACCGAGTCCATGTAGGCATCGGCGATGCCGGTGACGCAGTTCGTCGCGCCCGGGCCGCTGGTCACGAGCACCGTGCCGACCTGCCCGGTGGCTTTGGCATAGCCCTCGGCGGCGTGCGTGCCGCCCTGCTCGTGGCGGACCAGCACGTGCTCGAACGTGGGCTTGAGGCGCGCGATCTCGTCGTAGATCTTGATGACGGCCCCGCCGGGATGGCCGAAGACGACCTTGACGCCCTCGGCCTCGAGCGCGCGGACGAAGATCTCCGCGCCGGTCATCGTCACGCCCGTGTGGGGCAAAGCGGGTTGGCCCTGAGCCTGGCCGTCACCGGCCGGGGTACCGGTCATGCTTCCGGGACGGGTGCTGTGCTGCTCCATGGCGTTCTGCGAATGGGATAGGGGGAGGAGGGTCAGGCAGGTTGGGCGCCGGCCTCGGGCCGGACGGTGTCAGGGAAACGGTGGGGTAAGAACGGTCGGCGATCCGGGAGCGCGCCCCGGCGGCCGATGCGCTCGGACACACGACGGCCTGGACGGTATCCGACCGACTCGTGGGGAGCTTCCGATCCGGGCCGGGAGGCACCGGGGCTGACGGCAGGGGGTGTATCGGGAGGTTGCTGCATCATCGGTGGCTGGTCTGGTCAATCCCAGGCGCCCTCGATGTGTGCAGTCACTCTGCTCGCGGATGTGCTCGGGATTGACCGGTCGCTTAGCCCGTAATAATGACGAGGCTAATAAGGAGAACGAGGATCGTAAGTCGTAGGACTTCGATCGTCGATACCGTGACAATCCCGCTAAGCAAAGCGTTCGACATCAGGCCCGCATGCCGGCCCCGTGCCGGCGCCGGAAGCGCGGCGGTGTGGGGACGATAGGTGGGTAGGGTGGTCATCGCTACGATGGATGGCTGGTGCCTGATGTGTGCCGTAATAACGCGATTGGCGGGGTGAAACGTCAATGCAACAAAAACGCCGCCAACCGGGATGCGTTCACACGACCGCCGCCAATCGGTAGCGCTTCCATTTAATTTTTAATAGCATAACATCATAAATGCATGAAATAATAAGATCCCATTTGCGCGAATCATTTTGTTTTTACCCAAACTCACAGCCTCAACCCATTTAATTTTTCCTTCATTTCATCTTTTCTTTATATTAAAAAATCCCACCGGAACCTCCGTGGACGCTTTTTTTCCGCGGGGGCGGCCACCCGGCGTCGCCGGACCCGCCGCGCAGGGCGCGTCGCCGCCGGGCGGTCCTGGCCGCCGAGGGCCGGGGCGCGAGGCGATCCCGTCAGCGAGCCGACGAGGGATGCAGGAACGACTCGACACGCCGCACCATCTCCTCGCTCCCGATGAACACGGGGGTCCGCTGGTGCAGGGCCTCGGGCCGTTTCGAGAGGATGCGACGGGTGCCGTCGGTGGCGCGCCCGCCGGCCTGCTCGACGATGAAGGCCATGGGGTTGGCCTCGTACATGAGCCGGAGCTTGCCCTCGGGGTCGCGGGTGTTGGCGGGATAGATGTAGATACCGCCCTTGAGCAGGTTGCGGTGGAAGTCGGAGACGAAGGAGCCGATGTAGCGCAGCGTGAAGGGCCGGTTCGTGGCGGGGTCCTCCTCCTGCACCCACTCCAGGTAGGCCCGCAGGCCGGCGTCGAAGGAGCGGTAGTTTCCGACGTTGACGGAGTAGATCCGTCCCTGCCGGGGCGTGCGGATGTTGGGATGGGAAAGGATGAACTCCCCGATGGACGGATCCAGCGTGAAGCCGTTGACCCCGTCTCCGGTGGTGTAGACGAGCATCGTGGACGAGCCGTAGACGACGTATCCGGCGGCCACCTGCTGCGTGCCGGGCTGGAGCGCGGCGTCCAGCGTCGCCTCGGCCTGCCCTTCGGGCAGACGGTACACGCTGAAGATCGTCCCGATGGACACGTTGACTTCGATGTTGGAGGAGCCGTCCAGCGGGTCCATGAGCACGATGTAGCGCCCGGACTCGCTGGAGGTTTGCAGGGGGATGGCCTCGGCGTGCTCTTCGGAGCCGATCAGCACGCACTCACCGCCACGCCGCAGCGCCCGCTCCATCTCGGCGTGAGCCAGCGCATCGAGCTTCTTCTGCACCTCCCCCTGCACGTTGATCTGGCCGGAGTCGCCGAAGATGTCGACCAGCCCGGCGCGGCGCACGTCGCGGTTGATGATCTTGGCGGCCACGCTGATGTCCCGGATCAACCGCGAGAAGGAGCCCGTCGAGTGAGGGAACCGGTGTTGCTGATCGATGATGAACTGCTCCAGCGTCATCACGGCCCCGGCGTCGAGCGAGGCCCGCCGGGCGTTCGGCACGGTGGAGCGGGGGTGCGGATCGGTCATGCGACGGCATCGGGCTGGTGATCGGGCCGGTCCGGTAAGGTACACACCCTGCCGCTCTCTTCCATCTCCCCTTTGCCCATGACCCTCTCGCTGCTCGTGCTCGGGCGCATCCTGGCCGGCTCGTGGTCCAACGTGCTGCAGAAGCGTCTGACGCTGGCCGGGCTGCATCCGGCCCTGATCGTGACCGTCACGTTCGGCCTGCTGGCGCTCGGGGTGGCCCCGGGCCTGGTATGGCTGGACGCCGGCGGGCTGCCCCGGGCCTTCTGGATCAGCATGATGCTGGCCGCGCTGTTCGAGACGCCGGGCAACGTGCTGATGGTACAGGCGATCCGCATGACGGACCTGTCGCTGTTCGGCCCGCTGAACGCCTACAAGCCGGTCGTCGCGCTGCTGCCGGGCATCCTCTTGCTCGGCGAGGTGCCGACGGGGCCGGGTGTGCTGGGGATCGGCATCATCCTCCTGGGCAGCTTCTTCCTGTCGCCGGCGGGGGAGCGGGCCGGCGTCCGGGCCTTCGGGCGGCTGCTGCGGGAGCGCGGCTTCTGGTACCGCATCCTCTCGCTCGTCTTCGGCGCGGTGGGGGCGATCTTCCTGAAGGCGGCCGTGCGCGAGGCCACCCCGGAGCACACCTTCATGGCCTGGGCCCTGCTGAACGTTCCGATGGCGCTGCTGTGCCTGCGCGTGACCGCGCCGGGCGCGCTGCGGGGGAGCGGCGTCGCGCTCCGGCATAACGCCGGGCGGCTGCTGGGACTGGCCCTGCTGATCCTGGCCATGCAATACCTGACCCTGGCCGTCTTCGAACGGATGCTCGTCGCCTACGCGCTGGCGCTGTTCCAGGTCAGCATGGTGCTCAACGTGCTGTTCGGCTTCGTGCTCTTCCGGGAGGCCCACACCGGGCGGCGGGCCATCGGCAGCCTGATCATGCTCACCGGTGCCGCGGTGATCTTGCTGGGCTAGAGAGGGCTGAACGGGCAAAGCAAGGAGCCTCCCATTTCCCATCTTTCAGATGAGAAGAATGACCCCTGTCTTCAGTGATGTGACGGGGGTCTAACACCTGCTTCGCCGTGCGCAACCGGGATCCACCACACACCACGATGGTTTACAAAATTCATATCATTTCTCATTTTGCAAACCTGGGTTTGTACCAGCAGCCCCCGTACCATGTCCGTCGCCACCCGCATCAAGCAGGCCCGTCTGCGCCGGGGCCTCAGCCTGCGCGCCCTTGCCGGGCAGGTAGGCCTCAGCCAGACCGCCATCAACAAGTACGAGAAGGGCGCGAGCACCCCCGACTCGGCCATGCTGCGCCGTCTGGCCGGAGCCCTCGGCGTCAAGCCCAGCTACTTCCTCCGTCCGGCCCGTGTGGGCGAGATCGAGCCGGCCTTCCGCAAGAACGCTTCGCTCGGCAAGAAGCAACAGCGTCAGATCATCGAGGAGATCCGCGACTGGCTGGAGCGCTACCTCGACCTGCTCACCATCATCGAAGAGGGGCCGCTGCACTTCGAGCCGCCGGAGGGTTTCCCGCGTCGCGTCCGCACCTTCGAGGCCGCCGAGCAGGCGGCGCATGACCTGCGCCAGGCCTGGGCCGTCGGCTTCGACCCCATCGAGAACCTCACCGACCTGCTCGAAGCGCATGACGTGATCGTCGGCACCGTCGAGGCGACTGACGGCTTCGACGCCTGTACCTTTCACGCCGAAACCGCCGACGGCGACCTGCCCGTCATGGTCACCCGCCGGGGCCTTCCGGGCGACCGCCAGCGCTTCACCCTGGCGCACGAACTCGGCCACCTCGTGCTCAGGGTCGAAGGCGACCTCGACGAAGAGAAGCTCTGCCACCGCTTTGCCGGCGCGCTGCTGGCCCCGGCCGACGCCGTGCGATACGACCTGGGCGAAAACCGGCACGCGCTCTCGCTGGAGGAGCTGCACATCCTCAAGCACCGCTACGGCCTCAGCATGCAGGCGCTGGCTCGCCGCGCCTTTGATCTCGGCATCATCTCGCCGTCGGTCTACACCCAGATCAACCGGGGCTTCCGGCAGCGGGGCTGGCACCGCGACGAACCGGGCGACCCGGTGCCGCCCGAGGAGCCGACCCGCTTCGAGCTGATCGCGCAGCGCGCCGTGGCCGAAGGACTCATCACCCGCCGCCGCGCCGCCGAACTGCTCGGTCACGCGTTGCCCGCCCTCTCGACCACCGCCTTCGAGCCTGCGTAGTACCGTGGTCTGCATCACCGACGCGAACATCTGGATCGACCTGAACGTGGCGCACCTCATCCAACGCGTGTTCGAACTGGAGGTGACGTGGGCCGTGCCGGACATCGTCCTGGACGAGCTGAACACCGTCGATGCTGGCTGGCTGCTGGAGCTGGGCGTCGAGCCGCGCACGCTGTCGCCGGAGCAGGTCGAGCGCACCTACGCGCTGGCCGAGCAATACCGCCGTCCGTCCGAGGCCGACCTGGCCGCGCTCGTTC
This sequence comes from Roseithermus sacchariphilus, assembly GCA_003285105.1. GTDB lineage: Bacteria > Bacteroidota > Rhodothermia > Rhodothermales > MEBIC09517 > Roseithermus > Roseithermus sacchariphilus. The sequence continues at coordinate 2,384,859 of CP030158.1, read as the reverse complement.
TCGCCTTCGACGAGGCGGCCCTGCTGGTTACCGGCGACGGGGCGCTTCGGGAGGCCGCCGCTGAACTGCACGTGGCGGTGCATGGCATCCTCTGGCTGCTCGACCGGCTCGTGGAGGAGGCCATCATCCAGCCTCCCATGGCAGCCGACGGCCTGCAACGTATGCTCGACGAGGGCGCCCGCCTGCCTCGCGCCGAAGTGGAAGCCCGGCTCCGACGCTGGCGTGTCTAGTGCTCAGTCGCCGTGGAATGCCGCTGTGGCTCTAGCCGAGATGGGCCGGGCCGAGGTGGGCGGCGAGGCGGTCGGCGAGGTGCAGGGCCGCCACCACGCGGCGCACGCGCGGCAGTCCGTCGTCGGAGGCGGCGTCCAGTTCCCGCACGAGGCGGGCCAGATCGGCCGGGGTGTCCACGTCGTACCACGCCGGGAGCACCGTCAGCGCCGCCCGCGTCGTCTGGATCCGGGCCAGCGTCTGCGCGAACACCTCGTCGTGGCTGTAGGTCATCCCGGCGAAGAGCTGCGGGTAGAAGTCGTTCATCCCGAGCAGGTAATAGCCCCCGTCCTCGCTCGGGCCGATGCACACCGACAGCGGCCGGGCGAGGGCCCGGAAGGCTTCCTCCAGGTAGGCCGTCGGCAGCGTGGGATGGTCGGTGCCGACGATGACGAGGCGCTCGTACCCGGCGGCGAAGCCGTCGAGGAAGGCCTGCTGCATCCGCGCCCCCAGCCCCTCGCCCTGCTGCGCCCGCACCGTCACGCCCTCGGGGACGAGGCCGTCCGGGAGCGGGGCGGCCGGCGGGCTCAGGTACAGCCGCACGTCGGCGTCGAGCGCCCGGTACTGGTCGAGGGCATCGCGGAGGAAGGCCTCGTAGAGGGTCGCGGCTTCTTCCGCGCTGAGCAGCGTGGTGAGACGGGTCTTCACGCGGCCCGGCCGGGGGATCCGGGCGAAGACGATCAGCGCCTGGCGCATCCCTGATGCGGGGGTGAACGAGCGGGTCGGGGCGGGAGGAGAAGGTCGACGTTGGAAGGGCGAAAGTCAAAGGGCGAAGGGCAGGCGGGGAACCGCGTCGGCACCTGCCCGTGGCGGGGCCTTCGCCCGTGGCGGGGCCTTCGCCATGGGCCCTCGGGGCCTCGGCCCTCCCCTGCTACGACGGCCGCAGGTCCTCCGGCGGCACGTCCAGGTCGACCGTGGGCAGCGCCTGCGTCGAGCGGGGCTCCAGGCGTTCCAGGCCTTCCACCACGCGGATGCGTTCCTCGACCACCTCAGGCGGACGCTCCAGGAACAGCGCCCGCTCGGCCTGCCGCCGCGTGACGAGGCCGCGGAGCCGCTCCCCGCCGGCAAACACCCACCGGTCGAACTCGGCCGCCGCCCCGTCATAATCCCCTTCGTTGAGCTTGCGCAGCAGGGTGGAACTGGCAAATTTCTGGGCGCCGACGTTGTAGACGAACGACACGAGCGCGCTGAACTGGTTGCGGGTCAGCGGCACGTGGACGCGCGTCTCGACGGCCGGTTCGTAGTAGGCCACGAGCGCCCGCCGGAGCAGGCTCTCGGCCTGCGGGCGGCTGATCGGTCCGGGCATCTGGCGGCGATTCACGCCCGGCATGCTGTCCTCGGTCGTCCCGTAGCCGATCGTCCACACCCGGGCCGGGCAAAGGTACCACGTCGGACGGAAGGCCTCGGCCTGCTTGATGAGGTCCAGGCCGGCCTCGTTGACGTCGAGGATGTCGTTGGGGTCGAAGAAGTGCGGCATGAGAGCGGGAACGGGTCGAGCGAGAGAGACGGGCGGAGGAGGCGGCCACGAAGCGACGAGGGCCGGCAGGGGCCAGAGACGGCCAGAGACGGCCAGAGACGCGCCGGGAAGAGACGTGCGGCATGCATGAGCAAGGAAGCAACGCCCCCGCTGGAATGCAAGACGCTGCGGGCTTCTGGCTGCGGGCTGAGGGCTTCTGGCTGCCGGCTTCTGGCTGCGGGCTGAGGGCTTCTGGCTGCGGGCCGCGGGCTTCTGGCTGCGGGCTGAGGGCTTCTGGCTGCGGGCCGCGGGCTTCTGGCTGCGGGCTGCCGGCTTCTGGCTGCGGGCTGCCGGCTTCTGGCTGCGGGCTGCCGGCTTCTGGCTGCGGGCCGCGGGCTTCTGGCCGCGGGCTTCTGGCTGCGGACTGATGGCTGATGGCTGACGGCTGAGGGCTGACGGCTGAGGGCTGACGGCTGCCGGCATCGTGCCGGAACGAGTCCTTCCCCCTGGCCGCAGGCCGCACAGGGAGAAGTCCCCCGCAGGGGGGAAGGGGGTCATGACCGCCGCATCGCCGCCATCATCCTGAGCTACCCCTCCGTTGCTGTCAGTCCCTGCGGAAGCCTCTGGTTTCCGAGAAGGCGGGACGCCAGTCCACAGGCTCCGTTTTCTGGATCCCCAATCGAGTTGGGGATGACGGATCGAAAGGGCTCTATGGGTCTCAAAAGCCACTTTCTGTAAAAAACAATCCCTGTCCACCTTCGCATGGGAGGAGCTGACGGCTGACGGCTGACGGCTGACCGCTGAGGGCTCCCATTCGATGCGTGCGCGTCGTACCTTCTTCCGCCCCCTACCCTCCCCCCACCCGGCCCCGAAACGCCATGCCACGCCTGTTGCTGACCGGGCTGCTCCTGCTGCTCCTGCGGCCGGCCGCGGCCCAGCCCGACCGCCGCCCGATGACCACGGACGACGGCCTCGACATGGTCCTCGTCGACGACGCCGTCCTCTCGCCCGACGGCTCGCTCGTGCTCTTCGAACGCTCCACGCTGAACTGGGCCAAGAACAAGCGCGACGAGACGATCTACGCCGTCCCGGCCACCGGCGGCGAGCCCTACCCCTTCCTGGGCGAGGACGGCGGCAGCGACCTCCGCTTCTCGCCCGACGGCACCTACCTCGCCTTCAAGCGGACCGTCGACAAGAAGGCCCAGCTGTTCGTCATGCGCACCGCCGGCGGCGAGGCCCGGCAGCTCACGAAGCACCGGGGGAGCGTCGGCCCCTACCGCTGGAGCCCGGACGGCACGACGATCTACTTCGTCTCGGACGACCCGCGCCCGGAGAAGGAGCAGAAGGAATACGAGAACGGCGCCGACGCCATCGTGGTGGACGAGGGACCCAACGGCCAGACGGCCGGCCGCTGGCGCAACCTCTGGAGCGTGGCGGTCGAACTGGCCGAGGAGCCGAAGACGCCGACCCGGCTGACGAAGGAGGCGTTTCGCATCGGCGAGTTCGACGTCGCCCCCGACGGCCGGCGGATCGTCTTCACCGCCCGCACGGAGAACCGCCGCAACCAGGCCAACCGGTCCGAGATCTACCTGCTCACGCTGGCGGACACCACGCACGTGCGCCTGACCGACAACGAGGCGCCGGAGAGCGACCTGCGCTGGGCGCCGGACGGCCGACGCTTCGCCTACAGCGCCCCGGACTCCGCCCGGTGGGAGCTGCGCCAGGACAAGCTCTGGATCATGAACCCGGACACCCGCGCGCGCCGGATGGTCTCCGGCGCCTTCGAGGGCACAATCTACGACTACGAGTGGACGCCCGACGGCACGGCGATCCTCTTCACCGGCCTCCAGCGCACCAACAGCAACCTCTACCGCCTCTCCCTGGCCGACGGCACGGTGACCCGCCTCACCGACGTCACCGGCACCCTCCGGGCCCATGCCTTCTCCCGGGATCGCTCGCGGATGGTCTATTCCTACCAGACCCTCTCCACCCCCCGGACCTCTACACCTCCCCCGTCGACCGCTTCGAGCCGACGCGGCTGACCACGGCCAACCCGACCATCACCGACAGCCTGCTGCTGGCCGAGGGGCAGGTCATCCGCTGGACCAGCTACGACGGGCTGGAGATCGAGGGCTTGCTGATGCTCCCGCCCGGCTACGAAGCCGGCACCCGCGTGCCGCTGCTGCTGCACATCCACGGCGGGCCGGCGGGCGTCTTCACCAACAGCTTCCGCCCGCAGTATCAGGTCTGGGCCGGCCTCGGCTACGCACAGCTCATGCCCAACGTGCGCGGCTCCAGCGGCTACTCGGACGACCTGCTGCGGGGCAACATGTACGACATCGGCGATGGCGACTACGAGGACCTCATGAGCGGCGTCGACCACGTCATCGCGCAGGGCTACGTCGACCCCGAGCGGATGGGCGTGCGCGGCTGGAGCTACGGCGGCATCCTGGGGGGCCGCACCATCACCAGGACCCACCGTTTCAAGGCCGCCTCCCTCGGCGCGGGCGTCTACGACTGGACGAGCGAGTACGGCCCCGGCTTCAACCACGACGTCCGCCTCTGGTACATCGGCGGAACGCCCTGGGACAACCCGGACGCCTGGCGGGAACGCTCGACGCTGACGCACGTGAAGCAGATCGACACGCCCGTGCTGCTCTTGCACGGCATGAGCGACCCGGTGGACACCGAGCCGCAGAGCATGATGCTCTTCGCCGCCCTCAAAGACCTGGGCAAGCCGGTTCGCTACATCCGCTTCCCGCGCGAGCCGCACGGCTTCCGCGAACCCCGCCACCAGCGCACCCGCGACGTCGAGGAGATCCGCTGGATGCAACGGTACGTGCTCGGCCAGGACTGGACGCCGTGGGAACGAAAAGCCGAACCCGCGAAAGACAAAGACGACGCCTCGACCGACGCGGCGGACGACACCTCGACGGATTGACGGATTGACGGATTGACCGGAAGCTTCATCGAACGACGAGGGCCGAGGGGCGGAGGACCGATCTGCCGTCCCGGCGCGCCCTTCGCCCGGCCCCATCCTCCCGGCCCCATCCTCCCTGCCCCGCCATGCCCACCATCGGTACCCCGCTTTCCCCGACCGCCACGAAGGTGCTCCTGCTGGGTGCGGGAGAGCTCGGCAAGGAACTCGCCATCGAGTTGCAGCGCTACGGCGTCGAGGTCGTGGCCGTGGACCGCTATGCCCACGCCCCGGCCATGCAGGTGGCCCACCGCGCACACGTGATCTCCATGCTCGACGGGGCCGCGCTGCGCCGGGTCATCGAGGCGGAGCGGCCCACGTACATCGTCCCGGAGATCGAGGCCATCGCCACGGACGTGCTGCTGGAGGTGGAACGAGAGGGCTTCACGGTGATCCCGACGGCCCGCGCCGTGCGGCTGACGATGGATCGCGAAGGCATCCGCCGGCTCGCGGCCGAGGAGCTGGGCCTGCGCACCTCGCCCTACCGCTTCGCCGCCACCGAGGACGCGTACAGAGAGGCCGTCGAAGCGATCGGGCTGCCCTGCGTCGTCAAGCCCGTGATGAGCTCGTCGGGCAAGGGCCAGAGCCTCGTGCGCTCGGCCGAGGAGATCGACGCCGCCTGGCGCTACGCCCAGGAAGGCGGGCGGGCCGGGCAGGGCCGCGTCATCGTCGAAGGCTTCGTCGACTTCGACTACGAGATCACGCTGCTGACGGTCCGCCACGGGGGCGGCACCGACTTCTGCGCCCCGATCGGGCACCGGCAGGTGCGGGGGACTACCGCGAGTCGTGGCAGCCGCAGCCGATGAGCGAGGCGGCCCTGGCCGAGGCCCATCGCATGGCGAAGGCCATCACGGACCACCTCGGCGGGCGCGGGCTCTTCGGCGTCGAGCTGTTCGTGAAGGGGGACACGGTCTACTTCAGCGAGGTTTCGCCCCGGCCCCACGACACCGGGCTGGTCACGCTCGTCTCGCAGGATCTGTCCGAGTTCGCGCTGCACGCGCGGGCCATCCTGGGTCTGCCCATCCCGCAGATCCGGCTCTACGGACCGGCGGCCTCCAGCGTCATTCTGGTCGAGGGCCACTCGTCGCAGGTGCAATACGGCAACCTGGGCCAGGTGCTGGCCGAGGCGGACACCCACCTGCGGCTCTTCGGCAAGCCGGAGGTGCAGGGCCAGCGGCGGATGGGCGTGGTCGTGGCCCGCGGCGCCACCATCGACGAGGCCCGCGCCACCGCCAACCGCGCCGCCGCCGCCCTCGTCGCCACGCTGTAGCCGGCGGCGCTTCGGTAGCCGGACGGGATCCTTCCGCGGCGCGCGGGGTGCTGTGCGCACCACACCCCCACCCGCCCACCCCCCCATCGGACCCTGCCCGCCATGGAGATTCGGATGCTCGCCCAGCCGGACGACGTGACCTGCGGCCCGACGAGCCTGCACGCCGTCTACGATTTCCTCGGGCTCCACCTCGACCTGGAGGACGTCATCCGCGGCGTCGACTACCTCGAGGAGGGCGGCACCCTCGGGGTCTACCTCGGCCTGGACGCCCTGCGGCGCGGGTTCGAGGCGTTCCTCTACTCCTACAACCTGAAGATCTTCGACCCCTCGTGGGCCACCCTCCGGCGCCCGGCCCTCATCGACAAGCTGGAGGCCCAGCTGCGCTACAAGAAAGGCAAACGCTTCACCGAAAACAGCCGCGCCTACCAGCGCTTCCTCCGGCAGGGCGGCCACCTCTGCTTCGACGACCTGACCCCGGCCCTCCTCCACCACTACCTCGACCAGAACCTGCCCATCCTGACCGGCCTGAGCGCTACCTACCTCTACAACACCCGGCGCGAATACACCAACCACCTCAACCGATCCGTCTACGACGACCTCCGCGGCGAGCCCATGGGGCACTTCGTCGTCCTCTGCGCCATCCGCGGCAACCGCGTCGTCGTCGCTGACCCGTACAAGGAAAACCCCATCTCGCATGACCACTACTACGAGGTCGACCTGCACCGGCTGATTCGGGCCATCCTGCTCGGCATCGTCACCTACGACGCCAACCTGCTCGTCATCGCCCCGGCCGACTGAACCCCCGCAAAGGGCGAAGGGGGAAGATCGCCGGGCGGAAAGGAAACCCTGTCCATCAACCGGCCTTCGTCCTTCGAACTCCGCTCTTCCGCTGCCCCGCATCGTGAAAAAGCTCATCGTCGTCAACAACCCCCGATCGTGGACGCTGGACGCGGCGTCCGCCGAGGTCATCTCGACCCGGGACTACCTCACCGACCCGGCCTTCGCGCGCCTGCGCAACGTCCGCGTCTTCAACCTCTCGCGGGAATACCGCTACCAGTCGAAAGGCTACTACGTCTCGTTGCTGGCCGAGGCGCGGGGGCACAAGGTGATTCCCAGCGTCAAGACCATCCAGGACCTCAAGACGCCGGCCATCGTCCGCATCATCTCGGACGAGCTGGACGACCTGATCCAGCGCAGCCTGCGCCACATCAAGTCCGACACGTTCGTGCTGAGCATCTACTTCGGGGAGAACGTGGCGAAGCAGCATCACCGGCTGGCCCAGGAGCTGTACAAGCTGTTCCAGGCCCCCTTCCTGCGCGCCCGCTTCACGCGCTCGAAGCAATGGACGCTGCAATCCATCCGTGCCATCTCCATGAGCGAGATCCCCGAAGCCCACCTGGACTTCGTGCGGGAGACGGCCCGGCATTACTTCGGACGCCAGCGCTACGGCCGCATCCCGGCCGATCCGTTCATCTACGACCTGGCCATCCTCGTCAACCCGAACGAACCGGCCCCGCCCTCGAACAAGAAGGCGCTGGCTCGCTTTGCCGAGGCCGCCGAGCGGGCCGGCTTCAGCGTGGAGTTCATCACGCGGGACGACTACAGCCGCATCGGCGAGTTCGACGCGCTCTTCATCCGCGAGACGACGTCGGTGAACCACCATACCTACCGCTTCGCCCGCCGCGCCCAGTCCGAAGGCCTCGCCGTCATCGACGACCCCGACGCCATCCTGCGCTGCACCAACAAGGTCTACCTGGCCGAGCTGATGCAGAACGCCCGCATCCGTACGCCGGCGACGATGATCGTGCACGCCGAGAACCGCGACGCCGTCGAGGCCACGCTCGGCCTGCCCTGCGTGCTGAAGCTGCCGGATTCGTCCTTCTCGCAGGGCGTCGTGAAAACGACCACCCCGGAGCAGTTGCAATCCGAACTGACCCGCATGCTGGCCCATTCCGACCTCGTCATCGCCCAGGCCTACAGCCCCACCCCTTCGACTGGCGCATCGGGGTGCTGGACGGCCAGCCGCTCTACGCCTGCAAATACTTCATGGCCAAGGGGCACTGGCAGATCTACGACTGGACGAAGAAAAAAACGGATGACATCGAGGGCGACGTCGAAACGCTCCCCGTCGCGGAGGTCCCTGAAGCGGTGCTCCGCATGGCCCTGCGGGCGACCCGCCTGATCGGCAACGGCCTCTTCGGGGTAGACATCAAGGACATCGACGGCAAACCGTACCTCATCGAGATCAACGACAACCCCAGCCTCGACGCCGGCATCGAGGACGCCGTCCTCGGAGAGGCCCTCTACGCCCGTATCATCCAGGCCCTCAAGCACCGCCTCGAACACCGACGCGCAGCCGGATGAGGAACGCCCTTCACCCTTCACCCTTCGACACGCCCTCATGCCCTACCCCCTCTTCTCCGTCTTCGGCGTCGAGCTGGAATACATGATCGTCGACCGCACGACGCTGGCGGTGCGGCCGCTGGCCGACGCGCTCATCCGCCACGTCACGGGCACCTACACGTCCGACGTAGACCGGGGGCTTCTGGCGTGGTCGAACGAACTGGTCAACCACGTCATCGAGTTGAAGACGAACGGACCGGTCCCGGCCCTCGACGGGCTGGCCGAGGCGTTCTGGCAGGAGGTCCGGGCCATCAACGAAGTGCTGGCCGCGCACGACGCGATGCTGCTGCCGACGGGCGCGCATCCGCTGATGGACCCGCTGACGGAGACGCAGCTCTGGCCGCACGAGTATAGCGAGGTCTACGGCCTCTACAACCGCCTGTTCGACTGCCGGGGCCACGGCTGGTCCAACCTGCAGAGCACCCACCTGAACCTCCCCTTCCGCGACGACGCGGAGTTTGGCCGCCTCCATGCCGCCGTCCGCGTGCTGCTGCCCATCATCCCCGCGCTGAGCGCCAGCACCCCCTCCTCGACGGGCGCCGGACGGGCTTCGCCGACAGCCGCCTCGAACACTACCGCCACAATCAGGCGCGCATCCCGGAGATCGCCGGCGTCGTCATCCCCGAGGCCGTCTTTACCGAGGCCGACTACCACGCCCGCATCTTTCGTCCCATCGACGCCGCCATCCGGCCCCACGACACCGAAGGCGTCCTCGATCACCACTTCCTCAACTCCCGGGGCGCCATCGCCCGGTTCGACCGGGGCGCCATCGAGATCCGCGTCATCGACCTGCAGGAATCGCCGGCGGCGGATCTGGCGATCCTGCAGGGCGTCGTGGCGGTGCTACGCCGGCTGGTCGACGAAACCTGGACCGATCAGGCCACGCAACGAGCCTGGTCGGAGCACGACCTGGCCGCCCTGTTCCTGGACGTGATCCGCACGGCCGAGCACACGGTCATCCGCAGCCCGGCCTACCTGCGCCTGTTCGGGCTGGAGGCGGAGACGGCCACGGCGCAGGACCTCTGGCGGCACCTGCTGGAGCAGATCCGCCCGGAGCTGCCCCTGGAGGCGGCACGCACCCTGGCGACGATCGTCGAGTGGGGGTCGCTGGCCAGCCGCATCGTGCGCCGCCTCGGCGACGACGTCACGCCGGAGCGCATCCGCACCCTATACCACGAACTCGCCCGCTGCCTCGTCGCCAACACGCTGCTGATTTGATGGGCTGTGAGCGGTCCGCTTTCAGCCGGCAGCCTGAAGCCGGCAGCCTGAAGCCGACAGCCTGAAGCCGGCAGCCCGGAACCGAAGTGCGGATGCGCGATTGTGCAGGGTATTCCGGGAGCCCGGGTCCCCGCTGCTCCCTGCCTCCACCCCGGCCGCTCTACCCATGCCTGCCCTGACGATCGAGGTCTTCGCCGATGTGACCTGCCCCTGGTGCTACCTCGGAGAGCGGCGGCTGCGCCGCGCCCTCGAGGAGGTCTGCGCGGAACAGCCGGACCTGACGGTCGTCCGGCGCTGGCGTCCCTTCGAGCTACAGCCGGACCTGCCGCCCGAGGGGGTGGCCTGGCGCACCTTCGCCCGGACCCGCTTCGGCGGCTGGGAGCGTGCCACGGTGCTGTTCGAGCGAATGGAACAGCTGGGCCGAGCGGAAGGCATCCGCTTCCGGTTCGACAAGATCCAGAAGGCCAACCACACCCGCGACGCGCACCGGCTGATCCTGTTCGCCCGGCAGCACGACCGCGAGTGGGCCATGGTAGAGGCCCTCTTCGCCGCCTACTTCACGCAGGGCCGCGACCTCAACAGCCGGAAGGACCTCCGCGCCCTCGTGCGCGAGGTCGGGCTGGACGAGGCGGCCGCCCTGGACTATCTGGCCTCCGGGGCCGGCGTGGACGAGATCGAGGCGAGCCAGCAGAGCGCCCGTCGGATCGGGGTTCGGGGCGTCCCCTGCTACATCCTGAACGGGCACCCGCCCCTGGTGGGAGCGCAGCCCACGGCGCTCCTGGCCCAGGCCCTCCGCGCCGCCATCGCCTCCCCCGCCGGAACGAACGACCCGGAATGATGAAGCCGACGGCTCAGGCCAACGGCTCAGGCTAACGGCTCAGGCCGACGGCTGATCGAGGCGGCGGACGTTGCGGGCGTTCAAGCCTTTCGGCGTCTGCTCCACCTCGTACTCCACCGCTTCCCCATCACGCAACCCCTCGTCCCAGCCAAGCCCGGCGACGCTGCTGCGGTGAACGAAGACATCTTTGCCGCGCTCGTCAGGCCGGATGAACCCGAAGCCTTTCTCGACGCTGAACCATTTGACTGTGCCGCGTGGCATGGCCGGATACCGTCGTGCTGAAACGTGGAAGGAGGGCGCCCCACCGTGGCCCCCACCGGGACGTCGCCCCCGGAGACGAAGGCAGGCCGGCGGGGAGGGGTGGCGGAAGATGGCACGGTTCAATCACGGGTTTCAGGGCTTGTTCCTCCCCGTCAGGGTCGACCGTTTTTTTCGCAGACGGGCGACGAAGAACCCTTCCGTGTCGGGGCCCGGCAGCAGGCGGCGGGCCGGGGACAGGTCGTGCTCGAACGCACGCCCGTCCCAGGTCTGTAGCGGCGGGCGCATGGTTTCCAGCTCCAGCCCGATCGGTTCGAGGGTGAGGGCCTCCCCGAAGGTCCGCAGGGTCTTGTCGAGGACGGCTTCGTTCTCGTCGGGGGCGAGCGAGCAGGTGGCATAGACCAGCACCCCGCCGGGGCGCAGGCTCTGCACCGCCGAGTAGAGCAGGCGGACCTGCTTGCGCGCCATCTCGCGGCTCTTGCGAGGGCTCCAGTAGGCATAGGAAGCCGGGTCGCTCACGTGAAACCGGCCTTCGCTGGAGCACGGCGCATCGAGCAGGACCCGGTCGAAGTACTCGGGGCGGTAGCGCCAGACGCGCGTGCCGTCCTGCAGGTAGGTGCGCACGTGCGTGGCGCCCTGGGCCTCCAGGTTGTGCTGCAGCTTGAAGAAGCGGCTTCGCACGACCTCGACGGCGGCCAGCTCACCCTCACCCCGCATCCGGCAGGCGATCTGGAGCGTCTTGCTGCCCGGGGCCGCGGCCAGGTCCAGCACCCGCTCCCCGGGCTCCGGGGCCAGCACCACCACCGGCACCATGCTGGCGAGGTTCTGGACGTAGATGCGCTGCCCGGCACAGGCGGCCGAGGCCAGCAGCGCCGCCCGTTCGGCCGGGGGCACCCGGTAGGCCGCCGGCAGCCAGGGCACGGCCTGCCACGTCAGCCCGGCGGCGGTCAGCTCCGCCTCGACGGCCGCCGGCTCGGCCCGGAGCGTGTTGACCCGAAAGGCCGGGGCGCGCGGCTGCCGAAAGGCCGCGAGGACCGCCGACAGATCCCCGGGCGAGAGCTGCTGCCGGAGGCGATCCAGGAAGGCGGGCGGCAACACCGCTTCCGGGTCGGGCAGCGGTTCGGCGGGATCGGACGGCATGAGACGACGGCGGAAGACGGCGAGGGAAGACGAACGAAACGACGGCCGTGAACCAGACGCGCCGCCGTACGTTGATACCCCCGACGGACGCGACCCGGCCGCCGGCCTCGTTCTTGTAGAAGGACGGCGTTATCGTTACCATGGGTGAACGCTGCTTCCCCGGTGCCGGCTCCCCTGTTTCCCGCACACCGCTGCCCCACCCATGAGCAACCACGCCAGCGACGACCTCATCCGCTGCTCGTTCTGCGGCCGTACCGCGCACGAAGTGACCTCGATGGTGGCCGGGCCGGAGGTGTACATCTGCGACCGGTGCATCCACGACGCCGCCGGCATCGTGCGCAGCGACCTGGCCGCCTACCCGCACCCCACGTCGGCCGCCCCCCGCCGCAAAACCGCCGGACGCCGCCTCAACCCGATCGACATCAAGGCGGCGCTGGACGAGTACGTGATCGGGCAGGACCGGGCGAAAAAGGCGCTCTCCGTGGCCGTCTACAACCACTACAAGCGCATCGACCACGACGCCTACCTCCACGAGTACGAGGACGTCGAACTGGAGAAGTCCAACATCCTCATGATCGGCCCGACGGGGACGGGCAAGACGTTGCTGGCCCGCACGCTGGCCCGCATCCTGGACGTCCCGTTCTCCATCTCCGACGCCACGGCCCTGACCGAGGCCGGCTACGTCGGCGAGGACGTCGAGAGCATCCTGGCCCATCTGCTCCACGCCGCCGACTTCAACGTGGAACGGGCCGAACGCGGCATCATCTACATCGACGAGATCGACAAGATCGCCCGCAAGGCCGACAATGCCTCCATCACGCGCGACGTGTCGGGCGAGGGGGTGCAGCAGGCGCTGCTCAAGATCCTGGAGGGCAGCCTCGTCGGGGTGCCGCCCAAGGGCGGGCGCAAGCATCCGGAGCAGAGCCTGATCAACATCGACACGCGCAACATCCTGTTCATCTGCGGCGGAGCCTTCGAGGGGCTCTCCGACATCATCGCCCGCCGCGTCTCGACGACCTCCATCGGCTTCATGACCGAGGGCGGCACGCGGCTGGACAAGCACGACCCGCACATCCTGCACCTCGCCGAACCCGATGACCTGCTGCGCTTCGGCCTCATCCCCGAGTTGATCGGCCGCCTGCCGGTCATCACCGCGCTGGACGCCCTCTCCGACGAGGCGATGAAGAGCATCCTCACACGCCCGCGCAACGCCCTGGTGAAGCAGTACCAGAAGCTCCTCGCCATGGACGGCGTGGACCTCCTGTTCGAGGAAGACGCGCTGGAGGCCATCGTGCAACAGGCCCGCAAGCTGGGCACCGGCGCCCGCGGCCTGCGCTCGGTCATGGAGGAGACGATGCTGAACGTCATGTTCGAGATCCATGCCCGGCCGGAGGTCGGGCGCTGCCGCATCACCGCCGGCAGTGTGCTCTACGGCGAGGAGCCCATCTACGAAGAACGCAAGGCGAGCGCCTGACCGACGCCGGCCCGGCACCTGACCGACGGGCCGGGCACGGACATCGCCGCCGCGCACGCCCGGCCGACCGCCGAACATGGAGCAATGGGCACAGGCATACGGGGTGTGGGGGGTGGCGGCCGCGGCCTTCGCCGGGGCCACGCTGCTGCCGGTTTCCTCCGAACTCGCCGTGCTGGCGGCCCTGCGGCTGGGCGTGCCCGCCTGGGACGTCTTCCTCAGCGCCTCCATCGGCAACGCCCTCGGGGCGCTGCTCAACTACGGCCTCGGGCGGCTGCTGGCCGAGCGCACCCGCCGCGCCCTCGCCCGGCGCCGCAGCGGCCGGCAGGCCCTGGCCTGGGTGGAACGCTTCGGCTCCTGGAGCCTCCTCGGCTCCTGGCTGCCGGTCCTCGGGGACCCGCTGTGCCTGGCGGCCGGGCTCTTCCGCCTGCCGCTTTCCCGCTTCGTAACCCTGGGCATCGGAACACGCGTGATCCGTTACCTCGTACTCATCCTGGCCGCCACCTGAGCCGCCCGGCTCACCACCGCCGGGCGCGGATCTCTGAGTGGATCCCCGAGTGGATCTCTGAGATCGACCGTGCCGTTCGAGTGCCGTTTGAGCGTTGCAGGCCCGTGCCCATGATCACCCCCCTCCTCTACGTGCGTCGTCTCTGGCACACACTCGCCTACTATGCCGGCGGCCTCTATCGCGAGATCAACCGCAAGGATGTGTTCCTCTGGGCGCAGGCCATCGCCTTCAAGGTCCTCATCACCATCGTGCCGGTCGTCATCCTGGCCACGGGTATCTTCGGGCAGATGCTGAAAGGGCGCATCCTGCCGCTGCTCGGCATCGACACCCCGAACGACCGTTCCTGACCATCGCACGCTTCATCCGGGAGTTCCTGCCGGCCTACCAGAGCGACCAGCTCATCGCCTTCCTGGACCAGCTCCAGAGCGCCAGTAACACGTTCACCATCATCGGTATCGCCGGCCTGGTCTTTTCCGCCATGACGCTCTTCACGACGCTGCGCGTGGTGATCAGCAACGTGTTTCAGGAAGACTGGCACCAGAGCCGGACCATCCTGGGCGGCTATCTCTTCGACCTGCGCATGTCCGCGCAGGTGGGGCTGCTCTTCCTGCTGACCATCGGCCTGTCGCTGGCCATACAGGCGTTCAATGCCGCCGGGGCCGAGTGGCTGGCTACCCACGGGCTCGACTTTGCCTGGGTGCGGACGGGGTGGCGGCACTTCTTCACCTGGGCGGTGATGCTCCTGCCCTACCTCATCACCACCCTCATGTTTTTCCAGCTGTTCTACTTCATTCCCAAGCCGCGCCCGCCCCGCCGGAGCGCCCTCCTGGGCGCCGGCATCACGGCGCTGCTGTGGGAGATCGCCAAGTTTGGCTTTACCTTCTATGCCGCGTACGTCGGCCGCTTCGAGCGCTACGGCGGATCGCCCTCGGACGACGGCCTGGCCGTGCTCGGCAACACCTTTGGCCTGATCATCGCCTTCGTGCTCTGGGTGTACTTCTCCGGCATCGTGCTCGTCCTGGGTGCCCTGATCGTGCTGCTGCACGAGAAGAAATACCGGTCCGGCGACCCGGACCCGGCCGCGCAGGAGTCCACCGCGGAGACGCCGGACCGCGCGGAGACCGCTCCGCCGCCCAGGCCGCCGGACGACACGCGGGCGGACGACACGCGGGCGCCGGCCCCTGCGCCGGTCGAGTCATCGGTTTCCTCGTCCTGAGTGCAGAACGCCGTCTCTATGCGCGCTCGCCGTGTTCGTTCGGACGCCCCGGCCGTCGCCCCCTCGCCGGTAGGCCCCGGGAGGCTCCTCGTGCTCCTGCTGCTGATCGGAACGGGGCTCGGCCTGACGCCGGCCCGGGCCCAGGCCCCGTTGTTTCTGGTCAACCAGGACACCGAGGTCCGTGCCATCTCCTTCCGGTTCATGGACCACCAGACCTTCGAGGTGGAGCAGCTACGGGCGCAGATGGCGACGAGCGCGCCGGGACTGTGGGACCGCGTCAAAGAGCGCCTGCCGCTGCTCAGCGCGAAGCCCTACCCCTTCTCCCCCATCGAACTGCAGAAGGACGTGGTGCGCCTGCGGCGCTTCTACCAGCGCAACGGCTTTCTCTTTCCGTCGATCGACTATCCGGCGTCCCAGCTCGACACCACCTCCAACACGATCCACATCATCTTCCGCATCGAGGAAGGCCCGCCGCTGATCATTCAGGATGTCGGCTTCTTCGGGCCGGACGGTCGCTATGCCATCGAGGCGTTTCAGGGGCCGGTGCGCGATCGCTGGATCCGCTTTCGGGACCGCATCGCGCTGCAGACGGGCACGCGCTATACGGAGGCCGATCGGCTCCGCATCCAGGATCGGGTGCTGAGTTGGATGCAGGAGCAGGGCTTCGCCTTCGCCCGCATCGAGACCGAGGTGGACATCGACTCCACCTACAACACGGTGGACCTGCGCTTCCACCTGGACCCCGGGCCGATGGGGATCATCACGGAGATCGACATCGAGGGGAATGAAACCGTCTCGTCCCGCGTGGTGACGCGCGAGTTGCCGTTCCGTGTGGGGGATCGCTTTTCGAGCCGGGCGCTGGCCGAGGGGCAGCGGCAGCTCTTCAACCTGAACCTGTTCCGCGTGGCCCTGACCGAGGTGCCCCCGCAGCCGCGCGACAGCACCGTCGCGGTTCGGATCCGTCTGCGTGAGGCCCGGCCTCGCCTCATCACGCTACAGGGCGGCTATGGCCCGGACGTCGGCTTCAACGCCGAGGGGCAATGGACCCACCGCAACTTCGGCGGGGGCGCCCGCAACCTGACCGCCACGCTGCTGGCCGAAACCGGCCTCGCCGCCGATACGACCACCGAGGGGCAGACGCCGGCCCGCTACCGGGGCACGGTGTCGCTGCGGCAGCCCTACCTGTTCACCTCCAAGCTGACCGGGGTGATCGGGCCGTTCGGGGAGGCGGCCCGGGTGCCACGCCTGGGCGAGAGCACCTGGATTCAGAACCTGAACACGCTGGAGTTCGGCCTGGAGACGACCGTGTTCTACGACCTGCTGCCCTTCCGCACCATCAGCCTCCGGCATGCCATCAGCCGGGCCATCCAGGCGGGGCAGGCCGCCGTGGTCGATAGCGACGTGCTGCAGACCCGGGATCTCTACAACAAGAGCATCCTCACGCTGAATGCCACGCTGGGGGCCGTCAACGACTTCCTGAACCCCCGGCGGGGCGTCCTCGTGCGCCCGCTGTTCGAGGCGGCCGGCGGCTTTCTGCTGCCCGGCGTGGCGCCGGGCATCCAGTATCAGAAGGCCAGCCTGGAGCTGACCGGCTACCTGCCGCTGACCCGCCGCTCCGTGCTGGCCGCCCGGCTCTTCGCGGGCCGCGTCTGGCCGCGCGGCGCCAGCCGCAACCAGGACGCCGCCCCCTACGAGAACCGCTTCGACCCGGTGCGCTTCTACGCCGGCGGCGGTAACGACGTCCGCGGGTGGGGCTTCCAGCAGATCGGGGAGGTCGTCTTCACCTCGGCCACGGTGGACACGACCGGGGACGGGTCGCTCACGGCGACGGTGCAGCCGGAGGAGGTGGGCGGGCTGGCCAAGCTGGCCGGCAACCTGGAACTGCGCCTGCCCGTCCCGGGGCTGGGCCGCGCCTGGCAGATCGGGACGTTCCTGGACGCCGGCTATGTCTACAACGACGACCTGTTCAACCTGGCCGACCTGCGCTACGGCACCGGCCTGGGCATCCGCTACCAGACGCCCATCGGCTACCTCCGGCTCGACCTCGGCTTCAAGCTGAACCCGGCCCTGCGTGACCTCGTGAGCTTCGAGCAACTCTACCTCTACCGGAACGACCTCCTCCCCGAAGCCGACCTGGACAAACGCTTCATGCGCCGCTTCCGGCTCCACCTGAGCATCGGGCAGGTCTTCTAACCCACCCCGCTCACCCTCCACGCAGCGCGCCCCCTCCACGCTACGTTTCGCCCTCCCCGCCACCCCGGCATGACCCCTCCCGAGACACGCCCTCCCACGAACGCACCGGACCCGACCGACGGGGCCGCGGACGGCGCGGCGCGCCCGTCGTGGAAACGCCGGGTGCGGCGGCTGGGCGTGATCCTGGCCGGACTCGCCGGGCTGCCCCTGCTGCTGGTGCTCCTGCTGGTGCTGCTGCTGCAAACGCCCCGGGGAGCCCGCACCGCCCTGGACGTAGCGCTGCGCTTCGCCAACGAGCGGGTCTTCACCGGCGCCACGCTCGAGGTCGGCCGCATCGACGGGACGTTCCTCACCCGCCTCGTCCTGACGGACGTCCGGCTCGTCCGCGGCGACACGGTGCTGGCGCGGGTCGACACGGCGGCCGCCTCGTACCGGTTGCTGCCGCTCCTGCGCCGGCAGCTCCACGTCCGCGACGTCGCCCTCGTCCGCCCGGCGCTGCACCTGACGCAGCAGCCCGACTCCACGTGGGACCTGGCCGCCGTGTTGCCCGCCGGATCGGACGAGCCGGACACCACCGCGGGCTTTCGCCTCCGGGTGGACCGGGCGCGGATCGTGGACGGGGCGGCGACGGCACGCTTCTACGCCCCCGGCCGCGATTCGGTCTTCCGCGCCGCCGGGCTCCACCTGCGCCTGCACGACCTGCGTCTGGACGATGCACCGGCCGCCCGGCTCGACTCGCTCTGGGGGCGCTTCCAGCCGCCGGGTAGCCCCGATTCCGTCTCGTTCGGCCTCGGAGCCCGGCTGACGGAGGACGGCCGCTTCACCCTGCACGGCCTGCACCTGACGTCGGCCCGCAGCCGGGTCAGCGGCCGGGGCTCGCTCCTCCTGCCCGAGGCCGACACGGCGGCCGTCGAGGCCATCGACTTCACGCTGCAGGCGGCCCCGCTGGCCTTCCGGGACATCCACGCCTTCGCCCCGATGCTGGACCCGGCCGCCGCCCTCACGCTGGACGTCCGCCTGCGCGGGTCCGGCCTGCAGGTGACGGCCGACGCCGACGCCACGCTCTCCGACGGAGGCCGGCTCTCGCTCCAGGCCACGGCCACGCCCACGCGGGCCGACACGCTCGTCTACCGCCTCGCCCTCCAGGTGCGTGACCTCGACCCGGGGCGCTTCGTCGCCGACACCCCGGCGCTGGCGGGCACCCTCAACCTGGACGCCCGCGCCGACCTGCGCGGGGCGTCGCTGCAAGGCCTGCAAGGCCCGTTCCAGGCCACCGTGACGGACACCCGCCTCGGCGACTACGCCCTCGCCCGGACCACGCTGGAAGGTCGCTTCGAGGACGGCACGGCCCGGCTGAACCTGGCCACCGGCCTGCGCGAGGCGCGGCTGACGCTCGACGGCACGCTCCGGCCCTTCGCCACCCCACCGGCGGCCGACCTGACGGCCACGTTCGCCGACGTCGACCTCGGCCGGCTGCTCGACGACCCGGCCCGCCGCAGCGACCTCAACGGCCGGCTGCGCGTGCAGGGCCGGGACCTCCGGCCGGACAGCCTCCGCCTCGATGCGACGCTGACGCTGACCCCCTCGGCCTTCGCGGCCACGTCTCTGCCCGGCGGGCGCCTCGCCCTGCAGGTGGCCGGCGAGGCCCTCACGTTCGACGGCCGGCTGGACGTGGGCACGGGGCAGGCCGCCGTCCGCGGCTCGGCCGTGCTGGCCGAGGTGCCGCGCTACCGCATCGCCGAGGGACGGCTGACGGACCTGGACGCCGCCGCGCTGGCCGGCGACACGACCCGCAGCCGCCTCTCCGGCACCTTCAGCCTGGACGGCTCCGGCACGGACCCCGCCACGATGGCGCTGACGGTCCGCCTGAGCCTGCAGGATTCGCACTACGGCCCCTACCGCCTGATCGCCGGCGACCTGCGCGCCGCGCTGCGCAACGGTCGGCTGGAGACGACCCTGGGCGCCGACATGGAAGGGGGCACCGTCCGCGCGAACGCGACGGCCCGCCCCTTCGACCGGCAACCCACGTTGGCCGTCACCGACGGCCGCTTCGAACACCTCGACCTCGGCACGCTGGCCGGCCGGCCGGACCAGCGCAGCGACCTCTCCGGCCGCTTCGCCCTGCGGGGCACCGGCCTGGAGCCCGCCTCGATGACGCTCTCCGCCGAGATCGACCTGGCCCGCTCGCAGCTCAACGCACAACCCATCGACGGCGCCCGGCTGGTGGCCACGCTGCAGCAGGGCACGCTCACCTTCGACGCCGCGCTGGACCTGCCCGAGGGCCGGACGCGCCTCGCCGGCACCGCCACCCCTTCGCCGACGTGCCGACCTACGCCCTGCGGGAGGGCCGCCTCGAACACCTCGACCTCGGCGCCCTCGCCGGGCGGCCCGACTGGCGCACCGACCTCAACGCCACCATCGCCCTGGAAGGCGCCGGCCTGGACCCGGCCTCGATGTCGCTCACCGCCCGGATCGACCTCGACGCCTCCACCATCAACCAGGAGACGATCCAGCGCGGCGTCACCGAGGCCCGGCTGGACGACGGCTTCGCCCGCCTCGACGCCCGCCTGGACCTGCCCGACGGACTGGCCGAGTTGCAGGCCACCGGCCGCTTCTTCGACGACCGCCCCCGCTACGAGGCGCAGGGCCTCTTCCGCAACCTCGACCTCGCCCGCCTCTCCGGCGTCGACACCCTCGATGCCCGCCTCTCAGCCCGTTTCGACGTCGCCGCGCGGGGCTTTCCCTGCCCACGATGCGCCTGCGCGGCAACCTCCTCGTCCGGGATACCCACCTCCAGGGCATCCGGGTCGATACGCTGCGCACCGCCTTCGACCTGGCCGACGGCCTGGCCCGGATCGACACCGTCGTGGTGCACAGCAACGTCGTCACGCTCCAGGGCGGCGGCCCCATCGCCCTGACCGACTCGCTCGGCGAGCGCACCTCCAACTTCCGCTTCGCCGCCACGCTGGACAACCTGGCCCCGCTCGAACCGCTGGTCGGCGCCGAGTACCTCGCCCTCGGCGAAGGCGCCGTCACCGGCCGCGTCTTCGGCCGCCCCGGCACGCTCCGCCTCGACGTCCGCACCACGCTCAACAGCCTCGCCTACGACGACCTCCGCCTGGCCGGCTTCGAAGCCGTCGTGCTGGCCGAGTTCGACCGGCACCGTACGCTGCGCCTGGCCGAAGTGCAGGGCGACCTCCGCTACGCCTCCGTCCCCGCGCTGACCATCGAAAACACCGCCTTCGAAGCCTCCTACGCCGACGAGACGGTCCGCTTCATCACCGAGATGGTCGTCGACAAGCGCCGCGACGCCCGACTGCAGGGCCGCGTCGAGCTCAACCCCGAGCGCCGGCGCGTCGTGCTGGACAGCCTGCGGCTGCGCTTCGACGACGACCGCTGGACCCTGCTCCAGGAGGCCTCCATCGCCTACGGCGACGCCTACCGCATCAGCAACCTGCTGCTCTACGCCGGCGACCAGCAGATCGCCCTCGACGGGGTGGTCGACTTCGACGGGCGCCAGAGCCTCATCCTCACCATCGAGCAGTTCCGAATCGGGGCCGTGGCGGATCTGCTCGACTTCCAGGGCCTCGACGGCACGCTCAACGGATACCTCGACCTCAGCGGGGCCGCCACCGCGCCGACCCTGGGCGGGGCCCTCAACCTGGATCTGGCGTCCTACGACCGCGAGGTCGGCACGCTGGCGCTGAACCTGGCCTACGACAGCCTGCTGATGGACGTGGACGCCCGCCTCCGCCACCGCGACGGCAGCCGCCTCACGCTCGCGGGCACCGTGCCCATGGACCTGCGCCTGACCGAGGCCGACGCCGCCGCCCGGCGCGGCCAGGGCGTCGCCATCGCCACCGACATCGCCACGGCCGGCAACCTCAACCTCGCCCTCCGCTCCGACTCGTTCGCCATCGGCTGGATCCGCCCCTTCCTCGACCCCACCGTCGTCGACCGCCTGGAGGGCACGCTGTCGGCCGAGGTAGACATCACCGGCACGCTGGACAGCCCCACGCTCAGCGGCTTCGCCCGCCTCCGGGACGGCGTCCTGGGCCTGCCCGAACTGGGGACGGAGTACCGGGCCGTGCAGGCCCGTGCCACGCTCGACGGGGACCGCATCGTGCTCGAGGAGGCCCGCCTCCGCTCCAGCCGCCCCGGCCGCCTCCGTGCCGGCGACGGACGCCTCTCGGCCTCCGGCACCATCAACCTGCCCGACCTGACCCTCGGCGCCTTCGACCTCACGGCCGAGGCCCGCGACTTCCTCGCCATCAACACGAGCGACTACCGCGCCGTCCTCGACGGCCGCTTCACGCTCCAGGGCACCACCGAGGAGCCCGTCCTGGAAGGCAACGTCACCGTCCTCAGCGCCGACATCTACCTCACCGACGAAACCTCCAGCGACGCCTACGAAGAGGTCACCCTCACCGAAGCCGACCTCCAGATGCTGGAGCGCCGCTTCGGCGTCCGCGTGACGGAGGAGGACACGACGACCTTCGATTTCTACGAGGCCCTCTCGATGGCGCTCTCCGTACGCCTGGAGCGCGACATCTGGCTGCGCTCGACCGAGAACCCGGAGATGTACATCCAGTTCACCGGCGATCTGGACGTGCAGAAGGCGCCCTACGGCGAGGAGCAGGCCTTCGGCAGCATCGAAGTCATCCCCGAGCGCAGCGTCATCCGGCAGTTCGGCAAGGAGTTCTCCATCACCAGCGGCACGCTCACCTTCAACGGCCCCGTCACCGACCCGCTGCTCGACATCGACGCGGAGTACCGCGTGCCGAGCCGGGAGAATCCCGGCGATCCGGTCATCATCACCCTGTCGGTCGAGGGACGGCTGGACAACCTGGACATCGAGCCCGGCTCGGAGAACCCCCCCAACATGGAACTGACCGACATCGTCTCGTATCTCGTCTTTGGCCGGCCGGCGAGTGAGTCGTTCCTGCTGGGCGGCAGCGGGGCCGGCGGCAACCAGAACGTCGGAGAGATCGGGGTCGGCATCGCCCTGGGCCAGGTGGCGGCCCTGCTCGAAAGCACGCTGGGGCAGGAGCTCGGGCTGGACGTGATCGAGATCGAGCAGGACGGCCTGCGCGGCACGAAGATCACGGCGGGCTCCTACTACAGCATCCGCGGCCTGCCCAACCCGGTCTTCCTCGCCATCAGCCAGCCCATCTCGTTCAGCAGCAGCAACGCCACGGAGACGGGCTCCGGCAGCGCCATCCAGCAGACGGAGGTGACCATCGAGTACGAACTGGCCGAGGGCCTGCTGGCCCGTATCAGCCGCCGCCGCTCCATCCGCTTCAACCTGATCTGGAAGACGGCCTATTGAGGCCAGGACGAAAGAGAAAAAGCGAGGAGCCGGACGCCCGGTTCCCCCTGCTTCTGACATCCGGCATACGTACATTCGGCTCTGGGCCGCCAGCGGTCAGCGGTCAGCTCACAGCCAGCAGCCCACAGCCAGCAGCCCACGGCCAGCAGCCAGCAGCCCACAGCCTTCTCTACACTGAGCCATGGCCTCCTCTTCCGGCTTCGTCACCCTGATCCTGACGCGCACGGGCGAGCTGGCGCTGTTTGCGGTGGAGTTCTTCCGGCGGTTCTGGCGGCGTCCGTTCGAGGGGCGCGAGTTGATCCACCAGATGGATGAGGCGGGATCCAAGAGCTTCCTGCTGACGGCCGTGACGGGGCTTGCCATCGGGATCGTGCTGGCGATGCAGAGCCGCGGCACGCTGGCCCGCTTCGGTGCCGAGGCGGTGTTGCCCAACATGCTGGCGCTGTCGGTCTTCAAAGAGATCGGGCCGGTGTTCACCTCGCTCGTGCTGGCCGGACGGCTCGGGGCCGGCATCGGCGCCGAGATCGGCTCGATGCGCGTGACCGAGCAGATCGACGCGCTGGAAGTGGCCGCGCTCAAGCCGTTCCACTACCTCGTCGTCACCCGCGTGCTGGCCTGCGCCTTCATGTTCCCCATCCTGACCATCTGGACCGACATCATCGCGCTCGTGGGCGGATACCTGGAATCGCTGCTGAGCGCCGGCATGGACTACCGCATCTTCATCAGCACGGCCTTCGCCAGCATGCGGTTCTCGGACCTGATCCTGGACACGGGCAAAACCGGCGTCTTCGGCCTGATCGTCGGGCTGGTGAGTTGCTACATGGGCTACAGCGTCCGCGGCGGCACGCGCGAGGTCGGGCAGGCCGCCATGCAGTCGGTCGTCGTCTCCTCGCTGCTGATCATCCTGGCCGACGTCCTGATCGTGCGCCTCTCGCTCCTGCTCTTCGGCGGCGTGTGAGCGCAAGCCCGGAACCGGCGCGGCCCTTCGCCCCACCTTCTTTCCCGCTCAACCCCCCTTCCATCCGTGCTTCCCGAGACGGCCGAACAGACCACCCCGGACGCCGGCACCCCGCCCCCGGACGACATCGTCATCGAATTGCGGGACGTGCACAAAAGCTTCGGCGACAAGCACGTGCTCACCGGCGTCGACCTCTCCGTCGAGCGCGGCACGTCGGCCGTGGTGATGGGCGGCTCCGGCACGGGCAAGAGCGTGCTCATCAAGCACATCGTGCAGCTCCTCAAGCCCGACCGGGGCGAGGTGTGGGTCCAGGGCCAGCGGGTCGATCGGCTGGAGGGCGACGAGCTGGACCGCGTGCGGCTCCGCATCGGCTACCTGTTCCAGGGCGGGGCGCTGTTCGACTCGATGACGGTCTACGAGAACCTCAACTTCATCCTGAACCGGCACGCCGACCTGTCTGAGGCCGAGGCCCGGGAGCGGATCGAGGAGACGCTGGCCTGGGTGAACCTGGAGCATACCGGGCCGCAGTACCCGGCCGAGCTCTCGGGCGGCCAGAAGAAGCGGATCGGGCTGGCCCGGGCCATCATCCTGGAACCGGAGATCCTGCTCTACGACGAACCCACGACCGGCCTCGACCCGATCTCCGTGCGCACCGTCTCGCACCTCATCACGCGGCTGCGGGACGAGCGGGGCATCACGTCCATCGCCATCACGCACGACCTGCTCTGCGCCGAGATCATCACGGACCGGGCGCACTTCCTCTACGAGGGCACGCTCGTGGCGAGCGGCACGCTGGACGAGCTGAAGCGATCGGATCACCCCGAGCTCCGCAACTTCTTCGGCGACGAGGGGTTGAGATGAGGCGTCCGCCGTCAGGAACCGGACGCCGGCCCCTCCTCCCCGTCCGCTGCCGCCCGACGGAGCGGAGCGGGTCGTGCGATCGCCGATAGCCCCTCACCAACCCCGGAACCCATGTCACGCCAGGCACGCGTAGGCTTGCTCGTACTGGCCGGCGTCGTCCTCTTCCTCGGGGCGCTGTTCATCCTGGCCGACCGCTCCTTTCTGCTGAGCGACACGTTCTTCGTGCAGTCGCGCTTCAGCAGCGTGGCCGGCCTGCAGGCCGGCGGCGCGGTGCAGTACCAGGGCGTCAACATCGGCCGCGTCGAGACGGTGCAGTTGCCCGAGGAACCGGGCGGGCAGATCCTCGTCCGCATGGCGATCCAGGAGGAGGCGCGCCATCTCATCCGCAAGAACACGCAGGCCCAGATCAAGAGCGAGGGCCTGGTGGGCAACCAGATCGTGGTGCTGGTGCCCGCGGCGCAACCGGCCGAACCCGTGGAGGACGGCGGCTTCATCCCGGGCGTGCCGCCCTTCGACCTGTTCGAGATCACCGACCGGGCGATGACCTCGGTGCAGCGCTTCGAGCAGGCCGCCGTCGCCTTCGAGCAGATCATGCTGGACGTGCGCAACGGCGAGGGCACGCTGGGCAAGATCATCTATGACCCGACGCTCTACGACGAGTTCGTGCAAACGACGAACGAATCCCGCCGCGTCATCAACAACCTGGCCGACAACGCCGAGGCGCTCGTGGGCCTGGCCGGGCGCGCCACCGAGGGCGTCGAGGACATCCTCAACAAGATCAACAACGGCGAGGGCACGCTGGCCCAGCTCATCAACGACCCGGTGCTCTACGACAAGCTCCTCTCCACGGCCGACACGCTCCAGACCATCTCGACGGACCTGCGCGGCATCACGAACAGCGCGGAGAATGCGGCCAACTGGGGCGCGCTGGGGACGTACCGGTTCGCGCAGCTGATGGAGGCGGCCCGGCACAACTTCCTCTTCAAGCGCTACTTCGAGGAGCGGGGCTACATGGAGGCTGCGCCTTTCGAGGTGCGCGAACGGGCGCTGGAGGAAACCTACCGGAGGCTGCAGGAACGCGAGCGGGAGTTGTTCGAGTGGGAGCAGCGCCTGAGGGCCCTCGAAGCCCGCGTCGTGCCCGGCGACAGCACCGGCGTGGCGGTGGAGGCGCTGGAGGCCCTGCCCCCCGGCGGTGCCGTCGGGACGCCGCCGCAGACGCCGCCCGACACCCCGGCGGAAACCTCCGCGCAGGACTCCGGATCGGCGAACCAGCAGTAGAGGCTCCGCCACAGACGCATGGCCGACGACGGCACCGCCCGGGACTTTCGCAAACGCCTGGCCACGCAGCGTACCGCGGCCTTCGAGACGGCGCTGGTGGTGGGCGGGCTGGCGCTGTTTCTGGTCCTCCTCTACGACCTGCATACCCCGGCCCCGGACGGCGGGCTGCTGAACCCGCCGCTGATCGCGGCCGCCGGCGCCATCCTGCTCTGGCCGCTGCGCCGGCACCGCACCGTCCGTGCCATCCTCCTCTCGGGCGGCTTTCTCGTGCTGACGTGGCTGTTCGTCCAGCTGAAGGTGATCCTGCTGCCCTTCGTGCTGGTCTACCTGCTGGCCTACCTCTTCGACCCCCTCGTCAGCTACCTCCGCCAGCGGTTTCGGATGCCGCGCTGGGTGCCCTCGCTGCTGGTGACGGCCCTGGCGGTGAGCCTCGTCGGTCTGTTCGCGCTGCTGCTGGTGCCCAACCTCTTCAGCCAGCTGGAAACGCTGGCGACGCGGCTGCTGGGCAGCCTGGGCGACCTGCGGGCCTGGCTGCTCTCGGCGCCCTTCATGGACACCCTCGCCGACCTGGGGATCGACAAAAACGAGGTCGTCGCCCAGCTCACGACGACGATCCAGGACCAGCTCACGGACCTGACGGGCCGCATCCCGACGGCCACGCAGAGCCTGATTCGCTCGCTGGGCTCGCTGCTGAGCGTCCTGGTGGTCGTCTCCATCACCCCCGTGCTGCTCTTCTACACGCTGCGCGACTACCCCTTCATCAAGCGGCGCCTGATCGAGCTGTTTCCGACCTTCGGAGGCCGCCGCGATTACCTGGTCAAGGCCGGCGGGGTGGTGGGCAATTACCTGCGCGGCCAGCTCACCATCAGCGCCATCGCCGCCTTCAACGTCTCCCTGCTCCTCTACATCGGCGGGGTGCCGTTCGCGCTGCTCATCGGGCTGCTGGGCGGGCTGCTGAACATGATCCCGAACCTGGGCATCATCGTGACCAACATCGTGGGCGTGCTCCTGGCGGTGACCTTCGGCGATCCGTGGCTGGTCAAGGCGCTGATCGTGGTGGTGGTGCTGCTGATGCAGTCGCTGCTGGAATCGACGGTGCTGACGCCCAACATCCTCAGCTACCACGTGGGCCTGCATCCGGTGCTGATCATCCTGGCGCTCTTCGTCTTCGGCTACTTCATGGGGGTCTTTGGCCTGCTCATCGCGGTGCCGACCACGGCGCTGCTTCAGATGGGCTACCGGGCCTACCGCGAGGAACTGACGCTGGACCTCGCCCGGTACAACGAGGGCCCGCGCGGCGCACCCGACGGCCCGGCGCCCGACGGTGACGCCGCGCCCGACGGTGACGCCGCCCCGGCTGAAACGTCGCCGCGCTGAACCGCACCGAATCCATGCCCGCGGTCGCTCGCTCCCCGTCCCCACGCCCGACGTGCCCCTCCGTCTGTACATCCCCCGTCGTTTTGCCCCGAGCCACAGCCTCCTCGGGCGCTGGCTGCGCCGCCGCACCGGCGACCCCCGCCGCGCCGAGGCGCTGTTCATCGTCGCCGTGACGGGGCTGCTGCTGGCTGGCGTGCTGGGCTCGATGCTGGGCTGGCTCTGGCTGCACCCGGTCCTCCAGGCCGACCCGACCGGACCGACGGCGCTGCGCTATGCCGGGGCGCATCTGGCCGCCGCCCTGGCGGGCTTCCTCCTGGCCGGCTGGGGCTTCCGGCCCGCCATCCACCTCACCGCCGCGGACGGACGGCTGCGCGTGCGCCGGGGGCCGCACACCGTGTCGCTCGATCCGGCCGACCTCGCTGCCGTCACCACGGTCGACCCGCTCCGCTACCACCGGCACGAGCGGCGCTATGCCGGCACGATGGACTTCGTCAACCACCCGGAACGGGACGTGCTGCTGCTGCGTACGGCGCGGGGCGATGTGCTGGCGCTGGGCCTGACCGCCCCGGACCGCGCCGCCCTCGTCGACTGGCTGGCGACGACCCCGGCCCCTGCCTCCACACGGTGCACCGCGGAGGTCGAGTGACGAGGGCCATCGAACGCCCCGGGCACTTCGAGACGCCCCCCGCTCTCTCATCCCCTCACCCGTCCACCCCCGCCGTGCGGTTTACGCTGGAACACACCGACCCGGACACCGGAGCCCGGGCCGGGCGCCTGGAAACGGACCACGGGACGATCGAAACACCCATCTTCATGCCCGTCGGCACGGTCGGCAGCGTGAAGGCCGTGCAGCCGCGCGAGCTGCAACACGACGTCCGGGCGCAGATCATCCTGGGCAACACGTACCACCTCTACCTCCGTCCCGGCACCGACGTGCTGCGGCAGGCCGGCGGGCTCCATCGCTTCATGCAATGGCCCGGCCCGATCCTCACCGACTCGGGCGGCTACCAGGTGTTTTCGCTGGCCGAGCTGCGTACGCTCACCGACGAGGGCGTCCGCTTCCAGAGCCACATCGACGGCGCCCACCACTGGTTCACGCCGGAATCCGTGGTGGACATCCAGCGGACCATCGGCGCGGACATCATGATGGTGCTGGATGAATGCCCGCCGGGCGACGCCGACCGCCCCTATGCCTGGCGCGCCCACGAACGCACGCTGCAATGGGCCGCCCGCTGCCGCCGCCGCTTCGACGAAACCGAGGGCCTCTACGGACACGACCAGGCCCTCTTCGCCATCGTGCAGGGGGTGGTCTACCCCGAGATCCGGCGTGCCTCGGCCCGCGCTCTGGTGGACCTCAACTTCCCCGGCTATGCCATCGGCGGGTTGTCCGTGGGCGAATCGCACGAAGCCATGTATGCCATGGTGGAGGTCGTCAACGAGATCCTGCCGGCCGACAAGCCGCGCTATCTGATGGGCGTGGGCACGCCGGCGAACCTCCTGGAGAACGTGGCCCGGGGGTCGATATGTTCGACTGTGTGATGCCCACGCGCAACGGCCGCAACGGGACCCTCTTCACGACCGAGGGCCAGCTGAACATCCGCAACGCGAAGTGGCAATCCGACTTCTCGCCGCTCGATCCGGGTCTGGATGGCTACGTGTCTCAGACGTTCACGCGGGCCTACGTTCGGCACCTGTTCAAGGCCAATGAGATCCTGGGCCTGCAGATCGCCTCGCTGCAAAACCTGTCGTTCTACCTGTGGCTGATGCGCGAAGCCCGCACGGCCATCCGTGAGGGACGGTACCGGGCCTGGATGCGCGAGGTGCTGCCCCGCATCGACCGCCGCCTGTAGCCGCCGGCCCGGGGCGGGACGGGGGATTTCGCCCCACGGCCGTTTCATCCTGCCCCCCCGGCCCCGGGCGACCCCGGGCGGCCGCTCGGAAACCTGGCCCCGGAGCCTTATTTTTCCGTCCTTCCGCGTCCGTCTTGCGGATCGGTACGTTCTATGCTGGCCCTGCGGCACCGTGTGGTCTGCCCGTCTTTACCGCCTTTCTCGGACACTTCTTTCCAGCTTACGGCTCCTTCTCCTTGTCGTCGTCTCGGCATAGCGTCTGGTCGTCTCTGCTGGTCTGCCTGATCCTCCTGGCCGGGGTGGGATGCTCGTCCACCCCGCAGCCGGAGGTCGTCTATGGCCTGCTGGATCTGCGGGACGTGCCGCTGGACCGGCCGCTGCCTCTGAACGGCACGTGGCTGGCCTACGCCGGCCCGGACACCGCCGACCTGGCGGCGTACGACCTGCCCGATGACGACTGGCAGCCGGCCCGGGTCCCGGCGTACTTCACGCGGCAAGGTTTTCCGGATGAAGGGCACGTCTGGTACCGGCTGCACCTCCGCCTGCCGCCGGGGCACCCGCCGCTGGCCGGATACGTGCAGCACGCCAACAACGCGCATGCGATCTACGCCGCCCGGCCCGGCCAGCCGCCCGTCGAACTCGCCCGCAGCGGCCGGCCCGGGGCCACGGCCGTCACCACGCAGCTCAGCCGCCGACCCGTCCGCTTCAGCCTGCCGGCGGATACGGCGCTGGTGCTGACCTGGCGCGTGGCCAACTACGACTACCGCAACGGCGGCCCCTTCCACGCCATCCGCATCGGCACCGCGCCCTCCATCGAGCGCATGTTGCTGCGCCAGAACGCCGTGGCCTTCGCCAGCTGCGGCATGTATCTGCTGATCGGGCTGGCCTTCCTCATCTTCTGGTTCGCCAACCGCACCAATTACGCCATGCTGGCCCTCAGCCTGCTGGCGCTGGCCATGGCCGTACGCACCGTCTCCACCGCCGGGCTGCTGGAGCCGATGTTTCCACAGGCGGTCGACTTCGAGGTGCGCATCGCCGTGGAGGCGATCAGCTACCTCGTGCTCAACGGGCTGTTCGCCTTCCTGCTGTGGGCGTTCTTCCCCCGGGAGTTTCTGGAGATCCACGTCGCCGGCTGGCGGCTCTACCTCCGTCAGCCGGACGAGGAACGGCCGCTGCGTACCTACCGGCTGGTGGACGAGGAACCCCCGACACTGCCGGACTGGCTGCGGGTGGCTACCACCATCCCGGCGCTGACCGCCGCCATCCTGAGCCTGTTCTTCTCCCTGACGGTCCTGATCGTCTCCCCTCAGGTCACCTCCTACCTGCTGGCCATCTCCCGCTGGCTGAGCCTGTTGCTGATTCCTCCGGCGCTGATCGTGCTGCTGGCCGCCCTGCAACGGCGACGCCCGCTGGCGCGCAGCACGGCGCTGGGGTTCCTCTTCGTGCTCGGTGGAGGGATCCACGACGTGCTGCGGGCGATGGGCGTCATCGAGGGCACGCCGTACCTGTTCCCGCAGGCCTTCCTCGGCTTCATCCTCATCCAGGGCATCGCCGTGGGCTGCCGCTTCGTCCGCGAGCTGCGCGAGGCCTCGCT
This sequence comes from Roseithermus sacchariphilus, assembly GCA_003285105.1. GTDB lineage: Bacteria > Bacteroidota > Rhodothermia > Rhodothermales > MEBIC09517 > Roseithermus > Roseithermus sacchariphilus. The sequence goes on along the minus strand of CP030158.1, from coordinate 2,354,397 downwards.
GGCGGCACAGGCAGCCAACCGGGTCAAGAGCCAGTTCCTCAACACCGTCAGCCACGAGATCCGCACGCCGCTGACGGCCATCATGGGGTTCAATCAGATCCTGGAATCCGAGCTGGCCCCGCGCATCGAACCCCACGAACGCGAGTTCCTGCAGATCATCCGCACCAGCAGCACCCGCCTGCTCGACCTGGTCAACAACCTGCTCGACGTCGCCAGCGCCGACACCGGGCAGCTGCACCTGACGCTGGACGCCGTGCCGCTCGAGGTCGTCATCGACGACGTGCTCAACCAGTTGCATACCTGGGCCCATCAGAAGGGGCTGACACTGAGGGCGCTCCCGGCCGAGGACCCGCCGATAGCCTATGCCGACGCGATGCGGCTGCGGCAGATCCTGCTCAACCTCGTCTCCAATGCGATCAAGTTCACCAGCCAGGGGCACGTGACGGTCCGCACGGGGCAGACCCGGCTCGTCCTCACCACCGGAGGCCCCCCGGTGCCGGCCGTCACCCTCGTCGTGGAAGACACCGGCCGCGGCATCGCGCCGGAGTTCATGCCGCACCTGTTCACGCGCTTCGCGCAGGAGCAGCGCACCTACACCGAGGGCTTCCAGGGGGTCGGCCTCGGCCTGTCCATCACCCGCGAGCTGGTGCTCAGCATGAACGGTGAGATCTACGCCGAGAGCGAAGTCGGCGCCGGGAGCCGCTTCACCGTGGTGCTGCCGGCCTACACGGGGCAGCCCATCGGCGTGGAACCCCCGCCGCGCCGCACCGCCTCGCCCCACCCCTGAGGCCGCCGGAGAAGCGCCGGAGAAGCACCGACGGCCCTGTCGATCCCCGGTGGTGACGTTCGCGAAACGCGCTGAACCTCCCCGTCGCCTGTCGCGTTAGACGGCCCACTCTCGACCAACCGGCCCCCGCGACCAACCGGCCCCCGCTATGGCTCGTCAGTTCGACGTCCCCGTCTTCTATCGCAGCCCGATCATCTCGCAGGTCAAGGAGTCCCGCCGCCTCACCGACCCGCGCAAGCGCGACCTCTCCCCGTCGGTGCTCGACTTCGGGCCGGTGCGTTTCAAGATCGCCCGGCATTTCGGCTTCTGCTACGGCGTGGAAAACGCCATCGAGATCGCCTACCGCGCGCTGGAGGAAAACCCGGACCGGCGGATCTTCCTGCTCTCGGAGATGATCCACAACCCGCGCGTGAACGAGGACCTCCAGCGGCGCGGCATCCGCTTCCTGCGCACCACCCGCGGCGAGCAGCTCATCCCGTTCGACGAGCTGACGCCCGAGGACATCGTCATCATCCCCGCCTTCGGCACCTCCGTCGAAGTGGCCGGAGCGCTGCAGGAACGCGGCGTGGACACCCTTTCCTACGACACCACCTGCCCCTTCGTCGAGAAGGTCTGGAAGAAGAGCCGACAGATCGGGCAGCAGGGCTTCACGGTGGTGGTCCACGGCAAACGCTACCACGAGGAGACCCGCGCCACCATCTCGCACGCCCGCCAGGCGGCTCCCGTGGTCGTCGTGCGTAACCTGGAAGAAGCCGAAGACCTGGCCCGGGTCATCCGCGGCGACGTCTCCCGCGGCTTCTTCTTCGTCCGCTTCGGCGGCCGCTACTCCGAGGGCTTCGACCCGGACCGGGACCTCCAGCGCATCGGCGTGGTCAACCAGACCACCATGCTCGCCACGGAGACGCAGGCCATCGCGGACCTGCTGCGGCAGGCCATGATCGCCCGCTACGGCGCGGAGGCGATCGACGCGCACTTCGCCACCACGAGCGACACGCTCTGCTACGCGACGAACGAGAACCAGAACGCCACGCTCGCGCTGATCGAGGACGGCGGCGACCTTGCCATCGTCGTGGGCGGCTACAACTCGTCCAACACCAGCCACCTCGTCGAGCTGTGCGAGCAGCGTATGCCCACCTACTTCATCAAGGGGGCGGAGGAGATCCTCTCCCGCTATCGCATCCGCCACTACGACTACCACGCCAAGGTGGAGCGCGAGTCCACCGGCTGGTTCCCGGACCGCCGCCCGGTGGACATCGTGCTGACGGCCGGAGCCTCCTGCCCCGATGCCCTGCTCGATGAGGTGATCCGTGAGATCGTCGGATGGTTCGACGACGCCCGCCCGGTCGAGGAAGCGCTGGCGCCCTTCGCTGAGGCGTCCTGACGGGACCGCCGCCGCCGTTGCCGATGACGCCCCCCACCCGCATGGCCTGGTACGAGGACTGGTTTGACCAGGACGCCTATGAACTCGTCTACCGCCACCGCGACGAGCGCGATGCCGAGCCGGTGATCGACCTGCTGGAGCGGGCGGTGCGCCCGCGCCCCGGCAGCCGCATCCTGGACGTCGCCTGCGGCCGGGGCCGCCACGCCCGCCTCCTCGCCCGGCGAGGCTACGTCGTCACCGGCATCGACCTCTCCGCCCACGCCATCGAACAGGCCCGCGCCCGCACCCGCGCCCAGGGCCTCTCCGCCACCTTCCTCCAGGCCGACATGCGGACGCCGCTCTGCGAGGCCTGCTTCGACGGCGCCGTCAACCTCTTCACGGCGTTCGGCTACTTCGAGGACGACACCGACCACCAGCGGGCCATCGACGCCATCGCGACGATGCTGCGCCCCGGAGGCTGGTTCTTCCAGGACTTCCTCAACGCGCCCCACGTGCGGGCCACCCTCGTCCCGGAAGACGTCCGCACCGAGGACGGCTACACCATCCGGCAGCGCCGGTGGATCGCCGATGGCCGGATCGAGAAGGAGATCCGCCTGCGCCTCAACGGCCACGAGCACGCGTTCCGGGAATCGGTTCGCCTCCTCACGCTGGACGACTTCCAGGCCTTCTACGACCGGGCCGGGCTGGAGCTGGTGCAGACCTTTGGCGCCTACGACGGCCGCCCCTACACCCCGGATGCGCCCCGGCTCATCCTGCACGCCCGCAAACGGCGGGACCGGGCGTAGAGCGGGGTTGTGAGGGACGCGTGCACGGTGTAGGTTGTCGCCATGTGCCGCATGCCGCTTCATACCCTGATCCCCGTAGCCGGCGTCCTCGTCCTGGCCGGGTGCAGCCTGTTCAGTCCCCGCGAGCCCGAGGCGCCCACGGAGGCCGGCGGCACGTACGAGCAGCCGGACACGCCTGAGCAGGTCGTGGCCAACCTGCAGGCCGCCATCGCCGAGCTCAACACCCAGAACTACCGCCGCTCCCTCGCCGAGGATCTCGTCTTCGAACCGACGGCCACGGCCATGGCCCGCACGCCGGCGCTCTGGGCCACCTGGAGCCGGCAGGAGGAAGACGCCTACTTCAGCACCCTCGTCGCCTCCGCACAGTTCGGCAGCGGGCACGAACTCGAGTTGCGCGAGGACGTACTCTCGTTCGTGACCGAAACCCGGGCTCAGCTCGACGCCCTCTACGTGCTCACCGTGCGCCACCGCCGCACCGAAGTGCCCACCACCGTCGAAGGCCGGCTCATCTGGGAACTGACCCAGGATGCCGACGGGCTCTGGTCCCTGTCGCGCTGGATCGACCGGGAGGTGGGCACCGCCCCGGCCTGGAGCGACCTGAAGGCCGCCTTCGTGCAGTAGGGCCCGGCCACCGGCCTTCCGCGCGCCCACCCCCCGACGTCCTCCCGATGCCACGCCGCCTCGTCCTGATGACCCTCGGCACCGCCCTCGGGCTGGCGGCGTGCAACCCGTTCGCCCCGGCGCTGGAGGAGGGCGATCCCTTTGCCGACCTGCTGGGCGACCCGACGACCATCGAGGGCTTCTTCACCAACTTCCAGAACGCCTACGAACTGCGCGACCTCTCCCTTTACGAACCGCTGATCGACTCCGGCTTCGTCTTCGTCTACTACGACTTCGAGGCCCAGGTCGAGCGCGAGTGGCGGTTCAGCCAGGAGCTGGAGTCTACCCGGCGGCTGTTCCTGAACGCCACCACCATCCAGCTCCGCTGGAACCAGATCCTTTCCCAGGACCTCTTCGACGCCGGCCGGCAGGCGCGCGTCGTGCGCTCGTTCAACCTGATGATCGCTCTCGAAGCCGGCGACAGCTTCCGCGGCGACGGCAACGTCAACTTCCTGCTCGTCCGCCCGGACAGCACGGCGCCCTGGAAGCTCCGCCGCTGGCGCGACGAGAGCGAGTTCTGAGCCGCCTCCAGCCCCTCCCTCCCCCTTCCGACCCGCAACACGCTGACCTTCTACGATGGACCACGCCCTTACCTACGCCCGGAACCACTACGACCGCTTCGTCGCCGACCTGGAGGACCTGCTGCGGATCCCCTCGATCAGCACCGATCCCGCCTATGCCGGCGAGGTGCGGCGGGCGGCCGGCTGGCTCGTCGACCACTTCAAGGCCATCGGGGTGGCTCATGCCGAGGCCATCGACACCGAGGGCCATCCCATCGTCTACGCCGAGCACCGCGTGGACCCGTCGCTGCCCACGGTGCTCGTCTACGGCCACTACGACGTGCAGCCGCCCGACCCGCTGGAGCTGTGGACCTCGCCGCCGTTCGAGCCGGTCATCCGCGACGGGGTGCTCTACGCCCGCGGCGCCTGCGACGACAAGGGCCAGCTCTTCATGCACCTGAAAGCCGCCGAGGCCTACCTGGCCGCCGAGGGCGGCCCGCCGGTCAACCTCAAGTTCCTCCTCGAGGGCGAGGAAGAGAGCGGCTCGACGCACCTCCCCGGCTTCATCGCGGCGCACCGCGAGCGGCTCGCCGCCGACGTGGTGCTCATCTCCGACACCGACCTCTTCGGCCCCGGCATCCCTTCCATCACCTATGGCCTGCGGGGGCTGGCCTACGTCGAGGTGACGCTCACCGGCCCCGACCGCGATCTCCACTCAGGCATGTACGGCGGCGCCATCGAGAACCCCATCAACGCCCTCTGCCGCCTCATCGCCGGGCTGCACGACGCGGACCACCGCGTCACCATCCCCGGCTTCTACGACAACGTGGTGCCGCTGACCGAGGAGGAGCGCGCCACCTTCCGCGCCCTGCCCTTCGACGAAACGGCGTGGGCCGAGGAGGTGGGTGTGCGCGTGACCAGGACCGAGAAGGGCTACAGCGTCCTCGAAGCCATCTCCGCCCGGCCCACCCTCGACGCCAACGGCATCTGGGGCGGCTATACCGGACAGGGGGCCAAGACGGTGCTCCCCGCCCAGGCCCACGCCAAGATCTCCATGCGGCTGGTCCCCAACCAGACGCCCGACGAGATCGCCGAGAAGGCCCGCGCCTACTTCGAGGCAAACTGCCCGCCCACCATGAAGCTCACCTTCCGCACCCTGCACGGCGGCCACGGGGTGCTCGTCGACACGCACAGCCCGGCCATGCAGGCGGCGGCCCGCGCCCTGAAGGAGGTCTTCGGCCGCGACCCCTTCTTCGTCCGCAGCGGCGGCTCCATCCCCGTCGTGGCCGACTTCAAGACCATCCTCGGGCTCGACAGCGTGCTGATGGGCTTCGGGCTGAACTCCGACGCCATCCACTCGCCCAACGAGCACTTCGGCCTCGACCGGTTCCGCCAGGGGATCGAATCGATCATCCGCTTCCACACGCACTACGCCGCCACCCGCTGACATGCCGACCCCTGCTTCGCTTCCCGCCGCCCCGGCCGACCTCACGGGCCAGGTGGCCCTGATCACCGGCGCCAGCCGGGGGCTGGGGCGCCATACGGCCCTCCGTCTGGCCCGTGCCGGGATGCGCGTGGCCCTGTGCGCCCGCGCCGAAGACGAGCTGCGGGCCCTCGCGGACGAGATCGCGCGCGACGGCGGGACGGCCCACGCCTTCCCCCTCGACGTGCTCGACACCGACCGCATCCACGCCGTCGTGGCCGACGCCCTCGACGCCTTCGGGCAGCTCGACGTGCTGGTCAACAACGCCGGGCTGAGCTGGTACAAGCCCTTCACCGAGTGGACCCGCGAGGAGCTCGACGTCACGCTCGACGTGAACCTGAAGGGGCTCATCCACATGACCCACGCGGTGCTGCCCCACCTGCTCGAACGGCGCACCGGCTACATCGTCAACGTGGCCTCCGACATCGGGCGGCGCGTCATCCCCAACATGGCGGCGTACGTGGCCGCCAAGCACGGCGTGGTGGGCTTCTCCGGCGCGCTGCTGCGCGAGGTGAAGGACCACGGCATCCGCGTCTCGGTGCTGCTGCCCGGCATCATCGACACCTACTTCGGCGGCGCAGAGGAAGGCAGCCGGGGGGCCGACTGGTCGATGCGCCCCGAGGCCGTGGCCGCGCTCATCGAGACGATCCTGCGCCTGCCCTACCCGCTCGTGGCCGACGAGGTGACCGTCCACCCGCTGGGGCAGGATTTCTAGCGGCGGTCGGCCGCGCGCCCGATGCGAAGGGCCGGCAAAAAACGCCCCGGCACATTGACAATGGGGTGTTCGTATGATAGACTGAGAGCCTGTTTCCCCGGCCCGGGTGGCGGAATCGGTAGACGCGCCGGACTCAAAATCCGGTTCCCCTCAAAGGAGTGTGGGTTCGAGTCCCACCCCGGGTACAGCACCTTTTGAGCCAAGGCGTTGATCCTCATAGGGTTGGCGCCTTGGTTTTTGAGGGCGTTCTACAAATGTTCTACAAAAAGCGCGTTGGCCCCCTCTTTTGCGGCGGCTGATTGACAGGCCGCCGCCGTGGTGTCTACCTTTCGGTCAATGCGCGCTTTAACGGGAGCGCGCTCTGGCCCGTTGGTTTTCCTTGCAAGGGTTTGCCGGCGGGCCTTCTTTTTTTCCTGGCCCCGCGTCCGGGGCCGCAGGCCTTCGGCCGTCGCTGCCTGAAGCATCTACGTACACGCACACGGCCTTCCCTCCGGCACGGCGGCCCTGGCACGCCTGTCGGCGGCGGGCACGCCGGCCTGTCGTTGGCACCGGAAAAGCAAACCGACACCAGCCCAACTCGCGGCACCCAGGCCGTGGCCCCCACGGCTACAGCTCCAGCCCGCCGGGCACGTCCAGCGTGCCGCTCGGCCAACCTACCGCCCGCCTGACAGCCGAGTACGCGGCCAGGCCCTCCGCGCCTCGCCGCGACTGATCCCGAAGGCACACCGCACGCGGCGCCGGGCCGAGACAGAGCCGTCCCCGCGCCGCTGCCCGCACCTCTCCGCTTCCCCTTCCGCCGCTGACCGGCCGGGCTGACGCCCCGCTGAACCCATCTCGTCCGCGCTGACACCCTTGCTCTGTCTACTTCTATCACCGGGGGGGCTTTGTCAGGATACGCCCGTGCTCGCTCCGGCAAGGTACGGGCCGATAGGCCGCATGACGCGACCCTAGCGGCCCTGTTCGTCCTCGGTGCTCCCTTCGGCGCTGCGCTTGTGCAGGTCCGCGCCTGCGGGCGCTCCACCTGGCCTCCGCTGTGCGCAGGCTGATTGGGCATTCAGCCCCCCGGTTCAGGTTTTTTCTTCACCTGCCACGTCGTTGCCATGTCCGTCCGCTCCGCTCTTTCGTCTGCCCCGGTGGTGGGGTTCTCGGGTTCGCGTTCGCCGTCGTCGGTGTGCGTGGCGGCGGTGCGGGCGGTGCTGCCGCTGGTGCGGGGGCGGGTCGTGGTCGGGTGTGCGCGGGGCGTCGATGCGGTGGTGCGGGCGTCGGTGCCGGCGGCGCGGCTGCGGGTGTTTCGGGCGTCGGCGTTCGGGTCGGGGCGGGGGGCGCCGGCGGCACGGTCGGTGGCGTGCGTGCGGGCCGTGGCGGCGGCGGGCGGGGTGTGGGTGTCGTGTCCGGGGCGTGCGTGCCCGGCGGGGCTAGTGCCGTCGCGCTCGGCGTCGGCGTGTTTTTCGGGGCGGGGTTCGGGTTCGTGGGCGTCGCTGGCGCTGGCGGCGGGGCTGGGGGTGGCGTGCCTGGTCTTTTTGCCGCCTGGGGTGGCGGTGCCGCCGGGGTGGGGGTTCCGTCCGCTCGGGGGCGGGTGGTACTGGCGTGCCGGGGCGCGGCAGCTCGGGCTGTTCTAGGGCGTGGTTATCACCATTTTTATCACTTTTATTTTCTTTAAAACTTGCTATTTATCACTATTTATCTTACATTAGTATCAGCAGTAAGCACCGTTCCCCTTCCCGTTTTCATCCATCCAAACCCTTGCAGCCATGTACCTCCACACCCGCACCTTCTCGCTCTACCGCCTCCGCCGCGGCGTCTATGAAATCCGCATCTTTCGCGCCCCCGAAGGCCGGCGTCGGCACTGGTTCTTCGGTGCCCGCCGTGCGGCCATCGCCCACGCCGAGCGCCTGGTCACCACCCTCGCCGCCTGAATCCTCACCGGCCCGGCCCGCTGCCTGTCGGTGGGCCGGGCGCATCCCGCCAGACCCATGCATCTCATCGAAACCGCCTACCGCTGGATCCGCCACACCCGCGCCACCGGATGCCGCTTCGACGCCGAAACGAAGGCCGCTCAGGCCGTCGCCTTCGTCCTCGACCGCGGCGGACACACCTTCGCCCTGCCCTCGAAGCTCGACGGCGTGAGCCGCCATCAGGACGTGCTCGACGCCATCCGCCAGGCCGGCACGCCCTTCCAGCCTCTCGACCTGCACTGCGAAGGTCATCGGATCGCGGCCCTCTGGCACGGCGTGCCGGTGGGCTTCATCCGCCCGAAGCACGTCCGCTGGCTGCGCCCGCTGCTGGAGACGGGGCACGTCCGCTGCTTCGTGCTGCAGGTGACCGACAGCGGCCACCGCTTCAAGGGGTGCAACGTCGTGCTGACCGGCATCGGCCGGGCGCTGGAAGCCCTGGAGGCGCTGCCGCAGCCCGTCGTGCAGGAGCCGGTGTTTGCCTACCATGCCGTTGCCTGAATCCTCACCGGCCCGGCCGGCCCCCTGTGCCGCTCTGGCCGTGCAACACAGCCGCGCGCCTGCCGGGGGCCGCCACAACCACTTCGGAAACCATGAGCGACACCCTGACCCTGGAGGCGCTGAAGGAGCAACTCGACCGCCTGTGCGGGCTGGTCGAGGCGATGCGGGAGACGAGCGAGGTGCGTTTCTCGCGCCGCGATGAGGCGGCCGAGCGGCTGCACCGGCGCGTGGATCGTCTGGAAGGCGAGGTGCGCCATCTGCAGGACGACCTCTACCGCGTCCGGTCGGACGTGGCCCACCGGGCACGCGGCTGGTGATGGACACGGCGCCGAACGATCGTTCGGCTGTTTGGCCTGGCCCCACGCCTGACGGCTCTCCGGGGGCCGCCGGCGCCTGCGGCGCGGGTGCCGGGCCGATGCGTATCGCCGTGGGCGGCGCGGCGCGCCGGGCTGTCGCCCGCGCTGGCCCCTGCCGCCCTTGAAGCTCGGCCGGTCATTTCAGAGGGGGGTGAGCGTGTGCTCAATCACGCATCGTCACCGGCCAGTTGGGACGAGAGCCACTCGTGGAGCACCTCACCGAAACTCGGATCCTGTGGGGCCTGGACGCGGATGTCCTCTCTCGTCTCCGAGAGTTGCAGCACGGGCATGTGGCGAAGCAGTTTCACGAGCGCGCCGCTCGTATATGCGCGCGCGGTATCGAGGACGAGCAAGCCGCCGTGCTGTTGGAGCGCCGCGCTGAGCAGCTTCGCTGGCAGGTCGGCGACGTCCAGCCCGGGGGGCACTGCCCAGGCGGTGCCCCCGGTGCATGAGCACAGGAGGGCAGCCAGGCGCGCCGCTTCCTGGCGTGGCCCCTCGATGAGGACGTGCTTCAGGTCATGGCGCTCGAAGGAGGCGGGCGCGAGCGGAGCCGGGGTGAGCGGCTCCAGACCCATCAGCAGGAACAGATTCTCCCCGAGCAGCGGCACGAGCATCTCGCGTCGGAGTTTCACCACCGGGTCGCCGCACAGCAGCGCACCCTTCACGCAGACCAACCCTTCCTGCCGCAACCGACCATAGGGCATCAGCAGGTCAACGACGGCGAGGTGCATGGCGGTCGACGAGTCATTCGAGATCAGGGAGAGCAGGCCCGAGAGGCGATCGTCGAACGGCTTTTTACGGAGTTCGCGCATAACTTCCTGCACGAGCAACACGCGGAGGATCCGACGCTCCAGCGGCGTGTAGTTCTGCTGCTCCATGTAGTCTTCGGCCGGCACCGTTGCCCAGTCCCGGGCCAGTGTATCCCGATTCATATCGAGCTTTTCACTCGCACGGCGGTACAGTCCCAGCGTGCGATGCGCCCGGACGTTTGACGCTTCGAAGGACAGCTCCGAGACGTCATACCCTTCGCGGGTACGCTCCGATTCGGCGTGCTCCTTGTTAAACTTCGCGACGATCTTCTGGGTGGCCGTGATGGCTCGTTCCGAAGGCAGGTATCGCTGCAGGATGTCCTTCAGGTACGCCATAATCGTGCGCAGCTGCTCGTAATGATCTCTCTCCATAAGGCCCGACAGGGTTGGGGTTATGGTATATTTCCGGTGTTCTCAACAGAGCTTTTCAGACGAGGCATCCACCCGTGAGCGGTTTTCCGGACGACGTGCATCCTGCCTATGCGCGCACGCATTTCGAGGTTGAAGGCGCACCGGAGCGGTGGCCCGAACGGTTTGCCATCATCACCGCCTACGCCACGACGGGGCAGACATGGACCCCGGAGGAGAACGAGGAGGCCGACTGCCGCCTGGAGGCCGAACTGCGCACGCGCGGGCTGCGACCGTTCCGTGTTACCGGCTACGATCCCGATACGGGACACGCCGAGCCTGGCTGGGGCGTGGCGCTCGATCACGACGCGGCGTGTGAGCTGGGACGTGGGTTCCGGCAGGATGCCATCTACTATGTCGAAGGGGATCGCCTGCTCGTCAGCCGATGCGGGCAGGGGACGAAGCGATACGCGCTCGGGTCGTTCCGGGAGCGCGTGTGCGCCCGCACGGCCGGGTGAGGAAGGCGCCCGGGGCGGGAACACCACGTTCCCGCCCCGGCACCCCCGGCTTCCTACCGCGAGTAGGCCATCGACCCACTGGGGAGGTTGTAGACGTAGAGCCGTCCGGTCTCGTCCTGCACCGTCAGTTGGTTACCGCTGACGTAGGCGCTGGCAACGGGGTGGGAGAAGGGACGCGACAGGATGTTTTTACCTTGATGGTCGTACACCTTCACCACACGGCGGTTGAGTTCGATTTTGGCACTGTACATGGCTTCACCTCTACGGGTTAGGGTTGTAGCGTTACGGTTCCAGGGTGTAGGCGTAGCCGCGTCTGCGGTCAGGCCTCGGCGTTCTCGCTCAACACCCGTGTGAGCATCTGGTCGATCTCCTTCGTGAGCCGATCGACCTCATCATCCGGCTGCTTCAGTTCGGGCACGTCCGTGGCCTGGCCGTCGCCGCTGACGCGGGCCTTCTGCCGATCCAGATGTTTCTGCAGCCGGCGGTCCAGGTACTGCGAGAGGCGGACGCTCCGCTCGCGGATGACCACCTTCGGGATGTCCCACTCCCGGTGGATGACCAGCACCGGAACCTCCTTGTTGATCTCGCGGACACGGCTGGACGTGAAGAGGTTCTCCTCCTCGAACACGAGCAGCCCCCCATACCGCTTCAGCGCCTTCACGACGATCTCGTGGTCGAACCGACGTGAGGGGGCCAGCCAGGGCGATCCGCCACGGGAGGCCGCCAGGGAGCCGGCCAGCACCGTAGCCCGGTCGGGGGAGCAGTCGATCCGGAAGTTTTCCGGCAACTGGTCCGCCAGCCGCTTCGGCAGCGCGTAGGGATCGCCGGCGGTCTCGAAGGGCTTCAGGCCCAGCAGCGGGAAGATCCCGGGGCCGAGCAGCTCCACGATGCCGTCCTCGGTCAGCAGCACTTTGGGGTCGCTGAGGACGAAGCCGCCTTTGACCTGCACCAGCCCGCTCTGCAGAAGGCGTCCCTCGGGCGTGAGCGACTCCATGACCTGCAACGAGTGCATGAGGTTGTCCGCGTCCACGACGAGCGGCAGCAGCTGGGAGAGCCGGCCACAGAAGGGCTTCTTCGGCGCACAATGGAGGACCGCCTGCAGCAGGAGCACGCGGACGACACGCCGCTCCAGCGTGGAGAGCCCCAGCGACTCCATCCGCTCTTCGGCCGGGATATGACGCCACGTATCGGCGTCCCGCTTCTTGAGATCGGAGGATACCTCCTCCTGATCCGGGGTATCTGCCCAGTTCACGGGCTCGTCGTCGAAGAACAACCGGAGGCGGCCTTCCGGTTCTTTGATTTTGCTCCCGATCCAGGACAGGTACGAGAACAGTTCGCGGGTGGGGATGGGGTGTTGTGTGGTCATGGTGCACCTCACGGTTTGAGTGAATGAATCGTGCGTACACCCCCATAACGAGTGGCCGGTCGGCAGCCGGACCTTTTCGTGTCCGGATAAGGCCCAGTCTGTCTTTATAGAGTGGGACAGGGGTCGATACGGAACGGGAACCCCAGACGCGGGCATCCCCGAACCCGGGCATCCCCGAGCATGCAGTTGAACAGATAACGCGGGCGACAGAAAAGATTTTTTTAACCGGACCTGGAAATGTCCGGGTCTCTGCCGGGTTTTCGTTCTACAGGCGTACGGTTCGCTCAATGCACCATGGAGGGGGCATCATGAAAACGGACAGGGAGTTGATCGAGCAGATACGACAGGGGCGGGAGCAAGCCAACCGTGCTTATGGCGAACTCGTAAGCCGGCATGCGGGAACGGTGCTGGGCCTTTGCCGGCGCTATTTCCAGCAAAGCGATGAGGCCGAAGACGTGGCCCAGGAGATCTGGATCAAGGTGCTGGAAAACATCGACCAGTACGACCCCGAACAGGGTGAGTTTGCCGCGTGGCTGAAAACCGTGGCCGGAAATGCCTGCAAAGATTATCTGAGGAAGAAAAAAGAGGGGGATTCGGAACCGGTCGAGGAGATGGCCGGAGAAGGCGATCCGGATGCGCAATGGGCCCGGCAGGAAAGCCACCTGTTGATTCAAGAGGTCATAGCGAAGATGCCCCCCGCCTGGGGCTCATAGCCTGGATGCATTACTACGACCACATGGGGTTGGAAGACATTGCCTCGTTGCTTCAGGTGCATCTGGGCGAGGTGCGCAGCCTGAAGCAATCCGCCGACACATGGATAGGGATCACCCTGCACAACCAAAGAACAGGTAAAAGCAATGCGTAAAAAAGAACGCTTGCTAGAGGAGCTCAAGCGGGCCACGGGGCCTTTGTCGGCCGGCGAACTGGCTGAACAGGTCGGTTGCTCGTCCAGGCAAGTGCGCCGTCTCATCGAACAACTCCAGGAAGAAGGTCATCCCATCCGGCGGATTGAAAGGGGCCCGCAGACCCGGTATGAGCTACAGGGTATTCCAGAGGTCGAAAAGGCCATTTCCTCCATCGACCTGTCGGAGCAGCAGGTACTGCTCCTGTTGCTGTCGCTCTACATGACGATGCACAGCCTGAAGGACACGTCGCTCTACAAGCAACTCGTCGAGCTGATTCGTCGGGTACGTGAGACGATGAATCCCGAACTCGTCTACTGGCTGAAGGACAATCCGGAGCTGGAGACGCGTCTCTTCAATCAGGCGCCGGCGCCGTCGTTCGATCCGTCCGTCTTTTTCGAGGTCATGAAAGCGGTATTGCACGGGAAGCGGATCCGGGTTACGGTGCGCCCTCCGGGATGGAAAAACACGGTGGAGGAGGTCGTGGAGCCGATCACGCTCGCGTTGATGTCGGCCGTGCCGGTGCTTCTTGTGCGGGATGCCGAAGGGAGTCATAAAGGCACGATTCGACCGATTCCGCTGGCTATGATCGAGTCGCTGGAAGAGCTGGACGTAGGCTTTAGCGATCCCGGGATCGATCCTTCCGATCTGGAGTGTCTGCTGGCGCCGGATACGGTGCACGGGGCCACGGTAGAGGAGCCGTTCGAGGTGCGCTTCCGGGTGGATAGGCGGTTCTTCGATGCCATGCGGATGACGAACCTCGTACCCGGACAGCGCCGGGAAAAGCAGGGGGAAACCTGCTACCTGGTGTTGCCCTTCAATTCGGTCGTTCATGCCATCGGAGTCTGCCTGGGGGTGGCGCCTTACGGTATGATCGAGGAGCCGGCCTGGATGCGCGACGCCATCGGGTACATCGTGCACCGGACGGCCGAGGCGTATCCCGACCCGAAGGCCCCGCCTCGTCTACCGACCGGTTTGCCTGTGCTCGTGCCCGTGATGAACCTCGTAGACCGCCACTACGGGCCGGCAGAGGACACGGAGCCCGGAGGCTGAGGCAGGGCAGACCCCTGTACAAGGTGGGCGGAACTGATCAGGGAGGTCACGAGGGAGGGCTTGTCTGGCAGCCGTGGTCAAGTGGCGTGAACCGGGCCGTATCTCCCCATCGAAGGCTGGCGGGCCTGAGCCGTCAGGCGTTCCTCGATGCGTCGGGGCGCTTTGAGGTCTCGCCCTTTCAGGTAACCGCGCAAGAACTGGACGAGGAACTGGGTCGTGAGTAGGCGCTGGGTGGTCAATGCGCCGAACGATCGTTCGGCGTCGCCCCTCATCGTGCTCACCCGGATCGGGCTCGGCCGGTCAGCGAGCCGGCGGGTCGTCGTGCGGGTTGTCCTCGGGGTCACCGCCCCGCACCGGGCGCAGCGTTCGGATCGCCGCCTCCAGGCGGAAGGCGTAGTCGATGCATGCATCCGCCGGGGTGTCCGGGGTGACGACCTGGCGCACGGCGGCGAGGGCCGCGGGGTCGAGGGCGTGCAGCCAGGCCTCCAGCACGGCGATGTGGTCGCGGAGGGTGTGCGTGCCGGTGGTGATGGCCGAACGATCGTTCGGCGTTGCGTCAGCGGGGGGCGGGTTGGTGCCATCGGGGTAGCGGTAGGGTCGGGTTTCGGAAGGCGGCTCGGGGGGCGTGTGGCTCGCGCCGTCGCCACGGGCGGTGTGGGCCGGAGGGGGAGGCTCCGGCTCAGCCGGGATGACCTCGACGACGCCGTCGAGGCCGTGAGGGCCGCGTGACGCGGCCATGTGGATTTGAATCGTGATGGTGACCATAGCGGGGTTACAGGTTAAGGGTGAGGGTGAGGATTGGACGGCGTGTGAGCGCATCGACGCCGAGGCCGACGGAGAAGGCCGGGCGCGGGCGCACCGAGGCGTAGCCGCCGGTATGAAGGCGACGACGGCCGGGCCGGAAGGCCACCGCCGCGAAGCCGCCGAGATGGACGCCCCAGGCGCGCACGACGGTCAGCGCCGCCACGCCGGAGACGCCGCGTGGCCCGAGGCCGAGGCCCACCTGCGGGGCCGCCTCGACGTCGAAGACGGGCAGGCGCTGCGCCACCGTCAGCACGTCGGCCTCGTAGCCGGGCAGCACGTCGACGGCCACGCGGTCGGGGCGCTCGAGGCGGAACTCGGCGAACCAGCCCGGATCGACGCGCCGGACGCCGAGCACGACACCGGTGCCTTCGGCTTCGACCGTCACCGTGGCGGCGTACCGGCGGCCGCCCCGGACGGCAATGCGCTCCGTGGCAACGGTCGCGGTGTCAATTCGCCGGGCCACCGTGACGGCGTCGGCCCGTGGCAGGAGCGGCGCCGGGGCCTCGACCCGCCCGGACGGCGTGGCCGGCGGCGGGGCGGAGGGCCGCGAGCAAGACCGCCCGAGCCACATCACGGCCGCGAGCACGAGCAGCGCGAGCAGCCACCGGGCGGCCCTTCGGCTGAAGGCGATACGGGGCCGGTACGTCATGGCGATTCCTCCGGCGGGTTGCCATTGATGTGTCGGCGGAGGTCGTCGCGGAGGCGGTCGCGCTCGCGCTCCAGCTCGTCGATGCGGGCCTGCAGCGTCCGCTCCCGCGCCTCCAGCTCCGCGATGCGCTGCTCCAGCGCCTCGATCCGCGCCTTCATCGCGCGCCGGGCCTCGTTGACCCGCTCGATCTCCGCCCGCAGCGACGCCGTCAGCCCCTCCACGGCGGCGATGTAGACCGACCGCTCGGACACCTCGTGCTGCCGCCGCGTGGCCAGGAACGTCAGCACCGCCCCCACGAGGCCGCTGACGGCCCCGACGAGCACGCTGGCGAGGTCGATGCCGGGCAGGAGATCCATCAGGGCAGGCGCGGGTTGTGGGGGCGATTCAGGGTCGAAGGGCCGCGTAACGCGGCCGGATCGTTCGGCGCGGTGGGCGAGGGCTCGACGCGGACGGGCGGGAGCGGCTCGAGGCCGGTGAGGCGGAGCGCGCCCGGCGGGTCGTCCGGCGTCTCGAAGAGGGTGCGTTCGGCGCGGCGGCGGTGCACGAGGCCCCGGAGGCGCTGCCCGCCGGCGTAGACCCACCGCTCGAACTCGGCGGCGGCCCCGTCGTAGTCGCTGCGGTTGAGCTTGCGCAGGAGCGTCGAGCGGGCGAAGCGGGGCACGCCGACGTTGTAGACGAACGAGACGAGCGCGGAGAACTGGTTGGCCGTGAGGTCGGCGCGGACGAGGCGTTCGACGGCGGGCTCGAAGACCTGGATGAGGCTGCGGCGGAGGAGGCGTTCGGCGTCGGCCTTCGTGATGGGGCCGGGGAGCGTCTGCCGGTGGATGCCCGGCAGCAGGTGCTCGGTGGTGCCGTAGCCGATCGTCCAGACGCCGGCGGGGCAGCGGTACCAGCGCCCGGCGAAGCGCTCGCAGCGGCGGATGAGGGCCAGGCCGTCCGGCGTGGTGTCGAGCAGGGCGTTATGGGGGAAGCGGCGTCGCACGGTCATCGCCCTCCCCGTGCCTGCGCCCGGATGTAGGCCTCCAGCCCGGCCCGCGTGATGCGGCGCTCGCCGCCCAGCTTCCACATGGGCAGCTCTCCCGAGGCGATCAGCTCGTTCAGCTTCGTGCGGCCGATGCCGAGGATGCGGCGGACGTCCTCGGTCGTGAGCAGCTCCAGGTGCTTGCCGGCCGAGAGGCGGACGAGCAGGTCTTCGATGCGGGCCTGCCGGGCGGCCAACTCGGCCAGGTGCGCCCGGAGCGCGGCCAGGTCATGGGCCGAAGGGCCGCGTTGGCCGTGTGACACGGCCCTTGCGGCCTGATCGTTCGGCAGCGGTGCGGGGGTGTGCGTCGTGGGGTTCATGGGGCCGAAGGGCCGCGTTGGCCGTGTGACACGGCCCTTGCGGCCAGTTTGAAGCGGGTGGTGCCGTCGGGCCGGCGGACGACCTCGAACTCGGCGGTGCGGTGCAGCCCGCCGTTCGCCTCGCACCAGCGGAGCATCTGCTGGTAGGTGAGCAGTTCCGGCTCCGCGGCCCCGGCGGTGCGGGGCGCGTAGTCGTGCTCGATGGCCTTCACGAGCCAGCCCACCGAGGCGGGGCGTTCACGGTCGAAGCTCGCCACCTGACGACGGATGCGTTCCGCCGGGAAGCGCTCGACGAGCCGCCGAGCCACGGGCGCATCCACGCCGCGGCTCGTCAACAGAAACAGCAGGTTCTTCTTTTCCAGAGCAGCAGCAGCATGGCCGAACGATCGTTCGGCATCCGGCGGGGTGTCCGGCACCGGAAGCAGAGTCCCCAGCCGGTGGATGCCGTCGCCCGAGCAGGGTGTTGCTGCTGTTTTAATACTTGGTTGTTCTTCTATGCTTGGTAAGGGGGGCGAATGGGCCGAGTCCCGGGAAACACCGGCTCCCGGTGATGGCCGGTTCTCGGTGGATCGCGATGTGGCCGTATCGCCCGGAAACGGCGTTTTCTTCGCGGCGTGCGGTGCCACGAGGCGGATATGGCGATACGGCTTCGCCGGAGCGGGCTCGGCCTCATCCGGCTCGGCTTCGTCCGGCTCCTCCTCATCCGGCTCGGCTTCGTCCGGCTCCTCCTCATCCGGCTCGGCCTCGTCCGGCTCCTCCTCATCCGGCTCGGCCTCATCCGGTTCGAGCAGTTCGGGGCGTTCGGCGATGAGCCAGGTGCTGCCGGCGAGCTTGCCGTCGCGGCGGCGGCGTCGCTGGACGCGGGCGTAGCCGCAGGCCTGGAGTTCGGCCAGGGCCTGCCGGAGGCGGTAGTCCGAGCAGGGGGCGCGGCCGGCCAGGTGTCCGGGGCGCACCTGCCAGTCGTCGGGGAGCGAGAGCAGGTAGGCGAGCAGGCCCCGGGCGGCCCAGGAGAGGCGCTCGTCGGCCAGCGTGCGGCGGTCGATGACCGCGAAGCCGTGGGGGCGTGTCGGGGCGCGGAGGATGCTCATCGCGGGGCCACCTCCCCGGCCTCGACGCGGCGCAGCAGCGCCTCGATGCGCAGCAGCGTCTCGACGCCGCGATCCTGTCCGGCGAGCACGCGCGTGGTGTGGCCCCGGCTGCGGCCGATCTGCGCGGCGATCCAGGTGCGCGTCAGGCACAGCGCCTCGGCCCGGCGTCGGGCCGCCTCGACGCGCCGCAGGTACTCGTCGAAGGGGACGAGCGTGCCGTCCATCCAGCAGGGTTTGCGATTGGCGATCATAATTATCACCGCACATATTGTTACCGATCACCTCACAGCGTATATTACACCGTAGAGGCCTTCCTGTGGCCTCAATATAAATCTCCTTTTATCACTAAACAATACTTACACATATGCCGCGTGTCAAAAAAGTGATCGACCCGGAGCTGTTCGTCCGCCGTGTGGGGGAGGCGATGACGCGGCTGGGGCTGACGCAGGAGGCGCTTGCCGAGGCCATCGAGGCGCGCATCGGCTCGCGGCCCGGCCAGAGCACCGTCAGCAACTGGACGCGCGGCGAGAAGCTGCCGGGCACCAAGTATCTGCCGGTGCTGGTGGAGATCCTGGGCCTCTCGTGGAGCGACCTGGGGCTGGAAGGCGGTGCCGAACGATCGTTCGGCGCTGAACAGGCTGCGGTCGTCCCGCCCTCCGAAGGCCGGCGCCTGCCGGTGGAGCGCGACGGCGCCCGGCCCGAGTTCGACCCGAGCCGCATCGTGCTCATCCCCCGCGTCGGGCACGCCTCGGCCGGGTACGGCTACGACAACGGCGCCGGCGAGGCGGAACGCTACGACGCCTTCTCCCGCGACGAGATCGCCCGCCTGACCAACACCAACCCCGACCGCCTCCGCTCCATCAAGGTCGTCGGCGACTCGATGGAACCGGAGATCCGCGCCAACGACACGGTGGTCTACGAGCCCGTGCAGGCCGTCAGCGACGCCGGCATCTACGTGCTGCGCCTCGACGACCTGGTGCTGGTGAAGAAGGTGCAGCGCTTCGGCGGCGGCGTGCTCGAGATCATCCCCGTCAACCCGGCCTACCGGAGCGAGATGCTCCGCCCCCTGCCCGAGGCCGACACGCCCAACACGTACCGCTCCGAGGTCACCGGCATGACCTGCACGTGCGAGGTCATCGGCAAGGTGGTCTTCTACCTGCGCCCGGCCTGAACCGCCCGAACACGCTGACGTACACAAATGCGCACGGTGTACGTCACACTACCTGAACCCCTGTCGCCATGCCCGAGTCATCGCCCCGCACCAAGCTCACATTGCGCCTCGACCGCGACCTCATCGAGGCCGCCAAACGGTACGCCGACGAGCACGGCACCTCGCTCTCCCGGCTCGTCGCCGGGTATTTCAGGGCGCTCGCCCGGCAGGTGGAAGCGGAGCGCCCGCCACAGGCCGAGGAGGACTGGAAGGATCGCCTCTCGCCCTGGACGCGGTCGCTCCTGGGGCGCAAGCCGGCCGTCGATCTGGATGAGGAGGATTACTACCGCTACCTCGAAGAAAAGCACCGGTAGGCCATGCGCATCCTCTTCGACACGAACGTCCTCCTCGACGCCCTGCTGGCGCGGGCGCCGCACCAGCACAACGCCGTCCGGCTCCTCGATGCGGTGGAGACCGGGCGGCTCGAGGGATGCCTGGCCGCCACGACGCTGACGACGCTGGCCTACTTCCTCGAACGCGCCTACGGCCCGGCCCAGACGCGGGACGACCTCGCGCACCTGCTGCGCCGCTTCGAGGTGCTCCCGGTGACGCGCCAGACGATCGAGGCCGCGCTCGGTGCGGGCTGGAAGGACTTCGAGGACGCGGTGCTGCACGAGGCGGCCCGCCTCGCCGGCGCCGACGGCCTCGTTACCCGCAACGCGCCGGACTTCCGGGCGGCCACGCTGTCCGTCTACACGCCGGCCGAGTTGCTCGCCGCGCTCGCCTGAGCCGGCCTTCCCGTTCACGTCAAACCCTTGCACCCGACCTGCCATGATCCCCGCACGTAGAGCACCCCGGCTGAGGAAGAAGAAAGGATCGTACTACGCCGACTTTTACGACCGGCACCGCGGGCGCAAGTGGGTGGCCCTGGGCACGAAGAACCAGCGCGACGCGCAGCGGCGGTTCATCGAACTGAGCGACGCCTACATGCGCGGCGACTACGACCCCTGGCAGGAGGCCCTCCGCCGCACCGTCCTCCTGTCCGAAGCCATCGCCGCCTATGCCCGGCATCGTGAGGCCGAGGGCTACGGACGGCATTCCACCCGGCAGCGTTTGCGTGTGCTGGAGCGCTTTGCCTCGTTCCTGGCACCGGAGATCACGGTCGATCGGGTCACGGTGCAGGACGTGCGGCGCTTCATTCACCAGCCCGGCCTGGCCGACTACACCCGGTGCACGTACTATGCCCGGCTGAATACCTTCTTCACGTTCTGCGTCACGGCCGGGTATGCGCCCCAGAACCCCTGCGACGAGATCCGTCGTCCGAAAGCGCCTCGGAAAGCGGTCAACTACCTCACGGTGGAGCAGCTGGACCGGCTGCTGACTACCATCGAGGCGCATCACCGGATGCGGGGTGCGCGTGCGGGGGAGATCCTCTGGTTTGCCGACGTGGTGCGTTTTGCCGCCGGCAGCGGGCTGCGCCTGGGCGAGCTCTGCGCGCTCCAATGGGCGGACGTGAACGTGGAGGAGGCGCTGGTCGTCGTGCGCAGCAACCGCCGGGAGCACCGTACCAAGACGGGCGATGAGCGTACGGTCCACATCAGCCCTGATGCCGCCGAGGTGCTGCGGCGCCTCTATGCGGAGCGGGGGTGGCAGGGCGGCTACGTGTTTCAGAGCCCGGGCGGCGAGGGACGCCTCAGCTACGCCCGCACCAGCCGTCTTTTCAGGAAATACCGGCGGATGGCCCAACTCCCGGAGTCGCTGACGTTCCACAGCCTGCGTAAGACGTACGGCACCGTGCTGGCCTCGGCCGGTGTGCCGTTGCGCACGATCCAGAAGCTCCTCGGCCACAGCGACATCCGCATCACCGCGCGCACCTACGCCGATGTGTTCGCGGGGGCGGTCAGGGAGCAGGTGGAGCGGGCCTTTGCAGGGTATGCGCGTTAGCGGACGATGGGTAACTGCGCCGCCTGCACGCGGGCCGCTTTCCGGAGCTGCTTCAGA
Source organism: Roseithermus sacchariphilus (assembly GCA_003285105.1). GTDB lineage: Bacteria > Bacteroidota > Rhodothermia > Rhodothermales > MEBIC09517 > Roseithermus > Roseithermus sacchariphilus. The sequence continues at coordinate 2,333,248 of CP030158.1, read as the reverse complement.
CGAGGCGCAAAGGGATGATGGTCATTGCCTTATCAAGTTCAGCGGCAACGAACAGGTCTCCAGCATCACCGACTCCAGCGCCCAGGGGGTGTCGCAGACCAGCCAGGCTATCCGTACGTGCCGGTCCATCCAGGCCGAGAGCCGTGCTTCTCCATCAGGCGTGAACGTCATCCGCCGCCCGGAACTCCCTACGCGTCTCAGAGCAATGCCCAGGGTCTCCGCCAGCAGGATACCCAGCGTCCTGCGCAGCGTGGATCCCTCGGCGTTGCCGCTCAGGTGGGCTTGTAGCCGCTTGCGCAGGGTCTGATGCGCCGTCCGCCGAACGACGGGGCGAGACGGCGAGATGCCCACATAGAGAAGTTTCCACCCCCGGTGCGTATGGCAATCCGAGACGGGCACTTCGGGTGGGGCTTCGTCGAAGTACCAGGCATAAATACCGCCGGCCTCGGGGATCAGGCGCCCGTCGTTTACGAGCGTGGGGCGGTCATACCACAGGTGGGGGCGAAGGAGTGGAGAAAGAATATCCATGGCCAAGGCATTCACCCCCTCAGGGCAAAACGTAACACCCTGACGAGGCCTCGTACATCTTCGAGCGTAGCATGGGAGGCCCTGGTTTTCAGAGATTCGCCGTGGATGAGATCGAGCCGGTTGCGAATGTCTCGGCGGTAGCGATCAAACAGATCTGCCAGATCGCATCGTCCCTCATAGAGGAGAAGAAGCCGCATATGTGCGTTGCTGTCAGGGCTGGCCATACCCTTACCGTTGGGTTTAGCAGGGCTCAGCGAGAGGAAGGCATATCGCTCACGACGGGAAACGGCTTCACGAATCTGATCCAACAGCTCGGCTGCTTGCGAGGCACTATACAGGTCACTGACGCCCTCTCCGGGACGCTCCTTCGACCAGTAACCATCGACCCCTTCGTCTTCCAGCTTCTGGAGGAGCCATGATTGCCGGGACGCGGTGAAGGCGATGATGGGCACGGTCGAGTTGTGCTCTGGGAACGGGATAGTGAATGTATTTCTGGACCGGATCCCTGTCAGGGTGGGCTCACAGGTCCAACAGGGGCGCTGCGGCGGCTTGCGCGATGTGCCGTTCCAGCCTGCGGCACTCGCCGGCCTTGATCGCCGAGGGGTTGTCGACCGGTGGGAGCACCAGCCCATCCGAGGCGAACATCACCTCCCGCCCCCGATACCGGTCCTGTGTGCTGTAACTGATGCCATAGGCCACGCAGCGGAAGCGCCGGTACAGCGTGCGGATTTCCGGCACGTCGTCGTAGGAGACGACCCAGGGATGCTCGAGGCGGCTTACCCGCTCCGCGATGAGCCGGTGGTCCTGTTCCTCGTAATAGTTGGCGTAGAGCTCGCTCTTGCCCTTGACGTAATAGGGAGGATCGAGGTAGAAGAGCGACCGCGGTGGCAGGGTGTGCGCCATGCGGTCGATGAAGGGGGCCGCATCGTCGTTGTACAGGTGGATGCGGCTCCGATGGCGGGCGATCTTTTCGATCCGCTGGATGAGGTCGGGCTTGTTGAAGCGCGCATCGAGCTTCCAGGCGCCCTTTTGGGCCTTGCCTCCAATGACGCCGCCCGTGATGATGCCCGATCGGTTGGTGCGGTTGAGGAAGAAGGTGGCCACCGCGAGGTCGAGCGGGTCCGGGTCCGTCGCGTCATAGACGGCGCGTTGCCGCTCCCAGGTCTCCATGTCGACGGGCACCTCGGCGATACGCCGGCAGAGCGCGTCCGTGTCGCAGAGGACGGCGCGCCAGAACGCATAGACCCCCCGGTCCAGGTCGTTGATGTGGATGCGGGCTGCGTAGTTCTCGAAGAGCAGCGCGAGGGCCACCGCGGCCCCGCCCGCGTAGGGCTCCACGTAGTCCCCGTCCATCAGGTCGTTCGCCCGGAACAGCAGCTTGAAGAAGTTGGCGAGCTTGCGTTTGCCGCCGGGATAACGGAGGGGGGAGTAGTACATGGGGGCGCTGCAATGCTAGCGATAGTCACCCTAAAAGATAGGCAAGGTGGATCAGTCTGGCCACAGTTGCTCGAAGAAGATCTGGAAGGTATCCCAGATAGCTATCAAATCACTCGGCGCAGGTGAAAATCGTCGGTTGTGTACGAATCCATGCAACGTTCTAACAGAGTTCGTATCGTCTTGGTCTTGAACTGCACGGCGAATTGGTTGAAGTTCGTTCGCACTCATGACCCCTCGGTTCTGCAGGTAATCTGCAGACGCTTTGACCTTATTGGCCAGAGTTGGACGACCTTGTACATCAATGCTGTTCCGCTCTAAGAAATCATCAAGGCTCAGTTCTAGAAAGACACGTAGCATAACGGCAACGGCATTTGGCGTCTTCTGTACTTCGAGCCGTCGTTTCAGCTCAATGTAAATATCGTTAATGCGGGCAGCTTCGATGCTAATAGTGAAGTCATGCGGGATGAGATGTTTGCGGGTGGTACTATGCTGGCGGTCTTTGCTACGCGGTTTCCCGTCGGGCTTTTCGGGTTCTGGCGAAGGGTCCTCAATCGATTGTGCTTTACCTTGGGCCAGGGTTAAATCGGGAAGTACAGCTTCGTCCAGCCCGTTGATATAATCGATACGCTGGGCCTGTCTCATTAACTGTCCTACCTTCACCCGTCCCGTCCCAATGTCGTCTATTACATGGCTGAGTCCTTTGAGCACCTCGTTCTTTGGTAGATGGGTTTGCACTTTCCCTTCGCTGAACTTTATACCCAGCTTTTCTCTAACGTAAGGCGTATTAAGCAACCGTTCTAACGTGCTGACTGGATACCTTCCCGCTGCGATCTTCTGCTGCGTTTCTTGACTCAGAGAGCCTTGCTGCGTTACAAAATCGAGAAACTTGAAGATGGTAGGGTTTGGCTCCCCTGCGACTCTGATAGCGCCGTTTCTGCTGTGCACTCCACTTCACGGGGCCGGCACCACCGCTTTTGTCATCGTGCAGAAGCTCGATCCACGTGTCTGCTTCTTCTCGGTCGCGTAAAACTATACAGGGTAGCCGGTCGATAGGGGCCTGCTTATATGTATCTGCTAGCTTCTTTAGCTGTCTGGCTGCCGACCCCTTAAGACTATCGAGAACCATTTCGGGTGTTTCGAGCACCTTCAAAGCCGTGAGGCGGCGATTCCCATCAAGCACAATAAAATCATCGGGACCGTCCGGGATAACAATGAGCCGATCGGCAGGGTTTAGGCCATTTTCGACGATATGTTTGGCAAGCGCCAACAGTTTGTTTTCTTGGTTCCTTGCCATCGAAACGATGGCATCGCGCTGATTGGAAGGCTGTTGAGGAATGCGAGGATTTTCCACATCCAACAGCAATCTTGCGGTCTCAATGTTTGCTTCGTAGGGAAATGTGTTCTGTGCCATAGTGAATAAGGTCTTGGTTTATTTATTGCGGAAAGTACTTGCCTACACTCGCGCCTTCTGCAGGTCCTGAAGCCGACGGGGCGTGTAATCGGTCCATTCCTCCACGTTGCGTCCGTGCCGCTTCGCGTACCGGAGCACCTCGTCGGCCAGGTAGGCGGAGAACTTGCGGGTGTATTGCTTGATCTCGACCCGTTCCAGGTTTTCGAGCAGGCTGTCGAGGGGCAGGTCTTTCGCGTAGGCCGCCGCCAGCGCACGGGCCAGGTCCACCTCGGGCGGTGGGAAGAGGTCCGTCTCCAGGGCCTTCAGGGCGTGGCGGATCGCCTCGTCCGGGGGCAGCACCGGGGTGGCCTCGTCCACGGCGATGCGGGACGCGATGAGCTGGTTGGCCACCTTGAACAGGTCGCGGATGTTGCCGGGCAACGGATGGCGTTGCAGCTGCTCCACCAGCCGGTGCTCGTCTGCTTCGTCCAGGGGCACAAAGAGCGTCCGGGCGCCTGCACGGCGCAGGGCTTCCTGCAGCACGGTCGGCCAGAGCCAGGGGATCTCTTCGGGGATCTCGCGGAGGGGCGGGAGGCGCAGCACGAACTGCCCGATGCGGTCGAAGAAGTCGTCGTCGAGGCGGCGGCGGAGGTCGGCCACCGGGCGGTTGGTGGCCGTGATGAGGCGGAAGTTGCTCTGCTCGGGCTTGTCGGCCCCGAGGGGGTAGAAGCGTTTCTCTTCGATGGCGCGGATGAGCAGGCGCTGCAGGTCCGGCGAGATGTCGCCGATCTCATCGAGGAAGAGGGTGTCGCCGTCGGCCTGCTGGAAGAGGCCGGGTTTGTCCCGGTCCGCGCCGGTGAAGGCGCCCTTCTTATGGCCCAGCAGCTCCGAGCGCATGGTCTCGGACGTGTAGGCGCCGCAGGCGAGCGAGGGCCAGTGGTCGTCGAGCTTCTTGTTGCGGAACGGGCTGTTGAGGCGGATCCACGAGGCGAGCGTCGTCTTGCCGGTGCCGCGCTCGCCCAGGATCAGCACGGGCACGTTGAGAGGGGCGATGCGGCGGGCCTGCGCGTAGAGCTGTTTCAGCCGGTCGGACCGGAAGCGGGCCGGGTTCCAGAAGATCTCTTCGCCCTCGTCGGCCACCTCCGCCGGACGGGAGGCCGGCAGCGTCCGGAACAGGGTCTCCAGGTTCAGCCGCACCGGCACGGCCAGCTTGCCCTCCTTGCGCTCCCACGGCCGGTACGACTTGACCATGGTGACCGGCCCCGGGATCTGCCCCGTCTCGACCATCAGCACCCAGATGGTCTGCATGGCGGGCGTGCCGGGGCTGATGTGGATGACCCACGCGCGCCCGGGAAACTGCTCGCGCAGCCGGGGCACCTCGGCCTTGAGGAAGGCGTGGATGGCCTCGTAGTCGGTCGGGTCCTCCCCCTCCCAGAGGCGTGGGTGCACCGTGATACCGGGATCGCGCTCCCGGATCTCGCGCGTGAGGTAGTCGAGGATCTGGCGCTCCGATAGCTCGCCGGATCGTGGCTTTTCGTCGTGGTCCCGGGCAAAGAGCACCACGTCCGTGATCTGCCCGTGATAGGGGGAGGCCTCTTCGAAGAGGAGCCCGAGCGTGGGGCCGAGCATCCGCTGCTCGCCTACCTGCTGGTAGGGATCGTTGCTTTTGGCGATCCAGGAGAGGAGGACATAGCCGTCGGTTTTCTTGCTCATGGGACTCACCGGCGAAGCGTAATACGGTCCACCTCATCAAAGGGTGAGATGGGGGTTTCGTAATCGCGGAGACGCTCGGCACTATCTGCCTGACTGAGCAGAGAAATATCGGTCGTCTGGTTTCCGTTGCCCTCGTCCAGGCCATAGTCGATGTGTAAACCGCCGCGCTCGGTCAGGACGTAACGGGCATGCATGGTTTCCCCGCCGTCTCGCTCACGCCAGCGCACCAGCGTGACCGCTACACCGTTCGGCAAACATGGCAAGAAAGCCCGCCGGCAATCGTTCTCCCACATCTCTGTTGGATTTCCAAGCGTACGGCAGTGAATTTCGATGCGCTCGATTCCTGAATGCCAACCCGTTCTCAGGATTGCTCCGAGGCTTCGCTGGTAGCGTCGCTCCGTTGGTCTGAAATAAGGATCCACTAAGACGACCTTCTTGCTGATCCTGATCAGCGGTGCGATGGCCTCGGCCAGATCCATGGCGCTTCTGCGTACCCGCTTACGTGCACGGACGGCCCACTTTGGCGTCGAATCACTGACGTCGTCGGCCTTAATCACGTCCGCGTGGTTGACCGGGTTTTGCCGCGCGATGATGGCATGGAAAGGATTTTGGCCGTGCTGGGTAATGGCATTAACCAGCCAGGACTGTTTCGGGTCGTAGGGACGACCCGAACGGATGAGCCGATCATCGATAGACCGTAGTCGCACTTCGATCCTTTTCCGGTTGATTTCCGTATCCGCACACGCTTCGATGACGTACCGCTTCCATTTCTTTGGAAACTGCGAAATGAGACGTCCGTGCTCGACGCCGAACTGCTCCATGAAATACCTGAATTTATCCCAGGTTGAGAGCACGTCCGGCTCCAGTGCGTACTCATGCACCATGATTAAAACAGTTCTTTCTCGCGTTCGGTAAAGAAACCGGCCGGCCAGCGTTCGGCAAAATCACCGTCGTCGGTGACGGGGATCTCCTTGACGGCGGTGTCGCTGCCACGGGGGTCTACGTAGAGCACACTGACATCGGTGGGGCGAATAGGGTGAAGTCCCGGATCGGCTTCGCCTTCTGTCTGCTCCCGGATGCGCCGAAGGATACGCAGCATCAGGTGTTCGCTGTGCGTTTCGATCAGGAATGTATTCTTCCTTGGACCGAGCGCCGACTCGATGAAGACATCGCCCAGTTCGGCCTGAAGGGCGGGGTGCACGTGGATCTCGGGCTGTTCGATGGCGATGAGGTTGTTCTCGCTGGCATAAGCCAGCACCAGCACCGGCAGTACCTGGCTCACACCCACGCCCACGTCGCGGTGACTGACCTCGGTTTCTCGCTGCACGTCCCAGAGGACCAGCTCGGCATAGCCTTCAACGGCGTCCGGGTCGGTCAGGTACTCCATAAAGCGGCGTGTGAGGAGGTCGGTATCCCAGGTTGCTGAAAGGTCCTCGTCAGTAGGCTGGATAGCACCCCCCGCAAGAGATGCCTGATTTCCTAGCTCATCGAGGGCCCGGTAGAGTTGCTGCTGGAGGGCTTCGGAGCGATCGCTGATGAGGCGGCGAATGCGTAGCTCGTAAGGGTTGGTGAGCCGGTCGGAGCGGAGCCAGCGATTGACGGCTTCGCGGATCTTTTCGTCTCGCCGGGCCAGATCCCAGGCCTGCCCGCCACCGGCCTGCCAGTTTGGGTCCTGGTCGTCGGAGAACGCGAAATGCCGGGGCGGATAGGAACGAAGCGGACCCAGATAGCTCATCCGGCCGAAGGCTTGCTTCAACGCATCGTGGATCCCTACTAACAGGGTATTGAGGATGCGGGGAAGGAACAGACGTGTTGCGCCTTCGATGTCGCTTCCCCGGTGCTCGCGGCTGATCGGGATGAGGGTTTCTCCAACGGCCGAGGAGTTTCTCAGCGCATCGAGCCGGCGCGGCAAGAGGCCCGTTCCCTGAGCCTTGAGATCGGGTGTTATCTCGTTGATGGATCGCTCGACGGCATGCAGATCGTCCGGGCGTATTTCGGCGGTGGTGGTGTGGGCCAGGAGAATGGCCTCCATCACCTGCTTCAGGATGGGATGCGTCGTGTGTAACCGGTCCAGCTGCAAATAGCCCGTGTGGCGCCGGCTCATGGTCAACAGCAGCTTGCCGTCGATTTCTACTTCGTAGCGGCGGACGTGGGGAGGGCCGACGGGCCGCACCTCACCGGTGCGCTCGTCCTCACGATGCTCCATACCGATGTGCAGGAGCACTTTGAGCGTGTCGGCACCTGAGAGCAACTCCGGGAGACGCTCCTCCGGCAGGTCCTCGACGGCGAGGGCCACGCCCCACTGCACCGGCGCTTCGGTGCGGTGCCGGTGCACGTATTGCCGGAAGCCGCCCAGGTCGACAGATCGACCGCCGGCCCGGGTGTGGTGCACGTCCAGGTTGCCGGTGTGGAGCGCTTCGTGCGCCAGCAGCAGGCTGTGGATCAGGCTCGACTTGCCGGCGCTGTTGGGGCCGAAGATGAGGGTGATGGGCCGAATGGGGATCGGCTGCCCGCCGGTGTCGCCGAAGGCCTTGAAGTTGCTCAGGTAGAGGGATCGGATCATCGTTCGTCGTGTTGTTCGTCGCCGGTGGCGGCGCCGAGGAGGCGGCGCTGTCGCAGAAGCCTTCCCGCAGGAGCAGGCGGGCCGCCTCCGGCGTCTCTCCGGCGCGCTCCAGGTTGGCGCGGATCTCGTCGGCCCGGGGATGGCTCATACGGCAAGCCCCTCGGCGCGTGCGTTGCGGTAGCGCTGCGTGGCGCCCTGCTCGTACGCGTCGGCCGGGACGGAGCGGGCCGAGCCGTAGAGCACCACCCCGGCCAGCCGCGCCCCGTAGTGCGAGGCCTGCCGCGAGCGGCAGGCCTCGAGGAGCCGCCGCGTCTCGGGGAGAGGGGTGTGTTTCGGCTCGGGCATGGTCAGGCCGGTTGCGTGGATTGGGGCAGCCCCAGGTGCCGGGCCTGCGCCTCCATCTCCTGCAACAGTTCCTTCAGATGCGCCTCCCGCCAGGCCGCCGTCAGCTCGCCGCTGAAGGCACGCTGGAGCATGAGGGTGAAGAGGTCGTCTAGGGCTTTTCGACTCTTGGCAGCCTGTGCATTGAGCTTGTCGAGTGCAGCAACCCGATTGACAAACGTCTCCTGCGCATCCAGGTCAGGCACCAGAATTTCGACGGGATAAATCCGCTTACCTGAGATAAGCGGCTGTGCTGCTTTACTCGAATACTGGTTGAGATTCGCAAGTCGAAGCGCTAGTTCAAGGTATCGCTCGTTTAGCTCGTCGCTCATCTCACTCACATAGAGCGCGTTGTCTGTGACCCATGAGCGAGGAGGTGCGCGGTGTACTACTCCGCAATATGCCCCGACTCGTCCTATAACGATGACAGGCTCCTCGAAAAGATATTCGGAGTGATATCCATTGATGCCATTTCCACCGTAGACCGGATAAGGCCCTTCGGAGTCCATTGACCTTGCTGGAAGGAAAGAGCCACTCTTTACTCTGAGAAGCTTCTTAAGCGGCTTCTTCTTGATTCCCTTCGGGTTACTCCGAGGGTCGCCGAACATCTGGTAGAAGAGCGCCGGCAGCACCCGCTCGGCCAGCGCGTCGGCGTCGCGGCGCATCCGGCGCAGCGCATCGGCCCGGTCGAGCAGCTCGACGATGCGGCGCTGCTCGGAGAGGGGTGGAAGGGGGATCTGATAATCTGCTAGAAACTGTTTGGGGACCCGTTGTTGGCCCGCGGCACCTCTCATTCGTTGCTTGGCATGGCGACGGAAGGAAGGCTGTCGCACAAAGAAATAGAGATAACGGGGTAGAACGCCATCCTTGCTTCTGATCACGTGGAATTCAGTAGATCCGAACCCCAAGCCACTCTTAAGATGCTGTGCAAGAGCGACTTTCCCATTTTCCATACACGGAGTGATTTTAGCAAATAGCACATCATTATCGCGGAAATGGGTATAGCCTCGCCTTACCTCGCCGAGTGGACGAATCTCAGCATCTTCGATAGATGCCGTAATTTCCGAGACAGCTGGCATGGGGACAAATGACACCATCGTGTCGTCTGGCAATTTTTTCCAGTGGCTGTCTCGCGGATTAATCTCTGCTACTTGACTCATCTTGTAGAAGGGCCACATCATTTCATTTCCTCCTCCATCTTTGGTGCGTTACGCTGGGCGGCGCGTTCCGGGTCCACTTCGCGCAGCAGGTCCATCAGGCCCGCCGCGATGCGATGTTCCAGGTCGAGCAGTTCTTCGATGAGTTCGCCGGGGTCCTCCTGGCGGCGCTCTTTCCGCACGAGGGGTTTGTAGCGTCCGGCCGAGAGGCTGTAGTCGTTCTCTGCGATGCGCTCCACGTCGGCCCACCAGCAGGCGGGCGGCTCGGTGCCGGGCTCCAGCACGGCGTTGGCCTCCACGCCCGGCGGCTCCCGGAAGCCGGAGGCTTTGTAGGCTTTCCACGCCGCCAGCAGCGCCGGGATGTCGTTGGCTTCGGGCGTCTCCACGCGCCCGCCGCCGGCGACCCTGTCGGGGTCGTAGCCGTCGTTGCGGACCTCGTAGAACCATACCTTTTGCGTGGCCGGTTCGGTAGCGTGCACCCGCTCGGCCTTCGGCTTGCGGAAGACGAGCACCGAGGTCTTCACACCGGCGTAGGGCTTGAAGACGCCCGCCGGGAGCGAGACGACCGCCAGCAGTTCGAACTCATGCACCAGCTTGCGGCGCAGGTCGCGGTGGGCACTCGTTGAGCCGAAGAGGACGCCCTCGGGCAGGACCACAGCGCACCGGCCGCCGGGGGCCAGCGCCTGCATCATCACGCCCAGGAACAGCAGCTCGCTTTTCTTCGATTTCGTGGGCAGGTCCTTGCGGATCGAGTCTTTGGGCAGCACCCCGGCAAAGGGCGGGTTGGACAGGATGACACGGTAACGGCGTTTCAGGTCTTCGTCGGTGAGGCCGCCCGTCTCCGAGAGGGTATTGGCCCGCTTGATGTTGGCGTTGCGAAGGCCGTGCAGCACCATGTTCATCATGGCGATGCGCATCATCTGCCGGGAGACGTCGAAGCCGTAGACGGAGCGCTCCAGCATTTCCCAGCCGCCCGTGGGGATACGGTCGGCGGGGCCGCGTTTGTACGTCTGGAGGTTGGGGATCTGCCGTTTGGCTTCTTCGAGGGTCCAGCCCTTGTTTTCGAGCCAGGTCTCGCCGTAGATGGGGGCCTCTTTCACCAATTCGGGGCTAGAGTAGCGCGCCAGCACATGTTCCACGGCGTCGATGAGGAAGCCGCCGGTGCCGCAGGCCGGGTCAAAGATCGTGTCGCCGAGGTCGGGGTCCACCATCGCCACCATCATGGCGCGGATCTGCTTGGGGGTGCGAAACTGCCCCAGCAGCGCCCCCTCCATGGTGCTCAGGTACGTGAGCAGGTACTCGAAGATGTCGCCCTTGGCGTCCGGCCCCATCTTCGAGAACTGGATCGTGTCGATCTCGTCGACGACCTGCTTGAGCACGGCGGGGTCGTCCACTTCGAGGCGGGCATCCTGGAAGTAGACGGCCACTCTGGGGGCCTCCTTCACGAGCGAGGCCATGTAGGGGAAGACCTCATCACGAACGAACTTCACCAGCTCCTCCCCGCTCTTGAAGCGCCAGTTGCTCCAGCGGTAGCGCTCGGCCTGCTCCGGGAAGAGCGGCTGTGCGTTGCCGTTGGCCTCCTCGCCCAGCAGGCGGGCCTGCAGGCCCGCACGCCGCGCCTCCTCCTCGTCGAGCATCTTGAGGTAAATGAGGTACGAGAGCTGTTCGATGTACGTAATGGGGTTGTTGACCCCGCCGGCGAACAGCATGTTGGTGATGCGGTCGAGCGTCTGTCGAACCTGTATATCCATCGTGTCGTTTGCTCAGGCGGCCTCCTGGAAGACCGATTCGTTTAGTTCTTGAATGATGCGCTTCAGCTCCACCTCGCCGAAGAGTTCGACGCCCACGCCGGCGGCATCGAGGATCGAAAGTGGCGGCTCGAAGAGGTCGTGTACGCGGATGCCGCCTTTGACGATGCCCCGGTTTTTAAGCAGTGTCAGGTATTGTGCCTGCTCCGGCGTCAGGTTCTTCGTGACGAGCCAGGCCTGGAAGTTTTCCGTAAGGATTTCCTCACGGCTTTTCACCCGGGCCTGTCCCAATGCCACGCGCACGAAGTCGATCAGGTCGCCCGTCGTGTTGTCGTAGGCGCGGCGTAAGTTGTCCTGGTTGAAATAGTAGTCGGGCGTGTTGAGCCGGCGGGCCAGTTCCTGTTCTTCCTCGGCAGAAAGCGGCTGCCCGTCGCGGATTTTGCGGAGGATGGGATCGGTGCCGGCGGCGGCCCGAACGGCATCTTCCCAGTAGCTCCGGTAGGCGCGCTTGTCGATCCGCTCGCCTTCGGGCCCGACTTCCACGTAGGAGACGGCCCGCAGCCATTCGTCTTCGAGGCCCAACTCGGCCAGTTCTCGCTCGGTAGGCGCCCGATCGCTTCCGCTACCGCCCGGCGCTCGCCCGGTGGCCGCCCCGGAGAAGACGTCCGCGTCGCTGTCGCCGAAGTACTCTTTGTTGCCGAAGAAGTCGTAGATGACGAAGCGACGTTTGCCGATGTGGTCGGCCCGCCGGGTGCCCCGGCCGCGCATTTGCTGGTAGAGGATGGGGCTGCGCACCCGGCGGCACAGGACCAGGTGAAGCAGTTCGGGCAAGTCGAAGCCGGTCGTCAGCATGTCCACGCTGACAGCCACCATCGGGTAAGTTTCCTGCTGGAAACGCCGGATGAGCTCACCTGCATCTTGTACGTCCGAAGTGATGACCTCGGCATAGCGCCCCCTGTGTTCGGGATGCAGTTCGTTGAGGTACCGTGCCAGCCGCGCCGCGTGGTGTTTGGTGATAGCGAAGACGACAGCCTTCCCGGGACCGGGGTCCTGATCGGGGGCCAGGTTCTTGTAGTTCTCCCACGCCAGCCGATCGAACTCCTGCATCATCAGGCGGTTGGTGTCCTCGTTGGTCCACTTGCGTTCGAAGGCGGCCGGGTCGTAGTGCTCTTCTTCGTCCTCCGCTCCTTCGGCAATGAGGCGCGTAATGCCCGTGGCAAACGTGTAAGGAACGAGGTAACCCTCTTCGAAAGCCTGCTGAATCGGATACGAGAAGTCCGGCTTATTCGTCTCGCAGCCGTAGAAGCGGTAGGTGTTGCGGTCTATGTAGGCGGCCGGCGTGGCCGTAAGCCCAATGTGGAGAGCATCGAAGTGGGTGAGGGCCGTCTGCCAGTTGCCGTAGATGGAGCGGTGGCTCTCGTCCATGACAACCACGTCGAAGTAGCCGCTGGTGAACTCCTCGTAGCGGCTGATCATCGTCTGGAGGAGGCACACGGTGATCTGCTTCTCCTCCCGTTCTGTGCCGGGTCGCAGCCAGTAGCTGCTGTAGTGCGGGGCCAGGTCCTGGAAGGCAGCCAGCGCCTGCATGGCCAGCTGCTCCCGGTCCACGAGGAAGAGCACCCGCATGGCATGGCCGGCCTCGATGAGGCGCTTGAGGTAGAGGACGATGAGCGCGGTCTTGCCTGTTCCGGTGGGGAGTTCGATGAGGAAGCGCCGCTTGCCCAGTTCAATGGCGTGGTCCAGGGCTCGCATGGCCTCCCGCTGGTACGGGCGCAGGGTGCATGCCCGCCCATTACTGACGAAGTGCTCGGGGATCGGAACCGTGGCCAGCGGTTTGCGCTCCCGGCGCAGATACAGCAGCCGCTCCAGGTCCTGCCGCGAGAAAAATGCATTGACAATGCGGGCGTCGTCGTTCTGGTAGTCCCAGAAATAGATGAGCTCGCCGTTGGTCAGAAAAATGAAGGGGGCGCCCAGCTGTCGAGCGTACGGCAGCGCCTGCTGCTTGGCGGTGTACGGTTGTATCGCCGTTTTCTTGGCTTCAATGACGGCCAGGGGGTTGCCCTGCTGGTCGTAGAGCACGTAGTCGGCGCGTCCGCCCTTGGCAGGACGTGCCTCATAAGGCCAAGCCGGGTCTGCCACACGCTCGGGAGCACCGTCACCGAGAGGGATCTTGACCTCGATGCCGACCTGCGAATGGTCGGAGGGGTCCCAACCAGCCTGACGAAGCTGCTCATCAATGACGAGACGTGCATCCGCTTCTGTATGTCGGTGGTCGCTCATATCATAGTGCATCCGTTCTCATGGCTTCCCGGCAGGCCAAACTAACACCTTGTCACACCTTTTGCTCCAGCGCCCTGTTGGTTAGCAGATTCAGCACCCGTCCACCAGGTTCCAGGCTGATGGCCGTGTAGCGGTGCGCCAGCGCCACCGGGATCACGGCATTCTCATACAGATCGGACTCGAAGTGGTGGATGAGCGTCAGCGCCCGGCTCAACTCGGGATACCGGCTGATATCGGCCTTGGCCGTCTTGAAATCGACACCCTCGGGATGCTTCGAGGCGAAAGGATACGGCAGGGCAAAGACAAAGACTCGCCCCGACGGGGTCTTGTAGATGAAGTCCTGCCCGTAGTAGGTCTCGTAGCCGAAGGTGTTGCCCGAGGGGTCTTTGCCGGCGCGGATGTAGGTGTACCGGTAATCGTCGTCGATGGCAAAGAGCCGGTTGTTCGGGATGAACCGGTCGATCAGCCGCACATGGTCCACCACAGCCCCGGACTTCTGGAGGCCGATCACCAGCAGGCGCCCGTACCCGCGCTCCTCCAGCCGGGTGTTGATGGCGTGAAGGTACGCCATGAGGCTGCCATGGAGCCAGGCCGCCGTGCCATGGATGGCCAGCGGGCCGTCGACGAAGAAGGCCAGCTCACTCAGCGACGAAAGCGATCCTTCCAGTTCGTAGGCGAAGCGGATGTAATGCGCCACGAGCAGGTGCTCGACGATGAGCATGAACCGCCGGAAGACCGCTTCATTGGACTGATAGTCCGAGACCTCTTCCCAGAGCCGGAGGCAGTCGGTGGGATACACCTCGCTCCCGCAATGCGGACAGTATTGTTGCTCCGGAATATCCGCCACCTCGACCGGCCCCTGCCCACAATCGGGGCATTTGTGGATACGCAGCTTCGTGGGGTCGCCCGTTCCCATGGGCTGGCCAGCGTACCGCCCCTGTCGCCGCGAAGCCAGCACGAAGAGCGTGCTGCGCAGGCTCGTCCTCGGGTTGCCGGGTACGAGCCAGGTTTTTTCCGAGGCGAGGTGGGCATCCACCGCGGCGCGGAAGCCATCGCGGACGTTGTCCTTCCCCATGAAGCGGACGTTGGCGCTGGGCAGGGGGAACGTGAGGGCGTCCTTGTTGCGCTCCAGGGCCGCCACCTTGAACGGATCGACCATACGCCCGCCCCGCACGCGCAGCCCCTGGAAGTCCTGCATATCGATGAGGACCGAGCCCACCTTGACGTAGCCGATCCTGGTGCTCGGAAGCTGCTCGTCCCAGCTCGTCTCCAGGAGGCTGCCATCGGTCGCGATGACGCGCCTCGGCAGCAGGGACTCGTCGAGCGGCGGCGGCACAACGAACCGTGCGGCGATGGCTTTTCCCTCCGCTTCCGAGGGCGGCTTGATGAAGTCGCACTGCTCGTTCAGGAAGGCCGCGACCTCGGGGTTCTTGACGATGTCGAAATGGGAGGCTTTGTCCGCGAATTCACCTTCGTACGGCATGGTGCATCTTATTGACGGTGGAACAGGTTGGGACGATCGCCGGCATCAGGCAAGGGCGGCTCGGGATGCTCGTCGGAGGCGGGAGCCGCGCCGTCCCCGCGCACGTCATCGGTGGTGGAAGCGCCCCCGTGCTGCCCGGCAAGGCGGCGCTTCTCCGCCTCCGGGTCGAAGAGATCGATCTGCACCGGCACGACGAACGGGCTGGAGAGCGTCTTGACACGGGCAAAGCCGACGTCCTGCGCCCGGATGATCGACGTGCTGAAGTCGGCGAAGTCGTAAAAACGGGCCAGCTCCCTGACTTCCCGCTCGTTGTTGAGGTGCGTGACGAACCAGTTCTCGGTGTTGGCCAGGATGTTGGGATGAATCGAAGACACCTCCTGTGTGGCGTAGACGAGCCCGATGCCGAACTTCGCGCCCTCCTTGGCCAGGCGCGGCCACGTGTCGGTGAGGTCGTCGTCCCTGCCGAAGAGGTTATGCGCCTCCTCCACGTAGACCATGATGTTGGGTGGGGTCCGGCCTTGGATGAACGTATTCATCGAGGTGTGAAACACCCTGGAGGCGACGTCTTTGCTGATGCGCTCCTTGATGCGCGGATCGCCCACGGACAGATCCAGGATGACGATCTTGCCGGCGACGAGGTGCCGGTAGATCTCGTCGGCCACGTTATCGGTCCGTGCCGGGGAATGATATTTCCGGGCGTCGGCGAGCAGCCGGAAGCCGGAGATGAACGTCCCATTTTGCTCCTGCGCCAGCATGTCCAGGAGGGTGCGCAGGGTATCGTCGACCCAGCCGTCTGAGCCACCGGGCAGGGGATTCGCCAGGTTGGCACGGCGGGCGGCCAGGAACCATTTCACCGCCTCGGCCGGCGTCAGGTCGAGGTAGGTCGCGTTTCCTCGCTGGACGGTGTTGAACGGGTGGCCAGCTTCGTTCTCCACGGCCTGCCGGACCGCCTGGCTTGCTGCAAACCGGATGCGATAGTTGGCCGGTGCGTCGAACCCGGCACGGTATAGCAGGGCCCGGTACGCCGCCACGCGCCGTTCCCAGCGGTGGTGTTCGCCCCGTTCCTGCGGGTCCGGCTCATCGAGCGACATGTTGAGGAAGCTGCGGACGTAATTCGACTGTGCGGCACCCGCCTCTTCCAGCTCACGCTGGATGATGGCGAAGCCCTCATGGAGTTGCTCGTAGAAGTTGGTCCGCAACTCCTCAAAGCCGGCGGCCGGCACGAGCCGGTAGCGCACCGTGTCGTTCGGGTAGACGTCGGCGATGGAGCCTTTGTCCTGTTGGTTGGCGTTGGCGTACTCGCCGTTGAGGTCATAGATGAGCTGTCCGATGGGCACGCCGCCGTCATCCGCAACGCGCTTGACCGTCGAGACCAGGTGCTTGACCAGGTTGGACTTCCCCGTACGCGTCATCCCCGCTGCGAACGTGCGGCGTGCCAGCAGGTCGGAGGGGGCGATGTAGAAGGGTACGTGTTCCCCCTCGTCACGCCGGTGCTGGCGGTCCGTCGAGGTATACCGGACCGTGCCGACGCGGAACGGCTGGATGGGACCCTTGATGCCGAGCGCGGCGGCATCCGCGGCGGCTTTCTTCCGGCGGATCGGGTCCACGTAGTTCACGATCGTCTCCAGCGCACGCCCTCGAGGGCGGTACACGTTGAGGCGCGTGGCCGAGAAGTAAGACTCGATGTCGCTGCCGAGCCAGAGCTCACCGTCGCGGATGAAGAACGTGCCCCGGATGCTACATTCGAGGCCATGGAACTGCATCCAGTTGCGCGTGACGTCGTCGTAATCACGGTCACGGCTGCCATGCACCTCTGTCTGTTTCTGGAAATAGTCGATCTTGGCCCGTACGGTCTCATCGTCCTTGGGCAGGCGGGCAGGACCGATCACGCGCAGGAGGATCACTTCACGTTCTTCCTCGGCCGCCTCGGTATAGGCCTCGGGATTGAAGGCCGTAGCGAGGAGGAAGCCGTTGTGCGGAACGCCCAGGGCATTGGCCTTCCAGAGGTCGTTGGTCATGACCCGGGCGGTATCATAGCTGATGTCATAGATCCAGCCGACGAAGTTCTCGGGCTGGATGAGTTTGACGAGGTCGCTGCCCTGTGCGATGTGCTGGCCGATGGTGCGCATAGCCGTAAGGGGGTTTGGTGGTGGATGACAGGGTACGTCTCGACCAAAGGTGTGCCAAACCTGGATCCCAGGCTATTGCCTTCTAGTGCGCCTGATTCGGGCCTTGTCGCAGTTTGTTAAGGGCAGGGGTGAGAAATCTATTTCTCTGTATTGGAAATCTAGTGCATTGTCGTTCGCAGGCACGGGGCTCCGTCGGTTCTTTCTGTTGGAAGGGTACGTTTCGAACTCATTCGGTAGAGGAGGGGTTCAGAGGATGCACCCGAGAACGCTGGAGGCTTGTACTGCCGGCATCGCTATCGGCGCAAGCGAAAGGGTATGCTCGGCCAAGCAGGGTGCCCTACACATGGACTGGCGCGGAACGTATCAACGCTCACCGCCGTGACCATCTCGCTCCACCCTTTTTTGCAGCGTTGAGCGGTGTCACCTTCGAACAAACCTGTAAGCCGACGGGCCCGGGTTGATGTGCTTATCCGCGGGCTGCCAGCCCCGTTCTACAATAGTTCTACAAAGGGGCGATCAGGTCCGTCATCATCCGGATATTATAGATAGGCTGGATGGTTGAAAAACGGCCCAAACGCGCCGATTGGCCCTGTCTGCGAAGGCCCTTACATACTCACCCCGGGTACGAAACCTCCAAAAACGCCTATTTCAGCATTGAAATAGGCGTTTTTTATGTAGTATCCAATTGTGGTTTACAATTCAGTTTACACGTTTGCGCACGCGTACGGTACCTGCAGCGCTGCCTACCGTGAATGAACTGCCGATTGACGGCCGGGGCTGTTCCGAGTTACTCCTGGGACCCGGCAGGCTCTGCATGTTGGCGGAACCACACGACCAGGTCTGCCTCCGAGAAGGTGCCCGCTGCGACGCCCATCACGACATCGTAGGCCTCCATTTCCGAGGCTGTGAGCACCCATCCGTTCAACAGTAGGAAAACGGCAGCGGCCGCGAAGCCAACCCGCTTGTTGCCGTCGACGTACCCGTGGTTCTTCACCAGGCCAAAGAGGTAGGCGGCCGCCAACTCCGCCGGGTCACGGGTGGGTTCGTAGTGGTGGCGATGCACAGGCCGCGCCAACGCCGACTCGATCAGATCCTCGTCGCGCACCCCTGGCGAGCCGCCGTGTTCGTGGAGCAACTCGGCATGGATCGTATCCACCATGAGCCGCGTCAGCCAGCGGGGCGCGGTGCTCATTCCGACAGCTTCTTCAGGGTGTTCCGGTACTGCCGGCGCACCTGCTCGAACGCCCGCATGGCCTCGTCGAAGGTGGGATCGTAGGGCGTCAGCAGCACCCCGTCCTTCGTCTCGATGGCGAAGAGCTTATCGCCCGGTGCAATGTGCAGCCGGTCCATCATCTCCTTGGGCAGCGTGGCGGTGATCGAGCCACCCGCCTGTCGCGTAATGATTTCTTTGACCATGGGAGCCAATCTACCTGGCACAAGACGAGGAGGCATGAATGTTCAACATTTGTTCAACAACGAGTGGACTCGCAGGTTTCTGCCTGAAACGCAAGCGCTTGTGCCCCTTCGACGCAGGTCAAACCACCCTGGCCAGGCCCTCCGCGCCTCGCCGCGACTGATCCCGAAGGCACATCGCACGCGGCGCCGGGGCCGCCGGAAGACGTGCCTCACCGGCTTGTTCGTCGGGCCGCTTGTGTTCCTCCCGGGCATGACGGAGACTGTGGGGCCAACCCATCGCCCACGTCGATGAGTGACCTCAAGCTCTTTCGTATCCACCCCGACCACGTCGAGGAACTGCAGGCGCAGGGCGTGGCCGTCGAGAAGTCGCTGCAGACCCTGATCGAGCGGCACCTGGAGCCGATGCTGGGCGTGCGCTTTCTGGCCACCGAGTACAGCACCGGCCCGCGCCACGGGGGTCGTATCGACACGCTCGGGCTCGACGAGAACGGCTCGCCCGTCATCATCGAGTACAAACGCGCGCTCAACGAGAACGTCATCAACCAGGGCCTGTTCTACCTCGACTGGCTGCTCGACCACCGCGCCGAGTTCAAGCTGCTGGTCATGGAACGGCTCGGGGCCGAGGCGGCCGAGCAAATCGACTGGACGGCCCCGCGCCTGATCTGCATCGCCGGCGACTTCACCCGCTACGACGAGCACGCCATCCAGCAGATCCACCGCAGCATCGAGCTGATGCGGTATCGCCGCTACGGCGACGACCTGCTGCTGCTCGAACTGGTCGGCGCTACGGTGGAGCAACCCGTTCCGATAGGGATCTCCCGGTCGGGAGGGAGCACCTTCGCAGAGCTGCTCGAAAAGGCGCCGACCGCCCTGCGCGACCGGTTCGAGGCGCTGCGGGCCTTCTGCCTGGCGCTCGGCGACGACGTGCAGGAGAAGACGCTCAAGCATTACGCGGCCTTCAAGCGCATCAAGAACTTCGCCTGCGTGGAGGTTCACCCGCAGAAGGGGACGCTGCTCGTCTACGTGAAGCTCGACCCGGAGAAGGTAGCGCTGCGACGCGGTTTCACACGCGATGTGCGGAAGGTCGGCCACTACGGCACGGGGGACCTGGAGATCACGATCCGCTCGGACGAGGACCTGGCGGCGGCGCAGCCGCTGATCGCGCAGAGCTACGAGGCGAGTTGACGGCCACCCCGGACGCCGGCGGGATTCGTTTCGGGAGAAAAGTACGGCAACGTGCGTTCAACCGGTGCCATCCCTTGCCAGCCGACTCCGGCCTGCGACGACCGGACGGCAATCCAGCATCCCATGCCTACGAAAGTCACGATAGAACTCCCGGAGAGCGCGTTTTCCATTCTGCGCACGTCGCCGGAGGAGTTTGCCCGAGAACTGCGCCTGGCCGCGGCCGTCAAGTGGTATGAACTGGGCCGTATCTCCCAATCGAAGGCCGCCGAGCTGGCGGGCCTGAGCCGTCAGGCGTTCCTCGACGCGCTGGGGCGCTTTGAGGTCTCGCCCTTTCAGGTGACCGCGCAAGAGCTGGACGAAGAACTGGGTCGTGAGTAGGCGCTGGGTGGTCAATGCGTCGCCCCTCATCGTGCTCACCCGGATCGGGCGGGCCCCTCTGCTGACGGCACTGTGTGAGCGGCTGGTGATCCCGGCGAGCACAGCCGAAGAAGTGCTGCGCGGGGATGCCCGGGACCCATCGGTCCGATGGCTGCGCGAGGCCGGACAACGGTTCATCGAAGAGGACGCACCCCTGACGCCAGAGATCAGCGCGTGGGATCTGGGGCAGGGTGAGACAGCCGTGCTGGCGTGGGCACACCATCACCCCGGGTACGAAGCTATTCTCGATGACCGGGCCGCCCGAAACGGTGCTATCGCCCTCGGCCTTCCGGTGCGCGGCACGTCCCGCCTTCTCTCTCAAAAAAATCTTCATTTGACAGGCGGCCTCTCTCTTGGTATCATGCGAATCCTACATCGCGGGGTGGAGAAGCTGGTATCTCATCGGGCTCATAACCCGAAGGTCGCGGGTTCAAATCCCGCCCCCGCTACCACGAAAGCCGAAGGCAGCCGCTGCCTTCGGCTTTTTTGTTGTTCCTGCCCGGCTGGATCCACCCCGGACGGCCAGGCTCACCGCCACCGCCACCGCACCGTGAGGACGGGCGCCCCCTCGCCTCCGCCCAGCGCCGTCGGCGTGAGCACGTCCCGCAGCCGGTGCACCCCGTACGCCACCCCGGCCCCGAGCACCGCCCCCGCCAGCACGTCGCTCGGATAATGCACGCCGAGCCAGACCCGGCTGACGGCCACCCCGCCGGCCCACACCAGGCTCGGCACCGCCACGTACCACGCCGGCCACGAGAGGCTGACGGAGGTAGCCACGGCGAAGGCCATCGCGGCGTGCCCGGACGGGAAGCTGTAGGAGGTGCGGCCGAACACGCTGCGATCGTAGCCGCGGGCGCGCACGGTCAGGCCGGCGAGCGTGACGAACGGCCGGGGCCGCCGCACCAGCCTTTTGACGAGCAGCGTGCCGCCGGCCGTCCCGGCCCAGGCCAGCGTCAGGCGGTACGGAGCGGCCCAGGCGCCCTCCTGCATCCATCCGATCCCCCAGGCCACCACGGGGGCGCCGACGAACACCGGATAGGCCGTCACGTCCGCGCCGCGTAGCACCCCGCGCACGAGGGGGGCCTCCTCGGCATTGAGCCGGCGCAACAACACCTCCTCCGCCGGCATCCACGGCTGCCCGCTCGCCGGGTGGCCCAGCGTCCCGACCAGCAGCAGCAACCATCCCATCCAGCGCAGATTCATGTCGTCAGAGTCAGAGGGTCCGTGCACCGGCCTCGACGGGTCGGGCCGGCGGCAGACGTACCGCCTCGCCGCCCACCTGCGGCCTGGATCGTAAGAAAAAAGCCACCCCGGAGCGATCCAGGGTGGCCGGTAAGATACGCCATGCCGTCCGGGCCGTCAGTCTTCGACGAGCTCCTCCGTCTCCTCGTCGGCCGAAAGCGGCTTGATGATCTGGAGGATCTCCTTGACGCGCCCTTTGATGATCTCCCGATCCTCCGGGTTGTCACGGAGCCACTGCTTGGCGGCCTCGCGCCCCTGCCCCAGCTTCTCGTCGCCGTACGAGTACCAGGACCCGCTCTTGGTGATGATGTCGTGATCGACGGCGAGATCGACCAGTTCGCCGAGCGAGGAGATGCCTTCGCCGTAGATGATGTCGAACTCGGCCTGGCGGAAAGGCGGCGCCACCTTGTTCTTGACCACCTTGACCCGCGTACGGTTGCCCACCACGTCCGTCCCGTCCTTGATCGCCCCGATGCGGCGGATGTCCATGCGGACGGAGGAGTAGAACTTGAGGGCCCGGCCGCCGGTGGTCGTCTCCGGGCTGCCGAACATGACGCCGATCTTCTCCCGGATCTGGTTGATGAAGATCAGCACGGTTTTGGTCCGGTTGATCGTGCCAGTCAGCTTGCGGAGGGCCTGGCTCATCAGGCGGGCCTGCAGGCCCACGTGGCTGTCGCCCATGTCGCCCTCGATCTCGGCCTGCGGCACCAGGGCGGCCACCGAGTCGATGACGATCACGTCGAGCGCCCCGCTGCGCACGAGCATGTCACAGATGTTGAGCGCCTGTTCGCCGGTGTCGGGCTGCGCCATCAGCAGGTTGTCCACGTCCACCCCGAGCTGCGAGGCATAGGTGGGGTCGAAGGCGTGCTCGGCGTCGATGAAGGCACAGGTGCCGCCCATGCGCTGGGCTTCGGCGACGATGTGCGTGGCCAGCGTCGTCTTACCGGACGACTCCGGGCCGTAGATCTCGACGATACGCCCCCGGGGGACCCCGCCGATACCGAGGGCGGCATCCAGGGCCAGCGAGCCCGTCGGGATGGCGTCCACCCGGACGGCCGGGGCGTCGCCCAGCCGCATGACGGAGCCTTTGCCGTATTGCTTTTCGATTTGCTTGAGTGCGAGGCCGAGGGCCTTCTGCTTGGCGGCGTTGTCAGACATGGTGGTTGGTGCTGGTCAATGGGTGCAAGGGGTGTGATGCCACGGAACGACGGCAAGCTACGCACGCCCGGTGCCACCCCCGTGTCACAGGGTTCAGACACCCGGCCCGGGCGTTCGTAACCCGCCCCGGTGTCTGCTTGAACGACGGGGACGCGCATCGTTCCGGGGGGCGTCAGTCTGGGGCGGTGGTGGCGCCGGCGCGCAGCACCTGCCGGCGCACGAGGTCCAGCAGGGCCGTGACGGACCGCTCCTTGTTGATGAGCCGATCCACGCCGAAGTGCATCTGCACCGCCCGGTTGCCCTCGGCATCGGCATAGCCGAGCCAGACGGTGCCGACGGGCTTGTCCGGGGTGCCGCCCGTCGGGCCGGCGACGCCGGTGGTGGACACGCCGATGTCGGCACCGAAGCGCTCGCGCACGCCGCGCGCCATCTGCAGGGCGCACGCCTCGCAGACGGCGCCCTGCTCCTCGATCACGGCCGGATCGACGCCGAGCCATCCGATCTTGACGGCGTTGCTGTAGGCCACGATCCCGCCGACGACGTAGGCCGAGGAGCCGCTGACGTTGGTCAGCCGGTTGAGGACGTGCCCGCCCGTGCAGCTTTCGGCGGCGGCGATGGTGAGCCCCCGCGCTTTCAGCAGCCGCCCCACGACGGCCTCCAGCGTATCGTCGCCCTCGCCGTAGAGATAGGGGCCGATCCGGCTGCGGAGATACGCCTCCAGTTCGGCGAGCCGGGCTTCCACAGCGGCGCGGTCGTCCCCGAGGCCGGTCAGGCGCAGCCGCACCCCCCCGCTGCCGGGCAGGAACGCCAGCCGCTGCCCCGGTCCGAGGTACGGCCCCAGGTCCCCGATGGCTTCCTGCAGGTTGGACTCCCCGATGCCGGCCGTCAGCAGCGTGCGGTGGACGATGACGCCCAGCCCTTCCCGCCGCCCCAGGCGGGGCAGCACCTGCTCCCGCATCAGCGTCCGCATCTCGTGCGGGACGCCGGGCAGCACCACCAGCACCCGCTCCCGCCCCTCCACCGCAGCCTCGAACCACAGCCCCGGTGCCGTCCCGACCGGGTTGGGTAACACCTCGAAGCCCTCCGGCACCATGGCCTGCGTCCGGTTGCTCGCGGGGATCGAGCGGCCCCGGGCGGCAAAGCGAGCGGCGATCTGCTCGTAGACGTCGGCGTGGAAGACGAGGGGCCGGCCGGCGAACCGGGCCACGGCCGCCCGCGTCACGTCGTCGTGCGTCGGGCCGAGGCCGCCGGTGACGAGCACGAGGTCGGTGGCCGCCCAGGCCCGGGCCAGCTCGCGCGCGATGGCGTCTTCGTCGTCGCCCAGCGTCACCATGCACGCGACGGAGACGCCCATCAGGCTGAGCTGCTCGCCGATCCAGGCGGCATTGGTATCGACGACCTGCCCGATCAGCAACTCGTCGCCGATGGTGACGATGGTGGCCTGCATGTGGGGGAACGGCTTCGGGTGGGTACAACGGGAGGCGGGCCGGCTCAGGAGCGGGCCTCGGACCAGCCGACGGGATCCTGCTGCCAGGATCGCAGCGCGGCCAGCGCCGCGGCATCGAACGTGCCGGCCTCGGCGGCCACCTCCACCAGCGTGGGGTACGAGGTCAGCGTGTAGAGCGGCACCCCGGCGGCTTCGAAGGCGGCGGCGGCGGCCGGAAAGCCGTAGGTGAAAATGCCCAGCACCGCCAGCACCTCCGCCCCGGCCTCGCGCAAGGCGGCCACGGCCTCCAACGACGAGCCGCCGGTCGAGATCAGATCCTCGATCAGCACGACCCGCTGGCCCGGTTCCAGCCGCCCTTCGATCTGGTTGCGGCGGCCGTGCGCCTTCGGCTGCGAGCGGACGTAGACCATCGGCAGATCCAGCCGCTCGGCGAGCCAGGCCGCGTGGGGGATGCCCGCCGTCGCCGTGCCGGCGATGACGTCCGGCGTCAGCGCATGCGCCTGCAGGAGCGCCACGAAGCCGTCGCGGATGCGACGACGGACGGCAGGGTGGGCCAGGGTCAGGCGGTTGTCGCAGTAGATGGGGGCTTTGCGCCCGGAAGCCCAGGTGAAGGGGCGGTCCGGCGCCAGCGTCACGGCGTCGATCGCCAGCAGGTCGGCCGCGAGGCGGCGGTCGTCAGCGACGGGAGCGTCAGCCATCCAGGTCGGTATCAGCGGTGTATTCGAGACGAAACGCGTAGAGCAGCCCGGTCCCCACCGTCACCCCCACCACGACGAGCAGCAACGCGAACGGGAAGCCGCTCTCCAGCACCCGGACGGCGGCGGAGCCGATGAAGCCGGGGATCTTGGTCAGGGTCAGCGCCAGCAGCATCCCGATGAGGAAGACGAGCTGAAACGTCGTCTTCCACTTCGCGGCTGAGAGGGTACGCAGGGTGCGTCCGTGCGACTCCGCCCAGGAACGCAGAGCCGTCACCCCGACGTCCCGCAGGGCGATCAGAAGCACGGCCCACCACGGCACGATCTGCGGCTCCATGACCGAGAGCGTGGCGAACGTCCCCAGTACCAGGACCTTGTCCGCAAACGGGTCCAGGAACTGCCCCAGGCGCGTGCGCACCTGATAGGTCCGCGCCAGCCGGCCATCCCAGTAGTCCGAGATGGAGGCCAGGATGAACAGGACGAGCGCGCTCGCCAGCGTCGCCAGCGTGTTGGTCCACAGCAGGAGCAGCAGCACCGGCGTCAGCAGGATGCGCGCAATCGTCAGAGCATTCGGGACGTACCGGATCATGGCGCCAGTGGAAGGATGAGCGATGAAATATACCACCGGGGCTCCATGGATGCTCCCCGGTCGGCTCGCCACCGGGCTACTCTTCAACGGGATTCCTCTGACGATCTGACGCCCTCCGCGCGCCGGGGCACGGACGCCGGCGGCCTGCCGAAGCCCGCCGGAACCCCGCCATACCGGCACCCGATCCGAGCCCGACCTGCAAGATCGCCCCGCACCTCTGCCAATCTGACGGATCGGGCAAGACGGCACCGTTCTTGATCTCAGGGGGGATACACGTTACATACCGCCATTCCGGCACGGACCATCCGGCACGAACCATCCGGTATGGATCATCCGATACGGACGACGTTACACCGACTCAAACACGCAACGGACGCATGAGCAAAGTCATAGGAATCGACCTGGGCACGACGAACTCCGTCGTCGCCGTCATGGAAGGGGGCGAGCCGGTCGTCATCACCAACGCCGAGGGCGCCCGCACGACGCCGTCGGTCGTGGCCTTCAAGAAAGACGGCGAGCGGCTCGTGGGAGCCCCGGCCAAACGCCAGGCCGTGACGAACCCGGAGAACACGATCTTCTCCATCAAACGCTTCATGGGGCGCAAGTTCGATGAGGTGCAGGAGGAGATCGGCATGGTGCCCTACAAGGTGGTGCGCGGCGAGAACGACACCGCGCGCGTCAAGGTGGGGGACCGGGTCTACACGCCGCAGGAGATCTCGGCGATGATCCTGCAGAAGCTGAAGCAGACGGCCGAGGACTACCTGGGCGAGAAAGTCACGGAGGCCGTCATCACGGTCCCGGCCTACTTCAACGACGCGCAGCGCACGGCGACCAAGGAAGCCGGTGAGATCGCCGGGCTGAAGGTGCGCCGCATCATCAACGAGCCGACCGCCGCGGCGCTCGCCTACGGGCTCGACCGCAAGGAAGGCGAGGAGATCGTGGCCGTCTACGACCTCGGGGGAGGAACCTTCGACGTCTCCATCCTCGAACTGGGCGACGGCGTCTTCGAGGTCAAGTCCACCTACGGGGACACGCACCTCGGCGGTGACAACTTCGACCAGCGCCTCATCGACTACATCGCCGACGAGTTCAAGAAGCAGGAAGGCATCGACCTGCGCACCGACAAGATGGCGCTGCAGCGCCTGAAGGAGGCGGCCGAGAAGGCCAAGATCGAGCTGTCCAGCTCGACGCAGACGACGGTCAACCTGCCCTTCATCACGGCCACGCAGGAGGGTCCGAAGCACCTGACGATGGACATCACGCGGGCCAAGTTCGAGCAGCTCATCCACGACCTCGTCGAGCGCACCATCCCGCACATGGAAAAAGCGCTCAAGGACGCGAAGCTGAGCAAGGACGACATCGACGAGGTGATCCTCGTCGGGGGGTCCACCCGCGTGCCGCTCGTGCAGAAGACCGTCGAGGAGTTCTTCGGCAAGAAGGCCAACAAGAGCGTCAACCCGGACGAGGTCGTCGCCATCGGGGCGGCCATCCAGGGCGGCGTGCTCTCGGGGGACGTCAGCGACGTGCTGCTGCTCGACGTGACGCCGCTCAGCCTCGGCATCGAGACCCTCGGCGGCGTGATGACGGTGCTCATCCCGGCCAACACCACCATCCCGACGCGCAAGAGCGAAATCTTCTCGACGGCGTCGGACAACCAGCCCTCGGTGGAGATCCACGTGCTCCAGGGTGAGCGCCCGATGGCCATCGACAACCGCACCATCGGCAAATTCCACCTCGACGGCATCCCGCCGGCCCCGCGGGGCGTGCCGCAGATCGAGGTGACCTTCGACATCGACGCCAACGGCATCCTGAACGTCTCGGCCAAGGACAAGGCCACGGGCAAGGAGCAGCAGATCCGCATCGAGGCCTCCAGCGGCCTGACCGAGCAGGAGATCGAGAAGATGCGCGCCGATGCGAAGGCCCACGCCGAGGAGGACAAGCGCAAGCGCGAACGGGCCGAGAAGCTCAACACGGCCGACTCGCTCATCTTCTCCTCGGAGAAGAACCTGAAGGAGTACGGCGACAAGCTCCCGGCCGACAAGCGCGCGAAGATCGAGGCGGCGCTGGAGCGGCTGAAGCAGGCGCACAAGGAGCAGAACCTCACCGAGCTGGACTCGGCCATGGAGCAGCTGAACCAGGCCTGGCAGGATGCCAGCCAGGAGCTCTACCAGGCTCAGCAGGCCGCTCAGGCCGACGCCGGCGGCGACGGAGCCCCCGCCGGTGAAAGCCCGGCCGACGAGGTCAAGGACGTCGACTTCGAGGTCGTCGACGAAGACGACGAGACGAAGTAACCGGCGCTCGCGCCGTAGTCGACGAAGCCGCCACGGAGCACTCGTTCGCTTCGTGGCAGGCCCCCGACCTGGATGATGGCGCCCTTCTCCCCCTGCGGGATCCTTCCCCGGGGGGAGAAGGGCGCGCCTGTTTTCGACGCGGTCAGCCGTCAGCGGTCAGCCGTCAGCGGTCAGCCGTCGAGATATAGTCAAATGTTGTGGATGAGGCCTTCAGGTAGCGCATCCTGTTGCTCGGTTCAAGCGGCCTGTCTGGCGGCATCAATTGGTTCGCCATCGACGAAGGTCACTCCGTGAAGGATCATCATAATCGTCTTGTAGCCGTCTAGTCGGTGCCAGTGCTTTTCGGCTTCTCGCACCAACTTGTAGACCATCGACAGGGCTGCTGCTCTGGATCCGCAGCCCTTCGTCTGCCTGGTACGGTGCCGCACTGTTGCGAA
The DNA here is from genome assembly GCA_003285105.1 of Roseithermus sacchariphilus. Classification (GTDB taxonomy): domain Bacteria; phylum Bacteroidota; class Rhodothermia; order Rhodothermales; family MEBIC09517; genus Roseithermus; species Roseithermus sacchariphilus. Next base: position 2,305,562 of record CP030158.1, on the reverse strand, counting down.
GGTCGATTCGATCGGGTTCGTCGTCCGCAGATGCTTCCAGTGTGCCGCAGGGAAGTCGTAGAAGGTCAGCAGCACGTCTTGATCCTTGCGCAGGCACGCGACGGCCTTCGCGTACCGGTCGCCGTAGAGCGCCTCGAAGTCATCGAGCGCCTCGAGGGCCTCACGGCGCGTGGGCCTCACGGCGCGTGGGCGCCTGGTAGATCGCCTTCAGCTTCTGCTTGGCTACGCCCTGGAGCGACTTGGGCATCTTGTCGAGCACGTTGGCCGTCTTGTGTACCCAGCACCGCTGATGGCGTGTACTCGGGAAGACCTCCTCGAGAGCCGGCCAGAAGCCAAGGGCGCCGTCTGCGATGGCCAGCAGAGGCGCTTTCCTGAGCCCACGCCGCTTCAAGTCGAGCAACATCTCCTTCCAGGAGAGCTTGCTTTCTCGCTCGCCATCGAGCAACCCTACCAGTTCCTTGCGACCGTCGGCGGTTGCGCCCATCAAGACCAGCATACAAGGTCGCTCGGGTGTCAGGCGCACGTTGAAGTAGATGCCGTCCGCCCAGAGGTAGACGTAGTGCTTCTGCGACAGGTCGCGCCGGCTCCAGGCCTCGAACTCGGCCTGCCAGGCCTCTTTCAACCGGACGATGTTGGTCGGCGAGAGTCCCGAGGCCCCTTCGCCGAGTATGGCCGTGAGCGCTTCGCTGAAGTCTCCCGTCGAGACCCCTTTGAGGTAGAGCACCGGGATCAGCGCATCGAGCGAGGGACTACGTCGCAGATAGCGAGGCAAAATCGAGCTGGTGAAGTGGTGCCCTTCCCGGCGATCGTGGACCCGCGGCCGCTCAATGACAAGCGGTCCGGCACCCGTGACGATCTCACGAGCCGGCTGGCGACCGTTGCGTACGACGAGGCGGTGGCCATGCTCATCGCGCTGATCACGGTGGCGCTCAATGTAGGCTGCTACCTCGTCTTCAATGGCCTTCTGCAGCAGTTGCTGGGCACCTCGGCGCACGATCTCGTCGAGAACCGACCGGGCGTCTTCCTGCGCGTCTTCCTGCGTACGGGCCTCTTCCTGCGTACGGGCCTCTTCCTGCGTACGGGCCTCTTCCTTCTTAAGCGAAAGAACAGTAGCTTGGTTGTGCATAAGGCGTGTCCTGGTTGTGCCCCATCGGGGCGGTTGATGTTAGCCGCAATCAGGATACGCCTTTTTGTGTTCTGCAGCGACGGCCAGGCCGCCTGCTCATCCACAACTTTCGATAATACCTCCCTTCGGGGACTTCCCCCTGCATGGCCTGCGGCCAGGGGGAAGGGCGTGGCCCGATCCGAGGGCGCCATCCAGATCCTCCCCTTGCGAAGGGGAGGTGTCGCGGAGCGGCGGAGGGGTAGTCCTCCGGGCGATGGCAGCGGTGCGGCGGTCATGACCCCCTTCCCCCTTCGGGGACTTCCCCCTGTATGGCCGTCAGCGGTCAGCTTTCAGCTTTCAGCTTTCAGCCCGTAGCCCGTAGCCGGCAGCCCGTAGCCGGCAGCCCGTAGCCGGCAGCCCGTAGCCGGCAGCCCGTAGCCGGCAGCCCGTAGCCGGCAGCCCGTAGCCGGCAGCCCGTAGCCGGCAGCCCGTAGCCGGCAGCCCGTAGCCGGCAGCCCGTAGCCGGCAGCCCGTAGCCGGCAGCCCGCCGCTCTCAGCTCTACGGATCGCCGTTCCGTGCCGTACCGGCCCCATGCTCAGGCGGCCGACGGCCGGGGCGCGCCGTCCGGCAGGCCGAACAGCCGCCGGGCGTTCGCCGTCGTGATGCGCGCGACCTCCTCGACGGACAGCCCCTTCACCTCGGCCAGCTTCTCGGCGACGAGGCGGACGTACGCCGGCTCGTTGCGCCTGCCCCGGTGCGGGACCGGCGCCAGATACGGCGCGTCCGTCTCGAGCACGATCTGCTCCATCGGCACCTCGCGCACGACCGCATCGACGCCGCTGTTCTTGAACGTCAGCGTCCCGCCGAGGCCGACGAGGAAGTTCAGGGACGCGGCGGCCTCGGCCAGCCACGGGGGGCCGCCGAAGCAGTGGAAGATGCCGCGGAGCCGGTGGCCCTGCGGGTGGGCCCGGCGCTCTTCCTGCAGGATCCGGACGAGGTCTTCGAAGACCTCCTCGCGCCCCGGCTTGTCGCGGCTGTGGAGGATCAGCGGGAGGTCGCGCTCCATGGCCAGCCGGGCGTGGCGGCGCAGGAAGTCGTGCTGGACGGCATCGAAGGAGCGGTCCCAGTAGTAGTCGAGGCCGCTCTCGCCGACGGCCACGACGCGCGGCTCGTCGCAGCTCGCCGCCACCGCCTCGAAGTCGGCGTCCGTGGCGTCTTTCGTTTCGGAGGGATGCAGCGCGGCCATGACGAAGAGTGAGGGATACGCTGCGCTGAGCGCCAGCGCCCGGCGGATGGAGGCCACGTCGATGGCCGGCATGACGATCGCCTCGACGCCGGCCTCGCGGGCCCGCGCCAGCATGGCGTCGAAGTCGTCCTCGAAGCGGTGCAGGTAGATGTGGGCGTGCGTGTCGATGAGCATGGGAGGGCGAGGCGGTGAGACGCAGGGGGGTGAGGACGGACGCGGAGCCGTTCGGGCGGCGGCCTCGACGGCGACCCCACGAGCGCTCTGGGCTATGCCTGCGCGGGCGAGATGATCCGCGCAGGCCTACGCGGCGGCGGAAACAATGCCGGGGCATCGGGTATCATCCACTCAACACCGGTTCTGTACGACCCGGACGGACCCCGCGGCGCCTGACCCGGCTTTTTCTTGACAGGGGCCATCTCGCCCCCTAGCTAGGAGGTATCCCCCACCGGCGGCACCCGACCGCACTGGCGGCACCCGGCCGCACCGGCGGGGCCGCCTCCGCGCTCCCTGATTGCACGCTGCCGTGCCCGCCTTCGCGCCCCATAGCCCCCGTGCCTTCCGCCTCCTGGCGCTGGCCCTCATCGGGATCCTGCCCTTCGTGGCGCTGCTCCCCCTCGGCCATCGCATTGCCGACTGGGTGGAGGTCGCCCGCCTGCTCGACGGGGAAGACCTCGACGCGCGCGTGCCCGGCTACGACTGGGTGGTGTGGCAGGATGACGACGGCAACATCGTGGCGGGCTACGTCTTCCCCGGCGGACCGGGCGACCGCGCCGGCATCCGGGCCGGGGACCGGCTCTTCATGCTGGACGGCCAGCAGTATTTCAACGCCGACGACCTCAAACGCGCCATCGACGGGGTCGGCCCCGGCCACACGGTCGTCTACTTCCTGCTGCGCGGGGACCAGACGCTGACGACCAGCGCCACGCTGACGTCCTATCCCACCTTCCTCTATCCGCTGTCGGACGCGCTGTGGCGGTTTTCGCTCTGGGGCTTCACGCTGGGGGCGTTCCTGCACGTGCTCGGCCTGGTGATCGCCGGGCCGCTGGCGTTGCGCAGCCGCAAGGCCCGCTTCTCGCTGCTGCTCATCGTCACCTCTTCGCTCTGGATCGTGGGCAACATGCTGCGGCTGCTGCTGGTGGAGTGTGCCGGACCGCCGGCGGCCGGCACGCCCTACGAGGTGCTGTTCCGCGGGCTCACGCTGCTCGGGCTCGTCGGGTGGATCGGGTTTCCGGCGCTGCTGTTGCGCAAGGTGATGATCGACACGCGGCTGCTGCGTCCGGCCATCTCGTGGCACCCGCACATGCTGATCTACCTGCCGACGGTCGTGCTGGCGGGGCTGGCGCTGCTGGTGACGGTGCGCGGCAGCGTCGGGCCGATCACCCTGATCGCTCTGATCGAGCCGACGCTGTTCTACGTCTGCTGCTACATCGCCGTGGCGGCGGCGGTGGTGCTGATCTATTACCTGCTGCAACGGCACGAGGCGGAGGAACACGTGGGCGGCTGGGGCCGGGTCGGCAGCGGGCTGACGCTGCTCATCGCCCTGGGCGCCGCGCTGGCCGTACCGGGGACGATGCCCTTCTTCGCCGACCGCGTGGGAGACACGGCTGCCGGCTGGCTGATCGTCGGCGGACAGTTGCTCTCCATTGCCCCGATCACGCTCGTCTCCCTCTCGACGCTGAAGCTGGGCAAGGTCGACCAGGTGCTGAGCCGGGCCGTGACGTACGTCACCGTGCTGGGGCTGTTGTTCTTCGCCGTGGTGGGCGGCATGGCCGTGATCGAGGAATACAGCCCGATGCTGGGGTTGTCCAACCACGTGGTTGCCGGCCTCTACGTGGTGGGGCTACTGTTGCTCTTCGAGCGGCTGGCACGCCGGATGCGGGGACTGGCCGCGACGTTCCTCGCCTCGGAACGGCAGCGCGCCCGCAAGCAGCTGACGCGGTTCCAGGAGCAGATGCGCACCCTCGTGGATCAGCATACCCTCATCCACCAGACGATGCACGTTATCGGCAGCGTCTTCCGCGTGCGCTCCGGGGTGCTGTACGTACACCCGCCCGATGCGCCGGACACCTGGCTGGCCAGCCGGTACCATCCCGAACCGCCGTACCTGACCGAGCGCGTCGTCTCGCTCATCTGGCCGCACATGGCCCGCGAGGGGCGCCTGTGGTCCCGCAACCCCGAACTGAACGAGAGCACCCTGCCGGCTTCCCTGGCCCGGCTGCTGGAGGAGCGCGGCGCCGCCCTGGCCATCCCCATCATGGGGGACGGCGCGCCCATCGGAGTGATCCTGCTGGGCCCGCGGCGGCCGCGGCGCAGCGTCTATAACCTGGAGGACCTGGACATGCTGCGGGCGCTGGCCGGGCAACTGGTGCTGGCCATGGAACGCCTCGCCCTGGTCGAGCGCGAGAAGGCGCTCGTGCGGCAGAGCGCCGAGGCGCAGCTCGTCGCCCTCCGGGCGCAGATCAACCCGCACTTCCTGTTCAACGCGCTCAACACCATCATCGCCTTCATCGAGGAACACCCGGAGCAGGCCGAGGAGATCGTCGAACACCTGGCGGCCATCTTCCGCCACATCCTGCAGACCGGCAGCCGCTCCTTCGTCTCGCTGGAAGACGAGTTTGCCCTGGTGACCCACTACCTGCAGATCGAGCAGGCCCGCTTCGGCGATCGGCTGCAGGTGGAGCGCCGGCTGGACCCGGCGCTGCGGGCGCATCCGGTGCCCGCCTTTGCCGTGCAGACCCTCGTGGAGAACGCCGTCAAGCACGGCCTCGAACAGCAGCGCCGGCCCGGCCGGCTGGAGCTGACCGCCCGGCTCCGGGACGACGGGCTGGCCGAGGTGACGGTGCGCGACACCGGCGCCGGCATCCCGGCCCTGTTCGAGCAGCCCGGCCCGGCCATCGGCAAGGCCCCCTTCTTCGGCCTGGGGCTGAACAACGTGGCCGACCGCCTGGAACGGCTCTACGGCCGCACCGACCTGCTCCGCGTCGAGAGCGCACCGGAGGCCGGCACCACCGCCACGCTCCTCCTGCCGCCCGCCCGGGCCGGGCTGCCCGCCGGGGATGGCCTGCAGGAAGGCCTCCCCCTCTCCGCCCCCTCCTGAACCCCGACGCGGGTCGCCCCGTTCAACCGCCCCGGCCCACCTTGCTCCCGGTGCGAACGCCATGCTGCACGTCCTGATCGCCGACGACGAACCCCCCGCCCGCAAACGCCTCCGGCGGCTGCTCAAACCGATGGAGGACGCCGGCCGCCTCACCGTCGCCGCCGAAGCCGGCGACGGCGTGGACACCCTGGAACGCCTCCGCGAGCAGCCCATCGACCTGCTCTTCCTGGACATTCGCATGCCGGGGCTCGACGGGTTCGAGGTGCTCGAACGCCTCGAACCGACCCGGCGGCCGGTCGTCGTCTTCACCACCGCGTACGACGACTACGCCGTGCGTGCCTTCGAAGCCAACGCCATCGACTACCTGCTCAAACCCGTCTCCCGCGCACGCCTCGAGGACGCCGTCGGCCGGGCCGAGCGGCTGCACCGCACCCCGGCCGCCCGCCCGGATACCGACGAGCGCCTGGCGCAACTGCTCGACTGGGTCGAGGCCCAGCAGCAGCGAACCCGCCCGGCCGAAGCCGCCCCGCCGGACTACCTCCGCCAGCTCTCCATCCCCGTGCGCGACCGCATCCTCGTCGTCCCCGTCGAACGCGTCGTCTCCGCCGAGATTCAGGACGGCATCACCCGCGTCTACGTGCTCGACGAAGACATGCCGGGCGGCAAAGCGCACCTGCGGCCGCACGTGGTCAACTACACGCTGGATCAGCTGGAGGCCAACCTCTCCCCGCAGGACTTCATGCGGGTCCACCGCTCGGCCCTCGTGCGGCTCGAACACATCCGCGAGCTCATCGCCTGGTTCAGCGGCCGCTACAAGCTGGCGATGACCGGCGGGCACGAAGTCATCGCCAGCCGTGAGCGCTCCAGACAACTCAAGGAGCGGCTGCTGCTGTGACGACCACCGGGCGGCCCACACCGCCCCGTAGCGCATTTCAACGTCCCTGTTTGAAAGAACACGCCGGGTTTCGTTATACTGACCCGTCCCGGCAGGCAAGGTCGACGTGCTTCGCTGCACCTCGCTCCCGCCCCTCTTTTCCCGCTTCATTTCACCCATCGAAGAACACTATGCGTACAGCTACCGCCCTTCTTCTGGCCGTGCTCGTCCTCTCCGGAGGGCATCAGGCCTTCGGACAGAAAATCGACTATCGGTTCAACGTACCCACGTCCGAAGATTTCTTTGCCCCCTACACGGTGGGCTTGCAGTCCGGCGCGCGCGACGTGGCCGGGCCGTACGACCTGGACGGCGACGGCGTCGTCGAAGTGCTCGTAGCCGACTACTCCGGTGGCGGACGCGTCCATGTGCTCGAAAGCGTGGGCGTCGATACCTGGGAACTGGTCTACAGCACCCCGGCCCTCGATTCCACCGCCACCACCAATAACATCCGCGCCATTGCCGGGGGTGACATGGACGGGGATGGAATGGGAGAGATTTACTTCCTCGCCGGCCGGAACTACGACGAGAACAACCCCAACATCGACAAGCTTCCGCCCGGCCTCTACATCTTCGAGGCTCAGGGAAACGATGACTTCGGCTCCGAGCCGACGACGATCTGGGAATTCGATGGGGATCTGCCCGATCGGTGGCGCACCGAGCAAATGATCGCCATGGACATCGACGGAGATGGCGGCGATGAATTGCTCATCTCCAACAACGGCAGCGACAACCGGTACGACAACTGGTACGTGATCGGTGCCACCGACATCAACGATACGTTCCCGACCATCGTCCAGGAGCTGCGCCTGAGCAGCCGCGCCTCCGAAGACTTCGACCCCGTCGACCGGGGTGGCGGCAGCCCCTACAGCATGGTGCCGGGCGACCTCGATGGGGACGGTAACGTCGAAATCCTCCTCCATTCCTGGAATGCCTTCAACCTGACCAACGTCCGCGTCACAGGCCCGAACCAGTACGTCGCCCCCGACGAAAACGCGACGAACGTCTACCTGCATGCTTCGGATCCGGACGATCACGTGGCCTTCTTCGGCTGCACCGGCGTCGACATCAACGGCGATGGCGATACGGAGGTCTACTGCCCGAACCTCCAGACCGGGGCCGTCACGGTCATCAACTACGAGAGCGGGGAGAATGCCCTGGAGATCACGGCGGACAATGTCTCGGTCGGCATCATCCCCGGGTTCAGCACGCTCGGCCTCACCGCCGGCGACCTGGACGGCGACGGCAACATCGGACTGATCGGCACGGCTCGGGGGTACTCCGCCGCTGACTTCGAAGCCGGCAACCCGGCTGCCTGGATCCACTACGTCGAATACATCGGAGGAGACGTGGAAGACCCGGCCAGTTACTCCCCGGTCGTTGAAATCGTGTCGCCCTCTGACAACTACGATGCCTTCCACCAGATCGTCGCCGCCGATGAGACGATCACCTACAGCGATGCGGCCGTCGACGCCCGCAATCCGCTGGACGTCTCCCTCGGCGACCCCAACCCGGAGTTCGCCTCCAAGTTTGCCTTCCTGGGCGACGTCGACGGTGACGGGGAAAACGAGGTGGCCTTCGGGATTCAGGGCGTCCCGGACAGCCTGTACGTGCTCAACGCCATCACCGAAGACAGCCTGACCGTGGCCAGCGTATCGCCCAACACGCACCGCATCTTCATGCGCGTGCTGGCCGGCAGCGCGACGGGCGTTTCGGTGGAAGAGGATCGGATCATCCTCCCCTCGGACTATAAGCTGCACGAGAACTACCCGAACCCCTTCAACCCGACGACGACGATCGCCTTCACGCTGCCCATCGACAAGCGCGTGAGCGTCAAGGTCTACGACATCACCGGGCGCCTGGTGCGCACGCTCGTCAACGGGCAGGCCTATCCGGCCGGCACGCACGAGGTGACGTGGGACGGCACGTCCGACGCCGGCCAGACCGTCGCCAGCGGGACGTACCTCTACTCGCTCGAATACGGCAGCTTCCGGCAAACCCGGAAGATGGTCCTGATCAAGTGAGCCCAGCCGTCATGGACCTGGAGGGGAGAGGCCGGTGCCGGCCTCTCCCCTCTTTTTTTCAGGCACATCAGACGTCTGACCGACCAGTCAGCGGGGACTATGTACCTTTCATCACTTTTTTCTGTACATCCTCGACCCGTTGGCTATCTTGGCTGCGAATTTTCCCACATCCCCGTCCTTTCCGCTTCGTATGCCCACCTCCCGTTCTCTCTGCCGACCCGCCGCCACCGGCCTGGCGGCAGCCGGCCTGCTGTTGATGCTGCTCGCGCTGGCCCCTGCGGAAGCCGTTGCCCAGGGTAAGATTGCCGGCCGGGTCACCGATGCCGTCACCGGCGAACCGCTCATCGGGGTCAACGTCCTGATCCAGGGCACCCGGCAGGGCACCGTGACCGACGCCGACGGCAACTACATCATCGTCAACGTGCGGCCGGGCGAGTACACGCTGCAGTTCTCCTACATCGGCTTCCAGAGCCAGATCGTCGAAGGCATCCGGGTGGCCACCGGGCAGACGACGCGGTACGACCTGGAGATGCGCGAGGAGATCGTCGAAGGCCAGGAGATCGTCGTGCAGGCGGAGCGGCCGCTGGTGCAGAAAGACCTGACGGCCTCGAAGAAGACCGTCGTGGCCGAGGAGATCGAGCAACTGCCGGTGGAGAGCTTCTTCGGCGTGCTCACGACACAGGCCGGCGTCACGACGGGCGCCGGCGGGGAAATCCACATCCGCGGCGGCCGCAGCAACGAAGTCGCCTACCTGGTCGATGGCATGTCCGTGGGCAACCCGTTCAACACGAACGGCCTGGCCACGGGCGTCGCCGCGGACGCGATCCAGGAGATGACGGTCATCTCCGGGGCCTTCAACGCCGAGTACGGCAAGGCCATGTCCGGCATCGTGAACCTGGTCACGAAGGAAGGTGGGGACCGGCTGGAGGGCTCCTTCAGCGTCTACGGCGGGGACCGCGTCACGGCGCACGACGAGATCTTCGGCAAACCTTCGGGCCTGGCCCTGAACACCTACACCCTGGAGGGCAACCTGAGCGGCCCCCTGCCCTTCCTCCGCAACACCTCCTTCTTCCTCTCCGGCCGCTACGACGAGGACAACGGCTACATCTACGGCACCCGCCTGCACCTGCCCTCGGACTCGGCCAACTTCAACACCACCCCCTGGTACTACGAGATCCACGGCGAGCCCTGGTGGGAATACGTCAGCGCCGACGAAACCGTCACGCTGCCCGACGGCTCCACGCGGCCCGGCGGGGGGCGGCCCCTGCCGGACGAGACGGTGGCGATGAACCCGAGCCATAGCTACAACCTGCTCGGCAAGATCACGATGCGCCCGTTCGCCGGCGCCAAGATCGAGTATGCCCACCTGCGCGACGGCGGCAAACGCACGCCCTTCAACTTCGCCTACCGCATGAACCCCGACGGCGTCGCCAGCACGCGCGACTGGAGCTACAACCACAGCCTCCACTGGACGCACACGCTCGACCCGCGAACGTTCTACACCTTCCGCCTCTCCTACGCCCGCAACAGCGCCGAAACGTACCTCTACGAAGACCCGCTCGACCCGCGCTACGTCTCCGACGGGAAGATCCTGGGCTTCCCGGGCAGCAACTTCCTCTTCGGCGGAAATCAGAAAGGACACGTCTACGAAAAGTCCCGCTCGATCCGCACCAAGCTCGACGTCACGAAGCAGATCGGCATCATCCACGAGGCCAAGGCGGGCGTCGAACTCAACTTCCACCGCCTCTACCGGCGCAACTTCGTCGTGCTCTACGACGGCAACACCTACCGCCAGCCGACGGTGCTGCCCCCGGACCAGAGCCCCTCGCACGACCTCTACGAGGACCAGCCCGTCTTCGAGATGAGCGCCTACGTGCAGGACAAGCTGGAATTCGACGACTTCATCATCAACGCCGGCGTGCGCTACGAGCGCTTCGACCCGAACGGACGCTACATCCCCGACCTGCTCGAACTGGATCAGTACGTCGCCCTCGGCCCGGACGATCAGCCGCTGGAACGCCCCGAGGCGAAGATCACGAACGTGGTCATGCCCCGGCTGGGCGTTTCCTTCCCGATCACCGAGCGCGGCATCATCCACTTCTCCTACGGGCACTTCACGCAGATGCCGCCGCTGCGGAATATGTACGTCAACCCGGAATTCGAATTCCCGAAAGGCGCCACCCCCACCTTCGGCAACGCCAACCTGCGGCCCGAACGCACGGTGCAGTACGAGATGGGCCTGCAACAGCAGCTCACCGATCAGCTCGCCTTCGACGTCACCGGCTTCTACAAGGACATCCGGGACTACCTGGCGCCGCAGACCGTGCGCTACACGACCATCGCCGGGCAGGACACCTACGTCATCTACCTGAACAAGGACTACGCCAACGTCAAAGGCGTCACGTTTGCCCTGACCAAGCGCCGCGGCCGCAACGGGCTGCTCTCGGCCACGGTGGATTATACCTTCCAGATCGCCGAGGGTAACAACACCGACGCCAACGCCTTCTTCTTCAACTTCCTCTCCGGTCGGGAAAACGAACTGGAGGTCGTCCCGCTCGACTTCGACCAGCGCCACATCCTCTCCTCCACCGTGACGCTCTCGCGCCCCGGCAACTGGGGGATCTCCTTCATCGGGCAGTATGCCACCGGCTACCCCTACACGCCGCAGATCATCGACCAGAACATCGACCTGCTGCCCAACAGCGACCGCAAACCCCCACAGCTCAAGCTCGACACGCAGTTGTACAAAACGTTCAGCCTCGGCGACCGGGCCCGCGTCCAGGCCTTCGCCCGTGTCTTCAACCTCCTCGACCGCCTCAACGAGCGCTTCGTCTTCAACACGACCGGCCGGGCCACGTACTCGCTCGACGAGCAGCTCAACGTGCACGCCGCCTGGCGCCCGTACTACGGCTTCCCCGGCATCAGCACGCTGGAAGAATACAACACCCGCCCCCACTGGTACAGCCCGCCGCGTGAGGTGCGGGTCGGCGTCACGGTCAGCTTCTGATCCGCTGTCCGCTTTTCCGCTATCCGCCTTCAGCCGGTGGATGTGACCCGACGGGGGCGGCCTCGCCGCTTCCGCTGATCTTCGGCCCTCGACACCCGACCTTCGACCTTCGAATTCGTCACTCGTCACTCGACGCTCGACCGCTTCTCAGGGCTTCCGGACGGACACGCAGCGGTGCCGCTGCCTGCGCGTTCCGGCCCTGCCGACAGACCGCTACTTCCCTACCCATGGTTCGACGCCTTCTCTTCTCGGTTCTCCTCCTGGCCCTTGCGCTGCCCGCCGCCGCCCAGTCCCGCAAAGAGCTCCGTGAGGGCCGCCAGCGCGGCTGGTCCGACGGGCAGGTCGCCCGCTGGATCGACTACCACAGCCGCCAGCGGCTCGACCAGCGCCGCAGCATCGAATGCCCGGACGTCACCAACCGGCGCGACGCCATCCTCAACGGCAACAAGATCACCTCGCAGATCTTCAACTTCGGCTCGATCTCCGCGCCCGGTAACACGATCACGGACATCGTCTGGAACGGCCTGGGCTACGGCTACGAGTTCGGCCCGTTCATCGCCGCACGGGTGATCGACACGTACAAGCAGGAGGGCCGCCCGCGCGACCCGCAGAGCCGCCCGCTCCGTGACGCCAGCGGCAACGTCGTCTTCGACGCCGACGGCGACACGACCTGGGTGATGACCATCGTCTCGGACGGCCTCGTCTCCAACGGCGGCGAGATCTCGCCCGACGGAAGCTCCTTCTGGGGCTGGCAGCCCATCCCCTGCGCCGAGCCCGTCGGCGCCTTCGAGGGCATCCAGGTGGTCGAACCCACCTCGGACAAGATCCCCACGAGCGACGCCCCCGACGAAAACCTCGACGGCAAGCCCGACTCGTGGCCGGACGCCTGGTACAACGAGACGCTGGAACAGTACGTCTGGCCCGGCGCGCTCCAGCAGGGCGCCTCCAACGCCGACAAGGAGGCCCTCTACTTCATGAACGATTACAACAACTGCGAATTCGCCTACGACCCGTTCCCCTCGGATCCCGACAAGAACTGCGGCCTGGGCCTGGAGATGGAGGTGCGCCTCTACCAGTGGGCCAACCCGCTCGCCGAGGACGCCATCTTCCTGATCTACAAGGTCACCAACAAGAGCGAGAAGGACCTCGACAACGTGATCTTCGGCATGTGGGGCGACCCCCACGTCGGCGGCCCGCGCGACTGGGGTGACGACCTGGCCAGCTTCGACACCACCCGCAACATGGTCTTCGCCTGGGACGACGACGGCCGCTCGGACATCGCCGGGCGGGTGCCGGGCTACTTCGGCTACAAGTTCCTCGAAAGCCCCGGCGTCGGGAATGAGATCATCGACGGCGTCTTCTACCCCGGCGACGGCATCGACAACGACGACGACGGGATGACCGACGAGAGCTGGACCGACGGCATCGACAACGACGGCGACTGGAACCCGGACACCGACGACGTCGGCATCGACGGCATCCCCGGCACGGGCGACGAGGGCGAGAACGACGGCGTCCCGACGGCCGGCGACCCCTTCGACATCACCCGCCCCGGCGAACCCAACTTCGAGTACACGGACATCGACGAGAGCGACATGATCGGGCTGACGTCCTTCGCCTCGCCGCCGTTCGCCGGCAACCGCATCTCGAACGACGAGCGGGTCTGGGAATTAGTCCGTCCCGTCGACCTCGACTCGGTCGAGGTGCCCAAGGACCCCGGCGACTACGTCTTCATCTACGGCTCCGGCCCCATCCGCCTGCGCGCCGGCGAAACGAAACGCTTCTCCATCGCCCTCATCCTGGGCGAGAACCGCAACGACCTCGAGCTGAACGCGGACGTCGTGCAGCAGATCTACGACGCCGGCTACCGCTTCGCCAAGCCGCCGGAGAAGCCCGTCGTGCGCGCCGTCCCCGGCGACCGCAAGGTGACGCTCTACTGGGACGACCGCGCCGAGCGCTCCATCGACCCGCTCACCCGCGAGAACGACTTCGAGGGCTATGTGATCTACCGCTCGACGGACCCCCAGTTCGCCGATCAGCAGACGATCACGGACATCAACGGCACGCGCTTCCTGTACCGCCCGCTGGAGACGGTGCAGGGCGTCGAGGCCAAATTCGACCTCAAGAACGGCATCTCCGGCCCCTCTCCCATCGTCTTCCCCCGCCGCGGCGTCGCCTATGACCTGGGCGACGACACGGGGCTGTTCCACACGTTCGTCGACTCCAACAACGTCATCAACGGGCAGACGTATTACTACACCGTCGTCGCCTACGACCGGGGATTGCTGCCCACGGAGGCTTTCGAAGGCGGCATCCCGCCCAGCGAGACGACGAAGACGATCACGTACAACCCGACGACCGACTCCTACATCTTCGACGTGAACACGGTGCAGGTCGTCCCGCGCCCCCCGGTGGCGGGCTACGTGCCGCCGTCCATCGAGGCGGCCGGCGGCATCCAGCAGGTAGCCGGCCACGGCACTGGCGCGATCCGCATCGAGATCGTCGACCCGCTGGCCGTGCCGGACGGCGGCGACTACCAGATCACCTTCGAGGAGGTGGACGGGGCGCTGACCTATTCGGTCCTCGACGAACGCCCCCGCACGGCGACGATCACCGGGGCGGCGGGGAAAGCCTCCACGCTGGGCGTGCCGCACATCGTGCCGGAGAGCTTCCAGCTGCAGACGGCGTCGGGCCAGACGCTGGAGGCCGGCACCGACTACGTGCTCAACCCCGAGGCGGGCACGGTCACGCCGCTCACCACCGAAGGACCGCTGACGGCCACCTTCCGCTACTACCCGGTCTACCAGAGCCGGAACCTCGCCAACGAGGAGTCCAACCTCGTCTTCGACGGCCTGCACCTGTTCGTCCAGGACGATCCGCTGGAACTGGACCTCTCCGAGGGCGGCACCGGATGGGCCGAGGGCGACCAGGGCATCCCCTTCACCGTCAGCCGCGCCACGACCGGGCCCGGACGCATCCCGCAACCGGCCGACTATGAGATCACCTTCGCCGACTCGCCGGTCACCTCGGGCTTCAACACGAACCTGCCGCTGCCCTTCACCATCGTCAACCTGACACGGGCCAACACCCAGATCGACGCCTTCGTGCCGGACATCAACCGCAACGGCGAGTGGGACGTCGACGAGATCATCGTGTTCGTGGAGGAGATCGACGGCCGCATCACCGCCACGTGGCAGGTCGCCTTCGAAGACATCGGCGTGCGGCCCGGCGCCGGCGACGTCTTCTTCATCCGCACGAAGAAGCCCTTCACGACGACCGACGCCTTCGACTTCAAGACGGTCGGGGCGCGGGTCGATGCCGAGATGGCCTCGGAGCAATTGCGCGACATCTACGTGGTGCCCAACCCGTACGTCGCCACCAACGAGATCGAGCCGCGCAACCCCTTCTCCCGCACCGAGCGCGGGGACCGGCGGCTCTACTTCGCCAACCTCCCGCAGCAGTGCACCATCCGGATCTACACGCTGGCCGGTGAGCTGGTCGACACCATCGAGCACAGCAGCACGCTGGACGACGGCAAGGCCTTCTGGGATCTGCGCACGAAGGACAACATGAACATCGCCTACGGCCTCTACCTCTACCACGTAGACTCGCCCGAGGGGACGTTCATCGGCAAGTTTGCGGTCATCAAGTAAACGCGGAGGACTCCCGGTGAAACGACCCACGCTCCGCACAGGCCGCCCTGACACGCACGCTATGACCTGGTTTATGAAACGTCTCCGTATCGCCCTGGCGCTGATGCTCCCGGCGCTGACGCTCCCCGCCCTCTCGCTGCACGCCCAGGACACGTCGAACGACCCGGACCGAGGCACCATCACCAAGGTGGGCACGACGGCCGCGCAGTTTCTCAAGATCGGCGTCGGCGCCCGGCCGATCGCGCTGGGCGGCTCCTTCGTGGCCGAGGCCAGCGACCTCTCGGCCATGTACTGGAACCCGGCCGGCCTCGGCGTGATGCAGGGCGCGGCCGTCCAGTTCTCCCACACGCAGTACCTGGCAGACATCGCCTATAACTACGCCGCCTTCGGCACGAACCTCGGCACCCTCGGCACGATCGGCGTCTCGCTCATCTACCTCGACTCCGGCACCATGGAGGTCCGCACCGTGGACGAGCCGGAGGGCACGGGCGAGCGCTTCGACGTGCAGGACCTCGCGCTGCAACTCTCCTTCGGCCGCGCCCTGACGGATCGCTTCTCGATCGGCGGGTCGATGAAGTACATCCGCGAGCAGATCTGGCACAGCAGCGCCTCGTCCGTCGCCTTCGACGTCGGCACGCTCTTCACGACGCCCTACGAACGCCTGCGCCTGGGCGCGAGCATGTCCAACTTCGGCTCGAAGATGCAGATGAGCGGCCGGGACATCGTCAACAGCATCGACCCGGACCCGCGCCAGGAGGGCAACGTGGAGATCGTCAACGCCGAGTACCAGATGGACCGCCACCCGCTGCCGCTCGTCTTCCGCGTCGGGCTGGCCTGGGACGCCGTGCTGACCGAGAACCACCGCATCGTCGCCACGACGGACACCGCCACGCCGAACGACAACAGCCAGTACCTCAACGCCGGCGCCGAGTACAGCTTCCGCGACCTGATCGCGCTGCGCGTCGGCTACAAGAACCTGTTCGAGGAAGACGGCGAGCAGGGGCTGACCTTCGGCGGCGGCCTCAACCTGCGCATCGACCGCGCCCTGCGCGCGCGCTTCGACTACGCCTACGCCGACTTCGGCCGCCTGGAGCAGACGCACTGGTTCACCGTCGACCTCTCGTTCTGATCGGGCCGGCGGCCGAACGACGAACGCACCGATCGCCCTTCTCCCGTCCCCCTATCCCCCTACCTACCCCATGGATCGCTGGCTTTCTGCCTGCCTGGTCGTGTTCCTGGGCCTGTTCGGTTACGTTGCCCCTCTTCACGCCCAATCGCTGGGTGACCTCGCGGACCGGGAGGTCCCGCTCGAGGCACTCGAGACACAGGTGGCCGGCAAGCGAGCCTGGCACGTGTTGCGCAGCACCGCGGTGGAGGACGCCTACACCGGCGTCGTGCTGCAGGGCGTGAGCGCCTCGCCGGACCTGGAGGGTCAGGTGCGCTTCGAAACGCCGCAGGGCTGGAGCGACTGGTACCCGCTCTACCTGACCCGCTCGGCCACGGACGCCTTCTTCATGGCGGCCTACCGGGGCGACGCCGTGCGCACCGGGCAGCGCTTCGAGCTGCGCTTCTCGACGGAAGCCGGGGCCGAGGTGCGGATCCTCGGTGCCGGGGTCTTCGACGCACGCACGGACGCGGATGCCATGGCGCCGGCCACGCCGCTCGCCCCCTACGCCCGGCCCGTGCCCGGCATCGTCACGCCCCCCCACCTGACGCGCCGCAGCGAGTGGGGCGCGGCACCCTTCCGCGGCACGCCCTCGCCGCTGGCCCCGTCCTCGTACCGCTACCTGACGCTCCATCACGCCGCCGGCTTCGGCGCCGAGACGTACGAGGAAGGCATCCAGCAGGTCCGGGCCATCCAGGACTTCCACCAGAACGGCCGGGGCTGGAGTGACATCGGCTATCACTTCGTCCTGAACGAACAGGGCGACGTGTACCAGGGACGCCCCTTCCTGGACGAGAGCGTGCCGTTCGCCGAAGGCCCCCCGCTGGTGCTGGGCGCCCATGTGGGCGGCAACAACACCGGCAACATCGGCATCTGCATGCTGGGCTGCTACCACCCGCCCGAAGGCAGCTTCTGCCGCGACGAGATGGCCCCGGCGACCCTCGACTCGCTCGTCACGCTCATGGCCTTCCTGAGCGAAACCTACGACGTACCCCCTGCCAACATCCGCGGCCACCGCGACTTCAGCGCCACCGCCTGCCCCGGCGACAACAACTACGCCCTGCTCGACGTGATCAGGGCGCGCGTCGAGGAGTTGCTGCGCGTCGGCAACGCCCCCGTGGGCCGTGCCACGATCGCGGCGACGGCGGACGCGGACGGGGTCGTGCGGCTCTCGTGGGACTTCCTCGAAGACAACGGCATCGTCTCGTACCGCATCGAGCGCACCGCGGGCGACAGCACGACGACCGTCGCCGAAGGCACCGGCGCCGTGCCGGCCTCGTGGGTGGACACGACGGTGCCGACCCCCGGCCCGGTCGCCTACCGGCTCTACGCCACGGGCGCAGGGGGCCGGGAGCAACTGCTGGCCGCCACGGAGGTGCTCGTCGCGGCGCCTGCGGCCTACGTGCTGACCGAGAGCTTCCCGAACCCCTTCGCCCGCACCACCACGATCCGCTACTTCCTCCAGCAGGACGGCCTGGTCACGCTCCGCGTCTTTGACGGCACGGGCCGTCAGGTGCGCGAGCTGGTCAACGCCTATCAGGCCGGGGAGCGGTGGTACACCAGCCCCTTCGACGCCGCCGGGCTGGGCAGCGGGGTGTATTACTACCGCCTCATCGTGGAAGGCTTCTCCGGCACCGTCTACGATCAGACGCACACGCTCGTCGTGGTGCGCTGATCCGCTCCCCACCGGCCGCGCGTTATTTCACCAGCACCATCGCCCGGGTCTGCAGCCGGTCGCCGACGCGCAGCATGTAGAGGTACGTGCCGCTGGCCACGGGCTGCCCGGCGTCGTCCGTGCCGTTCCACCGCACCGTGTAGCGCCCCCGTGCCTGCGGCACCCCGTCGACCAGCGTGGCGACGCGCCGGCCCAGGACGTCGAACACCGCGAGCGTCACCGCCCCGGCCCGGTCCAGCTCGTAGGCGATCTCGGTGCTCGGGTTGAACGGGTTCGGGTAGTTCTGCCGCAGGCGGAAGGCCACGGGCTGCTCGGCTTCGACGGCCACCGCACGGCCTTCTAGCGAAACGCTGTTGCTCGGGGCACTCTCGATCGAGTTGGCACTCACCGAGGTGACCACGTAGTAGTATGGCACGTCGGCTTCGCCCGGACGGTCGGTGTAGCTCGTCTCGCCCGTGACAGCCAGCAGGTTCGTTGCCTCAGCCAGCACCTCCTCGAAGTCCGGCACGCCGGCCGAACGGATCCGGTACACGGCATAGCGCCGCGCCGACGCCCCGCCGGCGGTGGCCGCGGGCGGGCTCCAGCTCAGCGTGACGGCATCCTCGCCCGTCCAGGTATACTCCAGGCCGACGGGCGCCTCCGGGGCAGTCTGGTCCTTCCAGTCCATCGGCGGCGTCAGCGCCGGGTAGCGGTAGAGGTCGGTTCGCAGCGAATCGGCGAAGCCGCGGGAGGCGTAGTGCGTGAGGTTCTTCGCCCGGAAGAACACGCTGCCCTGGATGCCGATGTCCTCCCGGTTGTAGCGCACCTGCCGGGGCACCTCGTCCGCCGCGAAGAGCGTCCCGGAGAAGGTGTTACGGTCGGCCCGGTAGAGTCCGTGGCCGATGTAGAGGTGCCGGCCGAAGGCGGTGAAGGACCACCACGACGACAGCTTGGCGTAATCCTGCTTCCCACCGAACGGCCAGTAGAGCTGCGGCACGAGATAGTCGATGGTGCCGTCATCCAGCCAGGCCGTGGCGTCGGCATAGATCATGTCGTACGCATCCATCCCCGAGATGCCGGCCGGGACGCCGTTGCGCCAGATGCCGAAGGGGCTGATGCCGAAGTCCACCTCGGGGCGGACGGCGTTGATGCTGTCGTGGACCTGTTCGATGAAGCGATTGATGTTGTCGCGTCGCCAGTCCCCCCGGTCGGTGAACCCCCGGTGATAGGCCTCGAAGGTGTCGTCGTCTTCGTCGGTGATCTGGTTCGGGGGATAGGGGTAGAAGTAATCGTCGAAGTGGACCCCGTCGATGTCGTAGCGTCGCACCACATCCATGATGACGCTCGTGACGTAATCGCGCACGGCGGGCTGGCCCGGGTCGAGGATCTGGAGCGAGCCGAAGCGCAGCATCCACTCGGGATGCGTGACGGAGACGTGGGTGTCCGCGTTGGGATAGCCCGAGCCTCGCACCGCGCGGAACGGGTTGAACCAGGCGTGTAGCTCCATCCCCCGCCGGTGGGCTTCCTCGACGGCCACCTGCAACGGATCGTAGAACGGATCCGGGGCCTGGCCCTGCGTACCGGTCAGCCAGTAGGACCAGGGCTCGATGGAGGAGGCATACAGGGCATCGCTCTCGGCGCGGACCTGAAAGAACACGGCGTTGATCCCCAGGGCCTTCAGCTCGTCCAGCATGGCGACCAGCTCCTCGCGCTGCACCGCGGGCGAGGCCGTGCGCGAGGTCGGCCAGTCCAGGTTGAGCACCGTTGCGATCCAGGCACCCCGGAATTCGTGTCGGGGCGGCGTCTGGGCCTGAGCGGCCAGGGTGAGCAATCCACACGAGAGCACCAGCCCGATGAGGGTTCGGCGATACGACATGGCAACGATACGACAAGACGGGACGAAGGAGCACGACGGCCGCCCCGGTCCGGGCCGGCGCAGCACTAGATACCACGCCCGGATCGGGAATGCCAGTCCCTTCGCCGGTAGAGACGCTGCGGCTCGTGCCCGGCGGAGCACGCCGCCACCTGCAGTACACGATGAGCATGAGGCTTTGAGCTTTTGCGGCTCAACACCTAACTTGGAGCCTGTACCGGTCCCCTCTTTCCTGCCCGGCGCCCCTCCGGCAGCGCCTGTCCGCCCTCGCCCGGAGGCCGCGTTCGTGCCGGGCGGGGCGTTCCTTCGTCCACACGCACCGGCGTCTCCCTGCCATGTCTGCGATCCTCTCTGCTGCGTTGCGCCACGGCCGGCGGCTCCTCATGGCCGCCTGCCTCCTCGCCATGGCCACGCCGGCCCTCGCGCAGCCCGGGGCCGATGCCCCGGCGGTCCGCGTGCGGCTGCTGGAGTTGCACGGCCCTCGCGCCGTGGCCGTGCACAGCCCCGACGGCATGCTCTCCGTGCTGGGACGGCCGGACGGGCAACCGCTGGCCCGGCTGGAGCCGGGCGACCTCGTGGAGATCGGCCTGCGCAACGGAGAACTCCGCGTCACCACCCCCGTCGGGCAACTCTTTGCGCTTTCGCTGACGCTGGTGCCGGAAACCGGCTTCACCCTGGCCCTGACCGACGGCACCAGCCCGCCGCTGACCCGCCGCTACCCCGGCACCCTCACCATCACCCCCACCGACGACGGGACGGCGCTGCAGCTCGTCAACCACGCCCCGCTCGAAGACTACGTGGCCAGCGTCGTCGGCCGGGAATACGGGTTCGACGACGTCGAGGGCGCCAAAGCCATGGCCGTGCTGGTCCGCACGTACGCCCTGCGCACCTCCGGCAAATACGGCAGCGCCTACGACCTCGTAGACCACGCCAGTTCGCAGGTCTATGAGGGGCTGGACCGGCAGACCGAGGCAGCCCGGACGGCCACGCAGGCAACGGCCGGGGAGGTGCTGACCTACGACGGCGCCCTGATCGAAGCCGTGTACTCCGCCTCCAGCGGGGGCCACACGGCGGACAACGACGCCGTCTGGGACGCCAGCCCACTCCCGTACCTGCGCGGCAAACCGGATCCGTACGACCGGAATTCCCCCTACGCGTCCTGGGAAACCACCATCGACCGCAACCGCCTGCTGCAATGGCTCTCGGCCAGCTATGGGTTCGAGTGCGATGGCTTCCTCCTGGGCGATCGCAGCCCGGACGGCCGGGTGACGACGATCGAACTGCTGCGCAACGGGAAGACGTACCGCGTCGTGCCGGCCAATGAATTCCGGCTGCTCGTGAACCGGCACTTCGGCAAAGAAACCCTCCGCAGCACGCACTTCACGGCCCGACGGCGGGGCAACACGTATCTCCTCTCCGGTAGCGGCTTCGGGCATGGCGTCGGGCTGAGCCAGTACGGCGCGCTGGAGATGTCGCGGCAGGGACGCTCCTACCGGGACATTCTGGCGTTTTACTTCGACGGGACGCGTCTGGCCTCGATGGACGACCTGGCGATGCCGTACCCGGCTCCGGCGCTGGCCGCCGAGGACGCTCCGGCCGCGCACGGGGTGCCACCGGTGGAGCAGGTGGTGCGGACGGCGGCCCAGACGACCTCGCCTGCCCGGACACCGACCGTCGTGCCGGCCGCCTCCAGGCAGACCGCCCCCCCGGAGAAGAACGCCCGGCCGAAACCACGCCGCCGCGTCGGCTGGTGAGGCGCCGGCCGGTACGTCGACGGAACGTTATCGGGCCGGATCGTATGAAGCGGCACCCTGTCCCACCCGTCGTATCCGGTATGCCCTGCCTCCCCCGCTTCTGGCCTCGCCCCGTTTCTGCTCGGCCGCTCACGGGCCTCCTGGCCGTCATGTTCCTGGCGCTCCACCTCCCGGCCCTCCACCCGGCACGCGGGCAATCGCCCGACACGCTGCGCTACACCCTCCCCGACATCGAGGTGGAAGCCGTACGGGCGACGGAGACGGAGGCGACGGCCCCCTTCGCCGTGGCCGTCGACGTCCGGGACCCGGCACGGCTCGCCCTGGACCCGGCGCTGACGCTCGACGCCGCGCTCGGCACCCTGCCGGGCACGTGGTTCAACGACCGCGGGCACTTCGCCCTCGGCGAACGCCTCTCGATCCGTGGCATGGGCTGGCGCTCTGCCTTCGGCGTGCGCGGCGTGCAGGTCGTCCTCGACGGCATTCCGCTGACCATGCCCGACGGCCAGGCGATCCTGGACATCGTGGACCCTGCCCTGGTGCGCCGCGCCGAGGTGATGCGCGGGCCGGCCTCGCTGTTCTGGGGCAACGGCAGCGGGGGCGCGCTGTTTCTCTCCACACAGACCCTCTCGCCCACCTTCACGGGCCGCATCCGGGCCCTCACCGGCTCGGACGGGCTCTGGCAGACGACGGCCGAGGCCGCCGGCCCCGTCGGTCCCCACCACGTCCAGGCCTACGTCTCCACGACGCATCAGGACGGCTTCCGGGACTATAGCACCGGACGGCTGACACGCACCGGGCTGCACGGACACGTCGCCCTCGGCCCGAGCACGCGGCTGCGCGTCACCGCCGCCGCCGCTGCGCTCGACACGGAACACCCCGGCTCGCTGACGCGGGAACAGCTCGAAGCCGACCGCACGGGGGCGGACACCCGCTACGTCAATACCGCCTCGGGCAAGGAAAGCCTCCAGGCCCAACTCGGCCTGACGCTGGACCGGCAGACGCGCGCCGGGCTGGCCTCGGCATCCGTCTACGGCATCACGCGCGACCTGCAGAATCCCCTGCCCTTTGCCTACATCGACCTGTTTCGCCGTGCCGGAGGTGCCCGCCTGGCGCTCCAGGGCGCGCAGGGCCGCCTCACCTACCGCCTCGGCCTGGACGCCGGCCTGCAGGACGACGACCGGCTCGAACGCAACAACGCGGGCGGCCGGCCGGGCGACGTCCGCCGCACCGATCAGCAGGAAACCGTGCGCAATACCGCGGCCTATGCCGTGATCGGCCTGCGCCTCCACCCGGCCCTCCGGCTGACGGCCGGGCTACGCGCCGACCGCGTCCGCTTCGACATGGAAGACCGCCTCACGACCGACGGCGACCAGTCGGGCCACCGCACCTTTGCGGCCTGGAGCCCCGCCTTCGGCCTGGCCTACCAGCGCGGCTCCGCCCTCCTCTTTGCCAACGTCAGCACCGCCTTCGAGACGCCCACGACCACCGAACTCGTCAACAGCCCGGAACCCGGCGGCGGCTTCAACCCGGACCTGGCGCCGCAGCGCACCCGCGGCGTCGAACTCGGCCTCCGCGGAGGCTGGCCCACCGCCCGCCTCGTCCTGGACGCCGCCGTCTTTCACATGACCGTGGCCGACCAGTTCAACTCGTTCACGAGCGGGGACGGCGAGACGTTCTACGTCAACAGCGGCCGCACGGTGCACGACGGGGTCGAGCTGGCCGTGACCTGGACGGTGGTGCCGGCCCTGGAGCTATCCGCCACGTATGCCGGCAGCCGCTTCGTCTTCGACGAGGGGGCGCTGGAGGGCAACCAGCTGCCGGGCATCCCGGATCACCGGGCCTTCCTCCGTCTGCGTGGCGAACGGCAGGGCTTCTGGGCCATGGCGACGCTCGAGGCCGTCAGCACCTACTTCGCGGACGACGCCAACACCGCCGAGAACGACGGCTACGCGGTCCTGGACCTCAACCTGGGCCACACGGGGCTGGCCTTCGGCCGGGCACGGCTCCAGCCGTTCGCGCAGGTGCGCAACCTGACCGACACCGCCTATAACGGGTCCGTGGTGGTCAATGCGTTTGGCGGACGCTATTACGAGCCGGCTCCCGGCCGCACCATCCAGGCCGGCCTGAACGTCCGGTTCTGATGCCCGGGCATCCTCTTTCCCTTCCCTCCTCCCCTCACCCGATCCAGCCACTGCCATGAAAGCCCTTCTCCCCCTTCTCCTCCTCGCCGCCGTCGGCCTGGTTCCGATGGCGTCGGCCCAGATCGTCGAGACGGCCTATGGCCGCCTGGAAGGCGTCACGCTGCCCGGCGGCGTCCAGGCGTTCAAGGGCATCCCCTACGCCACCCCGCCCGTCCGCGATCTCCGCTGGAAACCCCCGCAGCCGCCGGCCCCCTGGTCCGGCGTCCGCCCTGCCGATCGCTTCGGCCCGCAGTGTATGCAGGCCCGCATCTTTGGCGACATGATGTTCCGCAGCGAGGGCATGAGTGAGGATTGCCTGTACCTCAACGTCTGGACGCCCACCACCTCGCCGGAGACGCCCCTGCCGGTGCTCGTGTACTTCTACGGCGGCGGCTTCATGGCCGGGGACGGGTCCGAGCCCCGCTACGACGGAGCAAGCATGGCCCGGCACGGCATCGTGACCGTCACGCTGAACTACCGCCTCGGCGTCTTCGGCTTCATGGCCCACCCGGAGCTCTCCGCCGAATCGCCGCACGGCGCCTCCGGCAACTACGGGCTGCTGGACCAGGCGCAGGCGCTGCGCTGGGTGCGAGAGAACATCGCGGCCTTCGGCGGGGACCCCGCTCGCATCACCATCGCCGGCGAGTCGGCCGGATCGGCGTCGGTCAGCGCGCAGATGGCCTCGCCGCTGTCCCGGGACCTGATCGCCGGCGCCATCGGGGAAAGCGGCTCGCTGCTGGGCTCGCGCGCGCCCCTGCCGCTGGCCGACGCCGAGCAACTGGGCGTGCAGTTCGGCGAACGCATCGGAGCCCCCACGCTGGCCGACCTCCGTGCCCTCTCGGCCACACGGCTGCTGGAGCTGGCCTCGCAGCCCGGTATGCCGCGCTTCCCGGTGACCACGGACGGCTACTTCTTCCCCCGCCCGGTCCGGGAGATCTATGCCGCCGGCGAACAGGCCGCCGTGCCCCTGCTCCTGGGCTGGAACTCGGAAGAAATGAATTACCGCGCCCTCCTGGGCTCGCTGGAACCCACGCCCGAGCACTTCGCCCGCGTCGTGCGGGACCTCTACGGCGACCGGGCCGACGAGGTCCTGGCGCTCTACCCGGCCACGACGGTCGAGGAAACCATCCAGGCCGCGACGGACCTGGCCGGGGATCGCTTCATCGGCTACAGCACCTGGAAGTGGTTCGAGATGCACCGGACGACGACGGATCTTCCGGTCTACCGGTACTACTATGCTCATCCGCGCCCCCCGATGCGGCCGGAGATGGGCCATGCCGTGGCCGGCCTCGCCGGCGGCATCGTACGCAGCGATGAGGCCGAAGCGCCCCCGCCGCCCACCGGCGCCGTGCACTCCGCCGAGATCGAATACGCCATGGGCAATCTCGACACCAACCCGGTCTATGCCTGGACGGAGGATGACTACGCGGTGTCGCGCGTGCTGCAGGGCTACTTCGTGCACTTCATCCAGACCGGCAACCCGAACGGCCCGGACCTGCCCGCCTGGCCGGACGCGGGCCACGTCGCCGAGGACGCCATCCAGATCATGCACATCGACGTGAACAGCCGCGCCGTGCCGGAACCGCACCGCGCCCGCTACCTGCTCCTGGACCGCCTGGCGTCGGAATGATCGGTACGACCGTCCGGCAGACGCGCCGGGGCGGCCCGATCAGGAATCGCCCCCGGCCTCGAGCCGGGCCAGATAGCGCCGGGCCTTCTCGTTGGTCGGATCCTGTGCCAGCGCCTGCATCCACGCCTGCCGCGCCGCCTCGGGCTCCCTGCTGAGCGCATAGAGGATCCCCAGGTTCACCCATACCTCGACCATCGTCGGGTCCTGGTCCAGAATGCGATGGTAGGTTCGGATGGCGGCCACGGTATCTCGCTTGAGGAAATAGAGCGAGGCCAGGTTATTCTGGAACTCCAGGTTGTCCGGTTCCAGGGTGAGCGCCAGCTTGTAGGAGCGGATGGCCTCGTCGTACCGGCCGGCCATCCGGTAGGCCGTGGCGAGGGCCGCGTGCGCGTAGGGATTGCCCGGATCCGTCGTGAGGCCTTTCTGATACGTGGTGATGTCCGCCTGCCGCTTCCATAGCTCCTCGGCGCGGGTCAGGACGGCCCGGCTTTCCTCCTCACGCCCGAGCCGTTGCAGGACCTGCCCCAGCTTGTAGTGCGACTCCGTGTGCCAGGGCCAGGCCCGGGTGACGGCCTCGAGATAGGGCAGCGCCTCGGCCTCCCGCCCCAGCCGCTCCAGCAACGCCCCCTGCATGTACTGCACCTCGATGGATTCCGGCTCGTGCGCCGCCGCCTGCTCCACCAGCGCCAGCGCGCGCTCGTAGGCCCCCTCCTCCTCCAGCAACCGCGCGTAGGACAGATAGGCGGAGACGTAGCTGCTATCCAGCGCAATCGCCTGCTCGAAGGCATACGCAGCGCTGTCGACCACGCCGAGTTCCTGGTAGATCCGCCCGATGCTGCTCCAGGGCTTGGGGTCGGGGGCGATCTCCAGCTCGCGGGCGTAGTAGCCGAGGGCCTCTTGATACGCCCCGCGCCACACCGCATTGTTACCCAGGTTGTTCCACACGCCGGGGAAGTCCGGGTCGAGCTCGATCACACGCCGGTAGGCCTGCTCCGCCTCGTCCAGTTGCAGGGTGCGGGAGTGGATCATGCCCTTGAGGAAGAGGGGCTCGACGGTGCCGGGCGCCCGACGGGCCGCGCTGTCGGCCAGCGCCAGCGCGCGGGCGAACTCGCCCTCCTCCAGCGCTCGGTTCGCCAGCGCCACGAGGCGCCGCGTCGCCGGATCGGTCAGGACGGGCGGCTCGGGATCGCGGGCACAGCCGGCCGCCAGCAGCACGACGGCCAGCAGCACGGTCCCTCCTCCGGACCAGGCGATGTGCTGAGTCAGACGCATCATCCTTCGCCTCGGTCTGTGCCGTGGGCCACGGTCGCGGTATGGGGAGAGAGCGGACGGACCGTGCCGGTGCCTTCCACGATCAGCACCTCCTGCCCGGCCGCCAGCGGGCCGAAGCGCTCCACCCGCCCGCCGGGCCAGGTGACGATAAGGGAGTCCACCTGCGGGTGCGTCCCCAGCCCGAAGGTCGCCACCTGCTCCGAGGCGGACAGGTAGCTGGCGCCGCTCGTGATGCGGCGCTCCATGCGATGACCACCGGCCAGAGCCACCAGATGGGTTCCCAGCCCGCTGCGGTTGCTCGTCCGCCCCTCCACGTGCACACGCAGGAAGGCGTCGCTGTCGAGGTCGTTGCGCCACAGGTGCAATCCGCCCGCGTTCTCGCAGAGCAGGACATCGACGTCCCCGTCGCGGTCGTAGTCGGCATAGGCGGCACCGCGGGCCACGAGCGGCTGCTGCAAGACCCCGCCGATGAGCGGGGCCACGTCCTCGAAGGTGCCGTCGCCCCGGTTGCGGAAGAGGTGCACCGGCTCGGCGTAGGTAAACACATCCGAGATCTGCTCGATGCCGGGGTTGACGTGCCCGTTGGCGGCGAACAGATCCAGGTGGCCGTCCAGGTCGGCATCGAACAGGAAGAGGCCGAAGGTGAGCGTTTTCAGGCTGGGCCGGCCGATCTTCGACGCCGCCGCGCGGTCGATGAAGACCCCGTTGCCCCGATGCCGCCAGACGCCGATCATCTCCTGGGTGAAGTGGCCGATGAAGATCGACACCTCCCCCGTGCTGTCCACCACACCCGCGTCGATGCCCATGCCGGCGCGGGTCTTGCCGTTCTCATCGTAGG
Organism: Roseithermus sacchariphilus; assembly: GCA_003285105.1. Classification (GTDB taxonomy): domain Bacteria; phylum Bacteroidota; class Rhodothermia; order Rhodothermales; family MEBIC09517; genus Roseithermus; species Roseithermus sacchariphilus. The sequence goes on along the minus strand of CP030158.1, from coordinate 2,278,132 downwards.
CCACCCCGCTGAGCATCCCCCGCTCCTCGAACGTCCCGTCCCCGCGGTTGATGAAGAGCTGGTTCGGATCCGTATCGTTGGCGACCATGAGATCCGGCCAGCCGTCCCGGTTGACGTCGAGCTCGATCACGCCGAGGGCCTTGCCGGTGGCCGAGAGGAAGCCGGCCGCCTCGGTCCGGTCGGTGAAGGTGCCGTCGCCATTGTTCCGGTAGAACCGCCCCGGCACGCCGGTATAGGACTGCGGCGTGCAGTAATCCTTCGTCTCCCCGTCGAGGGTGCAGAACAGATCGGTTTCGGGCGACCAGAGGACGTAGTTGCCGACGTAGAGGTCGAGCCAGCCGTCGCGGTCGGCATCGAAGAAGAGGGCCGCGCTGCTCCAGACCGGCTCGCCGGCCACACCGGCCTCGCGTGCCACCTCGGTGAAGACGCCGCCGTCGTTGCGGAAGAGCTGGTTTTCCGCCATCGTGGTGAGGAAGAAGTCCTCGTCGCCGTCGTTGTCGTAATCCCCCACGGCGAAGCCGAGGCTGTAGGCCGGGTGCCCCTCCAGGCCGGCCTCGCGGGTCCACGGCACGAAGGTGCCGTCGCCCCGGTTGCGGTAGAGCCAGACCGGGGGCACGGGGTCCTTGTCGCTGCCGGGCCAGGTTCCGCCCCCGGCACCGAGGATGTCGATCCAGCCGTCGCCGTCGACGTCGATGAAGCCGCAGCCGGAGCCCATGGATTCGGGGAAGTACATGGCTCCCTCGGCGCCCGTTTCGTGCCGGAAGCCGTCGAGGCCGGCGGCGGCCGTCACCTCGGTGAAGCGCAGCGGCGTCGTGGCCGCCGGCGCCGGCGGCGGCGAAGCGGCGTCCGGTTTCGTCGCACAGCCGGCTGCGACGAGGCACAGGAGGGCGAGAGCGAGGCGGGGCGTCATCATGGCTGGGGGAGCCGCGCCAGGTAGGCGGCGGCGTCGGGGTCGTCGGGGCGGTACTTCAGCACGTGCTCCCAGGCGCGGCGGGCCTGCCGGGGCTGACCGGTCATGGCATAGATGATGCCCAGGTTGAGCCAGGCATCGGCAAAGGTAGAGTCCCGGCGGAGGAGCGTCTGGAAGCGCTGGAGGGCGAGGGCGGTGTCGCCGCGGACGAGGGCCAAGTTGGCCAGGTCGTTGTGCAGGGCGAGGTCGTCGGGTTTGAGGGCGAGGGCGGCCGTAAAGGCCTCCTCGGCCCGGTCGTAGTAGCCGCTGCGCAGCATCATCCGGGCCAGTTCGAGCCAGCGCTCGGGGTCGTCCGGGTGCACCTCGACGGCTCGCTGAGCCATCAGGGCCTGCTCCTGCAAGCGCTGGATCGTCTCGACGCGGTCCAGCAGGGCCTGTCCTTCCTGCTCACGGCCCAGGGCCATCAGCGCACGCCCCAGGTTGTACGTGGCCCCCTCGTGGCCGGGCCACCGCTGCACGACGGCCGAGAGCAACAGCGCCGCTTCCTGAACCCGCCCGGCCTGAAACAGGAGGAACCCGACTCGATAGGCGTACTCGACTTCCTCCGGGTGGGCTTCGAGCGCTCGCTGGGCATGGTGGAGGGCCTGTTCGAGGTGTCCCTGATCCTCGAGCAATTCGGCCAGCCAGGCGTGCGCGACCGCGTAGGTGCTGTCCAGCGCCAGCGCGTCTTCGTAGGCCATGCGGGCGCTGTCCTGCACACCCAGCAGCGCGTACGTCCGCCCGATCTGGGCCAGGACGGCCGGCAGGGCCTGCGGATCGACCTCTTCGCCCGGAGCCGGCCGGGCCCGAGCGGCCCGCTCGATCAGGGCGCGTTCGTTGCGGTAGGCGACCAGCGCCTGCCGGTACTGCCGTTGCAGAAAGGCATTGTGGCCCAGGTTGTACCAGGCCTTGCGGTAGGAGGGGTCGCGCTCCAGGGCCTGTTCGTAGGCGGCACGGGCCGCGTCGTAGCGCTTGAGCCGGGTCAGGACGAGGCCCCGCATGAACGGCGCGTCGGGCCCGCCGGGCGCCCGTGCCTCCACGCTGTCCGCCAGCGCCAGGACCGTGCCCCAGTCTCCCTGGTCATAGGCCGCCTGCATCCGCTGCACCAGCTCGGCCACCTGCGGGTCGTCCGCACCGGGCGGCCGTGCCGGACCGTTGCGACATCCCAGCACTCCGAGCATTCCGATACACAGCGCCCCCAGCAGGCACCAGCCCCCGATTCGTTGCATTCGCACCATTCTTTTACTCCATCGTGGCCGCCATCGGGCGTGTGGAGCGCGGCCGCGGCATCGGCTCCAACCGCCCCCGGCCCTGGACCAGGCGCCATTCCTGATCGGCCAGCACGTTTTCGAAAACCTCCATCCGACCGTCGGGCCAGTAGACCCGCAGCGTGTCCACCCGGGTGGCGGCGCCCAGACCGAACGTGGCCGTTTTCTCCGATTGAGACAGATAGCTGCTGCCGGTACGCACGAACCACTCCTGCCGCCGACCTCCGGCAACGGCCACGAGCCGCGCACCGAGGGCATCGCGGTTGCGGGGCGCCCCCTCCAGATGCACCCGGAGCACGTGCACATCGCCCTGCCGCCTCGGGAGCACCTCGTTCCGCCACAGGTGCACCGGCCCGCCGTTCTCGGTGATCAGCACGTCCAGATCCCCGTCCCGGTCGATATCTCCGTAGGCGGCACCGCGTCCCACCAGCTTCCGTTCGAAGACGCCGCCCTCTATATTCGCCGCCAGATCGAACGTTCCGTCGCCCTGGTTGAGGAAAAGCTGGGGCGGCTGGCGGTACGTGATGGAGGCCTGCATGCGTTCGACGTGCTCGATGATGTGGCCGTTGGTGAGCAGCAGATCGAGATCGGCATCGAGGTCGGCATCGAAGAAAAACAGGCCGAAGGTCAGCGAAAGGAACGACGGCATCCCGATCCGGGCAGCGGGTGCCTGGTCCCGAAACAGGCCGTGGCCCATGTAGCGGAACAGGCCGACCATCTCCTCGGAGAAGTTGCCGACGGCGATGGCAGGACGGCCGCTCTCGTCCAGCACGGCGGCATCGACGCCCATGCCGGCCCGTGCGCGGCCGTTTTCGTTGAACGCCACCCCGGCCGCCACGCCGACCTCGCGGAAGGTGCCGTCGCCGTTGTTACGGTAGAGCAGATTCCGCTCGGTGTCGTTGGCGACGAAGACGTCCGTCCATCCATTGCCGTCATAGTCGAGCGCGGCCACCCCCAGCGTCTTGCCCGGACTTCCGCCGAAGCCGGCCTCCCGGGTCCGTTCGGTGAAGGTGCCGTCGCCGTTGTTGCGGTAGAAGCGGCCCGGCGTGCCCTCATACTGGTGCGGCGTGCAGTAGTCCTTGGTCGTCCCGTCGGACGTACACCACTTGTCCGTCTCGGGCGTCCAGGGCACGTAGTTGCCGACGTACAGGTCGGGCCATCCGTCGTGGTCGGCATCGAAAAAGAGGGCGGCGGTGCTCCACTCGGCGGGGTCGGCGAGGCCGGCTTCGCGGCCGACGTCGGTGAAGACGCCGCCGTCGTTGCGGAGGAGCCGGTTCTCCCCGAGGGTGGTGAGAAAGACGTCCTGGTCGCCGTCGTTGTCATAGTCGGCCGCGGCGATGCCGAAGCCATAGGCGGCGAGACGATCCAGGCCGGCCTGCTCCGTGGCCCGCGTGAACGTGCCGTCGCCGTCGTTGCGGTAGAGCTCGAGGGCGGGTACCGGCGCACCGTGGCCCGGCCAGGTGGCCCCTGCCACGAGCAGGACATCGAGCCAGCCGTCGCCGTCCACATCGACGAAGCCGCCGCCGGCGCCGAGCGTCTCCGGCATCCACTTTCGCCCGAAGGCACCCGTTTCGTGCCGGAAATCCGCCAGTCCGGCCTCCGCCGTCACGTCCGTGAACGCCAGGGCGGGCGCCGCCGGGGAGGGTGCCGGGGGCGGCGCCGGGGCAGGCCCTCCGCACCCCATTGCCAGAAGCCCCATCAGGACCACCAGCCCCCCCACCGACCGCGTCGGTCCCGCGACCCGACCGGCACGGACACGTGCGAAAAACGATGAAATACGCAGCACAGCGATACTCAATGAGCCCCGTGAGAGGACCCGGCCCGTGAAGGAGAGGTCCCGGCTACTCGAAACGGCACCGGCCAGGCAGGCACCGGCTCGGCTTCCGCCCGGCCCTCGACGATCGTATACGACCGATTGGGGACGATGTCCGTAATAACGTCCACCGTGCGCTCCCGGTTCGGCCAGGTGATGTGCACCTCGTCGATGCGCTGCGCCTCGCCCAGCCCGATCTCCTGCTGCAGGCTGGAGGCACCGAAGCTGCCGCCGGTGGACACGGTCCGGTGAATCTGCCGCCGGGACCCATCGTAGTTCGTGACGGTGATGCGGATGCGGGCGCCGATGGCGGAGCGGTTGGCGCGGCGGCCTTCGAGGCGCAGCGCCACCCAGGCGTGGCGTGCACCGTAGCCCGGATTCTCGAAGAGCACGTTGGCAAACCCGTCCCCCTCGTAGGCGCCTCCCATGGCGGCATAGATATCCTGATCGCCGTCGCGGTCCAGATCGGCAAAGGCCACGGCGTGCCCTTTCTGGAGGTGCCCGAAGCCACCTTCGAACGTGATCTCCTCGAACCGCTCCCCGCCCACGTTGCGGAACATCCGGTTCGGGATCACCGAGCGGAGATCGGGCGCTCCGGTCCCGATGTAGATATCCAGGAAGCCGTCGTTGTCCAGGTCGCCGAAGTTGCTACCCATGGCAAACAGCACCCGGTTCAGGCCGACCTCGGCCGAGACGTCGCGGAAGGTGCCGTCGCCGTTGTTGCGATAGAGCCGCGGCATCTCCGTCTCCACCGGCAGGCCCAGGTATTCCCGGGCCACGGCCGCCGCCGCCTCCCCGATCTGGCGCAGGTCGTAGGGGGCGACGAACAGGTCCTCCCAGCCGTCATGGTCGTAATCGAAGAACCACGTGGGGAAGCTGAAGAACGGCTCGTGCACCCCCGCCCCGGCTTCTTCGAAGCGCCAGCCGGAGGGCTCTTGCGGACCGCGGTTCAGGTACAACCGGTTGGGGCTTCCGATGACGGACACGTAAAGGTCATCCCATCCGTCGTTGTTGACATCTCCCCAGGCCACCCCTTTGACGAAGGCGTTCAACGTGATGCCGACCTGCGCCGCGACCTCGGTGAAGGTCCCGTCGCCGTTGTTGCGGTAGAGTTCACAGGGGTGCGGGCGATCTTCGGGAGGCGGTGCGATGCCCGCCCCCTGCCAGGCCTGGAGCCATCGGTCGCTCTCCTCATTGCCGATGAAGAGGTCGAGCCAGCCGTCGCGGTCGAAGTCCCGCCAGGCGGCGGTCTGCGTGGGGTGGTACGAGAGCAGGCCGGCCCGGACCGTCACGTCCTCGAAGGTACCGTCGCCGTTGTTCCGGAGCAGCGAATTGGGGTGCTGGCCGCGTTCCCCGAGCCAGCCTCCCCGCAGGATGAGCAGATCCTCGAAGCCGTCGTTGTCGTAGTCGGCGTGAAGGATGTTGAGGCCGCCGCTGATGCCGGAGAGGCCGGCCTCGCGGCTGCGTTCGATGAAGGCACCCTGTCCGTCGTTCACCCAGAACCAGATGCGGTCATTGAGCCGGTGGGCCGTGGCGACGATGTCCAGGAGGCCGTCCCGGTTGAAGTCCTCGACGGCCACGCCGCCGGCCAGGTCGTCGGCATCCACGCCGAGCGCCCCGGCCACGTTGGGAAAGCGCGGAACGCCCCGGGACGTGTCGGCCGTCAGGCCGGGGATGAGCAGGTCCGGCGGCACGTCGTCCGGGTAGCGGCCCAGGGTCATATACGCCACGTTGAGCAGCCAGCGCGATGCGTAGTCGGTACGGTAGCGGCGGAGCAGCCGGGTGTAGAGGTCGATGGCACGGCGCGAACCCTCGGGCCACCGATGGATGGCCGATGCCCGAAGGGGGAGGATGCAGGCATCGGCCGTGGGGTGCGCGATGCAGTTCTGCTGTTCGCCGAGCCGCAGGTAGGCGATGGCCTGCAGCGCGAGCAGATCCCGCCCGTCCCGGGAGCGGAGCGCATCCTCCTCCCCCCTCTCGCGGAGGAGGGCCTCGATCTGCTCGATGGCGGCGGCGGTATCCCCGCCGTTGAGCAACGCCACCGCATACGCCCGGCGCATCGCCGGCGGCATGTCGTCCAACCGGCCGCCGGCCTGCTCGCGGATGCGCGCCGCATGCTCCAGGTTCATGTAATAGTAGCCCAGCGCGTCCGCCTGCGTCTCCCGATAGAGCCGCTCCAGGTCCTGCACCATGGCGCGGGTGCCTTCACTCCGGGCGACGACGTCCGCCGCCGGCTCCACCGGCTCCACGGGCTCCGAGCCTCCACAGCCCACCAGCCCCAGCAGGACCAGGATACCGAGCCCGTTCCAGTTCCAAGGCCAGCGGCCCACCATATGCGACACCCCCTAGAACGCCAATCCACCGCACGCCCGCAGGCGGCGGTGGATTGACCCAGAACCAACACACAGACGGACGATCTTACAGCGAGAGCTGGATGCCGATCCGGTGAACCGCATCGAAGACGTCGTACGTGGTATAGGCATAGTTGAAGGCAAAGCCGAAGCCGCTGTTCAACTGATGCTGCAACCCGACGCCCAGGTTGACCCCTTCCGTATCCGTCGGGAACACATACCCTGCCCGCAGCGCCAGAATGTTCATGAGCTTGTACTCACCGCCGATCTTGAGTTGCTCGGCGAAGTCGCGGGGCCGCTCGGCATCGATGGCCAACACGAAGGAGTGCATGTTCGGGTCCATGCTGGTCAGGTCGATCATGTCCATCGACACGCCGATGCGGAAGGTCAGCGGCAGCTCGAAGCTCTCCTGTTCGTAGCGCAGCTCCGGGGAGAAGTTGCGCACGCTCATGGCGAAGTTCATGCTCTCGAAGCCCGTCTTGTAGAGCACCCCGAAGTCGAACGCCGCCGTGGCCTTGGAGTAGTCCTTGGAGGTCAGGCTGCCCCCCTCGGTCGTGCCCACGGCGAAGGTGCCGAGGTCCTGCAGGGCGTACTTCACGTTACCGCCGATGGCGAAGCGGTCGGAGAGCGCCCGGGCATAGCCCAGCCCGACGGCCAGGGCGGTGGGGCTGAACGTCCCGAGGTCGCGGTAGGTGGTGTTCGGGTCGTAGATGGTTTCCTGGAACTCGCCGTAATCCACGGCCACCACCGAGAGGCCGAAGACGCCGAAGCGGCCGCTGGCCGGACGGAAAGCAATGCTGCCGGCGTTGTAGTTGATGTCCGCGATGAACTGCGTCTGCATGACGGCGACGTCCACCGTACCCTCCATGTTCGCCATGGTGGCCGGGTTGTAGAACATCCCGACCGAGCTCCCCACGTCCTGCGCCGTGAGCGCTCCGGCCATGGCCGAGGCGTGTGGATCCAGCGACAGCGAGAGGAACTTGAAGCCTGTCTGGGCCGACTTTTCGACGTCGGTGTCCTGGAATCCGGGGTCTTCGGCTTCCTGAGCCAGGGCAGGCGGCACCACGAGCAGTGCCACGAGGAACAGGGCAATCGTTGTATTAAGCTTCATTGGGATACCCTCGGTTGTAAGCACCGGAAATAGCATCGAACCCGCCGGGGGGGGCGCCGGGCCGGAGGGCCGACCCGGCGCACTCCGGCGTTTCTAACGGATGACCAGGAACTTCTTGATGACCTCCTCGCCGGTATCGTTGTTGGTGATCACCGCGAGGTAGATCCCACTGACGATCCGCTGGTTGGAGTCGGTCGTAAGGTTCCAGTTTTCGACGCCACTTCCGCTCGTGTGCTCGATGACGCGCACCAGCTCGCCCAGCTCGGTGTAGATGCGGATCGTACACTGGCCGGGGATATTCCAGAAGGTCACCTGGTTACGGCCGATGTCACCGGGCCAGCGCAGCCCCTGGTCGGCCCCGAGGTTGACCGGGTTGGGCACGACGCGGATGGCATCCATGGATTCTCCCGGCGGGATGAGGAGCCGGGCCGCATCGTAGGTCTGGGCATAGTACCGGCTGCTCTTCAGGCGAACGCCGCCCGGTGTGCCGTTGATGGCCAGGGGGTCATCGGGTTGAGGAGCGCCCACGGCCTGCAGGTAGTAGAAGTACTGCACGTTGGGCCGCGCGTTCGTGTCCTCGAACCGGGTGGCCGTCGGCGGCAGCTCCGGGGTGCCGGGGCACCCGGCGATGCAGACGTACTTCTCCTCCTCGTTCGGCGCAGGGATGCCCTGGAACCGGTTCTGCGCCCGGTACAGCTCCCAGCCGCCTTCAGGCACCTCGGTGGGCGTCCACTCGATGGTGATCTGGTCGGTGCCGGAGGTCACGCTGAAGCTGCTCGGGGGGCGCGGGGGCGCCGTGACCTGATACCCGTTCTCGAAGGCCGCCTTGGCCCGGCGGATCAGCTGGAACAGGGAATCCCGCGAGGTCATCACCCACTGGTCTTTCGTCAGACTGATGCAGCCGTCGGTGTCCGGGGCGTCCGGCGCATCCTGGTCGGTGCAGGTCTGATTGGTCCGGGGGTTCCAGCTGAAGAGCAGCGCCCCGGCCTCGTCGCGGCTCATACCCTCCCAGCGGATCTTGCGGCGGTACCACTGGCCCAGCTCCTCGGCCAGTTCGTCACTCAAGCCGGCCACGCCGTCGACGATGACGATCCGCACCTCTTCGCCGGGCTCCATGGTGTAGGGGCCGAAGTTGTTGGCATAGCTCCAGCTGCCCAGCGGCATGGCCGGGTCGGCTGTGGTCGCGAAGTGCTTGACGAAGTCCAGCTCCTCGCCCGGATCCAGCGGGAAGGCCAGGAACGGTTGAGCGGGCACCGTACGATCCGGGGTATCCGGGTTCAACCACTCGTTGGGCATGTTCGTCGCCCGGGTTTCCACGCCGCGCTCGATCCACTCGCGCTCCTCGATCATCAGCGGGAGGTTGTTGTGGTTGCTGTTCCCGGTCAGGTCCGAGTCGTCCGAGTGCATGTAGGTCATCAGCTTGGGCTGCGTGATGTCATCCGGCTGCGAGAAGCCGCCGAGGCCCTCGGGGTCGGGCGCGTGGGGCTCGCCATCGGCATGGAGGATGAACTCGCCGTGCATGGCCGCAGCACCGAGACGCCCGGTCGTGTCTTCCTGCAGGGCATACCACCAGGAGCCCGGCACCCACATCGGGCCGCCGATGGTGCTGTACTCCGTCTTCGCCGGACCGTGTTCGAGCCAGGTGAACATCCCACGCCAGTCCTCGGGCAAGCCATAATCATGCTCCCCGTTGCCGATGATGTCGGTCTGGTTGATGGCACCCCAGGCGGCATCGCCCATGGAGTTGTCCCAGGCGGTGGACGAGGCACTCGTCTTGGGCCGGCGGATGAAGGAGAAGTACACGTCCTCGGCCGTCTGCCCCTCCAGCTCGATTTCCGGGTCCCCGTCCACGTTGCCGGTGTTGACGAACCGGAATTCCGTGATGTGATAGTCGTCGTGGAACTGGTTGGAGAACTGGATCGACCGCTGTTCCACGCTGATCCCGACCGACGTGTTGACCTTGTTGATCAGCATCTGATCGGGGCCGTTGGGACCCAGGATGTTCTCCACGGCATCGACCACGATGGGGACCTGGAAGGTTTCAGCGCCGTCGACGGTCTTCAGCGGCCAGTCGAACTGGCTGACGAGCCGCATGTCCGTCTGATAGAACTCGCCGACGCCGAGGGCGCGGGGGCCGCTGTGGGAGGTACGGACTTCCCAGAAGTTGCCCTGTTCGTCGGTGTGGTTGGCCACGCTGATCCAGTAGCCGATCACGTGCATGTAGGAGACCCCGCCGGGCGCCATGTTGCGAATGCCCGGCCAGACCATCATGGGGAAGGGGTCATAGATCTCCGGCTGCCCGAGGCCCCCGTTGTAGCGGTGCTGGAAGTCCCCGACGGCCAGCCAGCGGAAGTCATACTGTGCGCGGGCGGTATCGGCCCAGCCCATCGCCAGCAGCAGCATGGCCACCGCTACGAGCCACCTCCGAGAATGCGACAAATCAACAAGCTGCATGTTTTTCCTCTTCAAGCAGTTAAATGCGGACGGATGAGGCCGGCCGGAGGCCGGGCGGGATGCCTCCCGGCCTCCGGCACGGCGTCTTCCTAGAAGCTGAGCCGGAACCCGAAGAACACGTTACGCGGGTTCAGGAAGCCCATCACGTAGTTGTTGGGCATATCGATGTAGGCCTTGTCCTCCAGGACCTGATCCACGCGGCTCTCGTCGGCCGGTCCCCAGGAGCCACCCGTGTAGGTCATGTAGCGCCCCTGGCTCAGGTCGTAGTAGAGGGCCCCCTCGATGGGGCTGGTCACCCCTCCGATCTCCTGAACGGCGTAGATGGGGTCGAAGGCCACCCCCGGCTTGCGGTAGTCGCCGGGCTGGTCCTTACCCGGCACCCAGTTGTAGCCCGGGTTGAGGCTTTCTTCGGGAAGGCCGGCGTAGAGCTCTTCGGGCGCGGGCAGATGCAACGAGCGGAAGTAATCCCGCATGTCGTTGTCCCCGTTGAAGATGCGCCCGCCGCGCCAGTAGAGCTGGCGGATGTTGAAGACGTTCTCGATGTCGATGTAGAACTGAGCATTCCCGATGGACGTGTTGAAGTTCTTGCTCAGCCGCATGTCGAACATCCAGTAGTCCTTCCACTTGACGTTGTAGGCGATCCGCCGGTCGTTTCCGGCGCCCCGCAACGTGAAGGTGTTTCCGCCGATGTCCCAGCTGGAAGGCGCACCGCTGCGCCACTCGCCGAGCAGGTTCAGCCGCCAGTCACCCAGCACCTTGGCTCCCGCCACGGACGGACCGAAGTCCTTGGGGAAACGCAGTTCCAGGTTCATGTTGGCATAGGGCTCGGGCACCCGCGCGTCCTGCTGCAGGCTGTTGGGATCGTTGATGGTCTCGATGAAACGGCGGCGGTTCTGGTGGATGGTACCGTACCCGAAGCGACCGTTTTTACGGGACAGGTAGGTGTAGTTGATGAAGCCCCGGATCCAGTCCCCGCGGTTCTTCTCGAGCGTGATCTCGAAGCCGCGGTTATCGGCCCAGCCGAGCGGCTCCTGCCGGGCGTAGTTGACGAGTTCGTCGACGCTGACGTACGTCACGTCCCGCCCTTCCGAGGAGATGTCCCGGTAGAAGCCGGCCAGGCGGATGAGGAACTGGTCCAGCAGGTTTTGCTCGAAGCCCAGCTCGTAAGCCACCGTCTTGGGCAGCTTGATGTTGGGGTTCCCGATCCGCGTGATCTGCGTGGTGAAGGCTCCGTACTGGATCTCGAAGAGCCGGAACGGATCCGGCATCTGCCGGAAGTGCCCGTAGTTGAAGTAGAACTTGCTGTCGTCGGTCACAGGGAAGGAAACGCCGAGCCGCGGGCTGAGCGTGATCTGGCGCTCGGTCGGTACGGTTTCGGCCTGGTCGAGCACGTCGAAGCCCTGCGAGGCGGAGAACAGCGTGCTGAAGGCCGTGTAGTCGTACCACTCACCCCCGGCGTGGAAGTAGTCCGCCCGCAGGCCCAGGTTGGCGACCATGCCTTTGAATTCGAGCTTGGTCTGGCCGTAGAGGGCCCCCTGGAGCGGGCTCCGGTCCCAGCGGTAGCGCTCGTTCTCCTGATGAGGGTTGGCCGGGTCCCACGAGCCGTAGAAGACGTTGTAGTCGCTGTAGAGGAACTCGACACCGGCCTTGGCCTGCATGAAGCGGTTGATCTGGCTGGTGATGTCGAATCGACCGCTCCAGCGCACGACGTCGGAGGTATCGCGAGCGTCGCCGCGCTGCGACCCGAGGTTCTGCCCGGTGGGCGTGGTCTCATACTGGGGGTTGTACCCGAAGGGCGCCTCGGTCAGCGGGACGTGGCCGTCCGGGCACGAGCCGTTGGCTTCGACGAGTTGCAGGTCCGGCGTGACACACCGCACGATGAGCACCTCTCCGTTGGCGTCCCGGGCCCGGGGGGCCGGCGCTCCGGTGCGGTCCCGAACCGAGTTACGCTGCAGCTTCACCTCGTAGAACGTGCTCGGGCTGATGGTGTGCGTGAACTCGGCCCCCAGAAGGGTATTGGTGATATCGTGCGGGCTGTAGAACCAGTCGCCCCAGGTCTCGATCTCCTGGAATCCCGTGAGGTTACCCTCGATCCAGTTCCGATCATCCCAGGTGTACTCGGGCGTTCCGGCCGTCACGTTTACGTACCCCAGGCCTTCTCCGGTGAAGGCCAGCGCTTCCGTCTTGTTGTAGATCCCGCTGAAGGACAGCTTCATCCCGGGCGCGAGGTCGGAGACGAGCTTGCCCTGGAAGGTCCGCCGGGTTTCCGCCGGGCGCTGCCCGGGGCTCAGGAAGGCCTGCTGCGACTGCCGGAACGACGCCAGGAAGCGCAGGTCGCCCAGCATGGGACCGATGCCGGGGATGGGGCCGGTGATGGTGCCGTCCACTTCATAGTCCGGCTCGCTGATCTCGAAATCCTTCCGGAAGATCCACTCCTGCGCTTTGCGCAATTGCTCCGGGGTATAGCCGCTCCCCTCGGCCAGGCTGTTCCATCCCTGGAACTGCTCGTACTGCGTGCGCAGATGCTGGGGCAGGATGCCCACCCCACACATGGAGACCTCGCACATCTCGCCGGTGTTGGGGTCGAGAAACTCGTCCCGGCTCAGCCGCGGGTAGGCCCAGAACGAATGATCCACGTCCCCGAAACCGGTTCCGAACTCGGTGAAGTTCTTCTGGCTGGGTGCGCTGTAGCGCAGGATGACGTCCGCCGAGTACCGCGTACGGGAGGGGTCCTTCGTCACCACGTTGATCAGGCCGCTGCGCACGTTGCCGTATTCGGCGTTGAACCCGCCCGTCTGCACCTGCACCTCATCAATGGCCGTGAAGCTGATCTCGGTGTTCGGGTTGTTGCTGCGGGGGTTGGTATAGCTGATGCCGTCGACGGCAAAGGCGACCTGGTTGCCACCGGAACCGCGAATCTCCAGCCCCGGCTCGAAACCGGCCTGCAGGCTGATCACCTCAGCGACACTCGCCACGGGCAGGTTCTCCATCTGCTCCGTGCCAATGTTGGCCAGACTGGCCGACACGTCGCGCTGCACGACGGGGCGCTCCACCGTCACGACGACCTCTTCCAGCCCGAGTGCTTCTTCCTGCAACTGGAAGTTCAGCTCGGTGGTCAGGTCGATGTTCACTTCCACGTTGCGCGCCGTCACGGGCGTAAAGCCGATGAAGGACGCCCGCACGTTGTACGTGCCGGGGCGCACGTTGAGGATCACGTAGTAGCCATCGATGTCCGTCGTGGCACCCTGCGTGGTCCCCTCGATCACGACGTTCACGCCGATCAGGGGCTCTCCGGTTGCGGCGTCCGTTACGATCCCGGCAATCTTGCCGCTCTGGGCCAGGGCGACGGTGGCGGGAAACAGCAGAGCGACCGCGAGTAGTAGCGTAGCTCGTCTCATTCGTGAGACCCTCCGGTATGGAATGGGGTTGTCCTGTGAATGCCTGGCGCTTCCAGGCACGCGAAGAAATAAAGGCAAGGTCCGAAAGCCCTTCCGCCTCAGCGGGCCGGGCACGGCGTCAGGGAGGCGCCGCGGGCGAGCCCCGGATGCCGGAGTCGGTCGGCGCCCGGGCCGGGCGCACGGCCGCCGCCTCATCCATCGACCCTCCGGCGATGCCTGAAAGCCCGACACGGCACATCGGCCGGCCCGTCCGAGATCGGCCGACACGGCACAATGATCCGAACACCCCGGCCGCCGTCATCGCCGACGGCACGGCCATGCGTGGGTTTGCCAGAGGGGCAGCAACGTCCTTCATGCACTCCGGGCGGTGGGAACTGATATGATGACCAGATTATTGCGCGCCAAATTTAACGGGGTCGCCACAGGATGTCAAGGTAAATTCATCGGCCCTTGACAACCCGCGGAAGGGCTTCTATCATCCCTCCTTCCCCATCGGGCATCCACGCGGTTGCACGCCCCCTCGGACGGGGCGCTTTTCCACCTTCCTGGCACCGACCTGAAACCGAATGGGGCGTTGCTCACGGACCGGAAACGGCTTCCACTCGGCGCGCATTTCGGCATATTACGCATCAGCGTGCTTCACGTCAACCGAATCCCGGCCCGGCCTTTTTCGGCACCCCGACCCCTCCGGCAGTCCCGGCCGACGTCGTGACCCTCCCTTCCATGCTCCGATCGCTGCTTGAACGAGCCGGGCGGCTACGCCCCGCCCCCCCCTCCCCGGAGCCGGGCACGCTGTCCCGGTGGCGTTTCGCAGCGTCGTGGCGAGGGCTGACGCTGCTGGGCCTCGGGTTCTTCTTCGTCCCCGGGGTGCTGGCCCAGCTCGCCACGGTCAACGGCTTCGTGGCCGACCGGTCGGACGGGCAGCCGCTGGAGCTGGTCAACGTCGTGCTGGTGAACGAGGACGGCCTGGTCAAAGGCACCGTCACCGACGGAGACGGCCTGTACCTGCTGGCGCGGATCCCGCCCGGCCGCTATCTGCTCCGGGCCACCTTCATCGGCTACGAGACGTTCGCCGACTCGCTCGACCTGGAGGCCAACGAGACGCGCACCCTCAACATCCAGCTGGCCCCCGACGAGGCTCGCCTCGACGAGGTCGTCGTGCAGACCGAACGCGAATCCGGTGCCGCGCGCGTCACCGCCGGGCAGCAAACCATCCGCCCGGCCGACATCGAGATGATCCCGATGCCGGACGTTTCGGGGGACCTGGTCGGCTACCTCACCACCCAACCCGGCGTCGTCTCCACGGGCGACCGCGGCGGGCAGCTCTTCATCCGTGGCGGCGAGCCGACGCAGAACCTCGTGCAGCTCGACGGCATGCTGCTCTACCAGCCCTTCCACATCCTCGGCTTCTATTCCGCCTTCCCGGCGGACATCCTCAGCCGCACCGATATCTATGCCGGCGGCTACGGCGCCCGCTTCGGCGAGCGCATCTCGTCGGTGATCGACGTGTGGACGCGCACGGGCAACAAACGCCGCTTCGCCGGCGCCGGCTCGGTGTCTCCCTTCATGGGGTCGCTGCGCCTGGAGGGGCCCCTCGTCCCGGACCACGTCTCGTTCCTCGTCTCGGCCCGCCGGTCGCTGATCGAGCAGGGCGCCGAGCCGCTGCTCGACGAACGCCTGCCGTTCGACTTCGGCGACACGTTTGCCAAGATCCATGCCGACATCTCGAGCCGGGGGCGGCTCTCCGTCAGCGGCATCCGAACCCACGACCGGGGCACGCTCATCGAGGAAGACGCAGGGCGCCCGGCCGAGGAGATCCGGTGGGAGAACCGGGCCATCGGCCTGCGCTACGTGAGCCTGCCTCGTTTCCTGCCCATCTCGACGGACCTGCGCGTGACGCGCTCCTGGCTGGATTCGGAACTGGGCACGGCCGGCGCTCCGGCCCGCACCTCGTCCGTCTCCAACACGTCCATCTCTCTGGACGCCACCTTCGCCGGCGACGAAACGAGCACGGATGCCGGCTTTGCCCTGCGCTTCATCTCGGCCGACTCCGAGCTCGGCGGCACCTTCCAGAACACCGAGTTCAAGCGCGTCGACATCGACCACATCATCTTTTACGTCGAACCCGAGTTCCGCTTCGGCCCGGTGCAGGTGCGGCCGGGCCTGCGGGCGCAGTGGTTCGCCATCCGCGTCGATCCTTACCTGGAGCCGCGCCTGCGCGTGGTGTGGGCCTGGGGCCGCCACCAGTTCAGCGCCGCCACCGGCCGCTACACCCAGGAAATGGTCGGCCTCAGCGACCGACGCGATGCCGCGAGTGTCTTCACGGCCTGGACCAACATTCCGAAGCTCAACCCCAGCCAGCCCAACGTGCTCGCGGAGAACATCCCGACGGCCACGCATGCCATCCTCGGCTACCGCAGCAACCCCACCGACTGGCTGGAATTCTCCGTCGAGGGCTTCTACAAGTGGCTGGACAACCTGTTCGTCTCGGAATGGACGGCCTTTCCGCGCTTCACCACCCGCCTCCAGCCGGCCACGGGCCGCTCCTACGGCTTCGACGCCCGCCTGGAGGTCCGGCGCTTCCCCGCCTTCTACGGCTACCTCAACTACGGCTATTCCAACACCCGGTATGAAGCCCGGCAGGCCTCGCTGCAACTCTGGTACGGCGAGGAAACGCTGTCCTTCCGCCCACCACACGACCGGCGGCACCAGCTCAACGCGCTGCTCAGCACCCGCTTCTACGGCTTCGAACTGAGTGCGCGGTGGACGTTCGGCTCGGGCCTGCCCTTCAGCCGCGCGCTGGGCTTCGACGGCTTCGTGCTGATCGACGACGTAGTGGACGTGCTGCGGGCGCCCTACTCGCGGCGGGTGATCTACGAACGCCCCTACAACGCCGTCCTGCCTACCTACCACCGCCTCGACGTGTCGCTGGACCGCACCTTCACCGCCGGCCCCGTCGATGTGACGGTGCAGGGCAGCGCCATCAACGTGTACAACCGTCGCAACCTGTTCTACCTCGACGTGTTCACCCTGCACCGGGTCGATCAACTCCCGTTCATTCCCTCGCTGGGTATCAAGGTCGCCTTCGAGTGAGACCGCGCACTTCCGGACCCACCGCCCTGCTCCTCGGACTGGCGCTGCTGCTGACCGGCTGCGAGGAGGACGTCGTGGCCGTGCTGGGCACGGAGCACCCCTTCAGCCTGTGGGGAGTGCTCAGCCCCATCGCCGACACGCAGTTCGTCCGCGTCTTCCCCATCGAAGGCACGCTGAACCGGGGCCGCCCCGAACCGCTCGACGCCCGCTTCACCTCGCGCGACCTGGACACGGGTGAGGAGCACGTCTGGCGCGACTCCGTCCTCGTCAACGAGCAGGGCGTCGTGGGGCACGTCTTTTACGCGCCCTTCCGGGCCGTCCACACGCACACCTACCGCCTGGAGATCACCGCCGCCGACGGGCGCTCCAGCACGGTGGAGGTGACCGTGCCGCCCCGGACCGCGCTGACGCTGGCCGAACCGGATACGCTACAGGGCGTGCTGCTGCCCGTCTACGTCCTCAACGACCCGCCCCGGCTGGTGCGCAGCGAACTGACGGTGGGCGCCGGCTACGTCACCGGCTTCACCGACGGCGGCTGCCCGCTCTACGAGATCCCCGTCTTCGTCCTCCCGTTCGACGACCGTGCCCGGCGCACGGACGACGGCTGGTGGTTCCTGGTGAACCTCGGCGAGGTGTACCGTTTCGTGGAGGAGCGGGTGCTCGAGGACCCGGACTTCGTGCGGCCCCTCGGCATCACGCTGGCCTCCCTCCGGTTCGACACCATCGTGGCCAACGAGGCCTGGAACCCGCCCGGTGGAGTCTTCGACCTGGACGTGCTGGCCCAGCCGGGGACCATGAGCAACGTCGAAAACGGCTTTGGCTTCGTGGGCGCCGGCTACCGCCTCCGGCGCACCTGGGCCTTGCCGGTCCGTGTCATCGAACGATCCGGTTTCAGAGCAGACTATCAGCCATGCGTGTGAGTCGTACCCTCTTGCTCGTCGTCCTGGCGGCCCTGCTGCTGGGCTGCGAGGAAGACGTCGCCGGCCCGGACCCGTTTCAATACCCCTACTCGATGTGGGGCGTGCTCAACCCGCTGGCCGACACGCAGTTCGTCCGCGTCTTCCCCATCGAACCCCTGCTGGAGCCGGGCCGCCCCGAACCGCTCGACGCCCGCTTCACCTCGCTCGACCTGGACACGGGCGAAGAACGCCTCTGGCGCGACTCCGTCTTCGTCGACTCGACGGGGCAGGTCGGGCACGTCTTCTACGCGCCGTTCCGCGTGGCCTGGGATCATCGCTACCGGGTCACGATCACGCGGGACGACGGTGCGGCGACCTGGGCGGAGGTCCACATCCCCGAGCGCGCCCTGCTGATCCTCGAAGAACCGGACACGACGCGCGAGGTGATCCTGCCGGCGCGCATCGAGGGCGAGGCCCGGAACCTGATCCAGAGCGAGGTGGAGATCTACGTCAGCTACGTCGTCGGATTTTCGCCGCCCCCCATCGCCGTGCCGATCTTCGCCTTCTACCGCCACTACATCCCCTTCGACACCAACC
The DNA here is from genome assembly GCA_003285105.1 of Roseithermus sacchariphilus. GTDB lineage: Bacteria > Bacteroidota > Rhodothermia > Rhodothermales > MEBIC09517 > Roseithermus > Roseithermus sacchariphilus. Next base: position 2,260,199 of record CP030158.1, on the reverse strand, counting down.
TGCGGCGCACCGCGGACGGCTGGACCTTCGCCATCAACCTGACGCGCAGCTATTACCCCGTCTTCGGATCCGTCACGGAAGACTCGAACTTCATCGTAGATGAGGGCATCCGGCTGCTGACCGTGACCTTCCGAACGGTCGTCGCCGATGACGCCTGGATGCCGCCCGGCGGGGTCTTCGACCCGAACGTGCTCATCCAGCCCGGCACGATGAGCAACGTGGAAAACGGCTTCGGCTTCATCGGCGGGGGCTACGAGTTGTCGCGCTCGTGGACGCTCCCGTTTGAGGTGGTCGAACAGACTGATTACCTTCCTAACCGCTGACGGCGGAGCCGACCGCTCCCGTCCCCGGAGCCTGCCCTCCTCTACCCGAACCGACATACCAGACCTCCCCTCGCTCATGTCCGTCCAGACCCTGTCCCGGCTCTTTGGCGCGGCCCTGCTGGCGGCCCTGCTCGGCCTGCCGGCACCCGCTGCCGCCCAGACTCCCTACCAGCCTTACCTGATGAACGAGATCGTGGATCTCAGCCAGGACTTCCACGACTTCGGCAACGGGTACTACCTGGCGGATAGTCTGGCTTCGTTCGACCCGGCGACGGCGTCGGGGACGATCCGGTACCGGCGGCATGAATATGTCACGCAGATGGCCTTCAACAACATCCTGGCCGTCCTGCAACCCCGTAACGAGGCCGTCTTCCCCGGCGGGGAATACGCCGTCGCCCCGGAGCAGCCCTTCTCGCTGTCCTTCGTCTCGCCGCGCACGGTACGGCTGCGCGTCCACACCCGTCCGGAATACCACGCCGAGGAGCCTTCGCTGATGCTCGTGGGCGGCACGGCCCCGCAGGATGCGACCGCCTGGCGCTACGACGCCGTCGAGGGCGGGCACCGCTACACGAGCGCCCACGGCTCGGTGACCGTCTTCACCTACCCCTGGCGTATCGAGTTTCGCGACGCCGAGGGCCGCCTGCTCACCCGCACCGTCCACCAGCAGGACAACCGCTCCTACACCCCCTCGCTGCCGTTCTCGTTCATGCGGCGGGCCGCCGACTACCAGCAATGGATGGCGGCCACCTTCGAACTGGCTCCGGGCGAGAAGATCTTCGGCACCGGCGAGTCCTTCACCGCGCTCGACAAGCGGGGCCAGAAGGTGATCCTGTTCACCGACGATGCCAACGGCGCCGAGAACATGGCCATGTACAAGCCCATCCCGTTCTTCATGAGCAACCGGGGCTACGGCATGTTCCTCCACGAAACGGCACCCATGACGCTCGACTTCGGCGTCGACTTCAACGGCCACAGCACCCTCCTGCTGGGCGATGACGACCTGGACCTGTTCGTCTTCCTGGGCCAGCCCAGGGACATCCTCGATGCCTACACCGACCTCACCGGCAAGGCCCCCATGCCGCCGCTCTGGTCCTTCGGTACCTGGATGAGCCGTATCAGCTACTTTTCGGAGGCCGAGGTGCGGGACGTAGCCGCTCGCCTCCGGGAGCACCGCATCCCCAGCGACGTCATCCACCTGGATACCGGCTGGTTCGAGACGGACTGGCGCACGGACTACCGCTTCGCCCCCTCGCGCTTCGAGGACCCGCAGCAGATGATCGACGACCTCAAGGCGCAGGGCTTCCATATCAGCCTGTGGCAATTGCCCTATTTCGTGCCGAAGAACCGGCTGTTCCCGGAGATCGTCTCCCGGGGCCTGGCCGTGCGCGACGCCGAGGGGGACCTGCCCTACGAAGACGCGATCCTCGACTTCTCCAACCCGGAGGCGATCGACTGGTACGCCGAGCAGATCGGCCATCTGCTGCAGATGGGGGTGGGCGCCATCAAAGTGGACTTCGGGGAGGCCGCCCCGCTGACGGGCCTCTACCACTCGGGGCGGACGGGCTGGTACGAGCACAACCTCTACCCGCTGCGCTACAACAAGGTCGTCGCCGAGGTCACGAAGGCCATCACGGGTGAGCAGATCATGTGGGCCCGCAGCGCCTGGGCCGGCAGCCAGCGCTATCCCGTACACTGGGGCGGCGACGCCGCCACGTCGGACAACGGCATGGCGGCCACACTGCGCGGCGGCCTCTCCCTGGGCCTCTCGGGCTTCACCTTCTGGAGCCACGACATCGGCGGCTTCACCGCCCCCCCGCCCGAGTCGCTCTACCGCCGCTGGACGCCCTTCGGCTTCCTCAGCTCGCACACGCGCAGCCACGGCCAGCCGCCCCGCGAACCCTGGCTCTTCAGCGAAGCCCTCCTGAACGACTACCGCCGGGCCGCCGAGCTGAAGTACCGGCTCATGCCCTACGTGTACGCCCAGGCCCGCCACAGCGCCGACCACGGCCTGCCCATGGTCCGGGCCCTCTTCGTCGAATACCCGGACGACCCCGGCTCCTGGCTCGTCGAGGACCAGTACCTCTTCGGGCAGGACATCCTCGTGGCCCCGCTGCTGGAAGAATCCTCCGGCCGTGACGTCTACCTGCCCCCGGGCACCTGGATCGACTATCAGACGGGGGCGGTCTATGCCGGCGGCTGGCATTCCATCGAGGCCGGGCCGATCCCGGTCATCATGCTCGTCCGCGACGGTGCCGTCCTCCCCCACATCGGCCTGGCTCAGTCCACCCGGGACCTGGACTGGTCCCGCCTCGACCTCGTGGTCTTCACCACCGACGACCGGCCGGCCGAGGGCTTCGTGGCGCTCCCCCCGGAGGCCACCCTGCACACGCTCTCGCTGACCGCGGAGAACGGCACCTACCGGCTCGCCAACGACCCGCTCGACGGGCAGGTGCGCTGGACGATCACCCGGCACACCTCCTACCAGGGGCATTGAACACACGCCGGAGAGGCCCTCTGCGCCGGACCCGCTTCCGTCCCACGCGGCCCTCCCGCCCCGCCGGGGCGCGGGAGGGCCCGCCTCGCCCCCTTGCTCGCACCACCCTCGCCGCCGCCATGCCTGCCCGTTCCACGACAGACCCGCGGAGCCGCCGCTCCCCGGTCGCACGGTCTGCCACTCCGCCGCCGCAGAGCCAGACCGTGCGGCGGCACGCCGTGCGCTGGTTCTCCGCGCTGGGGCTCTCCGCGCTGGGGCTCTGCGTGCTGGTGGTCTCCGGCTGCGACAGCGCCGGCTCCCCGGGCGACGACGAGCCCGAGTACGAGGTCGTCGGGCAGGCCGTCGTCACGCTCAACCCGGAGGCGGATCGCCGCCCCATCAGCCCCTACATCTACGGCTCCAACCAGGACCGGGCGGGCACCGTGTGGACCGTCCGCCGCCTCGGCGGCAACCGCCTTACCGGCTACAACTGGGAAAACAACTTCTCCAACGCGGGAAGTGACTACCAGCACTACAGCGATCGCTTTCTGCTCTTCAACGCCGGCATCCCGGACGGTGAGGCCGGCGAACCGGCCCGCGTCGTCACGTTCTTCCACGATCAATCCCTGCAGATGGGGGCCGCCTCCATCGTCACGCTCCAGATGGCGGGCTTCGTCGCGCGGGACGACTTCGGGCCGGTCAGCGCGGGGCAGACGGCCCCCTCTCCCCGCTGGGTCCCGGCCTACCCCCGCAAGGACGCTCCCTTCACCCTGACGCCCGACCCCGGAGACGATGCCGTCTACATGGACGAACTCGTCCACTTCCTCGTTCAGCGCTACGGAGCGGCCACGACGCCGAACGGCATCCGATGGTACAGCCTGGACAATGAGCCCGCCCTCTGGGCTCATACCCACCCCCGCATCCACCCGGACCCCGTCGGCGCCGAGGAGCTGCTGCAGCGCACCATCGACCTGGCCTCCGCCGTCAAGGACGTCGACCCGAACAGCGAGGTGCTGGGGCCGGCGCTCTATGGCTTCGCGGCCTACCTGAGCCTGCAAGACGCACCGGACTGGAACCAGGCCGGCGCGGGGTACCGGTGGTTCATCGACTACTACCTGGACCGGCTCCGGCAGGCCGAGCAGGCGACGGGGCGGCGGCTGGTGGACGTGCTCGACGTGCACTGGTACCCGGAGGCCCACGGCGACCACCGCATCACCGACCCCGATGCCACGACGCCGGCGGACGTGGCGGCCCGCCTGCAGGCGCCACGCTCGCTGTGGGACCCCACCTACACCGAAACCAGCTGGATCGCGGACTGCTGCAGCGCCTTCCTGCCCATCCTGCCGACGCTCCAGGCCTCCATCGAGGCCCACTATCCCGGCACGAAGCTCGCCATCTCCGAATACAACTACGGAGGTGGACGAAGCGTGTCGGGCGGGCTGGCCCAGGCCGATGTGCTCGGGGCCTTCGGCCGTCACGGCGTCTACATCGCCACGCTCTGGGGCATCGAGACCGAAGATGCCTACACCGCCGCCGCCTTCCGGCTCTACCGAAACTATGACGGCAACGGTGGCGCCTACGGCGATACGAGCGTCCGGGCCACCACCAGCGACCCGCACCAGACGTCGGTCTACGCCGCGCTCGAAGGCCATGACGCCAGACCGCTGCACGCGATCTTGATCAACAAAAACACCGAGGGCGCCCTGGAGATGCAGATCCGCATCGAGGGGGACACGGCCTATGCTACGGGGGAGGTGTGGGCCTTCGATGCCCGGAGCCCGCAGATCCTCCGGCGCGACGATGTCACCGGCATCACCGGCAACACCTTCACCCTCACCCTCCCTCCGCTGACGGCCGCACACCTCATTCTGCGATAGGCCGCCTGCGACGATCCCCCGCCCCCACCTGCATGACGTCGTTGCCCGAGCTTCTGCCCCGCCCCTACCGACGCCCCTCCCCCGCCGCCCCCGGCCGTGCGCCCGTCCTGCGGCGGCACGTCCGGCCGATGGCGGCGCTCGCCGGGCTACTGCTCGCCGGACTGCTGGCGGCCGGCTGCGAGCCCGCCCCCACCCCGTCCTCCGCACACCCGCCCGCCACCGACCGCGGGGAGCACCTGGCCCGGACCCATTGCGCCGCCTGCCACGCCTTCCCCGACCCCGCCTTGCTGGACCGCCCTCGCTGGACGACGGTGCTGCCCTTCATGGCCGCCCGCCTCGGGGTGTACCCCGTCCACTCCCGCGACAGCCTGATCGCCCTGACGGCCCCCGACGGGGTCAACGTGGACTCGCTCTACCCGACCACACCGGCCCTCTCGGCAGACGAGTGGCAGGCCCTCGTGGACTACTACCTGCGCGAGGCGCCGGATACGCTGACGGGGCCGCCTCGCCCGCCCCTCACGGTCGGGCTGCCCGGCTTCCGCGTGCGCGACACGGGCCAGCGCTTCCGACGGCCGCTGACGACCCTGGTTGAGATCGAGGAGGAACGCCAGGTGTTTTTCGTCGGCAACCATGCCCGAACGGGCAGCCTCATCGTCGTCCGCGGCACCGACGAGGTGCTGTTCAACTGGCTCCTCGACGGCGCCCCCATCGCGGCCCAGTGGGACGAGGGCCGGCTCCTGATCCTCCTCGCCGGCCAGACCGTCGCCCCGACCGACCGGGCCGACGGGGCGCTCTTCGTGATCGACGGCCCTCAGGAGCCCCCCCGCCCCCTCCTCACCGGCCTCAAACGCCCCGTCGACCTGGACCTCGCCGATCTCAATGGGGACGGCCGCCAGGACTTCGTCATCTGCGAGTTCGGCAATCACACCGGGGCGCTCGCCTGGTTCGAAGACACCGGCGACGGGACCTACCGCCGCCACGTGCTGAACCCCAGCCCCGGCGCCACCAACGCGGTCGTGCGCGACCTCAACGGAGACGGCCACCCGGACATCGGGGCCCTGATGGCCCAGGGCGATGAAGGCATCGACCTCTACCTGAACGACGGCCACGGACGCTTCTCCCGCACCCGCGTGCTGCGCTTCCCACCGGTCTACGGCTCCAACCACTTCTCCTTCGTCGACGCCAATGCCGACGGGATCCAGGACATCCTCTACGTCAACGGCAACAACGCCGACATCACGCCCATCCTGAAACCCTACCACGGCCTCCGCCTCTTCCTCGGACGCGCAGACGGCTCGTTCGAGGAAGGGTTCTTCTTCCCCCTCAACGGGGCCATCTCGGCCGAAGCGGCCGACTTCGACGGGGACGGCGACCTCGACATCGCCGCCATCTCTTATTTCCCCGACTACGCCCGCACGCCGGAGGAAAGCTTCGTGCTCCTGCGCAACCGCGGCGACCTCACCTTCGACGCCTACACCTTCGAAGATGCCCAGCGCGGCCGGTGGCTGCGGATGGCCGTGGGGGACCTCGACGGGGATCAGGACCCGGACATCCTGCTGGGCTCCAACATCAGCTTCGGCCCGCAGGGGGACCGCTCCGGCCTCTTCGAGCGCTGGATGCGGGAAGCCCCCTCCGTCCTCATCCTGGAGAACACCGGGCCCGGCGGGGAGTGACGGGCGGCCTCGCCCGAACCGCCGCTACTCGCGCGCGGTGGCCACGACCGCGAAGAAGGCCGGCTTGGGCCGGTAGGCCCGGTCGAAGAGCAGCGGGTAGCTCGTCCGCCCCCGGATCGGCCAGTTGTTCAGCCACGAATCGCCGTCGGTGACGCCCCAGAACGTGACGCGGGTGAGGGCCTCCTGCTGGCGCAGGAAGACCTCGAAGAAGTCGGCATAGCGATCGGCCAGCGCCTGCTGCATGGAGTCGGGGAAGGCCTCGCGGTACGGATCCAGCTCGGCGCGCAGCTCCTCGCGCCGGGTGACATCGGCCCCCCAGTACTCCGACGGGCGCGGCAGCACGGCCACGTCGAGTTCGGTGATCATGACGTCCACGCCGAGGCCGGCAAAGGTGGTGATGCTCGTCTCCAGCTCCTCGAGCGTCGGGTAGGTGAGGGCATAGTGGCCCTGCATGCCGATCCCCGTGACGGGCACGCCGGCATCCAGCAGCCCCTGCACGAGCCGCACGGCGCCCTCCCGCTTGGCCGGGTTCGTGAGCGAATAATCGTTGTAGTACAACTCGGCCTGCGGGTCGGCTTCGTGGGCGAAGCGGAAGGCATGAGCCAGGTAATCCTCGCCGATGATCTCCAGCCACCGCGTCGGTCGCAGCGTTCCGTCTTCGTTCAGCGCCTCGTTGACGACGTCCCAGCCGTCGACGCGCCCCCGGTAACGCCCGACGACCGTCTGGATGTGATCCCGCATCCGCTCGAGCAGCGCCTCGCGCGTGAGGGGCTCGCCGCGGTCGTCCTCGAAGACCCAGTCCGGCGTCTGGTTGTGCCAGACGAGCGTGTGGCCGACGATGAACAGGTCCCGCTCCTCTCCGAAGGCGACGAAGCGGTCGGCCGCCTCGAAGTCGTAGCGATCCGGCTCGGGGTGAATCTGCTCCCACTTCATCACGTTCTCGGGCGTGATGGTGTTGAAATGCTTCGTGATGAGGGCGACGCCCAGGGTATCCCGTCCGTAGAACTGGTCGGGGTTGAGCGCAGCGCCCACGAGGAAGGCATCGGCAAAGACCTCTTTCAGCGCCGGCACCGCCTCCTCGGCCGGCACCGGCTCCTCGCCGGGGGCTTCACAGGCGGCGGTGACGAGCACCAGGGTCAGCAGGCAGGTCCAGGTCAATCGCATCATGGCAGGATCTCCGGTTGAGGGCTCACAGGGGGGGGCGGGAAGAGAAACGCCGCTCAGGACGCCTCCGCATGGCGGGCGGCCAGGTCGGTTTCGATGGTGATCATCATGCGGTCGGTGAGCGGGTAGGCGAGCATGATCAGCCCGCCGATGATGCCGAAGAGGGCCGGATAGAGGCTCATCAGCAGGCGGATGCCTTCCAGCGTCTCGGCGCTCTGGGACACCCCGCCCTCGACGAAGCCGTACCCGCCCAGGATCCACCCCACGAGCGACCCGCCGAGGGTCAGGCCCAGCTTCAGGGCAAAGAGCGAGGCCGCCATGATCAACGCCGTGGCCCGGCGCCCGAACTTCCACTCGCCGAAGTCGGCCGTATCCGTGTAGATGGCCCATTGCAAGACCGACACGGCCCCGAAGAAGAAGGACACGAACACGTTGAGCGCATAGATCGCCAGCACGTCGTCCGGCTCGACCAGGAAGAAGCCCGCCGAGAACAGCGCGCTGGTGATGAGGAACGCCGCATACGTGGTGTTCTTGTTCATCCGCTTCGTGAACAGCCCGGTGCCGATGGCCCCGATGAGCGTCGAGATGGTGCCCAGCGTGAGGAAAGACGACGTAAAGACCTCATAGGTCAGGTCGAACGTCCGCCCCGGGAGCACCAGTTGCTGGTCCTGCACGTAGAACTCGAAGTAGTAGGGCGTCGCCGAGCCGCGCATGACGATGTAGGTCAGCTGGAAGACCGTAGCGCCCGCGATGAGCAGCCAGGGCTTGTTGCGCGTCAGGTCCTTCAGGTCTTCCCGGACGTTTCCCTGCTGGCGCGGCGCGGGCTGCACCCGTTCGCGCGTCAGGAAGAACGTGGCCAGGAGCAAGCCGACCACGAGCAGGCCGTAGAGGGCCATGGTGAGTTGCCAGCCGAGCTGCGTGTTGCCGTCGCCGAGGCGGCTGACGAGCGGCAGGGCCGTGGCGCCGATGATGAGCTGCCCCACGAACGCCGCCACGAAGCGGTAGGTCGAGACCGTCGTGCGCTCGGCGGAGTTGGGCGTGATGACGCCCATCAGCGCGGCGTAGGGCACGTTGACGGCGGTGTAGAGGACGATGAGCAGGCTGTAGGTGAGGTAGGCATAGACCAGCTTGCCCGTATCCCCCAGGTCCGGCGTGGTGAAGGCGAGCACCCCGCCGACGGCCAGCGGCACGGCCAGCGCGGCGATGTACGGACGGAACTTGCCCCAGCGCGTCTCGGTGCGGTCTGCGATCATCCCCATGAGCGGGTCGTTGATCGCGTCGAAGATGCGGGTGACGAGCAGCATGGTGCCCATCGCCGTGGCCGAGATGCCGAAGACGTTGGTGTAGAAGCTCGGCAGGAAGACGACGAACGTCTGGAAATAGATGTTCGACGCCGCATCGCCGAGGCTGTACCCGATCTTTTCTTTGACGCTCAGATACGGGCGAGACGACGACGCGGAGGCGGAGGCGGGCGCAGGTGTGTCCATGGGCCGGGGAGAAGCAAAACCGGGGATGGGGTGGGAGGCGGGCAGCGTGGGGACGTACCGCGGGCCGGAATCAGACGACGCGCAGCGTGACGTGCTGCAGGTCGGCATCCCGCGAGGACGTACCCACCATGAGCAGGAAATCGCCGGGTTCGACGACGTACTCCATGTGGATGTCGTAGAAGGCCAGATGCTCCGGCGTGATGTCGAAGCGGACGGTCGTGCGTTCGCCCGGATCGAGGGTGACGCGGGCGAAGCCCCGGAGCTCCTTCACCGGCCGCGTCACGGAGCTGACCCGGTCGCGGATGTAGAGCTGCACGACCTCCGTGCCCGCGCGCGAGCCGGTGTTGGTGACGTCCACGTACAGCCGCGTGGAGCCGTCGGGCGGGATGGCGTCGGGGTCCAGCCGGACGTTGGAGAGGGCAAAGGTGGTGTAGCTCAGCCCGAAGCCGAAGGGAAACAGCGGCGTGGCCTCGTCGAAGAGGTAGCCTCGGCGCGCCGAGGGTTTGTGGTTGTAGAAGACCGGCAGGTGCCCCACCGAGCGGGGAAAGGAGATGGGCAGCTTGCCGCCGGGGTTGACGTCGCCGAAGAGCACCCCGGCGACGGCGTGCCCCGTCTCCTGGCCGAGGTACCAGCAGACGCAGACGGCCGGGACGGCGTCCACGACCGGCCCGATGGCAAGCGGGCGTCCGCCGAAGAGCAGCACCACCACCGGCTTGCCGGTCGCCACCATGGCCTCGACGAGTTCCTGCTGCCGCCCGACCAGGTCGAGCCGGGCGCGGTCGCCCATGTGGTTGCGCGCCCAGGCCTCACGGGAGGTCTGCTCGTTCCCCCCGATGGCCAGCACGATCACATCGGCCTGCTCGGCCACCGCCACGGCCTCAGCGATCAGGCGCCGATCCTCCTCCGGGTCCCCGAGCACCACCTCGTCGTCGTTCCAGGAGCCGCCCACGGTGATCGTGCAGCCTTCGTGGTAGAGCACCTCCACCGTCTCCCCCACCCGCGCCCGGATGCCGTCGAGCACCGACACGTCGTGCAGGGGACGGCCGCTGTAGCCGCCGAGCAGGCTGCGGTGCGCGTTCGGCCCGATGACGGCGACCCGACGAAGGCGGGCCGGGTCGAGCGGCAGCACCGGGCCGTCGTTCTTGAGCAGCGTGATGGCTTCCTCGGCCGCCCGGCGCGCCAGCGCCCGGTGCGCCTCCGAACGCACGACCCGCTCGGCCTCCTCGGGGTCCACGTACGGATCGTCGAACAGCCCGAGCCGGAATTTCCACAGCAGCATCGGCGCGACGAGCTCATCCAGCATCGCCTCGTCCAGCACCCCGGCGCGCACCAGCTCCACCAGGTGCCGGTAGCAATCCGGCTCGGGCAGCTCGATGTTGACGCCGGCGCGGACGGCCAGCGCACACGCCTCCTTTTTGTCCGCCGCCACGTGGTGGCCGTGCGTATCCGGGCGGTCGTGCAATTCCCAGATGGCATAATAGTCCGAGACGACGAAGCCGTCGAAGCCCCATTCGCCGCGGAGCACGTCGCGCAGGAGCCAGCGGTTGGCGTGCGAGGGCACGCCGTCGATCTCATTATAAGAGGCCATCACGCTGATGGCGCCGGCCTCCTGAATGGCCCGTTTGAAGGGCATCAGGAACACCTCGCGCAGTTCCCGCTCCGAGACGTTGACCGGGCCGCAGTTCATCCCGCCCTCCGGCTGCCCGTGGGCAGCGAAGTGCTTGAGCGTGGCGATGAGGCGGGTCTTGTCCCGGAACGCGCCGTCCCCCTGGAAGCCGCGCACGGCCGCCACGCCCAGCCGGGCCACCAGGTAGGGGTCCTCCCCGAAGGTTTCCTCCACGCGGCCCCAGCGCGGATCCCGCGCCACGTCCACTACCGGCGTCAGCGCCTGGTGCGCCCCCCGCGCCCGCGCCTCCCGGGCCGTCATCGCATAGAGCGCCTCGACGAGGTCCGGATCGAACGTGGCGCCGAGCGCGATGGGCTGCGGGAAGCTGGTGCCTTCCGGGGCGGCCTGCCCGTGGAGACATTCCTCGTGGAAGATCACCGGGATACCGAGGCGGCTGTGCTCCAGGAAGAACCGCTGAATGGCATTGGTCAGCTCCGCCTGCCGGCGCGCCCCGAGCCCCCCGCCGGCATCACTCGGCCGCCCCACCTGCCCGAGCCCGTGGCCGTCGGCGAAGGCCGCCCGGGCCTTGTCCGGGTCGAAGCGGCCGTCGGCATCCACCAGCGTGGTGGCCTTCTCGTTCCAGACACATTGCATCTGCGCCGCCTTCTCCTCCAGCGTCATCCGGGCCAGCAGGTCCTGCACCCGCGCCTCGGCCGGCTGGCGTGCGTCCCGGTACAACGGACGGTCTTCGAACCCGGAAGGGGTTTGCTGCGTAGGGGGGAACTCGCTCATCGTTCAGGGGATGGACTCAAGACGTTTTCGGAATCGCCGGCAGCGCAAGCTTGACAGCACTCGGACAAGACCCTACCTTGCTGCGCGCGGCCGATTCATAATATCACTTTACCTTTCCCGTTTCAAGCGGAGTCTTTTATGGCGACGTCATTTCGGCCCCTGGAGAAGACCAATCTCTCGGACGACCTCACCGACCGGATCGCCGAGATGATCCGGTCGGGGACGTACCGGCCAGGGGATCGCCTGCCGGCCATCATGGAGATGGCGCGTACCTTCGGGGTCGGGCATCCGACGGTGCGCGAAGCGCTCAAGAAGCTGGAGGCCCTCGGCATCGTGGAGATCAAGCACGGCTCGGGCGTCTACGTGCGCCAGGATCAGGACACGCTGCTGCTGACCAACCCGGTCTACAGCGGCATGATCTCGAAAAAGATGCTGCTCGACCTGATCGACGCGCGCATCCCGATCGAGATGACGGCGGTGGAACGCGCCGCCACGCAGGCCCGCACCGAACACCTGGATCGGATGCGGGCACTGCTGGATCAGGCCGAGCAGCACCTGGACGACATCACGGTGCTGAGCCCGACCAACATGGCCTTCCACCGCGAGATCGCCGTGGCCTCGGGCAACACGGTACTGGCCCAGTTGCAGGAGGTGCTGGGCAACCTGTTCCAGCAAGAGCAGCGCCTGATCCTCGACATCTTCGGCTCGCGCGAGCAGGACCACCGCGAACACGTGCAGATCTTCGAGGCCTTGCAGCAACGGGACGTCCGGCTGGCGTGCGAGCGGATGCGGGCACACCTGGAGGGGGTCCGTGAGGCCCTGCAGCGGTGGAACCCGAAACACAACCCGCTCCCCTGACGCATGCGCATCACCGATCTCCGCGCCACCCCCGTCACCGTCCCCCTGGAAGCCCCGCTTCGCCACGCCAACGGGTGCCACTGGGGCCGCTTCGTCCGCACCATCGTCGAGGTCGAAACCGATGAAGGGTTGATCGGCCTGGGGGAGATGGGCGGGGGCGGAGAAAGCGCCACCGCGGCCTTCGAGGCCATCAAGCCGTACCTGATCGGGCGGGATCCGTCCCGGCTGGAAGAGCTGCGCTTCCTCATCGCCAACCCCACCGCCTCGCTCTACAACAACCGCACGCAGATCATGGCGGCCATCGAGTTTGCCTGCCTGGACCTGCTCGGACAGCGGTGGGGCGTTCCCGTCTCCGAGATCCTGGGCGGGCGCCTGCGGGATCGCGTGCCCTTTGCCTCGTACCTGTTCTTCCGCTATCCCCTGCCCGAGAACGGCGCGTGCGAGGTGCGCACGAAGGAGCAGCTCGTCGACGAAGCCCTGCGGCTGAAGGCGCAATACGGGTTCACCACGCACAAGCTCAAGGGCGGCGTCTTCGCCCCGGATTACGAACTGGCCTGCTACCGCGCCCTCGCCGAGGCCCTGCCCGAGGACACGTTCCGCTTCGACCCCAACGGAGTCTGGTCCGCCGAGCAGGCCATCTGGTTCGGCCGGCAGATCGAGGACCTGCGCAACGACTACCTCGAAGACCCGGTCTTCGGGATGCACGGCCTGCGGCGGGTCCGCGAGAAGGTGCGTGTGCCGCTGGCGACGAACACGGTGGTCGTCAACTTCGAACAGCTCAGCGCCAACGTGCTGAACACGGCCGCCGACGTCATCCTGCTCGACACCACGTTTTGGGGAGGCATCCGGCCCTGCCTCAAAGCGGCGGGCATCTGCGAAACCTTCCAGCTCGGCGTGGCCGTCCACTCCTCCGGCGAGCTCGGCATCCAGCTGGCCACGATCCTGCACCTGGGCGCCGTCCTGCCCAACCTCACCGTCGCCGCCGACGCCCACTACCACCACCTGCTGGACGACGTGATCGAGGGGGGCAAACTGCCCTACGAACACGGCACCATCGCCGTCCCGACCGGCCCGGGCCTCGGCGTCCGCCTGGACCGCGACAAGCTGGCCGAGTACCACGAACTGTTCCTGCGCCTGGGGCCCTATCCCTACGACCAGGACCCGCTCCGCCCCGGCTGGACGCCCCTCGTCCCCAACGACCGCTGGGCCGACCCCAACGACCAGCGGATTCCGCAGGTGGTGCGCTGAGGGCGCGGCGCACGTCGCGCCCGGTGGCCTGCTACGACGTCCTCCGTTCCTCCTTCACGACGTGAAGCCCTCCGGTTCATGCCTGTCCATCCCCTTCCCCGCTCCCTCCGATCGTGGCTGCTCTGGCTGAGCCTGACGCTGCTGCTCGTGCCCGGCGCCCGGGCCGAGGACGGCTACGCCCTGTGGCTCCGCTATCCGCGGGTGGACGATGCGGCCCGCCTGGCGGCCTACCGCGCCACCCTCGCCGAGGTGTACGTCGCCGGCGCCTCGCCCACGATGGACGCCGTGCGGGATGAGATCCGGCGCGGCCTGCGCGGGTTGCTGGACGTGGAGGTCCCCGAAGTGGCCGCCCCCACGCGCGCGGGCACCCTCCTGCTGGGCACCCCGGCCGCCTCGCCCCTGATCGCCGCGCTGGCGCTCGAGGACGCCCTGCAGGCCGCCGGAGAGGAAGGCTACGTCATCCGCTCCGTCACGCTCGACGCCGGGCGGCCGGCCACCGTGGTGGCGAGCCACACCGACCTGGGCGTGCTCTACGGCACCTTCCACCTGCTCCGCCTGCTGCAAACGCATCACCCCATCGACGACCTGGACCTCGTCAGCGCTCCGCGCATCCAGCACCGCATCCTCAATCACTGGGACAACCTGGACCGCACCGTCGAGCGGGGCTATGCCGGCTTCTCGCTGTGGGACTGGCACAAGCTGCCGGACTACCTCGACCCGCGCTACACCGATTACGCCCGCGCCAATGCCTCCATCGGCATCAACGGCACGGTGCTGACCAACGTGAACGCCAACGCGTGGGTGCTCACGCCGATGTACCTGGAAAAGGCGGCAGCGCTGGCCGACCTGTTCCGCCCCTACGGCCTCCGCGTCTACCTGACGGCCCGCTTCAGCGCGCCGATCGAGATCGGCGGCCTGGACACCGCCGACCCGCTCGACCCCGCCGTACGGGCCTGGTGGCAGGCCAAGGTGGACGAGATCTACCGCTACATCCCCGACTTCGGCGGCTTTCTGGTGAAGGCCAACTCCGAAGGACAACCCGGCCCGCAGGACTACGGCCGCACCCATGCCGACGGCGCCAACATGCTGGCCGATGCCCTGGCCCCGCACGGCGGCCTCGTCATGTGGCGCGCCTTCGTCTATGCCGCCGAGAACCCGGAAGACCGCGCCAAACAGGCCTACGACGAGTTCGTCCCGCTCGACGGCACGTTCCGCGACAACGTGCTCGTGCAGGTCAAGAACGGCCCCATCGACTTCCAGCCGCGCGAGCCCTTCCACCCGCTCTTCGGGGCCATGCCGCAGACGCCGCTGATGATGGAGTTCCAGATCACCAAGGAGTACCTGGGCTTCGCCACGCACCTCGTCTACCTGGCCCCCATGTGGAAGGAAGTGCTCGACGCCGACACCTACGCCCGCGGGCCGGGCTCCACCGTGGCCCGGGTGATCGACGGCAGCCTGCACGGCTACGACCACACCGGCATGGCGGGCGTGGCCAACACCGGCACCGACCGCAACTGGTCCGGGTCGCACTTCGACCAGGCCAACTGGTTCGCCTTCGGGCGTCTGGCCTGGGACCCCTCGCTCACCGCCGAGGCCATCGCCGATACCTGGATCCGCATGACCTTCACCAACGACCCCGCGTTCGTCGAACCGGTGAAACGGATGATGCTGGGATCGTGGGAGGCGGCCGTCCACTACATGACGCCGCTCGGGCTGCACCACCTGATGGGGACCGGCCACCACTACGGCCCCGCCCCCTGGGTGGACACGCTCTCTCGCCCGGAATGGAACCCCGTCTACTACCACCGCGCCGACTCGGTCGGCATCGGCTTCGACCGGACGGCCACCGGCAGCGACGCCGTGAGCCAGTATGCCCCGCCCCTGGATTCGATCTACGGCCACCTGGACACCGTCCCGGAGAAGTACCTGCTCTGGTTCCACCACGTCCCCTGGGCCTATGAGATGCCCTCCGGCCGCACGCTCTGGGACGAGCTGGCGCTGCGCTACCAGGCCGGGGTCGACACGGTGCGCGCGATGCAGGCCACATGGGCCGCCGTCGGGCACCACATCGACGCCGAGCGCTTCGAGCAGGTGCGGGTCTTCCTGGCGATCCAGGAGAAGGAGGCCCGGTGGTGGCGCGATGCCTCGCTGTCCTACTGGCAGACCTTCTCCCGCCGCCCGCTGCCCGAGGGGGTGGAACCGCCGGCCCACACGCTGGACTACTACCGCAGCCTTTCGTTTCCCTACGCGCCGGGCCACTTCCCCTGAGCCGCCCCCTCCCGACCGGCCTGCACGCACCCGCTGCCCTCCTTGCCCGCATGACCAACCCGTTTGACCTCACCGACCGCGTGGCCGTCGTGACCGGCGGCTACGGCGTGCTCGGCGGCAGCATGGCCGAGGCCCTGGCGGCCGCCGGGGCGAAGGTAGCCGTGCTGGGTCGCCGGCGCGCCGCCGCCGAGGCCCGCGCCGCCGCGCTGCACCAGGCCGGCGCCGACGCCCTCGCCCTCGCCGCCGACGTGCTGGACGAGCCCTCGCTCCGGCAGGCCTGCCAGACGGTGCTGGACCGCTGGGGCCGGGTCGACATCCTCATCAACGCCGCCGGCGGCCACGTCGCCCGGGCCCGGACGGACGGACGCCCGGTGTTCGACCTCCCCTTCGACGCCTTCGACGCGGTGGTCCGGCTCAACCTGCACGGCAGCGTCTACCCCACGCTCATCTTCGGCCAGGCCATGGCGCAGCGCCGCCGCGGCAGCATCGTCAACATCTCGTCGATGGCCTCCGTGCAGGCCATCAGCGGCGTCCTGGGCTACTCGGTCGCCAAGGCGGCCATCGACAACTTCACCCGCTGGATGGCCGTGGAGCTGGCGCGTCGCTACGGCGAGGGGCTGCGCGTGAACGCCATCGCCCCGGGCTTCTTCATCGCCGACCAGAACCGGGACGTGCTCCTCCAACCGGACGGGGCGTACACCGAACGCGCCCGGGCCATCCTCGCCCGCACCCCCATGGGCCGCTTCGGCGATCCGGCCGAACTGCAGGGGCCGGTCCTGTGGCTCTGCAGCGATGCGGCCTCGTTCGTCACCGGCACCGTCATCCCCGTCGACGGCGGCTTCAGCGCCGACAGCGGGCTCTGAGGCCCGGCCGGGTCAGCGCGTGAACAGCGTGAGGTCGACGGCTTCGGCCATCATCCGGTAGCCGGTTTCGTTGGGATGGAGATGGTCTCCGGTGTCGGCGGCCGGAAGCAGCCGGGTGGGCTGCGCGGGATCGCGCAACGCCGCGTCGAAGTCGATCACCGCATCGAACGCGCCGCTCGTCCGGATCCAGTCGTTGACCGTTTGCCGTGCGGCCTCCCGCTCCGGCGCGTCGTAGAAGGAGCCGCCGAAGGGCAGGATCGTCGCGCCGTAGACCCGGATTCCGCGAGCGTGGGCGCGGTCGATCATCGTCTGATAGGCCGCCATCAGATCGCGCGCCACGGCGGCGGCGCTGTCCGGCTCGGCCGTGCCGATGTCGTTCACCCCTTCCAGCACGATCAGCCAGCGCACCCCGTTCTGGCCCAGCACGTCGCGCTCGAAGCGCTCCAGGGCCGAGGGCCCCAGGCAGAAGCGCAGCACACAGTTGCCGCCGATGCCCATGTTGAGCACGGCCACGCGCGCCGTGCGTGCGTCGGCCTGGAGGCGCCGGGCCAGTTCGTCCGGCCAGCGGTTCTGCCGGTTCGTGCCGGAGCCCCGCCCGTCCGTGATGGAGTTGCCGAGGGTGACCACGGCCGCGGCCTCCGGCGCCACGACGTCGATGCCGGCGATGACGTACCACCGATCCGTGCGGACGGCCTCCGGCAGCGCCGGCGCCGTCACGGCGTCGCCCTCGGCCAGGTACGAGGTGGTGCGCGAGCCGGGGTGCCCCGTGACGTCCGCCGGGACGTCCCCGAAGTGCACGGTGAGGGCGACGTCGGAGAGGGGCCGGAGCGGGAACGCCAGCGGATCGGAGGCGACCGTCGCGCCGGGCGGGATCGTCACGCCGGGCACCCCGCCGAAGGTGAGCGGGTGGTCGGTGGCGGGGTCGATGGCGCCCTCGCCCAGCGACACGGCCAGGTGGGCGGCGTGCAGGGTCAGCGGGGCCGTGCCGAACGCATTGGAGAACCGCACGCGCAGGCGCTCCCCGCCCAGGGAAACACGCACGACCTGCCGGAGCGTGTTGCCGGCCAGCCCCGGCGCAGGGGGGCGGTTGTGCGGCTCGACGAGCTGCACCGCCGTGCCCCAGGTTCCCACCCAGGGTTCGGGCAGCGGGCCGGCCTCGATGTAGCGCGCGGCGAAGTCCAGGAAGAAGGGCCAGTTCGGGCCGGTCGTGTGCCCCCCGTGATGCTGCCGGAAGGCGAGGTCCCCCGCGAGCAGGGCGGTGCCGATCGGCGGCATCGTGTCCGTCCCGAGGTCGCTGCGCCCGAGGAGCCGGTAGACCGGCCCGGCGTGCACCGCCGCCAGGAACATCCCCCGCGCATCCACCCACTGGCCTTCCACCGCCGGGGAGCCGACGCTGATGAAGACGGGGCGTGGGGCACACAGCGCGATCAACGCGTGGGCATCCACCGGCAGGTCGTGCGCGGTGAGCGGCCCGGCATACCGGAGGAAGTTGCCGGCGAACCAGTGGTACTCGGCCGGGGAGGCCAGATTCTCCACCTGCTCGCCGAAGACCCGGCGGAGGAGCTTGGCCCCGCCGGCACCCGACGACCCGATGAAGCCGACGGCAAAGCGGGGGTCGTAGGCCATGGCGACCAGCGCCGCCTTCCCATAGCGCGAGAGCCCCTCGATGCCAACCTGCGACGCGTCCACGTCGGGATCCGTTTCGAGGTAGTCGAGCGCCCGGCTGGCGCCCCAGGCCCAGGCCCGCAGCGCGCCCCAGTCATCCAGGTCGCGGGGCCGGCCGCGGTTGGTGAGGCCGATGATGCCCCGGGTCAGCCCGGCGCCGTCGTCCGCCTGCACGCTGGTGGGGATCAACTCGGCATAGCCCCAGCCCCGGGCCAGGAGTTGCTGCTGCCACGGGACCTCGCGAGGCGGAGGAGGTTGCCATCCTTCCGGCCATTTCCAGGCCAGATGCAGCATCGCCGGCACCGGCCCCTCCGCCTCGGCCGGCGTCACGACGGTCAGGTCGATCGCCACCTCGATGCGCGGATAGGCGCGGTTGTCCACGCGGCCCACGAGCTGCTTGACGAGCACGGGATACGGCCCCTGCATCTCGCGGTGGATGCGGACCACCTCCCAGCGCACCGCCGGCACGTCCTCCGGCACGCGCCCGTAGACCTCCCGGTCGAAGGCTTCGACGATCTCCGGGCGGCGGATCTGCCACCAGGCCTCGGCCGTGGTAACCGGCCGGCCGTCCGCCGTCACCAGCGGATCGGGCAGGGTGTAGGGAGGGACGTTCGCCTCGTCCGTGTTGGCGGCATCGGGCGCCTGCGGGTTGCCCGAGGGGCCGGGGCGCAGCCCGGAAATCCCGAGCAGATCCAGCAGCCGCCGGTGATCTTCCTCGGCCGACAGCTCGACGGGCGGGGGGAACGGGTCCGGCTGGGCCACCAGGGGGCGCACGACCGATCCCAGAAGGAGCACGATCCAGACAGCCAGACCGCGGGAGATCGTCATGGAGGGCAGGGCTCGCTCGAGGGGCAGGGCTCGCATGGAGGACAGGGCTCGGACCGCAGGGGAACACACCAGGCCCCATGATAAGACCGGCTGCGCCCTTCTGCCACGCCGCCGACGCCGGCCCTCGCCTCAGAACCACCACCCGCTGAGCCCGGCCTCGTCCGCGCGGCGCTCCTTCCAGTAGACGGCGTACCAGCACTCCGGCAGGTACGCCGTCTCCAGCACCAGACGCGCCGTGTGCCCCTGCTCCTGCAACCAGGCGACGATGCACCGGGCGTAGGGCTCGGTCAGGGCACCCGTCCCGAACCGCTCGAAGCCTTCGCGCAACAACGTCGCGGGGGTGGAATAGCTCGCCATGGGAAAAGACAGATCACCGGATCATCGCCTGCCGCTGCAAACTATCACGGCCATCCTGAAGCAGGACTGAACAGGATCTGAAGCTTGATTCAGCCGGCCTGCACCCGAAGGCCCGACCGCCTCCGGCGGAACCCGGCTCCGCCTCCACCGATCTCACCTCCGGTCCCCTCTTTCACGCCTCCGCCCGCCATGACGCGACCGGACCGCACCACGCTGGAACTCCCCATCGAGGGCATGGATTGCGCCACCTGTGCCCGCTCGGTGCAACAGGCCCTGTGTGCCGTGCCCGGCGTCCGGGAAGCGCAGGTGCTGCTCTCGGCCGAGAAGGCCATCCTGCAGCTCGATCCCGCACATCCGCCCCCGCGCGAGGCCCTGCGGGCCGCCGTGGCCTCCACGGGCCACACCGTGCCCGACACCGCGGACGACGACGCCCCCGCTCTGAACACGTCCTTCGCCCGACGGATCCTGGGGCTCTTCGGGCTGCTCTTCGGCGTCGTCCTGATCGTCGTCGTCGCCGGCGAGTGGCTGGGGCTGTTCGACGCGATCACAGAGCGCGTCCCCCTCCCGGTCGGCATCGCCATCGTGGTGCTCGTGGGCTACCCCGTCTTCCGCGAAGTCGTCCGCGCCGCCTGGAATCGTCGCATCATCGCACATACCCTGATGGCCGTCGGCGCGCTGGCGGCGCTCCTGGCCGGCGAATGGGTTACCGCCACCCTCGTGGTGTTCTTCATGCGGATGGGCGACTATGCCGAGCGCTCCACGACCGAACGCGCCCGGGACTCGCTGCGCTCGTTGAGCCGGCTCGCCCCCCGGACCGCCCGCGTGCTCCGGGACGGCACCGAGCATACCATACCTATCGAGGCCGTACAACCCGGCGACATCGTCCTGGTGCGCCCCGGCGAATCCATCCCCGTCGACGGCGAGGTGATCGCCGGCCGGGCCACCATCGATCAGGCCACCATCACCGGAGAGAGCATGCCCGTCGAGGCCGGGCCGGGCTCGACGGTCTACGCCGCCACGATCGCCCGGCTCGGGGCGTTGCGGATCCGCACCACCGCCGCCGGCCCGGCCAGCACCTTCGGCCGGGTCCTCCGGATGGTCGAGGAGGCCGAAGCCCACCGCGGCGACGTGCAGCGCCTGGCGGATCGCTTCTCGACCTACTACCTCCCCGTCGTCGCCGGCATCGCGCTCCTGACCTACCTGCTGCGGCAGGATCTCATGGCCACGGTGGCGGTGCTGGTCGTCGCCTGCTCCTGTGCCTTCGCCCTCGCCACGCCGGTCGCCATCCTGGCCTCGGTCGGCGCCGGGGCCCGGCGCGGGCTGCTGATCAAAGGCGGCAAGTACCTGGAAACGCTCGACCGCGCCGACGTGCTGCTGCTGGACAAAACCGGCACGCTCACGCTGGGCCAACCTCGCCTGACGGACGTGATCAGCCTGAACGGACGGACGGAGGACGAACTGCTCGCGCTGGCGGCCTCGGCCGAGCGGCATTCCGAACACCCCCTGGCCGAGGCCGTCCGCCAGGCGGCCCGCGAACGCGCGCTGCCGACGGTGGAGCCGGAGGCCTTCGAGGCCCTGCCCGGCGAGGGCGTCCGCGCCGTCGTGCAGGGCCACACGGTGCGCATCGGCAGCCGTCGGACCGCCCGGGACGGCTTCGCCTCGATGGCCTCGGCCCTGGAAGCGGCCGGCCGAACGCTGCTCTTCGTGGAGATCGACGGCGAGCCCGCGGGGATCCTGGGCGCGACGGACACCGAGCGCCCCGAGGTCCCGGAGGCTCTGGCGGCCCTGCGCGCCCACGGCCTGTCCCGCATCGAGCTGCTCACCGGCGACCACCCGCAGGCCGCGGCCCCCCTGGCCGAGCGGCTGGGCATCCCGTACCGCGCCGGGCTGCTACCGGAAGACAAGATCGCCATCGTCCGCCGGTACCAGGCCGAAGGGCACACCGTCGTGATGATCGGCGACGGGGTGAACGACGCCCCGGCGCTGGCCCAGGCGGACGTCGGCATTGCGATGGGGGCCGCCGGCACCGACGTGGCCATCGAGGCCGCACACGTCGCGCTGATGCGGGACGACTGGCGGCTCGTGCCCGAGCTCTTTGCCCTGGCCCGGCGGACGATGCGCGTCGTGCGGCTGAACATCGGCTTCACGGCCGTCTACAACCTCGTCGGCCTCACGCTGGCCGCCCTCGGCATCCTGCCGCCGGTCCTGGCCGCCGCCGCGCAGTCCCTGCCCGACCTCGGCATCATGGCCAACTCGGCCCGGCTGATCCGCCGGTAAGCTGCCGCAACGAACCTGCCCCCCTCTCACGCCTCCCCCCGCTCCCCATGTGGCTTCGTCTCGCTGCCGTGTTGCTGATCGCCGCCGGCGGGTTCGGGTGGTACCTCACGCGCCCGATCTCCCACCCCCCCGGCGTGCTGATCGAGCAGGCCCCGCGGCAGGTCATGGAGCCGGGCCCGCCGATCCCTCACCGGGGCTACACGCTCACCCCCGTCGCCCGCTTCGAGGCCGAAGCCCGCGTGCTCGGGCGCAAGACGTACCGCACCGACGAACACGCCCGCCTGGCGCCCTACGACCTGGCCGTCGGCTGGGGGCCGATGTCGGACACGGCCGTGCTCGACGACCTCACGATCACGCAGATGCACCGCTTTTACCGGTGGCAGACCCGGCGCTACCCGATCCCCCGGGCAGAGATCATCCGGCACAGCACCAACATCCACATCATCCCGGCCGACGATGCCGTGGCCGGGGCCGTGAGCCGGCTTCGCCCGGGCCACCTCGTCCGCCTCCGCGGCCGCCTCGTCCACGTCCTCGGAGCCGACGGCACCCGCTGGCGCACCTCACTCTCCCGCACCGATGCCGGCATGGGCGCCTGCGAGATCCTCTGGCTCGAAGCCGTCGAACGGCTGCCTCGCTGAAGCGCCGCCCCTCCGCCCTCGCCGGCACTACGCGGCCCTGGCCGGGACGCCGCCCGGAACGCCACGAGATCGTTACGATCTTATCGGGGTTCGCATGCGTTGTTTGCTCTACCGAATCGCCG
This sequence comes from Roseithermus sacchariphilus, assembly GCA_003285105.1. GTDB lineage: Bacteria > Bacteroidota > Rhodothermia > Rhodothermales > MEBIC09517 > Roseithermus > Roseithermus sacchariphilus. The sequence continues at coordinate 2,237,680 of CP030158.1, read as the reverse complement.
GTACCCTCCGACACGCTCACCCACTTCGCTCACATCCCCCTCCGCCATGTTCAATCTTCAACTGGATCAAGTGAACTGGAATGCCTACCTGGAGCAGGTGTACCTGTGGCTCATCAGTACCGGAGCCGAGATCCTGCTGGTCGTCGTGGGCGCCCTGGTCGCCATGCGGCTGACGCGGGCGCTCATCCGGCGGCTGCTCACCTCGCTGTCCAGCCGCACGCACGACATCGAAGCCGTCAAACGGGCCGACACGCTGCGCGAGGTCATCCAGTACGCGCTGAACATCGGCATCTGGGTGCTGGCCGGCATCATGATCCTGGGCGCCCTCGGCATCGAGATCGGCCCGATCCTGGCCGCCGCCGGGGTGCTCGGCCTGGCCGTCAGCTTCGGCGCGCAGAACCTGGTCCAGGACATCATCAGCGGCTTCTTCATCCTCTTCGAAGACCAGATCCGCGTCGGCGACGTCGTGCAGGTCGCCGGCAAGAGCGGGCTGGTCGAGAAGGTCAACCTGCGCATGGTCATCCTGCGCGACCTCTCGGGCAACGTCCACTACATCCGCAACGGCCATATCGACGTGGTCACGAACATGACGAAGGAGTTCTCCTACTACGTCTTCGACATCGGCGTGGCCTACCGCGAGAACGTCGACGAGGTCATCGAGGTCATCAAAGCCGTCGGGGCCGACCTGCGGCAGGACCCCGAGTATCGGGACGACATCCTCGACGACATCGAGGTGCTCGGGCTCGACCGGTTCGGGGACTCGGCCGTGGTCATCAAGGCGCGGTTCAAGACGCTGCCGATCAAGCAGTGGCGCGTCGGGCGCGAGTACAACCGCCGTCTCAAGGCGGCCTTCGACGCCCGCGACATCGAGATCCCGTTCCCGCACATGACGGTCTACATGGGCGTGGACAAGGACGGCTCGGCCCCGCCGATGCGCGTGCAACTGTCCAACGGCCCGGACGGGCACGCCGACGCGCACGCCGGGGAGGCGGCCGGATAGGCACGGGTGCAGGGGGGAAGACGCTTCATGCCGGTGCCCGGCCTTCGCCCCTCAGCCTTCGTCCGCGTGCTTCCCCCGCTCCGCGAGCGCCGGCACGAAGTCCGGCCGCATGTCCTGGAGCGCCGGGAAGGCGGCGCGGTAGGCGGCCAGCGCCTCCAGGTCCAGCACGGCGGCCGCCACCCCTTCGCCGGCGCCGAGGTCCACCCGGACGGTGCCCTTCGGATCGACGACGAGGCTGCGGCCGGGGTAGTCGACGTTCGGGTCGGCGCCGCAGCGGTTGACGCCGACGACGTACGCCTGGTTTTCGATGGCGCGGGCGATGAGCAGCTGCCGCCAGTGATCCACCCGCACCGTGGGGAAGTTGGCGATGGTGACCAGCACCGTGGCGCCCCGGGCCGTGGCGGCGCGGTAGACCTCGGGAAAGCGCAGGTCGTAGCAGATGAACGGCGCGACGCGGGCGCCCTGCCAGTCGAACAGCGCCAGCGTGTGGCCGGGGGCGTAGTGCGCCGTCTCGCCGGCATAGCGGAAGGGGTGGAGCTTGGCATAGCGCGCCCGCACCCGGCCCTCCGGCCCGACGGCCAGCGCCTCGTTCCGCCCGCGCCCGTCGGGGGAGCGGGTGACGAGCCCGCCCAGCACGCACACCCCGTAGCTCCGCGCCAGATCGGCCAGGAAGCGCTCCGTCGGCCGGTCCGGGCCCTCGCAGATGGCGTCCACGTTCATCGAAAAGCCGACGGCGAACATCTCGGGCAGTACCACGAGCGAGCCGGGGGCGGGCGGATCGGCCTCCAGCAGCGTGCGCACCTTCGCCAGGTTGGCGGCCCGGTCTTCCCAGACGACGTCCGGCTGGACGAGCACCACGCGCATGGTCAGCCTCGCAGGATGGCTTCGAGGCCGCGGACGAGGCGCTCCATGGCCTCGGCGACGGTGTCGCGCCGGAGGGCACCGTAGGCGATACGCAGCGAGCATCCGTCGCGCACCCCGAACGTGGAGCCGGGGATGACGGCCACGCGGTGCTCGGCGATCAGCCGTCGCACGAGCGTCAGGTCGTCCAGGTCCGTTCGGACGCGGGCGAAGACGTAGAACGCCCCCCGGGCCGGCGCCACGGCGACGCGGTCCCCCAGGGTCGCCAGGGCCTCGATGACGAGGCGGCGGACCTCGGCCAGGGCGGGCAGGAACCGCTGCGTGTAGGCCGCGCCGACCTCCATCGCCCCGAGCGCCGCGACCTGTCCGGGCACGGGGGCGCAGATGAGGTTGGTGTCCTGGATCTTCTTCACCGCCGGCAGCAGCGCGGCCGGCAGCGCCATGTAGCCGATGCGCCAGGCCGCCATCCCGTACGCCTTGCTCAGCGAGAACAGCGACAGGGTATGCCCGGCCGCCCCCTCGATCGAGCCCGGCGAGAAGGCGCGGTGCCCGTCGTAGGTGAAGTATTCGTACGCCGCATCGTGGATGTGCATCACGCCGTGCGCGCGGCAGAGGGCGTTGATGGCCCGGAGCGTGCCTTCGTCGTAGACCGCCCCGGTCGGGTTGTTGGGCGAGACGGTGACGACGGCGCGGGTTCGCTCGCTCAGCGCGGCCCGGATGGCCTCCACCGAGGGCTGGTACGACGTCTCATCGGTCGGGACGAGCACGGCCCGGCCGCCCGCGATGCCGACGGCCATCTCGTGGTTGAAGTAGTACGGCGTCGGCAGAATCACCTCGTCGCCCGGCTCGACGAGCGCGAGGACGGCCTGCAGAAAGGCCATGTTGCCGCCGGCCGTCACCACCACGGCCTGCTCGTCCCCGACGGCGATGCCGTTCTCGTCGGCCAGCTTGTGGCGGATGCGCTCGAGCAGCGCCGGCAGCCCGGCCACGTGTGCGTAGCGGTGCCGCTCCGGGACGGCCAGGGCCTCGCTCAGCCGCCCCAGCGCCTCGGGAGGCGGGGGATAGTGGACGACGCCCTGCCCCAGGGAGATCGTGCCGGGATGTGCCCGGATCAGCTCTCCGACGGTCGGGATGATGGGGGTCTGCACCGCGGCGATGTGCGCGGCGACCCGGGCGGTCGGGCGGGCGGGTGAGGTCACGGGCACGGGGCGGCGGTCCGGGAGAGCGGCGGGGCGGGGTGTCTGGTCTATGCCGTCTGCCCGCGCGGAGATCCCGGCGGCCGGGCGATCCATCACCGCCGCAGCCCCGTCCGCCGCCGCGGCTCCGTCGCCCCTCAGCGCAGCAGCACGTACTTCACCAGGATCAGCGTCAGAAAGGACGCCCCCATGAGCAGCACGGACAGCGTGAGCGCCACCTGCAGGTCGAGTTCGAAGCCCAGATAGATGGCCAGGGGCATCGTCTGCGTCCGGCCGGGCAGGTTGCCGGCGAAGATGATGGTCGCGCCGAACTCTCCCAGCGCACGCGCCCAGGTCATCACCGCCCCGCCGATGAGCCCGTTGCGGGCCAGCGGCAGCGTGACGTGCCGCAGCACCTGTCCGGTGCTCGCCCCGTCGATGCGGGCGGCCTCTTCCAGCTCGGCCGGCACCCCGGCGAGCCCGACCATGGCGGACCGGATGAAGAGCGGGGCGGCGACGAACATCTGCGCCAGGATCACAGCCACCGGGGTGAAGGGCAGTTGTACGCCGAGCGCGGCCAGCGGCTCACCCAGCAGCCCCCGCCGGCCGAAGGCCATCAGCAGCGCCACCCCGGCCACGGCCGGCGGCAAGACCACCGGCAGTTCGATCAGCGTATCGACGGCGCGGTGCAGGGGAAACCGGCGGCGGGCCATCAGAAACGCCAGCGGCAGGCCGAACAGGACCGTCGCCCCGGTGGCGGCCAGGCTGGTCCACAGGCTCAGGGTGATGGCCTGGTAGACGACCGGGCGGCGCAGGCTCTCCAGCGCCGCGCCGGGGTCGGTGCGCAGCAGCAGCGCCGCGAGCGGCAGGGCCAGCACCACCAGCAGCGGCCCGCTCAGCACCCACCAGCGGGGGCCGCCGAACGGATCGCCGGGGAGGCCTGCGCGGCGGCGCCGTCGAAGCTGCGGGGAGGGCTTCGCCATCTCAGCTCGCCGGCGGGGGGAGCAGCCCGTGGCGCGCCAGAAGACGCCGGCCCTCCGGTGAGCACACGAACGCCACGAAGGCCTGCGCCTCTGCCGGCCGGGGGCTGTCGGCCAGCGGAGCAATGGCATAGACGGCCTCGACGTTCAGCGCCTCCGGGATGGTCAGGCGCACGAGGTCCGGCGCCGCAACCACGTCGGACGCATACACGATGCCGGCATCGGCCTCACCCAGGCGCACCTTCGTCAGCACGGCCCGTACGTTCTGTTCGTACGAGACGACGTTGGCGCGGACGCGGTCCCCGAAGTCCACGCCGAGGCCCGGCGGCACCGAGTGCGCCGAGGCCTTTTCGAGGAATGCCTGGGTGTAGGCGCCGGCCGGCACGACGGCATCGGCCAGCACCAGTCGCAGGCCGGGGCGGGCGAGGTCGGCCAGGCGGTCGAGGCGCACCGGGTTACCGGCCGGCGCCACGGCGACGAGGCGATTGCGGGCACACGCCCGCGGCGCGCCGGGATCCACCCGCCCGGCCTCGACGGCGGCCTGCATCGGCGGCAGGCCGGCGGTAGCCAGCACATCGGCGGGGGCTCCCAGCCGGAGCTGCTGCGCCAGCTGCTGCGAGCCGGCCAGATGGAGCTGCACCGTGACCCCGGGATGGGCGGCCTCATAGGCCTCCGCCACCGCCTCGAAGGCCTCGGCCAGCGAGGCCGCGGCGAACACCGTCAGCGTGACAGACCGCGGCGCCGGCGTGCTGCCGGCATCCACCCCGCAGCCCCCTATCGTCCCGGCCGCCAGCCCGAGCAACAGGCTGCTCAAAAGCGCTGTGAGAACGGATCGTAGCATGGCCAGTGCGGTTGCGCAGGGGGTTCAAACAGAGGCGGCGTAGCGGTCCGGCATACCCGCACAGGCATCGAGCCAGTCGAGCATGGCCGCCACCTGCCCGGCCCGGTAGCGGTGGACGAGGTAGAGGAAGGGCTGCTCGGGGGACGCCTCGGCCATGTGGGCCTGCTGCTCCTCCAACCAGCCGCGACACACCGCCCGCTGCCGGTCGATCAGGTCCGCCACGACGCCGGGGCCTTCCTGCCGCGCGAAGTGGAGTTTCGCCAGGAACTCCAGCCGGAACTGCCGGCCGTGTTCCACGGGGGATCGCACCCATTGCAGGTAAGCGTCCCGCCCGGCCGGGGTGAGCCGGAACACCTTGCGCGGCGGCCGCCCGCCCTGGGGCTGCACGGTCGAGGTCAGATACCCGCTCGCTTCGAGCCGGGCCAGCAGCGCATACCACCGGCTCTGCTTGATGCGCCAGACGGCCCCCAGCCCGTTCGGCTCGTTCCACTCCCGATACATCGCGTACCCGTGGCGAGCCCCGTCGCGCACGAGCCCCAGCAACGCCAGCGCCAGCGATGGAAACGCGCCTTCCCCGTTTACCATGATTCCGGTGTGATTATTCAACGCGTGAGTAAGGAATATACGCGTTCAGCGGTCAGCTTTCAGCCGTCAGCTTTCAGCCGTTAGCTTTCAGCCGTTAGCTTTCAGCGGTCAGGAGGAAGGGCTTGCCTGAATCCCATGGCGCCACTCATATCCTCCCATTGCAAAGGGGAGGTGTCGCGCAGCGACGGAGGGGTAAACCCCCGTCGACAGCGGCGCGGCGGCGCGGTTGACCCCCTTCCCCCTGCGGGGACTTCCCCCTGTACGGCCGCGTAGCGCGGCCAGGGGGAAGGATGTGCTCCGGCACGATGCCAACAACCCGCAGCCAGAAGCCAGCAGCCAGAAGCCAGCAGCCAGAAGCCAGCAGCCAGAAGCCCACAGCCAGAAGCCCACAGCCAGAAGCCCACAGCCAGAAGCCCACAGCCAGAAGCCCGCAGCCCTGCAACCTTCATCCTTCGTTGAGATCCATCCACTCCGGCTCTACTTTGGGATGACGCCGTCCTACACGACTTTCCTCCTCGACGCATGATTCCGACCCGATCCCTCGTGCACCGCCTGTTCGGAGCCCTCCTGCTGGTGGCGATGCTCATGACGCCCCGCCCGGCGGCGGCCCAGTCCGCCTCCGAGCCGATCCGGCTGAATCAGATCGGATTCTACCCGGAAGCCCCGAAGGTCGCCGTCGCGGTCGACGCTCCGGCAGGGGATTTCTTTGTGACGACGCCCGGCCAGACGGACACCGTTTTCACCGGCACGCTGGGGGAGGCGCGCACCTGGCCCTTTTCCGGTGAAACCGTCCGGCTGGCGGATTTCTCGGCGCTTCGGACCCCCGGGCGATACGTTCTGGCCGTCCCCGGCCTGGGGCACTCGCCTCCGTTCGAGATCGCGCCGCGGGTGCATCAGGAGGTAGCCCGCGGTGCGCTGAAGGCCTACTACTTCATGCGGGCGTCGACGGCGCTGCCCGAGGCCTACGCCGGCCCCTGGGCCCGCCCGGCCGGGCATCCGGACACCAGCGTGATCGTGCACCCCTCGGCCGCCTCCGACGGCCGCCCCGCCGGCACCCGCATCGCCGCCCCCCGTGGCTGGTACGACGCCGGCGATTACAACAAGTACGTCGTCAATGCCGGCATCTCGATGGGGACGCTCTTTCTGCTCTACGAGCAGTACCCGTCCTACTTCGAGGCGCTGAATCTAAACATCCCGGAGAGCGGCAACGACCTGCCAGACCTGCTCGACGAGGCGCTCTGGAACCTGCGCTGGATGCTGAAGATGCAGGACCCCGGCGACGGCGGCGTCTACCACAAGCTCACCACGCCCTACTTCGAGGGGGCCGTCATGCCCCACCAGGCCACGCAACCCCGCTACGTCGTGCAGAAGAGCACGGCGGCCACGCTGGACTTCGCCGCCGTCATGGCACAGGCCGCCCGCATCTACGCCGACTATGAAACGGCATTACCGGGCCTGGCCGACTCGTGCCTGACGGCAGCCCGGGCCGCCTGGGACTGGGCCGTCGCCAACCCGCGGGTGTTCTACGACCAGAACCGGCTCAACGAGGCCTATGACCCGGACGTCACCACCGGGCAGTATGGCGACGGCAGCTTCGCCGACGAGTTTCGATGGGCCGCCGCCGAGCTGTACATCACCACGAAGACCGACGCCTTCGTGCAGGCCTACCCGCCCCGCTACACGGCGGACCTGGAGGTGCCCTCGTGGCCCAACGTCGAGGCCATGGGGGTCTTTTCCCTCGCGCACCATCGCCGGCACCTCACCGGCGCCGTGGACACCACGCGCATCAAGGAACGCATCCTCCGCCTGGCCGACCAGCTGGTGGCCTACAGGGCATCTTCTGCCTTCGATGTGATGATGGGCGGACCGGGCGGCGGGTTCTTCTGGGGCAGCAACTCGGCGGCGGCCAACCAGGGGCTGGTGACGATGCAGGCGTACCGGCTCACGGGGGACGTGCGCTACCTGGAAGCGGCGCTGGCCAACCTGGACTACCTGCTCGGCCGCAACGGCACCGGCTACTCCTTCCTGACCGGCTACGGCCACCGTACCCCCATGCAGCCGCACCACCGCCCTTCCGAGGCGGACGGCGTTCCCGATCCCGTGCCCGGCCTGCTCGTCGGCGGCCCGCACGACGGCGGGCAGGACATCGGCCCGGAACCATGGCAATGCGACGACTACCGCCGCCTGCCGGCCAACTCCTGGATCGACGACTGGTGCAGCTACGCCACGAACGAGATCACGATCAACTGGAACGCCCCGATGGTGTACCTGGCCGGAGCGCTGGAGGCTACGCTCTCGGAAACCGGCCTGCCGGTCGGCGCCGTCCGGCCCGGCACGCGCCCGCCCCGGTCGTTCGGCCTGGAAAGCTACCCGAACCCGACCTCGACGCAGGCGACGATCCGCTTCGCGCTGCCCGACCCGCGAGCCGTCTCCCTGCACCTCTTCGACCTGCTCGGCCGGGAGGTCGCCCAGGTCCTGGATGGGCAGGCGCTCCCGCCCGGCCTGCACGAGCACCGCCTTGACACCAGCCGCCTGCCGTCCGGTCTGTATCTGCTGCACCTCCACACGCCCGACGCCACCCGCACCCACCCCCTGCTCGTCCTACGCTGACCGCCGAACGACCGCCTGCCCCCGACGAGCCGGCGGGCGCTCCCCGCCCCTTACCCCGGCATGCCCCCGATCACACACGCATTCATCCTCAACAGACCCATGCGCTCACCCATGCGCTCGCTCCACGCCCTTCTCCTCACGCTGCTCATGACCGCCGGATCGGCTGCAGCCCAGCCGGACGCAGCCCAGCCGGCCGACCCGCCGCCCAGTGACGCTGAGATCCTGGCTATGTACGACGGCCTCCGCGTGGCCGATGTGGTCGACGGCATGGATGTCGTCGGGCTCCGGGACGTCGGGCTCGTCGACACCCGCATCCAGGCGCTCTGGAAAGACCTGGACGAGTTCGACCACCAGTTCCGCGGAATCGCCCTGACCGTCCGCTACGTCCCCCACAACCGCATCGTGCCCAACCCGATGCCGGCCGACTCGTTCAGCGCATGGGAGGGCCGGTGGTACAACGAACTATCGCCCGAACCCTTCGTGGAGCTGATCCGCCCCGGCAGCGTCGTGGTCATCGATGCGAGCGGCAACGGAGACACCGGATCGGTCGGCTCTTACAACTCGCTCGACTGGTATGCCCGCGGGGCACGGGGCATCGTCACCACCGGCAGCGTGCGGGACACCGATGAGATCATCAAGCAGCAGATTCCGCTCTACATGGACCCGCTGCAGCGGGGGCGCGGCATCCGGCCGGGACGCAACATGATTGAGTCGGTGAACCAGCCGGTGGAAATCGGCGGTGCCCTCGTACGCCCGGGCGACGTGGTCGTGGCCGATGGCGACGGCGTGGTCGTGGTGCCGCGCGAGTATGCGGCGCCGGTGGCCCGGGCCGCGCGCCGGGTGCTCAACGCAGACAAGGCCGGGCGCCGGGCGCTCTATGAACGGCTCGGACGCCCGCTCGATCAGACCGTACAGCAATGACCGCCGGGGCCGGCCGGAGCCCCTACCGGAGCAACACCATCCGCCCCGTTCGCGTCACCGTGCCGGCCTGAAGGCGGTACCCGTAGACCCCGCTGACGAGGTGGCGCGCGTCGAACCGCACCGTGTGCGTCCCCATCGGGCGGACCTCATCGACCAGCACCGCCACACGGCGCCCCGTGACGTCGAAGACGTCCAGCCGGACGTGCGCGGCCTCGGGCAGGGTGTAGGTGATGACCGTGGACGGATTGAACGGGTTGGGGTAGTTCTGCGCCAGGGTCACCGTCTCCGGCATCTCACCGGATGCATCCGTCGCCACGTTTATGGCCTCGGGGCCGACGCTGGCGTAATCGAGGTACATCCATCCCCAGGATGCGTGCAGGGCTACCGCGTTGGCCCCTCCCTGCAGGGCGACGTTCACCCCGCGCTGCAACCACGTGTTCGCCGCACCGCCGAAGCGAATGGCCCCCAGCGTGTCGCCATTGACGACGAGGGTTTGCTCTTTCGGCCCCCCGTATGCGAGGTTGTAGCGTAAAGTCAGCAGATACGTCCCCGCCTCAGGCACGACGATCTCGTCGAAGGCAATGACCCCGTTATCGCGCAGGTCCAGGTAGGCCCGGCCGCTGGCCGCCGCCGAGATCTTCACGGAGACCTCCCCCGCATAGCCGGCCGCTTCGGCCTCGTAGCGCTGGAAGGGCGTGGTATCCACGACATAGAGCCGAACCGGAGCCGAGCTCACTCGTAGCCCATCGTCGTCGGTCGCCGCCGCGGAGATCTCATATGCCCCGGCCGGGACGTCCGCCCAGGTGACGCTGAACGGCGGTGCCGTCGCGGTACCGAGCACGTCGCCGTCGGCATAGAAGACCACCTCCTGCACGGTGCCGTCGGGATCTGCGGCCTCGGCCGTCAGGGTCAGGGTGGACCCCGGCGCGATGACGCCCCCTTCGGGGGGAGCGACGACGGTGAGGTCCGGGGGCTGACGTGCGGAGGGAAGCCCGTACACCTCGAACTCCCAGAGCGAGTAGCCCCATTGTGTTGCCCGCTCCCGACCATGCAAGCGCACGTACCGTGCGCTCGGCGGTACGTCGAAAACGATCTCGTCCACCCCGCCGTCGCCGTCGCGCTCTTCATAGACCGTCGTCCAGGTGCGGGCGTCGTAGGACACGTCGATGTCGTAGGCGCGGCCGTAGGCGGCTTCCCACCGCAGCACGATCCGCTGCAGATCATAGGCCTGAGCCAGCTCGACGTAGATCCACTCGTCGTCTGGGTCGTCGTCGGCCAGGCCTTCCTGCCATTCGCTGCTCCAGCGCGTGTTCGGATCTCCATCGACGGCCAGCCCGGCGGTGAGGTCATTGCCGCAGCACGTCTCGATGGTCGACGCCACGGCCGGGCGGGCCCGCGCACGGTTGACCTGGTCGGGGTCGAGCACCTCGACGGTGACCCGCGCCGTGTCGACCCCGTCCCCGGTTCGCGCCGTCGCCACGAGCGTGTAGGTAGTGGTGATGTCCGGGGTAACGGTCCGCGTTCCGCTCGAGTCGACGGGCTCTCCGTCGAGGGTGACGGTCGAGGCTCCGCTGACGAACCAGGCCAGCCGGCTCGACTGGCCCTGCTCGATACCGGGGGGGTCGGCGGTGAACGAAGCAATCCGCAACCCCGGATCGACGCGAACGGCCCGGGGATACCGGCGCCGCAGGCTGTCCATGTTCGCCAGCATCCGCGGCCAGTTCACCACGCCTTCGGCCGCGACGGGGTAGTTGTACCATTGCCATGCCAGCGCCCCTGCGTACCCTCGTTCGAAAAGGGTTTCGTAGAGTTCCTGATACGGGACTCCGAAGACCCGGTCCGGATCGCCGTCATCGCCATCACCCATGAAAAACTCGGCGACGACGAGCGGCTTGTCCAGTCCCCAGTACCCGGCATCGTGATGGAAAGGAGACAGGGCCGTTCCGGCCCATTCGTAATAATGCACGTTGTACAGGTCGAGCGTTCCCGCCGTGTCGCCACCGGCGGCGATGAGACGCTCGTCGGTGTAGTAGTTCATGTCCACGGCCGTCTGGAGCTTGCGCAGATATGCCTGCACCTCCTCGTCGGTAAAGGCGTGCCGGTACCGGGCCGAAAGGGTCTGCTTCAGGCGTGCGAGCGCCGCAGGGCCGGGCGGTTCAGAGAGGCCTTCGGCCTTGGCCGGCGGTCGGTCCCAGAGCGCATGGAAGCTCCAGGTCCCGTTGGTGACGAGTGCCCCCGGCGCGGTCCGATGGATGGCCCCGGCCGTCCGGTTGACGAAGCGCTGGATGGCGGACATGGGTACGTGCCGGTTGAAGCTCCAGCCAAACTCCTCGCTCATGCCTTCGGGCTCGTTGAAGATCTCCCAGGCAATGACAGCGGGATGCTGTGCCAGCGCCTCCACCATGGGCACGAGCGCGTTGTCGATGTAGGTTTGCGTCAACGCCGGGTCGGTCAGCAGCGCATAGGCTCGGTCCGTAATGGTCGGGCCGTTGGAGATGCGCAACATGTCGAAGGACCAGAGGCAGAGCTGCAGGCCAACGCCATGCTTCCAGGCCAGGTCGAGGATGGCCCGGAGATCCTCGATGGCGCCGTCCCCGGGTCCGACGACCGCATGGCCGTCCCAGGCGGGGGTGACGGCTCCGGTGGTGTGTAGCCAGAGGCGCATGGCATTGCCACCGTGTGCCTTCAGCTCGCGGAAGATCTCGTCGAAGGTCTGCAGGGAGGTTGCTCCCGGCCCGATGTCTCGGGCGAAGTTGACCCAGGCCACGTTGCCCCCGCTGAGGAAGAGCTCCTGGTCATTGAATGGCACGCGGTCGAGCGGAGGGGGGTCCTGGGCCCGCGTCGGGGCCGGGCTCAGCCACAACCCCAGCACCAGGATCACACACAGACGAAGGAGGATGGTAGACATGGATGGCACCGTCGCAGAAGAGGGGGTCAATCACGGGTGGGCCGGCCGGGGCCGGGTTTCCTCCGGCATCCAGCGGTACAGATCCGGCAGCTCGTCCTCGAACAGCACGAAGGGGTCCTGGTAGAACCGGACGAAATCCGCCGCACTCGGGTGGCCGGGGAAGGGGGCGTAGAAGTGGCCGGATCGCCGGGTGGCCGGAGCGTTGCGCCAGACCAGTACATAGGCGACCCGCCGGGCCGCGGGGTCGTCCCGGACGGCCGTGAGGAGGCGCGTGGTCCACCACTCGGGGTCGGGGATGCCTTCGTAGCCGGTTTCGGTAAAGGCCGGCACTTTGCCTCGTTCCTCGGCGAGGCGGACCACCGTTGCCAGGCGCCGGCGGAGTTGCATCAGGCCCTCCTCGCCCTGGAGCGTGAAGTAATCGTCATAGCCGAACAGATCCACGTAGGCGTCTCCGGGATACCGCTCCAGGTATTCGTCTTCCGTCTCGAAGCGATCCGGGGCATAGACGTAGAGCAGGTGGTGCAGCCCTTTCTCGTCCCGAAGATACTCGATGGTGAAGCGCCAGAGCCGCCGGAAGGCCTCGGGGGCACAGTGGTCGGCCCCCCACCAGAACCAGCTTCCGGTCATCTCGTGAAACGGGCGGAACAGGATCGGCACCGGCGTACCGATGCCGAGCCAGGCCAGGGGACCCACCTTCAGGTCGCCGGCGAAGTCGGCGAAGCGATCGAGCCAGGCGCGGTAGGTAGCGTGATGGGAGCCGCCGGGCAGCAGGGCCTCGACGGCGGGGGTCCGGTCCCACGCGTTGCCGCCGGAGACGGGATTATTCATGTGCCAGCTGATGGTGATGACCCCACCCCGGCGGTAAGCCTGTTTGATCCAGCGTTTCATGTCGTCGAAGCGGACGCCGTCGAGGTTGGCCGCTGCGCCGAGTTCCAGGTTACCGAGTTCCCAGCCGTAGACGGCCGGGTAGGCTCCGGCCACCTCGCGGACGTCCGAGCGGCCCGGCTCGCGGACCCAGGTTACGCCGTAGGCCAGGTCGTCCTGATGTCCGAAGAGCAGCGCGTCGGGAGCCAGCCGCTGCAGGTTGGCGAAAAGCGCCCGCGTTTCGTCGGTGGCCCGGGCATCGGCCAGCGTCACCGGAGGCGTGGCAGGGCGTCCGAGAGGGGTGCACGCGCCCACGAGGGTCAGCAGCAGCCCGACGGCCCCGGCGTGCCAGCCGCCCGGGCCGGGGTGCTCCCTTCGACCGAGAGAGAACCGGAGCCGAATCATGGCGTCAGGAACATGAAAGCGTGGAGATCGGATCAGGGGTGTGGAGGGCCGGCGGCATCGGCTCCCGCCCTGGTTTCGAGCCAGTGATCGATGCGCCGCATGCCTTCGAGACAGGCACGGGCGTTGTGGTAAGGGCATTTCCAGGGGCCCACCTTGTCCTCCTCGGGGTAGGGGGTGCCGTCCCGGGCAACGCGCCCGAACCACTCACCCCGTGCGTCCAGGATCGAGCGCCGGGTGAAGGCCCACACCCGCAGCGCCGCCGCCAGGAAATCCGTCTCGCCCGTTTCCTGATAGGCGTTGAGGAACCCCACGAGGGCCTCGGCCTGCGGCCACCAGTGCTTGTCCGTGTCGAGGCCGCCGTTCTTCTCATAAAAGAGCCCGCCGTCGTCGTCCAGGCCCTCGGCCAGGGTGACCCGGGCCATGCGCAGGGCGGCCGTCCGCACGCGCTCGCGCACGGGCGCCATGCCCAGCACGTCGGCAGCTTCGAGCAGGAGCCAGCTCGCCTCGATGTCGTGCCCGTAGGATACGATGGCAGACCGGGGCGTCCAGTCCTCGTCGAAAAAGAGGTGCAGGTGACCGGATGCAGGGTCGATGATGACCTCCAGGAACAGGGTCAGTAGCGCCTCCAGCCGTTCGCGGAGCCAGGGGTCGGGCCAGATGCCATAGAGGGTGGTGTAGGCTTCCAGCACATGCAGGTGGGTGTTCATGCTTTTGCGCTCGTCGGCGTCCTTCTCGCTCAGCCGCACGTCGTCGAGCGGCACCCAGTCCCGGCTGAAGGCTTCGATGTAGCCGCCGTGCGCCCGGTCGGCCGCCACGTGTTCGATCTGGCGAAACAGCGCAATGGCATGCCTGAGGGCATCCTCGCGGCCGGTGGCCCGGTAGTATTCGCTCAGCCCGTAGAGGGCGAAGGCCTGGCCGTAGATGTGCTTGCGTGCGTCCAGGAGGTGTCCTCGATGGTCGAGCATCCAGTAGACGCCGCCGTGGACGGGATCCCAGAAGCGCCCGAGCAACTCCGTGCAGGCCCGGTCGGCCAGGGGGCGGCAGGCCTCCTCCCCCAGCGCCCGTAACGCGGCGGAAAAGGTCCAGAGGAGCCGGGCGTTCAGGATGCCGCTCTTCGGCGCGCGGGCATCGACCACGTGAGCCCCGTCGATGCGGCCGACGAAGCCGCCGTGGACCTCATCGAGCGTGCGCCCGGCCCAGAAGGGCAGGATATTCCGGGTCAGTTCGTGACGCAGTTCGCGCTTCAGCGTCGGCAGCACAGCAAACGGATCCATAGTTCATCCCCGTCGGAGCACGTCCAGGTTCCGGCGGATCAGGTCGAGGCGCTGCTGCACACACACCGCCGAGCGTCCTCCGTCCGGAGGAGTATGGATCGCGTAATCCAGCAACCGCTCGACGGTGGTCGTGGCGACGTGCGCGCGCGTGTCCGACGAGGCATAGTAGATGAACACCTCTCCGGCCTCATTGACGATCCAGCCATTGCAGAAGACCACGTTCGAGACGTCGCCGACGCGTTCCTCGCCCTCCGGGGCGATCAGGTACCCGCCGGGCGCGTGCGTGACGCGCCAGGGCTCATCGAGGGCCGTCAGGAACAGGTAGCACACATAGCGCAGCCCGGCCGCCGTGCCCCGCACCCCGTGCGCCAGGTGCAGCCATCCCGCCTCGGTCCGGATCGGCGGGGGGCCCTGTCCGTTCTTGGCTTCCTTGATGGTGTGATAGACCTTCGGGTCGATGATCGTCTCGTGCTCCAGGACGGCGTGGGTGATGTCGTCGCACAGCCCCCAGCCGATCCCCCCGCCCGACCCCGCTTCGATGAAGCCATCCTGGGGGCGGGTGTAGAAAGCATACCGGCCCTCGACGAACGCCGGGTGCAACACCGCGTTGCGCTGCTGCGGCGACGGCGTGCGCAGGTCGGGCAGCCGCTCCCAGGTCTTCAGATCCCTCGTACGCGCAATGCCACACTGGGCCTCGGCGGCGGACGTGTCTCCGGGCGGTGCCGCCGGGTCCTTTCGCTCCGTGCAGAACACCCCGTAGATCCACCCGTCCTCGTGCCGGGTCAGCCGCATGTCATACACGTTCACGTCCGGCCGATCCGTTTCGGGCAGCACCACGGGTTCATCCCAGAAGCGGAACCGGTCAATGCCGGTCGGGCTCTCGGCCACGGCAAAGAACGACTTGCGGTCGGCCCCTTCGACGCGCGCCACGAGCAGGTACCGCCCTTCGTGCAGGATCGCTCCGGGGTTGAAGACGGCGTTGATGCCCATCCGCTCCATCAGGTGCGGGTTGGTGCGCGGGTCCAGATCGTACCGCCAGAAGAGCGGCGTGTGTTCGGCCGTGAGGACGGGATACGCATAGCGCTCGTAGATGCCGTGCGTCGATTCCTGCCGAACGTTGGGCCGCTCGATCAGCGCATGATGGGCCTGCTGCAACCGGCGCAGGCGGCTGGCAAAGGCTTCGTCCGGGCGAGCGGTCATACGGTGTGCCATACTCATGAGCACGCGGGGGTCGGGAGTCAGGGGGTCGGGATGCCGGGTCGGATAGCGGCGGGCCGCAGGGCGGGCCTCAGGCCGGGGTCTCAGGGCGATGCGGCTGCGGGGGCTGCCGTCGGCTCGACGTGATCGCGAGGGGCATCTTCCATTTTGTCGTACCAGTTCACCTTCAGGAAGACCGAGGTAACGACGACGATGGCGATGCTGACCGCCAGCCCCGTGACGTCCTCGATGACCAGGTAGATGCCGGTCGTCGTCAGGGCCGTCTGCCAGACGATCCCCACCACCACGTTGAGCAGATCCCGGGGGGCATTGCGGTTGGGGAGCACACCCGGGTGCTCCTGCCGGACCTTCTCCGCGATGGGTTTCCAGAAGCCCCAGGGACGGACCTTCAGGTAGAAGGTCTTCAGCACCGCCTCGTCGTCGGGCGGCGTCAGCAGGCTGCCAGCGATGCAGCCGATGAGCGAAAAGCCGAGAATGACGGGAAACGCGAAGACGGGGGCGGCCTCGCCGAAGGCGTCCGGGCCGAAGAGTCGGCTCATGATCTCCGGGACGACGGCCGCCGATACGATCCCGGCGGTCATGCCCCAGAAATAGCCGTAGCTGTTGAACCGCCACCAGTGCCACTTGAGCACGTTCGCCGCCGTGTACCCCCCATACAGCGCCCCCACGATCCACAGCACCACCTGGTTCAGCGTGGGGATGAAGAAGCCGAACGCCGTTCCGATGACCACCACCAGCAACGACGCGGCATAGCTCATCCACACATAGGTTTTCTCAGAGGCGTTCGGGTTGATGTAGCGTTTGTAGATGTCGTTGACGAGGTAGGCCGGCGCGGCGTTGACCGTGGCGGCATAGGTGGACATGAACGCCGCCAGCAGCGCCGCAATGAGCAACCCGAGCAACCCCACCGGGATGAACTCGCGCATGGCGAAAGGCAGCACCAGCTCGAAGTCCACCGCGCTCCCCATTGCATTCAGCTCGTCGCTGTAGTAGACCAGCGCGAGCACCGTCAGGCCGGTGATGAGCATGTAGCGCGGGATGAGCAACACCAGGCTGACGAGCCCGCTCATCTTCGCGGCCTCCCTCGGCGTGCGGGCCGAGAGCACCCGCTGCATGTCGTAGTTGGGGGCGGGCCCGGCCATGCTCTGCAGGAAGCCTTTGAAGAGCATCAGCATGAAGAAGATCGAGAACCACTCCCAGCCGTCGCTGGCAATCCGCCGGTTGGCCTCGTCCATGAGCCCCGACCAGTCCAGGTCCAGCGTCCAGCCGAAGAACACGTCATGCCAGCCCTCGGGCACCACCCGATCCAGCAGGGCCGGGGACACCTGCTGCATCGCGACGATCCCCACGCCGATGCACGCCGCCGTCATGACGAAGAACTGCAGCACCTCGGTAAAGACGACGCTGAACATGCCGCCTTTCACGACATAGAGCGTGGTGAGGGCCGTGATGAGGAGGCCGTAGAGGTTGACGTTGGTGACGGGATCGGCGGACAGTTCGAAGGGGATGAAGGTGGCGGCGAACTTCCCGATGCCGATGAAGCCGTAAGCCAGGAAGCCGATCACGTTGATGACGGCGAAGAGGACGACGATGAGATGGGCCAGGTGCGCCCCACGGCTTTCGCCGAAGCGGAAGGTGATCCACTCCGCCCCCGTCATCACCCCGGAGCGCCGGAGCCAGATCGACAGATAGACCATCAGAAAGATCTGGTTGAACACCGGCCACAGCCAGGGAATCCAGACGCTCTTGAGGCCATAGATGAACAGTAGATAGACCATCCACATCGTCCCGCTGATGTCGAACATCCCGGAGGCGTTCGACAGGCCGAGGGCATACCACGGGATGGCGTTCCCACCCAGGAAGTAGTTCCGGATGTTCTTCGAGGCGTGCTTCGAGATCCAGAACCCGATGCCGACCGTCGCCAGCACGTAGGCAGCGATGATGAGCAGGTCGATGACGTGGAGGTTCATGGACGCCGTGGGGGCTGCAGGGGAGGCGGGATCGACCGGCAGGTACCGGGTGGATCGCCCCCCACCGGTACGGCACGGCCCGAAATGCCACCGGGAGGCGGCGGATGGCCGCCTCCCGGTGGGCTCGGCATGAGCAAAGCCTCGGAAAGGTTACTTCAGGAAAACCATGGCGCGGGTCTGCTGCCCGACGGCCGTCTCCAGACGGTACAGGTACAGCCCGCTGGCCACGAGGCTCCCCTCCGCGCCGGTACCGTCCCAGGTGACACGGAACGTACCGGCAGGCATGTCCCGGTCGACGAGCGTGCGCACTTCCCGCCCGAGCAGGTCGTAGATCGTCAGGCGCACGGCTCCCGGCTCGGCCAGGGAGTAGACGATGGTCGTCGTCGGGTTGAACGGGTTCGGGTAATTCTGCGAGAGCGAGTAGCCGGCCGGCAGCTCGTCCGGCTCGGTCGCCGTCGATCCGCCAAAGGCAAGCACCTGAATGTAATCGATGCGGAGCCCGCCCTGATCGGTGGCGATGGTGATCTTGCGAACCCCCGGCGCCATGGTGAACGACTCGGTGAAGAGGTCGCGGCCGGAGGGGTCGCCGGCTTCCCCGTCGAAGGTGACGCCGGACAACACCACCTGATCATCGACCAGCACCTGACCCGTCACCGGCCCTTCGGAGGCCTGGTAGAACACGCGCACCGTATACGACCCGTCGTAGGGGGCCTCCACGTTCCAGGATACCTGCCCCCCGGCATTGAGCAGCACCGAGCGGAATCCCTGCGGGCAGTATTCCGCCCCTTCGCATTCGGCCTGCACGCCTTCGTAGCGGGCATCGATGGCCCGGTTCTGCACGACGACGTTCCCGCCGCCGTCGACGATGTCCACGCCGCTGAAGCCCTGCCATCCCCAGGAAGGCTCGATCCGCACGGTGTGCGTCCCGGCCTCCATGGTCAGCGCCTCGGCGCCTTCGATCAATCCATCTGCACGGATCTCCACGGTGGTCCACTGCTGACCCGGAATCGGGCTCGGGCATCCCTCCTGTGCGGCCGTACAGAAGTAGTATTCGCCGAAGTTCGAGTTATTGCGGAGGTTCGTACCATCGACCAGGATGCGCTGGCCGCGCTGCGTCTCTGTGCGCATGTTGGTGTGCAGGTTCAGCCCGTACGTCCCGGCCTGCTCCAGCGTAAAGGTCCACTCGATGTAGCCGCTGCCCTGCATGAAGAAGCTGGCAAACCCATCGAAGGCCTCGACCGCCGCCTGCTCATTGGTCACGCCGTCTTCGGCCTCCGTGAGCAGCACCGACTCGAGCGTGACCCCTTCGGCCATCGCCTCGATCTCGGCCACGAACTCGGCCTTGTTCGCCTCGTAGGTCGCCTTGGCCTCCGGGAACCAGTTGAGGTCCCCCAGCGGCAGGCCGTCGGTGCCTCCGGCCATCAACTGCTGGTTGGTATAGGAGAAGTTCTCGGGCAACGGCCAGATGTTGCACACGAAGCACTCCTCGTCCCGCCCCGGATCCCAGCGGTAGGTCGGCGAATCCGAGTTGCCCAGCCGGATCTGGGTGATGTTGGCCACCATGTCGTCCAGGATGTCCGCGGGGTACGTCACCAGGTCGGGCCGCTCGCCGATGTAGTTGTCGGTGAAGACCATGTTCTCGAACGCATTGAAGTATCCCATCGTCGTATCGTTCACGATGGGCTGCATGCGGATGCTGTCGGGGTACATGGCCTCCAGAGCCGGGTCCCGCCAGTAACTGTTGTTGGCGAAGACGATCTCGCGGTCGAAGTTGGTACCAAAGCGAGCCGGCAACGCGCTGATGGCGAAGAAGCCCGTGTAGGGGTCCTCCCGGTCGGGGTCGTTGTACTCGGAAGGCTGCTCCCCGTGCCAGAACGGGTTGATGAAGACGTTGTTGGTGATGTACGCCTCCTTCCACAACGCGCCGGCCTGGAAGCTACGCCCGATGTTGACGAACGTGTTGTGGTTGGCACGGAAGTAGTTCATCGGCGCGGCTTCGGACTGGAAAGGGGTAAACCCGATGTTGAGGAAGGTGTTGTTGTCGAACACCACCGAATCCGCCCCGACTTCGAACCGAACGGCCAGGCCTTCCCATTGCTGCGAGGGGCCGTGGATGTTACGGAAGACCGAGTTGGTGACGAACATGCTCACCCCCGAGGCATTGGGCCCGAGGAAGTGCCAGTCGTTGCGGTCGAAGATGACGTTATCGAATACGAAGCGCGCGTTGGTGGCATCGAGCTGGATCTGCTCGTAGGCCGTCGTAATGCCGTCGCTGTCCTGCCCCATGAGCCAGACGTTGCGGATGGTGAGGTGGCTCCCTTCCCCCGTATTCTGGATCATGACGGGGTCGATGGACTGATCCTCGCGGCGGACGCGCTGGATGATGGCCGGGCCACAATCCTCATTGAAGGCCGGGCCACAGACGAAGGCCTCCTCCGGATCCGCCTCCTCGGCGGTTTGCCCCCGGATGCGCAGGTGAAAGCCGTCGTACTGGATGCGGTCCTCGATCCAGTAGAAGCCGCCGCGCTTGAGCACGTAGACGCGATCGGCGGGCCGGTCGGTATCGTTGGCGATGGCGTCGCGCAGGGCGTTGACGATGACGTCGCCGTTGGCATCAGCCCACTCGACGACGAGTTCGCTGCCCTGTGCCCGGGCCTGCAGGGGGCCCGTCATGGCTACGGCGAAGACCGCAAGTAGCCCGATGGCATAGTACCGAAGCTTCATGATGCTCCTCCACGTTGGATGCTGGAAAGGATCGAGGGATGGAATCTTCCTCCGGCACACCGGATGCCCTTCCAGGGGCGCCGGAGGAAAGCTCAGAATCTGTAGCGAGCGCCCAGGTCGGTCGTGACGCCGTAGTACTCGGTATAGGATGGGTTGGCATCGTCCGCCCCGCGGAAGGTGCGGTCCGGCCGGGCGTTCAGGTTGTTGATGTTGGCAAACACCTCCAGCCCGTCGAACAACTTCTGCCGCACCGCCAGGTCGAAGCGGAGGTAATCGCCGGAGAAGGTGTCGAAGAGCGGATTCGTGGAATTGATGAACGTGCTGGTATCGGTCTGGTACAGCACGGAGAACCGGGCAGAGAAGCCCCCCAGGTCATAGCCGATCGTGACGTTGGCGATGTGGGTGGGCTGATCCGGCATGCGGGCCGTCCGCACCGAATCCGTCCGGAGTTCCTTGAGATAGACGGGAGGCCGCCGGCGGATCAGCGAATCGCTGTTGACCAGATAGTAGGCCTGGTACGTGGTCTCGGACTGGAGATAGGTGTAGTTCGCACTCAGGACGAGGCCCTTCAGGACCGAGGGCAGATACCAGAAGTTGGTCTGCCAGTCGATCTCGACGCCCCGGTACGTGGCCTCGAAGGGGTTGTTGATGTAGGTGTTGGCCCGGGGCCGGGCCGCGATCCATTCTTCCGGGACGTTCATCCCCGGCAGCGCCCCAACGTCCGGATGCAGGTTATAGTCCACCCACAGGATGAGGTCGTCGATGGACTTGTAGAACCCGGCCACGGTAAAGAGGCCGATCTTGTTGTGGTAGACGGAGAGCGCGGCGTCGTAGTTGGTGGACTCAGCCGGCTTCAGCTGTGCGTTGGCCGCCCGCACGTAGCTCCGGAAGCTGTTGATGGTGGTGATCGGGGCGTACTGGATGTAGTCGGGCCGCGTCAGCGTCTGAGTGCGAGCCAGGCGGACCTGCAGCCAGTCGGTCGGGCGGACCTGCAGGTGCACCATGGGCAGCCAGAAGCGGTTCTCGCGGATGTTGGTGAGCGGGGTGAGTTCGGCCGGCGGCCCCTGCACGTTGTTGGGTGAGGTTTCGCGATAGCGCTGACCGTGGTACTCCGAGCGATCCCGCTCCCAGCGCACCCCCGGAATGAGCGTCAGGCGCGGCCCGAGGTTGATCTCGGCCATGGCATACCCGGCCTGATAACGCTCCGTCCCGTCGTAATCGCGTCCGAGAGATCCTATCGCATAATTGCGATATATGTCTTCTCCGCAGGCCCGCATGGCCTCGGTGATCTGGTGCAGTTTGTCCAGGTCGGCGGCAAAGCCGAGGGGGTAGTCCCCGTCCAGAAAGTCCTCGCGGGCATAGTCACTCATAACGACTTCGATGGGCAGCACCCCCACCTCGCCCACCACCTCCTCGAGGTTCCACTCCGGGATCTGAGCGGCAAGGCATTCCAGCGGTTCGTTCAGGTTGCCGGCTCCGCTGCCGTAGTACAGGCCGTTGCGCCCGGCCTGCTCCTCATCGTTGAAGCGCTCCAGCCAGCGCAGCTTCCCGCCGGTTTTGACGTACCCGCTGACCCGGTCCCCAAACCGGAACGGCACCTGCACGTTCGCCTGCAATGACGTTTCTTGCTCTTCCCGATGCGTCTGCCACACAAAGACGTCCTGTAACCCGGTCAGGAGCGTATCCACGTTGAGCATGGCCGGGATCTCCGTCGGGTGCGTATCCGCATCAGGCTGACCGCGTACGGCATTGCCCTCCTGGGCAAAGCGCCAGGTGAAGTCCTCGGGATTCTCCGTACGCGAAGCCGTTCTCGCCACCGCGATGTCGTAGCGGAATCGGTTGAAGCTCTGCTCGAGGCCCACGGCCCCCGTGAAGATGGCGGTGGTCCCGCTGCGATCCTCGGTGTCGTAGTAATGGCGGTTGCCATCCACATCAATCTGGTTGATGCGGTAGAGCCCATCGAAATGCAGGCGGTTATAGAAGGTATTGGCCGTGAGGCGACCACCCGGCAGGCGATAATCCAGCACCGCGCTGGCCCCTGCCCGGCCCCGCTTCACCGTCTCCTCGCGCAGCCCGAGATCGGAAACCAGAATCAGCGGCGCACCGGTCTCCGGATCGGAAGACTGCCGGTAGTCGGCGGAAAACTTGTCGGCGCTGCGATCGAACTCATCCAGGTTGAAGGCGGCAATGAGCCCCAGCCGGTCCCCGAAGAACCGGTTGCTCACGTTGCCGACCACCTTGTAGTTGCCGTAGTAGGATTGCAACTGATTGTATCCCCCCTGCACCAGCAGGTCGAAGGCAAAGGACTCCGGAGCCTCCCGCAGCTTGAGATCCACAGCCCCCCCGATGGCATCGGCGTCCTTATCCGGCGTGATGGCCTTCATCACCTCGATCCCGTCGAGCATGTTCGACGAGATGAGCGACAGGTCCACGCTGCGATCGTCTCCCCCCGTAGCGGGCACGCGCACCCCGTTGACCGTGACGGTGTTGTACTTGGGCGAGAGCCCCCGAATGGCAATCTTGTTGGCTTCCCCTCCCGACCGCTGAATGGATACCCCCGGCAACCGCCCGATCGACTCGGCCGCGTTCACGTCCGGCAACTCCTTGATGCGATCCCCCGAGACGATGTTGGTGATGGTGTTGGAGGCGAGTTGCTGGTTGATGGCGGCCGTCTGGCCGGCTGCCTGCGCCGTGATGATGACCTCATCTCCCTCGGCCGCTTCCCAGACCAGCTGGAAGTTGACCTCCGTCTCGGCGCCATCCACTACCGTCACCGTCTGCTCCTGCCGGCGATATCCGATGTACGTAGCCGCCAGCGTATGCGTGCCGGCAGGCACACCTACGATCGTAAACCGCCCGTCGATGTCGGTGGCCGCGCCCTTGCTGGTCCCAACCAGAATCACGTTCGCCCCCGGCAACGGCTCGCCGGTATCCCGATCCGTCACCTGCCCGGTGATGCGCCCGTCTGCCCTGACTCCGGCTGACGTGAGAACTGCCAGCAACCCTACCTGAAGGGCCGTGGCAAGGATGCGTGCCAAACGATGCATGCGGTGCTTTCCTGGACGTGCAGGCAATCTCCCGGATGGCTCTCGGAACCGGCAAAAGCGCTACCGGACGACTGCCCCGCCTGTTATTCCATTTGATTGAGTTAACGGTATCGTATTTATTCAAGACGTTTTATTTAATCAAGCCCCTGGATCGCTTCCCGGAGGGAACCGCTTCCACCCCAGGCAACTTAACCGAATCTTAACAATCATATGCCCCTGCCGCGGCCTTTCCGGACGTACGGCCGAAACCGATACCGGACCCCGGACGATGAAGACCCTGCCGGCGGAGCTTCGCGGCGCCAGGCTCCACGCGGCCTTCCACAGGTCGGACCGTCCCTTAGCACGGCACCCTCACACCCCGTATCTTGCGCGCGCCCAGGCCGTTCTGTGCCGGCTCCCCCACTCAGGTCGTCGCCCTTCTATGCTCGTCGGAACGAACCTCAAATACACGAAGGCCTACAATTTCCGCATCGTTCTGGAGACGATACGGCGGTTCGGGCCGCTCTCGCGGGCCGAGATCGCCCGGCGCACCGAGTTGACGGCGCAGACGGTGTCGAACATCACCCGGGAGTTGCTGGATATGAACCTGGTCCGGGAAGCCGAGCGGCTCCGCGAGGGACGTGGCGCTCCGTCTATCCTCCTGGCCCTCAACGCCGAAGGCGCCTTCTCCATCGGGCTCGACCTCGACAAGGATCACCTGACGGGGGTGCTGGTGGACTTCGTGGGGCAGGTTCGTGAGCGCATGCATTACGAACTGAACTTCCCCTCGCCCTCCGAGGCCATGGATCTGCTGACCGAGACGACGCAGGAACTGATGCGTCGTCACGATCTATCCCGGGAGCACATCTGGGGGGTGGGCGTGGGCCTGCCCGGACCCATGGATATCTCGAAGGACAGCGTCGCCACGAACGTGGCCAACCCCAAAGCCTTTCCGGGCTGGCACAATATCCCGGTGGCGGACATCCTTCGAAAACGTCTGGCACTCCCCGTTTACCTGGAAAACAACGCCACGGCCGCCGCCATCGGAGAGCGCTGGTACGGAGACGGCCAGCACATCGGGACCTTCTTTTATCTCTATTTCGGGGCTGGCCTGGGAGGCGGGCTGGTCATCGACGGCCAGCCGCACGAGGGGCACACCGGCAATGCCGGCGAAGTCGGCTATTGCTACCTCCCGACGTCGAGCACGCCTGGCAGCGAGCCCCCCTCCGAACGGCCTCATCTGGGCGTTCTCTTCAACCTGCCCCGGCTCTACCAGCGCCTCCGCGAGCAGGGCACCGAGGCTGCACACCCGGAGGACCTGGCGCGCCTCTATGAGGCCAACCATGCCATTCTCAACGAATGGCTGGATACGGGCGCCCAGCACCTCGCTCCGGTCTTGCTGACGATCGAGTACCTGCTGGACCCGGAGGCCATCTTCTTCGGAGGGCGTCTCCCTGACGTGATCTTCCGGGCGCTCCGTGACCGTATCGAGGCCATTCTGCCACACCTGCGCATCGAGGAGAAGCCGTCCGCGATGGACATTCGGATTGCAACGGCCGGGATCGACGCAGCCGCGCTGGGTGTGGCGACCTTGCCGATGTACCATTCGTTTGCCCCGGCTCCGGGGGTCCTCCTGAAAAACAACATGACCGAGGCAGTGCATCCGCCGGCCTCTGCACCCTGGCACACGCTCTCCTCCTGACGCGCCCCGGCCCGGGAGATGCGGCAAAAAGGCCCCCCGACCGACCTGCACGCTGCGACCCGGTTCATCCGACGGCTTCCTCTCCCCACACGCACCGGCGAACCTGCACGAGCACCACCTCGACACCAGCCGCCTCGAACGACCGCCTCCCCCCGACGAGCCGGCGGGCGCTCTGTCCCGTGCGGTTCGGGCCGGTGTTTTTTCTCCGTCCCGTTTAAGAACACCGGCACCCGACCGATATCCCCTGCAGAAGAGAACCAACGACACGCTACGCCTGGGACCTTCTACGAATCTCTCTGCCCTGTAAGGCAGACGGCCGCCCCGTAAGGCGGCCTTTTTTTATGTCTGGCCGCCACGCCTGCTCCCTCCTCCGGCAAGGCAGGCGCGCTCCGGGGCCGCTCGCGGCCGCTCGCCCCTCAGATCACGCCCTCTCGCCAGAGCCATCCGACGAGTTCGCTTTCCAGGTGCTGGAATTCGTTGAGGAACCGGACGACTTCCGTTCCGAAGAGCCGCACCGGCATACCCTCCCGGGAATAGTACTCGGCCCGCTCGAAGCGGAAAGGACTCAGGCAATCGTCGTCGAACAGTTGCAGACGGGACGGCGGCTCGCCCTCCGAGTACATCTTGTTCAGGGGTTTGACCCGGACGACCATGTGCTTGCAGACCCCGGCGTCGTCGGCATGGACCTGCGCCTGGAACTGGTAATTGAAGGTTCGGACGTAGCCGTCCTCCGGGATGCGGCGGACGTTGAGCCAGGCCCCGGAGCAGGACGAGAGCACCACGGCCAGCGCCAGGCCGGCGACGAGGCGGAGGCCCCGGGGAGCGAGGAAGGTATGCATCGGACCGCGGAGGCTGGATCCAGAGGCCTGTGAGCAGAGGCGGCAACCACCGCGCCGGGAGGCCCGACGCCGCACGGGGGTAGCCCCATGGTTTTTCTACAGCGGCATGCGGCCGGAGATCCACCCCGCGCGGCCGCCAGAAACGGTCAGGGGTCGGCCCCGGAACACCGGGCAGCCGACCCCTGACCGCTCATGCGAGCGCGTTGTGCGTGTGTATCACACAGGCGCGTTGCCGATCAATAGCCCGGGTTCTGCACGAGGTTGAGGTTCCGGTCCATCTCCGCCTGTGGTATCGGCAGGAAGTAGGCCCGGTCGTTCCAGATGCGTTCGTCCACCTGGATGACCTCGTACTCATAGGCATACCGGTATTCCTCGCCCGCGTACATCAGCGGCTCCCCGTTGGGGTCGAGGCGACCGGTGACCCGGATGCCGTGCCCGTTGGTGTGTACTTCCGGGGCGATCATCCAGCGACGGATGTCGAAATAGCGGAATTCCTCGAAGGCCAGTTCGACTTCCCGCTCCTGGCGGATGCGGTCCATGAGCGTCCGGTTGGGGCCGCCGTCAATGGGCACGTCCGGCATACCGACACGGGCGCGGACCTGGTTGAGGGCATCGACGGCCGTACTCGCATTTCCGAGTTCCGCCTCGGCCTCGGCATAGTTGAGCAGCACCTCGGCATAGCGCAGGAACGGCCACGGGTTGAACTGCTGTTCCCGGTCGGGCAGGATGTCACGATCCACGAACTTACGCAGGTTGTAGCCCGTCTTCGTGCCGTTCCAGGTCTGCACGGGGCCTTCGCGGGTATCCAGGCCGGCGCGCATGTTTCCGTCCGGCATCTCGAACCAGCCCGTCTGGATGACACCGACGGGATCCAGTTCGTCGAGCCCCGGCGGGCGCGGGCGCCACACGGCCCCGTTGTAGAGGACGTTGGCGTAGAAACGCGGATCGCGGTTGGCATAGGGGTCGGCGGCGTGCTCGGGGTTGTCCCAGCTGAACTCCGACCCGTCCGCCATTTCGTAGGCATCCACGTGCTCCTGCAGCGGCGTATCGCCGGACCAGGAGTTGTAGCCGTTGGGGCTGACCCACAGGGCCTGGTCGTGATTCTCTCCGCCAGAGGGATCGAAATACCGCGCCCAGATGGTTTCCCCCGGGTTGCCCTTGGAAAAGAGCTCGTGGTACTCGTCCGCAGAGGAGACCGGCGTCAGGCTGTAGCGGCCCAGGTCGATGACCGCCTTGCAGGCATTCGAGGCGGCCTGCCAGCGCGCCTGCTGGTCGCCCCCGGTGTAGCCTGTCTCCGGCATACCGGAGGGGTTGACGGCGAAGAGGTCGCTGGCGGCATGCGTCAGGACCCGGCACTTGAGCGCGAGGGCGGCGCCTTCCGTGGCAGCACCCGGCCGGCGGCCGTCCGCCGTGAGCCGGCTGGCGGCGGCATCCAGGTCCGAGACGATGAAGTTGATCGTCTCTTCGAACGACGCGCGCGGCGTCTGATAGGCCGACAGGTCATCGCCCAGTTCGAAGGCCTGATCGACGAGCGGGACGCCGCCATGCAACCGCATCAGCTCGTGATAGAAGAAGGCGCGGAGGAAATAGGCCTCGCCCAGCATCGTCTGCTTCGTCTGCTCCGGCAGCGCCTCGCTCGCGCTGACGTTCTCGATCAGGGTGTTCAGGTCCCGGATGCGGCTGTAGGTGACGCCCCAGTCGAACTTCCGGATGACCTCCTCCCAGTCGCGCTGCCAGAGGCCGAGGTCCGTCGGGCTCATGTTCGAGAGCCGCATGGGGGCATCGCCGTGGCCGTGGGTGTTCTTGGCCTCATCGGCCAGCCCGGCAATCATCGGGTCGCCGAAGCCGTACCCGGCGTCCGAGTAGACGTCGTTGAGGTAGGCCTCGACGAGGGCCGGGTCTCCCCAGACGACGTTGCCGGACAGCTCGGTTTTTGGCTCCAGATTCAGGCTGTCGCACGCCATGAACAACAGCGAGCCGCCGAGTAGGATCGTGAGAATATGCGCAAAGCGTCTCATAGGTATCGGTTGTTTTCCCTGCAATGGAAGGGGATAGCTGCGGTTGGGTAGGTCCACACGGGCGCGCTCAGAAGCCCATCTGAATCCCGATCGT
Organism: Roseithermus sacchariphilus; assembly: GCA_003285105.1. Taxonomy (GTDB): domain Bacteria; phylum Bacteroidota; class Rhodothermia; order Rhodothermales; family MEBIC09517; genus Roseithermus; species Roseithermus sacchariphilus. The sequence continues at coordinate 2,209,665 of CP030158.1, read as the reverse complement.
ATAGGCCCGCTCGAGCGGGTACTCGTGCGCGGCCTGGTTGCGGATCTCGGGGTCCATCGTCTTCAGGGGCGACCAGGTGAGCAGGTTGCGTCCCGTGAGGTACACCTGCAGCTGCCCCAGCCCACCGAGGGTCTGCAGCATGCCTTGCGGGAAGGTGTACGCGATGCGTGCGGTCTTCAAGCGGAGATATTTGGCATCCCGCAGGAAGTAGTCGTTGTTGTTCGAGGCCCAGTACGGATCCACGCGGTTCCAGGCCCGGGGTTTGTTGTTCTCGGGCGTCTCGGGCGTCCAGCGGCCCTCGGCGTCTTCCATGAAGTAGTTGCCGAACTCGCCGACACCTCCGGCGCGCACGTACTGCCGCACCTGCGCCGCACCCTGGAACAGGATGTAGAGGTCGACCCGGCCGATCGTGGCACCGGCATTGAAGGAGCCGATGACGTCGGGGATGCCGTTTTCATCGACGCGCACGCGGTCGTCGCCGTTGATCACGCCATCCTCGTTGTAGTCGATGAACTTGATGTCGCCGGGCCGTGCCCCCGCCCAGTGCGGGTAGGAATCCAGCTCGGCCTGATCGTTGAAGACCCCGTCGGTCAGGTAGAACAGGCCGGTGTTCCACTGGCGGCCGGTGTTCCGCTGCCAGGGGAGCACGCCTTCCGCCTCCGCGAAGTACTTCACTTCGTCGTGCGCGTAGGAGAAGGTCGTCCCGCCTCGTACCTGCACGTTTTGCGAGAGCCGCTGCGAGTACGTCAGTTGCGCCTCGAAGCCGCTGTTCTTCATGCTCGCGATGTTCTCCCGGGGCAGGCTGAAGCCGGCCGTCTCCGGCACCGCCTCGTTGCGCCACCACAGGATGTCGTCACGGTTGTGGTTGAAGTACGTCAGGTCGAACGTGAGGCGGTTGTCCAGGATGGCCCCTTCCACGCCGATGTCGAACTGCGTGGCGACTTCCCAGGTGATGTTGGGGTTGGGCACGCGCGTGGGCGCGATGCGGGTCCCCAGGCCGTCCCCGTAGCCGAACTGGCCGTTGAAGCCGAAGGTGGCCAGGAACTGGTACGGCTCGATCTGGTCGTTGCCGGTCTGCCCGTAGGAGGTGCGCAGCTTCATCATGTCGAAGAAGCCCCCCGTGAGCGCGTTGAAGAACGGCTCCTGGTCCAGGCGCCAGCCGGCCGAGATGGAGGGGAAGAAGCCGAAGCGGTCCCCTTCGGGGAAGATGTAGGACCCGTCGTACCGCGCCACCAGCTCCAGGAGGTACTTCTGCCGGTAGTTGTAGTTGATCCGGCCGAAGAAATTCAGGCGTGCCTCGTGCGAGGCGGTCCCCGAGAGGTCCTGCTGGTTCGTGCCCCCGGCAAAGAGGAGGTCGAGCTGGTCGGTGGGGAAGAAGCGCCGGAAGAGGTAGAGGTCCTCCCGTTCACCCTTCTGCCACTCGGTGCCCAGCAGGAACGTGGCGTTGTGATCCTCGGCGATGGTCGTCTCGTAGCGGGTGGTAGCCCGCAGCAGGATCTCGCTCGCGTTGTCGCTTTCCTGCGTCAGGCGCGGCTCCGGCACCCCGCTCTGCACGCCCGTCAGCACCGGCTCGCCGTTCTCGTCGCGGGTGCCGTCCCAGTGATAGAGTGTCCACGGCTTCTGCCACCGCTTGCGGTTGAAGAACATGCGGTCGTAGGCGATGGTGCCGTCGATCGTCCAGCCTTCGACGCCGGGCACGGCCAGTTGCGCGGTCACGTCACTCTGGAAGTAGTAGGTCTTCTCGTTGTCATAGCCGGTGAGGTTGGACACGACCGGGTTGACGCCGTTCTCCTGGTCGGGCCCGGGCAGACCATTGGGCCAGAAGGCCGGCTCGATGGGTTTACCGCGCTGGAGGAGCTCCCAGGCCGCGTTGAGCCGGTCACGCGTCCAGGCGGGCAGGTCGCGGTTTTCGTAGCGGCCATGCAGGTTCACCGAGAGGTTCAGGTACCGGTTGATGTCGCCGTCGATGTTGGTGCGGAACCCGAGCTGGTCGTACCCTTCGGCGTTGTTGACGAGGATCCCTTCTTCGGTCACGGCATCGGCCGAGAGGCGGTAGCGCACGTTCTCACCGCCACCGCTGATGGCCATGTTGGCCGTCACCTCACGGCTGAAGTTCTTGAGCCCCTCCTCGTACCAGTCGGTGTTGGGGCATTCCCAGGGGTCCTCCTCGTTGGCGTGGCACTGGATCTGCTCCTCGGTGTAGCGCGGCGGATTGCCCCGGTAGACGTCGATCTCGTTGAGCATCCGCATGTAGGTCTCGGCATCGGCCGTCTCCGGCACGATCGAGGGCTCGGCCCAGGCGCGCTCCACGTTGAAGGTCACGTTCGTGGCCCCGGCCCGGCCTTTCTTCGTGGTGACGAGGATGACGCCGTTGGCGGCGCGGGAGCCGTAGATGGCCGCCGAGGCATCCTTCAGCACCGAGACGCTCTGGATGTCGTCCGGGTTGAGGCGCTCCAGCCCGCCCATGCGATCCGGGATGCCGTCGATCACGACGAGCGGGGCGTTGTTGTTGAGCGTGGAGATGCCGCGGATCAGCAGGTTCGAACCATCCCGCCCCGGGCGCCCGCTCGAGGTCACCCCGATGAGGCCCGGCACCGTCCCCTGGAGGTTCTGCGACAGGTTCGTCGTCGGAATCAGGGCCAGTTCTTCACCGGAGATCTGGCTCACCGACCCGGTCAGCGTCTCCCGCCGCTGTGTGCCGTAGCCCACGACGACGACCTCGTCGAGCAGGGCCTGGTCGCTCTGCAGGATGACGTCGACGACGGAGCGCCCGGCGATGGGGACTTCCCGGGTCTGGAAGCCGATGAAGGAGAAGACGAGCGTATCCTGCGGGCTCGGCGCCGTCAGGGTGTACTCCCCGTCGACGTTCGTCGCGGTCCCGGTGGTCGTTCCTTTCACCAGGATGTTGACGCCCGGCATGGGGAAGCCGTCGTCGCCGGACGTGACCCGGCCGCTTACCTGGTGCTGAGCCAGCGCCGGGGTCGCCCCCGCGATCATCAACACCAGAAGCGCTTCCAGAAAGAGGAAACACGGCTTCCGGCGGGCATCATGCCGATGGATCGCGGAGGATCGAGGCGCCAACCTGGATGGATGTGGGTGAGGAAGGGTAGTAGCTTTGTGCATGGCCATCGAGCGCGTGAACGAAGCGTTGGTGGAGGGGGGAAAGCGCCGAACATCCCGGGGAGCCACGACACACCGAGTCGGTGAACCGATCGGTCGGATGCGGGAGCCCCTGGTCGAACGAACATTCGCCGCTCGCAAGACGACACACGTCGATCGGCGGCGGGGGGGCCTTCGGGCCACGGCAGCCGGCTCCGAAGGGGGACGTTCAGCCTGTTACATTTTTTACATTTACTACTTATCCCCTTCACATTCAACTTGAAAGGGAGAAAAAAACGACCTATGAGCCCGGAGCTGACACGCCGCTCCGGGTAGCCCCTGGGAGGCGCCAGCCGCCCCTCGCACCCGCCTCCCCGGAGGCCGATTCAGGGCGAGCCCGCCGCAGCCGTCGGCGACGAAGCTGGAGCGGGCGCCGGTGTGGCGGGCGCGTAGGCCCGCAGCGCCGCCTGGTGCAGGCCAAAGATCAGGTGGCCCTGGATGGACAGGATGCTGCGCACATCGCCACGCAGCCGGAAGCCGGATGCCCGCTGAGGCACGTAGGCAAACCGCCCGCCGCCGAGGCCGCGTAGCAGGACGCCGTGGTTGGCGTCGTAACGACCCAGACGCACGGGGGCATCGCCGAGGTTACCGGCCAGCAGCAGGTCGGTGATGCCGTCCGCATCGACGTCCGCGGCGTGCAGGGCAAAGACAGGCGCCAGTTGCGCGGCGATGGGCAACTCGGCCCGGACGAAGCCGCCGCCGTCGCGCCCCAGGAAGAGGGTCGTCTCCAGCGTCTCCACACGCAACACCCGGGCCTGTTCGAGCTCCCGTGGAGAGAGCAGATCCCCGATCTGCGCCCGGGCATAGGCCTCGTGGCTGTCGAAGCGGAGCGCCACGCGGGGCAGTTGATCGCGCAGGGCCTCCAGCGTCACGAACGGGTAGCTGGTGCCCTGGATGTACAGCGCCAGGATGGGGTCGACGGAGCCGTTGGCGTCGAAGTCGGCGTAGTACAGCTCGGCGGGCTGGTCCGCCGAGGCGTGCAGTTGCGTGTTCAGGCCCAGGTTACCGGCCAGCAGATCCAGGCGGCCGTCGCCGTTGAGATCCAGCACCAGCAGCGCGGACCACAGCCCGTGGAGCGGCCGTTCGAAGTACCGATCGGTGCGGTCGTGCAGCACGCCCCCGTCCGCCGAGAAGATGCGGATCGGCATCCAGAGGCCGGCCACGATCAACTCCGGGGTGCCGTCGGCGTCCAGGTCGTGCCAGGCGGCTACGCGCACCATGCCGACGTGCTGCAGCGCCGGCGCGAGGTCGGCGGTGCGGTCCTCGAAGCGGCCGGTGCCGTCGTTGAGCAGCACGTAACTGCGGGGCGGCTCGGGATAGCGCCCGGGCACGACGTACCCGCCGACGAAGAGATCCGGCCACCCGTTGCCGTCGACGTCCGTCACCGCCACGGTGCCGGTGCTGGTCGGCATGGGCGGGAGGGCGTCTTTCTGCCGGGTAAAGCCGCCCCGGCCGTCGTTGAGGTAGAGCCGATCCTGGAGCGCAGGGTCCTGCGGGGCGAAGGCGCCATACCCCCCGCTGGCCACGTACAGGTCCGGGTCGCCGTCGGCGTCGGCGTCCACGAAGACGGCGGCGGCATCGTGGCTCGGCGCGTCGGCGGCAAAGGGAGCCGGGGACGCCGCCACGAACCGGCCGCCGGGCTGCTGGAGGTAGAGCCGACCGGCCTGCCCCACGCCCCCGCCGGCGAAGACGTCGTCCAGCCCGTCCCCGTTGACGTCCGCCCGCGCCAGCGGCGGGCCGACGAGCGACTGGGCGTTGACCATCAGCGGCTGCCGCCGGAAGTCGTCCACCGGCCCGGCCATGCGGTGCTCGAAGGGAATGGGCGACGGCACCTCCACGAACAGCGGCGACGGCGGCGGAGCCGGCGCAGGTCGGGGCGTAGCGTCGCGCTGGTACAGCGTCAGCCGCTGGTTGGCCGGGATGTCGTAGAGGGTCTGCTGCCGGCCGTCGGGCCAGATCACCTGCAGCGAGTCGGCCGCGGTCTGCGGGCCGAGGCCAAAGTGGAGCACGGGCGAGACGGTGGAGAGGTAACCGCGCATCGGCATCTGCTCCAGGTACTGCTGCATCCCCCCCGCGTAGAGCGTGAGCCGGGCGCCGATCCCGGCGGTGTTGCCCGCCTCGCCCCGGAGCTCCACCTGGAGGTAGGCGTGCCCCGCCCTATCGGCGGCGCGGTTCTCGAACAGCACCGCCGGGGCGTTGATGTTGTTCAGGATCAGGTCCAGATCGCCGTCGTTGTCGAGGTCGGCGTAGGCCGCCCCGGTGCTGGTCATCGGCTCGGCCAGGCCCCAGGCCGCCGTCACGTCCTCGAAGCGCCAGGCACCGCCGTTGCGAAAGGCCACGTTGGGCACGGTGGACGCCGGCAGCACGTCCAGCAGGTGCGCCACGTCGGCCGGGTCCAGATCGTAGCGCCGGCTGAGCGCGTAGCGGTTCTTGTAGGCGAGGAAGTCCCGGTGGGTGTTGTCGCGCAGCGTGCCGTTGGTGATGACGATGTCCTTGAGGCCGTCGTTGTCGTAATCGGCCAGGAGCGGCGCCCAGCTCCAGTCGGTGCTGGCAACGCCGGCCAGTTGCCCGATCTCGCTGAACGTGCCGTCCCCGTGGTTCCATTGCAGCGTGTTGCGCAGGTACTGATGGTGGAAGCCGACGTCCACGAACATCTGGAAGAGGTCGCGGTCTTCGGGGACGAACAGGGTTTTCTGCCGGTGCGGGTCCGGCGCCAGCATGTCCAGCACCATGATCTCGGCCCAGCCGTCGTTGTCGAGGTCGGCGACGTCGATCCCCATGGAGGCGTGCGAGGTGTGGTCGATGCGCTCGGCCAGTTCGTCGGCGAACGTGCCGTCGCCCCGGTTCATGTAGAGGTAGTCCGGCGGCGAATAGTCGTTGCCGATGTAGACGTCGAGCCAGCCATCCTGGTCGATGTCCGCGATGCCGGCGCCGAGGCCGTAGGTCAGGGGCGAGCTGACGAAGCCGGCCTGCCGGGTGACGTCCACGAAGCGCTTGCCCTCGTTCCGGTAGAAGCGCACCCCGTTGACGGGGTCGTCCTCGCGCAGCTGCTGCTGCGTGCCGGCCCGGTCCATGCGGGGGATCTGGCGGACGTTGTGCGTCAGCAGCAGCAGGTCGAGGTCGCCGTCGCGGTCGTAGTCGAAGAAGTAGGCCTGATTGGTGGAGTGCGGCCGGTCGAGCCCGTAGGCGCGGGCCTGCTCCTCGAAGCGTGGGATACCCCGGTCATCGACGCCCTGGTTGATGTAGAGCTCGTCGACGCGGCGGTCCAGCGGGAGGTCCCCGGAGTAGCCCACGTACAGGTCGAGCCGGCCGTCGCCGTTGACGTCCGCCATGGTCACGCCGGTCTTCCAGGTGTTCACCCGCCCGGCGACCCCGGCGGCCTCCGTGACGTCCTCGAAGGTCAGGTTACCCCGGTTGAGGTAGAGGCGGTTGTAGGTCATGTTGCCGCCGAAGTAGAGATCGTCCAGCCCGTCCCCGTTGACGTCTCCGACGGCCACGCCGCTGCCGTTGGAGAAATACTCGAACAGCAACACGTTTCGGTGTGGCGAGGGGTGCTCGGAGAGGGTGTTGCGGAAGGCGATGCCGGTGCGCTCGGGCGGTAGCCGCTGAAACAGCGGAGCCGGGGCGGGACGGTGGGCGGCGTGGTCGGGTGCGCCGCAGCCCACGGCCAGCGCGATGAGCAGACCGCTCCACAGCCGCCGGCTCGTACGACGGATCCTGAACATGTACATGAAGCTCGATGAACACAGGGGGCCGATCCTCCGGGAACGGCGGGGGCTTCCCGGCGGGGGCTTCCCGGCGAGGATCCCGAGGCCCGAAAGGGACCGCACGGCCGGATCGGCGTGACAGGCAGGCCACGGGTGCCGTAGGTTACGACGCAACCCACCGCATCCTCAAACCGCCGCCTCGCGCCGAGGTGCCGAGGTGCCGCCCTCGCCGTTTCCGTCCTCCCACCAGCAGCCGTCCTTCCCCATGTCCGCACTCCCCTTCGCCCCGGCCGACGCCCTCCGCCACCTTGCACGGGTCGATGCCCCCCTGGGCCGCCTGATCGCGCACGTCGGGCCGTTCACCCTGGCGCCGCGCACGGAAACGGAGCTCTTCGCCTACCTGCTGCGGGCCATCACCGGCCAGCAGCTTTCGACGAAGGCGGCGGCGACCATCTACGGCCGCGTGGAGGCCCTCTTCGAGGCATCGCCCGAGCCGGCCGCGCTGCTCGCCCTGCCGGAGGAGGCGCTGCGAGGCGCCGGGCTGTCCCGCGCCAAGCTGGCCGCCGCACGCGACCTGGCCCGGAAGACGCTGGACGGCACGATCCCGGCCCGGGCCGACGCGCTCACGCCCCTGAGCGACGACGAGATCGTCGCCCTGCTGACGCAGGTGCGCGGCGTCGGCCGCTGGACGGTCGAGATGCTGCTGATCTTCCGCCTCGGGCGCCCGGACGTGCTGCCGGCCACGGACCTGGGCATCCGCAAGGGGTTCATGCACACCTTTGGCCGGCCGGACCTGCCCGCCCCGGCGGAGATCCTGGACCATGGCACCCGCTGGCGCCCCTACCGCACCGTCGCCAGCTGGTACCTGTGGCGCGCGCTGGAGCGGCCGGCGAAGGGAACGACCGCCACGGAGTAGCCATTTCGATCTCGCTGCGCGAGATTTCGGTGCCCCCTCACCTGCCCCCGTTCGGACCATGGCCCGCCTGCCCGCCCTCCTCCTCGCCCTTGCCGTCCTCCTCCTCGCCGGCTGCCGGCCGGCTCCCCCGCCAGACCCGCTCGCCTGGCCCGAGATCGAGCAGACCCACCGCCCCTGGACGCGCTGGTGGTGGATGGGCAATGCCGTCGACGCACCCACGATCACGGCGCTGCTGGAGGCGTACCGCGCCGCCGGCCTCGGAGGCGTCGAGATCACGCCCATCTACGGGGTCCGGGGCGCCGAGGATCGGTTCATCGACTTCCTCTCGCCCCGCTGGATGAACATGCTGGCCTACACGGCCGAGGAAGCCCGCCGGCTGGACCTGGGCGTGGACATGGCCACCGGCACGGGATGGCCCTTCGGCGGACCGCAGGTGGAGCCGGAGCACGCGGCCCGGCAGCTCCGCGTGCAGACGTTCACCCTGCCGGGCGGCGCCACGCTGGAGGCGCCGGTCCGCCTCGACGACCCGCGCCTCCACCGCCCCGCCCCGCTCGTGGTCCTCATGGCCTATGCCGACACCGGCGATCGGCTGGACCTGACCGACCGCGTCGGACCGGACGGCCGGCTGGACTGGACGGCGCCTCCCGGGGCCTCCTGGACGCTGCTCGCCCTCTTCGAGGGCTGGACGGGTCAGCAGGTCAAACGGGCCGCCCCCGGCGGCGAGGGCCTCGTCATCAACCACTTCGACCGCACCGCCTTCGCCGACTACATCGCCCGCTTCGACAGCGCCTTTGCCCCCTACCGCGACGGGCTGATCCGCGCCTTCTTCAATGACTCGTTCGAAGCCTACGGATCGAACTGGACGACCGGCCTGCTCGACCACTTCCAGGCAGTGCACGGCTACGACCTGCGCGACCACCTCCCGGCGCTGCTCCGCGCCGACACCGTCGACGCCGACCGCATCGGCCGGGTGACGGCAGACTATCAGGCGCTCATGGCCCTGCGCTTGCGGGACGAGTTCACCCGCCCCTGGGTCGAATGGGCGCACGCGCGAGGCAGCCTCGCCCGCAACCAGGCCCACGGCTCCCCCGGCAACCTGGTCGACCTCTACGCCGCCGTGGACATCCCCGAAACGGAAACCTTCAACCCGGACAGCTTCGCCATCCCCGGCTACCGCCTCAACCCCGCCTACGCCACCCGCCCGGACCGCACCGATCCGCTCGTGCTCAAGTTCGCCGCCTCCGGCGCGCACCTGACGGGGAAGCCGCTGGTGTCGGCCGAGACGGCCACCTGGCTGGATGAGCACTTCAGGGTCTCCCTCTCGCAGATCAAGCCGACGGTGGACAAGCTCTTCGTCAGCGGCATCAACCACATCGTCTACCACGGCACGCCCTACTCGCCGCCGGACGCCGAGTGGCCGGGATGGCTGTTCTACGCCTCCACGCACGTCGCCCCCACCAACCCCTTCTGGCGGGACCTGCCGGCGCTGAACACCTACGTCACCCGGGTGCAATCCGTCCTGCAAACCAGCCGCCCCGATGCCGAGGTGCTGGTCTACTTCCCGATCCACGACGTGCGGTACGCCTCGGACCGGCTGTTCTTCCAGTTCACCGTGCACAATGCGGACGAATGGCTCTACGGCACGCCGCTGCACGAGGTGGCCCGCCACCTGCAACGGCGGGGATACGCCTTCGACTACGTCTCGGACCGGCTGCTGATGGACACCGGGGTAGACGGATCTCGCCTGCAGACGCCGGGCACGGACTACGAGGTGCTGCTGGTGCCCGCGAGCCATCAGATGCCCGTCGCCACCCTCACGCGGCTGCTCGACCTGGCCGAGCAGGGGGCGACGGTGCTGGTGCATCGCCACCTCCCGCACGACGTCCCCGGCCTGGGGCGGCTGGCCGAACGGCGGGCCGCGCTGGCCCGGCAGCTGGCCCGCCTCGCCGTGGACACCGCCGTCGCAGACACCACCGCCGCGGGCGCCGTCCGGACCGTGGCCATCGGGGCCGGGCGGGTGCTGATCGGGGACGAGGTGGGGGCGCTGCTGGAGGCGGCCCGGGTGCCCCGCGAGCCGGTGGTGGATCACGGCGTGGCCTTCATCCGGCGCGCCCACGACACCGGCGTGCACTACTTCTTCGCCCACCTCGGCGCCGAGCCGGTGGCCGCCTGGGTGCCGCTGAGCGTCCCCGCCCGCTCCGCCGCCTTCCTCGACCCGATGAGCGGCCGCGCCGGCCGCGCCGCCCTCCGGCAGCGCCGGGACGGACGGGCCGAGGTCTTCCTGCAACTGGCACCGGGGGCATCGCTGATCCTCCGCACCTTCGCCGAACCGATGGCGGCGGACGTGCCGGCCTGGCTCTACACCGAACCCGCCGGCCCCGCCCACCCGCTGACCGGGCCGTGGCAGCTCTCCTTCATCGCAGGCGGCCCGGGCTACCCCCCGGCCACCACGCTGGATTCGCTGGTTTCGTGGACCGACCTGGGCGAGAGCCTCCACGACTGGTTCGCCGGCACGGCGCGGTACACCCTCACCTTCGAGGCCCCGACCACCCCCGCCGACGCGTGGCGGCTCGACCTGGGGCGGGTCGCCGAGAGCGCTGCCGTCCGCCTCAACGGCCGCCCGCTCGGGACGGCCTTCAGCCTGCCCTTCCACCTTCGCATCGACAGCCTGGCACCCGGCACGAACACGCTGGAGGTGGACGTCACCAACCTCATGGCCAACCGCATCGCCTACCTGGACCGGCGCGGGTTCGTATGGCGGCGGTTCTACGACATCAACTTCGTCAACCTGGCCTACCAACCCTTCGACGCCTCGGGCTGGGCGCCCATGCCCTCCGGCCTGATCGGCCCGGTGCGCCTGGTGCCGCTCCGGGGTCGCTCCCCGGAGTGACCCGCACCCCGGCGGGCACCTCGGCGGCAGGCCTGCACGGGGCTACCAGGCGATGCCGCGCTACCAGGCGATGCCGTAATCCTCGCCGTGATCGCTGGAGCCGCCCCACATCGTGCCGTGCTCGTGGTCGAAGAAGATGGCGTTGATCGGCCCCGAGGTGCGCTCCTCGAACGTGAGGTCGTACCCCATCGCCTCCAGTTCGGCGCGCACCCATCCCGGCACGTCCTCGCGCAGCAACAGCCGGCCGGGTCGCGACTCGTGCTGGCCGAAGGAGCCTTTGAGCTGGAAGCTGTTGATGTTGGCCGCCTCGGCAGCCTCCTGCACGTCCATCCCGAACTCGACCACGTTCAGGAAAAACTGGAGCAGGTTCTGGTCCTGGCTGTCCCCGCCCTGGACGGCGAAGGAGAGGTAGGGCCGGCCGTCTTTGAGCGCCAGCCCCGGCGTCAGCGTGGCCCGCGGCCGCTTGCCGGGCTCGACGACGTTGAACGGGTTCTCGGCCGGATCGAGCACGAAGCTCTGCATCCGCTGGCTCAGCCCGATGCCGGTTTCCCCGGCGATGAACGCCGGGATCCACCCGCCGCTGGGCGTGACCGAGACGACCCACCCCGCCGCGTCCGCCGCCTGGATGGAGGTCGTCCCGGCGTAGAAGTCGGCGTCGAAGGCCGCGTCATCCTGCCGGGCGGGCGTCACGACGGACCAGTTTTCCAGGTAGTGGAGGTACGGATTTTCCTGTCCCTGGAACGGATAGGGGTCGCCCGGCTTCACGTTCGGGTCGTTGCGCGCCGGGTCGATCTGCCGGACGCGGGCGCGGGCATAGTCCTTCGAGAGCAAGCCTTCGAGCGGCTCCTCGGGCGGGAAATAGGGATCGCCGTAGTAGAAGTCGCGGTCGGCGAAGGCGAGGTTCATCACCTGGTAGAGGGTGTGGATGTAGCGGGCGCTGTTGTAGCCCATCGCGGGCAGGTCGAACGTTTCGAGCATGTTCAGCATCTGCAGCATCACGGGCCCCTGCACCCACGAGGTGAGCTTGTAGACTTCGATGTCTTTGTAGGTGGTCATCACCGGCTCTTCGAGGTAGACCTGCCAGCGGTCCAGGTCGTCCATCGTCAACAGCCCTCCTTCGGCGCGCGTGCCGCGCACCAGCTCCTCGGCGATGTCGCCCCGGTAGAAGCGGTCGTAGGCGGCGTAGATGGCCTCCTTGCGGCTCTTGCCCTCGGCCAGGGCCTGCGCTTCGGCGTCGACCAGCTTCTGCAGGGTGGCGAGCAGGTCGGGCTGGCGGAAGAGCTCGCCGGGGTAGGGCGCTTCCCGTTCGGGCTCACCCAGATGCGGGAGGAAGACGGCCTTCGAGTGGGGCCATTGCTTGATGCGCTCCTTCTCCCGCTCGATGGCATCGGCCGTCTGCGCCTCGATCGGGTAGCCTTCGGCCATCTCCATGGCCGGCGCCAGCACCTCGGCCAGGCGCATCGTGCCGAACTCGGCCAGCATCACCAGGAGCCCACCGGGCGTGCCGGGTGTGACGGCCGCCAGCGGCCCGTACTCGGGCGGATAGGCCAGGCCCTGCGCCCGGAAGAAGTCGGCCGTCGCCCCCGTCGGAGCCACGCCGAGGGCGTTGACGCCGATGACCTTGCCGGTGTTGGGGTTGTAGATGAGCGCCTGCGTCTCCCCGCCCCAGCCGAGCACGTCCCACATGGTCGCCGTCGCCGCCAGCATGGCACAGGCGGCATCCACCGCGTTGCCGCCCTGCTGGAAGATGGCCGCCCCTGCCGTGGCCGCGAGCGGCTTGCCGGTGATGGCCACCCAGTGCCGCCCGTGCAGCACCGGCTTGTTGGGACGCTGGGCCTGAACGGGGGGCGCGCACAGACCGCACGCCATGCCGGCCGCGAGCAGAAGCAGAGGGAGACGAACCATGGGATGGCCTCTTCGATGCGGATCGGGAAAACGGGGGTGGGGCTCCGGGGAGCCGCTGTTCACCGGAGGAAGGTAGCAGACGCCGGACACAAGATCACGCGGCCGGAGCCCGCAGCTTTCAGCGGTCAGCGTTCAGCCGTCAGCGGTCAGCCCGCACCGCAGCCAGAAGCCCGTAGCCCTCATGCGAAGGGGAGGTGTCGCGCAGCGACGGAGGGGTAGCCCCCGGACGATGGCGGCACAGCGACGAATGTGGACCCCCTTCCCCCTGCGGGGACTTCCCCCTGTAAGGCCTGCGGCCAGGGGGAAGGGCGTGGCCCGATCCGAGGGCGCCATCCAAATCCTCCCCTTGCGAAGGGGAGGTGTCGCGCAGCGACGGAGGGGTAGCCCCCGGACGATGGCGGCACAGCGGCGGATGTTGACCCCCTTCCCCCTGCGGGGACTTTCCCCTGTAAGGCCTGCGGCCAGGGGGAAGAACTCGTTCCAGCACGAGGGCGCCATCCAAATCCTCCCCTTGCGAAGGGGAGGTGTCGCGCAGCGACGGAGGGGTAGCCCCCGGACGATGGCGGCACAGCGACGAATGTGGACCCCCTTCCCCCTGCGGGGACTTCCCCCTGTAAGGCCTGCGGCCAGGGGGAAGAACTCGTTCCAGCACGATGCCTGCAGCTTTCAGCGGTCAGCCCGCACCGCAGCCAGAAGCCCGTAGCCCGCAGCCCACAGCCAGAAGCCCACAGCTTTCAGCCGGTGGCCTCGGCCGTCGTCTCGTCTTCCTCCCAGGCCTCGATGGCCTCCAGGACGGCCTCCACGATCTCCTCCTCCGGCACGGTGCGGATGATCTCGCCACGTTTGAAGAGGTGGGCCCGCCCGCGTCCCAGAGAAATGCCCAGATCGGCACCGGCGGCCTCCCCCGGCCCGTTGACGGCACAGCCCATCAGCGCCACGTTGAGGTCCTTGGTGAACTTGCGGGCCTTGACGGCCGCCTCCACTTCGTCGACGATGGAGAACAGATCCCCGGCCAGACGGCCGCACGTCGGGCACGCGATGATGTTGACCCCGGGCCGCCCCAACCGCAGCGACTTGAGGATCTGATGCCCGACTTCGACCTCGTGCACGGAGTCCGTCGCCAGCGACACGCGGATCGTGTCCCCGATGCCGTCGGCCAGCAGGGCGCCGATGCCGATGGCGCTCTTGATCGACCCGGCCTGCAGCGTGCCCGACTCGGTCACGCCCAGGTGCAGCGGATAGTCGGTCCGCTCCGCCACGAGCCGGTAGGCCTGAATCATGAAGAAGACGTCGGAGTGCTTGACCGAGATGACGATGTCCTCGAAGCCGTGCTTCGTGCAGATCTCGACGTGGCGCATCGCGCTCTCGAAGAGCGCCTCCGGCTGCGGGTAGCCGTACTTGTCCAGGATGTCCTTCTCCAGCGACCCGGCGTTGACGCCGATGCGGATGGGAATACCAGCCTCCTTCGCCGCCAGCAGCACCTCACGCTCCCACTCCTCCTTGCCGATGTTGCCCGGGTTGATGCGCACCTTGGCCACCCCGGCCTCGATGGCCTTGAGGGCATACTGGTAGTTGAAGTGGATGTCGGCCACGATGGGCACGGGGCTGCCCTGCACGACGTCCCGCAGGGCCTCGGCGTCCTCGGGGCGCGGCACCGCCACCCGCACGATGTCCGCGCCGGCCTCGGCCAGCCGCGCGACCTCGGCCAGCGTCGCCGCCACGTCGTGCGTCTTCGATACAGTCATCGATTGCACCGAGATCGGGGCGCCGCCGCCCACCTGTACGGGGCCCACCTGCACGGCCCGGGAAATCCGACGCGGTCGTTTCATCGGTCAAGAAGCGGAGTCGAGTCTTGGGATCGGACGAACGGGGGGCTGATACCACCCGTCCCGGCAAAGGCTCCCTCCGGCCCGGCGGCCTCGCCCGGACCGATCGGGATTTTCCCGTGACGATCGTGGTAGCCCCCCGTGGTAGCGCCCGAAGCCCGGGCGGCAGCGCGTGGGGCGCTACTCGGCCGCCCACCGGAGCCGGACGAGGAGGGGCCGGTGGTCGGACAGCGCGAGGTCGGGGATGACGGCGGACTCGACGGCCCAGGCGGGACCGGCCAGGACGTGGTCGATGTGCACGACGGGGAAGCGGACGTGGTAGGTGCCGCCCCACCCCGATCCGGCCACGCGAAAGGCGTCCTGCAGGCCCCGCGCGAGGTGGTGGTAGCTCCAGTTGTGCGGGGTGCTGTTGAAGTCGCCGGCGACGATCACGGGCAGGGTATCCTGCTCGATCAGGGCACGGAGCTGTTCCGCCTCACGGGCCCGCGCCCCGAAGGCCTCCCGGTAGTGCCCGAGAAAGGCGCGCCAGTACGCGGGGTTGAGCCAGTGCCGCTGGTCCTCCCAGGGCTTGAGCCGACCGAAGGAACGCAGGTGCAGGTTGTAGAGCACCGCCTCCCGGCCGTCCCACCGGAACCGCACCCGGACGACCTCGGAGGCCCGCCGGTCGTCCGGCCCGTCCGGCAGCAGATGCTGCTCGACGGCAAGGAGCTGGACGTCGGGCCGCGCCAGCACGGCCTGTTCCGTGTGATCCCGCAGCGGCACCGCCGGCCGCAGCGTGCGGTACCCGAGCGAATCGATCAGCAACTGCAAGTAGCGACTGGGGCGGACGGGGACATCGTCCCGGTAATACAGGTACGCCTCCTGGAGCACGAGCAGGTCCGGCATGTGCTCGCGCACGAAGGCCAGCAGCGCCCGGCCCTGCTGCCGTTCGAGGCGGGCCGCCGAGATGTTGTAGGTCAGCACCGTCAGCGAGGCCGACTCACCCGGCGCTGCCGCCGGCGGCAGCGCGGGCCACAGGCGTACGGCAGCCAGCCCCAGCAGCCCGGCGTGGAGCACCGCCCAGCGCCACCGGCGCCCGGCCAGCGCCAGCCCCAGCGCCCCGAGCAAGCCCCCCGCCAGAACCGCCAGCCCCGGCGCCAGCAGCCCGCCCCACCAGAACGCCTCCGGGTGCACGTAGCGCGCGGCATAGGCCAGCCCGAACAGCCCGGCCACCAGGCCATGCACGACGCCCCCGAGCCAGCGCCACACACGCCGCCCCTGCCTCCGTCCGCGCAGCGTCGACCTCACCGCTTGCTGGCCTCGTACAGGATGCGTTTCTCCTCGTCCGTCAGGGCATCGTAACCCTGCTCGCTGATCTTGTCCAGGATGCGATCCACCTCGCTCTCCGGGGCCGTCTCCGTCTCCACCGAGCCGCCGAGGCTGCGCAGCGGCGTCAGCGGGCTCCGGCGCGGCGACGACGGCGCCCGGTCCGCCGGCGTGCCCCGGGACGCCAGCCACCCTTCGAGCCGGCTGAGCCAGCCCTCGTCCGCCTCGCGGCGCGCCGGGGCACGGCGGCGACGCTCGCGGAAGAAGATCCGCGCCCAGGAGGACAGGTCGATGCCTTTGCCTTCGGCGCGGGCGAACAGGAAGCCGAAGAGCGCCCCGCCCAGATGCGCGGCGACGGCGGTGCTGCTGCCCCGCAGGAACAGCAGATCCAGCACCAGGAAGCCGATGACCACATAGATCAGGCGGACGGTGCCGATGAACAGCAGCGCGATGCTCTTGTACGGATACAGGATGGCGACGGCCGTCAGCACCCCGAGCACCGACGCCGACGCGCCGTGGATGATGCCGCCGAAGAGCCCCGGCGCGAGGCCGGCCAGCAGCACCGAGAGCACCCCGCCCCCGACCCCGCCGATCAGATAGAGCGCCATCAGCCGGTGCGGGCCGTGCAGCTCCTCATACTCGCGGCCGATCCACACCAGCCACAGCATGTTGAACAGGATGTGCAACAGCCCCCAGAACCCCGCTTCCAGATGCAGGAAGTTGTACGTGACCAGCTGCCAGGGCTCGAACAGGATGCCCGGCAGGCCGGGGTTGAGGGCCAGGTGGTTCAAGACGAACACCGCCGTCGCATCGATGTGGCGGAAAAGGACGATCCACAGCACGTAAAGGACGACGTTGATCGTCAGCAGCGCCCGGAGGGCGCGGGGTTGCATCCGATACCAGGCTTGGAATTGGTTCACGGCTGCTCCTCGCTAGTGATCTGGGGCCGGCGGCCTCGCCACCCACCGCGGCCGGACGCGCACCGGCGCTCCACGGCCCGGCCGGGCGCCCGCCTCGCCCCGTGCAACATACGGGTAGTACCGGAGAACGCGTCGAAGGTTTTGCCGCCGCCCACCCCACGACCGCCTCAGAACGACAGCCGCCGCGAGGGCTGGATGGGCAGCTTGCCGCGCCAGTATTGAATCAGCAGGAAGCCGAAGAGCATCCCCCCCAGATGCGCGAAATGCGCGATGCCCGACTGCGTGCCCGTCACGCCGAAGAACAGCTCCAGCGCCCCGTACCCGATCACGAACCACTTCGCCTTGATCGGCACCGGCGGAATCAACAGCATGATGTACCGATCGGGAAACATCATCCCGAACGCCAGCAGGATCCCGAACACCCCGCCCGACGCCCCGACCGTGGGCACGGGCTGGCCCCACATGACCAGCATCTGCAGCAACCCCGCCCCGACGACGCAGGTGAAGTAATAGATCGCAAAGCGCCGCGACCCCCAGGCGTGCTCGATCTGCACCCCGAACATCCACAGCGCGAACATATTGAAAAAGATGTGGCCGAGGTCGCCGTGCAGAAAGGCGTACGTGACCAGTTGCCACGGCCAGAAGCCCGGGATCGTCGTCATCGTCCCGAAGATCGTATACCCCACCGCCGGCGCGCCGGGCGCATAGAGGGCCATCCAGTTCAAGACCTGCGCCAGGCCGATGGCGTTGGTGTAGATCGCCACCATCTTGGCCATGTAGAACAGCCCGTTCAAGATCAGCAGATTCTTGATGATGGGCGGGAAGACCGAGAACTGCGTCGGGGGCTGGTATGGGCTTTGATACATGAGGCTGTGCGGGTCGTGGGCATCCGGGCGGCCGGCGCCTTCCCGTGCGGCAAGGCGCGGACCCATCTACGGCGGCCGGCGCCCGCAAGGTACACGGACCGCGCCGGCGGGAGAGGTCAGACCCGGCCCACGGCTTTACGTTCCACCCGAACGGACGATACCTCCCGCGCCAGACGGCCGTCCTCTGAGCGGTAACATTCCCCCGCAGCCACGGTGCTTCGTAATCCTTTCATCGGCCGGCCGGCGTCGTCGGCGGGGCGGCGCCCGGCACACCGCCTGGGGGCGCGCCGGGCGGCGTGGTTCGCCCTGGCCGCCCTGATCGGCCTGGCGGCGGCGGGCGCGCTCTACCACCTCATCGACATCCCGGACCTGGCCGCCCTGCAGACCGAGGCCCCGCCGGACCTGGACGTGGCCTCCATCGCCTACACGGCCGACGGGCAGGAGCTGGCCCGCTACTACCGCACCCACCGGGTGTGGGTCGGCTACGGGCAGATCAGCCCGGCCGTCTTCGACGCGCTCGTCGCCACCGAGGACCACCGCTTCTTCGAGCACCGCGGCGTCGACCCGGTGCGGCTGGCCGGGTCCGTCTGGTACACGCTGCGCGGATCCCGGCAGGGGGGCTCCACCCTCACGATGCAGCTCGCCCGCAACCTCTACCCGGACGTCGGGCGGGAGGTGACGCTGGCGCGCAAGCTGCGCGAGATCGTCGTGGCCTGCAAGCTGGAGCGGCGCTACGGCAAGCACGAGATCCTGGAGATGTACCTGAACACGGTCCCGTTCGGGCAGAATGCGTTCGGCATCGAGGCGGCGGCGCGGACGTACTTCGACAAGCCCGCCCGTGCGCTGACGGTGCCCGAGGCGGCGACGCTGGTCGCCCTGCTGCGGGGGCCGAGCCGGTACAACCCGCTGCGGCACCCGGAGCGGGCCCGGCAGCGGCGCAACCTGGTGCTGCGGCAGATGGTGGAGCACGACCGCCTCTCCGCCGACGCCTACCGCCGCCTCGCCCCCGAGCCGCTCCACCTGAACCTCCGCCCCGCCCGGCCCGCCTCGGACCTCGCCCCGCACTTCGCCGCGTACGTCCGCCGCTGGATGGAGGACTGGGCCGAGGCGCACGGCTACGACCTCTACACGGACGGCCTGCGGATCTACACGACCCTGGACACCCGCCTCCAGCAGCACGCCCGGGCGGCGGTCGAGGCCCACCTGCCCGGCCTCCAGGCCGTCGCGGCGGTGGAGTGGAGCGCCCCGCACCCGCCCGAGCCGGGGTCGACCTATGCGCCCTACGAGGCTCGCCTCGGCCGGGTATCCCCCTTCGCCCACTTCTGGGCCACGCACCCCCACCTGCTCGTCGCCCTCGTGCGCCGGTCCGAGCGCTACCGCCGGGCCGTCCGGCAGGGCGAGCCACCCGACCGCGCGCAGGCCCGGCTGCTGGCCGACGCCGCCTTCCTCGACTCGCTCCGCACCGCCCATGCCCGCCTCGAAACGGGTCTCGTCGCCATCGACCCGCACACCGGCCACGTGAAGGCCTGGATCGGCGGGCGCGACTTCGCGGCGGACCAGTACGACAAGGTGGCCCTGGCCCGCCGCCAGCCGGGCTCCACCTTCAAGCCCTTCGTCTACGCCGCCGCCGTCGAACACGGCTTTGCCCCGGACGACTCGCTCCAGGACGCCCGCATGACGTTCACCATCGCGGCCGAGGACGACGCCACCTGGACGCCGCGCAACGCCGGCGGGTACTCGGGCGCCTACGTTCGCCTGCGGGACGGGCTGGCCTGGTCGAAGAACACCATCACGGCGCAACTCATCGCGGCCCTCGGCCCGGAGCACGTCGCGGACGTCGCCCACCGCATGGGCATCCGCAGCCCGCTGGCCCGGGTGCCGTCCCTGGCGCTGGGGAGCAGCGAGGTGACGCTGCTGGAGCTGACCTCGGCCTACGGCACGTTCGTCTCCGGCGGGGTGCACCACCCCGCGGTCGTCGTCACCCACATCGACGACGCCGCCGGCCGGCGCCTGGCCACGTTCGTCCCGGAGGGCCACCGCGCGCTGACGCGGCAGACGGCCTACACCGTCCTGGACATGATGCGGGACGTCGTGCAACGCGGGACGGGGCGGGCCCTCCGCACCCGGTTCGGCATCGAGGCCGACGTGGCCGGCAAGACGGGGACGTCTCAGGGCTACGCCGACGGCTGGTTCATCCTGGCCCACCCGCGCCTGGTCGTGGGGGCCTGGGTGGGCTTCAACGACCGCCGGCTCACCTTTCGCACGAGCGACTGGGGCCAGGGTGCGCGAACGGCGCTTCCGGTCGTCGGCGAATTCGTTCGCCGCGTGCTCGACGACCCGGAAGCGGCCCTCGGCCGGGGGGTACGGTTCGCGCCGCCGCCCGGATACCGCCCGCCGCGGCCGGCCGTGACGTCGCTGGAGGCCTTCCACGCACCGGCCGGCCTCGAACGCCCGGCTCCGCCCGGCCCGCTCCCGCTGCGCGACGCCCTCGCCGAAGGCCTCGCCCGGCCGGACGACACCCCGCCGCCCGAGGCCGACCCGGAGGCCGCCCTGCGCCGCGCCCTGGGCCCTCCCCCGAAAAAGGACGGATCGTAGCCGGACGAAACGGGTTCTGTAGGCCGCTCCCCTTCGCGCTCCCCTCCCCGTTCCGACCAGCCCGGTGGTCCTCTTTTTCTCCGACATGCACTTCGGCAAAGGCGGCCCGGAGGTCGCCCGCACCTCCGAGGCCGACCTGCTGGCCTGCCTGCGCGCCCACGAAGCCGAGGTGACGGCGCTCTACCTCGTCGGCGACGTGTTCGATGACTACATCGAATACCGGCACCTCGTCCCGCGCGGCTTTGCCCGCTTTCAGGGGCTGCTGGCGGACTGGACGGACCGCGGCATCCCGGTGACCTACCTCGTCGGCAACCACGACCCGTGGCACCGGACCTACTTCCGGGAAGAACTGGGCGTGCGCGTCGTCTTCGACAGCCTCGTCGAACCTCTCGAAGGCGTTCACGTTTACGTGGCCCACGGCGACGGCCTGACCGAGGCCAACCCGCTCTACAACCGCCTGCGGCCGCTCTTGCGGCATCCCCTGCCCGTCTGGCTCTACCGCCATCTGCTACCGGGCGACGCCGGCGTCGGGCTGGCCCGGTGGGTCAAGCGCCTCGTCGGCAAGGACGCCGTCGACCAGCAGGCCGTGGTCGCCTTCCGGCGCCTGGCCCACCACCTGCTCGCCACCAACGTGGCCGACGTCGTGGTCCTGGGCCACACCCACCGGGCGGAGCGGACCGTCTGGCCCTGCGGCACCTACCTGAACACCGGCTACTGGCACGAATCTCGCACGTTCGGCCGCCTCGATGCGACCGGCGTGCACCTGCTGCGCTGGAACGGGACCCACGCCACCATCGTCGAACCGGAGGCATCCGGCGAACCGGTCCGCCCCGCCCACGACCCTGCCCCGACCCATCGCCTATGAGCACCCGCTCTTACACCGAGCCGACCGAAGCGGAACTCGAAGCCTACTTCTCCAACCCGAACGCGCGGAAACGCAGCCCCGACGGGCACGGCGCCCCCCCGCCCGGACGGCGCCACGGCCGGGGCCTGCACGGCTACTTCCTGCGGCGCTTCGGCGACGCCCGCAAAGCCACCGCCGCCGCCGCGCTGACCGTGATCACCGGGGCGCTGCTGGGCGTCACGCTGCTGCTGGGGCTGTACATGGCCCTCCTGGCTACCGACCTGCCCCCGCTCTCGAAGCTCGAAAACCCGGAATTCCAGCTCGCCACCGTCGCCTACACGGCCGACAACGAGGTGCTGGCCCGCTATGCCCGGCAGAACCGCTCCTGGGTCACCTACGACGACATCTCGCCGCACGTCATCAACGCGCTCATCGCCACGGAGGACCATCGCTTCTACGACCACTGGGGCATGGACCTCTTCCGCACCGTCTCGGCCGTCGCGCAGACCGTGCTGGCCAAGCTGCACGTGCCCGGCTTCTACACGCAGGGCGGATCGACCATCACGCAGCAGCTGGCCCGTAACCTGTACAACGACCAGATCGGCTTCGAGCAGACGATCGGGCGCAAGCTCAAGGAATGGGTCACGGCGGTGCAACTGGAGCGGCGCTACACCAAGCGCGAGATCCTGGAGATGTACCTGAACACGGTCGAGTTCGGCTACAACGCCTGGGGGATCGAAACGGCTGCCCGCACCTTCTACAACACCTCCGCCGCCGAACTCGACCCGCTGCAGAGCGCCACGCTGATCGGCATGCTCAAGGCCATCACGCGGTTCAACCCGGTGCGCAACCCCGAAAACGCCCAGGCCCGCCGCAACCTCGTGCTGCGCAAGATGGTCGAGCACGGCTATCTGACGCAGGCCTATTACGAGGAACACAAAGACGACCCGCCCGGCGCTGCCTACCACTCCGCCGAGATCACGGCCAGCATGGCCCCGCACTTCGCCATCCACGTGCGGGACTGGCTGCGCGCCTGGGCCGAACCCCTCGGCCTCGACATCTACGAGGACGGCCTGGTCGTCTATACCACCATCGACTCCCGCCTCCAGCGCATCGCGCAGCAGGCCGTCGCCCGCCAGATGAAGGGGCTGCAGGCCGTCGTGGACTACCACTGGAGCCGCCCCTCCAGCGGCAACTACAGCACCGACATCAACGACTTCCTGAAGCTCGACGGGTATGAGCCGTTCCGCTACTTCTGGCAGACGCACCCCGGGCTGCTGAACACGTTCATCCAGGAAACCCCCCGCTTCCGCCGTCTGCGCAACCAGGGTCTCAGCCGCGATGCCGCGCTCGACTCGCTCAAGCGCGACGCGGTGTTCCTCGATTCCCTCAAAACCAACAAGACCCGCCTCGAAGCCGGCCTCGTCGCCCTCGACCCCAACACCGGCTCGGTGAAGGCCTGGGTCGGCGGCAAGAACTACGAAGAGGACAAGTACGACCACGTAGCCCTGGCCCGCCGCCAGCCCGGCTCGACGTTCAAGCCCTTCGTCTACACCGTCGCCATCGACAACGGCTACTCGCCCTACTACACCCTGCGCGACACCTCCTTCACCTACGTCGACCCGACCACCGGGCAGGTCTGGAGCCCCGGCAACACCGACGGCATCTCGGGAGCGACGATGACGCTGCGGGAAGGCCTGGCGCAATCGAAGAACACCATCACCGGGCAACTGGCCCTGGAGGTGGGCGCCCGGAACATCGCCCTCTATGCCCGCCGCATGGGCATCCAGAGCCCGCTGGACGAGGTGCCCGCGCTCTCCCTCGGCACGAGCGACGTCACCCTCCTGGAACTGACGTCAGCCTACTGCACGCTCGCCAACGGCGGCCTCTACTACCCCCCCACCTTCGTCACGCGCGTCGAGGACCGCTACGGCAACGTCCTCTACGAAGCCACCCCCACCCCCAAAGAAGCCCTCTCCGAAACCACCGCCTACACGATGGTCGACATGATGCGCCAGGTGATCCTGACCGGCACCGGGCAGCGCATCCGCTGGCAATGGGGGCTGAGCGGCTATGACCTGGCCGGCAAGACGGGCACGACGCAGAACAGCGCCGACGGCTGGTTCGTGCTCATGCACCCGGACCTGGTCACCGGGGCCTGGGTCGGCTTCAACGACCGCCGCATCACCTTCCGCACCAACTGGTGGGGCCAGGGCGCGCACAACGCCCTCTACCTCGTGGGCGACTTCTTCAAGTCCGCCACCGACTCGGCCGGCATCGGCATCTCCAGAGACGCCCGCTTCCCCACCCCCGCCGACTTCGCCCCGGCCGAACTCCCCGGCGACGACCGGGACGACGGCCGCGTGGGCTGGTGAGCATCGGCGAGCCCATGGGAACCCGTGCGGTTACCGTCATGCCCGCGAACGCAGGTATCCAGAAAGGACCTCCGCGCTTCCGCCCGGGATGACCGAATCAGATCGTCATGGGTGCATGGTAGCCGTTTTCCATCCCGAACGGACGTTTCGTACCTTGAGCGGCCCGGGCCCACTGACCATCGACCTTTCCCATGAAGCTTCTGCACACCGCCGACATCCACCTGGGCAGTAACACGTTCGGGCGGATCGACCCGGCGACGGGCCTGAACACCCGGCTGCTCGACTTCAAGCGGTGCTTCGCGTTCATGGTGGAGCGGGCGCTGGAGGAAGACATCGACGTCTTTCTCTTCTGCGGCGACGCCTACCGCACCGCCGACCCCACCCCCACGCAGCAGCGCACCTTCGCCGAGTGCCTCCAGCCCCTGGCGGACCGCGGCATCCCCATCGTGATGATCGTCGGCAACCACGACCATCCGGTGTCCTTCGGGAAGGCGTCGGCCCTCGACATCTTCCCGTTCCTGCAGGGCCGGGCCTACGTCTTCCGCCGGCCCACGCTGGCGACGATCCCGACGCGGCGCGGGCCGCTGCAGCTGATCGCCCTGCCCTGGCCCATCCGCAGCATGCTGCTGACGAAGGACGAGCACCGGAAGAAATCCCCGACCGAGGTGCGGGACTTCATCGAGGCCACGTACGTCGACTTCGTGCAGCAGGCCGCCGGAGAACTCGACCCGGCGCTCCCGGCCGTGCTCGCCGGCCACTTCAGCGTCCACGGGGCGGACCTCTCCGGCTCCGAGCGCACCAGCCTCATCGCCCACGAACCCAAGTTCTCCCCGGCCCAGCTCGCCGTCCCGCCCATCGACTACGTGGCGCTCGGGCACATCCACCGGTACCAGGACCTCAACCCGGACGGCGGCATCCCCGTCGTCTATGCCAGCAGCATCGAACGGGTGACCTTCAAGGAACGTGACGACCGCAAGGGCTTCGTCCTGGTGGAGATCGACCCCGAACGTCCCGCCCCACGCGCCTCCTACACCTTCGTCGACACCCCGGCCCGCCGCTTCGTGGACCTGCAGGCGGACGTCCGCGGCGCCGAGAGCCCGACCGAGGTGCTGCTGTCCACCATCGCCGCAGCGTCGATCGAGGAGGCCGTCGTCCGGGTGCGGTACGAGATCGAGGAAGACCGGGTGCACCGGGTGGACGTGCCCCGGCTGCGGGACGCGCTGCGGCCGGCCTACGCCATCGCCTCCATCGAACGCATCGTCGAGCCCACCGAGCGGCAGCGCCGCACGGTCGTCACGCGCGAGTCCAGCCTGCGCGAGGCGATGGAGCAGTACATCGCCCAGCACGACCACCTGAGCGCGCTCCGGGACGAACTGATCGAGGCGGCCCTGGCGCTCGAAGCCGAGCACGACGGCGCCCGACGAGACGAGGCGTGAGCACCCGGATCGATCCGGTGATTTTCATCCAGGATCGCATGATTTTGGTCCGGGAATTGCCCGGCAGCGTCCGATACCGTTGATTCCTCCGCATCCGCGACCCTCTTTCCGCTCCCGTACACCTTACTTCCTGAACCCGGGTTCTGGGTCCTCGGAGACGGAACCGCCCCCCGGCTGCAAGCCGGAGACGGCTCCGCACGCGACGGTGCCCGACGACACAGACCCGACAACCGTTACCCGACATGGTCGAAAGCCTGACCGTCGTCATCCCCCGTAAGGACGGCGTGTCTGAAGACGAGGCCCCCGTGGCCGTCTGGCCGCTCGTCGAGGCCGCGCTGAACAAGATCGAGGCCGACGAGACCACCCGTGAGGCGGCCGTGGCCGCCCTGGGCTCGAGCGATGGCTGTGTGGTGCTGGCCAACTACCTCAACAGCGAGGCCAAGCGCGTCCACAAGATGGATTACCGCTTCAAGGTCCCCCTGATCGTGCTGGCGGCCGAGATGGCCCGCGAGGACGGCGGCGCGGACTCCATCTACGACCCCGAGGAAGGCGCCATCTACTTCGAGACGGACGAGGGCCAGTATTCCTTCCACGTCTTCAATGACTGGACGGTGGACTGGTCCCGCGTCGCCGATGAGACGGTCAAGGGCTACGAGTGGACCGGCATCGAGAACCAGACCTGGGCGCTGGATCAACTCCTGCACTACCTCGACGTGGACCTCGACGCCTACGCCCCGGAGGACGACGAGGACGAGGAGGCCTCGGCGTCTCCGGCGTAGCCCCACCACACGCGCCACCCGGCCCGGCGGGCCTGCGCCGCAGCGGCCCGTGCCGGGGCCTCGCCGGCAAAGACGCCGAAGACGGCCCCCCCCGACCCCGAGAGCGCGGCATAGCCCGCACCGGCCTGGCGCAGCAGGTGCAGCGCCTCGGCCACGGGCGGATAGGCGGCCGCCACCGGTGCCTCGAAGTCGTTGACCAGCTCGGCCCGCCAGCGGTCGAGGTCGTTCGAGACGACGACCTGCCGCAGGTCGGCCCGGCCGCTGGCCCGCGGCACGACCCGCCGGTAGGCGTCGGGCGTGGCGACATGCACGGGCGGCACGGCGATGACGAGCGGGAAGGGGCAACGGTAGAGTGCCTGCGTGGCCGGGTCGTAGAGGGGCTCCAGGCGCTCGCCCCGCCCCGTGGCATACGCCGCCGGCGGGCCGAGGAAGAAGGGCACGTCGGAGCCGAGGGTGGCCCCGATGGCGTGGAGGCGATCCGGCGGGATCGCCACGTTCCAGAGCGCCGCCAGCCCCCGCAGCGTCGTGGCCGCATCGCTCGACCCCCCGCCCAGCCCGGCGCCGTAGGGGAGCCGCTTGTCCAGGTGCAGGGCCGCCCCGGCCGTCACACCGGCCGCCGTCTGCAGGGCGCGCGCGGCCTTCATGCAGAGGTTGCGCTCGTCCGTCGGCAGCGCGGGGTCCGAGCACGTCATCCGCAGGCGTGCCGCCGGACGCACCGAGAGGCGATCCGCCCAGGGCACGCGCAGGAACACGGTCTCCAGGTCGTGGTAGCCGTCGTCCCGACGGCGTATCACGTGAAGCCCCAGGTTGATCTTGGCCGGGGCGAGCTGCGGGTAGAGCACGGAAGCAGAGGGCGTTCGCGAAGGATTCATTGCAGACGAAACGGCGATATCGTAGCTTTACGAGCCCTCGCCCATCCCCCCTCATGGCCTCTCCTGCGTATTCGAGCCACCGCTACGACTGACCTGTCTCGTTCGTCTCGTTGAGACCGGGTACCGACCCGGTGCTTTTTGGTTCTGGAGTCCATGACCGTTGACGATGCTATGAGGACGGCCGTCGTGTGGGGCCTTCTGCTGCTGGGCGGGGTCGTCCTGGCCCGGCCCGGCGCGGCCCAGACGCCGCAGGAAGACCTGACGGGCTTCCGGAGCGTCAACCCCCTAGAGCAGATGCGCCAGCGCATGTCGCTGACGGCGACCGGCCCCGGCACCCCGCTCGAAGGCGCCGTCGACGATACGGCGTACGTGGTGGGCCCCGGGGATCAGTTCCAGATCACCATCGGAGGCCCGCAGCCCGTGGCGCTGGACGTGCCCGTCACGGCCGACGGGCTGCTCGTCCTGCCGGAGGCCGGCAGCCTCCCGGCCGCGGGCCGGACGCTGGCCGACGTGCGCACCGAGGCGACCGAACGCCTCCGCCAGCGCTACCGCAACGTCGACCTGTCCGTGGCGCTGGCACGGCCCCGCGAGTTCTACGTCCACGTCACCGGGGCCGTCCCGGTGCCGGGGCGATACCCGGCCGCACCGGTGGCCCGCGTGGCCAGCGTGCTGGAGATCGCCTTCGCCGACACGAGCCAGCTCCCCGTAGCCAACCCCCGGTTCCGGCCCTCGCTGCGCAACGTCGTCCTGCAACGCCGCGACGGCCGGCAGCGCTCGCTGGACCTGCGCCGCTACTTCGCCACCGGCGACACCGGGCACAACCCCTACCTCCAGGACGGCGACGTCATCTCCGTCCCCGCCTACGACCCGACCCTCGCCAGCGTCTTCGTCGATGGCGCCGTGGCCTTCCCCGGCAGCTACGACTACCGCGAGGGCGACACCGTGCTGGACCTGCTCTACCTGGCCGCCGGCGACCCGGGCATCCACCGCCTGGAGCGCGTCCGCTTCACGCGCCACACCCCCGGCGGCAACACCCCCGGCGAGCTGCTGGACGTCCCGGCGCTGCTCGCGGACCC
Source organism: Roseithermus sacchariphilus (assembly GCA_003285105.1). Taxonomy (GTDB): domain Bacteria; phylum Bacteroidota; class Rhodothermia; order Rhodothermales; family MEBIC09517; genus Roseithermus; species Roseithermus sacchariphilus. The sequence continues at coordinate 2,182,194 of CP030158.1, read as the reverse complement.
GGCCTCCGCCCCGGCCGTCGGGCCGCTGGACCACCTCTACGTCCTGCCGCCCCGCCGGGAGGCGGGCGTCGCCACGATCGACGGCTACGTCGAATTCCCCGGCACCTACCCGATCGAGCCCGGGCGGACGACGCTGCGCGCGCTGCTGACCGAACAGGCCGGCGGGCTGCGGCCCGAGGCCCTGGCGCGAGGCGCCTACCTGGAGCGGCGCGTCCTGCCCGCCCCGCGGCTGGAGGTCACCGATCGCACCACCGCCCGGCTGCCCGGCGCCTATGGCAGCATCCTTGCCGTCCGCGCCGACAGCATCGCCATCCTGCGGCAGATGCGGCTCTCCGACCTCGACTTCCTCAGCCGCACTTACTTCGCCCAGGAGCTGCGCGTCCAGAACCGCGTGCCGGTGGACCTCGACGCCGTCCTCCGCGGCGAAACCGAACCCATCTACCTGCAACACGGCGACCGGCTCTTCGTCCCCCGGGACGAGCAGACCGTCTTCGTTTTCGGCCACGTCAACCGCCCCGGCTACATTCCCTACCGCCCGGATCGCCGCGGCGAGGACTACGTGAGGGCTGCCGGCGGCCGCGGACCGCTGGCCACGAACGCCTACGTCATCAAAGCCGGCACGAACCAGTTCCTCCCCCTGGCCGGCACCCCCCTCGAATCCGGCGACGTGATCTTCGTCGACCGGCAAAACCTGGCTGACGCGGCGGACATGCAGCGGATCCTTTTCGAGGAGGAGCGGATCCGCCTCGAACGGGATCGACTCCGGGCCGACGCCCGCATCCGCACGACGCAGACGATCCTGCAAACCCTTTCGACCGCTGCCGCGATCGTGACGACCTATCTGGTCATCCGCACCCGCTAGCGGCAGCCGGATGCCCGATCTCAACGTGCCCTGTGCCCATGGACGTGCAAGCTCCCCCCGCTTCCCCGGACCGGCCTGCAACCCCCGAAGACGAACGCCGTGCGCGGGCCGAGCAGACGTTCTGGGAGATGGCCGCCGTGCTCTACCGGCGGCGGCGGTTCATCCTCGGCACCACAATGGCCGTCGCGGTGCTCTCGGTGGTGCTGAGCCTGATGATGCCGGTGTGGTACCGGGCCTCGACGCGGCTGCTGCTGCCCGAGGGCAGCGGCTCGGGCGGGCTGTCGGCGATGCTGGGCGACCTGGGTCCGGCGGCGGCCGCGCTGCTGGGCGGCGGCGGCGGCGACACGGACCGCTACTTCTCCATCCTCTCGAGCCGCCGGGTGCTGGACCGCGTGGTGAGCACGTTCGACCTGGAAACGGTCTATGAAACGACCGACAGCGAGACGCCCCGCGCCGACGCGATCCGCCTGCTGCAGGACAACGTCGAGTTCGTGATCGACCAGGAATACGGCTTCATCGCCGTCGAGGTCTACGACCAGGACCCGGAGCGGGCGGCGGCCATGGCCAACTTCTTCGTCGAGGAGCTCAACCGGGTCAACAGCGAATTGCTGTCCCAGAACGCGGCCAACTACCGGCGCTTCATGGAGCAGAGCCTGCGGGAGACCGAGGCGGCGCTGGACTCGGCGCTGGCGGCGCTGCAGCACTTCCAGGAGCGGCACGGCGTCATCGACCTGCCGACGCAGACGCAGGCCTTCCTGCAGAACATCGCGGCGTTGCGGACCGACGTGCTCCAGGCCGAGATCCAGGCCGAGGTACTCCGGCGGCAATACGGCCCGGACAACCCGCGGGTCCGCGCGATGCAGGACGCCGCCGCCGCGGCCCAGGCCCGGTACGAGGCGGCGCTCCAGGGCAGCGAGCGCATGCTACCTGTGCCGCAGACCGCCGTGCCCGAGCTGGCGCGCCAGTACGCGAAGCTGCAACAGGAGGTGCTGATCCAGGGCGAGATCCTCAAGTTCGTCCGCCCCCTCTACGAGCAGGCCCGGTTCGACGAGCAGCGCGAGAAGATGGCCGTGCAGGTTCTGGACCCGGCCGTCCCACCCGAGCGCAAGGCCAAACCCAAGCGTTCGATCATCGTCATCATGGCGACGCTCTCCGCCGGGATGCTCGCGGTGCTCTTCGTGCTGCTGACGGACTGGTGGCGGCGCAACTACCGGACGCTGCTCGAGCGGCTAACCATCATGGCATCCTCGCAGCCGTAATTGCGAACTTGCTGCTCATAGCCCCTCTTCCGATCGCCCATCCGTGCGATCCCCATGCCCCACCACACACATACCCTGCCTTCTACCTCTGAAGCGGCCTTTTATCGCCGGGGACTACTGACACTCTATGCCGTACTAGGATTCAGCCTGTGTTCTCTCCTGTATCTAACCTGGAAGGCCCCAACATACCTTTCGTTTTTCCCGATTCTGCTGGCAGGGATAGGAGGACTCTGGTATTTACTTCGACATCCGTTACTTAACCTGGCGTTGATTCTTTTCGGATTCATTTTAGTTGCCGACCATCAAGAAGGGATTCAAATCACCGAAGCTATCTACGGCCTTTACTACCTCTCTTATCTGGCCTTCTGGTTCCTCTCCCGCCTGTTCTTCTATAGAGATCGGGTCCTTGATACACCAGGATCCATCGCACTCTTCCTGCTCATCGTCTGGGCTACCCTGACCATTCCTCTCTCCCTCCTGTCTGGTGGCAATGCACGCTGGATCTTTAGTGAATGGGTAGCCATGGCTACCCTGCTTTTGTACTTCCCGATTCGAGAAGGCTTCGCTCGCTACAAGCGCATGCCTGAAGTCGTCATCGCACTAGTTCTCATCATCGGGTCCATCCTGGCACTGCGTAATCTGTACGAGTACCAGCAGGGACTGAGCGACGCCACTCAGGCATGGCAAATCATCCGCGGTCGAGCCGTTACCAATGACAGCATCCTCATGTCCATTTCGCTCATCGGGTTGATTTTTCTCCTCCATGCCGAGCGATGGCATTATCGACTGATGCTGCTTATAGCCTTCCTGCTCAACTTTGTGGGACTGCTGCTCACACAGAGCAGGGCTTTCTGGGTCACCTTCCTCCTCGGGGCAGGTTTACTCTTCGTATTCTTCGACCGACGACACAAAACCCGCCTGATCGGTCTGGTGCTCATAGGCAGCTTCGGCGCGCTCGCATTCGGAATCATATTTTTCGAGGAATATATATCCTTGATTATAAGCGGATTAATCGAGCGTATATCTTCTCTCGGCTCAGCGGCTTCGCGTGACATCTCGCTCATCAATCGATTTCACGAAACACAGACTGTCTGGGAACGCATCATTCAGAACCCGGTGATCGGCTATGGAATGGGTGTACCATATAGATTCTTTGATTTAACGCGCCATTCCACCGACGTAGACTCCTTCGTACACAACGGATACTTGAGCCTGTGGTACCGCCTCGGCCTGCCTGGTCTGACCGCCATCCTCGTACTCTGGGTGTCGTCGATCTGGCAAGGATTTACCGCCTACCGGACAACTAACAGCCCCCTCTTAACCAGGCTGTGTGGTCTTTCCACCGCCATTACACTTACCGTACTGGCCCTCCCGGCTCTTACCTCCAACCCTTTTCACCGCAATGACGGCACCTTCCTTTTTGCCCTCCTCGCCGGTATTGCAGCGGGGACCTATGAGCGCTTAAAATGCCAGGCTCCGGTTCGATCGTCGAACGATCTGACATAAGCTGGCCGTGCATGCTTCTACTCACAGCGACCCTCTCGCATCTACGATGCCTGCTCCTGTTCAGATCGCGCCCTGTCCATCTTGTAAGCATCCCGATACGCACAATCTCGGTCCCATTGCGCCTGGCTTCTTCTTTGCCGGACAGCGTCTAGACCCGCCTCTTCCGGGAGGGAACTTGTATTGCTGTCCCGCCTGCTTGCTCTGCTTCCGTTTCCCTCGTCCGCCGCAGGACGTGCTCGAAGTGCTCTATAAACAAGCACCTTCCACCAACTGGATCTACGAGCAACACCATCGACCTGACTGGAGCACAGCGCACGATTGGCTCTCCCGACGACATCCAGCAGGAGGCCGTATTCTGGACCTCGGTTGCTATGACGGTGCTTTTCTCGACACACTACCTCCTTCATGGCAGCGCTTCGGTGTCGAGATGAGCGAAGCCGCTCTTGCCAGAGCACGCCAGCGAGACATCACTATCCTTGGCCGGGACATCATGACCCTGCCCCCGGCAACGCTCCAGATGCACGCAGCTACGGCCTTCGACGTCATCGAGCATGTCGCGGATCCTCTCGGCTTTTTGCGCCGGATGGCCGGCATCGTCTGCCCGGGAGGAACGATTATTATCAGCACGGGAAACACTCGGGCACTACCATGGCGCCTGATGGGTAGTCGTTACTGGTACTGCACCATTCCCGAGCATATATCCTTCATCAACGACGCATGGTGCCAATCTGCAGCTCAACAATTGAATCTACAACTCCTCGCCCTCGAAACCTATTCACATGATTCGAACGCCTCGATAGGAAAGCGGATCTATGAACTCGGGACCAATCTTCTGTATCGATTTGCACCCTCCGTGTTTGCCCTGCTTCGCCGGATGGGATTTGGCGACAAAAACACCCGACAGCACGAGGCTCTACAATATTTCCCTCCAACCTGGAGCACGGCCCACGACCACATCGTGGCTATCTTTGCCCGACCATGAAACGACGCTTCTTTGTGAACGCCGTCGTTTCGGCGGTTCAGGTCATCGTGGTGGGCGGGGCTTTTTTCCTGCTCTACCCCTTCCTGCTCCGGTCGCTCGGGGAAGATCTGTTTGGGGTTTGGGCTGTCGTCCTCGCCACCACTTCAGCCAGCGCGATAGCCAACCTGGGATTAGCCGGCAGCACGTTGAAATTCGTTGCTCAGTATCTGGCCCGAGATGAGCAGGCTTACGTAGACACCCTCATCCAAACGGCCCTGCTAACGATCGGCGGTGTGCTACTGGTACTTCTCCCTCTCGCCTATCCTCTTTTCAGGTATATCCTGGCGTTCATCATTACCCCCCAGACGCTCGTTCCCGAAGCCTTCCAGGTACTCCCCTATGCCCTTACTTCTTTCTGGCTAACGACTGTGGCGACAGTCACCCTCTCCTGTCTGGAAGGCTTCCAACGTATCGACCTGCGGGGCTATCTGACCATGGGGACGACGGCATTGTACCTTGGTCTCTGCTTCTGGCTGGTTCCAGAGCAGGGGCTCATCGGTCTGGCCCGGGCCCAGGTCATCCAGGCCGGCACGCTATGTATCGGCTCCTGGCTTCTACTGCGTCACCTCAAACCCACCCTGCCCGTGGTTCCGACCCACTGGTCGAGACGCGGTTTCTCCGAGATGCTTGGCTACAGCATCAACTTTCAGATCAGCTCCCTGGCCCAGCTGCTTTTTCTCCCCACGACGACGGCGCTACTATCGCGCCTCGGGGGAACCGGGGTCGTCTCATACTTCGAGATGGCAAACCGTATGGTTGTGCAACTACGCGCCCTGGTCACCACCGCTCATCGTGCAATCGTTCCCGCGATTGCCAACCTGCAAGAACGTGCTCCCGAAACCATTCGGCAGCTCTACATCACCTCGATGCGGTTGTTGTTCTTCCTTGTCTTCCCGGGGCTGCCCTTCTTGATTATCCTGACTCCCCCCATCGCTGAGATTTATGTGGGAGGTTACAATGCAACTTTCATTCTCTATGCCGACCTGTTGTTGGTAGGATGGTTCCTGAACATACTGTCGAACCCGGCTTACTTCGCCAACCTCGGCACAGGGGACTTACATTGGAACGTCATCGGCCATCTCATCATGGGGGTGATGAACGTAGGTCTCGGTTACCTGCTTGGACGTGCGTTTGGAGGCACAGGAGTCGTGTTCGGTTTTACGGTGGCGCTCCTGGCAGGCAGTGCTGCCGTTGCCATCGCCTATCAACGGCAACACCACCTTCATCTTGCCGATCTACTCGATCCCGCAAGCCTGAGACTGGGGCTGGCCAGTCTGTTTGCTCTCGGCGTAGCCATGCTCGGCTATGTCGTTCTACTCCCCTCCCTCTCGTTCTTTCCAAGGACGCTGGTGGTCTGCACCCTCTACATGAGCATTATCATCATCCCCCTATGGCGGCATCCGGTCCGCCGGGATGCCATAAAGTGGATCCGTGCTCTTTTCCGACCCCGCGCTTCCTCATCTTCGCCCGTTGAGCCATGAGCACGTCTCCGCACGTCGTATTATTCGACCTTTATACAGGAGGACATCATCTACAATATCTGGAGTACCTGTGTCGCTACTGGGTCCACGAGCAGATCGCTGGATGCCTGCATCTTCTGCTTCCGGCTCATGGGCTCGACACACATCCTACGCTGCATCCGTTCCTTCTCGCGCACGCGTCTGCCGGCCTGCGCGTGACCCCTGTAACCGAATCACTACATCTGGATCATGCGCGTCCACTGGGCTTGCTGCGCAATGATCTACAACAAGGTCGCATTCTCGCCCGCTATCTCCGCCAGATCCGTCCGGATCATGCCGTGCTCATGCACATGGACCATCTTCAGGTATCTCTCGCAACGGATTTGCGCTTTACCTTTCCCATCCGGCTCTCCGGCATCTATTTTCGCCCGACCGTCCACTACAGATTCTTCGTTGACCCGGCAACATCCTCCTCCTGGCGGGAGCACCTACATCACTGGCGAAAGCGTGTCTTGCTGCAGATGGCTGCCCGTAATCGGCACCTGGCCTACCTCTTTAGTCTGGACCCATACGCCGTACCCTACATAAACGCTATGACCGGCAGGCACGTCCAGGCCATTGCTTTGCCGGATGGTATTACCCTGCAACCCGGCAGCCGCACTCCTTCAGAGGTTCGCGCCGACTGGGGCGTCGAGCCAGGACGTACGGTGGCTCTCCTGTTTGGATCGATTTCACCTCGCAAAGGCGTATTCCAGGTTTTGGATGCCGTCCGTCTATTACCGCAGGACCTCCAACAGCGTCTATGCCTCGTCTTTGCCGGGCGTGTTTCTCCAAGAGAACGTGTGGACATCTACACAGCCTTCGAGGAAACTCGGCATCACACACAAGTGCAGCTGATCATGGATGATCGTTTCCTGCCAGAGTCCGAGTTGCAAAGCCTGATTGCAGCCTCCGACGTGATGCTAATCGCCTATCAACGCCATATAGGTTCGAGCAATGCATTGATTCGAGCAGCAGCAGCCCAGGTGCCGATCCTGGGGCAATCTTATGGCCTGATCGGTGAACAAATCCGCCGCCACGGCCTGGGGCTCGCCGTCGATACGACACAACCTGAAGCCATTGCCCAGGGCCTCGTTCAGATTCTTACCGAGGGCATCTCCGTCGACGAGAAGGCCATGCTTCAGTTTGCCCGGGCCAATGCCGTAGACCACTTTGCCAGGACACTCTTTGACTACGTAGCCCGCCCGGCATAGAAGGCCTGGCTCCTTCTCCAAGCAACCTCCCGTATCGCTTCCATCACACCCATACACACGCCTGCTGACCTTGACCTCCTCACCGGCTCCTGTATTCTACTTCTGCCGGATGCTACCGGCTTATCGCGTTCCCGTGTTGGAACGGCTGAATCAGCGCCTCCAGGGCCGTCTCGTGGTGTGCCACGGGCAGCCCCCCCACGCCTCTACAACTTTGATGGACGATATTCAGAGTACATTTCGACGTGAGTTTATCCCCAACTGGTGGTTTCGTGAAAGCGAAACCTTACATGCACAACCATTCCGTCACATCTTTGAGCAATACGGTCCACCCGAGGTGGTTCTGGCCGAAGAAAACCCACGCTCCCTGACCTTACCCTTTCTGCTCCGCTATGCACGAAAACAAGGGGCAGGGCGCGTGCTATGGGGCATCTTCTATTCGGTCTTTCGGCCTTTCTCCGGACTCCATCCGCTCCAACGATACCGTATCGAAATGGCCCGCAGGGTAGAAGCCTGCGCGTGTTATACGAAAGGTGTCCGAGCAGCCCTGCAACCTTATTTACCCGATGAACGGCTCTTCGTCGCACAAAACACCCTGGAAATGGATGTGCTGTTTCGCTTGCGGAAACAGCTCGAGAAAGAAGGAAAAACGGCCGTCCGCCAGCGCCTTCAACTCCCGGAAGAACACGACATCCTCGTCTTTGTCGGACAGTTGATACCCCGCAAGGGAACGCAACTCTTGCTGGAAAGCTTTGCCGCGCTTCGCGCTGAACGCCCCATGACTCTCCTCATTATTGGAGGGGGGCCTGAACGAGAACCGATGGAACAGTGGGTCCGAGCCCGTAACCTCCCCGACGTCCATTTTTTGGGCTCTATCCCCAGACTGGAAGATTCGGCTCCCTACCTCTATGCTGCGGATGTCATGGTCTTGCCCGGCTATGTGGGTCTTGTCATTAACCATGCCTTCGGGATGGGACTGCCACTGGTTACTCAACATCCACCGGGTAATATCCCTTTCCACGGTCCAGAGATTGAATCGCTGGAACATGGCTATAATGGATTCATGGTTCAACGCGGCAATTTCAACGCCTTCCTCAATGCAATCCGGCTCACCCTGAAAAAACGAACCATCCTTTCGCGGAATGCCATCACGTACGCAGAGCAGCATTTGACCGTCGACCATATGCTCGACGGCCTGGTCGGAGCCATTTCCTATGCTGCGGCTCATCGCCCCCGATCCTGAGCCGGCCCATGCGCCTCTTCGTCCACGACTTCGGCGGATACCCGTTTCCCATCGAGCTGAGCCGCGCGCTGGCACGCCGCGGGCACACGGTCCTGCACGGCTACTGCGCCTCGCTCCAGACCACGCCCACCGGCCCGCTCGCCCCTCGCCCGGATGACGCGCCCTCGCTTACCATCGAGCCGATTCGCCTGGCCCGCCCCCTCGAAAAGTACCGCTTCGTGACGCGCTGGCGGCAGGAAAACGAATACGGCCGCCTGCTGCAGCGCACCGTCCACCGCTTCCAGCCGGAGGTCGTCCTCTCCGGTAACACGCCGCTCGACGCCCAGCGGGCCCTCCAGCGCGCCTGCCGGGCCACCGGCAGCCGGGTCGTCTACTGGGTGCAGGATCTGCTGGGCGTGGCGGCCGACCGCATCCTGCGGCGCAGGCTGCCCGGCGTGGGGCACCTCGTCGGCCGCTACTACCTCGGCCTTGAACGCCGCCTGCTGCGCCAGAGCGATGCCGCCGTGCTGATCACCGAGGATTTTCGCCCCATCCTGCACCGCTACGGCGTGCCCGACGACCGCCTGCACGTCGTGGAAAACTGGGCGCCGCTGGACGACATCACGCCCCGCCCCCGCCGCAACGCCTGGGCCGAGCGCCACGGGCTGGCCGACCGGCGCTGCCTGCTCTACGCCGGCACCCTCGCCCTGAAACACAACCCGGACCTGCTCCTGCAACTCGCGCTGCACGTCCGAGATCAGCCCGACGTGCGCGTGGTCGTCGTGTCCCAGGGGCCGGGTGCGGACTGGCTCCGCGAGCAGAAAACACGGCACGGCCTGGACAACCTGCTGCTGCTCGGCTTCCAACCCTTCGAGGCCATGCCGGACGTGTTCGCCTCGGCCGACGTGCTCGTCGCCCTCCTGGAGCCCGACGCCGGCGTCTTCTCTGTCCCATCGAAGGTGCTGGCGTATCTCTGTGCCGCCCGGCCGGTGCTGCTGGCCGTGCCGCCGGAGAACCTCGCTGCCCGCATCGTACGACGCGAAGCCGCCGGCCTGACGGTTCCGCCCACCGACGCAACGGCCTTCATCCGGGCGGCCGAGACGCTGCTCCAGGATCCCGACCGCCGGGAAACCATGGGACGCAACGCCCGCGCCTACGCCGAGCAAGCTTTTGACATCGAGGACATCACGGACACCTTCGAGCGCGTCCTTCGTGACTGCCTCCAGGGTTGATGCCTCGCCAGCCCTCACCGTTCGTCCCTACCTCTCATGCCTCCCATCGTCGTAATCGGCCGGTTTCCTCCTCCCGTGGACGGCCAATCCATGCTGACCGAGCGCTTGGCCAGCTTGCTGGAACCTGACTACGAGGTACAGCGCATCAACCTGTCACCACCCGACACCGACCTCGTTAAGACGGACGCCCGCTTCCAGACTGGGCGCCTGCGGCACTACCTCAGCATCCGCGAACACACCCGGCAGGCCCTCGCAGCCGCCCCGCAGGCCACGGTCTTCTGGCCTTCTATCTCGCCCTCCCTCCTCGGCCACTGGCGCGATCGCGTGACCGTGCTGCCTGCCTTCCGCCCCGATCAAACGGTGTACGGCGTCGTCCACTGGGGCAACTTCGACCGTGTGTTTCGCCATCCTTTAACCCGCCATTCCGCGCGGCGGATGGTCGGCCAGCTGGCCGGTCTGGTATTCAACCCTAGCCTGGACACCCGCTGCGCCCCCTGGATCCCTGCTGCCAAGCGCATCACCATTCCCAACACCATCGACGCTGCGCAGCTGTGCGTCCCTGCCGACATCAGCGCCAAGCAGGATGACTTCAAGCACCGTGCCGCAGCAGAGCATCCTATACGTCTGCTCTATTTGAGCAACATGATCCCGTCGAAGGGCTATCTCGACGTCCTGGAAGCCGTCCGCTTGCTGCACATGCGCGGTGTGGCGGTCCGCGCCGACTTCGCGGGCGGCTGGATGGCAGAGGCGGACCGCCTGGACTTCGAAAAACGGGTGCATGCCCTGAATCTGACCGAGCACGTCACGCATCACGGCGCTGTGACGGACCGCACGCAGGTTAAACGCCTCCACCTGAACGCCGATGTGTTTCTGCTGCCCACCTACTACCCGACCGAGGCCCAGCCCCTGACGATCGTCGAGGCCTTGAATGCAGCGACGCCGATCATCGCTACGCGGCATGCCAGCATACCGGCCATGGTACGGGACGGTCGTGAGGCGCTGCTCGTGCCGAAGCAGGACCCCTCCGCTATCGCGACGGCGGTGGAGCGTCTCCGAACGCCGTCGGTGTGGCTCGCCATGTCGACCCAGGCCCGCGAGCGCTTCGTGACGGCCTTCAGCCCCGAGGTTGTGCGAGCACAGTGGCTGCGCCTGGTGCAGCGCTAGACCTCCCCGACTCCCTCCTCCGGCGACCACCGCCGCAGCCGCAGGGCGTTCCCCAGGACGAACAGGCTGGAGGTGCCCATCGCGGCGGCGGCGAACATCGGGGAGAGCAGCACCCCGAAGGCCGGATACAACGCCCCGGCCGCCACGGGGATCAGCAACACGTTGTAGCAGAACGCCCAGAACAGATTCTGCTTGATGTTGCGGATCGTCGCGCGGGACAGCGCCAGCGCCCGCACGATGCCGCGGAGATCGCCGCTCATGAGGATGACGTCGGCCGTCTCGATGGCGATGTCGGTGCCGGTGCCGATGGCGAGGCCGACGTCCGCCCGGGCCAGCGCCGGGGCGTCGTTGATGCCGTCGCCGACGAAGGCCACGGTGCGCCCCTCGGCCTGCATCGCCTCGACGACGGCGGCTTTGTCCTGGGGCAGCACCTCGGCCCGCACCTCGTCGATGCCCAGCCGCCGGGCGATGGCCTCGGCCGTGCGGCGGTTGTCGCCCGTCAGCATCGCCACGCGCAGCCCGAGCCGGTGCAGCACCTCGATGGCCGCGGGCGTCGACGGCTTGACGGGATCGGCCACGGCCAGCACGGCGGCTACCCGGCCGTCGACGGCGGCGTAGAGCGGCGTCTTGCCCTCCCCGGCCAGCCGGGCCGCCACGTCCTCGAACGCCGCGACGGCCACGCCGAGCTTCGCCATGTAGCGATCCGCGCCGACCGCGACGCGGCGCCCGTCCACCGTCGCCCGCACGCCGAAGCCCGGCTCCGCCTGGAAGTCCTGCACCACGGCCGGCTGCACGCCTTCGGCCCGGGCCGCCTCGACGATGGCGCGCGCGATGGGATGCTCGGATCGATCCTCGATGGCCGCCACCCACCGCAGCACGTCGGCCCGCTCGACGCCGGGCGCCGGCTCCAGATCGGTGAGCTGCGGCGCGCCGGCCGTCAGCGTGCCCGTCTTGTCGAGCACGACGGTATCGACCTCCTGGAGCGTCTGCAGGGCGTCGCCGCGGCGGAAGAGGATGCCGTGCTCGGCCGCCTTGCCGGTGCCGACCATGATGGACGTCGGTGTGGCCAGCCCCATGGCACAGGGGCAGGCGATGATGAGCACCGCCACGGCATTCACCAGCGCGTACGTCAGCGCCGGCTCGGGCCCGACGGCCAGCCACACGCCGAAGGTGACCGCCGCGACGGCCAGCACCGCCGGCACGAAGACACGCACGACGCGGTCCGCCAGCGCCTGGATGGGCGGCCGCGTCATCTGGGCTTCTTCGACCATGCGGATGATCTGCGCCAGCACGGTGCCCTCGCCCACGCGCATGGCCTCGACGACGAGGTGGCCGTTCGTGTTGATCGTCCCCCCGATCACCTCATCCCCTGCCCCCTTCTCCACCGGGATCGGCTCGCCCGTCACCATCGCCTCGTCCACGAACGACGCGCCCTCCACCACGCGCCCGTCCACCGGCACCTTCTCCCCGGGCCGCACCTCGACCAGATCGCCGACGACGACCTCCTCCACCGGCACCTCGACGGCCGCCGCGCCACGCCGGACGCGGGCCGTCCGCGGCTGGAGCCGCAGCAACTGCTTCATCGCCTCGCTCGTGCGGCCCTTCGCCAGCGCCTCCAGGTACTTGCCCACGAGGATCAGCGTGATGATCGTGGCGGACGCCTCGTAGTAGATGTGGACCGTCCCCTCGGGCAACACACCCGGCAGGAAGGTGGCGACGACCGAGTAGCCGTAGGCCGCCGAGGTGCCCAGCATGACGAGGGTGTTCATGTCCGGGCTGCCGTGCCGCAGCGCCGCCCAGCCGGCGCGGTAGTAGCGCCATCCCGGCCCAAACTGCACGACGGAGGCCAGCACGAACAGGAGGCCGTAGAGCACCGGCTGCGGGATGTGGCCCATCAGCCAGGCCTCGCCGCCGGGCACCAGCATCGGCCCCATGCTCAGCAGCAGGATCGGGAGGGTGAAGGCCGCCGCGACGATGAGCCGGCGGCGCAGGGCGCGGCGCTCCCGCTCGCGGGCCTCGCGCTCGACGTCCGCCCGGTCCTGCCCGGGAGCCGCCTCCAGCACGTCGTAGCCGGCCTCACGGACGGCCTGCCGGAACGCCTCCGGCCCCGTCACGCCCGGGACGTACCGCACACGGGCCTGCTCGGTGGCCAGGTTGACCTGCGCCTCCAGCACCCCGTCGAGTTGCCGCAATGCCCGCTCCACGCGCGCCACGCACGCCGCGCACGTCATCCCCTGCACGTGCAGCGTCGCCTCGGCCGTCCGCACGTCGTAGCCCCGCTCCCGGACGGCCCGCACCAGATCCGCCGTGGACAGCCGCCGCGGGTCGAAGCGCACGGCCGCCCGCTCGGTGGCCAGGTTGACCCGGGCCTCGGCCACGCCCTCGACCGCCCCGAGCGCCCGCTCCACCCGCGCCGAGCACGCCGCACACGTCATGCCTTCGACGGGCAGGGTGACGTCAAGGCACGATTCCCGGTCGACGAATTCCGCCTGGCTGCTCATAGCCTTCGGTTCGACACCCGACATTCGTATTTCGTCCTTCACTTGAGTTGCTTGTACAACAGGTCCATGATCTCGTCGTACGTCCGCCGGGCAGCCTCGGGATCGCCCGAGCGCAAGGCATCGGTGACGCACGTTTCGAGGTGGGTGCGGGTGATGACCTTGCCCACGGAGCGGAGGGCCTGCTGCACGGAGCTGATCTGGTTGAGCACGTCGCCGCAGTAGCGATCCTCCTCCACCATCCGCTGAAGACCGCGAATCTGGCCCTCGATCCGCCGAAGGCGCTTCAATACGGCGTCACGCTGCTGATCGTCGAGATGCATGGCTGTTAGCTGTGGGCTGTTAGCTGTGGGCTGTTAGCTTCTGGCTGCGAGATGTGGGCTGTTAGCTGTGAGCCGTCCGTCAGCAGGCCAGCGGCCAGCAGCCAGCGGCCAGCAGCCCACTCACGCATCTGCCACGTGATAGCCTTCCTGCTCGATGGCGGCGACGAGGGCGTCGCGCGATACGCGGGTGTCGTCGTACCGCACCGTCGCCGAGCCGATCTCGACGGCGTCGACGTCCACCCCGTCGAGGCCCGCCAGCGCCTGGCGGACGGCGTGGACACAGTGGCTGCAACTCATGCCTTCGATCGTGAGGGTCTCGGTATGCTGACTCATGGCGGATTCGGATTGGTGCCAGGTTCGGGAACAACATAGGGTACCCCCCTATACTACAGGACCCGGCACGGGGTTGCCGGCGCAGGATTTGAAAAACCCGCTAACCCGTCGGGATGGAAACCCGGTGCCCCGCCGCTGGTTGACCCCAGAGTCGTTTGCGCAGCCTCGCCCCGTATGCTCGCCCTCGTTCGCACCCATCGCCTCCCGGCCGCCCTGGCGGCGCTGCTGCTGCTCCTGACGGGCAGCCTGCCGCTGGTGCAGCACGTCTGCGCCCGGGCCATGGGGACGAGCATGACCATGATGGCGGCCTGCTGCTGCAAGGACCGGACCGCCACCGGGACGGCGTCGCACGGCCACGATCCTGAGCCGGATCACGCGGCGGCTCATCACACGCCGGAGAGGCCCGCCGAGGCCCCGTGCCCGCATGCCACCACCCCGTCGGAGGCTCACCCGTCGGCGCACTCCGATGACCCCTGCTGCTCCGTCGAGGTCCGGCAGGCCGACGTCGAGCAGGCCGTCCCGGCCCCTCCGCTCTCGCTTCTCGCCGTGCCGGTCTTCTTCTTCGCCGGCACTCCCCTCCTCCTTCCCGACGAGGCCGTCCGGCCGTGGCCACCGCTCCCGTCGAGCGACCACGCCCCGCCGGTGCGCACGCACCTCCTCTTCGCCTCGCTCCTGAATTGACAGGCCCGACGGCCGCACCGGGTGCTTCTGCCTGCGTGCCGCCCTCGCCGGTCCTGCCCGTCGCCCTGCGGGTCGGTGGCTGACGCCCCACCCCGCGCCGGGCCTCCATCGGTTGCCTGTCGATCACGAGCCGTATGCGTCGTCTCATCGTCGCCGCCCTGTTGCTGGGCGGCCTGTGGCCCGCACCCGTCCGGGCCCAGTCCTCACCGGACACCACGCAGGTGCTCCGCCTGCCCGACCTGCTGGTCGAACTCCACACCCGGAACCCCTCGCTGCGGGCCGCACGGCTCGAAGCCGAGGCCTGGGCCGCCCGCTCCCGTCGGGTGACGGCCCTGCCGGAGCCGACCGTCTCCGTCACGCTTCAGCCGTTCCCGGTGTACACGGCCCGCGGCATCCAGCGCTCGCAATGGCGCGTGGAGCAGCGCATCCCCTACCCCGGCACGCTGGAGCGGCAGGGCGCCATCGCCGAGAGCAGCGCCGAGGTAGCCCGGTACGAGGCCGAAACCGTTGCCCGGGACCTCGCGCTCGACCTGATGCAGCGCTACGCCGACCTCTACCGCATCCAGGAGCAGCAGCGCCTGCTGGCCGACTTCCGGGAACGCCTGCGGGCGTTCGAGGCGGCCGCCACCACGCGCTACGAGGTGGGCGAGGGGACGCAACAGGCCATCCTGAAAGCCCAGCTGGAGCGGCACCGGCTTCGCCTCCAGGAAGAGCAACTGGCCGAATCGGCACGTACCGCCCGCGAGGACCTGGCCCGCCTGCTCAACCGCCCGCCGGAGGCCCTGCCGGCCGGACGGCTGGCGCCCCCCACGGTCGAGGCCCTGCCGGATACGAGCCTGGCGGCCGCCCTGCGCCGTCGGCCGGAGGTAAAGGCCCTGGAGGCGGCGCTGCACCGCGCCACGCATCAGATCGAGCTGGCGCGCCTGCAACTCCGGCCCGGCTTCATGGTCAGCGCCACCTACTTCGACATCGCCGAGAGCGACGTGCCGGCCATGGCCGACGGCCGGGATGCCCTGGCGCTGGGCGTGGGCGTCTCGATCCCGCTCTGGCGCAGCGCCCTCCGGGCCGGCATCGAAGAGGCCGAGGTGCGCCGCCGCCAGGTCGAAGCCCGCCGGGAGGCACTCACCACCGCCATCCGCACCCACATCGCCGACCTCACCGAGCGCCTCGACCGGCAGCGCACCCGGCTCACCCTCCTGCAACAGGCCCTCATCCCCCAGGCCGAGGCCGCCCGGGAGGCCAGCCTCAGCGCCTACACCACCGGCCGCGCCACCTTTCTGGATCTGCTCGACGCCGAACGCACGCTGTTCGCGCTCCAGATGGAACGCGAGGACACTGCGGCCCGGCTCTTCCAGACCATGGCTGCCCTCGAACGCGCCCTCGGCCAGATCGAGGGGCGAAGCGCCACGGCGGAATGACCGCCCCGCAAGCCCCTTCACCCGCCGCACGTCCCCGCTCGAACGTCGCACACACCCCATCGCCATGAACACGCTGCTTCACCCCCTCGCCTTCGCGGTGCTGCTGCTCGCCCTCGCCGCCTGCGGCACGGATCAGCCGGCATCCGGGGATGCTCACACCGCAGATGCCCACGCCGGGCACGACCACGACCGCCTCGCCACGTCCGCTCCGGGCTCCCGCGCCGGCGAGGTATTGAACCCACGCAGCACGGACGATGCCCCCCTGTACTGGACGTGCAGTATGCACCCCCAGGTTCGCTCGGAGGAACCGGGCACGTGCCCCATCTGCGGCATGGACCTCGTCCCCGTGCGCCAGACGGCCGCGTCGGAGGGCGTCGTGGAGATCGACCCGGTGACGATCCAGAACATCGGCGTCAGAACCGCGACGGTCCGGGTCGAGCCGCTGTCGCGCTCGGTGCGGACGACGGGGCGGTTCGAGGTCAACGAGCAGGCGGTGGTGGCCGTCTCCCCGAAGGTCGGCGGCTGGGTGGAACGGCTGCACGTCGACTACGAAGGCGCCCGCGTCCGTGCCGGGGACCCGCTGCTATCCATCTACAGCCCCGAGCTGGTCTCGACGCAGGAGGAGTACCTGCTGGCCCTCCGCCATGCCGAGCGGCTGGCCGGCACCGCCGGGGAGGCCGACGCCCGCCGCCTCGTGGACGCCGCCCGCCGCCGCCTCGCCTACTGGGACATCTCGGACCAGCAGATCGAGCACCTGGCACAGTCCGGCACGCCGATGAAAACGCTGACGCTTTACGCCCCGGCCTCCGGCACGGTGACGCGCAAGCAGGTGGTGGAAGGCCAGCAGATCCGCGCCGGACAGACCCTGCTGGAGCTGGCCGACCTGTCGAGGCTCTGGCTCATGATCGACGTGTACGAGCAGGACCTGGCCTGGATGCGCATCGGCACGCCCGCCGAGGTGGCGCTGCCCTACCAGCCCGGCACGTCGTTCTCCGGCCGGATCGACTACCTCTACGACACGCTCGACTCCGCCACGCGGACCGCCCGTGCCCGCGTGATCGTCCCCAACCCGGACCGGGCGCTGAAGCCGGGCATGTATGCCACCGTGACCCTCACCGGCGGCGAGACGGCGCCGATGCCGACGGTGCCGGAAGAAGCGCTGATCCGCACCGGCACCCGGGCCGTGGTGATCCTCGCCCTCGGCCAGGGACGCTTCCGGCCCGTCGACGTGACCCCCGGCCTGCATGCCGGCGGACGCGTGCAGATCCTGGAAGGCCTCGCCGGCGGCGAGCAGGTCGTCACGAGCGCCCAGTTCCTGATCGACTCGGAGGCCCGGCTCGCCAGCGCCGTCAATGCCATGATGGGCGGTCATGCCGGCCATGGAGCGGCCCCCACGGCTGCTGCGTCCGTCGCCCCCGGCGAGAGCACGACGGACGGGCATCCGGCCCACGAGGCTCCGGCAGAGGCTCCGGCAGCGCTTGCGCGCGTGCAGGACGGCGTGCAGGTCGTCCGGATCGACATCACCGGCGCGGCCTTCGAGCCGAGCCAGATTCGCCTCCGCAAAGGTGTGCCGGCCCGGCTCGTCTTCACGCGCCACACCGACAGGACCTGCGCCACGGATGTCATGATTCCCGGCCTGGGCGTCGATGCGACGCCGCTGCCGCTGCACGAATCCGTCACGATCGAAGTCACCCCGCAGGAGGATGGCACGTTCACCTTCGCCTGCGGCATGGACATGATCAAAGGCGTGCTCGTCGTCACCTCCTGACCCCCGCGCCGTTGTAGATCCACAGGTAGTCAGACCATGCTCGAACGCCTCATCGACTGGAGCGCCCGCAACCGGCTGCTGGTCATCCTCGTGACGCTGCTGCTGGCCGTCGGCGGGATATGGGCCACCGTGAACACGCCCGTCGACGCCATCCCGGACCTGTCGGACGTGCAGGTCATCATCAAGACGGAATACCCCGGGCAGGGGCCGCAGATCGTCGAGGAGCAGGTCACCTACCCGCTCGCCTCGGCGATGCTGGCGGTGCCCTATGCCCGGACCGTGCGCGGCTACTCGATGTTCGGCACGTCGTTCGTCTACGTCATCTTCGAGGACGGGACCGACATGTACTGGGCCCGCAGCCGCGTGCTGGAATACCTCAACCAGGTCGCCGGCAACCTGCCCGAGGGCGCCCGGCCGGCCATCGGGCCGGACGCGACGGGCGTCGGCTGGGTCTACCAGTACAGCCTCGTCGACACGACCGGGCGGCACGACCTGGCGGAGTTGCGGGCGCTGCAGGACTTCTTCCTCAAGTACGAGTTGCAGGCGCTCGACGGCGTCGCGGAGATCGCCACGATCGGCGGCTTCCAGAAGCAGTACCAGGTCGTCGTCGACCCGCAGAAGCTGGCGGCCTACGGCATCCCGCTCAGCCACGTCCGGATGCAGCTCCAGCGGAGCAACCGGGACGTGGGCGGACGCCTGCTGGAGCTGGGCGAGCGGGAATACATCGTGCGCGGCAAGGGCTACCTGCGGGGCCTCGACGACCTCCGCGCCATTCCGCTCAAGACGCAGAACGGCACGGTCATCACCATCGACGACGTCGCCACCGTGCAACTCGGGCCGGAGATCCGGCGCGGCATCGCCGAGCGCAACGGCGAGGGCGAGGTCGTCGGCGGCATCGTGGTGATGCGCTACGGCGAGAACGCGCAGCGCGTCATCGACCGCGTCAAGGCCCGCCTCGACGAACTCCGCCCGAGCCTGCCCGAGGGCGTGCAGATCGTCGAGGAGTACGACCGCTCCGGGCTGATCCAGCGGGCCGTGAGCACGCTGACGACGCAGCTCTGGGAGGAACTGGCCGTCGTCGCGCTCATCGTGATCGTCTTTCTGCTACACGCCCGCAGCGCCTTCGTCGCCCTCATCACCGTCCCCGTCGGCGTGCTCATCTCGCTGCTGGTGATGTACCTGCTCGGCATCAACGCCAACATCATGAGCCTCGGCGGCATCGCCATCGCCATCGGGGTCATGGTGGACGCGAGCCTGGTGATGGTGGAGAATGCCCACAAGCATCTGGAACGGGCGCGGGACGAAGGCCGAAGGGCGCTCTCCGGCCCCGGCGACAGCGGCCCCGACCGTCGACCCTCGACCGTCGACCTTGCGCCTCGGGAACGTACCCGCGCCATCATCGCCGCCGCCAGAGAGGTCGGGCCGAGCCTGTTCTTCTCGCTGCTGATCGTGACGGTGTCGTTCCTGCCGGTGTTCACGCTGGAGCAGGTCGAGGGGCGGCTGTTCCGGCCGCTGGCCTTCACGAAGACGTTCGCGATGGCGGCGGCGGCCCTGCTGGCCGTGACCGTCGTCCCGGCGCTGATGGTGACGTTCATCCGGGGCCGCATCCGGCGGGAGGCGGACAACCCCATCGCGCGCTTCTTCATCCGCACCTACCGCCCCGTCATCCGGTGGACGCTCCGCCATCCGGTCACCGTGTTGCTGGTCGCCGGCGCGGTGCTGCTGGCCACGCTGCTGCCCGTGCAACAGGTGCTGCTGGGCCGGACGCTTGTGCCCTTCCCGCAGATCGGCTCGGAGTTCATGCCGCCGCTCAACGAGGGGGACCTGCTCTACATGCCCACCACGCTGCCCGGCGTCAGCCCGCAGAAGGCGAAAGAGCTGCTCCAGCAAACCGACCGCATCATCGCCTCCTTCCCCGAGGTGGCCTCGGTCTTCGGCAAGATCGGACGCGCCGAGACGGCCACCGACCCGGCGCCGCTGACGATGATCGAGACGACCATCCGCCTCAAGCCGCCGGAGCAGTGGCGCCCCGGGATGACATGGGACCGGCTCATCGCCGAACTCGACGCGGCCATCCAGATCCCCGGGGTGACCAACGCCTGGACGATGCCGATCAAGACGCGCATCGACATGCTGGCGACCGGCATCAAGACGCCCGTGGGCATCAAGATCGCCGGCGAGGACCTGCCCACCCTCCAGCATATCGGCGAACAACTGGAGGCCGTGCTGCGCCCGCTCGAGGGCACCCGCAGCGTCTACGCCGAACGCGTCATGGGCGGCTCGTTCCTCGACATCGACATCGACCGCACCGAGGCCGCCCGCTACGGCCTGACCACGGGCGACGTGCAGGACGTCATCATGAGCGCCATCGGGGGGATGAACGTGACCACGACCGTCGAGGGCCTGGAACGCTACCCCGTCAACGTCCGCTATCCCCGCGACCTGCGCGACAACCTCCCGGCGCTGCGGCAGGTGCTCGTCCCCATCCCCGCGTCCGCGGGGACCGGCCCCGGCGCGCAGATTCCCCTGGGGCAACTGGCCGCGTTCCGCCTGGTGGACGGCCCGCCGATGATCAAGAGCGAGAACGCCCGCCCCAACGCCTGGGTCTTCGTGGACCTGGCGCCGGGCGTGGACGTGGGCACCTACGTGCAACGTGCCCGGCAGATCGTGGCCGAGCAGGTGGACCTGCCGGCGGGCTACTCGCTCACGTGGAGCGGGCAGTACGAGTACATGGAACGGGCCAACCGGCGGCTACAGGTGCTCGTGCCGATCACGCTGGCCATCATCTTCCTGCTCCTCCTGATCCACTTCAAGAACGTCACCGAGACGACCATCCTGATGGGCACGCTGCCCTTCGCCGTCGTCGGCGCCGTGTGGCTGATGGCCGCGCTCGACTTCAACATGTCGATCGCCGTCGGGGTCGGGTTCATCGCCGTGGCCGGGCTGGCGGCCGAGACGGGCGTGGTGATGCAGGTCTACCTCGACGAAGCGCTGGCCCGCTACCGCCACGCAGGGCGGCTGACCTCGCGGGCCATGCTGCACGCGGCGCTGGAGGAAGGCGCGGTGGACCGCGTCCGCCCGAAGCTGATGACCGTCTTCACCACGCTCATCGGCCTGCTGCCGATCATGGTCGGCACGGGCACCGGCAGCGAGGTCATGCGACGCATCGCCACACCGATGGTGGGCGGCCTGATCAGCTCGACGATCCTGACGCTCATCGTCATCCCGGCCGTCTACGTTCTCGTCCACCGGCGGCGCCTGCCGCAGGCGGAGGCGGGCGACGCGCCGGGCGCCGTCCCGGCCGCACCGCACCCGACCCCGGAGCCGTCCCCCGCCCCCTGACCCCGATCCGCACCGTACCCTTCGCAACACGTCCACAACCAACCCGTGACTCCCATGAACCGCTTGCACTCTCTGCTCCCCGCACTCCTGCTGGCCCTCACCCTGGCCGCCTGTGGCGGCAACCCGAACGACGACACCGCCTCACCCGGCGATCATGCGACGGGCATGCACGCCGACGGCATGACGCCCGACGACGGCGCCGGGCACGGCGTCACGATGCAGGACGGCGTTCAGGTCGTCGAGATCACTGCCGGCGCCTCGGGCTACGAACCCGGGCAGATCACGCTGCAGGCCGGTGTCCCGGCCCGGCTGATCTTCACCCGCACGACGCCCTCGGCCTGCCTGGAGCAGGTTATGATCCCCGACTTCGGCATCGAAGCGACCGACCTGCCGATGAACGAGCCGGTCGTCATCGAATTCACCCCGACAGAGGCCGGCACCTTCTCGTTCATCTGCGGGATGAACATGCAGCACGGCACGCTGGTCGTCCAATCCTGACCGTCCTCCTTTCCACTACACCTTCCACGATCCCCGACGGAATCCCCATGCCTCGTCCACGCACCTACCTCTACGCCTTCGCCGCCGGCGCCGTGATCGCCCTGATCGGCCTCGGCGGCGTCACCTGGCTCTCCCGCCCGGCCTCCCCCCCCGCCCCGGCCACGGCCTCCGGGACGACGGCTTCCGGGACGACGGCTTCCGGGGCCGTCTCCACCGCCTCCGCCCTGCCGGCGGTCACCGTCTTCAAGACCCCCACCTGCGGCTGCTGCACGAAGTGGGTCGATCACCTCCGCGAGCATGGCTTCGAGGTGACGGTGACCGACCTGCCGGACCTCACGCCGGTGAAGCAGCGCTTCCACGTACCCGACCCGCTCCACGCGTGCCACACCGCCGCCGTCGGCACCTACGTCGTCGAGGGGCACGTGCCGGCCGCCGACATCGAGCGACTGCTGGCCGAGCAGCCGGACATCACCGGCATCGCCGTCCCGGGCATGCCCATCGGCTCGCCGGGGATGGAACAGGGCGACCGGCAGGACCCCTACGACGTCATCGCCTTCGACCGGAACGGCCCCCGGCACGTCTTCACCCGGTACCGCCCGTGACGCCAAACGGCCGCGACGCCGAACGGCCGTGACGTCCGGCTCCCCTCCTTCCTCGCGCCAGCCTGACCAACCTGCAACCATGGACGCCCACGCCCATCACCACACCGACGCCGATCACGGAAACGCCGATCACGGAAACGCCGGCCACGATCACCATGCCCACATGGTCGCCGACTACCGGCGGCGGTTCTTCGTCTCGCTGGTCGTGACGATCCCGATCCTGCTGCTCAGCCCGATGATCCAGGGCTGGCTCGGCATCGGCGAGGCGCTGGCCTTCCCCGGCGACCGCTGGGTGCTGCTCGCGCTGAGCGCGTTCGTCTACGGCTACGGCGGCTGGCCCTTCCTGACCGGCCTCGTCCGCGAGCTACGCGACCGCCGGCCCGGCATGATGACACTCGTCGCCCTGGCGATCACCGTCGCCTTCGCCTACAGCGCGGCGGTCGTCTTCGGCCTCGAAGGCAAGCTGTTTTTCTGGGAGACGGCCACGCTGGTGGATCTGATGCTGGCGGGCCACTGGATCGAGATGCGCTCGGTGATGAGCGCGAGCCGGGCGCTGGAGGAGCTGGCCGCGCTGATGCCGAAGGAGGCGCACCGGATCACCGAGCGCGGCGAGACGGAAGACGTGCCCGTGACCGACCTCCGGCCCGGCGACCGCGTCCGCATCCGGGCTAACGAGCAGATCCCCGCCGACGGCCGCATCGTCGAGGGCCGGTCGAGCCTCAACGAGAGCCTGCTGACGGGCGAGAGCAAACCCGTCGAGAAAGGCGAGGGCGACGAGGTCATCGCCGGGGCGATCAACGGCGCCGGGACGCTCGTGGTGGAGGTCGAGAAGACCGGGGAGGACAGCTACCTGAACCAGGTGATCCGCCTCGTCCGCGAGGCGCAGCAGTCGAAGAGCCGCACGCAGCACCTGGCGGATCGGGCCGCGTTCTACCTGACGCTCATCGCGCTGGCGTCCGGGGCGATCACGTTCGGGGTCTGGCTGACCGTGCGCCCGGAAGACCTGACCTTCGCCATCGAGCGGGCGGTGACGGTGATGGTCATCACCTGCCCGCACGCCCTGGGCCTGGCGGTCCCGCTCGTGGTGGCCGTCTCCACCAGCCTCGGCGCCCGGCGCGGCCTGCTCATCCGCAACCGCGCCGCCTTCGAACGCGCCCGCCACCTCGACACGATGGTCTTCGACAAAACCGGCACGCTCACCGAAGGCCGCTTCGGCGTCACGGACATTCGGACGTTCGGCGATGCCGATGAAGACGAGCTATTGCGTCTGGCCGCCGCCGTCGAGCAGCACAGCGAGCACCCCATCGCCGCCGGCATCGTGCACAGCGCCGAGGAGCGCGGCCTCGACCTGCCCGACACCACCGACTTCGCATCGCGCACCGGCGAGGGCGTCGAGGCCACCGTCGACGGGCATCGGATCCGCGTCCTCAGCCCCGGCGCCGTCGAGCGCGCCGGCCTCCGCCTGCCCGACCACGACGCCGACGCACTCAGCGAGCAGGGCAAGACCGTCGTCTACGTCGTCCGCGACGACACGCCGATCGGCGCGCTCGCCCTGGCCGACGTGATCCGGGACGCCTCGAAGGAGGCCGTGCAGATGCTTCACGACCTCGGCATCGACGTGGTCATGCTCACCGGCGACGACGAACGCGTGGCGCGGTACGTCGCCCGGGAGATCGGCGTCGACCGCGTGCTGGCCGAGATCCTGCCCGACGAGAAGGCCGATCAGATCAAGCAACTCCAGCAGGAAGGCCGGGTCGTCGCCATGACCGGCGACGGCGTCAACGACGCCCCGGCCCTCGCCACGGCCGACGTCGGCATCGCCATCGGCGCCGGCACCGACGTGGCCGTCGAGACGGCCGACATCGTGCTCGTCGAGAGCGACCCGCGCGACGCCGTCGACATCATCCGGCTCTCGAAGGCAACCTACCGCAAGATGGTGCAGAATCTGTGGTACGCGGCGGGCTACAACATCGTCGCCATCCCGCTGGCGGCCGGGGTACTGTTCTGGGCCGGGATCATCCTCAGCCCCGCCGTCGGCGCCGTCCTGATGAGCCTCAGCACCGTCGTCGTCGCCATCAACGCGCGGCTGCTGTCGGTGGGTTGAGTGTCGAGGTGTGAGGGTGTGGCTGAACCAGCACCCCTCACCCCACCCCTGTAACCATCCGGCGGGCCGGTTCGTATCTGGCGCGGACCCCGGGCGCCCCCGCCCTCACGGGTCCACACGCCACCGTTGCGTGCTCCCGTTGAGAAGCCCATCCTCCTGCCGATCATGAACCGCCTCACCGCCGTCCTTCTCGCCGCCGTACTGCTGCCGGCCGCTACCGCACCGCGCCTGCACGCCCAGGACACACCCTCGACCGTCCCGGCGACCTACGATACCCAGCGCCACCTGATCGAATCGATCCTCGGCACCGTCGTCGGCGTCCTGCAGGAGGCCACCATGCAGCATCCGAGCGGCGACGTCAGCGACCGGCTGCGCACGATGGCGCTGCAACTCAGCCACGCCACCAGCGGCTTCGCCCCACCGGCGGCCGGCCTGCCGCCGGCCGCACCGGCCACCGCCCCGGTCGCGCTGACCCCGGACGACCTGCGGGACCTCAAGGCGCTGCTCGTCGACCTCCGCCACCAGATCCGCTCGCTGCGCGCCGACCTGGCCGACGACGAGGCCACCCGCGCCCGCTTCGACGCCATCGAGGACGGCCTCACCGATGCGCTGTGGCTGATCCGCCGCCTCGAACGGGATGCCGAAGCCCCGGCCTTTGCCCACGAGACGGCTCCGGAGACCGGGCCGGCCGCCCGGCCGCACACCATGACGCCGCATCCCCCGGACGACGACTCCGCCGCCGCCCGGCCCCGCGTCGACCCCCGCTGGGAGGCGCCCTTCGAACGCTTTCACGACGTCGACGCCTTCGTGGGCGACCTGTCCTACTACTGGCCGTACCGGGCCACGGCCGCCTACCGCCCCATCCCCGCCATCCGCTACAACCGCGTCGAAGGCTTCGTGCTCGGCATCGGCCTGCCGCCGCTCGACTGGGACGACGACTACGACCGGGCCACGCTCTACGGGCAGGCCTCCTACGCGTTCGGGCGGAAGGCCTGGCGCTACGAGATCGGCGCCGAGGTGCGGCCGGGACCGGCCCGCAGCCACGCCTTCGGCCTGAAGCTCGGCGGGGCCTACCGGCGCAACACCACGACGGAAGACCTCTGGAAGCTGAGCTGGGCTGAAAACTCGCTGGCCGCCTTCTTCTTCGAGAGCGATTACTTCGACTACTACGAAACCGAGGGCTGGACGCTCTACGCCGTGCAACGCCTCACCCCCTACGCCCAGATCACCGCCGGCTATCGCTCCGAGGTGCACCGCACGCTGGAGCGGATCACGGGGTGGTCCTTCTTCGGCATCGACGGCAACGGCTTCCGCTTCAACCCGCCGGTGAGCGCCGAGGGCGAGCGGATGAACACGCTCGTGTTCGCCGCCGAGGGCGGGCGCGTGGCCGGCCTGCGCAGCCTGCCGCGGGGCCTGGCCGTCCGCACCGAAGCGGAGATCGGCCAGGGCCTTGGCGGCGCGTATAGCTTCAATCGCTACCTCGGCGACCTGCGGCTCTACCTCCCGCTGAGCCCCTTCTCCAGCCTCAGCCTGCGCGCCCGCGGCGGCTACGCCACCGAGGGCACCCCGCTGCAGAAGCAGTTCACCCTGGGCGGCCTGGGCACCGTGCGCGGGTATCCGCAAAACGCGTTCTTCGGCACACGCATGCTGCT
This sequence comes from Roseithermus sacchariphilus, assembly GCA_003285105.1. Lineage (GTDB taxonomy): Bacteria > Bacteroidota > Rhodothermia > Rhodothermales > MEBIC09517 > Roseithermus > Roseithermus sacchariphilus. Next base: position 2,155,999 of record CP030158.1, on the reverse strand, counting down.
GGCCAACGCCGAACTGGCCGTCGGCCGGGTCTCGCTGCTGGACGACCTGCTCGACGACGTGCAGGTCTTCGGGCTGTTCGACGCCGGCTGGACGAACGGCCACGCGGGCACCGACGCCGTCCGCCTGACCGACGTGATCCCGTCGGCCGGCTTCGGGGTGGGCTTCAACGACCGCGAGGTACGCCTGGAGCTGGCCTGGCCGCTGAAGGACATCGACGGCAACGGCCTCGCTCCCTCGCTCTGGCTCCGCCTCAGCCCGGCGTTCTAGGCCGGCCGGGAGCCGCTCAGCCCCTTCCCGTCGAGCCGAAGCCGCCGGCGCCGCGGGCGGTGGCTGCCAGCTCCGCCTCGGCGGCCCACGCCACGTGGGCATGGCGCGCGACGACGAGCTGGGCGATGCGCTCCCCGCGCTCGATGGTGAACGGCTCCGACCCCAGGTTGACCAGCAGCACCTTCACCTCTCCCCGGTAATCGGCGTCGATGGTGCCGGGGCTGTTGAGCACGGTGACGCCGTGCCGGTAGGCCAGCCCGCTGCGCGGCCGCACCTGCCCCTCGTAGCCCGCCGGCAGCGCGATCTGCAGCCCCGTCGGCACGAGGGCCCGGGCGCCGGGCGGCAGCGTCAGCGGAGCGTCCGCCGGCACCGCCGCACGCAGATCCATCCCCGCGCTCTGCTCGGTGGCGTAGTGCGGGAGTTCCAGGCCTTCGGCGTGGGGAAGCCGGGTGACGGCAACGGTGATGCGATCCATTTAGGAGTGTCGAGTTTCGAGTGATGAGTGTCGAGTGGCGAGGGTCGAGTGGGTGAGCGTGAACGCGGCGAGCAACGAGCAGCGAAGCCTATTCGACCCTCGTCACGCGCCATTCGGCATTCACTCCACGTTCCCCATCAGCTTCTTGATCGGCGGGGCCATCAGGAGCGCGACGAGGCCGCCGCCGCCCACGATGAGCGCGACGGTCCAGAACAGGCTGCTCGGCGCCAGCGTCTCCAGCCGGCCGGCGACGAGCCCGGCGAACAGGTTGCCCAGAGCCGCCGCCACGAACCAGATGCCCATCATCTGCCCCACGCGGTTCTTCGGCGCCAGCTTCGTCATGGACGACAGCCCCACCGGGCTCAGGCACAGCTCCCCGACCGTGTGCAGGAAGTAGGTCACCACCAGCCACGCCGGCGTCACCGGGTTCTCCACGGTGGCGTTGGCCGCCCCCCAGCTCAGCACGAAGAACCCGGCCGAGAGGCCCAGCAGCCCCAGCCCGAACTTCACCGGAATCGACGGATTGGCATTGCGCCGCGCCAGCCACGTCCACAGCCAGCCGAAGACCGGCGCGAAGACGATGATGAAGAAGGGGTTGATGAGTTGCAGCGTGCTGGCCGGGATCTCCAGGCTGCCGAACGTCCGGTCCGTCAGGTCCCGCGCAAACAGGTTCAGCGACGAGCCGGCCTGCTCGAAGCCGGACCAGAACAGCGCCGCCAGCAGGAACAGCCAGAAGATGACCCCGAGGCGCTTTTTCTCCAGCGGCGTGTGCCCGCCGAAGAAGATGATGTAGACGAAGAAGCCGATGGTGATGAGCACGGCCAGCACCCCGAGGCTGCCCGCCAGCTCCTCCAGCGTCAGCGGAAAGGCTCCGCTGCTCATCAGAAAGCCGATCACCACCACCACCGCGGCCAGCACCGACGCGATCGTGTAGAAATGGCGGCTCCGCCGGGCGCGCGCGGCCGGATCGTCGTCCAGCTTGTACTCCCCCGCGCCCGCCAGGTACTTCTCCCCGAGCCGGTACTGGATCAGGCCCAGCACCATGCCGATGCCGGCCAGCGAGAAGCCCCAGTGCCAGTTGTAGCCCTCCCCGAGCAGCCCGCAGAAGAACGGCCCGGCCACGGCGCCGATGTTGATGCCCATGTAGAAGATCGAGAAGCCGGCATCCCGCCGCGCACCGCCCTCCGGGTACAGATCCCCGACGATCGTGCTCACGTTCGGCTTCAGCAGCCCCGTCCCGATCACGATCAGCACCAGGCCCAGGAAAAACGTGGACGTGAACGGGATTGCCATCGAGAAATGCCCGGCAGCGATGATGACGCCGCCGACGAACACCGCCTTCTTCTGCCCCCAGATGTTATCCGCCACCCAGCCGCCGGGCAGCGAGAGCACGTAGACGAAGAAGGTGTAGAGGCCGTAGATGGCCGTCGCCATGCCGATGTCGTAGCCGAGGCCCGGGTTGGCCTCGGTGGTAGCGGTCGTCATGAACAGCACGAGCAGCGCGCGCATGCCGTAGTAGCTGAACCGCTCCCACATCTCGGTGAAGAAGAGGGTCGAGAGCCCCCGGGGATGCCCGAAGAAGCTGCCCCGGCGGCGACGGCGGCCGGGGCCGTAGGTTGATCTGCCATAATGCCTTACGCGACGTCTCGAAGAACGGACAGGCCCGGGTCGCCGGGCGATGGGTGCGGGAAGTTAACGTTTCCGCAGCATCGGTGCTGCGGCCCGCCTCCGGCGCGGCCGGCATTCTCGGCCGTTTCATTCTACACCGTTTTTTGAAAGGCCCGGCACCGGGGCAATCCCCCGGCCGCCGTACCTTGTGACTTTGTTCCTCCGCGAAATCCCCTTTTCGACCAGGTTAGTCAGCATGGACGACCCGCGTTCTCCCCTCGTCAGCACCGACACCCACGGCCCCCGGACCCATACCTGCGGCGCGCTCCGCCCCGAGCACGTCGGCCAGACCGTCGTCCTCAAGGGCTGGGTCGATACCCGGCGCGACCTCGGCGGCGTCATCTTCATCGACCTGCGCGACCGCCACGGCCTGACGCAGGTCGTCTTCGAGCCCCACGTGAGCCGGGCAGCCCACACCCTGGCCGATAGCCTCCGCAGCGAGTTCGTCGTCTCCGTCCGCGGCACCGTGCGCGCGCGCGACGCCGAGCAGGTCAACCCGAAGCTGCCCACGGGCGAGGTCGAGGTCTACGTCGACGACCTCGTCATCCTGAACACGGCCGAGGCCCCGCCCTTTACGATCTCGGCCCATGAGGAGAAACGCACCCTCGCCAACGAGGACCTGCGCCTCAAGTATCGCTACCTGGACCTGCGCCGGCCCGAGCTGCAGCGCAACCTCATCCTGCGCCACCGATTCTACCAGATCACCCGCCGCCACTTCGACCTGCACGGCTTCCTGGAGATCGAAACGCCAGTGCTGATGAAGTCCACGCCCGAGGGCGCGCGGGACTACCTCGTGCCCAGCCGGCTCCACCCCGGCAAGTTCTACGCGCTCCCGCAGAGCCCGCAGACCTACAAGCAGATCCTGATGGTGGCCGGGCTCGACCGCTACGTGCAGATCGTCAAGTGCTTCCGCGACGAAGACCTCCGCGCCGACCGCCAGCCCGAGTTCACGCAGGTGGACGTGGAGATGAGCTTCGCCACGGAGGAGCAGATCTATGACCTCATCGAAGGCCTGATGGCCGCCGTCTGGCGCGAGCTCAAGGGCGTCGAACTGCCGCGTCCCTTCCCTCGCATGACCTACGACGAAGCCCTCCGCCGCTACGGCTCCGACAAGCCGGACCTGCGCGCCGGCATGGAGATCCACGACGTCAGCGCGGCCTTCGAGGGGTCCGGCTTCCGCGTCTTCGACGGCGTGCTCGAGAACGGCGGCAAGATCGTCGCCATCCGCGTACCCGGTGAGGGCGACCGCGGCCGCGGTGCCATGGACCGGCTGGACAAAGACGTCGTCCGCAAGCGCATCGGCGCAGGCGGGCTCGTCTACTTCAAGCGGCCCTCCGACGGCTCCGAGACGTATTCGTCCGTCAAGGCCGAGGTGCTGCCGACAGTGCACGTCGAGCGGGCCATCGAGGCCGTCGGCGCACAGGCCGGCGACCTGGTGCTGGTGCTGGCCGGCCCGGCCCCGACGGTCTACACGCAGATGGGTGCGCTGCGCCTGCACATGGCCGAGGAGCTGGGCCTCATCGGCGACAGCAGCGACGGCCCCTGGCGCTTCCTCTGGGTCACCGACTTTCCGCTGCTGGAATGGGACCCGGAGACGCAGCGCTTCTACGCCATGCACCATCCCTTCACCTCGCCCCGCCCCGAGGACGTCCCGCTGCTGGACGACGACCCCGGCCAGGCCCGGGCGCGCGCCTACGACCTCGTGCTCAACGGCAACGAGATCGGCGGCGGCTCCATCCGAATCCACGACCGCGCCGTGCAGCAACGCATGTTCCGGCTCCTGGGCATCGACGAGGCCGAGGCCGAGGAACGCTTCGGCTTCCTGCTGAACGCCTTCCGCTACGGCGCTCCCCCGCACGGCGGCATCGCCCTCGGCCTGGACCGCATCGTGATGCTCCTGGCCGGCGCCGGCTCGCTGCGGGACGTCATCGCCTTCCCGAAAACGCAGAGCGCCCACGAACCGATGTCGAACACCCCGGACGTGGTCGACGAACGCCAGCTCGTCGAACTGCACATCCGAACCGTCCTCCCGGACAAACCGGGGCGGGCCTGAACCGGCACAGCGGCGAGGGCCCCGGACGGGTAGCCCCTCCGCCCCGCCGCCTTCGTGGGCCGGCCCCCTCCCCCCGCGCGATGCACCTGCTCCGCCTGAAACCGCTCGTCGCCCGGCATCTGGACTGGGCCGCCTGGGAACGGGTGATCGAGACGCACGGCCTCACCATCGACCGGCCGCGCCGTTCCGCGCATCCGCGCTACCCGGAGATCATCTACCCGATCGATTACGGCTACGTCAACGGCACGCTCGGCACCGACGGCGAGGGCCTCGACGTGTTCGTCGGCACCGCCCCCACCGGGCTCGTCGGCGCGCTCCTGACGACCGACCACCGCCGGGGCGACCGCGAGGTCAAGCTGCTCTATCGGTGTACGCCCGAGGAGATCTACCTCGCCAACGGCTTCATCAACTTCGACCGCACCCTGCTCGAAGGCGTCCTCCTCCTGCGCCGTCCCATGCACGTCTTGTGGCAGGAGAGCCGTTAAGGGGCAGCTTTCAGCGATCAGCTTTCAGCGATCAGCTTTCAGCTAGCTGTACTGAAGGCTGACGGCTGACGACGTGAAAAATCACCCCGGCACATATGTTCAGGTATTGACACATAGATCGAACACCTTTTTCTTCCGCCGGTCCCCACGGAGGTGTTCGCCATGTCGTTTCCCCTGTATGCCTTTCGGATCGACGCCGGATTCCCCTCCCCGGCCGACGATCATCTGGACCAGTCGCTGGATCTGAACGAGTACCTGATCCGCCATCCGGCGGCGACGTTCTTCGTGCGGGTACAGGGCCGTTCGATGACGGGCGCCGGCATCCGGGACGGCGATCTGCTCATCGTGGACCGTTCGCTGGAGCCCCGCCCCGGCGACGTGGTCGTCGCCGCCCTCGACGGCGAGCTGACCGTCAAGCGCTTGCAGCGGCAGGGGGGCCGGATCTGGCTTCAGGCATCGCACCCGTCGTTCCCGCCCATCGAGATCGAGGAGGAGATGGATGTTCGCGTGTGGGGCGTCGTGACGCACGCCATCCACGTCCTGCGATGAGCTTTGCCCTGGTCGACTGCAACAACTTCTACGTCTCGTGCGAGCGGGTCTTCGATCCCGGGCTGGAGGGGCGTCCCGTGGTGGTGCTCTCCAACAATGACGGCTGCATCATCGCCCGTTCGAACGAGGCCAAAGCCCTGGGCCTGCCGATGGGCGCGCCCGTTTTCCGCTACCGCCGCGTGATCCGGCAGCACGGCGTGGCGGTGTTCTCGTCCAACTACGCCCTGTACGGCGATATGTCGCAGCGTGTGATGAGCACGTTGCAGGCAGCGGTGCCGGAGGTCGAGGCCTATTCGATCGACGAGGCGTTTCTGCATCTGGCGCCGGCGCTCCGCACGCCGGCCTTCGCGCGCGACCTCCGGGAGCGGGTGTGGCGGTGGACGGGCATCCCCACGTCGATCGGCCTGGGACCGACGAAGACGCTGGCGAAGATCGCCAATCGGTTTGCGAAGCGGCACGCGCCCCACGGGGTCTGTTGCCTGACGGCGCGCAACGCCGATGCCCTGCTCGCCCGCGTTCCGGTGGAGGACGTCTGGGGCATCGGGCCGCGCTACGCCGCCCGCCTGCAGGCCCACGGCCTCCGCACCGCCCGCGACCTGCGCGACGCCGACGACCGCTGGATCCGGCAGCACCTGACCGTCGTCGGGCTGCGCACGGTGTGGGAGTTGCGGGGGCGGTCCTGCCTGCCGCTGGAGCAGGTGCGCCCGCCCCGGAAGGCCATCCTGTGCTCCCGCTCGTTCGGCACACCGCAGCGGGATCTGGCCGGGATCCGGGAGGCCGTGACGGCCTTTGCCGCGCGCGTGGGCGAGAAGCTACGGCGGCAGGGCAGCGTCGCCGCCGTGGTGAGCGTGTTCCTGACGACGAAGGACCACGGCCCCGGCCCTTCGTACAGCAACCGCGCCACGACGACCCTGTCCATCCCGACCAGCTACACGCCGGACCTGATCCGCGCGGCTCATGCCGGGCTGGAGCGGATCTACCGACCGGGGTTCGTCTACCGCAAGGCCGGCGTCATGGTCACCGGCATCCAGCCGGCGCCGGACCGTCAGGGCGATCTGTTTGCCGCCCCGCCCGCCCCGGAGCAGAGCGCGCTGATGGACACCATCGACGCCATCAACCGGCGCTGGGGGCGCGGCACGCTGTGCTTCGGCGCCTCGGGGCTGGACCGGCCCTGGCAGATGAACCAGCAGCGCCGCTCGCCGCGGTTCACCACGCGCTGGAACGAACTGCCCGTGGCGGGGACCTGACCCCGGCCCGGCTACTCGGCCAGCACCAGGCTCCGCACGGCCGTGTGGGCGGCCGCTTCGAGCCGGGCGAAGTAGACGCCGCTCGGCAGGTTCCGGGCGGTGAAGCGCACCTCGTGCTCGCCCGCCTCCCGCACGCCCTCGACGAGCACCTGCACCTCCTGCCCGAGCGCGTTGTAGACGGCCAGCCGCACGTGCTGCCGCGCCGGCAGCATGAAGCGAACCGTCGTCGACGGGTTGAACGGGTTGGGGTAATTGCCTGCCAGCATCGGGGCGGCAGGCAGTTCGGGCTGGTCGGCCTCGGGGAAGAGATCGTCGTCGATGTGGTGGTCGTACGCTTCCACGTCTTTACCCAGGGCATCGACGAGGCTACCCGGCGAGAAGCTACACGTGTGCGGGGTCTGCACGTACCGCACGCGCTCCGGCGGCGGCAGGACGTCGTTGAGCGCGCTGAGGGCGTTGAGGAACCCCGGCGACGTCTCGGAGGCCGCCTGTGCCCGGCGTTGCAGGGCCGCCAGCGCCTCGGCCGGCGTCAGGTCCGGGCGCACGGCCCGCATCAGGGCCACGGTGGCCGTCACGTGCGGCGCCGCCAGCGACGTGCCGCCGTTGTAGTACCAGATGTCGCCCGGCCCCCCGACGAGCACCTCCTCACCGGGGGCGAGCAGGTCGAGGCCTTCATTGGCAGACGTCGGGCTGACGGCCATGTCCGGCCCGGCGGCCCCCACGGCGATGACGCCCTCGATGTTGGCGGGGAAGGCCGTGGGGCGGTATGCGGTGCCCGGCGCGTAATTGCCCGCCGCGGCGACCACGATGACGTTGGCGGCCAGCGCGTCCCGGATGGCTTCCTCGACGAGCGGCGAGTAGGCCAGGCGCAGGCTCAGGTTGATGACATCGACCTGCTGCGCCACGCTGGCCCGGATGGCCTCGGCCACATAGATCGAGTTGGGCGAGAAGTCACCGACGTTGTAGGAGATGATCTCGGGCGGGGCGTCCGCCAGCAGGGGCGTGCGGCCGAAACAGCCCGTCCCGTCCCACTGCCCGAGCAGCCCGACGATGCCGCTCGCATCCTGGCCGCGATCCGCCAGGAGCGACACGATCCCGAGCGCGTGGGCAACGGGCGCGCCGGTGGACGGCGCCACGGGCCGATGCGCGACGGCAGCGCCGTCCAGGCCTTCGTGCGCCCGGCTGGCCGGGGCGATGCCGCTGTCGATGATCGCAATCCGCACGCGCTTCTTCGGCCGGGCCGGGTGCCACTGAGCCGCCGCCAGCCGCGCCCGGAAGAGGTTCCACTGCATCGGGTAGAAGCGATCGTTGGGGAAGGGCAGTACCCAGCGGGTCGGCTTGGCGGGCGTCGGCCCCGGCTGGTCGAACAGCCCCATCGTGGCCACCTCCAGCAGCCGGAAATAGTCGGTGAGGGGGCGGCCGTCGAAGGTGTCGGTGGTGAGGATCTCCAGCAGCGCCGCCAGGGGGTCATCGGCGCCGGGGAGCGTCAGCAGATCGGCCCCCAGGTCCGGGTCATGCCGCACCGTCACCCCGTGCTTTTCGCGGAGGTAGACCAGCACGTCCTGATAGCCGTCGGCCACGACGACCGTCTCCTCGGTCGGGTCGTCCGATCCCCCCGTCGGGTTGTTCTGATAGCCGTCGACGACGACGACCGTCTCCTCGGTCGGGTCGTCCGATCCCCCCGTCGGGTTTTCCGCGTAGCCGCTGATCCGATAGGCATTGCCGACGTTGTCCAGCGCCATCCAGGTGGTTCCAGAGCTTTTACCCGCCACCGGCATCATGCGCAGGACGGCCGGGCCGTTCTGGATGCGCACTTCACCGTGCTGGCTCGTCACCCGGACCTGGGCCTGGGCCGTCAGGCTCAGGCATGCAACGAGCAGGAGGGCGGTCGTCAGGGCCCGCACAGGGGGCCGTACGGGAGAGGCTCCATCGTTCATTTCAAAACCTCTTCGGTTCACCGGGGTACGCGACAGGGGACTCACGCGGGGTTCGTCGGAATCAGGGATCGGGGTCACAGGGGGTCACCGATGACGGTGAAGGCCGCCCAGTAGAACGGGTGGCGGGTGGTCGGGTCCTGGATGAAGCGGCGCTGCATGGTAGCCAGGGCGTGCGCCTTGCCTTCGGGCCCCAGGCGGTCGTAGAAGCCGATCATCAACGGGCTGCTGACCTCGTCGTCGATGGCCCAGAGGCTGGCCATGACGGTGGGCGTGCCGGCGGCGAGAAACGCCTGGTTCAACCCGATCCATTCATCCCCGTCGGGGATGTCGGACAGGAGGCCGCCGCTGAGGGCCGTTTCGCAGGCGCTGAGGGTGACGAGGTAGGCATCGAGGCGCAGGCGGCCGATCTCGTCGACATGGAAGGGGCCGTCGGCCAGTTCGAGGTAGGAGCGCCAGGGGGCCTGGCTCACGAACTGGCCGTGGGTGGCCAGGTGGAGGATGTCATACGCCGGGGCGCGTTCCTCCAGGTTGGCCTGCGTGGCACGGGCGCCTTCGAGCACGATGCGCCGGGAGGTCGCGCGGGCAGCGATGGCACGCACCTCCTGGCGGGCGCCCGGCAGCCGTCCGGCGGGGTCGGCCACGAGGAGCATGGAACGCCAGCGCCGGGGGTTGCGCCGGCGGCTCAGCGCCAGCACGGAGGCCGAGGGCACGACGGACAGGCTGAAGCGCTCGACGAGGAACCGCCCCTGCTCATCCTGCAGCGCGGCGAACGGCAGGTAATGGAGGGCGCCTTCCGGGACGAGGTGGAGGTGCCGGACTCCGGGAGGCAATGCCGGCAACAGCGGGGCCACCAGGTCGGCATAGAGGCGGCGGGCGGTGGGTTGCCAGCCGGTGCCGGGCGTGCCCTCTCCGGTGCTGATCTGGCTGCGGAAGAAGCGGACGGCTTCCCGCACCGTCTCATCGTCCACCTCCAGGCGCTGGAGCTGCACCCCGTCCGTATGCACGATGTAGGCCAGGGAGCGCGGCTCCGGCCGTCCGCCGCGTTCGCGGGGGTGGAGGTTGTAGACGATCATCGCCTCATCCGGCTGCAGGAGGGCCTGCACGGAGTCCGGCATGATGGGATCGAAGACGTACATCCGCTCGGCGGCGCGCAGGCGGAGGCTCACCTCCCGGTAGAGCGAGTCGGTACGCTCGTATTCCCGGCGCAGGTACGCGGCGCGCGTGGTGGCTTCGGGGGTCTCCTCCGCGTCGGACGTCGGCTCCAGGGCCGTCCACCGCAGTTCCTGCGCCAGCGCCCGCAGCCGCCGGTCCATCTCGATGGCCTGATCGGTGAGGCGGGTGGCATCCAGTTCGCGGCCGCGCTGCGTGGTATACAGCAGGTCGACGAGGCTGCGGCTGCGTGCCCGCTCGGTGTAGTACAGCGCCTCCTCCAGCCGGCCCTGCTCCTCCAGGAAAGCGGCGTAGTTGTCAAAGACGCCGGTCTTGTTCTGTACGAAGAACGCCCGGTCCTCGGCGGCGTCGAGGGTGCTCCGCAGCGACTCGATGCCGCGGATGGCTTCGAGGAAAGCCTCTTCGGCGGCGGCGCGTTGCCCGAGGTGCCAGTAGGCCAGGGCCTGCCCGTGCAGCAGGTGCCAGCGCGTGGCCGGACGCTGCATCTGGGCGGGCACGGCGGCGGCACGCCGCAGGTGCCGGAGGGCCTCGCCGTAGCGGCCCTGCGCCAGGTAGAGGTTGCCGAGCGCCGCCTCCAGGCGGGACCGGCCTCCGGGGTCGTCTGCGACGAGCGGGCGGGCCGCCTCCAGCGTGGCCGCGGCCGCTTCATAGTCGGCCGCCTCGATGTCGACCCAGGCCCGGGCCAGCAGGGCGTTGACCCGCAGGTGCCGGCTCCCGCCCTCGCCCAGGTGGGCCAGAGCCTGATCGTAGTACTGCCGGGCTTTGTCCTCGTTGCCGAAACGGGCGTAGGTGTCTCCCAGGCCCAGGTAGATCTCCGCCCGCTCTCCCTGATCCGGGCCGGTGGTTTCGAGCAGCTTCTCGTAGTAGAACTGTGCACGGCGGGCATCATGCGTGGTCAGCGCCATGCGTCCCAGGCGCCGGTACAGCTCACGGATCCGGCTGTCGCTTTTCGTCTTTTCGGCCTGTTCCAGTCCGGCGCGGTAGTGCCGCTCGGCCTCGCGGAAGTCCCCGTGGCGCGCGGCGAGGTCGCCCAGCACCATGTGGGCGCCGATGACGGCGTCCGCCATGTCGTACGCCTGGGCCTGCGCCAGGGCCTGGCGCGCGGTGGCCTCCGCAGCCTCGTACCGCCCCATCCGATACCGGAGTTGAGCGAGCGCGATGGAGGCGTTCACGTGGGCACTCGCGTGGCCCTGCGTCCGGGCGTCTTCGATGGCCGCGCGGAGCGTGCGCTCGGCCTCGCCGAGCCGCACCATGTCCCCCAGCACCGTCCCCCGCAGGGCCAGCACGTCGGACCGGCGCTGTGGGAGGTGTACGGCATAGTGCTCGTCCGCACGATCCAGCAGATCCAGCGCGTCCTGGTAGCGGAACTGCCGGTAGCGGACGAGCGCGAGGCGATAGAGGTTGATGCCCTCGGTTTCGCCGTCGGCCAGCATGCGGCTCTGCGCGATGGCCTCCTCGAAGACCTGCGCGGCCTGGTCGAGCCGGCCGCTGCGCTGCATCAGTCCCCAGCCCAGGTTACCGCGCAGGATCAGTTCCTTCTTCAGATCAAACTGGGCCTCTGCCGCACGGATGCCGTCCGTCAGCGCCGCCTCGAAGCGGTCGGGCCGGCCGGTGAGGTAGTAGATGCGACCCAGCTCGCGGTACGCCTCGGGGTCATCCGGGTGGATGCGGGTCGCCTGCACCAGGTAGCGCTCGGCCGCCGCCCAGTCGCGCTGCTGGACGGCCAGGTAGCCCAGGCCGAAGGCGGCGGCCGCCGCGGTGGAGTCGGACGCCAGGCGGGTCTGCCAGACGGCTGCGAGCGCCTCGCGGCCGGCCTCGTGGGCCCGGCCCGCCTCGTCGACGAGCCAGCGGGCCAGCGTCGGGTCGAGCGCCGGATGACCGGCCAGCGCCAGCCCGTCTGCCGCGTCGAGGTCGGCCTCGGGGTCGAGTTGATGCAGGGCCACCTGCTGATACAGGACGGCTGCCGGCTCGGCCGGCTGCACCAGCCGCATGGCCTCGCGGCAGTCCGGAAGCCGGTCGGCCTGCCGGCACGTCTCGGCGAGTTGCAGGTAGAGCGGACGCAGATCCGGGTACTCGAACAGTAACTCAACCCCCTGCCGGAGCGCCATGCTGTCTCCCTGCGACAGGCGGCCCACCCAGTTCCAGTAGACCCGGTAGGCCTCCGGCATACCGCCGTAGGCCCGGGAGGCGTCGATCCGGACGAGAGCCACACCCACGGCAGCCACCAGCAGCAACGCCAGACCGAAACCAATCCGTCGGCGACGAGAGGACAGGGACAGGATGGCGATCATGATCGATCTCGTGATCTATCTCGCGTTCAGCGCACGGGTGCCGGATCCGGCCGTGGCACGATTCCCCCGCCCCCCATTTCTCCTGCACGGAGATCGTGTCGTTCGGCCTCCGTCGTGAAGTACGATAAATTTTTCAAAAGTCGTGTCCCGCACGAAAAAACTCTTCATGACCCGGGGGTGCAAAAAAACGCCGGGCCCGACGACGGACCCGGCGTTTCGCTGCGAGGGTGTGGCAGGGCTCAGAGGCCGGTGCGTTCCAGTTCGAGCAGGCGCTCGATGCGCTCTTCCGTGGGTGGGTGCGTCGAGAAGAGCTTCTGGATGCCGCTCATCATCCCGCTGAAGGGGTTGACGATGAACATATGCGCGGTGCCGGGATTGGCCTCCATCGGCACCGCCTCGGCACCCCGTTGCAGGCGAGCCAGCGCGTTGGCCAGCGCCCGCGGGCGTCCGCAGATCCGGGCGCCATCGCGATCCGCCGCAAACTCACGCGTGCGCGAGATGGCCATCTGAATCAGCATGGCGGCAATGGGAGCGAGGATCAGCATGAGCAGGCCGGCCACCGCCCCGCCGCGGTCGCGGTCGCTCCCGCCGAAGAAGAAGGCAAAGCGGGCCAGGAGGGTGATGGCCGAGGCCAGCGTGGCGGCGATCGACGAGGTCAGGATGTCCCGGTTCTGGATGTGCGCCAGTTCGTGAGCGATGACGCCTTCCAGTTCCTCCCGGCTCAGGAGCCGCACGATGCCGTTGGTCACGGCCACCGCCGCATGCGAGGGGCTCCGGCCGGTCGCAAACGCATTCGGCTGCTCCGAGGGGATGACGTAGACCTTCGGCATGGGCAGGCCGGCCCGCTGCCGGAGCCGATCGACCATGTCCACCAGCTCGGGGGCCGTGGTACGGTCGACCTCGTGGGCCCCGTACATACGCAGCACGATCTTGTCGCTGAACCAGTAGCTGCCAAAGTTGAGCAGCACGGCAAAGCCGAAGGCGATGAACAGGCCCTGCTGGCCGCCGATGGCCTGCCCGGCCAGCGCAAACAGCACGATGAGGACGGCCATCAGGGCCGCGGTGCGAAATCCGTTCATGATGGTCTATGACACAGGTGGTTATCGTCAGGACATAGCAACGTCGGGGACGTCCAACGTCCGTCGTGGACGTCGGGGGGATTCAACGCCGAACGATACCGGCTGTTGCAGCGCGATCGCCCCGGTTCAGCCGAGCAGGTGCGTGACCACCATCACGTCGTAGAGCGCGTGCGTCCAGGCGGCCACGCCGAAGCCGCGCGCCAGGAAGACGGCATTGAGCGCCAGCCCGAACAGGGCGCGGAAGGTGAACGACGGCAGCGTGAAGGGATCGCCCAGCGGCCCGAGGTAGTGCACCGCGCTGAAGAGCAGCGCGCCGACCACGGCGGCGACGAGATAGGCCGCTACGGGCCGGGCGACGACGCGTTTCAGGACGACGTACAGCCCGCCGACGAGCAGTACCCGGAACACCAGTTCCTCATAGAGCCCGGCCCCGATGGACAGCGCCAGCCGCAACCCGAGCGCCTCGGCCGGCGGCGCCCCCACCAGCGCCATCGCAAACAGGGCCCCGACCACGCCGGACACCAGCACCGCCAGCCCCACCGCATACACCGCGCTCTCGGCGACGATGCCGGCGAAGTAGCCGAGCCGCAGCGGCGGGCGGCGTCGCCGGTCCCACCAGAGCACCACCAGCCCGACCCCCAGCACCACCGCGGCCAGCACGTGCATCCCCGCCAGGCCGGCCAGCGCCAGCCACTGCTTCAGCCAGACCTCCGCGCCCACGCGGACCTGGGCGATGCGCCCCTCGTTGGTGAGCCAGATCAGGCTCTCGTAGAGCACGAGCAGCGGCAGGGCACTCAGAAAGCCATACGTCGCCGTGCGCGTCGCCTGCGCGTAGCGCATCGGACGGCTGGCGGCCTTCGGGTCGGCGGTGGGGAGGCGGGAGTCGGGCGGGGCCATGCGAGGCGGGGGGCGTGGACAGGCCGGCAGGACGGGCGGAGCACGACGCCCTTCCGCCGCGTTCCGCCCGCGTTCTGTACCGCCCGTACGGGTGCCGGGGTCCCCGGGGTTGCACCGCGCCGCCTGCGTGCTGTATCATGCCCGCCCATCGCCCTCACCCGTCTTCCCCCGGCATGCCCCCCGTCGCCCTGGGTCCTCGAAGCTGGTTTACCGACCTCCGGTACCTCGACGCCCCGAACCTCATTGCCTGCGGGGTGCTGGAGAGCGACGCCGGCCTGCTCCTGGTCGACCCCGGCCCGGCCACGACGCGCGCCGCGCTGGAACGGGCGCTGGCGGACCGTGGAGCCACCCTGGCCGACGTGCACGCGATCCTGCTCACACACATCCACCTCGACCACGCCGGCGTCACGGGCTCGCTCGTGGCGGCTCATCCGGCGATCCAGGTTTTCGTGCACGAAGCCGGCGCACCCCACCTGGTGCAGCCGGACCGCCTGCTGCAGAGCGCCCGCCGCCTCTACGGGGCAATGATGGATCGGCTGTGGGGGGCGTTCCTGGCCGTGCCCGCCCGGAACGTCCATCCCCTCTCCGGCGGCGAGACCCTCTCCTTCGGCGAGCGCACGCTGGCGGTGGCCTACACGCCCGGCCATGCCCGGCACCACGTCAGCTACCTGGACCGGGCCTCCGGCACGGCCTTCGCCGGGGACACGGCCGGCATGCGCATCCACGGCACCGACTACGTGCTGCCCGTCGCCCCGCCGCCGGACATCGACCTGCCGGCCTGGCGTGCCAGCCTGGACACGCTGCGGGCCTGGAACCCGGACCGGCTCTTCCTCACCCACTTCGGCCCCGTGGCGGACGTCGAGCCGCACCTCCAGGCGATGGCCGCCCGGCTGACCGCCTGGGGCGATGCCGTCCGGGCCTCGCTCGAAGCCGGAGGGGACGACGACGCCCACGCCACCCGCTTCCGCGAGGCCGTCGCGCGCGAGGTCGAGGCGCACGTCCCCCCCGCGCTCGTCCCGGCCTACCTCCGCTTCGGCGAGCCATCCGCCAGCTGGCACGGCCTGGCCCGCTACTGGCGCAAGCACGCCGAAGGACGCTGACCCCCGACCCGCCCCCGCCATGCCTGCCATCTGGAAACAGGACGTCACCGTCAGCCGCCTCAACGCGATGAACGTCGGCACCCTGGCCGAGCGCCTCGGCATCCGCTTCACGGAACTGGGCGACGACTACCTGAAGGCGACGATGCCCGTCGACCACCGGACGCACCAGCCGCTCGGGATGCTCCACGGGGGCGCCTCGGTGGCGCTGGCCGAAACCCTCGGGAGCGTCGGCGCCTACCTGTGCGCCGATCCGGCCAGGCAGGTGTGTGTGGGGCTGGAGATCAACGCCAACCACATCCGCGCCGTGCGCTCCGGGCGCGTCACGGGGACGGCCCGCCCGCTCCACCGCGGACGCACCACGCAGGTCTGGGACGTCCGCATCGTGGACGCGGAGGACCGCCTCGTCTGCGTCAGCCGCATCACCATCGCCGTGCTCGACCAGCGCTGAGGCGCCGGGTCAGAAGTATTTGAGGACCCACGCCGCCAGCCTCCGCACCCGCGGGCCATACGGCGGGTAGAGGAGCCGGATGGGCGCTTTTTTCAGCTTCTGGTGCAGGACGGCGCGTTCGTTCGAGAACGCCAGGAACCCGTAGTGCCCGTGGCTCTTGCCCAGGCCGCTGTGGCCCACGCCGCCGAAGGGCAGTTCCGGGTGGATGAAGTGCAGCAGGGTGTCGTTGATACACGTGCCCCCGGCCGACGTCTCCTGCAGGATCCGCTCCCGGTGGGCCTCGCTCTCGGTGAAGGCATAGAGCGCCAGCGGCTTCGGCCTGGCGTTGACCAGCGCCAGCGCCTCGTCGAGCGTGTCGAAGCGCAGCACCGGCAGGATCGGGCCGAAGATCTCCTCGGTCATGAGCGGGTCGTCCGGGGCCACCCCGGTCAGCACGGTCGGCTCCAGGTACCGCTCGGCGGCGTCGCGTCGGCCCCCGACCACCACCTCCGCGCCCCGGGCGAGGGCGTCCTCCAGCCAGCCCGCCAGGCGCTGCCAGTGCCGGTCGTGGATGAGGCGAGGGTAATCCGGCGAGGCGGCCCGGTCGGCCGGCGTGGCGCCGTAGAAGCGGTGCACCTGCTCGCGCAGCGCCGCCGTCAGCGCGTCGTGCACGGCGGTGTGGACCAGCACGTAGTCCGGGGCGATGCACGTCTGCCCCGCGTTGGTGAACTTCCCCTGCGCGATCTTCTCCGCGGCCAGGCCCACGTCCGCCGTCTCATCGACGATCGCGGGCGACTTCCCGCCGAGCTCCAGCGTGACGGAGGCGAGGTGCCCGGCGGCGGCCTGCATCACGAGCCGGCCCACACGCGGGCTGCCGGTGAAGAAGACGTGATCGAAGGGCTGGGCCAGCAGCGCCTGCGCCGCGGTGGCATCCCCTTCCACGACGGCCACCTCCCGCTCCTCGAACACGGCCGCCAGCACCTCCCCCAGGACGGCCGTCGTGTGCGGGGTGAACTCGGACGGCTTGAGCACGCAGCAGCACCCGGCCGCGACGGCGCTCACGAGCGGGCCGAGCGTGAGCGTGACGGGGTAGTTCCAGGGGGCGATGATGAGGCTGACGCCCTTCGGCTCGCAGCGCACCTCGGCGCGCGTGCCCAGCAGCAGAGGCATCGCCTTCACCCGGCGCGGGGCCATCCAGCGCGGCAACTGGTCCACCGCGTGCTTGATCTCCGCCAGCACCGGCGTGATCTCGGTCAGGTCGACCTCGACGGCCGGCTTGCGGAAGTCGGCCCACAGGGCGGCGTGCAGAGCCGTCCGCCGGGCCAGGAGGGCTTCCCGGAGCCGTCGCAGCTTGCCGATGCGCTCTTCGGCGCTCGTCCGGCGCACCTGCGGCTGATGCCGGCGCTGTGCCTCGAACACCGCCCGGACGCGAGCCTCCAGGGTCTGAACAGCCGGGGCCTCCTCCCCTGTGTGGATCCGTGTGTCCATGCGGTCCTCTTGCTGCTCATACGGAGCTTTCAGCCGTCAGCCGTCAGCCATCAGCCGTCCGTCGTCAGCGTTCAGGCCCGACCGCTGACCGCTGACGGCCGACCGCTGATCGCTGGACGCGAGGCGAGTGAGATGGGCATAGGCCTCGGCGAATTGCGCGGCGGCCCGCTCCAGGTAGGTCCACGCCTCGTCCACGTACCCGTCGGTAGAGGCCGACCAGACGCGGTTGAGGTAGCGTTCGCCGGTGGCCAGGGGGCTCATCACGTCGGCATAGGCTTGCAGGCCACAGGCATGGATGATACGCTCCCGGTTCGCCATGAAATGCGCCAGGTCCCGGCGGAAAGTGGCGTCGATGCGGGTGTGGAGGGTGCGGGGATCGAGGTGCGCCTTTTCCGCGTCGAGTTGCCGGCTGTTCGCGGTGATGCGTTCGAGCGTGGCGATGAGGTCCTCCAGGCTGCCGGCGGCCTCGCGCTGGGTCTGGATGCGCTGCCGTTCGCCGAGGCGGACGAGCACGAGGCCGGCCACGCCCACGCCGAGGCCCAGGGCGAAGTGAGGCCACGGCACCCCGCTTTCCCGGATCACCGAGGCCAGGGCGCCCCCCAGAAAGCCGAGGGCGATCAGGAGGTAGCCGAGTCGCTTCATGGAGCCGTCGGGAGCCGGTGGGAAACGCGTGGGTCCGGATGCCACGATACGCCAGCGCGGGCTTAGCGGCAAGCCCACCGCCCGGGCAACGCGATCAGGCGGACCGGGCCGGGGTGGCGTAGACCTTCAACGCTCCGACGTGCCCGCGCGGGTCGCGCCCGGCGGTGTGCAGGATCGTAGCGGCCAGGTCCTTCAAGTCGATCCACCCGGACGGGTCCGCCTCCGGCATGGCGGCGCGGTTGGCGGGGGTATCCAGCGCCCCCATCGGAAAGAGCGTCGTCACGCGAACGCCCTGCTCCCGCACCTCGGCGCGGAGGGCACGGAGGTAGGCGGCGACGGCCGCCTTCGAGGCGGCGTAGAGCGCCATGCCGGAGCCGCCCTCCTCGGCCGCCGCCGCCGAGACGCCGAGGATGAAGCCATCCCCCCGGTCCCGCATGGCCGGCAGGACCGCCCGTATGCTGTTGAACAGCGTGCGCACGTTCAGGTCGAGCAGGCGGTCGAGGTCGTCTGCCGAGGCCTCGTGGGCCGGGCCCATGGCAAAGCCGCCGGCGAGGCCCAGGAGCGCGTCGATCCGGCCGAAGCGGTCGAGGACACGGTCGACGACGCCGCGGGTGGCGGCCTCATCGGTCAGGTCGGCCGTCAGGACGAGGGCGTCCGGGTGGCGGGCCGAGAGGTCCCTGGCGGTGTCGGCGCGGTACGCCACGAGGGCGAGCCGCCAGCCGGCGTCGGCAAAGGCCTCGGCCACGGCGCCGCCAAGCGCCCCGCCGGCACCGGTAATCAGCGCAGTACGAGTCATGGTGGGGAAACGGATGGCCGAAGGAGAGCACTGCGCTATGAATGGGTGGGCCGGTCTTCGGTTTCCCCCGGCCGGCCCGAGGGGGGTGACGCGCTTGAAACGTCACCAAACGTCCATGCAACGGCCACGGAATGGTGAAACTCCGGGCTGCGGGCTGCGGGCTGCGGGCATCGTACCAGAACAAGTTCTTCCCCCTGGCCGCAGGCCGCACAGGGGGAAGTCCCCGAAGGGGGAAGGGGGTCAAAACCCGCCGCGTTGCCCTCGTCGGGGGCTACCCCTCCGTCGCCGGCGCGACACCGCCCCATGGGGCTGCGGGCTGACGGCTGACCGCTGACCGCTGACCGCTGACGGCGGCCGGCTCCCTGCAGCCGGCACGGGGAAGCCCGGATCGTGGGGGACGCCTGACCCTCGCTCCGGCGGCCTCATCGACGGGGGCGGCGAGCGTCACTCGTCGATGAAGCCGTGATACCGGCCGAGCCAGTACGGCAGGAGGTAGGGCGCGGCGTCGAACTCGATCCGGCCGTCGCGTCCGCCGTCCATCTGGTACGGGTTGCGGTTCCACATCAGCCCGCTGCGCTCGTCGATGGGCAGCGCCGTCGTCGCAACGAGGCGGTTCGGACGGCTGCGGTGCGGGTCCACGACGAGGTCATAGCGGTGGCTGTTGCGCACCGTCCAGTCCCGCAGGTCCCACGGCCAGCGTTCGAGGGTTTCGATGGCATCGAGGGCGTTGGTCGGATGGCCGGTGAGCGCGCCGTAGATGAAGGCGTAGAGGGGGCTCCGTTCGGGGCGGATGGTCCGGTAGGAGCGTTCCAGGCTGAGGTGCAGCAGCGCGCGTCGGGCCGGGTCGCGCTCCAGCATCCCGAGCGGGTAGTAGGCCACGAACCACAGCTCGTCGTCGGAGTGGTTGATGGCCGTCGGCGGCTCGGTGACGCGCCCCTCGGCGACGTTGAGGAGGTAGTGGTGCCGGGTGATGAGGCTGTCGTAGGCCGCGGCAAAGCGCGGCTCACCCGTGAGGTGGTGAGCCACCTTCAGGTGGGAGAGGATCTCCAGCGCATTGAGCCCCCGTTCCTCCCACCACGACGGGTCGCCGTTCAGCGCGGCCGGGCTCCACTCGCCCCACGTCGTCGGCGTGCCGTCCGGCCGCAGCAGCCGCAGGCCGTCGTCCAGGAGGCGATCCGTCACGGCGCGCGCCACGGCGGCAATCGCCCGTTTTTCCTGCTCATCGGCCACGAATTCGCTGTAGAGGTACCAGGCGAAGTAATGCCCGGCGATCTCGTCCGAGGAGGTATCGGTCTTGTAGAGCCAGCCGGCTTCGGGCGATGGCTTCCAGCGCTCCGGGCTGAAGTCGGACAGGATCACGTTGTCCTCGTCCTCCCGGGCGATGGCCCGGGCGACGAAGCTGCCGGGGGCCTTGTGGAACAGCTCCAGCAAGGCCTGCATGCTCGTGCGAGCCAGTTCGTGGGCGGCGGGATCGCCGGTGGCGGCGTAGCGGAAAGCTTCGGCGGCCACGGTGAGGCTCGTCCACAGCCCGTCGTTGTCGCTGGCGATGTAGGTGCAGGTGGAGAGGTCTTCGGGATCGGCGAGGCGGCACTCGGTGGTGAAGCCGTAGCGGTTGTGCCGGGCCGCGTTGATCTGCTCGAAGTGGGCGGCCTTGGCCTCCAGCGTCATGCGGCGCGCTTCGAGGTGGGCCACCCCGCCGTCCGTGGCGAGCCAGGCCCCACCGGCCCCGTCCGGCACGATGCGATAGACGTGGGTCCCCGGCATCCAGCGGCGCCCCCAGACGTAGCGCCAGCGGCCTGCCTGCAGCACGGCGGCCCCCTCGGAGAAGCCGACCCAGACCCAGCCGGTGTGGGGGTCGTGGGCGAGGGCGGTGACATCCGGGTAGGGCAGCCCCCCCGGCCCGGGAGCGATCATGTAGAGGTAATCGTCGCCCGTGGTCACGATGAGGCCGCGGCTCGTTCCGATCCACGTGTGTCCGGCGCCGTCGGTGGCGGCACACCGGGGCTCGGCGTCGAGGTCGACGGGGATCTGGCGGTGGTAGAAACGCGGCGGGAACGCGAGCGACGGCGGGGCGGGCGGCTCCAGCCGGGCCGCGTCGAACGGCAGCGCGGTGGCCGGAACCCAGCGGTCGCCGTCGAGCCGATAGACCCCGCCGGCCCGGGCGTAGACGACCCCCTCGTGCAGATGGAGCCCGGTCACGGCCGCGTCGGGCAAGCCGTGGGCGGTGGTGTAGACGTGGGCGATGAGCTGGATGAACGTGGCAAGGACGAGCGCAACCATGAGCCAGAGACGAGAAGCCAGAAGTGAGAAGCCAGAAACCAGAAGCGAGAAGCCTGAAGCGAGAAGCCAGCAGCCCGAAGCCCGCAGCCGGAAAAGGTCGAAGGTCTCTGTGTGAAGATCAACGGCCGCGACACACGGGGGAACCGTCGTCGGGGTTGCCCTATTAACTCAGGCCGGCTGTGACTGACAGCGTGACAGGCCCGAACCCGGGGCTTCGCATGGGTGGAGACGCCGGGGCGGAGACACCGGCAGGCCATCGCAGCGCATCACCCTCAGCGGATCACCCTATTCACGCATGGATCGCGAGTCGATACAGGAACGGTTTGGCATCATTGGTACGTCGGCGGCGCTGAAGAACGTCATCGACCGGATCCGGCAGGTGGCGCGGACCGACATCACGGTCCTGATCCAGGGCGAGAGCGGCGTCGGCAAGGAGCTCGTGGCGCAGGCCATCCACCAGATCAGCCCGCGTCGCCACGGCCCCCTCGTCATCGTCAACTGCGGCGCCATCCCCGAGGGGCTCATCGAATCGGAGCTGTTCGGGGCGGAGAAGGGGGCGTACACGGGCGCCACCGAGCGGCGTAGCGGCTACTTCGAGGAGGCCAACAAGGGCACCATCTTCCTGGACGAGATCGGGGAAATGCCGCCCTCGGCCCAGGTGCGGTTGCTGCGGGTGCTGGAGAACGGCCAGTTCACCCGCGTCGGGTCGGCGACGGTGCTGACGACCGACGTGCGGGTGGTGGCGGCCACGAACAAGGACCTGGCCCGCGAGGTCGAAGCCGGGCGGTTCCGTGAGGATCTCTACTATCGCCTCAGCACGGTCCTGATCCACATCCCGCCGCTGCGCGAGCGCAAGGAGGACATCCTGCCCATCCTGGAGCGGTTCCTCCACCGGTTCGCCCAGCAGTACAACACGCCGATGAAGCGGCTCGAGCCCGAGACGAAGGCGCTGCTGCTGAACTACCGCTGGCCGGGGAACGTCCGCGAGCTGCGCAACGTGGCCGAGCAGATCACGGTGCTGATCCCGGGCGAGCGGGTCACCCCCGAGGCGGTCCGCCCCTTCCTGCGGGGGGTGACGGCCTCCGGCGGAGCGAGCGAGCTGATGCCCGTGGCCCGGGGCGCGGCGTGGAACGACGCCTCGGAGGCCCGGGAACGGGAACTGATCTACCGGGCGTTGCTGGAGCTGCGGCTGGAGGTGCGCGAGATGAAGGAGCAGATCGAGAAGCTCGTCGCCGGCACCGCCCTGGCCGTGCCGCGCCACGCCGTCGAGCACCGGGACGCGGCCCCGGAGACGGGGCAGTACGTGATCCTGCGAGACGCCGACCGGGACGACTATGCCGCGCTCATCGAGGACGTGCCGTACGAGATTGCCGGGGAGGAGCCGGGCACGAACGGCACCCGCCTCGCGGCCGGAGCGCCGAAGGCGGAGGACGAGGAGCCGGAGATCCCGACGCTGGAGGACGCCGAGCGCGAGCTCATCACCCGGGCGCTGCGCCGGTTCGACGGCAACCGCCGCCAGACGGCCCGGGCCCTCGGCATCAGCGAGCGGACGCTGTATCGCAAGCTGAAGGAACTGGACGAAGACCTGTGACGAAGACGCCCCTGCCGATGGGATGGACCGGCCTGCGCGGCTGGCTGCCGGTGGGCCTCGCGCTCGGCCTGCTGGCCGGCTGCGGCTATTACAGCTTCACCGGCGCCGCCATCCCGTCCCACCTGAACACCATCGCCATCCCCCTGGCCGAGGACAACAGCCTGAGCACGGTGACGGGCCTGGATGAGACGCTGACGCAGTTTCTGGTGGAGCGCTTCGTCAACCAGACGCGGCTGTCGCTGGAGCCCGGCGAGGCCGATGCCGACGCCGTGCTCCAGGCCCGGATCCAGCGCTACCAGAACGCGCCCACGTCCGTCAGCGGCGATGAGGTGGCCACCCGCAACCGCGTCACCCTCACCGTGGCGGTGGTCTATACCGACCAGGTGAACGACGCGGTGCTGCTGGAACGGACGTTCACCGGCTTCGGCGAGTACGACCCCGTCGCAGAAGGGCTGGACGGCGAACGGGTGGCGGCGGTGACGGCCCTCGAGGACATCGCCGACGACATCTTCACCGCCGCAACGTCGAACTGGTAAGCCCCCGGCGGCAACGCCCGGCGGCAACCCCCGGCGGCGGGGTGTAACGCGGCAGCCGCTGCGCGATCTCATCGTCGTCCCCTCCCCCACCTGCTCCACCATGGTCGCTTTCCTCTACGCGCTCGCCATCGGGGTGCTGCTCGTCTACGGCCTCAACCTGTTGTGGCTGGCGGTGCAGTATGCGCGGCGGGAGCGCCTGCGGCCCGGCCCACCGCCCGACCCGGAGGCCCGGCCCGCACCGCAGGAGTCGTGGCCGGCCGTGACCGTGCAGCTGCCGCTCTACAACGAAGCCGCCGTGGCCGAGCGGCTCCTCGACGCCTGCGCGGCCCTCGTCTATCCCCGCCGCCGGCTGGAGATCCAGGTGCTCGACGACTCGACGGACGAGACGACGGACCGGGTGGCGCGCCGCGTGGCTTACTGGCGGGCGCGGGGGCTGGACGTCGTCCACATCCACCGGCCGCACCGCCAGGGCTACAAGGCCGGCGCGCTGCAAAACGGCCTCCACCTCGCCCGGGGCGACCTCATCGCCCTCTTCGACGCCGACTTCGTGCCGCCGCCCGACTTCCTCCTGCGGCTGGTGCCGCACTTCGACGATCCGGCGATCGGCATGGTGCAGGCCCGCTGGGGGCACCTCAACGCCGGGGATTCGCTGCTGACGCGCATCCAGGCGCTCGGGCTGGACGCCCACTTCGCCGTCGAGCAATACGTCCGGCACGAAGCGGGGTGCTTCATGAACTTCAACGGCACGGCCGGCATGTGGCGGCGAACCTGCATCGAAGACGCCGGCGGCTGGGAGAGTGATACGCTGGCCGAAGACCTGGACCTGAGCTACCGGGCCCAGCTCCGAGGCTGGCGGTTCCGCTTCCTGCCGGACGTGGAGGTCCCCGCCGAGTTGCCGGCGGACGTGCAGGCGCTGCGGGCGCAGCAGTTCCGCTGGACGAAGGGCGCGGCGGAAACCGCGCTGAAGCTGCTCGGCCGGCTCTGGCGCTCGGCGCAGCCGCGCCGGGTGAAGATCGAAGGGACGCTCCACCTGACGGCGCACCTCGCCTTTCCGTGCATGCTGCTGGCCGTGTTGCTGCACGCGCCGCTGCTCGTCGGCAAGCACCTGGGCTACGGCCCGGGCGAAGGCTACTTCGCCCTGCTCGGCCTGGGGCTGCTCGGGTTCGCCGGCTTCGCCCTGGCCCAGCTCTTCGCGCAGCGCGCGCTCTACCCCGACTGGCGGCGGCGGATGGTCCTCTTTCCGCTGTTCGTGGCCGGCACCATCGGCCTGTCGGCCGGCAACACGCGGGCCGTCTGGCAGGCCCTGCGCGGCAAGCGCTCGCCCTTCGTCCGCACCCCGAAACAGGGCTCCGGGCCGGCGGCCGGCGGCAGCGCGACCGGCCGGCGCAGGTCGGGAGGAACGGCCTGGGCCGAGACGGCGCTGGCGCTGTACGCCCTGGCGGGGCTGGGGGCCATCATCGCCTGCGGCGCGTGGGCGGCGGTGCCGTTCCAGGCGCTGTTCGTGGTCGGCTTCGGCCTGATCGTCTTCTACCACCGGTGGCCCGCCGGGCGGAGGCGCCGAGCAGCCACGGGCGACGCCGCCGGGCCACGCACGGCGACGCATGGCGAACAGGACGCCCGCCCCGTCGTTCCACCCCCGCGCCGGCCGCACCACAGCCCCGAGCCGGGTGCCGCCCCGAGCCGGGTGCGGCCATTTGATTGAGCCGCCTGCCCTGACGTACTTTAGCCGCCCCGCATCGCGCGGGCTGCATACCGCCATCCGAGCGCCGGGCCAGGCCTGCGGAGTGACCGGCGGGCCTGCTGCCCTCCCCGCTCTCGCCCCGGCCCGTCCCTGCTGTATGCTTCTCACGCCCCGTTCGTCTCTACCCCCTCGCCATCCCCGCCGGCGGACCTGACCGGTACACGGCCACGGAGTCATGTTGACGCGGATCGATTCTCCCATGTCCATTCCAGATATCCGGGAAGCCCGGGCCCTGCTGGAGCGCGGGGCCATCCAGGAGGCCGTCCAAGCGCTGGAGGCGCTGGTGGCGCGCTTCCCGCGCTACGCGGCGGCGTATGCGCTGCTGGCCACGGCCTACGAAGCCGTTCAGGCGTGGCCGCAGGCCGTGGCGGCGTGGCAGGACGCGGCGCAGCTGGTGCCCGGTAGCCAGGCCATCCGCTCCGCCCTGCAGCGCGCCGCCCTGAAAGCGGCTCACCCCCCGGAACCGCCGGCGATGGATGCCCTGCCCCCGGAACCGCCGGCGATGGATGCCCCGCCCCCCGAACCGCCGGCAATGGATGCCCCGCCCCCGGAACCGCCGGCGGACCGGGAGGATGAGGACGAGCCGACCATCGCCGGCCCGTTTGCCGGAGCCGAGATGCCGCGGGCCTGGTTCACCGGGCTGTCGTGGGAGGATGAGGAAGAACGGTCGTGGGACGACGAGGACGCCACCGCCGAAGACGCCTTCGCCCCCCTCGCCGAGGCCGATGCCGTCGAGGCCGATGCCGTCGAGGCCGATGCCGTCGAGGCCGATGCCGTCGAGGCCGATGTCGCCGGGGCCGATGTCGCCGGGGCCGATGTCGCCGGGGCCGATGTCGCCGGGGCCGATGTCGCCGGGGCCGATGCCGTCGAGGCCGATGCCGCCGGGGCCGATGCCGTCGAGGCCGATGCCGTCGAGGCCGATGCCGTCGAGGCCGATGCCGTCGAGGCCGATGCCGTCGAGGCCGATGCCGTCGAGGCCGACACGGCGGCGGGGGCCTCGCCCGAGGAGCGGGTAGCGGACTTCGAGGACCTGGATCGCCTGATCGAAGAGCTGGAGCAGGCCCGCATCGTGCCGCGGCCGGACATCGACGCCATCCCCACGCCGGACCTGGAGGACGAGATCGACGACATGGTATCCGAGACGCTGGCGCGCATCTACGCCGCCCAGCAGCAGTTCGACGAGGCCGCGCGGGTCTACGATGCCCTGGCCCGGCAGCAGCCGGACCGGGCGGCCGAGTTCCGCGAGCAGGCCGCCCGGATGCGGGCCCGGCACCAGACCTGAGTCCGTTTCGCCCGCCCCAGCCCGATCCGCCCCGCCGCGTTGCCCATGTCGCCCGATCCCGTGTCGCGCCTCGTTGCCGGCCTCATGAGTGGGACGTCGCTCGACGGCGTCGACGCCGTGGTGGCCCGGCTGACGGGTAGCGGGCCGGCGATGCGCATCGAGCCGCTGGCCTTCGTCAGCATCCCGTATCCACCGGCGCTCCGGGCGCTGCTGCTGCGCAACTCCGCCCCGGAGACGTCCTCCGTCTTCGACCTGTCGCAACTCAACGTCCGTCTGGCGCACGTCTACGCCGGGGCCGTCCGCCGCGTCGTGGCCGAGGCCGGCCTGACGGTGGAGGCCCTCGACCTCGTCGGCTCCCACGGGCAGACCGTCCACCACGTGCCCGACCCGGCCGACTGTGCGGGGCAGGCCGTGACCTCGACGCTCCAGATCGGCGACCCGTCGGTGCTGGCGAACCTGCTCGGCGTGCCGGTGGTGGGCGATTTTCGCCTGGCCGACATGGCCCTGGGCGGGCAGGGGGCGCCGCTCGTGCCCTACTTCGACTACGTCTGCTTCGCCGATGCGCGCGAGACGCGCGGGCTGCTCAACGTCGGCGGCATCGCCAACATCACCGTGCTGCCGGCCGGGGCCGGCCCGGAGGCCGTCCTCGCCTTCGACACCGGCCCGGGCAACATGGTCATCGACGCGCTGGCGCAGCGGCTGCTGGGCCGGCCCTACGATGCCGCCGGAGCCGTCGCCGCGCAGGGCACCATCGACAACGCCGTGCTGGCCGATCTGCTGTCGGACCCGTTCTTCGCGCAGCCGCCGCCGCGCTCGACGGGCCGCGAGCGCTTCGGCGCCGCCTTCGTGGATCGGCTCCTCGGCCGGATGACGGGCCGCCCGGCGGCGGACGTGCTCGCCACGGCGACGATGCTCACCGCCGCCGCCGTCTACCAGGCCTATGCCCGCTTCATCCGCCCCGTCCAGGCCCTCGACGCGCTGATCGTCTCCGGCGGCGGCGTGCACAACGCCTTCCTCCTGCAGAAGCTCGCCGACAGCTTCGCCCCCATCCCCGTGCGCCCGACCTCGGCCGACGGCATCGACCCGGACGCCAAAGAAGCCCTCTGCTTCGCCGTCCTGGCCCACGAGACGATGAACCGCGTGCCCACCAGCCTCCCCCGCGTCACCGGCGCCCGGCGGCCGGCATTGCTCGGGAAGATCTGCCTGCCGGATTGAGGGAAGATCGAATCGAGGGAAGATCGACGTGCCACGGGAGAAGGTCGGGAGCGTGACAGGGTTTCCCTTTCGACCTTCGCACCTCGCCCTTCGCACCTCGTCCTTCGCACCTCGCCCTTCGCACCTCGTCCTTCGCCCTTTCCCAAATCCCCATGAACCCCGAACCCCCGCGCTCGCCCCACGGTACACGCTCCCCCATCCTTCCACCTTTCCCCTCCTCCCCATGGCCTCTTTCACACCCGTCAGCGACGTCGGTGAGTTCGGGCTGATCGACCGGATCCGCGCCATCGTCGGCGAGCCGGAGCGCGACGACCTCCTGGCCGGCATCGGCGACGACGCGGCCGTCTACCAGATCGGCGGCGGGCGCGTGCACGTCGTCACCACCGACGCCCTCATCGAAACGGTTCACTTCGACCGCTCCTTCATGCCGATGGAGTACCTCGGCTTCAAGGCGATGTCGGTCAACGTCAGCGACGTCGTGGCGATGAACGCGACGCCGCGGTACGCGACCATTGTGCTCGGGCTGCCGAGCAACGTGTCGGTCGAGATGGTGGAGGCCTTCTACCGGGGGGCGCAGCGGGCCGCCGCGCGCTACGGCACGGTCATCCTGGGCGGCGACACGACGGCGGCCCGGTGGCTGACGGTGTCGGTCACGGTGATCGGCGAGGCCGAGGAGGACGCCGTCGTCTACCGCGGCGGGGCGCAGCCGGGGGATCTGCTGTGCGTGACGGGCGACCTGGGGGCGGCCTACGCCGGGCTCAAGGTGTTGCTGCACCAGCAGCAGCGGCTGCGCGAGCACGACGCCGACGCCGCGCTCGACCTCAGCGCGCACCGCTACGTCATCCAGCGGCAACTCACCCCCACGGCGCGGCTGGACGTCGTGCAGGACTGGGCCGCGCGCGGCGTGCAACCGACGGCCCTCATCGACATCTCGGACGGGCTGGCCTCGGAGGTGCACCACCTCTGCCGGACGAGCCACTGCGGCGCCCACCTCTACGGCGCCCGCATCCCCATCGACCTGGAAACCCGCCAGGTGGCCGACGACTTCGCCGAGGAGGTGGACACCTACGCGCTGTTCGGCGGGGAAGACTACGAACTCCTCTTTGCCCTGCCCGAAGAACACCTCGACCGGATGAACCCCGAGACGTTCACCGTCATCGGCCGGTTCACCGACCCGGACGAGGGCGTGCGCGTGCAGGACCCCACCGGCGAGATCATCTCGCTGGAGGCCGCCGGCTACCAGCACTTCGGCACGGCGCGTTCGGACGAGGAGGCGTCATAGGGCAGCCGGGACGGTGTGCCGTTCGCGACGCCATCAAAGGCGAACATCCCCCTGCACCGCTCACCAAAGGCGTGGTTTCGCGGCTGGTCCCCCTTTCCTTCGGTAATCTTCGATTTGAAGGGGGACAGGCAAGGAGCATAGCGTAGTGCCAGGGGGATGTACCGGTGGGTGCGTTCACTTCATCAACACCATCCGCCGGGTCTGCGTGACGCCCCCGGCGGTGAGCCGGTACATGTACACGCCGCTCGGCAGGCCCTGGCCTTCGAAGACGACCTCATGCTCCCCGGCTACCCGGAGCCCATCAACCAGGCGTTTCACCTCCCGCCCCAATGCGTCGTAGACGGTCAACCGGACCTCAGCCGCTTCCGGCAGGGCGTAGCGGATCGTCGTTGCCGGGTTGAACGGGTTGGGGTGGTTCGGCGCCAGCGTGAACCCCTCGGGCAGCGCGGCCTCGTCCTCGGCGGCGGTGGCGATGGCCCGCGTCGAGCGATAGATGCCCCGGTCGGTGCCGGCGAAGACGAAGCCTTCTTCAGTAACAGCCAGCGCCGTGACGGTCAGGCTGGGCAGGCCGGTGTTGATGGGGTGCCAGGAGTCGCCGCCGTCGGTGGAGCGGTGGACGCCGCCGTGAAGTGTAGCAGCCAGGAGGGTGCCGTTGGGGTAGACGGCGAGGTCGGTGATGGTGGTATCCGTGAGGCCGGTGTTGACCGGGTGCCAGGTCTCGCCGTTGTCGGTCGAGCGGTAGATGCCTCGTCCAGTACCTGTTTTGTTGCCGATCGGGCGTCCCGTACCAGCGAAAATAGATCCGGTCGGACTCGTAGCGAATGCCACGACCGGTGCATCTAAGTCTGCTATCAGTACGCCTTGTTCTGAACTGATGATTTGACCTGAAATGTCACTGTACCAAAGGGTTCCAACGGGGCTTATGGTAGCTGTAACTGGGTAGCTGGCATTTTTGGACGACCACTCGTCTCCTACGTTCTCTGACCTGTAGAGACGTCCGGAGGTTTTGCATGGTCCTCCTTCTTCTTCAATCGAGGCTGCAAATGCTTCGTTCGATGGGGCAGCTAGAACAAAGGTGAACCCGAGGAACGCCTCACCCAAACATGAGTCTCGGATTGGTTGAGGAAGCACGGTGGTCCACGTCATGCCAGCATCCATGGAGCGATGTACGCCATTAGTCCCTGCCGCGAGCAACGCGCCATCGGGGAACTGAGCCAGATCCCAGATACCCACGGGAGGGCCCGGGATGTCAGACAGGCTCAAGACAAGGGTCCAATTCCCTCCCAATTCGGTGCCACGGAGCAGTCCAGCATCCGTACCGGCGAAGACCGTCCCGTCGGCGGCCACGAAGAGCGTGCGCACGTGCAGCGCCGTGTCGATGGCCGTGACTTCCCAGGTGCCGCCCTGTGCCCATGACGTCTCGGCGAGTCCTACGGCCAGCAGGATCAGCAGGGTGATGCAGCGTCTCATGGCGTCCTCCGCTCACTTGATAAGCGTCATGCGGTGCGTCTTGACGAAGGTGCCCGCCTGCAACCGGTACAGATACACACCGCTGGGCAGGCCGGTAGCGTCGAAGATCACGCGATGCGTGCCGGCTGCCAGAGGTCGGTCGAGGAGCCGGGCGACTTCCCGCCCCGTTACGTCATAGATGACGAGGGACACGTCAGTCGCCTCCGGAATGGTGAAGCGAATCGCTGTGGCCGGGTTGAACGGGTTTGGATAGTTCGCCGAGAGTGTATAGACCTCGGGTGTCTCTACGTCATCCTCTCCAGCCGTTGGCTCCGGCTCGAACAAGGGGGCAAGGGATTCGGGTCCAGGCCGCACGGACTGGATGCCGAAGTCTGAGTCGATCTCAGCCTCGAACTCACTGCCCAACTTGGCCTCAAAGGGACCGTTTATCGTGATGGAGTTTGTTGCCACCAGTTCGACGTAGGCCGTGCTCTCGACCGTAAACGATGGGCCTATCGTCAGATCGTCGGGACCGTAGTAGTAGATGTGCTCGTGATCGACGGTGGTGTTGGATACGGTCTGGGACGTCGCGTCTTTGAATTTGACCACGTAGTCGTCATCGAAGTTGCTGCTATTGTTACCAATGCGAATTAAGGGTAGAACGCGAGGATCCACATCGCCGCGGCTAGCCGCCCGAAGACGTGCACCAAGAGGCCCTCGAACGAACGCACCTTCGAGGCCACCTCGATGCCCGTCTTCTGCTCGATCCAATTGAACAGCGACTCGATCGGCTGCCGGCGCTGACTGACCCGCCGCGAGTACACCTTCTCGGTCAGCAGCACATCGGTCTGCCCCTTGCGCTTCTTCACCGGCGTGCACAGGTGCAGGTTCTGCTCGGCTGCCAGCCGCTGGCTCAACGCACGGTCGGCGTAGATCTTATCGGCAAAGAGACGCCCCTCGTGCAGGCGCGGTAGGATCTGGCGGGCCACGGTCAGGTCATTGGCCGGGCCGGGAGCCAGTCCGATGTAGAGCGGCAGCGGCATCGTGCCGGGACGCCGCCGTGCGACGACATGTACCTTCACGCCGTAGAAATACAGGTTCTTCGAGGCGCAGAAGCCCTTGCCTGCGATGTGGGGAGCGACCCTGGCCCAGGCCGAGCGCTTCTGCTGGGCCATCACCACCGGGAAAGAGTCGATGATGTAATCGGTTGGTTCCGCAGAGCGCTCCGCGGAGGACTCGTGCGGACATGCCTCCAGCGCCGCCTCGACCAGCAGGGGAAAGGCATCGGCCAGCCGGTTGAGGCGCTGCACGAAGGCCACGTAGGAGGGCAGTTTGGGGAAGAAGGCCATCAGGTGGTCGCGGGCGTAGGCGTAAATGTCGGTCAGCGTGCGTCGTTGTCGCATGAGCCCGAAGAGGTAGACGGTGAGGACTTCTTCATCGGAGAAGGCCGGCGAGTGGTTGTTGCTCAGGCGCTGGGCAACGACGCAGAGGCGGCGCTGATACTGCTCACAGACGTGGAGGAACAGATGAATGAGCGTATATTGCCAGTCCATGGGGTTCTCGGGCGTTTGGTTGGAGGTGAGGGGTCATCTCCTTCTAAACGCCCGGGACACCATGGAGTCAACTCTTAATTCGCATTACCACTGATGACGTAGAGGCATTCCTGGTTTGTGAACCCTGCATCCGAGCCGTCATTATTCCGATGTGTTTTCGTGGTCTCCGCGTTGTAGATGAAGGTCCAGGCCGTGTCGGTTGCTGTGGTATTGAGCTTGGCTACGAAAGCATCGGTATTTGAGAAAGGTAAATTAACATTAATAGGCCCATTGGGTTGCTTTGTTGAAACGAACGCGCTGCCTCCGTCACTCGTTGGTGTCATTGTAGCCCATAGGTCGAAAGACTTCACCGTCCCGAGCTTATTGCCCGTATTTCCCAGAACGCTTCCGCCTGAACTGAGTCGATAGACACGTGCCGTTCCTTCCCCATTTGCTCCTGCACTTCTGAAACAGCCGCCAGAGTACGTGCAGTTGATCACACCGGCAACCAGGATATTCCCGGCGGTATTGTAGATGACGTCGTACCCGAAGTCGTGTTGGGTGCTGGTACTTGTCAACTGTGTCGTGAACGCGGGCGAGGGATTGGAGGAGTTGTCGACCTTGTAGACCCATATGTCTGCGTAGGCACTCGTGCTGAGATACTCCGCCTGTCCAAACTGGTTGAGCACCATCGTGTAATCGTTGCCGTCGCGCGCGATGCCCCGTGCGATGCTGGCTTTGCCGGTGTTCCCGTAGGCTTTGATCCACTGGCGCACACCGCTGCTGTTGATCTCCAGCATGAAGGCCTTCGTGACGTAGCCCCCGTTGGAATCGCGGGCCGAGTCGTCGGGGTCCAACACTTGACCTACAATGCGGAAGTTACCGCTCCCCATCTCCACCACGTCCCAGGCTTCGGCGGACTGAATGAGCAGACTCAGACTGTCGACGGGCGTGTCGGAGAGGCCATAGAGCTTTTCCCATTCCACGGTGCCATCGGCCTCGGTTTTCACGGCGTAGATGTTGCGGGGGAGGGACTGGCAGTTGCTGGAACAACTCAGGTTGCTGGTGGAACTCGTCTTGCCGTAGTACGTCAGGCGGGTGTCCCATTCGCGCGAGCGCCCCACAGCCAGATAGCCTCCGTCCGAGGTTTGGATGACGGCCGTCAACTCCCCCTCATTCTCGCTGTAGTGTTTGTACCAGAGCAGATTGCCTTCCAGGTCGGCCTTGAACAGCTTGGGTATCGAACAGCCCTTGGTCAGGTTCGTGCACGACCAGCTACCGCTGGGAAACTGATATCCGGGGAAGGTCGTGTATCCCGCGTAAATGTAACCGTCCGGCGATCCACCACTGTAGCTGATCTCGATGTCGTAGACCCAGTCCTCGCCCGTGCTGTCCTGAACCTGAGTGGCTCCGCCAGGTTTCCACGGTGCCCAGGTTGCCATCTCCCAATGGACCTCAGGTCGTTGTCCCAGGGCGGGGGTTTGCAGGAGAAGCCCAATTCCCAGTAAAATGCAGAACCAAACGTATGTATGCCGTTTCATGGTCGCGTCCGGGTTTGCTGGTCAAAGTGCGCGCTGAATCCATCTACGGGTCTGCTCAATTCTGGCCCGCCTCTCCAACCGTGATGCCGTTGGCTTCAAGCGCGCTTTTCAGCGCATCGATCTGGGCCTGTTGCTCTTTGAGTGCCTGGATCAGGAGCGGAATCATCTCGACGTAGTCAACACCTTTGTAGGTGACGGGCTCACCCGTTTCGCGGCCTTCTTCGTCGACGGGGCCGGGATGGACCTGATTCCGGACCAACTCAGGAAAGACGGCTTCCACCTCCTGCGCGATCAGGCCAAACTGCTTACCGCTGGGAAGGCCCATAAAGTCATAGGTGGCCTTGAACGTGTAGCTGCGAGGGCTGAGTTGTAGGAGCCGCGACAGGATACCCGTGCCGGAAAGCACTGCCACGTTTTCCTTGAACTGGATGTCGGAGACATCGTAGAGATTGCCGGTGTAGGCCAGGTCGCCACTGAAGTAACCGGCGTAGTTCGTCGTGGCATTCTTGCCGTGGGCATAGATCCCATAACTGGTGTTTCCGCCGTCGCCAGTGGCTAGTACCCCGAAGTTGACCAGCGCCGCATCCTGTCCTACCCCGTAGAGACCAGTGCTCGAGTTCCCACCGGTAGTAACTGAATTGACGCCCCGGCGGATATTACCGCTACCTTCGGTAGTTACGTACATGCCGACGGGGTCATCAGAAACCACCTTGAGCACTGCGTTGCTTAAAGTAGTTGTACCCACGGCAACGCGGCCATCACTGTTCATCTTGATCTGCCCAAGTGCATTTGGGACGGTCATGACCAGCGAAAGCACGATTACCAGCAGCAAGCGTTTCATGACGTACCTCCGTCTTGTTGGATGGATTGGCCGGGCGAGCGGGCGCCCTCTTACTATTGAGAACGGAAGGATTTCAGAAAATCGCGCATTAGTGGGTTAGGAGATGGTTATGTCCGGGCCGTCGAGTCGCTCGGAAGCCTCCGTCGCCTATGCCCCACACCCGATCCGCTACCCCTCGGCGTTGTACCCTTTTGGCGACGTGTGCGTACAGCAAGGCATGAGCAATCTGTGGATCGAACGCACACGCAATCATGCATAAGCTACTGCTTTCCCTGATCCTGGCGCTGGGCCTGACTGCCTGTGAGATCCACATCAACGTCGGGCAGAACGAGATCGAAGGCTCGGGGGACCTGATCGAAGAGCGGCGGGACGTCGGGGGCTTCGACGAGGTCGTCTTCTCGCTGCCCGGGCATCTCGTCATCGAGCAGACCGGCACCGAGGGGCTGCGCGTCGAGGCCGAGGCGAACCTGATGGAGCACATCCTCACCGAGGTCGACGGCCGCACGCTGAAGATCCGCACCCGGCACAACACCCGCCTGACCCCGCACGAAGGCCTGCGCTTCCACCTCACCGTCGACGACCTCCGCGCCGTCACGATCGCCGGCACCGGGGACGTCGAGGCGGCCGGGCTCCAGACGGAGGCCTTCACCCTGTCGGTGGCCGGCGCCGGGGATGCCCGCCTGACCGACCTCTCGGCCCGCGAGCTGGCCGTCGAGATCGCCGGAGCGGGCGACGTCGAGCTGACCGGCAAGGCGAGCCGCCAGTCGTTCTCGCTGGCCGGCGTCGGCGACGTGGACGCCCGCGCGCTGCTGGGCGAGACGGCCGAGGTCAACATCGCCGGCAGCGGCTCGGCCACCGTCCACGTGCGGGACCGGCTGGAGGTGAACATCCTGGGCAGCGGCTCGGTCTATTACCTCGGCGCGCCGACCATCGACCGCAAGGTGCTCGGCGCCGGCACGATCGAACCCCTGGAATGACGCATGCCGAACGGTCGAAGGAAGATGGGCACAGGCCGGATGAGAAAACGGTTCGCTATCCCCCCCTTCGTCTTACGTCCTTCGACCATCCTGATCCTGCTCCTTGCCGTGCCGGTTCCGGCCCTGGCCCAGGTGCTGGTGACGGGCCGGGTGCTGGATGACGCCACGGGCGAGGGGCTGGCCGCCGCACACGTCACCGTGGCCGGCACGACGACGGGGACCATCACGAACGCGGCGGGCGCGTTCCGGCTGAACGTGGCCCGGCTGCCCGTCACGCTGGAGGTCCGCCACATCGGCTATGCGACGGCGCGGGCCGAGGCGACGCCGGAGCGGTGGCAGGACCTGACGATCCGGCTGGAGCCGCGCGTCTACCAGCTCGGCGAGGTGGTCGTCGGCACGCCCGACGTGGCGGCGAACATCATGCGCAAGGTGATCGCGGCGAAGCAGCGCCGGCAGGCCGGCCTGCGCACGTACCGCGCCGACGGCTTCACGCGGCTGACGCTGGCACGGGACTCCACCGTGGTGCTCATCGCCGAGTCGGTCTTCGACGTGTACTGGGACCGTGACCGCGGCCCGCGGGAGGTCATCACCGCACAGCGGCAAACGGCCGACTTCCACGAGCGCCTCGGCATCCCTGCGGCCGGGCACGTGCCAAACCTCTACGCCGACCTCGTCCCCGTGCGGGGCCTGTCGATGATCGGGCCAACCCACCCGGACGCGCTGGACCACTACACCTTCACGCTCGCCGGCACCCGGGCCCTCGGCGACGCCGTCGTCTACGACCTCTACGTGGCGCCCCGCACCACGCTGGCGCCGACCTTCATCGGCACCGTCTCCGTGCTGGACAGCGTCTACGCGCTCGTCGAGGCCACCCTGCGCCCGGCCCGGCATGTGCCGTTCCCGGCGCCGACGCGGGCCTGGGCGGTGTTCTACCGGCAGCAGTTCGCGCCGGTGGAGGGGATCTGGCTGCCCATCGACGCCCGGCTGGAGGGGACGGCCCACGTCGAACCCGACGGCCAGCCGCTCCGGCCGTTCCACCTGACCCAGGTGTCGCAGCTGTCCGGACACGCCGTCAACGTGCCGCTGCCCGAGGCCCTCTATGCCCGGGCGCAGCGCGTGACGATGGACACGGCGGCGGTGATGAGCGACCCGCTGTTCCTGACGGGCCGCTACCTCGTGCCGATGACGCCGCGCGAGGCGCAGGCTCTGGAGCGTCTGCAGGCCCGGCCGATGACGCTCGCCCGGGCGCTGGCGCCGACCTCGCGCATCCCCCCGTGGCTGGACCTGCGAGGCGACCCGTTCGACAAGGAGGGGCCGCAGTTTGCCTGGCCGG
The DNA here is from genome assembly GCA_003285105.1 of Roseithermus sacchariphilus. GTDB lineage: Bacteria > Bacteroidota > Rhodothermia > Rhodothermales > MEBIC09517 > Roseithermus > Roseithermus sacchariphilus. The sequence goes on along the minus strand of CP030158.1, from coordinate 2,119,827 downwards.
TCGTACGCGGGGTGTACCAGGCCGCCGTGCGGTTCAACCGGGTGGACGGCTACCTCGGCGCCATCGGGCAGGTGCTGCCCTTCGGCGAACGGCTGCGGCTGGACTGGCGGCTCGGGCAGGCGTCGGGGCTGGAGCGGGTGCGCTACCACGCGGGCGGGCGCTACCGCTGGGGCCGGGGCGGCACGCTGGCGGCGGCGTACGACGTGGACACCGACCACCGGCTCGCCTCGCACGTGTATCCGACCGGGCTGAACAGCCTCGTCGCGCTGCTCGGCGGCGGCGATTATTTCGACTACCTGTGGTCGCGGCGGCTCCGCGTCGAGGGGCGCTATGCGTTCCCGCGCGTGCGGCTCGGGCTGACGGTGCGGCATGAGGAGCAGGAGCCGGTGGACCGCCGGCAGCGGCGGGCCTGGCTGGGCGAGGCGATGCGGCCGAACCCGCCCGTCGAGGCAGGCACGCTGCGCTCCGTGACGCTGGCGCTGGCGACGGGCGATGGCCGCCGGCCGCTGCGCACCGGGCCGCTGAACCGCCTCGCCCTGGAGGTCGAGCACAGCCTGCCCGGCGCCGGCAGCACCTGGGCCTTCACGCGCTTCACCGCGCACCTCGACGGCGCCGTGCCCACCTTCTACCGCCGCCGCCTCGAACCCAACACGCTGGAGGTGCGGCTGATCGGGGCGACGTTCCGCGGGACGCTCCCGCCGCAGCGGCTCGCCGCGCTGGACGGCCGCCTCGGTGCCTTCGCGGCCTTCGGCGCCTTCCGGGGCCGCCGCGGCCCCTACGAGGGCGAACAGGCCCTCGGGCTGTTCTGGGCGCATGACTTCCGCACCGCCCCGTTCGAATGGCTCGGCCTCTGGCCGCTGGCCGAGCGCCGGATGGGGCTCCGCCTCTTCGGCGCACACGGCCGCACCTGGCTCGCCGACGCCCGGCGGGCCGCCCTGCCCTTCTCCCCGGCCGTCGCCGATGCCTGGCACCACGAGATCGGCCTCGCCCTCACCCACCTCGCCGGCACGCCGCTGCGCCTCGACCTGACCCGCCGCCTCGACGCCCCCGGCTGGTTCGTGACCGTCGGCCTCTCCCGCCTGCCCTGGTGAGCCGCCGCCCGGCCGGGCGCCCTTTGCCTCCGGCGCCCGGGCCTGCTATCTTCCTCCCCCCACCGGCCCCATTCACCGCCCGACCTACCGACGTCATGCCCACGACCGCCTACGTGGAGCGCGTGGTCAATCTGATCGACCCGGCCCGCAATGTCTTCCTCAACGCCTCCCCGGACGAAGCCCGGGCGGCGCTGGCCTCCGGCGACCCGGACCGCGTCCGCGCCCTGGACGGGCAGTTCGCCCTCGTCCACAAAGACGGCATCACCGTGCGGATGGCCCGCTCCATCGGCCGCCCGATGCGCTACTTCCTCGCCAAGCGCGAGGCCGGACCGTGCCTGGTCATCGCCGAGCGCATCGACGAGTTGCACCGGCAACTCCAGGCCGAGGGGCTCGACGACCAGTTCCACCCGTCCTACACGCGCATGGTGCCGGCCCACCACATCGTCGAGATCCAGCTCGTCGGCTGCCCGGACCCGAACCCGACCTACCGGCGCTTCTTCACCCCCGAGCGCAACGCCCTGCCACCCGACCTCGACGTCATCGGCCGGGCCTACATCGGGGCGCTGGCCGAGGCCTGCACCCGGTGGCTGGACCGCATCGACCCGAAGGCCCCGATCGGGGTGCTGTTCTCCGGCGGCATCGACAGCGGATCGGTCTTCCTGACGCTCTACCACCTGCTGCTCCAGCGCGGCGAGGCCCCCACGCGGCTCAAAGCCTTCACGCTGGCGACGCCCGGCGCGGCGGACGCGGCACAGGCCCACCGCTTCCTCGACGCCCTGGGCCTGTCGCTCTTCCTGGAGACGATCGACGTGGCGCTGGAAGACCTCGACTACCGGGACGCCATCCGCGTCGTGGAGGACTACAAGCCGCTCGACGTCCAGGCGGCCACGATGACGCTGGCCCTCTGCCGGGGCATCCGCGCGCGCTACCCCGACTGGACGTACCTGGTCGACGGCGACGGCGGGGACGAGAACCTGAAGGATTACCCCATCGAGGAAAACCCGGAGCTGACCATCCGCAGCGTGCTGAACAACCTGATGCTGTACCAGGAGGGCTGGGGGGTGGACGCCATCAAACACTCGCTGACCTACTCCGGCGGCCAGAGCCGGGGGCACGTGCGCAGCTACGCCCCGGCCCGCCAGATGGGCTTCCAGGGCTTCAGCCCGTACACCGTGCCCAGCGTCATCGAGGTGGCCGAGGGCATCCCCTTCATCGAACTGACCGACTGGGACCACGAGCGGCTCTATGCGCTCAAGGGAGAGGTCGTCCGCCGCGGCATCAAAGCCGTGACGGGCTTCGACATGCCGGTCTTCGAAAAGCGCCGCTTCCAGCGGGGCGTGGTCCCGGAGGAACGCTTCGAACAGCTCTTCCCGCGCCACGAGGCCGCCTACCGGAAGGCCTTCGCCGCGCTGTACCTGTAGCCGGCCTGCCTGCGATGCCTGCCTGGCCGTCGTTTTCGGATGCCGAGATCCTGGCGGCCCGCCCGCCCCGCCGGCCGGTCGACCCCTGGCGGCCCTATGCCTTCCTGACCGAGCCGGAGTGCCAGCCCGACGGGCGCGTGGAGGAGGTGGCCACCCTCTTCCTGACCAACCGCGAGTGCCCGTTCCGCTGCCTGATGTGCGACCTGTGGCGGCACACCACCGAGGCGACCGTCCCGGCGGGCGCCATCCCGGCTCAGATCGACCACGCCCTCGCCCGCCTGCCGCCGACCCGGCACGTCAAGCTCTACAACAGCGGCAACTTCTTCGACCGCCGGGCCATCCCGCCGGCGGACCACGCCGCCATCGCCGACCGCGTGCAGGGGTTCGCCACGGTGATCGTGGAGAACCACCCCCGGCTCTGCGGCGAAGCGGTGCTGCGCTTCCGGGACCGTCTCGCCGGCCGCCTCGAAGTGGCGATGGGGCTGGAGACGGTACACCCGGAGGTGCTGCCGCGCCTCAACAAGCGCATGACGCTGGAGGACTATGCCCGGGCCGTCGCCTTCCTGCGTGCGCACGACGTCCCCGTGCGGGCCTTCATCCTGCTGCGGCCGCCCTTTTTGAGCGAGGCCGAGGGCATCGACTGGGCGCTGCGCAGCCTCACCTGGGCCTTCGACGCCGGCGTCGCGTGCGGCGTCGTCATCCCGACCCGCCCCGGCAACGGCATGCTGGAGCGGCTGGCGGCGCAGGGGCTGTTCGAGCCGCCGCGCCTGGCCTCGCTGGAGCGCGTCCTGGAGGCGGGACTGCGCCTGCGGCGGGGGCGGGTGTTCGTGGACCTGTGGGATGCCGAACGCTTCTTCGAGTGCGACCGCTGCGGCCCGGCCCGCCGCGAACGCCTCCACCGGATGAACCTCACGCAGACGATCCTGCCGCCGGTTCGGTGTGCAGGCCCCTGTGCGATGGCCGGTTGACGGGATAGCAGGCGGAGGGCGTGCGGGACCTGCGCGGCCTCGCTCCGGACGCCGGGTTTTTTCGACATGCACAACACGAGCGTAGATCGGTGTCAGACGTCGTCGTCCTCGGATCCGGCTTCGGCGGATGCCTGAGTGCCCTGATCCTGCAGCGGATCGGCCTGGAGCCGGTGGTGATCGACCGGGCCACACACCCCCGGTTCGCCATCGGCGAGTCGTCCACCCCCATCGCCGACCGGATCCTGCGCGATCTGGCGGCGCGGTACGCCCTGCCGCGCCTGGCGCCGCTGGCCGCCTACGGCTCGTGGAAACGCACGTACCCGCACCTGGGCGTCGGGCGGAAGCGGGGGTTCAGCTACTTCTACCATCACCCCGGCACGCCCTACGTCCCGGAGGCCGATCACGCCAACGAGCTGCTCGTGGCCGCCAGCGCCGGCGACGAGGCGTGCGACACGCACTGGTACCGCGCCGACGTCGATGCCTTCTTCGCCGACGAGGTGCGCCGCGCCGGCATTCCCCTGCTCGACGACACGGCCGTCCGGCTGTGGCCCGAGGACGCGGGCTGGCGGATCGAGGGCACGCGGCACGGGGCGCCGGTGCGACTGCGCACGCGCTTCGTCCTCGACGCGACGGGGGCGGCGGGCGTGGTGCCGCGCGCGCTGGGGCGGGCGGCGAGTGCCGCCGGCTTCCGGACCCACTCGCGCGCGCTCTTCACCCACCTCATCGGCGTCCGGCGCTGGCCCGAGATGCTGGCCGAACGCGGCGGGGCGGTGGCGGAGCACCCCTTCGAGGCCGACGCCGCCGCCCTCCACCACGTGTTCGACGGCGGCTGGATGTGGCAACTCCGCTTCGACCACGGCGTCGTCAGCGCCGGCTTCGTGCTCGATGCGAGGCGCCGGCCGGAGCGCCCCGGCGAACCGCCCGAGGCCGCGTGGCAGCGCCTCGTCGCCGCCTTCCCGACGCTGCGCGAGCAACTGGACGAGGCCGCCGTGGCCCACCCGCCGGGAGGCATCCGGCACACCGGACGCCTGCAGCGGCGCGTCCGGCCGGCGGCCGGACCCACCTGGGCGCTGCTGCCCCACACGGCCGGCTTCGTGGATCCCCTGCACAGCACCGGCATCGCCCACACGCTGGCCGGCATCGAACGGCTCATGCGCCTGCTGGCCGCCCACTGGGGGCGCCCCACCCTCGGCGCGGCGCTGAGCGCCTACGACGCGGCGCTGCAACGGGAGCTGGACCTGATCGATGCGCTCGTGGCGGCCTGCTACGCCGCCTCCGGCACGTTCCGGCTCTACATCGCCAGCGCCATGCTCTACTTTGCCGCCGTCACCTCCTACGAGCAAGCGCGTATGCAGGCCCCGTCCGCACCGGATCGCCTGTTCCTCGGCGCCGACGACGACGCGCTCCTCGCCCTCGTCGGGGAGGCCCTCGCCCGCCTGCAAGACCTGACGCGGCGAGGGCCGGCAACCCCGGCAGCCGTCCGCGCCTACGAGGCGTTCGTCGAAACCCGGATCGCGCCCTACAACACCGTCGGCCTCTTTCACCCCGCCCTGCCGAACCTGTATCACCACACCGCGGCCCGTCCCTGATCCGCACGACCCCGCCGCCGTCACCGCCGCCCTGCCCATGCGCCCTCCGTTCTCCCGGCTCCTCCGTGCCTGCCTGCCGCTCCTCCTCTGCGTCGCGGCCGCTCCGACGGCACCGCCGGCAGCGGCCCAGCCGACCGTCACCGGGCGCGTCGTCGACGGCGACACGGGCGAGCCGCTGCCGGCGGCGACGATCCAGGTCGAGGGCACCTACATCGGCACCATCACCAACCGCGAGGGACGCTTCGCCCTGGACGTGCCCCGCTGGCCGGCCACGCTCGTCGTCCGCTACATCGGCTACGCGACCCACCGGGTAGGGCTGTCCGGCCCGCCCGTCGGGACGCTGACGGTCCGGCTCGACCCCGTCCCGCTCGAACTGGACGGCATCGTCGTGACCGGCGAGAACCCGGCCGCCGCCATCATGCGGCGCGTCATCGAGCGGAAACAGCAATGGCGGGCGACGCTCGACCAGTACCGGGCCGAGGCCTACAACCGCTTCACCATCCGCAACGACACCGGCATCGTCTCCATCATCGAGTCCCTCACCAGGGTCTACTGGGATCGCGAGAAAGGCCTGAAAGAAGTCGTGCAGGCCCGGCGTACGACGGCCAACCTGGAGATCGACGCGTTCCTGCCGGCCGCCGAGTTCGTATTGAACCTGTACGACGACGACGTCGAGGTGGCCGGCCACCGACTCATCGGGGTGACCCACCCGAAGGCGCTGGAGGCCTACACGTTCACGCTGGAAGGCACGCGGGCGCTCGACGGGCAGATCGTCTACGACATCGGCGTGCGGCCCCGAAACCGGTTCGTCAGCGGGTTCGTCGGGCGGGTGGCGGTGCTGGGCGAGGCCTACGCGCTGCTGGAAGCGGAGCTGCAGCCCGGCCCGGCCTTCTACTTCCCCCGGCCCATCGAGCGCCTGACGGCGACCTACCGGCAGCAGTTCTCCTCCTTCGGCGGCGAAGCCTGGTTGCCCGTCGACTTCCGGGCCGAGACGGTCCTCGAGATCCGCCTGGGCCGGCTGCTGGAGATCCCGGCCATCTACGTCGATCAGGTCTCGCGGCTGACGAACTACGACCTGGACGTGCGCCTGCCGGACTCGCTGTTCGCCCCCTCGCCCGCCCCTCCGGCCGACTCGGCCGCGGCCCGGACCACCGCTCGGGCCACCGCTCGGGCGGATTCGCTGCTCGACCGGAGCGGCGTGGCGATCCCGCTGTCCGAGCCGGAGCGGGTGGCCTACGCGCAGATCGACAGCACGATGACGCTGGAGCAGGCCTTCCGGCCGAGCGGCGCGCTGGCACGGATCGCCGAGATAAGCGACGGCGCGGACGCCGAGCGAAGCCGCCGCCCGGGGCCGGACGTGACGCCCCGGCTCTGGTACAACCGCGTCGAGGGCGGGCATCTCGGGCTGCGGCTGGGTCGCCGCCTCGGGCCGGTCGCCCTCGCCGTGGAGGCCGGCTACCAGACGGGGCCCGGAACGCTGACCTACGGGGGGCGGATGGAACTGCCCCTCCGCCGCCGCACGCACGCCGGCCTCGCCTACCGCTACGGCATCGACCCGAACACGCCGGCGACCGTCACCGGCATCCTCGCCAACAGCCTGCGCGTGCTCGCCGGCGGAGACGATTACCTCGACTACGGCCGCGTCGAGCGGGTGCGCGGATGGGTCCGGCACCGCGTGCAGGGCACGGGCGTGCCGCTGACGGTCGAACTCGGCGGCCGGGCCGAACGGCACGTACCGGCGGCGAAGACGACCGACTACGACCTGCGGGGCCGCGACGCCCCCTTCCGGCCCAACCCCGCCGTCGACCCCGGCCGGCTCCGCTCGGCCACGTTCGCCCTGGCGCTGGGCGACGACGTGGACCCCGTGGGACTCGCCGGCGGCAACCGCTTCGTCCTGAATGCCGAGTGGGCCGACCGGGAGGTGTTCGGAGGCGATTTCACGTTCACCCGCCTGCACGCCACGCTCGACGTGCGGCTGAAGACGTTCCTGCGCCGCCGGCTCATCCCTCCCACGCTGGACGTGCGCCTCTACGCGGGCACGTCGGCCGGGCCGGTGCCCTTCCAGCGGTTGATGGCCCTCGACGGCAGCCTGGGCGGGGGGGCGCTGAACCTGACGTCCTTCGGGCGGTTACGCACCCGTGCGGGCCGCCCCTACCTCGGCGACCGCTTCGCCGGGGTGTTCTGGGAGCACAGCTTCCGCGCCGTGCCCTTCGAGCTGCTGAACCTGTACGGCCTGGCCCGGCGCGGCTACAACCTCCTGCTGCATGGCGGGCACGGCCGCACCTGGCTCGACGGCCGCCGCCGCGGAGATGCCCGCTACGACGGCCTCGTACCGCCGCGCTGGCATCACGAACTGGGCGTCTCCCTGAGCGGGCTCTTCGGCCTGCTACGCCTCGACGCCACCTGGCGCCTCGACGCTCGGGACTTCAGCCTCGGCGCCGGCCTGGCACGGGTGTTCTGAAACGCCGAAGAGGCCCGGCCGCGCTTTCCGCCCGGTCCTCGCCCTTCTTCAATGGCCGCACCATGACCAGGCCGGGGTCCACCGGTCCAGCCACGCCCGGCGGCGTTCCTGGCGGAGGAAGACCCCCTCGTCGTCCTGGCCGATGGGCGAGCCGGGGGGCGTCGTCGGGCCGGTGCGCCGCTCGTCGGGCCGGTAGAGACGGAGCAGGTAGCGGTCCACCTGGTCGAAGACGTAGAGGCGGTGCGCCTGCGTCTCCAGGTCGCGGCGCGGGCCGGGGTTCTCCGTCAGCCACTCCTGGAGCGCCCGCAGGTGCTGGGTGATGCGGCTCTTGACGGCCGGGGCCGCGTCGGGCCGGGCGGCCGTCTCGATGAGCACGTCCGTCCACACCTGCTGCACGAGGCGCTGGAGTTCCGCCGCATAGGGATCGGCGGGGATGGGCGCCTCCCACACCGTGGCCGAGATGCGGGTGAGCGTCTCGCTCAGGCCGGGCAGGTCCGCGTCGGCGTCGTGCTGGTAGACGAGCCGGGCCGCCCGCTCGGGGTGGACGAGCAGGCCCAGGACGAGCGAGGCCACCGTCTCGGCCGGGGCATAAGGGTCGAAGACGAGGCCGCTGTAACCGTCGAAGAGTTCGCGGTTCTGAGGGTAGCCCGGTGGGCGAGGCGGGATCTGCGTACGGATGTTCTGCGGCAGCGCCAGCTGGTCCGGCGTGATCGCCTGCAGGAGCGCGTCCACCGCCGTGCGTTGCAGGTCCCCCGGCACGGCCGTCGGGACGGGCTGGGCGTCGCCGCGCAGGGCATAGGTGTACGAGACACCGCCGACGAGCTTGGCGGCGGCCTCGGCCTGGTAGCGATGCCGCAGGTAGAGCGGGACGAGCACCTCCTCCAGCGTCGCCAGCGGCTCGCCGGTACGGATGTTCGCCAGCCCGAAGCGATTCAGCGCGACGCGGCGCACCTGCATCTCCTGCCGGAGCGCCTCCACCGCGTTCGTGCCGTTGTCCCACAGGTGCGCCACCGGATGCGCCCCGCCCGGCGGGCGGGCATCGGTGTCCGTGATGAAGAGCAGCCCCTGCTCCCGGCCCTCCCGCAGGATCGCCTCCAACGCCGCCGCCTCGTCCGTCGTGTCGGCCAGGTCGGTGTACCCGTAACGGATGGCGATCTCGTCCCAGGCACCGATGCCCGTGTCGTAGGCGTCCGAGAGGTCGATCTGCCCGTCGGCATCGACGGTGACCAGCGGGGCGGGGTAGTCCATGACCGAGGCGCGGTCGTTGAACGACGCCGCAAAGTTGTGCACGAGCCCGAGCGTGTGGCCGACCTCGTGGGCGGAGAGCTGCCGCAGGCGGGCCAGGGCCGTCTGCAGCATCGGATCAGCGGCCGGATCCGGCAGGCCGTCGGCATGGGGGCCGGTGTAGGGCGCCAGCAGCCCCTCGAAGAGCAGGTAGTCCTGCCGCACCCGCAGCGAGCCGAGCGTGACGTGGCCCTTGATGATCTCGCCCGTGCGGGGGTCCACGACCGACGAGCCGTAGCTCCAGCCGCGGGTGGCCCGGTGGACCCACTGGATGACGTTGTAGCGGACGTCCATCATGTCCGCCGTGTCCGGCAGCACCTCCACGCGGAAGGCGTCCCGGTAGCCCGCGGCCGTGAAGGCGTCATTCCACCAGCGAGCCCCGTCGAGCAGGGCGCTGCGGACGGGCTCGGGCGTGCCGGGGTCCAGGTAATAGACGATCGGCTCGACGGGGTCGCACAGGCCGTCGGCGCCGCGCGGGCCGGCACAGGCCAGCCGGTGCCGCGAGATGACGCGGACCTCTTTGTCCTCGGGAATGGGCCGGGCGTAGTCGACGTAGGCCACGCCGCTGCCGTAGCTGAGGCCGAAGTAGCCGGCGCGCGGGTCGAAGGCGCGCGGCTCGTAGCCCGGCCCGGGCAGCTGCACGAACGAGTGCCGGACGCGCAGGGTGACGGCGTACGGATCGGCCGCCACGTCGCGCACGTACCGCCCCGGGTTGTCGCTGACGAACGTCAGGCGGGCCTCCATCTCGGTGTTTTGCGGAAAGGCCTTCGTCATCGGCAGGTACGGCGCGCTGCGGCCGGCATCCAGACGGAAGCTGCCCTGGTTCGTCTGCCGGAGGCGGTCGGCAATGCGGTGTACGTCCCGCACGACGAAGTCCGTGGCGTCGACCAGCACCCGGCCGTCCGTCTCGGCCGCCACGGTGAACCCCCATTCGACGCCCTCGGCGAAGGCGTCCCGGACGGCCCGCCGCTCCGCCTCGTCGTCCGAGACGGCGCGGTAGCGCAGGTTGGGGCGCACGAGCAGCACCTTCGGCCCGACGCGCTCGAAGTAGACCACCCGCTCCTCGCCGAGCTGGCCCCGGTCCAAGCCCACGTCGTTCGACCCCAGACCGGCCGGCAGGGAGTGGACATACAGGAAGGCGGCGTCTTCCCCGAACCGGGGGATCTCCAGCCAGATCTTCCCCTGCCGGGCATCCCAGTAGATCGGGAAAAAGCCGTCTTGCTTCTCGAATCCGGCGGTTTTCTCGGCGATAGAGGGCAGATCCTGCGCCGGCAGGGCCACCGGCATCCACAGGCTCAGCAGGCCCAGCAGGCCCAGCAGGCACCACGAAAACGAACGAGGCATGGCGAAGGGGGACAGAAGTGATGAGGAAGCGAAGCCGGATGTCACGAACCGGGCTCCGGCGACGCAGACCGGCGGCGTGGGACCGGAGGATCGGCGGCGAAGGTGGCCCGCAGTCCCTCGATCAGCGCCTCCGTTTCCGCCCCGGTCAGCCGCGCCTCGGGGTGCAGCAGCACGTAATCCCACAGCGGCATCTCGCCTTCGCGGAGGACCTCCTCGACCTCGTCGGCGTCCTCGTTGGGCTGATCCCAGGCCGAAAAGTTGAGATGGCGCCGCCCGTCTTCGACGTGGCCGGCCACGCGCCAGGAAACCGGGGCCACGTAGGCGTACCAGGGCCAGACGGTTTCGTTGCTGTGGCAGTCGAAGCACGCCCGCTGCGCCAGCGCCCGCGTCTCCGGGGAGGCCCAGCGCACCTCCCGCGTGACGGGCGGGTTCGAACGGTCCACGGGGACGAACTGGAGGGCCACGAACAGCAGCACGAAGCCGCCGAGCAGCAGGCGGAGGCGGGGGGTCATGGGGAATGCCGGCGGTGAGGAGGCAGGAAACGCCGCTCCGAGGACGACGGGCCGCCGGACAGGGCGAGCGGCCCGGCGGAAGGCGTTCGTGCGAATATAGCGCGCCGCCGCGACCGGGTTCAAGCCGCCCGCCCGGGACGGGACGAGAAGCCGCCGGCCGCGGGCCCTCCGCCCAGAACCGGGGAATTCCTCATTTCTTTGCGATCTCCACCCGGGCTCGTGAGTTGGACACGCGACAACTCCGGTGCTCGCGTTCTATTTTCCGGCCGCCTGCCGCGCAGCCGGTCGAGCGGACCGGACCGAACCCCATCTCTCCACAGATCTTCCCAATAGATCCTCCCAGATCACAGACCCTTCTTTCGGATGGAAGTCAAAGACAAGCAGGTCGCCGGCACCGTGGTGCAGATCGTCGGTCCGGTGGTCGACGCCGAGTTTGCCGCCGGAGCGGTGCCCGACATTCTGGACGCCCTGGTCATCGACCGGGAAGACGGCAGCAAGCTGGTCCTGGAGGTGCAGCAGCACCTGGGCGAGAACCGGGTGCGGACCATCGCCATGGACTCGACGGACGGGCTCCAGCGGGGCACCACCGTGATCAACACCGGCCGGCCCATTGCGATGCCGACGGGGCCGGAGGTGCGCGGCCGCCTGTTCAACGTGGTCGGCCAGGCCATCGACGGGCTGCCGCAGCCGACCGCCGAGGACTACCGCCCGATCCACCGCGAGGCGCCGAGCTACGACGAACTCGCCACGCGCGTCGAGATGCTGGAGACCGGCATCAAGGTGGTGGACCTGATCCAGCCGGTGGCCCGAGGCGGCAAGGTCGGCCTCTTCGGGGGCGCCGGTGTGGGCAAGACCGTGCTCATCCAGGAGCTCATCAACAACATCGCCAAGGCGCACGACGGGCTCTCGGTCTTCGCCGGCGTGGGCGAGCGTACCCGTGAGGGCAACGACCTGCTCCGCGAGATGCTGGAGAGCCGTGTGATGACCTACGGCGAGGCCTTCATGGAGGCCATGGAGGCGGGCGAATGGGACCTCTCCAAGGTGGACATGGACAAGGTCAAGGAGAGCAACATCGCGCTCGTCTTCGGGCAGATGAACGAACCCCCGGGCGCCCGTGCCCGCGTGGCGCTCTCGGGCCTGACCATCGCGGAATACTTCCGCGACCTGGGGGGCAAGGACGTGCTCCTGTTCATCGACAACATCTTCCGCTTCACGCAGGCCGGCTCGGAGGTCTCGGCCCTGCTCGGCCGCATGCCCAGCGCCGTGGGGTACCAGCCCACGCTGGCCACCGAGATGGGCGAACTGCAGGAGCGCATCACCTCCACCAAGAGCGGCGCCATCACCTCGTTCCAGGCCGTCTACGTGCCGGCCGACGACCTCACCGACCCGGCGCCGGCCACGACCTTCGCCCACCTCGACGCCACCACGGTGCTCTCGCGGCAGATCGCCTCGCTCGGCATCTACCCGGCCATCGACCCGCTCGACTCCACCAGCCGCATCCTCGACCCCCTGATCGTCGGCGAGGAACACTACAACACGGCACAGGACGTCAAGCAGCTCCTGCAGCGCTACAAGGAGCTGCAGGACATCATCGCCATCCTCGGCATGGACGAACTCTCGGACGAGGACAAGCTCGTCGTGCAGCGGGCGCGGAAGGCGCAGCGCTACATGAGCCAGCCCTTCTTCGTGGCCGAGCAGTTCACCGGCACCCCGGGCAAGTACGTCAAGATCGAGGACACCATCCGGGGCTTCCGCATGATCCTCGACGGCGAACTGGACCACCTGCCGGAGGGCGCCTTCCTCTACAAGGGTGCCATCGAGGAGGTCATCGAGGCCGGCGAGAAGATGCTCGCGGAGAGCGAATGAGGTGATCGGCGGTAGGGAACAGGGGCCGGCGAAACCCGCCGAAAACCTGTTCCTCACCCCCCAACCCCTATGACTATGCCAAGCTTATACGTAGACATCGTCGCGCCGGACCACAGCGTGTTCAAGGGCGAGGCGACGATCGTGCGGGCGCCGGGCGTAGAGGGCTCCTTCGAGGTGCTCTACAACCACGCCCCGATGATCGCCGCCTTCGACGTCGGCCCGCTCTACCTCACGCTGCCTTCGGGCGAGCGGGTGGTGTTTGCCACCAGCGGCGGCTTCCTGGAGGTGCTCAACAACACGGTGACCATCCTCGCGGAGACGGCCGAACCGGCCTCGGCCATCGACGTCGAGCGCGCCCGGGCCGCCGAGCAGCGCGCCCTGGAGCGTCTGCAGCGCAGCGCCAGCAGCGAGGAGCGCCGCCGCGCCGAGCAGGCCCTCGAACGCGCCCGCAACCGCCTCCGCATCGCGATGGGCAAGGTCTGACGCCGCCGCCCGGCGCCGGAACACACCGGTACGCACACCTGCGCCCGGGGACGCCCCTCCGTCCCCGGGCTTCTTTTTTGTGCGGGCTGCTCCGGCCCCACGCAGCAACCCCGGCGCGCCGCCGGCGCACGGCCGCGCCATCCCCGGGCTTCTACCGCCCCAGCGCGGGTGCCAGGGCCTCACCCACCGGGCGCTCGTTCGTGTAGTCGAGGCCGAGCAACGCAGCGACGGTCCGGGCCACCTGATGCTGGTAGTACGGGCCGGCCTGCTCGAGCTCGCCCCGCGCGGGCGTGTCCGGGCCGAGGACGGCCACCCAGATCGCCGCCGCACCGGGGACGTCGTCGCCGTGGTCGGTCCACCGGTCCAGCGCGCCGCGGCCGTGATCGGTGGTGAGGACGAACGTCGTCTTGCCACGGTACTCCGGGTCGCTCTGCACCCAGTCCCACAGATCCGCGATGAACCGATCGGTGCGATGCGCCGAAGCCAGGTAGGCGTCATAGTCCCCGTCGTGCGCGAAGTCGTCCGTCTCCCCGTAGGCGATGTAGAGGACGCGCGGGCGGCGTTTCTTCAGGTACTCCAGCGCAAAGTGGTGCGTGAAGGCATCGAGGCGGACGCTGCTCCACGGGCCGGGGATCTGGTCCTGCAGGTCGTTCAGCAGCCGTTCGCGCTCGGTCAGGTCCTCGCCCTCGGCATCCTCGAAGCCGGCGTTGACGGGCACGCCGCTGCGCGCTTCGTTGATGATGTAGGGGAAGACGTCCCACGAACCGAAAGCCGCGACCTTCCCCTCGAAGCCGGGCTGCCGGTGGATGAACTCCAGCACCGTCGTGTTCGGGTTGGGGCGTTTGGCATTGCTGTCGATGCGCCGGTCGGCAAAGCCGGTGAGGATCTCGTTGTAACCGGGGTAGGAGAAGACCATGCCGTTGGTCACGTCCACCGTCGACCCGCGGTGGCGGTTGCCGTAGAGCTGCCCCTCGGTGGCGATGGTGTTCCAGAAGAAGGGCATCAGCATCCGCCGGCGCACGAGCGGATCGTCGTCCCAGAAGCGCGCCACGAGCGCGTCGGGGTCATCCACGTACCGCGCGTCGCGGATCAGGTCCGGGTCGGCGCCGGTGAACACCTCCTCCCAGCGCAACCCGTCGAAGGTGATGAGGAAGACGTGCTCGGTCTGCTGCGCCGCGGCGACGAGCGGGACGGCGAGCAAGAGCAACAGGGAAAGCACGCGAGACATGGGCCTGGAGGATGGGTGAAGAGGGGTCCCTGCCCCGATGATACGAAGCTGGAGATCAGGGAACCGTTAGCAAATGGACGGCAGGCCGGGTGCATGCCTTCTCTGTTGCTTCTCCGTTTCAGAAGCGTCCCGCGGGGTGTCGGCCGGGGGGCTCCAGGGTCGAAGGGCACGGATCGGCGATCGGGTTACCCGTCGGGGTTCCCGTCCGCCCCCTGCCCATCGCCTCCTTCCGTCCACCGCTCACAGCCGTCCTGCCGGCGGGTGTCCGTGAGGGCGAGGATGCGCCATCCGGGACCGTCGTCGACGAGTTGCAGGGCATTGACCCCGCAATGGCTGAAGGCATCGCCGAGGAAAAAAGCATAGGGCACCCAGGCCGCCGCCATGCGGTCGTCCACGCGAATCTCGACGTCCCGGATGCGCTCGTCCCAGACGGCATCGCGCGGTGAGCCTACGGCCGCGACAAAGCGGTCGACGGCGCCTTCACGCAACACGGGCGTGCCGTCCCGCTCGGCGATGGTCCACAGACGGGCCTGCGGGTGGAAGACGGCGCGGACCCGGGTGCTGTCCCCCGCCCGCATGCCGTCGAAGAGCTGGTCGATGACGGCGCGCACGGCGGCCTCGGGAGACTGGGCCGCCACGGATGGAACGTACAGACCGGCCGGGAGGAGCAGGAAAAGCAAAAGCCACATGCGCATGGGTCGAAGGGGAAAGGAGAGCGGCACAGTGTCGGTGCGTCAGCAGTCAGCGGTCAGGGGTCAGGGGTGGCAAGATAGGGCGGCGGGCTGTGAGCTGCTGGCCGTGAGCGGCGGGCGGCGGGCTGTGAGCGGCGGGCGGCGGGCTGTGAGCGGCGGGCTGTGTGGGCTATGGGCTGACGGCTGAAAGCTGAATGCTGGAAGCTGAAACATCTTTCAGTCCGCCTTCAGCCTGTCTTCAGCCTGGAGAGGGTATGTTTGGCGCAGTCCACGACTCCACAGGGCGCATCCGCGCTCGTCAGACATACCCTCCTGCGACTATGAAACGCATCATCCGCCCCTTCCTCGCGCTGGCTGCCCTCCTGCTCGCCGTCGGCCTGACGGGCTGCGCCGACGGCCTCACCGGCGTCGACGAGGCGCCGGTGCCGGTTCAGAGTCGCCAGCAGGGCAAGCTGCGGCACGCCCACCTGCTCGACCGCGCCATGCGTCCGGCCCCGGCCACGACCGGCTTCGACAAGGACGGCAACGCCCTCCAGACCGAGGCCACCACGGACTCGACCGTCGGCCTCATCATCGGCACCGCCGAGGGTATCGACCCCTACAAGCTCTTCCGGCGCTACAAGCTCTTCCGGCGCTACGAGTACGAGCAGGTCTTCGACGGCCTGGCCGGGGACGTCGAGCGCGCCCGCCTCGACTCCGTGCTGGAGGCCATGCAACTCGACCCCGACATCCTCTGGATCGAACCCGACGCCGGCGTCGACGACGGGGCATATCTGCTCGAGGTCCTGGCCGGCAACGCCCAGGGTACGCCCTGGGGCCACGAGCGCATCGGCGCCCTCGATGCACCTGAAGTCCGGGACGTCGATCTGTTCCTGCTGGACACCGGCACCTACACCGACGACCTGAACGTTACCGAACAGCTCGCCTTCACCGAGACGGCCTCCCCGGCCGATCTCGAAGGCCATGGCTACCACCTGGCCGGCCTCATGGCCGCCATCGACGACGGCGACGGCATCGTCGGTGTAGCGCCGAGCGCGCCGGTGCGTAGCCTGAAGGTGCTCAACGAATCCGGCACCTCGACTGTGGCCGACGTCGTGGCCGCCCTGGAATACCTCGTCGGGCAGAAGCAAGCAAACCCCAACCGTCCGATGGTTGCCAACCTGAGCTTCGGGCTGGACCTGGGCACACCGGCCTACAACGCGCTGGATCTGGCCGTGGAAGCCGCCATCGGTACGGGCGTGGTCGTGGTTGCCGCGGCGGGGAACGACGGGGTGGACGCGGCGACGATCTCGCCGGCGCACGTGCCGGAGGTGATCACCGTGGGCGCCTATGACCCCAACGATCAGTTCGCGGCGTTCTCGAACCACGGGCCGGTGGTGGACATCCTGGCGCCCGGCGTGGACATCCTCTCGCTGGCGACCGATGCCCTGGGCCGCCCTGCGCTGGCCGTGATGAGCGGCACGTCGATGGCGGCGGCCTACGTCTCGGGTGCGGTGGCGCAGTTCCTGCAGGCCAACCCGCACGCCTCCCCGGCACAGGTGCATGACGCCGTAACGCACTCCGGGCTGGCCACGGTGCTGGGCGTACCGTCGGGCACGACGAACCGGACCGTCTACCTCGGCCGGATGGACAACAGCGGCTCGGGCTCGCAGGAGGCCACGGGCACGGGCCTGGCCGGGGTCTCGGTGCCTCCCTTCTTCCAGTATGCCGTCACCAGCGGCGGAACCATCTGGGTCGGCGACCAGGTCACCGCTGCGGCACCGGCCGGCAGCCGCCGCAACGCCAGCGTCTTCGCCAACGGCAAGATCGACCTCTACGGTCGAGGCTCGCACATCGAAGGCTTCGGCTACTACAGCCGCACGATGCGCGTGACGGACGCGGAAAGCGCCGCCTTCCAGCCGCGCTACAACCCGACCCAGCTGCCCTCTCTCCAACAGGTAGATGCACTGGACGTCCCGGCCCTCCCGATGAGCGACCTGCGCCGCAAGGCAACCCGCATCACCGAGGGCGACCTGGTCCTCAACGGGCACTACGAACTCGGCACGAAGGAGAACCCGCTCATCTGGTACGTCTCCGGGCAACTCTACACGAACGGCCCCGTGAGCTTCTCCGGATACGGCATCCTGCTGGTCGAGAAACACGCCACGTTCTACCATGACGTCGCCACGACGGAAGCCACCGATGCGTCTACGCTGGCGCTCTACACCGGCGGCCAGGTCACCTTCAACGGCCCCGTCAGCCTGGCCGCGCAGTTGTTCGTCGACAATCACGTCACATTCTGGACACCGGGGGCCAAGATCCGGGGCAGCATCACCGCAACGGGAGACGTCACGCTGGATCGTGTGTCGATCGAGTACCGCCCGGCCTCCCCGGCGCTGACCGAGCCGATCTGGGGCACCTCGTCGACCGACGCCGCGGCCTACACGTCGAGCGAGGCCTCAACGGACACGACCTCGCCTTCCGGAAGCCGGGGAAAGAAGAAATAAGCACGGAGACGCTTCCGAAAGCGGTCCAGACGCACCGCCTGCCGGGTCCGGTCACCTCAATGGCCGGACCCGGTTGTGTTTTGGCGTCAGCGGGTCAGCGGTCAGCGGTCAGCGATCAGCGATCAGGTGTCAGCAGTCAGGGGTGGCAAGATAGGGCGGCGGGCTGAGGGCGGCGGGCTGAGGGCGGCGGGCTGTGTGGGCTATGGGCTGACGGCTGACCGCTGAAAGCTGAATGCTGAAACAACCTTCAGTCCCGGTTCAGCCTGACTTCAGGATGACCGCGGTATGTTTGGCGCAACCCGGAACACCACGAGGCGCACTCGCGCTCGTCCAACCATACCGCTTCGACCGTTATGAAACGCACCACACGCCACCTCCTCGCGCTCACCGCGCTCGTGCTCGCCGTCGGACTGGCCGGCTGCACCGATGGGCTCAGCAGCCTCGACGATCCCGGAGAGACGACGGCCCCGCTGGCGGTTCGCCAGGGGAAGCTGCGTCATCCGCACCTGCTGGAGCAGGCCCGGCGCCCGGTGCGCACCACCGGCTTCGACAAGGACGGCAACGCCCTGCGCACGGAAAACACCACCGAGCAACTCTCGCTCGTCGTCGGCTTCAAGGTCACCGTCGACAAGCAACGCCTGCTGACGCGCTTCAAATTGCTGAGCCGCTACAAGCTCATCAGCCGCTATGAGTACGATGAGGTCTTCAACGGCGTGGCCATCACCATCGAGGACCTGCAGGGCCTCAACGACTTCTACGCCTTCCTGCAGATGCTCGAACACGACCCGGACGTGCTCTGGTACGAGCCGGACTTCTTCGTCAAAACACCTCGCGCCGCCGCCGCGGCTACCACGAGCGGGCAACTCATCCCCTGGAGCGTGGCGGCCATTGGCGGCCAGACGAGCTGGGCCGTCTCCGGCGACGGAACCGGGCGCGTCTCCGGCGTCGACGTCGTCCTGCTCGACACCGGCGTCGCCCGCGCCGACAGCATCGACCCCAACGATGACCTCTACCTGGGCCTCAACCTCGACTTCCGCGACCCGACCCTCGTGGGCGACCCCGTCGACCACGACGGCCACGGCACCCACATCGCCGGCATCATCGGTGCCGCCGACGACAACGACGGCATCGTAGGGGTCGCGCCGGGCGTGACGATCCACAACCTGAAGGTGCTGGGCGACGACGGCTGCGCCGATGCCTCGGTCGTCATTGCCGCCATCGAAGCCGTGATGGCCTACAAGCAGGCCCATCCGCAGAAGCCGATCGTCGTCAACCTGAGCCTGGGCGCCGACGTCGGGACCGAGGTCTACACGGCGCTCGACGAGGCCGTCAGCCGGGCCGCGCAGGCCGGCGTCATCTTCGTCGCGGCGGCCGGCAACCAGGGCATCGACGCCTCGACGGTGACGCCGGCACGTGGGGACGTCATCGCGGTGGGGTCCTACAATGCCGCCGGCCTGTTCTCTCGCTTCTCGAACTACGGTCCCGTCGTGGACCTGCTGGCCCCGGGCGAGGACATCGTATCGCTCTCGCCGGCCGGTGTGGGCGTGCCGGTGACGATGTCCGGCACCTCGATGGCGGCGGCCCACGTGACGGGCGCCGTGGCGCTGTACCTGGCACACCATCCGCTGGCAAGCCAGGCCGAGGTGCTACAGGCCCTGCAAAGCCGTGCCCGGACGTTCGTGGTGGGCGCTCCGACCGGCACGACGCGCAGGAGCCTCTGGGTGGGCGAATAGCCGCCCCATGTCTTCATCGCTTCCATCTGGTTCCGGCCTCACGAGCCCGGCTGCCCCGGCGGTCGGGCTCGCCGGTTTAGGCGTCAGCGGTCAGGCGTGGCACGATACGGCGACGGGCTATGGGCGGCGGGCTGTGGACTGACGGCTGACGGCTGACCGCTGAAAGCTGAAACAACCTTCAGTCCCGGTTCAGCCTGACTTCAGGATGACCGCGGTATGTTTGGCGCAGTCCATGACTCCACAAGGCGCATCCGCGCTCGTCAAACATACCCTCCTATGACCATGAAACGCATCATCCGCCCCTTCCTCGCGCTGGCTGCCCTCCTGCTCGCCGTCGGCCTGACGGGCTGCGCCGACGGCCTCACCGGCGTCGACGAAGCGCCGGGGCCGGTCCAGAGCCGCCAGGACGGCAAGCTGCGGCACGCCCACCTGCTCGACCACGCGGTGCGTCCGGCCCCGGCCACGACCGGCTTCGACAAGGACGGCAACGCCCTCCAGACCGAAACCCTTGCCGACTCGATCGTCGGCCTCATCATCGGCACCCGGGAGCCGACCTTCGATAGCTACAAGCTCTTCCGGCGCTACAAGCTCTTCCGGCGCTATGAGTACCAGAATGTTTTCTACGGCCTGGCCGTGGAAGTCCCCGTCGGTGAGTTGGACAGCCTGCTCGCATACCTGGAGCTGCTTCCCGGCATTTCCTGGGTCGAGCCGGACGTGGTGATCAGCCATGAAGAAGGCTCCGTACGCCTGCTGAACGACGATAGCCCCGTCACCCCCTGGGGCATCGAGCGCATCGGCGCGGCAAGTACCCCCGCACCGGACCTGGCTGACGTCGACCTGTACGTGATCGATAGTGGCGTACGCACCGACGACCTCGCCCTGGCGTCCGAAACCGACTTCACGGACCCGTCGCAGGTCGGTGCCGACCCGCACGGGTATCACGTGGCCGGCACCGCCGCCGCGCTGCAGAACGACCGCTACGTCGTCGGCGGGGCGCCCGGTGTGCGCGTGCACAGCATCAAGGTCCTGAACCCCCACGGCGGTACGCCCATGTCGCAGATCATCGCCGGCGTGGAGCACGTCATCCGCCAGCGGCAGGAGCACCCGGATCGGCCGATGGTGGCCAACATCAGCCTGGGCGCTGACATGGGCACGACGGACTACAACGCCCTGGACCGGGCTGTGCAGGCCGCCATCGACGCCCGGATCACCGTGGTCGTCGCCGCAGGCAACGACGGCATCGACGCCTCGACGGTCAGCCCCGCCCACGTGGCCGATGCGATCACCGTGGGCGCCTACGACCAGGCCGATCAGTTCGCTTCGTTCTCGAACCACGGGCCGGTGGTGGACATCCTGGCGCCCGGCGTGGACATCCTCTCGCTGACCTTCAACGCCACCGGCACGACGACGAAGGGGCTGATGAGCGGCACCTCGATGGCGGCGCCCCACGTGGCCGCGGCGGCGGCGCGGTACCTGGCCCGGTACCCCGAAGCCACCCCGCAGCAGGTCCGGCAGGCGCTCGTCGCCGGCGGCCAGGCCGTCATCCTGGGCACCCCGGCCAACACCACACGCACGACGGTCTACGTCGGCGACGCCGCGCCTGCTCCGTCCGACTCCACCGCCCCGATCTCGGGTTCGGGCAAGGACTCGTGGTTCGAGATCTCACCGAACCGCCTGATCAATCGCCTTTTCTGACCTCTTTCCCTGCATCGACAGCGCACGAGAAGGGACGTGGCCGGCGGGCCGCGTCCCTTTTTCGTTCAGAGCCGTTCGCTCAGGACCGCCGCCCTCGCGGGGACGCGCCCCCGGGCATCATCAGCGCAAGCGCTACCACGACGATAGCGAGCGCGATGACCTGGGTGACGAGGCGCTGGGCATCGACCCGGACCCGCACCGTGGAACGCGGCGGCCCTCCGGAGCCGAACAGCGCGGCATAGCCTTCGTCCGCCGATGGCCCCCGCCCGATCAGGGCGTAGCGGATGAACATCTCGCGCGTCTGCCGCTCGCCGGTGGCATCGGTACCGGTGTAGACGGCTTCGTACGGCGGCACCAGCCCCATCAGCAGCACCCCGGCCACGAAGGCAAAAACGAGATGGCGGCGAGTTCGGGTCACGCGGCGAACCGGTCGGGTACGGGAGGACGGCTCCGCCCATAGTAGGACGCGGCGAAACCGGGCGCAAGCCGGAAGCACCGGAAGAAGTCGAGCGCATTCGAGCAGCGGTCAGCCGTCAGCGGTCAGCCGTCAGCGGTCAGCCGGCAGCCAGAAGCCAGCAGCCAGAAGCCAGCAGCCAGAAGCCAGCAGCCAGCAACGGAGGGGTAGACCCGGATGATGGCGGCGGCGCGGCGGTCTTTGACCCCCTTCCCCCTTCGGGGACTTCCCCCTGCTCGGCCGCCGGGGGCGGCCAGGGGGAAGGGTCTGGCGGCACACGAAGCCGTCAGCGGTCAGCGGTCAGCCGGCAGCGATCAGCCGGCAGCCAGAAGCCAGTAGCCCGAAGCCAGCAGCCAGCCGCGAAGCTTCCTTCGCCCGGCACGCATCCTGCTTCGCCGGCACCCCTTCGCCGCTGCGGGGGATGCGCCGGGAACTTCCCGTCGCCACGGGAGCAAAACAGGGCGCAGAGGGCCTCCACGCGCGCCGTGCCCCGGACTCGCCGAATCAAACTCCGGCGCTGCGCGTGCCACCCACCCGATTGGCGCGACCTGTGCTCGCTGCCACCCCACTCCCCCCTTTTCCACCGTCTGACGGGTATCCCCATGAACCTCTGCCGGCTATTGCGGCCCTCGCTGCTGTTCGTCATGCTGTCCGGCCTGTTGCTGGCCGGTTGCGATGCCACCAGCGGCGAATCCGAGGCCAACTGCGAGATCTTCGACGCCTGCACGCCGACGCTGGAGCTGCGGCTGCTCGAAAGCGACGCCCGCCCCCCGGCCAACGTCTCGGTCCTGTTCAAGGTAGACACCATCGACGACGAGCCCATTGCCGGGTTGACGCCCGGCAACTTCGACATCTTCGAGAACGAGCGCCTGGTCTCCCGCTTCGAGGCCGACCTGAGCATCCTCCCCAAAACCGGCCGCTTCCAGTACAGCATCGCGCTGCTGCTGGACCTGAGCGGCAGCATCGTGCAGAGTGAGAGCCTGGAACCGCTCAAACAGGCCGCCCGCCGCTTCGTCGATGCCATCCTCTATCCCACCACCGACCCCCGCTCCGGGGAGATCGAGCTGGGCATCTGGTGGTTCGACGGGCAGGCCGACGTCACCCTGCTGCAACCCTTCACGCCTGACCCGGACGTGCTCAAGTCGGCCATCGAAAGCATCACGGCCGACTTGCCCCTCGACAACTCGACCAACCTCTACGGTGCCGTCGTGCAGGGGACGGCGCTGGCCCAGGAGCGCGTGCTGTCGTTCCGGCAGGATGACATCCTGGCTGCCGGAACGCTGGTGATCTTCACGGACGGCACGGACCAGGCGGCCCGCACCACCCGCAGCGCCGCGCTCAACGCCGTCCGCGCCGCCGCCGACGACCTCTCCTTCTTCACGATCGGCCTGGGCGGGGAGATCGACACGCCGACGCTGGAGGAGATCGGCCGCAACGGGTTCGTCTCTGCCGCGAACATCAACGAACTGCTGCCGCGCTTCGAGGAGATCGGTGGGCTGGTTCGCGACGAGGCCAACAGCTACTACCTGCTGGAGTACTGCTCGCCCAAACGCAGCGGGGAGAACAACCTGACGATCCGCGCCAGCACCGGCGACTTCGTGGGCATCCTCTCGACGAAGTTTTCGGCCGACGGCTTCCAGGCGGGTTGCCGCATCGAGTAAGTCCGGCGGTGCGGCAACCCGCCCCCGAACCTTCCCGGCCTTCGGGCTTAGGAGGGACGGTTTGTTTCACCCGTCTCTCCTGTCATGTCCCCCCGCACCGCGCTCATCCCCGCCACGTTGAGTCTGCTGGCCGCGCTCCTGCTCAGCGCCTGCGCCGGCTCCGAACCCGCTGCGACGCCGCCCGCTGCCGACCCGGCCCCCGACCCGGCCGCGCCGTCTGGCCCGGCCTACGGCGTCCTCTACGTCGATGACGGCGGGCTCAAACTGACGAACCTGCACACGGGCACGACCACGGCCCTGGCGCTGGGCCGGCTGGAGGTGCAGACCTATGCCGCCTCGGCCGACGCCCGCCGGGTGGCGGTGGCCGTCGCCACGGGGGACTCGGTGCGGCTGGCCCTCGTCGACACCCGCACGGCCACGCTACAACCCCTCCATGCGGCCGCCCGGGGCACCGTCTACTCGCTCGCCTGGTCGCCCGACGGGCCGGGCCTGGCCTTCGGCTTCTATGCCGGCCCCCCACCCTCCGGCGACGAGCGCACCGGCCCGGGCGGCATCCGCCTGGCCGACGCACGCGGCGGCGGCATCCGGGACGCCGGCTGCTCGTCCTCGACGATCGTCCATCGCTGGCTCCCCGACGGCCGGCTGGCCGTGAGCGACGGACGCAACCTGTACGTCGTCGAGCGGGACGGCTGTGCCACCCGGAGCACGGTCGACGCCCGGCGGATGCACGAGCTGACCATCGCCCCGGACGGGCGCCGCATGGCCTACCTGCACCGGGAGCTGCGCTACGACGCCGGCCGGCGGGCCTACGTGCCGGACTCGACCCTCATGCTCGCCGGGCTCGACGGCTCGGAGGCCGTCGAGGTGGCCGGCGACCGCTACCGCGCACACCGCCCGGCCTGGTCGCCCGACGCCACGGTGCTGGCCTTCGACGTCGCCGCGCCGGAGGGCCCCGGGCGGCTCGTCTCGCTCTACGACCGGGACACGCAGCAGGCCACCTACCTCGTGCCGCCCGACCCGGGCCACACTGCCTCCGACGTCCGCCCGCTCTGGTCGCCGGGCGGCACCCGCCTGGCCTTCACCCGGCGCGAGGGCGAGACGGCCCATCCCATGGTCTACACCTTCACCGATCTGCTCCTGCGGGCCGTCTCTACCGGCACGCTCCGGCAGCCGGCCCTCGTCGGCTGGGCCGGAGACGACGCGCTGCTGCTCCAGGACCCGGACGGCGCGGCCGTGCTGGCCCCCGTCCAGGGCCCGGCGGTTCCGCTCCCCACGGCGCGCACGCTCCTGCACGGCTGGCCCGTCGAGCCGGCGGCCCGGCCCTGATCCTCCCGCAGCACACGAAAAATTGACAGGATCGGCGCAAAGACTTCGAGCAACCCGCTCGTACGTCTCGGCCTCGAACGGGTATCATAGGAAGGCATCCGTCCCCCTGAACGCGCCCGCGGGGCTCGGCAGGATATGCCCTCCTCCGTTCCGCATATCGTCATCGCCGGAGGCGGCTTCGGCGGCCTGGAGGCCGCGCTGGGGCTGCGGCAGCGGCTCGGCGAGGCCGCCCGGATCACGCTCGTCGCCGATCGGGACCGCTTCGTCTTCAAGCCGTACCTGACCTACCTCCCCTTCGGCCTCGCGCTCGACCAGATCGAGCTGGACCTCCCGGCCGTCGCCGAGGCCCACGGGCTGCACTTCATCCGCGCCCGCATCGACGGCCTCGTCCCCGAGCAGCGCCGCCTCCAGGCCGGGGAACGGACGGTGCCGTACGATGCCCTCGTGATTGCGACGGGGGCCCGGCCCCGGCCGGAGGAGATCCCGGGGCTGCGGGAGCAGGCGTACGGCCTCTGGCACGAGCCGGACCTGCAGCGCCTCCGCGCGGTGCTCGACGGCCTCCAGCGCGGCTCCGACGAACGTCCACGCCACATCGCCTTCCTGGCGCCTCCCGCGAGCCCGTGGACCGGCCCGCTCTACGAACTCGCCCTCATGACCGACACCTGGCTGACCTGGCAGGGGGTCCGGAATCGGGTGGAACTGACGCTGATGACGGCCGAGCCGTCCTTCCTCGCTGCGCTCGGGGATCACCTCCATGCCCGGATCGCGCACGAACTGGACCGACGCGGCATCACGGCCTACCGCGGCCTGGCCGTCACGGCCGTGGAACCGGGGGTGCTGCACGACGCGGCCGGCGGCCGGCACCGCTTCGACGTCCTCGTCGCCGTCCCACCGTACGTGGCCGCGGTCCCCTGGCCGACGCTGCCGACGGACGACCGCGGCTTCCTTCGGACCCGGCTCGCCAGCGGACAGGTCGAGGACGGCACCGACGTCCACTACGCCGTCGGCGACGCAACCGCGTTTCCGGTCAAGCAGGCGATCGTCGCCCTCCGGCAGGCCGATGCCGCCGCCGAGCACCTGGCGGCACGCCTGCAGAGACGCACGCCGGCCTTTTCCTTCGATCCCTCCAGCTTCTTCACACTGGAAGCCCTCGACGAAGCCCTCCTCGCCCTCACCCCACCCGGCGACGCCCCGCTCGTCCCACTGCCCGTCGGCCAGGCCCGGCGGCAGGCCCTCCGCGCCGGCCTCCCCTGGCGACTCGACACGAGCAACCCGCTCTACGCCGGTCTGCTCTGGAAAGGCACTCGGACCGGCATCGGCGTACTGCGCCACCTGCTGCGGCCCTGACGGCGCTACCCGTCCGTACGCAGCCAGTCCGTCTCGCCCCGCAGCGCCGCCTCCAGGTTGTCCATCCACAACAGCACGATCTGCTTGTCGACCTGCTTCTCGGCCAGCAGCTCGCGCACGTTGCGCGCGGCGTTGCGCTGCTCGATCATCTCGATGGGCGGCACATCGACCGTCTTCAGATCCCGGTCGATCTGGCGGACCAGCTTCTTCAGGATGCGCCGTGCGCGGCGGACGGCGCGGGGGTCCAGGTGGATCCCGACGCCGGAGGGGATCATGGCCCGCAGCGCATCCAGTTCTTCCAGGCATTGCGCCTCCAGCGTGCCCGCCTCCGGCATCCCGCCCCGCCCCTCCGGCAACGGCAGACGAACCGCAGGCGGCTCCGTGGCGGGAGGCTCCGTGGCGGGAGGCTCCGTGGCGGGAGGCTCCGTGGCGGGAGGCTCCGTGGCGGATGGCTCCGTGGCGGGCGGCTCCGTGGCGGGAGGCTCTGCGGCGGGCGGCTCTGCGGCGGATGGCTCCGTGGCGGGCGGCTCCGCGGGCATCTCCTGCAGGGAAGGACCCGGCGGCCGGGTAGATGGAGGTGGCAGATCGTCCGAGGACGGCGTGCCAGCCGGCGGGGGCTCCGGGGACGTCGTCTCGCGCGGCGGCGGTCGGGACGGCGGTTCCGGCTCGATGGTCCTCCCGGCGTGGCGGGGGAGCGCGTCGCGGGCCACGGCCGCCCGCCTGCGCAGCGACTCCCGCCGCATCCGCACCCCGTCTGCGTCGCCGGCGCCGTCACCTACCCCACGGGTCCGGGCCTCGACGGCGACCGGCGCGGGGCGAGGTGGGGGTGGGGGCTCGGGACGTACCGCCGGGGCCTGCATCTTCTCCCGGACCGCACGGAACGCCGCGACGGCGCGCGTCCAGATGGCTGGCGCCGCCGGCAGGGACGGCCGGGGCAACGACCACCGCCACGAACGGCGAGGCGGACGAGGCAGGCGACGCCCGCCCAGCGTGCGCACGGCCAGCAGCACCACCTGAGCCAGAAACAGCACCAGGCTCCCCCCGACCACCGCCAGCAGCACCCGGTACGAGGGGTAGTTCCGCCACAGGTGCGCATGCACGGCGCCGATGCGGATGGGCACGTCCTGCCGCCCGCCCGAGAGATGGAGCACCACGCCGGGCCCCACCCCGCCGACGTAGCGGACCGTGACGTCGCTGCGCCGCTCGCGGGAGTAGAGATACGGCTTGAAGGTGATGGGAACGGCCCGTCGCTCACCCGGTGCCAGCGTGAAGACCGGCCCGGTGAAGCCCCGGCTCCAGCCCTGATCCTCCGCCGCCGTCACCGTCACCGGCAGGCGCCCCAGGTTCGCCATCCGCACCGTGTCCGTGTAGGTCCGCGTATATTCGACCTCACCGAAGTCGAGCGAGAGCCCGTCCGGCGCCAGCCGTCCGTCCCGTTCGTAGGCGACCAGGTAGCCGCCGAGCAGATGCGGGAAGCGCGGGTCCGCCTCGGTCGGGCGTCCGCGCACGGCGTAGAGGTGCTGCAACGCCTCCGACAGTTCCCGGAAGCGGACGAGCCCGCCCCGGTCCAGAACGGTCTCGAGCGTGCGCAGCTGCGCCAGCACCAGCGCCCAGGCCCGCCGGCCGGGCGGCTGCTGAAACAGGGCCAGGTCGAGTGCCGAGGCCAGGACCTGCCGCGCGCGGGGCGTCGTCGCCAGCCCGTCCAGAAAGGCTTGCAGCGCCCGGGGCTGCGCCTGCTCATCGAGCGGCCAGGTCAGATAGAGGGCCGAGACCGGGGCTGCGGGATCGAAAGGCGGATAGGCGTTGAAGACCAGGACGCTGTCGGCCGGGCCGGCAAAGGCGGCCCACTCCACGGCCACATCCTGCGCCCGCACCGGAGCCGCCCCCACCACACCCCCGAGCAGGCCCAGCGCGAGCCCGCACACGAGCGCAAGGATGGTGCAATGGCACGGATGGCGATCGGCTCGTTGCACGGCGTACGGCGAGAGACAGAGCAGAAGATCGAGCGGGACGGCACGCGGACGAGCGCGCCGGCGGCCTGCCCCGGTGTAGAGAGGAAACGACGACGGCCGAACGGCCGGCTTCACCCGGGATACCGAAGCTCCGATACACACACCGCCGTCAAAGGTTGCCCGGCCGTCCCGTTCCCGGGGCTACCTGTGGCGCTTCAAAAGAATTCAAAAGAATAGGAAAGACGAACCCCGCGTTCAATGGCAGAGGCGCGCCCTGCCGGGAGCGGGGCCGTCCGCCATCGGCGCTCCGTGCGCCGGCGGTGTGCGCCCGGGGCCTGATGCCGAAACGGGATCGCCGTATCCGGCATTGAACCCCTGCGCGCGCGTCCCACCGGCGTCGCAGCCACCGGCCCGGTCACGAGGGGGATGCGCTCCCCCCTTCATGTGCCCACCGACGTGCCGATACCCAATCGACGAGGCCACCGCGCCCCCGCCGTCCACCGCCGGTTTCACCCACCGTCCCGATGTTGACCGAGATCAAACGCGTCCGCTGGCAGACGCTGCTGCTCTGCGTCGTGCTGCACAATGCCCTCAAGCCGCTGCTCCTGAGCGAGGCGTTCGTACGGGTCACGATGCCGCTGCGCGATGCCCTCGGCGGGGTGCTCTCCGTCACGGTGCTGACCTACCTGGTGGAGCTGGTCCTGCTGCTGGGGCTGCTGCGCTTCGCCGAAGGCCTGCGCCTGCGCGACCTCGGGCTGGATCGGCGGCACCTGCTCAACGCGGCCATCTTCGTCACGCTCCTCTGGGGGCTGAAGCAGATCGCCCTGTGGCTCGCCACGCGCGTGTTCGCCCCGGTGGCCCCGGACCCCTGGCTGCTGCGGCACCTGGGCGATGCGGCCTTCTGGGGGCGCCTCGTGGAGGTGTGGTTCGGCGCCGCGCTCTTCGAGGAGGTGTTCTACCGGGGCTTCCTGCTGATGCAACTCTTTCTGCTGGCCGAGCACCGGTGGCCCCACCGGCGCGGCCTCACCCTGGGCCTGTCCGTCGTCCTCACCCAGGCGTATTTCGGACTCAACCACCTCCAGGCCGGCGTGTCGTTCGGGCTGCATGGAAGCATGCTGGCGGCCTACGTGATGCAGGTCAGCCTCGTGGGCGTCTTTCTGGCCTTCGTGTTCCTGCGCACGGGCAACCTGTTCCTGGCCATCGGCATCCATGCGCTGCTGAACCACCCCCTGCCCCTCTTCGCCTCGTCCGTCGACCCGGCGCTCGTCGTGCTGGCCCAGGCCGGTGTGCTGCTCTTCGCCTGGCCGTGGATGTACCGCGTCTATGACGAGGTCTTCACGATGCAGCCGGCCTTTGCCCCGCCCGGCGTCCTCCGCTCCGGCACCTCCCGCTGATCGCCCCCGGCATCATCCAGAGGATGAGGCCCGACGATCCAGGAATACCCCCTCACGTTGCGCCATACGAAGCACGGCCCGGCCGATCAGCGAAGATAAACTGGAGATCGGGCTATAGTCTGCTGAAACGGAATTCAGACAACCCCCCGGCGTTACGGAACCAGAACGGGCCCGGCAGCGCTACCATGCCCCCCGGCCCGGGTCTCTGAGGTCGACGGCCGAGGCGCCGCGGGTGTGCGTGTGTCCCCAACCACACGATCTCTTTCGCCTCGACGGTCAGCCTCACGACCTGCCCTTCCGCGCACCGTCGCCGGCCGGGGGCCGGGCACCGCCCCGCCCGCACACACGAACCAATCCTTACCGTGAGGGACCCCCATGGGCCAGCAACAGCTCCTCCTCCTCGTGCTCAGCATCGTCATCGTCGGCACGGCGATCGTGGTGGGCATCAACGCGTACTCCGAGAACGCCGTACGCGCCAACTTCGACACGCTGCTCCAGGAAACGCTCCGCATCGCCAGCGATGCCCAGTCCTGGAAACAGAAACCGGAAATCTTCGGCGGCAGCCCGGATGGAACGAAAAGCGTCCCCGCTGACTTCAGCGGCATCACCTTCCCCAAGATTGGCTACTCCGGAGCCGTTGACGGTGATGGCCTATGCTTTTCCACCCTCAACGGCACCTTCGAACTCGAAGGAACAACTACGGGGCTCACCATCAAAGCCGTCAACGAAAGCAATACCAATGCCGTGGAAATCACCGTAGACGGCACACGGGAATCGAATATCGTGATCTCCACACGCATCATTGGAGGCGTTAACGAAACAGGGGCGACGACTTCTGTAGCAGATATTCTCTCTGCTACATGTAATCCTACTGATGGCTCCGGCGGCTCCGACGGCTCCGGATGAGTTCTCCCGTCCACGGCTTGCCACGACGAGCGGCGCTTCGTGCCGGTCTGATGGTGCCCTCCCCTTCGATCCCGCGCGTCGTGTTCGGAGGGGAGGGCCGCCAGTTCTGAGGCGGGGGCCTGCGTGGTCGCCCCGCCGGGTTCGTCGCCCGTCCACCGTTCCTTCCCTCCCGCATCCCAGCCCTCGGCCCCTCGGGCCGGACGTTCTTGCCATGCGCGAATTTCGCTTCAGCGGCGTCAACGTGATCGGGGAGCCGGTGCGCGGCACCGTGTTCGCTCCGTCGGAGAAGGCGGCGTGGAAGCGGATCCGGGCGCTCTCGGAGCAGCACGAGTTCCAGCCGCAGGAGATCGAGCAGCGCTACACGTACCTCTACAAGGTGCGGCACCCGAACGGCCGCATCGTCAAGGGGGAGCAGAAGGCCTACTCACCGGACGAGGTCCGCGTCGCGCTCGAACGGCTCGGGCTGGAGGTGCTGCGGGTCGAGAAGAAGGTCATCGACCTGCAGTTCCGGCCCTCCACGGGCGACCTGGTGATGTTCGTGCGGCTGGCGGCCAACATGCTGCGGCGGCAACTGCCGTTCGACGAGGTGCTGAACCTGCTCGCGGCCGACACGCGCAGCAAGGCGCTGCGGCAGATCATCCGCGACCTCAGCAGCGACCTCAAGAGCGGCATGGACGCGCAGCAGGCCTTCATGAAGCACCAGCACCTGCTGGGCCGGTTCACGGCGTTCATGCTGGGGCTGGCCGCCTCCAGCGGCAACATGGCCGCCATGTTCGAAGCGACGGCGAAGTATCTGGAGCGCAAGAACGAGTTCCGCAAGCAGGTGCGGAGCGCCCTCATCACGCCCACGCTCACCTTCATCGCCGCCCTGGCCGCCTTCGTCTGGTTCGTCTGGGACCTCATCCCGGAGATGATGACGCTGTTCTCACAGTTCGAGATCGAGATCCCACCCTTCACGGCCTTCTCGCTCGGGCTGGCGGCCTTCATGGACGCGCACTACTGGTGGCTGCTGCCCACCGTCGTCGGCTTCAGCGTCGGCGGATTGCTCTTCGCCCAGACCACACGCGGGCGCTTCTGGGTCCACAAGCAGATGCTACGCATCCCGGTGCTGGGGGACCTCCTGCACAAGCTGAACCTGGAGATCTTCTGCCGGGTCTTCGGCGTGCTCTACACCGGCAGCACGGAGAACCACGAGATCATGCGCATCGCCGCCGAAGCCACCGGCAACACGTACATCGAGCACCAGGTCAAGACCATCACCGTGCCGCTGATGATGGCCCGCGGCACCGACCTGATCGAGGCCATGGAGGCCGCCGGCGTGTTCCTGCCCATGACGCTGGCTCGCTTCCGCTCCGGCGCCGAGACGGGCTCGGTGCGCGAAAGCGCCGAGGAGATGGCCGAGTTCTATGAAAAGGAAACCACGCTCAAGCTGACCACGACGGTCGAGGCCATCAAGACGGGCGTGGCCGTCTACATCGCCATCCTGGTCACCTTCCTGACCATCGTCTCGACCGAAACGGCCCTCATGATGCCCTCGGCCTCGAGCGTGATGGACATGGGGCTGTGAGTCGAGGCGGCTGGCTTTCGGCTTCTGGCTCCTGGCAGCCGGCTGACCGCTGATCGCTCACAGCCCATAGCCCATAGCCCATAGCCCATGAAATCAGGACTCCGCAAGTGGTTTGGTACCGATGAGGAGGTAGACGATGCCGGGGCTTCCTTTGCATTCATCGAGACGAACGGGGACCGCCGGGATGCAGGGGACGGGGTGCATCCACCGGAGGGCCGGACGGCCGTGCCGGGTCTGCCGGACACGAACCGGGACGCCCCGCTGCCGCTCCGGGACCGCGTAGCCGCCAGCCTGTTCGAGCGCGGCGCCGTCTCGGCGCGGCACCTCCGGGACGCCGAGCACCAGTGGTCGCGCGAGGGGCAGAAAGACACGCTCTGGCGCGTGCTGGCCCGCCATCCCCAGGTGGATGCCGAGATGGTCTATGCCGAGGCCGCCCGCATCTACGCCTTCCGCCGGGCCGAGATCGGCAACGGCAAGCCCGCGCCGGACTTCGTCAAGCGCGTCATCGAGTCGTTCACGGAAGAGCAGCGCGAGCGGCTGCTCGTGCTGGGGCTGTTGCCGCTGGAGTACGAGATCGACGCCGAACGCGGCGTGCTCTCGCTCGTCTTCGCCGCGCAGGACCCCGCCCGCCCGGAGACGCTCCGGTTCGTGCACGACCTGAACCTGGACCACTTCGAGCTCTGCTACGCGCCCGCCTCGGAGATCATCCCGCTGCTGGAGACGCTCTTCCCCAGGCGCAACGAGTACCTGGAGCGCCTGGCCGAGGACGACCTCGCCCGCGCTTTCGACCTGGGCGCCTCCTACCAGACGCGGGAGTCGCAACTGGTCGATGAAGAAGCGCTCGACGCCCAGATCAACCGCTCGGCGCTGATCAACCTGTTCGAGGCCGCCCTCGTCGAAGCCGTGCGGCAGGGCGCCTCGGACATCCACATCTTCCCCAACCGGCACAACCACACCGAATTCCACTTCCGCATCGACGGCGAGTTGCAGCTCTGGCACACCGAAAACAAGGTCCACCCCGAAGCCATGATCGCCGTCGTCAAGGACCGCTGCCTGAATGTCGACCGGTTCGAGCGGGAAGCCGCGCAGGACGGCTTCATCCAGCGCGAGGTAGACAAGGCGCTGATCCGGTACCGCGTCTCGGTGCTGCCGCTGGCGAGCCACAACCGTCAGATCAAAGCCGAGAGCATCGTCATCCGCGTCCTCGACGACCGGAAGATCTTCACGCATCTGGGCCAGATCGGGCTGCTGCCCGGGGCGCTGGAGCGGTTCAACCGGGCCGTCCGGCAGCCGCACGGCATGATCATCATGACCGGGCCGACGGGCTCGGGCAAGAGCACGACGCTCGTAGCCGCGCTGAACCAGATCGCCCGGCCCCAGATCAACGTGCTCACCGTCGAAGACCCGGTCGAGTACGTCATCCACGGCGTGCGGCAGATCAAGCTGGGGCCGCGCCTGTCGCTCGACGCGGCGCTGCGCTCCATCCTCCGGCACGACCCGGACGTGGTCATGGTTGGCGAGATGCGCGACCGCCCGACGGCCGAGCTGGCCATCAAGCTGGCCAACACGGGGCACCTGACCTTCTCGACGCTCCACACGAACGATGCCCCGAGCGCGGTCAGCCGCCTCTACAAGATGGGCATCGAGCCGTTCCTGATCGCCTACGCCATCAACCTGGTCGTGGCGCAGCGCCTGATCCGCAAGGTCTGCCCCACCTGCCGCCAGGTGGACCCGGACCCGGACGCCCGCCTCCTGAGCGAGCTGGGCTTCACGCCGGAGGAGATCGCGGCCACGACCTTCTACCGGGCCGGCCAGGATCCCGGTTGCCCCACCTGCAAGGGCGTCGGCTACAAAGGCCGCCGGGCCATCAGCGAAGCCTTGTACTTCTCCCGTGCCATCCGGCATATTATCCTGGACGCCGACGGCCGCATCAACGAGGACGCCATCCGGGAGCAGGCCGTGCGCGAGGGGATGCTGACCCTGCTGGCCTCTGCCCGGGAAGTCGTCAAGCTCGGCGAGACGACCGTCGACGAGGTGCTCCGCGTGACGGTCTCGGAATGACCGCCGCCCGGCCGCCCCACCTCGTTCCCTGACCGCCTTTCCGCCCGTTCGCCATGCAAACCCTGCTGTCCCTGGCTTCGCTGGTGATGGTCATGGCCTTCGCCATGAACCTGTACCGCTCGACGGCCACCACCGAGCAACGGCTGATGGTGGGCGAGATCGCCACGCACCTGGTCAGCGCCGCGGACGACGTGATGGCCTACCTGAGCACCCGGCCGTTCGACGCGAACGCGACCCCGACGGACAGCGACCCCCTGCCCGTCCGTAGCCCGGCGGACCTGACCCCGCCGGCGGACTTCGGCACGAGCGGATGCACGCTCTCTTACGACGAAATCCGCCGGGCCTACCAGGACACCTGCCAGGCGCTGGAAGACTACGACGGGCAGACGTTCGACCTGCCCTGGGCCGGGATGACGTTCCGGGTGGAGATCGACGTCGACTATGTGTACCCGGCCGACCCCACGACGCCGGTTGCCTCGCCGACCTATGCGAAGCTCGTCACCGTGCGGGCGACCCGGCCCGGCCTGTACTTCGGCACGCCGGACAACGAGGCCGTCGTGCCGCTGAGCCAGGTGTTCGTCTACCCGTACGCCACGCCCTCCGACGACTGAGGACGCGCTGCCATGCAATACATGCTGGACCTGATCTCGGCGTTTCTGATGGGGGCCTCGTTGCTGCTGATCATCTTTTCGGTGATGCTGCGCGGGCAGGAGGCCTCCATCGGGGTGACCCAGCACGCCGCCGCCCGGCAGGGCGTGGCCACGCTCGCGCAGATGCTGGAGCAGGACCTCAACAACATCGGGGCACGACAACCCGAGGGTCTGGCGATCACCAACTTCGCCCTCGACACGTCGGCGGCCCCGCCCTACCACCTGGCCTTCTGGAGCGTGCCGGACACGACGGGCCAGGCCCGGCTCACCTGCTACTACTGGGAGCCCGACGACCCGGTAGCCGTGTATGTGGGCAACGTGTTGCAGTACCGGCCCACCTACCGGGTCGAGCGGCGCCTGGGCCCCCGGCCGCCGGACGGGTCGACCTGCCCGAACTGGGCGCCGGCCGGCTTCGGCCCCGGCACCCTCACCCACTTCCACATCGAACTGCGCAACGCCCAGGACAACCCCATCACGAACCTGGCCGGGGCGGACCAGACCCGCCGCATCCGCGTGGAGGCCGAGGCCGTCTCCCCGCTCGGCCCCAGCCGCCTGATCGAGGCGGCCCGCTGGCAGGCCACCCTGGCCCCGCCCAACCTCAACCGCACGGACTGACCCTGCACGCCCATGGGATATTCGAGCCTCCTGTACGCCATCGGCGCCATCGCCATGGGTGGCCTGCTGCTGCTCTCGATGTACCGCGGCAGCGGCCAGGTCGATGCCGGCGTCGCCGCGTACCAGCAGCAGACCCGGGCCCGCGCCAATGCCCGGACAGGCCTCCAGCTCGCCCTGCGCGACCTGGTCGAGCGCGAGAACCTGTCCACCTACCCCGGCCGGCCACGGACCTCCTACCCGAACGCCGCCGGCCCGGACGTCGAATTCCAGGTCGTGGCCAACACGGTGTCCGACACCGCCTGGACCGACCCGGCGATCTGCGCGCAGTCTACCACTGCAGACACTTCCCGCATTCGCCTGACGGTGACCGGCTATGCCCCGGCCGCCGGCGGGGAGGTGACCCACACCATCCACGCCTGCTACGCCCGCGAGACGACGCCGCTGCTGCCTCCCGCCCTCAGGCGAGCCATCTACGCCGGCACCGACGTCACCCTCTCCGGCGACGTCCAGATCACGTCCGTCGCCGGCACCGCCAATGCCGACGTGCACGCCGGCCAGGAACTGAAGGCGATCGGTCTGAATCCCGGCTCCTCCGTCGAAGGCTATGGCACCTACGGCTTCGGCACCAGCGGCAGCTTCGGAGACACGTTCGCGCCCGTGGTGGACACCGGCGAGGACCCGCTGCGCCAGATCGACCCGGTGTCCGTCCTGGCCTTCGACCCGGACCACTATCGCGACCAGGGCGACGCCGTGTGCGGCGGGCTCCCCTGCGGCCAGTTCGGCCCCCCCAGCTACCCATCCAGCTACCCACCGTACCCGCTCTACACCGACGCCGGAGACAGGACCATCTCCTCCCCCATGCTCGACGCCGTCAGCCTCGTGGCCGGCTGTGTGGACTGTGGCACCCGTGAGCATCCCGTCACCTATTTCGTCGACGGCAACCTCACGATCGACGGCACGGTGCGTGTGGACGGATACCTGCACTTCATCGTCACCGGCGACGTCACCATCAAGAGCAACAGCCGGCTCGTCACCACCAGCGACCCCGTCCCGCCCGACCCCGGGGCCGACCCGGACTGGATCCGCGCCAACCTCGACGACGACGGCGAAACCCACCTCGGCATCTATGCCAACGGCGCCATCACCGTGGAGTCCGGCGCCCTCGTCGCGGCGCAGTTGTACGGCGGCACCTCGGTGAACACGGAGAGCGGCGTCATCGTCATCGGGGCGATGGCCACCAACGGGAGCTTCGAGAACACCTCCTCGCTGCGCCTTTATTTCGCCCCGGCCGAACGGTACAACCTGCCGCGGGGGCTGCGCCGCACCGTGACGCGGGGCGTGCGCACGGCGGCCTACGCCGAGTGGCTGCACGGCACCGGGTCCTGAAGTCACCGGCCTGCGTTCATCCTGCTCGCGCCCATGCCTGCCTCCACCCTCATCGACCGCCTGCCACCCGGGACGCCGGCCCTGCCGGCCTCGTATTACACGCTGCTGCCGGAGCTGCCGCCGGAGTACGAGGGGGAGGACCGTCTGCGCTTCCTGGCCGAACGGGTCAACACGCTGCCTCGCGCCGACCGCGAAGCCGTCCACGATCTGTTCCGAGCGATCGTGCGGCAGATGATCGTGCTGGGCGCGTCCGACATGGACCTGGGCGGCCCGGCCAGCAACGGGCAGGTCTGGTACCGGATCGACGGCTTCAAGCGGCCCCACGAGCGGGCCGGCCGGTTCACCACGGACGAAACCGACCTGCTGCTGCTGAGCCTGCTCTCCCCGATGCAGCAGGACTACTTCTTCCGGCGCCGCGCCATCGACTTCGGCTACAGCCTGCCCAGCCCCACCGGCGGCCCCGACCGGCGCTTCCGCACGACCGTCTACTACGACCTCAGGCACCTCGCCCTCTCGATGCGGATGCTGGCCTGGGAGCCGCGCTCACTCCAGTCGCTCGGCTTCCACCCGACGATCGAGCGCGGGCTGCTGTTTCGGTACGTGCGAGACGGGCTGACGCTCGTCACCGGCGTCACCGGCTCGGGCAAGAGCACCACGCTCGACGCCATCGTCGACGCCAACAACCGCGACATCGAGGCGCACGTGCTGATCATTGCCCAGCCGATCGAGTATATTCATACCTCTCGCAAGTGCATCATCCGGCACCGCGAGGTGGGCACCGACGTCGAGAGCTACATCACCGGCATGATCCAGGGCCTGCGGCAGGACCCGGACATCGTGGTCGTGGGAGAGATGCGCGACGCCGACTCCATCACGACGGCCATGGAAACGGCCGACACCGGGCACAAGGTGTTCTCGACGCTCCACACCGGCAGCGCCACCGAGACGATCAACCGGATCGTTGCGGAGTATCCGCCGTTTGAGCAGGAGCGCATCCGCTTCCGGCTGGCCGAGGTGCTGCGCTGCGTGATCTCGCAGAAGCTCGTGCCGGCCATCAACGGCGGGCGGGTGCTGGCCAAGGAAGTCCTCTGGATGACCCCGCCGGCCCAGGCCGCCATCCGCAACGGCAACACGCGGGAGATCTACCAGATGATCTGGCAGGGCTGGGACGACGGGATGATCACCATGGAACAGGACCTGGCCCGGCTCGTCCGGCAGGGTGACATCACGCCGGACGTGGCCCTCAGCCATGCCAACAACAAACGCCGGCTGCTACGGCTGCTGGCCTGACGTGCCCCAACGACGCCGGCCCCGTGCCGGCTCAGTCCAACGACACCATGCTGAAGAAGAAAGCCCCCCACCCCCCGGCCGTGCTGGGCGTCTGCGTCACGCCCGAGGCCGTCGAGGCGGTGCTGCTGCGCGTGGGACCGGCTCCGTCCGGCCCGGCCGGCAGCGCCCCGACGGTGGACGCGCTGGAGCACTTCGTGCGGACGCGGGGGCGTGCGGGATCGCTCACGCGGAAGGGCGCCCTCACCGGGGCGCTGCCCGGCCTCAGCGGCAGCCTCGAACACGACTTCACGCTGCACGTGGGCGACGGCGGCAACGGCACGGGCACCGGCAGCACCTTCCTCTCCTCGGAGTTCGGGCTGAGCAGCCGTAAGGACGACGCCCCGGCGGGCACCGGCCCCACGCCGCCCTTCACCCCGCAACTGCTCGAGATCCTGGAAGCCTGCGCCGCGCTGGGCTACGACGATCCGCAGATCGCCTTCTGCATCACCCGGCCCGATGCCACCTACGAACCGATCGACCTGACGACCGCCTTCGGCGCGGCCCGGAACGTCCGGGCTCCCGGCGGCCCGATCGACCCGGCGGACCTCAGCGGCAAGCAGCGCCGCGCCCTGATCACGCACCTCACCACGGCGCTGCCCGGCCAGGTAGACGAGAAGCGCGTCGGCTTCCTGCCCCTGACCCCGGCCCGGACCGGCAGCCGGCTCCTGGCGGTCGTACCCCACCCGCGGGACACCGTCACCACCACGCTGGAGGCCCTGCGTGCCCGGGGGAAACAGGCCCTGCCCGATGCCCGGCTGCTGGAAACGGAGGTGTCCCTCTACGCAGCGCTGATCCACGACCGCGTGCCCGCCGACGCCCGGACCCGCTCGGCCGTGGTACGCGTGAGCAGCCGCGACACGCTGATCCTGTTCTTCGAGGGCCGTACGCTGCACCACCTGGAGCGCATGCGCGCCATCACCTCCTTCGAGGCGCCGGACACCATCTGCAGCCGTGTCATGCTCCAGCAGGACGAGCACAAGATCGGCGAACTGGAGCAGCTCTACGTGGCCGGAGAGGGCCGGGCGGACGAGCTGCTGGCGCATTTCCGGGCCTTCTACCCCGAGGCCGCCGTCTACCCGCTCCAGCACCTGCTGAGTGGCTACCAATGCGAATTAAGGGTAGAACGCGAGGATCCACATCGCCGCGGCTAGCCGCCCGAAGACGTGCACCAAGAGGCCCTCGAACGAACGCACCTTCGAGGCCACCTCGATGCCCGTCTTCTGCTCGATCCAATTGAACAGCGACTCGATCGGCTGCCGGCGCTGACTGACCCGCCGCGAGTACACCTTCTCGGTCAGCAGCACATCGGTCTGCCCCTTGCGCTTCTTCACCGGCGTGCACAGGTGCAGGTTCTGCTCGGCTGCCAGCCGCTGGCTCAACGCACGGTCGGCGTAGATCTTATCGGCAAAGAGACGCCCCTCGTGCAGGCGCGGTAGGATCTGGCGGGCCACGGTCAGGTCATTGGCCGGGCCGGGAGCCAGTCCGATGTAGAGCGGCAGCGGCATCGTGCCGGGACGCCGCCGTGCGACGACATGTACCTTCACGCCGTAGAAATACAGGTTCTTCGAGGCGCAGAAGCCCTTGCCTGCGATGTGGGGAGCGACCCTGGCCCAGGCCGAGCGCTTCTGCTGGGCCATCACCACCGGGAAAGAGTCGATGATGTAATCGGTTG
This sequence comes from Roseithermus sacchariphilus, assembly GCA_003285105.1. GTDB lineage: Bacteria > Bacteroidota > Rhodothermia > Rhodothermales > MEBIC09517 > Roseithermus > Roseithermus sacchariphilus. Next base: position 2,080,654 of record CP030158.1, on the reverse strand, counting down.
GTTCCGCAGAGCGCTCCGCGGAGGACTCGTGCGGACATGCCTCCAGCGCCGCCTCGACCAGCAGGGGAAAGGCATCGGCCAGCCGGTTGAGGCGCTGCACGAAGGCCACGTAGGAGGGCAGTTTGGGGAAGAAGGCCATCAGGTGGTCGCGGGCGTAGGCGTAAATGTCGGTCAGCGTGCGTCGTTGTCGCATGAGCCCGAAGAGGTAGACGGTGAGGACTTCTTCATCGGAGAAGGCCGGCGAGTGGTTGTTGCTCAGGCGCTGGGCAACGACGCAGAGGCGGCGCTGATACTGCTCACAGACGTGGAGGAACAGATGAATGAGCGTATATTGCCAGTCCATGGGGTTCTCGGGCGTTTGGTTGGAGGTGAGGGGTCATCTCCTTCTAAACGCCCGGGACACCATGGAGTCAACTCTTAATTCGCATTACCAGGCCACCGAAACCGCCCGGCTGGACGACCTGCTCGCCCCCAACACGCTCCTGGCCCTCGGCACGGGGCTGCGGCTGATCACGGCGCGACAGCAGACGACGACGCTGCCGCCCCCGCCCCTGCTGCCACGCAAGCTGCGCGTCAAACAGACCACGCCCCGCCTGGGCTGGACGCCGTTCCTGCTGCTCGGGGTGCTCTTTGCCGTCTCCCTCTACTTCGTCAACCGCTACCTGGCCCAGCGCGCCGAGATCCTGCAACAGCGCACCGAGCTGATGCTGAACCCGGTGCCCGCCCCGGCCGAACCCCCCGAGGCCATCCGCGCCCGGCTCGACAGCATCCGGCAGGCCAACCAGCGCCGGGCCCAGAGCCTCGTCGTGCTGGACTCGCTCCTCTACGGCAGCGACCGCTGGAGCCGCTTCCTGGAACAGACCTCCCGCGCCACCGGCGAGGTCGGCGGCCTCTGGCTGCGAGCCTGGACGTCCCGGCCCGACGGCTCGGTCCGCGTCGAAGGCTCGGCCATGGATCGCACCCGGATCGCGGCCTTCGCCCGGCGCATGAACGCCACGATCGACCGCGTCTTCTCCGCCGACATCGGAAATACGCAGGTCTACTCCTTCGAACTCACCGTGCCCGTCCCGGCCGACATCCCCGACGTCGCACGCTACCTGCGCGAACAGGTGGAAGGCTCCGATGCCCTGCCGGGGCCGTCCTCGGACTGAGCCGGCCCGATCCCCGCCGGCCTGCCTCCCTCCCGCCGCTTCGCTCGCCCTCCCCGGCCATCCGCCATGAGCAACACCGTCATCAACACCCTTCTGCTCCTCACCATCATCCTGCTCGTCTCGGGAGCCGGTTACTACCTGACCGACGTCCGGCAGACGCAGGAATTGCAGGCCCTGCAGGAGACGCGCCGCCTGGCCGAGTTGCAGTTCGCCGAGGCCGAGGAGTTGCTGCAAGCCGAGGCGCAGACCGAACAGATCGCCGACGAAACCATCCGCAAGTGGCGCGCCCGCTACAAGGTCGTCCCGGCGGTGATCGAGACGCCGGACGTCATCGAGTACCTGGAGGGCCTCACCGCCCGGGGCTTCGAGCAGATCGACTTCGACCTGAAGGGCGTCACGCGGACCCCGAGCTACAGCTACTACACCTTCACCGTCCGGGGCACGGCGTACTTCACCAGCCTCTACCGCCTCGTCTGGAACCTGGAAAACACCCGCGAGCTCTACCACGTCCGCAACCTGAGCCTGCGGCACGTCGACATCATGGACGAAAACCCGACCACCGGCCTCGAACGGCGGCTGAGCATGGTCGACTTCACGTTCGACCTGCGTGCCTACTTCGGCGGTAGCGAGGGGCTGAGCGCCCCCGAGGAGGACCTGCTGCCCGTCCCCCGCACGCTGCTGCCGGCCTCCGCCCCGGTCCACAACTCGTTCTACCCCCTCGTCCGTACCGAACTGCCCCCGAACGACAAGGGGCTGGTCGACCTCAGCAAGGCCACGCTGCTGTCCATCCTGGGCAAACGCGCCGTCCTGGAAGACGCCAGTGGCGTGCACGAACTGACCGAGGGCGATGAGGTGTACCTGGGCACCATCGTCGACGTCGACCCGATCAACATCGTCGTCCGGGCTCGCCTGAACCGGGGCCAGGCGACGGAGATGGTGGAGCTTCGCATCGACCGGACGATCCAGTCCCGCGGCGCCGACGTGCGCGTGCAGCCCATCGACAACAACGGCTCCAACCGGCGTTAGGAGCCCGCCGGCCGGGCCGGCCCGGCTCGTACCACCGGCCTCCACCGGGCGCTTGCGAAGCCCGGACGCGTTTCCTATCGTGACGGCGCCTGCTCCCGCGGGCGCTGCCCCTCTCCTCCGCCAACCCCTTCGACGTAATGCCTCGCTCTCCGGCCCTTCCCTGTGCCCGACGTACGCGCCGCCGGTCCGGCCGCGCCGGCCTCCTCCTGCTTCTGGGGCTGCTCGGCACGGCTGCCATCGCGCCCTCCGCCCTCGCGCAGGTGCAACCCCCGCAGCGCGTCCTGCGCACCGTCGTGCCCGAAGATCAGCTGGTCACCTTCCTGCCCTCGACCCGCTTCGACGAATTCATCCGGCTGCTCAACCCGATCGTGGCGGAGGTGCTCGGCGGGAAACAGATCATCGACCCGGAAAGCCGCTCCTTCCCCATCGGCGTCACCATCTCCAGCATGCAGTTCTTCGACGCCTTCGAGTACGTGCTGGAAGTCAACAACCTGACCTACCGGGAGACCGACCGGTTCTACATCGTGGAGGACGCCCCGGAGGCGCCGGACCCGCTGTACCTGTCGCGCACGGCACAGACGGCCCCGCGCACCGAGGAGCTGGCCACGGCCCGTTCGCGCGAGGTCCAGATCAGCGCCGTCATCTTCGAGATCAACGACACCCGGGCCCGGGAGCTGGGCATCAACTGGAGCGTCTGGTTCGGATCGGAAAGCACGACCGGCACCGGCGGCGGCACCGGCGGCACCGGCACGGGCAACACCACCGGGCGGCCCCGCTTCTTCATCCGCACCGAACGCGTCTTCGACCAGTTCGAGGAGTGGCTCGTCGCCCCGAACCTGATCGAAGTCTCCTCGCTCACGGACTTCCTGCGGATGCTGGAGACGACCGGCATCGGCGAGACGCTGGCCAACCCGACCGTCACCGTGCAGAGCGGGCAGGAGGGCCGCATCCAGATCGGCTCGGACATCCCGATCACCACGCGGGACTTCGCCGGCAACACCATCAACCAGTTCATCTCGACCGGCATCATCATCAACGTCACCCCGACGCTGATCGAGGACGCCCCGGTCGACACGCTCGGCGGCCCGACGCTGGACTTCATCCACCTGGACGTCCAGGTCGAGCGCAGCAGCGGCCGGCCGTTCGCCTCGGGGATCGCCATCGACCGCAGCACGGCCGAGACGCAGGTGCTGCTGCTGGACCGGGAGATGACGATCATCGGCGGGCTGTACTCGACCGAGGAATCGACGTCGCGCCGCGGCATTCCGCTGTTGAAGGACCTCCCGCCGTGGTTCTTCGGGCTGCGCTACATCTTCGGCTACGAGCAGAAGACCGTCTCCGAGCGTGAGCTGATGATCGTGCTCCAGGCCCGGCTGCTGGATCCGCTGCCCGAGCGCGCCAGCCGCCCGCTGCCGACGGAGATGCTCAATCAGTACCGCCGCCAGATCTTCGACACGATCCAGCGGCTGGACGTCAACCGCACGCGCGACCTCTACCGTGCCCTTCCCCCGCCGGAAGGCAACCAGTGACCCCGTGGAGCGCTCCGGGCCCGTCGGCGGTTCGTGATGTCGCGGATGGGGCCAACACATCCACCTACCTCTCGCCGCACCCTTTCTGACCGCACCGGCGCCGGTTCTCTCGTCTCTCGAGCCGGCACCCCTGTTCTCGATCCCATGCCACATTCTGCCCGTCCTTTCCCTGACGCCCTCCGGGCCGCCGGCCTGGCGGCGCTGGCCGCGCTGACCCTGCTGCTCTGGCCCGGGTGCGGGTCGCTCGAGGATACGGGCGGCGTGGTGACCCTCAACGGGCAGGTGCTCAGCGCCGAGACGAACAACCCCATCGCCGGCGCTTTCGTGCGCGTGCTGCCCTACGACCTGCTCTTCGAGACCAATGCCCAGGGTCGCTTCACGGCGGAGGTCGAGATCGACAGCACGATGACGCTGACGCTGAGCGTGACGAAGGAAGGCTTCGCGACGGGCACGAGCACCGTCCTGGCCGTGGCCGAGCGCACGATCGACGTGCCGGTCTTTCGCCTGACGCCGCTCGGCGGCACGACCTCCGGCACCGAGTCCGGCCGGGCGGCCTCCATCCTGCTGGCCGGGCAGAGTGCGCAAACCATCGGCGTGCGAGAAAGCGGCGCGCAGGAGGTCGCCGAACTGACCTTCCAGGTGGCCGACTCCCTGGGCCGGCCGGTGACGGTGGACAACGCCGTCACCGTGCGCTTCCGCTTCGGCGCCAGCCCGGGCGAGGGCGCGTTCCTGCATCCCGAATCGGTGCGCACCGACAACAACGGTCGCGCCGCCGTCACCCTCTCCAGCGGCACCCGCGCCGGGGTGGTGCAGGTCGTCGCCGAAGCCACGGTGGAGGGCCGGACGCTGCGCTCGCAGCCGGTGGCGATCACGATCCACGGCGGGCTGCCGGACCAGGCGCACTTCAGCGTCGGCCCTGGCCGCGTCAACTTCCCCGGCCTGCGGACCTTCGGGCTGACGAACCCGGTGAGCGTGATCGTAGGGGACCGCTACGGCAATCCGGTCCGGCCCGGCACGGCCGTCTACTTCACCACCTCGCACGGCGTCATCGAAGGCTCGGTGCTGACCGACGCGCAGGGTCGCGGCGCGGTGACGCTGCTCTCGGCCAACCCGCTGCCCGAGGACGGCATCGCCGTGGTCACCGCCACCACCGCCGACGCCAACCGGCAACCCGTGACGAGCCGAACCGCCGTGGTCTTCTCCGGCCTGCCCCGGATCAGCGTCACGCCGGACCGCGCCCGCCTCGACCAGACCTACCAGCTCGTCGTGGACGATCAGAACGGCAACCCGCTCGTCGGTGGCACCACGATCCGCGTCCGCGTCGAGGGCACGCAGGTGCAGGCCGTCGGCAGCACCGACATCACGCTCGACGATACGGCCTTCCTGAATGGCCTGACCTACGACGACGTGGTGCGCGGCCCGGGGGTGACGACCTTCGCCTTCCGGACGGCGTCTGCGGCCCCGGACGACGGCAACGCCGACGTCACCCCCGAGGTCGAGTCGGTCACGATCACCGTGAGCGGGGAGAACGGCACGCTGGAACTGGTGCTGACACGGAACGGACCGGCGCTGAGCCGCACGCCGGACGCCGTGGTCCTGCATCGCCCCGACGGCCACGCCACGGCCCGGCTGGATCCGCCTTCCCGGTGAGTGCCGGCCCCGGATCCTTTCGGGGGGGCGGGGGCGTTTACGCCTCGGCTCGCCCGCCGCTGCGGACGGATTCTGCATCGAGCGGACCGCTTTCTCTTCGATCCTCCTCGCTCGTTTTTCAGGCACTCCTGCGTTCCCAACGCGGACGGCGATGGCAGGCATGACCTCCACGATGGTACGTCTTCGATGGCCGGTGGTAATGCGGGCCGGCCTCCTGCTGGTGCTGGCCGGCCTGGCCGCTCCGGCAGGAGCGCAGACCCGCCGCGGGATCATGCCCGGTCTGCATCTCGGCGTCCAGACGGGACCGGCGCTGTTCACGCATGCCGCGGAGATCGACCGCACCGGCGGCCAGCCGGCCGGCCTGGACCTTGCCGCGGATCTGTCCTACCAGATGCACCCGGTCTGGGGCCTCGGCCTGAGCTATGGGCGCACGCACTTCCGCAGCGCCACCGGCATCGAGGCTGCACAGCAGGAGGTGGCGTTCTGGATGCGGACGTCCCGGCCCGGCCGCATCGCCTCGCCCTACGTCGAATGGGGCGCCCACTACACACGCCGGGCCGGGACGTCCACCGCCGGCGCCCTGATCCAGCTCGGCGCCGACTGGCACCTGGACGCGCACCGCCGTGCGGCGGTGACGACCGGCCTGCGACTCAAGACGGGCCAGGTGGGCACCGCCGCCCCGGTCGACACCCGGGTGCACGGACCGGCGGCCCTGCGGATCGGGCTACGCCTGCGGCTGGCCCGGCGCTACCCCCCGCCCCGCCTCGACGCCGTGTTCGTCCCCGACACCGTCTTCACCGGCGAGCGCGTCTGGATGGAAGCCCACATCGGCGGCCAGCCGGACACGAAGCGCTATGACTACACCTGGACGCTGAACGACACCGCCACCGTCCGCGGCAACCCGGTCGATTACGTCTTCCACACACCGGGGCGCCACCGGATCGTCGTCACCGCCGCCAACCCGAGCGGCACGGACACGCAGGCGCGCGCCCTGCTCGTGCTACCCGCGCCCTCGGCCTCGCCGGAGGAGCCGGGTACGACCCGCGAGCGCCCCGCTCCGCCCGAGATCGTGGCCATCTACGGCCCACGCACCCTCCAGGCCGGGCAACTCCATCACTTCCACGTACGCGTGCGGTCCGGTCTGCGCTGGCCGGTCGAACACGAATGGGATATGGGAGACGGCACCATCTCGCCAGGCAACAACATCTCCCACCGCTACCAGACCCCCGGCACCTATGTGATTACCGTCCGCTCCCGCAACATCGGCGGGATGGACGAAGACACGCTGCACGTGCGGGTCGTGCCGCCGCCCGTGGCCGACGCCGCCGCGGAGCCGGAACCGTCCGCCTCCCGCCCTCGCCGCACGCCCCGCACACCCCCTTCGACCGAGCCCCCCCCGGCACCCACCGGGCCGGCGGATGCCTCTCCGGAGGCCATGCTGATGAGCACCGAAGGCGTGATCTGGAGCCGGGGCGGCTACACCTGGGTGGTGGCGACGAGCTTCAGCCAGTTCGGCGCCGAACGGCTGGCGCAGCAGTATCGCCGGGCCGGCTTCCGCGTCGGCGTCTGGGCCGACACCGCCGGACCGGGCACGACGGCCTACCGGGTCGTCATCGGACAATTCGCCACCGAAGCCCAGGCGCTGGCAGCGCGGGACACCGTGCAGCGGCAGACCACGAACCAGATCTGGCTCCTCCAGATCCCGCGCTCACCGGAAGAATGAGCGGCTTCCACCGGACCGTGATCCGGTTGCAACGATGCTGTAACGATGGATCATGAGGCCGGACCCGTCGTGAGGCTACGCACATCACCCCCCATCACCCAACCATCGAGATGCCTTATGCGAACCGTATCTTCCGTCCTATCGACGGCCCTGCTGACCACGGGCCTGCTGCTGGCCGGGTGCGGCGGGCAGGATGCCGGGCAATCGGCCACCGAGCCGGCAGCGTCGACCGCGCCTGCCCCGCGTACCGCCGTCGCCTCGCTCGCTCCCACGGAGGGCCATGAAACGACTGGCCAGGTCACGTTCACGGAGGTCGATGGCGGCGTGCGGGTCGAGGCCCGCGTGGAGAACCTCACGCCCGGCCCGCACGGCTTCCACATCCATGAGACGGGCGACTGCAGCGCCCCCGATGCCACCTCGGCCGGCGGACATTACAACCCGCAGAACACCCCTCACGGCGCTCCGGACACCACGGCGTCCGCACGGCACATGGGCGACCTGGGTAACATCGAGGCCAATCAGGAAGGCGTCGCGGTCTATGACCGGACCGATCCGGTCCTGGATCTCGACATGATCCTGGGCAAGGCCGTCATCGTCCACGGTGGGCAGGACGACCTCCACTCGCAGCCCTCCGGCGCGGCCGGCCCGCGTGTGGCCTGCGGGGTCATCGAGTTGCAAGAAGCCATGTAGTCTCCTCGAAGCGCGGCATGCAGGGCTTCCGGGAACCGCCCGCACGGGAGCCTTCGGCCCGTCCCCGAAACGGCGCGAGGCGTTTTCCGGAGAGGCGAACGTCACGTCTGCCCTCCACGGGGCCTGGCGCCTGCGCCCACGAAAGCGAAAACGAAAAAGGGACGCCGTTTCCTGGCGTCCCTTTTTCTGTTGATGGGAGTGGACCCTGTTCCGGCACCGGCCCCGTTCAGGCGGCCAGGTCGTGGGGCACCGGCTCGATCTCCCGCACGATGGGCGCACGGTCGAACGACATGGTCGAGGGCCGCAGGGGGCGGGGAGAGGACGGGGCGTTCCGCGCCCCGGTATGCTCGAGATCGACTGTAAACGTCTCCTCGACGACGTCGGGCGTGAGGGCATCCTTGACGCCCCACAGCCGGTAGCCCAGGCTCCAGAGCCCCGAAGCGCCCATGACCACCACACTGCCGAACAGCAGCAGGCCGGCGCCGAGGGGCAGTTGCGACATGACGGCGGCCGTCAGCCCCAGCAGCCCTGCCGCCACGTAGAGGATGTACACCGCCGTGCGGACCGAGAACCGGGCACGCAGGCGATGGTGCAGGTGGTCATGGTCCGGCGCAAAGACCGACCGGCCGCTGGCGAGGCGCCGCAGGATGGACAGAGTCGTGTCCATGAGCGGCACGCCCAGCACGACGGCGGGCACCAGCAACGTCAGCGCCGGCTCGACGGCGACCTCGGCCTGAAGAGAGTAGGCGGCCAGGACGTAGCCGAGCAGAAGGCTGCCGGTGTCTCCCATGAAGATGGAGGCCGGGTTGAAGTTGTGCCAGAGAAAGCCCAGGATGGCTCCGATGAGCGGCAGGATGAGCAGGGTGACGTCCCAGTGCCCGTTGAGCCCGAAGATGGCTCCCAGCGTCATCAGCCCGATCACCGCCAGGCCGCCTGCCAGGCCGTCCAGACCGTCGATCAGGTTGACGGCGTTGATCACTCCGACGACCCACAGCAGCGTGAGGGGAATTTCGTAGAGGGCCCGCTGGTAGGGATCCAGCGCCTCGAAGAGCGGCAGCGTGGACAGATCGAGCCGGTAGCCCCCGTGCAGGAGCAGGTAGGCCGCCGCGAGTTGCACGAGAAACTTGGCTTTCGGGCTGACATCGTACAGATCGTCGTACACCCCGACGCCGACGACGACCAGCATACCGACCCAGAAGGTGGGGTGAAGCACGGCCGGACCGGACGCCGGGTGGCCGAAGAGGGCCCATCCGGCATAGAGCACGACAAAGCCGATCACGGCTCCCGCGGCAATGGCCAGGCCCCCCAGCGCCGGGGTAGGCTGATCGTGCAGCTTGCGGTCCCCATCCGGCCGATCGACCCAGCCGCGATCCATTGCCATGCGGATGATCCGGGGGATCAACACGAGCGCCGCAACGAAAGCAACGAAAAGCGAGGCAAAACCAATTACTGTATCCATCAAGTCAGTCGCAGGGCGTCCGGTGTTACTTCAGGGGCCTGGATGCTACGTTCCCAAGGTAGCCGCTTGCCTGTCGCATCACTGGCTACCTTCGCCGACTCTTACACCCAAATCTGCCTCGCACACCCATGTACCTCTGCGCACTACAGGATGCGCCTGAGGCGCATTCTGCATGGCGCCTGATTCAGGGGTTACCGATGGCGCTCTCACTCATGCCGGCGGTCTTCCCCCGGATCACGGAAATCATCACCAAAACGCCCTGCCACAGCCGTCTCACACCGTCCTGGACGCAAGCGGCCCGGGAGGTAACCACCCCCCGGGCCGCCCTTCCTGCTCCCGGCGCTGATCGTTCGGGATCGTTCAGGACACCACCGTCCGGATCGGCTCGACGGCCACGACCTCGCCCGTCTGCAACGAGCGGCGGGCGGCGAAGACCATCTGCATACCCGCCACCAGCTCGGCGAAGGGGATGGGCGCCTGCCCCGTCGTCCGGAACGCCGTGACCGTCGCCGCCAGTTGCGCGGCCTGCCCTTTGTCCTGGTTGGCGGACCGGGTTCGGGACCGGGTGCCGTTGCGGATGATCTCCAGCGCCCGGAAGTCATCGAGCATGGCGACGGTGCCCCCGCCGAAGACCTCCAGGCGCTCCTTGGGCGCGGCCTTGTCGCCCACGGTGCTGTAGGCCAGCGTCCCGGTCGAGCCTCCGTCGAAGGTGACGGTGATCGTCACGTTGTCGTGATCGGCCAGGTCGTCGCGTCCGAGTGCCAGGCTCTGCGCGTAGACCCGGACGGGCCGCTCTCCGCTGATGTATTGCATCAGATCCAGGAAGTGACACATCTCTCCGACGAGCATCCCGCCACCCTCGGCCGCTTCATACAGCCACGTGGAGGTGGGAATGGCGCCGCTGTTGACCCGGTAAACCATCTGCTTCGGCCCCGCCCCGAAGGCGTCCCGGAGGCGCTCGACCATGGGCGCGAAGCGGCGGTTGAGGCCCACCATCAGAGCGGTGGGGCGCTTCGCGTTGGCCGTCTCGTAGGCCGCCACGACGGCCTCCAGCTGGGCCTCGTCGACGACCATGGGCTTTTCGACGAAGACGTGTTTGCCGGCAGCCAGGGCGCGCTCGGTGAACGCAGCATGGGTGCTGTGACGCGTCGCGATGAACACACTCTGCACCGCCTCATCGTCCAGCACCGCCTGCAGATCCGTCGTGCAGTAGGCAAAGCCAAACTTCTCGGCTTTTTGCTGTGCGTTCAGGCCGGTGGCCGTGACCAGCCCCTGGAGCGTCACGGCCCGGTTCTTCTGCAGATGGGGCAGGAGGTGGAGCGCCGCATAGTTGCCCGCGCCGACGAACCCGACCCCGAGCGTGTCCGACGGGGTATGCGCCCCGGCCGGCTGCACGCGCACGACGGGAGGCTGCGGCTTCTCGACGTCGTAGGTCAGCACGATGCCGACGTAGGGCTCGCTGCCGCCTTCGATGAGGGCGTAGGCCGCCAGCGCCTCCTCGATGGGGAAGCGATGTGTGGTGAGTGCCGCCACGTCCAGCCGGCCCCCGGCCATGAGCGCCAGCACGGCCTCCATGTTGCGCTGCTCGGTCCAGCGGACGTAGTCGTAGGGATAGTCGATGCCGCCTTCTTCATACGACGGATCGTACCGCCCCGGCCCGTAGGACATGGAGATCTGAAGCGTCAGCTCCTTGTGGTAGTAGACGTCGCGCGGCACGTTCATGCCGACGGCCCCCACGGCCACGACCTGCCCTTTGCGGCGGGTGATCTCGCCGGCCAGCTCGATGGGGCCGTTGCTCCTGGTGGCCGCCGTGATGAGCGTATGGTCGGCCCCACGGCCGCGGGTGAACTGCTCGACGGCCCGTGCCGCATCCTCTGTCGACGAGTCGATGGCGAGGTCGGCACCCAGCGCCCGGGCTCGCTCCACCTTGGCCGCATCCAGGTCGATCCCGATGACGCGGCAGCCGTTGGCCTTGAGCAGCTGCACCGTGATGAGGCCGATGAGCCCCAGACCGAGCACCACCGCGTAGTCGCCCAGCTCCGGCCGGGCCAGCCGCACCCCCTGCAGGGCGATGCTGGCCACCGTCGCATAAGCGGCCTCCTCGAAGGCCACGCCGTCGGGGATGGCGGCTACGAGGTTCCGGGGGACGACGTTCACCTCCGCGTGGTTGGCATAGCCGGCCCCCGCCATGGCCACCCGATCGCCCACCTGCACACCGGACACCCCCGGCCCGACGCGCTCGACGATGCCGGCGGCGCTGTATCCCAGCGGCATCGGCTTCTCCATCTTGGCCATCACGTTGCGAAACGTGTTCAGCAGGCCCTCCTTCTGCACCTTCTGCAGCACCTGCTTGACCAGATCCGGGCGCGCCTGGGCCTTGCCCAGGTAGCTCTTCTTGGCCAGGTCGATGAGCATCTTTTCCGTGCCGGCGCTGATGAGCGAGGCCGCCGTGCGCACGAGCACGGTCCCCTCTTGCAGGGCCGGCGGAGGGACCGTCTCCAGCTTCGTCTCGCCGGACTTCACGTTTTGAAGGACTTGGAGCATGGTGGAAGGGTTGAAGGTCGAGGGTGGTAGGGCGAAGGGCAGGCTGCCGCAGACGTCGCGACGGGACACCGCGGGTTTTCGTAGCGACCGCCGTCGGCGAGCAGACAGGAAAGAGCAAAGGGCGGACCCGGGATGCGTGTTCCCTTCCGCCCTTTGCGCTCAGGTCTTTCCGCTGGACTCGGCTAGCAACGCAGCGAACCGCCACCGCCGCCGCCGAGCAGGCACACTTTCCCCGGGTACCGGGCCGCCAGGTCCTTGAGGGCGTTGCGCGTATCCACGATCACCGGGGCCCCCTGCACGATCCGCTCGTAGTCGAACGCCCGGTGATCCGTCACGATCACCGCCACGTGGCACGAGGCGAGTTCCTCGTCCGTCAGATCCACCGACCGCATCACCGTGCCGTCGACCTCGACCTCCGGCACGTGCGGGTCGCTGTAGACCACCTCCCCGACGCCCCGTTCTTTCAACAGCTCGATCACCTTTAGCGCCGGGCTGTGCCGCACGTCATCCACGTCGCGTTTGAAGGCCACGCCCAGCACCAGCACCTTCGCCTGGCGCAGCCCCACCGGCTGCTCGGCGATGGCCCGCGTGACGGCCTCGACCACGTAGAACGGCATCTCCTCGTTCACGCGCGCCGAGAGCGTGATGAAGCTCGTCTCGAAATCATACCGCCGGGCCAGCCACGACAGGTAATAGGGGTCGATCGGGATGCAGTGCCCGCCGAGGCCCGGCCCCGGATAGAACGGCATGAACCCGAACGGCTTCGTCGCAGCCGCCTCGACGACCTCCCAGATCGAGACGCCGCCCATCCGGTCACACAGCCGCGCCAGCTCGTTGACCAGGGCGATGTTCACGCTCCGGAAGATGTTCTCCAGCAGCTTCTCCATCTCGGCCACCTTCGGGCTGGAGACTTCGTGCACGTGCTCCACGACCTGCTGCATCGCCAGGCTCGCCAGGCGCGTGCAGGCCGCCGTCACCCCGCCGACGACCACCGGCGTGTTCTTCGTCGTGAAGGTCTTGTTCCCCGGGTCGATCCGCTCGGGGCTGAAGGCCAGGAAATAGTCCTCGCCCAGCACGAGCCCGTCGCGGGCCGCGGCGGCCTCGAGGATGGGCTGCACCACGCCCTCGGTGGTGTCGGGATAGGTCGTGCTCTTGAGGATGACGAGCTGGCCGCGACGCAGATGCCGGGCAATGGCCTCGGCCGCACTCTCGATGTAGGAGACGTCCGGGTCCTTGTGCTCGGTCACCGGCGTGGGAACGCAGATGTAGATCACATCGCAGGCAGCCAGCTCGGCGTCATCGGTGGTGGCGTGGAAGAGGCCTCCTTCGACGACGCGCGCCAGATCCTCGTCGGCCACGTCCTGGATGTAGTTCCGCCCGGCGTTGAGCTGCTCGACGCGCCGCGGGCTGACGTCGAGCCCCGTGGTACGAAAGCCCTCCAGGGCAAACTCGACGGCCAGCGGCAACCCGACGTACCCCAGCCCGATCACGCCGATCTGCGCCTGTTTCGTCGTTAGCTTCTCCTGCAACCCGTCGGCCGCACGCGTCGCCGCGGCGATCCCGTTCGTCGGTTCGTTCATCAACCCGTTCATGCGCTGTCTCAACTACGATGTGAGTGAAGGAAAAGGAAGAGCCCGGGGCCGGACCTGCGCCCTTCGGAACAGGCCACAGATCATCCGATCGGATGCCGGCCGATTCCGACGCACCCAAGTATAAAACGATCCGCTCCGCACGAAATGCGCCGAACCTCCTGCCGAGACTGAGGTTTTTTTCAGCCGGAACCGACCCGAGATGCGCCGCAAAAGGCTCCGGCCCTGGCCTCGTCACCCCCGGCGATGAACCGCGCGGCGGGGGTGTGCGTCAGCGCGATATGCGCCAGGTCTCCCCGCGGGCCGTGCCTTTTCTTCTACGCACCCCCGCCGCTCCACACCTATCCTGTGCTGCCGATGGCGATGAGAGGCCGCCGGCCCTCCGCCCATTCCTTCGCCGTCCGATTTCGTTGCCGACCGAGCCAGACGCCAGCACGATGCAGATTCGACAGACCGACCTGGAGGGGGTGCTCATCATCGAGCCCCGGGTGTTTCACGACGATCGCGGATTCTTCCTGGAGCAGTGGCACGCCGAGCGCTACCGCGCACACGGCCTGCCCGGGCAGTTCGTGCAGGACAACCTCTCCTGCTCCCGGCGCGGGGTGCTCCGCGGCCTGCACTTCCAGAACCCCCAGGCCCAGGGCAAGCTCGTCACCGTGCTGAGCGGTGCCGTCTTCGACGTGGCCGTGGACCTGCGCGTCGGGTCGCCCACGTTCGGACGGTGGACGGCCGTGGAGTTGACCGCGGAGAACCGGCGTCAGTTCTACATCCCGGAGGGGTTCGCGCACGGCTTCCTGGCGCTGGAGAATGACACGCTGGTGCAGTACAAATGTACCGCGCCCTATGCCCCGACCGCCGAGCAGAGCCTGCGCTGGGACGATCCCGACATCGCCATCGCCTGGCCCGACCTCGACCCCGTGCTCTCACCCAAAGACGCGGCGGCTCCCTTCCTCCGCGAGTTGTCCGAGGCGCAGCTGTTCACCTACGCCCCCTCGGGCCTCGTCGCCGCCGAGTAGGATCGGGCCAGGGAACCGCACCGGCCTCCCCGGCCCGACCGCGTCCTCTTACTTCACCAGCGTCATCGTCCGCGTGGCCTGGTGGCGGCCGGCGGTCAGGCGGTAGATGTACAGCCCGCTCGCCAGCGAGCCGGCGTCCAGGCGGACCTCGTAGGTGCCGGGGGCGTGCGGCCCATCGGCCAGCGTGGCCACCGCTTCGCCGAGGACGTTGTAGACGGTGAGGGTCACCTCGGCCGACTCCGGCACGGCGTAGCGGATCGTCGTGGTGGGATTGAAGGGGTTGGGGTAGTTCTGAGCCAGCTCCCAGGCGGTCGGCTGCTCCGGCCCCGCCACCTCGGCCCGCCACAGCGCATCGGCGCGGTAGCGGAGATCGGCCACCGGCTCGCCGGTCAGCAGGTCGGTGACGCCCGTCACGCCCTGGCCTTCGATCCGCAGCGACTCCCCTTCGCGAGCACCCTCCACGGCTTCGGTCATCACGTCATCCCCGATGATGACCACGGCCCCGCGCCCGTCCTGGATCTGCCCGTACCCCACTACCTGGCCGTGTTCGCCATAGACCACGACGCAGACCGCCGAGGCCGCGGACGTGGCGGCCGTGACGATCAGCGTGGCGTTGGACCCGGTGCTCCGCGTCGGGAGCGGCTCCACGCCGGCGGTGCAATGGGCGAGGCTCACGGCACCGGCCGTCCGGGCCTGAACCGGCAACAGGCCGGCGAGCAGGGCGAGGGTGGCAACCAGCATACGCTTCCTCATGACGATCACGCTCCGTTCAATCTGCTTCTGGTTGTTGAGACGAGGGGAGGCGTCGTCAAAGACCTGGCCAGGAGGCGAGAGGGGCGTTTTCGGCCCGTCCGGAAGCCTGCGCCCGGCACGGCGGGGCGTGATGCGGGGGAAATGGTAATGCCGGATGCGGAAAGGAAATCCGTCGCCCGCGGCTCCGGCACGTACCCGGGCCGGCGGCAAACCTCCGGGCGGGCTGTTTCGTAGGAGCGAGCCACGCCCTCCCGACCCGGTCGGTTTTGCCATGCCCCACCCCCGTTCCCGGCTCCTGCCCGCGCTGTTGACCGCGTACGGCGTGCTGCTGCTGGGACTCACCCTCTTCCCGTTCAGCTTTCAGCCGGGCCGGATCCGCGCCCTGGGCATGCTCCTGCCGTGGATGCTGACCTGGCGGGACACGGGCTTCTGGGAGCCGCTGGGCAACGTCGTGCTGTTCGTCCCCCTGGGGCTGATGCTGGCGGCGTGGCGTGCCTGGCCGGCGCCGCTCACCGTGCGGCAGGCCGGGGGCCTCACCGCGCTGTGCGTGGCCGGCTCGCTGGGCATCGAACTGCTGCAGCTGCTGACGCCGGTACGCACGCCAAGCCTGAAGGATGTGGTGCTGAACGGCGTCGGCGGCGGCCTCGGGGTGGTGCTGTACGCGATCGGGTGGGCCTTGCTGGCGCCGGGGGTCGCTCCGCGCCGGATCGCGCGATGGCTGCTCGGCACCTATGGCGGGGTGGTGCTCGCCACGCTCGTGCTCGGGGGCGTGCCGTGGTCCTGGGGGCTCGCCTCGTGGGACCCGTCTTACCCGCTAGTCCTCGGCGCTGCGCAGGACCGCGCCCCGTCCTGGCACGGCCTCGTGCACGACCTGCACATCGGCGCTGCCGCGCTCGACGACGCGGCCATCGCCCGGCTGCTGACGAGCGGCTCTCCCGGCTCCTCCTCCGGTTCCTCCCCCGGCTCCGACGCCGCCCTCTCCCACTACCCGCTCCGCTGCGACAGCCTGTGCCCCGACTCGGCCGGGCGGCTGCCGCCGCTGCATCGCCTCGGCCCCCCCGTAGCGCCAGCGGCGGACGGCATCCGGTTGCGCCGGGGTCAGGGCTACCGCACCCTCGAAGCCCCCACCGCGCTGACCGAGCACGCCCGTCGGCAGTCGGCCTTCACGCTCGTGCTGGCGTTCACGCCGGAGGCCGACCTGCACCGCGGTCCGGCCCCGCTGCTGAGCCTGCCTTCCGAGCGCACGGAACGCAACCTGCTGATCGGGCAGGAGTGGCAGGCCCTCCATCTGTTCCTCCGCACTCCGGCCAACGGCCCCCGTGCCGATCGCGTCGTCTTCGTCGTGCCCGGCGTCTTCGAGCGGGGGGTGACCCGGCGGATGGCCCTCCGCTATGACCGGGGCACGCTCAGCGTGGCCTTTGCCGAAGCACCTGGCCCCTACCGGCTTCGCATCACCCCCGAGACGGCCCTGCTGTGGTGGACGGCCTATGCCTTCGGCCCCTACCACATCGACCTGACCACCGCGACCCGGCCGGACGGCGTGATCCGGCTGGTCCCCTGGTTATATGACCTTCTGGTGTTCCTCCCGCTGGGGCTGTTGCTGGCCGCGTTCGTCCGCACTAGTGCCGTGTCAAGGATCATCTGCCGGGTAGGATGGTAGCTTCAACAATCGCTCACTCCTGAAGCTACTTCCTGCCATGGCCAAAAAATACTGCGTCACGCTCAATGACAACGAACGTCAGCACCTCAATGGCCTCATTGAGCGGCGTTCAAAAAGCGCCTCGCCCGTCAAACGAGCCTTCATGCTGCTCAAAGCAGATCAGAGCCAGGGCGCACCGGCCTGGACCGATGAACGCATCGCCGAAAGCTACAACGTCAGTGTCCGAACCGTCGAGCGCTTACGCCGGCGCTTCATCGAAGAAGGCTTCGAGGTGGCTCTCTACGGCAAAAAACGCGAACCGGTTAAAGAGAAGATCTTCGACGGGCAGGTCGAGGCCCATCTGGTGGCCCTGCGCTGTTCAGAGCCGCCGGAAGGCTTTGCCCGGTGGTCGCTTCGACTTCTGGCTGACCGTATGATCGAACTCGGTTACGTCGAATCGATCTCGCATGAGAGCGTGCGGCAGTTGCTTAAAAAAACGAACTCAAGCCCTGGCGCGTTAAGTCGTGGGTAATTCCTCAAGCCGATGCCGCCTTCGTCTGCCAGATGGAGCAAGTGCTCGATGTCTACGCCCGGCCCTACGACCCGCTCCGACCGGTTGTGTGCCTCGATGAAGCCCGCAAGCAACTCATCAGCGAGGTGCGGCAGCCCTTCACGAGGGCCGACGGGGTGCGGCACGTGGATTACGAGTACAAACGCGAAGGGACCCGCACGCTCTATATGCTCTGCGAGCCGCTGGGCGGCTTCCGGAAGGTGCTCGTCACGGAGCGTCAGGACCGTTTGACGTGGGCTCGTGTGGTGGCCCACCTCGTTGAAGACCTCTATCCAGACGCCGAGACGATCACGCTGGTTCAGGACAACCTCTCCGCGCACACCGTCTCGGCGCTCTACGAGGTCTTCGACGCCGAGCGCGCCCGGCGCATCGTGCGCAAGTTGGAGGTGGTCCCGACGCCGGTGCATGGTTCGTGGTTGAACATGGCCGAGATCGAGCTTTCGGTGCTGGTTCGTCAGGGTCTCTGTCGCCGCATCGGCAATGCATCGCAGTTAGAGGGCGAGATCGCCGCCTGGTACGAGGCGCGCAACGCAAAGCAGCGGGGTGTAGACTGGCAGTTCACCACGGCGGATGCGCGGGTGAAGTTGAAGCGGCTATACCCGTCGATTATAACTTGACGCAGCACTAGCACCCGTCACCGTACCCGGCGGCTCCTGGCCGGCTGGCTGCTGATGCCGCTCTTCCTGCACGCGGTGCTGCTCCCGGCCGGAGGGCTGCTCAGCCTCACCCGCATCGGCGGCAGCCTCCTCATCCTGGGTCTGGCGACGGGGATCGGCCTGCTCACCTCCCGCCTGGGCGCACGCCTCCAGCCCGACCCGTCTCAATACGTCAGGCGATAGTCGATCCGCTGCGGCAGCGCCCCCTCGGCCTCCAGCGCGACGACACGGCACCGCTGCCGGACCCCGAAGCGAGGGCAATACCAGCCCTCCTCCCATCGCCATCCCGTCTCACCCGACCACTCCAGGCGCACGGACACCCCGTTCCGCTCCAGCACGAACCCGTCCGTCCCCTCCGAAACGACGACGTCCGGGTGCAGCCGGATCCGGCTGACGGCCCGATGCCGCCCGGTGCCGGTGATACGATCCGCCACGGCGATCTGCCGCGTGGCCGGTATCACGGTGACGACGCGGTGATGCGTCACCGGCTCCCCCACGAACGGCGTAAAGCCATCGAAGGCGCCTTCGAACCGGCACCCCGAAGCGTGCGCCTCGAAACGGACGTCGCGGGGGGCCGCCCGCCGGGCCACCCGGAAGCTCCCCCAGCACTCGATCTGATCGTATCCGTCGACCGACACCGTATTGTGGGCGGCGGTGCTGCGTGTGTACTGGCGCATGGTCCCGGCCGGATACTCATAGACCCCGGCATCCACGATGAACGGCACGCCCTGCACCGACAGTTCGTAGCTGAAGATGTCCGCATGAGCATGCGCCATGAGGTACGACGGACCGGGCGCCCCCCCGTCGACGATCAGGTAGACGGCGGCATCGCGGTGCACGAAGTAGCCGGTATCCGGGAGCACCGCCGCGGGGGCTGGCACCTCCCCGAGGAGCGCCGCCAGATAGTCGAGCAGCACGGCAGGCCGGGGGGCGATCTCCTGCGTGGCATCGTTGAAGAGCGCCAGTTCTCCATCGGGGTGGATGAAGGCCTGCAACGCCGCCCCCATGCGCCGGGCGACCGGCTCCAGCCATCCGCGATCGGGATGCGCCGCCGGCAACACGTTGAGCACATCCAGGTAGCCTTCCAGCATGAGCGCGTGGTACATCGGGCTCCGCTCGAAGTGGCCACCGTCGGGCAGGATCTGCTCGCGCGTCTCGCGGCGATAGAGCGCCAGGCCTTTTTCCAGCCAGCGCCCGGCCTCTCCCTGCCCGTCCAGGTACGTCCCTGCCAGGACGAGGGCGCGGGCATTCTCCAGCAGATGATTGCCGTAGACGTACGTCTCCAGGTTGCGCGCCAGGTAGGCCGCCTGCTGATAGAGGCTCTGCAGCAGATCCGGCGCGGAGACCCCGGCACGAACCCAGTTGACCAGCCGCAACGAGGTGGGATAAGGGTGCCATCCCACCCCCTGGCCGGGCGGATTGTGCCGGATCCAATCGCGACACAGCGCCACCTGCTCATCCGGCGGCAGCAGGTGCAGGTAGTGGAAGTAGTGGAGGTTGAAGCGCCACAGCAGCGACTGCCCGGCCGCCGCCCAGTCGACCGGCCGGCCCAGGCGCGCCGGGGTGTTCAGGAAGCAGAACGTGCCGTCGCGAAGGGCCGGCGTCGTGTTCCAGGGGTCATGTGAGGGAAACGGCGTTCGGGGGCTTCCTACTGGCTTCAGCGATTCCGGCACCGCCGGCAGGCGCGTCCATCGCCGCCGCCACGGCGCCACCAGCCGCCCGGCAACCTGCCAGGGCTTCAGGTACGGAAGCGTGCGGGCGTAGGTGAGCAGGGTCTTCATCCGGCCAGCTTACCACGTGCCGGTATGGCGTCATACCTTCCTCCTGCAACGGCCAACTCAGGCTGACTCATCGCGTCAGTGGGAACGAACGAGCATCCGGGAGTCAAGGAATCGCTCCCCCTTCACGCGTAACACATACAGGCCGGCGGGAAGGCGTGCGCCTTCCACAGGAAACACCATGGGCGTATTGGAAGCCACAACGCCTTCGAATACGACGTGGACCTCACGCCCGAGCACATCATGAAGCGTAACCCGCACCGGCTGCTCTCGACTCACCATGAGCCTGACGGCTGCCTGATTGTCGAACGGGTTGGGGTATACTTCAGAGAGGTGATGGTCCACCTCCGGCCCGGTGGCATCCTCCAGACCGGCAGCGAGGATGATCTCCACGACCGGGCTGAAGGCAAAGCTACCGTCAAAATCGACCTGTTTCAGACGATACTGATACCGTCCGGGCAGGACATCCTCAATCTGATACGAGTAGGTC
This sequence comes from Roseithermus sacchariphilus, assembly GCA_003285105.1. Taxonomy (GTDB): domain Bacteria; phylum Bacteroidota; class Rhodothermia; order Rhodothermales; family MEBIC09517; genus Roseithermus; species Roseithermus sacchariphilus. Next base: position 2,060,390 of record CP030158.1, on the reverse strand, counting down.
TGGGGCTGCGTCGTAGTCCCCTTACCCTCCACAAAGCCGATGGTCTCCCAGGTATCCTGATCAGCCGGTTTATGCTGGATGTCAAACCCGGCATTGTTGGTCTCCGAGGCCGTCGTCCACAACAGCACGATATCGTTACCGTTCAGGACCGCCTCGAAGGTCGTCAACTCGACAGGTAGCAGATCGCACTGCGTGCTGCCCGATCCGCCCGAGGCCCCCTGCCCAAAGCTTCCCAGCGCGACGGCCCAGTCCGACTTGTAGGGCAGGTGCCAGGTATATGTACCGGCCGTCATGCGGCACGTCGCCACTTCATTGTAAGGGGCCTTGGTGTCTACGAAGACGGCATCTAGCGTACCGTCGATACCGGAGAGATCGACTTCGAGCTGGTCAATGTTCTCTCCATAGAACACATAGGAATCCAGACTGGCATCTCCCAGGCAATAGCCACTGGTGAGGTCGTTACAGGGCTCCATGTCTTTCAAGAACCGCCCCTGCCAGAACGTAGCATAGGTCTTGATCCAATGCGGGTTCAGGTAAGGATAACTCCGTTGTGTTGCCTTTGAATTCTTGACCCCATTCTGGTCAATACGCCGACCCCATATATTGGCCACACCCCCGGCCAGGGTCGAATGCCAGAGCCCTCGCCTCGTCTGGTCCTCCGTGTAGTGTTTATTGCTATCCCCGCATTTCCCGTCTTCACATTCAATCCTAAACCGCTCGGTATTAGCCGATGGCATTTCCGGCCTAAGTGTAGCATGGGTTACATATTCATTATATGTTGGCTCAAACCATTCCTGCGCCAAGTAATCCAAGTTATCATAATCTGTCGTCCAAGTGTTTTTGGACCCACGGACTCCCAGATAATGCTTCCACCCCCATTTCATGTTAAGATACTCGTGCCAGTACGTCGCCTCCTCCGTAGAAACCCACCCGTACGTGTCAAACCCGGCGCCCATGGACCACCCCGGCACCGGCCCCAGGCGTGCCGCAATGTAGCGCAGCAGACGGTTATGCACCTCACCATCGTATCCACCCAACAAGTTATCCCACGAAATGTCCTTAACCGTCTCTGCCCAGGCCCAGATATGTACAACACCGCCCGCTGCCCGAACCTTGTTGATGAGCATCTCGAGACGCTCAAACGTAACAGGGTTAGGGTTCACATCATTCGACGTAACAGGTGTCTGCCACTCGTTGTCCTCATTACCTTCAAACCACCGAGATCCCACTGCGTGAACATGAAACCCCGTGAATCCGTGCTGAGAATCCGGCCCAATGAAAAGTGCTATTGTGGAATCGATCAACGCCTCGTCCCAGAGATACATACGGGGTTCAAACATTACCCACTGGGGCACGAAGGGCTCAATCTCCCCGTCGTTGCCTTTATACCTTGCCCACTTCGTATGCGTGGCCGACTCATACTCCGTTATGAACCCGTAAGCCTCCGGATCCGGGTTGGGATTGATCGTCACGGTACCCGAGAGCCCGTCCAACTCTGGATCTGCACTTGTGCTCTCAAACGTCCACGTGCCCAACTCCGTACCCGTGAAACGCCACTTCCACGTGTCGCCCCCGTCGTAGAACATTTCCGTCGTGTGGGTGGCCCCGCTGGTGCTGTGCGTGAAGGTGACCGTGGCGACGAGGTCGAACGGGTTGCCGCTATAGGTCGGGTTCGTCACCTCCCATTCCAGATATGGCGCCCACAACGTGCCCACTCGATCAAGAGAAGATCCCTGAGCCAGGACGTGGCCCAAACTGCTCCATACAACCAGTAAGATGTTCCAGATGATTACATTCTGACGTACTCCACGCATAAGTCGCCCCCCCAATGATGTTGATTCATCTCTCTATCTGCCTACTGGCAGACCTTTACATTTCACAGCAATGTAAAGGTCTCTCACGGAGGCATCTCTCCACACTCCTCCTGAACCTCTTCTCCATTCATCAGCAACTGGGTCCAGGTTTGGGGGCACAAATAACACATCCTGTGCCAGGAACCAGCCTCCAGAACAGAAAAAACTATACTCACCAAGAGTTCATGGATGCCAGCCTATGACACGAGCGTAGCCTCATGATTGACATGCCAGAAAAGCATTGAGGCACCTAGTATATCTCAACCTGGGTTCCCAAACCTTGAAAACCTTTCGAAAGAACGCTGTGTCACCCTTCCTCTACTACCGATCGGTCCAATACGGCACGGAGTCGCTGGTCAGCCAGGGCTCGCCCTTACCGAAACGGCGGCAGCCCCCCCGTCAGCGGCAGTTGCTGTCCGGTCATGTACGCAGCGGCATCGGAAGCCAGAAAAAGCACAACCCGGGCCACATCCAGCGGAGAAGCCAATCGCTGTAGCGGTATGTCCCGACGCAATGTCTCTCGAGCCAGCGAGGAAACGTTTGCCGTCAGGTCGGTCTCTACCATACCTGGCATGACGGCATTGACGGTGATGCCCTGACCGGCATACTCGACGGCCAGACTGCGCGTCAGGCCCACGAGGGCGCTCTTGGCAACCACATAGGCGGTGTGCCCGACTGGTGGGGCCTCGACGGCATGAGTGGAAAGATTCACAATGCGTCCAAACCCGGCTCTCACCATGCCCGGCAACACGGCCTGGCAGCAGAGGAACGCTCCCTTGAGGATGACGTCCAGATCACGCTGGACGTCGGACCATGTGAGATGGCCGAAATCGGTAGCGTCATAATCACCGGCTGCATTATTGACGAGTACCTCCACGGGCCCAAAGGCATGCTCCGTTTCCTCGATGAGACGGCGCACGGCCACAGCGTCGGTCACATCCGCTCCGATGGGCATCGCCTGCCCTCCGGCCGCCGCGATCTCATCCACCACGCGCTCGGCGTCTCCTTTACCTCGATGATAATTGACAACCACTCGCGCCCCGTGAGCAGCGAAGAGTTTAGCGATGGTTTCCCCGATGCCCCGACTGGCACCCGTCACGAGCACGACCCGGCCCTGCAGGCCGAGGTCCATGCCCCGGGCCTGTACCTCCGGCATGGACGGCATGGCGCGCGGCGGCTCACCTACACGCACCTTGACCGTTCCCTGCCCTACCTCGACTCCACGGGGGGTTTCCAGCCGGAAGCGCCCTACCGCCATGCGCGTCGAGGCTGATAGAAAAGCCACCTTCCCGGTAAATAGCGCTCCTTCCTCATCGTCCACCCGGGGCGTGCCCCAGGTGGAGATCAGCTCGGTATAGGTGGCATACCGCCCGGGCATACTCATCCCCACGTAGGTAGACGTAGCGGCCGCATAGAGCCAGGATGGCGCCGGAAGCGGCTCATCCTCAGGTGATTCGGCCACCCCGTAAGCCAGCCCGCGTACCAGCAACGCACGTAACGCTGCCCGGTGTTCTCGGGAAACGATCACCCGGAATGTGGCTTCCTCGCCCTTCTCCAGTTCCTCGAATAACGCCACGCGCTCCTGGAGCCTCTCCGGCACGATAGAGTGAGCATCTGCCAATTCCGCCTCGCTTTTCCAGGTCTCCCCCTGAAATGGAACGAGTTGTACCGTACCTGTTGTCACCGTCTCCCCCGACTCCACGCGGGTGATGTCGAAACGATAGGCCCTCGCTCCCTCTACCGAAGCGTTTTCTTCACTGCCCTTCAACTCCAGCATATCGCCCGGAAAAACCGGCTTCAGGAAGCGCACCGCCAGAGCCACGGGAGCACCCGAGACCCACCGGCTCAGGTAAAGCACCGGCAACATCCCATGCACCACACGCCGCCGGAAGGGAGCCCGCCGGGCAAACCCTTCATCGACGTGCAAGGAACTCCGATCACCGGTGAGGGCCGCAAAGGCATCCACCATCCCCTCATCGATCCGGAAACGTATCGCCTTCACCATAGCGTCATTCCAGGATCAACGAAATGTGAGACGGTACGGGGTAGCCCTCGTTCAACATCCATGTGAACCGGACCGGTTCTCCCTCGGCGGGCTCGGTGGGCTCGGCTACCCACCCGGCACGGCGCCAGAACTCGAGACAGGGCTTGTTCTTGGGCGTGGGAAGATACTCCGCCACCAGACGCGCCCCCCCCAGCTCCCGTGCGAGTTGCACGGCCACGGCCACCATGGTCTCTTCGACCTGACGCCCCATCACGCGGCAGCTCAGCACGAAGTCAGCCAGATGCACGTCGTCGCCACGGCGCTCCAGGGAGAGAATCCCCGTTAGCCCGGCTTCCCCGAAACGATCAGACACCCTGAACGCACGCAGCACGTGTCCTTCTTCCGCAACCCACGCCTCCAGTTCAGCATCCGTCAGGCGTCGGGTACGCAGGTTCATCTGGTTGGTCTTGTTGAGCAGTTGCACGACCCGCGCGCGGTTGGCCTCGTTGAACGGCTCCACCTGCACGACCATCTCGAGCGTCGCCAGCCAGTCCTCCAGAGACTGCACCGACTGCTTCAACGTCCGGCGCCGCTGCTCGGCCCGGTACATCTCGGCGCGCCGGCGGTCCTCCCCGGTCAACGTCGCCGTATCGAAGACATCCAGCGTCTGAAGCGTGCGTGCATAGAGCAGGGGGTCCTCCGGCCACTCGGGTACCAGCACCTCCGGCAGAGCTTCCCGAACGCGGGCTCGCTCGAAAGGGTTGTCATCGATGAACACCACCGATTGCAACCCGAGGTTAAGTTCTTCGGTCAGCGCCGCCACGTTCCGGGCCTTGTCCTCCCAGTTGATCTGCCAGCCGGCGAAGTCTTCGAGCCTGAGCACCATCTCCGGATGTTTCGTGATGGCCTCCAGCGCCACCGTTTCCGTATTCTTACTCACGATCCCGAGCAGGATACCCCGGTTGGTCAGCGCCTTGAGGGCGTGCTGGAAGGTCACGAACGCCTCCCCGGCCGGGTCGTGCCCCCCCAGTTGCAGTCCTTCCCATCCGTCATCGCCCACCACCCCGCCCCACAGGGTGTTGTCCAGATCGACGATGACCAGTTTCTTCGCCTCGCCCCGGACGGCACGCAGGGCCGCCTTGACGTCCACTACAGCCGCCTGAAAAACCTGGTTCGAGAAGGGAATCTTGGCACGCGCCCAGAGCTTCGGATTGCAGGCCATCCGCCCTCCCGCATGGACCCATCGCCCGGCATCCAGCACGTAGAACCCCGGCTGATCGGCCAGCGACTCGGCCAGGCGCAGGTTCATACGCAGCAAACCGTCGGCAATGCCCAGATCGGGTCGCAGATCCAGCAGGCCGAGGCCCCGCTCTTCCGGCGGGAGCGTCCAGGTCGGGACGAGCACCGTACCGACCCGACCGGCCAGGAGCATCAGTTGCCGAACGAAAGCGTCCACGCCCTCGAGCAACTCCTCGGTGGTGACCGGCTCGAAGCTACGCCGCCGCCTGAAGGCCGGCACGGCGGCTTCCGGGCGCGTCCACACCAGAGCCGCATCCGGCTCCTGACGCCAGCAAGAAGCATTCGGGTCGAGCAAGCACGGGTGCAGCTGGCCGAAACCGGTCCGAACGACCTCTACCGCCGGCGCGGTTTCATCGTGCGCCAGCAGCGCATCGAAGTTGCTGATGTTAAAATCGGAGAGCGTAACGCAGCGCATCGGATCGGCTTCGAACGCAAACCCGCCGGCTAGACGGACTGCGGGCAGGTGATCACGAGAACGGGACACCCCGGCGATCGGGGGCTATGACGCACTCATCCGGCCAGGAGCGCCTCGATATAAACAGCAAACGAGCCGACGGTAGCATACACCCGCGTCCCCTGCGATGCCGCCTTTTCATCCGCGAGATTGACGGTCTGCCCGAAATCTTCCTCGATGGCCATCTCCGTCTCCACGACCAGATTGACCAGGTCGATCGAGTCCAGGGCAGGCTGCAACGGCGTCTCCGGCGTCTTGTCCAGTCGCCGATCCGGCGGCAGCGTCCTGTTCAGCGTATCGATGGCCCGGTAGATGCTCTGCAGTACGGCGGCTGATTGAACCTGCATGGGTAGATCGAAATGAGTTCGCGAGTGATTCAGGTGGTTGGCCCTTACGCCTCAGGGGTATCGCTGTCCTCCGTATCCATCACGCGAGGCAACATGACCAGACGCTGGTGAGGCGTGACGACCGTAAACGGCGAAATATCCTGACGAATGATGGCCCCGGCACCGATGATCGAGCCGCGACCGATGGTGACCCCGTCCAGGATGATGGCCCCCGCCCCGATCCAGCAATCGTCTTCGATGACGACGGGGCCCTGCGAATACAGTTCCTGCTTCAGGATGGGCGTATCAGGGTCCTCGGTTCGATACCGTCCTCCACCGAGATAGCTACCAGCCCCTATCCCAACCCAAGAACCGATTCGTATCCCGCCATTGGAGCCCACAATACACTTCTTCCCAATCGTAACGTGGTCCCCTATCTCGATGAATCCCTGGGACGTTTTCGCTGTGAGGACTGATCCCTGGGATATCAACACATCCGAACCGATGGAAAACTTGCCAGGGGCCACCCCACGTGCATCGAGCAGACATCCATCGTCGATAGCCGTACGATCACCGATCGCTATCTTTCCCGGATGACGCATGGCTACCCCGCGCCCTAGTTGTACCCCAGTTCCCACCTGTCTCAAGAGCGGCAACAACAGGAGTTTGCGCAACACGTAGCCAGCGGCCCCGGGCATTGGGGAAGCCAGGACGTGGGCCAGTTCGTAGCGGCACAACTTCCCCCATCCCCGGGCCCCTACAAAAAAGTCCTGATACTTCCGCAAGGCGCTGCGTTCACCGGCAAGATGCCCCAGCACATCGTCTTTGTGCACGGCTGTTTCGCGAGATCGCCTACTGGCTAAGGACGCTGTCATGGCTGGCAGTGCTGAGAATAAGCTTTAACTCTATCGACAAGCGAAGTTATTATGAAACCACCCCCGGGTGATGCGGCACCTGAAGCGACTTTGCACTTCGCTTTCCAGTCAACCAGAGTCGCCCTCGAACACCCCATAACCGGATGGCTTCAGCGTATCCCTGCTTGTTACGCAGCATCCCATAGAAACGCGATACCGGATGCTCAAGGTATTGCATCTGGAGTCGCTCATAACGGGTCAGTCGGGCGTCTGGATCTCCTCGCTCATACCCAAAGCGCTCCAGCATGCCTCCGGCGATTGCTTCAAAGATACGTAATTGCCGCGCCGTCATACCGGTCTTCCATTTCTGTTTATTCTGGCGCATAAGGGGACGGGTCAGATTGAAATCGTTGCGGGCATCGGTGGGATAGGGGGTCGACTGTTCATAAAACGAGAGCATATTGGGCTCGAAAGACACGCCCAGAAACGTACAGATGGTGCGAACGGTAGCCTCCGGCTGTTCGAGCAGGGCTTCGTACTGCACCTCTAACAATCTATCTCCTCGTTCAGCCCTCAGGGCATCGACTGTCTGCAGGTAGTCGACCCAACGGTGGGCCAACGCATAATAGTGCCGAGGCCCAAACCGCGCAGCCTTCCAGGACATAGCTGCATCGCGCCCATCCCGCACGATATGGATGAAACGTGCTTCGGGGAAGCCCTCGAGGAGGACACGCCAGTAATACGCATGCCATGGTGATTTCTCCCCCCAGCGCTTTTTTCCCTGGGTTTCCAGCCAAGCTTGAATGAGCGCTTCAACGGCACCATGGAAATCGAAACGTTTGTACAATTCCAAAACTCTTGTCCGGTCGGGGCGGGGCGTCCATGCCCTTATTTGGGAGAGGCTCAGCATATCATCAACGAGCCGTATCCGGTTGGAGCGTTCCGACAGATCACCGTAGTAATGATGCCATCCATACAACGACGAGTAGAGCAACGACTCGAACGGGACGCCTATCTCCGAATGGCTGTTAATGATGCGACTGAGCAGGGAGGTACCGGAGCGGGGTGAGCCTAAAATGAAAACGGGAGGATACATGTCCATGAATTAGGTTGTAGCGTGACCGTCAGCTTCTCTTGTCGGATCAGTGTTCGTCTTGTGAAGCGGGCAGCCCCTGGTCAACGGTGCCCTGCCAGGCAGTTTCTTCGAAGGAAGTCGGTGTTTTCACCGGCTGCTCCCGTAACCGAAGCATACTACCATCGAGCAAGAAGAGCGCTCCTCCCAAGAGCGATATGAGCAAGGCTTTACCCCGGATCACCAGGGCAATAGCGAGCCCCTGTTCCGGAAAGGTACCGGCAGCCGTCAGATAAACACTGAAGGCCCACTCCCACACACCGAGCCCGTTGGGGGTCAGCGGCAGGGCGGCGATAAGCATAACAATCGGCACCACCACGAAGAGTTGGCCCAAATCGCACCTGATGCCCAGTAGCTGTCCTGCCAGATAGACATTGACCACCCCGAGCACATAGAAGCCATATGAATATGCCATGGCCATCATCAACACGCGAGGTTGATGACGGAAACTCTGGATGCAAGCGTGAAAACGCTCCAACTTGGCTCCCCAGCGGGCTACCCTGGAGCCCGCAGATATTCTCATAAGCCCTTGCTGGATCCATCCGGGTCGCCACAGGGCCAGCACAATCCCCCCGGTTAGCCCCGCAATACCCAGCACCGTCCATTGGACCAACACATCCTCCTGGAGCGCAGGGGTCAGGAGGAATGCCAGCAAAGCCAGGCTCACCATCGCCAGGAATCCCGTCAATCGTTCCAGAAACACCGAGGCCAGGGCCTGGCTCCCCGACCCAACCTGTTGCCCCAGGAGGTAGGACCTAACGGCGTCACCCCCAAAACTACTTGGCAAAAAGTTGTTAAAAAACATCCCTATGAGGTACATCAAGAAAAGGCGAGAGAAGGGCAACGAACGCTCATGCTGAATGAACAGCCGCCACTTCAAACAACTGATGCCGATAATTAGCCCTGACCAGGCCAGAAAGGGGACCAGATAGATCAGCCGGACACCCGCAAAGACCTCTACCAGCTTCTTTGCGTTGCCATCGTTGACGACCAAAAAAGCCAATAGCAGCAGGCCGATAGCCAGCTTGACACCAAAGAGAATGCTTTTCTTTCGACGGGCTAGCATACCCGATGTGCAGGTTTTAAGGGTGAGAAACAGACTGGTGCCGACCGGCCTCTGTGTTGTTGTACGCAAGACAGAGCACCAGCCCGCAGCCAGCCATGTCCCTCACCGACTACATAATAACGGTTTTCTGCCTCATCGATGACATGCTTGCCGAGATGAAAGACGACGGCCTCACCCTGCGCAGACGGGGCCCCGCGCCCAAACTGGCCGACAGCGTCGTCCTGGCCTGCGAGATCATCGGCGAGTTTCTCGGCTACGACACCGACAGCGGCATCTGCCACTACTTCCGTCGCCATCATGGAGCCTTCTTTCCGAAACTCCTGCAGGTGCATCGCACAACCTTCACCAGAGAGGCCGCCAACCTCTGGGCGGTCAAACAGCGCTTGTATCAGCGGCTGCTGCGCCGCATAGCCTGTGATCCGACCTTGTGGATCATCGACAGCTTTCCAATGCCCGTTTGTCGACTCGCCCGAGCCTATCGCTGCCGGGTTCTGGCCGAGAAGGCCACCTATGGCTACGACGAGATGGCCAAACAGACCTTCTATGGCCTGCGCAGCCATCTGCAGGTGATCTGGCCGGGCGTCGTCGTAGAGAGCGAACGGGCGCCGGCCAACGTGCGTGACCTCTCGGTGGCCCCGTCGCTGACCAGCGAGGCGCAGGGCTTTGGTCTGGCGGATCGCAACTACTGGAGCCCGCGCCTGTTTGCGGAGCTGGCCGAGGCCGGCACACGGCTGATGACGCCGAAGAAGCAGGGGGCTTCGCCGCACTGGTCGAGGAATCTGACGCAGAAGCGGCGGCGCATCGAGACGGTGATCGGGCAGTTCGTGGAGCGGTTCCAGACCAAGCGCGTTTGGGCGCTCCGCCGCTGGCACCTGTGTAATCGATGGCTCAGGAAGCGCTTTAGTCATACGCTGGCTGTGCTTCTGTGTCAGCAGCAGGGGCTGTCTCCGCTGCAATTCGCCAAGCTCATTACGGATTAAAACCCGCACATCGGGTTAGCTAGATTATTCATAACCAGCCGGCCTTCAGATATCCCCGCACCGTATCGGCAATACCCGTTTCATTCGTAAAACGCGGAGAAAAACCCAGGTGCTCGCGAACTTTCCTCGTATCGAAGGCACGGTCCTTGGTAAAGAAGGCCAGGCGGCGGCGGTACAGGATAGGTTCGATACCCAGGCGCTTGGAAAGCCACTCCACGCCGTCGGCCAGCAAAAAAAGCGGTGCCGAGGGTAGTGAAACGAATCGCACACGCTTGCCGAGCAAATTGCCGATCTGGGTTAGGATGGTTACCACGTCGGTCGGCTCGGTGTTGCCACAGAGGAAGACCTCGCCCTCGGCGGCCGGATGATGCGCGCATAGCAGTATGCACGCGGCCAGATCTTCGACGTGGATCAGGTGATACAAGGTGTTGTGCCCGTCGAGCAGGGGAAAGAAGCCCAGGCGGGCAAACTTGAAGAGCTTGAGCAGGCGACGATCACCAGGCCCCATGATGGGCGCAGGGCGCACAACAGCTAACGGCAATCCCTCTCTCTCTGCAAACTCTCGCACCCACAACTCGCCTTCAAGCTTGGTGCGCTGATAGACGTCATCCGGAGCGTAGGGCGCGTCCTCGTTGGCCGGCGGATTCTCGATATGGCCATGTACCCCCCCGGTCGATACGTGCACGAAGCGCCTGAAGCCGGGCTGCGCCAGCGCCGCCCGGGCCAGCAACTGCGTGCTCAGCACATGCACACGGCGATATTCCTCATCTTCGGCACCGGCATCACGGAAGCAGGCAGCCACGTGGAACACATAATGCGTGCCTTGCATGGCCTGGGTCACTACTTGCTCGTCGTACACATTGCCTAGCACCCAGTCGACGGTCTCGAGCTGATCAGGCGGAATACGTGACGGATCACGGGCGATGGCGCGCACGTGAGCACCAGCCTCCAGGAGTTGAGCCACTACGGTTCGTCCAGTGAAGCCGGTAGCACCGGTAACCAGCACCCTGGCACCTTGCAGGGGCGAAGCATCGAAGGGATCAGTGACTTCAGCCACGAGCAGAAACGGTTGATTTAGAATCAGACGACGCAAAGTCAGCCAGCGGCTTTGAAGATTTTTTTGCCAGCTGAGCTTCGATCCAGTCGTAAGCCTCGTTAACGCGCCGGGCGTGTGCTTCGAACGTATGGTTCTTTTCAACGAAAGCCCGTCCGGCGGCCCCGAGGCGTGCACGCAAGGCCGGGTCACGCGCCAGCGCCAGCATGCCTTCAGCAAATCCTTCAGGATCGGCCGGGGCCAGGTAGGCCTCTCGGGAAGAAAGGAGCTGGCTGTGCGTGGGCAGGTCAGTTACCAGCACGGGCTTGCCCGAATGCAGGTAAGGAAACACCTTCATGGGGGTATTGATACCTCGGATACGCGGACATACCAGCACGTCGGCCCCCGCAAGGTAGTCCACCAGGTGCTTGAACGGGCGCGGTCCCACAAACAACGCACGATCACTGATGCCGGAAGCCTCAGCGCGGGCTCGGTAGCGAGCGACGTCCTCCGGCGTTCCGCCAATGACGATCAGCACCAGATTGGGCTCGTGCACCAGCGCTCGTTCGAAGGCGGCTAGTAGAAGATCAATGCCCTGATATGCCTCCAAGTTGCCACTATAGAGAAACACAGTGCCTGAAGGCAAGTCCATCTCGGCACGCAGACGCCCCGGGTCGCCCGCATCGGGGTCGCCGAGTTGTGAGATATCATGCAGGGTCTGTACACGTGGGGCCCCGTGTGCCCGACACAGATCAGCCAAGGCGTGGCATACCGGAAAGCAGATGAGGCTGTCCTGCACGGCACGCCGCTCGAGCCTGTTGAAAAAAGGAGCCAGTCTCTTCAGGCCCGGCTTTTTCTCGACGAGTTGTTGCGCGATGGAGGAGTCGAGGTCATAAGCATAGGGGATGCCATAGAGGCGCTTGAAAAGTCGAGCCATGAAGACGGCCTCCTCACCGGCATGGATGAGGTCATAGTGTTCGCGCCGCACCAGACGCCAAGCCGTAAGCAGCATTAGGAAGTCGCATACTAGCTTCTTGAGCGAGAAGCCGGGCCGAATGTTCTGTAGACCCGGTAATGCTGGCGTGCGATAGAGCCGCAGGTTAGGAAGGTCGACGTCCTGCCCCTCGTGATAAACCACAACGTCGACTTTCGTACCGGGACGCTCGACGAGGACGCGCAGTAGTAGCAACACATCAATCGGTGTCCCGCGGTCCTGATAAAATGGATGAGGTGCCAGTACAAGAATGTTCATGCGTCCGGATCTCCAATAACATTGGGCCCCGCCATCTGTTTGCGGGCAATCTGCCCCGGACGACGGACAGACGGCGGTGCGTTCCTTGTAGATCGATTCTTGCCAGACTGTATGGATAAAGTGTCTGGCGTTAGCTTCATCCAATGATTGGCGCTAGCATTAAAAAATGCTGTTCCAGGGTAGCGAAATGGTCACGCCATCCGGTGGAGGGTACACCTGGATATCAGCGTGCGGCAACCTTGCTCTACGAAGATCCGTGTCAAGAGGCAGGCCTGTCGTCATCAGCGTCATTGAGCCAGTACGTCATTCGTGCACGGGCGAGGCATCTCATGCCGCTGAGCCGAACCGTCCCCCCCCAGATAACGCTTCATCATGTAGCGCATCGTGCGTTCAGCTACCGCCCGGGCCGTGGTATACTTAACGCCGGAGACACTTACGAAACCAGCCGGGCCACCCCGGCGACCATGATCGATGATCACCGGGCGATCAGCCAGAACCAGCGGCTCAATACGCTCGGCCGGGAGATACCCCGCGTAAATCTGCTCGATGGCGCTGGTCGTCAGCCCAAGGTCCGGGAGCGCCTCGTTGAGATCATCAAGGAATGCCTGCAATTCCGCCTTGGCTGGCTTCGGCTCGGGAGTCTCTACGTCATCACAGGGAGCATGCCCGGTACCAGCGACAAGTTTTCCGTCCCAGGCCGTAAGAAAATAGGTACGGCGACCCGATCCGGGCGGCTTGACGGCCAGTGTACCTTCTCCTAGAGGCGGTAGATCGAACTGCACGTTCCAGGCCACCGACGGGCGAAACAGTTCGGGCCAGTCCCGGTGAACCCGGCGAGCAAAATCCCTTGACCAGGGGCCAGCCGCATTGACCACCGTGCGAGCGTGAACAATATGGTCGCGCCCTGTCTGCCGATTCCGCGCCCGGACCCCTCGAATCACACCCCGTCTCTCCACTACCCCGGTGGCTTCCATGTAGTTGAGTGCGCACGCCCCATAAGCGCAGGCCCAGCGAAGGGTCTCTTTGAGTACACGGTTGGCGTGAAGCATGAGCGCATCGTACCACACGGCAGCCCCTTGTAGCCCATTTCCGGGAACGACGGGAAAAGACTGGCACACAGCCTCGGGCGCCATGATAGACCCATTACCCAGATGCCGCTCAAGAGGGACGCCCCTGTTACGCCGCACACTCAGAAGATCGTTGAGCCTGAGCGCAGCCCGCATCACAGAGACACGCCGCAATCCTTCACCGTACAAAGGCATCACGTACCTATGCGGCGTTACCAGATCCGGAAATGTCCGTAAGAACCACCGCCGCTCGCGCACCGATTCCCAGTACCGAGGAAGGTCTGCCGACTGTAGATATCGGAAACCCCCGTGGATTATGCGGAAATGGTTCGAGCTAGTCGCCTCACCAAATGTGCCACGCTCCATCAACACGGCCCGAAACCCGATGCGTGTCGCCTCCAATAACAGCATAACCCCGTAAATGCCGCCACCAATGATCGCGACGTCGAAATGTTCATCGACTACCGCTTCAGGGTCATACACCATGATTCTGTGTGAGGTCACTCTTGCCCTTACCTACCTACTCTGTACAATTCAAACCCCATCTGTTGGTAATCGAGGCGCCACTCGTACCGTCGCCATGCCAGCGCGGCGTGATCGAGAAGCCAGGCAAAAACGCCTGTGTCATAGCGCTGATTACGGTACGTATCCACCAGCACCCAGGCGCGTGGTGCACCGGCCTGATACGGTGTCAGCGTGCTGCGCCAGACCCCTTTCCCTCCCCGCACCACCAGCGCGTCTTCCGGAAAGCGCCCTTCCAGATGGTAGCCGAGCGAGTGGGAAAACACAACGATGCGATCCCCCGGTTGCCAGCGCTCCTCTATGGCCTTCACGGCATCCAGAACGTCCAGGCTGTACTTGCCGGTATAATGCGAAACAAACCCGGGAAGCATACTCACGATGAGCAATATAGAGACCGCATGCGCCACGGCGTGCCACTCGCTTCGACCGGCAGCCTCCCGGGCGGCCGAAGCCAGACAGGCTGCCAGCGCAATCAGGAGCGGGAACACACCGATCACATACTTGGCTCTCACCGGAGACAGGGGCACGGCCATCAGGACCAGGCTCAGCACGGGCACCAGCACGCCAACCATAAAAAACAGGCCGCGCTCGCGATCCCGGGCCAGCAGGTGCCACACGCCCAGGCCAGCTGCTACCACCACCAGCAATCCACTGTTCAGCACCAACTGCATCCCCATCTCCAGGGGTTCAGACAGATCCAGGGCCGAACCACGTTTTCCCTCCCAGAGCCGGGCAATATGCCAGAAGAAGGGCGAGAGCGCCAAACCCACCGCTCCTCCTATCAGCGCATAGGTCCGGGCCACACGTAAGGAAAACAACCCTTCATGAGCCGGTTTCCACCACAGGAGCATCAAGGCAAACACAAAACAGGCCACCGGGACCAGCACGGCTGTTGCATGGAACAGCACCACCAGCCCGTTCGCCACTAACGCCGCCCCCAGCCACCCATAGCTGTCTCGCTGAAGGGCCCGGTAGAAACAAACATAGGATAGCAGAGCAAAGAGGAACACCCCGCTGTAGAACCGGGCCATCTGGGAGTGATAGAGGTGCCATTCGCTCAGTACCACCAGCAGACTCCCGATCCCTGCCGCATAGCGGCCCAGGATCTCTCGGAATCCCCAGTAGAAGATCGGCACGGCCAGGGTACCCAGCAACGCGGCAGGCAGCCGGGCTACCCAGGGTGCATCGCCCAGCAGTTGCGTGCTCCCAACCACCAGGACATAGTAAGCCGGTTGTATGCCACGAACCCGCTCGGCAGCATGAGCCACCGTGTAGTACTCGTCTCCCACAATGCCTCCCAGCCAGATACCCCACACCCGGCTTACCAGCGCCAGCACGGTCAATCCAGCCAGAAGAGCCAGCTCCCGCCGGGTATACCGGTCCCGTTCGATGGCAGAAGCGGCCATGCTCATCGGCTCCCTGTCCGACCTTCGCGGTACGATCTGTTCCCTGCGGCCTGCATTCCGTTCGCGCCTCACACGGAGACGACCTGACGCGCCAGGACCTCGACGATGCGTTCCGCCGCGTGGCCGTCCCACAGCGGGGGCACCTGTGCGCCGTTCCGGCGGGCGGCCCGGGCCGCCCGGACACGCTCATGAATGCGCACCGGGTCGAGCGGCAGCAACTCGTTCGTCCCCAGCTCGACCGTCACCGGCCGCTCGGTGCTGTCGCGCAGGGTCAGGCAGGGCACCTGCAAGTACGTCGTCTCCTCCTGAATCCCGCCGGAGTCGGTGACCACCACCGCAGCCTGTTCCATCAGACGTAGAAACTCCAGATACCCCAGCGGCGGGGTCAGCGTCAGGTGCTCTACCGCGGCCAGCCGCTCGGCCAGATCGAACTGCTCGAAGCGGGCCCGCGTGCGCGGGTGGATCGGGAACACGACCGGCCACTCCGGGCTGATCCGCTCGATGGTCTCGAGCACGGCGCTGAGCCCGGCGGCGTTGTCGACGTTGGCCGGGCGGTGCATCGTCATGAGCACGTACCCGCGCGGAGCGAGCCCCAGGTCGTCCATGATCGTCGTCCGGGCGGCTTTCTCACGAAACTGCACCAGCGCGTCGATCATGACGTTGCCCACGAAGTGTACCTTTTCGTCCGGCACGCCTTCCCGCTTCAGGTTATCGAGGCCGCTCTGCTCGGTCACGAACAGCAGATCCGAAAGGCTGTCGGTGACGATGCGGTTGATCTCCTCCGGCATCGTCCGGTCGAAGCTGCGCAGCCCCGCCTCGACGTGCGCCACCGGCACGTGGCATTTGGCCGCCACGAGGCTGCACGCCACGGTGGAGTTGACATCCCCGACCACGATCACCAGATCCGGCCGCTCCTGCTGCACGACCTCTTCGAAGGCGATCATCACCCGGGCCGTCTGCTGTGCATGCGTGCCGCTGCCCACGCCCAGGTAGATGTCCGGCTCCGGCATCTCGAGCTGGCGAAAGAAGATATCGCTCATCCGCTCGTCGTAGTGCTGGCCGGTGTGCACGATGAGAGGCTCGAAGACGTCGCTGCGCTGAAGGACCCGGTGGAGCGGCGCCACCTTCATGAAGTTGGGCCGCGCCCCTACCACACTGATGACTTTCATAGATCAGAGCTGCCTGATTGCAAGAATGAAGGGCACCGTGCCGGCGGCATGGATCGGCCGCACGGCAGGAATCGAAGGGGATCCGGGCCCCGGCTCATCACAAGCCGCACCCCTGTGCAGTACGGAAGACGCATTGGACGTACCTATCCCCCGCATCCTACATCGGCAAAAAACCCGTCTCCCTAAAGTACACACCCGGACGAACCGCCGGGACCTGCGGCGGAGAAAACGCCGCGTAAGGCCGGGACGAGCCTACGCCGCCGTGGCCAGGAGTTGCTCGTCGGCTGCCGTGTGGCGAACGGCTTCTGCCGGGCGGGCCTCCACCCCCAGCACGCCGGCCAGCACCTCGGCGTAGGCCTGCGCCAGATGCGTGCGGTTGTAGTGCGTCTCCACGTAGCGCCGGCCGCTGGTGCCCAGTTGCTCGTAGAGGTCCGGATCGTTCTTCAGGCAGGTCACCGCCCCCAGGAGGGCCTCGACGTTCTCCGGTGGGATCGTCAGGCCGGCATCGGCCTCCTGGACGATCTCCTTCGATTCGCCCTCTACCCCGAGGATGATCGGCGTCCGCGTTGCCATGGCCTCGAAGATCTTCGAGGGGATGACGGTGCGGAAGAGCGGCAGATCGCGCAGGTGCACGACGCTGGCATCGGTCAACGCCAGCAGATAGGGGACTTCCTCCTTCGGCACCTTGTCGAGCAACCGGAAGTTGGGCAGGGGATTGGCGGCCTGCAGGGCCTCCAGCTTCTCGCGCTCGGCCCCCGTGCCCACGACCATGAAGACGATGTCCGGGTCGTCACAGCGGCGGGCGGCTTCCCACAGGATGTCGGCCCGGTGGGCCATCCCGATCGTACCGATGTAGCCGGCGACGAACTTACCCTGCAGGCCGTGCTGCGCGCGCAGAGCCGCCAGCTTCGCCTCGTCGAGCGGCCGGTCCCAGGCGGCCAGGTCGGCGCCGTTGGGCAGGACGCTGATCTTCGCGGAGGGGATGCCCCGGTTTTCGATGTGCCGCTTGAAGGCCCGCGTCACGACCACGATGTGATCGGCCTGATCGTACAGGTAGGTCTCCAGCCGCTCACAGGCCCGGATGACGGCATTGTCGCTGCTGGCCCCCACGGCCACCACCGACTCGGGCCACAGGTCGCGCACTTCCATGACGAACGGCACCCGCAGCTTCCGGGCGATGAGGTGCCCGGCGACGGCCGCGAAGAACTGCGGCGAGGTGGCCACGACGATGTCCGGCTGCTGCTGAAGGCGCCGGAGGTAGAGGCGGACCGACGCCATGTAGGAGAGGTAGCTCAGCGTGCGCTTGACGGTGCCCTTGTTGGCCGTCACGTACATCGGCACGCGGGTCACCTTGATGCCTTCGACGGTTTCCGTGGCGAAGCCGTTGGTGTAGCCGTCGTAGATCTTCCCTTCGGGGAAGTTGGGGTTGCTGGTCAGCACCTCCACTTCGTGCCCGAGGCGCACCCATTCACGGGCGTGTTCGAAGGTACGGGTGGCCGGGGCATTGACTTCCGGGGGGAAGTAGTTGCTGACGAACAGGATGCGCATACGGATCGACGCCTCGTACTTCTAACCAGTCCAGTATGGATTGGTCGAAAAGTAACGAGGTGTCGAAGGCAGCGCGGGCTAGAAAGGGTACGTCTGAACGTCGTTTAGTGCACGTCCGGCTTGCGCCTCTGGCGCATGACCTCTGGCGAGAGGTGCGTATGCGGATGCGCCATAACGGCCACCCCTCCCTTGCTCCATCCACGGAAACACGGCGTGGGGTGCAGGTCGATGAGCCGCCCGCTCCATTCCGACCTGCACCCCTCACGCGCTGGCCGATCACGCCGTGCGCTCGCCATCGTCAATCCGGATAATAGAGCGTAACGTCTCGGTCCACGTAGAGCTTGTAGCCCCGGCCGGGCCGGAGGCGTTTGACCTGATCGAGCCCGGCTTCGGGGTAGTAGACGTTGCCGTCGTTGTCCTTGAGGATGACGACCGCGTCCCGGATGCCGTGCAGCGCCTCGCTGACGGGCATCGCCGCCGCCCCGATGAACGGCACGAGGTTCCAGCCGGCCTTGAGCGCCACCGGCGTCTCCGAAGGCACCAGCGGCACCCCCGTCACCGACAGCGTCACGGCCTCGCGCGCGTAGACCTGGTAGGCTTCCCCGGGCTGCCAGCTCCCGATCGTGTTGATGTCATACTCCGGGCTGAAGATCCGGCCCTGCTCGTCCTTCACGATGGCAATGGACGCCAGAACGCTGCTGAAGAGCTGATCGATCGACGACCCGGCCGGCTGCACGTAGCCGCCGACCAGGTTCCAGCCCTGCTGCAGCGCCACGGCCTGGGTCACCGGCGTGTTCTTACCCGACTCCACCGCCGGATCCTGCGTCACGATGTCGTAGCGCAGCACCTTGTTCGTCGGCATCGGCATGGCCGTGCCGGGATTGCCATGCAGGTCGAAGTGGACGGTGCGGACGCGGGTCTTCGTCTGGTACGGGTCCATGTAGATCTGCGTCGAGAGTCGCGTGCGCTGCGGGCCGTCCGGGAAGCCGACGTACACGTACTGCGGCCCGTCGCCGAGCTTGAAGTCACGGCCCAGCCGCAGCTTCGTCGTCGTCACCAACTCGGGCACGCCGTCGCCGTCCCGGTCCTCCGGCATCGGCTGCCAGGACGCCCCGTCCCAGTACTCGATGGTGGTGTCATCCAGATCAGCCTGAGGCTTGTCGCCCGGGGTCTCGCCATACATGCGCAGATGCACCGGGATCGAGGCCCAGAGTTCGGTGACCTCGTCCGTGCCGTCCGACGTCACCGTGTGCGTTACGCGGGCCCCGTTGGTCAGCGCCTCGACCTTGTTGGCAATGCGGACCGCCCCTTCCAGTTCATAGCCGGTCTCTTCGCCCGTCCTGGACGAGGTAGAATTGTCGGCGTGGTACGGATCGTTGAACACGTTGACCACTTCGACGGATGGATTGGCGGCGTCGAGATCGAACGTAGAGGTCCGCGAAAGCCCCTGCCCACGTAAGCGGAGTGTACTGAAAGCATGCCCCTGCTCGTCACGCCCCCAGACGTGATGACCTGCTTTATAATCGATGTTGTCCCAGCATCCGGCATCCTCTTTGTCGCCATCGCAGCCACCTTTCCCGTGCCGGTTGATGAGGACGACGCCGGTCGTTTCCGTCCAGAACGTTTCGATCTTCCCGCCATACCATCCGCCGTAGCCCCCCTGTCGGGCCTGCGCTTCCATGAAAAAGCCCCATTCACGCTGCCCGTCGGTGTTTTTGTAGGCCCAGTACTCGTACCCCACGGGAGGACCACCGAACGGCTTGCTGTAGTAATAGCCGGGCCGCCCCGACGGCGGATACGTCGAGGGATCGTTTTCCAGCGCTTTGAACCGCGAGTACCACCCCCGAGCCGGCAGATAGCCCGTCTCCTTCGTCCAGGGCGACCACCCCTTCCAGGTGTTCGGCATCCCCTCGTATACCGCGGCCATCTCGCTCGTCCGGCTCGCCAGATCTTTCGAAATGTCGGAGACCATCTGCGAACGGGACTTGAGCGCCGGCCGATGTTCCCTCGAATACAACCCGTCGTAGATCAACTCCGGATAGAGATCTCCAATGACCTTGTACTTGTCCCCGCTCGCCTGCCCGGAAGGCACCCCGGCCCCGGTACGCCCCGTAAATCCGGCTCCCCCATGATACCAGCGGGCTGCACGTATGCCTCCCATACCCGGTGCTGCAACACCGGGTTCGTACCAGTACTGATACAGTCGCCACTCCTGGAAGCGCCGTACGACTTCCTTCATGAAGTCCCATTCCGGCGGAACAGCCCCTGTCTCGCGATCCATGACGGCCGCCACGGCGCCGGCGAGGTGGTACAGCGACTCGCCGCCGTAAAAAATATCCGGCTGGTCGCCTTCCATGATGAACCCGGAGGGGCTGAACACTCCCCCCCGAGGCAACGTACCGTCGAGTGCAAAAACTTTGTGCTTGACCTCCAGTTCGCCATCGGGATACCCGAATAGCCAGTCTTTGACCGCTGCGAGGGCTTTCGCCTGACGCTCCGGATGGCGGGTCGCCATGTAAAACTCCGCACAGCCGTGGATGAAGAACATATCCATGTTCGTGTTGACGGCCCGTGGAGACGCATCATCGGAGGTCACGGCAAAATCCAGGAAGTACGTCATGCCTTCCTCGAAGGCCTCCTGAACATCCGCGGGCAGCACCTCACCGGCCCAGCGATACGCCTCGGCCCATCCCAGAAAGGCCTTGCCGTACATGTCGCCCCAGGTGGCCGTCCCCCCGGCAAGCAGATCCTGGTGATACATCATCATATCTACGATGGCCACCACCATGGCGCGGCGCCCCATCGCGGGATCCTTGTAATAAGGGTTTCCCTGTCCTCCTCCGGGCAGGGGAATATCCAGCTGGTACAGTTGGGCCGGCTCATTGGCCCATGACCGGGGCGGGTT
This sequence comes from Roseithermus sacchariphilus, assembly GCA_003285105.1. Taxonomy (GTDB): domain Bacteria; phylum Bacteroidota; class Rhodothermia; order Rhodothermales; family MEBIC09517; genus Roseithermus; species Roseithermus sacchariphilus. Next base: position 2,039,540 of record CP030158.1, on the reverse strand, counting down.
GCCTCCATACCCGCTTCCGGGCTCGTGCCACACGCGCACCTCTCCCGTCGCCTCGATCCCTTTCCCATTGCCGGCATCGAGCACATACCACTCCGGCTCGCCACGCACCACCCGGCTGGTGGAAATGACCTCGGCATAATGATGCAGGTCCGCCAGTTCGTCGTCGGTCAGAAGGGACGGATCAAACGTGAACGTCTGCCCCATCTCCAGCGTCACATCCCCCACCGTGAGCGACTCCAACCAGTCGTACAGGACGACCTGGTAGGGATAGGTCTGCGGCAGGATGGCGTCTTCGTTCCACAGGGGCACTCCCGCAATGAAGGCCGCTGCCATGTCCCGGTAATAATCCAGCGGGTGAATTGCCTCGTAGGCGCCATAGATCACCACCTCGCTGATATGTCCGGTGAAATTATCCCCTCCGATTTCGATGTCGTCAAGATTGTTTCGCGAAGACGCAAGCTCTTCCTCCTCAGCCTCCGCCCCGGTCCACAGAAGCGTATTCCCCTGCCAGAACTCGGCTCTATCTCCCCGGTTACGGAGGATAACGGGCAGAAAGGCCTCACTGTTGAATGAAGTTCCTCCTATTCTTGCCTTGGCATCATTTCCGTTGATGTAGGAATGCACGGCACGATAGGCAATACCCTCGTGTGCCCTCCCACGAGGGGAGACGGAAACGATGGTCGGCTCGCCGTTGTAACCGACCTGCTCCACGAGCGCGGCGAGCATGTAATCGGTGCTGGACAGGGGACGCGTCACGTCAACGACGGACAGGTACCGGTTGACGCCGGCCGGGTTGGTGGCTGCATCCTCAAACCGCAGGGCTGGATCGCCCGTCTCTGCACGCAGGACGGCGCCGTTCTGCACGAGGATCGGCTGCGCATCCGGATTGCTCTGACGCACATGATAACCGTTCGGCCCCTGGTCATACCAGACGACCACATAGCCGTCGCCTGCTCCCACGAAGGCCGTGAGGGCCACCGTGTCGATGAATCCGGCGGAACCGAAGCCAATGTCCTGCTCCGCATTGTCACGGGACCGTCTCACCCGCAGGGTCGGCCCGTCATAGGTGCTGCTGAGCCTGCGGAGACTGTAGGCCGCATAAACGGCATCCCGATCCGCATCCAGTAAACGGGTTTGTGCAACGACCCCACCGGGCAGCACCGCCACCACTATCCACACCACTGCTCCAAGTATCGCCTTCACGACCACCTGCTGCATGTTCACGTTCCGCATTGTCATGATGATAGACTCCGATCGACCCGACGGCCTTCATACGACCCGTTGCCACCGTAACGGCCGGCCTCTGCCCCGGAAACAAGGACTATACCGGCCAGATAGAGAGGCGACCGGCTCTCTCCTTCCCCCGCCGTGTACACGATACCCCGGAGGTCAGAGCAAGCCTCCATTTCGACACAATCAGCGCCTGAATCCCGACCTGTACCGGGCTACCTTACAGACGCGCTCGGCACCTTTTTCTCCGGCGAGGACGTACGATACGAAATGCGGGAGGATCATTTTGTAACTCCACATGAAGGCCGGTCAAATTACGGCCTCCTGGCCAGAATCCGTTTAGCCCTTTACCTGCCGCACGAGGTCCGGTCGCGCATAGGCCTTGCCGACCAGTCTTTTCTGCGCCAGGTCGATGAGCATCTTCTCCGTCCCGACGCTGATGAGCGAAGCGGCCGTGCGCACCCGCACCCCGCCGGCCCAGTCCGGCGGCGGCACCGTCTCCAGCCGCGTCTCGCCGGATTTTATGTTTTGGAGGATCTGTAGCATGCCTATCTCTTTTCATGAAGCATGCTGATTTCTCTACTCAGTCTCAACATCATTTCGCCACACACCTCATCAACCAATCTTCTCACTTCATTTTCGGGATAAAAATCAAGAATATCTAATACGTATTTTCGCCTATTTTCATGAATATCTGCTTTTTCTAAAGAAATTTTTTTTAATCCAAACAAAATCCCACACGACAGCTAAATTGCCCTTACGGACACTCTCTAAGTCCAACACAAGTAATTTATTTCTAGGTATATTTTCCAAAACAAACTGATTATGACTAACCCAATATTCTAAATAGGGGCGCAATCCATCAATACCATTTTTTATATGGAATGCATCACTATGAAATTTTCTATGATACCACTCACTCCACCAATCATCTCTTTTTGTAGAAACACTCTTGTTTATCATTGACCTCAACCATTTCACAGGATTTCTTGTAATCAAAATGAATTTGGATTTTTCAAATAGATCAAGCAACACAGGAGCGAGAGGGTATAAGTAATGAGAAGACTCCATCTCTAAAGACAGAAATCTATCCCTTCCTATAAGGATTTTTTCTATAGTCTTTCGATCATATCTACCCTCTTCGAAGTCAGTTACCAACTTCAAAGTAGGCCGAGCAAGAGGTTCGTGCGCTGCTCTGCACATCCTTGCAAAAATAGCAGCCAGACTTTTCGTGCCACTACGTGGTGCACCAACACAGCACACTTGAAAATTTCTTTTTTTGATAGGACAAAATTTTCCTATTCTAAAAACAAGTTCCATTATACCAGAACTGAAAATCACTTTATTTTTCGCAATCATATTTTCCCCAAACATTATCTAATCTATCGAACTTCTCTCCAGGTAATATTTTGCTTATGTAAAGGCCATCCATGCTCATCTTTATCATAATACCTCCCTCTTCGGAGCGTATCCCACAAATGCAATATCACATGCTTTAACGTGGCATGGCGGCGACCACTGTGATACACAGGGTCACCTAACTTTTCTTTATTCATATTCGCTGAATTCAAGTGTAAGCCATTTGCCTTCGCCCACCTCGCCAACTGATAATGCCTGTGATGATCCTCGCCAAAAAGCACAGTCGTATCAATTCCTCCACTCGCAAGTAGTGCTGACTTGCGAATAAACTGATTGGTACCAGACCAGCAACTGTACTTTGACGTCTTTCCGATAGCACGCGCTATTATTCTCAACAAAGCATGAGACCAGTGCGTTGCATCGAACACCGTTCCGGTAGACACCCCCACCGTACGCGGATGGGCTTCTAAAAAGTGATAGGCCGTTTGAAACACCGTTCCAGGCCTCAGCAGATCCTCTTCTCTTTTGATGGGCGGCACCACGCGAACATCTCCGTCCGACATCCAGATATATTCGGCATCAGGATGTGAGGCCGCCAGCCCGGCTGCCCGAGCAAAGGGTGTCCCTTGCTCTTTACACAGCACATATCGGGCCCCACAGGCCTGAATAACATCTCGCGTGCGATCGGTGGAGTTGTTATCTACCACGATAAGCTCTGCCAGTCCCGGCGGACAATCGAGCAGCGTGTAGGAGAGAAGTGTCGGAATGAGTTCACGCTCTTCGTTGTACGCAACCAGCGCAATCGAAACGCGCGGGGATTCACTCTGACCGTATTTTTCTTCGATCCGCGACCGGATAGGTGCGCAGAATTGCCACAGTTCATCGTCTGTCAATGTATCGAGGGGGAACCCTCGCCCCTTCATGCGCTGCCTGACACCTTCAATACTCAGAAAGTAGCGAAGGTAATCTTCATACTGCCAGGTTCTCCAGTTTCCAGGGCCCGGTCGTTTCATGCCAAAACGCCATTTGCATCGAAGGAGTAACCAAAATAGCTCAGGTCCGAGGCATATGCATCAGCTATGATCTGAGCCGTCTCGTCATCGTAATACGTCCGGTAGTCTTTGCGCCGGTGCGAGCTGTTCTGATGGGGAAGTTGCCGGTTAACACCGATACGCCGGCACACCTCGGCGAAGTCTGCCTCGAACCGTTCGAAACGACCCACATAGTCAACCAGTTGTTTCCCATCCAGATCCAGAATCCATTCCGTCTGAGGCGCAAAATGCAGGGGCCTGGATATGTATCGGGAGTTCCGATCGACAAAAACTAGTCGCACCCACGAACGAAAGTCAATATGGTCCTCTTCGAGGAAATCCTGACCCGTCTTTTTCAAATAGGCATAGTGGGATACGGCTTTATCCCAGGGATTGCGCACGAAGGCAAACGTAAACTTTGCATTCCAGACATCGAATCCCACTTCGTTTCGCTTCTGCAAAGCCGTTTTGTGCTCATAAAGACACCCCAGAGCCGTCTCGATGCTCCGCCCGCCGGTTTTGGGGATATGAATGAACAGGTAGTTCTGGAAATAGCGCTCTCGCAGTCGCCAGTACACGGTAGTCCCTTTGAGGACGACGTTTCGCAGTCTCGGGTAAGCTCGAAGATTCATGGGATCTTTCAGGTAGAGTCTGGCTGTCAGAGATCACGCGCCTCATGCTTCATCTCCAGCTCATACCACTTCGCCTTGGCGTGGAAGCGCTGGACGCCTTTGAGGGTGCAGTAGATCAGGCCGGGGCGGCCGTCGAGGAAGCCCAGGCGGAGGACGTAGTGGTAGAGGAAGGTCAGTATGGGGAAGCCGGGGAGGCGCACCAGGCGGGCCTTGAGCCAGCGGCGGCGCTCGGCCTGGGTGCCGAAGAAACGGGGCGGCACCTCACCCTTGTGCCCCTCGAAGTACACCCGTGCCTCCCACTCGGAGTACTCGTTGTGCTTCTCGATGTACCGGTAAAGCGAGTTCCAGTTTTCGTGTCGGATCGGGTTTTTGAGCTTTCCCACCCGGCCGTCAACCACCACGTGCTCGTGCACCTCGATGTCGGCCATGCTGGGCGTCTGCTCGCCGTCGATGCGGCGCTCATAGCGCCCCTTTCCCTTCCGAAAGAGGAACAGCTTCCAGAGATCGAACCCACCGTGGCGAAGCTGCCGGCCGAGGAAGTGGAGCTGAAAACGGAGCCAGTAGCCGTCGTGATCGTCGCGGCGGATGGCCTCGGCGATCTCGGCCTTGATGGGGTCGAGCAGGATCTCGTCGGCATCGAGCAGCAGGATCCAGTCGTTGCGGAAGTCGAACGTGTCCAGCGCCCATTGCCGCTTCTTCGGCCAGCCGCCCTTGTAGTGGAACTGCAGGACGGTGGCGCCGTGCGCCTCGGCGATCTCGACCGTCCCGTCGGTGCTCTGCGAGTCGACCACCACCACCTCGTCCGCCCAGCCGTCGAGGGCGGCCAGGCAGCGCGGCAGGTTCTGCGCCTCGTTGCGGACGGCGATCAGCACGGACACCGGCACGGTTCCGCGCCGCGCAGTCTGCATCGTTTGTGTCATCGGCTCGGTCGTGTTCATGCCGCCACCTCCTGCGGTTGCCGTTCGGGCACCACCAGTTCACGAAAGCACGCCATCAACGCATCCACGTACTGCTGCCACGAAAACGCCTGCGCCCGGGCCCGCGCCGCCGCCTGCATCCGCTCCCGCCGTGCCGGCGCCGTCAGCACCTCCCCGACCCGGGCGGCACAGGCGGCGGCATCGAACACCGGGAAGTACACCCCCGCCGCCTCGCACACCTCCACGTTCACCGGCATGTCCGACGCGACCACCGGCAGACCGGACGCCATCGCCTCCACGAGCGAATGCCCGAACGACTCCGTGAACGACGGAAACACGTACACGTCCGCCCGCGCGTAGAGGCTGCGGAGCGCTTCGTACGGCACATAGCCCGGCTCGCACCAGTCCTCCCGCACCCCCAGGTCGTCGGCCCGCCGCACCAGCGCGTCGTACTCCGCCTTGTCCGCCGTCTTCTCCCGCGAGGTCGTCGTCACCAGCTTCACCCGGTGCCCGGCCGCCTTCAGATGCGGCAGGGCCTCCACCAGCACCTCGAAGCTCTTGTGCACCGCGTACGTCGACACGTTGAGCAGGATGGCATAGCCGTCGGCCCGCCAGCGGTCGATACGCTCGAACCGTGCGTCTTCGGCCCGCCGCGCCGCGAAGGCCTCGTGGTCGAACCCGTAGTGGATCACCTCCGTCCGTCGGCCGCGCAGGTCGATCCATTCCTCCACCATCTCCTGCATCGCCTTCGTGGGAAAGAGCGTCACGTCGGCCGCGCGGATCGAGGCCAGGCTCAGCCAGCGACGGATCGTGTTCCGCCGCAGGCTCCGGCCCAGTTCTCGGTATTTCCGGTGAAAGTCCTTGCTGAAATAGACCGGATTGCGCACGAGGAGCACCTGCGGGCACGGGCTCCGGAACGTCCCGAAGCCGGTGGAGGAGAACAGCACGTCCGCCTGCCGGCGGCGCACCATCCGTGGGATCTCCACCTGATCGAAGTAATTCCGTGCCGGCCCGCCGGTGTCGGCATACGGGTAATCGACCAGCGTCACGTTGGGGAACGGGCCGAATGCCTCCACCTTCGGGCGCGAGGCAGCCGGCAACACGACCGTAACGTGGTCGTCCGGCACGCGGGCCGGCAACTGCCGCACCACGTTGATCAGGTAGGTCAGCGCCCCGCCCATGTTCGCCGAGGCCGCGTTGATCAGCATCCTCATCCTACTGGTATTTCGTCTCGTTCGGACGCCACCAGTTCACGAAAGCACGTCATCAACGTGTCCACATACTGCTGCCACGAGAACGCTTGCGCCCGGGCCCGCGCCGCCTCCTGCATCCGCTCCCGCCGCTCCGGCGCCGTCAGCACCTCCCCGACCCGGGCAGCACAGCCCGCGGCGTCAAACACCGGGAAGTACACCCCCGCCCCCTCGCACACCTCCACGTTCACCGGCATGTCCGACGCCACCACCGGCAGACCGGACGCCATCGCCTCCACGAGCGAATGCCCGAACGACTCCGTGAACGACGGAAACACGTACACGTCCGCCCGTGCGTAGAGGCTGCCGAGCGCTTCGTACGGCACATAGCCCAATTCCAGCCAGTCCTCCCGCACCCCCAGGTCGTCGGCCCGCCGCACCAGCGCGTCGTACTCCGCCTTATCCGCCGTCTTCTCCCGCGAGGTCGTCGTCACCAGCTTCACCCGGTGCCCGGCCGCCTTCAGATGCGGCAATGCCTCCACCAGCACCTCGAAGCTCTTGTGCACCGCGTACGTCGACACGTTGAGCAGGATGGCATAGCCGTCGGCCCGCCAGCGGTCGATACGCTCGAACCGTGCGTCTTCGGCCCGCCGCGCCGCGAAGGCCTCGTGGTCGAACCCGTAGTGGATCACCTCCGTCCGCCGGCCGCGCAGGTCGATCCATTCCCCTACCATCTCCTGCATCGCCCGCGTGGGAAAGAGCGTCACGTCAGCCGCGCGGATCGAGGCCAGACTCAGCCAGCGCCGGATCGTGTTCCGCCGCAGGCTCCGGCCCAGTTCGCGGTATTTCCGGTGAAAGTCCTTGCTGAAATAGACCCGATTACGCACGAGGAGCACCTGCGGGCACGGGCTCCGGAACGTCCCGAAGCCGGTGGAGGAGAACAGCACGTCCGCCTGCCGGCGGCGCACCATCCGTGGGATCTCCACCTGATCGAAGTAATTCCGTGCCGGCCCGCCGGTGTCGGCATACGGGTAATCGACCAGCGTCACGTTGGGGAACGGGCCGAATGCCTCCACCTTCGGGCGCGAGGCGGCCGGCAGCACGACCGTAACGTAGTCGTCCGGCGCGCGGGCCGGCAACTGCCGCACCACGTTGATCAGGTAGGTCAGCGCCCCGCCCATGTTCGCCGAGGCCGCGTTGATCAGCACGTGCATCTCCTTACGGTCCTCCCCATGTCTGTTGCGATGAACGCCTTTCGAGCGAGATGCTGTAGGCAAGGCTCCACATGATCCACACGAACAAGCCGTTGCCGCCGATGGCGAAGATGATGGCCTCCCCGAGGTTGATGAGCACGACCGTCATCCCCATCCAGAAGAGCCCGAGCGGACCGTACCGCCACACGGGCAGCAGCAGCCCCGCCAGCACCAGCACCAGCAACGCGGCACCCAGTACCCCTGTCTCCTCCAGGACGGCCGACGGCGTAAACCCTTTCTCTACGGTGGCTCCAATGGGCAGCCCCAGCGGGCCGAACTCGATGCGCGCCCCGGCCGGATCGGACGGCACGCCCAGCCCGATCCCCAGCAGGGGGGAGTCATAGAAGTTATCCATCGACCGTTCGATCAGGCCACTGCGCGATTCCTGCAGGGCGCCGGCCACGTCTTCGGCTCCCTCGTCTTTGAGCAGAAAGGCCACCACTCCCTCCGACAGGTCCGGGCCGTAGACGACGGCCAGCGCCCCGAAGGCCAGCAGCCCCAGCGCCAGCGCGGGTCCGCTCAGCGCCCGGCGGATCTGCAGACCCCACGTGGCCGGCTTGAACAGGCCGAGGCCCACCGCCACAGCGCCCCCCAGCACCAGCGCCAGCATCCCCGTACGCGACTGCGACAGGTACACGCCGACCCACCCGGCCAGCATCGCGCCCACGAGCCACCCTCCCCGCTGTCGCTCGAACACCACCAGGCTCGTGACGTAGGCGGTGAGCACCGCCCCCAGCGGCCCGAAGGTCTGCGGATGCGTCAGCAGGCCTTGAAAGCTCACGCCGTTGCGGGAAAAGCCGTACTGCGGCAGGGCCAGCATCGGCAGGCTCCCGACCAGGACGAAGACGGCCAGGGTGAGCAGGAGCGATTGCCAGTACACCGCCTCGTGTCGCGTCCGGTAGAACGCCACAATGGCGGTGCCCGCTCCCAGGTAGAACGAGATGGCCTTGAACAGAGAGACCGTGGGGAGCCAGCTCACCAGAAAGGCCCCCAGGAGCATGCTGATCACCAGCACCGTCAACAACCAGAAGACCGGGGGAGCCGGCATGCCATTGATCACCCCGTCCCAGACCACCCGCCCGGCCGCAGCCGCCAGCACGACCCATCGCAGCAAGGAAATGTCGACCGGGACGAGCCCTTTGTGGATGATGATGGCCAGCGCCAGCAGCAGGAGCGCCTCCCCGGCCTGGCGCGGCCCCGTCAGCGCGTAGATGGCCGCCCCTACCAGGATCGCTTCTCCCAGAAACGGGATGACGGCCGCCGCTGCCACGAGCCCCCACGCGTAGAACAGCAGGCGCACCAGCACCCGGGGCTGGACGACCGGCTCGAACGGATCCGAGGTCATCGGCGCCGCCGGTGGATAGGCCGCTGGGGGTCCGTAGGGCACGTTCATGCGGGCTGCCGGCTCCAGGCCCGCACGCCGTGGACCAGCGTATCGGCCCAGCGCTGCGGAGTGTATTGCGCGGACAACTGATGGCTTCGCGCGCTCATGGCTTCCCGGACCGCCGGTGATGCTTCGGCCAGGCGCACCATGCAATCCGCCAGGTGAGCGGCATCGCCGGACTCGAACAGATACCCGTTGAAGCCATCCTGCAGCAGATGCACGGCCGCCCCGCACACGTCCGAGCAGATCAGCGGCAATCCGGCGGCGGCGGCTTCCTGCACCACCACGCCCCACGGCTCGCGGCGGCTGGGCAGGATGAACGCTGCGGCCTCGGCCATCTGGCCGGGCAGATCGTCGGGCTGTACGAAGCCGCGGTTCTCGATCCCCTCCACCCCCCGGAGCAAGACCTCCTGCTCCCCGGCCCCCACACAGATCAAGGGCCAGGGATCATCCACCTGCTCCCGGTATCGCCGGTAGGCCTCCACGAGCACGTCGAGCCCCTTGACCGGCACGTAGCGGCCCACGTAGAGAAAGGCCCGGGGCCGGTTCGGGCCTGCCTGCCGGTGGACGGCCGCAAACCGGTCCCAGTCGCACGCATAGTAGCCGGACCAGCACCGCGGGCCGCGAAAGCCGAGCCGGTAGGCCAGTTGCCGCTGTCGCTCGCCGGCCACCCACAGCACGTCGATGGCCGAGTGCAGGTGCCACGGCGCAATCAGGCGTCCGACCTGCTGCCGCAGCGAGCCGGTCCACTGCGTGTCCGACCCGGCAATGACCCGCACGCCCTGCCGGCGAAGGCGCCGTGCCACGCGCAGATACCCCGAGTCCAGCCAGCCCGACATGAAGACAACGTCCGGTGCGAAGCCGGCCACCAGCTCCCAGAGCGCCTCCGTCGAGTACCGGTTCCGGTCGTGCAGCGCGTCGATCCAGTCGAAGTGACGCGTGGCGAAGGGGGCCTCACGGGCCGGCGGCACCCGCACGACGAGCAACTGCACGCCATACCGTTGTTTGAGGGCCCTCAGGCAGGCCGCGGTGTAACCGGACAGACGGGAATACAGGATGGCGATGCGCCGCGGTCCGCCTTCAGGCCGGCCTGTGGCCCTCACCGCTGCCTCCAGGGCGTCCGGCGGCATGCCGGCCCGCTCCGGGGTGTCCTGTGCAACCGTCTGAGTCATCGGCTCTGGCGCGCTATGCATGGGAAGAGGGAACGAAGGCATGACGACCGAACAAACCCGTCCGGCCCCGGAGGTCCGTGACGGTCGCAGCGGCGGAATCCCACCGCAAGGAGAGGATGACGTCCAGCAAGAAACGGTCCAGATGCCGGCCCTCTATCATCCTTCCCACAGCCCCACCCGTTGGTTTCGTGCGCATATCTCGTGCATCCTGTGCGTCTCGGCCGATCCCGACCGCCGGCTACCGGGCCGCCCTCATCCCGTTGCGGAACGCACCGCGAGGGACGGAGCCTCCAGCAGCGCCCGGTAGACGGCCAGCGTGCGGCGGGCATTTTCTTCCCAGCTGAACTGCTGCCGGTACGCCTCGAAGGCAAATGTGTGTCCGCCGTTCACGCGCTCCATGATCCGTTCGATCCCATGCACCAGCGCCTCCGGCGTATCTCCCTCCGCGGCCACCCCGATGTCGCACACCTCCACCGTCTCCCGCAACACGGGCGCATCGCTGACCAGCACCGGGCGGTCGTAGTGCGCCGCCACGTTCAGCACGCCGCTCTGCGACGTGAACGCCGTCCGATACGGCAGCGCCACCCAGTCGGCCAGGGAAAACAGATCCCCCACCTCCTCGTCCGGGATGAAGCGATCCAGAAACACGAGCCGATCGTCAACCCCGACATCGGCGGCCAGGGCCTCGTAGGCGGCCATGCCCCGGTGGCGGTCGTGGGCATGCCCGGCCACCAGGCCGTACAGCGGCGCGTCGAGCCGCCCCAGCGCCCGGATGAAGCCGTCCAGGTTCTTCTCATCCCGCACCTGCCCGAAGAACAGCGCGACCTGCCCGTCGGTCGGCAGACTGTACCGCCGGCGGAGGGTCGCCCGGTCGGCCGTGGGGCGGCTGTAGGGATACGGGCCGTGCGGGACCACGTGGATCCGGGCGGGGTCCACGCCGGCGAAGTCGCGCAGTTCGTGCGCCTGATACGCGGAATGCACGAACAGGGCATCCGCCGCCCGGTAGACGGCCTGCAACTGCCGGTCTTCCCAGACTCGATGGACGATGGCCTTCTGCCGCCGCACGTCGTGGACGGCGATGGTCACGCGCGCACGGAGCCGCTTCAGCGCCGGCGCCCAGAGGGGGAAGGTCAGATGGTTAACGCTGGCGAAGTGGAGAATATCCGCATCGACGCGCTCGGCCTGCTCGATGGCACGGAGCGGGTTGGCGAACTGGCCCCGCAGAAAGCGCAGACGCCGCCGCAGCGGCACCGGGTGCGACAGCGCCCGCAGGCCGGGCCAGGCCACATACTCCGCGGCCTGTTGCCACTGAAAGTCCGGCGCGCAGAGCAGCGTCGCCTCCACCCCGTCGTGCCGGCCCAGGGTCCGCAGCCACTCGTGCGTATAGCGGCCGATACCGCCGGCGGGGAAGAACACGTACGTGCACACCTTGAGGGCGCCGCTCCCGACCGAGGACGGACCCTCGACCGGTGCCGGTTCATGCAGGGAGGACGCCTTCGTAGACACGGGCCAGGGCTTCGATGTGCTGTGTGGGAAGGAAACGACGACGGATCAACTCAATGCCACGCTCCCCGAACCGGTGGAGACGGCCGTCGTCGTGCAGCAACGTACGTACGGCATCGGCAATGGCTCCCGCGTCTTTAGGCGGCACGCGGTAGCCCGTCTCGCCGTCGAGGCACCACTCGGCGGTACCGCCGAGGGCGGAGGCCACCACCGGCACGCCGCGGGCCAGCGCCTCCAGCCCCACGATGCCGAGCGTCTCGGGCCAGAGCGAGGGGAAGACGAAGACGGACGTCTCATCGAGCAACCGCTCCACCTCCTCGCGCGAGGCCCATCCCCGCAGCTCCAGCCGGTCCGCACACCCGTGCCGCGCGGCCAGGTTCCGCATGGCCTCCTCCCCGCCCTCGCCCAGGTTGCCCACCATCACGCCGCGCACCTCCGGCGGCAGCAGCCCCAGCGCCTCGACGAAGTACTCCTGCCCCTTGTTCGGCGCGATGCGGCCCAGGAAGGTGATCGTCGGCCGGGCCGGCACGGGCCGGGGCGCGTCGGACGGCGGCACCGGGCAGAAGTACGGCAGCACCGTGATCCGCTCCGGCGGAAACCCGGCCTGCACGTAGCGCTCCTTCGCCCCGTGGCTCGGCGCGATGACCCGGGCCAGACGCCCGCCGTGCCGGATGGCCCATTTCGCCCGCCGGTAGAATGCCAGCGCATAGTGCGGGCGGGGCGTCAGGCAATGCTTGCGGAGCGTCGTCGTGAAGCAGCCCGGCCCGCACGTGCGGAAGCACGTCTCGCGCGTGCGCTTGTAGAAAAACGTGTTCGCCGGGCAGACCCAGCGGTAGTCGTGCGTGGTCAGCACCGTGGGGCCGTAGTCGAAGCAGGCCGCCAGCACCCCCTCGTTCTGCACGTTGTGCACGTGGATGAGGTCCGGTCGCTCGCGGCGCAGCACGTCCGCCACCTCCGCCTGCGCCTGCCGGGCCGCCCCCGCCTGCCGGATGGCCGGCACCCGCACCGACGCCGGCCACAGGGCCGGGTCGCCGTCGCCGTAGAGCACCCGGCAGGAGTGCCCCCGCGCCTCCAGCATGGGCATGAGGGCGAACAGATACGTCTCTACCCCGCCCTTCCGCGCCAGGTGCTCGTTGATGTGGAGGATGGTCACGGGCGCTGGTATGGCTCCTGATGATACACGTTCACCCAACCCAGTTCTTCGAGATACCGCATCCAGTTACATAGGTCTCGGGACGGGCTCATCATACGACTTCCAATTCCCAGAACATCCCCCGCGGCCTGCAGGACCACCCCGGGGGGCTGCGACGAGGGCGTGCGCAACATCCCGCGGACCAGGCGGTGTGGAACCTCGACGCCAAAGAACCGGGCCAGCTCCAGCCAGCGCGGTCGCCGATCCTCACGGAGCCGGTAGATGAGCCGGTTGCGGAGCAGGAGCCGCATCCGGCGGCGCTCCTTCTCCGGGGTGTCGGTCGTAGAGCCGGAGAAATGCCGCACGCGGGCCGACGGCACGAAGGCAATCCGGTAACCGGCCCGCCGGATGCGCCGGCACAGGTCGTAATCCTCGTAATAGCTGCCGTAGATGGGATCGAACGGCCCGACCTCGCGCAGCACGTCCGTCCGTACCAGCAGCGCCGGCGCCGGGGCCACGTCCACCTCCCACACGGCCGCGTCCGGCTCCTCGTCCAGCCGACCGCGTTGCGCGTCGCTCAGGCAGGCCGTGAAGCTCGGATCCCAGCCGTCGTCGTCGTACGTGCGGATCACCGGCGAGACAGCCCCCAGCGAGGGATCGGCCGCCAGCGCCTCCAGGCAGCGGTCGATCCATCCCGGTGGACTGATGGTGTCCTGGTTCAGAAACAGCACCACCTCTTCCAGATGCCCGGCTTCAACGAGGGCGAAGTTGTTGGCCTCGGCAAAGCCCAGCGGACGCGGGGTCGTCAGAACCTCGGCCTCGAACGGCGACAGATCCTGCGCGTGCAGGTTGGTATTGCCGCTGTTGTCCACCAGCACCAGATGCATCCGCCGCTCTGACGCCCCCGCCAGCGACGCCAGGCAGCCCGGCAACCACCGGTCGGCGTGATAGGCGACGAGGATGATGGAGACGGTCATGAGCGAGCGGCTCTCGATGCCGTAGAAGTCAGATACAACGGCCCCTCGACCGGTTCATAACCATCGAATCGATACCCCATCAGCGCGAGATCGTCCCGATATAGATGCTCGATGAGGCGTCGCGTCAGCGGATTGTAATAGGCGGTGTAAGGCTTTTTCCCCGGCGTGAGGTTTTTCCTCGGGATCGATACCGGCACCTCAACACCCAGACGGTTCAGCAAGGCGTTAAAATCCGTTTCGAGCTGCTCCTGTCTGAGAACCACCTGCACGTGATCCAACATCGGAAAGAGGTGGTGCAGATAGGGATGCGGGCGCGTCGTGTCAGACGTGCGATCCCGAAGACGCCACCGTATCGCAGAACCCGCCACCCAGGTGTTGAATCCCATGCGCTGTATGATACGCACGCGACGTCGCTTCCGCTCTTCCTCCCTCAAGATCTGCTGACGCGCCCGTTCGACCTCCGCCTCACTCAACCCCTCACGCTGTCTCCGTCGTTCGAGGTCTCGACGACGAAATGCAAAATAATCGTCGATCCAGGCACCGTTTAAACGCTGATAGTATGTCACGAGCCGGTCGAACGGGTTCCGCACGTTGGCAACGACCAGCAGCCGCTCCACGTCAGACGAAGACAGTACCCCGCTTGCCACCATACGTGGCACGTCATCGTGCTTCCGGCCAACGTCCTCGCCACCGAACTGCCTTTTAAGCACCTGTCCTACGACGCTACACCCGGTAGCCGGGACCTGCACATACAGGAGACTCAACTCTTTACACAGGATGGCCATCCGCGCTAGACCCTGTTTGATAGACAAGATTGATGAGACGATTCTGATATACCCGTTCGTGAAACCACTCGCGTGCGTCCCACCGGGCGGTCTCCACCAGACGCGCGCGCAGATCAGCGTCCCCGAGCAGGCGGTCGAGGGCTGAGGCCAGCGCGGCATGATCGCCGTACGGCACCAGCAGCCCGTTCTCCTCAGGACGCACGATTTCCCGGATGCCACCGACGGCCGTGGCGACGACCGGTGTGCCCACCGCCATTGCCTCGATCACCGTTCGCCCGAACGGCTCGGCCCGCGACGGCACACAGACGACGTCGCAGGCCCGGTAGAAGGCCGGCATGTCGGCGATGCTTCCGAGAAACCGGGTGCGCCCGGCCAGTCCCAGCTCCTGCACCCGGGCCTGTAGTGCCTGCTCGTACGACGCCGCGCCGTGCCCGGTGATCGCCAGCGTGAGCGCCGGGTACCGGTCGACGAGGGGCGCCACCGCGTCGAAAAAGAACATATGCCCTTTCACGGGGCGCAATGTCCCCGGTACGCCCAGTATCGGACCATCGGCCGGCAACTGAAGGTTCCGGCGCGCCTCATCCCTCGTGCGCTCCTCCTCGAAGAACCGCCGTCCCGCGGCATTGGGCACGATGGTCACTCGGTCCGCCGCTGCACTCAGCAGGTTCTCCGCGATGGCCCGGGAAGGCGCCACGAGCCGATCCGGCAGACGGGCGATGAGCCGACGCACGAGCGGCTTCGCCCACCCCGGCGCGTGCATCTCCCCGCCGACATCGGCGAACAGCTCACGCAGGTGCCAGACGACCGGCACCCCGGCCCGCCGCGCGGCCACCACGGCCGCCAGGCTCACGACGCTGTTGACGTAGACGACGTCCGGCCGCACCTGCGCGATGCACCGGTCGAAGGCGCTCGCCCGCCGGTATTCGGTGATCACGTCGTTCATGAACCTCGCCGGATGCGCCCGGCGCAACCAGTTCTTGTGCGGCACCACGGACGTTGCGTGTCCGCGCTCGGCATAGACAGCCTCCATGGGGCCGGAGTGTCCAAAGACCACGCGCAACGCCCAGCCGGCGTCCCGCAACCCGTCGGCCAGCAGCAAGCCGCTGAAGGTGGAGCCGTCCCGCGACGCGCTGTGCTGTACCAGCAGCACCCGCCCTGCCGAATCAGGTCTCGTCACGGCGCCTCCATCGATCCTGAAAGGCCTCGATCTCTTCGGCATAGAAGTGCCGGGCATAGCGCGTAGCATAGATACGATCCAGCAGCGCCTCCGGCAATTGCAACGTCGCCTTCACCTCCCGGAGCGATGCACCGTAGGCCTTGCCCTCACCCACATTGGCCCGGGCCACCTGGATGCGTTCCTCGGGCAAGTCCAGAAACGCCGCCAGGGCCGGCGCCAGCACCCGGTTCAGGTCCTCCAGCCGCAACACCAGGGCCGAGACACCACCCTGCTCCAGGATCTGGTATCCCGGTTCGTGGTCGAACGGCCGCGCGAACACGTCGATGCCCAGCATCTCGTGCAGTTCGCTCTCGAACCAGCGTGTCGGATCTGCAATACCGTTCTCTCCTTCCAGCAGTTCGAGCACCTTGTGCCGGACCCGGCCGGCGTCTACCGATCCGTCGCCCTGTACCGCCTCGGGGACTTTCTTCCAGCGATCCTCGAACACGAACGAAATCGCTCGTGCGACGGGGTCACGCACCAGCGTGATCACCCGGCACGGAAACGGCAGCCGCGGGATGAGACGCTCCGAGACCAGCAAATGCGTGTGGAGCCGAGGCTGCACCGACGCACGCTGTCGTTCGACGGCCCGGCGCAGGGTCTCCGGGTTGAGCGTGTGCAGATGCAACACCGGCTCGGACAGGCCCAGCGACGCCAGGGTTCGCGTCACCGTGCTCGATCCGACCTTCCCCATCTGGTAGACCAGAATCGGGCTCCGGCGCTCCACATCGCGCAGGGCAAACCGAAGGTGGATCCGCTCGACGCCTTCCCGGACACGATCACGCAGGCTTCTTGTCATACCCCCTCCTCCGTAGCCAGCAACACCTTCAGGTCTTCCTCCGGCACATAGCGACGCATCACGTCCAGATCCCACGTCTGTACCACCTCCCGGCCGTACCGGCGAAGCGGTTCGTCATCGATCGGAGGCAGAACGTCGAAGCGCCACCCCGAACGACGAACAGCCAGGCGTACCCTCCGAGCCAGGAAAGCAGGCAACAACCGGTTGGCCCAGAGCATGACCTGATGCGCCCCGTCCGACGGGGTCACGTTGACCACGCGGCGCCGCACGTCGATCCGATCGAGCGGGGCACCGATGGCCTGCATGCAGTCGGCTTCGATAGCGCCACGCACCGCCTCGTAGGCCCGCACGCGGAGCGAAAAATGCCGCCCCCACCGCTCCAGCAGGCGAGGATAGTTCATCCGACTTTCGCGTTGTACTCCGGCCAGATAAGACAGCACAGATTCCGACCGCCCACGCTGTTTGATACCCTGGCGATACGAAGACGGCAGATAGCTCGCCGGCCTGCGCAGATAGAGGATCACTTCAACCTCTCGATCTCCAAATCCTTCTCGCAACCGGGATACCTCGTCGTCCGAAAAAAGCCAGAATCCTTCACAACTCAGCACGGCCGTCCTGAAGGGGGCAGCTTCATCGAGAGCCATCCGAAGCTGCGCAGTGCTTCCCCGGCGTCGGAGGTCTGCATTGATTTTGTAATGGGCCACCCCACGCCTGCCTGCCCGGGGATAGATGATTCCGGATGCACGGAGCATCTCATCATTGTCCACCAGCGCCTGCTGGATCGCCGAAGAGTCGGCCTTTGACATCCCGATATGTATATAGACCATTCCGTTCCAACCAACTGCCTTACTGCGTCGGAGGCACTACCGGAGGCGCTTCAGATAATCCACTACGGCCTTCAGCGTTGCCTCGTCTACAAGTCCGGGATCGGGCATCGTTGTGCCTGGCGCAAAACGTTGTGGATTGGTAAGATATGCCACCAACGCCTCTTCATTCCAAACTCCCTCAACACGGCGAAGCGCACCGGAATAGTTTGGATACTCGGATCCAGCAATATCGCGCCCCCATACACCCCACAACGGCGGAGCACTACCTCCCCCTGCTGCTCTGCTGAAGCTATGACAGGTGGCACAGTAATTTATCACTTCATCCAGGCCCATTTCTCGCTCCTGTGCAGTAAACTGAAAGGCAACACTTTCTTCCTCCTGGCTGGCAGGCTTTAACTCAATAAACCTGGCATTATCAGCAAAGAGAAGAATCGTACCATCATCAAGCATCAGCAGGTCACGTATCCGCTCGCCGATACGAATCGGCTCAGCAAGCACTACGCGTCCCTCCCGGACATGTAGCCTGTACAGGGTCAAACCAGCAAGCGAGGACACCAAGAGATCTCCATCCCAGGGATGCGCAGCGTTATCAACCTGTATCAGATTAGAAATGCCTATTGAAGGCACCCAGGCATATACGGGCCGCACATATTCATCATGATGACCCTGCCGCTTATTGTGTGGCCACGCAAATGCGTTTTCCTCGGTCCCATAAGTAACAAATGGCCATCCGTAATTACCTCCCTCATGGATCAGGTTTAGCTCATCGCCTCCCCGGGGACCATGCTCGGACTCCCATAGATTCCCATCTCGGTCTAGCAACATACCCTGAGGATTACGCACTCCTTTGGCATAGACGCCGGTCTGTCCTGTCTCAAGGTCGATTCGAATCAACTTGCCATAGCTGCTTGTGTCGTCTTGAGCAGCAATCTGTGGATACGATATTCCGTCGAACCGGTGCTCCCCTATACCAACAATCAAATTCCCCCGACGATCAAAGGCCATTCGGCCACCGGTATGATTGGTTATGATCGCTTTATGTGGTGGGTCACCAAACGGAATGGGTGGATAGCTTTCATAAAGCACTTCCCATGCCTCAGCCCCGACACGTTGTCCTTCGAGCAAAACCCGCATGTCATTCACCAGCAGACGCGAAACACGCATCCGCTTACCCTGTGCCTCGTCATCCCAGTAATGATGAGAAACCACCAACTCTACCCCTCTTTCGGTTTCCCTTGCCGCCAGATCCAGCACCCTGAAATACCGATCCGCGTTCCGCCTCGTCCCTTCCCTTTCTATATGCCCCTGCATATAATCCAGGAAGGAATTTTTATTCATATCAACATTGATATTCATTTTGACAACAACCCCTCCTGGTTCATAGGAAAAGAAGCTACCCTCCCTATCAACACCTAGCACCACATCACCCACCTTTTCTAGAGCTCCTCCGTCACCCATCAAACCATGTTCACCCATAATATTGTACTTATGGGCTTCTATCACCATAAGATTGGTTTCAATCATTGATTTCTCCTGACCACTGACCGTACCCTCCAATGCGGGCGCTACCACCTTCTTCACACCCGATGCTGAAGACCAGACATTTTTCAAGCTGTCGTAGGGAAATATCTTAAATCTTCCAACAAGGATGCCATACGAAAAGCTGAACACAAGAGTGCTCACAAAAAACAAAATCAACAGATACTTGCTTTTCAGCAAACCGCGTTTCATATCAAGCTCCAGTTTAAGGTGGTACTATCTTTTCATCGGCGAGACTTCCGAAAACAGGTCTTTCATGCGGCTGTCCGTTGTCACTTCATCCCCAGCACCTCCTCCACCTCCTGCCACATCTCCCGCGTCTGCGCCATGAACGCCTCCGCGCGGGCCTGTAGCGTCTCGACCAGGTCCTCCCGCCCAGCGCCGAGCGTGCGCGTCACCGCAGCGTGGACCTGCTCCGCCTCGGCCGGGACGGGCAGCACCAGATCCGGGCAGCCGTAGTCAGCGAAGAGCATCTCGTACTTGTGGCTCCAGCTCGTGGCGATGGCGGGTACGCCCTGTGTCAGCGCGCTCACCAGCGCGTGGAAGCGCGAGGCCACCACCAGCCGGCTCCGGCCCAGCTCGGCCTTGATCCGGACCGGGTCTCGCTCCTCGATCACGGGCAGCGAACGGCCCAGGTGCTGCTGCACGGCCTCCACCAGCGGGGCGTCGTGCGCGCCGTGGATCAGCAACACCGGCTCCACCCCGTGCGCCTCCACGGCCCGGACGACCGTCCCGAGCAGCGGCACATAGGCGTCGGCCTCTTCCCGGCTCGCGGCCTTCTCGATCATCCGCTGGTTCGGCACGATGCAGGCCCGGTTCAGCGAACCGATCTGCGTCGGCTCCAGCGGCTTGACGAGGTTTGTGAAGTCGGGCGCCAGGCGCAGGTTCTCCGCATCGGGGGCCACCGATCGGGCATGCTCCAGCGAGATCGGATCCCGCGCGTAGACCCGCGTCGCCGCCCGCAGCACCCGGGCGAAGGCCGCCCGCATGGCCGGCTGCTCGAACGGCCCCAGCGCCTGAGGCAGCAGCACGACCGGCTTCCCCTGCCGCCGCCACCGCTCCACGTCCTCCGCAAAGCGCACCGTGCGCTGGAGCGGGTGCTGGTCCCCGAAGGCAAACCCGGAGGCGTCCAATATGGCGTCGACCTCGTCCTCGACGACGACGCCAAACGACCGGCGCAGCGACATAGGCAGGAGTTGCAGGGCCAGCCAGGCGCGTCCCTTGCGCAACGGCGGAAGCATGTAGCGCAGGCGGTACTGCGCCCGCTCCTCGAATGAGCCGAAGTCGCCCGGCACCGCCAGCACCACCCCGGGATCCCGGCGACGCAGGTGCTCCTGAAGGGCGACCTGCATCAGCTCGGCCCCCTTGTTCCAGGCATTGGTTCCAACGATGCCGAGGGTCATTCGAAGTTGTACCGGCAGATCTGCGAATTGGGCTTTTTCTGAGAGTACGCCACCATTCCCTCGGGGTCCGGGAAACCCACAGCGATGAACATGATGGGCCGCTGATCCGGTTCCAGTTGCAAAACCTCGTCGGCCCGTTTCTCGTCCTCCTCGATATCCGGCCAGTTGATACAGCACGTCCCGAGGCCCAGGGTCTCGCAGGCAAAGACAAAGCTCATCGCCGCCAGAGAAGCATCGATGTAAATCAGGTGTCGATCCCGCTCTCCGTAATAATTCCTGAGCTCGCCAACCAGCACGACAATGGCCGGAAACTGATGGGAGAACCCGGCGGTACCTCCAGGCAACGACGCTACCTCTGGCACGAGGTCCGGATCATCGAATACCTGGAA
Organism: Roseithermus sacchariphilus; assembly: GCA_003285105.1. Lineage (GTDB taxonomy): Bacteria > Bacteroidota > Rhodothermia > Rhodothermales > MEBIC09517 > Roseithermus > Roseithermus sacchariphilus. The sequence goes on along the minus strand of CP030158.1, from coordinate 2,018,802 downwards.
CTGAAAAGGCTGGCGATTACAGGCACTCGGAGACAGTTTGGCTACCTCGATGGCCTTCTCGATGAGTTCACGCGGAACCGGTTCGGGTAGAAACCAGCGCACGGATCGCCGCCGCCAGGCGAGCGCAAGCAAATCCTCATATCCGACCGAAGGAGGCTTTGAAAGGTCTCGCTTATAAGGACGCCAGGGCTGTCCGTTCACGCCGGGCGGGACCGGCAGGGACTGGAAACGTTCTCGCAGGGGATCGATACGGGGATGAGATCCCGTCACAGAGAAATACTCACTGAGCACATCATACGCCCAGTGGAGTTCTTCTCCGGTTATGGAAACCGAGCCATCAGACTGAATGGCTGACTCGTAAAACGCGAACGTCTCCCCGATATAATCCAGAGCAAAAATGGGACGCCTGGGACGCATCAACAGTCCCTTCTCCAGGCGATGGATGTTACGTCGCAGCAGGCTCGACGTCTTCCCGGCGGCCTGCTTGCTCTCCTCCCACGCCAGACGTCCCACCAACACGGCGCGATGCTCCCGGTCGAAACTGTGATCGAAGAGTGCGTAATACCATGAACTGAGACGACTCGACCTCGCAGCCAGACGCATCAAGCGGGGTTCCAGCCGCTGCCAGATTCGCCGCAACCGGCGCTCCAGGGCAGCACGCACACGGCTTTTTTCTTTTTTTTTCGTTTTCTCTGAAGTAGTATCCTCCCTGGAATCCCGAGGTACCACCTCTCGCCACTTTACCTTCGACGAGACTTCCATCTTTTCTCACACCTTAACATCTACATCACAGGATACCCGAGTCGCCGCATAGTATCTCCGGCAAGCATATAAAGAGTCTGCTTCATTTCAGAATCCCAATCATCAAATTTAGGAAATGATGATTTGGTTTGCTTATTGTATTTATGACGCAACACGTCTTCAATTTTTTGATCATCAGGTTTATCTAAACCCATGAATTCAAAGAGCGTCCCGACACCCCTTCCTTGATATAGCATCTCTGAAGGCATTACAAATATTCTGTTATCAGGCATCGAATCCATAAAGTTCAGCGCAAAGCGATTATATGCATCCCAGTACCAACAAATCTTCTCAAACGCCCCCCATGAATGCCAATGACGATGGGCTTCTTCCTGTGGACCCGGCTCAATTCGCGCATAATCTGCTGGATGATTGACATACCATCCCCGCCTCATTCCCGAACGCACAACATCCCCTGGATGCCTGTGCATATATACAAATTTAGCATTAGGCATCAGCGATGATATTACTGGCGCAAAAAAGGTCAAACGTGCCGATGTTTCCGCATACAATTTACCACGCATCCTCGACTTCAAAATTAGAGCCGCCCTTGAATGACAAAAAATACGCTGATATCTTTTCGGATTGGCATATACTTCTAGACGTGCTTTCTTGCGCTCAACAAGAAGTTGCGGATGGGGCTCATGATAAGCATCAATAGAATCATGCAAGTCAAGCAATCGGGTTAGTGTTTCAGTGCCCGTTCTGCCTGTCGACAGTACAAACACTGCTGGCGTATCAATCCACAGACCAGGCACAAGAGCCATAAGCCTGCTCAAAAACACCTGAGGTTTCCTGTCAAGTCCACTCAATGTCATCAACATCTCAAGATCTTTTCATTTCCTGATCAAATGCAAAGAAATACATCCAATCGCTCTTCACCTAGCAAATACAGGCCCTACAATACTTAGAGGATGGCTTTCCCTTTATCCATCCATCTTCTCACCCCACCTCGGCCATCTCCTGAAAGGCCTCATGTTGCTGGGCCAGTTCGTCGAAGGTTCCGGCGGCTTCGATGCGGCCGTCCTGGAGGAAGTACAACCGATCGCAGCGTCGTACGGTGCTGAGGCGGTGCGCGATCATGATGAAGGTACGCCCTTCCCGGAGGGTCTCCAGCGCCTCCATCACCAGGCTCTCGGTCCGGTTGTCCAGCGCGGACGTCGCCTCGTCCATGACCAGCACCTCGGGGTTGCCATAGAGGGCCCGCGCCAGCCCGACGCGCTGCCGCTGTCCCCCCGAGAGACGGACGCCCCGCTCTCCCACCCTCGTATCGAGCCCGTCGGGAAGTCCCCGAACGAACTCCTCCAGCTGCGCCGCCCGGACGGCCTGCCACACCTGCTCGTCGTCGATCTGCCCGTCCGGCACCCCCAGCGCGATGTTCCGCCGCAGCGTATCGTCCACCAGGTAGATGTGCTGGGGAATGTAGCCGACCCGGTCGAGCCATCCCCGCAGGTTGCGGCGGATCGGGACCCCGTCCACGCATACCTCCCCCTGCTGCGGCTCCAGCAGCCCCAGGATCACATGGATGAGTGTGGACTTCCCCGAACCCGTGCTCCCCACGAAGGCCACGGCTTCCCCCTTTCGGATTTCCAGCGAGACCTCCCGCAGGGCCGGCACGTCGGCGTTGGGGTAGGTGTAGGTCAGCCCCTCCACCGAGATGTTCCGATCGAAGGAAAGCGGCGGGGCCTTCCGCGCCTCGCGGTCCCCCCGCACGATGGCCGGCTCCAGCGCCTGCAGGTCGTCGACGACATTGGGAATGGCAGCCACGCTGTACTGGATCTGGCTCAGCGACCCGACGATCTGGCCGATGGACTGCCGCAGCCGTACCACGGCCGTCCCGAAGAGCGCCAGCATGGGCACCAGCACCATGGGCTCCGTGCCGGTCAGCACCAGCACGACCGCGATGCCCAGAATGCCGGCCACAGCGATGGTCTCCAGCAGATGCGGTGCTGCCTTCGCGATGACCTGGCGCAGGCGCGTCACCCGCGCGAAGGTCTTCAGGCTTTGCCGATACGCTCTGGTGAAGTGCTGCTCGCGCCCGGCCACGCGGGCGTCGGCAAACGCCCCGAGGCCCTGGTGAATGGCCTGAATGCTCTCTTTCCGCTCCGCTTTGGCGGTCACGCCGTATCGCTGCAACCGCTCCCGCACCAGCCGGAAGAACAGGGCGCTGGCGCCTCCGATGAGCACGATGCCCAGCACCCCCGTCCAGGGCGTTGCCACGACGATGAGTGCGGCGGTGAAGACCGTCATCAGGAAAGCCATCACCAGCCCGAGCAGCGGGTTGATGACCCCCGTGATGATCTCCTTGGTCTCTTCGTTGACGTTGCGCAGCAGCTCGGCCGAGTTGCGCTGCACGATGAACGTGTAGGGCGCCCGCATGTAGGCCGTGAACAGCCGGTCGGCCATCCGTACCCGGTGGTACTCCACGGTACGCACCATCAGGTAGTATACTCCGATGAGGTAACCGTTCTTGACCACGAAGGCGGTCATCAGAAACGCCGCGCCCCAGAGCACCAGCTCGCGGCTCGTCGTGATGCCGAGGGCCTGCAGCCCGTCGCCCACCACCGGGAAGGCCAGCACCTTGTCCGGCACGGCCAGCGTGGCCACGAACGCCGGCACCGCCCCGATCCCGACGACGTCCAGCAGCGCCCCGCCGATCATCAGCGCCAGCAACCAGACGTACCGCATCTTCTCGGCCCGCGAGAACAGCGGCCGCAGTCGATTCAGTTCCCGGATCAGATCACGCATTCGCGCCGCCGAAGATAGTCTGCTCGATGAATGGATCGTTTCGTGGTTACAGCCGGCGCAGCCGATCGATGAGCAAGACGATGGAGGCCGCCGAGGTCAGAATCTGGAGCCCTTCGCGCCAGGTGAAGCGCTGTTTCGGCTCCTCCACCGCCTCGATGACCATCACGTCGCCGTCCTGCAGGGCCGGTGTCCCGCCCGGCTGGGAAATCATCTCCAGCGCCGGGGCTTCGTAGACGACCTGGCGCACGCCGCCCTGCAGGCGATACACCCGCACGGTCACCTCGCGCCGGACCGTGCGGGTGTTGGCCGGCACGGTACCCCCGGCAAAGGTGAACAGCCGCACCAGGTCCGTCGACGCCCCCACCTCGTACAGGCCCGTCCCGGCCGTGCCGACCACATACACCTGCACCGTGGGCTCGCCGACCTTGGCGAACACGACGTACGGCACACCCTGGATCTCATAATCTCCGATGCGGCCAAACTCCTGGGCCCGGGCCTCCGGCCCCTGCAGCCCGGCCATCCCGAGCAGGACGAGTACCCAGATACGTGCGGCGTTCTTCATGCTCCTGCGTTTCGACCGGCTGAACGGTTTCTTAAGGACGGGCCTGCATGTGGCGTCGTCCGTGGGACGAGAGGGCCCCTGCGAGCGCACACCGGGGGCGAAGGGGGCCGACATCGGGAGGGCCGGTACGATGACCGGCCCTCCGGGAGCGCATACAGCCGCCCCGCTCGAAGCACCCAACTCCGGCACGCTCAGGCCGGGGTCTTTTTGCGGTAGCCGTAATAGCCGTACTTCGAGTACGGCCCGTACTTGGAGTAGCTCTTGTACCGGTACTTGGTCCCGTAGGCCATCTCCAGCGCAAAGCCGTTGAAGAGAATCCCCCCGACGCGTGCCCGGACGCGCGTGAGCGCCTCGACGGCCTGGTCGAGTTCGGCCTCGCGGGTCTCACCGGCCCGTACCACGATCACCGTGACATCGCAGAGCGGGGCCAGAATGGCCGGATCGGCCGTGGCCAGCACCGGCGGGGAATCGATGATGACCACGTCGAAGGCCTCGGCCGCCGTCTCCAGCAGCGTCTCCATACGCGGCGAGTTGAGCAGTTCGGCCGGCTTGAAGACGGGCTCCTCCGGATGCAGCGACGGCTCGTTCTCGTCCGGCTCCATCGCGCAGCTTCCGGCCACCATCAGATACAGGTGGTCGATGTCCGTACGGAGCAGATCTCCGCTGAACTCCACCTTCCCGTGGAGGATCTCCGCCAGCCCGGGCGCCGGCTCGGCCCCCAGCAGCCGGTGCTGCTGCGGCCGCCGCAGGTCCGCGTCGATCAGCAGCGTGCGCTTGCCCGCCTGCGCCATGGTGATCGCCAGGTTGGCCGCGTTGAGCGACTTGCCTTCCGACGGGCTCGCGCTCGTGACGAGGATCGTCCGGGGTTCCGCCTCGGGCGAGAGATGCTTGAGGTGGGTCCGTACGTGCCGGTATGCCTCGGCCGGCGCCGACATCGGGTTGAACAGCGTCACCAGACTCGTGGCGTAGGTCTTGCCGCGGTACTCCAGAAACTCCCGCTTCTGGAAATCCTCCTTGATCAGCGGCTTGAGGTTGGGAATAATCCCGAGGTCGGTATACCCTTTGTCCCGGAGCTGATCCGGCTTGAAGATGCGGCCGTCCAGCTTATCGCGGAGGATGCCCAGCCCCAGCCCGAAGAGCAGTCCCAGGAACGCCCCCAGGATCAGGTTGCGCGGCTTGTCCGGGTAGACCGGCTCGGAGGGGACCGTGGCGGTGCGCAGGATGCGCGCGTAGCCCGGCTCGGCTTCTTCCTGGATGCGGGCCTGCTGGAGCTGGTTGACGATGTAGTTGTACATCTGCTCCGCATGCAGCCGCTCCCGTTCCAGCCGGGCATACTCGATGGTCTGCTGCGGCACGCGGTCCATCTCCTTTTCGTACTCGGCCAGCCGGTTCTGGATCTGGCTCACCTGCGTCTCCAGCGAGTCGACCTTGTGGCGCGCCACATTGACCTGCTGGCGCTTGCTGACCAGGAAGGTCAGCCCATCGCGGTTGCCTTCGGTGGCCTCGACCTCCTGGAGGTATTGCTCGGTCAGCTCGGTGAGCTCCCGCCGCAGGGTCTGGATGCTCTGGTTGATGTTGGCCAGCCGCTGCTGGTCCACGGAGGACGGGGTTTCGGTGGGGTTCTCGCGCAGTTCCGGGTTGTTGAGCAGGATGGCCGATCGCTGGGCCTCCAGCTCCGCGATGCGCGTCTGCAGTTGCTGGATGCGCGCGTCCGCGTTCGACGTCATGCGCGTCAGCGCCCGTTCGTCCGTGGTTTTCAGCTCCTCCTCCAGCGTCGCCAGGTTTTTCCGGCGGGCCTGCAACTCGATCTGCGCCTTGTCCAGCTCCGACTCCAGATTGGCGATCTGCATGACGAGGCCCATGGCCCCCTGGTCCAGGTTCACGGCGCCGTTCTCGATGACGTACCGCTGCATGCGGGCCTCGATCTCGTCCAGCTCGGCCCGGCGCTGGCGCTCCCGTTCTTCGAGGGACTTCCGCAGCGAGGTGATGTAGCTGCGGTTGGACTCCCGCGTCAGGAGCACGTACTCCTGCGCGTAGAGGTTGGCCAGAATGGCGGCATCCTCGGGGCGCGCGCTGGTGCCGGTCATCTGGATGATGTTGTTGCCGCCGCGCAACTCGCCGAAGCTGACGGTGCCACGGGGCACGGGCCGGCCATCGACGGTGTCCTCGCGCATGGCCTCGAAGCGGTCGTAGACCCGGCTGCGGAGTTCATCCGAGATCTGCAGCAGCTGGATCTCGCTGCTGATGGATCGGGCCGTGGCAAAGAGGTTGCTGCTCTGCCCGGCCACGCCCGGCATCATCCCGCTCGCCGACGAGGTGCCCCGCCCGCCGGTCTGCGCCAGGTCGATCATGACGTAGCTCGTCGCCTGGTACTGCGGCACGCGCGTGAAGGTGTAGGCGGCGGTGCCGCCCACCACCAGCAGGAACACCATCAGGATGCTCCAGCGGCGCCGGTAGAGCAGGTCGATGACCAGCTCGACCTGCTGCTTGCCGGAACGGTACCAGCCGGCCCGGCCGTTCGTGCCCGGCACGGGCGGCATGGGCGGCAGGCCCGGATGACGCTGGGGAAACCCCGGATGGTTGCTGCGATCCCCGTACATACGTTGTTACCGTAGGGTGGCCTTCTGTGTGATGCGAGCAGCGAGGTTTCCCGTTGCCCGAAACCTAATTAAGCGCGCCCGGGACCGGGAAGCCGTCATCCACTCGCGCATCGGGTGTTAGCTAAAGGTACCTACCCCGCTGCATTTCTTTTCAGACAACGGCGAGCGGCGAGGAGAAAAGGAGGAGGGACCACGAACCGACCAGCGCACCGGATCGCGCCCGGGCCTGCCCCGGGGGCTGATGATTCGAATCCGGATGCTGGCGCTCGCGGAACGGGCGGCCCCGCGTCCTCCGCGAGCGCCCCGTATTCTTTCGGCAAGCCGTAGAATAGTTCCCGTACGGGTCTGAAACGATGGTACACGCGGATTCAAGACATGGTTCGAACCATCGAAAAGAACGCATAGCGCAGTTTGTTCAGGATCGAGTCCTGAAGGTGCCAGTGCAGGGCGACGCGCTCCGAAAAAGGCAACAAGCCGGTGTCACGCTGTTCGGCAAGACGCCGGACCAACTCGCTGCCCAGGTCACGCACGGCCTGCGACGTCCGGACCGGGGCCAGCAAGGCCGGCGGTACCGGAGCGTCCATCAGCTCACGGGCCAGCCAGAGGGCCATTCCCACGATACGCCGCCCCTGAATGCGGCGCGTCACGGTTTCGATTTCATCCCAATCGATGCGGTCCTCATGACGCCTCAGCAGTTCCGCCAGATCACAGACGTATTTGAGGCGTTCCCATCGGTTTTTCTCGCCGTGATAGCACAGGATCAGGAGGTGATCCTCCAGCTTCGGAACCGGCACAGCGAACCGTCCGATAGATTCGCTGGAACCGCGTTCCATCAACGTCTCCACGTCCAGCGGGAAATAGTACAGCGCGGGAAGCGGAGCCAGATGGAGGTCTACATAGAACGTCTTGACTCCCCGCATGAACGGCACCTGGCGCACATACCAGCGATGCAGCCATTGTTGCCAGCGCGCCCGTTCTGCCACCTGCGGAAAGGGGACGTACTCTTCCCGTTCGAGCAACGCGCGCACCGCGGGATAATCCGCCGGACGCACGAGGATATCCATGTCCTTGAAGGCCCGTAGCCCGAGATGTCCGTAGGCCACCTGTGCGATGACCGGACCCTTGAGCACGAGCATCGGCAGGCCGGCCGCCTCGAAGCGCTGCATCAAGCGCCCCAGTTCCTGCAGGAGGAATTGCCCCTGCACGCCAATACGACGCGTTTCTGCCTGTAACACACGCAGGTGACGGCCCGGAACGGCGGCCCGTACGTAGCGCTCCAGGTTGCGCAAAACGAGCGGCGTTACCTGATGGTATCCCGTCAACCACACCACCTCGTTCCAGTCCAGCGGCCCCGCTGCCAGACACCGCAATCGTTCCTGCTCCGCTTCGGACAGGACGGTCCGAGCAGCCAGCACCACCGCCTGAAACGCAGGTCGGTCCACGGCATGATCGCTCGAGGCGTGGCGGTCCGTCATCCCTCTCATGCGTCCTGCCGGATGGGCGGCACGGTCTCCACGGCGGACGCCTCTTTGTCCGGGCGGCGTGCCTGCATCTGTTCGTTCCATGATGCTGCATAACGCCCTCCGAGCGCTACCAGTTCATCGTGCGTACCCGATTCCACGATCCCGCTGTGATCCATGACGTGGATGACATCGGCATACATGGCGCTGGTGAAGCGATGGGTGATCATCAGCGAGATCCGTCCGTGGGCCAGCCGACGGAAGCGACGCACCCATTCGGTCTCCGCCCAGGCATCCATGAAGTTCGTCGGCTCGTCCAGGATCAGCACGGGGGCCTGACGCCAGAAGGCACGAGCCAGGGCGATGCGCTGCCACTGGCCGCCGCTGAGTTCGGTCCCCCCGGCGAACCATCGCCCCAGCAATGTCTCGTACTGACGGGCCGTTTGCTCGATGAACTCATCCGCTCCGGCCTCGCGGGCCGCACCCCGGATGGCCTCCAGATCGGCCGGCCGCTCGGTGTCCCCCAGCGTAATGTTTTCCCGCGCCGTCATCTGGTAGCGCACGGGAAACTGAAACATCACGGACAGATGCCGCCTCAGGTCCCACGGATCGAAATCACGCAGATCGATGCCGTCCACGGTGATCCGCCCGGCTTCCGGGTCGTAGAAACGACAGAGCAGCTTGATGAGTGTGCTCTTGCCGACTCCGTTTTCCCCCACGATGGCCGTGATCTGTCCAGCAGGGAGTTCCAGGTCGAAGGCGTCCAGCGCCGGACGCTCCGCCCCCGGATAGCGGAAGGTGATGCCTTCGAACCGGATGCCCTGACGGATCGGGGTCGGGAAGGGAACGGGCCGGGCGGGCGCGATGAGCCGGGCTTCCTGATCGAGGAAGTCGGTGAGGTGTTGAATGAAAAGGGTATTGGTGTAGATCTGCCCCATGTTGTTGAGGAGCGCCCCCATGAGGCTCTGCCCCTGGTTGAAGGCCTGATAGAAGAGCGCCAGATCGCCCAGTGTGGCCAGCCCCAGCACGGCCCTCCACCCGATCCAGGCCATGGTGCCGGCCGTCACGACCAACCCCACCAGCGAGGCGCCCAGCCCCGCCGCCATCTGCCGGCGCAGCAGGGCCAGGCGCTCGGCGCGGAGCCGCCGTCGAACCGCCTGGTAGGCCTCCCGAAAGACCTCCGAGAGGTTGTAAAGGCGTACCTCCGCAGCGGCCGCTTGCTGGGTTAACATGATGTCGTAGTACTTCGCACGACGACGGTCCGCCGTGGTGCGCTCCCACCAGTCGTGATGATACCGGTTGTGCCGCACCAGGATCACGAACGCCGGAATGGTGCTGATGCCCAGCACCAGCGGCAACCACAGGCTATAGGTCATCAGCAGCGCCGCGATCGAGACGAACGTAATCCCGCTGCGAAGCAACCCGCCCAGGTTCTGCAACAGCGCCAGCGCGCTTCCGCTGGCCTGGCTGTTGGCCTGTTCCAGGAGATCGTAGTAGCGATCCGACTCGTAGAACCCGTAATCCACCGACCCGGCCTTCGCATGGATCAGGTCCTTGACAAAGTCCGTCACCAGTTCGCTCTGCACCGTGTTGACGTACTGCGCGGCACTGCCGACGAGCTGCCGGGCGAGCAACAACCCTCCCATGGCCAGCACCGGCATCGCCAGCGTCCCGGCCAGATCCACGCTGGCGCCCGCCCCCACGACGGCGGCCACCGCATCGACGACGGCCTTGGTCATGTACACGATGCCGGCCGGAATGGCGCCCTGTAGCAGCAGCAACCCGAACCAGATCACGGTCCATCCGCGTGCCGAGGACCAGATCAGGCCCAACGCCGGCCGCACGAGGGCAAGCTGATTCAGTACCTCTCGACCTTTCTGCTGAATACGCACGGCAGCGGTGGCTATCAGGGGTTCCTTTCGTTGACGCACGCCACCGAAGGCCCCGTGGTGGACTGCACATCCTCTACGACCGCCCGAATGACATCGGGCAGGACGGCAAGGTCGCGGGGGCGGCGCAGATGGGCTACCGGCACGCGCCGAACCAGTCGCTGGCTCTGGCGCAGATGCCGGGTGCGGTACTCGGCATCCACGAGGTGGGGCAGCGCCCGGGTATGTTTGAGCACGCTGATCAACGCTACCTGCGCACCGGCCGGCTCCACGGAAAGCGCAGGCCCCCATCCCAGCAGATACACCTTGCGCAGAGAACAGGGACGGTCCGGGAACGACGCAGCCGCTTGCTTGAGACGCCGGACGCCCTCGGGATAGAGCCAGGGCGCCTCCTCGCCGTCGTGAAGCACGTGCGGAGCCGCATCCGGGCGCAGCTTGATACTGGGGTACCCGGGGTAGACGAGCAACTGGCGCCCCTCCTCCCGGATCGCCACCACGTCGTCCGACATGATGGAATAACCTGCGTTGTAGAACGCGGCCGTCGTCGTCGACTTGCCGGCTCCCATGTCCCCCAGGAAGCACACGGCCTGGCCCCGGACCACGGCACACCCTCCATGGAGCACGATGTAGCCTCGCTGGCGAAGCGCAATGGACAGCAACGGACCCAGCACCACCACGCGCACCTTCGCCGGATCGATGGATGGATGGGGATCTATGACGATCTCACGCCCTCGATCGATCCAGATGTTGCCAAACGCTTCGTACGTACCGACGACACGATGCCCCCGTTCCAGCGTGCCCTCGATGGACAGGGGGGCCTTGCGAATGCACAGGTCAGGTTCTCCCTCATCGTTCACCGGCAATTCCGGCAGTTCGATTTCCGACGCAATGGCAAGCCCGAAGGCGCGGTAGAAATGCATGATCCGATCTTGTGATGAGCCCATCCCCAACCCCCCTTTTATCGGCTCCGATGGAGAAACAATAAACCCACAACCGGAGATCCACGCCCGTAAGCCTCTGCTCCGCCACGAACGTCTACGCCCGGCACATACCGATAGAACAGCAAAAACCCCGGGCATGACTACCCGGGGTTTTTGCTGCGTGTACCCGTACGACCGGATACACGAGGAACCTACCCGTCTCAGGGGTTGGGAGTGCAGGGCACACCACCCGGCGAAAGGCAGCCGGGCTGCGAACCCGAGTAACCCGGCAGATCGGGCGTCGGGGCCGTCGGTTCGCCGGGATCGAACTCGCCGTCGCTGTCCAGATCCGAAAACACAAAGTCCTCGGCTCCGTTGATACCGTAGGCGAACGTCAGGCTGTGTACCTCACCGTACTCGATGAGACGGGGTGTGTCGTACTGCTTCATGAAGCACCTCGTAAATGGTTAGGGGTGGTGTGACGTATTCGTGATGATCACGAATGGGGTTATCGGTTTCGGTGATCAGGGGGGCCGCGCAGGAGGCGGTGTAACCCTGCTACAATAGCCGGGTCGGCCATACCTAATGCACGGTTGTCCCAGAAGGCATCGGCGTGGCGCGCTGCACGGCGTTGCCGACCGCAGGATGGCGGCGGCGCCACTCGGCAACCAGCATCACGCGGGACAAGCGCCCGATATCGCCGCTCTCGGGACGGCCCTGACGGATCCGTTCGTACGCACTCCGCACGGGCGCCGCCTGCAGCAGGCCGCCGGCACCCTCCTCGAGCACCGTGTTCAGCGCACCGGCGAACGCCTCTTTCTCGACGTGCCCGACCTGGAACACGAAGTTGTGAGCCAGGCTGGCTTTTTGCGGGCGATCGACGACGATGGCCGGCAGGAAGTCCCGAAAGGCTGCGCGCAGGATCCAGCGGGTCCAACCCTCGCGCAGTTTGCAGGCGGGCGGAATGCCCAGGCAGAACTGCACGAGCCGCATATCGAAGAACGGATGCCGGGCTTCGATGCCGAACGCTGCGTAGGCGCGCTCGATGCCTTCCAGGCCAATGGAAAAGAACGGGTTCTCGTACTTACGTAGATGAAGATCGCGCAGATCACCCGAAAAAAAATCTGCCTTCCGGACAATCGGGGTGCGCTTTTGGCGTAGTCCATAGCGCTTTATAGTCTCCTCCCGAAGCAGATCCGGCGCATCCGATACGACATCCTGCGAGCGGCGCATCAGATGCCTGGCCAGCGAATCAACACCATACTGCACCGCCAACCAGCGCCGGGACATCCCCGCTGCTCGGGCCACCGCCGTAACGTTCCGCCACCAGCGCAACCAGCGGCCTTGACGCACGAGATCTTCCAGATACCACCCGCCATAACGTTCGAAGTAGAAGGCTCGGGCTCGCCGAGGGCCCCACTGGCGGCGCGTGGCAACGGCGTCGGCGTTACCCACGAACGCGGCCCAGTCTTCCTGCCGGGCCAGCTCCGCGAACCGTTCGAGACCGTAGCCTACCACGGTATCGCCGTCAAAACCGCCCAGCATGATCCGCGTCCCGTCGGCCCGGGCCCGTTCATTGAGGCCATACGTCAGGTAGTAGTTGGGGTTGACGAGCGGCTCATCCTCGTAGCGCCACAACGTATCCTGCCAGGCCATGAAACCAGGAACATCCCCTGCTACGAAGCGCGGATCGAAACCGCCGGTTGCCAGCACGGCCTCAATGTAGGGCCGTTCGTCCGACTTCGGGACGCGCTCGAATACGGTAGAATACGTCCGCAACGCCGCCGCCGGATCCGTCTGCGCTAAAACACATCGCGCGGCAACAGCCACCACCGAGGAATCGAGCCCCCCGCTGAGTTGCGTTCCTACGGGATACGCACTGCGCAGACGGCAGCGGACGGCTTCCATCATATGCTCCCGAAACGCCGCCACATAGTCTTCCGGAGTTTTGAGGGACGGGTCTTCGGGAGGGATCGACAACTCCCAGTAGGTGCGCTGCTGTCTCCGGCCGGGCTCGACGACCACCATCGTAGCCGCCGGAACGCGCTCGATGCCCTGAAAGACCGTCTCGGTGCGATGCGAAAAGTCGTCGGCCAGGTAGCGGGCCAGCTGGGCCTCGTTGACGGAGCGGGGCACCCGTGGATGGGCCAGTACAGCCTTGATCTCCGTGCCCCATACCAGCAGATCAGGAGCACAGTAGAGGTACAGCACACGGATGCCCAGATGATCGCGAGCCAGCACCAGCCGTCGTTCGATCCGGTCCCAGACAGCCAGCGTAAAGTCACCCAGGATGTATTCCAGGGCGCGCTCCTGCCAGCGCTTGTACGCCTCCAGAATCAACTGACTATCCGGAACCGCATCCGTGAGTCGTCCCGCAGGCCACCCGAGCCGGCGCGCCAGCTCCTCCCGGTTATCGACGCGAGCATCCGCGGTCAGGAGGTAACGACCGCTCGGATCGGTCATCGGCAACCGTTCATGGAGCGACTCCGGGGTCGTGTACAACATGGCGTGCCCCATGCCCACGGGTCCGTCGAGGTGCTGGTGCATCCCATCAGGACCGCGATGTGCCATCGCGGCCAGCATCGGCTCCAACTCGTCCGGCCGGGCCGGAGCGCCATCTCGATGAAAAACCCCTACTATGCCGCTCACGCGTCGTCTCCCGAACCCAGTGTATCGCCAGATAGCATCGTGCAGATAGCCCCGTGCCGGCCTGCTCGTGGCAGCCTGTTCAGGAGAGGGTGATCAATCCTTTGGTGTGGAGCCGCTCCAGGAACGCCACGACATCACGTTGCAGATCGGCACGAGGCACCTCGTATTCATCTGCCAGCGCATCCACCAGCTCCTCGATCCGCCTTGGCTGGTCCAGCAGCGTCCAGATGCGTCGGCCTACGGGGTTGAGGCCAAAGTAATGACCGGTCACCACATCGAGCAGGACGGCCTCATCGTCCAGATCAGCCATCGTAACATCGGCCCTGGCCGAAACGGTGCGCGTCGTATCGATCATGTGTAGTCCGTATCGTGAGATTCTAACACCGGTGATGCCCCTTGCAGCACCCTGGAACAGGCACTCGGTTCAACGTCTGCGGGACCAAATGATTCCACAGATGCTTCTTACCCCACAGGCCCTTCGTCCTGCACGCTTCACCAAAGATCGCTTTTCGCCGTAGCTACGGGTATGGCGATCTGCCATGGACCAACCGTCCACCTATGGCGCACATTCGCTCAGCGAGGCTTGAGCAACACACTTCGTTCCACCGCTGCACGCCCCGGCCAAACCCGGCTTCCATGCCCTACCGCACCCCTCCCGTCGGCTTCGGCCTGGTTCTCAGCGTCCTCGCCATTCTGGTCGTCACGCTGGCGCCCTTCGATTTTCGCCACGCCGACCGCCTGCCACACGCGCTACACTACTTCGAGCAGGTAGGCACGGAGAACCTGGTGGAACCGATCCTCAACATCCTGTTGTTCGTCCCGCTGGGGTTCTTCATCGCTCGTAGCCTCCGGCGTTTCCCGGACGCCGGCGTCTTGCTCGCCGGGCTGCTGGGGGCGGGGCTCTCGCTGGGCGTCGAGGTGCTGCAGGTCGCACTGCCGGACCGGCACCCGAGCCTGCGGGACGTGCTCATGAACGGTACGGGCAGCCTCATCGGAGCGCTGGCCTGGGCACGGTGGTACAGGACCCGCTACACGGCGCCCGGTCCGCCCCAGCGCCGCAGGCGCCTGGCAACCATCCTGACCGTCTACGCAACCCTCGCCCTGCTGAGCGGGCTCCTGGGACGCCGGGATCCGGGCTGGAGCCTGGCAAACTGGGACACGGACTACCCGCTGGTGCTGGCCAACGAGGCCACCGGCGACCGCCCCTGGCACGGCACGATGTGCGACGTCGTGCTGGTGCCGTATGCGTTGGACCCGCCGGCGGCCGCCTCGCTCCTGGCCTCGCTGGCCGCCCCGACCCGCCCCTCTGCCTTCGCCATGGACCAGGCCGCCCGGTTCCCGCTAACCGGACCGGCTCCCTATGCCGACGTGCAGGCGAACCTGCCGCCCCTGGCATGGCACCCCTTCCCGCCGCCACCTGCCGACGGATGCCTCCGGTTCGACGGCACGGCCTGGCTGCGGAGCCTCGAGCACCCCCGGCGCTTCACCGAGGCGGCCCGATCTCGCTCGGCCTTCACGCTGGGTATCGTCGCGACGCCCGCTCACCTCCGGCAAAGCGGCCCGGCCCGGCTCGTGTCGCTGTCGATCAACGCCTCGCTGCGCAACCTCACCGTCGGACAGGATGACAACGCCCTGGTGATTCGCATCCGGACGCCCCGGGCCGGCGACAACGGCACCCGGCTGACCTGGCGGCTCCCCCACTTCTTCGATGCCGACACGTCGGTCGCCTTCGTCGTCTCCTACGACACCGGCCGGCTCACCGTCTACGATCACCGCCGACCCGATCCCCGGACGGCCGCCATCACCCCTGAGATGAGCATCCTGAGCAGCCTGCCGATGGCCCTGGGGCTCGGCTCGATCGTCGTCGACCTGGCCGAACCGATGGTGCCGTACTGGACGGCCGCGTACTACCTGCTGGTGTTCGGGCTGACGGGGTTGCTGCTGGCTCCGCTCTGGCAGATGCAGGAGCACCGGATCAGGCGGCGGCGGCTCGCGCTCCTGATCGCCGTCTTGCCGCTCCCCCTGCTCGGATGGCTCAGCTTCCATCCCGACGCGCTGGCCTTCGGGCCGGCCTACCTGCTCAGCGTGGCCGGTCTGCTGCCGGGTGCAGGGCTCGCGCTTCGCCACCGGACGCCTCATCCGACGCGGACGTAACGCCGCCCGACATGGCCGACATGGCCCCGGCATCCTCCTCCGCAGAGGCCTCGAAGCCTACGAGCCGCTCGATGGTGTAAGTGGTGAGGTTGCGGGCGTGGATGTAGATGATCAGCTCTCCGATCAGCCCGATCGCAAAGAGCTGCACGCCCAGCACCACGAGCAGGAGCCCCAGCAGGAGCAGCGGCCGGTCGGCAAGGGACTCATCCATGAACACCCGCTCGGCCGCCAGATACAGCGTCATGATCGTCCCGGCCAGAAACGTGACGAGCCCCGTCAGGCCAAAAAAGCGCAGCGGCTTGATGGTGTAGTTGACGAGAAAGAAGATCGAGAGCAGATCCAGCAAGCGCCGCACGTAGGCCGCCGGCAGGAACGAGGCACGAGGGCCACCGCCTTCGCCCCGCGGGGCCTGCGGCAGGTCTACCTCGGCCACATGGTACCCGTACCGTTCGGCCAGCACGGGCAGGAACCGTTGCTGGTCGCCGTAGATGTAGACCGTGTCGAGCACGTCGCGGCGGAACAGCCGCACGCCACAGCCCAGGTCCTTGAAGGGCAGGCGCAGCGTGGTGCGCAGGAAGAAGGCAAAGGCACGCGTTTGCAACTGCTTGAGCCGCCCGTCCCGCCGCGGCCACCGGCGTACCACGAGCATATCCCGCTCCCCGAGCGCCCCGATCAACTCCGGCAGAGCCTCGACCGCCACCTGATGCAGCGGCGGCAACGTCAGCAGGAGCCGGCCGGTGCTGTGGGCGAAGCCGATCGAGAGCGCCGTGGCGGCACCCGGCCAGGCCCCGAGCACAATGACCCGCACCGCTCCTTCGCGAGCCAGGTTCGTCATCGCCTCCGTCAGATCGGGGTCCCGGCCGCTGACGACGACGATCACCTCGTAGGTCAGATCCAGGGTGTCCAGCACCGCCCGGTACTCCCCGATCACGCGGCGGACGCGCGCCCCGTCTACCCCGTGCACCGGGATGATGGCCGACAGATCCAGGGACCCGACGGCCGTTGCCGGGGACGTGGCGGAGGAAGCCGGAGAAAGGCGGGGGTCGTACATGGAATCAGGAGACATGAAGGGACGCGCCCCCCTCACGAGGGGCCACGGTGGTGATCTTCAAGGTGTGTTCGAGTTTGAGCGGTCCCTGCCGGTAGATGAGTTCACTCAACATGCCCAGCATCAGCATGAACAAACTCAGAGCACTCAGCAACAGCGTGACGCCGGCCATGACCACGATGGGCAAACCGACTACGAGATACAGCAGCGTCACGACAAACCCGAGGCCCGCTCCCAGACCGAACAACACGGCAGCAGCCCCGAAACCAAAAAACGGCAGATGCACCAGCCCGAGCACGGACTTCAGGGCGAGCAGATCCATCAGCACTTTGTAGATGCGCGACAGACCATACTTGGAAGCTCCATACTGACGGGAGTGATGCCGCACTTTGACCTGCGCCAGCCGGGCTCCGGAGAGCGTCATGATCGTCGGCAACAGCCGGTGCATTTCGGAGTAGAGCGGCAGCGCCTGCAGGAGATCGGCCCGATACGCACGCAAGGCACAGCCGTTGTCCCGGATCTGGGTCCCCATCACCCACCGGATCAAGCCGTTGGCCAGGATCGAGGGGATCTTCCGGGTGATCAGCTTATCCTGTCGCTGCTCACGCCATCCAATGACGACATCGTAGCCCTCGTGCATCTTGTCGAGCAGCGTTTCGATGTCCCGGGGATCATTCTGCAGATCTCCGTCCATGGTGACGATCACTTCGCCCCGCGCGTGCCGGATACCGGCGCTGAGGGCCGCCGTCTGCCCGAAATTACGGCGCAACTGGATCACGCGGAACCGGGGATCTCGGTCCGCGATGGCCGCCGCGCGCGCAAACGTCTGATCGGTGCTGCCGTCGTCGACCAGAATGACTTCGGCACGGACCTCCATCGGATCGAGGGCAGCCGCCACCTTCTCACACAGCAGCCCGATGGATTCCTCCTCGTTCAGAAAAGGAATGACCACGGACAGATCCAGCCGATCGGCTTCTGTGACGGCGACGCGCATCACACGCTGCGAGCAGTACGGGTGAATAGAAGGAGCAAGAAACGATCTCCGGTCACGATACGCCACGGTATCTATGAATGTCCAGAACGACGGCGTGCACCGCCGTCATCCGGCGTCGGGGGCAGACTGCGAGCGCGCTTCGCGCCGGGAAAGCATAAACCATACCATCCATATCAGCAGGACCCCGAGCAGCCCGAGGTAGGAGGCCAGGTCCCGGAACCAGGGATGGTGCACATGAGCCTCGAGGACCCGGATTGTTTCCATGTCGACGAACACCCCGCGCACCGACACCCTCGCTTCTCGCTCCAGCGGCAGCCCCTCCGCGCGAAACGTGCCCAGGAGCAGGCAGGCCTCGGCGTCGAGGGGAACACATGATTTCCGATCGAACTCCACGTACTGACCGGGGCGGCGCTCCGGTACGCGCAGCGTCTCCAGATCGTGCACGTTGGCCTCACGCGGCCCATCCAGCCACCACAGCGGGAGCAGCAGATACGCCCCGGCCAGCAGGCCGAATGCGACGGCCCGACGCCGGTCCGGCTTCTGCAGCGGCACGCCGTGGCGCACGACCCGGTGCGCCGTCAGGATCACGAAGAGCAGGCCGGCCAGCGTGAGAACAACGTTGAGCGGGCTCTCGGGCCAGAACACCCCCCAGTTTACCAGTTCCCACGAAAAAGGGGCCAGCAGATGCACTCCGTTGCCCCATTTGATCTGGAGCGCATCCAGGATCAGATGCAACCCGATGTTGAACCCCATCACGACCGCCACCCTTCGGGGTGCGGCGGCGAGCATCGCCAGAGCCCCTGCACACAGCAGACTGACGATCAGCGATGCCTGCACGTCCACGTAATAACGCAGGGCATAGGGGTCTACTCCCGGTGCCAGCGTCAACACGGCCCGCTGCACGATCCAGGGCACGTCCGGCACGACGGCACCGGCATAGACCCACTTGAGGTCGACATCCCGTACGGCCACGCTGGATAGCGCACCCTGTACCCCCAGATGGACGAGCAGATTGGGCATGGGTCGGCGCCACGAACGAAACGGAAGCGGCGGAGGGGAAAGCCCGGGGCGCGTGCGCACGGCCTCGCCGACGCTTACCTGCTCCCCGGAACCGGCTGTTTGACAAACTGGCTGATCACCTGGTTCACGACGAATCGCCACAGACGCTCGCCCTGACCGTAGGGCTGCAGATGCTCTGGTTGGCCTCGCAGCCTCCGGATGAGCTCGGTAGCCGGCTGCTCCGGGTGGAGGCGCCCGGGATAGGAGGCCCCGTACCGCCCCACGCGCGTGACCTCCGAGGGCCAGGCCAGAGGGTCACTGCCCGGCAAGATCGGTCGTTTCTCGCGCGCGGCCCGGCGCAGCAGCCCGGGCCGCGGTCCGTGATGGAGGCGATTGGCGGTATCCCCGAGCCAGAACGATGGGGCAGCCGCATCGGATAGAAGCTCATGCACGACCCGACCACGACGCCCGATCCATTTTCCGAACCCCCAGGGGAGGACGGGCAGAGCCTCCTGCCGATGCACCTCTCGGAGCGTATGGGTGATCAGTTGACCGTCCCGGATGGGACAGGGCGTGCCCAGCGCCAGCACCTCCAGGCGTTCGGCCGTCACGATCTGCCGGCCGGCCACCACCAGCAGCGGGCGCTGGCCGGATGCACTCAGCCACAACGAGCGGCCATCCTCCGCAGGACGGCTCTGCCAGTCACCGGCACCGGTGGGTTCCAGGTCACGCAGCCGCTCGAACCCGGCTTCGTCCGGCATGTCCGTCAGACACAGGACCCGATCCACGGCCTCCGCGACCCCAAGCCTGCGGGCCGCCTGCTCCATGTTGGCGGCTGCCGCCGTCAGGAAGACCTGCGGGTCGAAGCACCGGCGCAGATGAACGTGCCCGTCGATCAGGATCATGGCATGCCGTCGAGCGCCTGGCGCACCGCGCCGGCCCGCAGATCCTCAGGCTGCACAGGGCTTCCTCAAGGGGAGCGGAAGCGGCCGGGTTCGAAGCCAGGCATGGAGTTCCCGCAACCCATCGCGCAGCGACGTACGCGGATGATAGCCCAGCAGCCGTTCGGCACGGGTGATGTCTGCCCACGTCTGCGGCACGTCGCCCGGTTGTTCGGGCAGGCGTTGCCAGCGGGCCGCCACGCCGAGTTCGGCTTCCAGCGCTTCGATCATCTCCCGCAGGCTGTGCGTATGGCAGTTCCCCAGGTTGAACGCCATGCACGAGGCATCGGTGAAGTCCATCGCGGCCCGAACCCCTTCGATGATATCCCCGACATAGGTATAATCCCGCCGTGAGCTTCCGTCTCCGTAGACCGGAATCGGCTCACCGGCCAGCATGCGGCGTGCAAACTTGGTAAAGGCCAGATCAGGGCGCTGGCGGGGGCCGTAGACCGAAAAGAACCGAAGCGCGATGAACCGAAGCCCGTACTGCTCGGCATAGGTACGTCCGAGTTCTTCGGCCTGTACTTTGGTTCGAGCATAGGGGCTGGCCGGCAGCAGCAGCGGGTCATCCTCACGCCAGGGCACATTCGGATTCACACCGTACACGCTGCTGGACGAGGCATGCACGAACTGCCGGATCCCACGCTCGACGGCCCAGTCCAGCACGGCCCGGGTACCGCCTACGTTCACGGCCTCGTACCCTTCAGGATCTTCCAGGGAAGCTCGCACGCCCGGGCGGGCCGCCAGATGTACGATGACATCGTAGGAGCCAGGTACTTCCCACCATGCTTCCCGATCCCGCACGTCGGCTTCGATCAGGAGAAAGCCGGGATGGCCCCGATGAGAAGCCAGGTTCGCTCGCTTCACCGCCGGATCATAGTAGGGATCGAAGTTATCCACGACCGTGACCTGCCATCCCTCGCGAAGCAAGCGATCCACCAGATGGCTACCGATGAAACCGGCCCCACCCGTCACCAGCGCGGCACGCCCCGACGGGATGCACGTCCCGGCCTTTGCTTCGTTTTCCTGGTAGATCATACCTCTGTACTCGGATACTGTCGGAGCGACTCTGCAGCAGTTCGTTCCTTCAATGGACGATGGATGTGCGATGCCTATGACGCATGATAGGAACCGAATCTGCCGGATCGCCGGGAGGTATGGCGCATGTACCTGTGCGACGTCGGCCTACTCCTTCTGGATTTTTCAATGACTCTTCCTGAAAACGGTGTCGCCATCGAACCTGCGTGATCGTTTCCTCGGCGGGGCGTCACAGCCTCCACCGCAGGCCCATGCCGCCCAGGCCATAGCGGAACGACGCCAGACCGCCGACCAGGTAGATGCCGCGCACCGTGATGCGCCCGCCTACCAGCACCTGCGTGCCGTCGTATTCGGCCATCACCTCGGCCACAGGATGCGGCGCTATGGACACCCCTCCGAAGAATCCCACGAACTGGTGCCCTTTGGCATCGATCACGTCGGTGCCGTAGCCCCCATGCACCGCCGTGGGAACGCCGAGCGGGACGGCGTGCTTCGAAGCCACCACGTAGAGCGCATTATACCGCCGTGTTTCGCTGCCGGAGCTCTTGAGGAAGTCGTGGGCTCCCAGCGCGACGGCCGGCCATCTTCCCCGTTCGGGCAGCACCTGCACGCGCGCCATCAACGTCCGATCTCCAAGCGCGTCACGGTCTACCCCGATCTGGGGCGAAAACCGGAAGCCCAGTTCCACCATGGGCAGAAAGGTGATGGCGGCATAGAAGGGCGCGACGTGATGATCGGCGTCCGGCACGGTCACGGCCTCTCGATGGACGCGACCGGCTCCGACCAGCACGCTCCCATCCGGCTGCATCGCTGCCGTGGGAATCGTGATCAGGCCGGTCATGCCCGTCAAGGACTGGGCCGTCACGCGCGGCACCCCAAAAAAGATCGCCGCCAGACACACGAGCCCGGCGGCGATCCTACGATGTCTACCAGATGTCATCGTTCTGCCGCTCACCCTCCGGTCCCGCCGGAGCCCTGATCGTGACATCCCAGGTCGCACTTCTTGAACTTGTAATGGCAATACGATTCGTCCTTGTACGGGTTGGCCAGGCAGGCGGCTTCTTGCGCCTTGCAATCCAGCCAGCAGCCTTTCTCATCTTCCCCACAGAAAACGATGTTGGAGAGGCCATGTCGGTCTTTCTCTATGACGCCTCCCTCACCAGCCTCATCGGCTGTCTGGGCCACCGTGGTGACCACCGTCGCGGCCTTGACCTGGATGACGTCGACGCGGTAGTCGGAGGTCGTCAGGGTCCATTCGACTTCGTCGTCGTCCCCCGTAACGGAGATTACCCCCTCATTGCCGTCCGGCTTCTCGAAGACCCAGGAGCCGCCCTCGTACTCATACTTGGCGATCAACTCGGTGCCCTTAGGACACTGATTGCTCCCCCCGCCATTTCCACCACCACAGGCCCAGGCATACTTGTGCAGCCAGATGAAATAGAGCGCCCACTGGGCGGGGGACAGCTTTCTGGTACGATAGTAACTACCTCCTTTCGAGGCCGCCGCCTCCTCATCGAACCAGACGCTGGGGACCCGGCCGTCGGCGTCGGCGGCGACGGCGAAGAGCAGCGCGCTGCCCGGCGACTCCGGCTGCGCCAGGGCGCTGCGCAGCGAGGCGCGGAACATGGCCGTGATGGCATCGAAATCGGCCGTCACCGACCGATCCGGGCCTTTGTCCCACAGGTCGGCATTGCGCGTGGCGGCCTGGCTCCGCAGCAGGCGCTCGTAGGCGGCTTCCATGGTCGCACCCTCGTCCTCCCCTTTCACGAAGTGCGCCTGCACCTCTGCCAGCTGGTCGAGGTCTTCCCGGCTGAAGACGTAGGCGCTGAAAGTGCCTTCCTTCCAGTCCACGCCGATCTCGGCCTTGCGGAAGAGGTTGTCGATGGCCACGCGGGCCTTGTCGGGCGTATCGGCGGTGGCGAGCGCCACGGCCAGGTCCTCGACCGGGGTGCGGGCGGCCTCGTCCACGTGCGTAAAATCGCAGCTGGTCAGGATCAGGCCCAGCCCCACCAGCAGCGAGAGCGGGTACATGCGGAAGCGACGCGTCATGATGATGTGCCGGTCTGGAGAGGGGGAACTACGAACGGGCGCCGGGGCGCCTATCTGGGCAAGCGTAAACATACGGCGCCCTGTGGGGCCGGCCATGCGCTTCTAGAGCATCCGGCATGCGTTCTGGTTACACCGAAACCTGAACGGACGCGCCATCGTGGATGCGCTGGTGCCCGGGATGGCCGGCCCGCGCGTGGCTCAGCGTCGGGCCTCCCGGTGCAACCGGGCCGGCAGATAGGCCGGGTGCAGATCCTCCCAGAACGCGTCGAGGCGCTGCCCGGTGGCATAGGTGCGGCCGACGTCCGGCAGGCTGCGATACCAGTACGTCCAGGCCAGCCGCTCCGCCGTACGGGGGCGCACGCGCCGGGGCGCCAGATGACGTCCCACCGGCAGCGGCACGCCGATCGTGAAGCCGGCGTTGGTGCCGGCGGTGGTGTGTACCCCCCGGAAGGCCACTTCGACCTCCCCGAAGGCGCGGCGCACCGCCACCTCCAGCCCGCTATCCCCGTCCAGGAAGCGGCTCACGCCCACGTGGGCCGCGAGGCCCAGCGCCGGCCACAGGGCCGCCGTCCCGTACAGGGACCACGTGACCGTGTCGAGATCGTCGTAGAGCCAGGTGCGGTCGCGGTAGGCCAGATAGCCGGTATAGCCCAGCCGTGCCCCGATCCCCAGCCGCCCCCGGGCAAAGAACCGCAGCGTCTCGAGCTCGAGGCCGTAGCGTTTCTGGGTGAACACCCCGGCCGACGCCGACGCCCAGATCGCCCCGGGGAAACGCCAGACCTGCCCCAGCGTCATCAGCCCGGGACGCATCTCATCGCCCTCGTCGCCCAGCTCGTTCTGAAGCGGAATGATCCACTGAATCCGCGCCAGCGCCCCCTTCCAGAGCTGCAGCGCGGCCTCGGGGACCACGTTGACCTGAGACTCCACCGGATCGTCGAAATTTCCGAACTCGGCCGCCAGTTGCGGACGCAGCAGCAGGTCGAGCGTCCACCGGGCCGGGGCGCGGGCGGGCGCGGACGGCCCCTCCGGCGCCACGTCCTGCAACACCCAGCCGTCGCCGGCCTCGGCCAGCGTCACCAGGGGCCAGCCTCGCCGGTAGAGCACCACACGCCGGGCCTCCGGCACGATCTCACGGGCCACGGAAAGGGCGCGGACGTCATACCGGTAGCGGCGGTTCTCGAAGCCCAGCACCCACCCCTCCGGGCCGGCCTCGGCGCGCACCGATTCGAACCCGGCCCGCTGTAGAGCCGCCACGGCGGCCTCCGGCGACGCCGGCTGGGCGAGGGCCACGGCGGCGCTCGACACGCCGATCAGTAAAACGAAGACGGTACGTAGCATGGGCGTATGCCTGAGGGCGAGAGGACGGGTCATCGTGCACCCGGCGCCGCCCCGCCCGGACGGCCGACGCCGGGGCGGTCCGGAACGGGCGGTGGCGGGACGGGCCGCAGGAGCCGACGCAGCGCCACGACGGGCTCATACACACCCCGGTGCAGGCCGACGAACCAGAGAAACCGCAGCCGGGCGCGGGTATCGTCCATGAAGGCCAGGTACCGGCGGAGGCGATCCCAGCCCGGCTCCTGCGCACGGCGATCCTCGCCATAGCGTGCCGCCATCGCCTGCCACCAGTCCGGGTCGACGAGGGCGCGGGCGGCGGGCGGCAGCGGCAGGCCGAGGCGCTGCTGGACCTCGCCCAGCATGTACGCCAGCACCCGCTGCGCGCCGCAGCGGCGGGCGTGCGCCGCGAGCGCCGGCCAGTCGACCTCGTGCCGATGGATCAGGCCGGCCATGTCGCGGGTGTATTTGAGCCGCCAGGCGCTATCCAGCCCCCGGTACGCCGTGTAGATCATCGTATCGGGCAGGCTGAGCGTCGGCAGGGCGTGCTGCTCGACGGTGACGTGCCGACGGTCGGCATACAGCGCCTCGAAGGCCCGGCGAAACGTGAAGCGCCGGTCGAGCGGCAACACGTGCAGGTCGATGGTCACCTCGGTCGTCTCGTCCGAGACGTACGCGCGCTCGCCGAACAGGTACAGGACGGCTTCCTTGATGTGACGACGCGGGTTGGCCTCGCCGACGGCGCCGTCGGCCCGGCGGCGATCTCCGGGATAGCCATACCCGGCGTCGAACAGCGCCTGCTCCGTCTCGGCGAAGCGGGCTTCGTCCACGAGCAGGTCGATGTCGGATGTGGCCCGCCAGCCGGTCTCGCCGTAGACCTGCTGCTCCAGGACGATGCCTTTGAGGACCAGCGACGGGATGCCGCGGGCGGCCAGGTGATCGACGAGGGCGGCCGCGGCGGCGGCCTGCTCGGCACGGCGCAGCTTGAGGCGGGCATGTTGCAGCGTCCAGGGCCGCACCAGCGCTTTCGGCACGGCCACCCCTTCGGTAGCCAGCAGCGTGCGAGAGACCTCCGTCCACACGCCTTCCGTCTCGGCCACGCGGACGACCTCTTCCCAGTCCACCCCGGCGGCCCGTTCGGGCAGCTGCTCGCGGGCGGCCGGGTTCCAGGCCACCTGCAGGCTGCATCGCACCAGTTCGTACGCGGTCGTCATGCGCGGGGGTCGGGCCGTCATTACAGGTCGCGGAGCGTCGGATGGCCGCGGCCCTCCAGGAGCGCCTGGAGGTATGCCCCGTAGCCGCTCTTGGCGAAGGCCTCGGCCTGCCGGGCCAGTTCCTCCGCGGAGATCCACCCCTTGAGAAAGGCGATCTCCTCGGGGCAGGCGATCTTGAGGCCCTGCCGGGCCTCGATGGTCTGCACGAAGTTCGAGGCCTGCAGCAGCGAGTCGTGCGTCCCGGTGTCGAGCCAGGCCGTGCCGCGCCCCATCACCTCGACCTGCAACTGCCCCCGCTCCAGATAGATGCGGTTGACGTCGGTGATCTCCAGCTCGCCCCGTGCCGAGGGCCTGAGCCCGGCGGCGATGTCCAGCACCTGCGCATCGTAGAAATACAGCCCCGTCACCGCGTAGTTCGAGCGCGGCCGCGCCGGTTTCTCCTCGATGCTGACGGCCTGCCCGGCCTCGTCGAACTCCACGACCCCGTAGCGTTCGGGGTCCTTCACGTAGTAGCCGAAGACGGTGGCGCCCGCGGGGCGATCCGCGGCCTGCTGCAACATGGCGCTCAGCCCACGCCCGTAGAAAATGTTGTCCCCCAGGATCAGACAGGACGGATCGCCATCGACGAAGTCGCGCCCGATGATGAAAGCCTGTGCGAGCCCTTCGGGCCGGGGCTGCTCGGCGTAGTGGAGCGAGAGCCCCCACTGGCTGCCGTCGCCCAGAAGTTGCCGGAAGCGGGGCAGGTCCTGCGGCGTCGAGATCACCAGCACATCCCGGATGCCCGCCAGCATCAAGGTGCTCAGCGGGTAATAGATCATGGGTTTGTCGTAGACCGGCACGAGCTGCTTGCTCACGGCCAGAGTGATGGGATGCAGCCGGGTGCCGGAGCCACCGGCCAGGATAATGCCTTTTCTGCGCATGAGGAGCTATGGACGGATGCCGGGGGTCGAGCGTCGAAAGGTAAGATACGAGGAGCACGCGCCGAGGCCATCGCTCGTCTCCCCACGAAAGGATCCACTTCTGGATGAGGTTGCCTGAAGGGCGGACGCCTTCGGCGCCCCGGGTCACGCGCCGAGCAAGAAGGGCGGCAGGCTACGCCACTCCCGGGCCGCCTCGCACACGGGCAGGAGGGCGTCCTCCCAGGACGGCAGATGCACGCCGAAGGTCTGCCGGATCCGGGTGGTGTCGAGCACGGAGTAGGCCGGGCGGGCGGCCGGGGTCGGGTACGCGTCCGGGGTGATGGGCAGGACGGGCGGGGCCTCCGGGCCGAGGGTCCGTTGCAGCAGCGCCTCGGCAAAGCCGTGCCACGAGGTCTGCCCGCCGGCCGTCAGGTGAAAGAGGCCGACGGGGCGCCGATCTTCGGGCAGGGTCTGCCGGCGGGCCAGCACCTGCGCGGTCACCTCGGCGATGAGCCAGGCGGGCGTCGGCGCGCCGACCTGGGTCGAGACGACCCGCAGCGGGCCGCCCTGCCGGGCCAGCCGCAGCATCGTCAGGAAGAAGTTGTGGCGGCGCAGGCCGTAGACCCAGCTCGTGCGCAGCACCAGGTACGCCCCGCCGGCGGCCACCACGGCCTCCTCCCCGGCCCGCTTCGTCCGGCCATAGACGTTCAGCGGGGCCGTCGGGTCGGCTTCGGTGTAGGGCCGGTCCGCCGTGCCGTCGAAGACGTAGTCGGTCGAGTAGTGGACCAGCAGCGCCCCGGCGTCGCGCGCCGCCTCGGCCAGCACGGCCGGCGCCCGGGCGTTGACGGCATGGGCGCGGTCCGGCTCCTGCTCGGCCCGGTCCACCGCCGTGTAGGCGGCGGCATTGACGACGCAGCCGGGCCGCAGGCGCGCCACGAGCGCCCGCAGCGCCGCCTCGTCCGTCAGATCCACCTCGGCGCGGGAGGGAGCGACGACCGGCCCCAGCGGCGCCAGCGCCCGGCGCAGGTGCCAGCCTACCTGGCCCTGGCCGCCCAGCAGCAGGATCGGAGGTGCATCGGAAGCCATCACACGCGGCAGATCGGACGGCCTCAGACCGTCAGGCCAAGGCGCTCCCGCTGGTAGCGGTCGCGCGTGACACGGTCACACCAGGCCCGGTTCTCCAGGTACCACCGGACGGTCTTGCGCAGGCCGGACTCGAACGTCTCGGCCGGCCGCCAGCCGAGCGTGCGCTCGATCTTGGAGGCGTCGATGGCGTAGCGATAGTCGTGGCCGGGCCGGTCCTCGACGAACGTGATCAGGTCCGCGTAGGAGCCTCCGGCCGGGTTCGGCGCCAGCTCGTCCAGGTGCGCACAGATCGTCTGCACCACCTCCAGGTTCCGCCGCTCGTTGTGCCCGCCGATGGCGTACGTCTCACCGGGGGTCCCGTTTTCCAGCACCGTGACGAGCGCACGGACGTGATCGTCCACGTAGAGCCAGTCCCGCACGTTCTCGCCCCGTCCGTAGACCGGGATGGGGCGGCCGTCCAGGGCGTTGAGGATGACGACCGGGATGAGCTTCTCCGGATACTGGTAGGGACCGTAGTTGTTGGAGCAGTTGGTCACGAGCACGGGCAGGCCGTAGGTGTGGTGCCAGGCCCGCACTAGGTGATCCGACGACGCCTTGCTCGCCGAGTAGGGGGAACTGGGCGCGTAGGGCGTCTGCTCGGTGAAGAAGCCCGTCTCCCCGAGGGCACCGAAGACCTCGTCCGTCGACACGTGCAGGAAGCGGAAGGCCTCCTTGCGCGGCGCCTCCAGGGTGCGCCAGTAGGCGCGGGCGGCTTCCAGGAGCGTGTAGGTGCCCACGATGTTCGTCTGGATGAACGCCGCCGGCCCGTCGATCGAGCGGTCGACGTGCGACTCGGCCGCCAGGTGCAGGACGGCGTCGGGCCGGTACGTGGCAAAGAGCCGCTCGACGGCCCCCGCGTCGGCGATGTCCACCTGCTCGAAGGTGTAGCGGGGGCTGTCCGCCACGGGTTCGACGGTGCTCAGATGCCCGGCATAGGTCAACTTGTCGACGTTGACGACGTGGTAGTCCGTCTCGCGGATCAGGTGGCGGACGAGCGCCGAGCCGATGAAGCCGGCCCCGCCGGTGATGAGAAGCGTCTGTGCTGCCATGAGGAAAGGGTTTCAGGTGACCGGCCGCTCCGGCACGTCCGAGCCGGGCCGGAGCCATGCACCGCCGGGCCGAGCGATTTCCGTGCCGCGCTTCCCCCACGCCCGGCCCCCCGCTTCAGTTCCGGCGCGCGCGGACCCGCCGGCCCCTACCCATCCCGGCCCCCTTCGGCCTTCGACCCGCCTTCGCCCCGTGCGGCGGCCGTCACCCCCACCCGAGGGCCTGCCCGCCCTGGTAGACCAGCAGCGAGAAGCCGTAGGCAAGTGCGAACATGTAGAGCCACATCACGGCGGGCCATTTCCACGTGTTCGTCTCACGGCGGGCGATGGCCAGGGTGCTCATGCATTGCAGCGCGAAGACGAAGAACACCAGCAGGCTCACGGCCACGAGCGGCGTGTAGACGGGGCGACCGTCCGGGTAGCGGTCTGCCTTGAGGGCCTCGCGCAGCATCACCGGCTCGCCGTCGTCTTCGCCGACGCTGTAGAGCGTGGCGAGGGTGCTGACGATGACCTCGCGTGCAGCGAAGGCGCTGAGGATGCCCGCGCTGATCTTCCAGTCGAACCCGAGCGGGCGCATGACCGGCTCGATGGCCCGGCCGATGCGGCCGATGAGGCTCTGCCGGATCTGCCGCCCGGCCTCCTCGGCGGCGACGGCGTCGAGCACGGCCTGCCGCTCGGCGTCGGCGGCCTGTACCGCCTCCATCGGTCCGCGGGTGATGACCTCGGCGGCCGAGAGCCCCTCGGCCGCGGCGATGCTGTCCAGACGCGCGGTGAAGGTCGCCTCGGCCTGCTCGCGCCGGGCCTCCAGGAGCGGATCGGGGTCGGCCTGCGGGAAGCTCGCCATGAACCAGAGCACGATGCTCAGGCCGAAGATGATCTTGCCCGCCCGCACGACGAACGCCTTCGCGCGGTCGATCATCCGCCAGAACACCTGCCGCAGGCGCGGCAGGCGGTACGGAGGCAGCTCCATCACGAACATCGAGGCATCCCCCTTGAACACGAACGTCTTCAGCACCCACGCCGCCACGAAGGCCATGACGGTGCCCAGCACGTAGAGCGCGACCATGGCCAGCCCCTGGTAGCCGAGCACACCGAAGAGCGCCCCGGAGGGGATGAAGGCGGCGATGAAGAGGGTGTAGACGGGCAGCCGCGCCGAGCAGCTCATCAGGGGCGCCACCATGATCGTGATGAGGCGGTCGCGCTCGTTGGCCAGCGTGCGGGCGGCCATGATGCCGGGGATGGCGCAGGCGTAGGACGAGAGCAGCGGCACGACCGAGGCCCCGCTCAGGCCCATCCGGCGCATCAGGCGATCCATGATGAACGCCGTCCGGGCCATGTAGCCGGTGTCCTCCATCAGCCCCAGGAAGAAGAACAGCAGCAGAATCTGCGGCAGGAAGACGAGCACGTTGCCGACGCCCGTGATGGCGCCCTCCACCAGCAGGTCCTCGAGCCAGCCGTCGGGCATGACGGCGCGCACGCCCTGGCCCAGGAGCACCACGCCCGCCTCGATGGCGTCCATGGCCGGGGTGGCCCAGCTGAAGACGGCCTGGAAGATGAGCAGGAGAACGCCTCCGAAGAGGATCGGCCCGGCGACCTTGTGGGTCAGCACGGCGTCGATGCGGTCGGAGAGCGTGGCCTCGGAGGGATCTTTGTGGCGGGTGACGACGGACTGCACGAGCGGGCCCAGCCAGCCGTAACGGCCCATCATCTCGGCCTGCCGGTAGGGAACCTTGCGCTCCTCCAGCGCGGCCCGGGCCTGGAGGACGGCCGCGTGGAAGCCCGGCGCCCGCTCCTTCCAGGGCGCCAGCAGCGGATCGCTGGTGAGCGCGCCCAGGGCTTCGAAGCGTGCGCGGCGGGGCGGCAGGTCCGGCACCTCGTCAGTGAGCTGCGCGGCAAGCCGGTCGACCACCTCGGCCACGGCCGGCATCAGCGTCCAGCCCGGCCGATCCGGCGGCGCGGGCACCTCGGCCAGCGCCTGCCGGAGCGCCTCCAGGCCGCGCCCGTCCCGCGCCACGATGGGCACCACCGGCACGCCGAGCCGGTCGGCCAGCCCGTCGGCATCGACCTCCAGCCCGGCCGCCTCGGCGGCGTCCATCATGTTCAGCGCCACGACGACGGGCAGGCCCAGGTCCAGGATCTGCGTGACGAGGTAGAGGTTGCGCTCCAGGTTCGTCGCATCCACCACGCAGACGACGACGTCCGGCACCGGCTCCCCGGGCATCCGCCCCACCAGCACGTCATAGGCCACCCGCTCGTCCAGGCTCTTCGGGTTGAGGCTGTACGTGCCCGGCAGGTCGACGACCTCCGCCCCGGTAGCCGGACCATCCCCGGCCAGGCGACCGCTCTTGCGCTCGACCGTCACGCCGGGGTAGTTCGCCACTTTCTGCCGCAACCCCGTCAGGAGGTTGAACAGCGTGGTCTTGCCGACGTTCGGGTTGCCGGCGAGGGCGATGCGCTGGGGAACGGTGGTGACGGAAACAGGCACGGCGGCGGAGGGACGAAACGGCAGGGAGGCAGGCCACGGTGGGGGCGCGGGCGGGGAGCCGGGCGGAGGATCGGGCGCGGGGCCGCGAGCGACGGGCCTTACGAAGCCGGCACTCGTTCCACCAGGATCGCCGCCGCCTCGTGTTTTCGGATCGACAGGTGGAAGCCCCGGATCTTCAGGTCGATGGGATCGCCGAGGGGCGCGCGGCGCACGACTTCGACGAGGGTACCGGGCAGCAGGCCCATCTCCAGGAGGCGGCCGGGGGGATCGTCGGCCACGTAGCCCGTCACCGTGCCGCGGTCGCCGGGGTCGAGATCGCGCAGGGTCGGCATGGGGAACTCAGGCAGGAACGGCGAACAACTGCATGGCGACCTCCCGTTGCAGGGCGATGCGGGCCGCCTGGAGGCCGAGCACGCACTTGTCCGCGTTCATCATGACGCAGACCTGGCAGCCCTCACAGAGGCCGAGCTCGCGCAGGCGCTGGGCTTCGGCGTCGGCCAGGCCCAGGAACGCGATGCGGGCTTGCTGCCCGCGCGCGAAGGTCGTCAGTGGAGACGCATCCGGCGGCATGACACGGCGAGGGTTCGGAGGAAGGATCGGGGAAGCAACCCGGGCTTTAACGCCGGTAATATAGACTAAGTTTATACAGGAAAGGCAAGTGGATCATCAAATATTCCCAAAAGCGCGGCATCATGCCGCCATCTTCTTTCGCGGGGGTGGAAACGTTACATGGCGAACGTTGCACGGAGGCCTCGCACCTCGCACTTTGTAGTGGGCTGCTGGCTGAACGCTGCTGGCTGAACGCTGCGGACATCGTGCCGGAACGAGTTCTTCCCCCTGGCCGCAGGCCGCACAGGGGGAAGTCCGCGAAGGGGGAAGGGGGTCACGACCTGCCGCTGCGTCGCCCTCGCCCGGGGAGAGGGATCCTCGCCGCACATATCCTGACGGCTGACCGCTGACGGCTGACCGCTGACGGCCGAACCGGGTCGTCCCCTGCTCCGTAACGGCATTCCTGTATCGTCTACCTGCTTCTACCTGCTTTGCTCACCGTCCGCTACTGCGCCATGAACCGCCGCCGCTTTCTTGCCGCCGCCTCCTGCGCCGCCCTCTGGCCCACCCTCCGCCGGGCCACGGCCGCCCCGCTCCCCTTCCAGCCGCTCCGCCGAGGCGTCGGCGTCTTCACGAGCCGGGGCGGGACCATCGGCTACCTGGCCACGAACGACGCGCTGGTGGTGGTGGACACCCAGTACCCCGACACGGCCGAGGCGTGCTGGTCCGGCCTCCGCGAGCGCACCACGCGCCCGCTGGACCTGCTGGTGAACACCTACCACCACGGCGACCATACCGGCGGCAACGGCGTCCTCCAGCCCCACGCCCGGCAGCACGTCGCCCATCGCAACGTGCCGGCCCTGCAACGCCAGGCCGCCGCGCAGCGTGGCACCGACACCGAGCCCACCGTGCCCACGCTGGGCTACGAAGAAACCTGGGAGCAGGACCTGGGCGACGAAACCATCCGCCTGCGCCACTACGGCCCGGCCCACACCGGCGGCGACTCGGTCGTGCACTTCGTCCAGGCCGACGTCGTCCACATGGGCGACCTCGTCTTCAACCGTATGCCCCCCTTCGTGGACGGCCCCGGCGGCGCCTCGGTCCGGGGCTGGATCGACACGCTCGAACAGGTCCATGCCGCCTTCTCGGACGAGACGATCTTCATCTTCGGCCATGCCGGCGAAGGCCATGCCATCACCGGGCCCCGCGCCGACCTGCTGGCCATACGGGACTTCCTGGACGGCCTGCTGGCCTTCGCGCAGGCGGCCCTCGACGCCGGCCAGACGGAGGACGAACTCGCCCGCACGCAGCGGCTACCGGACTTCCCGACGTATTACCGCGACTCCTGGCCCGAGGCCATCCCCATCGCGCTGCGCGTGGCCTACCGCGAACTCCGCGGCGACCCCTAGCCCCCGGCACGCCCCCTCGGATCTCTCCTCACGCGCTCCCACCGGACCATGGCCGACAAAACCTTCCGCTACCCCGGCGACGCCCTCACCATCACCTACGACCTCGCGCGCTGCATCCACGCGGCCGAATGCGTGCGCGGCCTGCCGGCGGTGTTCGACCCCGACCGCACACCGTGGATCGACCCCGACGCGGCCGATGCCGATGCCATCGCCGCCGTCATCCACCGCTGCCCGACCGGCGCGCTGCACTACACCCGCCACGATGGCGGACCGCCCGAGCCCGTCCCCACCCGGAACACCGTCCGGGTCGTGCAGGGGGGTCCGCTCTTCGCCCGCGGCCGTCTGGTGCTGACGACCGAGCAGGGGGAGACGCGGCTGGAAGAGACCCGGATGGCGCTCTGCCGATGCGGGGCCTCGCAGAACAAGCCGTTCTGCGACAACAGCCACCAGCATCTGGACTGGGACGACGCCGGCACCCTGGGCACGAGCCCCCTGCCCGAAGGCCCTGCCGATGCCGACGACGCCGATGGGGAGCCGCTGCGCATCACGCCGGCCACGGACGGCCCGCTGCTGCTCCAGGGGCCGGTCACCCTCCTGAGCGACGACGAAACCACCGCCGTGCATGGCCGCAAGGCGGCCCTCTGCCGATGCGGCGGCTCGCACAACAAGCCGTTCTGCGACGGCTCGCACCGCACGGTCGGCTTCAGGAGCGACGCCGCCGGCTGAGGGCCTCGCCGGCATCCTCCGCACCGCCCGCCCTATTCAGCGCCGTACGGGGTCCGGGGGATGAGGTGCAGCGCCGTCTGCCGGCCGCCGATGTACCAGGTCTCCGTGCCGTCGAAGAAGGCGTCCTGCTCCAGCATGATGCGCACCTCCTGCCCGCCCCACTCGGGAATCGGGACGGCAGCGTTCAGCTCGATGGAGTGGGCCGTGTTCGCGTAGAGCGGATAATCGCCGGCACCGGGCACGCCGTCCTGCCGGTCCCACAGCCCGATGGCCGGCCCCGCGCCGTGGCCGTGGAAGCCGATCGGGTGGGTGTAGATCGTGGCCTCGATCCCCTCCTGCTCGGCCCGGGCCAGCGCGGCCGCCAGGATCTCGTTGCCGGTCCGCCCCTCGGCGAACTCCGCCGTCAGGATGTCCTGCAGGCGGTTGCCCACGGCCAGCGCGCGCCGCAGGCCCTCGGGGGCGTCGGTCTCGCCGGGCGCGAGGACGTACGCATGCTCCTGCGTGTCGGTGTGGAGGCCCAGGTAGGTGATGCCGAAATCCACGTGCAGCAGATCGCCCGGCAGGATGCGCGTCTCACCGGGCCGGGCGGAGAAGTCGTTGGACCGCCCCCCGGTTTCGGCCCGCTGCACGGACACGCTCGGGTGGAACCAGGTCACCAGCCCCAGCGCCCGGATGCGGTCGCGGTACCACCATTGCACATCCTCCGTCGTCGTCACCCCCGGCTGGATGACCTGCTCCGAGAAGCCCTCGGCGATGATCCGCCGGGCGATGCGTACGATCGTCGGGTAGACCTGCATCTCTTCGGGAATGCGCGTCTCCAGCCAGCCGACGGCCAGGTTCTCGCCCGAGACGATGCGGTCGTGATAGCGGGCCGGGAGCGCCTTCAGAAAGCCGTCGAACTCCGTGTCGGTCATCCCGTCGGCCAGGGCAAACGTCTCGGAGCGGTTGACGGCGATGCGGCGGGGGTCCCGCTCGGCGATGACCTCGGCCAGGCGTGCCCACTGGTCGGGCTGCTCCTCGGGCACCCAGGAGGCGGGGAAGGCCTCGCCCACGGCGTAGCGGGCAATGGCCAGCCGCTCGACGCCCTCGTCCGGGCCGCGGTCGTGGAACACCAGGATGGTGCGCCGCCGCGCGCTCAGCCACGTGGCCGGCAGCATCGTCTCGATGACCGGGTCCTCGTTGTACTCGCGCGCGCTGATGACCCACAGGTCGATCCCCTCGCGCCGCATGAGCCGGGGGACGACGGTGTCGAGGCGGATCTGGAGCCAGCGGTCCTGCACCTCGGCGCGCTCGCGCATGGGCAGGATGACGGGCATGGCCGGCTGAGCCTGTACCGGGGGCGGCATCCAGGCCAGCAGCAACAGAACGACGACGAACGGCAGGGAGCGGAAAGCACTCATCACGGCAACAGGGGATCAGGATGCGGGAGAGAAGCCGGGGCCACCGGCCAGGAAACCGGTTCGCAGGAGCCGGTTCGCAGGAGCCGGTTCGCAGGAGCCGGTTCGCAGGAGCCGGTTCGCAGGAGCCGGTTCGCAGGAGCCGGTTCGCAGGAGCCGGTTCGCAGGAGCCGGTTCGCAGGAGCCGGTTCGCGGCGCACAGCGCCATCGCCAAGATACGACGGCCTGCCCGACATCTTCTCCCGGCCCGGCCCGCCGGCTCCGGGTCCGCCGGGCGGATCCGATCTCGCCACCGCCGGCGACGACCCGCCCCGGAGCACGGCGCTCCGGTTCTGCCTCATCTCGCCTATTATAACAGCCCCTCGCACCCATCGTAACGATTGCCGGGACACGCGCTTTTCCTGCGCCGGGAAGGTGTCCTCTGGCGCATATCGGATGTATCTTCGGCGCGGCGCTGTCTCCGTCTGGCGCATCGCCGTTTCAGGCATCCCGGCACCGTGCACGGCTTCTCCCGCCGGGGTTCCCCACAACCGATCACCCTTCACCCCCCGCGTGCCCATGCGGCTTGCTGCCACCGCCGTATCCGCCCGCCCGACCCGTCTCCGCCTCACCTGCCTGTTACTGCTCCTCCTCATCGGCCTGCCGCTCGGACAGGCCCGGGCACAGCCGGCCTGCTCCCACAACACCGGCCAGAACGCCACGCTGCTCTTCCTGGAACCGGCCGTCCACGACCTCGGCACGCTCACGCTGGCGCCGGGAGACCGCCTGACCCTCCACACAGCAACCGGATACTGCGCCGGCTCGATGACCTGGAACGGCGGTACCCCGGCCTCGCTGGTCGCCTGGGGAGATGACGAGATGACGGAGGACCGCGACGGGCTGCGCCCCGACGAGCCGCTCACGCTCTGGCTCTACCGCGCTGCGACGGATACCTACCTGCCCCTCGACGCCACGTTCACCGACCTGAGCCAGGCCCCGCTGCCGGAGGGACGGTATCAGGAAGATGCGATCCTCGTGGTGCAATCCCTGCGCGTGCGCCCGCTGACGAACGGCTACGCCGAGGACGGCCCCTTCCCCGCGTCCTTCGTGCTGAAGCCCAACTATCCCAATCCCTTCAACCCCACCACCACGATCCGCTACGGCCTGCCGGAAGCCGCCGAGGTGGAGCTGGCCGTGTACGATGCCGTCGGCCGGCGCGTGGCGCTGCTGGTCGACGGCCGGCAGGACGCCGGGTACCACGAGGTCACGTTCGAGGCTGCGAGCCTGCCGAGCGGGCTGTACCTCTACCGCCTCCGTGCCGGCTCGGAGGAGCACACCGGAACGATGATCCTCCTCAAGTGAGGACCCGCCTCACGGAGCCGGGGTGCCTTCCTCCGGCGAGCCGCTCTCCGGCGGGCCGATGACGAGTTGATCCGGCACGTCGTTACGCTGGACGTCCGGGTTCAGCAGCGGCCCCGTCAGCGGCGTATCGATGGCCGTGGTGAAGGGCGCGACGGTCGCGAACAGGAAGTCCTGCTGAAACTCGAAGAAATCCGCGTCAAACCCGGCGCGGTCGCCCCGGTGCCCGCGAATGTCGAGGTAGAGGATGCGGGGCCAGTCGGGAAACCGGGTCTGCGCCTCGCGCAGCAGCGCGAACAACGCCTGCGCCGCCTGCTCGAAGCTGTCCTCCGGCTCTACGATGTGATAGAGCGAGACGGTGTTGTCGAAGTTCATCCAGACGCCGGGGGCCTCCGGCTTGTCGTATTCCGGGACGAACGAGGGCTCCATGAACGGGCGAGGCATGAACGGTCAGGGATGACGACGCCCAACACGGGTTGGACGGGCGCTCCAACGACCCCCGGCCGGGCCGGGTTCTCTCCCGCCGCATGAAGTCCGCCGGAAGCCGGGGTGCCCGCCGATGGTTCGGCGCTCAGGCGGCCGGTCCTCCCAGGACGGCCTCCAGGGTCTGCACGAGCATCTCCCGCGTCAGGGGCTTTTGCAGGTAGGCATCGAAGCCGAGCTGCAGGAACTGCTCCTGGTCGCCGGGCATGGCATAGGCGGTGCATGCAATCATGGGCACCGCTGCGCCGGCGAGCTGCCGCCGCAGCCGCTGCATCAGATCCACGCCCGTCTGCTCCTCCCCCAGGTTGATGTCGATCAGCAGCGCGTCGTACGTCGTTTCGGCCATGCGTGCCAGGGCCTCCTCGGTGCCCGAGGCCAGATCGGCGTCATAGTCGTCCCGCAGCAGGTAGCCGAGCACCTTCTGGACCTCCGGGTTGTCTTCGACGACGAGCACGCGGGGCCGACGCGGCCGAGCCTCTGCCGGCGGGCCCGGCGCTCCCTCCGGCCCGCTCTCCAGGGGGACCGGGAAGCGCACGGTAAAGGTGCTGCCCACCCCTTTCTCGCTCTCCAGTTCGATGGTGCCCTGCATGAGTTCGACGAGGCGCCGGGTGATGGTCAGCCCCAGCCCGTTGCCCTCGTAGCCCCGGGCCAGCCCGCTGGACTCCTGCCGGAATTCCTCGAAGATGCGATCGGCGAACCGGGGGTCGATGCCGATGCCGGTGTCCCGCACCTCGATCACGAGGGCCTCCGGCAGCCGGCGCACCACCACCGTCACGCCGCCGACGTGGGTGAACTTGACGGCGTTCGAGACGAGGTTGACGAGCACCCGGCTGAGGGCGCCCCGGTCCAGCCGCGCCCAGATCGGCTCGGCCGGCGCGTCGAGGTGCAGATCCAGCCCGCGCTGGCGGGCCTGCTGGCGAAACAGCCCCAGCACCTCCTCGACCTCGGCCGCCACGTTGACCGGCTCGGGGTGGAGCGTGAGCCCGCGCCCCTCCAGCTGCGCCAGGTCGAGCACGGAATTGAGCGTGTGCATCAACCGCTCGCCGCTGGAACGGATCAGGTGGACGAACTCGCGGCTCTCGTCCGGCAGCTCGGCCGCCAGGATGTCGGCGAAGCCGATGATGGCCGTCAGCGGCGTGCGGATCTCGTGGCTCATGTTGGCCAGGAACGAGGACTTGAGGCGGTTCATCTCCTCGGCCATCTCCCGGGCCTCGATCAGGCTCTGCTCGTACTCTCGCCGCTCGGTGACGTCCCGGAAGACCGTCTGCACGGCGGGTCGGCCCCGGTAGGTGACCGGCACGGAGATCACCTCCACGGTCCGCCGCGTCCCATCGAACCGCCGCAGGGTCAACTCGGCCGGCCGGGTCATCTGCCCGCGCCCGAGCGCCGCCAGACGCTCACGCACCCGGTCATACTCCGCCGGGTCGGACAGGTCGAAGACCGACCGGCCGACGACCTCGCTCAGCGAGGAGGCGCCGAGCATCTGCAAGCCGGCCGGGTTCATGTACAGGATCTGCCCGTCGGCGCTGATGTGCAGCGGCTCGGGGTGGTTCTCGACCAGCCGGCGCCAGCGCTCCTCACTCTCCTGCAAGGCTTCCTGGGCCTCCCGCCGCCCGGTGATGTCCGTGATGGCCCCGTCGTAGTACCACCGTCCGTCGGCGCCCTGCGTCATGGAAAAGTTCAGCAGGCCCCAGAACCGGGACCCGTCCCGGCGGACGAGCCGGACCTCTTCGTTGCGGACCTGTCCTTGCTGCGCCGCGATCTCCAGCAGCGCCTGCCGCCGGGCCGGCTCATCGTACAGGTCGGGCACCTTCTGCCCGATGAGCTGGGCCGGGCTCTCGTAGCCAAAGAGCCGGGCAAAGGCGGTGTTGACGTACAGCAACTCTCCTTCGGGCGTGCTGCGATAGATCCCCTCGGCGAGGTTCTCGCTGATCGAGAACAGCGTGCGCTCCGTCTGGCGCAGCGCTTCCTCGGTCCGGCGGCGGGCCGTCACGTCCCGGATCACCGTCTGCGCCGCCGCCTGGCCCT
Source organism: Roseithermus sacchariphilus (assembly GCA_003285105.1). Lineage (GTDB taxonomy): Bacteria > Bacteroidota > Rhodothermia > Rhodothermales > MEBIC09517 > Roseithermus > Roseithermus sacchariphilus. Next base: position 1,979,919 of record CP030158.1, on the reverse strand, counting down.
GGTACTGCACCGGCACGGAGAACACCTCGATGATGCGCTCCTGCCCGTCGAGCCCGATCAACGTGTGCTCCAGCGGCGGGGTGGGCACGCCGCGCTCCAGCATGGCCTTCCGCTCCTCGAACAGCGGGTGGGCGTCGGCGGGCAGGAAATCGAACACCGACCGGCCGATCAGCTCCTCGGCCGTCGACGCGCCGTAGACCCGGACGCCGCTCGGGTTGATGTACCGGATCCGGCCGTCGACCGTGATCAGGATCGGCTCCGGGTGCACCGCGACGAGGGTATGCCAGCGTTCGCCGGCTTCGGCGCCCTGCGCCGAGACGACGGCGGGGACGGCGGCTTCGCGTTCCAGGCGGGCCAGATCCAGCAGGAGCCGGCGATGCGCTTCGGTGAACCGGTGCGGCTCGGGCGCGAGCACGGCGAGCACGTCCGGCAGGCTCGTCGCGTCCGCCGGGGCCGTGAGGGCCACCGCCAGCACGGAACGGAACGGCGCCGGGGCCTCGCCCAGGAGCACCCCGTCCGGGGACGCCCCCGCCGCGGCCAGGTGCGGCCGCAGTTCCGCCGTCGCCTCCGGCTCCACCCCGTCCGCCACGCGGAGCGGCGGTTCCGCGCCGACGCGCACCACCAGGCCGGCCGGCGCCCCCGTGATCGCCCGAGCCAGGCGCATCACGCGGTGCGCGCGCTCCCGAAACACTGCGACCGGGTCCGCGCCGCCCTCGTGTGAACTCGGTGTCATGGCCGTGAATGCCTGGATAACGCCGTGGGCTTCCCTGGATTCGGGCACCAAGGTAAGAAAGAATTCACGTTTAATCCGAACGAAGGTTCGGGCCGCCGCGCCTGCTCCACCGATTTCTCCGGCCGGGGGGCCGCCGCGCCTCAGCCGACGGGCGCACCGGCCTCTTCATCCTCGTCCACAGCGTCCTCCTCCTCCCCCGGATCGTCGTCGCCGATCAGCGCATCCAGGTCCAGCTCCTCATCCTCCTCTAGGTCGCCCCGCAGGCGTGCACAGCGTGCCAGTTCCTCCCTCAGGAACCGCCCGGTGTGGGTCTCCTGCGCGGCCAGCGCCTCGGGCGTCCCGGCAAAGACGATGTGCCCGCCGGCCTCTCCACCGTCCGGGCCGAGGTCGATCACGTGATCGGCCACCTTGACCACGTCCAGGTTGTGCTCGATGACCAGCACCGTGTTGCCTTTGCGGACGAGCGCCTTGAGCACGTTCAGCAGATGCCGGATGTCCTCGAAGTGCAGCCCCGTGGTCGGCTCGTCCAGGATGTAGAGCGTCTGCCCGGTGCCGGGGCGGGACAGCTCCTTCGCCAGCTTGACGCGCTGCGCCTCGCCGCCGGAGAGCGTCGTCGCCTGCTGCCCGAGCCGGATGTAACCGAGGCCGACCGACTGGAGCGTGCGCAGCTTCCGCTCGATGCGCGGGACGGCCTCGAAGAAGGCCAGCGCCTCGCTCACGGTCATCTCCAGCACGTCGGCGATGGAGGCCCCGCGGTAGGTGACCTGGAGCGTCTCGGGGTTGTAGCGTCGCCCCTTGCACGTCTCGCACTCCACGTAGACGTCCGGCAGGAAGTTCATCTCCAGCTTGACGATGCCGGCGCCCTTGCACGCCTCGCACCGTCCCCCCTTGACGTTGAACGAGAAGCGCCCCGGCTTGTACCCCCGCAGCTTCGCCTCCGGCAGCTGCGCGAAGAGGTCGCGGATGTAGGTGAACAGCCCCGTGTAGGTGGCCGGGTTCGAGCGCGGCGTACGCCCGATGGGGCTCTGGTCGATGTCGATGACCTTGTCGATGTGCTCGAGGCCCTCGATGTGGCGATAGGGCAGCGGCGTGAGCCGGGCGTTGTGGAAGTGCTGCGCCAGGATCGGGTAGAGCGTCTGGTTGACGAGGCTGCTCTTGCCCGACCCGGAGACGCCGGTGACGCAGATGAAGGTGCCCAGCGGCAGCGAGAGCGGGTCGCCTTTGAGGTTGTGGCCGGTGGCGCCGTGGAGCGTCAGCGTGTGGCCGTTGCCCGTGCGCCGCTCCTGCGGGACGCGGATGTGGCGTTCGCCGCGGAGGTAGGCGGCCGTCAGGCTCGTGTACCCGTTCGTCTGGAGCGGCAGGTGCTCCGGCGGCGCGGCCCCCAGCACCCGGCCTCCCTCCTCCCCGGCGCCCGGCCCCAGGTCCACCACGAAGTCCGCCGCCTCGATCATCTCCCGGTCGTGCTCGACGACGAGCACCGAGTTGCCCAGGTCGCGGAGCTGCACGAGGCTGCCGATCAGCCGGTCGTTGTCCCGCGGGTGGAGCCCGATCGACGGCTCATCGAGCACGTAGAGCACCCCGGTGAGCTGCGTGCCGATCTGCGTGGCCAGGCGGATGCGCTGGCTCTCGCCCCCCGAGAGCGACCGGGCCGGGCGGTCCAGGTTCAGGTAGCCCACGCCCACGTTCAGCAGGAAATCCAGCCGCTCCCGGATCTCCTTGACGATGGGCGCGGCGATGCGGGCCTGCTGCCCCTCGAACGAGACGGCCTCGAAGAAGGCCCGGAGCGAGGCCAGGTCCATCTGCACCAGCTCGGCGATGGTACGGCCGCCCACCCGGTAGGCCAGCGCCTCCGGCTTGAGGCGGCCGCCGCCGCAGGCCCGGCACGGCATCTGCCGCATGAACGCCTCGGCCCACTTCCGCTGCGACGCCGAGCCGGTGTTCTCGTACGTGTGCCAGAGGTGCTGAATCAGACCGCCGAAGCGATGCTGGTAGCGCACCTCGCGGTTCTTGTACGTGTAGACGATGTCGAACTGCTCGTCCCCGGCTCCCTCCAGGATCACCGCCCGCTGCCGCTCCGTCAGGTCGGCCAGCGGCGTGTCGAAGTCGAAGCCGTAGACCGCGGCCACGGCGCGGAGCTGGCTGAAGATCCAGATGTCGCGCGGCTTGCCGAGCGGGGCGAGCCCGCCCTCGGCGATCGTCCGCTCGGGGTTCGGGATGATGAGGTCGGGGTCCACCTCCTGCCGCGTGCCCAGGCCGTTGCACTCCGGGCAGGCCCCGTAGGGCGAGTTGAAGGAGAACGTGTTCGGCGACGGCTCGTCGTAGGACAGCCCGCTCTCGGGATCGTACAGATGCCGGCTGAAGGTGTGATCCCGCACCTCGACGCCCTCCGGGCCGCCCACCACCGCCGCGATCAGCGTGCCCGAGCCGAGCCCCAGCGCCGCCTCGACCGACTGGCTCACGCGGGGCCGCAGGCCCTCCTTGATGACCAGCCGGTCCACCACCACCTCGATGTCGTGCGTCTTGTAGCGGTCCAGCTTCATGCCCGGCTCGATCTCCCGCAGCGTGCCGTCCACCCGCACGCGCTCGTAACCCTGCCGGGCGATCTGCTCGAACAACTCGCGGTAATGGCCCTTCCGCCCCTTCACCACCGGCGCCAGCAGGATCACCTTCGTCCCCTCCGGGAAGGCCAGGATGCCGTCGACGATCTCGTCGTCCGACTGCTTGCGCATCCGGTGGCCGGTCACGTACGAGTAGGCCTCCCCGGCGCAGGCAAAGAGCAGCCGCAGGAAGTCGTAGATCTCCGTGACCGTGCCCACCGTCGAGCGCGGGTTGCGGCTGACCGTCTTCTGCTCGATGGCGATGACCGGGCTCAGGCCGTCGATGAAGTCGACGTCGGGCCGCTCCATCATGCCGAGGAACTGCCGGGCGTAGGCGCTGAGGCTCTCCATGTAGCGCCGCTGCCCCTCGGCGTAGATCGTGTCGAAGGCGAGGCTACTCTTGCCGGACCCGCTCAGCCCCGTGATGACGACGAGCTGCTCCCGGGGGATGTCGAGGTCGATGTCCTGGAGGTTGTGCTCGCGGGCGCCGCGGATGATGATGCGTTCGTCCATGCGCGATCCGGGGGGCAGGGCTGGGCGGAAGAAAAAACGAAGGGCGGATCCTTCCCTACCCGGACGGCCCCGCTTTCGTTTCGCCTCCACGCGGCGGAACACCGGCACGCAGCAGACCGGCCTCGTCGAACGGCGAAGGGCACGGTGGCGAGGGGCGGTGTCTCGCCCCGGTTCCCCTTCCGACCGCCGCCCGTCACACGCCGCCCCACACGCAAACGCCTCCCCTGCCGGAGCACGGGAGGCGTGGAAAAACGGCGCGGCCGGGGTCAGCCGGTCACTCGCTCGACTCGGTCGAGGGGTCGCGGAAGTAGATCTCGCCGGCCAGCATCTCGTTGATGGCGATCTCGGTCGGCTCGGGCTTCTTCTCGAACTCGATGGAGATCCGGGCCTGCTCTTCCTGGAAGCGCGGATCCTCGAGCTCGGCCTCGAACCCTTCGAAGTAGGAGAGCTTCTCGTCCAGTTCCGCCTTCATGTTGGTGGCCACCTGGCGCGCCCGTTTGGACAGGATGGCAACCGTCTCGTACACGTTGCCCGTCTGCGCAGCCAGGAGGTTGATGTCCAGCGTCTTGATAGCCATGAATCGAAGCGTTTGAGGTGTGCCGGAGCCCCACCGGACCTCCGCCGGTATGAGCATGGGCGCGGTTGCACGCCCCGCCCCGAAGCAGGTTCCCCCGGTGCCCCGGCCCCGTCCCGGCGTGCCTGCCCGGCGGGAACGCCCCGAAGCGTACCGGGTCTGTTCGTCTCGTCCGCCGGATGTCTTCGCCTCCCCTGCCCATGCCCCCCTCCCCCTTCGCCCCCACCCCACGCGTCGCCGTGCCGATGGCCGCCCTGACCGCCGTACTGACGGCCGTGCTGTCCGCCGCCTGTAGCACCACCCCGGCGCTGCACCCCGGCTCATCGCACCCCCCCGGACCGCTGCCGGAAGCCCGGTTCGACGCGCGCACGCTGGAAGCGCAACTCCGCTTCCAGGCCGCCGACGAGCTGATGGGCCGCCTCACCGGCGAACCCGGCGCCGACGTCGCCGCCCGCTTCATCGCCGAGCACTTCCGCGCCGCCGGCCTGCGCCCCGTGCCGGGGGCCGAGGACTACGCCCAGCCCGTCCCTTTCCTCCGCACCGTCCCCCCCGCCGAGGCCCACCTCGCCCTCTTCGACCAGACCCTGCGGCAGGGCGATGAACTGCTCGTCCTCGACGGCCCGCCCATCGACGCCGAGGCGGAAGCCGTCTATGCCGGCCACGGCCTGCCGGACGACTACGACGGGCTCGACGTGGCCGGGAAGATCGTCGTGGTCCGCGCCGGGCGGCCCGGGGACGGCAACGTGCAGGCCGCCCTCCGGGCCGCGGCCGAGAAACGCGCCGCCGCCGCCGAACACGGCGCGCTCGCCCTGGTCGAGCTGTACCGCGGCGCCCTTCCCTGGCCCACCCTGGTGAGCTACCTGAGCCGCCCGCGCCTCGCGCTGGACGAGGCACCACCAGCGGCCTCCCTGCCCCACCTCTGGCTGCATGACTCCGACGGGACCTATGCCGACCGCCTCCAGCACGGCCAGGGTATGCCGCTCGCGCTTCGCTCCGGCGGCTTCCGCCGCATTCGCGTCACCTCGCGCAATGTGCTCGGCTGGATCGAAGGCCGCCACCCCGAACGCCGCCACGAGTTCGTCGTGCTGACGGCGCACTACGACCACCTCGGCGCCGGACGGGCGAACGGCCCCGGCGCTACCCCGGCCGACAGCATCTTCAACGGCGCGCGGGACAACGCCATGGGGGTCGTGGCCGTGCTGAACGCCGCCTATGCCCTGGCTGCGGTACCGCCGGACCGCTCCGTGCTGCTGATGGCCTTCACCGGCGAGGAAAGCGGCCTGCTCGGCAGCCGGTACTACACCGAACACCCGCTCCTGCCCCTCGACCAGATGGTCTACGCCCTCAACGTGGACGGCGCCGGCTACTCCGACACGAGCGCCGTGACCCTCATCGGGCTGGGCCGCACCACCGCCGATCCACTCATCCGGCAGGGCGCCGCCACCTTCGGCCTGGACGTCATCCCCGACCCCGCGCCGGAGCAGAACCTCTTCGACCGCTCGGACAACGTCCACTTCGCTGCCCGGGGCATCCCCGCCCCTACCTTCAGTCCCGGCTTCCGGGCCTTCAGCGATCCCGGCGTCGCCCACTACTACCACCGCCCCACCGACGAAGCGAACGACGACTTCGACTTCGCCTATCTGCTCCGCTTCACGCAGGCCTACACCCACACGGCTCGGCTGATCGCCAACGCAGCCGAACGCCCGACCTGGACGCCGGGCGACCCCTACGAGGCCGCCGCCCGCGCCCTCTACGGCACGCAGTAACCCGGCACGCCCCTCGCCTGCGCCCCTCAGCTATCGTATCCGAACGATATAGGCAGCCCCCGGCGCATCGTCCGACGCCTGGCCGATGATGGCATAGGGGCCGTCCAGGTCGATGGCCGTGCCGAAGGCCACGGCGCCGATGTCGATGACATGGCGTTGCCGCCAGGAACCGGTCTGCGCGTCGCGGGCGAAGACATAGACCACCCGGTCGATGTTGAAGTCGAACTGAAGCTGTTCGTCATAGCCGGTGGCGAGCAGCCGGTCGCCCTGGAGGGCCACGGTCGCGCCGAAGGCGCCGTGGTCGTAGGGAGTGGCAGGGCGGATGGTGTCGGCCGCCTCCCAGGTGCCGTCCGCGGTGCGTTGGAACAGCGAGGCCTCCCCGGACTGCCGGCGGCCGCCCTTGCTCTCGCCCACCAGGATCCGGTCCCCGTCGAGATCCAGCGAGATGAAGAAGTCGTCGATGCCGCCGAAGCGGCGGACGGGCCGCCACGTGTTCGTGGCCGGGTCGCGCTCGAAGACGTAGATCGAGCCGGGACGATAGGCGAAATACGTCGAGGCGGCGACCACGGCGCGGTCCCCCTCGATGACGCCGTTGCCGCCGAAGATGCCGGTTCGGAGCGGGCCGTTGCCGGTGAGCCGGGCGGCCTGCCGCCAGGAACCGTCGGGGCGGCGCTCGAAGACGTAGGCGGCGCCGTGGGAGCGCCCGTCGGAGGGGTCGCCGGAGGTGGTGATCAGGGCGCGGTCGTGGTCGAGCGAGACGGACGTGGCGAAGGCGCCTTCCGTGGCTTCGGCCTCGGGGTCGCCCTCCAGCTTGGCGGTCTGCACCCAGGTGCCGGTGAGGGTATCGCGCTCGAAGACGTAGGCGGCATTGCCGGCCTGCAGGTTGAGGATGCCGCGAGCGGCCCCCACGAGGATGCGGTCCCCGCTGAGGTCGAGGCTGCGGCCGAAATAGTCGCCGCCGGCACAGTCATCGGCCAGCAGCCGGGCTGCCGGCGCCCAGGTATCGGTCTGCGGGTCGCGCTCGAAGACGTAGGCGGCGCCGCTGTTGGGGCCGCAGGCGTCCTCGCTGCTGGCCCCCACCACGGCCCGATCCCCCTCGATGGCGACCGAGACGCCGAAGAAGTTGCCGGCCGTCGTATCCGGGTAGGGCAGCCGCACGATCTGCGCCCGGAGGGGGCCGGCGCTCAGGATCGTCGCCAGCACCGCCCACGCCACCAGACAGCGGCGGACGAGACGGAACCGGACAGGCCGGACGGGGAAGACCATGAAACGGTGCATGCGGGGTGAAAAGCAGCCATCCATCGGACGCGGCGAGCCGCCCGTCGAGCGAGCGACCCGGCCGCCGCTGCCAAGGTACAATCCACGTTCCAGCCCTGCTCGACCGGAAACGAAGGCCGCAGCGGTCAGCCGTCAGCGGTCAGCGGTCAGCCGTCAGCCAACAGCCCGAAGCCAGCAGCCAGCCGTCAGATCCTCCCCTTGCGAAGGGGAGGTGGCCCGCAGGGCCGGAGGGGTAGCCCCCGGCGTCGAAGGCGATGCGGCGGGTCTGCCCCCCTTCCCCCCTTCGGGGACCTTCCCCCTGCATGGCCTGCGGCCAGGGGGAAGAACTCGTTCCGGCACGAAGCCAGCAGCGGTCAGCCGTCAGCGGTCAGCCGTCAGCGGTCAGCCGTCAGCGGTCAGCCGTCAGCGGTCAGCCGTCAGCCAGCAGCCCGAAGCCAGCAGCCCGAAGCCAGCAGCCCAAAGCCCGCAGCCAACAGCCAGCAGCCAGCAGCCAACAGCCAGCAGCCCAAAGCCCGCAGCCCGCAGCCAGCAGCCCATTCGTCCCATTTGGCGCATGCGTGAACGGGTTTCGGCGCCTATCTTTTTCCGCCGTAGCCTCCTGTCTCCCCAACAACCCGTCCCCAGCCATGCTGAAAGAGTTCAAAGAGTTCGCGGTCAAGGGCAACGTGGTCGACATGGCCGTCGGCATCATCATCGGTGCGGCCTTCGGCACGATCGTCCAGTCGCTCGTCAAGGACGTCATCATGCCCCCCATCGGGCTGCTGCTCGGCGGCGTCGACTTCAGCAACCTGTTCCTGACGCTGAAGGAGGGCACGCCGCCCGGGCCGTACGAGACGCTCGCGGCCGCGCAGGAGGCCGGCGCGGTGACGATGAACCTCGGGGTGTTTCTCAACACCGTCATCAGCTTCCTGATCGTGGCCCTGGCCGTGTTCTTCGTGGTGAAGGCCATCAACCGCCTCAAGCGCGAGCAGGAGGCCGAGGTCACCGAGGCACCGGCGCCGGAAGCCGCACCGGAACCCACGCCCGAGCAGAAGCTGCTCGCCGAAATCCGGGATCTGCTGAAGAGCCGTCCGGTGGCCTGACCCCGGCCAGCGCATCGCCCGGGGGGCTACCCGTCCAGCGCGGCCACGTGCTCGGCAAGGGTCTCCCAGCGGGCGTACAACGTTTCGAGCTCGGCCTGGACCGCCTCGTAGTCGAGCGTGAGCCGGCGGGCACGGTCACCGTCCTGATAGACGTCGGGGTCGGCCAGCGCGGCTTCCAGCTCGGCCTGGCGCTCCTCGTGCGCCAGGACCTTCGCTTCCACCTCCTTCAGCGCCTTTCGAAGCTGATGGGGGGTGAAGGCCTCGAGCCCGACCGCCTCGCCATTCTGCAGCGCCCGGTAGCGGCGGTTGCGCGCCTCGGCTTCACGGCGTTTCTGCTCCTTCGTCTTCGGGCCGCCCGTTGCCGGCGCCGGCCGGGTCGCCTCGGTCCGCGTCGGCTCGGGCGGCGGCCCGGCCGAACCGGCCTCCGCCGGGCCGGGCTGCTGGCGGAGCCGCCATTGATACTCGGAGTACGTCCCCGGATAGGTCATCACCTGCCCGTGCTCGACGCGCCAGACGGTGTTGACGACCTGGTCGAGGAAGTGGCGGTCGTGGCTGACGACGACGAACGTGCCGGTGTACTGCCGCAGCGCCTCGATCAGCACGTTGATCGACTGGATGTCGAGGTGGTTCGTCGGCTCGTCGAAGATGAGGAAGTTGGCGGGGTTGAGCAGGGTGCGGGCCAGCGCCACGCGGCTCTTCTCGCCGCCGGAGAGCACGCCGACCTTCTTGAACACGTCGTCGCCTGTGAACAGGAAGGCGCCCAGGAGGGTGCGCAGCTCGGTTTCCGTCTTGCCCGGACCGACCTCGTAGAGCGCCTCGACGAGCGTGTGCTCCGGGTTGAGCGTGTCGGCCTGGTGCTGAGCAAAGAAGCCCATCGACACCCGGTAGCCCAGCGTGCGCGTGCCCTCGAAGGGTTCCGTGCCGTGCAGGATGCGGGCGAGGGTGGACTTGCCAGCGCCGTTGGGGCCGATCAGGGCGATCTTGTCGCCGCGCTCGATGGTGAGCGGGCCGGCCTGGTCGAACACCTCGATCCGGCCCTCGGCGGTGTCGTAGTGCTTGGAGAAGGCCGACAGCTCCAGGACGACCCGCCCGGAGCGCTCGGGCTCGGGGAAGCGCAGCGTGATGGCGGCGTCCTCCGACGGCGGCGGGGGGATGCGTTCCAGCTTCTCCAGCATCTTGATGCGGCTCTGCACCTGCCGTGCCTTCGTGGCCTTGTACCGGAACCGCTCGATGAACCGCTCCGTCTCGGCGATCTCCTTCTGCTGGTTCTCGTACGCGGCCTGCTGCAGCGCCCGCCGGGCCGTGCGCTCCTCCAGATAGAAGGCATAGTTGCCGGCGTACTCGGTCACGCGGCCGTGCGCCATCTCCGCGATGGTCGTCACCATGCGGTCGAGGAAGTAGCGGTCGTGGCTGACGATGACGACGGTGCCCTGGTAGGCCTTCAGGTAGCCCTCCAGCCAGTCGATGCTGTCGATGTCGAGGTGGTTCGTCGGCTCGTCGAGCAGGAGGAAGTCGGGTTCGCGGAGGAGGATGCGGGCGAGGGCCACGCGCATGCGCCAGCCGCCGGAGAAGGTGCGCAGCGGGCGGTCGAGCGCGTCGGGGTCGAAGCCGAGGCCGGTGAGGACGGCCTCCGTCTTCGGGCGGATCCGGTGCGCCTCGCGGGCCGTGAGCTCGGCGTGGACGCGCTCCAGGCGGTGCAGCAGCTTCTCGTAGGCCGCGCTCGTGTGATCCGCCTCGGCCGCCAGCGCGTCGGCGATCTGCTGCTCCTCCTCCTGCAGCGCCAGCACCTCCGCAAACGCCTCCATCGCCGCATCCCGCACCGTCTGATCCGTCGGCGTCTCCTGCACGTCCTGCGCCAGGTAGCCCAGCGTCGTCTCGCCGCTCATCGACACGGTGCCCGCATCGGGCGTGTGGAGGCCGGCGATCACGCGGAGCAGCGTCGACTTCCCGGCGCCGTTCGGGCCGATCAACCCGATGCGCTGGTTCGGCCGGACGGTCCACGTCACGCCGTCGAGGACGGGCCGGCCGGCGAAGGAGAGGGAGACGTTGTGGAGCTGGATCATGACGGTGCCGGAGGAGAAAACCGGGGGGACGTACTCCCGAACCCGGCGAGAGTTCAGCGGCTCCGGGCCGGCCCGGAACCGGGATCCTGCAACGGGATGTTACCTCCGGCGTTTCCGCCGCGGCTCTCCCGGTAGCCCCCTGAACGAAACGGTGCCTGATGATGCGCACGGCGTGCCTGATCCTCCTGCTGGCCGGCCCCGGCCTCGCCACCGCCCAGGAAGCACGGCCCATCCCCATCGAGAGCCTCTACGTCGAACTGTTCGGCAATACCAGAGCGCATTCGTTCAACGTAGACGTCGTCTTCCCCAGCGGGATCGGCTTCCGGATCGGCTTCATCAGCGGCGCCGAGGCGCGCTTCAGCCGGACCTTCGGCGAGTACGTGGCCGATCAGAAAGGCTTTTCGCTCCTCCTCATGCTGAACGGGCTCCACGGCTCCGGGCGGCACCACCTGGAAACGGGCGCCGGGCTCCTCGTCGGATCGTGGGAGGAACCCCTGTCGGCTCCCGTATCGTCCCCCGCGCTGACGGCGACCCTCGGGTACCGGTACCAGCCACCGCAGCGAGGGCTGGTGGTGCGCGCCGGCTTCACGCCGGCGTGGGACGGGTCGGCGGTGCGGCCCATGGTCGGCGTAAGCATCGGCTACGCCGCCGGCCGGCTGTTCCGCTGAGCACGGCCCCATCCGCCCCTTCCCCAACTCGGCCCTGCCGACGAATCCGGGCCGACGAATCCGGCCCTCCGGGGGTGGTCAGTACGCGTTCTCGTGGACGAAGCCTTTCCAGACGGTCATCAGCATGATCTTGAAGTCGAGCTTGAGGGACCAGTTCTGGATGTAGTAGAGGTCGTACTCGATGCGCTTTTCGATGGAGGTGTTGCCGCGCCAGCCGTTGACCTGCGCCCAGCCGGTGATGCCCGCCTTCACCTTGTGCCGCAGCATGTACTTCGGGACGCGCTCCTTGAACTGCTCGATGAACACCGGCCGCTCCGGGCGCGGGCCGACGACCGACATGTCGCCCTTGAGCACGTTGATGAACTGCGGCAGCTCGTCGAGCGACGTGCGGCGGAGGAACTTGCCCACGGGAGTGGCGCGGTCCTCGCCCGGCCGGGCCCAGACGGCCCCCGTCTTCGCCTCGGCGTCGACCGGCATCGAGCGGAACTTGAGCATCTGGAAGGTGTGGCCGTTCAGCCCCATGCGCTCCTGCCTGTAGAAGACCGGGCCGGGCGAGGAGAGCTTCACCGCCACGGCGATGACGAGCATCAGCGGAGCCGTCGCGGTCAGCACGGCGAGGGAGAAGACGATGTCCACCGCCCGCTTCATCACCTGCCGGAATTCCAGCGGCGCCTCGTCAATGAGGTGGATGACCGGCAGGCCGTCGACGTCGGTGACGCGGCTGTTGAGGATGTCGAGGTGGAGGAAGTCCGGCACGAGGCAGACGTGGGTGAGGCGCGTCGAGAGGTCGCCGGCGATCTGCTCGATGCGGGCGGCCGCATTGAGCGGGAGGGCGAGGTAGACGTAGTCGATCGGCTGGCCTTCGGCCGCGAAGCGATCGACGAGGGCCGCCGTCTCGCGCGTCGGGCCGATGACGCCCGACGCGTCGGGCTTGTGGTCGTCCAGGAAGCCGACCACCTCGAAGCCCATCCAGGGGTACTGCCGGAAGGCGTGTTCCAGGCGCCGCCCGGCCACGCCGGCGCCGACGATCAGCACGCGCTTGAGGTTTTTGCCCTGTAGCCGGGCCCGGCGGAGGAAGAAGTAGAGGATCAGCCGCACGGTCACCATCAGCGTCGGCGTCAGGACGCCGAAGAGGATCATGTGCAGCCGCGAGAAATACAGCTCGCGATAGAACGACAGCGAGGCCGTCACGACCAGCAGCCCGAGGGCGACGGCCCGGGCGACGGCGTAGACCAGCCGGGTGAGGCGCTGGGCGCGGTCGGCGTGGTAGAGCCCGGAGGCCCAGAAGACGAACATGGAGACGAGCAGCACCCACGGCAAGAAGCCCAGGTACCGGCTCAGCGGCAGCCATTCCGGCGGGGTGAGCAGCTCGAAGCGGATGTAATAGGCCGCGATCCAGGCCGTGGTGACGAGCACGCAGTCCGCGAAAAAAAGCAGGCGCTGGTAGAAGCGGCTTTGCTCCTGCAACATCGGACCCGAGGGAAAAATGTACGGTTACGACGGACCGTAGCGAAGGCTCATGCGCGTCGGACGGGGCAAAAAGGCTGGAATGGAGATCGGAGGCCGTGGCCTGTCCGCATGATACAAAAAAATGGCCGAAACCCGAAGCAGCCGGATCGGGCTCAGGCCGGCTGCGACCGGGCCCGGACGGCGTCGGCCTGCCGGGCGGAAGCCGTGGCGTGCAGATGGCGACGGAAGCCCCGCATGACCCAGAGGTGCGCCAGGGCCTGCGTGGCGTTGTAGACGTACCACGGCAGCCGGGGCGCGAAGTCGTGGATGGCGGCCAGCACGAACCGCTGCCCCGGCGCCTCCCGGAACTCGAGCCGCCCCGGCGGGTCGGGCTGCCCCTCGACCTCGGCCAGCAGGCCGCCGGTGATGTAGAACAGGGCCCGGTCCGGGGTGCTGCGCTCCGGGGCGTAGCGCAGCGCCAGCAGCGGCCGCTGCATCCCCCGCAGAAAGAAACGCGCCACGCCGGCCTCGTCCACCCTCACCCGGATCAGCGGGCCGACGTACCGGGGCAGCCACCGCAGATAGGCCCGGGCCACCTCGTGGGCGTCGTAGCCAGGCGGCAGCGGCAGGCGCTGCACGGAGCGCACCCGGCGGGCGGCCCGGATGGCCTTGCCATCCTTCTTGCGGAGCGCTTGTCGGGGATCGCGTTTCAGGCGCCCCCGGTCGTCCAGGGCCTTTCGGAGCGCGGCCTCGAAGCCGAGGGCCTCCGGTGCCAGCCGGCGCTGCAGCGGGTTGTCGGCGGCGACCATGTCGTGCCGCAGGCTCTCCACGAGCGGATCGACCAGCGCCCGGGAGGCCCCGCTGAAGACGGACACCCAGAGCTTCGAGAGCCTCGGCGAGAACGCCGGCACGTCGAGCATGACGCGGCGCAGCCCCAGCACCCGTGCGGTCCGCTGCATCATCTCCTTGTAGGTCATCACGTCCGGCCCGCCGATGTCGTACGTCTGCCCGAACGCCTCGGGGTTGGCGAGGACGTAGCGGACGGCCCGCACGACGTCGTCCCGCGCGATCGGCTGCGTGCGCGAGCGGGTCCACCGGGGCAGGATCATCACCGGCAGGCGCCGGACGAGGTTGACCAGCATCCGCAGCGACGAGCCGCCGGCGCCGACGATGAGCCCCGCCCGCAGGGCCGTCAGCGCGGCCGTGCCGCTGCCCAGCGTGGTCTCCACCTCCAGGCGGCTGGCCAGGTGCAGCGAGAGGTCGCTCCGGTCCGGAGGCAGCAGCCCGCCGAGGTAGAGGATCTGCCGGACCCCGGCACGGGAAGCTGCCCGCGCGAAGTTATCGGCCAGGATGAGGTCCAGGTCGGCGAAGGTGCCCTGCGTCAGCCGGGCCGAGGGCAGCATCGAATGCACCAGGTACACGGCATAGTCGGCCCCGCGCAACGCCTGCTCGACCTGCAGCAGCGAGAACAGATCGCAGCACCGCCACTCGACCGGATCGGCGGGGTCCTGCTGTGCAGCCCACGACGGCGAGCGGGTCAGCGCGACGACGCGGTAGTCGGCCGCCAGGGCCGTGCACAGGGCACGGCCCACAAAGCCGGTGGCCCCGGCGATGGCCACGGTGGGTCGGGCTGCTGCGTCGGCCGGCATGGCACGTCTCGATGGTGAACCTCGATGGTGGATCTCTGCTACCCGACGCCCACGGGCAGGCCCCCGCCGGGGTTTCGCCGGTCGCGTAACGAGGCGTTGACGCCGCCCGGATCTGCCTTCGGCCTACCGCTCTGTTTCACCCTCCACGGCTTCCTGCGCCAGCCACGGCTTCCTGCGCCAGAGCGAGGGCCCCCAGCACCCCGGCCCGGTCGCCGAGGCCGGGCGGGACGATGTAGGCGTCGATCTCGTCGAGCAGGGCCGGAGCCTGCACGTAGCCGTTGAGGATCTGCTGCACCTTCGTGCGGAGGCGTCCGAAGAGGTGCGTCTGGTGCATCACCCCGCCGCCGAGGATGACGCGCTGCGGCGAGAGGGTGACGATGAAGTTGACGACGGCGTAGGCGAGGTAGTGGGCCTCGATGTCCCAGGCCGGATGGTCGGGCGGCAGTTCGCGGCCGGGCTGGCCCCAGCGGGCCTCGATGGCCGGGCCGGAGGCCATCCCCTCCAGGCAGACACCGTGGAAGGGGCAGGTGCCGCCGAACGGATCGTCCGGGTGGCGCGGCACGAAGACGTGGCCCATCTCCGGGTGGACCAGCCCGTGCAGCCGCTGCCCCCCCACGAGCCCGCCGCCGCCGACGCCCGTGCCCACGGTCAGGTACAGCACCGTGTCCAGGCCCTGCGCCGCCCCCCAGCGATGCTCCCCCAGCGCCGCCGCGTTCACGTCCGTGTCGAAGGCGACCGGCACCCCCAGCGCCCGCCGGATCGTACCGGCGAAGTCGGTGTTCGCCCAGCCGGGCTTGGGCGTGGTGGTGATGGTGCCGTACCGCGGGCTTGCCGGGTCCGGGTCGACGGGGCCGAACGAGCCGATGCCGACGGCCTCCGGGGGCGTCTCCTGGTCCCGGAAAAAGGCGATGGCCCGCTCCAGGGTCTCCCCGGGCGTGGTCGTCGGGAACGACGTGAGCGCGCGGAGATCGTCCGGGCCGGTGCCGACGGCGCAGACGAACTTCGTCCCGCCGGCTTCGATGCCGCCGAACAGCATGGGGGATCGGGGTCAGGTGGAAGGGGTCATCCGGGAAGATGCGGGTTGCGCGAGGGAGGGTCAAGCGCTATCGTGCGAGAGCGCCGTGACGATGCCCGTCCGGCCTCGCAGATCACCGCCCGCCGCCTCGCCCCCGCCCATGAACCGCCTGCTGCCCTGGCTGGAACACCTGGAACACCGGGCCGACGCGATCCGATACCGCCTGAGGAGCCGGTGGGACCGCCGGCCGGTGTGGATCCAGGCCTATCGCGGCTACGGAACGCCCGTGGAGGTGCACGTGCTCGCGCGGGTGCTGCGTAACCGGCTGCCGCCTCCGCCGCGGGACGACGACCCCGCCTGGCGCAACGCGTGGGCCATGCTGCGGCGGTTCGAGAGCGACGAGGTCCCGGGGGCGGCCGTGCGGGTGAGCCTCCAGGGCCGGTCCGTCGAGGTCGTGGCCGACGACGAGGGCTACGTCCGGGCACGTCTCACCCTGCCCGAACCGCTGCCCGGCGACCGGAGCTGGCACGAGGCGACGCTGGAGCCGGCCGGTGGCGGCACGCCCACGACGGGGCAGGTGCTCGTGCCGCCCCCCTCGGCCCGCCTCGGCATCATCAGCGACCTCGATGACACGGTGCTGCAAACCGGCGCGACGCGCTTCCGCACCATGGCGCGCCGGACGCTCCTGGGCAACGCCCGCACCCGCCGGCCCTTCGACGGCGTGGGCGCCTTCTATCAGGCCCTGCACGACGGACCGGGAGGTGGGCAGGCCAACCCGCTCTTCTACGTCTCCAGCAGCCCGTGGAACCTCTACGACTTTCTCGTCGACTTCCTCCGGCATCACGGCCTTCCGGACGGGCCGCTGTTCCTGCGGGACCTCGGGCTCAGCCGGGCGCAGGTGGGTGCGGGACGCCACGAAACCCACAAACTCGCCTGGATCCGCCGGCTCCTGCACACCTACCCCGATCTGCCGTTCCTGCTCATCGGGGACAGCGGGCAGAAGGACCCGGAGATCTACCGGGACGTGGTGCACGACTTCCCCGGCCGCATCCGCGCCGTCTACATCCGCGACGTGAGCGGCGCCGAGCGCGACGCGGCCGTGCAGGCGCTGGCCGCGGAGATCCACCGGCAGGGCGTCGACCTCATCCTCGCGCCGACCACCGAGGTGATGGCCGCGCACGCCGCCCGGGCGGGCCTCGTCGCGCCCGACGCCGTCGATCAGGTGCGGGCAGCGGTGTCGGGGCTGGACTGAGCCGGCGCCGCCGATTCGGCCAGGCCGGCGGCGCGGTGCACGACGTCCCGGAGCGCGTGCATCTGCGCCTGCGCCAGCCGCTGCCCCGTCAGCGCTACGACGTAGACCACGGCGGCCAGCACGAGGGCGCCGGGCACGGCCCACAGCCCCCACGCCGGAAAGCCGAGGCTGAGCTGGGACAGTCCCACCACCAGCCCGCCCAGGGCCACGAACGCGCAGATCGCGTAGAGCGCCGCGAAGAAGCTCCAGATGCTCGGGTGCGGCCCGAACCGCCCGCGTAGCAGCGCCCCCTCCCCCCACGGCTCGACCTCCAGATCCAGGTACGGCGACCAGGTGTGGCGCAGGTCCTCGCGCACGTGCAGCAGCGCGTGCCGCCCGACGATGCGCCCCCGGCACGGCCCGTCCGGATCGGCCAGAGCCGCTTCAAGCCCCCGCAACACCTGCTGCGGCGCACGGGCCACTTCCACTTCGAAACGAGGACGGAGACGTGGAGCCATCGGTGGGTCTTCTGCTTTCAGCGGTCAGCGTTCAGCGGTCAGCCGTCAGAAAATCTTCGCGGATCGCTGTTGGCTGCTGGCTTCTGGCTGCTGGTTTCGTGTGACCCCAGGTTCTTCCCCCTGGCCGCAGGCCAGGCAGGGGGAAGGTCCCCGGAGGGGGGAAGGGGGTCAGACCCGTCGCATCGCCGTCGACGCCGGGGGCTACCCCTCCGGCCCTGCGGGCCACCTCCCCTTCGCAAGGGGAGGATCTGACGGCTGGCTTCGGGCGGCTGGCTGCGGGCTACGGGCTTCTGGCTGCTGGCTTCTGGCTGCTGGTTTCGTGTGACCCCAGGTTCTTCCCCCCTGGCCGCAGGCCAGGCAGGGGGAAGGTCCCCGGAGGGGGGAAGGGGGTCAGACCCGTCGCATCGCCGTCGACGCCGGGGGCTACCCCTCCGGCCCTGCGGGCCACCTCCCCTTCGCAAGGGGAGGATCTGACGGCTGGCTTCGGGCGGCTGGCTGCGGGCTACGGGCTACGGGCTGCTGGCTGACACCTGACCGCTGACGGCTGACGGCTGACCGCTGACGGCTACTCCCCTCCCGGCACCACCTCGGCCAGCACCGGGAGGTGATCCGACGGGAAGCCGCGCGGGTAGTGATCGGAGAGGGTGCCGTGACGCAGGACGCGCACGGGCCCCCGCGTGAAGATGTAATCGATGCGGCGGCCGTCGTCGACGGGACGCACCTCGAACCCCGAAAAGGTACCGTCCGGGCCGTGATGCGGCAACACCGAAGCGTGGTAGGCATCCGTCAGCGTCTGCGTCAGCACCGGGTAGGGCGGGTCGTCCGGCGTCAGGTTGAAATCGCCGGTGACGAGGACGGGCAGGTCGCCGGCCGTCTCGGCGATCCACGCCGTCAGCAGCCGGGCGCTTTCCAGGCGAGCCTGCGCGCCGCGATGGTCGAAGTGGGTGTTGACGTGATAGAAGACGGCCCCCGTAGCCCCATCACGGAACCGCGCCCAGGTGACGATCCGGGTGATGGCGGCATCCCAGCTCTTGCTGGCGACGACCTCCGGCGTCTCGGAGAGCCAGAACGTGCCGTGGTCGAGCACCTCGAAGCGGTCCGCCCGGTAGAAGATGGCCGAGAACTCGCCGGCGTCGCGGCCGTCGTCGCGCCCGACGCCGAGCCAGGCGTGATCCGGCAGGCGCGCCGCCAGGTCGTCCATCTGCCCCCGCAGCGCCTCCTGCACCCCGATCAGATCCGCCCCGTGGAACCGGATCAGGGAGGCCACCTGATCCCGGCGGTGGGGCCAGGCATGCGGGCCGTCGCCCGGATTGTCGTAGCGGATGTTGTAGGTCATGACGATCATGGGCGCGGGGGCGGGCGGCGCCGCCGCACAGGCACCCAGGAGCAACACCATCGGAAACAGCAGGCAACGCATCGGGGAAAGCAGACAGGGAGAAAAACGCGCCGCACCCGGCGCATCCCGCCGTACCGCGAAACGGCCGGCGGAAGCGCTTGCAGGTCACGGGCTCATCGTGTACCATCATAAGGCGATGCAAAAAGATATGCACGCCTTTTCTTCATCCCCCTCCGCACTTCACGACCCGTCATGCACACGCCGCTCCCCGCCTCCTCTCCCTCCCCCTCCACGCCTCGTTCGATCTCTCGCCGGACCTTCCTGGGCCGGGCCGCCGCCGGTGCGTTTGCGGCGACCGTCCTGCCGCGCCACGTGCTGGGCGGGCCGGGCTTCCAGGCCCCGAGCGACACCCTCAACATCGCCGTCGTCGGTGCCGGCGGGCGCGGCGCCAGCGTCATGTCCGCGCTGACCAGCGAAAACATCGTGGCGCTGTGCGACGTCGACTTCGGCTACGTGCAGCGGACCGTCGAAGGGCGGATGACGGATCAGCAGGGCACCCCCCGCCCCGAGTACGTCGCCCTGAAGGACGCCTACGACGGGGCCACGCGCTACGCGGATTTCCGGGAGATGCTCGACCGCGAAGGCCGTACCATCGACGCCGTGGTCGTGGCCACGCCGGACCACGTACACGCCGTGGCGGCGGCCATGGCGATGCGCATGGGCAAGCACGTCTACTGCGAGAAGCCGCTGACCTACTCCGTCCACGAGGCGCGCCGGTTGCGCGAGATCGCCGCCGAGATGAACGTCGTCACGCAGATGGGCAACCAGGGCCACTCCGGCGACGACGGCCGGCGGCTGCTGGAATGGGTCTGGGCAGGCGCCATCGGGCCGGTGCACGAAGCCCACATCTGGACGAACCGGCCCATCTGGCCGCAGGGCATTGCCTACCCGGACCGGCCGGAGACGCCGCCGCCGGGCTTCGACTGGGATCTCTACCTCGGCCCGGCTACCTCCATCCCCTATCACGAGGGCATCCACCCCTTTGCCTGGCGCGGCTGGGTCCACTTCGGCACCGGCGCGCTGGGGGACATGGGCGCCCACCTCATTGACCATGCCTACTGGGCGCTCGACCTGGGCTATCCCACCTCCGTCGAAGCCGCCGGCAGCCCCTTCGGTGGCCCTCGCGGCCGGGTCGATTCCTACCCGCTGGCGACGATCGTGCACTACGAATTCGCCCGCGGCGGCCGCGATCCGGTGCGGCTGACGTGGTACGACGGCGGCCTGCTGCCGGCCCGCCCTGCCGTCATGCCGGCCGACGCCCCCATCGACCGGGGCGGCGGCGGAATGCTCATCGGCGAGAAGGGCGTGCTGGTCTACGACACGTATGGCTACAACCCGCGCCTCTACCCGCAGGAGCTGGAGGAGGCGTACCGGGACGCACCGCAGATGCTGCCGCGCGTCCCGGAAGGCCACCAGATGGCCTGGGCGAATGCCTGCAAAGGCCTCGGCGAGCCGACGTGCCCCTTCGAGTATGCCGGGCCGCTCACCGAGACGATGCTCCTCGGCGTGGTGGCGCTCCGCACCGGCTATGGCGAGAAGCTGATGTGGGACGGCCTGGCCGGGCGCATCACCAACAACGAAGAAGCCAACCAGTACCTGCACCGCGAATACCGGGAAGGCTACGCGCTGTAGGCGGTGGTCCGCGGGCCGTGGGTGCCAAGCCCACGGCCCGCGGCTACCCGGTCCGGATCGCCTACGGCGTCCATTCCCCGCGGGCCACGGCGGGGCGATACGTCTCCAGCCCTTCGGGCTTCCAGGCGATGGTACGCTCCTGCTCGGCGCTCATGTAGGCCGTCATCAGCAGCTCCACCACCTCCAGGCCGTCGTGGAAGTTCAGCTCCGGCTGCCGGCCATCGAGGAAGCAGCGGGCGAAGTGCCGGTTCTCGTCCTCGTAGCCGTACTCCGCCGCCTCGTTGCCGACGATCGGCATCAGCCCCTGCTCGGCGTTCTGCTTCTCGACCAGGTCCTCGCCTTCCTCACCGACGACGCGGCGGCTCAGGAACAGCTTGCCGCCGCTCTCCAGCGAGTTGTGGGCAAAGGAGTACTCCGGCCCCAGCAGCTCCGAGCTCAGCCGTAGCCCGGCACCGACGTAGCTCCACGAGGTCGTCACCTCGCCGATGAGGGTCCGGCCCTCTTCGTCCTCGTACTGGATCGTGGCCCGGGCGAAGTCCTCCGAGGGCCGCTTGCGGTAATCCACCTCCGGCCCCATGTGCTCGCGCAGCCAGTCCGCATACACATCGCGCGACCACTTGAGGCTGGCGATCTGCGCGGTGACCTTGACCGGGCGGATGCTGTGGCGGGGCTTGCCCGGCTCGGTCAGCAGGAAGCGGGCCACCTCCACGCTGTGGCACATCATGTCGTTGAGCACGCCACCGCCCTGCAGGTGGCCCTGCCAGAACCACGGCATGTGCGGCCCGCTATGCTCCTCCGCCGCGCGCGCCAGGTACGGCCGCCCGCTGATCGAAGCGCCGCGCTTCCAGGCCAGGCTGCGCCCCTTGACCAGCGTCGGCGTGAAGAGCTGGTCCTCCAGATAGCCGTGCAGGACCCCGGCCTCCTCGACCAGCTCCACCATCCGCCGGGCTTCGGCCACGTTGCGCGCCAGCGGCTTCTCGCAGGCAATCCCGACGAGCGACCCCTTGCCGGACTTGATCGCGTCCACGATCTCCTCCATGTTCTCGATGCGCTTGTGGTTCGGTCCACAGATCCAGATCGCGTCGATGGCCGGGTCGGCCACCATGTCGGTGATGGACGCATACGCCTTCGCCTCCCCGACGCGCAGCGTCCGGGCCAGCGCGGCCGCCTCCTCCGCATGCGCCCGGTTGGGACTCCAGACGCCCAGCACGTCCGCCTCGCGTACGGCCTGCCAGGACTGAATGTGAAACTTGGTGATGAATCCGCTGCCGACGAAGCCGACTCCGATGCGGTTGTACGAGGCCATAAGGTGAGCAATGTAAGAAGGTGAATCGTAACGACGGGAAAGATCAGCGGGGAAACTCGGCAGCCCGGACGGCAGATTCAAGAGCGGTCAGCCGTCAGCCGTCAGCTTTCAGCCGTCAGCCCACAGCCCGCCGCCAGCAGCCCGAAGCCAGCCAGATCCTCCCCTTGCGAAGGGGAGGTGTCGCGGAGCGACGGAGGGGTAGCCTCCGGACGATGGCAGCGCAGCGACGGGTCTGACCCCCTTCCCCCTTGCGGGGACTTCCCCCTGTATGGCCTGCGGCCAGGGGGAAGAGCCTGCGTCACACGAAGCCAGCAGCCCGTAGCCAGCAGCCCGTAGCGATCAGCCAGCAGCCCGTAGCCAGCAGCCTCAGGCCACATCCCAGCGGGCGTCCACCGGCAGGCTGTGGGCCAGCCAGCGGCGGAGGGTACCGTCGGGGCCGATGAAGACGTCGACGCGGCCGAGGCGGATGCCGGCGAAGCCGACCTGATGCACCACCGTGGCGGGGTCGTGCGGATGCGGGAAGACGTCGGGGGCGTCCATGAACGTGTGGGTGTGGCCGCCCAGGATCAGGTGGATGCCGGGCACGAGCCGGGCGATTTCGACGTCGCTGACGCGGTCGTCCCGGTAACGATAGCCGAGGTGCGAGAGGCAGACGATGAGGTGGCATCCCTGGCGTTGCAGCGTCTGCACCGTGTCCCGCGCCACGGCGACGGGGTCGTGGTAGACGACGCCCTCGTGCAGTTCCGGCAGCACGAGCCGCTCGAAGCGGATGCCGAGGCCGAAGATCCCGACGCGGATGCCACCGACCTCGCGGATCGTCCAGGGGCGCACGCGCGCCTGCAGCGGGGAGGCGCTGACGTCGTAGTTGGCCGAGACGAGGTCGAAGCCGGCGTGCGGCAGCATGGCCGCCAGGCCCTCGACGCCGTTGTCGAAGTCGTGATTGCCCAGCGTGGCCACGTCGTAGCCCATGGCGGTCATCGTCCGAAACTCGACTTCGCCCTTGAACAGGTTGAAGTAGGGCGTCCCCTGGAAGATGTCGCCGCTGTCGAGCAGGAGCACGTTCGGGTGGCGGGCGCGGATCCGCTGGATGAGGGTGGCACGCCGCGCGGCACCGCCGAGGCCCTGGTTGCGCCCGCCGTCCATCGGGAAGGGGTCGATGCGCGAATGGGTATCGTTCGTGTGCAGGATGACGAGGTGCCGCTCGTCGTCGGCCCAGGCGAGGCCAGGGAGGAAGAGGCTGCCGGTGGCGGCCAGGGCGCCGCGGCGGAGGAAGGTGCGTCGGGTCAGGGGCATGGCGGAAAAGGGCAACGGCCGGAAAGGAGTCGGGAAGCGCGGGGGAGCGTAGCCCTCAGGGCTCGTTGCTCCCGTCGGTCCGGGTGATGCGTCCTTCGAGCCGGGGCGCGAGGGCTTCCCCGGCGGCGGTCTGCGCCCGGACGTACGCGGCGATGGCGTCCCGGAAGAGCAGGCGGGTGTTCTGCCGCGCCTGCGGCGACCAGAGCGCGGGCATCCCCCCGCCGCCGTCGGCCAGGTAGTCGATGGTCGCCACCCGGTAGGTGCGGTTCGGGTCCAGCGGCCGGCCGTCCACGCGGACGTCCGCCGCCTGCTCGTCGGGCGTGATGCGGAAGGACCATCCGGCGATGGGCTCGCCTCCCAGCCGGGCGATCTGCCGGGCCAGGGAATCCACCTCGGCCCCGGTCAGCGTCAGCACCACGACGGTGTTTTCGAAGGGCATCAGCTCGTAGATCTGCCCCACGGTGATCGGGCCGGCGGGGAGGCTCACGCGCAGGCCGCCGTTGTTGGTCACGGCGAGGTCGGCCGGGGTGCCGGTGGCCGTCTGCGCGGCGGCCAGCAGCGCGTCGGCCGCGAGGTTGCCCAGCGGGCTCTCCGGCTCGCCCTTCGTCAGCGCCACGGCGGCCGTGCCGATCACCTCGGCGGTGACGGCCGCCAGCTGCGTACGGTACGGCTGGATGAGGCGCTCCACCGCCGGATCGGGCACGAGCGAGTCGCTGATCGTGGTGAAGCCGACGGTGGCGCGGGGCGACGGCCCATCGACGGCGACCGGGGCGGTGCGGGCACAGCCGCCGAAGAGCAACCCGACGACGACCAGCGCGACGGGCCAGGTTCGATGCAAACGCACAGGCACGCGAAAGGCGGGTTCGGAGGAGGACGAATCGGCCGTAATGTACGAGCCCGGCGGCACCGGAGCGACCCCGGCGACGGTTGCCCGGCGGCGGGTTTTTGGCTACGTTGCACTACGCCCCGTCCGGCTCCGCCCCTCCCGGCCCGCTCCCCCTGCCGGATGCGACGCCCACGACGGCGGGCGGGCCTCCCCGGGATGCACGCGGCCGCCGACCGGACGGCCCGCCTCCCTTCACACAGAACCGCAGGTGCCCTCTATGGTGATGCCTTCGATGCTCTCGCAGCCCCACCCCGCGCCCCACGCCGGGATCGTGCTGCTGCTCGTCGCGCTGGTCGGCTGCTCGTCCTTCACGAAGTCGACCGACGAGAAGGCCGCCCCGATCCAGGACGTGAACGGCCTCGTCGAATACCTCCACGACCGGGGCATCGCCATGCAGTACGACGGCCCGTACTCGGGCACCGAGGCCACGGCGACCGGGCAGGTGTTCACCGTCACCAGCGGCGGGCAGCTGTTCATCTTCGAATACGCCTCCGGCGGCGATGCCATCACGGACATGGACATGTTCCAGTCCACCACCGGCGGGCGCAACGAAGCCAAGCTCTGGCGTCGCGAAAAGCTGGTCGTCGTCTTCTCCGGCGACGATCCGCGCGTCGACCGGGCGCTGACGCGGGTGCTCGGTTCGCCGATCCACTGAGCCGGGTCCCCGAGCCGGGTCCGCGAGCCGGGTCCCCACGGGCCGTGGCTTGAGGTTCGTTCGGAGATGTTCGAAGTTCCGGCAGGCGCCCCCGTGGCGCACGCCATCGTCCATCCCCCCGAGCCCCGATACCCCCCATGATGATCCATAGCGTCTACTTCTGGCTGCGCGACGACCTGACCGAGGCGCAGCGCCGGCAGTTCACCGACGGCCTGGCCTCGCTGCTGACCATCGACACCGTCCGGCACGGCTACGTCGGCACGCCCGCCGAGACGCCGCCGCGCCCCATCATCGACAGCAGCTACGACTACGCCCTCGTCACCGTCTTCGACGACCTGGCCGCCCACGACGCCTATCAGGTCGACCCCGTCCACGATGCCTTCCGGGAACTGGCGCCGCTGTGGACGAAGGTGCAGATCTACGACACGACGGTGACGGCTTCGTCCTGAACAGCTAACGGCTTCGTCCTGAACAGCTAACGGCTTCGTCCTGAACAGCTAACGGCTTCGTCCTGAACAGCTAACGGCTTCGTCCTGAACAGGGTAGGCTTCGGACCTCTATCGGTCTTCGCCTTCCTCCCGGCGCGGCCCGGTTGACAGGGCGAGGCGGGGTGGCGTTCTTGCGGGAGTCGCCCGATCGCCCCGCTGCGTTCATCCACTCCATGTTCCATGCGCTGCCCTTCCTCGATGCCCCCCGCAACCGGCCGGACTCGCCGGCTGCCGACCCTGGGTCTGGTGCTGTTGCTCGCCGGCTGTGCCACCGAATCCCCGCGCCCCGACGCCGCCATGCCTGACGTCGCGTACCCCACCACCGGATCCGTCGAGCGCCTGGACGCCCGGCTGGATGCGCTCATCCCCCCCGAGGCGGTGATCGAAGTCCTGGCCGAGGGCTTCGCCTGGTCGGAAGGGCCCGTCTGGGTCCCGGACGGGGGCTACCTGCTCTTCACCGACATCCCGAACAACACCGTCCACCGGTGGAGTGAGGCGGACGGCCTCGGCGTCTACCTGCGTCCGGCCGGCTACGGGGTGGGCGAGGCCCCGCCCGGACGCGAGCTGGGCGCCAACGGGCTGACCCTCGACGCGCAGGGGCGGCTCGTGCTGTGTGACCACGGCCTGCGCCAGATCAGCCGCCTCAACTCGTCCAACTTCACCAAGGTCGCGCTGGCCACCGGCTACCAGGGCCGGCGCTTCAACAGCCCGAACGACCTGGTCTATCACCGCAGCGGGGCCCTCTATTTCACCGATCCGCCCTACGGCCTGGAGGGGCTGAACGACTCGCCGCTGAAAGAGCTGCCCTACAACGGCGTCTACCGCCTCGCCCCCGACGGCACCGTGACGCTGCTGACCGATGCGCTCTCTTTCCCCAACGGCCTTGCCTTCTCGCCCGACGAGCGCACCCTCTACGTGGCTCAGTCGGACCCGAACCGGCCGGTGATCATGGCCTACGACGTGCAGCCGGACGGCACGATCGCCAACGGACGGGTGTTCTTCGATGCCGCCCCGCTGGCCGCGCAGGGACGCCGGGGCCTGCCCGACGGGCTGAAGCTCGCCCGCGACGGCACGCTGTTCGCCACCGGCCCGGGCGGCGTGCTGGTCATCGCCCCCGACGGCACGCACCTCGGCACTATCCTCACCGGCGAGCCCACGGCCAACTGTGCCTTCGGCGACGACGGCCGGACGCTCTACATGACGGCCAACGACAAGCTCATGCGCATCCGCACGAACACCGTCGGCAACGGGTTCTGAGCCGGACCGCCGCGGCGTATCCGTACCGGGCGGCGCCGGCCCTTCGCCCACGTGTCATCCGATTCCGTCCCCATGAACATTGCCATCCTGACCAACGAATACCCGCCGAACGTCTACGGCGGCGCCGGCGTCCACGTCGAGTACCTGACCCGCGAACTGGCGAAGCTGAACGACGGCGCGCACCGGATCCACGTCTTCTGCTTCGGCGAGCAGCGTGTGCAGCAGGGCAACCTGACCGTCCACGGCGTCGAGGCGGGGGTGGACATCCCCGCCCAGGACCCCCGCCACACGCGCTTCCTGGACACCATGGCGCGGGACCTCCAGATGGCGGGCCGGGTCGCGGAGGCGGACGTCGTGCACTGCCACACCTGGTACAGCCACTTCGCCGGATGCCTCGTCAAGCAGCTCGCCGGCAGCAAGCTCGTGCTGACGACCCACTCGCTCGAGCCGCACCGTCCGTGGAAGGTCGAGCAACTCGGCACGGCGTACCATGCCAGCTCGTGGATCGAGAAGACCGCCTACCAGAATGCCGACGGCGTCGTGGCCGTCTCCCGCGCCATGCGGCAGGACGTGCACGACCTCTACGGCGTCCCGTTCGAGCGCATCCAGATCATCCCCAACGGCATCGACCCGGACGAGTACCGGCCGACGCCGGCGCCCGAGGTGCTGCGGCAGTATGACATCGACCCGGAGACGCCGTACGTCCTGTTCGTCGGGCGCATCACGCGGCAGAAGGGCATCCTGCATCTCGTCCGGGCGATCCGGCATCTGGAGCCGGGCGTGCAGGTCGTCCTGGCCGCCGGCGCCCCGGACACCGAGGAGATCGCCCGGGAGATGACGGCGCTCGTCGAGGAAGCCCGGGCCGAGGGGCAGCACCGGATCGTGTGGATCCCTAAGATGATGCCGCGCGAGCACATCATCCCGCTCTACAGCCATGCCGCCGTGTTCGTGTGCCCCTCCGTCTACGAGCCCTTCGGCATCATCAACCTGGAGGCGATGGCGTGCGAGACGCCGGTGGTGGCCTCGGCCGTCGGCGGCATCCCCGAGATCGTCGTGCCCGGCGAGACGGGGCTGCTCGTCGAGCTGGAGGCCCGCGGCGCGACGGACTTCGAGCCGAAGGACCCGGAGCGGTTCAGCCGCGACCTGGCGGCGGCCATCAACCGGCTGCTGGGCGACGCGGCGCTGCGGGAGCGCATGGGCACGGCCGCCCGCCGGCGCGTCCTGGAGCGGTTCAGCTGGGCCAGCGTCGCCCGCCAGACCCTGGCTTTCTACCAGCGGCTGGTGGCGGGCTGAGCCGGGCGCGTCACAGCTCGCACGAATACGCCTCGGTGCGGCGGACGAACCGCGCCGGGGCCTCGGTGCGCCGGGCGAGGACGGCCTGAAAGGGGGTGGTGAGCCCCATCGCCGTGATGCAGTCCGCCCCCGGAACGCTGAGGACGTACTGCGCGACCAGGGTGTCTCCGACGAGTTCGACGGCTTCGAACTCGACCAGGTGCCCCCCGCTGGGCGCCGGGACGGCCGCCAGGAGCACGACGGCCTGGCTGAAGTCGACGGGGCGGAACGGGCCGGTGGCCGTCAGCGAATCGCGGTAGGCGGCCCAGGTGGTGCTGTCGCGGATGACGACCTCGGTGGTGTCGCGGAGCCGGGCACGCGTGCCGAAGCCGATCGGCTCGAAGTAGAGCACCTCGCCGCCGGGGTCGTCCTCGGGCGGCGGCGGCGGATCCTCGCAGCCGAGGGCCAGGACGCCCAGGAAAAGCAGGGAACAAA
Source organism: Roseithermus sacchariphilus (assembly GCA_003285105.1). Taxonomy (GTDB): domain Bacteria; phylum Bacteroidota; class Rhodothermia; order Rhodothermales; family MEBIC09517; genus Roseithermus; species Roseithermus sacchariphilus. The sequence continues at coordinate 1,952,103 of CP030158.1, read as the reverse complement.
GCGCAAGACCGCTGCGAAAAACGGCGCCGTCAGCCGGATGGGACATGTCGAAGGGGATCGAGATCGAAGAAGGAAGGAGCCCGGATGACGCGTTCCGCCGGGAATCCCGTGCCGCCCCGCGCATCCCGCCCTGCTCAACCTGAACTCCCGGACCCCGGTTTCCGTGAACATCTACCTCGAAGCGTTCCTCCCCCTGTTCGTCGCCATCAACCTGCCGGGAATTCTCCCGCTCTTCATCGGGTTGACGGAGGGGCTGTCGGTGTCGGCGCGGCGGCGGCTCGTGGTGCAGGCCGTCACGACGGCGTTCGTCGTCTCGGTGCTGATTCTCTTTGCGGGGCAGATCATCTTCCGCGTGCTGGGCATCACGGTGAATGATCTGCGCGTGGGCGGCGGGCTGATCCTGCTGGTGCTCAGCATTTCCGATCTGCTGTTTGGCGACTACAAGCGCCGGTCCCCGGAGAACGGGGACAGCAGCCTCGGGGTGGTTCCGCTGGGCATCCCGCTGATCGTCGGCCCGGCGGCCATCACCACGATCCTCGTGGCGCAGCAGAGCTTCGGCTATCCGGCCACGCTCGTATCGCTGCTGGTGAACCTGGGGCTGGTGCTGGTGGTGTTGTTCTACGGCCCGCAGCTCCTGCAGAAGCTGGGCTCGGCCACGTCGAAGGCCATCGCCAAGGTGGCGAGCCTGTTTCTGGCCGCCATCGCCGTGGCGATGATCCGGGCCGGCATCCTGGGGATGATCGCGGCTGCGGGCGGCTGACGCAGGGCACCGCCTCACGCCGCTGCGTCCTCATCCGCCGCCGGGTGTGAGCAGGCCGGCCAGCCAGGCGGTCAGGTGCTGCGTGGCGCCCGGCAGCAGCGGGATCGCGCCGACGCCCACCTCGGCCAGCGCGCGGGCGTGGCGGCCCGCGGCGTAGGTGCCGGGAACGGCTTCCCGGTAGGGAAACAGCGCCACGGCCTGCGTGACCGTGCGCCGCCCTTCGGCATCGACGATGGCGTCACGGTAGCGATGCAGCGTGTTGAGTGCGTCGGCAGGCGGGCCGGGCAGGCCGTAGCGGGCCACGTAGGCGGGCGAGGCGTCGAGGCGGTACTTGGCGTCGAGGATGCAGCGGCGGGGCGACCGGCCCGGGGCGGTGAGGGTCAGCATCAGGTCGGGCTGCTGCGGCACGAGGTAGCCCGGCCCGCCGAACCGGGGGTTGTAGGTGATCGCCCCGCGCACGCCGCCGGCCCCGGACACCACGACCGTCTGCCGGCGCCCCCGGCGCAGCCGCACGCGCAGGCCGTCGGCCTCTACCGCGAGCAGATCGGCCCACGGCAGCGATGTGCCGAGCACGTCGGCCGTTGCCCGCACGAGCGTGAGGAAGCACCAGTATTCGTACAGGACGTGCAGGTCCTTCAGGCTGACGTCCAGCACGTCGCCGTGGAGCGCCAGCCCGCGTTGCAGGCGGAGGCAGGCCTGGTAGGCCTCGCGATAGCCCGGGGCCGCCATCAGCCGCAGCGACGGAGCCGCCGGCCGATCCTCCAGCGAAGCGGCACGGAGCACGTCGAGCCGGGTGAGCCGGTCGAGCCGGTCGGCCAGGGCCACGAGTTCGCCGTGCACCGCCGACGCCCGCCGCCCCGGACGCCGGCGCTCGCCCTCCGCCAGGGCGACCAGACGCCGCCGCAGGCCGTGCAGGCGCGCCGCCAGCCAGCGATGCTCCGGCGTGTCCAGCGTGTACGCATGGCGGGCCGCCGGCCATCGGGCGCGGCCGCCGTGCACGCCGGCCCCACCGTCCGCCCGGTGAGCCGGGGCACGCTGCATCGCCCGCCGCACCGCGGGGTCGGGCCGCCGGATGCGCTCGGGCCGAGCGAGCTCGACCTGCCGGGCCGTGCCCCAGAGCGGATGCCGGGCGAGATAGCCCAGCGCCGCCTCCAGGTCGTCCAGCGTGGCCCGGAGCAGCAGCGCCCAGGCCAGTTCGTCGTCGGCGGCGTCCGGGACCGGGCGCGCCGGCCGGCCGGTGGCCCGCAGGTACGCCAGCACCAGCGAGCGCGCAAGAGCCTGCACCTCGTCCCGCAACGCCGCGTAGTCCGACCGATAATCCAGCTTCGAGGGGATCACCTCCACCGTGAACGCCACGTGCGGCCGCCCGCCGACCTCCACCACGAACCGGCTCTGCCCCACCTGGCTGCCGAAGTTGATCGTCCCGTGCTGCACCCGGCCGTCGGGGGTCGTATGCAGGCCGGCCGTTAGCACCGGATCACGGTGGCGCAGACGCACCGGCTGCCCGCAGCGGCTCTGCACGAACACCAGGTAGTCGGTCTGCTCCCACAACGGCGGAGCCGCCACGGCGTCCGGCCCCGCCGTCCCGTCCAGCGGCTCGACCGGCACCGACCACCCGGCTTCGGGCCGGGGATGCCCCCCCGGCAGGGCCGGCGGCACCCGGTCCGCCCGGAAGCTCCACGTCAGATGCACCTGCGGCGTATCGAGCGTAAATAACGGCGTCATGGGCTGTGGGCTGCTGGCGGCGGGCTTCGGGCTGCTGGTGGAGGGCTGCTGGCTGCTGGTGGAGGGCTGCTGGCTGAAAGCTGACGACTGACCGCTGACGGCTGACGACCGCCCATCCGCATGGGGAGGAGCTCTATCGGTTGCCCTCTCCGGGGTCGGGGACCTGCCACGAAGCGAAAGCGGAGAACAGAGGCCCCGTCGTCGCCTGCGGCGTAACGCCGGTCAAAAAAAACGGCGGGGCGCACATATAAGACACAGGGGTGTCAGCACGACGACGTAGGTTATCCCCCGTCCTGACCGCTCCTTCCTTACCACACCCATCGACGGAGGATTCCGCCATGAACGAACCCCGAACCGCACACCAGAATGCCCCGATCACCCTCCCCGGCACGTTTGTCTGGCATGAGATCAACACACCGGACGTTGCGGCGTCCCGAACGTTCTACACCGAGCTGTTCGGGTGGGACGTCAACGTAGCCGACATGGGCGACGCCGGGTTGTACACCACGTTCGTCCAGAACGAGACGGCCATCGCCGGGCTCACGCAGGCGCGAGGGGATGCCGGGACCCCTGCGGCCTGGATCTCCTACACCGCCGTGATGGACCTCGACGCGGCCGTGCAGCAGGACGACATCCACGTCCACGTGCCGCCCACCCCCATCCCGGACGGCCGCTTCGCGCTGATCGCTGACCCCACCGGCGCCGTCATTGGCCTGTTCCAGGGCCAGCCCGAGGTGCCGACCCCGGACGGTCCGCCCGTCGTCGGCACCGTATGCTGGCACGAGTTGCTGACGCCTCACCCGGCCCGTGCCGCGGCGTTCTACGGCCCGCTGCTGGGCTGGACGACGCGAACCGTCGACATGGGTGCCGACGGAACGTACTGGCTGTTCCGGCAGGGCGAGCGGGATGCCGCGGGCATGATGAACCTGCCGGACACCCCCGCCGGCTGGCTGTGCTACATCGCCGTGGCCGATGCCGATGCCACTGTGGACCGGGCCGCGGCGCTGGGAGGCCGGATCCGGGTGGCGCCCCGGGACATCCCCGACGTCGGCCGCTTCGCCATACTGGAGGACCCCGCCGGCGCGATGGTGGCCGTGCTGGCCTTCTGAGCCCCCGCCCTGCCCCGGGCCCCCGCCGTACCCCGGCCGGAGGGGCCGCTACGGTCCCTCCGGCCTCTGGCGGCGCACGAGCCGGCCTCCGCTGCCGAGGCCCTTCCCCTCAGCGAGGCAAGCCGCCCGTCCGCTCCCGGGCGAACTTGCGATAGATCGCGTCGAAGGCCGGCATGAGGTCGTCCTCGTGCAGGTAGATGTTGAACTCCGTCATCGTCGAAGCAATCTCGACCACGTTGATCTGCTGCAGCGCCAGCTGCTGCAACAACTGATACAGCAACCCGGGCACGTCGAGGTACTGCTCCTTGAACGTCACCCCCAGCCCGGCCATACGTCGCTGTACCTGCTTCGGAGGGACCGTCAGCACCGCCTGCACGTGGCCCCATTGCGCCCCTTCCAGGATCACGGTGATCTCCGTGTGCCCCTCCGTCAGCGTCAGGTACCCCTCTTCCTGCCGGATCCGGCGGATCAACTCGTCGATCTCCTGCTGCGTGCGGCGGCTTCGGGGCACCGTCAGCGAGCAGAGGCCGTGATGCACGTGAATCCGCTCCACGTAGAACTCCACCACCCGATCCACCTCGGGCAACGTCACGTGCTGCTGCTGGCGGGACAGGCTCATCAGGATGGCCGACGGCCGGACGGCCTTCTGCGTCCGTGCCTCGACGAGCGGCTGCAGGAAGCGGGCCGTCTGGCTGAGGTTCAACAACCGGTGATGCAGCCCGAACTGAAGCCAGGGGTTGGCCGCCACCAGATCACGGACGGCCTCGGATATCGTGCGCATAGGGCGGCGGAGTCAGGGAATACACGGGATCGAATGTTGTATATACAACATTTTTTGTTATAACCGTTCGATTCGTCCATTTTTTTGGGGCCGCGCGAGCGGGCTGTTATCCTGGGGGACGACCGCATCGTCCTCCCACGAACGCCTGTTGTCTCCATGCGCATCGCCCTGATCGGAACCGGCCAGATGGGCACGGCCGTCGAGCACCTGGCCCGTCAGCGCGGCGACGAGGTGGTGGCGCGGTTCAACACGAGCCGGCCGCTGTCGCAGGCCGAGGGCCTGGCGGCCTTCAACGGAGCCGACGTCGCCATCGACGTGTCGTTGCCGGGCGTCGTCCTCGATCACATCGAGCGGTGCTGCCGCTGGGGGATGCCGCTCGTCGTGGGCACGACCGGCTGGTACGACGCCCTGCCGCGCGTCCGGCAGTGGGTGGAGGCCCACGACGCGGCGGTGCTCTACGCCGCCAACTTCTCCCTTGGCATCGCCCTGCTGACGCAGGTGCTGCGGCACCTGACGCCGCTGCTGGACCGGCTGCCGGACTACGACGTGGCGCTCCACGAGGTCCACCACACCCGCAAGGCGGACAGCCCCAGCGGCACGGCCCTGATGCTGGCCCGCATCCTGCTCGACGGCCTCGGCCGGAAGACCCACCTGGCCACGGAGACACAGCACCAGCGCATCGACCCGGACGCGCTGCACGTGACGTCCACCCGCACCGGGCACGTCATCGGCACACACACCGTCGCCGTGGAAGGCCCGCACGACCGGCTTCTGCTCACCCACGAGGCCACCAGCCGGGACGGCTTTGCCGCGGGGATGCTCCAGGCCGCCGCCTGGCTGCCCGGGCGACGCGGGCTGTTCACGCTGGAGGATGCCCTGCAAGACGGGTTGCCCGCCCCCACCCTCTCTCTGACCACCGCAAGCTGAGCCCGAACCCATGAGCCGCACGCCCCTGTTCACCGGAACCGCCCCGGCACTCGTCACTCCGTTCACGGCAGACGGCGCGCTCGACGAAGCCGCGTTTCGCCGGCTGATCGACTACCAGATCGAGGGCGGCGTGGAGGCGCTCGTCGTGCTGGGCACGACGGGCGAGAACCCCACCATCACGTTCGACGAGCGCGTGCGCCTGGTCGAGACGGCCGTCACGCACACGGCCGGCCGGGTGCCGGTGATCGTCGGCACCGGCAGCAACGCCACCGCCGAGAGCGTCACCTTCGCCCGTCAGGCCACCGCCGCCGGCGCCGACGGGCAGCTCGTCGTGGGTCCCTACTACAACAAGCCCTCGCAGGAGGGCTTCCGCGCCCACGTCGCCGCCATCGCCGACGCCACCGACCTGCCCATCATCCTCTACAACGTCCCGGGGCGGACGAGCTTCAACCTGCAGGCGGACACCGTCCTGCGCCTGGCCGAGGAGGTCCCGAGCGTGGTGGGCATCAAGGAAGCCTCCGGCAACCTGGCTCAGATCAGCGACATCCTGCGGCACCGACCGGCCCACCTGGCCGTCTATGCCGGCGATGACGAGTGGACGTTGCCGCTCGTGCTGCTCGGGGGCGACGGGGTGATCTCGGTCATCAGCAACGCCCTGCCGCATCGCTTCAGCACGCTGGTGCGGACGGCCCTGGCCGGCGACGTGACCGAGGCGCGGCGGCTGCACATGGACCTGCTCCCGGCCATGCGGGCGTGCTTCTTCGACACCAACCCGATCCCGATCAAAGCGGTCCTCGCCGAGATGGGGCTGATCGAACCCACGTTGCGCCTGCCGCTCGTCCCCATGCCGGACACCACCCGCCGCCGGGTCCTCGAAGCCTTCGAAACGCTCATCAGCGTTGCGGCGTAGACCCCGGCCGGGCGCCGGAGCAACGGACGCCTCCTCGCCGCGCCCCTTCGACCGTTTCCATCGACCTTCCCCCCTCCCCATGACCGACGACCTGCGCCGGCGCATCGAGGCGCTGACGTCCCAGCCCGCCGATGCGCTGGACCGGCCCGAGGCCGAGGCCGCCGTGTCGGCGTTGATCGACAGCCTGAACCGGGGTACCCTGCGAGCAGCAACGCGCACCTCGGACGGCTCGTGGACGACGCACGCCTGGATCAAGCAGGGCATCCTCCTCGGCTTCCGGCTCGGCAGGCTGACGGACTTCAGCACGGGGCCGTTCGCCTTCTTCGACAAACACACCTATCCTCCCCGCGCGATGCGTCTGGAGGATGGCGTCCGCATCGTCCCGGGAGGGTCGGCCATCCGCAGCGGCGCCTACGTGGCGCCCGGCGTCGTCTGCATGCCGCCGATGTACGTGAACGTCGGCGCCTACGTGGATACGGGGACGATGATCGACTCGCACGCGCTGGTGGGGAGCTGTGCCCAGATCGGGCAGCGGGTGCATCTCTCGGCGGCCGTTCAGATCGGCGGGGTGCTGGAGCCGGCCGGTGCGCTGCCGGTGATCGTGGAAGACGACGCCTTCATCGGGGGCGGCTGTGGGATCTACGAGGGCTGCCTCATCCGCGAGCGGGCCGTGCTGGCCCCCGGCGTCATCCTGACGCGCTCGACGCGGCTCTACGACCTCGTCCACGAGCGTGTGTACACGGCGGACGAAACCGGCACGCTGGAGGTCCCGGCCGGGGCCGTGGTGGTGCCCGGCAGCCGACCGGCGGACTCGGCCTTTGCCCGGCAGCACGGGCTGGCGCTCTATACGCCGGTCATCGTCAAATACCGCGATGCCCGCACCGACGCGGCCACGACCCTGGAGAGCGCGCTGCGGACCGGCCCCGCCTGAGCCGCTCCCCCCGGCGCTACTCCACCCGCGCCGCCCGCACCGTCCCGTCCGCCTCCAGTTCGACGACGCACCGGTAGAGCCCGAGCGTCAGCGGGCTGTCCGCCACGATGCGCCGGCCCGCCGGGCCGTCCTCGGTGCGGTAGCGCAGGAAATGGCCCGTGTCGAGTTGCCGCCGCACGCTCGCCTCTGCGACGCCCGGCCCGAAGTTGCCGCACAGGAACACCACCTCCTTGCGCGCCTCGTTCCAGTACACCGCCCCCACCACGACGGCAACCCCGAGGGCCACGGCGGCGATGATTCTGGCGAGGCGCTTTCGGTAGCGGAGCATGGGGGGTAAGGGGAAGGGCTGGAGGGAATACAGGGGCTGGGCAGCATCTTCAGCTACGCCGAGATAGCTTCTTCAACAGGTCTTGCCTACCATGCGCTATCGTTAGCACCTCTACCTCCGTTTCTTCCTCTTCTCCTGCTACCAAATACACGATTCGGTAGCCCTCCACGATCAACTCCCTGAACGCTTCGTCCTCGATCTCTGGCACTTCTCGCCCCATGCGCGGAAACTGCTTCAAGTTCGTAACAGAGCCAAAGAGCTTGCTGATGACGGTACGCGCATAGCTGGGCGAACTGCTCTCGTAGTAATCTCGGATGGCGGCCAGATCCTGCTTTGCTGCCGATGACCACCTTACGAGAGCCATTTCTCAAACTCCTTGCGCACCTCCTCGTGCGAGAGGGTTCGTCCTTCCTTGACGTCCTCTAACCCGCGCTCAACCTTCTGAAGAAAATAAAGCTCATAGATGATGTCCTCGAATGTGACATCCTCATCGAGGCGCTCGATCAGGCGCAGTGAGGCTTGTTTAGCTGAAAGCGTGGCAGGCATAACTGTCCAAGCAGAGTACGTTTTTCATTTTCAGATTTTTACGCCTGAGCGGCAGATTGTTCTACATCGGAAGCATCTATGCTGCATAACGCTCAGCATCAGCGGCGGGCGCGTAGTGCCGTTCGCCACATACTGTCGTTAGCCGGTATCGTCAACCGGCGTTGTTCCCGCAGCGGCAACCTGCATCGTTCGCCACACCACCATCCATTCCCCGTGTAAGCGCGAGAACACGAGAATGTCGTGCCCGCTCTCCTGATGTCGGGTACCGTGGACTTCATATACGACCCGGAACGGCGTGACGGCCACCGCCACATCCCCGATTAGGTCAACCTGCGGATCGCCGGCCGCAAAGTCCAGCGTCCTTACACCCTGGTCGTAGTCCCGATAAGACTGGACATAGGCGTCACGGCCGCGAACCCGCCCATCAAACCCCGGGGGAGCGATGATCACATCGCCCGCCAGCCGTGCACCAATGCGGTCGTATTCCCCTGTTCGCCAGTGCTCGTTGATCTCGCGCACGGCGCTCTGAATGGTCTCCTCATCGTTCGGCCTCTGCTTGAGCATATGTTTCGTGTCCGTCCGGCTACGGTCCGCCGATCAGCGGCGAAGGACCAGTGATCGTTTCAGTGAAGCTATGGAATCGCCAGCGGAGGTAACAGGCAGGCCTGTCCAGCCCTTTGTCCGCCGGAGTGGCTTGTTATGCAGCAGTAGGCAATAGCAAACGGGCTTGTGATGTATTCCACTACACATCTTTGCACCGGCAGAACGGAGAATGCAACTCTTTCTGCCTGATGATTTGGCAAGGGCTATTGCCTACACATCTTTGCACCGGCAGAACGGAGAATGCAAGCGCAGAAGGTTCTGAGTCATGCTTCCCACTCCACCTCCCCTCTGGTGAAAGCGGCCAAGAAACGGTCGAGGTAGGTACGGTGAAGCGTCGCAAACCTCCAGAGCACAATGTCCACAACCGGGATTGGCTCGTCCGTTACTCCTGCGATTTCGGAGCACAGGGCGTGAGCGTCGGTGAACCCCAGGCGGTTAGCGATGCTGGCAAGGTGTCGGTCGGGCTTTGCGCACGGTAGCCCGATGTTCTTAGCCAGGTGGAAGGCCGTGACGGTGCCAATGAAGGGGAACCGTTCCAGGTAGGGCACCCCACATGAACGGAGGTTGCGGACGATCTCGGCCACCCCCAGGTGGCAGACCATGTCGGCGACCTGCGTGATCGCGCCGATCTTGCGGACGTTATTGAAGTGGAGAAGTGCCTCACGCTCGCAGGATGCGGCGTTCTCCACGATGTCACGTGCCGAGGTCCAGTGCAGAAAGGCCTTGCTGATGGCCTGGAACTTATCGCTGACTACCTTTTCGCGCATCCCGCTACACAAGATTACCCAGGCCGCCTCACGGAGAAACGTGGGCTCGTCAAGGGTGTCGAGCGAGGTCGAGTACTGCCAATCAACCTCGTCGGCATAGCCCTCGTCCAGGACCGCCCTCTTGGCGATGTAGTAGGCCTTGGCGTACAGGTGGACAGGTGATTCGTATATGTGCAGCTTCATTTCTGGGAACCTCTGTCATCTGGAAGTTGGGCCTGAAAGGCTTTCCTGATCCCCCGGAAGAACACGCGGCACCGTAGGGCAAAGTATGATACGCCCGGATTCGCACTAACCGTCTTGCTCAGCAGAAGCTTTCTGTGATGGCGTGCCTTGAGGTAGTTGAACTTCGCGTCCGGGATCGGGATGAGATTGCCCAGCACAAGGGATGACCTCTTGGAGAACTCCGCCCTCTCCCGTGCATCGTAGGTGTCGTAGTTGGTCAGCATGTCGCGCCACTCTGCCTTCTGCCGCACCAGCGTATCGAACGCCTCCTTGTGCTTACCAGCCTTCCCCTCCCAGTCCACGATCAGCGAGACGATGGATAGGAAGAAGACCAGGATTGAGCACACCCCCAGCGCGATCCTGCCAGCCTCGGCGCTCATTCCGAAGAATGCAAGTACGCCGGCATCAGCGAAGGTCAGTGCCACCAGGACGGTAGAAGCGGCGGCTAGGAGGATCTCCAAGGCCATGGCTTTGAACTTGTACTGACGCGCCAGGATCGAATGGCCAGTCAGCATCATGTCCACGACCTTCGCTTGTTTCTTTAGGTCGGCTCGTTCCATGTACTACTGTCAGTCGGACATCTTGCGCCATTCGTCCACGGAGCCGGCGTTGTCGGCATTGCTCATGCGCCGGCTAATCCGCCCCATCGCATCGGAGACAATTCGCCTGCCGAGGCTGTTCGGGGCACCGAGATAGTCATCGACGTGGACGGACTGCCCCGTGCGGTCGCGGATGGGCTGGCGCACCAGGTTGGCGGCAGTTCGAAAGTAGTGCTGCAACATGGGCTTGAGGCGCTGCTCACCTTTGTAGTTCTTGAAGGCCTCCACCGCCAGAGACTCGGCGTGGTACCCAGAGATGCGCTGCTTTTCCGGCAGGTTGTTGATGATAGCTTTCGCCAGCTTGATCACCGGGACCACCTTATTTCCATTCGCCTGGTTAGTCTGAGTTAGTGCCTTCCTGAACCCCTCAGGGTTGATCTCAGACCACTTCTTTCCCGACGCATCAGGTATCTGGACGTTGCTTTTGCAGCTCACTGCCGGAAGCAACTGTACCTCCACGTCGGAGAAGCGCACGGTCACAGCCAGCTTGCCTACGTCGATTTCGGTCTTGGGAAAGCGCTCGCGGAGCCTCTGGGCAAAATACTCCTTGGCAGCCTGCGGGGAGCCGTTAGCCAGTTCGCAGCTATCCAGCACGGCGAGAGAGTCCACATCGCTCAGGCCTTCAACGTAGGTGTGCTTGGCGACCGAACCGCCGTACAGGAGGTCTAACGTCCCTTCGAGATCCTTCTCCAGTGCTTTCCTGATTTCCTCCAGGTGACGCTTGATTGCCTCCGTGTTGCGATCGTTGTAGTCCTTCAAAAGGGAGTTCAAGTGGTGCTCGACTTCCGCTTCGTACTCCTTGTCCTTCGTCCGTTCATCGGACTGACGGATCTTGCGTAACAGTTTTTCGGGCTCCGACCGGATGTAGCCACCGCCCCCTCCGCCGCCACCCATTACGCTACCCTCCCGATCTTCTCACAAAACCGCTCGTAGCTTGTCCGTAAAAGGCCTGCGTTGTGTTCGAAGATCTCGAAGTCAGTCCCGCCAGATCGAAGGAACTCTGCCATCTGATTTCGAAGTCGTGTGAGGTATCCCAGGTTGTCCTGCATCATCTTGCCTCTGATGAAGTCGTCGTCCTTATCGATCCCAATGTCTTCCTTGAGAGCGGCAAAGTTGTGGTAGTAGCACGCCACGCCGTCTACAAAACCGTAGCGCAGCCACGCCAGCCCGTCGAAGATTTCTGCCCCGGACAGGAAGTACAGTGCTGAGGTAATGGGATCCAAACTGCCGTATACGTGGATGGGCGCTGTGACGCCCGCCTCATCCATGGCCTCGCGGATCGTGGCCAGCGCTTCCATCCGTTTGATAATCGACCCACCCAACTCCTTCTCGGTAAAGCCTACGATGTGGAACCCGTCGAGAAGCTTCGTCTGCTCCTCGACGAGCTTGACCTGAACGTACCGCTGGCTCTCGGTCTCGGGCTTGACCAGGAGCGCGTGGAACTGGTCTGGGTAAGCGTCCAGAAGTAACTTGGCAGCCTTTACCTGATCGGCGAGAGGCTGCCGCATGTCAGGGCTGTCGAAGCTGACGAACACCGCCGGCACGTGCTCAGACCAACCATCGAGCACCTCCTTCAAGGCGGCTACCGACCACGGCTTTGCCTCGACGGGCTGGTCGTAGATGCTCGAAAGGTCCGGTTCATCGGACGTCTCGTACCCGCCACTGTCTACGAACGTGAGGTCAACGATAGCGTGCTCTACTGGTCCCAGGTGGCCTTGGTGCAGATCGTAGGCGCTAACGAGCATGGTGTCGGCGAGAAACTCGCTTGCTACCTCGTATATCGTCTTGATCTCAGCACTCCCATCCTGCCTGAAGCCGAAGCCTCTGCTCGAAAAGGACGGCACCAGGAGTGGCGTCTGGATGGTTACACCCGATGGGTGGTGAAGGCTACTGCTTCTCGCCAGCATGAGCATTCGGTCTGTAGCTACTCGTAGTGGGCAACCAGGTCGTCGGGGTTCGAAGTGTGAGTCACGTCGAGCGGGACGCCATGCGCACGGGCGTAGTCCCAGATCTCGCTTTTCGTCCACTCCGCGAACGGCGCGTCGATCTGCACCTGTCCGCCCGTGTACAGGTCACACACCTTCTGCATCTTGCCGCAAAAGTCGGAAGTGCAGTCAGCGTACGGAGTTCCGCTATGGATGCCGAGCCCGATCAGGCCACAGGTGAACGTTGTGGCCATGAGGGCCAGGCTCAATAGGACAGCGTTCCTACCGGGGACGTAACCATCCGGTGGTGCATAGCCTTGGACGGTGAGCTTTTTCAGTGCAATACCGTAGTGCTCTGAGATAGCCGTAGCAGCGGCAGCCTCCTTGTCCGCATGAGGCTGACCATAGTCAATGAACAGGGCACCTACGTCGTACCCCTTCGATACGTAGTATCCCACGCAGGCAGAGGAATCGACACCTCCGCTCAGCAGGACACACACCCGGTGGCAAGACCACTCTTGGGACTCATCACGGTCATCGGTGCGACCTGTGTAGTCAGTGGGCAGTCCGATGTTAGACATCTCGCTATTCCACCTTGGCTCCGATCTGCTGCATAACGGTTGAAGCTCAGCCGCAATGGGCTGAAGGCACAACGATGATTCATAACAATGTAGACGCGACGCCCGAACAAGGCAAAACCCGCACGCCCGTTGGTCGGCTGAAGCGCCTTGTTACCCGGCGACCGACCGGAGGCCGAAGCGCCCCCACGCCCGCGCCGGGGACGGCCGCCGCCGGTAGGCGAGAGGGGCCGAGACGAGCACGGGCCGAGGCTGCTTTCCATCGCTTCAGAATGAGGGAGCGCGGTATAACAGATTGCGGCTCAGCCGCAACGGGCAGCGACCGTGGACGGTGGGAATGGCAACGTAGACGCCGAGGCCCGGACGAAGCAAGAGCGCTGGAGCCCGTTGTCGGCCTGCAGCCGCGGGTTATACAGCCCGGTGGTTCTAGCTGATATCAAGCTCCTTCCTCATTTGGTCTACTATGTCTCGGTACAGGCGTTGGGCTTGCTCACCTTTCTCTTGGACATCGCCCGGCATCGAAGCCGTGGGGTTGTTGATGTCGATCTGCTTCCAGTTCGCCATCATATCAGAGGTGGCGCTCATTAGGTCGCGCTGAAGCTGAACGTACTCGTCAATCATGACGAGCAGCTTCTCACTACAGACGAGACGTAGGCCGTGCAACTCGCCCTCTGCCTTCGTAATCGTCTGGCCGAGCCGTGACGTGAGGCCGAGCAGAGCGTCGTTCATACTGAGGAGGGCGTCGTCGCTGCCTTCCGGCTCGGTCAAGATCGTTTTGAACGTGGTTGCGATGGTCTCAGAAAAGAAGCGCTCGGTCTCGACGCGCGAAGCCGAAGCAATCTCGTCTAGCGTGCGGAGGTAGTGCTTGTACTCAGCGTACCGGACCTCGAAGTTGCGCTTCCTCTTCTCGTCACGGCGCTTGAGCCAGAAGAAAAGGAGAGGCGCAAGGACAGCAGTGACGGCTGTGCTAACGACTGCCGGAGTCAGGATTTCGGACAACTGCTCCAAGCTCGAATTGTGCTACGGTGGCAGGGCTGTATAACACACATTATCCAACACGACGCATTCTATCCTACACCCTTTTTCCCCGAATTGCAACATCCTACCATGATGCAAAAGCCCGGAAGCCGTCAGCGGTCAGCCCACAGCCTTCAGCGAGTAGCCCGCAGCCCACAGCCGTCAGCGAGTAGCCCGCAGCCGCACGGCAAGCACCATCGTGCCAGGCCAGCACCCTGATCGCTGACCGCTGAAATCAGACCCAGTAGGAGGTGAAGCCGTCGGCCAGCAGGCGGCTCATCATCAGGCAGAGGCGGGCGGCGGTGCGGGGGAAGCGGGCTTCGGGGAGCGCGGCGGGCTGCCCGGCCTCGTCCCAGACGTCGAGCACGGCCCGGGCCTCGTCGTCGGTGCGGATGCCCGCCCCGGTGACGGCCCGGCCGAGCAGCCCCTGCACGGCCTGCCACACCGGCCGGCTGCCGCCCATCAACCGGGGCAGCACCTTCATGTGCAGCGCCAGATCGAGCGGGTCGACGGGCGCGCCGGTCCGGGTCCGAAAGGCATCGGCGATCTCGGTGGCGTGAAGCACGAACAGGGCCGCCTCGTCGCGGGTGCGATAGGCGACGTGCAGCTGGGCCGGCGCCAGAAAGACGTTGGCGGCCTCCAGCTCCGCCACGACCGCCTCCACCCGCTCCCGCTCGGCCTCGGTCAGCGCCACCTCGCTCAGCCGCAGCCCCCGCGGCTGCCACACGCCGGCCGGCCAGCACCCCGGCTCTGGCACCGGCCGCTCGCTCCGGGCCTGCCAGCGGGTGAGGTCGACCTCGGCGAGTTCGAGCGTGAAGGCGCGGTCGAGCACCTTGCGGCTGAACGCGTGGGCGCTCTCGTCCATGTTGACCGTGCCGACGAGAGCCAGGTTGGGCGGCAGCCCGACCCGCCCCCACGCCGCGGCTTCCGGCGGCAGATCCAGCGCCAGCAGGGGTGGGCTGGCATACCCGCCGCCGGCGGGTCGCCGCGCCTCGATGCGGCTCAGCACCTCCGCGAAGTAGTGTTCCACCCGCGCCACGTTCATCTCGTCCAGCACGGCCAGGTGATACCGGTGGGGCGCTTCGGCGGCCGCGCGGGCCTGCTGCAACAACACCCCCGGCCGGAAGCGCCCCTGGAGGTCGACGTAGCCGAGCACATCGCTGCTGTCCGTCCAGTCCGGCCGCACCGGCACGAGCGCGGCGTCGGCCCCCGTGGCCTCGGCCACGAGGACGGGCAGCTTCGACTTGCCGGTGCCCGTCACGCCGGCCAGGATGACGAAGGGCTTGGTCCGCAGCGCCGCCACGAACGCGGCCACCTGCCATGGCTCGTAGACGAAGCCGCGAGCATCCAGGTAGGCCAGCAAGGCCGCCATCGCCTGCGCGCGGTCGACGTCCGGCGGGGGCGCGTAGGCGGCCGGCGGCTCGTGCACGGCCGGCGCGGGCCGGGGCGCCGGAGAGGCCGCCCGGGGCGCCGCCTGGCGCAATTGCTTCCACGCCTCCAGGGCCGCCATGGCCTGCTCCATGTCCGCGGACCGCGCCCGCACGAGGAAGGTCAGCACCTTTTCATCGACCGCCGGCAGCGGATGCAGCACCTGCTGCACGACGCTGCGGAAGTCGGCATACTCCCGGACCACGTCGAGCTGATCGCTGAAGGCCTCGTAGGGCACCCAGGCTTCCTTCGAGAGCTGGACGACCGGGCGCACCCGCACGCGGTGCGGGTAGTGCTCGCCGGGCACGAGCGGGGTGGTGTCCTCGAACGCGGCACTCGTCGCCTCGAACAGCCCGGCGATCACGCGGGACCCGGAGAGGTAGGCGAAGATCCGATCTCCCGGACGGATCCGTGCCAGCGCCGCCCGGCCCACCTTCCGGATCGCAAAGGTATTCGTCTTGCAGTAGATCGCGTAGTTGTCCGGCGGCATCGCCCAGAGCCAGCTCCGGGACGGGCGGCGGCCGGCGGACCGGGTGGGGGCGTCGGTCGGGGTCTCAGGCATGAGCGGCGGCAACGGATGGCGCATACATCGCAGGGAAGGTGCGGGTCCCGGCCTCCCGGATCAAGCCGGGCCGGAGGGTTTTTGAGGCGGCGCCTCGTTCATCGTTCCGGGGATCCTGATTCCCTCCCGCCTCGTAGCCAGCGGCCATCCCCCTTCGTCCATCCCACCCCCTCATGCACCGCTGTCTGCTCGTCGTCCTCCTGGGCCTGCTGGGGAGTGGCTGCGCCGCCAACCGCTCCGCCGCCCCGCCCGGACCCGCCCCGTCCTCTCCGGCCCGCCCGGACCTCGCCGCGCTCATCCAGGCGGTGTTCACCCGCCCGCCCGAGGCCGCGACCCTGCCCATCCTGGACCGCCTGCCACCCCCCGACCGGGTGCACCGGGACACGATCCGGAACCTCCACGTTCCGTCTCAGATCGACACCCTGCGCACGTATCAGTATGACGGACTGGCGTTCACCGTGTACGTGACGCCGGAGAAGATGCTCATGCGCGACGTCCGCGTGACCGGCCCGGCCTACACCTCGCCGGAGGGGCTGCAGGTGGGGCAATCCCGCCGGGACGTCGAGGCGCGCCTCGGGCCGCCCGACCGGCACGAGGGCGACACCTTCGTCTACGAACGCGAGGAGGCCATCCCGCATCTGCTGCGCATCCGGTTTCGGGAAGACACCGCGGAAGCGCTGGAATGGCTGTTTTACATCGATTGAGCCCTTTTTCCGATCCCCCCTGTCCCATGCCCGATTCTTCCCATCGCACGCTGTTCGCCATCTCCGAGGACCTGCAGGCGCTCTACGACCGCCTGGAGGCGCTGGGCGGCGACGTGACGGACCCCGAGGTTGAGGCGACCCTCGATGCCTGGTTCGAGGATCTGATCGAGGAACGAGACGTCAAGCTCGACAACTACGCTGCGCTCATCCGAGAGCTGGAGGCGCGGGCGGCGGCGCGGCGCGAGGAAGCCCGCCGCCTCACCGACCGCGCCCGCCGCGACGAGGACCAGGCCGCCTACCTCAAGAACCGGCTGGTCCTGTTCTTCCAGCAACACGGCCTGAAATCCGTCGAGACGCGCCGCTACCGGCTGACGGTGGCCCGCCGCGGCGGCCGCGCCCCGGTGGACCTGCACGTCGACCCGGAGGCCTTGCCGGAGCCGTTTCGCCGGGTGAAGGTCAGCGCCGACCTGGACGCCATCCGGGAGGCGCTGGAGCGGGGCGAGACGCTCGAGTTCGCAGAGCTGGGCGAGCGCGGGTACTCGCTGCGCATCCTCTGAACTATCCGCTTGGAATATCCGCTGCGCCTCCTCAGTCCCTGATGTTACGCAGTGGAGACCGATGCGACGGCAGAACGACCCCTCCGTCGCCGCGCGACACCGCCCCTTCGCAAGGGGAGGATCTGACGGCTGACGGCTGAAAGCTGACGGCTGACGGCCGCGCGGCTGCGAACAAGTCTGCCCCCTTCTCCGTTTCCGGCCTTCGGCCCTGTCTCTGTCGCTATTTCCTCCTCCGCTCATGGCTGCACTCGCTTCGCCGACGGCGTCCCGGACGGCGTCACCGGCGGCTCCCGTCCTGCCGCACAACCCCGGCACCCCGCTCGACCTGGACTGGGTGCGGGCCACGCGGGTCAATCCGAGCGCTACACAGCGCCGGGCGGCCACGCTGGGCACGCGTCGCTCCGTCAAGAAAGCCTGGCAGGCGGCCTGGCTGCTCCGTGCCGTCACCTGCATCGACCTGACCACCCTGGCGGGCGACGACACGCCCGGCAACGTCCGCCGCCTCTGCGCCAAGGCGCGCCAGCCGATCCGGCGCGACCTGCTCGACGCGCTGGGCATGGGCGAGCGCCCCCTGACCGTCGGCGCCGTGTGCGTCTACCACCGGCGCATCCCGGATGCCCTGGCGGCGCTGGAGGGCAGCGGCATCCCCGTGGCGGCCGTCTCCGCCGGCTTCCCGGCCGGCCTCAGCCCGCTATCCACCCGCCTGGCCGAGATCGAAGCCTCGGTGGACGCCGGCGCCCGGGAGATCGACATCGTCATCACCCGCGAGCACGTGCTGTGCGGCCGCTGGCAGGCGCTCTACGACGAGGTCCGCGCCATGCGGGAAGCCTGTGGCCCCGCCCACATGAAGGCCATCCTGGCCACGGGCGAGCTGGGCCCGCTCTGGCACGTGGCCATGGCCAGCAAGGTGTGCATGATGGCCGGCGCCGACTTCATCAAGACGTCCACGGGCAAGGAACCCGTCAACGCCACGCTGCCCGTGAGCCTGGTCATGGTGCGCACGATCCGCGAGTACGAGGCCCGCACGGGCTTCAAGGTGGGCTTCAAGCCGGCCGGCGGCATCCGCACGGCAAAGGAAGCCCTCAACTACCTGATCCTGATGAAGGAAGAACTGGGCGACGCCTGGCTCTCGAACACGCTGTTCCGGCTGGGCGCGAGCAGCCTCCTGGCCGACATCGAGCGGCAGCTCTCGCACCACGCCACCGGCCGCTACGCCGCCCGCCATCACCTGCCCATGGGATGACGTACTGGACGAAGATCGGAAGGGGAAACAGGCCGTCAGACCGCCCTTCGACCTTCGCCCGTTCCGCGCCATCGCCCCGCTCTCCTCTTCTCCCCGCTCTACCCTCCCCATGCCTTCCATCCCCGACCTGTTCGACGCCATGACCTACGGACCGGCCCCGGAGGCGCCGGATGCGGCGCTGGCGTGGCTGGACGACCACGGCCGCCGCTTCGACCTGTTCATCGACAACACCTGGCAGGCACCGGCCGACGGCACCTACCTGGAGGTCCGCCGCCCGGCCACGGGCGAGGTGCTGGCCGAGGTCGCCGACGCCGGCGCGGCCGACGTGGACGCTGCCGTCCGGGCCGCCCGCAAGGCCTTCAAGCGCTGGAGCGCCACGGACGGCCACACGCGTGCCCGGCACCTCTACGCCCTGGCACGGGCCGTCCAGAAGCACGCCCGGCTCTTCGCCGTGCTGGAATCCCTGGACAACGGCAAGCCCATCCGGGAGAGCCGCGACCTCGACGTCCCGCTCGTCACACGCCATTTCTATCACCATGCCGGCTGGGCGCAGCTCATGGACACCGCGTTGCCCGGCTACCGGCCCCTGGGCGTCGTCGGGCAGGTGATCCCGTGGAACTTCCCGCTGCTGATGCTGGCCTGGAAGGTGGCGCCGGCCCTGGCGATGGGCAACACGGTCGTCCTCAAGCCCGCCCCGTACACCCCGCTGACGGCCCTGCTCTTCGCCGAGATCGCCGCCGGGGCCGGGCTGCCGCCGGGCGTGCTGAACATCGTCACCGGCGGCGACGACGCCGGCCGGGCCGTCGTCGCCCACCCGGACCTCGATAAAATCGCCTTCACCGGCTCCACCGAGGTCGGCCGCCTGATCCGCAAAGCCACGGCCGGCTCGGGCAAGCGCCTCTCCCTCGAACTCGGCGGGAAGTCGCCCTATCTCGTCTTCGACGATGCCGACCCGGACGGCGCCATCGAGGGCCTCGTCGATGCCATCTGGTTCAACCAGGGGCAGGTCTGCTGCGCCGGCAGCCGGCTGCTCGTCCAGGAGAACATCGCCGACGCGTTTCTGGCGCGTCTGCGCGACCGCATGGCGAAGCTCCGCATTGGGGACTCGCTCGACAAGGGCATCGACCTCGGAGCCGTCGTCGATCCGGTCCAGGTCGAAACCATCAACCGCTGGGTGCAGCGCGGCGTGGCCGAGGGGGCCGACCTTTTCCAGCCGGATCTCCCGCGGCCTTCGGGCGGCTGCTTCTACCCGCCCACGTTGCTGACGAACGTGGCCCCGGCCTCGACGGTGGCGCAGGAGGAGATCTTCGGGCCGGTGCTGGTCGCCATGACGTTCCGCACGCCGGAGGAGGCCATCGAACTGGCGAACAACACCCGCTACGGCCTCGCAGCCACGGTCTGGAGCGAGAACATCAACCTGGCGCTGGACGTCGCCCACCGCCTCAAAGCCGGGACGGTGTGGATCAACGGCACCAACTTCTTCGACGCCGCCAGTGGCTTCGGCGGCTACCGCGAGAGCGGCTACGGCCGCGAGGGCGGCCGGGAAGGCCTCTACGAATACGTCCGCCCCGCCTGGGAGCCGCGCCCCCGCCCCGCGCCGCCGGCCCCCGGCGGCGACGGCCAGGATGCCACGGCCACGTGGGGCGCGCACGTCCCGCCCCGCCCCGCGCCGCCGAACGGTGCCCGGCCCACACCGGCACCGGCCATCGACCGGACCGCCAAGCTCTACATCGGCGGCAAGCAGGTACGGCCCGACGGCAACTACAGCCGGGCCGTGCTCGGGCCGAAGGGGCAGATCGTGGGCTACGTGGGCGACGGCAACCGCAAGGACATCCGCAATGCCGTCGAGGCCGCCCACAAGGCCCGCGGCTGGGCCGACCGTACGCCCCACCACCGCGCCCAGATCCTCTACTACATCGCCGAGAACCTCGCCGCCCGGGCCGACGAGTTCGCCGGCCGCCTCCGCGCCATGACGGGGGTCTCGAAAAAAGCCGCCGACCGTGAGGTCGAGGCCGGCATCCGGCGGCTGTTCACCTATGCCGCCTGGGCCGACAAGTTCGGCGGGACGGTGCAGGAGACGACGCTGCACGGCTTCGTCGTGGCCTATCACGACGACCTCGGCGTCATCGGCATCGCCTGCCCGGACGAGGCGCCGCTGCTGGCCTTCGTCTCGCTCGTCGCCCCCGCCATCGCGCGCGGCAACACGGTCGTCGTCATCCCCTCCGAATCCCATCCGCTGGCAGCCACGGACCTCTACCAGGTGTTCGACACCTCCGACCTCCCCGGCGGCGTCGTCAACATCGTCACCGGCGCCCGCGACCACCTGACCAGGACGCTCGTAGAGCACGACGACGTGGACGCCATGTGGTACTTCGGCGACGCCACCGGCAGCCGCGAGGTCGAAGCCCGCTCGACCGGCAACATGAAACGGACGTGGGTCAGCTATGGCCAGGCGCGCGACTGGTTCGACCCGGCTCAGGGCGAGGGAGAGGTGTTTCTCCGTCAGGCCGTGCAGGTCAAGAACGTCTGGATCCCGTCGGGCGTGTAGGGAGCCGGCGTCTGCAGCCCGGTTGCCGGCCGCTCCTCAGTCCAGCCTCTCCGGCAGGAACAGCAGCGCCAGGATGGCCAGGGCCAGGGGGAACAGAAACTGGGGATGCTCGAGCACGAAAGTGAGCGGGGACATCGGATCGCGGGAGGTCGGGCCGTGGTCGTACACCGCATGCACGCCGATGGACACGGCCAGCGCGATGACCGTCGCCGCCGCGAACAGCGTGGCCAGGGCGCGTAGCCGCATCACCTGACGCCATCCGCCGCGGCGAGACAGGTCTTGCAGGCGGATCAGGCCCAGCACCACGGCCGCCATCGCCAGACCGCCGGCCGCCAGCGCGCCCAGCAGCGTCCATGTGTAGAGTGCCTCCATCGGATTTCTCCCCTCGCCGGACAGGGCAGGGACCGGCCCGGACTGGCACCGCACCCCTCCATCACTCGCTTTTCGCTTCGAACGCGGCAATACGCCCCGCGTTCGGCCCGTGCTCGCCAGCATTTTTTTCCGTCGCCGCCGTGCGCGGACGGGGCCGGCCCGGCGCCGGCCCCCGTTCCGGCGGGATGGACCGGTTTTTGACGTATGGAGGCATGGACTTCCCAGGTAGTGCCCGGCATGACGATCCGGCCGGGCGGGGGCCCACGGGGAGGAAGTCCTGTGCGCCGCCTCGTGGCCCGCGCCCACAGCGTGGAGGTGCACCCATGACGATCCGCCGCCTCATCACCCGCTCCATCCCGGCCCTCCCCCCCGATGCCTGCATCGAGGACGCGCTCGAGTGCTGCCTCGCCCACCGGCTGCCCTATCTGCCCGTGGTGCAGACCCACACCCTCGTCGGCCTCGTCTCCGAGGAATGCCTCCTGGACGCGCCGGACGAGCACGCCCCCGTCGCTTCCCTGTGTACGGGACGCCCGCTCACCATCCCGCCCGACCTGCATCCCTTCGAGGCCGCCCGCCTCATGGCCGAAGCCCGCCTGCCGCTCCTGCCCGTGGTGGACGACGACCGCTACGAAGGCCTCGTCCTCCAGACGGATCTGTTCACCGTGTTCACCGCCCTGCTGGCCACCCAGGAGCCCGGCGCCATCCTCGTCATCGAGATGGCCCCGCACGACCTCTCGATGAGCCACCTCGCCTACATCTTCGAGTCACAGGGCGTCCGCATCCGCTCCATCGCCTCCGAAGCCCCCGGCCGGCTCGACGGCCCGATCCGCCTGACGGTCAAGCTGAACGTGACCGACACGGCCCGCCTCCGTCACGTGCTGGAACACCACGGCTACCGCGTCACGGCCTATTACAACGAGGACATGACCGACGAGGAGCTGGACTTCCGCGTCGCCGCCTTCCTGCACTACCTGGAGGTGTAGGGGCACCGGACGGAAACGGGGCGTCGGCCGCGGCTCTCGCCTTACCGCAGCAGCCCGCTCGGGAACACCACCACGCTCTCGTTGCCGTCCCGGCCGACGGCGGCCACGCCGAAGAGGTAGTTGTCGATGACGATGTTCTCCAGCGTGAACCGCGTCACGTCCGGCCCGACGAAGCGGCTGTACTGCCATTGCGGCGCGGTCGTATCCCGCCAGTAGAGCCTGTACCCGGCCAGATCCGGGTCGTCCACCGGATCCCAGGCCAGCGTGGTCGACGGCTGCACGGCCCCGCCGATGCGGACGTTCTCGGGGGCCGGCGGGGCCCAGGCCAGCCCGGCCAGGGTGAGCACGTTGGCCGCGGTCAGCTTCGCGGCATAGTCGAAATCCACGAACCGGACCAGATCGCCGTACTGGATGCCGTCCTCGACGCGGACGTCCTGATGCTGCTGCGTGTAGTTCTCGTGCGTCTCCATGATGCGCACCCCGGGGAAGCCCAGGTCGTTGAACGGCCGGTGGTGCCCGCCGCGCCCGAAGCGGTCGAGCCGGTAGATCATCACCGCGTCCAGATGGGGCATGTACAGATCGACCATGCGGTCGACGTACCGGGCGAGCTGGCGCGAGGGGCCGTCGACCTCCCCGCCGTAGAACCGCCGCATCCGATGGTCGCGCAGCGAATCGGTGGCCGGCGTCGGCTCCGAGAAGACGCGGAAGGTGGTGTTGTCCACCACCCCGTCGATGCCCCGGATGTTGCCGATCATGTCGTTGTTGAGCACGCCGACGATGTCCCAGCCTTCTTCCCGGGCGACCTCCGCCATGTGGCGCCCGCCGAGGAGCCCCTGTTCCTCGCCGGAGAGGCCCACGTAGACGATGCTGGTGGGGAAGGTGTACGACGTCAGCACGCGCGCGGCCTCCAGCGTGCCGGCCATGCCCGAGGCATTGTCGTTGGCGCCGGGCGCGTCGATCGTCCCGTCGAGCACGTCCGACGCCCGCGAGTCGATGTCGCCGCTCATGATGACGTAGCGGTTCGGGTAGCGCGAGCCGCGCTGGATGGCGACGACGTTGACGACGTCGACGCCGTCGGGGATGCGCCGGCTCTCGCCGGGCTCGACGCGGTCGCGCTGGTAGAAGACCTCCAGGCAGCCGCCGCAGCCGGCCGAGATGCGGTCGAACTCGGCCTTGATCCATCGCCGCGCCGCCCCGATGCCACGCGTCTCGGACACCGTATCGGAGAGCGTGTGCCGCGTGCCGAAGCCGGCGAGGGTGCGGATGTCCGCCTCAATGCGCGCGGCCGAGACGGCCTCGACGAGGTCGTACATGCGCAGGTCGACGGCCGGCGGGGCCGAGGGCGGGGCCGAAGGCTGGGCGACTGCGGCGCAGACGAGCAGCATGGCGCAGACGGCCAGACCGGAGACACACCGAACGAGCCGGAGGAGACGAACCATGGGGAACGCGAGAACGGACGAAACATCGAGGGGGCGAACGCCTCCAAGATACCACACCGGCCGCCCCGATGCAGCCACGAGCCGGGATCACGGCGTTCGCCGGACCGGTGACGCGCCGGACCGGTGACACCGGGGTGTCGCAACCTGTTCGTAGGCTGCTTCGTTCATCCGCACGCGCTCCCACCCGCCCGACCTGCCCGGCATGGCCGCTCCGCACGACACCCACGCCTTCGACCTGATCTCCGACTTCACGCCGACGGGGGACCAGCCTCGCGCCATCGCCGAGCTCACCGAGGGCCTCAGGCGCGGCGACAAATACCAGACCCTCCTGGGTGCGACGGGCACCGGTAAGACCTACACCGTATCCCACGTCATCGCCAACGCCGGCAAGCCCACGCTGGTGATGAGCCACAACAAGACGCTGGCGGCCCAGCTCTACGCGGAGTTCAAGCAGTTCTTCCCGAACAACGCCGTCGAGTTCTTCATCTCCTACTACGACTACTACCAGCCCGAGGCCTACATCGTCCAGTCCGACACCTACATCGAGAAGGACATGGCGATCAACGACAGGATCGACCGGCTGCGGCTGCGGGCCACGTCGGCGCTGGTCTCGGGGCGGCGGGACGTGATCGTGGTGGCCTCCGTCTCGTGCATCTACGGCCTGGGCTCGCCGGAGGAGTACAGGAGCCAGATCGTGCAGCTCCAGCCGGGGCAGACGATCGAGCGCAACGAACTCCTGCGGCGGTTCATCGACATCTTCTACGCCCGCAACGACGTCGACTTCCAGCCCGGCACCTTCCGCGTGCGGGGCGATGTGGTGGACCTCTTCCCCGCCTACCTCGAAGACGTCGCCTACCGCATCGCCTTCTGGGGCGACGAGATCGACCGAATCAGCGTCTTCGAGCCGGAAACCGGCAAAGAACTGCGCGAGGAAGCCTTCCTGACGATCTACCCCGCCAAGATCTTCGTCACCCCCGCCGACCAGATGGAACGCGCCATCGCCTCCATCGAGGAGGAGCTACGCTGGCGCCTGGCGGTGCTGCGTGAGGAGGGCAAGCTGCTGGAAGCGCAGCGCCTGGAACAGCGGACGCGCTTCGACCTGGAGATGATGAAGGAGGTCGGCTACTGCTCCGGCATCGAAAACTACAGCCGCCACCTGACCGGCCGCGCCCCGGGCGAACGCCCCTACTGCCTGTTCGACTACTTCCCGGACGACTTCCTGCTCGTCATCGACGAGAGCCACGTCACCATCCCGCAGGTGCGCGCCATGTACAACGGCGACCGCGCCCGCAAGCTGACGCTCGTCGAGCACGGCTTCCGCCTGCCCTCGGCGCTGGACAACCGCCCGATGACCTTCGAGGAGTTCGAACAACGGCATGACCAGGTGATCTTCGTCAGCGCCACCCCCGGTGACTATGAGCTGGAGAAGTCCGGCGGCGTGTTCGTCGAGCAGATCATCCGCCCCACCGGCATCCCCGATCCCGAGGTGGAGGTCCGCCCCACGAAAGGCCAGATCGACGACCTCCTCGAGGAAGTCCGGCAGGTCGTCGCCCGCCAGGAGCGGGTGCTGGTCACCACGCTCACCAAGCGCATGGCCGAGGACCTGACGGATTACCTGGACTCGTTCGGGGTGAAGGTGCGCTACCTCCATTCGGACATCGACGCCCTCGCCCGTGTGGAAATCCTGCGGGACCTGCGCCTCGGGGCCTTCGACGTGCTCATCGGGGTAAACCTGCTCCGCGAGGGGCTCGACCTGCCCGAGGTCGCGCTCGTGGTCATCCTCGACGCCGACAAGGAGGGCTTCCTCCGCTCCGACCGCTCGCTGATCCAGACGGCCGGCCGCGCCGCGCGCAATGCCAACGGCAAGATCATCATGTATGCCGACACCGTCACCGGTTCGATGCAGCGCATGATCGACGAGACGAACCGCCGGCGCGAGATCCAGCTCGCCTACAACGAGGAGCACGGCATCACCCCCCGGACCGTCCGCAAGAGCCACGACCAGATCATGCGCGGGACGGTCATCGCCGAGGAGAAGAAAGCCGACACGGGCGAGGGCGCGTCGAGGCACTACTACGCCGGCGCGGACGCCGCCGCGGTCGTGGCCGACCCGGTCCTCCGGTACCTGACGCCGGATCAGAAGCGCGACCTCATCGCGCAGATGCAGCGCGAGATGCTGGAGGCGGCCGAGAACCTGGCCTTCGAGCGGGCGGCCGAGCTGCGGGACACCATCGCCCGGCTGGAGGAGGAGTTGAAGGCCTCCTGAGCCGCCGCCCTGCCTCCGGCCGTCCGGCGCCGCGTCAGTCTTTCCCTTCGGCGGAGACGGACTCGGCGGGCTGCTCGGCCGCTTCGGCCTCCGAGAACGGCTCGCCGGACTCCGTCACCTTCATGTCGTCGAGCTGCTTGCGCATGCGCGGGTAGGCCGTTTCGTACATCCGGTTCACCTCGCTCGACTGCACCACGGGCGCAATGATCGAGGCTTTCCAGGTACAGGCTTTCCACAGCGCCTTGCGCAAGCCCCAGCGCCGCAGCGAGAAGGTGCGCACCTGGCGCTTGCCTTCGGAGGTGACGGCATCGGCCTCCACCCGTGCGATGCCGCGATCCAGGGTCAGCCGGATGCCGGGCACGCCGCTGGTAGAACGGGCCTGGGCCGCCAGCTTGGCACCGGGCAGGGGGTCCGGGAGGAGCTTGATCTGCTCGTCGCGATAGGCGATGGCCGCCTCCAGGGCGCCCTCGGACCCGCCGTAGCGCGAGTCGGAAAAGAACTTGGTGTGGCGCACCCGGTGCCGCGTGATGCGCACCTGCCAGCCATGCGTGTTGCGGCTATCGATGTCGATGCGCGCGATGTTTCGGGGAGAACTCATACGTATGCACCTGTGGGATGGAGCATGTGATAGAGAGGAAACGCATCCGACCTGAAAGACCGGATCCGGTCACGAGCGCCGAGTGCAGGGGCGGGGCATCGGTCTGGCAACAGGGGCCAGGGTCGGCTGCCTGTGGGGGAATGGAAGCAGCCCGGGGCTGGTCTCGACGCGTCCGGCTGCCGTGTGCAGCCCGTTGAGCGATCAGCATCGAATGTTAGAGTGAGCGCCCTGCTTTCGCAAGCAAATGAGCCCCTGAGAAGGGTATTTACATTTAAAATTTGAAAAATGCCACGACCTTCCCGGGAGCACGCGCCCGCTGCGTGCCCCGGACTCACACGGCCCGGGGCACGCGGGCGTCATCCACGCGTCGGGTCAGTACTCGACCACGCGGTCGAGCGCTTTGGCCTGCTCCACCCACCGGGTCACCTGACCGACCGAGGGCAGGGAGCGCACGAGCTTCTTCTCGGCGTTGACCTCGGCCATCCGGGCGTGCAGGTTCTCGGGGTTACGGCGAGCCAGCGCGGGCACCGTGTCGACGCCGGATGCTTCGAGCAACTCCGCGTATTCGCCCCCGATGCCTTTGATGCGCATCAGGTCGGCGTGGTTGACGAACTTCAGGAGGAGCGATTCTCCGATTCCGCTGGCGGCGGCCAGCTCCTGGCGCCCTTTTTTGGTCGCGCCTTTCTCCAGCAGCCGGGCGATGCTGCCAACGCCGGCGGACTTGAGCTTTTCGGCCAGCGCCGGGCCGATGCCTTCGATGTCGGTGAGTGCCATGGTGATGTCGGGATGGGTTAGGAATGAACGGGGTGCCTTCCCGGGTCAAGGTAGTAAACCACGCAGGAAAGCGCACCCCGGCTTCCCAAAGATGGTGCCAGCACGCCCCATTGCCCCGTTGGGCCGCCCATAGCCCGGCCGATGCCGGACCGTCTCACGCGGCGTCGCAACATGGGTTGCAAGGTGCGACACAGGACGCGGGAGCCCCCCCTACACCCCTGCCAGGCCGGCTTCGGACAGGATGGCACCCTTTTCGCCTGCACGGCCGGGCAGCACACCCCACCCCGCCTCAACCTATCCAACCGGCGTATCCATGCCCGTTTCCGAAGCAGCTCCACACGGCCGCCCCCGCCGCCCTCTCGACGACGCCGGCCTGCTGGCCGACGCCATCCGTCACCTGGACGGGCAGGCCTACGTGCTGGAACCGCTCGACGAGCATCGCCTGCTGGGCCACTATGCCCTGCGCTGGGCCGTCCTGGAACGCGGTCTGCTCACCGAAGCCGACCTGCGCCGGGGCGCTCTGGCGGCGTTCGGGTATGTCTTCAGCCTCAAGCTGGGCCCGGCCACCTTCCTTCATTGCTTCCAGCGCGAAGAGGACCTCATCCCCGTGCTGTCCACGCTGGATGTTTGACCCCGCTACCCATGACACCCATCCTGTCCCGCATGTATGCCGCCATCGGTGCGCGCATCATCCATGCCCTGCATGAGCAGTACGACCTCACCCCGGACGAAGCCGTCGAACTCTTGAAGACCGTCACGCCGGTGCTGGTCCAGGAGCTCCGGGAGCGATTCGACGAGCCGACCCGTCGCGCCCGCCTGCTGTCGTCTCTGCAGCTCCTGCCGGAGGAATCCGCGATCCCGGAATCCTACACGGGCTACCCGTCCCCGTCGCAGATGCACGTCATCACGATGCTGATGGGCACCCATCTGGCCCCGCTGGCCCGCCGCCTGGCCGCTCCGGTGGGCCTGGACAAGGCCACCACCGTGCGCGCCATCATCACCACCCTGTGCTACCTGCTGGAACACCTCGGGGGAGAGATCCGGCATCATAGCAACCTGGCTGAAAGCAACCTGGCTGACCTCCTGCGCTGACGCGGGCCGCTCCTCTCAGCCCTCGTCGCGGGCGATGCCGTACTTCTTCAGCAGCCGATAGACCGTCGACCGGGTGACCCCCAGCCGCAACGCCGTGCGGTCGACGTTACCTCCGCAGAGCGCGTAGGCGTGCTCCAACGCCATCCGCTTGAGGTCCTCCAGCGGCACGATGTCGTCCTCCCGCTGCCAGCCCTGCCGCACCCAATGCATCGGGCCCGGGGAGACGTCCGGCGCCGGAGGCACGGCCGGCCCCACCGCCGGAGGCATGGCCGGCGCGGTCTGCAGCGCCCCCTCGCCGAGCATGAGGTCGTCCGGCTGGATCTCGGGCAGGTCGGCAATGAGGATGGCGCGCTCGATGGCGCTCTTCAACTCGCGCACGTTGCCGGGCCAGGCGTACCGCAGCAGCGCACGGCGCGCCTCCGCCCCGAGGCGCTTGCCGGCAAACTGCGGGTGCGCGGCGAGGTAGGTCTTCATGAAATGATCGGCCAGCAGCAACACGTCCTGTCCGCGCTCGCGTAGCGGCGGCAGGTGGATGGGAAACTGGTACAGGCGGTAATAGAGGTCCTCGCGGAAGGTCCCTGCACGCACCATGGCCGGGATGTCGCGGTTCGTGGCCGAGAGCACACGGGCGTCGACCTTCACCGTCTTCGACCCTCCGACGCGCTGGATCTCCTGGTTCTGCAACACCCGTAGCAGCTTGGCCTGCAGATCCAGGTCCAGCTCCCCGATCTCATCGAGGAAGATGGTCCCTCCGTCGGCCTGTTCGAATTTGCCGATCTTACGGGCGTAGGCTCCGGTGAACGAGCCCTTCTCGTGGCCGAAGAACTCGCTCTCCATCAACTCGCGCGGGACGGCGGCGCAGTTGACCACGACGAACGGCCCACGCCGGCGGGACGAGTTGTAGTGGATCGCCTCGGCCACGAGCTCTTTGCCGGTGCCGCTCTCGCCCTGGATAACCACGGCCAGGTCGCCACGCAGCGCCTTTTCGATCATGCGAAGCACCTGCACCATCGCCGGGCTCTCGCCGATGAGGCGATCCAGCCCCTTCATGGCGCCCACCTCGCGGTGCAGCCGCTCCAGCTCCCGGGCCAGCCGGGCACGCTCGGCCACCTGCTCGACGACGGCATCGAGCTTGACCAGGTCGTCGTGCCCTTTCGTCAGGTAATCGGTCGCGCCCAGTTGCATGGCTTCGAGCGCCACCCGCACCACCGACTGCGCCGACACCATCACCACCGGCAGGTGCGGGCGGCGGGCCTTCAGCTCGCGCAGGGTTTCCAGCCCACCCATGCCGGGCATGACGACGTCCAGAAGCACGAGATCGGGGTCTTCGTCGAGATGGGCCAGCGCCGCCTCCCCCGAACCGTAGATCTGAATATCGAGATCGGCACGCGAGCGCAGGCGAAGCTGCAACAGGCGTGCATAGTCGGCCTCGTCGTCGACGATGAAGACGCGTAGCTGCATGGCGGCAGAGGCAGAGGCAGAGGCAGAGGATGAAGGAGGAAGACCCGGGCGCATCAGCGGGGCATCAGCGGGGCGTGGGGCGCGGCAGCCGCACCCAGAAGCGCGCACCGCCGCCGGGCCGGTCTTCGTAGCCGATCTGCCCGCCCCAGTTTTCGGCGGTGATGCGGCAGAAGTACAGCCCCAGCCCCACGTGGCCCGGCTGTTCGTTACCGCGGGCAAATTTACGGAAGAGGCGCGGCTGCTGCTCCGGCGGCACCCCGGGGCCTTCGTCCTCCACATAGAGCGTCGCCGCCTCCGCCTCCCCCCGCACCCCGACCGTCACGGTCGAGCCGGCCGGCGCAAACCGCAGCGCGTTGGTCAGCAGGTTGTACAGCATCCGCTCCAGCCGCGCGGCGTCGCCGACGACGGGGACCGGCCCGGGCGGCAGGCGGGTGTCCACGGTCAGCGCTTTCAGGCGCGCTTCCGGCAGGAGCCCCGCCACCACGTCCCGCACCACCGCGGCGGCATCGGGAGCCTGTTCGGGCGACTGGGCCGAGGGGACGAGGCCGTCGATCTCACCGGCAAAGGCCTCCTGGATCGTCTCGATCAGCGCCTGCATCTTCTCGGCCTGGCGCAATCCGATCGCAACCAGTTCCAGGGCGGCCGGCTCCTGCAGCCGCGTCTCGCCCTCCAGCCCGGCCCGGAGCAGATCGAGGCTGCCTTTGAGGCCGGCCAGCGGGTTTTTCAGATCGTGCACGATGCAATGGAGCAACACATCCCGCCGGGCGATCTCCTCCAGCGTGCGGTGGTACTGCACGGCCTGCACACGAGCCGCCTGGACGAGCTGCTGCGTGCGATGGAAGTCCACCTGAGGAAAGCCGACGAGCAGGAGCGCCCGGCCGTCGACCGAGAGCGCGGTGGCTTCGAGCACCCATTCACGGCCCCGGCGGTCCGTTTCGGTCCAGGGCCCGGAGCCCAGAGGCCCCGGCGCCCCGCTCGCCCAGAACGCCCGGGCATCGACCAGGAAGTGCTCCAGGAACAGGGACGCCGCCGCCAGGTCCAGCGGGCCCGCCGCCGCCGAGTCGGGGAGAAACGCCCGTAGCCAGTCCGGCATCCTGCCGCACAACCGGAACGTGCCGTCCGGCCGGGGTTCGAGGACGGCATAGTCGAGCGCGGCCAGCACACGTTCCGACCAGGAGGCGGGCAGGGGGGGATGATCCATCGTGAACCTCGGTGGAGCGCGGGCTAGGGAGCAAGGAGACGTCGGGCAAGGTGCTCGAAGGCTTCCTCAACTCCCATGCCTGTCTTCGCACTCGTGCGCCGCACCGTCCATCCCTCCCGCTGCAGCGCCTCGATGCGAGCCGGCTCGATGGCCCAGGATGCCGTGAGGTCGGCCTTGTTGAGCACCAGGACGCCGGGCACCCCTTCGAGGGCGTCGTGCAACCGTTCGTGGAGGCGCAGGGCCCCTTCCAGGGTCAGCCGCCGGGTGCCGTCCGCCACCAGCAGGAAGCCGGCGGCGCCGCGCAGATACGAGGCGGCCACCCGCTGAAACGGGTCTTCCCCGTTCAGATCCCAGAGGACGAGCGTGAGCGCCTGCCCGTCGAGATCGACCGTTTTCTTGTCGATCTTGACGCCGATGGTCGTCAGGTACTGCTCAGAGAAGAACCCCTGCACGTACCGGCGCACGAGGCTGGTTTTGCCCACGGCCGACGTGCCGAGCATACAGATCTTCTTTTTGATCATCTCAACGGCTCGATCATCTCAACAGCGTGGTAAGGAAGGACGAGGCGGTCCGGGGGGCTGTCGACAGCACGGGAGGGATGTTCAATGCGGGATGGACGTGTCTGAAAACCGGACGTCGAATGAGACGCGGCGGTTGGCGGCCTGATCGTCCGGCGTGCGTTCGGGGCGGGCCGGATGGTCGGCCCCCACGCCCTGGACCTCGATCCGCAGGCCCGGCGTCGTGTTCGACACGCGGAGCCCGGCGCGGCGCAGGGCGGCCACGACCCGCTCGGCGCGTTGCCGGCTCACCTGCCGGTTGACCTCGGCCGAGGCCGTGGCATCGGTATGGCCCGTCACCGTCACGACGACGCCCCGGCCGGCCTCCCGCGCGGTGGCGTCGAGCGCCGTGAGCGCCTCGGCCAGATCACGCAGCACGGCGTCTTGCCCGGGCGCCAGGCGGGTCGTGCGTCCGGAGAAACGCACCTGGACGGCTTCGATGCGCGCCTGGAGTTCGCGCAGGCGGCGCTCGGCGGGCGTCGTCAGGCCGGTGGTATCCAGGGTCGACACCCCGGGCAGCACCCGGGCGAGCATCCGGGCCGAGGCCATCCAGCCGGGCGGGGCTTCGCCCTCGGCATAGAGCGTCGTCCCCCGCAGGCGCAGCGTCACGTCCGGCGGCGGCTGGAGCACCTGCACGGCCCGCCGCAGCACGAGCGCGGAGTCGGCGGACTGGAAGGGGACCCAGCGCATCACGACGCCATCCGGCGACACGCCGGCAGCCTGCAGCAGCTGCGCCGGGTCCCGGGCCAGCGGATCGCGCAGCCCCTCCACGTGCGGCGGGCGGCCGGACGGCTCGGCCCGGAGCAGCACTAGGCCGGGCTCTGCGGCGACGGCCGCGCGGAAGGCGTCCCAGCGCTGGTGCTGCCGGACGGCTTGCGTGATCCACACCGCGCCGGCCAGGAGCAGCAGCAGGAGCACGCCCCAGGCCCACCGCCCGGAGCGGGGCGCCTCGGTGTACTGTACCAGCAGGGCACGCTCCAGCAGGGGCCGGCTGCCGGCCATCGTCT
This sequence comes from Roseithermus sacchariphilus, assembly GCA_003285105.1. Lineage (GTDB taxonomy): Bacteria > Bacteroidota > Rhodothermia > Rhodothermales > MEBIC09517 > Roseithermus > Roseithermus sacchariphilus. The sequence goes on along the minus strand of CP030158.1, from coordinate 1,919,583 downwards.
CCTCATCCCCATCGAACCCCGCCAGCACCCGGCCGTATTGCCGGTGCACGGCCTCGACGATCTCCTGCATCGTCTCGCGCAGCTCCGAGGGCGGCAGGCCGCGGATGACACAGGCCAGCACGGCCTGCGGCCCCGGCTCTATCCAGACGGTCAGGTCGCCCATCTCCAGGCTCTCCAGGCGGTCGTCCTCCTCCATCCGAAACGAATCCTGCAGAAAGCGCTGGATGGCGCTGAGCATACCGGACACCAAATCCGCATCCTGCGTGGGCACCTCCGCCGCCACGACGTGCTGCAGCGGCAGGCCCGTCTCCCGGTGAATCAGGAAGACTTGCTCGACGCGGTAAGCCAGCGTGTGCTGGAGGACGACTTCGGCGAAGGGGCGGCCGGTGCGCCAGGCTTCCAGACGCCAGCGCAGGCTCCGCCACGACAGGCTGTGCTCGAGGGCCTGGTTGAAGGATTGCATGACCCCTTTCAGGGCATGGGTAATGGCACGGCGGATGGCCGGTCCCATGACCGGGAAAAGCGCATCGGCCACGGGCTCTGGATCGCGCTGCACGGACCGGTGCAGGGCCTGTTCGACGGTCGGGGCCAGAGCCTCTGCCAGGTGCACGTCGCGCTGTGCGATGGCGAAGGCTTCGGCCAGCACCGCGCCCACGTCCTCGGCCCGGAGGGCGGGGTCGTCGAGGCGGCGGCGGAGATCGTCCAGCGTTTGCTGCTCCGGCCCCAGCAACAGGCTGCGCAACTCGGCCATGGCGGCCTCCCGGGCCGCCCGGTCTTCAGCCTCCCGAGTACGGTCGTCGGCATCCATGATCGCACCGGCTGCGCGCGGGGAGGTCAGTCGCTTCCGGGCAGGTGCAGCTCATCGGTAAGCCGCAGCGCCATCTCCTGCAGCAGCCCGGCCAGGGCCGCCCGGTCCGTCTTGCGCTCCCGCAACTCGGCGACGGCACGCTCCAGGGCTTCCGTCAGCGCGGCGTTCTGCTGCTGCAGATCGTCCGTCATGGCCTTGGCCTGATCCAGGATGGTCTGGCGCAGGGCGCTCTCGCTCTGCGTCCACTCCTCCTGCAGCCGCCCCAGGCGCCGCTCCAGCGCCGTTCGCGTGCCGCGCACTTCGTCGGTGAGTTCGTCGATGGCCTCGGTGCGCTCGCGGCGCTCTTCCCGCAGATGCTTCGTCTGCGTCTCGACCTCCTGCCGGACGTACGTCTCCAGCGCGTCGAAGCGACGCTTCATCTCGTCCCGCAGCTCACGGGACTCCTTCAGCAGCCGCTCCTCCAGCCGGACGAATCGCTGCTCGTAATCCCGCATCTGGGAGCCGAACAGAATGTCGCGGATCTTGTCGACGTTCGACCCGGGATCGCTCTCCGGAAGCGCCTCCTCGGGACGTTCGGGCTCGGGCGAAGGCGATGCAGGGCTTTTGGTTCTGGCCATGATGGATCCTGCAATGGTGTAGATGGATGGAAACGCATGGAATCCGGACGCACCCGGCACGCCGTGTCATAATAGGAGATTGGTCGCAAAAAAGGACGCAGAATCGCACCGTCCGCCCGGAAACCCGCCTGAGGCCTCGGGCAGGGCGCCTCCGCGCCGTCTGGTATGCTCTTTGGCAGGAGCATAGCCCGGGGCCGCACGGCGGATGGGATCCTCCCCCACCGCACGCTGCACGGGGCTCGCTCGCCGGTCCTTCCACCCGCGTCCGGCGGGCGAGCCGCAGCGGCGCCCGGCCCTCCTCCCGACGATCTCCCCGCCAACGCCCACGACCGTGGCCTGCCCCACCGGGCCTGCCCCGCCGGGCCTGCCCGACCGGCTCCTCCATGATGCCCCCTGCTCCTTCATCAGCCCGCATAGCCCTCGTCGACGATCACCCCGTCATGGGCGTCGCCCTGGCGTCGGTACTGGCCGACGAGCCTCGCCTGCTCTTCATCGGCCAGGCGACGACCGTGCCGGAGATGCATCACCTCCTGGCGCATCAACACCCCGACCTGCTGATGCTCGACCTGTCGATGGCCGACGGCAACGGCCTGGAGCTGTTGCCGCTGCTCCGGGCGCTGCACCGGCACCTTCCGGTGCTGGTGTACTCCATGGGGGATCCTCGGCTCTACGCCGAGCGGGCCATCCGGGCGGGCGCCGCTGGCTATGTGTGCAAGGATGCGCCGATCCGCGACGTGCTCGATGCGCTGCACACCGTGCTGCGGGGCGAGATGTACCTGCCCCCGGCCGTCGCCCGGCGCATGCTCCGCTCCTGCACGGCCCCCGCCGCCGCTCCGCCCTCGCCCCTGGCGACGCTGTCCAACCGGGAACTGGCGGTGCTGCACCTGCTGGGCCACGGGAACACCCCGGCCGAGATCAGCCGGCACCTCAACGTGAGCCTCAAGACCGTGAAGCGCGCGCAACGGCGGATTCGGGACAAGCTGGGGCTTCACACCCGAGGCGCCCTGCTCTACGCCGCCATGCACGTCGCCTACGGCAGCACCACGACCGATCCGGCATAGCCGGCCACGCGCCGCCAGCGGCGGGCACAAAGCACGGGGCCGGTGCGTTTGCGCCCCGGTCCAACCCCCGCCTGCCTCATGCCCTCCGCCTCCCCCACCGCCTTCGTCACCGGCGGCACCGGCTTCGTCGGAAGCCACCTCGTCGAAGCGCTGCTGGCGCACGGCTACGGCGAGGTCCGCTGCCTCGTCCGCCAGGACCTGAAGTGGCTCGAAGGCCTCGACGTCGTCCCCGTCCGCGGCGACCTCTCCAGCATCGAAGCGCTCTATGACGGCCTTCGCGGCGTCGACTACGTCTACCACGTCGCCGGCCTGACGCGGGCGCGGGATGAGGCGACGCTGTTCCGCGCCAACGTACAGGGCACGCTCAACCTCCTCGGCGCCGTCCGCGTGGCCAACCCCGGCGTCCGTAAGGTGCTCGTCACCAGCAGCCTCGCCGCCGTGGGGCGCTGCGACGTCCCCATCGCCACCGAGGACGTCCCGCTGCGCCCGATCAGCGCCTACGGGCGGAGCAAGGCCGCCATGGAGCAGGCCCTCGCGGCGCCCGTGCAGGACGGCACGATCTACCTGGAGGCGCTGCCGCTGACGATCGTGCGCCCCCCGGCGGTCTATGGCCCGCGGGAGGCGGACATCTTCACGTTCTTTCAGACCGTCAACCGGGGCCTCTGCCCGATCGTCGGGCGCGGCACGACGCCGGAGTTGAGCCTCGTCCACGCCCGCGATCTCGCCCGGGGCATGATCGCCGCCGCCGAAGCCGAACAGACCACCGGGCAGACCTACTTCATCGGCAGCGAACGGCCGTATGCCTGGCGCGAGATCCGGGATGCCACGCTGGCCGCGCTGGGCCGCCGGGCCCTCACCCTGCCCATCCCCCCCGCGCTCGTCGGCCCCATCGGCGCCGTGGCGGAGTGGACGGGCCGGCTGACCGGACGCTACCCGCCCCTCAATCGCGAAAAAGCCCGTGAGATCCGGGACGCCTGCAAGATGTGCTCGGTGGACAAGGCCCGCCGCGACTTCGGCTATACGCAACAGATCCCGCTGGACGACGGCATCCGGGAAACCATCGCCTGGTACCGCCGGCACGGCTGGCTCTAGCTCTCCTCCCTCTGCCTTCCACTCCGTCATGCCCCGCTTCCTCCCGCTGATCGCCGCGTTGCTGCTCGGTGGCGCGACCTGCTCGAACCCCTCCGAGACGGACACCGAGGCCCCGGCCGACCCGTTCCCCTACGAGGCGCCCTGGGAGCTCGTCTGGGCCGATGAGTTCGACTACGAGGGCCTGCCGGACGCCACCCGGTGGAGCTACGACGTGGGCGGGCACGGCTGGGGCAACCAGGAGCTCCAGTACTACACGGAGCGACGCCCCGAGAACGCCCGCGTCGAGGACGGGCGGCTCGTCATCGAGGCCCGCCGGGAGCCCTGGCAGGGCCGCGACTACACCTCGGCCCGGCTGGTCACCCGCGGCAAGGGGGACTGGACGTACGGCCGCTTCGAGGTGCGGGCCCGGCTCCCTTCCGGCCGCGGCACCTGGCCCGCCATCTGGATGCTCGCCTCCGGGCACACCTACGGCGATAGCTACTGGCCCGACAACGGCGAGATCGACATCATGGAGCACGTCGGCTACAACCCCGACGTCGTCCACGCCACCGTACACACCCGCGCCTACCACCACAGCATCGGCACCCAGCGCGGCGCGCAGATCCACGTACCGACGGCCCGCACCGACTTCAACGTGTACGCCGTCGAATGGACGCCCCGGGCCATCCGGGCCTTCGTCAACGACTCGCTCTACTTCACCTTCGAGAACGAGCGCCTCACGAACCCGGACGCCGGCTACGCGGAATGGCCCTTCGACCACCCGTTCCACCTGCTCCTGAACATCGCCGTCGGGGGATCGTGGGGCGGCGCGCAGGGCGTCGACGAAGCCATCTGGCCGCAACGCATGGAGGTCGACTACGTCCGCGTCTACCAGCCCGAAGGCTGGCGGCGGTGAGCGCGCGCGGGCAGCACGGGCAAAGGCCCCGTTCCCCTCTCCGACGGTTTCCTCTCCGGCGCTCGCCCTGCCCGCTTCACACGAACACCACCGTCTTGGCCGCGTGGACCAGGATGCGGTCTTCCAGGTGCCACTTGACGGCGCGGGCCAGCACGGTGCGCTCGATGTCCCGGCCCAGCTCCTTCAGCTCCGGCACCGTCAGGCGGTGCGAGACGCGCGCCACGTCCTGGTCGATGATCGGCCCCTGGTCCAGTTCTTCGGTGACGTAGTGCGCCGTGGCGCCGATGAGCTTCACCCCCCGGTCGTAGGCCTGCCGGTAGGGATCGGCCCCGATGAAGGCGGGCAGGAACGAGTGATGGATGTTGATGATGCGATGCGGATACCGATGCACGAAGTCGGCCGTGAGGATCTGCATGTAGCGCGCCAGCACGATGAGATCCGCCTGTCCGTCCAGCAGGTCCAGCATCCGGGCTTCGGCCTCGGGTTTGGTCTCCTTCGTGACCGGCACGTGGTGGTAGGGCACCCCGAAGCGCTCGACCGCCTCCTGCAGGTCGGGATGGTTGCTGATGACCATCGTCACCTCGCCGGCCAGCTCGCCGCGCGCCCAGCGGGCCAGCAGCTCCAGCAGCGCGTGATCGTGCTTCGAGACGAGGATCGCCACCTTTTTGCGCTCGGCGGCGTAGCTGATGCGCCAGTCCATCTGGTAGCGCCGGGCCACCGCCTCGGCGAAGGCCTGCTCCAGCACCCCGCGGGAGAGATCCAGATGCGGCGTCTGGAATTCGAGGCGCATGAAGAACGTCCCTCCCTCCCGCTCGGTCGCGTGCTGATCGAGGGCGGTGATGTTGGCCCCGTGGTTGTACAGAAAGCTGGAGACGGCGGCCACGATGCCCGTCTGGTCCGGGCAGGTGATGAGCAGGCGCGCGGTGGTTTCGTCGAACACGGGAAGCACGGAACGGTGAGACGGACGACGGCAGCGGCGCGCAAGATACGAAAACCGCCCCATCGCATCCGCGCCCGGAAGGGCCGGCGACGGGATGCCGGACGGGATGCCGGACGGGTGAACTTCCCTCGAAATCCGGGGGGCGATGGAAGGCCTCCGGGGTGAACCGGGACCCGTGGAATCCTTACCTTCCCCGCGTCGTTACGGCTACCACGCCCCAGGCTTCCGCAGATCGCGTTTCAACCCAGGCTATCCCGTGAGCACGCTCGGATTCAATACCGGCTACGTCGAGGAACTCTACAAGCAGTACCTCGAAGACCCCCAGAGCGTCAGCGAAAGCTGGCGTGATTTCTTCGCCGACTACCGGCCCAACGACTCGTTCGTAGCGGCGGCGGAGTCGCGCACGACCCCGGTGCCGGAGGTGACGCCGGCGGCGCCCGCCCGCGAGGCCGGCGACGGCGCGGTGCAGGAGGCCATCACCCCCGCCTCGGCCGACGTCGTCGAGGCCGACGTGGAGATCAAGCCGCTGCGCGGGCCGCAGGCGAAGATCGTCGAGAACATGGAGGCCAGCCTGGGGGTCCCCACGGCCACCTCCGTGCGGCACATCCCGGTGAAGCTGCTCGCGGAGAACCGCCAGCTCATCAACGAATACCAGCGCAGCATCGGCGGCGAGAAGGTGTCCTTCACCCACCTCATCGCCTACGCCGTCGTCAAGGCCCTCGCGGCCCATCCGACGCTGAACACCACGTTCCGGCACGCCGACGGCACGCCACAGCACGTCATCCCGAAGGCCGTCAACCTGGGTCTGGCCATCGACATCGAGCGGCGCGGCAAGCGTTCGCTGCTCGTGCCCAACATCAAGCACGCCGAGACGCTCTCCTTCGCGCAGTTCCTCGGGCTCTACAACGACCTGGTCCGCCGTGCCTACCGGGGCGAGTTGCAGCTCTCCGACTTCCAGGGCACGACGGCCACCATCACCAACCCCGGCATGATCGGCACCTCGCTGAGCGTGCCGCGTCTGATGCCGGGGCAGGGCGTCATCGTGGGCGTCGGCGCGATCGGCTTTCCGCCGGAGTACCATGCCCTCCCGCCCGACATCGTCAGCCAGGTGGGGCTGTCCCAGGTGATGACGATCACCTCCACGTACGACCACCGCGTCATCCAGGGCGCCGAAAGCGGGGCCTTCCTGGCCTATATCGCCGAACTGCTCAGCGGCCAGCACGGCTTCTACCGGCAGGTCTTTGCCGACCTGAACATCCCCTACCAGCCCTATACGCTGGACCAGGACAACACCCCGCAGCTCGTCCCGGTCTTCCACGGTACGGCGGCCGACATGGTGCGCAAGGAAGCGCGCGTGTTGCAGCTCATCCGTGCCTACCGGGTGCGCGGTCACCTCCAGGCAGACATCAACCCGCTCGGCTACGACTGGACGTACCATCCGGAGCTGGACCCGTCCACCTACGGCCTGACCATCTGGGATCTCGACCGCACGTTCGTCACCGGGGGCCTCGGCGGGCAGGACGAGTTGCCGCTGCGCGAGATCCTGGACATCCTGCGGCAGACCTACACCCGCAAGGTCGGCGTCGAGTTCATGCACATCTCGAGCCCGGTGGAGAAGCGCTGGCTGCAGGAGCGCATCGAGCCGGTGCGCTGCGCCGAGCCGCTCACGGCCGAGACGCGCAAACGAATCCTGCAGACGCTCAACGCCGCCGAAGCCTTCGAGCGCTTCCTGCACACCAAGTACATCGGGCACAAACGCTTCTCACTCGAGGGCGCCGAGACGGTCATCCCCATCCTCGACACCATCCTCTCCGATGCGGCCGATCAGGAGGTCAAGGAGGTGGTCATCGGGATGGCGCACCGCGGCCGGCTCAACGTGCTGGCCAACATCATGAACAAGCCCTACGAGGCCATCTTCTCCGAGTTCGAGGGCTCCATCGACCCCAACACGACGCAGGGATCGGGGGATGTGAAGTACCACCTGGGCGCGCGCGGGGAGCACGTGGCGCCGAGCGGCGCGAAGGTGAAGCTGACGCTCGCCTCCAACCCCAGCCACCTGGAAGCCGTCAACCCGATCGTCGAGGGCATGGTGCGGGCCAAGCAGGAGCTGATGCGCCAGGAGAAGGCCGACGCCCCCGGCGGCGACTACCACGACGCCGTCATCCCGCTGCTCATCCACGGCGACGCCGCCTTCGCCGGGCAGGGCGTCGTGGCCGAAACGCTCAACCTGAGCCAGCTCCGGGGCTACTCCACCGGCGGCACCATCCACATCGTCATCAACAACCAGATCGGCTTCACCACGATCCCCTCGGACGCGCGCTCGTCCACCTACGCCACGGACATCGCCCGGATGATCCAGGCCCCGATCTTCCACGTCAACGGGGATGACCCCGAAGCCTGTGTGCGGGTGGCCCGCCTCGCCCTCGACTACCGCCAGGTCTTCAACAAGGACGTGGTGATCGACATGCTCTGCTACCGCGTCCACGGCCACAACGAGGGTGACGAACCCACCTACACGCAGCCGCTGCTCTACCGCAAGATCGAGGAGAAACGCTCGCCCCGGAAGATCTACACCGAAAGCCTGCTCCGGCGCGGCGAGATGTCGCCGGAGGAGGTGGAACAGATGCTGGACGACTACCGGGACCGCCTCCAGGAGGCCTTCGACCGCACGAAGAACCTGGAGGAGAAGGACCCCGAGAAGGCCATCGAACAGCTCCAGCGCCGGCACCGCGAGGAAGAAGACCACCCGCTCCCGGAGGTGGACACCCGCGCCCGCCCCGAGGACCTCGAGGCCGTCGTGCATGCCCTCGTCAACCTGCCGGAAGACTTCAACGTCCACCGCAAGCTCATCCGGCAGTTCCGCAAGCGGGATGAGGTCTACCGCGCCGGAAAGATCGACTGGGCCTTCGCCGAGGCGCTGGCCTTCGGCACGCTGCTGCTCGATGGCACGCTGGTGCGCCTGAGCGGCCAGGACTCCCGGCGCGGCACCTTCAGCCACCGGCATGCCGTCCTCTACGACCAGGAAACCGGGGCGGAGTACATCCCGCTCAACCACATCCGCGACGGGCAGGCCTCCCTGCTCGTCTACGACAGCCTGCTCTCCGAGTATGCCGTCTGCGGCTTCGAGTATGGCTACTCGGTGGCCAACCCGAAGGCGCTGGTCCTCTGGGAAGCGCAGTTCGGCGACTTCGGCAACGGGGCGCAGATCATCTTCGACCAGTTCCTCTCGGCGGCGGAAGCGAAGTGGGGGCAGACGAGCAGCCTCGTGCTGCTGCTGCCGCACGGCTACGAGGGCCAGGGCCCCGAGCATTCCTCGGCCCGCCTGGAGCGGTTCCTGCAGCTCTGCGCCGAGCACAACCTGATCGTGGCGAACCTGACCACGCCGGCCAACTACTTCCACGCGCTACGCCGCCAGGTGAAACGCGACACGAAAAAGCCGCTGGTGCTGATGACGCCCAAAAGCCTGCTCCGGCACCCGATGGTGGTTTCCTCACCGGACGATCTGACCGGGGGGCGCTTCCACGAACTCTACCCGGCCACCACGGACCCGGCCGAGACCCGGCGGCTGCTCTTCTGCAGCGGCAAAGTCTACTACGACCTGCTGCAGGCCCTCGACGAACACGAGGACAAACGCCGAGAAACGGCCATCGTGCGCCTGGAGCAGTTCTACCCCTTCCCGAAGGAGGCCGTACGGGCCGAACTGGAGCGCTACCGCAACGCCGAACGGGTACTCTGGGTGCAGGAGGAGCCGGCCAACATGGGCGCCTGGAACTTCCTGCGCTACCGCTTCGACGCGCTGCTGGAAGACCTCCACGGCGACTGCCGCCACCGCGTGGGCTATGCCGGCCGCCCGCCCAGCGCCAGCCCGGCCACCGGCAGCGCCAAGGTGCACCAGCTCGAGCAGGAACGCCTCGTGCAGGACGCCCTGGGCCTCTGAAACAGGGGCCGCTGAAACCGGGGCGTGGGCCACGGGGCGGAGCGCCGCCCCCGGGGCTTCCCTCTGATCGGCCAGACCGGGCCGGGCGAAGGGTCTGAAGGGCCTTCCGCAGCCCCCGACCCTTCGCCCGGCCCGGTTCTCATTCACCTCCCCCCGCGCGCCTCGCTCTTCATCCGGCGTGGGCCGCTTCACGGGACCCGCGCCGAATCTCGGCCTGCTCCTGCTCGGTCTTGAAGCGCTGCAGGGCCGCCATCACCTCGTCCATCAGGCGCATCAACTCGGACGTGGAGCGGTCGATCTGCCCGGCTTCCCCGGCCACGTGCCCCGCCCCATCGGCGATGCTCTCCACGCTCCGGGCCATCTGATGGCTGGTGGCGGACTGCTCCTCGGTGGCGGCCGCCATCTGGCTGACCCAGTCTTTCACCTGCTCGACCTGGGCCACGATGGCGTCCAGCGCCTGGCCGGCCTGGCCGGCCTGCTCACGGCCCCGCCGCACCTTCTCGTTGCCCGACCGCATCGTGTCCACGGCCGTGCGCGTCTCCTGCTGAACCTGCGTGATCATGTCGTTGATCTGGCGCGTGGCCTCGGTCGTGCGCTCGGCCAGCTTGCGCACCTCGTCGGCCACGACGGCGAAGCCGCGGCCGTGCTCGCCGGCGCGGGCCGCCTCGATGGCGGCGTTGAGCGCCAGCAGGTTCGTCTGCTCGGCGATCTCCTCGATGACGGCCGTGATCTCGCCGATGCGCTGCCCGGAGTCGCCCAGCCCCTCGACGACGCGGGCCGAGTCGTTGACGAACGCCACGATCTCCTCGATCAGCGCCACCGTCTCCTGCACGATGGCGCGGCCCTGCGCGGCCAGCTCGCCGCTCTGCCCGGCCGCCTCGGCCGTCTGCGTGGCCATGCGCGCGCTCTCGGCAATCGTCTGCGTCATCTCCTCGATGGCAGCGGCCACCTCGTGCGTCTGCTGCTCCTGGCTGCCGGCCGTCCCCACGAGCCGCTCGCTCGACCCGCTGATCTCCTCGATGGCGTGCGACGTGTCGACCACGGAACGCATCACGCCTTCCACGAGGTGCCGGATCTGCCGGACGGCCCGGTTGAAGCCTGCGAAGAGCCGGTCGAACGTGGGCAGGGTCGTCTCGGGCAGTTGCACGCCCAGGTCCCCCTCGGCGAACCGCTCCATGGCGCCAAGCATCTGCGCCACCCCCTCGCGCATCGTCTCCTCCTGCCGGTGCTGTGCTTTGCGAAGCCGGCGCGTGGCGATGCTCACAGACGCCATATCTGCCAGCAGCTTCACCATCTCCTCGTCGTCCTCGGTGAAGGTCCCGTCGCCCGTCTCTTTGTCGGCGAGGTAGAGGGTACCCAGCGCGCGGCCCTCGTGCCGGATGGGCACGCCCAGCAGCGACGTCATCGGCGGATGCCCCTCGGGGAAGCCCACCGAGGCGGGGTGTTTGTGCATGTCGTCCAGGCGCAGCGCCTGCTCCCGGATGTGGCCGAGCAGCCCTTTGCCCTCGGGATACCGGCCGATGCGGGCCACCTGCTCTTCGCTCATCCCTTCGTGCAGGAAATCGATGAGCTGCCCCTCGTCATCCACCACCGTGAAGGCCGCGTATTTCGCCCCGGTGATGGTCCGGGCCCCCCGCAGGATGATCTGATGCCCCTCGCGGCTCTCCAGGTCTCGGAAGGCCCGGGTGGCCTCGATCACGGCCTCCAGCGCCGTCATCCGCCGTTTCATCCGGTCGATCATCTGGTTGAAGCTCCCCACCAGACGCCCGATTTCACCCCGCTCCCGGGACTCCACATACGTGAACTGTTCCCCGCTGGCAACCTTTTCGGCCACCTTCGTGACGTGCCGCAGGGGGCGCAGCAGGTGATGCACCACCCGGACCATGACGAGCAGCATCAGCGGCAGGACCACCAGCAGGACCAGGACATACCACCGGGCATAGGCCCGTGCCGGCGCCAGCATCGCCGCCCGGTCCACCGCGAGCCCGATGACCCAGGGGTTCGCCTCCGAGCGTTTGAAATAGCCGTAGACCTCGTGGCCGTCCTCCAGCGTGAAGATGCCCTCGGCCACGCCGTCCCGCACCGCCTCCGGCACGCCGACCGACCACACCACCGGCTCGGCCTTCGCGCCGCGGATTTCCCGCCCCTCCAGCGTCGTGAGGAAGATGCGGTAGGCCTCGTCGAACGCGCCGGCGTTGAGCAGTTGCTGCAGGTAGTCGATGGTGACTTCCAGGACGAGCATGCCCCGGAACGCGCCGTCCACCACCACCGGCTGCATCAGGAGCTGGTGATAATGGTCTTTCTCCTCGAAGCCGAAGTAGTCCGTCACGAGCGCGTGCTCACGGGCTTTCGCGAAGAAGGGGTTGCCCGAGAGATCGTGTCCGGCATGCCCGCTGGGGACCTGCGGGTCGCTTCGATCGGGGCTGAGCACGATCCGGCCTTCGGCGTCGGTCAGCATGATGTGATGGAGTGGCCCCCAGAAGGCTTCCTGATAGGCATGGAGGGCCCGGGCGGCTTCCTCCGCGCGCCGGCCCCGCGTCAGGAATGCGTGCAGGGCGTCCGACGCCGCGAGCGCCTCCGCGCTCCGGTGGAGGTCCGCGTAAAAATCCTGCAGGCGGTGCTCGGCGGCCGTCTCCTGCGCCACGAGCCGCTGCCGGACCTGCTCTTCGAGCACGCCGTTCGTGTGCCGAAGACCCAGCCAGCCGGTAAGGAGAAAGACGAGGACAAAGACCAGCGCCGTGTAGACCACGAGCTTCTGACGAAAGCTCATGGAGCGGATGAAGGACGTCAGGCGGAGCAGCATAACACCTTCTTCAGTTTACGATGGTGCGAACATTCGACCGGTGTCAGATACGCCAGCGGGATAGGCTGACGGGACACGCCTGTCCGCCTGATGCATCGGCCCGTTCCGGGATTTCCTAAAGAACGGGTCACGAAAAAAAGGAGCGCGAAGGCAACAAGGGCGAACACCGGGAGACGCAGATCCCGCTCCGCCCCTTCAGCCCCCGGCCATGGGGGTTCAGGTCCGGCCTCGAAGCCGTAGGGGCGTATCGTCGGGCCAAACAAAAAGGCCGTCCTGCGGGGCAGAACAGCCTTCTCCGGCCGAGCCGGTAACGACGAAGGGGCGCGCCAGGCAACGGGCCCGGCCTCAGGAGGCCAACAGGCTAATCGCCAGGCTTTTAGCGCCGGCGGCGCGTGCGCGACGCTTTCTGACGGGCCAGCCGACGCTCTTCCGACGGCTTCGTGTAGGCCATGTTGGAACGATAGATGCGAAGCACCCGGCTGCGGTTTACGGCGCGCTTGAACCGCCGCAGCGCCCGGTCGATGGATTCGTTGTCACGGACTTTGACGCCCACGCCTGTGTGGTTAGACAAGTCGATCCCTCCTGCGTTTGTTCTGGCTGGTGAACAGTGGATTGCGAAGCCTTCAAAGGTACGAGGCCCGGGCGAGTAGAACAAGGCCTCCCCGTGAAGGTTTCGTCAGAAGCAACCCCACCAGAAGGCCCGTGCGCCACGAGGGCACACGGGCCTTGTTCCTGGTTCCACGGAGGTCCGCGCTACATCCCGCGGGTGTCTGCGCTCAGCCGGTATCGCGTGCGCCGTAGTAGCCGGCCAGCACGGCCATGGTGAGCCGGTGGACCCGCGCAGACGTCTCGCGCTCGACGCGGGCGGTCAGGTGCTGCATGGCGTACTCATCCCCCACCGCATCGATGGCGGCCAGCGCCAGCACCCGCAGGTCTTCCCGGGCCGCGTAGTCGTAGATGTCCAGCAGCGTCGGAACCGACAGGCCCATGTCCACCTTGTCGGGGTAGTTCGCGGCGAAAAAGATGATGTGCCGCATGGTCTGTACCTTCACCTGCGGAATCGGCGACTCGAGCGCCGAGGCGAACTGCATCTCCAGGCGTCCCCACCAGGCGTCGTCCTTGTCCTCATACGGACGGTCCTGCGCCTGTAGCGTCGAGGCCATGCCCAGCGCCAGCAACAGCGCGGCGATCAGCGTGTATCCGGTTGAGCGTTTCATGATGGTCCCTCCCTCTTGATGAACGTGTTACGGTGAATTCCTCCCCGAATTCATCTGAGCCCTACGGGTCTGCGGATCTCGTGTTACGCCGGGGCCCGATATTTTTCACACCCCGCCCTGATCGCATCCGCCCCATGCTCGACCTCGTCCTGGCCACCCGCAACCCCGGCAAGGTGCGCGAGATGCGTGCCCTGCTGCACGACCTGCCCGTCCGCCTGCACTCGGCGGCCGATTTTCCCGACGCTCCGGACGTCGAGGAAGACGCGCCCACGCTGGAGGGCAATGCGCGGAAGAAGGCGGCCGCGCTGCACGCCCACACCGGCCTCCCCACCCTGGCCGACGATACCGGCCTGGAGGTCCCCGCGCTGGGCGGGCGTCCGGGGGTCCACTCCGCCCGCTTTGCCGGACCTCAGGCGGACGACGCCGCCAACCGGGCCCACCTTCGCCGGCTCATGCAGGACCAGCCGGACCGCACGGCGCGTTTCCGAACGGTGCTGGCCTTCATCGACGGCGGGGAGACGCAGCTCTTCGAGGGCCTCTGCACCGGCCGGCTACTGACGGAGGAGCGCGGCCACGGCGGCTTCGGGTACGACCCGCTGTTCGTCCCCGACGGGGAAACCCGCACCTTCGCCGAGCTGAGCCCGGAGGAGAAAAACCGCCTCAGCCACCGGGGGCACGCCCTCCGCGCCTTCGTCGCCTACCTGCGCCGGCGCCTCTCCGCGCCCCCCTCGCCCTGACCCCATCCTTGACCGTCCCCCCTCTGCCCCCATGATCGCCCTCGTCCAACGTGTCCGTGAAGCCTCCGTCACCGTCGATGGCGCCTGCGTCGGGGCCATCGGGCCCGGCCTGCTGATCCTGCTGGGCGTGCGCCGCGAGGACACCGAGGCCAACCTCACGCGCCTGGCCCGCAAGTGCGCCCACCTGCGCATCTTTCCCGACGCCGAGGGCAAGATGAACCGGTCCGTGCTGGACGTGGGCGGGCAGGCGCTCGTCGTCTCGCAATTCACCCTCTGCGGGGACACCTCGCGCGGCCACCGGCCCTCCTATGCCAACGCCGCCCCTCCCGAGCAGGCCGAAGCCCTCTACGAGCGGTTCGTCGAAGCCCTGGCCGGGCATCTGGGCCAACCGGTCGCCACGGGCGTCTTCGGGGCGATGATGCAGGTACACCTCATCAACGACGGCCCCGTCACCCTCTGGCTGGAGCAATGACCCCCGGCGACGAGGCAATCGTAACGGGTTGGTCTGTTCCCGACCGGGGACGTGCTTGCCGTTCGAACACCCTACCTCTATCTTTCGTACCACCCTCGTCTACACGCCAACTTCCATGACCTTCAGTCCGCACATCTTCATGACGGATTCCCCTACGCTGACGCACGTGAACCCGCAGGGCGGCGTTCGCATGGTAGACGTGGGCGCAAAGCCCGACACGGTGCGCACGGCGGTCGCCGCCGGCCGCGTCCTGCTGGGTTCGCAAGCCTTCCAGCTGGTACAGGAAAACAAGGTTCGCAAAGGCGACGTGCTCACCGTGGCCCAGATCGCCGGCATCATGGGCGCCAAGCAGACGAGCAAGCTGATCCCGCTCTGCCACGACGTCCAGGTCAAAGGCGTGGACGTCGAACTCGTGCTCAACGAGGCCGATCAGGCCATCGACATCCGCGCCTACGCCAAAACGACCGGCCCGACGGGCGTCGAGATGGAGGCGCTCACGGCCGTCTCCATCGCCGGGCTGACCATCTACGACATGTGCAAGTCGGTCTCGAAGGAGATCGTCATCACGGACATCCACCTCCTCGCCAAAACCGGCGGCCAGAGCGGCGACTACCGGAAAGGCCAACCCGACTAACCGGACCCTTCGATCCATGGACCTCTTCAGCGTAGCCGGGATGCTCGTCATCCTGGCGGTCATTTTTGGCCTCATCCTCTTTCTCTACTTCATCCCGCTGGGGCTGTGGATCACGGCCTATTTCTCGGGGGTGCGCCTGAAGCTGGTGCGCGACCTGGTGGGGATGCGGCTGCGAAAGGTGCCGCCCGCCCACATCGTCAAGCCGCTCATCACGGCCCACAAGGCCGGCATCTACGTCGATACGCCGCAGCTCGAAGCCCATTACCTGGCCGGGGGGGACGTCAACAAGGTCGTCAACGCCCTGATCTCGGCGGACAAGGCCAACATCGACCTGAGCTTCGAGCGGGCGACGGCCATCGACCTGGCCGGGCGGGACGTGTTCGAGGCGGTGCAGGTGTCGGTCAACCCGAAGGTCATCGAGACGCCGCCGGTGACGGCCATGGCCAAGGACGGCATCCAGGTCCGCGCCGTGGCCCGCGTGACGGTCCGCGCCAACATCGAGCGGCTCGTCGGCGGGGCCGGAGAGGAAACGATCCTCGCACGCGTCGGTGAGGGCATCGTGACGACCATCGGCTCCTCAGAGACGCACAAGAAGGTCCTGGAAAACCCGGACAGCATCTCGAAGGTGGTGCTGTCCAAAGGGCTCGACTCCGGGACGGCCTTCGAGATCCTCTCGATCGACATTGCGGACGTGGACGTCGGCGAAAACATCGGGGCGAAGCTGCAAACGGATCAGGCGGAGGCGGACCTGCGAGTGGCCCGGGCCAAGGCCGAGGAACGCCGCGCCGCGGCCGTCGCCCGCGAGCAGGAGATGCGGGCCGCTGTACAGGAGCAACGTGCCAAAGTGGTCGCGGCCGAGGCGGAAATCCCGCTGGCCATTGCCGAGGCCTTCCGAAACGGCCGGCTCGGGGTCATGGACTACTACAACCTGCGCAACATCGAGGCGGACACGCGTATGCGCAACGCCATCGGCGGCGGCGAGGAAGAGCCGCCCTCCGACGTCTGATCGCTCCGCTCCACCGACGGCCTTTCGTATCCCCATGGCTGAACCCGTCTCGTCCTCGACGCCGGAGCGCGTCGCGCGCTTCATCGCCTTCGCCACGCTGGGCACGCTGGGCACCACGCAAGACCTGGCGCGCATCACGCTGGGGAGCATCGACGACGCCGACCCGGAGCTGGTGGCCGAGGAAACGCTCTGCCTGGTCTCCACGGCGACGGCCCGCGCCGCACAGGTCGGCCTGCGGGAAGCACCGGAGATGGCCGCTGCCGCCGTGCCTTCGCTCTACGACCTCCCGTTCACCTACCGGGATTACCTCGTCGGCGGTGCCGTCATCACGCAACAGGACCCGTCGCTGCTGGATGCCAACGAAGCGGTGTACCGGCGGCTTCAGCGCAAGCAGGAGTTCTACGCCGTCCACCTCCCGGCCGACCAGTTTCCCGGCGAGCGGGTGCTCTACGACAAGATGGCGCTCTGGATGGGCCGCATCAGCCCGCCGAAGCTGCCCGAGTCGCCCACCGAGCGCCTGCACCGGCTGGACCTCGTCCCGACGCTGCTGACGCACCTGAAGCTCGTCCTCGCCTTCGCCCGCAAGGGGAGTATGTGAGAACCGGGCCAGGCGGGGAGCCGGGGGCGTGCGGGAGGGTCACAGGCCCTTGAAGGTTGCCGGACGCCGCTCGAGAAAGGCGCGGACGCCTTCCTTGAAGTCTTCCGTGCCGCAGGCCTGGCCGAAGAGGGCCGCTTCGTAGCGGAGGCCCTGCCGCAGCGGCAGGTCGCTGGCGCGGAGCGCGTCCAGGCTCATGCTGACGGCGAGGGGGGCTTTGCTGGCGATCGTGAGGATGTATTGCTTCGCCGTTGCGATGAGTTCGGCGGCCGGGACGACGCGGTTGACGAGGCCGATCTCGTAGGCTCGTTGCGCCGAGATGCGCTCGCCCGTCAGGATCAGCTCGGTGGCGATGCCGCGCCCGACGAGGCGGGGCAGCCGCTGCGTGCCGCCGTAGCCGGGCAGGATGCCGAGGTTGACCTCCGGCTGCCCGAAGCTCGCCGTCTCCGCCGCAATGCGCAGATGGCAGGCCATCGCCAGCTCGCATCCTCCCCCCAGCGCATACCCGTTGACGGCCGCCACGACGGGCTTGGGCATTTCCTCGATCCGGTTGAAGACGGCCTGCCCCTGGAGCGCGAACCGCGTGCCCTGCAACGCGTCCAGCGTCTGGAACTGAGCGATGTCCGCCCCGGCAACGAAGGCTTTGTCCCCGCTGCCGGTCAACACGATGCCGCGGACGGCGTCGTCGCTGCGGGCCTGACGGACGGCATGATCCAGCTCGCCGAGCACCTGCTGGTTGAGCGCGTTGAGCTTGTCGGGCCGGTCGATGGTCAGCACGGCCACGCCGTCCTCGTCGACGTCGTAGCGCACGAGTTGCAGGTCCATGGGAGCAAAGGGATGAATGGGGGAATCGCGAGCGGGGGCGGGCGGCCTCAATGCTGCAGGCGGTTACGCTCCGGCGGCGTCTGCTCCGGCTCGTCGAGGGCATAGCGGTCCATCTCGCCCAGCAGATCGGCGGAGCGGCCGAAGACTTCTTCGAGCTCTTCGACCGAGGCTTCCGTCTCCTCGACCTCGCTGAGCAGCGTGTCGAGCTGGAAGGTGATTTCCTCGGGGTTGCGCAGGGTGATGGACTGCTCGTGGATGTACTTCGTGACGTCCTCGATGGTCTCCAGCTGTGCCTCGATGATCTCCAGGTTCTCGCTGCTGCGCTTGAACCGCTCCAGGCGCTGTTCCAGGATGCGGAGGCGTCGCTGCTTGATGGCCCGGACGCGGGGCGAGTCGTCCGTCATGTCCTGCTTCAGGGCCTGGATGGCCCGCACGACCTCGCTCTCGGTCGTCGTCGCGGCAAACTGCTCGTAGCGTTCTTTCTGATAGAGCAGATTGAGGTAAGAGTCCAGCAGACCGTTGATCTTCTTGAGGTGGCTGTCCAGTAACCCCTGGGAGGCATAGCTGAGCTTGCGGTAGTTAGCCTCGATCTCCCGCTCCAGCTTGCGCAGCCGGGCGTAGCGGCGCTGATTGGGTCGGCTGAGCAGCCCGAAGATCTCCTTCTGCGAGGGCGGCCGGCGGTGTTCGGCGGCGCGCTGGGCGCGCACGTGCCGCTGGAAGCGCTCCTGCCGGGGGACGATGCCGAGGTACATCAACTCGGCGGCGGCGGCCAGGATCAGCACGATGTTGAACCACGGCTCCGTCCCGCTCAGGAAGAAGGCCGTGAGCATCGCCATGATCAGGAACCCGAGGTTCCACGGGTTCAGGAAGGCTTCCTTGGTGTAGTTGATCTCGCGGTCGCTCATGGGCTCCTGCACAACAGATTCGCGCGTCCGGGCCGGGCCGACGCGGGCCTAGCGGTCCTTCCGCATGCGCCCGATCGTTTTCTCGGGCAGCGGCGGCACGTCGGCGCCCGTCTCGGGCGCGGCCGTCTCCGGTCCGGCCGGGGCGGCCTCGGGGGCCGCCGCCTCGGCGGATGCCGGCGCCTCGCCCGCCGCCATCTGCTGCCGGAGGCGACGGACGAGCTCGCGGGCACGGATCTGCTGCATCTCCTCGTCCAGGCGCGCCCGGGCTTCGGCCGCTTCGGCACGGCCCTCGGCCGCTTCGAGGGCCCATTCCAGACGCGCCTCGTTGCGCACCGTCTCCAGCGCCAGCCGGTCGACCATCTCCTGCTGGGCCTCCAGCGTCTCGGACGCCGCCGTCGCCATGTCGGCCACGGCGCCGGACACCCGGCGCTTCTGCTCCAGCCGGCGCACGGCGTCCTTCAGCTTCTTGAGCCGGCGCAGATGGGCCTTCTCGGCCTCCTTGATCCGCTTGTATTCTTCAGGCGACATAAACGGCGTGTCGAATGTCGAATGTCGATCTGCGAATGAGATTGGTGAGGACTGCTCATCCATCGTAAATCGGCATTCGGCGCGGGTCATTCGGTCTGGGTGCGTTGCTTGCCGATGGTCTTGCCGCCGGAGTCGGCCTCCTGCTCGGGGACTTCGAGGCGCGGCGCCTCCGGCCGGGCCGCTTCCTCGTTCAGGCCCATCTCCAGCTTGAACTGTTTGACGATCTCCGAGGCCCGGATGGCCTGTGCGTCTTCCTCGATCTGCAGGGCCTGCGTGTCGATGGAGTCCAGCGCCAGCTCCATGCGGGCTTCGTTCCGGGCCGTCTCCTCCGAGATGCGGGTGATCATCTCGTCGTGCGTCTGGTCGATGCCGGCGACCTCGAACTGCTCCAGCGCATCGGCCACACGCGCCTGCCACTTGGCCCGTTCGTGCGCGCGCAGCGCCTCCTTCGCTTCCTGGATCTTGCGCTCCTTCTCCCGCATGAACGCCTTCTTGACCTGCAGGGCTTTGTCGTAGGCGGCCGAGGCGTACTTCAGTTGCTCCCGGGAGCGCTGCAACGTATCGCGCTGTTGCTCGAGCTGCATCGCGTACTGCTGCGCGATGTCGTCCCGCCCGGCCTGGATGGCCGCCTTGATCTTGGAGGTCAGATCCTGCACGGCCTGCTCGGAGCGCCGCACTTCCTTCTGGAGCAGCATCACGTTCGCCTTGACCGTGGCGATGTTCTCGTTCATCTTCGGGACCTGATCGTTCAGTTCCCGGATGTTCTGTTCGAGGATCAGCTTGGGGTCTTCCAGGGCCGAAATGGCACCCCCGAAGATCGAGCGGATCCAGCGTGTAAAGCGTGACCAGATGGACATGATGCTGGAGCCTTGGTTGGAAGCGACGATGTGGTGTCTCGTCAATATAGTAATCGACACCCTGTAACGAACAGGCATCCCGAAAGATGCGTTGCCGGGGCCGTCGGGGTCATACGGCGGCAGCGGGAGGCGTGTTCGCCCAGCCCTCCCCGGCCGTGTAGCGGCCCAGGACGCGGGTCGGGCGGGAGGGCACCGGCTCGGGACCGACGCGGAAGGCCCGGCGAACGGCCTCGCACAGCGCGGGCAGCGCCTCCACCCGCTTCGTATACACCTCGGCCAGCACGTCTCCGGGGCGGACGGGATCGCCCACCCGTTTGTGCAGCAGCAGCCCGGCCGTCGGATCCACGGGGTCCTCTTTGCGGCGGCGGCCCGCGCCCAGGTCCACGGCCGCGTAGCCGATGGCGCGCGCGTCGAGCGCGGTGACGTAGCCCGCCATGCCGTCGGCAGCCCGCACCTCGGCGGCCGGGCGTGCGCCCTCGCGCCGGGCCGGGTCGTGCACGACCCGAACGTCTCCGCCCTGCGCCTCGACCAGCCGGACGAAGGCGTCGAAGGCGCGGCCGTCGGCGATGGCCGCAGCTGCCTGCGCGCGGCCCTCGGCGGGCGAACCGGCGACGCCGCCCAGCACCAGCATCTCCCCGGCCAGCGCCAGCGTCACCTCCATGACATCCGGCACGTCCGCCCCCCGGAGGCATTGCACGCTCTCGACGACCTCCGGCCAGTTGCCGACGGCCCGCCCGAGCGGGGCGTTCATGTCGGTCATCAGCGCCACCGTCGGGGTACCGAAGCGCGTGCCGATGCCGACCAGCGTCTCGGCCAGGTGGCGTGCCTCGGCCTCGGTCTGCATGAAGGCGCCTCGCCCGCACTTCACGTCCAGCACGAGCGCGTCGATGCCCTCGGCGAGCTTCTTGCTCATGATGGACGCCGCGATGTAGGGCACGAACTCGACGGTGCCGGTGACGTCGCGCAGGGCGTAGAGCTTGCGATCCGCCGGCGCGATCTCGGCGGTCTGTCCGATCATGACGAGCCCGCACCGCGCCAGCACCTGCCGATAGGCGTCCACGTCCAGATCCGTCCGAAACCCGGGGATGCTCTCGAGCTTGTCGAGCGTGCCGCCGCTGAAGGCCAGCCCGCGGCCGGAGATCATCGGGACCGGCACGCCGCAGGCCGCCACGACGGGCGCCAGGATGAGCGACACCTTATCGCCCACCCCCCGGTGGAATGCTTGTCCACCTTGACGCCCGGCAGGTCGGACAGGTCGAGCACCTGGCCCGAGTACAGCATGGCGTCGGTGAGGGCAGCGGCTTCCTCGTCGGTCATCCCGCGCAGCAGCGCCGCCATCAGCAGCGCGCTCATCTGATAGTCCGGCACCTCGTCGCGCGTGTAGGCGGCGATGAGGTCGTGCCACTGCTCCGGCCGGAGCGCTCCGCCGTCGCGCTTGCGAATGATCAGGTCTACGACGTTCATGGGCTGCCGTGTGGCTTCCGGCCGGGGCCCCCGGCCCGTATCCCGAAAAAGAAAAAAGGCGCTCTGCCCGCGCAGACCGCCTTTCGAAAGAAGATGTCCCGGACTCCGGGTCGTCAGGCCTTCTTGCCGTAGCGACGGCGGAATTTCTCGACGCGCCCCGTGGTGTCGAGCAGAAGGGAGCGGCTACCCGTGTAGAAGGGGTGGTTCGTCGCATCCACGTCCGACACGTACGTTTCGTCCTGGATCGTGGAACGCGTCTGGAACTCGGTTCCGTCCGCCAGCTTCACGGTGATGAGCTTGTATTCGGGATGGAGGTCTTTCTTCATGATACCGGCGTCGCGTTCGAGCGGTGGTTGGCGGCTTGTTGAGCAAGGAAAAATACGATACCGGGGCAGGCCGAACAAGGTTCCACGCCTCGCTTCGCCAAGGTTTCATCCCCCTGCACCGGCCTTTCAGCGTGCCCGGACCCGGGCAACGCCCTCATAGACCAGCACCGCGCCGGGTTCCAGCTGTACATGCCCACCGTGCCGCGCGATGAGGAGCTGCCCCGCCCCGAGCCGCAGCGTCGTGCCGGCCCGCACGACGAGCGTGCCGGCGCCGCCGACCTCGGCCCCCCGCTCCAGCACGAGGGTCTGCCCGGGGCCGCCGACGACGGCCCGGCCGTCCGCCACGCGGAGCGGCGCCGCCAGCGTCAGCATGCGCCCGGCGCCGAGGTCGACGTCGAGGGTGCGGCCGTTCTCGACCTGCACCGCGCCGGGGATCACCTGCCCGGCCGTCTCCGGCCCGATCCATGCGTCTTCGCGGATGATCGGGCGGCGGCGGTAGTCGGCCACGTAGTCGACGGCGAGGCCGCGGTCGCCGGCGGGGCGGATGTGTACGAGCGCCGGCCACGGCCCCGGCCCCAGCGAGAACCCCGGGGGATAGGCGGCATAGCCTCCGATGGCCGGACGCGTCCACGGCGTCAGTTGCACGGCCGAGCCAGGCCCGAACAGGTCGCCGTCGTAGGCGGCCGCCTCCAGGCTCAGCGCCAGCGTGCCGTCGGCCGGCAGGACGGCCATCCGGCCGCGCCCCCCCTCGCGGTGCTCGACGACGGTGACGAGCAACCCGGTCGTCTTCAGCCCGTGGGCGTTCGGCGGCGCCGTGCACTCGTTCACACGCAGCCGGTCGAAGAAGCCGATGCGCTGCCGGTTGGCCAGGTAAAGCGTCCGCGGTGGTTGCCCTGCGGGGACGGGGAGCGCCACCGTGCGGCAGGCGCCGGTCGTGTAGAGGTCATGCAGCACCACGGTCGTATCGGCCGTCAGCGGCGGGCACGCGATCCAGCCGAGCAGGTCACGCTCCCAGGCCGAGATGGTGAGGTCGCCCCGGATGTCCGTGCCGCCGCCGGCGCCCACCATCAACGCATAGCCGATGCGGTCGGTGTGGCCCTCGGGCACGCCGAAGCGTCCCCGGATGGGCTGGATGTGCGCCCCGCCCAGCCGCGCCGGCGTCCAGAGGTCGTGCCCGAACTCGTGCGCCATGAGCCGGACGAGGTTGCGCTGCGGGAAGATGTTGCCGCTCCAGCCGTAGCGGCTGTAGGACCCGGAGAGGTCCGGGTCGACGCGCAGGCCGTCGTACGTCCGGTCGAAGGTCCCGGTCGTCCCCAGGATCGAGTACCCGGACCAGGAGATGGGCTGCCGGTTGCGACGCAGGATGACGAAGACATGGTCGACGTAGCCGTCGCGGTTGGCGTCGTAGCGCCGGAAGTCGACCTCCGGGTCGATCGCATCGAGCACCTCGCGGGAGAGGCGGCCGAGGGCCTGCGCGGATCGGGCATCCCGGATCCCGTAGGTCGCCTCCGGGTGCCGGGTCACCACCACGCGCGGGAAGACGTCGCCGTAGAGCACGAAGCGGCCCTGCGACTGCCGGTGGAAGTAGGCGGTGAGGCTGCTGTCGGCAAACGGGGGCGACGGGTCGGCGGCGAGCAGGTGCGGGGCCACGGCCGGCAGCGCGTCGGGGTCCGGCCATTGCTGCCAGGCCGGCGCGCATCCTTCCGTGGAGGTGTCATCCTGGAAGCGGACGAACACCACCAGCGCGCGGAACGGCCCTTCGGTGGGCACCCGGGCACCCGGCTGCGCCGTCGCCGGACCGGCGGCCAGACCGGCGGCCAGACCGGCGGCCAGACCGGCGGCCAGACCGGCGACCGGTCCCATCAGCGCGAAAACAGCCAGAAACCAGCGGAGCATGAGGCAGGGCAGCGAAGGGCAACGCGACGACCGGAGCCAGAAACCCCGGCGCCCCGTCCGGTTCCCCCGCACGCCCGGCGCGTCCCCCCGGTGCGTCAGGCCGCGGCCGTTTCCATGCCGGCCAGCGTCGGGTTCTCCACGCGGACGTCCGACTCGATCAACCCGTCGCGCAGGCGGATGATGCGGCGGGCATGCTGCGCGATGTCCTCCTCGTGCGTGACCACGAGCAGCGTGTTGCCCCGGCGGTAGAGTTCCTCGAACAGGTGCATGATCTCCTCGCCCGTGCGCGTGTCCAGGTTGCCGGTGGGCTCGTCGGCCAGGATGATGGAAGGGTTGTTGACCAGGGCGCGGGCCACGGCCACCCGCTGGCGCTGCCCGCCGGAGAGTTCGTTCGGCTTGTGGTACATCCGGTCCCCCAGGCCGACGTTCTGCAGGGCCTGCTCGGCCATGGCCCGGCGCCGCGCCCGGCTCAGCCCGGCGTAGATCAAGGGCAGTTCGACGTTCTGCAGGCAGTTGATGCGCGGCAACAGGTTGAACGTCTGGAAGACGAACCCGATCTCGCGGTTGCGGATCTCAGCCAGCTCATTGTCCGACATCCGGCTGACGTCCTGGCCGTTGAGGAAGTACTGCCCGCTCGTCGGCGTATCCAGGCAGCCCAGGATGTTCATCATGGTCGATTTGCCCGACCCCGACGGCCCCATGATGGCTACGTACTCGTTGGCGTGCACGTCCAGGGAGACGCCGGCCAGCGCCCGCACCTCCTGCGTGCCCATCTGGTAGATCTTCGTGATGTTGCGCAGTTCGATCAGGGCGCGGTCCGTGGTGTTCATCGCAACGTGTGGGCTTGGGTGGAACGGGTAGCGGCGAACGGACGGCTCACTGGCCGGCGATGGCCGGCCCCGGCCGCCGACCCGCCTCCTGCTTGCGCACGGTCATGCCCGGCATCAACTCCCGGCTGACGGCGCGGTAGGGGCCGATGATGACCGTCTCCCCACCGCTCAGGCCCGACTTGATCTCGATGTGCGCGTCGTCCGAGATGCCGGTTTCGACCTCGACCATCTCCGCCTTGTCGCCGACCATGACGAAGACGACCTTCCGCAGGTCCTCCTTCATCGGGTTCGTTTGCGCGGTATCCGGCGACGCCTCCTCGCCGTCCTCGGCCCCGGCGCGGCGAACCTTGTTGACGTCGCGCACGGTGACGGCCTGGATCGGCACGGCCAGCGCGCCGAAGACCGTGTGTGTGAACACATCGACGGTCCCGCTCATTCCCGGCCGGAGGTTGGGGTACTCCGTGTCCGGCAGGGCCACCTCGCCCGGCGCCATCCCGGCGCCGCGGTCGGCCGTGACGCGGCTCGCCTCCACGTTGTGCGGGTCCAGGATGCGGATTTTGACCGGGAAGTTGGTGACCTGCTCCTGCGTGCCGGCGCCCTGCGTCCGGGCCGAGTTGGCGATCTCCGTCACCACCCCACGGAACGTCCGCTCCGGGTATGCATCGATCTCGATGCGTGCGGTATCCCCCAGCGAGACGTTGACGACGTCGTTTTCGTTGACGTCCACCTCCATCTCCATCTGATCGAGGCGGGCGATGCGCATCATCTCGGTACCGGCCATCTGGCTCGTGCCGACCACGCGCTCGCCGAGTTCGACGTTGAGCTGGCTGACGGTGCCGCTCATCGGGGCGAAGATGGTGGTCTTGGCGAGCTGCTCGCGGGCTTCTTCCAGGCGCGCCTCGGCGCTGCGCACGGCATACTCGGCCGCCTCATGCGCAGCGCGGGCCACCTCGAGTTGCGTCTGGGCCGTCTGAAAGTCCGCCTCCGAGATCACCTGCTTCTGATACAGCTCCTGCTGCCGCTTGAACTCGATCTCGGCCTTGAGCATGTCGGCACGGCGCTGGGCCATCGAGGCCCGGGCCTGCATCACCCCGGCATCGGCCTGCTCGACCTGCGCCTGGTAGAAATCCGGCTTGATGCGAGCCAGGAGCGTCCCGCGCTCGACCTGATCCCCTTCGTTGATGGGCAATTCGATGATCTCCCCGGAGACGTCCGGGCTGATCTTGACTTCCACCTCGGGCTGGACCTTGCCCGAGGCCGTTACCACCTGCGTGATGTCCCGCACCTCGACGCGGGCCGTCTCGACCTCGATGCCTTCGTCACCGCCCCCGATCAGGCCGGTTCGGGTGCCCACCACCCCCAGGATGATGAGCACGACGAGCAGGATGCCCACGATCCAGAGGATCCGGCGCGTGGCGTTGGACTGGGTAGCCATAGAAAGACGAAATGTGTTCGATGGAGTATCCGGGTCCGGGCGGATCCTAGCGGAACAGCGGCTGGGAGGGATCCAGCACGCCCAGGTAGTATTCGATCAGCTTTTCCTGGAACAGAAAACCGTAGCGGGCCGAGACGCGGTCGGCGGCGGCGCGGACGTAGTTGGCCTGCGCCTGCGTCAGCTCGACCAGGGTCGAGGCGCCCACGTTGTAGCGTTCCTGCTCGGCTTCCAGCGACAGCTCGGCCGCGGCGAGTTGCTTCTCCGTCACGTCGAGTTCCTTGGCGGCCGTCTGGTAGTCGAGGTAGGCCTGGCGGACCTGCACGGCGATGTCCTGCTGGAGGGATTCCAGCTCCAGACGGGCGTTTTCATACTGCACCTCGGCGCGCTGCGTGTTGTTGCGCGTGGCGAAGCGGTCGAAGATGGGCAGCGACAGGCTCAGCGACACGCTGCCGCCGCGCTGCTGGTCCAGTTGATCGAAGAAGGCGGCCGTCTGCGCGGGGTTTTCGGGGTCGCGGAAGCGGCTGTTCCACCCCGTGCCGTAGCCACCGCTGAGCGAGAGGCTGGGCCAGATGCTGGCCTTCGCCACCTGGATGGCCGAGCGTGCGGCGCGGATGTCATAGTCCCGGGCCTGCAGGTCGGCGCGGCGTGCGAAGGCCTGCTGGAGCAGGCTCTGGACGTCGAACGTGTCGGGCACGAACGGCGCCTCCTCGACGCTGGGCGCCACGAACGCATACCGGCCGAAGGGGTCGAGCTGGAGCGTCTGGATCAGGCCGGCCTCGCTGATCTGCACGAGCCGCTGCGCGTTGAGCAGCGCCAGCTCGGCGCTGGCGACCTGCGCCTGCTGCTGGAACTGATCCGAGATGGGGCGCGCCCCGACCCGCACGAACTCCTCGATCTGGTCCAGGAGCAGTTGCTGGGCTTCCAGGTTTTCCTCCTGGATGCGCACCTGCTCCTGCCGCTCGATCAACTGGAGGTAGGCGGACATCACGTTGAAGACGACGGCCTGGCGCTGGCGCTGGTAGTCCAGGTCGCGGGCTTCCAGGCCCAGCTTCGCCTCCTCCAGCGAGGCACGGCGCGCAAACCCGTCGAACAGCGTCACGCTCGTCCCGAGGCTGAAGTTGGCCGATTTCGTCGTCTGGTTGACGAAGCTGAGATCCTCCTGGCTAAAGGTACGCCCGTAGCTCTGCCGGCCGCTGGTGCTGAAGTTGAGCGTCGGGTAGTAGTTGGCCCGGCTGCTGGCCACCTGAATCTGCTGGAGGTCGACGCTGTTGGCAGCCCGCTGGAGCGCCGGGTTACGTTCCAGCGCCAGGCGGACGGCTTCGTTGAAGGTGATCTGTCGGGCCTGCTGGGCCGTCGCCGGGGCCGCCAGCAGCAGCCCCATCCCCAGCAGCCACAGAACCGGTACGGGCCGGACCCGCCGGGGGGTGAGAAGCAAGCGAATGCAAAGCGTGATCATGGAACGAGAAAGCGAATCGCAGGGGTACGAACCTCGGTGGAGGGCGGCCGAGGGCGCGCGGGGGCTGTAGACGAGGCCGGGGACGGATGGTTGCGACGCGACGGCCGAGCGGCGGCCGAACGGCGGCCGCTGATCCCGCGGACGGGTCATCACCGCGCCGGGCGGTGTACGAAGGCCGGCCCGGCTTGTTACGAGCGGGCCGGTGCTTCATCGCATCGGCCGCGTCCCGCCGCCCGGCACCGCCACTCGGCGGGGCACGACCCTCGGCGGGGCACGACCCGGGGTCAGATCTGACAGGCGGAGGGGGTGGGATTCGAACCCACGGTACCTTGCGGTACGCTGGTTTTCAAGACCAGTGCATTCGACCACTCTGCCACCCCTCCGGAACCATGCTCGCGCGCTCCGGAACCATGCTCGCGCCGGAGCGCGACGTTCTACTCGCCCACCCGGGATGGGTTGCACCCTCGCATCGCCCCGCTGACGCCAGAGGTTTCACAAAGGGCTGCATGCAAACTGCACACCCCGGTTCGTATCATGACTCCCCATTGCATCACTTCCCACTCCGGCCATGCCCCTTTCTTCAGCATCGTCCCTGGCTACGCTTCGCCATCCCCAGCTGTGGCGCCTTCGCCATCTCATAGCCTGGCTCCAGGATGGCCGGCGATTCACACGTCGCACGGCCGCAGCCGAGTTTCAGGTGTCGGTCCGTACGATCTCCGACGACATCGAGCGGCTGAAGTCCCTGGGGGTCCCTGTGGATTGGGATGCCCGGCGCAACACATACTATCTGACGGAACCGTTCGACGACCTGCCGTTCCTTTCCATCAAGCGCACGGAATACGCCGCCTTTCTCGTGGCGTGCTTTGCCCTCGAAGCGCTGGGCGACACACCGGACGCGCTGCTCCTGAAAGGCCTGGTCGAACGCCTGTCCGGCCATCTACCGCCGGAAGTACAGGTTCACCCGAACACCCTCAGCCGGGCCATCCAGATCCATCCGGGCCGCCGCCCTCGCCATCCGGCCCGCTTCCTGGATTCCCTGAGAACCGCTGCCGAGCGGCAACGGGTCGTTACCATCCGCTACCGTGCCAATACCACCGGAGAAGAAACGACCCGGTCCGTCGAACCCTACCGGGTGTTTCATCGGGACGGCTTCTGGTACCTCATCGGGTACTGCCGCCAGCGTGAGGACGTGCGCAGCTTCCGCATCGACCGGATCCGGGGGCTGACGGTGACGGACGAGTTCTTCCTGCCCGAAGCTGACTTCGACCTCGACGCCTACCTGGACGAAACGTTCGGTATGCACTGGGACGGTCGCTGCTACCCTGTACACATCCGGTTTTCAGCCTACCAGGCACGGTGGGTCCGTGAAGAGGAGTGGCACCCGACGCAGATCCTCATCGAGCGCCCCGATGGCAGCCTGGATCTCCACATGGAGGTAACGGGCCTGACCGACGTGACGCGCTGGGTGCTCTCCTACGGCGGCGAGGCCGAGGTCATCTCACCGCCGGTTCTGCGCCACCGCGTAGCCCGCGAGGCCCGGCGCATGGCCGCCCTCTATGCCGGCGTCGGGGCCGTTGACGCATCCGGTCACCCCTGAGAACCCCGTCATGCCATGCCCGACACGCTGATCGCCCATTCGGCCGGTCCCGACGGCACCCCGCAGTCGCTGCTCGACCACCTGGAAGGCGTGGCCCGCCGCGCCCGCACGTTCGCCGCCGCCTTCGGCAGCGCGGTCTTCGGCGACTGGCTCGGCAGGTGGCACGATGCCGGCAAGGCGGCCGACGACGTGCAGGCCTACCTGCGTGGCGAGACCGACGCGCCCCGCGGCCCCGACCACTCCAGCGCGGGCATGCTGGCGGCCGCCGATGTGCTGCCGCCGCTGGCGTTCAACGTGGCCGGACACCACGGTGGCCTGGTGGACCAGAAGGACCTGCGGGAGCGGATCGAGAGGAAACGAAACGAACCCCGGGTCGTGGAGGCGCTCGCGCGAGCCCGCCGCCTGCTCGAAGGCCGGGTGCCCACGCCCAGCCCGGACGACCTACCCGCATTCGTCCAGGCACCCGATGCCTCCTCCCACCGGCGCAGGCTGGCCTTCTGGACCCGCATGCTCCACAGCGCCCTGGTCGATGCCGACTGCCTCGACGCGGAACAGCATTTCCAGCCGGAGAAGGCCACCGTCCGGTCGGCCCGCGTGGACCTGCCGGCGCTCTGGTCCCGGTTCGAAATGCAGCAGCGAGCCCTGATGGAAGGCAAAACGGGGCCGGTCAACGAGGTCCGGCGGGAGGTCTATGCCGCGTGCCTGGCGCGGGCGGACGACGCCCCCGGCATCTTTTCCCTGACGGCGCCCACGGGAGCCGGCAAGACGCGCTCGGCCATGGCCTTCGCCCTGCGGCACGCCCTCCGCCACAGCAAGCGCCGCGTGATCGTTGCCCTGCCATACACGAGCATCATCGAGCAGAACGCCGACGTGTACCGCGCGCTGTTCGGCGACGAGGCCGTGCTCGAACACCACAGCGCCGCCTACAGCCGCGAAGCGCCGGGCACCGAGTCGGCGTCGGAACGCCGGGCGCGCCTGGCCGCCGAGAACTGGGACGCCCCCATCATCGTGACGACGACCGTCCAGCTCCTGGAGAGCCTGTTCGCCAACCGGAACTCCCGTGTCCGCAAGCTGCACAACCTCGCCGGGAGCGTCCTCATCCTCGACGAGGTGCAGACCCTCCCCCCGCCCCTGCTGCGGCCCACGCTCGAAGCCCTGGCGCACCTGGTGGAGGCCTACGGCGTGACCCTCGTCCTGAGCACGGCCACGCAGCCCGCCCTGGCGGAGCGCCCCGGCTTTCCGGGCCTCCCGGACGTCCGGGAGATCCTGCCCGATCCGGCCTCGGTGTTCGACCAGCTGCGGCGCGTCCACTACGAGATCAACGTGCAGACGCCGTGGCCGTGGTCCCGGGTGGCGGCAACGCTCTTCGAGGAAGCGCAGGCGATGGTGGTGCTGAACACCATCCGGGATGCGATGGCACTGCTGGACGAAGCGGACGGGCGGGACGTGCTCCACCTCTCGACCCTGCTCTGCGGGGCGCACCGGCGCGTGGTGCTCGCGGACGTGCGGCAGCGCCTGGCCCGGCGCGAGCCCGTGCACCTCGTCTCCACGCAGGTGGTCGAGGCCGGCGTGGACCTCGACTTCCCCCTCGTCCTCCGCGCCCTCGGCCCGCTCGATCGCATCCTGCAGGCCGCCGGGCGCTGCAACCGCGAGGGCCGGCTCGATGCCGGGCGCGTGGTGATCTTCGACCCCGAGCAGGGTGGGCTCCCCCCCGGCGCCTACACGGCCGGCACCTCCGTCACCCGAACCCTCCTCGCCACCGACCCGCCGCCGGACCTCGACGACCCGGAGCTCCCCCTGAGGTATTTCCGCCTGCTCTACGGGAATCTGCGCGAGGCGCTCGACGAGGAAAACATCCTGGACAAGTGGGCCGCCTTCAACTTCGAGCAGGTTGCCCGGGCCTATCGGCTTATCCCGGACGACACGGTGCCCGTCGTGGTGCCCTACGACCCGCCCGGGCGGCCCGGCGTGCGGCAGGCCGTGCTCGACCGCATCCGGCGGCAGGGGCAGGCCTTCCGTCCAGACTACCGGGCATTGCAACCGTTCCTCGTGAGCCTGCGCGCCCGCCTCCACGAACAGGCCGTCGCGCAGCATCTGTGCGAAGAATGGGTGCCCGGCGTGTGGGTCTGGCACGGCGCCTACGACGACCTGCGCGGCCTGCAGATGGAATGCCCGCTCCTCGACGACCCCGTGATTTAACCCACCCAGCCAACCCGAACGACCCATGCCTGATTACACACCGGTCCGCGTGAAGGTCTGGGGCGAGTATGCCTGCTTCACCCGCCCCGAGATGAAGGTCGAACGCGTGACGTACGACGTGATGACACCCTCGGCCGCGCGCGGCATCCTGGAGGCCATCTTCTGGAAGCCCGAGTTTGAATGGCGCGTGCAGCGCATCCACGTCCTCCGGCCCATCCGCCGCATCTCCCTGCTCCGCAACGAGGTCAACACGAAGGCCTCCGAGCGCACGGCGAAAGGCTGGGCCGAGAGCGGCGGCGGCTACTTCACCGACCTCGACCGCACCCAGCGGCACACGCTCGCCCTCCGCGATGTGGCCTACCTCATCGAGGCCGACGTGCACCTGCGCACCCGCACCGGCGACGCGCACCCGGCCAAGTACCGCGACCAGTTCCGCCGCCGCGTCGCACGCGGGCAGTGCTTCCACCGCCCCTACCTGGGCTGCCGCGAGTTCAGCGCCGACTTCGCGGAGCCCGACGGCACGGAGCAAGCCATCGACCGCACCGAAGACCTCGGGCGGATGCTCTTCGACCTTCGCTACGGCGACGACGGGCGCGGTCACCCCCTGTTTTTCCGCGCCCGCCTCGAACGCGGCGTGCTCCACGTCCCGCAGGAGCTGTATGATCAACTTTGAACGGAGGCCGTCATGATCCTCGAACGACTTCGCGACCTGCACGCGCGCCTGGCCGGTGAACTGGTTCCGGCCTACCACAAAAAACAGCGTGTCCCGTGGATCCTTGCCCTCGACGAGGACGGCCGCTTTCTGAACATCGAGCGGGCCGAGACGGGGAAGAAGGACTACGTAGAGATCGTCGCGCCCACTCTGAAGCGTACCTCCGGGACACGAGCGCTGCTCTTTGTGGACAAGCCATCGTACGCCCTCGGGCGGCCCGATGCAGACACGGAGAAGGCACGGGCGCAGGCGGACGAGCGCCACACGGCGTACCGCCGGCTCGCCGAGGCGTGCGCGCTGTCCGTGAATCGCCCGGAAACGGACGCCTTCCTCCGCTTCCTCGACGAAGGCCTCGAGACGGCACGGGCGCACCCGGCGACGGCGGACATGAAACCCGGCGACCTCATCGCGCCCCGCGTCGGGGAGACGTTCCTGACGGATCTGCCGGAGGTGCGGGCCTGGTGGCAGGAGCGTGAGGACGAACGCGCCGCCGAGGACAGCACCCTCACCGCCCGGTGTATGCTGTGCGGCGAGGAGAAACCGATCGTCCAGGTGCATCCGGTGGATGTACGCGTGGGGCCGGACGCCGCTCCACTCGTCTCGGCCAACAAGGATGCCTTCGAGTCGTACGGCCTGAGCCGGTCGGAGATCGCGCCGATGTGCCAGCGGTGCGCGCGGATGTACGGCGAGGCGCTCGCCTACCTGCTCAAGAGCCCGAAGCATCACCTGTTCCTCGGCGGGCTGCACTGGATCTTCTGGACCCGCGAGGAAACCGGCTTCGACGTGATGAAGCTCTTCACCGACCCGGACGAGGAGCAGGTCCGGGGGCTGCTGCGCGCCCCGCAGACCGGCATGCTGCCGGGGACCGTCCGCGCGAACGACTTCTACGCGCTGGCCGTCACGTCGAACAAGCGTATGGTGGTACGGAGCTGGCTGACGATGACCGTGGATGAGGTACAGCACCACCTGGCCCGCTACTTCGAGCGCCAGCGCATCCTCGACCACCGCGGGCTCTCGCCGCCGCTCAAGCTGCTCAGCCTGGCCGGGGCCACCGTGCGCGATCTGAAGGACCTCTCGCCGCAGGTCGTGCCGCTGCTCCTGGAGCACGCCCTCACCGGCCGCCCGCTCCCGCTCTCGCTCCTGCACCGGGCCGTCCAGCGGGCCCGCGCCGACGGCGAGCACCCCGTGACGCGCCCCCGCGCCGCCCTCATCAAACTCGTCCTGTTATCCCAACCTGACCTATCGGAGGAACGCATGGTACACGAAGCCCTCACCCCGGACCACCCGAGCGCCGCCTACCAGTGCGGCCGCCTGCTCGCCGTGCTGGACGACATCCAGCGCAACGCCATCAGCCCCAAAGCCACGCTCGTGGACCGCTTCTACGGCTCGGCCTCGGCCACCCCCGCCAGCGTCTTCGGCGTGCTCCTGCGCAAGGCTCAGGCCCACCTGGGCAAGCTCCGCAAGGAAAAGCCCGGCCTGCACCACCACTTCGAGCAGATGCTCGGCGAGATCATGAGCCACTTCGACGGCTTCCCGCGCACGCTCTCCCTCGAAGAACAGGGCCTCTTCGCCATCGGCTTCTACCAGCAGAAATACCGCCCCCGCAAGACGGACGGCGATGAACCGGCCGAGGCGACCGCGGAGGCAGCCGGCAGCTAAGGCAGCCTCCCGAGCCCTCTCCTTCCCATTTTTCACCCAGCAAACACCCTGAGCACCATGAACGCACACCTCGACCCTCAGCGCCGCCACGACTTCGCTTTCCTCTTTGACGTGACCGACGGCAACCCCAACGGCGACCCGGACGCCGGTAACCTGCCCCGCGTGGACCCCGAAACCATGCAGGGCCTCGTCACCGATGTCTGCATCAAGCGCAAGATCCGCGACTTCGTGGACGCCTCGCGCGGCACGGAGGAACGATACAAGATTTACGTCGAACGCCTGGGCGTGCTCAACAACCAGCACGAACGGGCCTACCAGGCGCTCGACCTGGAATCGACCGGGGCCAAGCAGGACCTCGCCACCATCGACAAGGCGCGCACGTGGATGTGCGCCAATTTCTACGACGTGCGCACGTTCGGCGCGGTGATGACCACCGGCGTCAACTGCGGGCAGGTGCGGGGACCGCTCCAGCTGACGTTCGCCCGCTCCGTGGACCCCATCGTCCCGATGGACCTCTCGATCACGCGCGTGGCCGTGACGCGCCCGGAAGATGCGGTGCAGCTCGTGGAGACGGACGACGGCGCCACGGCCCGCGGCAAGCAGACCGAGATGGGCCGCAAGGCCATCGTGCCCTACGGCCTGTACCTGGGCTTCGGATTCTACAACCCGATGCTGGCAGCGCAGACCGGCTTCGATGCGGATGACCTGGCGCTCTTCTGGCAGGCGCTGACGATGTGCTGGGATCTGGACCGCTCCGCCTCGCGGGGCCTGACGGCGCTCCGGGGCCTGTACGTCTTCTCCCACGAGAACCGGCTCGGCAATGCTCCGGCCCACACCCTCCTCGACCGCATCCGTCCCCGGAAGCGGGACGGCGTGGACGTCCCGCGTGCCTTCAGCGACTACGCGGTGCACATCGACGAGGACAACCTGCCGGCCGGCGTGACGCTGACACGGCTCGTGGAATGAAGCCTACGGCAGCGCGTCAGCGAGCCGCATAACCTCGAGGCCCGGGGGTCCCTGTATGCGTGCATCGTTGGTGAGAAAAACCTCGCAGCCCGCCTGCAAGGCTGTCGCCACGTGAATGGCATCGGGCAGCTTGAGCGACGTTGTAGCGCGGAGGCGGGCGGCCTCGATAAGTACCGGGCGGGTGACCGGAGCGACGACCAGGCCGCCTTGCGTTCGAACCGCCTGTTCAAAGGCTTGCCGGTCCCGATCACTGGCCCTGAGAAACGGGTAAACGAGCACCTCAGCCAGGGTCAGTTCGCTGGTCGTGGCTGGCTGGGCCCTCAGCGCAACCTCGCGAAAGAACTGATCGAGCGCTGCTGCAAAGGGAGGTACCTGTTCGACCGCATAGACGAAGATGTTGGCATCGATGTAGGTATGACGCCGGGCGAGCGTCTGGATCAGTCCCATTCGTCGCGCAGCTTGCGGAGGTGGGCGTCCACTTCCTCCGCCGAGGTGAAAAGCCCGCTGCCGCTGCCCACGATGCGTGCCAGGGGCGGGAGTTCGTCGGTGCGAGAGAGCCGCTCGGCCGGCTCGTCCAGCAACACGATGACCTCCGCTTCGGCACCTTCCGGCAGCGAAGCATCCTGCACAGACACGACCCCGCCGGGCTGTACCCGCACGCGCTTCCTGATAGAAACCATGACCGGTTTTTTTGATGACGGACGGCAAACATCTGAACGATGCCCGATCCGGTTCGGATCCGGGACCCGTCTGGGACGAGGCGCCGCGCTGGGACGAGGCCGAGCTGGTGCCCATCTCGGCGCTCCAGCACTACGTGTACTGCCCGCGCCAGTGCGCCCTCATCCACGTCGAGCAGGTCTGGAGCGAGAACGTCTTCACGCTGCGCGGCCGGCGGGCGCACGCGCGGGTCGACACGCCGGGCCGACGGCAGCGCGAGGAGGGCCGGCAGGTGCGGGCGCTGCCGCTCTGGAGCGACCGCCTGGGGCTGGTCGGCCGGGCAGACGTGGTCGTCTTCGCCGACGACGGCACGCCGTACCCCGTCGAGCACAAGGTGGGGCCGCGCCACGCCCGGCGGGCCGACGCCGTGCAGCTCTGCGCGCAGGCCCTCTGCCTGGAGGAAAGGTTCGGCCGCCCGGTGCCGGAAGGCGCGCTCTTCTACAGGAAGACGCGCCGACGCCTCCCCGTCGCCTTCGACGACGCGTTGCGGGCCGAGACGGAGGCCACCGTGGCGGCCGTCCGGGCGCTGCTGCGCCAGGCACGCCTGCCCCCGCCGGCGGCGGACGATCGGTGCCGCCATTGCTCGCTGCGCGAGGCCTGCATGCCGCTTGCCCCGGGACGTTTCCACCGCATGATCGAACCATGATCCGCCAGTTGCTCAACACGCTTTTCGTCCAGACCCAGGGCGCCTATCTCCATCTGGATCATGACACGCTCCGGGTGGAGGTGGAGGGGTCGACGCGCCTGCGCGTGCCCCTGCATCACCTGGGCGGCCTGGCCGTCTTCGGCAACGTGCTGCTGAGTCCGTTCCTGCTTCACCGCTGCGCCGAGGATCAGCGGCAGGTGGTCTGGTTCAGCCGCTCCGGACGGTTCCGCGCCCGGCTGCACGGCCCGGTCTCGGGCAACGTGCTGCTGCGCCGGGTCCAGCACGAAGCCTTCGACGACCCGGACCGGGCGCTCGCCCTGGCCCGCGCCGTCGTTCACGGCAAGGTGCGCAACACCCGCCAGGTGCTCCAGCGAGCCGCCCGGGAGGCCGAGCGGGTGCCGCCCCTGGTACGCCGCGCCCTCGGCACCTGCGACTGGGCCCTGGAGGCCCTGCACGACGCCGCCGACACGGAAACGGTGCGCGGCATCGAAGGCCAGACGGCCGCCGACTATTTCCGCGCCTTCCCGCATCTGCTGCGTCATGGAGACTTCACCTTCGACGGGCGTTCCCGCCGCCCGCCGCGCGACCCCGTCAACGCCGTGCTGTCGTTCGTCTACACGCTCGTACGCAGCGACTGCGAGGCCGCGCTCGAAGGCGTCGGGCTCGATCCGCAGGTGGGCTACCTCCACGTGCTCCGGCCCGGACGGCCCGCCCTTGCGCTCGACCTCATGGAGGAGTTCCGCCCCTGGTGGGCCGACCGCCTGGTGCTGACCCTCTTCAACCGCCGCCAGCTCGGCACGGGCGACTTCGACGAGCACCCCGGCGGCGCCGTCTACCTGAACGAGCGCGGCCGGAAGACCGTGCTCACGGCTTACCAGAAGCGCAAACAGGAGACCCTGCGCCACCCGCTGTTCGTCGAACCCGTGCCGGTCGGGTTGCTCCCCTACGTGCAGGCCCGGCTCCTGGCCCGCCACCTTCGCGGCGACCTGGATCGCTACGCCTCCTTCGTCCCCCGATAGCCCATGCGCTCACCGGCTCCTTTCGGGAAACGCTACGACCTGCTCGTCACCTACGACGTGGATACCAGCACGCAGGCCGGCCGCCGCCGGCTGCGGCGTGTGGCCCGGATCTGCGAGGGGTACGGACAGCGCGTGCAGTACTCCGTCTTCGAATGCCGCCTGACCCGAGAACAACTGGAAGCGTTGCAACACCGGCTCGTGCAGGAACTCGACGAGACGCTGGACAGCCTGCGCGTGTACGTCCTCAAGGGCGGCCGGGACGGCGCGCTCTTCACCTACGGGCGAGACACCTACCGCGACTTCGACGAACCCCTCATTCTGTGATGCGCGAACCCGAAGCGGGCCGGCTTCCCCCGGACGGTTCGCGCCCGACCACCTGCCCCAATGACCCGGAATCGTCCTTTTTCGCCCATGCGTTCTCCTTGCGGCCCGGCGTTAGTCGGGGTATTTTGTACCCGGTATCGGCTTTTTCGGCTCGATACCGGGCCGTCGCATCCGCCCTCCGGGGCGGATGAGGATTGAAATGGGATGTAGCGCGCCCCGTAGATCAGCAGATGCAGATGTCGCATCCGCCCTCCGGGGCGGATGAGGATTGAAATTCCGTGAAGGCCACGATCTCGCGGACACCCTCGGGTCGCATCCGCCCTCCGGGGCGGATGAGGATTGAAATCCTACGAGGATGCGGCGTGGGATCGGCTGACCCGGCGTCGCATCCGCCCTCCGGGGCGGATGAGGATTGAAATTTCGACGATGCCGTACTATAGGTGCAGTCGCAAGGGCGTCGCATCCGCCCTCCGGGGCGGATGAGGATTGAAATTTGGGATCGGCGGCGGCAATTACGGCGGTAATACCGTCGCATCCGCCCTCCGGGGCGGATGAGGATTGAAATGTCCGTTGTATTTTGCGCACGGCGTGCCGTAGAGTCGCATCCGCCCTCCGGGGCGGATGAGGATTGAAATTGTAGCCCTTTCATCCCACCCGAAAACTGGAACATGTCGCATCCGCCCTCCGGGGCGGATGAGGATTGAAATTCCGCCTAACAACGGTTTCTGAGAAATGGATATTGAGTCGCATCCGCCCTCCGGGGCGGATGAGGATTGAAATGGCAGATACGCTGCAAGTAACCGCATTCACTTACCGGGTCGCATCCGCCCTCCGGGGCGGATGAGGATTGAAATTCGCCTGCCCGGTGGCGGTCGATGGGTGTGCGCCCCGGGTCGCATCCGCCCTCCGGGGCGGATGAGGATTGAAATATAGTCTGAGCATCCATCTGAGAACCCGGCGTCGTAGTCGCATCCGCCCTCCGGGGCGGATGAGGATTGAAATTGGATTAAGCGAGGATGGATGGATTGGTACGACCTGTCGCATCCGCCCTCCGGGGCGGATGAGGATTGAAATTTGATCTCGCCCTGCGGTATGTCAATCGTGACCTGGTCGCATCCGCCCTCCGGGGCGGATGAGGATTGAAATCAGGACAACCCTTACATCGGGGCCGACTACGTCGAGGTCGCATCCGCCCTCCGGGGCGGATGAGGATTGAAATACCAAGAGCACGGATTTCGGCTTCGACCTGGACGCCGTCGCATCCGCCCTCCGGGGCGGATGAGGATTGAAATAGCACCTTAAATGCGTTCGGGCTCGTCATGCAGGGGGTCGCATCCGCCCTCCGGGGCGGATGAGGATTGAAATTCGATGACGACGGCGACCTGGCGGCGCTGCACGACGAGTCGCATCCGCCCTCCGGGGCGGATGAGGATTGAAATGGCATGCGGCTGCCGGCCTTGCGCGCCTCCAGGAGGTCGCATCCGCCCTCCGGGGCGGATGAGGATTGAAATAGTATCGGTTAAGAGGTCGTACCGTTGCGTGTTCGAGTCGCATCCGCCCTCCGGGGCGGATGAGGATTGAAATGCGGCGAGGTAGCGATGGTTGCCGGCGAGGATGTAGGTCGCATCCGCCCTCCGGGGCGGATGAGGATTGAAATTTGGCGGGATGTCATGGATTCAATCCTGGACATAGGTCGCATCCGCCCTCCGGGGCGGATGAGGATTGAAATTTCGCCTCGGCAGCAAGCTTTGACAGCTCCCCCTGAAGTCGCATCCGCCCTCCGGGGCGGATGAGGATTGAAATCATAGCCGGATGCGCCGCGGGCCGACGAAGGCGAAGGGGTCGCATCCGCCCTCCGGGGCGGATGAGGATTGAAATGCGTCGGACCAGCTCGTGGTTGCCCTCAGCAACACGTCGCATCCGCCCTCCGGGGCGGATGAGGATTGAAATTCGGGCCGCGTCAGCAAGGCGTGGTACGACGTGGAGTCGCATCCGCCCTCCGGGGCGGATGAGGATTGAAATGTCAAAGTAGTACAAAAGGGCTTCGCCTAAGATAGTCGCATCCGCCCTCCGGGGCGGATGAGGATTGAAATATTGACAGCTCGCCACAGGTCAGTAGTCTCAGGATCGGTCGCATCCGCCCTCCGGGGCGGATGAGGATTGAAATGGCCGGGTCATCGGCGGCCTCCGGCTGCTCCCGGGTCGCATCCGCCCTCCGGGGCGGATGAGGATTGAAATGGTGTAAAGGGTGAGACTGCGCGGGATATGCTCCACGTCGCATCCGCCCTCCGGGGCGGATGAGGATTGAAATGGCGGCGGTGGCGCACTCCAGGGCCCGCAGCGTTCGGTCGCATCCGCCCTCCGGGGCGGATGAGGATTGAAATGGCGGCGGTGGCGCACTCCAGGGCCCGCAGCGTTCGGTCGCATCCGCCCTCCGGGGCGGATGAGGATTGAAATCACGAAGAGCGACCCGAAATAGGTCAACGGCTGTGGTCGCATCCGCCCTCCGGGGCGGATGAGGATTGAAATTTATTAGCTCACGAATTAACATGTATACTTCAACGGTCGCATCCGCCCTCCGGGGCGGATGAGGATTGAAATATTGACAGCTCGCCACAGGTCAGTAGTCTCAGGATCGGTCGCATCCGCCCTCCGGGGCGGATGAGGATTGAAATAGGGGACGCCCATCGTCCCCGGCGTCGCTGTGGAGAGTCGCATCCGCCCTCCGGGGCGGATGAGGATTGAAATAGAATCCGCGCACGATGCCCCGGCGGTGCGGTGCCGGTGGCTGCGGAGCCCTGGCCGGGGGCCGGGTGAGTCGCATCCGCCCTCCGGGGCGGATGAGGATTGAAATATGCTTGCGGTGTGGCTGTCCACCTGCTGCTCGGCGTCGCATCCGCCCTCCGGGGCGGATGAGGATTGAAATGGTGAGGTGTGCGACGATCTCCGCCGGCGTGGCGAGTCGCATCCGCCCTCCGGGGCGGATGAGGATTGAAATCAGACTGGATGTCCGATGCAAAGGCAAAGCCCGAGTCGCATCCGCCCTCCGGGGCGGATGAGGATTGAAATCGTAGAGGAGCGGCGCATCCGCCTCCCCCGCCTGGTCGCATCCGCCCTCCGGGGCGGGTGCACACGGGTACAGAAACCGCTCCGTCGCCCGCAGGTACAACCGGGGCGCCGCCAGAAGCACAGGTGACACGGTGATATTCTCCCGGCCGTAGCACGGGCCTTGCCCGGAGCGCCATGCGGGGTTTTGTGGGAGGCCCCGCCCTGTGCCGGCGGCGCACCGCCTCCGCCCGTGAGGGTGGGGTTTGCCGCACCCATTGCGCACCGAGGCTCGCCACCAGCCGGCCAGGAGGCGCAGGGTGGAGGGATGTGGGTGGCGCGCATCCCTCCGTCATCGCGGCATCCGGGGCGGATGAGGATTGAAGCGACCCGCCCCACGACCCGTCGTACACCAACCGGCCCGAACTCCATGCAACGGCGCGATTTCGTCCGCAAGGCCACGCTGGGCGCAGCGGCCGGCGTCACCCTCGCCGGCTGCGGCGGCGGCGCCCCCGGCGAGGGCGGCGCTCCCGCCGTACAGACGCAGCGCACCATCCGCTGGCGGCTCGTCTCCAGCTTCTCCCGCTCGCTCGACACCATCTACGGCGCCGCCGAGGTGCTGGCCGAGCGCGTGAGCGCGCTGACCGACGGCCGCTTCCAGATCCGCCCCTACCCCGGCGGCGAACTGGTGCCGGCCTTCGGCGTGCTCGACGCCGTGCAGTCCGGCACCGTGCAGATGGGCCACACGGCCAGCTACTACTACGTCGGCAAAAACCCGGCCTTCGCCTTCGACACGTGCGTCCCCTTCGGCCTGACCTCGCGCCAGCAGACGGCCTGGATGTACCACGGCGGCGGCCTGGAGCTGATGCGTGCGCTGTTCGCAGACTTCGGCATCCGGCCCTTCCCGGGCGGCAACACGGGCGCGCAGATGGGCGGCTGGTTCCGCCGCGAGGTGCCCTCGCTGAGCGCCCTGCGCGGCATCAAGATGCGCATCCCCGGCCTCGGCGGGCGCGTCATGGATGCCCTGGGCGTCACCCCGCAGCAGATCAGCAGCAGCGAGATCTACCCCGCCCTCGAACGCGGAGCCATCGACGCGACGGAGTGGGTGGGGCCGTACGACGACGAGAAGCTGGGCTTCAACCAGATCGCGCGCTTCTACTACTACCCCGGCTGGTGGGAGCCCGGCCCGCAACTGACGTTCTACGTCAACCAGCGGGAATGGGACCGGCTGCCGGCGGCCTACCAGGAAGCCCTGACGGTGGCCGCCGCCGAGGCGCACGTCGGGATGCAGGCGAAGTACGACGCGCAGAACCCGCCGGCGCTCCAGCGGCTCGTCGACGCCGGCACGGAGCTGCGCCGCTTCGCCGACGACATCCTGACCGCCGCCGCCGAACAGACCACGGCGATCCTCGAAGAGCAGGCCGCCGACCCCACCTACAACCGCATCTACACGGCCTTCAAGGACTGGAAACAGCGCTCCTTCCGCTGGTTCGGCCTCGCCGAACAGGCCTACGCCCACTTCGCCTTCGGCACCTGACGCCGCACCACCGCCCTACCGGACGAGCGTGAACGGCAGCGTGCGCTCGACCCGCTGCCCGGTGACGCGGTCGGTGACGCGCACGACGACGTCGAGCCGTCCCGCATCACCGAACGTACCCAGATCCAGGGCGATGAACTCCCTCGCCCCGGGCCCGGCCCCGCTGTACTCCGTCGACGCCGAGATGCGCTCCTCGTCGCGCTCGCCCCGGTTGCGGGTGATCTCGTACTCGACGGTGTAGCGCACGGCCCCGTCGGCCCCGCGGGCAAGGTGGTAGACCTCGAAGTACAGCCCGACCGCCGTCTCCGGGGTGATGGTGAGGAAGGGGTAGGCCGTCAGCCCGTCGAAGGCCTCATCGGTGGCGGGCCATCCGGCGTCCGGGTTCAGGTAGACCGGCTTCAGGTCGCTCATCTCGAGGAGGCCGGGGTCGGCGACGAGGGGCGTCAGGCCTTCGACGCGCTGCACCCCCGTGCGCAGGTGCAGGCCCGTCGCCGTCGTGCCGGTGACCGTGTCGACCTCGGCCAGGTACTGATCCCATTGCACGGTGACGTGGTACGGCCCCTCGGCCGGAGGCAGGGTGAGCGTCTGGATGGGCACGGGTGCGCCCACCGGCAGATCGCGGGCGAGGTAGTGGCGCTGCACCGGCTGCACGGCCCGGTAGTCGGCCGTGTGGCGGCCCACGGCCAGGCGGACGAGGTAGCGGTCGGGCAGGGCCTCGCGCTCGTCCAGGATCGCGCGGCGCTGGCGGCGCGTGGGGTGCAACGTGCCGGGGAGGTGGCTCCAGACGAGCTCGGTACGGGTGGTGCCGTCTTCATCGAGGAAGCGGGCGAGCCGCATCGCCACGGGCAACGGCTCGACGCCTTCGAGGAGGCGGGAGTACTGCGCCGGCACCTGCTCGTCCCGCCGCTTCGCGGCCGCGCGGTCCATCTGATCGCGCCGCGTCGAGAGGGCGTCGATCTGCACGGCCGCCACGGACGCCGCCAGGCCGTCGTCGCCCGGGTCGGCGCGTCCGTGGGAGACGGCGCGCGCGTCGGAGGCCAGCAGGTCCAGCTCGGTGAGGTGCTCCTCGAAGGCCGGATGGGCCGTGGCGAGGTAGGTGTAGACGCTGCGCCAGGCCTCGTAGAGCGCCAGCGCGTGGGCGCCGTCCTGGCGCAGGGCCGCCGTGTTGCCGCTGCGAGGCATCCGCCCGAACCGCCCCGGCGCCGCACGCAGCTCCGTCGGCACCAGATCCTCCGGGGTCCCCAGGCGGTACCGCCCCTCCTTCAGGACGAACAGGTACTGCGCCGCCTCGTCGACGTGGCGGTAGGACC
This sequence comes from Roseithermus sacchariphilus, assembly GCA_003285105.1. GTDB lineage: Bacteria > Bacteroidota > Rhodothermia > Rhodothermales > MEBIC09517 > Roseithermus > Roseithermus sacchariphilus. The sequence goes on along the minus strand of CP030158.1, from coordinate 1,876,516 downwards.
AGAACTCGTTCGGGGGGACGAGGAGCGGCCCGGGCAGCGGCATGGCATTCTCGCGGAAGACGGCCATCGTCGGGTTCAGATCCGGGCGGATGATCGTCTTGTTGCGCGGCGCCCCGAAGCGCACATGGATCCGCCCCCGGTCGTCGTAGCCGTCCGGGGCACGGTCGTAGCCGTAGTGCGTCTGTGCGTAGTCCACGCGGTGCAGATGCTCTGCGACGCGCTCGTTGAGGGGGGTGCCTGGCAGGGGGTCCTGCGCCCGCCACCAGCGGGCCAGCCAGGCGCCCGCGCCGGGATGGAGCGTGCCGCGCCGCCGGTCTGCGAAGACCCGCGCCCGCTCCGCCGGCGTGAGCAGCGGCTCCATCTGGAGCAGATGCACGAAGGCCGGTGCCGCCGCGGGGTCGCCGGCGGCCTCGTCGCCCGCGGCATCGAGCGACTCCAGCAGCGCCAGGTAGGCGTCGACGGCGGCTTCGTACGCCTCGCCGTCGCGCGCGGCGAAGACGCTGCGCACGAGGGCGTCGGCCATCGGCGGGTGGAACCGTCCGGTGCGGCGGAGAGCGGCGAGTCCATGTTGCCAGGCCCGGTGCGCCTGCGGCGTCAGCTCCTGCGCGGCATAGGCCTGCCCCAGCCAGTAGGCCGCCGGGCCGTGCCCCTCGATCCAGAACGCCGGCTCCACCTCCACGACGGCGGCCAGCGCCCGCACGGCCTGCGCGTACTCCGCCGCCTGGAACGCCGCCAGCCCCCGGCCGGCCTCCGCCGGCAGGTCGCGCGGGGGGACGGCGGGAGACGGCCGGGCCGCGGGCCGGTCATCGGCCAGGAGCGACGGCGCCGGCATCAGCCGCCGGGGCGGCTCGTACTCGCGGGGCAGCATCTCCGCCACACGCTCGACGTACCAGTATCCGATCTTCGTCAGCGCATAAGCGTCCTCGACGTGCCCGTCCACCGTGAACGTCACCGTCGGCTGGTTCAGGGCGATCCAGGAGACCTGCTGATCCTCGTCGGTGCGGATCTTCCAGCCGGCATACTCGCGGAAGGCGACGTACGCGTCGTCGGGCGGCTCCTTGCCATAGATCACCTTGAGATCGCCCTGGAAGGCCAGCGTGCGTTCGAAGGGCAACGCCCCGGGGCCGACGATCTCGGCCGGGTCCACGGCGGAGACGCGCGGCGTGGCGCGGCTGCCGGGGACGCCCTGGTACGACGCCGTGTAGTCCGCCCCCTCGCGCAGGAGGAAGAAGCCTTCCTGATAGAGCCGGTCCGCCGCCAGCGCCGTGAGGAAGTGGCGCAGCGAGCCGTTGTAGGCCCGTTCCCGGCGGGCGGCCCAGCGGCGGGCCTGGCGGCGGCTCTCCGGCGGCATCTCCGTGAAGCCGACCCGCCCGCGGTACCGGATCGTCCGGTTCCGGCCCTGCGTGCGCGCCTGAAAGGCGTCCAGGTGCACCTCCAGCCGGTAGCCGAGGGCGTGGTTGTCGATGAGGAGCGGCTCCGTGGCCCGGGCCTCGAAGCGGTCGCCCTCCACCTCGAAGTGCAGCACCTCCGGGTTCCGCAGCACGCAGCGATCGGCGTCCGGCGACGTACCCAGGAACAACGTGCGGAACGTCGCCAGGTGCTCGGCCCAGGCGGGGGCGGCATCGGCCACGACCTCGACGCCGGCACCCTCGACGACCCGGGGCGAGAGCCGGAGGGTCAGCAGCGGCGGCGGCGGCCCGTCGAGGCGCAGCGGGTGCACGGCCCGCTCGTAGCCGAGGAAGGAGACGACCAGCTCGTAGGAGCCGAGCCACACCCCGTCGATGGCGAAGTACCCGCTCGTGTCGGTGGCGGCGCCTTTGAGGGTCTGGGCCAGAAACGCGTTGGCCCCCGCCAGCGGCGCGCCGGTCTCGGCATCGAAGACGTAGCCGGCCACCCGCTGCTGGGCCGCCGCCGGGCCGGCCAGCACCGCGCACAGCAGCCACCCGAGCGCGGCGAGGCGGCACCGGACGGGGACGCGACGGGAAGAACGAGGGGCCATCGGGCAGAGCCGGAAGATGGGCGGGCAGAGCCGGAAGATGGGCGGGCAGAGCCGGAAGATGGGCGGGCCGACCCACAACCTGCGCACAGGACGGCACGGAAGCAAGCCCTTTCGCGCGGGACGGCCGCAGGTCGGAAGAGGATACCAACCATCCCGCCTCGATGTTTTCGCGAGCGACGGCCCGGCGGGGGAGCCGCGGAGGGCCGGACACAAACCCGCCCCGCCGGCGTACACTCGCCTCGCCCCGCTCCCCTCCTTCGGTGTGTCCCATGCGCACCCATTCCTCCCGGGACCTCCAGCGGCTGCTGGCCTTCTACGACGCCGCCGACCGCCTGGCCGCGGCCGATGACGCCGCGCTCTTCGCCACGGTCCCGGTCGTCTCGGCCTGGTCGCCGGCCCAGCACCTGATTCACCTCGGCATCGCCAACGGCATGATGCTCAAGGCCATCGAGACGCTCTGCACGGCCGAGACGCCGCCCAACCCCGACGCCTCCGGCCCCAACGCGGCCGGGCAGGTGGTGCTGCGTCTGGGGCGCATGGCGCGGGGCCGGGCGCAGGCACCCCCCCGCGCCCGGCCGCCGGAGCATCCCACCCGCGCCGAGGTCACGGACGCGCTGCGGCGCAACCGCGAGCGGCTGGCCGCCCTCGACCCCTACCTCCCCACCCTCGCTGCCGTCGAGGGCCGGCTCCCGCATCCCTTCCTCGGCATGTTGAGCACGCCCCAGTGGCTGCGGCTGGTCCGCATCCACAGCGAACATCATCACGCCATCATCCGGGACATCCTGAGCCAGGCCGGCCACCCCGCCGGCGACGCCCCCGCACCATGACCGAACACCACCTGCTCGTCCAGCGCACCGCTCGCTACGTCACCCTCGGGCCGTCGCGCAACGCCCGGTCGGTGTGGTTCGTGCTCCACGGCTACGGGCAGCTGGCCGCCTACTTCCTCCGCCACTTCCAGCCGCTCGACGACGGAAGCCGGCTCTTCGTCGCCCCCGAGGCGCTGTCGCGCTTCTACATCCAGCCCTACACCCGCGTCGGGGCTTCATGGATGACGAAGGAGGCGCGGCAGGCGGAGATCGACGACTACCTCGGCTACCTCGATGCCGTCTACGACCGGATCTTCGCCGAGCAGGACCGCGCCACGACGACGGTGACGCTGCTGGGCTTCTCGCAGGGCGCGACCACGGCCAGCCGCTGGGCCGCCCTCGGCCGGGGCCGCTTCGACCGCCTCATCTGCTGGGCCGGCGACCTCGCGCACGACCTCGACCTGGACGCCCACGGCCCGGCCCTGCCGCCGCTGACGATCGTGGCCGGCACCGACGACGAATACATCCCCCCGGACCGGCTGGCCGAGGTGGAAGCCCGCCTCCAACGTCACGGCCTGGCCTACGACCTGATCCGCTTCGAGGGCGGCCACCGGCTCCATGCCGACACCCTGCTCCGCCTGGCCGGCTGACCGGCCGCCCCGCCCGGCTGCCCCGCCCGCACCCCGCGGCGAACCCGACCCACGCCGCATCGCACGCCTCGGACGCGCCGGAGGTGGTTTGCACGATCGCCGACGAGGCCCTACGTTGATCGGGTCCTTCTGCTCGACGGCCTCCAGCCGCGCTCTTTTTCCGTCGCCCTTTTCCCGTCACACCGGTGTCTGCCTCTCCCCACCCTGACGTCACGCGGCTGCTGCTCGACTGGAGCGGCGGCCACCGCGAGGTGCTCGACCGGCTGATGCCCCTGGTCTACGACGAGCTGCGGCGTCTGGCGCGGCACCACCTGCGCCACGAGCGGGCCGACCACACCCTCACGACGACGGCTCTCGTCCACGAGGCGTATCTCAACCTGATCGACCAGCGGCAGGCCCGCTGGCAGAACCGGGCGCACTTCCTCGCCATCGCCGCCCGGGCCATGCGCCGCATCCTGCTGCAATACGCCCGGCAGCGCCGGGCCCTGAAGCGCGGCGGCGGCCTCGCTCCCCTGCCCCTGGAAGACCACCTGATCGTCGCCCCCGACCGCCTGGACACGGTGATCGTGCTGGACGAAGCCCTGGCGCGCCTCGAAGCGATGGACGAGCGCCTGGGCCGGGTGGTCACCTACCGGTACTTCGGGGGGATGACCTACGAGGAGATCGCCGACGTGCTCGGCGTCTCGGTGCGCACCGTCAAGCGGGACTGGCGCACCGCCCGGGCCTGGCTGCATCGCGCCATGAGCGAGGCCTGAATCGAACCCCGACGGCCTCCGCCTGCCATGACGCGCTCCCGCTGGACCCGGATCAAAGCCCTCTTCGAACAGGCCGTCGACCTCGACGAGGCGGCACGGCCGGCGTTCCTGGACGCCGCCTGCGCCGGGGACGCCGCCCTGCGCGCCGAGGTCGAGGCCCTGCTCGCCGCCGATGCCGCCGTGGAGGCCGAGGCGTTCCTGACCGCCGCCGACGCGCTCCCGCCCCTCGACCCGGACCGGCTGGAGGATCCTCCCGCCGCACACCGCCTCGGCCGGCGCATCGGCGCCTATCGCCTCATCCGGGTGCTCGGGCAGGGCGGGATGGGCACCGTCTACCTCGCCGAACGCGCCGACGGCGCCTTCGACCAGCGGGTCGCCCTCAAGCTCGTGCGCACCGGCCCCCTCTCGGACGAACTGCATCGGCGCTTCCACACCGAGCGGCAGATCCTCGCCCGGCTCAACCACCCCCACATCGCTCGCCTCTACGACGGCGGCCTCACCGAGGACGGCACGCCGTACCTGGTCATGGAGTACGTCGACGGCCGGCCGCTGACCGACGCCGCCCCCGCCCTCGACCTCGACGCCCGCCTCGACCTGTTCATCACCGCCTGCCGGGCCGTCCACTATGCCCACCAGAACCTCGTCATCCACCGGGACCTGAAGCCCTCGAACATCCTCGTCACCGCACATCCGGGATCGGATCCGGCACGGGCAACGGTGAAGCTGCTCGACTTCGGCATCGCCCGGCTGATGGACGACGAGGCCGAGGCGATGGGCGGGACGCGGACGGGCCTCCAGCCGCTCACGCCCGCCTATGCCAGTCCCGAGCAGATCCGCGGGGCGCCCGTCTCCACCGTGAGCGACGTCTACAGCCTCGGCGTCATCCTCTACGAACTGCTCACCGGCCGGCGGCCCTACGAGGTGCGGGGGCTCACGCCGAGCGAGACGGAGCGTGTCATCTGTCTGACGGAGCCGGCCCGGCCCTCGACGGTGTGGCGGCAGACCGCCCCCCGCCCGGCGATGCCCGGACGGCGACGCCGCCTGGCCGGCGACCTGGACACGATCTGCCTGAAAGCCCTGCGCAAGGAGCCCGCCCACCGCTACGCAAGTGCCGAGGCCCTGGCCGACGACCTGGCACGCTACCGCGCCGGCCTGCCGGTGACGGCCCGGCCGGCCACCCTGCCCTACCGCCTGTGGATGTTCGCCCGGCGGCACCGCACCGCCGTGGCCGCCGCCCTGCTCGTCGGGCTGACCCTCGTCGGCGGCATCGTCGCCACGGCACGCCAGGCCCGCATCGCCGAGGCCGAGCGCCAGCGCGCCGAACGCCGCTTCGCCGACGTGCGCGCCCTGGCCGGCACCATGCTCTTCGACCTGGACCGCGTCCTGGCCGACCTGCCCGGCACCACCGCCGCCCGCGAGCAGGTCGTCCGCCAGGCCCTCACCTACCTGGACCGCCTGGCCGCCGAACCGGGCAACGACCCGGCGCTGCTCCTCGAACTGGCTGCCGCCTACCGCAAGGTGGGCGACATCCAGGGCAACCCGGTCATGAACAACCTGGGCGACACGGGCGGCGCCCTGACCAGCTACCACCGCGCCCGGACCCTGGCCAACGCCGCCCGGACCCTCGGCGCCCCGGACCGCGCCGCCCTCCAGGCCCACGCCGCCGCCGCCGAAGGCCTGGCGGACGTGCAGGCCTTCCTCGGACGGCTCGACAGCGCCGCCCTCTATCGCCGGCAGGCCACCGACGGCTTCCGCCGGCTCGCACACGCCCACCCGGACGCCGCCGACGCCCGGATCGACTACGCCGTCAGCCTCATCAAACTGGGCGACCTCGAGGGCAACGAGAACTTCCCCAACCGCAACGACCCGGAGGCCGCACAGGCCGCCTACCGCGAAGCCGCCGCCCTGCTGGAACGCCTCCACGCCGCCCACCCGGACCTCCCCCGCGCCGAACGCCTGCACGGGCTCGTCTACGAACGCCTCGGCACCATCTACCAGACGCAACAGGCAGACTCGCTGGCCCTCGCGGCCTACACCCGCTCCCTCCAGCTCCGCCAGGCCTTCGCCGCACGGTATCCGGGCCACCTCGACGGGCAGCGGGACCTTGCCGTCGCCCGCGAGAAGATCGGCACCATGCACCGCCGCGCGGGCCGCCTGGCCGAGGCCCGGCTCGCCTACGACGCCGCGCATGCCGTCTATGAACGCCTCCTCCGCGCCGACCCGGACAATGCCAACGCCCGGCAGACCGTCGCCGTGAGCCACCTGCACCGGGGCGACGTGCTCGGCTCTCCCTTCGAACCCAACCTCGGCCGGCCCGCCGCCGCCCGGGCCGCCTACGACGCCGCCCTCACCATCCTGGACGACCTCCACCGCGCCGACACCGCCAACACCCACATCCGCTTCCTGCAGACCATCACCCGCCGCCGCCTCGACGCCCTCAACCGCCCTGGAGCCGATCGATGAAGCGCTCGGCCTCCTCGATGGACGCCTCCATCCGGGCGATGAGCTGCCGCACGTTCGTCTCCAGCGCCGGCAGGTCGTCCTCCAGCGAGGCGATGGCGCGGGCGTTGAGGTTGTGCTTGAGGAAAAGCACCTGGTCCTGGAACGTCGCCAGCACCGGCTCCATCGACGCCTCCACCTGGCGCATGGCGGCGATGAGCCGGTCGTACTGAGCCCGCGTCTCGCGCAGCTGCTGCTCGCTGCGCCGTCGCAGGTCCTGATTCGTGTAGAGCCCCAGCTCCGCCTCCCACTCCGCGAACAGATCCTGCGCCACACGGTCCACCTCGCGGATGTGATCCCGGACGTCCTCGGCCCGGTCCCGGCTGCGCTCGAAACGCTCGCTGAGCCGCTCGTAGAGCGCCTCCAGGTCGCCCCCCTCGAAGTCCGTCAGCGCGCTGAACGCCTCCAGCGCATCGGCAAACTCCTCGCGGGCGGCGTCCTGGCTGTCGCGCGTGTCCTCCACCTCGTCGATCAGCAGATCCCGCTTCTCCTTGCCGAAGACCTCCATCGTCCGGTAATACGCCTGCTGGCAACCGCCGAGGCCCACCAGGCCGACCAGCCCCACGAGGCCGGCCAGCCCGACGAGGCCGGCCCGCCGCCGCGGCGCCGACATCCGGCCCGGCCGCATCCGGGCGAGCCACGAACGAAGGGACAACGTGCGATGGAGCATGACGAAAACGAGCCAGCGGATGGACAAACGGATGGAGCGGCGTCCCCCGTCAATCCATGAGCCAGGTAACGGTTTCAGGGAAGAGGATCACCAGCAGCAGGCCGATGGCCTGGATGACGATGAACGGCACCGCGCCGCGGTAGATCTCGGCCGTCGTCACCTCCGGCGGCGCGACGCCCCGCAGGTAAAAGAGCGCGAAGCCGAAGGGCGGCGTCAGGAACGACGTCTGGAGGTTCATGGCGATCATCACCCCGAACCAGACCAGGTCGATGCCCAGCAGCGCCGCCGCCGGCGCGATGAGCGGGACGATGATGAAGGCGATCTCGAAGAAGTCGATGAAGAAGCCGAGCACGAAGATGACGAGGTTCGCCACGATCAGCAGGCCGATGACCCCGCCGGGCAGGTTCGTCAGCACGTGTTCGAGCCAGAGGTCGCCGTTGAGGCCGATGAAGACGAGCGAGAAGGCCCGGGCCCCGACCAGCAGCAGCATCACCATCGACGTCAGCTTGAGCGTCTCGACCATCGTCTCGCGCAGGGCCTTCCACGTCAGCCGGCGGTTGAGGGCGGCCAGCACCAGCGCCCCGACGGCCCCGAGCGCCCCGGCTTCGGTGGGCGTGGCCACCCCGGCGAAGATGCTGCCCAGCACCAGCAGGATCAGCACCAGCGGCGGCAGCATCACGAGCAGCACCCGGCGCAGGAGCACCCCGGCCTCGACCGCCCGCACCGCCTTCGGCAGCGCCGGCGCGGCCTGCGGCCGGAGGAGCGCCACCCCGCCCGCGTAGAGCGCGTACAGCCCGGCCAGCAACAACCCCGGCACGACCGAGGCCAGAAACAGGTCGCCCACCGGCACCCGCCCGGCCACGCTGAGCTGATCGGCCAGGACGATCAGCACGATGCTCGGCGGGATGATCTGCCCGAGCGTCCCCGATGCCGAGATCACCCCCGCCGCCAGCGTGTGCGAGTAGCCGTAGCGGAGCATCACCGGCAGCGAGATCATCCCCATCGCCACCACCGAGGCCCCCACGACCCCCGTCGCCGCCGCCAGCAGCGCTCCGACGAACACGACGGCGATGGCCAGCCCGCCCCGCACGGCTCCGAAGAGCATCCCGATCGTCTGCAGCAGATCCTCCGCCAGGCGGCTCTTCTCCAGGACCGTCCCCATGAAGATGAAGTACGGCACGGCCAGCAGGATCGTGTTCGACATCACGTCGAAGATCCGATCCGGCATGGCCAGCAGCAGCGCCCAGTCGAAGAACCCAGCCTGCACGCCGACCACGGCAAAGCACAGCGCCACCCCGCCCAGCGCAAAGGCCACCGGGAAGCCGCTGAAGATCAGCAGCAGCGCCACGAGAAACATCAACGGACCGAGCCAGTCGCCAGCCATCGGCACATCGGGGTTACGGAGTGGCCGCAGGCGGCGGGGGCGGTGCAGGCGGCGCCGGTGGGCGAAGCAGCACGGCCAGCTCCCGCAGCAGGAACGCCACGCCCTGCAACAGCAGCAGCACGAAGGCCAGCGGGATGACGAGGCGGATCGGGAAGCGCGGCAACCCGCCGGGATCGGGCGACATCTCATCGACCGCCCACACGCCCCGGACCAGCGCCTCGCCGGAGGTCCACAGCACCAGCCCGCAGAACGGCATCAACATCAGCACCGTGCCCAGCACGTTGACCCAGGCCTGCCCCCGGCGCGAGAGCCGGCCATAGAGCACATCCACCCGCACGTGCGCGTCGTGCCGCAGGGTGTAGGACGCCCCCAGCAGAAAGACGAGGCTGAACAGGTACCACTGCAACTCGATGTAGAAGTTCGAGCTGAGCCCCAGGCCCGTGTAGCGGTCCAGGTACCGCACGACGGCGTTGTACGCCCCCACGAGCACCATGGCGAGGGTTAGCCACGTCATCGCCCGGCCGAGCCATTCGCTGACCCGGTCGATGCCGTCGGCCATGCGGAGCACACGCTGCATATCGGTCTGAACGAGGGAAACGACCACGGACGCGTCACGTCCCGCAGAGCATACCGCAGCCCATCTCGACAATCAAGGGTGCGGGGCAACGGCAACGGCAACGGCGCCCCGCCCTTCGCCTCGCGTCCTTCGCCTCGCGCCCTTCACCCCCTCCTGTCCCCCGCGCCGGGGCTCACATTCCGGCCAGGCCGTCGATCTCGAAGCGACGCAGCAGCGGCATGTCCCGCTCGAAGTCGTAATAGGTGAGCTTCTGCAGCGACAGCAGCGCCTTGCGGTAGCCCAGGTACGTGGTCAGGAAGTTCCGGGCCGTGTCCTCCTGGCGGCCGATGCTCTGGAGCAGATCCAGGATGGAGATGTCCCCGCTGCGGTACTGCGCCATGCTGGCCGCCACGATGTCCCGCGCCATGTTCAGGTTCTCCTCCATCGTGATGGCTCGCTGCTCGTACTCCTCCAGGTTCTGGATGGCGTTGGCGATGTCGGTGCGGATCTCCCGCTCGGTCTCCTCGATGAACAGCTCCGTCTTGCGCAGGCTGATCTGCTCGGCCTGGATGCGCGCCCGGCGGCGGCCCCAGTCCCAGATCGGGATGTAGGCATAGAGGCCGATGGAGTAGCTGTTGGTCGGGCGCTCCCACAGCTCGTTGAAGCGGGGGTCCTGCGTCTCCCGGCCGTAGGTCACCTCCAGGTTGGCGCGGAAGGAATCCCAGCCTCGCGCATTGTTGACGTCGATCTCGTCCTTGCGCCGCTGGATGGCGAGCTTGCGCAACTGCGGGCGGAGCGACCGCCCGTAGGCCACGGCCTGCTCCAGGTCGATGTGCACCGGGCGCACGTGCGGGTCGGGGTCGACCACGAGCGAGTCCGCTTCGTCCAGGTTGAGGCGCTGTTTCATGCGCGAGGCGGCCAGGCGGTAGTTGCTGCGGGCCTGGCTGACCCGCTCGCGGGCATTGGCCAGCTCGACGCGCACCTGGCTGACCTCGATGGCGCGGGAGGTATCCTGCCGCACCCGTTCGGCGGCCAGCCGCGCGGCCCGCTCGAGGTCATCCACCTGCCGCTGATAGAGGACCTGCTCGTAGGCCAGCTCGAACAGGTCGTAGTAATCGTCCGCGATGTCATCCAGCATCTGGACGATGTCCTCCTGAAAGGCCAGCTCTTCCCGCTCCAGGTTGAGTTCGGCATCCTCGATGGCGTTCTTGAGGCCGTTGGGCTGGAAGAGCGGCTGCTCGAAGCGGATGAAGTAGCGGTTGTAGTACTGCACGTCCAGCCCGGCCTCGCCCTCGTCCCCGAGCTGGGCATAGCGGTACACGGTGTTGTTGAGCGAGAGGTAGCCGTTCGTCGGATAGCCGAAGAGGATCACCGGCTGCCGGATGGCGACGTTCATCTGCCAGCGCCGGGTGTTCTCCCGCACGATCTCGTACTGGCGCAGCGTGGAGTTCCACTTGTTGTCGGAGATCGCCGCGATCTCGGGGACGCGCAGGTTCATGTAGACCTTGGACTTGAGCCCGGCCCGCTCGGCCCGGAGCCAGCTCCGCGTCCGTTCGATGCCGAGCCGGAGCTGGCGCACCCGGTAGCTGCCCTGCATGGCCCGGTCCACCGCGCCCTCCAGCGTCAAAGGGATCACCTGCTGGGCCTGCAACGGCATCGCCGCGGCCAGGAGCAGGACGAGGATCATCCCCCCCCGACGGCCGAGCACGCCGCGGAGCACGGGGACACGCATCCAGCAAAAACACATTGCCTGCATGTGACGAAGATCGATACGGGTTCGGCGAAGAACGCTTCGGCGCCGGGCTCCCGGGCGGCGACACGGCGCTCCCGCGGCCCGGCCGAAGCCTGCGACGCTCAGTTCTGCAATTTTTTTTACACACCCGTAAGCTTCGGACCCTGGCGGGTGAATATCAAACGGGCCTCGTGAAATTTCCTCGCCTATCTGGCGGGACGACGGCCGTCCCCCGCGCAAACGGCATGCCGCCGCCCATCGAACCGCCACGCCACCGCCATCGCCCGCGCCGATCCCTCCGTCGCTGCGGGCTTCTGGCTGACGGCTGACCGCTGACGGCTGACGGCTGACCGCTGACGGCTGACCGCTGACGGCTGACGGCTTCGTGTGCCGCCAGACCCTTCCCCCTGGCCGCCCCCGGCGGCCGCACAGGGGGAAGTCTCCGAAGGGGGAAGGGGGTCAAAGCCCGCTGTGACATTGCCCTCGCCGGGGTCTACCCCTCCGTCGCTGCGCGACACCTCCCCTTCGCAAGGGGAGGATTGGATGGTTGCTACAACGTACGATGCTAGACCCTTCCCCCTGGCCACAGGCCATGCAGGGGGAAGATCCCCGGAGGGGGATGGGGGTCATCACCGCCGCACCGCTGCCATCGCCCGGAATCCACCCCTCCGTCACTGCGGGCTTCTGGCTGACGGCTGACCGCTGGCCGCCCCCGGCGGCCGCACAGGGGGAAGTCTCCGAAGGGGGAAGGGGGTCAAAGCCCGCTGTGACATTGCCCTCGCCGGGGTCTACCCCTCCGTCGCTGTCAGTCCCTGCGGAAGCCTCCGGTTTCTGAGAAGGCGGGGCGTCCGTCCACAGGCTCCGTTTTCTGGATCCCCAATCGAGTTGGGGATGACGGATCGAAAGGGCTCTACGGGTCTCAAAAGCCACTTTCTGTGAAAACCGCCCCCGTCAACTTCGCATGGGGAGGAGTTGCAGGCTGACCGCTGACGGCTGACGGCTGACCGCTGACGGCTGACGGCTTCAGCCAACGCTGGCGTCCAGGCTCTCCCGCACGGCCGGGTCCAGTCCCTCCTGCCCCAGCCAGGCCAGCGCCTCCGTCATCTCCCGAAAGGCCTGTCGCTCGCGGCGCTCGTCCCGGGTGAGGCGGATGAGCAGACGAGCGATGAGATGATCGATCTCCCGCGGGACGACGAACGCCGCGCGTCCGGTGCCCATCCGTGGGGCCAGGTCGCGGGTACACCGAACGATGGCGGCCACGTCCTGCTCGCCCAGCACCAGTTCGCGGACCCGCCGGGCATCCCACAACGCGGCAAAGCCCGGTTGCCAGTCTTCGTGCTCGTAGAGTCCGTGCATGGCCCCCAGAAAGTCGTCCACGACCAGGGGGCCGTACAGCGTCGCAACGCCCAGGTGCTGATCCGGGAATACACGGCAGGCGTACGGCATGGGTCGGTCCGATGGGGCGTCAATCGGCCATGGAAGCAGCTCGCCGTCCGGTGTCAGGCAGGCTCCTTCCGGTGTGGGAGGAACCCCGGCCATCGGAACCACGAGGCCGCCGCTTCATCATGAATTCACGAATTCAATAACCCCGAACCCACCGATGTTCCGGCAATGACGTTCCATGACGCACAAGACGTCGCGGCGCGTGATCGCCTCCTCCCGACACGGGCCGAGACCTGGCCGACGAACCCGTCTCCGCACGCTCCTGATCTGCACGAACGGCCTCGCTAATCGGCGTTCGCGTCCAGGCTCTGCCGCACCACCGGTGCCAGCCCCTCCCGCCCCAGCCATACCAGGGCCTCCTCCATCTGCCGAAACGCTTTACGCTGGCGCCGCTCGTTCCGAGTGAGCCAGATGAGCAGGCGGGCGATGGCGTAATCGACGTCCCGCGGGACCACGAAGGCGGTGCGACCGGGGCCCTTGCGGTCCGCAAGCCGTTGAATGTGATGTACGACGGTGGACACGTCCTGCTCATCCAGCACCAGTTCCGTCACCTCTCGCGCATCCCACAGCGCATCGAAACCGGGCTTCCAGGCCGGATTTCCGTACAGTTGGTTCAGCACCCCGTGGAAATCGTCGACCGTCAGGGGGCCGGAAAACAGGGCTACGCCAAGATGATGATCCGGGAGTACGCGGCACAGGTAAGACATGGGCGGCGCGATGGTGAAGAGAGGGTCGTTCTGAACGCAGCGACGGTGGACCCGGCACGTCGAAGCGTCGACCGCGCACGATCCCGATCGCCTGGCACACACGGCATCTCCCCTGACCCGACGGCCTTCGGCAGGCTCTATTCGTCGAGTCATCCCCCCGAGAAGCCCCCTGAACGGCGCCACCGGAACCGGGTGGAACCCCTTTCCGGAGAACGCGGACGGCACCGGGAGTTTCTGGTCATCGAAGAACGATCGGACACCGGAGAAGGGTTCCGGCAACGCCCTCCCATGACCCACCGGCGCGGCGACAGGGGCCGTTCTGCGGGCTCCCCTCCTGCCGGATCCCCGTGGAATTTTTGATGGGGCAACCGTGGCGAACCTTTTTGTTGTGTATTCTTTCGATGAGCTTCGCATCGCCGTTCATCCAACCGCCCACGCCACCGTGGCCATGCATCCGACCGACGCCCACGCCCCCGCCGGCACGACCGGTCGCGCGGGGAGCGCCAACTTCATCGCCGAGATCATCGAAGAAGATCTGCGCACCGGCCGGCGGCAGACCGTCGTCACCCGCTTCCCCCCCGAGCCGAACGGCTACCTGCACATCGGCCATGCCAAGAGCATCGTCCTGAACTTCGGCCTGGCGCGCACCTACGGCGGGCGCTGCCACCTCCGCTTCGACGACACCAACCCCACCACCGAGGACATCGAATACGTCGAGGCCATCAAGCGCGACGTGCAGTGGCTCGGCTACCGGTGGGACGGCGAATTTTACGCCTCCGACTACTTCGAGCAGCTCTACGACTGGGCCGTGCAGCTCATCCGGGCCGGCAAGGCGTACGTGGACAGCCAGAGCGAGGAGGAGATCCGGCGCACGCGCGGCACCGTCACCGAGCCGGGCATCCCCAGCCCGTACCGGGACCGCTCCGTCGAGGAAAACCTCGACCTGTTCGAGCGGATGCGGGCGGGCGAGTTTCCCGACGGCGCCCACGTGCTCCGCGCCCGGATCGACATGGCCTCGCCCAACATGAAGATGCGGGACCCGCTGATGTACCGCATCCGCCACGCCCACCACTACCGCCGCGGCGACGACTGGTGCATCTACCCGATGTACGACTGGGCCCACGGCCAGAGCGACGCCATCGAGGGCATCACCCACTCGATCTGCACGCTCGAATTTGAAAACAATCGGGAGCTCTACGACTGGTTCCTGGACACCCTCGGCATCGAGCCCCGCCCGTATCAGTACGAGTTCGCCCGGCTGAACCTGGACTACACCGTGATGAGCAAGCGCAAGCTGCTCCAGCTCGTCCGGGAAGGGCACGTCCGCGGCTGGGACGACCCGCGTATGCCGACCCTTGCCGGGCTGCGCCGCCGCGGCGTCACGCCGGAGGCCATCCGCACCTTCTGCGACATGATCGGCGTGGCCAAGGCCAACAGCCGGGTCGACTACGCGATGCTCGAATACGCCATCCGCGACGACCTCAACACGCGCGCCCCCCGCGTGCTCGCCGTGCTGGACCCGCTCCGGGTCGTCCTGACCAACCTCCCCGAGGATCACGAGGAAACGCTCGAAGCCGCCTACTGGCCGCACGACATCCCGAAGGAGGGCACCCGCCCGGTGCCCTTCGGCCGCACGCTCTACATCGACCGCGCCGACTTCCAGGAGCACCCGCCGAAGGGCTATAAACGCCTCGCCCCCGGCCGGGCCGTGCGGCTGCGCCACGGCTACGTCATCACCTGCGACGAGGTCGTCCGCGACGCCGACGGCCGGGTGACCGAGCTGCGCTGCTCGGTGGACCGCGCCACGCTGGGCAGCAACCCGGACTACAAGGTCTGGGGCGTGATCCACTGGGTCGATGCCGCCCGGGCCGTCCCGGCCGAGGTGCGCCTCTACGACCGCCTCTTCTCCGTCCCGGACCCGGACGACGTCCCCGAAGGCCGCACCTTCCTCGACCACCTCAACCCCGACTCGCTGACCGTCGCCGCCGGCGCCGTCGTCGAGCCGAGCCTCGCCGCGGCCCGGCCCGGCGACCGCTTCCAGTTCGAACGGCTGGGCTACTTCGTGGTGGACGAGGACAGCACCGGGGAGCGCCTCGTCTTCAACCGCATCGTCACGCTGCGGGATACCTGGGCGAAGAAGCGGGAGGACGGAAAGCGGGGAGACGCCCCCGGACCGGAGACAAACCGGGAGGCGAGCGCCGAGCGCCGGGAGGCGACGCAGGCCGCGGGCGAAGCGGCCCCGGCGGGGACGAGCGCGCGGCGGGATCCGATGGCGGACCTGACGCCGGCGCAGCGAGCCCGGGCCACCCGGTACGTCGACGCCCTCGGCCTCGACCGCCACGACGCCGCCCTCCTCGCCTCCGACGAGGCCCTGGCGCGTCTCTTCGAGGATGCCGTGGAGGCCTACCCCCACCCCCGCCCCGTCGCCAACTGGACGATCCACGAGCTGCTGGGCGTGCTCGGCGGCGACCGCACGGCTGCCGACCTGCCGTTCGACGGGGCGGCCTTCGGCGCGCTGGTGCGCCTCGTGGACGAGGGCACCATCACCGGCCCCACCGGCAAGCAGGTGCTCGCCCGGATGGCCGAACACGGCGGCGACCCCCGCGCCATCGTCGAGGAACAGAACCTCCGGCAGGTGGACGACGACGCCCTGCTGCGGCCGCTCGTGGAGGCCGCTGTGCGCGCCCACCCGGACAAGGTGGCGCAGTACCGCGACGGCAAGACGGGGCTGCTCGGCTTCTTCGTGGGCCAGGTGATGCGGCAGACCGCGGGCAAGGCCAACCCGCAGCGCGTGCGGGCGCTGGTGCTGGCGGCGTTGGCCGAGGCCTGAGCCCGGCATCCCGCGCCTCGCGCCCCGCCTGCCCGCCCACCGCTCGCCCCCGCCCGACGCCATGCCCACCACCCTGATCGGCGTCTTCGGCTACGTGCTGGTGCAGCTCGGCATCGGCCTCTACGTATCGCGCCGGATCCGCACGGAGGACGATTACCTGATCGCCGGGCGGCAGCTGGGCTACGGCCTGGGCACCTTCACCATCTTTGCCACGTGGTTCGGGGCAGAGACGTGCATCGGCGCGGCGGGCGCCATCTACGAGCAGGGCCTCTCCGGCGGCACCGCCGATCCGTTCGGCTACGGGGTCTGCCTGCTGCTGATGGGCTTCGTCTTCGCCGTGCCGCTGTGGCGGCACAAGCTCACCACGCTGGCCGACCTGTTCCGCCGGCGCTACTCGGCCGGCGTCGAGCGCCTGGCCGTGGTCCTGATGGTGCCCACGTCGCTGCTGTGGGCGGCGGCGCAGGTGCGGGCCTTCGGGCAGGTGCTCTCGGCGTCGTCCGGGCTGGAGCTGTCCCTGACGATCTCGCTGGCGGCCCTCGTCGTCATCGCCTACACCATCTTCGGCGGGCTGCTGGCCGACGCGTGGACGGACCTCATCCAGGGCCTGGCGATGGCCGTCGGCCTCGTCGTCCTCGTCGTCGTGGTGCTGCGAGACGTCGGGCTGGAGGCCGTCACCGCCATCGACCCGGCCCGGCTGAGCGTGGTGGGCAGCGCGGACGTGCCGTGGCTGCTGATCGTGGAGGACTGGGCGATCCCGATCTGCGGGTCGGTGATGGCGGCGGAGCTGGTCGCCCGGGTCATCGCCACGCGCTCGCCGCAGGTGGCCCGGCGCTCGACGCTGATGGCCGGCGGCCTCTACCTGGCCCTGGGCGGCATTCCGGTGCTGATCGGGCTGCTCGGCTTCACGCTCGTGCCCGACCTGGCCCATCCCGAGCAGATCCTGCCGGCCGTCGCCCGGCAGTACCTCTCGCCGCTGCTCTACACCCTCTTCGCCGGCGCGCTCGTCTCGGCCATCCTGTCGACGGTCGACAGCGCGTTGCTGGTGGCCTCGTCGCTGGTCTCGCACAACCTCCTCGTGCCGCTACGGCCGGGGCTGTCCGAAGCCGGCAAGGTGTGGCTGGCCCGGGCGGGGGTGGCCGTCTTCGGGGTGCTGGCCTACGTGATGGCGCTGTTTGCCGACGGCGTCTATGCGCTCGTGGAGGAAGCATCGGCCTTTGGCAGCGCGGGCATCTTCATCGTCATCCTGTTCGGGCTCTTCACCGGGATCGGCGGGGCCATGACGGCCTATGCGACCCTGCTGGCGGGGGTGGGATGCTGGATCCTGGGGGCGTACGTCCTCGCGCTGCCCTACCCGTACGTCACCTCCCTGGCGGCTGCGCTGCTCACGTACGCCGTCGCCGCCGCGGTCGAGCACCGCAGCGGGCCGGCGCCGTCGGGGACAGGGCGGCCGTAGGCGCCGGAGTCAGCGGATTTCGTGAGCGGCGTACGCGGCCAGGTCGTACTGCTCGAAGTAGAACTTCTCCTCCGACCGCGCCTGCCGGTAGGGGAGCACGAAGCGGCGGGCGTGGGGGGCCGGATGCCGGCGGAAGGCGGCCGCCAGCCGCTCCCGCACCGGCTCGGCGGCGAACAGGCTCCAGTCGTAGCCGTGGTGGGCCGGCTCGGGGAACAGCACGGCGCGGGCCGCCGCCAGCAGCCGTTGCAGCGCCGGCACGTGGTAGCGCCGGTCCGTGCCCACGACGTCGGCGAGCCACGCCGGATCGAGGGGGCTCCCGGCCAGCGCCAGCACGGCCGTGCCGGCCGGCTCACGCAGCACGGCCACGACCTCCTCCACCGCGAGCACCGCGCCGGTGTCCGTCCGGCGCGTCCACGTCCCCGGACCCAGCGCCTCGTACAGCGGCACGAGCGCCGCCGCGGGGTCGGCCAGCGCCGTGACGCCGATGCGGAGCCGGTCCAGGTCCGTCCCGGCGAGGTAGCCCCGGTGGTAGCGCGGCGCGTGCTGCGCTGCGCTCTGTAGCGCCTCCAGCGGCTGCGCCGGCGCCTGCCGGCGGCGGGCATCCGGGTCCAGCGCCGGCGTCAGCCCTTCCAGGGCGGCCGGCTCTTCGTAGAAGTACTTGATGATGTCCACGGGGCGTTCTGGCGGCGGGTGTACGGGGAAGCGAGGCGAGCGGCTACGAGCCCGGGGCGGACGGCGTGGAGCGGCGGCGAGCGTCCTTCGCCGCGTCCCGCGCCTGGCTCTCCCGGGCCAGGTAGGCCCCCATGTGCCCTTCGGCGCCCTCGGCCGGGTGGCCCTCCGGGCGGTAGGCGGCATGGCGGACGAGCGCGTGCGTCCGGGGCACGACCATGTCCACCCGCTCGACGGAGCCGATCCAGGCCTGCACGGCCCCCCGGTCGATCGACGGCGGGAGCATCACGGTGGCCGTCCCCTGCGGCGGGAGCACCGTCCCCATCGGCCGCTGCCAGGCGCCGGCTTCGAGCCGGGCCACGTGCAGCATGGCCTCGCCCCGGTTGGTCAGGAGCAGCCGCCGCCCTTCCAGCCGCATCTCGACGTGCGCCGGGTTCGGCGTGCCGGGCCTCACGGGCTGCACGGGCAGCGACGGCCCGGGGGCGTTCGCAAACACATCGACCACCTCGATGAACTGCGTCGAGTAGTTCTTGAGCCAGCCGCAGTAGCTGTAGGTCCGGTCCCCGCGGGAGACTTCCAGCACCACCTGCCGGAACAGGTGGCGTTCCAGCAGCGGGTCGTAGGCATTCCCGGCATAGCCGATGATCTCCCGGGAGAGCGCCGTCAGGCTCTGCTCCTGGTTGCTCAGGACCACACCGGGCTTGCGCGTCTTGGCCGCGCCCAGGAGGATGCTGACCGCCTGCATCAGAGCATCGCGGATCATGCTGATCCACGTGCGCAACCGCCGGGCGAACCGCCGGACGAGGCTCGGGTGAGCGGTTTTTCGGATGACGGCGGCGCGCCGGGCCTGCGCCTCGGCCGGCAGCCCCTGCGGGTAGCGATAGAGCACGTCGATGGCTTCGTACTGATCCCGATAGAAGAGGAACGAATGCTCCTCGTGCCCTTCGCGGGCCTGCACCGGCTCCAGGTAGCGGATCTCCAGGCCCGTCGCCAGCACCTCGGCCACGCCCCACGCGAGGTCCCCGTCTTTCTCGGCCAGCGTCACCGCAAAGCCGTCCATTGCTTTGAGGCACGGATCGCGCCGGCGCGCCTGCACGAGCGCCAGGATCGTCGCCGAAGCGATCAGCAGGAGGATGGTCAGCAGCGTTGGATCCATGCGACGGGGCGAACGTTGAGGCAGCGTACCGGCCGGCTGCCTCCAACGCCGGCCCGGAAGTACCCGGTTCCCCCCGCCTCTGCTGCTCCTCGCACCGTCTGCCCCCCCGTGCCCATGCTCTCGGCGCTGCGCTCGCTCTGGACCTGGGCGATCATCACGCTGCTGATCGCCGCCTGGCTGCCGCTGCTGGCCCTCATCCGCCTCGTCGACCGCGACCCGGCCCGCTACCGGACGGGCCGCTGGTTCCGGCGGCTGGGGGCCCTGCTCACCCACGTCAACCCGTTCTGGAAGATCCGGGTGGAAGCCGCCCCCCTGGACGACCCGCGTCGCCCCTATGTCGTCGTCTGCAACCACCAGTCGATGGCCGACATCCCCATCATCAGCCGGCTGCCGTGGGAGATGAAGTGGGTGGCCAAGGCCGAGCTCTTCCGCCTCCCGGTGGTGGGCTGGATGATGCGGCTCGCGGGCGACATCCCCGTCGACCGGGGCGACAAGCGCAGCGGCGCGCAGGTGTTGATGCGAGCGCGGCAGGTCCTCCAGCAGCGCTGCTCCGTGATGTTCTTCCCCGAGGGCACCCGTTCGCGCGACGGGCGGGTGTTGCGCTTTACCGACGGGGCCTTCCGCCTCGCCATCAAAGAGCAGGTGCCCGTGTTGCCGCTGGTCCTCGACGGCACGCAGGACGCGCTGCCCAAGCACAGCTGGCGCTTTGGCGAGGCCCGTGCGATCCGGCTGAAGATGCTCCCCCCCGTGCCCACCGCCGGCCTGAAGGCCGGAGACACCGCCGCGCTGCGGGACCGGGTGCGCCGGCAGATCGTCGAGCAACTGGCCGCCTGGCGCGGCGTCCCGCCGGAGGCCGTGGACGCCGCCGCCCCGCCCGACGAGGTTAAAGACTCCGTTAAGACCATCACGCCGTCGTCCTAGCCGGAACCCCCATCCGGGTTGGCGCATTTCCTGGCGTCGCGTATCTTGAGCACGCCGATTGCCCTGTAGCTCAATTGGCAGAGCACCTGACTCTGGATCAGGGGGTTTCAGGTTCGAATCCTGACAGGGCAGCCTCGTAGGACGCCGGTCGTCGCAGGACGGTCGGCGTCTCTTGTTTTCTGCGTTTTTCCGCCAAGAAGGGCGATGATCTCGCTCGTGGGGCTGGTTCGAAAGTGCCCGTCGCGGTAGATCAGCTTCTGCGGGAAGAGGCTACCGAGCAGGGCATGCTGCACGCGGTAATCGGCGCTGCGGTATACGGCGCCGAGGTTCGAAAGCAGCGACACCGCGAAGGCGAGCCGTTCGGCAAAGCCGGCCTCCACCTCGTCCAGCGCGGCCAGGTCGACGCGCAGACCGTTCAACACATCCTGGTACTGATTGCTCTGGCCCAACAAGACCGTGCACGCCGTGCTCATGGACGAGGTGAAGGCGATGATCCGCGAGGGCTACTTCGAACTGGCCCTGCAGATGGGCCGGGGGTAGGGGAGGCCCGGACCCGGCGCGAAGACCAGCACCGGGAGCCTCCGACCCTGTAAGGGGTGTTCAGTTCGTCCCCGTTACTTTGTCAGTTAAGGGTTTACTGCACTCGTTCCAGGCGGGTCTTACGCTGCTCCCAGTCCGGCAGTACGCGGCCGAGAAGGTCGTAGAAGGCGCGGCTGTGGTACGGATGCTTGAGGTGGCAGAGTTCGTGCACCACCACGTAGTCGATGCAGGCCATGGGGGCGAGGATGAGCCGGGGGTTCAGGAGGATGCGACCGCTCGGCGTGCAGCTTCCCCACCGGCGTTCCATGCGGCGGATCGCCAGTTGGGGCGGTTCGATGCCGTACCGGGCCATCTGGGCACATCCCCATGCAAACCGTTGCCTCAGATGATGGTCGGCTTTCTGGCGGTACCAGCGCTCCAGGAGCGTCCGGGTGTGCTCCGGGTGATCGGGCCGGGTGGTATACACCTCAAAGAATCGGCCGACCAGCTTGACGCCTTCCTCCGGCCCGTTTAGGCCTCCTGCATCCAGCGGCCTTACCCGGAGGCGATACTGGCGGCCGAGGTAGCGGTGCGTCTCGCCGTTCACGTAGTCCTTCCGGGGTTGGGCCTGCACCAGTTCGGCAAATCGGCGCTGGTGGCGTAGCACCCATCGGGCGCGACGTTGGACGCGGGCGCGAATCTCATCGGCCTCCGCTGCCAGCGGCACTCGCACTTCCACACGGCCCGATGGGTAGACGTGGATACCCAGCGTCTCTCGCGCCGTACGAATGACGTCAAAGACGATAGTGTGCCGCCCGTACTGCACGGCATCGGTGTACGCCGGACCAGGCATTTCTCGTTCTGCCATCTCGTCGATCATCCGTTCCGGTGGCTGCGTGCGATGCGGATGGCTTCGTCGAGGATGCGGTCGACAGCGTCCTGCCAGCCCGGGGTGTTCATGTCGATCAGGCCGGACTCCAGGAGAAGGAAATCCTCCACGTCATCTCGCATCTGCTTCTCCACGTCAGGGTCGCGCTCCCAGTCGACTTTCTTCCGGGCTTCGATGAGCCGGTCTATGGCTAATCCCGCCTCGGCCAGCCGATCGGGGTCGTGTTCGGGCGAGGCGCCCAGCACTTCCGTGAGTACGCCGTAGAAGGCCCGCGCCTCGGGATGGCCATGGAGCACCGAGGGGATCCCCTGAATCTTCCCCGATTCCAGCTCGGCTTCGATCTTCTGCACACGCTGGAGGTACTCCACCTCACTCAGCCGCTGGCGGCGAAAGGCCTCGATGGCCTCCTCGATGAGTTCCGAGAGCTTCTTGAAGAGGACGGGGTCCTCGTCCATGCGCTCGGTGAGCACACGCCTGGTGCGGTGTGCGATGGCATCAGCCTTTGAGGCTATGCTGCCCGTGACCCGTTCCACCTCTACCATGAACGCTTCGCGGTCGAACACGTTGACGGGCTTCACGACCCGTTCCACCTCGTCGACGGCGACGTGGGTGTCCAGGAGTTTCTGCACGCGGCGCTCGTACTCGCCGAAGTCGACGGCCTCGGCGTAGCGGAGCCGGACGGAGCGGCGGAGGGACGTGAAGAACTTGAGGTCTCGGAGGTACCGCTTCTGCTGGGCCTCGTCTACCGTCGTGTGGTAATACTCCGTCGAGAGGGCGAGCTGGAGCGTGCGGGCATAGGCCGTCAGGCGCTCGTAGAACGTGTGGCGGCGCTCTTCGTCGGCGAGGTGGCGTTCCATCTGCTCGATGTCCTCTCTGTTCTCGACGCCCGCGAACACGTCCCACAGGTCGCTATGGCGCTGGCCGAGCTTGCGGACCTCGTCGCGCACGCTCTGGATGCTTCCGGCCACGTCGTCGGGGTCGTAGCCGGCGAGGGCGCTGTAGCTGGTGAGCGCGTCATCGAGCTCGCCAAGGATGCCCCAGTAGTCGAGGACGTACCCGAAGTCCTTGCCTTCGTGGAGGCGGTTGACGCGGGCGATGGCCTGGAGGAGGGTGTGCTCTTTCATCTGCTTGTAGACGTAGAGCACGGTGGCCCGCGGCGCATCGAAGCCCGTGATGAGCTTGCTGACGACGATGAGGAGTTCGATGCCGGGGTCGTCTTCGGAAAACTCCTTGAACCGCTCGATGACGTACTCGTCGTAGGCCTCCTCGTCGCCTCCGAAGCGTTCCACGACGGTGCGCTGCCACCACGCCTGCACCTGCGCCATCGGGGCCTCTTCGTCTTCGTCCTCCTCACGCTGGTCGGGGCCGGAGATGACCACGGCGGTCCGCACCCGGCCGTCCTGCTCGGCGATTTCCTGGGCGCGGACGGCGGCGGCCCGGCTCGGCACGACGAGCATGGCCTTGAAGCCGGTGCCCTGCCAGTGCTGCACGTAGTGCTCTAGGACGTCGTAGACCACCTCCTCCAGCGTCTGCTTCGTCTGGGCAAGCCGCTGCCGGGCTGTCGCCTTCTTCTTGAGATCGCGCGTCTGCTCGTCCGAGAGCGGCTCGGCCACACGCTCGAAGGCGCGGTCGAGCGGCTTCTCATAGACGATCTGCCGGGCGTGACGGCCCTCGTAGAGCAGGGGGACGACGGCCCGGTCCGCCACGGCCTGCTCGATGGTGTAAACCGGCTCGATGAGACCGCCGAACTTCCGGGCCGTGCTCTTCTCCTGTTTCATGAGCGGGGTGCCGGTGAAGCCGAGGTAGCACGCCCTCGGCAGCACCTTCCGCATCAGGGCATGGAGCGTGCCGTAGTTCGTGCGGTGGCTCTCGTCGACGAGGACGAACACGTTCTCGCTATCGACCACCGTGAGCTTCCGTTCGGCGACGGTCTTGAACTTGTTGATGAGCGTGGTGACGACCTCGTTGCGCGTATCCTGGAGCAACTCGGCCAGTTCGGTGCCCGTTCTGGCCCGCTTGACCTCCTTGCCGCAATGGCGGAACGTCCGCTCGATCTGTTTGTCGAGGCTCTTGCGGTCGGTGACGAGCACGACGCGGGGGTGCCGGATGTCGTCGGCGAGGGCGAGGGCTTTGGCGATCATGACCATGGTGAGGCTCTTGCCGCTGCCCTGGGTGTGCCAGATCACGCCGCCCCGGCGCCGGCCGTGCTCGTCGAAGCGGCGTACGCGCTCCAGCGTGGCCTTCACGGTGAAGTACTGCTGGTAGCGGGCAATCTTTTTGACGCCGGCATCGAAGACGACGAACAGCCGGGTCAGCTCCAGGAGGCGGCTCGGGCGAAGGAGTGACCACAGCGCCCGGTCCTGCTCGCACGGCTCGTACGTGCCCATCCCCCGGTCCTGGATGAGCGGGCGGACGGCGGCCTCGGCCTCGGGCTCCTTCCAGACGGACCAGAACTTCTCCTCGGTCCCCACGGTGGCGTACCGGACGGCGTTGGGCTGGACCGAGAGTACGAGCTGCACGGTGTGGAACAGGCGCGGGATGCCGCCGGGCCGCTGGTTGCGGAGCATCTGGTGGATGCCGGCCTCGACGGAGGCGTTCTTGTCGCGCCGCTTGCACTCGACGACGGCGAAGGGGATGCCGTTGACGAAGAGGACGAGGTCGGGGCGGTAGTGGCTGCCGTCGGCCCGCTGCACCTCGAACTCGGGCACGACGTGGAACTGGTTGCGCTCGGGCCTGTGCCAGTCTACGTAGTGGATCTGCGGGCTCTTGCGGTCGCCTTCGATCTCCTGCTCCAGGCTCGTGCCCAGCATGAGGAGGTCGTAGGCCTTTTCGTTGGCCTGGATGAGGCTGGCCTCGGGCAGGCGGCGGAGCTTCTCGGCGGCCTCGTGGGCGTTGCCCTCGGAAAGCTCGTGGAGGCGCCCCCGGTACGCGATGGGGTTGAGCCGCCGGAGCTGGGTTTCGAGGACGGAACGGAGCAGCACCTCGCTCGTGGAGCCGCCCCGCATCCGGAGGGCGTCCTCCGGCGAGAGGACGGTCCACCCGAGCTTCTGGAGGAGCCGGAGGGCGGGGCCCTGCGAGTCGGGCCATTCGGCATAGGAGGGGACGGCCATGGCGTGTGTCAGACCTGGTGTTCGAAGTCGTGGTCAATCAGGGGGGCCGCACGGGATGCGGCGTCGCCGGCGGCGTGGGCCGCGCGGAAGCCGTCCGCCCCGCCGAACCATGCGAGAACCTCGTCGCGCCGAAGGCGGGTGGGCCGCCCGGCGGCGAGCAGGGCCCGGTAGGACGAATAGGGATACGTCCGGAAGTCGTCCACGAAGCCGTGGCGCTGGGGATTGTGGTGGATGTAGCAGACGAGGTGGGCGAGGTAGCGCTCGGACGTCACTTCGATCCGGCCAAAGCGTTTCTGGAAGAGGCTGCCGGTGCGCCCGTAGGCGTTGTTGATCGCCTTGGCGTAGCTGCTGAACAGGTTGGCGAACCGGCGGGCAGGACCTCGGGCGTCGGGCCAGTCTGCCTCGGGCCTGACGCGGATGAGCAGGTGGAAATGGTTGCGGAGCAGGCAGTAGGCAAAGGTGTCTACCACCGGCGCGACGTGCCGGGCGTAGCGTTCGAGGAAGAAGTCGTAGTTGCGCGGCTCGCGGAAGAGGTCCTCGCGGTTGTTGCCCCGGTTATAGACGTGGTAGTATCGCCCGGCTTCGAGGGATGGATAGGTGGTCATGACGTATCGCCTCCCCCGGACCTGTTCAGGTCCGGGTTGTCGCCGGCAGGGTTGTCGCGGCGGGGCGTTATGGGCGTCGTCGTAGACCTGTTCAGGTCTCCAAGACCTGACAGGTCTGGGTTGTCGCGGTGGGGCGTCGGGGGTGTGGTGGACGTCGTGGGCGTCGTCGTAGACCTGTTCAGGTCTCCAAGACCTGACAGGTCTGGGTTGTCGCGGTGGGGCGTCGGGGGTGTGGTGGACGTCGTGGGCGTCGTCGTAGACCTGTTCAGGTCTCGAAGACCTGACAGGTCTGGGTTATCCCCCTCCTCCAGCCTGACGCGGATCTCCCCGGTGAGCAGCCGCTGCATGAGGCCCTTCTTCTGCCGGGCGAGCGCCGCACGCCAGGCTTCGAGCGCGGCGATCTCGGCATCGGCCGCATCGAGCACCTTCTTGATTTCCCTTTGTTCTTCAACCGTTGGAGGAATCGAGATCTTGCTGTTGAAGTATAGGCGCGGATTAAATGTCATCTTCTCAATATGCACACCGTAGCTCGACAGATAAGCCAAGTGCCGCATAAACGGCTGCTTAGACAACTCTGCAAAAAAAGCTGTATCAATAATGTTCTCTTTTCTGGGCACTAGAATCAGATATGAGTTTGAAACATGGGCACCGTCGAATTCTGGTGTGGTAAGGCCAGTGGCACCGTGCACTACCTGCATCCGTGAGATAAGGAAGTCTCCCGTGCGAGTAACCATCAATGTTTTTGTACTGATCTGATGGCCGTATAGCGGTGAGCGCCAAAAGAGACCTTCACCACCACGTCTGAGACTGACAAGTCGATACAATCTTTTATCATCCCAGTCTACAGGCCGCTTCACAGGCTTCAATAGTTGTCCAATTTTTACCTCCCGCCACGGCTCATCAAACCCCGGCAGGCGCACGCGGCCCGTGAGCAGGCGCTGCGCCAGACCCTGCTTGCGCCGGCGCTTGGCCGCCAGCAGCGCGTCGAGGTCGGACAGCGCCCGGTCCCACGCGCCGAGGATGCGGGCGATCTTGCGCTGCTCGGGAAGGGGGGGGAGGGGGATGGGGAGTTGCTCCAATAGTTCTGTCTGAAGGCGCAGTGTTCCGTGAGACGAGGCATCTGCCAGGTTCATGATGTATTTTTCCTTGGCCTTCAGCATATAAGCTAAAAACAGAGGGTCAAAGTGTTCATTGGCAATTAGCGCTTTAAGGTCTTGATTAAATGTAACTGATCGTTGGGCTATGCCGATGCGAAACTCATTTGCGAGACTCATGCCCCGCACCACAAAGAGGATTGTGCCGGGCGGAACGAGGCGTGTTCCATTCATCGCACCGGCCTCGGTCACATATTCATTGGAATCATAGATGTAAAAATGCTTCAAACTTTTGGCACTAATCCATGGAATATCACCTCCCCAATATGCGGGATTATTTCTGGTAGGTGTTCCGCCGGAAAGCCATCGTCCACAATCTTTGAGTGCCCATTTCTCAAAGACGGATTTAGCCAAACTATGCGAGGCCTCGGGCGTCCCGTTGGCGGGGGGCGGGTCGAACAGGGTGGGTTGTTTCGTGTCGTCGTTCATGCGCATGGGGGGTGGCGGTTGACCCCAGACCTGCCAGGTCTCGGAGACCTGGCAGGTCTGGTCGTAACTACACGGGGAGGCCGAGTTCGCGGAGGTAGCCGTCGAGTTCCTGGCGCGTGGCCGCCAGCCGCGTCTCGATGGCGCGGATCTCCTCGGCCAGGGCCGCCAGGTCCACCGGCTCCTCCTCCTCGAAGGTGTCCACGTACCGGGGGATGTTGAGGTTGAAGTCGTTCTCCTCGATCTCCTCGAAGGAGGCGCGGTAGGCGTACTTGTCCACGCTCTCGTAGGCGCGGTACGTCTGCACGATCTTCTCGATGTCCTGCGCCCGCAGGCGTTTCTGCGTATCCGAGTCGTCGTACTCGCGGCTGGCGTCGATGAAGAGGACGTCGGTGGTGGGGCGGCGCATCTTGAAGACGAGGATGGCCGCAGGGATGCCGGTCCCGTAGAAGAGGCCGGCGGGCAGCCCGATGACGGCGTCGAGCAGGTTGTCGCGGATGAGCTGCTCGCGGATCTTGCCCTCGGCGCCCCCGCGGAAGAGCACGCCGTGGGGGACGACCACGCCCACGCGCCCCACGTCCTGCTTCGCGGAGTGCAGCATGTGCAGGATAAAGGCATAGTCGCCCTTCGACTTCGGGGGAAGCACGGGCCGTTTGAACCGCCCGAAGCGGTCGGTAGCGGCTTCCTCGTAGCCCCACTTCTTCAGGCTGAAGGGCGGGTTGGCCACCACCACGTCCGCCTTGAGGAGGGCGTCGCCCTCGCGGTGCCGGGGGTTGGTGATGGTGTCGCCGCGGAGGATCGAGGCCCCGTCGATGCCGTGGACGAACATGTTCATCTTGGCCAGCGCCCACGTCGAGGCGTTGAGCTCCTGCCCGTAGATGGCGAAGTCGCGGGAGCGGTTGCCCTCGTCGTCGCGGACCTCGTCGGCCACGGTGATGAGCAGCGAGCCCGAGCCGCAGGCGGGGTCGTAGATCCGGTCGCCGGCGCGGGGCGCCACGAGCCGGGCGATGAGCATGGAGACCTCTTCCGGCGTGTAAAAGTCGCCGGCCTTCTTGCCCGAGTCCGAGGCGAACTTCTTGATGAGGAACTGATAGCCGTTGCCGATCACGTCCTCGCGCCCCGTCTCGCTCGCCTCCACGAAGGGCGTGAAGTCCAGCGCCGGGTCGTCGAAGTCGTCGAGGAGGTGACGCAGGCGGCGGTTGCGTTCCTTCGTGTCGCCGAGGTTGGCCTCGCTGTTGAAGTCCACGTCGCGGAAGACGCCGTCGAGCTTCTGCTTGTTGGCGTCCTCGATGGCCGTGAGGGCCTTGTTGATGTGGTCGCCCAGGTCTGCGTCGTGGTAGTGGTTGCGCTTGACATCGTAGAAGGAGGCGCCTTCGGGCAGGACGAAGCGGTCGCGGGCCAGCTTGCGGCGGATGAGTTCCGGGTTGTCGCCATACTTCTGGCGCAGCTCCGCCTCGTGCTTGCGGTGGACGTCGGAGAGGTACTTCCAGAAGAGCGTCACCAGCACGTAGTCCTTGTACTGGGCCGGGTCAATCGTCCCCCGGAAGGTGTCACAGGCCCGCCAGAGGGCGTTGTTGATCTGCTGTTGCGTGGGTCGTGGCATGGGGCTATCGGGTGTAATGGGAATCCCGCGGGTTGGTCGTTTCATGGCGTGGTGAGGCCGCTCGCAGGCAGGCGGCCTCCAGCAGGCGCGCCCTGTGTGCGAGCAACTGGCCGGTGAGCGCACGCTCCTGCCGGGCCAGCCGTACGGCCTGCACGATTCGGCGCTGGCGCTCCAGGAATGGAAGCGGCACCGGGAGCGCACCGAGGCAGGACTTCGAGACGATGCGGATGCTGGTGCCGCGACTACACCCCCGGAGGTGGGCCTGAGCCGGCTCCGTATTCAGAAACCAGGCGATGAAGGCCGGCAGCACGTCATCCCGTTGCACGCGCAGAACGAAGAAGGTCGAGGCCGCCACGGCATCTTCTCCTTCTCCTTCGTTGAGGCAGAGTGCCCGGTGGGGGCTGCCTTTTGCGGCGAAGAGGATGTCGCCGGGGCGCAGCAGGTGGTGTGTACCCGGCTCGATGCCGCCCACACGCGGCAGCCCCTCCCAGTCGATGCGTTCCGCTTCCCAGTCTACGTGGCTGAGTTGAACCACCCGGTAGGGGCCGTCCTCGTTGTCGGCTATGCGTCCTCGGAAGGAGTAGCCCGACGAAATGGTGCAGATGTCCTTTAGCCGTGGCATGTGGGAGGTCGTCGTATGGGGGATTGAATATACGATAGTGCGCCACGTCAACCAAGCAGTAGTGTTCCTACTGCTGGAAAAAATATATTAATTGCCTTTCGGAACGGGCTGCTTATCAAAAAAATAGGTGCTATCTTTTAACAAGTGGAACCCCGATCAAAGAAGTTTGAATAGCCTGATGGACAAGCGTACCCCGAGTGGCCGCTACGTCACGAGCACGACGGCGGGGGAGGACGTACACGCCTTCGTGCCCGACCCGCTGCCCCCTGATCTCGATTTCAGCGCGGGAGACTACCACCTCATGGAGAAAGCCAACCGTGCCCTGGGGCGGCTCGACGGCATCACCACCATCCTGCCGGCTACAGACCTGTTCATCTACCTTTACGTCCGAAAAGAGGCCCTCCTCTCGTCTCAGATCGAGGGTACGCAATCGTCGCTCTCCGACCTGCTCCTCTTCGAGCGGGACGAAGCACCGGGCGTCCCGCTCGATGACGTCCGTGAGGTGTCGAACTACGTCCGGGCCATGGATTACGGCCTCCAGCGACTCCGGGGCGGCTTTCCTCTGTCGCTCCGTCTGATCCGCGAGATCCACGCCCAGCTCCTTGCCGGGGGGCGAGGCGCCGACAAGCAGCCCGGCCAGTTTCGCACGTCGCAGAACTGGATCGGCGGGACGCGGCCCGGCAACGCACAGTTTGTGCCGCCCCCGCCGGATCGTCTCTCCGGCTGCCTGTATGAACTCGAAGCCTTCCTTCATGACACCACCCTTCCGTCGCTGCTCAAGGCGGCCCTGGTCCATGCCCAGTTCGAGACGATCCACCCTTTCCTGGACGGCAACGGACGTATGGGCCGCCTTCTGATTACGTTTCTCTTGTGCGCCGAGGGCGTACTCACCAACCCCATCCTGTACCTCAGCCTCTATTTCAAGACCCACCGCGAGGAGTACTATGGCCTCCTCCAACGGATACGGACAGACGGTGCCTGGATGGCGTGGCTGCGCTTTTTCCTGGAGGGCGTGCAGGCCACCTCGAAACAGGCCGTGGACACCGCGCGCGACATCCTGGCACTTTTCGATCGGGATCGAAGACTGATCGAAGCCAGAACCGGCCGGGCCGCAGGGTCGGTGCTCCGCGTCCACGAAGTCCTCCAGCGTTACCCGCTCCTTTCCATCCGTGATGCGGCCAACCAGGTGGACCTGACGTGGCCGACCATCGCCTCGGCCCTGGAGCGCATGGAAGAACTCGGGATCGTGCGTGAGGTGACGGGGCAGGAGCGCGGCCGCATTTATCTGTACGCCGCGTATATGGACATTCTCAGCAGGGGCACCGAGCCGCTGCCGCGCTAGAGGCGCTCGCCGGGCAGGGTGTCAGGCAAACGCAGGGTCGTCGCGTGCCAGACGTACACACGATGTTCGGGCTGACGTATGAGCAGCCGGCCGCGCCGTGACGCCCCACCCTCTTCGGAGCACCCGCCTGGTAATCGGAGGTATTCACACAGGATGCTACGACGACCGCCGGGATCCTTTCCTTCGGAAACCTGTGGGGTTCCGTGAAAGCGGGCATCCCGTCCATACCGTTCCATGGTTCTGGATCCCCGATCGAGGCGGGGATGACGGTGTCGGGGATGACGGTTGCACAGGCACCCGGGGCCTCATCGGCTCTGTGCTGTGCATACCGGCCCGGGGAGGAGCGCCCGTGGGGCGGGGTCTACGGCCGGGGCCGGTCCGGGGCGGGCGATGCCGCCTCCGCGTAGCGCGTCAGCACCACGATGCGATCCTCCGGGCGGAAGGTCCAGGTCTGCGTCCCCGACGGATTGAGGTACACGCCGCCGCCGGGGCCGTCCGCCTCGCGGTGCAGCCGCACCCCCAGCGCGATCTCGCCGGCTGCTTCCGCGTGCTGCTGCACGTCCCGGAAGGTCGCCGGCCGCCCGGCCAGCCCGTAGTCGCCGACGGCCCGGAAGAAGATCTCGGCGCCCCCCGGCCCGAACAGCTCGCCGAAGACGGACGTCAGCTCCTGCCGCAGCGCGGCATGCGCCAGCATGTGGCTGAGCACCACCGGGCTGATGATGACCTCCCCCGGTCGCCGCCGGAACAGCCGGGCATTCGCCGGGTCGATCAGCTCCACCAGCACGGCGGGGTCGCGCGCGTCCTCGGGCAGCAACGCCCGCAACAGCACGTAGCCCAGGATCGTGCGGGCATCGGCCTCCTCGCCGGAGTCCAGCCAGTCGCTACCCAGCAGGATGACGTTGTCGTAGCCCGCCGGGCCGGCGCGCTCCAGGTCGGCCCGCACGGTGTAATCGCCCTCCAGGTGCCGCACCCGCACGCGCTCGCCGGGGACGTCCAGCCGGCGCATCGCCGCCGCTCGCTCCGCCGCGGGGACGACCGACAGCACGTCGATCTCGAACGACTCGCCCGGGTAGCTGGCGAACTCCTGAATCAGCACGCGGACCTTATGGCTCCAGCCCAGCATCAGCACCCGGCGCTGCGGCTGAACGGCCATCGTCATCCGCCGGGCCGGAGCGGTCGGCGCTGGGCCGGCCGCGGCGGCGAGGGCCGTGGCCGCGGGGACGGCCGCCTCGTAGCGCCGGGCGATCAGCACGAAGCGATCCTCCGGCTCCGGCGTGAAGGTGGGCGGAGGGTTCAGCAGCGGGCGGAAGCCGCTGCCCTCCGGCCGCACCACCCCCAGCAGCACCGCCTCCGGAAAGGCATACCTCAACACCCCGAACGGCCGCCCCGCCAGCTCGGGGTGGGTCCGCACGTAGATCTCGTTGCCGTGCTCGTAGGATAGCAACTCGGCGTAGACGTGGGAAAGCCCCGGATGGCGAGCGTTCTGGGCGATGAGCCGGCTGATGAACGCATCCCCCGCGATGAGCTCGAGCGGTCCGTCGTAGGCCCGCCGGGCAATGGGGATCTTCTGCGTGTCGAAGATCTCCGCCACGACGACGGGCACCCGCCCCGCCCGGTAGTGCCCATGCCGGGCGATCGACATCAGCGTCTTGACGACCCGGGTGTCCGTGGCCTCGGCCCCGCCCAGCGCGAAGTCGGCCCCGGGCAGGAGGATGGCCGCCGCCTGCTCGAAGGCCACCCGCCGCAGATGCTCGATCCGCATCGACGACCCCGAGCGGAAGACGACCTGGCGAGGCGGCCGCGCGGGGCCGAGTTGATCGCGCAACTCCTGGTAGAGGCCGGCATCCACGCGCTCGGCCAGGATCACGATCCGCAGCCGCCGGGCACCGCGCCGCGACAGAAACCGCCGCACCCGCCCCTCCGACAGCATCAACTCCCGCACGATCGGACCCGTCCGGTTCGTCCACCCCAGGATGAGGATGTGATCCCGCACGGCGATGGGCGTGAGGCCGCTTTCCAGACGGCGCATGGTCCGGCTGAGGCCCTGGGTCAGGATGGCGATGAGCGAGCCCATGAACAGCACGTACCCGAGCACCGTCACCACCGTCGAGATGACCCGCAATGTGGTGCCCTCGTCGTCGCCGAGGTAGCCGGGGTCCGTCAGCCGCAGGAAGGCCCACCAGACGGCGGCGCCCGGATGCGCGAAGGCGTCGGTCAGCCCCCAGGCCAGCAGTCCTCCGCCGAGGGCGACCAGCACGATCAGGCCGGCGATCACGAGCAGCTGGTAGGGCGCGCCGCGCTGGATGAGGCGCTCCAGCGCAACGGTGAGGCGATCGGCAAGCACAGGCATCGGGAAAGACGCGGGTGGTGTGTGGCTTCGGAGCGCGCATAAAGTAGGGACGAGCGGCGAACGAAGCGCTTCCCGTCGACATTCGCCGGCGCACGTCGTACCTTGCCTCCCGTCGTCGTTGCCCTCATCTCCTGCTCGTTTCCATGTCCTACATCCTCGCGCTCGACCAGGGCACCACCAGCTCCCGCGCCATCGTCTTCGACCACCAGGGCCGGATCCGGGCCGTGGCTCAGAAGGAGTTCGAGCAGCTCTTCCCGCGCCCCGGCTGGGTCGAGCACGATCCCAACGAGATCTGGACCTCGCAGCTCAGCGTGGCGACCGAGGCCATCACGCGGGCCGGGCTCAAGGCGAAGGACATCGCCGCCATCGGCATCACCAACCAGCGCGAGACGGCCGTCGTCTGGGACCGCCGATCGGGCGAGCCGATCCACAACGCCATCGTCTGGCAGGACCGCCGCACCGCCGGCCTCTGCGACGACCTCAAGCGCGGCGGCCACGAGCCCCTGCTCCGGGAGAAAACCGGCCTGCTGGCCGATGCCTACTTCTCCGGCACGAAGGTCCGCTGGATCCTCGACCACGTGCCCGGCGCCCGCGATCAGGCCCGCGCCGGCCACCTGGCCTTCGGCACCGTCGACGCCTGGCTCGTCTGGAAGCTCACCGCCGGCCGGCAGCACCTCACCGACGTCACCAACGCCAGCCGCACGCTGCTCTACAACATCCGCGAGGGCCGCTGGGACGACGACCTGCTCGACCTGCTCGACGTCCCCCGCAGCATGATGCCGGAGGTCCACCCCTCCAGCCAGATCTACGGACACACCGAGGCCGACCTGTTCGCCGCCTCCATCCCCATCGCCGGCATCGCGGGCGACCAGCAGGCGGCGCTCTTCGGGCAGCAATGCATCGAAAAGGGGTCGGTGAAGAACACCTACGGCACCGGCTGCTTCATGCTGCTCAACACCGGCACGGAGGCCATCCCCTCCGAACACAACCTGCTCACCACGATCGCCTGGCAACTGGGCGAGGGGCCGGTGGAGTATGCCCTGGAAGGCAGCGTCTTCATCGCCGGCGCCGTGGTGCAATGGCTGCGCGACGGCCTCGGCCTGATCCAGACGGCCTCGGAGGTCGAACGCCTCGCCGCCAGCGTGGACGACAACGGCGGCGTCTACCTGGTGCCGGCCTTCGCCGGGCTGGGCGCCCCGCACTGGGACCCCTACGCCCGCGGCATCCTGGTCGGGCTCACCCGGGGCGTCACCGCCGGCCATGTGGCCCGCGCCGCCCTCGAAGGCATCGCCTATCAGGTGGCGGACGTCCTCGAAGCCATGGAAGCCGACTCGGGCATCGCCGTCACCGAGCTGCGCGTCGACGGCGGGGCCTCCATGAACGACCTGCTGCTCCAGTTCCAGTCCGACCTCCTCGGCGTGCCGGTCGTGCGCCCGAAGGTGTTCGAGACCACCGCCCTCGGCGCGGCCTACCTGGCCGGGCTGGCCGTCGCCTACTGGGGCGGCCAGGACGAGATCGCCGCCCAGTGGCAGCAGGACCGCCGCTTCACGCCGGGCATGGACGCGGACGCCGTGGACGCGCTGCGCCGCGGCTGGAAGCGCGCCGTCGAACGATCCCGGGGCTGGATCCAGGAGGACCGCCCGGAATGAGCCGCACCCGGCCCGTCCGGCGGCCCGGCCGGCGGCCCGTCCGGCGTTCCGAGCGCCTTGCGCGGCCCGGCCATCGCCTCATCCCCTTACGCATCGCGCACCGAACGACCCGTATCCGATGAACCGTGACGCCATGATCGCCGCGCTGGAAGGCGGCACGCGCGTGTGGGACCTGCTCGTCATCGGTGGCGGCGCCACCGGGCTCGGCTGTGCCATCGACGCGGCCTCGCGCGGCTACGACACGCTGCTGCTCGAACAGCATGACTTCGCCAAGGGCACCTCCAGCCGGAGCACGAAGCTGGTGCACGGCGGGGTGCGCTACCTCAAGCAGGGCAACATCGCCCTCGTCCTGGAGGCCCTCAAGGAGCGCGGGCTGCTGCTCAAGAACGCCCCGCACCTCGTGCGCAACCTCGCCTTCATCGTCCCCAACTACGACTGGTGGGAAGGGCCGTTCTACGGCATCGGGCTGAAGATGTACGACCTGCTGGCCGGCAAGCAGGGCTTCGGCCGGTCGAAGACCCTCTCCCGCGAGAAAACCATGGAGCACATCCCGACGCTGGAGCCGGACGGCCTCATCGGCGGGGTGATCTACTACGACGGCCAGTTCGACGACGCCCGCCTGGCCATCAACATGGCGCAGACCGCCGCCGAACAGGGCGGCGTGCTCCTCAACTACATGCGCGTCACCGGCCTCGTGAAGGAGCACGGCGAGGTGCGCGGCGTCGAGGCCGTCGACCAGGAAACCGGCACCGCCTACACGCTCCGCGCCCGGGCCGTCATCAACGCCACGGGCGTCTTCACCGACGACATCCGCCGCCTGGACGACCCGGACGCCCCCCCGATGATCTCGCCCAGCCAGGGCGTGCACCTCGTGCTCGACCGCTCGTTCCTGCCCGGCTCGACGGCCATCATGGTGCCCAGAACCGACGACGGCCGGGTGCTCTTTGCCATCCCCTGGCACGACTGCGTCGTGGTCGGCACCACCGACACCCCGGTCGATGCGCCGTCGCTGGAGCCGAGGGCCTTCGACGAGGAGATCGACTTCATCCTCACCCATGCGGCCCGCTATCTGACCAAAGACCCCGCCCCGGAGGACGTGCTGAGCGTCTTCGCCGGGCTCCGCCCGCTCGTCGGATCGACCGGAGAGGAGGACACCGCCTCGCTCTCGCGCGATCACACCCTGCACATCTCGAAGTCGGGCCTGGTGACCATCACCGGCGGCAAGTGGACGACCTACCGGAAGATGGCGGAGGATACGATCGACCAGGCGGCGACGCTGGCGGAGCTGGAGGAACGCCCCTCGTCGACGCGGGAGCTGCACATCCACGGCTACCACCGCCACGCCGACGAGTTCGGCCCCCTGCAGGATTACGGCTCGGACGCGCCGGCCCTGCAGAACCTGATGCGGGAGCGTCCGGCGCTGCGCGAACCCCTCCACCCGAAGCATCCGGTCGTGGCGGCGCAGGTGGTCTGGGCCGTGCGCCACGAGATGGCCCGCACGGTGGAGGACGTCCTGGCCCGCCGCACCCGCCTGCTGCTGCTCGACGCCCGCGCCAGCATCGAGATGGCGCCGAAGGTGGCCGCGCTCATGGCCGCCGAGCTGGGCCGCGACGACGCCTGGCAGCAGGCCCAGGTGGCACAGTACCGCGCCCTGGCCGAGGGCTACCTGATCGCCCCGGACCGGGCCGGCCGCCTGGCCGCTCCCTGATACCTCGCCCTCCGTCCCTCATCCCTCCCGCACGCCATGCCTCCATTCATCGCCGAGTTCATCGGCACCCTGCTGCTGATTCTGCTGGGCGACGGCGTCGTCGCCAACGTCGTCCTGCGCCACACCAAGGGCCACAACGGTGGCTGGATCGTCATCACCTTCGGGTGGGCGATGGCCGTGTTCGTGGCGGTGTTCGTCGTCGCCGCCTTCAGCGGAGCCCACATCAACCCGGCGGTGACCCTGGGGCTGGCCCTGACCGGCGCCTTTCCCTGGGGCCAGGTGCCGTCGTACCTGCTGGCGCAGTTCCTGGGCGCTGCCGCCGGCGCCGCGCTCGTCTGGCTCCACTACCGGGACCACTTCGCGGCCACGGAGGACGCCGATGCCAAGCTGGCCGTCTTCTGCACCGGCCCGGCCATCCGCCGCCCCGTCTCGAACCTCGTCTCCGAGGTCATCGGCACGTTCGTGCTGGTGCTGGCCGTGCTCTACCTGGCGGCTCCCAACGTGGCGGCCCCCGACGGCGGCCCCGGCGGGCTCGGCGCCCTGGACGCGCTGCCGGTCGGGCTGCTGGTGCTGGCCATCGGCCTGAGCCTGGGCGGGACGACCGGCTACGCCATCAACCCGGCGCGCGACCTGAGCCCCCGGCTGATGCACGCGCTGCTGCCCATCCCCGACAAGCGCGACAGCGACTGGGGCTACGCCTGGATCCCGGTCGTCGGCCCCGTCCTCGGCGGCGCGCTGGCGGCGCTCGTCTTCCTCGCGCTCGGCTGACGCCCCCGCCCGGCTCTCATCCTCGTATGCGTGACCGCCTGCGCCAGGAGTGGCTCCACCTCCGCACCGCCGTCCGCCGGCTGGACCCGCAGACGGTGTTCGTGCTGGTGGCCTGCACGGTGTTCGCGCTGATCCAGTTCACCGCCGGCAGCCGCCGCCTGTTTCGGGCCGAGCTGGCGATGTTCTTCCCGGAAGCCTGGCGCGGCGTGCTGGCCTGGGGATGGTGGTTCTTCATGCAAGGCCTGACGGGCTTCGTGCTGCCGGTGCTGTGCCTGCGCCTGCTCTTCAAACGATCCGCCGCCGAGATGGGCCTGGGCCGGGGCGACTGGAAGCTGGCGCTCACCCTCGCCGGGCTCTACCTGCCCCTCGTGGTCGTCGGCACCTGGATCCTCTCGGATCAGGCCGCCTTCCAGGCCCAGTATCCCCACTACCAGCCGGCCGCCTTCGACTGGCGGTTCTTCTTCGTCTACGAGGCGCTCTTCCTCTTCTACTGGATGGGCTGGGAATACCTGTGGCGCGGCTTCGTGCTCTTCGGCACGGCACGCACGTTTGGCGTCTATGCCATCTTCGTCCAGACCGTCCCCTTCGCCATCCTCCACTACGAGAAGCCGCTGCCCGAGGCGCTGCTCTCCATCGTCGGCGGCATCGCCCTGGGCGCGCTGGTGTGGCGGTGCCGCTCGTTCTGGATCGCCGTGCCGCTGCACGCCCTGCAGATGCTCGCGCTGGACTTCTGGTGCACCCTCCGCCTCCGGACGAACGTGGACGGCATCGGCCCCGGCGCCCTCGTGGAGGTGTTCCGTACGTGGCTGGGCGGCTGAGGAGATCGTCGGGGGCGAGGACCGAGGTCGAAGGGGTCAGGCGACCCTCAGCGATCACCCCTCCGCTTACCGGCGGCGCTTCCCGGCGGCGCTTACCAGCGGTAGCCGAGCGTCAGGACGTGCCCGCGGCCGAAGCCGCTGTCGAAGGGGAGGAAGGCATAGTCGAACACGAGGGCACCGTAGTCGAGGCCGGCGCCGAAGGTGAAGCGGCGGACGGCGTCGTCGGTGATGACGCCGGCGCGGAGCCAGATGATGTCGAGCACTCGGGCGGCGCCGCCGGCGTGGAGCCGTGTGCGCTCCTCCGGGAAGACGTGGGAGAGCTCGGCGTTGAGCAGCAGGTGGAGCACCTCGGCGCCGTCGGCGGCAGCCAGGATGCGGAAGGGCCGCACCGCCACCCCCGCCCGGAGCAGGCGCGGCAGGGGCGTGGCGACGGCGTCGAGCGCGTTCATCCGGCCGAGGTTCTGCCAGGCCACCCCGACGAGCAGCCCCTCCTGCCACAGCCCGAGCTGCGCGCCGAGGTCGACGGCATAGCCCGTGGCGTCGTTCACGTACAGCCGTTCGGAGAGGTACTTGACGCCGGCCCCCAGCCGCAGCGGCCCGAACCGGCGGCCGTACGCCGCGCCGAGGCTGACGAACTGCGCGTCGAAGAAGCCGTCCGGCTCGGCGGTGGGGCCTTCGCGGGCCTGGAGGTTGCCGCTGCTGGTGGCGTTGACGAACACGCCGACGCCGCCGCGGCGGCCCGCCCGGAAGCGGCCGGCCAGGGCATAGGTGCGCACGCTCCCCAGCCAGATCACGTGGGAGAGCGCCGCGCCGTTGGAAGCCGCGGCCGCCAGCCCCGCCGGGTTCCAGTAGGTGGCAAAGGCATCGCGGGTGTAGGCCACCCCGCCGTCGCCCATGGCGCTGGCCGCAGCGTTCGACCCGATGCGCAGAAACGCGAGCCCGGCGTCCTGCGCCCCGGCCGGCAGGCTGCCGGCCAGCAGGAGGAGCACCGGGAGGAGACGTCGAATCATGGGCGAAAAGGGCATGGGAAGACGAAGGAGAGCGAGGGCCGAAGGCGGCCCGCCGGGAGGCGGGATACGGGGGCTCGCGCGCCCCTCGTGCCTCACAGGAACAGCCGCAGCGCCAGCAGGTGCATGGCGCCGGTGCCGTAGGGCTGGCGCACGACGGTGTACTCGGCGCGGGCCAGAAGCCGCCCGACGGCCTGCTCCACCATGAAGCCGGCCGACGGCATCGCAGCGTCCACCGCGCCGTCGCCGATGCGGTCGATGCCGGCGCGCAGGGCGAACGGCTCGGCCAGGCGCACCTCGGCGCCCAGGCGCAAACGAGCATCGTGCAGGCGGAGATCCTGCGTCTGCGCCACCGGCCGCGGCAGGCCGCCGATCAGGTCGATGCGCACCGTGCGGAGCTCCGCCGTCCGGACGCGGGACTCGTACTCCGCCACGATCTGAGCCCGGCCCTCCATCAGCCGGTAAGCCCCGCCGATGCGCAGCCGCACCGGAAAGGCATCCGTGGCCGACGTGCCGCTGTCGTCGTAGAGGGCCGACGTATCCCAGGTGTAGCGCGCCAGCAGATCGTCCACGGCCAGCCCCAAGCGCAATGCCTCCGTCAGACGCACCGTCAGCCCCAGGTCGATGCCGATGGTCATCGCCGGGTCGAGCAACGCGACGTAGTCGGAGCGAAACAGTTGCAGGCCGACCCCCACCGACGCCCGCGGGCCGATCCGTGTGCCAAAGGCGAGGAAGAAGGCGAACTCGTCGGTGGAATACGTATCCGTGTGATACCCGCTCAGGTCCCGCCCGTCGATGTCCCCGACGCCGGCGTGGATGAGCCCGGCGGCGATGCCGGCCCGGGGGCGCAGCGGCGCGGCGAATTGCAGGAACTGCAGCTCGCGGTCGAACGACAGGAAGGCGGCGCTGGCCTCCAGGTGCTGCCGGCTCGTGAACGGCGCCAGGGCGGGGTTGTAGTACGGACTCGCATCCCCGAAGGCATCGGCCACCAGCGCGTTGCTCATCGCGATCCCGCGCGCGCCGAAGCCCAGGCGCGAGAACATACCGGCCGCCTGGGCCTGCACCTCGGCCGTGCCGAGCACGGCAAGCAGCAGGAAGCCAAGGACATATCGCTTCATTCGATGACTGACGTGGGATGAGGATCGCAGAGCAACGGCGGAAGGGCGAAGGCCGGCCGCGCCCACCTGACACCGGCCCCCCTTCGCAGATCGTCCTCCGACCGTATCGAGATGCGTCATTCGATCACCAGAATCTTGCCCCGCAGCGTCTCACCGCCGACGTCCACGGTGTAGAAATACGGCCCGTTGGCCACGCGCAGGCCGCCGTCGTCCGTCCCGTCCCAGACCACCTCCCGCTCGCCGGGCGGCTGCCGCTCGTCGACAAGGGTGCGGACGAGGTTCATCCCGAAGTCGAACAGGCGGATCTCGACGGACGCCTCGCGGTCGAGTTTGTACCGCAGCCGCACCCACTGGTGGGCGACGGGCGAGAAGGGATTCGGGTAGGCGTAGGTATCGACGCGCGGGATGGCGTCGGACGGCGTATCCGGGTCGACGGGCACCTCGGCGCGGAAGATGCGCCACGTCAGGCCGCCGTCGGTGCTGCGGGCCAGGCCGTCCGCGGTGCCCACCCACAGCGCGCCGGGCGTCGTCGCCACGGAGAACACCTCGACGCCCGGCCGCATGCGGCGGTCCGGCTGTGCGGGGTCGTAGAAATCGCGCACGGTGTACCAGGTGCGGCCGCCGTCGTCGGAGACGAACAGCCCGCCCTCGCCGGCGGCGTAGACCGTCTCCCCGCGGAAGGCGAAGTCATAGATCCGCTCCCCGACGAGCGCCTGCTCGAACGTGGCGCCGCCGTCGCGCGTGACGGTCACCCCGAAGCGCTGGCGTTCGCCCTGGACCTCGCTGGCGTCCCAGGTGGCCATCCAGACGGGGTTACGGCCGGGGAGGGGTTGTTCTTCGATGGACGTGACCCAGTTGCCCGTCAGCGAGAACGGGGTGCCGTCGAAGCTGAAGCGCTGCCAGGCCCGCTCGCCCGTCTCCGGGTCGAGGTCCGCCGGCGTCGAGCGGTTGACGCCCTGGACGGTGCCGGCCCAGACCGTCCCCGTCTCGTCCACGAGGACGCTGAAGCCCATGTGGTTGCGGTTGCCGGCGGTGCCGCGTTCGGGTTCGAGCACGAAGTCGTAGGGCTGATCGGGCGCGATGGCGTCGAGGTCGTCCGGGGGCAGGACGACGCGCGTCCAGCTCGCCCCGCCGTCGTCCGAGCGCCGGATGCCGCTGGCCCAGCCGGCGACCCAGACCTCGTCCCGCACCGGGTCGTAGTCGATGTCGAAGGGGGGGCTCTGCTCGGGCACGATCACCGGCAGCGCCTCCAGCGTAGAGACGCCGTAGGTCACCCGGTCGTCGTCGGGTGCGTCGAGCTGGGGAAAGCGATAGGCGAAGGTGCGGCCGCCGTCGGTGGAGACGAGGAAGCCGCCGGCGGCCTGCACCCCGTCGGCCGTGCTGAAGCCGAGGCCCACCCAGACGACCGGCCCCTCGACGTCGATCGAGAAGACGCGATTGCGGGAGCCGAAGAGCGAGTCGGCATCGGCCTGCTGCCAGGTGGCCCCTTCGTCCGTCGTCAGGTTCAGAAACGGCCCGACCCAGAGCGAGTCGCCCTCGGCGTGGAGGTTGGTCACGCTGTTGCGCAGGATGCCGGGCGCCGGCAGCAGCTCGGCCACGCGCGCGGGGGTCAGCGGCCCCGGCTGGGCCACGGCGGCGACCGGGACGAGGGCCAGCAGCCAGCCCAGCAGGAGGCACCGCCCTCCCCGCCGGCGGACCGCGCCGCCTCGATACACCGAATCGATACCAGCAGAACACATGGGGGACACCGGGAGCATCTACTCGATGACCACGTCTTTCGTCACGACCGCACTCTTGAGGCCGCTGCGGTCGGTGGCCTGGAAGGAAAAGGTCTGCACGCCGGGCGTGGCCGAGGGCACGTCGAAGC
Source organism: Roseithermus sacchariphilus (assembly GCA_003285105.1). Taxonomy (GTDB): domain Bacteria; phylum Bacteroidota; class Rhodothermia; order Rhodothermales; family MEBIC09517; genus Roseithermus; species Roseithermus sacchariphilus. The sequence goes on along the minus strand of CP030158.1, from coordinate 1,834,731 downwards.
GCGCCGTGAAGCGGCCGTCGCCGGCGGCGGCATCGCCCTGGCTCTGGCCGTCGTCGAACATCTGGAAGACGAACCCGGCCGGCGCCCGGCCGACGACCTGCGCGATGTTCTCCAGGCCGTCCGGGTCGGACACCGTCGCGATCAGCACCAGCTCACCCGGAGGCCGGAGCGTGTCGGGGATGGCCTCGACGCCCTCGATGACCGGGGCTTCGCCGGAGGAGAAGAGCGACACCGTACCCCGTACCTGGTTGCTGAGCCGCGCATCGGCATCCACGGCGTAGACGATCAGCGCGTAGTCGCCGATCTCACCGACGGGCACGCGGAGCGTGGTCGTGGCCTCGTAGCGCCCCTCGCCCACGGCCGTCATCGTGCCGACCTCCAGGGCCCGGTCCACTTCGAGCGGCGCCTTGATGAGGTACGTCACCTCGGCCACCGGGCCGTCCGGGTCCTGCGCCACCACGCTGAAGGTGATGGGCACCTGCACCTCGCCGCCGACGATCTGCTCCGGCGGCAGCGTACCCAGGTCCACCTCACGGGGGGCATACGCGAAGTCAGACAGCACGGGCGGGCGCCGATCCAGCGGCTCCGGGCCGGGGGCGGTATCACACCCGGCGATCACCGCCAGCAGCATCAGCCATCGAAGGCCGAACCTCCGGATGCCGCCGCACCCGCCTGCACACACGCGAGAGGAAAGAAGAGCCAACGGATTGCTACCAGGCCTGGGAAGGAATCAAACGATCAGTAGCGAATCGCGATCATACGGTGCGTGTCTGAGAAAACGGCCGGCCCTGCCGGAGCAGCGAGGCCCAAGATAGCAAGCCGCCGGCCAAAAAACAGGTGGCAACGGAAAGCCCCGGAGCATACGCAGGTCGAAGAGCGAGCCGCGAGCCGCAGGTCGCGCGTGTCCCCGCCCCCTCGTCGTCCTTCCTCACACCAGGTACAGCGGTTTCAGGCTGAAGCAGAGCAGGAAGATGAGGATGCTGAGGATGCCCAGGGCTTTCCGGCCGGGAGTGAGCGGTTCGGGGCGCAGCACGGGCGGGTGATCCACCTTGATCAGCCAGACGATGAGCAGGCACCAGAGGAACCATCCGGTATAGCCGAACTGCTGCAACGGCTCGCCCACCTGCGTCGAGACCGACGCGAGGGCGACGATGCCGATCAGCAGCGGCCCGATGATGCGCAGCTCGCGCTGGTAGACCCGGTTCAGGAAGAAAAACAGCACCACGGCCAGCAGCAGCCAGGCGGCGTGCTCCGCCAGCGGGTGCCACGCGGCCAGAGCGGCGGGCATCTCCTCGGCAAAGCCGATGGAGGCCGAGGCCAGCAGCAGCGTCACGAACCCCCGCGCCAGCCGCCGGTGCCATCGCGGGCCGACGAGCGCGTAGAGGATGTGCCCGCCGTCGAGCTGCCCGACCGGAAGCAGGTTCAGCGCCGTGAAGAACAACCCCAGCCACCCGGCGAAGAGCATCGGGTAGTGGTAGATCTCATACATCGGCGGGACGTCCGAGAAGAACTGCGAGAGCAGCCAGAAAAGCGGCGTCTGCCCCACCACGATCGTCAGGCCCTCCAGCCCTTCGGGCCGCGGCAACAGCTCGGGCGGGAAGCGCTCGTACTGCTGGATGTACGCCTTGAGGGCCTCGTGCCCGTCCAGGTCGAGCAGGTACGTCGGCGGCGGCAGGGTAGCCAGGGCCACCAGGAGCACCGCCAGGGCCACGACGAACCCCGCCAGCGGCCCGGCCGCCCCGACGTCGAACAGCCGGCGGGTGCCGGGGATTGGCTCGCGGATGCGGATCACCGCGCCGAACGTGCCGATGCTGAACACCGGCAGCCACGGCCCCGGCGGCGGGAACGGGATGTAGTACGGCAGCGACGTGTTGATCCGGTGGTACCGCGCCGCGAAATAGTGGCCGAATTCGTGGACCGTCAGGAAGCCCAGCAGCGAGAGCGCGTACCGCAGCCCGTCGAGCCAGAAGTAGGGGCTGTGGATCCAGGCGTCGTAGCTGTCGCCGCCGTAGAGCAAGGTCCGTCCCGCCAGCCACCCCCCGGCGGCGATCGTCGTCCCGAGCGTCGCTACGAACAGCAGCGCGTGCAGCCAGTACCGGTCACGCGGGGCATGGACGGGGACCGCCCGGGAGAATGCAGGCTCATACGAACGGGTCCAGGAGTAGGGAGGCTCCACGAATGACGCCGGGGAGTGCGATGAGAGGGGCAGAGCGACGGGCCACGGGCGGGCCGTCCCCGTTGACGCCTGCCCGCGCCTCGCGTTTCAGGTCCGCACGGTTTTCACAAGGTTCCTTGAAGCGCGCCGGGGGTGGTGAAGCGCGTCGGAGGCGGGAATATTTCGGCGGCCCGATGCGTCCAACCCGTTACGCCCCTCCTGCCCCCATCGCCATGCCCCCCATGCGCCTGCTCCTTGCTGCGCTGTTCCTGCTGCTGGCCGGCTGCCAGGTCTTTCCCCTGCCGGACGCCGACGAGGCCTCGTCCGACGTGCTCGTCATCGGCTACGGCGCGTCGTTCGGCTTCTGCGTCGGCTACTGCCACACCGAGTACCGCCTGACGGCCACGTCCATCACCCGCGTGCGCACGGGGCGGCCTGCCGCCACCCATCCGACGCAGACGACCGTGTGGCCCATGGACCCGGCGGCCTGGCCGCGGCTCCGGGCACACGCCGAGCGCTTCCTCCGGCAGCGCCCCGAGGCCGTCTATGGCTGCCCGGACTGTGCCGACGGCGGTGCGGAGTGGATCGAGGTCGAGGGCCCGCGCGGCCCGTACCGGACGACCTTCGAGTACGGCCGCCCCCCGGAGGTGCTGGCTCCGTTCCACCGCGAGATCCAGCAGGTGCTGGAGGGCGTGCTCCTGCCAGACGGCTGAGGCCCGCCCCGGCCGATACCGGCCTGCTACCGCAACGCGGCCAGGCCCCGCTCGATGCGGTTCATGGCTTCCTCGAGGTCCTCCATGGACGCCGCGTAGGAGATCCGCAGGCCGTCCGGCCCGCCGAAGGCCGCGCCGGGCACGAGCGCCACGTGATGCTCCTCCAGCAGATAGAAGCACAGGTCGTCGCTGTGGGTGATCGAGCGGCCGCTCGGAGAGCGCGTGCCGAAGTAGGCGGACACCTGCGGGAACAGGTAGAACGCCCCGCCCGGCTCCGGGCACGCGATGCCGTCGATGGCACGCAGCCGGCCCAGCACGTAGTCCCGCCGCTCTCGGAACGCCTCGACCATCGCCCGCACGGGCTCCAGCCCCATCTCCAGCGCCGCCAGCCCGGCCTTCTGCGTGATGCTGCTCGGCGCCGACGTCAGCTGGCTCTGGATCTTGGCGGCCGCCTTCACGATGGGCGCCTCCGCCGCGAAATAACCCAGCCGCCAGCCCGTCATCGCAAACCCTTTCGAGAAGCCGTTGACCGTGATCGTCCGCTCCTTCATGCCCGGCAACGACGCGAAGGCGACGTGCTCGTCCTCGAACAGGATGTACTCGTAGATCTCGTCGGACAGCACGAACACCTGCTCGTGCCGGCGAAGCACCTCGGCCAGGGCCTCCAGCTCCCGGCGCGGATACACCGAGCCGGTCGGGTTCGAGGGCGAGCAGAGGATGAGCAGGCGGGTCTTCTCGGTGATCGCCTCGGCCAGGGCCTCGGGACGCAGGCGGTACTGATCCTCCACCGTCGTCGGCACGACGACCGGCTCGGCGCCGGCGAAGCGCACCATCTCCGGATAGCTCACCCAGTACGGCGCCGGGATCAGCACCTCGTCGCCCGGGCGGCAGAGGGCGTGGATGGCCAGGGCGACGGACTGCTTGGCGCCGTTCGAGCAGAGGATCTGCTCCGGCGGGTAGTCCAGCCCGTTGTCCCGCTTCAGCTTGGCGCTGATGGCTTCGCGCAGCGGCAGCCAGCCCATGTTCTCGGTGTAGCGCGTGAAGCCCTCGCGGACGGCCCGGATGGCCGCTTCCCCGATGGGAGCCGGCGTGTCGAAGTCGGGCTCGCCCGCGCTCAACGCAATCACGGGATGCCCCTCGCGGCGGAGCTGTTTGGCCCGGGCAGACATCGCCAGGGTCGCCGACGGCTGCATGGCCGCTACGCGAGGGTTGAAGGTCAGATCGGCAACGGAAGCAGGCATGACGGGGAAGAATGCAGGGTGGGCAGGATCGGGCATCGAGGATCGGGCATCGAGGATCGGGCCTGGAAGGCCGCCGGCGCGGGGCGCTCATTGCGGACGCCGCTGCCGGAGCGCGTCGACGACGGGCGGCGGCACGAAGGGCGCTACGTCGCCCCCCCAGCGGTGGATCTCCCGCACGATGGAGGCGGCAACGAAGGCGTGCTCCTCGGAGGTCATAAAGAAGACGGTCTCGATCTCAGGCGCAAGGCGGCGGTTTGCGAAAGCCATGCGAAATTCGTAGTCGAAGTCGCTGACCTGCCGCAACCCCCGCACCAGCGCCACGGCCCCCCGCGCCCGCGCACGGTCCACCAGCAGCCCCTCGAACGGCGCCACCGTCACCCCGTCGAGATGGGCCACGGACGCCTCGACGAGGGCGCACCGCTCCTCGATGGTGAAGAGCGTCTGCTTGCGCGCGTTGACGGCGACGGTCACTTCTACGGCGTCGAACAGGTGCCGGGCCCGCTCCAGGATGTCGAGATGACCGTAGGTGATCGGGTCGAACGTACCGGGATACAGCGCGAGGCGGGTCATGGCGTGGAGGCGGTCGGGGCGTCCGCAGGCGGCACGGGTCGGAAGACCGACACGATCGTCCGCCCGTAGGCCCGGCTGGTGTCGAGGGCAGGATGGTCCTCGAAGTCGTGGCGCGTATCGTGTTCGAGGACGAACAGGCCATGCGGCCGGAGGTGAGGCAGAGCCAGGTCCGGCAACCGGGCCAGCCCCTCCAGGTCGTACGGAGGATCGGCCAGGATGAGGTCGAAAGGGGGGCCGTTGTAGCGCTCCAGGTAGGCCACGGCATCGGCCCGCACGAAGGCACAGGCCTCGGCCACGCCCAGGTCGATCGCATTGCGGCGGGTGTATTTCAGCACCGCCCCGTTGCGCTCGACGAAGGTGGCCGCCAGCGCGCCCCGGCTGATGGCCTCCAGCCCGAGCGCTCCCGTGCCCGCAAACAGGTCCAGCACGTCCGCCCCCTGCAACGCGAGGCGGCTGGCGACGAGGTTGAACAGCGACTCCCGCGTGCGGTCCGAGGTCGGCCGCGTGAGGTGGCCGCGAGGCGCTTTCAGGGGCTGGCGGCGAAGGTGGCCGGCGATGATCCGCATGGAACGACCCCATCGAAAGGAGCGACGAACGGCCGCAATATACCCGCCCGGCGGAAAAAGATCTGCGCGCCGGCGAGGCAGGCGACCTCCCGGCCAGCGCCGCCTCGCCAGAGCCCTCCGCTACAGCGCCGCGCCGATGCAGGGCACATAGGCTTCCGCATCGAAGTCGGCGTCCAGGCTGCCCGGATCGAGGTCGACGGCGTAGAGCGCGTTCAGGCGGGCCGGCGAGGTGCGGAAGATCATCTCCAGCGGCTGGAGCGCCGCCAGGTCCACCGGCTGACCGTAGACGTAGAGCCGGTCCACGTCCGCCGGCGTCACACCCAGGCGATGGCACAGCGCCAGGGCGAAGTAGGCCGCGTCCGAGGGCGAGGCCACGGTGGTGTGGTGGCTGAAGTACCAGTCGCCCTGCCGGGTGAGCACGTACTCCACGTGGGATTCGTACCAGCCCAGCGCGAGCGCGTACGTGACCCGGCCGTTGTGCGGCGGCGCGTGGAGGCGTCCCATGACGGCCGCCGCCGCCTGCATGCTCAGCCGGAAGCGATACTGCAGGAAGGGCGACACGGCCAGCACCTGATCGAACGGCTCGTGCAGCCGGACAGGTACGGCCAGGCCATGCACCCACGCCACCTGCCGGCCGTCCTCCAGCGTTTCCAGGCCGACCGGGTCGGCCGTCAGGCGCACGGACGCTGCCGTCTCATCCCCCAGCAACAGGGCCGATTCCGCCTTCAGGCGTGCCAGGCGGTCGTCCTCCGGCGTGCTGCGCGGCATCGGGCTGAAGAAGGACGTGGCGTGCAGCGGGTGCAGCGCCACGTGCAGGCTCGTCGCCACCGTGCCGGCGTAGACGTCGGCCAGCGCCTCGGCCACCGTCTGGCGGTGGGGCGAGGCCGGGACCTGCACCAGCTCGCCGACGACGTCGAAGTCGAAGTCGCACCGGCCCAGGCGCAGCAGCCGGTAGCGGGGGCCGTATTGCTCCACCTCGGCATAGCGCAGCACCGTGCCCTGCACCTCGATGCCTGCCCGAACGTGCGCCTCCATGCTGGCCTCCTCCCCTCGGCCCGGGTTACGCCGCCGCTACGCCGTCTATTCCCAGCTCGCCGCGTTGACCTGCGTGATGTCCGCCGTCAGCGTCCCGATCTGATCGTCCGAATCGGGGTCCTGCAACAGGTATACGTCCACCGAGAGGGTGTCGTTGACGCTCAGCAAGAACCGCTTGCCGGTACGGGGCGAGAACGGCAGGGAGTCGGGGATGAAGCCGGGGCCGAAGAGGCTGTCCCGCTGGCGGTCCGTGAGCGAGTCTTTGATGAAGATGACGAGCGTATCGAGCGAGCTGGTGAAGTAATCATAGCGTTTCTCGAACTCGACCTGCGCCGTGCGGATCTGCGTCATGCGTTCCCGCGTCAGCCGGGTCAGCTCCTGCTGCCGCTCGATGGCCTCGTAGGGCTCGGTGATGGACAGGTAGAGGTAGTAGGCCAGCCCGGCGATGACGATGGCAAGGACGATCTGTATGGCGACTCTGGCGCCTTGGCTCGCTACAGCCATGTGCGTCGTGCTCCAGATGAGGTTGAGGGTACGTGGTCGGTGGGGGGCCGAAAAAGCCGTTGCGAAAATACAGGCCCCTCCCCCGAAAAGCAACCGGCGCCCTCCCCGTCCGCCGGCCGCCGGAACCCGGCCAAAACAAACCGGGCGGCTGCGCGGTTGGAAGGGTTCCGCGTCTCGATACAGGAAGACCCCGCCCCCCCACCAGAGTTGCTTTCGCAAGGTATTTTCTGCCCGCCGTGATCGACCTGCTCATCAACATCGACCACATCGCCACGCTCCGAAACGCCCGGCGAGAGACCTTCCCGGACCCCGTCCATGCCGCCGCGCTCTGCGAACAAGCCGGCGCCGACGGCATCGTCTTCCACCTGCGCGAAGACCGCCGGCACATCACCGACCGGGACGCCCGCCTGCTCCGCGACACCGTCCAGTCGAAGCTCGACTTCGAACTCTCGACGGCGGACGACATCGTGCAGATCTGCTGTGAACTACAGCCCGACCTGGCCACGCTCGTCCCGGAGCGCCGGGAAGAGGTCACCACCGAGGGGGGGCTGGACGTCCTCCAGCACCGCACCCGCCTGCGCGACGTCATCCGCCGCCTCTATGACGCCGGGATCCCGGAGGTAGCGCTGTTCCTCGATCCGGACCTCGACCAGATCGAGGCGGCCTGTGAGGTGGGGGCCAACTGCATCGAACTGCACACGGGCGACTATGCCAACGCCGCCACCCCGGCCGAACGCCGGGCCCTGGCCGAACGCCTGGCGCAGGGCGCCGAACGCGCCCACGCCCTCGGCCTGCAGATTCACGCCGGCCACGGCCTGGACTACCGCAACTTCCGGCTCTTCGCCGACACGGTGCCCCACGTCAAGGAGGTGTCCATCGGCTTCGCCGTCATCGCCCGCGCCGTGTTCACCGGGCTGCCGGAGGCCGTGCGCGAGATGCGCCGCGTCGTTAAAGGCTATTGACGCTCGTCCGGGACGCTCGTCCGAATCGAACCCCACTCGCTCCACCGGCACGCGACCCTCGCCCATTCCCACTCCCTCACCCTCGTCCCTTGTGGAAACACCCCTGATCAATCCCGAGGCCATCCCCCCGGATCATCGCAGCGGCTACGTGGCGCTGATCGGCAAGCCCAACGTGGGCAAGAGCACGCTGATGAACGCCCTGCTGGGCCGCAAGCTGTCCATCGTGACGCCCAAGCCGCAGACGACCCGCCACCGAATCCTCGGCATCCTCTCCGGCCCCTCGTACCAGGTGATCTTCCTGGACACCCCCGGCGTCATCCAGCCCCGCTACGGCCTGCACCGGTCGATGATGCACGCCGTCGAGAGCGCCGTGCAGGACGCCGACCTGCTGCTGTTCATGGTCGACGCCACGCAGGATCGCCCGGACACGCTGACGCTGGAGCGGATCGGGGAGCGCCCGGCGATCCTGGTCATCAACAAGATGGATCAGATCGCCCGGGACCAGGCCCTGCCGCTGGTCGAGGCCTACACGCGCCTGCGTGCCTTCGAAGCCGTCGTCCCGATCTCGGCCCTCCGGGGGGACGGGCTGGACGTGCTCCTGGAGGAGATCCTGCAGCATCTGCCCTTCGGCCCGCCGTTCTACCCGAAGGACATGATCAGCGAGCACCCGGAGCGCTTCTTCGTGGCGGAGATCATCCGGGAGAAGATCTTCGAGCACTACGCGCAGGAGATCCCCTACTCGACCCAGGTCAACATCGTGCAGTTCGAGGAGCGCGAAGGCGGCAAGGACTTCATCGACGCGGAGATCATCGTGGAGCGCAACTCCCAGAAGGGCATCCTGATCGGCAAGGGGGGTAGCGCCCTGAAGCGCATCGGGCAGGCCGCCCGGGCGGACATCGAGGCCTTCCTGGGCAAACCCGTCTACCTGCAACTCCACGTCAAGGTGCGGGGGGACTGGCGCAACCGCGACGGGCTGTTGCGCTCGTACGGCTACTCGGCCTGAGGCCCGGGCAGGCCGGGCGGTGCGGCGCCTCAGACCAGCCGCACCCGCAGCCCCTCGGCCACGGCGGTGCGATACGCCGGCGGCACCGCCGCTCCGGGCAGTGTGTGTAGTGCGAACGTGCGACGGCGGGGATAGTGCTTGCGGAGCGCCGTGAAGGTCGCGGCGCGGTCCCCGGCGGGCTGGTCCGCCAGGGACCGCATCCGCGCGTCGTCGGCCTCGATGTCGTACATCTGCCGGATCAGCGCGTGCATCCAGTCGACCTCCGGGTCGCCCTCCGGCCGGTCGGCCGCCGGGGGCGTCAGCGCCAGCCGATCCTCCAGGCCGGCGGCCAGCTCCGCCTCCGCCGTCCAGGATGCCTCCAGGCCGAAGTGGGCCGTGACGGCGTCGTAGAGCATCCGGGTGCCGGCGACCTTGCCGTCGTAGGAGTAGCCGGCGATGTGGGGCGTGGCCAGATCGACCCGACGCAGCAGCGCGACGTCCGGCTCCGGTTCGCCTTCCCAGACGTCCAGCACCACCCCCCCGAGGTGGCCCGCTTCCCGCGCAGCACGCAGCGCCGGGTTGTCCACCACGGCCCCGCGCGAGGTGTTGAGCAGCCAGGCCTGCGCGGGCATCTGCCGCAGGGTCTCCGCATTCAGCAGGTGGTAGGTCGGATGCGGCCCCGTGCGGGTGAAGGGCACGTGGACCGTGACGACGTCGGCCGCAGCCAGCACCTCCGCCAGAGGGCGGTAGGCATGAGGCCGGCCCTCCCGCTCGGCCTGCTCGGCCTTCGGGGGGTCGCAGCACAGCACCGCGGCCCCCAGCGCCGGCACCCGCTGCGCCAGCCGCCCGCCGATGTTGCCGCAGCCGACGATGCCCACGGTCTGCCCCCGCAGCGGACGATCGTGCCGCCGGGCCAGGACGTAGAGCGCCGCCAGCACGTATTCGACCACCGACTCGGCGTTGGAGCCGGGGGCATGGGCGAAGGCAATGCCCCGTTGCGCCAGATAGTCGAGGTCGACGTGGTCCGTCCCGATCGTGGCGGAGCCGACGAACCGCACCGGCGTCCCCTCCAGCAGCGCCGCATTCACGGGCGTGACGCTGCGCACGAGCAGCACGTCGGTCGAGGCCAGATCCGCTCGCGTGATCTGGCGGCCCGGCCGGGTCCGCACGGTGCCCAGGGTGCCGAACGCCTCCTGGACGAACGGAATGTTTTCATCGGCAAGGATCTGCATAGGCGAAGATCTGCACAGGCAAGGATCTACACAGGCGTTCTGGCACGGTATGCGCGGGGTAGCGCGGACGGGTACGTTTCGTAACCCCGGCCCCGGTCGTTCGTAAGACATCCCCGTCGAAACGCCGGGAGCTTCCGGGTCTCCGCACCCTCCTTCACACCGGCTTTCCCGCGCCTGAACGGACTATTCACGCGATTTAGCGCGATCCGGCGCCAGATGCCATGAAGGGCGGGTGAATATTGCTCCGGCGTACGCCAAGCGGTTGTTCTGAAAAAGGTTACAGGTTCCTTTCTACCGGAAACCTGCCATGCCAAACTCCGTTGACCGCGCCTAACTCGGGGCTGCGCCGGTTACATTCGGGGACACCGGATGTCTTTCCAACCAGGCAAGGCCACCTTCTCACAAACCGGGTAAGCGTTATGAACCATGCGTACCACGTACGATACGCTCCCATGGCGCTTCCGCTGGTCTTCACCAGCCTGTTCTTTCTGCACAGCATCCTGAACCCGACCCGGAGCGACGCGCACGCGGCGGCCGAGGCCGCCGAAGGCGCACCGGACAGCTCCGAAACGGATGCCGTGCTGCACCTGAACCTGGAAACCCTCCTGCAGCAGCCACACCGGCTGCCGGCCCTGCCGCCGGAGCAACTCGACTCCGAAACGCTGTGGCTGGCGCGCTGCATCTTCTCGGAAACCAAACAGCCGCACGAACAGGAGCTCATCGCCTGGGTCGTGCGCAATCGCGTGGAAACCGCCTACCGGGGTAAGACGACGTACCGGGAGGTGGTGCTCGATCCCTACCAGTTCAGCGCCTTCAACCCGGGCAGCCCGAAGCGGGCGTTCTACACGAGCCTGGGGCTGACCTCCAGCATGCCGGGCTGGCAGCGGGCGCTGAGCATCGCCCACCACGTACGGCACGCCCCGGATTCGCTGCGGCCGTTCCCGCTGGAAACGCGCCACTTCTACAGCGAGCGCTCCATGCCGGAGCAGACATCCCCGGCCTGGGCGGTAGGGCTGCATCCGGTGGCGCCGGCCCGCCTCCATCCCGTGGATACCCGGCGCTTCCGCTTCTTCGCCGACGTGACCTGAACGCGCACCGCCGGCGGGAGGTGGGCCCGGGGGGAGATCCCCCGACGGATGCCATGGGAGCGCTGACAGGGGCCTCCTCCCCGTGCGGCTTCGCGACTTCATCGTTGCCGAGGCGTGTCCATCCGGGCACGCCTCGGTGCGTTTTGGGACGAACGGGATCCTCGAAGCCCCCCGAAGGATTCCTGCTTCGCTTCGTCTTTCGTCTTTCCAGAGTCCGCCCGATGTCGCTCCGTCGCCCTGCCCGGCTCCTCCTCGTCCTCCTGATCGCGCTGAGCCTGCCCGGCACCGGGTGCCATCAGCCCCCGCCGCCCCCCTCCTCCGCAGCGACCGACGCGGCCGGGCCGGCCCCCGCCTTCACCCCCGAGCCGCCGCCCGTCTTCGCCACCGACGGGCTGCGCATCGCGACGCTGAACACCGCGTTTCTGTTCGACGGCTACGGCGACGAGGGGCAGGCCTCGTTTCCCCATCAGGGCAACCCGGACCTCGCCCGCCGGCATCGGGACCGCATCGCTGCCCTTCTGCGCATGATCGACGCCGACCTGGTGATGCTCCAGGAGGTGGAACACGAGCGGGTGCTGGAACGCCTGCTCGCGGAATCCCTGAGCGACCTCGGCTACCGCATCCACTTCGTCGAAGGCAACGACACGTTCACCGGACAGGACGTGGCGCTGCTCTCCCGCCTGCCGGTCGACCAGATCGGGCGCACCGACCGGCGAGCCCGCGTCGAGGGATCGCGCCAGACCTACGGCGTCAGCAAGAACCTGTACGCCCGGCTCTACCTGGGGGAGACGCCCGTCACCCTCATCGGCGTGCACCTGCTGGCCCGGCCGCTGGACCCGGAGCGGCGCGCACGCCGCGAAGCGCAGGCCGAGGTCATCCGTACCCTGGTGGTGCAGGAGCAGCAGGCCGGCCGCGCCGTGATCGTCCTGGGCGACTTCAACGACTACGACGACGCCGTGCCCGACCGCAGCGGCAACCGCCCCATCACCGACGTGCTGGCCCGCATCAAAGCGGCCGGCCCCGGCCCGGAGGACGACCTCCACAACGTGCTCGCCGACGTCCCCCCCGCCGAGCGCTTCACCGCCCATTACGACCGTGACGACGACGGCACGGTGGACGAGGGCGAGCTGACCGCCATCGACCACATCCTGCTCTCGCCGGCCCTCTACCGCCTCGTACGCGAGGTCCACTACGTCCAGGCCCACGATCCGACGACCTCGACCGACCACTTTCCCGTCGTGGTGGTGCTGGACGTGGAGTGAGGCGGTGCGGCCCGCCGGAAGCCCCGGCGGCCTCCCGAAAACAGCCGGGGGCCGGTCCCCTCGATGGGATCCGGCCCCCGCCCCGTCCGGGCACCCGGACGGGCACCCGGACGGGCGTGTGACGCCGCCCTAGAGCTGAATGCCCAGGCGCAGCATCACGGCATTCAGCGACTGCCCTTCGTCGGTCGTGACGGAGTACGAGCCGATGTCGAAGCCGTCGGTGACGTTCGAGATGCTGAAGGTGTACTTGATCTCCGGGATGAGCTTGATGCCAGCCAGCCCGACCCGGGCACCCAGGCCGAGGCTGCCGGCCATGCTGAAGCTCTTGAAGTCGTCCTTGATCGCCTCGTCGAGCCCCGTCGGGAAGCGCATCACCGGGCCGGCGGAGACGAAGGGCGAGATGAGGGGAAGGCCCAGGTTGAACTGCACGTCCACCGGGACTTCGACCATGCGGATGTCGAAATCACCCGGGTCGACGCCGCCTTCTTCCTGCAGGCCCTCGTAGAGGTTGCCGGCGTCCATGTAGCGGATGCCCGGCTGCACGCCGATCGGCCCGAGGCCGAGGCGGTACCAGAGCTCCACGTGCCAGCCGGTGGCATTGTCGAGCGTGGCCTGGCGGCTGCCCGTGTCGATGTCGCCCATCTCGTTGAAGTTGAGCCCTGCCGAGAGGCCGAGCTGTGCATGGGCCGGCCGGGCCATGGCCAGCGCGCCCAGCCCAAGGGCCACCAGCAAGAGAGAACGTCCGAGTCGCTGTTTCATGGTTGTGAGGTTCGGATGGTGGAGGATGACGACGTGCATCGTGTACGCCTCGACGCACGAAAGGGACACCCCGGACGGGGCCGGCCCGCCCGGCTTCCTCACAGCCGCGCCGCGAGGCGGCCGCGTCACAGAGGCTCCGGCACGGCAACGAGCCCCGTGCAACCTCTCCGGGGGTCCTTCGTTGTCAAGGATCGGCTGCGCGTCCACGCAAATGCCATTCCAGCCCTCCCCCCGAGCCGCCTCTGCTTCATGAAAATCGGCATCACCTGCTACCCCGTCTACGGCGGCAGCGGCGTCGTCGCCACGGAACTGGGCAAAGCCCTGGCCCGGCGCGGCCATCGCATCCACTTCATTGCCTACTCGCTGCCCTTCCGGCTCGACCACGTCACGGAGAACATTTCGTTCCACGAGGTGCGGGTCAATGCCTACCCCCTCTTCGAGTATCCGCCCTACTCGCTGGCCCTGACCAGCACGATGGTCGACGTCGTCCGCTACGAGCAACTCGACCTGCTGCACGTGCACTATGCCATCCCGCACGCCACGAGCGCGGTCCTGGCCCGGCAGATCCTCGAACGCGAAGGCCTCCACGTGCCCGTCGTCACCACGCTGCACGGCACCGACATCACCATCGTCGGGCAGGACCCGTCCTTCGCGCCCGTGGTCAAGTACTCGATCAACGAATCGGACGGCGTGACGGCGGTTTCCGACTACCTCCGGCAGGAAACCCGGGAGCACTTCGGCATCGAGCGGGACATCGAGGTCATCCCGAACTTCATCGACACGTCGCGCTTCCGGCCGGCCAACAAGGAGCACTTCAAGCGCGCCCTCTGCCCCAACGGGGAGAAGGTGCTCGTCCACGTCTCCAACTTCCGCCCGATCAAGCATGCCCCGGAGGTGGTGCAGGTGTTTCACCGGCTGCGGGAGGAAGGGCACGCCGTGAAGCTGCTGCTCGTGGGGGACGGGCCGGACCGCGCCACCGCCGAGCACCTGGCCCGCCGGCTGGGCGTCTACGAGGACGTCCGCTTCCTGGGCAAGCAGGACCCGGTCGAAGAAATCCTCTCCATCGCCGACGTTTTTCTCATGCCCAGCGGCTCGGAAACCTTCGGCCTGGCGGCGCTGGAAGCGATGGGCTGCGGCGTGCCGGTCGTCTGTAGCCACATCGGCGGCCTGCCCGAGCTGGTGATCGACGGGGAAACCGGCTTCCTCTGCCCGCTCGGAGACATCGAGGCCTTCACGGACCGAACGCGCCGGCTGCTCGTGGACGAGGAACTGCACCGGCGCATGGCCGAGGCGTCGCTGGCCCGCGCCCACGGCCTGTTCGACGTGGACCGCATCGTCCCGCAATACGAGGCCTACTACGAAACCGTCCGCGCCCGCGTCCTGGCCCAGGCCTGACGGCCCGGCCCTCCCGAGCCTCCCGGCCCCGAGCCTCCCGGCCATGATCCAGCCCCGCCGCCACCTGATCAGCCGCAAGAAGGCGATCTACCCGATCAGCGACTACCTGCGCACCTACCTGGAGCGGTACCAGCGGCTCTTCGACCAGGGCATCCGCTACGAAGACCTGACGCGCTACACCAACTCCGTCCCGCTCTACGACGAGCAGGGCGAGGACACGCTCTGGTCCACGGTGCTCTTCTCCCCCATCGAACAGCAGGAGATCCACGCGCAGCTCTGCCTCACCTACGCCCTGCTCAAAGGCTACGGGGACCTCTCCATCGCCGAGAACCTCTACATCGACCGGGTGGACCTCTGCCTCTACGCCAACACGCTGCCCTTCCGCGTGCGCATCGTCAACCGCCTCAACGACAACCACGACTACTTCTACGTCAAGCGGGCCGATGCCAACCGGGTCTACGGCCTGGAGCTGGAGCACATCCTCTCGCCCAGCCGCATCCACTACTTCATCCGAGACACCACGCTCATCGAGGAACACATCATCGGCATCCCGGCCGACGTGTTCATGCGGGAGGGCATGCCGGAGAGCCGCTTCGATCAGGTCCGGCTGGCGAAGGAATTCACCAAGTTCAACGAGCGCTGCTTCGTCCGGCTGCTCGGCGACATGCACGCGGGCAACTTCGTTATCGACATCACGCGTGACTTCGAGAAGTGGCACTACCGCATGCGGCCCATCGACTTCGACCAGCAGAGCCACCACTGGCGCAAGCAGGTCTACATGCCGCAGTTCTACCCCCAGAACCAGCCGATGATCAAGATGGGGATGGGGTGTCTGGTGCCGGAGAACGTGCTGCAATACCAGCGCGAGGAGCGGGCGCTGATTGCCAACCGGGTGCGCGTCTCCCACGGCCGCTTCGAGGCGTTGATGGACGTGATGAGCGAGGACCTGATCGCCCCGCCGGAAAACGTCGACCGCCTGCGTAGCCAGCTCAACCAGCATTACGACACGGACCGCTTCACGCCGTGCCTGACGATGGGCGAGCTCGTCCGCGTCTCGATCCTGCTGCTGCTCGAACGCAACAGCCCGGCCAACCCGCCCTTCCATCAGCGCTTCGTCAAGGACCACCCCGGCACGGTCGCGCTCCGCAACATGCATCCGTAGCGCGGGCATCCGTAGCGCGGGCGTGCTCAGCCGGCCGTGCCGAGCGCCCGGTACTCCTGCAGGAAGGGGTTCGTGCGCCGCTCCCGGCCGATGGTCGTGACCGGGCCGTGACCGGGATAGACGACGACGTCGTCCCCGAGCGGCAGGAGCTGCTGGTAGATCGAGCGCATGAGCTGCGGCAGCGACCCCTGCGGCAGATCCGTCCGCCCGATGGAGCCCTGGAAGAGCACGTCGCCGGAGAAGACGGCCCGCCGGTCGGCATCGTAGAAGGCGATGGAGCCGGGCGAGTGCCCGGGGACGTGGCGCACCTGCCAGGTACTCCCGCCGAAGGAGATGGTATCGCCGTCCTCCAGGAAGCCGGCCGGTTCGGGCGGCTCCTCCAGGCCGATGCCGAAGAGCAGGGCCTGCTCCTGGGACCGCCGGACGAACGGCAGGTCGGCCCGGTGCATCTGCCAGCCCAGGCCGAGCCGGTCGGCCAGGACGCGGCAGCCGAAGATGTGGTCGATGTGGGCGTGGGTGAGCAGCAGGTGGCGCACCGTGAGCCCGTGTGCATCGAGGTAGGCGAGGACCTGCTCGTGCTCGGCCGGGGTGTGGCTCGGGGCATCCACGAGCACCGCCTCACCGCCGGCGTGGCAGACGTAGCCGTTGGTCTGGAACGGGTTGAACGGGAAGATCTGGATGGTCATGGGAGGGTCGAAGGACGAACGGCGGAGGAGGAGCGGGCGAGGGCGATGCGGCCCCTACGACGAACGGGTGCGGGACCGAACCGGGGGCTCGGTTTCCGAGGCGGGCGGGGCGTCCTCCGGCAGGGCGACCGGACCGGCCGAGGCCGTGGCGGTGCTGCCGGCCGCCGCTTCTCGCTCCGCCGGCGTCCGGTGCTGCCGGGCGATGGCCTCCAGCCGCCGCATCACGTCATCCGCCTTGTCGCGCTGAAAGCCGGCCAGGTAGCGGAAGAACGCGCGAGCGGCGGCGTAGAACACGCCGAGGATCGTGACGAACGCCATCGAGGCGAGCAGCCCGGACTCGATGGTCCCCACGGCCACCATGGCCAGAATGAAGCCGATGGCCAGAGCGGGCGCGTAGGAACTCACCGCCCGGCTCGTCAGGTTGGTGCTCAGCCGGATCCGTGTGCCGCCATCGCGCTCGGCCACGCTCACGAGCACCCCGTCTCCGGAGCTCCCGGCGAACGACCACTCGCGCGTGCGCCCGATCCGGCGCACCTCGCCGGGGCCATTGTACGCCTGCTGGAGCGCGGCGACCATCTCCTCCCAGGCCGGATCCGGCACCGTGCCCTCGATGAAACCCTCGCGCTCGACGTGCGTGGGGGCGCCCCAGACCTGGAACCCCCTGGCTTCGGGAGGGGTGCGCTCGATCTCGGCGATGGCGGCTTCGACGTGCCGGGGCTCGATGCCGGCTTCGGCCGCCACCTGCTGGAGCTCTTCCAGCGTCAGCCCCTCGCGGTGCTGCGGCGGGGTGGGATCGAGGTGCTGGCGCTCGGCGGCACGGCGGAGGATGGCGCGGATCTCCTGGTCGCCATAGAGGCGGGAATCGGGCATGGGGCTTCGGGCAGAACCCGGATCGGAACGGGGCTTGTTACGCCGCCTTTCAACGCCGCGCCCCGGCCCAGGCTCCGCCCGCCGGAACGGGGCCGGAGCCGCCCCGGCCCTCGAACCTTTCCCGCACCCCTCTCGTTTATTCGCCCCGATGTCCCGCTTCGTCTTCATATCGCTCGCCCTCGTCGCGGCGCTGCTGGCGGTGGACTACTACGTGTACCGTCACTGGCGGCGCTACGTCCGCCTCCGCAGCCGGCACCGTAGCGGGATCCGCTCGCTGCGGTGGACCCTGCCGCTCTACCAGGTGCTGATGCCGCTGATGGCGGTGTCGATGCCGGTGTACTTCGCCTTTTCGAACTGGTGGGAGGTCGAACCCAAGCTCGCCCGCGCGCTCTTCATCGGCATCTGGGTGACATACTACCTGCCGAAGGCGCTGCTGGCCCTGGCTCTGCTGGTCAAAGACGGCATCCACTTCGTCATCTGGCTGTTCCGGTGGTTCCAGGAACGGTTGCTCGCCCCGGTCGAGGTCCCGGCTGAGGTCCCGGCCGAGGTCCCCGCGCCGGCTCCCACGCCGACGGCCGAGGCACGGCTGGACCTCTCGGACATGAAGCGGATGCGTCGGCGGGAGTTCGTGCAGCGGCTCGGCTGGAGCGCCGCCACCGTCCCGTTCGTGGTGGTCGGCTACGGCGTCTTCAAATCGCTATACGACTTCCAGGTCTTCCGCGTCGACGTCCCGATCCGGGACCTGCCCCGCGCCCTCGACGGGCTGACGGTGGCGCAGCTCTCGGACCTGCACGCCGGCTCGTTCTTCAGCGAGCGGCCGATGCACGAGGCGGTCTCCATCGTCGAATCGCTTCGCCCGGACCTGATCGCCATCACGGGCGACTTCGTCAACCACGACGCCGACGAGCTCCCGCTGATCCTGCCCGCGCTGAACCGGCTGCGGGCCCCGCTGGGCGTCTACGGCTGCCCGGGTAACCACGACCATTACGCCCGCATCGAGGACGTCGTCCGCGGCGTCCGCTCGACGCCGGTCGACCTGCTGGTGAACCAGCACCGCACCCTCCGCGTCGACGGCGCGCGGCTGCATGTGATCGGCACGGACAACACCGGCTTCCGCCAGCGCTACGCCGACCTCCCCGGCGCCCTCGACGGCCTCCAGGCCGACCCGCACGGCGAGGAGGTCCGCCTGCTGCTGGCCCACGACCCGACGTTCTGGGACGACCACGTCCGCCCCGGCTTTCCCGAGATCGACCTGATGCTGTGCGGCCATACTCACGGCGGGCAGATCGGCTTCGAGGTGGGGCCGCTGCGCTGGGGGCTGGCGCGGGTGGCCTACGCGCGCTGGGCCGGCCTCTACGCCGAGGCCCGGGCGACGGGCGCCGGACGGCAGTTTCTCTACGTCAACCGCGGCGCCGGCACGGTCGGGCCTCCGCTCCGGCTCGGCATCCGCCCGGAGATCACGCTCCTGACCCTGCGCCGGGCCTTAAGGCCCTCGCCGCCCCCCGGATCGCTCCGATGAAACGCCTGCACCGGCTGATCCTGCGTATGCTGCCCGGCCCGTTCTTCGGCTGGCTGGGCCTGCTGATGTTTCTGCTGGTGATGCAGTTCCTGATCCGGTATCTGCCGGACCTCGCCGGCAAGGGCCTTCCCCCCGGCGTCATCGTCGAGCTGATCGCCTACAACCTGGCCTACATGGTCGTGCTGGCCGTGCCGATGTCGGTGCTGCTGGCGGCGCTGATGACCTTCGGCAGGCTGGCCGAGACCAACGCGTATGCCGTCATCAAGAATGCGGGCATCTCCCTGCCGCAGCTGCTCTGGCCGGCCGCGCTGATCGCCCTGATGCTGACCGGCGGCATGTGGTACTTCAACAACGAGGTGCTGCCGGAGGCCAACTTCCGGGCACGCAACCTGTGGCAGGACATCCGCCGCAAACAGCCGGGCTTCGAGCTGCAGGCCGGCGTCTTCTACGACGGGCTGAAGGGCTACAGCATCCTCGTGCAGCACATCCCGCCCGGCTCGAACGAGCTGGAAGACGTGATCGTCTACGACTACACCGAGGGCGCACGGCGGCGCACCGTCGTCAAGGCTGCCCACGGCCGCATCATCCCGGCGCCCTCCGGCACGAGCGTGGACCTGGTGCTGGAGGACGGCGAGATGCACCGCCTGCTGGAAGCCCCGTCGATGGTGGACGAGGACCGGTACGAGTGGCTGGCCTTCGCACGGCACCGGCTGCGGCTGGACCTGTCGGACTTCGTCTTCGAGCGCAGCGACCCCAACGACGGGTTCCGCTCCGACCGCACGATGCGCACCGCGGAGATGATCCGGCACGTGGATTCGCTGGAGCAGACCCTCGCGGCGCAGCGCCGCACCCTGATGACGCTCTCGCTCCGGCTCGCGGCGGACTCGCTGCTCGCGGCGGAGCGCGATGCCGAGCCGCTGCTGCCCCGCCACCGGGACGCCCTCGTCGTCTCGAACCCGGCCTCCTTCGTGCTGGCGGGGCTGGACGAAGTGCAGTACGAGCAGGTCTATGCCTCGGCGATGCAGCAGGCCCGCAACAGCCGCGCCGAGATCGACAACACCCGGCGCAGCCTGCAATGGGCGGCACAGCGGGCGGATCGCTACCGCGTCGAGATCCACAAGAAGTATTCGATTGCGGTGGCCTGCCTCATCTTCATGCTCATCGGCGCCCCGCTGGGCCTGAGCATCCGCCGGGGTGGCCTCGGCACGGTCGGCGCCCTGGCCGTCGGCATCTTCCTGTTCTACTGGATCACGCTCGTGCAGGGCGAGAAACTGGCCGACCGGGGCCTGCTGACCCCCTGGGTCGGGATGTGGGCCGCCAACATCGTCATGGCGCTGGTCGGCCTCTGGCTGCTGCTCTACGTGACGCTGGACCTGCACGCCACCCCCCCGCTGCGCCGCCGGCTCTTCGGAAAAGCCGACAAGTAAAGCGCGCTCCAGCTACCCGCTTCCCCTTCCGTCCTTCGCCTCACGCGCCCCTCCGCCCCGCTCATCCCTCGCCGCATGCTCTACCTCGTCCCCACGCCCATCGGCAACCTCGAAGACATCACCCTGCGGGCGCTGCGGGTGCTGAAGGAGGTGGACCTGATCGCATGCGAGGACACGCGCACGTCCGGGGTGTTGCTCCAGCACTACGGCATCGCCACGCCGCGCACGAGCTACCACGCCCACAACGAGCACCGCAAGACGCCGCACCTGGTGGCCCGGATGCAGGGCGGCGAGCGCATCGCCCTCATCACCGACGCCGGCACACCCGGCATCTCGGACCCGGGGTTCTACCTCGTGCGCGCCTGCATCCGCCACGGCGTGCCGGTGCAGGCCCTGCCCGGCGCCACGGCCTTCGTCCCCGCGCTGACCGTGAGCGGGCTGCCGAGCGACCAGTTCGTCTTCGCCGGCTTCCTCCCCCCGAAGAAAGGCCGGCTCAAACGCCTCCAGGCGCTCGCCGAGGACGAACGCACGCTGATCTTTTACGAATCCCCGCATCGGTTGCTGAAGGCGCTGGAACAGATGCAGGAGGTCTTCGGCCCGGAGCGCCCCGTGGTCGTCGCCCGCGAGCTGACGAAAGCCTTCGAGGAGATCCGGCGCGGGACGGTGACGGAGGTGCGCTCGTACGTGGCCGGGCAGGCCACCATCCGGGGCGAGATCGTGCTCGTCGTGGGAGGAGCCGGAACCAGCGTCTCCCTGTGGACGGCCGATGCGGACTGACCGTGCCGCGGCGTCCCCGCGCGCCGGACGAGCCGGGCACGACCGAGGCCCCGGCGCACGGGACGGCAGAGAGCACGGGAGGCAGACCGGCCGTTCGCCGTTCGCGCCCCGTGGCAACTCCCCCCCGGCGGGCGCGTTACAGGGCCGCCACGCCGGACGACCCTGCCGGCCCCACGGCCCGATTGACTGGATGCATCAACCTTCTCCCCCATGAACTGGAAGCTGACCGAGCGGCTCGTGGCCGCTGCCGTGTTCGTGTACGCCCTGATCCTGTACGTCCTGACGGTGGCTCCCACGGCCTCGTTCTGGGACTCGGGCGAGTTCATCGCCAGCGTCTACGGGTTGGAAGTGATGCATCCCCCCGGCGCCCCGTTCTACATGCTGGTCGGGCGCTTCTTCTCGATGTTCGTGCCGCCGCCCTACGTCGCGCTGGCCGTCAACCTCATCTCCGTGTTGGCCAGCGCCCTGACGGTGCTGCTGACGCACCTCATCATCGTGCAACTGGTGCAGGCCTGGCAGGATGAAGCCGAAGCCCGCTCGACCGGCGGCCGCCTCACGGCGCTGGCCGGCGGGGTGATCGGCGCGCTCACCTTTGCCGCCACGGATTCGTTCTGGTTCAACGCCGTCGAGGCGGAGGTCTACGCCCTCTCGATGTTCTTCACGGCGATCGTGGTGTGGCTGATCATGCGCTGGAGCATCCACGCGCGCGAGGAGGAGGCGCGCCTCATCGGCGGGCGGCACCCCTTCAGCCTGGCCGCCAACCGCTACCTGATCCTGATCGCCTACCTGTTCGGGCTCGCCATCGGGGTGCACCTGCTGAACCTGCTCGCCATCTTCTTCATCGCGCTCATCATCTTCTACACCGAGTTCGAGCGGCCGAGTTGGACGAACCGGCAGCGCTTCTGGGGGCTGGTGCTGACGGGCGTGGGCGCGGTGATCGCGTTCTTGCTGATCTATCCCGGCATCATCCAGTGGCTCCCGACGCTGGCCGGCAACAGCGGCGCGCCGTTCCTGTTCTTCCTCGCCGTGATCGCCCTGGTCACCTTCGGCGTCTGGTACACGCAGCGCCAGGGCATGCAGGCCGCCAACCTCGTCATGCTCTGCATCACGATGGTGCTCGTCGGGTACTCCACCTACGCGCTCATCTTCATCCGCAGCGCGGCCGACCCACCGATCGACCTGAACGACCCCGAAACCCCGGAGGCCTTCGTCTCCTTCCTCAAGCGCGAGCAGTACGGCCAGACGCCGCTGCTCAAAGGCTATACGTACGACGACCAGACCGGCCGCATCGACGAGCGCCGCGAGGTCTTCTTCCCGCGCCGCTGGTCCCCGGACCCCAACCACCTCCGGGTCTACCGCCAGTACACCTCCGACTGGGACTTCTTCCTGGGGTATCAGGTCGGGCACATGTACGTGCGCTACTTCCTGTGGAACTTCGCCGGGCGGTCGAGCGACCTGCAGGACGCCCCGGCCATCACCGGCATCCGCTTCCTCGACCCGGAGGTGGACCTGCTGCTGCAGACCCCCAGCGAGCAGGCCAGCCGCAACGTCTACTACGCGCTGCCGCTGCTGCTGGGCCTGATCGGGGCGGCCTTCCACTTCATACGGGACTGGCGACGGGCCTTTGCCGTCTTCATCCTGTTCTTCGTCACCGGCATCGGGATCGTGCTGTACCTGAATCAGCCGCCCCTGCAACCCCGCGAGCGGGACTACTCGTACGTGGCCAGCTTCTTTGCCTTCAGCCTGTGGGTCGGCATCGGGGCGGCCGGGATCCTGCAACTCGTGCGCGATGCCCTGCCGGACCGGCTGGCACCCGCCGCCCGCAACGGCGTGCTCCTCGCCCTGGCCGGCGTGCTCCTGCTCGCCGTGCCGGTCTGGATGACGGCGGAGAACTACTTCGACCACGACCGCTCGGGCCGGTATGTGGCGCCGGAGTATGCCTACAACATGCTGATGAGCCTGGAGGAGAACGCCATCGTGTTCACCAACGGCGACAACGACACCTACCCGCTGTGGTACCTCCAGGCCGTCGAAAACGTCCGCCCCGACGTGCGGGTCGTCAACCTGTCGCTGCTCAACACGCCCTGGTACATCAAGCAGCTCCGCGATCAGTGGGCGCACGAGTCCGCCCCGCTGCCCATCTCCCTCTCCGACGACCAGATCGACAACCTGGCCCCGCAAGCCTGGCAGCCACGGGAAGTCTCATTGCCGGTGGAGCAGCCCGAGGTGCTGGCCGAGAACGAGGTGTTCGTGCCCCGCTCCGATACGGCCCGCATCCAGAGCCCGATGACGTGGACGCTGCGGGGCCGCCCCCTCAACAGCGAGGTCAACGCCCTCTACGTGGCCGACCTGGCCGTCTACGACATCCTCCGCACCAACGCCCGCCAGGGCTGGACCCGACCCATCTACTTCGCCGTCACCGTCAGCTCGGACGGCCAGCTCGACCTGCAGGACTACTTCCAGCTCGAAGGGCAGGCCTTCCGCGTCGTCCCGATCCGGCACAACGAGAGCATGGGCCGCATCGTGCCCGGCGTCTCGGATGCCCGGCTCGACCGCTTCAAGTTCACCAACCTCGCCAATCCGGACGTCTACTTCGATGAAAACATCCGGCGGCTGCTGGACAACTACCGCCGCATCTACGCGCGCACGGCGCAGGGCCTGATCGACCAGGGCCACACCGCCCGGGCCGCCACCCTGCTCGACACGCTGATGGCGCAGATGCCGCTCCGCACCATCCCGGCCGACGAGAGCACGCTGCTGCCCCTGGCCATGGCCTACCAGACCCTCGGCGACCAGGATCAGGTGCTGGCGCTCATGCAGGCCATGGAACCCGTCGTCCTGCATCGCTTCACCGCTGCCCGCTCCCAGCGGGAGCTCGAGTATGCCTCCCAGGTGATCCAGTTCATCCGCGCCACCTACCTCGAAGCCGGCGCCTACGAGCAGGCCGCCGCCTTCAGCGACCGCCTCGCCGACGCCCTGGGCGACGACTCGCTGCGCCAGTCGGCCGAGGACCTCCGCCGGCAGTACGAGCAGGCCCTGCCGCCCGCCGCCGGGGACACGACGCGTCCCTGAATCCGGCTCCACCTCACCCTGTTTAAAGATTTCGTCAAGGGTTTGTTAGATCTTTCCGAAGAAGTTGGTTGACACCGTAGGGTGACGGCTCTATATTTTTTCGGTGTGGGAACCTCCTGGAGATATGGAGCCCGGCATCCTGCCTCCAGGTGCGTATCCCCGACCGGCACATCTCACGTTGCGTCCGCTCTCGATCACCCGTTCTTTCCCGAGTAGCACACGTTACCAGATTCAGGAGGCTTCCCATGGCTGTTGTGCGCAGCGTCGTCAAGTGGTTCGACGCCAAAAAGGGCTACGGCTTCATCGTACACCCGGACGGTGGTGGCGACATCTTCGTCCACTACTCGCAGATCCAGACCGAGAAACGCTTCAAAACCCTGCGAACCGGACAGGTCGTGGACTTCGAGTTGAAAGACGGGCCGAAGGGGCTCCATGCCCACGAGGTCGTCCCCCATGACGAGGATGCAGCGGATTCCTACGAGCCGGCGGAGGCGTCCGGCGCCTTCTCGATGAGCGGCCGCCCCCAGTATCTCTAGGCCCCGCCCGCCTCCGCGCCTTCTTCTCGCCCGGATGGGCCGTCCCCCTGCGCCGGCCGATCTGTCTGAGGCCCCCCCGAGGGAACCCCCCTCTCTCAGGGTTGGTATGCCCTGACCACCGATTCCGTCCCCGTTCGACCCCGGATCCAGCCGCATCATGGCCTTCTCCTTCTCAGACGATGACATCGACCGGATCGCGTCGGTTCTGGGCGTCCCGGCCAGGCGCGACGGGGCCACGATCCGCTTCGAACTGCGGCACGAAGAAAGCAAACGCTGGATCAAGCTCGAACTGCTGACGCAACTGCAGGGCGCCCCCGAGATCGCCGAGACGCTTCCGACCAACCTCATCTCGGTCAGCTCGCCCAGCTCGTTCCTGCAACTGCAGGGCTGCACCGGGTTCATCGCCAGCCGGGAGCTCGGCGAGGTCATCTTCTTCGTCAAGCGAGACGGGACGACCTCCGGCCTGGTGGTCGAACGCGAGGCCGCCTGCTCGCTCTACGCCAACGTCGAGGACGCCCTGCTGTCGGCCAACTTCCTGGAGCTGCCCCCGGAGATGGTCATGAGCAGCGTGGCCCTGTCGATGACGGAGACGCTGTTCGACAACCTGGGCTGAGCCGCCCGTGCCTCCCTCGCCCCTCTGCATCGAACTCGTCCACCCCTCGCGCCGGGTGGACACCGACGCCCTCCATCGCCTGCTCTGCCGGGTGCTCGATGCCGAAGGCCGCCCTGCCGCGGAGGTCACCGTCATCCTCACGGATCATCCCACGGTGCTGGACCTGAACCGGCGCTACCTCCGGCACGATTACCACACGGACGTGCTCTCCTTCCCCCTGCACGAATCCCCCGACGACCCGGTCGTGGGTGAGGTCTACGTGGACCTCGACACCGCGGCCGAGCGGCATGCCGAGTTCGGGGCCGGCTTCGAGGAAGAGGTCTGCCGGTACGCGATCCACGGCCTGCTGCACCTGCTGGGCTACGATGACGCCACCCCGGAGGCCCGGGCCGAGATGCGGGCGCTGGAAGATCGCTACCTGGCTACCACCGCCTGAGCTGCGGGAGCCGACCCGTCAGGCCATCTTGCGCAGAGCCGCCACCACCTGCTTGACCACCGACGCCGTCTGCATGATGTAGAAGTGCACGCTCGGGACGTTGGCGGCCATCAGCTCCTCGCATTGCCGGATGGCCCATTCCACGCCAATGTCCACCACGTGCTCGGGGCGCGCCGCTTCCACCTCCGCCGCGAGCGGCTCCGGGATGTCGATGAAGAACCGGCTGGGCAACAACTGGAGCTGCCGCTTGGACGTCAGGATCTTCAGCCCCGGCAGAATGGGCACGTCGATCCCCACATCCCGGCACCGCTCGACGAACTCGAAGTAGCGGCGGTTGTCGAAGAACATCTGGGTGGTGATGAAGTGCGCGCCCGCATCGACCTTCCGCTTCAGGTTGAGGATGTCCCAGGCCAGGTTGGGGGCCTCGAAGTGCTTCTCCGGGTAGCCGGCCACCCCGATGCAAAAGTTCGTCGGCGCGGCGTCCACCAGGTCATCCAGAAACTCGCCCCGGTTCATGGCCGCGATCTGCTGCACCAGCTCCGCCGCATAGCGGTTGCGGGACCGGTCGGGCGACACCGGCTTCTGGAAGCCGTGGTCGTCCCCCCGCAGCGCCAGGACGTTGTGGATGCCGAGGTAATTCAGTTCGATGAGGGCATCCTCGGTTTCCTCGCGCGTGAAGCCGTTGCAGAGCAGGTGCGGCACCGTCTCCACCCCGAAGCGCCCCTTGATGGCCGCGCAGAGTCCGAGCGTTCCCGGGCGTTTCCGCATCACCCGGCGCTTCCAGGTCCCATCGGGCTGCTCCTCATAGATCGCTTCGGCGGAATGGCTGGTGACGTCGATGAAGGGCGGCTCGAAGGGCATCAACTCCTCGACCACGGCCAGCACCTGCTCCACCGTGCCGCCGCGCCGGGGCGGGATGATTTCGTAGGAGATGAGGGGTTCCGTAGCCCGGTCGAGGATCTCGGTAACGTGCATGCCGTAGGTGATTTTCGTCGGTAAAACCCGTACATACAGAGGGATCGGCCCGGCCGCCGACGGCCAGAGCCGGCGCCTCCGAACCAGGAGGCGCTACCTGCCCCGGGCCGTTTTTCGGACGTCCATGATACCGCCTATTCAACCGCTGGTTCAATGATCGGGGTCGTATTCGCCACCGAGGAGGAAGCCCAGCCCTTTCTCAAACACTACGAGCGCGGCCGCTTCGACCACCTGGCCGAGGGAGACACCCAGCACGACGACGACCTGCTCGTCTCCATCGTCGGCACGGGCAAGATCAAAGCCACGCTTCGGACCGAGCGGCTGTTGCAGCGCTTCCGCCTGAAGCACCTGCTGCACGTCGGCACGTGTACGGCGCTGACGGACCGCTTCCCGGTGGGCTCGCTGGTGGCGGTGAGCCAGGTGCTCGAAGGCGACCGCATCGAACTGGCCGCCCCCAGTTATCCCCGCATGCCCCTCGTCGTCCCCTTCGAGGACCTGACCGAGGGCACGCTTGTGACGCAGGACCACACCGTCCGCGGGCAGAACGAGCACAGCTACTGGCAACGCATCGCCGACGTGAGCGACATGACCGGCTACGCCGTCGCCTACGTGGCGGCCACCCACGGCGTGCCCTGCTCCGTGGTCAAAGCCGTGGCCGGCCAGTTCCAGGTCCAGGACGAGGACGTCCGGAAGACGCGGGAGGCCGCCTATGCCACCGTCGCCCGCTTTCTCATCGACCACCTGGCGGTGCTGACGGAGGGCGCGTGACGCCACTCAGTTGCGGCGCAGGTACAGGTCTTCCATCCAGTATTCCGGAAGCCCTTCCGAGGCGTAACCGTCCGCGTAATGATAGGAGGCGGTGGGCGAGGTCGTCTGCAACCGCTCCCGCTGGTCCTGCCGGATCTCACGCACCCCCACGGGGATGCTGTGACCCACGGCCGTCATGCGCCATCGCCGAACCACGGGATCCTGCTCGAACGGCAGCGGCTTTTCGGGGAAGTAGATGCGGTACGCGGTGACGGCCACCCAGATGAGCATGAAGAACAGCATCGGGGCGGCCAGGAGTGCAAAGGTGAGATACATGGCGTTGCCGGGGGCATGGTGGGGGGATTGCAACGCATGGAAGTCGATGCGAAGCCCGCGCGAGCCGGTGCCGCAACGGAGGCCCCGCTCTTCCTCCGGAAGGTAATGTACGGACGGTCCTTATAGGTACTTTACACGATCCTGAAAAGAAAGCGGGCGACCATAAAATTGGCCGCCCGCCAGACGCTTTTCACCGGACCGAACGGCTCAGGAATCGGTCGCTGCGGCGGTATCCGGTGCGGCGGCCGCACCCGGCGCCACCCGCAGCGCGTCGGGGTCCGGCTCACGCTGCTGCAGGAGCTGCTCCTCGCGCTGGCGATCCATGATCGTCTCGGTGTCCACGTTGCCCAGATCGCCCCGGAAGGCGGTATCGAACAGGGTGATCACGATGAACACGAGCACGAAGATCGTCCCGATGCCGAAGGTCAGCCCGTTGACGCGGTTGTCATACTTCAGCCCCATGAAGTAGAGCACCACCATCATCGTCTTGATCACCGCGATGCCGATGGCGATGGGCACGTGCAGGAAGTTCAGCGGCCCGAAGTCGAGACGCGCCGTGATGACGGTCAGGATGGTCAGGGCCACCAGCCCGATGAACACCTTCGTCAGCGTCTGGAAGGGGATGATGTGATGATGCCCGTGCGACATATCTGCGTGCTGCGTCGTCTGAAATGCGAGGGGTGATGGATCCCGTAGGCCGGACTAGTGCCCGCCTCCGCCGTGCCCGATGAGGTAGAGCAGCGGAAAGAGGAAGATCCAGATGATGTCGACCAGGTGCCAGTAGAGGCCGGCCAGTTCGATGTGGGTGTAGTACTCGCTGTTGAAGTCACCGCGCCGGACGCGGAACAGCAGCCAGAGGAAGATGCCCATCCCCACGAGCACGTGGAAGCCGTGGATGCCGGTCATCACGAAGTAGATGCTGAAGAACTGGCGGGCGTACGGGATGTCCGCCAGGGGCGCGTAGTGGCCGACGGGGTCGAAGGCCTCGCCCGGGAAGACGCCCTCGGCAAACTTGCCGCCGTACTCGAAGGCCTTCACGATCATGAAGACCCCGGCACAGGCCAGCGTGATGACCAGCATCCAGAACGTCCGGTCGAGCCGGTCTTTCTGGGCGTAGTGGATCGACAGGGCGACCGTGTAGGACGAGAACAGCAGCACGAGCGTGTTCAGGCCGCCCAGGCGCCAGTCCAGGAAGGCGCTGGCGGCGGTGAACGTCTCCGGGTGCCAGACGCGGTAGACCGTGTAGGCGACGAACATCCCGCTGAAGAGCAGGATCTCGGTGATGAGGAACAGCCACATCCCGAGCTTCGCCGAGTCGAACTGCTGCTCGGACGACACGAAGTGGTGCTGCAGGTGCGGCGGATGATGCGCGTGCTCGTGCGCGGGCGCGTCAGCCGTCGTTGCCGTGGTCGTGGCCATGATGCGTGGAAGGATTGAGCCTGGCATGACGCCGGGACCGGCCTGGCGGCTCCGGCGGTCTGTGGATGGGGGGTTCGAGGGGAGCGCAGCGCTTACTGCGGTTCCGCGACGCGCCCGTCCCCGGCGAGCCGGGCCGGTGCGTGCGCGCCGTCGCCGGCGCCGTCGCCACTCTGCGCTCCGAAGACCTCGTCGGCGAGGTGGAAGTCATAGGCGCCGCGGGTGACGAGCGGCGTGTGGTGGAAGTTGTGCGGGTCCGGCGGCGAGGTGCAGTGCGTCCACTCCAGCGTGGCCGCGCCCCACGGGTTGGCCGGCGCCCGGGCGCCTTTGAACATCGACCAGAGCAGGTAGAACAGCACCAGGAAAAGGCCGGCAGCGAGGATGTACGAGCCGATCGTCGAGACCTGATGCAGCCCCGTGTAGGCCGGGATGTAGTCGTAGTACCGCCGCGGCATCCCCTGGCTGCCCAGGATCAGCTGCGAGAAGAAGGTCAGGTTGAAGCCGATGAAGATGAGCGCCACGGCGATCTTCCCGGCCGTCTCGTTGTACATCTTACCCGTCATCTTCGGCCACCAGTAATGCAGGCCGCCGAGCAGGGCCATCACCGTGCCGCCCATCATCACGTAGTGGAAGTGACCGACGACGTAGTACGTGTCGTGCAGATGCACGTCCACCGCCAGCACGCCCACCATGATGCCCGTCAACCCGCCGATGGTGAAGAGGAACAGGAACGTCAGGGCATAGAGCATCGGGGTCTGTAGCCAGATCGACCCCTTGTACATCGTGGCGACCCAGTTGAAGACCTTGATGCCGGACGGGATGCCGATCAGGTAAGTGATCAGCGAGAAGATCACCGCCGACACGGCCGACTGCCCGGAGACGAACATGTGGTGCCCCCAGACGAGGAAGCCCAGCATGGCGATGGCCACCGACGACAGCGCGATGGCTTTGTAGCCGTAGATCCGCTGCCGCGAGAACGTGGCGATCAGCTCCGAGATGATGCCGAAGGCCGGCAGGATCATGATGTAGACGGCCGGGTGGCTGTAGAACCAGAAGAAGTGCTGGAACAGGATCGGGTCGCCGCCCAGCGCCGGGTCGAAGATGCCGATGCCCAGCACCCGCTCCAGCAACAGCAGCAGCATCGTGATGCCGATGACCGGCGTGGCCAGCACCTGCACGATGCTCGTGGCGTAGAGCCCCCAGACGAACAGCGGCAGCCGGTTCCACGTCATCCCCGGCGCGCGCATCTTGTGGATCGTCACGATGAAGTTGATCCCCGTCAGGATCGACGAGAAGCCGGCGATGAAGATCGCCAGCGTCATGAAGATGACGGCGCTGCCCCCGTCCGACGAGTACGGCGTGTAGAACGTCCAGCCGGTGTCGACCTGCCCGAAGATGATGGCCGAGACGACGAGCACGCCGCCGATCAGGTAGATGTAGTAGCTGGCCAGGTTGAGCCGCGGAAAGGCCACGTCCTTGGCCCCGAGCTGGATCGGCAGCACGAAGTTGCCCAGGATCGCCGGGATCGACGGCACCAGGAACAGAAACACCATCATGATGCCGTGGAGCGTGAACGTCTGGTTGTACGCGTCCGGCCCCATGATCGTCTCGCCCGGCGCGTACAGCTCCGTGCGCACCAGGATCGCAAGCACCCCGGCGACGAGGAAGACGATGGCCAGCGTGAAGGCGTACATGACGCCGATGCGCTTGTGGTCCACCGTCGACAACCACGACCACACGCTCTTGTCGTGATTCAGGTAGTTGTACGAGGCACCCTGATGCGCTGCAGGTGCGGCCGTAGCCTTTGCCGTTGCACTCATGATCGTCGGAGCTCTGGTCTTCGATCTGGAAAATATACGAAGCTATCGCCCGAGGGGCCGCGATAGGCTACTGCTGTTGCTGGATGAAGGCGATCAACGCAGACAACTGACGCTCGTTGAGGGAGCCGTAGGACGCCGGCATCACGCCCGGGTAACCTTCCACGATCCGGGCCTGCGGCTGCAGGATCGACTCACGGATGTAGTTGTCGTCCGCCACCGCCGTAGACCCGTCCGCAAACCGCCTTTCGGCACCGTAGAGGCCCTGGAACGTGGGACCGACCCCAGACGAACCGTCGATGCTGTGGCACGCATTGCAGGATTGCTGCTGATACAGGATGGCCCCGTACTCCGGCAGCGGCATCTCGTCGAAGTTTCCGCCGCCGCTGTTGAGCCACTCGCGGAACTCGGCCTCCGGGTGCACGATCACCTTGGCCAGCATGCCCGAGTGCTGCGTCCCGCAGTATTCGGTGCAGAAGACCTGGAAGGTGTCGGCCCGCGTCGCCTCGAACCAGACGGAGGTGTACCGGTTGGGCAGCACGTCGTGCTTGACCCGGAAGGCGGGGACGAAGAAGCTGTGCAGCACGTCTTCGCTGCTCATGTTCAGCCGCACGGGCCGCCCGACGGGCACGTGCACCTCGCCCACGGTCGTGGTCCCGTTCGGGTACTCGAACTCCCACAGCCACTTCTTGGCGCGCACCGTGATCTGGTAGGCTTCCGGCGGCGCCACGTTCAGCTTGATGAAGCCCTGGAACCCCCAGACGAACACGATCAGCACGAGGATCGTCGGCACCACGACCCACGAGATCTCGATCAGCTTGCTCTCCTTGACGGGGACCGGCCGCTCGGCCGCATCCCGGCGGCGATACTTGAACATGAAGTAGAGCATCGCCGCCACGACGCCCACGAAGATGACGAGGCTGACCCACTTCACGAAGTAGAACAGCGCGTCGATCTCAGGGGCCAGGGTCGACGCCTGCTCCGGGAGCCATGCAGAACCGTTGTTCATCTTGGTCGATGGTTGACTGGGTACACTCCTACGAAACCACCACGGGCTCGTCAAGCCGCCGCACTTCCCGTCGCCAGAACATCACGAGCACCAGCCCGAAAATGAGCACGGCCAGCCCGCCGCCCAGCCGCATCAGGTTCTGCGCATGGGCCACGTACGTGTTGGCCTCCGGGTCGTACTGGAAACAATACTGGAAGAACTGATCGACGAGCGTGCCGACTTCCCCGTTCGAGGCTTCGACGAGGGCCATGCGCACGTCCCGTGCCGGGACGCTCAGGCCGTTCAGATACCGGGTGATGCGGCCGTCCGGGCTCACGAAGATCAGCACGGCCGGATGGGCGAACTGCTGCGAGGCCTCGTCCCAGCGGTAGCGGAAACCCACGGCCTCGGTGAGCGCATGGATCGCAGCCTCGTCGCCCGTCAGGAAATGCCAGCCCTGCGCGGCGGCGGGGCGGCCCAGCTTGTCGAGGTACCGCTCCTTCTGCTTCCGGGCCAGCGCGGGCGTCTCGATGGCGTTGAAGCTGACCGTGACCATCTCGAAGGCCTCGCCCGGCGTCCAGTCCAGCTCCCGCAGCGCCTCCGTCGCAAAATCCAGGATGAGGCTGCAGAGCATCGGGCAGTCGTGGTAGACGAGCGTCAGCAGCACCGGCTTCTGCCGGCCGAAGTACGCACCCAGCGTCACCTCCTGCCCTGTTTCGTCCACGAACGTCAGATCCATCGGGATCGTCTCGCCCAGCCGCTCCTCGACCCCGATGTCGGCCAACTCGGGGGGAAGCTGGCCGCTTCGCTGGGCCAGGGCCTGCCCGCCGGAGAGCCCGGCCAGCAGCACCGCCGCCACCATCACACTATGACGCAGGACGAAGCGCATGTCGTTGATTTATAACACCCTGCCCCCGCTCAGTTTCCGGCACGAAGCTGAAGCTCGGACGAATACGTGCGGCCGGTCTCCTGTTGCGCTTCGTTCACCACCACGTCGATGGCCCGGTCGATGGGGATGCGGTAGGTGGTCTGCTCGTCCCGGACGACTTCGTACTGGCCGAGCAGGCGGGCCGCTTCGGCTTCGACCTCGCGCAGCTCCGGGTACTGCGCCCGGTTCACCGCCGCGACGTAGGCCGCGCGCGCGGCCCGGTCCGTCACCTGGAACAGGGTGATGATGATCACGATCAGCACGGCGATCGTCGCCAGCGCCACCCCCAGGATCTGCTTGGCCTCGATGCCTTCGTGCTCGACGCCCATCTCCGCCTCCGCCTCGTAGAACGCCTCGGCGTCGGTCACGTCCGCCGCCACCTCGATGGCCGCCGCCTTCACGAGCTCGGCCACCGGGCCGAGTTCCTCTTCCACATCCGGCAGCGGGGGATGGGCGGCCGCCTCGGCCTCGCTCCCGCTGATGAAGCTCTCGACCGTATCGGCACCGTGGATGTTTCCCTGCGCATCCGTGGCCAGAACCCGCCAGTAGAACGTGCTACCGTCGGTAGGGAACGCATCGCGCACGAGCACCTCCCGCGCTTCGCCCAGCTCCCGCTCGACGACGAGGTCGGCGAAGTCGGGGTCGGCGGCCACCTGCAGGGTGTAGGAGGCCCCGGCCTCCGGCAGGGGCTCCCAGACGAAATGCACGGCGGCCCCGTGAACGACGGCTTCTTCTCGCGGCCACCGGAGGACCGGGGCCGAAACACGCTGCGATGACGTGTCTTGATGCTGTGCCATAACTGCGGGAGGGTCTACGCGAGGGCGAGCAAGCCAACGCCCCACGCGAACGGATGGATCGTCGTGCGCAATGAAAGAAACATGAAAACACCTTAAAAAGCACCCACCCCTTGCCACGCCCTGAAACGCAGGCGTTTCGGCGGCCGAAGGGGCGGCGGCGAACCGGACGGCGTGGGGAAGGCCGGCCGTGCGGACGCGGTGCTCAGACGTTCTCGAAGTGGAGCGACTCGGCCAGGCGCGGGTCGTTCTGCGGCACCAGGCTGTGCCGGCTCAGGCGGTATACCGTCGCGGCGATGAGCAGGCTGAACAGCCCCAGCCAGCAGGTGAAGTCGAGCAGATGGAACCCGGCATGCCCACCGTAGAGCATGTCCTTGACGGGCATCGCCAGCCAGTGCAGGTCGAACCACTGCATGATGAAGAACCAGACCGTCATCACTCCCAGCAGCGGCAGCGCGCGCTTGCTGGCCCGGGGCAGCAGGATCAAGAAGGGCACCACGAAGTGGAGGAAGACGAGGGCCGTGGTGTGATACTCCCAGCCATGCTCCAGCCGATGCCGGAAGAAGACGGTTTCTTCGGGGATGCCGCCGTACCAGATCAGCATGTACTGGCTGAAGGCGATGTAGGCCCAGAACGCCGTGAAGCCGAACATGTACTTGCCGAGGTCATGGTAGTGCTCCTTCGTGATGGTGTGCTTGAGCATCCCCCCTCGCCGCTGCAACAGCAGCGCCATGAAGGCAATGAACGCGAACGCCGCGAACACGGCCCCCGCGAAGAAATAGACCCCGAAGATGGTCGAGAACCAGTGCGGGTCGAGCGACATGAGCAGGTCGTAGCTGGCAAAGGCCGTCGTCACCGCAAACACGGGCAGCCCCCAGGCGCTCACCGTCCGCTGCCGCTTCGGAATGTCGTGCTCCGGATGCACGTCCTGCCGGACCGAGAGCGTGTAGAGCCGGTAGGCGATGATGGACCACATCAGGAAGTAGAATAGCAGGCGGGCGAAGAAGAAAGGCTGGTTCAGGTAGGCCGCCTTGCCGGCGATGATCGGGTCGTACTCGGGGCTGGACGGGTCGAAGAGCTCGTGGTGGGTCCAGTGATAGAGGTCGTGCATCCCGAAGGCGATCGGGATGAAGAGGACGAGCAACATCGGGAAGGCGTAGGCGACGGCCTCCGGGATGCGCCGCACCACCACCCCCCAGTGCGCCTTCGTCAGGTGATGGACGAGGACGAAGAAGAGGCAGCCGAGCGTCACCGCCAGGCTGAAGGTCCAGCCGACGAGGTAGGAGAAGAAGAACTGCGTCGGGTCCGTCACGCCCCAGACGGCGCTGATCACCAGCAGCCCGATGCCGATGCCGACGGGGAGCATCCAGGAGATGCGCCCCGCCGTGAACCGGAACGCCCGGTCCGCATGGTCGCTAGTCGGCCGGAGGGGGTCGATCAGCCGGAAGAGCAGGTTGGATTTCTGAATCGTATCAGCCATGGGAAGCGCTGTCGTACGGCCGCGGCGGCGGCGGTGGAAGGTCCTGGCAAAGAGCGGAAGCGAGGGCCGTCAGTCCGAGCCGGAGGTACCGGCATCCGGGGAGACGCTGCCGCCCTGCTGAATGCTCACGAGCACGCTCGGGGGGATGTCGCCCTCCTGAGCGTTCTGGCTACGCTGGAGGGCCCGGAGGTAGGCCACGATGGCCCAGCGGTCGGCCACGGGGATCTGCTGGGCGTAGCCCGGCATGTTTCGGATGCCGTTGGCGATCACGTCGTAGAGGTAGCCGTCCTCGATCGTGCGCAGGCGGTCGGTGTGGTAGCTCGGAGCCGGCGTGTAGCCGTAACCCTGCCCGCCGTTGCCGACCATGATGATGCCGCGCCCGTCGCCGGCCCCGCCGTGGCACACGGCACAGTAGATGTCGTACCGCTCCCGGCCGCGCAGCACGAACTCCTTCGTGACGGCCACCGGCAGCCGCTCGACGTAGGCGCCCGTCTCGGTGCGGCCGAAGTAGAAGCGGGTATCCGCCTTCAGGAAGCCGCGGGCCACCGTGCCCGGTACGGGCGGCCGCATGGCCCGGCCGTCGGCAAAGAAGGGGTTGGCCTCCTGCGGGTCGAAGCGCTCCTGATAGTCCATGTTCTGGTTCGGGTGAACCGGCGGCTTCTCCGACTGCATCCCGCGGCAGCCGGCCAGCAGCAGGCCACCGAGCATCAGAAGCGTGAGTGTGCGTGGCATCATCATCGTGCGTTCAGCGTAGCGTTTCGTCATCGCAGGGCGGGCGGTCAGGCCGCCGGGGCAGGTTCGGGTTCCGGGGCGACGTCCGCCTCCTCGCGGTCTTCGATGACCTCGACGTGCAGCGCGCCGAGGCCCTTCAGGAAGGCCTGCACCGCTTCCAGGTCGAAGCGGCTGTCGCTGGCGGCGATGTGGAGGAAGAACCCGTCGTCCGTGGCCCGCATGAAGCGCCGGGAGTAGAACAGCGGGTTGTAGGGGCGCGGCAGCCCGTTGAGGGCCAGCATCCCCGCCACCGCCGTCAGCGCCGACAGCAGGATGGTCAGTTCGAAGATGATCGGCACCGAGGGCTCCAGCGCGAAGAACGGCTTGCCGCTGATGTTCAGCGGGTAGTCCACACCGCCGGTCCACCATTGCAGCCAGACGCCGAGCGCGAAGCCGACCACCGTCCCCCCGAAGAACACGATGAAGCCCAGCTTGGACTGGCCCAGGCCCATCGCCCGGTCCATGCCGTGGATGGGGAACGGGCTGTGCGTGTCGAACTTGCGGTAGCCGGCCCGGTGCGTCTCCCGCGCGGCGCGGAGCAGGTCGCCGGGGTGGGCGAACTCGGCCAGGACGCCGTAGACCTTGTCTTCGTTGCTGCGGTAGATCCCCATCGTGGCGAGGATCTCCTGGAATAGCTTGTTCATGGGGGCTCGAATCGAACGGTGAGCAGGCGATACGGGCAGCGATCAGGAGCCGGAGGGCGAGGGCCGGACGGCCACGCTCTCGGCGGCGCCGTGGCCGTCCCCGTGATCGTCGTAGTAGTGCGGATCGGCTTCCGGCAGGACGCCCTTGACCTCGGCCACGGCCACCATCGGGACGAAGCGGAGGAACAGCAGGAACAGCGTGAAGAACAGCCCGAAGGAGCCCACCAGCGTCAGCACGTCCACCCAGGTGGGCGAGTAGTAATCCCAGCTCGAGGGCAGGAAGTCCCGGTGCAGCGACGTGATCGTGATCACGAAGCGCTCGAACCACATCCCGATGTTCACCACGATGGACGTGAGGAACATGAAGGGGATGCTGCGCCGCAGCTTCTTGACCCAGAAGAACTGCGGGAAGAACAGGTTGCAGCTCATCATCGTCCAGTAGGCCCAGGCATACGGCCCCGTGGCGCGGTTGATGAAGGCGTACTGCTCGTATTCGACCCCGGAATACCAGGCGATGAAGAACTCGGTGATGTAGGCAAAGCCGACGATCGTGCCGGTCAGGAGGATGATGATGTTCATCTTCTCCAGGTGATCCAGCGTGATCAGGTTCTCCAGGCCGTAGATCTTGCGCGCCACCACGAGCAGCGTCACCACCATGGCAAAGCCCGAGAAGATGGCTCCGGCGACGAAGTAGGGCGGGAAGATCGTGGTGTGCCAGCCCGGGATGACCGACACGGCGAAGTCGAAGGAGACGACCGAGTGCACCGAGAGCACCAGCGGGGTGGCGAGGCCGGCCAGGATGAGGTAGGCCTTCTCGTAGTTGCGCCAGTGCCGGTTCGCGCCGGTCCATCCCAGCGAGAAGAAGCCGATGACGCGCGCCCGCAGCGTCTTGCCGGCCAGCGCCGCCCGGTCGCGCAGCGTGGCCAGGTCCGGGATGAGGCCCACGTACCAGAACAGCAGCGAGACGATGAAGTAGCTCGACACCGCGAACACGTCCCACAGCAGCGGGCTCTTGAACTGCGGCCACATCTCCATCTGGTTCGGGATGGGCAGCGTCCAGTAGATGGCCCACACGCGGCCGACGTGGAAGGTCGGGAAGATGAGGGCACACATCACGGCGAAGAGGGTCATGGCCTCTGCGGCGCGGTTGATCGAGGTGCGCCAGCGCTGCCGGAAGAGGTAGAGGATGGCCGAGATGAGCGTCCCGGCGTGCCCGATACCGACCCAGAAGACGAAGTTGACGATGGGCCAGCCCCAGCCGACGGGGACGTTGTTGCCCCACACCCCGACGCCGTTCCAGACCTGGTAGGCCAGCATGATGAGCAGCAGCGCCGCTCCGGTGCTGGCCAGCCCGAAGGCCATCAACCAGGTCACGGGCGTCTTCTTCTCCGCGTGGTAGGCAACCAGGTCGGTGATGTCGTGGAAGGAGAGGTTCCCCGTCACCAGCGGCGGGCTGGCATCGTAGCCGTCGCCGCTGTGGGCATCGAGGGCGGTCTCCGCAGGGTTTGAGCGTGCCATAGGGGTTGCGTGTTGCTAGACGACGGGCAGCCGGGTCGGCTTCAGGCTTCCGTGGGTTCGAGGCTCGGATGGGGGTTGCGCACGCGGCCCAGGTAGGAGGTGCGCGGTTTGACGTTGAGGTACGCCAGCATCTCGTAGCGGCGCGGGTTCTGCTTCCAGCGCACCACCTCGCTGTCGGGGTTGTTGAGGTCGCCGAAGCTGATGGCCTGGGCCGGGCAGGCCTGCTGGCACGCCGTCTTCACCTCGCCGTCGAGGATCGGCCGGTCCTCCAGGCCGGCGCGCTGCTGCACCTCGCGCACGCGCTGGATGCAGTAGGAGCACTTCTCCATGACCCCGCGCGAGCGCACCGTCACGTTCGGGTTCTGCGCCATCTGCAGCGTGATCGGCAGCGTCTTGGTCCAGTTGAACCAGTTGTAGCGCCGCACCTTGTAGGGGCAGTTGTTCGAGCAGTACCGCGTGCCGATGCAGCGGTTGTAGATCATCTGGTTGGTGCCGTCGGGCGAGTGCACGGTGGCCGCCACGGGGCAGACGGACTCGCAGGGGGCGTTCTCGCAGTGCTGGCAGGGCAGCGGCTGCATCACCATCTGCGGGTTGTCCACGTCGTCCTCGCCCGCGGTGACGAAGTAGCGGTCCAGGCGCAGCCAGTGCAGCTCGCGCCCCCGGCCCACCTCGGTCTTCCCGACGATCTGAATGTTGTTCTCGCTGTTGCACGCCACGATGCAGGCGTTGCACCCGGTGCAGGCATTCAGGTCGATGACCATCCCCCACTGGTTCTTGTAGTAGGGGTTGTCGTGGTAGGCCGGCTGCTCCCGCGGATGGTCCTCGGCCCAGGGCTCCGGGTACTCCGTCCAGGGCTCGCCGCCGGGCAGGGTGGGCTCCTGCTCCAGCATGTAGTCCGGGTTGGCGCGGAACGTCTCCAGGTCCGTCATGCGCACCAGCGGCCGGCCTTCCATCGAGCCGTGATCCTGCGTGGTCACGATCGTGTACGTCTCGCCGGTGGGCCGGGCGGTGGCCCCCTGCGCCACGTGCATCGAATCGGCCGTGCGCAGCACCGCCACGTTCACCCCGACGCCCGTGGCAATGGCATGGCCCTGGC
The DNA here is from genome assembly GCA_003285105.1 of Roseithermus sacchariphilus. GTDB lineage: Bacteria > Bacteroidota > Rhodothermia > Rhodothermales > MEBIC09517 > Roseithermus > Roseithermus sacchariphilus. The sequence continues at coordinate 1,795,659 of CP030158.1, read as the reverse complement.
CGTAGACGTCCGTGTAGTCGTCCAGGTCGAAGAAGCCCGTCACGCGGCGGGGCCGGTTCGAGGCGATGTCTCGCCCGTAGCCGAGGTTCACGGTGATGGCATCGTCCGGGTGTCCCGGCACGATCCATACGGGCAGGTTCACCGTCTGCCCGTTCACGCTCAGGTCGATGCGGTCGACCTCGTAGCGCCCGACGCGGTACTCGGCCACGACGCCGAGGGCCTCGGCGGTGGCCGGGCTCATCACGGCCACGTTGTCCCACACGATCTTCGTCACCGGGTCCGGCAGCTCCTGGCACCAGCCGTTGTTGGCGAAGCTGCCGTCGAGCACCGTCGGGTCGAGGCGGAAGACGACCTCCAGCCCCTCCCGCGGCTGCGGCAGGCCGCTCAGGGCGACCGGCCCGGCCGCCGCCGTCACGGCGGGATAGGCCGTGCCGGGCAGGAACCCGTCGTGCAGGACACGCCGCCAGCCCTCCTCGAAGTTGCCCGGAATGACCGACCGCCACCGGGCGCGCACCAGGTCGTAGCCGGACTCGTCGAGGCCCGTAGCCAGCACGTTGACGACCTCGATCTCGGAGTGGGCGTCGTCGTAGAGGGGTGCGATGAGGGGCTGGATGACCGAGAGGGTGCCGTCGTAGCTGCGCCCGTCGCCCCAGGCCTCCAGGTAGTGGGCGCGCGGCAGGTGCCAGCGGCTGGCCCGCGCCGTCTCGTCCACATGCAGCCCGAGGTGGATCGACTGCGGCACCTGCTGCAGCGCGCCGGCAAAGTCCAGATCCGCCGGTGCGTCGTAGACCGGGTTGACCCCGATCATGAGGAGCGCGTCGACGTCGCCCGCCCGCATGCGGCCGACGAGCGCCCGCAGCGCGTCCACCGACGGCGTGGCCGGCACGCCGGTGTCCAGCAGCCGCACGGTGGTCCCGACGGCGCCGAGGGCGCTGTTGATGGCGGCGCAGAGGGCGTGGACGACGGCCGGCTGCGTCTCTCCGGCCAGCACCACCCCGCGCGCCCCGGCCCGCCGCAGGTCGTCGGCGATGGCGGCCACGTACGGGTGGTCGGCGAAGGCCGCGCCCTGGCTTCCGGCACCGGGCACGCCCAGGCGGGCCGCCACGGCCGCGGCGAACGCCGGGACCTCGCTGGCCCGCAGACGCAGGCGATGGTCGGCCGCGCTGCCGGTGTTCGTGTACGTGCTCTCGACGATGTAGAAGCGGCTCATCGCGTCGCCCGGAGCCTCCAGGCGACGGCTCGCGGCAAACTCGCGCGTGTCCGCCAGGTAGTTGCGCGCCGTGGGCCCGAGGAAGTCGGCATCGAAGCTGACGATGACCTCGGCCTCGGAGAAGCGATAGTGCGGACGCACCGGCCGCCCGAAGGCCTGCTGGTAGCCGAGGGCCTCGGCATCGTCCCCGGCGGCTTCGTACGTGACCCAGTCCACCTGCCCGAAGCGCTGCGCCAGGCGGTCCCGCAGGGCGAGCAGCGTGGGCGAGGAGGTCGGCTCACAGAGCACGGCGAGGCGGCGAGCCTGCGCGCCGGCCGCAAACTGCTGCGCGAAGTTCACGAAGTCCTGCCAGGACGCCTCGCTCCCCTCCCGCAACACCCGGGCGGAGCGATCCGGGTCGTAGAGCGTCAGCACCGAGGCCTGCTCGAACACGCCCGAGGCGCCCATGCTGGCCGGGTGCTCGGGGTTGCCCTCCACCTTGGTCGGCCGGCCCTCGTGGCTTTCGACGAGCAGCGGCCGCAGCACCCCGCGGAACGGCATCGCGGTGGCGTAATACATCGGAATGCCCGGGATCACCTCCTCGGGCTTGCGGGTGTAGGGCAGGATCGTCTGAACCGGCTTGCGGCACCCGGTCAGGCCGGCCAGCGCCACCGACGCGCCCATCAGCTGCAGGAACTGCCGCCGGGTCGCACCGCCGGGTTCGTCCAGTGCGCCCGGCATGAACTCCTGCTGCGCGATCTTCTGGAAGTCGGGGTCCTTCCGCAGGTGGCTGAAGCTGCGCCAGAAGCGCATACGCGACGATTCGTCGGTGGCCTCGGCGGCGTCTAGAATGGGAAGTTCGATCATGGGTAGCGGTTAGCTCCTGGCTATGGGCTGCGGACGGCGTCAGGCGGGCCGTAGTGCCGTGGCGGGTTCCGCCACCGGCCACGGGTCACCGGCCAACGGCCCTAGTAATGGCAGGCCGAACAGTTCGTGGGGGGCTGGATGCCTTCGCGGCGAATGCGCTCCAGGTTGCGCTCGATGAAGGTAGCCGGCTGCACGTAGCCCATCGTCGTGATCTCCTCGTTCGGACGCAGGTACAGCTCCGGCTGCCGGTGGCACTCCAGGCACCATCCCATCGAGAGCGGCTCCACCTGATAGACGACCTCCATCTGGTCGATCCGGCCGTGGCACGTCTCGCACCCGACGCCGTTGTTCACGTGCGCGGCATGGCTGAAGTGGGCATAGTCGGCCAGGTGATGCACCTTGACCCACTCGATCGGCTGCCCCGTGGCCCAGCTCTCCCGCACCGGCAGCAACTTCAGCGACTCCGTCCGGATCTGCGCGTGGCAGTTCATGCACGTCTGCGTCGAGGGCACGTTGGCATGCGCCGACGTCTCCACCCAGTTGTGGCAGTAGCGGCAATCCAGCCCCAGCTGATCGACGTGCAGGCGGTGGCTGTAGGGAACCGGCTGCTCCGGAGCATAGCCGACGTTCAGAAACTCCGGGGAGAAGTAGTACCAGACCAGAAAGATGGAAAGGACTCCCCCCAGCAGGGCCCCCGCCAGCGACAGGTGCGGGAGTAGGTTCGCCTTCTTAGGAAAGATCTGCGGCATGCCGTCGCAACGTTAAAGCGTTTGAGCGGAAAGCAAAGCGTCCAAAGGTACGATGTTGATCGTCAACCCCAGTCTAAACGCCATTGAATTTAGAATAAAGAGCAGGCCGGCACATTTGCCGCAACCCCTTGACTCCGCACGACATCGACGAAGTCGGGAAGGACGTGCCGGACGCGCCGGACACCCCGCCACCGGTCCCGGAAGCCGCCGCACGGCTCACCGATCGGGCCCGGCCGGCTACGGGACGGCAGAGGGGAGGACGAGCCGGGCGCGGGTATGCCGGTAGAAGCGCAGGGTAAGCAGCACCGCCGCCGAGGCCAGACCGAGGACGAGCCCCCACCAGAGCCCGACGGCACCCTGCTCCGCCTCGAAGGCTAGCATATATCCGGCCGAAAGACCGAGAATCCAGTATGAAAAAAAGGCCAATAGCATGGGGATGCGGGTATCCTTGAGGCCGCGCAGGGCTCCGGCCGCGGCCACCTGCACGCCGTCGAACACCTGAAACACCGCCGCCACGCCCAGCAGCTTCACCGCCAGGCGCACCGCCTCGGCCCGGCCGGGATCGTTCAGGTCCAGGTAGATCCCGACGATGGGCTCCGGGAGCGTCCAGAACACCGTCGCCGTGCCCGTCATGAACAGCAGCGCCAGCGCGATCCCGACGTAGCCGGCCCGCCGCACGCCGGCGACATCCCCGCGGCCGGCCGCCTGCCCGACGCGAACCGACGTGGCGATGCCGATCCCGAGGGGGACCATGAACGTGATGGCCGCACACTGCAGCGCCACCTGGTGCGCCGCCAGCGCCGTCGTCCCCAGCCACCCCATCAGCAGCGCCGTCATCGTGAAGAGGCCGGACTCCACGCCGTAGGAGACGCCGATGGGCCAGCCGATCCGGAACAGCTCGCGGAAGTACGGGCCGTCCGGCTTCCGGAGGCGGCGAAAAATGCCGTACGCGGTGAACGGCGCGCTCGTGGCCACCAGCGTGGCCAGCGCCAGGAAGAGGAACCAGAAGACCAGCGTGCTCGCCCAGCCCGTGCCGACGACGCCGAGGGCCGGAAACCCGAGCCGGCCGAACATGAGCACGTAGTTCGCCCCGATGTTCAGCACGAGCCCGACCAGCGTGATCACCGTGGCCGGCCAGGGACGGGACAGCGCCTCGACGAACCCGCGCAGCGCCATGAACCAGACGCCCGGCAGGAAGCCCCAGACGATGGCCCGCAGGTAGGCCTGGGCCAGGGCCACCGTGGCCGGGTCCTGCCCGGCCAGGCGCAGCAAGGGCCCGAAGTTCCAGATCAGCAGAAACGCCGGCACGGAGATCACCACGCCCAGCCAGAGCCCCTGCCGCACCGTCCGCTCGATGGGCTCATGGTCCTCGGCTCCGAAGGCCTGCGCCACCATCGGCCCGACGGCCGCCATCACGCCGATGCAGACGATGTAGAGAAAGAAAAAGATCGTGTTGCCCAGCGCCACGGCGGCCAGCGCCTCGGTCCCGAGCCGCCCCACCATGACGGTGTCGACGAACCCCATCGAGATCTGCCCGAGCTGCGCCACGACCACCGGCCCGGCCAGCCGCAGCGAGTCGACGACTTCCTGGCGCAGTATCTGCCGGGTGAGCGGAGGCATGGGGAGGAGCGGAGATGCACGGGCCGGGGAGGGGCGAGGCAGCGCGGCACCGGAGGGATACCGCAGCCGTCGTCCAGCGACGCGGGAAGGCCCTACTACCCTGCCCCGGGCGAGGTTGCAGGGCCTCTGCGAAGAGACGGTGGAACCGGCCCGCCGGACGCATCGGACCGGCCGGGCTCACCCCCCCGCCGCCGCGATGTAGGCCCGCACCTCGGCCTCCAGCACCGGCAGCGGCACGGAGCCGTTGCGCAGGACGACGTCGTGGAAGGCGCGGACGTCGAACCGCTCGCCGAGGGCGTCTTCGGCCTCCCGGCGCAGCCGGCGGATCGTGATCTCGCCCATCTTGTAGGCCAGCGCCTGGCCCGGCCACGAGATGTAGCGATCCGTCTCGGTGCGCACCTCGTGCAGCGAGAGCGCCGTGTTCGAGGCGAGGAAGTCCATCGCCTGCGCGCGCGTCCAGCCCAGGGCGTGCATGCCGGTGTCGACCACGAGGCGGCAGGCCCGCCACATCTCGTAGGTGAGCCGGCCGAAGTTGCTGTACGGGTCGGTGTAGAAGCCGGCCTCCAGGCCGAGCCACTCGGCGTAGAGCCCCCACCCCTCGCCGAAGGCCGAGATGTACGAGAAACGCCGGAAATCGGGCAGGTCCTCCAGCTCCCGGCTGAGCGCGATCTGCAGGTGATGCCCCGGCACGGCCTCGTGCAGCGTCAGCGCCTCCAGCGTGTAGAGCGGGCGGCTCGGCAGGTCGTAGGTGTTGACCCAGTAGTAGCCCGGCTCGGTGCTGCCCCAGGCGGGGCCGACGTACCGCCCACCGGTGTACTTCGGCGCGAGGTGGTCGGGCACCGGGGCGATGCCGTAGGGCAGGCGCGGCAGCGTCCTGAACAGCGCCGGCAGCCGGCCGTCCATCCGCTTGGCGATGTAGGCGGCTTCCTTCAACAGCGCCTCCGGCGTCTCTGCGTAAAAGCGCGGATCGGTCCGCAGAAACCGCAGGAAGGCCGCGAAATCCCCCTCGAAGCCGACCTGCTCGATGACGGCTTCCATCTCGGCGCGGATGCGGGCGACCTCCGCGAGCCCGATCCGGTGGATCTCCTCGGGCGTCAGGTCCAGCGTGGTGAAGTGGCGGACGCGCTGTTCGTAGTACGCCCGGCCGTCGGGCAGATCGGCGGCGGCGATGGTGGGGCGGGCGCCGGGGATGTACTCGTCCGTCATGAACCGCCCGAAGCGGCGGTAGCCCTCCTGCACCGCCTCCTCGATGGCCGCCCGGCCCTCGGCGCGCAGGCGCACCTGCTCGGAGGGCGGCACGGCCGCCGGAAAGGCGGCGAACGGCGCCCAGAAGACGCTCTCCTCCACGTCGTCCACCAGATGGGTCGTCCACGTCACGTCGATGCCGTCGAGCACGACGCGCGGCAGCGTCATCCCGGTGGCGAGGCCCTCGCGCATGAGGGCGATGTGCTGATCGACGTAGGCGGGGAAGGCCCGCAGCCGGGCCAGGTAGGCGTCGTAGTCGGCCACGGTGGCCAGCGGCACCTGGGCCGGCAGGCGGGCAAAGGCCGTGTGGAAGCCCGAGTCGGCATTGAGCGGGATGCGGTACGCGCCGAAGCGGTACTGCGCCAGCGCGTCCTCCACCTGATCGCGGAAGATGGCGTAGTGGATGCGTCCGGTGCGGCTGAGGGCGTCGACGTCGAGCGCATCGAGGCGGGCGAGCACGTCCTGCCAGTAGGCTTCGCGGCGGGCCAGGTCCTCCGGCGCCATCGACGGCAGGCGGTCGTTGTGCGTGTGGACGCCGACGGAGGTGGCCAGCAGCGGGTCTTCCTCGAGCCGGAACCGCCAGGCGGCCTCGTAGAGGTCGCGCAGCGCGGCATCGGGGTCGGCGGTGCCGCAGCCGGGCCACACGGCCAGGCAGGCCCCCGCCATCAGGAACGCGAGCAGACGGAGCCGGGGCGGGCGGGAAACGAGCAGACGGGACATGGCTGGATCAGGGCTGTGCGAGCAGCGCCTCGACGAGGGCGCGCCACTCGTCGTCGAGCGAGCCGGTGCAGCGAGGCTGGCCGGCGCGGCGGTACCAGTAGGCGGCATTCCCCGCATCGCCTTCCTTGCGATGCAGGTAGGCATGGACGCGGGCCGCCTCGGCCGAAGGGTCGTCCTGGACGAGGCGATGGGCGCGGTCCCAGTCGCCCCGGGCCTCGTACCAGAGCGCCTCTAGCGGGGCCGGCAGCCCGGCCGGCGGCGCGTCGTCGTGGAGGGTACGGGTGAAGGTGTCGAGCGTCATGAGCGCCCTCGTGCTATGCGTGGAACGAGGCGTCGTGGAGCCGAAGGAGGCCGAGTGCCGGCGGCAACGATCCACCGTGTCGGTCCTGATCCCCTTCCCCACGGCCCGGTTCATTCATCGTCTTCGAACGGATGCTGGAGCAGCAGTTCCTGCGGGGTGTAGAAGCCCTCCTTGTCGCGGATCGCCGCGCGCACCGCCGCCACCTGCTCCGGCGAGATGACGGAGGCTTCGTTGCCGAAGGCGTTGCGCACGTACGTCAGCACCGCCGCCACCTCCTCGTCGTTCAGCAGGCCCTCGAAGGCCGTCATGGGCACCTGCCCGTCGTAGCGGCGGCCCAGCACCTCGATGGGGCCGTAGAGGCCCTTCAGCGTGAGCTTGATCAGGCGCTCCTCGTCGCCCAGCACCCAGCGCGTGCCGGCCAGCGGAGGGAAGCCGGAGGCCGACAGCCCCTCGCCGGCGAGCTGATGGCAGGTGCCGCAGTAGCCCTCGCGGCGGTAGATCTCCCGTCCCAGCAGGAAGCGGGCGAGCGCCTCCCCTTCCAGCCTCGTCTGGGTCGTCTCCTCGTCCTCCTCGGTCACCTCCCGGCCGTTGAGGTGAGCCCGGGCGGTCCGGTAGGCATGGATCATCCACTCGTCGAGCGGGTGCTCCCCGGCGGCGTCCAGCACGCGCAGCCCGGCTTCCCGCTCCAGCCAGGACGCCGCGACGATGGCTTCGAGGCGGACGCGCCCGTGCGGGTCCCGGGCGGCCTGTTCCAGCAGATCGGCCTGATCGGCCACCTGGTGGCCCGTGTAGCGCAGCACCCGCACGGCGGCGGCCCGCGCGCGGAAGTCGTCTGCCTGCAGCAACCGCCGGAGCAGCGCCTCATCGACCCGGTTCAGCCCCCACGTCACCCACAGCGCCTCCAGCAGGTGATGCTCGTAGCGCGGGTCGTCCGCATCCAGGCCGGCCACCCACGCCCGGAGGGCGGGCAGGACCTCGCCGGGGTCGCGGCCGCGCAGCTCGCGGCGGGTGCGGTAGCGCGTGCGGTACTCGGGCAGCTTGAGGTTCTCCAGCAGGACCTTGACGGGCGCGCCGGCCACCGGCGCCGGCTCGACCAGCGGACGCGACGGGTAGGTGATGCGGTAGATGCGGCCGTGCTCGTGGTCCCGGAGCGGGTCGCGGGCGTTGTGCTGCATGTGCCCGATCAGCACGTTGTGCCAGTCCACCAGGTACAGCGACCCGTCCGGGGCGAACTCCATGTCCACCGGGCGGAAGTTCGGGTCGGTGCCGCGGACCAGATCCAGGCGGTGGGTGCTCACGTAGCCCGTGCCGTCTTCGCGCATGGTGTGCTGTTTGGTGCCGAGGAAGCCGATGGTGTTGTTGATGAGCAGATCGCCCTGGACCTCGTCGGGGAAGTGGCGGCTGGAGACGAACTCCAGGCCCGAGGTGGGGCGCACCCGGTGCGCTTCTTCGATCAGGTTGAACGACTTGTGGGTGGCCACGCCGTAGCGCGGCCGGACGGTGCCGGGCATCATCCAGCGGACGTCCGGCCCCGACGTTTCCGCGAAGAAGGGCTGCCCCCAGTCGTCGAAGGCGATGCCCCAGGGGTTGGGGATGGCAAGCTGGGCCGTGCGCTCCAGGTGCCGGCGCTTCGGGTCGTAGCGGTAAAAGCCGCCGTTGGTGGCCCGCACGGGTCCGTACGGCGTTTCGACGTTGGTATGCAGGAAGACGCCCTCGGCCATGTAGATGGCGCCCGAGGGGTCGGTGGTAAAGGCGCTGATGGTGTGGTGCGTGTCGTGGTCGTCGAAGCCGCTGAGGACGATCTCGCGGCGGTCGGCGCGGTCGTCGCCGTCGGTGTCGGTCAGGAGCACGAGGTTGGTGCCCTGCGAGACGTAGACGCCCTCGGGCGTCAACTCGAAGCCGACGGGCAGGTGCAGGCTGTCGGCAAAGGTCGTCTGCCGGTCGGCGCGGCCGTCGCCGTCGGTGTCTTCGAGGATGAGGAGCTTGTCGTTGGGCTTCGGGTCGCCGGGCTTCCAGTGGGGGTAGCTCGGCATCACGGCCACCCACAGGCGGCCCTGGTTATCGAAGGAGAGCTGCACGGGGTTCGCCAGGTCGTCGAACTCCCGCTCGGAGGCGAACAGCTCGATGCGATAGCCCGGTGCGGGGATCAGGTGGTCCAGCGCTTCCTGGCCGTAGAGGTAGCGGAGAGCGCCGTTCTTCTCGCTCGGCTCGTAGTTGGTCTGCACCGGCGGCAGGGGCCGCGTGCGCGCATCGGCCGCGGCCAGGTCCGTCCACTCACCGTGCAGCGCCCGCCAGATGGCCGTATCGCGGATGGCCGTCATCTGCCGGATTTTCTCCAGCTCGGCCGGGTAGTTGTCCGGCCCGTAGGGCTCGTAGCGGCGGCCGAAGACGTGCACGCCGTTGGGGATCTTGTAGTCGTTGTGCCACATCCAGTTCTTCTCCAGCACGGCCTTGCGCACGAGCGGCCGGTGGGCGGCCGCCTCCGGCTTCGGCGCCTCGAAGAGCGCCTCGGCGAGGTAGGCAGCCAGGCGAGCATACCCGGCGTCGTTGAGCTGGAAGCCGTCGATCGTCAGCGGCTCCTCGCTCGTCTCGAACCAGCGTTTCGACGGAGTGAACACATCGACGAAGCGGACGCCATGCCGGGCGGCGACCTCCTGCATGGCCCCGGTGTAGAGCGCCAGGTTGGCATTCTCCCGCGTGCCGTCCGGCAGGTCGTAGGCGTCGGTCCGGTCCTCGAAGGCGATGGGCGAGACAAGGGCCAGCACCGGCGGCGCCATGCCGTTGTAGCGCTGGTTCAGCGTGTGGCGGACGAAGGCATCCAGCTCGGCCTTGAAGAGGTCGAGCCCTTCCGGCCCGCGGAACGACTCGTTGTAGCCGAAGAAGGCCACGATGACGTCGGCCCCGAGGCGCGTGAGCCACTCGTCCGGCGTCTCGAAGTGGCCTTCGCTGCCGGAGTCGCGCGCCAGCTCCGAACCGGCATAGAATTGCTCGGCACCGGGAAATGCCCAGGGCGAGGGGCGGCCCGAGTGAGGCCGGAAGCCGGGCGTATCGCCGCCGTCACACAGATTGCGCAGCGTGAGCCGGTGGTCTGTATACCGCAGGTAGATCTCCGTCTCGAGGTGTCCGAAGTGGAGCGCCCGCGAGCAGAGGTTGTTGCCGATCAGCGCGATGGTGTCGCCCGGGGCGACGGGGATCGGGTCGGGGGTGCGACGGCAGGCGGACAGCATCCCGGCGACGAGGACCAGCGCGGCGCCGAGCGCATACCTTGCAGGGACAGGCATGGGAGCGGGGGGCAGACGAAACAGGCAAACCGGCCTGCCGGACGGAGGCACCCGGCGGCAGCCAACCGCCCAAGCTACTCAGACGGTCTCGAGGATACAAGCGAACGCGAGAGCCGCTTTGCTTGCACCGCCCCTTTTACTGCGTTGAGGCCCGACAGAACACGACGGGCGCCCTGCCTCATTCGGGCAGGAGATCGGTGTTGGTAAGGTAGCTCGCCACGCGTCGACCCAGCACGAGCCCTTCGTCAGCGGCGTAGTGGAAGTGCCAGCCGAGCGAGATGGATTCGCAATGCCGACCGTGAGTTGAGCCAGCGGCTGGCAGCCGAGCAGAACCTGCACCTGTGCACGCCGTCGCATGCGCCGACGCGTAGTCCTGGAAAGGCGGCGGTCATGTACTCGCTGCTGGCGACGTGCAAGCCGCACGAGGCCAACCCGCACGCGTGGCTAACGGACGTGCTGAGACGAATCCCGACCCATCGGGCAAAAGCGGTCAGGGAGCTCCTACCTCGGTGGAAAAGGCGCAGGAAGGGAGCTGGACCTACCAGATCCTCCCGACCCGCTACACGCTGGCCAACTACGTGGACCTGCTGGCCGACCCGGACGTGTTCCAGCCCATCCGCAACAGCCTGCGCATGGCCGCGCTGGCCACGGCGGCCAACGTGGTCTTCGGCGTGGCGGCGGCGCTGTTCATCACCCGGGGGCGGCTGCCCGGCCGCACGCTCGTCCGCCTGCTGACGGCCCTGCCCTTCGCCATCCCCGGCACGGTCATCGCCGTCAACCTGATCGTGACGTTCAACACCCCCTCGCCCCTGAGCTTCGGGCGCATCCTGGTGGGCACCTTCTGGATCCTGCCGCTGGCCTACTTCATCCGCCACATCCCCTTCGTGGTGCACGCCACCGTGGCCGCCCTCGAGGGCTACGACGACCGCCTCTCCGAGGCCTCGGCCGACCTGGGTGCGGGCTTCCTCACCACGTTCCGGCGCGTGGTGCTGCCCGTCATCGGCCCGGGCATCCTGGCCGGCACGCTGCTGACGTTCGTGGCGGCCCTGGGCGAGTTCGTCTCCTCCATCATGCTCTACATCTTCGAGAACCGGCCCATCAGCGTCGAGATCCTGGCGCAGCTCCGCCTCTACGACTTCGGCGCGGCCGCCGCCTACGCCGTCTTCCTGATGCTGCTCATCGGCCTCTCCACCCTCGTGGTGCACCGCCTGGGCGCCCGCGACGCCGCCGGGGCGCTCTGAATCCGCTCACCCCCGCTGGAGCCTGCGGTACGTGATCCGGTGGGGGTAAGGTCAGCCTCTCTAAAGGTGTTAGGTACGACGCCTCCAAACAGGCGCGCAACCAAACCGACAGGACACGCGCGGCAACAAGGCGATGTAAACTGGGAAGCCGAAGAGGTACCGAAAGGTATTTTTTTCAGTCACGGACGCTATTGCCCTTGACAAAGTGAGGCCATAAAGGGGTTATGCGCGCCTCGAAATTTGCGAATATCCCAAGTCTGAAATAGTGCAGGTGCCAGAAAGAGAGTTTCCCATGCTGAGGGTATCTTTTTTTAGGGAAAAGCAACCCAAGCATAAAAATGATCGCCTTGTGCTCCGCTACCGTCAGACCCTAAATGAGCAACGATTCTAGCATCTCCAACCCCATCAGTGTAATTAATAAAAAATAAGCCTGCGCCTGCTGGTTGCAATTTTTCTCTTCGCCCATGTCGACGAACTATAGCATCAGTAGTTAGTGAAGTGTGATAGTTTTGTACTCCTCTCTTGACATCTCCAATCAAATAACAACTCAGACTGCAGAGGTTGGGATCTGAAGGAATCGCAACATATGTTCCTAACAGGCTGTAGTGACTGAACACCGCCCGAATAACCTCCGGAAAATGAACATATATCCTTCCTCTTTCCGCCTCATAGTTTTCTAACCTGAGCCTTTGACTCACGCTACTCATCCTCTTTAATCCTGTAGATATAGGATTAAATTCACAATTAAACAATGTGATGAGTGCACCTCTGGTTTGCCAGCCAATGTATCGACCCCCATCAACGCTAAAAAATACAGGAATCATCTCATCATTTGCCGGGGTATTAATCCTGTGTAGCGGGGAGATATGAGTTAAGCATCTCCATGGATCTTCAAGAAGTGCCTCTTGCATTCGAGATGGCGTGTAGATTAGACCCGACGAAAAAATAGTGTCTCCCAATGCACGTTGAACAGGATCAAGTGCAATTCTAACCTTTTCAAGATCCGTCACTAATCTTTGAGTGGGCAGAGCGGTATTTCTGACTTCATTTATACCAGACGCATAAAACAGATGCTCGCTCAATCGCTCAATTGACTGGAGTTGCCGTTGCTGGACCTCAAGCATGTGTTTGGCCTCTCGTCCTGCCTTGATACCACTAACAAAACTGTAGGCCAGACCGCATAGTGAAATAATCGTCTCTAGCATAGGAAATCAAGTCTGAGAGATTAAACACCTTGAACACAATCTAGCGGACATACCCCTTGCCCCCACAAGTTGAACAAGGATTTGTGCCATGAGATTTTACATAACCACCGTGTAGCCAGTAGCTAACAGTAGTACCACAGTTTGGGCAAAACCACTCAGAGCCATTGGGAGGACCTTCAGCCCATGAATCAATTAATCCATGTGAACCATAAGAGCAACTTGGGTTTGGGCATTTCCAACTTACTTCGGTTACATATCCCATTCCTTGACATGTTAGGCATTTTTTCTTTGATCGAAACACGGCCTATCTCCAGAATTTGGTGCGTATTTTGTCTCGAAAAAATTTCTAGATTTTCTAGGAATAAAACTCATTATTTTAGACTCAATACCACTATTGATATTTGTTGCGCATAACGCCCGGCTTTGCGGCGTGCCGAAGCACAGCGTAGGCACGTCCGACAACAGCCGTTTGTTATACCCATTCAACTTGATGCTTTAGTAATATTTTCCGGGTTAAGTACGAAACCTGCGGCCCTAAGCCTATCAGCTAGTTTTGGCACTACTTCTTTCACATGATCGTTGAAGGGTATGTAAAGAATACCCTGAGCATCTGATGGTACTTCAAGGTGACCTTTTTTAAGTATTGCAACATTGCCGCGGCCTACAGCCGAAATAAGCATTCCCATTTCCAAGACTACATTTTGGCGAGCCCGAGGCTGTGCGTTCTCTGGACCATCGGATTTTGAATAACCCATATCGTCCGGTGTCATAAGTACGATACCAAACCTAGCTTGATTATTGTTGGTTCCTATTTCGGCTTCCAATGCTTCAATTATTGTAAGGCCGCCACCACCTGTATTGGCAAGGACAAATGGATCGAGACCAAGTTTGTGCAAGACCAATTCTAATTGCTCACGAGATACATTATCGTGACCATGAACCACAAAGACTTTTTTGTTTGCCACTGCAGGATTTGCTGGCGCATGTGGAGCTGGCGCATCTGCGGTAACCCCAGCTTGTTTTGGAGCTACACCTGTATACGAACCCCATGCCTCTTCGAGCTTGTCCTTAGCCGGTTTTTTTCCTTGAATTACTATCTTACCAGTAGATGTATACCAATTTACAATTGCGCCTTCATTTGTACGTATTTGATGACCATGCTGCTGGTCTTTTACTTCGCCTACGGTAAACCCGCACCCTTTTATAATTGTTTTAAGATCTTCTAAGGTTCCATTATGAATCATTTAAAACTCCTTAGTTTGGATTTGGGTATAACCTATTATTAACCGGCCATGGGCCATGTTACAACGCGCCCGATGGCCATGTATCACCAATTCAACATACCGGCAAAACGCCGTGCAATCAAGCACTTACCTCTCGGTCCTGCTTGACAATATATCGCCACGGGCCATATAATACCAACATATCTTACACATATTGCCATCAAGCACCATGAACCCGTCTTCGCCCCGGTTGCTCGATCAGGTTCGGTCCGTCTGCCGGATCCGGCACTACAGTATAAGCACGGAACGAGCCTATGTCCAGTGGATCAAACGGTTTATCTACTTTTACGGCAAGCGTCATCCGGCACAGCTCGGGGCTTCACACGTGCGCGAATACCTGAGTTTTCTGGCCGAAGTGCGGCAGGTGGCGGCCTCCACACAGAACCAGGCCCGGTGCGCCCGGTTAGGCACTACACGCACGTGTTGAACCAGGGCACCTCGGTCCGCAGCCCGCTCGACCGGTGAGGCGTGCTTGGAAGACGTGGAGGCGGTCACACCTCCGGGCCACTGAGCGGCGGCGCCGGAGGCCTCCAACGTTTAACGTTCAACGTTTAACCGGCAAACGTCCTTCACCCGCGCTGGAGCTTGCGGTACTTGATGCGGTGGGGGCGGTCGGCGTCGTGGCCGTGGCGCAGGGAGCGGCATAACGACTTGGCGATCAGCGGCAAAGGGCTGCGAGGCAACTACCTTCAAGAATGCCACTTGCGACGGCACGGAGCAAAACCGCACCGGAAAACGCCTATGCGCCCTTTGTCCGCTGAATTTCCGGGTTATGCGCCGTTCTACTTCTGCAAAACCAACCTCCCTGTCTGCATCTGCCCCCCTGCTTCGATGCGGTACAGGTAGACCCCGCTCGGCAGATCCGAGGCCACAAAACGAACCCGGTGCCTTCCTGCCTGCTGCACTTCATCCACCAGCGTCGCCACCTGACGCCCTAACACGTCGAAGACCCTGAGCCGTACCCGTCCTTCCTGTGGCAGAGCGTAGTGGATGGACACCTCTGGATTGAATGGGTTCGGATAAGCCCCTGACTGCAGTCCTACAGCTTCCTGGTCTGCTTCTAACTGATCGTCACCAAGATTGGCAATGGCCGCATTGGTCTCAAAGGCTTCTCCGGCAAGAGCGAGGACTTGCCTTATCCGGGCAGCGTTGGCTTCGTCTTTCAGCACGTCTTCATAGGCCCACAGCAGAGCCTGCGCTACTACGCTCGTGGCCCCTGCATCGAGTTGCCCGCTTTGTAACACGGCCTCCCCCAGCAAGATAGCTTCCTGCGTTCGCCCTAGGTAGAGCAGATCTCCCACAGCGAACACCTGAGCGAGGTAGGCCAGCGGGTTGCCTCGCTCACTGGCGACACGTAGCAAAGCCTCCGCGGAAGCGGCACGACCCTGCTCGGCCCGTCGCTTCATGATCTCTCTCACAAATTGACCCTTCGAAGATTGCGATTTTGTAGAGATGCCTGCCTCGCCTGCGGCTGTCTCTGCCATCGGAGCAGATGCGGGTTGCTCTAAGACCGATTGCCCGGCTTCTACTTCGGCGAGGCCCAGTGCTTCGCTGGTACCGGCTCGCACGTTGGCTGCAACAGACATCGCCATATTCGGGTTTGAGCCTAGTGCTGCGTCAAGTTATAATCGACGGGTATAGCCGCTTCAACTTCACCCGCGCATCCGCCGTGGTGAACTGCCAGTCTACACCCCGCTGCTTTGCGTTGCGCGCCTCGTACCAGGCGGCGATCTCGCCCTCTAACTGCGATGCATTGCCGATGCGGCGACAGAGACCCTGACGAACCAGCACCGAAAGCTCGATCTCGGCCATGTTCAACCACGAACCATGCACCGGCGTCGGGACCACCTCCAACTTGCGCACGATGCGCCGGGCGCGCTCGGCGTCGAAGACCTCGTAGAGCGCCGAGACGGTGTGCGCGGAGAGGTTGTCCTGAACCAGCGTGATCGTCTCGGCGTCTGGATAGAGGTCTTCAACGAGGTGGGCCACCACACGAGCCCACGTCAAACGGTCCTGACGCTCCGTGACGAGCACCTTCCGGAAGCCGCCCAGCGGCTCGCAGAGCATATAGAGCGTGCGGGTCCCTTCGCGTTTGTACTCGTAATCCACGTGCCGCACCCCGTCGGCCCTCGTGAAGGGCTGCCGCACCTCGCTGATGAGTTGCTTGCGGGCTTCATCGAGGCACACAACCGGTCGGAGCGGGTCGTAGGGCCGGGCGTAGACATCGAGCACTTGCTCCATCTGGCAGACGAAGGCGGCATCGGCTTGAGGAATTACCCACGACTTAACGCGCCAGGGCTTGAGTTCGTTTTTTTAAGCAACTGCCGCACGCTCTCATGCGAGATCGATTCGACGTAACCGAGTTCGATCATACGGTCAGCCAGAAGTCGAAGCGACCACCGGGCAAAGCCTTCCGGCGGCTCTGAACAGCGCAGGGCCACCAGATGGGCCTCGACCTGCCCGTCGAAGATCTTCTCTTTAACCGGTTCGCGTTTTTTGCCGTAGAGAGCCACCTCGAAGCCTTCTTCGATGAAGCGCCGGCGTAAGCGCTCGACGGTTCGGACACTGACGTTGTAGCTTTCGGCGATGCGTTCATCGGTCCAGGCCGGTGCGCCCTGGCTCTGATCTGCTTTGAGCAGCATGAAGGCTCGTTTGACGGGCGAGGCGCTTTTTGAACGCCGCTCAATGAGGCCATTGAGGTGCTGACGTTCGTTGTCATTGAGCGTGACGCAGTATTTTTTGGCCATGGCAGGAAGTAGCTTCAGGAGTGAGCGATTGTTGAAGCTACCATCCTACCCGGCAGATGATCCTTGACACGGCACTAGATATGGCGTATAGTCAAGCGTGGAGGTGCCGGAGATGTGAAAGTCGGACGTGCTCGGCGGGGACTCCCCCCACCAATGCTGCTCGGCTCGCACATCCGACCCGTTGGTCAAATACATGTCCTTCCCAGTGTTGGCGTAGATCGAATTGTAGCCCGCATAGCCATCAGGCAAGACAACCGAGGGCGCAATGCCGAGAGTCAACGACGATGCGTTGGCGTAGACGCCGTGCGAGCCGTTGCCTGTCAAGACATTATATCCATTATCGCCGCAGCAGCCCAGGCGCAGCCCGCTAACGCCATAGGCGAGCCGGACGCCGCTGCCGCCGTTGCCGGAAACGGTCGAGTTAGTCAGCGTAATGTCGCCGCCCTGGACGTAGACGCCGTGCGAGCCGGAGTTGGTAAGCTGTGAGTCATAGACGTCGACGGAACCGGAATTGACGTGGATAGCATAGCTACCACTGTTGGTGATGGTGGAACCTGTGACAGTGGGGATACCGCTGGCGCTTTGAACGTAGAGACCGGTCGTCGCCTTCGAGATGGTGCTGTTATGGATACTGGCCGAGGCACTAGAGCCAGAGAGCGTGATGCCGTCCCAGGAGGTGCCGCTGGCTGTCAGCGTCACGTCTTCGGCGTCGAGCGTGCCGTAGACGATGATCCCCTTGCCGGATGCAAACTTCAAGGTCGTGCCTGGCTCAATAGTGAGCGTAGCGCCGGCCTCGACGATGAGATCCCCGGTGATCGTTTCACCCGAGGTCTCGGCTCCGATCCAGGAGTCTTCACGGATGATCGGGGCCGCACGGAAGTCAGCGATGTAATCGAATTCCACGGGTCCGCTTGAGCCGCTGACGTAGCGGATATTATCAACCGCCTGCCAGCTTGGCGTGAAGTTCGAAGCATCACAATCAGGATCAGAGGTATAGCCGGTGCAGCCGTTAATGTTGGGCCGGGTCCACGGAGTTATTTGTACTGACGTGGAAGGAGAATAGAGATCGCCCGCGTAGGTACCTGCTGCGTTGGATATATCGAGCGTATTGTCGGCAGGAAGCTCATCATACTCAGCGCTGGAGCCTGAACCCTGACTTATGCCCACCAGCAGTCCCGTCGTTTTGAGGCCATCCTCGGCATAGAAGCAGGAGGGATCGTAGATGTGGAGTTCATCAAAGTAGTCGACGTGTTGGAGGTTCGACAGGTAGATGGTCTTGCCGGAAGAGCTGTTGTCAAGCTCAATGACGCGACAGTCCCCTGACGAGTACAGGTGATCGAGCCTAACGCCGCTGGCGTCGCTTTGCAGGGGGATGCAGTTGATCCAGCCGATGACGTCGCGCTCGAAAGCCGAGATCGTTTCATTACCCGCCATGTCAAGAGCACCACCTCTACCAGGCATGTGTGCGTAAGCGATTCGTTTGGTGCCGTTCGAGGGAACGTCATTGCTGGTGATGGCTTGTAAATGCACGCCTCCGATGTTGGATGTGCCCCAGATGTCGTGGCCGAACTCGTGAGCCATGAGGCGTCCAAGTGTTAGCAGTGGTATGATGTTTCCAGCATTCCCGTACCGGTTGTAGGACCCTGACAGATTCCAATCCACATCTTTGCCATCGTAGGAAAGTATAGGTTGATTAGGATTACCGAGAATTGAAAACCCCGCCCATGATACTTGCTGCTGAAATCTTCGCGGGATTATAAAAATGTGATCGATATAGCCATCATCATCAATGGAGTCGGGCACCCCATCGGGCCCGTCATTATCGTACTCGCTGAAGTCAAAACCTTGCGCATCGATGTAATCAAGCACTTCCTCTGTGAGCTCCGCCATACCATTTTGAGACGTAGAGCCCGTCCCTGTGATCTGGTAGTGGCTCTCGTTGAACTGCGTTTCAACGACTTCATCATACGGCTCTCCGTAGAAGATGAAGCTTCGATCCGATTGCTGATAGAAGTATTCGGTGATTGAGTCCTCTGGAAAAGGCGGGCTGGGTGCCTGACCGCCTGCTCCACCTGGAGCGAGGAAGTCATGCGCCATATCGGGCAGCATGTCACTCGTGTGCCAGGCGAGCCACTTGTCGTTACACGTGTCGTTGAACGTGTCGTCCTTGAACCTGACAAAAACGATGAGTGCTCTGAACTGACCAGAGGTCGGCACCTCAGCCTGCGAACTCAGCATGGCTTGCATCTGGCTCTGCGTCCACTGGATATTTCCATGGGCACAGGACGTCTCCTGGCCCAAGACGCTCAAGGGAAAGGCAATTCCTATCAGCATGAGCAAGAAAACACCGCGTAACGACGCAGGAAACCGCTGTTTCAGTGTGGTATAAGTCATTATATCTGTTGGGGTTGGGTAATGAGTTAGAAAAAGGCCGTTCTTGAAATGGAGCATCCACGGATTATGCCAGATGTGAAAGCACGTCCTCGGATCTACCGGGTGACAACGACGCTGCTTTTTGCTACAGGGTGACCCTCGACGAAAAGCTCGGCGAAATACACGCCGGTAGTTACAGCCTCAGCGTTCCATTCAATCGTGTGATTGCCTATCGGTAGGTAAACATCCTGTAGGGGCGTGGCGACAAGCTGACCCAGCACGTTGTAAACTCGCATGGAGGCACGGCCAGACTGAGCTAGCACCAGAGCAAAATGGGTCAGCGCGTACGACGGATTCGGGTATGCCGACAGGCTAAATGTCTCTTTGGGAAGCGATGGCGATTCGAGGCTTACCCGAATGTCGAAGAGCGAATCGAGTGGAGTGCCGTACTCTTGCCCACCGATCCGGGCATAGGTCAGCGTTGTACTCACGCTAGGTTCTCCCCCGCTGTGTAGGAGTCCTATTCCATAGCCATATTCCTGTGTTTCTCTAGCCTGAGGTAGAATGAAGACGAATTCCTTCACGGCCGCCAGAGTAGAGGATTCGCCCGACGGAAACGTGAACGTGGTGTCGTAGGCTCCTTGCACGATAATCCCATCCGGCCTGTTGGCGTGCGTATAACAGGTGTTGAAGTCTCGAAAGAATTGAATTTCGCTTTCAGTTTTTCCTGCCTCGGGGGTCCAGCTAGACAGGACCCCATTAATGACGGCTCGATAGTAATAGGACGTGTCTGTCTCTGTGATAATCGTGGTATTTTCAGCGTCGAATGAAATCACTTTGAGCTTATAGAACAGATCTTCATCAATAAGCGTGTCGGCTACAACTTCTTGTCTAAGTAGATAGTCGATAAAGGGTCCACTCCTGTTCACATACTCATGAACAATATTGATTTCCAGCGGATAATAGCCCTTCGGATTGAGCGTGTCGGCGATAGCATCGCTTTCGGTGAATGGGCAATCCTGTGCCTGTGCTGATGCAAACAGGAATAGGCCAACGAACAGCAGGGTAAGATGCGAAATGTGGGCAGAGCGGTCCGTCATGGCAGTGATCGATTCGAATGATGGGTACGGCATCACAGCATACTGGGTACGGCATCACAGCATACAAAGCTTCCGTTCTTAATTTCAGGCGCATAACCTATTATTAACCCGCCATGGGCCGTGTTACAACGCGCCCCGTGGCTATGTATCACCGGTCCAACCTACTGGAAAAACACAGTACAATCAAGCACTTACATCTCAATGTTGCCTGACAATATTCCGCTACAGGCTACATATCTTCCCCATTCCCATTTCCGTCTGCCGGATCCGGCACGACACCGGAGCACCTCGGTCCGCAGCCCGCTCGACCGGTGAGCCGTGCGCGGGAGACGTCGGGGCGGTCACACGTCCGGGCCAGTGAGCGGCGACGCCGGAGGACGCCAACGTTCAACGTTCAACCTGCAAACGTCCTTCACCCCCGCTGGAGCCTGCGGTACGCCTGATGTGGTGGGGGCGGTCGGCGTCGTGGCCGAGGCGCCGGCGACGGTCCTCCTCATACCGGGCGTAGTTGCCCTCGAACGCGTAGACCCGGCTGTCGCCCTCGAAGGCCAGGATATGCGGGGTCGCTTTACTCCTCGGAGCCGCCCCAGTCTCCCAGGGGACGTGAAGCATGAAAGATCGTTAGCACCACAATCTCTTCCTCCTCCCGGTCCACCAGATAGACGATGCGGTGGTTGCGATAGCGCACCTCATGGATGGCGTCATCTCTGATTTCCGGCACCACCCGACCCATACGGGGAAATCGCTCGAGTTTCCGGATCTTCGCGATCACCCGCTCCTCGAACACCTCCGCAAAGTCACCCGCCCCAACGCGTTCGTAGTACTCGAGGATCGCGTCGAGTTCGCTCTGCGCCTGCTCGGTAATCCGCACACGGGGCACGACTCCCTACCCGGTTTCTTTGGACTGACGGCGACGCCGGAGCCGGGCTTCCACCTCATCGACCGAAACACTCTTGCCCTCGCGGGCTTGCTTCAGCCCCACTTCGACCTTGTGCAGAAAGACGAGCCGCTCGATGGCGTCTTCGATGGTGGCGTCCTCCGGCAGCTCCTCAACGGCGCGGATAATCTTCGCCTTGGTGGTTGCGTGTGGCATCGGAAGCCTCGATCAGGGTCGGTTCTCGAAACCCGATTGATACGTAAAACAACCCTTCATGTTCGGTACATCGAGGTGAGGCCTATCGGGTCCGGGGCCTGCCTGCGCCGAACCCTGCCGCTCACCCGCGCTGGAGCTTGCGGTACGCCTGATGTGGTGGGGGTGGTCGGCGTCGTGGCCGAGGCGCTGGCTAACGGCTAACGGTTGGCGTTCAGCTGCACTGCCCGTGCAGCGGTGAAAGGTCGTTGGAGATCGAAGTAGCCGTGAGGTGAATCTCGCGGCAAACGCTCGCGGTGGCGTCAGTTGCAACGCTTTGTTGTGCGGCGTCCCGTCACCGCCATTGCTCGATTATTCCTACCGGAATGTGCGCAAACCGGGGCCTAGCTCCTCAGTCTTTACGAAGCTGCTTGATCCGCAGTCGGTTCCCTGAGTCGTCGATCAGCGTCGCGAGTCGCCGTTGTCGTGTCTCTTCGCGCTTCGCGCCCATAACCCATCTGGCCGTTTGACGCCGATACCCCGGTGGCTGCTCTTGGTAGAATTCCCAGGCACCTGGGGTAGCCTTGAAGCGCTCGATCATCTCGGCTGTGAGCGCTGCGGTAAGGTCGGCGACTCGATATCCGCTGTCCGGGTGGACGTCTTTGTGGGCGAAGGCTGCCAACCCCGCTGGCTTCATCCGGCCTTCCGCCATCAGCCGCTCCACGAGATCGATGTTTCGCTGACTCCACACGCTCTTCGGCTTCCGGGGGGTGAAGCGAATCATATAACTCTCGACGTCACGTGACTTTCGAATCCCGTCGATCCAGCCGTAGCAGAGCGCTTCTTCGACGGTGTCTTCCCAGGTGACAGAGGGTTTACCCGTGCTTTTCTTGTAGTACCCTACCCAGAGATGGTCCGCCGAGGTGTGATGCTCTTCAAGCCAGGCCCGAAAGTCGGCCGCTTCGGGGAAGAACGTCGGATCTTCTTCTGACATATTTCGCGCCCTCAATCTCTGGTCCTGTGCGCAATGTACATTTGTAGTTAGCCTTCTGCCGTCGCATTAGCAACAGCGGCTTGCTGCTCTGCTCCCGTCCCCCACGGCCGCCCCCGGGCCGGATCCCTGCCAAAGCGCATACCTTGTTCTTCCCGGAAAGGTCTTATCCTCCCGGCCTTGAAAACCAGGACGGGTTAGCGGCCCTCTTCCTCTAACCATCTGACCGCGTACGATTCTTCAGTGAAAAGCTTCACCTCGAACCCTGCATTCCTTAGCAAAAGCTCAATAAATTCGTGCGAGTCATCGCCCTGGCTGGTCAAAATAGCTGAGCGAACCTGCCTCTACAGGCCGAGTTCCGTAGCGTCCTTATAGGCAAAGAAGTAATTCTCCGCCACGCTCGAAGTGTTTTTCGCCGCTCTTACATCAAACAAGAAGCTTCGTATCCCGTAGGTCCGGCTCATTTCTTTAAGCTCGGCAGACCACTGTCGGGCTAGTTCCACAGTGACCTTGCCTTCCGCCCGTACGCGTAGAAACTTCCTGCTCTCGGATATCTGAATCTCATAGCCCATTGCTCTTCCCCTCGGCAGCCATGATCTGTTGTCCCTTTGCGACTGCGCGTCGTAGCAGACAAAGAATAAGGCAATAAGGTCGACTTTGTCCATCAAGCGGCATAGCAGAGTGCCTCCGTTAGCCGCTCATACAAGCCTTTAGGTATTTGCATACTCTCGGTCTGCGCACCGGAGATGACAAAATGCTGCCTCTGCCAAAGACTGCGTCGCACTGCTGCCAGGGCATCACTGAATGTCGGCACGGCTTTCTCATACCAGATCGCCTGCTGACACCGCAACATCCCCTGGCTCTCAAGACGATCCGCCACCAGCGTTACGACCGAGAACAGCCCCAGCAAGCAGGGCGTCGTGCGGGCAATGGCCTTGCTCGACCACTGCCGCTGCGTCTCCAGGCCGAGATGGCGGCGTACCTCCTCGAACGTTACCTCCACCGACCAACGGCGAACAAACCACGTGAGCATCTCCAGCGGTTGAACCGCCTGATCGGTGCATAGGAACGCCTTCGGTTTGAGTTTGCCCAACGGGTCGCGCACCAAGACCCAGCGAATGGGTACCACCGGCTTGCCTCGGTTTGTCCATACGGCCGTGCCGGTGGCAACCTCGATCTGATAGGCCTGCCGACCATACCACTGCGAGACGATCAGGCGCTGCCAAGCAGTGTTCGCGTCTTCGAGCACGGTCTCAAGCGAGGCCAGGCGATGGCCCTTCTTGCGAGGACGACCCACCGTGCCCGGTTTGCGAGGCGGAGCCGCTTCGAAAAGGGCCGCGTCGAGCCGCAGCCGAGTCACCAAAGCAACCGCCTGGCCGACACCGGCAAGCAACTCCAGGGCAGAGAAACTGCTGTCACAGACCACGACGAGTCTGCGATTGGGCAGCCAGCGCCGCAATTGCAAGATCATCTGCCGGGCGTAGTCGGTCAGTCGCTTGTGCCGGAGTCCTCGCTCTTGGTGATAGCGCTCACTGGGACAAAGCACCGTCAGAGCCGGCAGCGCCCACACGCGCTGGGCCCAAGGCAGGCGCACCAAGAGCATAGCCGAGAGCCAGCGCAGGCCGCTGGCTTTGACAAAATGGCCTTTGCTCGAACGCACGGCGTCGCGATAGATGCCCTTGGCCTGTATGTTCTTGCCCCGCCTACGCTCGATCGTGTCATCAAGGCCGAAGACGAGCGGTCCTTCAGCGGCGAAGGTCTTGACGAGCATCAAGAGCAGCACCTGGGCGGCCGCACGCGCAGACCATGCCGCACGATTGAGCACGCGGTGATAGTTCTGGAACGTGGCCAGCCTGCTCAAGCCCATGATCCTCAGCACACTGGCGACGGTGCGCCGGCCAGGTGCAAGGATGGCCCCAGCCGTAAGCACGTTGGCATGCTGAAAGACGGACTTGGAGAACAGGGGTTGGAAGGCTATCATGATAGCAGCGAACTCGGGAGGCATGGCAGGCACCGGTCATCACTTTGGCGAGAGATGATCAGCTTACTATGACCTCCCGGTTTGCGTTCATTTGGACAAAGTCGAGATAAGAGCACCTAACAAAACCTCATTGTGGGTTGCGCGTGGCTGCGCCGCTCCGTCGCGGCGTTGTGCTGCATCGCCGTAACGCGCTAGATACGGCTGCTTCGCACGCCTTGCGACAAACCGGCTCGCACACGCTCACTTTCCAAAGCAGGTTTTGTTAGGCACTCTAAAGGAAAAGGCAAGCAATACCGTCCTTCGGGATAGGCTGCCCTGTGAAACTATACTGCACACCCATTCCGAGCGGATCACCGGGGAGGCGACTGCCTTCGGACCCGCTGGATCACAAACCACCCTACCCCCACGGTGATCAGCAGGAGGGGCACGCCGCCGGGTTCATCCTCCACGGTGATCATGTAGACCAGCAGCACGACGCCCACCCCTGCGATCAGGAGTGACAGGATCGTATGCACCTCTCGCTTCTTCATCGTCTCCCGGCCTCCCGGGCCATTGTGTTCATCTCCCCAGCGACGCACGCTTCGCCGGCCTCGGGGTCAGGTCGCGTCCGGGCCGCTGCCTCCGCGGGCCGCCTCCCGGAAGAGCCAGGCCGCCCCGGCGAACAGCACCGCGAAGAACGCGGTGAGGGCCAGCACCTCGAAGGCGCTGTTGTGGGCGGGGACGCGCCCGGCCACCAGCGCGATCACGCCGACCAGGACCATCGCCAGCGCCGTCGCCAGCAGCGCGACGGCCATCCCACGGGGCCGGAACCGCGCCAGGAAGGCGCCGGCCACCCCGACGGCGACCACCGCCGGGTACAGCCCGTCGGCCGGGCCGTCGGTGAGGCCCACGGCGCCGTTGACCCACAGGAGGAGGAGCGCCGCCGCGACGGCCACCCCGACGCCGGCCCGGTAGGCGGCATCGCCCGTCTTCCGCACCGCGATCTCATAGATGCCCAGCGCCCCGAAAAGAAGGACACCGGCGATGACGAAGTCGCCCACGCGCCAGTTGACCTCGTCGGTGAACGACATCGCGACCAGGGGCAACAGCAGCAGGACCGCCGCGGCGGCCCACACCGCCTTTCTCCCCCGGCTCATGCGCCGCCTCCCTTCGTTTTCCGCGTTGGCTACCATGGTCTTTCCTCCGTGTCTATGTGGGGCTGTGGGCCGCAAGCTACCACACGGAACGGTGAGCGGCATGAGCATCCGCTGAGGTTTTTCTGAGCGTGGCCCCGGTGCGCGGGCGAGGAGGCGGGTCAACCCAGGGCCGGGATCACGATCAGGAGGGCGAGGCTCACCACGAGGTGCCCGAGGATGGCCGCCTCCAGCCCCCGCCACCAGTAGAGCCAGCCATAGGCTGCGGCCGCGACGGCATTGACCGCCAGCACGCGGGTGGCGTCGGTGGGGCTGCCCGTGTGCCACCACGCCATGAGCGCAAAGGCGGCGACCACCCCCAGCCACTGCGCCGTTGCCCGGGGCCGGTCTACCAGCCGCGACAACACCCCGTATACCAGCCAGGCTACGGCCGTGGCAAGCAGGGCGCGAAAGAACAGCTCCTCCAGGGCGGCCCCGAGGACGGCCACGAGGAGACGGGACGTGAGCGGGGGGTGGTCCTCAAGGGGGGGCAACTTCCCGACGGTCACCCCTCCAAAAAAGAGCGCATCGACCGTGACGATCAGGAGCACCGTCAGCAACCCGGTGCCCAACGCCTCTCCCCACCACCGGAGGCCGAGCGTGCGCATCTCGGGCGAAAGTGCCGCGAGGTTCAGCGGGGTACCCAGCCCCAGAGGGCGAGGAGGCCAGTGCCATTTCATATCGTACCCTTCGAGGTATGGGAGGACGACTTGTCGCCAGGCGCGTCCGGTCAGGTCGGGGCCTCCCCGGCCGCGCGCCGGGCGATGCGGTGGCCCAGCCAGGCGGCAATGAGATCGTATCCGGCATGCACCAGGACGGCCAGAAGCAGCCCACCGCTCAGGTATACGATTGTCTGCATCGCCAGGGCAAAAGGTACGCCCGACGATGGTCTGCACGATGCCGAGTTGGGCGGCGAGGGATCGGACGTCCGGTACCGGGGCCTGATCTGCCGATGCGGCTTGCCTGTAGCGGAGGCTCACCTCGCCCAGCAACGGAAGGACGATGCCGAGGACGACGAGGTGTGGGAGCGCGAAGCGCATTCACCGGACAGGGTGTCGTTCAGCCGTTTAACGAAAAAGGCGCCGCCGCCGGTCGGCCCCGTGGGGCGGGTGGCGCGGGGCCGAACGAGCCGGGGCACCACGGGGAGGGGCTCCCGCGTTATGCTTCGCCATCGGGGCGTTGCCGCCAGTCGTTCTCTGCAACCGCTTTGAGCGCCATCTTGCCGAACAGCGTGCCGGGCTGGCGCGCTACACGCACCGACGCCACCACGAAAGGCCGGCCGAACAAGCTGCTCAATAGCTCACTGAGGGCAGCAGCCTCAGGGGTTACACGCCCGATCTTTTCGCGGACACCGGGGCCGGGCCGTGCGCTTTCCCTGTCGCTGAGCCCGACCCGCTCGGCTTCTCCGGCAGCGTCGACCATGACCAGGGCGTCCTGTTCGTATGCGTTGCCCAGCTCGCACAGCAGGCCTTCCAGCGCGCCCTCCTCCGCCCCCGCTGCGGGGTTCGCCACGATGTAGGCGGTCTGGCCCCCATCCGCCGGCGCCGAGGCGTCCTGGTCCTCCCGATACCGCCCTTCGACCACCGTCACCTCCATCCTCGCCCGGAGCAGCTGCGCCAGCAGCTTTCGGCTGCGCCGCCGGTTCTCTTCCCGCGTGTATGCGGCGTGAAAGGCCGTGATCACCCCGAGGGGATGTTTGCCCAGCTGGTGCTGGAGGTGTGGCAGGCCGGAGGCTGGCAGCCCGGCCGCGCGTTTGCCCTGTTCCATAGCTTACTTCAGTTCCTCAAACGAAGCCTCCACGTGGTGCACGCGGGCCAACAGTGTACGCACGGCGAGGGCACAGATCAACAGGAGCTGCACCTGCCCTCCGGCAGCCCCGGCCCATAGGCGGAGAATCTGTTAGGCGCGCTAAACTAGCGGAAGTCTGGTGACACCGCGAGCTGGGGGGCGGCTTCGGTCGAGGCAGCGGCGGATGAGCGACGAAGCATCATGAGTCCAATTGTGGCCATGACCAACTCGATGACGGTTGCTGCGACGATCCCGGTAGCGGGCATCCCATCGAGGGCCAGGCCAAGGAGGCGCGCGAGCCCGAAGGAGCCATAAACGAGAACGGTAAGTATCACCGCAAATAACCTCAGCCGATGGCGAAAGGCCCCGATGAGGATGAGGATACCGCTTCCGACGAGAAGCCCGCCGGGGGCGCGAATTTCCGAGCGCAGGTTGGGGTCATTGCCAAGAACGATCCCGTTTCCGGCGTGGAAGGCGTGAGGCGCTAGCAGGATGGTGCCTCCGATTACCAGCAGCAGCAGGCCGGCAAGAAAGAGAAAGACGAAAGCTAGGCGGCTTTTCATGCTACATTCCTCCATGTGTTAGTGCCTGCGACCTCACGGGCGTACGCAGAAAAATCCTTCGGTGGTCGGCCCAGTGCCTGCTGGACGCCATCCGTCAGATAGGCATTGCGGCCGTCCAGCACCGTCGTGAACAGGTAGTCCAGCATCCATACCACCTCCGTCGGTGCACCCGAAGCCCGGACGCCAACGACAAAGGCTTCGTGCGGAACCTGTACATAATCGATGCGGCTTCCGATTGCTTCCGAGAGTTCAGCGGCGACCTCGGCGAACGTCAGCATCCGTGGGCCGGTCACTTCGTAGACCTCGCCCACGTGCCCCGGCTCGGTAAACGCTGCCACGGCCACCTCGGCGATGTCATCCACATCGACGAAGGGTTCGGGGACGTCGCCTGCAGGCAACGTGATCTGTCCGGCTCGGACCATGTCCACGAAGGCTCCCTCAGAGAAATTCTGAAAGAACCAGCTCGCCCGAATGATCGTCCATGCGAGCCCGCTTTCCTGTACGATGCGTTCGCACGCTTGCGCTTCCGCTTCCCCGCGGCCGGAGAGCAGCACCAGACGCTGCACACCATGCTGCCTGGCCCGGTTAACAAACGCTTGTATGGCATCGGTAGCACCGGGCATCGCCAGGTCGGGCGCGTAGGTGATGTAGGCTGCTTCCACCTCATGGAGACTGGCCTCCCACGTGGCGTCGTTGTTCCAGTCGAAGGAGGGTGTGGCGCTGCGGGAACCGATACGGACCGGGATGCCCCTGGCTTCCAGACCTGCGGCAATGCGGCGGCCGGTTTTGCCCGTGCCACCCAGTACAAGAACGCGTCCCTTGTCGGTCGCCTTGAAGTGCTGTGGGGTAGTCATTTGCTCGCCCTGTGTTTGTTGCATGAGAACATGCAAAGGATACCGCGAGCGACCCCGTCAATCTTTACAGGCCACGCCAAACTTTTTGCGCTGCACGCCAGAGTTACGAAGGCGATGAAATCCCCTGGGCTTGGAGACGATATGAACGCGGTGTTTGCCCGGCCCATCGCTTGAAGGCGCGCGTGAAAGCACTCTGCCCGGAGAACCCCGTCATGAACGCCACTTCGATCAGGGAGAAGTTGGTTTGCTGTAGCAAGCGCTTGGCAAGCTGTCGCCGCGCTTCATCGACCATCGTCTGGTAGGTCACGCCCTGTTCCGCGAGCCGGCGCTGCAACGTCCGCCCGCTCATGCCCAGGTGCCGCGCAACATCGGAAACCGCCGGAATTCCTTCGCTAAGGCACGTCGCGACATGATCGCGGACCTGACGGTCCAGGGGGATGGCATCACCAAGGGCCTCCACCTCTGCTTCCAGATGCGTCTCGAAAAAGCGAGAGAGGCCGGGATCGCCCAGTTTGTTGGGCATGCGCAAGGTTTCCGTCGAGACCAAGAGCGCATCCCGATCCGTGCCGAAATAAACGGGGCAGCTAAAGTAGGCTTCATGGTGCTCAAGGGTGGCCGGAGCAGCGTGTTTGAAGAACACCGCTAAGGGACGGAACGGTGCGGAGGCTACCTGCTGGCTGATCGATGCAATGCTCGCGATGGTCGCTTCGTTGGAGAGACGCATGCCCAGACGACGCTCGCCGGAGCGATGCAGGTGCATGAAGCTGCCATCGGCTGTCGGCTCGACTTCGTAGGTGGACACGCTGGTCAGCACGCGGGCATAGCGCTCAGCGCGGTCGTAGGATCCGCGCAGCGTAGTCGCCGACTTCCATGCGAGCCCAAACGCACCATAGTCATCGCAGCGCATCGCTGCCCCGGCCCGTAGGGGAATCGTAACGCCCAGCGGATCAGCATGGGCTACACGCTCCAAGAACGCATAGTACTCCGCAGCTGAAAGCATGTAGGACGGATCTACCGACTCCCCTCGTTCCAGGCCAACCGTACGGAGCAGCGCATCCTTGTCAACTCCATCTGCGACCTCCTCGACGACTTTTCGAGCAAATAAGGACGTTACTTTTCCCATGATACCTCTATTGTAATGCCGGCCATACCCATTTCACTTGCTCCAACACTTAGCTCTACTTTGCCCATTTTGGGGGGGGCGAAAAACCAGCTACTTTAGCAACAAAGGGGCGAGCTTAACATATCCCGCCATGACCATTTAACAGCGACATTCCTTACATGTCGTGCCATGAACCACGATGAGTCCGTCTTCGCCCCGGTTGCTCGATCAGGTTCGATCCGTCTGCCGGATCCGGCACTAGAGTATATGCACCCACAGGCCTCAAGTCCAGCATAACGAGCATTTTAACACGCCAGCAGCAATCGTCATCCGGCACCACTCGGGACTATCCACATGCTTCATCGGGGCACCTCGGTCCGCAGCCCTGGCCGGTGCATTTTTAGATCCGCCTGCTTCTACGCGCCGTTTGCGCAGCAGGCGGAGGGCCGGGGGCATACTAAACGGGCCCCTGCCGCCGTTTCCTCCTACACCGGACGCTCAGACGCTCATCCGACCCGTATAGCCCATGCCCCTCCATCGGCCATTCCTCGCCCCTCTGCTTGTCATCCTGCTGCTCGGCCTCTGTCCGCTCCAGGCGGTGCGGGCTCAGGAGGGACCGCCGCCGCACGTCCGCGAAGCCATCGACGCCGTGCTCGCCCTGTTCGGCAGCGAGGACGAGGCGGCGCTCGACACGTTCCTCACCAGCGCCGTGAGCCCCGCCGCGGACCGGACGGCCCTCCGGGAGCGCCTGCGTGCCCTGCGCGCCGATGTGAAAGGCCCCTTCGACGATGTCAGCGTCGAAGCCGAACCGGACGGGCTGCGCCTGATCCTGGCGACGGCCGACGCCGAGCATCACCTCCGGCTCGTCCTCGGGCCAGCGGGCATCACCGACCTCCGGCGGCTGGAAACACCCGCGCCGCTTCACCTCACGCGGGATAATCTCGCGGCAACGTTTGACCAGCTCGAAGCGGACGGCATGGCCGGCGTCGTGTTCGTGCAACTCGACAGCGTCGTCGTCTTGGAGCGCGCCTTCGGGATGGCGAACGAGGCCCTCGGTATCCCCAATACGTTGGACACGGTCTTCGGGACCGGCTCGCGGCCGATCGACTACACCGTGGCGGCCATCTATCTGCTCGCCCAGCAAGGTCGCATCGGTCTGGATGACCCCATCGCCCGGTACTTCGACGACGTGCCCCGCGACAAACAGGCGATGACGATCCGGCACCTCCTGACGGGCCAGTCGGGCCTGCCGGACTTTTTCCACACCCCGGCCGACTGGGACCCTGACCTCGCGTGGATCGACCGGGCGACGGCGGAACAGCGGCTACTGGCGGCCACCTTGCGCTTCCCGCCCGGCACCGACCGGCAGCACTCCCACGCGGCCTTCGGCTTGCTGGCGGCCCTCGTCGAGCGCGTGTCCGGCCAGCGTTACTACGACTTCATCCGCACGCACTTCCTCGATCCGGCCGGGATGAGCCGCACGGGCGAGTACGGCGAGACGCGGGGGCTTACCCTCGCCGACTTCGCGGTCGGCGGCGGCCCCCAGCAGGTCGGCCTGCCCAATATCCCGCCCAACTGGGGCCCCACGTCGTGGCTCATCAAAGGCAGCGGCGGGATGTACAGCACGCTGGGCGACCTGCGGCGCTTCTACGCGTACATCCGCTCGGGGGCCGTGCTGGACGAGCGGCACAGCGCCCCGTTTCGGGGGCCGATGGTGCAGCTCGACGGGTCCGATCGCGGCTTCGAGCTGTTCAGCATCAGCACGCCGTCCGGCACGGAGGTGTACCTGTTCGTCAACCAACACATTGACCGCACGACGACCGCACGGGTCATGCGCGCCCTGGAACGCCTTGCCAGGACCGTGTGACAGTCAAGCGTACCCCCGCAATCCGTCACCCCCGCTGGCGCTTGCGGTATTTGATGCGGTGGGGCCGGTCGGCGTCGTGGCCGAGGTGCAGGGAGCCCATAACGGCCGGGTTCAGCCGCAAACCGTGCGTGGCGACCTGAATAAAAGCTACGGAGTCACCACCGCGGGGCCAACGCGGGGACCGTCAAGCGGCTTGTCGGCTGCTTTGCGTTGTAGACCCCGTCATGGCGCGAAAAGCTTAGCCAGCGTATTCAATACCTCTACCCGGGTCGCCTTATCTATCTGGCCCAGTCGTTTTACCAGACGCGACCTGTCTACCGTTCGAATCTGATCCAGCACCACCTGGCCCGTCTTGCCCTGAAACGTGCAGTCCACCCGTGTTGGATACCTGCGCCCTCTTATTGTCATCGGAGCGATGATCACCGTGCGGATATGGCGATTCATCTCATCGGGAGAAATCACCAGGCACGGCCGGGTCTTCTTGATTTCTCTTCCCCGGGTGGGATCGAGCGAGACGAGGTAGACATCGAAGCGCTTCACCGTCCGTCGCCGTGCAGCTACCATTGCCACTCCTCATGATCCCAGTCCGATTCAGCATCAGGATCGATTAAGATATCATCACCGTGCTGAGCCATCGCTGCGAAGGCTTCTTCCCAGCCGCGCCGCGGGCTTTCGGCGGCATGGATGATGATTTTATTATCCTCGATTTCTAGCTCAACTTCGTCGGTGATGCCGCTTTGCTCGAGTAGCGGTTTAGGTATCCGGATTCCTTGTGAGTTACCGATGCGGATGATTCGCGTTTTGACAGTCATAGGGCAGCCAGGGAAGTGCTTACAATGTAATCACAATACAAACGCTGCTGGAATCGAAGAGTTCTCGCTAGGAGAAAAAGAGGTATAACGACCCGCGCGTAACCGGCGCAGGGCATACGTGGCATTTAGTTCAGTTTAGCACTTGCACCGCCGCGAAGCAATGCCGGTACGGAAATCGCCGACCCGCCCTGCGTCCGCGTTGACGCGCTTGTTATGCAGAACTCTTGCGTTTGTCCAGTTCAGCTCCAGATTTCGTTAGTGAAAGAATGATCTTACCTTCTGCCGGGTGCTCGATTGTCTTACCATACAAAAACTCATGTTGCTGTATGGACGTCAAGTCAGCGCCGAAAGCTCTGATTTGAGGCGGTACATAGGTCGTTTCTGGTTTGAACCGCGTCCGCATCTGAGGTATCTCCGCGTCGGCAAACTGAAGCTTTGCATATATATGCCGAGACTCTCCTTCGGCAACGGGTAAAAAGTCATCCAACTGCTTGGCGGTCAGAAAGAGTTGGCTTAGCCCTGAGTTGTTGTAACCGTCGGGCTGCACAATCGCTATTGGCACTCCTACTGTAGCTCCGAAGACGAAATTGAAGGCGGTGCACAATTCCCGAGACGCTGGAAACGGCTTCCCCTTCAACTGCACCTCAAGACGTACCTCGCGACCAGCAGCGGCTTTGGGGACGAGTAGAAATTTATCAATTGCCAGGCGCGCCTCAGCGAATTCGTCCTCGGTGATTTCCTTCGGTTCTCCTTCCCCAATATAGCGTCTGAGGTCGCGCCGAAGTTTCTGTACTAAATCATCTTCGGACACAAACGTGTCAACCGTGTGATTGTCACGTAACTTTCGTTTAAACGCCTCTAACTTATCGCGCCTTATGTCTCGGTCAATAAACTTGATAGGAACGCGAGCATTCTCTTCGTCAATCAGGTATATGAGAACCTCCTTCTCAAGCTCAAGTGCACGTTCGTATTCAAGCTGTGTATAAGACTTCTGAGTTGATTCCTCGACTGAACCGAGACGAAAGCCTATGATGCCAATGTAAATATCGGACTGTTCAACTTCAGCTAAGCACGTTTCTAAGGGGGTCCCTGTTCGCGCCCCGAACTCTTCCATTCCTCGTATCGCTACATCAAACTCTTCCAATAGGTCCCAAACAGCCCGTCGATAGGACGCCAGGTCTTGATAAGTTGATGAGACGAATATGGTCTTTTTCATAAGCACACAAGTATGGGCTGTTCTGCATAACCTATTATTAACCCGCCCTGGGCCGTGTTACAACGCGCCCCATGGCCCTGTATCACCGGTCCAATCTACCGGCAAATCACAATACAATCAAGCACTTGCATCTCGATATTGCCTGACAAGATACCGCCGCAGGCCACATCGCTCCCCCATTTCCGTCTGCCGGATCCGGCACGACACCGGGGCACCTCGGTCCGTAGCCCGCTCGACCGGTGAGCCGTGCGCGGGAGACGTGGAGGCGGTCACACGTCCGGGCCACTGAGCGGCGACGCCGGAGAACTCCTAACGTTCAACGTTTAACGTTCAACCTGCAAACGTCCTTCACCCGCGCTGGAGCTTGCGGTATTTGATGCGGTGGGGGCGGTCGGCGTCGTGGCCGAGGCGCTGGCGGCGGTTCTCTTCGTACTGGGCGTAGTTGCCGTCGAACCAGTAGACGCGGCTGTCGACCTCGAAGGCCAGGATGTGCGTGGCGATGCGGTCGAGGAACCAGCGGTCGTGCGAGGTGACCACGGCGCACCCGGCGAAGTTCAGGAGGGCTTCTTCGAGCGCCCGGAGCGTGTTCACGTCGAGGTCGTTCGTGGGCTCGTCGAGGAGGAGCACGTTGGCGCCTTCCTTGAGCATCTTGGCCAGGTGGACGCGGTTGCGCTCGCCGCCGGAGAGCTCGGAGACGAGCTTCTGCTGGTCGCTGCCGCTGAAGTTGAACCGCCCCACGTAGGCGCGCGAGTTGATCTCGCGGTTGCCGAGCCGGATCACGTCGTGCCCGCCGGAGATTTCCTCCCAGACGGTCTTCGTGGGGTCGAGTGGGCGGTTCTGGTCCACGTAGCCGAGCACCACGGTGTCACCGAGGCGGAGGGTGCCGGCGTCGGGCTGCTCCTGGCCGGTGATCAGGCGGAAGAGGGTGGTCTTGCCCGCGCCGTTGGGCCCGACGACGCCGATGATGCCGCCGGGCGGGAGGCTGAAGGTAAGGTCCTCGAAGAGCAGCTTGTCCCCGTAGGCTTTGGCCACAGCCTCGATGACCGTCTGGCCCAGGCGCGGCGCCGGCACTTCCGCGGGTTCCTCCAGCAGCACCTGCTGCCGGTGCTCGGGGCCGGGCGACATCGTGCTGTGGGACAACGCGCGCATCCACGAGGCACCGGACCTGGTCGAACAGATCGAGGCGCGGGGCGCCTGCGTCCGGCCGCTGCCGCGCTACAGTCCGGAGTTCAATCCGATCGAACGGCTGTGCTCGAAGAGGCCGTGTTGCACGGCCGTTGAAGCACCTGATCAAGAAGTTGACGGCGGAGGCACTGCTGGAGGCCGTGGAGCATGCCACCGAGCAGGTGACGGCGGCGGATGCCGCGGGATGGTTCCAGCACTGTGGCTTCCTGCCTCAACATTATTGACCTACGCTGTATTATCCCAACCATGTTGGCATAATACGCAGATTCGACATTCCCCATCTCCTTGTGCTGACGAGACTTAGGGCGAACCGCGCGTGTTATCCCACACGTGTTGGGATAACACGCCAGCCCGAGGCTTCTGCTCAGAATCCGGCAGTCTGTTCCTTTCAACATAGCACACGCCCGCCAGGAACGTCACACTCAGGCATCCGACCCGGCACTGGCTTCGAACCGGCCGTGGCAGTCGAACCTCGGCAGCAGCCGCGACGCCCCAATACGGTCGCCACCGCAACGAAGCGCTCCTCCTCCCGCAGCCCCCTGCTCCCCTCACGCTCCTCACGAACCAATCCCCCGGCTGCGGCGTTGGGGGCACGCGATGCCCTCCCCTGCCTCCGGAACATATCGCACGGCGGCCCTGGCGCCCCCTCCTCCGACGCTGCTCGACCTCTCGGTCATCATCGTCAACTACAACGTCCGAGAGTTCCTGGAGCAGGCGTTGCGCTCGCTCGAACGCGCCCGCGGCACGCTGGCAATGGAGATCTTCGTGGTGGACAACAACTCCGTGGACGGCTCCGTCGAGCGGGTCCGGGAGGCCTTCCCGGACGTCCACCTGATCGCCAACCGGGAGAACGTCGGCTTCGGGCGGGCCAACAACCAGGCGATCCGCCAGGCGCGGGGGCGCTATCTGCTCATCCTGAACCCGGACACCATCGTCCAGGAGGACACGCTGCAGACGCTCGTCCGCTTCATGGACGAGCACCCCGATGCCGGGGCCGTCGGCTGCAAGATCCTGAACCCGGACGGCCGCTTCGCCCCGGAGAGCCGCCGCGCCTTCCCCACGCCGGCGACGGCCTTCTACCGCATCACCGGCCTGAGCCGCCTCTTTCCGCGCAGCCCCGTCTTCGGCCGCTACAACCTCACCTACCTCCCCATCGACCAGGTGGCCGAGGTGGACGCGCTCAGCGGATCGTGCATGCTCGTCCGCCAGGCCGCGCTGTGGTGGAGCCGGGAGGCGTGGGAAGCGGCGGGGCCGGCCGCCGGCTCGTCCGACCCGCCTCCGGATCCCCCCATGAACGGGGCCGGGCTGTTCGACGAGGACTTCTTCATGTACGGGGAGGACCTGGACTGGTGCTACCGCATCCAGCGAGCCGGGTGGAAGGTGTACTACACGCCCGAGACGCAGATCATTCACTACAAGGGAGAGAGCACGAAGAAGGGCGAACTGCGCTACGTGCGGCTGTTCTACGGGGCGATGCTGCTCTTCACCGAGAAGCACCTGGAGAACCGCTACTCCCGCCTGATGGCCTGGGCGCTGCGGGGGAGCATCCTGCTGCGGGCCGGGCTGGGCGTGGCGGCGCGGGTGCTGCGCCGCAGCGCCGGGCCGCTGCTCGATGCGGCGCTGGTCTACGCCGCCGTCGTGGCCGTGGGGCTGGCGCGGTCGCTGCCGGCCGGGGCCTGGCCGGCGCCGCTGTTCTACCTGAGCGTCGCCCCCGTCTATGCGCTGGGCACGGTGGCGGGGGTGGCGGCGGCGGGCGGCTACCGCCGCCGGGCCCGCTACCGCCTGCGCCCGGCGCTGGTGGGCACGACGGTGGGGCTGCTCGTGGTGGCGGCGGCGTCGTTCTTCGTGCGGGACATCGCCTTCTCGCGGCTGGTGGTGCTGGGCAGCTACCCGGTGGCGCTGGGGCTGCTGCTGGGCCGCCGCCTGCTGCAACGCCGCCCCGCCGGACGGACGGGCCGCGACCGCCGGGCCGTGCTGGTGGGCTCGGTGGCCGAGGCCGAACGGCTCCACCAGCTCCTGGCCGGCCGCCCGGCGCCGCCCTTCACGCTGATCGGCCTCCTCACGCCCGAGCCGCCCCCGGACACCGCCCCGGACGTGGCCCCGGACGTGGCCCCGGACGTGGCCCCGGACCCGCCGCCGGTCCTGCCCGTCCTGGGCACGCTGCACCAGGTGCGGGACGTGGTGCGGCTGCGGCAGATCGACGACGTGATCTTCGCGGCCGACGGGCTGCCCAACCACCGCATCATCGGCCTCATCCAGCAGCTCCACGACCTGCCCGTGCAGGTCCGCATCCTGGCTCCGGGCCGCGAGCACCTGATCGGCAAGGCCAGCATCGACGACCTCTCGGTGCCGGGCCTGGTGGAGGCCGAGGCGGCCGTCGGGACGCCCCGCAACCCGGCCGCCCGCCGTGCGTTCGAGGTGGCCCTCGCCCTGCCGGGCTTGCTGCTCTACCCCGCCGTGGCGCTGGCGGCCCGCCTGGGCGGCCCGGCCTCGCGCGCCGCCACGCTCGCCGCCCGCCTGCGGCAGCTGCCCGACGTGCTGGCCGGCCGTCGCGCCCTGGTCGGCTACCATCCCGACACCGACCCGCCGCCCCCCGCCGGCAGCCCGCTGCAACCCGGCGTCTTCAGCGTGGCCGAGTCGATCCCGCCGCCCCGGCTGGAACCCGACGTCCAGCACGCCTATGCTTTTTACAGTACCCATGCCTCGGCTTCCTTAGATTGGACCGTGATCCTCCGGGCGCTCCGCCAGGCCCTGCACCGGCCGGCACGCGGCCCGGCCTGAAGCCCGGCCTGAGGCTGCCCCCCCGCTCACCAACGATCCCCCCGCGGATCCTGCCTCCATGGCTACCTCATCCGACCGATACCTCCTGGACTTCGAGAAGCCCCTGGTCGAACTGGAGCAGCGACTCGACGAGATGCGCGCGCTCGACGCCAGGGACCCGGAAACCGACCTCTCCGCGCAGATCGCCAGCCTGGAGGAGCGCGTGGAGGAGCTGCGCGCCTCCATCTACCGCAACCTCACCCGCTGGCAACGCGTGCAGATCGCCCGGCACCCGCTGCGCCCCTACACGCTCGACTACATCGACGCGCTGACCGACGGCTTCGTGGAACTGCACGGGGACCGGACGGCCGGCGACGACCCCGCCATCGTGGGCGGGCTGGCCACCTTCAAGGGCAGCCGCTACGACGGCCAGGACCAGACCGTCATGGTGATCGGGCATCAGAAGGGGCGGGACGTCGCCAGCCGCAAGCATCGCCGCTTCGGCATGCCCAACCCCGAGGGCTACCGCAAGGCGCTGCGGCTGATGAAGATGGCCGCCAAGTTCGGCAAGCCCGTCGTCACCCTGCTGGACACGCCCGGCGCCTACCCCGGCCTGGAGGCCGAAGAGCGCGGCCAGGCCGAAGCCATCGCCCGGAACCTGTTCGAGATGGCCCGGCTGCCCGTCCCCATCGTCGTCGTCGTCATCGGCGAAGGCGCCTCGGGCGGTGCGCTGGGCATCGGCGTGGGCGACCGCATCCTGATGCTGGAGAACGCCTGGTACTCCGTCATCTCCCCCGAAAGCTGCTCGTCGATCCTGTGGCGGTCGTGGGACTACAAGGAGGAGGCGGCGCGCGCGCTGAAGCTGACCGCCTCGGACCTCATCCAGCACCACGTCATCGACGAGATCGTGCCCGAGCCGATCGGCGGGGCACACCGCGACCCGGCGACCGCCTTCCGCAACGTGGGCCGGGCCGTGGCCCGGGCGCTGAACGAGCTGGTGCGGCTGTCACCTCCCGAATTGCTGGACGCCCGCCTGGCCAAGTTCGACCGAATGGGCGCCTATCAGGTCACCGGCGACGGCGCCACGCAGGGCGGCGCGAACGTCCGCGTGAACCTCTGACCGCGCCGCCTTCGCCGCCCTCGCCGCCCGGACCCGCGTGACCGCTGCGTGACCGCTGCCGTGCCCTCATGACCCCTGCCGCTCCGCCCCCACGCGAAACCGTCGGCCTCGTCATTCCCCTCTACAACGAGGAGGCCGTCCTGCCGCTGCTGATCGACGAGATCGAGGCCTTCCGGCAGGACCACCCCGAGGTGCAGCAGATCGTGCTGGTCGACGACGGCAGCACGGACGCGACGGCCCGCCTGGCCCGCGACCTGACCGCCGGCAAGCCCGGCTACGTGCTGATCCGCTTCTCGCGCAACTTCGGCCATCAGCTGGCCATCACCGCCGGCATGGAGGCCGTCCGCACCGATGCGGCCGTCATCATGGACGCGGACCTGCAGGACCCCTTCTGGGTGGTCACCGAGATGATCGCGCGGTGGCGCCAGGGCTACGACGTCGTCTACGGCGTCCGCAAGCGCCGCGAGGGCGAGACGCTCTTCAAGCGCACCGCCACGCGCCTCTTCTACCGCCTCTTCCAGCGCCTAGCCGACGTCGACGCCCCGCTCGACACGGGCGACTTCCGGCTCGTCTCGCGCGCGGTGCTGGACGAGTACCGGCGCATCCAGGAGCAGCAGCCCTACGTGCGCGGCCTGATCGCCTGGCTGGGCTTCAACCAGACCGGCATCGAGTACGTCCGCCCGGGCCGGGCGGCCGGGCAGACGAAGTACCCGTTCCGCAAGCTGCTGCAGCTGGCCGTCGACGGCATCACCGCGTTTTCGGACCGGCCGCTGCGCTACGCGGCCCGCCTGGGGCTGGTGGCCTCGGCGCTGTCGATGCTGGGGCTGGTGTGGGTCGTCATCGCCAAGCTGGTCTACGGCATCCCCGTCAGCGGCTGGACCTCGCTGATGGTGACGCTGTTCCTCTTCGGCGGCCTGCAGTTGTTCTTCCTGGGGGTGCTGGGCAGCTACCTGGCCCGCGTCTTCGCGGAGGTTCGCCGCCGCCCCCGCTACATCATCCGCGAACGCTGGCACTCGGACGCAGACGCCGGGGTGCCCGTGCCGGCTTCCTCACGCCCCACCGCACGCTGACCGCGCCGATGCCCCCGACCTCGACGTCCCGCCCTCGCCGCCGCACGACGCCGGCTGCCGTGGCTCCGCCGGCCGGCGAGGCGTGGACGCTGCCCGAGCCGATGCTGCTGGGGCTGACGCTGCTCGTGGCCGCCGCGTATGTGACCTACTCGTTCTTCTCCGACGGATTCTACCAGCACGACGAGGCGGCGCACTACCTGAACATGCGTGCCTTCTGGCACGACCCCAACGTCATCCTGGGCAACTGGCAGAAGCCGGGGTACAAGCTGCTCTTCGTGCTTCCGGCGCTCCTCGGCCCGACGGCGCTCACCGTGGTCAACGCGCTCGTGGCGGCCTTCACGGGGTACCTGGCCTACAAGCTGGCCGAGGCCGTCGGTGCCCGGGTGCCGCTGTTCGCCTTCGTGCTGCTCGTGGCCCAGCCGCTCTGGGTGCAGCTCTCGTTCCGCAACTACTCCGAGCCGATCTCGGCGCTGCTGCTGACCCTGGCGATCCTGCTGCACTACAGGGACCGCCGGGGGATGGCCGCGCTGGTGCTCTCCTACACGGTCATGATCCGGCAGGAGTTCTACCCGCTGCTCGGGCTCTACGGCCTCTGGCTCCTGTGGCAGCGCGAGGGACGGGCCGCGCTGGCGCTGCTGGTCTTCCCCGTGGTCAACCACGTCTGGGGCTGGATGGCGACGGGCGATCCGCTCTACCTCTACACCCAGATCGTCG
The DNA here is from genome assembly GCA_003285105.1 of Roseithermus sacchariphilus. Classification (GTDB taxonomy): domain Bacteria; phylum Bacteroidota; class Rhodothermia; order Rhodothermales; family MEBIC09517; genus Roseithermus; species Roseithermus sacchariphilus. The sequence continues at coordinate 1,755,474 of CP030158.1, read as the reverse complement.
GAACCAGCGGCACGTACCAGGATGCCTACGCCCGCCAGGGCTTCGAGCATTACTTCGTGATGGCCCTCACCATCTTCGGCGCGGTGGCGCTGACGCTGTTCATCGTCTACCTGGCCCAGGCCGTGCTCTACCGGCAACGGGTGCACGGCTTCATCCTCGTGCCGCTGGTGGTCTACTTCCTGGAGCACAGCGTCTTTCAGATCGAATCGATACCGATCGGCCCCTCGACCGGCGGCAACCTGCGCTACCTCATCGTGATCGCCCCGCTGATGGCCGTGCTGGGCGGCCTCGCCGCCGAGCGCCTGCCGACGCTGAAGCCGCGAGCGAAGCTGCTTGCCGTGCTCGGGCCGTTCGTGCTGGCCGTGCTGGCCTTCCTCCGCTTCGCCCACAACAACATCACGCTGACCGACGAACCGGACCCCGTGCCGGTCGTCACGACCCTGATGGCCGTGGCACTGGTGTTCCTGCCGCTGCGCCGCCGGGCCCTGCTGGGCGCTACGGCGGCCGCCTGCCTGGCCGTGGCGCTGCTCGCCGTGCGCCCCTACACGCGCTCGGCCGAGGACGCGGTGATGGCGCAGGTGGCCGCCTGGTACCGGAACAGCGGCCTGGACGGCCGCCCGCTGCTGGCCAACCACACGATGTTCTACTACTTCTACGGCCGGCCACGGCAGGACTTCGAGCCGCCGGCCCGGTGGATCACGGGCACGGCCGTGCGCGAGGCCCCGCCGGGCACCGTCATCCTGTGGGACTCCCACTACTCCTACCGCCCCCGGCTGCGCGAGGACCAGGTACCGCACACCTACTTCCTCGAACGCCCGCAGCAGTTCCGCCCCCTCTTCGACCCCATCGTCACCCCGGACGGCCGCTTCGGCGTGCTGGCCTTCGAGAAAACCGCCGAGACCCCGGCTGACTCCACGAACGCACCCCGCCCATGACGCCGTACGCCTACGACTACCGCCACCGCGTCCGCTACCGCGAGTGCGACCCGATGGGGGTGGTCTACCATACCCATTACCTGGACTACTTCGAAGCCGCCCGCACCGAGGCCCTGCGCGCCCTGGGCCTGCCCTACAAGACCCTCGAAGCCGACGGCATCATCATGCCCGTGGTGGACCTCGCCGTGCAGTACCGCCTCCCGGCCCACTACGACGACCTGCTCGTCATCACCGCCTCCTTCGCCGACGTGCCCGGCGTCCGGGTGCGCATCGACTACACCGTGCGGCGCGACGGCGAGGCGGCCGTGCTCGCCACCGGGCACGTCACCCTCTGCTTCGTGGACACCCGCCGCCACCGCCCTATCCCGGCCCCGGCCCACGTCCGCGCCCTGTTCGAGCAAGCGCTCGTCGAACCATGAAAGATCGGGACGAAGATTGATCCCGGACGGGAACTCCTGGCAGGTGTGCGGCAAGCAAGGCATCCGGCCGGAGATCCCCAGCGGGGAAAGGGACCCGAGCCTGCCGGCCGCACCGCCCACGGTGAACCCTCCCCTTCCACCTTTCCTTTCGTCCTTCAACCTTCCCGGACCCATGCTCCCGCCCTACCTGACCGACACCGACCTGGACGCCCTGATCGCCCGGGCGCTGGAGGAGGACCTCGGCACCGGCGACGTCACGACACAGGCCATCGTGGCGCCGGAGACGCAGGCTACCGGGGTGTTCCTGGCCAAGGAAGCCGGTACGCTCGCCGGGCTGGAGGTGGCCCGCCGCGTCTTCGCAGCGGTGGACCCCTACGTCACCGTCAACTGGACGCGGGCGGACGGGCAGCGCGTCGAGGCCGGCACGGTCTTCGGCACGGTGACCGGCGCGGCGGCCAGCCTGCTCATGGCCGAGCGGCTGGCGCTGAACCTGCTCCAGCGCATGAGCGGCATCGCCACGGCCACCCGCCGCATGGTGGACCGCGTACGCCCCTACGGCACGCGCATCCTCGACACGCGCAAGACGGCCCCGGGCCTGCGCCTGCTGGACAAGTGGGCCGTCCGCCTCGGCGGCGGGACGAACCACCGCATCGGGCTGTTCGACATGATCCTCATCAAGGAAAACCACATCGCCGCAGCCGGGGGCATCGAGGCGGCCCTGGCGGCCGCGCAGACCTACCGCATCACCCACGCCGAACCGCTGGAGATCGAGATCGAGGTGCGCACGCTGGAGGAGTTGCAACGGGTGCTGGCCTACCACGAAGCGCACGGCGGCGTGGAGGTGGTGCTGCTCGACAACATGACCCCGCGGGCGGACGACGGCTCGGTGGATACGACGCTGCTCCGCCACGCCGTCCGCCTCGTCGACGGGCAGATCGGCACCGAGGCCTCGGGCAACGTCACCCTCGCCACCGTCGAGGCCATCGCCGCCACCGGCGTCGACGCCATCTCCTGCGGCGCGCTGACGCACTCCGCCGCGGCGCTGGACCTCTCGCTGACGATCGACCTGCGGTAGACGACCCGCCCTTACCCGCTGCGGCCCCGCCGGGGCGCGCCCAAACAAAGCGCGCGCGCCGTCGTTGCACGAGGCGGTCGTCCCTGTCTCCGTCCGATCCTGCCCGCCGATGCGCCGTCCCGCCCCGCCCCCCGACGTCGACGCGCCGGCGGGCTACCGGGAGTTGATCCGCCACAACGTCCACTTCCGGCGGCTGTGGACCGGCAACCTCGTCTCGCTGCTGGGCGACTGGTTCAACACCATCGCGCTCTACACCCTCGTCTCGCAGCTGACGATGGAGGAGGGCAGCGGCGGCTCGCCGATCGCGCTGGCGGCGGTCTTCATCTTCAAGATGCTGCCCTGGGCCGTGGCCTCGCCGCTGGCCGGGCTGATCGCGGACCGGTTCAACCGCCGCCGGCTGATGATCGCCACGGACCTGCTGCGGGCCGTCGTGGTGCTCGGCTTCCTGGGGATCGACACCCCGGACGAACTGCCCTGGCTCTACGTCCTGATCACGTTGCAGGTGGTCATCGGGGCGTTCTTCCAGCCGGCCAAGAGCGCCTCGCTGCCCAACATCACCACCCCCCGCGAGCTGCTGACGGCCAACGCCCTCTCATCGGCCACCTGGTCGGTGATGCTGGCCGTGGGGGCGGCGGCGGGCGGGCTGGCCACCGAGTGGCTGGGGCCGCAGGCGGTCTTCCTGCTCGACAGCGCCACGTACCTCGTCTCGGCCTGGTTCATCTACCGCACCGAGATCCCCCAGCACACCGACGCCCCGCCACGCGGCCCGGTGGTGCGCACGGCACTCCGGGAGATCTGGGACGGCTGGGCGTACCTCCGCAGCGAGCCGCGCGTGGGCCGGATCGCCCTGGCGAAGGCGACGTGGGCCGTGGCCGGGGGCGGCATGGTGTTCATGCTGGCGCTGCTGGGCGACCGGGTGACGCCGTCGGCGCTGGCGGCCGGCATCGGGCTGCTGTTCATGGCGCGGGGCATCGGCACCGGCATCGGCCCCGTGGTGGCGCGCCGCCTGTTCCAGGACGCGGGCCGCTGGCCGCTGGTGCTGGGCGCCTGCGTGGCCTTCAGCGGGATCTGCTACGCGGCCGTCGGCGCCGTGCCGTGGTTCCCGTGGCGCGAGGGCGCGCTCAGCCTGCTCCTCCTCATCGGCCTCATCGTCGCCGCCCACGCCTCCAGCGGGGCCAACTGGGTGCTCTCGGCGGTGCTGTTGCAGCAGCGCACGCCGGACCGGTTCCGGGGCCGCGTCTTCGCCACGGAGTGGCTGCTGGTGATGCTGTGCAACACGCTCTCGACGCTCGTGGCCGGCCTGCTGCTCGAAGCGTCGGTGCTGACATTGCGCCAGGCCTTCTGGGCATTCGGCCTGGTGCAGGTGGCCTGCGGCGGGCTCTGGCTCCTGCTCGTCGTCCCCCGCGAGCGGCGGGAGGTCCTCGCCCCGGAGCAGGGCTGACTCCTGTGCCGTCAGGCTCCCCTGTGCCGTCAGGACGCGTCGGGCTCCCGTTCCAGGTTGTCCAGCGCCCGGCGGACGTTGCGCAGGAACCCTTCGTATTTGGCCCGCTTGACGGGCGTCCGGCGGAAGCGAGCGCGCCATTCCTCCAGGTTCAGCTCGGCCCAGGTGCGCAGGTCGGTGTCCGTCACGCCCGGGCGCGGCAGAAAGCGGGGCTCGCGCGTGGCCTGCTTGAACTTGTTCCAGGGGCAGACGTCCTGGCAGACGTCACACCCGAAGATCCACGCCCCGAAGTCACGCCCCGGGTCGTCGGGGATCGTGTCGCCGCGGTACTCGATGGTCCAGTACGAGATGCAGCGGTTGGCGTCGACCACGTAGGGCTCGGTGATGGCGCCGGTGGGGCAGGCGTCGAGGCAACGGGTGCAGGAGCCGCAATAGTCCGGGATCGGCCCGTCCGGCGTGAGGGGGACGTCGACGATCAGCTCGCCGATGAAGAAGTAGGAGCCGAGGCGGCGGTTGATGAGGTTCGAGTGCTTGCCGATCCAGCCGAGGCCGCCGCGCCGGGCCCAGGCCTTGTCGAGCACCGGAGCCGAATCCACGAAGGCGCGCCCGTGGATGCCGCCGAGGCGCTCGTCGAGCCAGTTGTAGAGGGCAAAGAGCTTCTCCTTGAGCACCTCGTGGTAGTCGTCGCCCCAGGCGTACCGGCTGATCCGGCCGGCCTGTTCGGCGGGCTCGACGGGCTGGTAGTAGTTGCACAGCACCGAGACGACCGACTGCGCGCCCTCAACGAGGCGGGTCGGGTCCACGCGCTTGTCGAAGTGGCGCTCCATCCAGGCCATCGAGGCCTGATAGCCGCGCTGGAGCCACGCCTCCAGCCGCCGGGCCTCGTCGTCCAGCCGCTCGGCCTTCGAGATACCACAGGCGTCGAAGCCGAGGCGGGCGGCCTCGGCCTTCAGGGCGCGGGTGAGCGCATCGCGGGCGGACGCATCGAAGCCGGGCATGGGCAGCAGGCGCCGGCAGGCGCATCGGTCACAGCATCTCCACGTCGATGACGTACTCGGCCGTCTCGAGGCGGATGGTCTGGTTCTCGTTGGTCAGGCTATACGCCTCGATGGCCTCGGGCAGCATCTCCTTCGGGGTGTTCATCTTGAAGAGCGTATCCGCCACGACCCACCAGTCCTCCGGGGTCAGGTGGACCTGGGCGGTGCCGTTCTCCGCCACGAACGGGGCATAGTTGAGCACCCGGTTGAGGTGATTGATGCCTTGCCGCTGGTGCAGGTTCGGATCCATGGATGGGGTCGGATGAAGTGCCGGTCCGTTCGTAGATTACGCCTCGCGGAGAGCGTCTGTGCGAGGCGTGTACGCCAACGATGGCCCCACCCCCGGCGTTCCGCCCCGCCGCCGTCCTTCCCTCCACCCGTTTCCTTCCTGCCTCGACGCCATGCGCATCTACCACGACTACCTGCAGCACATCCTGGACCACGGCGTACGCAAGACGGACCGCACCGGCACCGGTACGATCAGCGTCTTCGGCTACCAGATGCGGTTCGACCTGGAGGAGGGCTTCCCGCTGGTGACCACCAAGAAGCTGCACCTGCGCTCGATCCTGCACGAGCTGCTGTGGTTTCTGCGCGGAGATACGAACATCAAGTACCTGGTCGACCACGGCGTCACCATCTGGACGGACTGGCCGCTGCGCCGCTACCTGACCGCGCAGGGCTACGACTGGGACCGCCTCGCCCCCGAGGCGATCCGCGAGCACCAGCGGGCCTTCGAGCAGCGGATCCGCGAGGACGACGACTTCGCGGCGGAGTGGGGCGACCTGGGGCCGGTCTACGGCAAGCAATGGCGCGACTTCGGCGGCGTCGACCAGATCGCCGAGCTCGTCGAGACGCTCCGCACCCGGCCGGACTCCCGGCGCATGATCGTGAGCGCCTGGAACCCCCCGGCCGTGCCGCTGATGGCGCTGCCGCCCTGCCACATGATGTTCCAGTGCTACGTGGCCGAGGGGCGCCTCTCGCTACAGATGGTCCAGCGCTCGGTGGACAGCTTCCTCGGGCTGCCCTTCAACATCGCCAGCTACAGCCTGCTCACCCACATGCTCGCCCAGCAAACCGACCTGCGCGTGGGCGACTTCGTATGGGTCGGCGGCGATTGCCACATCTACCTGAACCACCTGGAGCAGGTCCGCGAGCAGCTCACCCGCGAGCCCTACCCGCTGCCTCGCCTCCACCTGCGCCGCCGCCCCCCGTCGATCTTCGACTACACGTTCGACGACTTCGAGATCGTCGGCTACCGGCACCACCCCCGCATCGCCGCGCCGGTGGCGGTGTGATCCCACCGCCCGCTCCTGCGTCCTCCGTCTCTCCATCCCCCCTCTTCCCCTGCCCTGCATGCAATCTCCGTCGTCCTCGCGTCCCCGCATCGTCCTCATCGCCGCCGTCGCCGAGAAGAACCGTGTCATCGGGCGGGGGATGGATCTGCCGTGGCATCTGCCGGAGGACCTGAAGCGGTTCAAGCGCCTCACCACCGGGCATCCGCTCGTGATGGGGCGGCGTACGTTCGAGTCGCTGCTGGCGCAGTTCGGAGGGCCGCTGCCGCACCGCCAGAACGTGGTGCTCTCGCGCTCGGCCACGTTCCCGGCGTACCCGGACGTGGCGGTCTTCCGCTCGGCCGAGGAGGCGCTGGCGGCCCTGCACGACGAACCGATGATCTACATCGGCGGGGGTGAGGGCGTCTACCGGCACTTCCTGCCCCGGGCGGACCGCCTGGAGCTGACGCTGGTCGAGGGCGACTTCGAGGGCGACACGTACTTCCCACCGTACGAACACCTCATCGGGTCCACGTTCGTGCAGACGGCCGAGGAGCCGCACGACGGCTTCCGCTTCGTCACCTACGACCGGCGGGCGTGAGAGCCCCGCCACGGGCGACGTGCGCGCGGCGTCGCCCCTCGCCGGACCCGCCCGTATCTTCCCCTACCGTTCCACCCGACCCCGCATACCATGCCGGCTCCGTACCTGGCGCTTCTCTTCGACATGGACGGCGTGCTCATCGACTCGGAGCCGCTGCACGAACAGGCCAAGCGCGTCGTCTTCGAACGATACGGCCTCGACGTGCCGGAAGACTTCTACGACGAGGTCAAAGGCAAGACGGACCAGCACGTCTTCGAGCTGGTCATGGCACGCTACGGCCGCAACGGGCTGGACCTGGCGACGCTCATCGCGGACAAGCACGCCGCCTATGAGGCGCTGCTGCCCTCGCTGCGCATGGTGCCGGGGGCGCTGGGCTTCCTGCAGGAAGTCCGCCGGCAGTACCGGACGGCGCTCACGACCTCCGCCACGCGGCGCAACCAGGAGCTGGCCTTCGCGCGGTTCAGCCTGCACGCCTGCTTCGAGGTCGTCGTCACCGCCGCCGACGTGTCGCGGCCCAAGCCGGAGCCGGACCCGTACCTCGTCACGGCCGAGCGCCTCGGGCTGCCGCCGGCACGCTGCCTCGTCATCGAGGATGCCGTCAACGGCGTCCTCTCCGCCCGCGCGGCGGGCTGCGACGTGGCCGGCCTCACCACCTCCTTCGCCGCCGCGCCCCTCCGGGAGGCCGGCGCCACCGTGGTGGTGGACTCGTACGAGGCGCTGCGGGCCTGGCTGGCGGAGCAGGCCGCCCGCTGAAAGCCGGGCCGCCCGCGAGGCCGCCCGGCGCGGCGTTTTCCTGGATTCCCGCGTTCGCGGGAATGACCGGGGTGGGCGATCGAGCCGCGCTCAGCACCCCTCAGGGAGCGTCTATGGCGCGAAGTCTCCCGTCTTCCGACGGGGGAGGCTCAATACCAGTACCGCACGGCCATCTCCATCAGCCGCCGGCACACCTCCCGGTTCTGGCGGGCGATGGCCTCGGCGTCGTGCACGGCGAAGCGCCGGGGCGCGTCGTGCAGGCGCTCCCGGAGGGTGACGCCCTGGAGGGCGGGATGGCTCTGCCATTCGGCGAGCCAGGCGGCCGGCAGGGCCTCGGGCAGCTCGAGGTCCTGGAGGATCAGGTAGAGCAGCGCCCAGACGCGCACGGTGGCGTCGGGGTCGTAGCCGCCGCCGAGGGTGAAGACGGCCCGGCCGCCGGCGTACTCGTCGGCCAGGGCCCGCAGCGCCCGGAAGAGCCACGCGTAGGTGTGCGTGGTCAGCAGCAGATCCGCCAGCGGGTCCTGCCAGTGCGCATCCGCCCCGCATTGCACGACGAGCAGGTCCGGCCGGAACCAGTCGAGCGCCTGCGGCACGACGCGCTCGAAGGCCTCGCGGTAGCTGTCGTCCTGCGTGCCCGGCTGCAGGGGGACGTTGAAGCTGAAGCCGGTCCCGAAGTCGCGGCCCAGCTCATGGACGTGGCCCGTGCCGGGGAAGAGGTACTGCCCCGCCTCGTGCAGGCTGATGGTCAGCACGGTGTCCTCCTCGTAGTGGATCCACTGGACGCCGTCGCCGTGGTGCACGTCGATGTCGATGTAGGCCACGCGCCGGCCGGCGGACGTGGCGCGGCGGATGGCGACGGAGAGGTCGTTGTAGACGCAGAAGCCGGCGGCGAGCCGGTGCCGCGCGTGGTGCAGCCCCCCGCCGAGCTGGAGGACCTGCCGGGCGTGGCCGTCGAGCACGTGCTGCACCGCGTGGACCGTGCCGCCGACGAGCAGCCGGGCGGCGGCGTCCATGCCGGCAAAGACCGGCACGTCCGGCGTACCCAGGCCGAACCGCTCGGCGTCCGGCGGCGGCGTCCCGGAGGAAGCCGCCTCCACCCGGTCGATCAGGTCGGGGTGGTGGACGGTTTCGAGGTCGGCCCGGGTGGCCGGGGCCGGCTCGATGGCCTCCGGCGCCTGGCCGAGGGCATCGAGCAGCGACCACAGCAGCTGCTGGCGCAGCGGGCTGAAGGGGTGATCGGGGCCGAAGCAGTAGGCGCGGTAGTCCGGGTGGTGGATCACGGGGACCATGGCGTCTCCGGCGGCCAGGTGACAGCGAACCCCTCGGCCCGGAGCTGCGCCGCCAGCGCGTGCGTGTTCAGCGTGTTCACCCGCAGGATCACGACGATCCGCCCGTCGTCGGCCGGGTAGGACAGCACCGAGTGGGCGTGCACGCGGCGGTCGGCGACGGCCGTCATCAGCGCGGCCAGGCGGCCCGGGGCATCCTCCAGGCGGACGGCCAGGCGGCCGCTGGGCCGGCCCGCCCCGCTCAGCCGGATCAGCGCATCGAGCAGGTCCGTTCCGGTGACGATGCCGACGAGGTCCGGGCCGTCGAGCACGGGCAGGCACCCGATCTTGTGCGCCCGCATCAGGCGCGCCGCCTCCTCGACCGGGTCCAGAGGGGTAGCGGTGATGGGCGGCGTCGCCATGACCTGCTCCACGCGCGCGTCGTCCGGGAAGGGCGTCGGGTGCAGCACGCTCGTGGCCAGGCGCAGGTCGCGGTCGGTGACGACCCCGACGAGGCTCCCCTCACGCAGGACGGGCAGGTGCCGCAGGTGGTATTCCTGCTGGAGGCGGTAGGCGTCGGCCAGCGTGGTGCCGGCATCGACCGTGCGCACCTCGCGGTGCATGATGTCGCGAACGAGCATGACGGAGCCAGGGCTGGGAAGGACGACCGCCGCGCCGGCCGCAGCGGCTCAGCCCTCGCCCGGAGGCGACGCGGCCGGCGCTTCGGCGGGCGCTTCGGCGGGCGCTTCGGCGGGCGAGGCCGGGGATGGCTCGGCGGGCTGTTCGGGGCGCAGGAGGGGAAACAGGATGACGTCCCGGATGGAGGGCTGGTTGGTCATGATCATCGTCAGCCGGTCGATGCCCACGCCGAGGCCCGCGGTGGGCGGCATGCCGTATTCGAGGGCACGCAGGTAATCCTCGTCGATCTCGCGGGCGGCTTCCTCGTCGCCTGCCAGCGCCAGGCGCACCTGTTCCTCGAAGCGCGCGCGCTGGTCGTCCGGGTCGTTCAGCTCACTGAAGGCATTGCAGATCTCCTTGCCGTTGCAGATCACCTCGAAGCGCTCGACCAGGCCCTCCTTGCTGCGATGCCGCTTCGCCAGCGGGCTCAACTCCACCGGGTAGTCCGTGATGAACGTCGGCTGGATCAGGTGCGGCTCGACGAACTCGCCGAAGATCTCGTCGATGATCTTGCCCGCCCCCATCGCATCGTCGATCTCCAGCCCCAGCTCCCGGGCGATGGCGGCCAGCTCGTCGCGGCGCTTGCCGTAGAGCTGCCGCCCGGTCCGCTCCTCGATGGCGTCGAACAGCGGGATCCGCTTCCACGGCCGCGCGAACGAGATCGTGTGCTCGCCCACCGGCACCTCCGGCGAGCCGTGCAGCGCCACGGCGATCGTCTCGATCATCTCCTCCACGAGGTCCATCATCCACACGTAGTCCTTGTAGGCCACGTAGAGCTCCATCATCGTGAACTCCGGGTTGTGGAAGCGGCTGAGGCCCTCGTTGCGAAAGTCCTTGGCGATCTCGTACACCCCGTCGAAGCCGCCGACGATGAGGCGCTTGAGGTAGAGTTCGTCGGCGATGCGCAGGTAGAGCGGCATGTCCAGCGCATTGTGGTGCGTCGTGAACGGCCGTGCCGCCGCGCCGCCGTAGAGCGGTTGCAGGACGGGGGTTTCCACCTCGATGTAGCCGCGCTCGTCCAGGAACCGCCGCATCGTGGCGATCAGCCGGGCGCGCTTGCGGAAGACCTCGCGCACCTCGGGGTTGATGATGAGATCGACGTAGCGCTGGCGGTAGCGGAATTCCTTGTCCGTGACCTCGTTGTAGACCTTGCCGTCGGCCTCCTTGACCACCGGCAGCGGGCGCAGCGCCTTGGCCAGCAGCTCGATCCGCTCGGCGTGGACGGTCACCTCGCCCATGCGGGTGCGGAAGACGTAGCCCTCCACGCCCACGATGTCGCCGATGTCGAGCAGCTTCTTGAAGACGGTGTTGTAGAACCCCTCGGGCAGGTCGTCCCGGCGGAGGTAGACCTGGATCTGGCCGCTGCTGTCCTGCAGGTGAAAGAAGGCGGCCTTGCCCATGACCCGCTTGGACATGATGCGCCCGGCGATGGAGACGCGGTAGACGGCCTTGCCGTCCTCGTTCCCCGGCGCTCCGTGCCGGTCGTCGTCGTAGGCCTCCAGGATCTCGGCGGCGTGCGCGGTGACGTCCCACGCGTACGGATAGGGGTTGATGCCGGCGGCTTCGAGCTCCCGCCGCTCTTCGCGGCGGCGCCGCTCCTGTTCGCTCAGTTCACGCGCCATGGGTGGAGTGGGGAGTGGAGAGTGTGAAGGTACGAGGGCTGAGGATCGCGCGCGGGGCAGCGTCCGGCGTCCGCTCAGCGGTCCTCCTGCGGCAGGGGGCGGATGATCATCCAGATGTCCTCGACGGGGCGGTCGGCGACGGCCGGGTGGGCCTGCTGGCGCATCCGGTTGGGCGTGGGCACCATGGCGATGGCATCGAGCACATCGAACCCTTCGACCACCTCCCCGAAGACGGTGTACATGCCGTCGAGCCACGGCGCGCCGCCGTCGGTGGTGTAGGCCGTACGGGCCTCGTCGGAGAAGCGGAAGTCCGGGTCGGGGATCTGCTGGCGGAGCTGGCTTTCCGCCTCGGCGAGCATCTCCGGGGGGATGGGCCGTCCGCCGTGCACGAGGTAGAACTGGCTGCCGCTGGAGCGGCGCTCGGGGTTGACCTGGTCGCCCTGCCGGGCGGCGGCCAGCGCGCCGCGCTTATGGAAGAAGCCGGGCCGGATCTCGGCCGGGAGCGTGTACCCCGGCCCCCCTTGCCCGTCGTTGAAGGGGTTGTCGTCCTTCGAGTTGGGATCGCCCCCCTGGATCATGAAGCCGGCGATGACGCGGTGGAAGCGGGTGCTGTCGTAGAAGGCCTCGGCGACGAGCCGCTTGAAGTTGTCCCGGTGCTGCGGCGTCTCGTCGAACAGGCGTACGACGATGCGCCCTCTGGGCGTGCGGATCTCGTAGAGGTTCGTCGCCGGCAACACGGGCTCGGCCGGCGCCGCGGCGGCGGCCGGATCGGCGGCGGAAGCCGGGCCGGAGGCCGCGGCCGGGGGAGCCGGATCCGGCGAAGCCTCGGCGGCCGACGCGGCGGCCGGGTCGGACGGGGCAGCCGGCGAGGCGGGATCGGCCGGCGGGGCGGGGTCGCTCGCACACCCGATCAGCAGCAGCGCGGCCAGCAGGGGCCGCGCCGGCAGGGACCAGCGACGGGGGCGGGACGGGAAACGCCTCATGGGGATGCCTCCAGGATGGGCTCGAAATAACGGACGATGGCGAGGCGCAGCAGCTTCTCCTGCTCCTCGACGGACAGCTTGGGCAGGGTGAGCATCCGCTCCCAGATCCAGGCGCCGTTCGCCTCCATCCCCACGCGCCGGTAGACGTCGAGGGCGGCGAAGGCGTGGTACGTGCCCTCCATGATGAGATCCTGCTTGGCCTCCCGGGCGAGGTCGGGCTCATAGCCGTGCCCGCGCTCCTGGATGCCGATCAGGAACAGGATGGCCTCGATGCCCGGGCGCTTGCGGCCGAGCCGCTGCTGCAGCCAGCCCTGGAGCCGCTGCCAGTGGGCGTCCAGCTCCGCGTCGTCGGTCTGCAGATAGCGGTGTATGAGATCGTCGGGCATCGGGCTCGGGTCCCGGCAGGGCGGGTCAGGTCATCCACTGCTCGGCTTCGCGCAGCAGCTGGTTGTGGTGGCTGTGCAGCAGCCGGGCCACGATGCCGCTCAGGCGCCGTACAGGGCCGCCCCGGGGCTGCCCGGAGGCCATGGAAGCCAGACGCCGGGCGCCTTTCTCCAGCTCCTGTATGGCCCCGGTGAGCGCGAACCACCAGGAGTCGGTCGCGTCGGACGGCGTCTCGGGGGAGGCCGGCAGCTGGAGCATGGCCGCTCCCTGCTCGGTCAGCAACGCCCGCAGCGCGGCGATGGCGTCTTCCAGCTCGCGGGTCATCTGGCACAACCGCGTCTGCTGCGCCATCGAGATGGCGGCCTGCGCCACCTGACGCTCCTGCCGGAGGCTGTGCTCCAGCGTCTTGAGCGCCGCCACGATCACGGACTGCGCGGCCAGGTTGCCGAGGGGGGCCTCCCGGGCCAGCGCCCGGATCCGCCCGGCATAGTCGCGCGACGCCTCGGGCAAGGGGGACGGGGACGGTGCCAAAGAAAAAGACGCCTCGGCGTCTTGATGGTCATGGGGTCGAGAGGGCTTCAGCCCGCGCCGGCGGGCACGCCACCTCGTATGTAAACGGTCGAGATCGACCATATACGTCCTGCATGGTTCCACATACGTGTCGCGGCGCCTCAACCCGTTTTCTGGAGGCAGGTTCCGTTTTTCGGGGCGCGGGTCGACGGCGGCTCATCCGTCGAACAGGGCATCCGGGGGTGGGTCGACGGCGGCGTGCAGCGTGTCGAGCAGGCGGCGGGCCTCGTCCGGGGGCAGGTGCGCCCCTCGCACGGCCACGCGGACGGTCTCGGTGGCCAGGGCGGCATAGACCGGCAGCAGATGCGGCAGATGCTCGGCCAGGGCCTGGACGTGCCGCTCGATGGTGGCGGCATCTCCCCGGACGATGGGGCCGGTCAGCACGTCCTCGGGCAGGCCTTCGCGCAGGTTGTGCCAGGTGCCTTCGACCAGCGGCCGCAACAGGGCCGCGCTCTCCGAGCGGCTCAGCCCGATGCTGCCGAGCACTTCGCCGGCCAGGGCCATCAGCGTGACGAAGAAGTTGGAGGCCACCGACGCGGCGAGATGGTAGCGGGCCTTGTCGGTGGCGGCGAGTTCGACGGGGCGGGCGCCGAGGTCCCGGGCCACTTCGCGCCCGAGGGCCACGGCCCGGGCCGCTCCTTCCAGCCCGATGACGATGCCCTCGAAGACGGACGGGTCGGCCGAGGGCGGGAATGCCTGCACCGGGTGGAAGCTCATCGCCGCGGCGCCCCGCTCCACCAGCGGCGCCAGCACGCCGGCCGTGAGGGCGCCGCTGGTGTGGGCCACCACCGTTGCGGCCCAGGGGTGTTCGAGGGAGGCCAGGTGCCGGGCCACGGAGGGCAACGCCTCATCCGGCACGCAGCAGAACACCAGCCGGACGGCCTCCGGCAGCGCGGCGCCGGGCCGGAGCACCTCGGCTCCCGGCAGGAGGGCCGCCAGCGCGCGGGCCGCCGCCTCGGTGCGGCTCGCCACGGCCGCCACCGGGTAGCCGGCGGCATGCAGCCGCCGGGCCAGCGCCGACCCGAGCCGCCCGGCTCCGACGAGGGCGACCGGGGGCCTGCGGGCGTCGTGCAGGACGGGAACGGACATGGCGGCACGAAAACGGACGGAGCGACCGGGGCCGGCACGTCGTACCGGCCCGAGAAGCCGGACACGCTGCGCCGCGCTCTAAGGTAGCCGCATCGCCCGACGGGAGCAACCCCCGCCCCGGGCCTCCGCCCCCGGCCTCACCCGCGCCAGATCACCGCCCCGGCAAAGCCGACACGCCCTTCCGCAGGCGGCTCCAGATGCAGCACCCGCGCCCGGTTGGCCCGGCGATGCATCGCCGCGATCAGCGCCACCAGCACCGCGCCCCGGCCTTCCATGCGCACCCGCTCGCTGTTGAGCAGCCCCATCAGCCGCTCCACGTCCATGCTCTCGAGGTACGTCCTGAACAGATTCAAGCCCTCGGCATCGGCCTCGAGCAGGTCCGCCGAGGCCACGACCAGCGTCCGACGGTTGTACATCACCTCGCCGACGGCCCGGCCCAGCTCGCGGCAGAAGTCCGGGGTCTCCTCTCCCATCACGATGGGCACGATGTCGAACGGCTTCGTCAGGACCGTCTGCAGGAACGGCAGTTGCACGTCGATGCCTTCGACGTGGAAGTGGCCGGTGTCGTCCAGGAAGATGTCGTCATCCTCGTCGCACAGTTCATTCCGGACGGCATCGTTGATGGCCAGGTCGCCCAGCGGCGTGTAATACGCGTCGACGCTGCAGATATTCATGCGTCGAAACGGCCCGGTGTGGCTGGGGGCGACGAGGATCACCGTGTCGTAGGCACGGCCCTGCAGGGTGCCGAACACCTCCGCGGCCACGTGGCCGCCGCTGAGGAGGTTCGAGTCCGGGACGATCACCGCGAGCACGTCCCCTTCGATGGATTCGGGCCGGGCCGCCTCGATCAGGCCGGTGATCTGGGTGCGGAGTGGCTTGGGCTGCGTGGCATACACAGCCCGGTCGGAAGCGAGCATGGATGGAACGGCAACACGCGGCTGCCGGGTTGACTCGTGAAGGATGAATGCAGCAACGGGACGTTTTCGTACCCGTGCCAGGGAAGCGAGTTCGGCCGGGCGCCTTTCCCGGACCATCGGCCGGCGCGGGAACGGCTTAACCCCGTCGGCCGGCCGGACCGGCGGCCGGACCGGCGGCCGGCGCAGCGCCCCCGGGCAGCCGGGAGTGCACCAAAAAAAGCCCGCAGATCGGCGATCGTGCGGGCTCGTCGGGTGGGTCCTACTGGATTTGAACCAGTGACCTCTCGCGTGTGAGGCGAGCGCTCTAAACCGCTGAGCTAAGGACCCGTTTGCTGGAAAGGGTGCCTACGATACGGCGAGGTCCTCCCAAAAGTCAAGGTGCGGCGTTCATCTTCAACACATCCCCATACGCCAGCGTGTCCGCCAGGGCATCGGCCGTGCGCCAGGACGGCGGTTCCGCCCCGTGCAGGTAGGACAGGTGGGGATGGTAGTAGGGCGAGGCCGGCAGGTCCACCCGGGTCGTGGCATAGTCCATCACGACGGGCAGCGGCAGCACGCGCCGCTCGATCCGTTGCACCGCCGACGCGACGCGCAGCTCCGTTTCGAGGCCGTCGGGCACCAGAAACGCTCCGCCCAGCATCCCCAGGATCAGGACGACGGCCATCACCGAGGTCACGGTGGCCACCGCGCCGAGCCGTTGCACGAGCGGGGGGGGCAGCGGCGGCCGGGTGCGGACGACTTCGCCGGCCAGGCGTCGTTGCAGGCGATCGCGGACGTCCCGCGGGGCGTGGAGGCGGCAGCCGTGCTGGCACAGCAGCTGGCGCGCCTGACACAGGCATTCGATGTGCCGGGCGAGGTCCGGGTTGGCCCGCACGTACTCCTCGAACGCGGCCCTCAGCCCCGGGTCCATCGTGCCGTCGACGTATTCACACAGGAACTCGTGCAGCCAGGGATAGGGGCCGCCGTCCTCCTCCGCGTCGTAGTATCCTTCTGCCATAGCCTGTAGGTGGTTACTTCGGGCCCTTCCGGCTGAGGGAGACCACGCCCGCGCCCGCAGAGAGGTTCCCACCCCGGCCCGGAACGCACAGGGCCGGCTCCCCGGGATGGAGAGCCGGCCCTGCCGGATGACGTGCCCGAGGCGGCTAGGACTCCTGCCCGGGCGTGTAGACGTCCTTCAGCAACGACTGGAGCTTCGTCCGGCCCCGGTTGATGCGGCTCTTCACCGTGCCCATCGGCAGGCCGGTGATCTCGGCGATCTCCTCGTAGGCCAGTTGCTGCACGTCCCGCAGCACCACCACCTCGCGGAACTCCTCCGGGATCTGCTTGAGCGCCTCCTGGATGTAGTGGTCCTGGAAGGTGCTCTCGGTGTGGGTGTCCGGCGCGAATGTCTCGTCCGGGATTTCGACCTCGTACTCTTCATCGTCGCGGTTGACCGACTGGATCGAGTAGAGCCGGCGGCGCTTGCGCTTGCGGTATTCCGAGCGCGCCAGGTTGCCGGCGATGGTGTAGAGCCAGGTCGAGAACTTGGCGATGCGGCGGTAGGAGTGGCGGTTGCGATAGACCCGCAGGAACGTCTCCTGCAGCAGGTCCTCGCACTCCTTCATGTCGCCCAGGAAGCGGTAGATGTAGTTGGTGAGCGGGTCTTTATAGCGGCTCACGAGGATGTCGAAGGCCTCCACGGTTCCCATCTGGAACTGCTGCATGAGGTCTTCGTCGCCCATCTCGCTGAGCGCCTCGTGGTGCCGGTGGGCAGGGTTGGCAGCACGCTGCGCCACCGTGCGTCGCTGCAGCGTCTGTACCCGTCGGGTGTGTGGCATAGGGGTCTCGTCGGTAGGTGAACCGCCTGGTGCGCGCCGGCCGAGCTGGCACCTAGGCGAAGGCCGGAACGGGATCGGCCATGATCTTCCGGAGCATCAGCAGGAGCACCAGCCGTTCGTCGCGGCTGGCCCCGCCCTTGAGCTCGAAGTCTGCGGCCAGCAGCGCCGCAAACGCGCGCTCCAGGGCGCCCGGACGGAAGCGTTTCAAACTAACCAAATACTCGTTGATAAAATAGGGGGAAATCCCGACGTGCCGGGCCATGTCCCGCTCGGACATCCGGCGGGCCTGACAGGCCGTCAGTTTCCACAGCCGGGTGAAGTAACCGGTCAGCACCGAAACGATCATGAGCGCCTCTCCCCGTGTATTGGACGCCTGTTGCAACAATCGTTCCGTGATGCGCAGGGCATCGGCATAGCGCCCCTCGCCGATGGCCCGCTGGAGCTCGAAGACGTTGAACTCGCGCGTCTGTCCACTGGCGTGGACGACGTCCTCGCCCGTGATCCGGGTGCGGTCCCCGACGTACGTGATGAGCTTGTCGATCTCGGCCACGGCGGTGCGCAGGTCGGTGCCCACGTAGTCGGCCAGCATCTGCACGGCCGCCGGCTCGATGCGGTAGCCCAGGCGCTGCACCCGCTGCTGGATCCATCCCGGCATCTGGTTGTCGTACAACGGTTTGAACTCGGCCCAGACGGCCCGGGCTTTCAGCGCCCGGTACGGATGGGTCGACAGATTGGGCTTGCCGTTACAGACGAGCAACACCACGGCCGACGGGTTCGGGCGCTCGGCGTAGTGGGTGAAGAGGCGGTTCTGCCGGAGCTTGTCGAAGTCGCGCACGATGACGACGCGGCGCTCGGCCATGAGGGGGTAGCCGGCACACAGGGCGAGCACCTGCGAGGCCTCGGCCTCGGCCCCGTAGACGAGGTCCAGGTTGAAGTCGCGCTCGTGCGGCGCCAGCGCCTGCTCGATGAGCAGCTGCTGGAGTTCATCCATCAGGAACCCTTCGTCGCCGTAAAAAAAATAGAGCGGCTTGAAGTTGCGATGCCGGAAGGCCGTCTCGAACTGCTCGAAGGTAGGTCCTGTCTTGGCCATCGAACGGATGTCGTTTCCGGAGGAGACGGAAGGAATGGTTGATGGTACGCCATACGCAACGGAGCCGCTACGTTTCGTCCCGTTCGCTTCCTGGCAGGCTCCCGACCGGGGCCATGGCGGCAATACGAGCGGGTCTGCCCCTTCCCCCTGCGGGGACGTCCCCCTGTGTGGCCGTCAGCGGTCAGCCTCCAGCGGTCAGCTTTTCAGCGGGTGGCTGCCCGGCAAGCACCATCGTGTCAAGCAAGCACCATCGTGTCAAGCCAGAACGCTGAAAGCTGAAAGCTGAAAGCTATCTCCCTCCTGCGACTCGCCACGGGATTCGCCGGATCGGGAGGATGGTGCTCACTTCGGCAGCCCCTGCGGCCGACCGCTCAGGTTGCTCTCGTAGAGGCGATAGCCGAGGGTGCGGAGGTCATCGGCATCCTGCTGGATGGCGGCATGGAGCAGTTCGTACACGGACCGGGACGCCTCGCCGAACCGCACCGTGCGCGTCCAGGAGGCGGCGGGCAGGGCCTGCACCGCCTCGACGAGCGCCCGGCGAGCTGCCTGAAGTTGCGTGAGGATGGCCTCGATGGGCCGGTCGTTCCACCCGGCTCCCTCCACCAGCGCCCGGTCGTCGGACGGCGCGACGGACGGCGCCGCCTCGTCCATCATCCGGCGCACCAGCGGCAACCGCACCTCGGCGTCCCGCGTGGCGATCAGGCCGAGGAGTTCTTTGGCCGACAGATCGCCCGGCAGGGGGCGGGCTTCCAGGATGGAGGCCGGTACCCGACCGATGCGCCCGCGCAGCATCTCGATCTCGTCGATCAGGTACGCGAGCTGGTCGACGAGGGCCTCGCGCAGGGTGGCGTCGTCCGGCATGGCGTCAGGAGGTGGCCACCACGTGGGGCTCCGGCCCGCGGCGCACCCCGCCCCAGGTGTTGCCGAGCGCCACGTGCTCCTCGTCGCGCAGGTGCGTACGGGTCAACTCCTGCATCCCTTCCTCGACGAGCCAGGTCAGGAACGGGCGGTCCTTGAGGCTGTGCAGGTTGTTGTCGTGCTGGAACTCCCAGTGCTGGCCGAACTGCCGGTTCTTGTAGTCGCGGAGGTAGTCCAGCCGGTCCTTCAGGCGCTCTCTGGGCACCAGCAGACGATCCAGCCCGAAGATGGCCTCGTCCCGGCTCTGGAACGTCAGGTCGTATTCCTTGGACATGACAATGGCCTCTTCCGGGCAGACCTCCTCGCAGAAGCCGCAGTAAATGCAGCGCAGCATGTTGATCTCGAACCAGGCCGGCTCCCGCTCCTTGACGTCGTCCACCTCTTTGGACTGCATCGAGATGGCCATGGGCGGGCAGGCGCGGGCACACAGGTTGCAGGAGACGCACCGCGGGCGACCGGCCTCTTCGACGAGGACGGGACGGCCCCGGTAGCTGTCGGGCGGATACCACAGCTCATCCGGGTACTGGAAGGTGTACATCGGCTCCTTCGTCATCTTGCGGAAGGAGTAGCCGAGCCCCTTGAACACCTCGGGAAGGTAGAGCTTTTCCCAGAAGTTGAGTTTCCGCTCGTTCTGAGAGGCGGTATTGACCGGAACGCCGGGCATGGTCGTGGACGGATCGCGATGAGACGGACAGCGGGAGGCCGCACCGAAGCACGGAACGTGTAATATACGACGGCGCAGCCGTGCTTACCCGCCGCTCCGAACCAGGTTCTACGAAGCTACCGGATTTTCAAGGTGTGCCGCTGGATGGCCGTGGGCGGTCGGCCATCAGCAATCAGCTTTCAGCGATCAGCCCGTAGCCAGCAGCCCGTAGCCAGAAGCTCGTAGCCAGCAGCCAGCCGCTACTTCGCCTTGAACACCAGCGTCAGCGGCACGCCCTCGAAGCCGAAATGCCTGCGGATCTGGTTCTCCAGGAACCGCTGGTAGGGCTCGCGGATGCCGCGCGGCTGGTTGGTGAAGAAGGCAAAGACCGGCGGCGCCGTCCTGATCTGGGCGGCGTATTTGATCTTGACCGGGCGGTTGCGGTACATCGGCGGGTGATGCCGGGCGATGGCAGCCAGCAGCACCTCGTTGAGGCGACTCGTCGGCACGCGCTTGCGGCGTTCCTCGGCCATGGCCAGGGCCGTGTCCAGCACCCGGTGGATGCGCTGGCGGGTCAACGCGGAGATGAACAGCACCGGGACGTAGTCGAGCGTCTTGAGGCGCTCCTTGATGCGTTGCTCGTAGGCCCGTGCCGTGTGCGTGTCTTTCTCCACGAGATCCCACTTGTTGACGGCGATGCACAGCCCCTTCTTCATGGCCTCGGCCTGCTTGAGCACGCGGATGTCCTGCTGCTCCAGGCCCTGGGTGGCATCGAGCAAGAGCACGGCCACGTCGCACTCGCGGATGGCGCGTTCGGTGCGCAGCGCCGAGTAGAACTCGACGTTCTCGGTGACCCGCCGCCGCTTGCGCAGCCCGGCCGTATCGACCAGCACGATCTCCTGGCCGTGGTACTTCACCGTGGCGTGGATGGCGTCGCGCGTGGTCCCGCTGATCTCGGTCACGATGGAACGCTCCTCGCCGAGCAGCTGGTTGGTCAGAGACGACTTGCCCACGTTCGGGCGACCGATGATAGCGATGCGCAGGCGGTCGTCCGGGGCCGGCGGGGCCGGCTGC
This sequence comes from Roseithermus sacchariphilus, assembly GCA_003285105.1. GTDB lineage: Bacteria > Bacteroidota > Rhodothermia > Rhodothermales > MEBIC09517 > Roseithermus > Roseithermus sacchariphilus. The sequence goes on along the minus strand of CP030158.1, from coordinate 1,734,892 downwards.
GGCGGCAGGGCGGCCACGACGGCGTCGAGCAGGTCGCCGGTGCCGGAGCCGTTGATGGCGCTGACCGGGAACAGCGGCTCCAGGCCGAGCTGGTAAAACTCACTCGCCTCCCATCGCCGCTGCTCGTTGTCCGCCTTGTTCGCCACCACCATCACGGGCCGCTCGGCCTTGCGCAGCAGCGCCGCCATCTCCTGGTCGATGTCCGTCACCCCCGTCGTCACGTCCACGACGAACAGAATCACGTCTGCCTCGTCCAGGGCGATCTCGACCTGCTCGCGGATGGCCGCCTCGAAGCGATCGGCCGAGTGGGGCACGTAGCCGCCGGTGTCCACCACGTCGAACGTGTGACCGCTCCAGAGCACCGTGCCGTAGAGCCGGTCGCGCGTCACCCCGGGTTCGTCGTGCACGATGGAGGTGCGCGACTCGGTGAGCCGGTTGAACAGGGTGGACTTCCCGACGTTCGGCCGGCCGACGATGGCTACCAGGGGCATGAATCGAGGGGATGGGGAACAGGTTACGGGAAAGGGGGGGCCGGGTGGAGGCGGCGAATGCGGGCGAACAACCTCCGTCCGAGGGCTTCGGTTTCTTCAAGCAGGGTGTTCATCTGCTCCTGGGGGGCCGAAAAGCGCGTGGGAGGCATGACACCGTTTCCCTCGAGGCCCTGTCCCCCACAACCCACCGACCTACAACCGTTCCCGGTATTCCAGGTAGAGCGCCCGGAAGAGCATGTAGGCGGCTTCGGCGGTTTCGGAGGTGAACCAGTAGTTGATGCCGGCCCCCACGGCCGCCCCGGCGATGGGAATCATCTGAGCCAGCTTGCGGCCGACGAGGTTCTTGGCGATCTCCCGCGGGAGGTGGCGGTTCTGGTCGCGGAAGGTGCCGGTCACCCGGCCGCGGTAGTCGAGCTCGTTGGCAAAGGCGGCCCCGGCCACGCTGACTTCGCGCAGGGCGTTGTTCTTGGCGTCGCGCTCGCCGGAGACGGCCACGTTGAAGATCGACAACACCAGCGGGCGAAACGCCGGCCCCTGCATCGGAAAGCCGAAGCTGGCGCCGATCTGCTGGATCAACCGGAAGTTGATGGTGAAGAGCAGCGGGATGTCGGCGGCGATGAGCACGGCCCCGCCGAGGCCCGTGCCGCCGCCTTCGATGGCCGCCAGGATCGTGTTCTCGGTGAAGTAGCTCCGGGCGATCGGGTCGAGCTCCTCCAGCGGCTCCTCGCGCAGGTCCTCCACGCGCTCGACCTCCAGGCCGCGCCGGGCGGCTTTGCGGAGAACCTCGTCGGCGTCGATGGTCCACGCCGAGGCCTCGCTGAGCATGGCAAGGAACTGCTGGACGGCCTCGTCGGCCTGATCGACCAACTCGGGCGGGGCGACGCGCTCGACGACCCAGTCGAAGGGCTTCATCGCCCAGCTCATCGCCTGCGTGATGAGCGACGCATCGCCCTGACGCCACTGGTCGATCTCGCGCTTGACGCTTTTCTCGTAGGGGGTCAGTCTCATCGTAGTCGAAGCCATGGCGCGCGGCGGTGGATGCAGAGGCAGGGCGACCGCCGACGGCCGGCGGTCCGGCTCCGTCTTACTGCCCGGCCGCAACGCAAGTTGCGAAGGCCTCACGTGGCCGGCGGCGACAGGGTCCACACCGCGCCGCCGCTCAGATCAGCCACAGCCCCAGCCCGCCCACGAGGAAGCAATAGTAGGCGAAATACTGGAGCTTGCCGCGCTTGACGAAGTCGATCATCAACCGGATGGCCGCCACGCCCGAGGCGTAGGCCACCAGCGTCCCGACGGCCAGCGGCACCAGATCCACCACCACCGGGCTCCCGGCCAGCTCCAGCGCCTTCAGCAGCGTCGCCCCCAGCACCACGGGCAGCAGCATCAGGAAGGAAAAATCCGCCGCCAGACCCGGACGGACGTTCTGGTAGAGGGCCGTGCAGATCGTGGCCCCGGAGCGGGAGATGCCGGGGATCATGGCGGCCGACTGCGCCACACCGATCACCAGCGCCTTCAGCGGGGTGAGGGGTCCGTCGGGGTTCTTGCGCAACAGGGTCAGCAGCAGCAGCACGCCCGTCACCAGCAGCATCCCGCACACGAGCCGTGGATCGCCGAAGGCGGCTTCCAGCGCGTCTTTGAACAGCACGTAGACGAGCCCGGTCGGGATCATCGTCAGCAGGATGAACAGCCCCAGCCGAAACTCGTCGCGCTCCCGGTAGCTCCGCGCCAGCGTGGACGGCTGCGCCAGCGCCCCCAGCGTCTCGGTCACCAGCCGCCCCACCCGCCGCCAGTAGACCGTCAGGATGCTGAGGACCGTGCCGAAGTGGACGAAGACCTCGAAGGTGACGTCGGCCTCGGTGTCCAGGCCGAGCACGTACTGGCCCAGCACGAGGTGGCCGGACGAGGAGACTGGCAGAAACTCGGTGAGGCCCTGGACGAGGCCCAGCAGGGCGGCTTCCCACCAGGTCATACGGATTCAGGAATGGGTGATCGAGGATGGCGAAGTCGAACGGCGCGGGCAGGATACGACAATCCACGTTCCGTTTTCGCCCCATCCCGGAAGATTCGCGACTTGTTCGCCCACCCGGGTCGAAGCACAGAGCCCCCTCCTCCCCGGACGCTGACCGCTGACGGCTGGCGGCTGCCCCTCACTCCGGCCGCTTCGGCTCGACGAGCAGCACCTCCTCCCGCTCGACGGTGACGGCACCGGGGGCGGCTCCTTTCGGCTTGCGGACGTATTTGCGCTCGGTCACCATGACCGGGACGAGGTCGCTGCCCCGGGCCTTGCTGTAGTAGGCGGCGATGGCGGCGGCCTGTTCCTTGATGCGCGGCTCCGGCCGGGCCTGGCGATGAGGCACCCGGAGCACGACGTGCGAGCCGGCCACCCCGCGGGCGTGCATCCAGAGGTCGTACTTCCGCGCGTGGCGAAACGTCAGCGCGTCGTTCTGCTTCGCGTTCCGCCCGACCCAGACCTCGTAGCCGCTGCCCAGATCGAACCGCCGAAACGGCACGCCATGCTCGACGTCCGCCCTCTGTCCGATGAACGGAGCCAGCCGTTCGGCCTCCTGCTTCAGGAAGCGCTCCAGATCCCGGACGGTCGTCTGCGCCTCCAGCGCGGCCAGGAGCGCCTCGGCTTCCCGGGCGCGCTGCGCCGTCTTCAGCAAGCGTTCCTCCGCGTGTGCCCGGGCCTGCCGGGTGCGCCGGGCCTTGTCGTAATACCGCCGGGCATTGTCGATGGCCGTCAACGACGGGTCGAGCGGAATGGTGACGGGCTCGCCCCCGGCAAAGAGATCGGGCAGGGTGACGCGATCCGCCCCGGCAGGCACCTGGCCGGGCGCCGCCATGAGCAGATGCCCCCACCGCTCGTACCGGTCGGCCCGACTCTCGGCGGCGAGCTCTTCCAGCATCCGATCGGCCGTACGACGGTCGTGCTCGGCGGCCCTGGCCAGGGCTGCCCGGACGGGATCGCGCAGCGCCCGGAAGCGCTGCTGCCCCATCGCCCGGCGGACGAAGACCCGCACGGCGGCATCGACCGTGGCGAACCGCTCCTCGTCGTATCCGGCATACGCGGCCAGCGGCAACAGGGCGAAGGCCTCCACCTGATCCCCCCGCTCGTACAACCGGGGGGCCGGATGGAGCAGTTCGGCACGCACGGTCCGGGCTGCCTCGAACAGGGCAATCCGCTCGGCCTCGGTGACGGCCGCCGGGTCGCTGGTCGTCACGCCGGCCCGGTGCATCACCTCGGCGACCAGCGCGCGGTCGAAGAGCGGCAGCGCGGCCGCCAGGGCGCGCATGGTGGACCCGCGGGCGGGTTGCCACCGACGCTGAAACGCCGCCAGCGTCTCGACGGCCGGGGCCGGGCGAGGACGGGGCGCCGGCGTCCCGGCCAGCTCGGCGTCACGCTGAAAGGCTTCCAGGATGGTGCCTCCGGCATCGACCCGGAACACGTTGGCCCGCGGCCCGAACAGCATGACCTGGATCGCCCCGCCCCCTTCCAGGTCGAGGTAGAGCATCCGATCCCGCTCTGCCAACCGGCAGGCCGTCACCGTCTGGCCGAAGGCGGCTTCGAACAGCGTCGCCACGTTCCGCCGTTTGCGGCTATAGCCTTCCGACCGGAAGAGGTAGCGGAACGGCGCCCGTACCGACAGCCGCAGCATCCACGACCGCTCCGGCGAGGCCAGCGCCAGCGTCAGCTCGTCGCGGACCTGCGAGAACGCATCTCCCACGACGCACCCGACTAGGTCGGGCGTCCACTCGCGCACGAGCGCCCGGAGCGTGTAGTAGTTGGTGATCATGGGAAACACGACACGGCGGCGGCCGAAGTGACGACGGATGCTCCAAACGGGCCGGGGATGCACGACGCCTCGCCCGAATCGTTCCTCAGCCGTCAGCCGTCAGCCGAAGCTGCGCGGCGGGCACCACCGTGCCAAGCCCAACCGCTGAAAGCTGACCGCTGAAAGCTGACGGCTCACCTATGACACAGGGGTGACACCGGACGGGACGTTCTTGCCGCGTGTCACCCAATGGCAGGAACGTGTCATCCAACCGCAGGAGGCAACCATGCGCGCATCGGCCAGCATCGTCATCGAGCGCCCCATCCGGGAGGTCTTCACGTTCGCCGGCGACCTCGCCGGCCTGGACCAGTGGATGCCCTGGCTGCGGGAACCGCAGGCCCTGACGGACGGGGCGGTCGGGCCGGGGTCGGTCTTCACCGCTCTCTACACGCGCGGGCGGCGCCCCCTCCCCATCACCGGCCAGGTCACCATCTTCGACCCCCCGCACCGCTTCGCCTTCAAGGTCGTCGACGGGCCGCTGGAGTTCCAGGGGCACGCGGCCTTCATCGGCCTCGGGGGCACGACACAGGTGCACCTCGTGGTAGAAACGCGCGCCGGGCAGGCGCCGGCCCGCTGGGTGGAGGCCTGGTGTGGGCCGCTGCTGCGTGCGCGGCTGCGCCGGCAACTCCAGCAGAGCCTCGCCGCCCTGCGCCATAGCCTGGTCCCGCCTGCCCCGGCCCGGACCTATTCCCTTCACCCTCAGCCGCTCGCGGCGTGACCCCCCGGCCTCAGGCCGTCGGCAGGGAGGCCTTCCGCTCGGCCAGGGCGGACAGGAGCCAGATCAGCGCCCAGCCCGCTGCCACGACCCACCACTGCGCCAGCAGGGGTGCGGCGACGTTGACCGCGTAGAGGCCGTGCAGAAACCACGGCGGCGGGGCCTCGCCCTGCGGCCGGGCCAGATGCAGCAGGCCGCCCAGGAACAGCGCGAGCACCTTCAAGACGAGCATCAGCGGCGTGTAGACGAGCACGATCCAGCGCGCCGGGCCGGCGCCGGTCAGGGCCGCAAAGACGATCAGCCCGGTCGCCGCCACATCGACGAGCACGTGCTTGAACCAGCGCATGAGACGTCCCCTCCGGGATCTGTGATGAAGACACCGCCGGCTGTATCGGACCGGACCCGCCCGGAGTTAACCCGCCGCGGCCGGCTCAGTCGGCCGTCACCTCGTCCAGATGCAGGCCCACCTCGGCCAGGAGCGGGCAGGCCCGGGCATCCTCGATGACGACCCGCACACGCCGGGCCGTCACCGTCGGCACGCGATCCAGCTTCTTGTACCCGATGGTCGTCCCCCGGCTGATGGGCTGCCAAGCGCCCTCCTGCCAGACCTCCACCCGATAGGCCCGGACGCGCTGGCCGAGCTGGATCGGCTCCTGAAGCCGGATGACGTTGAAGGTGGTCGGCTCGCCGAGGTCGAGGGTCAGCGTGCCGCCGGTCTGGTCGTCGTCGGTGGCCCAGTAGGTATCGGTGTCGTGATCGAGCACGCGGGCCGGGCCGAAGCGAGCATCCCCGCCGCGCACGTTCGAGGCCGACGCCGTCGCGTGCAGGGCCAGGTCACGGGTGAAGATGCGGTTGAGCGCGTCGCGGAAGGCGTAGAGCCGGGCCACGTCCTCCTCGGCGAACCGCCCGGTGCGGTCGGGAGGGACGTTCAGCAGGAGCACGCAGTTGCGGCCGACGGATTTGTAGTAGATCTCCATCAGCTCGTCGAGCGTCTTCGGCTGCTCGTCGGGATGCCAGAACCAGCCCGGGCGGATCGACACGTCGCACTCGCCGGGCACCCAGTCGGGCGCGCCTTCCTCGCCGGTGTTGAGGTAGTCGCTGATGCCCGGCATGCCGACGCCGACCTTCGAGCGGTCGTAGGTGGACCAGTTGGTTTCGCCCGCGAAGCCGTGCTCGTTGCCGATCCACCGGACGTCCGGCCCGGCATCGGAGAAGAGGACGGCCTGCGGCTGAAGCTGGCGGACGGTCGCCCAGAACGCCTCGAAATCGTACACCATGTCCTTCGCATCCGCCCCCTTCGCGCCGTCGAACCAGACTTCATGGACCGGGCCGTAGCGGGTGAGCAATTCGCGGAGCTGGCTGAGGTAGAACTGGTTGTAGGCCCGCGTGTCGCCGTAGGTCGGTTCGTGGCGATCCCACGGGGACAGATAGAGCCCGAGCCGGAGGCCCTGGGCCTCGACGGCCTCGGCCAGCGCCCGGACAACGTCGCCCCGGCCATCCATCCACGGGCTGGCGGCCACGGAATGATCGGTGTAGCGGCTGGGCCAGAGGGCAAAGCCGTCGTGGTGCTTGGCCGTGAGGATGACGGTCTGGAAGCCCGTCTCCCTGGCCACGCGCGCCCACTGGCGGGCGTCGAAATCGGTGGGGTTGAAGATCGCCGGATCTTCCGTCCCGTCGCCCCACTCGCGGTCGGTAAAGGTGTTGACGGTAAAGTGGACGAACAGGATCAGCTCCTGCTCCTGCCAGGCGAGCTGCCGTGCCGTCGGGATGGGCAGGAGCGGCAGGGGATCGGGGGTCTGCGCCGCCGGCGCGGTCACGATCAGCGCCAGGCAGCACAACGATAGCAGGTGTTTCATCGAAGGGCACGAACGGTGGAAACGGAAACCCACCGGATGGTACACATTCCCCCGGACGATGTCACCCCGGAACGGAAGGCGGCCGGCGATCGGTCGGAGGCGGAACCCCGCCCCTCCCCTCTCTACGGGATTCGCTCCAGCACGGCCTCGAACACCGCCTCGGCCACCCGGTCGGCCAGTTCGTCGATCAGGGCGTTTTCGAGGGCGTGCTCCTGCTCCCGCAGGGCTTCGCGGTCGAAGTAACGCAGCGCATCGCGGTCGAGGCGGAGGCGGTTCAGGTCCCCGTCGTAGCGGCCCCGCTCGAAGCGGTCCTCCACGCGGGCGGTGCGGCGACCGCGGTGCACCACCCGCCGGCTCCCCGGATCGACGAGCGCAAAGCGCACCTCGGCCTCCAGTTCCAGATCGTATCGTTCGATGACGTACGTCGTGTCCGTCACCCCCCGCCCGCGCGTCCGAGCCTCACGGATCTCCTCACGCCGGTCCCCTTCCTCCCGGGTGATCTCCGTGATCTCCCCGACGACCACGAAGTCGGCGCCGAGGTCACGGCCGAGTTGCGCCGCCATCCGGTCCGAGAGGCGTCCGGGGTCGACGTTCAGCCGGCGCAGTTCACGGCGCAGCGTGATGGGGTCGAACGGGGCGATGAACAGCGGCGGCCGCGTCCAGTAGTCGACGAGCAGCACGTCGTTGAACTCGGCCAGGAAGTCCCGGCGCGTCTGCCGCCGGACGTCCTCGGAGGCGCCGAACGGCACGAAGGCGACCACACGCGTCCCGACCCGCAGGGCTTCGTCCTGCAGGGCCTGCAGCGGGCGGCGGTTTGCGGCGTCGGGGGGCAGCAGGTCGATGGCCTGCGCGGCCCGGTCGAAGGCCGCCCGCGGGTGGCCGGCGGCGAGGTCGTCCTCGCCCCATCGCAGCAGCACACTGGCGCGGGCCAGGTCCAGATCGTGGCGCTGGCGGTCCGTCAACGGGTAGCTCAGCGCCTGCTCGTAGGCCCGGAGCGCCGCCGGCCAGTCGCCCCGCCCCTCGGCCACCCGGCCGCGCTCGACCCACTGGTGCATCGCCGAGGCCTCGATCTCGCGGCGGTAGTCGGCGTAGCCGTCGGGCAGCGGCAGGGCGATCCCGACGGCGGCCGCACGGGCGTGCCATCGCTGCATCCGCTCCAGCGCCCGTGCCGCGTCCTCGTAGCGCTCGGCGTCCGCCGCGGTGTGGGCCTCGTCCCACGCCGCCGCGATGAGGTCCGCCCCGATCTGCTCCAGCCGCTCGGCAGCGTCGGCATACCCCGGGTCTTTGTTGACGACCTTCCAGTAGGCCTCGAAGGCCTCGGCATAGCGCCCGGCCGCTTCGCGCTGGACGCCTTTTTCATAGCGGTTTTTCGTCAGCGCACAGCCACTCAGGGCCAGCACGACGGCGAGCAGGGCGAGGGTTCGTATCGATGGAGCCATAGCGGGGGCAAAGGCGGTGCGGGAAAGGAACAAGGGCGAAGGACGACGTGCGAAGGTCGGTGTGTTGACAGGTTTTCCCGTCCGCCCTTCGGCCTTCACCCTTCGTCCTGCTCACGCTCCTCGCGGTTCAGTTCGTCCAGGATAATGGACAGCGCTTCGTCGAGGACGTCCAGCGGGATGCTGAGCGGCGGGGCGAGACGGACGAGGGTGTCCGAATGCAGCGTCCACCCCAGCAGCACGCCTCGCTCGAGGCAACGCCCGACGACGCGCTCGGTGACGTCGCGACGGACCAATTCCATGCCAAGCATCGCCCCGCGCCCGCGCACCTCACGGATCAGCGGATGCCGGAGCGTCCGGCGGATGCGCTGCCCGATCTCGGCGGCCCGCGCCGGGAGGCGCTCCTCCAGCAGCACCGAAAGCGCCGCATGGGCGGCCGCGCAGGAGACGGGGTGCCCGCCGAAGGTGGTCACGTGGCTCAGCGGCGGGTCGGTGCGCAGCGTCGCCATGATCTCCGGGCTGCTGACGAACGCGCCCAGCGGCATCCCGCCGCCCATCGCCTTGGCCAGCGTCAGGACGTCCGGCACGACGCCGAACGTCTCGAAGGCGAACAGCCGCCCCGTCCGTCCGAAGCCGGTCTGGATCTCGTCGAAGATGAGCAGCGCCCCGACCTCCGTGCAGCGCTGCCGGAGTGCCCGCATCCAGCGCTCGGACGGCACGCGGATGCCGCCTTCGCCCTGGATCGGCTCGGTGATGACACAGGCCGTCTCCTCGTCGATGGCCGATAGCGCCGCGAGGTCGTCGAACGGCAGGAACGTCACGTCCGGCAGGAGCGGCCGGAAGGGATCCTGGTAGACGGCGCGGCCGGTGACGGACAGGGAGCCGTGCGTGTCGCCGTGGTAGGACCGCTCGAAGCCGATCAGGCGGGTGCGGCCGGTGTACTTCTTCGCCAGCTTGAGCGCCCCCTCGTTGGCCTCGGTGCCGCTCATCGTGAAGTAGACGACCTGGAGCGGGGGCGGCAACTGCGCTGCCAGCAACGAGGCGAAGGCAACCTGCGGCCGCTGGATGAACTCGCCGTAGACCATCACGTGCAGATGCCGATCCACCTGCTGCTTGATGGCCTCGACCACACGCGGGTGCCGGTGCCCGAGCGACGAGACGGCGATGCCGCTGATGAAGTCGATGATCCGCCGGCCGTCGTCCAGATACAGAAACGGCCCCTCGGCCCGCTCGACGGTCAGGCCGAGCGGGGTGTCGCTGGTCCAGGCAACGTGGCGGGCGAACTGGTCGCGAAGCGTAGCGGAACGGGCGGAGACGTCGGGCACGGCGGTGACCTGCGATGGGGCCGAAACGTGGGAAGGGGATCCGTAAAGGGATCAGGAATGGCATCAGGGAAGGACGAAGAACGGGGCCCCGGCGCGATCATCTCGTGTGGCCTGTGCCTCGCGCCGCTCGTCCTTCCCGTTCGCCGCCCCTACCCACGCATCATGCCGCCCCAGGATCCTGCCCGCCTCTCCGGCGGTAGCATCCGAAACGCTGCCCTCTCCCGCTCCTATCCCCGGCTTCCATGCGCCTCCGCCTTCCGTCCCTGCTGCTGTGCCTCATCCTCCTGCCCGGCCTCGCGTGGGCGCAACCCACCGCCGGCGACGTGCTCCGGGAAGCCTACCGGGCCGCCGAGGCCCAGTTCGAGGGCGTCGACACCTACATCGTCACGACCACCATGGAGGGTTCGATGACCCTCTTCGACTCCATGAAGGTCTATGCCCGCAAGGTCGAGACGGACGACGGCTATACGTTCGTGACGGAAGCCCGGCCCTTCGGCGGCATGGCGGCCATGGCCGGGCGCGCCGCCCCGGAGGGAACCCGCCCGGCCTCCGACCTCCTGGGGCTCAACCGGAAGCTGTACGAGCTCTTCCGAAACACCGCCCGCTACGAGGGGACGGAAACGATCCACGGCCGGACGGCGCACGTCGTCGCCATCGACGATGCCACCGCGCTCTACCGGGCCATGCAGCCCGACGGCCCCGCCATGGATCACCTGCAGGCCCGCAACGCCCGCCTCTCGTTCGACGCCGACACGTGGGACCTGCTGAAGACGGAGATGGAGGTGTCCGTTGGCGACGGCACGGCCGACCGCACCGTGCACACCGTCACCGAGTTGCAGGACTACCGGCAGACGGGTTCGCTGCGCTACCCTTCGCGCGTCGTCACGCGGACGAGCTCCCCTCTGTCCGACGCCGAGCGGCAGGAGTTGGAGCAGCGTCGCCGCCAGATGGAGGCACAGCTTCAGCAGCTTCCCGAGGCCCAGCGCCGGCAGCTGGAAGGCATGCTGAACATGTCCGCGGGCATGACCTCCGGCGAGATCGAGATCGTCATGGTGACGAAGGACGTGCAGGTCAACGTCCCGCTGCCGGAGGCGACCGGGGGCCGCTGAGCCGGCAGCGGCGCGCGATGGCCGGTGCGTCTCACCCCTCCGACCGGGCCAGCGCACGCTGCAGGATCTCCGGTGCGCGCCGGACGCTGCGCAGGCAATAGGCCGCCCGGAGCCGCAGGCGCTGCTCCTCCGTCAGATCGCCGTGGTAGCCCTGCCGCGCCAGGCGGTCGCGGTAGGCATGGTAGAGGCCGAGTGCCGCCGCCACCGAGATGTTGAAGCTCTGCACGAAGCCCGTCATCGGAATGACCACGCGCCGGTCGGCCAGGGCCAGCATCGCCTCCGAGACGCCGTCGCGCTCGTTGCCCAGCACCAGCGCCGTCGGCTGCGTGAAGTCGACGGCGTCGATGGGCACCGCTGCCTCGTCGAGGTGCGTGGCGACGATGGCGAAGCCGCGCTCCTTGAGGTGGCGCGCACAGGCCGCCGGCGAGTCCCACACATGCACGTCCAGCCACTTCTCCGCCCCCTGGCTGACGCGCTCGGAGCCCTTGAACACCTCCCCCCCGGTGATGACGTGGAAGTCCTGGAAGCCCAGCCCCTCGGCCGTGCGCATCACGGCCCGGACGTTGCCCGTGTTGACGAGCCCCTCGACGACCGTCGCCACCGTGTAGGTCCGCCCCGCCAGCACCGCGTCGATGCGGGCGAGGCGCTCGGGCGTCATGTGCGGCGCAAGGGTGTCGATGACGAAGGCCGGATCGAGCGGCGGCCCGCCGGAGAGCAGCCCGGACGTCCGCTGTGCCCGGGCCAGCAGATCCTGCATGTCTTGATCGGCTCCGTACGGCATGGGAAACATCAACGTTTGAAACAGCGGGAGACAGATCGCCACGGGGCCCCCGCAGGGGATCGGTACAGCACGGGCTGAACCCTCGGAGTGCCCCGGCTAACGCACCGCCGGACCCGCTCCGAAGTAGGCCATGACGTAGATGGCCCCCGCCGTACCGTCCATCGTCGGCTCGTTGGTGGAATAATCGCCGATGTCATCGTGATAGACGACGTAGGGGTTCTGGAAGCGGGCGAACTCATCCGGTGCGGAGAGATGCAGGCCGCGCAGGCTGTTGTAGATCGTCGCATAGACCGGCCCATCGACGAGGCCGCCCGGGACTTCCCGGCCGGTCAGCGCCCAGGTACTCGTGTGCACGTCCTGCGGATATTCCCCGTCCGGCGGGATGTTCATGAACATCGAGGTCCCCCACGGATTGCGCCCGAGCAGCCAGTCGCGCTGGGCCAGCATGAAGGCATGGTACTGCCGGTCGCCCGTCATGTGCTCGTAGAGCAGGATCTGCGTGATGAGCGCCGTGACGAGGTTGTTGGAGCACCAGATGAAGGGCACCCCGATGCGGAACGGGTTCGTGCTTCCTCGCCGGAGGGCGTGCTCGATACCGTCGCGGTAATATGCCGCGAGGGTGTCCTGGAAGGCAGCATCCACATGCGGGTAGAGGGCAAAGTGCCCGACGTTGACGAACGGGTAGAACTCGTAATGCTCCGTCGAGTCGCGCGGCATCCAGGAGGTCGCGGCGGCGAGGCGGGCGTAGTGCCGGGCGTCCTCCAGGTACATCGCCTCGCCGGTGGCGGCGTAGAGTTCGGCAGCACCCCACTCCATGTCGTCGGCCCAGGTGCGTTCGGCGTAGCGGTAAGGCGCCCCGTACGAATTGCCTTGCTGATAGCCTTCGTTCGCCTTGCCCAGGGCATAGGCCGTCCGGGCTGCAGCCAGGTTCTTCTCGGCAAAGACGGGATCCCGGTCGTTCCAGACGCGGGCCCCCAGCGCCATGGCCGCCGCCACCCGACCGGCCAGGTTGGCCAGGCCGGTGGCCTCGCTCTTGTACTCACGCAGGCCCTGCGGCGTGCCGGTGGCGAAGTAGGCCGGGCGATAGCTGTTGGGTCCCCAGCCATAGTCCGAGCTATCACGATCCGGCCACTTCCAGCCGATGTGGTCGCGGTCGTCGGCCACCTGATGCACGAGTTGATCCGGCGCGGCATGTAGCCTGTGGAGCCAGTCGAGACCCCAGCGGGCTTCGTCCAGCACATCGGGCAGACCGTTGGGATGTGGCTGACCCAGGCCGTTCGTAGCGTCACCGAATTTGGTAGGCTCCAGCAGATAGGCCAGGAGCATCCGGGCCGTGGCATTGCTGCCGGTGATGAGATACTTGAGTTGATCGCCGGCGTCGTGCCAGCCGCCGGTGACGTCGATGAACGTGGAGTCCGGCATCGGGCCGTAGAAGGAACGGCCATCGCGCTGGTGGCAGACGCGGTCGAGGAACGGGTTGTAGCCGCAGCGCTGCTGGCGCATGAAGCCGAGCAGGTCCTCGTGGTAGGCACCGTACACGTCCGGCCCGATGCCAAACGGCGCCGACACATCGCCCGTCTGCTCGATGCGTACCCGGTAGCGCCCGGCCGCCTGGAGATCGCTGAAGTCCAGTTCGTAATAGTACGCAAACCGCCCCCACCCCGGCGCTGACGAGGGCACGACCGCGCCCCGATAGACCACCTTCCCGGTCCCGGCCTCCACGACGGTGAAGTCTCCCTGCACCGGACCATCGGCGAACGCGATGGCGACCTTGGCATCCTCCGGCAGGTAGCCGACGAGGTTGAGGCGCACATGAACCGTATCCGCCGCCACCTCGGCCGGCGGGCTGGCCCTTCCGACATCCATCGTCGAGGCCAGGATCAGCAGGGCGGCCGCCAGTGTGGCGGACCGGCCACACGTGCTCCGGCCAAAAGAGGGGGTACGTTGCATTCGTCCGCGATGTCTGTCACAGATCGGCTCAGGATAGGGATCCGTGGGGGCAAAGGAAACCTCTCGCCGGACCCGCACATGGAAGGAGGCGGCAGGGAACGACGAGAGAACCTCAAGTGATCGTTACAGCATGGCTCCGGGCCGTCCGTGATCTTGTTGATACGGTCGTGCGCCGGCGCCGTGCCGGAGGGCCGCCCGCCGCGATCCGTCGTCAGGAATAAGCGAATCGCCGACGGCAGGCCGGTGATCGGCGGGCACTCCCCCACGATGCGTCCCCCTGGCGCGCACCGGCTCTCCCATTCACCACCATCGACAACCCGATCATCCCATGAACCTCCAGCACAAGATCGCCGTCGTCACCGGAGCCAGCGCCGGGCTGGGCCGGGCCTTCTCGAAAGCCCTCCTGGACCGGGGCGCCATCGTGTTCGGGCTGGCCCGGCGCGCGGACCGGCTCCAGGGCCTGCGCGAGGCCTGGGGCGAGGCCTTCCACCCGGTCGCGTGCGACGTCACCGACGAGGCACAGGTGACGGCCGCGTTCCGGCAGATCCTCGACGAGAGCGACGGCCGGATCGACATCCTGGTCAACAACGCCGGCCTCGGCCGCTTCGGCGCCATCGACGAGCTGTCCGTGGACGACTGGGACGTGCAGATGGCCACCAATCTGCGCGGCGTCTTTCTGTGCACTCGCGCCACGCTGCCGGTGATGAAGGCACAGAACCGGGCGCACGGCTTCGGCGGGCACATCGTCAACATCGCCTCGGTGGCCGGGCTCGTCGGCAACCCGCGCATCGCCGCCTACAACGCCACCAAGTTCGGCCTGCGCGGCTTCAGCGACGCGCTCATGAAGGAAGTGCGCGACGACGGCATCAAGGTGACCTGCCTCTATCCCGGCTCCGTCGCCACCGACTTCGCCGACGTGGCCGGCACCAGCGGCTCCCCCAACCCGATGCAGCCCGAGGACGTCGCCGGCACGCTCATCCACGTCCTCGAAGGCCCGGACAACTACCTCGTCTCCGAGGTGGTCATGCGCCCGTTGCGCCCCCGCGGCTAGCCCACCGGAGCCCGCCCCACCCGGGCGGGCTTTCCTTTTGGCTTTCCTTTTGACAGAGCCGTCTGTCCGGCCGTCCCACCCCCGCTGACACGCCTGACAGAGCGCCCCGGCCCGACTCTGCCAGAGTGTACCGCTCCGGCCGTCTGGCATCGGCTTTGATAGCGCGATCCACCAGGCGCGCGCCCTTCCGAAGCCCGCGCCCGGTTCGGAACGGGACCGGTTTCGCGTTCCGGAACCACCGCCCGGCCCTACCGCCCGGCGCCCCCTTCCGAACCCGCCATCAGCCTCTCCAGAGCCGCGGCCAGAGCCCGGCGGGCTCCGACCCGCGGCGCTTCGTTCTCCCTTTCACCATCTTCAACCCAGTGATACGCGAACCATGGAAGCAGCCGTTGCAACCCGCGTCACGCTGAAACCCCTCGGCGACCGCGTCGTGGTGCGCCCGCAGCCGGCCGAGGAGAAGACCTCCAGCGGCCTCTACATCCCGGACACGGCCAAAGAGAAGCCCCAGCAGGGCACCGTTCTGGCCGTCGGCCCCGGCCGCGTCGAAGACGGCCAGCGCATCCCGATGACCGTCAAAGAGGGCGACACCGTGCTCTACGGCAAATACGCCGGCACCGAGATCACGCTGAACGACGAGGAGGTGCTCATCCTGCGTGAGAGCGACATCCTCGGCATCGTCGAAGCCTGAGTTTTCGGTATCAGACATCGGTTGATTCCTACGGAGGTATCCACCCATGGCCAAGCAGATCACGTTCAACACCGAGGCCCGCAACGCGCTCAAGCGCGGCGTCGACAGCCTCGCCAACGCCGTCAAGGTCACGCTCGGCCCCAAAGGCCGGAACGTCATCATCGAGAAGAAATTCGGCGCCCCCACGGTGACCAAGGACGGCGTCACCGTCGCCAAAGAGATCGAACTCGAGAACAAGCTCGAGAACGTCGGCGCGCAGATGGTCAAGGAGGTCGCCTCGAAGACGAGCGACGTGGCCGGTGACGGCACCACGACGGCCACCGTGCTGGCGCAGGCCATCATGACGGCCGGGCTGAAGAACGTCGCCGCCGGCGCCAACCCGATGGACCTCAAGCGCGGCATCGACGCCGCCGTGCAGGCCGTCGTGGCCAACCTGCGGGCGCAGAGCCGCGAGATCGAGTCGAAGAACGAGATCGCGCAGGTAGCGACCATCTCGGCCAACAACGACGCCACGATCGGCGAGCTCATCGCCGACGCCTTCGACCGCGTGGGCAAGGACGGCGTCATCACGGTCGAGGAAGCCAAAGGCACCGAGACGACGCTCGAGGTGGTCGAGGGGATGCAGTTCGACCGCGGCTACCTCTCGCCCTACTTCGTCACCGATCCGGAGAAGATGGAGGCCGTCCTGGAGGATGCCTACATCCTGATCCATGACAAGAAGATCTCCTCGATGAAGGATCTGCTGCCGATCCTGGAGAAGGTGGCGCAGATGGGGGCCCCGCTGCTGGTGATCGCCGAGGACGTCGAGGGCGAAGCGCTGGCGACGCTCGTGGTGAACAAGCTGCGCGGCACGCTGAAGGTGGCCGCGGTGAAGGCGCCGGGCTTCGGGGATCGTCGCAAGGCGATGCTCGAGGACATCGCAATCCTGACCGGCGGCACGGTGATCTCGGAGGAGAAGGGCTACCGCCTGGAGAACGCGACGCTGGACTACCTGGGCCGCGCCAAGCGCGTGGTTCTGGACAAAGACACGACGACGATCGTGGACGGGGCCGGGGACGCGGCGCAGATCAAGGCGCGCGTCAACCAGATCCGCCAGCAGATCGAGACGACGACGTCGGACTACGACCGGGAGAAGCTGCAGGAGCGTCTGGCGAAGCTCTCGGGCGGGGTGGCCGTGCTGAAGATCGGTGCGGCGACCGAGCCGGAGATGAAGGAGAAGAAGGCGCGCGTGGAGGACGCGCTGCACGCGACGCGGGCGGCCGTCGAGGAAGGCATCGTCCCCGGTGGCGGCGTGGCGCTCATCCGCGGCCTGTCGGCGCTGGATGACCTGACGGTGGACAACGAGGATCAGGAGATCGGCGTGACGATCGTGCGGCGGGCGCTCGAAGAGCCGCTGCGGCAGATCGCGGCCAACGCCGGCTGGGAAGGCTCCGTCGTGGTGCAGCGCGTGAAGGAGGGCGAAGGCGACTTCGGCTTCAACGCGCGCACGGAGGAGTACGGCAACCTGATCGAGCAGGGCGTGATCGACCCGACGAAGGTCGTCCGCACGGCGCTGGAGAACGCCGCCTCGGTCTCCGGGCTGCTGCTGACCACCGAGTCGGTCATCTACGAGAAGCCGGAGAAGCAGAAGGCCGCCCCGGCCATGCCCGGCGGCATGGACGACATGGACTTCTGACGCCGGCCTCCCGGAAAGCCCGCCAGGGGCCTCCACCCGGGCCGTTCGCGAGGGCGGGGCGCTTCGGCGCTCCGCCCTTTTTTCTTTTTTTGCCGCGGCTCCGCTGCCTCCGCCGGAGCAGGCTCAACCCTCCAGCTCCTCCGCTTCCATCACCCGCGGGTAGCGGATCTGCTCGACCAGCGTCTGCACCTCGGGCGGCGGCGGCGGCGTCGCCAGCGAGACGCCGACGGTGACGGCGAAGTTCAGCAGCATGCCGATGACCCCGACGCCCTGCGCGTTGATGCCGAGGAACGTCTCGACGATCGGCTCCTCCATCCCCGGCACCACGTTCTGCGCCCGCATCAGCGCAATCATCAGAAACGTAAAGACCAGCCCGACGCTCATGCCGGCGATGGCGCCCTGCTTGTTGGCGCGCTTCCAGAAGATGCCCAGCACGATGGTCGGGAAGAAGCTGGCGGCGGCCAGACCGAAGGCGAAGGCCACCACCTCGGCCACGAACCCGAGCGGATAGATGCCCAGCAGCCCGGCCAGGATCACCGCCAGGAAGATCATGACCCGCCCCACGAAGAGCCGCTGCCGGTCGGAGGCCTGAGGGTTGATGATGGAGCCGTAGATGTCGTGCGCCAGCGAGGAGGAGATCACCAGCAGCAGCCCCGACGCCGTCGACAGCGCCGCCGCCAGGCCGCCGGCGGCCACGAGCGCCACGACGAAGGCGGACAGCCCGGCGATCTCGGGCGTGGCCAGCACGATGATGTCGCGGTTGATGCTCGCCAGCAACGCCTCGACGTCCCCCTTCGCCCGGATCGTCTCGACGTCGATCAGCCCGGTCTGCGCCCAGTTCTGCACCCAGGCCAGTTGCGTGAACCCCTCCGGCCCCTGCTCCACGAACTGCTGCAGGATGTAGTACTTCGCGAACATCGCCACGGCCGGCGCCGTCGTGTACAGCAGGGCGATGAACAGCAGCGCCCAGAACGCCGACCACCGCGCATCGCGCACGGACTTGACCGTGTAGAACCGGACGATCACGTGCGGCAGCCCCGCCGTCCCGACCATCAGGCAGACGGTCACGCAGAAGACGTTGAGCATCGAAAAGTGGGTGAACGGCCCGCTGTAGGACGACAGCCCGAGGTCCTGCTGGATGGCTTCGAGTTTGGGCAGGATCTCGCCGATGGCGATCTGCGGAACGGGGTTCCCCGTCAGCACCAGCGCGATGGCGACCACCGGGATGGTGTAGGCAAAGATCAACACGCAGTACTGCGCCACCTGCGTGTAGGTGATGCCTTTCATCCCGCCGAGCACCGCAAAGAACGCGACGATCACCATGCCGATGCCGACGCCCACCTCGAAGGGCACCTCCAGGAAGCGGCTGAACGCGACCCCGACGCCGCCCATCTGCCCGGCCACGTAGGTGAACGACACGAAGATGGCCGCCACGGCGGCGACGATGCGGGCGCTCTTCGAGTAGAACCGCTCGGCCACGAAGTCCGGGACGGTGTACTTGCCGAACTTGCGCAGGAACGGCGCCAGCAGCAGCGCCAGCAGCACGTAGCCGCCCGTCCAGCCCATGAGGTACACCGAGCCGTCGAAGCCCAGAAAGGAGATGAGGCCGGCCATCGAGATGAAGCTGGCGGCGCTCATCCAGTCGGCCGCGGTGGCGGCGCCGTTGGCGATGGCCGGCACCCCCCGCCCGGCTACGTAGAAGCCGCGCGTGGAGGCGACGCGGCTCCGGTACCCGATGTACAGGTAGGCCGCAAAGGTCAGTCCGACGGTAACCCAGGTCCAGCCTTGGATGCCCATGTGGTGTGTGGTGGATGTAGGGGGGTGGGGAGGTGAAGCAGGCGCCGCACTCAGTGCGCGTCCGAGGCGCCGGCGGTCGTCTCCTCGGTTTCGTGCAGGCCGAAGGCGCGGTCGGTGCGGTCGCTGGTGATGGCGTAGAGGAGGATCAGCAGGACGAACACGAAGATGCTGCCCTGCTGGGCCATCCAGAACCCGAGCGGCAACCCACCCAGGTGGATGGTGTTGAGGGGCTCGGCCAGGAAGATGCTCAGGCCGAAGGCGACGAAGGCCCACACGGCGAGCAAGAGCGCGATGCGGCGGATCTGCCGGCGCCAGTAGGCCTGACGGGATGCAGCGGTGGAAGCGGCCATGGCGGCAACCAGGATGGAGGCGGGCAACGAGAGCCGGGCCGGGCGGCCCGGGGCGCCCTGAAGATGCATCCTGGCGAGGAAAGCTGCAAAGCAGGCGCGCTTCCCCGGCCCCGACGAGGCGCCCGGAGCGCCCGGGGCGCCGCTCAGAAGGGGACGGCCGCGCGGACGCGGTAGTACACCTCTGCGTCGCCCAACGCCCCGCTGCTCCCCACGCGCCGGGCCAGGCCGAGGGCGTGCCCGACCTCCAGCATCGCCCCCAGGCGCAGCGCGTTTTTCACCTCCAGCCCCGTCCCCAGGCGCTCCACGCGCCCGCCGGGCCCCCAGACGACGCCGCCGTCGACGAAAGCGGCCAGCGCCGTGGCCCCCAGCGACACCACCCCGAGCAGCCGGGTCCGCAGGTCGGGCAGCAGCAGCAGGCGGTACTCGGCCGAGCCGAAGAGGACCCGGTCCCCCACGGCGTAGCGCCGGGTCCCCCGCACCCGCTCGGCATCGCCCAGCTCGACGGGCGGCAGGCCCGGCAGCGCGATCCGCACGTCGTCGTAGCGCGACAGGCCCAGGTAATCCTGCGGCAGCGACGTGCCGCGCTGCGCCTGCGCCCGGCCGTAGAGGAACAGCCGCGTCCGTCCCACGGCGGGCAGGACGACGTAGGCCGCCAGGTCGCCCCGCAGGTAGGCGCGATCCGCGCCGAGCACCCGGGCCGCGCCCGTGGCCCGGAGCCGCACGCCGCGCCCATCGAGCGGATGCACCAGATGGTAGCGATACGGCCGCTGGAACCGGCGGGTATAGCTCACCTGCACCGTCGCCAGCGTCCCCGAAGCCGGTGGCGGCAGGCCATCCACCAACGCGATCGCCGCCGGCTCGACCGGGTCCACGACCGCGTAGCGCAGGCGCACCCCCACGGTTTCGGTGTGATACGGACTGTCCCTCCCGTCGACGGGCCACCGCACGGTCACGTCACCGCCGGTGAGCCGGTCGACGAGCACCCCGTCGCCGTAGAGCCGTCCCGAGCCGGGTCCCCGGTACACGTTGAACAGCAGCGACGGCCTCCACCGGTTGTTCAGATACGTGGCATAGAGAAAGCCGTCGTCCAGCGGGCGGCGCACCGGCACCCCGGCGACCATCGCGACGCCGTGCTTCGCCAGCGGCTCGATCCAGGTGGTGAAGCCGGCCAGGCCCCATCCCCCCGAACCGCCGTAGTAGGGCAGGACGAGCGAGGCCACGTGCGTCAGGTTGCGCCAGGCGCGGTAGCGATACCGGGCACGGATGACCGAATCCGCGGGGGCGATCCGGCCGGGCACCCGGACCGGCGGGGCGTGCGTGGTCCAGGTCGCATAGGCCGGCGGGACCGTCGCCGGGCCCCGCACCGTCGGCCCCCGTCCCGCATCGACCCGAAAGACCCGGTCGCGGGACTTCGAGGCCTGAGAGAGGAGGACGAGCGAGCCGCCGGCGTGGAGCGAGTCGGGCGGCAGCCAGTCCCGCACGGCCGCCCCCAGGGCCAGGTACGTCACCCGCCGGTGCGTCCGCGCGTCGAGGTCGTAGACGAAAACGTTCGGCACATCGTCGCGGAACGAGGTGTAGGCGAGGGCCCGGCCGTCGGGGCTCCAGACGGGGTCGCGGTCGTCGTGCGTGCCGTCGGTGAGCGGGGTGAGGCGGCCCGTCGCCAGATCCAGCAGCGCCAGGTCGCGGGTGCCGTCGGGCAGGAAGCGCGCCAGCGCCAGCCGCTGCGCTCCGGGCTGCCAGGCGAGCGCGCCGAGCTGCACGTCGCCCGCGAAGTGCGTCACCGGGGTTTCGGTGCCGGTATCGAGATCCAGCAGAACGACCTGGTCCGTCCCGCCGGCCGACCCGACGAAGGCGAGGCGCTGCCCGTCCGGGGAAAAGGCAGGGGCCGCGGCCCGGCGGCTGTGCGTCAGGCGGCGGGGCCGCCCCCCGGCAGCCTCGGCGAGGTACAGATCGTACAGCAGCGAGCCGTGCGCGCCCCGGGTGAGGCGGGCGAAGGCCAGGTGCCGGCCGTCCGGGCTCCACGCGACCGGGGCGCGGAGGCTCCCTTCGGCCACGACCCGGGCGGCGCCGGTGGCCTGCTCCAGCACGACCAGCCGCCGCACCGGCTGCTCCAGCGAAGGCTGGATCAGCAGGGCGACCCGCGCCGTGTCCGGGCTGAAGCGGACGTCGTAGACGTACTGCCCCGGCAGCGCCATCGGCGCCACGCCGAGCGAGTCGAACGGCTCCATCTGCCCGGCGAGCGTGTTGTAGTAGACGTTCACGTCCCGCCGCCAGTCGTCGTAGAAGGCGCGGTAGGAGCGGCCCGCGACGGCCTCCAGGGCGGCCTCGAAGTCATGCACCCGGCTCAGCCCGAGCAGGACGGGCTTTCGGTGGGCGAGCAGGCGGGCGAGGGTCGAGTCGCCATACTGCCGGGCGAAGTAGCGGACCTGGCTGTGGCCGACGGCATAGAGCAGCCGCCCGTTCCAGGTCGAGCGGCCGTCGGTGTAGGAGAGGCGATCATCGAGGACGGCCGTGCGGAGCCAGCGGTCGCCGCGCTGCGCGTCCCAGGCTTCCGTCTGATACTGCGCCAGGCCCTCCGTCCAGAAGCGCGGCAGCGGGTTGCCGAAGAGCACGGCAAACGGCCCCAGCGGCGATTGCACGGCCCGGTAGTGGACGAGGTGTGCCAGCTCGTGGGCGATCACCTTGCGCAGCCACTTCTCCCGCCCGGTCCAGACCGTCGCCAGGCCGCTCTGGTGCACCCAGATGTTCGTGTGGCCGGTGCCCACGGGCACGGCAAAGCCGTTGACGATGTCGTCTTCGTCGGACAGATAGATGCGGATCTTCTCGTCGAACGAGACGCCCAGGTTGGCCGTCAGCGCCGCGTAGCCGGCCTCGGCGATGGGCGCGGCTTCGCGTTCGATGCCGGCCAGATGTGCCGGGTACATGATGCGGAAGTGCGCCGTCTCGGCCACCTGCCAGTCGAGCTCCGGGTGGTTGCGCCCGCTGACGGTGTTGAAGCCCTGCGCCCGGGCCGCTGGGACCTCGGCCGGCCCGGCCGGCAGGGCCAGCGCGGCGAGGGCGGCGAGCACGAACCACATCCGGCGCTGCATCCTCCGCCGGACGGCATGGCGGCGAAGCCACGAAAGGCGGGGGCAGAGCATGGGGGCGGGGGCGAGGGACGACGGAGCGGGCGGGATGCAGGAGGGACCGGTACGGACCGGCGGGCCGGGGATCCGGTTCCGGCGGAGCGAGGGCCAGCTCAGCCGCCGGCCGGTGGGCGGGCCGTGGGGATCCGGGCCATCAGCGCCCGGGCCCGTGCGGCCGTCTCCGCGTCTCCGACCTCGGCGGCGTGCCGCAGCAGCCCGACGGCCTCGGCCGCCGCCCCCTGCGCGATCAGCGCCGCCGCCAGGTCGACGTGCAGGCCGGCGACGGTGGCGTGCTCCGCCCCGAGCGCCGTCCGGGCCAGGGCCAGCGCCTCCCGCAGGTGGGCCACCGCCGCGTCGAGGTGTCCGAGGTCCTGCTCCACCAGCCCGAGTTGCCGGAGCGTTTCGGCCACGCGCGGGTGCTGCGGCCCGAGGGCCTGCCGTTCCACGGCCAGCGCTTCCCGATAGAGGCGGGCGGCGTCGGCCGGGCGGCCCCGGCGCCGCTCCAGCCGGGCCAGGCCGCCGAGGGATTCGGCGACCTCGGCGTGCCCATGGCCGAGCAGCGCCTCCCGCATCGCCAGCGCCTCACGGTGCAACCGCTCTGCCTCCGCGTAGCGGCCCTGCGCCTCCCGCAGCCCGGCGAGCGTCACGAGCGTCGAGGCCAGGTCGGGGTGGCGCGGTCCCAGCAACGCACGCCGGAGGGCCAGCGCCTCGGTCAGCAGCGAGTCGGCGGCGGCATAGTCGCCCCGGCGGGTGAGCAGGTGACCGAGCGTGTTCAGGCTACGGGCGACCTCCGGGTGGGCGTCCCCGAACAGGCGGCGGCGCATCGCCAGGGCTTCGCGGTACCGGGCCTCCGCGCGGTCCAGGTCGCCCTGCACCTGGTACGTCACGGCGAGGTTGTTCAGGGTGATGGCGATGCGGGGGTGCATCTCGCCGAGGGTCGTGCGAAAGACGGCGAGGGCCTGTTCGAAGTAGCGGGCGGCTCCGTCGTAGTCGCCGAGCCGCCACCGCAGCGCGGCCAGGTTGTTGAGCGTCGTGGCGACGGCCATGTGCTCGGGGCCGAGACGCGCCTGCCGGAGGGCCAGCGCCGCGCGCAGCAGCGTGTCGGTAGCGGCATAATCGCCCCGGGCCTGGGCCACCACGGCCAGGTCGTTCATCGTGCGGGCGACGTCGAGGTGGTCAGGGCCGAGCACGGCCTGCCGGAGGGCCAGCGCCGCCCGCAGCGTCGAGTCGGCGCCGGCCTCGTCGCCGCGCAGGTGGCGGATCCAGCCGAGCCGGTTCAGCGCCGTGGCCGTGGCGGCATGGCGGGGGCCGTGGACGGCCTGCTCCCGCAGGAGCGCCTGCCGGGCGAGCGCCTCGGCCTCGGCGTAGTCGCCCAGCGCCTCGTAGACCTCTCCCATCACGCCGAGCATCGTAGCCTGCACGGCCGGCTGCCCGGCCAGCTCCTCCTCCACACGCGCGCGGCCGCGTTCCAGCAGCGTTCGCGCCGTCACGTCCTCGCCGCGGGCCTCTCCGGGGTCGGCGCTGCGGAACAGCGAGACGAGGAACCGCGCCACCTCCTCCGCCTTGTCGCGTTCCTCAGCGACGACGGCCGCCTGCGTTTCGATCCGGGCCGCCTGCCGGGCGGTGAGGATGCTGAAGCCGGCCAGCAGCGCGGCGATCAGCACCGCGGCGACGACCGGCGCGCGATGCCGCCGCACGAACCGATGGGTCCGGTAGCGCCACGTCAGCGGCCGCGCCCGCACCGGCAGGCCGGCCAGGTGCCGCCGGAGGTCCTCGCGCAGTTGATCGACGGTGCCGTAACGCTCGGCCGGGTCTTTGCGCAGCGCCTTGAGGATGATGGTGTCGAGATCGCCCTTGAGGCGCCGGCGCAGCCGCTCCGGGTCGAGCCCCGCGCGGGCCGGGCCGGCCGGCGGCCCGGCCGGCGGCGCGTCGGTTCGGCGGGACGCCTGCGTCGAGGGGCGGGGCGGCGACGTCTCGCAGACGATGCGCTCGATGGTGGCCCCCGAGGCCCCGTCCAGGTCGTAGGGCCGCTGCCCGGTGAGCAGTTCGTAGAGGATGACCCCGAGGGCGTAGACGTCCGTGGCGGTGGTGATCGGCCCGCCGCGCACCTGCTCCGGGGCGGCATAGGCCGGCGTCATCACCCGGACCCCCGTGGCCGTCAGCACCGGGGCGTCTGCCGGACCGGGCTGGAGCAGCTTGGCGATGCCGAAATCGAGCAGCTTCACCGTCGCCCGCCCCGGCTCCGATCCGGGATCCGTGGTGACGAGGAGATTGGAGGGCTTGAGGTCCCGGTGGACGACGAGGTGCTGGTGGGCACATTGCACGGCCTCACAGACCTGGTCGAAGAGCCGCAGGCGGGCCTCGACCCCCAGGCCGTGGCGATCGGCGTAATCCGTGATCGGGCAGCCGTCGACGTATTCCAGGGCGAAATAGGGCAGGCCGTCCGCGGTGACGCCGCCGTCGATGAGCCGGGCGATGTGCGGATGGCTGAGGCGGGCCAGGATGCGCTGCTCGGCGAAGAAGCGGGCCAGCAGGTCCCCGGTGTCCAGGCCGCGGCGCAGCAGCTTCAGCGCCACGCGCTGCGTAAAGGCCTCGGTCCGGCGCTCGGCCAGGTAGACGGTCCCCATGCCGCCACGGCCGAGCACGCGCAGCAGGCGGTACCCGCCGATGTCATCGCCCGGCCGCGGAGCGCCCGGCAGGAGGCCCGGCACCTCCGGCAGGGCATCCAGCCAGGCCGCCAGCCGCCCGGCCTCGACCGGCTGCGCCAGGAAGTCGGCATCGGCGTAGTGTGCGTCGATCAGGCTGAGCACCTCGTCGCGCAGCGTCGTATCGGCGCCGGCCCGGGCGGCGACGTAGTCGGCCTGTGCCGCGCGGGGCTGCTCCAGCGCTTCGGCGTAGAGCGCTTCGATCCGTTGCCAGCGTTCCGGCGTCATGGCTCCTCCCCCGACAGGCGCTCCGGCAGGCCGTGCCGCACCTCGCGCTGCAACCAGGCCCGGGCCGCCGACCACGACCGCCGTACGGTGGCGGGAGAAACCCCCAGCACCTCGGCGATCTCCTCGTAGGTCATCCCCCCGAAGAACCGGTATTCGACCACGAGGCTGCCGCGCTCGTTGAACACCGCCAGACGCCTGAGCAGATCATCCAGCTCGATCAGTTCCTCGGCCGACGTCGTCGAGACGGCCGCCGGCGGCACCTCGTCCAGCGGCCGATCCGGCCGGCCACCGCCGCGCTTCTGTGCCCTGTGCCGGGCGGCGTAGTTGACCAGGATGCGCCGCATGGACCGGGCGGCGATGGCAAAGAAGTGGCTCCGGTTCTGCCATTGCACCCGGCGCTGATCCACCAGCTTCAGATACGCCTCGTGGACCAGCGCGGCCGTGTCGAAGGTGTGATCGGCCCGCTCGTAGCGCAGCTTGTGCCGCGCCAACACCCGCAGCTCGTCATAGACCAGCGGCATGAGCCGGTTCAGCGCCTCCCGGTCGCCGTCGCTCATCTGGAGGAGCAGTTGGGTGACGTCCTGATCCATGACCCGCCCTCGATCGGCCGCGCGCAGGAGCCGGCTACCTCGCCGCGCCGCGAGGCCGCTATCGACGCCTGTGGCGAACCCGAATCCGATGTACGTAGAACGTGATTACGTCCTAGCTTACCGGGGCGGATGCACTTCTTCAAGCACGTCCGGCGCCCCGCCCCCCTCACCGTCGGCGCATCCCTCGGACGCCTCGATCCGGACGGCGGCCCGGACGGCGGCCTCGTCGCCCGTCGATTTTTATGCCTCCCCGATGAGCACGTTGCGGCGTGTTTCCGGCGTGGGTAGGAAAGGGGGTTGCCCCTGCTGCCACGTCCATCCCCATCCGACCCGACCATGCGCCGCTCCTTCGCCTCCGTCCCGGCTCTGCTCGGCCTGCTCGGCCTGCTGACGCCGTTCGCCGCCTCCGCCCAGCTCGCAGGCACTTACACCGTGGGCACGGGGGGGGACTATGCCTCGCTCCAGGCCGCCTTCGACGCCCTCCACGCGCAGGGCGTCAGCGGGCCGGTGGCGCTCCATCTGCTGAGCGGCACCTACACGCTCACCGGAACCGCCACGCTCTCGCTGGGCACGGACGGCATCGACGGGGCCGGCACGAACGCCCCGAGCGCGGACCGCCCGATCACGATCCAGGCACAGAGCGGCAACGCGACCGACGTCGTGCTCGCCTACGAAGAGCCCTCCTTCAACGACACCCCCATCCTGACGCTCGACGGCGCCGACTTCGTTACGATACGGCACCTGACGTTCCGGCTGCTGGGCAACAACAGCGCTCGCGGCATCCTGCTCCAGGATACCGTGCGCGCCGTGACCATCCGGGACAACGTCTTCGAGGCGCCCGCGGACGGCTTCGGCACCTATACGATGGTGGCCGGGGCGTTTCATACCGGCTCCGGCGGCGCCACGCTCGACACGGTGACCGTGGCGGCCAACACCTTCCGGCAGGGGCACGGCATCAACCTGCAGGGCTTCCAGGTGGCGGGCATCCGGACGGGCGCCGTGGTGGTGGAAGGCAACACCTTCGAGACGCCGCGCACGGGCATCCAGCTCAGCGGCTTCGGTGCGGCGCGGGTGCAGCAGAACACGCTGTCGGTTGCCCGGGGCAGCCGGATCGGCATCAGCCTCCAGAACGTGATCGCCCCGCTCCTGACCGACAACACCGTCGCCGGCACCGAGATCGGCGGCTTCAGCGCCGCCACGATCCGCTGCACCGACTGTGACGGAGCCGCACGGATCCTCCGCAACCGCATCGAGATCACCGGCTTCGGCCAGACCGGCCTGCAGGTGGACACCGACGGGGGCCCGGGCCCCGACGAAGCGCTGGTGGCGAACAACCTGATCTACGTGACCACCGCCGCCGGGACGTTCCGGACGACGGACTACGCGCTGCAGGTGTGGGGACGCAACCTGACGGTGGCGCACAACACGGCCGTCGCCGGCGCCGGCAGCGACGCCAACAGCGATGCGTGTGAGGTGAACGGCCGGGCGGGCGGCACCCCGCTGGTATTCCAGAACAACCTGTGCATCGCCGAGGAACGCGGCCGGGCCCTGCAGCTCTTCAACCCGAACTACGTGACGGCGGACCACAACGGCTACTACACCGCCGGCATCCCCCTGGCGCAGTACGGCGCCGAGATGCCGGCCACGCTGGCCGACCTCCAGGCGCTCGGCCCCGAGGCCCACGGCGTCTTTGCCTTCCCCGGCTTCGTCGACACCGACGCCGGCAAAGCGGCCGCCGTGCTCGACCTGACGCCCACATCGCCCTGGTTCGACGACGCCGGCACCGACCTGTCCGCCACCATCGCCACCGACATCGACGGCGCGGCGCGCTCCGCCACGCCCAGCCTCGGCGCCATCGAATACACGTCGGCGCTGACGCCCATCGCCCCCAGCACGACCCTGACCGTCGGCCT
Organism: Roseithermus sacchariphilus; assembly: GCA_003285105.1. Taxonomy (GTDB): domain Bacteria; phylum Bacteroidota; class Rhodothermia; order Rhodothermales; family MEBIC09517; genus Roseithermus; species Roseithermus sacchariphilus. The sequence continues at coordinate 1,707,274 of CP030158.1, read as the reverse complement.
CGGAGGAACCTACGCCTCCCTCCAGGACGCCCTGGACGACCTGCGGGTGCGCGGCCTCGACCCGGCGCAGACCGGCACCACGACGCTGGCCGTCCTGCCCGACTCGCTCGACGGCGCGGCCACCTTCGCCGCCTTCGCCGGCCTCGACGCGCTCCGGCCGCTGGTGCTGACGTCGTCCACCGGCTCCGCGGGGGACGCCATACTCCGGCACACCATGCCTGACGACGCGGCCGATGCGTTCATCCTCCGTCTGCTCAGCCCACGCCATCTCACCATCGAGGGCCTGGGCTTCGCCGTCCGCCCCGCCGCCGGCGCGCTGCCGACCGGCCGGGCGATCGTGATCGAAGGGCATCTCACGGCGCTGACCCTCCGCCAGAACGACTTCACCGGGCTCTCCAGCACCAACACCACCTCCGGCCGCCTCGCCGCGATCTACGGCCTCGACCTGACCTCGTCGGACTCGCTCCACATCGAGGACAACGCCTTCTCGCAGGGCACCGGGCTCTACCTGGACGGCGCCGACATCAACCCCTCGTTCGACGCCCCGCGCTTCGGCGTGCGCGTGCTGAACAACCGCTTCGTGGACGTCGGCGGCGGCCTCTTCGTGCGGCACGCCGGCACCGTCATCGACGGCAACACCATCGCCGTGACGCGGGCGGCGGAGGCCGGCATCGACCTGGCCGCCGTGCCGGCGCCGCAGGTCACGGGCAACACCGTCACGATGAGCCTCGACGCGCGCGGTGCCGGGCTGCGCTGCGACGGCTGCAACGGCCCGGCCCTCATCGCCCGGAACGTCATCGCCCTGACCGGTGCCGCCTCCACCGGCATGGAGCTGCGAAACAGCAGTTCCCAGAGCGACCCCGGGCTCGTCGTCAACAACCGGGTGCGCATCACCACCGCCGCCTCGGTCGCCGCCAAGGGCATCGCCCTGAACAGCACGACGATGGCGTTCTACCACAACAGCGTCCTGGTGGAATCCCCCGCCGCGCAGAGCGCCGCGCTGGACCTCAACCGGAGCGGGGGCACGTACACGAACAACATCCTCGCCGCGCCGCTGCGTGGCAACGCGGTGACGTACTTCGGCGGCTTCGGCAGCAGCCTGCCGGATTTCGACTACAACAACCTCTTCGCCGCCGACCTGACCATCGACGACCGCACGTTCGGCGGCGTCGATTACCCCACGCTGGACTCGCTCCAGCGGGCGGGGCTGGCCCTGAACGCGCGGGCCGTCTTCCCCGGCTTCGACGCCGAGCTGCGCACCGACTCGCCCTGGCTGGACCGGGCCGGTGCGGACCTGACGGGTACGGTGGACGAGGACGCCGAAGGCACGCCGCGCTCGACGACGCCCAGCCTCGGTGCGTTCGAGTACACCAGCACCCTCACCCGCATCCCCCCCGGCACGACGCTGCGCGTCGGCCCCGCGGGGGACTACGCGACGCTCGGGGAGGCCCTGGCCGACCTGCAACTGCGCGGCTTCGACGAGGCCGGAACGGGCACGAGCACGCTGGCGCTGGAGGCCGGCACCTACGACGGCCCCTTCACCCTCCGCCCGATCCCGGGCCTCGCGCCGGACCGCCCGCTCGCCCTCCGCGGCGACGGGGATACGGCGGCGGACGTGGTGCTCCGGCGTGAAGCCACCGACCGCAACGACAACTATGTGCTGCGCCTGAGCAACGCCGCCCACCTGACCGTGCAGGACCTGACGATCCAGCCGCTCGGCGCGACCTACGGCCGTGGCGTCGAACTGCTGGGGACGATGACCGACGTCGGCTTCGAGCGGGTCGTCTTCCGCGGCCCGGCTCCGGCCTCGGCCTCGCGGGACCGGGCGCTGCTCTATAGCGCCGGCCTGCAGGTGCACGACGGCCTGCGCATCGCCGACGCCACCTTCGCCTCGGGCGGTACCGGCATCGACCTCGCCACCTCCAACCAGCCGCTGGCTGCCGCCGGCCTGACGATCGAACGCACCACCTTCTCGGACCTGGCCGACGGCATCGCACTCGCCCAGATCCACGCGCCGGAGATCGACGGCAACACCTTTACCGGCCTCACCGGACGGGCCGTGGTGTTCGCCACCGTCGAGGCCGGGCGGATCACCGCCAACACCGTCACGGCCGGCCAGCACGGCTTCAACCTGATCGCCACGAACGCCGTCGTCGAAGACAACCGGATCGACGTCGCCGGCACGGGCATCCAGGGCACGTTCAGCGGCGCGACGCGCATCCGGCGCAACACGGTCGTGGCCGGCGGCACCGCGCTGCAACTCGGGAGCGCCTTCGGAGGCACCGCCACAGGCACCGGCCTCGTGGCCAACAACGTCCTCGTGGCACGCACCCTGCCGGGCACGTTCTCCACGCCCGTCGGCCTCTCGCTGGCCGCCGCCGACGTCGACGTCTACCACAACAGCATCCACGGCCCGTGCCGGCTGTTCCTGTTCTCCGGCACGTCGCGCTTCCGTAACAACATCTGTGCGGTGACGGATGCGTCGCCGGCGCTGGAGATCAGCGGCAGCGTCGAGTCCGACTACAACAACCTGTTCACGCTCGGCCCGGTGCTGGCCGTGCTGGACGGGCAGACCGACCTGGCCTCGCTGGCCGACCTGCAGGCCGAGGGCTACGATGCCCACTCGATCAGCGTCTACCCCGCCTTCACGTCCGCCACCGACCTGACGACCGACTCGCCCTGGATGGACGACGCCGGCACGGACCTGAGCGCGGCGGTCCCGGAGGACATCGCCGGCACGGCCCGGCCCGCCACGCCGAGCCTGGGAGCCTACCAGTACACCGCCGCCCGCGAGCCCTTCGCCGCCGGCACCACACTCACCGTCGGCAGCGGGGGCGACTATGCCACGCCCGCCGAGGCCGTCGCGGCGCTGCTCACCTACGGCATCCAGCCCGACCCCGCCAAAGCCGCCGCACCGGTCACCATCGCCCTCCAGCCCGGCACCTACACCGGCGCGTTGACCTTCGCCCCGATCAATGGCGCCGGCCCCGACCGGCCCGCCCGCCTGACGTCATCGACCGGCGCGGCCGCCGACGTGACGATCCGCCACGCCGCGACGGGCGCAACGGACAACTACGTCCTGGCCCTGACGGGCGTGCAGCATCTGACGGTGGACCACCTCACCTTCGAGGCTACCGGGACCGACTACGGCCGGGTGGTGCTGCTGGCGGGCCGCACCGCCGACCTCACCCTCGCCGACAACGTCTTCACCGGCATCGCTCCACCTGAGGAGGGGGAGGCCTCCGCGCCGGATCGGGCCGTGCTGCTGGGCAGCGCCGACGCCACCGACGCCGCCTGGGTACCGCTGGACGGGCTCACGCTGGAACGCAATACCTTCCGCCGCGGCGTCTACGGCGCGTGGCTCTCCGGCCGCTTCGACCAGCCCCTGCCCGGCCTCCGCGTGCGCGACAACACGTTCGAAGACGCCCACCGGACCGGCCTGGCGCTGACGCACCTGGAAGCGCCGGTGATCGAAGGCAACCACTTCCCCGGCACCGCCGGCACCGCCCTGTCCGTCTCGAACACCACGGAGCCGCTCGTGCAACACAACACCGTCGCGCTCGTCCCGGCCACGGGCCGGTTCCAGCCGCCTACCGGGCTCGCCTTCACCAGCGTCGAGGCCCCGCAGATCACAGGGAACGAGATCGTCGCCGACCGGCCCGCCGGCGACGGCTACACGGGCCTCGTCTGCACCGACTGCAACGGCGCCACGCGCCTGACGGGCAACCTCATCCGGTTCGACGGGCGCGGCGAGGAAGGCACGTTCGGCGAGATGACGGGCCTGGTCCTCAGCAGTGGGCTGGGCGGCACCGGGGCCGGGGCCATCCTCGTTGCCAACAACGTGGTGGCGATCGCGGCGGCGCCCGGCACCCGGAGCACAGGCCTCCTGGTGAACGGCGTCACCGGGGCGCACCTGGCCCACAACAGCGTCGCCCTCACCGGGGCGCAGCCCCCGAGCGCCGCCTGCGAGGACCGCAGCAACACGAACGCGACGTGGCAGAACAACATCTGCGCCACCGAGGGCGGGGCGTATGCGCTGCTCGTGCGGGATCTCTCGTCCTTCGCCTCGGACTACAACGCCTTCTACACGGGGACGGGACCGCTGGCCGGCAGCCCGGACGGCCCCCTCGCCACGCTGGCCGACCTCCGCGCCGCTTCCGGCACCGATGCGCACTCGATCGTCGTCTTCCCTGCCTTTGCCGGCACGCCGGACCTGACGACCAACTCGTGGTGGCTGGATGACGAGGGCACCGACCTCGCGGCGCTCGTCCCGACCGACCGCAACGGCGTCGCGCGCCCGGCCACGCCGAGCCTGGGGGCGTACCAGTACACCAGCACCGTCACCCCGCTCACCCCCGGCACCTACCCCATCGGCCCGGGCGGCACGTACCCGGACCTGCCCGCAGCGCTGGAGGTGCTGCTGAGCGCCGGCATCGACCCGGCCGCCGGCGCGCCCGGCGAGGTGGTGCTGGCGCTGGAGCCCGGCACCTACGACGGCCAGAACTACCGCCTGCCCGAGATCCCCGGCGCCTCCCCCGAGCACCCGGTGGTCTTCACCTCCACGACCGACGACTCCTCGACGGTGACGATCTCGTACGCCGCCGAGCACGAGACGGACAACTACGTCTTCCATCTGATGGGCACCGACTACGTCGGCTTCCGCAGCCTGACGCTCCGGGCCACCGGAACGACCTTCGCCACCACCCTGCTCGTGGACGGCCCGGCCGATAGCGTGTTCATCCAGCGCAGCGTGCTCTCGAACCTGCCTCCGGGCGCCGAAGCCGCTCGGAGGGTCGAGGCGAACGAGGATGACGAGGCGGACGACGCGGCCGTCGTGGCCGCCCTGCAGGAAGCCGCGGCTCGCCTCGCGCCGGCGGCCGGCAAACAGCGCACCGAGTTCATCCACCGCTCCTCCGTGCGCCTGACGTCGGCCGTGTCCACCGAGATCGAGGACACCCGCATCGAAAGCCTCGGCGATGCCCTGCGCGTCGGCGTCGGCACGTCGTTCACCGCGGGCGAGGCCCCGGGCGAGGCCCACGTGCGGCTCCGCGGCGGCAGCCTCTACGCCCCCAACGGCACCGCCCTCCGCAGCGACGGCGGCTTCTCCGGCTCCCCCTACGGCACGCTCGAGCTCGGCGACATCTCCATCCGCGCCGGCCTCAACGGGATATGGGGAACGAACGTGAACCGCCTCGACCTCGAGAACACCCGCATCCGCGTCTCGGGCGATGCCACCGGCTTCGGCAACGGCGTGCAGATCAACGGCTTCGACGAGGTGCGGTTGAGCGGAAGCATCATCAAGGCGCCCACGCCCGAGTGGTTCAACAGCGGCACCCTGCTGCGCAAACAGAACATGCTCATCCGCAGCTGGGGATCGTATGCCACCCTCGTGCAGAACGTCGGCACGGTCGAATCCTTCTATAACACCTTCCGGCTCATGGGTGGAGAAGACGGCGAAAGCAGCAGCGTCGCCTTCTATGGCATCGATAGCGACAACGCCTTCGGGAACGTGTTCAAGACCGAAGGCCGCGTCCAGATCGACTACAGAGACTGGTCCCCCGGCGTGACCTATGACTACAACGTCCTGGACCTCTCGTTCGGCACGACGCTCCGGCTCGACGGCGAGCCGGTATCCCCGGACGATCTGCCGGACCTGATCGGCGGCGGCTCGCGCCTCGCCTCTCTCACGCTGCACCGGGGCGGCATCGTGCCGGTCCCGGGCTTCACACCCTCCACGCTCTACGTGCCGCGGCTCGACGACATCCCGACGGACGTCAAGGGCCGGCTCCGCCTCGACCTGGATCCAGAGTCGCCCGGCAACCAGACGTTGGCCGGCGCCTACGGGGACGTCGTCACGCCGAAGCAGTTTCCGTACGGCATGCCCCGGGCCTCCAACACGATGCCCGAGATGGGGCACCGTGTGGACGTCTCCTTCGACATCGAGAACCGGGGCACCGAGACGGCCACGGACGGCTACTTCCGGCTCGGCCTCGACCTCCACCTCGGCTACATCGGAGCCTGGTTGGACAAGGAGCCCGTGGAGGACGAGGACCCCGGCCCCGCCCTCCGCGTCCCTCTGGGCGACCTCGAACCCGGAGCCTCCACGACCCTCACGCTCGGCCTCTTTCCCAAAACCGACGCCTTCGACATCCCGATCGGCGGCTATGTCGGCTCCGGCGGGGGGAAGTACGAGTTCCCCACGGGCACCGTCACCCTCGACCCGCAGCCGAGCGACACGCGGCTGGAGGCCACGAAAACGGCCGAGCCGACCAGCCCGGCCGTCGGCGAGAACGTGACGTTCACCATCGAGGTGACCAACGCGGGTACGACGACGGCCACCGGCGTCAGCGTCACCGACGTGCTGGACCCGCTGCTGTCGCACGTGAGCCATGCGGACGGCTGCGCGTTCGCTGCCGGCACGGAGGCCCGCGTGGTGAGCTGCGAGCTGGGCACGCTGGAGCCGGGGGCGAGCCGCACGGTGAGCTTCACGGCGCGGGTGGAGCAGTACGCTCCGTCGATCCGCAACGCGCTCATCGGCTCGGGCTTCGCGGACGGTGCCGAGGTCTTCTTCGAGGCCGAGACCCGCATCGAGCCGAGGCGCCCCGAGGCGACGCTCGCCGGCCGGACGTCCGCCAACACACCGCACGCGACGAGCGTGGCCGACCCGATCAACACCTTCACCGGCGAGCATTACTTCGCGGCCGCGCCGGACCTGAACCTGAACGGTCCGCTGCCGCTCTTCTTCCAGCGATACTACGCCAGCCTGATGCAGGCCGACGGCAAGGTGCAGAGTGCCCTGGGGCCGAACTGGTCGCACACGTTCGACTGGCGGATGACCGTCGACGGTTCGACGGCGGAGGTCGTCAGCGACCGGGGCCTGATCCTCGTCTTTGCCCGGGCCGGTGCGGAGTGGGTACAGCAGGGTAACCTGAACCAGCCCTACCGGCTCGTCCAGGACGGCGCCGTCTACCGCCTCGGGGATCCGCGGACGCAGCGCCTCTACACCTTCGACGCCGGCGGCCGCCTCGTCGAGATCGCCGACGGCCGGGGCAATGCCCTGACGCTGACCTATGACGCCGGCGACCGCCTGGCCGAGGTGACCGACGGGCTCGGCTTCCGGCTCACCTTCGCCTACGACGCGGCCGGACGGCTTACGGAGGTCGGCGACGGCACGCGCTCGGTGTCGTTCGGCTACACGGCCGGCGGCCTGCTGGAGCGCGTCACCGACGCACGCGGCCACACGACCACCTACCGCTACGACCTCGCCCATGCCATCCCGGGCCTGCTCACGGCCATCGTTCGCCCGGACGGGACGACGGCCGTCACCCAGACCTACGACGCCGAGGGGCGGGTGGCGACGCAGACCGATGCGTTCGGCCACACGACGACGCTGACCTACGGCGCCGACGGCACGACGACCGTCACCGATGCGCTGGGCCACACCCGGACCGACGCGTACAGCCCCGGCGGCCTGCTGCTCAGCCAGACCGACCGGCTCGGGCAAACGCGCTCGCTGGCCTACGACGACCAGGGCTTCCTGACACGCATGACCGACCGGCTGGGCGCGACGATGGCGTTCGCCTATGACCCGGCCACGGGCCGGCCCACGGCGATCACGGACGCCCGGGGCGGCCGCACCGCCTTCACCTACACGCCCCGCACCCGGGCCGGCCTGACCTTCCACGACCTCACCGGCCTCACCCTGCCCGACGGCACGACGCTGTCCATGACCTACAACGACGCGGGGGCGATGACGACGTTCACCAACGGCACCGGGGCTACCTGGACCTTCACCTACAACGACCGCGGACAGCCGCTCACGCGCACCAACCCCCGGGGAGACGTACAGGTCTTCACCTACCGGGCCGACGGCATGCCGGCCACCGGGCCGGACGCCGACGGCCTCCCGGCGACCTTCTCCTTCGACGCCTTCCGCCGCCTGACCGGCCTCACCGACGCCGCCGGTGGATCGCGCACCTACACCTACGACGCCAACGACAACCTCACGGCCTGGACCGACGCCCGGGGCCAGACCCGCACCTACACCTACGACGAGAACAACCGCCTCACCGCCTGGACCGACCCGGCCGGAGGACAGACGCGCTATGCCTACGATGCGATGGACCGGCTCGTCGAAACGACCGACCCGCTCGGGCGCACCACGACCATGGGCTACGATGCCCTCGGCCGCCCCACCACGCTGACACGGGCCGACGGACAGCGATTCACCGTGGGCTATGATGCCGAGGGGCGGATGACCTCGATGCGCAACGGCACGCACACCTGGACCCTCGACGTCGATGCCGAAGGCATCCTCTCCGAGATCACCTCGCCCCTGGGCCTGACGACGGCCTTCGCCTCCAACCCGATGGGCCAGATGACCGCCCGGACCGACGCCGGAGGGCACACCCGGACCTTTGCCTACGACGCCCTGGGCCGGCTCACCGGCGTGCAGGACCCGCTCGGGAACAGCACCACCTACGCCTATGACGCGCAGGGGCGGGTCACCTCGGCCACGCTGCCGGGGGGCGCCGCTGCCTCGTACACCTACGATGCCCTCGGCCGCCTCGCCGCCGTGACCGGGCCGGGCGGCCAGACCTGGCTCTTCACGACCGACGAACGGGGCGCCCTCACGCAGGAGGTCGACCCGCTGGGCCGGACCACCACCTACACGTACGATGCCCGCCGGCGCGTCCACCGCGTCACGCTGCCCGGCGGCAGCGGGCAGATCGACCTCGCCTACGACGCCACAGACCACCTGACGAGCCTGACGTACTCCGACGGCACGGACATCTCGTTCACCTTCGACCCCAACGGGCAGGTGCGCTCGGCTACCGGCGTCAGCCTGGAGCGGGATGCCGCCGGGCGTATCACGCGCTCGAACGGCCTCGGCCTCACCTACGATGCCGCCGACCGGCTCACGGAGATCCAGATGCCCCCCGGCCCCGTCTCCTACGCCTACGACGCCGAGGGCCGCCTGGCGACGGTCACCGACTGGCTGGGCGGCACGATGGGCTTCACCTACGACGCCGACGGCCGCCTCACCGCCATCGCCCGGCCCAACGGCCTCGTCACGACCTACACGCGGGATGCCGACGGCCGCCTCACCGCCATCACCGAGCAGACCGGCGACAGCGGACCCGCGCTCGCTGCCGTCACCCTCCGGCGTGACGCCCGCGGCGACGTCGTCGAGGCCACCTACGACGGCCTGCTGCCGCCGGCGGTGGCGCCGGCCTCGGCCGCCTACGACGCCGATGCCGCCGGGCAGGTCGAGGCGTTCGCGTACGACTACCTGGGCCGCCTCACCGACGACGGCCGGCGGTCATACACCTGGAACCTGGCCTCGCACCTGACGGCCTCCACCGCGGACGCGACGACGACGGAGTACACCTACGACGCCTTCGGCCTCCGCACCGGCCTCTCCCGGAACGGGGAGACGCAGACCTTCGTGTGGAACTACGCCCTCGGCCGCCCCTCCGTCGCCATCGAACAGGTGAACGGCGCCGATGCCCGCTACCACGTCTACACCCCCGGCGGGCTGCTCCTCTACTCCGTCGAGGCTGCCACGGGCCGCCGCCTGTTCTACCACTACGACGACCGCGGCAACGTGCTCCTGCTCACCGACGATGACGGCGCCGTCGTGGGCTCGTACGCCTACGGCCCCTACGGACAGGTGCTGGCGCAGGACGGCACGGCGACGAGCCGCTTCACCTTCCAGGGAGCCTTCGGCGTCATGGACGACGGAGACGACCTGTACTACCTCCGCGCCCGGTACTACGACGCCCGGAGCGGCCGCTTCATCTCGCCCGACCCCGTGCGCAGCTTTGCCCCCGATGCGCTCATCCCCTACACCTACGCGCTGAACAACCCCCTGCGCTACACCGACCCGAGCGGCCTGACTCCCGAACCCGGCCGCCCCGGCGCACCGGCTCCGGCATCCGGCGGCAGCCACCGGGAATCCGCCCGCTCACCCAGCACCCACCCCTTCGTAACGAACGGCGGCACGAGCCCGGGCAGCCCGCTGGCCGTCGCCCGGACGTGCACCCTCGCCGGAGCCGACATCGCGCCCGTGACCGGCTCTACCGTGACCCGCCCAACCGCCGCTCCCGACCCCGGGGCGAATCTACGGCCTCGCGAAGAGTTGATTGCAGCGGACCCGTTCTTCGCCGCCTTTGCCGTGGCCGCAGAAGCCCACGCCTACGAGGCCAACAGCATCGCCACGGGAGCCCTCAACAACGTCTTCAACTTCTTCAGCCTCGGCGCGCTGGGGGATGGCTGCGTGGCCTGGCGGGACTGGATGATGGACTGGTACAACACCACCGACGCCGACGCCTCCAACGTCCTCTCGTTCGACCCGGTCAGCTACTGGGCCGGCCCCTTCGGGCACAACTTCGTCCGCGTCACGCTGCGCGACGGCCGCCGCTTCATCCTGGACCCCTGGCGCGACCCGGACAGCCCGATCTGGACGGAGGAAGACTACATCAAGAGCATCGCCACCCCGCAGGAAGGCTCGGCCACGTTGAACAGCCTGTTCGATTGAGCCGCCGGCCTCCCCGTTTCCCGGAACACCCGCTGCCTGATCCATCCGACCATGCCTCGTCTCCTCGTCCTCCTCCTGCTCGGCCTGGGACTCTCCGGCACCATCCAGGCCCAGCCGTTCACCGTCAAGTATCGCTACGACGCGCAGGGCCGGCTCACGCGGGCAGGCTACAGCGGCACGGCCTTCCCGGCCCCCCTGGCTACCGATTACCGGTTCGACCCGGCCGGCCACCTCGTCGGCATCGACACCGGCGAGGACACCGGCGTCGCCATCGACACCGGGTCGCCGGACCTGCCGGACCGCTTCGCGCTGCACGCCAACTACCCGAACCCCTTCAACCCCCGCACCACCATCCGCTACGACGTCCGCGAGGCCGTGCACGTCCGCCTCACGGTGTACGACCTCATGGGACGGCAGGTGGCCACGCTGGTGGACGGCCCGCAGGCACCGGGCCGCCGGCAGGTCACCTTCGAGGCCGGGCGCCTGGCCTCCGGCGTGTACTTCTACCGGATCGAGATGGGCCGCTTCGAGGCGGTGCGCTCGATGACGCTGCTGCGCTGACCACGGCCGCGGGCTCACGGCAGCCCGTGCTCACGGCAGCCCGTGCTCACGGCAGCCCGTGCTCACGGCAGCCCGTGCTCACGGCAGCCCGTGCTCACGGCAGCCCGTGCTCACGGCAGCCCGTGCTCACGGCAGCCCGTGCTCGCGCATCTTGGCCCGGAGGAAGGCGGCGGACTGCTGCAGGTGGTCCATGCCCACGGCCGGGTCCTGCCCGTCCTCGATGGACACCCAGCCCTCGAAGCCGACGCCTTTCAGGATGGAGAAGATGCGATCGTAGTCGTTGAGCCCCTGACCGATGATGCCGTGCTTGAGGATGGAGGCATACCCCTGCTGCGGGTCGGCGTCCAGGCGGCGGAGGTCCTCCAGCGTCCCGCCCTCCAGGTAGCGGTCGCTGGCGTGCATCGTGACGACGCGGTGCTTGACGGCCTCCAGCAGTTCGATCGGGTCGTCCCCGGCCACGATGGCGTTGGACGGGTCGTAGTTGACGGCCACGTGGGGGTGCTCACCGAGGGCGTCGAGCAATTCCAGGAAGACGTCCATCCGCTGGGCAAACTCGGGATAGACCCAGTGGCCGTCCTTGTAGTGGTTCTCCAGGATGAGGACCACCCCCTCAGCCTCGGCCACCGGCAGCACGGCGTGGATGCACTCCGTCACCCAGGCGATGCCCTGCGCGCGGGACACGCCGGGGCGCCGCTGCCCGGAGAGCACCCGGCAGTAGCGTCCGCCGAGCCGGGCCGTCGCCCGCACGGCGGCGACCTGACGCTCCACCTCCTCCCGGCGCGCCTCGGGCTCCGGCTTCGTGAAGTCGGGCGAGTAGCACATCATCGGGATCGTGCGCCCCTGAGCTTCCACCTTGCGACGTAGCCGGTCCAGTTCGGCCGGGTCCTGAAACGGCGTGAACCCCCAGTAGAACTCCAGCCCGTCGACGTCCAGCTCGGCGGACAGATCGATCCATTCGTCCGCCGTCATCTCTCCGGCGACGAGTTGATCCAGAAAACACTTCGGGAAACCGGCAAGCGGCATGGGCGGAAAGGGATGGGGATGAGAAAAGGGAGGCGATGCGGGGCACGGCCATCCGGCCTCACCCCGTACCGGCTCACACGGCTTTGTCCGGGTTGCGGCCGACCATCGGAAACTGCTCCAACTCGAAGACCACGCCGTTAACGGGGCCGGCGGCGCGCGAGAGCCAGAACACGGCGTGGGCGGCGACTTCCTCGGGTTCGAAGAGCCGGCCGAAGGGAGCGTAGGCGGTCGGCACGCGGTGCTCCCAGCCCTCGGGCAGTCCCTCCTCCTGTTTCACACGCCGCTCGTTCTCGGTCAGCGTCCAGCCGACGTTGATCTGGTTGATGCGGATGTGCTCGGCGGCGTAGGTCGAGGCCAGGTTGCGCGTCATCGTCATCAGCCCGCCCTTCGTCATCGAATAGACGAGCAGGTTGGATTCCCCGCCCAGGGCGTTGACCGAGCCGATGTTGAGCACCGTCCCGCCCCCCTGACGGCGGAAGTGCGGCAGCGCCGCCTGGATCAGGAACAGCGGCGCCCGCAGGTTGACCGCCATCAGCCGCTCGAACACCGGCAGGTCGGCCGTCTCCAGGCTCGCGCGGGTCGTCAGCGCGGCGTTGTTGACGAGGCCGTCGATCCGCCCGAAGGCGTCGACCGTGGCCGCGACGATCTGCGACGGCGCCGCAGGGTCGAGCAGGTCGGCGACGACGTAGCGGGCGGCCGCGCCGAGATCGCCGGCGACGGCCCGGGCGCGGGCTTCGTCCCGGCCGTGGATCATCACGCGAGCCCCCTCGGCGACGGCCCGCCGCGCGATGGCCTCGCCAATGCCCGTCGTGGAGCCGGTGACGAGCAGCACCGTGTCGGATAGCAGCATGGGCGACGATCAACGAACAGGGCGAAGAGGTCAGGTCGCCAGGCGGGAGAGCCCCCGGTTGCCGGACCGACCTTCCCCCTTCGCCCTTCGTCTTTGCTAGAGGCGTTTGATGCGGATGTTGCGGTACCAGACCGGGTCGCCATGGTCCTGTAGGGCAATGTGGCCCTCGCCCTGAATACCGTAGCCCGGCATGCTGTTGAACTTGCTGGCGGCCACGAGTGCCTTCCAGGCCTCGCTGCCGAGGTCGTACTCCACGACCTTGTCCCCGTTCAGGTAGTGCTCCACGTGGCCGTTGTTGACCACGATCCGGGCGGTATTCCACTCCCCGGCGGGTTTCGTGCCGGCCAGCGCGTCGTTCTCCACATAGGCCGGGGGATGCAGCGCGTAGTTGGCGGCCGCGTAGCGGTCGGGGCCGTTCTGCGTATCCGGGTGGCAGGTGTTGTCGAGGATCTGATACTCCGGCCCGGTTTCATAGGTGCGGCTGAACTCGTCGCGCTCGGCCACATGGTAGAAGACCCCGCTGTTGCCGCATTCGCCGATCTTCCATTCGAACTGGAGATCGAAGTTCTTGAAGGTTTCCTTCGTGATGATGTCGCCACCATCTCCATCGGCGTCCGGGTTGAAGAAGATGGCGCCCTGGTCGATCTGCCATTTGCCGGGCACGTCCTCGCGATGGAAGCCGCGCCAGTGGTCGAGGGAGGTGCCGTCGAACAGCACGATCCATTCCTCGCCGGCCGGGGCCGTCGTGGGGGCCGGGTCGTCCGCGTCGGGTGTCTCCTGGCAGGCGGCCAGGCCGGCCGCCAGTCCAACGAGTAGCATGGGAAGAAGCAAGCGTTTCATGAGGGTGACACGTCGTCTGGTGGAGGGGATAGATGAGCAGGAAGGCGGCCGCAAGGGGCCCGTCGGGGCGGCGCGGGGGACGGACGTTGCAGACGGGGAGCATCCGGCCTGGATCCCCGGCGCCCCGCGGCCGGCCGCAATCTAGCACACGGGAATCTAGCAAACCGCCGTGCGGGATGCACCCGCCCGGGACCGGCCGTGCGCGGTCAGTCGTCCGGGATCAGGACGGCCTTGACGTACGTGCCCGCGTGCATCCGCTCGAAGCAGGTGTGCCACTCGGCCAGCGGCGCCACCCGGCTGACGAGCGGCGCCACGTCGAGCTGCCCGGAGGCGAGCAGGCGGAGGACGCGCTCCCAGATCGGCCAGTTGTGCGAGAACGAGCCGCGGATGGTGACGGCCTTCTGCACGGCGGGATCGAGGGAGTAGTTCATCGGCTGCGGCCCCCAGCCGACCTTGGTGATCTGCCCGGCGGGCCGCACCACCTCCATCGCCGTGCGCAGCGTGGATGAGACGCCCGCCGCGTCGATCACGACGTCCACCCCGAGGCCGTCGCCCAGGTCCCGCACGTAGGCGGCCACGTCTCCGGTGAGCGTTGCGTCGGCCCCGAGGGTGCGGGCCACGGCGAGGCGGTGTTCGTCCTGCGGCAGCCCGGCCACGATGAGGTGCCCGGCCCCGCTGAGCCGGGCCATCAGCGCACACAGCAACCCGATCGGCCCCGGACCGATCACGAGCACGTGATCCCCGGGGCGGATGCGCGTCTGCACACACACGGCGTTGTAGGCGACGCTGCACGGCTCGGTCAGCGCGGCCGTCTCGAAGGGCAGGCCGTCCGGTACGGCATGCAGGCACCGCTCCGGCACGCGGACGTACCGCGCCATCGCCCCGTCGACGCCGTAACCGAAGCCCAGGCGGGTCGGGTCGAGGTGGTAGAGCCCCTGCCGGGTATAGGGCGAGGCCGGGTCGATCACCGCCGCCGTCTCGCTCACCACGCGGTCCCCCTCGCGGAAGTGGCGCACCCGCGCTCCGGCGGCCACCACGACCCCGCCGAACTCGTGGCCGAGGATGCAGGGATAGTTGACCTTCCAGCTGTGCGTGCCCTGCCACTGGTGCAGGTCGCTGCCGCACACCCCGACGGCCTCGACGCGCAGCAGCACGTCCTCCTCCCCGATGCCGGGCACCGGCACGTCCCGCAACGCCACGCGCCCCGGCTCCGGGGCCTCGTTGACCACGGCCTTCATCGTCTCAGGCATGGCGCCCTCCCCCGACGGGCACATCGCCGTAGGCGTGCACGCGCTCGCAGATCGTACGCAGGATGGCTTCGACGTCGCCGCCGGCCGCCCGGAAGGCATGCGCGTCGATGGCCAGCGGCGCTCCGATCACCACGAGCGGCGCCCCGTAGGCCGGCGTCTCGATGGCCTGCTCGATGCTGAGTCCCCCCACGGCCTGCACCGGCACGTCCACGGCCTCCACAATCTCGCGCAGCCGATCCAGCGGCGACGGCGCCGGCAGGCCGCGCGCCTGGCGCTCGGTGCGGTAGTCGTAGCCGATGTGGTGGATGATGTAGTCGCAGCCCAGCTCCGCCAGGTGGCGCGCCCCCGCCACCGGGTCCGGCATCGCCATGTTGTCTCCCATGACCTGCACGCCAAAGTCTTTGCCGGCCCGGACGACCAGCTCGATCGTCTCGTCGTGCGCCTGGCCCATGACCACCACGTGCGTGGCCCCGGCCTTCGCCATGATCTCGGCCTCCAGCCAGCCGCCGTCCATCGTCTTGAGATCGGCCACGATCGGCACCTCGGGGAACCGCTCGCGCAACGCCCGGACGCCGTTCATCCCCTCGGCGATGATCAGGGGCGTGCCCACCTCGAGCCAGTCGACGCCGGCACGCAGGGCCTGCTCGGCCAGGGTTACGGCGTCGGGGATGGACGTCAGATCCAGGGACAGTTGTACGACGGGTTGCACCGGCGGCACCAGGATGGGGAAAGAAGAAGGAGACAGGGATGGGACGGACCCGGCCGCACGGACCGGCCGGGCCCAATCTACGCCGCAGCCCGTCAAAGTGGAACCACCGGCGATCCCGCAACGTCCTCGCTCCAGAGGGGCGTTTGCGCGACCGGCCCATGCGCCAAAAGTTGATCCGCGTGCGCCAGAATCCGAGCGCGCGTTCTACGAACCCCCCTATCTCGATCGCGCCCTGCGTGTATATTGCCCGGTCCTGCATGGGCACGCCTCCCCCCGCAGGATCCCGCCTCAGTCCGTTTGCAGTACCGTACCGTGGATTCCATCCCCCTGCACAGCCACCCCTCCGCCGACGAGATCGTCGAACAGTTGCTTCGGGATCAGGACTACCTGCTAAACAAAGAGATCAAGCAGCGGGTCACCGAGCTGAACCAACTGTTGCTGAAGGCCCATCATCAGAAGATGAAGGTGGAGCTGCGGACCGCCCAGTTCGACACGATGGACGGCAGCACCGTGACGTACCTCGACGTCAAGCTCTACAAGCAACTCTGAACGTCGGCCGAAGACCGGGTAGGCCGGACACCGGGCGGCTCACAGCGAGATGACGCCTTCAACCCGGGCCGCCGCCTTGTAGACGGCAATCACGTCGTCGCTCGATTGCATGATCATGCGGGCGGTGACGCTGACGTAATTGCCTTTGCGCGAGTGGCGCATCTGCATCTGTTCCTCGCCAAAAAGCGCCCTGAGCGCGTCCACTTCTGCGCGAGGCACGATGAACTTGAACAGGTACGGGCTCGGCCAGTCGATCTGATCATCCAGTAGCGACTGGAACCGGGCCCACCAGGCATGGTCGGATGAAGACGGTAAGCGTTGCATACATCCCCTGTTGCGCTGCGAATACGTCCGTTCGAGGTCGATACGCCCCATGCGGCGGTTCGTTCTGCCCGTCGGCGCACGGGTCCAGCGGGCGGGCCGGCGGCGCCTCCTTCCACCGATCATGAGCCTCCCCCTCTACCAGGTCGACGCCTTCACGCACCGCCCCTTCGCGGGCAACCCGGCGGCCGTCTGCCTGCTGCCCGAACCGCGGGACGACGCCTGGCAGCAGGCCGTCGCCCGGGAGATGAACCTCTCCGAAACCGCCTTCCTCATCCCCGCCGCCGACGGCTTCACGCTGCGCTGGTTCACGCCCACGGCCGAGGTGGATCTGTGCGGGCACGCCACGCTGGCCGCCGCCCACGTGCTCTGGACGACCCGCCGCCTGGACCCGGCGGCAACGGCGCGTTTCCACACCCGCAGCGGCCTCCTCACCGCGCGGCGCGCACCCGGCGGCTGGATCACCATGGACTTCCCCGCCGAACCGGCCACCCCGGCCGAGCCGCCGCCCGGCCTGGCCGAGGCCCTCGGCGCACGCCCCGCCTTCGTCGGGCGCAACCGCATGGATCTGCTGGTCGAACTCGCCGACGCCGCGACCGTCCGCCGCCTCACCCCCCGCCTGGATCGGCTCGAGGCCATCGACGCGCGCGGGGTGATCGTGACCGCTCCCGGCGACGACGACCACGCCGACTTCGTCTCCCGCTTCTTCGCCCCGCGGGTGGGCGTGCCGGAGGACCCCGTGACCGGCTCCGCACATTGCTGCCTGGGGCCGTTCTGGCAGCAGCGACTGGGCCGGCCCGTCCTGACCGGCTATCAGGCCTCGGCCCGGGGCGGCCTCGTGCGCGTCGAGCCACGTGGCGAGCGGGTGCTCCTCAGCGGCCAGGCCGTCACGGTGCTCCGCGGCGAACTGACGGAGAGCGTCGCATGACCGTGTTACGCCACCATCGCCCGGCACCTACCCCTCCGGCCCCTCGAGCCACCGCCCCTTCGCATGGGGGCTGCTGGCTGCTCGCTGACGGCTGACCGCTGACGGCTGTGGGCTGACGGCTGTGGGCTGACGGCTGACCGCTGACGGCTGTGGGCTGACGGCTGTGGGCTGACGGCTGACCGCTGACGGCTGACCGCTGACGGCTGAAGGCCGCATCTACCAGCCCGGAAGCAGCTGGAAGCCGAAGTGCGCGCCTTTCTCCGGGCGCTGGAAGGGGTAGGCGTAGAACATCTCCAGCACCATATACCCGAACAGGTTGAAGCGCGTGGAGGCGCCCACGCTGGCCACCGGGATGCGCGTCTCATCGGTGAGCAGCCGGTCCGGGTCCGTCACCCACTCCAGCACCGGGCGGTCCCCCGGGTCGCCCAGCGGGTCGAGCAGGTTGCCCCCGTTCCAGGCGATGCCCGCATCGAAGAACAGAGACAACTCGGTGGGCAGATACGGAAACTTGATCAGCCCCAGCTCCTCCGTCCCGAAGAGCGGGACCCGGATCTCCGCGCTGACGAGCCCGACGTGCGTGCCGTAGAGGCGGTCGAGCTGGGGGCACGAGCTGGTCTGCGTGGGCGCACACTCCTTCGTCGTCTCGAAGGAGTTGAAGCTATACCCGCGCACGAAAGCGGGATAGTAGGTGTAGCCCAGGTACTGCTCCGTGAAGAGCCCGTCCTCGTCGCTCCCGCCGGCGCCATAGTTGCCGATGTGGAGCCCCCGGAAGGCAAACGTGAACGGCTTCGCGAAGAAATAGCGCCGGTAATCCGCCAGCGCCGAGACGTACGTATCCGTCCCGACCAGCGGCGTGACCTGAAAGCGCTGCCGCCCCCCCCGCACCGGCGACGTAAAGCCCATGAAGGAATAGTCCACCACGTACGCCGCCGAGCCCTGGAAGTAGAAGAAAGGATCGCGCTCCAGGTCACTCCGGTTGCGGCGCTCCCGCCCGACGACGCCGAAGCCGGAGAGGTAGTACACCTCCTCCTCCACGTCGAAGCCATAGCGGCGGAAGCCCGTGCTCAGCTCGAAGCGGCGCGTGGTCGTCAACGGATACGACGCGCCGACGCTGGCCTGCGAGATGAAGATGCGGTACAACCGGCGGTTATACGTCTGAAACACGGCCCCGGTCTCCGGGTCCTGTTCGAGGCCGTAGAACACCCGTCCGTAGAGCAGGGGGATGTGCGAGGCGGAGGCTCCGTAGTTGAAGCGGTAGGTCTGGTTCAGGTACGACACCTGCCCGCCGATGTCCTTGAAGGTGCCGTTGGCCTGCGCCACGAGGGCCAGGTTCTGGTTGCCCAGCATGTCGCTGAAGAAAAAGCCCACCCCGCCGGCCATGCCGCCGCCGTAGAAGCCGCCCATGGACACCCCGACCGACGGCGGCGCCACGTAGTCGAGCCGCAGCCGGTTGCTGTAGTCCCGCACGGGATAATCCTCCGGCGCCGGCAGGCCCGCGCTCGGATCGCTCAGGTAATTGCCCACGAGCCCTTCATGGACTGCCCGGAGGGGCGGCAGGATGCTGGCGACCGGCGTCGAGGACGCATCCGCCTCGGGCGTGAGCGGGGTGCCCTGCGTCTGCTCCGGCTCCAGCGAGAAGACGGTGTAGCGGTTGTCGGAAAAGACGGAGAACATCATGCGGCCGCTCTGTTGCGCCACGGTCATCGCCGGCGAGAGCGCCGTGATGCCGCTGACACCGGTCTGGAGCTTCGTCACCCGCGCCAGCTGCCCGGTCGTGAGGTCGTAGCGATAGACGTCCTTGAAGCCGTCCCAGTCCGAGATGAAGAACAGGCTTCGCCCGTCCGGCGCGAATTGCGGGTTGGTGTGCTGCGCGTTGCCGAAGGGGCGGATCACCTTCAGCTCGTTCGTCTCCGTATCCAGTAGGCCGATGCGCATCCGGGCATAGCGCAGCGTCTCGAAGTCGGTGCCCTCCGGCCCGCGGTCGGTGATGAAGGCCAGCGTCCGCCCGTCGGGCGACCAGGCCGGCTGCAGGTCGGCATAGCGATCGTCCGTGAGCTGGCGGATGGCGTTCGTCTCCAAGTCGAGGAGGTACAGGTCGCTGATGCCGCCGTCGAGGCCCGTGAAGGCCAGCGTCCGCCCGTCGGGCGACCAGGCGGGGTTCGAGATTGCCCCGATGCCCTCGACGGCAATGCGGCGCTTGATCTTGCCCGAGTTCACGTCGAGGATCGAGATTTCGTTATCGCCCTGGACGAACGTCACGAAGGCGAAGCGCTGCCCGTCCGGGGACCAGGAGCCCGAGGAGTTGATGAACCGCAGCGCGTCGAAGTGGGCATCGGAGGCCGTGCCCTTCAGCTTGCGCAGGACCTCGCCGGTTTCGGCATCGGCGATGAAGAGGTTGATGTTGAACAGATCCCGTTCCGAGAGGTAGGCCACGTACTGCCCGTCCGGGCTGACGGCCGGGGCGATGTTCATGTCCCCCGAGTCGATGTCGCCGGCGAGCACGCGGTGCCCGGCGGAATCGGCCGGGGTGCGCCCTTCGGCGAGCGGGAGGTAGGCCTCCTTCATCTCCGCGATCCACTCGTTCGAGAGCGAGTCCGGGGTGATGCCGAGCACGTAGACGAAGGCCGAGTCGAGCCCGGTGCGGCCGGCCAGCTTGTAGAGGCTGGCGACCGAGGCATCGCCGTACTTGCCGCCGATATAGGCCATGTAGGCCTGGCCGTAGCGGTAGGGGAAGTACCGCCCGGTGCTGAGGTCGTCGATGGAGGGCAGGTCGTCCCGGATGGCGGCATCGCGGATCCACATGGCCGTGTGCGCGTCCTCGCGGCCCACCGACAGATACTCGGCCATCCCCTCGATCAACCACAGCGGCAGCAGGCCCAGCGAGAAGCGGGTGCTGTCGTTGCGGGAGAGGGCGATGTCGTACTGGAAGGAGTGGACGAGTTCGTGCCCGAGGACGTGGTCGGTTTCGGCGTAGATGCCCGTCATGGGCATGATGACGCGCTGCTTGATCGACTCCGTGACGCCGCCGGTCCCTTCCCCGATGCTGCCCTGGATGGCGTTCGTCTGCTGGAAGTCGGCGTCGTTGGCGTAGAAGATGATGGGCTTCTTCTCGCCGAACTCGCGCAAGAACGTCCTCGAGTGCCGGCGGTACCATCGCTCCGCCATGCGCGCGGCATCGCGAACGGCCTGCTCTTCCTCCGGGTAGAAGTGGATGATGAAGTGCTCCGTCTCGAGCACGCGGAACTCGAAGTCGTCGTACTGAACCTTGTTGCGGCCGAAGTACTGCGCGGCCGCCGGCTGGAGCCACGGCAGGATTCCGCAGAAGGCCATACCCAGGAGCAGAGAGAGGCAGAAGCGACGCATGGGTCCGGGGGCAGCAGGTGAAGGAAACGGCGTTGCGAGCAGGCGGCAGGGCCGTGGAACCCGGGTGGCCTGAACGAAACATGCAACCGCGTGGGGCGGCAGGCGGTTGCCTGAGGTACCCGAAAAGGCCCGGCAGGTTGCATCCCACCCCCTCTGTAGCACGCAAGAACCTCGCCGTGACTAGCCGCCGGCCGCCGGGCCGTGAGACGACCCGCCACCGCCCGCCGTCTGGCCCTCTTTTTGAGGACCTCCCCGGACGGCCGCCCGGCCGCCCGGAGCGCGCGCTGTAGCGCCGGCTGGTCAGTCCGGACCGCCCGGCTGTCGAGGAAAGCGGACAGCCCCGCGCGCGGCAACTCGGGAACGCACCGAACGGCCGGAACTGGAACCGGGATGTCCTACTCTAAGGAACGCCCTCAGAGGGAAGCCGGGCTCGATCCACGCCCGCCACGCCGTATCGCCCATGGAAGATTATCGCATCCGCGTCCGGTTCTTCATCGGCATCATCGCCGGTGTGCTGGTGCTGCTGGGACTGCGGCTCGTCCAGCTCCAACTGGTGGAGTCGCAGGTCTATTCCGGCACCTCGCGGGACAATGCCGTGCGTGAGGTGCGGGTGCAGCCGGCGCGCGGCGTCATCTACGACCGGAACGGGACGTTGATGGTGGACAACGAGCCCATCTACACCGTCACCGTGACGCCTCAGTACTTCGAGGAAGACCGCATCGGCCTGCTCGCCGACCTGCTGGGCGTGCCGGACTCGGTGGTCGTGCGCAAGCTCAGGGCCGCCCGGCAATGGAGCGCCTTCCGGCCCAGCCCGCTGTTCCAGGAGGTCCCCTTCGAGGTCTATAGCCGCCTCCAGGAGAACCTCTATCGGCTGCCCGGGGTGTCGTTCGAGATTCGCCAGAAGCGCCGGTATCAGACGGCCGCCCGCGCCGCGCACGCCCTCGGCTACATCCGTGAGATCAGCCAGCGCCAGCTGGAGGCCGCCCGCAGCCGCGGCTACCGGCAGGGCGACCTCATCGGGCAGACGGGGCTGGAGAAGTACTACGAAGACGCCATGCGCGGCACGATGGGCAGCGAGTTCGTGCTCGTCAACCGCTTCGGGCGCGAGGTGATGCCCTTCCGCAACGGGCTCGAAGACACCCCGCCCCTGAGCGGCTACGACCTGTACCTGACGCTCGACCACCGGGTGCAGGCGCTGGCCGAATCCCTCTTCGTCAACAAGCGTGGCGGCGCCGTCGCCATCGACCCGCAGACCGGCGAGATCCTCGCCCTGGTCAGCAAGCCGGACTACGACCCCGACCTGTTCTCGCGGACGGTGCCCCCGGAGGTCTGGACCTACCTCACGCGCAGCCCCGAACGCCCGATGTTCAACCGCGCGACCATGAGCGGCATGCCACCCGGCTCGACGTGGAAGCCGTTCATGGCGCTGCTGGCCCTGCAGGAAGGACTCATCCGCCCGACCGAAACGGTCTTCTGCCCGGGCTACCACCCCCTCGGCCGCGGCCGCATGTTCCGATGCATGCACGTCCACGGCGCCATCAACGTCAAGCAGGCCATCCAGCACTCCTGCAACACGTTCTTCTTCGAGATGATGCTGCGCACGGACGTCAACACCTTCAGCGACTACGCCCACCGCTTCGGCTTCGGCGAGACGGCCCCGACCGACCTGCTCGAACAGGCCCCCGGCCTCATCCCGGACTCGGCCTACTTCAACCGCACCTACCCCCGGGGCTGGACCGTCGGCTATTCCATCAACCTCGGCATCGGGCAGGGGGACATGACCGTGACGCCGCTCCAGCTCGCCAACTACGTGGCGACGATCGCCAACGGGGGCACGCTGCACGCACCGCACCTCGTCCGCAAGCTCGTCCGTGCGGAAACCGGCGAGGAGCGCCGGCCGGACCTCCCGCCGCCCCGCCCCACGGGCATCCGCCCGGAGCACTTCCAGCTCGTCCGCGAGGGCATGCGCCTCGTCATGGAGCAGGGCACCGGCGCGCACCTGCAGATCCCGAACATCCCCAGCGGCGCCAAGACGGGCACGGCCCAGAACGCCGGCAAGGACCACTCGATCTTCATCATGTTCGCGCCCTTCGAGAACCCGCAGATCGCCATCGGCATCGTCGTGGAAAACGCCGGCTTCGGCGGCACCGCCGCCGGCCCCATCGCCAGCTTCATGGCCGAGCAATACCTGACCGGCCAGATCGCTACGACGCCGCAGCGACGGTGGCTGCTGAACCGCACGCTGAACCTCCGCAGCGACCCGATCCCCGGCACGGAACCCTCCACGGACCTGGCGGGGGATTGACCCCCGGCAGGCGATGACACGCGGGCCGGCCCCCGTACGCGCCTGCGGTGCGCGGACCCGCTCGCCCGCCCTCAGACCCGCCCCCCCACCATGCGCACCACGCCCTGGTACCGGACAATGGACTACGTGACGCCGCTGCTGTGGCTGGCGCTGGTGGCAATCGGGCTGACGGCCATCTACAGCACCACCCACGGGCCGGCCTCGGAGTTCTTGCTCGAAACCGTCCGGCAAAACTTCAGCCGGCAGCTGACCTGGGCCGGGATCTGCGTGGTGGGGATCGTCGTGGCCCTGCTGCTGCCGGTCCGGTTTTACCAGACGGGGGCGTTCTTCATCTATGCCGGCTCGCTGCTGCTGCTGGTGATGGCGCTGCTCTTCGGCCGGGAGATCAACGGCGCGAAGTCGTGGCTCACGCTCGGGCCGATGAACCTGCAGGTCTCGGAACTGGCCAAGGTGGGCACGGTGCTGGCCGTCGCGCAGCTCCTGGCGTCGAAACGCCCCGGCGCCGACAACATCCGGTACGCCGTGATGGCCGTCGTCCTGATCGTGATTCCGGGCGTGCTGATCGTCCTGCAAAACGATACCGGCACGGCGCTCGTCTTCTTCGGGCTGATCCCGATCATGCTCTTCTGGAGCGGCCTGCCGCTGAGCACGGTGCTGCTGGTGGTTTCCCCGGCGCTGGCCGGCTACATCGCCATCTGGTCGAAGCTGGCGGGCGCGCTCTTCGCCGTGGCCTTCACGCTGGGCATGTACCTGACGACCCGGGAACGGCATCTGACGATCTTTGCCGGGCTGTTCACCGCCGCACCGGTGGCGGCGCTCTCGCTCCTGCTGACGCGCGTGCTCCAGCCCTACCAGGTCGCCCGCATCCGGTCGTTCACCAACCCGGAGGCCGAGGAATTCCGGCAGGGCGTCGGGTTCCACCTGGTGCAGTCGAAGGCGGCCATCGGCTCGGGCGGGCTGACGGGCAAGGGCTTCATGCAGGGCACGCAGACGCGCGGCGGCTTCGTGCCGGAGCAGTCGACGGACTTCATCTTCAGCGTCATCGGGGAGGAGTTCGGCTTCCTGGGAACGGCCCTCGTGCTGCTGCTCTTCGCCTTCCTGCTGATCCGGCTCGTCCGGCTCGGCGTGCAGATGAAACACCCCTTCGGCACGCTCGTGGCCGTGGGCGCGGCGGGCATCTACCTCATCCACATCTTCATCAACATCGGGATGGTAACGGGGCTGCTGCCGGTCATCGGCATCCCGCTGCCGTTCCTCTCCTACGGCGGCTCGGCCTTGCTCGCCAACACCGGCATGCTCGCCATCGTGCTGAGCCTCTACATGCGCCGGGACGACTTCTCGATCTATGGCTATTGACGGCCGGGCGGCGGGATCCGACGCAAGCCGCGTCGCCGGCGCGTTCATCCTCCCGCGGAGGCCCCTGCTTCCGGCTCCGGCATGACGACCTTCGCGGACCGCACCCTCGCCATCGCCGAAGCGGTACCCGACGTGCTCCGGCACCTGCTGGGCACCGGCGGCACCTGGGCGGATCTGTTCGTGGAGCAGACCTGCCACCACCGGCTCGCCCGGCACCAGCGCCTGCGGGGCGGCCGCCTGCACGCGCCCCGCACGACGGCCCGGCGACGCCGCGTGGAGGGCGCCGGCCTGCGCGTGCTGGGCCGGGGGGACGCGGGCTTCGCCGCCACCGACGACGTCTCGGCCGCCGGCCTGATCGCGGCGGCCACCAACGCCGCCCGCCGGATCCCGTACACCTCCCCGACGACGGCCCCGGCGGCCTGGACCACCCTGGCCGACGCCACGGCCCTGCCCGATGACGCCCCGGACCGCATCCGCCCCTCGGAGAAAGCCGCCCTCCTCGAAGCCGCCGCCGATGCCGCCTTCGCCCTGGACGAGCGCGTCTGCCAGGTCGAGGTGCGCTACCACGACCGCGTGCGCCGCACGCTCGTGGCCACCTCATCCGGCGTCTTCTGCACCGAAGCCTCGCTGCTGATCGGCCTGCGCGTGGCGGTGACGCTGCGGGCCAACGGGCGCAGCGTGACGGCCCATGCGGTGGGAGGCGGCGCCTGCGGCTTCGGGCACTTTTTCACCGAACCACCCGAGCACCTGGCCCGCACCGCCGTCGAACAGGCCCGGCAGCGCGCCGCGGCGCGGCCGATGTCGGCCGGCACGATGCCCGTCGTGCTGGCCGCCGGCTGGGGGGGCGTCTGGCTGCACGAGGCCGTCGGCCACCTGCTCGAAGCCGACGTGGTCGCCGCCGGCCGCTCGCCGCTGGCCGGCTGGGAGGGCGGCGCCGTCGCCGGCGAGGCCGTCACCCTCGTCGACGATCCGACGTGGCCGGACGGGCGCGGCTCGATGGCCTTCGACGACGAGGGCACCCCGGCCACCCCGACGACCCTCATCGAGCGCGGTATCCTGCGCGGGCTGCTCACCGACCGCCTCTGGGCCGATCGCCTGGATCGACCCCGCACCGGCAACGCCCGCCGTCAGGACTACCGCTACCCGCCGCTGCCCCGCATGACGAACCTGCTGCTCCGGCCCGGCGACGCCGACCCGGACGCCCTCATCGCCGCCGTGGCGGACGGGCTCTACGTCGAGCAGATCGGCCACGGCGTCACCCACCCGGACGGCCGCTTCGCCTTCGACGTCGTAGCCGGCCGCCGCATCGAAGCCGGCCGGCTGACCCACCCGGTGGCCGGCGTGCAGATCACCGGCACCAGCCGGGACGCCCTCGCCGGCCTCGTCGGCATCGCACGGGATCTCCACGTCGAGGCGGCCCGGGGGCTGTGCAAGAAGGCCGGGCAGGTCGTGCCCATCTCGGTGGGGATGCCCACGGTGCTGATCGAGGCGATGACGGTGGCCCCGGCGCCGACGGACGCCTAATTTGAGCGTTGCTGGCTGCTGGCTGCTGGCTATGGGAAGCTAACCACGCCGCGCCCCCGTCAAGCGCCGACAGCTAACGACCCCCAGCCTACAGCCCGCTGTCCCATGCGTCTCCTCTGGCTCTTTCTCGGCCTGGCTGTGCTGTTTCTGATCCCGTTTTTCCTCTGGGGCGACGCGCTGGAAGCGACGTTCTCCCACGCCGGCATCACGGCCTGGCTCGGCGCGTACGGCCGCTGGGCCTGGGCGGCCGCACTGGCGCTGCTCGTGGGCGACCTGCTGCTGCCCATCCCGGCCAGCGTCGTCATGACCGCCCTCGGGCTGCTGTATGGACCCGTCGCCGGTGGGCTGATCAGCGCGGCGGGCTCGTTTCTGGCCGGGTCGGTGGCCTACGGGCTCTGCCGGGGCCTCGGGCGCGGAGCCGCCCGTCGCCTCCTCGGCGAGGCCGACCTGGCCCGGGGCGAGCGGTTGTTCGAACGCGTCGGCGGGTGGCTCGTCGTGGCCTCGCGTTGGCTGCCGGTCCTGCCCGAGGTCATCGCCTGCCTGGCGGGGCTGACGCGGATGCCGGCCGGGCGCTTTCACCTGGCCCTCGCCTGCGGCGCCGTGCCGGTGGGCTTCACGTTCGCCGCCCTCGGCTACGCGGGAGCCGACCGGCCGGTGCTGGCGCTCGTCCTCAGCGCCCTCGTGCCGCCGCTGCTGTGGCTCGTCGTCCGGCCCTTCATCTGGGATCACTCGCCGGAAGGCTGACGCACCAAATGCCGGCAGGACTACTCGGGGTAGACCCACCCCGTTCCGTCTCGTCTGAGCACGTACGCCACCCCTTTGTCGCCGTCAGTCCCCGGCGCTCCCACGACCAGGTGCTCCTCGGTCAACGCCACGTCTTCCCCAAAGAAGTCCGACGGGGAGGGCTCGGGTGCCTCCAGTTGCGCCACTTCCACCCAGGTCTCCTCCTGCGCTTCGAAGAGATAGACCACACCTGCCCCTTCGTTCTTGAAGATCGAAGCACTCGCCACCCGGTTGTCATATATGGTGACCTGTTCGCCGAAATAGGCGTAGTTCTCGGCATCAGAGGGCGTGAGCCGGCTGTCGAAGCGCCACGCATCGCCGGTGCGAGCATAGGTGAATAGCGCCCCGGCACTGTTGAAACCGTCATAGTCGAACCCAAACGCGCTCACCACGGCCCGCTCGTCGGTGATGCCGACGGCATTGCCATACTGGGATTTCGGGTCTGGTGCGGGAGCCACCAGCTTGGCTGTTTGTTGCCAGGCCCCACCTCGGAGTGTAAACACATAGGCCGCTCCGGGACCGTCCGTGATAGCATTGACCTTTCCATCGCCCATCGCACCCACGATGACCTGATCGCCGTGAAGGTCCAGGGCGGCACCAAACGCCTTGAAGGCGGCAGGGTCCTCTGGTTCGATCTCCTGCCGCAGGACCCACCGCCCCTCCTGACGCTCAAAGTAGTACACGACGCCTGCTCCTCGTAGCAACTCCGCTGAGTCGGGATGCGACCTGTCCTTTAAGTGGGCGCCAATGAGCAATCGATCGGAGTCAATGGCTACGGAGGATCCGAAGCGGTCACCGCGTAGCACGCCCTCAGGAGCCAGGCGGGCCGTCTGCACCCACGTCGCCCCGTCGTATTCGAACACATAGGCCGCGCCCTTCTCCTGGTTCTCTCCCGGCGCCCCCACGACGATCTGCGTCCCGTGCATGTCGAGCGACCACGCGAAATCATCGCGCTCCCGACTCCTTTCCGGAGCCAGCCGCTGCATGCGCTGCCAGACGATCCCGTCAGAGGTGGTGAAGACGTAGGCAGCGCCGGCCTGTTCGGCCGTGGTGGACTCCTGGTTGGCGCCCACCACGGCGAAGGCACCGTGGGCGGCCACCTTGTTGCCGAAGAAATCACCGTTGCCAGTCAAGGTGTACGGGGGATACTGGCCCGCGTTTGTATCGCAGGCGGCAAGGAGGACGGGAACTGCCAGGAACAGCGCCAGCCTTGCAAGACGCCACATGCCAATCACAGGATTGCTGAGCCGCATAATCCTAG
Organism: Roseithermus sacchariphilus; assembly: GCA_003285105.1. Taxonomy (GTDB): domain Bacteria; phylum Bacteroidota; class Rhodothermia; order Rhodothermales; family MEBIC09517; genus Roseithermus; species Roseithermus sacchariphilus. The sequence continues at coordinate 1,679,111 of CP030158.1, read as the reverse complement.
TCCTTCACGAATCGTAAAGCACGATGAACAGGCCCGGCTCGTCGGCCTCGTGCCGGTGAGACATACCCGGGATAGGGGGCAGACGAGCCTGGAAAGAGCCTCGTCCGGTGGAGACTACCCGCAGGTGATGCCGGAGCCGCACGAATCTCCAATCTTTCGCACGATGACCGTTTGTACATCCGTGTACGCCTGACCCGTAATTTGATCAGTCACCGTTACCTCGTACGTTATATACTGCTCACTGCCTGCGTTCGGTGCAAGATACACCGTTATGGAACTGCTGGTTGCTCCGGTGTTCCAGGAATAGCTGACAGGGGCCTCAGTGTGGCCCCGCCGCTGAGCCGTGTAAGTGTAATAGCCGGCGGTCTCAATGATACCAGGACCACTTATATAGACGCCGCACAGCCCCCCTACAGCACACGAGGCATTGGGCGCTCCCCAACCCGTGTGAGGGTGCTTATTGGTAATGCCTCCTCCTCCCTCCCCACCACTGGCTTGGGCAGAAATGGAACGAGACGTAAAGGAATCTCCCATCCCGACCACCCGATCTATACTTCGCCATGAATGCACTCCCGACCTCTCGCCGCGCTCACTTCTGGATGCTTGCTCTAGCCGGAGGCACCGTTCTCGTGGGTGCTGTGCTCGGCGTGCGTCGCTTCATCGGAGATCGCAGCTTCGAGCGTGTCGCGCAAGACCTGTTCACGCCATCAGCAACTGATCTGGACGTGTTTTCGCCCGCGTTGGTGGCCGATCTACCCGAACCCGCTCGTCGATACCTGCTCCACGCGATCGCGCCCGGCACGCCGCTGGCTCCGGCAGTCCGCCTTCAGATGGAGGGGACGATGACGCCCAACCCGGGCGGCCCACAAGTGGCGCTCACGGCAGAAGAAGTACTCGCGCCGCGTCGTGGCTTCATCTGGACAGCCCACGCCCGCATGTTCGGCCTGCCCGTCCGCGTGCGCGACCACTACTTCGAGAAGGACGGTGGGGTCCACGTGGACGTGCTCGGCCTCGTCCCGATGCCGCTCGGCGGTGGCGAGGATATCACGCGCTCGTCGCGCGGGCGGCTCATCGGCGAAGCGGTCTGGTGTCCCACTACACTCGTCGGGCCGGGCGTGACGTGGGAGGCCGTAGACGCCGATCGCGCCCGGTTCACACTCGCGGTCGATGGCGAGGCTGTTGCCGTGACGATCTACGTCGGGCCGGATGGAAGGCTTCATGAGGTTACGCTCGACCGCTGGGGTGATGCCGGCGTGCCATCCCCCCGGCTTCTCCCTTACGGATTTGCCGTTGAGGAAGACGCCACCTTTGAAGGAATCACGATACCCACACGTCTCAGCGGCGGCTGGTGGTACGGAACGGACCGCTTCAATTCCGATGAGGCCGCGACCTTCGCGATCCGGTCCGCCACGTTCGCCGGCACGTCATGAAGGGATGCCTGCCCTCCCTGCCTCTATCAGGCACGCACAGGCTGAACGCGAAGGCTGGAGTGGTTATGAGCTTGATATAGATCCGGCCGGGGGGAGATGGAATGGCTCCCCGTCGATAGCATCGTCACTCGCTCCGGCTTCCGGGCGCTGTGAGCCGCTCCTTGCTCCTCTCCGGCGGAAGCAGGATTATCCGGGGTGCCGGTTTTCTCCCATCCAGCCCGCCTCCGTCATGCGCCTCCGCCGTGTGCTGCCCCTGCTGTTCCCGCTGATCCTGCTCGCCGGCTGCACGCCGCCGCCACGCCCGCCGAACCTCATCATCCTCTTTGCCGACGACCTCGGCTACGGCGACCTCGGCACGTTCGGCCACCCCACCATCCGCACGCCACACCTGGACCGCATGGCGGCCGACGGCATGAAGCTCACCCAGTTCTACGCCGCCGCCTCGGTCTGCACCCCCAGCCGCGCCGGGCTGCTGACGGGCCGCCTGCCCGTGCGCAGCGGCATGGCCAGCGACCGCCGCCGCGTGCTCTTTCCCGACTCGAAGCTGGGACTGCCCGCCGAGGAAATGACTCTCGCCGAGGTGCTCAAACAACGCAACTACGCCACCGCCGCCATCGGCAAATGGCACCTGGGCCACCTCCCGGAGTTTCTGCCGACGCACCACGGCTTCGACACCTACTTCGGCATCCCGTATAGCAACGACATGGATCGGACCGTGCCGCATCAGGACCTGCATGCGCCCGATCCGAACATCTGGCGCAACCCCAGCATCGAATACTGGGACGTCCCCATCCTGCGCGACCTGGAGGTGGTCGAGCGCCCCGCCGATCAGCACACCATCACGAAGCGCTACACCGAGGAGGCCGTCGCCTTCATCCGCCAGCACCGCACCCGCCCCTTCTTCATCTACCTCGCCTACAGCCTGCCCCACGTCCCCCTCTTCGCCTCCGAGGCCTTCGAAGGCACCAGCCCACGGGGGCGCTACGGCGACGTCGTCGAGGAGATCGACTGGAGCGTCGGGCAGATCCTCGCCACGCTGCGCGACCAGGGCCTGGCCGAGAACACGCTCGTCGTCTTCACCAGCGACAACGGCCCGTGGCTGGCCTACGACGACCACGGCGGCTCGGCCGGGCTGCTGCGCGACGGCAAGGGGACGACCTGGGAAGGCGGCCTGCGCGTGCCGGCCATCGCCTGGTGGCCCGGCACCATCGCCCCCGGCACGGTATCGACGGCGCCGGCCACGACGATGGACCTGCTGCCCACCGCCGCCGCGATGGCGGGCGTCCCGCTGCCCACCGACCGCATCTACGACGGCGTCAGCCTGCTGCCGCTGCTGCGCGGCGAGGCCGAGCGCGTCCGCGAAATCGTGCCGTACTTCCGGGGCACACAGCTCTACGCCCTCCGCAAAGGCCCCTGGAAGGCGCACTTCATCACACAGAGCGCCTATCGCGACGACACCGGACCGACCGTGCCGGACCCGCCCGAGCTGTACCATCTGGAGCACGACCCCGGCGAGCAGTACAACGTCGCCGCGCGCTACCCGGAGGTCGTCGCCGACCTCGTGGCCGAGGCCGAGCGGCTGCGTGCCTCCATCCCGCCCGTGCCGGACCGGCTCGCCCCGCGCATCGGGGACTGACCCCCGGAACGGGCTCCGCGCGACGCAGCACCCCGTGAAACTTTGCCGGAAATCGCCGCCGGAGCACCGCCGCCACCGGCCCGCACCCCCGCGCCGTCGTATACTGCGACCCTGGTTCGTTTCACGTTGACGCTGCCGCGATGAAAGCCTACCTGGAACAGGAGCTGTCCGCCGTTCTCGCCGAGATGGGGGCGCCGCCCGACTTCGTCCCCGAGTTCGAGATCCCCAACAACCCCGAGCACGGCGACCTCGCCACGAACGCTGCGCTGCAACTGGCCCGCCACCTGCGCCGTGCGCCCCGGCAGATCGCCGAGGAGATCGCCACGCGCCTGCGCCAGAAGCCGGTGGACCCGCGCCGCATCGCCGCCATCGAAGTGGCCGGACCGGGCTTTCTGAACGTCCGCTTCGCCCACACCTACCTGGCCGACCGGATCGCCGACATCCTGCGCCAGGGCGACGCCTACGGCCGCACGGACGTCGGGCAGGGGCTGCCCGCCATCGTCGAGTACGTCAGCGCCAACCCCACCGGCCCGCTGACCGTCGGCCACGGCCGCAACGCCGTGCTCGGCGACACCATCGCCAACCTGCTCGACTGGACCGGCTACGCCGTCACGCGCGAGTATTACTTCAACGACGCCGGACGGCAGATGCGCGTGCTGGCCCAGAGCGTCCGCGCCCGCTACGAACAACTCCTGGCCGACCCCGACATGGAGCCTTACCTCGACCTCAGCGGCGACCGCCGCGCGCGCTGGGAGCGGCTCCTCGATACGTTCGACACGAAAGACATCGAGGTGGGCGAGGGCGAAACCGTGGAGGTCCCCGCCAGCTTCCCCGAGGACGGCTACCTCGGCGAGTACATCTTCGACATCGCCCGCTCCCTCATCGAACGGCACGGCCTCGACCTGCTCGACGCCGACGACCTGACGCCCTTCAAGCAGGCCGCCCAGGAGGCCATCTTCGCCGACATCGAGCGCACGATCCGCCGGCTCGGCATCGAGATGGACACCTACTTCAACGAGCACACCCTCTACGAAACGGGCAAGGTCTGGGACGTGCTCGAGGCGCTGCGGGAACGAGGCCACATCTACGAGGCCGACGGGGCCGTCTGGTTCCGCACGAGCGCCTTCGGCAAGGACAAGGACACCGTGCTCGTCAAAAGCACCGGCGAGCCAACCTACCGCCTGCCGGACATCGCCTACCACGTCGACAAGTTCGAGCGCGGCTTCCGCAAGATCGTCGACGTCTTCGGCGCAGATCACATCGCCACCTACCCGGACGTGATCAAGGGCGTCGAGCTGCTCGGCTACGACGCCGGCGCCATCGAGGTCGTCATCTACCAGTTCGTCACGCTCGTGCGCGGCGGCCAGCCGGTGAAGATGAGCACCCGCAAGGCCAACTACGTTACGCTCGACGAGCTGATGGACGAGGTGGGGGAAGACGTGACGCGCTTCTTCTTCCTCATGCGCTCGCCCAACACGCACCTGGAGTTCGACCTCGACCTGGCCCGGGAGGCCAGCGATAAGAACCCCGTCTTCTACCTCCAGTATGCCCACGCCCGCATCTGCTCGATCCTGCGCAAGGCCGAGGAGGTGGGCGTCACCTTCGCCGAGGACGCGGACCTGACGCGGCTCACGCACCCGAGCGAGGAGGCGCTGGCCAAGACGCTCCTGCAACTGCCGGAGGTCATCCAGCGCGCCGCCGAGACGAAGGAGCCGCAGATCCTGGCCACCTACCTGCGCGACGTGGCGACGGCCTTCAGCCAGTTCTACCGCGACTGTCGCATCATCGGCGAAGCGCAAGCGCTGGCCACCGCCCGCATGCACCTGGCCCGCGCCACCCGCCTCACGCTGGCCAACGGCCTGACCGTGCTCGGCATCTCGGCCCCGGGGCAGATGTAGAGCCATCAGCGGTCAGGCTTCAGGGGTCAGCCGTGTTATGTTTGACCGCCCCGGCTGTCTTTGAAGCACACGCCGAACAAGGAGCACGGACGGTTTACCGATGAGAAGCTTCCGCAACTTGAAGGTCTGGGCCAAAGCCCACGCCGTTACGATGGAGGTATATCGCCTGACCCGGGCCTTTCCGTTAGAGGAACGGTATGGGCTCACCAGTCAGATGCGGCGCGGTGCGGTCTCGATTCCATCCAACATTGCGGAAGGCTGCGGACGCGGCACCGATACCGATTTCGCCCGTTTCTTGCAGATTGCTGCCGGGTCCTCCAGCGAACTGGAATACCAGGCGCTGCTCGCCCACGAACTCGGGTTGCTTTCCCGGAGTACCTTCGTCGACCTTTCGGAGGCCATTTGCGAAGTCCGCCGCATGCTGAACGGCCTCATCAAAAACCTGACTGCTGACCGCTGAATGCTGATAGCTTTCCAGGGCGAAATCGGGGCCTTCAGTGAGGAGGCCGTCCGGGCGCTGGTGCCCGGGGCCGAGCCGGTGCCGCAGCCGTCGTTCGAGGCCGTCTTCGAGGCGGTGACCGAAGCGCGGGTGGACTACGCGCTGATTCCGATCGAGAACTCTCTCTTCGGCAGCGTCCACATCAACTACGACCTGCTGGAGGCGCACGCGCTCTGGATCGCCGGGGAGATCAACCTGCGCATCCGGCACCACCTCATGGCCGTGCCCGGGGCCACGCTGGACGGCCTCCGCGAGGTGCATTCCCACCCGCAGGCGCTCGGGCAATGCCGGACCTACCTGCGCACCCACCTGCCCCGGGCGCAGGCCATCCCCGCCTACGACACCGCCGGCGCCGCCCGCATGGTCGCCCGGCGGGGCGAGCCCCACCTGGCCGCCATCGCCAGCGAACGAGCCGCCGCCGAATACGGCCTGGTGGTGCTGGCGCCCGGCATCGAGAGCAACCACCAGAACTATACCCGCTTCCTGCTGCTGACCCGCTCGCCCGAGGCCGTCCCCCCCGGCCTGCCCGACGCCCCCGCCAAGACCTCCATCGTCTACAGCCTGCACCACAACGTGCCGGGCGGGCTCTTCAAGAGCCTCGCCGTCTTCGCCCTGCGCGACATCGACCTGTTCAAGATCGAAAGCCGCCCGCTCGTGGGCAGCCCCGGGCAGTACCTCTTCTACCTCGACCTGGCCGGCGCCCACACCGACGCCCCCGTGCAGCGTGCCCTGGACCACCTGCGCGAGATCTCCGCCACACTCAAGGTGCTCGGCTCCTACCCCGGCGGGCGCACCGTCGGCTGACCGGCACCCGATTGGAACGATTTTCGACGCTCGTCTTTCGAACGTCGACCCCCGGCGCTCCACCTGCGTCGCCGATCGGACTCTGCGCTTTCGACCCCTTCGCATGGCACTCTCCTACAGCTTGCGGGAAGGCCTGGCCGGCTTTCGCCGGGCCAAATTTGCCGTCATCGCCTCGACCATGACCATGACCGTGGCCCTGGTGCTGATCGGGCTGTTCGGGCTGCTGAACTTCGAGGCGCAACGCGTGGCGGACCTGCTGCGGCAGCGCGTCGGGGAGGTCGAACTGTTCCTGCAGGACGTCGAGGACCCCGTCGCCGAGGCGCTCAGCCAGCGGGCCGCCGCCATGCCCGGCGTCATCGAGACCGAGTACATCTCGCGCGAGGAGGCCCAGCGCATCTTCCGGGAGGAATTCGGGGAAGGGGCCGAGGTCTTCTTCGACGAACTGTTCCTGCCCGCCTCCATCCGCGTCCGCGTCGACCCCGACTACGCCACGCCGGACAGCCTGGCCCGGATGGTGGAGCAGATGAGCCGCTGGAACCGGGTCGACGAGGTCGTCTTCAACCAGCCGCTGCTGGTCAAGGTGCAGGAGAACCTGCGCCTGCTGACGCTGGCCGGGCTGGCGCTCGGCGTGGTGGTGCTGCTGGCGGCCATCTTCCTCGTCGCCAACACGATCCGGCTGACCATCTACGCCCGCCGCCTGCTGATTCGCACGATGAAGCTGGTCGGTGCCACGGACCCGTTCATCCGGCAGCCTTTCCTGTTCGAGGGCATCCTGCAGGGCGTCATTGCCGGGCTGACGAGCGGACTGGCGGTGTGGGGGCTCTACCGGCTGCTGGTGCGCTACTACCCGGAGCTGGCCGTCCCCGGCGGCTGGCTCGGCCCGGTGCTCGTCGTCGGCCTGCTGGGCATGGGCGTCCTGCTCGGCTGGCTCGGCTCCTACGCCGCCGTCCGCCGCTTCATCAAAAGCATCTCGCTGCACTGAGGGCTGACGGCTTCGGGCCGCCGGCTGACGGCTGACCGCTGACGGCCCCCCACGCTTGCCCCCGGCACAGCCGCCGCCTATCTTCCCGTCCCCGCAATCGTTTCACCATGGCTGTTTGCCGAGGACGCATGGCTGAGCTCACCAAGATCATTCTGTCCGAGAAGGACGCCCCGACCCACTGGTACAACCTGAATGCCGACCTGCCGCGCCTCGGCGTGGAACTGCCGCCGCCGCTGCATCCGGGCACGAAGCAGCCCATCGGCCCGGAGACGCTGGCGCCCCTCTTCCCGATGGCCCTGATCGAGCAGGAGGTGAGCACCGAGCGGTACATCGAGATCCCCGAGCCCGTGCAGGAGGTCTACCGGCTCTGGCGGCCCACGCCGCTGTTCCGTGCCCACCGCTGGGAACGCGCCCTCGACACACCGGCGAAGATCTACTACAAGTACGAAGGCGTCAGCCCCTCGGGCAGCCACAAGCCCAACACGTCCGTCCCCCAGGCCTACTACAACGCGCAGGAAGGCACGAAGCGGATCACGACCGAAACCGGCGCCGGGCAATGGGGCAGCGCCCTCAGCTTCGCCTGCCAGCTCTTCGGGCTGGACTGCGAGGTCTACATGGTCAAGGTCAGCTACGAGCAGAAGCCCTACCGCCGGGTGCTGATGCAGACCTGGGGCGCCCGCGTCATCCCGAGCCCGAGCCCCCATACCGAGGCCGGACGACGCATCCTGGCGCAGGACCCCGAGAGCACCGGCAGCCTCGGCATCGCCATCAGCGAAGCCGTCGAGATGGCCGTGCAGCGCGACGACACGAAGTACGCCCTCGGCAGCGTGCTCAACCACGTCCTGCTGCACCAGACCATCATCGGGCAGGAGATCATCAAACAGCTCGAACTGATCGGGGCCGACTGGCCGGACGTGGTCGTTGGCTGTACGGGCGGCGGCAGCAACTTCGCCGGGCTCGTCTACCCCTTCCTGGCCGCCCACCTCGACGGCCGCCCGCAGACGCGCATCCTGGCCGTCGAGCCCTCGGCCGCCCCCAGCCTGACACGCGGCAGCTATGCCTACGACTTCGGCGACACAGCCGGCATGACGCCGCTGATGAAGATGCACACGCTCGGGCACGACTTCGTGCCGGCGCCGATCCATTCGGGCGGGCTGCGCTACCACGGCATGAGCCCGCAGGTGAGCGCGCTCAAGGAGGCCGGCCTGATCGAGGCCGTCAGCGTGACGCAGAACCCCATCTTCGAGGCCAACCAGAGCTTCGCGAAGGCCGAGGGCATCCTGCCTGCGCCCGAGGCCGGGCACGCCGTCTGGGGCGCGATGAGCGAGGCGCTGACGTGCCGCGAGAGCGGCGAGGCGAAGACGATCGTCTTCAACCTGTGCGGCCACGGCCACTTCGACCTGAGCGCCTATGACGCCTATCTGGCCGGGGCCTTGCAGGAGTACGAGTACCCCGCCGAGCGCGTCCAGGCCAGCCTGGCCCGCCTGCCGCAGGTGTAAGGCCTACGCGGCGGAACCCGGATCGGCCGATCTCGGATACGAACCCGGTGGCCTGTCCTCTTCGGGCCGGTCCCACGCTGCGGGGAACCGCGTGGGGGCTGCATCATTTCACGTCACTTCCTTTTCACGTCCTCCCTCCTCCTTGTCCCTCAACCTGCCCATGGACGTTCAGATTCAGGTTGCCCAACCGGCGCATGCCGTCTATGCCGAAGCCATCTGCCAGTTGATCGAGGAAGCCGCGCGGGCGCGCGGCACCGGCATCGCCAAACGGGACCCGAACTACATCCGACGTAAGATCGAGGAGGGCAAGGCGGTCATCGCGCTCGACGGCGACCGGCTGGCGGGCTTCTGCTACATCGAAACGTGGAGCCACGACCGCTACGTCGCCAACTCCGGCCTCATCGTGGCGCCGGACTACCGGCAGATGGGGCTGGCCAAACGCATCAAGCGCAAGATCTTCGAGCTGTCGCGCCAGAAGTACCCGGACGCTAAGATCTTCGGCATCACCACGAGCCTGGCGGTGATGAAGATCAACTCGGAGCTGGGCTACAAGCCGGTCACCTTCTCGGAGCTGACCACGGACGATGCGTTCTGGGACGGCTGCCAGAGCTGCCCGAACTACGACGTGCTCACCCGCACGAACCGCAAGATCTGCCTCTGCACGGGGATGCTGTTCGACCCGGCGCAGGAGGCGCAGAAGAAGGCGGAGCAGCGCCAGAAGCGGCACCAGCAGCAGAAACGCCAGCAGCAGTTGAAGGCCCAGCAGAAACGCCTGGCCCTGCAACGCCGGCCGGCCTCGAACGGCGAACCGGCGGAGGCCCCGGTGGCCTCGCAGCCGGTGGAGGAGCCCGGCGCGTAGGCGACGCGTAAGCGGCGCGTAGGCGGCGAGTGCCCGAGGGAAAGGCCGCTCGGGTGGTGCTCAGGTGACGTTGACGGAGCGGATGAGGCGGCTGAAGAGGCGCGGGGCGAACCGCTTGACGTAGACGCCCAGCACCTCGGTGCCACCGATGTACACCTCCTCCTTCCCCCGCTCCGCTGCCCGCACGATCCGCTCGGCGCACACGTCGGCCGGCATTCCCCGGGCCTGCCCCGGGTCCATCTGCCCGTGCGGCGACCCGTCGCCGGTGAGCGCGTGCAGCGAGATGTCCGTCTGCACCCGACCCGGGCAGGCGATGGTGACGCGCAGCCCGGCATCGTGCACCTCGGCGCGGAGCGCGTCGAAGAAGCCGTGCAGCGCGTGCTTCGAGGACGCGTAGGCCGCCCGCTGCGGCGTCCCGAACCGCCCGACGACGCTGCTGACGACGACGATCTGCCCGCGGCGCCGGGCCAGCATCGAGGGCAGCACCGCCCGGGTCAGCGCCACGGCGCCGAAGAAGTTCACCTCCATGATCCGGCGCACCACGTCCATATCGGTGTCCTGGACGAGCGCGCGCTGGCTGATGCCGCCGTTGTGGACCAGCACATCGACCCGGCCGGCCTCGGCGAGCACCTGCTCCGCAGCAGCCTCCAGCGTTGCCGGATCGGCCAGGTCGAGCGGGACGATGCGGTGCCAGTCCGGGTTGAGGCAGGCGGCCCGGACGGCCTCCAGCCGCTCGCGACGCCGGGCCGAGAGCACGAGCCGGACGCCGCGCTGGCTGTACGCCTGGGCCAGCGCCGCGCCGATGCCGGAGGAAGCCCCCGTGATCCAGACGATCTGCATGGTGGGAACAGGGTGCAGGATGTGGGTTATGGAGAACGCCTTCCGGCGACGTCGCCCAACCTACGATCTATCCCCCCTCCCTCACAACCCATCCCCCCCGACGCGATGCGCATTGGCCTGATCTACGACGTGTTCGACGCCTACCCGTGGCAGGACGGCGAACCGCCCGACGCCGACGCGGAATACGAACCGGAAGCGACCGTCGAGGCCCTGGAGGCCGCCATCCGGGCGCTGGGGCACGAGCCGGTCCGCATCGGCACGGCGCACGACCTGCTGCGGGCGCTGCCGTCGCTGCACCTGGACGCGGCCGTCAACATCGCCGAGGGGGCACGCAGCCGCAACCGCGAGGCGTACGCCCCGATCCTGCTGGAGATGGCGGGCATCCCCTTCCTCGGGGCCGATGCGCTGACCCTCTCGCTCACGCTCGACAAAGCCTGGACGAAAGACCTGGTGGCCGCCGCCGGCGTCCCGACCCCGCCCTACCGCACCTACCCGCAGGCCGACGCCATCGACCCGGCCGACCTCCCCGGGCCGTTTCCGCTGTTCGTCAAGCCCCGCTACGAAGGCTCCTCCAAAGGCATCACCGCCGCGAGCAAGGTCACCACGCTGGAGGCGCTGCGGGAGCAGGTGGCCTGGTGCACCGCAACGTACCGGCAGGACGCGCTCGTGGAGCCGTTCATCGACGGCGGCGGCGAGTTCACCGTCGCCATCATCGGCCACGACCCGCCCGAGGCCCTGCCCGTGCTGCAACGCGCCGTCGAGACGACGACCGGCATCGGCCTGCACGCGCTGGAGCACCGCGGGCTGCCGGCCCGGCCCTACGACTATACCCTCGGCGGCACCCTCGACCCCGCCCTCGAAGCCGAACTGCATCGCCTGACGCGGCGGGTGTTCGACAAGCTCCTGTGCCGGGACTTCGCCCGCGCCGACTTCCGCGTCGATGCCGACGGACGCCCCTGGTTCCTCGAAATCAACCCCCTCCCCACGTTCGACCCGACCGGGACCTTCGCCATCCTGGCCGAGTTGACCGGGCAACCCTACCCGGCCTTCCTCGCCGACGTGCTCCGCCGCGGGCTGCATCGGCTCGGCCTGATCGATCGCCCGCTGCCTTCGCAACCGGCCTGATCCCCGGCCTCTACCCACGCCCGGAGGCGTCCGGCTCGAACCGCAAGGGCATCAGCTGCTCGGTGCGCAGGGGGACCAGCGCGTAGGCCCGGCCGTGCTGGTCTGCGAACTCGACCTCGAACACCCCCGGAGCCAGCACTTCCACGACGGTGCCCACCTGCCCTCGAACCAGGCCCCGATCGGGCAGGTCTTCGGTCAGGGCCACCACGTCCAGGAGGCGCAACGTGTCCGTGCCTGCGGTTGCCATCAGCGTACGTAACAGGTTGTGAGCCGCGGACGAGGATCGTCGGGGCGGATGCATCGAACGAAGCCCTTCAAAGAACACCACCCGCTGTCCGGGCGCAACCCCCTGCCCACGTTCGACCCGACCGGGACCTTCGCCATCCTGGCCGAGTTGACCGGGCAACCCTACCCGGCCTTCCTCGCCGACGTGCTCCGCCGCGGGCTGCATCGGCTCGGCCTGATCCACCTCACCTCGTGCTGACCTCCGGGATGTCCACACCGCCCACGCCTCCGACGGACGCCCCCGCCCGGCCCACGTGCCGGTGTGGGCACGACCGCACGCACCACTTCGCTCGCCCGCGTATGCGCTACGGATGGACGGCCTGGCTGCTGCTCTTCAGCGGCGCCTCGGCCGCCCCCCGCGAGATCCTCTTCACCTGCGGCCGCTGCGGCGAACGCATCGAGCGCGTCACCGACCCGGCCATCCTGCGTGACTTCCTGAACCATTGACCACTCCGTCCATGCCCTCGCGCTCCGACCTGCTTGCCGACCCGAACTGGTCCGACTGGCGCTGGCAGATGCGCCACCGTGTCCACGACGCCGAGGCCCTCCGCCGGTGGATCGACCCGACGCCCGACGAACTGGACGCCATCGAGGCCACGCAGGGCCTCTTCCGGTGGAACATCACGCCGTATTACGCCCGCCTGATGGACCCGCACAACCCCGATTGCCCCGTCCGCCGTCAGGTCGTGCCCCGCATGAGCGAGATGGAGCCCGACATCATCGGCGTCGTGGACCCGCTGGAGGAGGTGGCTCACTCGCCCGTCAAGAACCTCATCCACAACTACCACGACCGTGTGGCCTTCTGCGTCACCAGCGAGTGTGCCATCTACTGCCGCTACTGCCTGCGCAAGCGGATGGTGGGCGATGCCGACTTCATGATGCGCCGGGCCGAGTTGCAGGCCGCCATCGACTACATCGCGGCGCACCCGGAGATCCGGGACGTCCTCCTCACCGGCGGCGACCCGCTGACGTATGCCGAGGCGTCCCTCGAGTGGATCCTGAGCCGCCTGCGGGCGATCCCGCACGTGGAGGTCATCCGCATCGGCTCGCGGATGCCGGTGAAGCTGCCCTACCGCATCACGGACGACCTGTGCCGGGTCCTGGAGCGCTATCACCCGCTCTGGATCAACACCCACTTCAACCACCCGAAGGAGTTGACCGACGATGCGGCCGCCGCCATCGACCGGCTGCTCCGGGCCGGCGTGCCGGTGGGCAACCAGACGGTGCTGCTCCGCGGCATCAACGACGACGTCGAGACGCTCAAGGCGCTCTGCGAGGGGCTCGTCCGCATGCGGGTCCGCCCCTACTACCTCTACCAGGCTCAACTCATCGGGGGGACGGCGCACTTCCGCACGTCCATCGAAAAAGGCATGGAACTGATGGAGGCGCTGCGCGGCCGCACCACCGGCTTCGCCATCCCCACCTATGTGCTCGATACGCCCTTCGGCAAGGTGCCGCTGAACCGGAGCTACGTGCTCGGCCGGGCCGGTGACCACGTGGTGATGAACACCTACCAGAACCGGCTGTGGGCCGAGCCCAACCCCATCCCGCCCGGCGAAACCACCACCTACCGCCTCCCCGCCATCGACCTGCCGGAGGGCATCGCCACGATCCCGACCAGCGCGCCGTCGTTCGTGCCACCTCCCCCACCGGTTCCCACCCCTTCCTGACCCCGAACACGCCGTCGCGGGGACGTCCCGGCCTCATTGACTTTCACCCGACCCCCCCGGTACTTTAACCGGGCCCTTCTCCATCGCCGCGTCCACCCCGACCCTGGCTCGCCTCTCGCCGCCGATGATCCGCGTCTTCCTCGTCATTCTGGCCGTCGTGGCCGTCATCCTGGGCGTCGTGTTGTCGCACCCGCTGCTCTACGCCGTCGCCGGGGTGCTGGCGCTGGCGACCCTGGGCTGGACCCTGACGGACCGGCGGCGGCGGTTCGGACGGCGGCCTCCTCCGGTGAAGCCCCCGACCCCGGCAACGGCCTCGCCGGACGACGAACTGAAGGCCCTGGGCATCCTGGAGATCCGCCCGAAGACCCCGACCCGGACGCCGACCGATGCACACCGTCCTGCGGCGTCTGCCGAAGCCCCTCCCGCAGCGTCTCCGGCCCCGTCGCCGGCACCCGCCCCGGCTCCGTCGCCGGCGTCCTTCCCTCGCGTGGTGGACGAGGCACCGACCCCGACGGTCCCGGCATCCGCCGAAGCCGGCGCCTCCGCGGAGCCGGCCACCCACCGCGCCCGGGTGCTGCGTCCCTGCCTGCAGGCCCTCCGGGCCGCCCTGGAGGCCCACACGGCGGTGCTGCTCCGGCAACGAGGAGCCGCGCCGGACTACACCATCGAGGCCGTCGCCAGCACCAGCCCGGACGCCCGCACCGAAAGCGCCGTCCGCACGGCCGAGCCGCTGCCGGCCGACGAAACCGCAGGGGTGGTGCTCTGCAACGACGGGGATCCGGCCTTCCCGGCCGACGGCCTCCCGTATTACCACGGCCGCCCGCTCGTCCGCCAGTTTGCGGCGCTGTCCGTGGCCCGGGACGGAGCGGAGCGCTACCTGCTGGTGGTCGACACGCTACGAGCCGACGGGCTGGCGACGGAGCGGCAGCGCCAGATCCTGACCGGCTTCGGCACGCTGCTGGGCACGCTGCTGGCCCCGGCCTCGGGAGAGGCCGGCCCCCCCCCACCGGAGGCCGAAGCCGGAGACACAGACGCCGCCGATGCAGCGGACGCCCCGCGCCCCCGCCGCGCCATCATCGCCGAAGAGATGGAAGCGGCCCGCTCGGCCGGGCACGCCCTGGCCCTCGGCCTGATCCACCTCAACGACGCCGAAACCATCGCCGCCCGGGGGCCGGACCACGTCGCCGCCGAAGAAGACGCCCTCGCCGCCCGGATCGCGGCCGTCGCCCCCGGGAGCCGGGTGGAACGCTTCGGCGAACTGACCTACGGCGTCTTTTTCCGAGGCGCGATCACGGCGTTCGACGCCTGGGCCGTGCAGCTTCGCGACGGCCTCACCGTGCACGCCGCCCCGGACGCCCCGCCCGTCAGCATCGGCATCGCCCTCCTGCAGGACCGCCATGATACCCCGGAGGCGTTCCGTGCCGATGCGATGGACGCCCTCCGGGAAGCCTACGAAACCGGCACCTGCACCATCCTCGAATAGCCCCGCGGTCCCGCCCTTTCCGCCCACCGCCCGCACCGGATGCCCGCCCCTTTCGATCCTTCCCCGGCGCCGCTGTTCGTGACCATCGTGCTCGATGGCGTCGGCATCGGCGCCCAGCCGGATGCGGACCGCTACGGAGATGCCGGCAGCAACACCCTGGGCCACGTCTGCGCCGTGGCCCGGCCCCGCCTGCCGCACCTGACGGCACTCGGCCTCGGCCACATCGCCCCGCTCGCCGGCGTCCCGGTCGTCCCGACTCCGCAGGCGCATTTCGGCCGGATGCAGGAAGTCTCGGCCGGGAAAGACAGCACGACCGGCCACTGGGAGCTGGCCGGCCTGCACCTGACGCGCCCCTTCCCGACCTACCCCGAGGGCTTCCCCGACGACCTCATCCGCTCGTTCCTGGACGCCACCGGCTGCCGGGGCGTGCTCGGCAACCGCCCGGCCTCGGGGACGGCCATCATCGCCGAACTGGGGGCCCGCCACCTGGAAACCGGCTACCCGATCGTCTACACCTCGGCCGACAGCGTCTTCCAGATCGCCGCCCACAAGGACGTGATCCCGCTGGACGAGCTCTACCGCCTCTGCGCCGTCACGCGAGAACGGGTCTGCGTCGGCGAGCATGCCGTCGGGCGCGTCATTGCCCGCCCCTTCGTGGGAACGCCCGGCGCCTTCGAGCGCGTCTCCGGCGAGCGCAAGGACTTCGCCCTGCCCCCACCCCGCCCGCCGCTCCAGGAACGACTCCGCCGGCACGGCGTCCATACCGTGGCCGTCGGCAAAATCGGCGACCTGTTCGCGGGCGTCGGGTTTGATGCCCTTCACAAAACCCGCACCAACGCGGAGGGCCTGGCCATCACCCTGGCACAGATCCGAGCGGCGGGAGAACGGCCCACGTTCCTCTGGACCAACCTCGTCGACTTCGACCAGGAATACGGTCACCGCAACGACCCGGCCGGCTTTGCCGCCGCGCTGGAGGCCTTCGACGCCGCCCTGCCCGCCCTGCTGGCGCACCTGCCGGAGGCCGCCTGCCTCCTCATCACCGCCGACCACGGCAACGACCCGACCACCCCCGGCACCGACCACACCCGGGAATACGTGCCGGTGCTGCTGGTCGATGGAGCCACGCCGGGGCGTCCCCTCGGCACACGACGCACCTTCGCCGATCATGCCGCCACCGTGGCGGCCTACTTCGGCGCGCCGGCCCTTCCGATGGGCACCTCCTTTCTGCCGCGCTGGTCCTGATCTTCCGATCAAACCGGATGCGCTTCTCACACCCGTCCGCGGGCAAGACCTGTGCCCTCCGATGCCCCTCTTCCGGGTACCGGGTGCCCGGCTTTCTGCAGCCACGAACCGGTTTCTCTCATGCCCCCGGCAACCGCCCTGGAACAGGCACAGACTCGGCTGGATCTGACGCACCGTCTGTCCACGGCGCTGGCACACGGCACCACGCTGGAGCCGCTGACGCATCTGGCCGTCGAGCACCTGCATCCCCTCCTCCCCACCGGCTCGATCTCCCTGCAGCGCCTCACCGGCCATCGGTTGTATCCGGCCTTCTCGCCGGCGACTTCCACCCACACCGCCCCCACCGACACCGTCAGCCCGGAGCATGGCGCTGCGCTGCGCGACGGCCGGACCGTGACCATCGAGGCCACCGACCGGCACACGTACACCCGCGCCCGCGCCGCCCACCTCCACGCCGCCGGCGTGCAGGCCCTCGTCGACGTGCCCCTGCGGCGCGATGACCGCCTGGTGGCCGTGCTGCGCATGACGACCCCCGCCCCCCATGCCTGGACGGCCTACGAAACCACGCTCCTCGAAGACGCCGCACGGCACCTCACCCTGGCCTGCCCGACCCACACCGAGCGGGGCCTCCGCGAGAGCGAAGAACGGTGGCGCAAGCTCGTCCTGCTCAACCCCGAGGCCCTCTTCATCAACGACACCGCGGGGCGGGTGATCTATGCCAACCAGGCCGCCGCCGACCTCCTCGGCCTCGACGACCCCGAAGCCGTCGTCGGGCAGACGCTCCGGGAGGTGGGCCTGTCCGCCGACGATGCCGGCACGCTCATCCGGCAGGCCCGCAGCCAGGAGCCCGGCCCCGGGCCGACCATGCATGCCCACGTCACCCGCCCGGCCGGCCCCATCCGCCACATCGAAGCCCGCGCCACCGCCATCACCTACGAGGGCCACGACGCCGTCATGACGGTCGTGCGGGACGTGACGGCGCAGCACGCCTTCGAGCAGGCGATGGCACAGAGCCAGCACCGCCTCGACCAGGCCCTGACGGCCGCTCGCATGGGCACGTGGGAATGGGACCTCCCGACGGACACCATCCGCTGGTCCGACACGATGGCCCGCGTCATCCCGCTGCCGGACGGGCACTTCGACGGCCGGCTGGAGGGCTACGCCGCGCTGGTGCATCCCGAAGACCGGCCCGCCTGGCGCGCCGCCGTCGAGCACAGCACCGCCACCGGCATGCCCTTCCGCACCGAGCACCGCGTCTGCCTCCCGGATGGGCGGATCGAATGGATCGCCGGAGAGGCGCAGGTGACCTGCGACGCCGACGGCACCCCGCTGCGTATGAACGGAACGGCTCAGGTCATCACCGAGCGCAAAGAGGCGGAATTCGCCCTCATCGAAGCCCGCGAGGAAGCCGAGGAGATGAGCCGGCTGAAGTCGGCCTTCCTCGCCAACATGAGCCACGAGATCCGTACGCCGCTGACGGCCGTGATCGGCTTTGCCTCGGTGCTGGCCGAGGAGGTGCCCGAAAGCCAGCGCGAGCTGGCCCGGCATATCGAACAGAGTGGACGACGCCTGCTGAACACGATCAACTCGGTGCTCGACCTCTCCCTGATCGAATCCGGCAACCTCAAGGTCCGCCGAGAACCGCTGGACCTGAGCCGTGAGATCCGCACCAAAGTGGCCATGCTGCAACCGCTCGTCCAGGACAAGCCCGTCACGCTCCGCGCCGTCGTCCCCGACCACCCGGTGCCCGTCGAACTGGACGCTGCCTGCCTCGACCGCATCCTGAACAACCTCATCGGCAACGCCATCAAGTTCACCGCGCGGGGCTCGGTCGTCGTCCGCGTGACGCCCGACCCGGGTACCGTCTCGATCTCAATCCAGGATACCGGCATCGGCATCGACGCCGCCTTCCTGCCGCACCTGTTCGATGCGTTCCGCCAGGAGAGCGACGGGCTGACCCGGTCCCATGAGGGCAGCGGGCTGGGCCTGGCCATCACCCGGCACCTGGTCGACCTGATGCACGGAGAGATCTCGGTCACCTCCCGGAAGCACGAGGGCACCACCTTCGTCGTCCGCTTCCCGTACGCCGGCCCGAGCGCGACGAACGCGACGCCCGTTTCCCGGGAGGCCGTGCTCCCCCGGCTGCTGCTGGTCGAGGACACGACCATCCTGCCGGAGCTGGTCCGCCGCATGCTGCGCGGGCGGTATACCGTCACCCTCGCCCGCTCCGAGGCCGAAGCCCTGGCGCTGGCCCGGCAGGATCCCCCGTTCGACGTGGTCCTGATGGACATCAACCTGAACGCCGAGCGCACCGGCATCGACGCCCTCGAGAGCCTCCGTGCCCTGCCCGCCTACGCCGCCGCCCCCATCATCGCCGTGACGGCCTATGCCCTCCCCGGCGACCGGGAACGCTTCCTCGACCTCGGTTTCAGCGCCTACCTGAGCAAACCCTTCACCCGCAAACAGCTCCTCCACATGCTGGCCGGAGCCGATCCGGCCCACGGCACCGCCGACCCCGGCGCCCCCGACGCCTGACCGCCCCCGGCTAGTACTGCGTCAAGTGTGAAATGACGTGTTTATGCGCGCGGCTGTCTGGTCGCCGGCAAGGCGCCGAATCGCGGCGTAGCCAGAGCTACGGCAAGATTCGGGAACGCCGCCGGCGAGCGAACGGACCGCGCAGAACCTGTCAGAACAGGCTTGACGCAGCACTAGACGTACTTGTCGCCCCGGACGACGTCGACCGGGTGGGCGTAGACGATCACGGCGTAGTACTGGAAGTAGTGCTCGGCGACGTGGGCCATGATGCGCTCGGCGACGGCCGGGCTCACGACGCTCTCGATCTTGACGTTGGCGCCTTCCCACTCGCTGGCGCGCACGCCCCGCGAGCCGCTGCCCGTGACGTCGGTGATGGTGAGCCCGCGCGCGCCCAGTTCGCGCAGTTCCTCGGACAACCGATCCGCCAGGATCCGCTCGGCGACGATCGTGACCAGCTTGAGCGTGACGTAGGACATGATGATGCTACCGGGATGATGCGACGGAAGAGGACGGAACCGGAGCGCTGCGCCCCCGCGAGGCGTCCGCGTCAGAGCGCGAGCCACCGGGCGATGGCAAAATACAGGGGAATGCCCAGGGTCAGGTTGAACGGAAAGGTGATGCCGAGCGAGGCCGTGAGGTAATACGTCGGGTTCGCCTCCGGCAGGGCGATGCGCACGGCCGCCGGCGCCGCGATGTAGGACGCGCTGGAGACCATCGCCCCCAGCACCGCCGCGCCCCCGATCGACATGCCGGCCCAGGTGCCGGCCCAGACGCCGAGCGCCCCGTGCACGATGGGCAGCAACACCCCGAAGGCCACCAGATACAGCCCGACCGTCCGCAGGTCCCGCAGCCGCCGGGCGGCCACCATGCCCATCTCCAGCAGGAACAGCGTCAGCGCCCCCTTGAAGCCGGAGACGAAGAACGGCTCCACCGGCTCGATGCCGTCCTTGCCCGCCAGCAGGCCGATCACCAGCCCGCCCAGCAGCAGCACCACGCTCTTGCCCGCCAGCACCTCGTGCAGCGCCGCCTGCCACGACCCCGCCCGCTTCGACCGCACGAAGGCGATCATCAGCGCCACCACGATGGCCGGCACTTCCAGCAATGCCACCAGCGCCGGCATGTATCCCTCCGCCGGCTCCCCGTTCAGCGTGCCGAAGGCCTGCGCCGCAATGAACGTCACCGCCGAAACCGACCCGTAATGCGCCGCCAGCGCGGCCGCATTGGCCCGGTCCATCCGCTTCGTCCGCCGCAGCACGTTGTAGGCAATGATGGGCGTGATGATCCCCAGCGCCACCGTCACCAGCGCCGGACCGAGAAACACCCTCACCGGCGTCTGGCTCAGCTCGGCTCCGCCTTTCAACCCGATGGCAAAGAGCAGATAGATCGAAAGCGCGGTGTAGAGGGACTCGGGAAACTTCAGGTCGCTGCGCACCACGGAGGCGATCACGCCCAGCACGAAGGCCAACACGATCGGCGAGAGCAGGTTGGCCAGCAGAATGTCGAGAGGCTGCATCGGGCATCGGGTTGGTGAGAGGACACGCCATGGGAAAGGCCTTCCCCCGGCCGCGGAGAGAAGGCCTTTCGAAAAACGGGCACGGAGACGACGGACTCAAGCCGCGTGTTCCGGCTCAGGCTCGGCCACGGCCTCCGCGGGGCTCGTGGCGGGCTGGCGCGTCAGCAGGAACCAGCCCAGCAGCCCGGAGATCAGCGAGGCCGACAGGATGCCGATCTTGGCGCTGTCCAGCACGGCCGCGCTGTCGAAGGCCAGGTTGGCGATGAACAGCGACATCGTAAAGCCGATGCCGCAGAGCGCCGAGACGCCGTGGATCTGGCGCCACGAGGTCCCCCCCGGCAACTGTGCCAGCCCCAGGCGCACCGCCAGCCACGCGAACAGCGTCACCCCGATCTGCTTGCCGATGACCAGGCCCAGGATGATGCCCAGCGTCACCGGGTTGCCGAAGGCCGCGCCGACGTCGCCGCCCAGGGCCACGCCGGCGTTGGCCAGGGCAAAGACCGGCATGATGCCGAAGGCGACCCAGCCGTGCAGGGCGTGTTCCATCCGCATCAGCGGGGCTTCCGCCTTCTCCAGGGCGTCCTCCATCGTGTGCAGCGCATCCTGTTGCTCCTCCGTCATCTTGTGCCGCCCGGCCTGCGCGCCGCGCGTGAAGACGTCCAGCACGCTGCGCACCCGTTCGGCCAGCGTCGGCACGTCGATCAGCCGGTTGGCCGGGATCGTCAGCGCCACCAGCACCCCCGCGATGGTCGCGTGCACGCCCGACTTCAGGAAGGCCACCCAGAGCCCGATGCCCAGGATCACGTAGACCGCCGTCCGCCGCACGCCCAGCCGGTTCACCGCCAGCAAGGCGACGAAGAACAGCGCACCGACGCCGAGCGCGCCCATCGACAGCTGCTCCGTGTAGAAGAAGGCGATGACCAGCACCGCGCCGAGGTCGTCCACGATGGCCACGGCCGTCAGGAACACCTTCAGCGCCAGCGGCGCCCGCTTGCCCAGCAGCGCCAGCACGCCCAGCGCAAAGGCGATGTCCGTCGCCATCGGGATGCCCCAGCCGCTGGCCGTCTCCGTGCCGAAGTTCAGCATCGTGTAGATCAGTGCCGGCACGATCATCCCGCCGATGGCCGCCGCCACGGCCAGCGCGGCCTTCTTCGGCGCCGCCAGCTCGCCCACCATCACCTCACGCTTGATCTCCAGGCCGACCAGGAAGAAGAAGATGGCCATCAGCCCGTCGTTGATCCACAGCAGCAGCGGCTTGGAGATGGCAAAGCTGCCGGCCCCGACGGTCACCAGCGTCTGGAACAGGTCCGTGTAGCTCGTGGCCCAGGGCGAGTTGGCCCAGATCAGGGCGATCACGGCACACACCAGCAGCAAGATGCCGCCGGCCGCCTCCATCCGGATGAACGACTGAAAGGCACGGACCAGCGTGTTCGATGAGGTATCCTGGATCTGCATGATCGGTTCGGGTCGGGAGTGGAATGCGGTAACGACGGAGAAGGGGATCTATGCCGTGCCGGCGCCGTCCTCCGGCGGCGCGGTGCTGCCGGGCGAAACGGCCGCGGGGTGCCGGGCGGCCGGCCGGGCCGGCGTATCCGGCAGGCGCCGCCGCTCGGCGGTGCGGACGATCCGGCGCAGCGCCTCCGCATCGGGCGCCTCCGTCCAGGCCTGCTCGAAGTCGGGGCGGGAGACGATCTGCGCGATGGCCGAGAGCGCCCGCAGGTGGAACGTCCGCTCGTCCGGCGTGCCCACGAGCACGAAGAGGGCACGCACCGGGTCGGGTTGATCGGGCAGGAGGATGCCGCTCCGGCTGCGGGCCAGCAGCAGGTCGAAGTGGCCCGTCCCCTCGACGACCACGTGCGGGATGGCCAGGCCCGGCAGCAGGACGGTGCTGCTGGTGGCCTCGCGGGCCAGCAGCCGCTGCGCCAGCGTTGCCGCCGGCACACCGGCTCGCGGCGCCAGAAGGCCGGCGGCCTCCTCGAAGAACGCGGCCGCCGAGACGTCGGGCGGCAGGTCCAGCACCGGGGCCGCCTCCACCAGCCGGTCGAAACGGTCGCGGGAGGACCGCGCACCGTCGGTGCTCCAGACGAGTCGCACGCGATCCCCCTCGTGGAGTTCGAGGCCGCTGTGGAAGGGCTGCACCTGGCCGTCGCGCTCGAGCGCCAGCGGCAGGCCCGGGCCGGCCGCCTCCAGTTCGTCGAGGAACGTCTCCACGGATTGCGCCCGGGCGACGACCCAGGCGTCCTCCTCTGCTCCGTGATCCAGGTGGTAATCCCAGACCGCCAGCCGGATCGGTCGGCCAAAGAGCGTGGTGGCCTGCAGGTGTTCCCGCAGCGCCGCCTGCTCCCGCTCGTCGCTGCCGCTCTGGAGCACGTGCACCTCCGGCACATAGAAGACCGTCCGCGCCAGGCGAGCCACCAGCGCGTTGACCTCGGCGTTGGCCGTCATGGCGACGACGTGACGCACCCCGGCGGCGTTGGCCTCGCTCAGCACCTCCTCGTCCAGCGCATTGCCCGCCACCGCGTGCAGCCCGTCCGCGGCGGCCCGGGCGATGTGATCCCGGTTGCGGTCGACGATCCAGACGGGCTGCGTCTGTGCCAGCACCCGGCCCAGAGCCCGCGCCGTCGGCCCCCCGCCGACGATCAGCACGCCCTGGCGCTCCTGGTCCGAGCGCACCAGCTCGCCGCGCCGCCGCAACCAGTCGGTACCCCATTTCAGAAAGACCGGCACCGTCGCCGTCGTAACGATGGCCATGACGACGAGAATCGAGAAGATCTCCTGGTCGATCAGGCCCATCGTCAGCGCGATCTGCGCGATGATGATCTCTACCGCGCCGCGCCCGTTCATCCCCGCCCCGATCGTCAGCCCTTCCCGCCAGCCGTGCCCCGTGGGCAGGTAGAACAACGCCGTCCCGACGATCTTGCCGGCCGTAGCCAGCCCGATGATCCCCAGGAGCAGCCCCAGGTCGGCCGTGAAGACCTCCAGCGACACAGCGAAACCGGCCGTCACGAAGAACAGCGGCGCCAGGAAGCCGATGGAGGCGTCGCGTACGAGGTCCATGATCTCCTTCGACATCGACCGCCCCAGCACGCTCTCGCGCAGGAACAGCCCGGCCAGGAACGCGCCCAGGATGCCGTGCATCCCGGCCAGCTCGGCCAGCTCGGCATAGGCGAAGGCGATGATGAGCAGCAGCATGAAGTTGGACGTGCGCGTGAAGGAGCGAACGCCGCGCAGGTAACGGCCCAGCACCGGGAAGCCCTTGAGCCCCACCAGGGCCGCCACGGCAAAGAACCCGACGGCCTTGAGGGTCACCAGCCCGAGGCTGCCCAGGTTCAGACTACCGGCCTCGGCCACGCCCAGCACGCCGGCAAAGATCACCAGCGATAGCGTGTCCGCGATCAACGCGCCGGCCATCAGGACGTGCGCGATGCGGGTGTCCAGCAGCTTCAGATCGACCAGGATGCGGGACTTGGTCGCCAGCGACGTCACCCCGGCGGCAATGCCGACGAAGATGCCGGCCATCTGCGACCCGCCGGCGGCGACGATGACGAGGTAGCACAGCACGAAGGGCGTGATGAAGCCACCGATGGCCGCCAGGAAACCGCCGCGCGAGGCCCGCCCCAGCTCGCGGGGGTCGATCTCCATGCCGATGTAAAACATCATCAGCAGGATCCCGGCTTCGGCCAGCACCTCCAGCGCGGGGCTGGAGGCGAGCACCCCCAGCAGCGGCGGCCCGAGCAGGATGCCGGCCAGCAGTTCGCCCAGCACCGACGGATAGCCGATGCGGTTGGCCAGTTGCCCGGCTACCCAGGCAACCAGCAAGACGAGCAGCAGATTGAGAATCGATAACTCCATCGATGAGATAGCCCTTTGAGAGGTCGGATGGGGTGGTTATAGCTACCTGACGCGTTGAGCGCATGCGCTCGAAGAACGAGAAATCGTCGGGTTTCGTCATCCCCGACGCCGATCGGGGATCCAGAGAAAAGGCTCGTACATCCTGGATTCCCGCCTGCGCGGGCATGACGGTGAGGACACAAAGAGCGATTTCCGGCGTGTTTTCGAGGACGTTTGCACTATGTCCAAACGTGTCAGGGAGCCAGAGGGTAGTTCGGGAAGAAGACACCGGGACGGTCAGAAACACGACACGGCCCCACGCCCAACATACCAACGACGCGGGATATTCCGACAGGGAGGCCCCCGGAGATCGGCCGGGACGGCCGCGAAGGTGGGGGCTACGGAAGGAAGTGCGGTGGGCGCGCGGGGGAGAGAAGCGGGGGATCAGCCGCGTTCATGCGGCTGGCATAGCCCGAGCCATCGCTTCCGGGCGAAGCAGAGGGAGGCTTTCAGGGTGGTGCGGGCGCGCGCGGCCATGCGATGAGGAGAGAAATCAGGATAACGTCGGCGCGAAGCCGGTGCATCGGACAGGCGCTCTGTATGACCGTTATCGGCTCCAGGTTCCAGAGTGGCGGCCCGACGGCAGCCCCACGGTGGCCCCACGGCAGCCCCACGGCGGCCCGACGGCCGGCGTTACCACATCGTTTCAGCGCGCCGGCCGCAGCGTCTCGTGCACCCCACGAGCCACCTCCGCCACCAGTTCGGCCGATCGCGCCTGATCCTCGATGCCCTCGGTCAGCACGACGAGCACGTAAGCCGGTCCCCGCTCCGGATACACGATGGCCGCATCGTGATGGATGCGCGTGATCGCCCCGGTCTTGTGCGCCACACGCACCCCCGGCGGCAACCCGGCCGGAATCAGATCGCCGAACTGCTGATCGAGCAGCACGTCGATCATGGCCCGATCGGCCTCGGGCGAGACGGCCGCGCCCCGGCGCAGGGCGTCGAGCAGCACGGCAAGGTCGGCGGCCGTGGCGGTGTTGTTGAGCCCCTGCCGGAACGCGAGGAGGTCTTCCACCCCGCGCCGGACCTGCATGTGCCGGACGCCCAGGCGCTCCGCCGTAGCCTGCACGGAGTCCGCCGTGACGAGGTCGATGAGCAGGTTCGTAGCCAGGTTCGACGACACGGTGATCATGCGGTGGACCAGGTCCCGGATGGCCATGCGCCGCCCGAGCATCCGGTACAGCGCGTCGTCCGAATCGTCCTCGATGCGGTAGGCCGAACCGTCCACAATGGAGCGGAACGTGTTTCGGACGAGGAGCGAGTCGTCCAGCGAGAAGCGGCCGGCCTCGGCCTGGCGGTAGACCTCGATCATGACCGGCACCTTCATGGTGCTGGCGGCATGGAAAAGCCGTTCGGCGTGGAAATCGTACCGCGTGTTCGTGTGGGGATCGCGCACGGCGACGGCGACGGTGGCCTCGGGGTAGCGGGCGAAGAGGGGTTCGAGGCGGGCGTGGAGGTCGGTCACGGCAGGCGTTCGGGGAGCGGGGTCGTCGCCGCAGGCGGCCAGGAGCGGGAGGCAGACGAACAGACCAAGAATTCGCAGCATGAGAAGGAGAAGGGCTGGCAAACCGGGGAGCCCCGGGGGGAGAAGAGCGGTAGAGCGGCATAGCCTCGCCACCAGCAGGCTACTGCATGATACGAGTTCCCGCGCTTTCCTGCCTTCTCGCCGCGCCCTTTGTCCCGCTACAGCCTGCTCACGATCCTGGCCGCCACGTTCCTCGCGCTGGCGGTGATGTACGCGCCGCAACCGCTGCTGCCGCACTTCGCCCGGCTCTTCGGCGTCTCCGAGGCCGACGCGGCGGCGCTCATCACCTGGAGCCTCCTGCCGATGGGCCTGGCACCGCTCGGTATGGGGCTACTCATGCAACGCATCGCGCCGCGCCGGCTGCTGGCGTCCGGCCTGCTGCTGCTCGGGCTGACGGAGATCGCGTTTGCCCGGGCCGATGCCTTTGCCCTGCTGTGCGGCCTTCGCTTCGTGCAGGGCGCCCTCGTGGCCGCGCTGCTGGCGGCGACGATGACGTACATCGCCGGGCAGGCCACGCGGATGCAGCACGTGATGGCCTACTTCGTCGCCGCCTCCATCGTCGGCGGGCTGGCCGGGCGCGTCTTCGCCGGGTTCCTGGCGGCTCATACGACCCTCCAGGCCGCCTTTCTGTACATCGGCCTCGGGGTGCTGGCGGCGGCCGTGATGGCCTGGCGGCTGCCGGCCGGCACCGCCCCTCCGCGCCGGACGATCCGCCTCGCCCGCCTCTTCTCCGCCCTGAACGAACCCGGCTTCGTGCGGCTCTTCGGGGTGATGTTCGCGCTGTTCTTCGTCTACACCGCCCTGCTGAACTTCATCCCCTTCCGCCTGCGCACCCTCGACCCGACGCTCGGCAGCGGCACCATCGGCCTGTCGTATCTGGGCCTGCTGCTCGGCATGGTGGCCTCGCTGCGTGCGGTGGCGCTCGCCCGCCGGCTCGGCCATCCCCTGCGGGCGGTGGCCCTGGGCAGCCTCCTGCTGGCCGCCGGCATCGGCATCGCCGCCGTCCCCACCGTCGCCTTCGTCATGACCTCGGTCTTCGCCGTCACGGCCGGGCTGTTCCTCGCCCACACGGTGCTCGTGGGCGACCTCAACGCGCTCGCCGGCACCGAAGCCGCCTCGGTGAACAGCCTGTACGTCGCCTTCTACTACACCGGCGGCACGCTGGGCTCCTACCTGCCGGGCCTGCTCTACGAGCGGGCGGGCTGGCTCGCCTTCATCGCGCTGCTGCTGACCTTCGCCCTCGGCGGCCTCGTGCTGACCTCTCGGGCCCTGCACACGCGGATGCAGGAGCGCATGGAAGGGTGAGCGGACCGGGACGTACGAGGCCGAACGCATTCCGCCGGCCCCCCCTCGCCCTCGCCGCGCACCGCTCGACCCACCGCCTCCGAGCGACGAACCATCGGCATCCAACCCCGCTGATCGCTGAAAGCCCATGGCGGATCGCCGAACGCCTCAGATCTGGGAGAACGGAGCCGGGCGGAGAATGATGTCGGTGATGTTCGAGACGGTGTCCTTGTAGTACGGATCGGCGCTGAGCGTCTTCCAGTCCGGGTCGTTGCGGAACGCCTCCCAGCTCCGGTCCCGTGCGGCCATGTCCTCGAAGACGAGCAGGTAGGTCAGGTTCGGCAGGGCCGGGCCGACGAGCGTCTCGCCGAAGAAGACGGGGGTGAGGCCGGTCCGGCGAAAGATGGGGATCTCCCCGCCCTCGTTGAACATCTGCACCTTCTTTCTGGCCGCCACGAGGCTGTGGCTCTCGTAGATGCGCAGCTCGTAGATGCGCGAGTCGGTCTGCATCAGCGGCTCCGGCGGCCTCTCCACCCGCGGCATCTCGGTGAAGGCCGCCATCAGCGAGGATTCCATGCGGACGAAGGCCGGATCGTCCAGCGGCGGGTCGATGACCTCGGCACCGGCCTGCCGGAACGCGTCATCGTCGAGCAGCCGCGCGGGGGTGTTCAGCACGGAGTCGAGCGACGGGTGCGGGATCAGCACGTAGAGCGAGGGGCTGTTGGGGCCGTAGGCGACGGTGAACACCCCGATGCGGTCCAGCCCGAGGCGGTTGAGCGCCGGGATCGCGACGTCGCGGTAGAACGCGGCGACGCGGTTCCGCTTCGCGCCGACCGGCAGGACGTAGTGGATCCATTCGAGGTATTCGCGGTCGGGGCGGGGCGGGACGGAGGCCCCGGCGAGGCCGGGCGCGAAGGGGAGGGCACCGAGCGCGCCGGAGGCGGCCAGGAAGGAGCGACGGTTCATGAGCGGCATGGGCTGAAGGGAAACGGGGGCCGGGCGCGGGCAAGGTAGCACCCCGACCGGCCCCGCACAAGGTCGAGGACGCCGGGCGGACGGTCGGGGCTGCATCACGCGTCCCATCCGCCTGTCGCCCTTTGTCCTTCGCCCTTTGTCCTTCGCCCTTTGTACATTCGACACTCGGCTTTCAGCCATCAGCTTTCGGCCATCAGCCATCGGCCATCAGCCATCGGCCATCGGCCATCAGCTTTCAGGAGGTGGGCTTGACCCGGCGGTGGCAACCCTCGCCGCTTCCGCTGACCTTCGACACTCGACACTCGACACTCGACATTCGACACTCGACACTCGGTCCTCGACCCTCGTCACGCGCTACCCGACCGGCCCATGCAACTCACCTTCTGGGGCGCCGCCCGCACCGTCACCGGCTCCAAGCACCTCCTCGAACTCGACAGCGGCCACCGGCTGCTGCTGGACTGCGGGCTGTTCCAGGGCCGGCGGGCCGAGGCCGACCATCTCAACCGCCACTTCGGCTTCGACCCGGCCTCCATCGACGCGGTGCTGCTCTCGCACGCACACATCGACCATTCCGGGCTGCTGCCGAAGCTGTGGCAGGACGGCTTCCGCGGTCGCATCTATGCCACGCACGCCACCTACGACCTGTGCAGCCTGATGCTGCTCGACAGCGCCTACATCCAGGAGAAGGACATCCACTTCGTCAACAAGCTCCGGCGGAAGCGGGGCGAACCGCCCGTGCGGCCGCTCTACACCGTCGACGATGCCGAAGGCGTGCTGGAGCACTTCGTCGGGGTTTCGTACCGGCAGCCGTTCTCGCCCGTGCCCGGGGTGGAGGTCGTCTATCGCGACGCCGGGCACATCCTCGGCTCGGCCTCGATGGTCCTGACCATCCGCGAGGGAAGCCGCACGCTCCGCCTCGGCTTCACCGGCGACGTGGGCAACCCCGGCCGCCCCATCCTGCGCGACCCGCAGCCGATGGATGCCTGCGACGTGCTCATCGCCGAATCCACCTACGGCGGCAAGACGCACGACCCGCCGGACCGCGCCCGCGAGGCGCTGGCCGAGGTCATCACCCGCACCAGCAAACGCGGCGGCAAGGTCATCATCCCGGCCTTCGCCGTCGGCCGCACGCAGGAGATCGTTTACGCGCTGGACCGGCTCTGGAACGAGGACCGGCTGCCGGACATCCCCGTGTACGTCGACAGCCCCCTGGCCGTCAACGCCACCAGCGTCTACATCGCCCATCCCGAGTGCTACGACCGGGAACTGCGCCACGTCCTGATGCAGGACGACACCCCGTTCGGCTTCGACCGGCTCACCTACATCCGCGACGCGGAGAAGTCCAAGCAGCTCAACGGCATGCGTGTGCCGATGGTCATCATCTCGGCCTCCGGCATGTGCGAGGCCGGGCGCATCCTGCATCACCTGCGCAACAACATCGAGGACCCGCGCAACACCGTGATGATCGTCGGCTACTGTGCGGATCACACCCTGGGCAAGCGCATCGTCGAGCGGCGGCCGGAGGTGCGCATCTTCGGCCAGCCGCATCCGCTGCGGGCCGAGGTGGTGGTGATGAACAGCTACTCGGCCCATGCCGACGAGCCGGGCATGCTGCACTTCCTCAACCAGATGGACCGCCGCGACCTCCGGCAGGTCTTCCTCGTCCACGGCGCCCCCGAGCGTCAGGAGGCGATGAAGGCCGCGCTCGAAGGCGCGGGCTACCCCCGCGTGACCATCCCCGAGCACGGCGAGACGGTGCGCCTCTGAACGAGGCCGGTGCCTCGCGCCCTGCCCGGGGCGGTGGACGAGCGGGGTTCAAGGAATTCCATTGAAGCCTTGCAACTCTGCGCCGCCGGCGATAGTCTGCCCGTGTTCTTTCGCATACGCCGCTGGTTCCGACCCCTTTCGACAAGGGCGGATTAAAAGGGAATCCGGTGAGGAAAGAGCCGAAGGCTGTGTTTCGACGACGAAGCGAGACCACGCCCTCGTGCCCTTCCGAGTCCGGAGCTGTACCCGCAACTGTAGGCTGCGTGCCGTACGGGCGACGATGAGGCTGCCGGTCACTGGATCCTCCGGGATCCGGGAAGGCCGGTGGTCGAGCCGATCCGTTGTGCTCCCCTGCCGGGAGCGCGCAGCAAGCCAGGAGACCTGCCAGCGTGCGTCTATGCCGACTGCCTCCGGGACCTGAGGCCTGCGGCGTACTCCTGCGTGACGGCGGCACGCGGCTCCGGCCGGCCCCCGATCCGCATCGACGTGCGACCCGGGCCTCTGATATGAGGTTCGGGCTTTTTTATGCGCGCACGTTTCTCCGCTCTGCTGTTCGTCCTGCTGCCGGCGATGTGGCCGGTGGCAGCCCAGACGCCCCTCGACACGACCGTCGTCCTGCCGGACGTGACGGTGACGGCGGCCCGCTCGCAGACGCCGACCACCACGGCCCCCGTGCGGGTCACCGTCCTCGGCCCCGAGGCCATCGCCGCCACCGGCGCCCGCTCCGTCGCCGATCTGCTGGAAGCCCGGGCCGGGCTGTTCGTCAAGCGCTACGGCGACGGCGGGCTGGCGACGCTCTCGCTGCGCGGCACCGGGGCGGCCCAGACGCTCGTGCTGCTCGACGGCCACCGCATCGCCGACCCGCAACTGGGGCAGCTCGACCTGAACCTGCTGCCGACGATCCTGCTCGACGGGGTGGAGGTGATGCACGGCGCCGGCTCGGCGCTCTACGGCACCGACGGCCTGGGGGGCGTGGTGAACCTCCGCACGGTGCGGCCCGGCCCGACGCCGCGGGCGCGGCTCGCCGGCGGGCTCGGCGCCTACGGCGAGCGTCAGGGCAGCCTGCTGCTGAGTGGCTCCCGGGGCCGCTTCTCGGCCACGGCCGCCGCGGAATACAGCGCCGCCGACGGCGACTTCCCCTACGTGAACGAGGCGCTCTTCCCTCCCCGCGAGGTGCGCCGCCGCAACGCCGACCGCACCCGCCGGGCGCTCTACGCCGCGCTGGGCCACCGGGGGGATACCCACCGCACGCACCTCGCCGCCTGGATCAACGACGCCGAGCAGGGCCTGCCCGGCCTGGCCTCGGCCTCGCCCCGGGGCGAACGGCAATGGGACACGAACCTGCGCCTCTGGGCCGACCATGAGCGGCGCCGGCGCGGGAGGACGCTGCGCCTGGGCGGGCTCGTGCAGCACAGCCGCCTGCGCTACGTCCACCCCGGGCTCCAGGTCGACGACACGGGCCGCACGCTGCTCGCCTCTGCCGAAGCCGAGGTCCAGGCCCTCGCCGGGCGGCGCTGGCTGCTGGCCGGGGGGCTGGCCGGGGGCTTCGGGCAGGCGGCCCACCCGAACCTGGCCGAGCAGGCCCGCGACGGCCACGCCGGCGCGTTCGTCCACGGCACCGGCCACTACGGCCGGCTGCTGCTCTACCCCGCCCTCCGGCTCGACGCCTATGCCGCCGCGCAGGGTCCGCTCCGGTGGGCCGTGAGCCCCCGCCTGGGCCTCAACCTGCAGCCGGTCCGCTCGTTGCCGATCCACCTCAAGGTGGGCGCCGGCCGCGCCTACCGCATACCCACCTTCAACGATCGCTTCTGGCAGCCGGGCGGCAACCCGGACCTGCGCCCCGAGCACGGCTGGACCGTCGACGCCGGCCTGATGGCTGGGACGCCGGCCGTGCAGGCCGAGGTGACGGCCTTCACCGCACGCATCACGGACCAGATCGTCTGGGAACCCACCCGGCAGGGCTTCTGGTCGCCCGCCAACGTGCAGCGCGTCCGCACGCGGGGGCTGGAAGCGTCCCTCCGGGCCGACCGGCCGCTGGCGCCCTGGCTGGCGCTCGGCGGCCACGCCTTCTACACCCTCACCGACGCACGCGATCGCTCCGCGCCGGACGACCCCGCCTACGACCAGCCGCTGCGCTACGTCCCCCGCCATCAGCTCAAGGCCGGGGCCGGCCTCCGCCTCGGTCCGCTGTGGCTGGACCTGCTGGCGCGCTACATCGGCCGGCGCTACCTCACCACCGACGGCCGCCAGGCGCTCGACCCCCTCCGGGCCCTCGACGGCCGCCTGCGCCTGCGGCTCCCCATGGGCCCGGCGACGGCCACGCTGGCCCTCTCGGTCTACAACCTCACCGACCAACACCTGGAAATCATCAAAGGCTATCCGCTGCCGCCCTGTCACGCTCGGCTGCAACTCACCCTCGACGCCGGCGGGCGGTGAGGACGCCCCCTCCCCTCCGTTCAAACCCCGAACGTATCCATGCACCATCTGCCCGTTACCCGCCTCCTCGCCCTGCTTCTGCTGCTCCTGCCGACGGCCCGTGGACTCGACGCACAGACCGTCACCGGCGTCTTCGTCGGCAACCAGGGCAATTTCTCGGACGGCAACGCCTCCGTCACCTTCTACGACCCGGCCACCGCGCAGGCCGCGACGGCGCTGGCCGACTTCGGCACGATCCTCCAGAGCCTGCTCGTCCACGACGGCCGCGTGTACCTCGCCTCCAACACCGGCGGCCGCATCGACGTGCTCGACGCCGTCACCCTCGCCCGGATCGCCCAGATTCCCGACGTGCCCGGCCCCCGCTACCTCGCCGTCGTGGACGAGGACAAGGCTTACGTCACCAACCAGCTCTTCGGCGCGACGTCCACGGTGACGGTCCTCGACCTCGCCACGAACACCGCGACCGGCACCATCGCCGTCGGCGGCACCCCCGAGGAGATCGCCGTGCGCGGCGGTACCGCCTAC
Organism: Roseithermus sacchariphilus; assembly: GCA_003285105.1. GTDB lineage: Bacteria > Bacteroidota > Rhodothermia > Rhodothermales > MEBIC09517 > Roseithermus > Roseithermus sacchariphilus. The sequence continues at coordinate 1,646,405 of CP030158.1, read as the reverse complement.
GTGGCCCTCGGCGGCTTCGGCGCCAGCGGTCAGGTCGCCGTGATCGACGTGGCGACCGACACCGTCATCGAGACGCTCGAGGCCGGCTGTGACGGCGCGCGCTCGCTGGTCGTGGACGAGCAGGCCGAACTGCACGTGTTCTGCACGGGCAAGACCGTCTACAACGACGACTTCACGCAGATCATCGAGCAGACGAACGGCGCCATCGTCACCTTCGACGCCGACCATGAAGAAATCGGGCGCATCGCGCTGACGACCCAGCACGGCTCGGCCGGTCCCGGGCAGAACGTCTTCTACGCTGCCGCGGCCGAGGAGGCCTACGTGGTCATCGACGACGAGCGGCAGATCCTCCGCTTCGACACCGCCGTGAACGCCCTCGTCGACACGCTGCGCCTCGGCGGCGCCGACGGGATCGGGGCCGTCGCCTACGACGCGGTCGCCGCCCGCCTCTACGTGGGCCGCGTGACGGGCTTCACGACGGCGGGCTACGTCACGATCCACGACCGCGCCGGCACCGAGCTGTCCCGCTTCGACGCCGGCATCGCCCCGGCGCACATCGCCTTCCGCTACGAGCGGACGGCCACCGCCACCACGCCCGTCGCCGGCACGCGGCCCGTGCGGGCGACCCTCCACCCCGCCTACCCGAACCCCTTCACCCCCCGGACGACGCTGCCCCTCGAGCTGACCCGCCCGGGGACCGTCCGCCTGACCGTCGTCAACCTGCTCGGCCAGACCGTCGCCACGCTCGTGGACGGCGCCCTGCCGGCCGGGACGCACCGGATCCGCTGGGACGCCGCCGACCAGCCCGCCGGCGTCTACCTGGCTCGTCTGGAGGTCGACGGCCGCGTCCGGGTGCAGCGCCTGGTACGGGTGCCGTAGCGCGGGCTCCGCGGCGGGCGGGCACGGCTCTGACCGTACAGGCAACCTGTATCGGATAGCCCGCGTTTAGGATGCGAACGAACGGCTGCTCGGTATGCCAGACCCTGCGCTCAAAGATCAACTCCTGCGTGTGTTAGACCACCTCGCACCGGAGCAACAAGAACGCCTCGTAGCGTTCGCACGTGCCCTTGCTTCCCCTCCCCGGGGCACACCGGGCGCCGCGTTCCGACCCTTTGTGGGACAAATTCCCGCCGATGAGGCCGCCCGGATCGCGCAAGCCATCGAGGAAGGGTGCGAGCGCGTTGATGCCAATGAATGGTAGGCTCCTCCTCGACACGCGAACATCGTGATCGCTCTCTTCGCAGGCGAGGCCGCCGTGGTGGAGCCACTGATGGCTGCTCGTGAGGTCTTTATCCCGAGCATCGTTCTGGGAGAGCTCTATTATGGCGCCCACCGGTCGACACGGGTGTCGGAGAACCTCGATCGCATCACGCGCTTTGCTGCAGCCAGCCAGATCCTGCCCTGCGATGCCGACACAGCACGCTGGTACGGCCAGATCAAGCAACGCTTACGAGCCAGAGGACGGCCCATTCCGGAAAACGACCTCTGGATTGCGGCACTCACCCGGCAGCACAAGCTCACCCTGATCACCCGGGATCGTCATTTTTCAGACCTCGACGATCTCCCAGTAGTAGCCTGGTGACACCCTGACGGATCGGGAGCCATCGTCTCACCCGCGCCAGACCCGTCCGGCGCGCCGCGGCATTGGGTTTTCCGCTGGGAATGTCGTCCCGGGGGCTCGCTCCGCATGGCGGGCTCCGCGGCGGGCGGGCACAACGGAAGCGCTTCGGCGTTACGGGGCCGTTACGTTGTATCCCCCCGCCTGACGTCGCGCCATGAACAAGAAGACGCTGCTCCTCTCCAGCCTCGTACCGCTGCTCCTCGTGGGCGCCTACTTCCTCTTCTTCCATACCCCGACGCCGCGGGTGCTGGTGTTCTCGAAGACGGAAGGCTACCGTCACGCTTCCATCGAGCCCGGCATCGAAGCCATCCGGCGGCTCGGCGCGGAGCACGGCTTCGAGGTGGAGGCCACCGAGGACGCCGCCCTCTTCAACCAGCGCGACCTGGCCCGCTTCAACGTGGTCGTCTTCCTGAGCACCACGGGCGACATCCTCGACGACGCGCAGCAGATCGCCTTCGCCCGCTTCATCCAGGCCGGCGGCGGGTTCGTCGGCATCCACGCCGCCTCCGACACCGAGTACGGATGGCCCTGGTACGGGCGGCTCGTCGGCGGCTACTTCACCAGCCACCCGGGCAACCCCAACGTCCGCGAAGGCACGCTGCACGTCGCCGACGCCTCGCACCCGTCCACCGAGATGCTGCCCGACCCGTGGGTCCGCACCGATGAGTGGTACGACTTCCGCGACCGCAACCCGGACGTGCACGTGCTGCTGAACATCGACGAGACGACGTACAAGCGGGCCGACGAGCACCCCGCGCCGGCGCCGCGCCCGATCGCCTGGTACCACGAGTTCGACGGCGGACGCGCCTGGTACACGGCCCTCGGCCACACCTCCGAGAGCTTCGCCGAACCGCTCTTCCTCAAGCACCTCCTCGGCGGCATCGAGTGGGCCATCGGCGACGGCAAGCCGGTCGACTTCGGCGCGGCGACGGTGATGCCGGAGGAGAACCGCTTCACCAAGACGGTGATGGACCAGAACCTGAACGAGCCGATGGAGCTCGACTTCCTGGACCCCGACCGCATTATCTTCGTCGAGCGCAAGGGCGCCATCAAGATCCACGATCTGCAGGCCGGCCGGACCGAGACCATCGCCACGCTCGACGTCTTCACCGGCGAGGAGGAAGGGCTGCTCGGCGTCGCCGTCGACCCGAACTATGCGGAAAACCACTGGATCTACCTCTCCTACTCCCACCCGGTCGACTCCCTGATCAACCTGTCTCGCTTCGTGCTGGAGGGCAACGTGCTGGACCGGGCCTCGGAGAAGGTGCTGCTGAGCGTGCCGGTGCAGCGCCACCAGTGCTGCCACGTGGGCGGCTCGGTGGAGTTCGACGGGCAGGGCAACCTGTTCTTCTCCATCGGTGACAACACCAACCCCTTCGCCTCGGACGGCTACGCGCCCATCGACGAGCGCCAGGGGCCGCGCCTGTGCCGGGACAACGACGACACGCGCAACTGCAACCGCAGCCCGTGGGACGCGCAGAAGTCCAGCGCCAACACGCAGGACCTGCGCGGCAAGATCCTGCGCATCACGCCGCAACCGGACGGCACCTACACCATCCCGGAGGGCAACCTCTTCAGCGACCCGGCCGAGGGGCGCCCGGAGATCTACGTGATGGGCAACCGCAACCCCTTCCGCCTCGCCGTGGACCGGCACACGGGCTACCTCTACTGGGGGGAGGTCGGGCCGGATGCCCGGGATGACAACCCGCTGCGCGGACCGAAAGGCCACGACGAGGTCAACCAGGCGCGCGCGGCCGGCTTCTTCGGCTGGCCCTACTTCGTCGGCGACAACAAGCCCTACCGCGACTACGACTTCGCCACGGGCCAGAGCGGCCCGCCCTTCGACCCGATGCGGCCCGTCAACGACTCGCCCAACAACACCGGCGCCCGCGTGCTGCCGCCCGCCCAGCCGGCGTTCATCTGGTATCCCTACGGCGCCTCGCCCGAGTTTCCGCTCGTCGGCAGCGGCGGCCGCAACGCCATGGCCGGGCCTGTCTACTACTACGACGATTACCCCGCCTCCGACGTCAAATTCCCCCGCTACTACGACGGCAAGCTGTTCATCTACGACTGGGTCCGCGACTGGATCGCCGTGGTGACGATGGACGAGGAGGGCGACTACGCCTGGATGGAACCCTTCCTGCCGACGACGCTCGACGTCAGCAACACGATGGACATGCTCTTCGGCCCGGACGGAGCCATGTACATCCTCGAATACGGCAAGGGCTGGTTCACGCAGAACCTGGACGCCCGCCTCTCGAAGATCACCTACAACGCCGGCAACCGGCCGCCGCAGGCGCAGATCGCCGCCGACCACACCGTCGGGGCGACGCCGCTGACGGTGGCCTTCTCCGGCGCGGCCTCGTACGACAACGACTACGACGACCTGCGCTTCGCCTGGGACGTGGACAACGACGGAACGGTGGACGCGCGCGAACCGGCGTTCACCCACACCTACCGCGAGCCGGGCGTCTACACCGCCGTGCTGACCGTCTCCGACCCCTCCGGCGCCGAGAGCCGGGCGTCGGTGGAGATCCTGGCGGGCAACGCCATGCCGACGCTGAGCCTCGCGGTCCGGCCCAACCGGACGTTCTATTTCGACGACCGGCCGCTGGTCTATGAGGTGTCCGTGACCGACCCCGAGGACGGCGCGCTGGCCGACGGCAGTATCCCCCCGGAGCAGGTGGTCGTCTCGCTCCAGTTCGTCCCCGAAGGCCGTGACCTGACGATCCCCGCACAGGGGCACCAGGAACTCATGACGGCTGCCACGACGGCCCTGGGCAAGGACCTGATCGCGCAGGCGGATTGCCAGGCCTGTCACCAGGAGAACAGCGTCTCGCTCGGGCCGTCGTACGTGCAGGTGGCCGAGCGCTATGCCGGGCAGGAAGGGGCCGAGGACTACCTCGTGCAGAAGATCATCCAGGGCGGCAGCGGCGTCTGGGGCGACCGCGCCATGGCCGCGCACCCGGAGCTGCCGCCCGAGCAGGCCGCGCAGATGGTGCGCTACATCCTGTCGCTGGCCGAACAGGAGGGCGAGGCGCCGGGCACGGCCCTCCCGCCGAGCGGCACCGTGACGCTGACCGAGCACCGCGGCAACGGCACCGACGGGCGCTACATCCTCACCGCCAGCTACACCGACCGGGGCGGCGAGGGCGTCGGGCCGCTGACGGCCCGTGAAATGCTGATCCTGCGCCACCCGCAGGTCGAAGCGGAGGACTTCGACGTCACCGAGGGCGCCTCGCGCTTCACGCTCACGGCGGAGATGACCGGCGGCCCGGAGATGGAGGTCGTCGTCGGCATGGCCGGCAGCTACATCGCCTTCGAACAGATCGACCTGAGCGGCATCGCCGCGCTGACGGCCGTCGTGGGCGTCTCGCAGGGCAACACCACCGGCGGCACCATCCAGGTGCGGCTGGACGCCCCGGACGGCCCGGTCGTCGGCACGATCGAGGTGCCGGCTCCGGACGGTCCGGCGCCGCGCTTCGGCCCGGAGACGGCCCCGCTGACACCGACCGACGGCCTGCACGACGTCTACCTGACCTTCGACGGCCCGGCCGGCGGCGCGCCGGTCTGCATCGTCGACGCCCTCGTCTTCAGCCCACCCCCGGCCCCGTAGGATCCGGCCGTCAAGGCGCGGTCTTCGCCGCTCCGTGTCTTCGCGGCTCCGTCAATCGCCTGCCGGGTCCCACCCGCCGAGCACCTGACGCGGCGTGTACCAGGCCGCCGCGGCCCCGGTCAACGCCGGGCGGCGCGGGCCGGTGACGGCACCCGGGCCGTAGCTCCCGTACTCGAAGAACCGCGATCCGGGCTCCAGATCGAACCAGATCCGCTCGCCTTCGGCGTTCCGGCTGGAGATGGGGGCATAGCCGTCCGGCCCCAGGTGGTCGTCCATGAAGCAGCCGATGAAGACGGCGCTGCCGTTGACGTGCGGGTCGGCGGACGGGTGCCAGGGACGCCCCAGCCGCACGGAGGCCGGCGGCACGTCCGGCGACGCCTTGAGGAAGCGGCTTCGCAGGAACAGGAAGCCGTAGGGATAGGCCACCGGCGTGCTCGGCGCCGTGACGTACCCCGTCGGGTCCTTCCCGGGGCGGTTGCGCGAGACGATGTCGCAGTCCTCGAAAACGGCCTGCCCCGCGCCGAAGATGAAGTCGACGTGGCCTTCGATGCGGCACCGGTGGAAGTAGGCACGGCCGGCGTCGTGGAAGAGGGTGTCCTGGTAGCCGGTGATGACGCAGTCTTCGAAGACGGCCCGGTCGCTGTCGCCGGCGGTCATGAGGGCGACGGCCTGCGGGTTCCGCACGCGAGCGGGGTCGTCGTCGGGCAGGGCCGCGTTGGCGGGATAGTCGAAGGCGTTCTCGATGGTGAGGTTCGCGGCGCGGAAGCCGGGGGCCGTCACGCGGAGGGTGAAGCTGCCCTCGGTGCCATACGTGCCGCCGCCGGGGGCCGGCGTGTCCGCCGAGGCGTCGAAGGTGAGGACCGTCGCGTCCCGCTGCGCGCCGACGAGGTGGACGTGGGGGCGGTCTATGGTGAGCTTCTCGCGGTACTGCCCGGTCCGGATGAAGATCACGAAGGGCCGGTCGTTGTCGACCGGCACCGCCGCCAGGGCGTCACCGAGCGTGGCATAGACCGGCACGCCGTCGACGAAGGCGCCGGGCGGGCCGGCGTGCCGCGCATCCACGACGGCGTCGTGCAGGGGCGGCGAGGGCGGCGGCGTGCGCAGGTGCGCCGCCAGGGGCAGGCCGAGCGCCCGGACCTCCTGCACGACCCGCTCCGCCATGGCCCGCGCCCCGGCCGGGGAAAAGTGGGTGTCGTCTTCCAGCCCGTCCGGGTAGTTCGGATGCGCCCCCGGCTTCAGGTGCAGGAACAGGCGCTTCGACCCTTCCGGCCCCAGCTCCCGCAGCAGGCCGGCGCTGGCCCGGTGCAGGTCCACCAGCGGCACGCCGTAGGTCACGGCCACACTCCGCACCAGGTCCGGGTAGACGCCGTGCACGTCGTAGAACCGCCCTTCCGCATCGAAACGACGGCGCACGACCGGCGTCACGAGCACCGGCTCGCCACCCCGCGCCCGCACGTCCCGGACGAACCGGATCAGGTTACCCCGAAACGCCTCCGGCGGGGTGTAGCGGTCCGGCTTGGCCTCGGACTGGTCGTTGTGGCCGAACTGGATGAAGACGTAGTCGCCGGGCTGCACCCGCTCGATCAGAGCCTGCCACCGCCCTTCCTCGATGAAGGTCCGGGTGCTGCGCCCGTTCCGGGCATGGTTCTCCACCCGCACCTGTGTCGTGTCGAAGAAGGCCGGCAGGGCCTCTCCCCAGCCGGTTTCCGGGCGGCGATCCGCCCGCTTCTCGGCCATCGTCGAGTCGCCGGCCAGAAAGACGGTGATGGGCCGCGGCGGGCCTCCGAGCCCGAGCAGAAGCCCGGCGAGCAGGCCCCAGCGCAGCAGGAGGGGCCATCCACGCAGTGCATTCATCATTCCGAAGGCAGCAGGGTGATACGAAGCGGGGCGGCCAGCCGGAGGCCGAAGGCGTCGAGGTAGGCCCACCAGTCCTCCACCCGGTCGAAGTCGCCGGAGGCCGTCCACCCGGCGCCGACGTAATGGACGGCGGGCTCGCCGGACCGGGCGCGGGCCTGCGCCAGGTAGTGATCCTCCGTCTCGTGCACGCCCGCCAGCCGCGCCGCCGGCATCAGGACGGCGGTGCCGAGGTGGCCATGCCCGCCGTTCTTGCGCTCGACCGGGCCCCAGGTGCTCAGCCAGGCCCAGTCCCCTTCCCGGCGCATGGCCCCGACGACCCCTTCCGGTCGCTTGACGAACCCGACGACGAACGACAGCGAGTCGGCCCCTTCGGCCGCATACACGCTCTCGGCACGGAACAGGTGCTGCCCGGCGTCGATGGTGATGCGCTTCACCTCCGAGACGGTCATCCCGCCGGCGTCCCAGGGTTCGTACACCAGTTCGACGATGGCGCGGATCGGTCCCCGGGCCAGGATCCGGTAGGCGGCGAAGTTGCGGGCCGGGTACATGCGCCCCGCGTGCCAGACGGCCGTCCCGCCGCCACCGAGCGAGGGCCCCACGGAAAAGAAGTCGGCCCCTTCCCCCCGGTCGACGTGGTAGGCGTCATGGCCCAGGGCGTACCACCGTTCGAGGACGAGATCGCGGACGCGCTTGGGCCAGACGTCGATGCCGTTGCTGACGAGCGGCTCGTAGGCGGAGGCCTGCCAAAGCCCCTGTCCGTAGGCCCGGAAGGCGATGCGGTCGCTCTCCCAGGCCACGTCGTCGCGCTCCTCGTCGTGGCGGGCGTAGGCCCGGGCCACCGGCGTCTGCTCCGGGGCCGCGGCTTCCACCGCGTAGTGCCGCACCTCCTCCGGCCACAGGTGCACCAGCCAGAGCAGCGCATCGGGCGCCCCGTCGCCGTCCTCATCGACGACCTGCGCCGTCATCTCCCGGCCGGTGGCGGCTTCTCGCACGCGCACCTGCCCGGCCGCCAGCCCCGGCAGGCGCTCCCGCAGCGCCGCCCACGACACCGCGACGACCTCGTCCGGCCGGGCCTCGGCCAGCGGGTTCTCGACCCGCACCGTGACGGCCGCGGGCTGCGCCACCGCACTACATGCCATCCCCAGCGCCAGCAGCCACGAACCGACCCACCCCGGCGTCAACATACATCGCATCGTACCATCCTCCCATCAAGGTGTTAAAGACAGACCGGCCGTGGCCTCGATCTCCACCCCGGCCAGGATGAAGGGCCCGACGCCCTTGGGATCGTTCGCCACCACCGGCTCGCTCATGTAGTATTCGAAGGAGCCGTCGCGGCGTTTGTCTCCGCCCAGGCCGCCGACCTTGACGATCCCGTTCAGGTTGACGTGGCCGTCCTCGACGGAGACGAACTCCTCGACCAGCCCCCGGAAGCCGCGGCGGGCCGCCGCCAGGTAGGAAGCATCCAGGTACCCCATGCGCACGCCTTTGGCCAGCGCATACACGAACATGCTGCTGGCCGAGGCTTCCCGGTAGTTGCCTTGCCGCGCGGGCTGATCCAGGATCTGGTACCACACGCCCGTGACGGGATCCTGCACCCGGCGCACGGCTTCGGCCAGGTCGCGGAAGATGCCGAGGATCGTGCCGTAGTCCGGGTGGTCCTTCGGGAAGACGTCGAGCACGTCGACGAGGGCCATGGCATACCACCCGACGGCGCGGCCCCAGAAGTGGGGGGAGCGCCCGGTGAGCGAATCGGCCCAGATCTGCACCCGCTTTTCGTCCCAGCCGTGGTAGAACAGGCCGGTAGCCGGGTCGCGCAGGTAGCGGGCCGCCAGGGCGTATTGCAGGGCCACGTGCCGCAGGCCTTCGTCCACCGTGGCGGGGTCGCCCCAGGTGAGCAGGTAGCGCGCGGCGAACGGCTCGGCCATGTACAGGCCGTCGAGCCACATCTGGTAGGGATACCGTTTCTTGTGCCAGTAGCCGCCCTCGCTCGTGGTCGGCTGGTGGCGGAGCTGGGCGAACAGGGTGTCGGCCGCCTTCCGGTAGCGCGGGTCGCCGGTGCGCTCGTGCAGCAGGAAGAGCAGCTTGCCCGTGTTGATGTTGTCCAGGTTGAAGTCTTCGAACCGGTACGTCTCGATGGAGCCGTCGGGCCGGACGTAGGCGTCCACGTTCTGCTTGATGTAGTCGACATAGCGGGCATCGCCCGTCTTTTTCCACAGCTCTTCGATGCCGCGCAGGACGGTGCCGGTCTCATAGTCCCAGCGCTCGCGGACGAGGGGGCGCCGGGCCATGATGGATTCGGCCATGCGCACGGCCCAGCGGCCCGCCTCCTCGACGGGCGAGGGGTCCGGGGCGTCCTGGGCACGGGCCGGGAGGACGAGGACGCCGATCAGGAGCAGGATGAAACGGTTCATGGCAGGCGGGATCATGGGCGTTCGGGTTCATGGACGAAGGCGCCGGCCGGGATCGGGCCGGGGCCGAAGCCGGGGCCGGCCCAGCGGAGACGAGACACCGGATGGCCGCCTTCCTGGAGGATGCGCAGGTGGAAACGGTGCAGGCCGGCCCGGAGCGCCACCTGCCCGCCCGGCTGCCCCGGCGCCGTGCCGGGCGTGACGAGGCGCCCGTCGATGAAGAGGCGGCTGTGGTAATCGTCTTCGAGGAAGAACGTGTAGACACCGTCCTCCGGCACGCGGAGGTAGCCGTCGAAGAGCAGGCCGAAGTGGTGAGAGCGCCGGGCGACGGACAGGTCCGGGGTGTCCACGCGGCCGGTGTCGCGGGGCGTCAGGGCCTCGGGCGGCGGCCCGTCGTCCCAGTCGTCGGTCTCGTAATAGGCGTAACGCAGGCCGGGTGCGGTGGCCGGCGGCGGCGGCACCGCCGGCAGCCAGGGCAGGCGCTCGTACGCCCCGTAGGCCGCCGTCGTGACGAGGCCGTCCCGGACGACCTTCGCCCGCACGTGCGCGCTGCCGGTGAGGCGGAGCGGCGCCTCGTAGCGGGGATCGGCGGCGGTCGGCTCGCGCCCGTCGAGGGTGACGTGCACGGGCCACCCCGGCTCCGGCGGGCGCACGACGACCGTCAGGGCGGAGTCGGTGAAGGCGGTGCCGGGCGGCGGGTCGAGCACCGGCGGTGGCACCCAGGGGAACGGATCGCGCGGGTCGGTCGCGTTGAGGTATTCTTCGAGGTTGGTGTAGCCGTCGGCGTCGGCGTCGGCGGCGTGGTCGGTGCCGTCGCGGGGGTCGAGGCCGTGGAGCCGTTCCCAGGGGTCGGGCATGCCGTCGGCGTCCTCGTCCGGCGGCGGCGCGGCCGTCGCGAGCGGGGGCCATCCCCCCACCTCGTCCTGCGTGTCGATGATGCGCCCCCGGCCGTCCCGGATCAGCGCCATCACACGCCGGTCGACGGCGTCGCGGGCGGGCAGGACGGCCCCGGCCCCGGCGAGCAACCGCGCCGGCAGCGTCGCGGCGGGGTCCGGCGTCACCGAGGGGGCGGGGAACGGCACGTCCACCGTCACCGCCGCCAGCACGTCCTCCCCGCGCAGGTCCCGCGTCGTGCACAGCAGGGCCTCATCGCGCCGCACCGACGGCCCGTAGCCCAGCCGGTTGCCGTCCACGAACACGCGGGTCTGCCGCCCGCCGATGCGGAAGCCGCAGGCGGGGTCATCGCTATGCGCCAGCGGCCACACGACGTTCCCCACGTAGTTCATCCGCGTGAAGTCCTCGCCGTTGTAGCCGGCCTCGTTGCCGTAGCCGTAGATCAGGTTGTGGCGGAAGTCGAGCCGCACGTCCTTCGGGCGCGGGTTGCGGCTCTCGTGCAGGGCATAGACGGTGTGATGGATGGAGACGTCCCCGGTGGCCGTCAGGAGGCTGCCGTAGCCGTGCGCCCCCTTGTGGTGAACGGAGCGGTTGAGGCTCTCGGCGATCAGGCACCACTGGATGGTGACGTCGTCGGCCGCGCCGATGACGCTCAGCGCCTCGTCGGTGGACCAACTCACCGAGCAATGGTCGATGATGACGTTGCGCCCCCGGACGTTGATGGCGTCCTGCTCGCGGTGGGCCGTGTCGCCGGGGCGTACGCGCAGGTAGCGCAGGATGACGTCGGAGGCATAGACCTCCACGCCGTAGTTCTTCAGCGTGACGCCCTCTCCGGGCGCCGTCTGGGCGGCCAGGGTCAGGTGCGGGTGATGGATCTCGAGGGGGCGTTTCAGGGCGATGTACCCGGCGACGTGGAAGACGATGGTGCGCGGCCCTTCGGCCTCGACGGCGGCCCGCAGGCTGCCCGGCACCGGCGGCTCGTCCTCGTCGTAGTCGGCCAGCGTCGTCACCCGGTAGACGGCACCGCCCCGCCCGCCGGCGGTGAAGGCCCCGAAGCCCTCGGCGCCGGGAAAGGCCGGGAGCCGGCGCGGCCCCTCCTGAGCCGCCCCCGGCAGGGCCCACCCGGCCAGCAGCCACGCCGCCGCCAGGAGCCGTATGGTGCCTTGCCATCGCATCGCCCGGCATCCCCGTTCAGTCATCGTGCGCGCCGGCCGCGCCGTCCTGCGACGGAGCCGTCGCCGGCGCGGCATCGCCCAGCCGGTACGTCTCCCGCGCCAGATCGTACGCCATCGCACGAACCATCCGGCGGGCATCCGACAGGTCCACCTGATGACGCGCCACCAGGCCCGCCACGTAGTTCGCATCCACCCGACGGCACAGATCATGGCGCGCCGGTATCGACAGGAACGCCCGCGTGTCGTCGTTGAACCCGGCCGTGTTGTACACCCCCGCCGTCTCCGTCGTCCACTCCCGGTAGCGCCGGATCCCCTCGATGCTGTCGAAAAACCACCACGCCGGTCCGAGCCGCATCGCCGGGTAATGGCCCGCCATCGGCGCCAGCTCCCGCGCATACGTGCTCTCGTCCAGCGTGAACACCACCAGCGTGAAGCGCGGGTCCGTCCCGTAGGCGTTCAGCAGCGCCCGGAGGTTGCGCGTGTACTCCGTCGCCACCGGGATGTCTCCGCCCTTGTCCGGCCCGAACCGGCGATACACCGCCTCGTTGTGGTCCCGAAACGCTCCCGCGTGCAACTGCATCACCAGCCCGTCCTCGACGCTCATGCGCGCCATCTCCATGAGCAGGTGCGCCTCGAACCGGCGCTGGTCCTCCGCCGTGGCACGCCCCCGGAGCCCCCGCTCGAACAGCCGCGACGCCTCCGCCTCGGACAGCCGCTCCGTGTACGGCTCCAGCACCGCGTGATCCGTCGACGTCGCCCCCATCTCCTTGAAAAAGGCCCGCCGCACCTCCAGCGCGCGGATGAAGTCCGCGTACCCGGCGATGTCCATCCCCGCCGCCTCGGCCAGGCGCGCCACCTCCGCCCGCCACGAGGGCGCGGCCAGGCGAAAGACCGCGTCCGGCCGGAAACACGGGATCACCCGCCCGCCCAACCCCGACGCCCGCAGGTTGCGGTGGTGCACGAGCGCGTCGGCCGCCCCGTCGGTCGTCGTGAGCACCTCGATGTTGAACCGTTCGAAGAGCGCCCGCGGCCGAAACGACGGATCCTGCAGCTGCTCCAGGATGCGGTCATAGACGTGCATCGCCGTCTCGGCCGACAGCTTGACGCGCAGCCCGAAGACCTCGTAGAAGACGTGGTCGAGCCAGGCCCGCGTCGGCGTGCCGAGAAAGAGGTGGTAGCGTGCGGCAAACCGCTGCCAGATGGCCCGCGGGTCGGTCTCGACCGGCGTGCCGTCACGGGTGGGGATGCCCAGGTCTTCGAGCGGCACCCCCTGCGCGTAGAGCATCCGGAAGATGTAGTGGTCCGGGATGATCAGCAGCGAGGTCGGCTCGGGGAAGGGCTCGTTGCGGTCGAGCAGTTCGGGCGGGACGTGCCCGTGCGGGCAGACGAGCGGCAGGTCGCGCACCTCCTCGTAGAGCGTGCGGGCGATCCGGCGGATCGACGGGTCCGGGTCGAAGAAACGGTCGGGGTGCAGGTCCAGGGGGTCCACGGGTCAGATCTTCAGAGGAAAAAGAACGGACAGAACGCCCCTTTCCGGCACCTTACGGGACGTGTAAAGGGCCGGGGAAAGCCGGCGGCGCCTGCTGCGACCGCAACAACCCGTACGATCGCAGCAGGCACCCTGGCCGGCATGGTGCCGGAAGCGGGCAGTGACCTATCGGACCAGCAGCAGGCGCCGCGTCTCCTGCCACGAGCCGGCCTGGAGCCGGTAAAAATAGACGCCGCTGGACAGGTTAGACGCGTCCCATTCGATCTGATAGCGCCCCGGCGCCCGTTGCTCGGTCAACAGCCTGGCCACCTCCCGCCCCGTGACGTCATAGACCGTGAGGGTCACGTGCGTCGCTTCCTTCAGGTCGAAGCGAATCAGGGTCGACGTGCTGAAGGGGTTGGGGTAGTTCGGATACAGGGCAAGCTCCGTCGGGAGGTCCGCCTCCGCCTCGTTGGCGACCGGGACCAGCAGGCTGCCTCCCTCGATCGAGATCGAGGCCCCGGCTCCGAGCGTGAAGGGAATCGTGTTGTCGAAGATCCCGGCCCGCAGCACCAGCATCCCGTTGATCGTCGTCTCCTGCGAGAGCGTCACCCCCGCCGCGTTGTCGATCACCAGGTCCTGCACGACCGCCGGCATCGCCGTGCTCGTCACCTGCGCCTCCGTGCCGTTGAACTCGAAGCGGGCATCGTCGGGCAGCGTCACGGGGCCCGTCGTCTGGATGGAGCCGGCGACGCCGTCCGGGTGGGCCGTGGCCAGCGTGGCGCCGGATTGCAGGATGAACACGCCGTCCCCTCCGATCTCGCTCGTACCCACGTCGAGGGCCGTCGAGTCCGACACCTCCACCGACAGGTCGTCGACCTGGTTGTCTGCGCCCAGGGTCAGGTGCTGCGTCCCGCCCCCCGCGAAGACGAAGCGGGCATTGCCCGGGGTGGGGTTCGAGTTCCGGGTCCGGGCGTTCGCCATCATGAAGTCCCCGCCGTAGAGGTACCAGATGGTCGTGCCGGTCCCGCTGCCCTGCGAGCCCCGGCTGATGGAGAACTCACCGCCGTTGACGTCCACGTTTCCGTAGTGCTCGATCACCACGTCGGTGGGGCTGCTGGTACCCTGCGTCTCGAAGCTCGCATCGCGCACGATCAGGTCGCCTTTGATCACCACCGTGCCGGAGCTTCCCCCCACCAGGCGCCAGCGGGCGCTGCCGGAATTGAGGACCGACAGGTTGCCGCCGATCGTGTGCCCGTCGAGGCCCAGGTCCCGGTTCGAGGCCAGGTCCGGCGTGTCGAGCGTGAGGTGATGGTAATCCTGCCCGCGGTTTTCGGGGGCGTCCGTCGTGATGCCGGTGAACAGGACCGTCGAGCCCTCCATCCACGTCGCCGACGGGACGGTGCCTCCGTTGCGGGCGTGCTCGTAGACGGCGCCATCCATGACCGTCAGCGTCCCGAGCGGGGTCACCTCTCCGCGGTTGATGAGCCAGCCGTTCAGGGCAAAGCCGTCTCCGATCTCCAGCATGGTGGAGTCCGCCACCTCGAAATGAACCTGCCCGCCGGCATAGTCGACGTTCTCGAAAGCCAGCTGCTGCGTCCCGCCCCCGGCGAAGACGAAGCGGGCATTGCCCGGAGTGGGGTTCGAGTTCTGTACGGCGGCGTTCGCCAGGGTGAAGTTACCGCCGTAGAGGTACCAGGTGGTCGTGCCGGAGCCGCTGCCCTGCGAGCCCCGTGCGGCGGAGAAGTTGCCCCCGGTGACGACGATGTTGCCGTAGTGATGCACGATGAAGGTGGTGAGGGCGTTGCCGGTCCCCTGCACGGCGAACTGGCCGTCCTCGACGTAGACGTCGCCGAGGATCGTCACGACCGACGAGTCGCCGGCGGACGCCGAGGTCAACTGCCACCGGTTGCTGCCCGTGCTGATGACCCGGATATCGCCGCCGATGGTGACACCGTTGAGGCCGAGGTCCCGGTTGCGCCCCAGCGCGGGCGTGTTGATGGTGAGGTGGTGGAAGCTCTGGTTGCGGTTCCCCGGTGCGTCCTGCTCGGTGCCCGTCAGCAGGTAGGTGGAGCCGGCCGCCCATTCGGCCGACGGCAGATCCCCGCCGTCTCGGGCGTGTTCATAGGTGCTTCCGTCGGCGAACTGCAACGAGCCTCCGTCGACGAGCAGCACGCCTTCCTCAGCCACGCGGACGTAGCCGGAGACGGTCACGTCCGCGTCGACGCGGACGGTGTCGTCCCCGGCGATGGTGATCGTCTCCGAGCCGGTTGGCGCCGTGGCGGCGGCCACCCAGTTCGTCCCGTCGAAGGTTTCCCAGGTGGCGGCGGCGCTCCAGGTGCCGTTTGCCACGGCGCGATACTCCCCGGCTTGCTGGGCCTGGGCCCGGCCGGCCAGACCGGGGCTCAGCAGCCATAGAACGGTAGCAATGGTCAATACGATTCTCATGACGTCCTCCCTGTGTGTATCCATCCGGTTCTTGCGTAGGCGGTGGTTCTTCATCGGATCACGACCATCTGCCGCGAAACGGAACGGCTGGCCGACTCGACCCGGTAGAGATACAGGCCGGAGCCGAGCTCGCCGGCCTCCAGAACCAGCTCGTGCATACCGGCCGGCTTGCTACCAACATGCACCGTGCGCACCTCCTGGCCCAGCAGGTCATACACCCGCACCGTCACCTCCGAGGCTGCGGGCAGGCCATAGCGAATCACCGTCGAGGTGCTGAAAGGGTTGGGGTAGTTCTGCTCCACGAAGAACACCCGGGGCAGCTCCGCCACCGCCTCGTTGGCGACCGGGACCAGCAGGCTGCCTCCCTCGATCGAGATCGAGGCCCCGGCTCCGAGCGTGAAGGGAATCGTGTTGTCGAAGATCCCGGCCCGCAGCACCAGCATCCCGTTGATCGTCGTCTCCTGCGAGAGCGTCACCCCCGCCGCGTTGTCGATCACCAGGTCCTGCACGACCGCCGGCATCGCCGTGCTCGTCACCTGCGCCTCCGTGCCGTTGAACTCGAAACGGGCGTTGTCCTCGAGCGTGACCACCCCGACGACGTCCGCGAAGATCTCAGCGACGCCGCCCGGCAGGGCCGTGGCGAGCCCGGCGCCTTCCTTCAGGGTGAAGTTGCCGCTTCCGCCCAGCTTGCTCAGGCCCATGTCCAGGGTCGTGCCACTGCCGACCTCGATGGGCAGGGCCGAGAACTCCACGTTCTCGAGCGTGAGTGTCTGGCGACCCTGCCGGGCAAAGACGAACTTCGCCCCGCCCGGGGTGATCGTGGAGCTCTGCGTCGTGGCGTTCGCCATGTGGAAGTCGCCCTCGTAAAGGTACCACGTCGTCGTGCCGAGGCCCTGCGAGCCGCGGCTGATGGAGAAGTTGCCGCCCGTCACCTCGATGTTGCCGTAGTGATGCACAATGAAGGTGGTCCCGGCATTGCTGGTCCCATGCACCGAGAAGGCCCCGTTCTCCACGTAGACGTTGCCCATGATCGTCACGATGGAGGTGTCGTTGGAGGAGGCGGTGGTCAGGTACCACCGGGCCAGGCCGGTGTCGAGCACGCGAATGTCGCCCCCGATGGTGGCGTCGTCGAGGGCCATGTTGAGGTTGGAGAGCAGGCCCGGCGTGTTGAAGGTGACGTGGTAGTAGTTCTGGTTCCGATCCTCCGGCGCCGTGGCGACGACCCCGGTCATGAGCAGTGTGGAGCCTTCGTCCCAGATCACCCGGGGGATCTTGCCCTCGTCACGGGCATGCTCGTAGACCCCGCCGTCGCCGACGGTCAGCAGGCTGTCCGTGTCCACGATGCCCTGGTTGACGAGATGCCCGGTGAGCGTGGTCTCGACGTCCACGTAGACCGAGTCCGCCTCCCGCACGGTGATCACCTCGCTCCCGGAGGGCGGCGTCGCAACGGCCACCCAGGCGGACCCGTTGAAGCGCTCCCAGATCTGCGCGTTGCTCCAGTCGCCGCTGTCCCGCGTGCGATAGTCCCCTTCGGACTGCGCCCGGACCGGCGCCGCGAGCAAGATTCCCAGGAACAGGCCGAGCAAGGCCGTCCCTACCGACCGCATCGTAACCGTCTTTCTCATGTCGTACCTCCTGCGTTATCGTTTGTGGTGTGCGAGTGGGTTGCTCCGGCAACGGGCCGCACAGGACGCGGCTATCGAAGGACCGGAAGCGTCAACGAGAGGTTCGTCGCGAGGACGTGCCGCACGTCGGTGTTCTTGCTGAGGGCGCTGCCCCAGATGTCTTCGTATTTCATGCGGCCGCCCTCGTACGTGACGTCCCACCGGATGCCCCGGAAGGAGAGCCCGAAGCCGACGGAGAAAACCCGGTAGGTGACGGGCTCCCCGACGAGCGCGCTGCCTTCGGGTTCGAACACGTCGGCCTCGCTCCGCATCCCCCCTCGGAAGGCCAGCCAGTCCGCCGGCTCATACGCGATACCGAAACGGAACAGGCGGGCCGAGAGCCAGGGCGACGTCGCCTCGCCCACCGCCGGGGTGTACGTCGCCCGGGCGTACGGGCGGAACACGTACTCGAAGCCGACGCGCAACTGCTCGCGCGGCCGGAGTGACAGGCCCACCGTGCCCCGCCAGGGCAACCGGAAGCGATCCTCCCCGTCGACGGTCCAGGCATGGACGCTCCCGGCGGTGTCGGCCTCGACGGCCAGCGTGTAGTCCCGCGTGAAGGTCGTGGGGGGATGCAGGGTTGTTCCCAGGCTGGCATACCGGCCGGAGAGCTCCGCGCTGAAGCTCCACTCGGTGGCCGAGAAGCGGGACGTCCCCACGCGGGTGACCTGCCCCCCGCTCGAATCGGCCCGGAACTCGTTGGCCAGGAACGTGAGCCGCCCCCGTTCACGGCGCTGCTCGAAGTCGTCGCTCTCGCCGCGCAGGCGCAGCACGCCGGCGCCGAGGGAGAGGTTGAGGCGTGGCAGGTGCGCGGCCAGCGCCCCGCCGTAGCCGTCGATCGTCCCCTGGCGGGATCGGATCGCCTGGTACCAGTCGACCGTCACCGGGTTGTCGTCCGTGGGGCGCAGGGTGGGCAGGGGCCGCTGTGCGAGCACGGCCGGGTCCAGGACGTTGTTGTTCTGGTAGTAGTGATCCAGGTTCGCATACTGGATCGTACCGAGCCCCGCGGCCAGCCGCAGACCGCCCAGCGAGAAGGGCACGGCCAGCGTCACGTGCAGCGGGCGGCGCTCCGTGCGATCCCGGGACCAGTTCGGGGAGAGGTCGTCGTAAGGCCGCTGCACGGTGTCCGCCGGCGTGAAACCGACCAGCTCCGGGTCCGGGTCGGGGATCGCATCCGTCCGGTTTTCGAGCAGCAGGCTCAGGTTGGGATAGTAGCGCACGGGGGCATAGTGCTGCTCCTGGCGCAGATCCCGGGTACGGTGGTACCCGGCCACCGAGACCTGCACCCCCGGCACCCTGTGCAGCACCGCCGGGTGGGCGAACATCAGGCCCGGATCGCCTCCGGCCCCGATCGTCACCCCGCCGAACGCACGGGAGGCCGCCGGCAGGTTGTGCTGCTGGTGCAATCCCTGCATCGTCAGCGGCCCTCCGTACCCCTGCGCCCGCACCGTCGCGGCCGGCCAGGCCAGGCACGCCAGACAGGCCACCGCCGTCAGAATCCAGTAATGCCGGTCTCGGTTCATGGAATCACGATCATCAAGCTGAAACGTTGAACCCCGCTCAGGTAATCCCCCATCGAGCCGTAGCTGTAGTCGATCGCCACGCCGGCGCCGCCCAGCGCGTACCGCAACCCGGCCCCGAGCGTCAGCCCGTCCGCGTCGTAGAAAAACTTGTATCCCGCCCGCAGGGAGAGCAGGTGCATGAACTCGTATTCCATCCCGAAATGCATCTGCTGCGCATAGTCGTTGGGATGGAAAAGGTCGAATGCGGCCCGGATCTGGCTGTCCTCCCGTCCCCCGGCCAGCAGCCCGTCCGGCCCGACCAGGTCGGCCGCGATCCCCACCCGGAACAGCAGCGGAACGGGATACGACTCCACCGCATAGCGCACGTCGGGGCCGAAGTTCTGCACAGCCGAAGCGATCTGCACCGACCGGAAGCCCGTCTCATACCGGATGCCGAAGTCAAACAGGACCGCCGAGGCCCGGGTATCCACTTCGTCGAACACGTTCTGCCGGATCTGAGCCCGCACGGCTCCCCCGTCGAAGAGCGACTCGTGGGCGTATTTCGCCCCGAAGCCGAGGGCGAAGCGGTCGGTGAGGTGGCGGGCATAGGTGAGGCCGACCACGTAGCTGAAAGGCCGGAACGTCCGCCCCGTCACGCCGGGCTGATCGGGGTTGCTGATGTAGGGCCGGTCGTTCGTCGTCTCCTCGAACACCCCGAAGTCCACGTACTGCACCTGGAACCCGATGGCCCCCAGCGTGCCGAGGTGGTGTGCGTAGGAGAAGGCCCCCTGCCGGGCGTCGAACAGCCAGTCCGTATAGGTCAGCGAAACCTCATGCCGCTGCGCGCGGGCCAGGCCGGCCGGGTTCCAGAAGACCGCCTCCGCCCCGGCGGCCCAGACGCTGTAGGCCTCGCCCAGGGCGGCCGCTCGGGCCGAAGGCAGAACCTTCAGGAACTGCATCGAGGTGCTGCCCACCTTCTGGGCCATCGCCGTCCCCGCACACGGCACGAGGAGCGCGACGAGTCCCAGAAGGGCTTTCAGTTTCGTGCACATCGCCGTTCTGCCCATAGCTTCAGTGAATGACGACGAACTTGCCGGTGGCCCTGTCCCCCGTCGCGTGATCCTCCACGACGAAGTAGTAGATGCCCGAGGCGATGACCTGGTTGTTGAAGGAAAGCTGGTACCAGGGATTGCCGAAGGAGGCCCGGTCGTGCTCGATCGTCTGGATGAGCTGGCCGGTATAGGAGAAGATGCGGATCGTGCACCGGCTCGTGAGGCCCATGAACTGGATCCGGTCCGCGATGTCGCCGCCGCGGTCCGCGCCGGAGAGGCCGCTCGTGACGACCAGCGGGTTCGGCACCACGTAGACCTTGCCCAGGCGCTCGGCCGGCGGGGCCTGCGTCTCGTGCACGGTCAGGTTGGTCCAGCCGCTCTTGCCCCCGTCCACGTCCACCGAGCGCACGGCATAGGCCACCTCGTCCCCCAGGTTGCTCTCGGGGTCGAGCACGCGGTACTCGCCGTTCTGGAAGTACTGCGGGTCGCCCGGCGTCACCTGCGCGATGACGGTCCAGGGCCCCAGCGGATGCGGCGCCCGGAGCACCTCGTAATGATCCAGCGGGGCCCGCAGGCGGGGCGTCGAGAAGGATTCGACCTGAGGCCCCCACACGATCCGGTTGGCCGCCGCGCTCGTGTTCTCGATCCGGATGGCCGGGGCGGGGACGGGGATGGGCACGGTGTTGTACCGCCCCGTGGGCGGCGCGTCGAGCGGCTCATACTGCACCGTGTCGTGCTTGACGAGGGGCCGCCCCGTGTACATCTCGATGGCCCGGTCCGCCACATCCCGGATCGACACGACCGGGGGCGTCACGTACCACGGCAGCGGATGATCCTGCAGGTACGTGCTCCCGATGGTGCCGTCGGTGCCCAGGTGCGGGTATTCGAGGACGTCGTACCAGCTGGGGACCGGGCTGAAGAGCGCCCCCGCATCGGCGCCGGCGCGCACGGTGCCCCCGAGGTCGGTATAGACGTGGTCGCCCGGCCCGCCGGGGCCGTAGCCCACCACCTCCGCCACGGCAAACCGGGCCGTGCTACCCGGCTCCATGTAGTAGGGGAAGAACCCGTAGGCCCGCGCCACGGGCTGCCACCACGACAGGTTGTTCGACGTGCTCGTGCGCCCCTTCCAGTACGACCAGAGGTCGGGGTCGAACTGCTCGCTGAACCGCATCGAGTCTTGGGGGCTCTGCCAGATGCCCGTCTTGCGGCGCAGCCGGGGCTCCATCCACGTGGCGATCTTGCCCTCGTAGAGGTTGCCGTTCTCGTAGCGCAGCAGGAAAGGCTGCCGGGCCTTGCCGTTGCGATCCCACATGCCCGCACTGTCGGCCGGGACGAGGAAGACCTGGCGGGTCTGGTCCCGGGTGGCGAGGTGCTCGTAGTCGTAACGGAGCACCATCAGCCCCACCGCCTGCGGCGCGTTCAGGCCGCCCTGCCCGCCCGGCACGGACCAGGCATCGAAGAAGTCGGGGTCGGGCAGGCCGTTGCGCTCGTGGTTGTAGGTCATCCAGCGCTTTAGATCGAACCGGGCGAAGTGATCCCCGAGCCCCGCCGGCGGCTGCCCCCGAAACGACGCCTCCGTCCAGTCCCCGTGGATCCGCTGGTACCCGAACATCGACGGGGCGAACGTGTTGGCAAACGTGATGAACACGTCTTCGAGCACCTGCCCGGACCGGTTCTCGAAGGCATACTCGTAGATGATGAAGCTGTCATAGCCCGGATAGCTCCAGGCCCGGCTCGTCCGCGTGACGCGGATGCCCAGCGGCGTGTCCCAGACGGCGATGATGATCTCCTCCGCTTCGTCCGGGTCGAAGGCGGGGTTCAGCGAGCCGTCCTCGAGCACCGGGAAGTTCTCGATGCGCCGTATCTCGACGGGCGTGCTGTAGACCCCGACGACGGGCACCGGCTCGCCGTCCGTGTTCGAGACCGCCCCGCAGAACGCGTACTGGCGCGTCCCGTCCGGCCTCGTGGCCGCCAGCCAGACGCCGCTGCCGAACGAGTTGTGCTGCCCCGGGTAGTTGCGGCGGTCCAGGATCAGCCGGGAGTGGGGCGGCCACTCCATCGACGGGCGCCCCTCCGGCACCGTCCCGCCGGCGCTGTAGGGACGGCCCAGCTCGCCGGTGTTGAAGACGGTCTGATGCAGCAGTCCCCGGGTATGCACCTGCCACGCGCGCTGCTGCGCACGGGCCGGGCCGGCCAGCACGACCAGCATCCCCAGCATCAAAACGAACCTTCTCATGCGTACTCTCACGGATTGCCCGAGCTAAAACGTCACCCGCACGCCCAGACTGTAGGAGCGGGGCTCGTTGCTGTAGATGAGGAAAGACTGATCCACCGCAAAGGGCCCCTGCCGCCCCTTGTCCCACCAGTAGCGCACCCCGTTGTCCGGGTCCTCGATGCCGTACGTTTCATAATACTGCAACGCCAGGTTCGGATTCGTCGCCGTCGGCCGGCGGAACAGGTAGTTGTAGTTGAGGATGGCGTTGTTGAAGAGGTTGAAGATCTCGAAGTAGACCGTGGCCGACGCCCCGAAGAAGCGGGGGACGTGCTTCGAGATGCTCACGTCGGTGTTGTACTCGGCCGGCGTCCGCTTCGTGTTGATCAGCCGGATGTCCGTCGGCGACGTGTACGGGCGGCCGCTCTGGGCCGTCGAAAAGACGGAGAAGGACATGTTGGCGAAGGGGCGGATGCGTCCGATCTTCAGCCCGCCCTGGTCCCCCGTCAGGTAGGTCAGCGACACGATGAGGTTGTGCGTGCGGTCGAAGTCCAGGATGATGTCGCGCGTCGGCACGTTCGTCAGGTCGCTCGTGACGACGCCCAGGGTGTCCCGGCTGAAGAGCGGCGAGGCCGCCGTGGCGTTCGGGCTCTTGCCGGTGGCATAGCTGTACTGGTAGTTCAGCGACCCCTGCAGGGCCCCCCGCCGCTTGTTCAGGGCGATGCGGAAGCCCCGGATGTCGGCATAATCCAGGTTGAAGAAGGAGGCCACCTGATAGCCGGCCCGCTCATCGGTGAACTGGGCCTGCTCGACCAGGTTTTTGACGTCCTTGTAGTACCCGCTCACGTCCAGCGTGAAGCCGGCCCCGAGGCCCTGCAACACCCCGATGTCGTAGCTGTTGGTCGTCTCGGGCTTCAGCGCCGGGTTGCCCAGGATGTCCGGGCGGCGGTCCACCTGCCCGATCCGCCGGGAAACGATGTACTGGAACGAGGGCCGCTGCATGAACGACCCGTAGTTCAGGTGGAAGACGGTGCTCGCCGTGACGGGGAACGAGATGCCCACCCGGGGCTGCACGCGCACGTGCACGGGCGCCTTGCTGCGGGCACCGGCCCCGGGGTCGAACACGCCGGTCGAGTCGGGCGTGCCGAACGGCGTATACAGGTCCGTGTAGTACTCCATCCCGGAGTGCCACAGATCGAAGCGCAGGCCCACGTTGGCAATCATTCCTTCGAACTCCATCTTGTCCTGCAGGTAGACGGCGGCTTCGAACGGCCGGGCCGTATAGTCCTCCGCAAGACGGCTCGTGCGCACGTTGAGCATGTTGGCGACGTCGATCGAATAGGCGTTGACCTGCACGCCCCCGTTGACCAGATGCGCCTCCGTGACCTGGCTCGTGATGGAGCCGTCGAACGAGATGGTCCGGCTCTTCTCGTTGGAAAACGTGTGGTTGCCGATCTGATAGTCGAGCCCGTCCGGCGAATTGTTGTTCGGGAAGGCGAGCGTCCCCACGAACCAGTTGATGTTCACCGTATCCGGGAGGGTGGCCGGCACGGGCGTCGAGCCCACCTCGTCGCTGGTCTGCAGCGTGCTGAGCTGCACCTCGTAGTAGGTGCTCGGACTCAGCGCGTGCGTCAGGCGCGCACCCAGTTGCACGTTGGTGCGCTTGCGGTAGCGCAGGCCGACGACGCGGTCCCACAGCCATTGCTGGTACCCCCCGACGCTGTTCCGGCTCGGGAAGACACTTTCCCGGTCGTGCAGCAGGCCCCCGCTCACCCGGAGCGCCGCGCCGTCCCACAGGTCCATGACGAGGTTGCCCATCACCTGCTGCTCGGTGTCGGGCCGTTCCGTCGGCAGGAAGGGATACCGGTCGAGCGTGCGCAGGGCGACGAACATGCGCATCCGGTCGTTGACGGGGCCACCCGTAGCCAGCTCGACCGAATGGTCGAGGTTCTGCCCGTAGGCCCGGCCGGCATCCCGTCGCGTCTGCTCGTAGAGCGCGCGGGCCATGGCGAGTTGCGCCAGGGTGTCACTGGCGAAGTAGCTCGTCAGCCCGGAGGCCATGGCCCCGTAGAACGGCTGCGGATCGTCGGAACTGGGATCCCCCCGCAGCCAGACGTCCCCTTCGACCAGCAACAGGCGGAGGTACGGCTGGTCGTCCGGATCGAAGACGCTGGGGCCGAAGTGCTTGCGTCCGGGCGGCCGTACCCGGGCCTCGAACTGGGTGCGCCAGGCCGTCCGATCCCCCTCCTTCATCGCGATCCGCACCACCCCGGACTGCGCATTGCCGTACTGCGCCCCGAACCCGCTCGTGATGACCTCGACCTCCTCGACGGCGCTCATGATGGGCATGAACGCCGCCGAGTTGTCCAGCGGGTTCATGATCCCCATGCCCTGCACCGAATAGAACTCCTCGCCCAGCCGCCCGCCGCGGAAGTGCCCGTCGACGACGTCGGAGCTCAGCTGGAGCACGTCGCCGATGTCGCGGATGCCGGGCAGGGCCTGGATCTCTTCGGGACGCACCACATAGCTGGTGGACGTCTTGTCTCGCTCCACGTCCGGGCGCTCGGCGGTGATGACCACCTCCCCGGCCCCGATGGCCGCATCGGTCAGCACGAAGTCGACCGTGGTGGTCCGGTTCGCGTGGACGATCACGTCCGTCACCACGACCGCCTCGTACCCGACCATGCTGGCTCGGAGTTCGTAGCGCCCGGGCGGCACGTTCAGGATGTAGTAGGTGCCGTCGACGCCTGTGGCGGCGCCCCGGGTCGTGCCCACCACGACCACGTTGGCGCCGGGCAGCGGCTCGCCGCCGGGCCCATCCGTCACCGTCCCGGCAATACGGCCGACGTTCTGCGACAGAACCGTCGCCACGGGAAGCAAAGCCAGAAGCAAGGCCAGAGCTAGCCCTCGGACCAGACCCGGCCCCCGGACTCCGATGCGCCAGCGCGTCGAAATCAAAAGCGCTTCCGGCTGCCGTGCCGGCGCGTGCAGGCGTTGTTCGAATGCGCGTGCCATGCCATTCATTCCATCTACGTCCCGGTAAACCGAAGGCCGCGAAAGACCCGGGCACCCGCAAGGCCTTTCCTGCCTCCTTTCGAAACTTAACCGGTAACTTCTCCGGTTAAGCTATCCTGACCTTCAAACAAAGTCAAGACAATCTCCCGGGCCTCTTCAAAAAAGTCTCTGCCCCGGAACCGGGTCCGCTTCCCGTCACCGCAGGTCCTTCATGTCGACGAACTGCATGTCGGCGAAGTCCTGGTTTTCGCCGCCCATGGCCCAGCAGAACGTGTAGGCGCCAGTGCCGGCTCCGGCGTGGATGGACCACCCGGGCGAGAGCGCCGCTTCCTCGTTGCGCACGACGAGGCTGCGCGTCTCCTGCGGCGCGCCCATGAAGTGGAAGACGACGTCGTCGGGGGCCAGGTCGAAGTACAGGTACACCTCCGTCCGCCGGGCGTGCGTATGGGCCGGCATCGTGTTCCAGACGTTGCCGGGCTGCAACGCGGTGATGCCCATGACGAGCTGGGCACTCCGCACCCCGTCCGGATGGATGTACTTGTACAGGTGACGCCGGTTGGCTTTCTCGTCCGTTCCCAGCTCCACCCGCTCCACGTCCTGCTGGCGGATGGGAGTCGTCGGGTAGGCCGCATGGGCCGGATAGCTGACCAGGTAGAACCGCGCCGGGTGGGACGGGTCATCGCTTTCGAAACGCACCTCCCGGCTGCCGCGGCCCACGTACAACCCGTCGCGGGGCGCCATCGCATACCGCGTGCCGTCCACCGTGATGCGACCGCTGCCGCCGACGTTGAGGATGCCCACCTCGCGCCGCTCGGCGAAATAGGCCGCCGCCAGCGCGTCGACGGCCTCCAGCGGGAGCGCCTCCTCCAGCGGAACCGCCCCGCCAAGCACCACCCGGTCCAGGTCGATGTAGCGCAGCGTCACGTGCCCGGGCCGAAACAGGCCGGACACGAGAAAATGGGCGCGCAATTCCTCGGTGTTCATGCGGCGGAAGCGTTCGAGATCAGGCAGGTCATGCATCATGGTTCCGGTATTCGTTCAGAGTCATTGCAGGAGAAGGGACCACACCGCCCCTTGCCGTCACCGGGCCATCCAGCCGCCATCGACGACGAGGATGTGGCCGTTCACGTAATCACTGGCCGGGGCGGCCAGAAAGACGACGGCGCCGGCGAGGTCGTCCGGCTCTCCCCACCGCCCGGCGGGTATCCGACTGCTGATCTCGCGGGAACGAACCGGGTCCTCCTGCAGCGCCTTCGTGTTGTCGGTGCGGAAGTAGCCGGGTGCGATGGCGTTGACCTGCACGTTGTGCCGGGCCCATTCGTTGGCCAGGGCCCTGGTGAGGCCGGCCACGGCGTGCTTGCTGGCGGTGTAAGCCGGCACGGTGATCCCTCCGGTGAAGGAAAGCAGCGAGGCCACGTTGATGATCTTGCCGCCACCCCGTGCCATCATCGCGCGACCGAAGGCCTGGCACAGGAAGAACGTGGCGTCCAGGTTGGTGCGCAGCACCAGGTCCCAGTCTTCGGCGGGGAAGTCGACGGCCGGGTGCCGGCGGATCGTGCCGGCATTGTTGACCAGGATGTCGATGTCGCCGGCGGCCCGTTGCACCTCCTCGACCAGGGCGTGCAGGGCCGCGCGGTCGGAAAGGTCGGCCGCCACCTGCCAGGCGCGGCGGCCCAGGGCCCGGATGGCGGCGGCTGTCTCGTCGGTTCCGCGGCGGGTGGTGCCGGCACAGACGACGTCCGCCCCGGCACGGGCCAGCGCGAGCGCCATCGCCCGCCCCAGCCCCCGGCTGGCCCCCGTGACCAGCGCCTTCCTGCCGTCGAGCGAAAACAGCTTCATCGGTCGTTGCTCCGGTCTGGTTTGAACGATCGCCTCATCGTGCTTTGACGAGCCGGACCACCTGTACCGACTCGCCGGCCTCCAGCCGGGCGAAGTAGAGGCCGGGCGGCAGGTGCGCGCCGGCCGCCCACGTGACCGTATGCCGCCCGGGCGCCACGGTGCCATCGACGAGCGTGGCGACGGCCCGCCCGAGCACGTCGAAGATGCGCAGGCGGTACCCCTCCGCCGGGGCGGCTTCGAACGTGAGGTGGACCCGGTCGACGAAGGGGTTCGGGTAGGGGGCCTCGAGCCGCAGGCGCCCCGGCACCTCGTCGCTCACCTCCACCGGCGCCCCCGTCGCATCGGGCGACTCGAAGGCGCCCAGGTCCGGCGCCGCGCCTTCGTAGGGACGCCCCACGTCCACGCCGGCGTCGATGTAGGGGCTGCCGGCAGCCAGGCGGAGGAAGGGCAACACGGGCAGGCTGCCGTCCGGACCGCGCGGCCCGTCGGCGCCGGTGTCGTCGAGGCTCACGAAGAAGGACGGCTGCGGGGCCGGCAGGCCGGCATTCCACGCGTTACCGGCATCATCGACCACCGTGGCATCCATCCGCACCCGGCCGTAGGCGAGGTTGTTGCGCAGCACGTGCCCGCCGTCGGCCACGTTCGGATCGTCGTCGAAATAGAAGTCGTAGCCGCCGTTGAGGTAGGCCGTGTTGTTGTAGAGCGTCACCCCGCTGAGGTTGCCGTTGACGTCGAAGCCGTGGGCCCGGTGGCCCCAGGCCACGTTGCCGGCGAGGACGTGCGGGCCCGGCCCGTGCCCGAGCTTGAAGCCGTTCGAATCCCCCTGAAAGCCCGGGTCGTCCCACACGTTGATGCCATTCTTGAAGGCCCAGCTGTCCTCCACCGTGACGCCCTGCTGCCCGGGGTCGTCCCGCGACCAGAAGTCGTACCCGTCGTCCGAGTTGCCCCAGGCCCGGCACCCCCGCAGCACGTTGCCCGGCCCCACGCCAAACTTGACGGCGAAGCCGTCGGCGTTCTCGCCGTGGTTGCCGGGGTCGTAGTTGCCGTAGGAGTCCACGTTGAGCAGCAGGTTGTACGAGGCGCCGTCTTCGAGCTGCACGCCCGAGTCGCCGTTGTAGCGCGCCACCATCTGTTCGAGGATATTGTACGAGGCCCCCTTCAGGTAAATGCCGTTATCCTCGGCGTGCTCGGCCACGAGGCCTTTCAGGTGCAGGTAGAACCCGCGCACGTCGAACCCGCGCGAGGCGCCGGTGAAGTCGAAGACGGGCGTCTCGCCGGGATAGGCCCAGATGTGGAGAACCTGCCCTTCGAGGCCGGTGCGGTCGATGCGGATGGGAACCGGCGAGACGTAGGTGCCGCCGCGCACGTAGATCGTGTCGCCCGGTGACACGTGGGCCAGGGCGGCCGGGATGCCGTCGAACGGATCGGCCAGGGTGCCTGCCGCCGTGGCACGTCCGCCCGGCGCCACATAGTATGTTTGCTGGGCCGCGGCCGTCGCTGGCACCAGCATCATCAGCAGAAAAAGAAACCAGCCTCGCATAGATGATCAGGTTGTGGAGGTGAGCCGTTCGACCCGCTCCCCGTTGATGAACACCTCGTCGAGCACCAGACCTTCGACGTGCTCGACGACGCTGTCCCGCGCGACGCCGTCGAAGCGGCAGTCCGCCAGGTACACGTCGCGGATGGGGGCGTCCGGATAGCCGATGAGGTAGAGCGCGTACGTGCTCTGACTGCTCGTGAGCCGCCGCACGTCGATGTTGCGCACGACGGGATCGTGGGGACCGGCATCTCCTTCCTCATACAGGAAGTTGATCCGGACGACGGCGTCGGCCACCTGCCCGGCCGTGATGTCGCGCAGGTAGACGCCCTCGACGAAGCCGCCCCGCACCGAGTTGGTCTTGATCCGCAGGACGCGGTCCAGGTTGGGGCTGTCCAGATGGCAGGCCTCGGCGAAGATGCGGCGGGCGCCGCCGGACATCTCGCTCCCGATGACGATGCCGCCGTGCCCGTCGCGCATCGTGCACCGCCGGATGACGACGTTCTCGATGGGCCGGCCCACGCGCCGCCCGTCGGCGTTGCGCCCCGACTTCAGGGCGATGCAGTCGTCGCCCGTGTCGAAGAAGCAGTCTTCGATGAGCACGTCGGTGCAGCTCTCGGGGTCACAGCCGTCGTTGTTCGGCCCGTGGGAACGGGCGGTGATCCCGCGCACGGTGACGTTGGTGCACAGCGTCGGATGCACGAGCCACATCGGCGAGCGCACGATCGTCACCCCTTCGATGAGCACGTTCCGGCAGTCGTAGAACTCGATGAAACTGGGCCGGAGGTAGTCGCCCGTGCCGAAGACGCGCTCGGCGACGGGCACGCCGTCCTCGGCCATGCGGAAGAGGCGATCGCGGGCCGGTCCCTGCTCCGGGCTGCCCTCCGTCCATCCATACCGGGCCTGCCCTTTCCACGGCCACCAATGCTGCTCGTCGGCCTGTCCATCGAGCGTGCCCGCCCCGGTGACGGCCACGTTTTCCTGCCCCCGCGCATAGATGAGCGGCGAATAGTTCATCAACTCGACCCCCTCCCACCGGGTGTAGACGGGCGGCAGGTAGTCCTCCGGGTTGGTGGAGAAACGCAGCGTCGCGCCTTCGGCGAGGTGCAGGTTGACCTTCGAGCGCAGATGGACCGGGCCGGTGAGGAAGTCGCCGGGCGGCACCACGACGCGCCCACCGCCGGCGTCATGGCAGGCGGCCACGGCCCGGCGGAACGCGTCGGTGGCCGGTTCCGTCCCGCCCGGCACGGCGCCGAAGTCGGTGACGAGCACATCACGGTCGGGGAACCGGGGTGGCCGGATGCGCTCGAGGATGCCGGGCACCTCCGCCCACGCGGGCGCATCGCGGAGGCCTGCGCCCCCCCGGCAACCGCTGCCGGCCAGGGGCAGCACGATCAGGCCTCCGGCCCCGGCCGCCAGGCACCGGAGGAATTCACGACGGGAAACGAGTGACGACATGGGGATGGATGGCTGGTGAAACGGAGCCGGGCCGGTTCAACGCTCGACGCGCCCCGAACCGCCGCCGGCGGCGAGCTTCTCGACCTCCTCGCGGCTGACCAGGTTGAAGTCGCCCGGGATCGTCTGCTTCAGGCACGAGGCGGCCACGGCGAACTCGAGGGCCTGGCGGGTGTCGTCCTTCTGCAACAGCCCCGCGATCAGCCCGCCGGCGAAGGCATCGCCCCCGCCGACGCGGTCGACCAGCTGGATCTCGTACCGGCGCGAGCGGTACGGCTCCCGGCAGTCCCGGTCGTCGTGCAGCAGCGCGCTCCAGCCGTTGACCGACGCCGAGAAGCTCTCGCGCAGCGTGATGGCGACGGCCTCGAACCCGTACGTCGTCTTGAGCCGGCGCGCCAGCTCCACGTAGGCTTCCTCCTCCAGGTGCGCCGCCTCCACGTCGGTCCCGCCCGCCTTCATGCCCAGGCTCTTCTCGGCATCCTCCTCGTTGGCGATGCACACGTCCACGTACTCCATCAGCGGACGCATCGTGGCCTGTGCTTCCTCGACCGTCCAGAGCTTCTTGCGGTAGTTGAGATCGCACGAAACCGTCACGCCGGCCGCCTTGGCCGCGCGGGCCGCGGCCGTCACCGTCCGCCGGGGTATCTCGCCGAGGGCCGGGGTGATGCCGGTGAAGTGGAACCACCGCGCCCCGTCGAAGAGCGCCTCGAAGTCCAGTTCCTCCGGCGTGAGCGTGGTGACGGCGGCGCCGGCCCGGTCGTAGACGACCTTCGAGGCCCGCTGGCTGGCGCCCGTCTCCAGGAAATAGATGCCGACCCGCTCGCCGCCGCGGACGATGAAGCGATCCGACACGCCGAAGCGGCGCAGGTGGTTGACGGCCGCCTGCCCGATCTCGTGGCGGGGCAGCTTCGTGACGAAGTAGCTCTCGAAGCCGTAGTTCGCCAGCGACACGGCCACGTTGGCCTCGCCGCCTCCGAAGGTGACGTCGAACGACGAGGCCTGCACGAACCGCTGGAAGCCCGGCGTCGAGAGCCGGAGCATGATCTCGCCGAGGGTGATGACTTTCATGATCGCTGTTCCTGTTTTGCGTTGGATGAAACCCGCCGCCGGCCTGGAGCCGCTCAGGAGGCCACGGCGACCCGCCCGGCCTCGACGCTCCGGCGCAGCGTCCGGGCGTTCTCGGTGAGGACGGCATAGTCGCCCGCGGCGATGGCGGCCCTGTCCAGCAGGGCGCTGCCGACGCCGACGGCCACGGCGCCGGCGCGGATCCAGTCGCCCGCGTTCTCGAGCGTGACGCCGCCGGTGGGCATCAGCTTCAGGTGCGGCATCGGGGCCAGCACCGCCTTGAAGAACGGCATCCCCACCACATCGGCCGGGAACACCTTGATGAGGTCGGCGCCGGCCTCGGTGGCGGCCAGGATCTCCGTGGGCGTGAAGCAGCCCGGCATGGCGGGCGCGTCGTGCCGGTGCGCCTCGGCCACGATCTCGGGCTTGAAGACGGGGCTGACGACGTAGCGGGCGCCGGCGTCGATGGCCTGGCGGGCCACCTCGGCCGACAGCACCGACCCCACGCCCAGTTGCACGTCGTCGCCCAGGTGGCGGGCCACCGCCTCGATGACGGCCAGCGCGCCGGGCACCGTCATCGTCACCTCGACCGCCGTGATGCCGCCCTCCCGGATCGCTTCGACCACCCGCAGCAGCTTCTGCGCGTCCCGCATCCGGATCACGGCCACGACGCCGCTGTCGATGATGTGCTGAAGAATCGTCGCTCGCATGGTTGCACACACAGGTTGCGTGAAAAAGGGCCTGCACGGGCCCTTCAGGACCGGCTGCCCACCTCGTCGAGGTGCGCGGCCAGTGCCGCCGGGACACCCTCCCGGAGAGCCCGCCGCAAATGTACGGCGACGTGCCGTTCGAAACCCGGGACGGCCTGGAGCGGCAGGCCCCACCGGTCCGCGTCGGCGAGCACGTCGGCGGCCCGTTGCACCAGCGCCTCTGCGTCGTCCGGCGCCACCCCCTGCCAGCGGGCCTGCCAGTACGGCGCGGCCTCGTCCTCGGGCCAGGGGCCGTCCGGGCGAACGCGCGGGTGCTGGAACAGCAGGAAGCAGGCAAAGCCGAAGGCCAGCGACGGCGGCGCCTCGCCAAACCGGACCGCATACGCCTCGATCGAGGGCACCACACGCACCCGCATCTTCATGGTCTGCTGAAACGTGATGTCGCGCAGGGCATGCCGGATGAACGGATTGGCGAAGCGCTCCAGGACCGCCTCGGCAAAGGGGGTGACCAGATCCTCCGGCAGGTCCAGCCCCGGCGCGATCTCGTCCCGGACGAGGCGCCGGATGAAGCGCCCCACCAGCGGGTGTTCCACGGCCTCGCAGACCGTCTCCAGGCCGCAGAGCAGCGCGACCGGCACCGAGATCGTGTGCGCGCCGTTGAGGATGCGCACCTTGAGCAGCCGGTACGGCGTGATGTCGCCGGCGACCACGATCCCCGCGTCGGTGCCGGCGAGCGGCAGGCGCTCCCGCACCTCGTCGTCGCCTTCGATGGCCCAGAGGCGATACGGCTCGGCCACGGTCAGCAGTTCGTCCCGGTACCCCAGCCGCTCATAGAAGGCCGCGGCCTCCTCCTCCGGCGGCGTCCCCGGCACGATCCGGTCGACCAGGGTGTTGCAAAAGCGGCAGGAGGCGTCGAGCCACGCCAGGAAGGCGGGCGGGAGCTTCCAGCGGGCAGCCAGCGCCTGCACGATCTCCCGGAGCCGATCCCCGTTGTCGTCGACGAGTTCACAGGGCAGGATGAGGAGCCCGCGCGCCGGGTCGAAGTCGAAGGCCCGGGCTCGTTCGTAGAGCACGGCGGTGAGCTTGCCCGGAAACGAACGCGGCGGGTTCCGGTCGATGCGGTCGTCCTCGTCCAGCGTGATGCCCACCTCGGTCGTATTCGAGACGACCAGGGCGAGGTCGGGCTGGCGGGCCACGTCGAGCACCTCGGCCCACCGGTCGCGGGCCGAGAGCACCCGGCCGACGGCCGTGATGAGCCGCGCCCGGTCGACGACCTCCCCGTGCTCGCGCCCGCGCACCAGCAGCGTGTAGAGGCCGTCCTGAGCGGCCAGGCGCTGCACGCGCCCGCTGCCGGTCGAGCCCACCATGACGATCCGGCCGTTGAGCCGGCCGGCCTCGTTGGCGCGGTCGACGAAGTAGCTGGCGAAGCCCCGCAGGAAGGCGCCGGTGCCGAACTGGAGCACCCGCTCCGGCAGCGCCGCCGGCGGCTCCTGCCCGCGTTGCCGGGCCGTATGCCGGTTGAGGTCGGGTAAAGCCATTTCTTAACCGGTTAAGCGATCAGGCAAAACAAAAATCACCCGGCCGGGGTGTGTGCCGGCGTGCCGTCCAGCGGCGCCAGCGGGTAGTCGGGCGGCAGGACGAGCTCCGTCTCCAGCACGACGTGCCGGGGCGCCTCCGCCTCCCGGCCCGCGTCGAGCGCTTCGATCTCGGCCAGCAACACCTCCACGGCCCGGCGCCCCATCTCGCGCGTGGGCTGGCGCACACACAGGTGTGGGTACGTATAGAACTCGTTCAGCCCCCCTTCGCCGAAGGTGACGATCTGGATCGACCGGCACAGGGCCACGCTGTGTTCACAGATGGCCCGGTAGACGCCCAGGCCGATCGGGAACGTCGCCGCGAAGACCGCCTCGGGCAGGTCGCCCGTCTGGAGGATCCGGCGGAAGGCGTCGTAGCCGTGCTGTTCGTCGAAGCCGCCTTCGATGACCCAGTGCGCCGGAACCGGAAGGCCGTGCCGGCGCAGCGCCTCCTCGTACCCGGCCCGCCGCTCCCGGCCGATCTCGACCTCGCTCGACCCGGCGATATGCGCGATGCGCCGGTAGCCCTGCTCGATCAGATAGTCAACGGCCAGCCGGGCCCCGTCACGGTCGGCCACCGTCACGCTGCTGAAGCCCATGTCCTCGATCCGCCGGTCGAAAAAGACCAGAGGGACGTTCATCTGACGAACGTGCTCGTAGATGGCCCGATCGGGTTGCTCTTTCGACACCGAGACGAGCAGCCCGTCCACCCGCATGGCCAGCAGGCGCTCGATGTGCTGGCGTTCGAGCTCCGCGCGCTCGCTCGAGACGGCCAGCACGATCCCGTAACCGGCCTTCGTCGCCTCCTCCTGCACCGCGTCGATGACGGTCGAGAAAAAGGTGTGGGCGATCTTGGGCACGACCAGCCCGAGCGTGTTGGACCGGCGCGACGAGAGCGAGCGCGCCAGCAGGTTGGGCGTGTAGCCCATCTCCGCCGCCGTCTTCTTGACCAGCTCCCGTGTCTCCTTCGAGATGTCCGGGTGGTCGCGCAGGGCCTTCGAGACGCTAACCTTGGTCAGGTTCAACCGTTCGGCAATGTCGATCAGGCGCACGCGCTTGGCCATGGTGCTCTTCGACGGCGTCGTAATGGCCTCGGAGTTTACTTTATCGGTTAAGCTACGACGTGCACCCGTCGAAAGCAATGAACCACCTCCCACGAAGCGTCGCGTCCGGCGGCGTCCGGCGGGGCGCTTTCTCTCGGGAAGAATGGGCATCCCCCGTGGGATCCACCCGGAACCCACCCGGAACCCGTCCTGCTCGCCGATCGCTCCTCACGGCAGCCCCCGGCGGCGGCGGTAGGCCCACTCCCCCAGCAGCATCAGCACCAACAACCCGAACAGAATCGGCAGGTCCCACAGCGGCTCGGCGCGGTAGACGGAGGTGCTGGTGCGGCGGCTGCGCAGCTCCTCCGGGATCGCGGCGGCCTCGGCCGGGGCGTAGTAGCGACCGCCGGACGTGGTGGCGAGCCGCTCCAGCAGCGCGCGCCGCAGGGTGGCGTCGTAGAACTCCCGCCGGGACGGGCGCACGAGAAACCGCTGCGCCGCACGGCCCATCCGCCCCACCTCGCCATCGACATCGACGCCATCGACATTGACGCCGTCGGCATCGACCGTCATCTCGTACATCCCCTGCGCCTGCGGCACGAACGTCGCCGTGAACGTGCCAGGGCGCGTCAGATCGGGCTGGAACGTGACCTCCTCCCGCGTGCCCTGTGGGTTGGTGACGAACCCGGCCAGCTCGACGGCATCGAGCGGCGCGTAGTCCGGGTCGAAGATCGTCACCGTAGCCGCGACGTCATCACCTGGGGCCACGCGGTCCTGCGCGAGGTCGAGGTTGACGCGATCCGGGGCGTCGGCGACGAGCCAGCGGGCGAGCTGCCGCCAGAACCGCTCGTGCCGCCGGTCTTCGGCGTCGAGGTGCATCTGCCAGCGGAAGGTGCTCGCGGTGGCCAGCGCCGCGCTGCGCCCCCGGCCGTAGCGCTGCACCACCAGCAGCGGCTCGCTGCCGCCGAAGTCGTCGGCCGGCTTCTCGGCCAGGACCACGGCGCCGGGCCGGGGCGCGCCCAGGTAGTTCAGGCTCGTCAGCCCCGGCATCTCGCTCCAGAGCCGCGCGTTGGCCTCCGGGTCGGTGGCGAGCTTGAGGATCGGGCTCTCCAGCCCCGCCGCGGTGGGCTGGAAGCGGAAGCCCTGCTCGGCCGGCGGGCGGCCTTCCACGGTGAACGACGGCGGTAGCACCCGGCGCCGTCCCGGGTCGATCTCGACGGGCAGCAGATCGGCGACGGGCGTATTCCAGTAGTCGCCCTCGGCAAAGCTGCTGCGGCCACCGAGCATCAGCAGCCCCCCTCCCCGCTCGCGGACGAACCGCTCCAGCAGCCGGAGCTGCTCCAGCGAGAACGCCGACGCCTCGATGTCGCCCAGGATGACGGCTTTGAAGCGGTACAGCTCGGCCTGATCGCGCGGGAAGCCCCCGACCAGTTCGTCCGGCGAGGCGATGCCCTGCCGGTAGTACGTGCCCGTGCCGGTGCGGGTAACGGAGACGAACCGGACGACCTGATCGTCCTCCAGCGCGCGCCTGACAAACTTGAACTCGGGCCGCGGATACCCTTCGAAGTGCAGCACCCGGATCGTGTCCGGGCGGGTATCGACGAGGAGGTGGGCGAGGTTGTTGGCGGTGTTGCGCTCGGCGGGGGCCTCCTCCAGGCGCAGCGTCAACTCCTGCGCGCCGCGCTCGGCCGGTTCGTAGAAGAACGTGAACTGGTCGATCTTGCCGCTGCCTTTGAGCCGCCGCGTCTCCGAAAACACCGGCTCGTCGCCGTCGAGCAGCGTGAACCGCACCGGGGCAGGCTCCGTCCCCCAGCTCCGCACCTTCACGTCGATCTCGGCCCCCGTCGTCTCCTCGACCCCTTTCGCCACGGTCACGTCGAGGATCTCGCGCTCCTGCTCGAAGGCTTCCTGCCCGAGGCCGACGATGTGCAGCGGGATGTTCTGTGCGCGGAGCTGCTCGGCCTGGTTGAGGGGGACGTCCGGGCTGGTGTCGCCGCCGTCGGTGAGCAGCACGATGCCGGAGAGCGGCGTGCCCCGGAAGTCCGCCAGCACGCGGGCGAGGGCGGCCGAGAGGTGGGTCGCCTCCTGATCGGCGGGGAGGGTCTGGAGGCTGTCCACGCGCCGGGCCTGCTCCCCGAAGGCGTAGAGCCGCACCTTGAAGGGCTCCCGCAGGGCCGGGAGGATGCCGCCGTCGCCGCCGTCGCCCAGGAGCACACGCAGCGCCTCCTCGCGGCGCGTCGCCGCTCCGGGTCCGTCCGGGATGGTCATGCTCTCCGAGGCGTCGACCAGCACGGCGACGAAGTTCTCGTCCGGCACCACGTCCGGCATGATCAGCACCGGCTGCAGCAGCGGCAGGCACAGCAGCAGCACGATGGGGATCCGCAGCCCGAGCGAGACGGCCTTCTGCCGGGCCGTGGCGTAGCGGTCCGTCAGCGTGTAGACCACCACCAGCCCGGCCAGCAACCCCACCGCGAGCACGGCCACCCACGCCCAGCCACCGCCGACCTGAAAGCCGATCTGGCCCTCCGCGTAGTTCAGCCGGCTGAATTTGAACAACGCTTCGAACATGAGCGCATGGGACGTTGAGCAGCGTGGCGGGTCCAGGAAAGCGATACCCTGCGATCCGCCCCTTATTCCCGGCCTCGGGATAGCCGTTCGTAGTAGCGGTCGACCAGCTCGCGATACTCGGGGGGGACGTCGGCCCGGCGGGCGCCGAAGAGCTTCTTCTCCATCTCGATCAGGTCGAGCCGCTCGGCGAGGGCGGCTTCGAGCTGCGACAGCGGGCGGTACACGTTCTCGTTGAAGTACGCCTTTGCGGCCTCGGGGTCGAGCAGCGTGCCGGTGTGGTCGGCGCGGGCGGCCCGGCGGAGGGCCTCGCGCACCGGACCGAGCGACGACCCGGCGGCCCCGCCGAGCTGCTGTTCCAGGCGCTCCAGCGTCTCCAGCGCCTGCTCGGCCTCGCGGCGCATCCGGGCGGCGTCGGCGCGGGCGGCGCGGTCTGCATCCTGTGCGCCGGCACCGGGCCGGCCGCCCTGCTGCCCTGGCTGGCTCTGCGGCCCCGGTTGGCCTTGCGGGTTCGGCGGACCGGGCGGGTTGGGCGGACCGGGCGGCCCCTGGCGGCCGGGCTGAGCGGTCGGGCTCGGGTCGCCGTCGCGGGCGCGCTCGTCGGCGCGGCGTTGCCAGGCCTCGACGCGTTCCATCAGCTGCCGGACGTCGGCCAGGGTGCGGCGGAGCTGCTCCTCGTCGGTGCGGGGCAGTTGGCCTTCGAGGTCGCGCACCTGCGACGCCAGGCCTTCCATCGCCCCTTCGATCTCGTCCTGCAGCCGGTCGGCGTAGTCGAGCCAGCCGCGCTGGAGCGCCCGCTCGGAGTCGGCCACCTTCTGCGCCAGATCGTCGCGGTTCATCCGCTGGAGCAGGTTGCGCATGGCGTTGGCGACCACCTGCTCGTCCTCCTCGGGGGTCATGCGGGTGCGGGCCTCCAGCCCCTCGGCCTGGCGGCGCAGCAGGTCGAGTTCGTCGCGCAGGGCCTCGCGCCGGCGCAGCAACGCCTGTACGGCCTCGCGGTCGACGCGCCCGTTCCGCTGCCGGGCCTGGTCGTAGGCTTCCTCGATGGAGCGGCCGAGTTGCTGCTCCTGTGCGCGGAGCTGCTCGAAGTCGCGGGCGAAGCGATCCAGCATCTCGCGGGTCGTCTCGGCCCCGGCCACCTGGAGGTCCTGCTGGAGACGATCGAGTTCATTCATCGCCTGCTGCTGGCGGGCCATGGCCTCCTGCTCCTGGCCGCGACGCAGCGCCCGTTCGGCCTGGCGCATCTGGTCGATGGCGCGCTGGAGGCTCTCCTGGCTCTGCCGGGAGAGGCGGCCGTCCCGTGCCATCGACTGCATCGCCTGGCGGAGGGCCTCCGTCTGCTGGCGCAGGTCCTCCTGGTCCCGCTGCAAGCGCTCGACCTGCCGGCGGGGGTCCTCGTCCTGCAAGGCCCGCCGGCTCTGGTTGGCCAGGCGCTGCTGGCGGCGGGCGAGGTCGCGTATCTGCTCCAGCGCCTCATCCATCTGCTGCCGGGCCTGCGGGCCGGCGGCGGGCTGCTGGATCTCGTACTTGTCCTTCGCGATGTCCAGTTCCAGGTCCATCAGCTCGGTCATACGCTCCTCGGCAGCGCCGCCCCCGCCGCCGCCCTGCTGGCGGTTCAGGGCCACCTGCCGCTCCTTGTTGAGCGCATCGGCCCGGAGGAGCTGGTTCAGCGCCCGCCGCTCGGGCGCCAGCGCCTCGCGCAACCGCCCCGGCTCCAGCTCCCCGAGGGCCGCCTCCATCTCGACCGTCGCCGCGCGCAGGTGCTCGACGATCTGCCGCGTCTCCTCCCCGGCCCGCAGCTCCAGCGAAAACGCCGTCGAACCGATACGCTCCTCGATGTTGCGCTTCAGGTTGGCCTGCGCCTGCACGAGGCCGCGCTGCAACGACCGGAACTCGGCCTCGGGCAGCTCGGCGCGACGGCGGAGCAGGTTCCAGGTGGCGGCGATGATCTGCTGCTGGCTGAGGACCGTGCCGCCCGCCTGGCCGCCCCCCGGCATCCCCTGGTTGGCCACCTGCTCGTACTCGAGGTCGAACGGCACGACTTCGATGAAATACAGATCCGACAGCACCGGCTCCGGGTGGAAGTGGTCCTCGGCCTCGACGTAGTACGCAATCACGTCGCCCGGCTCCAGCGCGAAATCCTCCAGGAAGAAGAGGTGATCGCCTTCGACCTCGGCCGGGCGGCCCCGAACGGCGGCCAGGTCGAGCGCTTCCTCGGCCCCGCCGTTGATCGCATAGCGGAGGCGGAGCGCCTTGAGGCCGTAGTCGTCCTGTGCCCGGGCGGCCACGCGCACCTCCTCGATGGCGTTGACGCGCACGTCCCGCTGCGGGTCGGTGACGACGAGGCGAGGCGGCTCGTCGGGCTCCGGGGTGATCAGGTAGGTTTCGGGAAACGGGTTCTGCCGGGCGCGGGCATCGACGAGTTCGACGGTATAGCGATCCCGCTCGCGCAGCGTGATCTGGCCCTGGAAGCGGCCGTCGCCGAGGGGCGTGAGGGGGATGCGGCCGCCGGCGTCGAGCACGAGCGCGCCCGTCTCGGCGGTGCCGCTGGTGGTGACGGTGACGGTGACCGTAGCGCCCTGCAGGCCGCGGATGTCGCCGCGGTCCGGCTCGTCGCGGGGCGGGAGGCCGGTGTAGGCGGGATAGACGTAGCGCAGGTCGAGGCGGGTCACCTGCGGGTAGTCGTAGACGGAGATGGTGTAGGTGTCCGACGCCTGCCGGTCGTACTCGACGAAGTACTGCGTGGGGGCCTGCACGCCGGGAAACTCGTGGATGTACTCGGGCCGTCCGAGGGCCGGGCGCATGGGCACCTTGCGCCAGGGGCCGTCGCCTTCCCGGTAGTTCAGCAGGACCTCCCGGTCCGTGCTCTCGCGCAGGGTCACGACGACCTCCTGCGCCTGGCCCTTCTCCACCTCCACGTCGCCCGGCCGGACGGTCATGCGCGGCACGTCGGCGGCCGGCAGCCCGAAGCCGCTGCCCGACAGCGCCAGGCGGAGGTCGCCCAGGGTGGAGGCACCGAAGAGCACGAGCAGGAAAAGCCCGGCGGCCGCGGCGTAGGCGAGGAGGTGCGCCCGGCGGCGATCCACGAGGGTCGCCACCGGGATCGCCCGGGCGCGCTGCGCGGCGTCGTCGAAGAGCCGTTCCAGCAGCGCGTTCTGCGCGGCCGGCACGGCCCCGGGCTCCGCCAGTTCGACCACGCTGTTGAGCCGGTCCTCCAGGTCCGGCAGGCGTTCCTCGATGAAGAGCGCCACCTGCCGGTCGTCGATCCGGCGGAGGGCCGGGCGGATCACGAAGGCGACCAGCACCCCCAGCACCAGCAGCGCCACCGGAATCGCCCCGAGCAGGACGACCTCCGCCCGCACGCCGAAGGCGCCGTAGAGCACGAGCAGCACCGCCGTGCCGAAGAGCAGCGCCA
Organism: Roseithermus sacchariphilus; assembly: GCA_003285105.1. Taxonomy (GTDB): domain Bacteria; phylum Bacteroidota; class Rhodothermia; order Rhodothermales; family MEBIC09517; genus Roseithermus; species Roseithermus sacchariphilus. The sequence goes on along the minus strand of CP030158.1, from coordinate 1,606,270 downwards.
GCAACGTCAGCGCCGCACCCTGGAGCAGCGCCCGGCGCTTCCACCGGCGGCGCACTTCGTCGATGACCTGCTGCGCCGTGTAGCGAGCCTGGCGCGGCGAACGGGACCCTCGGAGTCGGCTGGAGCGCATGGCGGTGCGGGGGTGTGCGATGGAGGGTTCGGCGGAACCGGCGGACGACCGCGCCCGCCCGGTCGGGCACCGATCGGTTGCCGATCGGGCGGAGGATGCGACACCGTGTTTATGCGATACCGTCGAGGCGGCGCTTCGTTCTCGCCGGGCGGTTGGCCCAGAACGATTCGGCGGCAAACAGCGCCAGGGCGGCCAGCAGCAGCCCCATCCAGAGCCGCCGGCGCGGCGCCTCCTCCGCCTCGGCGGACCGAGCGGCCCGGTCCGGCACGCGCGGCACCTCGTCCGACGGCGGCACCACGGCGGCATAGGCTTCCTCGGCGTCCCGCACGTCCGGCTCGGCCTCGCGGGGGTCGACGTTGACGGCAAAGACGAACCGCTCCGCCCCCTTGCGGGCGGCGTAGTGGCCGGGCACGTCCGTCTCGCGGAAAAACGCCCGGCCCTGCTCGTCGACCGTCGCCCGGAACAGGCGGTTGCCGGGCGCCTGGATCTCCCACACCTCCCCGGGCCGCCCTCCGAGCCCGACGATCTCGCCGACGGTGTACTGCTGCCGCACCGTCCCCTCGCGCTGGAGGTACCGGACCAGCTGGTAGACGAAGGGCACGTACCACTCGTTCACGGGGAAATCGGTCCAGGCCGTGCCGAAGGTGGAGGTGTAGACGAGCAGCCTGCCCTGCCCGACGTCCCGCTCCAGGAGGAAGGGATCTCCGGTGTCGTAGCGGCCCAGGACGACGGCGGCCGAATCCGGCACGAGGCGCACGTACCGCCGGAACTGCGGGCGGAGGATGGCGCCGGCGCTGGAGCCGTCGAAGGGGGCGAAGATGGGATGGCGACGCTCCACCTCCCCGATGATGGCCGGATGCCCCTGCACCCGGCGGGCATCCACCTCCGGGCCGACCTGCCCGACGCCGAGCGCCTGCAGCGCCGCGTCGTAGGCCTGCACGTCCACGGCTTCCCCGAACGAGAGAATCACGCGCCCGCCGCCGTCCAGGTATGCCCGCAAGGCCTCCAGGCGGTCCCCTTCGAGCGCAGGCACGTTGGCCACGAACACCACGTCGTGGTCGCGCAACGCGCCCGGCGTGAGGCGGCGCGGCGAAGCGACCGCGACCCGGTAGCGGGCCGTTTCGCCGAGGTCGAAGGCGCTCTGCAGGAAAAAGGCATCGCGGCGGGGGTTCTGCGCCTCGCCGTCTACCACCAGCAACGACGGGCGTTCGGCGACCTGATAGGCCACGTAGTAGCGGTTGTCCACCTCCAGCGGGTCCGGGTCCAGCGCCAGCACGCCCAGGAAGCTACCCGTCCGCGCAGCCTCCTGCTGGAAGGTCACCCGGGCGGCTGCCACCGGCGCCAGCCGCTGCGTCCCCACCGGCACCTCGCCCACGGTCAGCGTCACGTCCCGCGGCCGCACGGCCTCGCCTCGCGTCTGCACCCGCGCATCGAAGCGCACGACGGTCCGCGCCCCCACCCGCTCCGGCTCGACGTGCACGGCTTCGACGAAGGCATTGCCCGCCATCCCGCCGCCGACGGGCACGACGGTGAGGGTGATGCCGTGCGCGAGCTTCCAGTTGTCGAAGGCCCCCGTCCAGCCGATGCGCTGCAGGTCCGAGATCAGCACGATCTCCCGGGCCGCGTGGCGGGCGTCCTGCAGCAGCGCCTCGGCACGCTGGAATGCCGGGAAGAAATCCGTCGGGCGGTAGCCGGCGGCCAGCGCCCCGGTGGCGACGCTGCGCAGCAACGTCCGGTCATCGGTCAGGTCCGAGAGCACCTCCGCCCCGTCGTCGAAGGCGACGATCGCCGCCTCGTCGTCGCCCTGCAAGGCATCGAGGCGGCGTTGCACCTCGGCCTGCGCCTGCGCGAACGCCTCCCCCGCCTGCATGCTGTAGGAGCGATCCACGAGCAACACGACCGACCGGTCCGCCCGCTGCGGGAGGAAGGGCAGGGCCTCCGGCGGGAAGAAAGGCCGGGCAAAGGCCAGCGCCAGCAGCGCCAGAATCGCCATGCGCATCGCCATCAGCCCGACGTCCTTCAACCGCCGACGCCGTACCCGCTCCCGGGGCGCGACCGTCAGGAACCGCAGCGAGCCGAACGGCACACGCCGCGCCTGCACCTTCCGCACGAGGTGCAGCACCACCGGAATCGCGGCCGCGCCGAGGGCGAGCAGGAACAGGGGGTTGAGAAAGGACACGGCAGGAGCGGGCAGGAGTCGGAAGGCAGAGACGACCGTGCCGGAACCGACCCGGCACCGCCCGTCTCCCCGGAGCACCCCCACGGCAGGCCTCAATGCGTGAGGGCGTACAGGATGAAATTGATTGCCATCTGGAAGCTAACCGTGGAGGCCTCGTACAGGTTGCGTTCGGGCCATTCCCAGCCGTCGCCGATGTCCTGGTTGTAACAGACGACGACCATCAGCCGCCCGTCGTCGTCGAACAGGCCGTAGTACGTGTCGTCGTCCTCGTCCAGCCAGGGCACCTCGCCGGATTCGCGCTTGGTCGAGACGGCTCGGACCGGGTCGATGTCGTAGTAGATGTGCCAGATCGGATGGTCCGGCGTCAGCTCGATCAGCTCCCGGTCGGGGAAGACCTGCCGGAGGTTGTCATAAAAGTTTTCCCACTCGGGCCCGACCTGCCCGTCGCCGTAGTCGTGGAAGTCGTCGATGATGAGAAAGCCGCCGCGGGTGAGGTAATCGCGCAGGGCGGCCACCTCCTCCTCATCGGTGATCCAGTAGCCGGGTTCACAGAGGTAGAGGATGGGGTAATCGAAGATGCGCGGGTCGGTGAGGTCGAGGACGATCGGCTCGCCGTCGAGGTGGAGCGCGGTGGTGCGTTCGATGGCTCTGACGAGGTTCGCCTCCGCGGTGGGCCAGTCGTAGGCCCAGGTGCCGTAGCCCCGCCAGGTGCGGCGTGCGCTGCGGTACCGGATGCGAACGAACTGGAAGCCCAGTCCGCCGGGAGCCGGCGGCGTGACCTGCGGGGCCGGCGGCAGGGACCGGGCGGCCGGCGGCACCGGACCGGGCGCTACCGGACTGGGCACCGACGGGGCGGCGCCGGGAGGGGCTGCCAGCAGCCACAACAACCAGGACCACCAGGGGAGCGCGTGCATGGGAGGGCGCGGAGGATCGGCGAATGCACAGGTAACGGCCGGACCGCCGGCCCGGTTGCACCCACCCGCTCGATGCGTTACCCGAACATCGCTCCCCCTGTGCGGTCAGCCTTCAGCGGTCAGCCTTCAGCGGTCAGCCTTCAGCGGTCAGCCTTCAGCGGTCAGCCTTCAGCGGTCAGCCTTCAGCGGTCAGCCTTCAGCGGTCAGCCTTCAGCGGTCAGCCTTCAGCGGTCAGCCTTCAGCGGTCAGCCTTCAGCGGTCAGCCTTCAGCGGTCAGCCTTCAGCCAGTAGCCAGTAGCCCCCATGCAGGTGTCGCGCCGCGACGGAGGGGTAGATGCCCGACCCGATGGCGGCGGGGTGGGTGTGAGGGTACCGCTGAGAAACAGCGCCCGATGGACAAAAGAATACCCGTCGGCTGCCGGGCGGCTCCATCCGGCACGAGGCAAAAGACGGCATCCGTTACGAAGCGAAGGACGCATCGGCTCCTCTGCAGACGCCTCCCCGGAAAGCACCGCCGGAACCCGGATGGACGCCCCGGTTTGTATAGAGTGTAATAATCTTTTCACCTCACCCAAGCTCCGCTACCGATGATGGACGGTTGGAACAAAGAAGCTGCCCTGAGTGACGCCTACGACAACGGCTATGAGGACGGGCTGAAGGGCAAACGCCCCCCGCGCGTGAAAGCCATCAAGTCGGCGATCGCCTTCTGGCGCCTGCACAACCAACCGTTCCACGCCTACTGGAAAGGTATGCTGGACGGCATCGACGCCCGGAAGGCCTGACGCTGCCGCACCGGCTCTCGCCCGGCCTGCCCCCGCAACGGCCCCGGACGCGTTTCGGCGGGTCCACGTCCGCCATTCATGCCCGCTGCCGCCGTGCGTTCCGGCTGCGTTCCGGCTGCGCGCCGGTACCGCCGGGGCTCCTCGCCGGCGGCATCCTGTTCGCCCCGGCATCTGCCGCGGGGCGACGCCGCCGCTGCCCCGCCCGGCCATGATGAACGAGGCCCGGCCTCTCCCGAAGCCGGGCCTCATTACCCCACCACCGTTGCCGGCGGACGGCTACTCTACGTCCCGCCATCGGCCGACACGTGGGGTACACCTCGCTTCCGCACGACACCCAATCCACCGCCCCTCCTTCCGGCAGGTCGGCCCCGGCATGCCTGACCCTTACTGGCACCGGATTTGCTGCTGGTGCCGATCAGGTCTGCACGTCGCCTCTCCGCGGTCGCCGCGTGTCTTTCGGTACCGCGACGAGGCATACTTTTCCGATGTCCCAGTCCGCCATGCCGCGCCGCCGCCCGTGAACACGGCCCTCATCGCCATCCTCAAACAATTCCGTCGGCAGCTGACCGCGCTCGAGGAAGAACTCCAGGAGCTCCAGCAGGAACGCGGGTATCGCGTGCTCGTCGAGCACGCCGCCGACGTGCTCATGCGCCTCCGAGCGGACGGAACGCTCGGCTACGTCTCCCCCGCCGCCCGGGACGTGCTCGGATGCCCCCCGGAGCAGCTCGTGGGCCGAAGGCTTCCCGAGATCACCCGCGCCGAAGACCGCCCGGCCGTCGAGGATGCCCTGTGGTGGGCCGCCGGGGGCGAAGACATGGCGCTGCACGTCCACCTGCAGGCTCCCGAGGCAAACGAAACCGCCGTACCGGTCGACCTGAAGCTGGGCGTGCTGGGCGGGGCCGTCCAGGGCATGGAGCTCTATGCCGCCGCACGGGTGCGGCCGGCCGCCCCGGAACCCCGTCAGGAACCGGCCCCGCCAGATCACGCCGCCCTGTCTACGCTGGACATTCATTGCGTGATCGACGCCGAGGGGCACCTGCAAGAGGCCAACGATCGGTTCGTGGACGTCTTCGGGGTAGACCCGGCGGGGCAGACGGACGAACCGCCGGCGACCTGGATCCACCCGGACGACCGGGAGACGGTCCGGCAGGCCCTCGAACGCATCGCCGACGGCGCGGCCGTCGCCCCCTTCCGCAGCCGCGGCTGCCGGAGTGACGGCACCTACGGCTGGTTCGAATGGACGATCCGCCGGGCCGAGGACGGCCGGATCCACGCCATCGCGCGCGACCTCACCAACCTGGTCTATGCCGAACTCGCGCTGGAGGCCGCCCACCGCCGCTATCGGCTGATGCTGGACCACACCTCCGATGCCGTCGTCCTCCTCGATGCCGACGATCGCATCCACTGGCTCAACCACCGGGCGGCCACCCTCTTGCGGCCGTCTCCGACGGACGCCGTGGGGCACCCCTTCGCCGAGGCCTTCCCGGACCTGGCCGACGCGGCCTTCCTGGACGCGCTGGAACGCGCCCGCGACGAGGCCGCCTCCGTCGCGTTCGAACTGTACCACCGGCCGCTGGAGATCTGGTTGTCCACGCGCATCGTACCGCACGACGACGGGCTGGCCCTCTATCTGCTGGACGTCACCGAACGCAAGCAGGCCCGGCTGATGCTGGAGCGCGTCACGCACGAGCGGCATGCGCCGAAGAACGCCACCGACGGCGAACCGCCCGCTGCCGGCGAACCGCCCGAACCAGCCGCCAGAACCGACGACGACGTCGACCGGGCGACCCCTGACCCGACACCGGGACACCCGGATCGCCTGGGCCAGGAGATGTCGCAGTGGACTTCCCTGCTCCCGGACGATCCCGTGTTCGATTTCATGCTGGACATCATGGAAAACTGCCTGCGCACGGCGCGCGATCTGCTGCGGCACCTGCAGGGGCAGTTGGACCACGAGACGCAGGGGGTTCTGGAAAGCTCGATCCACGCCCTGAAATCGAACTGCCAGATCCTCGACGTCGACACGCTGGTCGGGCTGGTCGAACAGGTCGAGGAGGCCTGTGAGGCCGGAAGCACCGAGCGGCTCGGCGCCAGCGTCCGGCAGCTGGTATGGGCCCTGGAGGAGTTTCAGCATACCGTCTACGGGCACATCACCGCCTCCACGCAGGCTGCCGATGGGGAGGACACCGCCGGCACGCCCGAGGCCGGCGAGGACGCGCCGGCCCCGCCGGAGGGGTAGGCCGCGCCGGCAGGACCGGCAACACCCGCCGGGCACCCGCTCCGGGCGGTGAACAAAGGACCGGCAGGAGGGGTACTGAAAGCGTCGCCGCCTCACACGGCCGCGGCTCGCTCTCCGCCCGCTTTGCCCTCCTGCCGCCATGCGCTCCAGACGCGTGCTGATGTCCCTGGCCGTGCTGCTGGCGGGCCTGTGCCCGCGCGCGGCCAACGCCCAGACGCCGGACGCGGCGCAGCAGGCCGCCGACGCGCTGCGCACCGGCCGGTATGCCGAGGCACAGGCGGCCTATCGAACCCTGGTCGACGCCGCGGTGGGAACGCCCGAGGGAGCCGCCCACGCCCTGCCCTATGCCGCCACGTTCCTGGCCGTGGGGGCGTATACCGACGGCCTGACCGCCATCGAGGCCTACCTGCGGCGTGCCCCGGAAGACCCGTACCTGCACCACGCCCGCGGACGGCTGCTGGCCGCCCTCGGGCGCTACGAGGAGGCCGAAGCCGCCTACGACCGGGCCGGCCGCCTCCCGGACTTCTGGCGCAACGACCTCGAACGCGGGCTGCTCGGCCTCGACCGCGGGGACCGCCGGGCAGCGTTCGCCCACCTGGCCGGGATCTACCGCGCCTACCGCGAAGGCCGGATCCGCACCGCCGATGCGCTGGCCGTCGCCGCCCGAGCCGCCGCCGCGCTGGAGGAATACCGGGACGCCAATGAAGCCTTCCGCACGGCACACCGGATGGACGCCACCCAGCCGCTGACGCTCTACTGGTGGGCCGAACTCTTCCGCGAGAAGTTCAACGAGGCCGATGCCGAACGGAGCTACCGCGAAGCCCTCGCCCTCAACCCCGCCTATGCCGATGCCTACGTGGGCCTGGCGCGCACCGCCCGCCGCTTCGAAGCGCAGGAGGATCTGGCCCAGCAGGCGCTGCGCCACAACCCTCACCACGTCGGCGCGCTGAGCCTCCTGGCCGAGTTGCGCATCCTGGATGGCCTGTACGACGAAGCCGAAGCCGTCGTGACCCGGGCGCTCGCCGTCAACCCCAACAGCGTCGACGCCCTGGCGCAACTCGCCTCGATCCATTACCTCCGGGGCGACTCCGCCGCCTTCCGGGACGTCGAGCAACGCGTGCTGGCACAGGGCCGGCGGGAAGCCGCGTTCTACCTGACGCTGGCGACCAACGCCGAGCGGCGGTTTCGCTACCCGGATGCCCTCACCTTCAGCCGGCAGGCCACGCTCGTCGACCGCAGCAGCGCCCGCGCCCACACGCAACTCGGCACGGCGCTCCTGCGCCTCGGCGACCTCGACGAGGCCCGGCGCCACCTGGAGATCGCCTACGAACGCGATCCCTTCAACCTGTTCGCCGCCAACTCGCTCACCCTGCTGGACGAACGAGCCGCCTTCGCCACCCTCACCGGCGAACACGTCACGCTCTACCTGCCCGCCGACGAACGCGACGTGCTGGGCCCGCTGATGCTGGAGGTCGCCGAGGCGGCCTACGACTCCCTGGTCGCCCGCTATCCCTACCGCCCCCCCGGCCGCATCATCGTCGAAGCCTACGACGATACGGGCGACTTCGGGGTGCGCGTCGCCGGGGTGCCGCACCTGGGGCTGCTGGGCGTCAGCTTCGGGGACGTCGTGGCGCTCAACACGCCCGCCGCCCAGGGTCGCGAGGGCACCTACAACTGGGCCCGCACGCTCTGGCACGAACTGGCGCACACCATGGCCATCGGCACCTCCGCCTTCCACGTGCCCCGCTGGTTCACCGAGGGACTGGCCGTCTACGAGGAGCGCCGCGCCCACCCGGCCTGGGACCGCCACCTCGACCTGCGGCTCCTGCAGGCCTTCGAGCAGGATCGTCTGCTGCCGCTGGCCGAGATCGACCGCGGGTTCACCCGCCCGGCCTTCCCCGGGCAGGTGCTGCTCACCTATTACCACGCCTCGCGCGTGATCCAGCACCTCGTAGACGTCTACGGCTGGGCAGCCATCACGCGGACGTTGCAGGCGCTGGCGGCCGGGCAGTCCATCGACCGGGCGCTGCACACCGCCACCGGGCACGCCATGTCGGCTCTCGACGCGGCCTTCCGGGCCACCCTGCGGCAGGAGCAGGCCCGGCTCGCCCCCGTGCTCGAAGGCCTGCCCGATCCCTTCCGGGACGAGCCGCCCTCCCCGCTGGAGGCCGACGAGGCGGTGGACAATGCCTGGCTGCGCGCGCTGCGCGAGGGGCACCGGGCGCTCCGGCAGCAGGACTACACCACCGCCGAAGCCCGCTTCGAAGCCGCGCTGACACTCTACCCGGACTACGTCGAGCCCGGCAACGCCTACGAGGGGCTGGCCGCGGTCTACCGCGCCCGCCGGCAGCCCGACCGCCTGATCGACGTGCTCGCACGCTTCCTGGACGCCACGCCCTTCGGCACGGAGGCCGCCCGTGAGCTGGCCACCCTCTACCAGGACCGGGGCGACCGGCACGCGGCTGCCGCCTGCCTGGAGCGCTCGCTGCACACCGACCCCTACGACCTGGATACCCGCCGCCGGCTGGCCGACCTCTACGAAGCCCTGGGAGACACCCGCCGGGCCGTCCGCGAACGACGGGCCGTGCTCGCCCTCGACCCGGTCGACCGCGCGGCGGCGTACTACGACCTGGCCCGCAGCCTCCGCCTGGACCGCCAGCCGGAGGCCGCCCGCCGCGCCGTGTTGCAGGCGCTGGAGATCGCCCCGGGCTTCCGCGAGGCCCAGCGCCTCCTGCTGGACCTCGTCGAGCAGCGCCCCTGATCCACCCCGGCCTCCCGCCCCCATGCGCGCCCTCCTCTGCCTCCTCCTCAGCCCGTTGCTCCTGGCCGCCCCGGACCTCCGGGCCCAGGACGACACCGGCTTCCGCTTCGTGCGCGTCCGCTTCGAGGACCTGCGAAGCCGCCGATGGGGCGGCGACGCCTGGGCACACGACTACCCGACGGCCGAACACAACCTCTACGAAGCCCTCAAACGCACCACCTCCATCCGCGTCGAACCCCCACCCATCGTCCTCGACCTCGACGACCCGCGCATCTTCGACTACCCCATCCTCTACCTCTGCGAACCCGGCTACTGGTCGATGACCGAGGCCGAGGTCGGCCGGCTCCGGGCCTACCTGGAGCGCGGTGGCTTCATCCTCTTCGACGACTTCCGCGGACTCCGCGAATGGCTCCAGCTCGAACACGAGATGGCCCGCGTCTTCCCGGACCGGCAACCCGTCGAGATCCCGCCCGACCATCCCATCTGGGACATCTACTACACCATCGACCCCGTCGAGGCCCCCTCGAACGTGAGCGGCGGCTTCGGCCGGTACGAGGACCGCTACCTCGCCTACTTCGACGACCACGGCCGCATGATGGCCCTGGCCTGTTTCAACCAGGACATCGGCGACGGCTGGGAATGGCCCGAACGCAACGTGGGAAACGCCTCCACCGTCAGCTTCCAGATGGGCCTCAACTTCATCATCTACGCGCTCACCCACTGAAAACCGAAGGGATGAGGCCGGAGGACGCCCCCGGAGGACGACCTCCGAAACCGATTCGCCGCCCCGCCCTTCGCCCTTCGTCAACCTGACCTGCTCTGCCCGTGGAAACGCCCGCAACGCCTCCGACCCCGAACGACGAAGAACTCCTGGCGCGCCTGCAGGAGGGCAAGGAACGCATCCTCACCCAGCTCCGGCAGCGCATCGTCGGGCAGGACGAGGTCATCGAGCTGACGCTGATGGCGCTCTTCGCCGGCGGGCACGGCCTGATCACCGGCGTCCCCGGCCTGGCCAAGACGCTGCTCATCAAATCGCTCGGCGAGATCCTGGACCTCTCCTACAAACGCATCCAGTTCACCCCGGACCTGATGCCGGCCGACATCACCGGGATCGACGTGATCGAGGAAGACCGCGCCACGGGCCAGCGCCGCCTCCAGTTCGTCAGGGGTCCCATCTTCGCCAACATCATCCTGGCCGATGAGATCAACCGCACGCCGCCGAAGACGCAGGCCGCGCTGCTGGAGGCCATGCAGGAACACCAGGTGACCGCCGGCGGCGAGCTGCTCCCGCTCCCCGAGCCGTTCTTCGTGCTCGCCACGCAGAACCCCATCGAGCTGGCCGGCACCTACCCCCTGCCGGAAGCCCAGCTCGACCGGTTCATGTTCAACATCGTCATCGACTACCTCTCCGCCGAGGACGAGTTGCAGGTGGCCCTGGCGACGACCTCGACGCGGCAGGCCCGGCTGGAGGTCGTCCTCACCGGGGCGGACATCCTGGCCTTCCAGGACCTGGTGAAGAAGGTCTACGTGCCCCGCCACGTCGGCCGGTTCGCGGTGGACCTGGTGCGGGCCTCGCGGCCGGGAACGCCCGAAGCCCCGGACTTCGTGAACGAGTGGGTGCGCTGGGGGGCCGGCCTGCGGGCCACGCAGTACCTGCTGCTCGGCGGCAAGGTGCGCGCCGTCTTCCGGGGACGCTACAACGTGGCCATCGAAGACGTGCAGGCCCTCGCCCACCCGGTCCTGCGCCACCGCATCCTCACCAACTTCTACGCCGACGCCGAAGGCATCGACGTCCACCAGGTCATCGACCGCCTGCTCAGCCACGTCCGCGAACCCGTCTCTGGCCTGGCCTGACGGCAACGGGGACAGCCCTCCGCCCCGTGCCTTCCGCCCTTCGTCCGTTCGACCTTGCCCGCCGCCATGTCTGCTCCGACCCGCTTCATCCGGCCCGACGTCCTGGCCCGCCTCGGCACGCTCGAACTGGTGGCGCGGGCGGTGGTGGAAGGCTTCATGGCCGGCCTGCACCAGAGCCCGTACAAGGGCTTCAGCGTCGAGTTCATGGAGTACCGGCCCTACATGCCGGGCGACGACCCGCTGCGCATCGACTGGAAGCTGTTCGCCCGCACGGACCGGCTGTACATGAAGGAGTTCGAGGACGAAACCAACACGCGGATGCACCTGCTGGTGGACATCAGCCGCTCGATGCACTACGGCTCCGGGACGGTGACGAAGCAGACCTATGCGAGCTACCTGGCGGCTTCGCTGGCCTACTTCATCGACCGGCAGCAGGATGCCGTGGGGCTGACGCTGTTCGACCACGACGTGCGGGACCGCCTGCCGGCCCGCCGCGCTGCGGGGCACCTGCCGCTGATCCTGAAGCACCTGGAAGACGCCCCTCCGGGGGCGCAGACGAACCTCGGCAAGCCGCTGCACCTGCTGGCCGACCTCTACACGCAGCGCGGCTTCGTGGTGCTCATCAGCGACCTGCTCGATGACGTGGACCCGCTCGTCGACGGCCTCAAGCACTTCCGCTACAACGGGCATGAGGTCATCGTCTTCCACCTGCTCGACCCGCAGGAGGTGCACTTCGACTTCGAGGACGAGGTCATCGAGTTCGAGGACCTGGAAACCGGGGCGACGAAGCTGGTGCTGACCCGGGAAGCGCGGGACGTGTACCGGGACAACGTATCGCGCTTCTGCGACACGCTCAAACGCGCGTGCAGCCGGCTCGGCATCGACTATACCCTCCTCACGACCGACCAGCCGCTCGATCACGCGCTGTTCCACTACCTGGCGGCCCGTTCTCGCCGCGCCTGACCGCGCCGCGCACCGGACGCAGCACCCCGCCGGATCCGGGATCAGTCCCAGTCGAAGACCTCGACGAGCCGCCCGGCGAGGACGGCCACGTCCTGCCTGCGGCTGAGGTCGAGCGCGGCCTGGGCGGCATTGGCGGGGTTCTGGTACTCGGTCACGAACGCGCCGGCGCCGCGGGGCGTTCGCGCGGGGTCGCGGAACACGCCGTAGCGCACGCCGCGGCCGGCTGCGAGCCGTGGGACGGGCGGCACGTCGTCGGCCAGGGCGTCCCCCGGCCGCGCCACGAACCACTTCTCGACGATGTAGAGCGTGGCGTTGCCGAGCGTGAAATGCCGGTACAGCTCGCGCAGAAACGCCGCGTCGACCGTGCGGGGGTGGAACAGCCCGGTGCAGATGTTCCGCGGGGCGAGGTAGACGAAAAAGGCGCCGGTGCCGCCTTCGTCGAACGGGGTGAGCGGGGGCCGGATGTCGCGGGGAAACAGCCGGAAATAGGTGTAGGGACGCACGACCGGCTCGGCCTCCGGCACCGGCTCCGTCAGGGAGGGCGCGGCCTCGCCGGCGGCGTCATCGGCCACCGTCTCGGGCACCGCGTCGTCGCCCGCCTCGGGAACCGCCTCGTCGTCCGGTGCGGCGGGCTCGCCGCCGTCCACCCCCGGCGCCTCGGGGTCGGGCTCTGGCAACGGCCCGGGCGCCGGCGGCTCCGGCCCGGGCGCGGGCAACGCCTCGGGGGGCGTGTCTTCCCACACCGGCGTTTCCCACACCGGCTCCGGCAACGTCCCGGGCCACGGTGCCGGCTCCGCCCCGAGCGACGCCTCGGCCGCCGCCGTCCGAAGCCCGGGCAGAGGCACCCCCCGGGCCTCGGCCCAGAGGTGCACGCAGCAGGCTACCACGACGAAGACGGTGACGGGCAGGAAGATCAGGTAGAACGCCCCGATGAGCAGCGGCTGCAGCCCGGCTTCCGCCGGCATGATCGCCACGAGGGCCAGCGTCAGCAGCGAGGCGTAGCAGGCGGCCAGGACGAACCACGTCAGCCCCTGCGGGTCGTGGAAGCGGGTCAGGCGAGCGGCCGCTCCGAAGGAGAGCCGGGCCCAGAGAGAACCGCCTTCTGCCGCCGGGTGCTCCGGCAGCAGATACGCCAGGCTCAGCACCGGCCAGCAGCGGTAGAGCACCGGCCCGACCAGCACCAGGAACGTCGGGATTGCCAGGCCGCGCGGCGGCAGCGGCAGCACCTGCGCGGCCGCCGTCCCCAGACCCAGCGCCATCAGGCCGAGGAGCACGAACCCACCCAGCAGCACGGTCAGATCCGTCAGATACGCGAAGAACCGCTCCACCGCCAGGCGAAACCACGGCACGTCGGCACGCAGGCCGAGGCCTTTGACGGCCCCGGTCACCACGAAGGCACTCAACACCACCGCCATGCCCACTTCCTGGATCACGAGCGGCAGGTGCCGTGCCACCAGTAGCATGGCCAGCACGCCGGGCAGCATGTAGACGTAGGCACGGAAGAAAGCCCGCGCCGGATGGCCGGGAAACACCACGGTCGCTCGACTCACGACGATTCGCCCTTGCTCGACACCCATTACCGGAGCCGGGCCTTGCGACTTTCATGCCGCCCCACGCGGCCGGGCCGGACGGCCTCGATTCCCGTGCAGACCCGGCCCGCCCCTGCCGAATCCGCCGGGCGGTCGAGAAAAAACTTCCCGCAGCACCGGGGATCAGGGCGTCTGCGGATCCAGCCGTTCGTTGAGCCGCGCCAGGCGGACGAAGAGCGCTTCGAGCTGCGCGTAGTAGTCGTCCTCGTCGAGCCGGGCCTTGCGGCTCTTGAGGTCGGCAATAGCTCGTTCCAGGGCGTCCCGTTCCTGGAGCAGCGCGGCCGCTTCCCCGGCGGCCGGACCGCCGGCGGCCAGCGCCGGTTCCCTTCGGCCGAAGTAGGTCACCGCGGCGAGATGGCCGTCCGGGCTCTCGGCCAGTTCCCCCACACGGTGTCCGACGCCGTCGCCATCGTCATCCAGCAGCGCGTCCTCGGTGGGCAGCGTGTTCGCCTCACGGTACGAGCGCCCCGTCGCCTCGGCGGCATAGACGAAGACCTCCCGGACCGAGAGGGCGCCGTCGCGGTCGAGGTCGGCACCGAGGGTCGTCAGCGCCTCGACGAGGTACTGCGGGAAGCGCGTCTCGTTGCGCTGCGAGGGCGTTCGCGTCGCGGTGATGACGATGCGCCCCGGCGCGCTGAGGTGCTCGATGAACGGCGCGCTGGCCGGCGCCGTGTTGATGAAGACGATGCGCTCGGCCGGCAGCGCCTCGACGAGCGCGGCATAGTCGGCGTCGGCGAGGTCGCGGCGGGGGATGTTCAGGCGGGCGCCCCCGGCATCGGCGCTGCCGTGGCCGAAGAGCCAGACGAAGACCTCGTCGGCCGGCGTCACGCGGGCCGCCAGCGCCTCGAAGCGTGCCCGGATGACCTCGGCGGAGGAGACGTCCTCCACGAACGGCTCGTCCTGCAGGCGGGGCTCCGCCAGCACCGTGACGTGCGACTCGGGCAGGCCGAAGCGCTCGATCAACGCCCGGCGCGTCTCGAAAAGGTAGGTGCGGAACGCCTCGGTGTAGGCCGGCTGCCCGCCCAGGCCGCCGATGAGCAGCGCGTACCGCCGGGCCTCCGGCGCCTCCTGCGCCCCGGCCGGCCGGCCGAGCGCGGCCACCAGCAGCAACCCGATGAGCACGTGGAACGACAGCCGAGGCATGACGGGAAGGCGGCAACGTGAAGCATCCCGGAGAACGAGGAAGCGGGCTCGCCGGCAACGCCCCCACCCCGTCACCGTTACGCCCCGACGCCTCCGGTGATTCCGCACGCCGCCTCCGGGCCTCCCCCGGCCCTGCTGGTGCGGGCAGCTATGCACACAGGATGCTATGACGAGCGCCAGGGGCCTTTCCGTCGGAAAGCTCGCGGTTTCCTTTGGGAATCTACGATTTCCGTGAAAGCCGGAATCCAGTCCATACCGTTCCATGGTGCTGGATCTCCCTGGATCCCCGATCGGGTCGGGGATGACGGGGTCGGGGATGACGGGGTCGGGGATGACGGGGTCGGGGATGACGGGGTCGGGGATGACGGGGTCGGGGATGACGGTTGCACAGGCACCAGGGGTCTCCTCCGCCACGTTCTGTGAATACCTACTCCTGTGAGCCCGGCCCCGGCGTGTCCCGCGTTTTTACCCTGCTCCGCGGACGGGCGCCGTTTGCATTGCGTTCACCGAAAATTTAAGTTGTCGGCTCGTCTCCCTCCGCTTCGGCAGACGGAACGGCACATCATCCTCATTCTCTCCAACCCTATCGCCCCATGATCCGACGGATACCAGTACCTGTGTTCCTCCTCCTGGCCCTGCTCGTGATCGCCCCGCTGCGCCTGGCGCAGGCGCAGGACATCACGGTCGACGACGACTTCAAGCTGGCCTGGTCGCTCGATCCCCGGGCCTTCCCCGATCTGTTCCCTCGCGGCCCGGCCTTCGGCGCCCGCAGCGTCCTGGCCGGCATGGACCTCGATGGGGACGGCAACAAGGAGTTCCTCTTCACCACCGACGAAACCCTCGCCCCCCAGGGCCCTGACCCGGGCTTCCTCGACGTCTACCTCTACGAGGCGGCGGGGGACGACACCTACGAACACGTCTGGCACTATTCGCACCCGGACGGCTCCAACTCCCTGCCGGCCCTGGCCTACGGCGACATCGACGGAGACGGCCTCTGGGAGATCTACCTCGGCATCCCCACCATCGGGGACAACCAGGACCTGCTCATCTTCGAGCAGGACGAGACGGGCGCCTTCCCCGCAGCCCCGACCATCACCTACGGCTATGAACGCATCGCCGATGACGACTTCCGCCCGGCCGGCTTCCAGATCGCCGACGTCGACGGCGACGGGCAGCAGGAGCTCCTCACCGTTTCGCGCACCGGCGGCCGCCGCGAGCTCGTCGTCATCGCCCCCGATGCCGGGCTCGATGCCTTCGCCACCTTCACCATCGAGTTCGAGGCGGGCGAGGACGTCCTCGGCGGCGGCGGCGTCTATGACGTGGACGTGGCCGACTTCGACAACGACGGCCGCAACGAGATCTGGGTCAACACGTGGGACCAGTTCAGCCTGGCCGTTTTCGAGGCCACCGGCCCGGACACCTACGCCCTCCAGGCCGAGATCAACAACTACATCGAAGCGGATGACCCCGGCTCCTTCAACAGCCACGACTTCCTGTTCCACGACATCGACGGGGACGAACGGCTCGAGCTGATCTACCCGCTCACCGACGGCAAGCTCTACTTCCTGGACGACCTGGACGACGTCTCCACGCTGACCGGCGAGGCGTTCGCCGTCGTCGGCACGTTCGACGAAACGGCCCGGGCCCGGGGCGGCCACATTGGCGACCTCGACGGCGACGGGCTGCTGGACATCGTTGCCAGCCACGGCACGAGCGAGAAGGTCTCCCGCATCGAATACAACGGCACGGGCAACCCGGCCGACTCGACCAGCTACACCTGGTCCATCCTCGTCAACAGCGAGGGCGGCAGCGTCGAACGCTACTACCCGATGCGCATCACGGACGACCTCGACGGCGACGGCTACAACGAAGTCGTGCTCACGAACCTCTACGCCTCGGACGAGGGCCAGGCCCTCATCATGATCGTCGAGTACACCGGCATGGCCACTCCCATCGAGCCGATCGACGAGACGCCGCAGGCCTTCGCCCTCCGGCAGAACTACCCCAACCCGTTCAACCCGACGACGACGATCGAGTACACGCTGCCGACCGCCGAGCCGGTCACGCTGAGGATCTACAACGTGATGGGCCAGCTCGTGCGCACGCTCGTCCACGGCGAAACCCAGCCGGCCGGCCTGTACCGCGTCGAGTGGGACAGCCGCAACGACGCGGGGGCGCTCGTCGGCAGCGGCACGTACCTCTACACGCTCGAAACGCCGAGCGGACGCCAGACGCGGGTGATGACGCTGCTGAAGTGACGCCGCCACCCGCTGCGACCACCTGAACGCCGGGGTTGACCCGGCCCCAGGCGCCGGCCCGCAAACAGGGCTCCCCGGCTTCGGTCGGGGGGCCCTGTTTCATGAGGGGCATCGGCGGCGCGGCTTCCGGCGGCTACGGCTCCGGCGAGAAGAACCACCGCCGCACGTCCGGCTCGGCGGGGGCGGTGCGATGGATGAACTCGTTGGTATGCGGGTCGTAGCGGTAGTCCCGCCCCCAGACCTCCCCGTGCTCGACGACCTCGGCGATGGCGGTGAGCACGAAGTCGAGCTCGGCGTCGGTCATCGTCGGGTGCAGGGAGAGGCGGACCCAGCCCGGCTTCAGCGAGAGGTCGCCCCGGTCGATGCGTTCGGTGATGGCGTGCGACATGGCGCGGTCCACGTGCAGGAGGAAGTGGCCGTAAGTGCCGGCGCACGAGCAGCCGCCGCGCACCTGGATGCCGTAGCGGTCGTTGAGCAGACGCACGACGAGGTTGTAATGCAGGTTCTCCACGTAGAACGAGAGGATGCCGAGCCGGTCCTCGATGGCGTCGGCCAGGAGGTGCACGCCGGGGATGGCCCGGAGGCGCGGGAACGCCTCGGCCAGCAGTTCTTCCTCCCGCGCCCGCATCGCCTCGACGCCCATCTGCTCCTTGACCTGGATCGCCAGCGCGGCGCGGATGGCCTGGAGGAAGCCGGGCGTGCCGCCGTCTTCCCGCAGCTCGATGTCCGGGATGTAGCTGTGCTCGCCCCAGGGGTTGGTCCACATCACCGTGCCGCCGCCGGGGTTGTCCGGCACGCGGTTGTGGTAAAGTGCCCGGTCGAAGACGAGCACGCCGCACGCGCCGGGTCCGCCGAGGAACTTGTGCGGGGAGAAGAAGATGGCGTCCAGCTTCTCCATCGGATCGGGCGGGTGCATGTCGATGTCGATGTACGGCGCCGAGGCGGCGAAGTCCACGAAGCAGTAGCCGTCGTGCTCGTGCATGATGCGCGCCATCCGGTGGTAGGGCGTGTGGATGCCGGTGACGTTCGAGGCGCTGGTGAACGAGCCGATCTTGAGCGGCCGGTCGGCGTAGCGCGCCAGCATCTCGTGCATGTGATCGAGGTCCACCAGTCCCTCGTCGTTCGCGGGAAGCTGGACCACGTCGGCGATGGTCTCCAGCCAGGAGGTCTGGTTGGAGTGGTGCTCCATGTGGGTGATGAAGACGACGGGCCGCTCCTCGTCGCGCAGGGCGATGCGGTCGTGGAAGCGCTCGGGCAGGCGCAGCCCGAGGATCCGCTGGAGCTTGTTGACGACGCCCGTCATGCCGGTGGCCGCGGTGATGATGACGTCGTCCGGGCCGGCGTTGACGTGGCGTTTGATGAGTTGCCGGGCATGGTGGTAGGCCCGCGTCATCGTCGTGCCGGTGACGCTGCTCTCGGAGTGGGTGTTGCCCACCATGGGGCCGAAGACCTCGGTGATGCGGCGCTCGATGGGCGCATAGAGCCGCCCGCTGGCGATCCAGTCCGCATAGACGAGGCGCCGGCGGCCGTAGGGCGTCTCGAAGGTGGCGTCGTACCCGATGATGCCCCGGCGGAACGGCTCGAAGTGGGCCTCCAGCGAGGCCGGAACGGCGGGGGTCGGAAGCGAAGTCGATGCAGGCTTCATGGCATCACGGCGTCGGGTCGGCAGTACGGGCGGCCGGCGCGCTGGCTTTCAGCGGTCAGCGGTCAGCGATCAGCATTCTGGTTTGACACGATGGTGCTTGCCGTGCAGCCGTCCGCTGCTGGCTGAGGGCTGCGGGCTGCTGGCTGGGGACTGCCGGCTGGGGACTGCCGGCTGCCGGCTGCTGGCTGCGGGCTGACGGCTGGCAGCCGCACAGGGGGATGCCGTCGTGTCAGAACGTCAACTGGCTGAGGTACTGATAGCTCGTACGGATGGATTCGAGCGGATCGTCCGGGTTGTCGTGCTCAACGAAGTAGTAGGCCAGCCCGGCCTGCTCGGAGGCGGCGAAGATCCGGGCGAAGTCGATCTCGCCCTGGCCGACGGCCACCATGCGCTGCTCGCCGTTGATCCCGGCCATGTCCTTGACGTGGCACAGCGTGAAGCGGCCCGGATAGCGCTCGAAGTACACGAGCGGGTCCTGCCCGGCCTTGACCGTCCAGAACAGGTCGAGTTCGATATCGACCAGTTCCGGGTCCGTTTGCTCCAGGAGCCGATCGAAAGCCGGCTTCCCGTCGATCGGTTCGAACTCGAAGTCATGGTTGTGGTAGGCCATGCGCAGGCCGCGTGCGGCACAGGCCTCGCCAAAGCGGTTGAGGTCGGCGGCCAGCGTGCGGTAGCCCTCCGGCGTGCGGTCCTCTTCGGCCAGCCACGGGCACACGACGTACCGGTGGCCGATGACCTCGGCGGCATCGAGGACGCCGGCGAGGTTCTGCCGCAGCGCGGGCAGGCCCACGTGGACGGCCGGCGCCGTGAGCCCCACCTCATCGAGCAGCGCCTTCACGGCGTCGGGGGTGCGGTCGTAGTAGCCGGCGAACTCGACCTGGTCGTAGCCGATCTCGGCCACCTGCCGCAGCACGCCGTCGAAGTCCTGCTGCATCAGGCGGCGGAGGGTGTAGAGCTGCACGCCGATGTGCGGCAACGTTCGAGAGCCGGCGGCCGCCGAGGCGGCCGGTTCACGGGGCGATTCGGTGTCGGCACAGCCGGCTCCGAGCAGCCCGAGGCTGCCCAGGGCGGTGCCGGTGGCCAGGCGAAGAAAGGCGCGGCGCTGCATGACGAAACCAGGATGCGGAAAGAAACGGACACCCCACAGTATACAACGAGCCGGCGGGATCAGCCAGCAGCCGTCAGCCCGTAGCCATTAGCCATCAGCCCGCCGCCCGGTTGCCTCGGGCAGGGGTGTTCGGTACTTTTCCTGCCACCGTTCAATCCACCGGCCCGATACTGCGCTCTCCGATGTTCACTCCGCGCTCCCGCTGCCGTCGCCCGGCCGCCGTCCTAGGCGTGCTGGTGCTCCTGCTCATCGCGCCCGTCCACGCCCAGGAGCGGCACCTGCCGCCCGACACCACCATCAGCAGCACGCACGAGGTCACCATCCGGGGGCAGCGCGTGCCCTACCGCGCCACCGTCGGCACCATGCCCGTCTGGAACGACGACGGCCAGCCCATCGCCGCGCTGTTCTACACGCACTACGAACGCACCGACGTGGCCGACCGGTCGCAGCGGCCGCTCCTCATCTCCTTCAACGGCGGCCCCGGCTCGGCCTCGGTCTGGATGCACCTGGGCTACACCGGCCCCAAGCAGCTCCTCATCGACCCCGAGGGCTTCCCCATCCAGCCCTACGGCATACGCGACAACCCGCACTCCGTCCTCGACGTGGCCGACATCGTCTACGTCGACCCCGTCAACACCGGCTTCTCCCGCATCCTCGGCGAGGCCGACCGCGCGCAGTTCTTCGGCGTGAACGAGGACGTGGCCTACCTGGCCGACTGGATCGATGCCTGGGTCTCTCGCCACGGCTACTGGACCTCGCCCAAGTTCCTCATCGGCGAGAGCTACGGCACCACGCGCGTCTCGGGCCTGGCCGGCGCACTCCAGGACCGCCACTGGATGTACCTCAACGGCGTCATCCTCGTCTCGCCCACCGGCCTCGGCCTCGAACCCCCGACCCTGCGCGCCCGCTCGGAGGTGCTGAAGCTGCCCTACTACACCGCCGCCGCCTGGTACCACGGTAAGCTCCCGCCCGACCTCCAGGCGATGGACCTGGACGATCTGCTCCCTGTGGCCGAGCGCTTCACCATCGAGGAATACCTGCCCGCCCTGGCCTACGGCGGCTTCCTCGAAGAGGACCGGAAACAGCGCATCGCCGAAGAGGTGGCCCGCCTCTCGGGCCTCTCGGCCGACTTCGTGCTGGACTACAACCTGGCCGTGCCCGTCTCGGCCTTCTGGAAGGAGCTCCTCCGCGACGAAGGCTACACCATCGGCCGCCTGGATTCGCGCTACCGGGGCATCGACCGCACCGACGGCGGCGAGCGGTACGACTACCCGCCCGAGCTGACCTCCTGGAACCACGCCTTCACGCCCGCCATCAACCACTACCTCCGCGAAGAACTCGGCTTCAAAACGGACCTCCAGTACAACATCTTCGGCCCCGTCCACCCCTGGAACAACGACGGCGACCAGACCGGCGAGAACCTGCGCCAGGCCATGGCGCAGAACCCGTTCCTCCACGTGCTCTTCCAGGTCGGCTACTTCGACGGGGCCACCGACTACTTCTCGGCCAAGTTCACCATGTGGAACCTGGACCCGAGCGGCAAGCTGCGGGACCGCCTGGCCTTCGAGGGCTACCGCAGCGGGCACATGATGTACCTGCGCGAAGAGGACCTGGCGACGTCCAACGAGCACCTGCGCCAGTTCATCCGCCGCGCCGTCGAGGCCGCCCGCCAGCCGGCGAAATACTGAGCGGCAGCCCCCGGGAGCGGCAGCCCCGAACGGCCGCCGCCCCGAGCCGAACCAACTCGGGGCGGCGGTCATCCGAAAGCCGACGTCTCAGGCCAGCGTGGCATCCAGCGTGATGTCCGCATTCAGGACCTTCGAGACCGGGCAGTTCTCCTTGGCGACGTTCGCCAGCTCGTGGAACGTCTTCTCGTCGACGCCCGGCACCGTGGCCTTCAGCGTGAGGTGGACCGCCGGGATGGCGAAGCCGCCGTCGGTCTTCTCCAGCGTGACGGCCGCGTCCACGTGCAGCGCCTCCGGCGTAAAGCCGGCGTTGGTCAGCTGGAAGCTGAGGGCCATGGCAAAGCATCCCGCGTGCGCGGCGGCGATCAACTCCTCCGGGTTGGTCCCGGCCTTTCCGTCTTCGTTCTGGAACCGCAGCCGGGCGGAATACGGCTGATCCTTGAGGACGCCGCTCTGTGTGGTGAGGGTGCCCGTTCCGTCCGGGCCGTTGCCCTTCCAGAGGGCGGTGGCGGTGCGTTTCATAGCAGCTACAGGGGTTGGATGATGAACACGAGACGAGGCGCCGGACGACGCGCGGACACCGACCAGACGGCTCCCGCGCCGGGCGCTGCTCCCAAGAAACAGATCCGCATGCCCAGACGCCAGCCACCCCGGGCAGGCGGGCCGGGCTTCTCAGGAAGATAACACCCGGTGGGCCCGGCATTGGGCATCGTCTCCGGTCGTCTCGTACCTCCAGACGGAGGGCAGGCGGTCCCTCGGAGAAAGCCGGGAGGAAGCTATTGTGGCCGCCATCTGTTAAGTTGATCCAGGAACGGGTGGTATCTGGATCGCGCACCACCCACCCACGGCATGCCCGGGCCTGCGTCACCCCGACCGCACAACACGTCCCCTCACCCCTCGCTCCGAAAAGCAAACACGACCCAGACATTAACCGTCCATGTCCGATGTAACGCAGCTGTTAGTGGCGGCCAGGGAAGGAGATACCAACGCCGGCGATCAGTTACTACCGCTGGTCTATGACCACCTGCACCGGATCGCCCACCGGCAACTGCGCCGGATGCGGGTCCACGAAACCCTCAACACGACGGCGCTGGTCCACGAGGCCTACCTGAAGCTCGTCCAGCACGCCCAGGTCACCTACGAAGACCGCGTCCACTTCTTCGCCGTCTCGGCCCGGGCCATGCGGTTCATCCTGGTCGACTACGCCCGCCGGCACCGGGCCCAGCGGCGGGGGGGAGACTGGCAGCGGGTGACGCTGGAAGAAGCGCTGGCGCAGCCGGCCGCTCGCCTGGAACTCCTGCTGGATCTGGACGAGGCGCTCAACCGCCTCGGCGAGTTGGACGAGCGCCTGGTGCAGGTGGTCGAATACCACTTCTTCGCCGGCCTCTCGCAGCAGGAGATCGCCGACAAGCTGGGCGTCTCCGTCCGCACCGTGCGCCGGGACTGGATCAAGGCGAAGGCCTGGCTGACCCGCGAACTGCGTGCCTACGACCCGGACCCGCCGAACCGCTGAAGGAGCCATGGCACCCTATGACCGACCGACCTGGGCGCGCATATCGGCCCTGATGGATGCGGCGCTGGACCGCCCGCCGCACGAGCGCGCCGTCTTCCTGGAGGCCGCCTGCGCCGGCGACGACGCCCTGCGGGCCGAGGTGGCCGCCCTGCTGGCCGCCGCCGACGAGGCCCCCGCCTTCCTCGACGGCCAGGCCGCCGACCTCGTTGCCGGGGTGCTGCCCGAGCCGGATGCCGACCACCCGGATGCCGCAGACGTCGGCGCACGCATCGGTCCGTACCGCCTCATCCGGCTCCTCGGACGCGGCGGCATGGGAGCCGTCTACCTGGCCCGGCGAGACGACGGCCACTTCGACCATCAGGTCGCCCTGAAGCTGCTCCCGCCGGATCGCACCGCCGGGCGCATCCGCCGGCGCTTCGTCCAGGAACGGCAGGTGCTGGCCCGGCTCGACCATCCCGGCATCGCCCGCCTGCTCGACGGCGGCGTGACGTCCGCCGGCCACCCCTTCTTCGTCATGGAATACGTCGACGGCCAACCGATCGACGTCTACTGCCGCGAACACGGGCTGCCGCTGGAAGAGCGCCTGCACCTCATGCTGGCCGTCTGCGAGGCGGTCCACGCCGCCCACCAGAACCTCGTCGTCCACCGGGACCTGAAACCCTCCAACATCCTCGTCACCCATACCACCGGTTCGAACGAAGCCCGGGTCAAGCTGCTCGACTTCGGCATTGCCAAGGTGCTCGACGAAAGCGCCGACCCGGAGAGCGAGGGCCTGCTGACCCGGACGGGCGAGCGCTGGATGACGCCTTCTTACGCCGCCCCGGAGCAGATCCGCGGCGGTCCGATCACGACGGCGACGGACATCTACCAGCTGGGCGTGCTGCTCTACGAGGTGCTGACGGGGCACCGCCCCTTCACCACGGATACGACGTCCCCGTACCTGGTGCAGCAGGCCATCTGTGAGGACGCCCCGCCGCCACCCAGCGAAACCGCCGAACGCACCCGGACGGCGACACCCGGCGAGGCCCCGGCGTCTGCACCGGTGTCTGCGCCGGCGCCCGCACCGGTACCCCCGCACCGCCTGCGGGGCGACCTCGACGCCATCGTCCTGAAGGCGCTTCGCAAGGAGCCGGGGGCACGCTATGCCTCGGCCGAGGCGCTGGCCGAGGACCTCCGCCGTTACCTCCGCTACGAACCCGTTCAGGCCCGCCGGGGAACCACGCGCTACCGCCTCCGCAAGTTCGTACAGCGCCATCGCCGGCCTGTGCTGGTGGCCACCGCCGCGCTGCTACTCCTCATCGCCCTGAGCACGGTCTATGCCCTCCACCTCACCCAGGCCCGCCGGGATGCCGAGCAGTCCACCCGCCTGGCCCGCATCGAGGCCGAGAAAAACGCGCAGATCACCGACTTCCTCATCAACGTCTTTGCCGAAGCCAACCCGGAGGAACGCGACGGCGAGGTGGTGACCGTAGAGGACGTCCTGGAACGCGGCGCCGCTCGCGTACGCACCGACCTGGCCGATCAGCCCGCCGAGCAGGCACGCCTGCTGCACGTCATCGGCCGGGTACAGCGCATCCGGGGACAGTACGAGGACGCCCAGGACCTCCTGCGGCAGGCCGCCACCCTGTTCGAAACCCTGCAGGGGCCGACGAGCCCGGACGCGGCCGAAGCCCTCTACGACCTGGCCCTGACCTATCGCGATCAGCGGAACGCCGAGCAGGCCCTGCCGCTCCTGCGTGAGGTCGTGACCCGCTACCGCCTCCATTACGGGCCGGACGACCCGCGCCTGACGAGCACGCAGGTGACCTATGCGGAGGTGCTGCGCGACGTCGGGCACCCGGACTCGGCGGAAGTGCTGGTGCGCGAGGCCCTGGAGACGCTCCGCCGGCAACCGGAGCCGGACGAGCAGCGCCTGCTGTACGCGCTCGAAGTGCTCGCCTACGTGCAACGCGCCCAGAACAAGCTCGCCGAGGCCGAATCCACGTACCGCGAGGTGATCGCCCGCAAGATCGCCCGGCACGGAGAGCAGGCAGAAACGCTGGCACCGACCTGGAACAACCTCGGCTACGTGCTGCGCCTGCAGGAGCGCTATGCCGAAGCCGAAGACGCCTATCGCCAGGCCCTGGACATCACCCGGCGCGTCTACGGCGAAACGCATCCGCACTCGCTCCTCCTCCTGCAGAACCTGGCCAGCGTGCTGTCTCTGCAACAGCGTTACGACGAAACCCGGACGCTCCTGGAGCACCGCCTTACCCTGATGCGGGAAGCCTATCCACCGGGACACTGGCGCATCGGAGGGGCCCTCCTGGCCGTGGCCAAGGCCTACCTCCGCGGCGGCGACATTGCCGGCGCCGAGCCCTATGCCCGCGAAGCCGTCGCCATCTGGCACGACGGCCTCGGGCCGGAGCACGTGTGGACGGCCCGGGCGCAGAGCCTGCTGGCGGCCTGCCGGGAAGCCCTCGGCCAGACGGACGACGCCGCGGCGCTGCGCGCCCGCAGCCTGGCCGTGCTGCAATCCGCCGCTCCGCTGGGCCCGGATCATCAACCCACCATTCAGGACGTCATCGCACTCTATGAAGCCGAGGGGCGCCACGACCTCGCCCTGACCTACCGGGCCCTGCTACCCGAAACGCCGTAGCCCCCCTCATCGCGACGCCGCAACGGCTCGCAACAGCGGCACGAAGTCGGCCGGACCCGTACGGCGGCCGTGGTGGCGAATGCGGTGGAGCGTCTGACCGGCCAGCGCCAGGATGCGCTCCTTGTGGCGGTCCCGCCGGCGCCGGGCCTCCTCGTCGTGCAACGGGCTGTCCAGTTCGAAGAAGTAGCGCGGGCGGTAATCGTCGTGCTGGTCGAACACCACCAGATCCACCCGCCCGCTGAAGAAATAGCGGCGCTCGGCGGGGGAAAGGCGGTCATGCAGGCGGTCGTAGTCGAGCACGGCGGCCAGGGCCACGTTCGGGTAGGGCAGGTACGCGGCAAAGACCTCCCGCGCCGCCAGGAAGAAGTCGCGCTCCTGGGCGGAGCGGAACAGGCTGGTGACGGCCGCCTCGGCCGGAGCGGCCGGTTGCACGCGCCACTCGATGGCGTCGCCGTGCTCGTGCGGGACCGGCAGGGGCGGCCCATGGGCTTCCAGCACGGCGGCACAGACCGGATGCGCCGGCGCGTGGCGGGCGTAGCCGACGGCGCGCTCGGGCTGCCCGGCATGCCGGCGCACGAGGGCGGCCACGACCTCTCCGAAGAACGCCTCCGGCAACCGGAAGAATCCGCCCGTGTGCAGCAGAAAGAGGCGCTCCAGCTCGTCGCCCAGGGCCGGCTCCTCCGCCGGCAGCACCGCCTGGAAGGTGGCCACGAAGGTCGTCACCGCCTGCGCCAGCAGCGGGTCGGACGGGATCGTGGCCCGGTGGCGGTAGACGAAGTCCAGCAGCGCCGCCCATTGCCGGTCCTGCAGCAGGCGATAGACGACCTCATGGTCGGGCGGCACCGGGGCGGTCATGCGTCGGGAGGGGGCGGATGGACGGGCGGGGGGAGCGGGTGGACGGACGGAGAGGCCGGGGGCGGCACGTAGGGAGCGGTGGGCAGCAGGTCCTCCAGCCGCTGCCGCACGGCCTCCGGGTCCTCGACGGCCTGCCGCAGGGCCCGCTCCAGCTTGTTGATCCGGGCGGTGGCCTCGGCGCGCTGGGCGACGAGTTCGTGGTGCAACACCCGGGCCTCACGCTCCAGCCGACGCCTCGCCTGCCAGGCCCGCACCCACAGCACCAGCAGCACCAGCACCGCCAGCAGGCTGCCGCCCAGCGCCACCCACAGCCCGGCCGGCACCGACGGGCCGGCCCCGGCCGTCGCCGGAGCCGCCTGGAGGGCCACCCACATCCATCCGTATGAATCCATCTCAGCGGGGTCGATGCGATACGACGAAGCTCCCTCACGGACGAGACACCGCCGGACAGGTTCCTCCCCACCCGGGCGGGCCACGCGAGCGCTTTTGCCCCGGACCTCCGGCCTTTCCGACACCGGGCGAGGGGGACCGTCACGGGGGAACAGCCCCTGCGGGCTCGCGTGCATAGACCTCACGTCCTCCCCATGACCCCGAGGCAGTATGCGTAAGGACCTCACCGAGCTGCGAACGCTCGGCGAACTCAAGGCGGCCGGCTACCGGGTGCGCAGCGTCAAAGACGAAATGCGGGCCAACCTCATCGCCAAACTCAAACGGGGCGAGGAGATCTTCCCCGGCATCATCGGCTACGAACGGACGGTCATTCCGCAGATCCAGAACGCCATCCTCGGCCGGCACGACATGATCCTGCTCGGCCTGCGCGGACAGGCCAAGAGCCGCCTCATCCGCATGTTGCCCTCGCTGCTGGATGAATACATCCCGATCATCGAGGGCACCGAGACCAACGACAACCCCTTCGCGCCCATCTCCAAGCACGGCCGCGAACGGCTGGCCGCCCTGGGCGACGACACCCCCATCGCCTGGCTGCACCGCTCCGAGCGCTACGGCGAAAAGCTCGCCACGCCCGACACCACCATCGCCGACCTCATCGGCGACATCGACCCGATCAAAGCCGCCAACATGCGGCTCACCTACGCCGACGAGGAGGTCATCCACTTCGGCATCATCCCGCGCACCAACCGCGGCATCTTCGCCATCAACGAGCTGCCCGACCTCCAGCCGCGCATCCAGGTGGGCCTGCTGAACATCATGGAGGAACAGGACATCCAGATCCGCGGCTTCAACATCCGCTTCCCCATCGACGTGATGATGGTCTTCTCGGCCAACCCCGAGGACTACACCAACCGCGGCAACATCATCACGCCCCTCAAGGACCGCATCGACAGCCAGATCCTCACGCACTACCCGAAGACCATCGAGATCGGCGTGGAGATCACGCGGCAGGAAGCCTGGCAGGACCGCGCCGACGCCGGCGAGTCGGTCCCGGTGCACGTCCCCCACTTCTTCCGGGAGATCATCGAACAGGTGGCCTTCGAGGCGCGGCAGAGCGAGTACGTGGACCAGAAATCCGGCGTCTCGGCACGGATGACGCGGGCCGCGCTGGAGGACCTGATCTCCGCCGCCGAGCGCCGCGCCCTGCTCCACGGCGAGGCGGAGACGACGGTGCGCGTGAGCGACCTGCTGCACGTCGAGCCCGCCATCACGGGCAAGGTCGAGCTCGTCTACGAAGGCGAGCAGGAGGGGGCGCAGAACGTGGCGCGGCTGCTGATCGGCCGGGCCGTCAAGGCCATCCACGCCCGCTACTTCCCCGACCCCGCCGACAAGAAGCAGGGGCGCTCGCCCTACCAGGAGGTGCTCGGCTGGTTCGCCCGCGGCAACACCCTGGAGCTGGAGCCGGACATGCCGTTTGCCGACTACGCCCGGGCGCTGGACCGCGTCGAGGGGCTGAAGGCGCTGGTGACGAAGCACGCCCGCCCGGCCTCGCCCGCCGAGACGGCTTCGACGATGGAGTTCGTGCTGGAGGCCCTCCACCAGCACTCGCTCATCGGCAAGGACCTGGCGGAGGACGGCGCTCGCTTCAGCGACATCATGGGCTCGATGCTCTCCTCCCTGGGCGACTTCGATGACGATGACGACGACGACGACTTCGACGAGGACGACTTCCTCCGGCGGTATCGCTGAGTCGCTCGCGCGCCGAAGCCTGCCGGGGTTGCTTGCGGGGCTGCTCGCGGGGCTGCTCGCCGGGTTGCTCCTGGCCGGCGCCGCCTTCGGGCAGGCCGGGCCGCTCGTGGCCCCGGACGGGGCGGCGGCCTGCGCCCGCGCGACGCGGGCCGCCCTCGCCCACCGGCCGCACGAACCCCACCGGCCCTCCCGGGCCAGCCCGAACTTCGATGCGACGTACTACCACCTCACGCTCGACGTGTCGACCGACCCGGCCTACCTCACCGGCTCGACGCGCGTCGTCGGCCGCGCCCGCGGCACGCCGCTGGACGTGCTGGCGCTGGACCTGGACGCGGCCATGCAGGTCACGGCCGTCCGCACCCCGGACGGCGCACCGCTCGCCTTCACCCACGACGGCGACGTGCTCCGCATTACCCTGCCGGCCGGCGTGCCGCCCGGCGAGACGGTGGCGCTGGACGTGGCCTACCAGGGCGTGCCGGTGCAGGACGGCCTGGGCACCTTCACCTTCGACGCCCTCGGCCGCGACCAGCCGGTCGTCTGGACGCTGAGCCAGCCCTACGGCGCCCGCGCCTGGTGGCCCTGCAAGGATCACCCGTCGGACAAGGCGGACTCCGTGCGCGTGACGGTGACGGTGCCCCCGGGCCTGCGCGTCGGCTCGAACGGCCTGCTGATCGGCGAGCACACGGACCGCGACGGCCGCACGACGTTCGACTGGCGCTCGCGCTATCCCATCGCCACCTATCTCGTCTTCTTCGCCGCCGGCCCCTACGAGGTCCTCGAACAGACCTACACCCGCCCGGACAGCCTCGCCGCCCGCTACGGCCCGCTCGCCCTGCCCATCCTCCACTATGCCTACCCCGGCTCGGGCGTGCTCCCCGGCTGGCAACGGGTGACCGACGTCCTGCCCGTCCTCGAAGACTGGTTCGGCCCCTACCCGTTTCCCGAAGAGAAGTACGGCCACGCCCACTTCACCTACAGCGGCGGCATGGAGCACCAGACGATGAGTTCCATGGGCAGCAGCTGGATCGGGCTGGTCGTGCACGAGCTGGCACACCAGTGGTTCGGCGACCTCATCACGCCGGCCTCCTGGCCGCACCTCTGGCTGAACGAGGGCTTTGCCACCTACGCCGAGCTGCTCTACTACGAAGCCCGCCCGGACGCCTATGCCTACGAGCCGATCTTCGACATCTACTGGAACCGCGCCCGCCACGCCCCCGGCACCCTCCTCGTCACCGACACGCTGAACGTCTACACGCTCTTCGACAACCGCCGGGTCTATGCCAGAGGCGGCATGGTGCTGCACATGCTTCGCCACGTGATCGGCGAGGACGCCTTCCGCCGCACCCTCCAGACCTACGCCGCCGACCCGGCCCTGCGGTTCGGCACCGCCGCCACCGCAGACTTCCAGCGGATCGCCGAGGCGGTATCCGGGCAGGACCTCTCGGCCTTCTTCCGGCAATGGGTGACCGAGGGCACCGGCTACCCGGCGTACGACGTCGCCTGGTCCGCCACGGCGACGCCGTCCGGCTACGAGGTGACCATCGACGTCGCCCAGACCCAGACGCCGCCGGCCTCGAACGTGGAGGTCTTCACGATGCCGGTCACGCTGTCGATCCAGACCGAGGCCGGGCCGGAGCGCGTCACGGTGCTCAACGACCGGCGCACCCAGCGCTACACCGTCTCCGTGGCTGCCCGCCCCACCGACGTCGTGTTCGACCCGGACCGGGCGCTGCTGCGCAACGACCCGGTGGTGGCCACCCGGCTCGACGCGACACCCGGACGCCCCGCCGGCTTCCGCCTCGGAGCCGTCTTCCCGAACCCGACCCGCCGGACGCTCACCGTGCGCCTGGATCTGCCTCGCCCGCAGCCGGTGCGCCTGACGCTCGTCGACGCGCTGGGGCGGACCCGCGCCGTCCTGCACGAGGCGGCCCTGCCCGCCGGCCCGGCCACCCTCCCGCTGGCGCTCCCTGCCGTCCCCCCCGGCCTCTACACCCTCCACCTGGCCACCCCGGACCAGGCCCTCACCCATCCCGTCGTCGTGCTGCGATGAGGGACGCGCGGGATGCCCGGGCGTACGCACCGCCTCCTTCGACCTTCCCCCCTCCGACCTTCCCCCCTCCGACCATGTCCTTCACCATCCGCCCGGCCACGCCGGACGACGCCGACACGCTGGTCCGGCTGATCAACGCCCTGGCGGCGTACGAACGGCTCGCACACGCGTCCAGGCCCGAGGCCGAGCGGCTGCGGGCCCACCTCGCCGCCGACGCACAGCCGCGGGTCGAGGCGCTGCTGGCCGAGGAGGCCGGCACCGGCCGCGCCATCGGCTTCGCCCTCGTCTTTCCCGCCTACTCGACGTTCCTGACCAACTGGGGGCTCTACCTGGAAGACCTCTACGTGGAACCGGACTACCGGGGCCGGGGCGTCGGCTTCGCGCTGCTGCAGCGCGTGGCCCGGCTCGCCGTGGAACGCGGTGCGCAGCGGCTCGACTGGGCCGTGCTCGACTGGAACGAGCCGGCCCTCGCGTTCTACCGCCGCATCGGTGCCCGGCCCATGGACGACTGGACGACGATGCGCCTCAGCGGGGACGCCCTCACCCGGCTCGGCTCGGCAGACGGAGCCCCCTAGGAGCCCGGCCGGCAGTCCGGGATGTCCACCAGGCGGCCCTCCGGGGTGATGCGCTCGCACGGTCCGGGCGGGGATGTGGGGAACGAGCCGATCGGCACGTCCGGGTTGCGATCCCGGGGGACGTAGTGGATGTGGTTGCCGTGCGGCACCTCCATGTACGGGCTGTCGTCGAACACGCCCAGCGCGTCGACGAGGAGCAGGCCCAGGAAGAGGGCGGCGAGGATGAGGACGATCCGGCGGCGGCGACTCATGGACATACCCGGGGGAGCGTGGCGTGCAGACGTGGAAATTCGCCGCACCGGCACGGGTTCCGGAACCGGCCGCGACGGCGCGGGTCAGGCCCTTCCGGCCCCGCCCCACCGACCCACGCCCCGCTATGCCCGCCCCCCGGATCCTCGTCATCATCCCCGCCTTCAACGAGGCCCGGGCCATCGGCCACGTCGTCGGAGACATCCCGGCCGGGCTCGTCGACGAGGTCGTCGTGGTCAACAACGCCTCGACGGACGAGACCGAGGCCAACGCCCGGGCCGCCGGGGCCACGGTGCTCGCCGAGCCCCGGCGCGGCTACGGCTGGGCCTGCCTCCGCGGCATCGCCTACGCCCGCACCCGCCGGCCCGACCTCGTCGTCTTCCTCGACGGGGACTACAGCGACCACCCCGAGGAGATGCCCCGGCTCGTCGAGCCCATCCTGCGTGGCGAAGCCGACTTCGTCATCGGCTCGCGGATGCGGGGGCGGCGGGAGCGCGGGGCCATGCTGCCCCAGGCCATCCTCGGCAACCGCCTGGCCTGCACCCTGATGCGCTGGATCTGGAAGGCCGACTTCACCGACCTCGGCCCCTTCCGGGCCATCCGCTTCGAGGACCTGCTCGCGCTCGACATGCAGGACACCACCTTCGGATGGACCATCGAGATGCAGATCAAGGCCACGCTGGCGGGGCTGCGCTGCACCGAGGTGCCCGTCTCCTACCGCCGCCGCGTCGGCGTCTCGAAGGTCACCGGCACCGTCAGCGGCACCGTACGGGCCGGTGCCAAGATCCTCTGGACGATCGCGAAATACGCCTGGCGGACGCGTTCGAGCACCGCCGCCCCCTCCCGGGCCGAAGGATGAACACCGGACCGCCGACGGGGCGACGCAGGACGGCGAGGGCCGTGCAGGAACACGAGGGCCGTGCAGGAACACACACGCCCGGCCGGCCCTGGCCCTTCGAACCTTTCCCCGTAGCCGCCGTATTTTCTGCACTCGTTTTTTCGCACCCCCCCGGCTCTTCCCTCCGGTTTCCGAACTCCGCACCCATGCAACACGACATCTGGTTCAACGGCACGCTCGTCCCCTACGAAGACGCCAAAATCCACGTCCTGTCTCACGTCGTCCACTATGGCTCTTCGGTGTTCGAGGGCATCCGCTGCTACCGCACCGAGCGCGGCTCGGCCGTGTTTCGCCTTCGCGAGCACCTGCAACGCCTGATCGACTCGGCGCGGATCTACCGCATGGAGATCCCCTACACGCTCGATGAACTGGAGCGCGCCACGCTCGAGACGATCGCCCACAGCGGCCTGACGTCGTGCTACATCCGGCCGGTCGTCTTTCGCGGCATGGGGTCGATGGGCGTCAACCCGCTGAAGAACACCGTCGAGACCGTGATCGCCGTGTGGGAGTGGGGCGCCTACCTGGGCGCCGAGGCGCTGGAGCAGGGCGTCGACGTGCAGGTGGCCTCGTGGAACCGCATGGCGCCCAACACCTTCCCGGCGCTCGCCAAGGCCGGCGGCAACTACCTCAACGCCTCGCTCGTGAAGATGGACGCCGTGCTCAACGGCTTCACCGAGGGCATCATGCTGAACGTGGACGGCTACGTGGCCGAGGGCAGCGGGGAGAACCTCTTCCTCGTCCGCAACGGCACGCTCTACACGGCCCCGACGTCCCTCTCCATCCTCCCCGGCATCACGCGGGACGCCGTCATCACGCTGGCCCGCGAGCGCGGCTTCACGGTGGAGGAAACCCGCCTCCCGCGCGAGGCCCTCTACCTGGCCGACGAGTTGTTCTTCACCGGCACCGCCGCCGAGATCACCCCGATCCGCTCCGTCGATCACCACCGGATCGGGCAGGGCACGCGCGGCCCGATCACGGCGGAGTTGCAGGAGGCCTTCTTCGACGTCATCCGCCGCGGCAACGACCCGCACGGCTGGCTCACGCCCGTGCCGGCCCCCGCCGCCACGGAGGGCTGAGCGCATCGCCGCGTTCCCCGACACACCGCACCCCCCGACCGCCCCATGCCGGACGACCCGATGACCCTCCTCGGCCGCTGGCTGCTCGCCCTCGGGCTGCTCCTGGTGGTGGCCGGCGGCCTGCTGCTGCTCGCCCACCGGCTCCCCGGCATCGGATCGTGGCTGGGCCACCTGCCGGGAGACATCCGCTGGGAGCGCGGCAACACCCGCATCTATGCCCCGCTGGGCACGATGCTGCTCCTCAGCCTGGTCCTCACCATCGTGCTGAACGTGCTCGCCCGCCTGTTCCGGTAGCCTTCCGGGACTCGGCCACGAGGGCGGCGCGGTCCGGCAGCGTGAAGAACGATCCGGCCAGCCCCAGCGTCTTCACCTGCCGCGGACCGGTCGGCGTCTGGTAGCGCGTCGTGAAGACCAGGAAGAGCCGGTAGTCTTCCACGCGCGTCTGCGCCACCGCCTCCCAGGGCGTCAGGGTCGTCACGAGCTGATCCAGCGGATGCCGGCCCACCACCCGGTCGAGCACGGCCGGATCGGCCTTGACGCTCAGGAACCGGTCGTCCAGCTCCGCACGAAAGTCGCGCAGGCCCGGGCGGGTTTCGTGCAGCACGATTCCTATCGTAACGAGGACCAGCCCAAACAGGAAGAAACGAATCATCGCGCGCACCCTCCGTTGGTCACTTCATCGGATACCGGGCATCGGGCAAGCGCTGTGCCCGGACCCCGGATCCACCCGGCGGAAGCGGCCGGCGGTGCCCGGCGGAGGCGTGCGGCGGAGGCTAGACGGAGGTGCCCGGGGAGGCGTCTCCCTGCTCGGCCTGGTGGATCAGCTCCTCGGCCAGCTCCCGGCCCAGATACCGATCCATCACCCAGTGCGCCAGGTAGATGAGCGGCGTGATGAGGACGGCGATGAGGAACTTATAGCTGTAGTTGAACAGCGTGATCGCCACGATGTCGGCGAAGGCGAGTTGCCCGGCGAAGGCCACCACGAGCACGATGAACGTGTCGAGGAACTGCGAGCCGAAGGTCGAGCCGGTGGCCCGGAGCCAGAGGTGCTTCCCCCGCGTCAGTCCGCGCAGCCAGTGGAACAGCGTGATGTCCGCCAGCTGGCCGACGAGGTAGGCCGTCAGGCTGCCGAAGATGACGCGCCCCGTCGCCCCGAAGACGGCGTCGAAGGCCTCGTCCGGTACGGGCGAGATCGGAGCGGTGGGGACCGCCATGGCGATCTGCAGCAAGGCGAACTCGAAGACGATCATCCCCATCCCCACCAGCGTCACGAAGCGGATCCCCGCCTTCCCGAAATACTCGTTCATCAGGTCGGTGACTATGAACGTGATCGGAAAGGCGATCACCCCGGCCGTCATCACGACCGCCGTGAACTCGGTGCCGAGGATGGTGACGTGAACGGGCAGCTCGAAGGCCGTGAAGAACTTGCTGGCCGTCGCCTCGGCGACGACGAGCGCCGTGAGGAACACCGCCGAGCAGACGACGAACAGCTTCTGGGGCCGGCTCAGGACGTACGCGTCGCGCAGCATGGCAGGGGGCAAGGGGAGGCAGCGAGGACGCCCGAAGATACGGGTCGGGCGGGAGGAATGAGCACGCCAGCCGGCGGGGCATACCTCCTTTTCACACGGCGCGCGGCCCGGCGACGGATCAGCCCCCCGAGGGTCAGGCGCCCGGGGATCAGGCCACCTGATCGGTGCGGAGGCGTTCCAGAAAGGCGCTCAGTTGCCGGTGCTCCTCGGGCGAGAGGTGCCGGGCGATGCGGGCCTGCACGTCGGCCACCACGGGGTCCACCCGTTCCAGCAGCGCCAGCCCTTCCCCCGTGATGCCGACCTCCACCACGCGCCGGTCGTGGTCGGCGCGGGCGCGGTGGATCAGGCGGCTGCGTTCGAGCCGGTTCAGCAGCCGGGTCACGTCCGGCGTACGGTCCAGCAGGCGCCGGCTGATGTCCGTGCAGGTGAGCTTGCGCGGGTGGCTGCCCCGCAGGATGCGCAGGACGTTGTACTGGGCCGGCGTGATGCCGAAGGGCGCCATGGCCCCGGTTAGTTCGCTCGTGAGCCACGAACTGGTCACCATGATGTTGAGCATCGCCTCCTGAGCCGGAGAAGCGAAACGGGTCTGCTGGATGAGATCCGATAGTTTCATGAAGCGTGCGGCACCGGCCGGGCTGTTATTTGTCGCAACAGCTTTCAACGGCCACAGCGGAGGCGGCGTTCCGGGCGGCGTTCCGGGCGGCGTTCCGGGCGGCGTTCCGGGCGGCGTTCCGGGCGGCGTTCCGGGCGGCGTTCCGGGCGGCGTTCCGGGCGGCGTTCCGGGCGCTGCCCTCGTGCTCAGCCGCGTTCGCCGTCCGATGCCGGCGGGGCGGCTTCGAGGGTGAAGGCGAAGGTGGACCCGCGGCCGGGGCGGCTTTCGATCAGGAGGCGGCGGTCGTGGGCGCCGATGATGTGTTTGACGATGGCCAGCCCGAGCCCCGTGCCCCCCTGCCGGCGCGAGCGGCTCTTGTCGACGCGGTAGAACCGCTCGGTCAGGCGTGGGATGTGCTGCGGGGCAATGCCGATTCCGTCGTCGACCACGGCGATCTCGACCTCGCCGTCCGGCCGCACGCGGGCGGTCACCTCCACGTGTCCGCCGGCGTTGTTGTACTTGATCGCGTTGTCCACCAGGTTGATCAGCACCTGCTGGATCCGCTCCCGGTCACCCATGACCCGCGGCAGCGTCTCCGGCAGGCTCGCCCGGAGCGCGACGTCTTTCGCCGCCGCCATGTGCTCCATCGACTCGACGACCTCCCGCACGACGCGCCGCAGGTCGAACGGCTTGCGGACCATCTCCAGCTCGCCCGTCTCGATCTTCGAGATCTCGGAGAGATCCCGCACCAGGTTGGCCAGCCGGCCCGTGTTGTGGAGGATCTTCTGGAGGAAGGCCCGATTGACGCGCTCATCCTCCAGCGCGCCGTCGAGCAGCGTCTCGGCAAAGCCCTGGATGGCGAAGATGGGCGTCTTGAGTTCGTGCGAGACGTTGCCGATGAACTCGCGCCGGTAGTTCTCCATCTTCTTCATCTCGCGGATCTCCTTCTCCAGGGCCTGCCCGGTGCGGTAGACCTGCCAGATGAGCGCGTTGAGCTCGTCGCCGTGCGGGAGGCGGGCCAGATTCAGGTTGTCGAACTGATGCCGGCGGATCTGCTTCAGGATCGAATAGGCCAGCTCCAGCCGCCGGGCCAGGAGCCCGTAGGCCACGGCATAGGTCACCAGCCCGAGGCCGGCCACCCCGGCCGCCGCCGCCGCCGCCGGGACGGCGTACCATGACCAGGCAGCGAAGGCCGGCACGGCGGCGGCCAGCGTCACGGCCACCGCCAGCTTGAACGAGAGCGCGTGCAACCCGGGGCGAGCGCGGTGGATCGAGGGCAGCTTCATGCAGGGCCGGAGCAAGGACCGGGACGACCGGGGCGCGAGACGACGGGGTAGCGGGACGACGGAATGCAACGCGGCAGCCCCGGCCGCGTTCGGGGCGCGGTGCCGGCGCTACAGCGCCCGCTCGCGAAACTTGTAGCCGACCCCCTTGACGGTTTCGATGTACTCGCTGCCGAGCTTCTCCCGGATCTTGCGCACGTGCACGTCCACCGTCCGGTCCACCACGTACACGTCGCGTCCCCAGACCTGATCGAGCAGCTCCTGCCGGGTGAAGACCTTGCCGGGATGCGCCGCGAGGAAGTAGAGCAGTTCGAACTCCTTGCGCGGAAACCGGATCGAGACGCGCTCTCCGCCCTCCTCCCGGTAGACGAGGTAGCGATCCCGGTCGACCTCCAGGTCGAGGATCTTGAGCAGGTCCGGCGGGGTTTCGTGGCGGCGTGCGCCTCGCAGCAGCGCCCGGACCTGGCTCAGCAGGATCG
This sequence comes from Roseithermus sacchariphilus, assembly GCA_003285105.1. Taxonomy (GTDB): domain Bacteria; phylum Bacteroidota; class Rhodothermia; order Rhodothermales; family MEBIC09517; genus Roseithermus; species Roseithermus sacchariphilus. The sequence continues at coordinate 1,569,144 of CP030158.1, read as the reverse complement.
GCACGGAGATGGGCTTGGCCAGGTAGATGTCGGCACCGGTTTCGAGGCCCCGGACGTGGTCCTCCTCCTCCCCCAGCGCGGTCAGCATGAGGATCGGCGTGGTGCGGAGGCGGGCGTCCTGGCGCAGCCGGCGGCACACCTCGATGCCGTCCATCACGGGCATCATGATGTCGAGGATGATGAGATTGGGCCGCTCGGCCTCGGCCTGCTCCAGCGCCTCGGCCCCGTTGCGGGCCACGAGCGTGGCAAAGCCTTCCCGCTCCAGGTTGTACTGCAACAGATCCACGATGTCCTCTTCGTCGTCGACGATCAGGACGAGCGGGGCGTCGGGGTCGGTGGCGGGGGAGGCAACCATGAACGAATCAGCCAGGTGTTGCAACGGACTTCATCGGTTCGTGCACCGGGGGCGTCGTGCGCACGAACGGGCATTTTGCGCGAAAAGGTACGATTTGCGCGAAAAGGTACGATGACGGCCGGCAACGGCGATTACCGAATCGTTAAGGGGCCGTGCTGGCAGCGGGCCGGGCGGGGTTATCCTCCAGGCCTTCACAGAGATCCCGGAGGCGCGGGCGGGGGTGCTCCTGGAAGAGCTCGAAGGGGATGCCGCCGGCCACCTGCGCCAGCGGGTCGTGCGCCTGCACGACGGCCTGGTACGTCACGTAGCAGGCCAGCGCCGCCTCGCCCTGCTGCCGGTCGGCCTCGCCGACGGGCACGATGCAGTCGATGGCCTCGCGCGGCGATCCCCGCAGGTGCGCCGGACGGCCGGGGCCACCGCCTTCGGGGTCGCCGTCTTCGAAGAGCGTGAAGAACGCCAGCCGCCGCAGGGAGGCCTCATGGGCCCGGCGTTCGCAGTACACCCGCTTGACGACGGCGTGGGTGACGAGGTGATCCGGGTGGCCGCTGATGCCGTGCACCGGGTAGGTCACGACGACGTGCGGGCGGACGCGCTCGACGTGCTGCTGCACCGCCGCCTCCAGCACCCGCGGGTCCAGTTCCGCCAGCGCCCCGTCGGGGAAGTCGAGCACCGTCAGGTCCGTCAGGTCGAGAACCTCGGCCACGGCCTGCATCTCCCGGTAGCGCACGGCCCCCATCTCGGCCTTCGTGTAGCCGTAGCGGGCGCGTTCCCGGGTGGCCTCGCCCCGGGTCAGCGTGAGCAGGAAGACCTCGTGGCCGCACCGCCGCTGCCGGGCCATCCCCGGCCCGGGGCCGAAGGACTCGTCATCGGGATGCGGGAAGACGTAGAGGATACGGGCCATGGCCGGGCGCCTCCGCGCCGGACGCGTCCGCGGATCGCACCGGGCGTCATGCCGGCTCGTCCGCCTCGGTGAGGATCGTGTGGAAGACGGTTTCCCCGGTTCGCAGCATCCGCCGGATGTAGGGATGGCAGAGGCCGCAGCGGAGGCCGACGTCGACGTGTTGCTGCAGGCCCTGGAGGTCCTGCACACCGTGCGCCCGGGCCAGCGCCCGGAGCGCCGCAAAGGTCTGCTGGAAGCAGTAACACCGATCGATCTGCATGGGCACGCGGGGGGACCTTCGGGGAAAAGGGGCCGGCGCTCCGTGTACGCACGCCGGCGGCCGGAGTGCCCCCGGCCGCCGGGACCATGCGGGGCGGCGCCGCGTTCTCACGCTTCGTCCGCACCCCCATCGACCCTCTGCATACCCGGCACCATGGGCAAGATCCTCAGAGCCCTGTTCATCTCGGCCGTCGCCACCGGCGTGGCCGCCTACGTCGTCCGGAAGCTGCACGCGCCGGCCTTCCCCCCGCCGCCGCGGGACGTCCTCCCGAAGGCCCCGGGCACCGTCGACGCCGACGCCTACGACGAGCAGGCCCTGAAGCGGCTGACCGACGAGCTGGCGGCGCAGCTGTAGCCGGACCGGCCGCAGCCGGTGCGTCGCGGGGCGCCGGTCCGTCACGGGGCGTCGTCGAGGGCCTCCCCACCCAGCGCCTCCCCGACGTGGGCCCGCAGCCAGGCCCGGGCCGCGACCCAGGCCCGCTGCACCGTCTTGCGCGACAGCCCCATGACGACCCCGATCTCGTCGAGCGTCAGGCCGCTGTAGAAGCGGTACTGCACCACCTGGCTCCCGCGCGGGTTCACGGCAGCCAGGCGTTGCAGCGCCTCGTCCAGCGCAATCACCTCGTCCGCCTCGCGGTCGGTGAGGAAGGCCTCGACCTCCTCCAGCGGGATCGGCCGCACGCCGCCCCCGCGCTTCTGCCGCTTCCGGGCCCGCGCGTAATCGACCAGGATGCGGCGCATCGTCGTGCTGGCGATGGCGAAGAACTGATGGCGATCCTCGGCCCGGAGCTGGCGCTGATCGACCAGCTTGAGATAGGCCTCGTTGACGAGCGCCGTCGGGCTGAGGGTGTGCCCGGAGCGCTCGTGCTGGAGGTGGACCCGTGCCAGGCGGCGCAGTTCGTCGTAGAGCAACGGCACCAGCCGCTCGAGGGCGGCCTCGTCGCCGTCGCGCAGGCGCTCCAGCAACAGCGTCACGGATTCGGGCGGGGAAGACATGAGCCGATCAACGAAGGACACAGCGGCAGACGACCCCGGACGGGCCACCCCGCAGGGTACTCATTTTTCCGATCTTTCGCACCCTCCCCCGCCCCCGCATCCTACCGTCCTTCGCCCCCGAACGACCTGCCCCGCCATGCCTGACGCCACCACCGAGTGCCCCTCCTGCGCCCTGGAGATCCCGGCCGATGCCGAGACGTGCCCGTACTGCGGCTATGAGATTCCCCGGCAGAAATCCAGCCTCAAAACGGCCGCCATCCTGTTCGCGCTGCTGCTGATCTGGCCGCTGCTCAAGGTGTTGGACTGGCTGCTGAGCTGACGCGCCCCCGAACAGCCGGCAGCGGTGGCGCAATTCCGCACCGCCCACCGTATTTTCAGGCGCCCCGACGTTCCCCACCGGTCTGCGCGTCTCTTCCTTGCCCATGCTCGGGTTTCTCCGCAAACAGCGTACGGTCCCCGTCCTCCTGCAACGGGACATGACCGAGTGCGGGACGACGTGCCTGGCGATGATCCTGAAGTACCACGGGCTCTACAACCTGCAGCCCACGCTGCGGCGGCTGGGGCACGTCAGCGCCGAAGGCACGGACCTGTTCACGCTGAGCGAGCTGGCCGAGACCTTCGGCTTCACGGCCGACGGCTACGAACTCGGCTACGACCAGCTCCGGGAGCTGCCGCTGCCCTGCATCGCCCATTACGAGGGCAACCACTTCGTCGTCATCGAATCGGTCGGCGCCGACCACGTCGGCATCGTGGACCCCGCCTACGGCCGGGACCGGCTGGCGCGTGCGGACTTCGAGAGCCGCTGGAACGGCATCGTGCTGACGCTGGAGCCCACCCCGGCGGTGCACGACAACCCCGACGTCGACGACCTGATCGCCGCGCAGCGCGAGCGCCAGCGTACCCTCCGCTCCCGGTTCTACCTGGCCCTGCTGCGGCCCTTCCGGGCCGTCCTGGGCGAGATCCTCCTGGCCAGCTTCGTCCTGCAACTGCTGGCCCTGGCGCTGCCGTTCTTCACCCAGGTCATCCTAGACAAGGCCCTCGTCTACCAGGACCGCACGCTGCTCTATGCCATCCTCGGCGGGATGGTGCTCGTCCTGCTCACGCAGATCCTGCTCACCTACGTCCGCAACCTGCTGCTGACCCAGTTCAAGGTGCGCTTCGAGCTGGACTTCTTCAGCCAGTTCTTCCGCCATCTCATCTCGCTGCCGCAGCGCTACTTCGACGCCTACAAGCGCGAAGACTTCATCAACCGCTTCCAGGAGAACCTCAAGGTCCGCAACGCCTTCTCGCCGTCGATCCTGCAGGCGTTCATCGACCTGCTGTTCGTCGTCAACGCCCTGATCATCTTCTTTTTCTACAACCTGCTGCTGGCCGTGATCGCCGCGGCGTTCATCGGGTTCGTCGTCCTCGTCACGATCTTCTTCACCCCGCGGCTGAAGCGGCTGGAGAACAAGATCTTCGCAGAGAACCTGAAGACGATGGGCAGCTTCCTGGACACGCTGCTGGGCATCCAGACGGTGAAGCTGCTGGGGCTGGAGCGGCTGAAGCTGCAGGAGTGGAAGAACCGCTACAAACGCGCGCTGAACAAGGTGCTGGAGACGGAGCAGACCCACATCGGGCTGCAATCGCTGCTCAAGAGCGCCTTCTTCCTCAGCCAGGTGGGCATCTACTGGATCGGGGCCTACCTGACCTTCACCGGGGCGATGACGATCGGGCAGTACGTGGCCTTCATCGCCATCTTTACCCTGGCCATGACGGCGCTCGACAACGTCTCGGGCCTGTGGTTCCTGGTGACGGAACTGGCCATCACCTACGAACGGCTCAACGACGTATTCATGGAGGAGCCCGAGACGGCCGACCTGCTGGAGCAGCACACGCAGGTGCCGCCCGGCCCGCTGGTGCTGACGAACCTCCACTTCGCCTACCCGCAGGCTCCCGACCGCCCGATCCTGCAGGGCATCGACCTGACGATCGAGCCGGGCGAGCGGGTGGCCCTCATCGGCCGTAACGGGTCGGGCAAGACGACCCTGGCCAAGCTGCTGGCCGGTCTGTACCACGACTACGACGGGACGATCACCCTCGGCGGGGTGGAACTGCGTCGCCTGCACCCCCGGGCGCTCCGCCGGACGGTCGCCATGGTCCCGCAGCAGGTCCACCTCTTCGACGGCACCTTCAAGGACAACATCCGCTACGGCAACCCCGAGGCGTCGATGGACGACATCGTGCGCGCGGCCGAGCTGGCCGGGCTCCACGAGGACGTGCAGCAGCTCTACCTGGGCTACAACACCATGATCGGCGAGAGCGGCAGCGCGCTCTCGGGCGGGCAACGCCTCAAGATCGCTTTCGCCCGCCTCTTCCTGGCCGACCCGGACGTCATCATCCTCGACGAAGCCTCCAGCGCCCTCGACCCGGAAGCCGAACGCCTGGTGATGCGAAACGTTGAAACCCACTTCGCCGGCAAGACCATCCTCTCCATCGCCCACCGCCTCCGCACCGTCCGCGACGCCGACCGCATCCTGGTCATGGACCGGGGTCGGATCGTGGAGGACGGCCGGCACGAGGACCTCCTCCAGCGCGAAGGCCTCTACTATTCGCTGATGCAGACGTACCTGAACTTTTAAGCTTCCCCCGTCTGAAGACGGGAGATTTCGACCTTGCCTTCAGCACCGTGCCAGACACAGTACACAGCAGATCGTTCAGGACGGCTCATGGCGCCCCCGACTGCGGCAATAACCTTCGCAGCGTTCTTGTCGCTGTGATCGTTATGACCGCAGTTTGGACAATGGAAGGAGTCGCCACGCCGCTTCCCGATGCAGTAGCAGCGGGCGCACGTCTGGCTCGTGTACCGGGGGTCGATGACTATCACCGGCACACCGGCATCCGCCGCCTTGTACTCGATGAACTGCCGGAGCTGGTGGAAAGACCACCGGTTGTGCAATCCCCGCTGGCTCCGGCGCAAACGCTGGTTCGTCCTGTCCCGGATACCGGTGAGGTCCTCGAGCACGATGGTGAGCCCGCCGGCCTTCGCCTCGCGGACGATGCGGCGGCTGATGACGTGGTTCTCCTCTTTGCAGCGCCTGCGCTCCTTACCCGACAAGCGTGCAAGGGCTTTCCGACAATTGCGCCGGGTACTGCTCCGCGTGCCCTTCGCGGCCTTGGACTGGAGGGACTTGCGGACCCGGTGCCGCTCCAGTCTGTAGGCGTTCAGCGCCTCGCTGCTGTAGATGGTGCCCGTGGATGTGACCGCGATGTTCTTCACGCCCATGTCCACGCCGAGCGTGCCGGCACCCTCCTGCTTCGGCGGCTGCTCTCGCCGCAGCCGAATGTCCACGTAGTACCGACCGTTCGACTTCTTGCAGAGCACAGCGCTCCTGGGCTCCGTGCCGGTGAGGGCATCCCTCTGCCAGGTCCCTATCCTCAGGGGGAACCGCTCGCGACCGCCGAGAAGCGTGAGGCTCACGCTCCAGTCGCGCTCCCGGAAGGAGAACGTGCGGGCGTCGTAGTCGGCGCTCTTGGGGCGGAACGACACCTCGCGGGTCCCCGACGTCTTCACCGCCACGCTCACGCGCTGGATAGCGGCAATGGCGAGATTGGCCGAGAGGCCGAAGCGCTCGCGCACGTCGTAGTAGCAGAGCTTCTGCAGTTTCCGCTTCGCACTCACCTTCTCCTGCTTGCCACGCAGGGCGACGTAGTTGCAGGCGCGAGCGAAGGATCGAAGCGTGGCTTCGATCCTGGCGGCCTGCTCGGGTGTGGCCTCGATGGGGCAGGAGATGATTCGGAAGGCATCCATCGTTCGCAAACATACCGCGGCAGGGATGTCAGCCCTGTGTCACATCGCCGAGAACAAGGGGCCATTCCTCTCCCGCCTGAAAGACGAGAGGCTCCTTGCCTTTGCTAACCCTGACCTTTTTCTCTGACGTGGACGGAGCCGGACGGTCGACGGGCCGACACGGGTTCCCTGCCGACCTTCGCCCTCCGGCCTGCGTCCGTCCCCTGCCCTGGACACCGATGCCATGGAGACATCCCGCTTCGAGCCCGGCTCGGCCGGCGCCATGCTGGAACCGATCCAGATCGACGACCTCTACCACGAGGACGACGTGCCGCTGGCCGACGTGCGCACGAGCGCGCTACGGCTGCTCGTCTATGCCGGCGTGGGTCTGACGGCGCTCTTCGTGCTGCTCGGATCGGCCATTCGCATCCCCCGGTATTACCAGGAAGCCTTCGTGCTGAAAGGCACGCAGCAGGAGCAGGTACGGCAGTTCTCCTACCCCGTTTTCGTGCTGGAACGCTACGCCGAGGTCGGCTCGGTGCTGGAGGCCGGGGCGCCGCTGGTCAAGATCAACGCGCCCGAGGTGGTGCGTGCCGTGGAGGCCTACGAAGCCGCCCGGCAGCGCCGCCGGCTCTTCGAGACGACCGAGCAGGCCGTCTATCAGGCCCAGATCGAGACGCTGCAACTGGAGGAGGATCGGTACCGCGAGGCCATCGCCGCCTACGAGGAACAGAAACGGGCCGGATGGCGGCTGTTCGTGCAGCAGCGGGACAAGCTCACCCGCCTGGCCGAGCAGGCCCGGGATCGCTACGAGCGCGAGCGCCAGCTCGTCGAGCGGCAGTTCATCTCGCGCGAGCAGTTCCGCGAGGCCGAGGAGGCCCGCATCGTGGCCGAGGCCGACCTGGCGCTGCTCATCGAAGCGCGCCGCAAGGAGGTGGCCGACCTGGACGCGCAGATCACCCAGGCCTCGCTGAATGCCGCCATCGCGGCCCGGCAGCGGGCCGAGGTGGAGCATGAGATGCAGCGGCTGGCCCAGAGCTACGCCCTCGAGGAGGAGCAGGCCCGGCAGGCGCTGCTGCGCACCTACGGCCCCTTCGAGGTGGCGCCGGACGGCCTCATCGTGAAGGCGCCGGCGGCCGGCACCCTCTCCTTCGTGGCCGAGGTGGGCCGCGAACTGCCCGCCGGCAGCCTGCTCTACAAGACGCTCCCCTCCGCTACCGCCCTCTACGCCCAGGCCAGCATCTCGCCGCAACGCATCGGCTTCATCGACGTGGACGACCCCGTCATCCTCAAGGTCGCCACCTTCCCGCACTACGAGTGGGGCGTCGTCGAGGGGCGCATCCAGGCGCTCAGCGTCACGCCGGACACGGACGGGCGCTACCCCTTCGAGGTCGCCATCACCGATGCCGGCCGCCTGGCGCCGTACCTCAGCGTCGGCATGACGGGCGAGCTGGCCGTCGAGCTCGAACGCAAGAGCTTCTTCGGCTACGTGTTCGAGAACGTCCGGCGGGTCTACTTCAGCGCGGTGCGTTGACCGCCTCGTTCGCCGGTCCCGCCCCGTTTTCCAGACGGTGGCGTGTCTGGTCCAGCCGGGCCTGGAGGGCCTCGCTCAAGACGACGGGGTAGGGCGGATCGGCGGGGTCCAGCGCGCGGAGGCGTTCCGGCAGGCGCTGCAACTCGTCCTGCGCGTGCGCGCGGGCCTCGTCCAGCGAGCGCCGGCCGGCCTCGGTGCGGACGCCGTCGCGCATGACGCACTCCAGCAGCGGCTCGCCCTCGTGGGCCTCGTCGGCCGTGGCGATGACGTCCTGCACGGCAAGGCCGGAAGCATCCCTGAGGCGGTAGACCTGCTTGCGGCCGGGCAGGTTCGACTTCTGGGCGGACAGCTTCATGCGGGGGGTGCCGGCATAGGCGCTGAGCTTGTAGGCCGTGTCCAGGTACGGCGCATCCGCCATCGTCCCCATCCGCGTACCGACGCCGAAGGCATCGATCGGGATGCCCTGCGCCAGCAACCGGGCGATCCGGTGCTCGTCGAGGCTGCCGCTGGCGAAGATCCGGACGTCGGCGAGGCCGGCCTCGTCGAGGATCTGCCGGGCCTGCCGCGCCAGCGTGTCCAGATCGCCCGAGTCCAGCCGGATGGCGCCGACCCTCAGGCCGTGGGTCCGGACCAGGTCGACCACCCGCCGCACGCCGTCGAGGGTGTCGTAGGTGTCGACCAGGAGCGTCGTGCCGGGATACAGCTCGGCGAACGCCCGGAAGGCGTCGGCCTCGTGGTCATGCGCCTCGATGTAGCTGTGGGCCATGGTCCCCGTCACCTTCAGCCCGTAGAGGTGCCCGGCGAGCAGGTTGGAGGTGCTGGCAATGCCGGCGATGTAGTAGGCACGGGCCGCCTTCAGCGGCGCATCCACCCCGTGCATCCGGCGCATCCCGAAATCCGCCACGGGGCGTCCCTGCGCGGCGTGGACCACCCGGCTCGCCTTGGAGGCTATCCCGGTCTGGAAGGTGATCTGATTGAGCAGGAACGTCTCGACCAGTTGCGCCTGCCCGATGGGCGCGACGACCTGCAGGACGGGCTCGTCCGGGAAGAAGGGGGTGCCTTCCCGGAGGGCATAGACCGAGCCCGTGAAGCGGAAATCGGCCAGGAAGTCGAGGAAGTCGGGCCGGAAGAGATCCAGCGAGGCCAGGTAGCCGAGCGCTTCGTCGGAGAAGCGGAGCGTTTCGAGGAACTCCAGCACCGTATCCAGGCCACAGGCGAGGAGGTAGTTGCGGTGTTTGAGGCGCCGCACGAACAGGTCGAAGACCGCCTCCTCGTGCATCCCCTCGCGCACGTAGGCCTGCAACATGGTGAGCTGGTACAGGTCGGTGAACAGCGCCGTCTGGTCGGGGCGCATCCAGGAGGCAGAAGCCGGCATGGGTGGGGGCGAGTCGGGGCGAATCGGCAAACGGGACGGGGTAGCGCCGGGGGTCGGGAGCGGCCACCGGGCCGCCGCTTCTCAGTTCATCCGCGGATCATCCGGGAAGTTGGCCAGGAGCGCATACTCCCGACCCATGCTGCGGAGGACGTCCCGCCAGAGGCGGTCGGGGTCCCGGGGGAAGATGGCGGCCTCGCGGGCCCGGGCGAGGAACCAGCCCCCTGCGTCGATCTCGGCGTCGAGCTGGCCGGGCGACCAGCCGGCATAGCCCAGGAAAAAGCGCAGGTCGCCGGTGGAGGCCCCTCCGGAGGCCGTCAGGGTGCGGACGGCCTCGAAGTCGCCGCCCCAGTAGACCCCGTCGAAGACCCGGATGGCACCGGGGATGACGTCACCGTGCCGGTGGAGGTAGTGCAGCGTGTTCGGCTCGACGGGGCCGCCGAGCGAGAGCGGCTCGTCATAGCCGTAGAAGTCGTCGAGCACCTCGGCGGGCTGGATCGTCATCGGGCGGTTGAGGATCAGGCCGAAGCTGCCGTCCTCGCCATGCTCACACAGCAGCACCACGCTCCGCCGGAAGTTCGGGTCGGCGAGCAGCGGCGGCGCGATCAGCAGGACGCCGGGGGCGGGGGTGATGTCAGCGTGATCCATCGGGGAAGCGGGCAGCAGGGACCGGATGCAGCGGAACCCCGACAAGATCCGGGATGGCGGGGAACCGCGCAGGAGGCCGACCCCGCGCGATCCGAAATTCGCGCAAAAAACACGCCTCAGCGGCGTCGGCGCAGCGCACGCAGCGCGCCGCACCACCAGTCGGCATCGCGGGTGATGGCGTTGACGGTGATGCCGTTGAAGCGCGGCACCAGATCGAGCAGGAGCGGCGGCACCGCGCTCCAGCGGTCGGCCAGGATGAGGGCCTCCAGCTCGTCGGCGGCGGTGCGGCTCCAGCGCCACGTCTCCCGCAGCGCCTCAGCCTTGCGCCAGTAGTCCCGGTCGTCCCAGGCCCGGGCACTTTCCTCGATCGTCTCGTAGATGCCGCGCAGGTTGAAGACGAGGAACGCCGTCATGTCACGCGCCTCGTCGTCGAAGCCGGAGCGCTGCGCCAGCAGGCGCAGGACCTCGGCACAGGAGCGCATGTGTGCGTGCCGCCGTTTGGCCGGCGTCTCCCCCGTGGCAATGATTCGGCCCATAGGTGGAGCGTGGGATGTGGAGGGTCGGAGCGGGGAGAAAGGTACGCATCCCACCCCGTCATCCCAAGCCGGGCGGCCGCCCGAGGCGCGCCGATCACTTCAGCAACAGCATCCGGCGGGTGAGGCGCTGCGTGCCGGTATCGAGCACGTAGAGGTACACGCCGCTGGCCCACCGGCGGGCGTCGACGGTCACCGTGTGGGAGCCGGCCGGCGTCAGGCCGTCGAGGAGCGTGGCCACGGGGCGGCCGAGCAGGTCATACACCGCCAGCCTCACCACCGCCGCCTCGGGCAGATCGAAACGGATGGTGGTCCGGGGGTTGAAGGGATTCGGATAGTTCGGATGCAACACGGCCACCCGCGGCAGCTCTGGCCCCGCCTCCACGGGCACGGCGGTGCGGGGAATCAGGAACTCCACCCGAACCGGGATCACACGATCCTGCAGGCTGCTGCCGTTGGTGAACGTGACGTCCCAGGCCGCCGTCCAGGTCCCGAAAGCATCCAGCAGATACGACACGTTCTCCGCGGTGTAGTCGGAGGCGCTGTAGACGATGTAGTTGGAATCGTCGCCGTCGTTGCGCGCACCGACGTAGAGGACCTCCGGCAGCGTCACGCCGGCCAGATCGTCGGTCAGGTCCACCTCCAGAAACCGCGTCTGCGTCTCGTTGGTGAAGACGTCCGAGGTCGGACGCGGATCGGTGATGAGCGTGCTGAACAGGATCGTGCCCGGCGTGCCGTCCGGGGCGGCGTCCCAGAGGGTCAGGTTGAAGTCGCGCTGCGCCGTGTCCGGCGGGTCGTCGCCGAACTCGTTGAGGTAGTACATGGGCAGGCGGACGGTGCCCAGGAGCGCGCCCTCCGGGACGACGAAGCGCGTGGCATAGCCGGCCCCGGTGCCGTTGACCAGCGCGTAGGTGTCCGCCATCCCGTCGTCGTAGGCCACCGGCTCGACGCGGAAGGCCGAGGCGTTGGTCCAGGCCGCCTCATAAGCGATGCGGGTGGTGCGGCTGTTCGGGTCGATGTGGGTGACGGCCAGCGTCACCCGGTCGAAGGAGCCGGCAAAGGTCTGCGCGGCCGCGCCGAGCGTCACGTCGCGCACGTCGACCGCGCCCTCCCGCTCCAGGATGGCGCGCACCCGCAGGCGCGCCCGGCGCTCCGCGGCGGTGGCAAGGTCCCCGTCGACGCTCGGCGGGACGTCCATCGTCAGGGTGAAATCGTCCACGAAGGTCCAGGTCAGATACCGGACGGCTCCGCTCTGGACGTCCAGCTCGGTGCGAGGCGTTTCCGTGGTGCCGGTGCGGCCGTCGGCCACGGCGGTGCCGGCAGCCCGGACGCCGGTGCGCTGAGGCGTGACGTACCGGTATGGATGGGCAAGGGGGTCGTTGACGAGGTTGGCGACGTGGAAGTCGGACAGGACCTCCTCGATGGTGACGCCGGCCCCGGCATCGACGAGGGCATTGCGGTAGCCCGTCATGCCATTGGCCGGATCCTGCGTGATACCCCCCGTGGCCGCCCGGCCGATGCGCTCGGCCAGGTACGTCGTGAAGAGCCCGGCCCGCTGGTAATCGTCCAGCACCTCGCTGCCGTCGCTGGACCACCGGAAGAGCGCCACGTTGTAGCGGTCGGGTTCGGCGAGGTACGTGATGCTGCGGCCGGGATAGCCATTGAGCAGTTCCGCCCATTCGGACAATCCCTCGTCCACGAACGTCGTCTCGTCGCGGTCATAGGCCAGGCGGATGAGGTGCTGGTATTCGTGTGCCGCGGTGGCCTCGATGCCGGCCGTGCCGCGGCGGTTGCCGTCGTCGTCCACCAGCCCCGGCCGGGTGTCGAGGTAGAGCACGTCGCGGTTGTTGCCGGCCGAAGAGAGGTCGAGCGGGTCGACGAAGCCGGCGACGTACCCTTCACCGGCGCTGCGGCCGTCGCGGATGTCGAGCAGCAGCACGTCCAGGACCCCGTCGCCGTCCACGTTCGGCGGCTGGCCGAACGTGTCGTGGTTGTTGGCAATGATGCCGGCGTCCGGGTCGACGGAGCCTTCCGGGGTCTGCTCTCCCAGAGCCCGCCGGAGCGCCTCCACGTCCTCGTCGCGCACGCGGCCGTCCAGTTCGGCCGTCTCCACCCAGAGCCGCATCAGTGGCGTCTGCGCCTTCAGCGTGAACTCGATCTGGTCGAACTGCGTCGACGAGGCGCCGAGGTTGCGCACCTTGAACGTCTGCGTCTGGCCGAGCCGGTACGTCGTGGCCGGGGCCTGCTGAAGCCGTACGGCGGACCGGCTCGTCCGCGGCTCGAAGGCCGCCAGCGCAGCCTGCGCCTCGGGCCCGCGCAGCAGCCGGTCGGTGATGTGGATGACGGGCGGGTCGGCGGCGGGCGGGTCGGCGGCGGGCGGCACGGCCTGCGGCGCCAGCCCCTGCGCCCCGGCCGTTCCCACCCCGGTCCCCAGCACGAGCGCAGCAACGAGCAGACGGATCATGACGACACCGGCATGGCAAAGGAAAGGCTGAACGGGAGGGGAAAACAAAAAACATGCCCCGGGTTCCCCCGCTCGGGCGGGATCGCGGCGGCAGGTCGGTCGTAGGCATCCGCACCGGCCACCACCGCCTTCCTCCACGGCGCCATGATTCGTCTGCCCCTGCTCCTGCTCAGCGGCCTGCTGCTCGGCGGCTGCGCATCCACCCGCCTGCCCGAACCGCCGATCACCGTCGAGGGTCGGGTCACCATGCGCGGTCACGCCCCCTTCACGGCGCTCGTGCTGGACACCGACCAGCACAACAGCTACGTCCTCCGGTTCGAAGGCGCGGGGGAGGCGTCCGTGGCGTCCCAGGCCCCGGGTCGCTTCCGCGTCACCGGCCACGTCCACCGCGCCGACTGGAACGGCCAGCCCTTCGCCCACCTGCAGGTCGTGGAGATCAGCAAGGTCGAATAGCTGCGGGCTGACGGCTGGGGCTTCTGGCTGCGGGCTGACGGCTGCGGGCTGAAAGCTGGCGGCCCTCACACCGTACGGCGGCGGCGTTTGAGCCGAAGAACGAGGCCGTCCATGAAGAGATGGCTGAAGTAGCCGACCACCGCCGCCCCGTAGAACGGCAATCCCCAGAGCGGGCGTTCGGGGAAGAACAGGTAGGGGAGGATCAGCAGGGGCGAGGGGATGAGCAGCATCGCCCACCAGGTGTGCGTCCAGCCCCGGTGCTTGCCGAGCACCGGCAGGATGGCGAACAGGCCCAGGTAGGCGGCCTCCTCGAAGTGCCGCGTGACGATCAGGATGACGTCGACCAGGAAGAAGATGGTGTAGAAGAGGTTCTGGCCCTTCGAGTTCGTGTCTACGTCCGGCCAGAGCCCGAACATCAGGCAGAGGCCGAAGAGCGCCAGCGGGTAGGCCGTCAGCTCCAGCAGGGTGAAGCGGGTGTAGGCGGCGTCGACGGAGAAGACCCACGCCAGCCCGGCCAGGTAGACGGCGTAAAAGACGCTGGCGCCGGCCAGATGTCCCTGGTAGTTGGCCATGGAGGAAGGGGAAGGCAGGTACGCGGGATGTCGCACGAACGGCCCGCTCCGGTACGGGTTTCGCCAGAAGTACCCCGAAGCCCACCCGCGCGCACGCGGTGCGCCGGCCTCGTCAGCGCCGCCGCAGCCGTCCCGTCCAGGCGGCGGCTTCGTCCCAGCCGAGGCGGTGTGCCAGGGCGAGGTAGCCGACGCCGTAGACGCCGAGCGCCAGCGCGGCCAGGAGCGGCGGTGCCCCTCCGGCGAGCCCCCACCAGAGGCCGAGGGCCGGCATGAGCAGGCCGGCGGCCAGCGCACTCATCCGTCCCGCCGCGCGCCACGGCACCTCGAACGCCGCCAGCCGCCGCCGCAGCGCCCGGCGCAACCGCACCAGCTCCACCCAGGCCCCGACGCTGGCCCCCAGGGCCAGCCCCACGGCGCCCAGATACAACCGGTCCGCGCCCGCCGCCGGGCCGACGAGGTCCGCCACGGCCCACCCGTCCAGCCAGAACATCAAGGGCAGCGCCACGGCCGTCGAGGCCGCCACGCGCCAGACGGCGATCCGCGCCGGCGTCCGCGTATCGCCGACGGCGTAGAAGGCGTTCTGCAGCAACCGCGAGACGGTGGTGGCCGGCAGGCCCAGGGTGTAGCCGCCCAGCACGAGGTAGACCAGCCAGCTATCCCCCGCGCCGAAGCTCCCTCGCCGGAACAGCGCCTCCACGATCAACAGCCCCAGGCCGAGGTAGCCCACCACCGTCGGCATCACCAGAAACAGGATCTGCCGCAGCGAACGGTGTAGCCGCGCCAGGAACGTCTCCACCTCCTCCGGCCGCAGACGCGACAGCTCCGGCAACTCCGACGCCGCCACAGACATCCCGAACAGGCTGATGGGCAGGAGGTAAAGCACCTGCGCGAAGCCGAGCGCCGCCAGCGCACCCGCCGCCAGCAGCGAGGCCAGGAACAGATCCACGTACGTCGAGATCTGGTAGACCCCGCGGCCCGCCACCACCGGCCCGAACGCCCGCAGCGCCTCGCGCACGCCCTCCACCCGCATCGACACGGACAGCCGGAAGCCGCGCAGCAACCGGAAGACCTGCGGCAGGGGCAGCAGCAACTGGAGCACGCCGCCGACGAGCGCCCCCGTGAACGCCGCGAACAACAGCCGCGTCAGGGTGTCGGGCGGCACGTCGGACAGGCGCTCGATGCCCAGCGGATCCTCCAGCCACAGGAAAGCCGCGCCGAACAGGGCGGCGAGGATCGACACGTTCCACAGCACCGGCGCGAAATAGGAGAGGAAGAAGCGGCGGTGGCTGTTGAGCACGCCCAGCGCCCAGGCGAACAGGACGAGCACACCCGTCATCGGAAAGACCAGCCGCACGGCGCGGACGGCCAGGGCGTAGCGGTCGACCCCTCCGGCGGGCGTCTCGCTCCCCGGCAACCCCCGCAGCAGGTCGGCCAGCGCCCCGACGCCCGGAGGCAGGTTCGTCCCCGCGTCCGTCACGAAGCCCGGCGTCAGCAGCGCCACGAGGTAGGGCGCCGCCAGCATGCCCGCCACCACGGCCGCCGAGACGAGCGCCAGCAGCAACCCCAGCACCGCCCCCGCAAACGCCCCGGCCTGCTCCCTCCGGCCCTCGGCCAGGAACCGGCTGTAGACCGGGATGAACGAGGCCGAGATCGTCCCCTCGCCCAGCAGGTTCTGCAACACGTTGGGCATCCGCAGGGCCGTCCGCCAGACGTCCGCGTGCGGTCCGACGCCGAAGAAATAGGCCACCGCCATGTCGCGCAGGAACCCGACCAGGCGGCTGGCCAGGATGCCCCCGGCGATCGTCACCGCCGCCCCCGGCCGTGGTGCCGGAGCGTCCGGGTCGGGCGCAGAAGACGAGGACGGAGCGGAAGGCAAGGCAGACACGGCGCGCCGGGGAAGGCGTCAGCGGAGCGAGGCCAGGTAGCGCACGGCCAGATGATAACCGGCCCGCCCGAGGCCGACGATCTGCCCGGCACAGACGGGCGCCAGCATCGACACGTGCCGGAAAGGCTCCCGGGCGTGCACGTTCGAGAGGTGGACCTCCACCACCCGCAGCCCCGTCCCGGCGATGGCATCGCGCAGCGCGATGGAGGTGTGGGTGTAGGCACCCGGGTTGAACACGACGCCCGCGACGCCCTCCCGCGCCGCCTCGTGCAGCCGGTCGATCAGCGCCCCTTCATGGTTGCTCTGATAAAAGACCAGATTCACCTCCGGGAAGGCCTCACGCAACTCGGCTTCCAGGTCCGCCAGCGTCGCATGGCCGTACGTCTCGGGCTCCCGGGTGCCGAGCAGGTTCAGATTCGGGCCGTTGAGGATGAGCAGTGTCACGAGAGCAAGGGCAACGGGTTCAGGAGGGAGAGGGGGAACGGCATGTGGGCCAAGATATCGCCTTCGCCGGACACTTGTTTATCGGCTGTGGGCTGTCGGCTGTGGGCGGCGGGCTCGCCTCCACTGCCGCGCCGCCTCCATCTCCCCACCCTCTCCATGCTCCCACACCCTCACCGCCGGCATTCGAACGTCAGCCCGTCGTAGCCGAGCGCCATACCCGCGGGCAGGCGCGCATCGGCTTCGGCGTGGAGGACGTTGTGGCTCATGTGGACGAAGTAGGTTTGCCGCGCCCCGATGCGCTCGGCGACGGCCACGGCCTGGTCGATGGAGAAGTGGGTGCGGTGCGGCTCGGGGCGCAGCGCATCGAGCACGAGGACGTCCAGGTCGTGCAGCAGCGCGAAGCTCGCCTCCGGGATGGCGCTGGTGTCGGTCAGGTAGGCAAACCGCCCGATGCGATAGCCGTACATCGGCAGGTCGCCGTGGTATACCTCGACGGGTTGCACCGGCACCGGAGGGCGGTTGCCGTAGCGGTCCGGCACGGCAAAGGGCCCGTCGACCGCGTGCATCTCCAGCCGGGCCACACCGGGGTAGCTGCCGTCCTGAAAGATGTAGCCGAACATCGCGACGAGCACCGACGCGGTGTTGGCACGGGCGTAACAGGGCATCGGCCGGCGGTTGGCAAAGAAGAACGGCCGCAGGTCGTCCAGGCCGACGACGTGGTCGAAGTGGTGATGAGTGAAGAGGACGGCATCGACGCGGGTGAGGCGTTCGCGGAGCGCCTGCCCCCGGAAGTCGGGGCCGGTATCGATGACGATCCCCAGCCCGCCGGCTTCCACGTAGCAAGAGCTGCGCGTACGGTGGTCGCGGCGGTCAGCCGAGGTACACACCTCACACGTGCAGCCGATGACGGGCACCCCGGTCGATGTACCCGTGCCGAGCAGCGTCACCCGCATGCGGGACGCCTCACTCATCCTCGACCTCCGCCTCGACCCCCGCGGCGGCCCGGTCGCGGTCGCGCCAGGCCGCTTCCAGGGCGGCCCGGACGGCCGGCTTCAGATAGACCGTGTCGACCGGGAGATCGCGCAGGCTTTCGGCGAGCACGGCGAGGTGGCGTTCCGGGGGGTGATACCGGTTCAGCATGATCAGGGGCTCGCCGTTGACGATGCAGCGCCCGCCCTGGAACGAGCCCCGCTCGGTACGCACCGCCCAGCCCAGTTGCCGGGCCGCCTCTTCCAGTTCTCTGATGATGTGCTGCGTCTTCACCGGTGCAAGCAACAGATGCCGATGGAACGTCGGGTCATGCGCGGCCGGATCGGGCGCGCTTCGTCTAAACCGGGCGACGCCGCCGGGGGATCCGCGAGCCGAGCCGTCACCACGTTAGCCCGAGGCGGACGAGGTGATACCGGCCGCGGTAGTCGAACAGGTCGTCGGCCACGCCCTCCAGGAGGCCGGACGCCCCCACGTTCCACACCTGCCGTCGGTATCGATAGCCCAGCACCAGCCCGAAGCGGCCGGCCACCGGGCCGACGAGCACCCCCGCCTCGACGTTGACGAGCCAGGACGACCCCAGCCCGCTATCGAAGGCGCGTGTCGCCATGCCAAAGGCCGGCGTGGCCTGCACGCTGAGCACGGCGCGGCGCGTCGGCCGGGCGTGCAGGCCGGCCCCGGCCCCGAGCCCGAGGACCGTCACCGCGTAGGTGTTCTCGAAGCCGTCCTCCGTGTTGCGCTCGTCGACGCGGCGGTAGGTGCTGTGCAGGACGACGGGGACGAAGGCCTGCACCCGCGGGCGGGCCAGCCGGTCCAGCGGCACCCACTCGCCCCAGGTCATCAGCGCCGCGTCGAACAGCCGCAGGTCCGGCCTGCGCGCGGTGCCGTCGCCCTCCTGGAAGCCCAGCGCCACGGTGCCCGCGATGTTCGAGCGGTGGTAGGCCAGGCCGAAGGCCGGGTTGCGAAAGTCGAACAGCACGTCCGGCTCCGAGGCCCCGTCGTAGGCGAAATCGATGAACTGGAGGCCGAGGGCCAGCGCCTGCGTCTGGCGCAGCCGCTCCATCATCGGCGAGGGCTGGGCCCGGCTCGCGACCGCCCCGGGCAGCAGGCCCAGCACCAGCGCGAGCAGGACGGCCCGGAGGCATCGCAGCGCGGTCCGAGCAGGGTCGACGTGCGAGGAGCCGATCATTCGGAGCGCGTCTGCGCGTTCGCCTTGTCCTTCGAACGCGAGCCGCCTCGTCCGCGCCGCGACGATCGCTGCCGACTCTTGCGTGGCGGCTCGGGCTCGTCGCCGGGCAGCGTGATGGGCCGGCCGGAGCGGGGATCCAGGAACCGATAGGCACCGGGCGCCATCGTCTCATCCGTCTCCAGGCGGATGCGCACGAGGTGCTTCATGAACCACCGGGTGGGATAGTTCGGTACGCGGCGGTTGAGGAACGCCGCCGTGAAGGGATGCACCTGCAGGGTGACGGCCCGGCGATGCCCCTGTGCCCTGTAGCGCGCGATCCAGTCGTCCAGCGCCTCGAGCATCGCCTCGGGCCGGGGCGCTCGCTCCGCCCGGACCGGGGGAGCCGGCCGAGCCTCCGCCCCCGCCTCGGCGCTGGTCGAGGCCTTCTGCGCCGCCGCCCGGGCCGCGGGATTCTTGCCGTCTCCCCCCGCCTCTCCCTCGTCGCTGTCCTGCCCGATCCCGTTGGGCGGCGAGAACGTGGTGGTGATGCTGGGACGCAGGCGCTGCCGTGTGATCTGGATCAGCCCGAAGTCACTCATCGGAAGCAACTTCGTGACGGCCCGGTCCTTCTTGAATTCCTTCTTCAGCTCGTCGTAGACCTTCTTGCGGTTCTTTTCGGACCGCATATCGATGAAGTCCACCACGATGATCCCGCCGATGTCCCGCAGGCGCGTCTGGCGGGCAATGACGCGGGCGGCCTCCAGGTTGACCTTCAGCGAGCTGTCCTCCTGGTTCATCCCCCGCCCGGAGCGGCCGGAGTTCACGTCGATGACGTGCATGGCCTCGGTGCGCTCGATGAAGAGATACCCGCCGGAAGGCAACTCCACCCGGCTCTGGAACGCCCCGGCCACGTCCTTGCTGATCTTGACCGCATCGAAGATGGGTTGCTTGGACTGGTGCAACTGCACCGCGTCTGCCATCTGCGGGGCCACGGCCTGCACGTAGCTCTTGATACTCCGGTGGAGCCGGCGGTCGTCGACCAGGATGCGGTCGTAATCGCTGGAGAACAGATCCCGGATGATCGAAGACGCCATGTTGACGTCCTCATGGACTAGCAGCGGGGGCTCGGGCTTGCCGGCGAGCTTCTGCTCGATCTTGCGCCATTTTTCCAGCAACAGGCGCAGGTCGGTGTCGAGCGTCTTGGCATTCTTGCCGGCGGCCACGGTACGCACGATCACGCCGAAGCCGTCGGGCAGGAGACTCTTGGCCAGGGCACGAAGCCGGCGGCGCTCTTTGTAGGAGCTGATCTTCTTCGAAACGGCGGCCGAGCGGGCGAAGGGCACCAGCACCAGGAAGCGGCCCGCCAGCGAGATGTCGGTGGAAACGCGGCTGCCTTTGTTGGAGATGGGCTCCTTGATGATCTTGACCAGGATGCGCTGCCCGCGCTTGAGGTATTCCTCGGGGCGCCTGACCGGCTCCGCATCCTCCTCCGTCGGCTGCTGCGGGTCCCGGTCTTTCTTGCCGGGATGAGGCCGCTGGGCCGACCGCCGCCGCCCCCGGCTCTGGGCCTTCGTGGCACGGCGTGGGGGGGACGACTCCCCTGCGGCCGCCTCGCCCTCCGCACCGCCCTCCGCACCGCCGGCATCGCCGTCCGCCGCCTCGGCCGTCGCTTCGGCCGCCTCCCCGGACTCCGGGGCACCGCCCTGCCGGGCCCGGCCGCGCTGGCCGCGGGGTCGCCGGCGTTGCTTGCGGGCCCGCGCCCGATCCGGGTGGAGCGCCAGGCGCCCCACCTCGGGATTCTCCATCTCCAGGAATTCCAGCAACTCCGGAAGATGATCGCCCAGATCCGAAAAGTGCAGAAAGGCGTCCTGCTTCTGGCCGATGTCGACAAAGGCCGCCTTGATACTGGGCATGATGCGCCGAATGCGGCCCAGATAGATGTTGCCGAGCGTACGCTCGTTCTCAGGGTCTTCGAAGTAGAGCTCGACTAGTTCCCCGTTTTCGAGGATCGCAATGCGGGTCTGCTCCTTGTCGGCGTTGATGACAATTTCTTTTTTAGCCATAGGATAGGTCGGGGCACGTCCATTCCGAGCGGCACGGATCCGAGCAGCGCGACGGCCGGACCCGGCACGGGCGGATGCGTCCGGAAGGCCGGGAACAGACCCGTGCCGGCCCCATGGGCCGTCTCGGGGCCGCGCGGGCGGGACGCCTGCGAAGCGATTCCGAACCACCGAAACGCCATCGCGCTCAGAACGAGCGTGCAAAGCGAGAAGGTCAATATCGATACGGTCGTAACGAGCATGGGGGCCACACGCGCAGGGGGCAGCGGTCGAGCAAGCTGCCGGGTCCCTGCCGCCGTGCCAATACGTTTGCAGCAAGGGTGTCGCAGCACGAGGCGGTGCGGGCAACCGCAGAGGAAGGGCTGTGCAAGCGGTGTGCCTCGTTCGTCCCCGGGGCCGGGCATCGAGGACGCGACGGGGAGGCGGAACCGCCGGCTCCCGGGTGCCGGCAGCCCGGCCACGGAGCACCGCCGCTGCGGGCGGGGTCCTTCTTCCGCTGCGCGGGTTCCGCTGTGCGGAGCGACAGGAGAATACAGCTTTGTTCAGTAAATCGCCGCCCCGGCCAAAATGATCCCGCCGGACGCCGGCAAAGCACCGGGGCGGGGCACGCGCCCCGAGAGGCCGGATCCGGCGCCCGTTCCGGTACCCGATCCGGCGCCCGTTTCGGCATCGGTTCCGACGCCGTTTTCGACGCCCGGCCCGGCACCCGCCTTCCCCTCGGGCGTATGCACGTCACGGCATTCGCCTTACCCGATCCGTGATGTGTATCCCGACCGCCATGGCAGACCATCCTACCTCCTCCACGCCCTCCGGCGACGGCGCCACGGCCGCCACGCCCCCCGTCCAGCACCGCGGCCTCGAAGGCGTCGTCGCGCTGGATTCCGAACTGTCGTTCATCGACGGCCAGGCCGGTGTCCTGATCTACCGGGGCTACCGCATTGAAGACCTCGCCGAACACGCCTCGTTCGAAGAAGTCGCTCACCTGCTCTGGCACGGGCGGCTCCCCACACAGGCCGAACTGGACGCCCTGAACCGCCAGCTCCGCGCCGAGCGGCCGCTGCCGCAGGTCATCGTCGAGCTGCTCTATCGCATCCCGCGAGACGCCAACCCCATGGCGGTGCTCCGCACGGCCGTCTCGGCCCTGGCCCTGGTCGACCCGGAGGCGGACGACATGAGCCGCGAGGCCAACGTCCGCAAGGCCATCCGCCTGACGGCTCGCATCCCGACGATCATCGCTGCCTACGACCGCATCCGGCGCGGAGAGGAGCCCGTCGCCCCGCTCCAGTCCGGCTCGACGGCGTACGACTTCCTCTACATGCTCACCGCCGAGAAGCCGGGCCAGGCCGCCGAGCGCACCTTCGACACCTGCCTCGTCCTCCACGCCGACCACGGCCTCAACGCCTCCACCTTCACCGCCCGCGTCATCGGCTCGACGCTATCGGACATCTACTCGGCCGTCACCGGCGCCATCGGCGCGCTGAAGGGCCCCCTCCACGGCGGGGCGAACATCGAAGTGATGAAGATGCTCCGGCAGATCGACGAGTCCGGCGTCGACCCGGCCGCCTTCGTCCGGGAAAAACTCGCCCGCAAGGAACGCATCATGGGCTTCGGCCACCGGGTCTACAAGACGATGGACCCGCGGGCGGCCATCCTCCGCGAGATGGTGGAGGACCTGAGCGAGGAGCGCAACGCCCGCCGCTGGTATGACTACAGCACGGCCATCATGGAGGTCATGATCCGCGAGAAGGGCATCTACCCGAACGTGGACTTCTTCAGCGCCCCGGTCTATCACATGCTCGGCATCGCGGCGGACCTGTTCACCCCGATCTTCGCCATGAGCCGCATCACGGGCTGGACGGCGCACCTGCTGGAGCAGTGGCAGGACAACCGCCTCATACGCCCCCGCGCCGCCTACGTCGGCCCCCGGGACCTGACCGCCACGCCCCTCGCCGAACGCTGAAAACAACACCCCGACGCCCCCACGGATGCCCTGACGGATGCCCCGGCGTCCCGCGGGGCACTTGCCGATCTTTCACTTTTTTCTGAAAATCCAGACAACGCGTGCTTCCGGCAGGATCGGAGGTGAAACATTCGGCATAGATTCCGATAACCTGGCGCGGCACGATGGTAATGGAATCCGCTGGTTTCTACATTACCGACCGTTTTGGCCCGCATCACCCATCCCGGTATTCCTATGGCTGTCGAAACCCTCGAACGCCCGCCGGCGGAGACGACGGAGGCTCCGGTCTACGAGGACGACGCACGGATCGTGCGGTACAAGATCCGCACGGGCATGTTCGCCTGGATGGCGCACCGTCTCAGCGGCATCGCCATCGTCATCTACCTGATCCTCCACGTCTGGGGCCTGAAGGCCCTGACCGATCGCGACGCCTTCAACGCCCTCATCGCCGGGTATCACGCCCCCATCTTCAAGATCGGAGAGTTTCTGTTGCTGGCGGCCGTGGCCTACCATGCCTTCAACGGCCTGCGCATCGTGCTGATCGACTTTCTGGGGTGGAGCCCGAAGCAGAAGCGGCTGTTCTGGACGCTCGCGGCCGTGACGGCCGCCATCATCGTCATCGGCGGCTACCCCTCGATCTACGCCGTGGTCACGTACTTCACGGGCGGCTGACGCCCTCCAACCCTCCGATCCCATGCGTACCTACGGAACGAATCGCTCGAACGCCCTGAACTGGTTCCTGCACCGGATCACGGGGACGTTCCTCATCTTCCTGCTCATCACGCATTTCTGGGTGCAGCACTACGACGCCCAGACCGCCACGGTGGTCGCACAGACGCTCTCGAGCGAACAGATCGAGCAGGGCGTGCTGCCGGAGTATTCCAGCGAGGCCCGCGCGGCGGTGAAGGCGAAGTTCGGGCCGGACGCCACCGTGACGCCCTACGACGTGGTGATGCTCCGCCTGGCCGATCCGGTCTACGCGGTGCTCTGGAAGGGGTTCAACATCCTCTTCCTGATCTTCGCCCTGCACCACGGCTTCTACGGGCTGAACAACATCCTCTCGGACTACATCCGCAACGACATGGGGCGGCTCGTGGCGCGGGTCCTCTCCTGGAGCCTGGCCCTGGTGCTGCTGGTCGTCGGGCTCTACGCGGTGATCACCGCCGGGTGGACCTACTGACGGCGCTCCGGCACCAGGACGACGCTCCGGCACCAGGACGACGCCTCCGCTCCCTGTAACCGAACTTCGACACGGGATATGACCTTTTCGCACGACATCGTCATCGTCGGCGCCGGCGGGGCCGGCCTGATGGCGGCGCTCTACGCCCGCGAGGGCGGGGCCGACGTGGCCGTCGTCTCGAAGCTGCACCCGCTGCGCTCCCACACGGGCGCGGCGCAGGGCGGCATCGGCGCGGCCCTCGGCAACGAAGAAGAAGACCACTGGCTCTGGCACGCCTTCGACACGGTCAAGGGCAGCGACTACATCGGCGATCAGGACGCCATCGAGATCATGTGTCAGGATGCCCCGCGCACCATCGTGGAGTTGGAGCACTACGGCGTCCCGTTCAGCCGCAACAAGCAGGGCAAGATCTCCCAGCGCCGCTTCGGCGGGCACACGCGCAACTTCGGCGAGGCCCCCGTCCGCCGCGCCTGCCACGCCGCCGACCGCACCGGGCACACGATCCTGCACACGCTCTACGATCAATGCGTCAAGAACCACGTCCGGTTCTACGACGAATTCCAGGTGCTGGACCTGCTGATGACGCCCGACGGCGAAACCTGCGGCGTCGTCGCCTATGAGATCCTCACCGGCGAGATCCACACCTTCCACGCCAAGATCGTCTGCTTTGCCACGGGCGGCTACGGGCGCGCCTTCAAGACGACCTCGAACGCCCACGCCGGCACGGGCGACGGTATGGCCATCGTGCTGCGCAAGGGCCTGCCGCTGGAGGACATGGAGTTCGTCCAGTTCCACCCGACGGGCCTCTACCGCCTCGGCATCCTCATCACCGAGGGCGCCCGCGGCGAGGGTGGCATCCTGCGCAACAACGAGGGCGAGCGCTTCATGGAACGCTACGCCCCGACAGTCAAAGACCTCGCCCCGCGCGACCTGGTCAGCCAGTGCATCTACAAGGAGATTCGTGAGGGACGCGGCATCAACGGAAAGGAATACGTCCACCTGGACATGACGCACGTGGGCGAGGACGTGCTGTTGCACAAGCTGCCGGAGATCACCGTCTTCTCTCGAACCTACATGGGCATCGACCCCGTCAAGCAGCCCATCCCGGTGGCACCCACCTGCCACTATGCCATGGGCGGCATCCCGACCGACCACGACGGGCGCGTGGAGCGCGCCCAGCGGGGCTCGACGGTGCCCGGCCTCTACGCCGTCGGCGAGTGTGCCTGCGTCAGCGTCCACGGCGCCAACCGCCTCGGCACCAACTCGCTGGTGGACCTCGTGGTCTTCGGCCGCCGCGCCGGCATCCGCATGGCCCAGGAGATCCAGGATCGCCGCAACGAGCCCAAACCGCTGCTGCCGGACGATCCGCAGAAACCGACACGGGACCTGCTCGACGCGATTCTCAGCCGCACCGAGGGCGAACCGGTCGTCGCCGTCCGCACGGACCTGCAGCAGACGATGATGGACAACGTATCGGTCTTCCGGAACGAGGAAACGCTGACCCAGGCGCTGGCGGACCTGAAGGCCCTCCGTGAGCGCGCCCGTCGGGTGGTCGTGCGCGACAAGGGCAAGCGCTTCAACACCGAGCTGATGGACGCCGTCGAGATCGGCTTCATGGTCGATTATGCCGAGGCCATCGCGGCAGGCGCGAAGTACCGCACCGAAAGCCGCGGCGCACACTCGCGGGAGGACTACCCGCAGCGCGACGACGAGCACTGGCTCAAACACACCCTGTTCTACAGCGACGGCCAGGGCGGCTACGAGTTCGGGGACAAAAAGGTCATCATCACCCGCTTCCAGCCGAAAGAACGCAAATATTAAGGGAAAAGGTTACGGGGTGCGGGAGGCCCCCTCACCCGGTAACCCACAACCTGTACCCTCCATGATGAAGCTCAACGTCAAAGTCCGCCGCTACGACCCGGAATCGGGCAAGCCGCCCTACTGGGCCACGTACGAGGTGCCGGCCGAGCCGATGGACAGCGCCCTGTCGCTGCTGCTCCACATCAAATGGCACCTCGACGGCACGCTGACCTTCCGCAAGAGCTGCGCCCACGGCATCTGCGGCTCGGACGCCATGCAGATCAACGGAGAGAACAAGCTGGCCTGCTCGGTGCTGGTGCAGGACCTGGTCAAGGGGGACGGGGATACGATCTCCTTCGCCCCGCTGCCGGGCTCGCCCGTCATCAAGGATCTGGTGATCGACCAGACGCGGTTCTTCGAGAAATACCGCGCCGTCATGCCCTGGCTCATCAACGACACGCCGCCGCCCGAACGGGAACGGCTGCAGAGCCCGGAGGAGCACGCCATCATCGAGGATGCGACGAAGTGCATCATGTGCGGCGCCTGCACGCACTCCTGCCCCAGCACCTGGGCCGATCCGGATTACCTCGGCCCGGCGGCCATGCTCAAGGCCTACCGCTACACCTTCGACTCCCGCGATGCCGGCAGCGCCCAGCGCCTCCCCATCGTCGACTCGAAGGACGGCCTGTGGAAATGCTACACGATCTTCAACTGCGTCCAGGCCTGCCCGAAGGAGATCGACATCACGCGCTGGCTCTCTGCCCTCAAGCGCAAAGCCGTCACCGCGCAGTATTGAGTGCATGACCCGGCGGCCGGCAACGCCTCCGGCGGGGTCCCTCTGCGCACCGGAAAGCGCCTCGCCCGTGTCCCGGGCGGGGCGTTTTTTTGTGGATGGGCTGACGCGGCGGGCTGCCGGCGTACCTGTGCCGGCGTGCCTATGCCAGCGTACCGTACTGCTCGAACCGGCCGGGGGTGGCGCCTTCGGGCTGGTAGGTGGCCACCTCGATCAGGTTGCCGTCCGGATCGCGGAAATACACGGACAAAATGGGGCCGCGCGCACCGGTGCGGCGGACGGGGCCGTCCAGAATGGGCACCTGCTCCGCACGCAGATGCTGCAGGACGTGGGACAGCGGCTGATCGGTGATGAAGCAGAGATCCGCCGAGCCGGGCGTCGGGTGCCGTGCAGCCGGTGCGATCTCGCGGCCGGCTTCGTGGAGGTTGATCTTTTGATGCCCGAAGTGCAGCGCCCGCCGGCCCTCCCCCAGCGTGCGGGCTTCGAAGCCGAGCACGCGGGTGTAGAAGTTGACGGTCGCGTCGAGGTCGCGGACGGTGAGAACGAGGTGGTCGAGGCGGCGGATCATGGCAGGCGGCGGCTGGAGCGGGACGGACGTAGGCCGCACGCAAGCAACCGGTGCCACGGCAGATATGCAAGCCGGGGGGCCGGACTCAGAGGCTGTGTAAAGTTCAGATTCGCGGGCGAGCGTGGTGAGATGGCGCGGACAGGCGGGGGCGTTTTTCGCGCTCGTAGCAGCGCTACGGACGCGGAAAAGAAGCCCGAATGGACCGCCAGATCGACGCGCTCGCCCGAATATGGATTTTTTACAGCCTCTCAAGGCGTTCGCCACCAGATCGGCTCGGCGGACGCCGCCGCAGGGACTACGAAACCGCCGTCGTCCTCCCGGAGCGTATCGTGCCGGACCGGATCGTACCGCAGCGACCAGGGGCCGGTCAGTTCGAAGGTGAAGCCGAGGTCGCCGTAGGTGGCCTGCATCAGTTCGAGGCGATTGCGGAAGACCTCCCACCGGTTCTTGCGCACCCGGTAGCGCCCCTGCCACACGACCTCGCCCGGAAGCACGCCGGACTCGAAGGCCGCGTCCTCCGCCACCTCGGCCAGCAGGCGATGGCTCTGCTCGGCGCAGGACTGCCGGAAGGATGCGGCTTCGTCGGCGAGCACCTCGTTCAGCTTTTTCCGCAGGAAGCGGGCGGTGGGGGCCGTCTGATCCTTCAGCCGTGCCCGCAGCGCCTGCGCCCGGTCGCTCATGGCGATCAGGGCACGATGCAGCCGGCGTTCGTCGCAGGTGACGGTCACCCGCCACTCCTGCCGGTCCTCCAGCATCCCCAGGGTCTGCACGAAGTCGTCGTAGTGCGCATCGAGGAAGCGGCGGACGCCCTGCTCGTCGTGACAGAGGGTGCAGAACCGCATGGGCAGGACCACCCCCTGCGTCTGGAGGGCTTGCAGGATGCGGTGGTGCATCTGGAGCGTCTGGTTCAGCCAGGCCGGATCGGCCAGGCGCTGCTGCAAGGCCGCCTCGCCGAAGCGATCCATCGGCACCCGGCTGACCAGCGCCTGCAGGGCCCGGTGCGGCAGCACCTCCAGCGGGTAGCGCGGGTCCATGCCATACCGGGGCAACCGGGGACGAGGGACGTTGGCCGTCACCCCGTAGACATAGTACCCGAAGGCCGGCGAGGGGTCGGGGGAGGGCACCGGCGAGGGCGCCGGGGGCATCGGCAGCCGGGCGGCCAGCGGCATCCGGGTGGGACGCGCGGCCCCGGGCCGTTCGGCGCCGGGCTGTTCGGCACCCCGCCTTTCGGCGCCGGGCTGTTCGGCACCCCGCCTTTCGGCGCCGGGCTGTTCGGCGCCGGAGAGCACGCGGAGCGCCTGTTCGAGCAGGGCCGGCACCAGCGCCGCCTTGAGGCTCGCCTTCAACGCCGCCAGCGCCTCGGCCCGCGCCTCCTGCAGCAGCCGGTCGACGTCCGCCGCGGTCCAGATGTCGGTCGACTCAGGCATGGCCGCCTTCCTGCCCGCTGAAGAACGGTTTGAGTTGCCCCAGCAACTGCTCGTTCCGGCTGATCTGCTGCCGGATCGCCTCGATCTCTTCGAGGATCTCGGGGTCCAGGTCGGCCTCGTCCAGCTCCTGCGTGCTCGCCTCCAGCGCATGGGCCTGCGCCTCCAGCGTCGCCACCTCGTCCGCCAGGGCCGCAGCCTCATCCCGGACGGCGGCCTCTTGCGCCTCCGGCTCGGCGGCTTCCGGCTCGGCGGCTTCCGGCTCCTCCAGCACCGCCTCCTCCGGCTGATCGGCGGACGCCGGCTCCTCGTCCCACGAGAGGTCGTCGGGACGGACGGGCTCGAACACCGTATCGGCCGGCAGAGCGGCGTCGGGCGCCGGCCCCTCGGCAGCCGGATCGGCAGCCGGATCGGCAGCCGGATCGGCAGCCGGATCGGAAGCCGGATCGGCGTCCCGCGCGTCGACGGCCGTGGGGAACGAGGGCGGGGCCGTGTAGGCCGGGGCCGCCCGGTAGGCCGCTCCGGCGGTCGGGGTGCCGGCACCGGCCGGGGACGCGCCGGGTGCCGGGGTCACCGGCACGGTCCGGGCATACTCGAACACGCCGCGGAACACCCGCTCCTTCAGCAGCGCCTTGCACTCGGCCAGGGCTTCTCGGCGGGCCTCTTCCACCGTCCGGGCAATGTCGTCGGACGCTGCTTCGATCAGCCGGGCCCGCAGGGCCTCCAGCAACGGATCAATGGCATCAGGCATGGAACACTCCGGTAGACAGGGGCGGGGTCAGGCGGCGGTGGGCCGGTGCACGGCATGCTCCAGGATGCCGTGCAGCACCCGCTCTTTCAGAATGGCTTTGGCCTCGGCCAGCGCCTCGGCACGCGACTCCTGGATGATCTGGACGATCTCCTCCTCGGACACCTCGATGAGGCGGGCTTTGAGATCTTCGATGAGACGGTCGACCTGCTCGTTCATGATCGGCAGCGGATGGTGTAGTGAAAGGCATCGACGGTGGCGCAACCGACCGGCTGCGGGCACTCCCTGATGGGCAAGGACGGTGCCGAACTCGCCCGCTGCGCATCTCGCCTACAGGAGGCGACCGCCGCCCTGCCGCGACGTCGTCCGTGGCCGGCCTCAGGCCCTGCACCGGCGCGGCCACCGGGCAAGAGTTGCCGCACGGCCCCTCCCCCGTGGAAAAGATTACCGGACGCCAGACCGCCAAAAAAAGCGGGCGGCAACCCGTTGGCTGCCGCCCGCTGCGTATCCGTCTGCGAGGCGCGATCAGGGGCGAATGACCAGCCGTTGCCCGGGCATGAGGCGGTTCGAGCGCAGGTTGTTCCAGCGTTTCAGGTCGCTGATGGTCACTCCGTAGCGGCGGGCGATGACGTAGAGCGAATCGCCCGAGCGCACGGTGTACGTGGTGGCAGCGGGTTCCGCCTCCGCCGAGCCGCCCGGCCGGATCGTCAGCCGCTGGCCGACGCGGATGGTGTTGCCGCGCAGGTTGTTCCACGCCCGCAGGTCCGAGACCGACACCCGGTACTTCTGCGCGATCTCGCCCAGCGTATCCCCCCGGCGCACCTGGTAGGTGATCTCACGCTCCGGCTCGCCGCCGGCCGGTTCGTCCGGAGCCTCGCCGTCCAGGTAGATCGTCAGCCGCTGGCCGGCGCGGATGGTGTTGCCGCGCAGGTTGTTCCACGCCCGCAGGTCCGAGACCGACACCCGGTACTTCTGCGCGATCTCGCCCAGCGTATCGCCCCGGCGGATCTGGTAGACGACGCGGGTGGCCGGCTCGTCGTCTTCGGCCTCGGCGGAGCGGGAGGCCGGCTCGCGGCGCGGCTCGGCCGGCGCCGGCGGCGTGCTGGCCCGGACCACCGGCGGCGAGGCGCCACCCGGCGCCATCGGCAGCGGCGAGGGGCTCGACACCGCGATGGGCCGGATCGCCCGGGGACCGTACTGGACCGTGATGGGCCGGGCATCGGCCAGGTCCACGGGCAGGGCGGCGCTCCCGTCGTAGCGCGGCACCGGCACGATGAGATCCTGCCCGACGCGGATGAGGCTCCCCCGGATGTTGTTGGCGCGGCGCAGTTCGGCCACGGAGACGCCGTATTTCCGGGCGATGCCGCCCAGCGTCTCTCCCCGCCGGACGCGGTGCTCCGACACCGTGGCCCGGGCCTCCGGCGGCAGCTGGGCGTAGCCGGCGGCGAAACGGCCGTACGTGCCCAGCGGGATGCGGACGTAGTAGACTCCGTCGCTGGGCGGCAGGTAGTCGCGCCGCAGCTCCGGGTTCAGGGCGCGGATGGTGGTAAGGTCCGTGCCGGCCAGGCGGGCCACCTCGCTGAGGGCGATCATGCCCTGCACGGGCACGTACTCGTAGGCATAGCGCGGGCCGGGCCGGACGGGCCCGAGGTCGAGGTTGAAGGCCGCAGGGTTGGAGGCCACCAGCGCCGCCGCGATGAACATGGGGACGTAGTTGCGCGTCTCGCGGGGCAGGTAGGGATAGATGCTCCAGAAGTCGGCGCCGAGCCCCCGTGCGCGTGCGCGCCGCTGGGCCTTGCGGACGTTGCCGGCGCCGCAGTTGTACGCCGCGATGGCCAGGTGCCAGTCGCCGAAGGTGTCGTACAGGTCGCGCAGGTGGCGGGCGGCGGCGCGCGTGGCCTTCTCGGGGTCCCGCCGCTCGTCCACCCAGGCATTGACCTCCAGGCCGTAGAGGCGGCCGGTGTAGGTCATGAACTGCCACATCCCCACGGCCCGCGCCCAGCTCCGCGCCTGCGGGTTCAGCCCGCTTTCGATCATCGCCAGGTACTTGAGCTCGTCCGGGGCCTTCTCCTCGGCCAGGATCTGCTCGATCATCGGGAAGTACGTCTCCGCCCGGCCGAGCCAGTGGTAGAGGTGCTTGTCCGGGGACCGCAGCAGGTAGGCGATGCTCTGGCGCACGAGCCGGTGCATCGTCATCGGGATCTCGGTTTCGACCGGCTGCAGCGACGGCACGAGAGCCTCTTCGAGCAGCGGATCGTCGTCCCCCTCCAGCGCAGCGAAGAGCGCGGCGCGCGTCGGGTAGATGTCACCGCGCTGGATGTCGAGCGTGTCGGACGGGCCGTAGTACCGCTCGTATTCGGTCAGGACGCTGCGATACAGCTCACGGAAGCGTGGCCGCTCCATGATGCCGGGTTGCTTCAGCAGCGTCGCCAGGTCCTGCATGGCGCGCTCCAGGAGCGCCTCCGCCTCCTGCACGTCGTGCTGCGCCTCGGCCTGCAGGAGGCGCGCCTGGTAGTCGTAGATCCGGGCGATGCGCTGCACCAGGCCCGCCTCCGTGAGCGTGTCCGAGACGGGATGGATCTCCCAGGTGACCGGCGCCGGGCTCCCCGGCCAGGTCCGCCGGATGCGGCGCTCGAACGTCAGCGACCGCAGCGGACGCGCATCCAGCGGCTCGATGAAGGGCAGATCGTCGGAGGCGGCTTCGGAGGAAAGGGCCTCCGGCAGATCCTGCGCGCGCGCCGGGGGCGCCACCAGCAACAGGACGAGGACGACGGCAGCGAATCGGGACACGGCGGGTAAGCGGAGCAACATGAAGGAATGCACACACGGACCGGAACGAGACGGGCAAAACGATAGCTACGACCGCGTTCGTATGCAAGACGTGGTCCGCTCCGGGGCCGGGAAAAACCGGAACAATGGTATCGGCCGCCGGCGGCCGGGATAAAGCCGCCCTTACAGAGCCCGGGGGCCGTTCCGGCGCCTCACAGCGGGATGTTGCCGTGCTTCTTGCGCGGGGGGTTGACGACCTTGTTCTGGAGCATCTCCAGCCCCCGGATCAGCCGCTGGCGCGTCGTGCGCGGCTCGATCACGTCGTCGATGTAGCCGTGCTCGGCCGCCACGTACGGGTTGGAGAACGCCTCCCGGTACGCCGCGATGAAGCCGTCCTTGGCGGCCTGCGGGTCGTCGGCCCGGGCGATCTGGTTGCGGTAGATGATCTCGACGGCGCCCTGCGGGCCCATCACCGCGATCTCGGCCGTGGGCCAGGCATAGACGAGGTCGCCCCCGATGTGGCGGGAGTTCATTACGTCGTAAGCCCCCCCGTACGCCTTGCGGGTGATGACGGTCATCCGGGGGACGGTCGCCTCGCAGAAGGCATAGAGCAGCTTGGCCCCGTGCCGGATCACGCCGCGCCACTCCTGATCGGTCCCCGGCAGGAAGCCCGGCACGTCCTCGAAGACGACCAGGGGGATGTTGAAGGCATCGCAGAAGCGCACGAAGCGGGCGCCCTTGATGGAGGTGTTCAGGTCGAGGCAGCCGGCCAGCACCGCCGGGTTGTTGGCGACGATGCCCACCGAGCGGCCGCCCAGGTGCGCAAAACCGCAGATCAGGTTCGGCGCGTAATCCCCGTGGATCTCGTAGAACGTGCCGTCGTCCACCACCCGCCGGATCAGCGCGTGCATGTCGTACGGCTTGTTCGGGTTGGTGGGCACGAGGGTATCCAGCTCCGCATCGGCCCGGTCCGCCGGATCGTCGGTCGGCACGAACGGGGGCGGGTCCTCGCAGTTCTGCGGGATGTAGTGGAACAGGTCGCGGATCCGGAGCAGGCAGTCCACATCGTTGGCACAGGTGACGTGCGAGACGCCGCTGCGGGTGGCATGGGTGTCCGCCCCGCCGAGCTCCTCGAAGGTGACGTCCTCCTGCGTCACCGTCTTGACCACGTTGGGGCCGGTGACGAACATGTAGCTGGTGCCCTTGACCATGAAGACGAAGTCGGTGATGGCCGGGCTGTAGACGGCCCCACCGGCGCAGGGCCCCATGATGGCGGAGATCTGCGGGACGACGCCCGAGGCCAGCGTGTTCAGCAGGAAGATGTCGGCATAGCCGCCCAGAGAGCGGACGCCTTCCTGGATGCGCGCACCGCCGGAGTCGTTCAGGCCGATGACCGGCGCGCCGTTCTCCATCGCCATCTTCATGATCTTGACGATCTTCTGGGCATGCGCATAGCCCAGCGCCCCTCCGAAGACCGTGAAGTCCTGGCTGAAGACGTAGACGAGCCGGCCGTGGATGGTGCCGAAGCCCGTCACGACGCCGTCCCCGTAGGGCCGGTTTTCATCGAGCCCGAAGTGGGTTTCCTGGTGCCGGACGAAGCGGTCGAGTTCCTGGAAGGAGCCCTCGTCGAGGAGCACGTCGATGCGTTCGCGGGCGGTCAGCTTCCCCTTTTCGTGCTGCCGGTCGATGCGTTTCTGGCCGCCGCCCATGCGGGCCTCGGCGCGGCGTCGTTCGAGGTCTTCGAGCAGGGCCTGGTGCGATGGCGTGGCGGGTTCGGTGCTCACGGTGGCGGGGGGAGTCGGTGAAACGAACGGGCGAGAGGTACGGCCGAAGTTCGCGCGCGGGCCGGTGGCGGGACGCAGGCAGACGCCGGGTTGCCCTGTAGGGGCGGCGCCCACACCCGGGGCCGGGAGGCCTCTCAGGCATGGCGGAAGTAGGCTTCGATGGCGTCGGTGAAGGCCACGGCCGGTTCGCTGTAGATGTTGACCTGCTGTTTGCGGAAGACGTCCTGCGCGATGAGCTGCGAGGCCTGCTTCCAGTCGGGCGCGGCCTGGAGGCGCCGGAGCACCCGCTCGTACTCGGCCAGGGATCCGCCGAAGAGGTGTTTGACGAACAGCTCGCGGTTCCGGGCGCCACGGTCGCCGAACAGGGTGGCTTCGAGCGCTTCCAGCGGGGGCGCGCCGGCCGGCGAAGCTACCGGGCCGGCCGCACGGGATGGCGGATCGCCGCCGGGGCGTCCCTGGAACTGCTGCCACCGGGGTGGAGCCGGCGCAGCGGGCGGCCCCCCCGGCACCACCCGCGGGGGCGCGGCGGGCGGCGCAGACGATGCAGCCGACGAGCCCTGCTGCTGAAATCGTTTCCACAGCGGCACCGCCCCACCGGCCTCCGGCGCAACGGACGGCGCGGCCGGCGGCGCGGCCGGCGGCGCGGCCGGCGGCGCGGCAACGGGCCGAACCGACGCGGCCGGCCGGTCCGGCGGCGCCGCGGGGGCCGCGGGGGCCGGCGGGCCGGCCAGCAGGCTCCGCAACGCCTCGGTCGAGACGGGCGTATCCCGCTCCGCCGCCCGCGCTTCCAGCCGCTGCTGCATCTCGGCCTGCCCCTTCTCGGCAAAGAACCGGGCCAGCAGCCCCGGCGGCACACCGGCCTCCAGACCGGGCACGCCCCGGACGAGGTCGTACAGCGGCCGCAGCAACACCACCCACGCATCCGGGTCGTAATCCTGCGTCATCTGCCGGTCGATGTGCCGGAGGATGCCGGCGAAACGATCCCGTTCCAGTTCGTGAACGCCTTTGTGCTCGACGTAAGCCTTCACCGCCTCGTGGAGGTATGTGTACGCGTGGAAATAATCGAGCCGGTGCAGGATCGTCAGCACCGAGCGCGGGCCGTCGCCCTCCTCGAAGACGAACGCCGTCAGCGTCGGCACGGGCTCGACGAGGTAGGCCGTGACGCGGCGCACGGCGTCCCGCAGCGTATCGGCCCAGACGCCGGCCGGGATGCGGGCATGGCGATGGAGGGTTTGCTTGAGCCGGCGGTAGGCGTCCTGCACGTCGGGGTGCTGCTCGTCGAACCACCCCTCCGGGGCCGTGCTCAGGTGCGCCACGTCCCGCTCCAGGCGATCGTGCAGCGTCCGCTCCAGGTAGTGCACGACCAGCGGCGGCATGGGGTCCTGTTCGAAAAACGCAGGGGGATAGGCCCGGCTGGCGGGGAAGGCATCCAGCAACGTGCGAAACAGGGATTCGGCGATCGTGTGTGGCATGGGAAGGCAGTCAACGGCTTGTACGACATCACCGGCCGCGCCGGGGCGGCAGGATCGGCCGGAGTCGGCATAACGCACGAGAGGGCCGGCAGGTTGTACGAGGCCGTGCATCCCCCGCACGCCCTCCGGCCACGGCCCGCCCCAAAGTACGGCGAAGTCCACCGAGAAGACAGGCGGGAGTCCGCGAAAACGGCCGCTGCGCGGCTCACACCGGCAGCGTCGCCCGGTGGAGGAAGCCCGTCGGGTCGATGAGGTCGCGGCGGCGGAAGAACGGCACGCCGAAGGCGTCCCGGGCGGATGTGCCCTCGGCCCGGGTGAGCTTGCCCGTCTCCGTCTTGTCGTACAGTTCCAGGTGCAGCATCATCGACGGCACGCCGAGCCGGCGGCCGTCGTTGTTCGTCAGAATGCCGACCCGCCCGATCGGCTGGCCGCGCCGCACGGTGTCGCCGGCTTCGACGAACCAGGCCTCCTCGGGGGCGATCTCTCCGTACCGTGCCACGAACGGGCCGTGGTCGATCTCGACGGCGAAGGTGCGCAGATAGAACGGGTAGGGACCGCGCGTGACGACGCCGTCGGCCAGGGCCAGGATGGGCGTGAAGTCGGGGAAGTAGAGGTCGATGCCGGCATGGGCGCGCCGCCCGCCGGAGCGCCGCGACCCGAAGGCCCGCATCCCGGCGCCCGGCCCGGTGAAGGGAAACGCAGCGGGGTGCGTGAAGGGGAAGGTCATCGGCACGCCGTCGATGGCGAGCAGCACGTCGAGGCGGCGGAGCGTGGTGCCGTCGGGGTCCAGCCGCACATCGGGGCGGCGCATGCCGAGGCGGCGCTGGAAGCGTTCGATGGCGCCTTCGGTGCCGACGCCGCAGTGGCCGTCCACCGGGCCGGGGTCGAGCCGGGCGTCGAGCGTCAGCCGGGCAGCTTCTTTGAGGGCGGCCTGCACGGCCCGCACGTCGGCCTCGCGGTTGGGGCACCCGGCCCCGACGGAGTCAGAAAGGGAGAGCGGCATGGCACGGGCGGCGGCTGGTCATGGATGGCGGATCGACGAGAGGCAGCCCGGCGTCGCACACCCCGTTCCCCTCACCCCATCGATACGGCTTTTTGCCCCCGATGTCCAGCCGCGGGCGAAGGCGGCTCTGGACGCGCCCCGTCCGCTCCCCATCGGCCTTCGCTCACACGTCCCCTTCCTGCGGGCGCAGCACCATTTCCTCGACGACCGTGCGGTCGCTCAGCCGGACCACGTCGAGCACGGCCCGGGCGATGTCCTCGGGCGGCATGAAGCGCGAGGCAGGCAGGTCGGTGCCGTCCCAGCTCGGCGTAAGGGTCGCGCCCGGCAGCAGGGTCGTCACCCGCAGCCCGCGCGTCCTGGTCTCCTCGCGCACGACGCGGGCCAGGCCGAGCAGCCCGTGCTTGGCCGCGCAGTAGGCCGCTCCGCCGGCGTAGGCCCGGATGGAGGCCACCGAGGCCATGTAGATCAGGTGGCCGCGCCCGGCCTCCAGCATGGCCGGCAGGAAGGCCTGCGTCACCAGAAACGCGCTCGTCAGGTTCACCTCGATCTGCTGCCGGAACGCCGTCGCGTCCACCTCCAGCAGCCCTCCGGGGCGGAACAGGCCGGCGTTGTTGACCAGCACGTCCGGCGCCCCCCAGCACGCCTGGATCGCGGCCGCCGTACGACCGACCGCCGTCTCGTCGGTGACGTCGCACGGAAACGGCTCGGCCGCCGCCCCGCGTGCCCGGCAAGCCTCGGCCACGGCGGCCAGTTTATCGGCGGAGCGGGCCACCAGGGCGATCCGCGCTGCCGGCTCGGCGGCGAACGCCTCGGCAATGGCACGGCCAATGCCCTGGCTGGCCCCTGTGATGATTACGTGCATACGATCGAATCTGTACCGTTCGTGCTCAAGAAAAGGCCCGTCCCACCGATTCTCCGGAGGTCAGGCCCCGGGCCTGCTACGGTCCACTTTCATCTTCAGCGTACCTGTGACCATGGTAAACCAGGGCTCCTACGAGGTTCGCGCCGACCTCCAGAAAAACATCCTCTACCTCCGTCTCGAAGGCTTTCTGAAAGCCGATCAGATCAAAGCGGCCAGCGAGAAGGTCAAGGCCGAGGCGGCCCGCCTGCGGCCCGGCTTCGGCGTCATCACGGAGATGCAGCACTTCATGCCGGCCTCGCAAGAGGCCGTGGCCTACATCAGCGATGCGCAGAAGGCCCTGCAACGCTACAAGCCGGGGCGGGTGATCCGGGTGGTGAGCAACTCCGCCCTGGCCTCCATGCAGTTCAACCGCACCAGCCGCGAAGCCGGCTACCAGGCGGACACCGCCCCCACGCGCGCCGAGGCGGAGCGGATGCTGGCGATGTCCTGACCCCCGCACCGGGGCTCCCCGCGAGGCCCGGCCGGGCCGTCAGGCACGCGGGCGGATGAGCCGCATGAACTCGGCCCGGGTCGATTCCCGCATGAACTCGCCGCTCATGGCGCTGGTGGTCGTCCACGAGTTCTGCTTCTCGGCGCCGCGCATCATCATGCAGAGGTGCTGCGCCTCGATCACGACGGCCACGCCCAGCGGCTTCAGCACGTCCTGGATCGCATCCCGGATCTGAAGGGTCAGGCGCTCCTGCACCTGCAGGCGCCGGGCGAAGACGTCCACCACGCGCGGGATCTTGCTCAGCCCGACGATCTTGCCGTTCGGGATGTAGGCCACGTGCGCCTTGCCGAAAAACGGCAGCATGTGGTGCTCGCACAGCGAGTAGACCTCGATGTCCTTCACCAGAATCATCTCGCTGTAATCCTCATCGAACAGCGCCGATTCCAGAATGGCCCGCGGGTCCATCGCATAGCCGTGCGTCAGGAACTGGTAGGCCCTGGCCACACGCTCCGGCGTCTTGACGAGGC
The DNA here is from genome assembly GCA_003285105.1 of Roseithermus sacchariphilus. GTDB lineage: Bacteria > Bacteroidota > Rhodothermia > Rhodothermales > MEBIC09517 > Roseithermus > Roseithermus sacchariphilus. Next base: position 1,531,365 of record CP030158.1, on the reverse strand, counting down.
CCTCGCGGTCGGCATCCTCTCCGAGGGTCACCAGGATGTCTCGCACCCGCCGGGCGATGACGTCCGTGGCCTCTCCGGCGTACTGGTCTTTGCGCTCGTACAAGGTCGGGAATTCGTCGTCTGCGTGATGGGCGTCTGCTTGGTGGGCCGGCGTGAGGGCGCCGTTGGCCTCCAGGGTGTCGTTTTTCATGGCTTCTCTCATCGGGAATCGGCAGAATACGCGCCGGGGCGTCATTCGCCCCGGTATTCGGCGACGTTGCGCTCCGTCTCGTAGAGCCGGACGCAATGCAGCCGCCCCCGCGGGAGGGCATCGACCAGTTCGTTCCAGATGGCGACGACGAGGTTCTCGGTGGAGGGAATCACCCCGCGCAAGAAGTCGACGTCGAGGTTCAGGTTCTTGTGGTCGACCTTGCGGAGGATGCGCTCCTCCAGCAACGCCTTCAAGTCGCCCAGGTCGATCACGTAGCCCGTGTCCGGATCGGGCTCGCCCGCCACGGTGACTTCCAGGACGTAGTTGTGGCCGTGCCAGTTCGGGTGGTTGCAGGGGCCGAACGTCTCGGCATTCCAGGCGTCGGACTTCGCCGGGTTGTGCAGGCGGTGGGCGGCGTTGAAGTGCACCCTGCGGGTGACGTAAACCGTGGGCATGGGCGGATTCGGGGACGGGCGATCTGCAAGCGGGCTGTCTGCGGCGACCGGAAGAGGACAACACGGCAGCAGAGGCGGCGTTCCGCCCGAGTGCGGAGGGTTACAACAACGTCGCCGGGGCCGCGGCGGCCCCCGGAACGGCTTGCGCCTGAGCCCGAGCGGTACTAGACTGCACGACGTCGCTCCCCTCATGCTCCGCAGCCGCCCTCTTTTCCCGATGGCCGAAAAAACGCTGTTTCAGAAGATCGCGGACCGGGAGATCCCGGCCGACATCGTCTACGAGGACGACCAGTGCATCGCGTTCCGGGACATCAACCCGCAGGCTCCGACGCACCTCCTGATCGTGCCACGCCGCCCGATCCCGACGCTCGACGACATCACCGAGGAGGATGCTCCGTTGATCGGGCATCTGTTCGTGGTGGCCCGGCGTCTGGCAGCGCAAGAGGGCATTGCGGGCGGATACCGGACGGTGTTCAACTGCGGCGCCGCCGCGGGGCAGTCGGTCTTCCACCTGCACCTGCATCTGCTCGGCGGGCGTCCCATGCAATGGCCGCCGGGATGAGCCGCACCCGGGCCGCAGGCCGCCGGACCGGTCGGGGCCCCGCCTGATGTCCGCCGGCCGCCTCTATAGCCCGCTGGCGATCGTGCTGGCGCTGCTGGCGGCCTGGGGCCTGCCGGCGGGTCTGCCGGCACACGCGCAGGTCGCCCTGACGACCCGCTTCGAGCGGGACGTGAATCGCTACGGATGGGCCTCGGAGGTAGCCGTGGCGCAGCGTGTGGCGGGCTGGCGGCTGACCCTCGCCAACCGCTTCCGCTCCGACGCCTTCCTGCTGGCCGACGACCAGCTCAGCTTCCGGGACGAGGAAGCCCTGACCTGGCGCCTCGCCCGCGACCTCGGCACCCGCGTCGAAGCGCGCCTGCAGGGCCAGACCTCCTGGTTCAGCCTGAGCCGCGTCTTCAGCCAGGAAGCCTATGCGGCTCTGCGCTATCACGTCCACGAGGCCGTGTGGGTCGAACCCGCGGTGGGCTTTGCCTGGGACCGCCGTCCCGGCGTGGCCACCGCCGACACCGACGGCGCGGTGCCGCTGCGCCTGGACGCCGGCCCGGCCTACGGACTGCGGGTGCAGACCGCGCCGGTCGCCCCCGGTGGCTATCGGCTCCAGGCAGAGGGGGGCGGTACGTGGCACCTCATCACCCCCCGGCGCGGCCGTGCGCTGGAGCTGGAGGGCTCGGCCGAACGGGCCTTCGAACAGACCCGCCTGCGCGTGGACCTGCGCGCCGCCGGCTACCGGCGCGACGCCTACCAGGCTACCTCGTTCCTGAACCGCGGCACCTCCAACCGCTCCGAAACAATCGAGGCGACGACGAGCGACACGCTGCTGACGACCCTCTCGGTGGAGACGCCCCTGCCCCGCAACCTCCGCCTGTTCGGCCGGGTCGACCTGGCCCTGAACGAACGCGTCATCCGCAACCTGCAGGCGCCCGAGGGGGCGCTGTTCTTCGACACGGACTTCGACCGGCGCAGCCTGACGGCCGAGGCGGGCGTGCAGTACGCCGCCCCCCGCCTCGACGCCCGCCTGGCGGCCCGCACCGGCGCCGAGGTCGAACAGCGCCGGCTCGGCAACCGGGCGGACCTGCCTGCCGCCGAGGCCTCGCAAAAGGCGACGCTGCTCCGCCAGGCCGACTACGACGAAGGCGCCTTCACCCTCCTGGCCCGGCTGCAAACCATCCCGCTCCAGCGCCTCACCGTCACCTTCGACGGAACGGCCAGCATCCTCCGGCACGACACGCCGGACATCAACCCGGACGACCGCGACGAAGTCTACCACAGCGGCCAGCTGGGCCTGCGCTGGCAATGGAGCCCCGTGCTGGAGACGAGCGTGCACCTGCTCGGCACGTTCTACCACACCGTGTACCTGCGGGCCGAGCGCTCCGCGGAGAACAACCGGCAGCGCTCGCTGCGCTTCCGCCCGGCGGTGCAATGGACACCGTCGCCTCGGACGACCATGCGCCTCACCTCGGAGGTGCGGGCTACCTACACGGTGGACGACTTCGTGCTGCCCGGTCGGCGGCCCAACGACCAGTCCGCCCGGGAGTTGCGCTACTCGTTCGCGCTCGAACAGGACCTGCGGCATGGGGTCCGCCTCCTGGCCGACGGCGGCTTCAGCGACCTGCGCCTCGGGCGGCTGCTCTGGGAGGCCTTTGCCGAGATCCCGTCGGACACGCTGCGCACCTACAGCGGCTGGCTGCGCCTCCGCGCCGGGCGGCGGCTCACCGCCGAGATCGGGCTGCGCGCCTTCATCCGCAGCGACTTCGACCGCGCCACCTCCGTCCGCTACCCGGCCGTGGACGAGGCCGGCGCCGTGCGGCGCGACGACGACGGGGCCATCCTCTACCGCCGCATCAGCCGGCCGGGACGCACCTGGATCGAACAGATCGGCCCCACCTGCGCCCTCGCCTGGCCGATGCCCGGCGGCTCCCGCCTGCGCCTCGACGGCTGGCTCAACCTGCAACGCGTCCACCACCGGCTCTACGGTGCCCTGCCCGAGGCCGCCGCCGACCGCATCCGCCGGGCCGCCCGCCGCGGCTCCCGCACCCTCATCCCCAACCTCATGATGACGGTGGACTGGCGGTTTTAGGCGACTGGCTGACCGCTGACGGCTGACCGCTGACGGCTGACCGCTCACTTCATCAGCACCATCTGCCGCACGGCGGTGAAGGCGCCGGCCTCGATGCGGTAGAGGTACATACCGCTGGCCAGGCTGCCGGCCTCGAAGGTCGCCTGATGCCACCCGGCCGGCTTGACCTCATCGACGAGCACTGCCACCCGCTGCCCGAGGGTATTGAAGACCTCCAGCCGCACCGGCCCGGCCTCCCGCACCGCATACCGGATCGTCGTCTGCGGATTGAACGGGTTCGGGTAGCTGGCTTCCAGGACGAAGGCCGTCGGCACGTCGGTGAGCGCCGCCGCGGTGGCCGTGGCGGCCCGCAGCGCGTAGGGGTCGCGCGGCGTGCCGTGCGTCGCGTCGGCCTGGAAGGACACGGTGCCCTCCAGATCGGTCGTGGCGTCCGTGGCGCCGTCGTAGACCCGGAACGTGAGGGCTTCGTCGGAGGCCGTGCCGTAGAGGGTGAGGAAGTAGACCCAACCGCCGAGGACGTAGGTTGGCCGGGCCAGGCCGCGCACCTCCTCCCCCGCGAAGGCGACGAGCAGCAGGTCGGGATTCGCCGTGCGGCCATCTGCGAGGTAGACCGCCCCGGTGAGCGTCATGGAGTGCTCGTACTGCGCGGCATCGACCGACCAGTCCGGGCTGCTCTGGCCGAGCAGGGCGCGGGCGCTCATCCGCGTGGCAAAGACGGCCTGCTCGCCGGCGGAGCCCGGATACGTCAGCGTGCCGGGGTTCTGCGCCTGGAGCAGGTACCCTTCCCCGGGCAGCATCCGCTGCAGACTGCCCTGCCAGCCGGAACCGTCGTGGCTGGCGAAGGCGAACTGTCCTTTGAGCAGATCATCGGCGGCGGCGGTCGGCGCGAGCGTAGCCAGCGCCTCGTCGACGGTCAGCGAAGCGTCGGGGAGATAGCCGATCCAGTTCCACCCCGCCGCGATGGCCAGGGGGCGATCCGAGGCCGGTACCGGCTCGCCGGCGAACTGCAGCGCCTCGGCCTCGGCTATCTGGATCTTGTAGAGCGCCCCGCTGCGAAGGGTATCCAGCGAGCCCACCCAGCCGGCGCCGGACACATACTGGCTGAAGCCCGTCTGTCCCTTCACGAGGCTGCCCTCGGCCGGGTTCATCCCGCGCAGCACCGTCTCGGTAGCCATGTCCGTCGCCTCGACGCCGAGCGAGATCCACGTCCAGCCGGCCAGCAGGTCGATGACCTGAAGCACGGCCCCGCTCACGGTCAGCGGGTGGAGCGTCGTAGCACTCCCGACGGTGCCGTCGGCCTCGAAGGGGACCGTCTCCGCGATCGAGCGCGTCTCGCACTCCGACGCGTCGAAGAGCACGAAGGACAGCGTCTCGCCTTCGGATGCGTTGCTGTAGACGGTGAGGAAGGCGGCGTACTCATCCTGCGGAACGACGCGCTGCACCTCGGCCACGCCGCGCACGTCGCCGTCTACCAGCGCAGCGACGCGGTCGCCGGCGTCGGCGAAGGGAGCACCGCCCACGTACAGCCCGGCGGTGATGCGCATCGTGTGGGCGAAGGCTTCCGGGTCGAAGTCCCAGGCCGACGCTTCGCACAGGACGTCCAGCGTCACCCGCAGCGGCTCCGCGCCGCCCGGGGTGCTCGCCACGACCTCGCCGGTGTAGGTGCCGGGCTCCAGCGTGGCGGCCACGTCGAAGGCCACCAGCTGCTCGGTGCCGGGCTCCAGCGTGCCCCGCGTCCTGGCCGGCGTCAGCCAGTCGGGGAACTGTGTCAGCGAGAACGACGCCGCCTCGGTGCCCCGGTTGGCCAGGGTACTGCTGAGCGTCACCGGCGTCCCTCCGGCGAAGGTGCGCGCCAGGCTCGCCGGCGTCCAGTAGACGGGGTTGCGATTGAGGCGGAAGCTCCATGACGCCGCCTCCGGCATGACGTTGCCGTAGCGATCCGCGATCTCCACCAGCGACACCTGCACCGTCGCATTTTCGAGCGCGGCCAGGTCAGCCGCCACCGTCACGGCGATCTCCCGCTCGCTGCAGACGACCTCGGCGGCGAGGCGTTCGCCGCTGGCGGCCTCTTTCAGCACCACGTGCTCGGCGGTGACGGTGCCGCAGGCGAGCGGCTCGTTGAAAGCAGCCGTAAAGGTGTCACCCGCCAGGATGCCGTCCGTGGGTCCGGGCGTGCCGAACAGCTTCGGCGGCTGCCGGTCGATGGTGCCCGTGGCCTGCGGTGAATGGGTGACGGCCGCCTGGCCGTCGATGTCGCACTCGGCGACGGCGCGGACGGCATACGCCCGATCGGCCTGCTCCGCCACGTTCCACGACAGGGTGACCGTGCCGTCGGGCAGGTCGCCGGCCAATACCGTGGCAGCCGTCGCCCAGTTGGACTGGCCGGCGGGCGTCTGCTCGATGCGGACCCGCTGGAGGCGGTCCCGCTGGTAATCCTGCACCACCAGCCGGAGCGCATCGTTCGACGCGCCGTTGACCACCCAGCCGTCGACCGGCTCGGCCAGCGTGATCGGGCTGCACGGGCTTTCGAAGTGGACCGAGAACGACGCCGTATCGGCGAACTGCGGATCACTCGGCGCACGAAGGACGAGCTGCAGGTCGTCGTAATCGTAGACCGAACTGGACGGCGCCCGCGTCAGGCGCAGGGTGACCTGCCGGGCCTCGCTGTCGTTCAGCGCGTACGGGACCGGTCCCTGGTACGGGCTGCCGCCGATCTCGATGCGCGCGGCGTCGGGGTTGCTCTCCTGCAAAAAGACCAGTTCGTAATCCCGCCCTTCGTTGTTCTGCCCGGTATTGCCGAGCGACAGGATGACCTCGGCGGTGCCGCTCGGGTCGGTGAGCGTCTGCGTCGCCGGGGCGAGCGTCAGGGCAACCCCGTCGCGCGGGAGGGTGCCCGGCTCCCAGGGCGTGCTGCTGACGCCGCTGACCAGATCGAACACCGGCGTGCCATAGACCGGATCGCGCTTGACGTCCACCGAGAAGGCATCGCCCGCGTCGTCATCGGCCAGGTAGAAGCCGGTGCGGTTGGTGGTGGTGGTCGTGACCGTCTCGCTGGTGCCCACATCCAGGCTGGCGCGCACCCGCACGCCGCCGGAGGCGCCCACGCCGCCAATCTCTACGCCGGCCTCCCTCGCGATCTCGCTGTTGACGTACAGGTTGAACTGGATGGCCTCGCGGTCGGTGACGGACCACTCGGTGATCTGCTCGGTGGGCGCGTTGGCGCTGAAGGACAGGTTGAAGTTATCGCCCATCGGGACGGCCCGGGCCTTCAGGCGCTCGTTCAGCGCCAACGTCTCCTTCCACACCTCGACCTGGTCCTCGAACTCCTGCCTGCGCCGGCTGTCGGTCGCCAGTTCGCGGTTCAGCTCCAGGTCGGGGATGACCGTGTTTCGGATGTGGCTCTCGGTATAGTGATACTGCGTGGCAAAGCCGTCGTTGTCGTAGATGATGCTCTTCGACAGCTCCACCCGGCACCGTCCGCCGTCCTCGCTCACCTCCAGCACGTCGGTGAGCGCATAGACGAGGTTCAGCGCGGCGCCGACGAACACGTCACCGCGCTGGCCGGTGATGTCCTGGTTGCCCGACGTGGAGTACCGGTTGGTGTGGGTGACGCAGATCTCACGGTCGGTCTGGCTGATCAGCCGCGCACCGACTTCGAGAGAGCTGCTGAGTTCTCCCCACACTTTCGTCTCGAAGGACACGCCGAAGATCTCGGTTTCGAACTGCGTCCCGGCCTTCACCTTGCCGAAGACCCCGACGCTGGCGTCGGCCAGGAGCGACAGGCTGGACGCGTAGCACGACGAGCGGGCCTCCTCCTTGTAGCTGTAGCTCTGGTCGCCCGGCGGGTCGCGCAGGATGAGCAGCGGGATCTGCGGCGAGACGGTGGTGAAGGTCTGCTCGCGCGGCCGGTTGCCTTCGACGTAGGCGAGGGCTTCCTCCAGCTGATCGCCGCCGGGCGTCGAGGCCGACGCCTCCAGGCGCTTGAGGTACGGGTTCGGGCCGCCGCCCACGATGTTGGGCACGCCGGCTTCGAGGGTGTAGCGGAGGACGCCGGTGCTGTCCAGCTCGTGCGTCACCAGCGGCGCGTCGTCGCCGATGCCGTCGATCACCTCCAGCGTGCCGACCGTCGCGGGGCAGGTCGTCGCCCCGTAGTCCTCCAGCACGTCGATCAGCAGCTCGTAGGTCAGGCCCTGCTCCAGCACCGGCGTGCCGCACGACGAGGTGGGCAGGCCGCTGATCGCGACACGCGGCGGGGCGTAGTAGATGAAGTCCTGCACCCGGCTGCTGTCAGCCAGCGACACCTCCTGCGCGGCGAAGCTGATCGTCGGGTCGTCCAGCATCTCCACCTCCACCGTGTACGCCTGCGCCGGCAGGGTGAAGCTGTACTGACGGTCCGAGGTCTCGACGCTCTCCGAGTAGCAGCCGTCGAGCGCCGTGACGGTCACCCGCGCCCGGCCGATGGCGGCCTTGCAGGTGCCACCGGCTACGAAGCCGCGGAGCGTGCGCGTCGTGGTGTCCTCGAAGAGCAGGTCCGAGACGTCGCCGTCGAGCGTGCGGGTGATGGTTGCGGGATCGAAGGCGTGATTGCGATAGACCGGCCGGAAGGTCTGCTCCTTCCGCTCCAGCCCGCCGATGACGAAAGCGCCGTCGGCATCGGTGAGGCCGAGCGGCACGTCGTTCACATGGATCTCGACGCTGTCGATGGCGCACTCGGTGTGGGCAAACCGGACGAGCCCGCTGACGCTGACCGACGTGGTATCGGTGAAGTGCGCGTCGTCGAGGAGCGGGGTGAGGCTGGTCAGCCGTTTGAAGCGGCGGCCGGGGTCGAAGGCGTGGTTCTCCTTGCTCGGGACGACCTCGTAGAGGGTGCCGCTCTGGGAGAACTCGTAGAACAAGCCCCGGATGCGGTACTCTCCCTGGCCGTCGCTGCTGGTCAGGTCGAACGTCTGCGCCGGCGCCTGCGCGTCGGTCCAGGTGGGATCGCCCATGAAGGTGCCGGTGTGCCCGCCGCCATGGGCGACGTCGCCGGCCACGCTGCCGGTGCCCTGGTCGAAACGCCAGTAGGCAACCAGCCCCGGCTCGTCGCCCACGAGGATGCGGTCGCGGTCGGCCGCGAGCGCGGAGTCGGACCGCGCCGTGCTCCAGAGGCGCACCTCATCCAGGGCGCCGGTGACGGGCTGTGCACCGCCGGGGAGCGCCCCGAGCGTGAGCGCCCGCGCAGTCTCAACGGGGGTGCCCGTCATGGGCGCGCGGCCTTCCGCGGCCCCGTTCACGTACAGCCGCACCTCGGCCAGTTCCTCATCGTGAACGGCGGCGATGTGATGCCAGGCCTCCGTGCTCAGCGCCGAGGCAGACGTGACGGCCGCCGTCCCCTGGCGGGCCTGAAAGACCACCCGGCCGGCATCGTCAAGCGCGAGGCGGTACGGGGTCGAGGCGCTGTCGCCCCGGGCGAGGAGCGTCTGCCACCCGCCCAGCGCGGTCGGGCGGACCCACAGTTCCAGGGTGTAGCTCTGCGCCAGATCGAAGGCCGGACGGTAGGGCACGTGGACGTAGTCCCCGTCGCCGTCGAGCACGAGGGCGTAGCTGAGCGGTGCCTCCGACGGCACCGCACTCACCCGCACGCCGGCGACGCCGCCCTGCTGAGCGCCCCGGGTCGTCACCCGCCCCCGGATCTCACCGGTCGCCGGGAGGAAGCCGTAGTCCGTGTCCGTGAGCACGGGTTCGTCGCCCTTGAGGAGCGTGATGCGATACGGATAGAGCACGCCCGGGTCCCCGTCGCGGTCGAGGTAGCTGGAGCTGGCCGCCGACACCACGGTGACCTCGGCCTCGCCCCGCTCGATGCGGATGTCCGTGGGCCGGTCGGCCTCGGGGAAGGCCGTCGTCGGGGTCCATTCGAGGCGCACGTTGCGGACGTCGGTTCCATCAGCGGCGCGGATGAAGAACGACGCTCCTTCGGCACAGACCGACTCCGTCTCCTGCGTGCTGGTGCGGTTGGCGAGGCAGTACGAATAGGTCTCCCCGGGGATCACGTCTGTGTCCTCGAACGTGGTGGCGTTGGCCGGGAGCGTGGCCCGCAGCGTGCCGTCGCGGTAGAGCTGCGTCTCCCGGGCATAGTCCGACGGATTGTCCCAGGCCAGCGCGACCTTCCGAACCGTGGTTCCGTCCGAGGCGGCAACGTCCGCCGGCGCCTTGAAGGCGGACGTCGTAGCGGTGGCCGAGCGGCGCGAGGAGGTATGCGAGCCGTATCTGCGCTCGATGGCCCAGGTGTTCTCGGTGCTGGGCGTGGTCGCCACGGTGTAGGCCTCTGCCCGCGTCCAACCCACGTAGGTGCCGTCGCGGTAGATGAGATAGTAATCACTGCTGGCCGGGGTGTTGGTCGAGCCCCGGCTCCAGGTGAGGCGGACGTTCTGGTCGCTGCCCTGTGCGTCGGCGCGCAGCGTGCCTGGCGCCTTCAGCGCGGCCGTCGAGCCCCGGTTGCTGGCGGACTGGGCGTTGTCACACTGCCACCCTTTATAGGAAAACTTCAGGTAGAATTTGTCACTTACGCTCGGCCCGACGCCCCACTCCACCCAGCCGACCCGGCCGGAGGACGTCCAACTCTTCTCGTGGGTGCGGCCACCATCGCTGGTGATCTTGATGGAAATGCTTTCCGGGAAGACACACGGGCTGGAGACCTCATAGTCCACACGAATGCGATAATCATTGCCGCCGCTGGCATCGCTGGCGGAGAACCTGTCGATACCCTGGATGCGAAGGACCGGCTCGCTGGCCCCCCCGGTGCCGGCTGCCTGCGTCGCCCCCTCCGGCCGGGTGGGAGCCCTGGCTTCGCTGCGCTCGGCAATGGGCTCCAGGCTCTGTGCGGGCACGGGAGGCTCCGGTGCCTCCTGCGCATGCGCCGGACGAACCCACAGCATGGTGAACAGCAGGGCAACGCCCCCGGCGAGGATCGACGTGAGGCCGAAGGGCATGGTTGCGCGCTCGGTGCGGGTGGCGATGGCGCCGGATGCGGCGGAGTCGTATGGCATGGTATGGGGCGGCAACTGGTCTGAAAAATGGAGGTTGAGGCACAGCGAATGCAGGCCAGCCTGCCCAGCGTCGGCTCATGCCACGCCAGCTTCTCAAAACGCGAAGCTACGGTACTCTTGCCAGGGTCCAGACGGTCTGCCAGGGACCAAAGCGCTCGGGCACGTCGCGCCAGGCGGCGCCGCAGCAGAACACCCGGAAGAGGCCGTTCAGTCGCGTGCGGTCTTCGAGCGCGTGCGGTCTTCGAGATGGCGACGGCCCAGGCGGACCATGCCTGGCTATGTAAGAACGTCTTCGATCCGCACGCATGGCGGATCCGTCAACGTCTGGTTGGTACGACGGGACGGCAGCCCTGATGTGAGGCGCTCTCTCCTCGCTCCCTCCTGTGGCGGATGGGCCGTCATGAGTAGACGCACCAGGCCCAACGCAAAGTGATAACGGCCCGCCCTGTTTTTTCAGCAGCCGCCACGAGGCCGGCGACCAGCGGCCTCCGGGATCCGAAGCAGACCAGGGTTCGTTCCCGCGTCGTTTCGATGGCCTTCATCCATCCGTTCCCCTTCATGAGCCTGATCACCCTCGGCGTCACCGGCGGCATCGGCAGTGGCAAATCGACCGTGTGCCGGATGCTCGAAGACCTCGGCGCGCGCGTGTTCTACGCCGACGAGGAGGCCCGGCGGCTGATGCAGGAAGACGCGGGCGCCCGGAACGCCATCGTGGCCGCCTTCGGGCCGGAAAGCTACGACGCACAGGGACGGCTGAACCGCGCCTACCTCGCCCGGCAGGTCTTCGGCCACCCGGACCGCCTGGAGGTGCTCAACCGGATCGTGCACCCCCGCGTGTTCGCCGCCTTCGAGCGGGCCCGGGCCGCGGCCGAGCAGGACGGCATGGACGTGCTGGTGCACGAAGCCGCGCTGATCTTCGAATCCGGCGCCGATGCCCACCTGGACGCCGTCGTCGTCGTGGAAGCCCCGGAGGACGTACGCATCCGCCGCGTCGTCGAGCGGGACGGCACCACGCCCGGGCACGTGCGCGCCCGCATGGCCCACCAGCTCCCCCCCGAGGAGCTGCGTCGCCGGGCGGACTACGTCATCGAGAACACGGGCTCGCCGGACGACCTGCGCCGGCAGGTCGAGGCCCTCTGGCACGAAATCCGGTCTTCACCCCGGCCGAGTTGACACGCGCCCCCCGAACCGTCTTCCCCACCTCCTACCTCCTCTACTCGGATGCTTGCTGCGGGAATCACCCTGCCGTTCCTCAACGAACTCGTCGCCCTCGTCGCAGCCAGCGTCGTCATCGTCTACCTGTGCTACCGGCTGAAGCTGGAACCCATCGTCGGGTACCTGCTGGCCGGCGTCGTCATCGGCCCGAACGCGCTCGGGATGGTGACGGACCTGGAGCTGGTCAACAGCATGGCCGAGGTGGGCGTGATCCTGCTGCTGTTCACCATCGGCGTCGAGTTCAGCCTGGAGAAGCTGGCCCGCATCGGTCGGTTCATCGTAACCGGCGGCGGGTTGCAGGTCGGGCTCAGCATCGCGGCGGTGGTCGGCATCGGGCTGCTCTTCGGGCTCGACGTCCGGGCGGGCATCTTCACGGGTTTCCTGGTAGCGCTGAGCAGCACGGCGATCGGGTTGCGGCTGCTCAGCCAGCGCGGCGAGACGGACTCCCCGGTCGGCCAGCTCACCCTGGCGATCCTCATCTTCCAGGACCTGGCCATCATCGCGATGGTGCTGCTGATCCCGCTGCTCGGGGGCGAAGGCGGCTCGCCGGGTGCGGCTCTGCTGGCCCTCGGCGAGGCCCTGCTCATCATCGCCGCCGTGCTCGTGCTGGCGCGCAAGGCCCTGCCCTGGCTGCTCGACCGCATCTCGGCGACCGGGCAGTCGGAGCTGTTCCTGCTGACCGTCGTGATCGTCTGCCTGGGCACCGGATGGATCATGAGCCTGGCCGGGGTGAGCCTGGCGCTGGGTGCCTTTCTGGCCGGGCTGGTCGTCAGCGAGAGCCGGCACGCCGGGCGGGCGCTGAGCGAGATCCTGCCGCTGCAGACCCTCTTCAACGCCGTGTTCTTCGTATCCGTAGGGATGCTGCTCGACCTGCGCTTCCTCCTGGCTCACCTGCCGCTGGTGCTCGCCGTCGCCGGCGGGGTGTTGCTGCTGAAGGCCGTGGTGACGACCGGCAGCGTGCTGGCCCTGGGCTACCCGATCCGCATCGCGTCGACCGTGGGGCTGGGCATCGCGCAGATCGGGGAGTTCTCGTTCGTGCTGGAACGCGCCGGCGCGAGCGTGGGCCTCTCTCCGGCCGGGCTGGGCGAGGCCGGCGCCCAGACGTTCATCGCGGTGACGGTGTTGCTGATGATCCTGACGCCGTTCATGACGTCCGCCGGCGCCTGGATCGGCGCCCGCCTGGAACGCACGCCGCTGGGCCGGCTGGGCAACATGGACGAGCCGATGGCCCTGCCCGACACGCTCGAGGATCACGTCATCATCGTCGGCTACGGCCCGGCCGGGCAGCGGCTGGCCCAGGTGCTGCGCGACGTCGGGCTGCCCTTCGTCGTCATAGAACTCAACCCGGCCCTGGCCGACCAGGCCGAGGCCGCCGGCCTGCACGTCCTCCGCGGCGACGCCTCCCGCCCCCACATCCTGGAACACGCCCACATCGAGCGGGCCAAGCTGTGCGTCATCGTCATCAACGACAGCGCCGCCGCCGAGCGCGTGGTCTCGGTCGCACACTACCTCAACCCGACCCTCCAGATCATCGTCCGCACCCGCTACCTGGCCGACCTGGAGCGCCTGCAACGCGCCGGGGCGGACATCGTCATCCCCGAAGAGCTGGAGACGGCCGTGCGCATCTTCACGCAGGTGCTGAACGCCTATATGATCCCGCCCGACGAGATCGAGCGGCAGGTCCAGGCCATCCGCTCGGGCGATTACAAACACTTCCGGGGCAGCATCCAGGAGGCGCACCTGATGGTGTTGCAGGGCCTGGACGAGGACGGGCTGCACACGCGCGCCGTGGCCGTGCGGGAGGGAGCCCCCGCCGCCGGCCGTACCCTCAGCGAACTCGCCCTGCGACAGGCCCACGGCATCACCGTGCTGGCCGTCCGCCGCGACGGCCGCACCTTCGGCAGCCCCTCCGGCGACTTCCGCATCCAGCCGGGCGACCGCCTCGTGCTCGTCGGCACCGCCGATCAGTTCGCCGCCAGCGCCCACCTCTTCCGGGAACGCCCCCATCCCTGAGGCTGCCCGCCCGAGCCTGCTATCATCCGGTTGCCACCCCTTCCCGCCCCGCCCGACACCGGCACCGAACGCACCGCCCCGCCGGTCGTCAGCCCTCCGTCTGTGAAGGATCGGCATGGTTTCGCGGCAACGACGGCCTAACGGTCGCTCACGCCCCCCGAACGGCTTCACACTTCGTTCACCATGGTAGAATTCCTGTGAATGCCGCCTGGGGGCGCAAAATGGCATTGCCTGACGAGCTTCGGGCCGCTAACATGGCCCTTCGCTAGCTCATATCCAACCAACCCCAGACGGCGTGCCGGGGTGCGGCGCGGAGCGACACCTGCCCTGCGTCTCGCGCCACCACCGGCCCCTCTCTCCCCACGGTCCGACAGCACACCACCGCTCCATGAGCGGCCGGGCCGCCGGGGTCGTTCATCCTTCACGAACAGCGAGGTACTCCCATGCGCATGCACCAACTTCGGGCGCTGTGCCTGCTTTTATTCGTTATACCAAGCATCGCCCTCGCCCAGCAAGGCACCGTCAGCGGCATCGTGACTGATGCCGAGAGCGGTGATCCCCTGCCGGGGGCCAACGTCGTGCTCAGCCAGATCCGCCAGGGCGCCGCGACCGACCTGGACGGCCGCTTCACGATCCCCGGGGTGCCCTATGGCACGTACACCCTCACCGTGTCGTTCATCGGCTACCGCACCGTCGAGCGCGAGGTGTCGGTGCAATCTCCCACGACGGACGTGTCCGTTGCGCTGATGCCGGACTACACCGGCCTCGAGGAGGTGGTCGTGACGGGGATCGCCTCGGCCACCTCGAAGGCGCGCGCCGAGGTGGCGGTTTCCCGCATCGACGCCGAGCAGCTGCAGGAAAACTACGCCTACCAGGACGTCTCCCAGCTGATGAACGGGAAGATCACGGGCGTCTCCGTGCAGCCGGCCTCGGGCAACATCGGTGGCGGCATCCGCTTCGTGATGCGCTCCAGCACCGGCCTCAACGGCGACGGGCAGCCGGTGATCTACGTCGACGGCGTCCGCATCGACAATGCGGAAGTGGAAGGCTTCGGCGTGGGCGGCCAGGGGGTTTCGATGCTGGCCAACCTGAACCCGGAGGACATCGCAAGCATCGACGTGCTGAAGGGGCCGGCCGGTGCCGCGCTCTACGGCACGAGCGGCTCGAACGGGGTGGTGCTGATCACCACGAAGCGCGGCCAGCTCGCCGGGGCCACCGCACGGCCGTTCTCGGTGTCCTACAAGGGCGTCTACGGGGCCAACTCGCAGGCGCGGGAATACACCAAGTTCAACGCCGGCACGCCGGAGACGGCCAACGCCTTCTTCCGCAACGGCCTTATCTCCCAGCACAACGTGGCCGTCTCGGGCGGCTCGAACCAGGTTCGCTACTTCGCCTCGTACGACAAGCGCCTGGAAGAGGGCCATCTGCCCAACAACCAGCAGGATCGCCAGAGCTTCCGGGCCAACTTCGAGGCGTTCCCGGTCCAGAACGTGACGATCCGGGCCAACACGGGCTACACGCTCAACGAGATCGCCCGCCCGCAGAACGACAACAACATCTTCGGGTACCTGGGCAACACCCTGCTGTCCACCACCCCGTTCTTCTTCACCGACAGCCTGGCCATCGAAAGCATCGCCGATGACCAGCGCATCCAGCGCTTCGTCGGCTCGGCGGACGTGGAATGGCAGCCGCTGCCGCGCCTGCAGCTGCGGGCCTCGGTCGGCTACGACGGCACGAACCTGCGGCAGGACCAGACCTACCCGGCCAACCTGAGCTACTCGGGCGTGGTCAACGGGGAGCGGAACATCTACAACCGCACCAACCAGCAGTACACCTACGACTTCAACGCGCGGTACAGCTACGACATCACGCCGTCGCTGAACGCCACCACGCTCGTCGGCGCGCAGGCCTTCAACCGGATCCTGCGCACCTCCTTCTTCACGAAGCAGAACTTCTCGACGGAGCTGATCAAGAACATCGGCGCCGGGGCGACCTTCATCGACGGCGATGAGGGCTTCCTGCACGCCCGGGAAGCCGGCATCTTCGCGCAGCAGGAGTTTGCCTTCCAGAACCGGCTCTTCGCCACGCTGGGCCTGCGCCGGGACTTCGCCACGGCCATCGGCTCGGAGGCGGCGGCCATCTACTACCCGAAGGCCAGCCTGGCCATCCGCATCGACGAGTTCGACGTGCTGCCCGCGGCCATCAACTTCCTGAAGCTGCGGACCGCCTACGGCGAAACCGGCCAGCTGCCGGGCCTGCTCGACGCTTCGCGCCTGCGCTGGGAGGCCGAGCCCTCCGGCTACGGCGCCGGTGCCGTGCTCGACTTCATCGGCAACGTGGAGATCGAGCCGGAGCGCATCCGGGAGATCGAGTTCGGCCTGGAAGCCGAGTTCCTGAACAACATCGGCCTGGAGACGACCTACTACCTCCAGAGCGCCACGAACTCGATCATCGACTTCGCCAACGTGCCTTCCTCCGGCCTGACGGCCAGCGACGTGCCCTTCAACGTCGGCGAAGCCCGGGGCTGGGGCATCGAGACGAGCCTCTCGGCCTCGCCGCTGCGCACGCGCAACTACGGCCTGGACCTGACCTTCATCTGGAACTACCAGGACAACGAGGTCAGGGACCTGGGCGGCGCGCAGCCGATCTACGACGGCTTCGACATCAACGTCATCAAGGAGGGTATGCCGCGCAGCGCCTTCTACACCTGGGGCACCCGCGCCACGTTCAACGAGGACGGCAGCTACGCCGGGCCGGAGCTGATCCCGGGCGACGAGGACGCCGACGGCCGCCGCTTCTACGGCATCCCCTATCCCAAGCACAACGGCTCGTTCTCGATGAACGTCCGCTTCCTCAAGAACTTCAACCTGAACGTGCTGGCGGACTGGCAGCTGGGCGGTAGCATCTTCAACAACACCGCCTACTTCCAGACGCTCTTCGGCGCCAACTACCGCCGCAACGTCCTCGGCGCGCAGCTGGGCCTGCGCCCCTTCGACCCGGACGGCGAGGACGGCCCCGAGGCCCCCATCGAAGCGCTGGAAGTCGGCTCCGACGCCTACCGCGCCGCCGCCGAGGAGTATGCCGGCATGGAAACCAGCTTCCAGGGCGTCAGCACCGACGGCAACTACATCGAAGAAGCCGACTTCCTCAAGCTCCGCGAGGTCAGCCTCCGCTATGACTTCACGGACCTCATCCGCAAATACACCAACGACCAGATCCGCAGCATCAGCTTTACGCTGTCCGCCCGGAATCTGTGGATGACGACGAAGTACAGCGGCGCCGACCCGGAGGTCAACTTCGACGGCTCGCGCAGCGCCAGCCGGGCCACCGACTTCCTGACGCTGCCGCAGCCGCGCTCGATCTACGGATCGCTGTCCATCACGTTCTGAAGCCCTCCGGCCGGGACGGGCGGCCCCGCTGCTCGTCCCGCCGGATGCGCTCTCCCCTTGCGTTTTTCAACCGGTGATAGATCATGCGACGTCTTTTAACCTTCCTGGCGTCCGCCGTCCTCCTGCTGAGCGTGCCCGCCTGCGACACGTTCGTGGAAGACGTGGACGACCCCATCGACACGATCGGAGACGAACAGCTCAATGACGTCTCCCAGGTTCCCTTCGTCATCACGGGCGTCGAGGCCCGCTTCTCGACCACCTACGGCTTCCTGACCGTCTTTGCCGGCGGCCTCTCGGACGAGTTGATCTTCGATCAGCGCGTCCCGAACGCCACCTTCCCGACGTTCGCCGAGTTCGACTCGGGGGACATCCAGTTCGCCAACAACTCGAACGACGGCCTCTACAACGACGTCGGCGAGCTGCGCTTCTTCGCGGACAACCTGCTCGAGCGCATCGCCACGCTGGAGTTCGTCGGCGAGGAGGAACAGGCCATCCAGCGCGAGGCGCAGTTCGTGGGGAACTTCTACGGCGGCATCGCGCGCTACATCCTGGCCACTTACTACGCGCTCACGCCGGACCAGCCGGGCGGCGTCATCACGACGGACCCCGACAACCCGGGGCCGTTCCTGCCGGCGGCGGACCTCTACAGCCAGGCGCTGGAGAAGCTGGAAGCGGCCAAAGCCTTTGCCTCGGACTACCAGACGCGGGTGATCAACACCCTTATCGCGCGCATCCACCTGTTCCAGGGCAACTACGGCGCGGCGCAGACGGCCGCCGCGGCCGGCCTGCAGGAAGGCGACGATCCGTTCAGCTCGCTGCACAGCGTGGATAACTCGAACTACTGGTACGTCCAGGCCGGCCGTGGCCGCAGCCAGTTCGTGGCGGACTTCGTCTACAAGGACTATGTGGACGCCGACCCGAACGAGGCCGCCCGCATCCCGCTGGACCCGATCGAGGGCAACGATGGCACCACGTTCTACCGGCAGGGCAAATACCTCGAACGGACCGACCCGATTCCGCTCGTGACCTGGCAGGAGAACGCGCTGATCCTGGCTGAGATCGACGTCCGCAACGGCAGCACGGCCCCGGCGCTGCAGCGCGTGAACGAGGTCCGGGCCAGCCACGGCATCGACCCGCTGGACAGCGTCGACCTGGACACGATCGCCCTGGAGCGGCGCAAGGAGCTCTTCACGATGGGCCTGCGCCTGGTGGACCAGCGCCGCTTCGACCAGTGGCACCTGCCCGCCGGGACCTGGCAGTACCTGCCGCTCACGCAGAGCGAGCGCAACGGTAACCCGAACCTGGGGAGCTGACACCCTCCGGCTCCACCAGCCCGAAAAGGGCCGCTCCCGATGGGGGCGGCCCTTTTTTCGTGGAACCCTCCGCCACCGCCTGCCCTCCCTCAGCCCCTCCGCTGCGTAACAAAAACCCGCCTCGCGGGTATCGAGCCGTACGAGGTCCGACGCCCGCCCCGGACCCGTCCGTTCCCCGACCTGCTTCCGTGCGATGCGCAACGGTATCCTGCAACCGGCCGCCCTGATCGGGGCGTTGCTTCTGGTGCCAACGGGTACCGGGCCGGCGCTCGGCCAGACGCCGCCCGAGGCGACCCGGCTGGAAGCCGAGGCCCACGCAGCGCGCACCGCCCTGGACACGGGCGCACCGGCCGCCGCGCTGGCGCACCTGCAAGCCATTGCCGCCGCCGACCCGGCCTACGTCAGCCCCGCCCTGGACGGCGCGGCGGCCTACTGGCTCGGCATGGCCTTCCGGCAGGCCGGCGCCCCGGAGCAGGCCCACCGGGCCTGGCGCGAGGGCCTGCTCGCCCTGAACGAACGAGGCCTGTTCGACCCGCGGCTGGCCGACGCCTTCATCTGGGACACCTTCGAGCACGGCCATCACGACGACCAGATCCTGGCCGCCGCGGCATACCTGAACCTCCTCGCTGCCCTCGACGCCTCCGACGACCCGGCGGTGCATGCCCTGCTCGTCCCGCACCTGCACGGGCTTCGCGTGATCCTCCCGGCGCACCTGGCGGCGCAGACCGGCCTGAACGCCTGGACGCCGCAGACGACCCCGCCCCTCGCCCCCGGCGCCGGCGCGCGGCTCGTCGCCTGGTGGCGCAGTCAGGACGCTGCCCCGGCCACCCGCCACAACGAACGCCTCATCGAACACCTCGCCCGCGTCGCCCACGCCCGCACGCACTACGCCTTCGACGAAGGGCTCGACGCACGCGCCTATGTCTATATCCGCCTCGGCGAACCGGCCCGCAGAACCCGCGTCCAGTTCGACCGGACGGCCTTCCGCAACAAGGTCCTGGACCGCAGCCTCACGCTCAACGAGAGCGTGTTCCTCGACAACGAGTTCTGGTATTACGCGCACCTCGGACCCGACGCGCACTACCTGTTCTACAACCGGGACGGCCACTACGAGATCGGGGAGATCCGGGACCTGCTGCCTCCGTCCATCCGCAACGGCGTCGGCGTGGGGCCGCGCGGCCAGCGCAAGGCCGAAGCCGTCGTGCGCACGCTGGAGGAGATCTACCGCCAGCTCTCGATGTACCACGACGACTTCGCCGGGCGCTACCAGGACGTCGCCGCCTTCTCCAGCCTGCTGGACGATCAGGAGACGGTCGAGCGCGCCGAGCGCTGGAAGGCGGCCCGCCGCCGGGACGGCTCCGTGCAGGACGACGGCGATGCCGCCGACCCGGCAGGCGAGGCCGTCCCGCTCCGTGCCGGCACCGGCGCCAGCCTGCCCGGCTCGGTGTTCTCCGCCGACCAGCCCCACCTGTTCGCGCAACACATCATCCAGCGGGGCCAGACCGAGGATGCCCAGATCGCCACCCGCCGCGCGGAGAACGTGCCGGCCACCTACACCAACGTCTTCGACGACGTCGAACCGCTCCCGGCCATGGCCCGCGTCGCCCGCTTCCTGGAGCCGGACGGGACCACGCGCACGGAGGTGTACTGGGGGACCCCGCCCGGTGCGCTCCATCCCTCCCGCGCCCGCCGCAGAGCCCTCCGCCGCGACGGCGTCTCCGCCGACGGCTACCTGCTCGTGGCCACGCTCGTCCAGCAAGACGCCGCCTTCCGCGAGCGCAGCGTCCACGTCCATCGCCACGTGGTGCGGGATCTGGCCGATGCCCCCGACGCCAGCATCGCCCCGGTGACCTACACCGTCACGGGCGATACCGGTACGTACCACGTCGCCCTCCAGTGGGACCAGTATGCCGCCTCACTGAACGCGCGCGGCGAACTCGGCGAGGTCGGGCCGCGCCTCAAGGCCAACACCTTCCGGGCCGATACGCTCACGGCCCTCGCCGCCGACGGTCGGCGGCTGGAGATGAGCGACCTGAAGCCGCTCCTGGTGCCCGTCGGCCAGGACGGCTCGGTGGAAGCCGCCTTTGCCGACGCCGTCGTCTACCCGTCGTCCGACCTCCCCGAGGGGGCGCCGCTGGCGCTCTACTTCGAGGTGTATCACCTGGCCTACGACGCCACCGACCGCACGGCGTACGAGGTGGAATACGAAGTGCAGCGGACGGAACGCGGCCGGCGCGCTGGCGCCCGCACGGCCATCCTCACCTCGGCCGCCACCCGCTACACCGGCACCGAGCGCACCGCCCGCGAATACATCCTCGTCGACCTGAGCGAGGCCCGCGCCGGCGACCGGCTCGCCATCACCGTGCGGGTGACCGACCGGACGAGCGGCCAGCAACGAGAACGCACGCTGCGCTACCGGATCGTGCCGCGCTGACCGGACCGGCCGCCCCCTCAGCCGCTACTTCCGCGACGCCTCGGCTGGCCCCAGGCGACTCCGGAGGATGAGATGCGCCGTGGCGGCGTTGGTGGCCAGCGGCACGTTGTGCACGTTGCAGGCGCGCAGCAGCGTCTGGATGTCCGGATCGTGGGGATGCTTGGCCAGGGGATCGACGAAGAAGAACACCGCCTGCACATCGCCGACGACCACCTGCGCCGCGATCTGCACGTCTCCGCCGAGTGGGCCGGAGAGAAACGGCTGGATCTCCAGCCCCACTTTGTCGCGCAGCAGGCTGCCGGTCGTGTTCGTGGCAATGAGGCGATAGCTGCGGAGCAGGTCTCGGTGCTGCATGGCGAAGGCCACCATGTCGGCCTTCTTGCCATCGTGCGCGATGAGGGCAATGGTCTGGGTCGCGTCGGGCATGGATCGATCGGGCTGGGGAGACAGAGACGCGGGCCATCATACGGTACGCCCGGTCCTTTCACAACAGCCGGAGAGGGGCCGGGGCGGTCGGATCGGCGGGCGAATCAGCGGGCGGATCACCGCCGCTCAATCCAGATACGGCCGGAGCAGCGCGTCGAGGCGGCCCGGGTCGTCCAGCAGGTCGGGGCCGGCATGGAGCCGCAGGGCCTGCCCCTGGTTGGCCAGGTCCCGCAGCATGGCCAGGTAGGCCTCCCGCACGCCGGGCGCCTGGGTGACGAAGATGGCGCTCTGGCTGAGTAGCAGGATGAACACGTCCCGGAGGCGCAGCGGCTCCAGGCGGCTGGGCGCGTCGGGCGTCCGTTGCGGGAAGAGCAGGAGACGGGGGCGGGTCACGGCCACGAACCGCCCGGGGAAGAACTCGTCCATGTCGACCCGCCACTTCTCGCGCAGGCCGGGCGGCGGGCCGAAGGTGCGCGCGGCCAGCTCCGGGAAGACGGCCGCCGTGTCCGGCGTCAGGCTGAAGTCGCGGCGGTAGGAGACGGCCTCGACGCCGCCGTTGCGGCGACGCAGCAGCACCGTATCGTCCGAGACGTACGACCACCCGGCGCGCAGCAGGTTCAGCGTGGCGGTGGTCTTGCCGCTGCCGCTCGGCGCCGAGATCAGCAGGCCCCGCCCGCCCCGGTCCAGCACGGCCGCATGCAGGGCATAGTGGTCCTGATAGGCCAGGCTGATGACCAGCGCGATCGCCATGAAATAGAAGATCAGGGCGCGCGTCTCCCGGTCTTCCAGGTCGGCGTAATCCTCCCCCAGCCAGACCGTGACGCGCTGCGTCTCGGGGTCCACGATCCCCACGGCCGTGCCGCGAGCCAGGTAGTAGCACGCCCCGTCGTGCGAGAGCGCGATGCCAACGTCGTACTCCACGAGCGGCTCGGCGTCGTCCGGGACCGGCTCCGGCGGCGGAGCGGCATGGAAGGCCAGCTCCACGTGCGGCGCCTGATCGAAGGCCGCCTCGACGGCCCCCTTGAACCGAAGTCCGTCGGCCAGCACCGCGTGCAGCGGCGCCGCTGCGCGAAGCGAGAGCCGGAGGTGATGGAGGCGATACGTCCTGGTCATGCGAATCCTTTCGAACGCTGGGAACGCCACGGTCCCGGGCAAAGTCTGGTCCAACTCGGGGCGCCCCCACGGGTTCTGCACACGCCCCGGCCACCCGCTTCACGACCGCTGCGGACCCGAAGGCGCGACCCGCTCCGCCGCAAAGGGCGGGGAAGGATAGCGCGGACGGCCACGCTTTCGTATACTGCGTCAGCGCCGCAGGCATCCCCGGCCTTCAGGGCGGAGGATGTCAACGCCCTCTCTTCGGAACCGGCCGGCGTTCCGGGCGTCAGCCCCCGAACGCCGTTCCTCTCTCATCCTGAATCCCACACCTTTATGCCGTACGTCGTCGCCGAGCCGTGCATCAACTGCAAGCACACGGACTGCGTCGAAGTGTGCCCGGTCGATTGCTTCTACGAAGGCCCCAACTTCCTCGTGATCCATCCGGACGAATGCATCGACTGCAACGCCTGCGTCCCCGTCTGCCCCGTCGAGGCCATCTACGCCGATGACGAGTTGCCGGAGAAGTGGGCGCATTACGCGCAGTGGAACGAGTACCTCGCCAACCAGTGGAAGGCGCTCGGCTATAACATCACCGAGAAGAAAGACCCGCTGCCGGACGCGGACAAGTGGGCTACGGCCGAGAAGTCCGAGCAGGACATCCTGACCTGGGATACCGGCGAATGACCTCGTTCGGACCCGATGGGCGGGGTCGTGGCGGTCCCAACCGCCCGGAAGGCCTCGCTATCGACGGCACCCTATCACGCGAAACGCCGCGCCCGTCCATAGACGAGCGCGGCGTTTCTGTGTATTCTATACATGCAGGGGAAAGGCCCCCGGCTCAGAGTCCGAAGAGCAGGCCGGCGGACAGGGTGTAGAGGTCGTAATCCCCGAGGGAGATCTGCGCCTGCACGAACGGGTTGAGCGGGCCGAAGGCGAAGCTGACGCCGCCGATCAACCCGAGGCCCACCTCGGTGTTGCCGGTGCTGTCCCCGCCGAACGAGCCGAAGGGCGTATCAAACTCGGGGACCTCGACGGAGAGGCGCGAGAAGTCGAGCCCGGCCCCCACGTAGGGCGCCACCGGGATGCCCGGAGCCTTGAGCGCGTAGAGGCCACCGACGTGCACACTCCAGAAGTTGACGTTCTCCTCCATGAAGTAGTAGTCGAACGAGCCGTTGAACTCGACCGGCATCACCGGCAGGCCCACGCGGGCTTCCACACCCAGGAAGGCTTCCTCGATGTCCCCGACGTCGTAACCGAGGCGTGGGCCTATCTTGAGGTCGATCTGGGCCTGTGCCGGCATGGCAATGACCATGGCCAGCAGAAGCGCCGAGGCCATGCGGAGGGCAGATGTGCGTGTGCGGATGGACATGATCGGACGGGTAGACGGGTGAAGAGAGCAGACGTACATGCACGGCGGTCAGGATAACACCCGGCCGCCTGAATTGCCAAAGCGCGCTGCACCGACCGCCCCGGCAGCCCGCGTCAGGTGCCGGCGGAGTAGTCGGTGGCGTAGGCTTGCTGCTCGGGCGTGAGCGCGTCGATGGCGATGCCCATCGTCTCCAGCTTGATCCGGGCGATCTCCTGGTCGAGCTCCTCCGGCAGGTCGATCACCGTGTTCTCCAGCTTCTCCCCGGCTTCGTGCTTCTGGATCAGCGTCAGGTGCGCCATGAACTGGTTGGCGAAGCTCATGTCCATCACCTCGCTGGGGTGCCCCTCGGCCGCGGCCAGGTTCACCAGGCGCCCGTCGGCCAGCACGAAGATCTTCTTCCCATTCTCCAGGGTGTACTCGCGGTTGTCCGGGCGGACGACGCGCGTGTCGGTGGACAGCTCGGCCAGTTCCTTCAGGTTCAGTTCCACGTCGTAGTGGCCCGTGTTGCACACGATGGCGCCATCCTTCATCACCACGAAGTGCTCGCCCCGGATGACGTCCTTCATGCCGGTGGCCGTCACGAAGATGTCCCCGATGCGGGCGGCCTCGGCCATCGGCATGACGCGCATGCCGTCGAGCGTCGCCTTCAGCGCCGCGGTGGGCTTGACCTCGGTGACGATGACGTTGGCGCCCATGCCCTTGGCCCGCATCGCCACGCCGCGCCCGCAATGCCCGTAGCCGGCCACGACGAAGTTCTTGCCGGCCAGGAGCACGCTGGAGGCCCGCAGGATGCCGTCGAGGGTGGACTGCCCGGTGCCGTAGACGTTGTCGAAGTCCCACTTCGTCTCGGCGTCGTTGACGGCGAAGACCGGATAGAGCAGCTTCCCGTCGGCCGCCATGGCCCGGAGGCGGTGGACGCCGGTCGTCGTCTCTTCGCTGCCGCCGATGATGTGCTCGGCCAGTTCCGGGTGTTTGTGATGGACCGTGAAGATGAGATCCGCCCCGTCGTCCAGCGTGGTGTGCGGCGGCGTGTCGATGGTGCGCTCGATGCACCAGTAGAATTCCTCGGTGTTCTGGCCGTACCAGGCGTAGATCTCGATGCCGGCGGCGGCCAGCGCCGCGGCCACTTCGTCGTTGGTGGAGAGGGGGTTGCACCCGCTCCAGGCCACCTCGGCCCCGCAGGCCCTGAACGTCTCGATCAGCACGGCCGTCTCCTTGGTGACGTGCAGACACCCGGTGATCTTGTACCCCTTGAACGGCTGCGCGGCCGCATACTCCTGGCGCAGCTTCATCAGCACCGGCATGCGGCTCTCGGCCCATTCGATGCGCTTGCGGCCGCTGTCGGCCAGGCTCAGGTCGCGTACCTTGTAGGCTCCCTCTTTGTAATCCATGCTCCTGTGGCGTCAGACGTGGTTGATAGAACTCCCGCGCGATACAGAGGCAAGGTACGACCCGCCCGACCGACGGGTTTTCCTCCTTGCGGGAATTTCACGCCGTGACAGCCGCCCCGGCCTGCAGGAGCCGGCCTACCGGGCGATCACCATCCGCTCGACGTGCTGCCGCGCGCCGGCGGTGAGGCGCAGGAAGTAGACGCCGCTGGCGAGCCGGCTGCCGTCGAACGGGAGGGTGTAGGTGCCTTCGGCCTGCTCGGCATCGACCAGCAGGGCGACGCGGCGGCCCAGCAGGTCGTACACCTCCAGGCGCACGGGCAGGGCCTCGGGCAGGGTGTAGCCGAGCGTGGTGGTGGCGACGAAGGGATCGGGATAGTTGGCGTGGAGCGTGAGCGTGCGGGGCACGGTGAAGCCGTCGTCGCCGGGGGTCCGGGTATCGAAGTAGAGCGTGGCGGCCTCCAGGGTCCAGAACTCCCCGACCTCCAGGTCGCGCTCGGCCCCCAGGTCGACGCGGAGGCGGATCTGCCGGCCGGCATACGGGCTCAGGTCGAAGAGGGCTTCCGCATCGCCGTGGCTCGTCCCCTGGAAGACGGGTTCGCCGGCCATGGGGTGATCGCCGGCCTCCAGAACCGCCTGATAGCCACCGATCGGCTCCAGCGGTACCCAGGTCCGGCCGTCGTCGGTGGACACCTTCACGTTGCCGCCGAGGCCGGCGCCGAGCGCGAAGCGATGCCGCACGACGAGCCGCAGCACGTCGGCGTCGAGCGGCAGGTCGGCGGGCTGGAGGACGAGGCTGGAGCGGGGGGTGGCCTCGAAGCCCGGCGAGGCGCTCCACAGGCCGTCGAAGGCCTGCCAGACGCCGGTGGCGCGGACCTCGGCCAGCGCGTCGGCCTGCGCGATGAGCCGGACGTCGGCCCGCAGCGGGGCCGCCTCCGCCGCCGGGTAGGTGACCTCACGGCCGGAGGCATCCCGAACGCGGAGGCGATAGCGGATCTCATCCCCGGCAGCCAGCGTGCCGGCCGGCTCCAGCAGCCCGGCATAGGTGGCCGCATCCGTGGGCGCCATCGCCAGGCGCAGCGTGCCCGTCTGCGGCTCGGCCGCCTGCACCTCGTAATCGACCCAGACGCCGTCGATGCCCACGTCATCCCCCACCCGCACGGACACGGGCAACGAGACGACGCCCCGCGGCACGACGACCTCGGCAGCCGGGGCCTCGAGGACCGACGGCGGCGCCTCGTCCGGCAGGACCGACCAGAGCACATCCGGGTAGGTGACGATGCGGATGTCATCCAGGTACCAGCCGGCATAGTCCCGAGCGACGTCCTGGTTGCTGTCATCGGTGCCCAGATCGAAGCGCACCCGCACATCCGGTCCCGTGGGCAGTTCGAAGGCGGCCATCCGCCATCCGTAGCTATACCCGCCGAAGCCGGGTTGCCCGCCGAGGGGGTTGCCGTAGGCCTCGTTGATCGTGCCCGTGTAGCCGCCGGCAGGCAGCATCGGCGTCAGCACCGTCCACGTCGCCCCGCCATCGGTCGACACCTTGACGTTCGCGCCGTCCCAGAGGAGGGCCGAGCCGTCGCCGTCCGGGCTCGCGGTGCCGTTGTGTTCGAGGTCGTACCAGTGCCAGAACACGAGTGCGACGTGCTCGTAGCCGGCCAGGTTGAGGGCGGGCATGGTCAGCGACGAGACGCCGGCTTCGGCCGGGTACGTCGTCTGCGGCGCGGTGGCCCAGACCTGCTCGCCCGAGCGAGCCACGCGCAGGCCGAAGGTGGGCACGCCCTGAGCCCAGACGCCGGTGGCCGCAAAGGCGGTGGCCGTCTCGAAGTCGTAGGCCTGCAGGACCCCGCGCGCGCTGATGCGGACGTCGAAGGTACCCTGCTCGGGCAGGACGGCCTCGTTCTTGGCGGCCGCGGCATCCCGGGCAAAGAGCCGGTAGCGCAGCCGATCGCCCTCGTCTACTTTGACCAGCGGGAACGTCCCGCGGTAGTGGTCGCCGTCATAGGCCAGCCCGAAGGCGCCCTGCGTCCGCTCGGTGCCGGCGGCGTCCTCGATCGCAAAGACGACCCAGACGGAGTCCACCCCGGCGTCGTCCCGCACGTCCGCCACCACGTCGGGCGGCCAGGCGGCCGTGGGCGTCTGGCGCAGGGGCTCGTGGAGGATCAGCGGCGGGCTGGCGTCCGGACCGGCGGAGAACCGGTACACAGCCTGGCCGGCCGGCAGGCGGGTGTATCCGCCCTGGCTGTTGGTCGCCGTGAGGTAATAGGCGACCTCGCTCACCGTCTCCGGCAGCGGCAGGTCAGCCGCATACACGCCGTCGCCCTCGGCCACGAGCGGCAGCGCGATCGTCGGCGTGTCGGTGTCGTAGCCGTAGGTGACCGTCACCGAGGCGATGGCGGTTCCGACGACGCGGGTGCGGAGGCGGACCGTACCGCCCTGCTGCTCGGTGGAAGCCAGCGGTTCGTGCATCAGGATCGGCGCGGCGACGGCTTCCAGGAAGCCACGGGCCGAGAGCACCTGATAGAGCACGTCGATGTGCGCCCCGCCGTACAGGGCGGAGTCGGCGCGGACGAGCGCCTGCGCGGCGTCGGCCATGGTGACGGGGTGGCTGAGATAGGCGTGCGAGAAGAGCGTCAGCCGGTCCGTGATGACGCGTCCCTGCGTGTCGCGGCCGAGCGCGTCCCAGAGCTCCATCAACGTCGTGGCCCAGAGCAGCCCGTCCTCATAGATGTTGCACGAGAAGGAATCGTCGCAGCGGGTATCCTGCGGGTAGCGGCCCGAGCGGCCCAGGCTGCGGCCGGACCAGAGGGTCCCATCGCCGCTGTCCCACTCCATGAGCGTCTGCCAGTCGGTACGGCCCGCCTTGCCGGCCTCCACCTGCCGGCGGCTGTAGGAGGCCGCCCAGTAATCGGCCCAGCCTTCGTGGAGCGCCCGCCCCTCGGGGGAACGCAGCAGCCCCGGGGCGCTGGCTTCGAGCAGGGCATGACCGTACTCGTGGAGCACGACGTCGGCATCCTCGGCGTCATCGACGCCCCCGAGGCCGAAGGCGATGGCATTGAGGCTGGTGTAATACTTGGAGTCGTCGAATGCCCCGAGGCCGTGCGGATTCACCCGTACCCCCGTCTTCTGGATGTCGCCGACCGCCAGGGCCTGGACGTAGCGCTGGCTGGCGTCGATGTGGTAGTAGGCGTTGACGGCCTCGAAGAAGGGGTTGCTGCGGGTATAGCGGAAGCCCTCCGGCGTGGGCTCGGCGGGAGGGGTGTAGGCGGCAATGCCGATCGACGCATCGCCGACGATGCGAACGTGCGGCCCTTCGAGCCGGTACAGCCCGTCCGTGCCCTGCGTGATGCCGGGCAGGGTCACCTCCCGAAGCGCCTCGGTGAGCACGGGGGTGTCTGCATCGCCGGCATCCACGTAGGCGCCGCCGTAGGCGACACCGGCCCCGGCCAGCGGGTTGGGGTCGAACACGAAGCCGGTGCCGGAGGCCGTGCCGGCCGCGGTGGCCGGCGGCTCTGCCGATCCCGGAGCCGGATCCGGGGCCGACGCCGGCGCGTGCGCCTCGTGCCCCTTGCCGGCGTGGGTGCTCAGGTCCATCAGCTGGATCAGCGTGCCGTCGTGCGCATCGACGAGCACCTCCCACTCGGCGGGATAATCCGTCGGCCAGACGATGACCTTCCAGGCCAGCCGGGGCGGCGCATCCGGCACGACGACCAGCTCGGGCGCGGCGGCGCGCACGGGCGCCTTCGACACCGCCGCCCCGGCCCGCGCAACCGCCGCGTCGGCCTCCAGCGTGGGGACCACCCGCAGCGCCGGCTGCGCGGCGACGTCCGGCGCGTAGCCGCTGAAGACCATCACCGGACGCCCTTCGGCATCGAGGTTGACCTTCACGGTGCGGTTGAAGACGGGCACCCCCCGATAGGTCTGCCGGAACACCACGTGGCTGCTGTACGGCGTACGATGGACCGACGCGAGTTCGAGATCGGACGCCTCGGGGGTCCAGCCGAAGGCCGCCGCCCGACGGGCCAGATACCGCTGCGCCGTCACCTCGGGCGCGGCCGCCCGCGCCAGCGACGCCGCTCCGACGGCCTGGTACTCCGCCCGCAGCACCCCGGACGCGACATCGACCCGACCTCCGGGCACCGGACGCGTCGTGAAGTGGACCCGCGGATCGTGCTCGACGACGCGCGCCCGGGCCTCCGGCGCCAGATGCCGCACCGCATCCGCCCGACGGGTGCCCGCCTCCTGGGCCGCAGCAGCCGGCACCAGCCAGACGACCCCCAGCACCAGCACGATCCACGAACACCGCATACGTTGCGCGAGATGAGACACGGAAAACGGCTCGCCCTCGATGCCGGCACACGCTGCCGGACAGACAGGCCAACCCATCTGGTTCGAAGTATAGCCGCGCCGCGTCCCGCCGGCGCAAGTCTCTGGCGTAAGCCCCGTTAGCCTGTGGCTCACTTGATCTGAGACACCTCATACCCGCTCTTTCAGCGGTCCGCGCACCGCCGCCGCAGACACCGGTGCCGCCCCGGGGGTCGAACCGGCGAGGAAGGTCCGGCACAGGCGATACCGGCACAGCACCCTGTCCCGCCTCGGGCCTTCCACCAAAAAAGCATCGCCGGAAGGACGCCCCTCCGGCGATGCGCTCGCTCAAACCCGGTACCCGGCCGATCCCCTGACGGCTCTATCAGTCCGTGGGCAGGTCCACGGTTTCCACCGGGAGCAACTGCACGGCGATGACCTGGTCGCTGAAGTCGGGCTTGCCGCCGAAGTCCCGCAGCAGCCGGTAGCCGTCCACGTTATAGCTCCAGCCGGACCCGCCGTAGGTCTTCTTCTTGCTGTTCCAGCTGCCGCCGTACCCGTTCTGCTTGATGTCCAGCAGCTTGTCCTCGGAGAAGATCAGGTCCTCGAAGGCGATGCGCCAGACGCCCTCGGCCAGCGGGCTGCGTTCGATCATGGCGTAGGGCCCCTCCTGCATGTCCACCAGGTCCTTCACGTCCGCCGTGAGCGCCGCCCGCGTGTAGTTGAACGACCTGTCCTTGATCGTCACGGCCTGGCCCCGCTTCTCGCAGCTGAAGTCGGCGTCGACGGCCAGGATGAAGTTGATGCGCTCGCCCGGCTGCAACTCGGTCGTGTAGAGCGCCTCGGCCCCGTCGCGGTTGTTGCCCGGTGCGAAGATCAGCTCCGGTTCGAGTCGGCGGTACTTCTTCGAGCCGACCTTGACCTCGTCGTCGACGGTCGGGTCGCTGTCTTCGCCCTCTTTGGACTTGCCGGGGTTGCTGCTGTCGACGCCGTCCTCGTTGTTGCCGTGGCCGTTGTTGCTCCAGGGCACGTAGCGTTCCAGGAAGATCGCCGAGCAGTAGCCGGCCATGGATTCGAGGAAGGTGACCTTGAGCAGGCTCGGCTCGGTGACCTCCAGCGTCCCGTCCGCCACCCAGCTGGACTGCACCCGGTGCGAGGCGTCACCGAAGGTGCCGACGACCATGGCGGAGTAGCCCAGCGCACTCACCTGCGTGAGCGAGGCGGTGTAGGTGCCGCCCTGGAAGGAACCGGTCAGCTGACCGCTCGGGCCGTTGACGAGGTTGACGATCTCCTCGACGGAAGCCGAGGGGTTCTGCTTTTCGATCTGGCGGGCCCGCGAGATGAGGGCATTGTAGCCCGACCGGGCGATCTCACGCGCTAGCATTTCCTGCTGGCGTCTGGATTGCTGCAGGGTGCTGACGGCCCCGGTCTGGTCGGTCTGGAAGAGCATGATGCTTCCGCCGATCATCGTGGCCATGACGAGTAACATCGCTCCCTTTCCCATGCCCGTCTCCGTCTAAATCTGAAAGTTTCCCGTATGCAGGGGCCGCGCGGGGCGTCCTGCTGCGTCCAAACATACCACGCGCTCCCTGAAGGCAGGCTGAATGCCGCCTAAAAGATGTCTCAGCTTACCGACGAGCTCCGGCGCAGACCCCGGTGCGCCCCGGTCGGCCCTCACCGACGCCGGAGCGGCACCGGCGAAAGCGCTGACGTCAAAAGCGCAGCACCGGCTGCTCCTCCAGGAGCACCCGCTCCTGCAGGCGGCACACCACGGGTTCACCCCTGTCGTCCAGCACGGTGCCGAAGGCCGTCACGGACGCCTCCGTGCCGGATACCAGGACGAGCACGTCGTACGTGCCGGCGGGGTGTGCCCCGCTGAACAGCCCCGAGGCAAACGAGCGGCCGAGGCGGACCACGGCGCGCCGCAGGCCGCTCCGGGCAACCTGCTCGGCCAGTTGTTCGAGGGAAGAAACCGGCGGCGTCGAAATGAAGGCAGATGGGCTCATGGAAGAAACCGGGAGATGCATCGAAGAACCATCGAAGGGGCGTCAGCAGCATAAGAGCGCTCGCCTGAAACGAACCTGAAGGCGACCCGAAACCTGTTTCAGGTACGGCATGACCCCTTCCGGCCCTGCCACAGGGCACGGCTTCGCCTCTCTCTTAATGAGGGCGTCCTGGTGCCGATACCCCTTTCGGGCCGCCGGCCCCGAACAGGGCGGCCCCCCACCCGATGTCCTCTCTGTCGGCCGTTTCCCCCACGTATGTGCCGTCCCCTCCAGCGCCGCCCTCGTCCCCGGACCCGCGCCCTGTGGCGGGGCCTGGCCTCCCGGCTGCCCGTCCTGGCGCTCTGGATCCTGGCCGGGACGGGGACCGTGCGCGTCGGCCAGGCCCAGCACGGCACGCTGGGGCTCCAGCCCGACAAGGCGCTGTCGCAATACCAGCTCGACCACTGGACCACGGACGACGGCCTGCCGCAGAACACCGTGCGCGGCATCACCCGGACGCACAACGGCTACCTCTGGCTGGGGACCCAGGAGGGCCTCGTCCGCTACGACGGGCAGCGGTTCGTCGTCATCGACAAGGCCCACAGCGAGCTGCCGCACAACCACGTCACCGCCCTCTACGAGGACGACGCCGGCCACCTGTGGGTGGGCACCCTGGGCGGCGGGCTCGTGCGCATCGATGCGGAGGACGGGCACATGGACGCCTATGACACGACGCACGGCCTGCGCAGCAACAGCATCAGCGCCTTCGTCCAGGATGCGACCGGCCGCCTCTGGATCGGTACGCACGATGCCGGGCTCCACCGGCTCGAAGGGGCACGCATCCTCGCCGTGACGGACACGCTGCTGGGCCGGCAGATCACCGCGCTGCACCGTGACCCCCGGGGTCAGCTCTGGGTCGGTACCCGCACCCGTGGCCTGTTCCGCCTCGCCGGCGACCGCTTCGTGCCGGTGACCTCGGTGCCGGCGACGGACATCGCCGCGCTGGCTTCCGGCGCCGACGGCCGCCTCTGGATCGGCACGCGTGGAGAGGGCCTGATGGCGCTCCGGGGCGATACGCTGACTACCTTCACCACCGCCGACGGCCTGCCGCAAAACTCCGTCCTGGCTCTCATCGAAGACGGGTTCGGCACCCTCTGGATCGGCACGGAACAGGGCGGGCTGGCGCGCTTCCGCGACGGCCGCTTCGATGCCTTCGATGCCGCCGACGGCCTGGCCCACAACGTCATCCGCACCCTCTATGCCGACCACGAGGGCAGCCTCTGGATCGGCACGGACGGCGGCGGACTCAACCGGATGTGGGACGGCAAGTTCACCACGTACACCACCCGCGAAGGCCTCCCCTCCGACATGGTCTTCACCGTCTTCGAAGACCGCGACGGAGCCCTCTGGATCGGCACCGAGGGCGGCGGCGTCAGCCGCCTGCACCAGGGCCGCATCACCACGCTCACCACCCGCGACGGCCTCCGCAACGACGTCGTCGTGTCCCTCGCCCAGACGCCCGACGGAACCGTCTGGATCGGCACCGCCGCCGGGCTGAGCGCCTACCGCGACGGCCGCTTCCTCGACCCGCCGGCCCTCGAACCCCTCTCCGGGTCCTTCATCTACGGCCTCTTCACGGACCGCCGGGGCGCCCTGTGGATCATCGCCGAGTCCGGCCTCGCCCGCCTCGACCAGGGCCACCTCCAGCGGTGGACGACCGAGGACGGGCTGAGCAGCAACCTCGTCACCACCCTCGCCGAAGACCCCGACGGCCGCCTCTGGGTCGGCACCTTCGACGGCGGCATCACCGTCCTGCAAGACGGCACCGCCATCGCCCACTTCAGCACGGCCAACGGCCTGCCGGACGACTACATCGTGGAGCTCTATGCCGACGCCGAAGGGGCCGTCTGGGTGGGGACCCACGGAAACGGCCTCAGCCGTATCGACGACGGCCGCATCCGCACCTACACGAGCGAGGACGGGCTGCTCAACGACCTGATCTTCCAGATCCTGGAAGACGACCGCGGCCACCTGTGGATGACCAGCAACCGCGGCCTCTCTTCCATCGCCAAAGCGGACCTGATCGCCTACGAGCGGGGCCGGGGGCCGCTGCTGCAACCGCACGTCTACGACCGCAGCGACGGCCTGCGCTCCTCCGAGTTCAACGGCGGCCTCCAGCCCGCCGGCTGGAAAGACCGCCAGGGCCGGCTCTGGTTCGGCACGACGAAGGGCGTCGCCATGATCGACCCCCGGCACGTCCGCCGCAACACCTGGCCCCCGCCCGTCGTCCTGGAAGCCATGCGCGTGGACCAGCAGACCGTGCCGGTGCACAGCCCCGTCACGCTCCCACCGGGCCGCAACAAGATCGAGTTTCGCTTCGCCGGCCTGAGCCTGATCGCCCCGGAGCGGGTGCGCTACCGCTACCGGCTGGAGGGCTACGACGCGACCTGGACGGAGGACGCCACGACGCGCACGGCCACCTACACCAACCTGCCGCCGGGCTCCTACACCTTCCGCGTGGCGGCACGCAACGCCGACGGCGTCTGGAGCACCGACGCCGCTTCGGTCACGTTCTACCTCGAACCCTTCTTCTACCAGACCCCCTGGTTCCTGGCCCTCGCCGTGGCGTCCCTCGTCGGGCTGATGCTCCTCGCCTACCGGCTCCGGGTGCGCCACCTCACGGCCCGGCAACGCGAACTGGAGGAACAGGTGGAGGCGCGCACCCACGACCTGCGGCGGGAAAAGGAGCGGACGGAGGCCGCCCTCCGCGAGGCCGAACGCCAGCGGGAGATCGCCGAAGAAGCCCGCGCCGTCATCGAGGAACAGGCCGATCAGCTGCGCGAGCTGGACCGCATCAAAACACGCTTCTTCAACAACATCTCGCACGAGTTCCGCACCCCCCTGACGCTGACCATCGGCCCGCTCGAAAATGCGCTCACCGGCGTCTACGGCCCGCTCAACGAGGCCCTGCACGCGCAGCTCTCGATCATGCTGCGCAACGCCCGGCGTCTGCTCCGCCTGATCAACCAGCTCCTCGACATCGCCAAGCTGGAGTCCGACGCATTCCACCTGCACGCGCGGCAGGGGAACATCGTGCCCTTCCTCGAAGGCGTCGTGCTGGCCTTCACCCCCTTCTGCGAGCGCAAACACCTGCACCTCACCTTCGAGGCCGCCGCCGAAGACCTCTCCCTGCCCTTCGACCCGGAGTGCATGGAGAAGATCGTCTTCAACCTGCTCTCGAACGCCGTCAAGTTCACCCCGGCCGGCGGGCGCATCACCGTGACGGTCGACCGGGCCCGGCTCTACCCGAACGACCGCGCCCCGGAGGCCGTCCGCCTCCGCGTCTCCGACACCGGCCCCGGCATCCCCGAGAGCGATCTGCCCTACATCTTCGACCGCTTCCGGCAGGTCGACGGCATGGTCTCTCACGTCCAGGAGGGCACCGGCATCGGCCTGGCGCTCGTCCGGGAGCTCGTGGAGCTGCACGGTGGCGCGATCGAGGTGACGAGCACCGTGGGGGAAGGCACCTGCTTCGAGATCCGCCTGCCGATGGTCAACGACGCCCTTCTCCTCGCCCCGGAGGACGCGGCGGATACCCCGGACCCCAGCGAACCGCTCACGCGCGGCCCGCTGGTCGAGATGGCCGTCTTCGATGCGGACGAAGAGGAACGCACCGTCACGCTCGACGGCCGCGCCGACGGCCGCGCCGACACCGGCGACGACCGGCCGCGGGTGATGATCGTGGACGACAACCGGGACATCCGGGACTACATGATCGGCTGTCTCCAGGAACACTACCGCCTCCTGGTGGCCGTCGACGGGCAGGACGCCCTGGACCAGATCCGCGAGACACCGCCGGACCTGATCCTCAGCGACGTGATGATGCCCCGGCTCGACGGCTACGCGCTGTGCCGCGCGCTGAAACAGGACGACGACCTGCGCCACATCCCGCTCATCCTCCTCACCGCCCGGGCCTCCATCGACGACAAGATCGAAGGCCTCGAAGCCGGCGCCGACGACTACCTCCCCAAGCCCTTCAACGCCCGCGAGTTGCTGGCCCGCGTGCGCAACCTCCTGGCGCTGCGCCAGCACCAGCAGACGCTCCAGCAACTCAACCGGGAGCTCCAGGCCTCCAACGAGGCGCTGCAAAAGGCCAGCGCGCTCAAGTCGCAGTTCCTCCACATGGCCGCCCACGACCTCAAGAACCCACTCAACGGCATCCGCGAGATCGCCGCGGTGGTCCAGGCGGAACTGACCGAGGAGGGCCGGCCCCACGAACTGCTCGACCTCATCGCCGACTCGGCCAACCAGATGCTCGAACTGATCCTGCGGGTGCTGGAAGCCGAACGCCTCGACAGCGACTCGTTCGCGCTGGAGGACCTCGCCCCCGTGGACCTGAACCGCCTCGCCCTGGACGTGCTCCGCCGGAACGAGCGCCAGGCCGAGCGCAAAGGCCAGCGGCTGGTCTTTCACCCCGGCGACGCCGACTGCCGTGTGGAGGCCAGCGAGGACTGGCTGGGCAACGCCATGGACAACCTCGTCTCGAACGCGATCAAGTATGCCCCGCACGACACCGCCATCACTGTGTCCGTCGAGCGCCACGGCCGGCAGGTCCGCTTCGGCGTCCGGGACCAGGGGCCGGGCATCAGCGAGGAGGAGCAGCCCCGCCTCTTCCAGAAGTTCGAGCGGCTCTCGGCCCGGCCGACGGGCGGCGAGTCGTCGACGGGGCTGGGGCTGGCCATCGTCAAGCAGATCGTCGAGGCCCACGGCGGCCGGGTGTGGGTGGAGAGCCGGCTCGGCGAGGGCAGCCTGTTCGTCATTGAACTGTCGGCGCTGGCACCGCACCCCGAACCCACCGCCGTCTCCCGGACCTGAGGCCGATGACGAGACGACCGTTCCATAGCGTCCTCCTGACGGCCGGCCGGCTCGGCGGCCTGGTGCTGCTGCTGGCTCTGGCCGGCCGCACCCCGGCGGCCCGTGCCCAGGCGCTGCCACCGGACTTCGAGGAGGCCCTCTCGCAACACATCCACGAGGCCTGGACCATCGAGGACGGCCTGCCCCAGAACACCGTCAATGCCCTGGCCCAGACGCCCGACGGCTACCTCTGGCTCGGCACCGAAGAAGGGCTCGTCCGCTTCAACGGCCTCTCCTTCGTCGTCTTCGACGGCGCAACCGCACCGGTCTTCGGCACCCAGGCGCACGTCCGCACGCTGGCCGTCGACACCGCGGGCACGCTCTGGATCGGAGCCGGAGGGCAGCTGATCCGCTACGACGGCACCGCCTTCACCCTCGCCCCGCTGCCCTCGGGGCCGGCGTCTCCGGACGTGACGGCCCTGTACGTCGACGCCGAAGGCACGCTCTGGGTGGGCACCTCGGGGGGCGTGTTTCGGCGGTCGGGAGAGGGCTTCGAGGCGGGCGCCATCGCGCTGCCGAGCCCGCGGGTCACCGCGATCCACCGCACGCGCGACGGCACGCTCTGGATCGGCACCGACGCCGGCCTGGTCCGCGTCCGGGGCGCCGACACGACGGTCTTCACGGAGGCCGACGGCCTGCCCGATGCCTTCATTCACACGCTGCACGAGGACGCGCAGGGCACGCTCTGGATCGGTACGCGCGGCGGAGTCCGCCATCTCCGGGACGGCGTCATCACCCCGGAGGCCGTGCCGGGCGCCCTGATCGACGTGCCGGCCTTCGCCTTCCGCCACGACGCCCGCGGCCACCTCTGGATCGGCACCGACGGCAACGGGCTCTACGTCCTCCGGGCCGGACGGCTCGAGCACCTGTCGAGCCGGGACGGGCTCCCGAGCGACCGCGTCGTCACGCTCTTCGAGGACCGAGAGGCCAGCCTGTGGTTCGGCACCGAAGGCGGAGGGCTGCACCGGCTGCGCAAGAGCAAGTTCGTCACGCTGGATACCGCCGAGGGCCTCTCGCACGACATGGTGCTGTCGGTCTACGAGGACAGCCGGCAGACCCTGTGGGTGGGCACCGAGGGCGGCCTCAACCGCATCCGGGAAGGCCGGGTGACCACCTACACGACGGCCGACGGCCTGCCGAGCAACGTCATCCCGAGCATCCAGGAAGGGCCGGACGGGGCGCTCTGGATCGGCACCTACGGCGGCGGCCTGAGCCGCCTGCACGACGGCCGTTTCACCACATACACCGCCCGGACCGGGTTCCTCAGCGATGCCGTCTTCGCCATGCACCGCGGCGGCAGCGGCGTGCTCTGGATCGGCACCGACGCGGGGGTGGCCCGCTACGACGGCGCGGGCTTCTCCTACCTCACGCAGGCGGACGGCCTCTCCAGCAACCAGATCACGGCCCTCTACGAGGACCACACCGGCGCCCTCTGGGTCGGCACCTTCGACGCAGGCCTCAACCGCTACCACCAGGGCACCGTGACCACCTACACCTCGGCCAACGGCCTGGGCGGCGACGCCGTCATGGCGCTCTTCGAGGACCACACCGGCGCCCTCTGGGTGGGCACCTACGGCGGCGGCCTGACGCGCATCCGCAACGGCCGGCTGCACACCGTCACCGCCGAACAGGGCCTCTTCAGCAACACGATCTACCAGATCCTCGAAGACGAGGCCAACCACCTCTGGATGAGCAGCAACAAAGGGCTGTTCCGGGTGAACCTGGACGACCTGCACGCCGCGGCGGACCACCTCCTCGGCACCCTTCCCGTCGAGGTCTTCGGCCGGGACGACGGGCTGCGCAGCCGGGAGATGAACGGCGGCGTGCAACCGGCCGGATGGAAGGGCCGGGACGGCACGCTGTGGTTCCCCACGATCCGGGGCGTGGCCGGCATCAACCCGGCCCGGGCCTGGCGCAACACCCTGCCCCCGCCCGTTGCCCTGGAAGCCCTCCTCGTCGACCGCGAGCCCGTCGCGCTGGACGGCCCCCTTCGCCTCGCCCCCGGAGCCCGGAAGATCGAGCTCCACTACGCGGCGCTCACGCTGGTCAACCCCGCACAGGTCACGTACCGCTACCGGCTGGAGGGTTACGACGAGGAATGGGCGGAAGCCGGCCGGAGCCGCACGGCGACGTACACCAACCTGCCGCCGGGGCACTACACCTTCCGCGTGATGGCCCGCAACAGCGACGGCGTATGGAGCACCGAGGCGGCCACGATCTCGTTCTACCTGGAGCCGTTCCTCTACCAGCACCCGCTGTTCTGGATCGTCATGGCGCTGTTGCTCGCCAGCATGGGCGGGCTGGCCTACCGCCTCCGGGTGCACCAGCTCAAGACCCGGCAGCAGGAGCTGGAGGCACAGGTCGAAGCCCGCACGGCGGACCTGCGCGAGGCCAAGGAGCGCATCGAACGGCAGGCCGAGCAACTGAAGGAGCTGGACCGCTTCAAAACGCGCTTCTTCGCCAACATCTCGCACGAGTTTCGCACCCCGCTGACGCTCATGATCGGGCCGCTGGAGAACGCCCTCAGCGGGGCCTACGGCGCCGTCGGCGACACCCTCGGCGAACAGCTCCAGGTGATGCTGCGCAATGCCATGCGCCTGCTGCGGCTGATCAACCAGCTCCTCGACCTCTCCCGCCTGGAGTCGGGCAAGATGACGCTGCGCCCCCGGCCCCGCAACCTGATCCCCTTCCTCGACGGCATCGTCGCCTCGTTCTCGTCCTTCGCCGAACAGAAGCAGATCACGCTGACCCTCCAGGCCCCGACCGATCACCTGGAACTCTACTACGAGCCGGACAAGCTGGAGAAGGTCTTCTTCAACCTGCTCTCGAACGCCGTCAAGTACACCCCGAAGGGCGGCGCCATCACCGTCTCGGTGGAGGAGCAGGCGCCGACCGAAGACGCCCCGGACGGCACCGTGCAGGTCCGCGTCCGCGACACGGGCCCCGGCATCCCGGCCGACCACCTGCCCTACGTCTTCGACCGCTTCCACCGGGTCGACGACTCGGACACCCGGCAGTACGAAGGCACGGGCATCGGGCTGGCGCTGGTCAAGGAACTGGTGCTGCTGCACGGCGGCACGGTGGAGGTGGCCAGCGAGCCGGGCCACGGCGCGACCTTCACCGTCACCCTGCGTAAAGGGAGCGCCCACTTCGCCCCCGACCTCCTCGAACCCGACACCCCCGAGGACGAGGCCGCCGAGGACGACGCGGCCGAGCCTCCGGCCGGGGCCGGCGTGGACCCGGGCGCCCTCGCCGAGATGGCCACGGCCGACCTCAACGACATGGCTCGTGGCGACCATGCGCCCACGGACGTCCCGGCACCGCCCTCCCCCTCCACCCCCGAGCTCCGCCCGCGCATCCTCGTCGTAGACGACAATGCCGACATCCGAGCGTACGTCCGGTCCTGCATCCAGGACCTCTGCGAGGTGTTCGAAGCCGTCGACGGGCAGCACGGCCTGGAGCAGGCCACCACGCTGCGCCCCGACCTCATCATCTCCGACATCATGATGCCCCGCATGAACGGCTACGAGTTCTGCGGCCGCGTCAAGGCAGACCCGGACCTGAACCACATTCCCGTCATCCTGCTGTCGGCCAAGACGTCCCAGCAAACGATCCTGCAGGGCCTGGAGGTCGGGGCCGACGAGTACCTGGCCAAGCCCTTCAACGCGCGGGAGTTGCGGATTCGCATCCAGAACCTGCTCAAGCTACGGGCCCAGGAGCGCGCCCTGAAGGCCTGGAACGAGCACCTGCAGGAAAAGGTCAACGAGCAACTGGCCCTCATCCTCCGGGAGCGCGAGGCCTACGAGGCCCGCCTGCTGGCCGAGAAGGAAAAAGCCGAAGAAGTGGCGCGGCTGAAGACGACGATCCTGAACAACCTGAGCCACGAGTTCCGCACGCCCATCACCGGCATCATCGGCTCGGCGGACATCCTGGCCATGGAGCTGGACAGCGCGGACCAGCAAGAGCTGGTGGGCTTCATCCAGGCCAACGGCAAACGCCTCATGGACACGCTCACGGCGCTGCTGGAACTGGCCCACCTGGAGTCCGACGCCGCTCGCCCACGCCCCCGTCCGCTACCGATCGTCGACGTCGTCCGCAAGGCCGTCGAGCCCTACCGCCTCACGGCGCAGCGCCGCGGGCTGGAGTTCCGCTTCCAGCCGGCCCGCCCGGACCTCCAGGCGACGCTCGACGCCGAGCTGGTCACGCGCGTGGTCCAGGTCCTCGTCGACAATGCGATCAAGTTCACCCGGGAGGGCGGCGTCACGGTCGAGGTCGATGAACGGGACGCCTTCGTGTACCTGCGTGTCAGCGACACGGGCATCGGCATCGGGGAGGCCTTCCTGCCGCACGTGTTCGAGGCCTTCCGCCAGGAAAGCGACGGCGACAGCCGCAGCCACGAAGGCACGGGGCTCGGGCTGACCATCGCCAAGCGGCTGGTCGACCTGATGAACGGGGTCATCGAGGTGCGGAGCGCCCGCGGGCGCGGCAGCGTCTTCACCGTGCGCCTGCCGGTCGCCGGCACGCCGGACCCCGAGGCCGAGGCCACCGACCAGGCCGCCCCGGCATGGCCCTACGGACGATAGCGAGCGAACGATAGCGGGCGGACGATAGCGACGGCCTCGCCCCGGCGCGCCGGCGCGGGCCGGCCGGAAACGGGATCCCACCGCCGGGATCACACCGCCGGGATCACACCACCGGGATCAGACCACCAGGGTGCCGCGCCGCAGGGCCTCGGCCCGCTCGCGCAAGACGTCCACGTAATCGAGTCGCTCCCACGAGAACTCCGGCCGGCCGAAGTGGCCGTAAGCCGCCGTGTGGCGATACCCCGGCTGGAGCAGGTCGAGGCGCTGGATGATGGCGGACGGGCGCAGGTCGAAGATGTCCCGCACCAGGCGCACGAGCTGCCGGTCCGGGAGCGTCCCGGTACCGAAGGAGTGGACGTCGATGGCCACCGGCTCGGCCACGCCGATGGCATAGGCCACCTGGACGAGCACCTCTTCGGCCAGCCCGGCGCCCACGAGGTTCTTGGCGACGTGCCGGGCGGCGTAGGCGGCCGAGCGATCGACCTTCGAGGGATCCTTGCCGCTGAAAGCGCCGCCGCCGTGCGCCCCCTTACCGCCGTAGGTGTCCACGATGATCTTGCGCCCGGTCAGGCCGGCGTCCCCGTGCGGACCGCCGATGACGAAGCGGCCCGTGGGGTTGACGTGCAGCACCAGGTCGTCGTCCAGCAGGTGCTCGGGAATGACCCGGGGGATGAGGATCGTGCGGATGTCCTCGCGGATCTGCTCCTGCGTCACGTCCTCGTCGTGCTGGGTCGAGAGGACGATGGTATGGACCCGTCGGG
This sequence comes from Roseithermus sacchariphilus, assembly GCA_003285105.1. Taxonomy (GTDB): domain Bacteria; phylum Bacteroidota; class Rhodothermia; order Rhodothermales; family MEBIC09517; genus Roseithermus; species Roseithermus sacchariphilus. Next base: position 1,489,866 of record CP030158.1, on the reverse strand, counting down.
GCGTCTTGCGATCCTCCTCATACTCGATGGTGACCTGGCTCTTCGAGTCCGGCCGCAGGTACGGCATCAGCGGGGTATTCTTGCGGATGTCGGCCAGCTCGCGCACGAGGCGATGGGCGAAGGAGATGGCCATGGGCATCAGCTCCTCCGTCTCGTTACAGGCATAGCCGAACATCAGGCCCTGGTCGCCGGCTCCCTGCTCGGCCTCCTCACCCCGGTCCACGCCCTGGTTGATGTCCGGGCTCTGCTCGTGGATGCTGCTGAGCACCCCGCACGAATCGGCATCGAAGCGGAGGCGCGGGTCGGTGTAGCCGATCTCACGGATGACCTGCCGGGCGATCGCCTCCACATCGACCCGGGCGCGGGTCTTGACCTCACCGGCCAGCAACACCAGGCCGGTCGTCACCATCGTCTCGACGGCCACGCGGCTGCCGGGATCTTCGGCCAGCATCGCATCCAGGATGGCATCGGAAATCTGGTCGGCGATCTTGTCGGGATGTCCTTCCGACACCGACTCCGACGTAAACAGGTAGGCCATGGAACCGGGGATATTCGTGGATCAGGGGCATCGGGCATCGAGCGAGGAGCTCGGGCGAGAGCGAGCAGCCTACGCCTCGGGCGGCCAATGGTTCGCCGCCCGGGGGCCCCCGCCGGTGCCGGACGGCCCCGTGCCCCGGCTGATTTCCTGTGAACACGGCCGGTGGCCCGGCCCGCCCCGTCGACCGCCCCGCCGGCGGCGGAACCCGGCCCCGGCTGATCGGTTAGGCGCGCTTCCCGGTCGGTGCGGTGCCTGCGGGCCAGACACCGCCGGGCTATGCAAAGTCTGCATCAAGGGAAGGGCGTGCGTTGCTTCTGCCAGAGCACGGCCGTAATTTTTGCCGTTTAGCAAAAAAACGGCGTTATTGACACGCGCCATCCCGGCCGCCCCCTGCGGGCAGCCACCGGTATTCGATCGCAACCTTACCAAGGAGGCCCCTGCTATGGCTAACGACGTTCAAGCGAAGGTAACCGCCATCATCGTGGAGAAGCTCGGCGTGGAAGAGGCCGACGTCACCCCCGAGGCTTCGTTCACCAACGACCTGGGTGCCGACTCGCTCGATACGGTCGAGTTGATCATGGAATTCGAAAAGGAGTTCGACATCACCATTCCGGACGAAGACGCCGAGCAGATCGCCACGGTCGGCGACGCCATCAAGTATCTTTCCGAGAAGACCAACGCGTAAGCGCACGGCATGCATACCCGGCAAATCGGCGGCCTGTCGGCGCGGTTTGCCGGGTGTTTTGTAACCGCCGATCCGCACGAACCCTGGATTTATGGCCTATTCGCAGCGTAGGGTCGTCGTGACCGGGCTGGGCGCGCTGACACCGATCGGGCTGACGCCCGAGGCGTTCTGGGACGCCATGATGCGTGGAGAAAGCGGTGCCGCCCCCATCACGTACTTCGATACCGAACCGTTCGAGACCAAGTTCGCCTGCGAGCTGAAGGGTTTCGATCCGCTGGACTACCTGGACCGCAAGATGGTCCGCCGCACGGACGTCTTCAGCCAGTACGCGCTGATCGCCGCGCAGCAGGCCGTCCGCGACGCCGGGCTGGACCTGGAGCGCATCACGGACGAGCAGCGCAACCGCATCGGGGTCATCTTCGGCACCGGCATCGGCGGCATGAAGGTCTTCCACGAGCAGACGGTGGTCTACGAAGAGCAGGGGCCGCGCCGGCTTTCGCCGTTCTTCATTCCCATGCTCATCCCGGACATCGCGCCGGGGCTGATCTCGATGGAGTACGGCTTCCGCGGGCCGAACTACTGCGTCATCTCGGCCTGCGCCACGGGCAACAACAACCTCGGCGACGCCTACATGCTGATCCAGCAGGGCCACGCCGATGCCATGCTCGCCGGCGGTGCCGAAGCCAGCATCACGGAGCTCTGCCTGGGCGGCTTCAGCGCGATGAAGGCCCTCTCGACGCGCAACGACGACCCGACCCGGGCCAGCCGCCCCTTCGACCGCACCCGCGACGGCTTCGTCATGGGCGAGGGCGCGGGGGCGCTGTTCCTGGAAGAGCTGGAACACGCCCGGGCCCGCGGCGCACGCATCTACGCCGAGATGATCGGCATCGGCATGTCGGCCGACGCGCATCACCTGACGGCCCCGCACCCGGAAGGCCTGGGCGCCCGCCTGGCCATGCAGCGGGTGCTGGACGACGCCGGCCTCAACCCCGAGGACGTCGACTACCTGAACATGCACGGCACGTCGACGCCGCTCGGCGACGTCGCGGAGACGAAGGCCATCAAGCAGGTCTTCGGGGAGCATGCCTACCGCATGAGCCTCTCCTCGACCAAGAGCATGACGGGCCATCTGCTGGGCGCGGCGGGAGCGGTCGAAGCCATCGCGGCGCTGCTCGCCGTCGTGCACGACACCGTGCCGCCCACGATCAACTTCGAGCATCCGGACCCGGAGTGCGACCTCAACTACACGTTCAACGAGCCGGTCCGCCGGCCCGTGAACGTGGCGATGAGCAACGCCTTCGGCTTCGGCGGGCACAACACGACGGTCGCCTTCAAGAAGTACGAGGAGTAGGCGTCAGCGAAAGACGATCTCCCGGATGGCCGGCGTGCCGAGTTCCTCGTTGAGCCGGTCCCGCCAGGCGCGGCGCTGCAGGTGGAGCTGATGGCGCCAGGCGGCCGAGGTGATGCGCACGTACAGCGTGTCGCCCTTGACCCAGACCGAGGCCGTGACGCCGTTGATCTGTGGCCCGGCCAGGGCCGCCCACGTCTCGACGGCGCGGGTCTCCTCCAGCCGGCGCCGGAGCCCCAGTTTGTCGATGACGCCGTGGAGCACGGCGCCGAGGGCCTGCGGAGACTGTCGGGGACGCATCGGGACGGAACGGGCGGGTCGGATGAAGGGGGATGGGCGGGAGGACGCGCCAAGCTACCACGCCCGGGGCTCGGATGCCAGCCTCGAACGGCGATGAAACCGCGAAGGCGGACGCGGCCCAGAGCAGGCTGAACCTCCCCCCCCGCTTTTCGTAAGCGCAGCGACGCCCCTGCCACCCGCCTCTCGCCTGCCATGCGCTGCCGTGCCTGCCTCGCGCTCCTGCCGCTGCTCGTCGGCCTGGCCGCCTGCGGCGAACAGCCGCCCACCGACGGCCGTCACGACGACGCGCTGCCGGACGGCCCGTTCGCCAACGTGATCGAGACGGACCCGCTCACGCCGGTCCCCATCCACCTCACCCCGGCAGACCTGCCGGCACCCTACCACAGTGCCTCGGCCAGCCAGTCCGCCCGCGTGGTGGCCATGCCCGAAGCGCCGCGGCTGCAGGTCCCGGACGGATTCACGGTAAACGTGTACGCCAGCCGCCTCGACGGCCCCCGTCGCCTCGTCCTCTCCCCCGACGGCGACGTGCTCGTGGCGGAATCGCGGGCCAACCGCATCCGCCGCCTCCGCGACACCGATGGCGACGGCAGCGCCGACGGCCCCGACGATGTCCACGACGTCTTCGCCGATGCCGCCAACGCGCTCGACAAGCCCTTCGGGATGGTCTTCACCGCCGACGCGCTCTTCATCGCCGGGGAAGGCGCCGTCCGGCGCTACCCCTTCGCGCCGGGCCAGACCCGGCTCGAGGGCACCGGCACGGTCGTGACCACGCTGCCGACGGGCGGGCACTGGACGCGGAACCTGGCCCTCTCGCCCGACGGCCGGCAGCTGTACGTCGCCATCGGATCGGCGACGAACGTGGACCCGGAGCCGCTGCCGCGCGCCTCGGTTCAGGTGATGAACCTGGACGGCTCGGACCAGCGCACCTTCGCCCACGGGCTGCGCAACCCCGTGGGCCTGGCCTTCCACCCGACCACCGGCGCCCTCTACACGACCGTCAACGAGCGCGACCGGCTCGGGGACGACCTGGTACCGGACTACCTCACCCGCCTCCAGGAGGGCGCCTTCTACGGCTGGCCCTATGCCTACCTCACGCCGGACCGCCTGGACCCGCGACGGCTGGACGACGGCCGCAGCGAACGCCCGGACCTGGCCGCCCAAACCCGCACGCCGGACGTGCTCTTCCAGGCCCATTCTGCAGCCCTCGGCCTGGCTTTCTACGACGCCACGGCCTTCCCCGAACGGTACCGGGGCGGCGCCTTCGTGGCCTTCCATGGCTCCTGGAATCGCAACCCGGCCACCGGCTACAAGGTGGTCTTCGTCCCCTTCGACGCCGCCGGCCGCCCCACCGGGGCCTATGAAGACTTCCTGACCGGCTTCCTGTCCGACCCCGCCGCGCCCACGACGTGGGCACGCCCCGTCGACCTGCTGGTCCTCCCGGACGGCAGTCTGCTGATCAGCGAGGACGGCAACGGCCGCCTGCTGCGGGTCACGTATACCGGATGACACGCACCGGCCCGCCCGTTACTTTTCCCCGGGGGGCGGCGGCTCTCTTAGCGATGCGCCGGCGCCCCCGTCCACCCCGCTCCCACCGCTCACACGCCCCCCGATGATGCCCCACCGCCTGCTCCTTCGTATGCTGTGCTGGTGCGCGCTGCTGGGGTGGATCCGGCCCTCCCCCCTCCCGGCCCAGGACACGCTGCGCGTCGGCCTGGCGGAGGCCGTGCAACGCGCCCTGGAACACAGCCCCGAGATCGGCCAGGCCCGGGCGGACCTGGCCTACGCGCAGGCGCGGAGCCGCCTCGCACGCGCCAGCCGCTTCCTGACCGAGTTCCAGGCCCAGACCGCCCATGCCGCAGCCCCCGGCCTGATCATCCCGGAGGACAACACCTACCCCACCGACGCGCTCTACCTGAACCCCGATGTGCGCAACGACTGGGACGACCTCCGCCCCTTCAACCGGGTCGAGATCTCCGCCCTGCAACCGCTCTGGACGTGGGGTGAGCTCGGCGGCAACATCCGCGCGGCGCAGCAGGGCGTCGCGGTGGAGGCCGCCGCCGTGGCCGGCACCCGCCGGGCCGTCGCCCGACGCACGGCCGAGTTGTACTACAACCTGCTCCTGACCGAGGCCCTCTTCCGCCTCACGGATCAGGCCCGCGACATCCTCGACCGCGCCAGGGACGAGGTGCAGCGCCTGCTCGACGAAGGCGACCCGGACGTGGACGATGCCGACCTGTTCCAGCTCCAGATCACCGAACAGGAGTACCGGCGGCGCGTGGTCGAAGTGACCCAGCGCCGCCTGACCGTCCGCTCTGCCCTGCGCCGGCAACTCCTGCTGCCGGACCACGTCGTCGTGGACGCCGACACGAGCGTGCTGGCACCGATCGCCTTCACCCCGGACAGCCTGGACACCTACCTGGCGCTAGCGCTGGCCCATCGCGACGAACTGGCCCAGGCGCGGGCCGGCCTCGCCGCCCGCGAGGCCCTCGTGGAGGTGGCCCGGTCCGATTACTACCCCAAGCTGTTCCTGGCGGCTTCCAGCGCGGTGACGTACACCGCCGGACGCTACCGCCAGCCCAACCCGTACGTCGGCGACCCCTTCCGGGGGCGCAGCGCGCGGGCCGGGGTGGGCCTGCGGCTGAAGCTGAACTGGCCCCAGGTGCGCGCTCGCGTGCAGCAGGCCCAGGCCCAGCGCAACGAAGTGGCCCACCAGCTCGAAGCCGCTCGCCAGCTCGTGCAGTTCCAGGTCGAAGACGCCTACCGCAACCTGCTCATCGCCCGGGCCGCCCTGCAGGCGCAGGACGAAGCCCTGCGCCTCAGCCGCGAGTGGCTGCGCACCGAGCAGATCAACTTCGACCTGGACCTCGGCGACACCGAAAATCTCGTCGATGCCGCCCGCACCAACCTCGAACTCCAGGCCACGTACTACGAAGCCGTCCGGGACTACAACGTCGCCGTGATCCGGCTCCTCGATGCCGCCGGCGTCCTCGTGGACCGGCTGGGAAACGGCACGCTTGTTGACTGATCGCAGGCGTTCCCGATCCCCTTCCAAACCTGCCTGAAACCACAAAAATGCGCCCTTTCTTCCATCCTCTGTCCGAAAAACTGAACATCGCCCTCGGCGCGGTGCTCGGGGCTCTGATGCTGGTCTTCGCGCTGGCCGGCCCGGCCCGGGCCCAGAACCCGGAACAGGCCATCCGGCAACTCCTCGAACAACGCGACCGCGAGATCAAGCAGCTCCTCGGATCGCACGAAACCCTCTCCGACGCCCAGCAGGAACGGCTGAAAGACCTCATCAACGGGGTCATCGACTTCCAGGCCATGGGCCGCCTCACGCTGGGATCCTACTGGGACGGCCTCACCCCGGATCAGCGCGCCGAGTTCATCGAGGTCTTCAGTGAAATCGTCCGCACCCAGTCGTTGTCTGATCTGGACGTGTACCGCGCCCGGGTCACCTACGAAACCATCGACGTGGTGGGAGACAGCGCCTACGTGCGCACGACGACGATCTACAAAGACGTTCCCGTCGAGGTCGCCTACGTCCTCGGCTACACCGACGAGCACGGCTGGCAGGCCCACGACATCATCCTGGACGGGGTGAGCACCGTGGACGGCTATGCCCGCTCTTTTCAGACCATGATTCGCAAACGTGGCTTCGACGCCCTCATGGAACGGCTTCGGAAGAAGCTCGACGGCATGGACACCAGCCGCTAGCGCCTTCCGCCGCTGCTCCTTCACAGGATCTTTCCCCCCTCACGGGATCTTCAAAGAACCTCCCCCCCGGCGTGGCGTTGCCGTACACGTTTGCTCTGCCCTCTCCAACCCTCGCTAGAGCAACCTACCCCCTGCTTCCGTGGAAGGATACGTCTTACATACGTACGGGCCGGAGCACTACGTCCGGCACGCCGTCGCCTCCGTCGTCACGCTGAGGCGGCACGACCCGGACCGGCCCGTGGCGCTGTACTGCCCGGCCAGCCACCGCAGGGCCCTCGAACGGCATGGCCTGGATCTGCTCTTCCAGCACATCGAGGACCTGCCGGAAGCCCACCGCTCGATCGTGGGCTTCAAGCACCACCTCTACCGGTTCATGCCCTTCGACCGCTGCCTGTTCGTCGATGCGGACATGATCTGGTGCCGCAACCCGGATCCGCTCTGGCAGCAGCTCGCCGGCTATCGCTTCACCGCCACCGGGCTGGAGCGGGCCGACTTCTTCTTCGGCGGCCCCAAGGGGCTCGGCGTGGTGGTCGATTACCTGCTCAACCGCCGCCGCCGCACCATGCGCCGCTTTGGCCTGACGCACCTGCCCCGCGTCCAGGCCGGCATGATCTACGCCCAGGACCGCGCGACGACGCGGGCCGTGTGCGAACTCGCCTCCGACTTCCTCGCACGTCGCGCCGAAACGCACTTCCGCAGCCGCCTCGACGAAGGCCGCTCCGAGGAGTCGTGCGAGTGGAGCCTGGCCATGGCCATGAGCCGCCTGCGCCTGCAGGTCTTCCCCTGGTACCAGGGCTACCAGAGCCCGCAGCTCGACTTCATCGAGGGCATGACGTCCTACGACGAAAACTTCGAGCACGTCACGACGATCTACTACAGCGACCGGCTCGTCTTCGGCATGCGGGGGCTCCGCTCGGCCTGGCTGCGGGATCTGCTGATCCGCACCCTGGCCAGCCTGCCGGGCAAGGGCGACTATGCCGAGGTGACGCCCTTTGCCCTCCACTTCGGCTGGCTCCACCACAAGCAGCCTTTCTTCGACTTCTCTGCCCGCACCTGGGCCGAACTGACGCAGCAGCCCACGGAGGCGATGGTCCCCCGGGGGGTGTCCACGGAGCCGCTGGGCACCCCGGCTCCCGTCCCTGCCGAATCCTGACGGGGCACCTCCCGACGGCCTGCCTCATCCGAAGCGGATGAGGTGCCACACGAACAGGGCATGCCCGCCGTACCGTACCACCAGGGCGGCGGCGAATAGCGCCAGCAGCAGCAGGGGATGCACGAGCACGGCCGCCGCCAGCATCCCGGGCGAGGCGGGGACCAGCGCCGCATAGTCCGCCAGCGTACGGCGCACGGCGAGGGCAGCCACGAGCAGGTAGCCGGCCGGCATGCCCCATGTCACCCAGTCCGAAGCCACCTCGCGCACGCCGAGCGCCACCGCCAGCAACAGCATCAACGGCCAGCGCGGCCAGGTCACCAGCGTCAGCATCTGTGTGGCGGAGAGGCGCCGCTGCCGCACGCGGGCCAGCATCGTCAGCGCCGCCATCCACACGGCCAGGCCGAGGGCATACAGGCTGCCCAGCAGCGCCGCCAGCACCACCGGCTGCCGGAGCAGCGTGAGCAAGAGCCCGCGCGTGGGGGCAGGCAGCCAGCCCGCCACCAGCGCCAGCGCCGGCTCGCGGCTCAGGTCGTCCAGCCACACGGTGCCGACCACCCCTGCACTCAGGCACAGCGCGCCGAACACGACGCCGCCGGCCACGGGCGGGATCTCGCGGGCCTGCTGGACCGCCTCCTGGTAGAACCCGTGCGCCAGAAAGTAGCGCGGCACCATCCGCTGGAGCCGGATGGAACTCGCATACGCGCCCCCGATGGCCGCCACGATCAGCCATCCCAGGAGCACGAGCCACGGCAGCGACGGAGCCGGCGGGTAGCCCGCGTCGAAGGCAAACACGGTCTGCCGTCCGGTGAAGAAGCCCTGCACCACCGCCAGGGCCGGGCGCGGCGTGCCGTCGGCGGCCTGCAGCCCCGAGCGCAGGCGAAAGGGGTGCGTGGCAGCGGCGGGCAAGGGCAGCGGCCACTCCGCTGCGTCGCGCCATCGATGTACGAACACGGCCACCAGCTCCTCGAACACCGGCGCCTGCAGCGCGCTCAGGTGCGTCTCCAGATACCGGGCCTGCCGCTCGGCAGACAGCGGCACCGCCAGGCCGAGCGCTGCCCCGGCATCCACCCACGTGCCGAGCGCCGCCAGCCCCACCGAACGCCCCGGGTGGGCGGCCTGCCAGCGCTGCACCGTCTCCGGCGGATCCGGGTCGGCGAAGCGATCCAGCAGCACGAAGTCCACCGCCGCGGCGCAGCGCTCGGCCTCCACGAAAGGGGTGACGATGTACGCCCGGCTGCCGTCCGGCCCGTGCCGGCGGACACGCTGCGCCAGGGCGGCCACCATCGCACACGCCTCGGGGGCCGCCGTGTCCCCGGAACGCACCAGCCCGAAGTGCCGCGCGGAAGGATGCGCGCGGGCCTGCGACAACACCTCGTCGAGGAGCCGCGTGACGGCGGCCAGGGTATCCTCCAGCACCGACACCGGCACCCACTCGACGGGCAGTTCCTGGAAGACCTGCATCCCCAGCGAGTCGGCCAGGGTCAGCAGCCGGTCGTCCTCGATCACCGGGGCCCGCACCGCCCGGACGCCGGCCCGGTGCATCCACACCAGGTCGGCCGCGGCCCGTTCGAGCGCGGCCGGCGGCTGCCAGACGACCCCGCGCACCGGCTGGGCGCGGACCGGCAGGAGCGCGTGCATCAGCAGCAGCAGAAACGTCAGCCGGCGACAGCAGGACATGGGCGAATCCGGATTCGAGGGCCAGGGCATCCTGAAGGTACACCACACGCCGCAGGATCGCTTGCGGCTCCCGCCCTTTTCACCCCCCCACCCGGCCCGGCTCGCTTCCACAAAAAAACCCGCACGTGGCTGCTCACCACGTGCGGGACACAGGCCTTGCTCAGGGCCTGTGGGTGGGGCTGGAGGGCCCGTACTCGCGTTCAGGCAGGGACGTTGCCCGTTCGCACGCCGGCAACCTACCCACCGGGAGTGCCAGCCCGGCGTCATAGCCGGGCCGGCTCCGCCGATGCGCGGGCGCTCGCGCGTCCCCGATCCGGTATCGAACGGAAGCCGTCCCCGTACGTGCGCAGGACGTCAATCCATCATCTTGCGCAGGAAGGTGGGCGTGTCGGTGTCGTTCTTGCGGCCGCGCTCCGAGCGCGAGCGCAGGTCGTCGGCATGCAGCCGCCGGAGGCCGGCGTCGCGCCGCCCGTCCTTCTTCCCCTCGTCCTCCAGCGGCGACGCGTGGGCGTCCCGGGGCGGGGTCATCTTGCTCCGGCGCTCGAAGGCCGGCGGGTCGAGGCGGCGGAGGCTGTCCTCGCCCTTGTAGTCGAAGTAGAGCGGTTCCTGATCCAGCGGGATGGTGCGGCGGACGCTCTGCCGCTCGGCCGCGCGCTCGCTGCGGTCGAAGCCGGTGGCGATGACGGTGACGCGCAGGTCCTCGCCCATCTCGTCGTCGATGACGGTGCCGAAGATGACCTCCACGTCGTCACCGGCCTCCCGCTGGATGATGCTGGTCGCTGCGGTGGCCTCGCGGATGCCGAGGGTGCGGCCGGCTGTGATGTTGACCAGCACGTTGGTGGCCCCGGCGATGGAGAGCCCGTCGAGCAGCGGGCTGGAGATGGCCTCGACGGCCGCCTTCTCGGCGCGGTTCTCGCCGGAGGCCGTCGCCGAGCCCATGAGCGCGGTGCCCCCGTTCTGCATCGTCGTCTTGACGTCGGCGAAGTCGAGGTTGATGAGGCCGTGCACGGTGATCAGGTCGCTGATGCCGCGCGTGGCGTTGTAGAGCACCTCGTCGGCCTTCTGGAAGGCCTCGATCAGGCTGGTGTTGGCCTCGGCGATGTCGAGCAGCCGCTCGTTGGGGATGACGATCAGGGTGTCGACGTTCTCCTTGAGGAACGCAATGCCTTCCTCGGCGGCGCGCATCCGCTTGCGGCCCTCGCAGTGGAAGGGGCGCGTCACGATGGCCACGGTGAGGATGCCCATGCTCTTGGCGATGTTCGCCACGACGGGCGCACCGCCGGTGCCGGTCCCCCCGCCCATGCCGGCGGTGATGAACACCATGTCGAAGCCCTTGAGGAGCTCCTCGATCTCGCGGCGGCTCTCCTCGACGGCGCTGGCCCCGACGCTGGGGCGCGCACCGGCTCCGAGGCCCTTTGTCAGATCCCCGCCGGCCTGGATGCGATGCGGCGCCTTGTTGTTGGCCAGCGCCTGGCTGTCGGTGTTGATGGCGATGAACTCGACGCCGTGGATGCCGCGGTCCACCATGTTGTTGATGGCGTTGCCGCCTCCGCCGCCGACGCCGACGACGCAGATCTTGGCTTCTACGTTGGTGGCTTCATCGAATGTGAAGCGAGCACTGATGCTGTTTTCCATGGGTCCCTCCAGGTGAGCAAATGCGTGTTGATGGTTGGTGATGTGCCGGGATGAGCAGTCCCGGCCGGGTACGCGGTTGAAACCGGGTTAGAGTTCGTCGAACCACGCCTTCATGCGCGTGGCGATCTTGCTGACCAGCGTGCTGCCGGGGGCCAGGTCGGCCAGGGCGCCGGGGGACGACGGCAGGGCCGTGCCCTCGGCCACGAAGGCGGTGTTGCCGGCCAGCCCGGGCCGGAGCCCGTAGAGCACGAGGCCGACGGCCGTCGAAAACTTGGGATCGCTGACTTCCTCGACGAGGCCGCCGGAGAGGCTCATCGGCCAGCCCATGCGCGCCTCCATGCCGAGGACTTCGGCGGCCAGCTCGGCCGTGCCCGGGATGAGCGCCCCACCGCCGGTGATGACGGCGCCGGCCGAGAGGTGGCGGCCGTAGCCGCTCCGCTTGATCTCGATGGCGGCGATCTCCAGGATCTCCTCCAGGCGCGGCTGGATGATCTGCGCCAGCGTGCTCCGGCCGATGGCCTTCTCGGGCCGCCCGCCGATGCCGGGAATCGTGATCTCCTCCTCGTCGCTGACCAGATCCGCCAGCGCCACGCCAAACTGGCACTTGAGGCGCTCGGCCTGGTTACGCATCACGCCGAGGCCCCGCCGGATGTCGTCGGTGACCTTGTTGCCGGCCACGGCGATGACGGCGGTGTGGCGAATCGTCTGATCCTCGAAGACCGCAATGTCCGTCGTCCCGCCGCCGATGTCGATGAGCGCCACGCCGACCTCCTTCTCGTCGGGATGCAGCACGGCGAAGGACGAGGCCAGCGGCTCCAGCACGATGTCCGCCACCTCGTAGCCCGCCTTCTCGATGCAGCGGTAGATGTTCTTGGCGGCCGAGACGAGGCCGGTGATGATGTGCACGTTGGCTTCCAGACGCACGCCGCTCATGCCCACCGGGTCGGCCACGCCGTCCTGCCCGTCGACGATGAACTCCTGCGGGATGACGTGCAGGATCTCGCGGTCGGCCGGCATGGCCACGTGCGTCGTGTCGTCGAGCAGCCGCTGCACGTCCCGCTGCGTGATCTCGCCGTCGCGGTTCGAGATGGTGATGACGCCGCGGCTCTGGAAGCTCTGCACATGATCCCCGGCGATGCCCACGATCACGCTGCGCACCGTGACGCCGGCGGCGCGCTCGGCTTCCTCGACGGCGAACTGCACGGCCGCGACGGTCTTGTCGATGTTGACGACGACCCCGCGGTTCAACCCCTCGGACGGGGCCACCCCGACGCCCAGGATGTTCACCCGCTCCAGTTCGTCGACCGATGCGACGATCGCGCAGACCTTGGTGGTCCCGATGTCTACCCCGACTACGATGCGTTCGTTCATGGCAGTTTCCAGCTTTGAGGTTTCAGCGGTCAGTGATCAGTTTGTGGTTTATGACAGGGCCTGGCGATGGTCAACGGCTGACCGCTGACGGCTGATCGCTCGTCTCCCTGGTGATGATCTGGCTGTCAAAACGGAGGTCGATGAGGCGGATCTGCGTCTCGGGGCGGGTCAGGACGGCCTGCTCCCAGAAGGCCCGCAGGCGGTGCAGCCGTTGCGCGAAGGAGCCGGTGCCGAGGCGGACCGGCACGCTGCCGCCCCCGGGCAGCGGGGTGGTATAGAGCCACCAGTCGTCGTCGCGCCATTCCAGCTCAGAGACGAGCGCGTGCGTGGCCGCGTCCAGCCCGGCCAGCGCGGCCAGCAGGTCGCGCGTGGGCGTGTGCTCCAGCGGCTGCACGGGGTGGTAGGCCTCCGGCACCCCGTGCAGCACCGGCACATCGTAGGCCGCGCCGGGGACGACGGGCATCATGAAGCCGTCCCGGTCGAGGTAGTGCGAGGGCCGGCCCCGCTCGTCGAGGACGAGCGCCACGGGGACGCGCTCCGTCACGGCGATGTGCACCGTGCCCGTCGGCAGGCGTCGCACGGCCGCCTCGGCCACCCAGGGATGGCGCCGGACCCGGTCGGCCACGACCTCCGGGTCGATGTCGAGCAGCACCGCGCCGGTGTCGACCTGCGCCAGGCGGTGCAGGTCGGCCGCCTCGGCGTGCGTGGCGCCGTCGACGAGGATCTGCCGGCACGTCAGGCCCGAGGCCCAGTACCAGCCGATGCCGCCCAGCCCCACCACCACGATCAGCAGCGGCAGCAGCAGGCGGGCCCGGCGGCGTGGCCGGGGGCGAGGGGGTTGCGGGTTGGATGCAGCAGCCATGGTCAATGCGGGTGTTGGCCCTCGCGCGCGCGCAGGGCGTCGACGAGGTGCCGGCTCAGGCGCCAGATGTCTCCGGCCCCCATGGTGATGACGACATCGCCCGGCGCGGCCAGCGCCGCCACGTAATCCGGCAGTTGCGCTTTGTCGGCCACGTAGTGCACCTCGCGGTGGCCATACCGGGCGGCCAGGTCGGCGATGAGCTGCCCGCTCACGCCTTCGACCGGGGCCTCGCGCGCGCCGTAGACGTCCGTCACCACCAGCACGTCGGTGTCGACGAACGCCCGCGCAAAGTCGTCCCGGAACGTCCACGTGCGGGAGTACAGATGCGGCTGGAAGACCGCCACGATGCGCCGGTCCGGGTAGCCGGCGGCGGCGGCGGCCAGCGTCGCCGCGACCTCCGTCGGGTGGTGCGCATAGTCGTCCACCACCACGACGCCCCCGACCTCGCCGAGGCGCTGGAAACGCCGCTGGACGCCGGTGAAGCGGGCCAGCCCCGCCCGGATGTCCTCGAAGGGAATGTCCAGCTCGAGCCCCACGGCGACGGCGGCGAGCGCATTGCGGACGTTGTGCATCCCCGGCACCTGCACCGTCACCTCGCCGAGCCGGTCGTCGTGGCGGTAGACCTCGAAGCGGCTGTGCAGCCCTTCCTGCCGGATCTGCTCGGCGCGGATCTCGGCCTGGCGCGAGGTGCCGTAGGTCACCAGCCGCCGGTCGATGCGCGACAGGATCGCCTGCACGTTCGGATCGTCGAGGCAGACGATGGCGGCGCCAAAGAAGGGGACGGTGTTCGCGTACTGCACGAACGCGTCCTCGATGTCGTCCAGGTCGCGGTAGATGTCGAGGTGATCGACTTCGATGTTGGTGATGACGGCCAGCGACGGCGTCAGGCGCAGGAAGGTGCGGTCGTACTCGTCGGCCTCGATCACGATGATGTCCCCCTCGCCGGCGACGGCATTGGAGTCGTAGGCCTGCACCTTGCCGCCGACGATGATCGTCGGGTCGAACCCGCCGGCATCGACCACGAGGCCGACCATCGAGGTCGTCGTCGTCTTGCCGTGCGTGCCGGCGATGCCGATGCCGAACTTCATGCGCATCAGTTCCCCGAGCATGACGGCCCGGGGGATGAGCGGGATGCGCCGGCGCTCGGCCTCGCGCGTCTCGGGGTTGCGGGCCGGATCGACGGCGGAGGAGTAGACGACGACGTGGGCGTCGCCGACGTGGTCGGCGGCATGGCCTTCGTAGACGGTAGCCCCGAGCGATTCGAGGCGGTCCGTCACGTCGCTCTTCTTCAGGTCCGAGCCGGTCACCCGGAAGCCGCGGACGAGCAACACCTCGGCGATGGAGCTCATCCCGATGCCGCCGATGCCCACCATGTGGATCCGGCGGATGCGGCCAAAAACGGGTTGTCTGCGTCGTGCCATCGTCGAGGGGTGAACGAACGTCGGACGAAAGGGGGTCAGGGCATCGGGGGTGTTCATCGGTGGCCGGCGAGGGCTAGCACGGCGCGGGCGATCTCGTCGGCGGCATTCGGGCGGGCCAGGGCGCGGGCCGCCTCGGCCATGCGGCGGCGGTGGTCCGCGTCGTCCAGCAGCGCGCGCACCGTCTCGACGAGGCGGGCGTCCAGCTCGGCCTCGGGCAGCAGCACGGCGGCGCCGGCGTCGGCCATGCTGCGGGCGTTGCGGGTCTGGTGATCCTCGGCCACGTTGGGCGAGGGCACGAGGATCGCCGGGCTGCCGGTCACCATCAGCTCGCTGCAGGTGAGCGCACCGGCGCGGCAGAGCACGAGATCCGCCGCCGCGTAGGCCTGGTCCATGCGGTCGAGGTACGGAAGCAGCCTCAGGCGCGGATGGGCGCCGTCGAGGGCGCGGTAGCGGTCGTGATAGAGCCGTCCCGTCTGCCAGATCACGTGCGTCTGCGGATCGGCCAGGAGCGCGGCGTGGTGGCGGCTCAGCGCGGCGTTGAGCGCGGCGCTGCCCAGCGAGCCGCCGAAGACGAGCAGCACCCGGGCCGTCTCCGGCAGGTCGAAGGCCCGGCGGGCTTCGGCCCGGTCGGCGTGCCGCAGCGCCCGGCGCGTCGGGTTGCCGCTGAGGCGGCACTTCTCCGGCGGGAAGTAGCGGCGAGCCTCGGGGAAGGCAATGTGGATCTGGGCCGCGCGCCGGGCCAGCAGCCGGTTGGTCAGGCCGGCGTAGGCGTTCTGCTCCTGCAGCACGATCGGGCGCCCCTGCAGGCTCGCCGCCAGCAGCACCGGACCGGCCACGTAGCCGCCCGTGCCCACGACCACGTCCGGGTCGAACGCCTGCACGTAGCTCCGGCTCTGCGCCAGCCCCTGCACCAGCTTGAACGGGAAGGCCAGGTTGCGCCACGTCAGCCGGCGTTGCAGGCCCACCACCGTGATCGCGTGGATCGGGTAGCCGGCCTTCGGCACCGCCTCCCACTCCAGGCGCTCCCGCGTCCCCGCAAACGCGATCGCCGCGTCCGGCACGAGGGCGCGGACGGCGTCGGCGATGGCGATGGCGGGATAGACGTGCCCGCCCGTACCGCCCCCGGCGAAGAGGATCCGCGGCGCTATGTGACCCGACGGGTGTGGCATGGGCAAACGCAGGGCGCAGCGTCGGACGAGAAGGCCTCCGGGCCTCCGCCTCCGGGCCGCTTCGGATACGTCCCTCGTTACTTCACGTGTCTGGAAATATTGAGCAGAATGCCCACCATGACGCCGGCGGCGAGCATGGAGGTGCCGCCGTAGGAGACGAACGGCAGGGGCAGACCCGTCACGGGCAGCAGCCCGCAGGAGACGCCGGCATGCACGAACCCGTAGAGCACGAGCATCGTCACGAGCCCCACGGCCAGGAACAGCCCGAAGGGGTCCGGTGCGTGCCGGGCGATGCGCAGGAAGCCGTGGATCAGCAGCCCCACGAACGCCCCGAGCAGCGCCAGCGCCCCGAACAGGCCATACTCTTCGGCGATGATGGCAAAGATGAAATCGTTGTACGGGGCCGGCAGGAAGTCCCGCTGGATGCTCTTGCCGGGCCCGACGCCGAACAGCCCGCCCATGGCGATGGCGATGCGGGCCTGCTGCGCCTGGTAGCCCTCGTCCTGCTGGCTGAAGACCTCCTCGGCGTTGGTGTGCGGGAAGAGCTTCATCCCCAGATGCGCCTCGATGCGCGCCGCCCGGCCCGGCGAGTGCCAGAGCAGAAGCCCTGCCAGCACCACCCCGACGAGCCCCAGCCCGCCCAGATGCCACACGCTCACCCGGCCGACGAAGCACATGACCAGCGCCGAGGTCAGCACGATGGCCGCCGTCGAGAGGTCCTCGATGCCGATGAGCACCACCGTCGCTCCGATCCAGACCAGCAGCGGCAGAAAGGCCCGGCTGAAGCTCTTGATGTAGGCCTGCTTGTGCGTCAGCAACACGCCCACGTAGAGCAGCAGCGCCACCTTCGCCAGGTCGGAGGGCTGGAAGCCGAAGATGCGCCGCTGCGCCCCGAAGACCTGCTCGCCTGCGATCTGCACGATGACGAGCAGCACCAGCGAGCCGATCAGCGCGAGCTTGCTGTAGCGCGCCAGCCGTCGGTAGTCGATCAGGCTGAACACCACCGCGGCCCCGAGGGCCAGCGCCACCCGCCCCAGGTGCCGGAGCAGAAAGCGCTCGGTATCGCCGGCGGACTTCGTCTCGGCGAGGAAGGCGATGGCGCTGTAGACCGCCACCACCCCGGCGGCGGCCAGCCCCAGCACGACCCACAGCACGAACTTGTCGGGCGGGTTGAGCGCAGCCACGCGCTGCCGGAGGGAAGTCTGTTGTGTCTGTTGTGCCATGTCGCTGTGTGCTGCGTGCACCGGCGGCGCGCCCCGGGCGTCTCCCGGCCCGGGGCACGCCGGCAGGTGCGCCCCTGTACCACCTAGAGACTGTTGACGAGGCGGCGAAAGGTGTCGCCGCGGTCTTCATAGTTCTCGAACATGTCGAACGAAGCGCAGGCCGGGCTCAGCAGCACCACGTCGCCGGGCTCGGCAAAGAGCCGGGCGTAGCGCAGCGCCTCTTCCAGGCTCGCGGCGTGGACGCTGTGCGGAGCGGCCGTGCCCAGGTCGCGCAGCACCTTGTCCGCGCTCTCGCCGATGGCGATCACGGCCCGCGCCTTCTGCTGCACCAGCGGGCGAACGGCCGCGTAGTCGTTGCCCTTGTCCCGCCCCCCGGCAATCAGCACTACCGGCTCGGTGAAGCTCTCCAGCGCGTACCAGAGCGCGTTCACGTTGGTCGCCTTCGAGTCGTTGATGTAGCGAACCCCGTCCAGCTCGCGGATCAGTTCCAGGCGGTGCGGGACGCCCTCGAAACTGGCCAGGCTCTCGCGGATGACGTCGCTCCGAACCTCCATCACGCGCGCCGCCACCGCTGCTGCCAGCGAGTTGTACAGGTTGTGGCGACCCCGCAGGGCCAACTGGTTCGCTTGCATGAGGACCTCTTCTTGTTGGTGAACCCGGAGGACGAGGTGGCCGCCGCGCACGAAAGCGCTGCTGCCGGGCGTCTCGTCCAGGCTGAAGCTCAGGGTGCGCAGGCCGCGCCGCGGGGCGACCCACGAGACGTATTCGTGAATCAGGTGATCGTCCCGGTTGTAGACGAGCACGTCGTCGCCGTGCTGGTTTTCGAAGATGCGGAATTTGCTCTGGGCGTAGGCGTTGAAGTCATAGTTGTAGCGGTCCAGGTGGTCGGGCGTGATGTTGAGCAGCACGCTCACCCGGGGCCGGAACGTGGCGATGTGATCGAGCTGGAAGCTGGAGACCTCCAGGACCACCACGTCCGTCTCGCCCGCGTCGAGCACGTAGTCCGAAAAGGGATAGCCGATGTTGCCGGCCACGAGGGTGCGCCGGCCGGCGCGGCGCAGGATGTAGCCGGTCAGGCTCGTCGTCGTCGTCTTGCCGTTGGTGCCGGTGATGGCCACGATGGGCGCCCGGCAGAACCAGGAAGCGACCTCGATCTCGGAGTACACCGGAAGGCCGCTGCGGCGGGCCTGCTGCACCAGGTTGATCGTCGAGGGCACGCCGGGGCTGATGACCATGACGTCGGCGTCAAGGGCGCGCGGCGTGTGGCCGCCGAACTCGTAGCGGACGCCGGCCGCTTCGAGGGCCGCTTCGAGGCCCTGCGTGGGCGTGCCGTGATCGGTCAGGAACACCTGCGCCCCCGCTCCCGCCAGCAGCCGCGCCACGGCCAGGCCGCTGCGCGCGCCGCCGATGACGGTCACCTTCAAGCCGTTGATCTCGTCCGGGCGCATGGCGTCAGCGAATCCGCAGGGTGAGCAGGGTGGCGATGACGGTGATCGCCGTGACGATCCAGAACCGCACGACGATCTTGTTCTCGGGCACGCCGAGGGCTTCGTAATGGTGATGCAGCGGGGCCATGCGGAAGAGCCGTTTGCCCTCGCCCGTCTTGCGCCGGGTGTATTTGAAGTAGCTCGTCTGGAGGATGACCGAGAGCGACTCCAGGAAGAACACCAGGCACAGCAGCGGCAGCAGCAGCTCCTTGCGGACGAGCAGCGCTGAGACGCCCACCGCCGCGCCGAGCGCCAGGGCGCCGGTGTCGCCCATGAAGACGGACGCCGGGTTGGCGTTGTACCAGAGGAAGCCGAAGCAGGCCGCCGCCAGGGCCGTCGTGAAGACGACCAGCTCCCCCGCCCCGGGCAGGTACATCACGTCCAGAAACTCCGCCAGGATGCGGTTGCCGGAGATATAGGCCAGCGCCGTCAGCCCCAGGGCCACGATGCCCGTCACCCCCGCCGCCAGCCCGTCGAGCCCGTCGGTCAGGTTGACGGCGTTCGAGACGGCGGTGATGATGAAGACGACGACGGGGATGTAGACCACCCAGCCGAGGTCGACGCCGTTGGCCAGCCGCCCGAACAGATCGTAATCGAAGACGCGGCCCCGCGCGAAGGGCAGGTACGTCAGCGTGTGGAACTCGGCGAAGGCCGGGTGGAAGTACAGCACGGCACCGGCAAAGAGCCCCAGGGTGACCTGCCCGACGATCTTGATGCGCGCCGGCAGGCCGCTCTTGTCTTTCTTGATCACCTTGATGTAATCGTCGGCGAAGCCGAAGGCCCCCATCCACGTCAGCGCCACCAGCGCCAGCCAGACGTACACCTCGGCGATGGCGCCCCAGAGCAGCACGGCCCCCAGGATGGAGAGCAGGATGATGAGGCCTCCCATCGTCGGGGTGCCGGCCTTGTGGGCATGGCTCACGGCGCCGGCGTCGAGGCCCTCTCGCACCCGCTCGCCCAGCTGCTGGTGCCCCAGCCAGTCGATGATCCGCCGGCCGATGAACAGGGCGATCACCAGCGCCGTGATGGCGGCCAGCGCCGTGCGGACCGTGATGAACTGAATCACCTGGAAGCCCGGCGGCTGAAACTGTTGCTCGAGGTAGTCGATCAGGTAGTAGAGCATAGGACAGGGGGGCAGCGGCCGGCGTCCGGGCCGGGGGCCGATGGGCGGTCACCGGAAACTCTGGCGGGCTTCTTCGCGGTCGTCGAACGGAATACGGTCGGTACCGATGATCTGGTAGGGCTCGTGCCCTTTGCCGGCGATGAGGACGACGTCTCCGGGGCGGACGCCGGCGGCGGCAGCCCGGATGGCCTCGCGGCGGTCCACGATCCAGCGGGCCTCCAGCGGGTGTTCCATGCCGCGGCGGATGTCGTTCATGATGGCCTCGGGGTCCTCGGTGCGCGGGTTGTCGCTGGTGACGATGACGCGGTCGGCATAGCGTTCGGCGATGCTGCCCATGGTGCGGCGCTTCGTCGGGTCGCGGTCGCCCCCGCAGCCGAAGACGCACCAGAGCGTGGCGCCGGGTGGCTTCAGCGCCCGGATCGTCTGGAGCACGTTCTCCAGGGCGTCCGGCGTGTGGGCGTAGTCGACGATGACCGTCGTGCCGCTCGGAAAGGAGATCTGCTCGAACCGGCCGGGCACGGGCGGGGCCTCGGCCAGCACGTCGAGCACGGCGCCGGCATCATGGCCGAGGGCGCGGAGTGCCCCGTAGGCGGCCGCGAGGTTGTAGGCGTTGAACAGCCCCACCAGGCGGAAGGCGCGAGAGCGACCGTCCAGGCGCAGCCGCAGCCCGTCGATGCGGTTCTCCAGCACCTCCACGAGCAGGTCGGCCCCGGGCCGGCGGCCGTAGGAGAAGCGGCGGGCGGCCGTGCCCGCCACCACGGCCTCACCGGACGGGTCGTCGGCGTTGTAGAGCGCCGTCGCGGCGGGTCCGAGCCCGTCGAAGAGCCGCTTCTTGGCGGCCAGATAGTTCTGGAACGAGCCGTGGTAGTCGAGGTGCTCCGGCGTGAGGTTCGTGAAGACGGCCACCTCGAACGGGATGCCGCGCACCCGCTCCTGCACCAGCGCGTGGGACGACACCTCCATCGCGCAGGCGGTGCAGCCGGCCGTGACCATCCCCCGCAGCAGCCGCTGCAGGGCCAGCGCTCCCGGCGTCGTGTGCGTGGCGGCGATCGTCTCATCCCCGACGCGGTAGGCCACGGTGCCGATGAGTCCAGCCGTCGTGCCCAGGGCCGTCAGGGCATGGTGTACGAGGTAGGCCGTGGTCGTCTTGCCGTTGGTCCCCGTGACGCCCACCATCTTCAGCGCACGGGCCGGGTGGTCGTAGAACGCCGCGGCCAGGTCCGCCAGGGCCTGGCGTGCATCGCGCACCTGCACGAAGGCGATGCCGGGGAAGCGCGCAGACGCCTCGCCCGGCATCGCCTCGCACACGATGGCGATGGCTCCGTTTTGAACAGCCTTGTCAATGAACAGGTGGCCGTCGGCCCGCTCGCCGCGTACGGCGACGAAGAGCCCGCCCGGCCCGACCTTCCGGCTATCGTCGGCCAGATGGTCGATGACGATGTCGTCTTTGAGGGCGCGTACCGTTCGCACGAGCCCCGCCCTGGTCAACGGGTCGATCAGGGTACGCAGACGTTTCATGTGTCCAGATGGCAGCCATGGGGAACGGGAGGCCTCATCGGCAGCGCAACACGACCCGCTCCGGGAGGGCGGCGCCGGCCGGCACCGACTGCGCCGCGACGCGCCCGTGGCCCTGCACCTCGACGTGCACGCCCCGGGCGGCCAGCCAGAAGACGGCCTGCCGGACGCTCAGGCCGGTCACGTCGGGCATGACGGGCGCGGTGGTGTCCGGGGCGGCCGCCCGGAGGCGCACGCGGGCGCCGGGCTCCAGCAGGGTGTTCGGCGCGGGCTGCTGCACCGCGACGGGCCGCAGCCGGTCCGCCGGATCGGGCAGGGGCACGCGGTAGCCGGCCGCCATCAGCCGGGAGGCCGCCACCGTGGCGGGCTGCCCGGTCACGTCCGGCACGGCGCGGGCGGGGGGCTCGGGCAGGTCGGGCACCGGCGCCAGCCGCCGTGCCACCTCCGGCAACGTGCCGGCCCACCGGCGGGCCACACGCCGGAAGATGGGCGCCGCCACCACCCCCCCGTACCCGCTCGTGCGGGGCTCGTCGAGCACGACGATCAGGGCCACCTCGGGCGCTTCGGCCGGGAAGAAGCCGACGAACGAGGCCCGGTACGCATGGCGGTCGTACGACCCGCCGACGGCTTTCTGTGCCGTCCCCGTCTTGCCGGCAATGCGCAGGCCCTCGATGCGCGCCTGCGTGGCGGTGCCTTCCTCCACGACCCGCTCGAAGGCCGGCAGCAGCGCCCGGGCGGTGGCGGGCTTGAAGGCCCGCCGGATGGAATCCCGCGACGCCCGCCATACCGTCCGCCCCAGCATGTCGCGGCGCTCGGCCACGACGTAGGGCCGCACGAGTAACCCGCCGTTGGCCAGGGCACAGTAGGCGGTGAGCATCTGCAGGGGCGTCGCATCGACCTCGTAGCCGCGGCTCATCGACGTCAGCGTCGTGCCGCTCCACGCGTTCGGCTTCTTGAGCGTCCCGCCGACCTCGCCGGGTAGGTCCACCCAGGTCGGCTGCCCGAAGCCCAGGTTGCGGGCATACTGGTAGAAGACCCCCGGATCGAGACGAGACGCCACCTTCGCCATGCCCACGTTGCTGGAGAGCGCGATCACGTCGGCAAAGGAGATGGTGCCCCAGGCGTGGGTGTCCTTCACGGTGCGGCCGCCGAAGACCGCCCAGCCGTCGCCCGTCTCGATGGAATCCTCCAGCGTCACCACCCCCTGCTCCACGGCCGCCACGGCCGCCACCAGCTTGAACGTGGAGCCGGGCTCGATGCGGTCGGTGATGGCGCGGTTGCGGCGAGCGGCGTCGTCATAGCGACCGGGCGCGTTCGGGTCGTACGTCGGCACGTTGGCCAGGGCGAGGATGGCGCCGGTGTGCGGGTCCATGGCAATGGCCGTCCCCCACCGGGCTCCACTCTCGGCCACCCCGCGGGCGAGTTCTTCTTCCAGGATCGACTGGCGCACGAGGTCGATCGTGAGCACGACGGTCTGGCCGTGCTCCGGCTCGACGACGGCTCCGTCGACGCGCACCTTGCGCACGCCGTGGCGGTCGCGCTGGACGGCGCGGCGGCCGGGCCGTCCCTTCAGCACCTCGTCGAGCTGCAACTCCAGCCCGGCCATCCCCTGCCCGTCGACGCTGACGTGGCCGAGGACGTGGGCGGCCGTGGGGCCGTAGTTGTAGCGGCGGGAGAAGCGCTCCTGCAACTGCACCCCCGGCACCTTCCACGAGGCGATCTCCTCGCGGGCAGCCTCATCGAGGTTTCGCAGCAACAGCACATACTGCCGGCTGGTGCGCTGCGCCACACGGCGCCGCAAGACGGCGGCGGACTGGCCGGTGAGTCTGGACAGACGGTCAAAGAACGTCGATGCCTGCTCGGCAAAGCCCGGCACCGTCGGGTCGAGGGCCAGGTCGTAGCGGGCGATGTTGGCGGCCAGCGTGCGTCCGGCCTGGTCGAGGATGGACCCGCGCAGGGCGGGCAGTGTGATCGAGGCGCTGGCCTGCTGCCTCCCGCGTTCGCGCAGCTCGGTGCCCTCGGTCAGATAGATCCGCACGATCTGCCCGACGATGAGCAGCGGCACGAGGCTGACGAGCGTCAGCACCACGTACATTCGGGCCAGTATGTGGTCCTTGGCTTCCACGGGACGTCGGGCCGCGCATCGGTTAATCGTTCAGGTGGATCGTAGGCCCGTAGGCCACGTCCTCTTCCAGCCCCAGCGCCCGCGCCCGCCGGTAGATGACCGTCGGGCTGGTGGCCTGGTCGAAGGCGGCCTTGCGCTGGTTGTAGCGCATGTGCAGCCGCTGATTCTCTTTGCGGGCCTCCTGCACGGCCGCCAGCAGATCCTGCGTCGCATACACGTGGCCGACGTAGACCGTGAAGGCCGCCGCCATGGCAAAGAGCAGGAGGGCAAAGCGGAGCGTGGACACCTGCGCCATGAAGCCGGTGGGCCGGGGGCGGCTCGGGACGCGCTCGTTCTTGCCCCGGGCCAGGTCGCCCCAGCCGGGCAGGGTGGCCGGCCGGTGTCCGCGCGGCACGGAGATGGTCCATGCCGACGCGTGCCGGCGGGGTGCGCGGCGGCCGGCGGCCGGCCCGGGCCGCGCCGCACGGGCCGCCGTGGCTCGCGTGGCGGCACCGGCGCGGGGACGCTGGCTGGAAGTGCGGGACGTCGCCATGGGCAGAACCGGGGTCAGGGGTGTCGAGAATGAATGGGGTGATTCACGGGGTAAACGCGTACCGGGGACGCGCGAGCGGCCCGCGCTCGGTCGTGCGAGCCTGGGGCCGCTCCACGTCGCGCCGTTCCACGTCGCGCCGCTCCATGTCGTAGCCCTCCCGCACGAGCCGGTCCAGCTCCCACGGGGCCATTTCCCACTGGCGCGCCTCGCGCAGGAACATCGCGGTGATCTCCTCGCGCGTACGCCCGGCCAGCGGATAGCCTAGCGAGGCCAGCCAGTGCAGGATGTGCTCCTCGATCGCAACCTTCATCAGTCCTTACCGGATTTAGCCTGGAGTTCGGGTGACGCTTCGGATACGGATTCGGGGTACGGATTCGGGGTACGGATTCGGGGTACGGATTCGGGGTACGGATTCGGGGTACGGATTCGGGGTACGGATTCGGGGTACGGATTCGGGGTACGGATTCGGGGTACGGATTCGGGGTACGGATTCGGGGTACGGATTCGGGGTACGGATTCGGGGTACGGATTCGGGGTACGGATTCGGGGTACGGATTCGGGGTACGGATTCGGGGTACGGAGCGCGGGACCGCCTCAGGGTGCAGGTCCGGCGGCGGGATGCGCCTGCACGTCGGGCGGCGCCTCGGTGCGCTCGGCCACACGCAGGCGCGCACTCCGGGCACGCGGGTTGGCGGCGACCTCCTCCGCCGGGGGCGTGACGGGCCGGTGCGTCAGCTCGCGCCAGGGCGTCAGCGGGTTTCCGTAGAGATCCCGCACGGGGCGGCCGGCCAGGTTGCCGTGGCGAAAGACGCGCTTGACGCGGCGGTCTTCCAGCGAGTGGTAGCTGATGACGGCGATGCGCCCGCCGGGGCGCAGCACCCGCGCGGCCGCCGCCAGCACCTGCTCCAGCATCGCCAGCTCCTCGTTGACGGCGATGCGCAGCGCCTGGAAGACCCGGGCCAGCGTCTTGACCTCCTCGCGCGTGGGCACGGCGGCACGGACGACGGCCGCCAGCGCCTCGGTCGTCTCCAGCGGCCGCGCCTGCACGATGGCCCGGGCCACCTGCGCCGCACGAGGCTCGTCGCCGTAGGCCTGCAGCACCCGGCGCAGGGCTCCGGCCTCCCACGTGTTGACGATCTCGTGCGCCGTCAGCCGGCGGCGGCGGTCCATCCGCATGTCGAGCGGGCCGGCGGCGGCGTAACTGAAGCCGCGCTCCGGCACATCGATCTGGTGCGACGAGATCCCCAGGTCGAGCAGCAGGCCGTCGACCGTGTCGAAGCCCGCTTCGGCCAGGAGCGCCTCCAGGTCGCCGAAGTTGCCGCGGACCGCCAGGAAGCGACCGGCTTCCAGCGCCGGGGCCAGGCGCGTCCGGGCCGCCGCCAGGGCGGCCTCGTCCTGGTCGATGCCCACCACGCGCCCGGCCGGCGCCAGCCGGTCGAGCAGCGCCGCCGTGTGGCCGCCGCCGCCCAGGGTGGCGTCGACGTACACCCCGGCCGGGTCGGTCACCAGGGCGTCTACAACAGGGATGCAAAGAACAGGGGCGTGGTAGCCCGACGCGTAGGGTCGCGCCCCGGGGGCCGGGTCCGCCCCGGCGGGCCCACCGTCCGGTTCGTCGGTCGGCATCACGTCATCACCCGCTCGGCCAGCGTCTCGTAATCCTCGACGGCCTCGTTGATGTGGGCCTCCCAGACGTCGAGATCCCAGATCTCGATGTGGTCGAAGGCACCGATGATGAGCGCCTTCTCCTGGATGCCGGCAAACTCCATCAACGGCTTCGGCAGGCTCACGCGGCCCTGCTTGTCGAGCACGGCTTCCTCGGCCCACATCAAGATGCGCCGCGCGAACTCGCGGGACTCTCGCTGAAACATGTTCAGCCCCCCGATCCGCTCCTCGATCTCGGCCCATCGGTCTTTCGGGTAGAGGAAGATGCATTGCTCAAGGCCGCGCGTGATGATGAACGTCCCCTCGGCCTCCGGGGTCATGGCACTCCGCATCTTGGCCGGGATGGCCACCCGCCCCTTGTCGTCAACGGAGTATTCAGCCTGTCCCTTGAAACGCGCCATGACGTCGAAGACCGGGATTCCCCACGGTCCTCCCTCAAAAGCCGATGAACCCTGGGGAAGTTCCCCACTTTTCCCCACAAGGTACACCAGGCCGCGCGAATGTCAAACACGACGGCCCAAAAATATGCGTTTCAGGCCGATTTTCCCGCTTTTCTCAACCTACCCACCATCTGTGCAAGGCATATGCACACATATCGAGACCCCCTCCAGAAACCCGACACAGCAATAAAGTGAAAATCTTTTCACCCTGTTTTTCGGGGTAGTGAAAATCATTTCACCTTCGTATACTGGCCGGCGCGCACATATCCCATCCGCCCCTTTGCCGGTCCATGAAGGCACGCCTCACCGAGCGTCAGAACCAGGCGTACGAGTTCATCCGCTCCTACATGCGGACCCACCGCAAGCCGCCCACGCTGAAGGAGATCGGGCAGGCCCTCGGCATTCGCTCGACCAACGGGGTCTTCAAGCTGCTCCGGGCGCTGGAGACGAAAGGCTACCTCCAGCGCGAACCGAACGCCGCGCGCGGGCTGCGCCTGGCCGACGACGAGGCGGACCCCTTTGCCCTCGACGAGGGCGCCCCCACGCTGGTCGTCGTCAGCCGCACGGCCAGCGACCAGCCCGAGCAGCTGCGCCGCCGCCCCAGCGGCTACCTCACGGTGGACCCCTACTTCCTGCGCGGCGTGATGGACCCGGAGACGTGCGTGATCGGCCGCGCCGGCGATGACGGGATGAACGGCGACGGCATCCGGAAGGGCGACTTCGTGGTCATCGAGGAAGCCCCCTGGAACCAGCTGCGCAACGGCGAGCTGTCCGCCTTCCTGGTGGGCGAGGAGTTGCTGATTCGGCGGTTCTACTTCGCCAACGACCGCCTGCACCTGCGCCCGGCGGACCGCACCTACACGGAGGAAACCTTCTCGCCGGCCGACCCTCGCTGCCACGTCATCGGCCGGGTCATCGCGCTGATGCGGCGCCTGCGGTGAAGCCCGGTCGGCGGCTCATTCCGGCGTGATGGGGGCGCGGTGCTGCGGCACCCGGCGGAGCGCCGCGCCGAGGTCTTCGAGCGTGAGCGGCTTGCTGATGTAGTCGTCCATCCCCGCCTGGAGGAGGGCTTCCCGGTCGCCCTGCATGGCGTTGGCCGTGAGCGCGATGATGTAGGGAGCCGCCCCGGCGTGCTCCCGGCGGATCGCCTGCATCGCCATCACGCCGTCCATCTCCGGCATCTGCACGTCCATGAACACGACGTCGTAACGCCGCTGCCGCACGGCGTCGACGGCCTCCCTCCCGTTGACGGCCACGTCCGCTTCGATGCCGAAGTGCTGGAGCATCCGCAGGGCCACCTTCTGGTTGACCAGGTTGTCCTCGGCCAGCAGCACCCGCAGCGAGGCCGGGCCTGTGGCGCCCCGGGCCGGGGCGGGCGCCTGCCGCACCTCGGCCGGCTCGGCCACGGTGGGCAGCGGAAGGGTGAAGGAAAACGTGGTGCCTCGCCCCGGCTCGCTGGCCACCCAGATGCGCCCCCCCATCAGCTCGATGAGGCGCTTGCTGATGCTGAGCCCGAGGCCGGTGCCGCCATACCGGCGGGTCGTCGAGGCATCGACCTGCTCGAACGGGTTGAACAGCCGGTCGAGCTTGTCGGCAGGGATGCCGATGCCGGTATCCTTCACGTCGAAGCGCACCGACCCCGGCGCCGGCACGGCGACGCGCACCTCCACGTCACCGGCCGGGGTGAACTTGATGGCGTTCGAGAGCAGGTTGGAGAGCACCTGCCGCAGGCGCGTCGGGTCCCCCTGCACGCGGGCCGGCACGTCGCTCGCCAGATGGGTGTGCAGCGCCAGCCCGCCCCGCCGGGCCAGCGGGGCGAAGAGGTCGGCGGTGTCCCGCACCATCTCGACCAGATCGAAGGCCACCGACTCCAGCTCGATCCGGCCGGCTTCGATCTTGGAGAAGTCGAGGATGTCGTCGATGATGGTCAGCAGCGCATCGCCGCTGCGCCGGATGGTCTCGACGAAGTCGCGCTGCTCGGGCGTCAGCGGCGTGTCGAGCAGCAGGCTGGTCATGCCGATGACGCCGTTCATCGGCGTGCGGATCTCGTGGCTCATCATCGCCAGGAACTGGCTGCGGGCGCGCAGGGCGGCCTCGGCCGTCTCTTTGGCCTCCCGCAGTTGCCGCTCGGCCCGCTTGCGCTCGGTGATGTCGGTGATGCTGCCACGCACCAGCCGCCGCCCGGAGGTCGACGGCAATTGGACCAGCCGCACCTCGCACAGCACGTCCTGCCCTTCGGCATCCCGGTGCACCCATTCGAAGCAGCACACCTGCCCCTCCAGCGCCCGCTGCAGCTCCTCCATCGCCGCCTCGTCGGACGGCCGGCCGTCGGGCTGGCAGGGGGGAGACATCTCGCGAACCCCGACGCGCAACAGCTCCGGGCGGGGCAAGCGGAAGAGGCGTTCGGCCTCCCGGTTGCACGCGACGAACCGCCCCTCATCCAGATCGAATACGACGATGGCGTCGGGGGCGTGCTCTACCAGGGTGCGCATCTGCTGCTCGCTCTCCTGCAACGCGGCGGTGCGTTCGGCCACTCGCCGCTCGAGCTCCTGCCGTGCCCGCTCCAGACCGGCCTCCCGCTCCTGGATGGCCGCCGCCATCGTGTGGACGGCATCGACGATGTCCTGCATATCGGCCTGACGTTGCCGGGGCAGACGGTAGGCGTACTCGCCCCGCGCGATCCGCTCCAGCCCGTCCGTCAGGGCACGCAGCGGCTCCCGCAGGTACCAGCGCAGCAACAGCAACACGACCCCCACGACGGTCCCGCCCACGAGCACGCCCAGCCCCACGATGATCCAGAGCACCCGCGTCTGGTCCGCCCAGGCCGGAGCAGGGCTCAAGCCCAGCTCGACCTGCCCCACCGGCATGCCGTCGTAGGTGATCTCCTGCCGGCGCATCAGCAGCCCCGCCTCGGGCCGGCCCTGCTCGAACAGCACCGTCCCGTCTTCGTTCGTGATCTTCAGATACGCCACCGGCTCGCGCTCGGCAAAGAGCGTCCCGAGTTGCCGCACGTCGTCGTCGTAGATGTTCCAGAGCGGACGCGCCAGCACATCGGCCACCCGGCTGGTCGTCTCGTCGGCCTGCTGCTCCAGCGCCCGGCGGATCATCTGCCGGGACACCCCCACATAGACCACACTCAACGCGCCCACGACCAGCACGACCGTCACCACCAGCGCGATGGCGAGATCGCGGACGAGGGTGCGTCTCGGCCGCAAGATGGAGGACGACGGATTCATCGTGGACCCGAGGCATGGCCCGGCCGCCAGGCGACGTCGCCGAAGGAGGCCGGGGGGTGAAAGAAGGGGTTGGTGAGTTCCAGCACCGCGCGCTCGTCCAGGGCCAGGCCGTCGAGCAGGGGTGCGATGTACCGATCGAAGAGCGCGTCCATCGACCCGTCCGCCGCGGCCTGGCGCAGCCCCTGCTCCAGCCGCGCCACCAGGTCGGGGCGGTGGGGGTTGACGAAGAAGTACATGGCCGCGGGATAGTACAGCGCGAAACGCGGCTCGACGGCCAGCCCGAGGTGCCCGTAGTCGGCGATCTGCTGCTTCATCTCCAGCACCGACCCGGCGAAGGCGTCCGCCCGCCCGTGGGCCACCTGCAGAAACAGCGGGTCGTAGCCGCGGGTGCGGATCACGTCGAAGCCGTTGTGCTCCAGGATGGCCGCGTCCGGCCAGTCGTGTCCCTGCGTCACGCGGAAGGCGCGCAGCCTGGCCGGGGTGTCGAGGGCGGAAAAGCGCGGATCGCCGTCGCGGACGATGAGGAGGCGAACGCCGAAGAGTCCTTTGAAGATGGGAAGGCGGATGGGCGTGAAGCGGGCTTCGCGGTCGTCCGAGGTCATGGTGATCACCACGTCCAGCTCGCCGTCCTGCGTCAGCTTCAGCGCACGATCCTGGCTCATCCGCGTATCGACGAAGACCAGCTCGGGCTCGGCGCCGGTGCGTTGCAGGCTACGCGTGAGCAGCGCCGCCAGGTACTGCTCGCGCGGATCGGCCGGGTCGAGCAGGCGAAAATAGCGGACGGGCACGGGCGTGGCCTCCTCATCCGGCAGGGGGGCCGGCAGGGGATCCGGCAGCGAGGTCGGTTGCGCCGGAAGGCGCGCCGCAGCCAGGAGGGCCACCAGCATCAGCCCGCCGGCACGCGCGGCGACTGCGGCGGCCCGCAACGGCAGAGGAAAGGCGTGCAACGGCATGGCGGGGGCAGGGAGCGGCCGGGAAGCCGGCGGCGCGTCAGGGGTGATACCAGAGGTCGGCGTACTGGAGCGGCGTGCCCGGTGGCATGAACGGATTCTCCAGGTCGATGATGGTACGTGCGTCGAGCCGGGCCTGCTCCAGGAACGCGCCGTAGTGCGTTTGAAAGAGGGCGTCGAACGACCCGTCGGCGCGGGCCTGTGTCAGGCCCTGCTCCAGCGCCCTGGCCAGGGCATCGTTCTCCGGATGCACGAAGAAGTACACCGCGGCCGGGTAGCGCAGCGCGAAACGCGGCTCGACGGCCAGCCCCTCGTGCAGCGCCTGCTCGTTCCAGATCTCCAGCACCGAGCGCGGGAAGTAGTCGATGCGGCCGGCCCGGAGCATCCGGAAGAGGGCTTCGTAGGCGTCGGCCGTCACCACCGTGAAGCCGTTGTGCCGGAGGATCGGCGTATCCGGCCAGTCGTGCCCCTGCCCTGCGCGCAGGCGTTTCCAGGCGTCGATGTCGGGCGCGAGGCGTGCCAGGCTATCGGCCCGATCCGCCTCCACCAGAAACAGGCGAACGCCCATCAGGCCTTTGTTGAGCGGAATGCGGATGGGCCGCAGCACCTGCTCCCGCTCGATGGTGGTCATGGTGCAGAGCACATCCACGAGCCGGCCCCGGGCCACCTCCCGGATCACCCGCTGCTGGTTCATCCGCACGCGGGCCGGCTCCAGCACGTGCGGCACCCCGGAGCGCTCCAGCGCCAGCGAGAGCATCTGGTAGCAGTAGTCGACGCGCGGATCTTCATCGGACTCCGGGCGCGGGAAGCGGACGTGCAGCACCGTGTCTGCCGGCGCCACGGGGGCTCGCACCGGCGAGGCGGCCGTGGGACGATCCGGCGCCGGCCCGCCCATCAGCAGCAACCCGCCCAGCAACAACACGCGGAGCGGACGGATCCGGGCGGCGATTTTTTCCGGCAGGCGGGACACGGCGGGGCGGTGAGGCTCTCATGCGCAACACGCCCCCCCTCGCGCAACATTCATGCCTGTCAGCGGTCAGCCGTCAGCGGTCAGCCGTCAGCGGTCAGCCGTCAGCCAGAAGCCCGCAGCCAGAAGCCCGCAGCCAGAAGCCCGCAACTCCTCCCCTTGCGAAGGGGAGGTGGCCCGCAGGGCCGGAGGGGTAGACCCCGGGCGATGGCGGCGATGCGGCGGGTGTTGACCCCCTTCCCCCCTTCGGGGACCTTCCCCCTGTGCGGCCTGCGGCCAGGGGGAAGGGCGTGGCCCGATCCGATAGCGCCATCCAACTCCTCCCCTTGCGAAGGGGAGGTGGCCCGCAGGGCCGGAGGGGTAGACCCGGATGATGGCGGCGATGCGGTGGGTGTTGACCCCCTTCCCCCCTGCGGGGGACTTCCCCCTGTGCGGCCTGCGGCCAGGGGGAAGGGCGTGGCCCGATCCGATAGCGCCATCCAGATCCTCCCCTTGCGAAGGGGAGGTGGCCCGCAGGGCCGGAGGGGTAGACCCCGGGCGATGGCGGCGATGCGGCGGGTGTTGACCCCCTTCCCCCCTGCGGGGGACTTCCCCCTGTGCGGCCTGCGGCCAGGGGGAAGGGCGTGGCCCGATCCGATAGCGCCATCCAACTCCTCCCCTTGCGAAGGGGAGGTGGCCCGCAGGGCCGGAGGGGTAGACCCCGGGCGATGGCGGCGATGCGGTGGGTGTTGACCCCCTTCCCCCCTGCGGGGGACTTCCCCCTGTGCGGCCTGCGGCCAGGGGGAAGGGCGTGGCCCGATCCGATAGCGCCATCCAGATCCTCCCCTTGCGAAGGGGAGGTGGCCCGCAGCGACGGAGGGGTAGACCCCGGGCGATGGCGGCGATGCGGCGGGTGTTGACCCCCTTCCCCCCTGCGGGGGACTTCCCCCTGTGCGGCCTGCGGCCAGGGGGAAGGGCGTGGCCCGATCCGATAGCGCCATCCAACTCCTCCCCTTGCGAAGGGGAGGTGGCCCGCAGCGACGGAGGGGTAGACCCCGGGCGATGGCGGCGATGCGGTGGGTGTTGACCCCCTTCCCCCCTGCGGGGGACTTCCCCCTGTGCGGCCTGCGGCCAGGGGGAAGGGCGTGGCCCGATCCGATAGCGCCATCCAACTCCTCCCCTTGCGAAGGGGAGGTGGCCCGCAGCGACGGAGGGGTAGACCCCGGGCGATGGCGGCGATGCGGTGGGTGTTGACCCCCTTCCCCCCTGCGGGGGACTTCCCCCTGTGCGGCCTGCGGCCAGGGGGAAGGGCTCGTTCCGGCACGATGCCAGCAGCTTGCAGCCAGCAGCCAGCAGCCAGCAGCCAGCAGCTTTCAGCCCGCAGCCCTCACATCTTCGCCGTTGCCAGTTCGACGCTTTTGCGGCGGCGGCGCGGGCGGGGTTGCTCCATCAGGTTCTTCTCCTTCGCGTAGTCGACGCACGCCGCCACGAACGACTGGAACAGCGGATGGGGCCGGCCGACGGTGCTCCGGTACTCGGGATGGAATTGCACGCCGATGTACCACCGCTTCTCGGGCAGCTCGAAGATCTCGACCAGATCCCGCTCCAGGTTGATGCCGCTGAACTGCATCCCGTTCTCCAGCAGCTTGTAGCGCAGCACGTTGTTCACCTCGTAGCGGTGGCGGTGGCGCTCCCGCGTCTCGCTGGTCCCGTAGATCGCCCGCACGCGCGACTTGTCGATCAGG
Organism: Roseithermus sacchariphilus; assembly: GCA_003285105.1. Taxonomy (GTDB): domain Bacteria; phylum Bacteroidota; class Rhodothermia; order Rhodothermales; family MEBIC09517; genus Roseithermus; species Roseithermus sacchariphilus. Next base: position 1,457,009 of record CP030158.1, on the reverse strand, counting down.
TAACAATCGTAGGCGCCGAGCCGCATCGTGCCACCCTTGTCGGTGATGCGCTTCTGCTCCTCCATCATGTCGATGACGGGGTAGGGCGTGTCCGGGTCGAACTCGGTGGAATGGGCGTGCTCCCAGCCGCAGACGTGGCGGGCGAACTCGATGACGGCGCATTGCATGCCGAGGCAGATGCCGAAGAACGGGATGTCGTTCTCGCGCGCGTAGCGGACGGCCGCGATCTTCCCCTCGATGCCACGGTCTCCGAAGCCCGGCGCCACGAGGATCCCCGCCGCATCCTTCAGCCGCTCCGCCACGTTCTCCGGGTCCAGCCGGTCCGACAGCACGTAGTCGATCTCGACCTGCACCCCGTTGGCGGCTCCGGCAATGACGAAGCTCTCGCTGATCGACTTGTAGGCGTCCTGATGCTCGACGTACTTGCCGATCAGGGCGATGCGCACGGTGCCGGTCGGGTTCTTGAGCTGCCTGAGGAAGTCGATCCAGCCGCCCAGATCCGGCTCGGCCCGGAAGGCCCGCTCCGGCTCCGGCTGGAAGTCGCGCTCGATATAAAGCTTCTCGATGGCAATCTCGTCGAGGCCTTCCTCCTTGAGCAGCAGGGGCACTTCGTAGATGGATTCGGCGTCGAGGCTCTGGATGACGGCGCGGGGCTCGACGTTGCAGAAGAGCGCGATCTTGCGGCGGAGGTCCGCGTCCAGCGGACGGTCGGCGCGGCAGATGAGGATGTCCGGCTGGAGGCCGTAGGACAGCAGCGTCTTGACCGAGTGCTGCGTGGGCTTCGTCTTCAGCTCGCCGGCGGCGGCCAGGTAGGGCACCAGCGTCAGGTGCACGTCCAGCGTGTTGCGCGCACCGATCTCGTAGCGCAGCTGGCGGATGGCCTCCAGGTAGGGCTGGCTCTCGATGTCCCCCACCGTCCCGCCGATCTCGGTGATCACCACGTCGTAGTCGCCCGTGTTGCCGAGCTTCAGCATCCAGTGCTTGATCTCGTCGATGATGTGGGGGACGACCTGCACCGTCTTGCCCAGGTAGGCGCCGGCCCGCTCCTTCGTGATGACCTCCAGGTAGACCCGCCCGGTGGTGACGTTGTTGGCCTGGCTCGTCGGGCGACCCAGGAACCGCTCGTAGTGGCCCAGGTCGAGGTCCGTCTCCGCGCCGTCGTCAGTGACATAGACCTCCCCGTGCTCATAGGGGTTCATCGTCCCCGGGTCGACGTTGATGTAGGGGTCGAACTTCTGGATGGTCACCCGCAGGCCGCGGGCTTCCAGGAGGCGGCCGAGCGATGCTGCCACGATGCCTTTGCCGAGGGAGGACGTGACGCCGCCGGTGATGAAGATGTACTTGGTCTGCACGAGAGGCCCCGGTTGGATGGTTGTCGAACGCGCGATCCCACAAACGCTGGGTACGGGTACGGGCGCATCCGGCAGGGAGTTCGGCGCCCGCTCCAGGGCACGATCAGAGGTGCCCGTTGAAGATACGGATTCCCCCGGGGTCGTCCAAGGCAAAGGACAGCCCGTACGATGAGAGATTGGCGAAGTCGTCGGGCGGCCGGCCGATGTACGATCCCCGCAGGACGGGCTCTCGTGCGTCGCCGCTCACCCGGCCCTCAGAACCGCAGCAACGCCACGTCCGCCCGGCCGGGCGCCGCGACGGTGACGACGTAGAGCCCGCCGTAATCGTCCTCGGCGAGCTGATCGTAACGCGCCTCGCCGACGAGCGCGTTGAGCAACCACGGCACCGTATTCGAGTGGCCCACGACGACGACGTCGCCTCCGGCGTGCCGGGCCAGCAGCGTATCGGCGAGGGCCGCCCCCTGAACCTCGTGGGTCGTGACGGCCAGGCCGAGGGCCTCGGCCAGCGGGGCCGCGGTCTCCTGGTTGCGGCGGTAGCGCGTGGCGTAGATCGCGTCGATGCCGGCCTCCCGCAGCATCGCCGCCAGCCGTTCGGCACGGGCCTGCCCGGCCTCGGTCAACGGCGGGTCGTCCGTGCCGTCGTCGGCCTTCTCGGCATGGCGGACGAGGTAGAGCGTCGTCAGCGGCGGCGGGGCCTCCGCCTCCGGGGCCGGGGCCTCCCGGCAGCCGAACCCGCCCAGCCCCAGCACGACCAGGCCGATCACAACCATCCCCTTCTCGCGTAATCTACCCATGCAAAGCCTCTCGCTCGTTGTTCCCTGAAGGCTGCTGGCTGAAAGCTGCGGGCTGCTGGCTGCCGGCTTCGTGTGACCGCTGACCGCTGACGGCTGATGGCTGACCGCTGACAACTCACCCCGGCTTCTGCGCGATCACAACGAGGCCGGTGCCGGTGGGGTTCGTCTGCCGGAGGTCCAGCGCGTTCAGCGCCAGGCCGACGGGCAGGGCGAAGAGGTAGTAGAAAGGCAGCACGAACAGCGCCGCCCACGAGCGCCCGAGCAGCTGGATGGGGCCTTTGATGAGCAGCCGCCATGCCGCCGCGCCGTAGGGACCGTAGGTGTAGAAGCTGCGCACCGGCTGCAGCCCGGCCTCGGCCAGCTTCGCCTCCAGCTCGGCCCGGCTGTATCCGTCGCGCACGTGCTCTTCGATGAAGCTGGTATCTCCCTCCTCCTGCACGTCCGAGCCGCCCTGATCCGAGGGCGTGTTGATGAGCACGTAGCCGCCGGGGCGCAGCACCCGCGCGAAGTGCCGGAAGACGGCGCGGTCATCCTCGATGTGCTCCATCACGTCCACCGACAGGATGAAGTCGAACGGCCCCTCGGCCCGGAGGTCGGTCAGGTCCTCCACGGCCGTCTCCACCTGAGCGCCCTGCGGCGTCTGGTCGAGGAAGTGGCGGGCGTTGGCGAGGTAGTCTTCCTTCACATCCACCGCCAGCACGTGGGCGTTGGGGAAGTGGCGGGCGATGAAGTAGGCATACTGCCCGAAGCCCGTCCCGGCATCCAGCACGCGGAGGGGGCCGCTCATGCCGCCCAGCAGCCGCCGCACTTCGCGCTTGACGTACCAGGCCCGCAGAAAGATCAGGTTCAGCAGCCCGTAGAAGAGCCGCTGCAGCGCGGGCGTCCGGCTGAAGAACCGGCCGAGGCGGTCTTTGATGGGGTCGTAGAACACACCGGGGCGAGGTCGATGGCGGGGATGGTCACTCCGGCCGGGCGGCCGGGCGTCGGGAATGCCGGGCGCGCCGGGCGGTTCCCCTCACCGCCCCGGCCGGGGCAGGGCAACGAGGCTCTCCACGGCGTCGTAGAGCCGATCCCAGCTGTAGTGGGCTTTTCGCTCGCGCACGCCTTCGGCCAGGCGCGGCCCCCAGCCTTCGCGGACGAAGCGCAGGATCGCCTCGGCCAGCCGCTCGGGGTCGTCGGGCGGCACGACGAAGCCGGCCCGCTCGTGCGGCACGATCTCGGCCAGCCCCCCGACGTCGGTGACGATCAGCGGCTTCTCGAAGTGGAAGGCGATCTGCGCCACGCCGCTCTGCGTGGCCGAGACGTACGGCTGCACGACCACGTCGGCCGCGGAGAAGTACAGCGGCACCTCCTCGTCGGGGATGTAAGTGTTCTGCAGCAGCACATGATCGCCCAGGCGATGTTCGCGGATGAGGGCCCGGTAGGGGGCCTCGTCCTCGTAGAACTCCCCGGCCACGATGAGGCGGACGTCCGGCCGCTCGCGGACGACGCGGCCCATGCTCTGCAGCAGCACGTGCAGCCCCTTGTAGCGCCGGATGAAGCCGAAGAACAGCAGCACCGGGGCGTCCGGCTTCAGCCCGAAGCGCTCGCGGGCCTCGGCCTGCGGCACCGGCGCGCCGAAGCGGGTGTAGACGGGATGCGGCACCCGCCGCACCGGCGCCGACACCTTCAGGCGCTGAAGGTCCTGCTCCACCGCCTCGGACATGACCACGCAGCCCTCGCAGGCCTGCAGGAAGTACTTGCTCAGCGTCGTATCGCCGGGGCGAGGCTCGTGCGGTACGGCGTTGTGGACGACGGCCAGCGGCTTGATGCCGTGCCGCCGGATCGCCCGGGCGATGGTGCCGAAGGCCGGGGCGAAGAACGGCATCCAGTACATGAACACCGCCGCCGCCGGCCGCTCGTCGAGCAGGTAGTGCGCCGTCGTCCGCCAGCTCAGCGGCTCGATGGTGTTGAGCAGCCGCACGGTCGGCACCGGGTCGGGCACGGGCCGCGTCTCGAACTGCGTCTTGCCGGGAAACAGCCGCTCGGGATACTGCATCTTGAACGTCACGAACGGCACCTCGTAGCCCCGCTCCCGCAGGCCCCGGTACATGGTTTCGGCGAAATGGGCGATCCCTCCCCGGTAGGGATACCCCGGCCCGACGAGGGCGATCTTCCTGGAGCCGTGGGCTCCCGGCTCCGGGCTCCGGGCTCCTGATGATGGGTGTTCAGACATGGCACCTGACTCGACGGACGGAAGACGGCTGACGAATAATCGGCTGCACGGCGGAAAACCACAAAGCCGTCAGCTTTCAGCCGTCAGCTTTCAGCCGTCAGCTTTCAGCCCCTCCCCATGCGAAAGGTCGGTGTCGCACAGCGACGGAGGAGTCTACCCCGGGCGCTGGCGGCATCGCAGCGCTCATGACCCCCTTCCCCCCTTCGGGGACCTTCCCCCTGTGCGGCCTGCGGCCAGGGGGAAGAACCTGCGTCACACGAAGCCAGCAGTCCGAAGCCAGCAGCCGTCAGCCAGCAGCCAGCAGCATTCAGCGAACGGCTGCACGGCAAGCACCCTCGCGTCGAGCCAGAACGCTGACCGCTGACCGCTGAAAGCTGAAAGCCACCCTCACACGAACCGCCGGGCGCGGAGGCAGCGCTGGAGCCAGGCGCGCTTCTGCGTCAGCTCCCGGATGCTGAGCTGGTCCTGCCCCTTCGTCAGCCGCTGCTTGGCGCGGGCGTGTACCTCGCGGATCTCGACCTGCAAGATAAACGCCAGCTCGGTGGCCAGCTCGGCGCATTCCTTGCGCAGCCGCTTCTCCTGCTCGTTCACGTCCACCACCTGCGGGCGGCGGCGCACCTGCAGCATGCCCTGCCCCGGCGCCTGCCCGGGGAACAGCTCCAGGCTGTGCGACTGCATCCGGCGGCCCTGCACTTCCTTCAGCTCCCACGCGCTGCGCTCCGTGGGCGCCGGCGGAGCCGCCGGCGGCGTGCCCTGGCGCTTCTGGCGCAGCTTCACGCCGAGCTGCTCCTCGGCCGAGATCCATTCGAGCACGTGCACCACGTCGGAGTCGTTGGCCGCGTAGATGTCGCAGCGGTTGGCCTCCTCCGGGAAGCCGTCGTAGTACCGCATGCCGCGGAAGACCTGCTGCATCGTCTTGGAGAGCGCCCGGACGAGGTCGGCCTTGACGATGACGCTGATCGGCTTGATGTCGGTCCCCTCGCCGATCATGTCCACCTGCACCATCACGTCGATCCGGCCCTGGCGGAAGCCCTCCAGGCGTTCCTCACACACGGCCGCGGGCAGGTCCTGCCCGATGCGCGTGGCGATGTAATCCGGGAAGTGGCGCTCGATGTAGTCGAGGATGGCGGCGGCGTGGCGGTTGCTCATCGCGATGACGAGCATCTGGTGGTTGCGGAACCCGCCGCGGGCGGCCCGGCCGCTCTGGATGAAGACGTCCCGCAGCGCGCGCCGCTTGGCCCGGAACTGCTCGAAGGCCGGCGCCAGCAGCGTCTCCAGATAGACGTCGTGGAAGCGCAGCCGCCGCCGGGCCAGGTAGGTGTCGATCTCCTTGCTCGTGGCGCCCTTCTCGGCCATCATGCCCAGCGACAGCTCCACCTCCTCGCCGGTATCGGCACGGACGAGCTTGATGCGGTAGTCGACGATGTGGGCGTCGACGCGCTTGAGGATGCCGCCCTCCTCGTGGGCGTCGCGCATGGTGACTTCGTGCAGGGCCCGGTAGTACTGCTGCCCGTCCTCGCCCACCTCGAACGGCACACCGAAGAGCGTCTTGTTGTCCGACCGCATGGGCGTGCCGGAGAGGGCCACGCTGCACACGTGCGGCAGGTGCTCGATCTGCTGCGCCCAGGTGCCGTCTTCGGCCAGGTGGTGCACCTCGTCGAAGACGAACATGCAGGGGGCCGTCCGGCAGAACCGCTGGAGGGCGCGGTTGCCGCCCTCGCCGCTGGCGTACTGGTAGGTGGTGATGATGATCTGCGTGTCCAGGTTCTTCAGGAAGACCCGCTCGGAGTCGGCCACGCAGAACGAGAAGGGCGGCGCGCCCAGGTTGCGGAAGACCTGCGCCAGCTCCCCGGCGTCGGCGTACTGGTCGCGCAGGTTGCCGCGCGGCACGAAGACGACGAGCTTCTGCGCCACCCCGAGCCGGTGCGCGATGACGAACGAGGCCAGCGCCGTGATGGTCTTGCCGTAGCCGGGTACGAACACCCCCAGGTGGTTCATCTCGCCGCGCTGCAGGGCGGCCGCCAGCTTTTCGAGGAAGGCCTGCTGCCCCCGCCGGAAGCGGAAGCCGTGCTGCAGGTGGATGCCGGGCAGGGAAACGGAAGGGGGTGGAGACACAAAGCCGTTGACCTCCATGTGCGGTGTCACTGGTTCCTGAATCACAGATCCGGGAGCCGGCCCGCCGCCTCGCACAGCACGTGCCGGGAGCGGCCGCTCCCGCGTCCAACCGCCGGTGGTCACACGAACGCCCGGCGGTCTGCAAAGGCGGCCGGGCGTTGGTGCAACAACAGGCGCGCCCAACATACGCAATCGGCAGCGCACATGCAGGCCCGTCCCGTCGCCCGGCCGGCCCGCCCTGCTTGTCGGCCGCCGGCGGGTGTGCTATGTTGCGGACGGTTTCGCCCCGTTCCCTCCTCGCTCACCCGACACCCTGCCATGACGCCCCCCCTCCGCCTGCTCCCCGGCCTCCTCGCTCTGACCCTCCTCACCGCCGCCTGCACCCGCCCCGAGGCCTCCCCGGCCCCCGCCGACCCGGACGAGGAGGTCTGGATCGACCTGTTCAACGGGCGGGACCTGACGGGCTGGACGCCCAAGATCCGCGGCTACCCCGCCGGCGAGAACGTCGGCCAGACGTTTCGCGTGGTGGACAGCCTGCTCACCGTCGCCTACGATGCGTACGACACGTTCGACGAGCGCTTCGGCCATCTCTTCTACGAGACGCCCTTCTCCCACTACCGCATCGCCGTCGAGTACCGCTTCATCGGGGAGCAGGCGCCCGGCGGGCCGGGCTGGGCCCTGCGCAACAGCGGCATCATGATCCACGGCCAGCCGCCGGAGACGATGGGCCTCGACCAGGACTTCCCCATCTCCATCGAGGTGCAGCTCCTGGGCGGCACGGGCGAGGGCGAACGCCCCACGGCCAACCTCTGCACGCCCGGCACGCACGTCGTCATGAACGGCGAGCTGGTCACACAGCATTGCATCAACTCCTCATCCCGTACCTACCACGGCGACCAGTGGGTGCGGGTGGAGGTGCTGGTGCTGGGCGACTCGCTGATCGTGCACGAAGTCAACGGCGAGGAGGTGCTCCGCTACACCCGGCCCCAGATCGGCGGGGGGACGGTCAGCGGCTTCGACCCGGCCCAGAAGCAGGACGGGCGCCCGCTCACCGGGGGCACCATCTCCCTCCAGAGCGAGAGCCACCCGGTGCAGTTCCGCTCCGTCCGCCTGCTCAACCTCAAAGGCTGCACCGATCCGGCAGCGCTGAACTACAAGCGGTACTTCGTCGCCTCGGATCCGGCGGCCTGCCGCTATCCCTGAGGGTCGGCCGCCCGGCCGGCCGGCCGCTCCGCCTCGGCTTTTTCCGCCTCGGCTTTCAGCGCGGCGAGCCCCTGCGCCAGCGAGGCGGTCAGCATACGCTGCATCGGCCCGGCCAGCCACCGCACCAGCACGCCCTCGAAGGACTCCTCCGTCCGTACCCGCGTGCCCTCGGGGTGGGGCTCGAACTCCCAGACGTGCACCGCCCGGATCCCGGGCATACGGCCCGTCCACACCAGCCGCCGGCCGGGCACGACCTCCTGGATCGTCGACCGGATCGGGGCCCCGCCGGCGGTCCACCGAAACGACGTGCCCGGCGCCACCGGGCCGTCCAGGCGCATCCGGGTCACGGCCGCATTCCACGCCGGCCAGGTTTCGAAATCGCTCTGAATCGCCCACACGAGCTCCGGTGGGGCGTGAATGACCCCCTCGGCCGAGGCCGTCGCGGGGGCGCTCCGGTTGATGTCCATCGTGCCGCAAAGACCAGGTTGTAGAGAGCGAGAACAGGCAGGGCCGTACGCCGCACCCGCCATCGCGCCGCTACGCGCTCCGCGTCCGGGGGTTACAGCCGGGGGTTACAGCCGGGGGTTACCGCCGCCCCGCCACGGGCCGAAACACGACGGCGTCATTTTTTTTCGCCGGGCATGACCCTTTTCTCCGAAAAAATGCGCGTATGTAGAAGGGAGGCCACAGCGCCCCCGTTCACTTCTTTCCATCACACACTTCAGATGGCGGATGGCGTCCGGTTCCTTGGTGGGGGGCCGGGCGCTTTTTTCGTGGCGCGCGGCGGCGACGGCAGGCGATGAACCCGGCAGATTGCGTTTGGAGGTCCGTTCGCGGTTTCTTGGAAAGCCCACCGGACCCCCGGTGTCTCCCGCGGCCGCTCACCCTCGCGCTCCCCATGCCCCGATCCCTGCTCCCGCTCGTCCTCCTGGCCCTGCTCGTGCCGGCGGCGCCGGCCCAGCCTGCTCACACGCACACCGGCGACCGGGCCATCACCTTCCCCGACGTGCCCGGCTACCAGACGCTCGTCTGCGACTTCCACACCCACTCGGTCTTTTCCGACGGCAGCGTCTGGCCGAACATTCGCGTCGAAGAAGCCGTCCGCGACGGGCTGGACGCCCTGGCGATCACCGAACACCTGGAATACCAGCCCCACGCCGAGGACATCCCTCACCCGGACCGCAACCGCGCCTATGACCTGGCCGTCGAGTTCGCGCAGGCACACGACCTGATCGTGATTCGCGGCTCGGAGGTGACCCGGTCCATGCCGCCCGGCCACGTCAACGCCATCTTCCTGAAGGATGCCAATGCCCTGCTGCGGGACGACGTCCGGGCCGTCTTCGAGGAGGTCCGCCGCCAGGGCGGCTTCGCCTTCTGGAATCATCCCAACTGGACCGCGCAGCGGCCCGACGGGCTGGCCACGCTCACCGACCTGCACCGCGAACTCATCGCCGAGGGGCTCCTGAAGGGCATCGAGGTGGTCAACGACGTCACCTACTCGGACGAGGCGCTGCAGATCGCGCTGGACCACGGGCTGACCATCCTCGGCACGTCGGACATCCACGGCCTGATCGACTGGCAGTACGAGGTCCCCGAGGGCGGGCATCGACCCGTCACGCTCGTCTTTGCCACGGAGCGATCCGAGGCCGGCATCCAGGCAGCGCTCGAAGCCGGGCGTACCGTCGCCTGGTTCAACAACCTGCTCGTCGGCCGCGAGGACGTCCTCCAACCCCTCCTCGAAGCCGCACTCACCGTCACGGACGCCACCTACCCGAACGACGACCACTCCGTGCTGTCGGTCACGATCCGCAACACCTCCGACGCCGCGTTCCTGCTGGACAACCAGACGGACTTCACCTTCCACAGCGATGCGGACGTGATCACCGTCGGCCCCCACCAGTCCCGGCGGCTGGAAGTCAAGACCGGCCCCCGACGCACGTCCGTCCGGCTCGTCTTCGAGGTCCTCAACGCCGTCACCGCGCCCAACACCCACCCCCACCTGGTCTTCGACGTCACCGTCGACTGAGGGATCGCCCAGGCGTGGGCCGGGGCGGCATCAGGGGCAGCAGGCGTCGTCGCAGCAGGCCGCCTCCGGGTCTTCGCCGTAGAACGTGTCACTCTCACCGTAGCTGCGAAAGACTTCCCACTCGACGCCCTGCGGGTCCTTCACCCACGACTTCTCCGACCGTGCGTAGCAGCAGACGGTGTGACCTTCTTCCCGCAGCACGGCATCGGCTCCGGCGATACCGGCGTACAGTTGCTGCAACTCCGCCTCGTCCTCGGCCTGGATGCCGAGGTGCTCGATGCCGGGCGTGCCGGCCCGCCGGGTCAGCGCGAAGTTCACCCGTGGGTCGTCCAGCATCCATTTCGCATAGTCCTCTCGTTGCGTCGTCGGCCCGGTGCCGAAGAGGGCGGTGTAGAAGGCGATGGAAGCCGGCAGATCGTTGACCCGGATGTTGATGTGGATGCGTTTCATGGCAGCACCTCGATGAATGGGAGAAACGTGTGCACGCGCGGCCGGTATCGGACCGCACATGCCAGACGTCGGAGCTTCCGCCAGAAGGACGCAGCCTTCACGCCGTCTTCATCCAGGTTGCCACTTCCGGCTCAGCCACACCCGTCTTCGCAGCCGGCGGCGGACGCACCGGCCCGGCGGTGGAAGGCCGCCACTCGCCCGTCCGGCCCAAACTCCAGGGCACAACAGCGCTGTAGCAACATGCCCAGCCGCACCCGCGCCCGCTGCACGCGCGACTTGGCGCCGGAGAGCGAGAGCCCGAGTGCCTCGGCCACCTCCCGCTGGCTGCGCCCCTCGACGTCGGCCATCAGCAGCGGCAGGCGGTCGTGCTCCGGCAACTCGTCGATCATGGGCCGGAGCCAGGAGAGCACCTCCTCATGCACGTCGTGCGTCCCCGAGTACGGGCTGAGGTTGTCCGCCGCTGGCGCATCCGGCAGAGGCGGCAGCGCATCGGGGGCGGTGACCACTTCGGTCGTGCGTCGCGTCCGGGTCCGGTAAAAATCGGCCAGGGCATGCCGGGCGATCCGGTAGAGCCACGCCCGCACGTTATCCACGTCCTCCAGCGCCGTCGAGCCTTCCAGCAGCCGCAGGAAGACGTCCTGCAGGACATCGTCGGCGTCGGCTTCGCTCGGCAGACGCGCCGCCAAGAAGCGGTGGACCTGTCCCCGAAAACGGCGCCAGAGGGCTTCCGGTGACGGCACATCGGGCGAGGCGGGCATGGCAGGCAGCCGGTGGAGGGAGAGGAGGGGCGGGAGCCGGTGGCGCGGGTGACGACCGGTGGAACGGCATACCGGACGGCATGGCTCCGGGATCCGCTTCCGGGCCCGGCGACATACGAAGCGGGCCCCGGCCGGCGTTCAGAACGGACCCCGTTCCACGCATCCGACCCGTTCCGCCCATGCGCTTTCTACGACCGCCGTACGCCATCCTGCTGCTCCTCGTGCTGCTCGGGCTCTGCCCGCTCCAGGCGGTGCTGGCCCAGGAGGGGCCGCCGCCGCACGTCCGCGACGCCATCGACGCCGTGCTCGCCCTGCTCGGCAGCCGGGACGAGGCGGCGCTCGACGCCTTCCTCACCGCCGCCGTCAGCCCCGCCGCCGACCGGGCAGCCCTCCGGGAGCGCCTGCGTGCCCTGCGCGCCGACGTGCACGGCCCCTTCGACGACGTCCGCGTCGAAGCCGAGCCGGAGGGGCTGCGCCTGATCCTGACCACCGCCGACGCCGAGCATCACCTCCGGCTCGTCCTCGGGCCAGAAGGCATCACCGACCTCCAGCGGCTGGCATCGCCCGCGCCGCTCCACCTCACGCGGGACACCCTCGCCGAGACGTTCGACCGGCTCGAAGCGGACGGCATGGCCGGGGTCGTCTTCGTGCAGATCGACGGCGAGGTCCTCCTGGAACGCGCCTTCGGCATGGCCCACGAGGACCTCGGCATCCCCAACACGCTGGAGACAGTCTTCGGCACCGGCTCGCGGCCGATCGACTACACCGTGGCGGCCATCCACCTGCTCGCCCAGCAGGGCCGCATCGGCCTCGACGACCCCATCACCCGCTACTTCGAGGACGTGCCCGCCGACAAGCAGGCGATCACGATCCGGCACCTGCTGACGGGCCGCTCCGGCCTGCCGGACTTCTTCCACACCGCGGACGACTGGGACCCCGACCTCGCCTGGATCGACCGGGCGACAGCCGAGCGGCGGCTGCTGGCGGCCCCGTTGCGCTTCCCGCCCGGCACGGACCGGCAGCACTCCCACGCCGCCTTCGGCCTGCTGGCGGCCCTCGTCGAGCGCGTCTCCGGCCGGCCGTACTACGCCTTCCTCCGCGAGCACTTCCTGGACCCGGCCGGCATGACCCGCACCGGCGAGTACGGCGAGACGCGCGGGCTGACCCTGGCCGACTTCGCCGCCGGCGGCGGCCCGCAGCACGTCGGCCTACCCAACATCCCGCCCAACTGGGGGCCGACGTCGTGGCTCATCAAGGGCAGCGGCGGGATGTACAGCACGCTGGGCGACCTGCGGCGCTTCTACGCCTACGTCCGCTCGGGGGCCGTGCTGGACGAGGCGCACAGCGCGCCGTTCCGGGGCCCGATGGTGCAGCTCGACGGCTCCGACCGCGGCTTCGAGCTGTTCAGCCTCAGCCGACCGCCCGGCACGGAGGTGTACCTGTTCGTCAACCGCCACATCGACCGCGCCACGACCGCCCGCGTCATGCGTGCCCTGGAACGCCTCGCCGGCACCGGGTGACGGTCCGCCCCACCCGGGACGGCATCGCAAACAAAGCACGAGCCGGGGCCGCGCGGGGCTACAGGCCGTTCAGTTTAGTGGAGTTAACCCACTTTAGTGGACAGTCAGCAGCTTTCGGCTGCGACCTGTGCTTGGTGTCTTCTTTCGTAGCTTACCGGCGACTGATACTCCAGGGCCGAGTGACGCCGATGCGGATTGTACCACCCCTCAATGTAGTCGAAGATCGCCAGCCGCGCCTCGGCCCGCGTGGCGAACGCCTCGCGGTCAATGAGTTCGCATTCAAGCGTGGCGAAGAAGCTCTCGCACATGGCGTTATCGTAGCAGTCCCCGACCGAGCCCATCGACGGCTCCACACCGGCTTCCCGGCAGTGCAGCCCGAAGGCAAGCGACGTGTACTGCGAGCCCTGATCGGAATGATGGATGACCGCCTCCGGCTTCCGCTGCTCGAGCGCCATCTCCAGGGCGGCGACTACCAGCTCCGTGCGCAGATGATTGGCCATCGACCAGCCCACGATCCGGCGACTGAAGGCGTCGAGCACAACAGCCAGGTATAGGAAGCCGGCGGCCGTCGGCACGTAGGTGATGTCGGCCACCCACAACTGGTTCGGTTCCGTCGCCGTGAAGTCTCGCTCGACGAGATCCGGTGCGGGTCCAACTCCCTCCCTCCGCCGCGTCGTGGTGGGCCCTCTACGGCGGCTGATGCCTGTCAAGCCGGCTGCTCGCATCAAACGAGCCACGCGCTTGCACCCCACATGCACATCCTGATCCTGGAGTTCGGCATGAATGCGGGGCGCGCCATAGGTGCCGCGGGACCACGCGTGGAGGGCACGGATCTGCTCGGTCAGCATGGCGTCGTCTCGGGTTCGCTGGGACGGGACTCGGCTGCGCCAGGCGTAGTAGCCACTGGTGGAGACGGCCAGGACCTTACACATGACGCGGATGGGGAATTCGGCCTGGTGGGCATCTATGAACGCGAAGATTGCTTCGGTATCACGTTCGTCTCCTGAGCGAACCAGGCCGCAGGGGCGAACCTATTGTTCGCCTTTGCCAGGATGTCGCGTTCCTGCTGGAGCCGACGGTTCTCCTTGCGGAGTCGGCGTAGTTCGTCCCGTTCGGCTGTGCTCAGGCCATCGGCGCGCAGGCCATCATCGCGCGCAGCCTGTTTGATCCAGGTGCGTATGGTTTGTTCGGAGGGTTCGAACTCCTCGGCGAGCTGACGGGGCGAGCGTCCGGCTCGTGCCAGCGCAATGATCTGCTGGCGGAATTCAGAGGGATACGGGGGACGTGTTCGTGGCATGGGGACCTCTTCGTTGTTCGTAAGGGGAAGATAGTCCACCAAACCGGGTTAACTCCATAGATGGGTGCCTGAGAGCCAGAGGGTATAGCGTAGGTCATCGCGGTTGATGTTATCTTCAGTCTGACTCTGTATCCATTCCTTTTGCTCTGGCTACTCTGATGCCCGCTCCCCTTTCCACCGATCTACGGTGGCGCATCGCCCGTGCCTATGAGCGCGGCGAAGGCTCCCGGGCCGACCTGGCCCAGCGCTTTGCCGTCGGCAAGGCTTCCGTCGACCGCGTCATTCGCCAGGCCCGGCAGAGCGGCTCGCTCGAGCCGAAAAAACCCGGCGGGTCCCGACGGCTGCTAACTGAGGCCGACGAGGCCCTCGTCCGCTCCTGGATTGAGGCCCAGCCCGACCTGACACAGGATGAACTGGCCCAGCGCTTCACCGAGCACACCGGGCGTCGGGTCAGCCGCCGCACGATGGGCCGGGTCCGGGCGCGACTGGGCCTGACGCGAAAAAAAAGACGATGCAGGCCGCGCAGCAACAGCGCCCCGACGTCGTAGCCGAGCGGGCCGCCTTCCGCGACTGGCTCGGTACGGTCGATGCGACCAGGATCAAAGCCGTTGATGAAAGCGGAGTCATCCAGGGCATGCGCCTGGCCTACGGCTATGCGCCTCGGGGCGAGCGCCTGGTCTGTCAGGCCCCGCTGCGGCAGGGAAAACGCGTCAGCTTGCTGGGCTGGCTGGGCTTTGATGGAGCCGGCACGGTGGCCATGCATACCGGCACGGTGCGGCGCTGGCACTTCCGCGGGTTCATCCAGCAGCACCTGCTGCCGGTACTCAAGCCGGGCGACATCGTGCTGTGGGACAACGCGCGCATCCACGAGGCACCGGACCTGGTCGAACAGATCGAGGCGCGGGGCGCCTGCGTCCGGCCGCTGCCGCGCTACAGTCCGGAGTTCAATCCGATCGAACTGCTGTGGTCGAAGTTGAAGCATCTGATCAAGAAGGCCTGTGCGGACACGGCGGAAGCGCTGCTGGAGGCCGTGGAGTATGCCACCGAGCAGGTGACGGCGGCGGATGCCGCGGGATGGTTCCAGCACTGCGGCTTCCTGCCTCAACATTATTGACCTACGCTATGCTGTTGGATAGCTGCCTTTCTTCGTCGTGTAACTTATCCAACAACGCCCCTCTACGCGGTATCGTGACCGCACCGTCGGCAACCTGCTTGCCCGCTCACACCGCCCTCGCATCATGCCTCATCCTTTCCGGAAAGCCAACCTGCAGGCCCTGGACCGTGCCGTTCGGGAAGCGTTGCGCACGAGGCACTATGCACTGCGCACCGAAAAGGCGTACGTCCAGTGGATCCGGCGGTTCGTGATCTTCCATGGAGGACGCCGACCGTCGGACATGGCTGCGCCGGAAATCCAGCAGTTCCTGACCTACCTCGCCACGAAGCGGCGTGTGACGGCCTCCACGCAGAATCAGGCGCTGGGCGCCCTCGTCTTCCTGTACCGCCACGTGCTGAAGAAAGAGCCGGGCGACTTCAGCGACTTCCCCCGCGCCCGGCGGCCGAAACGGCTTCCCGTCGTCCTGAGCCGCCCCGAAGTACAGGCCCTCCTGGCCCACCTCCAGGGTGTCGAAAGCCTGGTCGGGCGCCTACTCTACGGCACGGGTATGCGCATCTCCGAAGCGTTGCGCCTGCGGGTTCAGGACCTGGGCTCCGACCGGAGCGAGATCACGGTGCGGGCCGGCAAGGGAGACAAGGATCGGCGCGTCCCGTTGCCGGCTTCGCTGAAAGCCGACCTCTACGCGCACCTCGATGAGCGCCGCCGCCAGTACGAAGCCGACCGGGCAGAAGGGATGCACGAGGTCGAACTGCCCAATGCCCTGGCCCGCAAATACCCGCAGGCACCGTTTGAATGGAAATGGCAGTACGTATTCGCCTCGCCTACCTTTTCAGTCGATCCGCGCACCCGCACGCGCCGCCGGCATCACCTCCACCCGATCCGGGGGCAACGTGCGGTGAAGAAGGCGGCGAACGCGGCCGGCCTCACGGCCCACTTTTGCCTGTCCTGAAGCACCTGCACGCTACGCCGAACAGACAAACGACAGGGCCTCGGAGACAGGCTGAAACACGGCTACGCTCGCACCCTGCCCTTCTGCACGTCACGCCTCGTCCCCGGCAACGAACGTAGCCTCCAGCCAGTCCCGGATGGCGTCGCGGACACGGCGGAAGGCGGCCAGGCGCTCGGCCTCGGTGCCCGTCGCGGCGGAGGGGTCCTCGAAGCTGTGGTGGATCAGCCGCTCGCGGGCGGGGACGTAGGGGCACGCCTCCTTCGCGCTGTCGCACACGGTCACGACGATGTCGGCCGGCGGGTCGAGGTAGCGATCCACGTGCTCGCTGCGGTGGCCCGAGAGGTCGATGCCGATCTCGCGCATGGCCTCCACGGCCAGCGGGTGGACGCCGCGCGGCTCGGTGCCGGCGCTCATCACCTCGTAGCGGTCGCCCGCCATCGCCCGCAACAGCCCCTCGGCCATCTGCGAACGGGCGGAGTTGTGCGTGCAGACGAACAGGACGCGTTTCTTGTCTGGCATGGATGCTGTCAGAAGTGGTTGTTCGGGGGAAAGGCGTTTCGTAGCAAACAGCGGTCAGCTTTCAGCCTTCAGCCAGCAGCCCGCAGCCAGAAGCCCGCAGCCCACAGCCAGTAGCCCACAGCCAGCAGCCAGAAGCCCGCAGCACTCCACGGCGCAGGTCATTCGCTGGTTTTATCGAGGGGTACCCGGCGGGCCAGATGAAGCTCCGACGGGCACACGTCGGCGGGTGCGACGGCCGGGCCGGCGGCGACGCGGTCGCCAAAATATTTGCGCTGGAAGTAGAGCGCCACGTTCACCAGCCCGATCAGCACCGGCACCTCCACCAGCGGGCCGATCACGGCCGCAAAGGCCGCCCCGTGGCCGATCCCGAAGACGCCCACGGCCACGGCAATCGCCAGCTCGAAGTTGTTCGAGGCCGCCGTGAACGAGAGGGTCGTCGTCTTCGCATAGTCCGCCCCCACCTTCCGGCCCATCCAGAAGCTCACCAGGAACATCACGACGAAGTAGATCAGCAGCGGCACGGCGATGCGCACCACGTCCAGCGGCTGCGCGAGGATCTGGCCGCCCTGCAGGCTGAACATCGCCACGATGGTGAAGAGCAGCGCCACGAGCGTCAGCGGGCTGATGCGCGGGATGAAGACCTGCTCGTACCAGGCATGCCCCTTCGCCCGCAGCAGCACGAACCGCGTCAGCAGGCCCGCCACGAACGGGATGCCCAGGTAGATGGCCACGCTCTCGGCGATCTGCCCCATCGACACGTCCACCACGGCCCCCTCCAGCCCGAACACCTCCGGCAGCACGGTGATGAAGACCCAGGCATAGACGCTGTAGAAGAGCACCTGGAAGACACTGTTGAAGGCCACCAGCCCGGCGGCGTACTCGCTGTCGCCCTCGGCCAGCTCGTTCCACACGATCACCATGGCGATGCACCGCGCCAGCCCGATCATGATGAGCCCGACCATGTATTCGGGGTAATCGCGCAGAAACAGGATCGCCAGCGCGAACATGAGGGCGGGACCGATCACCCAGTTCTGCACGAGCGAGAGGCCGAGAACCCTTGTGTTACGGAAGACCTTGCCGAGCTCCTCGTAGCGCACCTTCGCCAGGGGCGGGTACATCATCACGATGAGGCCGATGGCAATGGGTATGTTGGTGGTGCCGACGGAGAGGCGGTCCCAGAAGGCCTCCAGGCCGGGCGCCAGCGCCCCGAGGGCCACCCCGGTGGCCATGGCAACGAAGATCCAGAGGGTCAGATACCGATCGAGGAAGGAGAGGCGACGCGAAACGGACGTGGACATCGGTCTGGCGGTTCAGGCGGTACGGATCGCGGTTTCGGGAGACGGCACCTCACCCTCCGCGGCGAAGCGCGCCATGAGCGCCCGCAGGTGGGCGAAGGCGGCGGGCTCGACGGCGTGGTGCACCCAGGCTCCTTCCTGGCGGCTGCGGATGAGGCCGGCCTCCCGCAGAATCTTGAGATGGTGAGAGATGGTGGGCTGCTTCACGTCGAAGTGCTGCTCGAACTCACACACGCAGAGCTGCCCGCCGTGGGCATGGATCAGGTCCACCATGCGCAGGCGGATCGGGTGCGCCAGCGCCTTGAGCTGTGCCGCGAGCGCCTCCACCTCCCGCACGTCCAGGTGCGCGGTCACCGGCGTGCAGGCACAGGCGGCCCCCTCGGTGGATACGCCCGTCGAAACCATCTCCGTCATGGAAATCTCCTCGTATTGATATTCGTCGATATAGAAAATCATCGATATGCTGGTATGAGTCAAGCGTTCATTCTATCTTCGCGCCCGCCTTGCATCTCCGCCGTCCGGGAACGGAACCGCAGGGCATGACGTGTTCACACGTGCTTCACGCACGCCGGTGACCCCGGCCGGCTTCGTCCTTCCATCGCATTCTGTCCGTCGATCATGAACCGCAGGGACGCCCTCAAACGAACGAGCCTGCTGCTGGGCGGTGCGGCGTCGATGCCGCTGCTGGCGAGCTGGCTGAGCGGCTGCCGGGCCGAACCCGGCTGGCAGCCGGCCACGCTGACGGCCGAGCAGAACGACCTGGCCGCCGCCCTGGCCGAAGCCATCCTCCCCGAAACCGACACGCCCGGCGCCCGCGCCGCGGAGGTGAACCGCTTCATCGACGTGCTGGTGACGGAGGTGCTGCCCCCCCGCACCCGGCAGGCCATGCTGGACGGGCTCGACGACGTGGACGCCCGCGCCCGTGAGGCCTACGGCGACGCCTTCGCCGCGCTGGCGGCGGAGCAGCAGGCGGCGATCCTGGACGCACTCGTTGCCGACGCCCGCGCCGCCGCACCGGCCGGCCGCACCTTCGACCTGCTCAGCGCACCCAACGGCCCCGACGTGCCGCCGCCGTTCTTCGAGCTGTTCAAGGCGGCTACACTGCTCGGCTACTACACGTCCGAGATCGGCGCCACGCAGGAGCTGCGCTACGTAGCCGTGCCTGGCCGCTACGACGCCGACGTCCCCTTCCCCAGCGAAACGGTCGACCGTACCTGGGCCGCCTGAACCCGACGCGGCCGGCGCGACGTTTCCTTCCGTCCCTTCCGATTACCGCCATGACCCGATCCGTTCATCTGGCCCAGCAGGCCGAGGCGTATGATGCCATCGTCGTGGGCTCCGGCATGTCCGGCGGAGTAGCCGCCAAGGAGTTGACCGAACGCGGCTACCGCACGCTCGTGCTGGAACGCGGCCGTCCCCTGCAACACGGCGCGTATCCGATGGAGTGGAAAGCCCCGTGGGAGCTACCCAACCGCAACCTGGTCTCCCCGGAGGTCGCCGAGGAGCATTACGTGCAGAACCGCGACTACCTGCTCCGCCAGGAGACGCTGCCGTACCTGATGAACGACCGCGAGGTGCCCTACATCGAGGACAAGCCGTTCACCTGGATGCGGGCCAACGTCGTCGGCGGGCGCTCGCTGCTGTGGGGGCGGCAATGTTACCGGTGGAGCGAGATGGACTTCGAGGCCAACGCCCGCGACGGCTTCGGCGTCGACTGGCCGATCCGCTACGCCGACATCGCCCCCTGGTACGACCACGTGGAGCCGTACGTCGGCATCAGCGGCGAGGCCCTCGGCCTGCAGCAATTGCCCGACAGCCGCTTCCTCCCCCCGATGGCGATGAACGCCGTCGAGCAGCGCGTGCGGGAGGGCATCCAGCGGGCGTTCTCGGACCGGATCATGACCATCGGGCGCGTGGCCAACCTCTCGCAGGGCATCAACGGGCGCAGCCATTGCCAGTACCGCAACCAGTGCTGGCGCGGCTGTTCCTACCGGGCCTACTTCAGCAGCACCGGCGTCACGCTCCCCATGGCCGAGGCCACCGGCAACCTGACGCTCCGGCCCAACAGCATCGTGCACAGCGTCATCTACGACGAGGCCAGCGGCCGGGCCACCGGCGTGCGGGTGATCGACGCGGAAACGAAGCAGATGGAGGAATACTACGGCAAGGTCGTGTTCCTCTGTGCCTCGGCGCTGGGGACCACGCAGATCTTGCTGAACTCCACCTCCAACCGCTTCCCGAACGGACTGGGCAACGACAGCGGGGTGCTGGGGCACTACCTGATGGACCACCACTTCCGCGTCGGCGCCTCCGGTGAGATGCCGGGCTTCGAGGATCGCTACTACTACGGCCGCCGGCCCAACGGCATCTACATCCCCCGCTTCCGCAACCTGCCGTGGGACCGCCGCACGCGCCACGCGGACTTCGTGCGGGGCTACGGCTACCAGGGCAGCGCCTTCCGGCCCGGCTGGGCCCGCGGGATGAACCCGAACCTGCCCGCCTACGGGGCGGACCTCAAACACGCCCTGCGCGAACCCGGCCCGTGGGTCATGTCGCTCGTCGCCTTCGGAGAAACGCTTCCCCGCCACGAAAACCGCGTCTACCTGGACCCGAACGAGACGGACGCCTACGGCATGCCCGTGCTGCGCATCGACTGTGCCTGGGGCGAGAACGAACTGGCCATGCGTAAGGACATGGCCGAGCAGGCCGCCGAAATGCTGGAGGCGGCCGGCTGCCGCAACATCGTCACCTACGACCTCTACACGCCGGGCGGCTACGGCGCCGAACCAGGGCTGGGCATCCACGAGATGGGTACGGCCCGCATGGGGCGGGACCCGTCCACCAGCGTGCTCAACGCCCACAACCAGCTGCATGCCGTGCCGAACGTCTTCGTCACCGACGGTGCCTGCATGACGTCGTCGGCCTGCCAGAACCCGTCCATCACCTATATGGCCCTCACCGCCCGTGCCGTGGCCTACATGGACGAGGAGGTCAAGCGCCGCAACCTGTAGGGGGGCGAAGGCCCCTCAGCGTCCGGCGGAGGAAGGGCCATCCGGGGCATTGGCGTGCGCTCGCCGGTGGTAGAGCGCGTAGGAGACGGCGCTCAGCACGATCCCGGCCAGGCCGAGGGCCAGGAACAGCAGGGGCTGCCGTCGCAGGAAGCTCTCCCCGAGAACGATGGTGCCGAGGGCGTAGGGCAGCTCGGCCAGCGCCAGCGCCGCCAGGTAGCGTCCGAAGGGATAGCGCACCAGCCCCAGCAGATAGCCCGGGATCTCCGAGGGCAGCGCTGCCTGGATCAGCAACACATGCGTGAAGGTGGCGTGCGGAGAGACGCGCGACTCGAACTGCGCCAGCCGCGTCGACCCGACGAGGAGCACGGCGATCCGCCGTCCCAGGAACCGCCCGATGGCATAGGCCGTGGCGCCGCCCAGCCACCACCCGAGCCACAGCAGCACGAAGCTGAGCCCCGGCCCCCACGTCTGCACGGCAAACGGCACCACGAGCGCGCTGGACACGAAGGCCAGCATGGCCGATGCCATCGACAGCAGCACGAACACCACCATCCCCCACTGGCTGTGCCGCCGGATGAGGCGCTCTCCGGCCCGCATCACGTCCTCCACCCGCGCGTGCAGCGCGTCGGAGGTGAGCATGAACGCGGCCGCCAGCAACAGGCCGAGCAGCAACAGATACCGTCCACGTTGGGCCATGCGAAACACCGCCCTCCCGGAGCCGGAAGCGTCAGACAGACCTCGAACCCGCGCAAGATAGGCGTCCCCCGGCGGCGATACCATGCCGGGCACACCTCACCGGGGATCAGTTGCGGCGGAAGAGGAGGTCGACGGCCAGGCGGGCGTTGGACAGGCTCGCGCCCTGCCGGATGAAGCGAAGCATGAAGTCCGCCCGCTCGCGTACCGACGCGGCCAGCAGGGCTTCGATGGAGGCATCGGGCACGGTCATAGAGGAAGCGAGCAAGAAGCGTGGGGGAAAGCAGGCAAACCGACTATACGGTACGCGACGGCCTTCCCTCGTCCATGGCCGGTTTGGAGGGGGTTGCCCCGCGCTTTGGTGAGCGCCACATGCGCCATTCACTCGTCCCGCTCATCCTCGCCTCCTGCGCCGGGATCCGCGGCCGGTGCCCGCCGCCGGTGCCCACCGCCGGCGACGAGCCCCACCGCGCACCGCCCCGCCCCGTGCCCCGCCCGGCCGCCGGCTCATGCAACATAGCCCCTCGGCCCGTATCTTGGCCGGCCCCACCGCGCCCCGGGCAGGGCGTTTCAGACGAGCGTATCGGAGCCTTTCCATGGCGACACCCCACCAGGACACCCTGCGGCGCGAACTCGGCTTCTGGGACGCGCTCACGATCGGGACGGGCACGATGATCGGGGCCGGCATCTTCCTGCTGGCCGGCGTCGCGCTCGAGCTGACCGGGCCGGCGGCCATCTTCTCCTACCTCGGAGCCGGGCTCATCTGCCTCATCACCGCCGCCAGCGCCGCCGAACTCGCCACCGGAATGCCCACCTCCGGGGGAGACTACTACTTCGTCTCGCGCTCGCTCGGCCCGGCCTTCGGCGCCATCTCCGGCGTCGGCATCTGGCTCAGCCTGACCTTCGCCATCGCGTTCTACCTCTACGGGCTGGGCGAGTACCTGGCGCAGTTCACCCCGCTGACGCCGTTCTGGGGCGCCGTCCTCGGCGGCGTGTTGCTGACGGCCCTCAACGTCATCGGCGCGAAGGAGTCCGGCCGCACCCAGGTGATCGTGGTGCTGACCCTGCTGGGCATCCTGGGCCTCTTCAGCGTCGTCGGGGTGTTCCACCTGGAGGGCGACCACTTCACCCCGTTCTTCCCCTTCGGCGTCGAACCCATCTTCTCGACGACGGCGCTGGTCTTCGTCTCGTTCCTGGGGTTCGTCAAGATCGCGGCGGTGGCCGAGGAGATCAAAGATCCGGCGCGCAACCTGCCGCGGGCACTCATCGGCTCGGTCGCGCTGGTGACGCTGCTCTACATCCTCATCCTGCTCGTGATCGCCGGGCTGTTTCCGCAGCAGACCATCGGGGAGGTCCGCGATCCGCTGACACAGGCGGCCCGCCGGCTCTTCGGCGGGGCCGGGGGTGTGGCCATCATCTTCGCCGGCCTGCTGGCCACGCTCTCCTCGGCCAACGCAAGCATCATGGCCTCGTCCCGCATCAACCTGGCGATGGCGCGGGACCGGATGATTCCGAACTGGCTGGCCGAGATCCACCGGCGGATGCTCACGCCCTACCGCGCCATCCTGGTGACGGGGCTGCTGGCACTCTGCTTCCTGGCCATCGAGAGCCTGGAGCAGCTCGCCAAGATCGCCAGCGTCCTGCAACTCTACAGCTACGCGGCGTTGAACATCGGATGCGTGATGCTCCGTGCGGCGAACCCGGACTGGTACCGCCCCACGTACCGCGTGCCCGGCGCGCCCTTCCTGCAACTGGCCGCCGCGGCGGGGTGCCTCTCCATCATCGCTTTCTCCGGCCCCTTCGCCCAGATCGCCGTCGGCATCCTCATCGTCGTCAGCCTGGGCTGGTATGCCCTCTGGGGACGCACGCGCGTGCACTTCGAGCACGCCGGGGCCGACTTCCGGACGGCCTGGAGCCGCCAGGGCTGGCGGGTGTTCTTCGCGCCGGCGCCCCGCTACGGCGCAGCCGCCGGCGCGGCCTCGGCGCCGCCCCTGCGCCCCATCGACACCGCCGGCCCCCGCCGGGTGATGGTGGCGCTGGCCAACCCCCGCCACGAAGCCGACCTGCTGCGGCTGGGCCGCTTCGTAGCCACCGGCCGCGCGGCGGGCGGAGAGGTCGTCGGCATCCACCTGCACCGCGTCCCCCTGCAGACCCCGCTGGACGTGGCCCGCGAGCGGCTGGACGAGCGCGTCTCGCTCGAACGCACCATCGCCCGGCTCCTCCAGCAGGAAGCCCCACCCGCCGCCGGCGACCTCCCCCTCGCCCAGACCCGCCTCACCACGGTCACGGACGTCGCCCACGACGTCTTCGGCAGCCTCATCAGCGAGACGCAGCGCCGGGAGGCCGATCTGTTGCTGATGGGCTGGCAGGGCGGCTTCAACGTCGGCCGCATCTACAACAGCCCCGTGCAGCGCATCCTGGCCGAGGTGCGGGCGGACGTGGCCGTGCTCAAGAACCGCGGCCTGGAACGCGTCGGGGCCGTGCTGCTGCCCTGGGGCGGCGGCCTGCACGCGCGGCTCGGGCTCGAAGTCGCCGTGCGCGTGGCCCGGGCCACGGGCGCCACGATCGACCTGCTGCGCGTGGTCCGGGAGAACGTCGATGCCGAACGCGAGCGGCAGGCGCTGGCCCGGGACGTTGCGCCCATCCTCGACGGCTTCGAGCGCGTCCGCTACCTGGTACGGGAGGAGGCCACCGTCACGGCCGGCATCCAGGCGGCCATCGAGGCGGCCACGTACGACCTCATCGTCATCGGCGCCTCGCACGAGTCGCGCCTGCGCAACGTCCTCTTCGGCTCCATCCCGGACGTCGTCGCCGACCAGGCCGGGTGCTCCGTGCTGATGGTCCGCCGGTACCTGCCGGAGCTGTGGTCCGTCAAGGCCTCGCAAGGGCTGAAACGCCTGAAGGAAACCGTGGGCCTGACCACCTCGCCGGAGCAGGGGCGGACGTGAGGGCTGCGGGCTTCTGGCTGTGGGCTGCGGGCTTCTGGCTGTGGGCTGCGGGCTTCTGGCTGTGGGCTGCGGGCTTCTGGCTGCGGGCTGCGGGCTTCTGGCTGTGGGCTTCGGGCTTCTGGCTGGGGGCTGATGGCTGTGGGCTGATGGCTGTGGGCTGATGGCGGCGGGCTGTGGGCTGTGGGCTGTGGGCTGCGGGCTGTGGGCTGTGGGCTGATGGCATCGTACCAGCAGTCCTTCCCCCTGGCCGCAGGCCGTACAGGGGGAAGTCCCCCGAAGGGGGGAAGGGGGTCATCACTGCCGCACTGCCGCCATCATCCGAGTCTACCCCTCCGTCGCTGCGCGACACCTCCCCTTCGCAAGGGGAGGAGCTTCTGGCTGTGGGCTGCGGGCTGCGGGCTGTGGGCTTCGGGCTTCTGGCTGGGGGCTGAAGGCTGACGGCTGACCGCTGAAAGCTGCAACCTTCTCACGTGACGATTGTATGTGGTCCCGTTTTAAGACAAAAACGTCCGAAGTGCCATCCCGCCCTGTCCATGCTGTCCAGCGCCTGCGAATACGGCCTGCGCGCCGCTCTGTATCTGGCCTCGCTCGACGCCGGGGGCTACGTGCCCATCCGGCGGCTCAGCGAGGACCTGGGGATCTCATTCCCGTTTCTGACCAAGATCTTCCAGCAGCTCACCCAGGCCGGCCTGCTGACCTCTTACCGCGGGCCGAACGGCGGCGTCGCCTTCACCCGTCCACCCGGGCAGATCACGCTGAAAGAGATCGTCGTCGCCATCGACGGGCCGGACCTGTTCGAGGCCTGTGTGCTGGGGCTGCCCGGCTGCGGCGAGCAGAAACCCTGCCCCCTGCACGCCGCCTGGGCCACCGAACGCGCCCGCCTCGACGCCCTCTTCGCCGGCACCACCCTGGCCGACATGGCCGACCGCATCGACCAGCTGGACGTCCGCCTCACGACCCGGGCGGATTCTTGAGCCGTCAGCGGTCAGCCGTCAGCCGCCAGGAACAGGCCCGATGCGAGGGCGGGGAGTTGATGGCTGTGGGCTGCTGGCTGTGGGCTGCTGGCTGTGGGCTGCTGGCTGTGGGCTGCTGGCTGTGGGCTGCTGGCTGTGGGCTGCTGGCTGTGGGCTGCTGGCTGTGGGCTGCTGGCTGTGGGCTGCTGGCTGTGGGCTGCTGGCTGTGGGCTGCTGGCTGTGGGCTGCTGGCTGTGGGCTGCTGGCTGTGGGCTGCTGGCTGTGGGCTGCTGGCTGTGGGCTGCTGGCTGTGGGCTGCTGGCTGTGGGCTGCTGGCATCGTGCCAGAACGAGCCCTTCCCCCTGGCCGCAGGCCGAACAGGGGGAAGTCCCCGAAGGGGGAAGGGGGTCACACCCCGCCGCGAAGCCGCCCTCGCCGAGGGGCTACCCCTCCGTCGCGGCGCGACACCTCCCCTTCGCAAGCGGCTGGCTTCTGGCTGACCCCTGACCGCCGACGGCTGACCGCTCACAGCCGAAAGCATGAAGTTTGCGTGGAAGCGGAGAGGACCTGTTGGACGCGGCATCTGATGCTCTTATAATAAAGACAAAAGAGTCCTAAATACATGACCAGTCCGTGCGGGGTAGCCATCCCGCGCTGAACCGACGGAGGGTGCAACCATGAAATCGCTGCTCTGGTGCGTACTTGCGCTGACGATAACGGCGGGGCCTGCCCTGGCTCAGGTAGACACCGTCTACGTCCTCCGGGCCGACACGGTGCTGCAGGCTCGTCATGAGGAGGACGGCCGCTGGTTTTACGAACTGCAGGAGGTGCACGTCAGCGCGCGGCGGCTGCACCTGACGCAGCGGGCCACGCTGATCGGCAAGGAGGCGGTACAGCAAGCCCTGCAGGCGAGCGGCGTCGGTCTGATCCGCCGCGGTGTGCTGCTGGCGAGCGACGTCTACCTCGATGGCTTCAAGCGCGGAGACGTGGAGGTGGTGATCGACGGAGAGCGCTATCCCAACGCCTGCCCCAACCGGATGGACCCACCCGCCGTGCGGGTCAACCCGCTGGAAATGGAATCGGTGCGGCTGGACAAGTCCGCGGCCGAGGTCGGTTCCGGGCTTGGCGGGCAGGTCGCCTTTCGGCGGGCGGCTCCGCCCGAGGCCTGGCGCGTACGGGGCAACCTGGTCTATGCCGGCCTGAATGACCAGACCCTCGACGCCGCGCTGGCCCTGGAGGGTCGCCGCCATCGCCTCACGGGCCGCTTCGTGCACGGACAACCTTACCGCGACGCTCGAGACCGAAGCTTCATCGAACGCTACGACTACCTGCAGGAGTCTCCCTATACCCTCGCTGAGATGGCCTTCCAGGGCGAGGCAAACGCCTGGACCTACGGCGCCGGGCTCTCGGTCGGGCAGGACATCCCGTTCCCCTACCTGCGGATGGACGAGCGCGAAAACACGATGTGGAACGCATTTCTGGCCTACCAGGGGCATCGCCTCTACGTCAACCACACCTACCATCTCATGGACAACCGGCTCCGGGCAAACGCGGCCACCATGGCGATGGAGAACGACGCGCGCCATCTCACGATCGGGCTGACGGGGCCCGGCTACGAGATCTACTACCGCAACTGGGACACGTGGAACACCATGACGATGGCGCCCATGGGCAGCAACATGCAGGGCGGCATGGCGAGCGGCATGGCGATGCAACCCATGCGCCAGCACATGATGCCGGACCTGCACCTCATCTCGACCAGCCTGGCGCGGGACGTCGCACGCGGGGCCTTCACGCTGAGCGGCCGCCTCGGGCTGACGCGCACCGCCATCGGGGAGGCTGCACGGCTCTCCTTCTACCAGACGCTCTACCCCGACGCGGTCGACGCCCGCTGGTTCGTACCCGCTGCGCTCTCGCTCTCCGCCCGTACGATGCTGACGGACCGCCTGCTGGGCGGGCTCACGCTCGACCTGGCCACCGAGGCCCCGGCGCCGGAGTATCTGTACGTCGGCCTGCGCCGCATGCAGGGCCAACCGACCTGGACCGGCAACCCGACCCTCGCCGCCCCCAGACGGGCCACGCTGCGCGGACTCCTGGGCCGGGGGGCCTTCACCGGCGAGGTCTTCACCACCCTCGCCGACAACTACGTGACGCTGACGCCCGCTGCCCGGGATGAGGCCCGCTTCATCACCTATGCTAACGTGGGCGCGTGGTTGACGGGCGTAACGCTCCGGGCCGACGGCCCGTATGCCACGGCGCAGATCAGCTATACCCTCGGCGAGAACCTGACAGAAAACCGCCCCCTGGCCGAAATCGCGCCGCTCCAGATGCATACCACGCTGCGCTCGCCCCGGTGGCGCGGCCTCAGCGCCAGCGTGCGCGCAGAGGCGGCCGCCGCCCAGCCCCGCATCGACGAGGCGCTGGGCGAGACCCGCACCCCCGCCTGGGGCCGGCTGGACGTTGGCGCCACGTATGCGCTCGGCGCCGTGGAGGTGACGGCCGACCTGGAGAACCTCACCAATACGCTGTACTACCAGCATCTCTCCTACGCCCGCTCCCCCTTTGCCTCAGGGCTCCCGGTCTACGAACCCGGCCGCACGCTGCGCCTGGGCCTGCGCCTGGTGTACTGAGCCGTCAGCGGTCAGCCGTCAGCCGTCAGCGGTCAGGAACAGGCCCGACGCGAGGGCTTCGGGCTGCGGGCGGCGGACGGCGGGCTGACCCCTGATCGCTGACGGCTGCACAGGGGGAAGTCCCCGAAGGGGAAAGGGGGTCACACCCCGCCGCGAAGCCGCCCTCGCCGAGGGGCTACCCCTCCGTCGCGGCGCGACACCTCCCCTTCGCAAGCGGCTGGCTCCTGGCTGACCCCTGACCGCTGACCCCTGACAGCTGACCGCTCACAGCCGAAAGCATGAAGTTTGCGTGGAAGCGGAGAGGACCTGTTGGACGCGGCATCCGATGTTCTTATAATAAAGACAAAAGAGTCCTAAACCAGAAATGGTCCATGCTCTCGCGCCGCTGCACCTACGGGCTCCAGGCCGCCCTCTTTCTGGCCAGCCAGGAACGAGGCGCCTACATACCGATCCAGCGCATCAGCGAGTGCCTCGGCCTTTCGTTCCACTTTCTGACCAAAGTCTTGCAACACCTGACGCACCACGGACTGCTGCGCTCGCTGCGCGGCCCGCACGGCGGGGTGGCGCTGGCTCGCCCGCCCGGGCAGATCACGCTGAAAGAGATCGTCGTCGCCATCGACGGGCCGGACCTGTTCGAGGCCTGCGTGCTGGGGCTGCCCGGCTGCGGCGAGCAGAAACCCTGCCCCCTGCACGAGGACTGGAAGGAGGTCCGCGGCTGCCTGAGGAACGCTTTTGCCGGGACTACCCTGGCCATGCTCGTGGCCGAACCGGAACGCCTGGCCGCCTGGCAGGCCTGCTGGACCACATCGCCGGACGCTGCGTCGGCGCATTCGTAAATCAGACAAAATCGTACTAAATCCATGACAGAGGTTGCCATCATGCCCACACGCGCTCTGCTGCTCGCCCTGCTGCTCATCGCCTCCGCCGGCCTGGCCGCCTGCGGGGGGGCCGAGCCCGAGGCCGCCGCCCCGGCCGCCGCCACGAGCCCGGACAACCCGGGCGGCCTGACCGACGCCCAGCTCGAGCACGGCATCGGCCCCGTCTCGGCCATGACGCTGGAAGCCGAGATCGACGCCGCGCTGGCGGCACAGGGCGAAGCCGTGTTCAACATGAAATGCGCGGCCTGCCACAAGATGGACCAGCGCTACGTCGGCCCGCCGCTGGGCGATGTCCTCACGCGCCGCAGCCCGGCCTACGTCATGAACATGATGCTCAACCCGGAGGAGATGCTCCAGAAGCACCCCGCCGCCCGGGAGCTGCTGGCGCAGTACATGACGCCGATGCCGAACCAGACGCTGACGCACGACGAAGCCCGCGCCATCCTGGAGTTCCTCCGCACCCAGCAGCCCGCAGCCACCCCGGCCCCCTGAGCCACCCCGGCCCCCTGAGCCACCCCGGCCCCCTGAGCTTCATCCCCTCCCTTTCCTCCGAACCCTGACGAGGTACCTGCCATGTTGAACCGACCTGTCTTCCGCATCACCCTCGGCATCGCCGCCCTTGTGCTGGCGGCGGTGCTGGTCAACGCCTGCCGCACCACCGGCTCGGCCGGCCTGGCCGACGGCGACGCCGCCCAGCGCGTCTACGTCCCCCCGGGCCAGCACGACGAGTTCTACGCCTTCATGTCGGGCGGCTTCAGCGGCAACCTGACGGTCCACGGCCTGCCCTCCGGGCGGCTGCTCAAGACCGTCCCCGTCTTCTCGCAGTTCCCCGAAAACGGCTGGGGCTACAGCGAGGAGACGAAGAACATGCTGATGACCTCGCACGGCTTCGTCCCGTGGGACGACGCCCACCATCCCGAGCTGTCGATGACCGACGGCGTGCCGGACGGCCGCTGGATCTTCATCAACGGCAACAACACGCCGCGCGTGGCGCGCATCGACCTGACCACGTTCGAGACGGACGAGATCCTGGAGATCCCGAACTCGGCGGGCAACCACGGCTCGCCGTTCATCACGCCGAACTCCGAGTACCTCGTCGCCTCGACGCGCTTCAGCGTGCCGGTGCCGCAGCAGGACGTCTCGATCGACTCGTACAAGCAGAACTTCAAGGGCACGCTCTCCTTCATCCGCGCCGACCGGCCCGGTGAGATGGACGTGGCCTTCCAGATCCTGGTGCCGGGCTACAACTACGACCTGGCGCACGCCGGCAAAGGCCCCTCGGACGGCTGGATGTTCTTCACCAGCTACAACAGCGAGGAGGCCAACACGCTGCTGGAGATCAACGCCTCGCAGAATGACAAGGACTTCATCGCCGCGGTGAACTGGCGGCGGGCCGAGGAGTGCGTGGCCGGCGGCGCGGCCCGGACGATGCCCGCCCGCTACGCCCACAACCACTTCGACGAGGCCCACATCGCCCGGCACGAGTTGAAGACCGAGGTGACCGTGCTCGAGCCCTCCGACTGCCCGAACCTCGTCTACTTCCTGCCCACGCCCAAGTCGCCCCACGGCGTCGACGTGGACCCCACGGGTGAGTACATCGTGGCCGGGGGCAAGCTGGCGACGGTCATCCCCGTGCACTCGTTCCGCAAGATGATCGACGCCATCGAGAACGAGCGCTTCGAGACGGTCGTCGACGGCATCCCGGTGCTGCAGTACGAGGCCATCATCGCCGGCGAGGTGGAGAACCCCGGCCTCGGGCCGCTCCACACCGAGTTCGACGGCAACGGCTACGCCTACACGACGGCCTTCATCTCCTCGGAGATCGTCAAGTGGAGCCTGGAGACGTTCGAGGTGGTGGACCGCATCCCCGTCTACTACAGCGTCGGCCACCTGATGATACCGGGCGGGGACAGCCGCCGGCCGTGGGGCAAGTACCTCGTCGCGCTCAACAAGATCACGAAGGACCGCTACCTGCCCACCGGCCCGGAACTGGCCCACGCCGCGCAGCTGATCGACATCAGCGGCGACAAGATGCGGCTGCTGCTCGACTTCCCGACGATGGGCGAGCCGCACTACGCGCAGGCCATCGCGGCGGACGTCATCAAGGACCGCCAGGTGAAGATGTACCAGCTCTCCGAGAACAAGAACCCCTATGCCGTCAAGGGCGAGGGTGAGACGCGCGTCGAGCGCAACGGCAACGAGGTGCACGTCTACATGAGCACCATCCGCAGCCACTTCGCCCCGGACAACATCGAGGGCATCAAGGTGGGCGACACGGTCTACTTCCACGTGACCAACCTGGAGCAGGACTGGGACGTCCCGCACGGCTTTGCGGTGCTGGGGGCGAACAACGCCGAGTTGCTCATCATGCCGGGCCAGACCCGCACGCTGGTGTGGAAGCCGGAGCGCGTCGGGGTCTTCCCGTTCTACTGCACGGACTTCTGCTCGGCGCTGCACCAGGAGATGCAGGGCTACGTCCGCGTCTCCCCGGCCGGCAGTGACGTCCCGCTCGCCTACGGCACCGGCGGGACGCTGACCACCGCCTCCCGCTGAGGCAGAGGCCCCGGGGCGCTGGGGGGAGGGCGTACCGCCTCCCTCCAGCGCCCCGCCCTCCCCTCATACCCCTTCCTGATCGATCCGCCATCATGACCGCCCGCTCTCGAATCCTGCTGGCTCTGGCGTCGCTGGCGCTGCTGGCGGTGTACGTACTGCCGCTGTGGCACATCACGCTGGACGCACCGCAATACCCTGAAGGCCTGGGGATGTACATCGAGGTCAACACCATCCGGGGCCAGAACCCGGGTAACCTGGAGAGCATCAACGGGCTGAACCACTACATCGGCATGAGGCCCATCGTGCCGGATTCCATCCCGGAGCTGAAGATCCTGCCCTGGGTCTTCGGCTTCCTGATCGGCTTCGGGCTGCTCGGCGCGGCCCTCGGCAAGCGCTGGATGCTCACGGCCTGGGTGGTGCTCTTTGCCCTGGTGATGATCGTCAGCCTGGCGGACTTCTACCGCTGGGGCTACGACTACGGCCACAACCTGGACGAGGCCACGGCCATCATCAAGGTGCCGGGGATGACCTACCAGCCGCCGCTGATCGGCACGAAGCAGATGCTCAACATCACGGCGTCGTCGTGGCCCGCCGCAGGCGGATGGATCGCCTTCGGGGCGTTCCTGATCGGCCTGGTCGCGCTCGTCCTGGAGCGGCGCCGCTCGACCCGGCTGGAGGTGGCCTGAGACGATGCGCTCCCCGGCCCTCCGCCTCGCCCTGCTGATGCTGCTGGCGCTGCCGGCCGCCTGCACGCCCGAGCCCCGCCCCATCCGCTACGGCGAGGATACCTGCGCCCATTGCATCATGACCGTCTCGGACGCGCGCTACGGCGCCGAACTGGTGACGACCACGGGCAAGACCTACGTCTTCGATTCCATCGAATGCCTCGCCGGATACCTGCTGCAAGAGCGAGACGGTACCGACCGCATCCACTCGCTCTGGGTCACCGACTTCGAGCAGCCCGGCACGCTCATCCCGGCCGAAGACGCCGTATTCCTGCACAGCCCCGCCCTGCGCAGCCCGATGGGTATGAACCTGACAGCCTTCGCGCCCACCGCCGACCCGGCCCGCCTCCGCGCCGAGCACGGCGGCGAGATCCTGACCTGGGACGACGTGCTCGCCCTCGTGCAGACCCGGCAAGCCGCCGGCGGCCACGCCCACACCCGACCCCGCTGAACGCATGATGAGCCGTCGAGAGGCTTTCTGCTCGGGCCTGTGACGGCGATCATCGATTCCGAGTAGCCCCTGGCACACGACGTTCTCGCTATAGATGCCCCCTGAGGGTTTCTGAGCATGGTTCCATCACGCACCATGGTCATTCCCGCTTTCGCGGGAATGACGGACGGCGAGGTGTGCAGACGTCGATGACCAACGATGCATAAACGGTCGCGTACTATGGTAGCCCCCATGATTTCTCCGTGTCGACGCTACCCACGCAGTTGCTCAAAGAGGTCATCCCAGTTTGGGTTGAGCGATTCGATGAGTTCCAGCTTCCAGGCCCGCCGCCACTTCTTCATCTGCTTCTCGCGCACAATCGCCCGCTGAATATCGTCATGCTCTTCTACGTACACCAACCTGTGGACCGCATAGCGCCGGGTAAAGCCGCCATGCAGCCCTTGTCGGTGCTCCCAGACGCGTCGTTCCAGGTTGCTCGTGACGCCGATGTACAGGGTGCCATTACGGCGGCTGGCGAGGATGTAGACGTAGCCACGCTTCGGCATAGCGCAGGGGTGACGGAGAGCAGAGACGCTTCTGTTTCAGAGGAACGTGTACAGGGATTCAAGAAGCAATACTCTGTGTCGCCATCCCCGCAAAAGCGGGAATCCAGAAGCCGACGCACCAGGAAGCAAGAGGCATCGAACGGGATGACGTCATCGGTTGCCGCCGACGCGTGTCCCGTGTGCGCGGGGATAGCCGCCACGGGAGGCGGGCGGACGCCGGGGCGACCGGCCGGCCGGTGGGTCGTTTCCCTCCTCGCCCTGCTCGCGCTGATCGGGCCGGTGCGGGCGCAGACGCTCGTCGTGGACCCGGCCGGGCCGGTGGCGTCGGTGCGCGAGGCGCTGGCACAGGCCGAACCGGGCGCGCGCATCCTCGTCCGCCCCGGCATCTACCGCGAGGGGGCGCTGGTGATCGACCGGCCGGTGGAGCTGGTCGGAGAGGCCGGGGCGGTGCTGGACGGCGACGGCACGCACCAGATCCTCACCATCACCGCGGACAGCGTGACGGTGCGCGGCTTCACCTTCCGCAACGTCGCCACCAGCTTCGTCGAGGACCGCGCTGCCGTCAAGGTCGACGAGGCCTGGCACGTGCGGATCGAAGGCAACCGCTTCGAGGATACGTTCTTCGGCATCTACCTCTCCAGGGCTGCTTACGTCACGGTGGCGGACAACGTCCTCCGCGGCACCCGGGCCACCGAGTCGCAGTCCGGCAACGGGATCCACCTGTGGTACTCGCGGGACGTCACCATCACCGGCAACGACGTGCGCGGGCACCGCGACGGCATCTACCTGGAGTTCGTCGAGGACAGCGTGGTGGAGGACAACCACAGCGAGGGCAACCACCGCTACGGGCTGCACTTCATGTTCTCCGACCGCTGCGCCTACCGCCGCAACGTCTTCCGCGCCAACGATGCCGGCGTGGCCGTGATGTACACCGCGCACGTCGAGATGACGGACAACCGCTTCGAGCACAACTGGGGGCCGGCGGCCTTCGGGCTGCTGCTGAAAGACATCACCGACAGCCGCGTGGCCCGCAACGTCTTCGACCGGAACACCATCGGCCTCTATGCCGAGGGCAGCAACCGGGTCGACGTCATCGACAACGACTTCCTGGCCAACGGCTGGGCCGTCAAGATCATGGCGGACGCCGAGGCCAACCGCTTCGTCCGCAACAACTTCATCGCCAACTCCTTCGACGTAGCCACCAACAGCCGCCAGCACTACAGCACGTTCGACGGCAACTACTGGGATCAGTACGAAGGCTACGACCTCGACCGCGACGGCGTGGGCGACGTGCCCTTCCGCCCGGTGCGGCTCTTCACGCTGCTCGTCGAGCGCAACGAGCCGGCGCTGCTGTTGATGCGCAGCTTCTTCGTCCACCTGCTCGACGCTGCCGAGCGCGTCCTGCCGGTGCTCACGCCGGAGGCGCTCGTGGACACCCACCCCGTCATGCACCGCCTGGTCCGATGAACATCGTTCCGCTAGCTCCACCGGCCGCCGCCCCGGCGCGCCTGCACATCACCGGCCTGAAGAAGGCCTTCGGCGCGCTGCCCGTGCTGCGCGGGGTCGACGCCACGATGCCCGCCGGGCAGGTGACGGCCATCGTCGGCCCCAACGGCTCGGGCAAGACGACGCTCATCAAGAGCATCCTGGGGCTGGTCCGGCCCGATGGCGGCCGCATCCTGCTCGACGGCCGCCCGCTCCGCCCCGACGGCGCCGACCGTGCCCGCATCGGCTACATGCCGCAGGCCGCCCGCTTCCCGGAGAACCTGACGGGCCGGGAGGTGATCGCGCTGCTGAAGGACCTGCGCGGCGCCGCCGCTCCGACGGACGAAACCCTCATCGACGCCTTTGGCCTGGAGCCGGAACTGGACAAGCCGCTGCGGACGCTCTCGGGCGGCAATCGCCAGCGCATCAGCGCCGTGCTGGCCTTCCTCTTCGACCCTGACCTGCTCATCCTCGACGAGCCGACGGCCGGGCTCGACCCCGTCGCCAGCAGCATCCTCAAGGACAAGATCCGCGCCGCGCAGGACCGGGGCAAAACCTTCATCCTGACCTCGCACATCATCAGCGAGATCGAAGAACTGGCGGATCGGATCGTGTTTCTGCTCGATGGCCGCGTGCGCTTCGGTGGCAGCATCGCCGAGATCATGGAGCGCACCGGCCAGTCGCGCCTGGAACGGGCCCTCGCTCACCTGATGACCGGAAAAGCCGCATGACCACGCTCATCCCCACAGCAACCGCCCGGGTCTTCCAGTACGAATTCAGCGACGTGCTGCGCAGCCGGTGGGTGACCCTCTACGCGCTGTTCTTCTTCGGCCTCACGGAGGGGCTGTTCCAGTTCGGCGGCACCGGCACGGGCGTGCTGCTGAGCCTGCTCAACGTCGTCCTCATCCTGATTCCGCTGGTCGGCGTCGTCTTCGGGGCGCTGTACCTGTACCAGGCACGGGAGTTCGTGGAGTTGATGCTGGCGCAGCCGGTGCGGCGCGGCGAGCTCTTCGCCGGGCTCTACGCCGGGCTCTCGCTGCCGCTGGCCGGGGGGTTCGTGCTGGGCGTGGGCGTGCCGTTCCTGCTGCACGGCGGCGGCGGCGCCACGCTGGCGATGCTGCTGGCCGTGGGCGTGCTGCTGACGCTCGTGTTCGTGGCGCTGGCGTTCTGGCTGGCGGTGCGGTTCGAGGACCGCGTGCGGGGGCTCGCCGTGGCCGTCGGGCTGTGGCTCGCCGGCGCCGTGCTCTACGACGGGCTGGTGCTGGCGCTGGTGGCGGCGCTCTCGGCCTACCCCCTGGAACGCCCCATGATCGCCCTGACGCTCCTCAACCCGATCGACCTGGGCCGCGTCCTGCTGCTGCTGCATTTCGACGTCTCGGCGCTGATGGGCTACACCGGGGCCGTCTTCGAGCGGTTCTTCGGCAGCACCCTCGGCGCGGGCGTGTCGCTGACGGCGCTCGGCCTCTGGCTCATCGTCCCCCTCGGGCTGGGCCTGCGCCGCTTCCGGCGGAAGGATTTTTAGGCTGCTGGCTGTGGGCTGTGGGCTGATGGCTGATGGCTGATGGCTGACCGCTGACCCCTGAAAGCGGACACGAGGCGGACGGGACGGAACGCAGCGGCTCCATCGCCCGCGGCGTAACGCCGGTTCGTACAAGGAATCAAACCCCCGTTGACCATGACCCCCCATGCCACGGTACAAACCCTGAACGAGCTCGTTGCCTACCAGGAGGGCGCCATCGTGAGCCGGATGCTGCTGAAGCAGAAGGGCGGCAACGTATCGCTGTTCGCCTTCGACCGGGGCGAGAGCCTGAGCGAACACACGGCCCCGTTCGATGCGCTCGTGGTGGTCGTGGACGGCACGGCGGAGATCGAGATCGCGGGCACCCCGCACCGCGTAGGCCCCGGCCAGACGATCACGTTGCCGGCCCACGTGCCCCACGCCGTCCGCGCCCCGGAACGCTTCAAGATGCTGCTCGTCATGGTGCGTGCCTGAACGCCGTACCGAACCCGTCCGCCCGGCATCCGCCCGGCATCCGCCCGGCATTCGCCCGTCTTTCCTCCCGACGCATCCCACACCCCCATGCAGAAGCCCGACATCCAGACCGAGGACGACATCCGGCGGCTCGTCGAAGCCTTCTACGGCGACATCACGGACGACCCGACCCTGGGCCGCTTCTTCGACGGCGTGGACCTGGACCGCCACCGGCCCCGTCTGGTGGCCTTCTGGTCGTCCATCGCCTTCCAGAGCGGCACCTACCGCGGGCGGCCGTTCGACGCACACGTGAGGCTACAGGGCCTGGCCCCGCACCATTTCGAGGCGTGGCTCCGGCGCTTCCACCGGACGGTCGACGAGCGGTTCGAGGGACCCACGGCCGAACGGGTCAAACGCACGGCGGAGCAGATCGCCACCCTCTTCCAGATCAAGCTGGGCCTGCCCGTCGAGGGCGTCTGACGGCCGTGGGAGCCGACGGGAGATCAGCTGACCCGCCGCCACGGCCGGGGCGCCCTCTACCGCCGCGCCGGTTTTTTTGGTATGTTGGGCAGGTCCGCCCTGGACTCGTACGCCCGGCCCGTTCCCGTCCCCCACGCCCCCGTGTACGCCATCGTCGCCGCCGAAAACGCCGTCGCCCGCGTGATGCTGAAGACGACGCTGGAGCGCATGGGCTTCACCGTCGGCGAGGTGCGCGACGAGCTGGGCGCGGCCTCGCTGATGGCCCAGACCACCGCCCCCGACCTGGCCCTGCTCGACTTCCAGACGTTGCGGGTTTCCTTCGGCGAGGTCTGCCAGGCGCTGCGAGCGCTGCGCCCCGGCGTCTACATCGTCGCCCTGATTCCGGCCGAGCGGAGCGCGGAGATCCTGGATGCGCTGCACGCCGGCGCCGACGACTTCATGCTCCACTCCGAAGCGATCCAGGAGGTCGAGGGCCGGCTGCGGGTCATCGCGCGCAACCTGACACATCGGGCGTCGATGCCCGCTCCGGCATCGGGGGACGCCATCGGAGACGCCGGGCAGCCGGCGCTGGA
Organism: Roseithermus sacchariphilus; assembly: GCA_003285105.1. Classification (GTDB taxonomy): domain Bacteria; phylum Bacteroidota; class Rhodothermia; order Rhodothermales; family MEBIC09517; genus Roseithermus; species Roseithermus sacchariphilus. The sequence goes on along the minus strand of CP030158.1, from coordinate 1,419,506 downwards.
GCCCCGCCCGCCCTCGGCCCCGTCCAGCGCCCCGTCCTTCGCCGAGGACCCGTTCATGCTCATGGACGAGGCCCCCGCGTACCCGCCGAAACCGAAGGCAACCCCGACCGGCACGGCGGCTGCCGACGCCTCGCCTACCCGCCCGGACGCGCCGGACGCGCCCCGCGCCCCCGTCGAACCCGAGGGCGACCGCGCTCCGGGTGCCCCGCCGCGGGAGGGCGTCCGGCTGAAGCCCGCACGCCCGGATCGCCGCCCCAGGGAGCACGGCCTGTTCGAGGCCCTCGACTTCCCCGGCGCGTTGCGGAAGGCCCTGATGGAGTTCGACCTGCCTCGCCCCTTCGGCATCGACCCGACCGAGGCCAGCACCGACAGCGCCTACAGCACCTGGGCGCTGGTGGTGGCCCGGCGCGGCCCGGATGCATTCTGGTGTGCCCTCCAACTGGACATCGACCGGGCGCCGATGGATGCGCTCTACCGGCGCATCCTGCGCCGCGCCCCGCGCTCCGACGAGGAGCGGCTGCGCCTCCTCCAGCAGATCATGGGCCTGACCCAGCGGGCGCTCCAGGACATGGGCGACGAATCAGGCGTCTTCGAGGTCTACGTCCCCCGCACCCCGACCGCCCGCCCGACGGCCCAGTTGCCCGTCATGCTCATCTCGACGCAGGCCGACCGCCGCCGCTTCGGGCTCGCGCTGGACGACACGCTGCGCCTGCGGCTGACGGTGGTCATGAACCTGACGCACCTGCACGAGCAGCCCCTCATGCAGATGCGCCCCTACGACCTGCTGGCGGCCCCCCTGCAGACGACGGACCACCTCATGCTGCTCAACGCGGGCACGCTGCTGGATGAATCCTACATCGACAAGATCCAGGCGATGTCCTATGCCCGCACCCTGATGCCGACGATCCGGGTGTTCCCGCCGCCGAGCAGCGTCGCCATCTTCCTTCGCCGTATCTCCTGAACCCGCTCCGCCCATGTCCCCGACACGCTCCTGGTCCGGCCCCTGCCGGGTGGCCCTGCTGGTGACCGCACTCGCGCTCCTGCCCCTCCGGGCTCACGCCCAGATCGAGCCCGCCCCGCCCCGTGCCGAAGGGGACGGGCCCTTCGACCGCCTCATCCTGCGCGGCGGCATCCTGATCGACGGCACCGGTGCCCCGCCCGTCGGGCCGGTGGACATCGTCATCGAGCACGACCGCATCGCCGAGATCGTCAGCGTCGGCTACCCCGGTGTGCCCATCCGCCCGGAGGATCGCCCGGCGGCGCGCCCCGGCGACCGCGAGCTGGACGTGGAGGGCATGTACATCCTGCCCGGCCTGGTGGACATGCACGGGCACATCGGAGGCACGGCGCAGGGGACCCCGGCCGAATACGTCTTCAAGCTCTGGATGGGCCACGGCATCACCACCGTGCGCGACCCCTCCAGCGGCAACGGCATCGACTGGACCGTGGAGCACGCCCGCAAGAGTGCCGCCAACGAGATCACGGCGCCTCGCATCGAGCCCTACATCGCCTTCGGGCGGTTCTGGGACCGGCCCGTGACCACGCCGGAAGACGCCCGCCAGTGGGTGCGCTTCATCAAGCAGAAAGGCGCTACCGGCATCAAGTTCTTCGGCGCCCCGCCCGAGATCATGGAGGCCGCCCTGGACGAAGCCCGCGCCCAGGGGCTGCGCAGCGCCCAGCACCACGCCCAGCTCGCCGTCACCCGCCAGAACGTGCTCTGGACCGCCAGCCGCGGCCTTACCACCATGGAACACTGGTACGGCCTCCCCGAGGCCCTCTTCGAGGACCGCACCGTGCAGGACTACCCGCTCGACTACAACTACAACAACGAGCAGCACCGCTTCGGGCAGGCCGGACGCCTCTGGCAGCAGGCCGCCCCGCCCTTCAGCCCCCACTGGAACGCGGTCATGGACTCGCTCATCGCGCTGGACTTCACGCTCGTACCTACCTTCACCATCTACGAAGCCAGCCGCGACCTCATGCGTGAGATGCGCGCCGAGTGGCACGACGACTACACGCTCCCCTCGCTCTGGGATTTCTACCGCCCCAACCGCCGTGCCCACGGCTCCTACTGGTTCTACTGGACCACCGAGGACGAGGTCGCATGGAAACGAAACTACCAGCTCTGGATGACCTTCGTCAACGAGTACAAGAACCGCGGCGGACGGGTGGCCGCCGGGAGTGACTCCGGGTTCATCTACAAGCTCTACGGCTTCGGCTACGTGCGCGAACTGGAGCTGCTGCGCGAGGCCGGCTTCCATCCGCTGGAGGTGATCTGGGCGGCCACGCTCAAGGGCGCCGAGGCGCTGGGCCTGGACCACGAGATCGGCTCGGTCCAGGTCGGCAAAAAGGCGGACTTCGCCATCGTCGCGGAAAACCCGCTCGAAAACCTGAAGGTGCTCTACGGCACCGGCGCGATCCGGCTGAACGACGAAACCGGCCGGCCCGAGCGCGTCGGCGGCGTGCGATACACCATCAAGGACGGCATCGTCTACGACGCCCCGGCCCTGCTGGCGGACGTCCGCGCCATGGTCGACGAAGCCCGCCGCCGCGCCGGCCTCCCCGTCGACGGCCCCCTGCCGGATCCGTCCCGGGACACCGCAATGCCGGCGGCGCCCACGGGGGATTGACGAAGGGCCGGCAGAGAAAGGTCGCGCCGGCGGCCGGGCCTCCACCGGGTTATATTCCGCTGCGAGCCGCGTCTGGGGGAACAACCCGGCCCGCTCACCCAGACCCGGAGGCTCGCATGCACCGAGGCATCCTGCTCGCCCTCTTCGCCCTGCTGGCCGTCGCCCCGAGCACGGCCCCGACGGCCCGGGCCCAGCTCATGGTCGATACGTTGTTCACCTGGCAGGGCTACGCCCGCATTGCCCAGACCCACCTGCGGCTCTATTACAACCCCGCCGAGGAGAAGCGCCCCTACACGGTGGTGCTCCGCGAGCTGGCCGCCAACCGCGGCCCCAGCACCATCACCGACGCCCGCTACCTCGCCGACGAGATCGGCCGTACCTTCGGCATCGACCCGGCCGAGGCCACCTGGGTCTTCCACTGGGGCGGCTTCTCCTTCGACGGCGCCGACCCCGACGACGCGAAGGAGCTGTTCATCCGGGCCACCTTCAGCCGCAGCACCTCGGATCGGCTCACCGGCCCGTCGTGGCGGATCGTCGGCCGGGATGACGTCATCGCCTACACGGACCGCCACTTCCCGTAGCCAGACCGGGACGGCCCGACGTGGCACAGGGCACGGCCGGATCCATGATTGCGCGAGGATCGACCGTGCCCTGTGACCACTCATCGGAAGACACAATCCCCCCTACGGGACCCGCGGGGCCGGGTTACACCCGGGGCCATGTTTTTTCTGCGGCCCCGGCCAGCCCCGGATCGGACGCCAGGGTGCCGGGCGCTCGCGTCAGGGCGCCAGGCGCTCGATCACCCAGCCTTCGCCGGCGGTGCGGCGATAGCGGATGCGGTCGTGCAGGCGGCTGGGGCGGCCCTGCCAGAACTCGATGTCGTCCGGCATCAGGCGGTAGCCGCCCCAGTGCGGCGGCCGCGGCACGGGCCGCCCTTCGTACCGGGCCTCCACCTCGCGGTAGCGCGCCTCCAGCACGGCCCGGCTCTCGATGACCGCACTCTGCGACGACGCCCAGGCCCCGAGCTGGCTGCCCCGCGGCCGGCTCTGAAAATAGGCCTCCGACTCTTCCTCGCTGACCCGCACCACACGCCCCTCGATGCGGACCTGCCGCTCCAGTTCGTGCCAGTAGAAGACGAGCGCCACCCGGGGGTTGTCCGCCATCTCCCGGCCCTTGCGGCTGGCATAGTTCGTGAAAAACACGAACCCGCCCTGGTCGACGCCCTTCAACAGCACGATCCGGGCCGAAGGGCGACCGTCCGGCGTGGCCGTAGCCAGCGTCATCGCATTGGGCTCCGGGACCTCGGCCTCCACGGCCTCCTGAAACCAGGTTTTGAACTGCTCCAGCGGGTCGGCATGGACCTGCGCCTCGTCGAGCGCAGCCTGGCTGTACTCGCGGCGGAGTGCGGCGATGTTTACGTGCGCCATGGGTCGGAGTCGTCTGGCAGGAGGAGACGGGGGAGTATCAAGGTAGCATGCGTCCCACACCAACACACCCGACTCGCGCGAACTCTCGGCAAAATGACCTCCGGTGCCCGGCTTCCGGCCATCGGCGCCCGGCCATCGGCGCCCGGCATCCCCCTCATTCACCGAAGCCCAGCGCCTGCAACGCGCGCCGGAAATCGGCCTCAGGGTGCATACCGACCAGGTGGCGAACCACGGTACCCTCCCGGTCGATGAGGAGCGAGGTGGGGACGGACTCGACGCGGTACCGCTGAGCCACGGCTCCGTCGATGTCGAGGAGAACGGGGAAGGTATAACCGAACCGCAGGACGTAGGCGCGGGCTTCGTCGAACGGCTCCATGAGGTTGATGGCGAGGATCACGAGGCCGTCGTCGCCGAACTCACGATGGAGTTGTTCCAGCACCGGCATCTCGACCTGGCAGGGGCCGCACCACGTTGCCCAGAAGTTGATCAGCACCACCTGCCCCTTCAGGTCCGACAGCGCCACCGGGTGGCCCGAGAGGCTGGGCAGCCGGAAGCCGGGGGCCGGGCGGCCGGACAGGTCGGGGGGGCCACCGCCGAAGAACACCTGCGGAGAGACTTCCGTTGCCCCGTCCGGGGGGCGAAAGACGAACAGCGAGTCCGGCGGCGCCTCGGTGGAGGCCGTCGTGTACACCGTCGTCTGCGCCACCGTCATCGGCTCGCCCGTGGGGGACGTCGCCTGGTGCTCCTGCCGCTCCTCGCGCAGCACGACGAAGCGCGCCGTGTCGATCCAGAGCGTCGTCCGCAGCGAGTCCGTGCCGGCAGGCAATCGCTGCGGCGAGTAGGTCACGGCGACGACGTAGGCAGGCACGGTCTCCGCGCCCACACGCAGCGTATCCACCCGCAGGAGCGCCGCGTCCTCCACGCCGGAGGCCAGCCGGGTGTAGCTCTGCAACAGGTCGGGGGCTTCCTGCCGGGAGGCCCCGCCGGGCCGCCGGACGTATCGCCGCTGTGCCGGCTGGTACATCCACGACGTGCGGCCGTCGGTGACGTAGGTCATCTGCATCGTCGGGCCGTCCACCTCCACCCGCATCCCGCCGGCCGGTGAGCGGGCGACCTGCATGCGCAGGTCCATCGTCTCCGTCCGGCCGCCGGCCTGCATCTGCACCGTCGTCGTTCCGGCGAAGTGATACTGCTCCAGGGCAAGGTAGCGGGCGGCGGTGCGCTCCAGGATCTCCCCGGCCGTCTGCGCCCTCACGCTCCCGGCGACGGCCATCATCCCGACGAGCATCCTCAAGACGATACGCATGAACTGGATGGGATGGCTGGGTGAACGGCACATCGGCGAGGAACCACGCAGCGCACGCCACGCGGCGCACGCCCGGATGTCCTACCTCGAACCTCACCGGCTGATCCCGTATCTTGCACCGCCTGCATCCCGCCCGACCCGACTATGACCCGTCCCGAAACCCTGCTGGCTCACGCCGGCTGCGAGCCCGACGCCGGCACCGGCGCCGTCGTCGCCCCGATCCACCTGTCCACCACGTTCGAGCGCGCGCCCGACGGATCGTACCCGCACGGCTTCCTCTACAGCCGGGTGGACAACCCCACGCGGCAGCTCTTCGAGCGCACCCTGGCCGACCTCGAGGGCGGCGAGGCCTGCGCGGCATTTGCCTCCGGGATGGCGGCCGCGATGGCCCTGCTGCTGGCCCTCCGGCCCGGCGACCACGTGGTGCTGGCGGACGATGCCTACTACGGCGTGCGCCGCCTGATGCGGGAGCTGTTCGACGGCTGGGGGCTATCCTGGACGGAGGTGGACCTGACCGATCCCGGCGCGCTGGAGGCGGCCCTCCGGCCGGAAACACGGCTCATCTGGGCGGAGTCGCCCTCCAACCCCATGCTGAAGATCACCGACCTGGCCGCCGTCGCCCGGCAGGCCCGCACCGCCGGCGCCTACCTGGCCGTCGACAGCACGTGGACGACGCCGCTGTTGCAACGCCCGCTCGACCTGGGCGCCGACGTCGTCATCCACTCGGTGACGAAGTACCTGGCCGGGCACTCCGACGTGCTGGGCGGGGCCATCGTGGCACGCTCAGGGACGGGATTGTTCGAGCGGGTTCGCGCGGTGCAGACGACGGCCGGCCCGGTGATGGACCCGCTCAGCGCGTGGCTGGCGCTGCGCGGGATGCGCTCGCTGGCGGCCCGGCTGCCGATGCAGTGCGCCCATGCCCACCGGCTCGCCCGCTTCCTCGAGGCGCACCCCCGCGTCACGCGGGTCCACTATCCCGGCCTGCCCTCGCACCCCGGCCACGCCATCGCCCGGCGCCAGATGCAGGACTTCGGCGCCATGCTCTCGTTCGAGGTGGACGGCACGGCCGAGGATGCCCTGGCCGTGGCGGCCCGCACGCGCGTCTTCACCCGCGCCACCAGCCTCGGCGGCACGGAAAGCCTGATCGAGCACCGCGCCTCCATCGAAGCCCCGCCCACCCGCACCCCGCCCACGCTCTTGCGCTGCTCCGTGGGGCTGGAGCACATCGACGATCTGCTGGAGGATCTTTCCCGGGCGCTGGGCGATTGAGGCTGCACCTCGCCCTCACTGCATCCCCCGGTTGCACCTCGCCCCCCTAGCCCATGCGATTGCCCTTCTTCCTGGCCCGCCGCTTCGTGGCCGCCGAAACGCTGGACGGCGCGCTGCCGGTCATGCATGCCCTCAACGCCCGCGGGCTGTTCGTGGCCCTGGACCTCCTCGGCGAGTACGTCCACGACCGCACCGTGGCCGAGCAGGCACGGGATGCCTACATCCACCTGGTTCACACCCTCGCCGCCGAACGCACCGGGGACCCGCGCCAGGCCAACATCTCCATCAAGCTGTCGATGATGGGGCAGAAGATCGATGAGGACTTCTGTCTGGAGAATCTGAAACAGCTCCTCACCGTGGCCCGGACCCACGACGTGTTCGTCCGCCTGGACATGGAAGGCAGCGACATCACCGAGTCCACGCTCCGGCTCTTCGAGCGCGTCTATCCCGACTTCCCCGACCACGTCGGCATCGTGCTACAGGCCTACCTGAAACGCACCGAGCAGGACGTCGAGCGCATGTGTGCCCTGAACGCGCGCGTGCGGATCTGCAAGGGCGCCTACAAAGAGCCGCCCGACATCGCCTACCAGCGCATGGACGTCATCCGGGAGCGGTTCATCGCCTACATGCAACGGCTCCTCACCGGCGCCCGCTACCCCGGCATCGCCACGCACGACGACCGCCTCATCGAGGCCACCAAACGGTTCGTCGCCGAACGGGGGCTCTCGCGCGACGACTTCGAGTTCCAGATGCTCTACGGCGTGCGACCGCAGACGCAGGAAGCCCTCGTGCAGGAAGGCTACAACATGCGCGTCTACGTCCCCTACGGCACCGAGTGGCTTCCCTACTTCAGCCGCCGCCTGCGCGAGCGCAAGGAGAACGTCTGGTTCGTGCTGAAGAACCTGCTGAGGGCATGAGCCGCGGGGGACTCACCGGACGCGCAGGCGCTGGCCCGGCCGCACCGTGTTGGACGTCAGGTTGTTGAGCCGCTTGATGGCGCGGATGGACGTGTCGTAGCGCCGGGCGATGATCCAGAGCGATTCGCCGCTTGCCACGGTATGGTACCGGGCCGACGGCGGCTCGGCAGGGGCGGCCTCCGTACCACCCGGCGCCCGGGGCGGCCCGCCCGGCTCCAGCCGCGCGGGACTGCTCATCACCACGAGTTCGCTGGTCAGTTGCCGCACGCCGGGCACTCGCCGCGCCACCTCCGCCGCCCGGGCCGCCTGTTCCGGGGTGTCGACGTGGCCGAAGAGGGTGACCACCCCGGCCTCGGCCTCCGCCTCGAAGTCGAACGCCCGCAGGCGGGGGTCGTCCGCCAGCGCCTTGCGCACGTACGCCGCCAGCGAGGCATCCTGCAAACGCTCAGCCACCGTCCGCGTGGGCGGAGCCGTTCGGGTGGTGTCCTGCGCCCGCGTGCCGCCGGCCGGCAACATGCCGACCAGCACCACCAGACCGAGCCACGGTCGGATCTTCATCGCCGTATGAACGCAGAAAAGGAGCTTCACGCCGTGGTGTCCCGGACGACGTGGCCGTGGGCGCTGTCCACGGCCGGCGCCGCGTGGTATTCCGTCTCCGTGCGCGGCTCATCCAGGTCGCCCTGCTCGGCCAGCCAGCGCTCGGCGTCGATGGCGGCCATGCAGCCCGTCCCGGCGGCCGTGACGGCCTGGCGGTAGACGTGATCCTGGGCATCGCCGCAGGCGAAGACGCCGGCGATGTTCGTATACGTCGAATCCGGGCGGGTGCGGATGTAGCCGGCGCCGTCCAGATCGAGCCAGCCGCGGAAGACGTCCGTGTTCGGTTTGTGGCCGATGGCCACGAAGAAGCCCTGCACGGCCAGCGTGGTGGTGGCACCGGTCTGCACGTTCCGCAGCATCAGGCCCTCCACCTCGTTCTCACCGAGCACGTCCGTCACCACCGTGTTCCAGATGAACTCGATCTTCTCGTTTTTGAAGGCACGCTGCTGCATGATCTTCGAAGCGCGCAGCTCGTCGCGGCGGTGGATGACGTAGACCTTCCGGGCAAAGCGCGTCAGGAAGAGCGCCTCCTCCATCGCCGTATCCCCGCCGCCGACGATGGCGACGTCCTGGTCGCGGAAGAAGGCGCCGTCGCAGGTGGCACAGGCCGAGACGCCGCGACCGAGGAGGCGCCGCTCGTTCTCCAGCCCGAGGTATTTGGCCGACGCCCCGGTGGAGACGATCACCGCATCGGCCAGCACCGGCGTCGTCTCGTCGACGAGCAACCGGAACGGGCGCTGCGAGAAGTCCACGTGGGTCACCGTGCCATAGCGCACGTCCGCCCCGAAGCGGGTGGCCTGCGCCTGGAACTTCTCCATCAGCTCCGGCCCGAGGATGCCCTCGGGGAAGCCCGGATAGTTCTCCACGTCGGTCGTGGTCATGAGCTGGCCGCCGGGCTCGGGCCCCTGGAAGACGACCGGCTTCAGGTTGGCGCGGGCCGTGTAGAGCGCCGCCGTCCACCCGGCCGGCCCGGTACCGATGATGACGACCGCCGGATGCTCGGCATCGCTGAAGTCGACGCCGTCGAAGGCGGAAAGGTCGGGGTGTCCGTCGTGCAAAAGATCCTGAGGCATGGAACGTATCGGCTATCGGTGGAATCGGGACCGCCGGAGATCGGGCGGCCGGGGGCCTTCCGGCGGTCCGTGCCGGGTCCCGTCGCGTCTGGCGGAGTCTGCTCCGGGCACGGACCGCCGAGACGAGGCGCCGTCAGGCCGGCTGCCCCGCCAGCTCCTCCAGCTTGTTGACCAGCACCCGCTTGGGCACGGCCCCGACCAGCTGATCGACCACCTGGCCATTCTTGAAGAACAGCAGGGTCGGGATGGAGCGCACGCCAAACTGCATGGCCGTCTGCGGATTGTGGTCCACGTCGAGCTTGCCGATGACGGCGCGGCCCTCGAATTCCTCGGCCAGTTCTTCGATGATCGGGGCGATCATGCGGCACGGAGCGCACCACGTCGCCCAGAAATCGACCAGCACGGGCTTGTCGGCGTTGAGTACGTCTTCCTGGAAGGTCGCGTCGGTGAGTTGTTTTGCCATGCTGAGCAGCCCTCTATGGGATGAATGAATGGGATGGACGTTGTTAGTGCCCCGGACGGGGCGGATGTTTCAACCCGGCCCTACCGCCTCAGTTTCGCGCGGTGGTCCCGTCCCACCGGGCCAATGCCTGTTTCAACAAATTTCATTCCGGCGGGTCAGGGCCCCCGGGGGTCTGCCGGACGGGCCGCCGGGAAGCCGGTCAATGGCCCATCGCGGCCGGAATGGCCCGCTCGTAGGGCTCGCGCAGCGCCACGGCCGCCAGGTCGATGACGGGGGTGTCCCCCACGCGGAGCCGCAGCCCGGCCGCCCCGACCGTCCCGATCGGCGTGGCCGCGACGGGCTGCCCGGCCAGGGCCGCCTGCACGGCCGCCACCTGCCCGGGGGCCACCGTCATCACCACACGCGACTGCGCCTCGCCGAACAGCACCGCGTCGAGCCGGAGCCCATCGAGGGCGGGCAGCGCCACGTCGGCCCCGAGCGCGCCGGAGAAGATGACGGACTCGGCCAGGCAGACGGCCAGGCCTCCGTCCGACACGTCGTGGGCGCTACGGACCAGACCGGCCCGGATCAACCCGAGCAGCGCCTCCTGCACCGCTTTCTCCTCATCGAGGACGAAGTGGGGTGCATCGCCGGCGGTCAGGCCGTGCAGCGCGGCCAGGTATTCGGACCCGCCGAGGTCGTTGCGATGCTGCCAGGCCGCCGGCGACAGGAGCAGGATCGCATCCCCCTCGGCCTGGAAGGCGGCCGTCGTGGTGTGCCGTTCCACGTCCTCCACCAGCCCCAGCATCCCGATGGTCGGGGTGGGAAAGACGGCCCCGGTCGGGTTTTCGTTGTAGAAGGAGACGTTCCCGCCGGTGACGGGCGTGCCGAGCGCCCGGCAGGCCTCCCCCATCCCGCCGACGGCCTCCTTGAAGACCCAGTACACCTCCGGCTTGTAGGGATTGCCGAAGTTGAGGCAGTTGGTGATGGCCAGGGGCTTGCCACCGGCGCAGACGACGTTGCGCGCCGCCTCGGCCACGGCGATCTGCCCGCCCTTGCGCGGATTCAGGTACACGTACCGCCCGTTGCAGTCCGTCTTGACGGCCAGGCCTTTGCGGCTGCCTTTGATCCGCACGACGGCGGCATCGCTCGGCCCGGGGCCCGCCACCGTGTTCGTCCGGACCATCGTATCGTACTGTTCAAAGACCCACCGCTTCGAGGCGATGTTGGGCGAGCCGAGGAGCTGGAGCAACGCCGGAGCGGCGTCCGCCACGTCGAGGTCGGGAACGGTGGCGAGGTTGAACGCGGCCGTCTGGTCAAGGTAGGCCGGGCGGCGCGTTTCGCGGTGGTAGACCGGCGCACCGCCGCCGAGGACGAGGTGCTCGGCCGGCACGTCGGCCACGAGTTCGCCGTGCCAGTAGACCTTCACCCGGCCGTCGTCGGTGACGTGGCCGAGCCGGGCGGCATGCAGGTCCCACTTCTCGAAGATGGCGCGGAGCGTCTCTTCGTGTTCGGGCTTGCAGACGACGAGCATCCGTTCCTGGCTCTCGGAGAGCATGATCTCGTAGGGCGTCATGCCCGCCTCGCGCTGCGGCACCCGGTCGACGTGCAGTTCCATGCCGGCGCCGCCTTTGGCACTCATCTCGCAGGAGGAGCACGTCAGGCCGGCGGCGCCCATGTCCTGGATGCCGACGACCACGCCGGCGCGGATGGCTTCCAGCGTGGCTTCGAGCAGGAGTTTCTCGGTGAAGGGGTCGCCCACCTGCACGCTGGGGCGTTTGGCCTCGCTGGCCTCGCTGATCTCCTCGGAGGCGAACGTGGCCCCGTGGATGCCGTCCCGCCCGGTCGCCGAGCCGACGATATAGACGGCGTTGCCGACGCCCGTGGCAATGGCCGAGGCCGTCTGCCCCACCTTCACGACACCGACGCTCATGGCGTTGACGAGCGGGTTGCCTTCGTAGCTGGGGTCGAAGTAGACCTCGCCGGCCACCGTCGGCACACCGAAGGAGTTGCCGTAGTCGCCAATGCCGCGCACGACGCCGTCGAACAGGTAGCGCACGCGGGGGTTGTCGAGTGGACCGAAGCGCAGGGAGTTCAGCGAGCAGATCGGGCGAGCGCCCATGGTGAAGATGTCGCGCTGGATGCCGCCGACGCCCGTGGCCGCCCCCTGATACGGCTCCACAGCCGAGGGGTGGTTGTGGCTCTCTATCTTGAAGGCCACCGCCAGCCCGTCGCCGATGTCGACGAGGCCGGCGTTCTCCTCACCGGCCCCGACGAGCAGCGCGTCGCCTTCGCGGGGCAGCGTCTTCAGGACGGCGATGGAGTTCTTGTAGGAGCAATGCTCGCTCCACATGACCGAGTAGATGCCCAGCTCGGTGAAGGTCGGCGTGCGGCCGAGTTTCTCGACCATCCACGCGTACTCTTCGTCGGTCATGCCGTGCTCGCGGGCCAGTTCGAGCGTGACGGGGGGCTCCTGCAGGGTCGTCGCGGCCATGGGGCGGGGAAGGATCGGGAGGGGGAACGTGCGGGATGCGCTCCATAATACGCAGTCCGCCGGATCGTTCCCCGGCCGTCGCTGCGCGAGGGTGCAAAGCCTTCGTCAATTCGTGCCAGAGACGCGCCATGCCCCTGCCCGCCACGAGAGGTAACGCCCCGGCGAGCGTCAACCGCCGGCGGCGGCGCGATAGGTGGCGGCCCGGCGGGCCTGACCGCGGGCCTCGTAGAGCGCGGCCAGTTGCCCGGCCACCTGGCGGGTGTAGCGATCGTCCGCGCCGCGAGCCTCGCGGAGGTGCTCATAGGCGGTGGTGAGCAGCGCCTCGGCTTCGTCCAGGGCGCCCCGCTGTGTCAGGCAGGCACCGAGCCATCCCCGCGCCTCGGCCAGCGACCAGTGGCCGGCCTCATAGGCGGCCTCCAGCGTGGCCACCCCGCGCCGCAGTTCCCGCTCGGCGGCGGCCGCGTCGCCGCTGAGCAGCAGCGTGATGCCGTAGCCCGTCCGGGCATGGCCGACCTGGCGATGGCCCGCCGGCAGCGCCGCCTCCAGCACCGCCAGCGCCTGCCGATGCACCGGCAGCGCGGCGGCATAGTCCCCCTGCTCGCGCAGCACGCCGGCCAGCACGTGCAGATCGAGCCCGACGTTCACGTGCTGCTCCCCCAGCAGCGCCCGGTCGATGGCGAGCACCTCCCGGAAGACGGGTTCGGCCTCGGCCGTCCGCCCGACGGCCCGCAGGGCATTGCCGAGGTTGTAGAGCACCGAGGCCACCGTGGTATGCGGGCCGCGGTGCACCTTGTGCAGGATGGCCAGCGCGTTGCGGTACAGTTCGATGGCTTCTTCGAGGCGGCCCTGGTTCTGCAAAGCGGCGGCTATGTTGGTGTAGGAAACCGCCACGTTCGGATGGTCCTCCCCCAGCGTGGCCCGGTAAGCGGCCAGCGCCTGCCGATGGAAGACTTCAGCCAGGGAATCCTGCCCCATGTTGAAGTAGAGGCTGCCCCGGTTGTCCAGGTAAACAGCCTGCCTCGGATCATGAGGGCCGAAATGTTCACTGACGATGGCGAGGGCCTCCGCGTTCAGCGACAGCGCGGCCTCGTAGTCGCCTCGCTCCTTGAGCACCCGCGCGAGTTCGTCGTAGCTGAAGGCCACGGCCTCGTGGAAGCGGCCGTGCACGGCCAGGCCCGTCGCCAGGGCCTCCCGCAGGACGGCCTCGGCCTCGTCGTACCGTCCCTGCTCTCGCAGCACCTGGCCTCGCGTGTTCGCGTACGCGACCCAGTCCGGGTGCCGCTTTCCGCGCGTGGCCTCGGTGATCGCAAGGGCTTCGCGCAGCAGCGAATCGGCCTCGGGCAGGGCGGCCCGGCGCTGCCTGACCTCGGCCAGGCGCGCCAGCGAGGCGGCGACGTCCGGATGGAGGCGGCCGTAGAGGGCCTGCCGGGTTCGCAAGGCCTCCTCGGCCAGCGTCTCGGCCACGTCGAAGCGACCGAGGCGCAGGTAGATCTGGCTGACGGCGTCTTCGATGGAGGCCCGGGTGGCCGGATCGTCTGCCATCTCTCCGGCGCGCAGCCGCTCGACGCCACGCGCCAGGATCTCGTAGGCATCGAGCGTGTCGCCGAGCGCCTGGTTCGGATCGGCCTCCCGGAAGAGGTCGATGAGGAACGCCGTCACCTGAGCGGATCGGGCCGCCTCGCGGGCGGTGGCCTCGCGCTCGGCCTGAAGCCGCAGGGTGTACAGCGTCACCACGGCGGTGAGCACAGCGAGAAACACGGCTGTGACGCCCACCCCCAGGCGATGGCGCTGCACGAACTTCCGGACCCGATAGGCGGCCGTATCCGGACGGGCCTGCACGGGCAGACCGGCCAGATGGCGGCGGATGTCTTCGACGAACGCCTCGGCCGAGGCATAGCGTCGCTCGGGCTCCTTCGCCAGCGCCTTGAGGCAGATCACGTCGAGGTCGCCCGCCAGGCGACGCTGCAGGCGCTCGGGCGTGGCGCGGCGGGCGGCGGCCACGGGGACCGTCGTCGTGCCGGTGGTGACGACGGTGCTCGGCTTCTTCGGCGGCTGCGTCAGCACGGCCGAGAGCCTCGCCGGACCGCTGACCTCGCAGGGCCGCCGCCCGGTGAGCAACTCGTAGAGGACCACGCCGAGGGCATAGACATCCGTAGCGGCCGTCACGCCGGCGCCTTCGATCTGCTCCGGGGCGGCATAGGCCGGCGTGAGCACGCGCGCGCCCGTGGCCGTCAGCGCTGCGGGGCCGTCCGCCTCGTCCTCGGCCAGCACGCGGGCGATGCCGAAGTCGAGCAACTTCAAAACTGGGCGGCCGTCGGGCCCGTCGGCCACGAGGATGTTGGACGGCTTGAGGTCGCGATGGACGATGAAGTGGGCGTGGGCGTGCTGGACGGCGCGGCCGGCGGCCTCGAACAGGGCCAGCCGCTCCTCCACCGAGAGCCGCCGGCGGTCGCAGTACGTCGTCAGGTCTTCCCCGTCGACGTATTCCATCGCAAAGTAGGGGGTGCCGTCGTCCGCCACGCCGGCGTCGTAGAGGCGGGCGATGTGGGGGTGGTGCAGGCGGGCCAGGACGCGGCGCTCGCGCAGGAGCCGTTCCCGGTGCCCCGGCGCCGCCAGGTCGCCCCGGACGAGCTTCAGCGCCACCACCAGCCCGACGTCCTCCCGCCGCGCCAGGTAGACGGCCCCCATGCCGCCCTGCCCCAGCAGCCGCTCGATCCGATACGGCCCGACGGTACGCCCCACCCAGGCCGACCCGTCCGGCGGATCGGGGACGACGTCCGGGGGCGCATCGAACCAGGGATCGGGGGCGGCATCGGCGGCGAGCAGGCGTTCGACGGCCGCACGCAGATCCGGGTCGCCGGCGCAGGCGGCATCGAGGAAGGCGGCCCGCGCCTCGGGGGGGTGTTCCAGCGCCTCGTGGAAGAGGGCCTGGAGACGATCGAAGCGGTTGGCATCCATGCGATCAGCGGAGACGGGCGATGCTCAGCGGCCGAGGTAATCCTTCAGCCAGGCCCGCGCCATCCGCCAGTCGCGGGTGACGGTCACGGGCGAGATGTCCAGCGCAGCCGCCGTTTCTTCGACCGTCAGCCCGGCGAAGAAGCGGCACTCGACGACGCGAACGTGCCGGGGGTTGAGGGCCTGGAGCTGCTCCAGCGCCCCGTCGAGCGCGAGCAGGTCTTCCACATGCTGCTCGAACGGCTCTCCGCCCGGCACCTCGGTGAGGGTGACCACCGGTGCCCCGCCGCCGCGCTTGGCGGCCTGCTGCCGCCGGGCGTGGCTGACGAGCACCTGCCGCATGGCCCGGGACGCCACGGCGAAAAAATGCGCCCGGTCCACCCAGTCGATCCGGTTCAGGTCGACCAGTTTGAGGAAGGCTTCGTGGACGAGGTCGGTGGTGTGGAAGGTATGCCCGGCTCGCTCGTGGCGCAGGTATCCCCGCGCGATCCGGCGCAGTTCCCCGTACACCTGCGGCAGCAGTTCGTGAAAGGCCTCCCGCCGGCCGCCCCGCAGGTCGTGCAGCAAGCGCGTTACGGTCTCCTGTTCACGCATGGAGGCGGACGTTCGGCAGCGGGATCACACTTCGACACGCAGGCTGCGAGGTCTTCCCATCTTACGAAAACCCCGTGGCGTTGTGCAATACGTGGCGCCGTACGCACCCGGCCACCGTGGCCGAGAACGAACCGGATCGACGAGGCCGGGCTGCTCTGCCTCATGCTGCCGCCCGGCATGACGTCATCCGTCGGCTTTTTGCGCCTTAGGGGTAGAGTGTCTCGTTTCTTTCACCTTCCACTGCTGGCTCCATGTCACGTTGTTTCCGTTTCCTTGCCCTGCTGCTCCTCATCGCCATGCCGGCTCTGGCGCAGAGCACGCCCGAGGAAGGCTCCGGCGCCGTCATCGCCTATACCTGGGCCGACAGGCCGACGGCCGATTCCTATACGCCGTCAACCGCATACACCTTCAACCCGGACGGGGACGTCACCATCACCCGCACCTCGGCGGGCCGTTACGTGGTGCAATTTGCCGGTCTGGGTGACCGTTTCCGGGAACGAATCGGGGCATCATCCGACCTGTACGAGGGCGGCGCCGGCGGCCACGTGCAGGTGACCGCCTATGGTAACCCGGCCATACGGTGCCACCCGGCGAGTTGGGGATTGAGTGGATCAAACCTGAACGTCGCTGTACACTGTAACGACCATACCGGTACGCCAACGGATGGCCGCTTCAGCCTCCTGGCGCTGGAGCCGGGCTTTAACCCGGGCGCCCTCGGCTACGTCTGGGCGAACCAGGCTACTCCCTCGAGCGCATACACGCCGCACAGTGCGTACGCATACAATGCCGGGAGCAAGGCCCTGACGATCACACGTACGATGCGTGGAACCTACACGGTGACGTTCAGGGATCTGTATGAACTGGGCGATGCATCGCTGCCTCTGGGCGGATTTCACGCGCAGGTGTCCGCCTACGGTTCGGACACAGAGGCCATCTGCCAGAGTACGGGCGGCTACCGGAGCACGAACGGCGTCGCTGCGGACGATGGCCGAGACCTTACGTTCTTCGTGCTCTGCTACGGCACCAACGGAGCCACCGAGGACGCCCGGTTCACGCTGCTCGCGCTGGCCCCGGGTGCGCTGATCGGCACGCACGGCTATGCCTATGCCGACCAATCCACGGAGACCAGCCCGTACACGGTCGCCCGGGGCCACAGCCCCGGCGGACAGCCTGTCGTCACACGGCAAGCCACGGGGCGCTACGCCGTCGTCTTTCCGGGCCTCTCGCTCGGCGTCGGGGGAAACGTGCAGGTATCGGGCCAGGAAAACAAAGCCTGCCAGGTCTCGGCCTGGGGATCCGTCA
>CP030158.1:0-1397500 GCA_003285105.1 Roseithermus sacchariphilus | reverse complement strand
CCGTCAATGGAAAGCCAGGCCAGCAAGGGCTCTTTAGGAGGTGATCCAGCCGCACCTTCCGGTACGGCTACCTTGTTACGACTTAGCCCCAGTCACTAAGTTGACCTTCGGCCGCTCCCTCCCTTACGGGTTGGGTCACGGACTTCGGGCCCCCTCAGCTTCCATGGCTTGACGGGCGGTGTGTACAAGGCCCGGGAACGTATTCACCGCGTCGTAGCTGATACGCGATTACTAGCGATTCCGGCTTCATGCAGTCGAGTTGCAGACTGCAATCCGAACTGAGAGTGACTTTGGGGATTCGCGCCTCCTCGCGGAGTGGCTGCCCACTGTATCACCCATTGTAGCACGTGTGCAGCCCTGGGCATAAGGGCCATGATGACTTGACGTCATCCCCACCTTCCTCACTGCTTGCGCAGGCAGTCTCACTAGAGTCCCCGGCATGACCCGCTGGTAACTAGCGATAGGGGTTGCGTTCGTTGCGGGACTTAACCCAACATCTCACGACACGAACTGACGACAGCCATGCAGCACCTCACTACCAGCCCGAAGGAGACCCCCTTTCAGGGGCTGTCCGGTAGCGTTCGAGCCCAGGTAAGGTTCTTCGCGTTGCATCGAATTAAGCCACATGCTCCACCGCTTGTGCGGGCCCCCGTCAATTCCTTTGAGTTTCACTCTTGCGAGCGTACTCCCCAGGTGGGATGCTTAATGCGTTAGCTTGGACACTGCAGCAAAAGCGCCGCAGCATCGAGCATCCATCGTTTACGGCGTGGACTACCAGGGTATCTAATCCTGTTTGCTCCCCACGCTTTCGTGCCTCAGTGTCAGTACCTGTCCAGCCACCCGCCTACGCCTCTGGTGTTCCTCGTGATATCTACGCATTTCACCGCTACACCACGAATTCCGGCGGCCTCTCCAGGACTCAAGATCTGCAGTATCAAAGGCAATTCTACGGTTAAGCCGCAGGCTTTCACCTCTGACTTACAGACCCACCTACACACCCTTTACACCCAGTGATTCCGGACAACGCTTGCACCCTCCGTATTACCGCGGCTGCTGGCACGGAGTTAGCCGGTGCTTATTCCTGTGATACCGTCAGCCCGGGCAACCCGGGGTTTCTTCTCACAGAAAAGGAGTTTACGCCCCATAGGGGTGTCTTCCTCCACGCGGCGTGGCTGCGTCAGGCTTTCGCCCATTGCGCAATATTCCTCACTGCTGCCTCCCGTAGGAGTCTGGCCCGTGTCTCAGTGCCAGTGTGGCTGATCATCCTCTCAGACCAGCTACGGATCGTCGCCTTGGTGAGCCATTACCTCACCAACTAGCTAATCCGACGCAGGCCCATCCTTAGCCGCCTGAGCTTTGATCTCCAGATCATGCGACCCGGAGACGTTATGCGGTATTAGCCACCGTTTCCGATGGTTATCCCCCAGCTAAGGGCAGGTTGCCTACGCGTTACGCACCCGTGCGCCACTTTCCACCACCCGAAGGTGGCTTCACGTTCGACTTGCATGTGTTAAGCCCGCCGCCAGCGTTCGTCCTGAGCCAGGATCAAACTCTCCATAGTAAAAGAGAGGTATAAGCTGTTGAGCTTGTGCCGATCCCGGCTTTCCAGTAATTGACTGGGACTCGCTATGCTTCCAATCTCATCAAAGAACAGAGCCGCAACTCCGACGATCTTACCCCGCATTTCGAGGGGCATTTTTTGTCGGCGCGGACTGCTATAATACGGCGGCGGCGAGCGACTTGTCAAGCCGGCGCTCATCGTTTCACCCCCTCTTCAAAGAGGAAGGAGATGCCCCGAAGAACACGCCACCACCGTTTACAGCCTGTAAAGAACAGCCGGCCCGGTCAACCCCGGCAGGGCTTTCGACCCGCGACCAGCGAAGGGCGCCCATGATACGGCGGCTGACAGCCTTCGTCAACCCCCACTCACGAGCTTTCCTCGAACCTTCAAAAAGCAGCGCTCTTTTCACCGACACGCCCCACACAACCCGTTGTAAAAACAGGAGGTACGGAGCCGAGGGCAGCCCTGCTTTTTGCCGTGTTTCGAAGAACGCGCACGGCCTTTTTCCGTGCGGGAGGCGTAGAACATCCGGTCGTCTGGCAGGTTTCCAGCGTCGACCGATTTCTTGCACCTTGAAGGCTTCTTCATATCCGCCGGTCAAAACCGGCTTTGCCGGCACACCGGACCCCATTCTGCTTCGATCCCACCATGCGTATTCTCGCCTCGCTCTCCCGATGGGGCCGCTACCTGCGCTCTCTGCTGACCAACGGCTACTTTCTGGGCGGCCTAGCCGTGCTGACCCTCCTCGGCCTGGGCCTTTACTTCGTGGTCAATACCCTGATCATGCCCGCATACACGCGGCACGACGTTGCGGTGACGGTACCTGACGTGCGGAATCAACCCTTCGAGGAAGCCCGGCAGATCCTGGCTCGCTATGACCTCCAGGCCGAACGCGACGTGCAGCGCTTCAATCCGAACCTCCCGCGCGACGTGGTCATCGATCAGAATCCTCCGGCCGCCGCTCAGGTCAAGCCGGGCCGCCGGATCTATCTGACGGTCAACAGCGGCCGCACCCCGATGGTCACCCTCCCGAACGTCGTCAACCTGTCTCTGCGGGAGGCCAGCTATCGGCTACAGGCCCTGGGACTGACGGTACAGGACGTCCGCCCGGACTCGATCCCGTCCCCACATCGCAACACCGTCACCCGGCAGGATCCGGCGCCGGGCGACTCGCTGGCGAAGGGCTCCAGCGTCACGCTGTGGTACAGCACCGGCCTGGGCGACCGCTACGTGGACGTCCCCGACGTGGTCGGCCTGCGGGTCGAGGCCGCGCGCCGGCAGCTGCTGCAACAGAAGCTTCGCTCGGTCGTGGTGGATGCCCCCGCCCGGGTTCATGCCGGCGGCGACGGCACCACGCCGCCGTCGGTCCCGGATTCTATGCTGGTGGTGATCCGGCAGAGCCAGGAGCCGGGAACGCGGGTGCGTGAGGGCTTCGAAATCCGCCTGTTCGTGGACGTGGCCGATTCGCTGCGCAGTCCCACCCCCGGCGACCGGCCAGACCGGCCGTAACCGTCCCCGACGCTATTCCTCCAGATACACGGCAAAGCCCTCCTCCGCCTCCACCACCACGCGCTCCCGGTGCTTGGTGGGGATGACCCGGCCCACGTAGGTCGGCTGGATGGGATACTCGCGGTGGCCGCGGTCGATGAGGACGATGAGCTGGATGGAGCGCGGGCGCCCCGCATGCACGATGGCATCGAGCGCGGCCCGAGCCGTGCGCCCGGTGAACAAAACGTCGTCCACGAGGATGACGTCGCGGTCGTTCAGGTCGGCTTCCAGAGGCGGCTCCGGCGGACGGGCCGGCGTAGCGCGGTCGTCACGGTACGGGGCGACGTCGAGGGGCAGGGCACGCAGGGACACTCCCTCGGCCTGGTTGATGAGGTCGGCCAGCGCGGTGGCGAGCTGGTAGCCCCGGTGCCGGATACCGATGATCTCCAGGGTATCCGCACCGCGGTTTCGTTCGAGAATTTCCGCCGCCAGCCGGCGCAGGGTGCGGCGAACCCGCTCCGGGGTCATGAGAAGGATACGGCCCATGGACAGGCATCGAGGAGGAGGTACGAATCGGGATACGAAGCGGCCGACGCGACCACGGAGACAGGGCGCCCTGCCGGACCGCCTGCCCCCCCGCCTACTGGAACATCGCCTTGATGCTGCCCCAGGTACGACGGATGGAGGTGGAGGTGTAGTTGACCTTCCGCTCGGCCAGACGCTGGCGCTCATTGTTCTGATACACTCCGTACAGCCGATAATCGACCTCCTCGTCGAGCGACTTGTAGAGCTGGTCGTCCCGGAAACGATAGGGTTTGCCGACTCCGTGGGGCTGGAAGCGCTGCTTGACTTCTCTGAACTCCCCGTTGGTAAAGGGGGTGCGACGCTCCAGCACGTATTCCTTCAGGCCCTCTTCCACCTCGGCCTGCCAGGTAACGACCAGCTCGCCCGCCTGCTCCTCGACCTTGAAGAAGGTCAACTGCACGTTATTGAGCACCGGCAGGGCGGCTCCACAGAGCAGCAGCAGCGAGGCCAACAGCCAGGTAACGGGCGTCCTCATCCTAACCAGTGATCGCTAGAAGTCCAACAGGCGTAAAGTAGGCGTCCCGCGGAAAAGATCAAAGTTCGTTCCGGCGTCTTCAAGCCGACGTCTCGGGGCGGTTCGGGCACGCCTCGCGCCGGCAGTGTCCGTACAGGTTCAGCGAGTGGTGTTTGATGTCGAAGTTATACACCTCGCCGACCATTTCCTGGATGCTCTGAAGGCGGGGGTCGCAGAACTCGAACAGCTCGTTGCAGTCCATGCAGATCAGGTGGTCGTGCTGCCAGTAGCTGAAGGCACGCTCGTACTTGGCCTGATTCTGACCGAACTGATGGCGTACGACCAGGTTGCACTCGAGCAACAGCTCCAGGGTATTGTAGACCGTGGCCCGGCTGACCCGGCTGCCCTGCTGCTTCAGGCGCAGGTAGAGTTCATCGGCATCGACGTGGTCCTTCGTCGCGTAGATCTGCTCGAGGACGGCAAACCGTTCAGGGGTCTGGCGCTGGTTCCGGTTCTTCAGAAAGGCGCGGAAGATCTCGCGCACTTCTTCCATTTGTTCCGCGGGAACGGACATGCTGCTCAGCGGCCATGGCGGATGGATCAGGAGGGGCACGAAGCCCTGCCCTCGATCAACCACGGCCCGGGGTCAGGGTTCCATACCGGCGGGCCAGGAGGGCCTCGAGGTCGGCCCAGATGCGCTGATGCAGGGTGCCCGGGGCCTGTTCTCCATCGAGGCGCAGGATGCGGTCCGGTTCGGCGCGCGCCAGTTGCTCGTAGGCGTCGACGACCCGGTCATAAAAGGCCTCACCGGCCTCTTCCATGCGGTCTCCGCCCGGCGGCGGCGCGTCCATCCGCCCGGCCCGCCGCGCCCGCGCCACGGCGGGCGATACGGCTATGTAATACGTGCGGTCCGGCACGAGGCCGCCGGTCACCCGCCGGTTGAAGGCGTGCAGCCAGTCGAGATCGGCGAGGCGGCGGCCGCCGCCCTGGTAGGCCGTCGTGGAGTCGTAGAACCGGTCACAGACGACGATGTGGCCGGCGTCGAGCGCCGGGCGGATCCGCTCGGCGACGAGCTGGGCCCGGGCCGCCGAGAAGAGCAGCAGCTCCGCCATGGGATCGACGGGCCGCGCGGGGTCCAGCAGCAGCCGGCGTACCGCCTCGGAGAGGGCCGTGCCGCCCGGCTCTCGCACCGACAGCACCGGATACCCGGCCTGCTCCAGCCGCTCGACCAGCCGCCGCGCCTGGGTGCTCTTTCCACTGCCGTCGATGCCTTCGAACGTGATCAGCATGGCCGGGGATCAACATGGCCTGATTCGTCCGCCCCACCGACCCGAGAATCGCCGGGATCGGACCGATGTTTGCGAGAAAACGCTTTGCACGAAAACGCCCCGTTCGGGCGCCGGGAATCCGGTCGCCGCGCGGCGGCCCTTATACGTAGGCATCGCGCGGACGATACGCAATGGGACGCCGTGCCGGCCCGCCAGCGGCGGCATTAACTTCTTGCAAATTGGAGGACCCCCATTTATAATGTCGCACCCGCCCCTGGCTCCCTCGTGAACCTTTTCTGGATTCCTGCTTTATACGGCACATCCAAGCTCGCGCTACGGCCAGCGTAGTTTCTTGGGAACCATTCCTGCACGCTCTATGAGCCTGTTCGACTTCGAATTCGAAGACCCGGCGGACGAGGAAGGCCTCAACGACCTCATCGCCGCCTATGAGGACCAGGGCCCATCGGCCTACTTCGACTCGACAACCCTGGAGGACATCGCGACCTTCTATTTCGAGCACGGCCGCTACGAGGAGGCGCTGGGCGCCATCGACCGCTTGCTGGAATCCCAACCGTTCTCCTCCGACGCCTGGATGCGGCGCGGCATCCTGCTCAACAACCTGGGCCGCCACGAGGAGGCCCTCGACGCCTACGAGCGGGCGCTGGAGCTGAACCCCACCGACACCGAAACCCTCGTCAACCGGGGCATCACGCTCGACATCCTCAACCGCAGCGACGAGGCGCTCATCGCCTACGAAGAAGCCCTTCGGTTCGACCCGCTCAACGACGAGGCGCTGTTCAACCAGGGCGTCACGCTCGAACGGGCCGACCGCCTGCACGAGGCCATCGCCGCCTTCGAACGCTGCGCCGAGATGAACCCCGAACACGGGGAGGTCTGGTACGAACTCGGCTACTGCTACGACCGCGCCGGCATGGACGAGCAGAGCCTGGCCTGCTACGACCGCCACCTCGACCTCGACCCCTATTCTCACGATGCCTGGTACAACCGGGGCATCGTGCTGAACCGCATCGGGCGCTACCAGGACGCCATCGACTCGTACGACATGTCGATCGCCATCCGGGACGACTTCGCCTCGGCCTACTACAACCGGGGCAACGCGCTGGCGAACATGGGGCAGCTCGACGAAGCCATCGAGAGCTACCTGAAGGTGCTGGAACTGGAGGGGGGTGATGCGGCCACGTACTACAACATTGCCCTGGCCTATGAAGAACAGGAAGCCTACGAAACGGCGGCGTTCTACTTCGAGCAGGCCCTGGCCGAGGACGACACGTACGCCGAGGCCTGGTATGGCTACGGCTGCTGCCTGGACGCCCTCGAACGCTTCGAGGACGCGCTGAACGCCTTCAACCGGGCGCTGGCGTTGCGCCCCGGCACGCTGGAGTTCCATTATGCCCGGGCGGACTGTGAGTACAACCTCGGCCGCCTCGACGCGGCCCTAGCCTCCTACCGCTACGTCGTCGAAGCGGACCCGACCAACCGCGAGGCCTGGCTGGACTATGCCGAGACGCTCTACGAAGCGCAGCGCGTAGAAGAGGCGCTCGTGGCCTACCGCAAGGCGCTCTCCCTGAAGCCAGACTGTGCCGGCGCATACTTCCAGCAGGCCAAGGCTCTCTTTGCCCTGGGCCGCTCGGATGAGAGCATCCGCTCGTTGAAGATCGCCTTCCGCCTGGATCCGGCGAAGCTGGAGGAGTTCCGCGCCGCCTACCCGGACCTCTACCGTGATGCGCAGATCCGCCGGCAACTCGGCCTGGACAAACGCTCCTGATACGCCCCTCTTCCTCCGTCCCTCCATCCGTGGATCGACGCCGGCCGATCCGCGGGCACGATGCCTCCCACCCTGAGATCGGGCCGTAGATGGCCTGATTCCTGGCGTGCTCCGGCACGCACACCGCCCCCCGCTGCCCCTTCGGCGGCATCCGGGGCCCTCCACCGCCCTCCGCCCCGCACCGTGCGGAAGAGGTAAGGGTGTGCCTTACACCACGAGGCGCCACAAGCACGCCCCCGAGGCGTCATAAGCACATCGGCTCCTGACACCATATCGTGACCCTGCGATGAGGACAGGCAGGGTGACGCCGGTGCGATCCGTTCCTCCCGGTTGCGGGGCCCCTCACCGAGCGCGACATCGAGAAAAGCCGTCGTACTCAATACTACGGGGATGCAGCCTCAGCCGGACACGGATAGGGTTATGCCTTGCCGCCGGCCCTGCTGCCCCGTATCGTGGTGTGACCAACGATTCCCTGCACCTATCGTATCGCTATGATGACGTTCGCTGTGCGTATCGTGTTGCTGGCCGGAGGCGGCTCGGGTGAGGATCGGCGTGTTCGACGTGCCGGGGCGGCGAGCAGGCGGTGCCGGCGGATGGGTCGTACGAAACCGGGACGCACCGGGTGACGTTCGACGCCGCGCACCTGGCCGGTGGGCTCTACCTGCTGCGTGGGCAGATCACAGCAGGCGACAGGAGACGCGGGTCGTCACGCAGAAGCTGCTACGGGCAACGTAGCCCCCGTCGGGATGCACCTGATTCACCTGTAACGTTGCCACGCCCTCCTTCGCATGCCATCGCGCGCCTCTTCGCTGTTCACGCACTTCGGCCAGGGCCTGCTCATGGGCGGGGCGGACATCATCCCGGGCGTCAGCGGTGGGACGATGGCGCTCATCGTGGGCATCTACGAACGCCTCGTGGCCTCGGTGAGCAGCGGCTTCCGGGGGGTGCTGGCGCTGCTGCGGCTGCGCGGCGCGGAGGCGCGGGCGCACTTCGCGGCGGTGGCCTGGGGGCTGATCCTGCCGCTGGGCGCCGGCATCGCCACGGCGCTGCTGATCGGTGCCCGCTTCATCCCGCACCTGCTGGAAACCTATCCGATGCAGTGCCGGGGGCTGTTCTTCGGCCTCATCGCCGCCTCCCTCGTCATCCCCTGGCAACGGCTCGGCGAGCGCGGCGGCCGCATGCTGACCCTCGCTGTCGTCGCCATGGGGGTGGCGTTCGTGCTGACGGGGCTGCCGCCCAACACCCTCCCCGACCCGGCCCCCTGGCAGATCTTCGCCGGTGCGGCCGTCGCCATCTGCGCGATGATCCTGCCCGGCGTCAGCGGCTCGTTCCTGCTGCTCGTCCTGGGCCTCTACGAACCGACGCTCCGGGCCGTGGATGGCCGCGACCTGCCCTACGTGCTGACGTTCATGGCCGGGGCCGCCGTCGGCATCGGGCTCTTCTCGATCGTCCTGACGCACTTGCTGCGGCGCTACCACGACGTCACGATGGCGACGCTGGTGGGGCTGATGGCCGGCTCGCTCCGGGCCCTCTGGCCGTGGCAGACGGACGACCGCGTGCTCCAGCTCCCCGCGCATGGCGACCCCGTCGTCAGCGTGCTGCTGCTCGGCCTGCTCGGGTTTGCCCTGGTGACGGTGCTGCACCGCTGGAGCGTGCGCCGCCTCCGGGAGGCCGACCTGCTGCACGTCGAACGGTGACCCCGGAGCCGAACGGTGACCCCGGATCTGCTCTTCGTCTACGGCTCGCTGCGGCCGGCCGGCGGGCACCCGATGGGCCGATGGCTGCACACCCACGCCCGGCTCCTCGGCCCGGCCCGCACGCGCGGGCGGCTCTACGACCTCGGCGCCTACCCCGGCCTGATTCCTGCGACGGACGCGGACCGGGAGGCCGCCTGGGTGCACGGCGAGGTCTTCCGCCTGCCCGACCCGGATCGGCTCCTGCCGCGGCTGGATGCCTACGAGGGCTGCGGCCCGCAGGATCATCCGCCATACCTCTTCGAACGGCACCCGCAGCCGGTGGTCCTCGCGAACGGCGCCAGGGTGACGGCCTGGGTCTACCGCTACAACCGCCCGGTTGCCGGCGCCCCCCTCATCCCGTCGGGCGACTGGCTCGACCGGCGCTGAACGCCCCGGTCCGGCCCCGGCTTCATTTCAGCAGGGTGATGGTCCGGGTGGAGGCCGCCTCTGACCCCGTGGCGCGGACGACGTACGACCCGCTGGGAAGCCCGGCCGGCGCCTCGAAGACGAAGGCATGGGTCCCCGCCGCCAGCAGGCCGTCGTGCAGACGAGCCACCTCGCGGCCGAGCGCATCGTACACCGCCAGCGTGACTCGTTGCGCCGTGCCGAGCGTCAGGCTCAGGCGCGTGGCCGGGTTGAAGGGGTTGGGGTAGGCCGCCGCCAGCTCGAACGCCCCGGGGACCTCCGGCGCCTCGTGGACGGCGGAGTCGCGGGCGACCAGCCGGGCGGCGTGCGTCGGCTCCAGCACGAACAGCCCGGCATCCATGTCGCTGACGAGGATCGTCCCGCTCTCGAAGAACGGATAGACACTCCAGGCGCCGTCGAAGCCCGGGCCGTCTGCTGCCGGATACGTATCGAAGAAGCCGACCTCGGAGACGGCCTTCGAGGCCAGATCGCCGAGGTCGAGGATGCGCAGCCCGGCGCGGTAGTTGGCCTGATAGAGCCGGTCGCCGCGGACGTACTGGTTGTGATCGTAGACGTCGGTCCGGGCATGGTAGACGAGGTAGAGCCGGGGGTCGTCCAGATCCTCCAGGTCCCACACGAGCGTGCGCGTCTGCGCGGTGGTGTCGTAGGCTTCGTCCAGTTCGTCGTCCTGGAAGAAATACCGGTGGTCCTCGGTGAGCCAGCCCTGGTGCACGTAGCCGGCGTCCGGATACGCCCCCACCCCCCGTTCCACCGGTGCCTGCTTGTCCGTCACGTCCACGACGACGATGCCCCGCTCATCCGCATTGATGCAGATCTCGCGGCCCTGATGCTCGGCGTCCGGCCCCCGGTAGAGGACGCAGTGGGCGTCGTGCGTGTAGCCGCGGCCGACGGAGGAGTTGAAGCAGCCGGCGAACGCCGGACGGGCCGGCTCGCGCACGTCGATCATGTGCAGCCCCGGCCCGCACCCGACCTCGGCCTGTATGCCCTGAATGCCGACGGCGTAGGCAAACCCGCTCTCCTCGTTGACGACGACGTTGTGGGCCGCCCCGAAGGCATCGTAATGCGCCGTCTCCCGGAACGTCACCGGCGGCTGCGCTACCGTGCGGAGCTGCGTCAGATCGAACACCTGCAACCCGTGCCCGTAGGCCTCGCTCACGATCAGGGCATGGTTCCGGTAGACCTTCACGTCCCGCCAGAGCGACGCGGTCCCGTTGTGCGAGGGCAGCATCCCCAGCACCACGGGGTTGACCGGGTCGGTGACGTCGACGAAGCTGGTGCCGTTGTTCAGGCCGACGAGGGCGTACTCCCGGCCCGTCTCGGGATCGGTCCAGCCCCAGAGGTCATTGCCGGAGGCGGTGGTGGCGTTGCCGAGGGCGGCCAGCGGCAGGAAGGCCAGCAGGTCCACGTTGTGGCACCGGAAGGCGGCGGCGGTGGAGTCGGCACAGGCCACGCGGGCGCCCGTGATGGGCGCGTAGGACGTCTGCTCCAGGGTCATCATCCGGGGCGACAGGCCGCCCGGCTGCTGCCCGAACGCGGCACCGGCCAGGCCCAGCCCCATCACCAGGCACGCGGCCCGGACGAGGCGGCGAATCCCCGCCCCGGGGCGATTTCCTTGCGTCATCGGCGAACCTCAACAGGTGAAAGACGATCCCCTGCGGCCCCGGGTGAGGCCGGGCCGGTGCTGTCATCAACCGCCGAGCCGCCGCGAACGTTTCCCGGGCTGCGGGCAGAGAACCGATCCCGGCGGGGCCGGTTCATGCGAAAACACGCGCCACGCTCCGGCGCTTCCCCTCCCGATCCCTGCTGCTGCCCATGTTCCGTCTCTGCTCGCTCCTCCTCGGCCTGGGCGCCGTGCTGGCGCTGTGGGCCGGCGTGCCGTCGCCGCTCCGGGCGCAACCCGCCGACACGCTCCGTGCCGACACCACCCACACCGTGCGGATCGTCCTGAAAGACGGGTCCGAGCTGGTCGGCGTCATCACCCGCTCCGATGCCGAGGCCGTCACCATCCGCACCTCCTCCGGCGTGACCGCCACCGTGCCGCGTGCGCAGATCCGCCGCATCCTGCGCGAGGAGACCCTCCAGATCGGCGGAACGGTCGTCCGGCGCGATCCCAACCGGACGCGGCTGTTCTTCGCCCCGACGGGGCGCTCGCTCCGACGGGGTCAGGGGTATCTGGCGGATTACTACGTGTTCTTCCCGTTCGTCGCCGTGGCCCCCAGCGACGGGGTCATTCTGTCCGGCGGCATCTCGCTCGTGCCCGGCGCCTCCAGCCAGCTGTTCTATGCCGCGCCCAAGGTGACCCTCCTGGAGCAAGGGCCCGTTAGCCTGGCCATGGGCACCCTCCTGGTAAGCTTCGTGGGCCGGGACAGCGACCTCGGCCTGACGGGGCTGTTCTACGGCGTCGGCACGGTCGGATCGGCCCGGCGCGCCGCCACCATCGGCCTCGGCTTCGGGATGGTCGACGGCGAGGTGTCCGGGCGCCCGGCGGTGCTGATCGGGGGCGAGTACCAGGTGTCCGGAAACGTGAAGCTCATCTCGGAAAACTATCTGGCCTTCCCGGAGGACGACGTGTTCCTGACCGTCTCCGGCGGCATCCGCTTCTTCGGCCCCCGCCTCGCCGCCGACCTGGCGCTCATCACCGGCTCCGGCCTCTGGGATAGCCTGGACGGCTTCCCGTTCCTCCCCTTCGTCGGCTTCGCCTACAACTTCGGGCTGGAACGATAGGAGGTGGAAAGCGGGGCGCCCGGAGCCGGCCGCCCGGAGCCGGCCCCCGGAAGCGAACCGTGTCCTTTCGTAGATTCACGCCCCCGCCGTCGCCTCCACTTTTGCCTGCGCCGCCGTGACCGTCCGCGTCGTTCTGCCGTTGCCGCTGGACCAGGCCTTCACGTACTGCGTGCCGGAAGCGCTGGAGCGAGAGGTGCAGGTCGGGTGCCGGGTGCTGGTGCCGTTCGGGCCGCGGCGGCTGACGGGGCTGGTCGTAGGCGCCGGCGACGAGGCGACGGCCGACGCACAGGGCCGGCGGCTCAAAGCCATCCTGGACGTGCTCGACGACGAGCCCTCGTTTACCGACGAGATGCTGCGGCTGACCCGCTGGATGGCCGATTATTACGTCTGCGGGTGGGGCGAGGTGGCCCGCGCCGCCTTGCCCTCGGGCACCGACATCGAGAGCCGCCAGCGCATCCTCCGCACCGAGGCGCCCGCCGGCCCCTGGGCCGATCACCCCCTCGGCGGCCCGGTGCTACGCTACCTCGACGCCCACGGCGACGCCACGCTCCAGGCCCTCCGGCAGCAGCATCCCGGTGTGCCGCTGTCGCTGCTGCGCCGCCTGGAGCGCGACGGGCTGGTCCGCATCGAAACCGAGCAGACGGCCCCGCGCGTGCAGGTCAAGACCGAGAAGCACCTGCGCTTCGCCCCGGCCTTCCGGCACCCCGGCGCCGTGCTCGACCTGAAGCAGCAGCTCCGCGGCCACCGGCAGATTGCCGTCGTCGAGACGCTCGCCGGCTTTCGCGCCGAGGGCCAACCCACGCCCCGGCAGGCCGATGTCCTCACCCGCGCCAACGCCGCCGCATCGACCGTCCGCAGCCTGGTCGACAAGGGCATCCTGGAGGTCGTCGAGCGCGAGGTGATCCGCACCCCGCTGGGTGACCTGGCGGACGTGCCGCCGCCGCCGGCACGCACGCTGCATCCGGCCCAGCAGGCCGCCCTGGAGCGCATCACCGCCGCCATCGAGCGGGGCACCTTCGAGGCCTTCCTGCTGCACGGCGTCACCGGCAGCGGCAAAACGGAGGTGTACATCGCCGCACTCAAGGCCGTGCTGGCCCGGGGGCAGACCGGCATCGTGCTGGTGCCCGAGATCGCGCTGACGCCGCAGACGGTGCGGCGCTTCCGTGCCCACTTCGGCGACCGCATCGCGGTGCTGCACTCCCGCATGAGCCTGGGCGAGCGGTACGACGCCTGGCGCCACCTGCGCAGCGGGCGCTTCCAGGTGGTGATCGGGCCGCGCTCGGCCGTGCTGGCGCCGCTGTCGAACCTGGGGCTGATCGTCGTGGACGAGGAGCACGAACCCAGCTACAAGCAGTTCGACCCCGCCCCGCGCTACCACGCCCGCGACGTGGCCGTCATGCGCGCCCACATGAACGACGCCGTCTGCATCCTCGGCTCGGCCACGCCCAGCCTGGAGAGCTTCGCCAATGCCCGCGCCGGCAAGTACACCCTGCTCGCCATGCCCGAGCGCGTCCCCGTGCCCGGCCGCCCCGCCGCCCCGCTGCCCACCGTCGAGGTCGTCGACCTGACGCTGGAGCGCAAGAAGCACCGGCTGCATGGCGCCTTCTCCCAGACCCTCCTCGACGCCATCGGGCAGCGGCTGGAGCGGCGGGAGCAGGTGATCCTCCTCCAGAACCGCCGCGGCTACGCCCCCGTCCTGGAGTGCCACGCGTGCGGCTTCGCGCCCATGTGCCCGGACTGCTCGGTGACGCTGACCTACCACAAACCCATGCGCCACCTGCGCTGCCACTACTGCGGCCGGACCGCGCCGCTGCCGAGCACCTGCCCCCGATGCGGTGCGGCGGAGATGAAACGGCTCGGCACGGGCACGCAGCGCGTGGAAGAGGAACTCGCCACCCACCTCCCCCACGCCCGCATCCTCCGCATGGACCTCGACACCACGCGCCGCAAGGACGCCCATCACGCCATCCTGAGCCGCTTCGGGCGGGGCGAGGCCGACATCCTCCTGGGCACGCAGATGGTGGCCAAAGGCCTCGACTTCGGCCGCGTCACGCTCGTCGGCGTCATCGATGCCGACGCGGGCATGCTGCTGCCCGACTTCCGCGCCGAGGAACGCACCTTCCAGT
The DNA here is from genome assembly GCA_003285105.1 of Roseithermus sacchariphilus. Taxonomy (GTDB): domain Bacteria; phylum Bacteroidota; class Rhodothermia; order Rhodothermales; family MEBIC09517; genus Roseithermus; species Roseithermus sacchariphilus. The sequence continues at coordinate 1,383,346 of CP030158.1, read as the reverse complement.
TGCTCACGCAGGTAGCCGGCCGCGCCGGCCGCGCCGAGTTGCCGGGCGAGGTGCTGCTGCAAACCCGCAACCCCGACCACACGGCGCTCCGCTTCAGCCGGCGGCACGACTACGAGGGCTTCGTCGAGGCCATCCTGCCCGAGCGGCGGCAGTTCGGCTACCCTCCGTTCGGCCGGCTGGTGGGCCTCGAGTTCCGGGGGCCGCAGGAGCAGGCCGTGGTCGAGCTGGCCGAGGCCTGGACGGCCCAGCTGGCCACGCTCTGCCGGCCGCTGCCGGGGGTGCAGGTGCTCGGGCCGGAGCCGGCCTTCATCGGCCGCATCAAGCGGCAATACCGCTATCACACCCTCATCAAGGCCCCACGCCACGTGCCCGCCGCCGATCTCGCCCGGGCCCTCCGCCGTACCCGGTCCGCGCTGGGCGCCCCTCCCCGCGGCTGCCACGTAGGCATCGACGTGGACCCCGTCGGGCTGTTCTAGTGCTGCATCAAGTATGAAATGACGTGTTTATGCGCGCGGCTGTTTGGTCGCCGGCAAGGCGCCGAATCGCGGCGTAGCCAGAGCTACGGCAAGATTCGGGAACGCCGCCGGCGGGCGAACGGACCGCGCAGAACCTGTCAGAACAGGCTTGACGGAGCACTAGGTCGTGCCGGCCCTCCCGCCGTGTCCGTTCTTTCCTTACAGCACCGCAGGCGCTTCCCCGACACCCGCTCCCGACCCCGGCTGTCACGCCCTGCCTCGCCGCATACCGAGTTTGCCCGTGCGACCCCGCACAGCCACCGGGCCGCCGCGGTCCGGCCGCCCGCCCACACACCGCTCCCACACGCCATCCGCCATGATCCGGAACCGCTTCCAACGCATCGCCCTCGGGCTGCTGGCCGGGCTCGGGCTGCTGGCCGGCTGCGCCGATCCCGCCGCCACCCCTTCGCCCGACGCGACCCCGTCGCTCGATGCCGCCCTGGCCGACGGGGAGCGCCTCTACCGCACGCATTGCATGAGCTGCCACGGCCCCGACGGCACGGGCGGGGGCGAGCTGGCCCCCGAGCTGGCGGTGCCCGTCCCGGACCTGACCACGCTGGCCGCACGCCACGGCGGAACCTACCCGCTGGAGCGCGTCCTGCGCGTCATCGACGGGCGTGACGCCGTGCAGGCCCACGGCAGCCGGCCCATGCCCGTCTGGTGGAACGTCTTCGCCGAAGAAGACGGCCGCCCGATTCCCGAGGAGGAGGTCCAGCGCAAGATCAACGAACTGGCCGAATACCTGCGCTCGATCCAGGTGGAGCCCCCCGCTCCGGCCGGCCCGTAGCGGCGGCGCCGTCGAGGTCGCCGGGCCGCCGCCCGGCTTCGTCGGCCAGCGCCCGGCTTCGTCGGCCAGCGCCCGGCTTCTTAGCGCCCGGCTTCTTCAAGGAGCCTTCGCGGAACCTGCCCCGGACGCGCTCGTTGAGCAGCCCCGGAAGGGCAAGTCCTGTGCGGCCAGCTCCCTCTGAACCCCGTCAGGACCGGAAGGTAGCAGCGGTAGGAGGTCGTAGCGGCGCGATACGGGTCGCTTGCCCTTCTTTTTTTATGCCCCTCCCGCATCGCCTCACCGAGGTCCCCCCGGCCGGACCGCGCACTGCTCCCCGGCCGCCGGTTTGCGAAGTCCACTCGTTCGGCTATTTTGTGCGACGCCCGAGCGCCGCGGCCCTCCGGCCCTACGCCCGCACCGCCGGCGCCCCCTGTAACCCCACGCCATCCACCGACCCATGTACGACCTGCTGCTGGCGGGACCGCCGCCCGAGGGCGGAGCCAACCCGCTCGTTACGTTCCTGCCCCTCATCCTCATCTTCGTCGTCTTCTACTTCTTCATCATCCGCCCGCAGAAGAAGAAAGAACAGCAACGAAAAGAGATGATCGACGCCGTCAAGAAAGGCGACCGGATCATCACCATCGGCGGCGTGCACGGCACCGTGACGCAGGTGGATGAGACCTCCCTGCTCGTGCAGGTGGATACCAACACGAAGCTGCGGATCGAGAAAAGCGCCGTGGCCAGCGTCGGCGGCAAAGAGTAAGCGGCGGGCGCGTTGAACCTCGGCCGCGCCGGCCTCGTTCAAGCCGCGTGATCCGGGCGCTGCCCCGGACGAACCGAGGGACGAACCGAGGGACGAACCGAGGGACGGACCGAGGAACCCAGGAGGGATCATGGCGAAGGAACCCACCCCCGCGGCGGAACGGCCGTTCGACACCATCGAGCAGGCCATCGACGCCATCCGCGCCGGCCGGCTCGTGATCGTCGTCGATGACGAGGATCGGGAGAACGAAGGCGATTTCATCGGCGCGGCCGAGCTCGTCACGCCCGAGCTGATCAACTTCATGGCCAAGAACGGCCGGGGGCTCATCTGCGCCGCCATCACGCGCGAGCGGGCCTTCGAGCTGGACCTCGACATGATGGTGGGCGCCAACACGTCGCTCTACGACACCCCGTTCACCGTCTCCGTCGACTACAAAAAAGGCACGTCCACCGGCATCTCGGCCGGCGACCGGGCCAAGACGGTCCGGGCGCTGGCGGATCCGCGGGCGCTCCCGCAGGACTTCGCGCGGCCCGGGCACATCTTCCCCCTGCGGGCCCAGAAGGGCGGCGTCTTGCGCCGGGCCGGCCACACCGAGGCGGCGGTCGACCTGGCGCGCCTGGCCGGCCTGAACCCGGCCGGCGTGCTCGTGGAGATCCTCAACGACGACGGCACGATGGCGCGCGTCCCGCAACTCATGGAGATCGCCCGTGAGTTCGACATGCCCATCATCACGATCAAGGACCTGATCGCCTACCGGATGCAGCACGAGCGGCTCGTCCACCGCGTCGTCGACGTCGCCATGCCAACGCGCTTCGGCGACTTCCGCCTCGTCGCCTACGAGGAACGCCTCACGGGCGACGTGCACCTGGCCCTGGTCAAGGGCACGTGGCAGGAGGACGAGCCGGTGCTCGTGCGCGTCCATAGCCAGTGCGTCACCGGGGACATCTTCGGCTCGAAGCGGTGTGACTGCGGCGATCAGCTCGCCACGGCCCTGCGCCGCGTGGAGCACGAGGGAAAAGGCGTCGTGCTCTACATGAAACAGGAAGGGCGCGGCATCGGCCTGCTCAACAAGCTGCGCGCCTACAAACTCCAGGAAGAAGGGCTGGACACCGTCGAGGCCAACGAGGCCCTCGGCTTCAAGATGGACCATCGCGACTACGGCATCGGCTGCCAGATCCTGCGCGACCTGGGCCTCCGCAAACTGCGCCTGATGACGAACAACCCGACCAAGCGCGTCGGGCTGGAGGGCTACGGGCTGGAGATCGTCGAGCGCGTGCCCATCGAGATCCCGCCCAACGAGGTCAACGAACAGTACCTCCGTACCAAGCGCGACCGCATGGGTCACCTCATCCTGGGTGAACTGGACGAGCACGACGGCGAGGTCCTGCGCAACATCCTGTAGCACCGGCTGCACCCCTCCTGCCCCCCTCGGCGTCCGGTTCGGCGGGAGCCATCGGGGCCGAAGCCGGCCTCGCCGCACAGACTTTACACGGGGGGCTTGCATCTGAGGTCGAAAAGCCCGTCCATGTCTGTGCAGTTCCGAATCGTTTCGTGTGGCGGGGCGCGGCCGTACTGAAGGTCTTTCAGTACCCGAACAGGCCGCTCAGATTCTCAGGCGCCCAACATGCGCATCCTACCGCGCGCCTGATTCCTTTCGTACAGGTCGACCTCGCCGGTCGTCACGGACGCAGATCTCTTCACATTGGGCCGTGTCGCTCAGACCGTAGATGCATCCGGTGCCCTGCCATGTTGTACATCAAACCCCGGTCCTGGCTCTCCTGGGACTTCACGGTATTCCGCGGGGACCGGCTGCTGGCCGAGATTGACCAGCACTGGTTCCGGGAGGAAGCCGAAGTCACGGTGGGCGGGACGACCTGTGCCCTGTATCGGGAAGGGATGCTCGGCGCGTTCGTGCTGTCCATCGACGGGCAACCCGTGGCGCGCGCTCTCAAGCCCCATCTGTTCCACCGGCGCTTCGAGATCACGTTCGAGGACCAGGCGTACACCCTGGAGGCCGTATCGGCCTTCAGCCGGGCGTTCCGGCTGCGCTCCTCCACCGAGGACCTCGGCACCATCGCCCCCGAGAACGCCCTGACCCGCCGGGCTCTCGTCGACCTCGACGACCGGGTGCCGGCCGAGGTGCAGTTGCTCTCGATCTGGCTGGTCATCCTCATGTGGCGGCGGGCCTCGGCCGCCGCCACCAGCTAGGCCCGCCCGGCGCGGGCCGGGGGCGCGCCGAACCGCGCCCCTCGTGCCCACAAAAGCGCTTCCCATTGCCCCGCCCCTCCTAGCCACGCGTTGTTCAGACCGCCCGCATCGGTGCCGGCGAGCCTCACCGGGGTGGCCCGGCGTCGTCCGGGACGTCGTCCGGGACGTCGTCCGGGACGTCGTCCGGCTCCAGGCGGGCCTTCAGCCGCCCGAGGGCTTCGCGGGCCGCCTGCTGCTCGGCGCGTTTCTTACTGCCGGCCGTGCCCCGGCCGTAGGCCTCCCCCCGGAGGATCACGTCGACGGTGAACGTCTTGCTGTGGCTGGGCCCCTCTTCGGCCACGACCCGGTAGCTCGGCTGCGGCCAGCCGTGGGCCTGGGCGTATTCGAGCAGCAGGCTCTTGTGGTTGTCTCGCCGGGCCGCCAGCCCCTGCAGGTCCACCGCATCGAGCATGGTCCGGTGGATGAACCGCCGCGCCGCGTCCGGCCCGAGATCGAGGTACAGCGCCCCGATGATCGCCTCGAAGGCATCGGCCAGGATGGTGGGGTTGTGGCGCCCCTCGCTCTGCGCCATGTTCTCGCTCATCAGGATCTGCTCGCCCAGGCCGATCGTCTCGGCCCAGTGCGCCAGCGCCTTGCCGTTGACGAGCTTGGCCCGGAGCCGCGTCAGGAACCCTTCGTCCTTCTCGGGAAAGTGGCGGTAGAGGTGCTCCGCCACGACGAAGCCGAGCACGGCATCCCCCAGAAACTCCAAGCGCTCGTTCGACCGCAGGTGGCTGTCCGGCCGGCCGCGCAGGACGGAGCGGTGGGTCAGGGCCTGCTCGTACACGGCCAGGTCGCCCACGGCCGTGCCGACGAGGGCTTCGATGCGCTCCCGGAGGTCGGACGCAGGCGCCGGAGGACGCCGAAACAGGTGGCGGAGACGCCGGCGTACGAAGTCGAGCAGGTAGACAGCCACGGGGCCCGTGCAGGCTGGCGTTCGTTCGTGTAAAGACGGGAAAACCGGTGGGGTGGGCCGCCAAGATACAAAACCTGTGGCTGGCGTGGGCGTGTCCTGTAGAAAGCACTTCACGACCCGATCCAGCCCCCCGCAGCCATGAGCATCACCACCATCGACCCGAGCACGGGCGCCCCGATCGAAACCTACGACTGGATGACGGATGCCGAGGTGGAGGAACGGCTCCGCCGGGCGGCCGATGCCTTCCAGCGGCACCGGACGTCTTCGTTCGCCCGGCGGGCCGCCGCGCTCCTGCGCCTGGCCGACCGGCTGGAGGAGCGCACCCGCCCGCTGGCCGAGGTGATGACCCGCGAGATGGGCAAGCCCATCGGGCAGGCCGAGGCCGAAGTCACCAAATGCGCCTGGGTGTGTCGCTACTATGCCGAGCACGCCGCCCTCTTCCTCGCCCCCGAACCCGTGGCGACGGAGGCCGCCGGCAGCTACATCGCCTACCAGCCGCTCGGCCCCATCCTGGCCATCATGCCCTGGAACTTCCCCTTCTGGCAGGTCTTCCGGCACGCCGCCCCGGCCCTGATGGCGGGCAACGTGGTGCTCCTCAAGCACGCCCCCAACGTCACCGGCTGCGCCCTCGTCCTGGAAAGCCTGTTTCAGGAAGCCGGCTTCGACGACGGCGCCTTCCAGGTGCTCCTGGTCGACGTGGACGCCGTGCCGGCGCTGGTGGAGGACCCGCGGGTGGCGGCGGCGACGCTCACGGGCAGCGTGGGGGCCGGACGAGCGGTTGGCAAGCTCGCGGGGCAGGCCATCAAGCCGTCCGTGCTCGAACTGGGCGGCTCCGACGCGTTCATCGTGCTGGCCGATGCCGACCTGGACCGGGCCCTGACGGCGGGGCTGACGAGCCGGATGCAGAACAACGGCCAGAGCTGCATCGCCGCCAAGCGCTTCATCCTCGAACGGCCCATCGCCGAGGCTTTCACCGAACGCTTCGTGCGGCGCGTCGAGGCCCTGACCGTCGGCGACCCGATGGACCCGGAGACGGACATCGGCCCGCTGGCCCGGGCCGACCTGCGGGATCACCTCCACGCGCAGGTGCAGCAGGCCGTCGCTGAGGGAGCCACGCTGCTCACGGGCGGGTACCCGCTGGACCGCCCCGGCTTCTTCTATGCGCCCACGGTGCTCGGCGGCGTGAATGCCGGCACGACGCCGTTCCGGGAGGAGCTCTTCGGCCCCGTCGCCAGCCTCATCGTGGCCGACGACGCCGACCATGCCGTGGCGCTGGCCAACGACGTGCCGTTCGGGCTGGGCGGCGCCGTCTTCACGCGAGACGTGGAGCGCGGCGAGCGGCTGGCGCTCCGGCTGGAGGTCGGGTGCGCCTTCGTCAACGAGATGGTCAAGAGCGATCCGCGGCTGCCCTTTGGCGGCATCAAGGCCAGCGGCTACGGCCGGGAGCTGGGCCGCGCCGGCCTGCGGGCCTTCGTCAACGTCAAGACGGTCTGGCTCGGGTCCTGACGGCAGCCCCGGAGCCGGGCCGTGGTCATCGCGCCCGGCCGGCGAAGGTGTAGCGCCCGCCGCCCACCTCCACCACCTGGAACCCGGCCTCGCGGCGGACGAGGCGCACGTCCGGCTGCTCCTCCAGCGTCCGGCCGCCTTCGGAGAGGGTCATGCCGTCCTCCAGCGGCAGCCACACCTCGGCCTTCGTGTTGGCCGGCACCCGCACGTGCAGCGTGTAGCCCGTCTCGCCGGCCCGCCACTCGACCTCCACGGCCCCGCGGATGGTCGGCACCTGCGCCTCGAAGACGGCCAGCCCGCCGGGCTGCGGGCGGATGCGCACCCTGCGAAAGGCCGGCGCGAGCGGTTCGACGCCGACCAGCTTGCGGGCGACGATGTTGGCCGGCGCCGTGGCCCAGGCATGGTTCCAGGTCAGGTTCGGCTTGAAGGCTTCGTCCCAGGCCTCCGTCGTCATCGTCGCACCCACCCGCAGCATGTTGAGCCAGCTCCGCTTGCCGTCGGACGTCATCAGCTCCAGCGCGTAGTCATCGGCCCCGGCACGGTAGAGCGCTTCGAGCAGATACTGAGCCCCGTAGACACTCGCCGCCATCCCGCGCGACCGGATGTGCTCCGTCACCGAGGCCACGTGCTCCTCGGGCACCAGCCCGAAGGCCAGCGGAAACATGTTCGCGTGCAGCGACGCATGCCGCGTCGTGTCTCCGTCGACGTACACCCCGCGCTCGGGATCGAACAGCAGCCGGTTGACGCTGCGTTTCACCAGCGCGGCCCGATCCCGCAGCGTCGCCGCCTCGTCGTCCCGGCCAATGGCCGCGGCCATCTCGGCCATGCGCACGAGCGCGGCGTAATGAAAGGCGTTGACGACGGTGTTGATCGGGCTGAAAACGTAGCCGTCGCGCTCGCCGGGGGTCCGCTGCCCCGGATAGTCAGCCTTCGCGGGATCGACCTCCCACGACGGCGGCCAGTCCACGATGTCGCGGAAGTTGTCGCCCCGATAGTGGATGCTGGCGAGAAACGCGTCCGTCACCCGCCCCGTCCGCGTGCTGATCAGGCCATCCTCCCGTGCCAGCGCGAGGAGGGTTTTCGCCTTCAGGTCGTCGTAGTAGGTTTCGATGAACTCGGTATCGCCGGTGTAGAGATAATCGGCATAGGCCATCAGGACGGTGTGCAGGTGCCACTCGGTGGGCCAGGAGGGGTTGAACAGCAGGAAGTTGAGCGTGTAGCGCGCCACGGCATACTCGCGGTCGACGGCATAGTGGCCGAGTTGCTGGATATAGGCATCGGCCTCGTAGGGCATCCGCTCGCGGTTGCCGTCCAGGTAGAGGGAGAGGAAGGGCGTGGCGCGGAGGGTGTATCGGCAGAGGTCCCAGACGCGATCGAGCGCGGCATTCGAGCTGCGGAAGTTGGCCGCGGATTCGTCGAAGGGATACAGGAGCGCCTGCTGCACCATCTGCTCGACGGTCACGGAGGGCGGGGCCACGATCTCGGCATAGCGAAACGGAGTGACCTCCGGCATGTGTTCGGCCAGCACCTGGCTGTTGGGGTAGCGCGACCGGTGGCGAGGCAGGTCCACCGTGTAGTGCCGGCGGCCCGGCTCCAGCGCCAGGCGCACCTGCTTGAAGCCGATGTGGGTGCGGCCGGGGTTCTTGTGGACGGTCTGATCCGCCTGCTTGCGCTCGCCCAGGTACACGGTGACGGAATCGGCCTCCGTCGGCCCGTCCACCGTGAAGGCGAGGGTGCCGAACGCCGCCCGCCCGAAGTCGGCGACGTAGTGGCCGGGGCCGAGGCGGATGAGGCGTCGGGGCTGCCGATCGTGGTAGGTGGCACGCTGCCGGTTCTCGAGCACCCAGGATCCATCGGCCCGCTGCACCCAGCGGCTCTCGCCGGGAAAAGCACGCTCCTCATCCTCGAACGCGCCGGTGTGGAAGGCCTGCGGCGCACTGTAGGGGCTGGCACGCCCCTCCGCATCCCACGTGCGGACCTTCCACCAGTAGGTCGTGTGCGGGGCCAGCGGCGCCCCGGCATAGGAGATGCCGACGGAGCGGCCGGAGATCACCTTGCCGGAATCCCACAGATCCCCTTCATCGCGTTGCAACAGGGCCTCGCTGGAAGCCACGAGGATCTGGTAGGCGCTCTGCACCGCACCACGGCGGTCGTCGTTGACGATCCAGCTCAGCTCGGGGGTCGGGTCGGTGATGACGGCCTCTGCGGGATCGCGCAGCAGCTCGCACAGCAGGCCGTAGGGAGCGCCGGGGCCGGTATCTGCACGTGCCGGCACACCGGCAGCCAGCACCATCAGAAGCGTCAGGAACACGGGAGGCATGGTGACACCTGCTTCGATTCCGGGGTAGAAGGTCGCCTCCTCACCGTGGCTGCCACAGCGGCGACGGCACGTGGGCCACGGCCATGATCCCCTCGACCTGCGCCACCACGTCCGGATGCGCAGCCGCGACGTCGCGCGTCTCGCCGAGGTCTTCTTCGAGGTTGTACAGCTCGATCGCCCCGGTGAACATCGGCTGCCGGACCGCTTTCCACGGCCCCATCCGTACGGCCTGTGCCGAGCCGCGCTCGTAGAACTCCCAGTAGAGATAATCGTGCGCCGGCTGCGCAGCCGGGTTGCCCGTCAGCGTCGGCCACAGGCTGATGCTGTCGAAGGCGATGGTGTCCGGCAGGGGCACCCCGGCCATGTCTGCCGCCGTCGCCATCACGTCACCCAGGTAGGCGACGTGGTCCGAAACGCCGCCGCCCGGCACGAGTCCGGGGCCCCAGGCAATGGCCGGCACGCGGATACCGCCTTCGTAGAGGTCCCTCTTGATGCCGCGCAGAGGCCCGTTGGAATCGAAGAAGTCCGGGTCGTGGCCGCCTTCGCGGTGCGGGCCGTTGTCGCTGGAGAACAGGACGAGGGTGTTCTCGGCCAGCCCCAGCTCGGTGAGACGGTCCAGGAGGCGCCCCACGTCCCGGTCCATGCGGGTGATCATCGCAGCGGCACCCTTTGCCGGCTCCGGCCAGTCACGGTCGGCATAGGGTCCGAGGTCGGGCACCTCCATCCCCTCGTCCCCGGCCTCGTTGTTGGCGTGCGGGATCGTCAGGGCCAGGTAGAGGAAGAACGGCTCATCCCGGTGGCGCTCGATGAAGACCAGCGCTGAGTCGGCAAACAGGTCGTGGCTGTACTGGACCCGTTCGATGGCCTGGCCGGCGCCGTCGGGCCGCCGGGGCTCGGGCAGGCGGTTGGCGAGGGGGACGCGCGTTTCGTTGAAGAAGAGGAACTCGGGGTAATAGTTGTGCGCGTGGCGCTGCCCGAGGTAGCCGAAGAAGTAGTCGAAGCCCTGGCGGGTGGGGATGCCGGAGGAACCCGGGCCGCCCAGCCCCCACTTGCCGATGAGCCCGGTCCGATAGCCGGCGTGCCGGAGCAACTCGGCCACGGTGAGGACGCTGTCCGGCAGCGGCTCCTGCCCCATCGGCTGGATCTCGCGGTTGCCGCGCACGTGTGTACGGCCCACGTGCTGGCCCGTCATCAGCACGCTGCGCGATGGGGCGCAGACCGTCGAGCCGGCATAGAACTGCGTGAATCGGATGCCTTCGGCCGCCATCCGGTCCAGGCGCGGCGTCCGAATGCGCTCCTGCCCGTACGCGCCGAGGTCGCCGTAGCCGAGGTCGTCGGCCAGGATGAGGATGAGGTTGGGCGGGCGGCGTTCGGGCTCGGCGGAGGGGGCGCAGCCGGTGAGCAGCAGAGCGCCCAGGCAGAAGGCGAGCGCCGGACGAAGGAGGACGGGCATCGGGCCATCGAGCGGGTGGGCGGGGACGACCCGAAGAATACCCCGGCGACCGGCCAATCGCCACCCCCCGCAGCGCCCCTCCGCTTCGTGGCAGGCCCCCGACCCGGGCGATGGCGGCGGCGGCGCGGGTCTGCCCCCCTTCCCCCTGCGGGGACTCCCCCTGTGCGTCAGCGGTCAGGGGGAAGGGCTTGGGCCGTCAGAGATCAGCCAGGAGCCAGCAGCTCACAGCCAGCAGACTGGAGGTGGCGCGCAGCGACGGAGGGGTAGGCGCCGGGCGATGGCGGCGTTGCAGGTCACACGTCGTAGATGAAGCGCTCGTGGACGATCTTGCCATCCTTCCAGAGCTGCACGGCCACCTGGTTGTAGGCGCGATCGCCCCACTCTCTGTGGCTGTAGTCGAAGTGCCATTTCACGAAGGCCAGGCCGTTGGCCTCGTCCACGGCCAGATCCAGCACTTCGGCGCCGCGGAAGGCGGTCAGCTTGCTGACGAAGTCCTCCTCGAACTTGCGGCAGGTGTCGAACCCGACGCGGTCCCCCGTGAAGTTGTCGGCCATGACAACGTTTTCGGCATAGAACCGGTCGAAAGCGTCGAGAATCTTGCCCTCGAGGATCATGCGGTTCAGCGTCTCGACGCGCTCGCGGAGGCTGGTGTGGGTGTCTGTAGACATGGCGATGGGTCTCGTGTGAAGGAAAGAAACAGGGACTCGGTGATACAGGGGACAATATAATCGTTTAAACAATTAATGGTGCAACGAAATAGCAACGAAGGTTACGGTGTGCGAGCCGGATCGCGTGCTCCCTTTCGGCTAAAACGGCGCCGGGCCGTCGTCGTAGCCGTCGGCATAGCCGTCGGCCGCGAAGCCGCCGGGCGCATCGCCATAGCCGGCTGCACCGAAGTCGCCGGCGGCTCCTCCGGCAGCCCCTCCGGCGGCTCCTCCGGCGGCAGGACCGGACGGAGCGTAGTACGTCGTCAGGTTCTCGAAGCGGGCGAACTGGTGGACGAAGGCGAGGTTGACGGTACCGATCGGGCCGTTGCGTTGCTTGCCGATGATGATCTCGGCCAGCCCTTCGGTGGAGTTGCCGTGCTCGTCGACGGTGATGCCGTAGCGCTCGGGCCGGTAGATGAACATCACCACGTCCGCGTCCTGCTCGATCGAGTTGTGGACGACGATGTCGTTGGCAACGAAGTTGTGCGGGCCGGGAACGGTGAGGTCGAAGACGTCTTCCACGCCATCCGGTTCGATGGAGACGATCTGATCCCAGTAGAGGTCGCTTTCCGCCAGACGGGCGAGCAGGCCCGCCCCCACCACGGCAGCGACGCGGCGTGCGCGATCCCGGCTCAGGTTGGTCTGATACAGAGCCGCTCCACAATACTGATGGCCCAGGCGGGCCTGCATCTGGCGGGTGGTCAGGCCGGCGCGTTTCATGGCCGGCACCACCAGCGCCTGCCAGACGCTCCGGGGGATCACGTCCCGGTTGGTATTCGCTTCGTGGGTGTGCAGATAGGCCAGCAGGTTGTCCAGATGACGCTGCCGCCGTTGGCCCACCGTGCCGATGAGCGTAGCAAACACCTCCAGGTCGTTCCAGCCACTCACGATGACGTGATATTGCAGACGTCCCCTCCCGGCCTGGTCGACCGATTTAACCCGCGCCTGGATGCCTAACCGGAGCAGCAGGGACTGTACATCACTGGCCAGCCGAAGGCTGCTGGTGGCATAGTACACGCGAGGATACTGGCCGGAGCGCATGTGCAGGCATCCGTCCGTCGCCCAGAGATGCCGCAGGAAATGGGCAATACGGTCCGGCGATTGCTCAAAGACGCGCTCAGGGACGTGCTTTTCATGGGATCGTAAGCCCCACACGCCCAGCGCGTCGAGCCATTCGGCCACGGCATTCCGGACGCCGTGCGTGTGATGGCGCGTCGAGGAGAGATAAACCTGGTACCACCGGCTCTTACGACCTCCGGGCTTTTCGTGCACGATCCGCGGCGCTATCGCGTCTCCGAAGATCTGCTCCGCGAGCCGGGCCACGAGGTCGGCCAGATCGGCATCACGTGTGGTGTATTGAACGGCGTGCCTCGGCAGCGTACACCCGTCCCCGATCAGATGTCCCAGCAGGGCCAATTCCTCCGGGGACATCTGCCGGTCAGGGCTTGCCGGCTGGGCGACGTGCCGGGGGAGCGCAAGGTGTTCGTTCGGGGAGAGGGCATCCAGGCGTTTCCAGCCCTCCACCGTCAGGAATTTGTGGTTGGCGGTGGCGCGGATGGTGCGGCCGAGGCGGGTCGTGATCTTGTAGACCGGCTTGACGCCCGTGGGGAAGGCCCGGCTGACGGGAGCTCGGACCAGCTTGAGGGTCGCGGGATCGACCGCCCACACGTCGAACCCGCCGTGGGGATAGCATTCCACCAGGTCGCGGAGGGGCACGCGCCGGCCCGTATCGGCCCGCGTGACGAGCGTGTCGCCGGTCAGGCAGCCGGACTCGCGAAGGTCCGACAGCTGCGGGCGCTTGTCGCCGCCGCGGGTTTCGACGGCGCGGCTAAGCTGCGAGAGCGCGATCACCGGCACGTTGAGTTCCTTGGCCAGGCTCTTGAGCGAGCGCGAGATCTGGGCGATCTCCTGCTCCCGGTTGGCATTGCGGCTGGTCGTGGTGCCGTGCATGAGCTGGAGGTAGTCCACGATCACCAGCCCGATGTCGTACTCGGCCTTGAGGCGGCGGCACTTGGCGCGGAGCTCGAGGATGGAGAGGCCCGGCGTGTCGTCGATGAAGATGGGGGCGGCCGAGAGGCGGCCGGCGGCCCGGGCCAGGCGCGGCCAGTCGTCCTCGCTGAGGCGACCGGTGCGGGCGGCCTGCGCGTCGACACGGGCCTCGGAGGTGAGCAGTCGCTGCGCCAGCTGCTGCGCACTCATCTCCAGCGAGAAGTACGCCACGCCCGTCGGCTTGTCCTGGTGCATCGCTGCATTGCGCGCCAGCGCCAGGGACAGGGCCGTCTTCCCCATCGACGGGCGAGCCGCCACGATGATGAGGTCGGAGGGTTGCCAGCCGCCGGTCATCTCGTCGAGCCGGTGGAAGCCGCTCGGGACGCCGGTGATGCCGCCGGTCTGCCCGTGGATTTTCTCCAGCATCTCCAGCGTTTCCTTCACCACCTCGTTCATCGACGAGGCCGCCTTGCGGAGCTGCGTGTCGGAGATCTGGAAGATTTCCTTCTCGGCATGATCGAGCAGTTCGAAGGCATCCGAGGCGGGATCGTAGGCCTTGCCCACGAGCACCGTCATCGTCTCGATCATCTTGCGCAGGAGCGACTTCTCCGCGATGATGCGGGCGTGGTACTCCACGTTGGCGGCCGACGCGACGCGCGTGGTCAGCTCCGTCAGGTAATAGGCCCCGCCGACGTCATCCAGATCTCCCCGGCGCTTGAGCTCGTCGGTCAGCGTGATCAGGTCGACCGGGTTGCCTCGCTCGAACAGGCTGATGATGGCCTGATAGATTTTCTGGTGCTTGCTCGTGTAAAAGGCATCCGGCGGCAGGATCTCGACGGCGCGGGGGATGGCCTCGCGCTCGATCAGCATGGCGCCGAGGACGGACTGCTCGACGTCGACGGCCTGGGGCGGGACGCGGCCGGACTTCTCCTGGATGTTGAACACCTGCGCCCGGCGGCGCTGCCCGCCCCGGGTCATCGTCTCGAGCGGATAGCTCTGGCCGAGGTCGTCGGGATCGATGCGGAGGGGGCGGGGTTTGGGCTGGTCCTGCTCGGACATAGCGCGGGCGGGCTTGAAGGGAATGGGCAGGAGAAGCGGATCAGGATCCGACGAGTTCGTCGTACCGGGCACGCAGGAGCTGGACGTCCTCCCACGTCGGGCGTTTCCACTGGGGGTTGCGCAGCAGCGCGGCCGGGTGGTACGTCACCATCACCGGGATGCCGTAGAAATCGTGGAACCGCCCCCGCAGGGCCGCCAGCGAGGACTGGCGGCGCAGCAGCGTATTGCCGGCCGTCTTGCCGACGCACAGGATCAGCCGGGGGCGGATCAGGGCCAGTTGCTTCAGCAGCATCGGGAGATGAGCCTCCACCTCCTCCGGCAGCGGGTCCCGGTTGTTGGGGGGGCGGCTCTTGAGGATGTTGGCGATGTAGACGTCCTCGCGGTCGAACCCGATGGCGGCCAGGATCTTGTTGAGCAACTGTCCGGCCCGCCCCACGAACGGCTCGCCCGTGCGGTCTTCATCGGCCCCCGGCGCCTCGCCGATGACGACCAGGTCCGCCTCCGGGTTGCCCGTGCCGAAGACGGCGTTCGTGCGCCGGGCGTCGATCGGCACCAGCACCGTTTCACGGGCATAGCGCTCGACCTCGTCCAGCGTGGTCATGCCACGCAGCGGCGAGTCCTCGGGCAGGAGGGCCTCCAGCCGCTCGTGCGGCGGCCGAGAGGTATCCTCACTCGGGTCGATTTCGTTACCGAACAGGTCGGTCGTGGGCATGTCGGCTCCGGGGGCATGGGGAGGGGCGGATCCGGCGACGGGACCGGGTTCGGCCGGGGAAAACGATGCCGGGGACGGCACCCCGGCATCGTCCAGCGGAACCCGTGCACCGGCGAGGGCGATCTCGTACGTGAGGGCCGACCGGAGGGTCTGCAACAGGGTTTGCATCGCTCGTGCTACTCCGTGGGGCCAGCCGCTGTGCCTGGCGATGAACCAGTTAGCGCGTCAAACTAGGGGGAGCGTGCCGGATTCACAAGGTGTACGCCTCCCCCCGCAGGCTTTTCACAGGCATCGAATCCGATCAGGCCCTTTCCCGGTTTGCCCTCACCCCGGTGCGTATCTTCCCACATCGCCAACACGGAACACACGGCCCGAACGACCATGCGCTACGCCATCCTGCTGCTTGCCCTCGTGACCTCCCTGATGGGTGCCGGCTGCGAGGACGAACCCCGACAGCCGGCCTCTGCTCCCGAAGCTACGGCTCCCGTCGTACACGAGGTGCCGCCGGACACGCTCGCCGCGCGCCTCGCTGCCGGGACGCCGCCCCTCGTCCTCGACGTGCGGACGCCGGAGGAATACGCCGAGGGGCACGTCCCCGGCGCGATAAACATCCCGCACACCGAGGTGGCCGCCCGCCTCGACGAGCTGGCGCCGTACCGGGACCGGGAGATCGTCCTCTACTGCCGCAGCGGCCGCCGCGCCGGAATCGCCGCCGACGTGCTGAAGGAGGCGGGCTTCTCCCGGCTCGCCCACCTCTCGGGAGACATGCCGGGCTGGGCCGCCCGGGGGCTGCCGGTGGAGCGATGACCCGCCTCGCGTCGCTGCTCGGCCTGTGCGTGTTTCTCCTCGCCGGATGCCGCGCCGCGCCGGACGCCCCCCCCGGCGTGGTGCCGCTCTCGGCCCGGTTCGATTCGCTGGCCCAGCCCTACGCCTTCGCGCTGCCGGTGCTGGACCCGGTGGAGGGCGTGGACGGCGTGCGGGCCGAGGACTGCGGCCGGTGCCACCAGACCCACTACGCCGAGTGGCGGGGCTCGACGCACGCCAGCGCGCTGCACGACCTCCAGTTTCAGGCCGAGATCTCTAAGCCCGATGCCCCGAAGTGGCTCTGCCTGAACTGCCACATCCCCGTCGGCAACCAGCGGGACAGCCTGGTGACGGGCCTCGCCGGTGGCGACGTCCTCCGCCCCGTGGCCCGGCCCAACCCCGCCTTCGACGCGCGGATGCAGGCCGAGGGGGTGACGTGTGCCGCCTGCCATGTCCGCCCCGACCCGGCGACGGGCCGGAGCGTCATCGTCGGCGCGTTCGAGACGGACCGGGCGCCGCACCCGGTGCGCGTGGACCCGGCCGCCCTGCGCGACGTGTGCCGCCGCTGCCACGACCCGCAGGGCGAGCCCCTCACGCGCAACCTGGTGTGCTGGTTCGAGACGTACCGGGAGCTGGACGAAGGACGGGCGGCTCTGCCGCCGCCGCTCCGTTCGGCCGACTGCGGGACGTGCCACATGCCGGCGACGCGCCGCCGCCTGGCCGTCGGCTTCGACGACCTGCCCCTCCGCACGAGCCACCGCCACTGGTGGACGGGCGGTGGCGTGCCCAAGACGTTCGGCGCCTACGACAGCCTGCTGGCGCGGGGCTTCACACCGGCCCTGGACGTGGCCTGGGCCGGCCTCGACGGGGTGCACGGCGGCGACTCGCTCCGCCTCACGCTGCACCTCACCAACCGGAACGCCGGCCACCATCTGCCCACCGCCGACCCCGAGCGGTTCCTCCTCGCGCTCGTCTCCCTCCACGACGCCGGTGGCGACACGCTGGCCACGGCCCGCCTCCGCATCGGGCAGACGTGGGCCTGGAACCCCGCCCGCAAGCTCGCCGACAACCGGCTCCGTCAGGGCGAGACGCGGGCCTGGACGGCCACGCTCCCCCGACCGCCCGGCCTGCTCCGAGGCCGCCTCGACGTGACCGTCCTCCACGTCCGCCTCACCACGCCGAACGCCCGTCACATGATGGCCGGGGCCCCCGCGGTGGACGAAGCGCTCCTGCCCGGCGGGCGCCGCCTCGTGGCCGAGCTGCCCGCCCACTATCCGTTCGCCACCTACGTCTATGCGGCCTCGCTCGACCTCGCCACCGGCGCACGACGGGTCGCCACGCCGGAGGAGCTGATCGCCCGCTCGAAGGCCGAGCAGAGACGCCCCCTCCCGGAGCGCGTGTACTGACGGTTCACACCGCGCAGCAGCTCAGCTTCTTGACGTCTTTGCCAAAGGTGATGGCCGCGAGCTTGATCCCTTCCGAGAGGGTGAGATACGGATGGAAGGTATCGACGAGGTCGGCGACGGGGATGCCGTACTTGATGGCAAGGGTGACCTCCATGAGCAGCTCGGAGCCTTCGGGCGCGAGGATGCGCGCGCCGATGAGCCGGTCCGTGGCGCGGTCGCGGAGGAGCTTGATGAAGCCGCGTGTGTCGCGGGCGGCGAGGGCGCGCGGCACGTCTTCGAGCGAGAGCTTCGAGACCTCATAGTCGATGCCCGCCGCCTCGGCCTGTCGCTCGTCCATGCCCACACCGGCCACCTGCGGGTCGGTGAAGACCACCCACGGCAGCGCCGAATAGTCGCGCCGGAGGTGGAAGCCGGTCCACGCATTCTCGGCGGCGAGCTTACCCTCGTACGCCGCCGTATAGACGAACTGCGGGTCGCCGATGACGTCGCCCGCGCCGAAGATGTGCGGCACGGCGGTGCGGAGCGACGCGTCCACGCGGAGGTAGCCGCGCGCGTCGGTCTCGATGCCGAGCGCTTCGAGGCCAAGGCCCTCCGTGTTGCCCTGACGGCCGGTGGCGAGGAAGAGGTGCGTGCCGCGCACCTCACGCGCCGCTCCGCCGATCTCCGCCGTCACGACGACCTCGTCGCCCTCACGCCGCACGGACCGCACCGCCACCCCCGTCTCGACGGTGACACCCTCGGCGCGGAGGTAGTCCGTGAGCGCGTCGGTCACGTCCGGCATCTCGGTGGGCAGGATGCGCGGCGAGCGCTGGAGCACCGTCACACGGGCACCGAGGCGGGCGAACAGCTGCGCGTTCTCGAGCGCGATGTACCGCCCGCCGAGCACGATCAGCCGCTCGGGGAGTGTTTCGAGGCGATAGAGTTCTTCGTTCGTGAGGAAGCCCGTCTCCTTCAGCCCCGGCACGTCGGGCACGAAGGTGCGCGCGCCGGTGGCGATGAGGATGTTCTTCGCCCGGATGAGCCGCCCGTTCACCGCCACCTCGTGCGGCCCGACGAGCGTCCCCCGCCCTTCGACGATCGCGACGTTCGGGTCGTCCTTCACCACGTCGACGTACTTGTGCCGCCGGAGGTCGGCGACGAGCGCCTGCGTCTGCCGCGTGACCGCCGCGAAGTCCGTGACGGCGCTCGTCGAGGTGATGCCCTCGAACGGGTGATGCGCGGCCCGGTGATGCGCCTCGGCGGCGCGGATCATCGCCTTCGACGGCACGCACCCCACGTTGACGCACGTCCCGCCGATGGGCAGGCCCTCGTTGATGATGACGGCGCGCCCGCCGAGTTCGCTCGTCTTGATCGCCGCCGCGAACGCCGCCGAGCCGCCGCCGACGATCGCCAGATCCCAGACGCCCTCCGCGCCCGCGCCCGACGGCGCTCCCGGCGGCTGCGCTTCGGAATGGCGCGGCGTCTCCGCCACCACCTTCGCCCGATAGCCCGCACCCTTCACCGCCGAGACCAGCGCGTCCGGGTCCGTCCCGTCCTGCACGGCCACGACCGCCCGCCCGTCCTTCCAGTCCGCGATCTCCGCCGAGGCCACCCCGGCGACGCTCTCGAGCGCCTCCACGGCGTGACGCGCGCACCGGCCGCACGTCATCCCCTCGATCCCGAGTTCAATTGTCTTCGTCATCTTTTTTCTCTCGTATGAAAACTCACGCCGCGGTCATCGCCCCGACGTCTTCTCCGGCGCGTCCTTCACGTCCTTGAGGGAAACCTTGAAGGTGGATACCTCGACGATGGCGTCGGCCAGGGCTTCCGGCGTGATCGTCGCCGCGTCGAACGTGACGATGATCGTGTGGTTTTCGACGTCCACCTTCACGGCTTCGACGCCCTCGATCTCGCCGACCGTAGCCCGGATACCGGCCACGCATCCGCTGCAAAACGGGCTCTCGATGACATAATAGCCCACCTTCTTCTCGGGCAGCTGCGGCTGAAACGCCGTGAGGAAGAGCGCGAAGGCCAGCACGCCGAAGGCGAAGAGCGGCAAGGTCAGGGATCGTTTCATGGTTCTCTCGACGTTTTTCGTGATGAAAGCCGATGGGCGAAGGTTTACGCGCCGGCGTCTCCGGGGGAAACGTCGCACGCCGCCTCTCCGCGCCGTTTCCTCGCCCGATCCAGCCCGATGAGCACCATCGCGACGAAGAGGAAGAGCAGGGGGAACAGCACCCCGTCGAGGTAGGCACTGAAGGCGGCGAGGCCGAGCGCCGCCAGCCCCCACACGAGCAGCGGCGTGAAGCAGCACAGCCCGGCGATGAACGCCCCGAGGCCGCCCCAGAAGACGAGCCTGTTTTCGGTCCATTTGCTCATAGCCCGGCCTGCTGTTTCGGTTGGACCGGTTTGCTCGGATAGCCGACGTTCGCCGTCGCCCGGACGATCTCGTCGAGGGAGACGACCTTCGGGTCGTAGCGCACGATGGCGCGCGGCGGCTCGTACGTCACCTGCGCCGAGGCCACCCCGTCGAGGTGCATCAGGGCTGTGTGCACCGTCACGGCGCACGCATCGCACGTCATGCCCCGGATGTCGAGCACCGCTTCTTCGAGGCTACGTTCCGGCACGAACACCTCGGCGGCGGACACGTCGCTCGTGCCCTTGATGACCCACGGCGAGACGATCAGGCCGAGCGTGATGAGCGCGCCGACGACGAGGCTCGCACGCCGCGCCCTGTCGTTCAGCGTCACCTCGCAGTCGCACTGCGGCCCGCGCGCGTTCCGGTATTCGCGGTAGCCGGCATAGGCCAGCACCCCCAGCGCCAGCGCGATGAAGTACGGGCGGAACGGCTCCAGCATCGTGAAGCTGGCCACCCACGCCCCGCCGACGCCGAGCGTGACGAGCAGCAGCGGGACCGTGCAACAGGCCGAGGCCAGCACGCCGGCCCCGACGGCCGCCAGCACGCCCCACTTCGATGAACTGCGTTCTTGCTTCTTCATGGCTTTTCAGGATGGTTTTCCCCAGGATAAGCCCTGTACCTACGTATAGAGTCAAGCGCTTTTTTTCAGTTAGATGCTCTATACCATGGTACAGGGTTACACCGGCCCGGTCCATCGTATCGGGATCAGCCGGCCACCTTCGGGTCCTGCTCCTCCAGGGCGTCGAGGATGGGGCAGTCCCCGAGCGTCCGGTCGGTGCCACACCGTTCGGCCAGCGTCGACAGCGCCCGCTTCATGCGCGTCAGGCTGGCGATGCGCCGCTCGATGTCCTCCACCTTTTCGAGGGCATACTGCTGGATGTCGGCGCACGTCGTGTGGGGGTCGACCCGGAGCGAGAGCAGTTCATGGATTTCCCGGAGTGAGAAGCCCAGCTCCTGCGCGTGCTTGATGAACCGGATCCGGCGGACGGCCTCGCCGGTGTATTGCCGGTAGCCCGAGGCCGTGCGGGGCGGCGCCTCCATCAGCCCCTTGCGCTCATAGAAACGGATCGTCTGTACGTTGACGCCCGCCCTCTTTGCCACGTCTCCGATCTTCATGGTCTCGCCTCGTTGTCCCTGGTTCGCGGGTTGATACGGCCTGCACCATGGTACAGGGTTTCCGCAACGGCAAAACATCCCGCCGACACCGAACCGGACACGACATGTCTGCACGCTTATTTATTGACCGAACGACCGATCCATCCAGAGAATAATTTGCTGGATGAATGATGGGTCAATCTGCGGGAAAAAGTATCCTGCTCTATGCACCGGCAGCCCATCTCGCCCGATGAGCCCTTGCACCCCAACCCGCGGTGTACGAGGTTGACCGGCGGCAACCGACCCGCCCGCACACTGAAAAAAATCCGAACCCATGAAAAACGTAAGGTTCTGGGTGGTGCTGTGGATGGCCGCCTGGGGACTGACGTCTCCGGCCGGTGCTCAGGAGCTATCCGCCACCGAGATCGTGCGCCGCGCCGATGAGAAGATGCGCGGCAGCGAAAGCAGCATCGGCGAGGTGAAGATGACCATCGTGCGCCCCACCTGGACGCGCGACATGCAACTCAAGACCTGGGTCAAAGGGACGGAGTATGCCCTCATCCTGGTCACCGCGCCGGCCCGCGAGCGAGGCACCGCCTTCCTCAAGCGCGGCAACGAGATCTGGAACTGGCAGCCGAGCATCGACCGCGTGGTCAAGCTGCCGCCCTCGATGATGAGCCAGTCGTGGATGGGATCCGACTTCACCAACGACGACCTGGTCAAAGAGTCGAGCATGGTCGAGGACTTCGAGCACCGGCTCCTGGGCAGAGAGGAGGTCGGCGGCAGGCTGTGCTACCAGATCGAGCTGACGCCCCGACCCGACGCGGCCGTGGTGTGGGGCAAGATCCTCACCTGGATCGACCGGCAGGATTTCGTGCAGATGAAGGCCGAGTTCTACGACGAAGACGGCTGGCTGGTCAACACCATGGTCACGACCCGGGCCGGAGAAATGGGCGGCAAGGTGATCCCCATCGTCATGGAGGTGATTCCCGCCGACAAGCCCGGCCACAAGACCGTGATGGAGCAGTTGAGCATCGAATTCGACAAACCCATACCCGACGACTTCTTCTCGATCCAGAATATGAAACGGCTGCGCCTCTGATGGGCGCGGCCGTGCCGGACGGGCCGGTGCGAAGCCGGTGCCGGCGGGCCGATGCTTTTTCCGAAAAAGGCTTTCGCCATGCGAACCCTTGTCGTACTGGCCTGGCGCAACATCTGGCGGAACAAGCGCCGCACGTGGATCACGGCGGCTTCCATCTTTTTCGCCGTGCTGCTCTCGACCCTGATGGTGTCCATCCAGAAGGGGGCCTGGGATCGCATGGAAGAGAGCGTGGTCAACTATTACTTCGGCTACGTGCAGATCCACGGCCGGGGCTACTGGGAAGACCGGTCCATCGACCGGGCTTTTGCCGAGACCGACAGCCTGCGGCGCCTGGTCGAGGAGATACCGGGCGTGGAGACGACCGTGCCGCGGCTCGAATCCTTCGCGCTGGCGGCCCACGGCGAGCGCACCCTCGGCGTGATGGCGGTGGGCATAGATCCGGAGCGAGAGCACGCCATGACCCGGTTGCGCGAGCGCCTCGTGCAGGGCAGCTACTTCGAAGACGACGAAGAAGCCGTGCTGGTAGCCGAGGGCATGGCCGAACGCCTGGACATACAGGCAGGGGATACGCTCGTGCTGTTGAGCCAGGGCTACCATGGCGTCAACGCGGCCGGCAAATATGTGGTGAAGGGCCTGATCCACTTCGGCTCGCCCGAGCTCAACCGGCTGATGGTCTATCTACCCCTGCCGGTGGCCCAGTACTTCTACGGTGCCGACGGGCTGATCACCTCCATTGCACTGAAGGTGACCGAAAAAGACGACGTACCGCAGATCCTAGCCACCCTGCAACAGAGGCTCGACACCACGCGCTACGAGGTGATGGACTGGCACCAGATGATGCCCGAACTGGTGGAGGCGCGTGCCGTGGACACCGCCGGCAACTACCTGATGCTGCTCATTCTGTACCTGATCGTGTCGTTCGGCATCTTCGGCACCATCCTGATGATGACGGCCGAGCGCACGTACGAGTTCGGCGTGCTGGTGGCCATCGGTATGCGGCGCCTCCAGCTCTCGGTCGAGGTGTGGCTGGAGGTCCTGTTCATCGCCTTGCTGGGCACGCTGCTGGGCTTTCTGGCCAGCTTCCCGCTGGTGTACTACTTCCACCGCCACCCGATCGACCTGTCGGGCTCCCCCGAGATGGCCGAGACCTACGCGCAGTTCGGCTTCGAGCCGGTTTTCCCGGCGGCCTTCGAGCCGATGGTGTTTCTGGGCCAGGCCATCGTGGTGTTCATCATCACCTCGGTGCTGGCGTTGTACCCGTTCTGGAAAATCGGCCGCCTGCAGCCGGTGACGGCCATGCGCCACTGAGGTCCATGTGCGGCACCCCGGCGGATCCGGTTTGCAAAAGTCCGAATCATGCTGCTGAAGATAGCCTGGCGAAATATCTGGCGAAGCCCCGTACGCAGCTGGGTGGTGATCGTGGCCATCGCCCTGGGCGTGTGGGCGGTGATCTTCCTGATGGGCTTTTCTACCGGGATGGCCAACAGCTACGTGGACAGCGCCATCCGCCTGGAGGTGGGCCACCTCCAGGTGCACCACCCGGAGTACCTGACCGACCGCGAGGTGCAGTTCGTGCTGCCGCAAGCCGACTCGGTGGCGAACCTGATTGCCGCCGGGCCGGGCGTGCAGGCCGTGAGCGTGCGCACGCTCGTCGGCGGCATGCTGTCGTCGGCGCGGGGTAGCCATGGCCTGCGGGTGCGTGGTGTAGATCCCGCCGAAGAGGCAGCCCTCTCGCAGCTCGACCGGAAGCTGGTGGAGGGCGCCTACCTGCCCGAAGGGCGCCGCAATGCCCTCTACCTGGGAAAGAAGCTGGCCGACCGGCTGGGCGTGCGCCTGCGCTCGCGTGTGGTGCTCACCTTCCAGGACCTGGAGGGGAATATCACCTCGGCGGCCTTTCGCGTGGCGGGCCTGTTCGACGTGGAGAACAACGGCTTCGAGGAGGGCACGGCCCTGGCGCGCCGCGAAGACCTGAACCGCGTGCTGGGCCGGCCCGGCGCTGCCCACGAGATCGCTGTCATGCTGGAAGATGCCGCTCTGGCCGACACGGTGGCGACCCGCCTGCGCAACCGCCTGCCCGGGCTCGACGTGCAGACCTACATGCAGCTTTCGCCCGAGATCCGGCTGTTCGAGTCGCAGATCTCCGCCTCGGTCTATATCATCATGGCCATCGTGATGCTGGGGCTCGTCTTCGGCATCGTCAACACCATGCTGATGGCGGTGCTGGAGCGGGTGCGGGAGCTGGGGATGCTCATGGCCATCGGCATGAACCGGCCACGCGTCTTCGGCATGATCGTGCTCGAGACGCTACTGCTCGGGCTGGTGGGCGCGCCGCTGGGCATGGCCCTCGGCGCCGGCATGATCCGCTGGTATGGCCGCCACGGGCTCGACCTGAGCGCGTATGCCGGAGAAGGCCTCAGCGAGTTCGGCATGTCGGCCGTGATTTTTCCCGACGTCTACCCGGGCATGTATGTCGAACTGGCCGCCGCCGTGCTGATTACGGCCGTCCTGGGCAGCCTCTATCCGGCCTGGAAGGCCGTCCGGCTGCGGCCCGTGGAGGCCCTGCGCAAGCTCTGACGGGGCGTGCACAGGCCCCGCCCCATGACGCCTGGAACCGGATGAACCCCACACGCCCCGGCGGCCCATGGCCGCCGGGACCCTGACCCCTACCCACCATGAACGTGCTCGACATTACCGGCGTGACGAAGGTGTACAACCCCGATACCGTGCCCGTGCATGCCTTGCGCGGGGTGGACCTCGAGGTGTCGGCGGGCGAGTTTACGGCCATCGTGGGACCGTCGGGCTCGGGCAAGACGACCCTGCTGAACCTCATCGGCGGGCTGGACCGGCCCACCGCGGGCCAGATACGCATCAACGGCATCGACCTGGCCACGCTGTCGGCGAACAAGCTCATCGACTTCCGGCGCGACCACATCGGCTTCGTCTTCCAGTCGTACAACCTCATCCCGGTGCTGACGGCGCGCGAGAATGCCGAGTTCGTCATGCTGCTGCAGAAAAGGCCGCGGGCCGAGCGCGAGGCGCGCGTGACGCAGTTGCTGCGCGAGGTGGGGCTGGAAGACAGGATGGACTACCGGCCCACCCAGCTCTCGGGCGGGCAGCAACAGCGCGTGGCCGTGGTGCGCGCCCTGGCGCCCCGGCCGCGCTTCATCCTGGCCGACGAACCCACGGCCAACCTCGACTCGGTGTCCACGGCCAACCTGCTCGACATCATGGCACGCCTCAACCGCGAAGAGGGCGTCACCTTCCTGTTTTCAACCCACGATCAACGCGTCATCGACCGGGCCCGCCGCGTGGTGCGCCTCGAGGACGGCCAAATCGTTTCGGATGAGGTCTTTGACCGGTAAGGTACTGCTGCTGGGGCTGCTGCTCGGCCCGGTTCCCCTGGTCGGCTCGGCTCAGACGCCCGACGCGGGCGGCTCCCTTGACCCGTGGCAGGCTTCGGGCTACGTCAAGATCCTGCAATCGGCCATCTTCCTGGAGCCGGTGTCGCCCCGGCTTCCCTTCGAGACGCAACTCTATGACAACCTTCTGCACCAGCGCCTCAACCTCGACTGGTACGCCAGCGAGCATTTGAGCCTGCAACTGGGGTGGCGCAACCGCCTGTTCTGGGGCGACCAGGTGCGCCTCTTCGGTGCGTCCTTTATCGAACTGCAGGAGGAGGGCGACGAGCTACTCGACCTGAGCTGGGGCCATGCCTCTCCCAGCGGCGTGGCCGTGCACAGCGCCATCGACCGCCTCTACGCCACCTGGACCCGGGGCCTCTGGGAGGTGCGCCTCGGCCGCCAGCGCATCAACTGGGGCATCAGCACCATCTGGAACCCCAACGACCTGTTCAACACCTTCTCGTTCGTCGACTTCGACTACGAGGAGCGGCCCGGCAGCGATGCCCTGCGCATCCAGCGCTACCTGGGCTTCGCCGCGCGCCTCGAACTGGCCGTCCGCCCGGCCGGCCGCCTCGACGAGGCCGTCATCGCCGGCCTCTACGCCTTCAACAGGGCCGAATACGACGTCCAGATACTGGCCGGCCGCATGCGAACCGACTGGGTGCTGGGGGCCGGCTGGGCCGGCGCCCTCGGCGAGGCCGGCTTCAAGGGCGAGTGGACAGCCTTCTACGACCCCGAGGCCGACCGCATCGACCTGGCAGCCACCGTCGCCCTGGACTACATGTGGCCCGGCGCCTTCTACCTCAACGCCGGCTTCCTCTACACCAGCACCGGCACCACCGACGGCGCCCTCGACCTGTTCGGCTACCGCCCCTCGGCCAAAACCCTCTACCCCTTCACGTACTCGCTGCTGCTCACGAGTTCCTACGCCTTCACCCCCCTGCTCAACGGCAGCCTCACCCTCATCTACAGCCCGGGCCCCAGCCATACCACCTTCCTCAACCCCACCCTCACCCTCTCGATAGCCGACAACTGGGACCTGGCGCTCGTCGGCCAGCTCGAGGCGCTGCGCCGCGACGGCACCGGGACCTTGCCCGTCAAGGCGGCCTTCCTGCGCCTGAAGTTTTCGTACTGACGCCCGGGAAGACCATGCCCTTTTAGCGGGCCAGGACCACGCTTCAGGAATCCCCGGGGGCGCGGTAGGCGAGCAGGCGCAGGGCATTGAAAACGACCACGAGGGTGCTCCCCTCATGGAGCGCCACCGCCGGACCGATGCCGAGGCCAAAGAGCGTGGCCGGGATGAGGAAAACGACCATCCCCAGGCTCATCCACAGGTTCTGCCGGATAATGCGGCTCGTCTGGCGCGAGAGGCCGACGGCAAAGGGCAGGTGCTCCAGCCGGTCGGCCATGAGCGCCACGTCGGCCGTCTCCAGCGCCACGTCCGATCCGGCAGCTCCCATCGCGATGCCGACGGTGGCATTCGCCATGGCGGGGGCATCGTTGACGCCGTCGCCCACCATCGCCACCTTCTCTTCGCGGCTGAGTCGCTGGATGATGTCCACCTTGTCGTCGGGCATGAGGTCGCCGTAGGCCTCGTCCAGGCCGACTTGCCGGGCGATGGCGTCGACCACCCGCTGGTTGTCGCCCGAGATCATCACCATGCGGCGCATGCCCAGTTCGCGGAGCCGGACCACGGTTTCGGCGGCGGCCTCGCGCGGGGTATCCATCAGGCCCAGCACCCCCAGGTACCGCTCGCCGCGGCGGACAATCATCGTGGTGCGGCCTTCCGTCTCCAGCCGCTCGACGGTTTCACGGATCGTCTCGGGCAGCGGCAGACCTTCGACCTCGCGGAAGAGATCATCCTTGCCGATGTAGACAACCTCACCATCCAGCCGGGCCCGGACGCCGCGCCCGGTGATGCTCTCCAGGTCGTGCGCCTCCTCCATGGCCTCTCCGTTCAGACGTTCTCTTCCAAGTCGAACGACGGCCCGCGCGAGGGGGTGATCGGAGAGCTTCTCGACGGCGACGGCCGTTCGGAGGAGCGCTGCTTCTTCGACGTCCTCGGCAGGCACCACGTCCGTCACACGCGGATTGCCCTCGGTGAGCGTGCCGGTCTTGTCGAAGGCGATGGCCGAGAGCGTGCCCAGGTTTTCGAGCGGGCCGCCGCCCTTGACGAGCACGCCACCGCGCCCGGCGCGGGCCACGCCACTGAGCACCGCGCTGGGTGTGGCGATGGCAAGCGCGCACGGGCTGGCGGCCACCAGCACCGCCATCGCCCGGTAGAAGCTGGCCGCGAACGGCTCGTCGAGGACGACCCAGGCAAAGAGCAGCAACACCACGAAGCCCAGCACGGCCGGCACGAACACCCGTTCGAACCGGTCGGTGAAGCGCTGGGTAGGCGACTTCTGCGTCTCGGCCTCGGTCACCAGCTGCACCACCCGGGCCAGCGTCGACTCGGTCGAGCGACGCGCCACGACGACCTCCAGGGCGCCGCTGCCGTTGATCGTGCCGGCAAAGACGCGATGCTCGGGGTCGAGTTGCTGCCAGCGCTCCAGGGCTTGCTCGGGATCCTCGACCGGCTTTTTATCCACGGGCACGCTCTCGCCCGTGACGGGAGCCTGATTGACGGCGCTCGTGCCCTTCAGGACGAAGCCGTCCGCCGGGATGCGCTCGTCGGGGCGCACGATGACCACGTCCCCGACCTCCAGTTCTTCGACGGGAATCTCGCGTTCTTCCCCCCCGCGGTGCACGATGGCGGTGTCGGGCGCGAGGTCGGCCAGCGCCTCGATGGCCCTGCGAGCGCGGCCCATGGCGTAGTGCTCCAGGGCGTGGCCCATCGAGAAGAGGAAAAGCAAGAGCGCCCCCTCGAACCACTCGCCCAGCACGGCGGCTCCGGCGGCGGCGACGAGCATCAGGAAGTCGATCTCGAAGCGGCCCACCCGGATGTTGTCGATGGCCTCACGGAGCGTGAAGAAGCCGCCGAAGAAGTACCCGCCCAGGTAAAGTGCGAAGGGAATCCATGCCATGACGCCCGTGAAGGTCTCCAGCCCCCAGCCGAGCCCGACGCAGACGCCGGAGATGATGGCGAAGATGAGCTCGGTTTTTTCGCCGAAAACGCCCCCGTGGTCATGCTCTGGCTCCGCCTCGGGGCGATGCTCCGGCCGGGGGGCAGCAGGTTCTTCCGGTGCGGCAGACACGCCTTCCTCCTTTTCGAGGGGGCGTACCGGATGCGGCTCACGCTCCACCACCCGGACGCCCATCTCGCGGAGCACCTCGCGGAGGGCCTCTTTATCGATCCGCATCCTGTCGAACTCCACCCGCAGCAGGCCGGCTGCGGTGGCCTCGGCCTCCAGCACGCCGGGACGGTGCCGGAGCCGCTCGGCGACGGTGCGCGCCCGGCGCTGATGGAGGATTCCTCTGACCTCCCAGAGCACATGCCCGTACTGATCGGTGATGCGCGCACCCTGCCGGAGCGCCAGTTGTCGGATGCGCGGCAGGGGCAGCCCATCCGGGTCGTAGTGGATGCAGAGTTTCGCCGGCTCACCGTCGGTAGCGGTGAGGACATGGACGTGCTCCACACCCTCCTGTGCTTCCAGACTGGCGGTAAGCCGTCGCACACAGGCGTCGCGGGCGTCCGGCACGTCGGGCAGGAGGATGGGCAGGTCGAGTTGCAGCTTGTCAGGCATGGTTCTTTCCGTTTGCGAGGGCAAGGATCTGCCGGGCGCCGCGCGCGACGATGAGGAAGATGAGCGCGCCGGCAAGGAGGTCCGGAAGGCGTGAGGACGTCGCCCAGACGAGCAGGCCCGCCACGATGACGAGCCCGTTCACCTTGATGTCGTTGGAGGTGAAGATCCAGCTGGCCTCTACATGGGCCTCGCCCCGGCGGGCGCGGGTCAGAACGAGGAGCGTCGCCACGTTGCCGAGGAGGGCGAGGCCCGCGACGACGATCATCGTGGGCACGTCCGGGATGCCCTCGCCTGTCATGAACCGCCGTAGCACCTCGATGAGGCCGAAGACGGCGAGGCCGAACTGGAGGTAGCCGCTGTATCGGGCGAGCCGCCGCTTGCGCCCCATCGAGCTGCCGGCGGCCGCGAGGCTCAGGGCGTAGACGAGCGCGTCGGCCAGCATGTCGAGCGAATCGGCCACGAGGCCCATCG
The DNA here is from genome assembly GCA_003285105.1 of Roseithermus sacchariphilus. Taxonomy (GTDB): domain Bacteria; phylum Bacteroidota; class Rhodothermia; order Rhodothermales; family MEBIC09517; genus Roseithermus; species Roseithermus sacchariphilus. The sequence continues at coordinate 1,354,030 of CP030158.1, read as the reverse complement.
AGCCGGCCAGGAACCCGGCCGTGATCTCGCCCACGAAGAAGGCGGCGTTGATGGCAAGGGCGGCTGCCAGCGGGCGTCTCTCCTCGGCCGCATGTGCCGGAGCCATGGTCGGCCCGGGCGTGTCCGCCTCGTTCTGCTCGATCGGCCGCGCCCCCAGCCCGAGCCCTTCCAGCGCCGCCGTGATGCCGGCTGCCTCACCGCTGTGGTACACGGTGAGCCGCCGCGCCGGGAGGTCGAACACGAGGCGCTCGACGCCGTCCATGCCTTCGAGGCGCATCCGGACCATCTGCTCCTCGGCGGCACAGTCCATCTTTTCAATGTGGTAGGTCGTCCGGGGCATTGGGTCAGAGGTTGTCGTGGTGCGCCCTGTCTGCTAAGACAGCGTTCATACGGCCACCTCCCCGCGCTCGCCCGTCGAGATGCGCACGGCGTCTTCCACGGGCCAGACGAAGATCTTTCCGTCGCCGCGCAGGCCCGTGTGCGCTTCCCGGCGGATGGTCTCGACGATCGGCTCGACGAGCGCGTCGCGGCAGACGATCTCGAGCCGCACGTGCGGGATGAAGTCCGCGAGCCCTTCCTTGATCGTATGCGGCGCGTCACTTGCACGCCCGCGCCCGAAGCCCCGAACGTCGACCACACTCACCCCGGAGAGCCCTTCCACATGGTGCAATGCGAGGGTCACGGATTCCAGTTTGTGCGGTTTGATGTAGGCAACGATGGCTTTCATGAGGAACACCTGGTTGCGGGAGAGGAGAGTGAAAAGCGCACCCGCCTGACCGGATGCCGGGCGGATGCGCGGGTTTCGGGGATCAGGCCTCGGAGGCGCCCGGTCCATCCGGCGCATCCGGAGAGGGATGGACGGGCAGGGCGCGTTCCGGCGCGACGGAGAACCATTTGTAGAAGGCCGGGAGCACCAGCAGCGTGAGGACCGTCGAGGTGACGAGACCGCCGACCACCACGGTGGCCAGGGGCCGTTGCACCTCCGAGCCGGTGCCCGTGGAAAAGAGCAGCGGGATGAGCCCGAGCGCCGTGGTGAGGGCCGTCATGAGCACCGGGCGCAGGCGCAGGAGCGCCCCCTCCACCGACGCGCGGTCCATCTCTACGCCGTCCTCGATGAGCTGGTTGAGGTACGTCACGAGCACCATCCCGTTTTCGAGCGCGATGCCGAAAAGGGCGATGAAGCCCACCGACGCCGGCACCGACAGGTTCTGCCCGGTGATGAAGAGCGCCACGATGCCGCCTACGAGGGCCAGCGGGATGTTGAGCACGATCAGCGCCGCGTTCCGGAGCGAGTTGAAGCTCGCATAGAGCAGCAGAAAAAGCAGCAGCAGCGTAATCGGCACGACCACGGCGAGGCGCTTGTTCGCCTCCTGCTGAAGCCGGAACTGCCCGCCCCACGTCGTGAAATAGCCCGTCGGCAGGTCCACGCGTTGCCGGATCACCTCCTGCGCTTCCTCGACGAAGGAGCCGATGTCGCGTCCCTCCACGTTGAGCTGGATGGTGATGAAGCGCTGGTTGTTCTCGCGCGTGATCTGGCGTGGGCCGATGATCTCGTCGATCTCGGCGAGGTCGCTCAGGGGCACGATCGCGCCGCCGGGCGTGGGGATGAGCAGCCCCGCGATGGCCTCCGGCGTCGCGCGATACTCGGGCTTGAAGCGCACGTAGATGTCGAAGCGCCGGATGCCCTCGAAGATCTGCCCTGCCGTCTCGCCTCCGATGGCGGCGCGGATGGTCCGTTGCACGTCGGCCACGCTCGCGCCGTAACGGGCGATGGCCTGGCGGTCCACCCGGATGCGGAGCTGCGGCGTGCCGCTGATCTGGTCGGCCTGCACGTCGGCGGCACCCGGCACCTGCTGCACGGCGGCGGCGATCTCGTCCGCCTTCTCCTTGAGCACGTCGAGGTCGTCGCCGAAGAGCTTGATCGCCAGTTCGGCACGGACGCCTTCGAGCAGTTCGTCCACCGTCATCTGGATGGGCTGCGTGAAGTTCGTCAGCACGCCGGGGATCTCGCCGACGTCCCGGCGGATGCCTTCGAGCAGGGCTTCCTGATCCTCGAACCGCCAGGTGTCCTCGGGTTCGAGGATCAGGTACATCTCGGCGCTGTTGACCGGGTCCGTATGCGCCCCGACCTCGCCCCGCCCGATGCGGCTGACGACGTGGCGGATCTCCGGGATCTGCATCAGGCGGCGTTCCACGCGAAGCGTCGTCTCCGTGCTCTCCCGGAGCGAGATCGAGGGGGCCATGGTCAGCCGGAGCACGAGCGTCCCCTCTTGAAGCGTGGGCGTGAACTCGGAGCCCAGGAACGGGAAGATCGCCATGCCGATCAGGAGCAGCGCCACCGCCAGTGCGACGGCCCATTTCCGCGAGCGAACGAAGAACGTCACCAGCGGGCGGTAGGCCGCCATGGCCCACACCAGGGCGCGCTCGGCCAGCCCCGGCTTCTTCTTCGAGCCGTCGGCCTGCCGGGGCACGCGCCGCATCAGGAGGTCCGAGAGTACCGGGGCCACGAACAGGGCGAAGAGGAGGGAGCCGAACATCGCCAGGGCCACGGTATAGGCCAGCGGGCGAAACGTCTTGCCCTCGACGCCCTGCAACGTGAACAGCGGCAGAAAGACGACCACGATGATCAGGATGGCGAAGGCGACGGGCCGTGCCACCTCCCGGCACGCCCGCGCCACCACATGGACGCGCGGCTCATCCGGATCCGCCTCCCGCAGCATCCGGTCCACGTTCTCGACCATCACGATGGCCCCGTCCACCATCATGCCGATGGCGATGGCCAGCCCGCCGAGCGACATCAGGTTGGCCGAGATGCCGAACTGCTTCATCCAGATCATGGCGAAGAGCACCGAGAACGGGATCGCCAGCGCCACCACCACACTCGGGCGGAAGCTGCCGAGAAAGACGAACAGCACCAGCACCACCAGCACGATCCCCTGCAACAGCGCATCCGTGACTGTGGCCACGGCGGACGCGACGAGCGTCTTTTGCTCGTAATACGGCACGATCCGCACCCCTTCGGGCAGGATGTCGTTGATCTCCCGCACCTTCTCCTCCACCCGCCCGATGACCGTCGAGGCGTTGGTGCCGAAGAGCTTGATCACCATCCCGGCCACGATCTCGCCGAGGCCGTCCATGGTCTGTACGCCGCGCCGGATGGCCCCGCCGATGGTCACCTCGGCCAGATCCCGGACGAAGACGGGCGTGCCGTCCACCGTTTTGACGACGATGTTTTCGAGGTCCGAGCGCCCCGTCGCCAGGCCCACCGAGCGCACGATGAACTCCTCGCTGTTCTGCTCGATGAACTGCGCGCCGACGTTCAGGTTGTTCGCCGCGATGACTTCCAGCAGCTCCTGGATGGTCACATCGTACTGCAGGAGCGCCGCCGGATCGACCTGCACCTGAAACTGCTTCTCGTAGCCGCCGATGCCGAGCACCTCCGTCACCCCCGGCACGGTCTGGAGGTTGTACTTGACGATCCAGTCCTGCATCGTGCGGAGTTCTTCGAGGCTGTACTGCCCGGTGGTGTCGTCGAGGTAATAGAAGAGCACGAGCCCCATGCCGGTGGAGATCGGCCCCATCTCGGGCTCGCCGAAGCCCTCGGGGATCTGGTCGCGCGCTTCCTGCAGGCGCTCGCCCACGAGCTGCCGGGCGAAATAAAGGTCCGTCCCGTCTTTGAAATAGATGTTGACCACCGAGAGCCCGAAGTTGGACACCGACCGGATCCGCTCCAGGTTCGGCAGGCCGTTCATGGCCGTCTCGATGGGGTAGGTGACGTACTGCTCGATCTCCTCGGGCGCAAGCCCGCTGGTAACGGTAAAGACCTGCACGAGCGAGGGCGACACGTCCGGGAACGCATCGACGGGCAATTGCCGGTAACTGAGCCAGCCCCCGGCCATCACCAGCACCGCCAGCACGAGCACGAGCAACGGGCTCCGCAGGGATTGTTCTATGAGTTTGTTCATGATCCTGTGCTCCTCGCTTAATGTTCGTCGCCCAGCTGATCTTTCTCGAGTTCGGCCTTGAGCGCAAAGCCGCCGCGCGCGACGTACCGCTCACCCGGCTCCAGTCCCGAGGTGATTTCCACGTGCGTCTCGTTCTCGCGCCCGAGGGTGACCGGCCGCGCGACGAAGCCCTCCGGCGTCTCGACGAAGATGACGGTCTCGCCGCCCATCGTGATGACGGCGGACTTCGGCACCAGCATCGGGACCTCCACGGCGTCGACGGTGATCGTCCCGTTGACGAACAGGCCGGGCCGCCACCGCCCGTCGGGGTTCGGCAGCACGATGCGGGCGATGGCCGTCCGCGTCTCCTCCCCCACGATGGGCCGGACGTACGAGATGACGCCCTCCCCGCGCAGCTGCCCGCCGGTGGTGACGAGGGCCACCTGCTGCCCTTCCCGGACGAAGTCGAGGTCCTTCTGGAACACGTTCAGATCCACCCACACCGTGCGCAGGTCCGCGATGGCGAAGGCGTCGGTGTCGGCATTGAGCGCCTCGCCCTGGCTCACGTGCTTCTCGACGACCACGCCGGAGATCGGCGCCGTGAGTTCGTAGTGCACCAGCGCGTGTTCCGGTTGCTCGGGCAAGGCATCGACGTACGCCTCCGAGAACCCGAGCGCGAGGAGCTTCTGCCGCACCGAACGCAACGCGATGCGCGCCTCGGCGAGGGCCTGCCGGGCTTCGAGGTACTCCTGTTCCGAGGAGATCTTTTTGCCGTAGAGCGTCTCCTCTCGCCGGTAATTCGACGCGGCGATGGCCATGCGTTCGAGGTTCGCCAGATACATCGCCTTCAGATCCGCCAGCTCGCGGCTGTCGATGTCGGCCAGCACGTCGCCGGCTCGCACCCGGTCGCCGACGGATTTGTCCACCGAATGCACCACGCCGGAGACACGCGGCACGATGTGGGCGAAATGGTCCTGATTGACCTTCACCTCGCCGGGGAACGTGAGCATGAGGTGGAGCGCGCCGGGGCCCGCCGTCGCCACCTCGATGTCGAACTCCGCCAGCGCTTCGGGCGACATCCGCACGACCGGCGTCTCGTCGTGGTCGCCTCCGGCTTCTTCGTGCGTGTCGGCGGGCGGCGGTTCGTCGCCGCCGCAGCCGGTCAGCGCGACGACGCTCAGGATCAGGAAGGCCAGGAGGGGCCGCACAATAGCCCGCGTCATTCTATCGTACGTATTCATGGGTATTTACTGGTTTGAGACGTCGGAGAGGGGCGTGCCGATGAGGCGCTCGACCTCGGCGCGGGCCGCGTGGTAGGCGGCCAGCGCGTCGACGTACCGGTTCGTGGTTTCGAAGAGGATGCGCTGGGCATCGAGCACCGTGAGGAGGTCGAACTTGCCTTCGCGGTAGCCTTCCTGCGTGGCGGCGAAGTTCTCCCGCGCGGCGGGCAACACCGCTTCCCGCAGCGTGTGGACCTCGTCGTAGGCGGCGGCCAGCAACGCGTAGGCTTCGGCAAGCATGCGCCGCGCGCGCGTCGCTTCGGAGCGGCGCAGTTCTTCCCCCTGCCGGAGCCGGTACTCGGCCTCGCGGATGGCCCCCTGGTTGCGGTCGAAGATGGAGAGGGGAATCGAGACGCCGGTGGTCAGGGCCGTCTCGCCGAGGTCGCGGAGGCGCCGGACGCCCAGGAGAAGGCTCGGGTTGGGGATGCGACGCGCCTTTTCGAGCGCCACGTCGGCGCGGCGAAGCGCCATCTCGGCGCTCCACCGGGCCACGTCGGGGTTGCGCTCGACGAAGGCTTCGAGGGTTGCCATCGGGGGCGGCGGCACGACGACCGAGAGGTCGCCGACGGCGCGCTCGAAGGTGGGATCGGTCCGGCCCCAGGTGGCGGAGAGGCGCACGCGGGCCGCCGCCAGCTCGCGCGCGGCGCGTTCGCGCTGTATGGCCGCCGTCGAGCGAACGACCTGTGCCCGCCGTTCTTCGAGCGCCGACACCTTGCCGGCCTCCACACGCGCGGCCACGCTCTCGTAGAATAGCTCTGCCTGCCGGGACAGGCTGTCGGCCAGCAACATCCGCTGTTGCGCCGCGAGCAGGTCCGTGAAGGCCTGCGCCGTCTCGGTGAGCACGTCGAGGCGGACGGTCTCGTAGTCCCAGCCGGCGAGGTCGCGTTCGAGGGCCGCCACGTCCCGACGTCTGCGCCGGTCTCCTCCGAGTTCGATGAGTTGGCTCAATCCCACCGTGAGCTCGGCGGCATCGGTGCCGCTCACGGGACCGCCCCCGGCGAAGTTCTCCAGGTCGGTCTCGACCTCGGGGTTCGGTGGCAGCCCGGCCTGCAGCGTGCGGGCCTCACGGGCGCGCACCTCCCATCCGAAGGCGCGGAGGTCGGGGTTGTGTAGAAGGGCCAGCGCGAGCGCTTCACGCAACGTGAGGACGCCTTCCGGGGAAGGATCGCGCGCGACAAGGGAGTCGGCGCTTGCCGGGGATCGGGGGGGGTGGTATGCGGAAACGGCATCGCCGAGCGGTCGGGGCGGCGGCCAGGCTGCGTCGTACGTCGTCGCGCAGCCGGAAAGCACCGCCAATAGCCCCAGCGCGGCCGGCGCCAGGTAGAGCAGTTTCATAACGTCACTCCGGGTCGTGATGGAAAAGCCGGGACGGCAAGCCCCACGAGCAGGCGGGTGCGGCCGTGGCGCACGGATACACCACGGCCCGGGCCATCCCATCAGGAAGAAGCGGACGCGAAAGACACACGCGCCCGGAACGATCCGGAGTGGATCAGATCAACAGCACGACGGTGCTGAGAGAGAAGAGCGAAGAGGGGTCGTGAGAAGCGGGATGCGCCGGCCACATCGCCACCGACGGACGGGGCGGGGCGGGCAGCAGGGCGGTCACCGGCAGCACAACCGCAGGAACGGCCGCTGCCTTGACCGGGAAGAACGCCTGCGCGTCGGAGAAACTCACGAAGAGCGGCACATCCACGCAATCCATACAGAATTTTTCAGGGGGTGTGCCTGTCTGCAAGGCCGCGTGCTCCTCGTGAACTTCTGTTACCATTGACCAGAAGCCTGAACCGCAATCGTCGAGGCGGGCGGTTTCGATTTCCACCTGGCCGTTTCCCTCGAAACAGAGCACGACGCCCGCCAGCGCGTGCTGGCCCACCGGGAAGAGCAGAAACAGGCTGGTGAGCAGCCACACGACGGGGGCGCTTCGCTTCCTGATCTGTCGAAGGTTGAACGACATGGGCGCAAAGGGGAGGAGCGTATCGGAGTGATCGACACGCGCGACGTTTTCTAACCCCCGTCTATTGCTCTCCCCCTCGTATTGTTTCTCGGAGCCTTCCCTTTGCGAGATCTTTACGATAACAGGAATTACGCAGTGGAGACCTGTGCGGCGGCAGGACGACCCCTCCGTCGCTTCGCGACACCTACCCTTCGCATGTTGACAGGGGTAGGTATTCACAGAAAGTGGCTTTTGAGACCCATAGAAACCGATCGCGTTGTCATCCCCAACTCGATCGGGGATCTAGAAAACTGAGCCTACGGACGGGCGTCCCGCCTTCGCGGAAACCGGAGGCTTCCGCAGGAACTGACGATGTCTTTTTCCTGAACGTGGTCTACAGCGGAGGTTATGGTTATGGAGGGCATGGCTGCCCTTCGCGAACGGTCCACGTGTAGCCGCGGATCTGGACGCGTTGCGCGTCCCGTTAGCCCGGGCTCTCCGGTGGAGTAGGGGACGCACCCATAAAGGGTGCGGCTACATTGCGCTGCACAACGACGCCTTCAACAGCATGGACCAACGCTATATGAATATGAAAACCTACCCCTGTCAACCTTCGCATGGGGAGGGACTTTTCAGACCGCGTCGTGCCAATACAAGCCCTTCCCCCTGGCCGCACCCGGCGGCCGCACAGGGGGAAGTACCCCGAAGGGGGGATGGGGGTCGCCGTCTCCCTGGTAGGGGGCCTGTCACGAAGCGCAAGGAGAGAAACATGGCGGCTTCGCCGCTTACTGCGTAACATCAGTTACGATAAGAGTGCCATGACTCCCAGGAGTTGGAATCAGCCGGCGGTGGAAGGGGAAAACGCCGTCGCCACGCGGTCCAGGATGGCCTCGGCGACGGCACGTTTGGGCATCCGCGGCAGGTCCTCGACGGTGCCGTCGCGGGCGAGGAGGGTGACGCGGTTCGTGCCGGGGCCGAAGCCCGCGCCGGGCTCCTTCGGGTCGTTCAGCACGATCCAGTCGAGGTTCTTCGCTTCGAGCTTGCGCCGGGCGTTGGCCGGGCCGTCGTCGGTCTCCAGGGCGAAGCCGACGAGCACCTGCCCGGGGCGCTTCTCGCGGCCGAGGGCGGCCAGGATGTCGGGCGTGGGACGCAGGCGCAGCACCATCTCATCCCCGGTTTTCTTGATCTTCGAGGGCGAGACGGCCTCCGGCGCGAAGTCGGAGACGGCGGCGGCCCCGATGACGAGGTCGGCGTCCCGGTGGGCCTGCACGGCGGCGTGCATCTCCTCGGCCGTCACCACGTCGACGCGGGTGACGCCGGGCGGGGTGGGGAGCGCGGTGGGGCCGGCCACGAGCGTGACGCGGGCGCCGCGCCGGGCGGCAGCCTCCGCCAGCGCGAAGCCCATCGTGCCGGTGGAGTGGTTGGTCAGGTACCGCACGGGGTCGAGGGCCTCGCGCGTGGGGCCGGCGGTGATGAGCACGTGGCGGCCCCCCAGCGGACCGGCGGCGGTCTTCGTCTCTCCGGCGAGCATCGCCACCACCCGGTCGAAGATGGCCTCCGGCTCGGGCAGGCGCCCCTCACCCACGAGCCCGCTGGCGAGTTCGCCGTGGGCCGCCTCCATCACCTCGTAGCCGTAGGAGCGCAGCCGCTCCAGGTTGGCCCGCGTGGCCGGGTGAAGGTACATGTCGTGGTCCATCGCCGGGCAGATGAGCAGCGGGCACCGGGCCGCCAGCGCCGTGGCCGTGAGCATCGTGTCACAGAAGCCGTGGGCCAGCTTGGCCACCGTCTGCGCCGTGGCCGGGGCGACGACGAACAGGTCCGCCCACAGGCCCAGCTCCACGTGCTTCGTCCACGACCCGTCCGCGTTCTCGGGAAAGATCTCGATGAGCACCTCGCGTTCGGAGAGGGTGCCCAGCGTCAGCGGGGTGATAAAGCGCGTGGCGTCGGGCGTCATGAGCACCTGCACCTCGGCGCCGGCCTTCTTGAACAGCCGCACCAGCAGGGCCGCCTTGTACGCGGCGATGCCGCCGGTGACGCCGAGCAGCAGCCGGCGGCCTTCGAGCGGGCGGGCAGGGACGGAAGCAGCCATATCGGTCGGGGCGATGTCAGGACGACGCCGTCGAATGCAGGAACGCACCGACCTGCTCGATGGCCTCGGCGACGGCGCGTTCCAGGTCGTCGTTCACGATGACGGCATCGAACCGATCCCGGTAGGCCATCTCCTCCCGAGCCCGGTCCAGCCGCGCCCGCAGCGACGCCTCCGTCTCGGTCCCGCGGCGGCGCAGGCGCTCTTCCAGCGTGTCGAGGCTCGGCGGGGCGATGAACAGCGCGAGCGCCCGATCCCCGAAGAGCTGCTTCACGTTGAGCGCCCCCTTCACGTCGATGTCCAGCAGCACCGGATGCGTCCGGGCGGCGGCTTCGACGGCCGAGCGCGGCGTCCCGTAGAACAGCCCGGGATAGACCTCCTCGTACTCCAGCAACTCGCCGGCGGCCCGCATCCGCTCGAACGCCTCCCGCGAGACGAAGTGGTAATCCCGCCCGTCCTGCTCGCCGGGCCGCGGCGGGCGGGTGGTGACGGACACGGAAAAGGCCATGCCGGGGAACGCCTCCAGCACCCGGCGGGCGATGGTCGTCTTCCCGGCAGCGCTCGGGGCGGTCAGGACGATGATGCGGGGTGGAACCTCCGTCATGCGATGCGGGCGTCGGTGTAGGATTCGAGAGATGCGTGGGATGAGGGGACGGCCGTGGTACGGGTGCGCCGGGAGCGTGCCGAAGATACGCCACACCCGGCGCCCACGCTCCCGCCGGCGGCGCGGGTTCGCGGCGGGGCTCAGGCCTGCAGGTACAGCGCCTGCCGGAACGCCTCGATGTTCTCGGCCACGCTCCGCTCGCGCTCGTCGAAGACGGCACTGCCGGCCACGATGACGTTCGCGCCCGCGGCGACGACCTCCGCCACGTTGTCCGGCTTGATGCCGCCATCGACCTCCAGGTAGGCGTGCGAGCCGATGGCATTCAGCATCCGCCGTGCCCGGCGGATCTTGCTCGTGCTCTGCGGGATGAAGGCCTGCCCGCCGGCACCCGGGTTGACCGACATGATCAGCACCAGGTCGACGTCCGGCAGGATCTCCTCCAGCATCACCAGCGGCGTGGCCGGGTTGAGCGTCACCCCTGCCTGCATCCCCAGGTCCTTGATCAACTCGACCGTGCGGTGCAGGTGCGGGCACGCCTCGACGTGGACCGTCGCGATGCTGGCGCCTGCCCGGGCGAAGGCCTCCAGGTGGCGTTCCGGCTGCTCCACCATCAGGTGGACGTCCAGCACGACGCCTTCGGCCCGCAGCGGCTGCAGGGCTTCGACGACGTGCGGACCGAAGGTGATGACCGGCACGAAGTGGCCGTCCATCACGTCGATGTGGAGCCACTTCGTGCCGGCGTCGACGGCGGCGCGGGCGTGCGCCTCCAGGCGGGCGATGTCGGCGGCGAGAATGGAGGGGGCGAGGATCATGGGAACGGATCGTCGGGCAGAAGGACGTCGAGGAGCGGCATCGGGGCGATGAAGAAGGCGCCGGCCCTACATAAAACGAAGAAGCCCCCTGAGGTTCAGGAGGCCCTTCGTCTTTTCACACCCGGCACCGACCGCACCGGCGGCCTACCAACCGCACCGGCGGCCGGGGGGTCACAGCCCGAGGGCTTCGAAGACGGCCACGCCCAGGGCGATCACCAGCGCGTTCACGATGCCGATGGGCAGCAGGTACTTCCAGCCGATGGTCATGAGCTGGTTGTACTTGAAGCGCGGCAGCGTCCACCGGACCCAGATGAACAGGAACGCGAAGAACGCCGTCTTGGCCAGCAGCGCGAAGAACTGCAGCACGCCCAGCAGCCAGCCCAGGCCGTTGTCGTAGAACACGTGGGCGAACAGCGGCTCGAACGGGATCAGGTAGCCGCCGAAGAACAGCGTCACGATGATGAACGAGGCGATGAAGAAGTTGACGTACTCGGCCAGGAAGAACATCCCGAACTTCATGCCGCTGTACTCCGTGTGGTAGCCGCCGACGAGCTCCTGCTCGGCCTCGGGCAGGTCGAACGGCGCGCGGTTCGTCTCGGCGAAGGCGGTGATGATGAACAGCATCGCCCCAACCGGGTTGCGGATGACGTTCCAGCCCAGGATGGCCCAGCCGCTGGCCTGATCCTCGACGATGTCCACCAGGCTCAGCGAGCCGGCGATGAGCACGACGGAGACGACGGCCAGGCCCATCGAGAGTTCGTAGGAGATCATCTGCGCCGAGGAGCGCAGCCCCCCGAGCAGCGAGTACTTCGAGTTGGAGCTCCAGCCGGCCAGCGTCACGCCGTAGACGCTCACCGAGGTCAGCGCCAGCACCACCAGCACGCTCACGTCCAGGTCGGCGATGACGAAGCCGCGGGCGAACGGGATCACGGCCGGCACCGTCATGGCGATGATGACCATGAGCACCGGGGCCAGCGAGTGAATGAACGGGCTCGCGGCGCGCGGCGCGATGTCCTCCTTCATGATCAGCTTCACCACGTCCGCAAAGGGCTGCAGGAAGCCGAAGGGGCCGACGCGGTTGGGACCGGGGCGGTTCTGGATGTAGCCGGAGACCTTGCGCTCGGCATAGACGAGCACGGAGGCCGAGACGAGCATCGCGTTGATGATCAGAAAACCGATCAGCCCGGTAGCCCAGAGGGGGAGATCCATGGCGGAAGGTCGAGGGTCGAGTGTCGAGGGTAGGGTGAAGGGCGCGGGAGGCGAGCGGACCGGGTCGTCACACGGTTTCCCCGATGTCGGCGAGTTGCACGCCGGTCAGCCCCATGGCTTCGTACGTGGCCCCGGCGAAGGCGGGAACGCGCTCGGCCACCTGCTGCATGATCTGTTTCGGGCCTTTGAAGCGGAACGCGTGGCCAAGGCGCTCGGCGACGCCCGGCAGGCTCTCCCAGCCCGGCTTGCAGTCGACCTGATGCGCCTCGTTGTACCACCGGTCGAACGGGGTGCCGTGCTGGTCGGCGCGGGTCTTGCCCATCTCCATCATCAGCGTGCGGTTGACGCCGCGGATGGCCTTGGCCGGCCGTACCCGCTGTGCCCGCCCGTCGCAGTTGACGTAGGTCCCGATGGTCTCGACCACGGTGGCCGCCGGCAGGGCGACGTCCGCGGCCGCCAGCGTCTGGTTGGTCGTGTTGTAGTGGTGCAGGACGACGGGGATGTCGGCGAGCTGGGCGGCGGTGAACAGCCCGGCGGCGACGGGGTCGTCCTCCAGCACGTAGACGGCCGCGATCTCGCCGTCGGCCAGGCGGGCCTGCACCAGGGCCTCGTCGACCGGGAGGATGCCGAGGCGCTCGCAGCCCTGCGCGTTGGGGGTGCGGTCGTCCGTGCGGAGCCAGCCGTCGCCGTGGCCGGGCTCGACGTGCGGGATGTAGCGCGGCGCCTCGGCCCCGAGGGCCTGCGCCAGCTGCGCGAGCAGGTAGTTGTCCTCCACGGTGGCGTAGGCCGAGCCGAGGAACAGCACGCGGGCGGGATCGACGCCCTGCAGCAACGCGGCGGCGCGGTCGTAGGCCTGCTCCCAGCTCACCGGGACCAGCCCGGCGTCGGTGCGGACCTGCGGGCCTTCGGGGCGGTCGTCGTTGAAGCGGTGGTAGTCCAGGCGGTCCTCGTCGGGCAACCAGAACTCGTTGACGGCCATGTTGGTGCGCGGGGTCACCTTCATCACCAGGTTGTCCCGCACCCAGTAGAAGCAGTTCGAGCCCTTGGCGTTGGCGGTGGTGATCGAGGGCGTCGAGCTCATCTCCCAGATCCGCGCCTTGAAGCGGGCATCGACGGCGGTCAGCGCCCCGACCGGGCAGATGTCGACGACGTTCATCGAGTAGGGCTCGTCGAACTCCGTGTTGGGCGGCGTCATGGGGTAGTTCTTGACGCCCCGGCTGATGATGGTGAGCTGATGGCTCTTCGAGACCTCGTCGGTGAAGCGGGTGCAGCGCGTGCAGTTGATGCAGCGCTCGGCGTCGAGCATGACGCGGGGGCCGAGGCGGACACGCTTGGGCTTGTGCACCTTGCGAAACTCGAAGCGGGAGCCCTCCGGCCCGTACTTGTAGGCCTGGATCTGCAACGGGCAATGCCCGGCCTGATCGCAGATCGGGCAGTCCAGCGGGTGGTTGATCAGCAGGAACTCCAGGTTGTCCTCCTGGGCGCGGGCCACCAGGTCGCTCGTCCGGTGGGTCTTGACCACCATGCCGTCGGCCAGATCCACGGAGCAGCTCGTCTGGAGCTTGGGGAAGAACTGGATGACGGGCGAGCCGTCTTCGTTGCGTTTCAGCTCGCCGGTCTGCCGGTCCTTCACCGGCATGCCGACCTCCACGAGGCACTGCCGGCAGTTGGCCGGGATGGACAGCGCCGGGTGGTAGCAGAAGTGAGGCAGTTCGAGGCCGTGGTCCAGGCAGAATTGCAGGAGCTTGCTCCCGCCTTCAAAGTCGTAAACCTGACCGTCGATGGTAACCTGAGGCATGGCAGGGGAAGGTTGTCGGGGGGAGGATCGGGGCCGGTGCCGGGGCCGGCCCGGGGCCTTAGGTGCGTTGGACGAGGACGGCGTCGGCGGTGATCTGCAGTTCGGGCGTCGCCTCGAAGTCGGCCTCGTCGGCCTCGGCGCCGGCATCGCGGGCGAGGTGTGCCTGCGTGGCGGCGTCGAGCGTCGTCTCTTCGAGCGTACCCTGCACCACCACGGTGCGCCCGGCGATGTCTTTCGGCACGGTGAAGACGTAGTCGCCGTCCTGGCGAGGCATGACGATGCGCACGCCGGTGCCGTCGCCGGCATCGAGGGTGAGCCAGCATCCGCTCATCTGGCAGACGGCCGTCACGGTCCCCTCCAGCTTGACGGTCCGCCCGGCATAGTCGGCCGGGGCGGCGGCGACGGCCTGGACGGGCACGGCGTCGTCGGGGGTGATGGCGGCGCCGAAGACGTCGTAAGGCGCATCGGTCGAGGCCGCCGGGGCAGGGTCGGCGGGGTCGGGCTGGCAGGCCGGCAGCAGCGGCAGGGCCAGGATCAGGAACAGCAGCGTGGCACGCATCGGCGGGAGGGCGTCTGAGGGTGGATCAGGAGGCCGGGACGGCTTCGGCCGGAGCGCCGTCGCCGGTGGGGAAGACGCTGGGCTTGCACCGGGCCTCGAACTCCTCGCGGAAGCGCTGGATGGTGTGGCGCACGGGCCAGGCGGCGGCGTCGGCCAGGGCGCAGACGGTGCGGCCCTCCATCTGCGTGCAGAGGTCCAGCAGCAGGTCGAGGTCACGCAGGTGGCCTTCGCCCTCGTCGATGCGGGTGACGAGGTTTTCGAGCCAGCCGGTGCCCTCGCGGCAGGGGGTGCACTGGCCGCAGCTCTCGTGGTGGTAGAAGTGCGTGACGCGGCGCAGGAAGGACACCATGTCGGTGTCCTCGTCCATCACCAGCATCCCCGCGGTGCCCATCATCGAGCCGGCCTCGCGGAGCGACTCCGCATCCATCGTCACGCCCTCGATCTGGTCGGCGCGCAGCACCGGCGTGGAAGACCCGCCGGGGACGACGGCCTTGAGCTTCTTGCCGCCGCGGATCCCGCCGCAGACCTCATAGATGAGGTCGGTGATGAGCATCCCGGTCGGGTACTCGTAGACGCCCGGCTTGTTGACGTGGCCGGAGATGCCGTAGAGCACCGGGCCGGGGTGGCGCTCGGCGCCGATGCCGGCATACCACGCCGCGCCGTTGTTGATGATGAGCGGGACGCACGCGAGCGTCTCGACGTTGTTGATCGTCGTGGGATAGCCCCAGAGGCCTTTCTGCGCCGGGAAGGGCGGCTTGATGCGCGGGTAGGCGCGCTTCCCTTCCAGGCTTTCCATCAGGCTCGACTCCTCGCCGCAGATGTACGCGCCGGCGCCTTTGTGGATGACGATGTCCGTGGAGAAGCCGGTGCCCATGATGTTCTCGCCCACGTAGCCTTTCGCGTAGAGCTTCTCCAGCTCCCGCTCCATGTGCGAGATCCAGTCGGCGTACTCCCCGCGCACGTAGAGGTAGCACGTGTTGATCGACATGGCGTAGCACGCGATCAGGATGCCCTCGAAGACGAGGTGCGGGTTGTACTCCATGAGCTGGCGATCCTTGAACGTGCCGGGCTCGCTCTCGTCGCCGTTGCAGCAGAGGTAGCGGGGCCGATCGTCCACGGGCGGCATGAAGCTCCACTTCAGCCCCGTCGAGAAGCCGGCCCCACCGCGGCCGCGCAGGCCGCTGGCCTTGACCTCCTCGGTGACGGCCTTCGGCTCCCACCTGGCGTCGGTGAGCACCGTGCGCAGGGCCGTGTAACCGCCGTGCTGCTCGTAGACGTCGAGCCGGTGCAGGTCCTTGACCGGCGGCAGCAGCACACGCTGGTAGGTGCGCCAGTCGCCGGCTTTCGTCTGTCCGTTGTTGGCTTCCATGGAGGGCGTATTCGCTAGAGCTCGTTCAGGTCAGGGCAACAGGTCGGCGACGGGGATCGACGCCCCGGGCCGGGCCGCCGGGGCCACGGCCTCGCCGGCGGCGTGGGAGGTCTTGAGCCGGTATGCCTCCCCGATCGGCTCGCGGTGGACTTCCAGCACGCGGTCGATCAGGTTGACGATCCAGTACTCGGGCATGCCGTGGAGGGCGTACAGGCGGAGCTTCTCGGTGCGGTCCAGGCGTAGCGTAGCGTCCGCGACCTCGACGACGAGGAGGGCTTCCGAGGGATGGGCGTCCACGTAATCCCGCGGGGTCCCCTGTACCACGGCCACATCCGGCCCCGGCTCGCTGAAGTCGCCCAGCGCCAGCGGCAGCTGAGGGCGGACGTCATACCCGTCCCCGAAGGCGGCCCGCAAGGCCTCCTCGACGAGGCGAATCGTGGTGGCGTGTTGGCTTCCCTGCGGACGCATGGCGACGATCTCTCCGTCGATCAACTGGACGCGGTCCTCCGGACGGAACACCCCGGCCTCGATCATGCGGTCGTAGGCCGCCCGCGTCCACCGGTGGGGGCGGACGGGCGAGACGTCGCGTGGTGCGGCCTCCCGTCGATATTCCGTCGCCGTCGTCATCGTCTTCCTTCTCCTTCTCGCTGCCGGGTCGGCCGCGCGGGCATGCGGGCGTCGACGGCCAGTTCACGGTCGACGATGCGCGCGATCAGGGCGTCGGCCTCGGCGGCCACCTGCCCCAGCGTCACATCCATTTCGTCGGCGTCACTCAGTTCACGCAGCGCCTCATAAATCCAGATCTTACGCCGAATCGAACGCGCCTGGATGGCGGGCGACAGCAGCCCGGAGGCCACGGGCAGGATGAAGAACAGATCGCCCCAGCTCAGGGTGCCGCTGGCCATCTCGTCCCACAGGACCAGCCCAAACAGGCTCGCCATGACGAGCCCGCCGACCCACACCAGCCCGGGCAGCCAGCCGAGCTGGCGGCGCATCCTGGCCAGCTCTCTGTCGATGAACGCCGGGTTCAGCGTCTTCTCCAGGTGCTGCTTCTCGGCGTAGGTCAGCCCGCCCCCGAACTGCCGGCCGTTCATCCGCTCCAACTCCTTGAGCAGGATGTTCTTGACGCGGCGCTCGCGGCGGGTCAGGGCGGCGGGGCGCGGCTTCGGCGGCGTATCCGTACGCCGGCCGAGGGTCTTCTCCGGCAGCGTGATGGCAGACGGCTGCTCAGCCCGGCGCTCGGCCGTCAGCGATAGCTCCATGAGGGGGCGCTCCTGGTTCATACGGCAGCCGGGAAGCGGTTCACTTGACGGTTTCCGACACCGGCGGCGTGACGTACGCCTCCGTCGCTTCGGCATCCGAGCGGCGGTTGCCGTCGAGCTCCTGCTCGTCCTGCGGCAGCGTCACCGAGACGAACGGCGGCATCCGGCCCTCGCGCAGGCTGTCGATGAGGGCGTCGAGCTTCTCCGTCGTCAGGTTGTGGACGTACGGGCCGTTGGTCACCTGCAGCATCGGTGCGGAGCCGCAGGCCCCGAGGCATTCCACCTCCTGGATGGTGAAGAGCCCGTCCTCGGTCGTCTCGCCCTTGTGGATGCCCAGCTTTTCTTCCAGGTAGTGCAGCATGTCGTAGCCCCCGCAGAGCTGGCAGGAGAAGCACGTGCACACGTCGAGCACGTATCGGCCCATCTTCTTCTTGTAGTACTGCGTGTAGAAGGTCGCCACCCCGTAGGCCTGGGCGTAGGCGATGCCGAGTTCATCGGCCACGAGCCGGATCACCTCCGGCGGCAGGAAGCCGAACTTCTCCTGCGCCAGCCACAGCCCGCGCATCACCGCCCCCTCGGGGGTGGGGTACTGCGCTTTGTAGCGAGCCAGCCGCGCCTTTTCCTCGTCGGTGAAGACGAGTTCGTCCTTCGAAAACACCGGCTCCGGCGTCCGATCGGGCAGCGGCGAGATTTCCTTGGTGATGTCAGCCATGGGATCAAGGTCGAAGCAAGCAGGTCGGAGGGCAGACGCGAACACGCATCGCGGTTCGCCCTCCGGCCGTCGTCATTCGTACGGGGTCTATTTGTCCGACTCGCCCATCACGGGGTCGACGGTGCCGATAAGGATGACCATGTCGGCGATGAGGGCGCCTTCGAGCATGTATTCGAGGCCCTGGAGGTTGGTGAAGCTCGGGGCGTTGATGCGCACGCGCCACGGGTTCCCCGTGCCGTCGGAGGTCAGGTAGAAGCCCAGCTCCCCCTTCGGGCTTTCGATGGCATGGTAGGCATGGGCGCCCCGCGGCGGGCAGACGCCGGTGTCCGTGTACATGAAGTCGTGGATCATCCCCTCCATCGAGTAATAGACCTCTTCTTTGGAGGGGTAGGCCCACTTGGCGTTGTCCGCGCGGATGGGGCCCTCGGGCAGGCGGTCGAGGCATTGCCGGATGATCTTGATGCTCTCCATCATCTCCTCCATCCGGACGAAGTAGCGGGCCAGGCTGTCGCCCTCGGTGCGGATGGGGATGTTGAAGTCGACGTCTTCGTACTTCAGGTAGGGTTCGAAGCGCCGGATGTCGTGCGCCACGCCGCTGCCGCGCAGGTTCGGGCCGGTCATGCCCAGCTCCACGGCTTCCTCGGCCGTGAGCAGCCCGACGCCCACGTTGCGGTCGATCCAGATGCGGTTGCGGTTGAGCAGCTTCACCCAGCCCGCGTGCACCTCCGGGAATTCGTCGACGAACTTGCGGATGCGGCGCAGGCCTTCCGGGGTGATGTCCGTGGCGAGCCCCCCGATGCGGCTGTGGGAGACGGTGAAGCGGGCCCCGGCGACCTCGTCGAAGATGCTGTAGATCTCCTCGCGCATCTGGAAGGCCCAGAGGAAGACGGACACCGCGCCGGCGTCCATCAGCCCCACGCCCATCCAGAGCAGGTGCGAGGAGATGCGGGCCAGTTCGCACATGATCATGCGGATCCACTGCGCCCGCTCGGGCACCTCGATGCCGACCAGCTTCTCCACGGCCAGGCACCAGGCCACGTTGTTCGAATAGGGCGAGAGGTAGTCCATGCGGTCCGTGTAGGGCATGAACTCCTGGTACGTCTTGTGCTCGGCCAGCTTCTCGATGCCGCGGTGCAAATAGCCGATGTCCAGCACGGCCCGCTCGATCATCTCTCCGTCGAGCTTGACGACGACGCGGAGCACGCCGTGCGTGGCCGGGTGCTGGGGGCCGATGTTCAGCACCATCTCGTGCTCCAGCGGGTCCGCCTCGGCCGGGCCGCCGTCGCCGTGGTGCCGGGCTTCCAGCCAGGCGTGCTTGCTTTCGAGGCGTTTGTAGAGCGCCTCGTTGTGGCGCGGCCAGAAGCGGAAGACGTTGCCGGCTTCGGTGCCGGGGATCGCGTAGGAAGTGCCGGGCGTGCTCATAGCGAAACGGTCGATGGAGATCTCCGGGGCGGCGCGTCAGTCTTCGTCCTGAGCCAGCGGCGAGCGCGGCTCCTGGTAGCTCCGGGGCGTCGGCCCCTGATGGGCCGCGGCGAAGGGGTCGAGCGTCAGCTCCCCCTCCGGCACCCGCGGCGGCAGCGGCAGCGAGCCGGGGATGCCCAGCAGCGGGAATTCCTTGCGCTGCGGGTGGTACTCGAAGTCCTCCGGCATGTACATCCGGCGCAGGTCCGGGTGCCCCTCGAAGCGGATGCCGAGCATGTCGTAGACCTCGCGCTCGTTCCAGTTGGCGGCGCGGTAGACGCCCGTCACCGACGGCACCGTCGGGTCGTCCTCGTCCACGCGCACCTTCAGGCGGATGCGCTTGCGGTCCTGGATGTTGACGAGGTTGTAGAAAACCTCGAAGCGCTCCTCCTCGGTGAAGCGGTCGATGCCGCCGGCGTCGGCAAAGTAGGTGAAGCCCTGCTCGGTGCGCAGGAAGCGGCAGGCGTCGACGATCCGCTCGCGGGCGATGAACACCGTGTATTCGCCGGCATAGACCTCGACGTGCTGCACCGCCTCGCCCAGGTGCGCCTTCAGCGCCTCGACCACCTCCGGGACGTTCGTGGAGGCTTTGGCGTGGGGGTTGGCCGCATCGGCCTTCGGCGGATCGACGGGCGTGAAGTGGAACTTCAGCGTCTCCGGGCCGGGCGCATCGACGGTCAGGGGCGCCGTGTTTTTTTCGTGGTCACGCAGCATCGGGGGGCGTCATCGGTTGGCAGCGGCCGGCGAGCGGGCGGGCGCGCCGCCCCCCGCCGGGAGACGGATCAGGGGGTCAGGACGGGCGTGCGGGCCGGCTCTTCCTCGCCCACCACGGCGTCCTGCGTGATCGTGTACTCGTTGCGGATCTTCTCCTGGATGTCCATCAGCGCGTGCAGCACCGCCTCGGGGCGCGGCGGGCAGCCGGGGATGTAGACGTCCACGGGCAGGAAGTTGTCGATCCCCTGGACGACGCCGTAGCAGCGGTGCATGCCGCCGGTGGAGGCACAGGCACCCATGGCGATGCACCACTTCGGGTCCGGCATCTGATCCCACACTCGGCGGATGGCGTGGGCCATCTTGTACGAACACCAGCCGGCCACGATCATCAGGTCCGCCTGACGCGGGGAGAAGCGCATGGCCTCGCTCCCGAAGCGGGCCACGTCGTACTTCGGCCCGGCGAAGGCCATCATCTCGATGGCGCAGCACGCCAGCCCCATCGGCATCGGCATGAGCGAGTTCGACCGCGCCCAGTTGACGACGGCGTCGACGGTGGTGGTGAGGAATCCTTCCTGGAGGTCCATAGCGCTCCGCACTAAGTCACGGTAAAACGGTCGGCAGCCTGCCCACCGGCAGGCTGCGTCTTAAATGAGACAGGCCAGACCCGGTTTCGCCGGGGCCGCCGGCCCGGTCGTATTTTCAGAAGATCGTGAAACTTGGCGAACCGGCCCTCCACGGCGGCTCACTCGAACTCCAGCCCGCCCTTCTTGATGTCGTAGAGCAGCCCGATGCCGAGCACGAGGATGAAGAACGACACCACCATCATGACGCCGAGGCCGGCATCGGCCGCCAGGAAGTCGCGGAAGCTCACCGCCCACGGGTAGAGGAACACCACCTCCACGTCGAACACGATGAAGATCATGGCGACGAGGTAAAACTTGACGGAGTAGCGCTCGCGGGCGGTACCGATCGGGTCCATCCCGCTCTCGTAGGCGGCGGTCTTGATGAGGTTGGGCCGCTTCGGGCCGAGCAGCTGGTGCAGCTTCAGCAGCGACAGGGCCAGCCCCAGGGCCAGCGCCATCATCAGAAACAGCGGGACGAAATCGGTCAGCATGGGGCAGAATCCACGTTTATCGACGCGGGCGCGGGAGGAGGCAGCACGGCCACGGCGAAGCCATCACCATGCCAGGACGGGGCAAAGTACCGAATTCCGCAGCGTCACACACGTTAAAATTGCTTCAAGGCGCGCGGGCGCTCCAACGCCGAGCGCCCCGGCCGGAGTCGACCGGGGCGCTCGGGCGGGATCGCGCTCGGGGACGCCCCTCGACGAGGACGATCCCCGGGAAAACGACGCCGATGCTCAGAACGAATAGGACAGCCGCGCCATGCCCATGCGGCCGATCTTCGGCGCACCGACGAACTCGCGGTGCATGTTGTCGAGCACGTTCTGGATCGTCACGTCCAGCCGCAGCCCGGGCACGGAGCGCGTGAAGTCATACCCCAGGCCCAGATCGAGCAGGAAGTAGCTGTCGACCATCCCCACGTAGGGGCCGGACCGGACCGGGAAGCCTTCGACGTACCGCCCTGCCAGGCTGGCGCTGAAGCCGCCGGGCTTCGCGTAGCCGACGCCGCCCTTCACCTTGAGCGACGGCGCGTTGAGCGCCAGCGCCAGATCTTCGTTCTCCTCGTCCAGCTCCTCGGCGTCGAAGAAATCGTCGCTGACCCACGAGAGGTTGCCGAAGACGCTGATCTCGTCGGTCGCCATGACCTCGGCGGCGACGTCGATGCCGTAGTAGTCCACCTGGCCGAAGTTGCGGTAGGCCAGCATCAGCTCGGGCACGTTGCCGGGGCCGGCGTTGTTCTCCCGCGGCTGCACGATGGCCACGGGCGTCGTCGCGCCCGGCAGCGCATCCGCGGCGAAGCCGGCCAGCAGCCCGGCCAGCTGCGCCGGCGAGACGCCGAACTGCCCCAGCGCCGCCGCCAGCGCCACGTTGCCCTGGATCCCCGCCTCCAGCGCCGCCCGGAAGTCGGCCGCCAGCTCGGGCACGAGCACCACCGGCGTCTCCATCAGCAGCGGGCCGACGAAGTTCTCCTTGCGGACGTAGTAGCCGTCCACCGACAGGAAGACGCGGTTGTTGATGATGCCCTTGTAGCCGACCTCGAACGTGGAGCTGGTCGTCTGCTTCAGCGGCTGCACGTCGACGGCGTCGGACACCGGCTCGAAGGTGCCCGTCGACGTGTTCAGCTTGGCGAGCCGCCCCTGCGAGACGCCCGCCACCGTCGTATTGCTCGGGCTCAGCAGGTCCACGATGGCGCGCACGCCGGCTTCGAGCTGGGCCACCTGCTCGGCCGTCGTCGGGGCCGGCACCAGCCCGCTGCCGACGAGGATCTCGGTCAGGGAGGTGACGTCGTCCGCCGGGTTGAACGTGATCGGCAGGGCGCTCACCTGGCCGTAGAGCGAGGCGTAGATGGGGTCGAGCGTGAGCCCGACGGGCACCTCGGCGCCGCAGGCCGGCGTCGGGGTCGGGAAGCAGCCGCTCAGGCTGGAGGCCACGAGGTCGGAGCCGAAGACCTGGCCCCACTCGGCCCGGCGCTGGAAGGTGAAGCCGTTGGCCGAGCCACGCGCCCGGATCGGGAACGGCAGCTGGGCGTCCGGCGAGCGGGCGATGATGTCGAGGAAGTTGGAGTTCGAACTGGGGGAGGAGAAGGCCCGGTTGAACGTCGCCCGCAGGGTGTGATTCAGCACGGGTTCGAAGACGAGCGCCACACGCGGCGAGATCTGGATGTCCTCGACGATGTTGTTGTAGTCCCCCCGGAGCGCCAGCGTCAGGTCGAGCTGGTCCGTGAGCTCGGTGCTGGACTGTGCGTAGACGCCGGTCTCGGTGATCGTATCGTCGTCTTCGTTGCGGCCGTTGATCGTGCCCTCGGTGCGCGGGATGATGGCTTCGTAATCCGCCCCGAAGACGAACTGCTGCCGCCCCCCGAGCAGGGGCAGGCTGTACTGGATCTGCGCGTTGTAGAGCTGGCCCTTGTCCACGACCGGGTCCGGCTGCCCGTCGCGGTTGCGGTCCTGGCCGTAGACGAAGGAGTCTCCGGCGTCGTTGAAGTTGGCGTAGACCTGCGCGAAGAGCCCGCCGGCCTGCAGCCGGATCTGGCCGAAGGAGTAGCCGTAGCCGTCGGCCTGGAGCGTGCCGATGCCGGAGAGCGTGGGCGTGGTCAGGCCCGACGTGCCGCCGTTGAGGATGAGGCGCGTCGTCGGGTTGAAGCGGTATTGCAGCTCGGCATTGACCTGATACTTCTGGTAGTCGTAGTTCCGCGCGATCAGGTCATCGTCCAGCTGGGCGGCATCGACGGGGTCGTTCGGGTCGAGCTCCCACTCGTGGGCCTGGAGGTAGGAGCCCACGATCTTGTAGCCCACGTTGCCCGCGCTGCCGGCGTGGCGGAACTGCCCGCCGAAGGTCGAGCGCTCACCGCCGGTCAGGGCGATGGTGGTGCCGGGGTTGGTGAACGGGTCCTTCGTGATGAAATGCACTACCCCGGCGTCCACGCCGGCGCCGTAGAGCGCCGAGCCGGGACCGCGCACGATCTCGACGCGGTCCACGTCGATGGGCGCGTTGGGCATGATGCTCCACAGGTTCACCGCCAGCGCCGGCGCGGCGGCCTGCCGGTAGTCCACGAGCGCGTACGTCGCGCCGGAGAAGGCGTTGTTGAACCCGCGCAGCACGACCTCCCGCCGGTCGACGCCGGTCTGGGCCATGTCCACGCCCGTCGTGTTGCGCAGCGCGGCGACGGTCGAGGTGGCGGCGTCCGATGCGATCTCACGCGCGCTCAGCACCGAGATGGACGCGGGGGCATTGACCAGCTTCTCGGCGCGGCGCGAGGCCGTCTCGACGGTGATGTTGCCGAGCTCCGAGACGGCCGCCTCCAGCGCGACGTCGAGCTGGCGCGTCTCGCCGGCGGCCAGGGTGAGGGGAATCAGCGCCGTCTGGAAGCCGGTGAAGCTGACCTGCACGGTGTAGGTGCCGGGCGCGATGCCGGTCAGGCGGTAGCGGCCGTCGGCATCGGTCGCCGTGCCCTGTGTGGTGCCGACCAGCAGCACGGACGCCCCGGGCAGCGTCTGGCCCGTCTCGGCCTCGGTGACTGTACCGGTGAGGGTGGCGCCCTGCTGGGCCCGCGCGGCGGGCGTCATCATCCCGCCGAGCAGAATGGCCAGCAGGCTCAAACATAGCAACGATTTCATGGGAATCCTCCAGGTCGATGTTCGGAGTCACGCTGGTGGTCGGGACACGCGTCCCAGAAGCGCTTCCAAATCCTGCGAAGCAACTACGGACCGGATGGACGCCATCCGGCACCGGGGGTGGGTGGGGGCGAAAAATACGAATTGTTTCCGTTCTCGCCAGCCCATCCCGTCGCGGACATGCATCGTCCGGACGACGCGTGCGCAGCCCGCCTCCCTCAGTCCAGGCCTACCCGGGCGAAGAGGAGATCGACGTGGCGCAGGTGGTACGACGGATCGAAGGCCTCGTCGATCTCGTCGGCAGAGAGGTGGGCGGTGATCTCGGGCGCCTCCCGCACGATGTCCCGGAAGGAGCGCTGCTCCTCCCAGGCCTGCATCGCCCGGGGCTGCACCAGGTCGTAGGCGGCCTCCCGGCTCAGGCCCTTGTCGATGAGTTTGAGCAGGAGCCGCTGGCTGTTGTAGAGGCCGAAGGTGCGCTCCATGTTGCGGCGCATGTGCTCGGGGTAGACCACGAGCGTCTCGAGGATGCCGGCAAAGCGATGCAGGGCGTAATGCAGGATCGTGGTGGCATCGGGCAGGACGACGCGCTCGACGGACGAATGCGAGATGTCCCGCTCGTGCCAGAGCGCCACGTTCTCGTAGGCGCTGAGCATGTAGCCGCGCAGCAGGCGGGCACACCCGGTGACGTTCTCCGAGCCGATGGGATTGCGCTTGTGCGGCATCGCCGAGGACCCCTTCTGGCCCTTGCCGAAGGCCTCTTCCACTTCCCGCACCTCGCTCTTCTGCAGGCCTCGCACCTCGACGGCCATCTTCTCCAGCGTCGCCCCGATGAGGGCCAGCGTGGCCAGGTAGTGGGCGTGCCGGTCGCGCTGGAGCACCTGCGTCGAGATCGGCGCGGGGCGCAGGCCCAGCTTCTCGCAGGTCAGGCGTTCCACCTCCGGCGGGATGTGTGCGAACGTGCCGACGGCCCCGGACAGCTTGCCTACGCGCACCTCCTCGGCCGCGGCCACGAACCGGGCGCGGTTGCGCTGCATCTCGGCATAGTAGAGCGCCAGCTTTAAGCCGAAGGTGGTCGGCTCGGCATGGACGCCGTGCGTGCGGCCCATCATGAGCGTCGTCTTGTGCTCGCGGGCGCGCCGCGCCAGCACGTCCAGCAACCGGTCGATGGCCTCGAGCAACAGCGCGTTGGCTTGCTTGAGGCGGTAGGACAGGGCCGTGTCGACGACGTCCGAAGAGGTCAACCCGTAGTGTACCCACTTCTTCTCCGGCCCCAGGGACTCGCTGACGGCCCGCGTGAAGGCCACCACGTCGTGCCGGGTCGTCTGCTCGATCTCATGGATGCGGTCCACGTCGAACGTAGCGCGCTCGTAGAGGCGGTCGACGTCTTCCCGGGGGATGACGCCCAGCTCCGCCCAGGCGGCGCAGGCCGCCAGCTCCACGTCGAGCCAGGATTGAAACTGCTGCCGTTCACTCCAGAGGTCGGCCATCTCGGGCCGGGTATATCGGTCGATCATCGAGCATGTCGCTGTCGAAGGGGGAAAACCACATCCGGGGAAAACTACGACCCCGCCCCGCTACATTCGACCCCCGCCCCCCGGAATTCGTCAATCCTAGAAACAGAGGTCAATCCCGCCGCGACGCCGCCATCGCCAGGCACCTACCCCTCCGTCGCTCCGCGACCTGAAGGCTGCTCGCTGCTGGCTGACGGCTGCTGGCTGACGGCTGCTGGCTGACGGCTGCTCGCTGACGGCTGCTGGCTGACGGCTGCTGGCTGACGGCTGCTCGCTGACGGCTGCTCGCTGACGGCTGCTCGCTGACGGCTGCTCGCTGACGGCTGCTCGCTGACAGCTGACGGCTGACGGCTGACCGCTAGAAAGACCCGCGCTTGTCGCGCAGGTATTTGTTGAGCAGTTCGCGGGCGCGGAAGATATGCGCCTTGACGGTACCCAGCGGCAAGCCCAGCTCGTCGGCGATCTCCTGATAGGAGCGCTCCTGCTGGTGGCGCATCACGATCACGCGGTGGTACTTGGGCGGCAGCGCATCGATGGCCTCCTGGAGCAGCGTGCGCCGCTGATCCTCCAGGAGGTGCCGGTCCGGGCGGTAGGTGGTATCCGGCAGTTCGTACTCCAGCTCGCCATCCTTCGTCTGCATCGGCTTGTCGATGGAGAAGGTCTGGAGTTTCTTCTTGCGCAGGTAATCGATGGTGTGGTTCGTGGCAATCTTGTAGAGCCACGTCGAGAAGGCGTACTGCGAGGAATAGGAGTCGAGCGCCGAAAAGGCCTTGATGAAGCTTTCCTGCACGAGGTCGTCCACCTCCTGCTTGCGGCGCACCATGCGATAGATGTGGTGGTAGAGGGCGTTCTGGTATTTGGCGACCAGTTCGGTGTAGGCCCCTTCCCGGCCGGCCAGGGCCTGCTCGACGAGCAGCTGGTCCTGCTCGCTGGAGGCAGAGGGGGCGGAGGAGGACGACGCAGGCATACGGGCAGCAACGGCGAGGGGGCGAGGGACGGGCGTGCGGCAAGATAGCAACCGGCCCCCCATCGGTGCTAAACGAGCATCGCGGCGGCAGCCGGCGCGGGTCCTGTACGCCACGGCCGCCCTCCGGGTTTTCGCCGGCGCCGGGTTCACCGGATTCGGCGGGTGCCGTTCCCTCCTATGCCAGACGGCCCACCCTGCCGAAGCGGGGTGGGCCGTCTGTGCGGGAGGACCGCAGCCGGAAGCGGGAGGCTCACTTCACGAACAGCATCTCCCGGTAGGTGGGCAGCGGCCAGAGGTTGGAGGGCACGCAGCGCTCCAGCTTGTCGGCGGCATAGCGCACCGCCTCCATCGCCGGGATGACGTGCGCATGCATGTGCTCGACGTTGGCCTCCAGCGAGTCCTCGGCGTGTTTATTCTGCTCGATGAGGTGGTCGATGGCCTTGCGCAGCTCGTTCGTCCAGTGCGCCACCTCCTCGGCCGTCTTCTTCACCCCGTCCACCGCGATCTCGCCGGCCTCGTCGAGGACCTCCAGCAGCTCGCGCAGGTAGCGCACGGCGGCGGGCAGCACCATCGTGCGGGCCATCATCTCCAGCGTCTCCGCCTCGATGTTGATGGCCGTGAAGTACTGCTCCAGCATGACCTCGTGGCGGCTGTGCAGCTCCCGCTCGCTGAGCACGCCGTACTTCTCGAAGAGCTTCACGTTCTTCTCGGTGATCAGCAACGGCAGAGCGTCGACGGTCGAGCGCAGGTTCAGCAGGCCGCGCTTCTCGGCTTCCTGGTGCCAGGCTTCCGAGTAGCCGTCGCCGTTGAAGACGATCGGGCTGGCTTCGCGGGAGACCTCGGCCAGCACCTCGGCCACGGCCGCCTCGAAGGTCGCCTTCGTCTTGCGTTTGCCCGCGAGCTTCTGCTCCAACATCGTCGCCATGTCGTCCAGCGCCTCGGCCACGATGAGGTTCAGCACCGTGTTCGGCAGCGCGACGGACTGCGCCGACCCGACGGCGCGGAACTCGAACTTGTTGCCGGTGAAGGCGAAGGGCGAGGTCCGGTTGCGGTCGCCAGCGTGGCGCGGCAGGTGGGGCAGCGTCTTGACACCCAGGCCGAGCAGCCCGCCCTGTTTGCTCTCGGTGGCGGGGCCGCTCTTCAGCTGTTCGAAGACGTGCTCGAGCTGCTCGCCCAGGAAGACGCTCATGATGGCCGGCGGGGCCTCGTTGGCGCCGAGCCGGTGGTCGTTGCCGGCCGTGGCCACCGAGATGCGGAGGAGATCCTGGTGCCGGTACACGGCACGGATGACGGCCGCACAGAAGAACAGGAACTGGATGTTATCGTGCGGGGTGTCGCCCGGCTCGAGCAGGTTGTGCCCCGTGTCCGTCGCCATCGACCAGTTGTTGTGCTTGCCGGAGCCGTTGACGCCGGCAAACGGCTTCTCGTGCAGCAGGCAGACGAGCCCATAGCGCCGCGCCATGCGCTTGAGCATCATCATCACGAGCTGCTGATGGTCCGCGGCGAGGTTGGCGTTCTCGTAGATCGGGGCGATCTCATACTGCCCCGGTGCCACCTCGTTGTGGCGCGTCTTGACCGGCACGCCCAGGCGGTAGAGCTCCCGCTCGACCTCCAGCATGCAGGCCAGCACACGGTCCGGGATGGAGCCGAAGTAATGGTCGTCCAGCTCCTGGCCTTTCGGGGGCTTGGCGCCGATCAGCGTGCGGCCGCACGTGTCGAGGTCGGGACGGCGGTAGTAGAATTCCTCGTCGATGAGGAAATACTCCTGCTCGTTGCCCACGGTGGTGTAGACGCGCCCGACGTCCTTGACGTCGAAGAGCCGGAGGACGCGGAGGGCCTGCTTGTTGAGGGCCTCCATCGAGCGCAGCAGCGGGATCTTCGTATCCAGCGCCTCGCCGGTCCACGAGGCGAAGGCCGTGGGGATGGCGAGGTAGGAGCCCTTCTCGTTTTCGATGATGAAGGCGGGCGAGGTGGGGTCCCAGGCGGTGTAGCCGCGCGCCTCGAAGGTCGGGCGCAGGCCGCCACTGGGGAAGCTGGACGCGTCGGGCTCGCCCTGGATGAGGTCCTTGCCGCTGAACTCGGCAATGGCCCCGCCGCCCTGGTTGGGCGTGATGAAGCTATCGTGCTTCTCGGCGGTGTGCCCGGTGAGCGGCTGGAACCAGTGCGTGAAGTGCGAGGCCCCCTTCTCGATGGCCCACTCCTTCATGGCCAGGGCAATCGTGTCGGCCAGTTCGGTCTGGAGCGGTTCGCCCTTCTCGATGGTCGCCAGCAGGCTCTTGAACACGTTCTTGGGCAGGCGGCTCTTCATCTCCGCCATCCCGAAGGTGTTCTCACCGAAGATGCGCTCGATGTCCATCGGCTCGGGCGCGGGTTTCTGGCCGTTGGCCCGGGGCGTGTACTTGGTGGCGGCAAGCAGGTGGTATTCCTGCGACGTCTGACTCATGATGGATGCGGGAAACGTGGTTAGAGGTACGGGAATGATGGGAGGAAGCAGCCCGATGCGGCAGCCCGCTACGGCAGCCCGATGCGGCAGCCCGCTACGGCACCCGGCGCACACCGGCCCGGCACCGGAAGGCCCCTCATCCTCAGACGAGCTCCTCCTCATACTGGTAAATCTCCGTCGGCTTGACCGGAACGGCCCGGGTTTCCTTGAAGGTGCTCAGCACGACGCTGGTCGTCGTGCCGTGCACGCCCGGCCAGCCCTGGATCTGCGCCAGGAGCTGCTCCAGCGTGGTCGTGTTCCGGGTGCGCACCTTGAGCATGTGGGTCCCCTCGCCGGTGATCGAATGGATCTCCTGGATCTCCGGCAAGGCCGTGGCTCGCTCGACGAACTCCGGATGCAGCTCGGAGCCGTCGACCGTCACCCGGATGAAGGCGGTGATGTCCAGATGCAACCGCTTGGGATCCACCACGGCGTGGTAGCTGAGCAGCACCCCCCGCTCCTCCAGCTTGCGCATCCGCTCGCTGACGGACGGCACGGACAGCCCCACGTGCTCGGCAATCCGGTTGCGCTTCATGCGCCCGTTCTGTTGCAACAGCGTCAGAATCTGGGCATCGATCTCGTCAATCCGATGACTCATCGAGGTTGACCCTTAATTAATCTTAGAAATCAGTATGCGGTACCCCGAATTTACAACGATTCCACCCGATTTTGCCAAGTCTCACTTAAAAAATTTACATCCAGGCGTATTTTCACCACGCCGCGATCATTCAAATTCAGATTTTTTAAGCGATTGCGGACCTTACCCGGATAAGCAAAGGGCATCCACTCATCCTGGATCGCACAGCACCATGGGCTTGACCGGAACGGCCCGGGTTTCCTTGAAGGTGCTCAGCACGACGCTGGTCGTCGTGCCCAGCACGCCCGGCCAACCCTGAATCTGCGCCAGCAGGCGTTCCAGCGCAGCCGTGTTGTGGGTGCGCACCTTGAGGAGATGGCTGCCCTCGCCGGTGATGGCATGCACCTCCAGCACCTCCGGCAGTGTCTTCGCATACGCGGTGAAGGCGCCATACCGATCGGACGACTCCACCCGCACGCGGATGAAGGCGGTGATGTCGTACCGAAGCCGGCCGGGATGTACGACGGCCTCGTAGCCCAGCAAGACCCCCCGCTCGTGCAGCTTGCGCATCCGCCCGCTGACAGAGGGCAACGACAACCCCACGTGCCGGGCCACGCGATTGCGCTTGATCCGGCCGCTCGCCTGAAGCAACGTGAGGATCTGCGCGTCGATCTCGTCGATACGATCCATGAACGAAAAACCCGTTTGCTTGATACAAATAACAAGGTCATCCAATCTCGCATAATTAATTTAGTCATTCAAGCATCATGACATACAATTTAACACAACCTCCATCACGCTCTGCTTCCGCCCCTCCGGCATCCCGGCGGCGCGGCCGCCCCGGTCGGTGCCCGCCGAGGGGTTCCAACCCGCCCGCTTCGTTCGTATCTTTGGAGCCCGGCCGGCAGCCCCGGGCTCCGGCCGGCAGCCCCGGGCCCATAGCTCAGCGGTTAGAGCAGTGGACTCATAATCCATTGGTCGTAGGTTCAAATCCTACTGGGCCCACCCGACGGCGGACGCCCCGGCTTTCTGCCGGGGCGTCGCAGCTCGTGTAACCTCGGCCAGGACGGGTGCGTAGGGTCCCTGTCGCTGTCTCCGATGGCTTCCGGGCCGATGGCTTCCGGGCCGATGGCAGCGACGATGGAACACGGTAGGTCCCCGATCGCCTTCCCGGTCACGGCCCCATGCTTCGACGCGCACCCGGTCCTGCCTCGGACCCCTCGCCCCCACCTCGCCGCCTGCAGCGGTTCGGACGATGGCTGGTCCGTGGAGACGTCCCGCTGCTCCGGCGGCTGCTCGTGGCGAGCCTGGCGCTGGCCGGCACCGGCACGCTGCTGCTCGCCGCATGGCTGCTGGTGCTGGTGCCCTTCACGCCGGGTTTCGGCACCCTCCGGCAGATGAAGGTGCAGCACCCGACGCGCATCCTCGCCGCCGACGGCACGGAACTGACCCGCATCCAGCACCTCAACCGGGAGTGGGTGACGCTGGACGAGGTGGCGCCGGAGGTCGTAGCAGCCCTCATCGCCACCGAGGACCATCGCTTCTACACCCACCACGGCGTCGACCCGATCCGCCTGGCGGCGTCGGCGGTCCACACGCTGCTGGGCGACCGGCAGGGGGGCTCGACGCTCACGATGCAGCTGGCGCGCAACCTCTACCCGCGCCGCATCGGCCGGGCCTCGTCGATCAACCGCAAGCTGAAGGAGATCGTGACGGCCTTCAAGATCGAGGCGACGTACACGAAGGCGGAGATCCTGGAGACGTACCTCAACACGGTGCCCTTCCTCTATAATGCGTACGGCATCGAGCGGGCGGCACAGACCTACTTCAGCAAGCCGGCGGCCGCGCTGACACTGGCCGAGAGTGCTACGCTCGTCGGGATGCTGAAGGCGACGAGCACCTACAACCCGCTCCGCCACCCGGACCGCGCCCGTGCACGCCGCAACGTGGTGTTGCAGCAGATGGTCAAACGGGGCATGCTCGATGCCGCCACCTACGACGCGGTGAAAGACACGCCGGTGCGAACCCGCTTCGCGCGGCAGCCGGCCCCGCGCAGCCAGGCCCCGCACTTCACCGCCTACGTCCGCCGGCAGCTCGAAGCCTGGGCGGAAGACGCCGGCTACAACCTCTACACGGACGGCCTCGTGGTCCACACCACGCTCGACCCCGCGTTGCAGCGCCTGGCCGAGGCCGCCGTCCGCCGCCAGGGCGACGCGCTCCAGGCCGTCGCGGACGTCGAGTGGAGCGGACGCGACAACCCGATCCGGTCGGCCAGCCCACACGACTACCCCGCCGTCCGCCGGCGGGTCCGGCCCTTTGCGCACTTCTGGGCCACCCGGACCGACGTGGTGGACCGCTTCATCCGGGCGACGCCGCGCTACCGGAATGCCCTGGCCACCGGGCTCGACCCGGCAGCGGCGCTGCAGGCCCTCCGTGCCGACCGGGCGTTCATGGACAGCCTGCGCACCGTCAAGACCCGGCTCGAAGCCGGCTTCGTGGCGCTCGACCCCCGCACCGGCCACGTCCGTGCCTGGGTCGGCAGCCGCGAGTACGACCGCGACCAGTACGACCACGTCGCCCAGGCCCGCCGTCAGCCGGGTTCGACCTTCAAGCCGTTCGTCTACGCCGCGGCGCTGGAACGGGGGTACCGCCCGGACGACCGGCTGCGCGACGAGGCCGTCGAGATCCGCGTCGGTCGCGAGCAGGTGTGGCGGCCCGTCAACGCCGGCGGCACCGTCTCTGGCGAGGCGCTGACGCTGCGCGAGGCGCTGGCCCGCTCCACCAACACCATCGCGGCCCGGCTCATCGCCGACGTCGGCGCCCGGCCCACCGTCCGCCTGGCCCGTCGCATGGGCATCCGGCAGAGCCCGCTGGAGCCGGTGCCCTCCATCGCCCTGGGCACGAGCCCGGTGACGCTCCTGGAGATGGCCTCTGCCTATGCCACCATCGGCAGCGGCGGGGTCTACCGCGCGCCGGTGGTCATCACCCGCATCGAAGATGCCGAAGGGAACGTGCTGGCGACCTTCGCCCCGGAGCCGGAACGCGTGCTGGACGAGCCCATCGCTCATGCCCTCCTGGACATGATGCGCGGGGTGATCGACCAGGGCACCGGCCGGCGGATCCGCACGGTGTTCGGCGTCCGGGCCGACGTGGCCGGGAAGACGGGCACGACCCAGGACAACGCCGACGGCTGGTTCCTGATGATCCACCCGCACCTGGTCGCGGGCGCCTGGGTCGGGTTCAACGACCCCCGCGTCACCTTTCGGTCGGATTACTGGGGCCAGGGTGCGCACAATGCCCTCTACGTCGTGGGCGACGTCTACCGCCATGCCCTGCGCCAGGGGCGCCTGGACCCGCGGCCGACGCTGGCCCCGGCGCCGGCGCTCGAACCCCGCACGCCGCTGCTGGCACGGGCCGGCCGGTGGCTCCGCGAAACGCTGGACGGCCTCCGGGCCTCGCTCCAGACCGATGCGCCGCCCGCCGAATCGCCCGCGCCGCCGGAGTCGGCGGAGCCGGCGGAGGACACCGAGCCGCCCCGGCGCTGGACGCAGACCCCGGAGCCCGCCGAGCCGGTCCGGCCGGTGGAGGCCTCCCCCCTGCCCGCCGAGGCCGAGCGTGTGCTCCGCGGCGTCGGGCAGGTGCTGGGCGTGCTCGACGAGGTGATCGAACGACACGACCCGCAGGCGGCCGCGCGCTACCGCGAGCGGCTCCAGCGCTTCGCCCGGGACGCCGAGGACGTGCTGCGCCGGCAGCAGACGCAGGCCTCACCGAACGCCCGACGCCGCCTCGACCGCTCCATCGACCTCGATGAGCACACCTCCCTCCGCGACGTGCTCGACCAGGTCGCCCGGGACCTCGACCCGGCACAGCGCCGCGAGATCGAGCGGCTGCTCCGCACCCTGGAGCGCGACCTGGCGCCGAACCGGTGAGCCCTGCGCCGGGGCCGCGCCATCCCTGAGCCCGTGCGCCGCGCCGTCTTTCCCCCGAACAGAACGCCCCGGCCTCGTGGTGGGAAGCTGGGGCGCCGGAGTGCTTTCTCGGAACGAGGGCGCGCTCAGGTCAGCAGCAGCGTGCGGCGGGAGTGCGGATACAGGGCCACGTGCACCAGCAGCCCGAGGACGATGCCCAGGCACGCCGAGAGCAGCAGCGCGTTGTGCGTCCGGACGAAGACGTAGTGGTACCACGCCGCCGGCCCGCCAAAGGCGAGCGCCAGCAGCAAGAACGGAAACGCCTTCGTCTCCATCAGCCCGGTCAGGCTACGCAGGAGGAGGAATCCCGCCACCAGGCCGGCCCCCAGGCCGAGCAGGCTCAGCTCCAGCCGGGGGCTCACGAAGAGCCGCGGCATGGCGAAGCCCGGCTCCTGGTAGAGCACGTAGAGCCCGAAGAGCAGCAGGCCCGCCCACCAGCCGGCACGGGCGGCGACGCGGTCCTCCCGGTTCAACAACCGCTCGGCCGTGACCCGGCTCAGCGCGACGCTGGCGAGCATCACGGCCGGCGCAAACACCCACCCGATGAACAGGGTGATCGACTTGGATGCCAGCAGGGTTGCGTCCATGACTCCGGTGCTTGCCGAGGGATGATGCCGCTCCGGGAACCGTCTCGCCGCAGCGAGACCCGGACGAGGTGCCCCGATGCTTCGCAAAGCCGGTACCAGAACCGGGACGGCGGGCCGGACGCCGCGGGGGCGACGCCCGGCGCGGGGCCGGCGCCGGACGGGGTTCGTTTCTACCCGGTCGCGTTACGTCTCTCCCCGTTTGCAGCCGGCGGAGGCCGGCGCGGGGCCCGCCCCGGCCCCGTTCCGGCCGTCCGGTTTAGTTCGGCCCTCGATTGGCCGATCCTAACAGCTCAACCCGTACGTCGCCGGCCTCCAGCAACCCTCATCGTTCATGGTCGATTCCACCGATTCGAATCCGGAAAGCGGGCGGCGGGGCGAGGAGGCGCCCGGGGACCGGCTGCCCTCCCGGGAAGCGTTGCTGGCCGAGGTGCGGGCCCTGCGCGCCGAGGTGGCCCGGTACGAACGCCGGCTCCAGCAGGCGCGCCGCACACCGGCCCCGTCGCCGGCCCCCCTCCCGGCCCAGGGCGAAGCCACCTTCCAGCTGCTCGCCGAAAACCTCCAGGACCTGGTCTGCCTCCACCATCCGGACGGCCGCTTCGGGTACGTCGGCCCCTCGGTCCGGGCCCTGCTCGGCTATGCCCCCGCCGACCTCCTGCAGCAGCCTCCCGATGCCCTCCTGCACCCCGAGGACCGCCCGCGCTGGCAGGCCGAGATCCTCGGCGCGGTGGCTGCCGGGCGGTCAGCGGCCGGCGTGCTGCTGCGGCTGAGGACGGCCGCCGGCTCGTACCGCTGGTTCGAGGTCTACGCCAAACCCGTGCTCGACGGCACCGGCCGGCTCGTCCAGATCGTGACCGCCGCGCGCGACGTGACCGAGCGCCGCCAGGTGGAGGCGGAATTGCGGGCCGCCCGCGACCGGGCCGAGGAAATGGCCCGGCTGAAATCCACCTTCCTGGCGAACATGAGCCACGAGATCCGCACGCCGCTGACGGCCATCATCGGCTTTGCCGAGGTGCTGGCCTCGGAGCTGCCCGAGGAGTACCGCGAGTTCGCCCACCTGATCGGCAAGAGCGGGAAGCGGCTGATGGACACGCTCAACTCGGTGCTGAACCTGGCGCAGCTGGAGTCGGACACGCTGGTGCTGCACTGCGAGCCGCTGGATGTGGTCGAGGTCGTCCGGGACGTGCATCTGATGCTGGAGCCGACCGCCCTCGAAAAGGGCCTCTCGCTGACGATGTCTTCGGCCCACGACCACCTGGAGGCACACCTCGACGCCGCCTGCCTGCACCGCATCCTCGTCAACCTCGTCTCCAACGCCATCAAGTTCACCGAGCGGGGCGATGTGTCGGTGGAGGTCGAGACCACGGCCGAGGCCGTCGTGCTGCGCGTGCGCGACACAGGGCGCGGCATCGACCCGTCGTTCCTGCCCCATCTGTTCAGCGCGTTCCGCCAGGAATCGACCGGCGTGGCGCGGTCGCACGAGGGAAGCGGGCTGGGGCTCTACATCACCCGCCGCCTCACCGAGCTGATGGGCGGCACCATCGAGGCGGCCAGCGTCAAGGGGCAGGGCAGCGTCTTCACGGTGACGCTACCCCGGCAGGGCCCGTGTGCCGGCGCAGAGGCAGCGCCCACCGCCCGGCCCCACCTGCTCATCGTCGAAGACAACCCCGACACGCTCGCGCTGCTGCGTCACCTGCTACAGGAAAACTATGATCTGTGCATGGTGTCCACGGTGGACGAAGCGCTGCAGGCCGTGCAGGCACATCCGTTCGCCCTCGCGCTCATCGACATCCACCTCGGGCCGTCCCAGGCGCAGACGGGTATCGACCTGTGCCGGGCGCTGCGGGAGCGACCGGGCCGCCCCCGCCTCGTCGCCATGACGGCCTATGCCCTGCCGGGCGACCGGGAGCGGCTGCTTGCGGCGGGCTTCGACGCCTACCTCGGCAAGCCCTTCACCCGGGATCAACTCTTCGACCTGCTGACCCGCCTCCTTCCCGCCTGATCGGCCCGGTTTGCGCCCCGCGTGCATCAAAAAGGCGGAGTCGCGCGTTTCCCGACGACCCCGTCCTGACTGGAGCCATCGATGAAGCCTCTGACTCGTATCACCCGTGACCCTCACGTGATGGGGGGGAAACCCTGCATTCGAGGCATGCGCGTGACCGTCGGCACCGTGGTCGGCCTGGTTGCCGCCGGTCATAGCATCGACGAGATCCTGGCCGCCTACCCCTATCTGGAAGAAGACGACGTGCGGGAGGCGCTTGCCTACGCCGCCTGGCGAGCCGAAGAAATCGAAGTGCCGCTTCACCCGACGGAATGAACATCGTCATCGACATGAACCTCTCCCCACAATGGGTAGGGGTTCTGCAAGATGCGGGTCATGATGCGGTGCACTGGTCAACCATTGGAGATCCCGGCGCCTCAGACCACGTAATCCTCCAGTGGGCGGCCGCGCACAACCACGTCATCTTCACGCACGATCTCGACTTCGGAGCGTTGTTGGCCGTCACGGAAGCCGCTGCTCCCAGCGTCATTCAGGTACGTGCCCAGGATGTGCTGCCCTCCTGCCTGGGTCCCACGGTCGTGGCCGCCCTGCGCCAGTTTCGAGATCACCTGGACCGGGGGGTACTCATCACCATCGACGCGGCCCGGGCGCGCGCACGATTGCTCCCGCTGCGTTCGGCGTAGCGACACCCGGGGACGCCTCTCTCCGCCTACGCCTGATCGGCCCGGCCCGGGCTCATCCCAGATCCAGCCCGTCCATGCTGCGCCGGAGCACGTCCGCCGACGCCCGCAGGCCCGCCCGTTCGTCCTCCGACACGGGCGGCGGCACCCGGGCCTCCACCCCCTCGATGCCCACCACACACGGAATGCTCAGGCATACGTCCTCGATGCCGTACTCACCGTTGAGGCGCACGCTCACCGGCAGCACGCTCTTCTCGTCGTCCAGGATGGCCCGCACGATCCGGGCGATGACGACGCCGATGGCGGTGTTCGTATAGCCCTTGCGGCCGATGATCTCATAGGCCGCGTCACGGGCCTGCTCGAAGAGCGCCTGCATCGCCGCCCGGTCGAAGGGCCGGCCCAGCACTTCCGCGTCCAGGATGGGCGTCCCGCCGATGCCGGCGCTGCTCCAGATGGGCACCTCCGAATCCCCGTGCTCGCCCAGGATGTAGGCATGCACCGAGCGCGGGTCGACGTGGTAATGGCGGCCCAGCAGCGCCCGGAAGCGGGAGGTGTCCAGCAGCGTGCCGGTGCCGATCACGCGGGCGTCCGGGCGGCGGCTCAGCGCCTGCGTCACGTACGTCAGCACGTCGACCGGGTTCGTGGCGACGACGAGGATGGCCTCGGGCGCGTGGCGGTCCAGCTCGGCGACGATGCTGCGGAAGATGGCGGCGTTGCGCCGGAGCAGTTGCAGCCGCGTCTCATCGGGCGACTGCTGGCTGGCGCCGGCGCTGATGACGATGACCTGGGCGGCGGCCAGGTCGGCATAGCTCCCGGCCCGCACCGTCACGCGGCCGGCCAGCGCCTGCCCGTGCATCAGGTCCATCGCTTCCCCCTCGGCCCGCCGCTCGTCGAGGTCGACCAGCACCAGGTCGCTGGCGATGCGCTGGAGAAAGAGGGCGTAGGCGGCGGCCACCCCCACGTGCCCGGTGCCGACGATGCCGACGGTGCGTCGCTGGATCATGCGGAGTCAAAACGATGGGTGAAACGAACGAGGACGGGCTGTATACGCCGCAGAGCGGCAGGCGGTCCGGCACGGCGTATGACCGATGTGTTACCGGCGGCGGCCCGCCGGCCCCATCGGCCCCGGGCGGCGCGCTACTCGAACTGCGTGCGGAAGGCGTCGAAGGCCGCGCGCAGGTCGTCCAGTTCACGCCGCAGCGCCTGCACCTCGTCTTCCAGCGCCTGCAGCCGCTCCGCATCGGCCTCGGAGCCGGCCTCGGGCCGGGTCGGCGCGGAGGGGACAGGCTCGGCCGCCTCGGGCGGCCCGCCGAGCCGGTGCATGAACCGGGCTTCCTTCTGCCCCGGCCGGCGCTCCAGTTCCATCACCAGCGGCTCCTCCCGGCCGACCAGATCGGCCAGGACGGCCTCGACGGCCTCCAGCGTGTCGAAGGCGGCCATCCGGCCGGTCCGCCCGCGGATCTCGCCGACGGTCTGCGGCCCGCGCAGCATGAGCACGGCCAGGACGGCCCGCTCCGGCACGCCGAGGCCGAGCGCTTCGGCGAGGGTATGGCGGTACTTGAGGGCCCGCATCGAGGCCCCGCTGGCCGTGCCGGCGAGGCGCCGGCGCTGCAACGCCTCCAGCGCCGCCTGCACCACCGCCTCGTCGTACTGCACCACCGGCTCGCGGTTGGTCTTCTGGTTGCACGCCTGCACCAGCGCGTTCACCGTCATCGGGTAGTAATCGGGCGTGCTGAGCTCTTTCTCGACGAGCGCACCGAGCACGCGAATCTCTTCCGGGGTCAGGGGGTCGGGCATGGTTCGATGGGCTATGGACGACGTCGCACCGCGCGTCCGGGCCTCCGGCGTCAGCCGCCGGCCGCCGGAGGCCGGGCCGGGGCGGCTGAGACGGCGGACCGGGCGGCTTCGGTTCCGAGCAGACGGAGGCAGCCCATGAGCGCGCGGGCGGTGTGGTAATTGCCTTTCCAGATCTGCGCCTTGAGGGCACGCCGCGAAGCCGGCGAGGTATCCAGCGCGTAGGGGTACCAGCCGCCGTGCTCGTGGTCGATCAGATAGCGGTCTATGTGCCTCCATTGCGCCTCGAAGTACTCCCGATACCGGGCCGCCTGCGCCGGAACCTCGTGGGCCATCAGCAGCAGCGTGTGCAGCGCCTCGGCCTGGGCCCACCATTGCTTCGTGTCGCTGATGATGGTGACGGAGTCCGTCCCTGGCAGGTAATAGCCCGCATCGTAGAAGCCGCCGTGCTCGGCGTCCCAGCCGTGTGCCAGGGCGTGCTCGACGAAGCGCTCCGCGACGGCCCGCGTGGCCGGGTCGTCCGGCTCGCCCAGCGCCGCCGACGCCTCCAGCAGCAGAAACGCGGTCTCCACGTCATGCCCGAACGAGACGTGG
Organism: Roseithermus sacchariphilus; assembly: GCA_003285105.1. Classification (GTDB taxonomy): domain Bacteria; phylum Bacteroidota; class Rhodothermia; order Rhodothermales; family MEBIC09517; genus Roseithermus; species Roseithermus sacchariphilus. The sequence goes on along the minus strand of CP030158.1, from coordinate 1,314,891 downwards.
TCGAGCCGGTAGTTGGCCTCCCGCACGGCCGCCGTCGAGTCCCGGAACGATACGGGCGACCAGTCCCGCCGAAAGAAGAGCCGGAGGAAGCCGCGCTCGTCCGGGAGGACGTCGCGCACCAGGTCGCGCATCTCCCGGAGCCGCTCGCGCACCAGCGGGTCGGGCCAGACGGCGTACAGCGCGGTGAAGGCTTCGAGCAGGTGAATCGACGAGTTCTGGTCCTTCGGCGGGGTGGCGGCGGTACCGTCGGGCAGCGGGGTGCCGTCGGGCTCCATGAACTGGAAGTAGCCGCCGTGCTCCGGGTCGTGGCTGTGGGCCTCCAGCCAGCGGAAGGCCTCCTGCGCCAGCGCGAGCGCGGCCGTATCCCCCGAGACGGCCACGTAGGCGGCCAGGCCGTAGAGGCCGAAGGCCTGATCGTAGGCGAGCTTGAAGCGGTTGCCGCCGTCGGTGATGGGCGTGCCCTCGCGGGTGACCAGGTGCCGGAACCCGCCGTGCTCGGCATCCCACAGCACGTCCCGCAGGAACGCGACGCCGTGCGCGGCCATCGCCCGGAAGGTGTCCGCCTCGGCCGGGTAGAACGCAGCCAGCCGGGAGAGCGACCAGACGTGCCGGGCCTGCGTCACCATCATCTTGTCCTGCGGCCCCTCGGGCTGCCAGTCGTAGGTGAAGCGGCTGAGATACCCGCCGTGCTCCGGGTCGATCACCCGCGGGTACCACGCGTCCACCTGATGCGTCCGCAGCGAAGCCGCCAGCGTTTCGGGCGTGACGCCGCCGGGCTCCGCCTCCGGGGTGCAGGCCGCGAGGAATAGCGTGAGAAGCAGGGAGAGGGGCCACGTTCGAGGGACGCAGGGCGCAGGGCGGGGCATGGACCCGGTTTCCCGTCCGCCCTTCGTCCTTCCCCCGTCGTCCTGTTCCTGCCTCACGCTTCCCACCCGTCCCATCCAACCTAGCTCCATAGCCGATCCCATGAGCGCAGTTCGTTCCATTCCGGGGTCGGCGCAAAGAAGGCCTCGCCCTCAGCCAGATGCTCGCGGACGACCTCCTCGTTGAGCTCCACGCCGAGGCCCGGCGTCTCCGGCACCTTCACGTAGCCGTCCACCACGAGCGGCTTCTCGATGCCGGTGACGAGGTCCTCCCACCAGGGGTTGTCCACCGAGTGATGCTCCAGGGCGACGAAGTTCTGCGTGGCGGCGGCGCTGTGGACGCTGCCGAGGAACGACACGGGCGAGGCGGCGTGGTGCAGCGCCATCGCCACCCCGTGCTCCTCCGCATAATCCCCGATGCGTTTCGTCTCCAGGATGCCGCCGGCCGTGTTCGGGTCCGGGTGGACGAGGTCCACGGCGCGGGCGTCGATGAGGGGTTTGAAGTACTTCAGCAGATAGGTATCCTCGCCCGTGATCGTCGGGGTCGTGAGGGCCTCGGTGATCTCGCGCCACATCTCGGTGTAGGTCCACGGGACGAGGTCTTCGAGCCAGGCGAGCTGGTAGGGCTCCACGGCGCGGCCGAGGCGGATGGCCGTGTTGACGTCGAAGTGGCCGTAGTGGTCGGAGGCGAGCGGCACCTCGTAGCCGATGGCCTCACGCACGGCGGCCACGTACGCCATCAGCGCGTCGAGGCCCTTGTCGGTGATCTGGATGCGGGTGAAGGGGTGCTCCGTCATGCCGTAGCTGAGCGGCGTGCGGTCCCACTGCCGGAGCGGCGTGCCCCAGGCGTCGGCGTTGACCAGCGCCCCCTCGATGTGTTCGATCAGCTCGATGCCGAAGTCCATCTTCAGGAACGTGTAGCCCTGGTCCTGCCGCGCCTTCATGCGGCGGGCGAACTCCTGCGGGTCGCGGGCCATGGGCGTGTCCGCATAGCAGCGGACGCGGTCGCGGTACTTGCCGCCGAGGAGCTGGTAGACGGGCACGCCGTAGGCCTTGCCGACGAGGTCCCACAGCGCCATCTCCACACCCGAGACGCCGCCGCCCTGCCGCCCGTGCCAGCCGAACTGCCGGATCTTCTTGAACAGCCGCTCGACGTTGCACGGGTTCTCTCCCAGGAGGCGCGCCTTCAGGAAGAGGGCATAGCGCTTGTCCGCCCCGTCGCGCACGTCGCCGTGGCCGACGAGGTCCTGGTTCGTGTAGAGGCGCACGATCGGCACGTTGCCCACCTGCGCGATGCGCATGTCGGTGATTTTCAGGTCGGAGGGCGCCGAGTAGCGCGGCACCCGCTGCGTCGCCGCCTCGATCTGCGTCTCGATGGGCGCGTCGACCAGGGCAGCGAGGCTGAGGCCTCCGAGGGCAGCGGTCTTCAGGAAGTCACGGCGGCTGTCGGGCATGGCGGGGTGCGGGTTGGGCGTGAGGAGGCGGGGCGAGAAGGCCGAGGGACGACGGGCGAAGGGCGGGGCATGGACCCGGTTTCCCGCCCGCCCTTCCCCCTACGGCCCTCCTACCAGGTGCGCGTGCGGAGCAGCTCCTCGACGCGCTCGGGCGGGACGGGGAGGCTCAGCTTGTTCTCCTGAAGCCAGCGGGCAAAGTCGGCCTCGATGGCTTCGGTCCAGCGGGTGTCGATCTGGCCGGGGGTGTAGACGCCTTCCCGCAACCGCTGATGGCCGAAGAGGTCGCGCAGCAGGACGATCTCGGCGGTTTCGACGACCTTGCGGACCAGATGGGCCGGGATGAAGAGGACCCCTTCGCGGCGGGCCAGCACCACGTCGCCGGGCAGCACCGTGGCCTCGCCGATGCGGATGGGCACGTTGATGCCGGTGAGCATGACCTGCTGGAGGTACGACGGGTCCCAGCCGCGCACGAAGGCATTGAAGCCCTCGATCTCCTCGAGCCCGCCGAGGTCGCGCAGGCCGGCGTCGAAGACGACGCCGTTGCCGCTCCGGGCGAAGATGGCGTTGCCCAGGTTGTCGCCGATGAGCGTGCCGTCGCGGACCTTCCCGAAGGCGTCGGCGACGTAGACGTCGCCCGGCTGCAGGGCGTCGATGGGCCACGAGTTAGAAGGGCCGACGCGGCCGTGGGCGTGGCCGTAATCCAGGATGCGCTGGTTGAGTTCGGGGCGGAGCGGCATGTACTGCGCCGTCAGCGCCCGGCCGATGACGGGCACGTCGTCGTGGATCATCTGCCAGCCGCCGGCAAACTGGTTGTGATAGCCCTCCCCGCGCAGCACGCCCCAGGCAGCTTCGATGGAGACGTTACGCATGCGCTCCAGGAGGTCGTCCGGCACCCGCGGCCGGCCGTCCGGGAAGCGCTCGCCGTCCCACTCGGCGGTGAGGAAGCGCATCTGATCGGGGGGGAGGCTGACGTCCTGCGCCCGGGCGCCGGCGATGCCGAGCAGCACCACGAGCCCGGCAAGAAGGCGGTGGATCATGGCCTGTGAATAACGGGTGAAGGGAACGGGTTCGTTAAAGAACGCGCTTCGCCGGGCAGAAGCAAGTCGGGGCTGCGGGCGGTGGGCTGCTCGTGAAGCGCGAGAAGCCCGTAGCTCGAAGCCGTCTGAATCCCCTGCAACCAACCAGATCCTCCCCTTGCGAAGGGGAGGTGGCCCGCAGGGCCGGAGGGGTAGACCTCGGGCGATGGAGGCACAGCGAGGCGGTTGACCCCCTTCCCCCTGCGGGGACTTCCCCCTGTGCGACCTGCGGCCAGGGGGAAGGGCGTGGCCCGATCCGAGGGCGCCATCCAGATCCTCCCCTTGCGAAGGGGTGGTGTCGCGCAGCGACGGAGGGGTAGCCCCCCGGCGATAGCGGCACAGCGACGCGGTTGACCCCCTTCCCCCTGCGGGGACTTCCCCCTGTGCGGCCTGCGGCCAGGGGGAAGGGCTCGTTCCGGCACGATGCCAGCAGCCCGCAGCCAGAAGCCCGCAGCCAGCAGCCAGTAGCCAGTAGCCAGTAGCCAGCAGCCAGCAGCCCGCAGCCAGAAGCCAAAAGCCAGAAACCTTCGCCCCGCCCTGCTATCTTGGCGGCGCCCTGGTTGCCCACCCGCCCGACCGCCATGTCCGCCGACCTGCTTCCGGCTCTGTACACGCCCTCGGGGCCGCCCGTGGTCGGCGGCACGTCGGCGGGGAACCGGCTCACGCTCATCACGGACGGCAACGAGGCCTTCCGCCTGGCTTACGAGGCCATCCGGCAGGCCCGCACGCGGGTGTGGCTGGAGTCGTACATCGTCGAACCCGATGAGGTGGGGCGCCCCGCCATCGCGGCGCTGGCCGAGGCCGCCCGGCGGGGGTGCGACGTGGTCCTGCTGTTCGACCGGTGGGGCTCGCCGCGCCTCGGGCGCCGGCACGCCGCGCCCATCCTGGAGGCCGGCGGGCGCGTGGCGACCTTCAACCCGGTGCTGCCCTGGCAGAAGCTCGGACGCAAGGTGGCCGGCATCCTCCACCGCGACCACCGCAAGATCCTCATCGCCGACGACGTGGGCTTCTGCGGCGGACGCAACATCAGCGTGGACTACGGCGGCGCCGGCCCGGCGCGGTTTTTCGACGAAACCGTCCGCCTCGAAGGCCCCTGCGTGCGCGACCTCGCCCACGTCTTCTCCGACTCGTTCTACGACGCCACCGGCACCTCGCTCGCCCTGCCCCCGCCCCCGCGGCCCTTCCCGGATGGCGTCCCGGTGGCCGTCCTCGGGCTGAACGCCCGCCAGCAGGAACTCGACCTGAAGCGGGCCATCCACCGGCTGCTGCAGCACACCCGGCGCTCGTGCTACGTGATGACGCCCTACTTCATCCCCCCTCGCTGGTTCATGGACACCCTCTGCGAACTCGCCCGACGCGGGGCGGACGTGCGCGTCCTCACCGCCGGCCACTCCGACGTGCCCGCCGCCCGCACGGCCGGACGCCACCTCTACGGGCGCCTCCTGCGCGCCGGGGTCCGCATCTTCGAACACCGCCACCCCATCCTCCACGCCAAACACCTCACGCTGGATGACACGGTCGGCATCGCCGGCTCGTACAACGTGGATCGCTACGGCGAGAAACACAACCTGGAGGTCGGCGTCATCGCCCTGGACCCGGTTTTTACCGCGCGGCTCAACCGGACCTTCTTCGAGCGCCTCCAGCACGCCGAGGAAATCACGCGCTCCGCCTGGCAACGCCGTACCCTGGCCGCCCGAGCCGCGCAATGGAGCCTCTTCCAGCTATCCCGCATCTGATGCCTCCAGCCGCCCGTCGCCGGCCGCCAGCGGCTCCGGGTCGGCGCCGTCCTCATCCCCCTTCGCCCACACGCCCCATGCGCCTCCTCGTCCTGTGCCTGCTCGCGCTGCTCGGCGTCGCGGCCGTCCGGCGGCCTGCCGACGACGACCGCCCCGACGACTTCGTCCGCCTCCGCGACGTCGACCCGAGCATCCTGGAAGAGGTCCGCTACTACGGCGACTTCAACTTCGTCGGCACCCGCATCGACGGGTACGAGGCGCCGGTGATCTGGCTGACGCGGCCGGCGGCCGAAGCGCTGGCGCGGGTTCAGGCCGAGCTGCGGCCGCGGGGGCTGACGCTGAAGGTGTTCGACGCTTACCGCCCGCAACGCGCCGTCGACCACTTCGTGCGATGGTCCTACCAGGGCCTCGACCAGGCGATGAAGCCGTTCTTCTACCCGGAGATCCCGAAGCGCCGCCTCTTTGCCGAGGGCTACATCGCCTCCCGCTCCGGCCACAGCCGGGGCAGCACCGTGGACCTGACCATCGCCCCCCTCGGCCACGCCTCCGCTCCGCCGGACGCCCTGCCCCCCGCCCCCTGCGACCATCCCGACCCGGCGCAGCGCCCCGACGAGGGGCTCGACATGGGCACGGCCTACGACTGCTTCAGCGAGCGCTCGCACACGATGAGCGAGGCCGTCTCCCCCGCACAGCGCGCCAACCGGCTGCTGCTGAAAACCCTCATGGAACGCCACGGCTTCCGCAACTACCACAAGGAATGGTGGCACTTCACGCTGCGTAACGAACCCTACCCGGACCGCTACTTCGACTTTCCAGTCACGGAGTGACGGGCTTTCAGCCGTCAGCGGTCAGCCGTCAGCTTTCAGCCATCAGCTTTCAGCCAGAAGCTAATAGCCAGTAGCCAATAGCCAGTAGCCAATAGCCAGTAGCCAGTAGCCCCATGTCCACCGATCTGTTCGACCTCACCGGGCGTCGTGTGCTCGTCACCGGATCCAGCCAGGGCCTCGGGCGCGTGCTGGCGCGCGGGCTGGCCCGGGCCGGCGCCGCCGTCGTGCTCAACGGCCGCCACACCGACCGGCTGGAACGCACCGCCGCCGAGCTGTCCGCCGAGGGCCTGGCGGTGGCCTGGCGGGCCTTCGACGTGACGGACGAGGCCGGCGTGGCCGCGGGCATCGCCGCCATCGAAGCCGAGCACGGCCCCATCGACATCCTCGTCAACAACGCCGGCATCCAGCGCCGCGCGCCCCTGACCGAGATGTCGCGGGCCGACTGGCAGGCCGTGCTCGACACGAACCTTTCGAGCGCCTTCCTCGTGGCCCGTGCCGTCGTGCCGGGCATGATCGAGCGGCAGCACGGCAAGGTCATCAACATCTGCTCGCTCATGAGCGAGGTCGGGCGACCCACGACGGGCAACTACGCCGCGGCCAAGGGCGGCCTCAAGATGCTGACCCGGGCCATGGCGGTGGAATGGGGCCCGCATAACATCCAGGTCAACGGCATCGGCCCCGGCTACTTCGCCACCGAGATGACGCGGCCGCTCGTCGAGGACCCGGACTTCAACGCGTGGATCTGCGCCCGCACACCGGCCCGGCGCTGGGGGCGGCCGGAGGAACTCATCGGAGCGGCCGTGTTCCTGGCCTCGGCGGCCTCCAGCTTCGTCAACGGGCAGGTGCTGTACGTGGACGGCGGCGTGCTGGCGGCGCTCTGACGGCCCACGGCCCGCCCGCGGCGAACGGATGTGGATATCTTGCCGTCGGATGTGGGTTTTTTGTGGATCAAAAGGCGTTGACAGCCGCCCGGATGTGGGGTAGACTGGGCGCACTCTCGCGGTCGTCTCTCTGCCGGGTTCTCCGGCACCTCGTCAACCGTCTCGCCCCTCCGGTGACCCCGACCCCGCCCGTTCCTCTGACGCCGTCCATGCTCCGGCCTCCGCCGGTACCGGTTCGCCGGCCGGCCATCCCGCACCCGCCCGAGCGCGAGCGAGCCACCGTGCTGGTCCTGGACCCCGATCCGGCCACACAGCGGCTGCTACAGATCCTGCTGGAGCCCTCCCACGACGTCCGCCTGGCCTCTACCCTGGCCGAGGCGCTGGCCTGCCTCCACCAGGAACCCGTCGCCCTCGTCATTGCCTCGATGGAGCTGCCGGGCCCGCTTCGCGGGGCGGGCGTGCTCGACGCGCTGCGGCATCCGGGTCGTACTCCGGCGGTGATCGGGCTGACGTCCACCGGCTGGCACCGGGAGCGGGCGATGCTGCTTGCGTCCGGCCTGGCGGAGTGCCTGTACAAACCCTTCCGCGCCCACGAACTCCGCGCGGCGGTCCGGCGCGTGCTGGCCTCCCCCGTTCCGCCGGCCTGATCCTCAGCACAGACGCCCCTGCTGGTCCAGGCCCGCGGCGCCCGGCTACGATCCGCGACACCCCGTACGCACAAAGGGCTCCCCGCCACTCTGGCGAGGAGCCCTTTGCCGTCATACCGAACGGGTACGGAGGACTACTTCTTCTCGAAGGTGTAGCCCGTGCCGTCCAGCCACGCGTTGATCTTCTCTTCGATCTGCTCGCGTACCTCGCCCGTCGTCTCGCTGAGGTAGCCCACGAGCTGATCGCGGCGCCCCTCGAAGCGGTCGAGGTCGCTGTCCGTGAGCGCCCCGTACGCCTCCTTGAGGCGGCCTTTGAACTGCGTCCATTTGGCGTCGATCTGTTCCTGGATGGCGTCTTTCATGGTGTGGATGATGAGGTGTGTGGTGTGCGGTGCGTTCGGATCAGCGGGAGCGGTGGGCCGGGGCTCAGACGGCCGGGCGGCCCTCCGGGTCCAGGGTGTTGCGCTCCAGGTAGTGATCCAGGTGATGGGCTCGCTCCTCGATGGCGAACAGCATCCGCTTGAGCATCTGCTCCGTGCCGTAGTCCTCGACCTCGGCGGCCAGGCGGATGCTGGCGCGGAACCGCCGGGCCAGCTCCTGCTCCGCCCGCAGGTCGTTCTGCAGCATCTCGCGGACGGTGAGCTCGCCTTCCGGCTCGTGCTCGATGTAGGCCCGCTTCACCTGCTCCGAGGGGCTGCTGGTCGGCAGACCCCCGAGCACCGTCATGCGCTCGGCGATCTCATCGGCCTGCGCGTGAACCTCGTTGTAGGCGTCTTCCAGATAGAGATGCAGGTCCCGGAACTGCGGCCCTTTCACGAGCCAGTGATGCTTCTGGTATTGATGGAACAGGACGAAGAGCGAAGCCAGGTGGCGGTCCAGCTCCGGCACCAGCCGCTCCATGCAGTCCTGAGACAACCCGATGGGGTTCTTCTCGATGACGTGTCCGTTCTGCGTGCTCATGGGAATATGGCGAAGGATTGGTTCGTCGGATACCGTGAAACCGAAGGCAGGCATCGGGCCGGCCAGCCCCTTGCTGCCTCGGTATCTGACACGAATGAAACGCCTTAATGTTTGGAAATGAATAACTTGGTTACAAGTTTAAAGGGCCGATTCAGCCCGGTGTGTCGCGCTCCGGGCTACCCATCCTGACACGGCCGCCGTATACTGCTCTCGATCCCGGAGCCCTCTGCCCCTTCCCCACCCCATCCTGCCATGCCCCGCTACGCCGCCGTCCTGCCGCTGCTGTTCCTGGCCGCCTGCCGGCCCGATGCACCGCCGCCCCCCGAGCCCGCCCCGCGCGTCGCCGCAGCAGCGGACGAAGACGGCTTCGTCCCGCTCTTCAACGGCACCGACCTCACCGGCTGGACAGGCGACACCGACGGGTATGCCGTCGAGGACGGCCAGTTGATCTGCCTGAAAGACGGAGGTGGCAATCTGTACGTCGACCGCGACTTCAGCGACTTCGTCCTGCGCTTTGCCTTCAAGCTGGAGCCCGGCGGCAACAACGGCGTCGGCATCCGCGCCGAGCGCGGAAAGGACGCTGCCTACCACGGCATGGAGATCCAGATCCTGGACGACAGCGCGCCCGAGTATGCCGACCTGAAGCCCTGGCAGTACCACGGCTCGATCTACGGCGTCGCCGCCGCCGAGCGGGGCCACCAGAAGCCCGTGGGGGCATGGAACGAGCAGGAGATCCGCGCCGAAGGCACCCGCATCACCGTCATCCTCAACGGCCACGTCATCGTCGACGTCGACCTGACGGAGGTCGCCCCGGACGGCCGCACGGTGGACGGCCGCGCGCATCCGGGGCTGTTCAACGAGCGGGGCGCCATCGGCTTCCTCGGCCACGGCCACCGCATCGCCTTCCGCGACATCCGCATCAAGGAGCTTTGAGCCCCATCCGGGCGCGTGCCCCCGGTCATCCCGCGCCTCGGACGACGCACGGCCGCCCCCGCAGCGGGATGGTCCTACGCCGGGGCTCAGTCCGGGAGCGTGACCGTCGGCCAGCCCTCATCGTCCCATTCGATGGGTCGAATGACCAGCCTGGAGCGGCCCTCGTCGGTCGCATCATAGGCATGCAGCACCAGGTAGTCGATACCGTCGAAGGTGTAGACGCCGTTATGCCCTCCGGCGACCCAGCGGGGGCTCTGCTCGAAGCCCCGGACGACGACCGAGCCGCCTCCATGCACCATCTTCTCCCCCTCTTTGTCCACATACGGCCCCGTGATGTGGCGGGACCGGCCCACGACCACCTTGTAGGTGCTGTTCATACCCCGGCAGCAGAAGTCCCACGAGGCAAAGAGGTAGTAGAAATCGCCCTTTTTGAAGATGAAGGGCGCTTCGACGGCGCTGCTCGTCGCGTCCCCGGCGTCGCGCTCGTCGAGCTTCCAGTAGCGATGCCGCGCCGCGATGGTATGCCAGACCTCCGGGGTCGCAACCCGGATCGGCGGATCGGCCATCCGGACCAGTTTGAGGCCGCCCCAGAAGGAGCCGAAGGCCAGCCAGGGTGTGCCCTCGTCGTCGAACGCCAGGTTGGGGTCGATGGCATTCCACAGATCTCGCCCCGGCACGGAGCGGACGACGATGCCCCGGTCCACCCATCGAAAGTCGGGGTCGTTCGGGTCGAGGGTGGTGTTCGTGGCCACACCGATGGCCGAAGTATTGCGACCGAAGGCCGAGACGGAAAAGTAGAGGTAGTAGGTCCCGTTGTGGTAGGCGATGTCCGGCGCCCAGATGTGATTCGAAAAGTCGGGCACCACGTCGCGGGCCCACACGGGCGGCTCGGCGAACACGGGCGGCTGCCGCTCCCAGGTGAGCAGGTCCGGGGAAGACCACACGGCGATGCCGCGCCCCGTGGCGAAGAGGTAGTAGGTGCTGTCCGCTCGGATCAGGACGGGGTCATGGACGCGGATGGACGGGGACTGGGCCTGTGCAGCCATCCCGGGTAGCACCACCGCTACCAGCAGAGCGCCTGCAAAAACACGCGGGACCATGGCAACCCTATGGGCCTATGGGAGATCAGTTGACATCCTCCCCGCCCTGCAGGACGGGGCCTGTCGCTCAGGGCCGGGCCCCACGGATCAGCGTGCCGTCGTCCGCCCGGCCGACGTACCACGTACCTTCCGGAGAGACCATCACCACCTCCGTGGAGGCCGCAGCGCCGTCCGCATCGGTCCAGCGCAGGGTAAGCGTCTGGCCGTCCAGCGACCAGGTGCCGCCGCCGTTGCACCGTTCGATGCGCCCGTCGGCGGTGAGGGTGATCTGGAAGGGCGGCAGCGCGCCGACGGCATGCCCCCAGGTGCCGACCACGTCGGGCGGGGTTTCGGCGACCGGGAAGGCCCCGCCGGCGTACGGTTCACCGGCCAGCGGCCAGCCCTCGGCGTCCCAGAGCAAGGGGCGGATCTGAAGCTTCGGGACGCCGCCGTCCTCGGCATCGTAGAAATGATGCACCAGATAGAAGTGCCCGTTTTCCGAGAGGATAGCGGGATGACCGGGCCCCCGGATGCGTCCATAGCCCTCCAGCACCGGCGTGCCCCCGCCCTCCATCATCGCCCGGCCCGAGCGGTCCAGGTACGGCCCCGTGATGTGCTCGGCACGTCCCACCATCACCCGGTACGTGCTGTTGGCACCCTGGCAGCAGGAGTCGAAGGCGACGAACTGGTAGAAGGCATCGCCACGCCGCACGATGAAGGGGGCCTCGATGGCCGAGGCCTGCGGACGCGCAGCGATGGCATGCACCGTCTCGTCCTGCGGCGCGAGGAAGCCCGTCGCCGGGTCGATACGGCGCAGGCGGATGCCGCCCCAGAAGGAGCCCCACGCCAGCCAGGGCTGCCCGGACGCATCGAACGCCACGTTCGGATCGATGGCATTGAAGTCATCCAGCCCCGGGCGCGACTCCAGAACCGCGCCATGATCCGTCCACCGGTAGTCCGGGCGGGTACGGTCCAGCGTCGGGTTCGTGGCCAGCCCGATGGCCGAGCGCTGGCTGCCGAACGTCGAGATGGAATAGTACAGATGGAAGCGACCGTTGAAGAAGGAGACGTCCGGCGCCCAGGGGAATTCCACCCCCGGGATCATCGTCTCGGCCCAGCCCGGCACGTCCGTCTGCTCGAAGACCCGCCCCACCAGCGTCCAGTCGATCAGGTTGGAGGAGCGGCGGATGGGGATGCCGTGGCCCGTGGAGAAGAGGTAGTAGGCGCTCCCCTGCCGGATGATCGCCGGATCGTGCACGTCCCGGACGTCCCCGCGCAGCGTCGGGGCATCGTGGTAGGGCAGCGGCGACAGCGTGCACCCCCCTCCGTCGTCCCCCTCTGCCCCGACGGGGTCGGAGCAGGCCGTCAGCAGCAGGGCGAGCAGCCCCAGGATCGGCAGCAGGCGGGTGAACAGACCGGAATGCATCGGGCAGAGGACGTCGCTCAGCCGGTGAAGTAGAGGTAGGCCGCCAGGATGAGCGCGAGCACCAGCGCGGAGAGGGCCACGTCCACCCACGTCCAGCTCGCCCGGCTCTCGGCCCGGTCCTGCTCGGTGAGCGTGCCGTAGGTGAGGCCGCGGATCTTCTCGTAGGCGGGCGGTTCGGTCATGTAGCTGACGCCGATCATGACGGCCACGCAGACCAGGAAGATGGCGAGGCTGTAATACTGGAAGAAGATGTTGTTGATGATCCAGAAGAAGGAGCCTTCGGTGTAGGAGAAGCCTTCGATGAGGGCCACGGGCGTATCGACGACCAGGCGGAAGAGGCCCAGGGCGAAGCCGACACCCAGCGCCCAGAGGCAGCCGTGCTTGTTGAGGCGTTTGTTGAACACCCCGAGGAAGAAGACCACGAAGATGGGGGGGGCCAGATAGGCCTGCACCCCCTGCAGGTAGTCGTACAGCCCTCGTCCGCCCTGGATCACCGGAATCCACGCCAGCCCGATGACGACCATGACGGTCGTAGCCACGCGGCCCATCCAGACCAGGTGCTGCTCGCTCGTGTTGGGCCGCAGACGGCTGTAGAAGTCCATCGTGAAGAGCGTGGAGGAGGCATTGAAGACGCCGGCCAGCGAGCTCATCAGCGCCGCCAGCAGGCCCGCCACCACGATGCCCCGCACGCCGACGGGCAGGACGTGGGCCACCAGCAGCGGGAAGGCCGCCTGGGCGTTCTCGCGGATGATCTCACCGTTTTCATCCATCATCGCCTCCTGCAGGGCCTGCACCTGGCCCGTCTTGGCCAGCGCGAAGGCAATGATGCCGGGGATGATGAAGATGAAGACCGGGAGGAGCTTCAGCAGGGCCGCCGCGATGCTGCCGCGCCGCGCCTCCGTCTCGTTCGGCGCGCCCAGCACACGCTGCACGATGTACTGGTCCGTCGTCCAGTACCACAGGCCCACGATCGGGGCGCAGAAGAGCATGCCGACCCACGGGTACTGGTCGTTGAAGTACCACGCCATCACGTCGTCGGTGCGGACGGGCGCCCAGGTGGCCGTAAACCCTTCCGGGACGAGCGGCTTCCAGAGGTTGAACATCTCGGAGCCGGCAATGGCATAGAGCTGGTCCCATCCGCCGATGGCCTTCAGCCCATAGATCAGCACCATGAACGAGCCGAGCACCAGGATGATCGTCTGAAGCGCTTCCGTGTAGGCCACCGCACGCAGGCCGCCCAGGATGGTGTAGATCCCGGTGAACACGATGACGAGCACCGAGCCGATCCAGAAGCTGTTGAGCCCGAAGAGGTTCAGGTCCGGCATCAACACGCTGAAGACGATGCCGCCGGCAAAGATGCCCACGGCGATCTTGGTCAGCACATAGGCCACCAGCGAGATGAGCGACAGCAGCGTCCGCGCCGCGGGCGAGAAGCGGCGCTCCAGGAACTCCGGCATGGTGAACACCTTCGCGCGCATGTAGAAGGGCACCATCACCCAGCCCAGCACCAGCAGGCACCACGCGTGGAGCTCGTAGTGGGCCATCGCAACGCCGTCGGTGGCCCCGGAGCCGGCCAGGCCGACGAGGTGCTCCGAGCCGATGTTGGAGGCGAAGATCGAAGCCCCCACGATGAACCATCCGAGATGGCGCCCGGCCAGAAAGTAGTCGGTGGGGGTGTCCGTTCGCTGGCGGATCACCCACCAGGCCAGGCCAAGGATCAGGAGGAAATACCCGGCGATGATGATCCAGTCGAGAGGGGCGAGGGTGGTCATGTACGCTCTGCAGGGGCTGGGGGTGAAAGGGGCACGAGCCGGCGGCGGCAGACGGCGGCTCCGCGGGGGCACTAGGACACCTGACCGTAGTAGGCCCCGGGGCCGTGCTTGCGCAGGAAGTGCTTGTCGAGGAGCGCGCCGTCGATGGGCCGGACGGACGGGTTGAGAAGGTACGTATGCAGCGCCATTCGAGCCACCGATTCCAGCACGATGGCGTTTTCGACGGCGGCGGCGGGGTCGGGCCCCCAGGCGAACGGCCCGTGCCCGGCCACGAGCACACCAGGGATGTGGGTGGGGTCCAGCCCGTCGCGGCGGAAGCGCTCCACGATCACGGTGCCGGTGTGGTGTTCGTAGGCCTCGCGGATCTCCTCGGGATGCAGGCGGCGGGTGACGGGGATGGGGCCGTGGAAATGATCGGCGTGGGTGGTTCCCAGGCAGGGCAAGTCGCGCTCGGCCTGGGCCCAGCTCACGGCGTGGCTGGAGTGGGTGTGCACCACCCCGCCTATGCCGTCGAACTGCTGGTAGAGGACGCGGTGGGTGGGCGCGTCCGACGACGGCCGCAGGTCCCCTTCGATCGGCTCGCCGGTGGCCAGGTCCAGCACGACCATGGCCTCGGGGCGGAGGCGATCGTAGGGGACGCCGCTGGGCTTGATGACCATGACGCCGGCGGCACGGTCCACGCCGCTGGCATTGCCCCAGGTCAGTTCGACGAGCCCGGCGCGGACGATGTCCAGGTTGGCCTGCCAGACGGCACGTTTGAGGGCTTCGTGGGTCATGTCAGCGGCGCGCTTCGTCGCGGATGGTCAGAAGGGTTTTCATGACGTCGTACAGGTCGTCCGAGACGCCCTCGACGCCGAAGGCATCGTGCAGACGGCGGTAGAGGGCAAAGAGGCGGTCGTAGACGCGCTGGTGGGCGGGGATGGGCTCGAAGACGGTTTCCTGCACGCCGGTCATGGCCTCGATGGCCTCGGCGAAGCTGGCGTGGCCGCCGGCTCCGGCGCCCGCCACCACGGCCCCGCTCATCGCCGCCCCGAGCGCACAGGTCTGCGTGCTTCGCGAGATCATCAGCGGGCGGCCCATCACGTCGGCGTAGATCTGCATCACCATGCGGTTCTTGGCCGAGATGCCGCCGCAGTTGACGATGCGCTCCACCGGCACGCCGTAGGCCTCGTAGCGCTCCATGATGACGCGTGCGCCGAAGGCGGTGGCCTCCACGAAGGCGCGGTAGAGTTCGGCCGGGGTGGTGTGCAGCGTCAGGCCGAGCACGAGGCCCGTCAGGCGCTGGTCCACCAGCACGGTGCGGTTGCCGTTGTGCCAGTCCAGCGCCAGCAAGCCGCTCTCGCCGGGACGCAGGCGCTCGGCGGCAGCCGTCAGGGCGTCGTGGTCCATGCCCGCCGGACGGATGGTGCGGACGAACCAGTCGAAGATGTCTCCCACGGCGGACTGGCCGGCCTCCAGGCCGTACTGCCCCGGCAAGACGGACTCGGGCACGATGCCGCAGAGGCCGGGGATGTCGGCCAGGTCCTGATCGAGCGGCGCCACCATGAGGTCGCAGGTGGAGGTGCCGATGATCTTGACGAGCGTGCCGGGGGCGATGCCGGAGCCGACGGCCCCGAGGTGCGCGTCGAACGCGCCGGCGGCCACGGGCAGGCCGGCCGGCAGGCCCAGGCGCTCGGCCCAGGCGGGGGTGAGGGTGCCCACGGCCTGCGCCGTGTTGTAGGTCGTCTCCGGCAGCGTGGCCCGCACGCGAACCAGCCGCTCGTCCAGGCCCCGGAGAAACTCGGCGTCCGGATAGCCGCCCCAGGAAGGGTGATAGAGGGCCTTGTGGCCGGCGGCGCAGATGCCGCGCTTGAGGCGGTGGGGATGCTCCGTGCCGGTCAGCACGGCCGGCATCCAGTCCGCATGCTCGACCCAGGTGTAGGCGGCGTCGAAGACCTCCGGGTCGATGCGGGCACAGTGCAGGAGCTTCGACCAGAACCACTCGGAGCTGTAGGTGCCGCCGCACTTGGCCAGATAGGCCGGCCGCGTGGCCCGGGCGTGCGCGGTGATCTCGGCCGCCTCGGCGTGGCTCGTGTGATCCTTCCAGAGCCACACGTACGCGTTGAGGTTGTCCCGAAAGCGTGGATCGAACGCCAGCGGCTGCCCCTCGGCGTCGACCGGGATCGGCGTCGATCCGGTCGTGTCGATGCCGAGGCCGACGACCCGCTCGGGGGCGAAGCCCTCGTGGCGGGCGGCATCGGCCAGGGCCTCGCGGATGCTGGTTTCGAGGCCCTGGAGGTAATCCGCCGGATGCTGCCGGGCCAGGTCGGGGTCCCGGTCGTCCAGCAGAATGCCCGCCTGCCCGGAAGGATACGGGAAGACGCTGGTGCCGACTTCCCGGCCCGTCTGCACCTCCACCACCAGCGCGCGCACGGAGTTGGTGCCGAAGTCCAGACCGATTGCGTACGTGTTGTGTGCCATGCGTTCAGGGGCTCAGCGTGGAAACGAAACGACGGCGGCCCACCGGACCGCCCGGGGTCAGGCGTGGTGGTAGACGGACCAGCCCAGGTACGTGCCCAGCGCCTCGTCCACGGAGGCCGCCACGCGCGCACGGGTGGCGGCTACGTGGTGCTCGAAGCCGTGCTCGCAGATGTAGCGGAGGAGCCGCTGCAGATCCGGCACCTCGAAAACGCCATAGCCCCCGAAGGTCTTCAACGCGTCCTCGGTGAACGTCCCCTCGCCCACGTAGGCACGGATGACGCCCTCGACGTCGTCCGTGGAGATGCGGGCATAGGTGAACGGCCCCGGCTGGATGCGCCCGACGATGGTCCCGTAGGTGTTCTCCTTGCCCACGGTGCCGGCGATGATCTCCTGGTAGTCCATCCGGTGCGCGTCCTCGCCCTCACTCACGAAAAAGGCCTTCGGGAGGTTGGAGCAGTGGAAGACGACGCCCTTGTTCGGGTCCGTGCCGTAGTTGTTGTTCCAGTCCAGCAGGGCCGCCGGGCGCACGGCGGCCTGCTGGAGCACATACATGCTGAGCGTCCCGGCGATGTCACTCTCGCAGGCGCTGGCCATGAGGTTGTTGCTCATCATGCTCATGGCCGTGCAGGGCACCACCCCGTAGAACTCCTCCAGCGAGGTCCAGCACTGGATGGCCGTGGCGGCCAGGCCCTGCTCCTCGACGAAGCGGTCGATGGCCACGCCGAGCTTGGCCATCTTCAGGAGGCTTTCAGCGGGGATGCCGTCCACCCGCGTGTAGGACCGCATCTGCTCGATTTTGTCGCGCACGGCGGGCTCGTCGTCCCCCATGCGGCGGATCCAGCCGAGCAGCTCGGACAGGTCCAGCGTCTCGACGGAGATGCCGCTGCGCTCCAGGAGCTTTTCGCTGAATCGGACCGTGTTGAACGCCGCCGGGCGCGCCCCGATCTGCCCGAGGCGCACGTTGCGCAGCGAGCGGACGATGCGGCACGTGGCCCCGAACTGCCGCAGGTCCTGGCGGAAGTCCTCGCCCTGCGGGTCCATCGTGTGCCGGCTCGTGAGCGAGAACCGGATGCCGTACTGACGCAGGTTGTTGCAGGCGGACATCTTGCCGCAGAAGCTGTCGCGCCGGTTGACGATGGTCATCGCATCCGCCTCGTCGTCGAAGGCATGCACGAGCACCGGCACGTCGAGATCGGCCCAGCGGAGCGTATTGGCGATGGCCCGTTCGTCGCCGAAGTTGGGCAGGGTGACGAGCACCCCGTCGATGTCGTCGCGGTGGGCACGGAACAGGTCGGCGCAGAGGCGCGCTTCCTGCAGGCTCTCGATGGCTCCGTTGTTCGTGGCGTCGGCGGGGGGGATCACGACGCGGAAGCCCTCCTGCTCGAGCACCTGCAGGATGGTCTTGCGGCCGGCCTCGCAGAGGTGGTCCGGGAAGAAGCCGCGGTTGCCTACGATGACGCCGAGTGTGACGGTCGGCGAGCGGCGGGGGCCATGATGGCCGGGGCGGGCCTCGGGGGCCAGGGCAGAATCAGCGGAAGCGTTCAATGCCATGAGCGATCGGTTCGTCAGGGTGGACAGAAGGGTAGGCAGAAGGCCGGACGGCCGCCGTCAGGATACGGAAAGATTGAAAATATTTAAACGCTTCAGAGAAAAAGCAGCGGCCGATGCAGGAGCCATCATTCGGGTTCGGTGCGGCGGAGCGTCCTGGCCGGCCTTGCGGCCCGCGTCAGGACGCGGCCGAGGACGGCGGCCCCGCCCCGAGCACGGCCCCGGCGTCGTCGGGATGCAGGGAGCGGGTGGAAGCGCGGACCACCAGCCGGGCCGGCAGGCAGATCTTCTCGATGGTGCCGGCATCGAGGGCCTCGATGTGCCGGATCAGGATCTCGGCGGCCTGCGCCCCCATGGTTTTCTTGGGCACGTGCACGGTGGTCAGCGGCACCGAGGCGTAGCTGGCCATGTCGATGTCGTCGTAGCCGATCACGGAGACGTCCTCCGGCACGCGCAGGCCCAGCTCGCGCAGCGCCCGGATGAGCCCGAGGGCCACCAGGTCGTTGTAGCAGGTCACGGCCGTCGGGCGGGCCTCCCCGCGGTCGCGGAAGAACGCCAGCCCGGCCCGGTAGCCGTCCTCCAGGCGGGCGCCCACGTGCACGATGTCCTCGTCGTCAATGACGAGGCGGTGGGCGCTGAAGGCCTTGCGTACCCCCTCGATCCGCTCGTCGCTGTGCATGGAGTACTTCGGCCCGGCAAAATGCACGATGTGCTTGTGGCCGTGGTCGATCAGGTATTCCACGGCGGCCTTCTCGGCGTCCACGTTGTCCACGTCCACCATGCTGGCCTGAATGCCCCGCACGTTCTCGATGAGGACGAGCGGGATGTTGCGGCGCTTGATGTCGAAGAGGTGCGAGAGGTCGGCCTGCTCGTCGAAGAGCGGGTTGATGATGACGCCCTCCACGTCCTTGGCCACGAGCAGGTCCACGAGTTCCTGTTCCTGCTTGTAGATGCGCTCGGAGCTGACCACGAGCACGTGGTACCCCTTTTCCGCGGCCGTCTGCTGGACGCCGATGATGATGTCGGCGAAATAGGGGTTGTGGACCTCCTTGATGACCAGCCCGATGCTTTTCTCCTCGGCCGGTTGCAGGCGACGGCGGGCGGCGGCACTCGGGCGGTAGTTCAGCTCGCGGATGGCCTTCAGCACCTTCTGGCGCGTCCCTTTGCTCACCGTGCTTTTGTGGTTGATGACGGCCGAGACGGTGCCGATGGACACGCCCGCACGGACGGCTACGTCATGGATGGTGACCTTGCTCACGAGGTTGTCTTCGATCTGAGCGCAATGTGCAACGGCAGGCAGGGAACCGTCCCGGCACGAAGGGCGAGCCGGCCCGGATGCTCGCTTCGGGGAGCGTCTCCGCCCGGTCTTCGATACTCCGCGCCGCCGGGGCCGGTTCTCTGCGCCGCCGGGGCCGACGTCGGAGCGCCCCCCCGAACAGGGCCGCCCCGAGCAGGAGCAGGCAGGCGGTACGCAACATGGCAGAGGAGGCCTGGATGGAAGAGGGTGACGGCCGCCGGTGGAGCCGGCTACGCCGGGCCGGACGGGATCGGGCCGGACGCTGGCCCTACCGCCGGATGCGGCCTTTCAGCATGGTGAAGGAATGCGGAGGAAAGGTGTAGGTAAACCGGGTTCCGCTGGCCGAGACGTCCGGCTTCTGTTTCGTTTTCACCAACTCCTGCCCAAAGCCGATCTGCGCCTTCACACCCGGAACGGGCACTTCATACACTTCGAAACGGCCGCAAAAGACGCCTTCCTGGGACACGAGATCCGTTGTGATGGCTTCGTCAGGGTGACGGTTCAGCACGTTGATGATGACGACGCCGTCCTCGGTGTAAAGCATTGAAATGTCCAGGTACGACACGTCGGCTTGCAGCTTGGTTCTCATCATGCTCAAGCTCCATGTGGTGAATGACGCGGAACGGGCATGTGCAGGCAGGAGAGACGAAGCATTTTTTGTCAAGTGAGCCGAAGTCGCGTCGCTTATTTCAATTATTTCTGAAACGCCACAATCGAGCTATTCAACCCTCCTAAAACGAAAATAGTCGAAGTCGACCCATCCGCCCGGCGTCGCGGTCGCGTAGGTGAACAGAGCGAACCGGTAGCCCATGAAGTGGTCCAGCGTGTACCGCATCCGGAGTGTATCACCGACCGGGATCCACCTGACGCCGTCAAGGCTGTAAGAGAAGGTGGCACGGTCCGTCTGGTTTCGGAAGTCCGCCTCCGCCCGCAGGTACACCACGTCCTCTTCGAGCGGGACGCGCTCGGCCTCGCCCCCGTCGGCGGTTACCATGACGATGGATGTCGTCCCATCTTCCTTCTTCACCCCGACGAACCCGTAGTCCTCGGCCAGCAGCCCGAGACCGGCGACGTCGCCGTCGTTCATGCCGCCCACGTCGAGGGCCGTGCTCACCGCACTCTCAGGGCCGAAGGTCCGCTGCGTCAGGGTGTTTCGTGTATCGACAAAGCTCGGGTCGGTCCGGCCGGTCGTGAGCCGGAGGTAACCGGGCCGCTCGGAAAGCGACCAGAGGCGGCCCACGGGATTGTGATTCCACTGCCAGGCGAGCCCGAGGTCGTCTCCGTCGAACTCGTCGGAGGCAACGATGCCGCTGACGCCGGTCCCGTCGGTAGGAATGTCGAGCGTGTCCGGGACCTCCCCCTCGACGCCGAAGACCGGCCACCCGTCCTCCCAGGCCACGGGAACGAGGTAAGGGATCCGCCCGACCGCGCCGCGGTCGCCAAACAGGAGGGCATACCAGTCACCCTCCGGCGTCTCGACGATACCGCCCTGCGCAATCCCTTCGTCCTGCAGTACAATCCGGCCCTCCCACGGTCCGTCGAGGCTGTCGGCCCGGTAGACGAGTTGCGTCCGCATCCCGCCGGCGGGCCACACGATGAGGAACAGGTAGTACCTTCCGTCGACCTTGTAGAGGTGGGACCCCTCGCCCGGCACGTAAAACCGATCCCCCGCAATGCCGCCTGTGTTCGGGATCAGGACCCTGCTGATGCCGCCCCGCTTAACGGCCCGGGCATCCGGCGTCAGCTCAATGATCCGGATGTCGCCGACCCCATAGATGAGGTAGACGCATCCGTCGTCGTCGAAGAACAGCGACGGGTCGTGGTAAAGCCCGCCGAGCGATTCCTTGTGCCATGGGCCCTTCTCGATGTCCTCGGTCGTAAAGACGTACGTCTCGCCGGTCGTGTACGAGAACGTGGCGATGTAGAACATGCCCTCGTGGTACCGGATGCTGCTGGCCCACGAACCCCGGCCGTACGCGTTTTGCCCGTTCCGCATGTTCAGCGCGTCGGCGTTCGCCATTACCTCGTAGGCATAGCCGGCCATCTCCCAGTCGACGAGGTTAGTCGATTTCATGATGGGTACACCCGGGCTCATGTGCATCGTCGTGCTCGTCATGTAGTAGACGCTGTCCACGCGGATCACCGAAGGGTCCGGGACGTCGGCCCAGATGATGGGGTTGACGGCGCTCCGTACCTGGGCGCTCGCGGTATCGTCCGGCGTGAGGCCGAAGAGCAAGGCCGAGACGAGCAGCAGCAGAGAGGTTCGTCGCATCGTAACACGGAGCGTCGCGCCGGCCGTCGAAGCATCGGAGCCGGACGAGCTGAAAACGCCTCGAACGAGTCTGGCTGTGCGAGACAGTGGGGGCTGAGTCGTGAAGGGTGAAGGGCCTGTCGAAATCGCCAGATAAAACAGGGGGAAAAGTCACCCGAATACCGGCTCGGGCAGAATGGGAGGGAGCGGCACTGGGGTGACCATCACGATCACTCTCCCGGCTCGGCGGTGAGGAAGCCGTTCACATCCAGCCAGTGTATGAAGGCATCGAACCAGCGGTTGCTGGTGCGGCCCGGATTCCCGAGACCGAAACCGTGGCCGCCGTTCTGGTAGAGATGGAACTCGACCGGCCGGCCCGCTTCGAACCACGACTCGATCACGCCGAATTGACCACGGAAGAGAAAATCGTCAGCGGCGATGACGTTGAACATCGGTGGAGCGTCCTCAGGCACCTCGACCGGGTCCATGCCGCCATAGATCAGGCCGATGAAGGCCAGATCCATGGTTTCGGAGTTGAGCGTGGCATGCATCGTGAGCCCGGCACCGGCCGAGAAGCCGATCATGCCCACCCGGCTGGTATCGACCCCCCATTCATCGGCTCGCTCGACGATCAAGGCATAGGCGGCCTCGGCATCCTCGAGCTGGTTGGAGAGGTCCCAGCGCGGACGGCTCGGCGGCGTCTGGCTCGGCGGAGCCTCGCTACGCGGCGCGGCGGTCGTGTCGCCTGCGGCGGCGAAGGTACGCCTCATCGAGTCCCTGAAGTCGTCGAGCGACTCCGGGGTCGGATGCAGACGGTACTTGAGCACGAAGGCGGCGATACCCTGCTCCGTGAGCGCCTCCGCGACTTCCCAGCCCTCGTTGCCCATCGACAGCCACCGGAAACCGCCGCCGGGCGCCACGATAACGGCCGCGCCATTCGCCTTGTCCGGCTCGGGTAGAAAAGGGGTGAGGGTTGCCGTGGAGATGTTCCGCGCCATCGGGTCACCCCACTGCCGGAACCAGGTTTCGGGCGCAGTCTGGCCCTCGACACCGCCGGTGCCAAGCGGAATGGCGTTCGGCTCAGCGGGGTTTTCGAGCGGATAGATCGTCCCATCCTGCGCCAGCGCCGGTGCAGCGAAAACGGACGCAGCGAAGACGAGCAAGGAGGCCAGTTTGGTCGTTTTGATCCGGTCCATGGCTGTGTCAGACAGGTCAGCGTTAAGGTGATATGCACTCACGTTGAGGAGGCCGTATGGCGGCCGGGTTCAGCGGCGCTACGCCGACTGCGAACGCCGCGTCTGCGAGCAAGGACGTCGCCCGGTGTGGCGCGTCCGCCGGTACGCAGCGTTGTGGGCGTTCTCACTTCCTTTCGATTCGAGACGCCTGGACGGGACTATTCGAACAGCATCTGCGCGAAATGATAGAGGCTGTTACGCCAGTGTGTCGCGTCGTGGCCGTGCTCGTCCACGTGCCATACGTGCGGCACGTCGTGCTCCTTCAGATAGGCGTGCATGCCCTGGCTGATGTGGATCAGCCCGTCCTGGTTACCGCAGGAGAGAAAGAGCAGCTCTAGCTGCTCGGTCGTCGCTGCCGGGTCCGGGACCAGTTCCGCCGGCGGTTTCGTGTTGGGCGCCGCGGAGAAGGCACCAATCCAGGCAAAGGTATCGAGATGCGTCAGCCCGAAATTCAACGACTGCCCGCCCCCCATCGACAGGCCCGCCAGGGCGCGGTGTTCCCGGTCGTTGTAAGTGCTGTAGCGGGACTCAATCGTGGGAATGACGTCGTCCAGCAGGTCGCGCTCGAAATTGGCAAACGCCGGTGCGGAGGCGAAGACGTCTCCCTCGGCGCGGTCGTTCTTCTGCGCACGACCGTTCGGCATCACGATGATCATCGGCACGGCCTTGCCGTCGGCGATGAGGTTGTCGAGCAGGATGTCCGGCGACGCAAACCGTTGCCACTCCGTTTCGTCCCCGCCGATGCCGTGCAAAAGGTACAGGACCGGGTACTTCTCGTCGGTCGTATAACCCGGCGGGGTATACACCTGCATCCTGCGCGTAGTGCCGACGGTCCTGGAATCGTACTCGATCATCTCCAACCTGCCGTGCGGGATGCCCTCGCGCTTCACATCGATGCCGGCCGGCGGCTCGGGAAACGCCGGTTTATCATCTTCATTCAGTACGATGGGCCCGCCGAATCCACGTGGTTCCTCGGAGCGCGCTCCGCGCTCCTGTGCAAACAGGTTGGGTGGAGCAGTGGGGAGAAACGTCGCGGCTAGCATCAAGAAAATGGGCAGGGGTTTCATACGTTCGCCTGGCTAAATCCTATAGGAACGGGGACGCATGCATTATTCGAGCGCCAGCACTACGAGGGAACGGGGCGGGAGCGTGATCGTGAGCCGGTTTCCCTGAAGCCGTGCGCCCTCGAATGGAGCCGGGGCCACGGCGTCGGGGGTCTCGAACGTGTTGTGTGCGGTGATGGAGTCGGCGGTGAGGATGCGCCCGCTGACGCGCGACGGCGCAGCGCCGCGGATCTCGGTGTCGATGGTGCGAGGCTGGTTCGGGTCGAGGTTGGAAAGGGTCAGGTGGATGGTGCCCTGGTCGTTGCGGGAAGCCGAGGCCGTCACCGCCGGGATGCTCTCGCCCTCGTAGGTGTAGGTGCCGGCATCGAGCGAGATGGGCAGCAGCGTGGCATCGTGATGGACGGTGTAGAAGTCGAAGACGTGGTAGGTGGGCGTCAGGATCATCTGATCGCCCCGGGTGAGGATCATCGCCTGGAGGACGTTCACCGTCTGCGCGATGTTCGCCATGCGCACGCGGTCGGCCCGGTTGTTGAAGATGTTCAGGTGGATGGCGGCGACAAGGGCGTCACGGAGGGTGTTCTGCTGATAAAGGAAGCCAGGCGTGCTGCCGGGCTCCTGCTCGTGCCACGTGCCCCACTCCCCGACGATGAGGGCCACGCGCTTCTCCGGGTCGTAGCGGTCCATGATGGCCGAATGCCGCTCGAGAAGCTCATCCACCCAGAGCGCTTTCTGCATGAGTTCGAACCACTCGGCCTCGGTGAAGTCCGTCGCGCTGCCCTTCCGGGCCCACGTGCCCGTGATCGTGTAGTGATGCAGATCGATCCCCTCCATCATGTGCCCCGCCTCGCGCATCAGCACCTCCGTCCAGCGGTAGTCGTCGCCCGCCGCCCCGGCGGCGATGCGGAAGGGCCGGGTGTCGCCATAGGCATGGAGAAACGTGGCGAAGCGCTTGTAGAGGTCCGCATAGTACTCCGGCGTCATGTTGCCGCCGCAGCCCCAGCTCTCGTTGCCGACGCCCCAGAAGCGGACGTTCCACGGCTCCTCTCGCCCGTTCTCACGCCGCAGGTCCGCCATCGGGCTGACGCCCGGGAAGTTGATGTACTCCCACCACCTGGCCATCTCTTCGACTGTGCCGCTGCCGACGTTGCCCACGACGATGGCCTCGGTATCCAGCGCCTCGACGAGTTCCATGAACTCGTGGGTGCCGATGCTGTTATCCTCGGTGACGCCGCCCCAGAGGGTGTTGACGATGGCAGGCCGGTCCTCGACGGGCCCGATACCGTCGCGCCAGTGGTAGTAGTCGGCGAAACAGCCGCCGGGCCAGCGGAGGTTGGGGATCTGAATGCGGCGCAGCGCCTCGACGATGTCCTCGCGGATGCGATAATGCCCGGATTCATCCTTGATCCAGAGGCCGTCATAGATGCCCCGGCCCAGGTGCTCGGCGAAGTGGCCGTAGATGTGGCGGCTGATGGTAATCTCCCCCTGGTCGGCGTTGATCACGAGGGACTGCGGGGCCGGCTGGGCCGGGGCCGACGTCGGAGCGGCCCCCCCGAGCAGGGCCGCCGCGAGCAGGAGCAGGCAGGCGGTACGAAACAACATGGCAGAGGAGGTCTGGATGGAAGAGGGTGACGGCCGCCGGTGGAGCCGGCAAGAAACGGTTCATGCACGGCGGAACCGCGATCACGCCGCAAATATAACGATGTTTGTGAAACACACAAAAATAAATTTAAACGTTTCGAAACCTCATTCAACCCGCATGACTCTGACCCGGGCTTGTTTGATGGATCAGGGGCGGATCCGCTCGGGCCTCCTGCAGCGGCAGAAGCGAAAAGGGGGCCCTCCTGCGCTGAGGCCACGGCGCGTCCCGGTCTGCCCCCCGGAACGGCGCCCCGCCGGGAGCCGTCTCAGCCCCTTCGCCGTCCGCTCCTCCCTCCCCCCTGATCCATGACCATCCCCGAATCCACGGCGGAAAGCGCCGACGCAGCCCCACCGGCGGGGCAGCGCCCCCCGGCCCTCCGCACCGACGGCAGCAACGCCTTCGCCCACCACTCGATGGCCGTGCGCGTGCCCGGCATCATCCGGGATACCCTTGCCCGCAACCCCGACTACCCGCCTTCCGTGCAGGATGCCCTCCGCCGCCTCCACGACGAGGTCGTGACGAATGCACCCCTGCGGCTCTTCGCCGCGCCGGCGCCCGACCACGACCTGTGGGCCGCGCGGTTCCGGGCCTTCGAAGGAGAAACCTGGCTCGGCTCCGAGTGGCTGTTCTGCGAGTTCCTGGTCTACCGCCTCATGGTCGACGCCGTGCGCTACGAATCCACGCTCCGGGATCCCTTTGCCCCGGTCAAACAGGAGGAGGTGACCTCGGAGGCGCTCTGGGAGGTGCTGGGCTCGACGCTGGCACGCACCGGGGACGAGGCCCCGATCGAGGCGCGCCTGACCGGACGGCTGCTGGCCACCCTCTGGGGGAACCGCATCGACCTGAGCCTGACCCAGACGGCGGCGCTGGGCACCGAGGCGGGAGACGAGCACCTGCTGGCCAACGACCTCTCGCAGGCCGTCAGCCACCTCCTCGGCACGGAGCCCGGTGCCGTCCACATCCTCATGGACAACGCGGGCACCGAACAGGCCCTCGACTATGCCCTGGTCGACCTGCTGCTGGGCGCCGGCCTCGCCCGCACCGTCACGCTGCACGTCAAGATGCTGCCGGTGCTCGTGAGCGACGTCCTCGTCGCCGACATCCACACGCTGCTGGACGCCATGACGCGGCGAGGCGGCGAAGCGGCGGCGCTGGCCGCACGGCTGCGCGGGTACCTCGACGCCGGGCGGCTCCGCATCGTGCCGGATTTCTTCTGGAACACCGCGGGGCGGTTGTGGGAGCTGCCGCCGCGCTTGCACGAGCCCTTCCGCCACGCCCGGCTGGTCGTGTCCAAGGGCGATGCCAACTACCGCCGCGCCTCGAACGACGCCCTCTGGCCGCCCGGCGTCCCGCTGGCCGAGGCCGTGCGGGGGTTCCCCGCGCCGCTCTTGCTGCTGCGGACGCTCAAGAGCGACACGCTCGTCGGCCTCGATGCCGCGACGATCGCCCGCATGGATGCCGGCGCCGAACCCGACTGGCGGACGTCCGGAGCCTACGGGGTGGCGCAGTTCGCCCTTCCGGCCCCTGCCACCCGGCCACGCCCCTCCGACCCGCTTCAGAGCAGATAGGGGATGTTCGATCCGGCCGTCGGGTAGGCGTAGATCATCTGCCGGAGGGCCTCGGCCTTCAGGCCCTGGCGCATGGCGAGCCCGAAGAGGTTGATGACATCCTCCGCCCCGGTTCCCAGCAGATGTGCGCCGACGATCCGATCGGTGTCACGCTCGATCAGCACTTTGTAGGCCGCGGCCTCCTCACGCAAACGCCGGTGGGCGAACCATCCGCTCATGTCCCCGGCTTTCACCTCGATCTCCAGCCCGGCCCTGCGCGACTCGGCCTCGGTCAGGCCG
The DNA here is from genome assembly GCA_003285105.1 of Roseithermus sacchariphilus. GTDB lineage: Bacteria > Bacteroidota > Rhodothermia > Rhodothermales > MEBIC09517 > Roseithermus > Roseithermus sacchariphilus. The sequence goes on along the minus strand of CP030158.1, from coordinate 1,287,896 downwards.
ACGGAGGCCAGCGGCGGGTCGGTGAAGGCCACCGTCGGCGTACCGGTGTAGTCCACCGTCTGCCGATTGCCGTGAAGGAGGTTTTCGGCAGCCACCCGGGATTCCCGCCCTCCGACCGGGGTGAGCGGCAGCCCCGGGGTGTCGGCACAATCTCCGGCGGCATAGACGTGGGGCGCGCTCACACTCTGGAGATACGCGTTGACGGACACCCCCCGCTCCGTGTAGGCCACCCCGGCGGCGTCGAGGTGGAGCCGGGACACGTTCGGCACACGCCCGGCGCCATGCACGATCACGTCGGCCTCCACCCGTAGCGTCTTGCCGGAACGCGTCTCGGCACAGGCCACGAACCCCTCCCGCCCCGGCTCGATGGCCGTCACGCTCGTCTCCAGATGCAGCATGATCCCACGCGACCGGGCCTGCTCGGCCAGGCGATCGGCCAGGTCGGGTTCAAACCCGTTCAGCACATGGGCCCCCCGGTGCAAGACGGTCACGGCGGCTCCGGCCGCACGGGCGATGAAGGCAAACTCCATCGAGATGTAGCCCCCGCCCACGAAGGCGATGCGGCGCGGAAGGGCATCCAACTCCAGAAACGCATCGCTCGTGAGCAGATGGTCGGCCCCGTCGATGGGCAGGGGAGCAGGCCCGGCGCCGGCGGCGATCAGCACGTGCCGGGCCTGTAGCTCGACGGCCGCCTCCCCCTCGCCCACGCGAAGGGTATGGGCATCCAGGAAACGTGCCGTACCATGGAACGGCTGGATGCCGGCTTCGCGAAACGCCTTTTCCTTGCGCTCCGGGACGGGGTCGGTGAAGGTGCGCTTGAAGGCCATGAGGTCGGGCCAGTGCCATGCGGGCGGCTCGCCGAGGCCGTACCCGCTGAACCGGCGGGCCTGCTCGCGCGCGTGCGCCACCCCGACGAGCACCTTCTTGGGGTCACACCCTCTCAGCGCACACGTGCCTCCGAAGGGACGGTCGTCTACCACAGCCACGTGCCACCCGGCCCGGGCGCAGGTGAAGGCGGCCGTCGTCGCCCCGGCTCCGGAGCCGATGACAAGGAGATCGTACGAGGTCGGCATGGGCTTCAACAGGAACAGGAGGAGGGAGCGTCGTCATCGGCCTGCTGGACGGGCGGACAGGGCACGTCGCCGTAGGAGCAAAACACGCAGCAATCCCCCGGCCGGGGCCGGAGCACGGTTCCACAGGCCGGGCACGCCCAGAAGAACTGGCAGGCCTCCGTGGGCATGGTCGCCTCGGTGCGGGCCTCGCAAACCGGGCAGGTGATGGTAGAGGTCAGGATCAGATCAGCCATCAGGGTTCAGCCGTCAGGGTTCAGCCGTCAGGGTTCAGCCGTCAGGGTTCAGCCGTCAGGGTTCAGCCGTCAGGGTTCAGCCGTCAGGGTTCAGCCGTCAGGGTTCAGCCGTCAGGGTTCAGCCGTCAGGGTTCAGCCGTCAGGGTTCAGCCGTCAGGGTTCAGCCGTCAGGGTTCAGCCGTCAGGGTTCAGCCGTCAGGGTTCAGCCGTCAGGGTTCAGCCGTCAGGGTTCAGCCGTCAGGGTTCAGCCGTCAGGGTTCAGCCGTCAGGGTTCAGCCGTCAGGGTTCAGCCGTCAGGGTTCGGCCGTCAGGAGGCCGTATGAGGACGAGAAGGATACCCGGCCCGGGCCGTGGCCGCCGTGAGCGCGTCCACCGTCACCCGCGTGGGGTCGTAGGTGACGACGGCCCGGGGCGGCTCGAAGGTCACCTCCGCGGCTTCGACGCCGTCCACGTTCAGCAGCGCCTGCCGGACGGTGACGTGGCACGACGCGCACGTCATCCCGTCGACGTCCAGCACCACCCGGGCCGTGGACACGGGCGCCGGACCGGCATCGGCGGCCGGAGGGTTCGTGACGCGGATGAGCCACGGCGAGAGCATCAGCCCGAGCGCGGCGACGGCGCCCACGGCGAGGAGCCTCCGCCGCATACGGGATGACACCGCCGCCTCGCAGTCGCACGAGGCGCGGCGGCTCATCCGCCACTCTCGAAAGGCCACGTAGGACAGGGCCAGCACGGCCAGCCCGATGAAAAGCGGGCGGTAGAGTTCGAGCGCCGTCAGCGTTCCGACCCACGCCCCGCCCACCCCGAGGGCGACGAGCAGAAGCGGGATCGTGCAGCAGGCGCTCGCGGCCACGGCGGCCCCGAGGGCGGCGATGAGCCCGAGGCGGGCCGGGCGGTCAGCGTGTTTCATGGTCTTCATGGCTCGATGGCCCGGAGGGGTCCCCCGTCGATTCGTGGGCAGAGGATGCACGGGACGGTGCCGGAGCAAGGTCGCCGCTGTGACGCAGCGCGTCCAGGATGGGGCAGACAGCCGTCGAGCGGCGATCACTACAGGCCGCAATGAGGTCGTCCAGCACGGATCGCACCCGCTCGAGGTCACGCAGGCGCGCTTCCACGTCGGCCCGGTGGGCTTCGGCGCGGGCACGCACGGCCTCGCAATCGGCCCCGGAGACGGACAGGGTCAGCAGGTCGCTGATCTCGGCCAGCGTGAAGCCAAGGGTCTGCGCCCGCTGGACGAACCGCAAGCGCTCGGCGTCCTCCTCGGTGTAAATGCGGTATCCGGCGGCCGTTCGCGGCGGCTCCGGCAGCACACCCACCCGCTCGTAATAGCGCACGGTCGAGGGGTTCACGCCGGCCCGACGCGCCAGTTCGCTCCGGGTCATGGGCATGGCAACCAGGGGGTCAGGCGCCCACACCCGCGGCACGGATCGCACGTTCGTCCACGCCACGGTCCACACAACAGCCGGCGAGGCGGCCGTCTACGGCGACCGCCGGGACGGAGCGGATGCCCAGGGATGCGATGCGATCGGCCTGCTCCGCATCCCGGAGGTCATGCACGGTCACCGTTTGCCCCGGCGCGGCAAGCCGGCGGACAGTAGCGACGGCGTCCTCGCACAGCGGGCAGCCGGCCGTGTAGACGTCGATGTGTCGGGCAGATGGCATGATGGTCTTCGGGCTGGTGCATGAGGTCGACGAGGATGTACCTCTCCACGAACGCCCTGCATCCACGTTCAGGGTTCTTCGACCTCCCAGATCTTCACGATATGTTCACAAACGGCTGACGGCCGCCAGCGGTCAGCTTTCAGCTTTCAGCCAGCAGCCCGAAGCCAGCAGCCCGCAGCCAGATCCTCCCCTTGCGAAGGGGAGGTGTCGCGCAGCGACGGAGGGGTAGACCCCGGCGATGGCGGCTTCGCGGCGGGGGTGCACCCCCTTCCCCCTGCGGGGACTTCCCCCTGTACGGCCGCGTGGCGCGGCCAGGGGGAAGGGCGTGTGTTGGCACGAAGCAGCTTTCAGCGAGCAGCCGTCAGCCAGAAGCCCGCAGCCAGAAGCCCGCAGCCAGAAGCCCGAAGCCAGCAGCCCGCAGCCAGATCCTCCCCTTGCGAAGGGGAGGTGTCGCGCAGCGACGGAGGGGTAGACCCCGGCGATGGCGGCTTCGCGGCGGGGGTGCACCCCCTTCCCCCTGCGGGGACTTCCCCCTGTACGGCCGCGTGGCGCGGCCAGGGGGAAGAACTCGTTCCGGCACGATGCCAGCAGCCAGAAGCCAGCAGCCAGAAGCCAGCAGCCAGAAGCCAGCAGCCAGAAGCCAGCAGCCAGAAGCCAGCAGCCAGAAGCCAGCAGCCAGAAGCCAGCAGCCAGAAGCCAGCAGCCAGAAGCCAGCAGCCAGAACGCACCGCTACAGCGACACGCCGCGCTTCCAGGGGATGAAATCGTGCTGGCCCAGGCGGACGGCCTTCGGAACGTAGGCCCCGCTGGCCGTCTGGATGACCTGATCCAGGATCTCCTCGCCCACCTGCTCGATGGTCTTCTCTCCGCGGATGATCGGGCCGCTGTCCAGGTCGATGATGTCCGGCATCCGCCGGGCGAGCGCCGAGTTGCTGGCAATCTTGAGCACCGGCGTGATGGGGTTGCCCGTGGGCGTGCCCAGGCCCGTGGAGAACAGGATCACGGAAGCCCCGGCCCCGGCCAGGGCCGTGGTGGACTCGACGTCGTTGCCGGGGGTGCAGAGCAGGTTCAGCCCCTTTTCGGTGGCGTACTCCGGGTAGTCCAGCACGGCCGTCACGGGCGAGGTGCCGCCCTTGCGCACGGCCCCGGCTGACTTCATGGCGTCGGTGATGAGGCCGTCGCGGATGTTGCCGGGCGACGGGTTCATGTCGAAGCCGGAGCCGACGGCCTCGGCCCGGGCGGCATAGGCCCGCATAAGGGCGGCAAAGCGCTCGCCCAGCGCCGGCGTGACGCAGCGGTTGATGAGTTCCTGCTCGACGCCGCACAGCTCGGGAAACTCGGACAGGAGCACGGTGCCGCCCAGCGCCACGAGCAGATCCGCCGCGTGGCCGATGGCCGGGTTGGCCGAGATCCCCGAAAAGCCGTCGGACCCTCCACACTCGACGCCCAGCGTCAGGTGATGCAGCGGGGCCGGCCGCCGCTCCAGCGCATTCGCCCGCACCAGCCCCACGAAGGTCTGCCGGATGGCCTCCGTGAGCATCGCGTGCTCGGAGCGGCTGCGCTGCTGCTCGAAGATCAACAGCGGCTTGTCGAAGCGAGGATTGCGGGCATAGAGCGCCTCCTGGAGCATCTCGACCTGAGCGTTCTGGCATCCCAGGCTCAGGATGGTCGCCCCGGCCACGTTGGGGTGGTGGATGTAGCCGGCCAGCAGGCCGCACAGGCTGCGGGCATCCTCGCGCGTACCGCCGCAGCCGCCCTGATGCGTCAGGAAGCGAATGCCGTCGACGTGGTCAAACAGCGGGGTGGGCGTCGCCGTGGAGGCGGAGGCCTCGAGGGCGGCCTCCAGCAACTCGTCCGGGCCGGCCCCCTGCCGGTAGCGACGGACCAGCTCCGCCACCTCGGCGCGGTACACCTCCGGCCGCGCATACCCCAGCTCTTTCTCGAACGCCTCCTTCAGGACCTCCACGTTCCGGTTCTCGCAGAACACCAGCGGGATGACGAGCCAGTGGTTGGCCGTACCAACCTGCCCGTCGGTGCGATGATAGCCCAGGAACGTGCGGTCCCGCCAGCGCGAGACGTCGGGCGGCGTCCAGGTGGCGGGGCCCTGCCGCTGCTCGTAGTCCTGCGCGGCCTGCGCCACGTTGGCCTGCGAGATCGGCGCTCCGGCGGCGATGGGTTGCGTCGCCACCCCGACGAGCACGCCGTACATGTAGATCGGGTCGCCGGGGGCCAGCGCCCGGGTGACGAACTTGTGCTTGGCAGACACCGGCTCGGGCAGCGTGTAGGCGGCACCGTCGTGGTGCACCACGGTGCCGGCGGGCAAATCCTCCAGGGCCACGAGAACGTTGTCGGACGGGTGAATCTGGAGCACGTGCATGGGAAGAGGGGAGATGACGAATACGGCGGTGGGGCGCATTGCAGCAACCCCGGATTCTACGCACCGGCCACAGCCCGTTCCGTCAGGAGAGATCCGGACCGGGGCGCCCCTCCTTTGTACCGGACTTGCAACCGACTTGAAAAGGTTTTCAAAAGCTACTATATACCGGATGCCCTCCGCATACCAGAAATCCCTTCACACCAGAACGCCTGGACGGCTTTTCCCATGACACACTCGCTACGACATGCGCGCCGCGTCTCTGGCGCGTCCCACGCAGGCTCTCTGCTCACCGCCTTCGCCTTGCTGCTGGCCGCCACCCTCGTCCCGGCCCCGGCACAGGCCCAGGTCGCCTTCGACACGTTCGACGACGGAGACGTGACGAACGTCGGGGTCTTCTTCGGCGGCACGGACGGCGTCGGCGCCGGCGTCGGACCCACCGACGACCGCAACGGCACGGCCAACACCGCCCTCTCGCTCGGCGTCAACCCCGGCCAGGGCGGCGGCTTCGCCGGTGCCGCCGTCGAGGCCACCCCCACCGTCGACGCCAGCGGCGCCGGCTACCTCACCTTCTACCTCCGCGCCAACCTCCAGGCCGACAACCTCCCCCTCACGCTCGAGATCAACCTGCAGGAGGACGCCAACGGCAACGGCACCTACGAACCCGCCACCGAGGACGAGTACCAGGCCAACTGGCGCCTCTCGGCCGGAGACCCCGTCTACCAGCTCGTGCAGATCCCGCTGGCCGCCTTCACCGACGACAACTCGGTCAACCCCGGCGCCGACGATGGCTTCGACTTCTCCCGCGTGAAGTTCGTCGTCTTCGCCATGGGCAACATCCAGGGATCCCCCTTCAACCTCTCCTTCGATGACATCGTGTTCACCGAAGACCCCGTGGTGATGACGATGCCCCTCGCGTCGTTCGACACGTTCGACGACGGAGACGTGACGAACGTCGGGGTCTTCTTCGGCGGCACGGACGGCGTCGGCGCCGGCGTCGGACCCACCGACGACCGCAACGGCACGGCCAACACCGCCCTCTCGCTCGGCGTCAACCCCGGCCAGGGCGGCGGCTTCGCCGGCGCCGCCGTCGAGGCCACCCCCACCGTCGACGCCAGCGGCGCCGGCTACCTCACCTTCTACCTCCGCGCCAACCTCCAGGCCGACAACCTCCCCCTCACGCTCGAGATCAACCTGCAGGAGGACGCCAACGGCAACGGCACCTACGAACCCGCCACCGAGGACGAGTACCAGGCCAACTGGCGCCTCTCGGCCGGAGACCCCGTCTACCAGCTCGTGCAGATCCCGCTGGCCGCCTTCACCGACGACAACTCGGTCAACCCCGGCGCCGACGACGGCTTCGACTTCTCCCGCGTGAAGTTCGTCGTCTTCGCCATGGGCAACATCCAGGGATCCCCCTTCAACCTCTCCTTCGATGACATCGGCTTCGACCAGGCCGTCGTCACCTCCAGCGAACCGGGGGCAGCGGATCTGCCCTCGGCCTATGTGCTGACGCATGCCTACCCCAACCCGTTCAACCCGCAGACGCAGTTCGAGCTGACGGTGCGGCAGACGCAGCCCGTGCGCGTGGCGCTCTACGATGCGCTGGGGCGGGAAGTCGCCCTGCTCCACGACGGGATCCTCCCCGGGCAGACGCGGCACACGTTCCGCATCGACGGGCAGCATCTGTCCAGCGGGTTGTACCTGTACCGCGTGGTGGGCGAGGCGTTTTCCGAGACGCGCAGCGTCGTTCTGCTGAAATAACCCGTTTCGCTGGCCTCATGGCACATCAGCCTCGACGCCTGGCCACCTGGATGGCCCCGGTAATGGCCGGCGGCAGCACACCCGCTGCCGCCGGCCTCCGGGCCGGGCTGGCCGTGATCCTGGGTCTCCTGCTCCTGGGCGTGCCGTGGGAAGGAGTAGCGGCACAGGGGTGGGACGGCCGCGAGGCCGCCACGGCCCGCCCCGACTCGGTGTACCGCCCCTATCCGGACTCGCCCACAGACTCCACGAAAGCGCTTCGCAAGCGGCCCCTGCGCGTCACGGTCTTCGGGTACTACCGGCTGTTCCTCTACGGCCGCAACATGACGCGGCCCTATCCCAACCTCTCGCCCTACGAGCGGGTCTACAGCGTCGGAGACGGCTACCGCGAGCCGATGCTTTCGCTCACCGTCCTCGGGCGCCCCAGCGGGCGGGCGAGCTTCGGCACGGAGCTGTTCGTCTTCACCCCGTACGAGGGCACGGCCGAGAACAACACGCTGTCGTTGAACCTGGGGATCAACTTCTACGGCGCGTTCCGGACCGACATCGGCGCCTTCGGGGTGCGGGCCGGGGGCATCCACTGGTACAACCTCAGCCCCTTCACGATCGGCGTCTACCAGGTCCTGGACCGCTTCTCCATCTTCGACCGCACGCCCTGGGAAGGGGTCACCGGCATGGCGAAGTATGACAGCTACTTCGAAACGGGCCGCGCCAATCCGGGCGACCAGCGGTGGAACTACCAGGCCTTTCAGGGGCTCATCCTCGACGGCCGGAAGCTGCCGGGCGGCCTGGGCTTCGATGCCTTCTGGGGCAAGACGCAGCCCAACGGGGGGCTGCCGGGCGCCGTGACTGACCCGGCCGAAACGGTGAGGCGGCGGGGCGAGGCCGGGGAGGTCCCCACCTACATCGGCTTCAACGGCGAGGCCCGCGCCCTGCCCAGCTACATCATGGGCGGGCGGGTGCAGAAGGCGTTCGGGGATGACCGGGTCGCCGCGCAGTCGATCTACAGCTACCGCACGCTGGACAGCCTGGCTGGCACCCGCCGCGCCTACCAGGTGCACACGGCGTCCTTCGACGTCGACGTGGCCGGGGTCGGGCTGAGCGGGGAATTCGGAGCCAGCCGCTTCGAGAGCCCGGACTACACGACGCCGTGGGGGGAAGCGCTCATGGTGCGTGCCCGCGTGCCGGCGGACTACACCCTGCTCCCGCTGGAGGTGCAGTTCTATCAGGTAGGGCGGCATTTCTTCAACGAGAACGGCGAGATCGCCACCACCAACCACCCCTCGATCCAGGCCGACCCCCGCTGTGCCGTGACGGCGGGGCAGGCCTCCGCCGGGGGGCTGCTGACCCAGGTGGGCCAGCTGGCCCACAACCGCCGCGGCATCAACCTGAACACCACCTGGAACGGCGGGCCGGTCCGCCTGGGCGCAGGCTGGAGCCTCGCGCACGAACTCTCGCCGACGACCTCGGAGCTGTCCTACGTCCACCGCATCAACGGGCTGGCGGTGTCCCGCATCTACAACCCCTTCCCCGCCAACGCCGTCTGCGCCACGTCCTTCGGGCCGTTCGGGCGGCAGTACTCCTTCTTCCGGGGCGTCTTCGAGCGGGTACAACTGACCGACGTGGACCAGGTCACGGGCATCCCGTTCCATCGCCTGTATTACCACGCCGTCGACCTCCAGGGCAAGCTGCGGACTCGCCTGCTCCAGCGCCCGCTCTACCTGTTCTACCTGGGCAGCTTCGGATCGGCCAATCGGAAGGCCACCTTCGTGCCGCGGGACGACGACACCTACGTCTTCGTGCAGTACCACGAGGTGGATCTCTACTACGAGATCCTGGACGGATTCATCCTGACCGGCTACCTGGGGCTGGAGAACGCCCGTGGAGGGCGGTTCACGGTTCGGGATGCCGCGAGCGGGCGGCCGCGCGACCAGCACGCCACCGGCCTCGGCCTCGGCTTCGACTGGACGATCGCGCCCAACGCCGGGCTCTACCTTCGCCAACGATGGATGGACTTCGAAGACCGCAGCTTCGCCGTCGATACCTACCGGGGCCGCGAGCTCACCCTCGAACTCAAGATCTTCATCTAACCGCTAGCGGTATGCGTTTCCCCCTGCGATCCTGCCTGCTGGTGCTGGTGCTCTCGCTGCCCGTGGGCGGCGTGCATGCCCAGAGCTCCGAACAGGGCGGCCCTCCCGATGCCGAGGCGACGGGACCCGGCATCCACTTCAACGGCTACGGCCGCAGCCTCCTGCAGCAGACCGGCATCGGCGGCACGCGGCTCGATGCCGACACGACGACCGCCGAGCACCTCACCGACGGCGAGTTCCTGCTCGACCTCGCCGTCAACGGCCAGCCCAACGACGTCACCGAGGTGCAGGGCGTCATCCGTTTCCGTAACGAATTCGGCGGGTTCTTCGGAGCCGGCGTGTCCGTCGAAGTCCGCGAGCTGTGGGCCCGCGGCATCATCGCCAACGTGCTGCGCTACCGCGTCGGCGACATGGACCTGGCCCTGACGCCCTACACGCTGTACGTCCCCCGTGAAGACGGCGTCGTCAACGAACCCGAACTCTTTCGCCCGCAGAAGGACGTCATCTACCACGAGGCCTTCTTCACCGGCGCCAACGAGCGGCGGCTCCAGGGGGCGCACCTGGACTTCGAGCTGGCCTTCGACCGGGGCCTGGAGGTCGCCCGCGTACAGGGCTTCCTGGCCCGGCTCCGCACGACCGACTACACGACGACGCCCAACCGGTTCATCGGCGGCGGCCGCATCGCGGCGGTGTCCTCGCGCTTCGGCGACACCCGCTCGCAGGCGCGCCTCGGCGCCACGCTCGCCTATACGTGGGACGACCTGGCTACCGGCCAGGCCGACACGGGCATCCGCAACGCCGTCACCACCGTCGACGCCGACCTCACCGTGCTCGACCGGGGGCGGTGGACCCTCCACGTCCTCGGCGAGGCCGGCCGCTCGGCCGTCGTGCGGAAGCGCGAGGCCGACGCCGACGGCTCGGCCGAGACGCTGGTCGACGAGAGCGACACGTTCCTGGAGGCGGGCGTCGCTGCCACCTGGCGCAACCCGGGCCTCCGTGTGGCCGCGCTGTTCATCGACGTCGGGCCGGACTTCTTCAGCGGGGCAGCCCAGAGCAAGCGCGTCGATTACACGCGGACCAAGAGCTTCTTCCACCGCATCGGTAACGACCGGGCGATCCGCGACGTGACGCTGTTCGACCTCGGGCGGGACCGGGGGCTCTACACGTTCCGCGTGGCCGACCAGCTGATGCCCTACGACCCGCGCTACGGCAACGTCCTCCCCTACGGCCCCGCCACGCCGAACCGCCGCGGGCTGCGCCTGGAGGCACGTTATGCCCCGGCCGAAGGCCTCCTCGCGGCCGCCCTCGACGCGGCGCTGCTCCGGGAGATCCGCGGCCAGGGAACGACCGAGCTGAAGGACTTCCGCCTGGTGCGCGCCGAGGCCGACCTGCAACTCGCCCCGCTGCTGGGGTGGCAACGGCCCCTGGTGCTCACCCTCGGCAGCCAGATCGAGCAGACCCGCCGGGGCGGCGAGGCCGTGGAAGAGGTCGACCTCTCCTCCACCCTCGTCGAAGCCGGACTCACGGCCGAGGTCTACGACCGGCTCGACGTCCTGCTCGGCGCCAAGCGGCGGGCCTCCAACGGCCGCGACTACGTCCCCCAGCTCATCAACTTCAACGACGTCCGCGACTTCCCCGCGCCGTTCGTCACGGACGACCGGGAAGCCCTGCTCGGCGCCGGGCTGCGCTACCGCTTCCGCGAGGGCATCTACCTCACGATCCAGTACCAGCGCTTCCGCTACCACGACGCGGCGACGCCGGCCGAGGACTACCGCCTCGGGCAGTTCTTCGCGCTCTACAGCATGTCGTTCTAGCCTGCCTCATCCACGCCCCGCCATGACTGCCGTACCGTTTCCACGAGGGTTGGCCCTGGGCCTGGCATTGCTCGCCGCCCTGGTGGCTGCCGGCTGTGACCACATCACGGACCCCGATGGCCCGCGCCTCATCGACCGATTCGGGGACTTCGCGCTGCTGGAGCCCCTGGCCGCCAGCCGCACGGCGGTCGACTTTGCCGCCGGCCAGGACGTCGTCTTCACCGCCCGCTTCAACAAACAGGTCAACTGGGTGGTGGAGATCGTCGGCGAGACGAGCGGAGCGCTCAAGCGGATCGAGGGCTTCTCGAGCGAGCTGACCGCCGAGAACGCCCGCTGGAGAGGAGGCACCACGCAGCTCCCGCTCTTCCGGCAAGAGCCCGTCGAGGCACGGCTCTTCGTCCCCGAAGAAGCCTCCGACACGTTGCGGGTCCGCCTCGACGTCCTCGCCCCGAAGGTCTACGAGGGACAGGTGGTGGCCGACTTCGAGGGGGGCGACCTCATCAGCGTCGGCAACTTCGAGTTCGAGTTCGACGACACCGCCGGGATCACCAGCGACCCGCCTGCTGCCCAGGGCAACGGCTTCTACCTGATGCGGGGGCAGGACGACGTGGTGGCGAACAACTTCTTCGTCGGCCTCATCACGATCCGTCCGCCCGGTGGAGGCACGTTCGACGTCCCCACGAACATCGCGAGCGAACTCTACCTGAACTGCTTCCTCTACGGCTCCGGCACGCCGTACACCATCGCCGTGGTGGAGGTGGTCGTGGACGGAAACGGGAGCGGCACGTACGAGGACGGCCAGGACCTCGTGGTGCCGCTGGGCGGCGACGTGGAATTCCCCAACCTCGGGACCATCGACTTCGAGGGATGGACGCATTACGCCGAGCCCGCCAGCAGCTTCGGCGCGTTCGGCGCGGGCCTCACCGACGAGCAGACCCGGCAGATCGTGGCGGTCCGCGTGGTGCTCATCTCGGATGCCAACAACCAGCCCAGGCCGCCGCTCCCGGTCGAGTACGGGATCGACTACATCACGTTCACCGCCGGTGGCCCGCTCGTCCTCTGACCCCCCCCACCGACCGCGCCAGATCCGCTCCCATGAACGGCCTGCGATTCCACCTTTTCCACCCCGTGTCCGGCGTGCTGCTCCTCGTGCTCGCCCTGGCCGGGTGCGTGCGCCTCCAGCCGGTGTCGCTCTACAGCGGCGTCGAGACGGAGCCGCCGCCGGAGCGCCCGCGGAAGCTGTCGCTGGCGGTCGAGCCGGTGATCTTCCAGGACCAGACCGACGACACGGTGTGGTTCCAGGACGATCCGCGTTGCACGCAGGGGCGGGTCACTTCGGACGTAGCCTACGAGGGCACGCACGCCATCGAGGTGTCGTGGAACCGCACCGCCGAGGGCTGTGAATGGGCCGGCTTCGGCATCGGCTGGGACGGCTGGGTGGGCAAGGACCTCTCGGAGGTGCTACCCTACGCGGCCATCGAGATGTACGTGCGCTCCCGCGAGGGCATCATGTATGGCCTGCCCATCGTGCTCACCCTCGAAGACTACGCCGGCGGGATGGGCTTTGCCTACACCGGCAACCGCTACTTCGAGCGCCCCTTCATCGACGAAACCTGGCAGCGCGTGGTCGTCCCGCTGGCGGACTTCGACCTGGAGGTCGAGCATCTGGACCCGACGAACGTAAAGCAACTCATGTTCGAGTTGCAGCAGTCGGGCAGCATCTACGTGGATGCCATCCGGCTGGTCTTCTACGAGGAGGAAGAGCAGGAACCGTGGCTGGTCGAGCCGCCGCGCCCGGACCCCACGGCCCTGCCGATCGTGCTCTTCGACGAAGTCTTCATCAACGACGACGGCTGGGGGCTCGTGACGGACGCCTGCCAGTCAGTCGAGATCACGGACGCCACGGCGTCTTCCGGGCAGGTGGCGCTCCACCTGCGCTGGGACCTGAGCCCGGAGACGTGTTTCGAAGCCGCCATGGGCGTGAGCTGGGACCAGTGGCACCCCGTCGACATGACCGGCATCTGGGATCGGGCGGCGATCCGCTTCGACGTGCGGCTGCCCTCCGGCACCGCTGCGCGCCTGCCGCTGCGCGTCGGGCTGGAAGACTACGCCTGGCAACTATCGCTGGCCGAGGTCGAGGCACGCTTCACGCCGGCGGGTGCGTTCTCGGCGGACTGGCAGACGGTGACGATCCCGCTGACGGCCCTGCGCGGCATCGAGCGGGCGCGCGCTGCGAACCCGGCCACCGTCGGCGACCTCCCGGTGGCCACCCGCCCGGGGGCCGACCCGCGAAACATCAAGCAGCTCGTCGTGCTCATGGCGGGCGCCGGCGAGGTATACATCGATCATCTCCGGCTGGTAGAACTGGACTGAGGAGGCCCTCTATGTACACGAATGCCTTTCCGACACGACGGGTGGCCGGCGGCCCGGTCCGGCGCCGGGCGGACACGTTCGTGCTCGTCGTGCTGATCGCAGCAGGCGTCATGGGGCGCCCGGCGCAGGCTCAGAACGAGGACCGTACCGTCACCGATCGCCCGGCGGCGTCGGGGGTGGTGGCCTCGGGGCTTCGCTACCAGGGCGCGATTCCCGTCGAGCTGCGGAGGAACGAGGACGGCGGCTGGACGCTCCTGCGCGGCGGGGAGCCGTACTACATCCGCGGCGTGGGCGGGCAGGTCCATCTGGACCGGGCCGTGGCCTACGGCGCCAACTCCGTCCGCACGTGGGGCGCCGGCGAGGCCATCGCCATCCTGGACGAGGCCCACGAGAAGGGGCTGAGCGTGCTCTTTGGCCTCTGGGTGGGCCAGGAGCGGCAGGGCTTCGACTACGGAGACGCCAAAAGCGTGCAGGCTCAGCTCGCGCGCTTCCGGGAGATCGTGCGCACCTACAAGGATCACCCGGCCATCCTCATGTGGGGCGTGGGCAACGAAAACGACCTGTTTTACACGGACTTCCGGGTGTGGAACGCGATCAACGACATCGCCGAGATGATCCATGAGGAAGATCCGCATCATCCGGTCATGACGGTCACGGCCGGGCTGGACGTGGCCGAGGTGCAACTCATCATGGAGCGGGCGCCGGCCATCGACGTCTACGGGATCAACACCTACGGCGAGCTGGTCGGGGGCACGCGCAAATTCCGCCACTACGGCTACGAGGGGCCGAACGTGGGCACCCAGCTACGCCGGGCCGGCTGGGACGGCCCCTACGTCATCGCCGAGTGGGGACCCGACGGCCACTGGGAGGTCCCCAGGACGGCCTGGGGCGCCCCCATCGAGCAGACGAGCAAAGAGAAAGCGCAGATGTACCGCCTGCGGTACGAGCAGGGCATCGCCGCAGACTCTGCCTATTGCATCGGCTCGTACGTCTTCCTCTGGGGCCAGAAGCAGGAGACGACCCCCACCTGGTACGGCCTGTTCACGGAGGACGGCGCCGAAACCGAGGTCATGGACGTGCTGCACTACCTCTGGACGGGAACGTGGCCGGACAACCGCGCCCCGAGCATGGAAAACATCACGGCCAACGGGCAGGACCGCTACGCCAGCCTCTACGTGGAGCCCCGCGGCCGGATCACCTTCGAAGCCACCGTCACCGATCCCGACGGCGACGCGCTGCGCTACCGGTGGGAGCTGCTGCCCGAGAGCACGGACATCCGGGCCGGCGGCGACGCGGAAAGCCGCCCGAAGGCGGTGCCCATCGACGTCGTGGCGCAGGACGGAGGGCGCCTGGTCATCCGCGCGCCGCGCCGGGAAGGCCCCTACCGGATGTTCGCCTACGTCTACGATGGCCACGGGAACGTGGCTACGGCCAACTTCCCCTTCTACGTCAGCAGCCAGACCTCACCCTGACCGGCGGCCGACCCGGTCCCGTCCGCCCTTCCCCCCGACGCCCCATGACGCTGTCCCGCCTGCATCGCGTATGCCCGCTCCTGCTGGTGCTGATCGCCCTCGGCGCCGGATGCGACAACGCCGCCGACCTGACCATTCCCGACCCCACCGCCACGCCCCCCGGCTGGCGGCTCGTCTGGGCCGACGAGTTCGACGGCACGGCGCTGGACACCACGCGCTGGGCGTACCAGCTCGGCGACGGCTGCCCGGATCTCTGCGGCTGGGGCAACGACGAACTCCAGCAGTACCGGCGCGACAACCTCTCCGTCGGCGACGGGGTGCTCACCATCACGGCCCGCCGGGAGGCCGACGGCACCTACACGTCGGCCCGGATCCGCACGAAGGATCGCGCCGCGTGGACGTACGGCCGGTTCGAGATCCGCGCCCGGCTGCCGGTGGGGCAGGGCCTCTGGCCGGCCGTCTGGATGCTCCCGGCCGAGGAAGCCTACGGAGGCTGGGCCGCCAGCGGGGAGATCGACATCATGGAAGCCGTCGGCGGCCAGCCCGACGAGGTCTTCGGCACCCTCCACTACGGCGGCCCGTTCCCGCAGAACGTCTCCTCGGGCGGCCCCTTCCAGCTCGTCCACGGCACCTTTGCCGACGACTTCTTCGTGTTCGCCCTCGAGTGGGAAGAAGGCGAGATCCGGTGGTACATCAACAACGTGCCGTTCCTGACGCAAACCGAATGGTTTTCGACGGGGGGCGCCTATCCCGCACCGTTCGACCAGCCCTTCTACCTCCTGCTCAACGTCGCCGTGGGCGGTCGTCTCCCCGGCCCGCCCGACGAGACGACCCCCTTCCCGCAGCGCATGGTCGTGGACTACGTCCGGGTCTATGAACGGGCCGACTGACCCCTCACGCCTTGCGAGCCGTCGGCTCGATCGCGGCGGTGTGGAGACGCCCGCCCACGGGGGCCGTCGAGTCCCGAACGACCAGGTCGACCGGGAGGACGAGGGAGCGGGGAGCCGGCGGCGTCTCAGCCTGGATGTGATCGACCAGGCACTGCACGGCCCGCGCGCCGAGATCTCGGATGGGCACCCGCGCGGAGGTCAGCGAGGGGACGGTGTAGCGCGCGCTGGGGACGTCGTCGAAGCCGGCCAGGGACACGTCCTCCGGGACGCGCAGGCCCGCCTCGCGCAGGGCGCTCAGGGCGCCGAAGGCCATCTGGTCGTTCGAGGCCAGGATCGCCGTGGGGCGCTCGGGCCAGGCGAGGAGGGTTTGCACGGCCTCGTACCCCGCCCGCTGGCTGTAGTCTCCGGGTATCAGCCAGGCCGGATCGAAGGCCATACCGGCTTCTTCGAGCGCCATCCGGTATCCCCGGAGCCGCTCGGCCGCGTCGAACGCCGCCTCCGGCCCCGTGATGACGGCGATGCGGCGATGGCCCAGCGCGATCAGGTGACGGGTCAGCGCCCGGAAGCCGCCCGCGTTATCGAAGTTGACGACGGCGTAGCCGTCACCGCTCAGGCGGGTGTTGAGGAAGACGACCGGCACGTCCTCCGGCAGATGGGCCACCGCCTGCTCTCCCGGCATTTCCGGGGTCATGAGCAGCACGCCGTCGACGCGTTTGTGCAGGCTCTGCAGCGCCGCCCGCAACTCATGCTCGTGCCGGTGCGACGTCGAGATCGTCAGGCAAAAAGCGCGCTCCTGAGCGGCCGCATCGATTCCGTTCAGCAGCTCGGCGAAGAACTCGCCAAAGACGAAGGGCACCACCACCCCCAGCGCGCCGGTCTCCTTCGTGAGCAGGCTTCGCGCCACCGGGTTGGGCCGGTATCCCAGTTGCTCGGCGGCCTCGAGCACCCGGCGCCGCTTCTCTTCGCTGACCCGACAGGTATCGTTCAGCACCCGAGAAACCGTGGAGATCGAGACCTGCGCTCGCCGGGCTACGTCGCGGATGGTAACACTCATGGTTCTCCGTGAGGGGGGGACACATCAGGCCGAGGGGCCGCCGAACCCAACTACCCCACGAGGGGGCCGGCCGACAACAACGTGAAAAGCTTTTCGAAAAGTACCATACGCTCCGGTCGGATACAAGAGCGGCCGGGCCGGCCGGAGTCTCCGATGTCCCCTCAGGCCTTCTCCCGGTTGATTCCTGCATCTTCGATCCGATCTACGGCGGGCCGGAGTGCGGGACCTGCCGCGGCAGACCGGTGGACATTTCGGCGGAAATGCCGTAGCATGAAAACGTTTTCGAACACGCACGTGGCGCGACGAGGCAAGGACGTTCGTCCGGAGTGTGCCTGTGCGCATCGCCCGGCGCCAGGACCGCCGGGTTTCCATCCACCCATCTCATTGCTCCGATGATCAATCGTCTCTACGTCGGCAAGACGGCGCTAATCGTCGCCCTCGGTGGCTTCCTGATGGGGTTCGATGCCTCGGTGATCTCCGGCGTGGTCGGCTTCATCGAAACGGAGTTCGACCTGACCAAGCTGGAACTGGGCTGGAGCGTCAGTTCGCTGACGCTGACGGCCACGCTCGCCATGATGGTGGCCGGGCCGTTGAGCGACCGGTATGGGCGGCGGCGTGTGCTGTTTCTCGCGGCGCTGCTGTTCGCCGTGTCGGCCATTGCCTCGGCCCTGGCGCCCAGCTTCTGGTTCCTCGTCGTGGCCCGGATGATCGGCGGCTTCGGCGTGGGCGCCTCGCTGATCATCGCCCCGATGTACATCGCCGAGATCGCCCCGCCGGCCATCCGGGGGCAGCTGGTTTCCTTCAACCAGCTCAACATCGTCATCGGCATCTCGGCGGCCTTCTTTTCGAACTACCTGATTTTGCAACTGGGGCAGTCCGACCTGGCCTGGGCGCAGGCGCTGCAGTTCGATGCGTACAACTGGCGCTGGATGCTGGGCGTGGAGACGCTGCCGGCGCTGCTCTATTACTTCGCGCTGTTCGTGGTGCCGCCCAGCCCCCGCTGGCTGATCATGCAGGGCCGCAGTGCCGAGGCGCGGCCCATCATCGAGCGGGCGATGGGGGCGGACGCGGCGGATCAGGTGATCCGCGAGGTAGAGGCCAGCCTGGCCTCGGACACGCACCGGGAGAAGGTGCCCGTGTCCGCGCTGCTGTCGCCCTCGCTGCGGCTGGTGCTGACCATCGGCGTCGTCATCGCGATCATCCAGCAGATCACCGGGATCAACTCGGTGTTCTTCTACGCGCCGATGATCTTCGAGCAGTCCGGCATCGGCACGGACGCCTCGTTCGCCCAGGCCATCATGGTGGGGCTGACGAACCTGGTCTTCACGATCATCGCCCTCGGGCTCGTCGACCGCCTGGGGCGTAAGCCGCTGCTGGGCATCGGGCTGACGGGCATTGCGGTGTCGATGTTCGTGCTGGCCTTCGGGTTCTCGCAGGCCACCTACACGCTCGACGCCGAGGACCTGGCCGCGCTGCCGGCAGAGATCCCGGCGGAGGCCCTCCAGGGGCTGGTCGGCCAGACGTTCGACTCGGACGTGGCCTTCAAGAACGCGCTGATCGAGGCGCTGGGGCGGGAGCAGGCGCGGGCCTACGAGTCGGAGATGATCCAGGCCGCCATCTCCATGAACCCGACCCTGATCCTGATCGGCATCCTGGGCTTCGTGGCGTGCTTCGCGGTGTCCCTGGGGCCGGTGATGTGGGTGCTCTTCTCGGAGCTCTTCCCCAACTGGATCCGGGGGCTGGCGATCTCCTTCGTCGGGCTGATCAACTCGGCCGTCAGCTTCCTGGTCCAGCTCGTCTTTCCGTGGGAGCTGGCCACGCTGGGCAGCGCCCTGACGTTCCTGATCTACGGCGTCTTCGCGGTGATCGGTCTGGTCTTCGTGCTGGCCGTGCTGCCGGAGACGAAAGGCAAATCGCTCGAAGAGCTGGAAGCCATGCTGGTCAAAACGCCGGCGACCTGACCCGTTCTCGTTCCCCGTTCTCGTTCTCTGCACCCGGGCTCCGGCCCGACGACGGTACCGCATCATGCGCTCCTCCTCCCCGCCTCTGTTTGCCCACGGCCTCCCGGCATGGCGACTCCTGCCGCTGCTCCTGCCGCTGCTCCTGCCGGCCTGCGGGCCTCAGCCCGAGGAGGCCGCCCCGCCGGCCGGCCCCATCCGGGCCGAGATCCGGCAGGTCGAGGGCCGCTACCGGCTGTTCCTGAACGATGAGCCGTTCTACATCAAGGGCGCCGGCCTGGAGTTCGGCGACGTCGAGCGGCTGGCCGCGCACGGCGGCAACTCGTTCCGCACCTGGCGCACCGACAACGGCCGGGAATCGGGCCGGGAGGTGCTGGACCGCGCCCTGGCCCACGGGCTGGTGGTGACGATGGGGCTGGAGATCGCGCGCGAGCGCCCCGGCACCGGCCGCGGCGTCTTCAACTTCGACTACGACGACGAGGCGGCCGTGGCGGCGCAACTGGAGCGGGTGCGCGCCGAGGTGATGGAATACAGGGACCACCCGGCGCTGATCATCTGGGGCATCGGCAACGAGCTGAACCTGGGCGCCACCAATCCGAAGGTCTGGGACGCGGTCAACCAGATCTCGGAGATGATCCACGAGATCGACCCGAACCACCTGACCACCACGATGCTCGCCGGGATCAGCAAGGAGCTGGTCGATGAGATCAAGACGCGCGCGCCGGACCTGGACCTGCTCAGCGTGCAGATGTATGCCGACATCGTCAACCTGCCGCGTTACCTCGACGAGGCCGGCTGGGACGGGCCGTACATGATCACCGAGTGGGGCGCCACCGGCCACTGGGAGGTGCCGCAGACGCCCTGGGGCGCGCCCATCGAGAACACCAGCTCCGTCAAGGCCGATCTGTACCGGATGCGCTACGAGACGGTCATCGCGGCGGATACGACGCAGCTCATCGGCTCGTACGTCTTCCTCTGGGGCCAGAAGCAGGAACGCACCCCCACCTGGTACGGCCTGTTCCTGCCCACCGGCGAGCGCACCGAGGCCGTGGACGTGATGCACTACCTCTGGAACGGCACCTGGCCCGAGAACCGCTCGCCCCGCCTGGAAGCGGCCACGCTGGACGGCCGCACGGCGTACGACGGCATCTACCTGCAGGCCGGCACGACGTACCCGGCCGAGGTGATCGCCACCGATCCCGATGGCGACCCCCTGCGCCATGCCTGGGAGGTCCGGCGCGAGAGCACCGACGTCGGGGAAGGCGGCGACGACGAGCCCGTGCCGGAGCGCATCGAGGGCGTCATCGACCGCCCGGACGCCGCCCGGATCCGCCTGACGGCGCCGGCCGAGCCGGGCGCATACCGGCTGTTCGTCTACGTCTACGACGGGCAGGGCAACGCCGGCCATGCCAACATCCCCTTCTACGTCAACCCCTGAGGTCTGTACCGTGCCCATCTCCCCCATCGTGGAATCCCCGTCGCAGAGGCCGGTGTACGTCGGCCCGGCTCCGCTGAAGCGGCACGCACAGCCGGTCGAGGGCGGCTTCGTGGAACGGGACGGCGTCCGATGGTATCGCATCGCCCACGTCGATCGCATGGCGCCGTTTTTCATGTCGATCGTGAGCGAGGCCGACCACTGGCTGTTCATCTCCAGCACCGGCGCGCTGACGGCCGGGCGCAAGGACCCGGACCATGCCCTGTTCCCCTACGAGACGGACGACCGGATCCACGACGCGCAGGACCGCACCGGCAGCAAGACGCTCCTGCTCGTCGAGCAGGGCGACCGCGTGTACCTCTGGGAGCCGTTCTCCGAGCGGTACGCCGGCCTCTATGCCCGCCGCCGCCACCTCTACAAGAGCGTCTACGGCAACCAGATCCGGTTCGAAGAGATCAACGACGACCTGGGGCTGACGCTGGCCTACACCTGGAGCCCCAGCACACGCTTCGGCTTCGTCAAGCACGTCACCCTCCACCACCACGGCGCCGAGCCGGTGCGCGTGCGCGTGCTCGACGGCCTGCAGCAGGTGCTGCCCTACGGGGCCACGCGCGCCATGCAGACCGAGCGCAGCAACCTGCTCGACGCCTACAAGAAGAACGAACTCGATCCAGCGACGGGCCTGGGGCTCTTTACGCTGAGTTCGATTCCGGTGGATCGCGCCGAGCCGAGCGAGGCGCTGAAGGCCACCACCGTCTGGGCCGCCGGGCTGGATGTGACGGCCGTCCTGCTCTCGTCGCGACAGCTGGCGGCCTTCCGGGAGGGCCGTGCGGTGCAGACCGAGGTGGACGTGCGAGCCCAGCGCGGCGCCTATTTCGTCGAGGCCACGCTGGCGCTCGCCCCCGGCGAAGCCCGTTCCTGGATCCTCGTGGCGGACGTCGCCCAGGACGCGGCGGACGTCGTCGCGCTCACCACGGCGCTGGCGCAGCAAGACGCCCTCGCGGCCGAGGTGACGGCAGACGTCGAGGCCGGCACCGACGGCCTCCGGCGCATCGTCGCCACCGCCGACGGCCTGCAGTACACCGCCGACGCGCCGACCACAGCGCGGCACTACGCCAATGTGCTGTTCAACGTCATGCGTGGCGGGGTCTTCGCCGATCAGTACGCCATCGAGCGGGCGGACCTGGTGGACTTCCTCCGTCACGCCAACCGCCCGGTCGCCGAGCGGGGCGCGGCCTTCCTGGCGGCGCTTCCCCCCACGCTCACCCTGCAGGACCTGCGGGCCGCCGCCGCCGCGCAGGACGACCCGCAGCTCGAGCGGCTCTGCTACGAGTACCTCCCGCTCAGCTTCAGCCGCCGCCACGGCGACCCCAGCCGCCCCTGGAACGCGTTCTCCATCGAAACGCACACCGAGGACGGCCGCCTCGTGCGCAACTACCAGGGCAACTGGCGCGACATCTTCCAGAACTGGGAAGCCCTCGGCCGGGCCTTCCCGGACTACCTGGAGGGCATGATCGCCCGCTTCGTCAACGCCTCCACACCGGACGGCTACAACCCCTACCGCATCACCCGCGAGGGGATCGACTGGGAGGTCATCGACCCCCACGATCCCTGGTCGTACATCGGCTACTGGGGGGATCATCAGATCATCTACCTCCTCAAGCTGCTCGAACTCTCGCGCGCGCACCACCCCGGCCGCCTGGAGCACCTGCTCGCCCGCCGGCTCTTTGCCTACGCTAACGTCCCCTACCGCATCGCGCCCTATGCCGATCTGCTGCGCGACCCGCACGATACCATCACGTACGACGACGAGCGGGCGGCCCGGATCGAGGCCCGCGTGGCGGCGATGGGGGCCGACGGCAAGCTGGTCCTGGACGAGCACGGCGAGGTCTACCTGGTCACCCTGGCCGAGAAGCTGCTGGTGCCGGTGCTGGCGAAGCTGACCAACTTCATCCCCGATGGCGGCATCTGGATGAACACGCAGCGCCCCGAATGGAATGACGCCAACAACGCCCTGGTCGGCTACGGCGTCTCGATGGTCACGCTGTACTACCTGCGCCGCTTCCTCGCCTTCGCCGCCGACCTGTTTGCCGCGCTGCCGGACGAGGCGGTGGCGCTTTCGGAGGAGGTGGCCGAGCTCCTGGCCGCGCTGGAAGCCGCCTTCGAGCGGTTCGAGCCGCGGCTGGCGCGGGGCTTCACCGACGGCGACCGCCGGGCCATGCTCGATGCCGTCGGTGCGGCGGGCAGCACCTACCGGGAGCGGATCTACGCCGCCGGCTTCTCCGGGCGCCGGCGCGCCGTGCCGCCGGCCCGCATCCGCGCCTTCCTCGACCGCGCCCGCGCCTTCCTCGACGCCTCGATCCGCACCAACCGCCGCCCCGACGGGCTCTACCATGCCTACAACCTGATGGCGGTGGCCCCCGATGGCGGCATCACGCTGCGGCACCTCTACCTGATGCTGGAAGGCCAGGTGGCCGTGCTCAGCGCCGGGGTGCTCACCCCGGCCGAGGCGCTGGACCTGCTGGCCGCGCTCCGCACCAGCGACCTCTACCGGCCCGATCAGCACAGCTACCTGCTGTATCCCGACCGTCGCCTGCCCCGCTTCCAGGAGAAAAACATCATCCCCCCGGACCGCGTGGAGGCCTCCGCGCTGCTGCGCACGCTCGTGGCCGACGGCAACCGCCACCTCGTCGTGCGCGACGTGCAGGGCGGCTATCACTTCAACGGCGCCTTCCGCAACCGCCGGGACGTGCAGGCCGCGCTGGACCGGCTCCGGGAGCAGGGCTACGCCGACCTCGTCGACCGGGAGGGAGCCGCCGTGGTGGCGCTCTTCGACGATCTGTTCGATCACGCCTCCTACACCGGCCGCTCCGGCACGTTCTTCGGGTACGAAGGCCTCGGGTGCATCTACTGGCACATGGTGTCCAAGCTCGTCCTGGCCGTTCAGGAGGTCTGCCTCGACGCCCGCCGGCAGGGCGCGGCCGAAGAGACGCTGCAGGCGCTGATCGCGGTCTACTACGACCTGCGGGCCGGCATCGGGCTGACGAAGTCTCCCGAGGTCTACGGCGCCTTCCCGATCGACCCCTACTCACACACGCCGGCCCACGCGGGAGCGCAACAACCGGGCATGACGGGCCAGGTGAAGGAAGACATCCTTGCCCGCTGGGGCGAGCTGGGCGTGTGGGTGGAGGACGGCCTCCTGCGCTTCGAGCCGTGGATGCTGCGCCCCACCGAGTGGCTCGCCGAGCCGGCGGCGTTTGCCTGCTACGACCTCGACGGCACGCGCCGGACCCTGGACCTGGAGGCCGGCTCGCTCGCATTCACCTACGGCCAGGTGCCGGTGGTATACCGCCGCGGCGGACCTCCCGGCATCACGATCCACTACCGCGACGGCCGCACGGAGCGGATTGCGGGCACGACCCTGCCGAGCACCGCGTCCGTCCAGGTGTTCTCGCGGACGGGCGCCATCCGGCAGCTTCGGGTCGACGTAGGAGCGGACGCGTAGGCGGCCGTCTCAGGCGGGATCCGGCTCGAGCACGGGGACGGAGGTGCCCACGACGGCGGCCAGGGTGTCCACGTAGCGCCGGGCCACGGCCTGCCAGCTGAAGGTGTCCCGCACGTAGGCCGCCGCGCGCTCCGAGGCCTCCTGCAGGGCCTCGCGGTCGTCGTAGTAGGCCATGATCGCCTCGGAGAAGCCCCAGGCATCCCCGCTCTCGACCAGGTGCCCGTTTTTCCCCTCGGCCACGACGTCCTGGATGCCTTCGAGCCGGGCGGCGATGACGGGAAGCCCGCCCAGGCCCGCCTCCAGCATCACCACCCCGAAGCCCTCCATGTCGCCCGGGACGGGGATGTTGGGCATGACGAACAGGTCGGCGCCGCGGTAGAGCTGTTCCAGCGCGGCCTCGGAGACCCGCCCCAGCAGCCGCACCCGCTCCTGCAGGCCGCGCCGGTCGATGGCCGCCTCGATGGCCCCGGCCTCCGGGCCGTCTCCGGCGAGCCAGTAGTGCACGTCCGCCGGGAGCAGCGGCATCACCTGGTCGACGAACCACGCGAACCCTTTGCGCTCGACCTGCCGGCCCACGCTGCACAGCAGCAGCGCCCCCTCGGGCAGGTCGCCGCCGACGGCTTCGAGCAGGGAGCGGCGCATCGTGGCCGGGTCGTTCAGCGGGGCGAAGCGGTTCAGGTCGATGCCGTTGGGGACGACGTGCAGCTTCTCGGCGGCCAGCCCCCGCTCCAGGCAGGCGGCGCCGGTGGCGCGGCTGACGGGCAGCACGGCATCCAGCGCGTCGAACACGCGGGGCACGAACCGCTGGTAGGGCCGCACCGGCAGCGTCACGTCCCGGCCGTGGACGATGGCGGCGGTCCGCACCCCGGCCGCGGCCAGCACCCGCCGCAGCGGCACGGCCAGCGAGGCGGTCACCATCGAGGAAAACAGCACCGCGTCGATGGCGCCCGCGCGAGCCATCCGCCGGATCTGCCAGGCGGCCCGGGCCAGGAAGGGCGGCGTCTTGAGGTGCGTCGTGTCCCAGCTGGCCCGGAGCACGAGGGACTCCAGCGTCAGGCCGGGCTGCCGGCGCAGCGCCGCGTGCAGCTCGGTGGCCACGCGCTGCATCCCGCCGACGTTCGAGAGCGGACGCCCGGCCGGGGGAAACGAGTGAGAGACGAACAGCAGCCGCACGAGATCGGAAAGGGTGGGTGAAACATCAGCGAGGCATGCGATGGGGCGCCGGCACCGCCGGCGTCGTCGCTGCCGTTGGGGAGGTGCGCCCGAGCAGCTCCTCGTAATACCCGAGCAGCGTCCCCAGCACGACGTCCCAGGCATACGATTGCGCCCGGTGCCGCGCGGCGGCGCCCATCGTCTTTCGTAGAGCCGCGTCCTGCACGAGCCGGGTAACATACCCGAGGAACGCGGCGACGTCGCCGGGGGGGGCGAGGTAGCCGGTCGTGCCGTGCTCGACGAGGGAGCGGCTGCCGGTGGCGTCGGCGCAGACCGCCGGCAGGCCCGAGGCCATCGCCTCCAGCGTCACGTTGCCGAACGTCTCCGTCTCGCTGGGGAAGACGAACACGTCCGCCGAGGCATAGGCCCGGGCAAGGTCCTCGCCGGCGAGGTGGCCGGTGAAGACGGTGTGGGGCAGGCGCGCCGTCAGCTCGGGCCGGATCGGGCCGTCTCCCACGATCAGGCTGCGGTGGGCCACGCCGTCGGCCTCCAGCCGGGTGAACAGCTCGGCCACCAGATCCAGCCCCTTCTCCCAGACCAGCCGCCCGATGTAGGCCACCACGACGTCGTCGTCCCGGAAGCCGAGCGACCGCCGCCAGGGCAGCGACCGATGCGCCGGGTTGAAGCGGTCCGTATCCACCCCGCGCGCCCAGAGGCGCACGTTGCCCTCGATGCCCCGGGCGGCGAGCACGTCGGCCATCGACGGGGAGGGCACGTAGACGTGGGCGCAGGGCCGGTAAAACCAGCGCAGGTAGGCCCAGAGCAACCCTTCCAGCGCCTCCAGCCGGTAGTACTTCAGGTAGGAGGTGAAGTGGGTGTGGTAGGACGCCACCAGCGGCACGCCGGCCTCCAGCGCCCAGCGCCGCGCCCGCAGGCCGAGCAGATCCGGCGTGGCGATGTGGACGAGGTCCGGGCGGAAGCTCGCCAGCCGCGCGCGGGCCGCCCCCGGCAGGCCGAGCGAGATCCGGTAGTCCGGCCGCCCCGGTGCCGGGATCGACGGGACCGGCACCAGCGTGCCGGCGTGCCGGACGGGCGGGTCCGCCACCGTCGGGCCGAAGACGAGCACCTCGGCGCCCTGCCGCTCCAGGAAGGCGACCAGCCGGTTCAGCGTCAGCGAGACGCCGTCGGCGATGTGGTTGTAGGCCCCCGTGAACAGGGCCACACGCAGCGGCGCCGGACGCGAAGACGGGCTATGCGAGGAGGACGACGGCACGCGGCTCGGGCGGCGTATGGATCGGGACGGCGGTCTGCTGAACGGCGGACGGACGCGCGGGTTTGGGACGGTTCGCTGTTGGAACAACGTTTTTACCCGAAACTCACGGTCTGCCCCGGCGGGGGCATAGCCGCCGGAACGCAACCGAAGGTAACGGCGCCGCCGGCCCCGCGGCGCGGCCGCCTCCCCCCGCTAGCCGGTCAGCCGGTCCGCGTATTGCTGGCGGAGCTTGCGCAGCTTCGGGGAGATGACGGCCACGCAGTACGGCTGCCAGGTATGCCGCGCGTAGTAGTTCTGATGCGCTTCCTCGGCGGGGTAAAACACGTCGAACGGCTTCAACTCCGTGACGATGGGCGCGTCGAACACCCCCTGCGCCTCCAGCTCCGCGATGACCGCCTCGGCCGTCTGCCGCTGCGTCTCGTCGTGGTACAGGATGATGGAGCGATACTGCGGCCCGACGTCGGCCCCCTGGCGGTCGGGCGTGGTCGGGTCGTGCATGGCGAAGAAGATCTCCAGCAGCGTGCGGTACGAGACGACGTCCGGATCGAACGTGATCTGCACGACCTCGGCGTGGCCCGTCGTCTTGCTGCACACCTGCCGGTAGGTCGGGTGCGGGACGTGCCCGCCGGCGTAGCCCGAGACGACCCGCTCGACGCCGCGCAGCGGGCGAAAGACGGCCTCCAGGCACCAGAAACAGCCGCCACCCAGCGTGGCGACGGACGGAGATGCAACAGCCATGTTCGATGCGATGGGATGGGGTGCAACATGCGAACCCGTACTACGCCGCACGACCGCCTTTGTGCGGCGGGTTGCGAAGCCGTTACGCGCCGGCCTCCCCGGCCTTTCGCAGCGCCCTTTCGCAGCAGCAGGCCGTGCCGGATCGCACACGCTACGCGAAGAAGCGGCTATCCAACACCGGCATCGGGAGAAACGGGCTTCCGGGCTTTTGCATCATGGCAGGCTGTTGCCATTCGGGAGGAAAGGGTGCGGGACACCGCGTGTGGTGTTGGATATTCGGTGCCCGGAAGAACCGGGGAATCGGGTTCGGCGAGGGGCAGGGCAGTCGGGCAACCGCTCCGGACAGGTCGTCACGAGGCCGGCCGCCGCGCCTCACCGGCGCCGTGCCAGGCGCGGATCCACCGGAAACGGCTCTGCCGGACCGATCTCCAGGCGCGAAAAATCCGGATGGGTCGGGTTGATCAGGTAGTTGTACTGGTGCGGTACGACGGCGCTGGGCACCCGCAGCACGACCGAGCGCTGCGCCGTGAACCAGCTCGTGCCCAGGTGCTGCGTGCTGGCCGGCCACGGCCAGGCGTTCCAGTCTTCCGGGCGTGCAACCGGTTCGAGGGTTTCCAGGAGATCGTCCCCGAAGCGGATCGGGAACGCAACAAAGTCGAACGCCAGCAGGTCCGCCTCCTCGAGGTGCACCATCGTCTCGAGCAGAGCCAGCGCCGGTGTGTCGGCCGCGTAGACGACGGGGATGCCCCGGTGGTGCCAACGGCCGCTGTGCAACAGGGAGCCGTACCCCCGCAGGGCCGTATCCCTGTAGCGGGCCTTCGTCAGTCTCCACGCAAGGTGCACGAGGGACGCCTCCCGGGCCGTTCAAACGGACTACGAAGACCTTGCTCAGGCCGGCATGGAAAACTCGATGGCGTAGAGCATGTCCTCCACCTCCCGCGTCCCCGGCTCGGTGTCGGCCCGGGCCAGGGGGGATTCGCCGCCGAGCAAGGTTTTGGGCGTGGTCAGCCAGCGCACGGCGCGTTCCGCATCGCCCTCGAAGACCATCAGCGCCAGCCCGACGATCCGGGCCAGGCGCAGCAACCGGTCCGATTCCTCCTTCGTCAGCCGCCCGGACTGCCGGCGTCGCTGCAAGGTGCGCTCGGGGATCGAGAGCATCTCCGCCAGTTCGCGGGCGCTCAGGCCGAGCCGGGAACGCAGGCGTTCATACGCCTCGTAGGGCAGCCCCTCGCGCACCGCCTCGACGAGGCTCTGCACCTTCAGCCCCAGCAGCGTGGACGGACTGGCCAGGTCGGGTATGTGTGTCGCGACCGCCATGATGAGCCTCTGGATACGCGGATGGCTGACGGAGGTACAGCCACCTGGCAGATGTGTTCCGGCATATGGCACAGCTCGCGGTCGTGCGCCGCAGACGCGTCGGGGAGGCCGGAGGAGACGGGTTGACTGCCCAGGCCCAGGATGGGATCATCGGCAGGCAGCGGGATCACCACCACGATGCCGTTCTCTTTGCGAATCTCGACTTCGGCCGCACCGCCGAGAAGATGACGTGGGATCACGACGCCGTCGTCGTTGACGCGGACTTTCATGGGATCGGGCGGCTGGATTGCATCTGATCTGGAAATACGCTCGGGCGCCTCCCGGGTTCGTGGGATGCTCACAGCACCTCGCGGAGGAAGCGGCCGGTGTGATTCTCGGGGTGGGCCGCCGGCTCGATCTGCTGACGTACCACAAGGGCTGGGCTTTTCGTTAGCCTGCCCGGGGAGCGGAAGCGTGGGTGAGGCGTTACATCGTGCAATCATCCCAAACACTTTCAGACCCATGGCAGGTACACGTTCCAGGCTGGATAGATCGGCCTTCTCCGTCACGTCTTTTGCGGAGGCTGAAGAACAGGACCGTGCCTACTGGTTGTCTTTGACCCCCTGGGAACGCCTCGCCGCGCTCGAAGAGATGCGCCAGCTCAACTATGCCTACGATCCAGCTTCCGACCGAATTCAGCGAACTGTTGAGGTTGTTTCGCGCTCATGAGGTAAAGTATCTCATCGTCGGGGGCTATGCGGTGGCCTATCACGGCTACCCTCGATCCACAGGTGACCTTGACATCTGGATCGAGCGCTCTGAGGAGAACGCGCAACGGGTCTACCGGGCACTACGAGCATTCGGCTTCGATGTGCCGACATTGCAGCCAGAGCTGTTCGAGCGAAAGGATCAGATCATACGTATGGGGTATCCGCCGCTGCGGGTAGAGATTTTAACAAGCGCGAGCGGAGTTGAATTCGCGTCGTGCTATGCGCAGCGTGTTGAGGATAAACTTGGAGAGGTTGACGTCTCGATTATCGGTCTGGAGTGTTTGAAGCGGAATAAACGGGCCAGCGGTCAGCATAAGGATTTGAACGACCTGGAGCATCTTCCGTGAAATCGAGAAGGCAGAATCGCAACCTGTTACGTCGCCTCACTCTGACGCGGATGTTGCGCCTGGTTACAGCCGGTGCCGCGACAGCACCTCGCGGAGGAACCGCCCGGTGTGGCTCGTTTCGTGCCGGGCCAGGTCCTCGGGGGTGCCCTCGGCCACGATGAAGCCGCCGCGCACGCCGCCCTCGGGGCCGAGGTCGATCACCCAGTCGGCGCTCTTGATGACGTCGATGTTGTGCTCGACCAGCAGCACCGAGTGCCCCTGCTCAACGAGCGCGTTGAAGGCCCGCAGCAGC
Source organism: Roseithermus sacchariphilus (assembly GCA_003285105.1). GTDB lineage: Bacteria > Bacteroidota > Rhodothermia > Rhodothermales > MEBIC09517 > Roseithermus > Roseithermus sacchariphilus. Next base: position 1,258,334 of record CP030158.1, on the reverse strand, counting down.
TTCTCGATGTCGGCGAAGTGCAGGCCCGTCGTGGGCTCGTCGAAGAGGTAGAGCGTGTGGTCCTTCGTCGTCTTGCCCAGGTGCGCCGCCAGCTTGATCCGCTGCGCCTCGCCGCCGGAGAGCGTCGTCGACGGCTGCCCGAGCGTCAGGTAGCCCAGGCCGATGTCCTGCAACACGGCGAGCTTGTTGCGGATGGGCGTCTGATCCTCGAAGAAGGCGGCCGCCTCGTCCACCGTCATGCTCAGCACGTCGTGGATGGTCTTGCCGCGGTAGCGGATCTCCAGCACGTCGCGTTTGTAGCGGGTGCCCTTGCACGCCTCACACTCCAGGTAGAGGTCGGCCAGGAACTGCATCTCCACCTTGATCACGCCCTCGCCCTGGCACTGCTCGCAGCGACCCCCCGGGACGTTGAAGGAGAAGTAGCCGGGCCGGAGGCCGCGCAGCCGGGCCTCGCGCGTGGCGGCGAAGACCTCGCGGATGGCGTCGAACGCCTTCGTGTAGGTGACCGGGTTCGAGCGCGGCGTCCGGCCGATGGGGCTCTGGTCGACCATCTCCACCTGGTCGATGAGCGGGTGCCCCCGCAGCGCGTCGTGCGCGCCGACCTTCGCGCTGCCGTCGCTCTGCCCCTTCAGCCGGCGCAGCGCCTGGTAGAGCGTGTCGTGCACGAGGGTCGACTTGCCCGAGCCGCTGACGCCGGTGACGCAGACGATCATGCCCAGGGGGATCTGCACGGTGAGGCGCTTGAGGTTGTGCTGCCGGGCGTTTTCGACGACGAGCTGGTAGTCCTCCCGCACCGGGCGGCGCGTCGCCGGCACGGCGATCTGCCGGCGGCCGCTCAGGTAGGCGCCCGTCAGCGAGCGCTCGTCCTGCCGGATGGCCTCGTAATCCCCCTGGAAGACGACCTCCCCGCCGAAGCGCCCGGAGCCGGGGCCGAGGTCCACGATCTGATCGGCCCGGCGCATGACGTCGGCCTCGTGCTCGACGACCAGGACCGTGTTGCCGATGTCGCGCAGGTGCTCCAGGATCCGGACGAGGCGGTCCGTGTCGCGCGGGTGCAGCCCGATCGTCGGCTCGTCCAGCACGTAGAGCGAGCCGACGAGGCTGGAGCCGAGGCTGGTGGCCAGGTTGATGCGCTGGCTCTCGCCGCCGGAGAGCGTCTGGCTGAGCCGGTCGAGCGTGAGGTAGTCCAGCCCGACGTCGACCAGGTAGCGCAGCCGCTTGCGGATCTCTTCGAGGATGCGCCCGGCCACCTTCTCCTGGAAGGGACTCAGCGTCAGCGCGTCGAAGAAGGCGTGGGCGTCCTTGATCGTCAGCTCGCAGAGCTCCCCGATGTGGTGGCCGCCGACCTGCACGTAGAGCGCCTCCGGGCGCAGCCGGTAGCCCCGGCAGTCCGGGCAGCGGGTGTAGCCGCGGAAGCGGGCGTGGAAGATGCGATAATGCATCTTATAGCTATGCTTCTCCAGGAAGCGGAAGAAGCCGTAGAGCCCGACGTAATCGCCCCGGCCTTCCCAGATGATGCGCTTCTCGTCGTCGGAGAGCTGGTGGTAGGGCACGTCGATGTTCATGCCCGTCTGCGCGGCCACGCGGATCAGGTCGCGGAAGTGGGCGCTCCACTGTTCGGTGCGGAACGGGGCGAGGGCGCCCTGGCGGATCGACAGGTCAGGATTCGGGATAACGAGATCCTCGTCGATGCCGGGGACACGGCCGAAGCCCTGGCACGTGGGGCAGGCGCCGACGGGGCTGTTGAAGGCGAACAGGTGGGGCGTCGGCTCCTCGAAGGTCAGCCCGTCGCGCTCGAAGTGCTCGCTGAAGTGGAGCATCGGCCCGCCGCGGGCCACGAGGGCCACGCAGCGCCCGCCGCCCTCGCGGAAGGCCTGCTCCACCGAGTCGGCGATGCGCGAGCGCGTCGCCTCGTCGCCCTTCCGGACGGCCAGGCGGTCCACCAGCACCAGCAGCCGCTCGCGGGCCACGCGCACCTTCTCCGGGGGCGTCTCGTTCAGGTCCAGCACCGACTCCGTCTCGCCCTTCTCGGCCTGCTTCTCGGTGGGGAGCACCACCAGGCGGAAGAAGCCGCGCGCCTGGAGCGCTTCCAGCTCGGCCCGGACCGAGGCCTTCTTGTGCGCCGGCAGCGGGAAGCACAGGTAGAAGCGCGTGCGGTCCTCCAGCCGGTCGGTGAGCGTCTCGGCGACGGAGCGGGGGGTGTCTTTCGTGACGGGTTCGCCGCTGACGGGGGAGATCGTCGTGCCGATGCGGGCGAAGAGCAGCCGCAGGTGGTCGTAGATCTCCGTCTGCGTCGCCACCGTCGAGCGCGGGTTCTTCGAGATCGTCTTCTGCTCGATGGCGATGGCCGGGGCCAGGCCCGTGATCAGGTCCACGTCCGGCTTGTCCATGCGTTCGAGGAACTGCCGGGCGTAGGCGCTCAGGCTCTCCACGTAGCGCCGCTGCCCCTCGGCGTAGATCGTGTCGAAGGCCAGGCTGCTCTTGCCCGAGCCGGAGGGGCCGGTGAAGACGATCAGCTTGCCCTTGGGCAGGTCCAGGTCGATGTTCTTCAGGTTGTGCTGCCGGGCGCCCCGGATGACGATGTGGCGGCGGGCGACCGGGCGGAGGTCGGCGCCGTTGGAGGCGGCGGGCGTCTCGACGGCGGGCGTGTCAGGCATCGGCGGGCGGGTCCGTTCGTGGAAAGTCCGTCCCGTGTATACGGCGACGGGCGCGGCGCGTGCCGGGCCGATGGCAAAAAAACGACGGATGGAGGGTGCGGAAGCGTGCGCGCAGCGGCAGAAGCGGACGGCGGTGCCGCCGGGCGTGGGCCTTTCCGAACAGCAGGGGCGGCGCGCGGTACAACCGCCATCCCGCTCCGCTTCCCCTCGGACCGCCCCCACGGCCTTTCCTGCCCATGCCTCTGCTGTTGATCCTGCTGGCTTTCATCGCGCTGCTGTATGGCCTCAACTACCTCAGCTATACCGTCCTCAAGCGTCGCATCCTGAACCGGCAGCGGTGGGACCTCAACATCTGTTGCGGCAAGACGGACGGCGGCGGCGTCAACGCGGACATCGTGCAGCACGGCCCCCTCCCGCGCTTCGTCTTGATCGACGACATCTACCACCTGCCTTTCGCCGACCAGCAGTTCGACACGGTGCTGTGCTCCCACACCATGGAGCACGTCGACGACCCGGATCGCTTCCTGGCGGAGTTGCAGCGGGTGGGCCGGGAGGTGACGATCGTGCTGCCGCCGCTGTGGGACGTGTCCGCGGCGCTGAACGTGCTCGAGCACAAGTGGATCTTCCTCACGCTGAAGAAGGAACACCGCTCGCTGCCGCCGCGCATCCGCATGCCGCTGGCAGACTGGATACAGCGGCGCTACGGGCAGCGCATCCACGCCTGACCCCCTTCGGCTGCCCTCCCCACCGGCGGCTCCCCATCGGACGCCTCCCGCGGCTCCGGGCGTTCAGCCATCGGGAGGCGGTGCGGCGGAGGCCGCACGCTGCCGGGCTTCGTGGAGCGCGTCGAGGGCGCGGCGGACGAGCGGGTCGTCCGGGCGGGCGGCCTGCGCGGCCCGGAGCAGGGCCTCGGCCTCGTCGAAGCGGCCGAGGCCGGTGAGGCAGGTCCCCAGCCAGAGCTGGGAGATGGCCCGGTTGGGATGCGCCAGGGCGTCCATGATGGCCACCGCCTCGCGCAACACCGGCTCGGCCTCGGCATAGCGGCCCTGCTCGACGAGGGTGCGCCCCAGGCCGTTGAGCCCGCGCCCGACGTCGAAATGCCCGGCGGGGCGCAGCGCCCGTCGCAGGGCGACGCTCTCGCGGTGGGCGGCCTCGGCTTCGTCGAGGCGGCCGAGGTCGCGCAGGGCCTCGCCCAGGGCGAACAGGCGCCAGGCCACGTGCATGCTGCTGTCGCCATGGACCTGCCGCCGCACGTCGACGGCGCGCTGGAAGAAGGGCAGGGCATCGGCCGGACGGTCCTGCTGGTGGAGCACGAAGCCCACGTTGCCCAGCAGCAGGGCGGCGTCGGCGCTGACGGGCCCCGAGGCGGCTTCCATGATGGCCAGCGCCCGGCGGAACAGGGCCTCGGCGTCCTGCGGTCGGTCGCGGCGCAGGGCCACCCAGCCCAGGTTGTTCATCGTCATGCCCACGTCCCGGTGCACGGGGCCGGCGTGCTGCTCGGCCAGGGCCAGGGAGCGGCGCAGGAGCGAGTCGGCGCGGTCGTAGTCGCCGAGCCCGAAGGCCACGAGCCCCAGGTTGTTCAGGGCCTCGCCCGTGAGGGGATGCTCGGGGCCGAGGAGTGCCGTGCGCAGGCGCAGCACCTCGGAGAGCAGCGAGTCGGCCTCCTCGTAACGGTACTCGTCGGCGTAGAGGTTGCCCAGGTTGTTGAGCACGTCGAGGGTGCGGTTGTGCATCCGGCCGAGGTGGGCCTTGCGCCAGGCCAGCACGCGGGCGAACAGGCTCTCGGCGCGGGCATAGTCCGCCTCGTTCATGGCGATGGTGCCGAGGACGAACCAGGCGTCGGCGCGACGTTCCTCACTCGCCGGGTCGGTGCCGGGCAGGAGGGCGAGTGCCCGGTGGAGGACCGAGTCGGCCCGCCGGTAGTCCTGCCGTTCGGCCAGCGCATCGCCGTATTCGACGAGCCGGCCGGCCCGGTCGGCGGGTGCGCCGGCGGGCAGGGCGAGGGCGGCGGCGAAGAACGAGTCGGCGCGGGCGTACTGGCCGCGGTGGGTGGCCAGGTGGCCGAGCGACACGAGCGTGACCGCCTCCGCCTCGGCCTCGGCCCGGGGGAGCCGGTGCCAGCCGTCGAGGGCCGCCGTGAGCCAGCGCTCGGCGGCGTCGTAGTCGCCCAGCTTCAGGTAGAGGGCGCCGAGGGTGTGGGCCGTCTGCGCGGCTTCGGCGGGCGGGAGGGCGCCGGGCTGTTCGAGCCGCCGGGCGCCGCGCGCGAGCAGGTCGAAGGCATCGAGCGTGTCGCCGGCGGTGGCGTCCGGGTCGGCGCCGTCGAACAGGTCTTCCATGAACGCCAGCGCGGCCCGGGCCTTCTGCGCCTCCAGGCGGGCGCGGTCGCGCTCCTGCGTGAGCCGGGCGGTGTAGAACGCCGTCAGCCCGGCCAGCAGGAGCAGGGCGAGGCCGGCCACGGCCAGGCCGGCGGTGTGACGGCGGGCGAACTTCCGGGCCCGGTAGCGCCAGGTGTCGCGCTGCGCCCGGACGGGCAGGCCGGCCAGGTGGCGGCGGATGTCGTCCACGAAGGCCTCGGCCGAGGCATAGCGCCGCTCCGGCTCCTTGCGCAGCGCCATCAGCAGCATCGTATCCAGATCGCCCTGCAGGCGGCGGCGCAGCCGCTCCGGCGTCGTTCGGCGCGCCGCGCAGATGGCCTCCCGCGTGCGAGGCGCCTCCGGCGAGCCGCCGTCCGCGAGCCCCTCCTCCTCCACCCGCGTGCTCGGCCGCGCCGGCGTCTGCGTCAGGATGGCCTGCTCCAGCGTCTGGCCCTCGCCGGAGGTGTAGGGGCGGTGGCCCGTCAGCACTTCATAGAGCACCACCCCCAGGGCGTAGACGTCGGCGGCCGTCGTCACCGCCTCGCCCCGCAGCTGCTCCGGGCTGGCATAGGCCGGCGTCAGCACCCGCATGCCCGTGCGCGTGTAGGGCACCGTCACCGGCCCGGCGGGCGCCGCCTCGTCGGTCAGCAGCCGCGCGATGCCGAAGTCCAGCAGCTTCACCGTAGCCTGCTCCGGACCCGAACCGGGGGCTTCGCTCACCAGGATGTTGGACGGCTTCAGGTCGCGGTGGACGACCAGGTTGCGGTGGGCCGCCTGCACGGCCATCCCCACCTGCATGAACAGACGCAGCCGCTCCTCGACCGAGAGCCGGCGGCGGTCGCAGTACACGTCGATGGGCTCGCCCTCGACGTACTCCATCACCAGATACGGCCGTCCGTCCTCGGCCTGCCCGCCGTCGAGCAGCCGGGCGATGTTCGGGTGCTGCAGGCGGGCCAGCAGGAGCCGCTCGTAGCGGAAGCGCCGGAGGATCTCCTCGGAATCCATGCCGCGCCGGACCAGCTTGAGGGCGACCGGCCGGCGGTACGGGACGTCGGTGCGCTCGGCGAGGTAGACGACGCCCATGCCGCCCCGGCCCAGTTCGCCCCGGATGCGGTACGGCCCGATCTGCGCCGGGGCTTCCTCCGGCGGCCGCGCCAGGTCGGCCGCCAGGTCGGGCAGGAGCACGGCGGCGAAGTCCGTCACCGACTCGCCCAGGTGCCGGCCGGCCTCCTCGGCGTCGGCCAGCAGGCCCTGCACCGCCGCGAGCAGATCCGGGTCTTCTGCACAGGCCTGCCGGAGGAAGGCATCCCGCTGGTCCGGGGGCTGGTCCAGCGCTGCCTCGAACAAGTGGTCGATGCGCTTCCAGCGGTCGGGAGAGAACGCGTCCATGGGCGTGGGGACAGGATTCCGGGAAGCGGCAGTAAAAGGCCTATCGGAAAAGCATGCCGGCCGGGATCAGCGGCGCGGCCGGATCACGGCGCGTCGGCGCCCGGAGGGCCATCGGCCTGCATCAGCCGGTAGAGCCAGGCCCGGGCGCGCTGCCAGTCCCGCTTCACGGTGGGCACGGATCGGCCGGTCACCTCGGCGATCTCCTCGTAGGTGAGCCCGCCGAAGAAGCGGTATTCCACGACGGCGGCCAGGCGTTCGTCGTGCTCGGCGAGGCGATCGAGGGCCTGGTTCAGCGAGAGCAGCTCCGCCGCCCGCACGTCGGCCGCGGCCACCTGCACGGCGTCGAGGGGGAGGGGCTCCTGGCGCCCCCCGCGCTTCTGTGCCGTGCGGGCACGGGCATGGTCGACCAGGATGAAGCGCATGGCCCGGGAGGCCAGGGCGAAGAAGTGCGCCCGGTCGTTCCAGGCCACCTGCGTCTGATCGACCAGCTTGAGGTAGGCCTCGTGGACCAGCGCCGTGGTGTTGAGGGTCTGCCCGGGGCGATGCTGCCGGAGGCGCTGGTGCGCGATGCGGCGCAGCTCGTCGTAGACCTGCGGCAGGAGCCGGCCGGCCGCGTCGGTGTCGCCCGCACGGACCTGCTGCAGCCATTGCGCTCGTTCCGTCTGCGGAGACATGGGCATACGCAAGGTCCAGAAGAAGAAAACAGCCGGAAAGGGGCCTTCAAGGTACACGAAATCTGGCTCCGAGCCATGGGTTTCTGGCTGACGGCCGTGCGCCGATGGCCCGGGGCGTACAGCAGCACGGGGATCCTCCCCTCCCCCGGGTTCCCGCCGGGGAACCCGCCGGCCCGGCTGCGACTTCGTACCCCGTGGAGGCCGGCGCCGCCGAGCGGCACCCCGCCTCCGAGCCGCCCCGTTCCCCTGCCGTGTGTGTCATGACTGTGCTGGATGCCGCCCCCGCCACGCCGGCGGCGGACGTGCTCGAAGAGGAGCAGACCGTTACCATCCACCTCCCGCCGTATCACGTCATCCTGCTCGATGACGACGACCACACCTATGAGTACGTCATCGAGATGCTGATGAAGCTCTTCGGGCACAGCCGCGAGCGGGCCTTCCAGATGGCCTGCGAGGTCGACGCCGCCGGCCGCGTCATCGTCGACACCACCACCCGCGAGCGGGCCGAGCTGAAGCGGGACCAGATCCACGCCTACGGCCCCGACTGGCGGATCCCGCGCTGCAAGGGCTCCATGTCTGCCCTCATCGAACCAGCCGAGTGAGGAAAAGGCCGAAGGGCGACGGTCGGAAAGTAAGTAACGTGTCACGCACCTGACCGTCGGCCTTCGTCCCTCGACCTTCCCGCCATCCCGCCATACCCCGCCGGTGTATCCTGTTCTCTCCCCTCACGTTGCTTTTCCCATGAAGACCATCATCGAGCCGTTCCGCATCAAGGTCGTCGAACCGATCCGCATGACCACGCGAGCCGAGCGGGAGCGGCTGATCCGGGAGGCGCGGTACAACCTGTTCGGCCTGCACGCCGACGACGTGCTCATCGACCTGCTGACGGACTCGGGCACCTCGGCGATGAGCGCGCGGCAATGGGCCGGGATCATGCAGGGCGATGAGAGCTACGCCGGATCGCCCTCGTACCACCGCTTCGAGGCCGCGGTGCGCGCGCTGATGCCCTTCCGGCACATCATCCCCACCCATCAGGGCCGGGCCGCCGAGCGGATCCTCTTCAGCGTCGCCGTGAAGCCGGGCGACCGCGTGCCCGGCAACACCCACTTCGATACCACCCGTGCCAACATCGAAGCCTCCGGCGCCGAGGCCGTGGACCTGGTCATCCCCGAAGGCCTCGACCCGGAGAGCCGGCATCCCTTCAAGGGCAACATGGACCTGGACCGGCTGGAGGCGTTCCTGGCCGAGCACCCGGGCCGCGTGCCGCTGGTGATGATCACCGTCACGAACAACTCCGGCGGCGGCCAGCCCGTGTCGATGGCCAACCTGCGGGGCGTCCGGGCCGTGTGCGACCGCCACGGCGTGCCGCTGTTCATCGACGCCTGCCGCTTCGCCGAGAATGCCTACTTCATCAAGCTGCGGGAAGAAGGGTACGCCGACCACAGCGTCCGCGCCATCGTCCGGGAGATGTTCAGCCTGGCCGACGGGATGACGATGAGTGCCAAGAAGGATGCGCTCGTCAACATCGGCGGGTGGCTGGCGATGAACGACGACGCCTGGGCGGAGCAGGCCAACACGCTGCTCATCCTGACCGAGGGCTTCCCCACCTACGGCGGCCTGGCCGGGCGCGACCTGGAGGCCATCGCCATCGGCCTGGAGGAGGTGGTCGACGAGGACTACCTGCAGTACCGCATCGCCTCGACGCGGTACCTGGGCGAGGCGCTGAGCCGGCTCGGCGTGCCCATCGTGCAGCCGGTGGGCGGGCACGCCGTCTACGTCGACGCCCGGCGGATGCTGCCGCACCTCTCCCCGCTCCAGTACCCGGGTCAGGCGCTGGCCGTGGCGCTCTACGAGGTGGGCGGCATCCGCTCCTGCGAGATCGGCACGGTCATGTTCGGCCGCCGGCCCGACGGCTCGGAGCAGCCGGCCCCGATGGACCTCGTCCGGCTGGCCATCCCCCGCCGCGTCTATACGCAGAGCCACATCGATTACGTGATCGAGTGCTTCGAGGAGGTGCAGCGGGAGAAGGAGCGCCTGCCGGGCTACCGGATCACGTGGGAGCCGCCGCGCCTGCGGCACTTCACCGCGCACTTCGCCCCGCTGACGGCCGGATCCTGAACGGCCCCGCGGCAACGGCTTCTCCCGGGCCGCGCGGCACGGGTTATGGCTGCGCGACCTGCGTGTCTGCCGGGGATCGGACAACCCTGTCCGAAACCCCGCCAGACGCTGCCTACCTTGCCGTATGCCTGATCCCGACACCCGCACCGCCCTGCTCCTGGTGCTCGGCACCGGCGCCGAGCTGACCCAGGCCGAACTCGCCCATCGCCTGAGGGTGACGGACCGCACCGTGCGGCGCCACCTGACGGCGCTGGCTCGCGACGGCCTCGTCGAAGCCCGGCGAGACGGGCTGCTCAAGCGCTTTCGCCTCGTATCCGGGGCGCACCCGCTTCCGCCCCTGCCCGTGCGCCTGAGCGAAGAAGAGGCCGAAGCATTGACCGTGGCCGCGCTGGCCGCCCGCTCGCTCCTGGCCCCGACCCCCTTCGACCGCCCCCTCGCCGCGGCCGCCCGACGGTTCGCGCAGGCCTGGCTCGCCGAGGTGTTCTCCTTCGAGCCGGAGACGGAATCGGAGGTCTGGGACTTCTCCCACCCCGACGGGCCGCCGGCACCCTTCGACCCGGTGCTGTTCCGCACGCTGCTGACGTCCGTGCGCGAACGCACCCCCGTCGAGGCCGACTACTACACGGCGTCCCGCCGGCAGCTCTCGTTGGGCCGCCGGCTGCATCCGCTGGGCTTTTACGTGCGCGGGGGATCGTGGCTGCTGGCGGCCTGGTGCTGCCGGGACGGGCGCGTCAAGGATTTCGCGCTGGCCGGCTTTCGCTCGGTGCGCCCTCTGACCGGCACGCACTTCGACCCTCCGAAGGACTTCGACCTGCACCTGCACGCGCGCGACCGCTTCCGGGCCGTCGCCGGCGATGCCGTCTATACCGTCCGCGTGGCCGTGAAGCCGGAGATTCTCCCCTACTTCCACCGGAAAGTCTATCACCCCACGCAGCAGATCGAAGCCGAGCATCCGGACGGCAGCGCCGTGGTGTCCTTCGAGGTGGAGGGGCTGGACGAAATCGCGGCGTGGTGTCGCTCGTGGGGCCCTCGCATCCGTGTGCTGGAACCGCCCCTGCTCGTGGAGCAGGTGGCCCGGGCGCACGCCGAGGCCGCCCGCCAGTACGAAAGACCTGATCCTGAATCGCCATGAAACCGAACAAGCCGCCCGTCATGCCCCTGCGCAACCGCATCGCCGTCTTCTCGGTCGAGTATGGCACGGTGGAGGTGGACGGCGCGGCGCTGGTCGTCACGGACCGGCGGGGCGTGCGGGCGCAGCTCCCGGTGGGGGCCTCGGCCGTGCTGATGCTGGAGCCGGGCACGACGATCACGCACGCGGCCGTCAAGCTCTGCGCCGAGAACCGCACGCTCGTCATCTGGACCGGCGAGGGCGGGGTGCGGCTCTACAGCGCCGGGCAGGAGGGCGCCGCGCACTCGTACCGCCTCCTCCGGCAGGCGCGCCTGGCCCTCAACCCGAAGAGCCGCCTGGCGGTGGCCCGCGCCATGTACCGGATGCGCTTTCTCGAAGAGCCGCCGCAGAAGCGTTCCATCGAGCAACTCCGGGGGATGGAGGGCGCCCGCGTCCGCGCCATCTACCGCCGCCTGGCCGAGGAGCACGGCATCGACTGGCAGGGGCGCCACTACGACCGCTCCGACTGGAGCCGCCAGGACCCGGTCAACCGCGCCCTCTCGGCGGCCAACGCCTGCCTTTACGGCGTCTGCCACGCCGCCATCCTGATCGCCGGCTACAGCGCCGCCCTCGGCTTCATCCACACGGGCTACCCGCTGGCCTTCGTGCACGACCTGGCGGACCTCTACAAGATGGAGCTGGCCGCGCCGGCGGCCTTCCGGCTGGCGGCCGAGAGCGAGCACGACCTGGACCGCCGCGTGCGCCACGAACTGCGCGACGGCTTCCGCCGCGTGAAGCTGCTGGAGCGGCTCATCCCCGGCATCGAGACGTTGCTGGATGCCGGAGAAGGCGAGCAGGGGGCGCCGGAGGAACTGGGCGGCTGCCGGGCCGAGACGGCCCGCCCCGAGGACGCCCCCTGGCAGCACCGGCCCCGCCTGCCCGACGCCCGCGCCGTCGCTGCCGAGCTGCACGGCGACCGCCCGCCGAAGCCCGCCCACCCGAAGCCGCCCCCACCCCTGGACGCCGACGACGGCCTGCCTTTTTGACCCGATCCGACACGCCCCATGGTCATCTTCAGCCTCACCAACGCCCCGAAGCGCACCCGTGGCCTGCTCTCGCGCTACTGCCTGGAGATCCGCCCCGGCCTCTTCGTCGGCCGCCTCGACCAGCGGATGCGCCTGAAGCTCTGGCAGGCCGTGCTGGACGACGCCACGGCGCGCACCTCGGCCGTGATGGCCTGGAGCCGCCCCACGGCGCAGGGCTATGCCTTCAGGAGCCACGGCCCCGCCACCCGCCGTCCCGTCCGCTACGACGGCCTCTGGCTCGTCGAACAGCCGCCGGCAGACGCTGGGAAGAAAACGAAAGGGAAAGCAGATGTCTCCTGAACAGCTCCTCTACTGCCTCTGGGCCAAGACGAACGAGCGCGACCGCGACGACGACGGGAACCCGCCGCCGTGGACGCGCCACCCGCTGCCGCTGCACCTGCTGGACGTGGGCCTCGTGGCCGAGACGTGGCTGCGGGAAGACCCGCACCTGTTCCGGCGGTTCTGTGCCCTCTGGCCCGACGCCGACCCCGAAGCCGTCCGCCGCGCGCTCGTCCTCACCGCCGCCGCGCACGACGTGGGCAAGCTCTACCCGGCCTTCCAGGCGAAGTCGCCACAGGGCTGGGCGTACGGCTACGGCACAACGTGGTCCGACCCCGTGCCCAACGGCGCGAGCTTCGACCACGGTGCAGGCACGTACAGAATCTTCCGCACCCTGTTCGGCGGACGCTACGGGGCCGCATCGGGCGTGGACCGAAACTGGAAGACGCTGCTGCCGCTCCTGCGCGTAGGCGCCGGTCATCACGGCACGCTCTACCCCGAAAATGACACCCTGCCGGATCCATCCGTTCGCACCCATCCGCTGTTCGCCCCGCTCGTCCCGGTCCTGCTCGCCGAGCTGGTGCACCACTTTGGCCCGCCGCTTCCGCTGCCGCCGGAACCGCCCCACGCCTTCCTGCTCCTCACCGCCGGCTTCGTCTCCGTGGCCGACTGGTTCGGCTCCAACGCCGATTCCTTCCCGCTCTCGCCCGACGTGACCGACCGCGCCGGGGCCGAGGCGTACCTTGCTCGTCATCGCGAGGCCCGCACCGCCGAAACCGCGCTGCGTGAGGCCGGCCTGATCGCCGGTTTTCGCCCGCCGGAGGGTACGGTGGAGGAACTGTTCGCCGCGCTGTTCAGCCCGGATGGGGAGCAATGGCGGCCGCGCCCCGGGTTCCAGGCGGCGGCGTGCGCGATCCCCTTCGGCCGCAATGAGGGGCCGGAGATCGCCGTGGTGGAAGCACCGATGGGGCTGGGCAAGACAGAAATCGCGCTGTTCCTCGCCACACAGGCCCTCCGGCACGGCACGGCGGCCGGCCTCTATGCCGCGCTGCCCACGCAGGCCACGGCCAACGCGCTCTTCGCCCGCGTCGAACGCTACGCCGGACGCATCCGGGGCGAGACGGACCTGGCGCTGGCCCTGGCCCACGGGGCGAAGCACTATTTCCGCGACTACCGGGCGCTGCGTGAACGAACCCGTCGTACCGTCTTCGACCGCGCCCGCCGCGCCGATCCCCGCGATCCGACGCCGCCGTCGGAGGTGGTGGCGCCCTCCTGGGTGCAGCCCTCGAAGCGGGCGCTGCTGGCGCCCCTCGGCCTCGGCACCATCGACCAGGCCCTGCTCGGCGCGATGGGCGTGCGGCACGGCTTCGTGCGGCTCTTCGGGCTGGCCCGCAAGGTGGTCGTCCTCGACGAGGTGCACGCCTACGACGTCTACATGGGCGTGCTGCTGGAGCATCTGCTGGCCTGGCTCGGCGCACTCGGCGCCAAAGTCATCCTCCTCTCGGCCACGCTCCCCGCCGGGCTGCGCCGCCGCCTGCTCGCCGCCTACAGCCCGCCCCGGACGCGATCCGGGGACGCGGCCGCACCGCCCGAGGCCGACGCCTACCCGCAGCTCCTGCACGCCGTGGGCGACGCGCCCGTCATCGTGCTGCCCGACCCCGCGCCCGAGACGGCCCGGCGGACCGACGTGCGCGTCGAGCCCATCGAGGCCGCCGGCGAGGCCGACGACCGCACGGCGGCGGGTGTGGCCTGGGTGCGGGAGAAGGTGCTGCAGGGCGGCTGTGTGGCCTGGATCCGTAACACCGTCCGCGAGGCGCAGGCCGCCTTCGAGGCGCTGCGCGCCGAAGGCATCGAGGCCGACCTGCTCCACGCCCGCTTCACCCGGCACGACCGCAACGCGAAGGAGGAAACGTTGCTCGAACGCTTCGGCCCGCCCGCGCCGGACAACCCGCGTCGCCCGGCGGCCCGCGTCGTCGTCGCCACGCAGGTCATCGAGCAGAGCGTGGACGTGGACTTCGACGCGATGCTCTCGGACCTGGCGCCGGTGGACCTGCTGCTCCAGCGCGCCGGACGTCTCCACCGGCACGACCGCCCCGGCCGCCGCCACGGCCACGACGCGCCCGTGCTCGGCGTCCTGATGCCGGACGCCGAGGCCCGCCGCCGGCTCGACTTCGGCACGAGCGTCTACGTCTACGACGCCGACACGCTGGCCCGCAGCGCCGTGCTCGTGCGCGAGCACCCGGTGTGGACGCTGCCCGACGCCTGCCGCACGCTCGTGGCGGAGCTCTACGACCGGAACGAAGCGCACTGGACGGCCGAGCGCCTCGGGGTGGACCCGGAGCGGCTAAGCACCGCCCGCGAGCGCTTCAAGAAACGCCGCGATGAGATGGAGCGGGCTGCCCGGCAGGCGCTCTTCACCGCCCCGGACCAGTTCCCGGTGATGCGCAGCCCCCGTAACGACCGCAGCGACGCCGGCGAGCATGTGGCCCTGACCACCCGCTACGGCGCGCACAGCGCCGCCGCCGTCCTCTTCCGCGAGACGCCGAACGGCCCCGCACCGCTCGGGTCCACTAGCCCGCTCGCCGTGCCAGCCGAACGCGACTGGCAGGCCCGGCTGGCCGTGGAGGAAGCCCTCGCCCTGGCCTCGGTCAGCTTCCCCTGGTACGGCCCGCGCCCGGCCGAGGCCGACCCGCCCGAGGCGCTCGCCGGCCTCTACCGCTGGTGGCGGGAGACACACCCCTACGACGACCGTCTCTTTCTGCTGCTGGAGGCGGACGGCACGTTCCGGCATCCGTCCGTCGAAGGCGCCTACGATACAACCCTCGGCCTCACGGTGGCCCGCACGAAGGACACGCCCCCGGCCGCCGAGGACGTCCCGCTCGAAGACCTCTAACCAGCCCCCGAAACTGCCATGCCCGATCCCATGAACGTCTTTGAACACCAGCGCTTCCGGCTGCGCACGCCCGCAGGGGAACGCGTCGAGAAGAGCTTTCGGGAGTTGCTCACCGAGCCGGACGCGCCCTACGCGCTCGACTATGCGCAGGCCTTCTACGACGTGGCTGCGCTGAACCTGATGAGTTTCCTGGCGCAATGGCTCTTCGAGCCCGCCGACGCCACCGAGCTGGCCGAACGCATCGAGGCGCCGATGACGGACGAAGAGTTCGAGGCGCACGTGGCCCCCTGGCGCGCACGCTTCGCCCTCACCGGCGACGGCCCCCGCTTCATGCAGGCCCCCGCTCCGTTCGATGAGAAAAAAGCGGAGGGGCTGGAGGTGGCCGTGTTCATCTCGGCCAGAGGCGACCGCCAGTTCCTCCACCGCGCCGATGCCGACTGGGCCGTCTCGCCGGAACAGGCCGGGCTCTTCCTCTTCGCCCGCAACACCTTCTACGAGGGCACCGGCGGGCGGGGCTACCAGAAGGGCACCAACGGCGACACACCCGTGCGCGTGCTCGTCACCGACCCCGGCCCGGACGGCACCCTCTGGCTGCGCCGCACCATCTGGCTCAACGTCCTCAGCCGCGCTCAGCAGCGGGAGTACGCCGGCGCCTACGCCGACCCGATGCACCTCCGGCCGGGCGATTACGACGGCCTCTTCTGGGCCGATCCGCCGCAGGATGACGTGCCCGTGGGCGGCATCACGCTGCGGGCGGGGCTGGGCTGGATGACGGCCTACCACTGGCTCTGGTACGAGGAGGCCGAGGGCATCTGTCCCCTCACCGGCGAGCGCGTCGAAGGACTCGTGGCCCGCAAAGCGTCCAAAAAGAGCACCGGCATCGCCTACGGCATGAAGGGCGACCTCGACAGCGGTACCCGCGCCGACCGCCTCTTCCGCCATCCCAACGTCCCCACCGAGAAGCTCTACGACCGCAAGACCGGCGACGTGACGGGCGAGCGGCCTTTCCTCGTACAGCGCATCGAAGGGCTCACCGAGGCCATCGGGGCCGCCTTCTTCGGCGGGCTCTCCGACCGGGGCGCCGCACGCTACACGCTGGCTCCGGCCGTCGCCCAGCTCTACGCCGAGCCCCTTCAAGAACTCGGCCTCTCGACGCACCTGTACGTGTTCGGCTTCCATATGCTGAGCAACCAGAAGAACGTGCATGGAGGCATCGAACAGAGCGACTTCGTCTATCGCCCCGTTGCCTCCGACACGCCGGAAACCCTGCTCGTGCTCGACAAGGCAGCGGAATTGACCCATGACGCCGCCAGGTTCGCCGCCGAGGCCGCACGGGCGCTGGGGCAGGCGGTGCAGCGCACGGCCGGGGCTGGCGTCCGCGCCGAGGAGACCGACGACGGCAAGATCCGCCTGAAAAAGCTGGAATCCACGCCTTCGGTGGATGAACCCTTCGGCCGCGATACGCTGGCAGCGTTCTGGCGGGCTGTGCAGGGGCACCTCATCGACTACGCCGGCCGGATTGCCGACGTGGCCGGGCACGGCCCGGACGCCCTCGTGGCCGAGGAGACGACCCTGAAAGCCGACTGGGAGGACACCGTCATCCGCGAGGTCTGGCAGCAGTACCAGCCGGTCTTCGAGCACTACAGCACCCTCCCGCGCACCATGCCCTACGCCCACGCCGCCCGCAAAATGCTCTACAAAGAAATCTCCAAAGCTCGGTCCGTCAAACCTGAACCCGCAGACGCATGAACCCCGCCGACCGCATACCCAACTGGACCCAACTCCGCCAGGAAGCAAGTCTTCTTCAACGCCTGATTCAACGTCCGCCGTGGATTCAACAGTATGAGCCGCATGACGTGGTCACCGCCATACGTGCCGCTTTCCGACGATGGGCACCCGCAGAGCAAGAGCCAAACCTACTCATGATCGCTGCTCTCTGGGAACGTCTTGGCAATGAATCGTGGCTGCGCGAACTCTCAGAGGAGGAATCACGCCATGTCATCTCACGACTCGCTCGCTCTCTCCACCTCTTTGCACTCGCTTCGGAAGAGGGGACAGCCTGTTCGAGTTTCGGCGCAGCCTGTGCCTTCAAGCCACCGAAAAGCAAGGCCCCCATTGTCTCTGTTGCTCGCTTCGCACGGCTCGTCAACCAGCCACCGGAAACACCCCGTCGCCTCGAAGCGCTCAGCCGTGCCTTCAGGTACTTCCGCCAGAAAGGCGTTCGCGTCAAACCCGATGATGCAGAAAACCTGCTAATCTTCCTGTTCACGGACGATCCAAAGTCCGTCGTTTCGCGCTGGGCAAACGACTATTTCAGTCGTCTTGAAGGCGCTACACCTGAATCCTCTAAGGAAACCGCCTGATTCCATTCACGCATCATACCAGACACGACCATGTTGATCGAACTCCATCTGCTGACTCCCCACGCCCCGGCCAACCTCAACCGCGACGACTTCGGCCGGCCCAAGACCGCCTACTTCGGCGGCACCGAACGCGGGCGCATCTCCTCGCAGGCCCTCAAGCGCGCCATCCGCAAGTCGCCCTACGTGGCCCAGCGCCTCGGCGACAAGATCTCCACCCGCTCGCTCCACATCCCCCTGATGATCTACGAGTCGCTGAAAGGCGATTACGAGGGCGACGCCGAAAAGCTCGAACGCCTGGGCATCGTCTGCGAGGCCGTCGCCAACGGTCTCGGTAAGGCCGAGAAGGTCAATAAGGACGACGAGTTTGCCCTGAAGACCTCCCAGATCGTCTTCCTCACGAAGGGCGAGATCGCCCGGCTGACGCAGTTCGTGCGCGAGACGGTCGAGTCCGACCGGAAGCTCACGAAGAGCGCCATCAAGGACCTGAGCAAGACCGTCGCCGCCGAGAGCGGGATCAACGAGCGCCCCACCGACGGGGTGGACGTGGCCCTCTTCGGGCGGATGACCACGGATGAGGCCAACGCCTTCAAAGCCGTCGACGCCGCCATGCAGGTGGCCCACCCCATCGCCACGCACACCACCATCACCGAGACGGACTACTTCACGGCGGTGGACGACTGGAAGCAGGACCGTGAAGCGGAGAGCGAGGCGGAGACGCGCGGCAGCGGCCACATCGGCGAGCTGGACTTCAACAGCGCGGTCTACTACAAGTACTTCTCGTGCGACTTCGACCTGCTGGTGCAGAACCTGGGTGGGGATCGCGACGCAGCGGTGGAGGCGCTGGAGGTGGTCTTCGACGCCGCCTGCCGCGTCTCGCCCTCGGGCAAGCAGAACTCGTTCGCCAGCCACAGCCCGGCCGAGGCGGCGCTGCTGGTGATCCGGGACGTCAAGACGCCCTGCTCGCTGGCGGCGGCCTTCGAGGCGCCCGTGCCGGCCACCGAGGACGGCTACGTGGCCGAGAGCATCCGCCGGATGCTGCGCCGCTACGACCGCCTCGTGAAAGCCTACGAGCTGGACGACCGTGCCGCCGCCTTCGTGCTCGAAGGCGACCTGCCCGACGGGCCGTACGAACGCGCCGAGAAGCTCTCGGACCTCTGGGCCTTCCTCCGCAACCACACGAACGCGACGGTCTGAACCATGCCTGGATTCCTGCTTCACCTCTACGGGCCGATGCAGAGCTGGGCGGACACCGGCTTCGGGCAGCTCCGCGAGGCGGGCGAGTTCCCCGGCCGCGCCGCCGTGATCGGGCTCGTGGCCGCCGCCCTGGGCATCCCCCGCGCCGACGACCGCCTGCTCGACCTGCATCAGGCCCTCCGCGTCCACGCCGCCACGGTACGGCCCGGGCGGGTCCTGCGCGACTTCCACACGGTGGAAACCCGCGAGGGCAAGCCGCGCACGCTCACCTCGCGGGACTACCACCACGATGCCCACTTCGTCGTCCTCGTCGAGGGCGAGGCGGCGGCCGTGGCCGGGGCCGAACAGGCGCTGCGGCGGCCCGTCTACGTGACCTTCCTGGGCCGGCGATCCTGCCCGCCATCCCTGCCGCTCTTGCCCGAGCCGGCCGGCGACGACCCGTTCGCGGCGCTGCGTGAGGCCGCACAGGCCACGGGCCGGGCCTTCCCTCGCGGGGACCGGACGTGGCGCCGGGGTCGGGCGGCCGGGGTGCTCACGGTGTGGCTGGACGGCTACGTCGAGCGGGGCGACTTGCCCCCGGCCCTGGCTGATGCCCGCTCCGTCACCCACGGCACGCGCCGGGGGCGGCTCATCGGCCCGCGCCGGGCCTATGCCGCCGCCCCGTTCACGCGGCTGCGCCTCCCGCTGGAGGCCGCCGAACCCGATGACCTGCACCAGACCTATTTCGATGCTGTACGTTAGCCTGCTCCATCTGCCCCGAGGCCGCCCCTGCTGGCGGCACCTCGATCCCTACCAGGCTCACCAGCTCGCCTGGAAAGCCTTCCCCGGCATCCCCCGCAACGGGGGCGCACGGCCGTTCCTTTTCAGCCTCGACGAACGGGGTTCACACCACAGCCTGCTCGTCCAGAGCACCCGCGCCCCCGACTGGGGCTTCCTCGACGGCACGGCGCGGATGCAGACGAAATGCTTCGACCCACAGCGCATCCCGGCCGACACCCCGCTGCGGTTCTTCCTGCGCGCCAACCCGACCGTAGATCGGAAGGGTTTCCGCGACGGGAAGAAGCGCCGGGTGGCCGTGGGGATCAACCCGGAGCTGGCCTTCCGGCGGATGGGCCGGCCCGGAGACACCCCGACGACGCCCGAGGCGATTGCCGCCTGGCGTGAGGCCGAGCTGAGGGGCTGGCTCGAACGGCAGGGTGAGCGGAGGGGGTTCGCCGTCGAGGCCTGTGCGCCCGGCCCCATCGTGGCGCGCCGGATCGTCCGTACCGAGCGCGGCCGTCCCCGGGGCAAGGCCATGACCTTCCACGAGGTCGAGTTCACCGGGACGCTGCGGATCACCGACCGGGACGCCTTCACGCGCACGCTGCGGGAAGGACTCGGGCGGGGGCGAGCGTTCGGATATGGCCTGCTGATGGTTCGCCCGGCCTGACGAAAACATGGTGAGCGAAGCGCCGGTACCGATTGCGTACCGGCGCTTTTTTTCCGTTCTTTGACACAAAAAGCGGCGTTTTCGGGCTAATTTTTAGTCTCTTCCCCGCAGGCGCGGGGATGACCCCCTCGCCGTTCGCGCCATCGCTCGTGCGGCGGGCTCTTCCCCGCAGGCGCGGGGATGACCCTGCCGCCGACGCCGACGATGATCCCCCCGACGGCTCTTCCCCGCAGGCGCGGGGATGACCCGCGGCGGCCACCAGGCCCCCCGCCACGATGGTGCTCTTCCCCGCAGGCGCGGGGATGACCCCCGCGTGGGCTTCCGCCGCTCGCAACCCTGACCCTCTTCCCCGCAGGCGCGGGGATGACCCCTCACGTCGGCAGACGCTGTCGTCGTAGGGGTCCTCTTCCCCGCAGGCGCGGGGATGACCCTGGCTGATACCACACGACACACCGATCCCGGCGCTCTTCCCCGCAGGCGCGGGGATGACCCGCACTCCAGCAAGCTGGAGATCACGGCAGAGCGCTCTTCCCCGCAGGCGCGGGGATGACCCCGTCCCGAGTAGCTCCCGGTAGGTGGCACGAGGCTCTTCCCCGCAGGCGCGGGGATGACCCGTAGTGCGTGAGTCCCACGTCGATCGCGCCGAACTCTTCCCCGCAGGCGCGGGGATGACCCCTTCAAGGCGCCGCTCTCGCAGGTGCCGCTGAGCTCTTCCCCGCAGGCGCGGGGATGACCCCCTGCAGGGCCTGCTCCAGCTCGCGCCGCGCGGCTCTTCCCCGCAGGCGCGGGGATGACCCCTTGGCCGCCTTGGCCTCCACGCGGCGGGCCGTCTCTTCCCCGCAGGCGCGGGGATGACCCCAAACAGTACGCGCTCGTGTGGGATCAGGACCTCTCTTCCCCGCAGGCGCGGGGATGACCCGTCGCTGTATGCCAAGCTGTCGGCCCTGGAGCGCTCTTCCCCGCAGGCGCGGGGATGACCCGCGGTCGTCCTGCACCACCACCAAACGGAAACGCTCTTCCCCGCAGGCGCGGGGATGACCCGCGGGATCGCGGGTGGCCATGCGCCGGGACATCCTCTTCCCCGCAGGCGCGGGGATGACCCCGTCGATGCTCCAGGGGTGGGATGATCTGTGACCTCTTCCCCGCAGGCGCGGGGATGACCCGCGGTCGTCCTGCACCACCAAACGGAAACGATACTCTTCCCCGCAGGCGCGGGGATGACCCGTGCCATATCTCACCGCACCCGTGGGGGGTAGCCTCTTCCCCGCAGGCGCGGGGATGACCCTAATAGAGCCCCCGGCGCTCAGGCCGTAGGCCACTCTTCCCCGCAGGCGCGGGGATGACCCGTGCTGGAGCCGCCGGCGGCTGCGCCGGCTGAACTCTTCCCCGCAGGCGCGGGGATGACCCCGCACCGCTTTTCGTAGCCCAAGCGCCAAGCATCTCTTCCCCGCAGGCGCGGGGATGACCCTAGGTCAATGGCGAGGCGGTCGTGTTGTACACACTCTTCCCCGCAGGCGCGGGGATGACCCGAAAGCCCCGCACGTCTGTCTGGACGTCGATGGCTCTTCCCCGCAGGCGCGGGGATGACCCGAGTAGTGCCCCGCCCCGTCACTACGATCCCCGCTCTTCCCCGCAGGCGCGGGGATGACCCCACGACCGCCAGCCCCCTGACCTATTTCGGGTCCTCTTCCCCGCAGGCGCGGGGATGACCCCGTCGTCGTCTATGCCGTATTTTAGCGACAGGGCTCTTCCCCGCAGGCGCGGGGATGACCCCTCCGGCAACGTCTGTAAATGAGCCGCATTCCGCTCTTCCCCGCAGGCGCGGGGATGACCCCCCTTCCGGCAAGATCCGATTCCCTGCCCTCAACTCTTCCCCGCAGGCGCGGGGATGACCCGATGGCGGCAAAGTGGCGATCAGCCTCCTCTACCTCTTCCCCGCAGGCGCGGGGATGACCCCGTGGCAGTCGTCCCGGCGCTCTTGCTATACCCCTCTTCCCCGCAGGCGCGGGGATGACCCCAATTTGCGTAGCAGTAACCGCAGTTTCTTTCACTCTTCCCCGCAGGCGCGGGGATGACCCGCTCGTGCGGGTCGCTCCCGTTGCGACCGCGCACTCTTCCCCGCAGGCGCGGGGATGACCCCACCTCGGCGGCGTGGGCACGCGCCCCCGGCGACTCTTCCCCGCAGGCGCGGGGATGACCCCCGATGGGATGCCCTCGACGCCGAAGATTGGCTCTCTTCCCCGCAGGCGCGGGGATGACCCCGGTTTGCGCGATACTACAACAAAACCGGGCTGCTCTTCCCCGCAGGCGCGGGGATGACCCCGCACAGAATCGCGTCCCCGTCATCCCCGATGACTCTTCCCCGCAGGCGCGGGGATGACCCGGTACTGCATGATCCGGGCATAGTCAACGAAACCTCTTCCCCGCAGGCGCGGGGATGACCCCGTCGGTCTGGACGTCGATGGCCCGTCCTACGGCTCTTCCCCGCAGGCGCGGGGATGACCCGCTGCGGGCTAAGATCTCGGAGGTGACGGGATGCTCTTCCCCGCAGGCGCGGGGATGACCCCTGGTGGCTCGTTGGGACATAGACGAGGACGACCTCTTCCCCGCAGGCGCGGGGATGACCCCGGGCGGCACTACAGCGCGAGGTGTCGACGCTGCTCTTCCCCGCAGGCGCGGGGATGACCCGCTGCTCGTCGTAGACGGCGCGCAGGCGCTCCACTCTTCCCCGCAGGCGCGGGGATGACCCGCTCATTCTCATCTCCATTCTGATCCCCGTTGTCTCTTCCCCGCAGGCGCGGGGATGACCCCCTGAACGCGCAGAGCCATCAGGTCACCATCCCCTCTTCCCCGCAGGCGCGGGGATGACCCCGCCTGCAGGCACGCATCACCGACGCCGTGAACCTCTTCCCCGCAGGCGCGGGGATGACCCTCTCGTTCGTGTCGCTGTCGCCCGCCGCCGACACTCTTCCCCGCAGGCGCGGGGATGACCCGTATCCGCTTAACAGGCGCCCGGCATGGAAGAACTCTTCCCTGCAGGCGCGGGGATGACCCCCATGCCGCCGTCGTGGATGCCATCCAGAACGGCTCTTCCCCGCAGGCGCGGGGATGACCCCCGTTCCACGTTTCGGGAACGTTAGGCGTGAAACTCTTCCCCGCAGGCGCGGGGATGACCCGCCATGTACAGCCGCCACCGTCTCGGGGAGCCGCTCTTCCCCGCAGGCGCGGGGATGACCCGCGGCCGCCTCATCCTCCGGCACGCCGGGATCCCTCTTCCCCGCAGGCGCGGGGATGACCCGCAACGGCAGCGCCACCGGTCCCCAGCGACGGGCTCTTCCCCGCAGGCGCGGGGATGACCCTCATCGAGTCGCCGCGGACGAAGCTGAAGGTGACTCTTCCCCGCAGGCGCGGGGATGACCCCGCCGATCACACCAACCAGACAAACCGCCATGACTCTTCCCCGCAGGCGCGGGGATGACCCCCGTCGCAGAACCCGGAATCGTAAAGGTGTTTCCTCTTCCCCGCAGGCGCGGGGATGACGCAGCCCCCAGCCAGCAGCCCCCAGCCAGCAGCCCCCAGCCAGCAGCCCCCAGCCAGCAGCCCCCAGCCAGCAGCCCCCAGCCAGCAGCCCCCAGCCAGCAGCGTCTTCAAGAACACGAAGCCGTTTTCTGACGCACAGAGGGTGTTGTAAGCGCTTACAGGCTGCCGTTCGGCGAGGCAATTTTGGGAAGACACCGCCCCGTCGTGCAGAAATTATCGCAGACAGGCTGTACTTTATCGGACGGGTGCTCCCCCCGAGGGCCGCACCCATCCCGACGCATCCGTTCGTTTGCAGGAGATCCAGGGAGGCACGAGATGGCAGCGCATCAGGAAGGGCTTTCGCGGCGCGCGTTCGTGCAGCGCGGCTCGAAGGCCGCCGCCGGGATGATGGCCGGGGCGCTGGTCGCTCCCCGCCTGCTCCGCGCCGAGGCCGCCGACGCCGGCGCTCGCATGCGCTTCGGGCTCGTCACGTACCAGTGGGGGCGAGACTGGAACCTGCCCACGCTGCTGCGCAACTGCGAGCGGGCCGGGGCGCTGGGCGTCGAGCTGCGCGTGGAGCACGCGCACGGCGTCGAGCCCCACCTGAACGAACGGCAACGCGCCGAAGTGCGGCTCCGCTTCGAGAACAGCCCGGTCGAACTCGTCGGCTTCGGGACCAACTGGGCCTTCCATTACCCGGACCCGATCCGGCTCTGGCAGGAGATCGACGGCGCCAAAGAGCACATCGTGCTCTCGCACGACGTGGGGGGCAGCGGCGTGAAGGTCAAGCCCAACGCCCTGCCGGCCGGCGTGCCCGTCGAAAAGACCATCGAGCAGATCGGCCAGGCGCTCAACCACCTGGGCCGGTTTGCGGCGGACTACGGGCAGGAGATCCGCGTCGAAGTGCACGGCCAGGGCACCCAGCAACTCCCCACCATGCGCCGCATCTTCGACGTCGTCGAAGAACCCAACGTCCGGGTCAACTGGAACTGCAACCCGCAGGACCTGGACGGGCAGGGGCTGGAATACAACTTCAACCTCGTCAGGGACGACCTCGGCGCGACGGTCCACGTCCGCGAATTCAACGTGGGCGATTACCCGTACCCGCAGCTCATCGGCCTGCTCGTAGGCATGGACTACGACGGCTGGATCCTGATGGAGGCCCGCACCGAGCCGGCCGACCGGGTCCAGGCGCTCATCGAGCAGCGGACCCTGTTCGAGGAGATGGTAGCCCGGGCACAGGCGCGCGCCGCCGGGTGAGGCCTCGCCCCCGTACCATCCCCGTACGATCATCGTTTCGCTTCTACAACCCAGGGAGGACCCCATGGCAGACACGAAAGGCGTCTCACGCCGCGACTTCCTCAAGCGCACGGCGGCCGGAGTGGCCGCCTTCAGCGCCGCCCCCGCGTTCGTGCCGCAACGCGCCTTCGGCGCCAACGACCAACTCAACGTGGCCGTCGTCGGCATCCGCAGCCGGGGCGGCAGCCTGATCAACGGATTCGGGTCGATCGAGAACGTCCGTATCCATACCCTCTGCGACATCGACCAGAACCTGTTCCCCCGCCGCGTCAAGGAGGTGCAGGACACCTTCGGCTATGCCCCGGAGACGGCCGTGGACATGCGCGAGGTGTTCGCCAACCCGGACATCGACGCGGTCGGCTTTGCCACCCCCAACCACTGGCACGCGCTCGGCGCCATCTGGGCCGCCCAGGCCAAGAAGCACGTCTACGTCGAAAAGCCGGCCAGCCACAAGCTCTGGGAAGGCCGGCAGATGGTGCACGCCGCCCGCGCCAACGGGGTGCTCATGCAGGTGGGCTTCCAGAACCGCTCGCGCCGCAACACCAACGCCGCCATCAAATTCCTGCGCGACGGCGGCATCGGCGAGGTCTACATGGCCCGCGGCCTCTGCTTCAAGCCGCGCTGGAACATCGGCCGCTACCCCGACGGCCCGATGCCGGACGACGCCGAGGCCTTCTACCTGACCACCGACGGCCGGGGCAAGATGCCGGCCTACACGCGAGCCTACCTCGCCAACGTCGACTACGACAAGTGGATCGGCCCCGCCCGCGAGCGCCCCTTCAACCCCAACCGGTTCCACTACAACTGGCACTGGCAATGGGAATACGGCAACGGCGACACGGGCAACCAGGGACCGCACCAGATGGACGTCGGCCGCTGGGGCCTGGGCAAGGACGAGTACCCGGTCAAGATCAAGTCCTCGGGCGGCTACTACATCTTCGACTCGGCGCAGGACACGCCCAACACGCAGACGACCATCTTCGAGTACGCCGACGGCACGGTCTTCATCTTCGACACGCGCGGCCTGTTCACCAACGCCGACGGGGAGGTCAAGATCGGAAACATCTTCTACGGCAGCGAGGGCTGGCTGGAGATCGACGCCGGCGGCAACTGGAAAACGTTCTATGGCTATGAGGGCAAACCCGGCCCGAACTCGGACAACATCCAGACCGAGGACGAGTACGACGCGATGAACCTCGCCGGCGGAGGCGACAGCGGCCACTTCGGCAACTTCATCGCCGCCGTCCGCTCGGGCAAGCGGGAGGACCTGACCTGCGACATCGAGGAAGGCCACCGCTCGAGCGCCCTGGCCGAGCTGGGCAACATCTCCTACCGCCTGGGCCGGGAGCTGACCTTCGACGGGCGCAAGGAGAAGTTCGTCGGCGACGAGGAAGCGGACCGGCTGCTCAAGCGGGAGGTCTACCGCGAGCCGTACGTCGTGCCGGACCTGAGCTGACGGCCCGGCCGTCTTCTCTCCCCCACCCCACCACCGTTTGCGGGGCGTCTGGCGCAGGCCGGGCGCCCCGCCGGTGTTTCAGGGGGACGGGCGCGGGCAGGCCCCACAACCGCCGCCGGGCGGAACTGCGCTTCCCGGATGCGGGTGCAAGCCGCTCCCCCGGTGATCTCCCGACCCACGCCGTTCGGCCATGACGTTCCTCAACCCCCTGGCTCTGTTCGCGCTGGCGGCGGCGGCGATCCCGCTCATCATCCACCTCTTCAACTTCCGGCGGCCGAAGAAGGTGGACTTCAGCTCGCTGGAGTTCCTCAAGGAGCTGCAGAAGAGCACGATGCAGCGGGTGCGGATCAAGCAATGGCTGCTCCTGGTGCTGCGGACGCTCGCCATCGCCTGCCTGGTGCTGGCCTTCGCCCGGCCCACGCTGACGGGCGGCCTCGCCGGCACCCTCGGAGGACGGGCCGCCACGTCGGTGGCTCTCGTCCTGGACAACTCGCTCTCGATGACGCTGCGCGATGCGCAGGGTGCCTACCTGGATCAGGCCCGGCGGATCGCGGCGGCCATCATCGACCAGCTCGAACCGGGCGATGACGTCTTCATCGTCTCCGGGGCGGACGAGCCGGGGCCGGCGGCCTTCCGAAACCGCGCACCGGCCCTCGACGCGCTCGACGGCATCACCGCGCAGCCGGGCGTCCCCACGGCCGCCCGGCTGATGGCCCGCGCCGGAGCCCGCCTGGCCGAGGCCACCCACCTGAACCGCGAGATCTACCTGATCTCCGACCTGCAGCGCACCACCCTGGTCGACTCGGTGACCACGCCGCTGCCGCCCGGCGTCCGTGCGCGGCTCATCCCCGTGGGCGAGCGCACCCACGCCAACGTGGCCGTCACCGACGTCACCGTGCGCAGCCGCATCGTCGAAGTCGGCCAGCCGGTGCGGATCGAGGCCACGCTGGTCAACTACGGCCCCGCGCCCGTCGAGGGCTACGTGGCCAGCCTCTACCTGGAAGACGAGCGGGTGGCGCAGGCCACGGCGGATCTGGCACCGAACCAGCCGACGACGGTCCTGTTCACCGCCACCCCGCAGCGGCGCGGCTGGCTGGCGGGCGCGGTGGAGATCGAAGACGACGGCTTTGCCTACGACAACCTGCGCTACGTCACGCTGCACGTGCCGGAGCAGCGGCGGCTGCTCGTGGTTCAGGGCGAGGACGAGCCGATCGAGTACCTGCGCCTGGCGCTCTCGGCTCGCCTGACCCGCGGGCGCGTCGCCTTCGACGTGGAGACGATCCCTGAAAGCCGCCTCGCTGCGACGGCGCTGGGCGGCTACGATGCCGTCGTGCTCGTGGGGCCGCGGGATCTGTCCAGCGGCGAGACGGCCGCGCTGGCGCGCTACGTGGAGGGCGGCGGCGGGCTGCTGCTCTTCCCCGGCGCCGCCGCCCGGCCGGCCGACTACGACGCGCTGTTCCGCGCCCTCGGCGGCGGCCGCTTCGGCGGCTTCAGCGGCGAGCTCGGCGCCGATCGCACCGTGGCCACCTTCGACCGCACCGACCTGGAGCACCCGCTCTTCGAGGGCCTCTTCGAGCCGATCGGGACGATCGACGGGGAGGCCCGGCTGGAGCGCCCGGACCTGTTCTTCGCGCTGAACTACCGCCCGAGCGCCGGCACCGAGCAGACGCTGATCCGGCTGTCGAACGGCTTCCCGTTCCTGCAGGAGATCCGCCACGGGCGCGGTGCGGCCCTCCTGATGGCCGTCGCCCCGAACCTCCGGTGGAGCGACCTGCCCGTGCGGGGGCTGTTCATCCCGCTGCTCTACCGCAGCATCTACTACCTCTCGGCCGGCGAGGCCGTCCAGGGGGACCGGTTCATCACCGGCGCGCCGGCGGAGCTCAGGCTGAGCGGCGTCCCGGAGACGGCCACGGTGGAGCTGGTCGGCCCCGACGGCGAGCCCTTCATCCCGGAGCAGCGCCCCCTCTTCGGCGCGGCGCTGCTGACGCTGGATGCCACCCCCCGCCGCCCCGGCGTCTACGACGTCCGCACCGGCGACCGCCTGATCCGGCGCGTCGTCTACAACCTGGACCCCCGCGAGTCCGACCTGCGGCCCGAGGCCCCGCCCGAAGCCGCCGCCCGCCTGGGGCAGGCCCTCGGAACGGAGGTGCAGGTGCTGGACGTCCGGGGCCGTCTGGACCACGTCGCCGCCGCCCTGGAAGCCGAGCGAACGGGCGTCGAGCTGTGGAACGTCTTCCTGATGCTCGCGTTGGGCTTTCTGGTAGCTGAGATGATCGTCGCCATGCAGTGGCGCCCGGAGGCCGTCCCGGCGTGACGGTCCCGCGGGCAGGGCCGGCGCCACGCAGGCGAAAGCGAAGCGAGGCTGGCACGGAGCTTTACGAGCGACCCATGTTCACCGCACCGGACCTGTTCACGACCCTGCACATCGTGCTCCTGCTCGGGTTCGTCGGGGTGACGTCCCTGCTGTTGCTGGTCACCGTCGTCAACTGGCTGCGCGTACGCCAGCCGGTCCTCTCCTGGCGCACCGGGCCGGTCTTCCGCCTGCCCGGCTGGCCGGTCGCCTTCCTGCTGACGGTGCTGGTGCTCTTCGGGCTCTCCGTGGTGCTGGACCACGAGATCCCGCTGCCGCTCTTCGGCGGATACCTCCTGGGTGGCGGCTTCTGGCTCGTCGCGGCCTCGCTGGCCGGCTCGGTGGTCGTGACCGAGTATGGCATCATCACCAACGTCAACCATGCCGACGAAGCCGTGGGCTGGAGCCAGGTGGTGGACTACTTCGAGGTGCCGCAGGGCTGCCGGGCCGGCTTCGTCTTCTTTTACCTGGACGCGCACGACCGGCGGCGCCGGCTCGAACTGGCCGTGCCCCGGTACCGCCGCGCGGCGTTCCGCGCCCTCCTCCACCGTAAGCTGGACGTCCGCTTCGACCTCGCGCTGGAACGCACCTACGGCAAGAAGGAGCTGGAGGGCTAGGACGCACCGCCCCCCTCGGCGGCCGATGCAACCCCTCCGGTCGATGCCGGTTGAAGCACGTACGGGAGAACGGCCCCCCCGGCGCCTCCCGTCGTTGTCTCACCAACTGTACCTGCCTTTGTACACGACGCAGTCTCCCCAACCCGAAACCGCCATCCTCGTTGGCGTCATCACGCCGGAGCAGACCACCTGGGAGGTCGAAGACGGCCTCGACGAACTGGCCCACCTCGCCGACACGGCGGGCGCTACCGTCACCGACCGCGTGGTGCAATCCCTCTCCCGCATTCATGCGGCCACCTACATCGGGAAGGGCAAGGTCCAGGAACTCAAGCAACTCGTCGGGGAACGCAAGAGCGACCTCGTCATCTTCGACGATGACCTCTCGCCCGTGCAGATCCGCAACCTGGAGCGCTCGCTGGGGTGCAAGCTGCTCGACCGCTCCGGGCTCATCCTGGACATCTTCGCCCGGCGTGCCAAGACGGCCACGGCCAAAACCCAGGTCGAGCTCGCCCAGCTCCACTACCTGCGCACCCGCCTGACGCGGCAGTGGACACACCTCTCCCGCCAGAAAGGCGGCATTGGCACGAAGGGGCCGGGCGAGACGCAGATCGAGACCGACCGCCGCCTCATCGGGGACCGCATCGCCACGCTCAAAGAGCGCCTGGAACGCATCGACCGGCAGCGGACGACGCAGCGCAAGGGCCGCAGCCGATACACGCGCGTGGCGCTCGTGGGCTACACGAACGCCGGCAAGTCCACCCTCATGAATGCGCTGGCGGATACCCACGTGCTGGCCGAAGACCGGCTGTTCGCCACGCTCGATGCCACCACGCGCCTCGTCTCGCTCGCCACGAACAAAGAGGTGCTCCTCTCCGACACCGTCGGCTTCATCCGCAAGCTGCCCCACCACCTGATCGAAAGCTTCAAGAGCACGCTCGACGAGGTCCGCGAAAGCGACGTGCTGCTGCACGTGGTGGACGTGACCCACCCGCGCTTCGAGGACCAGATCCGCGTGGTCAACGAGACGCTGCGGGACCTGGGCGCGCGGGACAAACCCACCCTCATGGTGTTCAACAAAGTGGACGGCCTGAGCGAACACGGCCTCCTGCCGTCCCTCCTGGAGGAGCACGACCACACCACGTTCGTCTCGGCGCTGCGCGGGATCGGGCTGGACGACCTGCGGACCCGGCTGCTCGGCGTCATCGAGCAGGACTTCGTCGAGCGGGTGGCCTACATCCCGGTGGCCGAGTCCCGGACCATCGCCCACATCCACCGGGTGGCCGAGGTGCTCTCGGAAACGTACACGTACGCGGCCGGCGGGGAGGGCGATACGGCGCCCCTGGCGGTGGCACGGCTCCATTTCCGGGTGGCACGCCACCATGACCGCGACCTGCAGCCCGTGCTGATGCGCTACGCCGGGCTGCGCGGGCTCCCGGCGGATCCCTCCCCCGCGCCAGACGTCGTGCCGTAAAATTTCCAGAGGCGGGGCGCAGGGCCGTTAAAAGTCGCTTGCGCTTCGTCGATGATATTTGTAATTCCCTTGCCAACGCAGCCTGCCCACCGCAACCCCGGACGCCCGCGCGAGTACCTCCGACCGTCGCCGGCTACCCGGTTACGAGGCCCCTGCGGCTTCGTACAGGAACCCGGCACACGGATTGCACGCCCGGGATGGTGTGACGCCCGGGGCCGGTTTCGCCGGCCCGTTCCAGTACGCTGACCCATAGGATGACCATGACGATCCGGGAACTCATCAGCGGAGCCACCCCCCCCTGAAGCCCACCGACACGGTCGAGCACGCGCTCGGCCTGCTGATGGAGTTCAGGGTGCGTCATCTGCCCGTGGTAGATGACCAGGGTATCCTGCGCGGCCTCGTCTCGGAAGAACAACTGCTCGACGCGTCCGGCCCGGATGCGCCCATCACGACGCTGCTCGGCCCGGCCCCCGTCTTCGTCACCCCACGCAGCCACGTTTTCGACGTGACGAAGACGATGATGCAACACGCCCTGACGACGATCCCGGTCGCGGAGCCCGACGGCACGTACGTCGGGCTGGTCAAGCGGCACGACATCTTCGAACAGTTCGCGCGGATGCTCTCGACGCAGCAGCCCGGGGCTATCCTAGCCCTCGAAATCGCGCCGCGGGACTACTCGCTCTCGCAACTCGTCTACGACATCGAGCAGCACGGCAGCAAGATCCTCTCGATCGCCACCGAAGCCTCCGAGCAGTCCACCGAGCCGATCCGGGTGACGGTGAAGCTCAATGCGACGGACACGGCCCGCATCCGCCACGTCCTCGAACACCACGGCTACCGCGTCGTCGCCTGCTTCAGCGAACTGGAAGACGACGAAGACCTGCAGTTCCGCGTGCAGGAGTTCATGCGCTACCTGGAGGTCTGACCGCACCACGCGCCGGCAGGCCTCTACCGGCAAAAGGCGACCAGAAAAAAAGGCGACACCCCGGACGGGCGTCGCCTTTTTTCGTGGCGAGATGCGCGATGCCGGGGGTCGATGCCGTTAGCGCGCGGCGATCTGCGGCCGTCCGTCCTGTTTGTAGACCACGCCGTCCTTCATCACGAAGGCAACCTCGTGCATCACCGTGATGTCCGCCAGCGGATCGCGGGGGACGGCAATGACGTCCGCCAGCTTACCGGGCTCCAGCGTGCCGAGCTCGTCGAGCCGGCCGAGCAGGTCGGCGGCGTTGTAGGTGGCGGCACGGAGGGCCTCCATCGGCGGCATGCCCCCCTCGACCATATACTCGAACTCCTTCGCGTTGCGGCCGTGCTTGAAGACGCCGGCGTCCGTCCCGAAGGCGATGGGCACCCCGGCCCGGTAGGCCTTGCTGAACGTGCCCTGAATGATCGGGCCGAGCTCCAGCGCCTTCTGCGTCACCACCGGCACGTAGTACCCGTCGATGCGGGCCGAGTCCGCCACGCTGCGACCGGCGGTGATGGTCGGCACGTAGTAGACGCCGTGCTCGATCATCATCCGCATGGTCTCCTCGCTCATGAGAGTGCCGTGCTCGATGGACTTGACGCCGGCGCGGATGGCCCGCTTCATGCCTTCGTCGCCGTGGGCATGGGCGGCCACCTTCAGCCCGAAGCCGTCGGCGACGCGCACGATGGCGGCGATCTCCTCCTCGAAGAACTGCGGGCGCAGCCCGTCGCGGGCGATGGAGAGCACGCCGCCGGTGGCGGTGATCTTGATGAGGTCGGCGCCGCGCTTGATGGCCAGGCGCGCGCCCCGGATGGCGCTGTCGACGCCATCGACGACGCCCTGGGCCTCGGTGGGGATGCCGAGCAGGTCCTCACGGCCGCCGTTGGTGGGGTCGCCGTGACCGCCCATGATGGCGAGCGACGGCCCCGAGACGAACATGCGCGGCCCCGGGACAATGCCGGCATTGATGGCATTGCGCAGGGCGAAGCCCACGCCCTCGTTGCTGCCGACGTCCCGCACGGTGGTGAAGCCGGCCAGCAGCGTCGTGCGGGCGTACTGCGTGGCCCGCAGCGCCTGCTCCGGCGGGGGGATCGTGAACCGGTCGATGTAGCCGCCCTTGCGGCTCTCGCCGGTGAGGTGGACGTGCATGTCCATCAGGCCCGGCAGGCAGTACGCGTCGCGGAGGTCGATGACCTTATCGCCGGAGCGAGGGGTGGTGAAACCGGCGTCGACGGCCACGATGCGGTTGCCTTCGACGACGACCGTGCGCTCGGCCATCGGCGCCATCGAGACGCCGGGGTCGAGCAGGGTGCCGCAGTGTAGCAGCGTACGCGGGGCGGGCTGGGCCTGCACGGCCGGCCCCATCCACCACGCGGCAAGGATCAGGAAGACGAGCGTTCTCATGGGAAGCGGGAACTGAAACGAGGAAACGGGAACGGCCCGGAATAAAACCATCCGACCGCCCATCTCCAAATCGCGCCGGCCGGCGGACCCCGGAAGAAACCCGGAGCAAGGAACGCGCTGATGCGTCTACGCGATGGCCCTTCAGGCTGAACCCGGAGTCGAATCGCACAGGATTCTCATGGCATCCTCCTCACCCGACGGCTGGCTGGTCACCATCATCGTGCTGGGTGCCGCGCAGGGGCTCTTCCTGGCCGTACTGCTGGCGACTAAACCGCGGGAGGTCCTTGCCCATCGGCTGCTGGCCGCCGCCATGGCCGTCTTCTCGCTGGATTTGCTGGGGACGATCTACCATGTGAAGGGCTATGATGTGGCGTATCCGCAGTTTGTCGGCTTCGCCATTCCTCTGGCCTTGCTGCTTGGCCCGTTGCTGTACCTGTATGCGCAGGTACTCATCGCAGGCCCGCGGGCGCTTCGGGGGCCTGCGCTGGGGCACTTCGTGCCCTTCGGGCTGGTGGTGCTGCTGCTGATCCCGTTCTACGCGCAGAGTCCCGCTGAGAAGCTAGCCTTCGTGCTGGATCCGGCCGGCCACGCATGGACGCCCCCGCTCGCCTGGATCGGCCACGGCAAGTTCCTGCACGGACTCATCTACCTCGGGCTGATACTGCATCTGCTGCAGCGCCATCGCCGGCGCCGGCGGGCCTTGCCGACCACGGCGGACGGCATCGACCTGACCTGGCTGCGCAACATGATGATGGGAGGCAGCCTGATTACTCTGATCGCGCTGGGCCTTCATCTGTGGACGCTGGTGGCCCCCGTCCCTCCCGAGCGGCTGAACCCGATCGAAGGCTATGGCGACTACGTGGCACTCGGGGTCACCGTCTTCTTCTATGCCATCGGATACCTCGGCCTGCGTCAGGAGAGCATCGGGCCAGCCGCGCCCTCGACGTCCGACGAGGCATCAACCGGAGACGACACGGCAGACGATACGGCCCGGCCCCGCTACGCGAAATCGGGCATGGATCCCGAAACGGCCCGGGCCCTCAGCCGGCAACTGCAACAACTCATGGAGACGGATCGGCCCTATCGCCGCAGTGACCTGACGCTGCACGACCTGGCCGAGGCACTGGATCTATCCCCGCACAACCTGTCCGAGGTCATCAATACCCAGCTCGGTCAGAACTTCTACGACTTTGTCAACGGCTACCGGGTGCGCGAGGTACAGACCCGGCTGGCCGACCCGGCGTCGGCCCACCTGACGCTGCTCGCCCTCGGCCTGGAGGCCGGGTTCAACTCCAAGTCGTCCTTCAACGCCGCCTTCAAGAAACACACCGGCATGACGCCATCGCAGTTTCGCAAGCAGGTTCTCCGGAAGCCGGTTTGAGGAAGACCACTACCACCCTGGCCCTCTTCGCCTCCCGTAGCCCGCTCGAAGAGGTCCGATCCCATTGGTTCGCACGCCAGACGACGGCGCGTTCCGTACGCTCCGGCCGTTTCGTCGTGCAACCAGCCAGGATCTATACCCATGCGTGTGTGGAGGATGATCGTCGTCGCTGCGTGGCTGCTTACCGGAGCGGTGGAAGGAGCCGCCGGCCAGCCACATCCCACCGGCACCATCACAGGACGCTTGTTCGATGCGGAAAGCCAGGAGCCGCTCATTGGCGCAAACGTATGGCTGCACCCGACCGAGCAGGGTACGGCGACCGACCTCGAGGGCCGCTTCCGCTTCGAGCACGTGCCGGTGGGCAGCTACACCTTGCGCATCACTTACCTCGGGTATGCGCCCCTCATCCGGCCCGACGTCATCGTGCGCTCGGACCGCATCACCATCGTCGAGGCCGCCCTGACGCCGACGGTGCTCGAAGGCGACGAGGTCGTCGTGGCAGCCGGCTACTTCCCGGAGGATCGGGCCGTGAGCGTCACCGGCTTCGACGCCGAGGAGATCCGCCGGGCTCCCGGGGCAGCGGGCGACGTGAGCCGGATCCTCAGCGGCCTGCCCAGCATCAGTCCGGTCAACGACACCCGCAACGCGCTGGCCGTGCGCGGCGGCAGCCCGATGGAGAACGGCTTCTACGTCGACGGCATCCCGATCCCAAACATCAACCACTTCCCCACCCAGGGCTCCTCCGGCGGCGCCATCGGCCTGCTCAACGTGGATCTCATCCGGAACGTGGACTTCGCGGCCGGCGGCTTCTCGGCGGCCCATGGCGATCGGCTCTCGGCCGTGCTGGACATTGCTCTGCGCGAAGGCAACCGGGAAGAAACGGACGTGCAACTCGACCTGAGCCTCGGGGGCCTCGGGTTCGTGGGCGAAGGGGGGCTCGGCGATCGGGGCGCATGGCTCGTCTCGGCCCGGCGGAGCTACCTGGACCTCGTGGTCAATGTCTTCCTCCGCGATGCGGCCGACGCCGTGCCAACCTACAGCGACGCCCAGGCCAAGCTGGTCTTTGACCTCACCGACCAGCACCGCATCACCGCGCTCGGCATCCTCGGGCTCGACCGCAGCGGCATCGACCGGGCACGCGCCATCGAGCAGCACGAGAATGCCTATGGCGATGCCGACTTCACCGCCGGCACGACGGGGCTCGTCTGGCGTGCCCTCTGGCCGGGAGACGGCTATTCCACCACGACGCTCTCACACAATCTTCAGGCCTATCGCATCCATTTTTTCGAGACCGCAACAGGTGCCTCGTACTTCGATAACCGCTCTACGGAGCATACCCTCCGCCTGCGCAACGAAAATACAGTGCGGTTCAGCCCGGCCCATCGGCTCGCCTTCGGTGCCGAGATCGAGGGGAACATGGCCCGTTACGACCAGACCTTCGCCGCCTCGACCGATCCGCTCGGCCAGCCGACGCCGGCGCTGCGCCTGGACGGCCGCCTCACGACGGCGCGGCTCGGCGGCTTCGTGAGCCACACGTGGCGGCCCACGCCGCTGCTCACCCTCACGCCCGGCCTTCGCCTCGATCATCACACTTACACGCGCCGCACCGTGCTGGCGCCGCGTCTCGCCGCCGCGCTGCACCTGACGGCCCGCACGACGCTGAAAGCGGCCACCGGCCTCTACCACCAGCAACTTCCGCTGACGCTGCTGGCTCAGCAGGACGCAAGCCGCGACCTGCCGCTCCTCACCGCACGCCACCTCGTCGCAGGCATGGAGCACCGGCTGGCCGAGCACACCCGCGTCACCGTCGAGGTCTACGACAAGCACTACCGCCGTTTCCCCCTCGATCCGGCGCAGCCATCGCTGTTCCTCGTCGACGAGCTGTTCTATCAGGTTCAGCCGATCAGCCTGCTGCTGGGCCACGGCCCGCTGGTCGCCACCGGGCAGGCGCGCACGCGCGGCGTGGAGGCGATGCTCCAGAAAAAGCTGGCCGACAGGGTCTACGGCATGGTCAGCGGCGCGTACTTCCGCTCGCGCTACCGCGGGGCCGACGGCCTCTGGCGAAATCGGGTGTTCGACAGCCGGGTGCTGTTCACCATCGAGGGCGGCTACAAGCCCGGCCACCGGCACGAGGTCAGCATGAAGTGGAGCTATGCCGGCGGGGCCCCCTTCACCCCGTTCGACGAGGCAGCCTCGCAAGCGGCCGGACGCGGCATCTTCGACGCAGCCCGCATCAACACCGCGCGGCTGCCGGCCTACCACGCGCTGAACCTGCGGTACGACCGCCGCTTCCACTTCCGCCGGGCGACGCTCATCACCTACCTGAGCGTCTGGAACGTCTATGACCGCCGCAACATCGCCGGGTACTACTGGGACGAAGTCGCCAACCGCCGACGGGCCGTCGAGCAGTTCGGGCTACTGCCCATCCTGGGCGTGGAGTTCGAGTTCTAGCCGGACCGGTCCGAGAAGCGTGCCGTTACCCCCGCCGGTTCGCAGCACGCGTCTTCGTCAGGACCTCACAGAAGTCCGGCATCCGATGCCGGGCTGCGGCGTTGGAGAAGGCTGCACATCATCCCCTCCACGGTATCTCTTCCGGGCAACAGGCTGAAAAGCCCCGCCCGCCGGTAGCATCGGGCGTTTGATGGGACGGACAGGCTCACGGTAACGCCCGAGTCGGCTGTCTACAGAACGAACAGGATCCGACTCGGCCGCGTGTGCATCCGTACCCTTCCCCATCAGAGCGCTTTCGTATGCCCTCCTCGTTTTCCGACCTCGGTCTACACCCGTCGCTGGTGCAGACCGTCACCGACCTTGGCTACACCGAGCCGACGCCCATCCAGGCCGGGCTGATTCCGGTCCTGCTGACCGGCCGCGATGCC
Source organism: Roseithermus sacchariphilus (assembly GCA_003285105.1). GTDB lineage: Bacteria > Bacteroidota > Rhodothermia > Rhodothermales > MEBIC09517 > Roseithermus > Roseithermus sacchariphilus. The sequence continues at coordinate 1,221,454 of CP030158.1, read as the reverse complement.
ATCGGGCAGGCCCAGACCGGCACCGGCAAGACGGCGGCCTTCTCGCTGCCCCTCCTGCATCACCTCACCCCCGGCTCCGGTGCCGTCCAGGCGCTCGTGCTCGCCCCCACGCGGGAACTGGCGATGCAGGTGGCCAACACCCTCTACACCTACGGCCGCGCCCGGCAGGCCCGCGTGCTGCCGGTCTATGGCGGCCAGCCCTACCACCGGCAGATCCGCCGCCTGCAGCAGGGCGTGGACATCGTCGTCGGCACGCCCGGACGGCTGCTCGATCTGATCCGGCAGCAGGCCCTCGACCTGGGGCAGGTCCGCACCGTCGTGCTGGACGAAGCCGACGAGATGCTCAGCATGGGCTTCATCGACGACATCGAGGCGATCCTCCAGGCGACGCCGGCGGAGCGCCAGACGGCTGTGCTGTCGGCCACGCTGCCCGCCCCCATCCGCCGCCTGGCTACCCGCTACCTGCGCGACCCGGAAACCGTTGCCATCGGCACCCGGCAGCGCACGGCGGCGACCGTCGAGCAGCGGTATTACCTCGTCCATCAGCGGGACAAGCTGGCGGCGCTGACGCGGCTGCTGGAGATGGAGCCGGTAGAGAGCGTGCTGGTCTTTGCCCGCACCCGCGCCAACACGGTCGCCGTGGCCCATGCGCTGACGGATCGGGGCTACCCGGCCGAGGCGCTGAACGGGGAGATGAACCAGCCCGTCCGTACGCAGGTGCTGGCGCGTTTCCGCACCGGGCAGACGCGCATCCTCGTCGGTACCGACGTCGCCGCGCGAGGGCTGGACATCGATCACATCTCGCACGTGGTCAACCTCGACCTGCCGCGGGACCCGGAAGTCTACGTCCACCGCATCGGGCGTACGGGCCGGGCCGGCAAGACGGGCGTGGCCATCTCGCTGCTGACTCCGGCGGACCGCCGCTCGTTGCGCACGCTGGAAGCCTATATCCAGGAACCGATCACACGAGCCGTCCTGCCGACCGAGGCAGACGTCGAGGCGCGTCGAAGCGAGGCCTGGATGGAACGGATGCGGGTCTGGCTACGGCGTGAACGCGGTCAACGAGAGCGAGAGATGGCCGAAGCGCTCATCGCCGAGGGGCACGATCCGGTGGCCGTTGCGGCCGCGGCGATCAAGATGGCCCGGACCGAAGCCCGGCAACGCCCCGCCGAGCCCATCGCGGAAGTCCGGCCACGATCCACCCCCTCCGAGGCCCGACGCCCGCGTCGTGAGCGGGACCACCGGCGGCCGGAGCCGATGGTTCGGCTCTCGCTCAACCTGGGCCGCTCCCACGGGATCCGGGTCAACCACATCGTCGGATCGCTGGCGCATTACGCCGACATCCCCGGACGCGTCCTCGGCAAGATCCGCATCCAGGACCACCGCACGCTGGTTGACGTACCGCCGCAATTCGTCGGGCAGGTGCTGGCCCGAGAAGAGCCCTACCGGATCGGGTCGAAGACGGTCACCATCGAACGGGTATAGCAGGGCGCGTGCGTCGAGAGCGGCCGTGCTGTATAATGGGGCATGATGAGGGGGCGCAACGACGAAGCACGTTGCACGCCCCTTCCCTGCTCCGCTGATTCGACCCCGCTCCGCCATGCACACGCGCTCCTATCAGGGCGACGTGGTCATCGTCGGTGCCGGCATCGCCGGCATCGTCACCGCCCTCGAACTGCTCGACCGGAGCCGGCACGTCGTCCTGCTCGACCGCGATACGGCCGACCACCTCGGGGGGCTGGCCCCGTGGTCCTTCGGCGGCCTCTTCTTCGTCGGCACCCCCGAGCAGAAGCGCCTCGGTATCCGCGACACGCCGGACCTGGCCCTGCGCGACTGGCACGCCTTTGCGGAGTTCGAGCCGGCCGACGAATGGCCCCGGCGCTGGGCCGACCAGTACGTCCACGGCTGCACGGAGACGGTCTACCGCTGGCTGCGGGATCGGGGCATCACGTTCTTCCCCGTCGTCCACTGGGTCGAGCGCGGGCTGTTCGTGCCGGGCAACTCGGTGCCGCGCTTCCACATGGTCTGGGGCACCGGGCGCGCCCTGATGGACACGCTCATCGGGCGCCTCCGGCACCACCCGAACGCCGACCGGCTCCACCTCTGCACCGGCCACCGGGTGACGGATCTGCTCGTGCAGAACGATGCCGTCATCGGCGTTCGCGGCACGGTGGACGCCACCGGCACGGCGTTCGAGGCGCAGGGGGAGGCGACGGTCATCGCCTCCGGGGGCATCTGCGGCCACATCGAGCGGCTGCGGCAGCACTGGTACCCCGCCTGGGGCACCCCGCCGGAGACGATCCTCAACGGCGCCCACCCCTACGCCGACGGCACGCTGCACGACGCCGCCGAACGCCACGGCGCGCACGTGACGCACCTGGACAAGCAGTGGCTCTATGCCGCCGGCGTCCACCACCCCCGCCCCCGGCACGAAGGCCACGGCCTCAGCCTCGTCCCGCCCCGCTCGGCCCTCTGGGTGAACTACCGCGGCGAACGCCTCGGCCCGCCGCCGCTCGTGACCGGATTCGACACGCGCTACCTCGTCGAACAGATCTGCCGACAGGAGAAAAAATACTCCTGGCAGATCCTGAATCGGACCATCGCCCGGAAGGAGCTGGCCGTCTCCGGCTCCGAGTTCAACGACGCCATCCGCGAAAAGCGGTGGCTCGGCTTCCTGAAGACGGTGCTGCGGGGCAACGAGGCGCTCGTGCAGACGCTGATCGACCACGGCGCGGACGTGGTGGTGGCCGGTTCGCTCCCGGAGCTGGCCGAGCGCATGAACGCCCTGACCGGCACCGACGACGTGGACGCCGCCGCGCTGGCCGAGGCCGTCGGCCGCTACGATGCTCAGATCGAGCGCGGTCCGGCCTTCTTCAACGACGACCAGCTCCGCCGCATCGCGCACCTGCGCCGTTACCGGGGCGACCGGGTGCGAACCTGTGCGTTCCAGAAGATCGTCGACCCGAAGGCGATGCCGCTCATCGCCATCCGCGCGTTCATCCTCTCGCGCAAGACCCTCGGCGGCCTCCAGACGGACCTCGGCGGGCGGGTGCTGCGGCCCCCCCGGAACGGGCGGCAGGACGCCATCGCGGGGCTCTTTGCCGTGGGCGAGGCTGCCGGATTCGGCGGCGGCGGCCTCCACGGGCGGCGCGCGCTGGAGGGGACGTTCCTCGGCGCCTGCATCTTCACCGCCCGCCGCACTGCCCAGGCCTTCCTTCAGGGATAGCCGTCAGCTTTCAGCCGTCAGCCCTCAGCCAGTAGCCCTCAGCCAGAAGCCATGAAAAAAACCGGTGCGGAACTGGCGGTCTTTGCCCTGGAGCAACTGGGCATCCGCCACACGTTTGGCATTCCCGGCGTGCACAACACCGAGCTCTACGACGCGCTCAACACCTCCGCGCAGATCACCCCGATCCTCGTCACCCACGAGGGGGCCGGCGCCTTCATGGCCGACGCCACCAGCCGCACGACCGGCCGCATCGGGACGCTCGTCATCGTCCCGGCCGCCGGCACCACGCATGCCATGAGCGGCATCGGCGAGGCCTACCTCGACGGCATCCCCATGCTCATCCTCAGCGGCGGCACCCGGCGCGACACCGGGCGGCACTACCAGCTCCACCAGATCGACCAGGGCCGGCTGCTCGACGGCATCGTCAAGGCCTATCACCTCGTCGAACACCACGCCGACGTCATCCCGACGATCTACCGGGCCTACGAAACGGCGACCTCCGGCGAACCCGGCCCCGTGTTCGTCGAGATCCCGGTCGAGCTGCAACTGTTCCGCGGCGAGGTGGACGCGCTGCCGCCCTACCGGCCCACGCCGAAGCCGCCGGTCGTGGATGCACGGGCCGTCCGGCGCGCCGTCGATCTGCTGACGCGGGCGCAGAAGCCCGGCCTGTACGTCGGCTGGGGCGCGGTGGACGCGGCCGACCTGACGGCGGCGCTGGCCGAGCGGCTGGTGGCGCCGGTGGCCACGACGCTGCAGGGGCTGAGCGCGCTGCCCGCCCGGCACCCGCTGCACGTGGGCGTCGGCTTCGGCGCGGCGTCGGTCCCGGCCGCGCGCAAGGCCTTCGAGGGGTGCGACGCCCTGCTCGCCGTCGGCGTGCGCTTCAGCGAGCTGGCCACGGGCAGCTACAGCCTCCCCGTCCCCGACACGCTCATCCACGTCGACATCAACCCGGAGGTCTTCGACAAGAACTACCCGGCCACCGTTGCCCTCGAAGGCGATGCCCGCGTCGTCCTGCAGGCCCTCATGGATGACCTCGCCGCCCGCGACTGGACGAGCCCGCGCGCCCTCGGGCCAACGGCCGCCGCCATCCAGCAGGACAAGGCGGCGTACCTGGAGACGTGGACGGCGAAGAAGCTTTCCGACCGCGTCTCGCCCGGCCTGTTCTTCCAGGCGCTACGCCGCCACCTGGCCGACGACGCCATCGTCGTCGTGGACGACGGCAAGCACACGTTCCTCACGGCCGAGCTGATGCCCATCCAGACGCCACGCCACTTCATCTCCCCCACCGACTTCAACTGCATGGGCTACTGCATCCCGGCAGCCATCGGCGCGAAGCTCGGCCACCCGGACAAGCAGGTCGTCGGCATCGTGGGCGACGGCGCGGCGCTGATGACGGGAATGGAGTTGCTGACGGCGGCCACCTACGGCCTCGGCGTGGTCCTCTTCGTCTTCCACGACGGCGAACTCGGGCAGATCTCGCAGTTCCAGCAGATCCCGCTCAACCGCAAGACGTGCACCGTCCTGGGCGAGGTGCGCTTCGAGGGGCTGGCGCAGGCCACCGGCGCGCACTTCCTGGCCCTGCCGGACGACGCGGCCATCGAGGGGGTGATCGGCGAGGCGCTGGCCGTGGCCCACACCGGCCGCCCCGTGCTCGTGGACGTCCGCATCGACTATTCGCGCAAGACGAACCTGACGAAGGGGGTCGTCAAGACGAACCTCGGCCGCTTCCCGACGCCGGAGAAGCTGCGCTTCATCGCCCGCGCCCTGAAGCGGCACGTGACGGGCTGAGGGGGCGGTCAGGCGTCCGCGCCGGCGGCGTCCTCACGCAGCAGCGCCAGAGCCCGCTCGTACTTCGCCAGCCGCGCTTCGTCGCGGGGCGTGATGGTGGCGAGCCGCGTGCGGTCGAGGTTGTCCTCCAGGTCGGCCATCTTGACACGCCGGGCGACGGGGTGCGCGGCGGCTCGCCGGATGAAGGCCATGTACGGCTCCCCCGCGCGCCGCGTCAGGTGATCGACGGCGGCAACGATCTCCTCCGAAAAGCCGGCGGCCCGGAGGTCGTCGAGCGTCCAGTCGCTGTCCTCCACCACATCGTGCAGCACCGCGGCGATGCGCTCGGCGGGGGTCTTCAGGCGGAGCATCATCCGCAGCGGGTGCAGGATGTAGGGCGCCCCGCCTTTGTCGACCATGCCGCGGTGGGCCCGGGCGGCGATGATGATCGCCTCTTCGAGGGTAGCCATGGGTGGGGAGAACGGAGGGTGGGGCCGGCGGGCCTACGTTTCCTGCGGCACGCCCGGCTCGATGGCGGCACAGACGTGGTATGAAGACGTGCGTTCCATGCGCGGGCGGATGATCATCTCCCCGAGCAGCCCCGTCAGGAACAGCTGCGCCCCCAGCAACAGCAGCAGCGCACCGAGCAGCAGCAGCGGCCGATCGCTCAGATACCGGCCGTAGACCAGCTTGTCGATGGTGAGCCAGAGGCTGACGACGAAGCCGCCGAGGAACGACAGCGTGCCCAGCGTGCCGAAGAAGTGCATCGGCCGGATGGCGAAGCGCGTCAGGAACAGCACGGTGAGCAGGTCCAGGAAGCCGCGGATGAAGCGTTCCAGCCCGAACTTGGTGTGGCCGTACCGGCGCGGGTGGTGGCATACGGGCTGCTCGGTGATGCGGTCGAAGCCCTCCCACCGGGCCAGCATGGGGATGTAGCGATGCAGTTCGCCGTAGACCCGCACGCTCTTGACCACCTCCTGCCGGTAGGCCTTCAGGCCGCAGTTGAAATCGTGCAGGGGGATGCCGGAGATCTTACGGGTGACGAAGTTGAAGAAGCGGCTCGGGATGGTCTTGCTGAGCGGGTCCTGGCGCTTTTGCTTCCAGCCGCTGACCAGGTCGTAGCCCTCCTCCAGCCGGTCGATCAGGCCCGGGATCTCGGCCGGGTCGTCCTGCAGGTCGGCATCGAGCGTGACCACATAGCGACCGCGGGCCCGTTCGAAGCCGAGCGCGAGCGCGGCGCTCTTGCCGTAGTTGCGCCGCAGCCGCACCCCGGCGAAGCGCGGGTCCTCCTCGTGCAGGGCCTGGATCACCTCCCAGGAGGCATCGCGCGAGCCGTCATCGATGAGCCAGACCTCGAACCGGTAGCCTGCCCCGTCGCAGGCGGCCCGGATCGCCCGCGCCAGCTCCGGCAGGGATTCCGCCTCCTCGAATACGGGAACGACGATGCTCAGGTCTATCACAGGCAGTCAGCGGTCAGAGGCCGGCGGTCAGCGAGGAGACCCATCCATGCAGAGGGCTGATGGCAGGCCGAACGGCCTGACACGTTGAGAACAGGCTCTCTGAGAACTCGAAGTCATGCGTCTCCGTCGTCATCCCCGACGCCGATCGGGGATCCATGATTAACGTTGAGGGCTGCGAGCCGAGGGGACCGTCTGCTTTAGCTGACGGGGGAATCGGCCCTTGTCAATGGTGACATACTGTTGTCGCAGTCTCATGATACCTTGGTATAAGGCTGGGATGCAGCCTTCGGAGCCCAAGCACCGCGTAGGCGGTGTTGCTCCGAGAAGCCACTTCCTTCAGGGAGTGGAGTCATCACAAAAAAGCGCATACGTCCTGGATTCCCGCCTGCGCGGGCATGACGGCGAGGATATCAAGAGCGATTCCCTGCGTGTTTTCGAGGACGTTTGCACGTTTTCCGAACGTGTCGGTAGCCAGGTGGCAGCACGCTGACGGCTACACGTCGATCGTCGCATACCGGGCGTTGCGCTCGATGAACTTACGGCGTGGCTCGACGGCATCGCCCATGAGCGTGGAGAAGATGCGGTCGGCGGCGGCGGCGTCCTCGATCGTGACCTGCTGCAGGATGCGCGTCTCCGGGTTCATGGTCGTCTCCCAGAGCTGCTCCGGGTTCATCTCGCCGAGGCCCTTGTAGCGCTGGATGCTCACCCTGGCGTTGCCGTCGCCCTTCATCTCGGCGACGATCTCCTGGAGCTGCTCGTCGTTCCACGCATAGCGTTCGTCCTTGCCTTTCTTGGCCTTGTAGAGCGGCGGGAGCGCCACGTAGATGTAGCCTTTCTCGAAGAGCGGGCGCAGGTGACGGTAGAAGAAGGTCAGTAGCAACGTTCGGATATGAGCCCCATCCACGTCCGCATCTGTCATAAGCACGATCTTGTGGTAGCGCAGCCGGTCCAGGTCGAAGTCGCCTTCGGTCGTCGCCAGGCCGGTGCCGAGGGCGGTGACGATGTTCTTGATCTCCTCGTTCTGGAGGATCTTGTCGAGCCGGGCTTTTTCGACGTTGAGGATCTTGCCACGCAGCGGCAGGATGGCCTGGAAGTGGCGGTCGCGAGCCTGTTTGGCCGAGCCGCCGGCAGAGTCGCCCTCGACCAGGTAGAGTTCGCTCTCCTCGGGGTTGCGCGAGGCGCAATCGGCCAGCTTGCCGGGCAGGCCGCCGCTGGCGAAGGCGCTCTTGCGCTGCACCAGCTCGCGGGCACGGCGGGCGGCGGCCCGGGCCTGCGCCGCCAGCACCACCTTGTCGATGATGCGCCGGGCCTCCTTCGGGTGGTCCTCCAGCCAGATCGCCAGCTTCTCCGAGACGATGCTCTCGACGATCCCCTGCACCTCGCTGTTGCCCAGCTTCGTCTTGGTCTGCCCCTCGAACTGCGGCTCGGCCACCTTGACCGACAGCACCGCCGTCAGCCCCTCGCGGAAGTCGTCCCCGGAGAGATCGCCCTTGTAGTTCTTGACGAGGTTGTTCTTCTCGGCGTAGGTCTTGAGCGTGCGCGTGAGGGCCCGGCGAAAGCCGGAGATGTGCGTGCCGCCCTCGTGCGTGTTGATGTTGTTGACGAAGGAGAGGACGTTCTCCGTGTAGCCGTCGTTGTACCGCATCGCCAGCTCGACGGGCGCCTCGGCGTCTTCGTCGGCGATGTAGATGATCTCGTCCTGGATGGGCGTGCGGGCTTCGTCGAGGTAGTCGACGAACTCGACGATGCCGCCTTCGAAGTGGTATTCCTCGCGGCGCAGGGCTTCGTCGTCCTCACGCCGGTCTTCGATGGCGATGCGGACGCCCCGGTTCAGGTAGGCCAGCTCCCGCAGCCGCTCGGCCAGGGTGTCCATGCGGAACTCGGTGACCTTGAAGATGGTGCCGTCGGGCCAGAAGCGGACGATGGTGCCGGTGCCTTCGTCCTCGCGCAGCGGGCGCACCTTCTCCACGGGCGTCTGCGGCACCCCCCGCTCGTAGGTCTGCCGCCAGAGGAAGCCGTCGCGCCGCACCTCGGCCACGAGCTTCGTCGAGAGCGCGTTGACACAGGAGACGCCGACGCCGTGCAGGCCGCCGGAGACCTTGTAGGTGTTCTTGTCGAACTTCCCGCCGGCGTGGAGCACGGTCATCACCACCTCCAGCGCCGACCGTCCCTCGCGGGGATGCAGGCCCACCGGGATGCCGCGGCCGTCGTCCTGCACCGAGACGGACCCGTCCTCGTGGATGATCACTTCGATGTCGGTGCAGAAGCCGGCCAGCGCCTCGTCGATGGAGTTGTCGACGACCTCGTAGACGAGGTGGTGCAGGCCGCGGATGCCCACGTCGCCGATGTACATGGCGGGGCGCTTGCGGACGGCTTCCAGGCCTTCGAGCACCTGGATGTTTTCGGCTTCGTAGCCGTTGTGGGCGAGGGAGGAGATCTTCGGGTCCGTGCTCATGCGAAAGGCAGGGTGATCGGGCAGCAGCATACAGCAGATGTGTAACGCCCGGCCCTGCGCATCGGTTCTGCCCGCAGGGCTGCCCGCAGGGCCGCCCTCAGGCCAGGCCGAGTTCGGCGCGGAGGCGGTGCTCGACGGCGAAGCCGCTTTCGGCGAAGGCGGCCAGGGCGGCGGGGAAGGCGGCGTCCTCGTCCTCCAGCAGCGCGCGCCCGGCGTGGTGCAGGCAGCGGACGTCTTCGACGAGGGCTTCGCTCACGGCGGGATACAGGCTCAGCAGCCGCTGGTGGATGGTCTGAAGGAGCTGCGTGGCCTCGCGGAGCGCCAGCAGGTCGTCGAACCGGCGGACGAGCGCGGCGGACGGCGGCGCTTCGGGCGGGCAGGCCAGGCCGGCGTGCAGCCGCATCAGCGTGGCGGAGAGGTCCCGCACGGCCCGGTGCAAGCGCGGCCGCACGACCGCCTCCGCCTCCTGCGCCGACGGGTCCTGCCCGGCGCGGCGCTCGCGGATGGCACGCCACACGGCCGCGGCCGTCGTCAGCGCCGAGAGCAGCGTCATCGACTGGAAGACGGCGGCTTCGGTGCGGGGGTCGTCGGAGGGCGAGGGCATGGCGGCACCGGTGGACGGTGGGGCGAGGGGAGGATGCGGGGTCAATGGCACGCCGCCGCGGAGGTTCCAGGGCCGGCGCGGCCGGCCTCCGTCTTCAATCCGCGTCCTGCCGTCGCCGACCGAACAGGCGCTCGTTCAAGCGCAGAAGCCACGGGTCCGTATATCTGGAAGCAATACCAATAAGTGCAGCACTCAGAACGGAGCTGATGATCAGGGTGCTCAGCGCATACAGCCCCGTACCCGCGATGTCGGCAAATCCGAAGACGTTGGTGGAGTAGACGGCAAGAAGGATCACAAAAAGCCGTGCTGCATCGTCAAGAATCTTAATCATCGGTCCTCCAGAGCGGATGCGACAGCTCGTGTGATTGATGCTGCGGCAGCATAACTTATAGCACTCTTAAGGACGGCACCGGTGAATACGAGCACGCCACCGCCCGGGCCAAACACCAGGGACGTTCCTGCTGCAGCCTTGGCCCCTGCAATGACTCCAGAAACCGCCTGATCCGAGGCACTATCACAACCTGAGAGAGCGACCCTGTCTGGTTAATAGTATCATGAACCTCGATATTCGCGGCGCGCGTGGTGGGTGTCTGAACCCCGGTGCCTGGGCCCGAGCAGGTGGCTCTGGAGCAAAATATGCAACGCCTGCAGAAAGTCAACGCCTCCGGGGCTCAGCGGGCATCCGCTGAGTAAAGGGCACGGGAACCAGGGCCGGCGCGGCACGAAACCTCGCCTCGGGCGATTCGGTTAGCGGGCAGGAGCGTTTCCGTATCCTGCCCGTCGCTGCGCCCATCTCCCCCGGATCGACCCATGGCCCTCGGCCTACCGAGCAAGCGAGGCAAGCGAGACGAGATCCTGCGGGCGGTCTACGAAGAGAACCGCCGGATCTCGGCGGCGACCGGTCCGGGTAAGCCGGACGGCCGGCAGCAGGTGCTGCGCGGCGTCTACGAGACGAACCGGGCGATGCGGCGACCGCGGCGGGCGCCCCGTCCCTGGCGGCTGCGGCTGTGGCAGGCGAGCGCGGCCGTGCTGGTGCTCGTGCTGGGCGCTGCCGTGGTGGGGCTCACCTACCGGGGCGGCCCGGGCCTCGTGGCGGGGTCCCTGGCGGGATCGCCGGCGGGCGGGTTGGCGGACGACCGGGGCGGCACGGCAGACGGGCCGCGCGAGCGCCTCACCCCGGCCACGCCGGACTCGGCCCTGCTCGCGGCGGCCCTCGCCGCCCAGAACACCCGGCGCGAGCTGACGCTGGCCAACGTCTACGGCCTGGAAGTCCGCACCATCGTCATCGACGCCGGACACGGCGGGCGCGACCCGGGCGCCGTCGGCCCCACCGGCCTGTTCGAGAAAGACATCACGCTCGACGTCGCCCTCCGCCTCAAGGCGCTCCTGGAGCAGCGCGACGGCTACCGCATCCTGCTCACGCGCACGGGCGACGAAAGCGTCTCCCTGCGCGACCGCGTCGAGTTCGCCAACCGCCACGGCGCCGACCTGTTCGTCTCCATCCACGTCAACGCCCTGCACCAGGACGACCTGAGCGTCGTCGAAACCTACTACTTCGGGGCGGAAGCGACGGACGAGGCCACGCTCGCCATCGCCGAGCGCGAGAACCGCGGCGCCGGCTATTCCCTGGCCGACTTCACGGACATGGTGCAGCGCCTCGGCTCCAGGATGAAGCTGGAGGAATCAAAACGCCTGGCCGAGTCGATTCAAACGAGTCTGTATCGTAATATGCGCACGGTCAACGCCGACCTGAGGAGCTGGGGCGTTCGCAAGGCCCCCTTCGTCGTCCTCCTCGGCGTCGAGACGCCCAGCGTGCTGGCCGAGGTGGCCTGCATCAGCAACCCGACCGACGAGCAGCGCCTGAGCGACCCGGCCCACCGCACGCGCCTGGCGGCGGCGCTGGAAGAAGGTATCGTACGGTACCTCGACCAGCGGGCTCCGGCCCGGGCGGTGCCCTCTCCCCTCCAACCCGAAGCCGATCTACCGTAAGAGGAACCCATGGCGAAGAAGTCCACCCCGTCGAAGGCTCACCCCGACATCCTGTACCTGGGCATCGACCTCGGCACCTCCCGCAGCGCCATCGCCGCCAGCAACGGCAAACGCCAGTGGATCGAGAGCTACGTCGGCTGGCCGCGGGACTTCGTGGCGAAGAAGATGCTCGGGCGGGACATCCTCTTCGGCGAAGACGCCGTCGAGCACCGGCTGTCCGTCGAGCTCGTCCGCCCGCTCGAGTTCGGGGTCATCAAGGACGGCACGGACCGCAACGAAGAGGCCGTCCGCGAACTGATCCATCACCTGATCGAACTGGCCGAGCCGGAGGAAGGCCAGAAGATCTACGCCGCCGTGGGCGTGCCGGCCGAGGCGCTGCGCGTCAACAAGATGGCGATCCGCAACGCCGTGCGGGAGTATGCCGACGCGCTCATGGTCGTCTCCGAACCCTTCGCCGTCGCCTACGGCCAGAACGCGCTCAACAACGCGCTCATCATCGACATCGGCGCGGGCACGACGGACTTCTGCGTGATGCACGGCACGATGCCGACCGAGGAGGACCAGCGCACCCTCACGCTCGCCGGCGACTCCATCGACCGCCGTCTGACGGAGATCCTCCGGGAGCAGTATCCGGGCGTGCGCTTCGGCGAGCAGACGGTGCGGCACCTGAAGGAAGCCCACGGCTTCGTCGGCCCCACCAACGGCAAGATCACCGTCACGATGCCCGTCGGGGCGAAGCTGACGGAAATCGACGTCACCGACGCCATCCGCCGCGCCTGCGAGTCGATCGTGGCGCCCATTGCCGAGACGGCGATCGACCTGGTCTCGCGCTACGAGCCGGAGTTTCAGGAGATGCTGCGCCGCAACGTCTACCTCGCCGGCGGCGGCAGCCAGATCAAGGGCATCGACAAAGCCCTCGAAGACGCGCTGGGCGAGTACGGCTCGTTCAAGATCACCCTCGTCCGCGACGCGCTCTTCGCCGGTGCCGACGGGGCGCTCGCCCTTACGCAGGACATGCCCGAGGAATACTGGGAGGACATGTAACCGCCACCCCCGGGCGGCGCCCGCGCCGAGGCCCGGCTCCCCCCCACGTACGGCGACGGCCGGCGGCACACCGCATTCGCTGCGGACGCCGCCGGCCGTCGCCGTTTTTCCGGTTTCGGCGATCCGGGCGGTCCGTCGCCGTCCGGCCCGAATCGCCGCCGTGTAGGGGAGCGCCTGCCGCCGCCCCGGTGAATCCCTTACAGGGTCTGTGCGGATTGCGAGGTCGTGCACCGTGGGGGGACAACCGGCATGTCCTGAGCATCCGGCGCCCGATCATCACCGTGGGTCTGAGACACGACCCTCCCTCACAACGACCCACGCTGTCATACGAACCAACCGGGGCGGCTCCGGCGACGATGCCGTGCCGAAGCGCCCCCCACCGAGCCATGAAGAAACTCTCCCACATCCTGGTCTTCGCCGTTGCCACGCTGCTGTTCGTGGGAAGCGCCCACGCTCAGTTCCTGCGTGACCTCCAGAACTTCCGCACGCCGGGACAGGCGGGCATCAACGTCTTCGAGCCCCCGATGCAGGCGGCCCAGAACATCGAAGGCCCCTACCTGCGGGTCGGCGGCGACTTCGCCATCCAGTTCCAGGGGCTGGACCATTCCAACGACCTCGGCAACCTGGTCGAACTGGCCCCCAACCTCACCCTGCCCACGGCCAACCTCAACCTGGACGTGCAGTTCACCGACGGCGTCCGCATGCACCTGCGGACGTACCTCTCCTCCCGCCACCACAACGAGGCCTGGGTCAAGGGCGGCTACTTCCAGATCGACGACCTCGACTTCATCAGCGAGGGCTTCCTGGCCGGGCTCATGGAGGTGACCCGCTTCCGCGTCGGGATGGATGAAATCAACTACGGAGATGCGCACTTCCGCCGCTCCGACAACGCGGCCGCCATCTACAACCCGTTCGTGGGCAACTTCATCATGGACTCCTTCACCACGGAGCCCTTCATCGAGGTCACGGTGATGAGCGACGGCTTCCTGGGCGTGGCCGGCATCACGAACGGCCGCCTGAACCAGTCCCCCAAACCGGGCGACAACGGCATCGCGCTCTTCGGCAAGCTGGGCTACGACAGCCAGATCAACCCGGACCTGCGCTTCCGCCTGACGGGCTCCGTCTACCACAGCACGAAGGAGGGCACGCGGGATTACCTCTACGGTGGGGACCGCGCCGGAGCCCGCTACTACGGCATCCTCGAAGCCGTCGACGATGCACGGGTGAGCGACTTCCTGCCGCGCTTCAACCCGGGCTTCCCCTACCTCACCTCCTTCCAGATCAACCCCTTCCTGCGCTTCCAGGGGCTGGAGTTCTTCGGCATCATCGAACGGACCACCAGCGGCGCCACCGACGGCAACTACACGCAACTGGGCGGTGAGCTGCTCTACCGCTTCGGCACCCGCGAGCAGTTCTACCTCGGCGGCCGCTACAACACGGTCAACGGCGACGCCGGCGACGGCCTGAGCCAGACGATCAACCGCGTCAACGTGGGCGGCGGCTGGTTCCTGACGGAGAACGTGCTGACCAAGGTCGAATACGTCACCTCGACCTACGACGGCGAGGGCTTCGACAACACCAAGTTCGCCGGTGCGCAGTTCGACGGCGTCATGTTCGAAGCGGTGATCAGCTTCTGACCGGCATCGGCCCGTCGACCCGCCGGGGAGGCGTGCCCCCTCTCCGTGCGGAAGCCCGGCCCGGCCGGGGTTGGATCACGGTCCGACCCCGGCCGGGCTGTTTCAGGCCCCTCCTTCGCGCCCCGTCCCCGCCGGCGGAGCCGGGGCCATCGCGGCAGGGGCGTCCCGCTCCTCCAGCCATTGCAGCAGCGCCGGGAGGAAGACGAGCGCGGCCAGCAGCGTCGTGCCGATGCCCACCACCGCCAGCTCGCCGATGGAGCGCAGCCCCGGATGGAAGCTCAGCAGCAGCCCCGCAAAGCCGATCATCGTCGTCAGCGAACCCATCGTGATGTGCTCGCCCGTCGACCGCAGCACGTAGAGGATCGACCCGCGGCCTTCCTCGAAGTAGCGATGCACGAAATGCACGCCGGCGTCGTTGCCGATGCCCAGCACGGCCGGTAGCACGACGAGGTTGTAGAAGTTCAGGCGCAGGTCGAAGACCTCCATCAGCAGCAGCATCCACAGCACCCCCACCACGAGCGGCAACACGGCCAGCAGGGTGCCCCGGACGCTGCGGAAGCTGGCGCCCATCAGCAGCACCACGATCACGAACGTGGCCCCCACCATCCACGGAGCCTCCCGCTGCATCAGCTTGAGCATGTCCGCCGCCACGAGCGACGTCGACCCGGCGTGGTAGACGGTGCCGTCGGGCGTGACGACCTGCCCCACGTCCTCGGAGAAGGCGATGGAGTTGCGGCCGTCGGAGAGGCCCACGGAGGGGTAGATGATGACGAAGCCGCCGACCTCGCCAGACTTGGAGGTGAATCGGTTGCGCAGGTACTCCGGCACCTGTTCGATGGCGATGGGGGCCGTCGTCTGCGCGGCCCGGCGGAGGCGGGCCAGATCCTCGTCGTCGGCCGCTTCGAGGTACGGACTGTTCAGCAGCGCACGGATCTCGGCGATGCGCGCCAGCTTGGCCTGCTGCTGCTCCGGGCGCAGCGGAAAGCGATCCTGCAACGTCTCGACCGAGCCGATCGTGGGCGTGAGCGTGTCGCGGGCGGCGTGCTGGCGGAGGGCCGCCGCCACGCCCGGGACCTGGTCGGGATCGTCGGTGATGATGTAGGCCGGGTTGCGCCGCCCGCCGTCGAAGACCCGCCGCACGTAGGCGTTGCGGACGTCCCAGTCCTCGTAGTCCGGCTCCAGCTCGCCGAAGCGGTACTCGAACTCCACGCGGGGCAGGAACAGGATCGCCACGAGCACGGCGGCGAAGCTGCCCACCACCACGAGGCGGGCGGCCGGGAAGCGGCCCGCGGGGCGCTCCGGCGCGGCCCCGACGTGCCCGGCGTCCAGGTTCAGCAGACCGACGCGTTCCAGCACGGCGATCAGGGCGGGCATCACGCCCAGCATCGCCACGAGGGCGAACAGGATGCCCGTGCCGGCGATGAACCCGAACTCGCTGAAGCCCTTGAAGTCGGCCACGACGAGCACGTAGAGGCCCGCCGCCGTCGTCAGCGCGCCGACGGTGATGGCCTGGCCGGTGCTGGTGAAGGTGATCTCGGCCGCCTCGACCACGCTGCGGCCACGCCCCCGCTCCTCGGTGTAGCGGGCGTAGAAATGGATGCCGTAGTCGATGCCCAGCCCGAACAGCACCAGCCCGAGCGTCGACGTCATCAGGTTCAACGTCTCGAAGGCGAGGTAGGCCGCGCCGAAGGTCCAGGACAGGCTCATCAGCAGCGGCAGCCCGATCAGCAGCGCCATCACCGGCGTGCGGGCCAGCTCGGCGAAGAACACGCGCCCGTCGAAGCCCCGCCGCACGCGAGCCCGGTACGCCTTGTAGAAGAAGTAGAGCACCACGAGGAGCAGCACCGCCGTCACCCCGGCACCGAACGAGCTGAACACGTCCCGCTGGATGGTGCGCACCTCGATGAGCGTCCGCAGCAAGCGCCCGGCCAGCACCACCTCCATGTCGGGATGGTAGGCCTTCGGATCCATCTCCTCGACGAGCCGCTCCAGGTCCTCGTAAGCGTCGGCGATGAACTGGAGGTCCGACTGCGAGCCCGTCGGGTAGAGGCGCAGCACCAGCGTGGTCGAATCGTCGGAGATGGGGTATTCCTTGCCGATGATTTCGTCGTAGACGGCGGCGAGGTGCTCCCCGGTGGAGTCCGGCGCTTCCTCCTCATCCTCCAGGTCGAAGAAGAACGGGTTGGCGGCCAGCTTGGCCTCTTCGATGCGGTCTTGCAGGTACTGCTCCAGCTCGTCCAGCTCCTCGTCCGTGGCAAAGTAGAGGGCATTGTCCTCCAGGAACTCCGTGTCGCGGCGGTAATCCACGCGGCCGAAGTAGGGTTCGGAGCGGCCCTCGCCGGTGAGGGCCAGGGCACGGGGGATGAGGGCCTCGGCGAAGGCCTTGTTGGCCTCGAACGACGGGCTGGCGATGGCGACGGCCGCCTCGGACTCGGCCCCGACGGTGGCACGCAGCGTCTCCAGCGCCTGCACGCTGGGGTAATCCCGCGGGATGAGGTTGGCGAAGTCCGTGTCGATGCGCAGCTTCAGGGCGTAGTACAGCCCCAGGGCCGACAGCGCCACGGCCGCCAGGATCACCCAGACCGCGTGCCGGACGATGCCGCGAATCACGGGGCGCAGGGCTTCGAAGAAGTGTTGCATGGGATGGCCAGGGATGGGGACACAGGGAAGGGCCGCCGGCACGCACCGCAGCACGTTCCGCGGCACGTATCGCAGGACGTCGAGCGGGCGTCGAGCGGGGCTACTGCGGCACTTATCGCGGAGCGTCGAGCGGGGCGTCGAGCAGCACGATGTCGTCGAAGTCCACCTCGGCGACGTCTTTCGTGTCGTCCGAATCGCTCCAGAGCGTGATCGAGAGGGGCCGCTCCGGGGGCGGCTTGCCGAAGAGCCGGACGTAGTCTTCCACCACGTTGCGCTCGACCTCGATCCAGTCGCCGAAGCCGTCGAGCCCGCTGGCGGCGACGATCACCTTCAGCCGACCGAAGGAGACGACCGTGCCGACGGGCAGGGCCGTGCTGTAGGTGTACTTGATGCTGCGCGGGCGGCCGAGCCAGTCCCGCGAGAAGGTGACGTAGATGGCCGCGCCGGTATCGTTGACGGCGTCCTCGCGCGCGCCCCGGGGCAACTGCAGGGCGCGCCATTTCCAGGCCAGCCGCGGGTGTCGCGTCAGGTCCCAGTCGAGGTCGAAGGCCGGGTCGTTGGCGAGGCTGATGCGCTGCGCCTGTCCGGCGGTGTAGGCCCGCAGGAACCGGTTTCCCTCCTCTTCGACGACGTAGAACTTTTCGTTGTCGTTCATGAAGGGGCCCAGCGGACGGATCTCATTGGTGCTGGTGAAGAACTTCCAGCGATCCGGCCAGGTGCCGGGAGGATAGGCCTCGAAGTCGTCCACCACCACCGCCGGTCGGGCGAGGGATCCCGGCGCCGCAGCCTCCGCACCGGTCGAGCGGGGAGCGGCCCACACCGGGCCGACGAGCAGCAGGATGGAGACGATCGTGTACATGGGCATCCAGCATGGTTCACACTCCGGCGTGCGCCGCCTCGGCCATCGAGGCCCGAACCGTGGATCGGGGGCCGCCGTGCTCCGAACCTCAAGCGTGATGCCAAAGGTCCCGCGTTTGCACGGTCTTCAATCGGAGGGGCGAGCACGCCGCCGCCCCGGAGCCGGTCCTGCGGCCGGCGGGCCGTCCGCATCGTCGCGGGGCCGGAGCACCGCGTCAGCGCCGGCAGCGGCGCGGGGGGCTGCACCAGCGTGTACAGCGCGAAGAGGTCCTGCACGTGCTCCAGGAGCCGGATGTCGTCGTCCTGGCGGCGGCGGTACAGGTGCATCTGCATCCCCAGCAGCATCACCAGCACCGCCCCGAGGGCCACGTAGACGGCACCCTCCCCCAGCCACACCCAGGCGACGGTGACGGCCCCGCAATAGCTCAGCACCAGAAAGAGGAGCCAGCGGGTGTCTTCGTGCTTGAATCGAACCGTGAACATGGCGGGGCGGCGGACCGTGGAGCTGGAACGGCAGGGCTCGTGCAGGTTCCGACCTGCCGGGATCGATGTCAACCCCCCGTCGCGCCGCCGGTCAGGAGTCCGCCCCCTCCCATTCCGGCATCGGCTCGGCCGCGGGTCGGTGGGGTGGCGTGATCTCCGGATCGGGCAGCGGCCGCCCGTGCCGCCGATCCCACCAGGCCGTCAGCGTGAACAGGCCCACGTTGAGCAGCTTGTCCAGCCCGCTGCGCACCACCAGCATCCCCGCGATGACAGCCTGCGAGGCGTCCAGCAGCCCGGACACGCCCAGCATCGCCCCGAGCGAGAGCAGATCCCGCGCCGGCACCAGCGGAATCCGCGACATCAACGTGCCGACCACCAGGATCGTGGCCCACACGCGCAGCGGGGCCTCCGGCAGCACCACCCACCATTGCACGACCTGCAGGGTGTACATCAGCAGGAACCGCATCAGGTGGATGCCGGCCAGGAGGAGGACCGTCCGGAGCGGCAGGGTGAAGATCGTCTTGCGAAAGCGAAGCCCCAGGGCCGCCAGCACCCCGAGCGCCACCAGCCCGAAGGCGATGTAGAGGGGATCCCGGTTGCCGATCAGGTCCACCAGCGCCACCTGCCCGGTCAGCAGAAAGCCGCCCACGAGCAGGATCAGCGCCGCCGTCGAGGCCACGGAGGAGGCGATGGCGTTGTCCTTGATCGAATGGAAGGCGAAGCGCTCCCCCCCGGCGAGGCGTTTGCGCGCCCAGAGGTAGAGGTACACTTCCCCCGAGTAGCCCACCACGTCGTTGTTCAACACCCGCTTGCGGATGAGCACCGGAAAGAGCGCCCGCACGGGAAGCCGCCAGAGCCGATGGTAGATCCCGGCCTCGAAGACGGGCAGCAGGAAATACAGCATCCCGTAGATGACGTAGAACCACGGCGTGGTGGGCAGCGAGGTCAGCACGTCCCGCCAGCCGATGGTCGTCAGCTGATAGGCCAGCAGGGTCACCACAGCGGCGACGAACAGGAGGCGACCGGCCTTCAGGGTCAGCCGCCCGCGGTCCGTCCGCGCGAAGGCATCCAGGCGCTCGCGCCACCGTGTGAGTCGATTCCTCAAGCGAGTGCTCCGTCGTCAGAGGATCAGCGCCGGCCGCGGTAGCGCAGGCCCAGGCGCACACCGGCCGTATCCTCGTACATCTCGCCGAGGTCCCATCCGGCGGCCGCCAGGAGCGTCAGCGGCACCCGCCCGGGCAGGCGCGTCTGCGTTTCGAGGAGGATCGAATACTGCCGCAGCCCGCCCGCGTACCGATACGGAATCCCCGCCGCGGCGGCGCGGTCCCGCTCGGTATAGGTGCCGTAATTGCGGGAATAGGTGAACAGAAAGCGGTAGCGCATTCCCGGCCACGGCCGGCCGGCCAGCCCCAGATGATGCGCCACGACGCGGTTGTTCTCGATGCGGTCGTGGACGATGATCTGGTTGTCCGGCAGCGGGACGAGCATCGGCGAGCCGATGGTGCGGCCGTAGTACGTCCACCCGGAGCGGTAGATGTAATGGCTGTAGTAGTTGTCCTGCCCGCCCGGCCCGTCCCGGCCGGGGCCGACGGGTTCCGGGCCGCTCTGGCGTTTGGTATAGAGGTATTCGTACGTCACCCGCGCCAGCGGACGGTCAGCCCCGGGCAGGCGGAGGCTGAGACCGAGCAGGCCGTCGCCCGGGTTTTTGAGCTTGAGGCCGTCCTTGTCGTCGAAGATGAAATGCCGGTAGCCGAGCAGCTCGTAGCCGTGCCGGCGTAGCCGCAGCCCGACGTCGTAGATGCCGAGGTGGTTGCCCTGGACGTAGATCTGTTCGCCTCCGGGGGCGCGCTCGCTGCCGCTCATGCCAAACACGGTGCGGAGGTAATCCTCGAAGCTGGCGGGCAGCTTGCCCAGCCTCGGCGTCGAACCGCCCCAGAAGGCGTCATGCACGATGCCGCCGTACACGTTCACCCCGAGCGGCCCGCCGAGCCGCACGTACAGCGTCTTGTGGTGCAGATACGGATTTCCGGCATACCGCTCGTCCCCGAACCAGCCGTGGGCATACGAGCCCTTGAACTCGGCATAGCCGCGGGTGAAGGGGACGGGCGTGTAGCCGAGCGTTTCGAGCACGATCTTCGGCAGCGGCGTGGCGTTGGTGCTCGTCGCCAGCGATCCCGTCGACAGCCCCGCGTCGACCGTGCCGATCTGCTCGACCTTGCGACCGGCGCGCAGCTGGAGGAAGGCGAAACGGGCCTGCACGTACAGCTCGTTGAAGAAGGCGGTCGAGTGCCGGGACCCGCGGACGGCCAGGTCGATCCCGCCGCCGATGTCCCACCGCCGCTCCGGCCGGTAGTGGCGGGCCGCCTGCAGCCGCATCAGCGCGCCGGCTCCCTCCTGCTCGATCAGGCCGGACTGGTTCGCGTGGAGCCAGAACGGCAGGGCATCGGCCGTGGCGGCCGTCACGCTCACCTCGCCGCCATACGTTACGTGCTGTCCCCGGGCTGCCTCCCAGCAGCACAGCGCAAGGACCGTCAGCCAGAGAGCCGGTCGGATCATGGAGTCGCAGATCAGGGGTTCACCGCCGGGCCACGAGCGGAAAACCGATGAAACGGGTCGATTCGTCACTTGCGCGGCTATGTACGCGCGGTGTGGAAACAGGTTTGCCGCGAACGTACCTGCCCGCTTCCGTCCGTGCCTTCTCGCGGATTCTTCCCATTTCCTCCCCCCCCCTGCCCACCCCCCACCCAGAATCGACTCGCATTATTTCAGCCTCAATTCATAATCATTTTTACCAATAAATATAGGCACTAATTTTAATCACAAGCACTCGCACAGCAGGCGACGAAGCCGCCCCGTTGCGTCCCATGCGCTTCGCTCCCCCCGCCCCGTGCGGCCTGCGGCCAGGGGGAAGGGCGTGACGGTACACGAAGCAGCTTTCAGCCAGCAGCCCTCAGCCCACAGCCAGATCCTCCCCTTGCGAAGGGGAGGTGGCCCGCAGGGCCGGAGGGGTAGACCCCGCGCGATGGCGGCACAGCGGTGGGTGTTGACCCCCTTCCCCCTTCGGGGACTTCCCCCTGCATGTCCTGCGGCCAGGGGGAAGAGCGTGACGGTACACGAAGCCAGCAGCCCTCAGCCCACAGCCGGCAGCCCTCAGCCAGAAGCCAGCAGCCCCTGAGCAATGGCGGCGGTGCAGCGAAACAGGCGTCATCCCGTGCGGTTTCCGGGTGAATGGGACGCTTTTGACCCCGCTCGGGGGAACCCCCGCGGAGTCGCATCGTGGGGAAGGCACCCCCTGATCGTTTCTCCGGGAGGCGGTGCCGGTGCTGCTTCCCGCGGTCTGATCTCCCGCTGTCTGGTATCGCGATGTCTCGTCTGGCCGTGCGGCGGCTGTTCGTCGCCGTGCTGATCCTGTTGCCGCTGCAATACGCGCTCGTAGGCGTGGTCGGGCTCCGGTGGAGCGAGCCCTGGCCGGCGCTCGTCATGCCGGGATTTCAGCGGGTGTACACCCCGGATGCCCTTCGCGAGCAGGCCGCCCGGTTCGAGGTGACCTATGCCGACGGCCACCGGCTGTCGCTGACGGCGGCGGCGATGCTACATGCTCTGCCCCGCTCCCACCACGGCGGGGTGCTGAACCGGCAATTCCGGCCGGCCGGGCTGAGCGGAACGCCGGCCACGGAGCGCGCCCGCGAGGGCCGCGACTGGCTGATCCGGCAGGTGCAGCCCTATCACCCCGAAGCCGACCCGATCCGGCTGGACGTGATCTGGGAGGAGGTGCGCTTCCACCCGCTACCCGACGCCCCGGTGGTGGAACGCCACCCGCTCGACACCCTCTCGATCGACCTTCGGTGAATCCGCATGGATCGCTTCGACCGCTGGATCTTCGACTCATTCCCGGTGACGCCGGAAGGGCTCGGGATCTATCGCATCGGGTATGCGCTGTTCACGCTGCTCGTCGTCGCACCGGGGCACGGAGCCTACACGCGCTTTGCCGACCTCGGCACCCTGCCGGAGGGGTTCTTCCTGCCGCCCCCGGGTCCCATGATGCTCGTGCCCGGCCTGCCGGGTCCGCTCTTTTTCCAGGGGGTGGTGCTGCTGCTCAATCTCTGCCTGGTGGCGCTGCTCCTGGGGTATCGCACCCGGCTGGCCTCGGTGCTCACCACCGTGCTGTTTCTGGTGGGCTTCGGGTTCTCCTACTCCTTCGGGAAGATCAACCACACCCTGCTCTTCGCGCTGGTGCCGCTGATCATGGCGGCGTCCAACTGGGGCGCCGCGTATTCCGTGGATGCGCTCCGCCGCCAGAACCCCGCGCCCGTGGTGGCCGGCTGGCCGATCACGCTGCTGGCGCTGCTGCTGGGGTTCGGCATGTTCACCGCCGGGTTCACCAAGTTGATCGGAGGCTGGCTCGACCCCTCCACCCAGGCCGCGCAGGGCCATTTCATCCGGCAGTTCTACACGCTCGGCCGGCAGGACTTCCTCGCCCCCGTGTTCACGCGCATCACGAGCCCCGTGTTCTGGGAGAGCCTGGACTGGGCGACGGTCTGCTTCGAGATGGGGTTCCTCGCGGCCGTGTTGCACCCGCGCACGACACGGCTGTTTGCCGCGCTGGCCGTCGGCTTCCACAACGCCACCCTGCTCATGCTGAACATCTCGTTCGCGGTCAACCTGCCGGTGTATGCCGCGTTTCTGGACGGGACGCGCTGGCGCCTGCCGGTGCCGTTCCCGCCGGAGCGGCTGGCACGCGGGTGGGCCCTCGGTGGCAGCCTGCTGGCGGGGACGGCCTTTTTCACGTGGATCGGATCGCCGCTGTCCTGGCTCGACGGGCTGGTTTCGTTCTCGTCGGATCTGACGATGGCCGAGGTGGTGGCGCAACTCACCGCGCTGGGCCTCGTCCTGGCACTGGGTGCTCAGGCATGGCGCCGGCGCAGGGTCTCGCGCCATCCCCTCCCGGACGGCACCAGCGTGCCGTCGTCTGACGGCTGACCTTCATCCGACCACTTCCCGCGATGACGTCACCGAGGTCGAGATCCATCAGCGCGCTGATCGCCACCCTGTGCGTCTACGGCGCACTCGTGGCGACGCATCAGGGTGAGTTCTGGCCCTTCAGCATCTACCCGATGTTTTCGCAGGCGGGCCATCCCTGGAGCCGCGTGGTCGTCCACGAGGTGGCGGCGGATACCACCGACGGGTCGTGGCCCCGCCCGGGCCGCCCGCTGGCGCTGCGCCCGCTCGGCGTCAAGGCGAACGACGTGGCCGCGCTCACCGCCGCCGTGATGGCCGGGGACCTCGGTTCAGGCCGGCATCTGCAGCGGCTGCTGGCGGCCCCCCTGGCCCAGCACGACCTGCTCGTCGTGCGGATCCACGGCCGGCTGGAAGCGGATACCGTGGCGCTCATCCACGAGCCGGTGGTGCTGCTGCGGCCGGATACCCTCCTCCGCTACCCCACACCGGCTCCCTGACCTGCCATGCGGCTGCTTCGATCCCTGTGGGACAACCTGTTCGACTACGACCGCCCGGAAACCCCGGGCGAGGTGGTGTTCTTTCGGCTCTTCGAAGGGTTCATCGCCGTGTTTGTCGTCGAGCAGGTCTGGCGCTGGGGCCTGTATGCGCGCCGGCTCGACGTGCTGGCCGTGCCCCACGGGCTGGGGCAGTACGTCGACTTGGGATGGCTGCTCCGCCACGACCTGGTGCTGGTCAACGCCGCCGTCATCACCGTCTTGATGGGGCTGGGCCTGCTGCGGCGCTCGCGCTATGCCTACCTCGCCGCTTTTCTGCTGATGCACCTGCAATACGTGGCGCGGTTCTCCCTCGGCAAGGTCGAGCACGGGGCGAACCTGCTGGGGATGACGCTGCTCGGGCTGAGCCTGGGCCTGCTGCTGTTCGACGCGCCCCGCGTGCAACGACGGTTCACCCTCGGATTCACCTACTTCTTCGTCGGGCTTGGCTACGCCCTGGCGGCTTGCTCCAAGCTGGTTGGAACGGGGTTGCACTGGGCGGACGGGCGGCACCTGTGGCTGTGGATCCAGGAAAAGAGCATCGACGGCTGGGCGCAGACCGGCATGCTGGCGTACAACGCGCTGCAGGAGCTGGTGCTGAGCGCACCCGGGCTGGCCACGCTCTTTCTGGCTCTGGGGCTGCTGGCCGAGGCCTCGGCCCCCCTGATCTGGTGGCGTCGCTACCGGATGCCCGTCCTGCTCGCGCTGATCGGCATGCACGTGGGCGTGTACCTGATCATGGGCATCCAGTTCAGGCTGTTCGTCCTCGAGCTGATCCTGCTCGCGCTGCCCTGGGCGGCCTGGATCGACCGCTGGATCGCCGCCGGACGGAGTTCGGTGTGGAGCGGCTTCATCCCACGAGGACACCCCCATCCTGCCGAAGGCTCTCCTCCCGGAAGCTCCGGCAAACCGACGCCCTGACGCCCGGATTCAGATCGTCGCCCTCGGCCTTCCCCCGTCAGACCTGCGCTCTCTCGGCAACCGGGCGATCCGGGAAGAGGCCGCAGGCGACGGAGTCGGCGAGGTACAGGGCAAAGGCCTCCTGCGCCTCCCGGCTGAGCCGGAAACGAGGATGCGCAAACACGTCCCCACGGACGTACTTGTACCATGCGTAGGCCAGCCAATCCCGGGGCGTATTGCGCATGCGGCGCAGGAAGTGCTCCTGTTCCCACAGGTTGCCGCCGTGGAAATAGCGGACGTAGAGATGAGACTGCTCGGGTGGCAGGATCGCGTAGCTCAGCCGGCTCCAGCTGTTGATGTAGTGCGAATCGCTCGTGCGCCGCAGGTTGGGATAGCGGATCGTCGCATCCCGGCGGTGCATGATGGTGGGCGGCACCCCGCCGTCGAGCAACCCGATGAACGGCCGGTCGAAATACGGATCCGCATCGACGTGCATCAGCGTGCCGGCCAGCGTGCACGCGTCGTAGCCTTCCTGAAGCACCGCTGCCTGCCGGGCGAGCCGCTCCGGGTGGGACCAGTCGTCGTCGTCCCATTGCGGAACGATGAAGTCTCCCGTGGCCGCCTCCAGCGCCTGGTTGCGTAGCGCCCCGATGTACTGGCCGGGGGCTTTCTCGACGCGCAGGTAGCGGACGTCCTCGTGCGGCAGGTCCTGGAGGAGGTGCTCCATCGGCGCCTGCCCGTTGTCCAGCACCACCAGCTCCTTGTAGGGATACGTCTGCTGCCGATACGCGCGGATCGCCCGCCGGCACAGCATCGGACGATCGGCGGTGACCAGCAGGCAACTGATCTTGGGGAGAGATGCGGCCATGGCAACGTGCTCGTTGCAACAGACTCCGGAGCGATATGCCCCGCCTACCGGCCGTATCGGACGGGGTTCCTCAGGCCTTCAGCGCCGGTTTCGTTTTTCGCACGGGGTTCGTTTATTGACGCCCACCGATTTCCCGCTGCCTCGCATCGCATTCAGCGCCCCTCATGAACACCTACGAGACCCTTCAGGTCGGCGACTCTTATACCTTTTCCCGTGTCATTTCCGCCGAAGACGTCCGCACGTTTGCGGAGGTGACCGGCGACGACAACCCGATTCACGTGGATGAGGCCTATGCCCGGACCACCCGGTTCGGTAAGCCGGTGGTCCACGGTGTACTGTTGCTCGGCGTGATTTCGAAGGTGCTCGGGCGCGATTTTCCCGGCCCGGGCAGCATCGCCGTGGCCATCTCCTGTCGCTTCATCCGCCCCGTGCCGGTCGGGTCGGAAGTCACGGTAGAGGTGCGGGTATCGGAAAAGATCGAGAAGCACAAACACGTCAAGTGCCGGGTCTACGTCTACCACGAGGGGCGCACGGCCGTGGGCGGTGAGGCCACGCTGATCCCCCCGTCCGGCGAGGGCGGCGCGGCCTGAGCCGGCCTCAGTCGGCGGGCAGCTTCAGCAGCGTCCCCTGCTCGATCGGCTCGTCCAGCCGCACCTGGTTGAGGATGGCGAGGTCTTCGGCGCTGAAGCCCTCCGGGAGCCGGGCCGGCACGAAGGTTCTGAACGGGGCCGTGGTACCGGCCGGCACCACGCGCAGGCGGGTGGGCTGTATCGCGAGGATGGCCGGATCGGTCAGCGGCGCGAAGCCGTCCATGGTACGCAGAAACGTGCCCCGGTGCGTCGGATACCCGTCGACGGTCGTCAGGCCGAGGATGCTGTAGACGTGGCGGTCGTAGTCGATGAAGTAGTTGAGCAGCCGGACGGCCTGCCCGTTCTGCAACTGTGCCGAGGCCGAAACCACCTGGGCCGGCAGGCCATGGGGCCGGGCGGCACTGCGCTCGACGTTGGTCAGGCCCTGCTGTGCGGCAAAGGCGGAGGCTGCCGCGTCGGCGGAGGGTTCCTGTGCCAGGGTCAGCACCATATAGGCCTGCCCGTTGGGCTCGGCCATGACGACCTGCTGGGGCTGGTTCGAGACGTTCCAGCCGGCGGGCACCGGGAAACGAAACTTCAGGTCGGGATGATAGAAGACCCCGTCCCGCACAAGCCCCTGGCGCGGGTTTTCTCCCAGCACGATCCCGTCGATCTGGCGCAGGTACGGTTCGGCATTCACCTGCGTCATGGCGATGTCCGGGCGCTGCGCCCACTCGGCAGCCAGCCGCTGGATGGTAACCTCGCGCTCGCCCGGATCCGGGTGGGTGGACTGCCATGAGGGGATGCTCTGGCCGTGTTGCTCACTGAGGCGCTTGAGCGACTCGAAGAAGGCCGCGCCCTCCCCGGCCGCATAGCCGGCCTTCGCGGCGTAGGCCACTCCGAGCCGGTCGGATTCTCGCTCGTTGTCCCGGCTGTAGCTGAGAAACAGCAGCTGCGCGGCCTGCCCGCCGAGGCCGAGGATGTTTTCCGCCGCATTCCCGCCCAGGAAGACCTGCCCGGCGATGGCGCCTCCGATCAGCCCCAGCTGCGCGATTTGCTGCGTGGCAGCGCGCTGGGAAGCATGCCGTGCGGCCACGTGCCCGATCTCGTGGCCCAGCACCATGGCCAGTTGCGCCTCGTTCTCCAGGTGGGCCAGCAACCCGCGTGTCACGTACACATAGCCTCCCGGCAAGGCAAACGCGTTGACCACCGGGCTGTCGAGCACCCGGAAGGTAAACGGAATCCGGAATTTCGGATCGAGGCCGGGTTTGCGCAGGTCGCTCTGAGCCAGCACCTCCTCCCCGATGCGGGTCACATAGGCCGCCAGCGCCTCGTTGTCGTACAGCCCGTACTGCGCGATGATCTGCTGATCGGCCTGCTTGCCGAGTTCGAGCTCCTGCTCCCAGGTGTATCCGACGGCCCGCTTGTTGCCGGATACCGGGTTGACTTCGGTGGCGACGCAGCCGGAGACGAGGACGACCAGCGACAGCAGAAGCAGGCGTCGCAGGGAGTGTTTCACGTGAAACATGGGAATGCGCTCGATGGGCAGGGAAAGGAGCATGACCTGCACGGCGGATTCAGAGCGCCGCGGCAGGGGTCCGGTCACAGCCTGCGAAGGGCCGAGGCCGGGCCACGGCCCCGAGAAAGGCTGCCCCCCAAATATAGGCGTCCCCCGCGATGAAGGAAGGCTCCATTCCGGACGATCTGGATTATTCCGGCTCCACGGCCGTCTCCACGGACACGATGGCGCGGTCCGCCCCCCGGCCGACGGGAATGGCGCGGTGCTCGGGCCGATCGAAGGGAATCACCCCGGCAAACGGACGCAGGCGGGTGTCCGTGATGATGCTCTGCCCTACGGCTTCCGATTGCAGCAAATCCAGAAAGCCGGCACGCCGCTCGTCGTCGAAGTGCCCGAACACGTCGTCGAGCAGCAACATCGGGCGCTCTTCGAGGCGGTCGTGCAGGTAAAAGCACTGCGCCAGCTTCAACGCCATGCCGAACGTGCGATGCTGACCCTGCGACGCATAGCGACGCACCTCCATCCCGTTCAACCGGAACACCAGGTCGTCCCGATGAGGGCCGACGAGGGTGCGTCCGCGCTCCCGCTCCCGCCGGGCCACGCGGGCGAGTTGCCGCCGAAACGCCTCTGCAATGGCCTCCTCGTCGGCGTCGAGGTCGAGCGGTGCGATGCCGTTGTAGGTCATGGTCGGCTGTTCGGCCACGCGCTCGAAGCGCGCGTAGGCGTCTTCGAGGTAGCGCGTGAAGGTGTCGATGAACCGCAGCCGCCGGCGGATGACGCGGGTGCCCAGCAGCACCAGCTCGGCTTCCCACGATTGCAGCGCCGCCTCCTGCTCGGGCCGGAGCGGTCGGCCCCGGTACTGCGAGAGCAGCTCGTTGCGCTGCCGCAGCGCCCGCCGATACTTCAGCAGATCGTCCAGATAGACCGGCCGCGCCTGGCTCAGAATGTTGTCGAGGAACCGCCGCCGCTCCTCCGGCCCTTCGGCCGTAATCGCATGATCGGCCGGCGAAAAGACGACGATCGGCAGCATGCTGACGATCTCGGACAACCGCTCCAGTGGAGCCCCGTTGACGAGGATGCGCTTGCCCTGCTCCGGAACATACGCCAGCCGCACCCGCAGGTCGGAGCGCCGATCGCCTTCGAACCGACCCTCCAGCTCAAAATACGGGGCGCCCCGCCGCAGCGCGTACCCGTCCTGCGAGGCGAGGAAACTCTTGGAGAGGCAGAGGTAGTGGATCGCCTCCAGGATGTTCGTCTTGCCCGCCCCGTTCGGCCCGTATACCAGATTCACCTTCGGCGCAAACGACACCTGTGTCTCGGCATGCGCCCGAAAAGCCGTCAGGCGAAGGTGATGCAAAATCATGGGACGAAGCACGGTGGACCGGGGGCCGAACAGCCCTGCCAACGCCCGGCCCTCCGAATCGTTCGTGGAGGACGGGGGGAAAGCAAAAACCCCGGCGCAGAACCGGGGTTATACAGAGCGCCCGCCCGTCAGGACGCGCTGGTGTGCGCGGCTGGCTGGATCGGGTTCGGATGCATCGTCGGGGGCCGGCTCATCGGTCAGGCCGTCTCCTTTCCCCGGCGGGTCATCGTTCGGGTTGTCCTCGGGATCTCCCCCCCGATCGGGGTCGTCCCCCCCGTTGAGCTGCGGTTCGGCAACATACACCGGTTGCCAGCGTCGATGCGTCATGTGCGGACCTCTTCTGGTTTGGTTCATGGACGGGCGCTTGCGCGATACCGCCGGGCACCCCGTTCTTACGCTCATCACCCACGAGCGTATCACGCGATAGCGCCCTCCAGGTTGCTATCGCCCCGATCGAATCACGGCCGCTCCCCCACCCGGCCTTTTTTCTGCCAAGACACGGCTCCTGCGGTCGTATAACCCGCGGCTGGTTTCATGCTCATCCTCGTTCTGTTCTTGCTGCTGCAAGAGACGACGGCGCTGCCCATTGCGACCTGCGATGGACTGCTCGCGGAGACGCAGGCCATCAGCGATCGCCTGCGCGACGCCCGCCGATTCGATGGGGTCATGCCGGACGATCTCCTGCGGCAGTTCGCCGCGCGAGCACGCGAGGCACGGCTGTGCTATGACGACCGGGCCCCCGAGCATCTGGGCCTGCTTTACCGGCGGGAGCTCTACGCCCTCCGCTGGCTTCGCCGCTATGAAGAAGCCATTCACGTGGCGTCGGAGGCACTATCCCACGACGCGCTCTCTCCGACTGAGCGCGCCTACCTCTATTATGACCGGGCCAATGCTCGGGCACGGCTCGGCCGAAGCGTGGAGGCCCTCCACGACTATGTGGAAGCGCTGGCACGGACCCCGGAGCACGATGCCGAACAACGGGCTTCACTCCTCATCGAGATGGGGTTCAACAGCCGGCAGCTTCGCGACGTTACGGCCGCCGCCTCCTACTACCGGCAGGCCGAGCAACTCCTGCGGTCCCGCCCGTCGGTGGATCGCAGCCGGCTGGCTTTTCTGCTACGCCAGAAAGCCGACCTGGCCCTGACGAGCGCGGAGAACGATTCGTTGCTGGAAGCCGGCCTTCGCGACGCCCTGGAAGCGGCACAGCTCTACCTGGAAAGCGGAAGCGCCAATCTGCTCTATAACGCCGGAACGGCCTACCTGACCGCCTCTCAGCTTTCGGATGCCCTCGGCGATGCCGCACAGGCCATCGAGCTGGCCCGCCAGGCCGAGGCGTTCGGGCAGCGCACCCGGTCTTCGCTGCTGCGCGCCGGGGCCCTCCGCACGCTGGGCACCCTGGAGGCCCGACGCGGCCGGACGCAGGTGGCCCACACGCATCTGCTCGATGCGCTGGACCATGCCCGCCAGGCGGGGTACACCGAGTACGAGATGCTCATCGCCCGTGCCCTGGGCGACCTGGAGCTGGGCCGGCAGCACCTGGCTGCGGCCAAAGACTGGTACCAGCAGGCCATCCGGCACGCCGAGACGCTGCGCGCCTCGCTGGGCACCACAGACTGGTCGGTCATGGCCTTCGATCAGTGGCAGGGGCCGTACACCGGGCTCGTCCGCGTCCTCCTGGCCGAAGGCCGCGTGCAGGAGGCCTTCCTCACCCTCGAGCAGACCCGCGCCCGCCACCTGCGGGACCTGCACCGGCAGGCGCAACTCATGGGCGATCTCTCCGATCACGACCGCCTCCGGATCGACAGTCTCGCCCAGCAACTCGCCGAGGTGCGCAATCAACTCTCCCACCGCACTTCAGCCGATGCGATGGCCCGGCTGAAGCTGCAGGAGACCCGCCTCATGACCGAACTGGACGCCGTGCTCGACCTGGAGCCGCAGGCGACGCTGCTTCCCCTCCCCCCGCTTCAGGAGGCCCTCCGGGAGCGGGGCCAGGTGCTGATCTCGTATTTTGTCGATCCGGCCGACCCGGCCTTCGGGGTGCCCGCGTTCACCTTCGCGTTCGTCCTCACCCCGGAGGCCGTCACCGGCGTCGCGCTCGACGTCACGGCCGATTCCCTGGAAACGCTGATGGCTTCGATCAGCCCGCTGTTCCGCGCGCGTCCCGGAGAGAGCTCGGGAGAAGCGTCGTCGCTACCGACCTCGGGGCTGACGTTCCGCAGCCCGACCACGCCGGGCCTCCAGGAACGTCAGTTCGACACGGACGCGCTGTTCCGGCTGCATCAGGCCCTCATCGCACCGCTGCAGCCCTACCTCCCGGAGCAGGGGCGCCTGGTCGTGGTGCCGGATGGCATGTTGTTCATGATCCCCTTCGGGATGCTCCTCGAAGCGGAAACCCCGTCTTTCTCGTACGAAGGGGCTCCGTTCCTCGTGCGTCGTTATGCCTTCTCCACGGAACTGGCCGCGTCGATGCTCTTGCGCCCGAGCCCTCCGCCCCGGAAAGCCTCGCTCGACGTGGCGGCGTTCGGACGGACGCGGTTCGATACCCCCGACCCCGGCGCCCTGCCCGGCCGCGCCCCCCTGCCCGACCTGCCTGCCGTCGCCGACGAACTGGCCGGCATCCGCTCCCTGTTTCGCCGAACCCGCATCGTGCAGGACGCAGAGGCCACGGAAACCGCCTTCTTTCGGCTGATGAACGAACCGACGGCGCTGCACCTGGCCTCCCACGCCCTCACCAGCCCCTCCCCCCTGTACAATGCCATTGTGCTGTGGCCGGATGACCGGGCCGACGGGGTTCTTTTTTTCCACGAACTGAAACGGCACCGTCTGTCGACCCCGCTGGTGGTGCTGAGCGGATGCAGCACGGCCGACGGGACGCTGGCTTTCGGTGAAGGAATGCAAAGCCTGCAGTATGCCTTCCACGCGACGGGTGTACCCAGTTCGCTGGCGACGCTCTGGCTGGTGGACGACCGCGCCATGTCGCGCATCATGGAGGCGTTCTACCGGCATCTCGGCGACGGGCATCCCAAGGACGTCGCCCTACAGCGCGCGCAGCTCGATTACATGGACGCGGCTCCGGCCTCGGCGCAGAGCCCGTTTTTCTGGGCGGCGCCCGTCCTTTACGGGGACCCGCACCCTCTCCATCTATCCCGTCCGTTTCCCTGGGGGTGGCTGCTGGGGCTCCTGGTCGGCGTGGCGTTCTTGATCCTCCTTCCCCGCGTCGTTCGTTCCTCTGTCCGTTTGACCCGTTCGTTTGCCTGACCGCACCCATGGCATCCTCCCTCTTCGCTGAAATTCAGTCCCTGGCCACCGAGCAGCGGAACCCTCGCTCCATGGAGATCGACACGGCCTCCGTGCGCGACATCCTGGAGATCATCAATACAGAAGACCACAAAGTCCCCATCGCCGTCCGCGAGGAACTGCCTTACGTCGAGCAAGCCGTCGAGATCGTCGTCGATGCGTTTCGGCAGGGCGGGCGGCTGTTTTACGTTGGAGCCGGCACGAGCGGCCGGCTGGGCGTCGTCGATGCCTCGGAATGTCCGCCGACGTTTGGAACACCGCCCGAGATGGTGCAGGGGCTGATTGCGGGAGGGCGCGAGGCGATGTTTCAGGCCCAGGAAGGCGCGGAGGACGTCGAGGAGAACGGGGCGCAGGATCTCCGCGCCGCCGGGGTACGGCCGCCCGACGTCGTCTGCGGCATTGCCGCCAGTCGTCGCACCCCGTACGTCGTCGGCGCCGTCCGCTACGCCCGGTCGATCGGGTGCAAGACGCTGTTCGTCACCTGCAACCCCCGCTCCTCGTTCGACCTGGACGTCGACGTGGCGATCTGCCCGGTCGTCGGCCCCGAGGTGATCATGGGGTCCACCCGGATGAAGAGCGGCACGGCCCAGAAGCTCGTGCTCAACATGATCACGACGGCCTCCATGATCCGGCTGGGGAAGGTCTACGAGAACATGATGATCGACCTGCAGATGACCAACAAGAAGCTCGTCGAGCGGTCGAAGCGGATCGTCATGACGGTGACGGGGCTGGATTACGACGCGGCGGGAGCCGTGCTGGAGCAGGCGGGGGGTCACGTCAAGACGGCGCTCGTCATGGCCCTCACGGGTGCCGACCGCGACGAAGCTCGCCGCCGCCTGGAGGCCGCCGGCGGGTTCGTACGCCCGGCCATCCAGGGCTCGATCCCCGGCTAATGTTTCACGTGAAACACTGGCCTCTGGCCCCTGGCCTCTGGGCTCCGGGCTCCCGGGAGTGTTTCACGTGAAACACCGGGGCGGTGTCCTCGCTTCTCGGCCATTTCGTAGAACCTCGGTTGACCGGTGCCGTTGTCATGCCCGACGCCGTAGCACGGGACGCGTGCTACGGCCTTTCGTCGTTTTCGGCCGTTTCCACCCCGGGACGGCCGGACCGTTCTGCGGCCCCGAAACCCATCTGCTTTCGCCGTGTCCCTCAAAACGATCTACCAGCGCATAGCCGGGTCGCGCGTGTTCCATGACGCCGTGGCCTGGAGCCGGACGGCCGACGCCGGCGATGCCCTCCACCTCAAAGGCACCGCCGGGTCCCTCCCGGCCTTCGTCCTCCGGCGCATCGCACAGGAGATCGACCGACCGCTGCTCTGCCTCCTGGCAGACGAAGACCAGGCGGCCTACCTCTACAGTGACCTCGAGCAACTCCACGGGGAAACCGACCGTCTCCTGCGGCTCCCGGCTTCCGGTCAAACGCCCTACGACGACGAACAGATCGGCGAGTTGGCCCCGGTCGTGGAACGCGCCGAAGTCATCCAGCGCCTGGCCGGAGGCTTCACCGGGCTGCTCGTGGCCAGCGTCGATGCCGTCTTCGAGATGCTCCCGCCCGCCACGACCGTCATGCAGGAGACGATCTCCCTCAGCATCGGCGATCAGGTGGCCCCGGACGAGGTGATCCGACGCCTCACGAGCCAGGGCTTCGAGCGGGTCGAGTTCGTGGAGCGCCCCGGCGAGCTGGCCCTCCGCGGCGGCATCCTCGACGTGTTCCCGTTCGCCGGGGCCTACCCCATCCGCATCGAATTCTTCGGCGATGAAATCGACTCGCTGCGGGAGTTCGACGCCGGCAGTCAGCGCTCCGTCAGCCGCCTCAAAACCGTCCGCCTGGTGCCCAACCTGGAGCGGGAGGCGCCATCCGATACGCCCTTTACCCCTCTCTTCGCGTACCTGCCCCCCCGAACGCTGCTGGTCACCTTCGACGAGGCCCACCTCATCGAAAAGGCCGGGGCACGCTTCGCCGAAGCCATGGCCGCCTTCGACGCGCTGCCGGACCCGGCCACGCACACCCCCCCGGCCCGCCGCTACCTCGACGGCGCCGCCTTCGAACGGGCCCTCCTGCAACACCCCCGGCTGCTTTTCGGCTCGTTCACCGGCGCCGGCGCCACCGAACACCTCGCGCTCGACGCCCGGCCCCAGCCCGACTTCAACCGCAGCATGACGCGGCTGCGTGAGCAGGTGCGCCGCCATGCCGCCGACCACATCGCCACGTTCATCCTGTGCGACAGCCGCGGCCAGGAAGCGCGGCTGCGCGAACTCCTGGAGGACGAACTGGCCGCCCACGACCTCACCCTCAGCGTCGAATCCCTGCACGAAGGCTTCGAGCTGCCCTCCATGGGCCTCGCCGTCTACACCGACCACCAGATCTTCAGCCGCTACCACCGCCCGACGGCCCGCAAGCGCAAACAACGCTACGGCGGCCTCAGCCTCCGCGAAATCCAGCACCTCACGCCGGGCGACTTCGTGGTGCACATCGACTACGGGATCGGGAAGTTCGCCGGGCTCCACAAGATCACCGTCCGCGGCAAGCAGCAGGAAGCCGTTCGCGTGCTCTTCCAGGGCGAGGACGTGCTGTACGTCAATGTCAACGCGCTGCATAAGCTCCACAAATACACCGGCAAAGAAGGCCATCAGCCCCGGCTCACGAAGCTCGGCTCCGGCCAGTGGGAAAAAACCAAGGCCCGGACGAAGAAGCGCGTCAAAGACATCGCCCGCGACCTGATCCGGCTCTATGCCCGGCGCAAGGCGTCCCGCGGCTATGCCTTCCCGCCCGATACCGTCTGGCAACGCGAGATGGAGGCCTCCTTCGAGTTCGAGGATACGCCGGATCAGGCCGCGGCCAGCGCCGCCGTGAAAGCGGACATGGAAGAGCCCGTGCCGATGGACCGCCTCGTGTGCGGGGACGTCGGCTTCGGCAAGACCGAGATTGCCGTACGCGCAGCGTTCAAAGCGGTGCAGGCCGGCAAGCAAGTGGCCGTGCTCGTGCCCACCACCATCCTCGCGGCACAACATACCGAGACGTTCACCCGCCGCCTCGCCCCCTACCCCGTTCGGATCGAGGAGCTCTCCCGCTTCCGCTCGGCCGAAGAGCAGAAACAGGTCCTCGCCGCCGTCCAGCGCGGCGAGGTGGACATCCTCATCGGCACCCACCGCATCGCCTCGAAAGACGTGCAGTTCAAAGACCTCGGCCTGCTCATCATCGACGAGGAGCAGCGCTTCGGGGTCGCCGTCAAAGAAAAGCTCCGGAAGCTGCGCGTCGACGTGGACACCCTCACGCTGACGGCCACGCCCATCCCACGAACGCTGCAATTCTCTCTGCTCGGCGCCCGGGACCTCTCCATCATTGCCACCCCCCCACCCAACCGGCAACCGATCGTCACCGAGATCCACACCTTCGACAAGGATCTCATCCGCGATGCCATCCTCTACGAGATCAGCCGCGGCGGACAGGTGTTCTTCATCCACAACCGCGTGCAGTCCATCGACGAGATGGCCGATACCATCCGCATGCTGGTGCCGGACGTGCGCGCGCGGGTGGCTCACGGGCAGATGCGGCCCAGCCAGCTCGAACAGGTCATGCATGACTTCATCGAGCGTAAGTTCGACGTGCTGGTCTCGACGAACATCATCGAGAGCGGGCTCGACATCTCCAACGCCAACACCATCATCATCAACCGCGCCGACCGCTTCGGGCTGGCCGAGTTGCACCAGCTTCGCGGCCGCGTGGGCCGCTCCGACCGCAAGGCGTTCTGCTACCTGCTCGTGCCCTCGATCCATAGCCTCACCCGCGAAGGCCGGCAACGGCTCCAGGCCGTCGAGGAGTTCAGCGACCTCGGCAGCGGCTTCAACATCGCCATGCGCGACCTCGACATCCGTGGCGCCGGCAACCTGCTCGGCGCCGAACAGAGCGGGTTCATCGAGGACGTCGGCTTCGAGACGTATCATCGCATCCTGGACGAGGCCGTGCAGGAGCTGCGCGAGGAGGAGTTTGCCGACGTCTTTCAGGACCAGGTCCACGCGCCGGCGCCGGTCGAGACGCAGGTGGACGTCGAGGAAGATGCCTTCATCCCGGAAACTTACCTGAGCAACCACGTCGAGCGGCTGAACATCTACCGCCGCCTCAGCGAGGCCGACGCCGAAGCGACGCTCGCCGAGCTGCTGGCCGAGCTGGAGGATCGCTTCGGCCCGGCGCCTGCCGAGGTCACCAACCTGGTCACCGCCATGCGGATCAAACTCCAGGCACAGACGCTCCGGCTGGCGAAGGTGACCTTCAAGAACCAGCGGCTCTTCCTGACGATGCCCTCGCAGGAGGAAGACGCCTTCTTCTACGAGCACCACTTCCATCCCCTGCTCGAACGGCTGAGCGGGCTCGACCGCCGCTTCGTCCTGCGCGACACCAAAAGCAAACGCGTTCGTGCCATCGTGCAGGACGTCCCGGACCTGGAGGCGGCGCTGCGTGTGATGGCACACCTCACCGCCGAATCCGTGACCGCGACGTCCTGAGGCCGCAGCCCACACGCCCCCGGGCCGACGGACCCCTCACCACCCGGGGAACCCGGGGAGCCGCCAGGCACCCGCGCTTTCCCTCACGTCGCACCCCGGCAGCCTATCCAATGCAAGGTCTTAAAAATGCAACAAAATTGTGATATGAACCCGATTTTTCCGGGATCGCCCAGAAAAACGGCGTTCATACGCGCCCCAGAACGCACGATCTCGACACAACCCGTCCTTCAGGTCTCGTCATGATGGCGCGCGTCAGGAGCGAAATACGACCCGATGAGCGGCTATTTCCGTTTTTACGGACGGAAACCGGCCGGAAAGACGCGGCGCTCGGGCCGATGCGGGGTCAGCGCGCCGGCCGTCAGGGCGATGCCGTGGCGTCGGAGTATTGATCGGCGAGGGCAAGGGCCAGACGGCGGAGGCGCTCCCGCAGGGCGGCGGGCTCGAGGACGCGCGCCTGCGTGCCGTAGCGTAGCAGCCAGTGGGCGAGGTAGTCGAGGTTCTCGAAGTAGAACGTCACGGTGACGCCCTGCTCGTCCGACTGCTCTTCCTCGATGCGGGCGGGGATACTCCGGCGGGCCCAGGCGAAGGCCTGCCGGGAGAATCGCAGCACGATGCGCTGCTCCGGCCCCGCGCCCTGCTCCTCCAGGTACGCGGCCAGATCGAAGCCGGGCGGCCGCTCGAAGCGTTCGCTGGAGACGTACATCTTCCGAATGCGATCCAGCCGGAAGTTGCGGATGTCCTTTCGGAGATGATCGTAGGCGATGAGGTTCCACTGGTCGGTGTAGTAGACGAGCGCGAGGGGGTCCACCTTGCGGCGGGTGACTTCGTCGCGGCTGGGCACGTAATAGTCCATCTGCACGGAGCGCTGATGGGCCACGGCCTCGCTGAGGTCGTACCAGCGCCCTTCCTCCGCATCGCTGCCCCGCATCGTCTGGTACCAGTACGGGCCGATCACGGTGCGGCTGCGGAGCCGGTCCAGGTACTCCTGGATCGGGCGAGGCAGCACCGCCCGGATCTTCAGCCCGACTTCATCGGCGTCCTTGACGAGGGAGGCATCCGGCTGGCGCTTCATGAACTCGATGCCCACGAGGAGGGTAGCGGCCTCCCGCGCGGTGAGCATGAGGGGCGGGAGCTGGTAGCCCTCCAGGATCTCGTACCCTCCCTCATCGGCATAGGTCAGCGGAACCCCGCTCTCCCCCAGGGCCCGCAGGTCCCGAAAGATGGTGCGGCGGCTGACGCCGAAGTGCTCGGCCAGATCCCGCGCGGTCATGTTGGGACGATTCTGCAGCAGCAGCACCAGGGCAAACAGCCGTTCGGTGCGGTTCAGGATGCGCTCTTCGTTCTTGCTCATGACACCGGGAGATGGCGCGTGGGGGTGCATCGCAGCGGGTAGCGGCCTCGGTGGGCCGGTGCGCCCGTAGAACGGCCGGGGCTCTGCCCGGAGCAAGGTACCCAAATTGCGCCAAACACGGAACGCCCGGACACATTATTTACACACAGGACATCACGCCCTTCCGTCTCGAACGGCCACGAGGACCTTCTCCGCGAAGGCGGACCGGCCGAGCAGCGTCTGGAGCGGGTGCTGCTCCACGTGCAGGGAGGGATCCAGCCGGTGCAGGGCCGCGATCTCCCCGGTGAGGTCGCCGCCTTTGAGGCAGATCAGGCCCGGCGGCCAGGCCTCCGCCGGCGCAGCGAGGGGAGCGGCGACACGGACGTGCCAGCGCCAGAGGTCGACGAGCGGAGCGGTGGCGCGGGAGACGCTGTAGTGCACCGGGCGCGTCCAGGCCTCGGCACGGCCATGCCACGGATGCAGGTTCTCCAGGCCCAGCCGGCGCCCGATGGCCCGAACCGCCTGGATCTTCTTCCCCACCGCATCGACGGCATAGACCGTCACATCGGGAAAGCGGATGGCAAGCGGGACGGCAGGCAGCCCTCCACCCGTCCCCCAGTCCACCACGATGCTGCCGGGGGGGAACGGTTTCCAGGCCAGCGCAAGGCAATGCCGCACGTGGCGCTCCATGAAGTCGGCCACGGTGTCGCCGGAGACGAGGTTGAACCGGCGGTTGAAGTGTCGCAGCTGCTCCTCGAAGGCAGCGAGCCGCTCGCGCTGCGCGTCGGTGAGATCGGCGAAGGGGTCGAACAAGGAGGTTGAGGCGTGCGTGGAGGAAGACAGGGTACCGCGGCCGATTAAACGAGCCGACCCTCCAGGGCGTTCACGAACAGCCGCCGCAGCGCCGGCGCGTCGAGCGGGACCGGGTTGTCCGCGGCGGTGGGGTCGGCGGCGGCCCGGGCGACGATGCCGGGGCTGATCCATCTCGAACGCCGAGGTGCGATCACTCGATCATGCTCCCGCAAGCGTCCGCGTTTCGACCTTGGTCTGCACGTCCCACAGGCCCAGGGCGGCAAGGAGGGCCAGGTCGATAAACAGCAGGGGCGCAAAAACCGGGGCTCCAAAGATGATCCGATAGATCAAGGGATCATCGGCAGGCTGAAAGAGGGGTGCAATGTGGAAGCCAAACCCGACGATCCCGACGGCCACCTGCAGGCCCAGAATCCAATATCCGAGTTGGATGAACCCGGACTGTGCAGGTCGAATGATCAGCGCAAAAAAGTACCCCACAGCCAGCGCGCTGGCTATGACGGGGATCCACTCCGTCGCGTAGAAGAACCCGTTCTGAGCATGGTCGGCCAGGGAAAGCGCAAAGTTGCCGATGAAGCCACCCCAGGCCAGAAAGAGCACCCACCTGCCCCAGGCCAGGTGCTCAGACGGCACACGACGATTCATGAGCAACAGGAGCCCAAGCCCGGCAAAGGCCAGCGGAGCGACGAATGGAGCGGAGTACACGAGTCGATCCAGCGTGAGCACCTGGAAGAATTGTCCTTCCAGGTGCCACACCAGCCCGGCTACGCCAACCAGGACGCCGATCCATCCCACCCCTTCCCCGACCCATCTCAACATGCTGGGGACTCCCCGAACGCGAAAAAAGACCGCGAGCCCAAGCGCGAGAGAGCCGACCACAGCAAACCCGACTGGAATCCACTCGGCCGGATGCGCAAAATCATTGACGGCGTGGGCTACCGAAACGTCGAGAATCAAAAAAGCCAGATTGCTGAAGACAAATACCTCCAGCAAAAAGCTGCGGTCGGCCAGCCAGCGTTGAAGGGTGGAGGAGCCAGAGTCAGTCGGCATGAGCGCGTATCTCCTCGGCCATCTCCTTCAACTCGACGAGTTTGGCCAGCAGTTCGTAATTGCCGTGCCATTGCACATAGTCGGCACCGCCCATGAATGCACCGTGCTTGGCCGTCCGTCCGAAATAGTGCCAGTAATCGAACCAGAGAAACTCGATGGGTTCATCGAACGGGGCAGGCGTGAGCAAATTGTCCGCGCGGAGTTCTTCGATGATGGCCTGGGCTTCCCGGACCTTGTCGTTGGTAGCGGTGAGGACGGCCTCGGCCTGTTCGAAAAAGCGCTCGGTGTGCGACTGCGAGTGGCAGTTGCCGCAGGCGCGCATCATTTCGTCGCGGCCCTGCCGGTAGGTGGGCCGCTGCTCCGAAACGGGAGCGAACAGCCAGTATGAGAGCCGCTCGGTGACGTCGTGCGTAACGGCGAGGCCTTCCTGCCCGCTCATATGGCAGGTAGCACACGTCGGTACGGGCATATCAGCCACGGTGAGCGTTTTGGGGTCGGCAGAAAGGTTCATGTGCTCCCGACGTGCGTTGTAGATCACCCCGTGCTTGGATTCGCGGTAGATCTCCAGTTGTGAGTGATCCGGCCCCATGTGGCACTGACCGCAGGTCTCCGGCTCACGAGCGAGCTCGATGGAGGCCTGGTGCCGTGCATGGCATGCCGTACAGGTGCCGATGGAGCCATCCAGATTGGGCTTGCCAATGGAATGACACGTTTCGCAACCGGATGCGATGGCGGCCTCGCCCTCCAGCATGGCCAGGGCGTTGGGTGGACGATCTACGGCGCCAGCATGATAGCTTTCCGCAAATTCGATCTGAGCCTGAGTAAACGGGGCACTGCCCCGCACAGCAGCAAACGCCGGCGCAGCATGCCGGCTGCGCAAAAACTGGTCGTACTGCTCCGCATGGCATTGCTGGCAATTGAGCGACGTTACCTGCTTGGTCAACTCGAACCCTCGATGATCGAAGGAAGCCTGCCCCTCTCGGGGACCGTGGCAATCCAGGCAGTTGGTTCCCACGCGAGCATGATCGCTTGCCTCGTATTCGGCGACGATGGCGGGCGTCTCCCGCCGGTGGCATGTCGCACACTTTCCCGTCGCTCTGACGAGTTCAGGCGTCGGCTGCTGGACTTCTACGGGAGGACGCCGAGCATGAAGCACGAACGCCGCAACCACGAGGGCCGCCCCAATGAAGACCGCGATGAAGACCGATTTGAAGGAGTCCATACGTATCACGAGATGGGGTGGCTACCAGAACCCCCCTCCTGGCCGAGTCCAGGAGGCCCCGATATGCAAAAAAAGCATGAATCAACGGGACTATAGACCTAACGAATGCGGAGCCCGAAGTCAAGGGAATCTCGGGCAGATCCGCCTGCTTTATGAGATTCTCCCCTCCAGGGCGTTCACGAACAGCCGCCGCAGCGCCGGCGCATCGAGCGGGACCGGGTTGTCCGCGGCGGTGGGGTCGGCGGTGGCCTGGGCGACGAGTGTGTCGAGGTGCGCGTCGTCCACGCCTAGTTCGGCCAGCGTGTGGGGCACGCCGAGGGTTTCTCGAAGCGCCAGCGTCCAGTCCAGCACGGCCTCGAAGCGGGCCTGAGGCAGGTCCAGATAGCGCGCCAGGCGGATCATGCGCTCCTCGATGGCCGGACGGTTGAAGGCGAGCGCGTAGGGCATGAACACGGCGTTCGTGAGCCCGTGATGGGTGTCGTACAACGCCCCGACCGGGTGGCTGAGGGCATGGATGACGCCCAGCCCCTTCTGGAAGGCGACGGCGCCCATCAGGGCGGCCGCCAGCATGTGGGCACGGGCTTCCCGGTGCGTGCCGTCCCGATAGGCCACCGGCAGCCAGTCCTTGATCCGCCGCATCCCTTCCACCGCGATCCCGTCGGCCATCGGATGATAGTACGGAGCGCAGAAGGCCTCCAGGTGGTGCGCCAGCGCGTCCATGCCGGTACCGGCCGTCAGGTGCGGCGGCAGGCTCACGGTCAGCTCGGGATCGGCCAGGACGGCCTTCGGCATCATGCCGGGGTGAAACGGGATCTCCTTCGTGCGCGTGGCCGTCCGCGTGATGACGGCGGCCCGGCCGACCTCCGAGCCGGTGCCGGCCGTCGTGGGCACGGCAACCACCGGGGCGATGCGCGCCGCGGGAATCCGGGCCCAGTCCGGACCGACGTCCCAGATCGGCTCGGGCGTTCCGGCCAGCAGGGCGATCGTCTTGCCCGTGTCCAGGGCGCTCCCGCCGCCGACGGCGATGACGCCGTCGTGCCCCCCGCGCCGATACGCCGCCCGGCCGTCCTCCACGTTGGCATCGGTCGGATTCGGTCTGATCGCGCTGAAGACGGCCGTGGGCAACCCGGCCGCCTCATTGCGCGCGAGGATGGCCCGCAGCATGGGCAGCGCAGCCAGGCCGGGGTCGGTGACCAGCAGCGGCCGCGTGATGCCCAGCATCCGGCAGACACCGGGCAGTTCCTCGATGCGGCCCACCCCGAAGCGAATGTGGGTGGGGACGTGCCAGTCGGCGTGGAGGAAGGCTGAATCCATGGGATTGCCGATTTTCGAGTGACGAGTGACGAGGGGCGAGTGGAGAATGGCGAGTGACGAGTGGGTGCTGAGCGTTGAGGTCCTACCATTCCGCATCCCGCATTCCCCATTCCCCTCCCCCCATTCGACATGCGAAAATCGACACTCGTCAATCGACCCGGCGCAGGTGAAACGACCGGGGCCGGGTGAGTTGTTCGTAGCCGAGGCGCGACAGGGTACAGCCGCGTCCCGAGTCCTTCACGCCCGTCCAGGCCAGCGCCGGGTCCAGGTAATCACAGCGGTTCATGAAGCACGTCCCCGTCTCGATCTGCTCGCCGAGGCGCAGGGCGACCGCCTCATCGCGGGTCCAGAGCGACGCCGTGAGGCCGTAGCGGCTGTCGTTCATGAGGCGAATCGCTTCGTCGTCGGAGGCCACCGGCATGATGCCGACGGCCGGGCCGAAGGTTTCCTCCGTCATGATCCGCATGGAATGATCGACGTGGACGAGCACCTGCGGCGCGAGGTAGGGCGTGCCGGACACCGAGGCCGGGAAGGCGGCTTCGTCGATCAGCGGACGGGCTCCCTGCGCCACGGCTTCCGCGATCTGCTCCCGTACGAAGTCGGCCGCGCGCGTACGCACCATCGGTCCCAGGGTCGTCTCCGGCTCCAGCGGGTTGCCGAGCCGGTAGGCCCGCGCCCGCTCCACGAAGGCCTCCACGAAGCGATCGTAGAGATCCCGGTGCACGTAGATGCGCTCGACGGCGCAGCACGACTGCCCGACGTTGAAGAAGGCGCCATCGACCAGGTGTTCGACGGTGAACTCGAACGGCGCGTCCGGGCGGACGTAGGCGGGGTCTTTGCCGCCCAGCTCCAGCCCCACGCCGGTGAACGAGGCCGCCGCGGCCTGGCTCACGGCGCGCCCGCCCGCCACCGATCCGGTAAAGGCGACGAAGTCCACCGCACCGGCCCGGAGCATCGCCCCCACGGCTTCGTGCGTCAGATGCAGCGCCTGGAACACCCCTTCCGGCAGGCCTGCCGCGCGGGCGGCTTCGGCCAGGCGTTCGGCGCACAGCGCCGTCTGCTCGGCGTGCTTGAGGAGCACCACGTTGCCCGCCATCAGCGCCGGGATGACGGCGTTAACGGCCGTCAGGTACGGGTAATTCCACGGCGAGAGCACCAGCACGGTGCCCAGCGGCTCGCGGCGGATGAAGCGCGTGAAGCCGGCCTTCGGTGCCGGCCGGACGTCGGCCAGCGCCTCCCCGGCGATGCCGATCATGTAGCGCGCCCGCTCCTCGAAGCCGCCGACCTCACCCGGCGTCTGTGCCACGGGCCGGCCCATCTGCCAGGTCAGCTCCTCGGCGAGGACCTGCTTCTGCCCGACGAGGTGGTCGACCAGCGCGCTGCACAGCGCGGCGCGCTCGGCGACGGCACGCTGCCGCCAGTCGGCCTGAGCCGCTTGCGCCGCCTCCAGCGCGCGGGCGATGGCCGCCTCGTCGGCATACGCCCGCTCGAACAGCAGGCGACCGTCGACGGGCGAGTGAACCTGGAAGGAATGGGACATAGGGGGTGACGAAG
The DNA here is from genome assembly GCA_003285105.1 of Roseithermus sacchariphilus. GTDB lineage: Bacteria > Bacteroidota > Rhodothermia > Rhodothermales > MEBIC09517 > Roseithermus > Roseithermus sacchariphilus. The sequence goes on along the minus strand of CP030158.1, from coordinate 1,177,501 downwards.
GTTCGGGGAACATCCACCCGGCCCTCACGCCCGCTCGAAGAAGCGCCGCCGTTCCCAGTCGGTGATGCGCCGGTCGTACTCCTCCTGCTCCCAGCGGCCGGCGCGGAGGTAGTGGTCGATCACGGCATCGCCGAAGGCGGTGCGGAACGCCTCGGAGCCGTCGAGTTCGGCCAGGGCTTCGCGGAGGGTTTTGGGGACCTCGCGGACGTCGGCAGCGGCGTAGGCATTCCCGGAGAACGCCGGCTCCAGCTCCAGTTCGTGTTCGATGCCGTAGAGCCCGGCGGCCAGCGTGGCGGCATAGGCGAGGTACGGGTTGACGTCGGCGCCGGGGATGCGGCACTCGACGCGGAGGCTCGCTCCGCTACCGACCACCCGGAAGCCCGCCGTGCGGTTGTCGACGCTCCAGACGGCGCGCGTCGGCGCGAACGAGCCGGCCTGGAAGCGTTTGTACGAGTTGATGTACGGCGCCAGGAAGTAGGTCATCTCGCGGGCCAGCGCGAGTTGTCCGGCCAGGAAATGCCGCATGATCGTGCTCATGCCGCCCTCGGCGTCGGCATCGAAAAAGAGCGGCCGGCCGGTGCGCACGTCCCAGAGCGACGCGTGGATGTGACAGCTGCTACCGGCCAGGTCGAAGCGCCACTTCGCCATGAAGGTGACGGCCTTGCCGTGGAGGTAGGCGATCTCCTTGACGCCATTCTTGTAGATGCTGTGGCGGTCGGCCATCTCCAGCGCCTCGGCGTAGCGCAGGTTGATCTCCTCCTGCCCCGGTCCCCACTCCCCCTTGGAGAACTCGACCGGGATGGCCGCGCCGTCCATGCCGTTGCGGATCGCCCGGATGAGCGGCTCCTCCTTGGTGGTCTGGAAGATGTGGTAATCCTCGATGTACCATCCGGCCGTTTTGAGGTCCCGGTAGTCCTTCGCACGGGCTGACTCGTAGCTCTCGTCCAGCACGTAGAACTCCAGTTCGGAGGCCATCTTCGCCATCATGCCGCGCTCGGCGAGGCGGTCGACCTGGCGTTTGAGGATGCTGCGCGGGGCATGGGGCAGCTCGTTGCCGTGGTGGTCGCAGCAGTCGCCCAGCACCAGCGCCGTGCCGGGCAGCCAGGGGACGAGGCGCAGCGTGCCGAGGTCCGGGCGGATGGCGATGTCCCCGTACCCGAGGTCCCACGAGGCCGCCGCATAGCCCGGCACCGGCTCCATCTCCATGTCCACGGTGAGCAGGTAGTCACACACATGCATCTCGTGGATGACCTGCTCGAGGAAGTACCACCCGGTCACCCGTTTGCCGATGAGGCGGCCCTGCATGTCCACCATGCAGACGAGCACGGTGTCGATGTCCCCGTCGCCGACGAGCTGTGTGAGGGTATCGAGGTCGAGGGCGCCGGTCATGGGAGGCACGAGATGGATGACGAGGAAGCCGAAACATACGAACGGCAAGGGCCGAAAAGCCATCGGCGGTCAGCCCTCAGCCAGCAGCCCTCAGCCAGCAGCCCTAGGCTTCTACCGGTTCCGGGCGGCGGGCGGTGCCGCCGTGCTTCTTCAACAGCACCATCAGCACCGACACGTCGGCCGGGCTGACGCCGCTGATGCGCGAGGCCTGCCCGAGCGTTTCGGGCTGGATCTTGCCGAGCTTCTCGCGCGCTTCCATCGTGATGTTCGAGAGGGCGTGGTAGTCGAAGCCCTCCGGGATGCGCCAGCCCTCGAGCTGCTCCATCTTGCGCACCAGCTCCTGCTCGCGCTCGACGTAGCCGGCGTATTTCAGTTCGATCTCGACGAGCGTCTCGGGGCGTTCGAGGCCGGGCGCGTCGACGTCGATGCCGAGGCCGGTGTGAGCCAGCAGCGCCGCCAGCGACACCTGCGGGCGGAGGACGAGCCGGGCCAGCCGCTCGGGCTCGCTGATGGGCGAGGTCCCGACGGCCTCCAGGTAGCCGTTGACCTGCTCGGGCCGCACGGAGGTGTCTTCCAGGTAGCGGCGGAGGCGGGCCAGCGCCTCCTGCTTCCGCCGGAAGCGGGCATAGCGCTCGGCACCGACGAGGCCGAGCCGGTAGCCCCGCTCGGTGAGGCGCTGGTCGGCGTTGTCCTGGCGCAGCAGGATGCGGTGCTCGGCGCGGGAGGTGAACATGCGGTAGGGCTCCTCCGTGCCCTTCGCCACGAGGTCGTCGATGAGCACGCCGATGTAGGCTTCGGAGCGCTTGAGCACCAGCGGCTCCTCGCCCCGGAGGTGCTGCACAGCGTTGATGCCGGCGATGAGCCCCTGCGCCGCGGCCTCCTCGTAGCCCGTCGTGCCGTTGATCTGCCCGGCGAAGAACAGCCCGCGGATCGCCTTCGTCTCCAGGCTGTAGCGAATCTGATAGGGCGGGAAGTAGTCGTACTCGATGGCATAGCCCGGCCGCAGCAGGTGGGCGCGCTCCATCCCCGGAATCGTGCGCAGCGCCTCGAACTGCACCTCCTCGGGCAGGCTCGTCGAGAAGCCGTTGACGTACACCTCGTGGGTGTGACGGCCTTCGGGCTCGATGAAGATCTGATGGCGTTCCTTCTCCGCAAAGCGGTCGATCTTGTCCTCGATGGACGGGCAGTAGCGCGGCCCCCGGCCCTGGATGCGGCCGGTGAACATGGGGCTGCGGTCGAAGCCGGTGCGCAGGATCTCGTGCGTGCGCGGGGTGGTGTAGGTCAGCCAGCAGCTGAGCTGGTCGTCCGGCAGCCGGTCGGTGAGGTAGGAGAAGGGGCTGGCCTGCGGGTCGCCGGGCTGCTCCTGCATGACGCCGACGTCGAGGCTGCGCCCGTCCACGCGGGGCGGCGTGCCGGTCTTGAGGCGGCCGCTCTCGAAGCCGAGGGCGTGCAGCGCGGCGGTCAGGCCCGTCGAAGCCCCCTCGCCCATGCGCCCCCCGCCGAAGCGGTTCTCGCCGACGTGGATGAGCCCGTTCATGAACGTCCCGCTGGTCAGGACGACGGCCCGCGCCCGGAAGGTCTGCCCGAGGCGGGTCCGCACGCCGGCCACGCGCCGGCCGTCCGGCCCGTCGTCGACGAGCAGGTCCACGACCATGTCCGCCCGCATGTAAAGGCCCGGGATCTCCTCCAGCGTCTGGCGCACGGCCGCGGCGTAGGCCATGCGGTCGCACTGCGCACGGGGGCCCCACACGGCCGGCCCCTTGCGCTGGTTGAGCATGCGGAACTGGATGCCCGCCCGGTCGGTGACGACACCCATCACCCCGCCGAGGGCGTCGATCTCGCGGACGATGTGGCCCTTGCCGATCCCACCGATGGCGGGGTTGCACGACATCTTCCCGATGGCCTCCAGGTTCATCGTGACGAGCAGCGTGCGCGCGCCCATCCGGGCCGCCGCTGCGGCCGCCTCGCTCCCGGCGTGCCCGCCGCCAACGACGATGACGTCATAGGTGAAATAATCGGACATGATCTAGCTGTCGGCTATCGGCCATCCGCAGTCAGTGATTGAGAGGGACCGTGAACGAGCGAGGGAGCCGGTTGGTTCGGGAGGGTGCGAAGCCGACGGAGGCCGACAAAAGACCCCTGTGGTGGCCCGGCGAAAGGCGAAAAACCGGTGCCGATGAAGACAGGCGGATGATTCCGGATGAACCGCGGAGGCGCCGGCTAGCGGAGCACGACCAGCGTGCGGGTCTGCGCATGGCCGCCCGTCTCGAACCGTACCAGGTACACCCCGGCGGGCACCTCCCGGCCGGCCGCGTCACGACCGTCCCAAACGACCTGGTAGGCGCCGACGCCACGGTGCTCGTCGACGAGGGACCGCACCAGCCGCCCCAGCGCGTCGTACACCTGCAGGCGGACCGGCCCCGGACGGCTCACCGTAAACCCCAGCGTGGTCGACAGCCGGAACGGGTTCGGGTACGCCCCGGCCAGCACCGCCTCCTGCGGCAGGGTGGCGTCCTCTACGGCCGTTGACACGCTGGTATCGAGCAGGAAGGCCTCCGTCCGCCCCGTCTCCGCGTTGAACCCCCAGCCGGCGATGTACCGGCCATCCGGGGAGATCGCTTCGGCCCGGTTGAGCACCGAGCCCGCGCTGAGCAGGTCCGCGTAGTGGCCGGTCAGGTTGCGGATGGAAAGGACCGGAAACAGGTTCCATTGCACGGCCCGCTCGTCCTCGGTGCCGTTGATCACGTAGTAGCCCACGATTTTCTGCCCGCTGGCCGAGACGTCCAGGGCCTCGCTGACCAGGCCCAGACTCGTCAGGTCCGTCATGCCCGCGGAACTCGTCCAGCGGAACGGACGGCGGTGGCCGCTGGTGTTCACGGCATAGCCCACGATCACGCTGCCGTCCTCGTCCGCGGCATACGCCACGCTCTCCGAGCCGCCGAGCGTGCCCAGGTCCTGCACCCCCGTGGCTTCCGTCCAACGGAAGGCGCGCGGACTGACATCACCGAGGGAGCCGACACAGACCGAGCCATCCCCGGAGACGCCCCGAACGAACGCGTGGCCTGCATCCTCGAAAAGTATGTCCATGCCGGAAGATTCCGTCCACCGGAAAGGCCTGTCACGACCGGTTGCCCCATCGAAGAACCAGCCCCCGCTCAGGCTCCCGTCGTACGAAACACTGGAGGCAACTCCTAAATGATCGGTGTCAATGGGTTGCATTCCACTCGGCTCCGTCCACCGAAACGGACGATGGGATTGCCCGACGACGACCGATCCGTCCTCCGATACGTCATAGGCGTAGCTGTGGGTCGAATACAGGATCAGCGCGCCCAGGTCCTGCATACCGCTCGCCTCCGTCCACCGAAACGCCCGCGACTCGCCGGCGAGGTTCGTGGCATAGCCCACCACCACCCCGTTGTTCGAGACGCCCAGGGCCTTGCTCTCCGGGCCGCCCAGGGTGCCCAGCCAGAACAGGCGTTGCGCCCGGGCGCCCTCCGTTCCCCATCCGGCCGCGACCAGCATCACCGCGACCAGCATGCAACGACGCATCATGTTCACGACGTCCGCTCTGTTTCGGCAGAACCGCTCCGCTTCATGCGGAGAAACACGTTTCCTATCCCGAACTGTCGTAAAATTAACCCCATATACCGCCTGACGTCAAGAGGTCATGCGGGGTAGGCAGGGCGATCCGTCAGCCGATCTCGACCCGTTCTCCGCTTTCGATGGCCTGATAGATGGCGTCGACGACGATCATGTCGCGCAGGCCTTCCTCGCCCGGGACGCGCATGGGCGTGCCGTCGCGGATGCTGCGGGCCTGTTCGTCCATCTGCACCGCCTGCTGGTTGATCTGCGGGAAGTCGAAGGGGCCGTTGCTGCTGGCGCCCTGGATGCCGCTGTAGCTGGAGAAGGGTCGCAGGTAGAACCAGCCATCCGCCGCCGTGGTGTACATGTCGTTGACGCCCATGCCGAACGACGTGTAGAGCGTGGCCAGGGCACCGCTGGGGAATTCGAGCTGGAACATCGTCGTCTCGTCGACCTCCGTGAACAGCTCGGGGCGCGTCGTGTGGGCCTGCGCCGTGACGGCGATGGGCTCCTCGCCGGTGATGTAGCGGGCCGCCTGGAGCGAGTAGACGCCCATGTCCATCATGGCGCCGCCGCCCATGGCCTTTTTGAGCTTCCAGTGGTCGGCACGGCCTTCCCGGTAGCCGGCACCGGCCTGCACCATGCGCACCGGCCCGAAGACCTGCTCCTGCCCGAGCCGCATGACTTCCTGCGTGTGCGGCTCGAACTGCATCCGATAGCCGATGGTGAGCTGCACACCGGCATCCCGGCAGGCCTGGATCATCTGGCGGCATTCCTCGGCGTTGAGCGCCATCGGCTTCTCGCAGATGACGTGCTTGCCCGCCTCGGCCGCGCGGATCGTGTACTCCGCGTGCATGCTGTTGGGCAGGACGACGTAGATGATGTCGATGGCCTCGTTGTCGGCGATGCGGTCGAAGGTCTCGTAGTTGTAGATGTTGGCTTCGGGGATGCCATACTGGGCCTTCCACCGCTCGGCCTTCGCCGGCGTGCCGGTGACGATCCCGCGCAGCTCGACGTCCTGCGTGTGTTGCAGCGCAGGCCCGAGGATCTGGGTGCTGTAGTACCCGAGCCCGACGAGGGCGATGCCGAGCTTCTGCCGCGGCGGCACGCGCTCGCCCACGCGGGCGAGGACGGCCGGGGCCTTCATCGCCGCCACGGCACCGGCGCCGACGGCAAAACGCTTCATGAAATCACGACGGCTGGAGGAATGCGGCGGCAGCGGCATGGCAGAACGAGGGCAGGTGGATGGGCAGGGCCGGAAGCTTTAAGAAAGCGCCGGCAGCGCGGGAGCGCAAGAGAACGGTCGAAGAACGAGGTGCGCAGGTCGGCCGACACGGTTTTCCTTGCGACCATCGCCCTTCGACTGCTGCCTTATCCAAACAGCCGCCCCTGCCGCCCATGGCCCTGCTCCAGCGCCAGCAGCGCCCGCTTGCGGTCGAGGCCGCCGGCGTAGCCCGTCAGCGATCCGTCGGCTCCGACGACGCGGTGGCACGGGATGAGGATGGCGATGGGGTTGCGCCGGTTGGCCTGCCCGACGGCGCGCACGGCTCCGGGATCGCCCAGGCGTGCGGCCAGATCGCCGTAGGTGGTCGTCTGCCCGTACGGAATCGCCTGGAGGGCCGCCCACACACGCTGCTGGAACGGCGACCCCTCGGGCCGAAGCGCCACGTCGAACCCCCTCCGCTCCCCCGCAACGTACGCGTCGAGCTGCGCCCGAACCCCGGCAAACCACGCATCGTCTCGCCGCCAGGTGGGGTCGGGCGCGGCCTCGAACGTGAGCCGGGTGATGGCCTCCCCGTCGGACGTGAGCAGCAGCGTGCCGAGGGGGCTGACGTGGAGGGTGTACCAGGTTGATGCAACCATGACGGCAGGACAGGTCGAGATGGGCGAAGGCAACGGAAGATCGAGGCTGCTGGTGTCATCCCATCGTCAGGAGCCCGGGGCGAAGGCCCACGGAGCCCTCCCCCGCCGCCCGTCGGGCAGCCCCTCACTTGCCGATGCAGAACCGCGAGAAGATCTGGTCGAGGACGTCCTCGTTGGTGATCTCGCCGGTGATCTCGCCGAGCTGGTAGAGCGCGGCCCGAAGGTCGAGGGCGAGCGTGTCGCCCGAGGTGCCGGCGTCGAGGGCCTGCCGGGCGCGGCGGACGGCCGCGTGGGCGTGGCGGAGGTGCTGCCGATGGCGCTGGTTCATGACCACGGGCGAGGCCTCGGCCCCGGCCAGCCCGGCGGCCACGGCGTCCACGAGCCGGCGCACGAGCGGTTGGAGCCGCGTGGCGTCGTGCGTGGCCTGACGGGCCGAGAGGGGCAGCACGGGCAGGGCCAACCCCGGGGGGGCCTCGGCAGCGCCCGCGGCCAGGTCCGCCTTGTTGCCCACCAGCAACACCGGCAGCGCCGGCTGCCGCGCGCGCAGGTCCTGCAGGAAGACGACTTCCCCGGCGTCGAGCCCGGCCGTGACGTCATAGACGTAGAGCAGCACGTCGCTGCGGGTGATGGCGTCGCGGGCCCGGCGGACGCCCTCGGCCTCGATGGCATCACCCGTTTCACGCAGCCCGGCGGTATCGACGAACCGGAAGCGGAGCCCCTCGATCTCGGCTTCGGCCTCGATCTCATCGCGCGTCGTGCCCGGCGTGTCGCTGACGATGGCGCGGTCCCGTCCGACGAGCGCGTTGAGCAGGGTGGATTTTCCCGCGTTCGGCCGCCCCCCGATCACGACCCGCACGCCGTCCCGCACCACCTCGCCCAGGTGCACCGACGCCAGCAACTCGCCCAGCAGGCGGTCGGCGCCGGCCAGGAGCGCCTCCAGCCGTTCTCGGTCCGCGAATTCGACGTCTTCCTCGGAGAAATCCAGCTCCAGCTCGACGAGCGCGCACAGCTCCAGCAGGTCCTGCCGCAGCTGTTGCAACACCGCCGAATAGCGCCCCTGGAGGTGGTTCAGCGAGACGCGGTGGGCCAGCGTGGAGGAGGCGTGGATGAGGTCGGCCACGGCCTCGGCCTGCGTCAGGTCCAGCTTGCCGTGGAGGAAGGCGCGCTGCGTGAACTCACCCGGCCGCGCCATCCGGGCACCGTGGTCGAGCAGCGTGCGCAGGACGAGCTGCGGCGCGACGTCGCCGCCGTGGCAGGACACCTCTACGACGTCCTCGCCCGTGGCCGAGCGTGGCGCCCGAAAAACCGTCACGACGACCTGGTCCAGGTCGTGACCGTGGCCGTCATGCAGGTAGCCGACGTGGGCCGTGTGCGACGGCACCGCGCGCAGGTCTGCGCCGCGGAAGCACGAGGCCACCACCTCGACGGCGGCCGGGCCGGAAACGCGCACGACGGCGAGGGCCGCCCGGCCGCGGGCCGTGGCGATGGCCGCGATGGTATCGGTGGCCGTGAGGGATGCGGGATGGGGCATGGGGGATGACGAACGGCCTGTGCCGGCTCGGGACGGCTACAACGCCGCCGGGCCCCGGTGCTGTTTCCGCCGCCCCGTCAGCGCGCCCGAGCCCGCGGAGAGCGCCGCCCGCCGCGCGACTTCCGGGCCGCGCTCTGGGCATCCCGCGCGATCTTCGACGAGCCTTTGCCGTTCGCGCCCCCGCCTTCTTCTTTCTCCTTCTCGATCGAGCGATTGATGAGCTTCTGCTGCGCCGCCGAGAGGATGTTGAAGCAGAGGTAGTAAAGGCTCAGCCCCGAGGCCAGCCGGTTGAAGAAGGCGAAGATCATCACCGGCATCACGTACGTGAAGATCTTTGTCTGCGGGTTCGAGGGCGTCGAGGCCATCTGAATGCGCATCTGGATCACCATCGACAGCCCCATCAGCAGCGTGAAGCCGGCCACGAAGTTGCCGTAGAGCGGAATCGTGAAGGGCAGGTTCAGGATGACGTCCGGCGCGGAGAGGTCATGCGCCCAGAGAAAGCCCTGCTGGCGGATCTCGATGGACTGCGGCAGGAACTGCCACAGCGCGATGATGACCGGCCATTGCAGGAACATCGGCAGGCAACTCCCGAGCGGGTTGACCCCCGTCTCGCGGTACAGCTTCATCATCGCCTCCTGCTGCTTCTGCGGGTTATCCGCGTACTTCTCCTTGATCTCCTCCATCTTCGGCTGCAACTCGCGCATCCGCGCCATGCTGCGATAGGAGGATTTGGTGAGCGGGTACAGCAGCAGCTTCATCAGGATCGCCAGAATGATGATGACGATCCCGTAGCTGGGAATGAACTCGCTGAGGAAGGTAAAGGCCGGGATGAAGATGAAGCGCGCCAGCGGCCGGGTGATCCACTCGAACATGTCGTACCCGAAGTCGACCATGTCGTAGAGCCCGAGGTCGTAGGCCGCGATGCGGTAGTACTCCATCGGCCCCAGGTAGAGGCGGAAGGTGTCCGCCGTGCCGGCCCGGGGTGGCGGCATGGCCAGGCGGACGGTGTAGTCCTCCCAGACCGCCGGCGGCTGCCCGACCTGCTCGCCCTCCAGTTCGCCGCCGACGCTCTCCCCATCGGGAATGAGCACGGCGGTGAAGTACTTATTCTTGACGGCCACCCAGTCCACACGGCCATTCAGGTCGAGGTAGACGTCGTCCTCGTCCATCAACTCGACGCTTTCGACCTCGCCGCCGCTGCGAGCGAAGGCCCCGGCGCGCTGCGCCTCGTTTTCAGGATCCCCCTCGGTGAAGGGCAGCCCCCCGTCCCAGATCAGCTCATAGCCCTCCTGCGTGCTGAACGTCGAGGCACGGGTCTGATCGACGGCCAGCCCGACCTCATAGGAGCCGGGCGTGAAGGTGTAGGTCTGCCGGATCTCGCCCTGCCCGACCCGGGCTGTGAAGGTCAGCGTCGCCGGTGCGTCGGTGACGCGGAGGCGGTCTTCGGAGACGTCGGCCTCGAAGAAGAAGGCCCGCGTGTCGACGAGGTGGTTGGCGGGCGTGGTGAAGACCAGCGCCAGCGCCCCGTCGGTCGAATCGCTGACGAGCTGAACCGGCGTCTGCTGGTCGAACTTCTTGTACGTCTTCAGGACGAAGGACGTCAGCGTGGCCCCGCGCGTGGAGAAGGTCGCTTCGTAGAGGTCCGTCTCGACGGTGATGCGGCGCTCCTCCCCTTCCCCGGCCCCGGCGATGGTCGAATCCACGAGGGCAGGCCGCCGATTCATCCGCGCCACGCCCGCCTCGAACGCCTCCTCGTCCGGCGCGGTGGCCACCGCCGAGGTATCGGTGATCGGATCTTCCTGCGCGGTCGGTTCGACGGGCGGAGGCGGTGCCATCAGGTACAGCCACACGAACATGATGGCAGCGATGAGCACCGTGGCGATGACGACGTTCCGGTCCACAGTCGGATCTCCAGGTAGAGCAGGCAGGGGTAGAAGGGCGGTGGGATGGGCTGCGTACGGAGGCCCTCAGGGGCAGTTCCGGCGTGGATCTGGATTCACGCAAAACCGGAGGCCCCGGCCTGGTCGGTGCCGAGACGGTCCGTCAGGCGACGCAGCGCACGGGGCAGATCCGTGGGAATACGTCGCGAGGCGACGTCCGGGTCGCCCCGAAACAGGATCATGAGCGTGAGCGTGCGCTCCTGCCCGTCAAGGCGATCGCGCAGGGGCTGCTGGTGGCGGCGATAGGCCTCGCGGAGCAGGCGTTTGATGCGGTTGCGGGCCGTGGCCCGCCGCGCCCGCCGCCCCGGCGCGAAACCAACCAGGACGGGCTCGTCGCTGCCGGCCTCATGCCGGGGAACGACGCGGTAGAGCACCCGGATGGTGCCGACCGCCACAGAGCCGACATCGTCCCGGGCGCGATCGAACAGCGCGCGGATGAGCCGCCGCCGTTTGAGCAGCCGGGCGCGGGGCAGCGTCTGATCCGGCATGGGCAACGCCGGGGGCAGGCCACGGAACGCAGGCGGGGCGTACGGAAGGCCGATCTCCGTGGACCGCCCTCTGCGTGCCGATCCCCGCTTCCTGCGTCGGCCGGGCTTACTTGCCGCTCATGCTGTCACTCACGGTGAGGCGCTTGCGCCCTTTGGCGCGGCGGCGGGCCAGCACCTTGCGGCCGTTCTTCGACTGCATCCGGGCGCGGAAGCCGTGCTTGTTGGCGCGCTTGCGGCGGCTGGGCTGGTACGTCCGTTTCATGGTAATCGGGGGGATCGTCGATTCGTCGGAAGCATAGACACAAAAAAACCAGCGCTCCGGCTGGGGGCGTCTGGAAATGGTGAAGATACCAAATTGATCCAACAAAGCAACGCCATCACTTGACTTTCATCAAAGACGGATGTAAGATAGCACGCTCGAAAAGCGGGAATAGCTCAGTTGGTAGAGCATCAGCTTCCCAAGCTGAGGGTCGCGGGTTCGAATCCCGTTTCCCGCTCGATCGAGATGTCGGGTTGCCGGTCGGGCGCTCCGGGCCGTTCAGGCCCCGGGCTCCGGCTCGCAACCCGACGTCGTTCCGGGCGGTTAGCTCAGCCGGTTCAGAGCACCTGCCTTACAAGCAGGGGGTCACTGGTTCGAATCCAGTACCGCCCACCTCCCTTCCCCCGGGGCCTTTACCTGAAGGACCCTACGCAGACCGCGACGCAAAAAACACCGAAAGGGCCGCCCCGGCATCGGCTGGAGCGGCCCTTTTGCTTGCGCCTCGCCGAGGACGAGGCGGATGAACACGCCAACGCCCCACCCGCTCGGACGGAGCGAATGGGGCGTTGTGCGGACGAGGTGCCGGGCGGATTCGAACCGCCGTACAAGGTTTTGCAGACCTTTGCCTAACCACTCGGCCACGGCACCGGATCGGACGGACCCGTCTATGTTTGCGCAGCGCGCCCGGCAGGACTCGAACCTGCAACCTGCGGATTAGAAGTCCGCTGCTCTGTCCGGTTGAGCTACAGGCGCAGGAGCCCACGCAGGCGGTCGGCCCGGGAGGCCGGCGATGTCGGGGCGGCCGGATTCGAACCGACGACCTTCTGCTCCCAAAGCAGACGCGCTACCGGGCTGCGCTACGCCCCGAGGCAGGCGACCCCGCGGGGATCAGGCCGCCGGCAAGCCGGAAGCCGCCCCTCAGGCGCGGGCGGCCTGCAACTCCTGCTGCAGGTTCTCCGCCTCCACCATCTTGTACCGGAACCGGTACTGACCGTTCGGCTTCTTCTCCGACACGACGATCTTCACCATGTTCTTCGCCGTGTTGTTCTTCCCACGGTCGGTACGCTGGTTCTTGCTGACTTTCTTGGCCATGGTTCAAACCTCCTGGCTCATTTGATTTCCCGATGCAGCGTGTGCTTGCGCAGCACCGGATTGTATTTCCTCAACTCCAGCCGCTCCGTCGTGTTGCGCCGGTTCTTCATCGTCGCATAGCGGGACGTCCCCGGCGCCTCGGTGCACTCCAGAATGACCTTGGTGCGGATGTCTTTACCTTTCTTTGCCATAATCTGATCCCTCCTGGCAGATCCTTATCGGCCCGGCCGGGCTGTCTCAGACGCGCACGCCGCGGGCGCGCGCATCCTTCAACACGGCTTCGATGCCTTTCCGGTTGATCGTCTTGAGCGTCTTGGCCGACACCCGCAGCGTGATCCAGCGATCCTCGCTCGGAATGTAGAACCGCTTCTTCTGCAGGTTCACGTCGAAACGACGCTTGGCCTTGTTGTTGGCGTGGGACACGTGGTTGCCCGCCCGGGGGCCCTTGCCCGTCAACTGATCTCTGCGTGCCATGTCTATCGATGCTTTGACTGTGCGCGTTCCGCGAGGGTGCCCCGGTCCGTTCCCGGGCGTGTGCCGGCGCCTTCTCACCGTTCAGGCCAGGACACCGGGAGCCTGAAAATATAGGCACGCCCTGCCCTGCGGATCAAGCCGCATACGGGCCCTGAAACCGCCCCGGCCGGGAATTCTTGATGAACGACCGCCGTTGTAGCCGCCGCCGGGGCGAAATGTTTCCGCCGGCCCCCGGCCCGGTTCGTCGCCCCGGCGCGGGCAGGCGGCGTCAGCCAGGTCCGCCGGCGTCGTCCCCGTTGAGATGAGGGCGAACCGGGGCCGCCTCGTCCTCCCGGTAAAAGTCGAACATGGTATCCGCACGGAGCCCCAGGCGCAGCGTCTCCAGCGGGATCACCTCCTCCGGGCTGATGTTGCCCAGGTTGACGTTCGGCCCGGAGTGCTTGATGAACCAGACCTGCTGCGCCTTCTGCGGCGCCTCGAAGATGATGAGACGGCGGTCGATCAGGTCGACGATCTCGTCGACCAGGCCGGAGCGAATCTCCCCGTTGGGGCGGAAGATGCCGGCCGTGCCGCTCTCCCGGGCCTCGCAGATCACCTTCCAGCTGCCGGCCTCCAGCTCCTGCTGAATGTACTTGACCCACTTGTACGGCGGCATGATCGTGTCCTTGTCCTTCGACCCGACCTCGCTCAGCACGGTGAAATCCCGGGACAGCACGTGGATGCACCCGAGCTTCTCATCCCGTGCCATCTCCAGCGACCCATCGGACACCTCGACGTGACGGATGCCCAGGTGGTCGAGCAGGCGGCGATAGGTGTCGAACTGGCGACGCAGATAGAAGGCCTCGAACAGCGAACCGCCGAAATACACCGGCACGTCGGCCGCCCGGTAGATGGCCAGCTTCCGCTCCAGCCCGGGGGTGATCACCGCCGTGCCCCAGCCCAGCTTGACCAGGTCGATGTACTCGGCGGCGACGTCTAGCACGTCCTCCACCTGCCGGGCCGAGAGGCCCTTGTCCAGCATGAGGGTGAGCCCCTCGGGACGAGGCTTCGCCGGACGCTCCGGGATGCCGACCATGTTGAATTGCTTGTGGACCATACGCGTACTGTGCAGACGGTTGTGAGAGAACGCCCCCCGCAGGCAGGGCCGGACGCACCGGGCACGACCACGGCCGCTCGGAACACCGGATAATCAGGGAATCGAATCAATAATGCCACCCCGATCCCGGTACGCCGCATGAGAGCCCGGCGAATTCCGGGCGTCGTGCGTGGCTTCGACGAGGGAGTTCAAGCGCGAAGGACGTGGTTTGAAGGGCGGATTCAGCGTTTTCCATCTTGCCCGCAACCTTCTCCCGCCCCTCTCAGCCGTCCACCTGCACCGCACGGGCCGGCTCGATGGAAGCGGCCCGGACCGCGGGGTAGATCGCCGCCAGCACGCACAGCAGCATCGACACGAGGACGACGAGCACGACGTCGAGCGCGTGGATCGAAACCGGGTAGGCGTCGATCAGGAACGACTCGGCGCCGGCCAGCGGGACCAGCTCGAAGTGCTGCTGCAAGAGGGCGATGCCCAGCCCCAGCACGAGCCCGATGCCCGCGCCGATCAGGCCGATCAGCAGCCCCTCGGTCAGGAAGATGCGGCGGACGTTGCGCGGCGACACCCCCATGGCCTGGAGCACCCCGATGTCGTGGCGCTTCTCGATGACGATCATGGTGAGCGAGCCGATGATGTTGAAGGCCGCCACGACGACGATCAGAATCAAGATGGCGGAGGCCCCCCACTTCTCCAGCTGCATGACGTCGTAGAGGGACTGCTGCAGGTCGTACCAGGTGCGCACGGAGAAGCGGTTCGGGTCGAGGCGCTGCTGCAGGAGGGCTTTGACCGCCCCGGCGTGCCCGAGGTCGTCCAGCCGCAGCTCGACGCCGGAGACGCGGCCCTCCATGCGAAACAGCCGCTGGGCGTCCTCCAGGCTGATGAAGACGTGGGTTTCGTCGTAGGTCTGCTCCAGCTCGAACAGGCCGCGCACCTCGAACCGGGCCAGGGGCACCCCCCCGAACGGCTGCGAGAGCATGCGTTCGATGCCGGGGGCCGAGAGCAGGGCCACCTCGCTGGCGGGGCGCGTGTCGGTGCCGGGCAGCAGCGCCAGCCGCTGCCCCAGGCTCATCCCCAGCACGATGCCCGGCCGCCCGTTGCGCCGCCCCAGGTCGAACGAGCCGAAGCCCGTGCGGGCGGCGACGTCACTCACCCCGGTGAGCGTCGCCGGATCCACGCCGCGCACGATGACGACCCGGCTGGCGTCTCGGCCGGTGCCGTGGACCAGCAGGGCCTTGCCCTCCACGTAGGCGGTGGCCTGCTCCACGTGAGGGATCGACCGGGCCACGGCCATCAGCGAGTCGGCCCCGGCAAACCCCCGTTCCCCGACGCGCTCGATGCGCACGTGGGGGTCGAGGGAAACGAGCAGATCCCGCACGAAGTCGTAAAACCCGTTCATCACCGAGAGCACCACGATCAGCGCGGCCACGCCGAGCGCCACCCCGGCCATCGAGATGCCGGTGATGACGGAGATCAGCGTGACCTGCCGCGGGCTGATCAGATACCGCCGGGCGATGAGGAGCCGATAGTCCACGAGGGGCAGGGCGATGGATGCGAGCGAGACGGCGGGTGGGCTCCGGCTACTCCGTCACGAGACGGGGGCGGGGGTCGGTGAACAGGTCCGCGGGCACCTCCGTCAGCACCTCCACCCGGTCCGTGTACAGCGTCCGGTCGGCTCCGATGGCCGGCTTGGCGGTGGCGATGGCGATGGGGCCGGCCGGCGTGTCGAATTCCTCGTAGGCCGTCCAGGCGAAACGGCCCCGGTTGCCGCTCTGGAGGACGAAGGCCCATTCCTTCACGCGCCCGGTGGTCCGGTCCACGTAGACCCAGTACTGATCGCCCGGCGTGAGGCCCACCTGCTCGAACGACAGCCGGATCACGTCGGTGTCGGCATCGGAGGAATCCGGGACGTAGGCGCGCTGCACACCGGGGTCGAACAGCTTCACCGGCATGAGCATCCAGTACGTGTCGTTGATGAAACGGCGGTAGGCCTGTTCGAGCAGCTCGGCGTTCTGCGTGGCGGGCACGGGCTCGCCGTTCAGGTACACCTGGCCGTCGCGGTGGTGGTTGACGTTGAAAAGCGCCACGTACGTGGAGTCGGTCCCGCGTGTCCACTCGACGCGGTAGGCCCCGGTGTGGCGGTCCCACAGGTGGCTGGCGATGCGCTGCCGCTGGCCGCCCTGGCCGAAGGCGAAATCGAACCGGAGGTACGGCACGGACGCCCAGGCCTCGGGGCCGCCGTGCGCTTCGTAGACCTTCAGGGCGATGGAGTCGGCACGGGTGGCGGGCACGATGCCGGCGGAGGCGGCATCGGACGGGCTTTCGGGTTCGGCGGCACAGCCGGCGAGGAGCAGCCCGGCGGCTAGCACCAGCGGCAGGGAGAGGCGGCGGACGAGGCAGGCAGGCATGGCGCGTGGAGGGATGGTGATCGGAATCGGGACGGCGGAGATGACGGCAGGATACGGCAGTCAGAACAAACCCGTGCGCCTCGGGTAGGCTCCCGAGTCCCCGTTGCGTCTCGCCAGACCGTCCACCAGATGGGTATCCGCGCGTTCCGATGGCTTCGAAGCGCATCCGCCGCGCTGGGGCTGCTGATGCTCGCCGGCGGGCTGCTTGCCGCGTCGGTCCGGGCGCAGGCCCCCGACGGCGAACGCGCCGCACGGCTCAACCCCTACGGCAGCGGCATGGGGTTCACCGTGCTGCTGACCAACAGCGGCTTCGGGCTGGGCGGATACTACCACCGGGCGCTGAGCCGGGTCACCTCGTTCAGCCTGGAGCTGAGCCTGGCCGCGGGCAAGGACGAGCGCGAGGTCGTGTTCTTCGATTTCTTCGGGCGGCGCTCCATCCCGCGCAAGGCCAACTTTTTCCTGATGATGCCGATCCAGATCGGCCTGCAACGCCGCCTCTTCCAGGAATCCATCCAGGACAACTTCCGGCCGTACCTCCAGATCATCACCGGCCCGACGCTCGGCTGGGAATACCCGTACTTCGACGACGCGAACGGCAACGGCCTCCGGGACGCCGAAGAGCGCACCTACGACTCCATCGGGGCGCTGCCACGCGGGACGTTCCGCCTCGGCTACGGCGGGATGATCGCGCTCGGCGCGCACTTCGGGCTGAGCCGGCGGATGACGCAGGGCATCCGGCTGGGCTATGCCTTCAGCTACGTGTTCGACGGCGTGCAGCTCCTCGAACCGGCCGTGCAGCCCCGCCAGCACGGCTTCGGCACACCGACCATCAGCCTGACCTTCGGCCGCCTGTTCTGAGCCGGCAGTCCCCTCGCCGCAGACGGAGAAAACGGGTGAGCGGTCCGGGGCGAAAGGCGGCTTTTTCAGACGTTGAAGCGGAACAGCATCACGTCCCCGTCCTGGACGACGTAGTCTTTGCCTTCGGAGCGCATGGCGCCGGCCTCACGGGCGGCCGCCTCGCTGCCGAGGCGGTCGTAGTCGGAGAACTTGATGGTTTCGGCCCGGATGAAGCCGCGTTCGAAGTCGGTGTGGATGACGCCGGCGGCCTGGGGGGCGCGGGTGTCGCGGCGGACGGTCCAGGCGCGCGTCTCTTTGGGCCCGGCCGTGAAAAACGTGATGAGGCCGAGCAGCTCGTAGGCCGCCCGGATGAGCCGCTCCAGGCTGGACGTTTCGAGCCCCATCTCCTCCAGAAACGCCGCCCGTTCGTCCTCGTCCAGCTCGGCGATCTGTGCTTCCAGTTCGGCACAGACGACGACCACGCGCGCGCCTTCCTTCGCCGCGATCTCCCGGACGACGTCCACGTAGGCGTTGCCGTCGGGGAGGTCGGCTTCGCTGACGTTGGCGGCGTAGAGGACGGGCTTGGAGGTGAGCAGGAACAGCGACCGCAGCCACGCCGCTTCCTCATCGGCCGCCTCGAAACCGCGGGCCGGGCGGCCGGCGCTCAGGTGCGCCTGCAGGCGCTCGTAGAAGGCCAGCTCCTCCCGCACCTTCTTGTCGCCGCTCTTAGCCTGCCGGGCCGTGCGCTCGATGCGTTTCTCGACGGTGTCCAGGTCCCGCAGGAGCAATTCGGTTTCGATGATCTCGATGTCCCGGGCGGGGTCCACGGAGCCGGAGACGTGCACCACGTTCTCATCCTCGAAGCAGCGCACGACGTGGATGATGGCATCGACCTCGCGGATGTGGGCGAGGAACTGATTACCGAGCCCCTCCCCTTTCGAAGCACCGGCTACCAGCCCGGCGATGTCGACGAACTCGATGGTGGTGGGCACCACCCGCGCCGACCCGGCCAGTTCGGCCAGCCGCGCCAGCCGCGGATCCGGCACCGGCACCACACCCACGTTGGGCTCGATCGTGCAGAAGGGATAGTTGGCGGACTCCGCGCCGGCGCTGCTCAGCGCGTTGAACAGGGTCGACTTTCCGACGTTCGGGAGCCCGACGATGCCGCACCGTAGGGACATGGTTGCTATCTTGGCATGCTCATGGATGGCTGTACGGATGAGACCCCCTCGGGAATCCCGGGCGCACTCTATCACCCTCGATCCGAATTGTTCCTCTGCGATGGCACCGCTGCACCGCCTCCTGCTGATGCTCGGCGTGGCCGCTCTGGCCGGGTCGGCCGCGCCGATGCCGGCCGCCGCCCAGACCCCCGTGGCACCCGTCCGGGACGCGTCCCTGCTGCAGGTGGGCCTGGCCGCGTTGCCCGGCATCGGCCTGCAGGCCGGATACCTCTCGCCGCGTAGCTGGTACACCCGCGAGGCCGTCCTGTACGTCGACTCCTCCCCGCAGTTTGCCGGAGGCGAGGGCAGCGTCCAGATCGCCGCCGGCATCGGCGCGGCCGTCCGCATCCTGGCCATCACCCGGCTGTTCTCCAGCACCCTCTACGCCGGCAACGACCTGGACTTCGGCCTGCGCTTCGGCCCCGGGCTCTTCTTTGCCATCGACGAGACGCCGGCCGACAAGAACCAGCGCTTCAGCCTGTTCCTGGAGCCCTTCATCCGCTACACGAGCGCCTTCGGAGGCGGCCGGCAGTTCTTCGCCGAAGCCGGCGTCCAGCGTCCCTTCCTGCGCGCCGGCTTCTGGTTCCGCCTCTGACGAACGGGCCGTCACCCCTCGTAGGGCACGGAGACGAACGTACGCTCGGGCAGCCGCACGGCCGTCAGACGGCCCAACTGCGGGTGCAGATGATAAACACAACCGGTGTCAATGGCGATGAGACGCTCCCGGTTGATGGGTTCCGGCTGCGGCGTGTGCCCGCAGACGACGCATTTCTCCCAGGCCAGCTCCCGGGCCTGGAGATGCCCACGCTCCCACAGAAACACGTCCTCGTCGTACCGCGCCAGATTCTCCGCGATGGACAGGTGCGGCTTGAGACCGGCATGGACGAAGAAAAAGTCCGGCGTGTCGGCGTAGAGCGCCGTCGACCGGATGAAGTCGAGGTGGGCGGTGGGGATGTCCACGTGCCGGTGGGCGGAATCGGTGACATAGCTGTCCAGCGTGGCCGCGCCGCCGTTGACGTGCCAGAGGTCGTACTCGCCCTGGTCGAGGTACCCGAGCATGAGGGCCTCGTGGTTGCCGCGCAGGAAGGTGCAGCGCACCTGGTCGCGCAGGGCCAGCAGCCGCGAGATGACGCCGTTCGAGTCCGGCCCGCGGTCGATGTAGTCTCCGACGAAGACGAGGTGGTCATCGGCCGACGGCGCCAGGCGCTCCAGCAGCCGATCGAGGGTGCGAGCGCAGCCGTGAATGTCTCCAATGGCGATCAGGCCCATGAGAATACGCGAGCTGGCCAGCGAACGGAACACCGGATGAGACGCGATCAGGAGGCCGTGCGTCCCTGTAGCGACTCCATCCCGACGAGACCCCGGCCCGACTTCTTGAGACGCCCTTCCTCTTGAAGCTGCAACAGCACGGCGTCGAGGATCCCGTTGATGAATTGCCCGCTGCGAGGCGTGCTGTACTTCTTGGCGACTTCGATGGCCTCGTTGATCGTCACCTTGGGCGGGATGTCCTCGAACGCGAGAAACTCGCAGATGGCCATGCGTAGCAGCAACCGGTCGATGAGCGCGATGCGCGAGACGTCCCAGTTCTTGACGTGCTCGGCGATGATCCGGTCGGCCTCCTCGGCGTGATCCAGCGAGCGCAGAAAGAGCCGCGTGGCAAAACCCAGACTGCCCGGATCGTCCTTGAGGTGCGGACGGAGGATGGTGTCGATGACGTGCTGAACGTCCCCCTCGGCCAGTTCGCGCGCATACAGCGCTTGCATGACCCGCTCGCGCGCTTCTCGTCGGCTAATCATAACACAGCGTCCGTTCGAACCGATGGCGCCGCAGAGAGCACGGCGCCGCGTACTACGAAGACACAGCCGCCGCGACGACGGCCGTGTTGAACTAACGGGCTGGAATCGCAAACAAAGAACAAGGTTCGGGGAGGACCCGGGGTTTCATGGGTTGTTCGCAAAGCGCCGGCCGCGTACCGCGCAAGTTATGGCTCTGCGGGGCCGGTGTCTAGCCAGGGTCGAAATAAAGCGGCCCATGCGTCCCGACACCTTCCCGACCCCGCACGCCTATCCGGCGCTGGTGATGGCGGCCTGCCTGGCCGGCGGGATCGCGGTGGCCGCAACCGTGTCCGTTCCGTGGTGGCTCTGGGCGGGCCTGGCCGTCGCCGGGCTGGGAGGGCTCGGCCTGGGGACGGGGCGCTCCCGCCGTCTGGTTCACCTGCGGCCGCTCGGTCGGGCGCTGGCCGCCGGGCTGCTGCTGCTGGCGCTCGGTGGGCTCCGGTACGATCTGGACCGCCGGCTACCGGCGCACGACGTCGCGCACCTGGCCGACCGCACGGCCGCCGGCCCGCTCACGCTCACCGGCCGCGTCGCAGACGACCCCATCCTTACCGGAATCGGGACCCGGCTCGTCCTGGCGGACGTGACCGTGGCCGACCCCGGTGGAGTGGCGGTGCCCCGGGCGGGCCGCGTGCAGGTCACGCTGGCGGCACCCTCGTGGAAGCCGCCCCCCGGCTATCCGCCCGTGGCCCGGGGCGATGTGCTCCGCCTGACGGCGGCCCTCGCCCCCCTCCCCTCGCGCCGCAATCCGGCCGACGTCGACTACGGCGCGTACCTGCGCCGCCGGGGCATCCACGCCCTGGTCACGCTCACCGATGCCGACGCGCTCGAGGTCCTCGGACGCCGGCGCACGCCGATCGAGCACGCCACCGTCACGCTCCGGGAGGTCGTCCGCCGCCGCCTGGCCGAACACGTTCCCCGGCCCACCACGCAGGCTCTGCTCACGGCACTCATCCTCGGCAACCGCCAGGCCCTGGCCGGCGACGTGCAGGACGACTTTGCGCGGACGGGCCTGCTGCACCTGCTGGCGATCTCCGGGCTGCATGTGATGCTGATCGGGCTGGCGCTCTACCACCTGCTGCGGCCGTCGCTGCTGCGCTGCGGATTCGGCTGGCGCACGGCCGAGTGGATCCGGGCCGTCGTGACGCTCGGGGTGTTGCTGGCCTACGCGCTGCTGTCCGGCGCCGGCACCTCCGTCGTCCGGGCCGTGGTGATGGCCGGGCTCTGGATCGGCGCGGTGCTGGTACAGCGGCCGACGCGCTCGCTGAACCTGCTGGGCGTTGCCGGCGTCGTGCTGCTGCTGATGCGGCCGGCGTCGCTCTTCGAGGCCGGGTTCCAGCTCTCCTTCGCCGCGGTGGCGGCCCTCATCACGCTGACCCCGGTGCTGTGGCGGGCCATGCCCGAGGCGCTACGGCGGGGCCGCCTGCGCCGGCGCGTTGCGGGGCTCGTGACGGCCTCGATGGCGGCCACCCTCGGCACGATGCCGGTCCTCCTCTCCCATTTCGGGTATGCGTCCTTCGCCGGGCTGCTGCTCAACCTCGCCGCCATCCCGCTGACGGCCCTGACCCTCGCGGCGGGCCTGCTGACGCTGCTGACCCCTGCCGCGCTGGCGGATGCCTTCGGAGCGGCCGCCGGGGTCTTCGAGGCGCTGCTCGGCTCGCTGGCTGCGGCCGGGGCACGCCGGCTCGCCTTTGCGGCCGTCGACGGCTACCTGACCTCCGGCTGGCTGCTCGGGGCGTTCGTTCTGGCGCTGGGGGCGCTGGCCCAGTGGCCGCGGCCGCGCCTGCGCTGGCGGCTACTCCTCGGGGCGCTGCTGCTGGCCGCGCTGGGCACGTGGACCGTGGCCCTCCACCCCGCCCATCGCCCCGCGCTGGAGGTCGTCTTCTTCGACGTCGGCCAGGGAGATGCCGCGCTGCTCTCGCTCCCGAACCGCCGCCATGTCCTGATCGACACCGGGCCGGGCAACGCCTACACCGACCGGGGTGCCCGCACCCTCCGCGCCCACCTCCACCGCTACGGCATCCGCCGGCTGAATGCCGTCGTCGTCACCCACCCGCATAGCGACCACCTGGGCGGGCTCCCCACGCTGCTGCACCACGTCGATGTCGGAACCGTCTACCACCCCGGACACGCCGGAGCGTCCGACCTCTACGCCGAGATGCGGCGCGTGCTCGACCGCCTCGACGTCCCCGACGCGATCCTGCGGGCAGGCATGACGCTCGACCTCGACCCCACCGTGCGCCTGCAGGTTCTCTCCCCCACCCCGACGCTGGCCCGGCTCGAAGACGCCAACGAAGGCTCCGTGGTGCTGCGGGTGCAGTACGGGCAGACGGCCCTGCTCTTCACCGGCGATGCCGAAGCCGAGGCCGAACGGCAGATGGTCCACCGCTACGGTCCGCTGCTGGCCAGCGATGTGGTGAAGGTGGCTCACCACGGATCCGCCACGAGCAGCACCGCCGCCTTCGTCCGGCACGTCACCCACGGCAGATCGCCGCTTGCCGTCGTCAGCGTGGCCCGGACCAACCGCTACGACCTGCCCGACACGGAGGTGCTGGACCGATGGCGGCATGCCGGCGCTACCGTCGTGACCACCGCGGACCACGGTGCCGTCTGGGTACGCAGCGATGGACGACGCATCACCACGCGGCCATGGCGATGAGGCACGATGTTCCGCTCAAACGGTGCTGTTTTCCTGTATATAACCGGATGGTAATATATCCCGATCCCTGATCGATACACCACGTTATACCGATATACAGGGGTGGACCGATGGCCCTCCACAGCCCCTAACTATTTTTAATAAGAGTAAAAAAGAAAGTAGCAGGTAGTAGTAGGGCCTGTGGAAATGTGGATAGCGGAGAAATGCACATTTCAAATCCGGGGTTGTGTATAAACCGCCCGGTTTCTCCCCGGATCTATCCACAGGAAGGGGGCGGCAGAAAGTCGCTGGAGCGGGTGTTTGCCGCGATGCGCGCCGGGTTACCCACGTATCCACCGCTATCCACACCCGCAGAGGGAAAATCCGCTCCAGGTTGTGCACCGCTATGCACACGGTGGATGAGCGTGGACGAGCCGTGCATGACGGGCCGGGTTATACACGCCTCCTCCACGATGTGGATAACGCGAGTGGGTTTTACCCGGTCTATCCCCCTGTTTTCCACAGCTTGTGCACGGTTGTGGACAGACCGGCCGAATACTCACCGGGAGGGGCGCAGAGACGACGGACCGGCCAGCGCGCCACCGCCCTGTCCGGCAGCGAAAAGCGGGCCAGACAGGGCGGCGCGAAGGGGAGGGGGGGGAAGCGGGCGGCAGGATCAGGGGCGACCCAGGAGGCGGAACATGTTCTTTTTGTACGCCTCGACGCCCGGCTGATCGAAGGGGTTGATACCGAGCAGGTAGCCGCTGACCGCCACGGCGTGTTCGAAGAAGTAGATGGCCGTGCCGAGGGTGTCCGGGGCCAGACGGTCGAGCCAGACCGTCATCACCGGTACGCCCCCCTCGGCGTGGGCTTCGGCGGTGCCCTGGTAGGCCTGGCGGTTGATGTGCGAATAGGTCTGGCCGGCCAGGTAGTTGAGGCCGTCCAGGTCGGGGTCGGTGGGGGGGACGACGAGGTCGCCGCCGTCGTCGTCCAGCATCAGGAAGGTTTCGAGCAGGATGCGCCGGCCGTCCTGGACGTATTGCCCCAGGGAGTGGAGGTCGGTGGAGTACTGGAGGCTGTCCGGGTAGAGGCCCTCATGCTGCTTGCCTTCGCTCTCGCCGTAGAGTTGTTGCCACCAGTCGCCGAAGCTGCTGAGGCACGGTTCGAAGGCGGCGAGGATCTCGACGTGGTAGCCCTGGCGGGAGAGCAGGTAGCGCATCGCCGCGTAGGTCAGCGCCGGGTTGCCGTCGCCGGGGTTGGCGTAGCGGACGCAGGCATCGCGGGCGCCATAGAAGAGGGAGCGAATGTCGATGCCGGCGACGGCGATGGGCAGGAGTCCGACCGGCGTCAGCACGGAAAAGCGTCCGCCGACGTCGGGCGGGATCTCGTACTTCTTGTATCCCTTGCTCGCGCGGAGTTCGTTGAGTGCCCCCTTCGAGGGGTCCGTTGTGACGATGATGCGGCGGTCGGCGTCGGTGAAGTGCTCCTCCATCCAGCGGCGCACCAGCCGGAAGGCGAGGGCGGTTTCCAGCGTCGTTCCGCTCTTGGAGATGACGTTGACGTAGACGGACTTGCCTTCCAGATAGGCGAGGAGCTGGCGCAGGTAGGCTCCGCTCATGTGGTGGCCGGCGAAGAGCACCTCCGGGCCGCTGCGCGGAGCGTCGGCGGCGGGAAAGTACGGCGTGAGCGCGTCGATGACGGCTTTCGCGCCCAGGTAAGACCCGCCGATGCCGAGGGAGAGGAACACGTCGGCATCACGGCGGATCTCGGCGGCGGTCGTGGCGATGTCTTCCAGCAGGGCATCGTTCGGATGCAGCAGCAGGTCACGCCAGCCGAGGTAGGCGCTGCCGGCGCCGGACTTGTCCAGCACCGCCCGGTGGGCGGCGTCGGTCCGGGGCCGGAGGGCCTGGAGTGCATCGGGGTCGTCGAGGAAGGGACGGGCGAGGTCTATGTCGAGCCAGAGCATGGCAGGTGGCAGGATAGCGTTGAGGGGTACGGAATCATCGCCACAAGGTACCGGCTGCACGCCGGGACGGCAAGCGGGGAGGACGCGTGGAGGGGCGAGGGGCGAAGGGCGAAGGGCGGCCGAGGAAACGGGGTCGGTAGTGCGCCCTTCGAACTCCGCCCTTTGCGGCCCTCGCCGTCAATCGACCGCCTCGGGCCGGGGGGTGGAGTCGACCGCTTCGTACGGCCCGGCGGGTTCGGGCAGGCGGAACTGGACGAGCAGGGCCATTGCCACGATGAAGGCGGCGGCCAGGAGGGTGTTGCTGGCATAGCCGTACTTCGTAAAGGCCACGCCGGCCGCGCCGCCCCCGATGCCCACACCCACCTGCCCGATGGCGACGGCCAGGCTCATCAGGATGCCGCGGCGATGATCCGGCACGAGCGCCGTGATGAGCGATTGCAGCGGGCTGATGCGCATGGACACCATGATCATCGCCAGGGCGAAGAGGACGTAGGCGGACCAGAGGCTCGTGATGAGGTAGGTCGTCCCGAGCATGACCACGCCCAGGCCGAGGCAGGAGGTGACGATGAGCGGCTTGCGGCCGATCTCATCGGAGAGCCGCCCGGCCAGCGGGCCGGTCAGGACGTTCGCCACACCGCCGACGGCGAAGAGCAGCGCGATCTGTTCGCCCTTGAAGCCGATGTCCCGCTCCAGCCAGAGCGGCAGGTAGCTCACGTAGAGCCCGATGCTGAAGAACATCAGGAAGTAGGCGATGACGGCGGCCCGGGTGACGGGCTGTTGCAGCAGCTGCACGTAGTTCGTCACCGCGCGGCGGATCGTGAGCTTCTGCCGGTCCCGCTGCACGTCCGGCTGCGGCACGATGAACCAGATCAGCAGGAACGCGAGCGCCATCACCCCGGCGAAGGCCAGGAACGGCGCCCGGAAGCCGAGCGCGTCGGCCAGCAGGATGCCCAGCGGGATACCCAGGATCTGCCCGAAGGCGATGCCGCTCATGACCCAGCCGTTGGCCCAGCCGCGCCGCTCGTAGGGGAAGGCGTCGCCCACGTAGGCCACGGCGGCACCGCTGAGCATACCGCCGGCCGCGCCCGCCAGCGCGCGCACGGTGAAGAGCGACCAGAAGTCGAACGCTGCCCCGTGCAGCAGCAGCGCGCCGGTCATCGCCGCCGAGCCGATCAGCAGGATGCGCCGCCGCCCGATCTTGTCCGAGATGGGGCCGGTGATGAGCGCGAAGACGCACAGCGTGACGGCGTAGGCGCTCATGAAGAGCCCGAGCAGGGCGTCCCGCACGGCCAGGGCCTCCCCGATGCGGGGCAGGATGGGGGAGATGATGATGACCTGGCTGCTGGCGGCGAAGACCATCAGCCAGAGGGCGAACAGCGTCAGGTACGAATGTGTGCGGGAAGCGAACAAGAGCCGGCCGGCGAGGATGGGTGGATAGGCGTTCCAACGAACATCGGCTCCGAGGGTTTGGTTTCTCGCCTGCCCGTCGGGGGTGCCTCGGGGGGGCTGGTGGCACACGCCGGCGCGCAGGCGGCCGGGGCCGCGTGAACATCGCATAAAAAAACGAAGGCCGGAGGCCGGGTGGAAGGGTCGTAATACGGGGATAACATGGGCCGGCTAGTTTGGCCGCCGAAATCCGCCTGCGCGGGCCTCTCACGCATCGAGCCGCCTTCGTCGCTGCCTCCGAGCCATCGCCCCGGCTCGCAGCGTCGGGCTCGGTCCGGGCGCCGCCCGCGCGTCGTTTCGCAGAGACCACTCGCCCGCTGCATCCCGCCATGATCCACCTGTTTCGCACGCCGGTGCGCGGCCTGCTGCCGCTGCTGCTCCTCGGCCTGACCGCCGTCCTGACCGCCGGCTTCACGGTGCCCGCCCGGGCACAGACCGGCACCATCGCCGGCCTCGTCGTCGACGGCGAGACCGGGGAGACGCTCATCGGTGTGAACGTCATCATCGAAGGCACGACGATCGGGGCCGCCACGGACCTGGACGGCGCGTTTACCATCGCGGAGGTGGCCCCCGGCACGTACACCCTCCAGGCCTCCTACATCGGCTACAACCCCGTGACGATCACCGGGGTGGCCGTGCGCGCCGGAGAGACGACGCGCCTCGAGATCGCCATGACGTCCGAGGCCGTGGAGGTGGGCGAGGTCGTCGTCGAGGCGCGGCTGGTGCAGAACACCGAGGCGGCGCTGCTGAACCAGCGGCAGAAGGCTGCCGCCGTCAAGGATGCCATCAGCGCCGAGGCGATGAGTCAGGCCGGCAGCGGCAACGCGGCCGAGGCCATGACGAAGGTCACCGGGGCCTCGGTCGTCGGCGGCAAGTACGTCTACGTCCGCGGCCTGGGCGGGCGCTACAGTACCGCCCAGCTCAACGGCACCAGCATGCCCAGCGCCGACCCGGACCAGAACGCGGCGCAGTTCGACCTCTTTCCGACGAACCTGCTCGACAACATCGTCGCCACGAAGACCTTCACCCCGGACCAGCCGGGCAGCTTCTCCGGCGGCAGCGTCAACGTCAACACGAAGACCTTCCCGGACGGCTTCACGCTGAAGGCGTCGGCGTCCTCGGCCTTCAACACGGTCGTCTCGCGCAGCGATCGCTTCATGACCGGCCCCGCCAGCGGCACCGACTGGCTGGGCTTCGACGACGGCCTGCGGGAGATCCCGGCGCCGTTGCGGGATCCGGACGTCGTCATTCCCCGCCCCACCCAGGCCCGGCGCGACGCCGAGCTGGCCGCGCAGCTGGACGCCTTCTCCCGTTCCTTCAACAGCGTCATGGTGCCGCGCATGGGCACGGCCGGGCTCAACCAGAGCTATGCCCTCTCGGCCGGCAACCGGGTGTCGTTTCTGGGGCGCCCGCTCGGGTTCGTCGCCAGCGGCACCTACAGCCAGGGCTACAGCGGCTACGACGACGGCCGCACGGCGCAGTACGCCGCCGTCGACCCCGGTGCCGACTCGCTCAACGCCGACTTCGTCTTCACCGACATGAGCGGGACGCATTCGGCCAACTGGGGGCTGCTCGGTACGCTGGCCTACCAGCCGCATCCCTACCACGAGGTCAGCCTCAACGTGCTGCGCACCCAGGACGGCGAGGCGCTGGGCCGTTACCAGTACGGCCCCTATCCCAAAAACTTCGCCCCCACGGTCACCTACGAGACCTACGTGTTGCAGTACACCGAGCGCCGTGTGCAGTCCTACCAGGCCCGCGGCGAGCACGCCCTGCCCGCGCTGGCCGGCCTGCGCATCGACTGGAACGCCGCGCGGACCGGCACCACGCAGGACGAGCCCGACCTGCGCTTCTTCTTCGATCAGTACGTCACCGTCACCCGCGCCGACTCCAGCTTCCGCGTCTACAACATCAACCTCGGCTCCTCCAACGCCACTCCGCCCACCCGCCTCTGGCGCGACCTGCAGGAGGAGAACACCGAGGGCAATCTGAACCTGACGATCCCGCTGCGGCGGGGTGCCCGGAGCGGACAGATCAAGGTCGGCGGGTCCTATCTCTACAAGGATCGAACCTTCCGCGAGCGGAAGTTCGACTACGAAGACAATGCGCTGGAATTTGCTCAGTTTTTTGGAGACATAGATGCCTACTTCGCTCCCGAGAAGGTCGGCATCATCGACTCCACCCGGGGGCGGTATGTTTTCGGGAATACGATCCGTGAGGGCACCCGGCCGGCCAACAACTACGACGGGACGCAGGAGGTCGCCGCGGCCTACGGCATGATCGAGTGGCCGCTGCTGCGCCGGCTGCGGCTGGTGGGGGGGGTGCGCTACGAGACGACGAACATGGAGATCGTCAGCCGGGACTCGACGAAGGCGCCGGGGCGCATCGAGGAGGGGGACGTGCTGCCCTCCGTCAACCTCATCTATGCGCTGGGCTCCAACGCGAACCTGCGCCTGTCCGCCACACGCACGCTGGCCCGGCCGACCTTCCGCGAGATCGCGCCGTTCACCTCCTTCAGCTTCGCCGGCGGGCCGGAGCTGTCGGGCAACCCCGAGCTGGAGCGCACGCTCATCACCAATTATGACCTGCGCTGGGAGTGGTTCATGCGCCCCGGCGAGGTGCTGGCCGTGAGCGGCTTCTACAAATACTTCCAGCAGCCCATCGAGCGCGTCTTCGTCTCCAACAACAACCAGGTCACCTATGTCAACGTGCCCGCCGCCACGGTCTACGGCGTCGAATTCGAGGCCCGCAAGGCCCTGGACGGGCTCACGCCGGCGCTGCGGGACCTGGTCTTCTACACGAACCTGGCCCTGATCGCCTCCGAGGTGGACGTGCCGGAGCGGGAGCTGGAATTTGCCGAGGGCTTCGACATCGCCCCCACGCGGCCGTTCCAGGGGCAGTCTCCCTACGTGATCAACGTGGGGCTGACCTACGACAACCCGCGCACCGGCACGGCGGCCTCGCTCTCCTACAACCGCTTCGGCGAGCGCCTGACGGCCGTCACGCTCGGCGGTGCGCCCAACATCTTCGAGCAGCCGCGCGACGACCTCTACCTCTCGCTCAGCCAGCGGCTCTTCGACGCCTTCGAACTGCGGCTGTCCGTGGACAATCTGCTCGGTGCCGACTTCGTGGAGCAGCAGGACTACAGGGGCGCCACGTACGAAACGCGCCGCTACGAGTACGGCCGCTCCTTCAAGCTGTCGCTGTCCTACGAACTCTGATCCCAAGGCGTCGGTGGCCGTCCCGTCGGGGCGGCCGAGCGGGGAGGCATCCGGGTGCCTCCCCGCTCGCGTATCCGGCCTGTGTTAACAAATCGTTCTCTTTCCGTTAAGAGCTTTTTATCCTTGCATGGCAGGGGTTTCGGGGGTCCGGCGGCGTCTCTAGCTTGCAGGTCGGACGCGCACTCACATCCACTTATCCACCATCCTTTTCAGACACTCATGCTACGACAAATTACTACCCTTGTGCTGGGAATCCTCCTCCCGGTTGCGGCCCAGGCCCAGCCGGTCGTGACCGTGACGGACGCGGACATCGTGGGGGACGTGGTCTGGACGAACGACACCGTCTACCTGATGGACGGCTACGTCTACGTCGACCAGGGCGAGACGCTCACGATCGAGGCCGGGACGGTCATCAAGGCCAAGGCCGATCCGACCACGGGCGACCAGGAGACGGCGCTGATCGTCTCGCGCGGGGGCAAGATCTACGCGCAGGGCACGCCCGGCAGCCCGATCATCTTCACGAGCGAGGACGACGACGTGACCGACCCGGACGACCTGGGGCCCTCGGACCGCGGGCTCTGGGGCGGCGTGCTGATCCTGGGGCGGGCGCGCATCAACGTCGGCGGCGGGGAGAACGCCATCGAGGGTCTGCCGCCGGACGACCCGCGTAACTTCTACGGGGGGACGGACGACGAGGACGACTCGGGCATCTTCCGCTACGTCTCGATCCGCCACGGGGGCGCGATCTTCGGGCAGGACAACGAGATCAACGGGCTGACGATGGGCGGTGTCGGGCGCGGCACGCAGATCGACCACGTGGAGGTCTTCGCCAACCAGGACGACGGGTTCGAGTGGTTCGGGGGTACGGTGGACACGAAGTACCTGGTGGCGGCCTTCGTCGGGGACGACCTGTTCGACTACGACGAGGGGTTCCGGGGCCGGGGTCAGTTCTGGTTCGGGATCCACGCGACGGATGCGGCGGGGACGGGTGGCGAGCACGACGGGGGCACGGACCCGGAGACGGGCGAGCCCTACGCGATGCCGGTCATCTACAACGCGACGTACATCGGGGCGGGGAGCCAGGCGCTGCTGACCTCGAACGACTACGCGCTGACGATCGACGACAACGCCGGGGGTAAGTACTACAACTCGATTTTCACGGAGTTTGCGGGGGCGGGTGTGACGATCGAGGACGTGGCGGGGTCGGAGGTGGACAGCCGTCAGCGTCTGGAGCAGGGGGATCTGGTGCTGCGGAACAACATCTGGTTTGGTTTTGGGGACATCAACGGGGTGGGTCTGGACGCCTACAGCGACGTGTTCGAGCAGGCGTGGGTAGCGGCGGCGTTTGCGTCTCAGAACCATCTGGGTGTGGATCCGCAGTTGCGGTCGATCAGCCGGGAGGCGACGGGGAGTCTGGACCCGCGGCCGAGGGCGGGGAGCCCGGCGCTGGAGCTGGAGGCGGCGGAGGCGGCGCCGCGGGACGGGTTCTTCGAGTACGCGGGCTTCATCGGAGCCTTCGGCGAGACCCTCTGGACCACCGGCTGGACCTTCCTCGACGAAGGGGGCTTCCTCGTGGAGGACGCCACCGCGCCGGTGCCCACCACCACCGTGACGGTGACGAACGCGGACATCGAGGGGGACGTGGTCTGGACGAACGACACCGTCTACCTGATGGACGGCTACGTCTACGTCGAGGAGGGCGAGACGCTCACGATCGAGGCCGGGACGGTCATCAAGGCCAAGGCCGATCCGACCACGGGCGACCAGGAGACGGCGCTGATCGTCTCGCGCGGGGGCAAGATCTACGCGCAGGGCACGCCCGGCAGCCCGATCATCTTCACGAGCGAGGACGACGACGTGACCGACCCGGACGACCTGGGGCCCTCGGACCGCGGGCTCTGGGGCGGCGTGCTGATCCTGGGGCGGGCGCGCATCAACGTCGGCGGCGGGGAGAACGCCATCGAGGGTCTGCCGCCGGACGACCCGCGTAACTTCTACGGGGGGACGGACGACGAGGACGACTCGGGCATCTTCCGCTACGTCTCGATCCGCCACGGGGGCGCGATCTTCGGGCAGGACAACGAGATCAACGGGCTGACGATGGGCGGTGTCGGGCGCGGCACGCAGATCGACCACGTGGAGGTCTTCGCCAACCAGGACGACGGGTTCGAGTGGTTCGGGGGTACGGTGGACACGAAGTACCTGGTGGCGGCCTTCGTCGGGGACGACCTGTTCGACTACGACGAGGGGTTCCGGGGCCGGGGTCAGTTCTGGTTCGGGATCCACGCGACGGATGCGGCGGGGACGGGTGGCGAGCACGACGGGGGCACGGACCCGGAGACGGGCGAGCCCTACGCGATGCCGGTCATCTACAACGCGACGTACATCGGGGCGGGGAGCCAGGCGCTGCTGACCTCGAACGACTACGCGCTGACGATCGACGACAACGCCGGGGGTAAGTACTACAACTCGATTTTCACGGAGTTTGCGGGGGCGGGTGTGACGATCGAGGACGTGGCGGGGTCGGAGGTGGACAGCCGTCAGCGTCTGGAGCAGGGGGATCTGGTGCTGCGGAACAACATCTGGTACGGGTTCGGGGACATCAACGGGGTGGGTCTGGACGCCTACAGCGACGTGTTCCAGCAGGAGTGGGTAGCGGCGGCGTTTGCGGCTCAGAACCGGCTGGGGGTGGATCCGCAGTTGCGGTCGATCAGCCGGGAGGCGGACGGGAGTCTGGACCCGCGGCCGACGGCGGGGAGCCCGGCGCTGGAGCTGGAGGCGGCGGAAGCGGCGCCGCGGGACGGGTTCTTCGAGTACGCGGGCTTCATCGGAGCCTTCGGTGAAACCCTCTGGACCCCGGGCTGGACGTTCATCGCACAGGGCGGCTTTACCTCCACCGCCATCGAGCGGGTCGACGCGAGCGTCCCGACGCGCTTCGAGCTGCTGCAGAACTACCCCAACCCGTTCAACCCGAGCACGACGATCGAATTCCGGCTCGACGAGGCGCAGCCCGTCCGGCTGGCCGTCTTCGACGTGCTGGGCCGGGAGGTCGCCGTGCTGGTGGACGACGCCCGCGCCGCCGGGACCTACCGCGTCGCCTTCGACGCGGCCGACCTGGCTTCCGGGCTGTACTTCTACCAGCTTCGCACCGACCGCCACACCCTCACTCGGTCGATGCTGCTGATGAAATAGCGAAGCGTTCCGGGGGGTCTCCTCTCGACGCCTCATCGCTCGAACCACGGACGACGGCGCCGGGCTTCCCACCACGGGAGGTCCGGCGTCGTCGTTCATGGTAAGGCGTGCCTCAGGCGTCATCCAATGATTTACTAACACGGGCGTAATGCCCGGATAACAGCCGGCACGTACTTAAGGAGGAGACGCTTCGTGAACCGGGCAGGCCCATGGATTGCACGAACAGGTACCGCACCATCTGGCTTTCCGATTTCCACCTGGGCACGCGCGAGTGCCGGGCGGAGTACCTGCTGGACTTCCTCCGGCACAACGAATCGGACTACCTCTACCTGGTCGGCGACGTGTTCGACGGGTGGGCGCTGGCGCGTTCCTGGTACTGGAGCCAGCTCCACAACGACATCGTCCAGAAGATCCTGCGGAAGGTGCGCAAGGGCACGCGTGCCGTCTACATCCCCGGCAACCACGACGAGTTCGCGCGGGATTTCCTGGATCTCCAGATGGGTGGCATCCACATCCAGCAGCGGGCGCTGCACACGACGGCCACGGGCCGCCAGTTGCTGATCCTGCACGGGGACGAGTTCGACGGCATCATCCGCTACACCCCGTGGCTCTCGCGGCTGGGGTCGCACGCCTACCAGGTGGTGCTTCGTCTGAATCGCTGGTTCAACCAGGTTCGCCGGCGGCTCGGGCTGCCGTACTGGTCGCTCTCGGCCTACCTGAAGTTCAAGACGAAGCAGGCCGTGCAGTACGTCGGTCGCTTCGAGGAGGCCGTCGTGCGGGAGGCCCGAAACTGGGACGTCGACGGCGTGGTATGCGGCCACATCCACCATGCCGAACTGCGCACCATCGACGGCCTGCTCTACGCCAACACGGGCGACTGGGTGGAGAGCTGCACGGCCCTGGTCGAGCACGTCGACGGGCGCCTGGAGATCATCCGCTGGGTGACCATCGACCACGCGCCGCACGATCACGCGTCGCACAACGCCCTGCCGCACGGCCCGGCCCCCGGTGGCGACGGGGCGGTGGAGAGGTCGCCGGAGGCCGTGGAGGTACAGCCCCGGCCGGCGGTGTAAAGGCGGCCCTGCCGGGGCGGCCCTGCTGGGTTGGCTCTGCCCACGAACCCCCGACCGGCCTCCCCGGGCCGGCACACGCCATCCGATTCCGACATGCTGCGCTGTCTGTTCATCGTCCAGGGCGAGGGCCGCGGCCACATGACGCAGGCGCTGGCGCTGCGGTCGATGCTGGCGCGGGCGGGCCACCGGCTGACCGGGGTGCTGCTCGGGCGCAGCTCGGCGCGGGCCGTGCCGGCCTTCTTCCGCGACAGGATCGAGGCGCCCGTCACCGAGTTCGCCAGCCCCAACTTCGTGACGGACCCGCAGCACCGGGGCGTCCGCTGGGGGGCGACCCTGTGGCAGAACCTGCGGAGCCTGCGGGCCTTCCGGCGCAGCCTCGCCGTCATCGACGCCGCCCTCCGCCGGCAGCAGCCGGACGTGGTGCTGACCTTCTTCGAGCCGCTCGCCGGGATCTATCACGCCCTGTATCGT
The DNA here is from genome assembly GCA_003285105.1 of Roseithermus sacchariphilus. GTDB lineage: Bacteria > Bacteroidota > Rhodothermia > Rhodothermales > MEBIC09517 > Roseithermus > Roseithermus sacchariphilus. Next base: position 1,143,486 of record CP030158.1, on the reverse strand, counting down.
CCCCGCGTGCCGTTCGTTGCCATCGGGCACCAGTACCTCTTTCTGCACCCCGTCTACCCGTTTCCGCCGGACCGGCCCCTTCAGCGCGGGCTGGCCCGGGGGTTCACCGCCCTCACCGCCCTCGGCGCGGCCCGGCGGCTGGCGCTCTCGTTCTACCCGGCCGACGACCGGCCCGAGCGCGGGCTGGTCGTGGTGCCGCCGCTGCTGCGCGACGAGCTGCTCCGGCAGCCGCTCGACCGGGAGGAGCCTTTCATCCTCGCCTACGTGCTCAACCACGGCCTGGGCGAGGAGGTCCGGCGCTGGCACGCGGATCATCCCGAGGTGGTGCTACATGCCTTCTGGGACAATCCGTCCGCCCCCGACCCCTGGCGTCCGCATCCGAATCTCACCTTTCACCACCTCCACGACACGCGCTTCCTGGAGATGATGGCGCGGTGCCGGGGGCTCGTCTGCACCGCCGGCTTCGAGAGCGTGTGCGAGGCGATGTACCTGGGCAAGCCGGTGCTGATGGTTCCGGTGGAGGGCCACTTCGAACAGTACTGCAACGCCCGCGATGCGGCGGCCGTCGGCGCCGGCCTCTACGACGACCACTTCGCCATCGACCGGCTGCTGGCGTACCTGCCGCATCACGCCCCCCGCACCGAGGCCTTCCGCGCGTGGGTGGCCGAAGCCGAGGCCCGCTTCCTGCGCGAGATCGAAACCGTGGTGGACGAGCGGCGGCCCGCCGTGGTCGGGGTGTGAGAGGCACGTTTCGGGGCGAGGTTACACCGGCCGGCACGCCGTGTCTGGCAGGCATGCCCCGGCCGGCTTGCATCCTTCGGTGGCCGGCTGATATACTCCCCGGCAGAACGTGAGCCCTGCCGGGAGATGTAGAGACCCTCGATTGATGCGTACGTACCGCTGGGAGCTGCGCCACGTCGACCGCCCCGAGCGCGTCGCCGCGTTGCAGACGGCCCTGAACGACCTGCCCGAAGCCCTGGCCCGCTGCCTCGTGCTGCGTGGCATCGACACGCTGGACGCCGCCCGGCGCTTCTTCCGCCCGGCCCTGGAGCACCTGCACGATCCGTTTCTGATGCAGGACATGACGGCCGCCGCCGAGCGGGTGGCCCGGGCCGTCCGCCGCCGCGAGCGCGTGCTGGTCTATGGCGACTACGACGTGGACGGCACCTCGGCCACGGCGCTGATGACCACCTTCCTGCGGCGCCAGGGGCTGGACGTCGACTACTTCATCCCCAACCGCTTCACCGACGGCTACGGCCTCGGCCGGGCCGGGATCGACGCGGCGGCCGAGCAGGGCGCCTCACTCATTATCGCCCTCGATTGCGGCATCACCGCCACCGAGGAGGCCGACTATGCCCGGGCGCGCGGGCTCGACCTCATCATCTGCGACCACCACACCGCGCACGACGCCCTCCCCCGCGCCGTCGCCGTCCTCGACCCCAAGCGCCCCGATTGTGCCTATCCCTTCAAGGAGCTCTCCGGCTGTGGGGTCGGGTTCAAGCTGGCGCAGGCCACGCTGACCACGCTCGGCCGGGACCCCGGCGAGGCGATGGACCTGCTCGACCTCGTCGCCGTCTCCATTGCCAGCGACATCGTGCCGGTGGTGGGGGAGAACCGCCTGCTCATGCAGGAGGGCCTGCGGCGCCTCGCCGAACGGCCTCGTCCAGGCCTGCGTGCCCTCGCCCAGCAGGCCGGCCTCGACCTCGCCGCCGTCTCCACCGAGCGCATCGTCTTCGGCCTCGGCCCGCGCATCAACGCCGCCGGACGCCTCGGGGATGCCGCGGAGGCCGTGGAACTCCTGCTCACCGACGACCCGGCCCGCGCCGCCGAGCTCGCGAAGAAGCTGGAAGCCATCAACAGGCAGCGCCGCACCATCGACCTGCAAACGCGGGAGGAGGCGCTCAAGCAGGCCGAACGACACCTCAGCGGGCGGATGCGCCACGCCCTCGTGCTGCATCAGCCCGACTGGCATCAGGGCGTCATCGGCATCGTGGCCAGCCGGGTGCTGGAGCAGTACCATCGCCCCACCGTCATGCTCTGCACCGTCGACGGCGCCGCCAAAGGGTCTGCGCGCTCCATCGACGGCCTCAACATCTTCGAAGCCCTCCAGGCCTGTGCGGATCTGCTGACCCGCTTCGGCGGGCACGCCCACGCCGCCGGCCTGTCGCTGCCCGTGGAAAACATCCCCGCCTTCCGCGATCGCCTCGACGACGTGGTGGAAGCTGCCATGACGCCCGACATGCTGATCCCCACGAAGGCGTACGACGCCGGCCTGCACCTGGCCGACATCGACGGGCGCTTCTGGGCGGTGCTCCGGCAGTTTGCCCCCCACGGCCCCGGAAACCTGACCCCCGTCTTCCGTGGGACGAACCTCCGGGTGGCCGGCGAGCCTCGCCTCGTCGGGGCCGACCAGCGGCACCTGCGCTTCGAGGTGCGCCAGCGTGGCCCGGAGGGCGACGTGTGCCTGCCGGTGATCGGCTTCGGCCTGCACCGGCACCTCGCGCTGCTGCAACAGAGCCGCCGGCAGGGCCACGCCTTCGAAATGCTCTTCTCGATCAACGAAAACACGTGGCGCGGGCGGACGACCCTCCAGCTCCAGGCCCGCGATCTGCGCCCGGCGGACGCGTAAGGCGCCGCCGTCCTTCCCTGAGGTGACCATGCCTGAGGTTACGCCCGGAGGGGTGTGGTGTCTTGGGGCCGGACGGCCCGCCGGTGGCGGCGGAGGGGTGGGAGGCCGGTTCGTCCAGGGGCCGCATCAAACAGGCTCGCTAACACGTGGCGCGGGCGGACGACCCTCCAGCTCCAGGCCCGCGATCTGCGCCCGGCGGACGCGTAAGGCGCCGCCGTCCTTCCCTGAGGTGACCATGCCTGAGGTTACGCCCGGAGGGGTGTGGTGTCTTGGGGCCGGACGGCCCGCCGGTGGCGGCGGAGGGGTGGGAGGCCGGTTCGTCCAGGGGCCGCATCAAACAGGCTCGCTTGCGTCGAAGGCTTGTAGGGATGCGGCATGATGTACTATACTTTCATAGCCGGGTCGCTCGCGGCTCCGATGACCAGGTGCCGTCCGTGTCCGTACCGCACAGCCTGACGCCGGAACCGATGGCAGCGCCAGTGACCGGTCGCGCCGGGGCCTCGCGTCGTGCGGGAGCCTCTGGCATCGGGCCCGAAAGACCCATAGACTGAACGGCAGAATGGGTATGCCGATCGACCCCGAGGGAGGCGAAGAGGATCGCCGCCCTGCGTCCGATGCAGGAGAGCCGTCCTCCCTGTTGCATATGGGGACGCTGTTGCGGAACATGCGGGCCGAGCAGGACCGCCTGAATGCAGACGAGGACGCCCGGGCGCTCCGATGTGCCGAATCGCTGTGGCACCTCCCCCTGGGGTACCTGGACCTGGACGAACAGGTCCGTATCCGCGATGCGAACGCGTACGTCGCCCGGCTTCTCGAGGTCGATCCGTCGGCGCTGGTCGGGCAGCCGATGACGACCTTCGTGGAGGAAGTCGATCACGAGCACCTTATGTCCCGTCTGCGAGCCATCCGCGAAGCGGGCGAGGTCGAGATCACCGAACTGACCCTGCGGAGGCCGGACGGGCAGAGGATTCCGGCCGACGTGGTGGTGCAGCCGCTCTTCGACGCCGCCGGGCAATTCAGCCGCTACCAGGGTCTCGTTCTGGAGCAGCCGCGCGGGGCGGCACGGCCCTGGGGGTTTCTCCGGCCCTATGAGGCGCGCCTGCTCCATGCCATCCGGGAAGCTCCCTTGCCCATTGCCCTGCACGCCGAGGATGGAGAGATCCTGCTGCTCAGCAAGGTGTGGACCGAACTCACCGGCTATTCGATCCAGGAGATTCCGACCGTTCAGGAGTGGGCCTGGCGGGCCTATGGAGCCCGCCACCGGGAGGTGCAGGCCTCCATCGACCGTCTGTTCGATCTGACCGAGCGGGTGCACGAGGGGGTCTTCGAGATTCGAACCCGAGATCTCAACACCATCTACTGGGATTTTTACTCCTCGCCCCTGGGTCGGATGGCGGATGGGCGGCGGGTCGTCATGAGCATTGCCATCGACGTCACGGAGAAGCACCGGGCGGAGGCGCAGCTACGGCGCCGGGCGTTGCAGCAGGCCCTTCTGGCCGAACTGGGGCGGGAGGCCCTGAGCGGGATGCCGCTGGAGACGCTCTTCCAGCACGCCACCGAGCAGGTGGCCCGGGGGCTGGACGTCCCGCTCTGCAAGGTGCTGGAGCTGCTGCCGGACCGGTCCGCGCTGCGGCTCGTCGCCGGCGTCGGGTGGAAGCCGGGCCTCGTCGGCACCGCCACCGTGGGGGTCGGGCCGGACTCGCAGGCGGGGTACACGCTGGCGTCCGACCAGCCGGTGATCGTCCCCAACCTGCGCCTGGAGGCGCGCTTCAGCGGCCCGCCGTTGTTGCAGGAACACCAGGTGATCAGCGGGCTGAGCGTCGTCATTCCCGGCTTGCAGGAGCCCTTCGGGGTGCTCGGGGCCCACTCGGTGCGCTATCGCCACTTTACCGAGGACGACATCCACTTCGTGACGTCGGTGGCCAACATCCTTGGCCTGGCGGTGGAGCGGCATCGCACGGAGCAGGAGCTGGTGGTCCGGCGGGAACAGGCCGAGCACATCGCCGAGTTTCGCAGCCGCGTGCTCAACAGCCTCAGCCACGACCTTCGGACGCCTCTGACGGGCATCATCGGGTTCGCCGCCATGCTGGCCGACGAGCTCGAAGGGACGTCCCGCGATCATGCCCGGCTGATCGTCTCCAGCGGGCAGCGGCTGATCGACATGCTCAATGCCGTGGTGGATTACGGCAAGCTGGAGGCCGGCCGGGTGGAGCTGCGCCCCGAGCCGTTGGACCTCCTGCAGGAAGTGCGCGAGGTGATGGCCCTCATGCAGCCGCTGGCCGAGGAAAAGGGGCTGGCGCTCCGGCTGGAGATCCCCGAAGCGCCGGTGCAGGTGATGGCGGACCCGTCGGCGTTGAGCCGCATCCTGGTCAACCTGGTGAGCAACGCCATCAAGTTCACCGATGCCGGGTACGTCGCCGTGACCGTACGGGAGGATGCAGACCACGTCTGCATCGAGGTGAAGGACACCGGCCAGGGCATTGCGCCGGCGTTCCAGGCCGATCTGTTCAAGGCGTTTCACCAGGAGCGGCGGGGGATCGGGCGTTCGCACGAAGGGGCGGGCCTGGGCCTGTCCATCGCCCGGCGCCTCACCGAACACATGGGCGGGACCATCGAGGTCGAGAGCGTGCAGCATGAAGGCAGCACCTTCCGGGTACGCCTGCCCCGTCCCACGGCCGAGCGCACGTCCCCGCGCCCTGCCCGCCTGGTCCCGGCCTCGCCGGAGCCGATCGTGGAACGCCGCAAACGCGTGCTGGTGGTGGAGGACAACGTGGAGACGCAGCGGCTCATCCAGTATATGCTGCGTGACCTGTACGACCTCACCATGGTGACGACGCCTCCTCAGGCCTTGCAGACCCTGCAAGCGCAGGCCTTCGACCTGATCCTGCTGGACATCAGCCTCGGGCACACCACCAACGGCATCGACCTGCTCCAGGAGATCCGGGCGATGCCGGCGTTCGACGGGGTCCCCTGCGTGGCGATCACGGCCCACGCCCTCCCCGGCGACCGCAAGCGGTTCCTGGAACTCGGCTTCGACGCCTACTTGAGCAAGCCCTTCACGCGGGAGCGGTTGCAGCGGCTCGTCCACGGATGGCTGCTCAACCCCCGGCGAACACGCTGAGGCCCGGTCGCCGGCAGAAGGGCGTGCCGGCCCGGTTGCGTTCGTGCGGTCGGGATCGGATTTTCACGGAGATCCCTCACCATCCCGCGACCGCCATGTTTCGCTTTGCTCCGGCCGGCGTTGCCGTGCTCTTGCTCCTGTCTGCGTGTGCTCCCACACCCCCGCCCCGGGCGGCCTTCCTCACTCGCCTGGGCGATGATACGCTGGCCGTCGAGCGCTTCACGCACCGGCCGGACGGCATGGAGGCGACGGTGGTGCTGCGCACGCCCCGTACCACGCTCCAGCACTACCGGCTGACGCTGGACCCCGACGGGGCCTTCGTGGAACTGACGGCCACGATCACCGATCCGCTGGCAGCGGCGGATGCCCCGCCGCTCGAAACCGTCGTCACCCGCCGCGACGGGGACTCGCTGCGCACGACGATCACGGAAGGCGACGAGACCCGGACCCTGGCCCTGGCGGCCCCGCCTCACGTCCTGCCCTTCCTCGACATGATTCACTGGCCGTTCGACCTGATGCTGATGCAGGCCCGGGCGGCCGGAGAAGCCGAGCACACGCAGCCGCTCTATGCCGGCACGCGCACCTGGGATTTCGTCATCCGGGACCTGGCCCCGGACTCGATGACCGTCACCCATCCCTTCCGTGGGACGATGGGCGTTCGCACCGACGCCGAGGGCCATCTGCTGCATCTGGACGCCGCCGGCACCACGCGCAAGCTCACCGTCGACCGCCATGCCGACCTGGACGTGGAGGGGCTGGCCCGGCAGTTTGCCGGGCGCGACGCCGCGGGGCAGTCCTTCGGGGCCCTCTCCGGTCGGGCGACGACGGAGGTGACCCTGGGCAGGGCGACCATCACGGTGGACTATGGCACGCCGTCGAAGCGGGGCCGGGAGATCTTCGGCGCGCTCGTGCCCTACGGCCAGGTCTGGCGCACCGGGGCCAACCGGGCCACGCACTTCGCCACGGACCGCCCCCTGCGCCTGGGCGACCTGCGCGTCCCGCCGGGGGAATACACGCTCTACACGATCCCCGAGGCGGACGGCGGCACGCTGATCGTCAACCGCCAGACGGGGCAGGGCGGCACCACCTACAACGCCGACCGCGACCTCGGCCGCGTCCCCATGACGCGTACGACGCTGGACGAACCCGTCGAGACGTTCACCATCGTCATCGAGGACCAGGGTGGTGGCCGCGGCCTGCTGCGCCTCCAGTGGGATCGCACCTCCTACGACGTGCCGATCCGCGTGGAGTAGCGAGCCGTCGGCGGTCAGCCATTGGCGGTCAGCCGTCGGCGGGTGGCTTTCTGCCTGTCGGTGGCCGCCCTTTGCCTTTTGCCCCTCGCCCCTCGCCCGTTGGTATCCCTGATCCCCCACTTCCACCCCCACTCGCTCCATGCCCCACCGTCGTTTGCTGTCGTTTCTCATTCTCGTCCTGCTCGTCCCTGCCGCGGCGGGTCAGGATCGGCTCCTTTCGCCCGCCGAGTTTCTGGGCTATGCGCTGGGGGATCGGTTCACCCCGCACCATCGGGTCGTCGACTACGTGGAGCACGTGGCGGCGCACTCGCCGAACGTACGGATCGAGCGCTACGGTGAGACGAACGAGGGCCGGCCGCTGCTCGTGGCCTACATCGCCACGCCGGAGCACCTGGCCCAGTTGGAAACGATCCGCCTGAACAACCTGCGGCGGGCCGGGCTGGCCGAGGGGGCCGTCAGCGGTCCGACGGCCGCCCTGGTCTGGCTCAGCTACAACGTGCACGGCAACGAGTCCGTCAGCACCGAGGCGGCGATGCAGACGCTCTACGACCTGGCCAACCCCGCCAATGCCCGCACCCAGGCCTGGCTGCAACACACCGTCGTCATCCTCGACCCCTGCATCAACCCGGACGGACGCGACCGCTACGTGCACTGGTACAACGAGACGGTGGGGCGTTTCCCGAACCCGAACCCGGACGCCCGCGAGCACCACGAGCCCTGGCCCGGCGGCCGCACGAACCACTACTACTTCGACCTGAACCGCGACTGGGCCTGGATGACGCAGCGCGAGACGCAGCAGCGCCTGCCGCTCTACCAGCGCTGGATGCCGCACGTGCACGTCGACTTCCACGAGCAGGGCGTCGATGAGCCGTACTACTTCGCTCCGGCCGCGCGGCCCTACCACGAGGACATCACGCCGTGGCAGCGGGCCTTCCAGACGACCATCGGGCAGAACCACGCGCGGTACTTCGACGCCAACGGCTGGCTCTACTTCACCCGCCAGCGCTTCGATCTGTTCTACCCCGGCTACGGGGACACGTGGCCGACGTACCAGGGGGCCATCGGGATGACGTACGAGCAGGGCGGCAGCGGCCGCGCCGGCCTGGGCATCATCACCGCCGAGGGGGACACCCTCACCCTCCGCGAGCGCATCGAACATCACCACACCACCGGCCTCTCGACCGTCGAGATCACGGCGCAGAACGCCGAGCGCGTCCAGCAGGAGTTCGCCGCCTACTACGAGCAGGCCCGGACCAACCCGCCCGGCGCGTACAAAACGTACCTCGTCAAAGGCACGAACGACCCGGATGTGCTGGCGGCGCTCGCGGCGCACCTGGACGGGCAGGGCATCGCCTACGGGTACGCCACGCGCGCGCGGCAGACGCGGGGCTTTGCCTATCGCACCGGCGCGACCGGGGCCGTTTCCGTCGAGCCGGGCGACCTCGTCGTGAGCACCTTCCAGCCGCGGGCCGTGCTGACGAAGGTGCTCTTCGAGCCGCGTGCGATGCTGGAGGATTCGCTCTCCTACGACATCACGGCCTGGGCGCTGCCCTACGTCTACAACGTCGACGCCTACGCCCTCACCGACCGCATCGACCCCGACACCGATGCGCCCCCGGCCGCGCCGGCCGCCCTCTCCGGCGCCGTCGAGAAGCCCTATGCCTACATCGCCCGGTGGCAGAGCTTTGCCGACGCGCAGTTCCTCGCGGCGCTGCTGAACGCCGGCGTCAACCCCCGCTTTGCCACGCGGCCCTTCGAGATCGACGGCCAGGCGTACGCGCCGGGCACGCTGATCCTGACGCGCACGCTCAACGAACACCTGGGAGCCACCTTCGATGAGGTGATCCCCGCCCTCGCGGCGGAGCACCGCCAGCCGCTGCACGCCGTGGCGACCGGTTTCGTCACCACCGGCCCCGACTTCGGCTCGGACGACGTCGCCTTCCTCGACCGGCCCCACGTGGCCGTTCTGGCCGAGAACCCGGTGCGTTCCTATGCCGCCGGCGAGGTGTGGCACTTCTTCGACCAGCAACTCGGCTACCCCGTCACGCTGCTCCACCCCGACGACCTCGGCCGCATCGACCTGGGCGACTACGACGTGCTGGTGCTGCCGAGCGGCTCCTACGGCCGGGTGCTGACGGACGAGGTGCTCGCCGACGTCCGGGACTGGGTCCGCGCCGGGGGGCGGCTCATTGCCCTGGAGGACGCCGCCGGCTTCCTGGCCGGCAAGAGCGGCTTCGCCCTGCAACGCAAGGAGGCCGCCGACGAGAACGACGAGGACGCTCCGGCGCCGGTGCCCTATGCCGACCGCGAACGCCGGGCCATCTCCGACGCCGTCACCGGCGCGGTCTACCGCGTGCAGATCGACGGCACCCACCCGCTCGGCTTCGGCGTGGGCGACACCTACTTCTCGCTCAAGCGCGGCAGCGAGGCCTTCGCCTTCCTGAAGGACGGCTGGACGGTCGGCGCCCTGCGCGAGGGGGCGCCCGTGAGCGGGTTCGCCGGGCATCGGGCACAGCAGAAACTCGCCGACACCCTCGTCTTTGGCGTGCAGGACCTCGGCCGCGGCGCCGTGATCTACATGGTCGACGATCCGCTCTTCCGCGCCTTCTGGTACGGCGGCCGCCTGCTCTTCGCCAACGCCGTGTTCTTCGTCGGGCAGGATTGATGGCGACCTTCGCCTGATCACCGGCACCGGCCGGCCTTGTCATGGATCCGCGTCACATCGTAACCGACACCGCCTTTCGGGTCGCTCCGGAACTGCTGGGGGCTGAGTTGGCGACGCCGAAACGGCGTGCGCTGGCCCTGCTGGTCGATATCACCCTGGCCGGGATCCTGGCCAATCTCGGCGGTGGGGTCATCGCCGGGCTGGTGGCGGCGGTGTTGTTCTTTCGGCTGGCCATGCGGTCGGGCAAGCGGCATCCGCTGCGCCGGATGGGTCGCGCTGCGCTGGCCCTTGTCGGGGCGCTCATCCTGTTCGGCACGGCCGTGTCGTTCATCGAGGGGGATGACGACGAAGCTGACGCCACGATGACTGGCCTGTCCGGTGCCGACAGCGCGGAGGTGGCGAAAGCGCTGACAGAGGCCGACGAGCAGTTGGCGGCGCTCGGGCTGAACCTGGACGCCATGACGCCGGCCTCGGTCCGTAATGTGCTGAATGAGGTCAGGGAGGCGACCCGCGAAGAGCCACGCACGGCAGACGAGCGGGCCGAGGCTGAGGCGGCCCTCCGGAGATACACCGAGGCGTTCGCCGCGCAGGACAGCACCACGCTCGACAGTCTGCAGCGCGTCGTGCAACTCGTCGTTGCCGGTGACGAACTGCGCCGGCGGGCTGCTGTGATCGAGGGCCTGGAGGACCGCGTCGACGATCTGGAAGACGAAAACGAGGAGCTGACGGAGATCGTCGAGAACCCGAGCTTCCGGCACAGCGTGCGGGCGCTGGCGGCCGACTTCGGCCTGACCTTCGGCTGGATCGGTGTCTACTTCACCCTGATTCTGGCCTGGTGGAACGGCTATACGCCCGGCAAGCGGCTGCTCGGCGTGCGGGTCTACCGCCTCGACGGCCGCTCCCTCACCCTGTGGATGGCCTTCGAGCGCTTCGGTGGCTACGCGGCCGGCGCCGTCACGGGCCTGCTCGGCTTCGCCCAGGTGTACTGGGATCCCAACCGCCAGGGCGTTCACGACAAGATCGCCTCTACCGTCGTCATCCGCATGCAGGATGAGAAAACGGTACGACAGGGGCGTACCATGCCCGCTCTTACCCGTCCGGAGACTGGCCCGCTGCCTGAAGGATAATCGGATCCGCCAGATCAGTCAGAGACGGTCGTATCCTGAAATTGCAGCGCGGCGAGGTCGCGGTAGAGGCCGTCTTCGGCGACCAGCGCGGCGTGCGTGCCCTGCTGCACGATGCGGCCGCGGTCGAGCACGACGATGCGGTCCGCGTGCAGCACGGTGGAGAGCCGATGGGCGATGATGAAGGTCGTCCGGTCGGTCATGAGCCGCTCCAGCGCCTCCTGCACGAGGGCCTCCGAGGCCGAGTCCAGCGAGGAGGTGGCCTCGTCCAGGAGCAGGATGCGGGCGTCGCGGAGGAGAGCGCGGGCGATGGCGATGCGTTGCCGTTGCCCGCCGCTCAGCTTCAGCCCCCGCTCGCCCACGGTGGTGTCGTACCCGTCGGGCAGGGCCTCGATGAACGCGTGCGCGTTGGCGGCCCGGGCGGCCGCTTCGATCTCGGCATCCGTGGCATCGAGACGACCATAGCGGATGTTCTCCCGGATCGACGTGCCGAACAGATGGACCTCCTGCGGCACGACGGCAATCTGCGTGCGCAGCGAGCGCAGCGTCACCGCGCGCAGGTCGTGCCCGTCCACGAGGAGGCGCCCGGCGGTGGGGTCGTAGAAGCGGGGGATGAGGTTCAGCAGCGTCGTCTTGCCGGCCCCGCTCGGCCCGACGAGCGCCACCGTCTCGCCCGGCTCGACGGAGAGCGTGATGCCACGGAGGACCGGCCGGCCGGGCTCATACTGGAAGGAGACGTCTTCGAAGCGCACGGCCCCCCGCACGGGCGGCAGCGTCGTCGCGCCGGGCGCATCGCGGACCTCGGGCGTGGTGTCGAGCAGCTCGAAGATCCGTTCCGAGGCCCCGGCGGCGCTGTTGAAGACGGTGTAGAGCTGCGACAGGCCGCCGACGCTCCGGGCGATGTTGAAGGCGTAGAAGATGAAGGCGACGAGGTCCCCCGCCGTCAGCCGCCCGGCCAGCACCTCCGTGCCGCCAAACCAGAAGATGGCCACCAGCGCCAGCATGAACGTCGTCCCCACCACCGACCAGAAGATCTGGCTGATGACGACGCGCCGCCGCGCCTCGCCGAAGAGGTTCTCCACCGCCGCGTTGTAGCGTTGGACCTCGTAGGGCTCCCGGGCGAAGGCCTTCACCAGGCGCACGGCCATGAGCGCTTCCTCGGCGACGGCCGTCGTGTCGGCCAGGCGATCCTGGATGGCGCGGGCGAGCACGCGGATCTTCCGCCCGAAGTACCGCGCGGCCAGCGTCGTGGGGGGACCACGGCGAAGATGATGAGGCTCAGCCGCCAGTTCAGCGTCACCATCAGCACCACCGAGCCGGCCAGCGTCAGCGCCTGCGTGAGCAGGTCCACGAGGGCGTTCGTGACGGCGTTGCGGACCGAGGAGACGTCGTTGGTCAGGCGAGAGGTCAGGTCCCCCGTACGCTGGTTGGCAAAGAAGCGGAAGTCGAGGCGGTTGAGGTGCGCGTAGAGGCGCTGCCGCAGGTCGGCCACGATGCGCTCGCCCGTCCACTCCAGCAGGTAGCGACCGCCGAAGCCGACGAGGGCCTGCACGAGGAAGAGCACCACGAGCCCGAGCGCCATGCGGTCGAGGAGCCGGCCGTTGGCCTCGACGAACACCGCGTCGAGCAGGGACCGCAGGCCGAGGGGGACGACGAGCCAGATGGCGGAGGCGGCCAGCGTCAGCGCCATCGCGGTGTAGAGGCGCAGCCGGTAGGGGCGGCTCAGCGTGAAGATGCGTTGCAGCGTCCGCCACAGCGCGGCCGGAGGCCGCCGCGTGGACGCCTCGGCGGCGGGGCCACGGGTGGAACGGGATCTGGACGAAGCGCGGCGCATGACGGAGCTTCAGGTCGCGACCAGGCACTTTGTTTCCGAAGGCCCGGGGCAGGTGCGAGGAAGGTTTCTCGGTGAAGGCGCCGGCGAAGGTGGTTATCGACGCAGAATGGCCTTATTTTCGCAGTCCCACCCCGTATGCCGGCTTGTCGGCTCCATTCTGCAAGAACCCGTGTGTACGGTACGTGCTCGCGTACCGCCGGCGCTTCGTCGTGGCAGGATGACCCTGGAGTTTTTATCCAGAAGCTCCTCGTTCCCCCACTGATTTTGCGGCGTGTGCTTTTGTGGATGTAATGAATTCGCTTCGCGAGCGGCGGACGGCCCGGCCGAACCCGACCTCTGCGCCGGCCTCCGATTCGCCCGCTGAGCCGTCTCCCGGCGCTTCTTCGGAAGCACCGCGGACGGCCCGGTTCCGAGTATTCCTCGACGTAGTCGATCTCTTTCTGCCCGAGGGCGGCGCGCTCGACGTGGACATGCGCCGGCGGGCGCGGCTACTGGTGGTTACGTCCTTCGTGCTCTTCGGCGTCGGCGTGTTCTTCGGCTGCGTGATGAGCCTCCTTGGGCTGTATCCGGCCTCCAGCCTGTGGGTCATGTTCCTCGGCGGCACGCTGCTGCTGCTGAACCCGCTGCTGCTGCGCATCACCGGATCGGTCACCATTCCAGGGTTTTTGCTCTGCGTGGAGGCCATGGGCATCATCGCCTTCCAGGCGTTCCAAGATGCCGGCCTGGAAGACCCGACGCTGCTCTGGAATCTGGTGGTGCCCTGGCTGGCCGCCTTCCTGGTCGGGCCGGTGTTCGGCTTCGTCTTCGCCGGGCTGGTCACGCTCGTCACCGCCGGGTTTTACGTGCTGGAAGTCAGCGGCTATCCGTTTCCCAACTTCTCCTCCCCCCGGGATGCCTGGCTCTTCTACCTGCTGTGTGCCTCCACCGTGGCGCTGGTCATCGGCTATCTGGGGTGGCTGTACGAGGGGCAGACGCTGAAGAACCTGCGCGAGGCCCACAACGATCTCCGCAAGGCCCATGCGGCGTTGCAGGCCTCCAACCAGCGGATCGAGCGGATCCTGGAGAGCATCACGGACGGCTTCTTCGCCCTCGACCGGTCCTGGCGCTTCACTTACGTCAATCCGCAGGCCGAGCGCATCCTCGGCTTTTCGCGGGAGGATCTCCTCGAACGCCCCGTGCAGGACGTGTTCATCGGTCGCGTGGGAGAGCACATCCTGGAGCAATGCTGGAACGCCGCACGGCACGGCCGAGCCGGGCAACTCGACGTCTACTATCCGCCCCTCGAACGGTGGTTCTCGGTCAGCATCTATCCCTATGGCGAAGGGGTGTCGGTGTACCTGAGCGACATCACCGAGCGCAAGGCCTACGAGGCGCAGCTCGTCGAAGCCCGCAACCGCGCCGAGGAGCTGGCCCGGCTCAAGAGCGCCTTCCTGACCAACATGAGCCACGAGATCCGGACGCCGCTGGCCGGCATCATCGGCCTGGCCGATACGCTCTCGCGCGAGGTGGAGGGGGAGCACCGCGAGTTTGCCCACCTGATCGACCAGAGCGCGCAGCGCCTGATGGATACGCTCTGCTCCATTCTGGACCTGGCCCAGCTGGAGAGCGGAAACGTGGTGTCTCACCTCGAACCCGTCGACGTGCTGCGGGAGGCGCACGAGGTGGCGCGGCTGCTGACGCCCGTGGCGCAGGAGCGCGGCCTGACGCTGCGCGTGCAGGCGGACACGCCCGACACGACGGCGATGCTCGATGTGTCGTTCCTCCACCGCATCCTCCACAACCTCGTAGGAAACGCCCTCAAGTTCACCGAGCAGGGCGGCGTGACCGTGCAGGTCGGGGGCAATCCGAGCACGCTCTGGATCCGCGTGATCGACACCGGGATCGGGATTCCGGCGGAGTTCATGCCGCACCTGTTCGAGGAGTTCCGGCAGGCCTCGACGGGGCTGCGGCGCTCGCACGAGGGCAGCGGGCTGGGCCTGGCCATCACCAAACGCCTGGTGACGCAGCTGCGCGGCACGATCGACGTGGAGAGCCACATCCCCGGCGGAACCGTCGTCACGGTCCGCTTTCCTCGTTCCTGACCAGGCCCGGACGGTGGATTTTGCCGCCGGAACCGGTCAGCCTTTCCTCCGGCCCGCAGCGGGGGGATCGGCCGAGGCAGGCCCCGACATCACCCGGGCGTGGTCTGTTGCTGGTGCTCCCACCACAGACACATCCCCTCCTCCGACGGGCCGAACGGATAGTCCGCCTCGCTGTAGGCATCCCAGATCATGGCCCGCAGGCCCGCGAACAGCGCCGGGTCGCCCCCGGCGGTCTGGAGCAGCCGCTGCATGAGGCGGGCCTTGCTGGAGGTGGCAGGGGCTGCCGACGGAGAGGAGAAGCGCGGAGACGTATGCATGGATGGGGCACGGGAAAGGAGGACCGGAACGGCGTGCAGGCCTCCGTCGACAAATCCCATGCCGTCATCGCCCGTCGCTCCGAGAACGGACGGGGAAGGAACGGCGAAGTTGCAGTCAGGAAATCGTAACGTTTCAAAAATAGATTTTGAGATTTGTGAAGAATCTACAATCTTAGGCCATAAGGCAGCCGTGTTCCCCACCCCGGCTATGTGTGCTCGCTTTCCTGCCCCACCAGACCAGGAAAACGGGAGGGCCTTCTGAATGCGGCGCCTGAAAGAGTGAGAGTGTTCGCCCTCCCCACCCACCCAACCCACGATGCCGTTATGGCTGAGCCATACGAACCCACCGGAGGAGAGAACTTCGATCTGCGGGACGTGCTGCTACGAGGCCGGAAGGTCGGTTTCCACGAACGCATGGGGCTGCTTTCCGACTGGTGGAGCGGCCGGATTCGCAACCGGTCCATCTTCGTGCTCCGCACCGCCACCACCATGGCCGACCGCGAGATCCAGATCGAGGACCCGTACACGGGCGATCTGAAACCCATGCTCATGTTCGGGTCGAACAACTACCTCGGGCTGACCAGCCATCCCTACGTGCTCGAACGCGTCCGGAAGGCCGTCGACGAGTACGGGGCCGGGGTAGGCGGCCCGCCGCTGCTCAACGGGTACACGAAGCTGCACCAGGAGCTCGAAGCGCGTCTTTCGGCCCTCAAAGACAAGGAAGACACGGTCATCTTTCAGAGCGGCTACGGAGCCAACGTCGGCGCGCTCGGGAGCCTGCCGACCCGCAACGATGCCATCTTCTACGACCTCTACAGCCACGCCTCTTTCATCGACGGGCTGCAGATGACGCGGGCGGTCAGCTACAAGTTCGCCCATAACGATGTCGACGAGCTGGCCCGGCTGCTGGAGGCCCACGGCACCCGCGGCTCCGGCGATGCCTTCGTCGGCGTCGAAGGGGTCTATTCGATGGATGGAGACGTGGCTCCGCTCGATGAGATCACCCGCCTGTGCAAGCAGCACGGTGCCATCCTGCTCCTCGACGACGCCCACGGAACGGGCGTGATGGGGCCGAACGGCCGGGGCACCCCGCACCACTTCGGCGTGGAGCGCGACGTCGACGTCGTCATGTCCACCTTCAGCAAGGCCTTCGGCGTCGTCGGCGGTGCCATCTCGACGTCCAAGCCCATCGCCGACTACCTGCGCTTCTGTGCCCGCTCGTACATGTTCTCCTCGTCGATCCCGCCGGCCACGGTGGCGGCGGTGCTGGCCGGGCTCGACCTGCTCGAGCGCGAGGAGGGCCTCGTGCAGCGCCTGTGGGACAACGTCGACTACACGGGGCGCTGCCTGCGTGAGATCGGGTTCGACATCCACCCGCAGACGCCCATCATCCCCCTGCTGGTGCCGCAGACCATGCACATGCGCAAGGCGACGTATTTCTTCCACCAGTCCGGCATCTTCCTCAACCCGGTCGAGTACCCGGCCGTCCCGATCGACAAGCAGCGGTTCCGCATCAGCCTGATGGCGACGCACACGCGGGAAGACATCGACCGCCTGGTGGAGGTCGTGGCCGAAGCCTGGCGCCGGTTCGCCTTTGCCCTCGATCCGAAGGCCCGGACGGCTGCCTGACGGGGCGTTCTGGAGGAGGGCGTCGCGCGCTTCGGTGGCGGCGCTCTCCTCCCGGCCCACGATGCCGTACCGTCCGGACTACGGCCTCAGCGTGAGGCGTACCGTCCGCTCGACGCGACGCATGTGCCGGCGAAACGTCTCGTACCCGATGGCCTCGACGGCCCGGGGCCAGGCCATCCAGGCGACCTCCTCGATGCCTTCCTCGGTCTGGGGGGTGAAGGTGGTCTCAGGCGTGCGCATCAGGTACCAGTGCGTCGTCTTGACGTGATAGGCGCCGTCGCGCTCATAGCCATGAACGGTGGTGCCCAGCTCGCGGATGAGCGTCAGGATACGGATGCCGACCTCCTCGCGCACCTCGCGCAGGGCACAGGCGGGGAGGCTCTCGTCGTCGTCCCGTTTGCCTTTGGGCAGGTCCCAGACGCCGCGCCGCCGGATGAGCAGCAACTCCGGGTCCCCGGGGCCGGGGCGGACGACGTAGCCGCCGCCGGCATCGACCGGTACGGCGGGCCGGTAGGGCGTCAGGTTGCAGATGGCCTCCGGCGGCACGCCGCCGACCTCGACCGCCTCGCCCGGGACGTCGAGCAGCCCGGGGTCGAACCGGAGCGGGTCGATCACGAGCACGCGTCCGGCGTCGTCGTCACAGGCGAGGTCGAGGTGGGTCCACAGGATCGAGCCGGCCGGCAAGCCCTCGCGGCGAAGGGTGGGCAGGTCGGCCTCGGTGGCACAGTAGAACAGCAGCATGGCCGGGTGGAGGGGTGTGTCGGGCGGAATGCAACGGAAGAAAGAGCCTTCAAACGGAGGGAATATAGGGGGCCGTGGGCGGCATGGGGGCGGGCACCGCAGGATCCGCGCGTTTTTCCCGGTCCGGTCTGCCGGGCGAGGGATCGCCGGGCGGGGCAAGGCGTCCAAGGGGCCGCGCGAACGCTGGAGCACGCGCTTCCGGCCGTGGACATGCTGTGATTCCAGAGGACATGATGCCCCCCCTCACTTCCCGAGAACGCGCCCGGTTGCGGGCGCAGGCCCACCATCTCAAGCCCGCCGTCCACATCGGCAAGGAGGGTGTCACCGACGCCGTCGTGCAGGCGGTGGAGGAAGCCTTCCACCGGCGCGAGCTGCTGAAAGTCAAGGTGCTGGATGCCGCCTTCCTCAGCCCGCGCGAGGCCGGCCTGGATCTGGCGTCCCGCATCGAGGGCGTGCAGCTGGTGCAGACCCTGGGCCGCATCGCCACCCTCTACCGTCCCCATCCGGACCGGCCCGGCGCGGAGTAGCCCGGCGGACGGCCGGCAGACGGCCGGTTCACAGTAGCCCGGCTTCCCGGGCCGCCTCGCGCAGAATCCGTTCCTGGCGCTCGGTCAGGTCCTTCGGGACGGTGACGTCGACCTCGACGAGGAGGTCGCCGGTGTCCCGGTCGGTTTGCACACCCTGGCCGCGCAGGCGAAACGTCTCGCCCGGCTGCGTGCCTTTCGGGATGGTCAGCCGGATCTGTTTGCCGTACGGGGTTTCGATGCGGCGCGTGGTGCCCAGCAGCGCCTCCATCACGCCGATGGACTCGACGAGGTGGAGGTGGTTGCCCTTGCGCGTGAAGCGCGGATGCGGCTCGACGTCGAACGTGACGTAGAGGTCGCCGCGGGTGCCGCGCGGGCCGGTCTGCCCGCGTCCGCGCAGCCGGATCTTGAAGCCGGGCCGGACGCCCCGCGGGATGGTCAGGCGGATGTGTTCGCCGTCGGGCAGGGTGAGTTCGGTCTTGCCCCCCCGGAGGGCCTGGTCGAACCGAAGGCGGAGCGTGGTTTCGACGTCGAGGCTCCGGGCGGTGGTGTGCGCGCCGGCGGTCGCTTCGCCCCCGAAGAAGCTGCGGAACAGGTCGCCGAAGCTGCCGAACCCGCCGTCGCCGTGATCGGGCTCGTGCTCGAAGCGCACGTAGGAGCCGTCCGGTGCCCGGCGAAAGCGGCTGCCGCCGGAGGTGGTGAAGCCGCCACCGGCATCGCCGAAGCCACCGAAGGCCCCGAAGGGATGCCGTCGCCGGGCGTCGTACGCCTTGCGCTTGCGGTCGTCCGAGAGCGTGGCGTACGCTTCCTGGATCTCCTTGAAGCGCTCCTCCGCTCCGGGATCGTCGGGGTTGCGGTCCGGGTGGTATTGCCGTGCGAGCGTGCGGTATGCCTTCTTGATGGCCGCCGCGCTCGCGCCCTCGTCTACGCCAAGGATTTTATAATAATCTTTAACCGTTGCCATGCCGGTCTATTGCCCCCTGTGTACTATGCCGGGGCCGGGTGGCACCCTGCGGGCCGGGGTGCCGCTCCGCGGTCGCAACCCCTCATCGGTGCGACGACCCGGCCCGACCCGCCGGCCCCTGCCCGGTGGTCGTTCTCACCGTCTGGATGAGCCCACACAGCCACGTCATCATCCCCCGAAGCCATGGCCACCATTCGCAAAGTATTGATCGCCAACCGTGGTGAAATCGCCGTTCGGGTCATTCGGACGTGCCGGGAGCACGGGATCGGGACGGTTGCGGTGTTCAGCGAGCCCGATCGGACGGCGCCGCACGTGCGCCTGGCCGACGAGGCCTACCTGATCGGGCCGGCCCCCTCGGCCCAGTCCTACCTCGTACAGGAAAAGATCCTGGAGGTTGCACACCGCAGCGGCGCCGATGCCGTCCATCCCGGATACGGGTTTCTCTCCGAGAACGCCACGTTCGCGCAGGCCTGTGCCGACGCCGGCCTGATCTTCATCGGCCCGCCGCCGCAGGCCATCAAGGCCATGGGCGACAAGACGGAGGCACGCCTGCTGATGGAGCAGGCCGGCGTGCCCATGGCACCGGGCACCACCGACGCCATCGACGACCCCGACGAAGCCGCTCGCATCGCGGACGAGATCGGCTATCCGGTGCTCATCAAGGCGGCGGCCGGCGGGGGCGGCAAGGGCATGCGCATCGTCGAGGATCCCGCCGAGTTCGCTCGTTCGTTCCGGGCCGCCCGCAGCGAGGCCGCCTCGGCCTTCGGAGACGGGCGGGTCTTCATCGAGAAGTACATCGTTCAGCCCCGTCACATCGAGTTTCAGATCCTCGCGGATCAGCACGGCCATTGCGTGCACCTGTTCGAGCGCGAGTGTTCGGTGCAGCGCCGCCACCAGAAGGTCATCGAGGAAGCCCCGTCGTCTATCCTCACGCCGGAGGTGCGCCAGAAGATGGGTGACGCAGCGGTGGCTGCCGCCCGGGCCTGCGGGTACTTCAACGCCGGCACCGTGGAGTTTCTGGTCGACAAAGACCTGAACTTCTACTTCATGGAGATGAACACGCGCCTGCAGGTGGAGCATCCGGTCACCGAGGGCATCACCGGGCTCGACCTCGTGGCCGAGCAGTTGCGCGTGGCCGAAGGGGAGGAACTGGGCTACACGCAGGAGGATCTCTCGATCCACGGTCATGCCATCGAGTGCCGGGTCTACGCCGAGGACCCGCTCTCCGGCTTCCTGCCCGATCCCGGTCCGCTGCTCCGCCATGCCCCGCCTTCCGGCTTCGGCGTGCGCGTCGATGCCGGGGTGGAGGAGGGCGGCGAGGTGCTCATCCACTACGACCCGATGATCTCGAAGCTGATCACCTGGGGCCGTACGCGCGAGGAGGCCATCCGCCGCATGGAGCGGGCGCTGGACGAATACGACATCGCCGGCGTGCAGACGACGATTCCGTTCTGCCGGTTCGTCATGGGCCACGAGGCCTTCCGCAGCGGCCGCTTCTCCACGCACTTCGTGCAGGACCACTTCGAGCCGTCGGTGCTGACGCCGGACGACCCGGCCTTCGACGAGGCGGCGGCCGTGGCGGCCACGCTCTTCCGCGCCCAAAGGCGCAAGCCGGTCCCGGCGGTCAACGGCACCGACCCGACCGCCGCGGCCAGCCGCTGGGCACTCCGGCGCCGCCTGTGACGAGAGGGGGCGGGGGGCACGATGGCGGGGTGCTCCCCGCCCCCCTGCTCTACCGTTTGAGGGCCAGCGTCAGCCCGTCGGCGATAGGGACCAGGCTGAGGTCGATGCGGTCGTCGGCGTGTAGCTTTTCGTTGAGAGCGCGGATGGCCCGCGTGCTGTCGTCCTGGGCGCGCTCGTCGATGACGCGGCCGCCGCGCAGGGTGTTGTCGAGGGCCATGAGCCCGCCGGGCCGCAGGAGCTGCAGGGCACGCTCGTAGTAGGCGTCGTAGCTCGGCTTGTCGGCGTCGATGAAGGCGAAGTCGAACGTACGCGCGTGCCCGTGCTCCAGCAGGTAGTCGAGCGTCTCGACCGCCGGGCCGATCCGCAGGTCGATCTTGTGCGCGACGCCGGCTTCCTCCCAGTAGCGGCGGGCCACGGCCGTGTAGGCCTCGCTGATGTCGCACGCCACGATCTGGCCGGTCGGCGGCAGGGCCAGCGCCACGGTCAGGGCGCTGTAGCCGGTGAACACCCCGACCTCCAGCGCCTTTTCCGCCCGCATCAGCCGGACGAGCAGCGCCATGAACTGCCCCTGCTCCGGGGCGATCTGCATGGTCGACTCCGGGAGCCGGGCCGTTTCCTCGCGCAGGCGGCGTTGCACGTCGGTTTCACGCAGGGAGACGTCCAGCAGGTACGCACGCAGGGCGTCGGTCAACGGGATGGTTTTGTTGGACATGGGCCGGGCGGCATCAGGTGGGGCGAATGCGAGGCAGCTACGGGCTGTAAAGACACATCGGGGTCCGGACGTTCCCTGAAGGCGCGCTCGTGCACCCGGCCGGTCCGGAAGGAGTATAAGGCCCGTGCTTCCCGCCTCTCTCCGGTTCCTTCCCCATGACGTACACGACCCTCATCCAGCCGTCCGACCTGGCCGCCCATCTGGGAGATCCCGGATGGGCCGTCGTCGATGTGCGCTTCTCTCTGGACGATCCGGCGCGCGGGCGCCGGGCCTATGCCGAGGCCCACATCCCCGGCGCTACCTACGCCCACCTCGACGAGGACCTGTCCGGGCCGGTGCGGCCGGGCGTGACCGGGCGGCACCCCCTGCCGACCCCCGAGGCCTTTGCGGCGACGCTCGGGCGCCTCGGCATCGGCAACACGACGCAGGTGGTGGCCTACGACGATGCGGGCGGGGCCATCGCGGCGCGGCTCTGGTGGATGCTGCGCTGGCTCGGGCACGACGCCGTGGCGGTGCTCGACGGCGGGTTTCCGGCCTGGCAGGCCGGCGGGTATGCCGTTCGAGGCGGCGAGGAGGTGCCGGCCCCCGCCCGGTTCGTCCCGCACCCCCGCCCGGCGTTGCTCGCCGACGTCGAGGACATCGTGCGGCGTGCTCCGGGGGTCCGGCTGCTCGATGCCCGGGCGGCCGAGCGCTACCGCGGGGAGGTCGAACCCATCGATCCGGTGGCCGGGCACATCCCCGGGGCGCTTTCGGCCCCGTTCCGCGAGAACCTGGACGACCGGGGGCGCTTCCTGCCGCCCGACGTCCTGCGCCGGCGCTTCGAGCGGCTCCTAGGCGGCGCTCCGCAGGCCGACGTCATCTGCTACTGCGGCTCCGGAGTGACGGCCGCCCACAACCTCCTCGCGCTGGCACACGCCGGGTTCGCCGGTGCACGCCTGTATCCAGGATCGTGGAGTCACTGGATCACCGACCCGGAACGCCCCGTGGCGACCGGCTGAGCCGGCTGCCCGGACCGCGTGCTGGAGCACCACCCGCCGGACGCGCGGCAGGAGGGATTCCCCGACGAAGCGACAGCGCCAGATCGGGCCGCGTTCGTCGTACCGGCAGCGGACCAGCTGGGCCACCAGCCTGCCCTCGGTGTCGTAGATGCGGAGGTGCATGCCCACCGTGGCCTCGTGGCGTTGCTGCCAGCTCGGGTCGATGTCCGGCAGGGCGCCGAAGGCTTCGAGCAGCATCTCCCAGGAGAGATCGGGGGGAATCTCTACGGGGGCGGGAGGGTGTGGGGTGGCCGCGGCGTGGTACGGGGCCGTCAGGAGAAGCAGGCCGGCGGAGCCGCCGAGGGTCTGGAGGAACGCGCGGCGCGTAAGGGGCGGCATGGCGGTGGAAGGTGGGTGTGCCGAAGCGCTCTGAACCTGGGGGGTTCAAAGTAGGCTCCCCGTTCCAGCGAGGCAAGCCGGGCGGACGGGCCAGATGCGACGGATCGATGGACGGATCCGCGCCTCGGGTTCGCTCCCGATTCCCCGGCCTTTCCCCCGCGTTCTGCGGCCTCAGTACCGCCGATCCACCACCGTCAGGCCCTGCGCCGCCAGCCATTCCGTGACGCAATGCACGGCCTCCCGGACGCCGCGGGTGGGCAGCGGATCCCCGAAGCGCTTGACGCCGACGAAGAGGCCCCCGTCGGCGTCGGGGCGTGCCTCGATCAGCAGGTCCTGGATCAGATCTCCTTCATCGACCTGCGTGACGAAGACGACCTCGTCGCGGCCGACGCGCCGGAAGGCTTCCAGGACGACGGCCGTGCCGCCGTCGAAGCGGTGGACGAGCTTGGTGAAGGCGTCCAGCGCCGGCAGCGGGCCGGACAGGCGGGCGTGGTGCATGGGGACGAGGGGGTCGGGCGGATGGGGGGCGGCTTCAGCGAGCCGGGTGAAGACGGCGTGGTAGATCGGCTTGTCCTGCGCCAGCCATTTCTGCGCGTACTTGGTCTGGAGGGTGGGCGGCGGCGGCGGCTTCTGCTCGATGCGATACAGGCCGGTGCTGCGGGCTTCCTCCAGCGCAAACCGGAAGTAGGCCTCGTGATCGGTCGTGAGCCAGAGCGCTCCGTCCGGCTCCAGCCGCGTCGAGAGCAGCGCGAAGAACGGACGGCGGAGCAGCCGGTTGGCGTGGTGTTTCTTGCGCGGCCACGGGTCGGGGAAGTTCACGTACACCCGGTGCAGCCGGCCCGCGGGGACGATGTTGCGCACCAGAAAGGAGCCGTTCCCCTTGTAGATGCGCACGTTCGTGATCCCCTCGCGCAGGAACCGGCTGCGCGCGCGTTTCACCGAGGCGGCCGAGACCTCCACCCCGATGATGTTCCAGTCCGGGTGCCGCCGGGCCAGCCCGGCCGTGAACCGCCCGTCCCCGAAGCCGACCTCGACCACGAGCGGCCCCTTGCGGCCAAAGAGCTGCTCCGGAGGCGTGGGAAAGCGGAGATCCGCCGAGGTGAGAAGCATGGGACCAGGGGTGGATGGGGCGTGGCAGGGATCGCCTCTACCGGCGTCCCGGGCATCGGGCTCCCAAGATCGCCGGGCTTCCTGCATTGTTCCGGGGCGGCGGCGTTTTTCCACGGGTCCTTGACGCGGTGCGTCCCGGGCGGGACGGGAGGCACGGGGACAACCGGGTTCGGGATGGAGGCTTCTTCCCTCGCCCCTTGACTTATTACTATGGGTATAGTATGATGGGAATCGTAGGCACGTTCGCAGGCACGTTGAACCCGACCGCACACGCCATGAGACGATCCTCACTCGCTCCGCTGGGGGAAGCGGAGATGGAGGTGTTGCAGCACGTGTGGACGAGCGGCCCCTCGACGGTGGCCGACATCCACGCGCAGATCTTGCAGAAGCGACAGGTCGCCTATACGACCATCATGACGATCATGAAGAAACTGGCCGACAAGGGCTATCTCACCTATGAGAAGGAAGGAAACGCCTACGTGTACCGGGCGGCCCGGCCGCCGGCGGAGGTCAAGCACAGCCTGCTGACGGGCATTCTGAACAAGGTCTTTCGCGGCTCGCCCGTCGAGCTGGTCGAGTCGCTGGTGACCTACGAGGCGCTCACGGAGAAAGACCGCGCAGAGATTCGGAACCTGTTATCGTCGCTGGAGGAGGATCATGATGACGACGCTCGCTGACGGACTCTCGGCGCTGGGGGTGCTGGGGGCGGATCTGTTCTGGCGGCCCCTGCTGGCCTGGACGGTTCTGGCGGTGCCGGTGTATCTGGGGCTGCGGAGCTGGCGGGGTGCACCGGCGCTGTTGCAGTACCGGGCCCATCTGGCGCTGATGCTGGCGTTGCCCCTGAGTCTGTTGATGACACCGCTGATGCCGGCGTCGTGGGGCGGGTGGCTACCGGTCGGCGAGGGGCCGCTGTGGGTCCTGGAGGCTCCTCTGGCCCCCTCTCCGGCGCCCTCTCCGGCCCCCTCTCCGGCGCCTTTACCGGCCCCGGTGGGGCCGGCTCTGCCCGGCCCGTCGGTGCAGCAGGCTCCCGGTGCGGAGGCGTGGAGCCTGGCGCACCTGATTGGCGTGGCGACGCTGATCGCGCTCGGCATGGGCGGCTTCCTGCTGGCCCGGCTGGCGTATCTCGCCCGGCGCCTGCGGGCCTACCAGGCCTCCCTGACGCCGCTGTGGAGCGAAGAGGTGCACGCACGTACCCGACGCCTCGCGCGGGAGATGGGGGTGGAGGCGCCGGTGACGTTGCTGCTGGCTCCGCCGCGAACGACCCCGATGACCTTCGGCTGGCGGGCGCCGGTGATCGTCCTCCCGGCGGACGTGCTGGCGGACGAGGAGGCCTTGCGGATGACGCTCGTGCATGAACTGATCCACATCCGCCGCCACGACTACGCCGTCAGCTGGCTGGTACGGGTGACGGCCTGCCTGTTCGCCGTGCATCCCGGCGTCTGGCTCCTGCAGCGACGCATCGAGCAGTACCGCGAAGTGTCCTGCGACGCCGAGGCCCTCGCCGGGCGCCGTGTGGCACCGCGTCCGTACGCCGAGTTGCTGCTCCGCTTCTCTCCCCTGAACGACCCCGCCGGCCCGGTGCCGCTGCGCATGGTCGAACTCGATGCGACCCTCAAACAACGACTCGCCGCCATGAAATCCGCGCTGAACCCGTCCCCCCGCCTGCTCCGCTGGACGCTGCCCGTAGCCGCCGCGGTGTTGCTGATCCCCGCCCTGCTGGCGGCCTGTTCTGCAAGCTACACGAGCAGCGAAACCGTAGCCGTCGGGGAGGCCCCGGCGCCGGCCCCCGTGGCGGCCCCCGTGGCGGTCCCCGAGGTGCTGCACCTCGATGTACAGGTGCGCGACCAGGTCGAGCAGGCCAAGCGGCAGGCCCGGCTCCAGGCCGAACGCGCCGCCGCCGAGGCAGACCAGATGGCGGCACAGGTCGAGCAGGAGCGCCTGCAGCGGATCCTGGTCGAGTTGAAGGAGCGGGGCGAGGCAGCGCGTCGGCACGTTCAGGTGATGGTGCCCGCCGGCCAGGAGGAAGGCCGTCGGGGCGACCTCAGCCGGGAGCTGCACCGCCTGAAGATCCAGATGACGTACCTGGAGAAGGAACTCAAAGCGCTCGGCGAGCAGATCCAGGCGCTGGAGGCGCGTCCGGCATCCGAGCGCAACCAGGTGGAGTGGGCGCTCTACCAGCAGCGGGCGGATCTCCTGCACACCATGTATCGCCAGCGCCTCGAAGCATACGAGACGCTGAAGATGGAAGCCTACACCGACGAGATGCTGGGATCGGAGACGCCATGAAGGATG
The DNA here is from genome assembly GCA_003285105.1 of Roseithermus sacchariphilus. Classification (GTDB taxonomy): domain Bacteria; phylum Bacteroidota; class Rhodothermia; order Rhodothermales; family MEBIC09517; genus Roseithermus; species Roseithermus sacchariphilus. Next base: position 1,117,431 of record CP030158.1, on the reverse strand, counting down.
AAGGCCGGGGGGATCGGAGTGAAAACCGCCATCCGGTCCCGCCCGCCGCTACATCCGCACCATCTTTCCGACGAACAGGATGGTGCCGGAATGCCGCTCGCGGATCAGGTAGAGGAACGGGCGATCGAACCGAAACACGGCGTCGTGGCCGACCGAGGTTTCCCGAACCTCGACGGCGGTGACGGCGGCCGCCTCGGTGCCTTTCTCGTCCACGTCCACGAAGGTCTTGTGGAACACCCCGCTGAGGTACAGACCGCCGGAGGCGTGGATGCCGCTGAAGTCGGCGGCGGATGGATCGAAGGCCTCGCCCATCCCCAGCGCGCTCAGCACGGTGCTGAGTTCCTCCCGATACTCCACCTTGAAGCGCGGCAGGTAGACGGTGACCGACGGGACCTTCGTCAGGCGGCTCGTCCAGTCCGCCCAGGTGGTGGCGTCCAGCCGGGCGACGAGTGAGTCGAGCGGCAGATCGTCGCCGGGCAGGACGAGGGTCATCGCATAGTGTCCGTCGCCGTAGGGGAGCTCGACGGCGCGCACGTCTCCGGCATGGACGACGTCGAGGTCGGCGTCCAGCCGCATCATCGGCACCATGGACGTCGAGCCGTCGAGGTTGTGGAACGGGGCCTCGTGCGTGTCGGAGGGGTCGAACGCGTAGCGCCAGGTGCCCTTGAAGTAGATGGCGTTGATGAGGTACAGCACGACGTCGGGGCTGATCTGGTCGATGATCTGCTCGATGGTGCCGCGGGTCCGGGTGTCCACCCAGCGGTTGATGACGTCCACGCTGGCCGGGTTGGCGAAGTCGAGCGCGGCCACCTCGGCGTCGAAGTAGGTCCGGTTTGTTTCGAGGAAGGCCGGTTCGACGGGGACGCCCTGGCGGTACCAGATGGAGTTGGCGAGGTAGAAGAGGACGTCCGGGTCGAGGCCGCGGAGCAGGTCGATCAGGCCGTGGTAGGCCTGGTTGATCTGCTCCGGGGTGAGGCCGTGGAGGGCGAGGGTGCGCTCCATCGCCGCGCGCGTCTCACCGGCGGCGCCGTTGAGCGTCATCCCGAGCGCCATCGACACGCTCAGGGGCGAGATGAAGACGTTGGCTTCCGGCGTCTCGGCGCTGAGGGTGCCGAAGAGCCGCAGGCCGAAGCGGTTATCGGCCTCGACCACGCTGGATTCATCGGCCGTCAGGGCGCGGAGGACCCGGGCGTCCTCGGGGCCGAAGACCGAGCACGATGCGGCGAGGAAGGACAGCACCAACAGCGGGATCAGACGCGTGCGCATGGAAGCATGGGGCAGGACGTGAGCAGCATATGGGACGAGCCGGACGCCGCGGTCGATGTTCAATGCCGCGGGCGGTTCTCGCTCGTTTCCTGATTAGACGCCGGTTTCAGATCGCCTATTCCCCGGCTTCCGGCGCCGGGCGGCCCGGCTCTTGATGTATGCCGCACAGGAGATTATTTTGCCATTTCTTCACACATCTCCTGCCCCGCTCCACGGTGCGATGTCGCCTCTACATCCGGGCGGCCCAGCGGTAGCGCCGGCCCTTCAGCCCCTCTCTCTCATCTCCCGGACCCATGAACACCGTTTTCAAGTGGATTGGCATCGGCCTTGGCGGGGTCGTGTTGTTGCTTGCCGTCTTCCTCACCGCGCTCTACGTGCGCGGCGGCTCGTTGATGACCGAGCCGGTATCCCTGCCGTCGGAAGCCGTGGCGGCAGCCCCGGCGGACTCCGCTGCGCTGGCGTGGGGGCAACACCTCGTCCAGACGCACGCGTGCTCGCATTGCCACGGCGCGCAGCTGGAAGGGGCCATCCTCGCCGACGCCCCACCGTTTTTGATGGTCGCCCCGAACCTGACGCCGGGCCAGGGCGGCATCGGAGCCACGTACACCGATGCCGACTGGGAGCGGGCCATCCGCCACGGCGTCGGCCAGAGCGGCCGTGGGCTGGCGATCATGCCGTCCGATGCCTTTGCCTATCTCGACGACCGGGAGCTCGCGGCGATGGTGGCCTATTTGAAGACGATCCCCGCCGTCGATCACGTACTGCCGCCGACCTCGATACGGCCGCTGGGGCGCATCCTCGCCGGTGCCGGGCAGCTGTCGACGATCGACGGCCTCATCGACCACGAGCGCGCGCATCAGACGGCGCCGCCGCCCGGCCCGACGGTCGCGTTCGGGGCCTACCGGGCTCACCTCTGCAAAGCCTGTCATGGACAGGACTTGCTGGGGGCTCCGCACCCGGAGCCGGGCGCGCCCTACTCGCCCTCGCTGGCCTCGGTCAAAGGCTGGACCGAGGCCGAATTCGTGGCGGCCATGCGGACGGGGACCCGGCCCGGCGGCACGGCGCTGGATGACAAGTATATGCCCTGGTCATCCCTGGGGCACATGACGGACGAGGAGCTGCGGGCGCTCTATCTCTACCTCCAGACCCTGCCGGACGCCCGGCCGGGGGAATCCGTCTGACCCCCCGGCGCGCTTAAGCCGGACGGCCGGGCGACGATCCTCAGGGTACATGGTGTGGTAGGCCGCCCCGGTCCGGCCGGCGCCCGACGGGGCCGGGGCGGCTTCATCGTATGGATCGTGGAGCCCGCATGCCTTCGACAGACGCCCTTCCCACCCCGCTCTCGCCCCTGGCCTACGAGCGGCTGCTCGCCATCAGCGTGCGCCTCAATGCCACGCGGGACATGGACGACCTGCTGCCCTTCATCATCGACACGGCGGCGGACGTGCTGGACTGTGAGGCGGCCTCGTTGCTGCTCTATGACGAGGAGGCCGGACAACTGCGCTTTGCAGCCGCCACCGGGGCGGACCTGGAGGCGATCCGCCGGATTCCCGTCCCCCTCGACGGCAGCCTCGCCGGGCGCATCTTCACGGACAACGAGGTCGTGCGCGTCGACGACGTGGCGGCGGCGGACGATCACTACGAGGAGGTCGGCCGCCAGGTGGGCTTCGAGACGCGCTCGCTGCTGGGGGTGCCGATGTGCCTCGACGGCCGCCCGACCGGCGTGCTGGAGGCGCTGAACAAGCGGGGTGGCTCCTTCTCCGAATCCGATGTGGAGGTGCTCTCGATCCTGGCGGCGCACGCCGCCATCTCCATCCGCAACGCCCGCCAGATGCAACTCGTCCAGCAGGCGTACGACCGGCTCCAGGCGTTCGACCGCTTCCGCGCCAGCTTTCTGTCGATTGCCGCGCACGAGCTGCGTACGCCGCTGACGGCGATCCTCGGCTCGCTCGGCATCCTCCGGGACGATGCTCCGCCGGCGCTGCAAGCCTTCGTCGCGGATGCGATGGATGCCGGCGAGCGCATGAAGGAGGTGCTGGAGACGATGGCGCAGATGGAGTTGCTCAACGGCGGCGTGGTGCTCCACGATGCCACGCCGGTCGACGTGCGGGCGTTGCTGCGGACGGTACGCGAAGCCTTTGCCGCCGAGGCGGCCGCCGGCGGTCTGACGCTGCGGCTGCTGCTACCGGCCGATCCGCTGTGGATCCGCGGGGATGCGGAGCAGCTCCGGCAGGTCGTCTCGAACCTCCTCAAGAACGCCATCCAGTTCACCCCGGAGTCCGGCACGGTCACCGTGCGTGCCGGGCGCGACGAGGACGGGGTGCGCATCGATGTGCAGGACACCGGCATCGGGCTGCCGGCGGCGGCGCTGGATCGTATCTTCGACGAGTTTTTCCAGGTGGAGGATTACCTGACCCGCACCCACGGCGGCCTGGGCCTGGGGCTGACGATCGCCCGGAAGCTGGCCGAACTGCACGGCGGTCGCCTCTGGGCTGCCAGCGACGGGCCGGGGTGCGGCACCACGCTGCACCTCGTCCTGCCGGCGCTGGCGGATCCGGCCTAGCGGGAGCCGGCGTGCGGAGCCGGCGTGCGAAGCCGGGCCTTCAGGCGCTGCGCCGCGCGTGTGTAGCCGCCGTCGGCGCCGTCGACGAAGTGGACCTGCCGGCCCATCCGCTCATAGACGAGGCACGTCATCACCACGCCGTCGGAGACGTGCAGGCCGTAGGTCAGGACTCCCTGGGCCTCCCGATCGGTCAGGTAGTGCTCCAGCGCCTCGCGCTGCGCCGGCGTGCCGGTCATCACCAGGCGAAGCATCTCGTCGAACTTGCGGTGGTCGGTCGTGGCGCTGATGAGGCGGAGGTAGTCGCGCCAGCGGGTGGAGCCGGTGGTGACGTCGAACCGGAGGAAGAGCACGAGCAGGAGGTTCTGCAGCCAGATCTTCGCGGTGTAGAGCCCGCGTGCCCAGGCCGACGTGCCGGCCCGCACCTGCGGCTCATGGCGGCTCAGCCGGAGCGGATGGAAGCCGGGATGCAGATGCCGGGGCACGACGGGCCTCCGCGCCGCATCGGGGCCGTAGAGGCGGTCGATGGTCTGGAGTACCTCGCGGTAGACGTCCGGGTCGGTCGCGGCCACGAGGAGCGTCACCGTCTCCCCGCGGGGGCTGTCGATGCGGGCCCAGCGGCACTCGACGCCGGTGAAGTCGGCCTCGGGTGCCGTTCCCTCGGGCACGGTGAGGCGGTATCGGACCCCGGCCATCGGGTCCTTGACCCACCGTTCGGCCGCGGCCAGCCCTCCGCCCAGAAACACGGCCTGCGCGTAGTGCGCCTCCGCGCGAAAGCGGGCGACCCGCACCCGATGCCCCTCCGCATAGAGGTCGCGGACCGGCACGAGCCCGGCCCGCAGCGTCAGGCCAAACGCGCGAGAGGCCGATGCCTGCACGCCGGCCAGGGCCGTGCGGACGGCCGGCAGTACGGACGGAGGCACCAGCAGCGTGGCCCCATCGCCCCCGAAGACGTAGGGCACCTCGACGGGCGCGGCCGCATTGAGCACGGCGGCAATACCGAGCGCTCCGACGAAGTTGACGTCCCGGTAGCGGCCTGCCTCCACCGCCGCCGTCGACCCTTCGATGTCGGTGAGGACGACCCACCAGTCGGCGGGGACGTCGGCATAGTGGCGTTCGTCGGGCACGGCCAGGAAGTCGTCGACGGCGGGCAGGCGGGCGTAGAAATCGGCGCTCATGGTGCGGTGCGGCTCGGGAACGCGAACACGACGCGCGGGAGCATACACCGTGCCGAAGCGGTGCCGGGCCTCAGGTTCCCCGGAAGCCGAGCAGCCGCAGCCCGTTGAGCGAGACGAGGACGGTCGAGCCTTCGTGGCCGACGACGGCCAGGGGCAGCGGGATGCCGGTGGTCAGGATGGCGGCCACCATGACGACGATGGCGGCGAAGGCGATCGTGAGGTTGGCGATCAGCGTGCGGCGAGTGGCCCGGCTCAGCGCCAGCGCGTAGGGGAGGCGGGCGAGGTCGTCGGCCATCAGCACCAGGTCGGCGGTTTCGAGGGCGACGTCCGTGCCGGCGCCGCCCATCGCCACGCCGAGCGTCGCCGATGCCAGCGCCGGGGCGTCGTTGACGCCGTCGCCCACCATGGCCACGGCGCCGTAGCGGGCGGTCAGCTCGCGCACGATCTCCACCTTGCGGGCAGGCAGGAGTTCGGCGTAGACCTCATCCACCCCCGCTTCCCGGGCGATGGCCCGGGCCACGTGCTCGTTGTCGCCGGTGAGCATGACGACGTGCTCGACGCCCAGCCGGCGGAGGCGTTCGATCACGGCCGCCGCGCCCGGCCGGAGCCGGTCGGCAAAGCCGAGCCAGCCCAGCACCGTCAGGCGGCCGTCCGCTTCCCGCGCCACCAGCACGCTTGTCCGGCCGCGCTGCTGGAGGGCGGCGCGGGCCGCGCGGGCTTCGTCGAGGCCGTCGGCCGCAGGCAGGGCGGGGTCCTCGAAGTAGCGCAGGTTGCCGATGTGGACCGTGGCCCCGTCCACCACCGCCTGGACGCCCTTGCCGATGACGGCCTGGAAGGCCGAGGCCGCCGGGAGGAACACGCCCCGCTCGCGGGCGGCCCGGACGGTGGCCCGGGCCAGGTGATGCTCGGAGCGCTCCTGCACGGCCGCGGCAAGCCCCAGCAGCGCCTCGGCCGTCAGGCCCGTTCCCGGCCGGGGTTCGACGTCGGTCAGGCGCGTCTTCCCCTCGGTGAGCGTGCCGGTCTTGTCGAAGGCCACGGCCCGGACGCGCGCGGCGGCCTCCACGTAGACGCCGCCCTTGAACAGCACCCCGCGCCGGGCGCCGGCGGCAATGGCCGAGAGCACCGCCGCCGGGGTGGAGATGACCACCGCACACGGCGAGGCCGCCACCATCAGCGTCATCGCCCGATAGAACGCCTCACCGAAGGGCTCGCCGTAGAGGACGGGCAGGACGACGGCGAGCGCCGTCATGCCCAGCACCCCGAGCGCGTAGGGCTGCTCCAGCCGGTCGATCAGCCGCTGCGTGACGGCCTTCTCGCCCTGGGCCTGCTCCACCAGTTCGATCATCCGGGCCAGCGTGGACTGCTGTGCGGGCCGGGTCACCCGTACCGTCAGGCTGCCGTCCAGGTTGATCGTTCCGGCGAAGACCTCGGCGCCGGCCTCCTTCGAGACCGGCACCGACTCGCCCGTGAGCGAAGACTCGTCGAGCGTGCTGTGCCCGTCGAGCACCACCCCGTCGAGCGGCACCCGGTCGCCGGGGCGCAGCACGAAGACGTCCCCGACGGCGACCTCGTCCAGGGGGACGGTCACCTCGTGGCCGTCGCGCAGCAGGGTGGCCGTGTCGGGCCGGAGTTGCATGAGCGCCTGGATGGCCCGGCGGGATCGCCCGATGGCGTAGTGCTGGAGGACGTTCGAGAGGGAGAAGAGGAACAGCAGCATGGCGCCTTCGAACGGCGCGCCGATGGCGAGGGCGCCGAGCGCGGCCAGCACCATGAGCAGGTCGATGTCCACGGTGCGTTGCCGCAGCGAGGCCCATCCGTTGCGGAGGCCGTCCCAGCCGCCGAAGACGTAGGCCATGCCGTAGGCGATCCAGGTGGCGAGCGGGGGGCCATCCAGCCATTCCGTCAGCCCGCCCGCGGCCAGCCCGATCAGCGTGAGGCCGACGAAGAGGGCTTCCCGCCGTGTGCCGGCGAGCCAGGCCCGCCAGGCAGGAGGCGGCGCGGACTCCGCAGCCGGCGACGTAGCGGCCGGCGACGTGGCAACCGCCCCGAAGTCCTGCACGACGCGGGCCAGGTCGGCCTCGGAGGTGAGCCGGTGGTCGTAGTCGATGCGCAGGAGGCCGCTGCGGAAGGAGGCCTCGGCGCGGCGCACGCCGGGCACCCGGCGCAGGCGCTGCTCCAGGGCCAGCGCGCAGGACTCGCAGCTACGCCCGCCGCACGGCCGCAGGTGCAGCGCGCACGTCGTGGCCGGTGCCTCCACGGCGGCCGCCATCCGGCGGAGCAGCCGTTCGGCATCGGCCGGGGAGAGCCGGTGGCGGTCGTAGTCCAGCGCGACGCGGCCGCGTTCGGTGTCGATCTCCACGCGCACGACGCCGTCGACCTCGTGGGCGGCGGCATGGGCCGCGTCGGCACACGTCGGCGGCGGAGCGTCCGGCGGCGGAGCGTCCGGCGGCGGATGGGGGGCGCGGGAGGAATCCGAGGGCATGGCACGCGAGGGTGGGTGGCGAAGCAGGGAGACAACGCCCCGCCGGCGGTTCGGTTTGGCGCCGCGCGGCGGTCCGCGATGAGAACTCGATGAGAAGCCCACGCCGGGCCGGTGGGGGTTATGGCCGCGCGTCGGCCAGCCGCTCGAAGAGCCGCTGCACCCCGGGGAGCCGGGCCGGGTCGTTGAGGGCGAAGAACCAGAACCGCTCCAGGTCGGCCTCAGGGCGCATCATGAAGAGCTGCATGGTGCCCTGGCTCTTGTGCTCGGCGATCAGCCAGTTGACGATGATCCGGTAGTCGAGCTGCCCGTCCGGGCTCAGCGGCCCCCGCCGGTCGAACACCGCGACGGGCGTGGCCGGATCGACGGCGGTGACCGGGTAGCCGGGCAGGCCCTCGTAGGCCATCTCCATCGCCCCGGCGTCCTCGCTGCTGCCGACCAGGCCGCCCAGCACGACGGGCCGCTGCGCGGGCGGGAACGTCTGCACGGCCTCCAGCGCCAGGATCGTCGCCGCTTTGTGGTGCCCGTGGAAGCCCTCGTCGATGGGCAGATGCACGAGGACGTAGTCGTACGGGTACCGCTGCAGGAGGGTGACCAGCCGCTCGCGCACGAAGTCCACGTCCCAGACGTGCTGGAGGACGGTGTCGACGTTGGTGGTGAAGGCGTGATCGAGCTGGTCGAGGAAGAAGTAATTCCGCAGCCCGATGATGCGGCCGCCGGCCATGAGTTCCTGCTTGCGGATGGCCGGCAGGTAGTGGCGCGCCACGGCTTCGTTGTCGAGGTCGAGCCCGTAGAGCGGTTCGGCGAGGCCGGCGTAGCTGAACCCGCCGCTGCCGTCGGTGACGAGCGCCAGGTCCACGTGCCCGCCGAGATGATGGGTGATGGCATAGACCGTCGCCGCAAACATTGCCTCGTCGTCCGGGTGTGCGGTGACGATCAGCACGTCGACGGGGTCGGTGTCCTGGGCGGCGGCATGGCGGGCCGGCACGGCGGCAAGGAGCAGGACCAGAATGAGGCCGGAGCGCATGGGAGGAGGGCTGTTGGCTACGGGCTGAAAGCTGACGGCTGAAAGCTGACGGCTCTTCTACCCTCTCCCTGCCCGGCGTGTTCGTAGGACCGGACATGGGATCACCGGCTCGCTCGGGCGAAGGAACCACACCGGCACGCGCGGCACCGGGATGCGGTTTCCCTGTGCCCTCCCACGTCCTCGGCTTCGCCCGGCCCTGATCCTTCTCGGGCGGCTTTTCCGAGGAGCAGGTAAAGGCACCTCTCCTCGACCTCCTGCCCGCCATGCGCTACTGGCTGTTGCTTCCCGTCTTGCTCCTGACATGGACCTCCGCCCGGTCCCAGGCCGTCGCCGACCAGCCCACGACGGAGCCGATGAGCGATCCGTACCGGGGCATCCGCCTGCAAGCGCCCGACGGCTGGGTCGGCCAGGCCGTGGAGGGCGGTTTCATCTTTGGCTCCCACACGATTCCCGGGCTGCTGCTCGTACTCTTTCACGACCTGAACAGCCTGGACGCGCTGCGGGCCGAAGCGCAGCAGGGCCTCGTCGAGGACGACGGCACGATGCTCCGGCTCAGCAGCGCCCTCGAACCCTTCGGCGAGCGGGGGTTGCGGGGCGAGTACGAGGGCACCATCCAGGGCCAGGCGGCTCGCGTGTACGCCATCGGGCTGCTCTCGCCCCACGGCGGCGGCGTCACGATCCTCGCCGCCACCGAGGCCAACCGGTACACCGACGCCTATGCCGGCTATGCCGAGGCGCTGGCGCGCAGCGTCGTCTTCACCGCACCGCAGACCCCGTCCGTGGTCGACGAGTGGAGGCAGCGGCTGAGTGGGATGCGGCTGACCTACCTGTCGAGCTACTACAGCGGCGGTGTGGACGGCGCCTACGTCGGCAGTTCCAGCGAGGCCACGATCGACCTGTGCCAGGCCGGCTACTTCCTCTATGGCAGCTCCAGCAGCCTGAGCGTCGACGGCGGCTTCGGCAGCGGGTACAACGCCAGCGGCTACGGCGGCGGCCGAGATCAGGGCCAGGGGCAATGGGAGGTGGTCCACCGCGGCGGGCAATCGGTGCTGCTCCTCCGTTTCCACGACGGCCGGACGCACGAGTACATCCTCACCGACGAGGACGGCAAGACGTTTCTCAACGGGGAGCGCTACTACCGCACCGGCCCCGACGCCCCCGTCGCCGAACACCGGCCGAACTGTCGGTGAGGGTTGAGGGATGGAGCATGAGGGCTGCGGGAGGATCAGGGGGGCGTGGGCTCGAAACAGGACGTGGGCCACCGTGTTCACGGCCGTGGCACCCGGGGCGCTGTCCTCGGTCGTGTTCGCTGCTCGTCTCTTCTGCCCGCCCCCTGCGCCTTTCCATGCGACGTCGCCCCGGTTTGCTCTGGATCCTCGGTGTGCCGCCCGGCCTGGTGCTGCTGTTCGCCGCCGTGCTCGGACATCGCACCCCGGTCCCCCTGTCTGCTGACGCCCCGCCGTTTCCCGCTCCCGACGAGCCCACGGCCTGCGCGGCGTGCCACACGGTGACCGACGGCGCCGTGGCCGACCCGGCCCACCCGTTGAATCAGCGCATCGGGCTGGACCGGGCCGCCTGGGCCGAGGCCATCCAGCTGGAGGCCAAATGCGGCGGCTGCCACACGCTTCCGGCCCCCGGCGACCTGCCGACCTCGCGCTGGGGTGACGCCGTGCTCCACTTCATGAGCAAGGTGGCCTATTATCACAGGCAGGCCCCGACCTTCGACCCGCTCCCCACCCATCAGCCCTACCGGCAGTGGATGGACCTCACCCGGGATCAATGGCTGGACGTGGCGCACTACTACTTCGCCTTCAGCGGCCCCGACGAGCCGCTCCCTCCCGACCCACCCCCCTCCGGGCTCCGCTTTGAGGCTCGGCCGATCGGCCACCCGCCGGACCCCTCCACGCTCCCCCAGATCGGCAACGTCAACCTCGTCGACCTCGACCAGGACGGGCAGACGGACGTGCTCGTGGGCGACTTTGCCCGGCACCGCCTCTCCTGGCTCCGCCGCACGGACGCGGGCTGGACGGAGATGACGCTGATGGCCGTGCCCTACCCCGGCCATACCGAGGTCGGCGACTTCAACGGCGACGGCCGGCCGGACGTCGTCATCGCCGACGTGGGCAGCGACACGCCGACGGACGACCGCGTGGGCCGTGTGCTGCTGCTCACCCACACCGGCGAGGGACGCTTCGACGCCTGGGCGCTGCTGAAAGACGTCGGCCGCGTCGCCGACGTCCGCCCCGGCGACGTCGACGGGGACGGCGACGTGGACTTCTTCGTGGCCGTGTTCGGCTTCCTCAAAACGGGCCGCATCGGCTGGCTGGAACAGCAGGCTCCCGGCACCTACGCCTTCCACACCATCAGCCACAAACCCGGCGCCGTGCATGTGCTGCCTACCGACCTCAACGGCGACGGGCGGCTCGACGTCATCGCGCTGATCGCCCAGCAGTTCGAGGAGGTCGCCGCCTTCATCAACCGGGGCGACGGCCGCTTCACCGAACACACGCTCTTCAAGGCGGCCTCTCCCACGTTCGGTTCCTCCAGCCTCGAACCGGTGGACCTCGACCGGGACGGCGACCTGGACCTGCTCTACACCAACGGCGATGCCTTCGACCTCTCTTCGCCGATGATCCGGCCCTACCACGGCGTGCAATGGCTGGAAAACGAAGGCCACCTCCGCTTCACCTACCACGACCTGATCCGCTTCTACGGCGCCTACCGGGCCGTCCCGGCCGACCTCGACGGCGACGGGGACCTGGACATCGTGGCGGCCAGCCTCCTCAACGACTGGTCCGACCCGAACCGCAGGAGCCTGATCTGGCTGGAAAACGACGGCGCGCAGCAGTTCACCCCCCACGGCATCGGCTCTACCCCGACCTCTATCATCACCCTGGCCGTGGCCGACCTCACCGGCGACGGCCGCCCGGACCTCCTCACCGGCAGCATGCACCTGGACCCGGCCGACCCCGCCGACCGGCGCGGGCGCGTCACGCTCTGGGAAAACCGGGGGCCCTGGTAAGAGCGAGCCCGCGGCGGACCTCTGTCCAGGGCGTGTGCCCTGCTCGCCTGGCTGGTTCCGTCACTCCCAGTACCGCTCCATGCCCGGGGCGGGATGCCAGTCGGCATCGGGCTCGAAGTACTGCCAGAGGAGCCGGGACACGTCGCGCAGCAGCACGTACCCCTCGTTGTCGTGCGTCCAGCGCGTATCCTCCTGGTTCTTCGTGATGACGGCGAAGACGTAATCGCCGTGCGGGGCGTTGACCAGCACCACCTCCGAGCGCGAGCGGCTGACGGCGCCCTGCTTCGAGGCGGTCTGCACGGTCGGCGGGAGCTGGGAGAGGGCCTCGTCATTCCAGTAGATGCGCGTCAGGACCCGATACATCTCCTCGCTGGCCGCGGGGCTGACGGCCCGGCCTTCGCGGATCATCACCAGCATCTCGGCCATCTCGCGGGGGGTGGTCTGCCCCCAGCCGTAGACCTCGCGGGCGGCTTCCCGGCCGGGCGTGCGGGAGTTGACGCGGGTGTGCTCGAAGCCGTGCGCGGCCAGCCAGTCGTTGATCGCCGTGCCGCCGCCCACCAGTCCCTGCAACCACAGGCTGCCGGTGTTGTCGCTCGTGGTGATCATCAGCATCACCACCTTGCTCAGGGCGATCACGCTGCTGTCCTTCAGCGCCCCGATGAGGTCCTCGCCCGGGTAATAGAGTGAATCGCGGTAGACGAGCGGCTGGTGGTAGTCCAGCACCCCCTGCTCGATAGCGTCGAACGTCTTGAGCAGGATCGGCACTTTGATGAGGCTGGCGGTGGGAAACAGCGTATCCGGCTGGATGGCGGCTTCCCGGCCGGTGGGCAGGTGGCGCACGTAGATGCCGACGTCGCCCCGGAAGCCCTCGACGAGATGCTCCAGCCGGGCCTGGAGGGCGGCGTCGTGAACGCGGGGCTGACCCGCCGCCGGCAGCCCGCTGAGGGCGATGAGCAACAGCAAGAACGGAATGCGCACCATGGAGCGTGAGGGATGAGAGAGGACCCCGGAGCGGCACGAGCGGCCGTGCCCGGCTGGAAGATACGGGAGCAACGGTCGAAGGGCGAGGGGTCGACGGCGATCAGCTTTCAGCGGTCAGCGTTCTGGCCTGGCACTATGGGGCTTGTCGTGCAACTGTCCGCTGTGGGCTGACGGCTGTGGGCTACTGGCTTTGGGCTGCTCGCTGAAAGCTGACGGCTGAAAGCTGACGGCTGAAAGCTGACCGCTGAAAGCTGACGGCTGAACGGCTGAAAGCGGGACCCTGAGGCGGGGCCGGCCGTTTCGGCTTGCATCCCTCCCGTCACCGCTCCGCCCGCCGTATGCTGCCGCGATACTGTACCCTCCTCCTCGTCCTGTTCGTCATCGGGGGGCCGGGCCTTCCCGCCGCTCGCGCCCAGACCGAGGTCACGCTGGTGCCCTCGCACGACAACACGCTCTACGAAAGCTCCGATGGCACGATCAGCAACGGCGCCGGGCAGTATCTCTTTGCCGGCCAGACCAGCGGTGGGACGCGGCGACGGGCGCTTCTGCGGTTCGACGTAGCCGCCGTCGTCCCGGCCGGCGCCCGGATCGACAGCGTGACGCTGACGCTGCACGTATCCCGGCGTGCTTCCGGCATCGACCTGCACCCGGCCCGTCTCCACCGCGTCACGGCGGCCTGGGGCGAGGGGGCGTCGGACGCGAGCGGTAATGAGGGCAGCGGCACGGCAGCGGCCACGGGCGATGCCACGTGGCTGCATACCTCCTTCGACGGCACGCGGTGGAGCAACCCCGGCGGCGACTTCACGGCCGAACCGGCTGCATCCGCAACCCTGGGGGATATCGGCTTCTACACCTGGGGGCCCTCGGCGGCCATGACGGCGGACGTGCAGGCCTGGCTGGACGACCCCGGGCAGAACCACGGCTGGATCGTCCTGGGAGATGAGAGCGCCGCCCAGACGACGCGGCGCTTCGACAGCCGGGAGTATCCCACCGAGGCCCAACGGCCGCTGCTGCGCGTCTATTACACGCAGGCCACGGCAGCCGAGGTGCCGGCCTCGCCGGCCGGCTTTCGGCTGCTGCCGGCCTACCCGAACCCGTTCCGTGAGGCAACGACCATCGTGTACGAGGTGGGCGAGCCGGAGCACGTGACGCTGGAGGTGTTCGACGTGCTGGGCCGCCGCGTGGCGCGCCTGGTCGACGGCCCCCGGGCGCCGGGCCGGCACCGGGCCACGTTCGTCGCCCCGGATCGGGCGGGGGGGCTGTACGTCTACCGGCTTCGCGCCGGCGAGGCCGTCGCCCACGGGCGCGTGGCCCGCATCCGATGAACCCATCGCTCCCGGCTGCTCCCGATGATTCCTGCGTGCTCGTCTGTGTGGTTTCGGGGGGCCGCCGCGGGGCTGCTGCTGGTCCTGCTGATCGTGCCCGGCGCGCGGCCGGTTCGGGCGCAGGAGGCTCCGGCGGAGGCCGCGCTGCTGCGCCGGGTGCTGGTCGCGCAGGTTGCGCGTTACCCGGCGATGACGGTGCAGGACCTCTACAAGCTGCTGCATCAGGCCGCGCTGGGTAGCGAGCACGCCGTGCCGGACCCCGCAGCGGCACGGCGGTGGATGGCGTGGGAGTGGGCCGCCCTGCCGCCCGGCCCGCCCGAGCCGCTGATCGACACCCTCTCGCCCGGCATCGTCCGGGTCCATCTGCGTCCCTACAAGGCGGCCGGCGGCGACCCCGACGCGCTCGTGGAGGCGTTCGTCGCCACGGCGAACAGCGGGGGCGGCGGCACGGAGCGGCTGGCGCGTTACGGCCGGCTGGCCGTGGAATGGGCCGGCGAGGGGGTGCTGCCGTTTTCGCCGGCGGAGGTGAGTGCCTACCTGGCGGATCGGGCGGCACAGGGCTTCCCGGCGGTGCACCACTCGGCCGCCTACGAGGCCGCCTACGGCCCGGCCTACCGCGTCGTTGCTACGCGCCACCTGCCGCGGCTGCGGCGTGCCCTCGGGCCGGACACGACCGCCGTCTACAAGATCGCCGGGACGGACACGCTGCGGCTGCATCTGTTCTTCCCCGAGGGGCATACCCCGGACGACCGCCGGGCCGCCATCGTGTTTTTCTTCGGCGGCGGCTGGACGGGGGGAACGCCGACGCCGTTCTATCCGCACGCCCGCTACTTCGCGGCCCGCGGCATGGTAGCGGCCACGGCCGAGTACCGCGTCCGCAGCCGCCACGGGACGACCCCCTTCGAGAGCGTGCGCGACGGCGTATCGGCCGTGCGCTGGATGCGGACTCATGCCGCCGAGCTGGGTATCGACCCGGATCGCATCGCTGCCGGGGGCGGCTCCGCCGGCGGGCACGTGGCGGCGGCCACGGCGCTGCTGGAGGGCTTCGACGAACCCGACGCCGACCGCTCCGTCAGCGCCCGGCCCGACGCGCTGGTGCTGTTCAACCCCGTCATCGACAACGGGCCGGGGGGCTACGGCTACGACCGCATCGGCGCGCGCTACCGCTCGTTCTCCCCCCTCCACAACATCCGCCCCGGTGCGCCGCCCACCGTCGTCTTCCTCGGCACGGAGGATCGCCTCGTCCCCGTCGCCACCCTGCGCGCCTTCGACCGGCGGATGGAGGCTGCCGGGGCGCGGTGCGACGTCTACTACTACGGCGGGCAGGGGCACGGCTTCTTCAACTACCGCGACGGGTCCAACCCCTACTACCTCCGCACGCTTCAGGCGGCCGATCGCTTTTTGGCGTCGCTCGGTTATCTTGAGGGCCCGCCGCCGCTGGAGTAGGCGGGTCCTGCCACCGAATCCACGCCTTCATGCCCACCCCTGCCTCCCTGCGTGCTTTCCTGGAGTTCGCCGTCGAAACCGCCTACGAAGCCGGCCGCCTGACCCTCGGCCACTTTCGCACCGGCGTGGAGGCCGACTTCAAGGCCGACGACAGCCCCGTCACCCGGGCCGACCGCGAGGCCGAGCAGCACATCCGCCGGCGCATCGAGGCGCGCTACCCCGGTCACGCGATCATCGGGGAGGAGTTTGGGGTCACCAACGAGGAAGCGAGCCACCGCTGGCTCATCGACCCCATCGACGGCACCAAGTCGTTCATGCGCGGCGTGCCGCTCTACGGGGTGTTGATCGGGCTGGAGATCGAGGGCCGCGTGGAGGTCGGTGCGGCCTACTTTCCCGCGCTCGACGAGATGGTGGCCGCCGCCACGGGGCACGGCTGCACGCTCAACGGCCGCCGCGTGCAGGTGGCCGCCACGGCCGACCTCGGCCGCAGCTTCGTCTCGTTCACCGGCGCCGAGCGGTTCGCCCGGCACGGTCGGGCCGCCGAGTGGGAGCGGGTGCAGCGGGCCGCCTACTACTGCGTCGGCTGGCCGGACGCCTACGGCCACGCCCTGGTAGCAACGGGCCGTGTGGAGCTGATGCTGGACGTGCAGATGAACCCGTGGGACGGCGGCCCGTTTCCCGTGATCCTGCGCGAGGCGGGCGGCTACTTCGGCGACTGGTCCGGCCGCGAAACCATCTACGCCGGCGACGCGCTGAGCACCACCCGCACGCTGCTGCCGGCCGTGCTCGATCTGCTCAACCCCTGACGTATGCTCCTGCCGGGTCCTGCGCCGACGCATCCCCCGGCCTCTGGCCCGGCGCCCCCGGCCTCTGGCCCGGCGCCCCCGGCCTCTGGCCCGGCGCCCCCGGCCTCTGGCCCGGCGCCCCCGGCCTCTGGCCCGGCGCCCCCGGCCTCTGGCCCGGCGCCCCCGGCCTCTGGCCCGGCGCCCCCGGCCTCTGGCCCGGCGCCCCCGGCCTCTGGCCCGGCGCCCCCGGCCTCTGGCCCGGCGCCCCCGGCCTGTCGGGGTTTCGAGCACGGGAGGTCGGTAAACGGCCCCTACATCTAAAACAGACCTTTCCGCGTGCGTCGTCCCCTGCCCGCGTGTTCCTTGTCCCCGAGAAACGGGTCCATGCCGGGGCCGGAGGGGACGCCCCGCCCGCCCCGGGTCCCGGCCGAGCGTCACTCGGCGGACGGCCTCCACCGGGTGAGTGGGAGAGCAGGAGCGGGGAGTCCAGGCAGCGGGCTCCCCGTTTCTGTGTGCTTCGATCCCGGTGCGGGCGTCAGGGCGTGGCCGTCCCCAGCGAGCGGATGAACAGGATGAGCGACTGGATCTGCGTTTCCGTCAGAATGCCGTTGTACGAAGCCATCCCCACCTCGTAACCCGCGACGACCTCGGCGGCGGGGTCGAGGATGGAGCGGCGGAGGTAGGCGTCGTCGGCCGTGACCGTCCGGCCGTCCTGCAGCGGGCGAGCGGCGCCGTAGAGCCCCCGGAAGGTCGGTCCCGTCTTGCCCTCCAGCGACCCGTCCGCCGAGTGGCAGGCCATGCAGCCGAACTGCTCGTAGACCAGCCGCCCGCGTTCCACGCTGGCCGTCCCGGCCGCGCCGGTCGCCGCCGGGGGCGTGGCCGTGGCCACCGCCGGGGCCGGCATGGAGATCGTCCCGAACCCGTCCGCGCGCACGTCGAGCCGGCGGAGGCGGTTGACCGTCAGGTAGGCGGCGTGGTCGAGCGGGGTGCCGTCGGCGGTGCGGAGGTGGTAGACGACCTCCATCTGCATGACCTCCTGCATATCCGGCACGGCCAGGAAGACGGCGCGGCGGTCGGCGGAGAGGTGAGGCACGGCGACGAGGGAGTCCACCCCGGGGGTGCCGTCGAGCGTGAAGTAGCCGGAGCCGTACTCCCCGGTCCGCCGGTAATTCCAGCGCCGGACGGCATAGCGGGTGGCGTCCAGCGCTGTGGCGGCGTCGAGCGGGTGGTCGAACCGGAGCAGCAGCCCTCGCCGGCCGGCCTGCAGCGCCGCCGGCAGCGGGGTCGGCCCGCCGGTGTAGCGCAGCCGCACCAGCCCGCTGATGTCGCGAGCGTTCGAATCCCAGACCTGAAAGCCACCCAGGTAGAGCAGGTGGTCGAGTGGGTGGACGGCGCCCTTCTGGACCGGCACGGTAAACGAGAGGGGGATGCGGGCGATGCCACCCTGCGCGCCGTCGTCGTCCCGGTAGACGCGGTAGATGGCCGGCTCGCCGTAGGAGATGTGGATGAGCGCGCCGTTGAGCGGGCCGAGGCGGTCGGTCAGCGCCCAGACCTGTCCGGCGCCGGAGCGGTCCACGCGGTGCGGGATCCAGGTGAGCGGCGGCTCCTCGGGGGGCGGTCCCGGGCGGTGGGCCGTGGCCGGAACGCCGTAGAAGCCGCCGTCCCGCACGGCATAGATGGGCGTCGACGGGACGAAGTGGCCCTGCTGGTCCGAGGCGGTGAGCCAGCCCGTCTCGGGGTGTATGCCGATGTACGGCTCGCGGAAGCCGTCGGCAAAGATCCGCACGCGGCGTCCGTCCGGGCTGACTTCGAGGACCGTGCCGCTGTGGACGCCGCCGGCCCGGAAGCCGCTCATCACGCGCGGGCTCGTCCGCGGCCCGGCATCCGAGGCCGCGCCCTTGGCCAGGTAGAAGCCGCCCTCCGGCCGGGCCACCATGTCCAGCGGAAACTCGCGCGACTCGTTCGTCTGCACGGCCAGGTTGCAGAAGTTCTCGTAGAAGTCCGCCTCCCCATCGCCGTTGCGGTCATGCAGTCGGACGATGCCGTCGCGCCCGAAGGTGTAGATCTGTCCGTCCACGATCTCGATGCTCATCGGTTCGTAGAGGCCCGAGGCGAAGCGCCGCCAGGTCAGGCGCTCCAGGCCGGCATCGAGGCCCGAGAGGATCCACACATCGCCGTCGAAGGTCGAGACGGCGGCGCGGCCGTCGGGGAAGAAGGCGAGGTCGGCCACGCGGACGTTGCGGTGCCAGCGGTTCGGGAGGGGGAGCGTGAGCACGTCCGTCACGAACGCCGCCGAGTCCGGCGCGATGATGCCACGCGTGACGGCCGGTGTGCCCCAGCGGGCCGGTCCGCCCCCGGCGATGCGGTCGAAGACGACCGCCGGGGCGGGGAGGGCGAGCAGGCGCCGGAAGGCGTCCAGGTCCGTCGCCGGGCCCTTCCAGATGACGAGCGTGAACGAGGAGGCCGGCGTGCCGGCGGGCAGGCCGAGCGTCAGGTAGCGGTTCCCCTGCACGTCGAGCCAGGCACCCTCCGGCGCTCCGATGGTGCCGATGGCCGTCACCGTATCCCGCGCGACGCCGTGATAGGCGAGTGCCACCCTTCCCTCGAGCACCGCCTTCGTCCCGTTGCCGATCTCGGCGGCGACGAGCGTCAGCGGCTCGGACGTCGGGCCGAGCCGGAACGTGCGGGTGATGCCGACGGTGTGGCCGTGCCGGAGGCTGCCCGGTTGTTCGAGCACCGCCACCCCGTGCACCGTGTAGTCGAACACCACCCGGTCCCCGACGACGTGCAGCCCGTTCCAGCGGCCCCGCGCCGGATCGACCGGGCCCCGGCCGGGCTCGGCCGGGTTGGGCCCGGCAGGCCGGGGATCGCGGAAGACGGGCCGGCCGTCCATCCAGCCGGGATAGAGGCCGGTGACGAACACGGGCGGGGTGTTCAGCCGGGGGATGCCGTTGCGTTTGTTGCCCGCCTGGTGATAGGACACCGGAGCCATCGTGTTCAGCTCCAGCGCGTCGTCGCCGACCCACGCGGCCGCCATCCGCAGCAGGTCCGGGTCGAAGACGGCGTAGGCCCCGTGGCCCAGACGCACGACCGGGCCGCGCACGGTGAGGCTTCGGGCCGGGTAGGCCCGCCCGATGGTGTCCGTGTTCACCGTGGTGGTGACGAACGGGAAGTCGGGCTCGAAGAACGGCCCGAAGCGGTGCGGAGAGTCCGGCGCCCGCTGGGCCTGCAACGGGCCGGCGCCGAAACAGGCCAGGACGCCGAGCAGGAACGGCACGATGCGGAGCATGGCAGGCAGGTTCGATGAAGGACGGATGAAGGGTCCGGGCGGAGGGGCGTGGGTCGTTGCGGTGGACGACGCATGGCCCTAAGTTCGGGAAGATCCGAGACACCTGCCGGGGATCGCAGGGCGTTCGTAGCGCTGGCACTCCCGTTTCCGGTCCGTACCGATGAAAACCTTTCTGGCCGTCGACGAAGCGCGGGCGATCATCGTCGAGGCCGTGGCGCCGCAGCCCGTCGAGCGCATCGCCTTCCACCAGGCCCTGGGGCGGACGCTGGCCGAGCCGGTGCGCAGCCGCGACACGATCCCGCCCTTCGACAACTCTGCGATGGACGGGTTCGCCGTTCGCACGGCCGACCTCGCCGTGCTGCCGGCCCGGCTGTCGGTCATCGAGGAGATCCCGGCCGGAGCCGCCCCGGCACGGCGCGTGGAGGCGGGGACCTGCGCCCGCATCATGACGGGCGCGCCGGTGCCCGAGGGTGCCGACGCCGTGGTGCCCGTCGAGTGGACGGAGCCGGGGCCGGACGGCACCGTGGTGATCCGCCAGGCGCCCGCCCCCGGCCAGCACGTGCGCCCGGCCGGGGAGGACGTGCGCGTGGGGGACGAGATGATCGCCGCCGGCACGGTCGTTACCCCGCCGGCCATCGGCATGATGGCCACGCTGGGCTATGCCGAGGTGGCTGTGCGGGTGCCGCCGCGCGTGGCCGTCATCGCCACGGGAGACGAACTCGTGGACGTGGGCGCCGCGCTCGGCCCCGGACAGATCCGCGACTCGAACGCTCCGGCGCTGGCCGCGCAGGTGCGCACCGCCGGCGGCGACCCGCTGCCGCCCCTCCGCGCCCGCGACGACGCGCACCACATCCGCTCCGTCATCGAACAGGCCCTCGCCGCCGACGTGCTGCTGTTCTCCGGCGGCGTCTCGGTGGGGGACTACGACCTCGTCAAACAGGTCCTGGACGACCTCGGCATGGAACTCCTCTTCTGGAAGGTCCGCCAGCGGCCCGGCAAGCCGCTCGCCTTCGGGCGGCTCGGCGGCAAGCCCGTCTTCGGCCTGCCCGGCAACCCCGTCTCCTCGGCGATGTGCTTCGAGCAGTACGTCCGCCCCGCGCTGGCGACGATGCTCGGGCGCACCGAGATCCTGCGCCCCCGCTACCCCGCCGTCCTCGACGCCCCACTCGCCAAGAAGGCCGGGCTGCATCACTTCATCCGCGGCATTGCGGCCTTCGGTGAAGACGGGCGGCTGCACGTGCGCGACACCGGCCCGCAGGGCTCGAACCTGTACTCGTCCGTCCTCCGTGCCAATTGCCTCATCCACGCCCCCGAGCCGTGGGAGGACCCGCCGGCGGGGACGGTCGTGCAGATCGAGTGGCTGACGTGGTAGACGGAAGCCGTGGAGGCCCCGGCCGGCCTGACTCCGAGGCGAGGGCGCGTGCAGACGCCCCGATGGCGGTAGGCCGTCCGCCGGTATGCCGTCCGCCGTTCTTCATCCCCCCCATCCTCGTCGTCTGATGTCGTATCGTCGTATCCTCTCGTATCGTCGTATCCTCTTGTTGAGTGTGGGGCTGCTGCTCGGGCCGTTGGCGGGCCGGGCGCAGGACCCCGACACGCTCTGGACCATCGAGGCCGACCCGATCGTGGTGACGGGCACGCGGATCCCGAAGGCGAAGAGCACCCTTCCGGCCAGCGTATCGGTCATCCCCCGGGCCGCCATCGAGGCCTCGGGTGAGGTCAACGCCTTGCCGATCGTCGCGGAGCACGTGCCGGGCGTGTTTCTGCAGCGCCGCGGCACGACCGGCTTCGGCGTATCCTCCGGCTCGGGCGGCAGCGTCAGCATCCGCGGGATCAGCGGTGCCCCCAACACCCGCGTGCTCGTGCTCATCGACGGGCAGCCGCAGTTCATGGGGATCTTCGGGCACCCCATCGCCGACGCGTACATGGCCTCGGACGTGGAGCGCATCGAGGTCATCCGCGGGCCCGCCTCGGTGCTCTACGGGTCCAACGCCATGGGCGGCGCCATCCACCTCATCACGCGCCGGCCGCCGGAGGACGGCCTGCGGGCTTCGCTGCGCGCTTCCTACGGGGCCTACGGCACGCGCCACCTCGGCGGAACGACGAGCGTCCGGCGGGGGGACGCGGCGCTCTTTGCCTCGGTCAACCACGCCTACACCGACGGCGTCCGGACGGACCGGGAGGATGCCTTCCGGACGCTGAGCGGCTACCTGAAGGGGCGCCTGCGCCTGGACCCGGCCCACGAACTCAGCGCCGACGTCACGCTCGCCGATAGCCGCTTCCACGATCCGGGGCCCATCACCGAGGCCGAAGCGCCGGCAGACGCCCGGCGCGACTACCTCCGGGGCCGCGCCTCGCTCTCGCTCGACAACACCTACGAACACCTCGAAGGCGCCGTACGGCTGTTCTACTCCTTCGGCGATCATGACTTCTCGGGCGGATTCACCTCGACCGACTTCAACGCCGGGCTGACGGCCTACCAGAACCTCACGCTGGCTCCCGGCCGCGTCCTCACGCTCGGCGTCGACGCCAAGCTCTTCGGTGGCGACGCGCGCGTGCAGACGCCCGGAGGGCCGGTGGTGCTCGTGGACGATGAACACCTCCGGGAGGTCGACGGCTACGCCCTCTGGCAGCAGCGGCTGCTCGGGGTGGTGGACGTGAACGCCGGGATGCGCCTGGTCACGAACACGCAGTACGGAACCGAGTGGGTGCCTGCCTTCGGCGCGACGGTGCGGGCGGCGGCGGCCACTACGCTGCGGGCCAGCGTGGCCCGGGGCTTTCGCAGCCCGGTACCGCTGGACCTGTTCATCGGCCCGGTGGCCAACCCCGACCTGCAGCCCGAGCGTGCCTGGAACGCCGAACTCGGCCTGGCACAGCGCCTGCTGGCGGGCACCGTGCGGCTGGAGGCGACGGTCTTCCGCACGGCGGGCGATGACCTGATCCAGGTGGTCGGCGGCCCCGGCATGGCGCCGATGCGCAAAAACGTGGGCGCCTTCACGAACACCGGGGTCGAGCTACAGGTGGAGGCCATGCCCGCGCCCGGCTGGCGGCTCTCCGCACACCACACCTACCTGCACCTCGACACCCCGATGCTGCTGGCTCCCGAGCACGACCTGCACCTTTCGGTCCACTACGCCCGCGAGCGCTTCCGGGCCACGCTCGGCGGGCAGTGGGTCGACGGGCTCTACACGACCACCGCCGGGGGCGGCGCGCAGGAGCGGTACGTCCTGCTGAACGCGCGGATGGAGCTGCGCGTGCGCCCGGGCGTGGACGTCTTCGTCGAGGGAGAAAACCTCCTGGACCAGGCCTATCAGATCGACTACGGCTACCCGATGCCCGGTGCCGGCCTGTTTGCCGGCGTGCAGGCCCGGCTCTGAACCGCCGAAGCGCTGAACCGGCCGGGATCGTCGGGTGCCTTCGGGGGCCCGAACCGCCTTTCTGCGGCCCCCGTTGATCTTGGGCGCGCGGGCTGTATTTTTAACAAACGGTTCACGTCGGATCCGGCCGCTCTCTGGCCGTTCCCGCGCAGGGGCCCTCGGCCCTTCTGCCGCATCACGCCCGGATCCGGGCGCAGAGCCGTCGCTGCCCGCAACCCGATCCCACGAGGTGCCCCATGGCCGAACCCCCCTCGTCCCTGACGCCCGAAGAACATGCGCCCCTGGCCGACCTGGAAGACTGGGAGGACTTCGTCGTCCTTCGCTACCCCGAACGGGGCCAGCCGGCCGACCCGGCCAAGGACCGCGATGCCTACCGGAACTACGACACCCCGGCCCGCGACACGGTGCGGGAGTTCTACCGGCTCAACCACACCTACCAGACCTACGAATTCGTCCTCCAGAAGGAGAAGGAATTCCTCTCGCTGGATCGCAAACGGCTGACGCCCTGGGAGGCGCTGGAGTACCTGAACACGCTCGTCGATGATTCCGACCCGGACATCGACCTGTCGCAGTTGGATCACCTGCTCCAGACGGCCGAGGCCATCCGCGTCGACGGGCACCCGGACTGGTTCGTGCTGACGGGGCTGGTGCACGACCTGGGCAAGGTGCTGTGCCTCTTCGGCGAGCCGCAATGGGCCGTCGTGGGGGACACCTTCCCGGTCGGCTGTGCCTTCTCGGACAAGATCGTATATTCCGAGTTCTTCCGGTTCAACCCGGACATCCACGTGCCGGAGTTTCAGACGCCGTGCGGGATCTACGAGGAGGGCTGCGGCCTGGATAACGTGCACATGTCCTGGGGCCACGACGAGTACCTCTACCACATCATGAAGCCCTACCTGCCCGAGCCGGCGCTCTACATGATCCGGTATCACTCCTTCTACGCGGCGCACCGGGAGGGGGAGTACGAGTATCTGATGAGTGAGCACGACAAGAAGATGTTCAAATGGGTCCGGGCCTTCAATCCGTACGATCTGTACTCGAAGAGCCCCGAGCCGCCCAATCTGTCCGAGCTGAGGCCGTATTACGAGGATCTCATGGCGAAGTACCTGCCGTCGACGCTGACGCTGTAGGAGGGACCCGTCGCGACGACCATCGAACCCTTTGCAGGACGTCATGAGCTTCCATCGAACGGGTGTGTGCCTGGCAGGGCTGCTCGTGTTCCTGGCCCTGAGCGGCTGCCGGCCGGCCCGGGAGGAGCCGGCCCATGCCGGGGCGGCCTCGCAAACCTACTTCGTCGTGACGCATGGTTCGGCGGGCAATCCCTTCTGGGCCGTCGTGGTGCGTGGAGCCATGGATGCGGGCGAGGCGCTGGGCGTCAACGTGCAATACCTCGGGCCGGATCGCTTCTCCATCGCCGAGTTCGTCTCGTTGATCGATGCCGCCATCGCCGCGCAGCCGCAGGGCATCGCCGTCACCATCACCGACCCGACGGCCGTGGCCGAGCCGCTCCAGCGCGCCGCCGCCGCGGGCATCCCGGTCGTGGCGATCAACGCGGCGGACCCGGCCGGCCGGCTGCCCTATCTGCTCTACATCGGGTCGGACGAGTACCGGGCCGGCTATGCCGGGGGGCAGAAGATGCTGGAAGCCGGCTTCAGCGGCAGCGCCGTCTGTGCCACCCACGAGGTCGGCAACCTGATGCACGAAACCCGCTGCCGGGGCTTTGCCGATGCGCTGGCCGAGCAGGGCGTCGAGGTCGTCGTGCTCGACATCACCAGCGACACGGTGACGGCCATCGAGGTCTTCCGCTCGCATTTCGCCGCGCATCCCGAGACGGGCGCCGTCATGACCCTCGGGCCGGACGGCATGTCCTCCTGGCGCGCGTTCGTCGACGAAAGCGGCCGCCGCGACGTGCTGCACGCCACCTTCGACCTGGACCCGGTCACGCTCGACGCCGTCCGCGACGGCATCACGCGTTTCACCATCGACCAGCAGCAGTACCTCCAGGGCTTCCAGAGCGTGGTGACGCTCTACCTCAAACACAACTACGAGCTGGTGCCGGCCAACGACCTGTTCACCGGCCCCTTCTTCGTCACGCCGGACAACATCGAGGCCATTGCGGCGCTGATCGAGGAGGGCATCCGCTGATGGACATCCCCGCACGGACCGGGTGGATCGAGCGGGTGCGCCTCTACCCCGAGATCGGCGCCATCACGATGTTTCTCGTGATCTTCGGGTTCTTCGCCCTGCTGGCCCCGAACTTCCTTTCGGTGTCGTCGCTCTCCGGGATGCTGAACCTGGCGGCGGTGGTGGGCACGGTCGCCATCGGGGCGACGGTGCTGATGGTGGCCGGCGAGTTCGACCTGTCGGTGGGGGCGACGATGGGGCTGGCGGCGATGGCGTACATCCAGCTCTGCAACCTCGGTGTGCCGGAGGTGCTGGCCCTCACGGCGACGTTCGTCTTCGCCGGCGGGATCGGGCTCTTGAATGCGGCGATCGTGCTGCGGGCGAAGGTGTCGTCGTTCATCGCCACGCTGGGGACGCTCATGGTGGGCCGCTCGCTGCTGGTGCTGTGGACCGGCGGCAACGTGGTGCGGCTGGACGAAGCCGGATGGGTCACGGCGCTCATCGCGGGGCGCATCCACGACGGCGGGCTGCGCATGATGGCGCTGTGGTTCGTGGTGCTGATCGTCGTCTTCCACCTCGTCATGACCCGGCGGCGGTTCGGCAACGCCGTCTACGCCGTCGGCGGCAACCCGAGCGCGGCCCGGACGATGGGCGTTCAGGTCGAGCGGGTCAAGGTGGCGGCGTTTCTGATCACGTCGTGGCTGGCCGCTTTCGCCGGGGTGATGCAACTCTCGCGCATCGGGTCCATCAACGCGCTGACGGGGCAGGGCTTCGAGTTGCAGGCCATCGCGGCGGCCGTGGTCGGCGGGGCGCTGCTGACGGGCGGCTACGGGAGCGTGCTCGGCACGCTCTTCGGCGCGCTCGTGGCCGGCATGGTGCGCAACGGCCTGATCCTGATGGGGTTCGACTCGCGCCTGGCCACGGGCCTGATCGGGCTCGTGCTCATCATCGCGGTGATCATCAACACCCGCCTGCGGGGGGAGAAGGGCTGATGGCGACGCCTCCGTTGCTCGAACTGCGCGACATCCGCAAGCGCTTCGGCCACGTCGAGGCCGTCCGCCGCGCCAGCCTGACCGTGGCGGCCGGGCGGGTCACGGCGCTGCTCGGCGACAACGGCGCGGGCAAGTCGACGCTGGTGAAGGTGATGCAGGGCTACCACGCGCCCACGAGCGGGACGATCCGCCTGGAGGGCCGCCCCGTTCGCTTTGCCTCCCCGGCCGATGCCCGCGCCGCCGGCATCGAGACGGTGCCGCAGGACCTCGGCCTGGTCCCGCTGATGAGCATCTACCGCAACTTCTTCCTCGGGCGCGAGCTGACGAAAAAACCCTTCGGCTTCCTCGATCACCGGAAGATGCGGACGATCTGCACCGAGGCCCTCTCCCGCATGGGCATCCGCGTGCGCGACGCCGGCGAGGAGGTGGGCACCCTCTCCGGCGGCGAGCGCCAGTCCATCGCCATCGCCCGGGCCGAGCACTTCGGCGCGAAGCTGGTGATCCTGGACGAGCCCACCTCGGCCCTGTCGGTCAAGCAGACCCGGATGGTGCTCGACTACATCGTGGAGGCCAAACACCGCGGGCTGGCGATCCTGTTCATCACGCACAACATGGCGCACGTCAAAGCCGTGGCCGACGGCGTCACGGTCATGCGGCAGGGCGAATCCGTCGTCGAGAACCTGCCGATCGAGGCCGCGACGGCCGATGAGCTGGGCCGCCTCGTCATGGGCACGCTCACCGTGGAGCGACTGGCCGGCCGCGTGTAGCGTCGGCCCGAGCGTCGGCCCGGGTTCCCCGGGAGGTCAGCGCTTTTTCATGCCGTATACGATCAGCCCGATGCCAAGCGCCAGGGCGGCACCGCCCAGGACGGGCGAGAGGGGGATGGTCTTCTCCCGCTCCACCTCCGCCTCCAGCGGTCCGATGTCGAGCACCTGCTCGTCCCGCGAGTACGTGATGCCCTGAAAAACCAGGGCCGCCCCACCGAGGACGACGAGAAGGATGCCGGTGATGATCAGGCCTTTCATGACGGGATGCCGGAATGGGGAGGGGGCGTGAATACAGAAGCGTTATCCAGCAGGTTCAATGAGCAGCCTGCGAGATTGTTTGAGCATTTCCTGCAACGTTTGCCCGGAGCACGGCCATGGACGCGCTGATTGAGGCGGTGGCATCCCACTACGCGCGGCCGGCGCTGTACGAGCGGCTGCTGGAGGCGCTGCACGCCGCCGGGCGAACGCCGGAGGCGATGACCCGGGCTGACCTGGCGCCCGTGGATGCCTTTCACGTAGGCGGGGCGCGGGCCACGGCCGAGCTGCTGGCGGGCCTGCCGCTGGAACCGGGGACGCGGGTGCTGGACGTGGGCTGTGGGCTCGGCGGGGCGTGCCGGCACCTCGCGGCGGTCTTCGGCTGCTCGGTCACCGGCGTCGACCTTTCGGCCGACTACTGCCGGGCTGCGGCGCGGCTGACCGAGCACCTGGGGCTGGCCGGGCAGGTGACCTTCGTGCAGGCCGATGCACGGGCGCTGCCTTTCGCCGCCGGTGTCTTCGACCTCGTGCTCAGCCAGCACGTTCAGATGAACCTCCCCGACAAGCGGGGCTATGTCGGCGAGCTCGTGCGGGTGCTCCGGCCGGGGGGGTGGCTGGCGCTCTACGAGGTTTTTGCCGGGCCGGGGGGGGCGCCACACTATCCCGTGCCCTGGGCCTCCGACGCCGCCATCAGCTTTCTGGTGGCGCCCGATGCATTCCGGCAGGTCCTCGAAGAGGCCGGGTTGTCCGTCGTCCGGTGGGAGGACGTGACCGGGGCCGGGCGGGCGTGGGTCGCGCGTGTGGCGGCCCGCCGCCCGTCGGCCGGGCCGGGGTTGCCGCTGCTCATGGGCGAGCGCGCCGGGGCGATGCTGGCCGCCCTGCAGCGCAACCTGGCCGAAGGGCGGATCACGCTGATCCGGGCCATCGCCGAGCGCCCGGCTTAACGGGCGTCGCTTCGTGCCGATAGCTCAGGGAAACGGGCCGATGCGGCCGCGATCCTGTTGCACCCTCTTCCCGCTCCGACGATGCGTGTAGAACGGAATGACGTGTACTTCTTGCTGCGCGAGGTCTGCAAGGCGGCCGCCGAACTGGTCGG
This sequence comes from Roseithermus sacchariphilus, assembly GCA_003285105.1. Lineage (GTDB taxonomy): Bacteria > Bacteroidota > Rhodothermia > Rhodothermales > MEBIC09517 > Roseithermus > Roseithermus sacchariphilus. Next base: position 1,089,462 of record CP030158.1, on the reverse strand, counting down.
GGCCAGCGATGCCATGACGCCCGAGACGAGCCTGGTGCAGACGGCGCACCTGCGCGCCCTGCAGCGGTCGCTGGACGACCTCCTCCGGCTGGGGCACGCCTACCGCCAGGACCGGCCGTAGAAGCGCAGCCGCCGCGTTTCCCTTGCCGAGGTCCGGGGGTCAGTCCGCCTCGGTGGGGTTCTTGGTGACGATCAGCACCGGGCACTCGACCAGGTTGGCGATGTCCTCGTCCGTCGAGTCCGAGATCATGGCGCGCAGCCGTCCCATTTTGCGGTGCCCGAGCACCAGCAGGTCGGCGTCTTTCGTCGCCTCGGCGATGGCCTCGGCAAAGTCCTTGCCCGTCAGGATGTGCACGTCCAGGGTTTCGGCCACCTCCGGGTAGCCGGCCTCGCGGAACTGCCGCCGGATGTCCTCGACGGTTTCTTTGGGGCCGGCGTAGTCCATCATCATCGAGATCTTGCCCTCCAGGGGGTCGTTGACGTGGATGGCCACGAGGCGGGCCCCCAGCGCCCGGGACAGGCGCACGGCTTCGTCGATGACGGGCTTTTCATCGGGCTTGCAGGCAAGGGCAACGGCGATGGTGGAATACGGCATGGCAGGTCGTCGTCTGGTATACGGGGAAGGGCGCAGAGCCGAAACGATGCGCAATATAATCACCCCACCTTCACGGCGCGACCGGTGGAGACGGCCTTGAGGCGCCACGCCGCAGGCCCTCCGCGCCGCGTCAGCGTCGTACCAGCGGCCGGGACGTCGTCTGCGTGCCGACCTGGAGGCGGCAGTAGTACAGCCCGGCGGCCAGGTCCTGCCCGTCGAGGTGTACCGTATAGCGTCCTGCGGTCTGGGGTTGATCCACGAGCCGCCGGACGCGCTGGCCCAGGACGTTGTAGAGTTCCAGCACGACGTGCGCCTCGGCGGATACGGCATAGGTGAGGGTGACTTTTCCGGCGAAGGGGTTCGGATAGGCGGCTTCCAGGCCGGAGGCCGCCGGGCCGTGCGGGGCCACGTGGACGGTCACGACGGCGGTGGAGGTGGCGCCCTGCGCGTCGGCGATGGTGTAGGTGAAGCGATCGGTGCCGGCGAAGCCGTCGGCCGGCGTGTACCACACGGCGGCTTCCTCCCGGATCTCGGCCTGTCCATGCGCGGGGGGCGCGACCTGAACGATGCGGAGTCCCTGGCGCTCGTCGGTGTCGTTGGCGAGCACGGGCAGCAGGAGCCCGGCGGCGGGAGCCTCCAGCGAGAACGCGTCGTCGACGGCCACCGGCGGCAGGTTGTCCGCCGGGGTGAGCAGGAAGGCACGGAGCTGCCCGTCGAGGAGTCCGTGCCCCACGATCGCGCCGTCGGCGTTGATTCCCCAGGCGGCCTGCAGGATCCACCCCGTGCCGTCGCCGATGAGCGTGTTGAGGTCGCGCACGGTGCCCTCCCGCCAGAGCACGGCCCGCAGGTGGTTGCCGGCGAGGAGGCGGGGGCGCGGCGGTCCGGCATGCAAGAGCCGCATCGCCGCGGAGGGTGCCGCCTGCGGCGTGGCCGCCGGTGTCGGCCTCCGGGCCGCGCCGGCCTCCGCCAGACCGGCCACGCCCACGATCCACCCCGCCTCGCTGCGGGCGTACGCCTCGGCGAACGGTCCTCCCAGGTCCGGCAGGGCCTGCACCGCGTCGCCGGTCCAGATCGCCGCGCGCGTGGCGCCGCTCTGCACGAGGCTGCCGACGACCGTACCCTCGTCGCCGAGGTCGTAGGCCCGGCTGGCGGTGGCGTCGTTCAGCGGCAGGAGGTCCGATCCGCGGAAGGCCTGCGTGGTGCCGTCGGCGTGTTGGACGTGGCCGGCCACGAGGCCGTCACGGTTCACGGCCTGCACCTCACTGTGGGCGCCGGCGGCCGGGCCGGCCGGCTGCATCGCCCCGTCGGCCCATACGAAGCCGCGGGCCGCCCCGGTGCTCCCGGTGGCGGTGCCGACCACCACCCCCGCGTCGTTGAGGGCATAGGCCGTGCTGAAGCGCCCGCCGAGCGTGCCCAGGTCCAGCAGGGTGCCGTCCGGGCGGAAGAGCACGGCATGCGCCGTGTCGTCGCGTACGACGGCCTGCCCGGCCACGAGCCCGTCGGCATTGATGGCGAAGGCCTGCGTCTCGGCCGCCTCCCCGAGGCGCGTCATCGTGCCCTCCACCCAGCGGAACGCCTGGATCCGGCCCTCGGCGTCGAGCGAGAGGCCCACGACCACCCCCGCGTCGTTGAGCGCCATCGCGCGGCTGGCCGCCCCGCCCAGCGTGCCCAGGTCCGTCACCGTGTACCGCAGCAGTTCGACGGTCACGCGAACGGTCCCCTCGTCCGTCCCCCCGTTGCCGTCGCTGACGACGTACGTAAACGTGTCCAGCCCCTCGAAATCGGCCGGGGGCGTGTAGCGGATCGCCGCCGCGTCGAGCACCTCGACGAGGCCGCCCTCGGTGCTGGTGCTCGCTGCCGAGGCGATCGTCAGCGCGTCGCCGTCGGGATCGCGGTCGTTGGCGAGCACGTCGATCGTGCGCGGGGTGTTGCGGCTCGTCACGGTCGTGTCGTCGACGGCCACCGGGGGGTCGTTGACCGGGGTTATGGTGACGGTGACGGTGGCGGTGTCCGTGAGCGCACCGTCGCTCAGCACGTAGGTGAACGCGTCGGTTCCGTGCACGTCTGCGGCGGGGGTGTAGACGAGCGTGCTGTCGCCGTCCCGGGCCACCGTGCCGCGCTCGGGCTGCGTGAAGGCGGCGATCGCCAGCGCGTCGCCGTCGGCGTCGGTGTCGTTGCGGAGGACGTTGACAGCGACGGCCTGGTCCTCCGGCGTCGTCGCTTCGTCGTCCACGGCGACGGGCGCGCGGTTCTCGGCCGTCACCGTCGCCTGCACCACGACGGCGGTGTCCCCGGTGGATACCTCGAAGGTCGTCCCCGCCACGGAGGGTAGCGAGACGGTCTCGAAGGTTCCCTCGACGGCGGTGGCGTCGAGGACGGCGAAGGCGTCGCCGTCGGACGGGCGGAAGGGGTCGAGGAGGGTGACGGCCAGCGTGCCGCCGAGCGTCACCGCGCCCTCCACGCGGAGCTGGTCGTAGCCGGTCGCCGGATCGGTCCCGCCCAGGTCGACGGCCAGCGTGCTCGTGCGGAGGTCGAGCGGGCCGACGACCGTCAGGCGGCCGGTCGGCGTGCCGGGGGCGAAGGTGCCGGTGCTGGTGACCGTGAGGCCCTCGGCGGAGACGTCCAGCGTGTCGGTGCCCTGCACGAGGCCGGTATGGGTCAGCGCGCCGGTGAAGGCCGTGCGGCCGGCCTCCAGCGCCAGCGTGCCGCCGTTGACGAACGGTACGCCGATGACCGTGCCGTGGCTGACGTCGTCGTAGGCGACGGGGGCCTCGCCGGTGCTCGTGCGCCGCCCGACGCCCGTCTTGCGGAGTGTGCCGTCGCTGGTGACTGCCTCGCCGGATGTGGCAGCCTCGCCGGGCCGGATCTCGGCGTCGCGCGTGAGGTCGAACACGCCGCCCTCGGCGATCTGGACCGTGGCCCCGGCATCGAGCGTGAGCGGGGCATCGTCCCAGGTGGCGGTGCCGTCGAGCACGAGGGCACGGCCGACGAGCATGGCCTCGGACCGCTGCACCCGGAAATCGCCCGCGAGGTACTGCGCGACGGTGGAGACGAGCGAGCCGCGGATGGTCAGCGTGCCGCCGTCGCCCATCGTCCCGATGCCCCACCGCATCTCGCCCCCGGCGGCGACGGTGAGGTCGCCGGTGCCGGTGAGCGTGGCAGGTCCGCGCTCGCCGAAGACGAGCGTGTCCTGCACGACGAGGGCGCTGCCGAGGCGCATCACCCCGCGCACGTCGAGCCGGGCGATGGTGGGAGTGCCCGCGACGTCGAACTCGAAGATGCCGTCTTCGAACGGGTTGGTGCTCACGACCAGTTCGCCGAGCTGCGTCAGCGTGAGGTCGGCGGCGAAGGTCTGGTCCTGGCGCACGGTCATGCTTCCGGCCAGGTCGATCGTGCCGGTGAAGGTGAAGGGGTCGTTCACGAGCATCGTCCCGTCGCCCCGGATCGTGGCGGCGACGGCGATCGGCTCGGACGTGTTCTCTTCGCCGCGCTGGAGGGTGACGGTGCTGTTTGCCTCCACGAGGCCGCCCAGCACGCTGGCCTCGTCCAGGTAGAGCGTGATTCCCCCGTTGGCCGAGCGAATGGTGCCGGTGTTGGTGAGCGTCATCCGCCGGTCGCCGAAGGTGAAGCTCTCGGTGTTGCCGATCTGGGCCGTGTTGAAGAAGCCCTCTCCGGCGGTCTTGGTGATCAGGCCCTCGTTGAGGAGCCTCGGACGGGGCGTGGTGCCGTCGGTCGGGCGGATACCGGTTTCCGCGGCCTGGAAGTCGATGACGCCGGTCTCGGTGACGCGGATGGTGGCCCCGACGAGCGGTTCGAGGAGTCCCTCGACGATAGCCAGGGTGCCGTTGATCTCCAGCGTCCGCCCGCGGAGTTCGACGGTCTGAAAGGCGAAGCCTTCGGTGGCGCGGAGCGTTGTGGTGCCGTTGAGCACGGTCGTCCCGTTCCCGCTCATGCCGGCGCGGCCCGTCCACCTCGTCGGTCCGTTGAAGACCGCCGTCCCGTCCCCGCCCATGTGCCCGCCGGAGAGGACCGCCGTGCCGTCCACGATCAGGGTGCCGACGCCGCCGGTGCCGCCGGCGGAGAGGGTGAAGGCATCGGAGACGTGCAGGGTGTCATCCACCTGGACGGTGGCCCGGGCGCTGGAGACGTCCAGGCGAGCGACGGCGGCATCGGCGGCCACCTGCAGGGTGAAGGAAGAGCCCGGGTCGAGGTTGACGACGGCGGTGTCCTGCGCCGCCGGGGCGCGGCCGAGGTCCCAGTTGCCGCCGGTGCTCCAGAGGCCGTCGCCCGCTGCGCCGGTCCAGGACAGCGTGGCGGGGTCGGTCGAAACAGGGGTCAGCGCGAAGTCCTGCGTGACCGTCTCGCCGTCGGCCAGCGTCACCTCGGCGCTGCCCGTCTGGTAGCCGGTGAAGCGGGCCTCGACGGTGTACGTGCCGGGCGTCACGCTCGGGAAGGCGTACGTGCCATCGGGGCCGGTGGTGGTGGCGAGGCCGAGCGCGTCGATGGCGACCTGCGCGCCGGGGATCGGGTCGCTCGTCGTGGCGTCGGTGACGGTGCCCTCCAGCCGGGCCGGGGCCGTGCCCGCCGTGATGACCGCCGTCGCGCTCGTGGCGTCGATCTCGACGGTGGCGGTCTGGCCGCTGGCGAAGCCCGGGGCGATGGCGTCGAAGGTGCCCGTGACGCTGGCAGCAGCGAGGAAGGGCAGGCGGATGCCCGGTGCCGGGTCGTAGCCGTCGAGCGGATTCAGGGCGAGCGTGCCGCCGAGCGTGGCCGCGCCCGTCACCGCGAGGCTGTCCAGCGTCACCCCCGGCGTCGTGCCGCCCACGTCCAGCGCCAGCGTGCCCGTGCCCAGGTCGAGGTCGCCCGCGACGGTGAGGGTGCCCACGGTGCCGTCGGTGCCGGGCGCCAGCGTGCCCGCGTTGGTGACGCTCGTCGCGTTCTGGAGGCCGAGCGTGGCCGTGCCCTGGAAGAAGCCGCCGGCCGTGTTGGTCACCGCCCCGCGCAGATCGAGCAGGTCGTTCGTGACCTCGACGGTGCCGGTGTTGACGAGGTCCCAGGCGATGCGCGTGTCGCTGTCGCCGCCCGTCTTGCGCAGCACCCCCGCGTTCTCGATCACCGGCGGCGCCGTGCTCGCGGCGTCCACCTCGAAGTCCGCCCACTGCTGCACGTCGAGCACCGCCGCGTCCTGGATCTCCAGCACCGCTCCGTTGGTGCCCGTGAAGCTCCGCGTGCCCCGGTATTCGGATGTCGTCCCCTCCACCAGCACCAGCCGCCGTGCGTCCAGCGTCTTGTTCCACGAGGCCGATCCGGCCCCGCCGGTGAAGATCACGCCGCTCTGCGCCCAGGTCGTGCCCGGTCCGCGCAGTACCCCGCCCTGCCAGGTCAGCACCCCCTGCACCGCTACCTCGGAGGTGCTCACCATCGTTGCCGAGGTGTGTGCCAGGCTCAGCGCCCCCGTCACCGTCAGCGGACCGTTCACCTCCAGCGTTCCCTGGAAGCCGACTTCCAGCGCCCCGATCGTCAGCGGATCGGTCGTCTCGACGAGGAGGCGTCCGCGGTTGCTCCCGACGATGACCCCTTCCGCCCCGAGGTTGACCACCGTGGCCGTCTCGGCGATGGTCACCTCGGCGACGTTGCCTTCCCGGACGGTCGTGCGTCCCTGGACGTCGTAGGTTCCCTCGATGCGGATCGGCAGTATGCCGGAGGGTGAAAAGGTCGTGCCGAAGTTCACCGTCGCACCCGCGTCGGCCTCGATGGACGAGGCGGCGGTGAAGGTTGGGCCGACGCCGTCGTTGACGGGACGGATGTCGAGCGTGGCCCCTGTGCCGGCGCGGTAGGTGCCGTCGCTGTCGGTGAGGGTACCCTGCAGGAGCAGGATGTCGTTTGTGACCTCGACGGTGCCGGTGTTGACGAGGTCCCAGGCGATGCGCGTGTCGCTGTCGCCGCCCGTCTTGCGCAGCACCCCCGCGTTCTCGATCACCGGCGGCGCCGTGCTCGCGGCGTCCACCTCGAAGTCCGCCCACTGCTGCACGTCGAGCACCGCCGCGTCCTGGATCTCCAGGACCGCTCCGTTGGTGCCCGTGAAGTTCCGCGTGCCCTGGTACTCGGACGTCGTTCCCTCCACCAGCACCAGCCGCCGTGCGTCCAGGGTCTTGTTCCACGAGGCCGATCCGGCCCCGCCGGTGAAGATCACGCCGCCCTGCGCCCACGTCGTGCCCGGCCCGCGCAGTACTCCGCCCTGCCAGGTCAGCACCCCCTGCACCACCACGTCGCCCGGACCTTCGATGAGCGTACCGCGGTTGCCGAGGTGGGCCGTGCCGGTGACGGTCAGGTCCGGGGTGAGGTAGAGTTCGCCCGAGCCGCCGAGCGTGAGGGCGGGGACGGGCGGCATCGTGGCAGTCTGGATGCGGGCGATGCCGCCCGAGGTGAAGCCGGCGCCGATGTCGAGCGTGCCGAGGCTCGTGAGCACCATCTCCGGGGCAAACGTTACGTCGGCCCGTGCGAAGGTGCCAGCCCCGAGCACGCGCGTGGTCCCGGTGACGTTATAGGTTCCGTTCAGCGTGACGACCGCCGTCCGGTCGAACACCATGGTGCCCGCGCCTTCGAGCGTGGAGGCGGCGGTGAAGGTGATGGGGGAGTCGGTGCTGGTTTCGAAGACGAGCGTCCCGCCGGGGAGGGCGCGGTAGGTGCCGCCGCCGTCGGTGAACGCGCTGCGGAAACGAAGCTCGTCGTTGGAGACCTCGACGGTACCGGTGTTGACGAGGTCCCAGGCGATGCGTGTGTCGCTGTCGCCGCCCGTCTTGCGCAGCACGCCCGCGTTCTCGATCACCGGCGGCGCCGTGCTCGCGGCGTCCACCTCGAAGTCCGCCCACTGCTGCACGTCCAGCACCGCCGCGTCCTGGATCTCCAGCACCGCCCCGTTGGTGCCCGTGAAGTTCCGCGTGCCCTCGTAGGTGAGGGTGGCCCCGGCGGGCACGACGAGCCGGATCGCATCGAGCGCCTTGTTGTTGCCGGCGCTGCCCGCCCCGCCGGTCAGCCGGCCGCCGCCTGCGAGGCGCACCTCGACGCCCGCGGCCGTCCCGCGCAGCGTCCCCCCCTGCCAGACCAGTGGGCCGTTCACCGTGAGGTCATCGGCCAGTTCCAGCGTCGCATTGGCGTTGCCCAGGAACAGGCCGTTGCCGACGGTCACGGGAGCCGTGAAGCCGAGCGACGAGAAAGAGGCCAGGTTCAGCGAGTCCACCGAGATCGGATCGGCCAGCGCCACCGTCAGCGCCCCCCGGTCGCGCACCCCGATCAGGTCGATCGACTTGCTGATCAGGTTCATCGACGCATCGAAGGTGACGCGGGCGCCCTGGCCGCCGAAGCCGGAGATCTCCGTCGGCCCGGTCACGTTGTACGTGCCCAGCAGCGTCGCCGTGCCGCCCATGAATTCCATCGCGCCGGCGCCGGAGAAGGAGGACGTCGGCGCGAAGGTGACGAAGGTTTCCGGGGGCGGGTTCAGGATCAGCCGCGCGCCGGTGCCGGTGCGGTACGCCCCTCCGGCATCGTAGAGCGTACCGTCCAGCCGCATCGTGCCCGCGGTCACCTCGACGGCCCCGCCGTTCATGGCGACGTCCCAGTCGATCTCGAACGTGCTCGTCGTCCCGGTTGGCTTGCGGATCGTGCCGGCGTTGAAGATCTGCGGCGGTTCTGTGCTGCCGCTGAAGACCGCGAAGTTTCGGAAGGCGGTGGACGATTCGATGTCGAGGCGCGCGCCGGTTTCGAGGATGAGCGAGGCCCCGTTGCCGCCGAAGAACTGGTAGTGGGTGCCTGGCGGATAGGCCAGCGTAGCGCCGTTCTGGACGACGAGCGTGCGCGCGTCCAGCGTCTTGGTCTGGGATCCCAGCAGCGCCCCCGTGCGGCCGAGGGTCGTGGTGCCGCTTCCGCTCATCGTGCCGCCGCTCCAGGCGAGGCTGTCGGAGACGGTGAGGTCGGCGGTGCCCGTGAGGGTGCCGCTGGCCAGGTCCAGCCGGTCGAGGGTGAGCGCCGCCTCCAGGATCAGCGTGGCGCCGGCGCTGGAGAGGGTGAGGTGGGCGACGGTGGTGGCGCTGGCGAGGGTGACCGTGGCGGTGGTGCCGATCGTGGCGACGTCGCCCGCGCCGGGGACGGTCGCCGGGCTCCAGTTGGCGGGGTCGCTCCAGGAGGTGCCGTCGCCGTCGCCGGTCCAGGTGATCTGTGCAGCCGCGGGCGCAACGGCCAGCGCCATCATGCACGCCATCATGCAACCGAGCGCGCCGGCGAGCCGGCCGAACCGGCGAGGCATCGAGCGAAAAACCATGGGCATCGAAACCGCGGGTCAGGCCGCGGCGGGGTCATGAACGGAACAGCCAGCGTCTGTAGAAACGCAAAACCACCGGGTGACCGGACACGCGCCGCGTGGGAGCTGCGCGGAAAGGGGGCCGCCTGGAAAAATGGGCGTGGGATGTCCGGTCTGTCGCGGGTTTTTCGTTTGGGGTAATGAACACGCCGTCCATCCTCGCCTCGCCTGCCCGGGCCGCATGCCGCATTCGTTCCGTCAGTTGCTGTTGATCTCCGGCCGGCCGGTGTGGTGGTCGGTGCTGCTCGGGGTGGCGCTGGGGCTGGCGTGCCCCGTTCGCGCGCAGGTCGATCTCGGACCGCTCCGGCTGAACGGCTCGTTCGGGCTGGCGACGCAGGCCTACACGGCCGCCGGCATCGCCAACCGCCGCGCGCCGACCAACGCCGAGGCGTTCGCCAACCTGTCGTTCAACCTCTACGGCCTCCGCTCCGGCCTCAACCTGACCTACTCGACCGACCAGTCGCGCCTGCGCCAGAACGTCAACCGCCTCGCCTTCGACACGCGCTGGGCGTCGGGGCGGGTGGCTGCCGGGGACGTCAGCCCGACGTTCTCCGAATACAGCCTCAGCGGGGCCACGGTGCGCGGGGGGTACGTGGAATGGTCGCCGGGGCCGGTGTTGCTGGGCGTGGTGGCGGGGCGGGCCCGCCGGGCGGTGGACTTCAGCGAGGGGGAGGGATTCCGGGAGCCTTCGTACCGGCGGATGCTCTACGGCGGTCGCCTCGGGGTGGGTGAGGCCCGGCGTACCCACCTGCACCTCATCGGCCTCTACGGGCGGGATCTGGCCTCTTCCATCGACCGTGCCGGCGACCTCGCCCCGGTCGAGAACCTGACCCTGACCGCCGACGGCGGGCTGCGGCTCCTGGGCGGGCGCGTGCGCCTGCAGGGGGAGGTGACGGCCTCGGCCTTCACCCCGGACACCCGCAACGACGCCCTCGACGCCGGCGAGGCCGTGCCGGCCTTCTTCGACCCCTTCTTCACCCCGCGCGAGGGCACCAGCCTGGACTACGCCGGCGGCGGCGACCTGCGCCTGGCCCTCCGCGTGGTGGATCTGCTGCTCGGCTACAGCCGCGTGCAGCCCGGCTTTCAGTCGCTCGGCGTCGAGCGTCTGCGGCCCGACCAGGAGACCGTCCGCGTGCAGCCGCGGGCCCGTCTGCTGGATGGGCGGCTCGTCCTCGGCGGCTCCTTCAGCCGCGCCCGCAACAACCTGGCGGATCAGCTCCTGGCCACGCTCACCCGCACGCAGATCGGGCTGACGGCCCAGGCCCGGCTCTCGAGTTCGCTGGCCGTGAGCAGCAGCTACACGCGCCTGAGCAACCGCAACACGCCCGCCGCCACGGCCGACGCCGAGCGCCTCGACCTGGAGCAGGTGGCGCAGACGGTGATGCTTGCCCCGGTACTGACGCTCACCGGCGGCGCCCTGACGCACACCGTGTCGCTGGCGGGCACCTACCAGACTTCCGCCGACCGCAGCCTGGCCGTGGAACGGGGGCTCCGCCCGGCCAACACCATCGACAACGCCTCGGCAACGCTCGGCTACGCCGTGCAACTCCCCTCGGGCCTGTCGCTCACCGCCGCGGGCAACCTCGTCCGCAGCGACGCCGCCATGAGCGAGCTGACCGTGCTGGGGGCGAACCTGGGAGGGGGCTACACGCTCGGCGCGCTCAACCTCTCGCTCACCGGCGGCTGGTCCCGCAGCGATGCCACCATCCATCTGGCCGACGGCCCCGTGCCCTCCGTCTCGTCGCAGCTCATGACGGCGCTGAATGTGTCCTATCGCTTCCCCGGGGCCACCACACTCCGTCTCAACCTGCGCGGCCTGCGCAACCGACCCGACCTGGGCGATGCGTTCAGCGAAGGGCAGGCCACGTTGCGCTACGAATACCGTTTCTGATGCCTGTCGTCCGTCGTTCTGCCTGGTTTCATCGCCCGCCGGTTGCGTCCGGCCGGGGGGACGGGTTCGTCCCTCTGATGAGGCTCGTCGTCTCTTTTCTGCTCGTTCGCCGGACGGCGTTCCTCCGCAGAGGCGTGCCGGGCCTGTTGCTCCTGCTCGGCCTGTGCGGGGTGCCCGAGGCCCTGGCACAGGGCACCGCCCAGGTGATCGTCTCCGGCGTGCCGCCCATACTCCGCTCGCCCCTCGTGGCCGATCAGGTGCAGGCCTACCGGCAGGGACGCTACCCCATCCAGTTCCTCTTCACGCAGCCCTCGGCCGCGCCCCAGACCTTCCGCTTCCGGTTCGTGCTGGAGAAAGACGGCCAGGTGCTGGCCGAGACCACCTCGGAGCCGACCTCCTTCCTGCCCGGCGTCTACACCTACCGTACCCTGCGCGACGAGCCCGCCGTCCGCTTCGCCGACCGGATCGAAGACCTCTACGACCAGCTTCCCCCGGACCTGCGCGATGCAGTCCGGCAGACGGGTGCGCTTCCCGAAGGGCTCTACACGCTCACGCTGGAGCCGCTGGCCGAAGACAACCCGCTGATCACGACGCTGCCGGCCACGGTGGTCTTCAGCGTCCAGTACGCGCAGCCCCCGCTGCTCTTCACCCCGGCCGACGGGGCGCTCGTGGGCCAGGCCTATCCCATCTTCTCGTGGACGCCCGTGACGGCACCCGCCACGGTGCCCATCGTCTACGACGTCCTGCTGGTGGAGGTGCTGCCGGGCCAGACGCCGCTCCAGGCGCTACAGGCCAACCGGGCGCACGCCACGGCGTCGCTGACGGGGCAGACCTCCTTCACCTACACCCCGGATCTGCTGCCCCTGCGCGAGGGCGCCCGCTACGCCTGGCAGGTCACCGCCCGCGCGGCGGACGACAGCCTGCCGTTCACGAACGACGGCCGGAGCGAGGTCTATACCTTCATCTATACGCCCATCGACGGCCCCGGCGAGTCGCTCGCGTCCCTCGGGGCCATCGTGCTGGAGCCCGGCTTCGCCCGCCTCGATGACCTCAGCCGCTTCCTCGAGTTCGGCGACGTGACGGTGACCGAGACGGCGACGAGCTACGTCTTCAACGGGGAGGCTACGCTGGAGCTGACCTTCGAGGCGCCCACGCGGCTGACGGTCGAGCTGATCGACCTGGAGATCCAGAAGACCGGGCTGGGCACGCCCGTCGTCCTGGGAGGCGCCCTGGAGGCGGGGGACGTGCCGGCGCTGCCGGTGCCGGAGGCCGGGTCGCTGCGGCTGACCGGCCTCGGCTGGCGCTTCGGCGAGGGCTTCACCGCCTCCGCCGACCTCCGCCTGGCCGGCGAAACCATCCGTGCCCGGGGCGACCTGCGGCTCACGCGGAGCGGGCTGTTCGGCACGCTGGAGGCCGAGGGGCGTCCGCTGGCAACCCTGGGCGACGACCTCGTGCGGCTGGAGGTCACGCGCCTCCAGGCGAGCTTCCCGGGCGGCCCGATCACCGGAGCCGGCACCGTCCACGCCTTCCACGGGCCCGGCGAGGGCGAGGTCCGCTGCCCGGCGCCCACGCTGACGCTGTCCGGGGAGGCCGCCACGGTCGGGCTCGACTGCGAACCGGAGGCCGTGCTGCCGCTCGTGGACGGCTCGGACCGGCTCACCTTCGGGGTGGATCGCCTCTCCGGCACGTTCTCGATCGACGCGGATCAGACGCTCGGGTATGACCTCACCGTGCGCGGAGGGGTCCACCTGCAGCCCGCCAACGCCCCGGCCTGTGGCCTGGACGCCACCGCCGCCCTCTCGGACGAGGCGGGCTTCTCCCTCGTCCGGGCGGCCCCGGACTGCCCGCGGCCCGACCCCGAACTCGACCTCGGGCTCGTCCGCCTCGGCATCGAGAACCTCCGGCTGGAGACGCTCACCTACACCCCCGCGGCCGGCTGGGACGTCGCCCTCGCGCTCGACGCCGCGCTGCGCATCCCCGCCTTCGGGGACCTCCGCCTGCCGCGCCTGTCCGGCCTGCGCCTCGGCACGGACGGCCTCACCCTGCCCGCGCTCGACCTCTCCGGCGCGCAGCTCCCCGGTACGCCCTTCGACGTCGACGGCTTCGGCGTGCGGCTGACGCAGCTCCGCCTGAACGGCTTCACCTTCCCGTTCTTCGACGTGGACCGCATCGGGCCCGGCCCCTGGGACCTGGCCTTCGAGGCCGAGGTCACGCTGCCGGACTCGCCGGACCTGCCCGCCTGCCTGGCCAACGCCTCGTTCCGCCTGATCGGGGGCCGCGTGGAGGGCGCCGCGATGCGGGGCGACATCGAGGCGAAGGACGTGGGGCCGTGCCGCTGGGCCTTCGGCGAGAGCGGCTATGCGCTCGTCATCCGCGCCGTCGCCGGTCGCTTCAACGGCGTCTACCTGGAAGAGCGGGACGTGTTCAAGCACGACGGGTACGTTGCCCTTCAGGCCGCCCTGGAAGTGGGCGAGCCGTTCACCTGCGCCGGTACCGAAGCGGCCGACCTGGGCGGGGCCGACCTGGCGGTCGAGCACGGCCTCAACGGCACCGTCGCGCCGGTCGTGCCCTCGTGCCCCGTCAGGCTCGGGCCGTTCGAGGTGGCCGTGGAGCGCTCCACGCTGCGCTTCGAGTACGCCATGGCCCTCGGCCAGCGCGCCTACCTGGACGCCGACGCCGTGCTCTCCCTCCCCGACGGCACCCCCGTCCGCGGCACCTTCACGCTCGACCTCGTCACGGGTGAGTTCCTGAACGTCAACTTCCGGCTGGATGAGCCCTTCGACTGGGCCGTGCCCGCCGACGACCCGGTGCTCACCTTCCGCCTCGAACGGGCGGAGCTCTCCGAGGACGGCTTCCTCGTCGACGGCCGTCAGACCCTCCGGCTCGGCCCCGACCCGCTGGGCGTCACCTTCGACAACCTGCGGATCGACCTGGAGACGCAGCGCATCCTGGGCGGCCGCGCCCTCTTCGACCAGCCCTTCGCCCTCGAAGCGGGCATCGACCCGGCCACCGGCGCCCTCGACTTCCGCGCCCTCGCCACCGGCTCCGAGCGCACGCTCGACCCCGGCGTCTACCTCGAACTGGGCGGCACCGTCGTGCTGGACTCGACCGGCCTGCACACCAGCGGCCGCGCCGCCGCCGCGCTGGCCTACGACGGCGAGAGCTACGCCGAGGGCGTCGCCGTCGACTTCACCGAGGACTTCGCCTTCGGGCTCTACCCGCGTTTCGGCGTCCGGCGCGGGCGGGCGGATCTGCTCTGGGACGAGGCGCGGCTGGCCTACATCGACGAGACGGGCTTCCACCCGGACCCCGCCATCCTGGCCGACGCGCTCGTGCCGGACCGCCTGCCGCTGCCCACCGAGGCCATCGCCTACCTCACGCTCCGGGAGAACGACCGGCTGCTGGTGGACGTGACCGACGGCGGGGACGGCACCGTGCGGATCGCCACGCGCCCGGACACGCCGCTGGAGCTCGTCCTGCCCGCCCTCGACCCGGTCGACCCGCCGCGCCTGCCCGTGGCGCTCAACGACGTCCGCATCCGCGCCAACCCGTCCAACCCCGAGTGGGTCTCCGGTACGCTGACGGCCACCGTGCCGGCGGACGATCCGGCCTTCGACCTCACCGACGAGGGCGCGCCGATCCGGCTCACCGAGATCCTGTTCGGCGCCGGGCAGGTGGGGGACCAGACCCTCGCGGCGCTGTTCCTGAAGGGCGATCTGCTGCTCTTCGGCGAGGCGGTGGACCGCCAGGGCGAGGCCGCGCTCTACGTGCAGAGCGACGGCGTGGCCCGCGGGGTGTTCGACCTGACGGGCCTCGACGCGCCGATCCAGCTCGTGCCCGGCAGCGACCGCGTCACGCTGACCGTCGAGCAGGTGCAGGGCACCGCCGACGTGCCGCTGCTGCCGACGGCCCCCGGCCCGGCCACCTTCGCCCTCACGGCGGACGCCCGCCTGGCCGTCAACGGCGCCGGCGGCCCGGCGGCCGCCGCCGAGATGACCCTCCAGGCCACCCCCCACGACCTGGCCGTCACGCGCTTCCAGCCCGAGCTGCTCGCCGACCCGCCCGGCCTCGACCTCGGCGCGTTCGCCCTCCGGCTGGAGGCGCTGACCGCGCTGCCGGTGTTCACCTACTCGCCCACGCGGGGCTTCGACTTCGCCCTCCAGCTCGACCTCGACCTGGAGGTGCCGCTGGCCGGCGGCGAGCGCGTCACGTTCCCGCTCCACGGCGTCGAGATCCGCGACGACGGGCTCACGATCCCCGCGCAGGACATCAGCCGCAGCTCCGTGCCCGGCCTGCACCGGCCGCCCTTCACGCTCGGGGGCGTCGAGCTGGAGCCGCTGGCGCTCCGCACCGGCGGCCCGGTGACGGTCGACTGGTACCGGGGCTTCGACGTGGACCTCGCGCTCGACCCGCGCCTCGACCTGGCGCTGCGTCTGCCCGCCCTGGACGACACCGGCCTCGTCCCCCCCGACGGCTTCACGCTGACCGACGTGGGCCTCGCCGACGGCATCCTGACGGGCTCTGTGACGCCGTTCTCGCCGCTGAGCCCCGTGCCCGTCCCGCTCCGCCGCCCGGCGGCCGACGCGCCCGAGCTGCTCGTCTCCCGCCTCACCGGCGGGCTCGTCCGCCTGGACACCCCCGGCGGCCCCGCGCAGGGCATCGACCTGCGTGTGGAGGGGACGCTGGAGGCCCTGCCCGGCTTCACGGTCGACGACCCGGCGGCCTGCCCGCAGCCGCTCACCTTCAGCCTCGGCCTGGTCGACGGCGGGCGCGGATTTGAAGGCACGGTGAGCAACTTCGCCCCGTGCGGTGCGCTCACCTTCGGCCCCGTGGCCGTCGCGGTGGCCTCCTCCACGCTCACGTTCGGCTTCTCGAACGACGCGCAGACGGCCCTCCTCGACGGGAGCGTCACGGTGACCCTGCCCGGCACGTCTCCGACGACGCCGACGACGGCCACCGGCTCGCTCCGCATCGATCTCTTGCAGGGGACGCTCGCGGGCGGCGCGGTGCAGATCGAGGACCCCTTCCGGCTGGACTGGCCGACGGGCGGCGGGTCGGACCCGCTCTTCGCCTTCACCGTCACCCGGGCCGAGCTCAGCGCCGCCGGCCTGCGGCTTCAGGCACAGGGCACGCTGGACGTCGACCCGGCCGCCGTCGACGTCCAGTTCAACGACCTGCTGCTCGGGCTGGACGACTTCCGCATCGCCGGGGGCAGCGCCACCATCGACGCGGGCGTGGGCGCCGAGATCGCCCTGCAGCCGCTGAGGCTCGATCTGGTGGCGGCCACCGCCCCGCTGCCCGCGGGCGACGCCGCCCGCCTGACGTTCGGCTCGGCGCTCACGCTGGACAGCCGCGGCCTCGTCTTCAGCGGCACCGGCACCGCCTTCATCCGCTTCGGCGGCACGGTGTACCCGTCGCTGCGGCTCGTCTTCGAGAACGACTTCGCCCTGAACCCGGGCGTCTTCGGGGTGCGGCAGGGGCGGGCTGCGTTCTACCTCGACGAGGGCGCCACGCCCGCCACCGAGCCGCTGGCCGTGCTCGACCAGAACGGCTTCCGCATCGGCGGCGGCGTGCTGGCGATCCTGCCGGACACCCTCGGGCTGCCGACGCGGGACGTCGCCTACGTGGTCCTCAAGGACGCACAGGGGCAGCCGCTGATCGACGTGCAGGAGAACCCCTCCACGGGGGGCTACACGCTCGGCACGCAGGGGGCGCCGCTGCCGCTGGTGCTGGCCGGGCTCGGCGACGGCAACGGCCCGCCGCCGACGGCGCTCGTCGCCTTCGACCTGACCACGGACGCCACCTACACGCCCACCGGCGGCTCGGTCACGCTGGAGACGCCCGCCGACCTGCGCCCGGCGCTCGGGCTGCCGCTGACGCTCACCCGCCTCACGCTCGACGGCACCGGCGGGTTCGCCGAGCTGGAGGCGGAGGTGCGGGTGGACCTGCCGCCGGCCACCGGCGCCGCGAACGCCCCGCCCCTCACCGCCTCGGCCCGGCTCACCGCCGCCGGCCTCGCCGACGGCCGTGTGACGGTGGGCACCTACACCACCCACCACGACGCCACGCTGCCGCCGGCCTTCCGCTACACCTTCGGGGGGACGCTCCCGGGCGCGAACCAGCCCGACGCCTTCACGCTCGACGTCATGGGCATGGAGCTGGAGGTGGGCGCGACGAAGCGCCTGGCGCTCTCCGGCACCCTCTCCAGCACGCTCCTGGCCGACGATGCCGGCTCGCCGGTGCCGATCTTCTACGCGGCCGCCTTCGAACAGGACGCCTGGACCTTCGCCCTCGACGCCGCCGCGCTGCCTCCGACCCTCCCGCTCGGCCTGGCCGACCTCACGCCGAACCCGGTCGACCCGTTCGAGGTGACCGTGACGGATGACGCCTTCCGCGTGGCGGTCGACGGGGTGCTCTCGTTCGAGAACCTCGTGGGCGAGCCGCTGGAGGTGACCGTGGATGGCCTCGCGGTGGGCGTCACCGGCCTGCAGAGCACGCCGCAGCCGCTCTTCGCGCTCGACGCCGTGACCCTGCCGGATCAGCACTTCGCGCTCTTCGACGACGCCGTCACCGGCACCATCCGCCAGCCGACGCTGGCCGTGGACGGCCGCGTGCTGCGCGTCGCCTCGAGCGACGGCGACCTCACCTTCATGGATGAGACGATCGCCTACCAGGGCCTCGCCATCGGCTCCGACGGCTCGTTCACCTTCGGGCAGATCGAGACGAACGACATCGAACTGCTGGAGCAGTACGTCGTCCTCCGGTCGCTGGCGCTCTCCAACGCCGACGGGGCGCTGGCGCTGGAGGCCGGCGTGCGCGTGACCCTGCCCGAGCCCGTCGCGTCCACCGCCGACGCCACGATCCGCCTCCGGCGCGGCGCGGGCGGACAGGTGGACGTGACCACCACCGGGCCGTCGTTCGACGTCAACCAGACCGTGCCGCTGGGCGACTTCGCGGAGTTCCGCCTGACGCGCGTGGGCGTCTCGCTGGACGTGATGGATCCCGTGCGCTCCGGCGTCTACGCCAACGGGGTGGTGCGCATCGCCGGGCAGGACCGCATCCGCTTCGGCGACGACGCCAACTTCCCCAACAACCCCGGCCTCGGCTTCTCGCCCTCGACCTTCCCGCGGCTCCAGTACAACGCCACGGGCAATGCCGCCTTTAGCTTCGACCACAGCTTCTTCACCATCCGCATCGCGGCCAACGCGGCGGTGTCCGACCAGGAGGCCTTCCGCGTGGTCCTGGGCGGCACGGCCGGGTTGCGCGTGGCCGGCGTCAGCGGGGAGCTGGACTACGAAGGCTTCACCGTCACGGCCGACGGCGTCGAGGACATCGGCAACCTCACCGGCTCGGGGTCGCTCCAGCTCATGAGCTTCGTCACGCTGGAGCTGGGCCGCTTCGGGCACCGCGAGGACCCGAGCGGCTTCACCATCTCCCTGCCCGACGGCACCGGCGACGGCCCGCAGGACCTGGAGGCCCGCGCCGGTGACGGCACGGGGGCCGTCGCCACCCCGACGCGCCAGGTCTCCGTCACCGAGGTGCTCTGCTTCGGTCCCTGCGACCAGATCCTGGACGGCACCGCCGCGCCGGGCGGCGGGCGCGATGCGCTCCGGATCTCCCTCGGCGGGGCGGGCAACGGCGACAGCGGCGGCTTCTCCGGCGGCATCGAGCGGGTGCTCTTCTATACCGAAACCGACGGCACCCGCTTCCTCAGCATCGACAACGTGAGCATGGCCGTGGGCAACCACTTCGCCCTGACGGCCAGCATGGCCTACGAGAACGGCCCGGACGGCTTCCTGCTGCGGGCCGCGGGGGCGGGTATGTTCGACTTCGGCGGCACGCAGGTGGCGGCGGCCGTGGCCGGGACGTTCGCCAACCGGGACAACGAACTCAGCTTCGGGCTGTTCGTGGCGGCCTCCGCGCGGCCCGGCATCCCGCTCATCCCCGGCATCATCGAACTCAACGGGGCCGGCGGCGGCTTCTTCTACAAGCCCGTGCAGGAGGACCTGGACCAGGTCGTGGACGTGCTCGCCACGCCCGGCTTCAACTACACCCCCGTGCGCCCCGGCGGCCCGCCCCGCGCCGCCGACCTCTCGTTCGCGATGATGCTCTACGCGCAGATCGGCATCGGCGGGTCGGCCGGGCAGTTCGTGGTCGAAGGGCAGACGTTCCTGCAACTCTCCAACCAGAACCTCTACCTGGACGTGCGCGGCACCGTGCTCGGGCTGGACGGCGAGAACGCCATCGCCGGGACGCGCCTGGAGGCCGGTATGTACGCCGCCGTCATCTTCGATCCGTTCTTCCTCGATGCGGGCGTCATCGTCTCCATCAACGTCCCCGCCACCATCGACGGGACGAGCCACCTCAACTTCTTCATGGGCGAGCACAACGGGGCGCTCCTCTGGGGCGTGATCGGCCATCTGGAGGTGGGCGTCTACGGTGGCATCGTCACGGCGGACGGCGAGTTCCTGGCCTGCGCCGACGGCTTCCTGCTGGAGGCGGGCCTCGGCTTCGAGGTCGGGATTCCCGTGCTCAAGGTCGAGAGCGAGGTGCGGGGGTCGATCTGGTTGATCGACGACCCGAACTTCAGCATGCCCTTCGGGGCGTACGTGACGTTCGAGGCCGAGGCCTGCGCGGGCATCTGCATCACCGCGGAGGCGCGGGCGGCCTTCGTCACGCGGCGCCCCAGCGGCTTCGAGCTGTTTGCGGCCGTCAAGGGCTGTGTGGATCTGCTCCTGGATGAGGCCTGCGTCTCGGCGTGGGCATCGTTCTCGAACGACGGCGTGGACGGCGGCCTGGGCTCCGGCTCGCACGGGGATCTGGTGGATCGGGCCGAGGCCCAGCGCGATCGGTTCCGCCAGCGCATCGAGGACCTGCGGGCCCAGCTCCAGGCGGCCAAGGACGCCCTCTCCCAGCCCCAGCCGATGCCGAGCTTCGCCCTCTCCGCGGCGGACCTTCGCCGGGCGGGCGCGCGCCTCTATCTGATGAGCCTCGAAGACCGTCAGGCCTGGGGCGCCAGGGCGGTTCAGATCGAGCAGGGCTTCTACGGCGCGGGCTTCCTGACGGTCTACAACCAGATCTGGAACGCCCGCCCGACGTACGAGGCCATCCTGGCCAGCGACGCCCTCTCTCCCGAGGCGGCCCGCCAGCGCGCGCTGGACGCCGTGGCCGCCGCCGAGCAGACGGCCGACGTCGTGCTGCCGCGCCTGAGCACGGCCGTGCAGCGCGCCGTCCGCTTCGAGAGCCAGGCCGAGCAGGCCTTCGACGACATGCTGGCCGCCCTGGCGCAGTCGCCCGTCCGGAGCGTCGTCCGCCCGGACACGACCGGGCCGATCACCCGTTCGCCGTCGTTCGACGTGGACGAGGCGCTGGCGGCGCAGCAGGCGGGGGCCACGGACCAGCTCCGCGGGGAGCTGGCCGCG
Source organism: Roseithermus sacchariphilus (assembly GCA_003285105.1). Taxonomy (GTDB): domain Bacteria; phylum Bacteroidota; class Rhodothermia; order Rhodothermales; family MEBIC09517; genus Roseithermus; species Roseithermus sacchariphilus. The sequence continues at coordinate 1,069,198 of CP030158.1, read as the reverse complement.
CTCGACGAGGCCTTCCGCACCTCCATCGCCGACCTGGCGGCCAACGTCGATGAGATCGACCAGCTCCTGGCCGCGCAGGTCCGCCTGACGCAGATGGACACCGCCCCGGTCGCGGACGGCCGTTTCATCGTTCCGCCGATTCGCATCGCCGGCATCGAGATCGAGCCGAGCGTGAACGGCATGGCGGCGACGTACTCACGGGCCATCGAGGCGATGGAGGCTTACTATGCCCGCCTGGCGAACCGGGAATGGAACCGCCGGGCCTGGCTGCTGGGGCTGCACGGTCAGCTCCGCACCAACACCGCGTCGATCCAGACCAGCATCAACTCGATCACGAACCGGTTCGTGCAGGTGTTCGACGCCGCGCCGAACACGAGCCAGGGCCGCCAGTACCCGCGGGCGGCCGGCAACGCGGCCCGGCGCTTCCAGATGGTGCTGGCCCTGCGGGACGACCTGGCCCTCAGCGCGCTGCCTCCCTACACCCGCCCCCCGCAGCGCTCGGACTTCAGCAGCCCGCAGGAGTTGCTGGACTACTACGACGGCCTGCGGCAGTCCTACGACGATTACCACGACAGCAACACCGCGCCGTCGGCGCGCACGTCCATCCGCCAGGCCGCCGTGCAGAACGTCCGCGACCAGGTGCAGGCGCTCTGGTACGACATCCACGACCTCGGCCTGCCCGAGGCGGCCTACCAGGTGGCCCGCCGCGTCAGCGGCCCGGACGGCGTGAGCGACCAGCGCCGGCAGGCCCTGCAGCCCCTCCGCTCGACCTACGGCGACGCCACCGACCTCATGGAGCAGGTCTACGCCTCCAAGGCGTCCCTCGTCGCCACGCTCTACGGCATGGTGGACAACTACGTCACCTGGCGCAGCTACTTCACCGAGCCCACCGACTCGCTCGTGGCCGCCTATCGCCAGCAGCGCAGCCGCCTGGAGGACGCGCTCGCGCCGCCGACCATCGCCGGCATCCGCGCCACGCCGCAGCGGCAGCAGTACTTCAACACGACGCGGCTGGACTGGACGGCGCAGCACCCGCTGGCGGTGGCCGAGGCCAGCTACCAGCTCGAGCCCTATGGCGATGCCGACACGGAAACCATCGCCGAGGGGATCACGGAGTACCTCTCGGTGGGGAGCCGGACGAGCGTGAACGTGATCGACTACAAGCGCGCCGCTCCCCGTCCGAGCGACCCGAACGCCGCCGCGGTGGAGCAGGCCTATGCGTCCGTGCGCTACAGCGTGGGCATCCGCGTGCGTGGCCCGGCCGGCAACACCGCCATCCGGCGCGGGGAGTTCGAGATGGCCGTGGCCCCCGGTGGCACCGGCACGCCCGGCGGAAGCGCCATCGAGGTGCAGGACGCCTCGCCTCCTGCCGCCCCGATCCTGGCGCTGGACGCGTTCTATGAATCCACCAGCCGGACCGAGTTCGTTCCCGTGGACGGCTTCAACAACGCCCGCATCTTCCTGCCGGTGACGCGCGAGCGCTACTGGACGAACACGGACCAGACGATCCGCCTCTTCGTGATCGCCCGCGACGACGAGTCTGACATCACGGGCTTCGAGTACGCCGTGGGCACGACGGCCGGCGGCACGGATGTGATCGCGTGGACCTCGCTCCAGGGCACCCGCGGGCGCGAGGTCGGGGATCCCTCGCTGGTCAACCTCGACGCGCAGACGCGCTTCATCGGCCTGCAACCCGGTCAGCCCTACTACGTCAGCGTCCGCGTCACCAACGGCGCGGGGCTGACCAGCCCGGTCACCGCCGATCAGAAGGGCGTCGTCTTCGACCCGACGCCGCCCTCGGATCCGTCGCCCGCCTACCGCTTCACGTCGTTCCCTCCGTACCTCTTCCCGACGACCCCGCCGGTGACGCCGCCGAGTACCACGCCGCCGCCGCTGACGAGCCTCTCCGGCCAGGGACTGACCAGCAGCGCGGAGATCGACGCCTACAACGCGGCCATCGAAACCGACCGGGTGCCGCAGGTGACGGCTTCCTGGACGGCCTCGACGGATGAGGAGTCCGGCCTGTGGCGCTACGAGTACTGCCTGAGCGAACGCCCCGAACGGCCCGAGGACTGCTTCACCTCGCCCCGCCTGCGCTACGAGACGACCAGCACGTCCGTCACGCTCGTCGGCGGGCCGAACCGGTACAACAACCTGCTACGCGACTTCGACGACGAGCTGTACGTCCACGTCCGCGCCGTCAACCATGCGCAGTCCGCCAGCGGGGTGCTCACGCTCGGGCCGCTCGTGCCGAAGGACCCGACGGCACCGACGCGCCCCGGGGTGCAGGGCTGGACGGCGCTGGGGGCCGTCCGCGTCTATGTGCCGACGCTTTCGTTCGACCCGGAGACGAACCTGGCGGGCTACCAGTACGCCATCGGCACCTCGCCCGGCGGTACGGACGTCCGCCCCTGGCCCACCGGCGGCACGGTGGACGTGGCCTGGCAGAACAACCACCACCTCGCGGCGATCTTCAACAACCTGGGCAACCCGGCGCCGTTCATCCGGATTCCGCAGAGCGACCTCGTCGATGGGCGGCTCTACGTCTGCGTCCGCGCCGTCAACACGCAGGGGCAGACGTCGGCGGTGAGTTGCACGGGGCCGTTCGTTCGCGACGGCTCGCCGCCGCCGGCCCCGTCGGTACGGCTGTCGCTCGATGGCGGGCAACTCACCATCGAAGGGAGCAACCTGTACGATCCGGAGTCGGGCGTGGTGGCCGTCCATTACCAGCTCGACGATCCGAACGACTTTACGTACGATCCGCACCCGTGGAAGACCTTCCGGAGCGTCGGCACGCCGCTGACTTCGCCGACGTCCCACGCGCGGACGGTGGACGTCAGCGGCGTCTCGAACCTGCTGGAGCTGCGCGTGGGCATCCGCGTCACCAACGCCGTGGGCCGGCAGACCGTCACCTGGCAGCGGCTGACGTTCCGGGATGTGCGGCGGGACATCACGTACGAGGGCGGTGCCGCCTTGCCTCCCCTCACGCTGCCGCGGTTCTGACGCCGCCAGAGGCGATGCCGGGATGCCGGGAAAAGGGCGGGAGCGTGTCCGGTTGCCGCGCCATTTTGCGTTATGATACAGGGGAGGCGTCGTGTACGGCGCCGCCTCCCGTCTGCCCCCGCCGATGTGGTTCGATGCTCATGGTTTTTTTCCGCGTATCTCTGTTACTGGCCGGTCTGCTCGTCCTGCTGGCTGGTTCTCCGGCGGCGGCGCAGGACGCTCCGCCGGCTCTGCGCGTGGCGACGCAGGCAGACGGTGACGTGTACGTCTACCACGGCCTTCCGCTGCCGCCGGGCTACGGGGTGACGGTGGCCCGCCGGGACGCCGGTGCGGACGCCTTCGTGCCGCTCACCGAGGTGCCTCTCCATGCTGCGCCGGACGGGCCTACCTTCGCCGCCCGCATCGGGGGGCGGTACGCCGTGGTGGCTGAGGCCGTCGGGGCCACCTCGCCGCAGGGGACGCTCCTGCGCCTCCAGACACGCCGCGACCTGAACCTGTTGCTCAGCTTTACCTACCCGGAGGTGGGTCAGGCCCTGGGCCGGCTGTTCATCGACACGACGGCCACACCCGGCCAGACCGTCACCTACCGTCTCCAGCCCGTCGACGACCGGGGGGAGCCTGCGGGGGATCCCGTGGAGGCGACGGTGGCGCTCACGCCGCAGCGCCCGGCACCGCCGACCATCGAGGGGGCTTCCCACACCGGCGCGCAGGTGACGCTCCGGTGGACCTACCCGGCCTTCGACCGGGCGGCGGACGACTACGTGATCCGGTTCGACGTGTACCGGAGCCAGCCCGGCAGCGACGAGGTCGTCCGTGTCCATGCGCAGGCGCTGGCGCGCACCCGCGGCGCCACCGAGTTCGCCCACACCTTCACCGTCCCCACCCTCGGTACGACCTACGCGCTGTACGTGGTGGCGGTAGACATCACCGGGCAGGCCAGCGCCCCCGGCGAGGTGCTCACCTACACCGTCGAGGACAACGTCCCGCCCGCCCTCGTGCGGGACGTCCGCACCCGCGTCTTGCCGGATCGGACGGTGGAGGTCACCTGGCCGGTGAGCATCGAGCCGGACGCGGCCGGGTACCGGGTCTATCGCGCCCCGCGCAGCACCGGCCCGTGGCGCATGCTGACGGACTCGCTGCTGGACGTCCTCCAGCCGATCTACGTGGATACCACGACCCGCCCCGGCCGGCAGTACCAGTACGCCGTCACGGCGGTGGATGCCAGCGGCAACGAGAGCCCGCGCAGCAACGCCGCGAGCGCGCTGGTGGAGGACACCGAGCCGCCGCCCCCGCCTGCCGCCGCCCGCGCCGTCGCGCTGGACGACGGCAGCGTGCAGGTCTCCTGGCACGTCCCCGCGCCCGCGGCCGACCTGGCCACATACGTCGTCCTCCGCCGGCGCCTCACCGGCAACGCCCCGCCCCCTCCCAACGCCTTCGCCCAGCTCAACGGCGCGGCCCTGCGGGACACCTTGCTCATCGACCGGGGCGTGGCAGGAGCCGCCTTTGCCGAGGGGGCCGTGTACCACTACGGCGTAGCCGCGGCCGACAGCGCCGGCAACGTCAGCGACACCGCCTTCGTCCGCCTCCAGATCCCCGATCGTACCCCGCCTGCGGCGCCGGGCTTTCTCCGCGCCACCGTGGAGGATGGCGTGCGCGCCCGGCTGACGTGGAATGCCTCGACGTCCGGGGACGTGACGGCCTACGAGGTGCGCCGGAGAGTGCAGCCCGGGCCGGACGCGGACACGGTGGTGGCGCGCCTCGGGACGGCTCCCCGCTACACGCGCGACGAGGACGTCGTGCCGGGGCGTACGTACGTCTACCACGTCGTCGCCATCGACTCGCTCGGCAACGTGAGCCCGCCGTCTCCTCCCGATACACTTCGGATGCGCGATGCGAGCCCCCCGCCGCCCGTGCGCAACGTCCAGGCACAGGCCGGGCCGGACGGTGTCCGGCTCGTCTGGGAAGCCGTGCCGGTTGCGGACCTGGCCGGGTACCGCGTGGAGCGCGCCGAGACGGCCACCGGAGCCTACGTCCCCGCGCACGATGGCCTGCTCCCCGAACCGGCCTGGACCGATCCGGCGGGGAACGCCGGCTGGTGGTACCGGGTCCGAGCCGTGGACACGTCCGGCCAGGAGGGCCGTGCCAGCACCCGCACGCAGGCCGGGCCGCCGCGCGGTCGCCGTCCCTGATACGTCGTCGCGTTGCTTCGTCGCCTCGTGGGGTGGTTTCGTATGGATGTTCTGTCGATGGTGCTTCGCACGCTGCTCACCGCCTGGATGCTGGCCCTGCTCCTGCCCGGTGCCTCGCCCCTCCGGGCGCAGACGCCGACGCCGCTCGAGGCGGGGCTCCGGTTGCTGGACGAAGGGGCCGATGCCGGGGCGATTCCGCTGCTGCAGGAGGCGCTGCGTCGGGATTCGCTCCGGCGCGAGGCCTACACGGGCCTGGCCCTCGCCTATCTCCGTGCCGGGCAGCCCGCCCGGGCGCGTGCCATCGCCGACCGCGGCCGCCGTGTCTTCCCGGACGACGCCCATCTGCTCCAGCTCGGCGCGGAGGCGCTCGTCCAGGAGGAGCGGGTCGACGAGGCCCTCGCGCGCTATCGGGCGGTCGAAGATCGCCTGCGGGCCGGTGCCTCGATTCCGGGCCTGACCTACGCCCGGGCCCGCCGCCGCGTGGCCGACCTGCTGCAGGTCGCCGGGAGCGCGGCGTACGAGGCGGGTGATCTCGAAGCGGCCGTGCAGGCCTACCGGGAGGCGCGCACGCGGGCGCCCGACGTGGAAGACGTGCATGCCAACCTCGCCTTTCTCCTGCTGGAGCAGCAGGACGCCGCCGCCGCGCTGACCGCCGCCGAGCGTGGCCTGGCGCACTTCCCGGAGTCCGAGCGACTGCTGCGCTTCCAGGCGGCGGCCCTTCTCCAGCTGGATCGACTCGACGAACTCCTCGCTCCCTACGAAGCGCTCTACGCGTTGCGTCCCGACGATCCCGCCATCGGCCTGGCCTATGCGCAGGTGCTGCTCGCCAGTCAGCAGCGGCTGAAGGCCCTCGGCGTCTTCGAGACGCTCCTGCGTCGCCACCCGACCGAGCGGTCGGTCTACGACGCCTACATCGAAGCCCAGCTGCGCGCGCTCAACCTGAAAGGGGTGGAGAACATCCTCCAGTACATGCGCCGTCATTTCCCCGAGGAGGACGAGGTGCTGCGCCGCCTGGCCCGCGTGCGCGTCTGGCAGGAGGAGTGGGACGCTGCCCGCGCCACGTATGACACGCTGGCCACCCTCACCGGCGACCGCGCCACGAGCCTCTACCTGATCGGCCAGACCTACGAGCAGCAGGACAGCCTGCGCGCCGCGCTGGATGCGTACGACGAGGGTCTGGCGCTGCGTCCGGCGGACGCGGACCTGCTGGCGGGCCGCGCCCGGGTGCTGGAGGCCATGGCCCGCTGGGAGGCGGCCGAGGCGGCTTACGAAGCCCTCCTCGCCACGGCCCCGACCGCCGACGCCTATGCCCGCCTCGGCCATGTGCTGGAGCAGACGCAGGCGCCGGAGCGGGCGGCCCGCGCGTACCGGCAGGCCCTGGCCGAAGACTCGACGCAGGCGTTCCCGGTGTACCGGCTCGCCGTCCTGGCCCGGGCAGACGGGCGGATGGAGCAGGCGTGCGTGCTCGCAACGACAGCGGCCACCCGGGCCCTGCAAGCCCTCGACCGGCAGCAGCAGGCCGCCCACCGCACGCTGGAGCAGCGCTTCGCCGACCCGTCGCTGACGGCCCGGCCCGACCTGACCCGCGACCGTCTGGAACAAGCCAACACGCTCGCCGCCGACGCCTTCGCGGAGATCGCCCCGGCGTGCCCGGCCTCGACCGCCGAGGCCGTCCACCGCCGCCTCCTCGCGGCGTATCCCACCTCCGGCACGCTGCATCTGCTGGTCGGCCGCTACCACCTGGCTCAGGGGGATACCGCCCGCGCGCTCGCCCTGGCCGATCAGGCCGCCGCGCTCACGCCAGCCTTGCCCGAGGCCCACCGGCTGCTCGCCACGCTGCATGAAGCCCGGGGCGACGACCGCGCGGCGCTGCTGGCTGCCGAACGCTTCCATACCCTGGCCCCGGACGACCCGGATGGCTTCCGGCGTCTCCTCCGGCTCTACCGAGCGCAGGGAGGCCTCGCCCTGCTCATTGCCCGCTGGCAGGCCCGCTTCGAAGCCGACCCGACCGACACGACCGTCTGCGGCTTCCTCCTCGAAGCCCTCCACAAGGCCGACCGCTACGACGAGGCTACCGCCCTCGCTCCCCGCTGCGATGCCGCCCGGCAGGCGGCTGACGGCTCCTGACCGTTACCGCGCCCGGCGCTTGCGCTCGTGGGGGTCGAGGTAGCGCTTGCGCAGGCGGATCGACTGCGGGGTGATCTCGATCAGTTCGTCCTGCCGGATGAACTCGATGGACTCCTCCAGCGACCGGCGGCGTGGCGGCGTCAGCTTCTCGTAGACGTCGGCCGAGGCGGCGCGCATGTTGGTGAGCTTCTTCTCCTTCGTGATGTTCACGTCGAGGTCCACGTCCCGGCTGTTCTCGCCCACGATCATGCCCTCGTAGACGGCCTCGCCGGGGGCGACGAACAGCTCGCCGCGCTCCTGCAGGTTCAGCACGGCATACCCGGTTACCTTGCCCGTACGGTCCGCCACGAGCGCGCCGGTGGTGCGGTGCGTGATCTCGCCCGCCCAGGGGCCGTAGCCGTCGAACAGGTGGGTCAGGATGCCGGTGCCCTTCGTGTCCGTCAGAAACTCGGTGCGGTAGCCGATCAGGCCGCGGCTCGGGATGCGGAACTCCAGGCGCACGCGCCCGCTGCCGTGGTTGACCATTTTGGTCATCTGCCCCTTGCGGCGGCCCAGCTTCTCGACGACCACGCCCATGTACTCCTCGGCCACGTCGATCAGCGCCAGCTCGTAAGGCTCGTGCGTCTTGCCGTCGATCTCCCGGGTGATGACCTGCGGCATGCCCACGCAGAACTCGTAGCCCTCGCGCCGCATCTGCTCGATCAGAATGGCCATCTGCAACTCGCCCCGGCCGTAGACGAGGAAGCGGTCCGGCGAGTCCGTCTCCTCGATGCGCATGGCGAGGTTCGTCTCGGCCTCGCGGAAGAGCCGGTCGCGCAGGTTGCGGGAGGTGACGTACTGCCCCTCGCGCCCGCTGAAGGGCCCGTCGTTGATGCGGAACTCCATCGACATCGTCGGCTCGTCGACGTGCAGGGGTTCCAGCGGCTGCGGATCCTCGGCGTCGGCGATGCTCTCGCCCAGCCCGATGCCGGCCATGCCGGCGATGGCGCAGATGTCGCCCGGCCCGACGGCGTCCACCTCGACGCGCTCCAGCCCTTCGTACTCGAACAGCGCCGTCACCTCGGCGCGGGTCTGCGAGCCGTCGCGGTGGCAGAGCGTGACCTTCTGGCGGTTGCGGAGCGTGCCCTGCACCACGCGCCCGATGGCGAGCGGACCCCGGTAGGGATCCGGCTGGACGTTCGTCACCAGCACCTGCAGCGGCGCCTCGGCGTCGCCCTGCGGGGCGGGCACCGTCTCCAGGATCGCCTCGAAGAGCGGGCGCAGGTCGGTCAGCGCGGCGTCGGGGTCCGGCGTGCACTGGCCGTCCCGGGCCACGGCGTAGAGCACGGGGAACTCGATCTGCTGCTCGGTGGCGTCGAGGTCGATGTAGAGGTCGTAGATGGCGTCGAGCACCTCCTTCGGGCGGGCGTCCTGCCGGTCGATCTTGTTGATGACCACGATGGACGGCAGCCCGAGCTGGAGCGCCTTCGACAGCACGAAGCGCGTCTGCGGCAGCGGCCCCTCGGCGGCGTCAACGAGCAGCATGATGCCGTCGACCATCCGCAGCGTGCGCTCCACCTCGCCGCCGAAGTCGGCGTGCCCCGGCGTGTCGACGATGTTGATCTTGACCCCCTCGTAGAAGATGGCCGTGTTTTTGGCCATGATCGTGATGCCCTTCTCCCGCTCCAGGTCCATCGAGTCCATCACCCGCTCGGCGACGTCCTGGTTCTCGCGGAAGGTACCGCTCTGCCACAGCATGGCGTCGACGAGGGTGGTTTTGCCGTGGTCGACGTGGGCGACGATGGCGATGTTGCGAAGCTGCTGGCTCACGGGAAGGACGAGGGTCGAAGGGGGAGGGGCGAAGGCCGGGGCTGGAAGGTCGGGGCTGGGAGCCCGCAGGAGGAAACATCTCCTCCACCGGCCATCGACCCTCCGAAAAGGGAAGGGAGAGGATGGCGCCGGCGCCGCGATGCGGGCGGCCGGGGCGGCTCATTCGCCCGAATCGCCCGGATGTTCCATGAACACGCGGGGAAGGCCCCGGCGGGCGGCGGTCAGCGGCCGGCGTGCGCACGGGGGTTGCGCAGCACCTGCCCGGGCCGGGCGCCGGTGGGCTCGCCGTCGCGAAGGACGGCGGTGCCGTTGACGAAGACGTGGACGACGCCCGTGGCGTAGCGGTGGGGCTCGGTGAAGGTGGCGTGGTCCTGCACCGTGGCCGGGTCCAGCACGGTGACGTCGGCCCTGGCGCCGACGCGCAGCACGCCCCGGTCGGCGAGGCCGAGGCGGGAGGCCGGCAGGCTCGTCATCTTGCGCACGGCCTCTTCGAAGGACAGCACCTGCTCGTCGCGGACGTAGTGGGCCAGCACGCGGGCGAAGGTGCCGTAGTTGCGCGGATGCGGCACACCCTCGCCCGGGGCGGGGACGCCGCCGTCGGAGGCGATCATGGTCATCGGGTGCTGCATGATGCGCCGCACGTCTTCCTCGCCCATCGAGTGGAAGACGCCCTGGCAGCCGCCGCACTCCAGCAGCTCCATCGCCAGCTCGGCGGCGTTGGGCAGGGTGACGGCCCGGCCACGGGCCGCCAGGATGTCGGCGAGGCTCTGGCCGTTGAGCGACGGGTCGAAGGGGCAGCTGGCCGCCACGACCGTCGCCGGGTCGCCGCCGCGTTCGCGTTCGAGGTGCTCGACGATGGCGTCGCGGATGCGGGCGCGGGTGGCCGGGTCGCGCAGGCGCGCCAGGCGGTCGGCGCGGCGGCCTTCGAGGCTCCAGCTCGGGAAGAGGATCGTCATCCCCGTGCTGGAGGCGGTGTACGGGTACTGATCGCTGGCCACGTCCACGCCGCGCCGGCGGGCTTCATCGATCCGCGCCAGCGAGGCCGCGCTGCCGCCCCAGCGGTGCTTGCCGATCAGCTTGTGATGCGTCACCTGCGCCTTCACGCCCGCCCCCTCGCCGACGGCGATCACCTCCTCGACGCTTTCCAGCAGGCGCCCGCCCTCGTCCCGGACGTGGCTGATGTAGAGCCCGTCGTACGGGGCGATCACCCGCGCCAGCGCGATCAGCTCGTCCGTCGTGGCGAAGGCGCCCGGGGTGTACTCCAGCCCCGAGGAGAGCCCGAAGGCCCCGGCCGCCATGGCGTCGGCGACGAGCGCCTTCATCCGCTCCAGTTCGGCGGGCGTGGGGGCGCGGTCCACGTTGCCCATCACGAAAGCGCGCACGGAGCCGTGCCCCACGAAAGTGCCGACGTTGACGGCGGGCGGCCGGGCTTCCAGGGCCTGGAGCAGCGGGGCGACGGGCACCGCCGAGCTGCCGTCCTGCCCGCCCAGGACCGTCGTGACGCCCTGCCGCACGTAGTTCTCCGCGTCCGGCCGCCGCACCAGGGCGCTCTGCTCGACGGTGCTGCTCAGGGCGTGGCTGTGGATGTCGATGAAGCCCGGCACGACGGCCAGGCCGGCGACGTCCAGCACCGCGTCGGCCGTGGCGTGGCGCAGGTCCCCGATGGCGGCGATGGTATCCGCCCGGAGGGCTACGTCGGCCACGCGGCCGGGGGTGCCGAGGCCGTCGTAGACGGTGCCGCCGGCGAGGATGACGTCGAAGTGGCCGGTGATCGGTGCTTCGCCGCAGCCGGTAATGAGCACGAGCAGGACGGAAAGGAGCCAGCGAGGCGACATGGATGGTGGCGTGAGTGGAGCGGATCGGCTAGCTTGGACACGACGCGTCTTCCGCAATATAGCCTTCCGACGTCTCATGCGTGTCCTGCCCCGTCTGCTCCTGGTGCTGGTGGTCGCCGCCGTGGTCCGGCCCGCGGCCGCCCAGTTTGCCGCCGTCGACCCGGCCGACGCCGGCTTCTCCGCCGAACGGCTGCAGCGCCTCGACGCCGTCATCGAAGGCTACATCGCCGACGGGCAGCTGGCCGGGGGCGTCATGCTGGTGCTGCGGGACGGGAAGGCGGTACACCTGCGGCCCTATGGCCTGCGCGACCGGGAAGCCGGCACGCCGATGACGACGGACACCATCTTCCGCATCGCCTCGATGACCAAGGCCGTGACGACCGTGGCGGTGATGATGCTCTACGAGGAAGGCCGCTTCCTGCTCGACGATCCGCTGCACCGCTACATCCCGGCCTTCGAGCACATGCAGGTCGCCGTGGCGAATCCCGAGGGGTCCGATCCGCCGTTCCGGCTGGAGCCCGCGCGCCGGCCCATCACCATCCACCACCTGCTCACCCACCGGGCCGGGCTGACCTACGGCAACGGCGTCGCCCGGTCGCGCTACGAAGCGGCCGGCCTGACCGGCTGGTACTTCGCCGACCGTGCGGAGCCCATCGGCGCGGCCATCGAGCGGCTGGCTACGCTGCCGCTGCACGCCCACCCCGGCGAGGCGTGGCAGTACGGCTACTCGACCGACGTGCTCGGCTACCTGGTGGAGGTCGTCTCCGGGATGCCGCTCGACCGCTTCTTCCGGGAGCGCATCTTCGAGCCGCTCGGCATGACGGACACGCATTTCTTCCTGCCCCCGGAGAAAGCCGACCGCCTCGCCAACGTCTATGGCCTGCGCGACGGTGAGCTGGTGCTGGAGGAATCGAACGCGACGACGGACTACCTGAACGGCCCACGGCAGTGCTTCAGCGGCGGCGCCGGGCTGCTCTCGACCACCACCGACTACGGCCGCTTCCTGCAGATGCTGCTCAACGGCGGCGAGCTGGACGGCGTGCGGCTGCTCAGCCCGAAGACGGTGGAGCTGATGCGGAGCATTGCCGTCCCGCGCGGCGACTATCCCTGGGACGCCACCGGCTTCGGCCTCGGCTTCTGGGTGATCGACGACCTGGGGGCGTACGGCGATCTCGGCACCGTGGGGGCCTACGGCTGGGGCAGCGCCTACTACCCGATCTACTGGATCGACCCGCGGGAGCGCCTGGCCGCGGTGTTCATGACGCAGCTCATGCCCGCCGGCGGCCTCCCTCTGCGGGATCAGATCCCCGGGCTGGTGTACCAGGCGCTGGTCGAGTAGCGAGCCCATGGAACCCCTGCCCTCGCTGGACGAGCCCGCGCGCGGCCACGGCCACGGCGACCGGCCCGTGGGTCAGCCGTTTGCCTCGCGCAGCCCCGTCCTCGCCGCCGGCGGCATCGCGGCCACCAGCCAGCCGCTGGCCTCGCAGGTGGCCGTCGACGTGCTCCGGGCCGGCGGCTCGGCCGTCGATGCCGCCATCGCGGCCAACGCCGCCCTCGGCCTGATGGAGCCGACCGGCAGCGGCCTCGGCGGGGATCTGTTCGCCCTCGTCTGGGACCCGGCCGCGCGCCGGCTCCACGGGCTCAACGCCAGCGGCCCGGCACCCCGCGGGATGACCCTGGCCGCGCTGAAAGAGCGCCTCGGCGGCCGCGCCCGGATCCCGCTCTACGGCGCGCTGTGCGTGAGCGTCCCCGGCGCCGTCGACGGATGGCGGCGCCTGCACGAGCGCTTCGGCCGGCGGCCCTGGGCCGACGTCCTCGCCCCCGCCATCGGCTACGCCCGGGACGGATTTCCGGTCTCCCCGGTCATCGCGCACGAGTGGCAGGTGAATGCCGATCGCTTCGCGCAGCACCGGGGCGAGATCGCGGCGTTCGGCACCCTCCGGGCGATGTTCCTCCCCGGAGGCCGGGCGCCGCGTGCGGGCGAGGTCTTCCGCAACCCGGACCTCGCCGCCACGCTCGAAACCCTGGCCGCCGAGGGGCCGCGCGCCTTCTACGAGGGCCGCATCGCCGACGTCGTCGACGCCTTCATGCGACGCATCGACGGGCCGCTGCGCCGGGCCGACCTCGCCGGGTTCGAAGCCGTGTGGGTCGAGCCCGTGTCCGTCACGTACCGCGGCGTCACGGTCTACGAGCTGCCGCCCAACGGCCAGGGCCTGGCCGCGCTGCAGATGCTCAACATCCTGGAGGGCTTCGACCTCGCCGCGATGGGCCACAACTCGGCCGATTACCTGCACGTCCATGCCGAGGCCAAGAAGCTCGCCTTCGAGGACCGCGCCCGCTTCTATGCCGACCCGGATTTCGCCGACATCCCCCTCGACGGGCTGCTCTCGAAGGACTACGCCGCCCGGCGCCGCGCCCGCATCCGCATGGACCGGGTGCAGCGGCAGGTCGAGCCGGACGACCCGCGCCTCCACCTCGGCGACACGGTCTACCTCACCGTGGCCGACCGCGACGGCATGATGGTGTCGCTCATCCAGAGCAACTACCTCGGCATGGGCAGCGGGCTGGTGCCGGACGGGCTCGGCTTCGTCCTGCAGAACCGCGGCGCGCTGTTCCACCTGGACGAGGCGCATCCGAACGCCTATGCTCCCGGCAAGCGGCCCTTCCACACCATCATCCCCGCCTTCGCGATGAACGAGGGCGAGCCGTTGCTGAGCTTCGGGGTGATGGGCGGGGCGATGCAGCCGCAGGGCCACGCCCAGATCCTGTGCAACCTCCTCGACTTCGGGATGGACGTGCAGGAAGCCGGCGACGCGGCCCGCTACCGCCACACCGGCAGCAGCCAGCCCACCGGCGGCACGATGACCGACGGCGGCACGCTGCGGCTGGAAACCGGCGTGGACCCCGCCGTCGTGGAGGCCCTGCGGGCGCGCGGCCATGCCGTGCAGGTGGCCCGCGGCGGCTACGGCGGCTACCAGGCCATCCTCCGCGATCCCGTCACTGGGGTGTACCGGGGCGCTACGGAGATGCGCAAGGACGGCATGGCGGCAGGGTATTGACGCGCGCGATCCAGGCAGGAGGCCGTCCCGGCGGGCAGAACGGGGCCCCATCACGCATCCAGAACAGCTCGATACCATGGCGATGAACACGTTCCAGAACCGACGACCGACGGGGCGCCTCGCCGCGTGCCTGCTCGCGCTCCTGCTGGCCATCCTGCCGGCGTCGTCCCTCCAGGCCCAGTTCGCCGACGCCTGGCAGGTCGTCGTGCCCCATGCCGATGCGCACAAGCGCCACGAAGCCGCCTTCATCCAGGTAGGCGATAAGTACTACCTCCTCGGCGGGCGCGGCATCCAGCCGGTGGACGTCTACGACCCGGCGGCCCGCCGCTGGTCCCGGGGTGCGGCGCCGCCCGTCGAACTGCACCACTTCCAGGCCGTCACCTACCACGGGCTGATCCTCGTGGCCGGGGCGCTGGTCGGGCCGTGGCCGTACGAGGTGCCGGCCTCGCACGTGTATCTGTACGATCCGGTGGAAGATCGGTGGATCGTCGGGCCGGAGATCCCGGTGCACCGGCGGCGGGGCGCGGCCGGCGCGGTCCTCCACGGGGACACGCTCTACCTCGTCGGCGGTATCGTGAACGGCCATACCTCGCACTGGGTGCCCTGGCTCGATGCGCTGGACCTGCGCACCAACACCTGGCGCGAACTGCCCGATGCGCCGCGCCCTCGCGACCATTTCCAGGCGGCCCTCGTCGATGGCCGGCTCTACGCCGTGGCCGGGCGGTGGTCCGGCTACACCGAGAACGGCTTCGCCTCGACCGTGGCGGAGGTGGATGTGTACGACCTCGCCACGGAGACGTGGACGACGCTGCCACCGTCCGGCCATCTCCCGACGCGGCGTGCCGGCAACACCGTTGCCGTCGTGGGGGATGAGATCCTCGTGATCGGCGGCGAGAGCGACACGCAGGTGGAGGCCCACGCCGAGGTGGAGGCGCTGAACGTGCGGACCGGCACGTGGCGGGCGCTGCCGCCGCTGCTGACGGGGCGGCACGGCACGCAGGTGATCGCCAACGCACAGGGGTTGTTCATCGCCGGCGGGTGTGCGCAGCGGGGCGGGAACCCCGAGATCGTCGCCTTCGAGCACCTGGCGCTGGCCGAGGCCGTGGCGGATGCCGCCATCGGCCGGCCCGTCACCCCCGGCACGCTGGTGCTCCGCAGCACCCGCCCCACCGGCGACGGCGGCGTGCAGGTGACGCTCGCGAACGAAGGCGGCAATCAGGCCCTCGTCCTCGCCCACGCGCTCGTGACCGGCGGCGGCACCGTCGAGGCCCCGTACGGCTTCCCGTACCTCCTGCCGCCCGGCGCCACGCTGGAGCTGACGGCGCGGCCGGACGGCGACGGCGAGGCGTCGCTGCTCGTCAAGGCCTGGCAGTCCGGCCCGCCCGTGGTGGTGCCGCTGGGCGAGTAGCCGCCGCGTCCTCGGCGATGTCCGCTTTCAGGCCGAGATTGCGATGTACAGAGATAGGGAAGCGCCGACGGTCTGCGACGTCCGGCGGTAGCCTGCGGTAGCCTGCGGTAGCCTGCGGCGTCCGGCGTTGCGCTCCGCGACTCGTTCCGCTCTATCACGGTCTGATGAACGACACGATGCGCCCGTGGATACGGGCCGGCCTCCTGATGCTCTGGAGCCTGTGCGGCTCCGTTCTGCCGGCCCTGGCCCAGTCCGTCCCCACCGAGGGGCTTCGGCTCTGGCTCAAGGCGGATGCACTCACCGGGCTCGCCGACGGCGACGCCGTGGCCGTCTGGCCGGACGCCGGCGGTGGCGCCAACGACGCCACGCAGCCGGATACGGCGCGGCAGCCCACCTACCGCACCGGCGTGGTGGGCGGCCTGCCGGCGCTGCGCTTCGACGGCGTGGACGACTACCTGGACGTGGCCGCCCTCGTCGATGACCTGCAGGCCGGCACGGGCCTGACGGTCGTCTTCGTGGCATCCGGGACGGGACGGGGCTATGTCTTCAGCGCCCACACCAGCGGCGGGTCGAACCTGGCGCTGTTCGGCTACTCCGACGACGGCGTCTATGAGGTCTTCAGGGGATACGGGGTCACGGCGCCCGTCCCTTCGGGCGAGCCGGCAGCGTACGTCAACGTCTGGACCTCGCGCACTACCTCCCCGGCGGATACGACGATACGCACCTGGCGCAACGGCGGCGCCCTTCTGGAGGGCCGCCTGGGGGCCGTCGAGCCGGACAGGATCGGGCGGGTTTCCATCGGCCAGGAGTATGACGGCACCTCCGCGACCGACTTCCTCGACGGCGACATCGCGGAGATTCTGGTCTACGACCGCACGATCGACACCGCCGAGCGCCTCCAGCTCGAAGCCTACCTGCTGGATCGTTACGGCTTCGACCTCAGCCCGGACGCCGTCACCGCGCCGATCTTCACCCGGGCACCGACCGACACGACGCTGCAGGTGGGGCAGAGCGTGGCGCTGGACGTCCGCGCGGTGGACCCGCATGGAAACGATGCCACCCTCACGCTGGCCGCCTCGGACCTGCCTCCGGGGCTGACGTTCACGGACGACGGCGGCGGCCAGGGGCGTCTGACCGGCACGCTCACCACGGCCGACGCCGGCACCTACCGCGTCGAGATCCGCGCTACCGACGAGGACGGGGAGGTCACCACCCACACGTTCGTCCTCATCGTCCCGCGCCCCATCGCCCTCGACAGCACGACCGAGGATTCCCTCCGGCTGCACCTCGACGACTGGTTCCGCTTCGACGGTGCGGCGGGCACCGTCGTCACGCTTCGGTTCCACGGCCCGGGATTCAGTACCTGGACCCACCTCGACGTGATCGGCCCGGACGGCACCCCGCTACTGGGCACGCGCGGGGCGTCCACGGTCCACCTCGGTCCTTTTGCCCTGCCCGAGACGGGGGCGTACGCCGTGCGCGTTTCCCACACCAACAACGGCGCGGGCCCGTACCGCCTTGGCCTCGCCACGGTGGAAGCCCCCACACCGGTCACCCCGGCTGCTCCCTTCGTGGATCTGACCGGCACCGTGACGATCCTCGGCCAGCACGTCTACTACCAGTTCGACGGCTCGGCGGGCGACGTCCACCGATTCTTTTTCCAGACGCCGGACCCGCTGGGCGGGGGGACGCTGCGGCTTCGGGGGCCGGGCGACGCGCCGTTCTATGAACGCCCGGTGCTCGCCACCGTCCAGGCCTCCACCTTCTACAAGGAAGCCGTCTCGGACCGGATCGCCTTGCCGGAAGACGGCTCCTACGTCCTCGAATTCGTCCCCACCGACGGCGGCACCGGCGCCTTCGACCTGCGCCTGTTCCGCTTCGAGGCGGTACCCTACACGCTGGGCGAGGAGGTGGCCGGCACGATCACCGAACCCTACACCATCGACCGCTACCGCTTCGACGGGGCGGCGGGGGACGTGATACGTGTGTGGACGGTCAATGAGAGCGTGGGCTCGTACCTCTACACCCGCGTGTACGGGCCGGACGGGGCCGAGCTGGCCGAGACGCGCTCGAACAGCGGGGCGGCCGAGGTGCTGGTGACGCTGCCCGCAGACGGCTCCTACGTGATCGAACAGGCGCCGAGCGGACGCGCAACGGGCGGCTACCGCTTCCGGGCCTTCCGCGAGGCCGCACCGGAGCCCATCGCCCGGGCCGTCCCCTGGACCGAGGTGCTCGGCCGCATCGACGTGCCCGGCCAGAACGCGTACTACCGCTTTGACGGAGCGGCCGGGCAGATCGTCGCCGTCGACCTCTTCGTGCCGGACACGTCGGCGCTGCGCGGCAGCCTGCGCCTCTACCGGGAAGGGGCCTCGTACCTGGAGGGGCCGATCGTCAACGACCCGCACGAGCGGCGGGCGGAAGGCGCCTTCTCCTCCGGGGGGCCGGCCATCCTCACGGCGGCGTTGCCGGAGGACGGTACGTACATCCTGCAGGTGGATGGCAGTACGGCGGAAGCTTTTGCCACCGGCTCGTACACGCTGCGCTTCGGGCTCGTCGACCCGGCGCCGGTGGTGACCGTAGGGCTGGATGCCGCCTCGCCGGAGGTCGTGACCGGCTTCCCGCGGGCGGGGGGGCGCGCGGTGCAGGACGGCGGCCTGTTGCGCATAGAGGCCGGCACCTACACGGTCTGGCGGCGCCTCCTGATCACGGCGCCCGGCGTACGCATCGAAGGCGCCGGCCCGGAGGCCACCACCATCGAGAAAGCCGGCTCCGTCGCGGTCTACGGCTACAACATCATCGAGGTCGCCGCCGAAGACGTGGCGCTGCGCGATCTGCACCTGAAAACCATCAACCTGTCCAGGGCCGTCTACCTCGGGAGCAGCTCCGACGCGGCGGCCCGGGCGCATCGGTTCACCATGGAAGGCGTGCGCGTCACCGGCTATTACCTGGGCGTCGGTCAGGGCAACGGCCGCCCGCACGACGACGTCGCCATCCGTGCGTCCGTCTTCGACCTCAGCGCCGTATCTGGCTACGGAGTCACGGCCCTCCGCCTGGAAGGCGATCGGATCCGGGTGGAGGACAACCGCTTCGCCACCGCGCCCGGCACCCGGCTGGACGTCGGCGTCGAGATCGCGGGGGATGCGGCGCTCGTGCAGAACAACCGCTTCGGGGCAGAGGAAGCGCCGAGCCCGGCGGAGCAGACCGTGGGGAGGGCCGTCATCGTCAGGGGCAACGCCGCACGCATCCTGGACAACGCCCTGGACAGCGTGAGCGGCGACGGCATCGTCGTCGATGCCCGCAGCGCCCCGGCGGACACGGCGACGGTGCAGGGCAACCGGATCCGGGGGCGTGGCACGAGCGCGATCCGGCTCCAGAGCGTGGCCCGCGCGCGCGTCGAGGCCAACTACGTGCCGGGCTACGGCAACTGGCAGCAGGGCATCGACCTGGTCGAAAGCGGCGGGTGGGTGATCAACAACCGGGTCGCGCTCCAGGATCGCACCGCGTACCGGTACGTCAGCACGTCGGCCACGCCGCCGGAGGCGGTCCTGGCCAACAACGCCTCGCGGCACGCCGGCCTGCTTGCCGTGAGCCGGGGGGTTCAGGTGCAGGCCTCGAACGCCACCACCGCCCCGGTTCGGATCATCAACCACATCGCCGCCGCCCCGGCGACGACCGCCGGGTCCATCGCGCTGGAGAGCGACGTGCCGGTGGCCGAGGCGGATTACAACCTCATCCACGGTTTCGACGCCGCGCATGGCGGGGCGCTGACCCCCGGCCTGCACGACCGCTTTGGCGACCCGCTGTTCGCCGACGAGGCGTTCGCGCTCCAGGACGCCAGCCCCGCCATCGATGCCGGCACCGCCGACGGCGCTCCACCGACGGACTACCGGGGCACCGCCCGGCCCCTCGGCGGCGGCGTCGACATCGGCCCCTACGAGTCGGCCGCCACGGGCGCTTCCGGGCAGGTGACCTTTCTGGTCGACCTCGCGCAGATGGAGCGCCTGGGTCTGTTCGACCCGGCGGTGGCCGACGTCTACGTGGAGATCTTCAGCGGCTCGTTGCCCGGCCGGCATCGCATGGCTCGCGTGGATACCTCGCTAAGCTACCGCGTGCAGACGGCGGTGCTGGAGGGCGAGACCATCCATTACGGCTTCCTGTTCGACCCGGACGGACGGGGCACCCCGAGCACGTTCATCTACGAGCTGCAGGGGCACGACGGCGCCCGCACGTTTACCATGCCGGGGAGCGACCCGCAGGCGCTGCCGCTCGCCTTCTTCGACGACGTCCCGCCGGCCGAGGAGGCTCTGGCGCCCGCGGCCGTCGTCACCCACGCCTTTCGCCCGGGTAACCCCGGCCGGGTGTCGTTCCACGGCCCGGACGGGCTCGATACGGACGTGGACCTCGACTTTTCCTCGCTCGACCGCGCCGCGGTGGTGAGCGTGCGGCGCTACGAGGCCGACCCCGGAGGCACGCCGCCGGCCGGCATCGCCACCGTCTCCAGCCAGGCCTACTGGGGCGTGCACATCGTGCCCCGCCAGGCCGCCTACGCCGTCGAGGTGCAACTCAGCTACGCCCGGCTGACCGGCATCGCCGACGAGAACGACCTGCGCCTGCTGCGCCGGGCCAATGCGGCCGACGCCTGGACGGCCGTGCCCACGAGCATCAACGCGCCGGCGAACGTGGCGACGGCGGTCACCTCCGTCCTGAGCGAGTGGACGGTCGGGTCGGTGTCCGAGCGCAACCCGCTCGTCGCCCGTGCGCCCGGCGTGGCGTCCTCACCGGATCCCGAGGACGGCGCGGTCATCGCGCCCAACGCAGAGGCCATCGATTTCAGCTGGGCGCCCGTCCCGGATGCGACTTCGTACGATCTCTACCTCTGGCCCATCGACGAGCCGCGCCCGGAGGTGCCCGTGCAGGCCGGGCTGACCGTGGCGCTCGCCCGCGGCGTCCCCGTGGCGGCGGATGTGAGCTACTACTGGCAGATCCTCGCCCGCAACCGCTACGGCGCTACCTGGGGGCCGCGCTGGACCGTCGTGCTGGCGCCCCAGCCAGACCTCGTCGTGACGGACATCCAGGTGCCGGTAGAGGTCTTCTCCGGGCAAACCATGGCCGTCGAATGGACCGTCACGAACGTGGGGGCTGGCGGTACGACGATGCTGGGCTGGCACGACTACGTCGTCCTCTCGCCGGATACCACCATCGATCAGGTCTCCAGCGGTGGCGCCACGGCCAGCGACGGCTTCCTGGCCCTGGGGGATCTCCTCGTCGGCCAGAAGGTCAACGCGACCTCGCTCGATCCCGGGCAGAGCTACACCAACTCGGTCACCTTCGACGTGCCCGACGGCATCTCCGGCACGTTCTACGTGTTCGTGCAGGCGGACAACGGGTTCCGCAACCGGAACGGCTCGTTCGGGCGCAACCAGGTACGCGAGGCGAATGAGGAGAACAACCGCGCCCGGGTGCCGCTGGAAGTCGTCCTGACCCCGCCCCCCGACCTGCAGGTGACCGAGCTCGTCGTGCCCCCCCGGGCCTTCTCCGGCGAGAAGGTGGGGCTGGAATGGACCGTGGAAAACCTCGGTACGGGCTCGACGAACCTCGCCAGCTGGTACGACGGCATCTACCTGTCTGCGGACAGCGTGCTGGACCGGGACGTGGCGACCGGCCGCATCCTGGACACGCGCCTGGGCGAGGCCCGGCACCGCCGCGTGCTGGAGCCGTGTAGCAACGTGACGCACCTGATCGGCGTGGCCTCCAAAGGCCGTGGAGCCGGAGGCACCATCGTGCTCACGGCCACCGACTTCATCCGCTCCGGCGCGGTCGTCTGCGAGCCGAGCGAGGTGGGCACGCAGGTGTTCCAGGACGCGGCCGACGAGAACCGCTGGTACCACCTTGCGGCGCCGGGTGAACTGGACCCCGGCTTCGGCTACCGCAAGGCCTTCGAGGTGAAGCTGCCCGAGGCCATCTCCGGAGAGTATTTCCTGTTCCTTGCCGCTGACCACCGGGATCTCGTCTTCGAGCATGCCCGCGAGGACAACAACGCCACCGGCCGTCCCATCAGCATCACCCTCAAGCCACCGCCCGACCTGCAGGTGCAGGACGTGGCCCTCGTCGATGCCGCGGGGGCCGTCGTCACAGACCCGGCCGTGCGCTCCGGCCAGACCCTCCGGCTGCGCTACACGGTCAAGAACGTGGGGGCCGGAGCCCCCTTCGAAGAGCGCTGGGCGGACGAGGTCTTCCTCGCCGAGACGGACTCGCTGGATCGCTCGACGGCCATCAGCCTCGGAACGTTCCCGCGCCAGAACCGCGTCCCGGTCTTCGCCGGCGGGGTGGTGACCTACCGCCCGCTCTCACCCGGCGATAGCATGACCTACACCGTGTCGCTCTCGCTGCCGGACGGCATCGAGGGGACGCGCCGGCTCTTCGTCGTCGCGGACCGTGCCGGCAGCGTCTTCGAGTTCTCGCCCGAGGGCGACTCTAAAGCCAACAACACGCGCGCGCTGGCTACGCCGCTCACGATTTCGCTGACCGACTACCCGGACCTGCAGGTTGCCGACGTGACGGTGCCGGACGGCCCCCTGACGGCGGGGGACACGGTCACCGTCACCTGGACCCTCCGCAACGAAAGCCGGGCCGGGACGTCGGTGGCGCGCTGGACCGAGGCGCTCTTCATGAGCGAGAGCCCCACCTGGACGACCTCGGCCCGCCGGATCGAGACCGTGGAGATGAAGCAGGCCCTGGCACCCGGCGAGGCGCGCGAGCGGCGGGTCAGCGTCGTCCTGCCCCCGGACCGCACCGGCACGCAGTACCTCTACGTCTACACGGACCTGCCGGACTTCTACAACCCGCGCGGCAGCGTCTACGAGTTCGACCGGGAAGACAACAACGTCGGGCGCAGCACGGCCCTCTCGATCGCCGGGTATCCGACGGTCGACCTGGCCGTGGAGGACGCCGCACTCGGGGCGGCCGTGGGCCGGTCCGGGCAACCGCTGGAGGTGTCCTGGACCGTGACGAACCGGGGCGCCGGGCGCACCCTCGCCCGGAGCTGGGTCGAGCGGCTCTACCTCTCCGAGGACGACCGGCTCGATCCGTTGCGCGACACGCCCATCGGCTTCGTACAGCGCGAGGGGGCGCTGGCCGGGGGGCAGGCCTACAGCCGCCGCCTGACGGTGACACTCCCGGACGGCATCGCCGGGGACTACTACGTGCTGATCACCATCGACGACGGGGCCGGCGCCACGGGCGATGCCAGCCCCGACAACGACACCGCCGTGCTGCCCCTGCGCGTCGACCTCACGCCGCCGGTGAACCTGCAGGTGTCCGACGTGGCGGTGGCGACGGAGCTGACTTCCGGGCAGCCGACCTGGATCCGGTGGACGGTGACGAACGTGGGCGAGGGGACCACCGAGGAGGCCGACACCTGGAGCGATTACCTCTACATTGCGCGGACGCCGTCGGCCGGAGGGGGCCGGCGCCTGGGCAGGCGCACCTACGCCACGGTCTACGCCACCGACCTCGCCACCGGGGCGCGGGTGCGCATCCGCGGCGGAGCCCTCGGGCCGGGCCAGAGCTACACGGACAGCCTGCGCGTCACCCTGCCGATGGATCTGTCCACCGGCACCTACTACGTCATTGTGCGCACCGATGCCCTCGGAACGCTCTACGAACACCGGGCCGAGGAGGACAACGACCGCGTGGTGCCCGTGCAGGTGGATCTGCCGCCGCCGGCCGACCTCATCGTCACGGCCGTGGCGGCCCCGGCCGAGGTGAGGCCCGGGCAAAGCGCCCGGCTGGACTATACCGTCGAGAACGTCGGGAGCTTCCCCGCACAGGGCCGTATGACCGACGCCATCTACTTCTCGGCCGACCGCACCTGGGACGTCGACGACGTGCTCGTCCACACCGAGGAGCGCACGGTCGACCTCGACCCGGGCGTCACCGCCCGGCTGAGCGCCGAGGTGGACCTGGCCGCCCTCGCCCGGGCCTACGAACGGATGGCCGGCCCGGACTCGCTGGGCCTGAGCGAGGCCGACCTCCTGGCGCGAGGCCTGCAGGTGGCCGACGGCCCGAGCGTCGCCTACACGTCGTTCTTCGGCGGAGAAGAGGGAGAGGAGATCCCCGCCATGCCCATCGGCGACTACTACCTGCTCGTCCGCACCGACGTGCGCAACAACATCCGGGAGACGGACGAGGCCAACAACGAGGCTGCGGCCCCAGACCCCTCCACCGTCATCGTGCCCGAACTCACCCTCGGCGAGCCCGTCAGCGATCGTATCCGCTACCGGTCGCGCCGGTACTACCGCTTCGAGGCCCGGGGCGGCGAGGACATCATCATCCGGCTCGATGGGCAGGACCCCCTCCAAAACGTTGATCAGGCCTATCTGGAGCTCTTTGCCGCCTTCGAAGACGGACCGACCCGCAGTTCGTACGAGTACCTCGGCGACCAGCGCTACAGCGATGACCAGACCATTGTCATCCCCGACGCCCGCGCCGGCACCTATTACCTGCTGCTCTACGCCCAGTACGTCAAGCCCCGCCTCGTCTGCGACACCGGCCAGATCTGCCGACCGGACTACACCACCCCGTACACCCTCTCGGTCGAAACGCTGGACTTCGGCATCCAGGGCGTTTACACGGACGTCATCGGCGACCGCGGGGAGGCGACGCTGGAGATCCTCGGCGCACAGTTCGAGGAAGGCGCCGTGGCGACGCTGCGCCGCGAGGGACGGGCCGACCGGCAGGCCTACTTCACCGTCTTCCTCAACTCCACCCGCCTCAATGCCGTCTTCCCCGTCACCGGCCTGGCACACGGCGCCTGGGACCTCGTCATCACCAACCCGGACGGCTCCGAGGCGGTGCTGGAGGACGCCGTCACCGTCGAGGCCGCCACCCCCGTCGAACCGCGGGCGGTGATCGTCGGGCCGCCGGCCATCCTGGTCGGCCGTACCGCGCCCTTCTTCTTCACCCTCTACAACCCGTCCAACGTCAACCTCGAACGTGCCGTCCTCTTCATCCGCGTCCGGGAGCAGATCGACTTCTTTCTCGACACCGAGGGCGACTGGGACCAGGAGACGGAGGTGCTCCAGCCCGGCGACGGCTACAAGTATTTTACGCTGTTCTTCTACAACGTCGGGCCGCGGCGTACGAAGGCCGTCAAGGCTGTCTTCCGGCCCCTGTCCGGTGGCCGTTTTCCGTTCGAGGCGGCCGCCACGGCCCTGTCTCGCGTGCAGTTCCAGGCCTGGCTGGCCGAGGCCTACCAGCAGGGCGCCCGGGCCGGCCTCTTCACCGGCGGCGACGTGGATGAGGACGAGGTCCTCGACACCCGCGACAACTGCCCCTGGACCCCCAACCCCGGCCAGGCCGACCGCGACGGCGACGGCGTGGGCGATGCCTGTGACGAGGAGCAGGGCGATGACCGCTTCGACCGCGACGGGGACTTCATCCCCGACCATGTGGACAACTGCCCGCTCGTCTACAACCGGGATCAGGCCGACCGCGATGAGGACGGCGTCGGGGACTTCTGCGACAACATCGTGGTCCTGGCCAATGCCGACCAGCAGGACCAGGACGCCGACGGCCTCGGCGATGCTGCCGACAACTGCCCGCTCGTCTACAACCCCAGCCAGCGCGACCGCGATGGCGACGGCCTCGGCAATGCCTGCGACACCACGGATGACGCCTGCGGCCCGGATACCGACGGCGACGGCATCGGCGATGCCTGCGATAATTGCCCCGTCATCTTCAATCCCGACCAGGCCGATCGGGACTGGGACGGCCTCGGCAATGCCTGCGATCCGAACCTGCGCCGCCCCAACGATCCCGACCGCCCGGACCGCCCGGATCCCCGACCGCCCGATGTGGACCGCGACGGCGTTCCGGACTACCGCGACAACTGTGTCCACGTCCCCAACCCGGACCAGGCCGATAGCGACCGCGACGGCCTCGGCAACGCATGCGACGACGATCCTCGCACGCCGCGCCCGCCGCGGCCCGACGACCCGAAGGACCCGGAAAGCCCGGATACCCCCCGCGACCCCGACTATCCGCGAGATCCACGGGACGAGCCGGACGACGACCGGGACGACCGCACGCGCGACGACCCCCACGAGCCGGACGACCCGCGGGACACGGACGACCCGCGCCGCAGCGACCCCAAGAACCGGGACTTCGGTGAGAGCCCCTGCGGCTCGCTGTGCGAGGACCCGGACGCCCGGTTCGCCTGCGAGGCCCTCGGCGTCCGCAAGAACACCGCCGCCATGTTCCGCGAGGCCGCCGGAACGGCCTTCAACATGGGCAGCACCCTCTATCCGGCCAGCATCAAGCTCAAAGGGCCGGTGTCGGTGAAGGTCAGCCCCATCGACTTCTTCAACGCGAAGGGGCCGGGGGACCTGATCGACATCTCCAAGGACCCGCGCGACTGGCGCCGCATGGCGGAGGCCTACGACTACGCCGCGTTGCTCACCACCTTCGGCGCGGAGGCTCCGGCGGCGCCCGTCTCCGGCGCCGCCGGGGAGCCCTCTTCGATGAGGGAGCCCGGTTGGCTCGTGGCAGCGGCCGGCAAAGGCCCCGGCCTGTTCGATGTGCCGGGCCTCTTCAAAGACCTGCTGTGCCTGGAGAAAAAACTCAGCGAGATGGCGGCTCAGAACCCGTGCACCAACCCCGGCAGCGCGCCGGGTGAGTGCGGCTGGGACGATCTGCTCGGCGACTTCATCAGCGTCGTTCCCTCCGACCCGAACGACATCCTCGGGCCGGAGGGCTATGGCGAGGAGCGCTGGGTCGCCGCCGATCAGGTCCTGGACTATACCATCCGCTACGAAAACGACGCCGAGGTCGCCACCTCGCCGGCGCAGGTCGTCCACATCACCGCCACGCTCGATGAGGACCTGGACGTGCGCACCTTCCGCGTCGGGGAGTTCGGCTTCGGACCCTACCTGTTCAAACCACCGGCCAACAGCGCCTTCTGGCAGGGCCGCCTCGACCTGCGCGACTCCCTCGGCATCTTCCTCGATGTGACCATGGGCATCGACGTGACGACCCGGGAGATCTTCTGGACGTTCCGATCGATCGACCCGGCGACGGGGCAGGTGCCCGAGGATCCCTTCCTGGGGTACCTGCCGCCCAACGACTCGCTCCACAACGGGGAAGGGTTCGTGCGCTACTCCGTGCTGGCGCGGCCGGACGTCGAGACGGGGGCGCGCGTCGAGGCCGAGGCGTCCATCGTCTTCGAACCCAACGAGGCCATCCTCACCCCGCCCATCTTCAACACGATCGACGCCGACCCGCCAGTCAGCACCCTGCAGCCGCTGCCCGTCGGGGTCGATGCCACGGAGATCACCCTCCGCTGGCAGGCCGCCGATCCCGCCGGCGCCGGGGTGGGGGCCTACGACCTGTACGTGGCCGAGGCGGACGGGCCGTTCGAGCTGCACGCCCGGGACCTGCCGGATTCGTCCTACACGTTCGTGGCCGAGAAGGGGCGGTCCTATCGCTTCTTCGTGCGGGCGCGGGACCGGGCCGGCAACCTGGAGCCGCTCAAGACGGCCGCCGAGGCCGAAATCAGCCTGGGGCAGCTGGCGCAGGTGTGGCCGGGCGATACCGACAACGACGGCGTCGTGAACCAGGCCGACCTGCTGCCCATCGGCCAGTACTTCGGCCGGACGGGGATGGCCCGCACCCGGCGCTCCGGGGCCTGGGAGGCGGCGGCGGTGCCGGTCTGGACGCCGGTGGAGGCCAGCTATGCCGATGCCAACGGGGACGGGATCGTCAGCCAGAACGATGTCCTGCCCATCGGTACGCACTTCGGCCGCACCCATGCCGCCGGCAAGGGACGCCTCTACCAGGCGGGAGCGCCCGGCCAGGAGCCATTGCTGATCCCGCCGCTGCCAATGGGGGATCGCTTCCCCGTGCACGTCGTGGCCGGCCAGGCTAGGCCGGTGGAGGGACTGCTCGGTGCGGCCGCCCTGGTGACCTTCCCGCCGTCGTTCTTTGCGCTCTCGGCGGTGGAGGCCGGGACCGACTTCGACGACGGCGACCTCCTGGCCTTCCAGCGTTACGATGAGGAGGAGGGGCGCCTGGCGGTGGCCTATAGCCGCAAAGGCCCGGAGGCCGCCCTCGAACAGGCCGCCGGCCTGCCCGTAGTCACGCTCTGGCTCGAGGTCGTCCACCCGATGACCGAAACCGTCGAGATTCGACTGCTGGAAGCGGCCGCGCGGACGGCGGACGGCCCCGCAGTAACGCCGGGCGTGCTGGCGCTCGACAGCCCCCGCGCCGTGGAGATGCCGACCGACTACGCCCTCGACCAGAACTATCCCAACCCGTTCAACCCACAGACGACGATCCGCTTTGCGCTGCCGGAGGACGGGCCGGTGACGCTGGAGGTCTACGACGTCATCGGGCGCCGTGTGGCGCTGCTGCTCCGCAACGAGCCGCTGAAGGCCGGCTGGCACGCCGTGCCGTTCGACGCCCGCCGCCTGGCCAGCGGCGTCTACGTCTACCGTCTCCGCGCCGGGGACTTCGTGCAGTCCCGTAAAATGCTGCTGGTGAAATGATCGGGTCCTGGATGCGACGGGCTCGCCGGGTGCGGGCCGCCTGGTGGGTGCTTTTCTGCGGGATGCTGACGCTGCCGGCCGGCGGTGCGCTCGCGCAGACGACGCCGTTGCTGCGGGTCTGGAACGAAGCGCCCATCGTGCAGCCCGGCGATACGCTGGTCGTCGCGATCCGGCTGGACGGTCCGCCCGTGGCGCACCTGTTCGGGGTGGGGCTGGAGGTGCTCTACGATACCACCGCCCTCGTGGTCGAAGGGGTCGTGCGGGGGCCACTCTTCGATGGCTTCACGTTCGATGGCCCGAGCCCGCAGGGCACGATGTTCATGGAGGAGACGACGGCCGGCACCGAGCGGACCCTGCACCTCGGCCTGACGCTGTATCGGGGCGCGGCCGATCCGGTGGCCTCGGCGGCCGGGACGGTCCTGCAGGTGGCCTTTGTGGTCCGCGCGTCTGCCGTGCCGGGGCTGTACCCGCTGCGCGTGCGGGCGGCCGAGGTCTGGACGCTCGATCCCGTGACGGACGAGGCCGGGCTGGTGCAGCCCGCCATGGACGACGACGCGGTGCTGGTGGCGATGGACCGGCGCGCCCGCCGCCTTCGCCTGGAGGCCGGCGACCCGCCGGCCGTCGTGCTGCCGGCGCTCGGTGGGCTGCGCCTCGATGCCGACCCGCTGGCCGCGGCGGCCGAGTTGATGGTGACGCGGGTGTACCGTGCTCCGGCCGGCACTCCGCTTCCGGAGGCCTACGACCGCCTGGCCCTGCCCGGCTTCTGGCAACTGGAGCCGACACAGGGGACGGTGCCGGCCGCCGGGGTGTGCATCCCGCTGGAGGGGGTGCTGGACTGGGTGGGCCGGCCCTCGGCGCTGGTTCTCGTGCAACGGGCCGACGCCGCGAGCCCCTGGGAGCCGCGGGCCGTGCGCTTCGAGCCCTCGGCCGCCGCCCCCGAGCGCCTCTGTGCCGACGGCCTCGTGCCGGCGGGCGAGCTGGCGGTGGCCGGAGGGTCCCGGGCCACGGCCGCCGAGGGGCTCGCCCGGTCCGGCCCGGCGTTTACGCTGACTCCGCTCTACCCGCAGCCGGCCCGGCAGACCGTCTCGACACAACTCACCGTGGCCGTCCCGCAGACCGTGCGGGTGGACCTCTACGACCTCCGGGGGCGCCACGTGGCGCGGGTGTACGACGGCTACCTGCCGGCCGGGCAGCCGCTGCGGCTCACGGTGCCGGTCCGGCGCTGGCCCGCCGGGCTCTACCTGCTGCGGATCGTGGGCACGACGTTCCAGGCCACGCGGCCGCTCGCCATCGTTCGCTGAGGCCGGGTCGGGTGTGGCAGAGACGGAGGCCGTCTTGACGCGGGGGCGTCTTGACAGGGGCGGCGGCGACGCGCAACTTCCCCCCTCCGCATCCTGTCTCCCGCCCCTGTCTCCCGCATGCGCGTTGCTCTGCTTGGATCGAATGACCTCGCCGCGTGGCAGGCCCGGGCCGTGGCGGCGTGGCCCGGCGGTGCCGAGGCGGTGGGCCCGGCCGACGTGGCCCCGCACGACCGCGCGGTGCTGGCCGACGTGCTGGCGCGGAGCGCGGTGCTGGTGATCCACGGAGCCCCGGCGGATCGGTTCCGGCTGGCCGAGGCGGCGGCGCGGCACGGCTGCCATCTGCTGCTGGCCTGGCCCCCGGCCGCCTCCATCCCGGAGGCCGAGGCGCTGGTGCGCCTGGCCGAGGAAGCCGGCGTCGAGATCGGCGTGCAGCGGCCGCTGCGGTGGCAGCCGGCGTTGCGGGACGGCCCGCCCGCCCTCCGTCCGTCGCTGGTGCTGTTGCAGCAGGACGTGCCGGATGGGCGGCCCTGGCCACGCCTGCTGGCCGATGCGGTGGATCTGTGCACGGCCGTGGCTGGAGGCGGCGGCGTCCGGCGTGTAGAAGCCGCCGCCGTGCGCCGGGCGGCCCACCCCGAGGCGATGGCCTTCACCCTGCGGTTCCTTCGCGGCACCCTCGCCCAGGTCAGCCTCCGCCGCGGCCCCGTGGACCGCGCGAGCCTCTATGCCGCCGGACCCGGTGGCCGCCTGGAGGTCGACTTTTCGGGCATGCAGGCCCGCCTGGCGGTGCTCGAAGCCAGGCAGAACGAGGACCGTCCCGATGCGTTGGAGACGGAAACCGCCGCGCTCGTGACGGCCGAGGTCCACGCCTTCCTGGATGCCCTCGCCGCCCGGCAGCCTGCCCCCGTCTCGATCCTCGAGGCCCTCCAGACGATGCGGCTCGTCGAGCGGCTCATGCAGCGACTTCGCTGAGCGCTCGCTGAGTCTTTAGCGTCTCGCTGAGCACGGGCGCGGCCGGCCGATGCCCCCGCAGTCTCTCCCTTCCCATGAATCTCACCGATCGACTCGAAGGCCGCTCCTTCACGCCCGTCCTCCGCCAGGTGGGTGAGGTGGCCGCCGACGAAGGCATCGAGGCCTACGCCGTCGGCGGGCTCGTGCGCGATGTGCTGCTGGACCGCCCCACCACGGACCTGGACTTCGTCACCGTCGGCCCCGGCACCGGCATCCGCCTGGCCGAGGCCGTCGCCGCGCGCCTCGGCGGGCAGACCGTCCACACCTACCCCAACTTCGGCACCGCTGCCATCCGCCTCCACGGCTCCGGCGACGAGGTGCTGGTGCTGGAGTTCGTCGCTGCCCGTCGGGAAAGCTACCGCCGCCACTCCCGCAAACCCCTCGTCGAGGACGGCACGCTGGAAGACGACCAGCGCCGTCGCGACTTCACCATCAACGCGATGGGCCTGCACCTCGTCCCCGCCCGTTTCGGCGAGCTGATCGACCCCTTCGACGGCCTACGCGACCTGCACGACCGGCTCCTGCGTACCCCGCTCGACCCGCACCAGACGTTCGAGGACGATCCCCTGCGCATGATCCGGGCGGCCCGCTTCGCCGCCCAGCTCGACTTCCGCATCCATGAGGCCGCCTTCCAGGCCATGCGCGACCGGGCCGCCCGTGTCCGCATCCTCAGCCAGGAACGCGTCACCGATGAACTCCAGAAGATCCTCTGTGCCGGGCGGCCGTCCGTCGGCTTCAAGATCCTCGAGGCCACCGGCATCCTCGTTCACCTCTTTCCCGAACTGGTCGACCTCAAGGGCGTCGAGGAGGTGCACGGCCACCGGCACAAGGACAACTTCTACCACACCCTCCAGGTGGTCGACAACGTGGCGGCGCTGACGGCGGACCGGCCGTGCGAGCAGACGCGCTGGCTGCGCTGGGCCGCGCTCCTGCACGACATCGCCAAGCCGCTCACCAAGCGCTTCGTCCCCGGAACGGGCTGGACGTTCCACGGCCACGAGGACCGCGGCGCGCGGATGATCCCGAAGCTCTTCCGCCGGCTCAAGCTGCCCACCGACGAGCGGATGCGCTACGTCCAGAAGCTCGTCCAGCTCCACCATCGCCCCGTGGCGCTCGTGGACGAGGAGGTGACCGACTCCGCCGTGCGCCGGCTGCTCTTCGATGCTGGCGAAGACCTGGATGACCTGATGACGCTCGTCCGTGCGGACATCACCTCGAAGAACCCGCGCCGGGTGCGCCGCTACCTGGCCGCCTTCGACCGCGTCGAGCAGAAGTTCGCCGAGGTCGAGGAGAAGGATCGCCTGCGCAACTTCCAGCCGCCGGTGGACGGCTACGAGATCATGGAGGTGCTGGGGATCCGGGAAGGGCTGGCGGTGGGGCTCATCAAGGAGACGATCCGCGAGGCGATCCTGGAGGGGGAGATCCCGAACGAGCACGATGCCGCCTACGCGCTGATGATGCGGATCAAGGACGAGGCCCTCCGGCGAGGACGGCTCTTCGAGGAGATGATGCGCCGCCTGGAAGGCCGGGAACGGGCCGCCATGGGCGCCATCAAAGACGCGCTCTTTCACGACGACATCCCCGCCGATCCCGATGCTGCCATCGCCTACCTGATGCAGGTCAAGGAAGACGCCCTGGCCGAACCGGTACGGTAGGGTGAAGCTTCTGGCTTCTGGCTTCTGGCTGCTGGCTGCTGGCTTCTGGCTTCTGGCCGACCACTGACTGCTGACCGCTGACCGCTCGACATGGACCCCCTGTTTCGCATTCACACCGGGCTGCCGCGGGAAAGCCCGGGCGGCGACGTCTTCACCCGCCAGGCCTTCCAGCTGCTGCCCTGCCTGAACGCGCCGCGGATCCTTGACCTCGGCTGTGGTCCGGGGGCACAGACGCTGGAACTGGCCCGCCTGACCAGCGGACCCATCACGGCCGTGGACCTGCACGCACCGTACCTGGAGCGCGTCCGGGAGGCGATGGACGCGCACGGCTTCGGGCATCGCCTCACCTGTCTCCGGCACGACATGGCCGCTCTGCCCTTCGAGGACGAGGTGTTCGACCTCATCTGGTGCGAGGGAGCCATCTATTGCATCGGCTTTGCCGAGGGGCTGCGCCGGTGGCGCCGCCTGCTCGCCCCCGGCGGGTTCCTGGTCGTGAGCGACCTCATCTGGTTGCGGCCCGATCCCCCCGAGGCGCTGCGGGCGTTCTGGGCGGAGGCCTACCCGGGCATGGGCTCCCTCGCCACCTGTCAGGCCCACATTCGGGAGGCCGGCTACCGGCCGCTCGGCCACCTCATCCTGCCCGAGCCGGCCTGGTGGAACTACTACGGCCCCCTCGAAGCACGCCTGGATGCCCTCGATGCTCAGGCCGCGGCCGACGATGAGGCGCTGCGGCAGACCATCGACCGGGAGCGCCGCGAGATCGCCATGTACCGGGCCTATGGCGGCTGGTACAGCTATGCCTTCTTCGCCATGCAGGTGCCCCGCCCCGAGCCGTCCCCGGACGCCTCCTTCACCGTGGGCCGTTCCTTCACCATCGGTGAGGCGTTTCACTCCCACTTCCTCGGCCGTGACCGCTCCTGAGCGTCCCGGCTCGCCGGTCAGGCCAGTAGCGCGATCAGCGTGCCGGCCACCGCCCCGGCGATGAGCAGCAGCCCGAGGCCCGCCGCCACGACGACGACGGCCAGCACGACCGGGCTCGCCAGACGGATCAGAGCCACCGAGCCGATCAGCAGGTCGCGGCTTTCCAGCAATGCGGCACGCAGGGCCCACAGTCCCCGCACCACCTGCCAGAACCGCCGGATGCGCCCGGATCGTGCGGGGCGGGCTTCCCCGGCGCCGGCATACACCGCCGCCGCCTCGCCCTGCCCGGCGCGGACGGTCGCTACCAGACGCCCCGGCAGAGCCACCAGCTCCTGCAACCCGCGGGCGAACAGGCCGAGCACCAGGGCCGGTCCCAGCAAGGCCAGGAGCACCAGCAGCGCCCCGGCCAGCGTCCACCCCGAACCCACGTCGAGCGGCCAGAACAGCAGGCCCCAGAGCCAGGCGCCGGCCGCTCCCGCGGCCAGCGCCAGCACGCGCAGCCGGTCGATCAGCAACGCTGCCTGCCGGGCCACGGGCCGGAGCGCGGCCAGCAGCCGCTGCCCCCGCTCCGGCGGCGCGCCCCGCGGGTCCGTGTCTGGGAGGTCGTCCATGGCTGAGGTCCGGGCGGTGCGGAGAGAGGCCGGCGTGAACCGATCGAGCGAAAGATCGGCGAGCGGCACCGGAGCTACAAGCCCGGCGTGAGCGCGGCACGCGCGGGCCGGAGGGCCGCTGCCCCGCCCGCTGTCCTGCCCGCTGCCCTGCTCGCCGCGCCAGAGGCTGTCCTCGCCGGGACGGGTTTCGTAGATTGCTCCGGCCCATCCACAAGCCCCAATGCCCATGACCTCCCCCGGCAGCCGCTCGTTCTGGAAGGTGGCCAGCGTCCTGGTCATCCTGCTGGCGCTGGCGCTGGCGTTCTGGATCCTCACCCGCGGGCCGGGCACGGCGCCCTCGCCTCTCGCGGGCGAAGCCGGCGAGGCCGTCCGCCTGGCGACGTGGAACCTCTACAACTTCGGCCGCTCCAAAGACGCCGGCGAGATCGCCGTGATGGCCGGGGTGCTCCGCGACTTCGACCTCGTCGCCATCCAGGAAGTGTCCACGAGCGAGGCCGGCGTGCAGGCCGTCGCCCGGCTCGATGCCGCGCTCGACCGCACCGGCGCCGCCTGGGAGTACGTCGTCAGCGACCCCACCACGGGCGACGGGTCGGAGCGGTATGCGTACCTCTGGAAGCCGTCGCGGGTGCGCCTCGTCGATCCGGCCTGGCTGGAGGCCTCCCTGGCCGACCCCATCGACCGTGAGCCCTACATGGCCCGGTTCGAACATCGGGCCAGCGGCCGGCGGATGCTACTGGCCAGCTTCCACGCCGTGCCCCAGGGCAAAGACCCCGCCCGGGAGATCGTCCTGCTCGACGACCTGCACACGCGGTATCTGGACGACCACCTGATCATCCTGGGCGATTTCAACGAGAGCCCGGACGACGAGGCGTTCGACGAACTCAAACAGGCCGGCTACGCCCCCGTGCTCGTCGGGCAGAAGACGAGCCTGCGCATGCGCCGCCGTGACGACGGCGATCACCTGGCCAACGAGTACGACAACATCTTCTACGAGATCGCCCCGTTCCACATCGGCCGGGCCGGGGTGCTCGACTTCACGGAGCAGTTCCGCACCCTCCGGGAAGCCCGTGCGATCTCCGACCACCTGCCGGTCTTCGCCGACGTGTCCTGGCGCTGAGCCCGGAGGGGCGTCGTCAGTCCTCGTCCTCCTCCGGCACGGGGCGGACGTCCCACATCAGCATCTGCTCGATGTTGGCGTAGTCCTCCTCCCCGTCCTCGTCGATGAAGATGTAGTCTCCCAGTTCGGCGCGTTGTGCCGGCGGGACGCGCTTCCAGCGCATGCCCTCGCGGTCGACGAACGTGTCCGGGTACGGGTTCTGGATCCGATAGGAGGGGTGGTAGGAGCGGTAGGTTTTTTCCGCCTCGTAGAGCGCCGCCCGCCGGGCACCGGGCTTCGACGTGCTGCGGCCGGTCACCTTGAAGGGCGTGATCGTGATGGTGGCCTGGAAGTAGCCGTCTTCGGTTTCCGTGTATTCCGGGCGCATCACCTTGAAGTCGCCGGGGTGCGGATACGCGCTGCGTTCGTTGAAGTCGCGCATGGGAGGAGAGAGGTACCTGAGATCGTGAAAGAAGGGTGCTGCGTGGCCTGCAAGGCGGCGCGTGGGGGGGAAGGAAACGGTGTCCGAGGCGCTTGTTCCCGCCGCGGCGCCCGCCGCGAGCCGTAAACGACGGCCGCCGGGGCCGGTTCGCTACATTGTTTTTTTACACCCTCCGGGCATAATTTTGCGGTGGATTCGGGAGCGGCGGTTTTGTCTGGCACGCCCGTGCTGTACATTACCTCCCCCTCGGCACCGGGTGCAGACGTCGCCCCGGTGTGCGCGTTCATCCAATCCTGCCACGCTCATGACTGACCTCCTTTACGCTACGTCCGACGCCGAACTCGACGTGCTGATGCCGCTTGCGTACGAGGACGACGACGATTTCGACTTTGAGGACGACGACTTCGACTTCGACGAGGACGACGACTTCGAAGACGATGACGACTTCGAAGACGACGAGGATTTCGAGGACGATGACGATTTCGACTTCGAGGACGACGACTTCGAGGATGACGAGGATTTCGACTTCGAGGACGACGACGATTTCGACGAAGATTTCTGAGCGGCCCTAACCGCGCGTCGGGGCAGGCATCGCATCGCCTTCCCCCGATGATGTGCCGTTATTGTGCCAGGCATTGTCTCCGTTATTGACACCCGGCTGGTATCCGAATGTGGATAATCTGAGGCCGGGAGTGGGGCGGAGGGGCATCCGGGCTCAATAACGGCATTTTTATGGGGATGACGGGGTGTTGAGGGGCGTCCGAGGCCCGAAATGGCGATATCCGTTATGCATTCGGCCCGGTTCGGGGCGTGGGTTGGTTGTGGAAAAAATGTGCTTGCATAACGGCCCATGGGGGGGTTAATTGGGAACCGTAGCGCGACAACCCGATAGCGGTTTATTGCCCGCCGGCGATAAACCGTTATTTGTCTGGCATCGCCCTCCTCGGCCCGCATCGTTTCCAGGACCCTGCCGTCGTTCGGCCGCACGCCGCCGTGCCCGGGTGTGCAGTCCGCGGATGGGGCGCCGGGTTGGGCGCGATGCACCGGCCACCCCGTCGGCCCACCCATCCCTACTCCATCACACCAAGTTCTGCGGAGGTATCCATGCCTGAGGCGAACAAGACGCTCTTTGCGACCGATGCGGAGGCGACCCCGCTCCCGGATCCCGAAGCCCTGAAGAAAGGCCTGACCATCGATCGGGTGTTTTCGAAAGACGGGCAGCACCCCTTCGATGCCGTCGAATGGGAGCGCCGCGACGCGGCAATCAAGAACCCCCGGGGGGAGGCGATTTTCGAGCAGAAGAACGTCGAGTTCCCCACCTCGTGGAGCCAGCTCGCCACGAACGTCGTCGCCAGCAAGTATTTCTACGGCGACGTCACCCGCGCCGGCGAGCACCCGGCCGAGGGGGGGCGCGAGAGCTCCCTCAAGCAGCTCATCCACCGCGTCACGCGCACGATCGCGGACTGGGGCATCGAGCAGCAGTACTTTGCCACGAAAGCCGACGGCGAGCGGTTCTACGACGAGCTGACCTGGCTGTGCGTCAACCAGTATGGCGCCTTCAACAGCCCCGTCTGGTTCAACGTCGGCCTGCATCATCAGTACGGCGTGCGGGACACGGGGGGCAAGACCATCTACGGGTGGGACCGCAAGAAGAAGCAGGTCGTCGAGGTCGACCCCTACGAGCGCCCGCAGGCTTCGGCCTGCTTCATCATCTCGGTCGACGACTCGATCGACGACATCTGGAAGCTGATGGCCGAGAGTGCCCGGCTGTTCAAGTTCGGCTCCGGGGTGGGGGCGGACTGGTCGAAGCTGCGCTCGTCGAAGGAGAAGCTCTCCGGCGGGGGGACCCCCTCCGGGCCGGTCAGTTTCATGCGGGTGCAGGACGCCACGGGCGGCACGATCAAGAGCGGCGGCAAGACGCGCCGGGCGGCCATCATGCAGACGCTGAAGGTGTGGCACCCGGACATCATGGAGTTCGTCGAGGCCAAGATGGAGGAGGAGAAGAAGGCGTGGGCGCTGATCGAGCAGGGCTACGACGGCTCCTTCAACGGCCCGGCCTATGGCAGCGTCGCCTTCCAGAACGTCAACCAGAGCGTCCGGGTGACCGATGAGTTCATGCGGGCCGCCGAGCACGACGACCACTTCACGCTGCGCGCCGTCCTCTCCGGCGAGCCGGTCGAGGAAGTGCGTGCCCGGACGATCCTGGACAAGATCGCCGAGGGCACCTGGGTCTGTGGCGACCCGGGGATGCAGTACGAGGACACGATCCAGCGCTGGAACACCGTCAAAGCCTTCGGCCCGATCAACTCGAGCAACCCGTGCGTGACGGGCGACACGCTCGTGGCCACCGAAGACGGGCTCCGCCGCATCGACAGCATGGTGGGTGAGACGCCGCGCGTCGTCGGTCTGGACGGCCGGCTGCACCGCACCACGCGGGTCATCGAAACCGGCACGAAGCCCGTGTACCGGCTGCGCACGCAGAGCGGCTACACGATCAAGCTCACCGCCGACCACCGCGTCTGGACCGAGAACCGGGGCGACGTCCCCGCCTGCGAGCTCACGAAGGACGACGTCGTGCGTCTGGTGCAGCCGCGCTTCGGCACACGGCACATCGACCCGGACGAGGCGGCCTACGTCGGCCTCATGCTCGGGGACGGCTGCGTCTCGGGCACTCTGTCTACGTTGACGGTGGGCAAACACGAGCCGGCTCTGGCCGAGGTGGCCCGGCAGGTCGTGAACCGCTTCGAACGGCGG
The DNA here is from genome assembly GCA_003285105.1 of Roseithermus sacchariphilus. Classification (GTDB taxonomy): domain Bacteria; phylum Bacteroidota; class Rhodothermia; order Rhodothermales; family MEBIC09517; genus Roseithermus; species Roseithermus sacchariphilus. Next base: position 1,031,438 of record CP030158.1, on the reverse strand, counting down.
GGCGGGCCGGTGCACGTGACGGAGCGCCCCACCAGCCTGGCCGTCGCCACGAACGCTGAGGCCGTGCGCTCGATGCTCGCTCACTGGGCCGTTCTCGATGCCGGTGCAGCCGAAAAGCGTCTGACCGATGCGGCCCTTCAACTCGACCGCGAAAGCGTCGTAGCCCTGCTGCAGGGTCTTTTCACGGCCGACGGGACCGTGGTGGACGTCGGGGAAAAGACCCAGTACGTCGGGCTTGACTCGACCAGTGAAGTGCTTCTGGAGCAGGTGCAACTCCTGCTGCTCGGCTTCGGCATCAAATCCAAGCTCTACCGCAACCGCCGCCTGACGAACCGGGCACTCTTGCCGGACGGACAGGGTGGGCTGAAGGAATACACGGTGCAGCAGATGCACAGCCTGCGGATCACCCGGTCGAGCCGCGTGCGGTTCGAGCAGGAAATCGGCTTTCTGCCCGGCAGTGAAAAACAGCAGGCCCTCGAAGCGCTGAATGCCCGCGTAAGCACGTACCAGGACCGGATGGTCGATCGGGTAGCCTCGCTCGAACTGCTCGGGGAAGAGCCGGTCTACGACCTGACGGAGCCCGTGACGGATCACTTCGTCGCCGGCGGCATCGCCGTGCACAACTGTTCGGAGTTCATGCACCCGGACAACACGGCGTGCAACCTGGCCTCGCTCAACCTGCGCAAGTTCCAGAAGGAGGACGGCACGTTCGACGTTGAGCGGTTCCGGGCGGCCACGCGCATCTTCATCACGGCGATGGAGATCCTGGTGGACAACGCCGGCTACCCCTCGAAACAGATCGCCTACAACTCGCACCTGCTGCGGCCGCTCGGGCTCGGCTTCGCCAACCTGGGGGCGCTGCTGATGGCGATGGGGCTGCCCTACGACAGCGACGAGGGCCGGGCCGTGGCCGGCGCCATCATGGCCATCGAGCACTGTGAGGCCTACGCCCGCTCGGCCGAGATCGCCGGCAACGCGAAGATCGGGCCGTTCCCGGCCTATCCCGAAAATGCCGAGTCCATGCTCGAGGTCATGCGGATGCACCGGGCGGCCGTCGAGGACATCCACCCGAGTTGCCCGGCCTACCTGAAGGAGGCGGCCCGGCAGAGCGCCGAGCGCATGGTCGCCCTGGGCGAGCGCCACGGCTACCGCAACGCCCAGGCCACGGTCCTGGCTCCGACGGGTACCATCGCCTTTATGATGGACTGCGACACGACGGGCATCGAGCCGGACATCGCGCTGGTGAAGTACAAGCTGCTCGCCGGCAAGGGCGACGGCATGCTCAAGATCGTCAACCGCACCGTGCCCGAGGCCCTGCGTCGTCTGGGGTACGACGAAGACCAGATCATGGCGATCGTCGAGTACATCGACCATCACGACACCATCGAGGGCGCGCCCATCCTGAAGGAGGAGCACCTGCCGGTCTTCGACTGCGCCTTCAAGCCGTTCAACGGCACCCGGTCGATCCACCACAGCGGCCACATCAAGATGATGGCGGCGTGCCAGCCGTTCATCTCCGGCGCCATCAGCAAGACGGTCAACATGCCGGAGGACTCGACGGTGGAGGACATCGCCGACGCGTACATGATGGGGTGGAAGCTCGGCCTCAAGGCCGTGGCGATCTACCGCGAGAACTCCAAGCGCAGCCAGCCGCTCTCGACGTCGAAGGACGGCAACACGAAGCAGAAGGAGGGCGTGACCGGCGGCGACGGCATGGCCTCGGCCGAGCCGCAGATCGTGGAGAAAGAGGTGGTCCGCGAGGTGGAGAAGATCGTCTACAAGCCGGTGCGCAAGCGGCTGCCGGACGAGCGGCCCTCGATCACGCACAAGTTCTCCATCGCCGGGCATGAGGGCTACCTGACCATCGGCCTCTACCCGGACACGAAGCAGCCGGGCGAGATCTTCATCACGATGGCCAAGCAGGGCTCGACGCTGGCCGGCATGATGGACGCCTTCGCCACGAGCATCTCCATCGCGCTCCAGTACGGCGTGCCGCTGGAGGATCTGTGCACCAAGTTCAGCCACATGCGCTTCGAGCCGAGCGGCTTCACGAACAACAAGCAGATCCCCATCGCCAAGTCGATGATGGACTACATCTTCCGCTACCTCAGCCTGAAGTTCCTCGGGCAGCCGCAGGAGGTCGCGGAGGACGCTGTAAACCCTAAGGAGGCCGTTGCGGCAGAGGTGCGCCGCAGCGGCCCCGCCCGGGACGAGACGCAGATGCAGCTCTCCTTTGACGAGCCGACGGCGCCGTCGATGCGGGATGCGCTCGTGGGCAGCACGGTGGAGACGTTCATGCAGACGATGGAGCGCGCCGCCCCGGCGCCGGTCGCCGCCGCTGAGCCGTCCACGGGGACGTATCAGAACCAGGCCGACTCGCCGCCCTGCCCGAACTGCGGGGCCATCACCGTCCGCAGCGGCGCGTGCTACGTCTGCACGCAGTGCGGCACCTCCAGCGGGTGCGGCTGATCCGCGGAGCGCCGTTCCCGCCGCGTCGTCTCTGCGCGCCCGGCTCTCGCTGTGAGGGCCGGGCGCGTTCGTTTCGTGTCGGCGGAAACCCGGCACGGAAACCCGGCACGGAAACCCGGCACGGAAACCCGGCACGGAAACCCGGCACGGAAACCCGGCACGGAAACCCGGCACGGAAACCCGGCACGGAAACCCGGCACGGAAACCCGGCACGGAAACCCGGCACGGAAACCCGGCACGGAAACCCGGCGCGGGAATCGGCATACGCTTCGGTAGGGAGCGCCGATGCGCGACGGTTCACTTGTACGCGGTGCCAGACGACGATCCAGAGCCCTGAGGCGGCCTCTTCCGGGGGGCCCGGCGGGTTAAAAGGAAAAGCATGGCACCCCTTAGCACGAGTCGTCCCGTGTCGGCGCTCCCGTTGTGCGAATCCGACGGGGCCGGCGCGTTTCACCGTCTCTTCCGGGCGGCCGCGGGATCGCACGCGGGGGGCGGCGGGTATAGGCGGTTCCGTCCCGCATCGACGCTCCACCGGATCCTGCCATGACCATCGCCAAACGCTTTCGCTGGGAGGCCGCCCATCGCCTGCCGTGGCACGAGGGGCCGTGCCGTAACCTGCATGGCCATTCCTACCGGATGACCGTCGAACTCACCGGCGAGCCGGACGAACGGGGGATGCTGCTCGACTTCCAGGACCTCAAGCGCATCCTGAAGCCGCTCGTGGAGGCCTGGGACCATGCTGTGCTGGTGGCGGCCGACGACGCCGAACTGCTGGCCCTCCTGGCGCAGACCGACTGGAAGCGGGCCGTCTTGCCGGGGGACACCACCTCGGAGAACCTGAGCGCCTACGTGGCCGCGCACCTCTGCACCGAAGGGCGGGCGGTGCTGCAGGCGCGGCGGGTCCACACCGTCCGCGTGCGCATCGAGGAGACGGAGACCTGCTACGCCGAGGCCGTGCAGGCCGTCCCCCCGCCGGAGGCTCCGACGCCGGCCCGCGAGGCCCGGGCGATCCTCTCGGCGGTTTCCTGAGCCGGGGCGTCCCATGCCTGTGCCCGACCTCGGACCGGCCGTCCCGCAGCGGGGCACGGCGCTGAGCCGCCGGCTCGGCCGGGCGGTGCTGCGAGCGACGGGCTGGGACTTCGAAGGCGTCATCCCGAACCGCTCCCACTTCGTCATCATCGGTGCCCCTCACACGTCCAACTGGGACTTCCTCTACGCCATGGCGACGATGCTGGCCCTCGGCATCGACGTGCGCTGGCTGGGCAAGCACACCCTCTTTCGCGGGCCGCTCGGCCCGGTGATGCGCTGGCTGGGCGGCGTGCCGGTCGACCGCCGCCGGCCCGGCGGGCTGGTCGAGCGGGCGGTGGCGCACCTGCAGGAGCGGGAGCGGTTCGTCCTCGGCATCGCGCCCGAAGGCACCCGCCGCTTCACGCCCCGCTGGAAGACCGGCTTTTACCGCATCGCCTGCCGGGCCGGCGTGCCCATCCTGCCGGTCTACTTCGACTATGCCCGGAAGGTCGTCGGTGCGGCGCCGCTCTTCACCCCGACGGGTGACATGGAAGCCGACATCGCGGCGCTCCGGGCCTTCTACCGGACCGTGACGCCCCGCCGCCCGGCGTGGGCCGGGTGAAGCAGCCGTCAGCGATCAGCGTTCAGCGATCAGCTTTCAGCGATCGGCGTCCTGGCCTGACACGATGGTGCTTGCTGTCAGCCGTCCGCTGCGCGTTGCTGGCTGACGGCTGACGGCTGATCGCTGAAAGCTGGCGGCCCTCAACCCGCCTTCCTCACGGGAAGATGCCCAGTTCCAGGTAGGCCAGGGCCACCTTGTCGATGGCGTTGATGAATCCGGCCACGCGCAGGTCCACGCCGCGGCGGGCCTTGATTTCCCGGACCTCCTGGTAGGCGCCGATCATGGTTTCTTCCAGGCCCGAGTTCACCAGGTCCTCCTCGTCGGCTCCGTGGGCGACGTCCTCCACGACCCCGTCGGGGAAGTGCCGGCCGGTGAGTTGCTCCACGGCCCGGAGCAGCCGCACGTTGCTGCTCTGCTCGAAGCGTTTGCTCAGGCGGCCGAAGCGCACGTGCGAGAGGTTGCGCAGCCACTCGAAGTAGGAAACCGTCACGCCGCCGGCATTCAGGAAGATGTCCGGGATGATGAGGATGCCCCGTTCGTTGAGGATGGCATCGGCATCGGCGGTCACGGGGCCGTTGGCTGCCTCGGCGATGATCCGGGCCTGGATGCGGGGGGCATTGTCTGCGGTGATCTGCCCCTCCAGCGCCGCCGGGATCAGGATGTCGCACGGCAGTTCCAGCGCCGCGGCGGAAGAGGGCAGGTTCGTCGCCCCGGGCAGATCGAGGATCGATCCGGTTTCCTGGCGGTGCCGCCGGACGGTCGCCAGGTCCAGTCCGTTCGGGTTGTGGATGGCCCCCTCGATCTCGGCCACGCCGACGAGCACGGCCCCGGCTTCTTCCATGAACCGCGCCGCATGATAGCCGACGTTGCCGAGGCCCTGCACCACGAAGGTTTTGCCCTCCAGGCCGGTCGTCAGGCCGAGCGCCTGCATGTCCTCTTTGACGGAACAGGCTTCCCGGACGCCGAAGTAGACGCCCCGCCCGGTGGCCTCGGTGCGCCCCCGGATGCCACCCTGGCCGAGCGGCTTGCCCGTCACACAGGCAAGGGCATCGAGCGGGTCGTTGGAAAAGGTGCGGTACGTGTCCAGGATCCAGGCCATCTCCCGGGCGCCGGTGCCGTAGTCCGGCGCCGGTACGTCGGTGCCGGGGCCGAGGAAGTTCTTCCGCGTCAGTTCGTAGGTGAGCCGGCGCGTGATACGCTCGATCTCGGCCTCGGAGTACTGCCGGCGGTCGATCTGCACGCCGCCCTTGGCCCCGCCGAAGGGGACGTTGACGATGGCGCACTTGTAGGTCATCAGCGCCGACAGCGCCATCACCTCGTCGCCGCTGACCGTCGGTGCGTAGCGGATGCCGCCCTTGACCGGCAGCTTGTGATGGCTGTGCTGGGCGCGCCAGGCCCGGATCACCTGGATGGAGCCGTCGTCCCGCTTGAGTGGGAATTCGAGCTGATAGAGCCCGTTGCAGATCTTGATCTGATCGAGGAGCCCGCGGGGGTGCGTCGTGTGCGCGGCAGCCCGCTCGAACATCCGGTTGACATCGTCGAAAAAGGTCGGGGTAGACATGCAGGGCAGCGGCAGGTGGCGAAAGAGCGAGGATTCGGGGAGAAAGTACGCGGGCAGGGGTCGAAAAGCGAGTGGCGATCAGCGATCAGCGATCAGCTTTCAGCGATCAGCTTTCAGCGATCAGCAATCAGCGAGCAGCCAGCAGCGCACAGCCAGCAGCGCACAGCATTCCTTCGGCACGGTTGCATCGGAGCCGCGCCGCGCCGTAATTGACGCCGTTGTCGCCCGATTCACCACGATCTCGTGCCATGCGTCGGATTCACGTCGTCAGACTCTTCGCAGCGGTCATCCTGCTTTCCGGGGCAGGGCCGTCCGTCGCGCAGCGTGCCGCCCCCATCGCGGCGGACCGGCCCGGCCTGGGCGACGGCTCGGCGCTGATGGGGGCGCGGCAGGTTCAGGTCGAAGCCGGCTATGCGTATTCCTCGGTCGGGGCCGTTCGGCGGCACGCGCTGGGGGCGGTGCTGGTGCGGTACGGCCTAGGTGATCGGGTGGAGGTGCGCGGGCTGCTGAACTCGTACGTGGTGCAGCCGCGCCCGGAAGAGGCCTCCGGCTTCGAGGATGCGGGGATCGGGCTCAAGATTGCCGTGGCCCCGGGAGATGGCCGGCCGCTGGGAGTCCCGAGCCTGACGCTCGTGCTGACGGCGATGCTGCCGACCGGGACCGCGCCGTTCGGCGAGGACGACGTCCGGTCCGGGATCAAGCTCGCCTCGGACTGGGCGTTGACGTCGGCACAGGCCCTCTCGCTCAACCTGAGCTATGCCCGGCAGCCCGGCCCGGACGCCGTCGACCTGACGGCCTCAATCGGGACGTCCGTGCCGGGAACGGACGGGATCGGCGCGTTCGTCGGCTACGGCGGGTCGTTCCCGGCCGGCGAGGTGGGTGATCCCGTGCATTACATGGAGGCCGGCCTGACCTACCTGCCCGATCTCGATACGCAACTCGACATCAACGGGGGGCTGGGCCTCAACGGCATCACGCCGGACTTTTACATCGGATTCGGGGTGGCCCGGCGACTGTGATTCGGTGCGGCGTGCGCCTTCTGGTTCTGGAGGATCTGTTGCCATGATCGACGCCCATACGCGGCTCGTCCTGCTGTTTGGCCATCCCGTGGGGCATTCGCAGTCCCCGCTGATGCACAACACCGCGTTTCGGCATCAGCGCATCAACGCCGTCTACCTGGCGGCCGACGTGGCGCCGGCAGACCTGGCGGCGGCCGTGGAGGGGTTGCAGGCGATCGGCGGGCTCGGGGCCAACGTCACGATCCCGCACAAGCAGGCGATGGGTGCGCTGATGGACGAGCTATCGCCCCGTGCCCGGGCCGTCGGGGCGGTGAACACCGTGGTGTGCCGTCCGACAGAGCGCCGCGAGCGGCCGCGGCTCTTCGGAGACAACACGGATGTGCCGGGTTTTCTGGCGCCGCTGACGCCGCACGCGGGCGTGCTGGAGGGGGCCGAGATGCTGGTCTTCGGGGCCGGCGGGGCGGCGCGGGCGGTGGTCTACGCGCTGCTGAGCACCTACCGCCCGGCGCGCCTGACCCTGGCCGCCCGGCGCCCGGAGCAGGCCGCCGCGCTGGCCGAAGACTTCGCCGCCTACGACGACCACGGCGCGCTGGCCGCCGTCGCCCTGGCCGACGCCGGCCCGGCCGTCCGCTCCAGCCGTCTCCTGGTCAATACCACCCCGCTGGGTATGCATCCGAACCGCGACGGCACGCCCTGGCCACAGGCCGCCGACTTCCAGGCCGGGCAGATCGTCTACGACCTCGTCTACAACCCCCGGGAGACGCGGCTACTGCGGGAGGCCGCGGCCCACGGGGCTACGCCCCTGGGCGGGCTGGACATGCTCATCGAGCAGGCGGCTGCCTCGTACGTGCAATGGACCGGCCGCCCCATGCCCACGGCAATCGTGCGCCGCCGGTTGCAGGTGCTGGAGGGAGGGGCCGGCCGGGGGGCGTAAGCACATTCTGTGGCCCCCGGTTTTAGTCCTCTGCCGCCGGGCCGATAGTATCGGGGTCCTTTCTTCCAGTACCCATTGCGTTGGGAAGACATGCATACCTTGCACAGCCGCCCGAATGCCGCCACCGAGCCGTTGAAGCTCCGGTTCCCCCCTCTGCCTCAGACCCTCCTCGAAGCCGTCCAGTTGATGGATCTGCCCGGAGGTCCCGACGTCGATCAGGTGGTCAAGATGGTCGAGCGGGACCCGATGGTCGTGTCCCGGCTCCTGTCCGTGGTCAACTCGGCCTACTACGGCCTGTCCCGGCGGATCGAGGACGTGCGGCGGGCGGTGGTGGCGCTGGGGCCGGTTTCGGTGACGGGCATCGTGATGAGTATGAACCTGCTGGAGATGCAGACGGCCCTGACTCCGACCACGGCCCTCCCGTTCCTGAACCTGATCCAGCACAGCATCGCAACGGCCTATCTGGCCCGGCATCTCGTTCAGGAAGACCCGGCCCTGCAGAACGCCGCGGACCTGCGGGACCGGGCCAGCGGGGCGTTCACGGCGGGGCTGCTGCATGACTTCGGCAAGGTGGTGCTGCTCTACAGCTTCCCCGAGGAGACGGCGGCGCTGTATCAGCCCGGTCCGGACGACCCGCCTCCTACGCCGGAGGCGGAGCGGGAGCGCCTGGGGATCAACCACCTGGATGCCTGGATGCTGCTGGCCGAGCGCATCCATGCCTCGGACGTGCTGACGAGCGTGGTGGGCTTGCATCACGCGTGTCCGCTCTATGCCATCGAAGACGACCTCGTTCGCTACCTGGCGGCGGTCGTGGCCGCGGCCAACGCGGGGGCCCGGGCCATGGGCTATGCGCTCGTGGAGACGGACACGGTGGAGCCGGCGGATGCGGCGGCCTGGGAGGCGCTGGTGGAGTTGTCCGGCTACCCCGGCCCGGAGGCAATGCAGGAGGCAATGCAGGAGGCCCGCGAGGGGCTGGAAGGCTACGCCGCCTCGCTGCTCTGAACCACCACGCTGAACGACTGTCGGCAGGCCCCGGGGAGCGGGCGCCACAGGGGTAGAGCGCGTATCTTTCGGCAAGCCTTCCCTGCCTGCCGACCCCATGGATGCTCTGCCTGATCTGACGGACGAGGTGCTGCGCATCGCACCGCTCGCCCGTGCCGAGACGATCCCCTCGAGCTGGTACACCCATCCGGCGTATCACGAGGCCGACCGCCGCGTGCTCTTCGAGCGCTGCTGGCAGTACGTGGGCCACCGCAGCCGCCTCGACGGCCCAGGCGCCTACCTGCGCGCCGAGGTCGCCGGCCACCCGGTCGTGGTGGTGCGCGACGCGGACGACCGCCTGCGGGCCTTCTACAACGTCTGCCGCCACCGGGGCGGTCCGCTCGTGACGCAGGACTGCGGCCGCGCCCGTGTCCTGCAGTGCCAGTACCACGGCTGGACCTACCGGCTCGACGGCGCCCTGCGCGGCGTGCCCCGCTTCGACCGCACCGAGCTGTTCGACCGCAAGGACCACGGCCTCGTCTCGATTCCGCTGGCCACGTGGCAGGGGCTGGTGTTCGTCAACCTGGACGAGGCGGCCGCCGAACGCACCCCGCTGGAGACCGTGCTCGACGGCATCGCCGAACGCATCGCCCCGCTGCGCCTGGACGACCTGCACTTCCACCGCCGCGTCGTCTATGACGTCGCCTGCAACTGGAAGGTGTACGTCGACAACTACCTCGAAGGGTATCACCTCCCGCTCGTCCACCCGGAGCTGTGCAACGTGCTCGACGTGCGCGCCTACGTCACCGAGACGTTTCCCTTCTACTCGCTCCAGCACAGCCCCCTTCGAGAGGACGACACCCGCTACAACACCGGCGACGGGCAGGCCTTCTACTACTTCGTCTTTCCCAACATCATGCTGAACATCCTGCCCGGACGGTTGCAGATGAACGCCGTCGAGCCGCTGGCTCCGGACCGCACACGAGTGATCTTCGACTATTATTACGACGACGTCGCCACGCCGGAGGCCCGGCGCCGGATCGAGGCGGATCAGGCCTTCAGCGACCGGGTGCAGCAGGAGGACATCGCCATCTGCGAGCACGTGCAGCGTGGGCTGGCTTCGCGGGCGTACGACCGGGGGCGTTTCTCGGTGGAGTGTGAGGCGGGCGTCTACCATTTTCAAACCCTGCTCAAGGCGCACTACCGGACGTGGCGGGCCGCGCAGCCCGCGGCCGAGCCGCCGGCGCCGTTTGAGCCCCCGTCGTCCCATGCCTGATCCGCTCCCGCTGCGCCGCCCGGCCGTGTTTGCGGACGTGCCGGATCTGGCCGTAGCCTTCACCACGCGCCGGGGCGGGGTGAGCCGGCCCCCCTTCGCTACGCTCAACCTGGGGCTGAGCACGGCCGACGACCCGGCCGCGGTGCAGGAGAACCGCCGCCGGGTGGCCGCCGCGCTGGGCCTCCCGGCGGCGGCGCTCGCCATCGCCGGGCAGGTGCACGGCGCGGACGTCGCTTCGGTGAGCGGCCCCGGTCTGTATCCGGGCCTCGACGGACTGGTGACGCGCGCGCGCGGGGTGCTCCTCTGCATCAGCGCGGCGGACTGTGCGGCCGTCCTGCTGGCCGACCCCGAGGCCGGCGTGATCGGGGCCTGCCATGCCGGCTGGCGCGGAACGGTGGCCGGCATCGTGCCGAACACGGTGGCGGCGATGGAGGCCCTGGGCGCCCGCCCCGCCCGCATGCGCGCCTACGTGAGCCCCTGCATCTCGGCCGAGCGGTTCGAGGTCGGCGAAGAGGTGGCGGCGGCGTTTGCGCCGGCGTTCGTACGACGGAACGCCACCTGGCCGCGGCCGCACGTGGATCTCAAGGCGGCGATCCGGGCCCACCTGGAGGCCGCCGGGGTCGAGGCCGTCGACGTCGATCCCGCCTGCACGATGACCGACACGGACACGTTCTTCTCCTACCGGGGCGAGCAGGGGCAGACCGGGCGGATGATGGGAGTGATCGGATGGCGGCCCTGAGGCCGGGCACGAAACCCGGCGGGGCGGGTCCGGCGTTCTGTCCCGGTCTTCTCACGCAGACCCCGACGGCCATGACCTACGATCTCATTGGAAAGCGCGTGCGCGTACACCTCTACTCCCGCGACGGCCTCGTGCTGGGCAGCATCGAAGGCCGCGTGGCCGACGTGGCCGAGGCGGTGGAGGTCGGCAAGCACCCGGACGGCACGGCGGTGCGGAAGGACCTGGCCTACGTCGTCGACATCGCCTCGCCGGACCCCGAGACGCCCTACCGCAACAGCGCCGGGGAGGAAAACGAGGGGTGGTTCGCCATTCAGGACCTGGAGGTGATCGACGAGAACCGCCCGCGGCTTTTCGCCAACTGAGGGCGGACGCGGCCCGGGCGGGGGCTCAGGCCGGGCGGGCGTGGTGTGCCCGGACCAGCGCGACCACCTCGTCGGCACAGCCCCAGGCCAGGGTGAAGCCGGCGCCGCCGTGGCCGTAGTTGTGGATCACCGTGCCGCCGCCGGGCAGGCGTTCCGCCTCCAGCCGCACCGTGGGCCGGCCCGGCCGGAGGCCGACGCGGGCCTCGAGCACCGCGGCATCGGCCAGGCGAGGTTCCAGGAGGCGGGCCTTGCGCAGGATCTCCCGGGTGGTTTCCGGGTCGGGCGTGCGGTCCCAGACGCCGTCCTGCGCGGTGCCGCCCAGGATCACGTCGCCGCGGCGCGGGATCACGTAGCTGATCGCGAGCGGGCCGGTGTCGTCGGCGAGGGCGTGCGTCAGCCCGGGGTTGGTCACGCGCACCACCTGCCCCCGGATCGGGTAGACGGACGGGTCCGGCACGAGGCGGCGCGCTCCGAGGCCGGTGCAGTGGACCACCAGCCCGGCCGAGGCGGCCAGCGCGGCCAGGTCCGTCACCCCCCCGGGCACCACCTCGATGGTGCCGCCGCCGGCCTCGAAGCGGTCGACGAGGTAGGGCAGGTGCACCGGCGTCTCGATCAGCGGCACCTCCGCCACGAAGCCGTCCACGTAGCCGGCGGGCCGCTCGTCCGGGCGGGCGCGGCGGAAGGCCCGCACCGCCGTCCGCCAGGCGGGCGGTGGCGTGGGCCGGTCGAACAGATCCACGAACGGGATCAGCGAGACGCCCGAGGCCGGGTCCGCGGCCAGGTCATAGCAGACCTCCAGCGTGCGCCGGCTCCAGGGCAGGACGCGGTGGGCCGGGTAGGCCCGGTAGGGGTACCAGACGGCCGCGGCCACCGCCGAGGTCGTCGCCTCCGGCCGGTCGCGGGTGAGGAGGCGGGGCGCGAAGCCGGCCTCCTGGAGCCGGATGGCCGTGGTCAGCCCGATCACGCCGCTTCCGAGGACGATCATGGGGCGAGCGCCGGGGGATGGGGTTCGAAGGGCGCCGCCCTCATCGTCCGCCCCATCCCGTCCAGCCGGGACCCCGGACGACGCGGCCGGGACGGGCGCCGGTGTGTTCGCCGTCGCGCAGGACGGCGGTGCCGTTGACGAAGACGTGGACCATGCCGGTGGCGTACCGATGCGGGTCTTCGAAGGTGGCCCGGTCCTGGATCGTGGCCGGGTCGAAGACGGCAACGTCGGCATAGAAGCCCGGCCGGAGTTGCCCGCGCCGGTGGAGGCGCAGGTTCTCCGCGGGCAGGCGCGTCAGGCGGTAGATGGCTTCTTCGAGGGGGATGAGGCGTTCCTCACGCACGTAGCGGCCCAGCAGCCGGGCGACGTTGCCATAGGCGCGCGGGTGCGTGCTGCGGTCCAGGAAGGCGCCTTCCGGCGCCATCGAGCCGGCGTCCGAGCCGAAGCTCATCCAGGGCAGCGTGATCTGCCGCCGGACGTTGTCCTCGGACATCAGGAAGTAGACGGCGCCGACGCGGCTGCTGTCCTCCAGGATGAGGTCCATCACCGTCTCGGGGGGGACGTGCCCCGCTCGGCGGCGACCTCGGCCAGGGTCATGCCGGTGTACCGCCTCAGCGCGGGCTGGTTGAAGCCGATGAGCAGGATCTGGTCCGGCCCGGCCCCGACGTAGAAGTTTTCCCAGTCCTCCGCGGGTGTGACCATGGCCTCGGCGATGCGGCGGCGGGTGTCCGGGTCGCGCAGGCGCTCCAGGCACGCGGCGAACCCGCCGTCCTGCACCCACGGCGGCATGGTGGCCGTCAGGCCCGTCGAGCCGGCCGTGTAGGTGTACATGTCCGCCGTGATGGCGAGGCCCTCGGCGCGGGCGGCCTCGATGCGGGCGATGGCGGCGTCGAGCTTCCCCCAGTGCGCCCGGCCCGCCGCCTTGAGGTGATAGACCTCGGCCCGGATGCCGGCCTCCCGGGCGATGGTGATGAGCTCGTCGAGCGCTTCGAGCAGCCGCGCCCCTTCGCTGCGCAGGTGGGAGATGTACATCCCGTCGTAGGCCGCGGCGGCCTCGGCCAGCGCGATGAGCTCCTCCGTGGGGGCGAAGAACGCCGGCGGGTAGATGAGCGACGACCCTACGCCGAGCGCGCCTTCTTCCATCGCCTGCCGGACGAGCGCCTGCATCCGCTCCAGCTCCGGCGGCGTGGCCGGCCGATCGGCGTAGCCGACTTCGTGGATGCGCAGCGTCGTGGCCCCGACGAACGAGGCCACGTTCGGGCTGACCCCGCGCGCTTCCAGATGGGCCAGGTACTCGCCCAGCGTCGTCCACGGCAGGACCAGTTGCCCGTCGGCGTCGAGGGTCCATCCGAGCGCGTCGGCGGCGGCCTCGGCCGAGCCGAACCGGGCGATCGCGTCGCCGATCTCCTCGGCCTTCATCGCCTCGTTCAGCGGCCCCATCGACCAGCCCTCGCCGAAGACCTCCAGCGTCACGCCCTGCCGGATGTCGCTCTGCGAGCGCCCGTCGAGCAGCAGCGTCTCGGTGGCCCAGCTCAGCATGTTGATGAAGCCGGGGGCGACGGCCAGGCCCGTGACGTCGAGCTCCACACGCCCCCGCCGGCCGCGCAGGTCCCCGACGGCGGCGATGGTGTCGGCGTTGAGGGCGACGTCCGCCACCACGGGGAGGGCGCCGCTGCCGTCGTAGACGGTCCCGCCGCGCAGGATGACGTCGTAGTCGGGCGCACCGCAGGCAGCCAGCAGCAGCAGCACGACGAGCAGGGCCGGGCGAGGCATGGGCGACGGGGGGAAGGGCGACGAGGGCCGACCGAAGGGCGGGCGGCGAGGCCTCCCGGAGCCGCCCTTCGCCCGGCGTCCCTATTTCACCTGGTCCATCGACTCGACGATGTGGCCGACGATGCCGTACGCTTTGGCATCGTCGGCATCGAGCCAGAAGTTGCGGTTCGTGTCCTGCTCGATCTTCTCGAGGGGCTGGCCGGTCTGGCGGGCGAAGATCTGGTTGAGCCGGTGCCGCATCTTGACGATCTCCTCGGCCTCGATCTGGATGTCCGCCGCCGTGCCGCGCATGCCGCCGGCGGGCTGGTGCAGCAGGAAGCGCGTGTTGGGCAGGCAGAAGCGGTCCTCGACGGGCGGGGCGACGTAGATGAGCGCGCCGGCGCTGGCGACCCAGCCGGTGCCGATGATCTTCACGCGCGGCTTCACGAAGCGGATCATGTCGTGGATCGTGTCCCCGGATTCGACGTGGCCGCCCTGCGAGTTGATGACGATGGTGATGTCGTCGTCCGACTCGGCAGCCATGGCCAGGAGCTGGGCCGTGACGCTGGCGGCGAGCTTCTGGTCGATGGGGCCGCTGATGATGATGATGCGGGCGTCGAAGAGCCGTTTGGCGAGCGGGTTGAAGGCCGCTGCCTGTGCCTCCGGCGTATCGGGCTCCAGGTCGTCGTCTTCGTCGTCGTCCTCGTCGAGGTGGGGTGGAAACGGGAGGGCGTTGGGATCTAGCGTCATGGTTGGCATACCGGGTTCGGATGAACGGGAGGGCCGCGTCAGTGCGCGGCCCGCGGTTGGGTGTCGGATCCGGCGGGTTGCACGGCGATGCGCACCCGGCGGTTCTGGCGGCGCCCGGCCGCCGTGGCATTGGAGGCGACGGGGCGGGTCGGTCCCAGCCCTACCACCTCGAACCGATCGGCCGGGACGTCATGCCGTTCCAGGAAGTACCGCACGACGGCGGCCGCCCGGGCAGCAGATAACTCCCAGTTGCTCGGATACGTTTCAGCCAGGTTCGGGCCGATGGGGATGTTGTCGGAATGCCCCTCGACGCGGATGCGGTACGTCGCCAGCGGCCCGGTCAGGGTGTCGACCAGCGCGGCGAGGCGCTCCCGGCCGGCGTCGGTCAGCCGGGCGCTGGCCGGCTCGAACAGCGCATCGGCCGGCAGGACGGCCAGCGTCGTCCCGCCGTCCCGGCTGACGGCCAGGTCGTATTCCAGCTTGTTGATGCGGTCGCCGAGCTGGCGGAGGCGGCGGTGGTAGATCCCGGAGTCGATGTCGTCATAGAACTGGAGAGAGTCTTCCAGCATCTGGATCTGCGCGCGGTAGCGGTCGTTGAGGGCCATCAGCGAGTCGATGGCGGCGTGCTGGTCGGCGATGAGCCGCTTCTGTGCGGCGCAGCCGGTCAAGAGCAGCAGGGCGAGGGCCAGCGCCGGCGCGGGCGCGAGGAGGCGGAGAGCAGCGGGCCGCATGGGGGCATCTCGGATCGAACGGAAACGGGCCGGGGGACGGGGCAGCGCCCCGGTGCGGCTAACGCACGGCGAGCGCATCGGTTGTCGGCGGGCGAGGCGGTCAGAGTGCGGTGACCAAAAACGCCCGGCCTCTGGGGAGTGGAGACCGGGCGCACATGTAGCTGAAGAGGGAGGGAGGATCAGCTACGTGGACGGCCGGAAGATACGACGGCCCGGCCAGAAAAGCACGGAACGGCCGCCTTTGCCCTGCGCGGCCCGCGCGCGCGGCCTCAGGCCGGGTCCCGGTGCACCATCGTGGCCGAGGACTGGGCGACGGGCATGAGGATCACTTCGCTGATGTTGACGTGCGGCGGCCGCGTGGCACACCAGACCACGGCGTCGGCGACGTCGGCGCCCGTCAGCGGCGTCATGCCCTCGTAGACCCGGCCGGCCCGCGCCGCGTCGCCGTGGAAGCGGACGAGGCTGAACTCCGTCTCGACGAGTCCGGGGTCGACCGTCGAGACGCGGATCGGCGTGCCGTGCAGGTCCATCTTCAGCCCGCGCGTGATGGCGCCGACGGCGTGCTTCGTGGCGCAGTAGACGGTGCCGCCGGGGTACGTCTCGTGCCCGGCCGTCGACCCGATGTTGATGACGTGTCCGCAACCGCGCTCGACCATGCCGGGCACGACGGCCTGCGTCACGTACAACAGCCCCTTCACGTTGGTGTCGATCATCTGCTCGATGTCGGCACGGTCGTTCTCATAGACCTTGTCCAGGGCGCGGGCGAGTCCGGCGTTGTTGACCAGCACGTCGATGGCCTTCCAGGCCGCCGGCAGCCCGGCGATGGCCCGCGTCACCGCATCGGCATCGCGGACGTCCAGTTCGAAGGCGTGGACGTCGATGCCATGCGCGGTGCGGAGCCGGTCCGCCTCCTGCTGCAGGCGCTCCAGCCGGCGCGCGCACAGCAGCAGCCGGGCGCCGAGGCGTGCAAACGCCTCGGCGCAGGCCGCCCCGATGCCGGAGGAGGTGCCGGTGATGAAGACGGTGCGGCCGGCCAGGTCGTACGGAGCAGGGAACGGGGGCGTGGACATCGTCGGAATACGTCGGATGAAGCAATGCGGCTCGTCCGGATGATAACGAACAGACCGCAGGTAAACCACGCCGTCCGGCCGGACCGGGGCCTCTCCCACGGCCCTGCCGGGCATGGCCGGGCGTCCGATCGGCATGGTTTTCCCCGGGGATCGTGGCCGGTCCTCGTTATCTCAACAGATCTCGGCTGGAATCATGCGTCCCGCGCTCTTGCTGGGCCTGCTGATCGGGCTCGGTTCCCTGCCCGTGACCGCCCAGACCTCCTTCACCACGGGCGAGGTGCCTTCGATGGTTCTCTCGTCGATGGGGCTGAACGCCACCGGCGGCGGCCTGATGTTCAACCACCCCACCGGCCTGGCCAGCGACGGCACCCGCCTGATCGTCTGTGACCGCTGGAACAACCGCGTGCTCGTCTGGCACGAAGCCCCCACGGACAACGTCCCACCCGACCTGGTGCTCGGCCAGCCGAACTTCGACACCAAACAGTCCGGCTCGGGCCTGCACGAGATGAATTTCCCGGGCGAGGCGGCCGTAACGGCGGACGGACGCCTCATCGTGGCCGATACGAACAACGACCGCCTGCTCATCTGGAACACGTTCCCCACACAGAACGGGCAACCCGCCGACCTCTCCATCGACTTCCGGGCGGCGCATCCCGATCCTCAGGCGATGGGGGCCTTCGGCTGGCCGTGGGGCGTCTGGACGGACGGCACCCGCCTCGTGGCCTCCTCCACGCTCGGCGGTGCGCTCTTCTTCTGGAATACGTTCCCCACACAGACCAACCAGAAGGCCGATTTCATCATCCGGCAGCCGGACGTCATCGGCACCCCGCGCGGCATCGTGTCGGACGGTACCCGCCTGATCGTCGGAGATCACAACCACCCGGACTACCCCGGCCAGAAAGGCAATCACGTCTGGCAAACTTTTCCCACCGGCAACACGCCGCCCGACTTCTTCCTGCAGGACTTCGACCGGAATTTTGCCTGGTTTCAGGGGGATTATACCGACGACGGTCACCTGGTGATGCTGGCGCGAACGCTGGTCGTCTGGAGCCATACCCCCACCTCCGCCGTGGACCCTGCAGACGTGCGGGTAAACTGGTCGTTCGAAGGCGGTGACGGGCCGGACGTGGAGGTCATCGGGCAGCGCGTGTACATAGCGGCGCACAACCTCAACAAGATCGTCGGCTACCTGACGCTTCCCACCGAGCCCGAGCAGGCGCCTGATTTCTTCATCGGGGGCAGCACGCTGGAGGAAAACACGCTGAAGACCTACGGGCTCATCACGAACCCCATGCCGGTATCCGACGGCACGAGCCTGTTCGTCGCCTCGGACTTCGACCGGATGCTCTACGTGTGGCCCACGTTGCCCACGGAGGACGGGCAGAAATCGGCCTACCAGATTCCTCTGCCGTTCGCCCCTGCCGACCTGAGCCTCTGGGGGGCGCAGTTGTTCATGGCGACGGGCGACGGGCTCGCGATCTGGGATGTGCTGCCCACCGCCGGCCAGCCGCCCAGCCGCACCCATGCCGAGGTGGCCGGTGTGCGCCGTTTCTCGGGCGTCGCGAAGGATGCGCATCACTTCTACTTGGCCGACCGCGAAGGCCGCCGGGTCCTCGTCTGGGACGACGTCCCCGCCGACCCGAGCCAGCCGCCCGCGTTCAGCCTGGACGTGCCCGGTGCGGCGCGGCTCCACAGCGACGGCCGGACGCTGACCGTCTCGGTCTACGAACCGCCTTACATCGCCTTCTACGACGTAGCCACCCTGCATGCCGGCGCTACGCCGCGGGCGGTCTACGAGCGCGGCTCGATCCCCCAGAACCCGGACGACGTGCCGCTCAACCTGCCTCAGCACGCCATCACCTACGGCGACACGGTGTTCGTGGCCAACACCTCGAACAACCAGGTGCTGGTGTGGGCTCATCTCGACGACGTGGGCGACCCGGACCGGGTGGTCGTCCTCGGGCAACCCGGCTATCTCGACACGCGGCCCGGCACCGGACCGGGGCGGATGAACTTCCCGGGATACCTCAGCTTCGACGGCCGCCGGCTCTGGGTGGGCGAGTTCAAGTTTTCCAACAGCCTGTTTCTCTTCGGGCCGGCTCCGAGCGCGGTGGCGCGGGAGGAGGCCGAGCGCCCGTTCACGCCGGGGCTGCTCGCTGCCTATCCGAATCCCTTCACGCAGGGCACCACGCTGGCGTACGAACTGGCCGAGCCGGCGGTGGTGACGTTGACGGTGTACGACGTGCTGGGCCGTGTCGTGGAGCGGATGATCGAGGCGCCCCGGTCGCCCGGACGCCACACGGTGCGGTGGGAGGCCGCGCACCTGCCGCCGGGCATCTACGGGTGCCGCCTGCAGGCCGGCAGCCGGACGTGGACACGGCCCCTGGTCAAGCTCCGCTGATCGCCGGGACGGCCGTTCGGGCGGTGGGTAGTCAGGGCCGGAGGGCCTCGTGGAGCGCCTTCAGCAGGCGCCCATCGGCGTCGCCGTGGTGCTCCCAGTACATGACGCCGCCCAGCCCGTGTTCGTGCACGTACGCGGCCTTCTCGCGGAGGGAGGCCTCGTCCTCGTACGAGATGAACACGAGCGAGTCCGGATGCCAGAGGTAGGGGGCGCGGGCGGCCTCGTCCCAGTGGCGGACGAACCCGTTCCGGTCGATGTACTGCGCGGCGAGGACGTGATACGGGTAGCTCACGGACGGCCCTTCGTAGGGCTGGTGCAGGCCGTTGTGCTCGGGATGGACGCCCCGCCAGCCGCGCCCGTAGAAGGCTGCCCCGAGCACGATCTTGTCGGCGGGGACGCCGGCTCGCATCATGGCCTCCACCGCGGCCGCCCCGGAGGGCGCCACGACGTCCGCGGGCGGGTACAGGTTCGCATGGTGGCCCGTGCGCGCCGTCCAGGGGCCGTGGAAGTCGTACGTCATCAGGTTGACGAAGTCGAGGTACGCGGCGGCCGCCCGCATGTCGGTGTGTTCGAGGTAGGTCTCCCCGGCGGCCGCGGCGATGGTCAGCTCGTACGGCCGGTCGGCGGGGCGGCCGTCCTGCCGGGCCTGCGCGTCGAGGTGCTCGCGGAGGGTCTGGAGCAGCAGGGTGAAGTTTTCCCGGTCTTTGGGGCGGTACACGTTGTCCTCGCCGGGCTGCCCCGGGTATTCCCAGTCGATGTCGAGCCCGTCGAGGCGGTGCCGGGTTACGAGGGCCACCGCGCTCCGGGCGAACGTCTCGCGGGATTCCTCGGTGAGGGCGGCGTCGGAGAAGTTCTCGGACCACGTCCAGCCGCCCACCGATAGGAGGATCCGGAGGTGGGGATGGCGGTCGCGGAGGGCCGTCAGGGCGGCGAGGCGGGCCGGGTCCTCGGGGTGTTCGAGCACCACCGCGTCGTCACGCACGTTGGCGAAGGCGTAGTTGACGTGGGTGAGCCGGGCCGCGGCCTCGTCGTCGAGCTGCACGCCGCGGGGGCCGTGGAGGTAGCCCACGAGCCGGTAGGCCGGGACGGCGGGTTCGGGCGGCGGGGCCTGCTCACACGCTGCCAGCGGCAGGAGGAGCAGGAGCGGGAGCAGGGAGCGGATCGGTCGCATCGGCGTCATAGCTTGATGAAGAGCCGCCGCCGGTAGAGGAGCCAGCCCAGGAGCATGAAGACGGCCACGTGCGCGAGGGCGAACAGGAGGGAGCCGTTCAGCGGGCCGGCCAGGGGGACGAACACCTTCTCGTAGAGCCAGGCGTAGCCGTTCATCGTCGTGCCGTCGCCGGCGGGCAGGCGCACCCAGCGGAGGAGTGCCAGCACCCAGAGGCCCGAGAGGACGTAGAGGAACAGCGGGTTGAGCCCCATCCACCGGAACGGCTCGGCCCAGCGGCGCCACCCCTTCACGTCGATCAGCCAGACCGCCCACGCCAGGCCGATCATGGCGATGCCGCCGGTGTAGAGGACGTACGAGCTGGTCCACAGCGGCTTGTTGATGGGGAAGAGCGGGTTCCACGCGACCCCCGCCAGCAGGAGGGCCGTCCCGGCCAGGAACAGGTGGAGGAGCGCCTTTTCGAGGGGAGCCGTGGAGCGGAGCGTGCGGCCGGCCAGGTAGCCCAGCACCACCGTCACCGCAGCCGGGATCGTGGCGAGCAGCCCTTCCGGGTCGAACGGCACGCCGAAGCCTTTGTACAGATGATCCGCCCCGAAGATGAACAGGTCGATCTTTCGGGCCAGGTTGGTTTCGAGGGCGTACGGGTCGGGGCCGCCGCCGGCCCACAGCAGGGCCCAGTAGCCGAGCAGCAGGCCCGCCGCGGTCGCTATCAGCGCCTTCGGGCGGAGGTAGAGGCAGAGGAGCGACGCCAGCCCGTAGGCCAGGGCGATGCGCTGGAGGACCCCCATGATGCGGAGGGTGCCGTAGTCGCGCACGTAGGGGTGGGCGTTGAGGATCAGCAGCCCCACGGCGAAGATGAGCACCACCCGCCGCGCGATCTTCTTCAGCACGGCCGGCGAGGGGCGATGCTCGAACTTCGAGAACGAGAACCACATCGCCACCCCGACGATGAACAGGAAGAAGGGGAAGATGAGGTCGGTGGGCGTGGCGCCGTGCCAGGCGGCATGGCGCAGCGGCGCGTAGACGTGCGCCCAGCTGCCGGGGGTGTTGACCAGGATCATCCCGGCGATGGTCAGCCCGCGGAAGACGTCGAGGGCGTCGTAGCGGCGGGCCAGGAGGGGGGCGGCGTCGGTCGAGGCCACGGGGGTGGCCGGGGCGGGGGCGGTGGGCGAGGTCATGACGCGAGGACGGGGGCCAGTTGCTGCCAGTGTGCTTCGGTGGGGTGTTGCGCTTCGAACAGGGTGATGCCGTCGGCGCCGCCGGCCAGCGCCCTGCGGGCCGCCTCGGCCAGTTCGGCCGGGGAGAGCTCCGGCACGTAGAGGCCGGCATAGAGCGGGATGCGGCCGCCCAGCGCCGCGACGCCCTCGCGCGTGGCCTGCTCGATCCACGACACCGGCTCGTTATAGAAGCTGTGGTAGATCATCGGGTGGACGGCGTCGAGCGGCCAGCTAGGCCAGTCCTGCCGCACCAGCCGCCGGGCGATGGTCGGCGTGGGGAAGACGGCCGCCGAGAGGGCCCGGTCCTTCGCGTGCGCCACGTCCGCCAGCATCGTGACGACCTCGGTGATGCTGTCGTACCGGAAGCGGACCCAGGCCTCGTTCGAGGGCGGGTCGTCGAGGTCGAGCGGGTCGAGGCCCGTCTGCGCCTTGAACTTCGCCCGGCAGACGTCGCAGTAGCAGTAGTCGAAGGGCGGATACTCTTTGTCCTGCACCAGCCCGTATTTGTCCCAGAGCGCCACGGGGAGGATGACGTCGGGGAAGCGGATGTAGTCGAGGTGGAGGCTGGCGACGCCGGGCACCTCGCCCATGCGGCCGTAGTGGTCGGCCAGGTGGGCGCGCACGGGCTCCCGGTTCGGGCAGAGGAACTTGTAATAGGGGACGTACGGCGGGTCGGTGGCGGTGGACTGCCCCAGCCGGTTGACGGCGTACCACTCGGGGTGCTCCTCCTCCATGCCGCCCCGCATCATCGTCACGATCCAGGCGTGCGTCTCCAGCCCCTCGGCGGCGGCGGCCTCGGCCACGCGGGCCAGCACCTCGGGCTCGCTCACGTTGGGCAGCAGGGCGTCGATGCCGGCCGCCTTCCACCGGGCGAACTTCGGCTTCCACGGCTCCATCGTCGAGAAGTCGCCGCGGAGCCAGGCGAAGTGCTTGCGCTCGGCGCGAGGGCGCGGTCCCGGCGTGGGCACGCGGCCCGCCGCTAGGCTCATCGCGCCGGCGGCCATCAGGCGGAGGAAGTCTTTGCGGTTCATGAGAGGGTTTCGGGTTGCAGATGGCAAATTGAAGATGGGGCCCGGGGCGTCAGGCACGATGGGTGTGCCGGGGCGGGGAACGGTCAGGGCTTTTCCACCCACACCCGCCCGTCGTGGCGGATGTGGACGGTGGCGCCGTCGAAGCCGGGGGCGGTGATCTCGTAGAGGGTCGGGGTGACGTACAGGGTGGGGGTGAAGGCGAGCCCGTCGACGCGCAGGGTGTCCGCACCGAGGGCGGCCAGGTCGTCAGCGTAGCGCCCGTGCGTGCGGAAGTGCGCGCGTTGGGCCTCGTGCAGATGCCGCAGGGCGTCCTTGACCCGCTCGTTGGGGTCGGGGACGAACGGCGTGGTGCCCGTGCCGGCGATGCGGTCCGAGAACAGCACGAAGCCCCAGCGCTCGGGCCGGTGCATGTCGATGACGCCCTGCGGGCTCCACACCCAGTTGTCCTCAGGGAGCGGCCGTCCCGTGGCCGGGTCGGTGCGTTTGACGTAGCGCCCGTCGGCCACGTCGGTGTGCCACTGCACGCGGGAGAAGTTGACGCGCCACGTCTCGCCCGGACGCGGGGGCCGGTTGCCGGGGGCGGCCTCGCGGAGGGCCTCCCACGGGAGGGCCAGTTCCACGGTCCAGCCCCGGTCGGTGTCGGACGGGTCGTTGAGGGTGCCGTCGAGGTGCAGGCCGAGGCCGAGGCCGCGCACGTCCCAGGCGTCGATGGGCGGGCCGCCGTCGCGGTAGGGGCGCACGAGCAGCAGGTCCCAGACCGTGCCCAGCGCGTTCAGTTCGACCTCGTAGTACAGGTGCGTGTCGCCGTCGGGGTCGATGAAGACCTCGAAGTCGTTATCGTGGAAGATGACGGCGTCGCGTTCGGTGAGGGTGGCCCACAGGTGCGGCTCCTCCAGGATGGCGGCCACGTAGAAGTGGGCATCGTCCCAGAGCATTTTGGCCCGCGTGCGGAAGCGGGGCGGTGGGCGGCGGTCCCCCTCGATGTCGGTGAAGGCGTCGGTCCACGGGGCGGCCTGCCAGGCGGGTTCGTCGAGGTGGCCGTCGAGGGTGAGGGGGGCGGCGGTGCGGTAGGCGACGTAGTGGCGGGGGACGGGCTGGGCGGCGGCCTGTGTCGGTGCCAGGGCGAGGGCCAGCAGGCCGGCGACGAGGCCGTAGCAGACCCGTGCGGCGGCGGGCATCAGAGCCGGCCGCTGCACGGGGCGCACCGTCAGGGGGATGACGAAGCCGGACGAGATGTTCAACGCGGTGGCGGGTGAGCGGGGGGTACGTGGGGGATCTCCCTCCTCTGCGGCCGTCGCGGAATCGCTGGCAGGCCGTTCGGTCCGCCCACCGGGGGCGGGAGCCGCCTTCTCCTCGGCAAGAAGCTACGGAAACCCCGGCGCTGCGACAAGCGCAGCCCCCCGCCCGGCGACATCCTCCCCGCTGCTCAGCGGTCGATCATCCGCTGGGCGCTCTCCGGATAGCGGGCGCCGTGGATCTCGATCCGGGCGAGGGCCTCCTCGATCTCCTGCAGGTCGCCGGGTGTGAGCGTGAGGTCGGCCGCCGCCACGTTTTCCTCCAGGCGATGCCGCTTCGTCGTGCCGGGGATGGGGACGATCCACGGCTTCCGGGCCAGCAGCCACGCGAGCGCGATCTGCGCCGGCGTCGCCCCCTTCTCGTCGGCGATCCGCCGGAGCAGATCCACCAGCGCCAGGTTCGCCTTCCGGTTCTCCGGGTCGAAGCGCGGAACGGTGTTGCGGAAGTCGTTCTCGGCGAACGTCGTCGTGACGTCGATCTTCCCCGTGAGGAAGCCCTTGCCCAGCGGGCTGAAGGGGACGAACCCGATGCCGAGTTCTTCGAGCACCGGCAGGATCTTCTCCTCCGGCTCGCGCCACCACAGGGAGTATTCGCTCTGCAGCGCGGCGACCGGCTGCTCGGCGTGCGCCCGGCGGATCGTCCGGACGCCGGCCTCGGAGAGCCCGAAGTGGAGGACTTTGCCCTCCTGGATCAGGTCCTTCACGGTGCCGGCCACGTCCTCGATGGGCACCTCCGGGTCGACGCGGTGCTGGTAGAGCAGGTCGATGCGGTCGGTGCGCAGCCGCCGGAGCATCCCATCGACGGCCCGGCGGATGTGCTCGGGACGGCTGTTGAGCGGCATCCCGCCGGACCGCATCTGGCCCGTCTCGGGGTCGATGTCGAACCCGAACTTGGTGGCGATGACGACCCGGTCGCGGACGGGTGCGAGCGCCTCGCCGACGATCTCTTCATTGATGAACGGCGCGTAGACCTCGGCCGTGTCGAAGAACGTCACGCCCAGGTCCACGGCGTGGCGGATGAGGGCGACGGCCTCGGTGCGGTCGGTGGCAGGGCCGTAGCCGAAGCTGAGGCCCATGCAGCCAAAGCCGAGGGCCGAGACGTCGAGGCCGGTTCCGAGTGTGCGTGTTTGCATACGTGTCGTTGGAATGAAACGGGAAGGGCCATTGCACGCGTCCGGTCCGGTGCGATGCCGGGCCGGGATCAATGCTCGATGCGATGTTCGTCGCGTACGCTGCTGAAGGTCAGGGCCAGCAGTTTCCAGTCTCCCCCGATCGCTTTGTAGACCTCGGTGACGGTGAACTCGTTGGACACCTCGTTGCCCCGGACCCCCGCCTGCAGGGTGATGCGGCTCCAGAGCAGAGCCGTGTCGCCGACGATCTCCACCGCCACGTCGTGGACGTCGGCGTGTTTGTAGTGGATGCTGCCGCTTCGGATGATGTCGAGCTCGCGCACATTGCCCCAGGTGCCGCCCATGTGGACGAATTTGGACCGGTCATGAAAAAGGTTGGCCAGATCATCCACGTTCTGATCGGCCATCCATTGCCATTTCGTGGCGGAGAGATCCCGGAGGGTCTGTTCCACGCCGGTCGCCTGGGCAAGAGCACTCGCCGGGGCGAGGATCAGAAGCAGGACGAGGAGGCGGAGCGATGTCAGGCGTGCGGGCATGTCGGGTCGGGTTGCGGGTAGAATGATCGGGATCGAGCCGTTCAGGGCTGATCGAAGGCCTCCCGGGCCAGGCCGATGGCCGTCACGGCGCGGGGCCGTAGCCGAAGCTGAGGCCCATGCAGCCAAAGCCGAGGGCCGAGACGTCGAGGCCGGTTCCGAGTGTGCGCGTTTGCCTGGTTGTCTGTTTGCAGGTCAGGGAATAGCGGGTCCTGGTATCACCATACCAGGGGAAGGGTGAAATCCAGGTAGGGCGAGGGCTCGTCCGTCCAGTCTGCGGGCGGCGGGCCGGACCGCGCGGTCTCGAAGGCGTGCCACGGCAGCTGGGGAAGGTGGAGCGCCGAGGGGTACTGCGGGCCGAAGAGGAGGGTGTATCGTCCGCCCGGAAGGGTCTCTCGCTGCGGAAGCGTCAGGCGGCACGGCTCGGAGACGAGGGCGACGTCGCCCTCGTCCGGGCAGATCTCGCTGGGGCTCTGGGTGGTCAACTCCAGCCGTAGCCGGTGGTTCGGAGCGACGGCCCACTGGCGGGCCGCGAGCGGGATCTCGAGCCGGTATACCTCACCGGGGGTGAGAAACTCGTCGCGGCGGAGCATAGGCCAGGGCCTGATGACGGTACCGTCGTCGCCCGTCCACGACCGGTCTGCGTCGAGCCGGTGCTGGCTGCCGAGGAGGGCGCCGAAGCTCACCCGCTCGGCCGTGCCGTCCGGCGCCACGTCGTACAGCTTCGCAATCAACGCCAGGTTGGTGTTGCTCGAGCGGGCATAGGCCGTCACGCTGATCGGACCGGCGAGGGTGGCCCCTTCGGCGAAGGGCGGCGTCTCGAACACGAGCCGTCCCCCTTCGGCATCGGGCGGGGCCCAGCGCAGCCCGGCGGTGCCTTCGGCATCAGGCACCGTATCCACAAGGGCGTGGCCCGGCGCGAGGTACCAGTCGGTATACGCCGCTACCAGCGGGTAGCGCGCGACGTTGACCCAGCGGTTGGTCCCGGTCTCAAAGAGATGCATCGGCGTCTCCGTCCGTCCGATGCCCGTCTCGACGCCCTTCAGCCACGTCTCGAACCACTGGAGCATGACGCCCGCGTCGAGGCCCTGCGCGTGGCCCCAGTTGCCCATGAGGAGCTGGTAGCGTGGATCCGGGGGCTGCTCCCCGGCCATGGGCGCCTGGATCGGCCGGCCGGCGGCGGCGTTCTGCAGGGCCACGAAGGCGTGGAGCGCGCCGGTCTCGTTGATGTCGTCCCACCCCGACCAGAGGAGCGTCGGGATCTCGTTCCGGGCGATGTCGCCGGCCCAAGCCAGCGGCAGGCGGTGATCCCAGTACCCGTCGTAGGCCTCGGGGCCGCCGGCCATGAGGCTGGCATAGAAATCCGCAAAATACGTGGCGGCCGATTCGACGCCCCCCATGATGGCCGCGGCACGCGGGGCATAGGCCGAGAGAGCCGCGTTCGGGAGCCCGTTCGTCGTCCAGACCTGGCGGTGCTGCATGTCGAGCCCGATGCAGGCCGCCACGACCGCCTTCACCGGCGAGCCCGGCCCGGCGTAGGCCGCCGTTGCCAGCGCCGTCCCGCCGGGGTAGGAGCACCCGATGAGCCCGACGCGCCCGTCGGAGCCGGGAAGGTCGCGGGCCGCCCAGGCCGCGACGGTGGCCCCGTCGCGCCCGTCGATGGACGAGAACTGCTGTAGCCTCCCCTCCGACCCCCCGCTCCCGCGCGGGCGGACGACGAGGTAGATATACCCGTGCCCGGTCAGGAATTCGATCGGCGAGAGGGGCGCCCGGAGCCGCGGGTACGGTGTCATCTCCATGATGACGGGGAAGTCCCCCCCGGCGCGTTCACCGGTGGCCGGATCCGCCGGATACCACACCAGCGCCTGGAGCCCGACGCCGTCGAACGTCGTGATCGTCAGGCTGTCGGGAGCCGTCGTGCTGTACCGGGCGGGACCGGGCTCCCACGTGCCACCGGGGTACGGCGTCTGTGCACCGGCGGTCGTCGTCACCAGGAGCAGAAGAAGGAGGGAGAGCGCGCGAAGGACCCCGATGGGGAGGCCAGAAGCAAGGCGGTTCATGGCGGCGATTACATATTTACATATTTAGCCAGTAGGTGATTTTCAGCGTGACGGCCCGGAAGCGCGGCACGAAGCCATCGGTCCGGTAGCTGTCGTTGTAGACCAGATACAGGTCGGAGAGCGGGGCAAAGCGCCATTGCAGGCGCGAGTTGATCCCGACGTTTTTGAGCTGGGTGCTGTACTGAACGAGGGTGGACCAGAACAGCGATTTGCTGAAGGTGATGTCGAAGGCCGGGCTCACCAGCCAGAGATCGGCGTCTGGGTGCGGGGCCGGCAGGCGCAGGCGGTCGTAGCCGCCGCCGAGGGTGAACACCGCCCACGGCTGCACGTTGAGGTTGACCTGCCCGTTGACCGAGAGCCGGTTGCCGTTGAAAAACTCGCCGGCCGTCACCTCCACATTGACGTACAGATCGTCGGAGGCGTCCGACGCATAGGAGGCCGTCAGGTCGTTGAAGTAGTATCCCGTATCGCCGGGCAGGGGCACGCTGCCGGCCGAGCGGGTGGGATCGAACGGCTCCGTCAGGAAAATGAAGTGGTTGATGTACTCCAGTTCGAATTCCGACTGGTCGGTGAAGACGGCGCGCCAGGTGGCCCGGTACTGGTGATCGGTCAGCTTGTAGCCGAGCGAGGGACGCCAGAAGTGCAGCGCCAGCAGCCGGATGCTGTGGTTGTTGATGACGCCGCTTTCCGGCCAGAATGTGTGGCTGACCGCCTTGCCCGACTTGAACAGGTCCCGGCGGGGGACGAAGCCGAGATCCGCCCGGTAGTCCCCGTCCACGTAGACGAAGTCCGACGTGAACGCCCAGCGCCGGGTGTTGTACCGGATGATCGCCTGGGCCGAATAATTCCCGGTGTGGTCGCCCGGCTGGAAGGACTTGTGGAGGTAGAACGTGCCGGTCCAGGTGTTGTCCGCCGAGGCCAGGTTGTAATCGATGCCCACCACCCGGTTGTATTCCCGCGCCGGGTCGAGAAAGTCGTAGTCGCCGAGCGCCTGCCGGTTGACGAGGAACACCCCGACGTTGGACCGGGCAAAGACACGCCGCTGCAGGGCCACCATCATGTTGTTGTTGGAGGGAATTCCCAGGGGCCGGTCCGCGGCGGTCTGGAGGTTCAGGAACCCGAGACGCCAGCGGTCACTCAGGTTGCCGCTGAGGCGTAGGCCTCCCAGCACCCGGTTCTCGACGAACAGGCCGGTCGTGTCCCGGGCGATGCCGATGCGACGGGAGAAGAACGGGATGTCGTCGAGCCGGCTGCCGAAATTTCCGAAGAGGTCGCTGTTGTCGATGAAGAACTGCCGTTTTTCGGGACGCAGGATCTCGAAGCGGGTCAGGTTCGTGATGAAGTCGTCGGCTTCCACGTTCGAGAAATCCGGGTTGGCGGTGAGGTCCAGCGTCAGCCCCTGCCCGACGGCCACCTTGGCGTCTCCGCCCACGGCGAAGGGGAGGCGCGTCTCGTCCTGCCCGAAATCGGATTCGGCGCCTGCGCGCACGTACGGAATGACGGCCACCGGTGCCGAGGGAGATCCCAGGGGCCGGTCGAAGACCACCTCGCCGAGAAACGCCAGGTTGGTCATCAACTGGTTCTGCGGCACGCGCGCCCAGACGCTTCGCTCGTTCGTCTGGAAATCCCACCGGTAGGCCTGGAACCGCCACCGCGTGCTGCCGGCCGGATAGGTCAGCGCGCTGAAGGGGATAGCGAACTCCACGACGTAATGGTCCGGGTGGCGGCGGGCTTCGGCGTGCCATGCTTCGTCCCAGGTGGTGTTGAACCCGCTGACGTCGCTCCCGCCGCCCGAGATGAGCACGTCGCGCTGCACCCCGTAGGGAGTGACCCCGAACAGGTAGGCGTTCGTCCCGTCGCTGTAGGTGTCGAACATCAGCGTGACGTTGTCGTTGCTGGTGCCGCTGAAATCGCGCCGGAGGGTGGAGACGACGTAGGCCCCGGCCGGTGCCTCGGCCCGCACGCCCACGTACAGCGTGTGGTCGTTGTAGAGGATGCGAAACTCGGTCTGATAGGCGGCACGGACCGAATCCGCCGGGAAGAACTGCCAGAAGTCGCCGGTGGGTGGGGCCATCTCCCAGGCCGCTTCGTCCATCACCCCATCGACGGTGATTTCCCCGTCGAAATAAGTGGCGCGGGCCGTCCTCCGCTCGTCCTGTGCGAACAGAGGCCCCGCCTGGAAAAGGAGGACGAAGAGAACGCTCGCGCAGATCAAGGCCGCTGAGGAGGAAGGGACCCCCCGGCGCGGTGCGAGACTATTCATGGGTGCCCTCCTCGCCCACGTGCTCATCGATCCACTCCAGGATCAGGTCGGCGATCTCCAGGTTGTTCTTGTCTTGCATGATCATGTGGCTGTTGCCGCGGAGGCGGGAGTCCGTCGTCGGGTCGAGCATGTCCGCACGTCCCCCCGAGGCCTGGATACGGCCGATGAACGCCTGGCAACTTTCAAAGGAAATCTGCCAGAAGTGCTCATCGCCAAACCGGGCTATGCCCGTCGGGGTGTCGCGGTAATCCCCGAAGACGATCAGGATCGGGATGGTGGCGAGGGTGGTGATCTGCTCATCCGTATACGTAGCCGGGCACCTGCCCGGCTCAAGCAGCACGAGGCCCCGCACGGCATCGGGATCGAGCAGGGCGGCCTCCAGCGGGAAGGACCCGGACTGCGAGTGTCCCATCAACACCGCCCCATTCAGCCGGGCCGCGAGGTCGGATAGCGCCCGTATCGTTGGATTGGGCGTGGGGAGGGTCGCGTTCAGGTCCGGCACGCCCTGCTTCGACAACTCGTCCACGGCCTCCACCGGAAACCGGGTGCCGGCATAGGGAACGCCGGGGCGCGAGCCGAAGCGAAAGTTCGGCCAGACGACCTCGTCGCTGAAGCGGGGCAGGGCAGGTTGCTCGCCCGGCGGGGTGATCCCCGCGCGCACGTTGTTGAAGACGGCCTGGTTGAAACCCGACCGCCCGCGACCCACCTGATCCGGGACGTAAACGGGATGCCCCTTGCGCGCGAAGTATTCATCCCAGCCCATCCGGCCGTCCGGCGTGGTCTCCCACGACTTGCCGGTGAGGGCCATGCCGTGGATCATCACCACCGGCACCCGGCCTTCGTACGGGATCATGTACCGCACGTACATCTGGCCTACGCTGATGTGACCGGCAGGCCCGAAACTGCCCAGCTCCACATGGGTCTGTTCGACCTGTTCGCCGCCCACGAAGAAGCTGCCCTGGGCCTTCAGCACCAGGGGCGTCTCCGGCTGTTGAAGGTCTTCGAGCGCCTGGGCCGAGGTCGTCGTACCCGGAAGGCCGGCCAGCAACACACCGGCCAGCAGGATGTGCCGGTGTACCCTCAGCCCCCCCTGGGAGGCCGGGCTTTTCGTGTATGCATGGTTCTTTCAGGATGCGCTGTACGTCTGGCAAGGCGTGGTGTGGAAGAACGGCTCCGTGCGCCGGCGGCTCACTGATCGACCAGCGCCGATTCGGGGGGCCGCACGCCCACAAGCGGGATCTCCGAGAGGGCCTGCCGGAAATCGTGCAGCTCGGCAGGCGTGAACGTGACCGTGAGAGCGCCGAGGTCTTCTTCCAGATGATGGAGCTTCGTCGTTCCCGGGATGGGCACGATGAACGGTTTCTGCGCCAGCAGCCAGGCCAGGGAGAACTGGGCGGGGGTCACTCCCTTGCGCAGGGCCCACTCGCGGACCAGGTTCAGCAGGGCCATGTTCGCCGCCAGGGCGTCCGGGGCAAAGTAGGGCACCGACGCATAGCGGGAGGCCTCGGAGAACCGGCTGTATTCGTTGAACTTGTCCGCCAGGAATCCGCGGCAGACCGGCCCCCAGGGCACGAAGCCGATCCCCAGCTCCTCGCACGTATCCAGCAGCTGGTTCTCCGGGAAACGCTGGAGGAGCGAGTATTCCGTCTGCAGTGCCGCCACGGGCTGCACGGCGTGGGCGCGCCGGAGGGTGGACGGGGACACCTCGGAGAGCCCGAAGTGCAGCGCCTTGCCTTCCTGGATCAGGTCCTTCACGGTGCCGGCGACGTCCTCGATGGGCACCTCCGGGTCGACGCGGTGCAGGTAGAGCAGGTCGATGCGGTCGGTGCGCAGCCGCCGGAGCATGCCCTCGACGGCCCGGCGGATGTGCTCGGGGCGGCTGTTCCGCCCGGCCCGTCGGCCCTGCTCGAAGGCGAAGCCGAACTTGCTGGCGATGACGACCTGGTCCCGCACGGGCGCGAGGGCTTCGCCCACGTATTCCTCGTTGGTGAACGGCCCGTAGACCTCGGCCGTGTCGAAGAACGTCACGCCGCGGTCGAACGCGCCGCGGATGACGGGGATCATGTCCTCCTTCGGACGAGGCGGGTTGTAGCTGCCGCTGGTCATGCTCATGCAGCCCAGCCCGATCGGCGAGACCTCGAGCGTGCCGAGGCGGCGGTGCCGGGGTGAGGGGGTCGGCTCGGCCTCCGCCGGCCCGGCCTCCGCCGGCCGGACGGCTCCCAGCCCCATCAGCGGCGCCGCGGCAGCCAGGTGGCCGAGGAAGTCGCGGCGGCGGAATCCTTTCGAGAGGGGGGCGTCGGAGGGGATCATGGTGCTTCCGGGGGATGGCAGCTGAGCAAAAAGGAGGCCCGGCGTCGCGGCCGTCAGGTCGGCTCGTGGATGCTCAGGCTCTCGCGGACGTGCAGGTCCGGCGTCGTCGCCAGGCGGGCGATCAGCGCGGCGATGCGTTCAGGGGAAACGAGGCCGTCCGAGGCTTCCGGCGGTGCGTTTTCCCGGTTGTCGGGCCGGGCCGGGTGAAGGATGGTGTAGTGGAGCGGGGACGCCTCGATGACGTCGACGGCCTCCCGGCAGGAGTGCGGTGGGCGGACGATCCCGCCGGAGATCTCGCCGCGGCGCCCCGTCTCGCTGACGAACAGGAGGCGCCGCAGGCCCATCGTCGTCATGGCCTCGACGATGGCACGGGCCCGGGTGGCCGGGTGGTCGGCGAGGTGGGCGTACACGACGTCCTGCCCCACCATGGCCGACAGGAGGGCGACGCGGTCCAGCACGTCGCCTTCGATGAGGCGAACCCGCTCGTGCAGGCCGAGGGGATGGAGATCTGCGGCCCGGTGGACGTAGAGCGTGAGTTCGGCGTCGGTTGCCGTGAGGAAGCGGTCGATGACGGCCCGGGCGATCCGGCCGTGGTCGCCGAGGATGAGCACATGGGGCATCGTCGTCGCAGCGGGTCGTCGGGCGTCGCAGATGCCGGTCACCGTCCTCGCCGCGTCGTCAGCCCGTCGTCTGCTGGACGAAGGCTTCCAGATGGGGAGCGAAGGGCTGTTCGTAGAGCCGCGTGCCGGTCGCCCTGTAGAGGGCGTTGGCGAGGGCGGCAAAGACGGGCGGGAAGGGCGGCTCGCCCAGGCCCGTCGGGGCGACGTCGCTCTCCACGAAGTGCACGTCGATGGCCTTCGGCGCTTCGGCGTGGCGGATCATGCGGTACGTGTCGAAGTTGCGGTGGTCCGGCAGGCCGTCGGTGAAGGTCATGGCGCCGTAGAGCGCGTTCCCGATGCCGTCCACGACGGCGCCCTCGACCATGTTGGTGGCGGCGTCGGGGTTGACGACGATGCCGCAGTCGATGGCGCTGCACACGCGGGTGATGACGGGGGTGCCGTCTTCTATCACGAGGTCCAGCACGTGCGCTGCGTACGAGTTGTGGCAGAAGTAGGCGGCCACGCCGCGATGGACGCCCGGCGGGTCGTCCGTGCCCCAGCCCGAGGCGTCCCGCACCCGTTCGAGCACCCCGGCAAAGCGCACGGGGTCATAGTCGTTGCGCTCGCCGACGGGGCGCGTCCGGGCTCGTTCCAGCAGTTCGAGGCGAAAGGCGATGGGGTCCTTGCCGGCGGCCTCGGCGACCTCGTCCAGGAAGGCCTGCTCGACGCCCCCGATGAAGTTGGACCGGGGTGCGCGGAAGGCGCCGATGGTGATGTTGGAGTCGAGCGCCCATTCCTCGGCGAGGTAGTGGTCCACGGCACCGGCGGGGAAGCGGTTGGCGTGGAGCGGGCTTTCCGGGATGCCGCCGGCCTTCACGTGGAAGGCGATCAGGCGGCCCGCTTCGTCCAGCGCCGCCCGATACGTGGCATGGTAGGCCGGACGGTAGACCCCGAAGGTCATGTCGTCCTCCCGGGTGTAGATCAGCTTGACGGGGGCGTTCATGCGCTGTGAGATGAGCGCCGCTTCGACGAGGTAGTGCCCGTAGGCGCGGCGGCCGAAGCCGCCGCCCATGCGGGTCATCTGGATGTCGATGCGCTCGGGCGGCAGGCCCAGGCGGGCGGCCAGCGTCCGCTCGATGAATTCCGGGGCCTGGATCGGGCCGGCGAGCTCCGCGCGGTCCGCCGTCACATGGGCGATGCAGTTGATCGGCTCCATGCAGTTGTGCGCCAGGAAGGGCGCCGTGTAGGTGCGCTCGATGACGCGAGCGGCCCGGCGGAAGGCCGCCTCCGGGTTGCCGTCGCGGCGGACCACCCGGCCGGGGCGGGCGGCTTGCTCGGCCATGCGTGCGGCGTGGTCCGGCGTGCTTTCGAGCCCGGCGGGGATGCGCACGGTCTGCGTGCCGCCAAACCCGGCGACGCGGATCTCCGTGTCCTCGATCGGCTCCCACTCGATGCGCAGCGCCTTCCGGGCGTTCATCACCTGCCACGTCGTGTCGCCGACGATGGCGACCAGCTCCGGGAAGGTGTTCGTGTCGAAGTAATTGCGCTCGTAGCCGTCTGCGAACGTCTGGATCGGGAAGACGTCGCGGATGCCGGGCATCGCGCGTGCGGCCGTGTCATCGACCGACTTCAGCCGCATCCCGAACCGACCCGGGTGGACGACCATGGCGACGAGCATCCCCTCCCGGTATTGATCCATCGCGTAGAGCGGCTGGCCCGTCACGATCTTGCGGGCCTCCACGTTCTTGCGGGAGGTGCCGATGATCGTGAAGTCCGCCACGTCCTTGAGCTCCACCTCCTCGGGCACGGGCATCGTCGCCGCCGCCGAGGCCATCTCGCCGTAGCCCGCCGAGCGGCCGCTGGCCGCGTGGTGCAGGACGCCGGCGTGCGTGGTGACCTCCTCCAGAGGCACCTGCCAGGCCCGGGCCGCCGCCTGGCGGAGCATGTGGCGAGCCGCCGCACCGGCCATGCGCAGCCCCGTCCAGCCCTGCCGGATGCCCTGGCTGCCCCCGGTGAACTGGCGCGTATAGATCGCCGGGTTGAACGGGGCCTGCTCGACGATCACCCGCTGCCAGTCCACGTCCAACTCCTCGGCCACGATCATCGGCATGGACGTCTTCACGTTCTGCCCGAATTCCGGGTTCGGGGACATGATGGTGACCACGCCGTTGTCACCGATCTTCACGAAGGCGTTGATCTCGAACCAGTCCTCCGGCAGCGTGAGGGGGGCCGGGGTGGGATCCGTCTGGCAGCCGGCCAGCCAGTTGAAGCCGAGCATCAGCCCGCCGCCGGCCAGGGCCGAGGCTTTCAGGAAAGACCGCCTGTTGAGGGTCGTTTTAACGGTAGCCACGGTGTTCTCCTTGTGTCGTGAACGGAAGCGGGAGGAGGGACGGATCGCAGGGGCGTGCGCCGTCCCCGGGGGGCGCGGGGGGCCGGGGCCGCGGGGCCGGAGCGGAGATCGCCCGGCCTCTCCGGCCTGCCGCCCTCACCCGCGGGCAGCGGCCGTGCGGATGGCGGCGCGGATGCGCAGGTAGGTCCCACAGCGGCAGAGGTTGCCGTTCATCGCCGCGTCGATCTCCTCGTCGGAGGGAGACGGGTTCCGGGCGAGCAGGGCGGCCGCGCTCATGATCTGCCCGGCCTGGCAGTAGCCGCACTGGGGCACGTCGTGCTCCAGCCACGCCTGCTGCAGCGGGTGGGTGCCATCGGCCGAAAGGCCTTCGATGGTCGTGATGGCCTGCTCGCCCACGCTCGAGACGGGCAGCACGCACGACCGCACCGCCACGCCGTTCAGGTGGATGGTGCACGCGCCACACCGGGCGATGCCGCATCCGTATTTCGTGCCCACCAGCTGCAGGTGGTCGCGCAACACCCACAGCACCGGGGTGCCGGGGTCGACGTCTACCTCGACGTCTCGGCCGTTGACGGTCAACTGGAAGCGTGCCATGGTTCCGGGGGCTTGTCGATGGGATGAGGAGTCGCGTCCATCTACAGGGTAGGGCACAGGGGCGGGGTGCAGGTATGATGATCCTCCACAATTCTTGTCTCATTCTGCAAAAGAGCGCATGAGAGGCACCGGATCGTTGTATTATCCTGCCACAGGCATCTGCCAGGCAGATGCCACAGGCAGACGATCACCTGCAGGAGGAACGACATGGAACGGGCGCAGGAGGACCGGGCAGACCGGCTGGCGCGACGGTGGGAGGCCGCCCGGGAGGAACTGGCGGCGTGCATCGCGCGGGCCGTCCCGCAAGACGGCCGGGTGGAGCAGATGGCCGGTCTGGTCTTCGGCCGCGCTTCGGCGCCGCAGGGGCCGGTGCATGCCGTGGCGCGGCCCTGCCTCTGCGTGATCGCGCAGGGGGGCAAGGTGGTACAGCTGGGCGAACGGCGCTACCCGTACGATCCCGGGCATTACCTGCTCATCACCACGCCGTTGCCCCTGCTGGGGTACGTCCGGCAGGCCTCGCGGGAACGGCCCTACCTGAGCCTCCGGCTGGATCTCGACCCGTCCGTCGTCAGCGCGGTCATGGTCGAGGCCGGCTACACCGTGCCCCGGCCGGGCGCGGACGTGCGTGCCCTCGACGTGCACCCGCTCGGCATGGACTTGCTGGAGGCGGTGCTCCGGCTGGCCCGGCTGGTGGAGCGGCCGGACGAGCAATCCGTCCTGGCGCCGCTGATCACGCGGGAGATCGTGTATCGCCTCCTGCGGGGCGACCAGGGCGCCCGCCTCGCTCATCTGGCGGTGCTGGGCGGGCAGGAACACCGCATCGCGCGGGCCGTCCGGCGGATTCAGGAGGCCTTCGACCAGCCGATCCCGGTGGCGCGGTTGGCCCGGTACGTCGGCATGAGCGTCTCGGGCTTCCATCACCACTTCAAGGCCGTCACCGGGCTGACGCCGCTCCAGTTTCAGAAGCAGCTACAGCTCCAGGAGGCGCGGCGGCTCCTGCTGGCCGAGGGGCTGGACGCCACGACGGCCGGCTTTCGGGTGGGCTATCGCGATGCTTCGCATTTCACGCGGGAGTACCGGCGGTTCTTCGGCCGCCCGCCGATGCAGGACGTGAAGCGCCTGCGGGCCGAGGGGGAGCCCGGCGGCGCGAGCCCCGAGCCGGAGGCCCACCGCGAGTAGCCCGGGCCGCGCCGGGCCAACGGCGGATCCCGGCGCACCCGGCAGCGCATGGCCGCTCATCGGCAGGCGGGGTGATGGGCCTCGGGCAGCACCAGGAAGGTGAGGGTCGCCGGTTCGAGCCGGACGGTGCCGGGCGGGAACGAGGCCGGGGAAAGCGTGGGGAGTGCGTCGTCCGTGCCGAGGCCGAGGGGGTGCCCGTTGAGCGATACCTGCATCGCCTGCAAGCGGTCGGCCGAGAGGGTGTAGCGCTCTCCACCGACGGGAAGGCGCACCGCGGAGCGCTTCGTGAGGCTGTTGTTGATCGCCAGCAGCGTGACGCTGCCCGGCCGCTCCGGGGTGCAGTGTGCGTAGAGGTGGAGGCCTTCCTGGATCTCGACGCCGCTGTCGAGGACCGTCGTGCCCATGAGTTGCTGCCACAGCCAGGCCGCCCAGTAGGCCGGCTTGGGCGTGAGCGTGGCTTCGTGGATGAGGCTGTAGTCGCTGGCGACGAGCGTGTTGTGCATGACGACGTCGACGTCCTGCCGGGCGAGGCGGCCGAGCTGGTCGAGGTAGCGGAAGGTATCGAGGAAGGAGCTGGCCCAGGGGTTGCCGCCGCAGGCCGCCTCGGCCGTTTCCGTCAGCCAGATGGGCGCCCCGGGGGCGTAGCGGTCGCGCAGCGGCTTGTAGAAAGCGAGCGTTTCGTCCGTGCGGCGGAGCCAGGACTCCGAGAGCGCGGCCTCCGGCGTGGTGTGCAGGGCGCCCGGGCAGCGCTGCGAGACGGCGCCGTAGTGGTGGTAGGAGAAGAGGTCGAGGCGGGCCTCGCCCGAGGCTTCGAGCAGGTCGGGCGTGGGCAGGAAGGGCAGGACGCCCCCGGTGGGGATCCAGTCTCCCGTTGCTTCCATCACCGAGCCCGGTCCGGCGATCTTGAGGTCCGGGGCGGCGCGGCGGATGAAGGCGTGGAAGCGGCGGACGTCGCGGCCGTAGTCGGCCGCCGTGTAGCCTTCCGGGGCCCCGCCCATGCGGGCCAGGTTGGGTTCGTTGAAGAATTCGGCGGCCACGATGGTGCCGCCATAGGCCCGCGTGAGGTCGAGCAGGCGCTGGGCCTGGACGGGTGTCCAGGCGCCGTCGGCGTCGCGCACACCGGTGCCCACGGCGAAGGAGGTGACGAGTTCGCCGCGGACGGCCTGCACGAAGTCGATCACGCCCTGCCATTGCGACGGCGTCAGCACCCCTCCGTAGCCGTCCGGCGGGTCGGTGGGAGGGGTCTCGCCGGGGGCGGGCACGTAGGTTCGGTTGGCCCACGTGCCGCTCACGCGCACGTAGGCCGGCCCGAGCGCCCGTGCCAGCCGGCGCAGGCGGGGGTTGGAGAGGTCCACCGGGGGGCGGTACTCGTAGAGGTTCGGGTCCATCCCGGTGGGCGTCCCCTCCCCGCCGCCCGCGTCGGCGGCCTCGCCCGTGCTGTCGTACGGCCGCCAGAACCGCCCGCCCGTCACCTCGACCATCTCGACGTTGTAGGACTGGTACCGTTCGTCGACCGTCCCGATCGCGGGTAGCTGCGCCGGGTCGACGGCGGCGGTCGGGCCGTCGGGCCGTTCGGCCGGGGCGCACCCGGCCAGGAGGCCCAGCAGCAGGAGGCCGAGGGGCCGCAGGGATCCGTCAGGAGGCTGTTTCATCGTTCCGTTCGTCGTCTGCAGGAAGGCATGCCTGCGGTGCACCGCTCATCCGTCCAGCAGCGCGCTCAGGTTGCGGAAGCTGGTTTCGATGTTGGCGATCGGGTCGGCCGGGGCGTCGTTCTCCACGAAGAAGTGCCGGAGGCCGGATTCCTGCTCTCGGGCGAAGATCGCGGCGAAGTCGATCTCCCCCTCTCCCACGGCCGTGATGCGCTGCATGATGTCCCGCATACCGGCCATGCCTTTCCCGTTCGCTTCCCGGGCGCCGGCCACGTCGCGGATGTCCTTCACGTGCCACATCTCGAAGCGGCCGGGGTAGCGGCGGATCAGGTCGAGCGGCTGCTGCCCGCCGACGACGGCCCACATGAGGTCGAGTTCGAAGGCGACGAGCTCGGGGTCCGTCTCCTGAAGCAGCACGTCGAAGCCCGTGCGGTCCTCGCCGGCCGGGACGAACTCGAAGGCGTGGTTGTGGTAGGCGAAGCGCAGGCCGGCGTTGCGGAGGGCTTCCCCGATCCGGTTGAACTCGGCCGCGTACTGCGTCCAGGAGGCGGGGGTCATCGTCCCGCGGAAGCCGTCCATCAGCACCGGGACGGTCAGGTAGCGGTGGCCGATGGTCTGCGCGCTGGCGATCTGTCCCTCCAGGTCGTCCCGCAGCAGGTCGAGGCTGACGTGGGCGCTCGGCGCGGCGAGGCCGAGGCGGTCCAGGATCGCGCGCACCTGATCCGGGGAGCGGTCGTAGTAGCCGGCGAATTCGACCTCCCGGTAGCCGAGGGCGGCCACCCGTTCCAGCGTGCCCTCGAAGTCCTCCTGCATACGATCCCGGAGCGTGTAGAGCTGAACGCCGATGCGCCGGTCCGTCTGCGGGGCGTCCGAGGCGAGGGCCTGACGGCCGATGAGCAGCGTGCCAGTGGCGGCGGCCAGGCGTTTGAGGAAGGCGCGACGGCCGGGGCCGTCGAGGGGGGGGCGATGGGTCATGGTCGGTTCCTCAGGGTGTGGATGGGTCGATCTGCGCCAGATCGCCGTCGATGGCGGCGAGCACCTGGTCTGTGTACACATTCGGCGCGTACGTGGCAAGGTCGCGGAGCGAGAGGTCCAGCGCCTGCTGCAACTGCGGGTTGGTCGTCATGCCGGGCACGTAGCGTTCCAGGATGGCCCGGGCCTGCTCGTGGGCCAGCAGGTCCCGGAGGGGGCTGCGTGTGGACAGGCCGGTGCCGGCCCGGGGGGTGGGCGCCATGGCCGTGGCCGGGGCCGTGGCCTGAGGGCCGGCGAACTCGGCGGTCATCACCAGGAAGAGGCTGCCCGGCTCCGCCTCCCGGTCGTTGCGGAACACGAAGTAGACGTCGTGCACCCCGCTCGTGGGTTCGAGGGCGGCCGTGACGGGCGTGGGCGCCCCACCGGGTTCGATGAAGGGCGTCCGGCCTACGAGGGGGCCGTCGGGCGCGTCCAGCCGGACCTCGATGAAGCCGCCCCGGGCCTGGATCTGGGCGGGTGCCACGGCGAGGAACCGGATCTCGGAGAGCCCGGACAGGTCGAGCCCGGCGAACCGGACGTACGAGCCGGGCTCGGAGGCGATGGTCAGTTCCGTGGGCATCTGCGGCGTCGAGATGCGGCGGACGCTCTCCGAGAGCTCCCCGGTGGCGACGACCACCGTCGGGGGGCGGAGCACCAGGGTTTCCTCCGCCGTGGCGCCGGGCAGGCCGCTGGCGCCCCGGTCCGTGTAGGCCGCCCGGAGCACGACGAGGCCCTGCGGCGTGGGGTGCTCGGGCGGGGTGTACGTGCCTTCCACGGGCAGCGAGGGCGTCGCCGGCTGTGCATGGGCCAGGCTGAGGATGTAATCGACCATCTGTTGCACCTCCTGTTCGGAAAGCTGGGGGTGCGGCGGCATCATCACCTCGCCCCAGACGCCGGAGCCCCCCTCGCGGATCTTCGCCACCAGATGCTCGGCGGCGGTCGGATCCCCGTCGTATTTCCGGGCGACGTCCCGGTAGGACGGCCCGATCGAGGGCGCGTCGAGCCGATGGCAGGAGAGGCAGGTGCCGGCCTCGACGAGTGCGCGGCCCGCCGCCTGGGCCACCGCGGCGTCTGCCGAGCGGTGCCCCTGCGCCATCGCCACCTGGTCGAACCCTTCGCGCAGGTAATCCGCCGTGACGGCCACCTGCGCGGCATCGATCTGCCCGTCCGCCAGCGACCCGTCCTCGTGGTCACGCACGCGGACGCTGTAGTGGATCGGGACGCCGGGGAAGAAGAAGGAGCGATTGCCGCCGGCCAGGTCGATGTGCACCTGCGGCGGTTCGTTCCCTGCGACGATCTGCGTTTCGGCCGTGGCCTGGGCGCCCTGTGCGTCGGTCACCGTGAGCGTGGCCGTGTACAGGCCGGGCTGGTCGAAGGTGAAGGTGGGGTCCGGCTCGTTCAGCGTGGCCAGCACGTCGCCGTCCGGCCCCGAGATCGTCCAGGCATAGCGGAGCGCGTCGCCGTCCGGGTCGGAGGTTCCCGCCGCCGACAGCGACACGCGCAGGGGTGTGGCGCCGGCGCTGCGGTCGACGGCCAGATGCGGGGAGGGCTTCCGGTTGCCGGCCTGGTACTCGATGCGGAGCAGGCGGGCGTCGTCGTTGGCCGTGAACCAGCCCGTCCCGTATTCCAGCACGTAGAGGTCGCCGCTGGGGCCGAAGGCCATGTCGATCGGGTTGCTGAAGCGGTGGCTCGGCATGAAGCGCTCCATCTCGACCAGATCACCCTGCTCGTCCATCGTCACGACCATGATCCAGCCGCGCATCCATTCGTAGAGGAAGAGCTTGCCGTCGTAGTAGGCCGGGAAGGCACGGGGCGCGTCGGCGAAGTCGTCCCGGTGGTAGACGGGGCCGGCCATCGCCGAGCGGCCGCCGGTGCCCAGCAGGGGGAATTCCGGCGAGGGGCCGGCCGGGTACCAGAGGAAGGCCGGCTGGGCCGGGGGCAGCTCCGTCAGCCCGGTGTTGTTCGGAGACGTGTTGACCGGGTGCGCCGGGTCGAAGGCGGGGCCGGGAGTGTGGGTGGCAAAGTCGTAGTCGTAGTAGGGTTTGTTGTCCCCGACGAAGTAGGGCCAGCCGAAGTTGCCGGCCTGCCGCGCCTGGTTGAACTCGTCGTGGCCGGCCGGTCCGCGCGCGGACGAGTCGCGGGCGGCATCGGGGCCGACGTCGCCCCAGTAGAGGAAGCCCGTGCGCGAGTCGACGCTGATCCGGAAGGGGTTTCGGTGGCCCATCGTGTAGATCTCGGGCCGGGTCTTCGGGGTGCCGGGGGGGAAGAGGTTCCCTTCCGGGATGGCGTAGGAGCCGTCCGGGCGGGGCGTGATACGCAGGATCTTGCCGCGGAGGTCGTTCGTGTTGGCGGCGGATTTCTGCGCATCCCAGGGGGCCCGGCCCGGCCGCTCGTCGATGGGGGCGTAGCCGGTGCCGTGCGGGTTCGTGTTGTCGCCCGTGGAGAGGTAGAGGTTTCCGTCGGCATCGAAGGCGATGGAGCCGCCGGTGTGGCAGCACTGGTCGCGTTGCACGGGCACCTCGAGCAGGAGCTGCTCCGAGCCCAGGTCGAGCGCGTCGCCCTGCATCCGGTAGCGGGCGAGGACGTTCTTCGGCTCGTCGCCGGCGGGGGAGTAGTAGAGGTAGACCCACCCGTTGTCTTCGAAGGCCGGGTCGATGGCCAGGCCGAGCAGGCCGTCCTCGGCGATGGAGCCGTCCGTGTACCGGGTGGAGACGGGGATGGTGGCGATCTGCGTGACCTGCTCGGTAGCGGGGCTGTAGAGCCGGACGCGGCCTCCGCGTTCGATGAAGAGGACCCGCTCGTCCGGGAGGACGGCCAGTTCCATGGGTTCGTTCAGCTTCTCGGCGAGCACCACGCGGGTGAAGCGGTTCTCGGCCGGCCGGGCGCGGGTGTAGTCCACCGCGGCGTCTCCCATGGCGTAGCGGATCCCTCCGAGGAGGTGTTGCAGGAAGAGGGGCTCGGAGAAGGTCTCCTCGGTATGGCCCATGGCGGTGTACCAGGCGCGGCCGCCTCCGTAGTCATGGTACCAGCTCATCGGGTGATGCTCGCCGTGGGTGCCGCCCTCGTAGGTGGTCTCGTCGATGTCGATCAGCACGTGGAGGTCGGGCTGGACCGACCGGAAGTTGTAGAACTCATCCGTGCGCTCCCATCGCTCCGGGAGGCCCTGCGTGGAGGGATGGCTGGCGTCGAGCACGCGGAAGGTGCCCGTGCGCACGTTGGGGTCCATGGGATGGCTCTCGAAGTAGGCCCCGGTCAGGCGACCGTACCAGGGCCAGTCGTATTCCGTGTCGGCGGCGGAGTGGATGCCGACGTAGCCGCCGCCGGCCTGTATGAAGCGCTCGAATTCGGCCTGCTGCGCCTCGTCGAGGACGTCCCCCGTCGTGTTGAGGAAGACGACGGCGCGGTAGCGTTTCAGCGTGGCCTCGGAGAAGACGCCGGGGTCTTCCGTGGCCTCGACGGCGAAGCCGTGCGTCTCGCCCAGGCGCTGCACCGCGGCGATGCCGGCCTCGATGGACGTATGGCGGAACCCTTCCGTCCGGGAGAAGACGAGGAGGCGGGGCGGTTCGGTGCGGCGCGTCAGCCACAGGCCACCGGCGGCCAGGAGCAGGACCAGCAGGGCGAGCAGATGAATGCGGAGGTGTTTGAACATGGGGCGTGTGAGGGGGTCAGGGTTGAAGCGCCTGCTGCACGCGGGCGAAGGTTTCCTCCAGGAGGTCGTCCGTGATCTCGATCTCGCCCTTGTCGCGCATCTGAGCCAGGGCCTGGATCGGGCCGGCGATCAGGGCATAGCCCACGTAGCGGAGCGAGGAGCCGGCTACGCGCTCGAACACGTCCGGGAAGAACGCGCGCGCCAGCGCGGTATCCATCTCGGCTTTGCGGGCCTGCGTCTCGGGCGTCAGCACGGCCGCGACCTCACACTGGAGCAGGACGGAGGCGTCGGCCGGGTGGTCGAGGTACCACCGGGCAAAGGCGAACCAGAATGGCCTCAACCGGGCCGGCGGCGGGACCTGCGGGTCGAACGCGGCCTGTACGGCCTGGTTGAACCGGGTGGCAATCGTCAGATAGAGCTCGTTGAGGAGGTGCTCCTTCGTCTCGAAATACACGAACAGCGTCCCCTTGGCCACCCCCGCCCGCCGCGCGATGGCGGAGGTCGGCACGTTCTGGAGACCGTGGCGGGCCATGAGTTCGAGCGCGGCCTCGAGGAGCGCGGCGCGCTTGTCGGTAACCCCGGGGCGGGAGCGAACGGCCGGGGCGGATGAAGACGGCATGGGGCGGGAGGTAATGGCAGCGTGAACCGGGAAGATAGGTGTGACTGACCGGTCAGTCAATGGGCTGTCCGCGTTCCTGCCGCGGAGGCGGCCGCGTTGCCAGACGCGTTGCCGGGCGCGTTGCCGGGCGCGTTGCCGGACGCACGCGTGCCGTTCATGGCATCCCGGTGCCGTTCGTGGCGCGGCTTGTGTCCGTGCAGGGGTATCCCGTTATTCTGGAAGGCCCGCACGCAGCGTCCAGGCGGAGTTCCGCCGCGTTCCGTGCTCCGTGCTCATCCTCCGGGAGGCTGCCCCATGCCCGAGAAGCTCCGCAACGAAGATCTGCGTCCAGAGGTCTTCGACCTGTACGACCGCTACGTCCACAGCCAGATCAGCCGGCGGGAGTTCGTGGACCGGCTCTCGGCCTATGCCGTGGGCGGCCTCACGGTGTCGGCCCTCCTCGACTATCTGTTGCCGGACTATGCCGCGGCCCAGCAGGTCCGGGCCGGCGATGCGCGGCTGGACGAGCAGTACGTCACCTACGCCTCCCCGCGGGGCGGCGGGACCATCCGCGGGCTGCTGGCGATGCCGGCCGGTAACGAGGCCCGGCTGCCGGGGGTCGTGGTGGTCCACGAGAACCGGGGGCTCAACCCGCACATCGAGGACGTGTGCCGACGGGCCGGGCTGGCGGACTTCATCGCCCTGGCTCCCGATGCGCTGACCCCCCTGGGCGGGTATCCCGGCAACGACGACGACGGGCGTGCCCTGCAGCGGCAGCGGGACCGGGACGAGATGCTGGAGGACTTCATCGCGGCGTTCGACTACCTCCGCGCGCATCCTGCGTGCAGCGGGGCCGTCGGTGTCGTCGGGTTCTGTTTCGGTGGATGGGTGGCGAACATGATGGCCGTTCGGGTGCCGGATCTGGCGGCGGCGGTTCCGTTCTACGGCGGCCAGCCGACCGCGGAGGACGTGCCGGCCATCCGGGCGCCGCTGATGCTCCACTTCGCCGGCCTGGACGAGCGGGTCAATGCCGGATGGCCGGCCTACGAAGCCGCGCTGATGGCCCACCAGAAGGCCTACACCGTCCACTTCTACCCGAACGTCCACCACGGCTTCCACAACGACACCACCCCGCGCTACGACGCGGCCTCGGCCCGCCTGGC
Organism: Roseithermus sacchariphilus; assembly: GCA_003285105.1. Taxonomy (GTDB): domain Bacteria; phylum Bacteroidota; class Rhodothermia; order Rhodothermales; family MEBIC09517; genus Roseithermus; species Roseithermus sacchariphilus. The sequence goes on along the minus strand of CP030158.1, from coordinate 986,979 downwards.
CTGGCAGCGCACCATCGACTTCTTCAACGAACGTCTGCGATGAGCACGCGCCATGCGTTCCTTTATCACCTGACCGACACCAACCGATGATGGGCGATCGACTTGCAAAGTACAGCGATGCCGGACTGCTGATTTTCCGCCTCGGCTTCGGCCTGGGCTTCCTCTTCTTCCACGGATGGGGCAAGCTGGTCGGCGGGCCGGAGCGATGGGCCGGGCTGGGCCAGGCGATGGAGTTGTTCGGCATCGGCTTCGGCCACACGTTCTTCGGCTTCATGGCCGCGTTTGCCGAGTCGATCGGCGGCGTGCTGCTGGCCGTCGGGCTGTTTTACCGTCCCGTCTGCGCGCTGCTGGCCTTCACCATGTTCGTGGCCACGGTGAGCCACTTCGTCTCGGGGCAGGGCACGCCTGCCCACGCGTTCAAGAACCTGTTCGTGCTCGTGGGGCTGCTGCCGCTGGGGCCGGGCCGCTACAGCCTGGATGCCCTGTGGTTCGGGAAACGAGCCGCCCCGGGAGCGTGAGCAGGGGGGCCGTCAGCGCGGCTCCTGATCCAGGCCGGGGCGGGTCCGCACGATCAGCCACGCGGCGGCAAGCACCGGAAGCGGGCTGAGCCACGCCGCGACGTCGAAGGCCCACGGCCCACGCCAGCCCGCCGGCCACAGTGGGGTGAACGGGAGCAGCGAGGCCAGCACCACCCCGACGGCCAGGTAAAACACGGCCGTGCCGCGCCCGGCCACACGGCGCCGGAGCATCGCGGCCGCCGCCGCCAGGCCGGTGGAGACGAACCCGAGCAGCATCAGGTGGAGGTAGAGGACCCGAAGCCCGTGCAGATCGGCCCACCACAGGCCCGGCAGCAGCCCCACGATCACCTGCCCGGTGGCCTTCAGCGCCAGGAAGGCGAGGGGGACCCGCCACCGCCCGTCTGCTACCCCCCAGAGCCGCACCACGGCGATCCACAGCCCGGTGCCGACGAGCGCCCCGCCGAATCCGGCCAGCCACCGCAACGTGGCCGGCACCAGCGAGCCCGGCATGCCCAGCGCAAACGTGACCGGCAGGCCGGCCACCATCAGATACAGGCTCGTGCGATCCCACCATCCGGTGCGCGGCGCGAGCACGGCATAGGCCAGCCCAAGCACGGCCAGTACGAACCACCCCTCGGACACATAATCGAGGAAGACGTGGGTCAGGGCCGTGGTCCATCGGGGGTCGTCGATGCCGAACGGTTGAAGCAGCGCCAGCCCCCAGGCCCCCAGCGTGGCCAGGACGAGGAAGGTGACCGCCGCATCCCACAGGTGCAGCGCGTGGCTGCGGGGCCGGCCGCGTCGTGCCCGGCGGTAATACAGGACGAAGCCGTACCAGACCAGCATGTTCAGCGAGGCGGCGATGACGGCGAGCGGTAGCCGGGCCTCGCCCAGGTCGACGGGCCGGTAGCCGAAGGCCAGAAACAGCGGATAGGCCAGCAGCGCCGCCGCGAAACAGGCCCCGATCACGCGGGGCAGCCGGCGGGTCGAGGGGGCGGGGCTCAGGTACGTGCCCATCAGCGCGAACAGCGCCGGCATGACCCAGCCGAAGTACATCAGGTGGGAATGGGCGTGGCGGATGTTGACCAGGTCGAATCCGGCGGTCCACCCCGTGGCCAGCCCGATCCGGTACAGCACACCCGTCGACCCGGCGAGCACGAACGCGCCCAGGGCACCCCGCCAGGCCAGGAGAAAGGAGCGATCCGTCATGGACGTGTAACACCAGAGGAGGTCGGTACGGCAACCTCAATTTAAGACTTTTGTGTCTTTAATAGGGATCGGTGCACGGTACGGGTGTGAAGTCTGGTTCAATTTGAAGCGGGCCGGCGGGGGCGCCTCAGGGGGCGATGGGAAGGGTGGGGCCGGGGGCGAGGAGGATGGCGGTGATGAGCAGCGCCAGGGCGATCGTCCACAGCACGAGGGCGATGCGCGTGGCTTTCTTTGCCTGTTCGGCCTCGTACCAGTTCATCGGGCGGATGCCCTGGACCAGGAAGGTGCCGACGGCCGCCAGGTTGATGGCCACGACGTTGGTCAGCAGCAGCAGCCCGGCCCCGTAGGCCGCGCCGAAGGCCCCGTCGCCCAGCAGCATGCCCAGAGCCACCAGCGGCGGCAGCAGCGCCACGGCCACCATCACACCGATCAGCGCCGACGGGTAGCCCCGCGTTACGGACAGCGCCCCGGCCACCCCGGCGGCCAGCGCCAGCAGCAGGTCGCCGAGCTGCACCTGCGTGCGGGAGGCGATCTCGGCCTGCTGCAGGTCGACGTCCACCAGTAGCCCGATGCCCACGGACAGGCCCAGCGCCAGCAGCAGCCCGAGCCCGTTGATCTTCAGGGCGCGTCCCACCAGGTCCATGTCACCCAGCGTCGTGCCGAGGGCCAGGGCGATGTTCGGGCCGATGAGCGGGGCGATCACCATGGCCCCGATGACGATGGCGACGCTGTCGCGCAGCATCCCGCCGGCGGCCACGATGGTGGAGAGCACGACCATCGCCAGGTATACCCCGCTCACGCGGATGGCGTCGTTGAGGTCTTCGTACAGCTCTTCGCGGCTGATGCGCCCGGCCGGACCGGCGGAGGCGGCCTCGGCTTCGGCTTCTTCCGGGGCCTCCAGGCGCGGCACGGTGGCCTCGACGGGGAGCATCACGATGCGGAGATCCTCGGGTAATCCGACCGCCTCGTGCAGCCACTCGATGAAGCGTTCGGTCTGTTCGGCCTGGAGCAGGATGCGGAGCAGCACCTCGCCCTCGGCCGTGGCCAGCCGGTCCTGGTGGGCGATGGCGTAGGTGTCCACGATGTCGTCCGGTACGCGGAAGTCGGCCGGGGCCGTGAACTCGACGAGACGCAGGGCCATGGCGGGGCGGCAACGGGTTGCGCAGGCGTAACAGAAGGCTAACAGTATGGTGATACGCGCCGGTGAGGCATCGCGTATGTTGGGGCGTAGCACATCTCACTCAGCACATCCGAGTGGGTCTCTGCGAACCGGTGGCTTGGGGCGAAGCCACCGGTTTGTTTTTGGGGCCGGTCCGGTTCATGGCCGGGGGCCGTGGACCGAGAGCATGGGCCGGGCGCCGGCGGCCCGGTAAACGTCCTCGAACCAGGTGCGGAGCGGTCCTTCCGGCAGGCCATGCAGCGTGAGCGGAGCCGGAGCGATCATCACCGCTGCCGTGCGTACGTCTCCGGCACGGCGCAGCAGGGGGATGAACAGGTCGCTCAGGAAGGGGATGTCGGTGTCGTCGGCCAGCGCGGCGAGGTCGACCTCCGTGGCATGGACGTCCGGCAGCAGGGCGCGAACCAGCAGGGTCCACGGGCCGGCGACCTCCAGGCCGACCAGGTCGAGGCGGGTCACATCCGGGCGAGCCAGGATCGAGGTGGCGGCGGCGCGGATGGCATTGACGCGGAGGCTGGCCGTCGTCGGGTTGTAGGTCGTCGCGTGGGCGATCGAGTCGGGCGGGGAGGCGGGTCGGGGCACGGGGTTGAGGAGGAAGGCGAGGACCCCGGCGGCCCGGAGCGAATCGGCCCGGCGGTGCGCCTCGCGCGCGGCCGTCGTGTCGTCGGGATGGACGATCAGCACGGCCCGTCCGGCCCCGGTGCGGTCGGCGGGAAGGGCGGCTTCCAGCGTGAACGCGGGGGTGGCCGGGCCGGGGTCGAGCACCTCCTCCAGCGCCCGGCCGAACGTGTCGCGGTAGGCATAGATGGCGGGCCAGCCGTCCGGCCGGGCGGCTTCGATCTGCTGCCGGGCTCGCGCGCGGAACCGGGCGAAGAGCGCCTCCAGGCCGAGGGCGTCGTCCGGCACCTCGGCGGTCAGGACCTCGGGCGGTTCGATCTGGAAAGGCTGCTCGGCGACGGGCGACGGGTCGTTCTTCAGCCAGCGGTTGAACCACGCATAGACGGCCTCGCGGCTGCCCCGGTTGTAGTTGTGCGGATCGTCCCGGTGCACGTTCGCCACCCGGTCCTCGGCGTCGAAGAGGCGGTAGATCGCGCGGATGGCGGGGTACTCGACCGACGGCGTGTTGCGCGTCCAGTCGCCGCTGGTCGAGACCAGCAGGAGCGGCCGTGGGGCGGCGAGGGCGCCGATCTCGACGTTGTGCGTGGTGAGGCGGAGCAGCGGGGCGTTCTCACAGACGCAGCCGCCCTGGAAGTGGGCCGAGATCATGTTGACCGGTGCGGCCACCCGGATGCGGGGGTCGATGGCGGTCAGCATGAAGGTCTGGGTAGCCCCGCCGGAGGCCCCCGTCATGCCGATGCGGTGCGGGTCCACATCCGGCAGGCTGCTCAGGAAGTCGAGGGCGCGCAGGCTGTTCCAGAGCTGGAGGCCCATGGGCGTGAAGCCCCAGAGCTGGAAGGCCGGCGCGTCGAAGCGATGCGGCAGGAGGTCGGCCGTCTCGTTGTAGCCGACCATGGAGTAGCTGAAGACGACGTACCCCATGCGGGCGAACTGGACGGCCCGGCCCGGGATGGAGCCGGTGTCCGTGTTTTCGAAGCGGCCCTGCGTCCAGTGGCCGTGAGCGGAGAGCACCGCCGGATGGGGGCCGGGGCCGTCGAGGGGGCGGTAGAGGTTGCCCGTCAGGTAGAACCCCGGATACGTCTCCAGTACGACGGACTGCACGGTGTAGCCGTCGCCCGTCGTGGGCGGGGAGAGGCGTGGGTTCAGCGGTGTCCGCTCCGGCAGCGGCCACAGGCCCGTGCTGACGCGGATGCGAGTGCGCAGGGCCGAGGCCCGGCCGAGCCAGGCTTCCAGCGTCGGAGGGGGGTGTGGGGTATGCTCCTGCCGCAGGTGCCGGAAGGGCTGGGCCGGCGTCGGCAGGGCGGGGAGCGCTCCGAGGAGCAGGAGGATCAGCAGGCGGACACGCATGGGGCGGAGCGGCAGGGAACCCGGCCCTCGTTCGGGCGGGATGCCACGCGACCCGGCGCGCACCCGCCCCGAAGGCGATTCGTCTCGACGGGGCAAGGTACACACGCGGAGGGCCCGATGCACGGGGAATCAGCGGGCGGCCATCGCGGGGCGGTAGGGGCCGAGGAGCACCGGGGCAGCATCGTTGTAGGCGGCCAGGAGTAGCGGCCCTGCGGGCGTGCGTGCGGCGGCCACCCGGCGTACGTCTCCGGGCAGCCACAGGCCACTCTGCTCCGGCGGCATGGGGGCGAAGTCCAGCCCGCCACGGTTGCGCAACAGCACCCCGCGTCCGCTCTGTTGCCGGCCCCATTGCGGGCGCACCGTGAAGTCGTTGCCGGCCAGCAGCAGCTCCGGCAGGCGGTCCCCGTCCAGGTCACCCGGCAGGATGGCACGGACCGGGGCCAGCTGGGCCTCCACCGGCAGCGGGTGGACCTGGAACGTGGCGTTGCCCCGGTTCTCCAGCACCACCGAGGCAAAGGTGTGGGCCTCCAGGACGAGCGCCCGGGCGCGCTCTTCGGGCGTCAGCAGGTCGTCCAGGGTCGCGTCGGCATAGGCAGCGTAGGTGGGGAAGCGGATGGCCAGGCGCGGCTGTTGCGCCAGCAGCTCGTCCCGGCTCGCGACGGGGTAGCGGAGGCCGTGGACGACGTGGCTGATCACGGCATCTACCGAGCCGTTGCGGTCGAAGTCAGCGGCATGGATGCGGGCGGGCTGGTCCGGGGTGGCGCGCAGGACGCCGTTGAGGCCGCGGTTGCCGGCCACGAGGTCGAGGTCGCCGTCGGCGTCGAGGTCCAGGGCGGCCAGGGCGGACCACCAGCCGCCGGTGTCGGAGAGGCCGGCGGCCGCCGTGTGCTCGGTGAACGCGCCGTCGTCGTACCGGAACACCCGGATGGGCATCCACTCACCGGCCAGTATCAGCTCGGCCGTGGCGTCGCCGTCGAGGTCGGCCCAGACGACGCTGGTGACGAGGCCGGGGTGCCGGAGCGGCTCGGGAGTGGCATCCACGAAGCGGCCGCCGGTGTTCTCGAGCAGGTAGCTGCGCGGCGGCATCGGGTAGCGTCCGGGCAGCACGCGCCCGCCGACGAACAGGTCGAGGTCGCCGTCGCCGTCGACGTCGTGGGCGGCGACGGCGCCGCCGCTGGCGGTGATGGGGGGCAGGGCCTCGGGCGCGTGGGTGAATGCGCCGAAGCCCCCGTTCAGGTACAGCCGATCCTGATAGGCGGCGTCCTCCCCGTCGGCGAAGGCCCCGCCGCTGATCACGTAAAGGTCGAGGTCGGCATCCCCGTCGGCGTCGAAGAACAGCGCCCCGACGTCCTCGAAGCGGGCGTGTGCCTCGAAGGCCGGCGTGGGGATGCGCCGGAAGGCGCCGTCGGCCTGCTGGAAGTAGAGCGCGGCCGGCTGGTCCCGGGCCCCGCCGAAGAACACGTCGTCCAGCCCGTCGCGGTTGACGTCCGCCACGGCCAGAGCCGGGCCGAGCCGGGAGAGCTGGTGCGGCAGCAGCGGCTCTCGCTCGAAGTCGTCCAGGTCGTTCTCCCGGTGGACGAAGTCGAGGCCGCGGGCGTCCGGGAGGGGAGCGAACAGCGGCGTGGGGAGCGGCTCCGGGGACGGTTCGGGCGCAAGGGCCTCGGCCTGCCGAAGCGTCAGCGTCTGGTTGGTGGCCACGTCCTCGAGCCGCTGGAAGGAGCCGTCCGGCCAGGTCACCGCCACCGTCACCTGCGTGGCCGCCCCGACGCCGAAGAGCAGCAGCGGCTCGACGGACGACTGGTATCCGCGCGCGGGGATCTGCTCCTGGTGCTGCGTGCGGCCGTCCGGGGTGGTCAGCGTCACCGCCGCCCCGATGCCGGCGGTGTTGCCCCCCTCGCCGAGCAGGCGGACCCGCAGCCAGCGGCGGCCGGTGCGTTGGGCCTCGTTGCGGAACAGCGCCGCCGGTGCGTTGCTGTTGTTGACGACGAGGTCGAGGTCCCCGTCGGCGTCCAGGTCGGCATAGGCGGCACCGGCCGAGAAGCCGGGCTGATCCACCCCCCAGGCGGCCGTGACGTCCTCGAAGCGCTGGCCGTCGGTGTTGCGGAAGAGGTAGTTGGGGATGGGCGTGGAGGGCATCTGCCCGACCAGCGCCTTCGAAGAGAGCGCCTGCCCGCGCATGCGAGAGAGGTCCTGCGCCTGCTTCAGCGTGGTGGAGAGGAAGTCGAGATCGGTGTAGTCCCGCAGGTAGCCGTTGGTGACGAAGAGGTCCTTCCAGCCGTCCAGGTCGAAGTCGGCCAGGAGCGGGGCCCAGCTCCAGTCCGTGGTGGCGATGCCGGCGAGCAGCCCGATCTCGACGAACGGCAGGGGGCCGTTGAGGTGCAGCATGTTGCGCATGTACTGCTCGTGGAAGCCGCGCTCGCGCAGCTGGCGGTAGTAGGCGAAGCCCTCGGGTCCCTTCAGGCGATGCTGCCGCCGCGGGTCTTCGGCCAGCATGTCCAGGGTGACGATGTCCGGCCGGCCGTCGTTGTCGACGTCGGCGATGTCGGTGCCCATCGACGAGAGGGAGGTGTGCGTCAGGAACGCCCGGATGGCTTCGGTAAAAGTGCCGTCGCCGTTGTTGAGGTAGAGGTAATCGTCCTCGATGTAGTCGTTGGCGACGTAGAGGTCCGGCCATCCGTCCCCGTTGAGGTCGCTGACCTGGGCGCTGAGGCCGAAGCCGATGGGGTTCTGGATGATCCCGGCCTGCTCGCTGACATCGACGAAGACGTCGCCGTCGTTGCGGTAGAGTTTGTCGCCGGCCAGCGGATCGCGCTGCTGGCGGATGAGGTCGACGTCGAAGTGGGCGAAGCGCCGGATGGGGTGGTTCAGGAGGAACAGGTCGAGGTCGCCGTCGCGGTCGGCGTCGAAGAACGTGGCGTGGGTGGAGTAGGCGGGGTCGTCCAGGCCGAAGGCGGCGGCGCGCTCGGAGAAGGTGCCGTCGCCGTTGTTGAGGTAGAGCGCGTTGCGGCGGCGCTCCTCGCCGACGCGGCCGGAGCGGCAGACGTAGATGTCGAGGTGGCCGTCGCCGTTGACGTCGGCCATGGTGACGCCGGTGGTCCAGGTGGGCTCGGCCCGGATGCCGGCGGCCTCGGTCACGTCCTCGAAGCGAAAGCCGCCGCGGTTCAGGTAGAGGGCATCCGGGCGCATGTTGGCCGTGAAGTAGAGGTCGGGCAAGCCGTCGCCGTTGACGTCGCCCACGGCCACGCCGCCGCCGTTGTAGAAGTACTCGTACTCGAGCACGTTGAAGCCGTCGTCCTCGACGATCTCGTTGACGAACGTCACGCCGGTGGAGTCGGGCGGGAGGAGGGTGAAGCCGGGTGTGGCGGGTGGGGGGGCCGGCCGGCAGGCCGCCAGGCCGGCAGCCAGGCCGGCGGCCAGCAGGAGCAGGTACGACAGAGGCCGCATGGCAGGGGTGGGGTCGGAGGCGGGTACGGGGCCGCCGGGTCGCCGCGCGGGGCCGGGCGATACGGATGGAACAGCCTCTTAAACCGTACCGGTCGCACAAGATCCGGGGGAAACCCCGCAGCGCGCATCGGGCAGAACGGCGGCAGAACAGCAGGGCGGCCGGCGAGTCCAATCCCGTAGCCGGCTGCGACGCCGGCCGGGAAGCCGGTCGGAGCCGGAGTTTGCGGAGGCATGGCGCCATGGTTGGTCTTCGACACGCAGGGTTGCTCGTGGGGTTACTGGTGGGGCTGCTGGTGTGGTCCTCGGCCTCGGCCCAGCCACGCGGCGGCGCGGCCCCGGCGGCGCTCGTCGGCCCCGAGTCGCTCTCGGTCGCCCACGCCGACGCCTGGATCCTGGACGTCTTTGCGGATCGCTCTGCGGATGGCACCGCCGGGCCGACGGCCGAAGCGGCCGGGCACTACCTGGCGTTGCTGGCCCGCCTGGATGCCCCCGTGGCCGCCGCCGAGGCCTCCATCCTGCTGCGGCATCTGCGGGCGGTGGCCCACGTCTTGCCGCCCTCCGAGCCGATCCGGGCGCGGCTGGAGCCGGCCCTGGCCGCCTGCGACCTCGGCCGTCTGCCGGCGGGCACCGGCACCGGCCTCGTGCGGTGGTGGCGGCGGCAGGACCCGCTGCCGGGCACGGCGGCCAACGAGCGCCTCGAAGAGCACCTGCGCCGCCTGGCTCATGTGCGCCGGCACTTCCCCTGGATCGGCGAGACGTGTGATTTCGACGACCGGGGCACGCGGTACCTCCGGCTGGGACCGCCGGGGCGGACGGCGACGGTCCGGCTCTCGCCCGCGCTGTCTGCGTTCGACCTGCGCGAGGTGCCGCCGATCCCGCCAATCCCCGCCAACGAGATCTGGGTCTACCCCCACCTCGGCGACGCCGCGTACTTCGTCTTCATCCGCTCCTCGCCCCGGCAGCCCTTCCGGGAGCGCCCGGCCGTCGAGCTGATTCCGGCGGTGCTGCGCGGCCGCTCGGCGCGGGGAGAGGCCGGGCTCGGTCCGGCGCGGGCGCTGCTGGCCGTCCTGGAGGAGGTCTACGGCCAGCTGGCGCTGGCGCATCCCGCCTTCGGGGACGTCTACGATGCGGTGACGACGTACAACGCCCTGCCGTACCCCAGCGCGCTCCGGCCCGACCGGGCAGCCCGGAGCGTGTTGCAGCAGGCGCGTGAGGAAGACAGCGCCGCCGCCTGGCGCCGCGCGCAGCAGGTGCCCCCCGTGTATTCCGCCGCCGCCGGGCCGGGCGATCCGCTGGCGGTGCCCATGCGCTGGGCGCGCTTCCTGGAGGCCGACGGCACCACGCGCACCGAGGTGTACTGGGGTGTCGAGGCGTCGGCATTGCAGCCGCCAGATGGCGCGTTGCAGGAGGATCCAGCCCCCTCTGCGGTGCCGGGCTCCCTGCTTACCATGTCGGTGGCCCGCTACGATGACGGCTATCGCCTGCAGGCCCTCCAGCACCGGCATTACCTCACCCCGGCGGATGCCGGCGACGGAGCGGCCACGCGCACGTTCGTCGTCCGGGGCGATACCGGGCGCTATCACCTGGGGGTGCAATGGGAGCAGCGACGGGTGCTCCGCGCCGGCGAGGACGGCCCGCTCGAACCCGGCGCCCGCCTGAAGCTCGGCACGGCCCGGATCGACTCCCTCGTGGCGCTGGACCCCACGGGGCGGCGCCTGGAGATGAGCGACCTCCGGCCGATGGCCGCCGGCGAGGCCGCCCCGCCCGCCGAGGCTTCCGCCGTGTATCCCTTCGCCACGCTGCCCCGGCACGGCAACCTGGCGTTCTATTTCGAGCTGTATCACCTCGCCTGCGAGGCCGATGGCCGGACGCGCTACACCATCGCCTACCGGGTCACCCGCCCGGATGCCCCCGACGGCCGGGCGCCAACCTCCGCCCGCACCCGCTACCGCAGCGACGCGCGGCGCACGGCGGAAACCATCGTGCTGGACCTGGCCGCGGTGGACCGCCGCCACCCGCTGACGCTCACCGTGCACGTCGTCGACGAGGTGAGCGGCGCCGAAGCCGTCCGCTCGATCTCCTTTGCCGCGGCCCGGTGACACCGGAGGCCGGGCCGTGGGCCTCGGATGCCGGGCGATGCCGCCGGCCGATGAGCGGCTTCCGGCCACCATCGCCGCATAAAAAAAGGGGGAAGGCGGTGAGGCCTTCCCCCTCGGAGTGTGGTGCTCCGCGCGGTGCGCGGTCGGCTCATTGAGCCACGTCCCACCAGATGCGCGTGGTGAACAGGTCCGGCCCCTGGCGCGAGATGGCGGCCTGGTAGTTTTGCGGGTTCGCCACCTGCTCCTGCTCGCGGTAGCGCAGGCGCCGCGGGATGGTGCCGCCGGTGACGTTGCCCGGGTACACCACCGGCGTCAGCTCGGGGTAGCCCGTGCGGCGCCAGTTGGCGTAGGCTTCGTACTCGTTCAGCAGCACGGCGGCCCAGATCTGCTCGTTGATCTGTTTCAGCGCGTTGGCCGGGTCGAAGGGGTTGGCGGCCAGGTAGGCTTCGATGGCATCGTTGGGGATGACGGCGTCGGCGCCGTACATCGACAGGTACTCCATCGCCGCGCGGACCCCGTTGGCGTAGTGCGTAGCCGGGTCGCCCGTGTGCCAGCCGCGCACGGCCGCCTCGGCCAGCAGCAGCTCCACCTCGGCGTAGGTCATGAAGAACATGGGGTCGTCCTCTCCCTGGATGACCGGGTTCGGGTCCATGTAGACGTCCATCTCGCACGGCGAGGGCGGGCTGTCGGCCGGCTCGCAGGGGATCCAGCTCGGGTGGCTCGAGATGGTGTTGCTGTCATAGCCGTTGGGCAGTCCCACCGCCGGCGCCCCGTCGACCGGCACCTGGCCGTAGACGTAGAGGCGCGGGTCGTTGTGGGTCTTCATCCACTCCACGAAGAACTCGCTCAGGTGCGGGCTGCTATCGGCCAGGAAGACCGAGCCGTTGCCGTTGCGCCAGCCGGCCGGGTCCTCGTGCGGGACGAAGGCGATGTCGGCATTGCTTTCCATGACCCCGCCGGCGATGGCCTTCGAGACCCACTGCTGGGCCGCGCCGGCATCGACCTTCACCAGGCGCATCCCGAGGCGCAGCATCATCGAGTAGGCGAATTTGCGCCACTTCTCCACGTCGCCGTTGTAGATCAGGTCGCCGGTGCTGAAGGTCTGCTGGCCGGGCGAGAGCGCCTGTGCCGCCTCCTCCAGTTCCGTCAGCATGTGGTTGTAGATGAACTCCTGCGAGTCGTAAACCGGCTGCGTGATCCCTTCGAGGTAGCCGAGCCCGGCCTCGGAGTAGGGGATGTCCCCGTAGAGGTCCGTCAGGCGGTGGTACATGAAGACCCGCATGATCCGCGTGATCGAGCAGAGGTTGACCTGCGCCGGATCCTCGCAGACCTGCACGCGCAGGTCCTCGATGTTGCGGGCGATGTTGGGGTAGTAGCGGTCCCACATCGCCGCGGAATAGGAGGCGATGTAGAGGTACTTGTCGCCGGCCCAGTAGGTGGGCAGCGTGGCGAAGTGCTGGATCATCGTGGAGCTGTAGATCAGGTTCGTGCGCCAGTTTTCGTAGCGCTCGCCCGAGATCCGCAGCTGGATGTCGGTGAGTTTGTAGTTGGGGTCGATCTGGTCAGCCTGGGTCGGGTTGACGTTCATCTCCTGGAAGTGACTGTCCAGCGCGTCGCAGGACGTCAGCAGCAGGCACAGGGCGAGGAGCGCCGTACCTGTGCGGAGGGAAAGACGATTCATAGGGATAGCAGGGTTTGATCTCATGCGGAATCGGGCCCCGGAGCGAGCCGGGGCGGGGAGCAGGGCCTGGCGGCGCTAGAGGCGGACGTTGATGCTGAAGCCGAGGCTCCGGGTTTGCGGCACGCCGGAGTGCTCGAGCCCGATCCCCTGCTGGTCGTTCCGGAAGGTCGATTCCGGGTCGACGTTGTCGACGTTGCTGTGGATCAGCCAGAGGTTGCGCCCGATGACCGAGACGGTGGCCACGGTGATGGGCGTCCGCGCCAGGAAGCGGCTGGGCAGGCGGTAGCTCAGCTGCAGCTCACGCAGCTTCACGAAGCTGGCGTCGTAGACGAACTGCTCACCGATCTCCGAGGCGATCCGGCCGAAGTAGTCCTGCGGGTCGGCCTGGACGGTGTTGGGGTTGCCGTCCTGGTCGACGCCCTCGCCCACGATGTAGCCCTGCTCGCGGCCCTGCAGCGTGGCCTTGTGCAGGCCCGAGGCATAGCCCTGGCTGTTGGTGAAGGAGTAGATCTCCCCGCCGAAGCGCATGTCCAGCAGCGCGCTGAGCGTGAAGTTGCGGTAGCGGACCGTGTTGGAGATGCCGCCGATCACGTCCGGCGTGCCGTTGCCGAGGACACACAGGTCCCCGGTGGACATCGGCAGGCCGTCGGCGTCGTGGACGATGGGCCCGGTGGCGTTGCAGGGGTCCGGCACCGTCTCGCCCGTGTTGGGGTCCACCTTCGTCGGGACGTTCTGGCGCAGGTACTTCTGCCCTTTGATGGTGCCGTAGGGCTCGCCGACGTCCGCCGTGACGAAGTTGCCGCGCCGCCGGCTCTCGGCCAGGATGAGCGACGTCTGCCCTTCGATCAGCTCGACGACCTCGTTGATGTTGCGCGAGAGGTTGAAGTCCAGGTCCCAGCGCCAGTCCGCCGTGCGTACCGGTGTGGTGGACAGCAGCAGTTCCACGCCGGTGTTCTTGATCTCGCCGGCGTTGATGACCTGGCTTTCGAAGCCCGAGGCGTTCGAGATCGTCGTCGAGAGGATCTGGTCCGAGGCCGTCTGGCTGTAGACGGTGAAGTCCGTGCCGATCCGGTTGTCGAAGAAGCGGAGGTCGAAGCCGGCTTCCACGCCCACGGTCGAGGACGGCTTGAGGTTGGCCAGCGGGATCTGGTTCTGAGCCACGGCGCCGCGGGGGCGGCCCATGTGGCTGCCCAGCAGGCTGTAGGTCAGAAAGAGCTGGTAGGGGTCGGTGTCGCCGCCGACCTCGGCCCAGGAGGCGCGCAGCTTACCGAAGGTCAGCCACGAGGGCATCGCGAAGGCGTCCGAGAAGACGAAGCTGGCGCTGACCGACGGGTAGAAGTACGAGTTGTTGTCGATGGGCAGCGTCGAGGACCAGTCGTTGCGGCCCGTCAGCGTCAGGAACAGGTAGTCGTTGTAGGACAGCTCGGCCGAGCCGTAGAGCGAGTTGATCTGCTTCTCGTTGTAGCCGTAGCCGATGGTCGGGTTGGCCTGGTTGGTGACGACGTGCAGCGTGGGGATGTTGAAGCCGCCGCTGCCGCCGAGCGTGAGGTCCTCGCGCTGCCGGTAGAGGATGTTGCCGCCGAAGTTGGCCGACAGCCCCACGGCGTCGGTGAGGTTGCGCTGGGCCTGCAGCAGGAAGTCCGTGTTGATCTCCGTGATGCGGAACTCCTGCTCGCTCATGTTGCCCAGGGGGTCATAGCCCGTGCCCCAGGCCGTGATGTTGGTGCGGCGCGTGGTGTAGGTGTCCCCGCCAAAGCGCCCCATCAGCGAGAGCCAGTCGGTGAAGCGGTAGGTCAGCGAGGCGAAGCCGATCAGGCGCCGGTCCTCGTCGCCGCTGGTGATGTTGTAGGCGGCGAAGTACGGGTTCTGCGCGAAGATGCTGCCGGTGACGGCCAGCTCGCGGCCTTCCTCGTCGGTGCCCGGCGTCTCCTGCGTGCCCCGCATCGGCAGCGGGTCCACGTTGGGAGCGAGCTGGTAGATCGTGTAGTTGGCGTTGCCCGGCGAGTCCGACAGGCGGGGGCGGTTCTGCACGTCTTCCCGGACGAAGTTCAGCTTGGCGTCGGCGCTGAGGCGCTTGCCCAGGTTGGCCGTGCCGCGCAGCGTGAAGGATGTGCGGGACAGGCCCGAGTTGGGGCTGATGCCGTTGTTCTCCAGATGGGAGAAGCCGAGCCGCACGGCGGCCGTCTGCGACGACGCCGTCAGCGCCAGGCTGTTCGTCGTCGTCAGGCCCGTCTCATAGAACCGGTCGAGCCGATCCTCGATGAGGCTGTACGGCCGCTGAACGCCGTCCCAGTTGATGACCATCGAGCCGTCGAGCGGAGCGCCCCAGGCGGAGAGGTTGGTCGTGCGGGCCTCCTCGGCCGTCTCCGGCTTCTCGCCGCGCGTGCCCTGCCCGTACTGGTCCTGCCAGTCGGTCGTGACGAGCACGTCTTCGAACGTGGTGTTGCTGCTGAACTCGACACCGAGCCCGCCGCCGGTCTGGGCGCGTTTGGTGGTGATGAGGATCACCCCGTTCTTGGCGCGCGTGCCGTAGAGCGCGGCCGCCGCCGGGCCCTTGAGCACCGACATGCTCTCGATGTCGTCCGGGTTGATCGACGAGATGCCGTCGCCGCCGTCGGAGCCGCCCCACATCCCGGCGGCGCCCAGCGTGGTGTTGTCGATGGGCACGCCGTCGACCACGTAGAGCGGCTGGCTGTCCTCGCCCAGGGACGAGGGGCCGCGGATGATCACCCGGCTGGAGCCGGCCGGCCCCGTGGCGGGCTTCTGCACCAGCACGCCGGCCACCTTGCCCGCCAGCGCGTTGGCCACGTTCGTCTCGTTGGCCTCGCGGAGCGCCTCCCCGGAGACTTCGCTGACGGCGAAGCCGAGCGCCCGCTCCTGCCGCTCGATGCCGAAGGCCGTCACCACGACCTCGTCGAGCAGCTCCGTGTCTTCTTCCAGGAGGATCGTCAGCTCGCTCCGGCCGTCGAGGGCGATGGTCTGGGGCACGAAGCCCACGAACGAGACGCGGAGGGACGCGTTCGGCCCGGCCACGGTCAGCGCGAAGGTGCCTTCGGCGTCGGTGGTGGTCCCGTTCTGGGTGCCCACCTCCACGATGTTGACGCCGGGCAGCGGCTCGTTGTTGGCGGCGGAGCGTACGAACCCGCGCACGTCGAAGCCCTGAGCCGCAGCCAGGTGGGGCGTCAGGAGGAGCAGCAGGGCGCACCAGGCCATGCACGGAAGTAGCACGGCCGCCCGCGTGAGGGACGGCCGCCGCAGGGTGAATCTACGGACCATGTCGGTGTGGTAAGGGTTGGTGAGGAAAAGGAACGGCATCGCCGGGCCGTCGAACCCGGAGCCGGGGGCTCGGTGGGGCGTTCGCTGGAGCGCGCTGTGGGGCTCCCGTGAGGCCGGGCGTGCGTGGGTGTGCTTCGGGGGAAGGGTGTGCCTTGGAGGAAGGGCGTGGGGTGAGGAGATCGAACGACGCCGATCGACCACGGTCGACGACGGCTTCGCCTCGGGCAGCACGGATCCGGGGGCCCACGCCGGCAGCGACTTCGTTACATTGGGGTGGCCTACCTTACGGCGCTTTCCGTTAACGATCAAGCACATTCCGACGGCATGAACAGGTCCATTCTGCTTGCCCTATTCGTCTGCGCCGGCCTGGCGGGGTGCCGCCCGGCCGACCCGGATCCGTCCTCGGAGGCCTACCGGGAGGCCGTCTACAACTTCTACTCGGCGCTGGCTCGCATCCAGGCGGGGGAGGACCTGGGGGCGGAAGAGCGTCTGCTCCGGGTGACCGAGCTGGCCCCCGCCGAGCCGGCCGCCTGGGCGAACCTGGGCCTGCTGGCCATGCGCCGCAACGACCTGGACGCCGCGGCCGCCCGGCTGGAGCGAGCCCGCTCGCTGGCCCCGGACGCCGCCCCGGTCCTCCTGCTCTCCGGGTTGATGGAGCAGGTGCGCGGGGATGCCGACGCCGCCGAAGCGTACCTGCGCCAGGCCGTCGAGGTGGACCCGGAAAACCTGCGTGCGCTCTATGCCCTGGCCACGTTGCTGCGCGACCGAGGCACGCCGGAGGCCACGGCCGACGCCCTCCGCCTGATCGACCGCATCCTGGACCGGCAGCCCGACAACCTGGCCGCGCTGCTCGAAAAAGTGCGCCTGGCCGCGGCGCTGGGGGAGGCCGAAACGCTCCGGGCCACGGTCGACCGGCTGGCCGCGCAGGCGGAGGCCTGGCCCCCCGAGGCCCGGGAGCAGCTCCAGGCGCTTCGGCAGGCCCCCCCGGACCAGGCCGCGCAGCCGGCGGCGTTTCTGGAAAACATCCTCCGGCGCGAGGCGGCCTATCGGGAGGATCTGGCCGCCCTCAAGACGCCCGACGAGCAGATCGGCACGCTGGTAGACCGGTTCCTGCGCCTGCCCAATCCCACCTCGCGCCCCGCCCCGCCCGACTCTTCCCTCACGTTCGTGCCGGACTCGCTGGCCTTCGACGGCGGGCCGTGGGACGTCGTGCGCGTCGTGCTGCTCACGCCGGAGGACCTGCCCGCCGTGCTGGCGGCCCGGGCCGAGGCCGTCCGCCTGCAGGACGGCACGACGCTGCCCTTCCCCGGCGGCGGGACGTCGCCCTCTCCCTCCGGCCTCGCCGCCATCGACTACGACTATGACTTCCTCGTCGACCTCGCCCTGGCCGGCGCGGGCGGCTTCCGGCTGTTCCGGCAGCACGAGGACCGCTCCTTCTCCGACGTCACGCCCCGGCTGGACCTGCCCGCCGCCATCCGGGAGGCTGCCTATGACGGGGTCTGGACCGCCGACCTGGACCTGGAGGGCGACCTCGACCTCGTCCTGGCGCCGCGTACCGGATCGCCCCGGGTGCTCCGCAACGACGGCGACGGGACGTTCACGCCGTGGCCGCTCTTCGACGATGTGCCGGCGCTGCGCGGGTTCGCCTGGGCCGACCTCGATGCCGACGGCGACCCGGACGCGATGCTGCTCGACGACGGCGGACGGCTGCACGTCCTGCTCAACGAGCGCGCCGGACGCTTCCGGGCACGGGCCCTGCCTGCCGACCTCGGCGCCGTCCGGGCCTTCACCGTGGCGGACCTGGACAGCGACGCGCGCATCGATCTGCTGGTGTGGACGGCGGACGGTACGGTGTGGCAGCTCCGGACGGAGGGCGCGGCGCCCGATGCCGGCTGGGGCCGCTCCGCCGTCGCCACCTGGGGCGGCCTCCCCGCCGGTGCCGCTCGCCCCGGCACGGCCCGCCTCGTCGCGGCCGACTTCGACAACAACGGCGGCCTGGACCTGCTGGCCTCGACGGAAGACGCCGCCCGCGTCTGGCTCAGCGACGAGGACGGCGCCTTCTTCGCCCTGCCGGATCCGCTGCCGCATCCGGTGTTCGCCGTGGCCGACCTCTCCGGCACCGGCCGGCTCGACCTGGTCGGCCGCTCCGCCGAGGGGCAGCCGGTGGTGTGGACCAACCTGGGCCGGCGCCTTTACCACGGCAAGAGCATCCGCCCGCTGGCGTCTTCGGTGGCCGGGGACCGCCGCATCAACCCCTTCGGCCTGGGCGGCACCGTCGAGGTGCGCACCGGCCTGCTCTTTCAGAAACAACCCATCACCGAGCCGATGCTGCACTTCGGCCTGGCCGAGCACCTCATCATCGACGTCGTCCGCATCACCTGGCCCAACGGCGACGTGCAGGCCGAGTTCGACCTGCTCTCCGACCAGACCGTGGAGGCCCGGCAGCGCCTCAAGGGCTCCTGCCCCTGGCTCTTTACCTTCGACGGCGAGCGCATGCGCTTCGTCACGGACGTGCTCTGGCGCTCGCCCCTCGGCCTGAAGATCAATGCGCAGGAGACCGCCGGGGTGATGATGACCGAGGACCGGGTCAAGATCCGGGGGGATCAACTGGCGGCCCGGGACGGGGTCTACGACCTGCGCATCACGGCCGAGCTGTGGGAGACGCACTTCTTCGATCACGTCGCGCTGCTCGTCGTGGACCATCCCGCCGGCACCGAGGTGTTCGTCGACGAGCGCTTCGTCTTCCCGCCGCCCGACCTCGACGTGCGTGCGCTGGCGCCGCTGCGCCCGGTGGCCGGCGTGCGGGATGGCCGGGGGCGGGACGTCACCGAGCGGGTACGGGAGCGGGACGCCCGCTACCTGAAGGCCTTCGAGGTGGGTCGCTACCAGGGCGTGGCCGAGCCGCACGTCCTCGAGATCGACCTGCCCGAAGACGTCCCCACCGACGGCCCGCTCTGGCTCGTCGGGCAGGGCTGGCTGCGCCCCACCGACAGCTCCATCAACGTGGCCCTCAGCCAGGAGCCGATGCGTCCGCAGGGCCTCCGCCTGGAGGTGCCCGACGGCCGGGGCGGCTGGCGCGTCTGGCACGAGAACCTGGGCTTCCCCGCCGGCAAGCTCAAAACGGTGCTGCTCGACCTGACGGGCGCCTTCGCCCCCGGCGTGCCGCGCCGCGTCCGCCTCCACACGAACATGGAGATCTACTGGGACCGCCTCGCCGTGGCCCAGGGGCGGCCCGGAGCGGACCTGCGCGTGCAGCGCCTCGCCCCCGAGACGGCCGACCTGCGCTACCGGGGCTTCTCGGTGACCCACGAAGCCGACCGGTCTTCCCCCGAGATCCCCACGTACGATACGCTGGCGGGTACCGCGCCCGTCTGGCAGGACCTGATCGGCTACTACACCCGCTTCGGGGACGTGCGGCCGCTGCTGGAGACGGTCGACGACCGGTACGTCATCATGAATGCCGGCGACGAGCTGGTGCTGCGCTTCCCGGCACCGCCGCCGCCGCCCGAGGGCTGGGTGCGGGATTTCGTGTTCATCAGCGACGGCTGGGTCAAGGACGGGGACTACAACACGGCGTTCTCGAAAACCGTCCTCCCGCTGCCGTCCCACGACGACCCGGACTATGCCACGCCGCCGACGCGCCTGGAGGACGACCCGGTGTACCGGCGGCACGCGGCGGACTGGCAGCAGTATCACACGCGCTACGTGACTCCGGAGCGTTTCCACGCCGCCCTCCGCCCGCGGTGAGGCGTCCGCCGGCAACCTTTCGTCCGGCGGATGCGTCTGTCCTCGGCGGGGCCGTTGCCCTCCGCCCGGTTCTTCGTCCCCTGTGTTTCCGTCATCGTGATGCCTGGCCTGTTCATGTTGCTGCTCTGGATGAGTGGGGGGGCGGGGGCGTCGTGGCCGGAGGCGTGCCTGGAGCCGAAGCACTTCACCGTGGGCACCTACGTAGAGCGCGCCGTGCCCATCGAGCAGGGGCGCGTCACGCTGGCGGGGCGGTTGCTGGTGCCCAACCGCCCCGGTCCCCACCCGGGCGTCGTCCTGATCCCTGGAGGCGGCCGTGACGACCGGCTGAACTATCCGCCGCGCTTCGTGGCGGCGCGGCTGGCCCGGTGCGGCATCGCGGCGCTGGTCTACGACAAGCGGGGCACCGGCGGCTCCGACGGGGACCTGGAGGCGGCCACGTTCGAGGACCTGACGGCCGATGCGCTGGCCGCGCTCCGGGTGCTGCGGGCACAGGACGGGGTGGAGGCCGGGCGGGTCGGGGTCATCGGCTTCAGCCAGGGCGGGCGCCTGGCGCCGGTCGTGGCGGCGCGAGACACGGCCGTCGCGTTCGTCGTCACCCTCGCCAGCCCGTTCACGTCCGTGCGGCAGACGCGCCTCTATGCCATCGAGCAGGCCGCGCAGCGGCTGCGCCTGCCCGCCGCCCGGCGCGACACCCTGCTGGCGCTCTGGGACGCCTACTTCGTACGCCGGGAAGCCGGCGCGTCGACGGCGGATCTGGATGCCCGCATCCGGCGGCTGCCGGCCTCGTTGCCGGAGGCGCTGCGGCCGCCGCTTTCCACGGCGCCCCCACGCGGCCCGCTGTTCAACTCGGCCGGCCACGACGCCACGGCCGCATGGCGGGGGCTGCGCGTCCCGTTCCTGGCGCTCTTCGGCGAGCGGGATCAGGTCGTGCCGGTGGCGGCCAGCCTCCGGCGGCTCCGGGAGGTGCTGGGCGAGGGGGCGGCGCTGGAGGTGCTGGTAGTGCCCGGCGTCGACCACTCGTTCCAGTATCCGGGGTGGGGAGCCCGGCGGTTCCGCTTCGAGGACGTGGTGGCCGGCTGGGTGCTGGCGCAGACCGGCCTGCTCGGCGAGTGCGTGCTGCGGCTCGAGGCCCTGCAGGCTCAGGCCACCCCGCCCCCGCGGGGCATCCGGCCGCAGGGCGCCGGGCCGTGCGTGCCGCTCCCCCCGTCCCGGGGCGGCTGACCGCGGGTGGGCGGGTCAGCGCCCGGCCCGGCCGAAATGGCGGTCGGCGAAGTCCATGAACCGCTCCCAGTCGTAGGCCGTCACGTCGTGTGCGCCGGCGCGGAGGTGGTAGCCGATGGCGCTCATCACCGGCGCATGCACGGGCGGCATCGTGGCCGCCGCGAACCCGTCGGTGCCGAGCAGGCGGTAGACCGGGTCGGCGTGCAGGGCCGCCAGAAACTCGCCGCGCGGGTCGGCCCAGCGGTCGTCCTCGGCGCTGGCCACGTAGACCGGCCGCGGGGCGATCAGCGCAAGCAGCTCGTGCTGGTCGACCGGCAGGGCGTCTTCGCGGTCGTTGTACCGGGGGAAGACGTCGTTGAACCAGTGGGGGAAGCGGGTGTTGATGTGGGCCAGCGTTTCTCCGAAGCGGCGCCGCGAGAGCGCCGCGCCGCCACAGCCGGAGTTGTTCGAGATGACGAGGGCGAAGCGCTCGTCCCGGGCACCCGCCCACAGCGCGGCCTTGCCGAGGCGCGAATGCCCCATGAGGGCCACGTGCCGGGCGTCGAGGGCGGGGTCAGTTTCCAGGTAATCCATCGCCCGGCTCAGCCCCCAGGCCCACGCCCCGATGGCGCCCCACGCCGTCTCGTCCGGCGATGCCTGGCCGTCCGCGGAGAACAGCGGGTGGACGCCGTTCCGGAAGCCGTCGTCGAAGTCCGGGTCGAGGTCGCCGTAGTAGGCCGTGACCAGGGCATACCCCCGTTCGAGGATGCGTTCGACGGGCCAGCGGTGGGCCCGCACGCCGCGTGAGGCCTCGGAGGCCCGGTGGTTCGTGATGCCGAAGTCGTCGTTGTTCGCCACCCACTGATCGGTGATCGTGATGCCGGGGTCCGGGTGGATGGTGTGGTTGCCGTAGAAGTTCAGCCCGAGGAAGGCCGGTACGGGGCCGCTGCGGTCGTTCGGGACGTACACGAGCAGATCCATCCGGGGCCGCTCGTCCGTGGCCGTGAAGTAGATCGACACCTCCTTGCGCGTGGCCCTGCCGCCGAGCGCCGCGGGGTCCACCGAGCGCACGGCGAAGCGCATCGTGGCCGGGCGGCCGGGGACGGTGCCGTAGACGTGCGTTTCGAACAGCCGCAGCAGCTCCGGCCGTCGCTGCGTCCACCAGGCGGCCGCATCGGTGATCGTCGTCCCGTCGGCGCGAAGCAGGGGGTGCGGCAGCGTGTAGGCCGGCACCCGGGCTTCGTCGTAGTTGGTCGGCTGGGCGGGGCTCTCCATGGCGGGCAGGGCAACGATCAGCAGGGCAACGATCAGCAGGGCTTCGAGGGGGCAGAGGCGCATCATGGTCGGGTATGGTCATGGCCGGTCATCGGCGGGAGGCCTGCGTTCGTAGCGGCCGTGCCGATGACGCGGGTGCTCGTCTTCAGGCCCACATGCCTTCAGGCCCACGTGCCGCGCTCGCTGCTGCGGACGAGGCGTTCGAGGACGCGCAGGTTGGCCACGGCGTCGTGCAGCGGCGTGGGCACGGGCGTGTCGTCGAGGACGGCCCGGGCGAAGGCGTCGCCCTGGGCGGTGTACTGGTCGACGGCGTCGGTCAGGACCTCCTCGACGTGCCGGCCCTGCTGGAGCCAGAGGCGGCAGGCGCGGTCCGGCGGGGCGTTGAAGGGGATCTCCAGCGTGATCCGCCCCTCGGGGCCGAGCAGATGGACGCGCTGGAACGGGCTGAGCTGCGTCGAGCAGGTGAAGCTCGCCGTGCCCGAGCCGAAGTCGAGCAGGCCGGAGGTGAGGCGGTCCGTGCCGAAGCGGGGGTCGCGCTCCATCGTGCCGAAGACGCGGTCCGGCTCGGTGCCGAAGCACCAGCGGCTGAGCGAGATCGGGTAGCAGCCGATGTCCATCAGCGCCCCGCCGCCGGCGTCGGGCTGGTTGCGGATGTTGTTCGGGTCGGCGTTGAAATAGGAGAAGAAGGCCTGGATCGCCCGCAGGGGGCCGATGCGGTCCTCGTCGAGCCAGGCTTTCACCTGCACCCATTGCGGGTGGAAGCGATACATGAAGGCCTCCATCACCTTGAGGCCGGGGTGGGCGTCTGCGGCGTCCACGAGCGTCTGGGCCTCGGCGCTGCTGAGCGCAAGGGGCTTCTCGCAGAGCACGTGCTTGCCGGCCTCCAGCGCCCGGATCGACCAGGGAACGTGCAGGTGGTTGGGCAGGGGGTTATAGACGGCGTCGACGGACGGATCCGCCAGCAGCGCCTCGTAGCTGCCATGCACCGTGGGGATGCCCAGGTCGTCGGCGACGGCCCGGGCGCGGTCCCGGTCGCGCGAGGCGATGGCTACGACGGTGCCGAGGGTGCTCTTCTGGAGGGCGGGGATCACCTTCTGCACGCCGATCCGGGCGGTGCTCAGGATGCCCCAGCGAAGGGGTGCCATAAGGGGAGGGGATGGGTTACGGGGAGAGGGGATGCATCTTACGACCTAGGCTCCATGATCCGCCACTCCGGGCGTCGATTCCGGCTCCAGCGTGAGCGGCGGTTCCTCGTCGTCCGGCGGGCGGCCGTCCAGGATGAGCCGGGCGCTTCGGTCGTAGGTGAAGTAGTTCCACGTCCAGTTGACGAGGACCTGGAGGCGGTTGCGGAAGCCGATGAGCATGATCAGGTGCAACCCCAGCCACATCAGCCACGCCAGGAAGCCGGTCGTCTTGAACGAGACGGGTTTGTGGATCTCGGCGACGGCGGCGTTGCGCCCGATGGTGGCCATGGTGCCTTTGTCGGTATAGCGGAAGGGCTGCGTGGCCTCGCCCCGCAGGCGGCGGCGGATCTGTTCGGCCACGTGCCGGGCGCCCTGGATGGCCACGGGCGCCAGTTGCGGGTGGAGCCGGCCGTGCTCGTCGCGGCTGGCGGCCATGTCCCCGAGGATGAAGACCTCCGGGTGGCCCGGCACGCTCAGGTCCGGCTCGACGACGACGCGGCCGCCCCGGGCCTGCTCCAGCCCGAGCGCATCGGCCAGCGGGGGCGCCTTGACGCCGGCGGCCCAGATGAGCGTGCGCGTCGGGATCACGGTGCCGTCGCTGAGGTGTACCGCCGTGGCCGTGACGCGGACGACCTGCCGCCCGAGCCAGACTTCGGCGCCGCGCCGGGTGAGGGTCCGGCAGGCATACCGGCTCAGGGCATCGTCGAAGGGGGCCAGCACCTGATCCGCCATCTCGATCAGGATGACGCGCGCCCGGTCGATGGGGAGATCCGGGTAGTCTTTGCGGAGCACCATCTGAAACAGCTCCAGCAGCGCGCCCGCCATCTCGACGCCCGTCGGGCCGCCCCCGGTCACGACGACGTTCAGCAGGCCTTCCTGGTCGATGAGGGCGGGGTTGCGGTCGGCCCGTTCGAACTGGCGGATGATGTGCGCCCGCAGGATGACGGCCTCGTGGAGGCCCTTGAGCGGGAAGCTGTGCGCTTCGGCGCCGTCCACGCCGAAGTAATTCGTTGCGGCGCCGGGAGCCAGGACCAGGAAGTCGTAGGGGATGAGCGTGCCCGAGGCGGTGCGCACCTGCCGCGCCGGGAAGTCGACGCCCGTCACCGTAGCCATGCGGAAGTGGAGGTTACGGTGGCCCTGAAAGACGCCGCGTACGGCATGGGCGATCTCCTCCGGCTCCAGCCCGGCGGTTGCGACCTGGTAGAGCAGCGGCTGGAACGTGTGGTAGTTGTTGCGGTCGATGAGGACGACGTCCAGCGGGTCCTTCCGCAGGGTCCGGGCCAACGTCAGGCCGCCGAATCCGGCTCCGACGATCACGACGCGGGGCTTCTGCTGCATGGGTTCGGGCCTCCGGCTTGTTCCGTTGATGCACGGTACGGGTACGGAAGGGAGGCGTCGTCTGTTCATCGGGGTCCGGTTCCACCCCGGAGCGAGCGGGGCGGGTGCCGGTCAGATCCGGTGCAGCGTGATGCGGAAGGTCTGCCCGGCTAGCACCTCCATGGCTTCTCCCGCCGCTCGGGCAGGAGTCGCTCTGGCTCACCACCTCCCCCTGCTCATCGACGGTGGCCCGGACCGAGCCCAGGTGGTCGGTCACGTAGTAGTAGCGCGTAGGCGTAGTAGCGCGTAGGCTGCGAGCAGGCCCCCGACCGCCGGGGAGCCGCTCGGGCACAGTCACCGACCTACCGGGTTACCTGCTCCCCTCCCGCCGGGGCGGCGGCCGGCGGCTGAGGCGCGTCAGCGACGAACAGCTTTCTATCAACGGAGCACGGGATCTCCTATGCTTCACCGCTCTGCGCCAACAAATCCGCTTCCAGCGACGGAGCAATCCAGAAGCCCGCCTCCTCGCGTAATCGCTGCATCGCAACTCGTAACGATGGCAAGCGCCCCGCTCGATAAGCAGCCAGCAAGATGCCCAGTGCGCCTGTCACCGGTAACCCCAGCGTCCGCGACACCCGCCGGGCCTCCTGTTCATCCAACAGCACCCGGGAGGCCCTCTGCTCCACGGCCAGCACCAGCGCTTCTGCCTCACCCGCGTCCAGTTCGCGCCGAAGCACCTCCACGAAGGGCCGGTTCGAGATTTCCTCGACGTGTACCCAACCCTCCGCAAGGGCCTGCCGAAGCGGAGCGACACCAGGACGATCCGTCTCCAGCCTGAACTCCTCCCGGACCGCCAGTGGGATCAAGACGTGCTCCAGTTGCTCGCGCACCCGTTCGAGTTCACCGATGATCGCCAGGTTGAGCAGCGGAGATGTATTGCTGACAACCCGCATCAAGCCGCGTCGTGGCCAGCGGCATACCGCAGATCCTCGGCGGCTTCCTGCGGGCCATAGTGCCGAATGACGCCGCGCTCGCCGAGCAACTGACCGAAGGCGGCTTTGTCTAAGGCCGCCAACTCGCGCGCCTTGCCGAAGGAGAGCATCCCTCGGCTATACAGGGCAACGGCCAGCTCCCGCCGAAGCGCCTGCTCGGCATCCGCTTCAGGAAGCCGAAGCGCCTCTGCGATAGAGGGTGAGATGTGAAGGTCGATCCCCATCTGTTTCCCCATCTCTTTATGCATGGCCGCAGCATAGAATAGGAGCGTAGCCATGGCCTCGAACGCGTTCTTTCTTCTTCAGATCCGAAAAGTCTGCAACCGCACTCCGAGCCGGGATACCACCTGCCAGGCGAGGTGATGTACAGAGCGCCGTGGCGAGCCGGGGCCCCCGCGGAGGATCAGCAGCATTGGCCGCCGCCCGGAGGGACTGCTCTCGTCGAACGGAGTGAGGGATCTCAGGACTTGATCAGCGCTTGCGGGCGGGGTGGGATGAAGCCTACTTGCTCAAAAGGCTGCAACGCTTGTGTTCCGGTGGCCTCTATCCAGAGATCGGGAACAGCGTTCCATCTGGCTTCGCTCGATAGGTTCTGCCGTTGACGGTGAACGTTTCACCCACGCGCTTTACCTGGCCCGAGGGGATGGCTGCTACGTCGCCGGCCACGTCAACACCTGGCACAATGAACAAAACGGACTTCTTTGCTTACTAATGGCTACATGCTCATAGACCACCCACACCCTGACTGGCCCATGAGTGCGCTGGAGGACAACGGATCGACGGCAGACACCCGCTTCGGCGAACGCCGGGCCGCCGAGCGCAAGCAGCACCGGTTGGCCGGCTAACCAGGCGAAGCCTTCACGACCATCGGCAGAAGATGCCGACAGGAGACGACAATGCGAGTGATTATCGAAGTAGACAACAAAGAAGAACTCCAGGAGACGCTCTCGCTGCTGGGCGAGCGCCCCGTCGAGGTGCGCCAGCGTGCCACTACGCTCCGGAAAGAGCGCTTGGAGCAGATCTTCCGCACCTACCGGGGGCACCTCCCCGAGGGCTACCGCTTCGACCGGGACGAGGCGCATGAGCGCTAAAGGCTTTATCGACGCCAACGTGCTCATCTACGCCGTCGGGGACGCCCCGAAGAAGCGGCAGCAGGCCGAGGCGCTGCTTTTGTCGCTCAGCGAGGCGGTCGCTTCCTCCCAGGTCATCGGCGAGTTCGTCAATGTGTGCCTGAAGAAGCAGATTCTGCCCGAGGACGAGGTGCGGCAGGCGGCGGAGGACTTCATGGAGGTGCTGCGCTTCGTGCTCGTCACGGAGGCGACGCTTCGGCGCGGTCTCGACGTACGCGCACGCTACGGCTTCTCGTGGTGGGACAGCCTGATCGTGGCGGCGGCGTTGGAGGCGAACGTGCCGGTGCTCTACTCGGAGGACTTGCAAGACGGTCAGGTGATCGACGGCCGCCTGCGCATCGAGAACCCGTTCCGGTGAGTTTTTTCTTCACCGGAAGCCGCTGCCTGCTCGGGCTTGCCGCGGGCGCCGGCGGTCTCAGCGGAGCACGAGGAGCCAGTCCTGGTCATCCGGGGCGGTATAGGTTAGCCGCCCGCCCTCGGCCTCGTGGCGTGCGCCCGTCCGGGGGTCGAACCAGGAGGCCATGGTGCCGACGGCCTCCGAGAGCCGGACGCTACCGCCGACGGGGAGGTAGAGCAGGGCCAGGTCGCGGGCTGCCGTGCGGGCGGCGCCGACGAAGCGGGCCGGGTCGTCGCGGCCGGGCTGGTCGGCCAGGAGGGTCTGTGCGGGGCGGAGCCGCCACCAGTCGATCGCTGCGATCAGCCCGGCGACGTGGGTCATGTCCTGGCTGCCTTCGTAGGCGAGGGCCTCGTGCCACGGTGGTGCCATGTCTGATCGCTCGTGGTTGAGGGGCACGGCGGGCTTCGTCTCCCAGCTCCAGAGGCCGTGAGCGCCGTAGGTGACCCCGGCCGTCGGGGCGTTCAGGAGGCTCCAGTAGATGGCGCGGCGCACGGTGTAGGCCGTATGGGGCCGGCGCGACTGATACGCGAGGTGGTTCTCGTACGGGGGTTCTGCGTTGATGAGCGGGCGGATCGGCTCGCTGGCCCAGTATTGTGCGGGCGGTCCCGAATGAATCCAGCGGAGCGTGTTCGCATCGTCGCCGTGGCCGCTCTGGTAGATGAGCACGTCCAGCCAGGGCTCGCTGCGCAGCGCTTCGACGTGCCACTGCATGCCCTGCGGATGGAGCGTGACCGGCGCCGGGTGCCCTTCCCCGAAGACGCCGCGCCCGATGCGGCGCCAGCGCTCCGCCCGCTCGCCGCTGTAGTTCTCGTCACCGGCCAGGAACCAGAAGACGTGGTGGCCGCCGTAGCGGGCGACGAGGTAGCGGGCCAGCGTGATCGCCTGCGCCTCCGGCAGCTTCCCCGGCACCGGCATCGTCGCGGGGTCGCCAAGCGCCCAGAGCAGCACGGGCGCGGCCAGGAGGCCCGCCTCATTTACGGCGTCGACGTAGCGGTCCAGTCGCTGAAAGAAGGCAGGGTGGATCGTGAGGCCGTCGTCGCCGGTGGTATAGGCGACCTGCCCGGCGGCGTCGGTATAGGCGGTGCGCCAGGGGGTGGCGACGAACTGGATGCCGGTGAAGCCCTGCGCCCGTCGGTGTCGGAGGTACGCCTGCCAGTCGGCTTCCGAGGCCAGGAGGGCCCCGTTCCAGGCCGTATCGCCGAGCCAGAAGAACGGCGTCCCGTCGGCGTGGACGAAGTGGGTGCCGGTGTCCGAGACGCGCACGGCGCCGTGGCGGAGCAGGGGGTTGGCTGCGTCGGGAGCCGGCACGGCCTCGAACGTGCCGCTCACGGTCCGTGGGGCAGGGCCGTCAGCCTGGAAGCGCCAGGAGCCCTGCACGTCCGGCATGAAGCGGACGCGCCAGGTGGTGCCGCCGTCCCAGAACGCATCCACCGTCCGCATCGTCCCGTCAGGCGCGGTGAAGGTAACGGCGATCCGGGTGTCCGGCCCGGCGGCCGTCGTGAAGGTGTGCTCGAAACGGCCCCACACCGGCACGGTTTCGGCCGGCGGGCCGGCGCAGCCGATCAGCAGGAACGCGGCGAGCACGAGGCATGCCTTCGACGGACAGGTCATCGGCGTGTCCTGAGGAGGAGAGGCGGAGCGGTTCTGGGCGGAGGGCCGCGGGCGTCGCGGCCGGTTCCGGGCAGGCGTGTCAGCGGGGCGATGCTACCAGCAGGACGTCGCTTTCCTTGCGGTCCTCGCGGGTGTAGAGCAGCCAGGTCTGCCCCGGCGCCACCGCGAGGCCGGCCACGTCCGGCATGACGTCCAGCGCCACGACGGGCTGGGTGCGTCCCCGCCTGACGTCGTAGAAGGTCAGCATCGGGGGGGTGGCGCGGCGGTCCACGAAATAGAGGCCCGTTTCGACCACGGCCCAGTTGCCCCAGTCTTCCGGCTTCAGGGCGTCGAGAACCTGTCGCGGGGCGCCTCCGGTCAGCGGCATTTCCCAGATGCCCGTCGTATCCGGCCGCACGAAGTAGAGGGTGGTGGCGTCGGGGCTTTCGAAGGCGGCGCGGCCTCCGGTCACGGTCACCTGCGTGGCTGCGCCGCTGTCGGCCGGCATCTTCCAGATCTGCCACTGACCCGTGCGGTTCGAGGCGAAGTAGAGCCATTGCCCGTCGCTGGACCAGCTCGGGGCGCTCTCGTCCGAAGGGGGTGTGGTGAGGCGACGCGGCGGGCCGCCATGCGCCGGCATCACGAACAGGTCGCCCCGGCCTTCCGGATGTGCCACGAAGGCCAGCCGCTGGCCGTCCGGTGCCCAGCGGGGGGTGTGGACCAGGGCGCCGGGCAGGGACGTGACCTGCAACGGGTCGCTGCCGTCCGGTGCGCACGTCCAGAGCTCATGGCTGCCGGATCGGTTCGAGACGAAGGCGATGCGATCTTCGGTGGGCGAGATCGTGGGGTTGGCATCCCAGCGGGTCGACGAGATCAGGGCCTCGGTGCCCCGGTGCCCTGCCGGGAAGGTCATGCGCCAGATGTTGACGTCGTAGGCTCGCTGCACGTACGCCATGTGCTCGGCCCGGTGCGCCACGGAGAGTTGCTGGATGCTGTTGCCCTCGCTGGCTGCGGCCAGCCAGACCGGATCTCCGCCCTCGGCGGGCACGCGCCACAGGGCCGAGTCGCCGCCGCGTTGCGAGGCGATGAGGAGGTGCCGGCCGTCGGCCGTCCAGTCCACGCCCGTGATCGGGGCGGCGTCGAACGTGATCTGCCGGGCCGGGCCGCCCTGCACCGGCACCACGTAGAGGTCCTGCACGGCCTCGCTGGTGCTGCGGACGAAGGCGACGAAGCGGCCGTCCGGGGAAAAGGCCGGGAGGCGGTCCCCCGGCGACGCCCCGCCCGGATCCGTCAGCGGGCGCAGCACGGCCTGGTCCAGCGGAAGCACGTAGAGCCGCGCCGATCCGTGCGGCCCCTCCTGCGCCGAGAGCACCAGCACCGGCCCGTCCGGCGACCAGTCCAGCCCATGGATCGGGCGAGGCCCGACCTCGGCCACCTGCCGCTCGCTGCCCCCGATGACGGGGATGACGCGCACGTAGTACCGCCCGTCTTCGACGCGCACGAAGGCCAGGTGCTGCCCGTCCGGCGACCAGGCCGGGTAGCGCTCCTCCACCGCATTGTCGGTCAGTTGCAGCGGTGTCTCTGCCCCGACCTGTTTGACGTACAGCTCCAGGTCATCGCCCTCGGGGCCGCTCCAGACGAAGGCCAGGTGGGTTCCCTCGGGAGAGAGGGCCGGGTCCCGTTCCTCGCCCGGGAAGCTCGTGAGGGGGACGGGCCGGGGCGGCTCGGCCGGGGCCTCCGGCTGGGCCCAGAAACCGATCACGCCGGCGACGAGCGCGATGAGCACGCCGAGCCCCCAGAGTACCGGGGGGGACAGGCACACGCCGATCCACTCGGATACCCGCTCGTGCACCCGGACCCATCGCCCCGGGGTGGCTTCCGCCGCCGGGGCGGTGACCGGATCCGGTGCGGTGGCCGCCTCGGGCGCCGTTCCGTTTTCCGGTGCGGGGACCGCCTCGTTCTCCGGTGCGGTCGCCGTCCCGTTCGTGGCCGGGCGCGGTGGGGCCGCGGCGGAGGCGGGCGCTTCCGACGGGGTCACCGGCACCAGCAGACGATAGCCGCGCTTGCGGATCGTTTCGATGATGTGCGGTGCCCGCGCGTCGTCCCCGAAGACACGCCGTAGCTCCGAGATGCAGCGCGTCAGCACGTCTTCCGTGACCACCGTGCCGGCCCAGACCTGCTCCAGGAACTGCTCCTTGGTGACGGTCTGGCCGGGTTGACGGGCCAGGCACAGCAGCACTTCCATCACCTTGGGCTCCACCTTCACCGCGTCGTCTCCCCGGGAGAGGCGATTCTGGAGCGGCTCGACGTACCAGTCCCCGAGCCAGAATCCGTTCTGGAGCCGCGTGGCCTCCGGGGAGGCGGTATTCAGGGAGTCTGCCATGGCTCCTGCGGGCCCGTGATGGTGGTCGGGTTATGCGCGGCAACGAGTGTACCGCGGCGCCTGAGGTCCGTTCCTCACCGAAAGATCGGTTTTTCCGCAGGCTATCCTCAAGATTCGCGGGCCGTCACCGCGGTATGATGGCTCCACGCCCGACCGCCCCGCGCCCGGACCGGGATCCTCAGGATACACGCTACGGGGGCGGGACGGGTGCGCCAGAGCCGCCAAAGACGCGTGAGTACACAGAAGGCGTGTGGTAGCTCCGGCGCATCCGGGCGCCGTGATTCGACATCCCCGTTCACCCATCCGAGGAAACCACCATGAGTAGCCCGCAAGCGCAGCAAGCCAGAGGTAACTGGAAACAGTTCAAGGGCCGGCTCCAGGAGGCCTGGGGCGCGCTCACCAACGATGACCTGGATCGGTACGAAGGTCGCCGTGAGCAGCTCGAAGGGTTCATCCAGGAGAAGACCGGCGAAGCGCGCGAAGCGATTCGGAAGCGCCTCGACGAGCTGTCCGAGGAGGCACAGTACCGGTTCTGAGGCCGCTGCGTCCTCGCAGCATGATGCCGCCTGGCGGTACTCTTTCCCCATGCATCAGGCCGGGGAGCGGGCAGACCTGACGCCTGCCTGCTTCCCGGCCTCTAACCATGGTATCTCGATCCATCCCATGCCGTACTCATGACCCGTTCCCGGCCCGCTGTGTTGGCGGCTTCTGCCCTGATGGGCTGCCGGGTCGTCAACGAGGAAGGCCACGCGCTCGGCACGCTCGAGGAACTGATGATCGACCTTGAAACCGGCCTCATCGTCCATGTCGTGATCTCGCTCGGGAGCCTCCGTGGGCTCAAGGGGAAACGCATCCCCTGGCCCTGGGAAAGCATCCGGGTGGACACGGAGAAAGGCTGGTGTGTCATCGAGGTGAGCAAACACCTGCCCGAGTAGAGGCCCGGCGTCGTGTACCGGGTTTACCGGCCTCCGGGCTTGCGTGGCGGTGCGGGGGTGACGCCCCGCTGATCCCTTCCTGTACGTCTCCCCTTCCCTATCTATCCATCTTCCGTTCTACTCCTCATGTGGACCATCATCATCATCCTGCTCGTGCTCTGGCTGCTGGGGTTCATCAGCGGCTACACCCTGGGCGGTGTGCTGCACGCGCTGCTGGTCATCGCCGTCGTCGTGTTCATCGTAGACCTGATTCGTGGGCGACGGGCGCTTTAGCGCGGCCGGGTATCCTGAGGCGTTCCCCTCGTTCCAGGCCCATGCTCCGTATTCATCTTTTCGTTTGCAGATATGAAAACCTCCGTACTCGCAGGCATCGTGTTGATCATCCTGGGCCTTACGGCCTTTCTGTACCAGGGGGTCAGCGTGGTCGTCGATGAAAAAGTGGTCGACGTCGGGCCGCTCGAGATCGAAAAAGAGGAAGAGAAGACGATTCCGCTGCCCCCGGTGCTGGGGGCGGTAGCCCTGGCGGGTGGGCTCGTGCTGGTGATCCGCGGGGCCCGCGGATCGGCGCGCACCTGAGCAAGGGCTCACACGGGTCTGCCGGCGCCTCGGGGGACGGGCACGCCGGCGCCTCGGGGGGCCGGGCCGCCGGTGGGGGCGGTCCGGCCCGACCCCGAAGGCCGGGGCGCGTGCGTGCGGGCCGGGCTCAGCGCAGCAGCAGCATCGTCCGCGTTTCCACGACGGCCCCGGCGGCCAGCCGGTAGACGTAGACCCCCGAGGCCAGGCCGCGCGCGTCGAAGCGCACGGCGTGCCGACCGGCGGGTTGCAGGCCGTCGACCAGCGTGGCCACGTGGCGGCCGAGCAGGTCGAAGACCTCCAGGCGGACCTCCCGGGTCCGGTCCAGTTCGAAGGCGAGGGTCGTCGTGGGGTTGAAGGGATTCGGGTAGTTCGGGAGCAGCGTGGCGGTGCGTGGCACCTCCGCGGTCACGCCGGGGCCTTGGGCCGCGGTCGAGGTGGAGAAGAGCGGGTTTCCGCCGCCGGAGGTGGTGATCAGGACGCCGTTGGTGGAAGCGATGATGCCCCGGTTGGCGTCGAGCATGGCAATGCCGCGCGGCTCGCCGCCGTCCATGAGGCGTTCGGCGGTCCAGGAGGCCCCGCTGTCTTCCGTGCGCCAGACGCTGCCGTAGTAGCGCTGGGTGTCGACGTCGTAGATCCGGTCGAAGACGAAGCCGACGTCCGGGGTGACGAAGGCCATCTCCTGCATGCTGCCGGCGCCGGCGTCGGCGACGTTGGCGATGCGCTCCCAGGTCAGCCCGTCGTCGGTGGAGCGGTAGACGAGGGCGGTGTAGGGGTTGTTGTGCCCGAGGCCGCCGTACCACGTGTCGTTGCCGGCGTAGGAGAGGAAATTCAGTACAAACTCTTCGTCGAAGGCTCGATGGAGGGACCAGGTGTCGCCGCGGTCCCGGGTGATGAAGAGGCTGCCGCCGATGAGCGCCAGCCCCGTGCCGTCTTCACGGAACACGATGGCGCTCACGTTGGGCTCCTGCCAGGGGATGTCCGGCGAGGTCACCGGCGTCCAGGTCTGGCCGTCGTCGTCCGAGCGCATGAAGCGGGCGCCGCCGCCCACGAACCAGCGGCCGCCTCCGGCATGGGCCACGTGCCGGAACGAGGGGTGGGAGGACAGCACCGGGAACGAGGCTTGCCCGACCCACGTCGCCCCGCCGTTGGTGGTGCGGAAGATGGCATAGCCCTGGCTGTCGCCGTCGTAGCTGAAGCCGACGGCGAGGCCGGTCTGCCCGGCGTCGTCGAAGGCGACGTCGTACAGCGCGGGATCCTCCAGGCCCCGGTTCAGGACCGTCACGGAGTCCCACGTGGCTCCGCCGTCGCGGGTGCGCAGGATCGGGACGCGGCCGGGGGCGGCACCGACGGCGAAGGCGGTTTCCTCATCGACGAAGGTGACGCCGAGGAAGCTGCCGCCCCAGTCGTCCACGAACGACGGCGTGCGGTCGATCCAGAAGTACGTGTCGGGCGCGGCGTCCGGATAGAACCGGCAGTAGGCCCGCATCGGGCGGGACACGTCGCCGTGCTGGAAGACGATGTACTCGCCGCTGGTGACGAGCGCGTAGGCCGCTTCGATGTCGCCGCACGTCTGGCTCTCCGACACCGGGAGCGAGAGCGTCCGGGTCGTCGCGTCGCCGCGGGCGTTGGTGACGGTCACCTGGCCGCCCGCGGCCGCCGGGTCCACGAACGGCCGGGGGTTGGTGTAAAACGCCCCGTTGTCCAGTTCGAGCACGACGGTCTGCTCCTGGCCGCCGATCGTGACATGGGCCGTGACCTCGCGGATGGGGAAGCCGCCGGCGGCGCGGGCGCTGACGTAGACGTGGCGCAGGTCCGGCGCGTACGTCGCCAGGTCGACGATGGGCGCCGGGTCGGCGCCGGGGCTGTTGAGGCGCAGGTCCGTGCCGGGCTCCAGCCGCAGGCCGAGCAGGTTCTGGGGCGCGCCGGCGTCTTCCCACGCCTGCACCAGCGCGTCGGAGGACGTCATGGCGTACCAGTCGGCCGGGTACGGGCGGCCTTCGATGGTGGCGTTCTCGTTCGGTCCGTCCACGTCCAGCACCAGGTCGAGGGCATCGCGCAGCGTCATGACGATGTCCGGGTCGCTCGGGTTGGCATAGTCCTTCCCGCCGAAGACGCGGTACTGGCGGCGCGCGTCGCCCACCTGGACGTCGAGCTTGATGGTCGAGGCCTTGATGCGGCTGACGTACGAGTTCCAGTCGCAGCTCACGCCTTCGTCGCACGACCACGAGCCGCCTCCGCCGCCGCCGTCGGGGTTCCAGCGCAGGATGTCCGCCTCGACGGCCGTCACGACGAGCGAGAGCGGCACGCCGGACTCGATGGCCTTGAGTTGGTCCATCGTCAGGGTGATGGGCGCCGTGCTGCCGTCCGGCGCCTCGACCTGCGTGATGAGCCACGGCCCCTGCTGCGTCGTCGGGTAGCGCTGGCCGGCGTCCAGCAGTCCGGGCACCTCGGGCGCGCGGATGCTGGCGATGACCTCATGGCCGATCTTGAGGTTGAAGAACAGCCGGACGTTGCGCGCCGGGGCGCCGCCCTCGTTCCGCACGTGGATGGCCAGGTGCAGGTCGGCGGCCTGGTTGAGGTCGATGGTCGTCGCCGTGTTCCAGTCCACCTCCCAGGTGCGGCTGGTCGATGTCGAATGGGCGGTGGTTTCCGTGACGGTGCCGGTGGCCTCGTAGCCGGCCAGCCCCCCGGGGCCGACCGACGCCGTGGACGTGACGGAGATGCTTTCCTGATACTCGCTCGACGTGGTGGTTTCGTACCCCTGCGTGAAGGAGCCGCCCCGCGCATCGGTGATGGTCTGGCGCGGCACGACGGCGTACCGGACGAGCTCGACGGCGATGATGTGCTCGGCGGCTACCAGGGGATGGCTGTAGGGGGCTGCGATGGGCAGGTTGGCCTGGCTGATCTCGTCGAAGTCGCTGAAGGGGTCGCCGTCGGTGCTCCATTGCTGGTAGTCCGTCACGAAGCACGGAACGTCCACGGCCGGGTCGCAGGCCGTGAGGCCGTTGGTGACATCGTAGAAATAGCCGTTGATCTCCAGGACGTTGGGGATGCCGTCGCCGTCGAGGTCCGGCACCTGGGCCCGGACGGGCGGGGCGACGAGGAGCAGCAAGAGTATCAGCGGAGCGGCTTTCATGGGATACCTTCCGGGCCATGGGTGACAGCGGATACCGGCGAAGCGTGGGGGGTCCCCGCTATCCTGTACGCAGGAAAACCGCGCAGAAGTGATAACCGGCCGGGGGCCGGCCGCAACCGCCCGCTTGCCGGGTCCGGCGGGTGTACCGGCGGGTGTAACGGCGGGTGTAACGGAGATCCGGCGGGGCCTACAGAGGGAGCACCGCGAACATCCTTCCGCTCCCCGCTATGAACTGGCAGCCGCTACAGGACTGGTTCCTCGGGCTCGGCGCGCAGTACGGCGTCAACCCGCTCCTCTTCGGCGCGATCTACGTCGGCGCCATCCCGTTTTTCACGCTGTCCCTCGCGTGGCTCGTACGCAACCTGCGGCAGCAAAAGCCCGTCGTGCTGCCGATCTTGTCGGCGGGCTTCTGCTTCGTCTCGGCCTACCTCTACCTGCTCATCGCCGGCCGCAACATCCCGTGGTGGGTCTATGGCGTGGTGGCCGCGCTGATCGCCTTCGGCTCCTACTCAGCCGTCCGGAAGGTGCGGCGGAAGGTCGCGCACACGGTCGAACGGTGACGCTCGAAGGGCGGCCGGAAAAACGACTCGCGACCCCGATCTCCGCCCCTCCTCCCTCCTCCTTCCCTCCCTCATAACCCCTCCCTCACTCCCTACCTGTGGCTGCCTACGACTACGACCTCATCGTCCTCGGCGGGGGCGCGGCGGGCCTGACGGCCGCCGGCATCGGCGCCAACCTCGGCGCGAAGACGCTGATGATCGAGAAGCACCGCCTCGGCGGCGATTGCACCTGGACCGGCTGCGTGCCGAGCAAGACGCTGCTGAAGGCCGCCCGGGTGGCGCACCTGAGTCGCCACGCCGGCCGCTACGGGCTTGCCGATCAGGCGGTCCCGGTCGACTTCCCGCGGCTGATGGCCCACGTGCGTACCGTGCGCGAGGCCGTCTACGAGGAGGCCGACGAGCCGGCGCGGTACGAGGCGATGGGGGTGACCGTGCAGCACGGCTTCGCCCGGTTCATCGACCCCCACACGGTCGAGGTCGACGGCGACGGCGGCACGCAGCGGGTGACGGGGCGGCGGTTCGTCATCGCCACCGGCGCCGCGGCTTTCGCGCCGCCGATCCCCGGCCTGCACGACGGGCCGTTTCTGACGAGTGAGACGCTGTTCGAGCTGGAGGTGCAGCCGGAGCGTCTGGTCATCATCGGGGCCGGCCCGATCGGGACGGAGATGGCGCAGGCCTTCGCTCGCCTCGGCACCCGCGTCACCGTCATCGACCAGAGCGAGCGCATCCTCGGCCACGACGACCCGGAGCTGGCAGGGCGGTTGCAGGCCCGGCTGGAGGCGGAAGGCGTCCGCTACGTCCTCGGCGCCGAGGTGCAGGAGGTCCGGCGGCACGGCGGGCTCGCCGTCGTTGCCCGCGCCGGCGGGAGGGTCCACACCCTGGCGGCCGACGCCCTCCTGGTGGCCACCGGCCGCCGCCCGAACCTCGACGGCCTCGGGCTGGACGCTGCCGGCGTCGCCTACACGGCGCGCGGCATCACGGTGAACGACCGCTGCCGCACCAGCCGGCGGCACATCTACGCCGCGGGCGACGTGACCGGGCGCTACCAGTTCACCCACATGAGCGAGCACATGGCGAAGGTCGCCGCGACGAACGCTCTGCTGAAGCTGCCCCTGCGCATCGACGCCGACCACGTGCCGTGGGTCACCTACACCGATCCCGAACTGGCCCACCTGGGCGCCACACGCCGGCAGCTCGACGAGGCCGGCACGCGCTATGCCGTCTATCGCTTCCCCTACGACCGGCTGGACCGCGCCGTCACCGACGGCGAGCCGGCGGGGCTGATCCAGGTCTACGCGAAGGCGTGGAACGGCAAGATCCTGGGCGTGGACGTCCTCGGCGCGCGCGCGGGCGAGCTGATCAGCGAGTTTGCCGTGGCGATGAAGCACGGCGTGACGCTCCGGCAGATTGCCGACACCATCCACCCGTACCCGAGTTACGGCCTCGGCGTTCGCCGCGTGGCCGATCAATGGTACGCCCGCAAGCAGTCGGCCGCCCTCATCCGGCTGGTGCAGCGGGTCTTCGGCTACCGCGGCCCCGTCGTCGAGCCCGACCCGGACCGGATCGTTTGAGCCGGCTCAGGCGAGGAGCAGGGCCTGCCGGGCGAGGCGAGCCAGGAGGGCGTCCTGCTCGTCCGGGGTGAAGCCCGTGGCGGCTTCGAGCGCCGCACGGTCCCGGGTGCCGTCGAGGTACGGCAGGAGGTCCCGGTCGTCTTCGCCGAGCGTGACGGGCTGGTGGTGGAGGTTCGGCACGACGGCGGACGCCTCGGCGGCGTGGCGAGCGACGCGGCTGGCCTCGGGGCGGTCGCCGGGGGTGAGCGTCAGCGGCGGGGCGTAGGTGTGTGCCTGGAGGAAGCCGTCGCGGTACAGGCCCAGCAGCAGCACCCGGAGCAGCGCGTCCGCGCTCGTGCCGGCGTCGTCGTGATGCGGCCGGGCCACGTCCAGCAGCTCGCCGAAAGGCACGCGGCGGGGCCACTGGTCGCCCAGGTGGCGGGCGACGGCCTGCGTCAGGGCGTGGCCCGTCTGGATGGAGTGGCCTCGCAGGCCGCGGAGGGTCGCAACCGCCGCCGGCGTTCCGGCATCGGCCGACGGGGTCTCGACGGGGGCGGCGAAGTACAGCGCGTCCATCGCCGCCGGATGCGGCGTCTGCACCGCGGCCTCCGCGTGGCACAGCAGCGACCGCCGGAACGAGCGTCCCCGCATGAAATCCAGGTACTGCTCCAGCAGCAGGGGCGTCTCTTCGAGGGCCTGCAGGTGTGTCCGGACCGCCCCGGGGAGCCCGCCCGGGTGCATCGAGAAGTAGTCGGCATCGGCCAGATACCGCAGGTCGTGGGCGCGCGCGTGCTCCACGAAGTCGAGGAACGTGCAGGGGGCGTAGTGTTCGTTCAGGATGTCGTGCGTGAGGTATTCGTCCGGGACCGTGCTGAAGCGGTGCAGCTTCTCGGCGATCACGTGGGCGTAGGCGGTGTCCTCGGTCTGCGCGTCGTGCAGGAGGTGGAGCAGCGCCCGGGCCTGGGCGGCGCGGTGGCGGGGGTCTTCGATGCCGCGGATGTGGAAGAGCATCATCTCCCGGAGCATGCGGAACAGGTGGGCGCCGGGGTAGAGGGCGTAGCTGACCAGCGCGAGGCCATGCGGGGCCAGGTGCCGCCGAATCAGGGCCAGCAACGCCTCCTGCACGTCGGCCGGTACCCACGCATAGACGCCGTGGGCGATGATGTAGTCGAAGGCGCCCGCGTCGGCCGGCATCTGCCGCAGGTCGAGGGCCCGGAGGTCCAGGTTGCGCAGCCCGAGTGCCGCGGCCCGGTCCCGGCCGTGTGCGATGGGCCGCTCCGCCAGGTCGATTCCCACGAACGCGCTCCCGGGCAGGTCGTGCGCCATCGGGATCAGGTTCCCCCCGTCCCCGCAGCCGACCTCCAGCACCCGGCACCGCTCGAGGGGGGCCACCGCCAGCCCGAACAGCCGCCCGAGCGTCGCCAGGGTGTCCGGGTGCGTGGTGGGGCTGGGGAGGGTCGGGTACGGGACAGTGTCGTAGAGCGTGGGCATGGCGATCGGATGCGGTGCGGTGACGGGGAGGCGGCTTCGGGAAGGTAGGGAAAATGGGGAATGCGGAATGGGGAATGCGGAATGGGAAATGGGGAATGGGGAATGGGGAATGGGGAATGCGGAATGGGGAATGCGGAATGGGGAATGCGGAATGGGGAATGGCGGTGCCTCATCGCTCAGCACCCCCTCGCCCTTCGCCCTTCGACATTCGCCCTTCGCCCTTCGCCCCTCGACATTCGACACTCGACACTCGACACTCGACCCCTCCCTTCTTTTTCCTCGATTCTCAACCCGGCCGGGTGGGGGAACGGCTATTTTGGGGGCGCAACCCGACACATCGATCACGCATCCCATCTCCATGAATCGCATGAGCAGGCGTTGGATCTGGCTGGCGGCGGGACTGCTGGTGGCGGCCGGCCCGCTCCGGGCACAGGAGGCCCCGCAGGAAGCCGCGCAGGAAGCCCCCCTGGTGGGGATGCTGCCGGACAGCATCGTCGTGACGGCCTCGCGGCAGGCCGAGCGCGTCCGGCAGACGGGGCGGCGCGTCACCGTGCTGACGGCGCGCGACCTGGCGGCGCTGCCGGTGGCGTCGTTCGACGAGCTGCTGCGGGCCGTGGGGGGCGTGGAGGTGCAGAGCCGCGGCGGCTTCGGCGTGCAGAGCGACCTGACGATGCGGGGCTCGACGTTCAACGGGGTGCTGCTGCTGCTCGACGGCGCTCGCCTCAACGATCCGATGACCGGCCACTTCCTGGCCGATCTGCCGGTGCCGCTCTCGGAGATCGCGCGGATCGAGGTGCTGCGTGGGCCGGCGGCCTCGCTCTACGGCCCGGACGCGCTCGGCGGGGTCATCCAGATCTTCACCCATGCCGGCCTCCAGCAGGGACCGCCCGCCCGGCAGGGCACCTCCGCCGAGGCCCGGCTCGACGGCGGCCGGCACGCGCTCTACCAGGCCGACGTCGCCGTGCGCCGTGCGACCGACCGGCGCCTGGTGAGCCTGGCGGCCTCGGCCGCCGGGACCGACGGCCAGCCCATCGAGGGGCCGGACGGGCGCCTCGTGCGCCGGTCCGACGGCGAGGCCATTCGCACCGACTTCCGCCGGGCGGCCGCCACGCTCGCCGCCACGCACGCCTTCGACGCGGCGACGCTGTTCGTCCGCGCCGGGCTGGACGACCGGGACTTCGGGGCGTATCAGTTCTACACCGGCTTCGCCAGCGACACGGCCCGCGAGGCAACGACGACGGCGTGGATGCAGGCGCGCCTGCAGGGCCGGGCGGCGGCGACCACCGACTACGTGGTCGAGCTTGCGCTGAAGCAGCATCACGACGCCTACCGCTACAACCCCGCGAGCCGTCCAAGCGAGCACGTCAGCCGCCTCGGCACGCTCCAGGCCCGGCTGACGCGGCGATTCACCCCGCGTCTGCGCGGCACCGCCGGCATCTCGGGCTCGCTGCGGGGCATCGACAGCAACGTGATGCAGGTCCACCACGACGGGGCGATGGGCGTCTATGCGACGCTCCAGGCCCTGCTCACCCCGCGCCTGACGGCCCACCTCAGCAGCCGCCTCGACGTTGACCCGAGCTACGGCGCCGAGCCGACGCCGCAGCTCAACCTGGCCTACACCGCCGGCCGGGTGACGCTGCGCGGCGGCGTCGGCCGGGCCGTGCGCGCCCCGAACTACGTCGAGCGCTACCTCGACGCCGGTGGCAACGTCGGCAACCCGGACCTGGAGGCCGAGCGCGCCTGGGCCGCCGAGGCCGGCGCCGACCTCTACCCCGCCGCCTCCGTCTCGCTGCACGCGACGGCCTTCTACCGGGCCACGGACAACCTGATCGACTACGTGCTCGTGCCCGGCGAGCGCGTCTTCCGGGCGGAGAACCTCCTGCGCGTCGACACCCGCGGCCTCGAACTCGACGCCGAGGTGACCCGTCCGCTCGGCGCGGCCCGGCTCCATCTCGCGGGCGCCTACACCTACCTCGACGCCGACGTCGAGACGGAGCTGCCGCCGGACCGCTACAAGTACGCGCTCGGCCACGCCCGGCACCTCGTCCAGGGGCGGGCGACGCTGGGGCTGGGGCGGGTGTCGCTGGGGGTGCAGGGGCTCTGGAAGGACCGGCTCGTGCAGGACAGCTACGGCCTCGTCCATGCGCGGCTCGGCTACCGGCTGCGCCTCGGCCCGTCGGTGCTGACCCTCTCCGGCGAGGTGCGCAACGTCTTCGACACCCGCATCGCGGAGATCTTCAACGCCCCGCTGCCGGGCCGCTGGTGGATCGTCGGCCTCGCGTGGGGTCGGTGAGAAAGTACAAAGGCTGAAACGCGAAGGCCGGGCCAGCAAGCCGTTTTCCCGTCCGCCCTTCGACCCTCCGCCATCGCCCTTCATCCAACCGGAACGCAACGCCCCCTCGGGCGTCCGCACCTCCCGCTGTCGTCCTCCGCTCCCTCCCGGCCTCCGTGATGAAGCTCGCGCTCGCTCAGATCAACCCGACCGTCGGCGACCTGCCCGGCAACAGCCGGAAGATCCTGGACTTCGCCCGCCGGGCGCGCGATCAGGGGGCGGACCTCGTCGTCTTCCCCGAGATGGGCCTCGTCGGCTACCCGCCGCTGGATCTGCTGGACCGCCCCGCCTTCATCGAGGCCGTGCAGCGCGCCATCGAGCGGCTGGCGCAGGCGCTGCCGCCCGACCTCGGCGTGATCCTCGGCGCGCCGGTGCCCAATGGGGGCAAGGTCGGCAAGCGGCTCTTCAACGCGGCGCTGCTGATCGAGGGCGGTCGCATCCAGGACGCCGCCTACAAGACGTTGCTGCCGACGTACGACGTCTTCGACGAGTATCGCTACTTCGAGCCGGCCCCGCGCCGGCGGGTCGTCACGTGGCGCGGGCTGCGGCTGGGGCTGCACGTCTGCGAGGATATGTGGAATAACGAGGATGCCGCGCCGTATCACCTCTATGAGGCCAACCCCATCGACGAGCTGGCCGCTCTCGGCATCGACCTGTTCATCAACATCAGCGCCTCGCCCTTCGCCGTCGGCAAGCACCGCACGCGCAACGCGCTGATCGAGGCGATCTGCCGGGAGCACGGGCGGCCCTTCGTGCTGGTCAACCAGG
The DNA here is from genome assembly GCA_003285105.1 of Roseithermus sacchariphilus. Lineage (GTDB taxonomy): Bacteria > Bacteroidota > Rhodothermia > Rhodothermales > MEBIC09517 > Roseithermus > Roseithermus sacchariphilus. Next base: position 945,047 of record CP030158.1, on the reverse strand, counting down.
TCGGTGCCAACACGGAGCTGATCTTCGACGGCGACAGCCGCGTGCACGCGGCCGATGGCAGCCTCATCTACGGGGCGCCGTCGTTCGAGGAGGATCTGTACGTGTGGGACCTGGACGCCGGGCCGGGGCCGTCCCCGCGACCCCACGACGACCTGGCCGACCTGCACGACGCGCTCGTGCTCGGCATCCGCGACTATTTCACCAAGACCGGCGCCTTCCAGAAGGCGCTCGTCGGCCTCTCCGGCGGGATCGACTCGGCGGTGACGTGTGCCCTGGCCGTGGCGGCCCTCGGGCCGGAGCGGGTCGTCGGGGTGACGATGCCCTCGAAGTATTCCTCGCCCGGGTCCGTGAGCGACTCCGAGGCGCTGGCGCGGAACCTGGGCATTGCATTCCACGAGATCCCGATCGAGCCGGCCGTGGCCGCCTTCGAGGCCATGCTCGCCGGGGTCTTTGCCGGCACCGCGCCCGGCGTGGCCGAGGAGAACATCCAGAGCCGCACACGGGGGGTGACGCTCATGGCGATCTCGAACAAGTTCGACTACCTGCTGCTCTCGACGGGTAACAAGAGCGAGGCGGCCGTCGGCTACGTCACCCTTTACGGCGACACCAACGGCGGTGTGGCGGTGCTGAGCGACGTCTTCAAGACGGACGTCTACCGCCTCGCACACCACATCAACGACCGCGCCGGGCGGGCCGTCATTCCCGAGAACACGATCACCAAGCCGCCCTCGGCCGAACTGCGCCCCGATCAGAAGGACACCGACTCGCTCCCGCCCTACGACGTCCTCGACGCCGTGCTGCGGCTCTACATCGAGGCCCACCTGGAGGTCGATGCCATTGTGGCGCAGACCGGCTTCGACCGGGCGCTGGTCCGGCACATCCTGCAGCAGGTGGACCGCAACGAGTACAAGCGCCGCCAGATGCCGCCCGGGCTGCGGGTGACGAACAAGGCCTTCGGCATCGGCCGCCGCCTGCCCATCGTGATGCGGTGGGACCGCCCGGCGGTGGCGCCGTCGCCGGTAACCGGGTAGCCTCTTTCGAACGTCTCACTTCCCCTCTCACGCCGCACATGATCGCCCTGTCCACCTGACACCTTGAGAACATGCTCTCTGCGAACTCGAAGTCATGCGTCTCCGTCGTCATCCCCGACGCCGATCGGGGATCCAGAAAAAAAGCTCGTACGCTCTGGATTCCCGCCTGCGCGGGAAGGACGGCGGGGACACAACGAGCGATTTCCGGCGTTTTTTCGAAGACGTTTGCACGTTTCCCGAAGGTGTCAGGTAGCTAGATGATCGCCTACGTTTCCGGTACGCTGATCGAGAAGAAGCCCACCGAAGCGCTGGTCGAGGTGAACGGGATCGGCTACCGGGTGCTGATCCCGACGTCCACGTTCGAGACGCTGCCGAACCCGGGGGAGGCGGTTCGTCTGCTGACGCATTTCTACGTGCGCGAGGATGCGCAGGTGCTCTTTGGCTTCGCCACGAAGGCCGAGCGGGCGGTGTTCGAGGTGATGCTGGGCGTCTCGGGCGTCGGGCCGAAGCTGGCGCTGGCGGCGCTCTCGGCCCTGGGGCCGGCCGAGCTGCGGGCCCGCGTGGTGGACGGGGACGCCGGGATGCTGACGAACATTCCGGGGGTCGGGAAGAAGACGGCGGAGCGGCTGATCGTGGAGCTGCGGGATCGGCTGGCGAACCTCGATCTGCAGGAGGCCGGGGCGGCGCCGCTCTCCGGCGGCTCGGAGGCCCGCGCCGCTGCCCGGGCCGACGCGCTGGCCGCGCTGGAGTCGCTGGGCCTCAGCCGGGCCGCCGCCGAGAAGAACCTCCGCAAGGTGCTCCGCACCCACCCCGGCGTGCAGTCCGCCGAGGAGCTCGTCCGGCTGGCGCTGCGCGAGGCGTGAGCGGGGCGGTCAGGCGTCCCGCGCGGCCTCCAGGCTGAGGTACCGCTGCTTCAGCACGAACCAGGCCAGGCCGGAGACGGCGAACAGCAGCAGCCCGTAGATCGGCACGATCATCGACACCCTGAGTCCGCCGGCCAGGAGGGCAGGGGAGACCCCGCCCATTGCTTCGATGGCCTGGAACGCTTCGTAGAGGGCGAGCGCCTGCCCGAGGAGGCCCCAGATGAACGCAAAGCCGCCGATCTGAACGATGGCATCGAGCCCGCGCCGCAGGCTGGCAAGGGGTTCGGTAGGGTTGACGAACAGGTCCAGGCTCTTGCGCAGAATCAACACGATCAGGGTGAGGGCAAGCACGGACATCGGCACCATGAAGATCGGGCCGCCGACGTAGTGGAATTCGATCAGGGTTCGCATGGGTAGAACAGGGGTTAGAGGCAGGGAAGACCGGCATGCAAGGCCGTCGTCTGGTCGGTAATCTAGGCACCCGATCCGCCTGAGCAAGGCCGGTTCGACGAAGGGCTGCTCGATGTCGATGGCGGAGCCGGCGCGCCCGTGAACGACGTTCCAGCGTCGACGAATGCTGTTCGCCGACGAAGAGCCCCCCTTCATCGACGGGAAGCGGGGCCAACGGACCGCATGCGGTTTCCTCTCGTACAAGCGGGGTTCGTGCTTTTCGTGTCTGCTCTGCCTTTCGGTTCATGCCTGTGCCTGCCTGGTTACGCCAGCCCTGGAGGGTCGCCGGAGGACGCTGGCGGCGGCGGCTGGGGCACGGGCTGTTCTGGGTGGTCGTGTTCGTGTTCTACACCGGCTACTTCGGTCGGGCAGAAGGGGCCCTGGGGCCGAGCCTGGTGTTCGTAAGCCTGCTGCTGCCCGTCACCATCGGCACGGCCTACTTCCTGACGCGGGTACTCATCCCGCGCTACCTGCTCCGGCGGCGTTATGGCTTCTTTGCCCTCTACGTCGCCTACACGCTCGTCGTGTCCGTCTACCTGGAGCTGCTGGTGGCAACGGGCATCTTCACGACCATCGCCGGGTTTCGCATGGGGTCGATGAATCCGGCCGCGTTCGACATCCTCAAGCTGCTGGCGGGGATGTACCTCGTCGTGCTTCTCGTTGTGGCGGCCGACCTGGTGGAGCGGTGGTACCAGGCGCAGCAGGCCAACGCGCGGCTCCGGCAGGCGCGCCTCGAAGCGGAACTCAAGCTCAAGGAGGCCGAGCTGCAGTTGCTCAAGGCCCAGATCCATCCGCACTTTCTCTTCAACACGCTCAACAACCTCTACAGCCTCACGCTGACGCGCTCGGAGCAGGCACCGGATGCCGTGCTACGCCTGGCGGATCTGCTGGACTATCTGCTGTATCAGGGCGCGAAGCCGGTGGTCCCGCTGGTGCAGGAAGTAGCACACCTCGCCAGCTATCTGGCCCTGGAGCGGCTCCGCTACGCCGATCCGGCTTCGCTCCGGTTTCGGACCGAGGGGCCCCTCGAAGGGGCCAGCATAGCACCGCTGCTGTTGCTGCCGTTCGTCGAGAACAGCGTCAAGCACGGCCTCAGCCGCGATCCGGCCGGCGGATGGGTGGAGATCGTCCTCACCCGCAGCGGGGACCGGCTGACCTTCCGCGCCTCGAACAGCAAGCCGTGTGCCTCGGCTCCGTCCGCTCCGGCTCCGTCCGCTCCGGCTCCGGCCGCTCCGGCTCCGGCCGCTCCGGCTCCGGCCGGGGGCGAGGGCATCGGGCTGGCCAACGTGCGGCGACGCCTGGCGCTCCTCTACCCGGAGGCTCACCACCTGACGATCCGCGACGAGCCGGACCGTTTCGACGTCGTGCTTTTCCTGAACCTGATCGCCCAGCCTGCCCATGCGGTGCCTGATCGTAGATGACGAGCCGCTGGCCATCCGCGTGCTCGAAACCCACCTGGCCACCCTGCCCGGGGTGGAGGTCGTGGCCGTGTGTTCCAGCGCCATCGCCGCACGCGAGGCGCTCCGCCGGCACCCGGTAGATGTGGTCTTTCTCGACATTCAGATGCCGCATCTGACGGGTCTCGACCTGATTCGGGTGTTGCACCGACCGCCCCCGATCATCCTCACCACGGCCCACCGCGAGTATGCGCTGGAGGGCTATGAACTGGACGTCGTCGATTATCTGCTCAAGCCCATCTCCCTGCCCCGGCTGATGCAGGCGCTCGAGAAAGCCCGCCGCCGCGCGGGCGGCACAGAGCCGCCCACGCAGGGGCCGCCCGCCGAGCCGGCGCGGCTCAACGTCCGGGCCGACCGGCAGGTCGTTTCCCTGCCGATCGATGCGATTCGCTACGTCGAGAGCGTGAGCGATTACGTCCGCATCCACACGACGGAGCGGGTGGTCATCAGCAAACAGCGGCTGCGGGTGCTGGCCGAGGAGCTGGCGCCCCACGGTTTCCTCCGCATTCACCGCTCGTATCTCATCGCCCGGCAGCATCTGACGGCGTTTACGGCCGAGTCGGTTCGGCTGGGGGATACGACGTTGCCCATCGGCCGCACCTACAAGGCCGCCGTGCTCGATCGGCTCGGGTACGAGGCCTCCCTCTGAGGTGAGGCGGGGCCGTTACCCCGGCGACGCAACCGGAACCGGTTCCGGGCGTTAGGGCGTGTCTGCACACCCGTCCACGGGCGGCCTGCGGCCGGGCCGCACCCGCCTCGCCGTCGCCCACACGCCGGCGTGTGCCCGCCCGCCCGTATCCGCGGCCTCCGTGCTCTCTGCCGTTGCATCTGCCCATCCGATCATGAACAAACGCACGTTTTTCGTCGCCCTGGCGCTGGTTCTGGCGCTGGCGCGCTGTAGCTCGACGCGCCCGCCCGCTGCCGGTGAGGCCACCCCGCCGCCCGTCACCGACGTGGCCGAGGCCGGTACCCCGGGCACCGAGGCCCCCGATGCCGAGGCGCCCGGCGCGGAGCCGCTGCCGGAGCCGGACGAAGCGCCGGTCCTGGCTGCGCCGGAGGACTGGTTCCTGCTGGATCCCGACACGGACGGCTTCGACGGGGCCCGGGTGGAACGGACGTATCAGACGCTCCTGCATGACCGCGCCCCCGCACGGCCCGTCGTCGTCGCCGTCATCGACGGCGGCGTCGACACCGCCCACGTGGACCTGCGCAACGTGCTGTGGGTCAACGAGGACGAGGTGCCGGGCAACGGCCTCGACGACGACGGCAACGGCTACGTGGACGACGTCCACGGCTGGAACTTCATCGGCGGGCCGGACGGCGAGAACGTGCAGTACGATACCTACGAGGTCACCCGGCTCTACGCCGAGCTGAGCCGGCGCTTCGCCGATGCCGACCCCGAGCAACTGCCCCCGTCCGAGCGGGCCGCCTTCGCCCGCTATCAGGACATCGAGGCGGCCTACCGCCGACGCGTCGAGGAGGCCGAGCAGAATTACCGCGGCATCGCGTCGTTCCTCGGGGCCTTCTCGGAGGCCAGCCGGCGGCTCCGGGAGCACTTCGGCAAGGACGACATCACGTTCGACGACCTGATGGCGATCGACGACAGCGAGGAAGCCCTCGTCCAGGCGCGGGACATCTACCTGTTCCTCCTGCAGATGGGCGCCACCGAAGACGATCTCGTCCAGGCCGAGGAGCACCTGCGCGTCGACCTCCAGTACCGCCTCAACCCGGACTTCGACCCGCGCCCCATCGTGGGCGATGACTACGACGACCTCTCCGAGCGATTCTACGGCAACAACGACGTCACCGGCCCCGACGCCGAGCACGGCACGCACGTGGCCGGCATCATCGCCGCCGAGCGGGACAACGGCGTGGGGATCGACGGCATCGCCCCGGTGCAGGTGATGATCCTGCGCGCCGTGCCCGACGGCGACGAGCGGGACAAGGACGTGGCCAATGCCATCCGCTATGCCGCCGACAACGGCGCGCACATCATCAACATGAGCTTCGGCAAGGCCTATTCGCCGCAGAAGGAGGCCGTGGATGCGGCCGTGCGCTATGCCGACGCCCGCGGTGTGCTGATGGTCCACGCCGCCGGCAACGATGCCGCCAACGTGGATTCCACCGCCAACTATCCCATGAAGACGTACCTCGACGGCGGGGCCGCTGCCCACTGGCTCACCGTCGGCGCCGTCTCCTGGGAGCCGCCGCCCGAGTTCGTCGCCTCGTTCAGCAACTTCGGCGCGGCATCGGTCGATCTCTTCGCGCCCGGGGTCGACATCTACTCCACGTTGCCGGGCTCTACCTACGGCGCGCGCAACGGCACCAGCATGGCCGCGCCGGTCGTCTCGGGCGTGGCGGCCCTGCTCATGGCGTATTTCCCCGACCTGACGGCCACGCAGGTGAAGGACATCCTGCTCCGCTCCGTGACCGCCTACCCGGACCGCGAGGTCGTCCGCCCCGGCAGCGACCGGCTCGTGCCCTTCGGCAGCCTTTCGGCCACGGGCGGCGTCGTCAATGCCTACCGCGCCGTCGAGCTGGCACAAACCCTCTCCGGCCGCGGCGACTGAGGCAGGGCGGCGGGCCGGCGGGACCACGCATCCCCGGCCCGCCCGTCGTCCCGGACCTCACCCCTGCCGGTCGTCGACGAAGACGGTGTAGCCGTGTTGCTGGAGCCGTTCGACGATCTCCTGCACGTGGCGGCGGCCGCGCGTGATGAGCTCGATCTCCAGCTCGGCCACCTCTACCGGTAGCGTCGTGAAGGTGCGCTGATGGTGCACCTCGACGACGCTGGCGCCGGTTTCGGCGATGTGGGTCAACGCGCCGGCCAGCGAGCCCGGCACGTCGCGCATCTGGATGCGGAGGCGGACGAGGCGGCCGCTGCGGGCCAGGCCGCGCTGGATGATCGAAGAGAGCACCATCAGGTCGATGTTGCCGCCGCAGAGCACGAGCCCGACGCGCCGGCCGGCAAAGCGGTCGGGGTACTTCATCAGGGCGGCCAGGCCCGCAGCGCCGGCGCCTTCGGCCACCAGCTTCTCCTCCTGCAGGAACGACAGCACGGCGCGCTCGATGTCCGCCTCGCCGACGAGGACGACGTCGTCCACGAGCTGCCGGACGATGGGCAGCGTCAGCCGCCCGGGTTGCTTGACGGCGATGCCCTCGGCGATGGTCGAGGTGCCGGTGAGGATCGGGACGCCGTCGAGGGCCTGCCGCATCGACGGGAAGCGCTCGGTCTGTACCCCGACGATCGTCAGGTTCGGCCGGCGTGTTTTCACGGCCACGGCGATGCCGGCGATCAGTCCGCCTCCACCGATGGGGACGATCAGCACGTCCAGGTCCGGGTGATCCTCCAGCATCTCCAGCCCGATCGTGCCCTGCCCGGCGATGACGAGCGGGTCGTCGTAGGGATGGACGAGGCACAGGCCCTGCTCTTCGATCAGCCGGTCGGTCAGCGCCCGCGTCTCGTCGAACGTCTCGCCGTGGAGGAGCACCTCGGCGCCGAAGCTGCGCGTGCGTTCGACTTTGACGTAGGGGGTGTGCCGGGGCATGACGATGACGGCCCGGATGCCGAGGCGCCGGGCGTGATAGGCGACGCCCTGGGCATGGTTGCCGGCGGACTGGGCAATGACGCCCCGCGCCCGCTCTGCGGCCGTCAGCGACCGGAGCTTGTTGAAGGCTCCGCGCTCTTTGAAGGCGCCGGTATACTGAAGGTTTTCCAGCTTGACGACCACCGTCGCCCCGGTCTGCTCCGAGAGCTTCCGTGAAGCCATGCAGGGGGTCCGCGCGACCTGCCCCTGCAGGGCGTCCGCAGCCGCTTCGATGTCGCTGAACGTGATGGCGAGGGAGGAGGTGTCGGATACGGGCATGGGGGGGACGTAGAGGGAGAAAGGCGGTGGGATGGGGCGGCCGCCCGGGCGGCCCGGGCCGCCCGGTGCCTGAAGTAATAGGTGCCTGAAGTATAGGGGAGACGCCGGAAAAAGATCAGTCCGGGACGGGGGCGATGGTCGAAGGGTCCACCGCCGGCTGCCCGCCGCGAGGAGCCCGCCGCGAGCGCAGCGACGGAAACGAGAAGGGTCATCCCCGCGCCTGCGGGGAAAGGACCCGGAGCGGTGGTGAGGCTTTGCCACGGGCGGGTCATCCCCGCACCTGCGGGGAAAAGCAGCGCGGATCATCCTCACACGGCACGTCCACGGGGTCATCCCCGCGCCTGCGGGGAAAAGCCCCCGGCCGGGTCGGCCACTTTGGCGATATACGGGTCATCCCCGCGCCTGCGGGGAAAAGGTTCGTGGCACACCGTAGGGCGGGCCATCGACGGGGTCATCCCCGCGCCTGCGGGGAAAAGTGTATGGGGAGGAAAACTTGGAGGCCTCGTCAAGGGTCATCCCCGCGCCTGCGGGGAAAAGGGGGTCGGACTATCACGTCGACGGCATAGGTCGGGGTCATCCCCGCGCCTGCGGGGAAAAGGTCATCCCCATCGCCTACGACGATGCCGCCAGGGGGTCATCCCCGCGCCTGCGGGGAAAAGCGTAAGCATGGCGGATTCGGCCTCGGCTTCGTAGGGTCATCCCCGCGCCTGCGGGGAAAAGTCCTGCAGCACCGTCCCGCCGAAGCTCTGGGTCGGGTCATCCCCGCGCCTGCGGGGAAAAGCCAGGCGCACCGACCCCGGCCCCTGGGTGTACGGGGTCATCCCCGCGCCTGCGGGGAAAAGAGACTTTGGAGTCGCACCGTGATCGCTGTGCCGGGGTCATCCCCGCGCCTGCGGGGAAAAGGGAAGGTGAGGTCTTTATAGCACGCATTGAATGGGGTCATCCCCGCGCCTGCGGGGAAAAGGCGACGCCCCCACGCCCCCCCTCGCACCGCAGGGGGTCATCCCCGCGCCTGCGGGGAAAAGGTATCGGCTCAACTTTGATCCACTTAAGGCCGAGGGTCATCCCCGCGCCTGCGGGGAAAAGGCTCGTCTCTCCGGTCACGGCATGCCACGCAGAGGGTCATCCCCGCGCCTGCGGGGAAAAGTCGACATGATGGGGCTCAAAGCTGGGTCGAAGGGGGTCATCCCCGCGCCTGCGGGGAAAAGGGGGTCGGACTATCACGTCGACGGCATAGGTCGGGGTCATCCCCGCGCCTGCGGGGAAAAGGTCATCCCCATCGCCTACGACGATGCCGCCAGGGGGTCATCCCCGCGCCTGCGGGGAAAAGGTTTTCTTCGATCAGACAAAGGGCGCAAATAACGGGTCATCCCCGCGCCTGCGGGGAAAAGCTCATCCAGCGACGCAATCAGCAGAGGAGCAACGGGTCATCCCCGCGCCTGCGGGGAAAAGGTATGGAACGATTAAACGCCGCCATCGGCTGGGGGGTCATCCCCGCGCCTGCGGGGAAAAGTTTCGGCGTGTTCATGGCGTGTTTCGGTTTAGGGGGTCATCCCCGCGCCTGCGGGGAAAAGGCGGCTCCTTTCGGCGGTCACGGCGTGCCATGCGGGTCATCCCCGCGCCTGCGGGGAAAAGATCCCTACCCTTATATTCAAGGAATCTGCGGAGGGGTCATCCCCGCGCCTGCGGGGAAAAGAAAACAGGGGCAGGAAAATAGCGTAAATATCGCGGGTCATCCCCGCGCCTGCGGGGAAAAGTTTACTAGGCTTCGACGTGACGCCCCGGCCGTCGGGTCATCCCCGCGCCTGCGGGGAAAAGGTTTCCTCTGCCTCCGCTTCGGTTTCCTTGCCAGGGTCATCCCCGCGCCTGCGGGGAAAAGTCCCCCGCCGCCGCTGCCGTCATCAATGGGCGGGGGTCATCCCCGCGCCTGCGGGGAAAAGTCTTGCATTCTTCTTGCGTAATTGCATAGCACGGGGTCATCCCCGCGCCTGCGGGGAAAAGCTGGAGGACGATCACAAGCAGGATAAGAAGCTCGGGTCATCCCCGCGCCTGCGGGGAAAAGTTGCCGAAAACGGGCCGGAAATTGTTGACGGAAGGGTCATCCCCGCGCCTGCGGGGAAAAGCCTACCGGGTGGGGCAGGAGGATACTGGCTGGAGGGTCATCCCCGCGCCTGCGGGGAAAAGTGTCCTGCTCAGTCATGATCCTCCTCCGGCCAGGGGTCATCCCCGCGCCTGCGGGGAAAAGGCGGGCCTCGTCATAGACGTGTTTGCCCGCCAGGGTCATCCCCGCGCCTGCGGGGAAAAGCAGCCAGGCGCGTCGAGAGTAAGGCGGCCAAGAGGGTCATCCCCGCGCCTGCGGGGAAAAGGCTACCCCCCACGGGTGCGGTGAGATATGGCACGGGTCATCCCCGCGCCTGCGGGGAAAAGTGGCGGGCTGTTCTTGCTTTGCCATAGCTAGCGGGGTCATCCCCGCGCCTGCGGGGAAAAGACGACCTGGCGGCCGTCGGTGAGCACATGAAGTGGGTCATCCCCGCGCCTGCGGGGAAAAGGTACGCGCTGATGATGTCCTGCTCAGTCATGACGGGTCATCCCCGCGCCTGCGGGGAAAAGCGAAAAATCGAGCTTCATTTTTCTTCCGACGTGGGGTCATCCCCGCGCCTGCGGGGAAAAGCCTCGTCGAGTGCGGCGCGGTAGGCGGCAATGAGGGTCATCCCCGCGCCTGCGGGGAAAAGGCACGGTAGGCGTCCTCGTCGAGGCCGAGTGCCGGGTCATCCCCGCGCCTGCGGGGAAAAGCACGGCGCTGCGTGACCTCATCCCCGCCGTTGAGGGTCATCCCCGCGCCTGCGGGGAAAAGGACGTGGCCGACGCGCAGACGCTCCTTGTCGGGGGGTCATCCCCGCGCCTGCGGGGAAAAGGTATCGGCTCAACTTGGCCCCACTTAAGGCGGAGGGTCATCCCCGCGCCTGCGGGGAAAAGATCGTCCAGATCTAGGCTGTAGATCCGGGAGTAGGGTCATCCCCGCGCCTGCGGGGAAAAGCAGCAACCGCCGCTATGCCCCTGTCCGAGCTACGGGTCATCCCCGCGCCTGCGGGGAAAAGGCCAACCTCTTGAGAAAGACGTCTAGGTCGCGCGGGTCATCCCCGCGCCTGCGGGGAAAAGGTCAGCGGGCCCACCTGCACCAGCGGCACCCCGGGGTCATCCCCGCGCCTGCGGGGAAAAGGAGGACGAGGCGCGCGGAGAGCTGCGCGCCGAGGGGTCATCCCCGCGCCTGCGGGGAAAAGTCACTACCGGGGACGCCATCGTGTACCGGGCACGGGTCATCCCCGCGCCTGCGGGGAAAAGGGTCGCGTCCCCCAGGTTGGGGATGATCTCGTCGGGTCATCCCCGCGCCTGCGGGGAAAAGGCATAAGCCCTGGCTGGGCTTTGGCGTGCTGCAGGGTCATCCCCGCGCCTGCGGGGAAAAGGAGATGGGCCGGCGGTAGCGCCAGCCATCAGCCGGGTCATCCCCGCGCCTGCGGGGAAAAGTCCCTGTCCGTAGCACGTCTCGCAAATCCCATAGGGTCATCCCCGCGCCTGCGGGGAAAAGTTGTCGTGCTCGTTGATGATCAGGGTGGCCTGTGGGTCATCCCCGCGCCTGCGGGGAAAAGCATCAGAGATGCGGCCTACGGGATCACCCGCCGGGGTCATCCCCGCGCCTGCGGGGAAAAGGAGATGGGCCGGCGGTAGCGCCAGCCATCAGCCGGGTCATCCCCGCGCCTGCGGGGAAAAGACTAAAAAATGGCCCAGAATCGCCGGTTTGTGTGTCAAAGAACGGACATTTCAGGTTGGTACGCAAGCGGTAGCTGCTCAACGTGCGGCCGCGGTGAGCACGATGAAGTCGCCCAGCCCGGCATGTTCGTCGGCGTCGAAGGCCGTGACATCGGCTGCCGGGCGCATCGCCACGACGAGCATCCGCGTGCCCGGGCGGTAGCCGCGGAGTTGCTCGGGGGTGCCCAGGCCGCGCTCGACGTGGAACGCCCCGGCCAGATGCACCACGAGGCTACCGGGCACCCGCATCAGATGCTGCGCCAGCGTGTAGGCCATCCCGGCATCCCAGAGCGCCTGCGCGTCGAGCATGTGGCCCATTCCATGCATCGGCGGGGGTGAGGCGGCCGCCGTGTCCGCTGCCGTGGCAGGGGCCGCCGTGGTGTCCTGTGGGGCGGGATGGGCGGCAGCCATGTCCTGCATCAGGGCGTTCCAGCGGGCCCGGTAGGCGTCCGACGGGCCGGGATAGGGCAACGGCGGAAGCCAGGCGCGCGCCTCGGGCGGCAGGTCGGCCAGCGCCTCCGGGCCGAGGCGGGAGACGCGGTTGGCGTAGCGGCGGGGCGGGTTGGCGGCCAGGATCGCCAGCCCGTGGGCGCGGGCAAACTCGACCATCGGCCGGTAATGCGCCGCGTAGCCCGCCCACGGCCGGCTGCTCCGGAGGAAGTGGTCCTCCGTGATCAACCCCGCCGCGTACTCGTCCAGCACCACCTGCACATCCTGCTCGAACATCTCCATCGACAGGGCCACGGGCCGGGTGCCGGCCAGGCGAGTGACGGCCCGCACCAGCAGGTCATGCTGCAGCACGTGCGTCACCGAGTCGTCGTGGACTTCTCCCAGGAACAGCACCTCCGCGTCGGCGGCGGCGACGACGATGGCCTCCAGCGAGGCGGGCGCGCCGTCGTGGGTGTAGACGCGAAACGAGCCGGGGGCGAGCGAGTCGGCCGGGAGGGGCTGGGCCGAGGCGGCAAAGGCCAGAGCGGGCAGGAGCAGCAGGAACGGCATTCGTGTCATGAGGGGCGGCACGTCGGCCGGTGGTGGGCGGCGAGGTCGGAAGCCCGGCGGGGTTCCTATCGGAGCAACGAGGACGGGGGCCTCAGTGTCCTTTGCGGCCCCGGCCACCCCCACGACGGCCTCCACCACGGCCCCCGCGGCTGCCCCCGCGACCGCCACCGCGACCGCCACGCCCGCGTTCGGATTTCGGTCGCTGGCGGTGCTGCTTGCGTTCGGCCTCCTCCTCGGCCGAGAGGGGACGGGCAGGGGCATGCAGCGAGCGATGGTAGAGCTCGTCCAGCAGCATGGCCAGCAGTTCCGGTTCCTCGCGTGCCAGCTCCTCGGCCAGCGGCACGAAGCGCTGCATACGTTCCTTCTCCAGGTTGCTGCGCGAGCGGAGGCGCTCCTCGAGTTGCACCGTCAGCCGCTCGCTGATGCGGGCGCGTACGTCCTCGTCCGAGGGCAGCTCGCGCTGGTCCACCTCGAAGCCGTAGCGGCGGGCGATGCGCAGCATGGTGTTCTTGTCCACCGGCGTCACCAGCACGATGACCCGGCCGGATTTGCCGATGCGGCCCGTGCGTCCGGCGCGGTGCAGGTAGTACTCCGGGTCCTGCGGCACGTCGTACATGAAGACGTGGCTCAGGTCCGAGATGTCGATGCCACGGGCCGCCACATCCGTGGCCACCAGGAAGCGCAGCTCGCCGTCCCGGATCTGGTCCATGACCTTCTCTCGCTGCTGCTGCGAGAGATCGCCCGAGATCTCGTCGGCGTCGTGGCCGTAGTTGCGCAGGAACTGGGTGAGGTACTCGACGTCGCGTTTGGTGTTGGCGAAGATGATGGCCGAGTCCGGGTTTTCCATCTCGATCAGCCGCACGAGCGCCCGGTCCCTGGTCATCGGGTCGACGGTGTAGGTGAGGTGCTCGATGGTGTCGACGCTTTCCTGCCCGGCGCTGAGACCCAGGAAGCCCGGATCGCGCAGGAACTCGCGGCCGAGGCTCTGCACCTTGGGCGGCATCGTGGCGCTGAACATGTAGGAGGTGCGCCGTTCGGGCAGGTAGCGTTTGAGCTGGCGCATGGCCGGGTAGAAGCCCATCGAGAGCATCTCGTCGGCCTCGTCGAGGATGAGCATCTCCAGCGTTTCGAGGCGGAGGTTGCCGCGCTCGAGGTGGTCCAGGATGCGGCCCGGCGTGCCGATGACGACCTGGGCGCCGTCTTTCAGCGCCTGGAGCTGCGGGCCGTAGCGCACGCCGCCGTAGATCAGGGCCGCCATCAGGGGCGAGGCGTCCTCGCCGGTGCCCCGCATCCGCTCGAACTCCTCGTGGATCTGGCGGGCCAGCTCGCGGGTGGGGGTCAGGATGAGCACCTGCGGGACCTTCCGCTCGGGGTCGATCCGTTCGAAGAGCGGCAGCAGGAAGGCGCCGGTCTTGCCCGATCCGGTACGCGACTGCACGATCAGGTCGCGCCGGTCGAGGATGTACGGGATCGTTTTCTGTTGCACCGGCGTCAGGCCGGTCCATCCGGCCGAGGCGGCGGCCCGGCGGATGGACGCCGGCAGGGTGTCCAGCGTGGCGTCGGGCAGGGGCGGGTCCGGCTCGGCGAAGCCGACGGCGCCTTGCTCGCGTTTGCGCTCCTGCTGCCCGCGCGTGGTGAGGTCGATGACCTGGGTGTAGGGACTACCGGAAGAGGGAGATGCGTCTGCCATGGATCCTGAAAAGCGTCGATCGCCGGGCGGGTGAAATACATGCTGCCGCTCCTACGCCCCGGGGTCCGGAAACGATCCGACCTGTCTCCTCTCTCACATGGCCAGGCCGCCGTCCACGTGGAGGACGTGGCCGGTGATGTAGGCGGCGGCGGGGGAGGCGAGGAAAAGGACCGCGTGGGCGACGTCCTCGGGGCGGGCGGGCCGGCCGAGCGGCACGGCACCCAGCATCGCCTCGCGGGCCTGCTCGCTGAGCTCCGCCGTCATATCCGTCGCCACATAGCCGGGGGCCACGACGTTGACCGTCACGCCGCGCCGGCCGAGTTCTTTGGCGAGGCTCTTCGAGAAGCCGATGATGCCGGCCTTCGAGGCGGCGTAGTTCGTCTGCCCCGGGTTGCCCATGACGCCGACGACCGACGAGATGTTGACGATGGCGCCGCTGCGCTGCTTCATCATGGGGCGATAGGCCGCCCGGGCGAAGTTGAAGACGCTCTTGAGATTGGTGTTGATGACGGCGTCCCAGTCTTCCTCCGTCAGGCGCAGCATGAGCCCGTCGCGGGTGATGCCGGCGTTGTTGACCAGCACGTCGAGGCGGCCCCAGGCAGCGAGCACGGCGTCGACGACCTCCTGCGCCGAGGCGGTGGAGGCAGCGTCGCTCTGGAAGGCGAGCACCTCGGCGCCCCGCGCTTCGAGGTCGGCCCGGAGCGCCTCGGCCTCGGCGGTCGCCGAGCGGTAGGTGAAGGCCACGCGGGCGCCGGCTCCGGCGAAGGCGTCGACGATGGCCCGGCCGATGCCGCGCGTGCCGCCGGTGACCAGGACGGTGCGATCGGTGAAGTCCAGTTTCATGGGGGAGGGGAATGGGGGGTGAGACAGACTAGGCCGCTGCGGTGAGGGCGCGGAGGGCGTCGGCGGTGCCGGCCGCCACCGCGTCGACCTCGCGGCCGAGGGTGCGGCGTACGAGGCCCGTCAGCACGTTGCCGGCGCCGACCTCGACGAAGCGGCGGGCGCCGTCGGCGTGCATGCGCTGGAGGATCTGGGCCCAGCGCACCGGGGCGGTGAGTTGCTCCAGCAGCCGCCGCCGGATCTCCTCGGGGTCGGTCGTGGGGGCGGCGGTGACGTTCAGGTAGACGGGGCAGCGTGGCGGCCGGATCTCGAGCGTGCGCAGGGCCTCGGCGAGTCCGGCGCGGGCCTCCTCCATCAGCGGCGAGTGGAAGGCGCCGCCCACCGGGAGCGGCACGACGCGGCGCGCCCCGCGCGCGCGGGCCTGCTCCAGGGCCTGCTCGACGGCGCGGACGTCGCCGGAGATGACGACCTGGCCCGGGGCGTTGTAGTTGGCGGCCTGCACGACGCCGACGTCCGCGCCGCCGACGTCCGCGCAGATCGCCTCGACGGCGGCGTCGTCGAGGCCGAGGACGGCGGCCATGGTGCCGGGGCGTCCGTCGTCGGCCGTGGCCATCAGCGCCCCGCGCCGCTGCACGATCCGGAGGCCGTCCTCGAAGCCAATGGCGCCGGCGGCGGCCAGCGCGCTGTACTCGCCCAGGCTGTGCCCGGCCGTCATGTCCGGCCGGACGCCCAGGTCTTCCAGCACGGCCATCGCCGCCAGGCTGTGCACGTAGAGGGCCGGCTGCGTCACGTTGGTCTGCTTCAACCGCTCGGCCGCGGCCTCTGCATCCTCGCCGGCGGTGCCGAACATGAGGTCGGTGAGGCGATAGCCCAGCACGTCGTTGGCCGCCAGGCAGCGGGCCCGGGCCGCCGGAAACGACTCGAACAGGTCGAAGCCCATTCCGACGAACTGCGAGCCCTGCCCGGGAAAAAGGAAGGCGGTCTGGCTCATGGGTTCTGGCGCGAAAAGGGAGAGACGACGAAGACGGAGGCCGATGCGTGGCCGGAGGGATGCGGCGTCAGGAGGCCTCGTGCGTGGCGGTCGAGGCCGCGGTTTCGGCCACGGCCGCTCCGTCGTAGGCCCAGCGCAGGTACGCCGCGCCCCAGGTGAAGCCCCCTCCGAAGGCTGCCAGCACCAGGTTGTCCCCGCGGCGCAGGTCGCGTTCCCAGTCGTGCAGGCAGAGCGGGATGGTGGCGGCCGTGGTGTTGCCGTAGCGCTCGATGTTCATCATCACCTTGTCCATGCCGATGCCCATGCGGCGGGCGGTGGCGCTGATGATGCGCTGGTTGGCCTGGTGCGGCACGAGGTAGCGCACGTCGTCGCCGACGAGTTCGTTGCGCTCCATGATTTCGGCGGCGACACCGGCCATGCCCTCCACGGCATACTTGAACACCTGACGGCCTTCCTGATGGATGAAGTGCATGCGCCGGTCCACCGTTTCGTAGGAAGGCGGATGCAGGCTGCCCCCGCCGCGCATGCAGAGCAGGTCCCAGTGCGCCCCGTCGGTCCGCTCGATCGAGTCGATCAGGCCGTAGCCGTCCGTATTCGGTTCGAGGAGCACCGCCCCGGCGCCGTCGCCGAAGAGGATGCAGGTGGAGCGGTCGCTGAAGTCGACGATCGAGCTCATCTTGTCGGCGCCGATGACGAGCACCTTTTCGTGCTTGCCGCTTTCGATGAAGCGCGCGCCGGTGGAGAGGGCGAAGAGGAACCCGCTACAGGCCGCCGAGAGGTCGAACCCCCAGGCGTGCGACGCGCCGATGGCGTGTTGCACGAGGCAGGCCGTGGCGGGGAAGAGCATGTCCGGCGTGACCGTCGCCACGATGATGGCGTCGATCTCCTCGCCGGAGATCCCTCGTTTGCGCAGGACCTCGCGGGCCGCCTCGGTGGCCATGTAGGAGGTCGCCTTGTCTTTGTCCCACAGGATGCGGCGCTCGCGGATGCCTGTCCGGGTGCGGATCCACTCGTCGTTGGTATCCACCATCTGCTCGAGATCGTGGTTGGTCAGGCGGTCTTCCGGGAGGAAGTGGCCGACCGCGGTAATGGCAGCACGCGTCATCGGGAAGGGGATAGGTGGGGGAGGGTACAGAGAGGGGCGCTCGGAGATCAGCCGTGCAGGGCGGCGGCGATCGAGGCGGCCACCTGCTGGCGGGCCACCTCGGCCGCGCTCTGGATCATGCGCTCGATGGCACGGGCCGTCGAGCTGCCGTGGCCGATCAGCACGGTGCCGTCGACGCCCAGCAGCGGGGCACCGCCGAACTTTTCGTAGTTGAAGGGGCACAGCGTGGCGCGCAGCACCTCCATAACGAGTCGTTGCTGATCCGGTGGCAGCGCGCGGCGCTGCATCTCCCGGCCGACCAGGTGTTTCAGCAGCGGCACGACGCTCTCGCCCAGCTTCAGCATGACGTTGCCCACGAAGCCGTCACATACGACCACGTCGGCGGCGTGGCGGAAGACGTCCCGGCCCTCGATGTTGCCGACGAAGTTCAGCCCGGGGGTGTCCTTCAGCAGCACGTAGGCGGACTTGACCAGTTCGTTGCCTTTGCCCGGCTCTTCGCCCACGTTCATCAGGGCCACGCTCGGCGAGGGGCGGTGCAGCACGCGCTCGGCATACACCGATCCCATCTGAGCGAACTGCACCAGGTGCTCTGGCTTGCAGTCGATGTTCGTGCCGACGTCCAGCACGATGCAGTAGCTCTCCGGGGTGGGGAAGAAGCCGATGACGGTGGGGCGCTGGACGCCGGGGAGCCGGCCCAGGATGAACAGCGAGGCGGCCATCACCGCGCCGGTGTTGCCCGCGCTGATGAAGGCATCGGCCTGGCCCTGTTTGTGGGCGGCCAGGCCCCGGTGGATGGACGAGCGCTGCTTGGTCTTGACCGCCGCCGCCGGCGCCTCGGCCATGCCGATCACCTCCGGCGCATCGATCACCTGCAGCGGCAGGTCGGCAGCGTCGGGGTAGCGGGCCAGCTCCTCGCGGATCCGTGCTTCCGGTCCGAAGAGCAACACGGCCAGGTCCGACGGCGCCTGCCGGGTAGCGCGCACGGCGCCCTCAACCACCACAGCCGGAGCGGCATCGCCGCCCATTGCGTCGACCGCGATACGAGTAGGCATGGGATTCGGGTTGGTGGTGAAGGCGGAACGAGGCCGGCGGTGAGGCGCCGGGGTGGGGGGCAAGATACGCACCGCGCCCCGTCAAAAGCATCGTGCACGCCACAGCCCTGAAGGGTGCGGCGTGCACGAGACGCCATGACGCTACGCCGGCCGGCGTCAACGTTCCGGGTCAGGCCAGTTCGGCGCCTTCGGTCACCTGACGGCCGCGGTAGTGGCCGCAACTCGGGCAGGCCCGGTGGAGCTGTTTGGGGCTGCCACAGTTCGGGCACTCCATCATCTCGGGCGCTTTCAGGCTGCCGTAGAACTTCGCACGACGCTTGGCCGTGCGCGACTTCGAGGTTTTACGCTTGGGGTTGGCCATGGCTAGCTCTCAGGAAAAAGACGAGGTCGCGAAAAATAAGCAAGAAGGATCAGCAGGTCGAGGCCGGCGTCAGTCGTCGGTTTGGAGCCCGCGCAGGGCTTCCCAGCGCGGGTCGATGCCGTCGTCGGCCTGGCCGAAGCGGGTCTGGAGTTCGACGTCATCCGCCCCGGGGGCGACGCGGCGCTGCGGGAGGGCCAGCAGCAGCGTGTCCCGCGTGACGTCCGTCAGGTCGATCTCCAGGTCGGACGGCAGCAGCGGGCGCACTTCCTCGTAGGCGTCGAGGTCGCGGGAGGCCAGCGGCGGCGGCGCGAAGAGCACGCTGTAGGTCCCCTGCACGGGCTGCTCGAAGTCCACCAGCGTCCGGTCGCAGACCAGCATGGCGATGGCACGCGCATCCAGGACGACGAGCACGCGGTCGCGCCCGCGGTCGAGGTGAGCATGGATGCGAATGTCCCGGAACAGCGCCCGGTCCAGCTCCAGGTCGTCGGCCGAGGGCGTCAGCTCCAGCTCGTGGACACCGTCTTCCAGCTCGGCAATGCGGATGCTCAGCATGGAACCAAGGAACGTCTTCATGAGGCCCTCTGCGCCTGAGTGTGATGCCCGCGGGCGCAGAAAAGCAAAGATAGGGGAGCACGTGGACGCACACAACGAGCAGCGGCGCCACATGTTGCCGAAAAGCACGTGAAGATGCCGGGGCGCGAGGCCGGAAAACGGCGCTCGTTCTCCGCCGAAAATCACCGGTCCGTTGCTTGATGTTGAACCCCGCAATGGTTACCATGCGAGTGGTTACACTGAGGTAACACAGAGACGAGCTTCGCTTCGTAGTGCTCGTGCTCTTCCGGGAAGCAGGTTGGCGATTCCGGAGGAGGCGTCTCTCCCGTTCCGGGAGTTTTTTTGTTCGCCAGATCGGTGGCTCCATGGTATCGTTTGAGCCCCTGGCGACGTGACGATCCGCCCTGAATCGCCGTGTGTGGGTATGTTGTTGATAACCTGTCGTTTCTGCCGCGTGGGCGCGGCCGAGGCGCGCGGGGCCGTTGGTAGCTTCTCGGACGGGGCGGGCGCGACGTTGCTGGGTTCTTTGTAAGCTCTGTAAAACTATATGCTTATTGTCTCATTGCAGAAGAGCAGCGGGCGGGTGCCCGGCATCCGGTCCGGTGGACCGGGGGTGCCCCGGGAGAGTGCGCCCGTGTCGAACGAATGTGGATAACTCGTGCATAATGTGCGAATTCCGGCTCCTGGCGTGACGTCGGGCGTGCCGGCCGCGTCGTTCCCGTTGCGTCTGCTGCTGGAACCTGTAGCCTGTCCGTGTTACCCTCTCGAATCAAGGTTCTCACGACACACCGTGGGGTGCCGTCGCCCCCGTGGTTTCCGGCCCGCAGGTTTACAGTATGGAGCAAACACCCGAGGTCGTCTGGAAGCAGTGTCTCGACATCATTCGGGACAACGTCAACAGGCAAAGCTTCAAGACATGGTTCGAGCCACTCAAACCGGTCAGCCTGGAGCATGACGGCACCCTCATCAAGCTGACGATCCAGCTGCCCAGCCGCTTCTTCTACGAGTGGCTGGAGGAGCACTACTTCCCGCTGCTGCGCAGGACCATCACGCGGGTGCTGGGGCCGCAGGGGCGGCTCTTCTACAACATCGTCATGGAGCAGGAGGACCCCGAGACCGGGCAGGGCGGGGCCTCGATGAATCTGCCGGCTCGCCGTCCGGGCAACGAGCCGCCGGCGGTGCCGCCGGCGCCCCCGGCCGGGCCGCCGTCCGCGGAGGCCAGGCAGGCGCCCGGGGGCTTCGCCCCGCCAGGGCCGTCCGGTACCGTCCCGCCTGCCGGCGTCCCGCCCGGTAGCCTGGCGGGCGGGAGAGGAGCTGCCGGCGGGGGCGCTGCCGGCGCGTCGGGCCCGCCGGTGCCCGTGACGAACCCCTTCGCCATCCCGGGCATCCGCAAGGTCCAGGTCGATAGCCAGCTCATCCCGAACTACACCTTCGAGCGCTACATCGAGGGAGACTGCAACCGGCTGGCGCGCAGTGCCTCGCTCGCCATCGCGGAGAATCCGGGGGCG
This sequence comes from Roseithermus sacchariphilus, assembly GCA_003285105.1. Classification (GTDB taxonomy): domain Bacteria; phylum Bacteroidota; class Rhodothermia; order Rhodothermales; family MEBIC09517; genus Roseithermus; species Roseithermus sacchariphilus. The sequence goes on along the minus strand of CP030158.1, from coordinate 924,475 downwards.
ACCAGCTTCAACCCCTTCCTCGTCTACGGCGGTGTCGGGCTGGGCAAGACGCACCTGATCCAGGCCATCGGCAACTATGCCCGGGCCAACCGCAAGGTCGAGTCGGTCCTCTACGTCTCCAGCGAGCAGTTCACGAACGAATTCGTGCGGGCCATTCAGCAGAACCGCGCCAACGAGTTCAGCCTGTTCTACCGGCAGATCGACCTGCTCATCGTCGACGACATCCAGTTCTTCGACGGCAAGGAGAAGACGCAGGAGGAGTTCTTCCACATCTTCAACGCGCTCCATCAGGCCGGCAAGCAACTCGTGCTCTCGGCCGATCGGTCCCCGCGGGACATTCAGGGCATCGAGGAGCGGTTGCTCTCCCGCTTTCAATGGGGGCTCTCGGCCGACGTGAAGCCGCCCGATCTGGAGACGCGCATCGCCATCCTGCAGCGCCGTGCCGAAGATGAGGGCATCGAGATCCCGCGGGACATCATCGAGTTCGTGGCGCACAACGTGACGACGAACATCCGCGAGCTCGAAGGGGCTCTCATCCGGCTCATCGCGCAGGCGGTTCTACGCAAGCACGAGATCGACCTGCCCCTGGCCAAGGAGGTCCTGCGGGATCTGATCAAGGAAACCCGTGTCAACCTCACCATCGAGGAGATCCAGCGGATCGTCTGTGAATACCTGGGCATCCCGGAGGACCTGGTGCGGGCCAAGACCCGCAAGCGTGAGGTGGTGCAGGCGCGTCAGGTGGCCATGTACTTCTGCAAGCTACTCACGAAGCACTCGCTCAAGACGATCGGGTTGCACTTTGGCGGGCGCGATCATTCGACGGTCATCCACGCCATCCAGAGTGTCGAAAACCAGATCGAAACCGACCCGAAGTTCAAAGACATGATCGAAGAGATCAAGCACCGCATCAACCTGCGCAGCACCCGTTGACCTCCCCGGCGTGCAGGATCCAATCCGGCTGTGGCGCCGTTCTCTTTGCTCCCGTCTCCCTTACCTGAACGCTTCCTGCCATGAAGTTTACCGCTTCGAGTGCCGACCTGTTGAAGGCCCTGACGACCGTTAGCGGCGCGGTTCCGTCGAAAAGCACGCTGCCCATCCTGGAGTGCATCCTGTTCGAGCGGGACGGGGAGGTGTTGCAGCTCAGTGCGACCGATCTGGAGATCTCGATCATCCAGCGGCTCGCCGTGCAGTTCGAGACGAACGGGACGGGCGGGGCGCGCCGCATTGCGGTACCGGCTCGCCGCCTGCTCGATACGCTCCGGGCGCTCCCGGACCTGCCCATCCAGTTCTCGGCGGACGACGACTTCAACGTGATGCTGAAGACGGACCAGGGGCGCTACAAGATGGTCGGGCACGACGGGGCCGATTATCCGGCCCTGCCGGAACTGGGCGGTGACGTGACCATCGAGGTGGCGGGGTCGCTGTTGAAGCGAGCCATCCAGAAGACCAGCTTTGCCGTGAGCAAGGATGCCCTCCGTCCGGCCATGATGGGCATCTACTTCCAGATTCAGGCGGACGAGGGCCGTGCCGTCGCCACGGACGGGCACCGGCTCGTGCGGCTTACGATGGACGGGTTGGTGAGCGACACACCGGCGTCGTTCATCGTGCCGGAGAAGGCGCTGGCGCTGGCGGGTCGCATCGTCACCTCACAGCCCACCACGATCCTCGTGGACGGCAACTACGTCGGCTTCGACATGGGCGACGCCCGGGTGCTGGCCCGGCTGATCGACGAGACGTATCCGAACTACGAGGCGGTCATCCCCATGGAGAACGATCGCCGGCTGGTGGTGAATCGCGACGCGATGCTGAACGCGGTGCGGCGTGTCGGGCTCTACTCCTCCAGCATGACGAACCAGATCCGGTTGTCGCTGGAAGCCGGCAAAGTGGAGATCTCGGCGGAGGACATCGAGCGCTCCAGCGAAGCCCGTGAGACGGTGTTGTGCGAGTACGACAGCGAACCGATGGTGATCGGGTTCAACGCCGTGTATCTCACCGAGGTGCTTGGCAACATCGACGGGGGCGACGTGGTCTTTGAGTTCAGCTCCCCGAACCGGGCCGGCGTCGTCACCCCGCAGGATCAAGAGAGCGGGGAGGATATGTTGATGCTCATCATGCCGGTGATGCTGAACACGTACGCCTGAGCGACCCGGTAGAGGGGGGCCTGCGAGAACGCGGAGGGGTTACGTCTCCGCGTGTTGACGTAGCGCGTTCAGGATGGCCGCGGCCTCGTCGGCGTGGCGGCTGTTCGAGGAAGCCACCTGCTGGAGCAGGACCCGGGCCTCTGCGGTCCGATGCTGCGCCAGGAGCACCTTGGCTAGCAGGAACTGCGCCTCGCTATGGATGAACCCCCCCGCGTCGCCAGCGAGGGCTTTGCGCAGCTCTGCCTCGGCGGCCTGCAGGCGGTTTTCGTCGAAACGAGGGAAGAGCCCCAGGGTGCGGGTCTGGGCTTCGCGCAGCCGCGCCAACGCGTTCAGGTAGGCGGTTTCCGCAGGATCCTGCCCGGGCCGGGTTTCGCCGCGGAACTGCACGTCATACCCTTCCAGGTCCAGCAGTTCCGGGTCGATCCACGCCAGGCGTTCCAGCGGGGGCTGTGTCAGGCGGCTGACCACGGCCAGGAGGCCGTAGGCGACGAACAGGCCGAGCACGGCCGCGACGGCCCACCGAGAAACGAGGCGAAGCCGGGCCGGTGCCGCCGGCGGTCGGTCCGCCGGCCGGTCCGCCGGCCAGTCCGCCCGTCGGTGGCGCTCCGCCGGGACCTCCGCCGGGGCCTCCGGGGCGGACGGGTGATACGAGGCCGGAGGCTCGGCGGCCATGGCCAGAGGCGGTGCGTGTTCATGGACGTACCGGGCCTGGCCGTCCGAGGCCTCGTCGTCCGGTGCGTAGAGCCGCGTGCCGGTGAGCCGCTCGAACTGGGCGACGGCATCGTGGCCGGCTTCGAGCCGGTGCAGCCGGTCTTCGAGTAGGTGGTAGCGCCGCTGCAGGTCAGGGTCCGACGCCAGGCGGGCTTCGATCCGCTCGAAGAACGGCCGTAGCACCTCCGGCAACGGCCGTCCGTGTTGAATGTGGCGGCTGACGAGCAGGTAGGCCAGGATCTCGTCTCCCGGCGTTTCCGACAGGAGATCCCGGCAGGCGGCAAACAGCGCGCTCAGGGCCTGCGCCTGCTCCAGCAACGGCCGAAGCTCGGGATGCGCGGCGAGGTAGTCATCCACCTCGCGACGGTCGGCCTGGCTGAGTTGGCCATACAGGAGCAATTTTTCCTCGATATGTTCCATGTGGTGGGAGCCGGGCCGGTGACCTTGCTGCCTCAGCAGCATGAAGGGCAAGCCGGGGCCGGGTAGGTGAACGAGAGAGCCGTCGAAAGAGCCGGTCTGGGCGGTAGGAGCACGTCGGGTAGGGCGGTCATGGAACGGGTGGATGAGCAGGCCCTGTGTAGCGCTAGACACCGGGCCGGCCTTGATATAACGTCTGGCCGGTCACCCCTGTTTTTCCGGGTCCGGCAGGGGCTCCTCCAGCAGGGCCAGCAGGTGCGGATCCTGGCGGAGCTGCCGGGCGGCTTTGTTGACGTACGAGCGCAGGATCGGCAGGGGCTTGTCGATGTGCGCTTCGATTTCCTGGTAGCTGCACGCCTTCACGAAGCGCAGGTAGGCCACTTCGCGGAGGAAGTTCGGCAGCCGCTCGATGGCGGCCAGCACCGTGCTCATGAGCACACCGGCATCGTACGGCAGGGGCGGGGGAGGATCCGCAGCCGGTTCCGGGGCCTCATCCTCATCGAGCGAGTAAAGGCGATGACGGCGGCGGACGTAGTTCAGGTAGGTGTTCTTGCAGATGACGCTGACCCAGCTTGCATAGCGTTCCGGCTGGCGGATGGTCTCGCGGTTGCGTTCGATCTTCTGGAAGGTGCGCTCGACCAGTTCGTCGAGGTCGGAGGGGTTCGGGGGGGGCTCCTTGACGAACTTGACGAGGAAGTAGCGCCGCACGAAGCAATAGGTCCAGATGTCGACCGTGCGTCGGTGGGCGGGGGTGCGCTCCTGCCACCAGCGCACGAAGGTCGCGTTGGCCGCCTCGATGTCACTCAAGTGAAAAGGCAGGTGGGCCGCTACCGCGTCGAGTGAGTGGAAAGCCGGAGAAGGCATCGAAAACCAAACGTGCGAGTGAAGGAACGGCCGAGCGTACACCGACGCGGAGCGGCTCGGCGGCAGGGGAACAATATACGCAAAGGATCGGGTCGGGGCTCGTGGAAACGACGGGGCCGGGCCGCCGGGACGAGGCCGTGCCGACGCCGGGCCGACGCCGTGCCGGCGGGCGGACGGCTCCCGGGCGAGGTCGCTGATCTTCAAGATTGCGGGAAGATTGGCGCTGTTTAAAACAATCCCGGCCGTTGCGGCGTGTGACGGGCCCTGCGAGGCCGCCGTGCCCGGGTTGTCGCATTGACAGAGCAGGGGATCCTTCCTATTTTACAGGGCTCTATGGCCCGGCTCCGGCGGTGTCATTCGAATCCCTTCTGGAGCAGGGCTTTCTTCATGGCTCTCGGCCTCGGTGGTTCCGGCCATCGTCCGGGGGCGCCTCGTCCGGCGGCGCGGCCGCCGCACCGGGCCGAACACACAGCAGATTCGCTCACTCCCATGGACGTGAACTCGTTTAAAACCTACAGCGCCAAAGCCGGCGAGGTGGAGCGGCGGTGGTACGTCGTGGACGCCGAGAACCAGGTGGTGGGCCGGCTGGCCTCGCGGATTGCGACGATCCTGCGCGGCAAGCACAAGCCGTCCTTCACCCCGCACGTGGACACCGGCGACTTCGTCGTGGTCATCAATGCGGACAAGGTGCGCTTCACCGGCAACAAGGAGGCGGCCAAGCAATACTTTAGCCACTCGGGCTATCCGGGCGGGGTGCGGCTGCGGACGCCGGCCGAGATGCGCACGAAGAAGCCGACCTTCATCGTGCAGAATGCCGTGCGGGGCATGCTGCCCAAGGGCCCGCTGGGCCGTCAGATGTTCCGGAAGCTGAAGGTGTACGCCGGCCCCACGCACCCGCACGAGGCCCAGCAGCCCGAGCCCCTGGAGCTGTAGCGCTCCACAACCCGATCGTTCATCTATACCAGGATTCATCTGACATGGCAGCACCGGTTCAATACCAGGCCGTGGGGCGCCGCAAGACGTCGGTGGCGCGGGTCTACCTGCGCCCCGGCAACGGCACCATCGTCGTGAACAAGCGGCCGATGGAACAATACTTTCCCCTGGAGTGGCGGCAGAAGTCGGTGACGGCTCCGTTCGAGGTGACCGGTACGACCGGCCAGTTCGACGTCGTCGTCAATGCCCAGGGAGGCGGCCTCACCGGTCAGGCCGAGGCGATCCGTCTCGGCATCTCCCGGGCGCTGGTCGCCTTCAACGAGGAGCTGCGCAAGCCCCTCCGCGACGCCGGCTTCCTCACGCGCGACCCTCGCATGGTCGAGCGCAAGAAGTACGGTCAGCCCAAAGCGCGCAAACGCTTCCAGTTCTCGAAGCGGTAATTCGAGCCGTCAGGCGTCAGCGACCCGCCGTCAGGTCTTCTGCCGATCGCTGGCCGCTGGTTCCTGATCGCTCCCCTATCACACATGCGGCCTGATGCCCGTCGGGGGTCTTCCGGCAAGGGTGCCGGAGAGCCGGCGGGCAGGCGAGGGCCGTAGCGGATCCAACCCAACCACCGAGGCACACCATGAGCGATACGCCCGCCACCCCGGCGGCGGATGCCGCCCCTGCGCCCGCGCAGCCGGCCGCTGCCACACCCTCCTCCTCCCCGCAGCCCTCCTCCCATCGCGTCTCCATCGAGGACCTGCTCAAGGCCGGTACGCACTTCGGCCACCTGACGAGCCGCTGGAACCCGAAGATGAAGCCCTACATCTTCATGGTTCGCAACGGCATCCACATCATCGACCTGATGCAGACGCAGGCGCTGCTGGACGAGGCCGCCGACGCGGCCGCCCGGTTCAGCCGCCAGGGCAAGCGCATCCTGTTCGTCGGCACCAAGAAGCAGGCTCGTGACATCATCCGCGCCCACGCCACCGAGTGCGGCGCTCCGTACGTCGTCGAGCGCTGGCTGGGCGGGACGCTGACCAACTTCCAGACCATCCGCAAGAGCATCCGCCGTATGGAGGAGCTCCAGAAGATGGAGCAGGACGGCACGCTCAACCAGCTCAAGAAAAAGGAGCGCCTGATGAAGCTCCGCGAGCGCGAGAAGCTGGAGAAGATCCTCAGCGGCATCGCCGACATGCCCCGCCTGCCCGGCGCGCTGTTCGTGGTCGACATCAACCGCGAGCACATTGCCGTCAAGGAAGCCCGCCGCCTGGGCATCCCCATCATCGCCATGGTGGACACCAACTGCGACCCGGACCTGGTCGACTTCCCGATCCCGGCCAACGACGACGCCGTCAAGTCCATCGACCTCATCACGTCCGTCATTGCCCGGGCCGTGAGCGAGGGGCAGAAGGAAAAAGAGATCCAGGAGGCCTCCCGCCAGGCCGAAAAGGAGAAGCGCGCCCAGGATACGCAGGAGGGCGACGAGGCCTGAGCCATCCCGGCTTTCCCGCATCCCATTCACGCTGGTTTACGATAGATCGACATGGCCATTTCTGCGAAAGACGTAAAGCGGCTCCGGGACATGACCGGCGTCGGCATGATGGACTGCAAGAAGGCGCTCGAGGAAGCCAACGGCGACTTCGAGGCGGCCGTCGAACTGCTCCGTAAAAAAGGCCAGAAGGTCGCCGCCAAGCGCGCCGACCGGGAGGCCAAGGAAGGCCTCATCACCACCGCCCTGTCCGACGACCGGCGGGTCGGGGTCATGGCCGAGGTCAACTGCGAGACGGACTTCGTGGCCCGCAACGACGAGTTTGCGGCCTTTGCGCAGGCCGTGGCCGACCTCATCCTCGCCGAGCGCCCGGCCGATCTGGAGGCGCTCCGCGCGCTCCCGATGGACGGGCAGACCGTGGGCGAGGCCGTCATCGAGATGACGGGCAAGATCGGCGAGAAGATCGACATCCGCCGGTTCGTGATCCTGGCGGCCGAGGACGGCCAGGTCATCGCCTACATCCATCCCGGCGCCAAGCTCGGCGTGCTCGTCAGCGCGGCGGGCGAGGGCGACGTGGAGGCGGTCGGCCGCGACGTGGCGATGCAGGTGGCGGCGCTCAACCCCATCGCCGTCACGCGCGAGGAGGTGCCCGAGGAGGTCCGCGCCAAGGAGCTCGAGATCGGCCGCGAGGCCGCCCGCAACGAGGGCAAGCCGGAGCACATCATCGACCGCATCGCGCAGGGCAAGCTGGAGCGGTTCTACAAGGACCACGTCCTGCTGGAGCAGCCCTTCGTGAAGGACGCCTCCGTCTCGGTGCAGGAGATGCTCAAGCAGCACAACGTCACCGTGACGCGCTTCGTCCGCTTCGCCCTGGGCGACTGAGTCAGCCGACCGCGGGGGAGTGGGGTATGGGAGGTGGTGTCCCTCCCCTCGATCCCCTGTAACCCGTCATCCGAAAAGGGGCATGCTCCGCCGGCCGGAGGTGCCCTTTTTCGTGCGGGGCGCGGCGGGCCGGCCGTGGCGCCGCTGCGTTGCAAGAGAGCCGGCCCCGCAGTAGTTTCCGGTGCTTTGAACCTGACGCAACCGATCATGCACGAGGAGCAGCGTCCTTCCGGCGGCCTGCGGTACAAGCGCGCCCTGCTCAAGCTGAGCGGTGAAGCGCTCCTGGGTCGCCAGCCCTACGGCATCGACGAAGACGTGCTGGCGGCCTACGCCGTCGACATCAAGCAGGTCGTCGAGCTGGGCATCGAGCTGGCCATCGTCATCGGCGGCGGCAACATCTTCCGTGGTGTCAACAACGCCACGAAGGGGATGACCCGCGCCCATGCCGATTACATGGGCATGCTTGCCACGATGATCAACGCGATGGCGTTGCAGGATGCGCTGGAGCAGGCCGGCTTGCAGACGCGGCTGCAGTCCAGCATCAAGATGGAGCAGATCGCCGAGCCGTTCATCCGACGGCGGGCGATGCGGCATCTGGAGAAGGGCCGCGTCGTCATCTTCGGCTCGGGCACCGGCAACCCCTACTTCACCACCGATACCGCCGCCGCGCTGCGTGCGCTGGAGATCGACGCCGAGGTGCTGCTCAAGGGGACCCGCGTGGACGGGGTCTTCACCGCCGACCCCGAGAAGGACCCGCAGGCACAGCACCTCCCGAAGATCCACGGGGCCGAGGTCATCCGGCGCGACCTGCGCGTGATGGACATGACGGCCTTCACGCTGTGCCGCGAAGCCCGGCAGCCGATCATCGTCTTCAACATGAACGAGCCGGGCAATCTGCTCCGGGTGTTGCGCGGTGATCCCATCGGGACGCTCGTACACTGGAACGACGCCGCGCCGGCGGTCGAGGTCGCCCGCGCCTGACCCTGTCTACCAACCCGCCTGGGAGGTACCCGATGTTGGACGAAAACATGGACCTCATCCTGGACGACGCCCGGGAGCACATGGAGAAGACCATGGAGCACCTGCGCGCCGAGCTCAACACCATCCGGGCCGGCCGGGCCACGCCCGCCATGCTCGAAGGGATCCGCGTGGAGTACTACGGAACGCGAACCCCGCTGACGCAGATGGCCAGCGTCAACGCCCCGCAGCCGGACCTGCTGGTCGTCCAGCCCTGGGATCGCTCGGCGCTGGCCGAGATCGAGAAGGCCATCATGGCCGCCAACCTCGGCCTCAACCCGAACAACGACGGCTCGCTGATCCGCATCCCGGTGCCGCCGCCCTCCGAGGAGCGCCGGCGTGACCTGGCCAAGAGCGCCCGCGCGCGCGGCGAGGAGGCCAAGATCGCCATTCGCAACATCCGGCGGCACGCCAAGGACCAGATCAAATCCACCCAGGAGGAGATGGGGCTGTCGGAGGACCTGCGCTACGCCGCCGAGGACGAACTGCAGAAGCTCACCGACGAGTACATCGCCAAGATCGACCGGCTGCTGGACCGCAAGGAGGAGGAGATCATGGAGGTCTGACCGGCGGACGGGGACGTGCGCCCGGGGCCGGCGGATCCTGTGGCCGGTTTCCTTCGTACGGCGTTCCTCGAACGGAGAGGTGCCGGAGTGGCCGAACGGGCTCGCCTGGAAAGCGAGTGTACCCTTCACGGGGTACCGAGGGTTCGAATCCCTCCCTCTCCGCCCGGCCGGGTTGCACGCGCAGCCCGGCTTTTTCGTACCCGAATCCGGGTGGGCGGATGGCCGTACGCCGTGACAGGCCGGCGTGCGCACGGGGAAGGACGGGTCCATGACGCGGTTGCCCGTCCGATCTTCACGCCCTCCCCCCGGCCTGCGGGTGTGCTCATCCCCTGAACTCTTTTCCGGCTGGAGGTGACGCCATGATCGCCAGTATGACCGGTTTCGGGCGCGGACGGGCCCGGGTCGATGATGTGATGGCTACGGTGGAGATGCGGTCGGTCAACAACCGCTTCTGCGAAGTGTCGGTGCGTCTGCCGCGGGCGCTGGCCGCGCGAGAGAACGACGTGCAGGCGCTCGTCAAACAGGCGTTCGAGCGCGGCCGCATCAGCGTGCAGATCCAGCTGGAACGGACCGGCCCGCAGGCTCCCGTCCGGGTAGACGAGGCGGCGGCCCGTGGCTATGCCGCGCTGCTGGAAACGCTGCGCCGCGCCGCCGGCGTCAGCGACCCGGTTCGGCTGGAGCATCTGTTGACCTTTTCGTCGGAGCTGCTGGTGCCCGTCGAGGAGGAGGCGGACGAGGCCGTGTGGGCGGCCGTGGAGCAGGCCCTGGCCGAGGCCGTGGCCGGGATGCGGGCCATGCGGCGTCAGGAAGGCGCTGCGTTGCAGGCCGACCTCCAGCAGCGCATCGACCGTCTGGCGGAGGAGCTGGCGCGCGTCGAGGCCCGGGCGCCGGAGCGCGTCCGTGAGGCGCGGCAGAAGCTGCACGACCGCCTGGCCGAGCTCCTCGGCGACGACCGCCTCGACCCCGACCGTCTGGAGCAGGAGATCGCCCTGCTGGCCGATCGGCTGGACGTGACGGAGGAATGCGTCCGGCTGCGCTCGCACCTGCAGTTGTTCGCCGAAGCCCTGCACAGCGACGAGGCCGTCGGGCGGAAGCTGAACTTCATCGCCCAGGAGATCAACCGCGAGGTCAACACCATCGGCTCGAAGGCCAACGACGCCGCGGTGGCCCACGCGGCGGTGCGGATGAAGGAGGAACTGGAGAAGATCCGCGAGCAGGTCCAGAACGTCGAATAGGGTTAGCTTTCAGCCGTCAGCCGTCAGCTATCAGCCCGTATCCCACCGCCCACGGCCCACCGCCCACGGCCCACCGCCCACGGCCCACCGCCCACGGCCCACCGCCCACGGCCCACCGCCCACGGCCCACCGCCCACGGCCCACCGCCCACGGCCCACCGCCCACGGCCCACCGCCCACGGCCCACCGCCCACGGCCGAAAACTACTGACCGCTGAAAGCTGAAAGCTGACCGCTGACCATGATCCTCTTGCTTCGCGTTCTCATGTTGCTCGGGCTCTCGGCGGGCGTCCTCGTCGCCGTCTGGACGGTGCAGGAGCCGCCCGCCGTTCCGCCGGACCGCATCCGGGCGATCACGCTGGACGCCCGCGAGGCGCCGGGGCCGGAGGTCTTGCCGCGGTTGAAGGCGCTCGGGGTGACGCACCTGACGTTCGTCGCCTTCGGCTTCCAGCCGGGGCTCGACGTGCCGGAGATCCGTCATCGCCCGGACGCCCGCTGGTACAGCGAGAGTGACGCCGGCATCCGCGCCCTCACGGCCGAGGCGCACGCCCTCGGGATGGGCGTCATCCTCAAGCCCCATCTCTGGGTCGGGCGCGGCGCCTGGCGGGGCGAGATCGCCTTCCCCGACGAAGCCGCCTGGCAGGCCTGGGAGGCGGATTACCGGGCGTTCATCCTGCATTATGCCCGCCTCGCCGCCGAGATCGACGCCGCCCTGCTGGTCGTCGGCACCGAACTGGCGCAGGCCGCCCGGCAGCGCGAGGCCTTCTGGCGCCGCCTCATCGCCGAGGTCCGGCAGGTCTACCCCGGCCCCCTCACCTATGCGGCCAACTGGTACGACGAATACGAGCACATCCGCTTCTGGGACGCGCTGGACTACGTCGGCGTGCAGGCCTACTTCCCCCTCTCCGCCGAACCCGAGCCGACGCGGCAGACCCTCCACGACGGCTGGCAGCCGCACCGCAAGGCCCTGGCAACGATCCACCGGCAGACGGGCAAACCGATCCTCTTTACGGAGATGGGCTACCGCAGCGTATCCTATGCCGCTGCTGAGCCGTGGCGCTGGCTCTCCCGCGACGAAGTGGGCAGCGTCGAGCCGGACTATGCCCTCCAGGCGCGGCTCTACCAGGCCTTCTTCGAGGCCATCTGGCCCGAACCCTGGCTGGCCGGCGTCATCGTGTGGAAATGGTACCCCGGCGTCTCCGACCGCCCCACGAGCCGGGTGCCGCTCGACTTCACGCCGCAGGGCAAGCCCGCCGAGCAGGTGCTCGCCCGCGGGTTCGGGGGACGAGCCCGGGGCGATGGCTGACGGCCGAGGACCGTGCGGTGGTCTACGACGGAGACGGGCCGGCCACCACGGCCGTTCGGCGGTTGAACGGGAGCGACCCGCCGCGAAACGCGCCAAGCCGGTACAACGCGTTCAGAGCAGCGGCGAGGGGCGGACGAGGCCAGACCGTGAAGCCCTGCGGCGGCGGGCAAACGGCGGGGATCAGGGCAACTCTGGATCCTCTTCTATCCGGTCTCGCATCAGTTGGTAGACGGCCCGGTAACGCGCCACGATCCGTTCCCGTACCAGGTCGTTTCAATCTCCGGCACCCTCCTTCCGAGCCGCGGATACTCTCCCGGGACGACCACGGCCTCGTACAGCCGCTCCACCAGCGAGGCGTCATACGAAGGCGTTGAACGCATGGGTCTACGTTGCGGTGCATAACGGTTGAACGAAGCCGCGTTGCGCCCTTTTGCCCTGAATGGCAACATCCTGCCATGATGCAAGGGGCTGGAGGCTCTGTTTTCCCGTCGCGGCTGTCGGATGGCCGCGTTCTTCGTCGTGCCTGTTATCCGGCACGGCCGGGGCTTCGCTTTACCTGGCAGCCAACGGCTTCGGGGTGGTCGCGGACGAGCGCGTCGGGCGGGAGGGGGCGGAGGTGCCGGAGCATGGCCACATCGCCGAGGGCAGAGGCGAGCATGATCCAGCCGTAGACGGTGAGCCATCCGCTGCCCGTGGCCAGCCCGGCCGCCGCGGGCAGCAGCCCCAGCACCAGGGCCGGCGTGGCCAGGACGATGCGGTAGGCCCGGACCGTCATCGGCGCGTCGGTGTGGACGTAGACGGCACCCTCGTGCCAGCGGGCGCCGAAGGAGATGGACCGCCAGGGGACGCCGCCGGCCAGGCGCATGGCCAGGGCATGCAAGCCCTCGTGCAGCGGAATGCTGGCGACGTAGACCAGGCCCAGCAGAAACAGGTCCCACAGCCACCGCCCCAGGCTCTCCCACACGGTGGCCCCGCTCGCCGGCCACGGCACGCCCCAGAGCAGCGCGTGCGGCAACAGCGTCACGGCGGCCGTCAGCAGCAGCCACGACCACGCCACGGCGAGCAACTCATCCATCGTGAGCGTCCAGTCCTGCCAGTCGGCGTCGGAGGGCATGGGAGGGGGCAGAGGGTGCAGCGGAATGGCGGGCTCTGCCTTTCGACCTTCGGTTCGCCGGGAAGTTCGATGGGGAGACGAGCGCAGGGCGCGGGGGAAAAGCGGTCTTGTTTTACCGCCGTTGCTGTCCAGTGATCGGGGTCCACCTCCTTCACGAGCGAGCACACCCGCGCGCACGCTGTTGCCTGGATGCCTCGGCAACGTGGAAGCAGTAGACGAGCAGGTTCGTGTCGATCAGGTACTGCAGCATCAGCCTTCATGAGCTGAGCTCTACTTTGGCCTATGCCGCATAAGGCCCGGGTCGAGCCAGGTTATAGCGATGCACCGGGGTCGTTTTCCAGGTTCCCGAACGGGTGACCATTCGGCGCTCGAAAAAACGCTATACATAGTGAACAGCCCTATTTTTCGCTACCCATCGGTACGTCGTATGCCTCGCTTCAAGGTCTCAGGGTCCGCCGCCCGTCATTTGATCGCCGCGCTGGTCGTGTATAGCCTGCTTCAGGCCACCCCGGTCCAGGCGCAGAGGGTCTGCCTCGGCAGCGAAACGCTCAGCAGCCAGGCCGAGGTTGCGGCCTTCGCTGCGGACGGCTGCACCGAACTCGTGGGTACCCTGACGATCTCCGGGGCCGACATCACGGACCTGTCGGGCCTACGCTCGCTGACCGAGGTGGGCGAGCTCATCATCACGGGAAACGACGCGTTGCAGAACCTCGACGGCCTGGGGTCCCTCGCAACGGTCGACGGCCGCCTGTCTATCTCTGAGAATGAAAGCTTGACGTCGCTCGATGGCCTGGAGCGGCTCAGCATCGTGCGCGGCAACCTGCTGGTCAATGCCAACACCGCCCTGACCAGCCTGGAGGGCCTGGCGTCCCTGTTTGTGGTCGATGGCTTCTTCGATATCCTGCTGAACCACCGCCTCGAAAGCCTGGAGGGCCTGGAATCCCTGATCTCCATTGGACAGAGCCTTCGCGTCAGCACGAACGACAGACTCACCAGCCTGAGCGGTCTGGAGGGGCTGTCCTATGTGGGGGGCGCTGTCGTCATCAACGACAACGGCGACCTGTCCGAGGTCGGCAAAAGGAGTAGCGGGGCGTTACAGGCAAGCGAGCCGCGCGGGGCCGAGGTCGTGGCTGCCGGCAGCCTGCTGTCGGTGGCCGGCCACATTCTGGTTTCCGACAACCGGGGGCTGACGAGCCTGTCCGCGCTGTCAGGCCTCGCCGCGGTAGGCGGTAATGTGACGATCCGTCTGAACGAGGACCTGGTCAGCCTCACCGGCTTGGCGTCGCTCACGTCCATCGGCGGGGGGCTGTGCATCCAGGACAACGCCGCGCTGACCAGTATTCTTGGCCTTGCCGGTCTGGCGGATGCCGCCAGTGCGCCGGGCAACATCGGGGTGATGATGGACACCGTGTGCAGTGCGTCGACCGTGACGGCGGGTGAACATATCATTCTCAAGAACAACCCCCTACTGGCGCGCTGTGGCGTGCTGGAGCCGTATGTCAGCAACGCCGCACCACCCGGACCCATCGAGATCAGCGGCAATGCCGAGGGGTGTGACGAAGCCGGCATCCTGAACGAGGCGCTGGCGGGCAACGTCGACCTGTTCAGCCAGGCCGATGTCACGGCGTTTGCTGCGCAGGGGACCACGGAAATCACGGGCGACCTCTTCATCAGTGGACCCGACATCACGGACCTGTCGGGGCTGGCGTCGGTCGCGAGCGTGGGGGGCAACCTGATCGTCCGGAACAACGGCCAGCTGGCGAGCCTGACGGGGCTGGACCAGATCGCGTCGGTCGAAGGCAACCTGGAGGTGGTGGGCAACGACCTCCTCACAGACCTGACCGGGCTGGCCTCCATGGCGTGGATCGGCGGTGAGCTGACCGTTCAGACCAACGACCAGCTGGTGAGCCTGGCCGGTCTGGGCCCGCTGTCCACCGTCGGCGGTGTCCTCATCGAGAGCAACCCGTCGCTCCAGAGCCTGGAAGCCCTGCGTAGCCTCAAGACGGTCGCCGGTGATCTGCGCATGGCGTACCATCCGGCGCTCACGACGCTGGCCGGGCTGGAGTCCCTGCAACGGGTCGGCGGAAACCTGACGCTCGTGGAGAATGACCTCGTGGATCTGTCCGCCTTGCCATCGCTCGTCACGGTCGGTGCGTCGCTGACCATCTCGGAGGCCGACCGGCTCACCAGCCTGGACGGCCTGGATGCCCTCACGAGCGTCGGCGGGCAACTTATCCTGGGGTTCAATGAAGCGCTGGAGCGTCTGGGTGCCTTGCCGTCCCTGACCAGCCTCGGGGGCCTTGCGCTCCAGGGGAACCCCCGCCTCACGAGTCTGGCCGGCCTGGAGCACATCCCGTCCCTCGAAAGCGACCTGCTCATCCTGGACAATACCTCCCTGACCAGTCTGGCGGGGCTGGATGGGCTCACCTCTGTGGGAGGCCTCGTCTACGTGCTCTACAACGAGAAGCTTCAGAGCCTGGAGGGGCTGGGGGCGCTCAGCGCGGTGGGCGGGACGGTCTACGTGGGCATCAACCATGCGCTGACCCGTCTGGACGGCCTCGAATCCCTGAAGGTGGTCGGGAACGTCGAGGCGCCGACGGAGGACGACCATAGCCTGCTGATCTATGCCAACCCGGCGCTGACGGACCTCGCGGGGCTGGCGTCGCTCACGTCGGTGGAGGACTACCTGTACATCGTCTTCAACGGCCCGATCGCGACCCTCTCCAGCCTTCTCACCCTCGATGCCGTAGGCGCGTCCTTGCTGGTCCAGTTGAACGACGGCGTCGTGCGCTTCAACGATGATGGGACGCCGCTGGAGCAGGCGGCCGGCCCGGCGGCACACCCCGGGGTGGGCGCCCTGCCCCCCTTCGCCACCGAGGGCCACCGCGGCCGCGCCGACCGCCTCAGGGAGGCAGGCCCCGGGTTCCTGAGCGACGTGACGCCGCGCCTGGTGCCGACGCCGTTGCGGGTGGTGCCGGGCACCTCCGGCACGACGACGTACGACGTGCAGGGCGATGTCAACATCACCGGCAATCCGGCGCTGACGGATTTCCGCGGCCTGGAGTGGGTGGCCACGGTGGGGGGCGGCGTCGTGGTTTTCGGCAACGGTGCCTGTGAAACGCTGACGGGCCTGGAGGCGCTCACCCGGGCGGACGGCGGCCTCGTCCTCTATGCCAACGAGACGCTCCAGAACATCGAGGCGCTGGCCGGCGTCACGACGCTCGGCGGCCTCGGCATCGCCTACAACCCGGCGCTGACGAGCCTGCGCGGCCTTGAAGGCGTCACCGACGTGGGCTTCGGCATCACGATCGTGTCGAATGGTCCGCTGGAGACGCTGGAAAGCCTGGGGTCCGTGGTCGCCGTCGCCGATACGAATGCCTACGTCGTCATCCTGGACAACGACGGCACCCCGCTCTCGTTCGAACCCTTCACGCCGCGCGTCAGCAGCGCGTTGAGGTCTCCGGACGTGCAGGTCGTCACCGACTGGATGCACGGCGTCGCTGTGGGTCGCGACAGGGCAGGGCGCGCCGGCAAGGGAGGGTCTTCGGCGACGGCGACGGGAACGACGCTGGGCTGGTACATGGTGATCGCCCGCAACCCGGCTCTCCAGAGCCTCCGCGGACTCAACTGGATCACGTCGGTGGAGGGCAGCCTGGAGGTGGCCGACAACCCCCTGCTGACGAGCCTGGACGGCCTCGACGGGATCACGTCGATCGGCGGGGCGCTGCGTATCGCCGGCAACGACGCGCTGACGAGCCTGGCGCCGCTGGCCGCCCTGGCGACGGACGACGCGGCCCCGGGCAACATCGGCGTGCACCCCGACCCGTTTACCGCCACGTCGATTGCGCTGGACGACCACCTCGTCCTGGAGGATAACCCCAGCCTGACGGACTGCGGCCTGCTGAAGCCGTATCTCACCAATCCCCGTCGCCCCGGCCCCCTGCGCGTCAGCGGCAACGGCGTGGGGTGTGACTACAAGAGCATCCTGGCGGCCGAGGACCCCGCCAGCGAGGACGACGTGTTCGACGGCGACGTCACGTTCACCGACCAGGCGGCGCTCGACGCCTTTGCGGCCAACGGCTACCGCGAGATCACCGGCACGCTTCGCATCGAGGGCGCCGGCGTCACGAGTCTGGGTGGCCTGGAGACGCTGACGCATGTGGGCGGCGATCTGGTCATCACCGGTGCCCTCTCCCTGGAGCGTCTGGCGGGGCTGGACGGCCTCGTCTCCGTCGGCGGCGACCTGATCATCGAGAAGAACGCCTCGCTCGCCACCCTGGAGGGCCTGGATCGGCTGCTCGCCGTGACGGGGCTCGTGCACATCGCCGAAAACGCCAAGCTCACGGCGCTGTCCGGCCTGGAGTCGCTGATCGCCGTGGGCGGGGCGCTGCGTATCACGTCGAACGTCGTGCTGACGACCCTGAAGGCGCTGACGACCCTGTCCGCCGACCCCGGGGCTCCGGGCAACCTCGGCGCGACGGCGGGCGACCATCTCATCGTGACAACCAACCCGGCGCTCATGGACTGTGAGGTGCTGCGCCCCTACCTCGCCAACGCCACGCCGCCGGGTGTCATTGTGCTCACGGGCAACGGCGTTGGATGCGATGCCGAGGCCATTACCAACCCCCCGGACGAAAAGGATGACATGACGCTCACCGACCAGGCCGGGCTTGACGATTTTGCCGCGAGTGGCGCGGATCAGGTGCTCGGGAGCCTGCGGATCGAAGGCCCCGCCGTCACGGACCTCAGCGGCCTCGGCGCCCTCCTGAGCGTGGCGGGCGACGTGCGAATTGAAGGCACCGCCGTAGAAGACCTGACGGGCCTGGAGGGGCTTGCCACGATCGGGGGCGACCTGGTCATCGAAGGCAACAGCAACCTCGCGAGCCTGGCCGCTCTGAGCCGTCTCACGGCGGTGGGTGGCAGCATCCGCATTATCGACAACCGGCCGGGGGGCTCGGCGGCCAGGGCCAGGGGCACCGCCTCCGTCCTGCGGGCGGTCCCGGCCACGGCGATGATGGACGAAGCGGCAGGCTTTGAGGACAGCACCTCAGCCGGGGGCAACCTGGTGGTTGCAGGCAACGCCACCCTGGGGACACTGGTCGGGCTGGGAGGTCTCACGTCGGTCGGCGGGTTCGTGCGCATCACCCGGAACCCGGCCCTGACGAGCCTGGAAGGCCTGGAGAACATCACCCGCATCGGCGGTGGCCTGCTGATCGCACAGAACCCCGTGCTCGCCAGTCCGGCGGGCCTCGCGGGTGTGCTGACCGCGCCCGAGGCCCCCGAGAACCTCGGCGCGACGGCGGGCCGGCATCTCGTCGTGCAGGACAACCCGCGGCTCACCGGGTGCCGGATCTTCCGGCCCTTCGTGCGGAACCCCGAGCCCCCCGGCACGGTCGCCATCCGCCGCAACGGCGCAGGCTGTGAGGCCCCCGCTCTTGCCGACGGCAAGGACGATGAGGTGGACGTGCCCGACCCGAGCGACCTGCCGCTGCCGGGCGGTGACGAGCCCCTGCAACTCCTCGCGGCCGACCGCAACGTGACCGACCGGTTCGGGACGTCGGTGGCGCTTGCGAATCGGGTCGCGGTCATCGGGGCGCCCGGCGACGACGACAACGTGCCGGGTTCCGGCTCCGTGTACGTCTACGAGAAGCCGGCCCGCGGCACCTGGGCGGCAGCGACCCGGACGGCCAAGCTGTACGCCGCCACACCGAGCATCAGCGAAGGCTTTGGCAGCGTGGTGGCGGCGACGGACGACGTGATCGTCGTCGGTGCCCGCGTCTTCGTCGTAGGGGGGCGTTTCGTGACGGGCGGCCTGGTCCACGTCTTCGAGCGGCAGGCCGACGGGACGTGGGCCGAGGCTACTCAGCTACGTGCGTCCGACTGGGAGGAGGGCGATGTCTATGGCGAGGTGGTCGCGGTGTCGGGCAACGTGATCGCCGTCGGTGCGCGCCTGGATGATGACCCGGCGACCGATGCCGGTGCCGTGTATGTCTACGAGAAACCCGAGGGGGGCACCTGGGCCAAGGCGACCGAGACCAAGCTGACCGCGCCCGATGGCGTGAGCGACCAGTACTTCGGCGTAGCGGTGGCCGTGTCGGGCAACGTGCTGGCCGTCGGGGCCAGCCAGGACAGCGAGCGAGGAGCCCGGGCGGGGGCGGCGTATGTCTTCGAGAAGCCCGAGGGCGGAACGTGGGCCGAGGCGAGTGTCACCAAGCTGACCGCACCCGCTCCTGCGCCCCGCACTTTTTTTGGCGGTGCCGTGAGCGTATCGGGCAACGTGCTCGTGGTGGGCGCGGATCGGGAGGACGACCTGAATGCCGGTCTGGATGCCGGTGCGGCCTATGTGTTCGAGCGTCCGGCTGCCGGTCTGTGGAGCAAGGCCACGGTGACCCGGCTGGGGGCCTCGGCGCGTGGCGCGGGGGACCTCTTCGGCACCTCCGTCGCCGTGGCCGGGTCGGTCGTGGTGGTGGGGGCGAGCCGCCGCGATGCCGGGGGCACCGACGCGGGCGCGGCCTACCTCTACGCCCGGCGGGGCGGCGTGTGGCCCGCCACCGAGACGATGCAGCTGTCGCCACGCACGCCGGCGGCCTTCGCGCTCTTCGGCACGACCGTGGCGGTGTCCGACGAGGCCGCGCTGGTCGGTAGTCCCAACAGCAACGACCCCGACGGCCTGGCGATCACCGGCACAGCCTATCTCTACACCCGGCCCCGGGCCGATGCGGCTCCCGCGACGTGTCCGCTGCCGTCCATCGTCCGCCAGCAGCTAGAGCCCGAGGCCACGCCCCGCCCGTATCTCGACCTCGATGTCGACGCCGGGCGCGGGGCCACGCTGACGTCGGTCCACTTCGTAGAGGCCGGCACCACGACCCGCCGGCTGGACGGGCTGACGGCTGCTACGACCGGCACCGCCCTGGAGGCCTCCACAGGCGACTACATCTGGGAGACGACAGCGACGCCCCGCCGCTGGGCCGGCTTCCGTCTGACCAGCGACGGCGCAGCAGCCTTTGCCTACGAAGTGGTCATCACCAACTCGTGCGGCCGGCAGGCCGTCGCCGAGGCGAGCGGCGACTTTGGCGTGGGCACGGGCACCGAGGGGCCCTCAGGGGCAGGCGTGGAGCTGCCGGCGGCGCTGACGCTGGTGGGCAGCTACCCCAACCCGTTCAATCCGCGCGCGACCATCCGTTACGGGCTGCCGGAGGCGGGTAGCGTACGCCTCGCCGTGTACGACCTGCTGGGGCGTGAGGTGACCGTGCTGGTGGATGGGATGCAGGTGGCCGGGTGGTACAACGTGGTCTTCGAGGCCGGTACGCTCCCGACGGGCGTCTACCTGTACCGCGTGCAGTTACGCACCGGCGGACGGCAGGAGGTTCGCACCGGGCAGGCGGTGCTCCTGCGGTGAGAGACGGGGCAAGGGATGTGGTCAGGTGCCCGGCGTCGTGGTTCCGCAGGAGGTGAACGACCTCATCGACCCGCTGCACCCCGATGCGAGCCAGCTGGCCATCGTCTGACGATCCGTTGCTCTTCGATGTTACGATGATTGTCTCCCTTTATGGTGAGTCACTGATCTCCACCAGATCGTCGCTTGTCAAAAGCTGAATCGCTCGTTCAAGTGAAACGCTCAGAATCTCACGCATCCGTACGTTGGACGTGTTGCCGCACGTAATCCAGATCACTTTCGGAGGCGCCCCGTACTGCTCCAGCATCTGAACAAAATCGCTGTCCTTCGTCATGACAACTGCGCCGGCTGCACGGGCGGCCTCAAAAATCTCCCGATCCTCCGCCTCTTGCAACCCGAGATAGCGCACCGAAAACGCCTCGATCTCTCGGAAATGCGCTCCAATCCACGGCGCCAACGCCGGAGAGAGTTGGGCATCGATCCAACGTATCATGCCGCCAGCACAGGGTGGCCGAGCCGGCGACTCGCGTAGCGAAGCACCGCTTCAATGTCCTCCGGCTCCAGATCGGGCAACTCTTCGAGGACTTGGTCACGTGAAAGCCCGCTTGCGAGCAACTCTAGCACGTCAATCACCCGGATGCGCATGCCGCGGATGCAGGGCCGACCACCACACTGCTTCGGATTGATCGTGATGCGTTTTCTCCAGGCTGCAGCATGTTTTCTTCAGCCGGCTAACGGCTTGCGCATAACCGGCCCATGGCACGCGAGCCTGCTTCCTCAAGCCCATCGCGAACGGTAGCGCGGAGCAACTGCCCGGCGAAAAACGCGGACCCGCTTCGGTGCGCTCGCCGGGGGCCGCGTGCAGGTGTTCGGTCCGTTCGGCTTGCAACACTTCGTTGAGGAGTGCTTCCAGCAGGCGACGCATCGGCTTGTCGCCGCGCAGGAGGTCCTGGACCTTTGTCTCGTCGAGGGTAAGCTGTAGGTGGGCCATCGTGGGTCGCTGGGGTTTGGTTGCGTTGAACACACCCAAACCTGGCGGAACGCGGTGGCCTTCTCTATGCCACGCCACTTTTACACAGGATTACGGACTCAACAGACCTGGAAGCGCCGGGCACCTCCCCCCGGGCCAGGCGCCCCAGACGCCTCCCCGTCGTTCTCGCCCCCTCGAAAAAATCCGTTGCCACAGGTAGTCATCCCGGCCGGGGTGGGTACTGTCCGTGTGAAGCGCCGCGGCAACCGCGCTTCGAACCCGCGTTCGTCCCTGTTCACCCGACCCCACCCTCTCCAATGGATCACCACGCTTCCCGACGCGACTTTCTTCGCACCTCGTGCTGCTCGGCGGCGCTGTTCGCCATGGGCTGGAGCCTGACGGGCTGCGACAGCAGCGGCATGGAGGAGGAGACGGAAGATCCGCCGTCCCCGGAATCCGGCATCACGATCAGCGGCAACACGATCACGCTGGACCTGACCGGCACGCAGGCCAACGTGCTGGCGCAGGCCGGCGGCTTTCTGTTCATCCAGGCGGCGAAGACCGTGGCGATCAACGTGAACGGCCAGACGATCCGGGCCTTCACGAGCGTCTGCACGCATCAGCAGTGCGACGTCAACGCCTTCCAGAACGATGCGATGGTTTGCCCCTGCCACGGCTCGCGCTTCAACACGAGCGGGCAGGTGGTGCAGGGCCCGGCCAGCGCGCCGCTGACCGAGTACGCCGTGTCCCGCGACGGCAACACCGTCGTCATCACCAAAAGCTGACGCGGCCCTCCATGCGTGTGCTCCTCTTCCTGATCGTCTGCGGCAGCCTCGCCCCGGCGTGGGCGGTGGCCCAGGCACCGGCTCCGTCACCGCCGGAGCCGACGGCCCGGCTGGTCGGCCTGCCCGTCACGGCGGCGTGGGCCCGGTCTCCTGCTCTACGCCCGCCCGTGGCGGGCCCGACCGCCCGGGCGGTTCCCGACGCCGACAGCCTGCCGGACGGGATGCCGCTGCGGACGCGGCTGCTGTGGGGCCGGCGCGGGCTCATGCGCACCCTCGGCCTGGCGCCCTCGACGCGGCGCGGCGAGCTGCGGCTGCGCCGCGCCATGCTCCAGTGGCACCAGCGCATGGGGCTGCTGACCTTCGGCGCGCTGACCACGCAGGTGGTTCTGGGCGAGCTGATGGCCCGCAACCCGGCGCGGTACTACAACGACCTGCGCCCGATCCACCGCCCGCTGGGGTATGCCACCTTCGGTGCCTACATGACCACGGCCAGCCTGTCGCTCTTCGCACCGCCGGGGCGGGTGTACCGCAGCGGCTTCAGCTCGGTCCGGCTGCATCGCTGGCTCGCCGTCGTGCACTTCGCCGGCATGGCCCTCCAGCCCTGGCTCGGCGTCCGCCTCAGCGAGGCGACGGGCGCCACCTACGACCGGCGCCTCGCGCAGCACCGCTGGGCCGGCCGGATCACGCTGGCCGCCTACACCACCGCCATCCTGTCCATCTTCCTGCCCTACTGACCCATGCGCCTCCGAGCCCTTGCCCGCGCCGTGCTCGGCCTGCTGCTCTACGTGCCGGCCCTCGCCCAGCCCGTCTCCGTACCCGTCGATACCGGGCAGAGCACGCTGGCCTACACCGGGCATCACCGCCTGCACGACTGGACCGGCGTCAGCCGGGCCGTGACCGGCGCGCTGGTGCTGGACCTGGATGACCCCGCCCGGAGCCGCGTCGAGATCGAGGTGCCCGTAGAGAGCTTCGATAGCGGCAACGGCAACCGCGACTCGAACATGCTCGACGTCGTCGAGGCCGATCGCTACCCCACGGTGCGCTTCGTCTCGGAACGCATCACGGCCGCATCCTGGGAGACGACGGACCAGGGCCGGCAGGGTACCTGGCAGGTCGAGGGCCGGCTGACGTTCCACGGGCAGACGCACCCCCTCACGATCCCCGTGGAGGTCACCGTCACCGGCGCGACGTTCGAGGCCCGCAGCGTCTTCGAGGTTTCGCTGGACGCGTACGGCGTCGACCGCCCGAAGCTGCTGCTCATGCCCATCCGCCCGACGATCGACCTGGAGGCGACGATCCGGGCGTCTCTGCCGGTGGCCGGCACGGACTGAGCCGTGCCCGCCGATCCTCCCCATCTCTCCCAACCAGACCCGTTCCTCCCATGCCCGTTCGCTACGTCCTCCCGCTCCTGCTGATGGCCCTGACGACGCTGCTCGCCGCGCGTCCGGCCACGGCCCAGACCTTCTTCACCGCCCATCTCACCCCGACGCAGGCCGGCACCGAGGCCGAAAGCGCTTCCGGCACGGCGGCCCTGGCGCTGACCGACGAGGGGCTGCGGTTCATCGTCACGGTGGACGGCCTCTCCGGCCCGATCACCAACGCCCACTTCCACGCCGGCGCCCCCGGCGAGAGCGGCGGCGTCGTGCGGGGGATCCTGGACGACTTCACGGGCCATACCGCCATCGGCCTGTGGCGTCCGAGCGACGCGCAGCCGCTGGACGAGGCGGCCATGACGGCGCTCCTGCAGGGCCGGCTCTACCTGAACATCCACACCGCCGCGCACCCCGGCGGCGAGATCCGCGGGCAGGTGGTGCCCTCGGCCGGCACCGCGCTGAGCGCCGCGCTGACGACCGCGCAGGCGGGCGTCGAGGGGACGGCCGGCGGCACGGCGGCGATGCACCTCACGGACGCCGGCCTGATCTACCTCGTGACCGTCGCCGACCTGACGGGGCCCGTGGCGAATGCGCATTTCCACCGGGGGGCTTTCGGTGAGAGCGGCGGCGTCGTCCGCGGCATCGCCGACACCTTCGACGGCAACACCGCCTTCGGCCTCTGGCGGCCGACCGACGCCACGGAGCCGCTGACGGACGAGGCCGTGGCGGACCTGCTGCTGGGCAACCTCTACCTGAACATCCACACCGCGGCCCATCCGGGTGGCGAGATCCGCGGGCAGGTGCTGCTCTCGGGGGGATGGGGCTTCTCCGCCCGGCTCGACGGGGAGCAGGCCGGCACGGGCGTCGGCGCCACCGGCACGGCGGCGATGACGCTGACGCCGCACGGGCTCGTCTACCGCCTCACGGTGGACGGACTCAGCGGCCCGATCACCAACGCCCACTTCCACGAAGGCGCTGCCGGCGAGAGCGGCGGCGTCGCCCACGGCATTTTCGACGCCTTCGACGGTACCACCGCGGCCGGCCTCTGGCGCCCGACCGATGCGCAGCCGCTGACGCCCGATCGCATTGCCGACCTGGTGCAGGGCCGGCTCTACCTGAACATCCACACCGCCGCGCACCCCGGCGGCGAGATCCGCGGGCAGGTGCTGCCGAACGAGGGCACCAGCCTGACCGCGACGCTGACGACGACGCAGGCCGGCGTCGATGGCACCGGCCTCGGCACGGCGACGATGACGCTGGGTGACGACGGCCTGGCGTATCAGGTGACGGTGAGCGGCCTGACGGGGGCCGTGATGAATGCGCATTTCCACCGGGGAGCCGCCGGCGAGAGCGGCGGCGTCGTGCGGGAGATCTTCGACACGTTCACCGGCAACACGGCAAGCGGCACCTGGGGCTTCGCCGACGCCACGGAGCCGCTGACGGATGAGGCCATAGCGGACCTGCTGCTGGGCCGCCTCTACCTGAACGTCCACACCGCCGCGCACCCCGGCGGCGAGATCCGCGGGCAGGTCGTCCCGAGCAGCGGTACCGGCCTGCAGGCGCGGCTGACCCCGGCGCAGGCCGGTACCGAAAGCACCGGCAGCGGCACGGCGGCGATGACGCTGACGCCGCACGGGCTCATCTACCGCCTCACCGTCGCCGACCTGAGCGCGGACGTGGCCAACGCCCACTTCCACCAGGGCGCCTTCGGCGTGAGCGGCGGCGTCGTGCGGGGGATCTTCGACACGTTCGACGGCGCCACCGCCACCGGCCTCTGGCGGCCGACCGACGCCACGGAGCCGTTGACGGCCGAGGCCATCGCGGACCTGCTGCTGGGCCGCCTCTACCTGAACGTCCACACCGCGGCCCATCCGGGTGGCGAGATCCGCGGGCAGGTGCTGGCGAGCGACGGCTTCGGGGTGGCGATGGACCTGAGCCCGGACCAGGAGGTGCACGACGTCGTCAGCGACGGCCGGGGGACGGCGGCCCTGACGTTCTCGGAGGCCGGCATCCGCTACGGGCTGACGGTGGCGGATCTGACGAGCGCCGTCACGAACGCCCACGTCCACCGGGGCGCGGCCGGGGAAAACGGCGGGGTCGTGCGGGGGATCTTCGACACGTTCGACGGCGCCACCGCCACCGGCCTCTGGCGGCCGACCGACGCCACCGAGCCGCTGACGACCGACGCCGTCACCGACTTCCTGCAGGGGCGGCTTTACCTGAATGTGCACACGACCGACTACGGCGCCGGCGAGGTGAGGGGGCAGATCCGCCCGCAGGCCGTCGTCGTCACCGACGTCGCCGATCCGGCCGGCGAGGTGCCGGAGCGGTTCGCGCTGGCGCAGAACTACCCGAACCCGTTCAACCCGGCGACGACCATCGCCTTCACCCTGCCCCACACCGCGCACGTCTCCCTCGCCGTCTTCGACGTGCTCGGCCGCCGCGTCGCCACGCTCGTCGACCGCCCGATGGCCTCGGGCCTCCACCGCGTGTCCTTCGACGCGGCCGGCCTGCCCGGCGGGCTCTACCTCTACCGCCTCGACGCCGGCCCCTTCCAGGAAACCCGCTCGATGGTGCTGCTGAAGTGAGGCGAAGCGGCGAGCGGAGCGAGGGGGCGCCGGCAGGAAGCGTGCGCTCCCTTCTCCGCTCTCCGCTCACCCGCCGAACGCCTGCCGCAGCGCCGTCTCGGACAGGTTCTCCCCGTCTTCCGCGATCACCAGGACGCGACCCCGGAACGCGATGGTGACGTGCGGGCCGAGCCGGGCCGCTTCGCGCAGCTCGGGATGGAGCCGCAGGAGCGCGAAGTACGCGTCCGAGGCAAACGCGATGCGAACGGCGTCGGCGGCCTCCGGGTCGGCGTCGACGTCGGCCCAGGCGCCGTCTGGCATCCGGCGCAGCGTCCGGCCGAGGACGGTGGTCAGGACCGACGGTGCCGCCGGGGCGACGACCTCGGCTTCCTGCATGGCGCGGGTGGCCTTGCTCATGGCCACGGCCTCCTCGCCGCTGGTGGCGCGGAGGTCTGCCGTCGGAGCGGCGGCATCGAACCGCAGAGGCCTGGCCGGGCCTCCACGCGGCGTGCCCGGCGGGTGCACCGCCAGCGCTTCATCCTCCGTCACGAGGTAGGAGGTATAGGGCGTGACGATGCCGAACTCCCTGGCGAGGGCGATGACCTCCTCCTTCAGCTCCTCGTTCTCACCGTGGAGGCGCATCTCGTCCAGCAGCGCCCCGACGCGCCGCGTGGCCCAGAGCCGGGCGACGAAGTCCCGCTCGCGCTCGATGCGCGGCAGTTCGAAGGTGTACCGCAGCGTCTCGGCTGCATCGCCAAGGCGGCCGCGCAGCGTGAGGCGGAGGTCGCCCGGCTGCCGGTAACGCCCCGCGACCAGCAGCCGCCCGCCCCGGTAGAGGTCCGGCAACGTGCCCGGCGTCAGGGCGAAGACGTCTCCGCCGTCGGCCTCCAGCGCGAGGTCGGTCATCACCGGGAAGCGCACCTTGTCGTAGAACGCGCCGATGCGTTCCTCGATGTGTTCCTCGGGCGAGATGTAGTCGGCAAAGGCGCCCGTGGCCTGCGAGAGCCCATCGAGCAGCCGCGTGTTGACGTCGTAGCCGACGCCGAAGGCAAAGAGCCGCACGCCGCCGTCGTTGGCCTCGGCGACGTTCCGGCGGATCTGGCCTTCGTCCCGCACACCGGTCGACGGGAGCCCGTCGGTGAGGAAGATGACCTGGCCGTGGTCGCTGTCGTCCAGCATCTCCAGGGCCGTCAGCAGCGCCGCGTTGATGTTCGTGCCGCCGCGCGCTTCGAGCTGGTCGACGAAGAACAGCGCGTCGTCCCGCATGGCGGTCGTCACGAGCGAATCGCGGAAGGCGTCCACGTCCGAGCTGAAGGCGACGAGCCCGAAGCGGTCGTGCGGGCCGAGGCGCTGGAGGCAGTAGCGCAGGGCCTCGCGGGCCTGCGCCATCTTCTCCCCGGCCATGCTACCGGAGGTGTCCAGGACGAACACGATGTCCTTCGGCGGGATGCGGGCCTCGTCGAGCTCGGCCGGCGCCGAGACGAGCAGCAGGAAGTAGCCGGGGCGATCGCCGTAGGGGCGGTGGGCAAGCAGCGTCGCGCCGAGGGGGCTCGGGTCGAGGCTGTAGTAGAGCACGAAATCGCGCCCGTCCAGGCGGGGTTGCTCCAGCGTCACCGTGGCCGTCCGACGGCCCGACCGGTCTACGCGCACCTCGTGCGAGGGCGAGTAGACGTTGGTCAGCCCGGTGCTCGTCGCCAGCGTGATATGGACGGTGCTCTCGGTCGGGACGGCGTCGGGCGCGTCGGGGCGTTCCGGTTGCGGCCAGCGCGGGTCGATGGGGCGCGGCAGCGGCACGGCGCCGGTATGGCGGGTGGCGAGGTGGCCCTGCATCGGGTACCGGAAGGTGACGAGGTCGCCCTCCCGCTCCAGGGCGGCGTCATAGCGCAGCGTGATGGTGCGTTCGGCCCGGCCCGGAATCGGGAAGATGCGCGCCCGGAAGGTGCGGTAATCCGCCATCTCCAGCAGGGCCGGGTCGAGGCTGCGGCGGACGATCTCCTCGTAGATGGCCCGGGCCTCGTCGGCCTCCAGCAGTTCGCCGGTCATCTCCCTGCCGTCCACCGTCATCGAAAAGCGGGAGACCTGCGCCCCCGGCGGTAGCGGAAACAGGAACGTCCCCTCGACGGTCCCGCCGCCGGGGTTGTAGAACGTCTGCGTGACGGTGACGACGGCGATCTCGTCCTCGATCCGGGCGTCCACCCGGTGGGTGCGCAGCTCCAGCGGGGCCGGGTGTCGATCCGGCAGGACGATGACGCCCTGGGCCCGGCCGGCGACCGCGAACAGGCCACTCCCCAGCAGCAGCGCGATGATGCGTAGTGTGCCTCGCATGGCTCCCCTCCCGTGTGATGATGTGCAGGATGCCCGGCTTTCTCGCTAAACGTCCGCCCGAAGCGGAATATTGCGGCCCGGACAGACATCGGACCGGAGGGGGCGATGGCGACGTCGTTCGGGCGTGTACGCTCCCGCATTCAGGGGGTGACACTATGATGTCACCGGCGGTTCATAGGTTGGGGATGGTACCGCCTGGTATCCCCCGAACCGTGACACCTACCCGCTACGGAGATGCAACATATCAATCCCACGGGCTCATCGGCGCGGCATGGCGCGGCCCGGCTGCGTCTGGATCCGTCGCTGTTCTACGACCCGCCGTACGAGCGGCCGCTGGAGGACACCTTCATCTGGCATCTGATCAAGTACCTCAACCCGGTCGACGCCGTGCTGTATCAGGCCCGGGCCGTCACCCCGTGCGCGCCGTGCTGGGTCGACTTCGTCGTCGAGCAGAACGGTCGCCGCATCGCCTTCGAGATCGGCGACCTGGAGGCCGGGGCGGACGAGCGGCAGGAGGCCTTGCGCGATGCGCTGGTGGTGGGCTCTGGCGCCGTGGACACGCTCTACCGGCTGCGCGGGGCGGACGTGCTGGAGCATCCGCACGAGGTGCTCCACCTCATCGCCCGGTGGGAGCCGGGGTTGTTCAGCCACCGGGGGCACGTCAACCTGCGGACGCTCGCTGCGCCGGCGGTGCGGGACGCTGATCCCGGGCCGGACGCCGACGCCGTCCACGTCGTGCTGGACGACGAGGCCGACGTGCTCGTCCGCCGGTACAGCCGCACGGCGCCCGCCACGTGGGTGAACCGCTACGACGAAGCCCTGGCCGTCTTCGACGCACCGCGACCGGCCCGGAGCGCCTGAGAACCACACCGAGCGCACAGCAGCTCCGACGGTGTGGGCTACTTGACCAGCACCATCGAGCGGGTCTGGCGGTGCGTGCCGTCGGTGAGTTGATAGAAGTACGTGCCGCTGCTCACCGGCCGGCCATGGGCGTCGGTGCCGTCCCAGCGCACGGCGTACGGCCCCGCCGCGAGGTGCTGGCCGTCCACCAGCCGGGCGACCTCCCGGCCGAGGGCGTCGTAGACGGTCAACGTCACCGAAGCCGACCGGGCCAGCGTGAAGCGGATCTCGGTGCTCGGGTTGAAGGGGTTCGGGTAGTTCGGCTCCAGCACGAAGGCCACCGGCAGGGTCACGGGCTCGGTGGATACGGCCCGGCCTTCGACGCTGACCAGCGGGCTCGGCTCGCTCTCCACCGAGTTGCCGCTCAGCGCGGTGACGAAGTAGTAGTACGGCTCGTCGGCCAGGCCGGGACGGTCGGTGAGCGAGGTGCCGCCGGTGACGGCAAGCAGATTCCGGGCGTCCTGCTGCACCGTGGCGACGTCCGGCGGGGTGCTGCTGCGGACGCGGTAGACGGCATAGCGCCACGGTGCGGCCTGGCCCGTCTTGGCCGGTAGCGGCGCCCAGTCGAGCGTCACCTCGTCGTCGGCCGTCCAGGTAAAGGTCAGCGCGTCGGGCGCGGGGGGCGGCGTCAGGTCCTTCCACGCCATCGAGGGCGGAATCGCCGGGTAACGGTACAGGTCGGTGCGGAGGCTGTCGGCGAAGCCCCTGGAGCGGTAGCGGGTGAGGTTGAGTGCGCGGAAGAAGACGCTGCCGTGGATGCCGTCCTGCGCCCGGTTGAACCGCACCTGCCGCGGGACCTCGTCGGCGGCGAACAGCGTGCCGGAACTGTACGTGTTGCGGTCGGCGCGGTACAGTCCGTGTCCGGGGTAGAGATGGCGCCCGTTCATCTGCGTGGCCCACCACGGCGCGAGCTTGCCGTAGTCCTGCCCGCCGCCGAAGGGCCAGTAGAGCTGCGGCACGAGGTAGTCGATCCACTCCTGCGCCAGCCAGTTCGGCGCGTCCGCGTAGATCACGTCGTAGGCCGAGAGCCCACGGATGCCCGAGGGGACCCCGCTCTTCCAGATGCCGAAGGGGCTGACGCCGTGCTTGACGACGCGGCCCGTCTCGGCCTCATACGCCGTGAGGCGCTCGTGCACGGTGCGGACGAACATGTTGATGTTGTAGCGCCGCCAGGTGTCGATGCTGGCGAACCCGCCGCCATAGGTGGCATACGTCTCCTGATCCTCGTTGGTGATCTGGTTGGGCGGGTAGGGATAGAAGTAGTCGTCGTAGTGCACGCCGTCGACGTCGTACCGCGTCACGACGTCCATGATGACGTCAGCGATGTAGCTGCGGACGTCCGGGATGCCGGGGTTGAGGATCTCCAGGCCGTCGAATTCCAGGATCCATTCGGGATGCGTCTCGGCGATGTGGGTGTCGGCCAGCGGCGCGCTGCCGATGACGGCACGGAAGGGGTTGAACCACGCGTGCAGTTCCATCCCGCGTTTGTGGGCCTCCTCGATGGCAAAGGCGAGGGGGTCGTAAAAAGGCTCGGGGGGTTGCCCCTGCGTGCCGGTGAGCCAGGCCGACCAGGGTTCGTACGAGGACGCGTAGAAGGCATCACACGCCGGGCGGATCTGGAAAAACACGGCGTTGATCCCGGCCGCCTTCAGCCCGTCCAGCAGCGCCACCAGCTCGGCCTGCTGCGCGGAGGTCGAGGTGGTGCGGGGCCAGTCCAGGTTGTTCACCGTCGCAATCCAGGCGCCGCGGAATTCTTCCTTCGGGTACACGGTGACGCGATCCAGGCGCCACTGGGCCCGGACGCTCCCGGCCAGCACGGCCATGAGGAGAAGCCCGGCGATCCACCCGTAACAAACGACACGCATCGGGTTCGATGTTTTCATGGGGTGAGGGACAGCCGTCAGGATAAGAAAAGCTGATCGCTGAAAGCTGACCGCTGAAAAAAAGGGCACCCGGGGGCGGCCCGGATGCCCTGTGTGAAGAAGGAGGGAAGGCGTCACGCTTCGCGTTAGCGGAGCAGCGTCATCGTACCGTTGAGGCGCTGCCCGTCCACGTCCAGCGTGTAGAGGTACATACCGGAGGGCAGGTTGCGCGCGTCGAACGTCTTCGTGTACGTCCCGGCCGTCAGCGGCTCATCGACGAGCACGGCGACCTCCCGGCCCAGCACGTCGTAGACCGCCAGGCGCGCGTGGCCCGGCTGCGTCAGCGCAAACTCGATCTTCGTGCTGGGATTGAACGGGTTCGGGTAGTTCTGTTTCAGCGCGAACTTCGTGGGCACCTCGTCGAGCCGGTCCACCGGGAGGGCAACCCCTTCGGCGCGCGTGAAGACCTGCACCGACGGCGCGATCTGGCTGAACTGCGCGACGTAGGCCGTGTTGCCGTCCGGCGAGAAGGCAAGCCCGCGCGGGCGGCCGTCGACGAAGCCCTCGTAGATCGCCTCGTCGTTCGACCAGGTGAGGCTGCCCTTGGGCTCCGGCACGGTGTTCGGCACGAGGTCATTGATGTCGAAGGCGTACCACGTCTGCATGAGCCAGTTCGTGTTGAAGCCTTCGAGGGTGTTCGGCCGATCGTTCGGCGAGCCGGCGGCGACCCACAGATACCCGGTGGCCGGGTTGAACGTCATGGACTCGGAAGCAACCCCCGGAATCACGACGCCGACCGAATCAAAGCTGGAAAACTCGTCTATACGTGCATACTCGATGACGCCACCGAGGTCGTAGCCCGCCCAGAAGATCCGGTTGCCGTCCGGCGACACCTCAAACGAGCGCGAGAACCCGACGGACTCATCGATGGCATTGCCGATCACCGAGAAGTCCGGCGCATACTCCACGATCGGCCCACCCGGGACGACGGGGGCGACGAAAATGTTGCCGGTTTCCATCGCCACGGCAGGCGCAGCCAGCGGCCCTACGTCCGTGATGAGCCGGTTCATGCCTTCGCCGGTTTTATAATTGAGCCGGTACAGCCGGTTGTTTTGCACCACCAGGATGTTACCATCGGCGTCAGCCCGCAGTCCGCGGCCCTCGCGGCCCACCCACGTCTTGTCGCCGTTGGAATCGAGCCCGACGTAGCCACCGAGCGTATCGCGCTCGCCCCCGGGCAGATCGATGAACTTGATGGGCGAGAATTCAGCCTGCGAACCGTCCGGGTTAAACACGTAGAGCACTCGGGTCGCGCGATAGCCGCTATCGCTCTCTCCCACGAAGATGTCAACACGCACGCTATCCGAAGCATAATAAGGTTGCACCCAGATTTTGCCGTCCGGGTCCACCGCAATACCGTGCGTGGAGCGGATCTGCAGACTGGGGTCCGGGGGGAAGACGGCCTGGAACTCCCACTGGGCGAAGACCGCCGTAGGAAGTGCAAGCAGCATGCCCAGAAGCAGTAGATGTTTTCTCATGGCCTTGAATCAGGTTGATGGGAGTGATAGTGCAAAATGGGGCTGGTAGGTCCCCGGAGTACTAACTGATAATACGAGATTTCTAGCTCAAAAGAAGGGGATCAGGCCCCCTCGCGCAGGGTGTTGACGACCAGAATCTCGGACGAGGTGCCATCCTGCCGCACATAGAGCCGTGTGCCGGCTCCCCAGGCCAGGGCGCCGGCGGTGGGGCGCAGGACCCCCGGGAAGAGCGGGGCTCCATCGCCCGCCGGCGTGATGAGCACCAGCGGGTCGGCGGCGTCGGAGCCGACGATGAGGTCGCCTTCCGCGGTGAAGGCCAGGGCGAGGGCCGTCGCCCCGAAGGCGTCCTCGAAGGCGAAGAACGTCTCCGGTGCCCCGAGGCCGTCGGCCGTCATCGGGAAGCGGTAGATGGCGCTGGTGCCCTCGACCTCGGCCGCCGCGTACAGATGCCCGCCGAAGGCGGCGAGGGCCCGCACGGTCGCCTCGAACGGGAATTCGCTGATGCTCGCCTCCGGCGTGATGCGGTACAGGTGGGCGTTGGGACCGCCGGTCCACACGTTGCCGGCTTCGTCGACGGTGATCGCCGTCAGGCGCACCGAGCGGTCGGCGATGACGGCCCAGGTTTCCTGCGCCCCGCCGCCGGCCGGGAAGCGGAAGACCGCGCGGACGTTGCGGACGCCGTAGAGCTGCCCGGCGGCGTCGAAGGCCAGCCCGTCCCATTTGAACGTCGAGGCAATGTAGTCGGACCGTTCCCCCGTCGGCGCGATGCGTTTGATGCCGGCGGAGGCGTTGTTCGCAAAGAGCGAGACGTAGAGGTTGCCTTCGTCGTCGGACGTGATGGCGAAGGCTTCCTCGAAGTCCTTGATGTCGGCGAAGTCGACGGCGACGGCTTCCAGCGTGTAGGCGCGCGGCTCGCTGAAGCCCTCCGCCCCGATCACGGCCACCTTCATCTCGTAGGTTTCCTGCGAGCGGCTGAGCGTCGGCTCGAAGGGCAGGTTGGGCGCGCGAACGACGAGTTCCGTGGGCGAGGCGGCCAGCAACTCGGCCCGGAGGGCCCCGAAGTAGACGAGGTTGTCCGAGGGCGTGGCGGAGAAGTTCGCGCCGGAGATGGTGACCTCATCGACCCCGGCCAGCGCCCGATCCGGCGGGTCGAGGCTGCTCACGACGGGGTCCGGCGGCAACGTGCGGTCCGGATCGTAGAGGCTGTCCGCCGGCCCGGTGTCACAGCCGAGGAGCAGCAGCACGGGGAGGAGGAGCAGGTAGCGCGGGTACATCATGATGTCGAACGTAGGTGAAACCGGCCGGGGTGGCCCGGCGAGGGGCGCGAGGCCGCCGGGCGCTAGAGCGAGAGGCGCACGGCCACGCGGTGCACGCCCGAGACGCCGTAGAGGCTGGCCGACTCGTTGAAGACGCCGAAGTCCGTGTAGGCATAATCGACGCCGAAGAACAGCCCGCCGAGGTCCTGCTGGACGCCCAGCCCGAGGTTGACCCCCTGCTGGTCGGTCGGGAAGACGTAGCC
Source organism: Roseithermus sacchariphilus (assembly GCA_003285105.1). Taxonomy (GTDB): domain Bacteria; phylum Bacteroidota; class Rhodothermia; order Rhodothermales; family MEBIC09517; genus Roseithermus; species Roseithermus sacchariphilus. Next base: position 890,582 of record CP030158.1, on the reverse strand, counting down.
GGCCCGCAGCGAGACCGTCTGCATGAAGGTGTACTCCCCGCCGATCTTGATCTGCTCGTCGTAGTCCCGCGGCGTCTCGGCGTCCACCGAGAGCACGAGGGCATGGACGGACGGGTCGGCCGAGGTCAGGTCGATCAGGTTCATCGCCATGCCGATGCGGAGGGCCAGCGGCAGCTGGAAGCTTTCCTCTTCGTAGACGACCTCCTCGGCGAAGTTGCGTGCGGCGATGGCGAAGGTGAGGCTGCGGAACCCGGTGCGGTAGCGCATCCCGAAGTCGAAGGCCAGCACGCTCACCGCATTGTCCTGCAGGGTGAAGCCGGTGGCGGTGCGCTGCATGGCGCTGCGGCCGAGGTCCTGCTGCACCCATTTGACGTGCCCGCCCACGGCGAACCGGTCCGTCAGCGACCGCGCATAGCCGACGCCGAGCGCGAGCGCCGTCGGCTTGATGTTGGGCAGCCGCTCGAACCCTTGCTCGTTGTCCGCCCGGACGGTGGCCTTGATCTCGCCGTAGTCCACCGCGGTGAGCGTCAGGCCAACGACGCCGAGGCGCCCGCCGAAGGGCCGAAAGGCCAGCCCGACGTTGTTGTAGCTGATGTCGGCGATCCAGCCGACCTGCGCCGCCGTCACCGACAGCGCGCGGGTCTGCGTGGCCATGCCGGCCGGGTTGTAGAAGAGCGACGTGACCTCCCCCTCGAGCGCCGTGACGGCATCCCCGAGCGCCGCCATGCGCGGGTCGACCGACACGCTCAGAAACTTCATGCCGGTCTGCGCCAGCTTCTGCAGGTTGTCGTCCGGGTTTTTCTGTGCCTGTGCCGGCGCGGCGGAGCCGGCCAGCAGGCCGGCGATCAGCAGCAGGAGGGCGCCCCGGGCGCGGCGGGTACCGCCCGGGGCCCGGGTGCCGCCTCGGGCGGATGCGAACAGGAAACGCGTGCCGATCATAGCGCTAGCGGATGATGATGAACTTCTCGAAGGCCCGCTCCCCCGTCTCCAGGTCCGTGATGACGGCAATGTACAGGCCGCTCACGATCACCTGGCGCGCCGAGGTCGTGTGGTCCCAGAAGGCGTCGCCGCTGCCGTCCTCGTGCAGGATGGTGTCGACCAGCTCGCCCGTCTCCGTGTAGATCTCGATGCGGCAGCGGCCCGGGATGTTGAGGAAGCCGAGCTTGTCGGTCTGGTCCGGCCAGCGCACGTCGGGCGAGGAGCCGATGTTGTAGGGGTTGGGGACGATGGCGATCTCGCTCAGGCTCTGGCCCGCCGGCCGTTTGAGCCGTGCCGGCGTGTAGGTCTGCGTGAAATAGCGGCTGCTGCGCAGCGGCCCGGCCGGCGTCCCCACGCTGCCGTCGCTGGCGTTGTCGCGGACGGCGACGACGTAGTAGTAATAGTCGATGCCCCGGATGGGCTCGCCGTCGTCCTCGCTCACGTCGTCGTACGACGTGGCCGTGCCCGGCACCTCCGCGATCCGGGTGTAGGTGCTGTCGTAGCGGCCGGAGGCGCGGTAGATCTCGAAGCGGTCCGGCACCGGCTCGCCGGCCGGATAGTCCCACTCCAGCGCGATGCGGTCGCCGCCGGAGTTGACGAGGAAGGTGCTCGGGGGGGCCGGTGGCCGGGGCACGGCATAGCCCGATGCGTAGTTGGCTATAGCCCGCCGGAAGGTCTGCAGCAGCGAATCGCGGCCGGTGAAGACCCACTCGTTCTTCGTCATGCTCTGCCCGGCATACTCGATCAGCGCGTCGTCGTTGGCGCCGGAGAGCTTGTAGGCGCGACCGATGGCCTCGTTGGCTTCCCGGCTCAGCCCCGCCGCCGCCTCGGCAATGACGATCGTGACGCTCTCTCCGGGGGCCAGGGTGTAGGGACCGTAGCCGTTCGCCGCCGAGAAGCCGCCCGACGTGCCCCGGTTGGGTGCCGCGTGCGGCCGGATCCAGTCCGCCGGTCCGCCGGAAGCCACCACATAGGCGTGCGAGGGCGCCGCATACCCGCCGCTCTGAATGCCCCCCTGCCCGGACATGATGCGGTACTCCTGCTGCATCTTGATCGGGTTGAAGGCATCGTTGTTGGACAGATAGTTGTCGTCCGACCCGATCCACGCTACCACCGCCGGCTGAGCCGGGTCGTCGGTGGGGTTGCCCGCGGCGGCATCGGCGTGGAGCGTCACCGCGCCGATGAACTGCGAGGCCCCGAGGCGGCCCAGCGTATCGGTCGAGGCGATCTGTCCGCCGGGGTCGGGCAGGGCCTCGGGCAGGATGGGGCCGCCCATGTTGTTGTAGGCCACCGCCTTGTCGGGCCAGTAGCCGTGCCAGGCATACTGCGCGCGCACGACCGGCCCGCCGTCGGGCATGTCATCGTTCTCGCCGTCGCCCCACGTGTCGATCATCGTGTTGATGCCCCAGCCCGAGGCGTTGCCGATGATGTAGCGCGTCTCCTTGGCCACCGACCAGCGCCACTGCAAAAAGACGAAGACATCCTCCAGCGTCTGATCGGGCCGCTCGATGTCCGGGTCGCCGTCGGTGTTGCCCGTGTTGGTGAACGTGTATTCGTGGATGTGGTAGTTGTCGTGGAACTCCTGGCTGAACTGGAGGATACGGCGGCGCATGGTCAGCCCCAGCAGCGTGTTCACCTCGTTGATCAGCACCGCGTCGGCCTCCAGGTCGGGGTCCACCCGGTCGACGGCCATCGGCGAGAGGCCCTCGGAGAGGAAGCCGTCGACGTAGACCTCCGGCAGGGGGTAGCGGGTGACCAGCTCGAAGCGAACCGGGAAGAACTCGTCGGCCCCCGTCACGCGCGGCCCGACGTGGACGACGCGCGTCTCGTAGGTCGTGCCGATGTCGTCCGTCACGTTGCGCGCGCCGATCCAGAGCCCTTTGGCGGCCTGCATGTCCGTGTAGCGGTAGATGCCGGGCCAGCGCATGCCGTCCTGCTGCGAGCCGACGAACCCCTGGGATTCGACCTCGAAGCCGACGGACGAGAACCAGTTGTGGAGCGAGCCGGCCGAGAGCCATTTTTTATCGAACTGCGCGTGTGCCGCCACGGCCGGCAGCAGCGCCAGCAACAGCAGCACCGAACGTCGCAACGTCACCATGCGGGTCATAAGCGAAGTGGGGGTCGAACGAAGAGCGAAGCGCGGCGGCGCGGGTGCCTCCCGGCCGTGCGGAGGCGCTCAGAAGTTGAGGCGGAGCCCGAAGTACACGTCCCGCGGGTTGAGGAACGTGAAGTAGCTCATGTTCGGCATGTCGATGTACGCCTTGTCCTCCAGGATCTGCTCCATGCGATCGGAGGGCACCTGCTGCCAGGCTCCGCCGACGTATTCCAGGTACTGGCCGGAGTCCCGCTCGTAGTAGATGCGGGTCGGATCCGGGCTGCCCACCTGGCTGCGCGTCGTCACCGGGTCGATCGGCACGAAGGGCACGTCGTAGTCCCGGTAATCGCCCGGCTTGTCGTTGCCGGGGATGTTGCCGTAGGCGTCCGAGGCCGGCAGGTGGAGCGAGCGCATGTAGGCCAGGTAGTCGTTGCCGTCGACCATGCCGCTGAAGGACATCTCCTTGCGGTTGAGCAGGTTGTTGACGTCCATGAAGAACTGAAGGCGGGCGTTGCCGAGGTCGAAGTCGCGGGTCACGCGCAGGTCCAGCGCGTAGGAGTCCCGGAAGCGCACGTTGTTGACGATGCCGGGGATGGAGCCGCCGCCCGTCCACGTGAACGCGCTCCCTTTCTGCCAGCGGCCGATGAAGCTGAGGCGCCAGTTCGCCAGCGGATGGACGCCGGCGAACTCCGGCCCGATCCGGGGCGGCACCAGCACGTCGATGTTGAGCCGGCCGTAAGGCTGAGGCACCGGACGGGACGAGGCGGCCCGGCGCTCGGCGTCGCTCTCCTCGAACTGGCGCTGCACGGTCGGATTCTCGTTGACCTGCCGGAATCCGAAGTAGCCGCTCGTGAACACCATGTAGGTGTAGTTCACGAAGCCCTGGATCCACCGGCCCCGGTTGCGTGCCAGCGTCAGCTCAAAGCCGCGGATGTCCTCGTAGGACAGCGGCTCGCTCACGAAGTAGTCCACCTGTCCGTCCCGGCTGATGTAGTTGACCAGGCGCGGCTGGAGCGAGACGTCCTTGTAGTAGCCGGCGGCACGAACCAGGAACTGGTCGAACAGCGCGTGCTCATACCCCAGTTCGTAGGCGATGGTCTTCGGCAGCGGGTTGTTCGGATCGGCAAGCTGGCTGAGCTGGCCGGTCTGCGGGAAGTACTCGACCAGGAACAGGTCGTTGGGGTTGGGGATGGCCCGGAAGTGCCCGTAGTTGACGAACAGCTTGCTGAAGGAGGTCACCGGGAAGGACACGCCCAGGCGCGGGCTCAGCGAGACGACGGCCCGCGTGGGCTCGCCGCCCAGGAGCGTATCCAGCGCCGCCGGCGAGCGGAAGCCCGGCGAGAACGGGTTGTCCTCGATGTCGTACCACGTGCCCCCGGCCCGGAAGTAGTCCAGGCGCAGCCCCAGGTTGGCGATCATGCCCTGGAATTCGAGCTTGCCCTGGGCGTAGGCCGCCCCCCGCGTGGGCTGGCGATCCCACTGGGAGACGAGGTTGCTGCTGGGCAGGAACGCGTCGAACTGCCCGTAACGCACCTTGCTGTCGGTCAGGTTGTACTCCAGCCCGGTCTTGACCTGGAGGAAGCGGTTGACCTGCCGGGTGAAATCCCCCTTGAGGTTCCAGACCGTCACCCGGCTCGTGTCACGGGCATTGCTCATCCCGACGCCCGTGCGCATGCCGGTGACCGCGTTGGTCGGCTCGTCCTCGAAGCCGAAGGGCGCCTCGTCGAAGCCGACGCCGCCGAAGAAGACGACCGGGGTGTTGTCGCGCGGACGGCCGGGGTTGGTGTCGTAGCGGGACTCGAAGCGCGTCAGCCGCACCTCGTAGTACGTGTTCGCGTCGAGGGCGTGGGTGAACTTGGCCCCCTGCATGTTGCGGCGCACCGTCGTCGGCGCCCAGTAGTCGGTGGAGAAGATGCGGGTGTCGATGAAGCTGACCCGGTCCATCTGGCTGGCGATGCTGAAGGCCGAGCGGAAGATGCCCGGCTGGCCCGAGCGGCTGCTGGCCGTGCCCGTCGTCTGGCCGAGGAGGGCCTCCAGGCTCAGCTTCATCCCCGGGCCGATGTCCGAGGTCAGCTTGAGATGGCCGCTGCGGTCCTTGTAGCGGTCGCGCGAGAGGGGGATCAGATACATCTCCTGGTCTTCCCGGTAGGCGGCGTAGAACCGGGCATTGCCCAGCCGGCTGGAGACCAGCGGGACCGGCCCGCCCACGCCGACGTCCACCACGTAGTCGGGCTCGACGATCTCCATCTCCTTGCGGAATTGCCAGCGGAAGGCCTCCTGCAGGGCCTGCGGAGAGAGGTCGTTGGTCGGATCGTCATCGTTGAGGCGCTTCTCCGACTCGGCGATCCAGCCGTCGAACTCGGGGTACTGATCCTGCGTCGCCTGATCCCAGGCCCCGTTCTTGGTCCCGGTCCAGGCCACCTCGGGGTCGAGGAACGGGCGGATCCAGTAGGAATTCGGGTCGTTGGCCGGCGGGCCGAAGTGTTTCTGGGCGGGCGGGCTGTAGCGCAGGATGGCATCCACCTCGTACCGGGACGCCGTGCCCTCCTTGGTGACCACGTTGATCACGCCGGAGCGCACGTTGCCGTACTCGGCGTTGAACCCGCCCGTCTGCACCTGCACTTCCTGCACCGAGGCCAGGCTGATCGAGGTGTAGGGCGTGTTGTCCCGCTCGTCCCGCAGGGTCAGGCCATTCAGGTTGAAGGCCAGTTCGTCCGCCCCGCTGCCGCGCACGGACAGGCCCTGGATGCCGGCCTGCAACCCGACCACCGCCGTCACGCTCGACACCGGTAGCTGCTCGATCTTCTCGGCCGTCACCGAGGCCATGCTGGCCGACAGGTCCGGCTGCACGACCGGACGCTGCGCCGTCACCACCACCTCCTCGCCCTGGATCACCTCCTCCTGTAGCGCGAAGTTGATGGTCGTCGTCAGGTCGATGTTGACGCGCACGTCTTCGACGACCTGCGGCGTAAAGCCGATGAAGGAGGCCCGCAGCCGGTACGTGCCGGGCGGCACGTTGAGGATGTTGTAATAGCCGTCCACATCCGTCGTGCTGCCCTGGGTGCTGCCCACGACCACGACGTTGACGCCGGGCAGGGGCTCGCCGGTCGACGCATCGGTGACGCGGCCGGCAATCTTACCCGCCTGGGCCCAGGCGGAGGGGATGAACACCAGGCCCATCCCCACCAGTGCGACCAACCGTACAACGTATCTCATGGGTGGCTCTCGAAGCGAAAACAATCAGGCGTTGCGGGAATTACTGGCGTGTGGGACTCATCCACAAGGCCCTCTGCGGGGACCACGGCTCGGACCGCCGCGCTCCGTCATGCCGCCTCAATCCGTTGCCGGACAAAGCCTTACCCTCATCGGTGGCCAGATCGGACAACGGGTGAGATGCAGAATTTTTTTCAGGTTCTTCACGCGGCCGCGCCCTCAGCCCGGCTGTCCGTCGCCGGGGCGGGGGGCTCCGGGCGGGCGCTGGCCGCCCGGCTGAGCATCCCGGCGATGTCGATGCCGGTGGAGGTCTTCAGGCTCTCCAGCAGCGCGGGCGTGGCCCCGGCGATCTGGCTGAACACCGCCGGCACACCGTGGCCCCCGGCCCCCCCCTGCCCGCTGTCCACCACCGTGATCCGGTCGATCTTGAGGTTGTCCACGGTGCTGACGACCTGTTTGAGGATCTCGGGGAGCATCTGGATGAGGAACAGCCGCTCGGCATCCGGTCCGGCCTGCTTCCACAGCTCCAGCTTCTGCCGCAGCACCTCCACCTCGGCCTGGCCGTCTTCGATGATGCGCGCCGCATCGCCCTTGGCGATCTCCTCCTTGGCGCGCCGCTCGGCCTCGGCCCGGACGACGATGGCCGCCCGTTGCCGCTTCTCGGCCAGCGCGATCTCCTGCTCGGCCAGCTCCTGCTCCGCCGTCGCCTCGGCCACACGGGCGGCGACGGACACCTTCGCCTCCTCGGCCTCGGCCTGAGCCGCCAGCCGGGCCCTCACCAGACGCACCTCGTTCTCGGCCTCGGCAATCGACTTGTCCGCCCGGGCCTGGGCCAGGCGAGCCTGCTCCTGCTTGTCCGCCTCGGCAATCTCGGCGGCGGCGATGATGTGGGCCGTCTGCTGCCGCCCGATGGCATCGAGGTAGCCCCGGTCGTCCTCCACGCTCTGGATCTTGAGCGTGTCCAGCTGCAAGCCGAGCGCGTTCAGGTCCCCCTCGGCCTCCTCGAGCAGCTCCTTGGCAAACTTGAGCCGGTCCTCGTTGACCTCCTCCGGCGTCAGCAGCGCCAGCACGCCGCGCAGGTTGCCCTCCAGCGTCTCCTTCGCAATGGTCTGGATCTCTGCCCGCGGCTTACCCAGCAACCGCTCCACGGCGTTGTTCAGGTGCGGTTCGTTCGAGGCCACCTTCACGTTAGCGATGGCCCGGACCGTCAGCGGGATGCCGCCTTTCGAATAGGCATTGGTGACCGTCAGGTCGATCGGGATGGTCGTCAGGTCGAGCCGATCCACCTGCTCGATGATGGGGATGCGAAAGCCGCGCCCGCCCTGAATGACGCGGTAGCCGAGGATGCTGCCATCGGGCAACACCCGCTTCCGGCCGCTGAAGATGAGCACCTCGTTGGGCTGGCAGATCTTGAGGTTGGCTCGCACGAAGCCGATCAACACGAGCCCGAGGGCGATGAGCGAACCGGCCCAGATGACAAGGGTGGTGATGTCCATGGAATCTCCTGGTGAACGAAAGAAGGGAAAACCGGGCAGGACCGAAGCGATCCGGTCAGGAGCGAGGGTCAGTCGGGTTTGACGACGTCGGCGACGGTGCCGTCCATGCGCACCACGACGACCTCGTCGTTGCGGCGGAAGGGCCGGTTCTCGTCGGACCGGGCGATGAGGTGCAGGCGCTTGCCTTTGACGTCCACCTCGATTTTGCCTTTCTCGCCGGCGTCGAAGGGCAGCAGCACCCGGGCCGTCCGCCCGCACACGTCGTCCGGCCCGATGGTGCTGGAGACGTGCTCGTAGGCGAAGCGCTTGAGAACGTAGTTGCCGCCCAGCGCGGCGATCACGCCCATGAGGGTCGCGTAGAGTGCCGTTCGCGGCTCGCCGGTGTCGGTCAGGGAGAACAGCGTGCCGGTCAGCCCGAAGAAGGTGACGAAGAGCAGCAACGCCCGGAACGAGAGCAGGTCCAGGAAGCCCGGTCCGGCTCCGCCCGCCGGGGCCTCGGCGTCGAACGCGGCGTCGGCGTCCACGTCGAGGTCTACGTCCACGTCGAGGTCTACGTCCACGTCCACATCGGCGTCGGCGTCGCCGCCGAAGATGGACAGCAGCGTGAAGAAGCCGCCGACGATGAGGCAGATCAGGTAGACGGTATCCATCGGCAACGCGGCGGGTGATCTCCTCGGGCTACGTCCGCATTATAGGGGCGGTTGCGCTCGGGATCAACGTGGCGGCCTCGCACAAAAGGCCGCCCCCCGCAGCGCGGAGGACGGCCCACGGGATGACGCCCGGCTATCCCTCCTCGCCCGAACCACCCGGCTCAGGCCGTTTCGAGCACCATCGGAATGACGACGGGGTTGACGAGCCGGGCAAAGTCGGCATACCCCATGCGGATCACCTCGGTGTGCGACCCCGCATTGAAGGCAATCGTCTCGTCTTCGGTCAGCCGCTGGGCGACGAAGACGTCCATGCCGTAGAGGTTGCCAAAGGGCGGCATCGCCCCGACCTCGCAGCCGGGGAAGCGATCCCGAAATTCGGCTTCGCTGACGAGGCGCACCGTCCGCGCGCCCGTCGCCTCCCGGATCAGGTCCAGGTCCACCTGGAACGAAGCCGGCAGGACGGCCATCGCCATCTCTCCGTCCCGCTCGACGATGACGGTCTTGGCAAACTCCCGGCCCGGGATGTGGGCGGACGCGGCGACCTCCTGCGCCGTGAACGCCCGTGAGTGGCTGATGACCACGTACTTCACGCCGTGCTCATCCAGGAATTGCTTGAGTTTCTGCACCGGCATCGCGACCTCCTCCTTGCCTGCGCGGCAATGGCTGGTTCACAGGGTGCCGCCCGGTTGGGGGCGAACGGGGCGGCGCGCAGGATCATCGTACCGGTGCGTCGGCCGCCGTGCCGTACGTGAACGCCGGTCATCGGGTGTGAGCCCCGCACGGATTCGTTTATCAGGCATTTCCTGAATGCAGACGGGCCTGAATGCAGACAGGGCCGCCCCGTCGTCCGGAACGGCCCTGCCAATGCGGTCATGGTCCGGTCGAGGCCGCCGGGGCGCGGCGCCGGCCGGGCGGTGGCTAGCGGATCGGCGTCACCGCCGCCTGATCCACCTCGCCGGTGCGGATCCGGTAGATCTTCTCGACCGGCAGGACGAAGATCTTGCCGTCTCCGACCTCGCCCGTGCGGGCCGCTTCCATGATGGTCTGCACGGTCTTCTCGACGAACGATTCGGATACGCCGATTTCGAGCAGGACCTTGTCGATCAGTTCGCGCTTGATGGTCGAACCCCGGTACACCTCCTGCATCTCGGGCTCTCCTCCGTGCCCCTTGCACGGCAGGGCCGTGAGGCCGTGGACGTCGGCATCGTAGAGAGCGTGCAGCACGTCGTGCAGCTTCTCCGGGCGAATGATGGCTTTGATGAGCTTCATGGCTATCGAGGGTCTGGTTGGATGGAGGACGAAGGCGTTATGAAGCGTACGCGTTGCCGCGCGCACATGCCAGCCCGTCGGGCCGACCGGCACGCGCGGCCGCGACGGCCTCAGGCTCCGGCGAGCACCTTCTCGCTCTCGGACTCCAGCACCCCGTTCCCGCTGATGAGGAAGTCCGGATAGGCATGCATGCCGTGTTCGCCCACATCCAGCCCGATCGTCTCTTCGTGTGCATCGACGCGCAGGCCCATGGTCGCCTTGACGAGGAAGCCGACGAGCAGGCAGAAGATCACGGTGAAGGCCCCGATCGCCAGGATCCCGACGAGCTGATAGCCGAGCTGCGGCAGGCCGGCCAGCTGCCCGAAGATCCCCACCGCCAGGGTGCCCCAGATGCCGCACACCAGGTGCACGCTGATGGCCCCGACGGGGTCGTCGATCTTCAGCTTCTGGTCGACGAAGATCACGGAGAAGTACACCAGCACGCCGGCGACCATGCCGATGACCACGGCTTCCCAGACCATCATCTGATCCGCGCCGGCGGTGATGCCGACGAGGCCGGCCAGAATGCCGTTGAGGGCCATGCTGAGGTCCGGCTTCGTGTCCCGCAGCCACGACACGATGCCCGTGGTGAGGCCCCCCGCGGCGGCGGCCATCGAGGTGGTCACCAGCACCAGCGAGACGGTGGCGGCATCGGCCGAGAGCACCGAGCCCCCGTTGAAGCCGAACCAGCCGAACCACAGCAGGAAGACGCCGATGGCCGCCAGCGGCAGGTTGCTCGCCGGGATGACGTTGACCGAGCCGTCCTTGCCATACTTCCCGAGGCGCGGCCCCAGCATCGCCGCCAGCACCAGCGCGCCCCATCCGCCGACGGAGTGCACCAGCGTCGAGCCGGCGAAGTCATAGAAGCCGAGGCCGTCCAGCCAGCCGCCACCCCACTTCCAGGCACCCGTGATCGGGTAGCTGAGCGAGACGAACAGCGTGGCGAAGACCAGGAAGCTCGACAGCTTGATGCGCCCGGCGACCGCCCCCGAGACGATCGTGGCGGCCGTGGCCGCGAACATCGCCTGGAAGAAGAAGTCGGTGTACCAGGTGTACCCCTCGTTGTAGGCCGGCGTCAGGCTCGCCGCCACGGCCTCGGCGTCCGAGGGGTCGATGGAGATGAACCCGGGCACGGCGGCGAAGGACAGGAAGCCGTTGAAATCCCCCGGATACATCAGGTTGAAGCCGATGAGGGCATAGGTCAACACCCCGATGCAGATGATCATCGCGTTCTTGAACAGGATGTTGACCGTGTTTTTGGACTGCGTCAGCCCGGATTCCAGCGTGGCGAAGCCGAGGTGCATGATGAACACCAGGGCGCCGGACAGCATGATCCAGAGGTTGTTCAGCGTCCACATGATGTACTCCGGCGTCGGCGCCTCCTGCGCCAGCACCGGCGTCGCGCCGACGCCCAGCCCGAGGGCCAGCAGCAACAGCGCGCGTTTGAGCATGGATACGTGTTTCATGGAACGGAGGGAGGCTGGTACGTGAACGGAGAGGTTTCAGAAGCAGGGAGCGCCCGTCTCACAGGCTGATCCCGAACACCAGGAAGGAGCGCTCGGCGTAGGGGTTGAGGATGTAGGTGACGCTCACGGGCAGGGCAAAGCGATCCGTGATGGACACCGCGTGGGCGGCCGAGAGGGACAGGTTCACCACGGCCGCTCCGGTGGTGCCGTAGAAGGCACTCTCCATGGGCACCACGCCCAGCGCCAGGCCCAGCTCGGTCTCGCCGACCTGGAAGGGGTAGCCGGCCTCCAGGTACACGGAGTTGTCCGGGTCGTTGTGCAGGAAGGCCCCGGCGAACAGCGTCAGCGGCACGTCCTCCGTCCCGTCGAAGCTGATGAACGGCTCGATCCAGTGCGCCCCGTTGCCGTCGCCGTCGTAGTTGAAGAATTCCGTTCCGCCGGGAGCCGGGAAGTAGTAGTCGGTCACCCCGAAGGAAACCGGGCCGGCGGTGATGCTGAGGTAGAGGTCGTGCTCGTTGGCGCCGGCGCCGTCGGCGGCGATCGAGTACGAGGCCCACGAGCCGATGGTCAGGGCGCCGGAGCTGAACTCCAGGGTGGGCTGGATGCTGAAGGACTCGCCGAAGTCGGCGCCACGCCAGATATAGCGGCTCACGAGGTCGCCGCCGAGGCTGAAGCTCTGCGCGGCCGTCTGGCCGGGCACGGCGGCCAGGGTGAACACGACGGCCGCGAGGGCCAGGGCACGAAGCGGCAAGCGTAGAAACGAAGGCGTCATAGAGGTGAGGGACAGGTGATGAATGGACAGGAGCATCGTACCTGCGCAAGGCTCCGGGGAAACGGGCCAACCCGGCCCAACGGCCAGGAACGCCTCTTTATAGCCTTGTCGCACGCGGCGTATTATTTAATAAGACATATTCGGCTTGTCAAGTTAAATAATTTAATTGAAAGCGCTTTTATTTAATTTTGTTTACTCAATGGAGCGCATTCTCGTCATTTATCCTTCATTTTTAAGCCGAATATCTTCCCTCATCGTGCCTCGGCCGCAGTTGTTCAGGTCAACGCGCCATCTTCTGTCAGCAAATTAAGGGGCTGACGGGCTGCTGGCTGCTCGCTGCTGGCTGCTCGCTGCTGGCTGCTCGCTGCTGGCTGCTCGCTGCTGGCTGCTCGCTGCTGGCTGCTCGCTGCTGGCTGCTCGCTGCTGGCTGCTCGCTGCTGGCTGCTCGCTGCTGGCTGCTCGCTGCTGGCTGCTCGCTGCTGGCTGCTCGCTGCTGGCTGCTCGCTGCTGGCTGCTCGCTGCTGGCTGCTCGCTGCTGGCTGCTCGCTGCTGGCTGCTCGCTGCTGGCTGCTCGCTGCTGGCTGCTCGCTGACGGCTGACGGCTGACCGCTGACGGCTGACGGCTGACGGCTGACCGCTGACGGCTGACCGCTGACGGCTGACGGCTGACGGCTGACCGCTGACGGCTGACCGCTGACGGCTGACAGCTGACGGCTGACAGCCCACAGCAAACCAGATCCTCCCCTTGCGAAGGGGAGGTGTCGCGCAGCGACGGAGGGGTAGCCCCCGGGCGATGGCAGCACAGCGGCGGGTGTTGACCCCCTTCCCCCTGCGGGGACTTCCCCCTGTACGGCCTGCGGCCAGGGGGAAGAACTCGCTCCGGCACGATGCCAGTAGCCCTCAGCCAGCAGCCCTCAGCCAGCAGCCCTCAGCCAGCAGCCCTCAGCCAGAAGCCCCCAGCCAGAAGCCAGAAGCCTACAGCCAGAAGCCAGAAGCCCGTCAGCCCCGTCGTCCCCAGCGATGGCCGATCCAGAAGGCCAGCAGCAGCAACCCGATCTGCTTCCAGCGGCTGCGGCCCGACCGGCGGGACGGTGCCGGTGGGGGAAGAGGCCGGGGTGCCGGGTTGGTCACGGCCGGTGCCGGCGGCGACAGAGGCGCCCCGATGCGGACGGCATAGGCGGCGGGGCGGATGCGGGAGCCGTAGCGTCGGGCATAGACCTGCGTGAACTCGGCGCCGAAGAAGAGAATGAGGCTGGAGTAGTAGATCCACGACAGCAACACCACCAGCGACCCGGCCGCTCCGTAGGCCGACGACACGCTCCCCCGCCCCAGGTACCACCCCAGGGCATACCGCCCGAGAAGAAACAGCAGCGCCGTGATCCCCGCACCGACCCACACGTCCCGCCAGGCGATGTTCACGTCCGGCAGGTAGCGAAAGAGAAGGGCAAACAGCACGCTCAGCACTCCGAGCGAGAGCGCCACGTCCAGCACATAGAGCAGCCCCTTCGAGCCAGGAATCCCCCCCATCCAGGCTTCGTCCACCGCGGCCAGCGCCGTGCTGATGACGAGCGAGACGAGCAGCAGGGCCCCCATCAACAGAATCATGGCGAACGAGAGCAGCCGCGTCCGCACGAACCCCTTGATCCCCTGGCCCGGCCGGGGCTCCACCTCCCAGATCTGGTTGAGGGCCGTCTGGAGCTGCGCGAAGGCCGTCGTGGCCCCGAAGAGCAGCATGGCCAGGCCGATGGCCGTCGCCAGCAGCCCCGAGGCCGGCCGGCTGGTGCGCTCCAGCATGGTCTGCACCAGCGTCGCCCCGTCGGCCCCGACCAGCGCCTCCACCTGTGCCAGCACCTGCTCCTGCACCGCTTCCGGCTGGGCGCCCCAGACAAAGCCGACGGCGGCCACGATGATGAGCAGCATCGGCGCGATGGAAAACAAGGTGTAGTAGGCCAGCGCCGCGCCCATCTGCGGCGCCCGGTCGTCGATCCACTCGGTGGTGGTCTCCTTGAGCAGAGCAACGAAATCCCTGTACGTCATGGCTCGGATCGGTGGGTGGGCAATGTCCCGGAGGCAACGTCCCGGGGGCAACGTCCCGGGGGCAATGTCCCGGGGGCAATGTCCCGGGGGCAATGTCCCGGGGGCAATGTCCCGGGGGCAACGTCCTGCTGACACGGGGTTGTCACCCCGATGTTCTAGGTTTCCGTTCAGCCGTCAGCCGACGGCCCGGGGCGGTCCGCAGGCTATCCGCAGGCGGTCCGCTGCCGGCCGACCGCGGCCCCGTTCGTTCGACACCCCAACGACTCCCGATCGCACCATGAAAGCTGCCGATTTGTACAAGCTCCAGGCCTTTTTCGACCCGGAAGATCTCGAGTGGAAGCCGATCACGACGTCGAAACGCACCGGCAAGAGCCTCGTCGCGGCGTACGTCACCAACCGCGCCATCCAGGACCGCCTCGATGAGGTGTGTGGGCCGGCGGACTGGCGCAACGAGTTCATGGCCGGGCCCGCCGGTGGGGTGCTCTGCGGCATCGCGATCTACGTGGAACGGGCGGACGGCTCGGCCGAGTGGGTGACGAAGTGGGACGGCGCAGAAAACACCGACGTGGAGGCCATCAAGGGCGGGCTGAGTGGCTCGATGAAGCGCGCCGCCTCGCAATGGGGCATCGGGCGCTACCTCTACCGCATGCCGCCGCAATGGGTGGCCGTGGACGAGCGAGGGCGCTTCCGGCAACCGCCGCAGCTGCCACCGGCGTTTCGCCCGGCGCCGTCCCGCCCCGCGGCCTCGGCGCCCGCCCGCAACGGCCACGGCGCCGAGGCGCCCTACCCGCCCCCCCGCCGCCTCGCAAGCCACTGATCGCCCCGTGACCCGCGGGCGACGGGCGGAGGTCGGGCCTCCGGGTTTCCTCCCGGCCTTCGGCCGTCGATCTTCTGCGCGCGGGATTGCCCGGCATCCGGAAATCCGCTACACTATCGAAGATCTGCTACACGACGGGCGGCAGCCCTGCGGGGCGGCAGCCCCGGCTCTGCCAGGCACGAACGAAGGTCCGAATCATGAAGCACACCAACGGGTCGCATCGGGACCTGCTGTGGATCAATGAAGCCAACCTGTTCCGGTTACTTCAGGCCGCCGGGGCGATGTATCTGGAGGCGACCTGGATATCCATCGACGGACCGGACGAGACGGTCGAGGTCGAGGTCGACCTGATCTACGACGAAGACGAGGCCCGGTGGTTGGCGCCGATGGGGCTCGTCGAAGCGGTGATGGCCGAAGAGGGCTGGGATCCGGCCGACATCCGGGGCTTTCGCGTGGGTGAGGAGCCGGTGCAGGCCGGGCTCTGGCTGGACATGGATCATCCGCCCATGCCGTGGTCGGTCTATGCCCGGGCGGGGCAGGAGATGCGCCGGAGACTGGAAGAGCCCCCGCCCACGCCCGAGGAGGTGGCGGCGCTGGAGCCGTTGCCCCACGCCTGGCAGATCGGGGAGCAGCCCGGCGGCTGGGTCTACGACGAGGCCGGCGATCCGCAACGCGTCTACATCGTGCTGGTCATGGAAGAAGGCACCCGCGCGGTCCGGCAGATACACCTCAAGCACGGAGCGCCGGCCACGTCGGAGGAGCTGGAGGCCGTGGTCTACCGGGCGGCGGTCCACAGCATGAGCGGGCATCCGGGCCGCCCGCAGCAACTCCGCGTGGCCGGCGCCGACCTGGTCGGCCGGTTGCAGGGGCCGATGCGGCGTGTCGGCATCCCCGTGACAGTGGGCGCCACCCCGCTGCTCGATGATGTCTTCGACGAGATCCAGCAGCAGTTCGAGAGCGAAGAAGCGCCCCGGTTCGTAGGCGAGGACGAGGCCACGCTGCGCGCCTTCTTCGCCGTGGCCCGGTCCTTCTTCAACCTGAAGCCCTGGGAACGGGTGGACGGCGACAAGTACATCGCCTTCCGCCTGGACGAAGGCCCCTGGGGCTACCTCAGCATCCTCGGGCAGATGGGCGAGCAGTTCGGCGTCAGCTACTTCGAGGACTGGCTCCAGATCTGCCGTCTGGTACACAACCAGCCCACGTTCTTCGATGCGCTGATGGAGGAAACCCTGGATCCGGGCATCCCCAGAACCATCCAGGCGGCGGGCTGGATGGAAGGGGTGACGCTGGAGAATCGCACGGACCTGCATCCCGAAGACGCGCGGTACCTGGATGCGCTCGGCCTGAAGCCGCTGCGGGGCCGGCACTATCCCGTGCCCCGTCACTACTCGGCCGAAGGCATGGGCTCCTTGCGGCTGCCGCTCGAAGGGTATACCGCCGTGATGGAAGCGCTGGCGACAGTGATGAAGCGACGCCGGACCCCCCACATCACGAGCATCACCAAAACGGTCCCGGTGCAGGGGGGAACGACGGTGACCCTGCGCTTCCCGGCCGACGGCACGGAGGCGCTCCCGAGCCCGGTGCCGGGGTGCCGGATGATCGTCGAGGGAGCCGAAGCGCCGTACGCCCCTGAAGACAACGCCCTGCCCCCCGGCGCTCGTCTGGAGATCGACGCGCCGGGCGATACGCCCCTGCACCGCATCGTGGCCGCCATCAAGCGAGAAACGGCGGCGAGCGGCAACAGGTTGTGGGTGCGGGGGGTCCTGGACGGGGCGTTCTACCTGTGGGTAGACTCCCACGGCCAGGGCGGCCCGAGCCCGCCGCTGATCGAACTGGCCGGTCGCCCGAACCTCCAGATGGAGGGACTGGGGCAATTTCCGGTGCGGGTCATGAAGACCGTCGGCACGCCCGCCGAGACGATCAGGGTGCGGCAGGTCGGCGCGGAGCGCCGGTAGCCGGAGGGCATACCCTCGCGATGGCTGAACACGTCCTGGTCAAAGCCGCCATGAAAACGATGCATCGAATCAAGCTCACCGGTGCGGTGTTGCTGTTGCTCAGCGCCGCGCTGCCCATGTCGAGTTGCTCGCATTTCGAAGATGCCGAGGGCAACCGGGTGACCGTGGCAGAGGGGGAACCCGTCCCCGAAGGGGTGCAGAAGGTGGTCACGTACAACTACGCCTTCGAGGACTTCGACGCGGCTGAGGCGGCGGACTGGTTGCTTCCCGCGGCGTTTCTGTGGCCGCTGCTCGTCGTGGGTCTGCTCTGGCGGTGGTCGCAGGGGCCGGTGGCGGTGATGCTCCGGCTCGCCGAGCCCGTGCTGCTGGTCGGATCCGCCTATCTGATCGCAGCCCTCGTCGCGTGGGGGGAGCGGCCCGAGGCCGGGGCCTACGTGGCGTTCGCGGCCCTCGCGATCTATGCCGGCGCGGCCGTGTGGGAGGACGTGCGGTGCGTCCGGGCCTGGTGGCAGGACCGCCGGAGCGGGCTGCCCCCGCAGGCGTCGCCAACCGCCGCCGCCTGATGCACCCACCTCCCCCCTCTCGCCCCCACTTCAAAGCCGTGCGTCACCCCGCCTCGAAGCCGTCCCAGCCCTCAGCGTCGAAGGTGCAGTCGCCCGAGGGGCGGTCGTCATCCGGCACATTCAACTCCGTGCGCAGGCGCTGCAGTTCGGCTTTCAGGTCGCTGACGACGTCGGCATAGGCGGGGTCGTCGTAGACGCTGGTGAGTTCGTCCGGGTCCTCGTGCAGGTCGAACAGTTCCCATTCATCGACCAGGTAGTAGTAGATCAGCTTGTAGCGCTCGGTACGGACGCCGTAGTGGCGCTGGACGCAGTGCGAGGCCGGGTACTCGTAGTAGTGATAGTAGAAGCTGTCGCGCCAGTCGTCAGGAGCCTGGCCGAGCAGGATGGGTTTGAGGCTGCGGCCGTGCAGGTCGGCCGGGATGGTCGCACCGGCCAGGTCCAGGAAGGTGGCGGCGAAGTCGACGTTCGACACCATGTCATACGAGACGGCCCCGGCCTCGACGGCCGCCGGCCAGCGGACGATGAGAGGCGTACGGAGCGACTCCTCGTACATCCAGCGTTTGTCGTACCACCCGTGCTCGCCCAGGTACCAGCCCTGGTCGGAGGTATAGATGACGACGGTGTTCTCGGCGAGGCCGGTCTGATCCAGATAATCCAGCAGCCGTCCGATGTTGTCATCGACGGAGGCGACGGTGCGGAGGTAGTCCTTGATGTAGCGCTGGTACTTCCACCGGGCGAATTCCTCGCCCTCCAGCGGCCGCTCGCGGAGCGCCTCGTTCTTCGGGCCGTAGGCGGCGTTCCAGGCCTCCAGTTGCTCCTCGGTCAGGTTGTTCGGCGGCACGATCTTCAGGTCCAGCGCCGTCAGGTTCTCGTCGATGCGCATGTTCGCCTCGGCGGCCGGGCTGGCGCGGCCCTCATAGTCGTCGAAGAACGTATCCGGGATGGGGATGGTCTGATCATCGTACAGGGTCAGATGGTCCGGGCCGGGCTCCCAGCGGCGGTGTGGGGCTTTGTGCTGGACCATCAGCATGAAGGGCCGGGCCGGATCGCGCTGGTTCTGGAGCCAGTCGAGGCTCAGGTCGGTGATGATGTTCGTCGTATAGCCCGGGATGACGGTCGTGTCCGTGGCCGTCCGGATCGGGGGGTTGTAATACGGGCCCTGCCCGATGAGCACCTGCCAGTGGTCGAAGCCGGTGGGCGCGCTCTTCAGGTGCCACTTTCCGATGAGCGCCGTCTGGTAGCCCGCTTCCTGGAGCAGCTTGGGGAAGGTGCGCTGAGAGCCGTCGAAGGTTTCCTGGTTCGTGAGCTGCCCGTTGGCATGGCTATAGAGGCCCGTCAGGATCGTGGCGCGGCTCGGGGCACAGATGGCGTTCGTCACGAAGCAATTCGCGAAGCGCATGCCCTCGGCCGCCAGCCGGTCGATGTTCGGGGTCTGGTTGATCTCCGAGCCGTAGGCGCTGATGGCGCGGGCGCTGTGGTCATCGGTGAAGATGAAGACGATGTTCGGCGGCGGCTCGGGCGTCGGGGTCGGCCGGCCGCAGGCGGCGAGTACGAGTAGCAGCAGGGTAAGGAGAGAACGGAGAGAACGGAGAGGACGGGGCATGAGGCATGGAGAGAACGTTGCGGGAAAGCGGAAGCATGAGGAGCAGAGGCCGTGGAGAGATGAAAAGGCTGAATGCGGACGGCGGATGCCGGATCGCTTTCAGCCTCTCATCCCCTGCGTCTCACCCCGCCTCCCTCAATAATCGCTCGTCATGATGAAGACGGGCTTGCTGTCGAACGTCTTGTAATTGGGGCGGAGCCGCTCGGTGTTGTAGTACTTGGCGACATCGACCACCTTGTGCGGGCCGTGCACGACCTCCAGCGGGACGCTGTCATAGACCCCGTTGCGGATGCTGACGAGGCGGCCGGAGGTGCCCTCCAGCACCAGGTCGAGCGCGAGGTTGCCGAAGGCCATCGGCACGATCGAGTCCATCGCGTCGGGGTCGCCGCAGCGGACGAGGTAGCCGAGCCGCTGGTTGACCACGTTGATGCGTCGGCCGTTGTTATACCGGGGCGAGAGCTCCTTCAACATGGCCGAGACGCGATCCCCGATGCCGCCGAGCTTGCGGTGGCCGAACTGGTCGGTCTCCTCACTCTCGAACATCATCTCCCGGTCGCCCTTGATCTTCGCCCCCTCGGAGACGAGCACCACCGAATAGTTGCTCGGGTGCCGGTTGCGGTCGTAGACCAGCAGCTCGCACAGCTGCTCGATGTCGAACTCATATTCGGGGATGACGCAGCGATCCGCCGCGCCGGCCATCGTGGGCAGCAGCGCCGTGAAGCCGGCATAGCGGCCGAAGACCTCGATGACGAGGAAGCGCTCGTGCGAGCCGGCCGAGGTGCGCAGCGTGTGGGTCAGCTCGATGGTGCGCGTGACGCACGTGCCGAAGCCGATGCAGTAGTCCGTGCCCGGCACGTCGTTGTCCATCGTCTTGGGGATGGCCACGCACCGGACGCCTTCCTCATGCAGCCGATAGGCATAGCTCAGCGTATCATCGCCGCCGATGGGAATCAGGTAGTCGATGCCGAGCCAGTCCAGGTTCTTGAGCACCTCCGGCGTGAGGTCGTTGACCTCGTCGGTGTAACGATCCTGCAGGTGCGGGGGGACGGCCGACTTCGGGAGGTGGCTGGGGCGCGTGCGCGAGGTGTGCAGGAACGTGCCCCCCGTTCGCCCGGCGCGGTTGACGAGCTCCTCGGTGAGGACGCGGAAGTTAGCGCTGTTGTCGGCGTCCTTGTCCGGGACGAGGTCCACGAGGCCGGCCCAGCCGCGGCGGATGCCGATGACGCGATAGCCTTCACGCAGGGCACGGATGGTGACGGCACGGATGGCCGGGTTGAGGCCGGGGACGTCGCCGCCGCCGGTGAGAATGCCGATGGTGCCTTTGTGCGTGGCCATGGGGTCGTACCGAATAGGGTGAGACGGGTGGTGGAGCTGGAAGCGGTTTCATGATAGCCGCCTGCATCGTTCCGGGCAAGCAGGGCGCTGCACGTCGGGCCGGACATCTCGCGTAGGGGATCGCCCGGCATGGAGAGGCCGGACGACGCGCATCGGGCCGGCTCACCGCCCCGCGAGCACCGCATCCCCCTTACGAGAGGCCGGCCACACGGTGCATGAAGGCGCGGAGCCGGGCTTCGTCCAGAGAGCCGTTGACGCGGACTCCGGTGCAGAGATCGACGCCGAAAGGGCGGACGCGGGCGATGGCCTCGGCCACATTGTGCGCCCGCAGACCGCCGGCGAGAAAGACAGGCACGCCCGCGCGCTCGACGATCCGGCGGCTGAGCGCCCAGTCGTGCGTGCGGCCCGTGCCGCCGAGCTCCTTGACGGCCAGCGCCGGGTTGCCGGAGTCGAGCAGCAGCGCATCCACGTGCGGAGCCACGCGGACGGCTTCGTCGACGGAGGCCGGGCCGGTGACGTGGATGACCTGGACGAGGGCGATGCCGGGCAGGGCCTGGCGCAGGCGCGGATAGGCGTCGGCCGGAAGCGCGTCGCACAGCTGGATCGTGTTGGTCCGGCACCGCCGCTGCTGGTCGATGATGGCCTCGGCGTCCTGGAGCGACGTCAGCAGGAAGGTGCCGATCGGGGGAGGCACCTGCGCGGCGATGGCGGCGATCCGGCTTTCGTCGATGACGCCCGGCCCGCTGGGCATCGCCGAGACGAGCCCCAGCGCTGCCGCGCCGTAGCGGATGGCCAGCCGGGCCTCATCGAGGCTTTGTATGCAGCAGATCTTGACCCGGGGGATCGTCATGGAGCAGCCGTCATGGAGCAGCCGTCATGGAGCAGCAGCGCAGACACCGCACCGGACGGCCACCCTTCGCGCGCCGTTCTGTCCGCTTCGCACGTCAGGGCCGGGTACCTCGTCAGGGCTGGGCACCTCGTCAGGGCGTTCGGTTGTTCACGGTGACGCCGGGCCAGTCGTCCGTGCGGAAGGGAGAGGCCGGCAGGCCCTCGGCGTTGTAGAGGTTGACCGCCGGGTTGTTGGCCCAGCCGTAGCGCACCGCCACCGGATCGGCGACCGCCCGGCTCGAGACGACGACCGTGTTGCCGTCGATGCGGGCATCGGCCCAGACGAAGCGCCGGTCCGCACCGGCGATGGCAAAGCCCCGCAGCGGCGCCCCGTCCGGCGTCGTCAGCCCGCCGCCGACGTAGTCGAAGGCGAGGCGGATGGCCCCGTTTTCCTTCGTCATCGAGCGGTAGAGCGGGCCGGAGGGCACGACGTCCGCACGCTCGTAGGTCTCGGCCAGCGCCCACTGCGCCAGCCGGTAGCCGACGTCCTGCTTGTTGCGCGGGTGGATGTCGTCGGCCTCGCCGATGTCGATGGTGACGGCCATGCCGGTGTTGGGGAGGGCGAGCGTCATCAGCTGCGCCTCCCGCAGCTCGGCCCAGGCGCTGGCCTCGTTCGGGTCGGTCTGGGGCGCCATGAAGTTGGCGAGCTGGACGAAGTAGAAGGGGAAATCCCCCTGTCCCCAGTGCTGCCGCCAGTCCCGGATCATCGCGGGGAAGAGGTCCCGGTACTGGTAGGCGCGGTCGGCGTTGCTCTCGCCCTGGTACCAGATGGCCCCCTGGATGGCGTAGGGGATGAGGGGCGCGATCATGCCGTTGTAGAGGGCCGTCGGGTAGTCCTGCAGGCGCATGGGGGGTTGCAGGTCGTCCACCCGGATGCCGACGCGGTAGCGCCAGGGGCCGGCCAGCGAGCGCGACGCGCCGGAGGGCCGAGAGAGGCGGAGCTGCGTCGCCTCGCCGTAGATCCCACCGCCGCCGCCGGTGTCCACCACGCGGACGCTGATGACGTTGCGGCCGGGCCGCAGCGCCGAGGCCGGGACGGTGTAGACGCGCTCGGTGTCATAGCCGTTCGTGTGGCCCACCAGCACGCCGTTGACCCACGTCGAGTCGGCGTCGTCGATGGCGCCGAGGCGAAGCGTCAGGTCCTCGGCGGCCCAGCCGGCCGGCAGGTCGACCGTGCGGCGGAACCAGACGACGCCGTCGAGGCCGTCCAGGCCGGCCTGCTCCCACAGCGTCGGCAGCGTCATCGTCGCCCAGTCGGCGTCCTCGGCCTCGGGCCGGAACCACGGCACGGCGGCCTGATAGCCGGCGTCCCCGGTCTGGATGCGCTCCCGGTAGCGGGCGGCGAGGACCTCCTGCATCCGTTGCAGCGGCACCTCGAACGAATCCATCTGCGCCAGGTACGGCTGGAATTCCGGGAAGGCGGCCAGCCCGTCGCGGCTGGTCCAGGCCTCGGCGCGGGTGCCGCCCCAGTTGGTGCTGATCAGGCCGATGGGGACGTCCAGCGCCTCGTGCAGCGTCCGTCCGAAGAAGTAGGCCACCGCCGAGAACGACGGGATCGTCTGCGGGCTGGTGACGCGCCAGCCGTCCGCCGCGACCGAGTCGAGCGGGGTGCTGCTGACCGTGTGGCGGACGTCGAAGAGCCGGATGCGGGGGTAGTTGGCCGCGGCAATCTCGGCGGCGGCATCGTTCGAGTTCTCGACGCTCCACTCCATGTTCGACTGCCCCGAGGCGATCCACACCTCGCCGATGAGCACGTCCTCGAAGGTGAGCGTTTCGGCTCCGGCGATGGTGAGCGTGTGCGGCCCGCCGGCCGGCATCGGCGGCAGCGTCACCTGCCAGCGGCCGTCGGGCCCGGCGGTGGCGGCGGTCTGGCGGTCGCCCAGGGTGACGGTGACGCGGCCGCCCGGGTCGGCCGTCCCCCAGACGGGCACGTCCTGGTCCCGTTGCAGGACCATGTGGTCGGAGAAGAGCGCGGGGACGGTGATGTTGGTGGCGGGCTCGGCGGTGCAACCGGCCCACAGGATCAGGGAAAGGACGAGCAGGACGTGCGGACGCATGACGAAAGGTGACGTAAAGATCGGGGGGCGATGGTTGTGTTCCAGCATCGGATGGCGTAAACACCGATATCCCAATAATCGATCTTTTTGCTGACCCATGCACGTCTCGTTTGCCCGGTGGCGTTCCCGGATGGCCGGGGGCCTCGTGCTGGCAGCTCTGCTGCCGGCTCTCCCGGGGGCCACCGGTGTCGACCTCGACCCGCGCCCGACCCGTCAACCCGACCGGATCATGCTGACCTGGTCCGGCGATCCCGCCACCACGCAGGCCGTCACCTGGCGAACCGATGCCTCCGTCACCGAGGCCGTTGCCGAGCTGGCCGTGGCCACCGCCGGCCCGGGCTTCCGCGACAGCGTGACGACGGTGGCCGCCACGACGTCGGCGCTGGAGACGGAGAGCGGCCTGGCACACTACCACAGCGTGGTCTTCACGGACCTGCGCCCGAACACGCGCTACGTCTACCGCGTGGGCGACGGCGCCGAGCACTGGAGCGAGTGGATCCAGTTCCGCACGGCGAGCGACACCCCCGAGCCGTTCAGCTTCATCTACGTGGGCGACGCGCAGAACGAGATCTTCTCGATGTGGTCGCGGGCCATTCGCGAGGCCTATGCCGAGGCGCCCCGGGCCCGCTTCATCATCCATGCCGGCGACCTGGTCAACCGGGCGCACCGCGATCTGGAGTGGCACGAGTGGTTCGCCGCCGGCGGCTGGATCCACCGGATGGTGCCGGGCATCCCCGTGCCGGGCAACCATGAGTACGACCCGCTGCCGGACAGCCCCGACGACGCCGACGTCCTCGCCCGGCAATGGCGGCACCAGTTCACCCTCCCCCCGCACGAGATCCCGGCCCTCGACGAAACGGCCTATGTCATCGACTACCAGGGCGTCCGCATCATCGGCCTGAACACGCTGACGCACATCGAGGAGCAGGCCGCCTGGCTGGAGACGGTGCTGGCGGACAACCCCAACCACTGGACGGTGGTGACCTTCCACTTCCCGATCTTCTCTGCCGCTCGGGGGCGGGACAACGAGGCGCTGCGCGCGGCCTGGAAACCGCTGTTCGACCGGTACCGGGTCGACCTCGTCCTGCAGGGGCACGACCATGCCTACGGCCGGGGGCACAACCTGCCGGTGGGCGTCAACCAGCGCGACCCCGAGGCCGGGACGGTCTACGTCGTCTCGGTGAGCGGGCCGAAGATGTACCGCCTCAGCCCGGAGGCGGACTGGATGGACCGGGCGGCGGAGGATACCCAGCTCTACCAGGTCATCGACGTCACCCCCGACCTGCTCACCTACCGGGCGATGACCGTCACCGGCGAGCTGTATGACAGCTTCCAGATCGTGCGCGGGGCCGACGGCGTCAAGCGCTTCATGGACGGCGCCCGCCGCCTCGGCCCGGAACGCCGCGGCGGGGAGTGAGCGCGGCGTGAAGAGCCTCCCCCGGCGGCGCTATCCATCCACCCATCGGGATCCAGCCACCGGGCCTCCCAGCGGATCCGTTGACATTGCTTCCTCGGCCTCATGCGTGCTCGTTCTTCGGTGAAACGGCGACCTCCCTCGCTGGTGCGGGCCATGGAAGTGTGGATTCCCGACAGAGAACGCACCAGCCTGCATTTCCAGGCCGGCTTTTATCGGGGCGGCGAGCCCGGGTCGCGGGCTGCCTTGCCGGTCCGTGTCGCCCGAGGGCAGGGGCTGGCCGGGCAGGTGCTGCTGCGCAAAGCTCCGATGATCCTCGAAGACCTGACCCTGTATCGAGGCTTCGTGCGGCCCGAGGTCGCGGCTCGGTCGGGCTTCAGCGCGGGGGTGGGGCTGCCGGTGCTGCATGGCGAGGAGGTGGAAGCGGTGGTGACGCTGCTGTTCGCCGCGTCGGAGGCGGGGGCCGGGGCCTTCGAGATCTGGCGATGCAGCCCCGACGGCACACGCATGGAATGGGAGGATGGCTTTTACGGAGAGATGCAGGCCTTTGAGGCCCTCAGCCGTGCGACGACGTTTGCGCGGGGTGTGGGGCTGCCCGGGCAGGTCCTTGCGGCGCGGATGCCGGTGTTGTTCGAGAGCCTGTCCGGGGAGCGCGGCTTCGTCCGTGCCGGGGCGGCGGCGGCCGCCGGCTTGAGCGCGGGGCTCGGCATTCCGGTGCTGGATGCCGACGGTGTGCGCCGGGTGCTCCTGCTGCTGACCTCCGCAGCCACGCCCATGGCGCGTGTCATGGAGATCTGGCAGCCGGGCCGGGATGGCACGCTGAGGTTAACGGCGGGATACTACGGCCGGCTGTCTGCATTCGAGGCCGTCAGCCGGGCCACCACGTTCGAGCCGGGGGTAGGGTTGCCGGGGCGCGTCTTTGCCGACCGGATGCCCGTCGTGTTCGAGCGGCTCACGCGGGAGGCCGGCTTCGTGCGCTGCGAAGCCGCTGCCCGCGCCGGGCTGGAGGCGGCCATCGGCTTTCCGGTGCTGGAAGGCGATGCGGCACGTGCCGTTGTCGTGCTGTTCAACTGATCCGCCGCGTGCAACGGAGCGCCCGGCCGGCCGGGCCGTCGGAGGGGCGGGGTGCATCAGCGAAACAGCCGGGTGGGGAAGGCATGATGCGTGACTTTGCCGTCGAGCGTGCCCCCGCTTCCGCTCACGCTCAGGCTCGCGCCGGGGCGGGTGTGTACCCGGATAGACTGGGCCTCGGTGATAGGCTGGGCCTCGGTGGTCGGCAGGTCGAGAACCTGGCCGATCTGCCCGGTCGTGAGCAGGCACGTGGCCGTCGTGCCACAGACGAGCCCCAGGAAGAACGCGTGTCCGGCCGCCATCTCGTCCCGGATCAGGTGCAGGTCGCGCGGGCGAAACGTGAAGTACCAGGGTCCGCGCGGCGATCTGGAGTAGCGGATGAGCAGGCGGCGCGTTTCGTTGATCTCGTAATGGCCGATGGCTGCGCTGGCCTTGCGCATGGAAGAAAACCGTGTACTTTCGACGATCTGTGTCAGGGCGGCTCCGAGATACAGTTCCTTGTCAACGACTCTCATGGAAGGGGTTGCACGGTGTCCGCGTTTGCGTATGTTTACGACGTCTGGAATGAACCTTCGAAGCGTGCAGACATGGGGTGGATCTATGTGCTGGCCGTCGTGCTGATGGTCGTCAACACGGCGATCGTGCTCTGGCTCATCGATCGTGAAAACGGAGCCGTCGACCCCGGGCCGTCCGGCCGGCGGCCGCATCGGGTGCCGGTTGCACCGCGCCCCTGTGGCGACCGAAGGCCGCGTGCCGGCAGGGGCGTGGCCGATCCGGGACGGAAGCAGCCGGCCTGATGCGGGGCATGGCCGTCACGTCAGGGCCGGGACGCCGGTGCTGCCGTCTCCCTCGGCCGTGGCCATCAGGGTCAGCTCGTGCTCCAGGATCATCTGGACCTCGGGGCGGCAGCTGCCACAGCCGGTGCCGGCCCGGCTCCGGTTGCACAGGGTTGGCAGGTCCGTGCATCCGTCGGCAATGAACTGCCGGAGGTTGCCCTCGCCGACGTGCATACAGCTGCAGACGAGCCGCCCGAGCGGTGGGGAGACGGCGTGCCCGGCCGCGGCCCCGCCCAGCAGGGTCCCGCGTTGCTCTTCCAGTTCGACGCCGGTATCGATGAGGCGGCGGAAGGTGTCGAACTCGGCCCGGTCGCCCACGAGGATCGCGCCGACGAGCCGGTCCTGTTGCACCACGCATTTCTTGTAGACCCGCCGGCGCCGGTCCAGAAAGACGATCTCGTCGTAGAGCGCGGCCTCGTCTTCGGGGACGACCGAGCGGCCGAGGGCGCACACATCGAGCCCCTGGATCTTGAGGATGTTGAAGGGCACCGAGCCGTCATAGGCCGCCCAGGCGTCCCCGGCCATGTGCGCGGCGGCGACGGCGGCCTGTTCCTCGGCCGCCGGGGTAATCCCGTAGAGCTCGCTCCGGTGCTCGGCAATCTCTCCGGCGGCGTAGATGCACGGGTCGCTCGTCTGCAGGTGGTCGTTGACCGTCACGCCGCGGCTGTGATGGAGGCCGGCGCGGACGGCGAGGCCGATGTTCGGGCGGGTGCCCACGGCCACGATGAGGGCATCGCAGGCGAGGTGGCGGTCGGCCCGGGTGAGCACACCGCGGATGCGTCCGTGGCCGAGGTAGTCCACCGCCACGTCTCCGCAGCACACCTCGATGCCGCGGTCTTCGAGTTCGTCCTGCAGAAGGGCGCTGGCCGTGGGGTCGAGCTGGCGTAGCATGAGGCGGTCGGCCATCTCGAGGATCGTCACACGGAAGCCGGCGTGGTGCAGGGCCGCGGCCATCTCGAGCCCGAGCAAGCCGCCCCCCATGATCAACACGCGGGCACCGGGTTCGAGGTAGTGTTTGATGCGGTCGGCATCCCAACGGGTACGCAGGCTGAAGACCCCGTCCCACCCCATCGGTACGCCGGCCGGCACGAAGGCCCGGCTGCCGGTGCAGAGCAACAGCTTGTCGTAGGGATAGCGCGTTCCGCTGGCGTCTTCGATGGTGCGGGCGGCGCGGTCGATCTTGACGATCTCGACCCCGAGGTGCAGGTGCAGGGAGAGGGCGCGAGTGGTGGCCTCGTTCATCGTGGAGAGGGAGGCCCACGTGCGCTCGCCGCCGATGTAGTCGGGGAGCAGGATGCGGTTATAGAACCCGTGCGGCTCGCGCCCGAAGACGTGGATCTCGTCCTCCGTGTTGTACCGGCGGTACGTTTCCACGAAGTGGCGCGCGGCCGCTCCGGCACCGACGACGAGGATGCGCTCCTTTTTCTTGGCGACCCGCTCGATGCGGACGGCGGTGTACTTGAAGTCGGGCTGCCGGGAGCGGGCGTCGACGCGAGGGCTGGTAGCCAGGTTGGCCCGCCCATCGCGTCCGCCGGGCAGGGTGCCCCAGTGCATGGGCAGGAAGACGGTGCCGGGGCGGATGGCATCGCTGAGCGTCGTGCGGACCTCGACCGCGCCGAAGCGGCTGCGGACCCGTGCCGTGGCGCCGTCCTTCAGGCCGAGGGGCAGGGCATCGTCCGGGTGGATTTCCAGCAGCGGCACCGGCTGATGCTGGTTGAGGCGGTTGACCTTGCCGGTCTTGGTCCGGGTATGCCACTGGTCGCGGAGGCGGCCGGTGGTGAGGATGAGGGGGAACGTGTCGTCCGGCGGTTCGGGCAGGGGGGCCGGAGAGACGCCGTGGAGGCGGGCTTTCCCGTCGTCGGTCCAGAATCGGCCGTCCGTGAACAGGCGCGGCGTGCCGGGATGGTCGTCGGCGGGGCAGGGCCATTGCACCGAGCGTTCACGCTGCAACCGGTCGTAGCTGAGGCCGGAGATGTCGATGGGCGTGCCGCGGGTGAGGCGGCGATATTCGTCGAAGATCTCGGCCGTGCCGGCATAGTTGAAGGCGGCTCCCCAGCCCATCGCGTCGGCAAAGCGGCAGAGGATCTCGGCATCCGGCAGGGCTTCGCCCGGCGGATCGATGAGGGCGGGCAGGTAGGTGATGCGCCGCTCGGAATTGGTCATCGTCCCCTCTTTTTCCAGCCAGGCCGCCGCCGGCAGGACACAGTCGGCAAAGCGGAGCGTTTCGGCCCGTTCGGAGATCTCCTGCACGACGACGTACTCGCAGGTGGCCATGGCCCGTTCGAGCCGCTGGAGGTCGGGCATCGAGACGGCCGGGTTGGTTCCGATGATCCAGATCGCCTTGAGCGTGCCGCGCTCCATCGCCGCCACCATCTCCGTCGCCGTCAGCCCCGGTTGCGCGTCGATGGCATCGACTCCCCAGAAGGCGGCCACCTCGGCGCGATGGTGGGGGTTGGCCAGGTCGCGGTGGCAGGCCAGCAGGTTGGCCAGCCCGCCGACTTCCCGGCCGCCCATGGCATTGGGCTGGCCCGTCAGCGAGAACGGCCCGCACCCCGGTTTGCCGATTTTGCCGGTGAGCAGCGAGAGGTTCAGCAGCGCCAGGTTCTTGTCCGTACCCCGTTCGCTCTGGTTCAGCCCCATCGCCCACATCGTCATCATGGTCGGGCTTTCTCCAATCCATTGCGCGGCCTGCCGCAGGTCCTCGGCCGGTACCCCGCAGGTGGCGGCGGCCTGCTCCAGCGTGAGCCCCTCCACGGCCGCCTTGCAGGCGTCGAAGCCGACGGTGTGCTCCTCCAGGAAGGGCCGGTCGATGAGGTCGTGTTCGATAAGGTAGGCGGCGATGGCGTTGAAGAGGACGATGTCCGTGCCGGGCCGGAGCGGGAGGTGCAGGTCGGCCAGCGCGCAGGATTGCGTCCGGCGCGGATCGGCCACGATGATCCTGACGTCGGGGTGGCGTTGTTTGTGGGCTTCGAGGCGGCGGAACAGGATCGGGTGGCACCAGGCCGGGTTGGCGCCGGCGATGAAGAAGCAGGCGCAGGCCTCGATGTCCTCGTAGCAGAGGGGGGCGTATCGTCGCCCAGGGCGAGCTTGTAGCCCGTCACGGCCGAGCTCATGCACAGCCGGGAGTTGCTGTCGATGTTGTTGGCGCCGATGAAGCCTTTCATCAGCTTGTTGGCGAGGTAGTACTCCTCGGTGAGGAGTTGCCCGGACACGTAGAACCCGACCGAGCGGGGGCCATGGGCCTCGATGAAGCCGCGGAAGACGCCGGCCGTATACTCCAGCGCTTCGTCCCACCCCACCCGTCGCAGCGGTTCGGTGCGGCGGTGCCGGAGCAGCGGATGGAGCAGCCGGTCGCTCCGGTCCATGGCTACGTGGTGCAGGTAGCGGCCTTTGCTGCAGAGCTGCCCCCGGTTCACTGGATGGTCCTCGTCGCCCCGGAGCGAGAGGCGCCCGTCGCGGTGGCGCGTCACCGTGACGCCGCATCCGACGCCGCAGTAGCAGCAGGTGGTCTGGACGGTCTGTTCGGGCGGTCTGTTCATGGGTTCGATGGCCTGGCAGGGGGGCGAGGAGGACGAAAGGGGACGCGGAGGGCCGAGCCTGGTGGGGGGCCTCCTTCGCCCGTCAGTACACATCGCGCAGGTAGCGCCTGGCCTGTTTGAGTTGCGTCACGTAGGCGGCAGCGGCCTCCTCGCTCAAGGCCCCGGCGGTGCGGAGGACGTCGTGCAGGGCGGCGTCCACGTCTCTGGCCATGCGGGCGGCGTCCCCGCAGACGTAGAGGACCGCGCCGTCCTCGAGCCAGTCGAAAAGCGTGCGGGCGTGCTCTCGCAGGCGGTGCTGCACGTAGACCTTCTCGGCGCCGTCTCGCGACCAGGCCAGGTCCAGGCGGTCCAGCGTGCCGTCCTGGAGGAAGCCTTCCAGTTCGTCCCGGTAGAGGAAATCCGTGGCGGCGTGCTGATCCCCGAAGATGAGCCAGTTTTTGCCTCGTGCGCCCGTTGCCCGGCGTTCGTAGAGAAAGCCCCGGAAGGGGGCGATCCCCGTTCCCGGGCCGATCATGATGATGGGGGTGTCGGTGTCGGCCGGCAAGCGGAACGTGGTATTGGGGTGGACGAACACCGGGAGGGGGTCCTCGGGCGCGCACCGCTCGGCGAGGAAGGTGGAGCAGACGCCCTTGCGGAGGCGCCCGTGGGCTTCGTAGCGCACACAGCCCACGGTCAGGTGGACCTCGCCGGGGTGGGCGCGGGGACTGGAGGAGATGGAGTAGAGCCGATGCTGGAGCGGCCGCAGCAGATCCACGAAGGATTGCGGTTCGAACCGGACGGCGGGATAGCGCAGGACCAGGTCCAGCACGTCACGGCCCCGGAGGAAGTCGTGCAGCGTCTGCCGGTCCTCGAGGAGGTGGGTCAGGGCGTCGTCGTTGCTGCGTTCGGCGTAGGCATCGAGCAAGGCCCGGGGCGGCTGCGTGATCGTCAGGCGTGTCTGCAGGGCCTCGCGCAGGGGCATCGAGGCGCCGTCGATCACGACCGGCTCGTCTCCGCGCCAGCCGAGGGCGTCGATCAGGTTCTCCACGTAGGCCGGGCAGTTCTGAGGGATCACGCCGAGCGCGTCGCCCGCCTCGTAGGTCAGCCCGGAGCCGTCCAGGTCAATCTCGAGGTGGCGGACGTCTTTGGCGGAGCCTGCGGCGTTGAGCGGGCGGTTGGTACGGAGCCGAGCCGGGAAGGGGTGTGTGCGGCTGTAGTGCGGGGGGGGCGGGTCGGCCGGTACCGGCCAGCCACGGGCCTGCCCGTCACCGGCCGGCGGCTGGCCGTCGCCACCGGGAGGCGGGTACAGCGCTGCGCCGTCCCCGCTCCGGGCGCGGGTGCTCCATCCGGCGAAGAAGCCGTTGAGCCATGCGCGCTGCTCCGCGGAGAAGGGGGCATCGTCGGGGAGATACGGGACCAGGTGCGGCATGGGGCAGCAGGGAGAGGCTACGGGATCAGGTGGCGGGAGGCTCGGTGCCTGCGTCGTGGGAGCCGGGGGCGGCAGAGGCGCTCCGCCTCGTCCTCGCCGGTCGGCTCAGACGAGGGCGCCGTCTCCGCTGGGCACGTTCAGGGCCTCGCAGACGCCTTCGAGCCATCCGGCGAAGACGGCTTCGTAGTCGATGTCGCAATCGGCACGGGGGAAAAGGCGCCGCGCCCCGAGTGCTTCGAGGCGGGCATCGATGTCCTTGCCGGCCTGGCAGAAGTCGGGGTAGCTGCTGTCACCGAGGGCACAGACGGCAAAAGCGGTCTGCTCCAGGCGCGGCGCATCCTCGGCCGAAAGGGCCTCCCAGAAGATCTGCGCGTTGTCCGGCATCTCTCCGTCGCCGTACGTGCTCGTAATGACCAGCAGGTGGTGCACATCCACCAGATCGGCCGGGGTCATGGTGTCGAGTTCGCAGGCCGAGGCGGCAAAGCCCTGCGCCTTCAGCGCGTTGACCGTTTTCCGCGCGAGGCCTTCTGCGGTGCCGGTCTGGGAGCCGAACAGCACGGTCACCGAGCGGGTCGGGGGAGCAGGGGCGTCGGGCACGAGGCCGTCCACGGCCTGCACCGAGTAGAGTCCGGCGAAGAAGCCGTTGAGCCAGGCCCGCTGTTCGCGGCTGAACGGGGCCTGGTCGGGGATCCGGGGTATCATATCGCCTGGAAGGAATCGAGGAAGAGGCTGCGGAGCGTGTCGGTGTCGTGGCGGCGGGTAAAGGCCGTGAAGGACTCCTGGCCGGTCCGCTCGCGGAGGTAGGTCTTCAGCACGTGGGCCAGCAACGGGGGGACCTCGTCGAACGGGAGGCTGCGGACCAACTCGCGGGCGAGCCCCTGGTCCTGGTCCATGCCCCCGCCGAGGACGATGGTGCAGCCGTCTACGCGGGTGCCATCCTCCCGCTTGACCGGCACACCCAGCAGGCCGATGTCGCCGCAGTAGTGCTGGGCGCACGAGTTCGGGCAGCCGGTGAAGTGGATGTTGATCGGCTGGTCCATGGGGACCTGCGCGGCCAGGTACTCGCCGAGGGTCAGGGCGTGCTCCTTGGTATGGGTGT
Source organism: Roseithermus sacchariphilus (assembly GCA_003285105.1). GTDB lineage: Bacteria > Bacteroidota > Rhodothermia > Rhodothermales > MEBIC09517 > Roseithermus > Roseithermus sacchariphilus. Next base: position 857,982 of record CP030158.1, on the reverse strand, counting down.
TGGCATACGGGCATCCGGCCGCGCCCGTGCAGGCCACCAGGCCGCTGCGGACGTCCTCGGTCTCGTAGTGAAAGCCGAGGTCTCGGAGGGCGTCCTGGACGGCTTCCACGTCCGCCTCGGAAAGGTCCGGGATCAGCACGTTCTGGAAGATGGTCAGGCGGAGGTCGCCGGAGCCGTAGCGGGCGGCGATGTCGGCCAGGCCGCGCATCTGGGCGGAGGTCATGCGGCCCACCGGCACCACCACCCCGACGTAGTACCTGCCGGCCTGTTTCTGCGGATGAAAGCCGATGTGACTGTGGCGCACCACCGGCGGGCGTGGAGCACACCGCGCACGGGGCAGGGCCGTCAGTTCGAAGGCGAGGCGGTTCTGCACTTCGGCCATGAACCGGTCGGTGCCCCAGGCTTCCAGCAGATACTTCAGGCGGGCCTTCTTGCGGTTGGTCCGGTCGCCGTGTTCGAGGTAGACCCGCACCACGGCGGCAGCGGCGGCCACACACTGTTCGGGCCGCACCATGAAGCCGGTATCGTGTGCAAAGGCCCCATGCCCGGTGACGCCGCCCAGCTCGATGCGGAAGTAGACGCCCGGCTCGACGCCCGCGCCCTCGTCCACCCGGACGGCCATGAAGCCGAGGTCGTTCGTGTCCGCCGCTACGCTGACGCGGCCGCCGCCGTCGAAGGCGATGTTGAACTTGCGCGGCAGGCCGTAGAGGTCGGGGCTGTGAAGGATGTAGTGATGCATGGCCCGGGCCAGCGGGCGCACGTCGAACACCTCCTGGGGGTCGAAGCCGGCCGTTGGCGAGGCGGTGATGTTGCGGAGGTTGTCGGCCCCGGCACCCTTTGAGGTCAGCCCGATGTCGTAGAGACCGATGAGCACATCGGCGGCGTGGCGGGGTTTGATCTCGCGGAGCTGGATGTTGCCGCGGGTGGTGACGTCGCCGTAGCCGGCCCCGTAGGCGTCGGCCAGGTCGGCCAGGCCGCGCAGCTGATCGGCCCGCAGCATACAGCCGGGAATACGACAGCGCAGCATGAAGCCGTCCTGCACGGGGGCCACGTTGAACAGCCCCAAGGCTTTGTAGCGGAAGATGTCATCGCCCTCGGGCATCGTGCCGGCCGCAGCGTGTGCCAGCACGTCGTCCCACATCGCATGCGGGTTCTTCTCCAGCTTGATCCGCTCCTGCTTGCTCAGCTCCTCGACGGGGGTGCCGTAGAGCTGGTCGATGCCGGGGTCGGCCAGGTCGCGTTCGGCCGCCTCCGGGGCGTGGGTGATGCGCCCGTCCGGGGTCTGTCCGGCAAAGGGCAACCCACCGCGCTGCACGACGCCGGCCATAAAGCCCTGCAGGTACTGTTTCTGCTCTTCGCTGAACGGCTGCATGATGACGTGGAGACGTTAAAAGAGGGAAGGAGCGGCAGGTCAGGGAGCGGGGTACGGCGTTGCCCGTGGCGGCCGGGCGGGGCCTTCCGGGCATTCGTCCGCGGTGCGGTGTGGCGCGGGGATCATGCCATCGCCGGCAGCGCCGCCGCGGTTTCGCTCTCGCGGAGCCGGGCTTCTCGTTCTTCGCGGGCAGCCCGCTCGTCGGCTTCGGAGAAGCGCACGGCGAGGGCCAGGAACGCTGTGCCGGTGACGATGCCGCCGAGGATGAGAAAGGCCGTCGGCCAGGCCACGGAGCCCTTGAACAGGAAGCCCGCCAGCACGGCCCCGAAGTTGCCGCCCGCCCCGACGATCCCGGCCACCGAGCCAAGGGCTTTCTTGTTGATGAACGGCACGACGGAGAAGGTCGCCCCTTCGGACATCTGCACGAACAGACTGAAGAAGATCAGCGTGGCGACGGCCGTGGGCAGGGCCTCCATCCGCGAAAACAACATCAGCGCGAAGCCCTCCACCAGGAGGGCGATGAAGAGCCACTGCACGCGCCCCCGCAACCCCTTTCTGGCCCCGAACCGGTCGCCGAAGATGCCGCCGAGTGTCCGGGCAAAGATGTTCATCAGCCCGAAGAGCGCGGCCACGGTGCCGGCCGTCGTCAGGTCGAGCGTGAAGTAGTCGGCGAAGTACAGGGCCGCGACGTTGTTGATGGTCAGTTCGATGCCGAAGCAGGCGGCATACACGAAGAAGAGCGCCCAGACGCGGTAGTCCTTGCAGGCCATCAGGAAGGTGCCCCGGGTCGAGGCCTTCGAGCCGATCTCGATGCCCCGTGCCCGCAGGTCTTTGAAGTTGCCCTCCGGGGTATCCTGCGTCAGGAAATAGTAGGCTACGCCCGTGGCCATGCACACCAGGCCGGCCACCACCATCGAGAGGCGCCATCCGAGGGCCTCGCTGGCTCCGAGCCCGACCATCCCCGCGAACAGCAGCGGCATCACCATCTGGGTGACGCCCCCGCCGAGGTTTCCCCAGCCGGCCGACGTTGCGTTGGCGGTGCCGACGACGTTGGGCGCGAACATGATGGAGGTGTGGTACTGCGTGATGACGAAACTGGCACCGATGAAGCCGATCAGCAGGCGGAAGAACAGGAACGTCTGGTAATCATGGGCCAGCCCGATCCCCATCACGGGCAGGGCCCCGAGGACGAGCAGCCAGGTGTAGGTGAGGCGCGGCCCGAAGCGGTCACACAGCCAGCCGATGCCGAGCCGGGCGAGGATGGTGACGGCCACGGAGGCGATGATGGTGTTGCCCACCTGAGCCGGGGTCAGCCCCAGTTCCTCGCGCACCACCTTCATGAGCGGGGCCATGCCAAACCAGGCGAAGAAGCACAGGAAGAAGGCGAACCACGACAGATGGAACGCCCGCATCTGCGGGGTGCTGACGTTGAACAGATGGATGCGTGTCGCTTTTCCTCGGATGTCCATGGGGCCGTTCGGCGCTGGGCGATGTGGGATGGCGAAAAATGGATGTACGGATGGCAACGCCCGGTTCAGGCGGCATGCACGGCTTCGAGGCCGTACGACGCGCTCACGACGCAGCCCGGAGACGCGGCCCGGCGCGGCGGCGACATCGCCGGGGTCTGGCTGGAATGAAGGCGGTGTGTGCGCGTGGCTGCCGGCGGTGTGGGGCCGTCCAGACGGCCTCTCCAGGCCATCAGGCAAGGGCGCGATGGAACCCGATATGGAATCAATTGACTTTGTTTTGATGGGTTAATTCGTCTCTGACCTCAATAATTATATCAATGTTGCTTCTGTGCACAAAAGAATAAAATTGAAGGCTGGATGAAGAGGTGCCTGAAAAAGCCCTTCCATTTTCGGAGGGGGCGCCGCCGGGTCTGACCGGCCGGGAAGGTTGCCGTGATCGGAGCGCTTCGGGCGGGGTGGCTCGTGGCGGGAGGCGGTGGCGTTTGACGGTTCGCCGGGCAGCACCTTCCGCCGTCGTGGACTACCTTGGGAAGAGGAAGGCGGCATCGAGAGGCCATCTTCTCCGGGCATCATCATCCGAATAACGAGCCGAGGCAGGTCATGAGCAGGCAAGCAGGGGTTGGGTTGATGGCGTGCGTGGTGTGGATGCTCGGCGGCGGGCCGGTCCACAGCCAGCCCACGGTGCTGGATTCGAGCGCCGTGCTTTATCACTATGACGGGAAGCTGCTGCGCGACTCGAAGTGGGGCGCGCTTCCGGCGTGGCAGCGAGGCCTCTCGGAGGCGCTCCAGGCCTGCGGGCATGAGGCCATCGCGGCCGACGGGCTCTACGGACGCGGCACGCATCGGGCGCTTCTGCGGGTGCTTGCCTGCCCCGGATTCGAAGCGCTGGCCGTAGCGGAGGGGCATCCGCTGCACGGCACCGTCCACACCGCCCTGTGGCGGCGCGTGCTCCCGCAGGCCCCGCCGCCCTCCGTGCACGCCCGTGCTTTCGCCCTCGCGCTGACGCATGAGGGGACGGACTACGACCGCGTGGAATGGAACTACGGCACGGCCGACGACCGCTCGGCGCTGACGTGGGGGCCGTACGGGGCGACCGTCGGGTGGGGCAATGAGGTACAGGCCATCCTGCAACGCATCCACGCCCGGCACCCGGATCTGCTGCCCGAGCTCTTCGGCGACGAGTTCCCCACCGTGGAGGCGCTGATGCGTGGCGACCGCAGCGAGGGCTACGCATTGCTCGAACCGGTGTACGCCGATCCGGTGCGGCGGCAGGTCTGGAAGGAGCGGTTGCAGGCGCTCGGCCGGCGGGAAGAAGGCCGTACGGCCTACGACGCGTTTGCCTTCGAGAGCGATCAGTGGCTGGTGCCCAACCTGCGCCGCCTCTACAGCCTCGTCCCCGACACCGCGGCGACGGAGGTCGACTATGCCTTTTTCTTCGACCTCGGGATGCACGCCGGCATCTCATCGAGCCGCGTGCGTGCCGCGCGTGAGCGCCTGGCTGCCGAGGCCGAAACGCGGGGGCGCGCCCTGACGCCCGCCGAGCGCCGCCGCTTCATCGGTCTCACCTGGGCCGATGCGATCAACCAGACCTGGCGCGCCGACCGCCTCGGCCGCAACGTGGTCTTCTACATCGACGGCATCCCACGGGATGATCTGACCGACGAGGAGATCGGCGCCTGGGCGCGCCGCAGCGGCCGGCGGGCGTCGACCTTCGGGCTGTCGGATGCACGGACCTACCGACCGGCTTTTCTGGAGGAGTAGGAGCGATCACCGGGTCCGCACGGCGATGCCCTGGGGGTCGAGCAGGGCGTGGCCGGCGTCGGGGAGGGGCTCGCCGAGGAGCCAGCGCTGGCCGGGGTGGTCGGGCGCGGGGTCGGTGGCGTCGAGCAGGGCGCGGTAGTGCGCCTCGTCGTCCATCTTGCGGAGCCAGCGGTAGACCTGCTGGAACCAGTCCTCCGGCACGTCCCGGTCGCGGTCGCCGGTGCGGCGGGCGAGCTGGGCGAGGGCGTAGGCGACGTAGTCCCGCCGCGGCGGGGGCAGGGTGAGGATCGCCTTGAGCCAGGCCGCCACCTCGTCGGGCGGGACGAGGCGGTCCTGCGGGCCGTAGACCGGGTGCCGGGCGCCGAGCCGGGCCAGCGCCCACATCGTCGCCGGCCGGGGCTTGTCCTGCTTGATGGCCTGGAGCAGCAGGTGGCCGAGCGTCGTCTTGATGTCCACCGAGAGCCGCTCGAAGCTCGCCAGCGTCATCCACGCCTCGTGCTTCTCCGGGAGCTTCATCCGGCGCGAGTAGATCGGGTGCGGCTTGCGGGTCTGTACGCGGAGCTGGACGTACGGGCGGGCGTCGTAGTAGACCTGCTCCTGCTTCGCCGCCGGGAGCCCCCCGCCGATGCGCCGCCAGAACCGCCACCACGCCAGGCGGTTCGCCTCCTCTGCAGGGAAGTGCAACGCCTCCAGGTAATTCTTCCAGGCCTGGTCCACACGCCATGCGTCCACCGGGTCGCCGTAGCCGGGCCGCAGGCCGTAGCCGAGCAGGTCGAACCACAGCACCTCGTGCGCGGCCGAGCGGTCGCGCGGGAGCGGCAGGAGCGTGTCGGCCAGCTTGCGGAGGACGGGCATGGGCCAGTCGGCGCGGGGCTGCTCCAGGACGTCCTCCAGCCGCTCCCACAGGCCGTCGGGCAGGCCGTCGCCGGTGAAGACCTGCCGGAGCATCGCCGTGGCGTCGTCGAGCCGGTCGGGGTCGAGGGGAGGCCCGGCGGGGGCCTCGGGCACGTCCGTTTCGGGCTCCTGGCGGACGTCGAACTGGAGCTGCCAGCGGTGCTCGGTGTGGACGGAGTCGCACCAGAGGGCCAGCGTGCCGACCTCGGTCAGCTCCACGCGGAGCTGCACGGGGACCCGGCGGGCGACGGCCTTCTTGCCGAAGGGGAGGGCCGTGCGGATGGGCGGCAGGGCGACGACCTCGTCGGCCGGGAGCGCCACCACGTCGCCGAGGGCGTCGCCGGTGCGGGTCGTGGAGCTGTAGAGGTGGAAGGTGACGGGATGGTTGGCCAGGGCCTCGAACGTCACGTCCGTCAGCCGCCCGACGAAGCCTTCCTCGGCGCCGCGCGGCACGAGGCAGACGGCGTGGTGCACGGCGTCCTCGGGCTGATCCGCCGCCACGCCGACGTAGTACGCCCGCGCGCTGCCGCTGCCGACGCGGATGCCCTCGCCCCGGCGGACCAGCCCGTAGTAGGCGGCTCCCATGGCCACGGCGAGGTCCAGGCGGGGATTGGACAGCTCGGTCGGCGTCCAGTCTGCACCGGCCACGTCGCGGAACCAGTCGCGGACGATCCCACGCAGCCGGGCGCGTAGCGGGGCCGGGGTGAAGACGCCGCCGTTGAACAGGAGGTAGTCGGGAAAGAGCGCCGTCCGGCCGGTTTGTTCACGGAGGTAGGGCCGGGCGCGCCGCCAGAAGGCCGCCAGGTGGCGCGTGATGGCCGGATCGGCTTCGTAGGGCAGGCCGAGCTCGGTCAGCCCCCGGCGGCGGCCCTGCTGGAGCGGGGCGTCGAGCGGCGTCTCGGGGAAGAAGCCGTCGAGCAGCAGGCGTTCGGCCTCGGCGCGGGTGAGGGTGCCCTTCAGCGTGCCGGCGATGAGGCGGCTGCCCGTGCCGGCCACGGTGACGTCCACCGCCTCGGGCGCGTCCTCGCCGAGGAGCCGTTCCTTGGCACGGCGGCACTGGTGGACGAGCTGGTGCCAGCGGCGCACGTCGAGCCGGCCGGGGCCGCCGGCGATCTCGGCCTCGACCGTGCGGCCGAGGGCGTAGTCCATGTTGTCGCCGCCGAGCATCAGGTGATCGCCCACGGCGAGGCGCTCGAAGCGGCGCGTGCCGTCGGCCTCCACGCGCACGCCGATGATCGAGAAGTCGGACGTGCCGCCGCCCACGTCGCAGACCAGGATCAGCGCGCCGTCCGGCAGGGCGTCGCGCTCGGCGGCGTCGTGCGTGGCCAGCCAGGCATAGAAGGCCGCCAGCGGCTCTTCGAGCAGGACGACGTGCGGCAGGCCGGCGTCCCGGGCGGCCTGCACGGTCAGCTCGCGGGCCACCTCGTCGAACGAGGCGGGGACGGTCAGGAGGAGGAGCTGCCGCTCGAAGCGGGCCGCTTCGTCCCCGGCCATGCGGTCGTTCCAGGCCTCGCGGACGTGCTGCAGGTAGCGGCGGCTGGCCTCGACCGGGGAGATCCGGGGCACGTCCTCGGGCGCATCCCACGGCAGGATCGCCGCCGTGCGGTCGACGCCGCCGTGGCAGAGCCACGACTTGGCCGAGGCCACGAGCCGCCCCGGCACGCGCGCACCCTGCTCCCGCGCCAGCTCGCCCACGGCGTAGGTCCGGTCGGCATCCCAGGGCAGCGCCGTACTGCCGGCCGGCAGGTCATGCGCGCCGGGCAGGTAGACGAAGGACGGCAACACCGGCTTCGTCCCCAGCTCGCCCGGCGCCACGAGCTGCGGGATCTCGAAGAACCGGATCGGCCGCGCTCCCCCGCGCGCCGCGCCCGCCGCCAGGTCCACGTAGGCGACGGCGGTGTTCGTCGTGCCCAGGTCGATGCCGATGGCGTAGCGGGGGGTGGAGGGCATGTCCGATGGCCGATCTTCGAATGGAAAGAGGGGAATGAGAGATGGGGAAGGCCGAAGGGCGGAAGGCCGAAGGACGGAAGGGGACCCGCCTCCGAAGCCCGCCCTTCGCACATCGTCCTTCGCCCGTTTATTCGGGGCTCTCGACCGTTTCCCGGATGTTGAACTCCAGCTTCCAGCGGCGGTCCGGGTTGGCTTTCGAGACGCACCACAGCTCCAGCGTGCCGATCTCGGTGACGCGGCTTTCGAGCCAGACCGGCAGGAGGCTGCCGCCGGCATCGTCGTCGGACGAGAGGGTGGCCTCCATGGTGGCGACTTCCTCGATCTCGCCGCTCCAGTCTTCGACGAGGGCGCCGGCCGGGTCGGTCTTGCGCGTGGTGGAGGCGAGCAGGTGGAAGACGGCCTGCTCGCCCACGACGAGGCCGAACTCCTTGTTGCGGATCTCGGCGTGGGTGCCTTCTTCCATGCCGAAGGGCACGACGCACAGCGCGTTCATCGGCGTCGGGACGCCGGGCACGGTGGGCATGGCGCTCTCGATGCCGATGTAGTAGGTGCGCGGGACGCCGGCGCGGATGCGGATGCCCCGGCCCTGCCGGGCGATGCCGTAGTAGGCGGCTCCGATGGCGACGGCCTGGTCGAGGTCGGCCGCCGGCAATGCACGGACGGCCCCGTCGCTCCACGAGCGGAGCACGTCGAGCACCTGCTGCCGCAGCACGTCCGCCTTCATGACGCCCCCGTTGAACAGCACGGCCGAGGGGAATGCCACGGCATGGCCTTCGCCGCTCTGCCGTCCGAGGAAGGCCGCCAGGTGACGGGTGATGGCCGGGTCCGCTTCGTAGGGCAGGCCCATCTCGCGCACGCCGACGCGCGGCTTCTGCTCCGGCCGGGCATCGGGGCCGACGGCCGGGAAGAAGCCCTGCACCAGGATCTGCTCGATCTCGGCGCGGGTCAGCTCGGTGCGGATCGTGCCGCCGATGAGCGACGAGCCCCGCCCGAGGACCGCGATGGGCGCGCTCGCCCGCGACGGGTCGGCCAGCAGCGCTTCCTTGGCCTTGCGGCACTGGTGCCAGAGGGCCCGGAACTGCCAGGCGTCGAGCCGGGTGCCCTGCTGCGCCAGCTTGCCGCGGACGGCGTAGGCCAGCGTCAGGTCCATGTTGTCGCCCCCGAGCATGAGGTGTTCGCCCACGGCCACCCGCCGCAGGTCGAGGGAACCGTCTTCCTCCACCACCTCGATGAGGCTGAAGTCCGACGTGCCGCCCCCGACGTCGCAGACCAGGATCGACTCCCCGACCGTGACGGCGTCGCGCCAGGTCTCCCGCTGGTGGGCAATCCAGGCATAGAAGGCGGCCTGTGGCTCTTCGAGCAGCGTCAGCCGGTGCAGCCCGGCCTGGTGGGCGGCCTGCACGGTCAGCTCGCGGGCGACGGCGTCGAACGAGGCGGGGACGGTGAGGTACACCTCCTGATCTTCCAGCCGCGCCTCCGGGTCCTCTCCGGCCATGCGGTGGTTCCAGGCATCGCGCAGGTGCGCCAGGTAGCGCGCCGCCGCGTCGACGGGGGAGACCTTGCGGGCATCCTCGGGGGCGTCCCAGGGCAGGATGGCGGCCGTGCGGTCGATGCCGCGGTGGCTCAGCCACGACTTGGCCGAGGCCACGAGCCGGTCGGGAAGCTCGGCGCCGCGCTCGCGGGCGTAAACGCCCACGGCATAGTCCATGTCGGCCTTCCACGGCAGCGCCAGGCCTCCTTCCGGGACGTCGTGCGGCCCGGGCAGCAGCAGGAACGAGGGCAGCAGCGGCCGGGCCTGGACCTCGCCGGGGTTCACCACCTGGGGGACCTCGAACAGCCGGATCTCCGGCTCCTCATGGTCGGGTACGTCGGCGCGCGTGTAGGCCATCACGCAATGCGTGGTCCCCAGGTCGATGCCGATGATGTATCTGGACATAGGTTGGCTGTGGGTTCTTTAGCTGTGAGCCGTCAGCGGTCAGCGATCAGGAGCCGGCAGCCCGGAGCCGGCAGCCGGCCGCCGGCCACCCCTCACCCTACCTCCACCTCGGCGGGGGCGACGATCTTCGTCTGGTCCGCCGTCAGCTTTTCCGGCAGTTCGAGGCGGGTCAGGCGCCAGCCGCGGTGCTGGAGGATGCCGCTGAACGGCGGATCGCCGGCGACGTGGCCGGTCAGCCGGATGGCGTAGGCGTCGAAGCCGGGTTCGATCGTGACGCGGGTGCCTTCGGCCTGGTCGAGGACGGGTTCGAGATCGGCGATCTCGGCCAGGGCGCGTTTGCAGCCATCGTGGACGCTTCGCACGGCGGCGCCGATCTGGGCGTCGTCATACGCCTGGAGGTCTTCCTGCAGGAAGTCGATCAGCCGCCCCTGGCGTTGCAGCAGGGCCAGCACCTGCACGGCCGCGGCCTCGTAGGGATGCTCGGGCCGGGGCAGGGGCTTCGGCGCCGAGGCCGGCGTCACGGCTTCCGGCGCTGCCGGCCCGCCGGCGGCCTGCCGGAGCAGCGGCCGGGCCGCCTGGCGCAACGCCACCCACAGCGCCAGCGTCACGATCAGCCCGGTGCCCAGCAGCGCCGGGACGGACCCCTGCACGCCCCATACGACGACGATCAGGGCCAGCAGCGCCGCGTTGAACAGCAGGGTGATGATCAGGGCCTGCGTTGCAAACCGTTTCTGGAGATCCATGATGCAGCGGGGAATGAGTGCGGAGGGGCGTCGGGAGGAAGGGTATGCGCGGCGCTTGTACGTGTCGGAAGGCGGCGAGTCCCGGCGAGCCGTGTCATTCAGGGCGATTTGGGCAACATTTCAAGCAGGGCCGGGGTGGTCTGGCACGCCCCCCGCAGGCCGGTAGCGGCACGGCCACACCCGTCCGGCACGCTGAAAGAAATTTCAGACAGGACGTAGAAACGGGACGGGCGGGTTACGGTTCATGATTCCAGCCGGCCGGTCGATACCGGGAGCAGGGGCCGGGCTTCGGCGGGGCGAAGGGATGCCTCGCCGGCGTTGGTTGGGGTGGGAGCCGCGGCGCCCGGGCCGAACCGGCGTTCTGGGACTCAGGATGACTGCACCAGCAGCGAAGTACGTTCAATGGCACTGGCTTTCATCATCGTCGGGGCGGCTCTGATCCTGCTGGCCCCCCTGCTGTTCCGTCCCGCGACGCCCCCCCCACCGGCGTCATCGGCGCGTGCCGCGTCCCTACGGGCGTTGCCGCCCCGGGCGTTGCCGCCGGCGCCGGGAGCGGCGGGAGCGGCGGAGGCCCGGGAGCCGAAGAAAAAGGCCGCGCGCATCGCTCGCACCGCCAACTACGAGCGGGTCATGAACGACCCGCAGGGCCGCCGCGAGCTGGAAGCCTTGCAGGCCAGAGGCGGCCCCCGTCCGGGGGACGTCATCACCCTGTCCAACGGTCGCCGCCTGATCGTCGTCTGAGCGGCGGCGGGGCTCCATCCCTCAATCCGGCAGGGCGAACGCCACGTACGCATCGCCCGAGGGCGTGCCCATCTTACCGCCCCCGGCCGCGATCACGACGTACTGCTTGCCGTCGAGTGCGTAGGTGGCCGGCGTGGCATAGCCCCCGGCCGGCAGCTTCACCTTCCACAGTTCCTCCCCGGTGGTTTTGTCGAAGGCCCGGAAATACTCGTCCTTCGAGGCCCCGATGAACACCAGGCCGCCGGCCGTCACGACCGGCCCGCCGTAGTTCTCGGTGCCCGTCTTCGGCAGGCCCTGCGCGGTCAGTTCCTCGAACTCGCCCAGCGGCACCTGCCAGACGAGCGTACCCCGGTTCAGGTCGATGGCGTTGAGCGTGCCCCACGGCGGCTTGACGGCCGGGTAGCCGTCCGGGTCGAGGAAGCGGTTGTAGCCGGTGTGGCTGTAGGGGACGGCCCGCGGGTCGGTGAGCGCGGGCGCTTCCGGCGGATCGGCCGGCGGCGCGTGTGCGGCCTCCGGGTCGAACAGAAAGGCGATGAGCGCCTCCGTCTCGGCCGGGGTCAGGTGTCCGAAGGCCGGCATGACGCCCTGCCCCCTCCGCAGGATCTGCGCGACGTCCGACGGCTGGAGGCGGTCGCCCAGGTCGCGGAGCGAAGGGATGACGCCGGCGGTGTCCCCGGCCCGGTCCGCGCCGTGGCAGACGGCGCAGTTGGCCGCGTAGAGCCGGGCGCCGGGAGCGCGGTTCTCCTCCGTCGGCGCGAGGTCCACCATGGTCAGAATCCACGGCATCTCGTTGCTGTTGACGTAGAGCCAGCCCGTCTCCGGGTCGAACGCCGCGCCGCCCCACTCCCCGCCGCCGTCGAAGCCGGGGAAGATCACCGTGCCCTGCGTGCTGGGCGGGGTGAACGGACCGCCGGAGCGGACCTGCGCCCAGCGTGACCGGACGGCGGCGTGCGCCTCGGGGGTGCGGTCGGTGATGAGGTCCTCGGTGAAGACCTGCCGGGCGAAGGGCGGGGGCTTCGTGGGCAGGATCTGCGTCGGCCAGGCGGCCTCGCCGCGCAGGTCGGACGGAGGCACGGGGATCTCCTCGACGGGAAAGAGCGACTCGCCCGTCTCCCGATCCAGCAGGAAGACGTGGCCGGACTTGGTGATCTGCGCCACCGCGTCGATGCGGCGGCCGCCGTGGGTGACGGTGACGAGGTTGGGTGGCGCCGGCAGGTCGCGGTCCCAGAGGTCGTGCCGGACGATCTGGACGTGCCAGATGCGGCGGCCGGTGGCGGCGTCGAGGGCCAGGAGGGTGTTGGCGAAGAGGTTCTGGCCTTTGCGGTTGCCGCCCCAGAAGTCGAAGGCGGCCGAGCCGGTCGGGACGAAGACCCAACCCCGGTCGGGGTCGACGGTCATGCCGGCCCAGGCGTTGGCGCCGCCGATGTAGGTGTAGGCGTCCTCCGGCCAGGTGTCGTAGCCGAACTCGCCCGGTTGCGGGATGGTGTGGAAGCGCCAGACGAGCGCGCCCGTGCGCACGTCATAGGCGCGGAGGTGGCCCGGCGCGGCGTCGGCGTTTTCGGAGACGCGCGAGCCCAGGATGAGCAGATCGCGGTAGAGCGCGCCCGGCGTGTTGGCAATCACGAACAGGTCATCGGCGTTCCGGCCGAGGCCTTCCTTCAGGCTGACACGCCCGCCCGTTCCGAACGAGGAGACGGGCCGGCCGGTGGCGGCGTCGATGGCGTAGAGCCAGCTGCCCGCCGTGAAGAGGATGCGGCGGTCCGGGCCGTCGGCCCAGTAGACGACGCCCCGGTTCACGCCGAGCGGCCCGGGGCCGTCGTCCTCGCCTTCGAAGGGATCGAACACCCATCGTTCGGTGCCGGTGGCGGCGTCGAGGGCAAAGAGCTTCAGGCCGGGCGACGTGCCGTAGAGGGTTCCGTCGACGATGAGGGGGTTGCACTGGATCTGCGAGCGGTCGTCGGCCCGGGCGTCGCCGGTGTGGTACGTCCAGGCCACCTCCAGCCGGTGCACGTTGGCCGGGGTGATCTGGTCGAGGGTCGAGTACTGATGGCTGCCGGCGTCGCCGCCGTAGGTGGTCCAGCCGGTGAGGTCGAACGGCGCATCCGACCCGCAGGCCGGTAGCAGCAACAGGAGCAGGAGGGCGATGCCGCGCATGACGAAGGCCGGGCGATGAGAAGCGGGGCGCGTCCAGTATGCAGCGAGCGCGTCGCAAAGGCAAGCCGCCGGGCCGTGAACCGGTGGCCGCTCGATTTTGTGGTATCATCTTTGGGACACACCCGTGACGATCTCCAATCCGTCCTGTTGCGCCACCTGAATTCCGGTGCCGGGTAGACTCCGGTTACCGGTGGCCACCGGGCGCATGGGTGCAAGATGGTCTGGTATGCCGCACGTGCTCCTCGAAAAAGACTGGTTTCGAAAAGACGTTCAGCGGTTCCTCAACGGCGGGGCCGAGGCCGGCACCGTTCCCGCCTCTACCCTGCGACGGCTGCGTAACCTGAACGTGGCGCTGCTCGGCCTGATCGTCATCACGGTCAGTTCGGTGTTCTACTATGCCGGCCTGGGCAGCCGGGCGGCGGTGATCGCCACGGCCGGCAATCTGTTTCTGGCCGGCATCGGCATCCTGTTCCTGCGGCGTACCCGTCGCATCGTCTGGGTGGGCAACCTCGTCACCTTCGGCGGGCTGGTGACGATCGTGGCGACCAACGTGGCCACCGGCGGCATCGAAAACACGTCCTTCGCCTGGTACTACACCCTTCCCCTGATCGCCGGCTTGCTGGCCAATGCGCGCTCCGGCTACGTGTGGCTGGTCATCAGCTTCGCCTGCATCGTGGGGACCTGGTGGCTGGAGCAACGGGGCTGGTTTCCGCCGAGCATCATTCCACCGGACGAACAGCCGTATCAGCTGCTCTTCGAGGCGCTGCTGATCCTGTTTGCGCTGACCGTGCTCATGGCCAACACGAACCGGCTACAGCGATGGGCGGAACACGATCTGCGCCAGACGATCCGCGCCCTACGCCGGGAGGTAGCCGCGCGTAAGCAGGCCGAGGAGGACGCTCATGAGGCCAGCCGTGCCAAGAGCGAGTTCCTGGCGAACATGAGCCACGAGATCCGCACGCCCATGAACGGCGTCTTCGGCACGGTTCAGCTGCTGCTGGCGACGGACCTGGACGAAGAGCAGCGGGAGTACGTCGAGCTGCTGATGCTCTCCAGCGAAAACCTGCTGCACATCATCAATGACATCCTCGACTTCTCCAAGATCGAGGCCGGGAAGATGGATATGCACGCCGAGCCGTTCGATCTGCCCGGGGTGGTCGATGACGTCACCCGCCTGCTGCAGCCCGTCGCCCGTCAAAAGGACCTGGTGCTGGACGTGCAGCTTCCGCCCGAGCCGCTGCCTCCACTGGTCGGCGATGCCGGGCGCATCCGCCAGGTGCTGATGAACCTGGCCGGCAACGCGATCAAGTTCACCGACACCGGTTCGGTGCAGATCCGGGTGACGGTGCCGGAGCGGACGGCACGGCGGCTGGTCGTGCACGTCGCCGTCGAGGATACCGGCATCGGCATCGCCCCGGACGTGCAGAAGCGGCTCTTCTCGGCCTTTACGCAGGGCGACGCCTCGGCCACGAAGAAGTATCAGGGAACCGGCCTGGGGCTCGTCATCAGCAAGCGGCTCGTGGAGCTGATGGGTGGGAAGATCGGGCTGGAGAGTGAGCCGGGACAGGGCTCGACGTTCTGGTTCACGCTGCCGCTGCCCATCGCTTCGGCGGGCGCATCCGATGCCGTGGCGGTGGAGCGGGCACACGGATAGCCGTCCGGCGACGCGGCATTGCGTTTGCCCGTGCCGGGCGTTTCACGGATCGCGCTGCTCCGTCTGCCGTGTGCGACCAGATCGGGAGATGCAGGGGATGCCTCACGGCCGTCGATCACTTCAACGATTTCCCTCGTGACGGAAATATTTTCCCCTGTTGTCCTGCCTGGCAGGTGGTGGAAGAGGGCCTGGATCCTGGCGCTGGTGCTGTCGGGGATGGCAGGGTATGCCCGCGCGCAGGCGGTGCTCACGCTGCAGGACGGCACGACGCCGCCGGCGCTGGAGCCGTATCTGGAGATCCTGGAAGACCCCACCGGCCGCTGGACGCTCGACGCCGTGCAGGCCGACTCGCTGCACCGGCGCTTTCGGCCGCTGGACGAGGCTACGTTCCGGCCCGGGGCCGCTGCCTACTGGCTGCGCGTCCGGCTCCGGACGGCCGACGCCCGGACGGCCGACGCCCGGACGGCCGACGCCCGGACGGCCGACGCCCGGACGGCCGACGCCCGGACGGCCGACGCCCGGACGGCCGACGCCCGGACGACCTGGCTGCTGGAGACGCTCGCCGATGAGGTGACCGCCTACGTCCGCGACGAGGCGGGGGGCCGGGTTGCCCTGCGCACCGGCCTCACCGTGCCGCTCCGGGAGCGCCCCGTGCCGGTGGGCCTGCCTCCCCTGTTGCCGCTGACGCTCGCCGATACGGCGACGACGGTGTACCTGCGCGTACGCCACGACTTTGGCTCCTACGCCTCGTCCGATCGGCGTCCGGCGGAGGTGCTCTCGCCGGTGCTCCACGCGCAGGCCCCGGTGCTCGAAGCCGACCGCACCCGCCGCTTCGGGCAGGGGCTCTTCTTCGGGTTCATGCTGGCCATGGCCGGCTACAACCTGTTTCTCCTGCTCTCCGTGCGCGACCGGAGCTACCTCTACTATGTCCTCTACGTGCTGTCGTTCACGGCCTTCTTCGGCGTGTCGCGGGGCTACCTGCAGGAGGTTGCCTGGCCGGATGCCTGGCGAGCGCTGCCCGACGGGCTGTTCCTCCTCGTGCCGATCGGCAGCATCTGGTATCTGCTGTTCAGCCAGGCGTTCTTGCAGACCCGGCGGTGGACGCCGGGGATTCACCGGGTGCTCCAGGGGCTGATCGGGCTCAGCGGCATCGGTGTGGTGCTGGGGCTGGCCGGCTACTGGACGCCGGCCACGGGCCTGATGGCGCTGGTCGTCCCGTCGACGACGCTGTGCTCGATGGGAGCGAGCGTCATCGCGATGCGACAGGGCTACCGACCGGCCCGCTACTTCCTTCTGGCGTGCGCGCTGTTCATCGTGGGCGTCTTGCTCTACACCGGCGCCTGGCTTCAATGGCTGCCCACGACCGCGCTGACGAAGTACGGCGTCCAGGCCGGAGCCGCGCTGGAGGCGCTGCTGTTTTCCTTCGGCCTCGGCCACCGGATCCGCACCCTCCGCCGGGAGAAGCAGGCCGCCCGGGAGCATGCCCTGCGGGCCGAAGCGGAGACGAAGATGTTGCAGGAAACCAGCGCGCTGAAGACGCAGCTGCTCGGCATGGCCGCCCACGACCTGCGCAACCCGCTCACGACCATTCAGGTGGCTACCCGGGAGCTGGCCGATGAGCTCGATGGTTCCCCGCTGGGCGAGTTCGCCGCCATGGCCGATACGGCCGCCGAGCACATGGTCGCCCTGCTGAAAGACCTGCTCAGCCTGGCCGCTATCGAAAGCGGGCGGATCGAACTGCGGCGCCGGCCGATGGCGATGGCCCCGCTGGCCGAAAGCGTCGTGCAGGCCCATCGACCGCAGGCCCGGCTCAAGCAGCAACGGATCGAACTGATCGCTGCGGCACCGGAGGCCATGGTCGTGGCGGATCAGGAGCGGCTGCGGGAGATCATGGACAACCTGGTCAGCAACGCCGTCAAGTATGCACCGCCGGGCTCGGCCATCGAAGTGCGCGTCGAGTCGCGAGGGCGGGTCGTCCGCTTTGCGGTGCGGGACGAAGGGCCTGGCTTCAGCGAAGAGGACCGCCGGCATCTGTTCGAGCCGTTCCGCCCCCTCTCGGCCCGGCCCACGGGCAACGAAGGATCGACCGGCCTCGGGCTGGCCATCACCCGGCACCTCGTCGAACTGCACGGCGGGCACATCGACGTGGAGAGCGAACCGGGACAGGGCAGCCTCGTCTTCGTCGACCTGCCCCGGGTGGCCGTGGGGGCGTTGCAGCCGGCCGCGTCGCCCTGAGTATGCGGCGGGGCGGAGGACGATGGAGGCGCGCCCCCCGCCGGTCCGTGCCCCCGTAGCGGGGCGCCACGATGGGCCGCCCCGTTTGCCCGTCGCACCTCCCTTGATCGACGGATATCCGTTCGAACAAATAAATGGTTCGTGTGTATGATTCCCGTCCCTCATACGGGGACGTCCCCGCCGTGCGGCTTTCAGCCGTCAGCGTTCAGCCGTCAGCGTTCAGCCAGCAGCCCACAGCCAGCAGCCCTGCGTCCGCACCGGCGTAAGGCCTGATTTCCTCGCCCCGATTTCCTCACATAACGACGTCTTTCCCGAGAGGCGCCTGCCATGCAGCTACACGGATTGCATCACATCACGCTGGTGACGGCCGACGCCCGGCGCAACGTCGACTTCTACACCCGCGTCCTCGGCCTGCGGCTGGTCAAGAAGACGGTCAATTTCGACGACCCCGGCAGCTACCATCTGTACTACGGCACCGAGGACGCCCGGCCCGGTTCGCTGGTGACCTTCTTCGAGTGGCCCGGGGCCTCGCCGGGCCGTCCCGGCATCGGGGGCACTCACCACTTCGCTCTCACCGTGGCCGACCGCGACGCCCTGCTCCGCTGGAAGCGCCGCCTGACGGACCTCGGGATCGCTGTCCGAGGTCCCTACGACCGCACCTACTTCACGTCGATCTACTTCCGTGATCCCGACGGGCAGGTCGTCGAGATCGCCACGAAGGGGCCGGGGTTCACCGTCGATGAGCCGCTGGAGGCGCTCGGCACGACGGTGCAGACGCCGCCCGCGGAGCACGCGAAAGGCACGCGCGACCAGGCGGCCATCGAGGCCGAGACGTGGCCCGAGCCGGTGCCGGCCATCACCGACGCCATGCGCCTGGACGCCGGGATGCACCACCTCTCGGCCATCAGCGCGGACATCGAACGGACACACGCCTTCTTCGGCGACCTGCTCGGGTTGCGGCGGGTGAAGATGACCAGCAACTACGACGACCCCGGCTCGGCACACTGGTACTGGGGCGATGACCAGGGCCGTCCCGGCACGCTCGTCACCTACTTCGAGCGCGACCCGCACACGACCCGCCGCGCCCGCCTCGGCGCCGGGCAGACGCACCACTTCGCCCTGGCCGTGAAGGACGAGGCCGAGCAACGCGCGTGGCGGGAGCGGCTCGTGCAGGCCGGCCTCCCCGTCTCGCCCGTGATGGACCGCGTCTACTTCAAGAGCATCTACACCCGCGACCCCGACGGCCACATCGTCGAGCTGGCGACGCTCGGCCCCGGCTTCCTGGTCGACGAAGACGCCGACACCCTCGGCACCGGCCTCATGCTTCCCCCCTGGCTCGAACCGCACCGCGCCGACATCGAGGCCCGGCTGACGCCGGTGGAAGCCGTCAGCGGTCAGCCGCCGGGCGGGGCCGCTGAACGCTGACGGCCGGAACCGCGGCTTCGGATGCCCGATTCGTTCTCCCTGCCGTCCTGCGGCCTTCCCCCGGCCGGCCCGGGATGCAGCTTCCGGGCCGCCGTTCGACCTTCTTCCTTCGATCTTCCCTCACCCCATGACGTTCGACTTCACCGACCTCACCCCCGGCGACCGCTACAAGCTGCTCACCGGCGTCATCGTGCCCCGGCCCATCGCCTTCGTCACGTCGCAGGACGAACAGGGACGGGTGAACGCGGCGCCGTTCAGCTACTTCAACACCATGGGCGCCGACCCGCCGGTGGTCGTCATCGGTCCGGGCGACCGGGGGCCGGACCGCCCCAAGGACACCGCCCGCAACATCGCGGCCACGCGCCAGTTCGTCGTCAACCTGGTGGACGAGGCGCTGGTGGAGCGCATGAACCTGGCCGCCACCGACTTCCCGCCGGAGGTCAGCGAGGTGGACGCGCTCGGGCTGGCCACGGCGCCGTCGGTGCGCCTCGACGTGCCCCGCCTGGCCGACGCCCCGGCGAGCCTGGAGTGCACGGAGGTGGTCACCCTCACCATCGGGCACACCCGTATGATCGTCGGCCAGGTGCACTACCTCCACATCCGCGACGACCTCATCGACCCCGAGCGGCTTTACGTCCGCACGGACCGGCTGCACCTGGTGGGCCGGATGCAGGGCCACGGCTACGTCCGCACCCGCGACCGCTTCGAACTCGAGCGGCTGTCCTATGCAGAGTGGCTGGCCCGCGAGGCCGAACGCGCCCGGACCGGCTCGGAGTCCTAGCCGAACCCCGGGCGCGTCCGTCCTGCGCTACCGCAGCGGCGCGGTCAGGCCGCCGGTCAGGCTGCCGGTCAGGCTGCCGGGGCTCCGGTCTGCGGGGCGAAGGTGTCGGCGATGGCCCAGGCCGCACCGCCGAGGGCGATGTCCTTCAGCAGGCCGGTCATGGAGAGGGCCATGGCCGCTTCGTCGGCGGCCCCCAGCACCCCCGGCAGGTGGATGCTCAGCGCGAAGATGAACAGCATCACCCCCAGCAACTGGCAGGCGAGCCGGGCATACCGGTTGATCAGGATGGCGACCGACGCGGCGATGAGGGCCACGCCCGTCAGATACACCCAGAACACCCCGCCCGGCAGCGGCACCATGCCGGCCATGGCTCCGGCATTCATGAAGTGGAACAGCCCGAAGATGGCGAACGGGATCGCGTAGATGATCCGCCCGATTTTGAGGAGTGCAATGTTCATGACGCAGGATCGGGTTGGTGGGAGGGAACCGTGCCGTAGCGGCGGCGAACAGGTCATCGTCCGGGCTTCGCGCGGGGCATAGACGCCTCCGACGGTCTGGCCGTCTCACCGCGCTTGCCGGCAAGGCGAACCCGTTCACCGCTTTTTCAAACATATATTCAATTGTTCAAACAAGCAACGGGTCGACCCCGAGCACGCCCGCGAAGGCCGAGGCGGCCCGGCTCACGCGATCCGGCGGACGCCCTCGGCCGTCTCGCAGCGCAGCACGTCGATCCCGGCTCCGACCTCCCGGCGGTACCGCTCGGCCACGGCGGCCATGCCGTCGAAGGCGGTCGTGGTCAGCGCCATCACGGCCCCGCCGAAGCCGCCGCCGGTGAGCCGGGCACCGTAGACGCCGGGCCGCCCCACCAGCGCCTCGACCAGCCGATCCTGCTCGGGCGTGCTGTTCTCGAACAGGTCGCGGGAGCTGTGGTGGGAGGCCGTCAGCAGCCGCCCGACGGCGTCGAGGTCGCCGGCGGCCAGGGCCTGGAGGCACGCCCTGACGCGCTGCTGCTCCTCGGCCACGTGGCGGGCGCGGCGGTAGAGCGCTCCCGGCAGTGCGTCCCGGTGTCGCTCCACCTGCTCCGGCGTCACGTCCGCCAGGTCCGTGAGGCCGGGGCAGACGGCCTGCAACCGCTTCAGGGCGTCGCGGCATTCCCGGTGGCGTTCGGCGTAGCGGGAGTCGACGAGGGCGTGCTTGTGGCGGGTGTCGAGGATCCAGAAGGCCACTCCGTCCGGCACCGGCACCGGCGTGAACGTCTCGCGGCGGGCATCGACGAGCACGAGGTACCCGGCCTGCCCGAAGGCGACGACGCCCTGGTCGAGGAGGCCGCACGGCATGCCGACGAAGGTGTTCTCGGCCCGGCGCGCGAGCCGCACCAGCGCCAGCCGGTCGAACCGGCTGCGGCCTGCACAGCCGGGTGCGAACGCCTCCACCAGCGCCATGGCCGTGGCCAGTTCGAGGGCGGCGCTGCTGCTCAGCCCGGCGCCGGCCGGCAGCGTGCTCGTCACCGCCAGGTCGAACCCGGCCGGAACCGCCAGCCCCGCCTCGCGCAGCACGTGCAACACCCCGAGCGGGTAGTTGGCCCAGGCCGCCGCACCCGCCTGCGGCCTCACGGCCTCCAGCGGCACCTCGACCGCCTCGAAGCCGGCGCTGCGCAGCCGCACCCGCGGGCCGTCGTGCCTCCGCAGCGCCACCCGCACGTGGCGGTCCACCGCCGCGCCCAGCACGAGCCCGCCGTTGTAGTCGAGGTGGTTGCCGATGACCTCGACCCGTCCTGGGGCCTCGGCCACTACGTTCGGCACGTGGCCGAACAGATCTTCGAAAAAGGAGGCGGCGGACATCACTCGGGGGGATACGACATGGGGGATGGAGGGGACTCCCGGACGGATGAGGCCGGCAGGGTGGCCTGCAAGAGGCGCAGGACGTTGCCGCCCATGATCGCGCGCACCTCGTCCGGGGTGAACCCCTCGTCCAGCAGCGCCTGCGTCATCTGCACCAGGTCAGCGGCATCGAAGGGGACCGTCGTCGCGCCGTCGTAGTCAGAGCCGAGGGCGACGTGCCGGACGCCGGCGACGTCGGCGGCGTGCCGGAGGGCGCGGGCGGTGGAGCGCGGCCCGATCTCGCAGACGGCCCCGTCCCAGAAGCCGATACCGACGAGGCCGCCCGTCGCCGCGATGCGGCGGAGCTGGTCGTCGGTCAGGTTGCGGGGGCCGGGGCAGGTGGCCTGCACGCCCGTGTGGGAGACGACGACCGGGCGGGTCGCCATCGCCAGCACCTCGTCCACCGTCTGGGGCGAGGCGTGGGCGAGGTCGACGAGGATGCCCAGGGCTTCCATGCGGCGGACGACGTCCCGGCCCAGGGCGGTGAGGCCGCCGCGGGCCACGCCGTGGGCCGAGCCGGCGACCTCGTTGTCGAAGAAGTGGGTCAGGCCCATCATGCGATAGCCGGCGTCGTAGAGCCGCTGGAGCGTGGCGATGTCCCCGTCGAGCGCGTGCAGCCCCTCGATGGCGAGCAGCCCGGCCGTCATCGCCGGCGTCCGGGCACGGCGGGCGAGGTAGCGGCTGAGGTCGTCCCGCGTCTCGATGACGACGAGGCGGTCCGGGGCCCGGGCGGCCGCCGCGTGCAGCCGCTCGGCCTGGTAGAGCGCCCGCTCGGCCAGGCTCGTCCACGTCCGCAGCGGCCAGCCCTGCACGATCACCAGCGGCGTCACCATGTCCGAGTCGGCGTCGTTGCGCTCGTAGTTCAGGCCACGCGGCGTCTTCGTCACCGCCGAGAACACCTGCAGCGCGACGTTGCCCTCGATCAGGCGGGGCACGTCCGTATGCCCGTGGGCCGCCCGCTCCAGCGGGTCGCGGTCCCACAGCAGCAGGTCGTCGTGCAGATCGGCCACGAAGAGCGCGTCGTGGAGCCGCCGGGCCTCCTCGGACACGGCAACCAGGCCGGTCGGCGCGACGACGTTCATCTGCCGGTCCACGTAGCCGGGCAGCACGGCCCGGCCGGCCAGCAGAGCCAGGAGCAGCACGGCCAGAAGACCGGGCAGAAGGCGTTTCATGGTCCAGGTACCGGTCGATACGTCGATGCGGTTACGGGGACCCGGCGGGGGAGCGCCGGTCCGATCCCCCCGGCCCCTCACCGTTCCAGGCGGAAGGCGGCCGTCTGCTTGCCGCCGCGCGTGGAGAGGACGTGCAGTTCGCCCTCGACGGGTTCGGTGCCATAGACGCACACGGTGAACTGCACCGTCTTCGTCTCCCCCGGCTGCGTCCAGCCCGCATAGACGGTCTTGTCGAACAGCGCCGGGTCGAGGATCTTCACGACGGGCCGGCGGATGTGCGTGAGCGAGTCCGCAAAGACCAGGCGGGCGCGATCCTCCTGCACGATCTTGACGAGCTTCGCCTGCTCGAGCGCCGTCGGAAGCCGGCCGGTGTTGGTCCACCGGGCCGTAATGCGGTAGGTGGCGCTGTCGGCCCCGGCCTGAAGGCGTTCGACCGAGACGTCATCGAGGACGATCCGCGGCAGGTGGAGCGCCAGCTGGAGGTTGAACAGCGCCTGGTTCTTCGCCCAGCGCTCCAGTTCCTCCGGCGGACCGTTCTGGGCGAAGAACTTCGGGTGGAACCCGCCGATCTCGACGGGGCCGTAGTCCGGGTGGTCGAAGGCCGTCCATGGCTTGAAGACGCGGCCGTCCGTAACCCCCTGCGGGTACGTGCGGTCGGCGTAGACGAGCGCGTCGTAGTCGTCCCGGATGCCGTCGGCGTTGTAGTCTTCGCGGCGGCCGTTGTCCCACAGCTCGTCGCCGTACCAGATGGCGCCGTAGTAGAAGTACCCGTAGTCCGGCCCGTGGCCGAAGAGCGGCACCGGCTTCCACGGGTCGCCGGTGACGGGGTCGACGGGGGTGCGGCGGAAGAAACCCTCGTAGACGTCGCCGGCCCAGTAATAGCCGGTGAGGCGCACGCCGAGGCTGTCGAAGTAGGTGTAGTAGCGCAGGTCCTCGGGGAACATCCGCTCGTTGCTGCGCGAGGTAGAGGGCGGGCGCAGGTGCATCGGCACGCGGGTGTCCATGCTGTTGGCGACGCTAATGTTAGGGTGGCGGAGCGTCCAGAGCACCACGGATCGGGTTTCCGGCTCGCTGAGCGGGTACGCACCGGCTCCGAACTGCGTGTAGCCGCGTCCGGTGGCCTCCTGGCCCGGCTCGGGCCGCCAGTTCTCCGGGTAGTTGCGGTGCAGATCCAGCCCCCCGATGCCGTCCTCGTTGACCTTGCCGTCGCCGTCGTTGTCCCGCCCCTCGGAGGTCACGATCCAGTCGCCGAGGCCTTCCGGCACGAACCGCATCAACCGGCCGGACGGGTCGCGCGGGTCGAGGATCGCGTTGCCTTTGTCTTCCTCGCCCTCCCCGACGCGCCGCCGCATGGTGTAGATGACCCCGTCGCCGTCGAGATCCTCCGGCGGGTCCTCGTCCACGAGCCCGTCGCGGTCGCTGTCGTGGGGGCGGACGCTGCTGCGGTTGGACTGGGCGGAGTGCAGGTAGAGCGTGGCGCCGTCGGGGTTGTTCTGCGGGCGGAGGTAGAGCGCGTTCGCGTCGAGCAGCGCCGTGATCTGCGGGTCGGTGCCGTAGGCGGTGAGCAGGTGCTGGATGAGCCAGAGGACGGACTCGCTGCTGGTGATCTCGCCGCTGTGGCGGCCGCCCTCGAAGAAGGCCGCAGGCTTGTCCGTATGGGCCCCCGTCTCCTTGTTCGTCAGCGTCACCTGGAGGATCGGCCGCCCCTCGAAGCTGCGGCCGACTTCGTAGAGGTCGACCAGGGTCGGGTACTGCTCGGCCCAGCGACGGAGCCAGGCATACATCACCTCGACGGTATGGTAGCGGTCGAAGGTCAACGTATCGCCCGGCTCGTATTCGACGCCGGGGAAGCGCTCCCGCCGGAAGAAGCTGACACCGTGCCGCTCACCGCCGACGGTGACCCAGAGCGAGTCGCTTCCGACGGAGGTGTTCGTCTCGGCATTGACGTAGGCCCCGTAGCCCTGCCCGAAGGCCGGGACGACCAGCAACAGCGGCAACCAGAACGGAACGAGCACGCGCATGACATGACACCGGTGGACGGACGGAAAACGGACGCGTGCCAAGATACGATGCCTACCCGGAAAACACCGGCGTCGTGGTCCAGCGGCGTCGTGCGCGGCGAGCCGGCGTCCGGCCCCGGGGGCGCAGCCGTTGTCCGGTCTTCACCCTATCTTTGCGGCGAAGTGGTTTCGAGCCGGGGTCGGACGGGCGCGTTCCGTCTGGCGAGGCTCCATCGTCCACCGCCCTGCATCGTCTTTCCACCACGACCGGACCGGCCCCATGGAATGGATTTCGACCCCGGAAGCCTGGGTGGCCCTGGCCACGCTGACGGCCCTGGAGATCGTCCTCGGCATCGACAACATCGTTTTCATCTCCATCCTCACGAACCGGTTGCCGGCGGCGCAACAGCCGCGAGCCCGGCTCATCGGGCTGGGGCTGGCGCTGTTCGGGCGGGTGGCGCTGCTGCTGTCGCTCACCTGGATCATGCGCCTGACGGCCCCGCTCTTCGAGGTCTTCAACGAGGCCATCTCCGGGCGCGACCTCATCCTGCTCGCCGGGGGGCTGTTCCTGATCGGCAAGAGCACCCACGAGATTCACGCCCGGCTCGAAGGCGAGGCCGAGCACACCCGCGGTGTGAAGGTGGCCTCCTTCACCAGCGTCATCGTCCAGATCCTCCTGCTCGACCTGGTCTTCTCGCTGGATTCGGTCATCACGGCCGTGGGCATGGCCGAGGACGTCATGGTCATGATCATTGCCGTCGTCATCGCCATCATCGTGATGATGCTCTCGGCCAACCGGATTGCGGCGTTCATCGAGGCGCACCCGACGGTGAAGATGCTGGCGCTGAGCTTTCTGCTGCTGATCGGCTTCACGCTCGTCGCCGAAGGGTTCGAGGTGCACATCCCGAAGGGGTACATCTACTCGGCGATGGGCTTCTCGCTGTTCGTGGAGATGCTCAACCAGCGGGCGACCCGGAAGAAGCCGACCCCACCTCCTCCCGTTCACCTCCGCAAACCCATGCTGGAGAAGATGATCACCCGCGTGGAGCGGTGAGGCCGTCAGCGGTCAGCTTTCAGCCGTCAGCTTTCAGCGGTCAGCGGTCAGTAGTTTTCGGCGGTGAGCCGGGCCGTGGGCTCCGGGCTGTGGGCCGTGGGCTCCGGGCTGTGGGCCGTGGGCTCCGGGCTGTGGGCCGTGGGCTCCGGGCTGTGGGCTCCGGGCTGTGGGCCGTGGGCTCCGGGCTGTGGGCCGTGGGCTCCGGGCTGTGGGCCGTGGGCTCCGGGCTGTGGGCCGTGGGCTCCGGGCTGTGGGCCGTGGGCTCCGGGCTGTGGGCCGTGGGCTCCGGGCTGTGGGCCGTGGGCTCCGGGCTGTGGGCTCCGGGCTGTGGGCCGTGGGCTCCGGGCTGTGGGCCGTGGGCTCCGGGCTGTGGGCCGTGGGCTCCGGGCTGTGGGCCGTGGGCTCCGGGCTGTGGGCTCCGGGCTGTGGGCCGTGGGCTCCGGGCTGTGGGCCGTGGGCTCCGGGCTGTGGGCCGTGGGCTCCGGGCTGATAGCTGACGGCTGACGGCTGACCGCTGAGAGATATAGTCAAATGTTGTGGATGAGGCCTTCAGGTAGCGCATCCTGTTGCTCGGTTCAAGCGGCCTGTCTGGCGGCATCAATTGGTTCGCCATCGACGAAGGTCACTCCGTGAAGGATCATCATAATCGTCTTGTAGCCGTCTAGTCGGTGCCAGTGCTTTTCGGCTTCTCGCACCAACTTGTAGACCATCGACAGGGCTGCTGCTCTGGATCCGCAGCCCTTCGTCTGCCTGGTACGGTGCCGCACTGTTGCGAAGGTCGATTCGATCGGGTTCGTCGTCCGCAGATGCTTCCAGTGTGCCGCAGGGAAGTCGTAGAAGGTCAGCAGCACGTCTTGATCCTTGCGCAGGCACGCGACGGCCTTCGCGTACCGGTCGCCGTAGAGCGCCTCGAAGTCATCGAGCGCCTCGAGGGCCTCACGGCGCGTGGGCCTCACGGCGCGTGGGCGCCTGGTAGATCGCCTTCAGCTTCTGCTTGGCTACGCCCTGGAGCGACTTGGGCATCTTGTCGAGCACGTTGGCCGTCTTGTGTACCCAGCACCGCTGATGGCGTGTACTCGGGAAGACCTCCTCGAGAGCCGGCCAGAAGCCAAGGGCGCCGTCTGCGATGGCCAGCAGAGGCGCTTTCTTGAGCCCACGCCGCTTCAAGTCGAGCAACATCTCCTTCCAGGAGAGCTTGCTTTCTCGCTCGCCATCGAGCAACCCTACCAGTTCCTTGCGACCGTCGGCGGTTGCGCCCATCAAGACCAGCATACAAGGTCGCTCGGGTGTCAGGCGCACGTTGAAGTAGATGCCGTCCGCCCAGAGGTAGACGTAGTGCTTCTGCGACAGGTCGCGCCGGCTCCAGGCCTCGAACTCGGCCTGCCAGGCCTCTTTCAACCGGACGATGTTGGTCGGCGAGAGTCCCGAGGCCCCTTCGCCGAGTATGGCCGTGAGCGCTTCGCTGAAGTCTCCCGTCGAGACCCCTTTGAGGTAGAGCACCGGGATCAGCGCATCGAGCGAGGGACTACGTCGCAGATAGCGAGGCAAAATCGAGCTGGTGAAGTGGTGCCCTTCCCGGCGATCGTGGACCCGCGGCCGCTCAATGACAAGCGGTCCGGCACCCGTGACGATCTCACGAGCCGGCTGGCGACCGTTGCGTACGACGAGGCGGTGGCCATGCTCATCGCGCTGATCACGGTGGCGCTCAATGTAGGCTGCTACCTCGTCTTCAATGGCCTTCTGCAGCAGTTGCTGGGCACCTCGGCGCACGATCTCGTCGAGAACCGACCGGGCGTCTTCCTGCGCGTCTTCCTGCGTACGGGCCTCTTCCTGCGTACGGGCCTCTTCCTGCGTACGGGCCTCTTCCTTCTTAAGCGAAAGAACAGTAGCTTGGTTGTGCATAAGGCGTGTCCTGGTTGTGCCCCATCGGGGCGGTTGATGTTAGCCGCAATCAGGATACGCCTTTTTGTGTTCTGCAGCGACGGCCAGGCCGCCTGCTCATCCACAACTTTCGATAATATAGCGTAGGTCATCGCGGTTGATGTTATCTTCAGTCTGACTCTGTATCCATTCCTTTTGCTCTGGCTACTCTGATGCCCGCTCCCCTTTCCACCGATCTACGGTGGCGCATCGCCCGTGCCTATGAGCGCGGCGAAGGCTCCCGGGCCGACCTGGCCCAGCGCTTTGCCGTCGGCAAGGCTTCCGTCGACCGCGTCATTCGCCAGGCCCGGCAGAGCGGCTCGCTCGAGCCGAAAAAACCCGGCGGGTCCCGACGGCTGCTAACTGAGGCCGACGAGGCCCTCGTCCGCTCCTGGATTGAGGCCCAGCCCGACCTGACACAGGATGAACTGGCCCAGCGCTTCACCGAGCACACCGGGCGTCGGGTCAGCCGCCGCACGATGGGCCGGGTCCGGGCGCGACTGGGCCTGACGCGAAAAAAAAGACGATGCAGGCCGCGTTGGCCGTGTAACACGGCCTTTACAGCGCCCCGACGTCGTAGCCGAGCGGGCCGCCTTCCGCGACTGGCTCGGTACGGTCGATGCGACCAGGATCAAAGCCGTTGATGAAAGCGGAGTCATCCAGGGCATGCGCCTGGCCTACGGCTATGCGCCTCGGGGCGAGCGCCTGGTCTGTCAGGCCCCGCTGCGGCAGGGAAAACGCGTCAGCTTGCTGGGCTGGCTGGGCTTTGATGGAGCCGGCACGGTGGCCATGCATACCGGCACGGTGCGGCGCTGGCACTTCCGCGGGTTCATCCAGCAGCACCTGCTGCCGGTACTCAAGCCGGGCGACATCGTGCTGTGGGACAACGCGCGCATCCACGAGGCACCGGACCTGGTCGAACAGATCGAGGCGCGGGGCGCCTGCGTCCGGCCGCTGCCGCGCTACAGTCCGGAGTTCAATCCGATCGAACTGCTGTGGTCGAAGTTGAAGCATCTGATCAAGAAGGCCTGTGCGGACACGGCGGAAGCGCTGCTGGAGGCCGTGGAGTATGCCACCGAGCAGGTGACGGCGGCGGATGCCGCGGGATGGTTCCAGCACTGCGGCTTCCTGCCTCAACATTATTGACCTGCGCTATACCTCGGCATCAAACCTGCTCGAAGTGTTGTTTCACCGTACGTCTTTGAGGATGTAGAGGGAGTAGCGCCCCTTGGCCCCCTCGTGCTCGAACAACTTGCTGCTGCCGTAAGCGATGTGCCGCCCAGAGGGACTCCACGTCGGCGCCAACTGCACGGAGCGCCCACCCGGCGTGGTATTCACGTCGAGGATCCGTCTCGCCAGCGTCGCCCGGTCGATGAGGCCCACCTGGCTGTCATCGTTTGTAATATGACCGGTGGCTCCCGTGGGGTAGCTGCAGTAGAGGATCTGCCGGCCGTTCGGGCTGTAGCGTAGCCACAGTCCGATGCGTACCCAGGACTGATCGAACGAGACGGCCAACGTGTCTAGGTTGCCCGTCTCCAGATCATACGCGACGGCCTGCGGGGGCAGGAAGCCCGTTCGCGGCGCGCGTACGTTGGGGTAGAGCAGCGTCCGCCCGTCCGGCGAGAGGTCGAAGCCGTTGACCATCTCGCGCAGGCCCCCCGAAGAGAGATGACCGACGAGCAGGCTGTCCGCCCCGGTCGTCAAGTCGAGCACGTAGTAACCGGCCCCCTCTCCCAGGGGGGTGGTGCCTTGCATCTGCCCGTAGCTGTAGTAGACGAGCCGATCCTCATCGCCGGGCCAGTAGACGGCGCTGGAGACATTGACGGTGCTGTCGCGCAGCAGGCGAAGCGTGCCCAAAGGCACGTTGTACTCGTAGAGCGCCCCCACCGAAACGCCAAAGAAGTTTGACTTGACCAACAGCAGTCGGTCCCCGCTCCGGTTGGGATGCACGTAGTGCCAATTACCCTCATGGATGAGGATCGTGTCGCGTCGTGCATTCAGGTCCTCGTCGAGCGTGACCAGGCGCAGCGGCAGCGTCGTGTAGATGCCACGCTCCGACCAGGCCGCGAACATGTACTCACCGATTTTCAGCTCGGCTCCCCGGCAGCAGTCTTTGACCAGGACAATGTCCTCATTGATGGGGTTTTCTCCTTCGCCGCCGCCCACCGCACTACAGGAGCACAAGCTCAGGATGACCGCTAAAAAAATGAAGGCGGATCCATTGACTGGGCATAGGAGCCCTCTGGGAAAGCGCGTCATCATAGGATGATGCATAGAAGATGAAGGTAGCTTGCTGGAGAACGGTGTCGAGTGGCTGTGATCGGACCACTTGTGTACTGCCGTTAGGACGATGGACCCTAAGTGGCATAAATGCGTTAGGATAGACTTGCGAAAAACGACCGATCACCTCCGCAGTGGAACAAACGGGCCGTTCAGAAAGCAACGCGCCGGAGGTGACGAGCCGTCGAGGGATAGCCCCTCCCGGCGGGCACGTCCTTCCTACAAGGGGGGACGGTACGGACCGGCCCTGCTCCCATAGGCGTTCGCAGGTGGTAAGGTGGACGTGCCCTGACGCGACCTGATGCCAGGATAGGCAACGCAGGGTTAGCCTGACGCAAGAGCAGGCGCAGCCGCCTGTCAGGAAGGAGGCGCGATGGCCTGTCAGGAAAACACGTACGAGCCGTCAGCTTTCAGCCGTCAGCTTTCAGCGGTCAGTAGTTTTCGGCGGTGAGCCGGGCTGTGGGCTACGGGCTGTGGGCCGTGGGCTCCGGGCTGTGGGCCGTGGGCTCCGGGCTGTGGGCCGTGGGCTCCGGGCTGTGGGCCGTGGGCTCCGGGCCGTGGGCTCCGGGCTGTGGGCCGTGGGCTCCGGGCTGTGGGCCGTGGGCTCCGGGCTGTGGGCCGTGGGCTCCGGGCTGATAGCTGACGGCTGACGGCTGACCGCTGACCGCTGACGGCTGACCCTATTCGACGTTCTGGACCTGCTCGCGGATCTTTTCGAGGGCTTCCTTCATCCGCACCGCCGCGTGGGCCACCGCGGCGTCGTTGGCCTTCGAGCCGATGGCTCCACACCGGGGGCGTGCTCGAAGATACGCATCGCGGGGTACCGCCGCCGCCGGCCGATGCCTCGGCT
Organism: Roseithermus sacchariphilus; assembly: GCA_003285105.1. GTDB lineage: Bacteria > Bacteroidota > Rhodothermia > Rhodothermales > MEBIC09517 > Roseithermus > Roseithermus sacchariphilus. The sequence goes on along the minus strand of CP030158.1, from coordinate 827,711 downwards.
GTGCGCCTCGGCTCGCTGCACGGTGAGGCGCCGCCCGTCTCTGTCACCCATCTATTTCAACAGCACCACGCGCCTCGTCTGCGCAAAGGGGCCGGCCGCGAGCCGGACGAGGTAGACGCCGCTGGGCAGGTCGGTGGCATCGAAGGTGACCGCGTGCGTGGCGGCTGCCAGCGGGCCGTCGACCAGCCGCGCCACCTCGCGCCCGGTCGCGTCGTAGACGACGAGCGTCACCGGCACGGCCTCGGGCAGGTCGAAGCGGATCTCGGTGGCGGGGTTGAACGGGTTGGGGTAGGCTGCGTGCAGGGCGAAGGTCGCCGGCACGTCCGGCGCGTCGGTCGCCACGCTGCGTTTGCTGGGATCGGTGCACGTGGCGGCCGTGTTCGACGGGTTCGAGTCGCCGCCGGTGTTGTAGGCCTTGACGTAGTACTGGGTGATCTCGTCGCCACCGCCGAGGCAGCCGCTGCCAATGATCTTGCCGGTGTCGGTGAAGGAGGTGCTCGTCGTGGATCCGATCTGGAAGAAGGAGGAGCAGGTGTAGTAGGTGTTGGCGCAGCGGTAGACCTTGTAGCCGGTGGCGCCGCTGCTGGCGGTCCAGGTGAGGTAGGGATGTTGGCCGGTGGTGCCGGTGACGGTCAGGTTCGTCGGGGCAGGGGGCGGATCCGGCAGGGGATCCGGAATCCCATGCACGGTGTAGGCAAAGATGGCGTTACTGGCCGTCGCCGGATAGTAGCCTTTATAATGCCCGACTTCGTCCCACACCTGATACACATAGGTGCGCAGGGTAGCACCGGTGGACGTCACCGTTCCGGGCACCACGCCAACCCAGGGCAAGGAGAAGTTCGGCGATTCGATGTTCCAGCCTTTGCTCGCTGCTCCACGTCCCCACACGCTCACACTCTGATTGGATGGAAAGCTGACGGTTCGGCGGACCTCGTGACGCTTCACGATGTAGACTGCAGAGGCGAGCCCGGGCGCGTCATAGATCACCGTGGTGTAGGTTCCTGTGGAGCTAACGATGCTGCCGCCGGTGGCGGTGTAGTGCGCGACGGCGTACGGGGACCGCAGTAGATCCAACGCCTTCCGCGCATTCACGCGGCCGTAACCATACTCATTCGTAAAATTCTGCCCATTCATCGCAGTATAGCGTAGGTCATCGCGGTTGATGTTATCTTCAGTCTGACTCTGTATCCATTCCTTTTGCTCTGGCTACTCTGATGCCCGCTCCCCTTTCCACCGATCTACGGTGGCGCATCGCCCGTGCCTATGAGCGCGGCGAAGGCTCCCGGGCCGACCTGGCCCAGCGCTTTGCCGTCGGCAAGGCTTCCGTCGACCGCGTCATTCGCCAGGCCCGGCAGAGCGGCTCGCTCGAGCCGAAAAAACCCGGCGGGTCCCGACGGCTGCTAACTGAGGCCGACGAGGCCCTCGTCCGCTCCTGGATTGAGGCCCAGCCCGACCTGACACAGGATGAACTGGCCCAGCGCTTCACCGAGCACACCGGGCGTCGGGTCAGCCGCCGCACGATGGGCCGGGTCCGGGCGCGACTGGGCCTGACGCGAAAAAAAAGACGATGCAGGCCGCGCAGCAACAGCGCCCCGACGTCGTAGCCGAGCGGGCCGCCTTCCGCGACTGGCTCGGTACGGTCGATGCGACCAGGATCAAAGCCGTTGATGAAAGCGGAGTCATCCAGGGCATGCGCCTGGCCTACGGCTATGCGCCTCGGGGCGAGCGCCTGGTCTGTCAGGCCCCGCTGCGGCAGGGAAAACGCGTCAGCTTGCTGGGCTGGCTGGGCTTTGATGGAGCCGGCACGGTGGCCATGCATACCGGCACGGTGCGGCGCTGGCACTTCCGCGGGTTCATCCAGCAGCACCTGCTGCCGGTACTCAAGCCGGGCGACATCGTGCTGTGGGACAACGCGCGCATCCACGAGGCACCGGACCTGGTCGAACAGATCGAGGCGCGGGGCGCCTGCGTCCGGCCGCTGCCGCGCTACAGTCCGGAGTTCAATCCGATCGAACTGCTGTGGTCGAAGTTGAAGCATCTGATCAAGAAGGCCTGTGCGGACACGGCGGAAGCGCTGCTGGAGGCCGTGGAGTATGCCACCGAGCAGGTGACGGCGGCGGATGCCGCGGGATGGTTCCAGCACTGCGGCTTCCTGCCTCAACATTATTGACCTACGCTATAACTTTATCCGCACTCATCCGGATAATCTGTTCGATGTCATCATTGTAGAGGTTAGGATTGACGGCCAGCATGAGTCCGGCAATTCCAGAGACGTGGGGCGTGGCCATTGAGGTACCCGTATTCCAGCCGTAGCCACCGACTACGGTACTGTAGATGTCTTGACCCGGTGCGCCGACATCTATGTGGTTTCCTTTGTTCGACCCGCTTGAACTGCTCGACACCCAGCGCGAATCATTTCTGTTCGTCGCACCGACGGCGATGATGCCCTGTCCAAAACCAGCCGGATAGTACGTGTTCGTCGTATTATAGTTACCCATCGCCGCTGTAGACACAACGTTGAGCTTGTAAGCATTGGCAAAGGCGCGGCGGACCAGGGTCGAATAGCGGGGTTGTGGTACTGGATCAAGGCATGTTCCCGCGACACATGTAACCCAACTGTTGTTCAGGATATCAGAGTCGTAGGTCTGCACTGCGTCCATAATGGCGCTGTAAGTCGAAGGGTCATCTCCTATCTGTTGACTGACGATTTGAGCGTTCCAGTCCACGCCCGCGATTCCGGTGTTGTTGTTGGTCTTCGCGGCTGCGATGCCTGCTACATGCGTACCGTGATCGCTGTAGGCGGCATCGCCACTGACCTTCCCGCTTAAATCAGGGTGGCCCGACCGTACACCGCCACTCACCTCAATGACCCCTATTACTGTATTTGCGCTTCCTTTTGTGATATCCCATGCCTCCGGTGCATCGATATCCGCGTCAGCGGTCCCACCACTTTGTCCCGTATTCAGCAGATTCCACTGATTACCACCGGACCCAGAACTGGACGGGTTGTCGAAATAGGGATCGTTCGGGTAAACCACTTGCGAAACAGCCCGTCCATTAGGCTCCGCAAATAACACACCGGGGAGTTGCTCCAGGGCACGGATCACTGCATCGCCAACGCTCTGATCCGATGCCAGCGTGATCTTGTACACCTCGGAGAGATCGGACAATTTAACGGCTTCCCCCCTCCTGGAGACGCCCAGCGTGTCGGCAGGTTTAAAGGCCGGAAATGCCTTGGCTATAGTGTCAGTGTTGTATAGTTGCAGCACGCTTCGAAGGGTGGGTACCTGGAATGAAACCTCCTCCAGACGGGCCTGGGTGCGTCCGGGCGGGAGTGACAGGGTTCCCGGGCTGAACTGGATGATGATTTCTCGCTCAATGGCTTCCGGCGTTGGAATAGCTTGAGCATGAACCGAGGTAGGCGTAGCAAGGACCAACAGTAACAACGTGGACATATGCATGAATCGCTTCATGGCAAAACCTCCCTTTCAGGTAAGTATGGAACAATCGGGAGTTGCCGTCGATAGAGTGCACGAGGCCCTACCGGCGGAGTGCTTCCCGTGGTGTAGTAGATCTAGGCGGATCGTCTATGCAATGGTGCAGGCTCCCTCGTGGGGCCTTTTCGTGGGCTAGGGATCGTGCATGGCCGTTCCTCCCTGACGTTTAGCGTTAGGGTTCCGTGGTTCGGACCGCATGATCTGGGCGGAACGTGAGCTGCTTTTTGTTTGCCCCATCAGCGTCCATCACCCAGATCGTATTCTGCGGGCCGATGTAGACGATCTGCTGCCCATCGGGGGACCAGTCGGGCATGCCGCCCTGGTCGAAGGTGAGCTGCTCCTTATGGCTCCCATCGGCCTCCATCACCCATATCTGCCAGTCCGATTGGAAGGCGATTCTGCTCCCGTCTGGCGCGTATCGGGGATAACGGCTGGTGCGGCCCAACCCGAGAACGGCGCTGATGAGGTGTATTCGCTTCGTGTCCAGTTCTTGCCGCCAGAGGCTATCTCCCCGTACTTCTCCAGCAGACGTGACGGCTCGTGTAAAGAAGATCAGAGCATTTTCTGACGGATGCCAACTCGGCATCCTGCCATAATCAGCAAGATGCTCATGCTGCCCCCCCCCTGCGGAGGTCAACCATACCCCGCATGTCTTTGGCCCCTCACACAACGAATTGTCATACGCGATCCACTGGCCATCCGGGCTCCAGTCGGGGAAGAAGTTGCGGCCTCCCGGCGTGATCTGCGTGACGGACGTGCTATCGATCGCCTCTCCGGCGAGACGAGCGGTGTAGAGCTGCCCGGCCTCAAACACAATGGCCGAGCCGTCCGGAGACCAGTCGGCGTACCCGGCCGAGACCAGCTTGCGCCGCTGCCCCGTCTCCAGGTTCATCACCCAGATGCCTCTCCGGTCGATGTCGTGTATCGTCGCGTGGGTGTCGGGATTGTAGCTGACCAGACCCGTGTCGTAATACAGAAGAGCAGTTCCGTCCGGGCTCCAGCGGGGAAACTCGTGCAAGACCGGGGGTACGGGGCCATGTGTCACGCCCCCCTCGTCTGGCTCAGAGGAGAAGAGGTCGCAGGCGGCCAGGAGCAACATCAAACCTACTGCCAGTAATCCGGCGTGTGGTATTCTGAAGATGGGCCGTGTTATCACGTGCTCGCTCAGGTTGGCTTGAGATACTCGGGATCTTGGCGGATCGAGCTTGTACAAAGGGGCGCCCTCTGGGAGGGCCGTTGTCATCAGGGTGGCACGGCCTATCCTCCAGCCTTCTTCGGGCTATCTGATCGTTGTGTAGGTGAGCCGGCGCAGGTCGCTGCCGTCGGTATTCATGACCCAGAGTTCGCCGCTGCCGGGGTAGATCTCCAGCGTGTTGGGTTTGTAGCCCGGGTGATACAGGAAGACGAGGTGCTTGCCGTCAGGGCTCCAGTCGAAGTGGTATGCCGTGTCGGGCGAGACCTTGCGTGGCCGGGTGCCGTCGCGGTTCATGACCCAGATGGCTGGCAGCCCCTGCTGCGGCTGTGAGCAGAACGCGATCTGCTCGCCATTGGGCGAGAAGCTCGGATGGTCGTCCATGTTCGTATCGAACGTCAGGCGCTCGATCTCTCCACCGGCAGTATCGATCACCGCAATCTCAGACGCTCCCATTCCCAGATAGGCCTTATGCACCAAACGTTGTCCATCCTCCGACCAGTGAGGCATCCGGCTGCTATAGCCGCTCACGTTCGTCTTCTCTGACCCGTCGCTGCGCATGATCCACACCTCATAGGGCGCGCTCGGGTCCTGCGCATCCGAGTCATAGGCAATCCATGCTCCGTCGGGACTCCAGGCCGGAAAGAAATTGCGCCCCTCGCTCGTCAACGGGCGCAGGCTGCTTGTGTCGATCCGTGCAGCCTCCACATCCAGCACGTCAACCACGTAGATCTGCGCCGCTCGTACCAGCGCCAGGCGCTTCCCATCCGGGGCCCACGCCGGCAGATCGCCCGCTACGAGCGGTTTTTTCTGCCCTGTCTGCACGTCGATCAGCCAGATCCCGCCGAAGAGGGTATCGAGGTGTCCGTCGCCGTTGGCATCCAGGCTGTCGCCGTGCTCGGCGGCGATGTAGCGCCCGCCGGGATGCCAGGCAGGATGGGCGAAGGCGACCGGGGCGACGGGTCCCGGTGTGTGGATCCAGGGCGGGGGCTCCGGCTCCGTGCTGTCACACCCGCCGGCGAGCAGCAGGACCAAGGCCAAGGCGGTGAGCAGCCCCGGCATGCCTGCCAGGCACGGAAGAGCACAGACCCGCAGCGTTTTCAGGTTCATCGCAGACCCCCTGTCAATAGAGGCATTCGCAGGTGGTGAGGTGGACGTGCCCTGACGCGACCTGATGCCAGGATAGGCAACGCAGGGTTAGCCTGACGCAAGAGCAGGCGCAGCCGCCTGTCAGGAAGGAGGCGCGATGGCCTGTCAGGAAAACACGTACGAGCCGTCAGCTTTCAGCGGTCAGTAGTTTTCGGCGGTGAGCCGGGCTGTGGGATACGGGCTGATAGCTGACGGCTGATCGCTGAAAGCTCGCTACCGCTTTTTCTTGAAGCGGCGGGTGAGCAGGTCCTGGAGGTCATCGACGGCGGCGAGGGCGTTGCGGAGGAAGGTGCGCTGGTACCTGGTGAGCTGGGCGGGGTCCAGCAGGTTCGTCGGGGCTTCGCCTTCCTCGGCGGCGCGCAGCTGGTGCTCCAGGCGCAGGCTGGTCAGGTTCTGGTAGGCTTCCAGCGCTGCGTCGAGGGTCCGGGCCTCTTCCGGCAGCGCGGCGGCGACGTGCCGGAGGCGGTCGAACGTGTTGGTGGAAGTCAGGTAGCGCGCCTCCAGCGCCAGGATGCGAGCGGCGTCGACGACGGGCAGGAGGCCCTGCTCCCGCAGGTCGACCGGGGCGCCGTTGTCGAGGAGGCGCTCGGGCACGAGCCGCCGCAGCAACGAGGCCGAACCGCGGCGCTCGGCGGCAGCATCGGCCAGCCGCGCCGGCAGGTGGCGCTCCCGGTCGAGCATCTGCACGTTGAGCGCGTCGACGATGTCGGCCTTCAGCTCGTCCACCAGCGCGAGATCGCCGTAGATGCCGCGGAGGTCGAAGAAGGGCAGGACGTCCTGGAGGGCCGCGGCATCGGCCTCGAAGATCCACGAGCGCACCTGTCGCTTCCACGCGCGGAGGGAGAGGCGCCAGGCCGATTCCCGGGCGGTGATGGGGCTCGGGGCGAAGCCGCAGGCCTCGAGGGCCCGGTTGACGTCCTCGGCCAGGCGGGCGAACCAGTCCGCCGCGTGCCGGGCCGCCTCGGCCTCTGCCGGGGCGACGTACAGCACGGCGTTGTGTTGCCGGGAGGTCAGCGCCATCTCCTGCCGCCCGCTGCTGCCGAGGCGCAGCCACACCCACGGGACGTCCGGCGGCGGAGCCGGGCTCTGGCTCGCCAGCGCCTGCTCGACCAGGTGCAGCACCCGCACCGAGATGCGATCGTAGAGCGCGGCCAGGAACCGCCCCAGCAACTCCGGCGGCACCTCCTGCCGGTACAGCCGCGCCAGCAGCAGGCTCACCTCGCGGCGGATGTTGACGAGATCCGAGACCGCGCCTACGCTGTCGATGCGCTGCACGGTGGCCATGGGGTCCTGCCCGCGGAAGTGGGCCACGTCCCGGTCGGTCAGCAGGCGGACGGCCTCGCCGGACGTCGCCCCCTCGGCGGGCACCACGACGAGCGCGTCCGTGCGCCGATCGAGCATCGCCATCATGGCCTCGAAGAGCGAGGCCTGATCCGAGAGCGTCACGGCGGGGGTCGTCATCAGCGCCTGAACCGGCGTCTCCAGCGGCCGGCCGGCCGCTACCAGCCGGCTCCGCAGGTCGGCATCGGTGAGTATCCCGATGGGCCGGCCCTCGTCCATGACGACGAGGGGGCCGCCGCCGGCCTGGTCGATCTGCCGGGCCGCCTCGCAGGCGGGCGTCTCCGGCGCACACACCGGCGGCCGACGCAACGGCAGGCGCCCCAGGCGCTGCCCGAAGAGCAGATGCGCACCGGGAACGTCCACGTCCGTCCCCAGGCGCAGCACGTACTGGTTGACGTCCTGATCGAAGTACGCCGCCACCTCCTCGTTCGTCTTGTACAGCTCCAGGAAGCGCCGGGCGCTGAGCACGATGCAGACGGTCGGCTCCAGCGCGGTGGCTTCGTAGACCGCCACGCCCTGGCTCTTGAGCAGCCCGAACGACCCGAAGGTCTGACCCTCGGTGCACTTGCTGATGAGCCGCTGCTGCACGACGTCCCGCAGCCGGACCAGCCCCGACTCGACGATGTAGAGGCCCTTGACGCGCGTCGTACCCTGCTCCAGGATGACCTCATCCGGTCCAAAATACTCCACGGACACGTCGGCCAGCAGCGCCTCCCGTTCGGACTCGGGGAGGCGGTTGAAGGGCTCGGTGATCTGCAAGAGATCCCGGATCCGGTCGACGATGCGGGAGGCGGTCATCCCCTTTTCCTGTTTTCCTGCTGTGTGCAATGGAGAGCGGTCAGCCGTCAGCGGTCAGCCGTCAGCCGTCAGCCGTCAGCGGTCAGCCGTCAGCGGTCAGCCGTCAGCGGTCAGCGGTCAGCCAAAGCTACGCGGCGAGCACCATCGTGTCACGCCTGATCGCTGAACGGCTTAAAGCTGACCGCTGAAAGCCGATCGCTACTCTGGATACACCCAGGGGGTGCGGTAGGGGCGGCGGAGGAGCCGGTTGGCCTCCTCGTCGCCGACGATGACGCCGCGCTCGCCGTCCCACTCGACGCTGCGGCCGAGCTTCCAGGAGAGCATCCCGAGCAGACTCATGTTCGTCGCCCGGTAGCCGATCTCGATGTCGCACACGGGGCGGCGGCCCGTCTCGATGGCGTCCAGGAAGTCGGCCCAGAGCTCCCGGATGTTCTGGTCGTCGGGTTGGTGGAGCTGCGGGTCTTCGTGGATGATCGGCTGGCTCTTGCGGGTGGGATAGAACGTCCAGCCGTCCTGCCAGCCCATGTGGAAGGTGCCTTCGGTTCCGTAGAAATAGCAGCCGATGTTGTGGTGCTCGGCGTTGTTGGCGGCATAGAGGCGGTGCTCCCAGACGGCGGAGAACGACTCGAACGCGTAGGTCACCACCTGCGTGTCCGGGGCCGTCGTGTTGTCCTCGCGGATGAAGCGGCCGCCGGTCGAGTAGACGTGCCGGGGCCAGGGCTCTTCGGACCACCAGAGGAGCTGGTCGAGCCAGTGGATGCCCCAGTCGCCGAGCTGGCCGTTGGCGTAGTCGAGGAACTGGCGGAAGCCCCGCGGGTGGATGCGCGGGTTGAAAGGCCGGTAGGGGGCCGGGCCGAGCCACATGTCCCAGTCCAGCTCCGGCGGCGGCTCTTCGTCGGGCGTGACCTCGCCGGGGCCGCCGCCGTAGTGGACGAACATACGCACCATGCCGATGTCGCCCACCTTGCCGGACTTCAGGAACTGCATGCCCGAGATGTTGTGCGGCGAGACGCGCCGGTGCGTGCCCACCTGCACGGTTCGCTCGTGCGCCCGGGCCGCCCGCACGATGGCCTTGCCTTCGTCGATGGTGTGGCTGATGGGCTTCTCGATGTAGACGTGGGCGCCGGCCTCGATGGCAGCGATGGCGCAGAGCGCGTGCCAGTGATCCGGCGTGGCGACGATGGCGATCTCGGGGCGCGTCTCGGCGATGAGCTCCCGGTAGTCCGTGTAGCGCTTTGGCCGATCGCCCGAGAGGCGCTCGACCTCGGCGTAGGCGCCGCCCAGGTGGCGCCGGTCCACGTCGCACAGCCCGACGACCTCGCTCTGCCCGGCGGCCATGGCTTCGCGCAGGATGTTCATCCCCCACCAGCCGGTGCCGATCAGGGCGGTGCGGTAGCGCGCGCGGCGACGGCGGGGCAGGATCGGCACGGCGGCGTAGGCCAGTCCGGCAGCGGAGGTCTTCAGGAAGGCACGGCGATGCATGGCGGGCAGAGGAGGGAGGTGGACCGAGCAGACGATCTCTGGAAATACCGCCTTTCATCGCCGTGATGCAAGCCGGGCAAGGGGCCGGCTTTTGCCCGGTGCCCGTGTCTCATCGGTCGTCGCCGGCGTCGAGGTCTGCCGGGGGCGGTCGTCCGGCCGGCACCAGCACCCGGCCGGGCCGGGCATACGTCGGCACACCCTGCTCGACCACGGCCGTGCCTTCGACGAAGACGTAGTCGATGCCGGCGGCGTACCGGTGGGGCGCAAAGACGGTGGCCCGGTCCGCCAGACGGTCGAGGTCGAGCACGACGAGGTCGGCCCGGTAGCCCTCGCGGACGAGGCCGCGGTCTCGAAGCCCGAGGATCTGTGCGGGCAGCGCGGTGGCCGCGCGGATGGCCGCCGGCACGGAAAGAAGGCCCTGGTCGCGGGCATAGCGGGCGATCTTTCGGGGGAAGGCGCCATAGAGGCGGGGATGCACCGGGGGATCGTCGGGCAGGGCGATGCCGCCGTCGGTGGCGGTGGCGATCCAGGGCCGGGCAGCGAGGGCGGCCACGTCCGCCTCGTCCATCGAAAAGCCCCGGAGCCGCCCACCGCCCCGCCGGGCAGGGTCGCCCTCGATTTGCAGGGCGAAGGCCATGTCGACCGGCGAGATCCCGCGGGCGGCCGCCAGGTCGGCCAGGGTGCGCCCCACCACATCCGGGCGGGGATGCTCCAGCACCACGATCCGCCCGGCACCGCCCCGGCGCCGGATCTCGTGGGCGGTGTCCTGCCGGAGGTGGGCGGCCGTCGCCGGATGCGCCAGCGCGGCGCGAAGCCGGGCGGCATAGTCGGCCGGGGGCCGGCCGGTCGGGTGGGGTGTTCCGGGCGTCGCGTCCAGCACCCAGTCCGGCAGGAGCACGGTGTGGCCGTCGGTGCCGCTGGTGGTGTAGGGGTACTGATCTCCCCAGATCGGGACGCCTCGTGCGCGGGCCTGCTCGATGAGGTCGATGGCGGCCCGGCCCATCCCGCGGGCGTCCGTTCCCCGGGCCTTGAGGTGCGAGGCGACGACGGGAACGCCCGTTCGCTCGCCGATGGCGATGGTCTCGCGCACCGCGTCGAGGAGCGTCGGCGCGCCGGCGGTATCCTGGGACGGCCAGAACCACATCGGGTCGGTGCCTTCGCTGCGCTGGTGGGCGATGTAGACCCCGCCGCGGGGCGCGAGCGCGGCGACCAGCGCCACCAGCTCGTCGGTGGTGCTCCAGCGCCCCGGGTCGTATTCCAGCCCGGCCGAGAGCCCGGCGGCGCCCTCGGCCATGGCCTGTCGGACGAGCCGGACCATCGCCGTGATCTCCTCCGGCGTCGCGGGGCGGCGCACGTCCGCTCCCATCACGAGCCGTCGGATCGTGCCGTGGCCGGCCAGCAGCACGGCGTTCGGGCCGATGCCGCCCTGTTCCATCTGCCTCCGCTGGCGGGCGATGGGCCAGGGCGAGCGCCCGTCCTGGTTGACGACGACCGTCGTGATGCCCTGCATGACGAGGTTCGGCGCGGCGCGGCGGCGCGGGTCCGCGTGGCGCAGCCCGGCGCCCGGCGCGACATCGTCGGCGTGGGAATGCAGGTCGATGAACCCCGGCGCCACGATCCGGCCGCGGACGTCGATCACCCGGAGGGCCGATGCCCCGGCCGGCGGCCCCACCGCCACGATCGCCCCATCGCGTATGCCGACGTCCGCCACCACGCCGAGCGCCCCGGATCCGTCGATGACGAGCCCGCCGGTGAGCAACAGGTCGAACGGCGGCGGGGGCGACTGCCCTGAGGCGCCCATGGCCCCGAGCGCGAAGGCCAGCCCGGCGAGCACGCGACGCAGCATGATCCACCCCGGATCGAACGAGGGATTACGACCCGATGGCGGCCTCGAGCACCGCCTCCGCCGGCTCGTCCGCCGGCTCGTCCTCGCGCTCCCAGTCCGGAGCGAAGTCGGGGTCGACCAGCCGCAGGCCGCGATCCAGGCGGGCGATGCGGCGCATCTCCTCGGCACTCAGCGCGAAGTCGAAGACGTCCAGGTTGGCCGCCCGGTGCGACGGACGGGCGCTGCGCGGGATGGCCGTGACCGGCCGCTGCTGGATCAGCCAGCGCAGCGTCACCTGGATGGGCGTCTTGCCGTGCGTCTCGGCGATCTCCTGCAGCACCGGGTCCTCCAGCACCCGGGCCTTGGCGATGGGCGAGTAGGCCGTGAGCATGAGGTCGTGCGCCAGCGCCAGCCGGAGCAGCCGGTGCTGGCCGAGGTAGGGGTGATACTCGACCTGGATGCCAAAGAGCGGGGTGTGCGCCAGCGCCCGCTGCAGGAGCGAGGGCGGGAAGTTGCTCACGCCGATGTGGCGCGTCTTGCCCTCGGCCTGCAGCGCCAGCATGGCGTCCAGCGTCTGCTCCAGCGGAATGTGCGGGTTCGGCCAGTGGATCAGGAGCAGGTCCACGTAGTCGGTGCCGAGCCGACGGAGGCTGGCCTCGGTGGTGCGGCGCACGTCGGCCGGGGCCAGGCTGTCATGCCAGATCTTCGTCGTCAGAAACACCGCGTCCCGATCGACGGGCGCGTGGGCCAGCCCCTGCCCGACGGCGTCTTCGTTCTCGTACATCTGCGCGGTGTCGAGGTGGCGGTAGCCGAGGTCCAGCGCATGCTCGACGGCCTGCCGGCACGCGGCGCCCCGCAACTGCCACGTCCCGAGCCCGAGCGAAGGGACGCGTTCGCCCTGGATGACGGTGTAAAAGGCAGGATCGGAAGAGGGCAATGTCATGGGTGTCCGGGGTGGTGGATGTGCAGATCGAGGCGGGCTATCTGCTACCCGGAGGCCCGTGCACTGGTTCGAGTGCCGGGCCGTTCAGCGTTCCAGGCGGAGGGAGAAGGCCAGGTGCCGGCCCGGCATCAGGCGGTCGATGGCGCGGAAGGTGCCATCGTCCGTGGGCTCCAGGCTGCGGTCGAAGACGTTGGCGTAGTCCAGCGCGTTCATCACGAAGGTGCGGACCTGCACCGTGCCGAGCCGGCCCGTCTGCGCGAAGGTCACGCCGAGGTCGAGGTGATGGGCCGCGGGGAGGGGCTGGCGGTCCGGGTTGTCGGGGTAGAACGGCGTGAAGGAGGCGATGCGGTCGGAGTAGAGCAGGTAGTCGTAGTACATCTGCCGGAGGCCCCAGCGGCGTCCCCAGATGCCCGTCCAGGTAGCCGTCAGCGTCAGCGTCCGGGTCGGGTGGAGGTCGACGTCCAGGGTGAGGCGGTGCGGTTCGTTCCAGGGCACCATGCGGTACTGCTCGTGGAAGCGGCCGGGGTAGCGCCGTTCGGCGTGGCTGAAGCTGTAGGTGAGGGTGGGCGTCAGCCGGGGGCCGGCGTGGTGGAGGCGGAGGCCGGCGCCGTAGGCCCGGCCGCGCAGGGCATGGATGAACGCGTCCGGGGGCAGCGGCACCGCCGGCGGGGTCGGGCGCCGGGCCGGGTGGGTCTGCAGGAGCGTCGGGTAGTCGAGGCCGAGCAGGCGCGGCTGGGACTTGGCGTACGCCTCCAGGGTGAGGGCCCAGCGGGGGCCGGGGGCGAGGCGGGCCTCGGTGGCCAGGTGCAGCGCGCGCGGCGGCGCCAGCGCCCGGTCCACCGGCAGCCAGAACCGCACCGACGGCACGATGGCCGTGGCGCCCACGCTGCTGAGCTCGAACTGGTTGATGAACTGCCGGTACAGCCCGCCCGAGACGCGCAGGGCCAGGCTCCCGTCGGCGCGCCAGGGGCGGTCGTGGCGGAGGGCCAGCCGGGGTTCGGCATAGACGCTGCGGCGGGCGGGGACCCACGTCAGCCGCAGGCCCGGTTCCAGCGCCGTCCCCTCGCCCAGCCCGATCGTCCCCTGGCCGTATCCGGCCAGATGCAGCGCGGTGGCCTCGTACGAGAACGGCGCCACGAAGGCGTTGCCCAGCTCGAAGGCGCTCGCGGCGAGGTCCAGCCGCAGGCCGATGTCGAGGTGGTGCCGGGGCGAGCGGCTGTGGTTCAGCGTGGCCTCGAGGGATGCTTCGCTGATGGCGTTGTGCTCACGGGCGCCCGGGGCCGTGTCCAGCGTCGGGCGGAGCGCGGCCTCGAGCGCCCGGCGTTGCGCGGGGTCGTCGAGGCCGGGGCCGGTGTGGCGCAGGGCATGGTAGGCATACTGCGACGTGTGCCGGCTGCCGCGGACCGTCAGCGTGACGATGGAGCGGGGGCCGAGGAGGCGACTGAAGCCCACGTGACCGGCCCAGTTCAGCCAGTCATAGGCGTCGTCCGTCAGGATCAACTGGTCCTCGCCTCCGGCGTCGTCGGCGTTGAGGGCCGTCTGCTCGGCGGCGAGGTGGTTACGGCCGCGGTAGGCCGAGGCGGTCAGGATGCGGAAGGGGTCCAGGTGCAGGCGGAGCGCGAGGTGGGCGTCGGAGAAGGCGACGCGTGGGGTCTGGCGGTAGAGGGTCAGCGAGTGCTGGCTGACGGGATCGCCCAGCCACAGCGAGCCCACCACCGGGTCGAGCGTGTTCCAGCTTTCCAGCAGCGCCTGCACGCCGGGGTCGCGGTAGACCTCCCAGACGCTGGTGCGCAGGGCGGCCAGGATGGCGGCACGGCCGCCGTCGCGCCAGGACCAGCGATGCTGGACGCGACCGTTGAGGCTGACCGGGTCCAGGCTCAGCGCCAGCCCCGGCGTGTGCGGGCCGTCGAGGTCGTGCGAGGCGTGGATGACGCCGGCCAGGTGGCTGCCCCGGGCCGCATCGAAGCCGGCCTTGTGGACCGTGATGCGCCGCAGCGCCAGGGGGCTGAAAGCGCCCAGGTGACGGCCGAGGCTGACGGGGTTGCGCACCGGAGTCCCGTCCAGCAACGTCAGGTGTTCGCCGGTGCCGCTGCCCTGGATGTGCAGGTCGGCCAGCGGCTGTTGCACCGAGAGGCCGGGCAGGCGACCGGCACTCAGCGCGACGTCTGGCGTGCCGGCCAGGCGGGGGCGCCGCAGCGCCTCGCCGTCGACCTCCCCCCGCCCCAGCCGGCCCGAGGGCACCTGCTGTGCCAGGCCGTCCACCACGAGCGGCTCGATGACGATGTGTTGCGGCCGGAGGGCCACGCGCAGCCGCTGCGCCTGCCCCGGCTCGATCCACACGCTGTCGACCGCCGTGCCGTAGCCCAGGTACGACACGACGACGCGGTGCGGGCCGGAGAGCAGGTTGGCGATGCTGAACAGGCCGGCTTCGTTGGTCGTCGTGCCGGCGGCGGCATCGGCCAGCAGGACGTTGGCGTAGGGCAGCGGCTCGCCCGTTTCACCGTCGATGACGCTCCCGGCCAGGGCCCCGCGCAGCGGTGGTTGCTCCAGGGTCCGCAGGAGGACGTAGGCGCCGGAGGACGAGCGCACGTAATCCAGCCCTGTCCCGTGCAGGACGCACCGGAGCAGTTCCTCCGCGGGAGCCTGCCGCCGGGTGCAATAGACCACCTTGCCCGCGATCAGGTCCGTGGTGTAGACCAGGTCGATCCGCGTGGTGCGGACGAGGTGGTCCAGGGCCTCGCTCAGCGGGACGCCGCGGAGCAGGAGGGTGTAGGTGGGAGGGGCCGGGGTGTGCTCCTGGGCCAGCGCCGGGTGGGCCGCCGGGCCGGCCGCCGGGCCGGCGAGGAGGCCCCAGAGGCCCAGGAGCGCGAGGAAGCGCGGCAGCATGGCGGTCAGCGACGGTCCGGGGAGAAGAGAGGGGGCTCCGCCGGTATCAGCCGGAAGCCCTGGCTGGTGCGGCGGTACCGGCAGCCCTGGGCCAGGCAGAAGTCGTGCAGGACCGTCTCGACCGGCGCGGCGCGCCAGTAGGTCAGGCTGGTCGAATCGGCCAGGGTGAGGGCGTCGTCCACCTCGATGCGGACGCCGAAGCGCCGTTGCACCTCGGCCAGGACGGCGGGCGTCGGCTCGCGGTTCATCACGAAGCCGCCCTGCCGCCAGGCCAGCGCATCGGGAAGGGGGATGGCCGGTACGGGCGCCGGCTCGGCGGCGGCCAGGCGGGCGGTCTGCCCGGGTTCGGAGAGCACCAGGGCGGACGTCCCGGCCGGATCGGTGAGGCGCACCCGCCCTTCTTCCAGCGTGACCCGGGTTTCCGGCTGCGCCGGGCCGGGCCAGGCGCGCACGTTGAAGCGGGTGCCGAGCACGTCGATGCGGGCGTTGAACGTCTCGACGACGAACGGGCGGCCGTCCGGCACCACGTCGAAGAAGGCTTCTCCGTGCAGCGAGACGCGGCGCTCCTCGGCCGGCCGACCCGGCAGCGAGGCAAAGCCACGCCGGTAGGTGAGGCGGCTGCCGCTGTTGAGCTCGACCCGCGAGCCGTCGGGCAGGTCGAGGTGGTGCCGGGTGCCGGGCGGGACGGTCACCGTCACGGGGCGTGTCCATCCCCAGAGGCCGGCCAGCAGCGCCAGCACCAGCAGGGCGAGGCCGGCGGTCCGGCCCGTGGCCCGGCCTGTGGTCCGGCCTGTGGTGTGGCGTCGGGCCGGGCGAGCCCGCACCGGCGCGCGGTCCGCCGCCGGGGCCGCGGCCCGGCCGGGCGCCGGCGCGGGCGAGAGGCGCGCCTGAAGCTCGGCCCACGCGGCATCGGTATCCGGGGCGGCGGCCGGGGCCTCCTCGGCCGCTCCCAGCGCCTGCCAGAGGTGGGCGATGCGCTGCCGGGCCTCGGGCGGATGGTCCTGGAGGCGCTCCGCGATCTCGGCCGGCAGGGGCGGGTGGTCGTGCTGGTTCATGGGGTTCTCGGAACGGGTTCGAAAGCCTGCATGCGTTGCTGGAGATGCTCCAGGGCCCGCATGATGTGCACGTTGACCGTGCGGGGGGAGATCTCCATCACCGCCGCGATCTCCCGGTGGCTGAGGTGGTGGTACGGGCTCAGCACGAGCGCTTCCCGCTGCCGGTCCGGCAAGGCCGCGAGGCACCGCCTCAGATAGCCGTGCAGCACCGCCGCGTCGAGCCGGGCTCCGGGGTCGGAGGCGGGGTCATGGCCGTCGGCCTCCTCCCGGAGTTGCTCCTCCTTCCGGGTGTGCGTGCGCTCGTCCCGGAGGTAGCGCAGCGCCCGGTTTCGAGCCATGCGGTACACGTACGGCCGCAGCGGGCGGGACGGGTCGAGGGTTTCCCGCAGCCCCCAGAGCGCCACGAACACGTCCTGCACCAGGTCGTGCGCCACCACGTCGTCGCGCACGATGGCGTGCACGTAGCGCAGCAGCCCCTCGCGCAGCATCCGGAACAGGGCCTCGAAGGCGTCCCGGTCCGAAGCCTGCAGGCGCCGGCACAGCGAGGCCAGGGGATCGGAGTCGGACATACGGCGGAGCGCTGGGTTATCGGGGGGCGGACCGACCCCTGCGGCGAGGGTCTCCCGCTCACACAGTACACGAAGCGAGCCGGGTGACTACCCGGTGCCCAACGCGGCATCGGCCCGAAAGATCGGTGGCCTCGTGCGGTTCCGCCTGCGGTTCCGCCTGCGGTTCGAGGGGCGCTTCGGTGTGGGGAAGTCCCCGTCAGGTCCTGGTGGGCATGGCCCGGCGGCGGTGTTGGGGATAGCCGTGCGCGCGCGTGCGGGGCACGGACCGCACGTCTTGCCCGGCGCGGCCCGGCAATCGGTTGGCGGCGGGATGCGTTGGTTGGCTTCCGTCGCAACGGCCTTCGGGCCGCGCATCGTTCAAAAGAAACCACGACGTGTCATGAACCGCATTAGGCTGTCTCTCCCGCTGGTGCTCATCGGGCTCCTGGCCGTGGGCTGGATCTCCGCCCCTGTTCGTTTCACCTTCCAGCCCGGAAGCCGGATCTGGATCGAAGGTACGTCCTCGTTGCACGACTGGACGTGCGAGGTCGACGCGTTCGACGGGGCGGTGGAGGCGGCCTCGGAGAGCCTGGAAGGGATCACGCAGGGGCGCGTGACGGTGCCGGTCACCGAGCTGGCGTGCAAGAACGGCACGATGAACAAGAAGGCCTACCAGGCGTTGGCCGCCGAGGACCATCCCACGATCACCTACACGCTGAAGACGGCCACCCTGCATCCGTCCGAGGCCGATGGAACCTTCCGGCTGGAAACCCTCGGCGCGCTCACCATCGCCGGAACGACGCGGGACGTCGCCATGACGGTCGACGGAGAGCCGCTGGCCGACGGCCGGATCCGTCTCACCGGTCGCCTCCCGCTGCGGATGACGGACTTCGGCGTCGACCCGCCCACGGCGATGCTGGGAACGCTGAAGACGGGGGATGAGGTCACCGTGCATTTCGACGTCGTCCTGGCCCGCTGACGTTCACCGCTCCGGTTGTTTCATGCATCGCCTGTGCGCCATTGCCCCGCTGCTTCTGCTGCTGAGCCTGCCCGCGGCCGGGACACCGGCCGACGGGCCGCAGCGGTTCATCGTGCAGCCGGGCAGCCGTTTCTGGATCCGCGGCTCGTCCACGGTCAACCGCTTCACCTGTGAGGCCGCCGAGGTGGTCGGGTACGGGGTGCTGGAGGCTTCACCGGCAGGAGCGCGGATCGTGCAGGAGGGCGGTGCCGGGACGGTGCAGGTCCACGTCAGCGTGCCGGTGCAGGCCTTCGATTGCGGCAACCGGCGGATGAACCGGGACATGTACGAGGCCCTGAAGGCGCAGGCCCATCCGGTGATTCAGTATGAACTGCTTCAGGCCGATGTGCTGTCGGCGGACGAGGACGGATGGCATACCGTACAGGTGCGCGGGCGGCTGACGATCGCGGGCACCGAGCGGGTCGTCGAGACGAGGGTGCAGGCCCGGCGCGAACCCGACGGACGCGTCCGGGCCGTCGGGTCGATGGCCTTGCGGATGACGGACTTCAACGTCGAGCCGCCCACGGCGATGATGGGGGTCATCAAGGCGCATGACGACATAACGGTCCATTTCGAACTCATCGCGGCGGCCATGGCGTCCTGAGCGGCCCGTGCCGGGTGAAGGGGCGGCAGGGTGTGCCCCGAGGGCGTCGATCCGGCCGCGTGAATCCCGGGGATGCCATGTACGCGATCTACGTCATCGAGCCCGAACCGATGCCCCGGCAGGGGCTGGTGCGGACGATCGAGGAAGAGCCGGACCTGGCGGTCTGCGGGGAGGCCGCGACGGCGGCCGAGGCGATGGCCCATCTCCACGCCCACGCCCACGTGCCGGATCTGCTCATCCTGGAACTCGACCTGCCCGATCTGAACGGGCTGGATCTGATGCGGCGGCTGCACGGGCGGCATCCCGATCTGCCCATGCTGGCCATGAGCGGCCAGGCCGAAGCCATCTGCGCGGAGCAGGTCCTGCGAGCCGGCGGCCGCGGCTACGTCGTCCGGTACGAGCCGATCCCGGTTATCCGCACGGCCATCCGGCAGGTGCTGACCGGGCACTATTACCTGAGCGAGCGCGTCGCCGACGAGCTGTACCGGGCCGTGGCCGGAAGCCGCCATCCCCTGCTGCCCCTGCCCTCCGACGTGCTCAGCCCCCGGGAGATGGAGTTGTTCGAACTGCTCGGGCGCGGGCTCGATACGCACGCCATCGCCGACCGGATGCAGGTGAGGGTGACGACCGTCGAGTCCTACCGCAACCGGATCCGGGAAAAGCTCAACGTGGCCCGGACGGCGGACCTGATCCTGCTGGCGGCGAAGTGGGTGCAGGAAGAACGGGTGTGCTATTCACGCCGCGGATGTCGCCGCCGGCGATGAAGCGGCCGTCAGCCGTCAGCGGTCAGCCGTCAGCCGTCAGCCGTCAGCCAGCAGCGAGGGAGCCCGCAGCGAGCAGCTCCTCCGCTCCTCCCCTTGCGAAGGGGAGGTGTCGCGGAGCGACGGAGGGGTAGCCCCCGGCGTCGAAGGCGATGCGGCGGGGCTTGACCCCCTTCCCCCCTTCGGGGGACTTCCCCCTGTGCGGCCTTCGGCCAGGGGGAAGAACTCGTTCCGGCACGATGCCAGCAGCCTGCAGCCAGAACGCTGACCGCTGACCGCTGACCGCTGACCGCTGATCGCTGACCGCTGACCGCTGATCGCTGACCGCTGACCGCTGATCGCTGACCGCTGGAGGCTAATGCGCCAGCAGGTATTGCGCCAGCGCGACGCCCCAGGTGGTCCAGGCCAGCACCATCAGCAGGCCCTGCTTGATCTTCTCGCGCACGCTTTTGCGCAGCGAGAAGAACGAGAACGAATGGGTTCGCCGAACCATGAAATCGTGGTGCGTACGCATCGGAGGAAGGGGCTTGGTGGATGTCGGAGACGGACCTCGGGCGGTGGTGGGAACCGCCGGTACGCGTGGGGGCCGGCCCGCAGCGGGTGGGGAGCCGGCGCGGGTTCGGTATCGGCCGGGCCGGGCCGAACCTTAAATCGATTTCAGGAAAAGGACGCCGCGATCTCCCCGAGGGCATCCCGCGCTACCCGAGGGCGTCCAGCCCGAGGCGCTGCTCCAGCTCCTCCTTGCGGCTGCGACTGACCTGGAGGCGCCGGCCGTCCTTCAGACGCACGGCATAGTCGCCCCCACCGCTGATCAGCAGCGCCTCGACGCGGTCGAGCTGGACGATGGCCGAGCGGTGGATGCGGAAGAACCGGTCGGGGTCGAGGCGTTCCTCCAGGGTTTGCATCCGCTCGCGGATGATGAACGTCTCCTCGCCCACGTGCAGCTCGGCATAGGGCCCGCTGGCCGTGATGAAGTCGATCCGCTCGACCGGCACCACACGCACCTGCCCCCGCATCTCGACGGCGATGCGTTCGAGGTAGCGGGGGGCGGTGGTCGGGCGAGGCGAGACGGCCGGCCCCCGCGCCTCCTGGAGCAGCGACAGCAGCTTGTCCGTCATCACGCTGACCTTGCGCATCCGGATCAGCTCGCAGGCCCGCTCGAAGGCCTGCTCGAAGCGGTCGTCGTCGAACGGCTTGACGAGGTAGTCGAGCGCGGCCACGTCGAAGGCCGTCAGGGCGTACTGGTCGTAGGCCGTCACGAAGATGGTCGGCGGCATCGCCTCCGGGCCGATAGCCCGGACTACGTCGAAGCCCGTCATCTCCGGCATCTGCACGTCGAGGAAGACGAGGTCGGGCCGTTCTTCCCGGATGGCCTCGACGGCCTGCTTTCCGCTGCCGACCTGTCCGATGATCTCGACGCCGTCCCGGTCGGAGAGGAGGTCTTCCAGCCGTTGCCGGGCCAGCGGTTCGTCGTCGACGATGAGGACGCGCAGGGGTTCGGAGGACATGGCAAGCGGGGGAGCAGAGGAACGAGTGGCGTGCGGGGGCTGCTGGCTAGGACGGCTCCGTGACGGCGTGCGTGAGCAGGTCCGCCGCGGTGTGGAAGGGCAGCGCGACGTGAACGGTCAGGCCTTCGGGGCCGGTGGTGTCGAACGTGAGGCGATAGGCCTCGCCGTAGAGGCCCGCCAGGCGTTCGCGCGTGTTGCGCAGGCCGACGCCCTGTTCCAGGTCGGGGACGCCGTCGCCGGCGATGCCGGGGCCGTTGTCGCTCACGCTCAGGTGCAGCGCGTCGCCTTCTCGCCAGGCGCGCAGGTGGATGTGCCCGACGCGGTCGATCCGGCTGACGCCGTGCTTGATGGCGTTTTCGACGAGGGGTTGCAGGATCAGGTTGGGTACGAGCGCGTCGGCGGTCTCGGGGGCGATGTCCTCCGTCACGTCCAGGCGGCCCTGGAAGCGCACGCGCTGGATGTCCAGGTAGCGGCGCAGCAGGTCCAGTTCCTGGTGCAGCGGGATCTCCTGCGCGCCCGTCTGTTCCAGCGTGTAGCGCAGCAGGTCGCTCAGGCGGGCGATCATCCGGCGCACGCCCCGCGGGTCACGTTCGACGAGCGAGGCGATGGCGTGCAGCGTGTTGAACAGGAAGTGGGGGTTGAGTTGCATGCGCAGCGCCTGCAGCCGGGCCTCGGTGAGCTGCGCCTGCAGCCGGGCCTTGTCCGCCTCCAGCTGGATCGACTCCTGCAGGTGCTCCCGGTAGCGCAGAAAATAGTCGCGGGCGAACCCGGCGGCCAGGACGACCAGGTAGGTGATCCACTCGTCGAGGAAGCGCAGCGTGAGGAGCTGATGGAGCGGGTGGTAGCGCCAGGGCCGCTGTCCGGGATACAGCCGGTCGAAGGCGAGGTGTACGACGGCGTCCATGACGAAGGCGACGACGAAGGCGATGCCGATGTGCAGCAGCACGGGGCGCAGCCAGTCGCTGCGTTCCAGGCTGATGCGGCGGGTCAGCCAGAAGATGGCGGGGGTGAGGCAGCCCCACAGGATGTACTCCAGCGACGTGATCACCAGCACGGGCATGGTGATCCCGGTGCCGCCCCGCGGGTCGATGGCACGCTGCCCGACGTTCAGCATCAGGATCATGCCCCAGAAGGCCACCACCAGAGCGCCCTCGATCCACAGCCGTCGTGTGGTCGAGCTGCGGGATGAGGAAGGAGGGGTCATGGGCTCTACCAGATCGTGACAGGAGGCGGGTTCCCGCACCTCCAGGACCTGACAAAATGGGATGATTCGCCGCCGAAGGCAACCCGGTGCGGCCCGGCTGCCACGAGGATGCAACGAGTGGCACAGGGGCGTAACGAGCCGCACGGCCGCCCGGTATGGCCCGCTGCGCCATGGGGACGGGACGGCGGGGACGGGACGGCAACGGTCCCTTCGCACGCCAGCGACAGCATGTTCTGGATCGTCAGGCCGATGGGCGGGATGGCCGTGAAGGCCGGTTTCCGCCTGCAAACGGTGCTGACGACGGCTCCGGGCTTCGGTGCCGCCGTGCGGCTGTGGCTGATCGGGCTGGTGCCGGGTCTCATGCGGGTCCGGCGGTGCTCTTGCAATTGCCCTGCGGCGGCTCATTTATTATGCAGCCGCCGGCGGGGCCTGATGCCCTCCGATCCGCCTCCTTCGGACTCCCCTGGTTCGTTCTGACATGATGCCCGCCTCCCCGTCGCCTTCCGCCCCGCCCGGCGACTCCATCGTCGCCCGGCTCGATGCGCTGAACGAGTTCGACCGCGAGCCCGTCTCCGAGGATCGCCTGCAGGGCCCGGGCAGCTTCATCGGTCTGTATGCCGGGGAACACGTGGCCGGCACCGAGTTCGTCATCGGGCCGCTGTTCGTCGCGCACGGGGTGGCGGCGGCCGACCTGTTCCTGGGGCTGCTCGTGGGCAATATGCTGGCGGTGCTCTCCTGGGCCTTCATCTGTGCGCCCATCGCCACGCGGACGCGGCTGAACCTGTACTGGCAGCTGCGCAAGGTGGCCGGGCCGTGGCTGCTGCTGGTCTACAACCTGGTCAACGCCGCCATGTTTTGCTTCCTGGCCGGCTCGATGATCTCCGTGGCCGCCACCGCCGTCGGGTTGCCCTTCGACATGCCGATGCCCGCGCTGGACGACCTCTACCCGAGCAGCCTGGCCTGGGTCGTGACGGTGGTGCTCGTCGGCGCGGTGGTGACGGTCCTGGCCATCCTCGGCTTCGAGAAGATCGCGCAGTTCTCCAAGATCGCCGCCCCGTGGATGTTTCTGGTGTTCGTGGCCTGTGGCGTGGCCGTGCTGCCGCAGCTCGGCGTGCAGTCTGCGGGCGACTTCTGGCGCGTGGCGAACGAGGTCATCTGGACGGGCATCCCGCAGGAGGGCCGGGTGCACTTCACCTTCTGGCACGTGATGTTCTTCGCCTGGTTCTGCAACATGGCGATGCACATCGGCATGGCGGACATGACCATCCTGCGCTACGCGAAGAAGTGGACGTACGGCTTTGCCAGCGCCTTCGGCATGTACCTGGGCCACTTCATCGCCTGGATCGCCTCCGGCATCCTCGTCGCCCTGGCGATGCAGACGGGGCAGGACATCGCGCCGGGGCCGATCGCGTTCCTCGGCGCAGGAGTGGCCGGGGCCATCGCCGTCATCATCGCCGGGTGGACGACCTCCAACCCGACGCTCTACCGGGCCGGCCTGGCGCTGCAAACCGTCACCCCGAACTGGAAGCGCTGGAAGATGACGCTGGCCGCCGGCACCGTGACGACCATCGCGGCGCTGTTCCCGGCGCTGATGATGCGGCTGCTGGATTTCGTCGCGCTCTATGGCCTGCTGCTGATGCCCATGGGCGCCGTCATCTTCGCCGATTTCTGGCTGATGCCCCGGCTGGGCCTGCGCCAGAACTACGCGGAGTGGAAGCACCTGCTGGTCAGCTGGCCCACGGCCGTGGCCTGGCTCGGAACGCTGGTGGCCTGCTGGGTCATCAACCGGACCTGGGGGCTGGACATCTTCTTCCTCGGGCTGCCCGGCTGGTTCATCGCCGTCGGGCTCTACCTCGGCCTGAGCCGCTGGCAGCAACGCCGGGACGCCCTCGCCGCCGCTGAACCCCTCACTGCATCGTCGCCATGAGCCTCGTCCTGAAACTCCTCTCCGCCGCCGGGCTCGGCCTGACCATCGTGCCGGCGTTTCTCGTGTTCGCCGGGCGGCTGACCTGGGAGGCCCACGCCAACCTGGTCCTCGCCGGTACGATCCTGTGGTTCGTCACGGCTCCGTTCTGGATGAAGACGGGCGACGGCCCGGTCGGGTGACCGCCCGGTCGGGTGACGGCCCGGGCGGGTGACGTGGCACGTCGGTCGGCCCCCGTTGCTCACGCACCATTCGCCCACAGCCCTTTTCTCGTTCGAGCCTGTCATGATCCGCAAGGCCTTCCGCATGGCCGTGCATCCCGGCCGGTATGAGGCCTACGAGGCGCGCCACAACCCCATCTGGCCGGAACTCGCCGCGGTGCTGAAGGAGCACGGCGTCCACTCCTACTCGATCTTCCTCGACCCGTCCGACGGCAGCCTGTTCGCCTACGTGGAAGTCGAAGACGAGGCCCGCTGGAACGCGATCGCCGAGACGGAGGTGTGCCGGCGCTGGTGGCGCTTCATGCAGCCGCTGATGCCGACCAACCCGGACGCCAGCCCGCAGAGCACCGACCTGCGCGAAGTATTCCACTTCGCCGGACCCCGCCCGGCGTAGGACGCGGGCAGAGCGGCTACGGCGCTTCGATGATTGCTTCGAGCGCGTAGATGTAATCTCCGAACTCCGAGTCGTCTCCGTTGGCGGCGTTGGCGGCCACGTGAATGGCAATGGGCCCGCGTGCCGTGTCGGGTGCCGTCCAGAGCAGCGACCAGCGGAGGGTGTCCCGATCCGGCACCGTACCCGCCGGGGTGTGCCGGACATAGACGATGCCGGCCTGGCGGTCCGTGGCGATACGCTCCCCGGTGAGGGTGAACCGGCCGGCCTGGTGGCCTGCATCGGTAAACCGGGCCGACAGTTGAAAGCCACCGCGCTGCACGCCGGGTCGGGACAGCCGTATCGCCAGGGGATAGGCCTGGCCGGGCGTGTACGTGGAGGGGAGGCCGTCCACCGCCAGGGAGCCGCCCGGTGCGTTCAGTTCACCATCGAAGTGACACGACAGGCAGGTGGGCTCGCCGAAGCCGCCGGTGTGGGCGGGCGGGGGGCCGTCGGCATAGCCCAGCCCGATGAGCAGCACGGCGAGTCCTGTAAGCGCCAGACGCAACGGCATAGCGGCTAGGGAATGCGGGCGCGGCCGATGGTGTTGGTGTCGGCACCGAACCAGATCTCCTGCGTGGGAGGATGGAAGTACATGTGCCGGATGGTGCCTCCCCCGCTGGGAATCTCGGTGGTGCTGAAGAAGGTCTCCGTCGCCGGATCGAAGCCGACGAGGCGATTGGGCTCCGGGCCCGACTCGGCAACCCAGATGCGGCCCCGGTGGTCTGACGCCGTACCATACGGGCGGGCGTTGGCGCCGCCCGGCAGCAGCCATTCTTTCACCGCATGCGTCTCGGGATCGAGCCGGCCCAGATAGCCCCGGGCGTAATCGGCGTACCAGAGCATCCCGTCGGCCGTGATCTCCAGCCGGCGCGGCCGAGCTCCCTCATCCGGCATCTCGATCTCCTCCAGCGTCATCGTCTCCGGGTCGACGCGGGCGATCTTGTTCGTGCCGAACAGGACGACCCAGGGACGGTCCTGCGGATCCATCTTGATGCCATAGGGCCGGGCGCGTTCGGTGGGGACCTGGATCAGGTCCACCTGCCCCGTTTCGGTGTGCAGCCGTCCGATGAAGTTGCCTCCCTGGACGGTGAACCAGATGTGGCCGTCCGGGTCGAAGACGAGCGTGTGGGGATCTCGCGCTGCCGGGTCGGGCATGGGGAACTGCGTGATGGCTCCCGTCTCGGGGTCCAGCTTGCCGATGTGCGCGTTGCGGTTGCCGGCATACCAGACGAAGCCCTCGGCATCTACGATGAGGTTGTGCGGGTGGGTGTTGTCGGGCACCTCGTACCGCTTGAAATCACCGGTAGCCGGATCGAGGTAGGCGATGTAGTTGCCCCGCTGGCCGCAGAACCAGACCCGCCCCTGTTGGTCCACATAGGGATCGCGGGGGCGGGTGTCTTCCCAGGGGACGGGCCACTCCTGGATGTCGATGGGCGGAGTGCCGGGGTGGGGATCGACGGAGCCAGACGGCTCCGGAAGCAGCATCAGGAAGCCGAGAAGGATGGAAATCATCGCTGGATCACCAGAAGAATAGAGGAGGGCAAAGAACGCTGGGTCCCTGCCACGTCACGGAACGGCCGGGGCGCGAGCTCCCGGCGGCATGCGTGGCACTCCCTCATATAAAGGGACGGGATCCGGGAGGGCAAGGGCGATGCCATGAACCTCCACGAACAGGTTATGCATGGCACGTACGTGTATTGAACGCCCTCAGCGTCCGGCCTCCGGCCACCTCCTGCCCGGGGTCTGCCCGGGGTCTGCCCGGGGTCTGCCCGGGGTCTGCCCGGGGCCGGTCATCGAAATTGTAGGCCGAAGCTGAGCCGGACGACGTGGTGCAGATCCTCGGCCTGGAGGAGGATGGGTTCGCCGCCGGGTGGCTCGACGCGGGCATAGGGTGGGGCGTGGTCGTAGAGCATCTGATAGCTCAGAGTAAGGCTGACGCCGCCGCCGAAGACCTCGGATCCCCCCAGCGAGATCGTCAGGTCCGTATAGAGATCCAGCCGGTAATCGGCCCGTTGCGTAGCGGTGGTCCCACGGCCGATCGTCTCCGTCCAGACCCAGGGGGAGGGCAGCTTCAGGTAGGGCCGGAGTTTCCACTCCAGCCCGTCGACCGGCTGCACGTCGAGGGTGGGGCGCACCTCCCAGCGGAGCTTGCTGCGGCGGCCCTGCGCCCGTTCGTCGACCGTCGTGCCGTCCGGGGCGGTCCACGTCAGCGTGGCCTGCTCGAACTCGGCCAGGACCCCGACCAGCAATGCCAGTCGCGTCCGGCTGTGGCGCTTGCGGATGGCCGGCAGCGCGCGCGCATGCGCCCGGTCCATCGCCTGCTGCTCGGCCGGGCTCAGCAAGGCACGGAACACCGGCTGCACGGCGTCGCGGAGCGCCAGGGCCTCCCGGCGGGCGCGGCCGTCTTCGGTGAGCCCCAGGAAGCGGTTCAGCACGACCCCGCCACCCACCTCGTACCGCTGGTCGATGCTCATGAAGTTGTCCGTCCGCCGCTCGAGGAAGACAAACGTTTCCCAGGAGAGCGACGGGTGGTAGTCGTAGCTCAGCCGCAGATCCGAGACGTTCTCCTGAAAGGCGTCGCCATCGAGCGTGACCCCGACCCGGGAGGCGAACTCGACCTGGCTGGGATACTGCCCGCGGGCGAGGGAGATGCCAGCGTTGATCTTGTAGAGCTGTTCGTCGCCCGTCTCGTCGCCGTTGAGGCCGAAGGCAATGGTACCCCGCATCCGCTCCTGCCCTTGTTCCTCGGCGGCGAGGACGTTGAGGTAGGTGGTGAACTGCTGCCGGCGCGTGGCCGGGTCCGGGTCGGCCTCCAGGGCGGTAGCGCCCTCACGGCGCAGTACGCCGATCAACTCGCGCACGTCCTGCCCGGTGGCCGGGGGGGCAAGGAGCCCCGCGACGAAGAGAAGCCCGAACAGCCGGGAGAGAAGCCGTGTGGTCATCGCACACCGAAGGAAGGAGAGACGGACACCGGGCCATCCGGCTGCTGCCGGCGGACCGGGCCAATAAACGAAAAAAAAGCCCCGCGGGCAGACCTCTGATTCGCTTCGTCACCCCGGGCCCACGGCTCGCATCGCCGGCTGCTTGACACGACGGACCGGAGGTGTTATAATTTTATCGAAGCGCTTCGATAAACTTTTTGTGTATCGATGACCCTCAGCCGCAGCAAACGCGTGACGATCAGCGACGTGGCCGCCGAGGCCCAGGTGTCGATCTCGACGGTGTCGCTGGTGATGAACGGCAAGACCAACGTCAGTGCCGAGACGCGGAGGCGCGTCCAGCAGGCGGCGCGGCGGCTCGGGTATGTGCCGCGCAAGGCGGCGCAGCAACTGGCGGCGCAGAAGACGGGTAACATTGGCTTCGTCTTGCGGGAAGACCACTTCACCCGGAGCGAGCCGTTTTACACGCGCATCTTTCTGGGCACCGAGTTCGAGGCGCGGCACCAGAATCTGTACGTCTTGCTGGCGACCATCCCGCAGGAGTATGAACCCGGCACGCACACGCCGCGGTTTTTGCACGAGCGCAACGTCGACGGGGTGCTGGTGGCCGGCAAAGTGCCCCCGGGGTTTCTGGACGAAGTGGCCGCGCAGAAGCTGCCGGTCGTGCTGATCGACTACGAGCGGGAGGCCCTCCCTTCGGTCGTGATTGACAACCAGGGAGGCGCTCGGGCGGCCGTCAGTCACCTCATCGAGCGCGGGCATCGCCACATCGCGATGGTGGGGGCGGACCTGCAGCATCCCAGCTTGAAGGCGCGGGCCGAGGGCTATCGGCTGGCGCTGGACGAGGCCGGTATCGCGTACGATCCGGCGCGGGTCCTGGACGAGCCGGGGGAGCCCCGGCGCGACACCGGCCGCCGCCTGGCGGCCCGTCTCCTGGCCCTCGACCCTCCCGTGACCGCGGCCTTCTGTGTCAACGACGCGGTGGCCTTCGGCGTGATCGAAGCCGTGCAGGCTGCCGGGCGCTCCGTCCCGGAAGACCTGGCCGTCGTCGGCTTCGATGATGTCGATAGTGCCTCGACGGCCTCGCCCCCGCTGACGACGGTGCGGGTCTACAAGGAGCAGTTGGGAGAGCTCGCCCTCCGCTACCTGGCCGATCTGATCGGAGCCTCCGAAACGGCGGCGACGCGCTACGACCGCGGCAATCACACGACCCGCCTGGCTACGGACCTCGTCGTCCGGGCCTCCACCTGATACACCGAGTCCCGATGCCGCGCAGGTTATGTCTGCTGGAAGCGCTTCACATACTCGAATCCTCGAGGGCCGAACAGGGCCCGTATGCGGAGGCGCGGTCCGCCTCCCCGTCGTCTGCCCGGTTCCCCCTGTCACGTAAACCAGAACGGTGATCGTCATGAAATCAACGCTACGCATGTTATCGCTACTCGTGGTAGCCGTAGGCCTGCTGCATCCCGGCTCCGTCCGGGCTCAGCAGAGCGGGCTGGATATGCTGACAGCCGATTCGCCCGTGAACCTGCTGACGAACGGGGGATTCGAGGCGGGGAAGCCGGCGTACTGGCGGGCCGAGGGGTCCGGGGCGACGTGGACGACGGAGCAGAGCCGGACGCCGGCCTACAGCCTGAAGCTCTCGGGCGAGGGGGCGGCGGCCTGGGTGATGGACGAGGCCGTGCGCAACTGGTCGCCGCGCTTTCCGGGCAACGCGGAGTTGCAGTTCGGGGCGTGGGTGAAGACCGAGGGGGTGAACACGAACCCGGCCTCGGACGAGGAGAAGTTTCAGATCGTGCTGGAGTTCTTCGATGTGGCCGGGGGGACGAACCTGCTGGGCGAGGCCGTCGTGATCGACCTGCCGCAGGCCGAGGCTTCGAGCGGGGGCTGGGTGAAGGTGGACAACACGACGCTGGGGGCGATCACGCTGCCGCAGGACGCGCAGAGCGCGCGCATCACGGTGCGCAAGGGGGCCGCGGCGACGGGGACGGTCTACGTCGACGACTGGTTCGTGGCGACGACGACGCCGGACGTGTGGGCCGGGGACCTGTTCAACGCGAACGTGGACGCGGGGGACACGTGGTACTACTGGTGGGACTGTTTTTCGTGCGGGGAGGCGGGCTGGCCGGAGAACCAGCCGTTCATCCAGACGGTGAGCGACGAGGCGGCGCACACGGGCACGTACAGTTTGAAGCTGGAGCAGAACGTGACGGAGGCGACGGAGTCGGTGGCGATTTCGGAGCGGGTGCCGGTGACGGAGGGCGAGCCGGTGCTGGTGAGTTTCTGGGTGAAGACCGAGGGGGTACCGGAGCCGGAGAAGATCGGGGATCCGGAGGCGGGGGACTACAACATCGGGATGACGGCGTTGTGGTACGAGAACCTGTCGGGCGGTGCGGCCGGCTGGGGGGAGATCGGGGGTGTGGACATCCGGTTGAACGGGGAGTACAACGAGCAGGTGATTCCGCTGGCGAAGCGGGAGGCGTCGACGGGTTGGACGCAGTATGCGTTCGTGGTGTATCCGAAGGAGGGGGCGGTCGGGATGGAGTTGCGCCTGCGCTACTGGCACGCCTTCGAGGGCACCACCTACTGGGATGACGTCTTCGTTGCTCCGGTCAGCAGCGTGCTGGGTGTCCTGCCCAACCTGCTGACGAACGGGGGATTCGAGGCGGGGAAGCCGGCGTACTGGCGGGCCGAGGGGTCCGGGGCGACGTGGACGACGGAGCAGAGCCGCACGCCGGCCTACAGCCTGAAGCTCTCGGGCGAGGGGGCGGCGGCCTGGGTGATGGACGAGGCCGTGCGCAACTGGTCACCGCGCTTTCCGGGCAACGCGGAGTTGCAGTTCGGGGCGTGGGTGAAGACCGAGGGGGTGAACACGAACCCGGCCTCGGACGAGGAGAAGTTTCAGATCGTGCTGGAGTTCTTCGATGTGGCCGGGGGGACGAACCTGCTGGGCGAGGCGGTGGTGATCGACCTGCCGCAGGAGGCGGCCTCGAGCGAGGGCTGGGTGAAGGTGGACAACACGACGCTGGGGGCGATCACGCTGCCGCAGGACGCGCAGAGCGCGCGCATCACGGTGCGCAAGGGGGCCGCGGCGACGGGGACGGTCTACGTCGACGACTGGTTCGTGGCGACGACGACGCCGGACGTGTGGCCGGGCGACATCTTCAACGCGAACGTGGACGCGGGGGACACGTGGTACTACTGGTGGGACTGCTTTCCGTGCGGGAGGGCGGACTGGCCGGAGAACCAGCCGTTCATCCAGACGGTGAGCGACGAGGCGGCGCACACGGGCACGTACAGTTTGAAGCTGGTGCAGAACGTGACGGAGGCGACGGAGTCGGTGGCGATTTCGGAGCGGGTGCCGGTGACGGAGGGCGAGCCGGTGCTGGTGAGTTTCTGGGTGAAGACCGAGGGGGTACCGGAGCCGGAGAAGATCGGGGATCCGGAGGCGGGGGACTACAACATCGGGATGACGGCGTTGTGGTACGAGAACCTGTCGGGCGGTGCGGCCGGCTGGGGGGAGATCGGGGGTGTGGACATCCGGTTGAACGGGGAGTACAACGAGCAGGTGATTCCGCTGGCGAAGCGGGAGGCGTCGACGGGTTGGACGCAGTATGCGTTCGTGGTGTATCCGAAGGAGGGGGCGGTCGGGATGGAGTTGCGCCTGCGCTACTGGCACGCCTTCGAAGGCACCACCTACTGGGATGACGTCTCGATCGTCGCGCTGGGAGGCGGGAGCCTCACCGGCACGGCCATCGAAGAAGAGCCCGGGACGAACGAACTGCCGGGCCGGTATCTGCTCCACCAGAACTACCCGAACCCCTTCAACCCGACCACGATGCTGCGCTTCGACCTGCCCGAAGCGACCCATGCCACGCTGGCCGTCTACAACCTCCTCGGACAGCGCGTGGCCACGCTGGTCGATGGGCTGATGCGGGCTGGACAGCACGAGGTTCAGTTCGACGCGTCCGGTCTGCCGAGCGGAACGTATCTGTACGTGCTCCGCACGGCAAATCACGTCGAGACGCGCAGGATGGTGCTGGTGAAATGATGCAGGGTGCAGAGCAGGGGTTGCGGGGGATGAGGTTCGGTGCCCTCCTCGGGGAGGTGTGCCTCGTCCCTCGCAACCCCCGGCCTGAGCGACGTATGGCCGAGCGCATGATCCGGGGCGTCGTGCTGCTGTTGCTGGTGGGATTGGTGCCCCCGGCGGCGGCCCAGACGGGCAAGATCGCCGGGCGGGTGCTGGATGCCGCTACCGGCGAGGGTCTGCCGGGTGTGAACGTGGTCGTGCAGGGCACCACCCTGGGTGCCGCCACCGACGTCGACGGATACTACACCATCCTCAACCTCCGTCCGGGCACCTACGCCGTCCGGGCCTCCCTCATCGGCTTCACGCCGCAGGTCGTCGAGGGCGTGCGTGTGCTGATCAACCAGACGACGGAGCTGGACTTCCAGCTGGCCGAGGAGGTGCTCGAGGGCGAGGAGGTCGTCGTGACGGCCTCGCGGCCGCTGGTGCAGCGAGACCTGACCTCGTCCTCCGTGTCGGTGTCTTCCGAGCAGCTCGACGCCCTGCCGGTGCAGAGCTTCTCGGACGTGGTCAATCTGCAGGCCGGTGTGGTGGACGGGCATTTCCGCGGCGGACGCATCGGGGAGGTGGCCTACCTGGTCGACGGCGTGCCGGTCAACGACGTCTACGACCAGAACTTCGCCTTTCAGGTGGAGAACAACGCCATCCAGGAGGTCGAGATCATCTCCGGCACGTTCAACGCCGAATACGGGCAGGCCCAGTCGGGGGTGGTGAACATCGTCACGAAGGACGGCGGCGCCACGTACGAGGGGAGCCTGAACGCGTACCTGGGGGATTATGCGACGGCGGCCACCGACCTCTTTCCGCGGGGCCGTGGCGTCTCGCCCACGGGCACCTACGAGGTGCAGGGGACGCTGAGCGGGCCGGTGCCGGGGCTCGGCGAGCGGCTGACGTTCTTCGGCTCCGGCCGGTTCGTGCGCAACGACGGCTTCCTCTACGGCCGCCGCATCGTCGAGCCGGTCTACGCCGAAACGCCCGACCGGCAGGCCGTCGTGGTCGATGACGGCAGCCAGGAGCCGCGCGTCGTGCTCGTCCCGGCGCTCGGGGACAGCGCCTATGTGCCGATGAACTGGAGCGAGCAGGCCACCGCCCAGCTCAAGCTCAGCGCGCGCCTCTGGGGCAGCAGCCGGCTCACGCTGAACGGCCTGCGTCAGCAGGACCGGGGCCAGAACTACGACCACCTGTTTCGCTACAACCCCGACGGCATCCCTACGGTCTACGGAGATTCGTACTCGCTGCTGGCGACCTACAACCACGTCTTCGGCGCCCGCAGCTTCCTGGACCTCAAGCTGGCGCTGTTCCAGAACGGCGTCGACGAATACGTCTACGAAGACCCGCTCGACCCGCGCTATCCGCGCGATGCCGCCCTGCGCGAGCTGCGGCCCAGCTTCAGCTTCTTCCTCGGCGGCGCGCGCATGACGCACTTCAGCCGTCAGACGCGGACGCAGGTGGCTCGCGCCGACTTCACCAGCCAGGTCACCCGCCGCCATCTCGTGAAGACCGGCGTGGAGGTCAAGCGCCACCGCCTCGACCTGACCTCGTTCGAGGTGAAGAACAATGCCGGTACCGGCTTCCAGCCGGCCATCCCGCCGGCCGGGACGCCGGATCACGTGGCCTACCTCCAGGAGCCCGTCGAGGGCAGCGCCTACGTGCAGGACAAGATGGAGTTCGACTACCTGGTGGTCAACCTCGGCCTGCGGCTGGACTACTTCGACGCCCGCGCCGAGGTGCTCGAAGATTTCGGGCGGCCGCGTACCGGCGAGCGGAGGCCCACCTCGGTCAAGTGGCAGCTCTCGCCGCGCTTCGGGCTGGCCTACCCGCTCTCCGAGCGCGGCGTCGTGCACGTGGCCTACGGCCATTTCTTCCAGATGCCCCCGTTCGATTTCCTCTACACCAACCCGGATTACATCTACGATCCCGAGCAGGGCCTCAACCGGGCCTTCGGCTATGCCGACCTGGAGCCGCAGCAGACCATCGCCTACGAGATCGGGCTCCAGCAGGCCTTTACGGACCTCATCGGGATGGACGTGACGCTCTATTACAAGGACATCCGCAACCTGCTCGGCACGCGCATCGAGACGATCGCGGCCGGCGTGGGTGAGGACTTCCAGCTCTCCCGCTACGGCCGGTACGTCAACCGCGACTACGGCCAGGTCAAGGGCGTCATCCTGTCCTTCGAGCGGCGGCCGGCCGACGGCTATACGCTGGCGGTGGATTACACGTTCCAGATCGCCCGCGGCAATGCCAGCAACCCGCGCGACGTGCTCATCGCCGAGCAGAGCGGTGCCGAGCCGAACAAGCAGCTCGTGCCGCTGGACTGGGACCGCCGGCACCAGCTCAACCTGCGCCTGACCGTCGGCCAGGCCGATCGCGGCGCCGGGCTGGTGAGCCTCATCGGGCGGCTGGGCACGGGCCTGCCCTACACGCCGTCCATCGCCGACGAGCGAACGGGCCTGGAGAACTCGGCCCGGATGCCCGGCACGGCTACGTTCGACCTGTTCGCCTCGCGCCGGCTCGCCCTCGGCCGCCTGCAGCCCGGGCTGTTCCTGCGGGTCTACAATGTCTTTGATGCGCGCAACGTGACCAGCGTCTACACCGACACCGGCCGCCCCACGCCGAACCTGCGCTACTACAGCGGCACCGCACAGGGCCTCAACAGCAAGACCGAGTTTCTCCAGCGACCGGACTTCTACGCTGCGCCGCGGCAGGTGACGCTGGGGATGAGTATCAACTTTTGAATGCGGAATGGGGAATGCAGAATGCGGAATGCAGAATGGGGAATGTGGAATGCAGAATGGGGAATGGGGAATGCAGAATGCGGAATGCAGAATGGGGAATGCGGAATGATTCGACGGAGGGCATTATGCCGGGCAAACAGGTGACAGAGAAGGATTTGAAGCAGAGGACGCAGGCCTTTGCATTGCGGGTGGTTCGGCTGGTGGAGGCGCTGCCGCGGGGGCGCACGGCGGATGTGATCGGCCGCCAGCTGTTGCGAAGCGCGACCTCCGTGGGCGCCAACTACCGGGCCGCGTGCCGGGGCCGCTCGCGGGCCGAGTTCATCGCGAAGATGGGAATCGTCGAAGAGGAAGCCGATGAGACGATCTACTGGATCGAACTGCTCATCGGGGCCGACCTGGTCGAGGCCGCCCGCGTCGAACTCCTGCTCCAGGAAGCCAACGAACTCCTGGCCATCATCGTCACCTCGATCCGCACCGCCCGCCGCAACAAGTGCTTGCAGAAGTCGGCATGATGAGTCCCCTCCTTCATACCACCCTCGCTGTGTGCCGCTCTCTCACCACGATGGCACCCTCGGCCCTCTCGCGCCTCCCTTCCGCATTGGACTCATTCCGCATTCCGCATTCCAAACTCCGCATTGGCATCGTTCCGGAATCCGCCTTCACAGCAGCGATTCTGCTGCTGACCTGCCTCGCCGGGCCGGCCCTGGGCCAGCGCGTCCCCGATCCGGCTCAGGGTGAGCCGCGCCTGACGCAATGGGGCGTGCTCGACGGTAACCGCGTCCGCACGCTCTACTCCAACTACGGCGAGATCGCCCGGTGGCCGGATCAACCCTCCGGCGAGTGGCCCAAAGGCAGCGGCCATTCCTACGTGGACGGGGTGGCTTTCATCGTCTCGGCCAAAACCCGCGACGCCGAGGGCCGCACCATCTACCCGATGAGCACCAACTACCGCGAGTTCATCGACCGCGACCCGGTCACGAAGGTCGCCTGGGGCTGGGCGCCCGTGCCCGGCTATGCCAACCCGCGCCAGGCCTCGCCGGCCCGCTCGGACGATCCCTCGACCTGGCCCGCCACCTGGCCCGACCGGCCCGTCGACTGGGCCGGCCAGTGGAACGGCTTCTTCGGCCGCGGGGTGCAGAACGCGGACGTGGAAACCTACTTCGTCTTCGACGATGCCCCCGACCGCGAGTGGACGCAGGAGCCCCACCGCTTCTTCCCCTGCCCGGACGACACCACGCGCGGCGGGCTCGGCCTGGAGGTGGCCGCGCGCGGCTTCCAGTGGAGCCACCCGCTGGCCCAGGACGTCATCTTCTGGATCTACGAGATCACCAACGAGTGCGACGTCGACTACGACGAGGTCTACTTCGCGCAGTACATCGACTGGGGCGTGGGCGGCACGGACGATTCGGGAGACGACGAGGGCGCCTACAACACGAAGCTCGACCTCGCCTTCGCCTGGGACTTCGACGGCGTCGGCTCGCCCGGGCAGTGGGGGCCGGTGGGAACGGTGGGCTATGCGTTCCTCGAGTCGCCCGGCATTGCCACCGACGGCATCGACAACGACGAAGACGGGATCACGGACGAGGTGCGCGACGGCGGCCCCGGGGAGCGCCTCGAGGGGTCCGACGCCATCCGGGCCTACGTGGAGGCCCGCTATGACCTCGCCGCCTTCGAGGCATTCTACGGCCCGCTGGAGCGGACCGCGGCCATGCAGCAGGGCTACGGGTGGACGGGTGACGAAAACCTGAACTGGCGCGGCTTCAGCGACCTCAACGAGAACGGCGAATGGGACGAGGGCGAGCCGCTCAACGACGACGTCGGCGCCGACGGCCTCGGCCCCTCCGCGCCCAACTACCCCGGCCGCGACCTCGGCGAGGGCGACGGCCGCCCCACCGCCGGCGAGCCGAACTTCGACGCGCTCGACAAGGACGAGTCCGATCAGATCGGCCTGACCGGCTTCTCCGTCTTCGACGTGCACCGCTACGAGCTGATCGACGACGAGGAGAACTTCCGCATCTTCTCCCGCGCCCTGCCACCCATCGACGACGTCGTGCTCGAGGGCGGACGCAACCTCGGCATGTTCTTCGCTTCCGGGCCGTTTCCCCTCAAAGCCGGGCAGACCGAGCGCTTCTCCATGGCGCTGCTCTTCGCCGAGAAGGACTTCACCGACCCCCGGCAGGTCGAGAACTCGGCGCTGGCCCGGAAGAAGCAGACCGTCCAGCAGATCTACAACGCCAACTACCGCTTCGCGCGCCCGCCGGACAAGCCGACGCTCCAGGTCATCCCCGGCGACGGGCAGGTCACGCTCGTCTGGGACAAGCGCGCCGAGCAATCCTACGACCCGTTCCTGCGCGAATTCGACTTCGAGGGCTACCTCGTCTACCGCTCCACCGAGCCCAACTTCCGCGAGCGGCTTTCCATCACCGACGCCTACGGCAACGTCGTCTACCAGCAGCCGCTGGCGCAGTTCGACCTCAAAAACGGCATCCGGGGGCTGCACCCCGTGGCCGTCAACGGCGTGCAGTTCAACCTCGGCACGGACAGCGGCCTGCGTCACAGCTTCATCGACCGCGACGTCGTCAACGGCCAGACCTACTGCTACGCCGTCGTTGCGTACGACCGCGGGCTGGTAACGCCCAACGAGGACGGCTCGCTGCCGACGCGGCCGGACGGGCAGGTGGACGGGATCTCGCCGTCGATCACCACGGCCACGATCAACAGCGACCTGGCCGGCAATCTGGTCTATGATCAGAACACGGCCTGCGTGACGCCGAGCGCTCCGGCGGCCGGCTACGTCCCGCCCGACCTGGCCACCTATGACGCCGCGCTGACCGGCACGGGTGCCGTGGACGTGCACATCCTGGCCCCGACGGCGCTGCGCAGCGAGGCCCGCTACGAACTGGCCTTCCGGAACGAGGACGTCTGGGGGACGGATGTGAACCCGGCCTATACCCTCACCGACCTTGCCACGAACACGGTGCTGGAGGAGGGGACCGTCCCGAGCGGGCTGTTCGAACTGCCGGTGGTGGATGGCTTCGCCATCACGCTCGACGCTCCTGGCGAGATCGCCGTGATCGACTCGACCGTGCAGTTCACCGCGGGCGACGGCGGCACCTACCGGCCCGTCGTCACCCCTGGCACCGTCTCCGCCGTGGTCAGCCCGGAGCGCTTCGTGCCGTTCCCGGCCGACTATGCCGTGCACCTGACCGGGGCGCCGGCCGATACGTCGCTGCGGCTGGCCTTCGGCCTGCGCGAGATGCCGCTGCCGTTCTACGTAGAGAACCGGACGACGGGCGAGCGGCAGCCGGTGATCGTCGTGGAAGACGTGGATTCGCTGCGCAACGGGCAGTATGACCACGGCGACCTGGTCGTCCTCGTCGACGGCGAGGCCCCGGGCCTGGAGCCGCAGTTCCAGGGAGGCCGCTGGCGGGCCGGATGGGCGTTCCGCCTCGTCCCGCCCGATCCCTTGATCGACGAGGGCGTGCCGGTGGTGCCGCCCGCACCGGGTACGGTGCTCTCGTTCCGGACCGCTAAACCCTTTCAGACGGGCGATCGCGTCACCTTCGCCTTCTCGCCAGCGACCTTCGACGCCGAAAAGGCCCGCGACGACCTGGATGACATCTACGTGGTGCCCAACCCGTACGTCGCCACGAGCCGGTTCGAACCGGCCAACCCGTACCTCGTCGGACGCGGGGAGCGGCGGCTCTACTTCATGAACCTGCCGCCCCGGTGCACCGTCCGCATTTACACCCTCACCGGCCAGCTCGTGCAGACCCTCCACCACGACAGCACCCTCGATAACGGGCAGCTGGCGTGGGACCTGCTGACCCGAGACGGGATGGACGTCGCCTATGGCGTCTATCTCTACCACGTGGAGGCACCCGGCATCGGCGAGCACGTGGGACGGTTTGCGGTGATCAAATAGGAAGGGAACGATGAACCGATTGTCAGCGATGATGCCGTTGCTTCCGCCTGTGAACACGTGGAGCCGGAGCCTGATCGTCCTCGTGCTGTTGCTGGCCGTGCCGGCGGCGGCCCGCGCACAGCGCGTCTCGAAAGTCGGCACGACGGCGGCCGAGTTCCTGCAGGTCGACGTCGGGCCGCGGGCGATCGCGCTGGGCGGGGCCTTCGTGGCGCAGGCCGACGATGCGTCGGCGCTCTACTGGAACCCGGCCGGGCTGGCCCGGCTCCACGGGGTGGAGGCGCTTGCCACTCATGCCGAGTGGCTGGCCGACGTCAACTTCGACTTCCTGGGCGTCGGGTTCAGCATGGGGGCCCTGGGCACCGTCGGCGTCTCGGTGACGATGCTGGGCGTGCCCGAGATGACCGTGCGGACCGAGGAGCGGCAGGAGGGTACCGGCGAGGTCTTCGACGCCGCCGACCTCGCCATCGGGCTCAGCTATGGCCGCGCCATCACCGACCGCTTCAGCGTCGGGCTGACGGGCAAGTACATCCAGCAGCGCATCTGGCACATGCAGGCGCAGGGCTTCGCCTTCGACCTGGGCACGCAGTTTCGCACCGACTTCTTCGGTGGCCTCGTCATTGGCGCGATGGTGAGCAACTTCGGTGCGGACCTGCGCCTCGGCGGGCGGGACACCCGCACCTTCACCGATCCGAACCCGACCGAACTGGGCAACAACGGCCGCATCCCGGCCTCGTACGAACTGGACGCCTTCGCGCTGCCGTTGAACTTCCAGTTTGGCGTGGCTCTGCAGCCGGTGGCGACGCGTATGCACCGGCTTACCTTCCAGGCCGACGCCCGCCACCCCAGCTCGAACTACGAGAGCGTGAACGTCGGGTTGGAATACGACTTCCAGGAGCGCGTCTATTTTCGGGGCGGCTTCAACGGGCTGCTGCTGACCGACGGCGAAGGCGGGCTCTCCGCCGGCCTCGGCGTGCGGCAGCGCCTCTTCGACGGCGGCCTGCTCAAGCTCGACTATGCCTTCCGCGACGTCGGTCGCCTGGGGGGGCTGCACGTGGTCGGCCTCGGGCTGGCGCTCTGATCTGCGGAGGCCTATGCACCCCTCGCGACGAACCGAAGCGGCAATGTGGGCCGGACGGGCGGCGACGCTGCTGCTCGCGCTGGGGCTGGCGGCCTGCAGCGGGGGCGATGCCGGCGGGTCGGCCCCCGCCGAAGGCCCCATCCGGCTGACCTACTGGTCGTCCCAGAACCCGCAGGAGCGGGAACTGGCCCGTCGCCTCGTGGAGGCCTGGAACGCCCAGAACCCGGACGTGCAGGTGACCGTCCAGCCCATCCCGGCCGGGCAGTCCAGCGAGGAGGTGCTCCTGGCCGCCGTCGTAGCCGGGACGACGCCGGATCTGTGCTCGAACATCTGGCCGGGCATCGTCAGCGAGTTCGTCCGGGCCGGTGGCGTGCTGCGGCTCGACACGCTGGCCGGTTTCGACTCGCTCATGCAGAGCCGCGTGCCGCCGGCGCTGATGGAACAGTTCCAGACCCCCGAGGGCCACGTCTATCAGATCCCCTGGAAGTCGAACCCGATCCTGATGCAGTACAACGTGGGGCTCTTTCGCGAAGCCGGGTTCGAGACGCCTCCACGCACCTACACGGAGTTCCTCGAGGCCGCCGCGAAGATCACGAAGGACCTCGACGGAGACGGGCGCTACGACCGCTGGATCGGCTACCGGGACATTCAGCCCATCTGGCACCAGCGGTATTTCGATTTCTATGCCTTCTACATCGCCGCTTCGGGTGGGCGGACGCTCTTCGAGGACGGCCGCCTGCAACTCGATACGACGGCCTCCAACCAGGTCTTTGGCTTCTTCCAGCAACTCTACCGCCACGGCTACTTCCCGAAGGCGAAATTCCAGGGCAACCCCTTCGTCGCCCAGAAGACCGCCACCGAGTTCGTCGGACCCTGGAACATCGCGTGGCTGGAGGAAAACGCACCGCCCGGCCTGCGCTTCGACTACGCGCCGCTGCCGGTGCCGGACGGCTACGACGGCCCGCAGTACACCTACGGCGACTACAAGAACATCGCCATCTTTTCGAGCACGAAGCACCCGGAGGCGGCCTGGCGCTTTGCGAAGTACCTCGTCTCCCGGCAGGCCGATCTGCTGCTGCTGGAACTGGCCACGCAGATCCCCATCCGCCGGGATCTGCTGACAGACTCGACTTTTGCGGCGTTTTTCGAACGAAACCCCCGGCTCGTGCCCTTCGCCGAGCAGGTGCCCGCCACGCGCGGTATAGAGGAGGTCGACGGCTTGCCCGAGATCCTCGACGCCATCGCCCGGCCGTTCGAGGCGGCGGCGGTGTACGATGCCTACCCGCCCGAGGAAGCCACCCGCCGTGCCGCCGAACGCATCCGCGTCATCCTGGAGTGGAACTCGTGAATGAGGACTGCGGCATTGGGATGTTGGAATGCGGAATGCGTCGGCAGCACAGGCTTACGGGGGGTATTCGCCTGAACCGCCAGCCCTGAGCCAATAGCCCACAGCCCCCGGCCAGCAGCGAATAGCCAGAAGCCCACAGCCAGAAGCCCTCGTCCATGCCGCGCCGCGCTTCCCGGTTCCACATGCTTCGTTCCAGGCTCCGCAAGGGGGGAACGCCCTATGCGATGGTGGCGCCGTACGTGGTACACCTGGCGATCTTCTTCGGCTATCCGCTGCTGTTTGCCTTCGTGCTGGTCTTCCACCGCTGGGACATCGTCACGCCGATGGAGTTCGTCGGGCTGAAGAACTTTCTGCGGCTGATGCAGGACGACCTGTTCTTCCGGGCGCTGCTGAATACGGGCCTGTTCCTGGGCATTCACATCCCGCTACAGATCGTCGTGGCCCTGTTCTTTGCCGAGTTGCTCAACCAGAAGCTCCGGGGCCGCGCGTTCTTCCGGACGATCTACTTCCTGCCGGTGGTCGTCTCGGGCGTCGTCATCACCATCCTGTTCCAGCAGTTGTTCTCCTACGAGACGGGCTACGTCAACCAGGTGATCACGGCGCTGGGGGGCGAGCGGGTGCCGTGGCTGGTCTCGCCGGCGTGGGCCATGCCCTCGATAGCGCTCATGGCAACGTGGAAGAACGTCGGCTTCTACGTCATCCTGTTCCTGGCCGGTCTGCAGAACATCCCCGCATCGATGTACGAGGTGGCTCACCTGGAGGGCGCGACGACGTGGCAGCGGTGGTGGCACGTCACCTTGCCGCTGCTCAACCCGGTGATGGTGACGGTGCTGGTGCTCTCGACCATCGGCGGGTTTTCGCTGTTCATCGAGCCGTACGTGCTCACCGGCGGCGGTCCGATGGACAGCACCCTCTCGGCGCTGCTCTACATCTACAACCAGGCGTTCTACTTCAACCACATGGGCTATGCCGCCGCCCTGGGGCTGTTCTTCGCCCTGGTGATCCTGGTGGTGGTGCTGGTGCAACGCCGTTTCGTCGAGACGGAGGTGTATTGAATGGCCGTCAGCCGTTAGCCGTCAGCGATCAGCCCACAGCCGATGAAAAAAGCCCTGGCCTACATAGCCCTGGTCCTCGGGACGGTGGTCTTTGCCTACCCGTTCGTGTGGATGGCGCTGGCGACGTTCAAGCCGGAGCTGGAGATCGGCGAACTGGCGCTGTGGCCCTCGCGGTGGACGCTCGAGAGCTACCGGCTCGTCTTCGAGACGATCCCGCTGGAGCGGGCCTTCCTGAACAGCGTCATCGTGGTCGTCGCCGTGACGGGATCGGCGCTGGTCTTCGGGTCGATGGCGGCCTATGCCCTGGCGCGGCTCCGGTGGCGGGGGCGCGAGGCGGTCTTCAGCCTCATCCTCTTTACGATGATGGTGCCGTTTCTGGTGCTGCTCATCCCGCTCTACACGCTCGTGGTGCGTTTCGGCTGGGCAGACTCGCTCCTCGGGCTGATCGTGCCGTTCATGATGAACGCGACGGCCGTGCTGATCCTCCGGCAGAGCTTCCTGACGATCCCGCAGGACATCGTGGACGCCGCCCGCATCGACGGGTGCAGCGAGGCGCGCATCCTGTTCACCATCGTCTGGCCGCTCTCGGTGCCGGCGCTGGTGACGGCCGGCATCATCGTGTTCATCGGCAACTGGAACGAGGTGCTCTGGCCGCTCATCGTCATCCGACAGGAGCAATGGATGACGATGCCGCAGATGGTGGCGCTCTTTGCCGTCGGCGGCGGGGCGCAGGCCCGGCTCGGCCCGCAACTCGCCGCGGCGCTGCTGCTGGGATTGCCCATCATCGTGGCCTATCTGTTCTTCCAGCGCCACTTCATCAGCAGCCTCGCCACGACCGGGCTCAAGGGGTAAATGATGATTCGAATGACAAACGTCGATGGCCGCGTGTCGCGTGTCGAATGTCGAATGGGTGCCGAGCGATGCGGTACTGGCATGCCGCATGCCGCATGCCGCATGCCGGCATCCGCATTCCGCACCCTCGTCCTCTGCCTCGCCCTCGTCGGGGCGGCGTGTGGCGGCGGCAAGGACGCGCCGGCTGGACCGGAAGCGGCACCTTCGCTCGTCAACCTGGCTCACCTCGATCACCTCGGGGAGACGGTCGTGCGTGGGGATACCACGTATCGCCTCGTTCACATCTATGCCGAAGCGCCGGACTACGCCTGGGTGGGCGACGACGACGAGGGGATCGCCTGCGTGGACGACGCGGCGCGCGCGGCGGTGGTGTACCTGCGTCATGTTGAGCAGACGGGCGATGCGGAGGCGCGGGCGAAAGCCGAGGCGCTGCTGCGCTTCATCCTGTACATGCAGCGGCCCGACGGGCTGTTCGACAACTTCGTGTGGGACCGCACGCTGCGCATCAACACGGAGCACCCGAACAGCCGGGCCGAGGGCGTGACCTGGTGGACGGCCCGGGCCGTCTGGGCCCTCGGCGAGGGCGCGCGGGTGCTGCACTCCGCCGACCCGGCCGCCGCCACGCTGTACGCCGAGCGCGCCCTCCGCGTGATGCCGCACCTCCAGCAACTCC
Source organism: Roseithermus sacchariphilus (assembly GCA_003285105.1). GTDB lineage: Bacteria > Bacteroidota > Rhodothermia > Rhodothermales > MEBIC09517 > Roseithermus > Roseithermus sacchariphilus. Next base: position 784,627 of record CP030158.1, on the reverse strand, counting down.
TGCACCGCTATGGCGAGACGACGACCGTAGGCGGCCGCGTCTACCCGCGCTGGCTACCCGGCGAGGTGGCCGCCGACGCGACGAGCGAGTTGCTGCTGGGGCTGACGGCGCTGCGCGCCGTCCGGCCGGATTCGACGCTCCAGTCGGTGATCGATCGGCTGGCCGAGGGCGTGGCGCTGATGCAGATGGATGCCGACCATCCGCTGGTGCCGTCGGCGCACCTCTCCTGGCGTGCCCTCTGGCACGCCTGGGGTAACGCCCAGAGCGCCGCGCTCGTGGCGGCGGGGCATCCGGCCGGCGCCGTGCAGGAGGCCGAGCGCTTCTTCCCGAGGCTGCTGGTGGACGGCTGGCTGCACAGCGTGGACCTGGAAACCGGCACTGTGCGCCGCTTCGAGCAGATCGCCTACGGCGTCCGTCCCGTCGTCACCGGCCTGCTGGCCCTGGCCGAGGCCACCGGCGACCGTCGCTACGCCGTCCTGGCCGGGCTGGCGGCGAGCTGGCTGACGGGCAACAACGCCGCTGCCACGCCCATGTACGATCCCGCTACCGGCCGCGGGTACGACGGCATCCTCAGCCCGGACCGGATCAACGCCAACGCCGGTGCCGAGTCGACCATCGAGGCGCTGCTGACGCTCCAGGCCGTCGAGCGGCATCCGGAGGCCCGGGCCTGGCTCTTCGCCCGGGGCGATGCGCCGCAATCCGTCGAACGCGACGGCACGGTCTACCGTTACCGCGTCTTCCGTGCCGGGGAGGGCCGCCGCCTGGCTGTGGCTGTGCCTTCCGACGGCAGCCCGTTCCGCCTTCTCGAAGGCGATGCGCTCGAAGCCTTTTTAGCATCCTGACAAGGTCGAAGGACGAAGTGCGAGGGGCGGAAGAATCCGTTTCTCGGATCCGACCCTCATCCTTCATTCATCCATTCCAGACTCCGCATTCCGCACTCCAAAACCCGCATTCCCCATTCCAGACTCCCTCATGGCCCTTTCGTTGTTTCGTCGGACCCCCCGGCCCATCCTGCAACCGGATTCGTCGCTCCCCTGGGCAAGCGGAGCGGTTTTCAACCCCGGCGCCTGGTACGATGGCGAGCGCGTCCATCTGCTCTTCCGTGCCGTGCCGTCCGGGTATCGCCGGATGGCGATGCCGGACCCGGCTCCCGGCGAGCCGGCGTTCGGTTACGCAGACTATGTTTCGTACATCGGCTATGCGGAGAGCACCGACGGGCGCCGCTTCGCCCTCCGCGCTACGCCGCTGATCGCGCCGGACGCCTCGTTCGACCGCTTCGGGGCGGAGGACCCACGCGTGGCCCGCATCGACGACACGTACTTCATCACCTACACGGCGCTGGGGGCTCCGGCCTTCGGGCCGGAGGACGGCGTGCGGATCGGCCTGGCCTCGACGCGGGACTTCCGGCGCGTCGAGAAACACGGCATCGTCGGCCCCCCGGTGCGGGACAAGGACGCGGTGCTCTTTCCTCGCCGCATCGGGGGGCGTATCGCCATGCTCCATCGCGTGGTGCCGGACGTGCAACTCGTCTATTTCGACGACCTGGAGCAGCTCCTGCATCCGCCGGAGGGCTTCTGGGAGCGACACCTGGCCGATCTGGATCGGCACGTCGTCTTCCGCCCGGTGCCGGGCACCTGGGAGAGCAAGAAGGTGGGCGCCGGTCCGACGCCCATCGAAACCGAGGAAGGATGGCTGCTGATCTACCACGGCGTGGACGATCACTATGTCTACCGGGCCGGGCTGATTCTGCTGGACCTCGATGACCCGCGCCGTGTGATCGCCCGAACCGCGGAGCCGGTGCTGGAGCCCACGCTGCCATTCGAGCGCGAAGGAGATGTGCCCAACGTCGTCTTTCCCGAAGGCGCGGCCGTCATCGACGGGACGCTCCATCTCTACTACGGCGCGGCGGACAAGGTCATCGGGCACGCGCATGCCCCGCTGTCGGACGTGCTGGCGCTCCTGCACGAGGTTCGTGTATGACATCGAGGAAGCGCAGGAGAAGAGGGCCACACCGTGCGTACGGGGGGCCCGCGGCCGACTTCGGCACGGCGATGAACGGGATGGCCCGGAGGTGCTCGGATGGCGATGGCGATAGATAGGAGCCCGCAACGCGGGGTGATCGGGATGTTGCTGACCCTGCTCCTGGTTCCGACGGCCGGGGCGCAGCCCGGTCAGGTCACCGTCCCGCGCATCGAGCAGATGCCGAACCGGCCCGTGCCCTACGAGATGCGCGACTGGAAGGCCGTCGCCCGCGCCTACGATGCCTTCGTGTTCGATCCGGCGAAGACCGGCGAGCATCTGCCGGTCATCTGGCACCAGCCCGCCGGGCCCAATTACCCGGACGTCGGCTTCTTCGGGCTGCACACGTACGTAGGCACCTACAGCCCCGCCAACGCCGAGGCCATCAACGTGCTGCCCGCGCTCGTCGGGGCCACCCTCGTCGGCATCGACAAGCGGGGCGGGCCGGACTATGTGGCGATGGCGCAGCAGTTCTTCAACCGCCGGCCCGAGGAGAACGTCTACCTCAACGGCCCCACCGCCCGCAGCGGCGTCGACTGGTGGTACGAGACGATGCCGAACGTCTTCTTCTACCAGCTCTACGACCGCTATGGCCCGGAGGTCGGTGCCTTCGCCATGCAGTTCCGCACCGTCGCCGACCGCTGGCTGGCGGCCGTGCAGGCCCTGGGTGGCGGCACGACGCCGTGGACCGTGCCCGCGATGAACTACCGCGCCTTCGCCTTCTCGACGATGCAGCCGGCGGCGGAGGGGGTGCCGGAGCCGGAGGCCGCCGGGGCCATCGCGTGGCTGCTCTACCACGCCTACGTCGAAACCGGCGACGACCGCTATCGCATCGGGGCCGAGCAGGCGATGGAGTTCCTGAACGGGCAGACGACCAACCCCTCGTATGAATTGCAACTGGCCTACGGCGTCTACGCGGCCGCTCGCATGCACGCCGAGCTCGGGACGGCCTATGATCTGGAGAGGCTGGTCAACTGGGTCTTCGAGGTCGGCCCCCTGCGGCGATGGGGGACGCTGGTGGGCACCTGGGGCGGATACGACGTGCACGGGCTCGTCGGTGAGGACGGCTTCCACCGCGACTACGCGTTCGTGATGAACGGTTTCCATCAGGCGGCCGCCCTCGTGCCTATGGTCCGCTACGACGAGCGCTTCGCCCGGTCCGTGGGCAAGTGGGTGCTCAACCTCGCCAACGCCTCGCGGCTGTTCTACCCGGGCTTCTTGCCGGCCGAGCTTCAGGAGGATGCCGCCTGGTCGGCGGTGCACGACCCGGATGCCGTGATCGCGCAGGAGGCGCTGCGCGAGAGCTGGCTGGGCAAGGCGCCGTTCGCTACGGGGGATGCCCGGGATGGAAACTGGGCGCGCACCAACCTGTCGCTCTACTCGTCCTCCAGCGTCGGTTACCTCGCCGCCGTCGTGGACACGACCGACGTGCCGGGGCTGCTGCGGCTCGACGCTCGCGCTACCGACTTCTTCAGCGACGACGGCTATCCGACGTATCTCCTCTACAACCCGTACGACGTGCCGCAGACCGTGACGCTTCCCGTGCCCGAGGGGACGCACGACCTCTACGAGTCGCTCACCAACCAGGTCGTCGCCGTCGGCGTGAGCGGGGCGGCTGCGGTGACGGTGCCCGGGGACGCGGCGGTGCTGCTCGTCGTCACGCCCGCCGGGGGGACGGTGACGCAGGACGGCCCGCGCCGGCTGGTAAATGGCGTCGTGGTGGACTTCGCGGCCGGACCGGGTGGCAACGCGCCGCCGCGCATCAAGGCGCTGGCGACGGATCGCCCGAGGCCGGTGCGGGAAGAACCGGCGATGCTCTACTGCACCGCCGAGGACCGCGACGGCGATGCGCTTGCCGTCGCCTGGTCCGTGACGCATGGCACGCTCGTCGGTAACGGGGCCACGGCCACCTGGACCCCGTCCAGGGCCGGGGTTGCCACCGTCGTCTGTACCGTGACCGACGGGCAGGCCACTGCCACCGACTCGCTGGCGCTGACGGTTCTCGACACCCCCCCGCCCGTCGTTACGGCCGTCACGGCCGAGCCGCCCGAAGTCGATCTCGGCGGGACGACCGCGCTCGCCTGTACGGCGAATGATCCGGACGGGGAGACGCTGGTCTTCGACTGGACCGTGACCGGCGGTATGCTGGTGGGCGAGGGAGCGCGTGTGACCTGGACGCTGCCGGAGACGCCGGGCTATTACACCGCCGTCTGCACGGTCACCGACGCGCAGGGGAGCGCGGCGGCGGACAGCGTGGGCGTGGCCGCCGGGCGTCTGGTGCTGCACCTGCCCTTTGCCGGCGATGCCACCGATGCCAGCGGATTCGGTAATCACGCCGTTGTCGAGGGGGCCACGCTCACCACGGATCGCGCCGGCCGGCCCGGCCAGGCGTTCGCCTTCGATGGCGTCGACGATCACCTCCGCGTGCCGATGCATCCGTCGCTGGGGTTCACCGGGGGCCTTACCGTGAGCCTCTGGCTCCGCACCGAGCAGGCGCTGCAGCGGGAGGCTTTCATCCTCTCGCACGGCAGCTGGCAGAACCGATGGAAGCTTTCGCTCACGCCCGCCCAGCGGCTACGCTGGACGGTCAAGACCCGGGACGGAACCTACGACCTCGACGACCCGGACCCCGTTCCGGTGGGTACCTACACGTTCGTCGTGGCGACGTACGATGGCACCATGATGCGGCTGTATCGCGACGGGCAGCGCGTGGCCGAGCGTGCGGCGACGGGGCCCCTGGCGACGACGGCGCTGGACCTGACCCTGGGCCAGATGATGCCGGGCGATGCACGGTTCAACCTGCGAGGGACGCTGGATGAGGTGCGCGTCTACAACCGTGCCCTTACGGAGCAGGAGGGTCGCGCTCTGTTTGAGGCCGCCGTCCCGTCTGGTTCCGTGCCGGTGTTGCCGCCGCGCACCACGCTCGGCAGCCCGTATCCCAATCCGTTCGCTACGTCTGTCACCGTGCCGTTCGACCTCGCGCTCGCCGGTGGCGTTCGCCTGGCCGTGTATGACCTGCTCGGGCGGGAGGTGGTCCGATTGCTTGCCCGGACCCTTCCCGCAGGTCGCCATGGGGCCGTATGGGACGGCCGCGACCGGACCGGACAGCGCGTGGCCGGCGGGCTGTATGTGCTCCAGCTGGAAGCCGACGGCCTCACCCTCCATCGGGCTGTAGTGCTCGTTCGATGACAGCCGCCGACCTGCATCAGCGTGAAGGTCGAAGGAAGAAGGCCGAAGGGCGGAGAGAAAACCGTTTCCCGGGCCCGTCCCTCGACCCTCGCCCATTCCCCATTCCAAACTCCACATTCCGCATTTCCCAATCCCCATGCGTTCCATCGAAACCATGCCGCCGCTGACCCCGGAGCGAATGCACGGAGGCCGGCCCATTCTCGAACCCCATCCCGGGCACGCCTGGGAGTCTCGCGTCGTCCTGAACCCGGCCGCCGTACTGGTCCACGACCGGGCCGTGCTGGACCGCGTGGCGGCCCGGTGCGGACTGCCGGAGGCGGCGGTACAACGCCTGCAGGAAGCCGGCGGGGCATGTGTGATGCTCTACCGGGCTCAGGGCGAGGTCGATCCCGTGAAACAGGCAGCCCCGTCGTCGCTCGGGCTCGCCGTCTTTACACCCGAGCTGGAGCTCGTATATCGTCATCCGGTGCCCGTGCTGCGGCCCGAGGCGGCGTTTCACAACCTCGGGGTCGAGGATGCGCGCTGCACGCCGGTGGGGGATACCTACTACCTCTACTACACCGGCTACAGCACGGATGACCTCGCCGATCCCGCTGCCCCGCGCCGGGTACGCATCTGCCTCGCCACCACCACGGATTTCGTCGATTGGACCCTCCACGGTCCCGTTGCCGGCGATCTCAACGACGTCGACAACAAGAATGCGGCCCTCTTTCCCGAACCCGTCGACGGCACGTGGTACCTGTTCCACCGCCCGATGGCGGGGCCCGATGCCATGACGATCCACCTGGCCGAAGCCGCCTCGCCGGCCGGACCGTGGCGCTCGTGCGGGAAGCTGTTTGAGAGCTATCGGTACCGCGAGTTCGCCCGGTCGTGGATCGGCGCCGGGGGGCCGCCCCTGGCGCTGGGCGACGGGCGGTTTCTGGCCATCTACCACCAGGGTCATTACACCCCCGAGGGCACGCGCGAGTACGACCTGGCGGCGGCGCTGCTGGACCTGCGGGCCGAGGACCCGGTGCGCGCCCGCATCGAGCCGCTGATGCGCCCCAGCGGCGCGGCCGAGCAGGTGGGCGACCCGGAACTGGGCGTCGACAACGTGCTCTTTACCTGCGCCAACTATCGTTCCGGGGACGACCTCATCATCCCCTATGCGGCTGCCGACAGCCGCATCTTCGGCGCCCGGGTCAACGTGCAAGCGCTGGTGGCGGCGCTGGAGACAGGGGCGCGATAGGTCCGGCCGGTGCCCGGGCCGGTGCAAAAAAGGGCGGCGTCCCCATGAGGAGAACGCCGCCCTGAGATGCAGACGCCGGGTCGTCGGCCGGATCAGGCCAGGTCGAAGCGATCCCGGTTCACCGGCCGGCCGGGGAAGACGCCAGCCGCTCGTGGAACAGGTAGCGGGCGCGTCGCCACTCCGGCTCGGCCCGGGGTTCCACGCTCAGCCGCATCACCAGGTACGGCGCGTCCGGGTCGTTCGAAGCCGCCGGCCATTCCGGGAGGTTCGGGCCGTTCGGGTCTCCGTTCTTGATGAAGTGAGCGAAGTAGGCCTGCATCACCTCCGAGACGCGGTAGTCGTCCTCCGTCCAGGCATAGATGGGATTGGTGTCCAGGTTGCCCAGCGCGTACTCGATCTCGGCGGCGTGGACGGCGCCGCGGGGGCGCGGGGGGCGAGCCGCCTGCGCGTCATCCCCCCGAACCACGCCGCCGGCCAGGCCTTCCGTGGCTCCCTCCTCCCGGAGGGGCGGCCGCGGGTGTTCGTAGTAGTAGAGGTACACGGGCGCGTTGCCGGTCCGTCGGTGCCACTCGAACCACCGCCACGTGCTGAAGCCGATGAAGCGATCCCCCGCCAGGTCGGTCGCCGCCTGGATGACCTCCTCGTTCGTGGAAGCCGGGTAGAGCCGGAGCACCTCGTCAGCCTGATCGCCGTAGAGCTCGCGCACGACGCGGGCGTAGTTCTCCGGCGTCGGCTCGTTCGGCCCCAGGAGGGCGAGGTAGGTCATCTCCTCCGAGTTCCAGCCCACCAGCAGCGGGACCTGAGCCTGTTCGCCGGCGGTGAAGACCTCGATGGGCTCTTTCGGGAAGAAGTAGCCGTCGAGCGTCGGGGGGAAGGCCCAGAGCATCTCCGGGGTCGACGCGGCGGCCAGCACCGAGTCGGCCGGCAGGGCGCGGAGGTCGGCCAGCGAGGCGGCGCCGACCGCTTCGGCGAAGCGGGCTCCGCGTGCCTCGTTCTCGGCGAGGGGGCGAGGCGGGAGCGCTCCGAGGATCGAGCCGCTCTCGCCGATGACGCCGGCAAACAGGCCCCGGGCCAGCGGGGTGACCATCTGGGCGCTCGCCGAGATCGACCCGGCCGACTCCCCGGCGATCGTCACGCGGTCCGGGTCCCCGCCGAAAGCGGCGATGTTGTCCCGCACCCAGCGCAGCGCCGCCGTCTGGTCCAGCAGCCCGTAGTTGCCCGAGGCGCCCTGCGGCGACTCCGCCGTCAGTTCGGGGTGAGCCAGGAAGCCGAAGACGCCGAGCCGGTAGTTGAGCGTGACCGTCACGATCCCCTTGCGGGCCATGCTGGCCCCGTCGTAGCGGGCTTCATCGCCGGCGCCGGCCACGAAGCCCCCGCCGTAGAAGTAGACCAGCACGGGCAGCCGGGCCTCGGGCGAGGGGTCGGGCGTCCAGACGTTGAGGTAGAGGCAGTCTTCGCTCGTGCCGTTGCCGCGGAACATCATGTCCCCGAAGACGGGGGCCTGCATACAGGCCGGGCTGAAGGCCTGGGCCGGCCGGACGCCCTCCCAGTCGGCCGCCGGCTGCGGCGGCTTCCACCGGAGATCGCCGACGGGCGGTGCCGCGAAGGGGATGCCTTTGAAGGCATGGATCCCGGTGGAGTCGGTGAGGCCCTGCAGCGCCCCGTTTTTGACGGTGACGACCGGGTTCGACGGAGCAGAGCCGGCGCAGGCGCTGAGCAGCCAGACGCCGAGAAGGAGGAGGAAGAGGGGGAGAGTCTTCATGCGGTGCAGAGGTCGGGTGAAGAGGGATCGGGAAAGATAAGCCGGGGAGCGCACTCGCGCAGGGAGGCGGTGGGACCGCGAGGGCTACGGCCGGTCCGGGGTGCCCGGCGGGCGCGTGCTGCGCAGCGACGGGCCGTTCCCATGCTGGGGACGGAACAGGCCGATGATAAAGAAAAAGAGGCCTTCGCGTCTCCACGAAGGCCTCTTTCGGCAGATCCCTGTCGGGGTGGCGGGATTTGAACCCACGACCTCTTCGTCCCGAACGAAGCGCGCTACCGGGCTGCGCTACACCCCGATGTTTCCCGGGAATCCGAATATACGGCAGGGCCCGCCCAGAGATCCAGTTTCCCGGCAACCTTTAAGCTTTATCCACATTGCGCGCGCATCCAGGTGTCACGAAGACCGACGTGCGGCCTCACACCACGTCCTCGTACATCTCGTTGATGAGGTCCGCGTATTCGATTTCGATGACCCGGCGCCGGAGCTTCAGCGTGGGTGTCAGCATGCCGTTTTCGACGGTGAACGGCTCGGGGATGAGGCGGAAGTCGCGAACCTTCTCGTGCGAGGCGGCCGTGCGCGAGTAGGTGCGGAACTCGTTGGCGAACAACTGCCGGATCGGCTCTTTCGTCAGCAGGTCAGCGTCGTCCGTGTAGTCGATGCCCTGCTCTCCGGCATAGCGATGCAGCGCCTCGAACGAGGGCACCACGAGCGCCGTCAGGTACTCCCGGCCTTCGCCGACGACCATGATCTGGTCGATCCAGGGAACGGTCTTGAACAGGTCCTCGATCGGGCCGGGGTAGATGTTCTTGCCGCCCTTCGAGACGATCATGTGCTTGAGGCGGTCGGTGATCATCAGGTAGCCCCGGTCGAACCGGCCGATGTCTCCCGTATGATACCAGCCGTCGGCGTCGATGGCTTCCTTCGTGGCCGTCTCGTTGTTCCAGTAGCCCTTCATGATGTTCGGCCCCCGGGCAACGATCTCGCCCTCGTCGGTGGTCAGGTCGGAGGGGTAGTCGTCGCCGCAGAGTTGGCCGAGGAGCACGCCGTCGCTGACGCGCTGGATGCCGACGGTGACGCCGGGGATGACGTGGCCCACGGTGCCGTAGCGCGGTGCGTCGACGGGGTTGGCCGCCAGCACCGGGGCCGTCTCGGTGAGGCCGTAGCCTTCGACGATGGTGATGCCGGCGGCTTCGAAGAACTCGCCGATGGCTCGGGGCAGGGCCGCGCCGCCGGAGACGGCGAAGCGGAGGTTGCCGCCCAGCTTCTCGTGCAACTGGGCGAAGACGAGCCGGTGGGCCAGGGCGCGCTGTGCGCTCAGGATCGGACCCACGCCGGCGCCGTTGCGGCGGCGCTCGGCCACCTTCCTGCCCGTGCTCACCGCCCACTCGAAGATGCGCTTCTTGACGGCGGGGCCTTCGTCGACGGACTTGACGATGAGGTTGTAGATCCGCTCGAACAGGCGCGGCACGGAGATCATGACCGTCGGGCGCACCTCCGTCAGGTTCTTGCTGACGGCTTCGATGCTTTCGGCGTAGCTGATCGTGGCGCCGCAGGCCAGGACGCAGGTGTAGCCGGCCGTGCGCTCGAAGGAGTGGCACAGCGGCAGGAAGGAAAGGTGGTGATCCTCCGGCCCGAAGGGAATGTGCTTCAGGGAGGCCTGGGCGTTGGAGCAGAAGTTCCGGTGCGTCAGCATCACGCCCTTCGGCTTGCCGGTGGTGCCGCTGGTGTAGATGAGCGCCGAGAGGTCGTCCGGCTGCACGGCATCGGCCAGGGGGCGCAGCTCGGCTTCGTGCTCGGCCCAGTAGGCGGCGCCCTCGTCCATCGCCGCCTCCCAGGGGCGCACGTAGGCCGGGTGATCGCCCCGCAACTCACTCATCGTGACGACCTCGACCAGGTCCGGGCAGGCCTCGAAGACGGCCTCGGCCTTGCGCAACTGGATGCTGGTGGAGGTGACGAACAGCTTGGCCCCGGCATCCTTGAGGATGTACTCCACCTGCGAGGCAGGCAGCGTCGTGTAGAGGGCGACGTTGACGGCGCCCAGCAGCTGCGTGGCCAGGTCCGTCACGGCCCACTCCGGTCGGTTCTCGGAGAGGATGGCCACGCGGTCGCCGGGGCGGACGCCCTGCCGGTGCAGGTAGCCGGCAAACGCGTGTACCTGCCGCTGCAACTCGTCCCAGTCGATGTCCACCCACGTCTTGGTATGGCGGTCTTTGTAGCGCAGCACGGTGCGTCCCTGCCCGGCATACAGCGCGTGCAGCCGGTTGAACATCTGCGGGATGGTATCGAAGTCGACGATGGCAGCCATGGCGAGGATCTCTGGTGGGCGCGCCCGGATGGGCAAACGAAGGCAATCTACACGCAGGGTGAGGGAAAGGCAATCGCGCCGGGGGGCTCCGGGTGCGGACGACGGCCTTCACCGGATGGCCGGTGAGGCGGGAAAAAGCGGTTCCGGGGGCGCGGTCCCGGCGGTCGATTCCGATGGCTGGCCCGGAGGTCAGGCGTCGAGGCCGATGATGTCCCGGACCGCGCCGTACCCGTCCTGCTCCAGCAGGCGGACGAGGCCTTCCTTGATGCGTTTGACGAGCCCCGGTCCTTCGTAGACGAGGCCGGTGTAGAGTTGCACCAGCGTGGCGCCGGACCGCAGGCGCTCGTAGGCGTCCTGCGCCGAGGCGATGCCGCCCACGCCGATGAGGGGCACCCGCCCCTCGGTGAGGCGATAGAGGTAGCGGAGGAGCCGGGTGGCGCGGGGAGCCAGCGGAGCCCCGCTCAGGCCCCCGGGGCCGATGGCCTTCAGCCGCGCCGCATCGGTGCGCAGGCCCTGCCGGTCCGAGGCGGTGTTGGTGGCAATGTACCCGTGGACCCCGTGCGCCCGGCCGATCGCGACGATCTCCTCCACCCGGCTGTCGTAGACGACCTTCTCCGTCTCGGGAGGGCTCAGCTTGAGCAGGATCGGTACGAGCAACCCCATCGCCTTGCGCTCGGCGAAGAGGGCTGCCAGCAGCGCGTCGAGCGCGTCGGGATCTTCGAAGGTCTTGCCCTCGGCCGTGTTGGGGCAGGAGATGTTCAGCGCGATGTAGCCGGCCATCGGGGCGAGCAGCCGAAAGCTCTGGCGGAAGTCCTCCACGGCCGCCTCGCCCATGATGGCCGGGTCGTGCGTCTTGGCCAGGTTGATGCCGAGCGGAAGCGGGCTCTTGGCGCCGTTGGCACCGACCACCTTGCGCAGCCGCCGCGCGATGCGTTCGGCGCCGTCGTTGTTCAGACCCATCCGGTTGATCAGGGCGCGGTCCTCGGGCAGCCGGAACGCCCGGGGCCGGGGGTTGCCCTTCGACCGCCGCGCGCTGACCGAGCCGACCTCGGCGAAGCCGAAGCCGACGTGCTTCCAGAACGGAATCAGCCGGGCGTTCTTGTCGAACCCGGCCGCCAGCCCGACGGGGTTGGGCAGGTCCAGCCCCCAGACGGTCTGCCGTAGCCGGGCGTGCTCGTATTCGAACAGCGGGTCGACGAGCGCCGGGGTGACGGCCTGCGCCAGCCGTGCCGCACCCAGCCCCAGATGATGGGCGCGCTCGGGATCGAGGCCGAACAGGAGCCGCCGCACGTACGCGTACATCAGAAACGGGCACCGAGGAACGAGAGGGGGCGAGGACGGCCGAAACTACGCAACCAGGACGTGTGCTGCACGCCGCTCGCGCGAAATCCGGCGGAACCCGCCCCCGCAGGGGCGCCGCCGTCGCCGCCGTTGCGTATGTTGGGGGGCCTGGCTGCGAAGACCGCGCGACGAAGACCGACCGCCGGCCGGGCTCGTCCCGTTGCTGTCACACACCGGCTGCAGCCCATGGAACGCCAGATCATCTCCACCGGAACCCGCTGGGAACCCATCGTCGGGTATGCCCGGGCCGTTCGGGTCGGGCCCTACGTGCACGTCTCCGGTACGACGGCAACCACGGCCGAGGGGCAGATCGTGGGGGAGGGCGACCCGGGTGCGCAAACCGTGCAGGCCATCGCCAACATCCGGGCGGCGCTGGAGGCCGCCGGGGCCACGCTGGAGCACGTCGTCCGCACCCGGATCTACGTGACCGACATCGACCACTGGGAAGCCGTCGGGCGGGCGCACGGGGCTGCCTTCGGCGCGATCCGGCCGGCGACCAGCATGGTCGAAGTCCGCCGGCTTATCGACCCCCGCCTGCTCGTCGAGATCGAGGCCGATGCCTACGTCGAATGATCAGGGGCGTCGGATGACCCGGGGCAACGGTCGCAGGGATCCCATAACCGCCCGACATCCTTCATGTCAACACATCAACACAGACCGCCGTCCAGATGTCCGTCCTCATCACCTACCTGGAGATGCTCGAACCCCCGTCCGGAGCGCCCCGTCCGGCGCCGCCCGGTACGCTCGTGATGGAAGCCGAGCGGCCGACGGTCGGGTTTTACCGATACCTGTACAACGCCGTGGGGGCGCCGTGGCGATGGTACGAGCGCAACCGCCTCAGCGACGCCGACCTGGCCGCCATCGTGCAGGACCCCGCCGTGGCCGTGCACGTCCTGTACCACCACGGCACCCCGGCCGGCTATGCCGAGTTCGACCGCCGGAGGCCGCCGGATGTGCAACTCGCCTACTTCGGTCTGATCCCGGAGTTCATCGGGCAGGGCCTGGGCGGGTTCTTCCTCGACTGGGCCGTCCGCGCAGCCTGGCAGTACCAGCCCGCCCGCGTCTGGGTACATACCTGTACGCTCGACCACCCGCGGGCGCTGCACCTCTACGAGCGAGCCGGCTTCGTGCGCTATCGCGAAGAGGAAGCCCCGGACCCGCCGGACCCCGATTGAACATCGCTTCCGTTGCAGAGTACGCATCCTTCACGACCATCTCACTATCCGACGAGAGAACACTGTGGCACAAGTCAAACAAGGCGACCGGGTGTCGGTCCACTACACGGGGCGCCTCGAAGACGGCACCGTCTTCGACTCCTCCCGGGATCGCGAACCGCTGACCTTCGAGGTCGGGGCCGGCCAGGTGATTCCTGGCTTCGAGGAGGCCGTCGTGGGCCTGGACGTCGGTGGGTCGACGACGCAGTCGATCGAGCCCGAACAGGCCTATGGCGAGCGCAACCCGAACATGGTGGTCGAAGTCCCACGCCATCAGATCAGCGGCGGTACCGAGCCGGCCGTGGGGCAGCAGCTTCAGGTCCACCTGCAGGGCGGCCAGACGATCCCGGCCATCATCACGGAGGTCACCGACGAAACCGTGACGATCGACGCCAACCACCCGCTCGCGGGTCAGACCCTCATCTTCGACATCGAGGTCGTGTCGGTCGACTGACCGAGCGACGGCCCGACCGGCCCGGCGGTACGGGCCGGTGGACACGCAAAAAAAGGCCGACGCCTCCGTAGAGGCGCCGGCCTTTTCCATTTTCTCGTTCCTTGGGCGAATCAGTCCGGGTTCAGGATACGGAGGCTTTCGTCCGGGAGGGTTCGGCCTGTTCCAGCGGCATCAACTCGAAGCGGATGCCGTTGTCACCCGGGTACGGCTGGTGATGGTCGTGCCGGTTGGTCCAGATCTCGGCAGGGATGCCCTCCTCGAATGCCGCACAGGTCGGTTGTTCGGCCTCGCGGTTCAGATGGGCGCAGGCCAGGCACTGGGATTGAATCTCGTAAGTCATGGCTCCAGGAGTCTGTTGGGGTCGGATGGAATCACTCGTTTTAACCTGTCGCCTGCTTTTACGAGGCTAGAAATAGATGGGTTCTTGAACGTATAAATTTGTAATCAATCCAGATAAGCATATGGTGGCGATTTGTCGCGATGCAGCGCCGTGGGATGGATTGTCCCGGTGGTCGGGTCGTCCAGTGGACGCAGGCCTTTCGGGGGCCGGAAACGGCCGTTTCGTGGCGTAGCCCCGGATGGCTTGACGGCTTTTTCATCCGCCGGGCTTGTGTCGGCTCCGGGAAGGAAGGTAATTTAGATCCGTTCTAAATCTATGTTGCTGATTTCATGGCGCCCATGAGCCCGGTACCTGATTTCTGGAAGGATGGCCCGGCGGGTTTCGAGCCGAGCGAGCGGATCTGCCCCGGCACGTGCTACAAGTACTACCTGTGCGGCAAGGGGTGCACGCTGGGCGTGCTGTTCGAGGATTCGGTACACCTGTATCTGGAGTGGCTGACCGAGGGCGGGGCCTACGTGTCCTATCCGGCCGCGCTGCGCTACAAGGCATGGCCGAAGCACGAGGTGGGGCGGCTCGTGGCACAGGGCGTGTGGGACGTGTCGCACGCGCCGGACCTGCCGGAGCAGACGGAGCTGGTGGCCGGCTGAGGAGTGCGCGTAGTGCCGGTTCTCACGCGCCGGCCATCTCGACGGCTTCGTCGAACTGCACGGCCACGAGTTTGGAGACGCCCTGCTCCTGCATGGTGACGCCGTAGAGCCGGTCGGCCATCTCCATCGTCCGTTTGTTGTGGGTGACGAGGATGAACTGCGTCTGATCGGAGAAGGCGCGGATGAGGTTCATGAACCGGTCGACGTTGGCGTCGTCGAGCGGGGCGTCCACCTCGTCGAGGATACAGAAGGGGCTGGGTTTGACCAGATAGATGGCGAAGAGCAGCGCGATGGCGGTGAGGGTTTTTTCTCCGCCGGAGAGCTGGGCGATGGTGCTGGGGCGCTTGCCGCGCGGCCGGGCGGTGATGTCGATAGGGGATTCGAGCGGGTCCTCCGGGTCGGCCAGGCGAAGGGACGCCGTAGCGTCGTCCACGAACAGCTCGGCGAAGATGCGGGCGAAGTGGTCCTGGATGGCGGAGAAGGTGGTCAGGAAGCGTTCGGAGGCCGTGGTGTTGATCTCGTCGATGGTTTCGAGGAGGGTGGCTTCGGCCCGTTCGAGGTCCTGTTGTTGTTCGAGGAGGAAGTCCAGCCGCTCTTTTTCCTGTTCGTAGGCTTCCAGGGCCAGTTCGTTGACGGCGCCGAGGGCGCGGATGCGGGCGCGCAGGTCGGTCACCTCGGCCCGGGCACGGTCTTCGTCGAACGCCTCCTCGAGGTCGATGCGCGTCGCGGACAGGTCGAGGTCGAAGTCTTCGCGGACGTTGGCGACCAGGTCGTTCAGGCGGGTGTCGACCTCGGCGAGGCGGACGGCGCGGAGGTTTTCTTCCCGCATCTGCTGTTCGCGGTTGCGGCGCAGCCCCCGGAGCACGGCGTCGATGTCGGCGATCTGCTTTTTGGTGCGTTGCAGTTCGGTGTGGGCCTCGTCCACGGCCCGCTGGCGGGTGGCCTGTTCGTCTCCGGCGGCGTCGATCTGCTCGGTCAGGCGGTGGAGGTGGTGTTCGGCATCGGTGAGGGTGGCGGCCAGGGTGTCGAGGTGCTCGGCGCGAGCGTGGGCGCGGGCGTCGAGGTCGTGCAGGGCCTGCTGCGTGCGTTCCCGGTCGCGGCGCAGGTTGTCGAGGCGGTTGCGGGCCTGCACGGCGGCGACGTGGGCTTCGCTGAAGCGCTGCATGGCGGCCCGGCTCTCGGCCTCGGCGGTCTGGAAGGCGTCGTCGGCCTGCGAGCGCTCGGCGCGGCGGGCGTCCAGGTCGGTTTCGGCCGCGGCCACGTCGGCCTCGAGGGTCTGGATCTGGCGGTGGGCGTCGGTCAGCGTCTGGGCCAGGGCGTCGAGGCGCTGCTGCACCTCCTGCTGCCGCCGGCGGAGGGTTTCCTGCTCGTAGGTGAGGCGGGCGTGGACCTGCCGGGCCTCGGCCAGGTGACGCTCGGCGTCCTGCAGGGCGGTGCGGCGGGCTTCGAAGGGGACGGCGTCGAGGGCGGCCTGTGCGGAGGCCAGGGCTTCGGCGTGGCGGGAGCGCTCGGCCTCCCAGGTGGCCAGCCGGGCCCGGGCCGCATCCAGTTGCTCACGGCGCCCGAGCCGTCCGCCGGCGGGCGAGGGGGCGGTCCGGGCGCTGCCGCCGTGGAGCAGCCCGCAGGCATCCGCCCATTCGCCGTCCGGGGTGACGAACCGGCCGGCCGGCACGGTCTGCGCCAGGGTACGGGCTTCGTCGAGCGTGGGGACCAGCGCCCAGTCGTGCAGGAGCACGGCGGGCAGCGACGCGCAGGCCGGATCGACCACGCGGACGACCGATGCCAGCGGCCGGGCGTCGCCGGAGGGCGGCGTCGGGGGCGCATCGGGCAGATGCTCCAGGACGAGGAAGGTGGCCTGCCCCCGGTCGCGGTCGCGCAGGAGCCGCCGGGCGGCGTCGGCTTCGGCCCGGGAGGCGACGACGATGCAGGCGGCAAGGTCGCCGAGGGCGGCGTCGAGGGCGAGGCGGTGGGCCTCGTCGCAGGCCAGCACGTCGGCGACGGTCCGCAGCGGGTGGTCCGACCAGCCCGCCGTGGTGGCGAGGAACTGGACGGCGTCGGAGAACTCGTCGTAGGAGGAGACGAGGGCGTCGAGGAGCTGGACTTCGGCGGCGGCGGCATCGCAGCGGCGTTCGGCCTGGCGCAGGGCATCGGCGGCGGCCTGCACGGCGGCCTGCCGTGTTTCGCGAGCGTCTTCGGCTGTTTTCAGCGCGGCCTGGGCCGTGGCGACGGCCTGCCGGGTGGCCTCGAGGCGGGTGGTGGCTTCGGCGACCTGCTGATCGAGGGTCTGTGCCTGATGCTGGAGCGAGGCCAGCTCCTGCTGCAAGCGGGTACGCTCCTGCGTCTGCACGTCCAGGCGGCTGGTGAGGCGGTCGAGGGCGCGGCGGCGTTCGGCGCGGGTATCCTCGGCGGTCTGCACCTGTTGCCGGAGGCTCAGGAGGCGTTCGCGCAGGGCGTCGGCGGCGGCCTGCAGCCGGTCGCGGGTGGCCCGGGCCGCGTCGAGGGCCTCTTCGGCGGCGGCCACCTCCGGCTCGGCCCCGGAGATCTCCCGGCTCAGCCGGTCGAGCGTGGCTTCCAGTTGGGTGCGACGCTCGGTGTCCTGTTCCGCTTCGCGGCGGGTGCGGTCGCGCTCGCGCAGGGCCGTCTCCATGCGCTCCTGCCAGAGCTGGCGCTCGGCCTCCAGGGCACGCAGGGCATCGAGGTGGGTCTGCAGGTGCGCCTGAGCGGCCGCGAGGGCCTGTTCCCGTTCGCCCAGCTCCCGGGTGAGCGCGGCCAGGCGCGTCTCGGCTTCGTCCAGGCGAGACGTCTCCGTGTCATTCTGCTGGCGGAGGGTGGCGATCTCCGCGTGCAGGGTTTCCTGCCGGCGGGTCAGACGGTCGTATTCCAGCTGTGCCAGCGCCAGCTCCAGCTGCCGGAGGCGGGTCCGGTACTCCTGGTAGCGCGCCGCCTTGTCCGCCTGGCGTTTCAGGCTGCGGACCTGTTTGCCGATCTCGTCGGTCAGATCCCGCAGGCGGGTCAGGTCGGCCTGGGTGCTGTCGAGCTTGGCCAGGGTCTGGCGGCGGCGGAGCTTGTATCGAGTGATGCCGGCGGCCTCTTCGAAGAGCCGCCGCTGGTCCTGGGCGTTCTCGGAGAGGATCTCATCGATCATCTTGAGTTCGATCACCGAGTAGGCCCCGGCGCCCATGCCGGTGTCCATGAACAGGTCGGTGATGTCCTTCAGGCGGCAGGGCGCTCCGTTGAGCAGGTATTCCGATTCCCCGGAACGAAACAGCCGCCGGCCGATGGTGACCTCCGTGTACTCGGTGGGCAGCACGCCCCGGGTGTTTTCGATGGTGAGCTGCACCTCGGCCATGCCGAGCGGGCGACGCCGGGCGGTGCCGTTGAAGATGACGTTCTCCATCTTCTCCGAGCGCAGCACCCGTGCTCGTTGCTCCCCGATGACCCAGCGGACGGCATCGACGATGTTGGATTTGCCGCAGCCGTTGGGGCCCACGACGGCCGTGGTGCCGGGGGCGAAGTGCAGCACCGTGCGGTCGGCGAAGCTTTTGAAGCCGTGGAGTTCGAGCTTGCTGAGGTACATGCGAGGGGCGATGGATGGGAGCGGCCGTGAGCCGGCCGGGGGAGAAAGCGTCTCCGAAGGCCGCAATTAACACAGCGGTCATCCGTTTTGCAAACGACCGTGGCGCTACGAAAAGCGGGGCTCGGGCCGCCGGAGCCGCCTTTAACGGGCACGTCGTCCGTTATTGTTTCCACCCGGGGCCTCCCGAGAGGTCGGCGCGTTGGCCGGTGGATGCATCCCCGCCAGGGACATAGCCTTCAGCGGCCAGCCGTCAGCTTTCAGCCAGCAGCCGTCAGCTTTCAGCCAGCAGCCCGCAGCTTTCAGCCAGCAGCCCGCAGCGGTCAGCCAGCAGCCCCATGGGGCGGTGTCGCGGAGCGACGGAGGGGTAGATTTCTCCCCGCACCCCTCTCAATGACGTACCTCCATTGACTAATTGCCGGGCGGGTGGGAAATTACAGGGCTGTCAGGTACGGTGAGCGACGCCCACGGACCGCGGTTGTTCTCATGAAAGGATCGGCGCATGCGCGTAGAGACTCCGGAACACGTCACCCGATTGTTGAAGGACGTCCATGCGGGGGACCGCGAGGCCATCGACCGGCTGTTGCCGCTGGTGTATGATGAACTGCGCGACCTGGCCCGGCAGCAGCGCTACCGGTGGCAGGGGAAACCGGCCCTGAACACGACGGCGCTGGTCCATGAAGCCTATCTCCGGCTGGCCGGTGGGGCTGCCATCGACTGGCAGAACCGCCGGCACTTCTTCCGCATCGCCGTCAAGGCCATGCGCTACATCTTGCTCGACTATGCGCGTGCCATGCAGCGGGAGAAGCGTGGCGGCGGGCGTGTGCCGGTCGATCTGGATGAAGCCCATCTCGTCTCCGAGGAAGAGGCCGACGAGCTCATCGCGCTGAACGCCGCGCTGGAGCGGCTCGAAGCGGTCCATCCGCGGCAGAGCCAGATCGTCGAGTGCCGCTTCTTCGGGGGGATGACGGTCGATGAAACCGCGGCGGTGCTGGGGATCTCGCCGGCTACGGTCAAGCGCGGCTGGAACGTCGCCCGGGCGTGGCTCTACCGGGAGATCCGGCAGGACCTGACCGCCTGAACCGCCGGGAGGGCACGGTGGACGCCGAGCGATGGGAGCATATCGAGACGCTGTTCGAGCGCGCCCTGGACCTGGAGCCGGCGGCGCGCGAGGCGTTCCTGGACGAGGCCTGCGGGGACGATGCAGCCCTGCGGGGCGAGGTGGCGTCGTTGCTGGCTTCATACACGGCGGCCCAGCCCTTCTTCGCCCGCCTGGCCGATCAGGTCGAGCCCATCGTGTCGGCCCGGCTGGAGCCGCCGGGGGCGCCGCCGGCCCGCATCGGGCCGTACCGCATCGACCGTGAACTGGGCCGGGGCGGCATGGGTACCGTCTACCATGCCGAGCGGGACGACGGGCAGTACCGCCAGCAGGTGGCGATCAAGCTGTTGCGGCGTGAGTTTGCCTCGGATGACGTCGTGCGGCGGTTTCTGGCGGAGCGGCAGATCCTGGCTTCGCTCAACCACCCGAACATCGCGCGGCTGCTCGACGGCGGCATGACCGAGACGGGCCGGCCCTACTTCGTGCTGGAATACGTTGAGGGATGGCCCATCCTCGACTACTGCGAGACGCATCGCCTCGGCCTGGAGGCCCGGCTGCGGCTGTTCCAGGACGTCTGTGCGGCGGTGCAGTATGCCCATCAGAACCTCATCGTCCACCGCGACCTCAAGCCCGGCAACATCCTGGTTGCCGACGGTGCCGAGACGGGGGCACCGCAGGTGAAACTGCTCGACTTCGGCATCGCCAAGCTGATGCAGCCGGGGATGGACGGGCATCTGGCGATGACGCACACCGACGTGCGCCCGATGACGCCGCTCTACGCCAGCCCCGAGCAACTGCGCGGCGAGCGGGTCACCACCGCCAGCGACGTCTACCAGCTGGGCGTGTTGCTCTACGAACTACTGACGGGGCAGCGGCCCTACGCACGGTTCGAGCCGACCGCCTACCAGATCGAGCGGGCCATCTGCGAGGAAGATCCGCCGCCGCCCAGCCAGGCCGTGCCGCCCGGGGGCGCGCGGCCGCCGTGGAGCCGCCGGCTCCGGGGTGACCTCGACGCCATCGTGGGCAAGGCCATGCGCAAGGTCCCGGACGAGCGCTACGAGTCGGCCGCGGCGCTGTCGGGCGACGTCGAGCGGTATCTGGAGCAGCGGCCGGTGCGTGCCCGCCGGGGCAACGTGACGTACCGCTTCGCCAAGTTCGTCCGCAAGCATCGCGTCGCCGTGGCGGCCGCCGGCGTGATCGCGGTGTTGCTCGTGACGCTCGCCGTGTTGTCCGTCCGGTTTGCGCTCGTGACCGCCCGGCAGGCCGACCTGGTAGCCCGGGAGCGCGACAAAGCCGCGCAGATGGCGTCGTTCCTGGTGGAGCTGTTCCAGGTATCGGATCCGAACGAGCGGCAGGGGACCGACGTGACGGCCGAGGAGCTGCTGTTGCGGGGGGCCTCCCGCATCGAAACCGAGCTGCGCGACCAGCCGGAAACGCGGGCGATGCTCATGAACGTCATCGGCCGCATCTACCGACAGCTGGGGATGTACCGGCAATCGGAGACGCTGCTGAGCCTGGCGCTGGATGAGCGCCGGCAGGCGCTGGGAGACTGGCACCCGGACGTGGCGGAGACGCAGCAGGAGCTGGGGCGCTTGCGTCGGGCGCAGGGCGCCTATGCCACGGCAGAGTCGCTGCTGACCGAGGCGCTGGCGATGCAGCGGGCCCTGTTCGGGGAGCGGCACGTGCGCGTGGCGCAGACTCTGAGCGACCTGGGCTGGGTCCTGCACAACAAAGGGGAAGCCGGACGCGCCGCGGCGCTCTTCAACGAGGCGCTGACCATGCGCCGGGAACTGCTGGGCCCGCGCCACGAGGATGTGGCGGAGAGCCTGAGCAGCATGGCGGCCGTGCGCCGCCATCAGGGCGCCTACGACGAGGCGGAGCAGTACTACCGCCAGGCGCTGGCCATGTACCGGGAGGTGCTGGGCCCGGAGCACCTGCAGGTGGCCCGGGCGCTGAACGACCTCGCGGCGATGCTGCAGGATCTGGGGCGCTACGACGAGGCGGAAACCTACGCCCGTGCCTCGCTGGACCTGTACTCGAAGCTCTTCGGTACCGAGCATCCGGACGTGGCGACCAGCCTGAGCAACCTGGCGTACGTGCAGCAGAACAAGGGCGACTATGAGGCGGCCGAGCAGGGCTACCGCGAGGCCCTCGCCATGCGCCGCCGCCTGCTGGGCGACGACCATCCTCACGTTGCCCATAGCCTGAACAACCTGGCGGCGGTCCTGCAGGATCAGGGGCGTTTCGAGGAAGCCGAGCCGTATGCCCGTGAGGCGCTGGCCCTCTATCGCAAGGTGTTCGGAGACACCCACCGCCTCGTGGCGCAGGCGCTGACCAACCTGGGCTGGATGTTGCGAAACCGCGGCGCGCTGGACGAGGCCCGGCCGCTCTTCGAGGAGGTCGTGCAGATCCGCACGGCGCTCTATGGCGGGCGGCACCCGCAGGTGGCCCAGGGCCGGATCTACCTGGGTTCGCTGCTGCACCGGCTGGGCCGGTGGCCGGCCGCCGAAGCGGAGTTTCAGCAGGCCCTCTCGGTCCTGGCGGATTCCATGTATGCCCGGCATCCGCTGCGGGCGATGGCGCTCAGCAGCTTCGGGGAACTGCGCACCGACCAGGGCCGCCCTGAAGCCATGGAGATGCTACAGGAGGCCCTGGAGATCCGTGAAGCCGTGCTGCCGCCCGGCCACTGGCAGACGGCCGAGACCCGCAGCGCCCTCGGGGCCTGCCTCATGCAGCAGGGCCGGTACGAGGAGGCCGAACCGCTGCTGCGCCAGGCCGTCCAGATCCTGAGCGAACGGCGCGGTGCCCGCCATCCGGTGACGCAACGC
Organism: Roseithermus sacchariphilus; assembly: GCA_003285105.1. Classification (GTDB taxonomy): domain Bacteria; phylum Bacteroidota; class Rhodothermia; order Rhodothermales; family MEBIC09517; genus Roseithermus; species Roseithermus sacchariphilus. Next base: position 762,627 of record CP030158.1, on the reverse strand, counting down.
GCCCTCGCCCGGCTGGCGCAGTGGGACGCCGCCCGCCCGGACCCCGGCACGCCCTCCCCACGTTGATCCGTCCCTCCCCTTCTCGGCACGTTCCCCCGGCCTCGGGCCCTGACCTCATGCAGCACCACCGGACGATCCAGCACGTCTTCTTCTTCATCCTGCTGGCCCTGACGACGCTGGCCTTTTTCGGGCTGATCCGGGACTTTCTCCAGCCGCTGTTCTGGGCCGCGGTGCTGGCCACGCTGTTTCACGGCCTGCAGGTGCGCTACGAGCGCTGGGTCGGAGGCCGGCCGTCCCTGGCGGCCGTGCTGACGCTGCTGACCATCGTGCTGATCGTCATCGTGCCGCTGCTGTCCGTCGGGGCCGCCGCCGCCCGGGAGTCGGCGCTGCTCTATCAGCGCATCGCCTCGGGCGAGATCGACGTGCAGGAGATCCTGGCGCAGCTGGAACAGTACCTCCCCGTCGTGAATGCCTATGCGGAGCGCTTCGGGACCAGCCTGGAGGAGCTGCGCGGGAAGGTGTCGGAATTCTCGGTGGCGGCCAGCCGCTACGTGGCCTCGCAGGTGCTGGACGTCGGCCAGGGGGCGCTGCGCTTCACCGTGCTGCTCTTCCTGATGCTCTACATCCTCTTCTTCTTCCTGCGCGACGGCCGATCGCTGGTCGACACCCTGATCCGCTTCCTGCCGCTGGGCAACCACCGGGAGGAGCGTCTGCTGTCCAAGTTCGCCGAGGTCAGCCGGGCCACGATCAAGGGGACGCTCATCGTCGGGCTCGTGCAGGGGACGCTGGGCGGCCTGGTGTTCTGGATGCTGGGCATCCCGGCGCCGGTGTTCTGGGGGGTCATCATGACCATCCTGTCGCTGCTGCCGGCCGTGGGCTCGGCCCTGGTGTGGCTGCCCGCCGCCATCATCCTGCTGGCCACCGGCGAGGTCCTCAAGGGGCTGGTGCTCATCGCCGCCGGCACCCTCCTCATCGGCCTCGTCGACAACATCCTGCGCCCCATCCTCGTCGGGCGCGACACGAAGATGCCGGACTTCCTGATCCTGCTGGCCACCCTCGGAGGGCTGGCGCTCTACGGCATCTCCGGGTTCGTCATCGGCCCCATCATCGCGGCCTTCTTCCTGGTGGTCTGGGAGATGTTTCAGGAGACCTACGGCGAGGAGATCGAGCGCCAGGAAGCCGGCAAGGACACCCCGGCGGACGCGCCGACGGACGCCCCGGCGGACACCCCGGCGGACACCCCGGCGGACGCGCCGGCGGACGCGCCGGCGGGGGGCGAGCCGGACGCCTGAGCCCCGGCGGGGCGCCCGAAAACGATCAGGCCGCCGCACCCACACGGGGCACGGCGGCCTGATCGGCGCAGCCTGACGCCGTCGCGTCAGCCTTCGACCGGGTCGGCTTCGGCGACGTGTTCGAAGACGAGGCCCTCGCCATCCGGCGCCAGGTCGATTCGGACCGTCTCGCCGTCCTGGATCCAGCCGCTGAGCACTTCCTGCGCCAGCTTGTTGGTCACCTCGCGCTGCAGGACGCGCTTCAGCGGACGCGCACCGAAGACCGGGTCGAACCCGCGCTCGGCCAGCCAGTCCTTGGCGGCGTCGGTCAGTTCGAGGTGGATCCGGTGGCTGTGCGCCGCCAGCGCCCGGATGTGTTCGAACTGGATCTCGACGATCTGCCGGATCTGCTCGCGGGTGAGCGGGCGGAAGACGACGATCTCGTCGATCCGGTTGAGGAACTCGGGCCGCATCCGGCTCTTGAGCAGGTTCATCAGCTCCTCCTTGAGACGGTCGGCGTCCGTGTCCTCGAGCGCGCCGCCGGCGGCTTCCATGCGCTGCAGGATCAGCTCCGAACCCAGGTTGCTCGTCATGATGATGATGGTGTTCTTGAAGTCCACCACCCGGCCCTTGTTGTCGGTCAGGCGGCCGTCATCGAGCACCTGGAGCAGCACGTTGAAGACCTCGGGGTGCGCCTTCTCGATCTCGTCGAGCAGGACGACCGAGTAGGGGCGACGGCGCACGGCCTCGGTCAGCTGCCCGCCCTCTTCGTAGCCGACGTAGCCCGGAGGCGCCCCGATGAGGCGGCTGACGGTGTGCCGCTCCTGGTACTCGCTCATGTCGATGCGCACCATGGCGTGCTCGTCGTTGAAGAGGAACTCGGCCAGCGCCTTGGCCAGCTCCGTCTTCCCGACGCCGGTGGAGCCGAGGAAGATGAACGAGCCGATGGGCCGCGTGGCCTCCTGTAGGCCGGCCCGCCCGCGCCGCACGGCGTTGGCGACGGCCTCGACGGCCTCGTCCTGCCCGACGACCCGCTTGCGCAGCTCGTCCTCCAGGTGCAGCAGCTTCTGCCGCTCGCTCTCGAGCATCCGGCTGACGGGGATGCCCGTCCAGCGCGAGACGATCTCGGCGATGTCCTCGGCGTCGACCTCCTCCTTCAGGAGCGCGCCCTGCCGCTGGATCTCGTCGAGCTGGGCCTGGGCCTGTTTGATCTGCTCTTCGAGCTGCGGGATGCGGCCGTAGCGGATCTCGGCCACCTTGTCGTAGGCGCCCTCGCGCTCGAGGTTCTCAGCCTCGACGCGGAGCTGGTCGATCTCGGCCTTGGCCTGGCGGATCTGCTGGATGATCTCCTTCTCCTCCTGCCAGCGGGCCTTCAGCTCGGTGCGGCGGGCTTCCAGGTCGGCCAGCTGCTTCTGGATCTCGTCGAGCTTGGCCTGGTCGTTGTCGCGCTTGACGGCCTCACGCTCGATCTCGAGCTGGCGGATCTGCCGTTCGAGGTTGTCCAGCTCCTCGGGCATCGAGTCGATCTGGATGCGCAGGCGGGCCGCTGCCTCGTCGATCAGGTCGATGGCCTTGTCGGGCAGGAAGCGGTCGGTGATGTAGCGGTGCGAGAGCTCGGCCGCGGCCACGATGGCGCCGTCGGTGATGCGCACGCCGTGGTGCACCTCGTAGCGCTCCTTGATGCCGCGCAGGATGGAGATGGTGTCCTCCACGCTGGGCTCGTCGACGAGCACCATCTGGAAGCGGCGTTCCAGCGCTTTGTCCTTCTCGAAGTGCTTGCGGTACTCGTCGAGCGTGGTGGCGCCGATGGCACGCAGCTCGCCGCGGGCCAGCGCCGGCTTGAGGATGTTGGCGGCGTCCATGGCGCCTTCGGCCGCGCCGGCGCCCACGAGCGTGTGGATCTCGTCGATGAACAGGACGATCTGCCCCTCGGAGCTGGTGACTTCTTTGACGACGGCCTTCAGGCGGTCCTCGAACTCACCGCGGTACTTGGCCCCGGCGATGAGGGCGCCCATGTCCAGCTCGTGGATCCGCTTGTCCTTGAGCCCCTCGGGCACGTCGCCCTGCACGATGCGGATGGCGAGGCCCTCCACGATGGCGGTCTTCCCGACGCCGGGCTCACCGACGAGCACCGGGTTGTTCTTGGTGCGGCGGCTCAGGATCTGGAGGACGCGGCGGATCTCCTCGTCGCGCCCGATGACCGGGTCGATCTTGCCCTTGCGGGCCAGGTCGCACAGGTCGCGCGTGAAGCGCTGGAGGGCCTGGTAGCGGTCCTCGGCGTGCGGGTCGGTCACCCGCTGCGAGCCGCGCACCTCCTGCAGGGCCTGCAGGATCTTCTCCTTCGTGACGCCCTGCGCCTGGAGCGCCTGCCCCACGGCGTCCTTCGACTCGGCCAGCGCGATGAGCAGGTGCTCGGTCGAGACGTACTCGTCCTTCAGCAGCTCGGCCTCGGCCAGCGCCCGGTCGAAGACCTTCTTCAGGTCGTTGCCCAGGTACTGCCCGGAGACGCTGGCGCCGGTGACGGCCGGCAGCTTCTCCAGCGCCTCATCGGTCTTGTGGCCGAGGAAGTCCAGGTTGGCACCCAGCTTCTTCAGCAGCGAGACGGCGATGCCCTGGGGATCGTCGAGCAGCGCCCTCATCAGGTGCGGCGGCTCGATGCCCTGGTGGTTGTGCGAGGCGGCGATCTCCATCGCCTTCTGCACGGCCTCCTGGGCCTTGACGGTAAATTTCTGCAGGTTCATATGTGTCTGTGTGGATCGTTCGTGAATGGGATCGGGAGGCTTGGGGGTCGGCGGTCGCGGCGTCGGTCGTCTGCCAGCCTGTCGGGCGCAGGGCCCCGTTGCCGACCGGGATGCACGGGTTCGAAAAGCATACCAGGCGGGCCGGGCGTGCCATACTGGCAGATGTTCGGGGCCTCATCGGCCTCTTCGTTCTCGTCCGGGGAACGGGGCGCGGGCAGGGGTTAACAAAGCGGCCGAATGGTCGATACCAGCAGGGCTATCTTCCTTCCCCATCCACACGGCCATCGCGTGCCAGATCGTATGAGTACGTCGTCTACGCAGCCGGATGCCACCGAGCCTGCGGCTTCCGTCGGTTTCGGGACCGCGGGCGCGACGGTGTCCGGGGTGCGGGCGTACGGACCGCTGGTGGGGGTGCTGGGGATCGTGGTGGTGTTGATCATCGCCACCGGCTACCTGAGCCGCCGTATCCTGACGACGATCCACGAGGCGGCGCAGGCGACGACGTTGTGGAGCCATGCCAGCGGCGATGCCACGGCGCACCTGGGGCGGTATGCGATGTTCGGGGAGGAGGAGGACCACCGCGGGTATCGCGTGGCGGTGGAGGTGCTGGAGGCCTTCGAGGAAACCCGCCGGGCCGTGGAGGCCGGCGACGACCTGCAGCGCGTGCGGGCCGGCCTGCGAGCTACCGGCCTCCCGGCCGAGCAGGCGGATCTCGTTGCCTTGCTCAGCCGGACCCTGCGGAACACGGACGCCGTGCGGCGTCTCCGGCAGAGCCTGGTGCCGGCCGGCCCGCTCCTGGCCGACCTGGAGACGCAGGCGCGCGAGATCCGGGCGATCTGGGAGGCCGGCGGACCGGCCGCGGCCGGCGACGATACTCGCGCGCGCCTCCAGGCCCTCCACGACCTCGAGCATCGCTTCGACCGGGTCGAGGAGGCCTTTTTCGAGGCCATCCGGTACGCGATCCGCCGGGTCGACCTGGCGGTGTCCGTGGTGGAAATCGGCATCGCGCTGCTGCTGCTGGTGCTGGGCGGCTTGGCCGTCCGCGACGCGCTGGTGCGGCAGCAGCGCTGGCAGCGCCGGTGGACCGAGCAGGAGACGCGCTACCGCACGCTCTTCCGCGTCATGGCCGGCGGGGTGATGGTGCTGGATGCCGACGGCGTTGTCGTGGACGCCAACCCGGCCGCCGAGGAGATTCTGGGGCTGTCCAGGGACCAGATGATGGGCCGGACGTCTGCCGATCCCCGGTGGCACACGGTGCAGGAGGATGGATCGCCGTTTCCGGGGGAAGCGCATCCGGCCATGGTGGCCCTGCGCACCAACGAGCCTCAGCGGGACGTGACGATGGGCGTCCACACGCCCGACGGGGTCCTGCGCTGGATCTCCGTCCATGCCGCCCCCCTGTATGCGCCCGGCGAGGCCTCTCCCCGTGCGGTGGTGACGTTCTTCGCCGACATCACCGCGCTGAAGCAGGCCGAGCGGCAGCTCCGGGAGCAGGAGGCCTTCCTGCGCAGCATCTTCGAGGGCACCGAGGTCGCCATCTTCATCATCGACGTGGATGCGACGGGAGACTTCCACTACAACCGGCTCAACCCGGCCTGCGAGCGCCTGACGGGGCTCACGACCGAATGGATCCGGGGGCGCCGCCCGGAGGATCTGGTGCCGCGCCTCTCCCCCGAGGCGGCCGCCGGGCTCCGGGCCAACTACCAGCGCTGCCTGGATACCGGGCAGGACCTGCAGTACGAGGAGCGGCTCGTGATCGACGGGCACGCCGTGTGGTGGCTCAAACGCCTCACCCCGCTGCGCGACGAGCAGGGCCGGATCGTCCGCATCGTCGGGATGGGGCTGGACATCAGCGAGCGCAAACAGGCCGAGGAGGCCGCGCGCCAGGGAGAGGCTCGCTTCCGCTCGCTCTTCGAGCACGCCGACATCGGCATCGCGCTGGTCGAGTTCGACACCCGCGCCCTGACGCCCAACCCCGCGCTGTGTCGGATGATGGGGTATGAAGACGACGGCCCCGGCCCGCTCACCATCGCGGATCTCGCCAGCCTGGACGATCCGGCGATGGATGAGGTGTTGCTCGATCAACTGCACCGCGGGGAGATCGACACGTACACCCTCGAGAAACGCGTGCGGCGGCGGGACGGCCGTCCCATCTGGGTCAAGGTGATCAACTCCGTCGTGCGGGACGAAGGGGGGCAGATGGTGCTGGGGATCAGCATGGTCGAGGACATCACGCAGCGCAAGGAAGTCGAGGCCTCCATGCTGCGCAACGCCGCCGAGCTGCGCGCGGCGCGGGATCAGGCCGAGGTGGCGGCCCGGGCCAAGAGCGAGTTCCTGGCTACCATGAGCCACGAGATCCGCACGCCCATGAACGGCGTCATCGGGATGACCAGCCTCCTGCTGGATACACCGCTGACGCCCGAGCAGCGCGAATACGTCGAAACCATCCGGCTCAGCGGCGATGCGCTCCTGGCGATCATCAACGACATCCTCGACTTCTCGAAGATCGAAGCCGGGCGGGTGGAGCTGGAGGAGCAGCCGTTCGAGGTGCGCACCTGCGTCGAAGAAGCCCTCGACCTGCTCGCCTCCCGGGCTACGGGCAAGGGGCTGGAGCTGCTCTACGACATCGCGCCCGACGTCCCTGCCTCGGTCGTGGGCGATGCGACGCGGTTGCGGCAGGTGCTCGTCAACCTGATCTCGAACGCCGTCAAGTTCACCGAAGCGGGCGAGGTCGTGGTGACCGTGGCCGGCGGCCGCCCGCAGCCGGACGGCCGATGCGAGGTGCAGTTCACGGTGCAGGACACCGGCATCGGCATTCCGCCGGATCGGATGGATCGGCTGTTCCGCTCCTTCAGCCAGGTCGACGCCTCCACGACGCGTAAGTACGGCGGCACCGGGCTGGGGCTGGCCATCAGCAAGCGGCTCGTGGAGTTGATGGGGGGGACGATCACGGTGGAGAGCACGGTGGGGGTGGGGTCGACCTTTCGCTTCACCATCTGCGTGGAGCCGCTGGCCGAAACCGGCCCGGCGGCGTTGCCGGCGATTCCGGCGGCCGGCCGGCGCGTGCTCGTGGCTCATGGCAACGACCGGGCGCGGGTGCTGCTGGCCTCGTGGCTGGAAGGGTGGGGGCTGGAGGCCCGGACGGTGGCGCCCGGGCCGGACGCGTGGGCGGTGCTGGCCGAGGCCTCTGCCGATCTGGTGCTGCTGGATGCCCGGTTCCCGGACGTCGTCCCCGGCGATCTGGCGCAGGCTCTGGCCGCCCGGACGCCGGCGCCGCGTCTGCTGCTGCTGAGCCCGGCCGGCCGGCGCCACACATCCGCTGGCGAGGGGGTGGTGGAGATCGGCACCCCCGTCAAGCACGGCGTGCTGCGCGGGGCGCTCTGCCGGCTCCTCGGGGGGGCGGTGGAACCCGCCGTGCCGAACGCCGGGCCGGAGGGCGGGGTGGTGGATCCGAACCCGCCGGAAGGGGGAGGCGGAAGCGTCCGCGTGTTGCTGGCCGAGGACAACCTGGTCAACCAGAAGGTGGCGCTGCGGATGCTGGAGCGCCTGGGCTACAAGGCCGATGTGGTCGCCAACGGCCTGGAGGTGTTACAGGCGAGGCACATCGCCCGGTACGACATCATCCTGATGGACGTGCAGATGCCGGAGATGGATGGGCTGACGGCCACACGGGAGATCCGCGCCCACTGGCCGGCCGACGAGCAGCCCTACATCGTGGCCATGACCGCGAACGCCTTCGAGAGTGATCGGGATGAATGCCTGGAGGCTGGCATGGACGATTACGTGAGCAAGCCGGTCCAGGCCGCCATGCTGCGGGAGGCGCTCGAACGCGCCGTGGCGGCCCTGGAGGGACGCCGCCAGGAGGCGTAAGCCGGCTGTAACCTTCGGGCCGGTCGGGCCGTCATGCAGAGGGATCGCGCTTCTCTCTACACAGCCCGACCACGCTTCCATGAATGCTTCAACGATAGCCGGAGCCACGCTGGCGCTGGCTTTGCTGCTCGGTGCCGCACGGCCCGCTCACGCCCAGGACTTCGATCACGACGAGGTCCTCGAACGAACCTTTGCCGTCGAAGCCGGACAGACGCTTCGGCTGAAATCGGACCTGGGAAGCGTCCGGGTGACGGGTAGCCGGAAGGACGCGGTGGTCGTCCGCGTCATCAAAGGCGTCAACGAAGTCCGCCGCGACAGAGCCGAAGCCTGGTTCGAGGCGTTCCGGGTGGACTTCCGGCAGACGCCGGGCGGCGTCGAGGTCGAGGGCATGTACGATCGGCCCCGTCGCTGGGGAACCCGATTGCAGGTGCGCTTCGAGATCGAAGTGCCGGCGCAGTACCATGTAGATCTGGAAACGGCCGGCGGTCGTATCGCCGTGACGGACGTGCGCGGTGATGCGCATCTCCGGACTTCCGGCGGCGCGTTGCGCATGGTAAACATCGCGGGGGACGTCGTGGCCCGGACCAGCGGGGGCTCCATCGAAGGCGAGGGCCTCGGCGGCCGCGTCGATCTCCGCACGTCGGGCGGTAGCATCCATCTGGTCGATGCAGGCGGGGACGTCGATGTGCGTACCAGCGGGGGACGCATCACCATCGAAGACGTACAGGGCGACGTGGTGGCGCGCACCAGCGGCGGTAGCATCCGCCTGCATGACATCTACGGGACCGTCGAGGCTGAAACCTCGGGCGGGAGCATCACCGCCGATCTGGCCGTGCAGCCGGACGGTCCGGTGCGGCTCAAGACCTCCGGCGGGAGCATCTCGCTGGCGGTACGCGACGATGTGCGGGCTGATGTGGACGCGAAGGCTTCCGGGGGCCGGGTGCGCAGCGACCTGCCCGTTACGATCCGGGGCACCGTCGGCAAGAGCCACCTGCAGGGGACGATCAACGGCGGTGGGCCCCGGATGCTGTTGCGGAGCTCGGGGGGCGGCATCACCCTTCGCCGGCGGTGACGGGTGGAGGGCTTGTGGCCGTTGCGAACGGAGGGCGGCGTCACACAGCACAAAAAACGGCAGGCCCCGCCGGGGGCCTGCCGTTTCGCGATCCGGGCCGGGCGGTGGGTTACGCCGCCGTCGCCGTCGTGGCCTCGGCGGCCACCTGTTTCCCGAACGACTCGATCACGTCCGGCAACGTGTTGAGGTCCGTCACGATCACGTGCGCGCCACGGCTGCGCAGGACCTCCGCGTGTGAGTCGGCATCGAGGTAGGGCGGGACCACCCCGATGGCCCACATGCCGGCGGCGCGGGCGGCCTCCATGTCATCCACCGTATCACCGATGTAGGCCACCTCGCCGGGCTGCAGGTGCAGGCCGGCGGCGCTGAGGATCGTCAGCGCCCGCTGGAGCGGGAACGGGTCCGGCTTGGAACGGCCCTCGTGCTTCTCCCGGGCCACGACGAGGGGGAAGTACCGTTTCCACCCGAAGCGATTCAGCGTCCATTGCGCTTCGGCATCGGGCCGTCCGGTGACGATCCCGGCGATCCGGCCGTTGCCGCACAGCTTCTGCAGCGTCTGCTCCGAGATCAGCGGCGGCTCCTCCGCGATGAACCCGTTCCAGTCATGCCCCCGGTAGCGCCGCTGAAACTCCTCGACGACGCGGCTGAAGGGCACCTGGATGCCCGTGTCGTGGATGATGGCGTGCGTCAGCTTCCAGTCGTCGTTGAAGCCGCCCAGGTTCTTGTAGCGCTGGACGGTGCCCGCCACGATCTCGCGGCCGGTGAAGTGCGCGGCGGTTTCCTCGATGGCGCGCCGGTACGACTGGGAGACATCGACGAGCACGCCATCCATGTCAAAGAAAAGCGCTTTGAGCTGCATGATGGTGGAGGGTGTATTAGCGGGAGGGTTGTGGGTTGCGAGGGGTGAGCTGTTCGGTCAGGGCCTGTAGCCGTTCGGTCAGGTCGCGTACGGCGGCCGTGTAACGGGTTTCCCAGGCCGCGAGTGCGTCGGGGTCCCGTCGTTCGATTTCGTAGCGCAGGCCGGGCAACATCCAGGAGGCATACCCGCTGAAGGGATCGGGAGAGGCATAGAGGGATCGGCTCCAGGGGCGGCCTTGCAAACCATCGGCGTAAATGAATGCTTTTTCCAGAGATAGCAACGCCTGATTGATCCGTTCTAGTTCCCGCCGGTCGAGGCGAGTCTGGCGGGTGTAGGTCTGACGGGCGGCCTCGAAGGCGGCGGCGGCCGTGTCGAGCTCGGCGACGGCGGCGGTCAGGCGATCCAGCGAGACGGTCAGGTCCTGTTCGCGCCCGCGTCGTTGCAGCGCGGCCACGTGGGCGGCCAGGTCGGTGGCATAGCGGCGGACGTCGTAGGGCAGCACGTCGGCATTGGCGAGGCGAAGGGCGAGCACGCCGTCCACCCGGGCCAGCGCCGGGCCGTAGACGAAGGACGTATCGGCGAAGCGTTCGTACCAGGCGAAGTTGTCATAGTTGGAGTGGTAGACCGGGGATCGGCCGGCCATGGAGAGCCCGGCCGAGGGGATGCCCAGGTGGGTGTAGAAGGCCACGTGGTCGGAGCCGCCGCCCAGGTTGCCCAGCGGCGGTTCGGCCGCCTCCGGCGCCCGCGCCTGCCAGTGGTCGAACACCGTCTGATCCGTGCCGGGGTAGGCGACGGAGCGGGTGGCTTCGACGATGAGGCCTTTCAGCGAGGGCGAGGCGGCTCCGCCGAAGCGGCTGCCGGAGACGGCGGCGTCGGCGTTGAGGTAGGCCACGGCGCCGCGCGTGAGCGCCTCGCGCAGGTGCTCGGCCCACTCGGTCGATCCGATGATGCCGTACTCCTCGGCATCCCAGTGGGCGATCAGGATGGAGCGTCGGGGCCGGCAGCCCTCGGTGGCGAGGGTGCCCAGGGCCTCGGCCAGGGTCAGCAGCATGGCCGTGCCCCCGTTCGGGTCGACGGCGCCGAAGGCCCAGGCGTCGTAATGAGAGCCGAGGATGATCCATTCGTCGGGAAACTCCGAGCCGGGGATGCGGCCGATGACGTTGGTGGCGCGCACCAGCGCCCTGGGCTGGTGCACCCGCAGGCGCACGGTCAGCGCCGGCCCGCCCGTGAGGCGGTAGGTGAACGGCAGGCCACCCTGCCAGCCGCCGGGCACCGGCGCGCCCTGCATCCGCTGCAGGATCTCCACGGCCGAGCCGTAGGGCAGCGGGGCGACCGGGATGCCGTGGAAGCCGTCGACTGCCTCCGGGGCGAGGCGCTCGGGAGCGCCGGGAGTGTCGTGCGGCAGGGCCGGCTCGAACGGGGTCAGCGGGTCTCCGGTGTAGTCCAGCGTCAGCAGCGAGCCGCGCTGGACGGTGCTCTCGTTCAGGAACGGGCCTTCGGGGTAAGCCAGGCCCTCAATATACCCACCGTCGGCCGGGTCGGAGTAGATGATCAGGCCCACGGCCCCATGCGCCTCTGCATACTTCGCCTTGTAGCCGCGGAAGTTGCCGCCATAGCGGGCCAGGACGATCTTGCCCTCGACGGAGACGCCCAGGTCGGCCAGGCGTTCGAAGTCTTCCTTCCGGCCGTAGTTGGCGTAGACGACCTCGGCGGTGACGTCGCCGTTGCCGCTGTAGGCGTTCCAGGCCGGGCGCAGTTCCGGGTGATCGGAGAAGCGATCTTCCGGGAGGATGTATTCCTGGTTGTTGAGGGGTTTGCGGATCGGGGTCACCAGCGCCACGTCGATGTCGGTTTCGAGCGTGGGCAGGTAGACGTCGTAGGGGTAGCGCTCGACCTGGAGCCCGGCCCGTGCCATGGCGTCGGCGATGTAGGCGGCGACGCGGGCATTGGCTTCGGAGCCGGTGGGGTGGGGTTCGCGGGTGAGGGCTTCCAGGTGGCGGCGGAAGGCCTCGGGGGTGGGCAGGGCCTGAAGCCGGGCCTCGCAGGTGGCCTGGCGGCCGGCCTGCTCCGGCGAGAAGCCCGTCAGCTGCTGGGCGTGCAGCGTGGGGGCAGCCAGCAGGAAAAGGAACAGGGCGCAGACGAGCGGCCGGCGGTAGCGAAGGAGCATAGTGTGCAGGTGGGTGGGCGGAACGGGCGGAGCGACCGGGGCTACCGGGCGTCACCGGGGGCGGAAGGCGCGGGACGGTTCGCCTCGCCGGCGTCGATCTGCCGCAGCAGCGTTTCGACGGCCGCTCGGAGCTGGGGGTCTTCGCCGCGGGCCTTCGCATCGGGCGGGTTCTCCACGATGACGTCCGGCACGGCGGGGCCGTTCTCCATGTTCCGGTCGTCCGCATAGACGAACCAGCCGCGGAAGGGCAGCCGCACGAAGGAGCCGTCGATCAGGCCGACGCCGCCGGTGGAGATCACCGCGCCGAAGGTGGGAGTGCCGATGAGCGGGCCGAGGCCGAGGTTCTTGAAGGCGTGGGAGAAGATCTCGGCGTTGGAGTAGCTGTTCTGGTTGCACAGCGCCGCGACGGGGCGCGTCCAGGCCGCCAGCGGCAGCCGCTCGCCGAAGGGGTAGTGCGGGCGGAAGGCCGTGCGCTCGGGGCCGGTCGGGTCGGCGGCGGCGCCGCGCGGGATGGTGTAGGCATGGCGCGGCACGTTCAGCACGGCCAGCAGGTAGTCGGTCGTCCAGCCGCCACCGTTGAAGCGCACGTCGATCAGCAGGCCGTCCTTGCCCTCGCCGCTGGCGACGAGCTCGCGCTCGAAGCGCTCGAAGCTGGGCCAGTTCATGCCCTGGACGTGGATGTAACCGAGGCGTCCGCCCGAGTAGGCGTCCGTCAGGCGGCGGCGCTCCCGCACCCACTCCTCGTAGAGGGCATCGCGCAGGCTGGCCGTGGGGCGGATGACAACGGTGCGCTCGGCGCCGTCGGCGGCGCGCACGGTCAGCAGCGTGCGGCGGTCGACCTTGTCGGTCAGGAGCTGGTAGAAGTTGGGGGCATCGGCCACGCGCTCGCCGTCCACGCCGACGATGACCTCACCGGGGAGGAGCTTGCTGGCCGTCCGGTCGGCCGGGCTGTCCGGCACGACGCGGACGATGCGGACGCCGTCCTCGACCGGATCGAGCTCGAGGCCGAGCAGACCCGTTTGCTCGTTCTGCGTCTCGGCGCGGTCGTCGCCGTAGAGGCCGAGGTGGCTGGCGTTGAGTTCGCCCAGCATCAGGTTGAAGACGTCGCGGAAGTCGCGGTCGGTGGAGGCCGAGAGGGCCCAGGGGCGGTACTTGGCTCGCATGGCCGCCCAGTCGACGCCGTGGAAGTGCGGATCGTAGAAGCCCTGATCGAGGGCGCGCCAGGCTTCGTCGAAGATCTGCCCGCGTTCCGCCTCGTGGTCGATGGTCATGCGGGCGGCGAAGGAGAGCGTTTCGGGCGATCCGCCGCCGGTGGCGATCCGGGCGATCTGGCCGCCGGAGCGCATCATGAACAGGTGCTTGCCGTCCGGGCCGAGGCGTACGGCCCCGGGGGCCTGCCCGCCCTGCGTCATCCGCTCCAGGTCACGCCCGTCCCAGCTGATGCGGTAGAGGTCCACGTCCGTGTCGAAGTCCTGCGTGCGCCCGCCCTGGCCGGCGACGAAGAAGAAGGTGTCGCCGTCGGTCGAGATCGCCAGGTTGCTCTCGTTGCCGGGCAGCGCCGTCACGCGCACCAGCCGCTCGTGGATGCGCTCGAAGTCGATCTCGATGGGCGGGGGAGCGTCGTCGCCGTTGGCGGTTCCGTCCTCGCGGTCGTTCGCGTCGTCATCCTCATCGAGTTCTTCCCAGTCGCTCCGGGTTTTTTCCCAGTCCTCCTGGCGGAGCCAGACGAACCAGACGTCGGCGTCGCCGGAGCTGCGGTCGGAGATGAAGCCGAGCTTGGAGCCGTCGGGGCTCCAGACGGGCGAGCCGTCGCCGTCGGGGTGGAGCGAGACGTTCACCGGCGGCCGGGAGCCGTCGGCGGCGTGGATGAAGATCTCCCGGTTGAACTGGAGGTCGTCGAGGGCATAGGCGAGCCAGCGGCTGTCCGGGCTCCAGGCCAGGTCGTCCGGCGTGGCCCAGCCGTCGAGCAGCGTGCGCGCCGGGCCGAGGCGGTCGCCGTCGACGGCCGCGACGAGCAGCGTGCCGCGGCCGCGCAGGAAGGCGACGTGGCGGCCGTCCGGGGCAACGACGGGGCGGCGTTCGTCCTCGGGCGTGTCCGTCAGGCGGATGGTCCGGCGCTGGAGCGTTTTGAACAGGTCGGGCTCGTTCGGGTCGGCCGATTCGAGGCGGTAGAGGTCGTACTGCCCGGCGCGGTCGGAGGCGAAGACGAGCGTCGAGTCGTTCAGCCAGGCGACGTCCTGGTCGCGGTAGGGATGGTCGGTGAGGCGCACGGTGAGGGTGCCCTCGGGGTCGTTCTCCATCAGGAACAGCTCGCCGCGCACGACGAAGGCGACGTAGTCACCGCCGGGCGAGACGGCGTACTCGGTGGCCTGCCGGGTGAAGGTGCGGCGCTCGACGGGGTCGAAGCGGTAGTCGGCCGGGACCTGCACGTCCAGCCGGCGGGGCGTGCGGTCCGGCAGGTCCAGCACGTAGACGTCGGTCTGGTGTTCGAAGGCGATGCGGCGGCCGTCGGCGCTGGCGGAGACGGTACGCACGCCGTCGCCGGAGAAAGCGGTCAGGGCTTCGGGCTCGTTCTGGAAGGAGCCGTCGGGGCCGAGGGTGGCCCGGTAGAGGTTGTAGGTGCCGTCGCGTTCGCTGATGAAGAGGAGCGTCCGGTCGCCCGTCCAGACCGGGTGGTAGTCGTTGCCGTCGAACGTGGTGAGGCGCGTGTAGGTGTCGGTCTGCGTATCGAAGAGCCAGAGGTCCCGGTTGGCCGGGCCGCGGTAGTGTTTGCGTTCGGTGCCGTTGCTGCCGCGTTCGAAGGCGATGTAGCGGCCGTCGGGCGAGCGCGTGGCGCGGTAGCCGAGGGCGTCGAGGAGGCGGTCCGGGGTGCCGCCGGTGGGGGCGACGTGGTAGATCTCGCGCTCGCGCTCGACCTGGGCGAAGGTGCGGCGCGTCTCGAACAGCAGGCGGCCGTCGCGGGACCAGTCCGTCGGCAGGTCGTCGGCGCTGTGGAAGGTGAGGCGCCGGGGCGGGCCGCCGGCGGCGTCCATGACGAAGAGGTCGTCGTGGCCGAAGCGATCGCTGGCGAAGGCGATCTGCGAGCCGTCCGGGCTCCAGCGGGGATGGGCGTCGTAGGCTTCGTGGACGGTCAGGCGATAGGCGCGGCCTCCCTCGGCCGAGACGGTCCAGACGTCGCCCTGGAACGAGAAGGCGATCTGCGAGCCGTCCGGGCTGACGGCGGGATGGCGGAGGAAGGGGCGACTCGTCTGGGCGAGGGCGGCCGGAGCAGCCAGCACCACGGCCAGCAGGCAAAGCACGCAGCGTCGCATGGTGCCGGGCGGTTGGTGAGACGGGGGCGAGGCCCGGGGGCTACGGCAGCGCGGGACGAGCGCGGGGCGCCGGGACGGGGCGGGCGAGGATGGCGGGACGGGCCGGCCCGGAGCCGGCTCTCCGCCGGAGGAGCGGGTCCCTGCATCCACCATGCAGCGCCGGGCGTTCTCACATATCTGCCGGGCCGGGGAAGGTTCCGCCTCCTCGCGGCCCGCCGGCACGAAAAACGCCCTGCCGCCCCCAGGGGCGCAGGGCGCACCAGCTTTCAGCGGTCAGCGTTCTGGCCTGACACGAGGGTGCTTACCGGGCAGCCGCCCGCTGACGGCTGCTTCTCTGCGTCGTGCCGGAACGAGCCCTTCCCCCTGGCCGAAGTCCGCACAGGGGGAAGTCCCCGCAGGGGGAAGGGGGTCACGACCCGCCGCCGCGTCGCCCTCGCCCGGAGGCTACCCCTCCGTCGCTACGCGACACCTCCCCTTCGCAAGGGGAGGAGCTTCTGGCTACGGGCTGACGGCTGACCGCTGACGGCTGACCGCTGACCGCTTTGTCGCCTGCAGCGCGAGCGCCTGTTACGAGATCTTGATGCGCTGCGGTTTGCTCTCCTCCGTCTTCGGCACGTGGACCATCAGCACCCCGTTTTCGAAGCGAGCCCGGATGTCGTCGACTTCGACGGGACGGTCCAGCCGGATCGACCGGTAGAAGCGGCCCCACGGACGCTCCATCCGATGGAAGCGCAGCTCCTGCTTCGGCACCGGCCGACGCTCGCCGCTGACGATCAGGTACCCGTCCTCATACAGGATCTCGACGTCCTTCTTCGAGAGGCCGGGCAGGTCGAAGGCAAACACGTAGGCGTCATCCGTTTCGCCGATGTCCACGGCCGGAGCCCAGACGGCCGAGGTGGTTGTGCCGGTGGGCGCGAAGAAGGTGTTGAAGAGCCGGTCCACTTCCCGCTGCAATTCGGCCAGCGGCCGGTAGGTGTACTGCGTCAGGTTGGCCATAGCATGCACCTCCTACGGTTGATGGTAAAAGATGGATGATACAGCACGAATTGATACAGCACATGGGAGAGCGCCGGGAGCGCTCACATCCGGGCACCTGCGCAAAGCGTGTGCCGGGGCGCCCGCGGCCGCTGCACGCGCCGGGACGTCTGACAAACGGGCAGAGCCGGCCGGCCCGATGCCCCGCGGCGTTTGTCGCTTTGTCGAGGGGGTCTGTCAGGTTATACGTGCGGATCATCAGCCATCGTCCGCTGGAATGAGCTTTGAATACGGGTCCGAGCACCTGCCGCCTGCATCGAGGCGGTGCCTTTACCGATCGATCCACCAGACGCCATCATCAGGAGGTACCAGCCATGAAGACGCTATGGCTACGGGTGCAGCGCATGGTGATGGCACTCGTGCTCGTGCTTGCTCTTGGAGCCGGTGTGCCGCACGCGCTGCATGCCCAGACCACGACGCTGTCCTCGCCGGAGCCGGTGGTATCGCCGCACCGGTGGGGGATCAACCTGAGTGCCGGTATGATCGGCACCACCTTTACCAGCGATGCGGACCTGTTCGGGCAAGGCGGTGCGGGCTTTACGGCGGGGCTTCAGCTGAGCTATCGGCTGCTTCCCTGGCTGGCCGTGCAGCCCGAAGCGCACCTCGCCGTTCGCCGCGGCGAAGAGGACCTCGATGCCTGGTTCACGGGGGCCGGGCAGGCCGATCTCACGCTGGGGTATCTCGACGTCCCGTTGCTGGTGAAGACGTACCTGCCGGGAGACGTGGCCGGCACCATGCCGTACCTGGGCGCGGGGCCGTACCTGGGCACGCGGCTGTTCACGCGGGTGGACGATCCTAACTTCGTCGTGGAGGCGGAGGATCTGGACGAGACCCTGCAGACGCGAGATTACGGGCTGATGCTCGGGTTCGGGCTGGAACACGAGGCCGCGCAGGCCGGCCCGGTGCGGCGTGTGCTGTTCGATGCGCGGTACGCCTGGGGGCTGGCAGACCTCATGGAGGAGGCCGGCGGCCCGGCGCTGCACACCCGCGGATTCCGCATCGCCGTCGGCATCGGGTGGTAGCCCGGGGCGACGGCGAAGAATGCAGAGGGGCGACGCCTGCGCAGGCGCCGCCCCTCTGTCGTTTGCACAGAGCGGACCGGCGAACTCACGTGTTCATGGTGACGAGGAACTCCTCGTTGTCGCGGGTGCCGCGCATCTTCTCCAGGAGGAACTGCATGGCATCGATGGGCTCCATGTCCGCCAGGATCTTGCGGAGGATCCAGATGCGGCTGAGCATCACGTCCGGCAGCAGCAGCTCCTCGCGGCGCGTGCCGGACTTGACGACGTCGATGGCCGGGAAGACGCGGCGGTCGGCCAGGGAGCGGTTCAGCACCAGCTCCATGTTGCCGGTTCCTTTGAACTCCTCGAAGATCACCTCGTCCATGCGGCTGCCGGTGTCGATCAGCGCGGTGCCGATGATGGTCAGCGAGCCGCCTTCCTCGACGTTGCGGGCGGCGCCGAAGAAGCGTTTCGGCCCGCGCAGGGCGCCGGCCTCGATGCCGCCGCTCATCGTGCGGCCCTGGCTGGGGGCGACCGCGTTGTGCGCACGCGCCAGGCGGGTGATCGAGTCGAGCAGGATCACCACGTCCTGCCCGGCTTCGACGAGCCGTTTGGCTTTCTCCAGCACGATGTTGGCCACCTCCACGTGCCGCTCGGGCTCCTGGTCGAACGTGGAGGCGATCACCTCGGCGGCCTGGACGTTGCGGATCATGTCCGTCACCTCCTCCGGCCGTTCATCGACCAGCAGGATGATGAGGTAGCATTCCGGGTGGTTCTCGGCGATGGCGTTGGCGATCTTCTGCAGGAGGATCGTCTTGCCCGTCTTGGGCTGGGCCACGATCAGCCCGCGCTGGCCCTTGCCGATGGGGCTGAACAGGTCGAGGATGCGGGTGCTGAACTCGCTCGGCTTCGTCTCCAGGCGCAGGTGCTTTTCCGGGTAGAGCGGCGTGAGGTAGTCGAAGCTGGGGCGCTCTTCCAGCTCGCTCGGCCGCCGCCCGTTGATGGTGTTGACCTGGATCAGGGCGAAGAACCGCTCGCCTTCCTTGGGTGGCCGCACCTCGCCGTCCACCGTGTCGCCCAGCTTGAGGCTGAAGCGCTTGATCTGAGACGGGGACACGTAGATGTCGTCCGGGCTGGGCAGGTAGTTGTACTCGGGCGAGCGGAGGAAGCCGTAGCCGTCCGGGAGGATCTCGAGCACGCCGACCTTGCGGATCATGCCCTCCAGCTCGGTCTTGTTGGGGTCGTACTGCGCCATGTAGGCAGGCCGCCCCTCGTAGATGCGTTGCCGCCGGTCGTCGCGGTTGCCGTCGCCACGGTTGCTGTCGCCGCGGTTGCTGTCGCCGCGGTTGCTGTCGCCGCGGTTGCTGTCGCCGCGGTTGCTGTCGCCACGGTTACCGTCGCCGCGGTTGCTGTCGCCGCGGTTGCTGTCGCCGCGGTCGCTGCGGCTGCTGTCGCTGCGTTCACCGCGGTTGCGGCCCCGTCCGCGGCCCCGACTGCGGCTGCGGCGGCGGTCGTCCCGGTTGCCACGGTCGTTGTCGTCGCCGCGGTCGTCCGAGGCGCTGGTGCGGCGGTCGTCCGAGGCGCTGGTGCGGCGGTCGTCCGAGGCATGGCGACCGGCCTCGGCGCGGGTGCGCTCGTCGTCGGATTCACCGCTGGAGGAGCGGCCTTCGCTGCGGTTGCGGCGGTCGTCCCGGCGCGTGCGCTCGTCGCGCTGGCTGCGGCGGGAGCGGCCTTCGCTGCGGGCCGGCCGGGCGGCACGGGCCTGCGGTTGTTCCGTCGTCGGGACGGCTTCGTCCCGCGTGGTCGTATCGGCTTCCCGGGGGCCGGTGCCGGCATGGCCGGGGGCCGTTTTCGGGCGTGAGCGGGCGGGGCGATCCGGCGAGGCGGCTTCGGGGGCCGCCTCGGGGGTGGCCTCCTCGGAGGCGTCGGCCGACGCGCCGTTTTTCTGGGGCCGGGTAGGCCGGGCGGCGGCCTCGCGCTTGCGCGGGGCCGAGGCCCGACGGGGGCGAGACGGGGCGTTGCCGGCGGCGGCTTCGGCCTGCGCTTCCAGGATCAGGTAGATCAGATCCTGCTTGCGCATACCCGAATAGCCGGACAGATCCATCTCCCGCGCGATCTCACGGAGTTCGGCGAGTTTCTTTTCTTGCAGTGCAGAGATTTTCATGCGTTTACAGGGGGAAATGAGACCGGGGCCTGCTCGACGACCGATGGGATAGGCTCACCGGAGGTCTGGCGGCGGCTCGTCGAGCGCCATGGGGAAGGAGGGGTCCATGCAGCGAGGCTGCTCGGTGGGTCTCGGCGCGTCCGATGCCCTCGGTCGACTCAGCGGGGTACGTGTTCGGCGATGGTAGGCAGGGTCACAGGGGGGAGACCAGGGTGGGGTGCGCGTGCCCGGAGCGGAAGGGAGGGCGGTACGGGAGGCTGGTGCGCGCACGAGCCGGTATGCCTAAGGTAGGGCTCGAACGGGGAAAAATCCCAGCGTATCCGCCGGGGTGGGGGAATTTTCATGAACTTTCCGGCCTGACGGCCTTCCCGGGGGCCGCTTCGCTCCGCAGCAGCGCCTCCACGACCTGGTGGGACCCGGTCACGAGCAAGACATCGGCCGGGGTGGCGTGGCGCTGAAACCAGGCGAGGCCGTCGGGTACGCGCCCTCCACCTGCCGTGGCTAGGCCCTGCGCGCGCAGGTGGGCGCCCAGCGAGGCCGCCGGGAGGGCGCGGGGGGAGTCCAGGTCGACGGGAAAGACGGTGGCTTCGGCCTCGGCGAGCAGGGCAGCGGCCGGGTCCAGGTCCTTGTCGCGCATCCAGCCCAGGACCACGTAGAGCCGTCCGGTGCCCCGGTGCTGCCGGACGAAGGCCAGCGCCTGGGCCAGCCCGTCGGCGTTGTGGGCGACGTCGGCGACGATCAGGGGGGTGGTGGACAGGACCTCCAGGCGGCCCCGGAGGCCGGCCAGCCGCCGCACGTCGCGGAGGCCGGTGCGGACGGCTTCCGGGGACAGCGGTGCGAAGACCTGCTCGGCGGCGCGGACGGCCAGCGCGGCGTTGTGGTGCTGATGCCGGCCTCCGAGGCCGAGGCACAGGTCCGGGTAGTCGCCCTGCGGCGTGCGGAGGCTCAGGTACTGGTGATCGGGCCGGGCGGTGCCCGGGGTCGTTCGCACCTCGTCGGACAGGGCATGGAACGGGGCTGCCTGCGTCGCCGCCACGCGCCGCAGCACGTCCAGCACCTCGGGCTGCGTGGCCGAGGTGAAGACGGGGATGCCCGGCTTGATGATGCCGGCCTTCTCGGTGGCGATGGCGGCGAGCGTGTCGCCGAGCAGGTCCGTATGGTCCAGCCCGATGCTGGTGATCAGGCAGAGGACGGGGCGCAGCACGTTCGTGGCGTCCAGCCGCCCGCCGAGGCCCACTTCCACCACGGCGAGGTCGACGCCGGCGTCGGCGAGGTACCGGAAGCTGAGGGCGACGGTGGCCTCGAAGAAGCTCGGCCGTACGGCGTCGAAGACGTCCCGGTAGCGGGCGACGGCCTCCTCCAGCCAGGCGGTGGGGGCCGGCACGCCGTCGATCCGCATCCGCTCGGTGAGGTGGACCAGGTGCGGGGACGTGTGGAGCCCGATGCGGCGGCCCGTCGCCGTGCCGATGGCGGCCAGCATCGAGGCCGTCGAGCCCTTGCCGTTGGTGCCGGCCACGTGGACGCTGGCAAAGTGCTCGTGCGGGCGCCCCATGGCCGTGAGCAGCGCGTCCATGCGTTCCAGACCCGGCTGGAAGGCGGCCGCGCCCTGCTCGGCAAACCGGGGCAGACGGTGGAGGTAGTCGACGGCGTTCATGGGCGGGCAGCGCGCCTCAGCGCGGTGGGGCCATCGGCTCGATGCGCCGCCGATCCCCGCCGGCGTGCGTCAGGCGAAGCCGCAGGGTGTGGGGCGGCAGCAGGGCCTCCACCCGCTCGGGCCATTCCACGAAACAGAGGCCCTCGCCGTAGAAATACTCTTCATAGCCCAGCTCGAAGAACTCGGCGGGGTCGGCGATGCGGTAGGCGTCGATGTGGTAGAGCGGTCCGGTGCGGCCGGTGTATTCCTGGACGATGGTGAACGTGGGGCTGCTGACGAGGGTCGGGTCGACGCCGAGCGCCGCGCAGATGCCTTTGACGAGCTGGGTCTTGCCCGCTCCCAGATCTCCGTAGAGCGCCACCACGTCGCCGGGCGAGAGCCGCGGCGCCAGCTCCGCCCCGACCGCCTGCGTCTCGGCCTCGGACGCCGTCTCCCGAGGCCGGGAGAAGACGGCCGACGTGCGATCTCTCGCAGCGTCTTCTTCGCGTTGGAGCGTCATCTTTGGGCTGCTCGCTGTGGGCTGCTGGCTTTGGGCTGCTGGCTTTGGGCTGCTGGCTTTGGGCTGCTCGCTGTGGGCGGCTCGCTGTGGGCGGCTCGCTGTGGGCTGCTCGCCGTGGGCCGTCAGCCAGAAGCCAACAGCCAACAGCCATTCATCATCCCTTGGGGCGCAGGGTGACGACGGGCAGGATCATTTCTTCCATCGACGCGCCGCCGTGTTGCATGGTGTCTTTGTACAGGTTCAGGTAGTGGTGATAGTTCGTCGGGTAGACGAAGTAGTAATCTTCCTTGGCAATGATATAGTTCGTGCTGCTGTTGTTGCGGGGCAGGCCGAACTCCAGGGGGTCCCTGACCAGGATGGCGTGCCGCTCGTCACACTTGAGGTTGCGGCCGTACTTGTAGCGCAGCGCCGTAGACGTCTCGCGGTCGCCGATGACTTTGGTGGCGTGCAGGCTGCGGATGGCCCCGTGGTCCGTCGTGACGATGACGGTGCAGTCGGTGCGGGCGAGGTCCTGGAAGGCCTGGTAGAGCCAGGAGTGTTCGAACCACGTGCGCGTCAGGGCACGGTAGGCCCGTTCATCCGGCGCGATCTCCTTGAGCACGTCCGAGTCGGAGCGGCTGTGGGCGAGGATGTCGACGAAGTTGACGACGATGGCCGAGAGGTCGTGCCGGGGCAGCTCGTGGACCGCCTGGGCGAAGGCGCGGCCGTCCTGCGTGCCGATCAGCTTCTCGTAGCGCAGCCGCACGTCGCGGTGTTTGCGGCCGAGCAGGTCTTGCAGGAACGCCTCTTCGTGGCGGTTGCGGCTGTGCTCGTCATCTTCGCCCTGGGACCAGACGCGGGGGTAGCGGCGGGCGATGTCGCGGGGGAGCAGCCCGCTGAAGATGGCATTGCGGGCGTAGGGCGTGGCCGTCGGCAGGATGGCGTAATGATAGGCCTTCTGCAGGTCGAAGAGGGGATAGAGCAGCTTTTCGAACTCCAGCCACTGATCGAGCCGCATGCAGTCGATCACGAAGAAGACGACCGGTTTGCCGCGGGCGAGTTCGGGCAGGACGAAGCGGGGCACGACGTCGTGCGAGAGCACGGGGCGGGAGGCGTCCGGTGCGTCGGCGGCGATCCAGTCGCGGTAGTGCTCCTCGATGTAGCGTCCGAAGGTGCGGTTGGCCTCGCGGAACTGATCGGCCAGGACCTGGCGGACGTTCTCGTCGCCCTCCAGGTCCATGTCGTAGCGCGTCAGCTTCAGGTAGAGGTCGACCCATTCATCGGGGGAGAGCGGGTCCATCAGCGCCCGCGAGATCTCGCCGAAGGACTGCAGGTAGGTCTGCGAGAGCTTCTCGCTGCGCAGGCGGGAGCGTTCGAGCAGGCGTTTGCAGGTCAGCAGGATCTGGCTCGGGTTGACGGGCTTGGTGAGGTAGTCGCTGATCTGGCCGCCGAGGGCTTCTTCCATCAGGTGCTCCTCCTCGCTCTTGGTCACCATCACGACGGGCACGTCCGGGGCGATGCGTTTGATCTCGGCGAGGGTTTCCAGCCCGCCCATGCCGGGCATCTGCTCGTCCAGCAGCACCACCTCGAAGTGACCCTGCCGGACTTGCTCGACGGCGTCGGGTCCGTTCGTGGCGCTGGTGACGTCGTAGCCTTTCGATTCCAGGAAGAGGATATGCGGGCGGAGCAGGTCGATCTCGTCGTCCGCCCAGAGGATGCGGGGGTTGGCAGGCATGGCAAAGAGGGGAGGCTTCGGTCATCGGATCGCCGCGGTGTACGGCGGAGGGCGGCACCGGGCCGTGGGGCTCAGGGGGTGCCACGCCTGGCCCCCGCGCGAAGATCCACGGCCGTATGCCTGGCGCGAGATCCGGGATGCCTGGCCGGCGCTAGGTGGTCGGCCCCCAGACGAAGGCGCCCTGGCGGTTGATGTAGCCGTAGCGGTCGCCGAGGCGGACCAGCGCCAGGCCGTGCGAGAAGTCCCAGGCCTGGTCGAACTGCGGCGCGATCACGACCCGGCCCTGCCGGTCGATGTAGCCCCACTTTCCGTCGATGCGGACGCGGGCGAGGCCGCCGGAGAAGTACCAGGCCTGGTCGTAGTGCGGCTCGATGACGAGGCGGCCGTCCGTCGTGGCATAGCCGTAGCGCCCGTCCCGGCGGACGAGGTCCAGGTCGCGCGGCTCGTAGGGATCTTCCTCCAGCAGGCCGGGCGCCAGTTCGAACCGGGGGTTGACCACGACGGCGCCGGTGGTGTCGATGAAGCCCCACCGGCCGTCGACCTCGACCGGGGCGAGCCCTTCGGAGAAATGCCAGGCGTCGGTGAACTGCGGCTCGATGACGAGGCGGCCGGCGGGGTCGATGTAGCCGTAGCGCCCACCGAGCCGCACGAGCGCGCGGCCCTCCGAGAACGGCCACGCCCGCTCGAAGCGCAGCGGGATGACGACGGTGCCGGTGGTGTCGATGTACCCCCATCGGTCTTCTTGCTCGACGGGAAACAGGGGGGCGGCGCTGGCGGCGGATGGCGTCGGCGCCTCCGGCTCGCGTCCGCCGCAGGCGCTCAGCACCAGGCTCAGCACCAGGCTCAGCAGCATCAGGCCCGGCCGCAGGCCGGGAAGGACGAAGCGCATGGGATCGGACAGGGATCGGTGACGGGGAAGCGGTGCGACGGCGGCGGTGCGCCCGGCCCGTCCGGGGCCGGCACCCGCACATACCCGGCGCGGCGCGGAATGTTTGGCCGGCAGGCCCGATCAACCATTTCGCACCACGGGCGTTTCAACGGCGTGAACGATCCCATGCATGCATCCCCGGTGTACCATCATGAAGAAAAAGATAGAGCAAGCGATCAACGACCAGATCCAGGCCGAATTCCAGTCGGCGTACCAGTATCTGGCGATGTCGGCGCGGTTCGAGGAGATGAACCTGAAGGGGTTTGCCCACTGGCTGAAGGTGCAGTGGGAGGAGGAGACGGCGCACGCCATGAAGTTTTACACCTTCATGCTCCAGCGCGACGGGCACGTGGAGTTGCAGACGCTGAAGAAGCCGGAGGTCACCTTCGAGACGCCGCTGGAGGCCTTCGAGCAGGTGCTCCGGCACGAGCAGCACATCACCGAGCGCATCCACCGGCTCTACGACCTGGCCGCGAAGGAACGGGACTATCCGCTGCAGACGCTGCTGAACTGGTTCGTCGATGAACAGGTCGAGGAGGAGGAGAGCGCCCGCGAGATCATCGACCATCTGAAGCTCATCGGCGACTCCAACTCGCACCTGTTCCTGCTCGACCGGGAGCTGGCCCGGCGGCCCGGCGGCGGGGAGGCCGAAGCGGCCTGAGCCGCGGGCGACGCGGCGGTGCGGCCGGGGCTGGCGTTCGCGCGGGGCGGATGCTACATTGGGCGCGGGCGGCCCGGGGCCCGATGCGCACCGGCGGCCGCCCCCTCGCGCAGACTCACGGACGCAACGGCACCGGGCTCCCATGAAACGATGGCTGCTTCTGATCGGACTGCTGGCCGGAGGGGCATG
Organism: Roseithermus sacchariphilus; assembly: GCA_003285105.1. Taxonomy (GTDB): domain Bacteria; phylum Bacteroidota; class Rhodothermia; order Rhodothermales; family MEBIC09517; genus Roseithermus; species Roseithermus sacchariphilus. The sequence goes on along the minus strand of CP030158.1, from coordinate 737,491 downwards.
GCCCGCCGCCGCACAGCTCATTCGCGAGAACGGCGTCTACGGCGGACCGGTCGTGCGCGTGGTCCGGGCCTTTGAAGCCTGGGGGGTGATGGGCGGTGTGCGGGGCGCCTGGCTGATCAACCGCACCTACAGCGTCGGCCTCGGCGGGTTCAGCCTGCTCAGCCGCAACATCCAGCCGGACTACGAGGCCGCCCCGGCGTACCTGCAGATGCGCTACGGCGGGCTGACGCTGGAGTACATCAACGACCCGGACGACGCCATCCACTTCTCCACGCAGGTGCTGCTCGGCGTGGGCGAACTGGCCTACGCCCACCAGGACACCGACGCGCGCCTGCTGGAGGACACGTTCTACATCGCCGAGCCCGAGATGATGGTGGTGTTCGTCGTCTCGCCGGTGCTGCGCCTGGGCCTGAGCGCCTCCTTCCGGCTGAACACCAGCGTCAACCTGCCGGGCATCACCGGCGTCGAGGTCAGCGATGCCGGCCTCGGCCTGACGGTTCGCGTCGGCGCCTTCGAGTGAGGCCGGTCAACGGCGCAGGATGAGTGCACGGGCGTGCAGCGCCGAGGCGGTCCGCAGCCGGCTGAAGTAGACGCCGCTCGGTAGCGGCCGGCCGGCGTCGTCGGTGCCGTCCCACGGGATCGTGTGCAGCCCGGCCGGCTGCCGGCCGGTCACGAGCGTGCGGACGCGGCGGCCCAGCGCGTCGTAGATCGCCAGGTCGACCGTGCCGGGGGCGTCCAGGTCGTAGCGGAGGGTCGTCTGCGCCGTGAACGGGTTGGGGACGTTCGGATAGAGCCACAGCGTCGGCGCCTCCGGCACCGGCTCGGCCGGCGTGGCGGTCCAGTTGGCCAGCTTGTGCACGGACCGGCCGACGGCGTAGCCGAGCGAGTCGCCCAGGAAGCGGAAGCGGTTGAGGCGGGGCCGAAGGCGCTCGGTATGCCACGTCTCCCCGCCGTCCGTGGTGGCGTAGACCGGCGAGGAGCTGTTGCCGCCGATCCAGCCGTGGGTTTCCGTGATGAAGCCGATGCCCTGCACGAAGTAGTAGTTCGTCGTGAACAGCTTTTCCTGCCAGGTATGGCCGCCGTCCGTGGTTTTCAGGAAGAAGATGGGCGTCTGGCTGTTGCGCTGGAGGGAGACGTAGCCGACGCGCCGCGAGGGGAAGGACAGCTTCCAGGCCCACTCCCCCGTGCGGGTCGAGGTGTGGCGGGGCGTCCAGGTGGCGCCGCCGTCGGTGGTCTGGAGGACGATGCCGCGGGAGCGCTCGTGCTCCGTGTCGGTCAGGCCCACGGCGAAGCCGGAGTCGGGGTGGGTGAAGTAGATGTCGATCAGCCCGGCGGCGTAGGCGCTCATGTCCACCGATTGCCAGGTCTGGCCGCGGTCCGTCGTGCGCGTGAAAAAGGCCGGGCCGCGCACCCGCCCGACGGCGACGACCGTGGAGTCGTTGACCACGTGCATGCCACAGAGCCCGGCCGGCGTCGGGCCGTCGAACCCGGTGATGGGCGACCAGAAGGCGCCGCCGTCGTGGGTTTCGTAGAGCGGAGCCGGGTCCGTGGTGCCGAACTCGCCCGTCCCCACGTTGCCGGCGAAGCCCCGGCGGGCGTCCAGAAAGCCGACCGAGCGGAAGTGCGAGCCGGGCTGATCGAGCTGGAGGGTCCAGGACGTCCCACCGTCGTCCGTGCGGTAGATCTGTCCGGCCCCGTTGACGATCCAGCCCAGGTCGGGTGTGACGAAGTAGACGTCGTTGTGGCGCGAGGTCGTCGGCGCGTTGGGCAGTTCCTGCCAGGTCAGCACCGGCTGGGCGGGGGCGAGCCGGGCCGGCAGGAGGAGGGCGAGGGCCAGCCCGAGCAGGGCGGTGCGGTGCGGCATGCGGGGGGAGGATGCCGGAGAGAGGAGCACGAGCCTCCTATATCCGTTGTGGGGCGTGCAGAGTCAAGCCGGGACGGGTCCGGCATCCGGGCGGTCAATCGAAGAGGCGGCCCGTCCGGGCCGGCGGCTCGTAGCCGAAGTGGCCGTAGGCGCGGGCGGTGGCGACGCGGCCGCGGGCGGTACGCTCCAGGAAGCCCTCCTGGATCAGGTACGGCTCGTACACCTCCTCGATGGTGCCGGCATCCTCCCCGACCGAGACGGCCAGGTTCGACAGCCCCGTCGGGCCGCCGCCGAACTTCTCGATGAGCGTCAGCAGGATGCGCGTGTCCATCTCGTCCAGCCCCTCCTCGTCCACATCCAGCGCATTGAGGGCGTGATCGGCGATGGTCTTCGTGATGCGGCCGTCGCCCTCGACCTCGGCGAAGTCGCGGGTGCGGCGAAGCAGCCGGTTCGCCACGCGCGGGGTGCCCCGGCTTCGCCGGGCGATCTCGTGGGCCCCCTCCTCGCTGATCTCTACCCCCAGGATGCGCGCCGAGCGCAGCACGATCTCGCGCAGCATGTCGGCCGTGTAGTAGTCGTAGCGGAAGTCGATGCCGAAGCGGGCGCGCAGCGGCGCCGTCAGCAGCCCCTTGCGCGTGGTGGCCCCGACGAGTGTGAAGGGCGGCAGGCTGATCTTCACGCTGCGCGCGTTCGGCCCGGCGTCGATGACGATGTCGATGAAGTAATCCTCCATCGCCGAATACAGGTATTCTTCCACCACGGGCGAGAGCCGGTGGATCTCGTCGATGAAGAGGACGTCGCCCTCGTTCAGGTTTGTCAGGATGCCGGCGATGGAGGCCGGCTTGTCGAGCACCGGGCCGCTGGTGGCTTTGATCTGGGCGCCCATCTCCTCGGCGATGATGCCGGCCAGGGTGGTTTTGCCCAGCCCCGGGGGGCCGGACAGCAGCACGTGGTCCAGCGTCTCGCCGCGTTGCAGGGCGGCCGTCATGAAGACGCGCAGGTTGTCCTTGATCTTCTGCTGGCCGATGAACTCGTCGAGCGAGCGCGGGCGCAGCAGCTTCTCGAAGTCCTCCTCCGCCCGGTGCAGGCCGGGCGAGAGCGCGTTGGAACGGGGTGGTGTGGGCATCGGGCAACGGGGAAAGAAACGGCGGGGCGGGGCCGGACCGGCCGGTCTGCGTAAAGATCAGGGCTCGGGGTGACAGCCGCGTGTCACGTTCGCACACCGGGCCGGACCCCGGCGCTACGGCACGGCGCTACGGGAAGGACGACCCGCCGGGGAGCCTCGTTCCGGCGTCGCACGGTCCCGCAACGGGACGGATGTTACAAACGGCCTGAGATCCGTGCCGTATGATCTCGGTATGACCGCCCTGTAGAGAGAAAAGGCCGGATAATTTCGATCCCCTCTTGTGTGGGTGGCTCTTTTTTATTAGGTTGGCACTATGTTTGCTGTAGGAGACATATTGATATCGGACGAGCTGCTCGAAGCGCCGTTTGCGTGCCGTCTGAGCGCGTGCCACGGGGCGTGCTGCGTGCAGGGCGACTCCGGGGCTCCGCTGGAACCCGAGGAGCGGGCCGTGCTGGAGCAGGTGCTGCCGGCCGTCCGCCCCCTGCTCCGTCCCGAAGCCCTCGCCGTCATCGACGAGCGGGGCGTCTGGGAGGAAACGGAGGACGGCACCTACGCCACGCCCTGCATCGACGATGCCGAGTGCGTCTTCGTCGTGTACGACGGGCCGGTGGCGCTGTGCGGCATCCAGCGGGCGTATCAGCAAGGCCTGATCGACTTCGAGAAGCCGATATCGTGTCATCTCTTTCCCCTGCGCGCCACCACCTACGGGACCCTGGAGGTGCTCAACTACGAGCAGGTGCCCGTGTGTGACCCGGGGCGGGCCCACGGTTGCCGCGAAGGGGTGCAACTCGCCGATTTTCTCCAACGGCCCCTCGTCCGCAAGTACGGAACCGCGTGGTACGACGCGTTTCGCGCGGCCTGGGACAGGCGCCGGAAGGAGCTGTCTTGATCGCCCGAAGGGAAGGATCAGCGTTACGGAGGCCGTCATGCTCAACCTGCAGCAGAAACTCACCCAGCAGCAAAAGCTCTCGCCGCAGCAGATCCAGTACATCAAGCTGCTGCAGCTCCCCACGCTCGAGCTGGAACAGCGCATCAAGGCGGAGCTGGAGTCGAACCCGCTCCTGGAAGAAGGGGCGGACGAGGAAGAGGCTGTCACCGATCAGACCGATGAGGAGACGGCCGAGGCCGCCGAGAACGAGGCCGGCGAGGAGGAGAAGGAGAAGCTGGGCGAGGAGATCGACACGGAGGAGGAGTACGACTGGGAGGAATACCTCAACAGCAGCGACGATCTCTACGGCTACAAAGCCCGCGTCGACCAGAGCAGCGAGGAGGAGGAACGGGAGCTGCCCATGCCCGCCCGCGTCTCGATGGCCGAGCACCTGATGGAACAGGTGGCCCTGCTCGACCTCGACTCGACCGAGCAACTCATCGCCGAGCAGATCATCGGCTCCATCGACGAAGACGGATACCTCCGCCGCCCGCTCGAGTCGATCATCGACGACATCATGTTCAACCAGGGCGTGCTGCTGACCGAGCAGGACGTCGAGCGGGTGCTGCATCGCATTCAGCGGCTCGACCCCGTCGGCATCGCCGCGCGGGACCTGCGCGAGTGCCTGCTCGTGCAGCTGGAGGTCATGCCCGAGGACACCCCCGGCCGCGATACCGCCATCCGCATGCTGAAGGAAGCCTACAAGCCCTTCACCATGAAGCACTTCGGGGAGATCATGAAGCGGCTGGACATCGACGAGGAGGCGCTGAAAGAGGCCTTCGACCTGGTGCAGCGCCTCGACCCGAAGCCGGGCGAAGGGGAGTTCTCGGCCGCTCAGAATTACATCACGCCGGACTTCACGGTCCGCTACGTCGACGGCAACTTCATCATCATGCTCAACGGGCGCAATGCCCCGGAGCTGCGCATCTCGCGCCAGTACCGCCAGATGCTCCAGCAACTCGCCGCCGAGCAAAAGAAGGGCAAGAACGCGCAGAACGGCTTCGATGCCGAGACGCGGAAGTTCCTCAAGGACAAGATGGAGGCGGCCCGCTGGTTCATCAACTCCATCAACCAGCGCCGCCACACGATGATGAAGGTGATGCAGGCCATCGTGCAACTCCAGGAGGACTTCTTCAAATTCGGCGAGGGCTACCTCAAGCCGATGATCCTGAAGGATGTGGCCGAGATCATTCAGATGGACATCTCCACGGTCAGCCGCGTTGTCAACGGCAAGTATGTGCAGACGGAGTTCGGCGTCTACGAGCTGAAGTACTTCTTTTCCGAAGGCATCAAAAAGGCGGATTCGGACGAGGAGGTCTCCAACAAGGAGGTCAAGGCGATCATCCAGAGCATCATCGAGCAGGAGGACAAGCAGAAGCCGCTCTCGGATCAGAAGATCGCGAAGATGCTGGAGAAGCGCGGGTTCAAGATCGCGCGCCGTACGGTGACCAAATACCGCGAGCAACTCGGCATTCCGGTGGCCCGCTTGCGGCGGGAGATCGTCATCCCTTCCTGACGCGCCGGGAAAAGCCTGCAGGATGACCGCGGTGTGGGAAGCCCGTGCCGGGCGAACCCCGCGCCGGCCTGGATTCGGCCCGGTATTTGTTTAGAACCTGTGAAGCACGGATGCGCCTTTCGGGATGTGCCATCCTGTCCGATCACCTGCCCGCTCTGGAGGTCCGCCATGCCCGCTTCTCTCCAACGCCCCGCTTCCGTTTCGACAACGGCCCTGCTCCCGCTGCTCTTTGCCCGGTACGTCACCGGCCAGATCGCCGACGCCGTCTGGACGCAGATCATGTCGGTGATCGACGCCGACGGCACGACGCAGCAGGAGCGCACCGCGCTGACGGCGTGGGTGTACGACGCCCTGGAGGACCTCGGGCCGCAGGGGCTCAACCTGCCGAAGGTCGACGAGGTGGCCGATCTGCTGGGGGCCACGCGGGCCTGAGCAACACCGGCCTGACGGCGTGCGGCGGCCGCCCCGGGTCAGATCCTCTGCCGGAAACGCATCGGACCGGTCCGCAAGGGCCGGTCTTTTTTTGTGCTGACGGGGCTGCGGGGTGTCCACGTGCCGATACGGGGTTGCCCTCTCTGCCGGGCAGCGCGTAGGGTGGCGCTGCGTTGCGTTCCGGGACCAACCGTCGTATTCTGTGCCGGAATGCAAAGATCTTTACCGTTCAGCCCCACCCTCCCATGTCCTCCCTCGATCGTCGCACCTTTCTGAAAACCTCCGGCGGGCTCCTCGGTCTGGCGGCCACCGGCAGCCTGGCCGCCGGCTGCGCCGAGGCGGATGCGCCGCCCGCTGCGTCCCCGGCCTCCACCGCCTCCGGCTGGAGCGGCTTCCGGTACGCCATGTGCAACGAATGCATGCAGGGCCGCCCCTGGGCCGAGCAGTGCCAGGTCATCAGCGAAGCCGGCTACGGAGCCGTCGAGATCGCGCCGTTCTCGCTCGTGGTGGACTACGGCAAGAACAGCGTGCGCGACTTCACCGCCGCCGACCGTGCCGAGTTTCGTCGCGTCATGGACGACCACGGCCTGGCCTGTGTGGGCCTGCACTGGCTCTTCACGCCGCCGCCGCACGGCCTCCACTTCACCACCCCCGACGAAGCCGTGCGCCGGCAGGCCATCGACTACCTCAAGGCGCTCATCGACTTCTCGGCGGATCTCAACGGCCCCTACCTGATCTTCGGCTCGCCCGGGCAACGCAGCACCACCGGCGGGTCGACCGTCGGCGAGGCCAAGCGCCGGCTCGTCGACGGCCTCGCCGCCGTCGCCGATCATGCCGCCGACCGGGGGGTGATGGTGCTGCTCGAACACCTCTCGCCCGATCAGACGGACGTCGTCAACCTGCTCTTCGAGGCCCGGGAGATCGTGGACGCCGTGGGCCGCCCGGAGGCCATCAACGCGATGTTCGATTACCACAACACCACGGGCGAACTGCATGGCTTCGACCGGCTGATCCGAGACTACGCCGATTACATCAAGCACGTGCAGATCCAGGAGATGGACGGCCGCTACCTCGGCACCGGGAATGCCATCCATGACTATGCCGCCTCCTTTCAGGCCCTCAAGGACATCGGCTATGACGGGTGGATCTCGCTGGAAATCTTTGACTTCGAGCCGGAAGACGAGGTCATCGCCAACGAGTCGATGCGGGTGCTGAAGGCGCTGGAGGCGAAGGTGACGTAAGGGGTGCCCTGCTACCGGATCAAGTGTGGAGGATGAGGGTCGAAGATCGGTGAAAGAGACGGGTTTGCCTGGTCCTCGCCGCTCGATCCTCCTCCTTTTCGTGGCGTCTCATGGCCTATCCTCCACGCGTCGAACTCTGCGAAGTCGGGCCGCGGGACGGGTTTCAGTTCGAGCAGAAGCCGATCCCGACCGAACTGAAGCGGGCCGTCATCGAGCAGCTGGTGGCGGCCGGGGTGTCGCGCATCCAGGTGACGTCGTTCGTGCATCCGAAGTGGGTGCCGCAGATGGCCGATGCCGAGGCGCTCGTGGCCCGGCTCCCCGAGCGGCCGGGCGTCGTCTACAGCGGGCTCGTCCTGAACCCGCGCGGGCTGGAGCGGGCGCTGCGCACGCGGCTCTCCCACGTCGATCTGTCCATCGCCACGAACGAGCAGCATAGCCGTGACAACGCCAACATGACCGTGGACGAGGGGCTGGAGGCGGCTGTGGCCATGGTGCAGACGGCCCGCCGGCACGGCGTCGCGGTGCAACTCGGGCTCCAGACGGTCTTCGGCTATGCCGCCCCCGGAGACACGCCGCTCGACCGGGTGCTCGCCATGGCAGGGCGCTTCCGCGACCTTGGCATCGAATCGCTGTCGCTGGCGGACTCGACGGGGCTGGCGAACCCGGTGATGATCCGGGAGCGGGTGCAGGCGGTGCAGGCCGTGATGGGGGACGTCCCGATCGTGCTGCATCTGCACGACACGCGCGGCCTCGGCCTGGCCAACGTGGTGGCGGCGCTGGAGGTGGGCGTCACCCGGTTCGACACGTCGCTGGGCGGGCTCGGAGGGTGCCCCTTCATCCCCGGCGCCACCGGCAACATCGCCACGGAGGACACCGTCTACCTGCTCGATCAACTCGGCATCGAGACGGGGATCGACCTGGCCGGGGTGGCGGCCGCCACCCGGCGCATGGCCGCCTTCCTGGGCCGCGAACTGCCGGGAAAGCTCTACCGGCTGGTGACGAACGAGGCGGCCGGCACGACGTAGGCCGCGCCCCGGATGCAATGGCATTCTGCGGGGGCCGACCTCACAGCACGAGCCCCACGAGCAGCGTGAGCTCCCGCGTGCGCCAGGTGCGCGCCCAGTATTGCTCCTGGGGGACGTCCTGCAGCCCGAGCAGGACCATCGCCTGCGTGTAGACCTGCAGCTTGCCCAGCGGCCGGCGCACGCCCAGGCCGCCGCCCAGCGTCGTGTTGACGCCGTTGATCTGCGGGTCGATGTTGCTGTTCGTCAACACCGGCTCGGGGACCTGCTCGTCCTGCTCCAGGGACGCATCCAGCAGAAAGCCCAGCTCCGGCCCGGCGATGGCGTAGAGGGGCGTCGTGCCGATCTGATAACGGGCCCGGAGGCTGAAGAACAGGTATTGCTGCGTGATCGTGATGGTGCCCTCGCGCAGGATGTTCTGCGAACTGCCCGGCTCCTCCGGCACCTCGGCGCTGTAGTCGTAGGCCGCGCCCAGCGGCACGAAGCGCACCCCCACCTGGAAGTCCAGGTCGCTGCGGGTGTCGATGTCGGCGAAGGTCATCACGCTGTACGAGGTGCGAAACAGCAGGTCCCAGGTGTCTGGCACCTCGCTGTATCGGTGGCTGATCGAACTGAAGCCGGCTTCCAGCCCGAAGCGGACGCGCTGGGCCAGGGCCTCCGGCCCGATGAGCCCGCCGGCGACGAGCAGCAGCAGGAACGACGAGCGCAGGACGAGGGCATGGGAACGACGCGACATGGCAGGGCAGGGACGGTACGGGGCGGCGCCGGGAGGGCCGGAGCCTGGCGAACGGAGCGGCGGGACACGGCAAGCTACGACGTGCCGGAAGCGCCATCAAGGCACGCCAGGCGGGACCGGTGCTTCCCATCCTCGTCGAGTCGGCCTGGCGTGCCGCGGCGCGGAGGGGACCCGCCCGGCCTTTATTCGAGAGAACTGCCCGTCGGATCGAGCCTTCGGGTTCGAGGCCAGGGATAGGGTAGGAAGCTGCTTGGATGAGGCAGCCGGTAAAGCGTGTAGCGTGAACATAGCGGTCGGTGGGGATACCGGGCTGCGGGATGGCAGGAAACTCATGGTCCGGGCCGGGCGTCATCACCCACCTATGGACCCGCTACTGCAACATCATCGTGAGGCCATCGTGCGCATTGCACGTCGGCATGGGGCGCACCACGTGCGCGTCTTCGGTTCACGGGGCCGCGGCGATGCGACGGAGCATAGCGACGTGGACTTGCTCGTCGAGGCCGGACCGGAGCGCAGCTTTTTCTTTCCGGGCGGTCTGGTGGCCGATCTCGAAGCATTGCTGGGGTGTCGCGTTGAGGTGGTAACAGAGGACGCGCTGCATCCCGCCCTGCGTGATCAGGTGCTGCGTGAGGCCGTGCCGCTATGAAGGATGATCGCGTGTATGTGCAGTACATCGCTGAGCGTATTGCTCGGATCGAGCGCTATACCGCAGCCGGCGAGCACGCGTTCTACGAAGATGAGAAGACGCAGGATGCTGTCCTCCGCAACCTGCAAACCCTGGCTGAGTCCACACAGCGGCTATCGGAAGAGATCAAGCAGCAGTATGCCGTCATTGACTGGCGAAGCATCAGTGGATTTCGCAATGTGGTCGTGCATGATTACCTCGGCATCGATCCGCGACAGATCTGGCGCATCGTTGCGGACGATCTGCCTATCTTGAAGCAGGTGATCCATCGGATGAGGCGCGACCTTGGCGCCTCATGAGCGTGTAGGCGCACGCGGCCGAGGCGGCGGCCGGCGAGTAGCATGGATCAACCGTCTGGCCGGTGTGGTTCCACGCCGCACCACATTCCCACCATCACATCGCTGGATGGCCATGCTGCTTGCCGACAAGGTCGCTCTCGTCACCGGATCCAGCCGGGGGGCCGGGGCCGCCATGGCCCGTGCCCTCGCCGGCGAAGGCGCCGCCGTCTGTGTCAACTACCTACGCAGCGCCGATAAAGCCGCTGCCGTCGCTGCCGCCATCAAGGAAGCCGGCGGTACGGCCATGACGTACCAGGCCGACGTGACCGACCCGGAGGCGGTGGAGGCCATGGTCGGGGCCATCGTCGAACGGTTCGGGCGGCTCGACGTCATCGTGAACAATGCCCTGCCCTCCTACCGGTTCGACCCCGCCGCGCCGTACACGAGCGTCGAAACCGTCGAATGGGCCCACTTCACGCGGCAGTACGAGGGGGCCGTGCGGGGCGTGTTGAACACCACGCGGGCCGCGCTGCCGACCATGAAGGCCCAGCGGTTCGGGAAGATCATCAACATCTCCACGAACCTCGTCTACAACCCGGTCGTCACCTACTACGACTACACCACGGCCAAAGCCGGGATGGTGGGGCTGACGCGCAATCTGGCGGCGGAGCTGGGGCCGCACGGCATCCGGGTGAACCTCGTCGCCGGCGGGCTGCTGCGGACTACCGACGCCAGCGCGGTGACCACCGAGGAGGTCTTCGAGATCGTCGCCAACAGCTCCCCGCTGCGGACGTGCGTGACCGTCGAAGAGTTCGCGCAGGCCGTGCTGTTCTTCGCCTCCGACCTGAGCAACGCCGTCACCGGACAGTCGCTCTCCGTCGATGCCGGGCTGACGATGCCGTGATCACACGCCCGGCACGGCCACGTCGTCGGCGTAGGCCTCCATCGGGGGTGCGGCTCAGAGGACCCGTTCTAGCTGACCACGGATCGAGCGGCGGAAGTGAGGGCTTGCGTAGCGGTTCGAGATGAGGTCTACGGAGCATCCCAGCAGGGTTTCCAGCAAGGCCTTGAGTTCGAGGAAGTGCTCCAGCGTGGCCTCGTTTTCCTCGAATTCGTACAGGAAATCCACGTCGCTGGCGGGTGTAGCCGTGCCGCGCGCCATGGAGCCGAACAGCATGAGCGACCGCAGGCCGAGTTGCCTGAGATCGGCCTCGTGGGCCCGGATGCGATCGATGATATCGGTTTTGGTCATTCGTCCTCCTCCAGCGAGTCGAGCAGGGTGCGAAGCTGCCTGTGGAGACGCGGCACGTCCTCGCTGATTACGTTCCACACGATGTCATAGTCCACGTTCCAGTACACGTGAGCGATGATGTTGCGGAGGCCTCGGATGTTGCGCCAGGGAATCTCGGGGTGCGCCTCCTTGAAGCCGTCATCGAGTTTACCGGCTGCTTCGCCGATAATCTCCAGGCTGCGTTCGACCGCCAGGATCAGCGTGCGGTCGTTCAGGAAAGCCTCTCTGGTAAGCCCGGCCGATGTTGCTGTGAGGTAAGCCAGTTGGTCCAGCATGTGGGCGAGGTAGAACCGGGGGGATCGCATCGCACCCTCCTACACGCCCGGCACGGCCACGTCGTCGGCGTAGGCCTCCATCGGGGGGCAGGCGCAGACGAGGTTGCGGTCGCCGTAGGCGTTGTCGACGCGGCGGACGGCCGGCCAGAACTTGTGCGTGCGCGTCCAGGGGGCCGGGAAGGCGGCTTTTTCACGGCTGTAGGGTTGATCCCAGGCATCGGCCGCGACCATCTCGGCGGTGTGCGGGGCATTCACCAGCACGTTGCGCTCGCGGTCGGCCAGTCCCTGTTCGATCTCCCGGATCTCCTCACGGATGGCCTGCATGGCGTCGCAGAAGCGATCCAGTTCCGCCTTGCTCTCGCTCTCGGTCGGCTCGATCATCATGGTGCCGGGCACCGGCCAGCTCATCGTCGGAGCGTGGTAGCCGTAGTCCATCAGCCGCTTGGCGACGTCCACCTCGGTGATGCCGGTGCTGTGCCGGAAGGGGCGCAGGTCTAGGATGAACTCGTGTGCCACGCGGCCGCGGGCGCCGCGGTAGACGATGGCGTAGTCCTCTTCGAGCCGCCGGGCGAGGTAGTTGGCATGGAGGATGGCCCGCTCCGAGGCGCGTTTCAGGCCGTCGGCGCCCATGAGGGCGATGTAGGCCCAGGAGATGAGCAGGATGCCGGCGCTGCCGAACGGCGCCGCCGCCACCGGCCCGATGGCCTCCGTCCCGCCGGTCGGGACGACGGGGTGCGACGGGAGGAACGGGGCCAGGTGGGCCGCCACGCCGATGGGGCCCACGCCGGGGCCGCCGCCACCGTGCGGGATGCTGAAGGTCTTGTGCAGGTTCAGGTGGCACACGTCCGCCCCGAAGTCGCCCGGGCGGCACAGGCCCACCTGGGCGTTCATGTTGGCGCCGTCCATGTACACCTGCCCGCCGTGCGCGTGGATGAGGGCGCAGATCTCGGCGATGGACTCCTCGAAGACGCCGTGCGTGGAGGGGTAGGTGATCATCAGCGCGGCCAGGCGGTCGCGGTGCCGCTCCGCCTTCGCGCGCAGGTCCTCCACGTCCACGTTGCCCCGGTCGTCCGTCTTCACGGCGACGACCTCCAACCCGGCCATCACGGCGCTGGCCGGGTTGGTGCCGTGCGCGGAGTCGGGGATGAGGCAGACCGTGCGGTGGCCCTCGCCGCGGCGCTCGTGGTAGGCCCGGATGACGAGCAGCCCGGCGTATTCGCCCGAGGCGCCGGAGTTGGGTTGCAGGGAGACGGCGTCGAAGCCGGTGATCTCGGCCAGCCAGGCCTTCAGTTCCTCCATCAACTCCCGGTAGCCGGCAGCCTGCTCCGGCGGAGCGAACGGATGCAGGCGGTTGAAGGCCGGCCAGGTGATGGGCAGCAGCTCGGTCGTGGCGTTCAGCTTCATCGTGCACGAGCCGAGCGGGATCATGCTCGTGGTGAGCGAGAGGTCCTTCGCCGCCAGGCGGTGCAGGTAGCGCATCATCTCCGTCTCGGAGTGGTAGCGATGGAAGACGGGATGCGTCAGGTAGGCCGAGGTGCGGGCCAGCGGCCCGGCGTAGCCCGGGTCGATCTCGGCGGCGAGGTCCGCGGCGCGCGGCGCGGGGCCGTGCTCGCCGGCGAAGAGGGCGAAGAGCGTGTCCAGGTCGTCGGGGCTGACGGTTTCGTCCAGGGCGATCCCGACGGAGCCGTCGTCGAAGTAGCGGAGGTTGACGCGGTGGGCCTCGGCAGCCGTGCGGAGCGCCGCCGGGGTGGTCCGGTCGCCGAGGTCGACGCGGAGCGTGTCGAAGAAGGCGGTGTGGCGGAGGCGGTAGCCGAGGCGGCGCAGGCCCTCGGCCAGCACCTTCGTGGCGTCGTGGACGTGCGTGGCGATGCGGCGGAGGCCGTCCGGGCCGTGGTAGACCGCGTACATGGCGGCCATCACGGCCAGCAGCACCTGGGCGGTGCAGATGTTCGAGGTGGCCTTGTCCCGGCGGATGTGCTGCTCGCGGGTCTGCAGGGCCATGCGCAGGGCCGGCCGGCCGTCGGCGTCCACCGAGACGCCGATGATGCGGCCGGGCACGAGCCGCTTGAAGGCCTCCCGCGTGGCGAAGTACGCGGCGTGCGGGCCGCCGTAGCCCATCGGCACGCCGAAGCGCTGCGTCGAGCCGACGGCCACGTCCGCCCCGAACTCGCCGGGCGGGGTCAGCAGCGTCAGGCTCAGCAGGTCCGCCGCCACGACCACGTGGGCACCGGCCTCGTGGGCGGCCGCGCAGAAGGCGGTGTAGTCGTGGATGGCGCCGTCGCTGGCCGGGTACTGCACCAGCGCGCCGAAGACGTCCTCGTCGAAGCGAAAGGTGCGATGGTCGCCGACGACGACCTCCACGCCGATGGGCAGGGCGCGGGCCTGCACCACGGCGATGGTCTGCGGATGGCAGGCTTCGGAGACGAAGAAAGTCTGGCGATCCTGCCGCCGGTTGGCGCGGTGCAGCATCATCATCGCCTCGGCGGCGGCCGTCGCCTCGTCCAGCAGCGAGGCATTGGCAATCTCCAGCCCCGTCAGGTCGATGACCATCGTCTGGAAGTTCAGCAGCGCCTCCAGCCGCCCCTGCGCGATCTCGGCCTGGTAGGGCGTGTACTGCGTGTACCAGGCCGGATTCTCCAGCACGTTGCGCTGGATGACGGGGGGCGTGATGGTGTCGTGGTAGCCCATCCCGATGAACGAGCGGTAGACCCGGTTCTTCGCGGCCAGCTCGTGCAGGCGCTCCAGCAGCGCGTGTTCGCTCCGGGCCGGGGGCAGGTTCAGCGGGCGGTTCAGGCGGATCGAGGCCGGAATGGTCTCGGCGATCAGGGCCTCGAGCGAGTCCAGGCCGAGGGCCTCGAGCATGGCGTGGACGTCGGCGTCGGACGAGCCGAGGTGGCGCGTGGCAAAGCGGTCGGGATGGGACAGGTCGACGGGCATGGAGCAGGAGAACCGAGTGAGTGGCACAGCCGGGGCGCCGAGGGGTCTGCGCGGGTGCCGGTGGAACCGACGGAGCGCGGCCCCTGATCCCTGCTTCACGCCGTTTTGGCATGTTCAACGAGCATCGAGCGTGGCCTGGTCGAGCCGCCGGCGCAGGTCGGAGACGGCCTCGGCGTCGGTGAGGCCGACGCGGTCCTCGCCCGCGCGCACGGGGCTGCTGAAGCGGATGTGGGGCCGGGCGGCGGTGGAGGGGTCGCGGCGGCTGGTGCGCAGCGAGGCGTGAACCTGCGTGCAGCCGGTGCGGGCGACGACGTCGGCCACGGTGAAGGCGTTGATGCCGCCGCCCGGCAGGATCTCGATGCGCCCGGCCGCCTGCTCGATGAGGCGGCGGATGCAGGCCGCGCCGTTGTAGGCGCTGGCCTCCTGCCCGGAGGTCAGCACCCGCGCAAAGCCGAGGTCGATGAGCGTTTCGAGCGCCTCGGCGGGGTCCGGCGTGACGTCGAAGGCCCGGTGGAAGACGGCCGGGCGGCCGCCACAGCGCGCCAGCAGGCGGGCGCAGCGCGCCGCGTCGACCCGGCCGTCCTCGGTCAGGAGGCCGAAGACGACGCCGTCGGCGCCGTGCTCCAGCGCCAGGTCGAGATCCCGCTGCATGACGTCGACGTCGGCGGTGCTGTAGCAGAAGCCGCCCGGACGGGGCCGGAGCATGACGAGCACCGGGAGGTCGACGGCTTCTTTGACGGCGATGAGGGTGCCGAGCGAGGGCGTCAGGCCACCCAGTTCCAGCGCGGCGTTCAGTTCGAGGCGGTCCGCGCCGGCTCCAGCCGCGATCACGGCGTCATCGACCGAGGCGATGCAGACTTCGAGGAGGATGGGCATGGGGAGGCATCGTGTCTGGGAGGGTCACAACAGCGTTCGCTCGGTGCGGTACCGGGCGATGATGCGCGCCGCTTCGCGGGCGAGGCGGTGCCGCAGGCCGGCGGGCTCCAGCACGCGGACGTGTGCGCCCCAGCTCAGCAGCCACGGGATCGCCGCGTCCTCGTGCGGCACCTTCAGCGTGACGAGCAGGCCGTCCGGGTGGGGCGTCGTCTCGGCGGGGTGGAACGCAGGCGCCACACGCACCCGGTCCGCCACGTCGGGGTCGAACAGCACCTGCACGGTGACGGGTGCCGGGCCGTCCGGGAGTGCGCTGCGGTAGCCGGCGGGGCGCTCGAAGCGATCCTCCAGCACCGCCACCTCGTCCATCCAGGCCAGCCGAAACGAGCGTACGCGCTGCCGGGTCGGGTCCCGCCCGATGAGGTGCCAGGCTCCGCCTTGCTGGATCAGGCCGTAGGGGTGTACGGTGCAGGTCGTGGCGACCGCCCCGCGGTCCCGGTAGGTGAGGCGCACGGCCCGCCCGGCCTCGACGGCCCGGCGCAGCACGGACAGGTGTGCGCCTTCGCCGGGGGGCGCCGCGGTGTGGATCGGGACGAACCGCAGCCCGGCCGTTCGGTGGGTGAGGGCGTCGCGCTGCTCTGCCGGAAGGGCCGCCGTCACCTTCTCGCGGACCGAGCGTGCCGCCGCCCGCAGCGGCTCGTCTGCCGCGTCGGCCAGGCCGGCGGTGCCCAGCAGCACCACCTCGGCTTCGTCGAGCGTGAGCAGCAGCGGGGGGAGGACGTAGGCGTCGTCGAGCCGGTAGCCTTTGCCGGGCAGGGCGACGATGGGGATGCCCGCGTCGTAGAGGGCCTGTACGTCCCGGTACACGGTGCGGCGGCTGACGCCGAAGTGCTCGGCCAGGTCGGCGGCGCGCAGCCAGCGCCGGGTCTGCAGCGTGTGCACGAGGCCACGCAGGCGATCGGATCGCGTCATGGGCCGGGGCGTGGAAGGAGAGCGGAGCAGCGGAGGCACAAACTACGCATCGGCGGGCGATGGCGCTCCGGCCGTGCCGCCCATCGCCTCGAACGCCGCCGTCACCCCTGCCTCGAACCGCGTCGCGCCACCCTGCGAGGGATGGCGGACGTACGTGGCCTCGACGCCGACGTGCGCCAGCGCGAACTCCGCCTGCCGGCCGATGGCCAGCACCCGCTCGGGACGCAGCACGTCCACCAGGGCGGCCAGCAGCGGGGCGTAGGCCTTCACCTCGCGGCGGCGCGGAGGGCGGATCGTCAGCGGCTCGCCCGGCCGGTGCGGATGCAGCGGGACGCTGTTCCAGACGAAGAAGTGCGGGAAGAACGGCTGCATCACCCGCCAGAAGATCGAGGCGCTGTACTCGGCGTGCGGCGTCTCGTCCCGGCCGGAGGGCGCGCCCTCCAGCGGGAAGGACGGATCGACGAGCTGGGCCTCGCTCGTGATGGGGACGCCCGAGAACCGGCAGCCCCACGGACCCGGCGCCTCGGCCACCAGCAGCACACGGGGCCGGCGGGTGTAGGCGGCCAGGTACCGCTGCAGGTTGGCCCGGCGGATGGCCGGCGCCTCCGGGCGGTCCAGCGCCGGATGCCGGTCGCGGTACGGGTTGAAGAGATCCGCCCCGGAGGGCCGGTCGAACAGCATCCGTTCGAAGAGCGACCAGGCGGGGTGTAGCAGCATGGGGCGACGGGCAGCGATGGGAGGGCAAAGCGGAAAAACATTCCCCCGATGCGGTCGGATGTTCCCACCTTCCCCCCGAAAGGGCCGGGCACGCCGTTTGCCTGGACACCGGATGCGGATTTTCCGGGAAAAGCCGGAGGCATCTGGGTGGGTATTCCAATCAGAGGGAACGGCACCATGCCTGAAAGCAAAACACGACGGCGACCCGGGGTCGGACAGGAGGGAGAGGAGCCGCAAGCGCCGCGTTTCCGCGTGCTCGTGGTTCAGCAGGACGGGACGGATGCGGCCACGTTGGAGCGCCTGCTCGCGGAGGGCGGCCTGCACCCGTTCGTCAAGCAGGTCCCCGATGCCGACGTCCTGCGGTATGTGTTGCAACGGGAGCCTTGGCATCTGGTCGTCGCGGATGTGGACGATGCCAGCCCGGAGCGGGTGCTGGACGCCGTGCGGGCGGCGCGGCCGGGGGTGGAGGTCATCCTCGTTGCCCGTGAGGTCGGGCACCGGGAGATCCTCCGCGGCCTGCAGGCCGGCGCCTGCGACGTGATCGCGCGGGATCGGCTGGGGCATGTGCTGACCACCGCGCAGCAGATCCGGCGGATGGATCGAATGGAGCAGGCCAGGAACCGGGTGCACGAGGCGCTGACCCTGCACGGACGTGCCGTGGAGGCGGCCGGCCTCGGCCTCATCATCGCCGACATGCGGCAGCCCGGTCTGCCCGTCGTCTACGGCAACCCGGCGTTCGAGGCCATCACCGGCCTCCGCCCGGAGGAGTACCTGGGCCGCAGTTGCTGCGACCTGCAGGGGTTCCGCACCCGGGCCGTCGATCCGCAGGAGATTCAGCAGACGCTTCGCCGCGGGGCGTCCTGCCGCATCACCCTCGAAAAACGCCGGCCCGACGGGAGCACCGCCTGGAGCGACCTGATGCTTTCGCCGCTCCGGGATCGCCGCGGGCAGGTGACCCACGCCGTGGGCCTGCAGAGCGAGACGCGCTACCGCGCCATCGTGGAAGATCAGGCCGAGTACGTCTGCCGCTTCCGCCCGGACGGCACGTTGACCTTTGCCAACCAGGCCTATGGGCGCATGATGGGCCGGGACCCGGAAGCCCTCATCGGCGCCAACTTCCTGGACTGGCTGCCGCCGGAGGAGCGGGAGCGGTTCCTGCACCACCTCGCCACCTTCACCCCGGAGCAGCCGCTGCGCAGCATCGAACACCAGGTTCGTATGCCCGACGGCACCCTCCGCTGGCAGCACTGGACCGACCGCGCGCTCTTCGACGATGACGGCGTGCTCGTGGAGTTTCAGTCGACCGGGTGGGACATCACCGAGCGCAAGCAGGCCGAGCAGGAGCAGGCCCATCTCATCGAAGAGCTGGACGCGTTCGCCCACACGGTGGCGCACGACCTCAAATCGCCGCTGATGACGTTGATCGGCTTTGCCGACGTGCTGGAGCGGGAACATGAGACGCTGACGCTGGAGCAGCTCCGCGAGTTTGCCGGCCATATCGGCCGCTACGCGCACAAGATGAACAACCTCATCGACGAGCTGATGCTGCTGGCGAACGTGCGCCGGGCGGGGGTGACGACGGCGCCGCTGGACATGGGCGGCATCGTGGCGGAGGCGCTCCAGCGCCTGGGGTATCTCCTCGACGAGCACGAGCCGGTGCTGACGCAGCCCGAGACGTGGCCGGTGGCGGTCGGCTACGGGCCGTGGGTCGCCGAGGTGTGGGTCAACTACATCAGCAACGCCATCAAGTACGGCGGCCGCCCTCCGCACGTGACGCTGGGGGCCGAGGTGCAGGGCGACGGCTGGGTGCGCTTCTGGGTGCGGGACAACGGAGACGGCCTCAGCCCCGAGGCGCAGAGCCGGCTGTTCCGCCCGTTCGAGCGGTTGGAGCAGGTGAAGGCCGGCGGGCAGGGCCTCGGCCTGTCGATCGTGCGCCGCATCGTGGAGCGGCTCGGCGGGACGGTGGGCGTGCGCAGCGAGGGGGCCGCCGGGCAGGGCAGCGAGTTCAGCTTCACGCTGCCGGCGCTGGCCTCGCATGGAGACGCCGGCCCGTGGTCCGGGGCGCCGGGCGGGTTGCGGCCGGGGCTGGCCTGAGCCGGGCGGCCGCCGGCGGCCGCTGCGCCCGGGCGCCTACAGCCGCGCGCCGCAGCGCTTGCAGAAGACGGCGTCCGGGTCGTGCCCCTCGGCGGCGCATTGCGGGCACACCTGCGTCGATACCGGCCGGCGTCTGGTCCACGTCATCTCGGCCGTCACGATGCCCGTGGGCACGGCGATGATGGCATAGCCGATGATCATGATGAACGAAGCCAGCGCCTGGCCCAGGTTGGTCCGCGGTGAGATGTCGCCGTAGCCGACCGTCGTCAGCGTGACGATGGACCAGTAGATGCTGCGGGGGATGCTGGTAAACCCGTTCTCGGCGCCCTCCACCAGATACATGAGCGAGCCCAGGATGACGTTCAGCGTCAGCACGGCGACGAGGAAGACGATGATCTTGCGTCGGCTGGCCCGCAGCGCCCGCCGCAGCTCGTCGGCCTCGATGAGGTACTGCGCCAGCTTCAGCACGCGGAAGACGCGCAACACGCGCAGCAGCCGGATCACCAGAAAGTACTGCGCGCCGGGCAGGAGGATGCTCAGGTACGTAGGCAGGATCGCCAGCAGGTCCACGATGCCGAAGAAGCTCGTGGCATAGCGCAGCGGCCGGCCGACCGTCCAGAGCCGCAGCAGATACTCCAGGGTGAAGAGGAGGGTGAAGCCCCACTCCGCAAAGCGCAGCGCCGCCCCGTGCGCCGCCCGGAACGAGGCGATGCTCTCCAGCATCACGGCGCCGACGCTGGCGAGGATCGTGATGATGAGCGCGACGTCGAAGGTCTTGCCGGCGGGGGTGTCGGCCTCGAAGATGACTTCGTGCAGCCGACGACGGAAGGCGTGCAGGCGCGCGTTACCGAACATGCGAGGATCTCTCGGCGGTGAGCGGGATCATCGGGTGCGCTGCCACAGGTCGAACAGGTAGAACGCCGCCACGACGAGGGCGTGGCTGATCCGCCCCGAGCGGATGAGGGCGGGCACCTCGGCCGCGTCCACGAGCGTGACGGCGATCTCCTCCGTTCCGTCGAGGTGCTGGCCGCCCACGGGGTGGGCGTCCGGCGCCAGGAAGGTGTAACAGCGGTTGTTCAGGATGGCCGGGTTCGGCGCCACCACGCCCAGATCGACGAGCCCGGCGCTGTCGTAGCCGGTTTCTTCCCGCATCTCACGGCGCGCGGCCTGCCGGGGCGTCTCGTCCGCCGCGTCCACCACGCCGCCGGGGATCTCCAGCGTGACCGCTTCGATGCCGTGGCGATACTGCTCCACACAGACGATCCGGCCGTCCGGCGTCAGCGGGATGACGTTCACCCAGGGGTTCGACTCGATCACATAGAACGAGTGCACCTGCCCCGTCCGCGGGGACCGGCAGCGGTCCTCCCGCACCCGGAAGACCTCGTACGATGCGCGGACCGTGCTGTCCAGCCTGGGCCAGGGTTCGAGCATAAGGCAACGGGCGAGGGGTGAGGGGGTCAGGCCGGATGCGAGACCAGCAGAGCGCCGTCGTTGACGAGGGTGGCGAGCAGATCCAGCAGGGCTTCGTGGTCCAGGTGCGGCGCCAGGGTGCGGGCGTCGAGCGGTTCCGTGCCGGTGATCAGCGGTGCCGCGAAGGCGAGGTCCGCGGGCAGCCGGTGCTCGGCGCCGCCGGCAAAGAGGCTGGCAGAGCCGTCGGCATGGCGGATGAAGGCCAGCTGGGCAATGGCATACCGGTGCAGGGTCGCGCCCTCGCGGAGTGCATCGGCCAGTTCGGCCGGGTCCCACACGTCGTCAGGGCCGGGCTGGAAGCCCCGTTTGGGCTCCGTCATGAACCGCCCGAACCAGCGGTCGATGGCCTGCTCGTCCTGGAAGATCTCGGTGATCATGGAGCGGATACGGGCGAGGGCTTCAGGAGAGATGGCTCCGGGCTCGGCGGGGGGGCGGAGGTCCGGGTCGGCATAGCGCCGGCCGGGGTCGGTGTGTTCGATCACGTGGCTGAGGAAGCCCTCCAGCAGCTCCACCGTGCTGGGCGCGCGGAAGCCGATGGAGTAGGTCATGCAGTCGTCCTCGGCGATTCCGTTGTGCGGGATGCGCGGCGGCAGATACAGCAGGTCGCCGGGGGCCAGCACCCATTCCGCGTCCGGCTCGAAGTCGGCCAGGATGCGCACGTCCAGGTCCGGCACCAGGTGTTCCTCCTCGACGGGCGTGTGGTGGATCTGCCAGCGTCGGTGGCCGAGGCCCTGGAGCAGGAAGACGTCGTAGTTGTCCACGTGCGGCCCCACGCCGCCGTGCTTCGGGGCGAAGCTGATCATCACGTCGTCGATGCGCCAGTTCGGCACGAAGCGGAAGTGCTCCAGCAGCGCCGCCACCTCGGGGACGTAGCGGTCGACCTCCTGCACCAGCAACGACCAGTGCGTCTCCGGCAGGGCCTCGAAGTCCTCCGGCGTGAAGGGGCCGTAGTGGAGCTGCCAGGGGTAGTCGCCCCCGCGCTCCAGGACGAGGCGGCTGATGACTTCCTCCTCACAGGCCAGCCCGGCCAGGTCCTGCGGGGAGAGCGGTGAGGTGAAGCCCGGCAGGGCGCCACGGATCAACAGCGGCTTCTTCTGCCAGTATTCCGCCAGGAACTGCTCGACGGTGAGGGTGCCCAGGGGCGAGGAGGGGAGGACGGACATGCGACACGCGAGACGGTTGGGGGAGGGACGACGCCGCGCGGAGCGGGCGCCGGGACGGCGGCGCACCCCGCAGCGCCGCCCTCTAACGACGCGGTGAGCGCTTCGTTCGCGTGGGCAGCGTCCGGGTGGAGGAGAAGCCCGTGCTATGCGCCTCTGGCGCATGGACAGTCATCCATGTGCGCCAGATGGCTGATATCAGTTTGAGGGGAAGGCGCATGACAGGGGAATATGAAATTTTTTTCATGATAGCGGCAGATCGGGTCGTTTCCACCGCTTTGTGGTCCGCCCTGCTGCTACGAGTACCTCATTCCTGTTTCACCACCAACCCAGAGGTAGCGTTATGAAGAAGCTGTCCACCAAGCAGCTCAAGAGCGTCAAGGGCGGCAAACTGTTCCGTCGCTACTAGGCTCCAGGTTTTGCACGCTCGTGCAAAGCTGCAAGGCCGCTCCCTGAACGGGAGCGGCCTTTTTTTGTCCGGGCGGTGCGATCCGGTGTTGCTGCGCGTCGCTTCATCGTCGGGTGAATGTTCAAAAAACCTTCAAGCGGCTCCGGCGTAGGTAGCTTGAACGGTAACGCTCGCTGCGGTACCTTCACCCGTCTAGCACGCCGAGCGTGCCGGCGATCCCGTAGCTCAGCTGGCAGAGCAACTGACTTTTAATCAGTGGGTCCCAGGTTCGAATCCTGGCGGGATCACTTCCTGAAAACCACGCGCAAACGCCGCCTTCCTCGAGGGCGGCGTTTTTCGTTTCGTGGGCCGGGGGGATGAACCCCCGTGGCGATGCGCCGCATCTCCCGGCGGCGTGCGCCAGACCGTCCGCGCGAGTCGCGCCGGAGCCGGTGGGAGCCCGGGCGAGCCCTGGCCTATCATGGCGGCATGGGTCATCATTCGTCAGGATTCCCATGCTGCGCGACGTCTTCCACCCGCTCCTGCTGATGCTGAGCAGCCTCGTCGGAGGGGGCAGTACCTCCTGGCGGGGCGGCTGCCGGATCCGATCTGGCTCTACCTGCTCGTCCTGCATGCCACCGTCGTCGTGGGGTGGCGCTTTTCGGCGCAGCTGGCCGTCGTGCTCGGGGCCACCCGGCGAGCCGGGTAGGCGGGCCGCTCAGGCGCTGCCCCTAACGGCTCGAAACGGGCAGCGGAGTGCAGAGGACGGCCTCGGCCCAGCGGCGCGCGCGGCGAGGCCGCATGGTAATGGCGTAGTCGTGCAGGTCGAGGTGTACGCGGCGCCGGCGTATCTGGTAGCTCCGCAGCAGCCCGGCTTCGAGGATGAGCTGCAGCAGATCCGAGAGCGAGAAGGGGCTGAGGTCGGGGCGCATGGCAGGTACCGATGAGGAGAAAGCCGGCAGCGATCATCCGGGTATCGGCCATTGGGGCGGCGACTTAAGCGGACTTGAGCGAAGGCTCGAAAAAGGTCGCGGCCGTGCCGTACTTTGGACTCGGAGCGGACGACCGGTGCCGCTACGGCGCCGGCCCGCCGGCACAACCCTCCCACACCAGCCCCTCACCGGCCATGATCAGCCGACGCGATTTCCTGCGCCGCGCCGCGGCGGCGGGCCTCACCGTGGCCCTGCCTCGCCCCGGAGCGGCATCGCCCTCTGCTCGCCCCGTATCCCGTGCGCTGTTCGTCTACGGCGGGTGGCCCGGGCATCAGCCCGAGGCGTTCCGGGATCGCCTGTTGCCCTGGTTCGAAGAAGCCGGCTTCGAGGTGGCGGTGTCCGATTCGCTGGATGCCTACCTGGATCAGGACCTCATGGCGGCGGTCGACGTCGTGGTCCAACTCTGGACCATGGGGACGATCACGCGGGAGCAGGCCGCCGGATTGCTGGAGGCCGTCAAAAGCGGCACCGGCCTGGCCGGATGGCACGGCGGCCTCTGCGACGCGTTCCGCGAACACACGGAGTATCAGTACATGACGGGCGGGCAGTGGGTGGCTCACCCCGGCGGTAAGATCGACTACGACGTCCACATCGTGGACCCGGACGATCCGATCACGGCGGGGCTGAGCGACTTCCACATGACCGGCACCGAGCAGTACTACATGCACGTGGACCCGGCGAACCGGGTGCTGGCGACCACCACGTTCAGCGGCGAGCACGATCCCTGGATCGACGGGGCCGTGATGCCGGTCGTCTGGAAGAAGAGGTACGGGCGAGGGCGGGTGTTCTATTCGTCGATCGGGCATCAGCCGGAGGACTTCGACGTGCCCGAGGTCTGGACCCTCACCACGCGGGGCATTCTGTGGGCCAGCCGCAGCAAGCAGGCCGCCCCGGAGCATCTCGTGCAATCCGTCTATCCCGGACGATGAAGATCTTCTGTCCCCGGTGTGCCTGGGCGCCGTCCGCCGCGTCTCGCTGGCGCTGCCGCTGCGGCCACGCGTGGAACACCTTCGATACCCACGGGCGCTGCCCGGCGTGCGGCTACGTCTGGCGCGACACGCAATGCCTGGCCTGCCTCTGCTGGTCCCCCCACGTCGACTGGTACCACGACCTGCCGCCGGTCGATCTGGGACGGCTGATCGACCGGATCGACGCCGTGAATCTGTCCTGAATCGTAGACGGTTCGGTGGGCGAGCGCCGTGCACATCCGGGGGGCGGAGGGGCGGTTTCCGCGCTGTGAACACCGGCTGGCAGGGGTTGAAACAGGCATTAACGAATTGATTCTCAGGCGTTTGTGCGGGGTGAAACGAAGCAGCGGGCACTCCGTTTGATGAGCCCGACGCCGTGGTCGCTCCGGCTTGCAGGCCGGCGGTGGCCCGGTACAGGTTCGCGGATTCCAGACGTCATCCATCGAAGGAGACTTTCCATGAAACGATATGCACACAGGCCGCAGGGCAGCACGCTTCAGGCGATTGCGCGGCGGCCCGTCACCCTGTTGCTGGCCGGGTTGCTGGGCCTCGGAAGCCTGACCGGTTGTGCCCGGCTGAACAAGACGCAGGAAGGCGCCGTCGTCGGGGCCGGAGCCGGAGCGGTCGTCGGCGGCGTCATCGGCAAGGCGGCCGGCAACACCGCCGCCGGGGCCATCGTCGGCGCGGCCGTCGGCGGCACGGCGGGCGCCATCATCGGGCGGCAGATGGACAAGCAGGCCGAGGAGCTGGAGCAGGAGCTGGAAGGCGCCGAGGTCGAGCGCGTCGGCGAGGGGATTCAGATCACCTTCGATTCCGCCATCCTCTTCGCAGTCGACTCGTCGGAGCTGTCGGACACGGCAAAGGAGAACCTCCGCCAGCTGGCCGAAAGCCTGAAGAAGTATCCCAACACGGAGGTGTTGATTGCCGGTCACACGGACAGCACCGGGCCGGAAGAGTACAACCAGCGCCTCTCCGAGCGCCGGGCCGAGTCGGCGGCGGCTTACCTGATCTACCAGGGCGTCGATCCGAGCCGGATTCGGACGGTCGGGCATGGGGAGACGATGCCCGTGGCGTCGAACGAGACGGCCGTCGGTCGGCAACAGAACCGGCGCGTCGAGGTGGCGATCTATGCCTCGGAGGCGTACCGCCAGGAGCTGACCGAGCAGCAGGGCAACTAACCCTGGCCTTTTTCTCTGACCTGCATTGCCCCGAGCCCTCCCGCCCGATGCGTGCAGCGGTGGACGCGTGCAGCGGCGTGTGCATCCCCGGCGGCGCGGGGGGTTCCCATGGCTCCCATCATGAACCCACAGACCACCCCTTTGCATCTGCCAGAAATGCCCTTCTTCAACCCCTTCTTGAGCCGGCGCGTGGTGCCGGCGGTCGCGGCCTGTCTGATGCTTACGGCGGCGATGGCCCTGCCGGCCCGCGCACAGCAACCACCGGGCTCGATCAGCCTCGGCGCACAGATCGGCGCGCCCACGGGCGTGTCGGTCGGGATCTACGGCGCGCGCGCCATGTCGTATGACATCCTGGCCGCGTGGGACCTGGACGATTTCTTCTACCTCAACGTCCACGGGCTCTACGACCGTGCCATCGCCGATCCCCCCGGCACGTCTCTGTTCTACGGCCCGGGGGTGTTCATCGGGCTGCGGGACCGCAAGCCGAACAACGACGAGGTGGCCCTCGGGGTCAGCGGCACCTTTGGGCTGCGGTATCGGTATGATCGTCTGGAGTTCTATGCCCGGCTGACGCCTCGGCTGGCGCTGCTCGAAGAGACGGACGTCGACATCGGCGGTGGCTTCGGCATCCGGTTCTTCCTGTAGGACGGCGCCTCGGGGAGTCCACCGGCCGGGTGGCTGCCTGACCGTATCAACCGACCCGAGGAGACGCCCATGAAATGGTTCAAGGGTTCCAGCACCTGGATCAACTGGCTCGTAGCCGGCACGGCCGCGGTGGCGACCCTGGCGATCAGTTCGTGGTATCGCTACGTCCGGGAGGCGGCTCCCCGCCCCTCCCTGCCGACCGCCACTCCGCCCGGGGCCGGACCGGCTGCCACCCCGCCGGCTCGTAGCGCTCCCCCCGAGAAAGACGCGGGGAGCAAGGCGACGACGGACGAGGCGACGACGGACGAGGCGGCGACGGACGAGGCGGCGACGGACGAGGTGACGACGGACTATGCATCCTGGACGAAGGCCGAGCTGTACGAGCGCGCCCGGACGCTGGACATCCGCGGGCGTTCTTCGATGAACAAGGCCGAGCTGATGGAGGCGTTGCGGGCGCATGAACGGGCGAGTGCGCCGGCAGCCCCTCGACCGACGGCGGACGCCTGACCCCGACCTCGATGGAACCCGGCTTCTTTCAGATCACGCTCAAGGTGTTCCTGCGGCACGGTGATGCCTTTCTGGTGCTGCGCGACCGGATCACGCAGGCGGGGGACCTGCCCGGTGGGCGGCTCTCCCGTTCCGAGTTTTACGGCGACTGGACCGCCGCCATCCGCCGCGAGCTGCGGGAGGAGCTGGGGCCGGATCTCGCCTGCCGTCTGGACGAGGAGCCGCTGTTTCTTTTCCCCCATCCCATCGTCAGCGCCGGGACGGACGGCCTCGGGGTGGCCTACCGGGCCGCGTATCGGGGTGGGCCGGTGCGGCTCTCCGAGGAGCACGACGCCTACGAGTGGGTGCCGATCGCGACGTACGACCCGTCCGGCTTCTTCACCGAGCCCATGGCCCGGGCCGTGCGCCGGTACCAGCGGCTGGTGCGGTCTTCGGACGTCGGGGTTCCGGCAGGGCGTCTCTGAGACGCAGGCCGGCTGCCGGCCTCGGATGCGTCATTCGGCGCGGTCGGCAGAGGGGTCCTCAGAAGGCGCGTCGTGTCGCAGCCGGCGCAGGTACTCCTTCAGGTAGTCCGACTCCGACTTCTTTTCGTCTTCGAGCCGTTGTCGCAGTTCCGCCAGCAACGCCTGTTCATCGCGGTCTTCCAGATGGGCGAGGATGCGGGCGATGCATTCGATGAGCACCGTGAAGCGAGCCCGGGTGATGGCCTGGCTTGAAACCAGCAGGGTGAAGACCTCGGACAGTTCCAGCGGAGCGCGATCGGGTCGGGACATCGGCGTGCGGGGGAGAAGCGGGAAGGGGTGGGTGTGCCCTTCCATACCCGGCAGCGCGGGTTTCGTTGCACCGCGCTCGCCCGGCTTCCCGGCGGGGGTAACGGAATCCTAACATCCTGATTAACCCGGCATTACACGCCGGCGGTAGACTCCCCGCGGTCTGGTGACGAGCGCCCAGACGTCGTACCCACCGGCGGTCCCTCCCGGTCGCGGCGGCTTCGCATCCCGGAGCCGCCGCTTTTGCCCGGCGGCCACACGCGCTCCTCCGAAGGTTGATAAGGTTGATGACGATGTCGATGAAGACGATGCCCCGCATCCCCCGGCCTGTACACCTCCCCGTATCGGCGGCGTGCCTCGCCGCGCTGCGCACCTACGCCGCCCGGCACGGTCTGAGCCTCCCCGAGGCCCTCGACCAGGTCCTGACCCTGTTCTTCGACCCGGCTGCCCCGGTGGGCCGCGAGCCGGCCCCCATGCCCCCGGCCTGGGCCCGCGAGAATCTCTACCTCGACGAGAAGTGATTCGGGGCTATGGGCTATGGGCTTCTGGCTGTTAGCTGTGAGTCCGCAGCCCTCAGCCCTCAGCCCGCAGCCCTCAGCCCGCAGCCCGCAGCCCGCAGCCCTCAGCCCTCAGCCCTCAGCCCGCAGCCCTCAGCCCGCAGCCCTCAGCCCGCAGCCCGCAGCCAACAAACGAAAAAGGGCCTATATTCTGCGATCTCGTGTGCGCCGGGTTCTGGCGTGCTGCTCCGGTCGTTTCCCCGCACGGTCGTTTTACATGTCTCCTGCCGCCTCTCCGGGCTCCGCGAGGTTGCGCACCTGGCAGCGCATCACCGTCAGCGCCCTCACCCTCGGCTACGCCGGCTACTACTTCTGCCGCTCCAACTTCTCGATTGCCACGCCGCTGCTGCTCGATGCCTTCGGTGAGGAGGGGCTGGACAAAGAAACCATCGGCCTGATCGTCTCCGCCGGCGTCTTCTTCTACGCCATCGGCAAGCTGTTCAACGGCATGCTGTGCGACTTCATCGGCGGGCGCAAGATGTTCCTCTTCGGGATGGTCGGATCCATCGGGGCGACGGTGCTGTTCGGGGCGGGGACGGGGGTGGCGGTGTTCGCCGTCGCGTGGTCGCTCAATCGCCTGATCCAGTCGATGGGCTGGGGAGCGCTGGTCAAGATCACGTCGAACTGGTTTTCCTATCAGCGTTACGGCACGGTGATGGGGCTGCTGAGCCTGAGTTACCTCTTCGGCGATGCGGTGGCGCGGCTGGTGCTGGGGGGGCTGGTGAACCTGGGTGTGGGGTGGCGCGGCGTGTTTTACGCCGCGGCAGGCATCCTGGGCGTCATCGCGCTGGTGGATTACTTCCTGGTGAAGGCCGGCCCGCAGGACATCGGCGAGCCCGAGCCGGACGTGAACCCGCACAACCTCTACGGCGCGGCCGGCGGGCAGGCGCGCCCGGCCAGCCTGAAGGCGTTGCTGAAGCCGTTCCTGACGAGCGTCGGCTTCTGGCTGGTCATGATCATGTCGCTGGGGCTGACGATGATCCGGGAGTCGTTCAACTTCTGGACGCCGACGTACCTGACGGAGGTGGCCGGCCTGTCGGCGGGGGATGCCGCGCAGTACAGCCTGCTCTTTCCGTTCTTCGGGGGCCTGTCGGTGTTGCTGGCCGGCTGGCTGGCGGACCGGGCCGCCGGGGCGCGGCGCGGGGTGGTGATGGTGGGGGCGTTGCTGCCGCTCGTGTTCGTGCTCGGCGGGATGGGGCTGATCCAGACGGCGGCCACGGCCACGGTGCCGCTGTTGCTGGTGTCTCTGGCGGCCCTGCTGATGATCGGGCCGTACTCGTTCCTGGCCGGCGCCATCTCCCTCGACCTCGGGGGCAAGCAGGGCAGCTCCACCGCCGCCGGCCTGGCCGACAGCGCGGGCTACTTCGGCGGTATCCTCTCGGGCTGGGGTATCGGCGCGATCGCGCAGCGCAGCGGGTGGGACGCGGTCTTCCTGGTGCTGGCGGGCATTGCCGCGCTGACGCTCGTGGCGGCGTTCCTGTACTGGCGCGTGCAGGAGCGGGGGCGCGCGGCCGGGGCCGCCTCAGAAGTCGAGCAGCCGCCCCCGTCGCAGCCAGGGGCGCAGGGCTGAGGCCACCGTGCCGGTGCGCTGCCGTTCGGGGATGGCGTCGCGCCGGTCGAGGAAGCCCGGGGCCGGTCCGGTCAGCACGGGCTGGAGCAGCCAGGCGTCGTCGGCCAGGGGGGCCGCGGCGGCCTGGAGGGCCGGGTCGTCGAGCCGGGCGATCCAGAGGCGGTGCGTGGCGTGGCGGAGCACGGCGAGGTCGTTCAGGCTGTCGCCGGCGGCCAGCAGCGGCGGTTCCGGGCCCACGTGCTGCAGGAGGGCCGCCACCTTGCCGGTGAACGTCGGCAGCGGGTGATCCAGGTGGGGGGTGAGGCGGTAGCGAGCCATCGCCTCGGGATCCAGGTGGGCGTAGGCCGGGTCCAGGTGCACGAGGTGCGCGTCGCGGTAGAGCCGCCCGCTCTCCTGGTCCTGCAGCAGCAGCCCCATGCCGAGCACCTCGTGCGGGGCGATGACCGCGGCCGGTCCGTGGAGCCGCTGGAGGACCGGGTTGAGGAACTGCTGCACCATCCACCGGGCCGACCACACGTTCGTGGCGGAGACGATGCGAAGGTCCACCTCGTGGCGGCGCAGCGTCCCGAGCAGATCGGCCATCTCCGGGTAGACGAACGGCAGCGGGTAGGGCGCGGCCGGACCGCCCTGCTCGGCGAGGTGGAGGCCCTGCCGGGTGGCGTGCAGCAGGGTGTCCGGCGTGAGTCCGGCCAGCACCTGCACCGCCCAGACGTAGCCGGAGGCCGGGGCCGTGTGCTCGTCGGGGACGTGGGCCGTGGCCTGTTGCAGGGCTTCGTAGTAGACGAGCGCGCCGTCGTCGAGGCGGATCTCGGCGTCGAGCAGGCCGAACGGCGGCGACAGCGCCGCCAGCCGCTCCGGGTCCAGCCAGCCCTCCGTGGCGAGGTAGGCGAAGGTCGTGTCCCCCACGTCCCGGCAGAGGATCGTGTTGTCGAAGTCGAAGACGGCGAGGCGCCCCGGGCCGGCGTGCTGCGCGATCAGCCTTTCGAGGCGAGCCTTCGTTTCGGGGAGCCAGCGGCCGGAGAGCATGGGGGCAGGGACCTGGAGGGTGAACGACGAGACGGGGAGACGGTATGCGTGAGCCGGCACGCCGTCAACCCGTTCCCGTAACCTACGGCCATCGGGCCGGTCACGCCGAGCGATCGGCCTCGACCTCTGCGAGGCTTTCGTCAAGAATCGCCAGCGCCTCGTCCATCTGGGCGCGCGTGATCGTCAGCGCCGGGGTGAGCAGCAGGATGTTGCCCTGGGTCAGCTTCACGTTGAGGCCGCGCCGGAGGGCGGCATACATCACCCGCTCGGCCGCATCCGTGGCGCGGGCCATCGTCGCGCGGTCGGTGACGAGTTCCATGCCCATCAGCAGCCCCAGCCCGCGCACGTCGCCGATGAGGGGATGCCGTTCCATCATCGCCTGCATGCGTCCGAGGGCATAGGCTCCCAGCTCCGCCGCGTGCGGCATCAGCCCCTCGTCCTCGATGACACCGATGGTAGCAAGGGCGGCGGCACAGGCCACCGGGTTCTTCTCGTGGGTGAAGTGGCCGAGGGCTCTGTCCGCCATGACCTCGTTCAGATCCGCCCGGGCGATCAGCGCCGCCAGCGGGAAGACGCCGCCGCCGAGGCCCTTGCCGATCACGACGAGGTCGGGCACGATGTCGTAATGCTGGAAGGTGAAGAACCGGCCGGTCCGGCCCAGGCCATGCGGGATCTCGTCGAGGATGAGCAGCGTGCCGTGCCGGTCGCAGGCCTCGCGGAGGATCTGCCAGTAGGCGGGCGGCGGCACGAAGGGCGTCGTGCGCACGGTTTCGGAGACGACCGCGGCCACGTCTCCCTCACGCTCCAGCATGTAGGCGACGTACTCGGCGCACTTGAGGCGGCACGTCCCGGCGCAGTCCCACAGGCAATGGTGCGCGTCCGGGGGGGCGCGTGTTCCGTGCCCGGCAACAGGGGTCCGATCTGCTGCCGGAAGATCGCCTCGCCCCCGACGGAGATGGTGTCGAGCGTCGCGCCGTGGAAGGATTCCCACATGGAGATCGTCTTGTACCGCCCCGTCGCCGCACGGGCCAGCTTCAGCGCCATGCTCATGGCGTCGGCGCCGCTGGGGGCGAAGAGCACCCGGCCCAGCGGATCGGGCGCGAGCTCGACGAGCTTTTTTGCCAGCGCGACGGCCCGGTCGTTGGTGTAGCGCCGCGTGCAGAAGGGAAGGGTCTGGAGCTGCTCGACCACGGCCTGCATCACCCGCGGATGCCGGAAGCCGACCTGATGGACGTTGTTGCCGTGGAAGTCCAGCAGTCGCCGGCCCTGGACGTCTTCGATGTACGGCCCCTCGCAGGCCTGCAGGGCATTCAGGCAGGGCGTCGAGAGGGCCTGGTGCAGGAAGTAGCGCGCATCGTCCTCGACCAACCGCCGGGCCGTCTCGTCCAGATGGCGTGTCTGCCAGGCCTGCCGGTGCGGCGAGAGGTTCAGGTCCCCTTCGGAGCGGAGCGCGTCGAGGTCGGAGGGCATGGGGGGTGGGGAAGGGCGAAGGGAGAAGGTCGGAAGGGAAAACGCGTCACAGGCCGCCCTTCCGTCGTCCTGGGTCCGTCGTCATCGGGTCAGCGTCACCGGGTGGACGGTGGCCTCCGTGCCGTGCTGGAGGCGGAGCAGGTAGAGGCCGGCGGCCAGGTGGGCGGGGGGCGTCCAGGAGAGGGTGTGGGCGCCGGCCGGGTAGGCGGCGTCGGCGAGCATGGCAACGCGGCGGCCGAGCGCGTCGTAGAGGGCGACGGTGACGGGGGTCGGCGCCGGCAGCCGGAAGGCCAGCGTCAGCGGCACGCCGGCCCCGAGCGGGTTCGGGTAGCGCACCACCGTGGCCACCCTGCCACCCGGCCCGCCGTCCTCCGGCGCAGAGGCCGTCCCGGTCTGCATCAGCGTGAAGCGGTCGATCTCGGTCCCGTCGGTGCGGATGGCGGAGAGCTCCAGCGTGGGGCCGTCGATCTCGACGAGGGTGTAATGATGCTCCAGCGCCGTCACGTCGATGTGGGCCACGTCTCGCCCGTAGTCGTCCAGCCCGCCACCGCCGCCGCCGGTGATGACGTAGGTGACGCCGTTGAGCGTGCCGCGTTCGTAGGCGTGGGTGTGGCCGTTGAAGACGACGTCGACGCCGTACTGCTCGAACAGCGGCATCAGGTACCGGCGCACGTTCGGCTCGCCGGCCCAGCCGCTCCAGGCCTGGCAGTAAGGCGGGTGGTGGAAGTACACGAACCGCCACGTGGCCTCCTGCGCAGCGGCCGATTGCAGATCCGACACGAACCACTCATACTGCGGCGTCCCCGGGGTGAAGCCGATGTTGGTGTCGAGCGCGATGGCATGGACGGGGCCGTAGTCGAACGAGTAGTAGCGCTCCGTCTGCTGCGGATTGTTGTGGGGCAGGTAGAAGACGTTGAGGTACGTCGCCGCGCCGTCGTAGTAGGTGTCGTGGTTGCCGATGCTGGGGTAGATGGGCGTGCGGCTGATGAGGTCGGCGTAGGGCCGGAAGAAGATGCGGTCGTACTCCTCCCCCTGGTACTGGGAGACGTCGCCCACGTGGATGCCGAAGTCGGCGTGGGCCTTTTCCGTCATCAACGCGGCGATGGCGTGCTGAGGCGGCGTGTCCGTGCCGCTGTCGCCGAAGACGAGCATGCGCAGCCGCGGGTCGGCGCGGGTCCCGGCCGTGCGGAAGGGGGTGATCGGGTAAAACACCTCGCTGCCGATCGAGACACGGTAGTAGTAGGTCGTGCCGGGGGTGAGGCCGTCGAGGGTGACGGCGTGCCGGTAGGCCGGGGAGGGGCTATCCACCCGAAAGCCGAGATCGCGCGTGGGGCCGTATTCGACGGTTCCGGTCGTCTCGGTCGCCGTCTGCCACGCGATGAGGATCGAGGTGGGTGTGGCCTGCTGGAGGTACGGCGTGCGCACCGCCGGCGGGGGCGGGGTCGGAGCGGCGCGCACGACCGCCTCGGCGGTGACGGCGACGTGGTCGAAGTGGGCGCCGGTGTTGGCATACACGGCCAGGCCGATGCGGCCGCTCGTCAGGGCCGCGGCGCTGGTGTCGCGCAGGGCGAAGCGCAGCGTGCCGTTCTGATAGGCGCGGATGGAGTCCCCCCGCACGTCGACGGTCAGCGTGAACCACCCGGACGGGTAGGCCGGGCCGCTGCGGTCTTCGGCCAGCACCGTGATCCGCCCGTCCACGCGCCGTTCCAGCTTCTGCACCGGCCCGCCGTTGGCCGCATCGTCCACCAGCATCAGCCGGTAGTAATTCAGGGGATCCCGATAGCGGAAGACGACGCCGATGCCGTCGTTGTCGTCCGATCGGACGTCGACGTTCAGGGCGTAGTCGGTCCAGGCCGGGTTGCCGGCGGCGATGTGGGTGCCGAGGTGGATGTCGAACTCCAGCGGCGGATCCCCGACCCAGACGTTCGACGTCTGCCGGAGCACGCCATCCTCCACGGTCCACCGGCCCGGGCCGGAGCGTAGGGGGGCGCCGAAGTAGGTGTCGTCCCGGGGAGTCCACCCTTCGAGCGAGCCGTCCTCGAAGTCGGCGGACCAGGGGAGGTCCTGCGCGGCGGCCGGGGCCGCGAGCAGCAGGGCGGTGAGCAGCAGGGCGGTGAGCAGGCAGAGCCGGAAAGCGGGCATGGCCACGGGAAACGGGATGAGCAGCGAGGGAGAAGGCAGCCCGCCGGGCCGGGTCAGGCGCCGAGGGGTAGCGATACCCCCATCCCGGCCAGCACCTCCGCGACGGCGTCGACCAGGTCCTGCATGTCCTGCGGCGTCAGCCGGCCGATGTGGCCGATGCGGAAGAGGTTGGCCTGGCTGACCTTGCCGGGGTAGATGACCAGGCCGCGGTCGCTCAGCCGCCGGTAGAAGGTGTCGAAGTCGAAGCGGGGGTCCTTCGGGTAATGGAACGAGGTGATGATGTAGCTCTG
Organism: Roseithermus sacchariphilus; assembly: GCA_003285105.1. Classification (GTDB taxonomy): domain Bacteria; phylum Bacteroidota; class Rhodothermia; order Rhodothermales; family MEBIC09517; genus Roseithermus; species Roseithermus sacchariphilus. The sequence goes on along the minus strand of CP030158.1, from coordinate 703,371 downwards.
CAGCGCCGGGTCGAGGAAGGGGCGCAGGCCGAGGGCACGCAGGCCGGCCACGACGGTGTCGTGGTTGGCGCGGTAGCGGGCTGCGCGGCCGGACACACCGCCTTCTGCCTGCAACTCCTGCAGGGCCTGCCGGAAGGCCAGCAGCGTATGCGTGGGCGGGGTGAAGCGGAACTGCCCGTTCGCTTCCAGCCCGCGCCACTGGTCCAGCAGGTTCAGGCTCAGGCTGCGGGCATAGCCTTCCGTGGCGAGCAGCGCCTCCCGCCGGGCCAGGATCACCGCGAAGCCCGGCACGCCTTCGAGGCACTTGTTGGCCGAGGTTACGAGAAAGTCGATGCCGCAGGCCGGCAGGTCGATGGGGATGGCCCCGAAGCTGCTCATCGCATCGACGCCGTAGACGGCGCCGTGGGCCTTCACCCGTTCGCCGATGGCCTGGATCGGGTTGAGGATGCCCGTCGTCGTTTCGCAATGGACCACGAAGACGTGCGTGACGTCCGGGTGATCCGCCAGCACCGCCTCGACGGCCTCCGGGTCCGGCGTCTGATCCTCGGGGACGGCCAGCAGGAGCGTGGCAATACCCAGGATCTCCGCCATCTTCGCGATGCGCGTGCCGTAGGCGCCGTTGACGAGGACCAGCAGCCGTCCGTCCGGCGGGACGACCGAGCCCACGACCGCTTCCAGCCCGAAGGTGCCGCTGCCCTGCATCAGGATGGCTTCGTAGCCGTGCTCGGGCAGCAGCCCGGCGACGGCGAGCAGGTCGTGGCGGATGGCCCGGATCGTTTCGATGAACGCGGCATCGCGCGAGCCGAGGTCGTGCAGCATGGCCTCTTTGACCGTCCGGCTCGTGGTGAGGGGGCCGGGCGTGAAGAGGCGCTTGTCACGGGGGGCAGGAGAAGGCATGGCAGCGCCGGCGGGCGTCAGGTCGAGGGGGCCGGTGCGTCGAGCAGGAGCGCCGGCAGGTCCGTGATGCTGGAGACGAGATGGGTGTGCGGATAGGGGCGCAGCTCCTCGGCCGTGTGGGAGCCGTTGGTGACGCCGATGACGTACCGGCAGCCGGCCGCCGTGCCCTCCTGCAGGTCCGAAGGGGTGTCGCCGACCTTGGCGACCTCGGTCGGGTCGGTGATGCCCGTTAGCGCCATGCACCGGAGGGCCAGGTCCGGGTGCGGGCGGCCGCGCTCGACCTCGTCGCTGGTGACGGTGGCGTCGAGCAGGCCGGCGGCGTCCCATCCGAGCCGGTGGATGATGACGTTGGCCGTGGAGCGGCTGAAGCCCGTGTCGAGCGCGATGCGGAGGCCGGCCTCCTTCAGGCGGCGGAACGTGGCCGTGGCGCCCTCGATCTCCCGGACGGCCGGGTCGGTCGCATAGAACGCGTTCATGCGGTGCAGGAACGCTTCGTGCAGCCGGTGCACGGCCTCGTCCGAGACGGCGGCCGGGGCGTCGGCGCGTCGTTCCAGGAGCCGCCGGATGGCCAGGGGCTTCGGGTAGCCCATCACCGCGTTGACCTCGTCGCGCGTTACGGCGATGCCGTTCTCGGACAGGGCCGCCCGGAAGGCGACGTTCACGAAGTCCTCGTCGTGGACGGTGGTGCCCGCCATGTCGAAGATGACGAGGCGCACGGGGGAAGCAGCCATGGCGGTGTGAGGGGAAGGAGAGGGGATCAGACGAGACAGACCTCGACGCCCGCGGCTTCGAGTTGCCGGACCATGGCCTCAGGGGCACGGCTGTCGGTGATGAAGACGTCGATGCTGTCGACGTCGCAGACCCGGCTCAGCCCGCGCCGGCCGAACTTGGAGGCGTCCGCCACGACGATGACCTCCTCGGCCACGTCGATCATCCGGCGGTGCAGGTGGGCTTCCAGCGCGTTGGTCGTCGTCAGCCCGTGGTCCGGGTCCACGCCGTCGCAACCGAGGAAGAGCTTGCGGACGGTGAGGTCGCGCAGCATCTGTTCGGCGAAGGGGCCGGCGACGGTGGCCGTGGCCTGGGTCAGGTGCCCGCCCAGCATGAGCACGTCGGCTTCCAGGTTGCCGATGAGCTCGGCCAGGATGCGGACGGAGTTGGTGAGCACCGTCAGGTTGCGGCGCCCGAGCAGGTGCCGGGCGACCTGGGCCGTCGTGGTGCCGTAGGTCAGGATGAGAGAGTCGCCGTCGGTGACGCGCGCGGCGGCCGCCTGCCCGATCCGGCGTTTCTCCTCGGCGTGCAGGGCCGCCTGGCTGTCGAAGGGGACGTCGAACTTGAAGTGGTCGGCCAGCACGGCGCCGCCGTGCGTCCGCACGACGACGTCTTCGTCTTCCAGCGCGCGCAGGTCTTTGCGGATGGTCACCTCGGAGACGCCGAATCGCTCGCTCAGCTTGGCAACCGATGCGTGTCCGTGCTCGCGCAGGAGCTGGATGGTTTGCATTCGCCGCTCGGCGGCGCTCAGATCGGCCATACGGAGCCTGGTTTCGTGGGCGTAAACGGCATGGAAGATCGGGAGCGGCTACGGTGCCTGTGCAAACGTGGTTCCGGGTGTGGCGAGGCCCGGCGCAGGCCGCCGGGCCACGTCCGCACGGCGTTCGGGAGGGCGTTTCACCAGGAAGTAGGCAATCGGTTTCGTAAACGCAAGCCTTTTCCGAAAGCATTGCCCTGAGTTTTCATTATGATAACCTGCGCTTAACACCCGGCTGGCGCAGAAGCTGTATCCTCGATAGCGATTCCGATTGGCCGCCGGGCCGGCAGATCCGGTCCCGGCGCGAAACAGTGAAAACCCCTTCAAAATGCCATTTTTGGATCTTTTCATGGTGGAAGAGCCTCGCCGGACTCAGCCCGTGGAGGCGACGTTCTCGACCGATGCCGCCCGGAATCTTCGTGTACCCCACGGTAAAGGCGGCGGATGTGTGGCATCATTGTCTATTTCGTTTATCTTGACAGGGTCTTTCGAAAAGTTTCATTTTGTTCGTATATCGAAGGTGTGCGCGCTCGGGCCTGCGGGGCCGGGTGCACGCGGATAGACGAGACGAGCGACGCCGCACGTGTCCTTTTCCAGCCTCCACAGCCGCCCTTTTTCCGATGCCGTTCGCGTCCGATGTCATGCGTCCAGGTGACCGCGCTAGCCGCGGCGCCGTGCTCTGCCGGTCGGTGCTGCGGTGGCGAGTCGCCGCTGCGCCGGCGGTCGTTCTGGCGGTCGTTCTGGTGCTGGCCGCCTCGCCGGCCGTCCGGGCCCAGTCGACCGGCAAGGTCACGGGCGTCGTGCGCGACGCCGTCCGTGGCGAGACGCTGCCGGGCGTCAGCGTTTACCTCGAAGAGAATCCGTATCTGGGCACCATCACCGACGCGGACGGCCGCTACTTCCTGCTGAGCGTGCCGCCCGGGACGTACACCGTCGTCATGTCGTACGTCGGCTTTGCGACGGTGCGGACGGCGGACGTGCAGGTGTTTTCGGGGCGGACGACGACGGTCGATGCCGAGATGCGCGAGGAGGTGATCCAGGGCGAGGAGGTGGTGGTGCAGGCCGACCGGCCCATCGTCGTCCGCGACCGGACCACGAGCGTGTCGTTCGTCGATCAGGCCACCATCGAGAAGCTGCCGGTGCAGGAGGTGGGGGATCTGGTGCGGTTTCAGCCGGGGGTGGTGACGGGGTCGGACGGGCGCTTCCACTTCCGCGGCGGGCGCTCGCGTGAGACGGCCTACCTGATCGACGGCATCCCGGTGCAGGACGTGTTCAACCAGGGTGGTGGCAACACGGTGGACATCGAGGTGCAGTCGGTGCAGGAGTTGCAGGTCTTCACCGGGACGTTCGACGCCGAGTTCGGCGGGGCGCAGTCGGGGGTCGTCAGCGTGACCACGCGCGATCCGGGCCGGCGGATCAGCGGCAGCGTGCGGGCGCTCGCCGGCGGGTACTATCCCGGATCGGATGCCCTGTTCATCGGAGGCGACACGTTCGAGCCGCTGGATACGCGGGACGTCACGCTCACGCTCAGCGGCCCGATCCTCCCGGCCTTCGATCGCCTCGGCTTCTTCTTCACCGGCCGCTTCGAGGACCGCACCGGTGCGCTCAAGGGCGTGCGTCGCTTCACGGCCGACGACGGCTTCGTGATCAACGTGTACCGCCGGTGGTACCGCGACGTCTACCAGCCCGACGACACCCGCCTGATCTCGCTCGACACGGCACGGACGCCGGCCGGCGAGGTCATCCTCGGGGCCGACGGCCGGCCGCTGACCTTCGCGCACGGCGACGGCGCGGTGGTGGACATGAGCTGGAGCCGCGCGCTGACGCTGAACCCGAAGCTGGTCTACCGCCCCTCCTCGCGCTCGCGCCTGACCTATACCGCGCTCTACAACCGGCGCCAGGGCCAGGGCTACGCCAACAGCCGTCGCTACGCGCCGGACTATCGCAGCACCGCCTACAGCCGGGCGCTCACGCACATCCTCACCTTCCGCCAGGCCCTCGGCAGCACGATGGTGGTCAACCTGCGAGGCTCCTACAAGACGGCCCGCTACGAAGCCTATCGCTTCGCTTCGGTCGACGACCCGGCCATCCAGTATCTCAGTGCCAGCGACGACGTCACCGGCTTCAGCCTCGGTACGACGGACAATGGCAAGGACCGCAGCTCGGAGGAACAGCTCATCCTCTCGGGCGACCTGACCTGGCAGGTCAACGATCGCAACGAACTCAAGACCGGCTTCCAGTTCCGCAACAACACGTTCGTGATCGAGGACCTGGACCGCACCTGGGTCTATCCGGACGATACGGGGCGGCTGTTCCGTAACCTCCCCTTCCCCTCGGCGGGGGACTTCCCCCGCTTCGAGGACTATCTGGCCGCGGTGCGCGGCCTGGTGCCGGTGCTGGTGCCAGAGCGGCTCGGCTGCCCCGAAGGCCCGAACGGCCAGCCCGAACCCGTCAACGAGCGTTGTGCCGCCGTCGTCAACGACCACTTCGAGCAGTCCCCCATCGAGGTGGCCGCCTACATCCAAGACAAGCTGGAGGTGGATGACCGGCTGGTGCTCAAGGTGGGCCTGCGCTACGAGCTGTTCGACGTGCGCGAGGAATCGCTGCGAGACCCGCGAACCCCGACCGACCGCATCGGGCGCGAGGACAACTTCGTGCGCACCGAACCGAAACACTACGTCAGCCCTCGCATCGGCATCTCCTATCCGATCTCGGCGACGGGCGCCTTCCGCGTGGCCTACGGTCACTTCGTGCAGATGCCGGCCTATCGGGAGATGTTCAAGAACCCCATCTTCACCGGTATCAACATCGGCCGGCTGGAGGGGCGCACCGTCGGTAACCCCGACCTGAAGCCCGAGCTCACGATCAAGTACGAGATGGGGCTGCAACAGCAGATCACCGACTTCATCGGCATCGACGTCAATCTCTTCTACAAGAACGTCCGCAACCTGCTCGGCACCGAGATCCTCTCGACGATCGACAACGTGCAGTACTATCGCACGATCAACCGGGACTACGGCCTGGTGCGAGGCACGACGCTCTCCTTCGTGACCCGCCCCGTCGGATGGCTGCTCGGCTCCTCGCTGGACGTCACCTACTCCGATGCCAGGGGTAGCTCCTCCGACCCCGGCGACGTCGCCAACGTCGTCATCGCCGGGCGCTCCGGCGAAGTCGGCGAGCTGTTCGTGGAGCGGCAGTTCATCCCCCTCGACTGGGACCAGACGCTCACGCTCAACCTGTCGGCCAACGTCGGGGTGCCGGACGACTGGAGCGTCGGCTTCATCAGCCAGCTGGCGACGGGGCAGCCCTATACCCCCTCGTTTCTGGATCCGAACCTCAACTTTCCCGACAACGAGTTCGACAACTCGGAGCGCAAGCCGCTCGTGGTGGCCTTCGACCTCAATGCCGAGAAGCGGTTTGCCGTGGGGCGGGTGCGCTACGGGGTCCGGGTGCAGGTAAACAACGTGTTCAACATCCTCAACCACCGCATCGTGAACACCGTCTCCGGCCGGGCCGATCAGATCGTGCGGTTGCCCGTGGTGCAGGCGGATCGGGAGAAGGTGCTGGACTACGTCGGGTTGTTCACCAGCGCCGAGGCCGACCGCAACCCGCACTGGTTCTCCGAGCCGCGTGAGATTCTGTTCGGCTTCACCGTCCACTTCTAACGTCGATTGCCGCCACGTATGCGTCCGGGATCCATGTTCGTCCGATTCGTGCTGCTGCTCCTGCTGTCGGGGTCAGCGGTCGTCGTACAGGCCCAGCCCAAGGCGGCGCTGGCCGGCGAGCAGGCCGCCGCGCGGGCGGCCGCGCAGGCGGAGCAGGCCGCGGCGCGGTACGACGGCCCGCACGCGACGGCGGCGTCGGCCGTGCGCAACCTGTCTTTCCGCAACTTCGTGCGGGGCGGCATCGCCACGGGCAACCTGATCCAGGTGCCGTACGTGACGAACGTCAACATCTCGGCCGGTTACTGGGGCGGGTCCGTGCGGCCCAACCTGATCCAGTGGCCGCGCAACTCGGGCGTCGAGTACGGTCATACGATGAGCTTCATCGTGGCCGGGGAGGTCGTCAACGACGCCGGCGACACGCTGCGCATCGTCTCGGACAGCTACAACCGCGGCGGAGGGGATCAGGCCCCCAGCGGCAGCCACAAGTACTTCCTCAACTCGGTGCCGGGCTTCTACAACATGCAGGGCACTCGCGGCACCGTCAACCAGCTCAACAACAACCCGGACGACCGCCAGACGCTGGCGCTGGCCGGCTATTACTTCGTGGGCGGGCTGAACGAGGATGCCAACGGCAACGGCACGCTGGACGAGGGCGAGGACCTCAACAACAACGGGCAACTGGATGCCGAGCTGGAGAATCGCCTGGAGTACACGGCGCAGTCCAACCTGCCCGAGACGTGGCCGGCCTTCTGGCCGCCGCAGTCGTACGTAGGGGACGACCGGCCGCCGTGCCCGTTCGAGCCGGGCACCGCGTGCGACCCCGGGCCGGGCGTGCGGGCCGGCCGCTGGAACGGGGCCTACGGCGCCTTCATCCGCGCCGACCAGGAGGCCTACTACGTCGCCGACGACCGGGACAACGACGAGTTCGACTATGCCCCCTTCCTGGACCCGGCCACCGGCGCGCCGGACCGCCGCCCCTGGGAGGACGGCGGACGGCGTGGCCTGGGTGTGGAGGTCAAGGTGCGGCAGTACCAGTGGGCCAGCGTCCTCGCCGAGGACATCTTCATCGCCACGCTCGACGTCAAGAACATCAGCCGCAAGGACATCCCCCGCGCCATCGTGGCGATGATCGTGGACTACGACATCGCCGGGCAGACGGGCGACAACGAGGCCTTCTTCGACACCGAGGACGACATCACCTACCAGTGGCTCAAGCGCGACCTCACCATCAACGGCTTCAAGGTCGGCTATGCCGGCGTCGGCTTCCTCGAAAGCCCCGGCCTGGCCGACGACGGCCTCGACAATGACGACGACGGCCTGGTCGACGAGGACCGCGCCGACGGGATCGACAACGACGGCGACTGGCGCGCCTGGGTCGATGTCAACGGCAACGGCCGCTACGACAACGAAGACGTCAACAACAACTTCATCCTGGACGACGGGGAAGACCTCGACGGCGACGGCGCCCTCACCATCGAGCCCGTCAACGATGACGTCGGCTCCGACGGCATCGGTCCGGAAGACGAAAACTACCCGGGCCCCGATGCCGACGGCACCGAGGCCAACGGCGTCCCCGACCCCGGCGAGCCCAACTTCGAATTCACCGACAACGACGAGATCGACCAGATCGGCCTGACCGGCATGGTCATCCGCACCCCGGCCGAGTTCGACCGCGACCTGGACGACGATCGCCTCTTCTGGGACGAGTACATCCAGCCCGGCCTGTTCATCACTCCCACCGAGACGGCCGACATCATCTACGTCTACAGCTCCGGCATCACCGGCATCGCCCGCGGGCAGGAGCAGCGCTTCTCGCTGGCCTTCTTCTGTGGCAACGACTTCCAGGACATGCTCCGCAACAAGCGGACCATGCAGAACATCTACGACTCCGACTACAACTTCGCCCGCCCGCCGCGCACACCCTTCCTGACCGCCGTGCCGGGCGACCGGCGCGTGACGCTGGTCTGGGACCAGAGCGCCGAGCTGAGCCGCGACCCGATCTACGGGTTCGACTTCGAGATGTACAAAGTCTATCGCTCGACGGACCCGGAGTTCAACGACATCAAGACCATCACCGACGCCTTCGGCAATCCGCTGCTCTGGGAGCCCCTGCTCACGCCCACCGGCGACCGCGTCCAGTTCGATCTGAAGAACGGCCTCTCCGGGGCCCACCCGGTGCCCGTGGGCGCCTTCGGCGTCAGCTACGACATGGGCACCGACAGCGGCCTCCAGTACAGCTACGTCGACTCGACCGTGGACAACGGGCGGACGTACTACTACGCCGTCGTGTCGGTCGATCAGGGGTACCACAGTTCGTTCTTCGAGCGCGGCATCTCGCCCTATGAGGCCCTGGCCGAGATCTCCCCGACGGAGAGTTCCAAGATCATCGAGGTCGATGCCTTCGACCGGCCCGTCAACGTGGACCGCAATGCCGCCGTGGTCGTGCCGCAGCCGCCGGCGCTCGGCTACGTCGCGCCGCAGCTCGTCGAGGGCGGCATCCGCCGGGAGAGCGGCGACGCCACGGGCGGCCTGAAGGTGGAGTTCCTCATCCCGGACGAGGCCAACAGCCAGGGCTACGAATACGTCTTCACGTTCACCGACGACGGCTCGCTGGAGCGCCTGGACCCGGAGTTCCTCTCGAACGGCCTGACGACCGGCTTCACGCTGCGCCGGCTGGGGCCGGACGGCTCCGTGGACACGCTGGCCGCGGTGCAGCGCAGCACGCCGAGCACGGATCTGTTCACGACCGAGGTGCTGCGCGCGCGGACGTACGACGGCATGCGCTTCACGATCGACAACCCGGTGCGGCCCGGGCCGGTGCGGGCCGAGTGGTTGCCCAACGGCGAGGCCTCCCCGCGGGGCACCCCGCGGCCCCGCACCGCCGTGACGGTCGGCGTGGCCGAGGGCGGTACGGCCGTCCCGCTCGACTATGAGATCCGGGTCAGCACGACCGGGGCGGACACGTCGAACTCGCTCAGCCCGGCCAACCGCATCCCGACGAACTTCGCCGTCTGGGACGTGACCAGCCTGAACGCGCCGCGCAAGGTGCCCTTCCAGTTCACCGAGCCGGCGGTGCCGCCGGTGCCGGGGGACACGGTGCGCGGCCGCCTCTCGCCGGGGGACGTCGTCAACGTGCGCGTGGCCGGCATCGACTTCGCCGGCTACCGCTACTACGCGCAATCCACCTGGCGCTTTGCCCTCGGTCTGAGCGAGAACGCCGCCACCGTCCTCGGGGAGATCGACGCGGTGGCCAACACCCTCTACGATTCGCTGGCCGTCCATCGGGTGCGCGGCCTGCACCGGCGCCCGTTCGGGCCGGACCTGGACCGGCAGGAGCTGATTCCCTTCTTCGAGCGCATCGCGCCGTGGTATGAAGCCATCCTGGATTCCCTCGTGACGCTGGGCGGCCTGCAACCGGTGATCCAGGGCGCCCAGCTCCCGGCGGCCTACCTGGATGCCATGCGCAGCGTGGCCACGCACGAACTCCCGGTCGCCGGCGATGCCTTTCTGCTCGAGACGAGCAAGCCCTTCGACCGGGACGACGTGCTGCGCTTCAAGGTGGATGGTCACCGCCTGGAGACGGCCCTGCCGGAGAGCGCGCTCGACGCCATCTACGTCGTGCCCGATCCGTACGTCGCCGTCAACCCGCTCGAAGCGCGCAACGTGCAGCTTTCGGGGCGGGGCGAGCGGCGCATCGACTTCCGCAACCTGCCTCCGCAGTGCACCATCCGCATCTACACGATGAGCGGGCGGCAGGTCAAACGGATCGACCACCAGGCGACCAGCGACCGCAGCATCGCCACGTGGAATCTCCAGTCGGACGACGGGCTCGACGTCAGCTTCGGCGTCTACATCTATCACGTGGACGCCCCCGGCATCGGCGAGCGGGTCGGGCGGTTCGCCATCATCAAATAGGACCCCGCGTGGCTATGAACGAACGCAGGTGGAACGAGCGCAGGCGAGGCCTTCCCACGGCCATCCGACCGGCGAACCCCGCCCGGTGGGGTCGGACGCTGGCCCTGGGCCTGGCGGTGCTGCTGCTGCCGGTGACGGCCGGCCTCACGCCCGGCGCCCGGGCGCAGGACGCCGCGGACCCGACCAAGGACGACGGCGGCCTCTACCCGACCGACGTGACCAACAAGGGGACCGTGGCGGCGGCCTTCCTGGAGATCGGCGTCGGGGCCCGGGCCGAGGCCATGGGCGGGGCATACACCGCTCAGGCGGGCCGCGCCGAGATGATCTACTGGAACCCGGCCGGCCTGGCCTACCTGGAGGGTTTCACGACGTCCTTCATGCACGCCGAGTGGCTGGCCGACACGAACTTCGACTTCTTCACCCTCTCCACGCCGCTGCCGTTCTTCAACGCCGTCTTCGGGGCCAGCTTCACCACGCTGGCCGTGCCCGAGCAGCCCGTTCGCACCGCCACCGAGCCCGAGGGCACCGGCGAGTTCTACGACGCGCGGGATTACGCCGTCAACGTCACGTTCGCCGCGAAGCTCATCTCGGCCTTCTCCTTCGGCATCACCGGCAAGTACATCAACCAGCGCATCTGGAGCGAAACGGCCTCGCAGGTCGCCCTCGACGTAGGCGTCTACTACCAGACGCCCCTGCGCGGCCTGGCCATCGGGTCGAGCATCTCCAACTTCGGCGACGATATGCGCATGTCCGGCAAGAACCTGACCAACATCATCGACCCCGACCGGGCCAACCGCGGCGTCGAGAACATCCCGGTCACCTACCGGACCGATCCGGCGCCGCTGCCGCAGATCTTCCGCTTCGGCCTGGCCTACGAGACGCCGTTGCCCGCGCGCGGCCACCTCGCCACGACCGTGGACCTCGTGCATCCGACCGGCTCCACCGAGAGCATCAACCTGGGTATGGAGTACGGCTTCCACGAGATCCTCTTCCTCCGCGCCGGTTACCTGACCCGGGAGGCGGACCTCCAGGGGCGCTGGGGAGGCCTCACGCTCGGAGCCGGCCTGCAATACGTGCTCCAGAACCGCAGTCAGTTCGTCTTCGATTATGCCTGGACGGACTGGGGCCTGCTCGACAGGGCCCACCGCATCAGCTTCGGCATTTACCTCTGACCGTCCATGAACCGTTTCGCTGCCGTCCTCCGGGCCGGCGGCCTCGACCGTGATGTGTGACGCCCGGCGGACGGCCGTTCGCCTGCCGGGATCGCTCATCCCCCGTGCAGGGCTCCGGGGTGGCATCCGGGAGCGGTGATCTGCACGATGCCCGCCCTCTCTCATCCTCCTCCATCATCCTCTCCCGGTACCATGAGAACCGCTACCAGCCTGCTCTGCCTCCTTCTGCTGGCCGCCGCCGGGGTGCCCGTCCGGGCCCAGGATCGCCCCGTGCCGCCTCGTAAGCCCAACCTGGCCGAGGTGCTCGACAAGTATGGCGACCGCCCGGCGCTGCTCCAGCGCGTGCAGCCGGAGTACCTGACCGCCCGGCCCCCCACGGCCACCGACCTGCGGCACTCCCTCACCGCCGCCGACGCGCACTACGTCGGCCGGGCCGAGGCCGAACCCAACGACTTCTTCGACACCGCCGACGCCATCGACGACGTCCTGGCGATGGAGGGCTGGCGCCCCGGCATGAAAGGCAAGCTCATCAGCGGGGCCCTGGCCGCGGGCGACGTCGACGTCTACGCCTTCACCGTAGACACGACGCGCATGTACTACTTCGCCTCGACCCACTCCTTCCTCGCCGACGGTTCGGACGGGCTCGACGTCAACATGCGCCTCTTCCATGAGAGCGACCTGGATACGACCTACGTGGAGGACTTCCTCGGCATCACCGGCAACGACCAGATCCGGGGCGACATCCTGGGCCGCGATACCGACGGCCGCAACGGCTCGGGCGACTTCCGCCTGACCGGCTGGACCTCGCCCGTCGACCCCGCCACCAACCGCCAGCTCACCGGCACCTTCTACCTGTGGGTTTTCAACGGCGACAAACTCGACGGCTCGAACAGCGCCGAAGGGACCTACTACCTCACCGCCTACTCCGTGGCGCTGTCCGACTGGGTGGACCGCTTCGAACCCAACCAGACCAACGTGGAGGTGCTCACCAACGGCCTCGTCTCGCAACTGCCGAGCGACGCCGTGGTGCGCTCGTTCATGGCCTACAACCCGGACACCGTCAAGGTCGTCACGCCCGAGGTGCCCTCGCAGAGCAACAGCGCCTATCCGCAGCTCCTGGCCGAGGGCGATGAGGACGTCGACCACTTCCTGCTCAACTACAAGGCCGGCCACACGCTCGTCGTCGAGACGATGCCGTTCTTCGGGTGGTACCGCGAGCCCGACGGCCGCATCGGGCCGGGTGGATCGCGCCTGGAGGATCCGCGCATCCGCATCTACGACGGCGACTATACCGCCATCCTGGCCGAGGACGACGACGGCGCGCGCGAGAGCATGGACGGCCCCAACAACATCCACTCGCGCATCGTCCTGACCCCGGAGGCGCTCGCCGCCGAGGGCATCACCACCGATTCGCCGCTGTGGCTGTGGGTCTCCGGCTGGGCCTCCTCGACGCGGACCTGTACCGACGACCCCGACGATACCTACCCGGATTGCCGACGCAACGTCGATAACCGCGATCCCGGCCGGTTCATGTACGACATCTATGTGACCGAGTACACGAACGACCTGATCGAGGCCAACGCCGAGCCCAACGATACGCCGGAGACGGCCATGCCGATCACCGCTCGCTCGGATACGACCATCTCCGGCTCGTTCACCGGGGCCGGGGAGGTGGATATGTTCCGGCTCTTCATGCACGAGCAGCGGATGTACAGCATCCTCTCGCTCGCCTCGACGGTCACCGGCGGGGACATCGGCATCGAACTGTACCACGAGACGGACAACGGCGACGGCACCACGTCGCTTTCGGGCAACCTGCTCGCCGGGCAGAACGTGGCCGGGGCGCTGGGCAACGGCAACTTCCGCGTCGGCGGCTTCATCCCCGAGGCCTCCGGCGCCTACCTGATCAAGCTGACCGCCCCCGGTGCCGGCGCCTACCAGCTCGCCGTCTTCGACGCGGAGATCTACCCGAACCGCATCAAGAACGAGCCCGACGACACGCCGGCCGATGCCCTCCAGCGGGACAAGATCCCCGTCGGCGTCGGGTCGCCCCGGCAGAACGGGATGATCTTCCCCGCGGGGGACGTGGACCACTATCTGTTCAACGGCGTGGCCGGGCAACAGGTGACGCTGAAGCTCCAGTCCGCCGCCTTCGACCTGGCGAACGTGGACTTTCCCGCCGAGGTGCGGCTGCTCGACGCCGGCCTGAACGTGCTCGCCACCGGCACGCCTGCCGGCGATGCCTTCTCGCGGCTCAACTACACGCTGGCCAGCGACGGGGTCTACATCATCCAGATCCGGGCGGCCACCTCGGCCACGGATGACCTGGGCAACAACCACGTCGGCCTCTACTCGCTCAACGTGGGCGACCCCGTCCGGGAGGTCGAGCCCAACGACACCCCGGCCACCGCCACCGTGCTGCTCGAAGGCTTCATCGCCGCCTCGACTTCGGCCTCCGACGTGGACTACTACCGCGTGCCCGTCGAAGCCGGCCGGATCTACCACATCCGCTCGGCCAACAACACCGGCAGCACGATGACGGTGGACCTGTTCGACGCCGCCGATCCGGGCACGTCGCTCCACGACGGGTCCGACTGGCACGGCCGCTACGGCAGCGGCAACTTCAAGCTCCAGATCATCGCCGAGCAGGACGGAGCCTATCTCGTGAGTGTGGCCGGTACCGCGCCGGGCGACTATGAGATCCACATCAAGAGCAACGACTACACGATGCTCAAAGATGCCTTCGAGCCCAACGACACGACGGGCGACGCGCCGGCGATCACGCCCAACGGCGTCGTCCACGAAGCCATGCTCTTCAATGCGGCCAACCCGGACTTCGCCGACGACATCGACTACTACCGCGTCGATGTGCCGGAGGCGGGCGGGACGCTCGTCTGTGAGACGATCCCATACGACGGGGCCTTCTGGGGGCGGGACACCGACATGTACATGCTGCTCTACGACAGCGAAGGCAATGAACTGGCCACCAACGACGACAACACCGTGATGCTGGAGGATGGCTCGCCGTTCGACGACTGGCACTCGAAGATCGAGTACACGGTGACGACGCCGGGCGCCTACTTCTGCGCCATCCGCTCGCAGGACTTCGGCAGCGGCACCGACCGCGACCCGACCACCGCCGAGTACAAGTTCCGCATCACCTATGCCTTCGGCGAGGTGGAGCCGAACAACGCCATCGCCGACGCGACGCCGCTGGCCCCCGCGGGGATACTCCAGGCCTCGTTTACCGATGCGGCCGACGTGGACGTCTACCGGATCGACCTGGAGCCGGGGTACATCTACCACGTCCGCACCTTCACCAACGAGGGCATGAGCGGTAGCCCGTTCGACAACGGTGCCCGGCTCACCGATGCCGCCGGCACCAACGTCACCGACAGCGAGTCGGGCGGATGGCGCACCCGCAACACGGGCGGCAACATCAAGCTGAACCTGCTCGTCGACGAGGCGACGACCTACTACCTGACGCTCAACGCCCCGGCCGAACTGGGAGACGGCACGTACCAGGTGCTCATGAAGCGCAACGCCATCGACGAGATCCGCACGGCCTTCGAGCCCAACGACTCGTTCGACGAGGCCGACGCGCGCGGCGACCATCCGGGCGACGGCGTGCTGTACGACTACATGCTCTACGATCCCTCGGTCCCCGGCTACCATGACGACCGGGATTACTACCGCATCACGGCCCAGCCCGGCGACGTCATCATCGGCGAGACGCATCCCTTCGACGGGGAGCTGTGGCCGCGGGACATGGACATGTACATGTACCTCTACGGCCCGAGCCGTCAGCTCCTCGACGAGAACGACGACGGCGGCTTCGACTGGCACTCGAAGATCGAGTGGGAGGTCGAGGAAGCCGGCACGTACTACTTCCTCGTCATCGGCCAGGACGCCGCTTCCGAGCCGCGGAACCAGGACGAGAGCCGCTGGCGCGACCCGGCCCGCGGGGAATACAAGTTTTCGCTCACGCTCATCCGCGGCACGGACACCGAGGGCCCCGACGAGGTGCCGCAGGAGTTCGCCCTGGGGGACAACTACCCGAACCCGTTCAACCCGACCACGACCATCACCTACGCGCTGCCGCAGGCGGCCCGGGTGAAGCTGGCCGTCTACAACCTGCTCGGCCAGCGCGTCGCTACGCTCGTCGACCGGGACCAGGCGGCCGGCTCGTATCACGTGCCCTTCGATGCCCGCGACCTGGCCTCGGGCGTCTACTTCTACCGCATCGAAGCCGGGCATTTCGTGCAGACGAAGAAGATGTTGCTCGTCAAGTAAGCCGATGCGTTGATGGGAGATTGCCGGAAAGGACGAAGGTCGAAGGTCGGTTCGGGGACCGCGTTTCCCGTCCGACCTTCGACCTCTCCTTTCGGCGCTCTGCCCTCCGTACGCCCTCTGCACACTCCTATGCGCGCGTTCTCTTTTTCCTTCGCTCCGATCGTGCTGTGCGCCGTGCTTGCGCTGGCCGGCTGCCGGCCGAGCGAGCCGGAGCCGCCCGCCGTGGCGCGTGTGGGCGACCGGGTGATCACGGCGGAGGAGTTCGTGCTGAACTACGCCTTCGGGCACGGGCACCTGCGGCGTGGGCCGGCGCCGCGGCGCACCTACCTGACGCTGATGCTGCGCGAGGCGGCGCTGGCCCGTGAGGCCGAGCGGCGCGGGCTCGATACGAGTGCCGCCGTCGTCCACGCCCTGCACACGCTCCGGGAAGAGTTGCTGATCGAGCGGGTCTTCGAGACGCACGTGCTCGACCGGATCGAGGTCTCCGAGGAGGAGATCCGTGCGGAGATCCACAAAAACGCCGTCCGTTTTCGGTTCCGCTTCCTGCCGGCCCTCCACGAGGCCGATGCATGGCGGCTGCGCGAGCAGATCCTGGCACAGGGCTACGAGGCCGCGCTGGCCGAGCGGCAGGAGCGCTTCGCCGAACTCAACTGGCTGGCCGAGGAACTGACCTCCGACTACGTCCGCGCCGAAGACATCGACCCCGCCGTGCTGGCGGTGCTGCAGGACCTGGAGATCGGCACGCCCTCGGAGCCGGTGCGGCTCGATGATCTGTGGTACGTTTTCGAGGTGACCGACATCCGCCGCCGGCCGGTCGGGGAGCCGGACTACGTGGAGCAGGCGCCCACCTACCGCAAGATCCTCTACAACCGCAAGGCGATGGAGCAGGGTAGGGCTTTCGTTGCGGCGACCATGGCCCCGCGCAACGTGACGACCCGGCGTGAGGGCTTCGAGGTGCTCCACGCCGCGCTCTGGGCCTGGTACCGCGACGCGCCGCCCACGCGCAACCTCCTCCACTACATCGAGACGCAGCGGCTCGATACCCCCTACACCCGCCTCCTCCGCGATCGCTACGCCCTCCCCCTCGTCTCCTTCGACGACCAGACCTGGACCATCCGCGACTTCCTCGCTCACTTTACGCCGGGACGCTACCTGCTGCGCCCCCGGGACGAACGAGCCTTCAAGGCCCGCCTGGCCGACGTCGTGGCGCTCGTCGTGCGCGACCACGTCTTCCTCCAGATGGCCGAGGACGAGGCCCTGGACGACGATCCGGCCTTCCGGCGCACGATGGCGCAGTGGCGCGAGAAGTGGCTCTTCCAGGAACTGCGTACGTCGTGGCTGAACGAGCCGCTCGACACGGCCCGCCTGGCGGCCTACTACCACGCGAAGGAAGCCGCGCTGGATACCGCCTTCCGCCCCTTCGAACACCTCGACGCCGAGGACCTCGCCCGCATCCGCACGCGCTTCGTCCAGGAACGCCTCGCTCGCCTCGCCGACAGCCTCCTGGCCGGCCTCGACGTGGAGATCTACGAGGCCGTGCTCGACACGCTCTCCATCCCCGAGTCGGCGAAGAACCCGGCGATGACCGTGCACCTGTTCAAGAACAACGCCAACAAGCAGCCCTTCCCCATCGTCGACCCGCTGTGGCGGTGAAGGGGGGGGCGAAGGTCGACCTTCGATGGCCGGATGAGGCCAGGGCGTCCGCCGGTCGCTACTTGCTGCTCGCCAGTCGCCAGTCGCTAATTGCCCACCGAACATGCCGCGTCGTGCTCTCCTGCTGGTTCTGTTGCTGCTCGGCCCGATGCTGCCCGGCCTGATGCCGCCGGCGTCGTGGGGGCATCGGGAGCACGTCAGCGAGGCGGTGCTGGTGGCGGGGGCGGACGGGTTGCGCGGGCGCATCCGCTTCTTCGCGCACGACCTGGAGGACGCGCTCCGGCACGCCCACGCCGACCCCACGCTGCGGCTGGCCGTCAGCGCCGAGGTCGACGGCCGCTTCGCCGCCTACCTGGCCCCGCGCTTCGTGCTGCGGCAGGACGGCCTCCCGCTCGCCGTGCGCATCGTCGCCAGCGGCGAAGACACCTTCGGCCACCACCGCCTCTGGTGGTACGAACTCGCCTACGACGGCTACCGGCCCGGGGCGGTGCTCGACCTGCGCAATACCCTCCTGTTCGACCGGTTCGCCGATCAGCAGAACCGGGTGGTCCTCCGCCGGCCGGATGCCGCCGAACGGGTCTTCGTCTTCACCCCGACCGCCGATCGCTTCACCCTGACGCCCTGATCGCTCCGGCGTCTCCGTCCCCCCGCACCCATGAAACGCCTCGCTGTCGTGCTGTCCGGCCTGACGCTGGCCGGCCTTGCCCTCGCCTATCTCGGTTTCGCCACCGCCGACCCGGCCTTCCGGGTGGCGCCCTATCTCCAGTTCGGCACTCAGACGTCCATGGTGATCCTCTGGGAGACGGAGGAGCCCGCTACCACCCGCGTCGAGTATGGCGAGAGCCGCTACGGCGACGAGGCCCCCAATCTCTCGCAGACCGCCACCATCGACGGCACGCGGACGATGCACGAGGTGGTGCTGACCGGCCTGAAGCCCGAGACGAAATACTTCTGGCGCGTCGTCTCCGTCCTGCCCGACGGCCGGGAGCTGGCCAGCGAGCCCTCTACCTTCCGCACCGCCGTGCACGACTCTACCGCCTTCGCCTTCGTGCTCTACAGCGACACGCAGAACAACCCGCGCGTCTGGGGTCGGCTGGCGGAACTGGGCTTCCTGGAGCGTCCCAACTTCGGCGTCCATGCCGGCGACCTCGTCGACCGTGGCGGCGACCTGGAGGACTGGCTGGTCGACTTCTTCCCGCCCGCCCACGTGTTCATGAGCCGCTATCCGCTCTACACCATCCTGGGCAACCACGAGGACGATCACGACAACTATTACCGCTACTTCCACAACCCGCCGCCGGAGTACTACTACACCTTCCGCTACGGCAACGCGCAGTTTTTCATGATCGACACGAACCGGGACGTCAGCGAGGGCTCGGAGCAATGGAACTGGCTGGAGTGGGAGCTGGCGAAGTCGGACGCGACGTGGAAGATCGTCGTCCACCATCACCCGCCCTATTCGTCCGAGGAGAACGACCACGGCAACAGCTGGACGGGCTCGACGACCTACGGCACGCACGCGCGCGACCTGGTGCCGCTCTACGAGCAGTTCGGGGTGGATTTCTGCCTGTTCGGGCACGTCCACATGTACGAGCGCACCTGGCCGATCTACGAGGGCGCGGTGAACCAGCAGAACGGCGTCATCTACATCAACGCCGGAGGCGGGGGCGGTGGGCTGGAGCAGTTCGCCCCGACGCGCTCCTGGTTCTCGGCCAAGGTCAAGAGCGTCCACCACTACGCCTACTTCGCCATCCACGACCAGACGCTCCAGTTCCAGGCCATCGACGTGGAGGGGCGGCTGTTCGACTACTTCGAGCTGCGCAAGGACGCCGTACACGACCCCGTCGCCGCGCGCGCCCGCGTCATCGTCCCGCCCGCGCCGCGGGTGGAGCCGTCCGGTGGGTTGTTCCTGGACGAGGCGGAGGTGCGCCTCCGGGCCGTCTTCGAGGACATGGCGATCCACTACACGCTCGACGGCACGCCGCCGACCCCGCAGTCCCCCCGCTACACCGGCCCGCTCCGGCTGACCGAGACGGCGACGCTCAAGGCCATCGCCGTCTCGCGGGACGGGACCGTGAGCCGCGTGCGGGCCGTCGACTTCCGCCGGGCGACGCTGCGGCCCCCCGTGCGGACGCCTGCCGGTCGGCCGGGGCTGGCCTACCGCTACTACGAGGGCCGCTGGCAACGCCTGCCCGACTTCGAGGCGCTGACGCCCGTGGCCTCCGGCTCGACCGAGCACTTCGACCTGGCAGCGCTCAAGCGGGCCGAGGACGGCTACGGCCTCGTCTTCGAAGGCTACGTCGAGGCCCCGGCCGACGGGATCTACACCTTCGAGGTGCTCAGCGACGACGGTTCGCGGCTCTACGTCGGGGGTGAGCCGGTGGTGGACAACGACGGCTCGCACAGCGCCCGCCGCCGCGACGGGCAGGTGGCGCTGGCCGCCGGCCGGCATGCGTTCCGCCTGGAGTACTTCGAGGATCACGGCGGCGAAGCGCTGACCGTCAGCTGGGCCGGCCCCGGCTTCGACAAGCAGCACCTGCGGCCTGCGTCGCTGGTGCATTGATCCGGCCCGGTCCGGGCTATCGTCCGGTGCCGGCGAGGCGGTCGTAGAGCGCTTCCGTCTGGCGGACGATCGTGCGGATGTCGTGCCGGGCTTCGACGGCGCGGCGGCCGGCCCGGCTCACGGCGGCGGCCAGGGCGGGGTGCTCCAGGTAGGTCCGGACGGCCCGGGCCAGGGCCGCCGGGTCGCGCTCGGGCACCAGCAGGCCCGTCTCACGGTCGAGCACCAGCTCGGGGATGCCGGCGTGCGCCGTGGCCACGGCCGGGATGCCGGAGGCCAGCCCCTCGACGAGCGTCTGGGGCAGGCCCTCCTTGTCGCCGTCGGCGGCCAGCACGCTGGGGACGAGCAGCACGTCGTGCTCGTACAGCGCGGCGATGACCTGGTCGTTGGTGCAGGAGCCGTGCAGCGTGACGGCGTCGTGGAGGCCGGCGGCCTCGATCCGGGCGGCCAGCGCCGTGCGCAGCGGGCCGTCGCCGTAGAGGTCCAGGTGGACGGGGAGGCCCTGCTCGCGGAGGAGACGCACCGCATCGATGGCGTAGATGAAGCCCTTCTTCTCCACGAGCCGGCCGATGGCCATCAGACGCGGGCCGGCAGCAGTGCGTGGCTGGAAGCGAATGGCGTCCGGGTTCAGGCCCAGGTGGATCACCTCGATGCGATCCGCCGGGAAGCCCAGCGCGATCAGATCCTGCCGCATGGCCTCGCTCACGGCGACGAAGGCGGCCCCGGCCCGGGCCAGCCGGCGGTAGCGCCGCCGCCACCCGGCCTCGCGGGGCAGGCGAATGACGTCGTAGCCGTAGAAGTGGACCAGCAGCGGCGTCCGGGTGCGCCGGGCCAGGCCGATCAGCCGGTAGCTGTCCAGCCCGAAGTGCCCGTGGATCACGGCGGGCCGGTGGCGGCGTACGACGTCGTAGAGGAACGGCGGTGTCCGGTTCAGATGGACGGCCACCGCGGCCGCCAGCCGGCCCACCCCCACCGGCGCGTGTACCGCCAGCCCCTCGGTGTAGAGCCGGGGCTCGACGGTGCCGACGACGGGCGTGTACCGCTCGTGATGCCGTACCAGCCGGTCGATGAACAGCTCGGAGAGATTCAGGTACTTCGTCTTGAAATGCAGGACGGTTGGCATGCCGGCACGCGATCGGTCAGCGAAAGGCCCTCCCTGGGCCGCTGCTGGACGGCACACCGCGCGGCTTCGTATGTTTCCATGTGCCTGCTTTTTTGAACCAGCCTTCGACGAACGATGCCGGACCGACCCACATCCCCGCAGATCGTGTGTCTGGGCGAGGCGGTGGTGGACGAGCTCGGCCCGGACGGGGCACGCTTCCCGGGCGGGTCCCCGGCGAACGTGGCCGTCGGGTTGCATCGTCACGGGGTGCCGGTGCGGCTGTGGAGCCGGGTGGGCGAGGACGCCGAAGGGCGGTTCGTGCGCGAGGCGCTGGTACGGGCCGGCGTGCCGGCCGACCTGGTGGTCGACCCGCTGCACCCGACGCGGGTGGTGCAGATCCTCGAAGCGGCGGACGGCACGCGCCGGGTGCAGATCCGCACGCCGGACACCGCCGACCAGTATCTCCAGGCCGACGACTACGACCGGGCCGTGCTGGAGCAGGCCGGGATGCTCTACCTCACCGCCGTGCCGCTGCTCCACGACGTGAGCGCCGCGGCCGCGCAGACGCTGGTCGAGGCCGCCCGGGCGCGCGGTGCCCTCATCGTCTTCGACCCCAACATCCGGCTCCGTCCCGAACGGGCCCGGCCTGCCGTCCGGCAGCGCCTCGACGCGATGCTCGCCCGGGCCAACGTCGTCAAGACGAGCGCGGCCACGTGGACGAACCTGTGGGGCACGCGCACCCCCGCCGACCTGCTGGACGCCGGGCCGTCGCTCGTCATCGAGACGCGGGGGGCTGCCGGGGTCTGGCTGCAGACCCCGCGCCATGGCGTCGCCGTTCCGGCCCCGCGCGTCGATCCGGTGGTGGACACCACCGGCGCCGGGGATGCGTTTCTGGCGGCGTTCCTGGCGCGGCTGTGGCCGGCCCTCGCCGGGAGCTCGCCGGCCGAGCCGTCCATCGGCGACCTGCACGACGCGGCGGTCCTCGGCCATCACTGGGCCGGGCTCATCCTCTGCCACCGCGGTGCCGTGACGGGCTACGACGCGGAGCCGCCGGCGGACGACACGGGGCCGGCTCCGTGACCCCTGGCCTCCGGTCGGGAGCTTCCCGTCAGGAGCCGCTCGTCGTGTCCTCTGTCACCTGCCATCGTCTCCGTCCCATGCCGATCCGCTTCCTGTGCTACGGCCTCGCGGTCCTGCTGGCCGCCGGGTGCAGCGCCGACCGCTCCGAGACGCCCGCCCCCGTCCGCCCGGCCTCCGCGCCGGCCGGCCCGACCGCCGACGCCTTCGGCGACTACTGGTACCAGGGCGAGGCCGAACTGACCAGCTACACGCTCGAACAGGCCCGCTACGGCGAAGTCCACCCGGGCGAAGCGGTCCTCATCTTCGTCACCGAACCCTTCTCCCGGCGCCGGCACGTGAAGCTCGACCGGCCCGGGCAGGCCGGGGACGACGAGGTGACGGTGCTCAAGCTGAACATGACGAGGTCGTTCATCACCGGCATCTACCCCTATTCGATGATGGCCTCCGTCTTCACCCCCGTCGACCGTCGCACCTACCCGCACACGCTGAAGGTGACGACCTCCGTGCAGGAGTGGTGCGGGCACACCTTCACCCAGATCAACCGCACGCGCCGCGGCTACCGCGCCCGGCTCTTCTCCTACTTCGAACGCGAGGGCGACCGCGACGTGTCGCTGCCGGACGTCTGGCTGGAGGATGCGCTCTGGACGACGATCCGCCTCGGCCCGGACGACCTCCCGACGGGCGAGGTGCGTATGCTGCCGGGGACGTTCTACCAGCGGCTGCGGCACGTCGACCTGGCCCCGCAGGTCGCCACGGCCTCGCTCGAGCCGGCCGAGGAGCCGGGGCAGCGGGTCTACACCGTCACCTATCCCGACCTCGGCCGCACCCTGTCGATTCGCTTCAGGGCCGCCTTCCCCCATGAGATCGAGGGGTGGACGGAGACGTACCGCTCCGGCTTCGGCCCCGACGCGCCCGTCCTCACCACCCGCGCCGACCGCAAGGCGCGTCTCCGGCTCGACTACTGGACGCACAACAGCGTTGCCGACTCCACCTGGCGGGCTCGTCTGGGGCTGGCGTCCTCCCCCTGAGCACGTCGGCGCCGGGCGGGTCTTACAGCCGGTCCCGCAGCGAGGCGCGATCCGGGTCGATGCGGCCGGTCCAGCGATAGACGGCGTAGCCGACGTACTCCTTGACGGCGCGGGTGCTGCGGGCGAGTGCCTCGGCGTCCGGGAACCAGCGCAGCAGCGACGACGGCGCCCGTCCCAGCGCCGTGTGGTCGGTGGGGGCGGGGATGGCGCGGACGCCGGCGGTGCGGAAGGTGGCCAGCGCCCGGCGCATGTGGAAGGCGGAGGTCACCAGCAGCACCGGGCCGAGGCCCTCGCGGTCGAGCAGCGCGGCCGTCTCGACGGCATTCTGGTGGGTGTTCTGGCTGCCGGGCTCGACGAGGATGGCCTCCGGCGGCACGCCCCAGCTTTCCAGCAGCGCCTGCATGGCCGGGGCTTCCGGCCCGCCGTCGCCGAGCCACGGCAAGGCGCCGCCGCTGACGATGATGCGCGGCGCCTTGCCGGCCCGGTAGAGCCGCGCCGCGTGCAGCACCCGGTCCGCAGCGTCGTTGAGGTCCGGGTAGGGGTGTGCCGGCGCGGGGGCGGAGAGGCCGCCGCCCAGCACCACGATGGCGTCCGCCGGGAGCGCGGCCTCAGCGGTCTGCGGCGGGTAGGGCGCCTCGAGCGAGCCCAGCAGCCACGCCGAGCACGCCGGCGTCGAGGGCACCCACAGCACCAGCAGCCCCAGCAGCGTCGCCGCCAGACCGAGGCGGGGCCGCCACCGCCGCAGCACCAGCCCGGCGATTAGCAGGAACAGCCCCAGCGAAAGCGGGAAGACGAGCAGGCTGAAGACTTTGCTCAGAAAGACGGACATGGATGGACGGGCAGAACGGACCGGCGGGTTCGGGGAAAAAGTCGCAACGCGAGCGGCGGGAAGGAAACGGGGTGACGCCCCTCCGGTTCTACGCGCCCGAACGCGGCGCGTCCCCGCGCTCCATACCCCTCATCGCCGACGTCCATGCGTACCCCGTCCGTCGCTTCATGGCTTTTCGGCCTCGTGGCCCTGATCGCTTTCGTTCCGGCTGCTTCGGCCCAGACCGGCCGCATCCAGGGGCGGGTGGTCGATGCCGTCACCCGGGAGCCCCTGCCGGGCGTGAACGTCGTCATCGTCGGCACGCAGCAGGGCGCAGCGACGGATCTGGAGGGGGCCTTCGTGATCGACGACGTCGCGCCGGGGGTCTACCGGGTACGGGCGTCGTTCCTCGGGTTCGAGCCACAGACGAAGACCGACATCGTCGTCCAGCCCAGCCGCCCGACCTACGTGGAGTTCGCCCTGCGCGAGGCGGCGGTGGAGCTGGGGGATGTGGTGGTGGAGACGTACGTGTTCGGCGGCGAGGCCGAGGCGCCGACGTCGGTGCAGGTGCTGGGGGCGGAGGAGGTGCGCCGCACGCCGGGGGGGCAGAACGACATCTCGCGCACGCTGCTGTCGCTGCCCGGCGTCATCGGGGGGGTGGACAACCGCAACGACCTGATCGTGCGCGGCGGTGGCCCCAGCGAGAACGCCTATTTCCTCGACGGCGTGCCGATCCCGCAGATCAACCACTTCGCCACGCAGGGCGCCACCGGCGGGGCGCTCGGGCTGCTGAACGTCGACTTCATCCGGGAGACGGAGTTCTACACCGGCGGCTTCCCGGCCCGCTACGGCGGTGCCCTCTCGTCGGTGCTGCGCGTGGATAACCGCCCCGGCTCGCCGGACCGCGTGGCGGGTGACTTCACGCTGGGCGCGGCGGAGGCGGCGCTGACGCTCGACGGGCCGTTCGGCCGCACGGGCAACTGGCTGCTCTCGGCGCGGCGCTCCTACCTCCAGTTCCTCTTCCAGGCCCTCGGCCTCGCCATCCGCCCGGCCTACTGGGACTTCCAGACGCGCCTCGAATACACCCTCGACCCGAAAAACCGGCTGCTGTTCGTCGGCCTCGGCGCCATCGACGACTTCGAGATCGCCGACCTGGAGGATCCCGACTTCGAGCAGCAGGAACAGGCCCAGCGCGTCCTCGACAACGACCAGTGGACCTACACCAACGGGCTGGTGTGGCGGCACCTGCTGGCGGGCGGCTTCGTGCAGGCCGTGCTGAGCCGCTCCATGACGGACTTCGCCTTTGCCGACGTGGGGGCGGACGGTGAAGCGGTGCTGCGCAACGACGCGCAGGAGGCCGAGAACCACCTCCGCATCGACGCCGACCTGCGCCTCGGCCGGGGGCTGACGCTCGGCGTGGGCGGCGGGGCGATGCGGGCGCACGTCTCGACCCGCTTCTTCGAAAAGGCCCGGCCCGGCACGCCATTCACCGAGGATCTGCGCTTCGAGAATGCCCTGACGCTCACCACCGGCTTCGCCTACGGGCAACTCACCATCCGCACCCTGGCCGGGCGGCTGACGGTGACGCCCGGCCTGCGGCTGGAGGCGACCTCGTTCCTGGACGACAAGCTGTACGTCTCGCCGCGCCTGAGTGCGTCCGTCCGGCTCGCCCCCCGGTGGTCCGTCAACGCGGCGACGGGCGTCTTCTATCAGGCGCCGGCCTACGTCTCGCTCGTGGTGCAGGACGCGCAGGGCCGGTACGTCAACCGCAGCCTGCCCTACCTGCGGGCGGATCACTTCGTCGGCGGACTGGCCTGGCAGGCGCGGCCCAGCCTGCGCGTGACGCTGGAGGGCTTTTTCAAGGACTACCGCAATTACCCCGTCTCTGCCAGCGACCCGCGCATCTCCCTGGCGAATCTGGGCGGGGATTTCGGCTACGTCGGCGCCGAGCCGCTGCGGGGGATCGGCGAGGGGCGGTCGTACGGCGCCGAGCTGTTCGTGCAGCAGAAGCTCGTCGAGCGCGTCTACGGGCTGGCCTCCTACACGCTGGCCTGGAGCGAGTTCGCCGGGGCCGACGGCGTGCTGCGGCCTTCGAGCTGGGACGTGCGCCACACCGTCTCCCTCACGGGCGGCATCCGCTTCAACGCGAAGTGGGAGCTGGGCGTGAAGTGGCGCTACCTCTCCGGCCGGCCCTTCACGCCGTTCGACCCGGTGGCCTCGGCCGAGGAGTATGCCCTCACCGGCCGCGGCGTGCCGGACTACGACCGCCTCAACGCGCTGCGCTCGCCCGCCTACCACCGCCTGGACGTGCGCGTGGACCGGCGCTTCGCCTTCCGCGGCTGGAACGCCGTCGTCTACCTCGACGTGCAGAACCTCTACAACCGGACCAATCTGTTCGGCTACGCCTATACCGAGGACCCGGCCTATCGCGACCGCCGCCGCCCCATCGAGAACGTGGGCCTCCTGCCGAACTTCGGTTTCAGCATCGAGTGGTGAACACCGCCGGCACGGGCGGGCGCCGGCGGGAGACGGAGGGCCGGCCGGGGCGGTGGGGCACGTCCCGGCGCGCGGACCGTTTCGACCGTGGGAAGAATCGGGAAGGCTGTAAATCCTGGGAGAGCGGGGCGGCATGATCTCTGGGCTCTCTCCCGTCTGATCTGGAAGAGGCCCGTCTAGCCGTCTACGCTTTCGAACCGCTCTGGTCATCCCCGTTTTTCGGTTGACACTCCGGGACGGGTGCGGTTGAAGCTCATCCCCGTCGTCTGGACGGCTTTACTGATTGTGCTCGGCGAAACGGCACCCGGTATCCGACAGACGTGGCATGACACGTTCAGGGTAGTCCGAGATCAGCGTACAGGCGACTTGCAAAGCGGCGCAACGAGTTCCCCAGATTGATCAGTACGTCTTCCAGAGGTTTCTGGCGCTGTTCTGCTATCGCGGCAATCCGGCTCACGACCCGACTCTTGTCTATGTCGTAGAGTGTCAGCACATAGTCGTCGGGATGTTTCGCCTCGATGTTCCACGGTTGGAGATCCTCCCTGGGGAAGTCTTTCAGGTTGAACGTGAGGATAACGTTGACCCGGGCATGCACGGCGGCGGCCAGCACATGTCGGTCTTTCGGGTCGTTGGTCATCGCCGGCAACAGGTGTTCATATCCGACCGTCAGAGCCTCGGGAAAATGCGTTCGGAGGGCCTTCTGGAAGGAATCGGCCAGTTCCGGGGGCCAGCCAAGCTTCTCCGTATGAGTGCGGTAGACCTCGGCCAGCACGTCCTCCGACCAGAATGGCAGGTGCTGGCGGGGGCGTTCTGCCAGGCGGAGCAACAGATCACACACCCCGATGTTGGCGAGCACGCAGGCGTAGAGAAAGACCCGGAAGTCCGCTTTCATGCCTCACCGGTATAGGAGGCATCATACAGTCCGGCCTCGTCCACGGCCTGCATGAGCCGGTTCAGCGCCTCGTGGCGGTTCCTATCCCGGCGCTTCTCGTAGGTGAGCAGGTCGCGGAAGTACACCCGGCGGTGGGTGCCTACCTTGTGGAACGGGATTTCTCCCCGTTCCAGCAGGTTCACCAGATGTTGCCGGGAGACGCCCAGGTAGTTGGCGGCCGCCTGCGTGGTCAACGTTTCGTCCTCCGGAATGAGCACCAGCGTTCGCTTCTGCTGCATCAACTGGACGAGCAGGAGGAGGTGACGAACCAGCGGTGCCGGAAGCTCGATGCGATGCCCTTCCGTATCGGTCAGGGCTACCTCGCCGGATTGTTCAAGCACCTCGGCCAGCCGGGTCAGCGTTTCTTCGGTGAACTCCGACGAGCGAAGACGGGTGAGAGGCATGGCGCTGGGAAGGTTGGAGGATGTTTCCGCCGGTATCGTCCGGGAGAGGATCTCATAAACGCTATAAACGCCAGGGTGTCTTCCGGTTCCTCGTGGGCGAACCGGATCACGGCCATTGCGTCGCAGGGTACCGCCGGCACGGGCGGGTGCTGTGCGAGCCTTCGCCGTGGTCGGGCGGCTTGCGATCGGGCGGCTTGCTCCGGTTCGTCCGCTACCACTACCTTGCCGGGGTACGCCGCGTCCCGCTTCGCCTTCCTGCCCGGGCCATGCCTCGCCTGATCCTCCGCCTGATGCTCGCCACGCTCCTGGCCGTCGGCTCCTCCTGCACCGCCGATACCGAGTCGCCCGCCTCGTCGCCCGTCTCGTCGCCTGCCGCCCCGCAGGCCATCGACCTGTTCGACGGCGCGACCCTGAACGGATGGCACGCCGACGTCCCGGCCCGCGATGCCGACCCCTCCGTGCCGAGCCCGTTCATTGTGCGCGACGGGCGGCTGGTCAGCCTCGGCGAGCCGCGCGGCCATCTGATCACGGACGACGTCTACCAGGACTATCGCCTGGAGGTGGAATACCGCTTCCCCGGCGAGCCGGGCAACTGCGGCATCCTCGTACACGCCTCGACGCCCCGCGCGCTGTACGACATGTTCCCTCAGTCCATCGAGGTCCAGATGATGCACGAAAACGCAGGCGACTTCTGGTGCATCGTCGAGGACATCCGCGTGCCGAACATGGTGGAGCGGCGCGGGCCGGAGGCCGAGTGGGGCATCACCGAGGGCACGAACCGCCGCATCCTCAACCTGACGGACGGCTCGGAGAACCCGGTCGGTGAGTGGAACACGATGGTGATCGAGGCGCTGGACCGCGCCATCAAGGTGTGGGTCAACGGCGATCTGGTCAACTACGGGGAGGAGGCCACCGCGGACCGCGGCCGGATCGCCGTTCAGGCCGAGGGGGTCGAGGTCGAGTTCCGCCGCCTGCGCCTGACGCCGATCACCGCCCTCAGCCCGGATGATGCCTTCGCCGCGGACCCGGAATGAAGGCGGTCTCCGACGCGCCGTGCCGCACGCGTCCGGGCCGGCCCGGACCTTCTGCCCACCCCGGCCGTATAGTCTTGTCCAACGTCGACATCCTCCGTGTGCAGCCCGTATGCGGCGGGTGGAGTTTCACCAACGCGCCAAGGCGCTGACTACATGGCCAAGCAAGCACCCATCAAGCAGGAAGGAGTCGTTACGGATGCCCTTCCCAACGCGCAATTCAGAGTCGAACTGGACAACGGACACGAGATCCTCGGTCTGCTCTCCGGCAAGATGCGCAAGTACTTCATCCGCATCCTCCCGGGCGACCGTGTGGACGTGGAGATGTCGCCCTACGACCTGACCAAGGGCCGCATCGTCTACCGATACAAGAACTGATGCCCGCACCGGTGGAGGGATGGACGGCCGGACGAAGGCCGCCGGTCCTCCCCGGTTCATGCAGCGATCCGCAGGGCCTCTGTGCTCTTCACGCCGCCGCTCGCCCGTCCGGGGAGTGGCGGCGTGCGTTTCGGGCGGGGAGCAGGTGCAGGGCTTCACCGCTCTCCCGGTCGCGTATCCGGGCGGTTTCCGGCGGGTGGGAGGAGGCTTGCCTGAAGGGAGCGGCAGCTGAAGTTCTGGGTGATGAACACCGTTTCATGCGGCCCCGGCACGACCCCGACCGCCGCCGTGGTGTAGGCCGGGTAGAGGATGTTGGCCCGGTGTGCCGGGCTCTGCATCCACGCGGCTACGGCTTCCCGTGCGACCTCGTGGGGGCTCTTCCAGTCGACCTCGTAGCGTGAGGCCTCCGGCCGGTCGTGGTGGACGACGTACGCGTCGAAGCGGTGGGTGAGGAAGATGTTTTCGCCGAGGCCATTGCTCCATCCGTCGGCGGATCGGGTCAGGGTGGGCAGGCCGGCGGCGGCAGCGCGCGCGGCCGGGTCGGCGCCGGTCGGGCTGAGGTGGCTGAAGTAGCCGTGCCGGGCCATGTCCTGGCTGTGGGCGCGGGCGACGCCGGCCAGGCGGTCCGACCAGTCGAGCGCGTGCAGGCCGTGAGCGAGGCGCACTTCGTTGACGAGCCGGTGGATTTCCCGTTCCAGGGCGGGCGGGTCTATCGGGGGCGCCTGGCGTGCCACGGCGGCGGGCAGCCCGGAGGGGCGGAGCAGGGGTTGCAGGGCATCCGGCGTGGTGGTGGCACACCCGCTCAGCATCAGCGCCAGCGCCAGTGCGGGCCAGAGCGCGCACCGGCGGTCGGATCCGGGCAGAGCGGCCCACGAGCGAGGCCGGACGCGGGATGCGGATGAGATCGAATCGGCCATGGTGAACCCCCTTCGAGGCGAAGCCCGGGCCTACGGTGCGAGACGGTGTAGGATCTGATATTATCAAACTGTTAACAAGTTCGATGCCGGCGGTGTCTTTTCGCCCACGTCCCTGTCCTGGCCCCTGTGGCGATGAACGGGCTGTTCCTGTGGCGATGAACGGGGGGACTTTCGTACACTGAGAGGCCGCTGGCGGCGTGGCGTGGCCGGTGGCGGGCCTTGCACGGCCATCGTCGCCGTGCGGGCCGGACCGGTCCGCCGGACCGGGGTCCGTTTGCTTCTCTTCGAGGGTTCTGTCATGGCGTCTTTTTCCGTCTCCGGCGCCGCCTCCGATCTGCAGCGCCGGCATCTGATGCATTGCTGGGGCGTGCAGGGCACCTACGATCCCATTCCCGTCGAGCGCACCGAAGGCTGCTGGATCTACACGACCGACGGCCGCCGGATCTTCGACCTGCGCAGCGCGCACGAGTGCATCAACCTGGGTTTCCGGCATCCGAAGGTGCTCGCGGCGATGCGGGCGCAGATGGAGTCGGTCGTTTACGTCACCGACGACTTTGCAACGGCGCCGACGGCCCGGCTGGCACAGCGGCTGGCCGAGCTGGCGCCCGGCGGTCCGAACAAGCGCGTCTGGTTCGGGCAGAGCGGGGCGGCGGCCATCGAGGCGGCGATCAAAGGCGCCCGGCAGTACCAGTACCGTCGCATGATCGAGCGCGGCGTGGCCAACCTCGATCCGGCCCGGCAATACCCGTATCCCTACAAGATCATCACCCGCTACCGCTCCTGGCACGGCGCGACGGCCGGCGCGGCCTCGGCCGGTGGCGATCCCCGGCGGTGGTTCCAGGAGCCGGCCGTGATGCCCGGCGTCAAGCACGGCCCGGAGGTCTACTGCTATCGCTGCCCGCTGCACCAGACCTACCCGTCCTGCGACCTCGCCTGTGCTGCTTACATCGACCGGATGATCGAACTCGAAGGCGGTGCCGACAAGGTCGCCGCCGTGCTCATCGAGCCGGTGGTCGGGTCCAACGGCATCCTCGTGCCGCCGCCCGGCTACCTGCCCCGGCTGCGTGAGATCTGCGACCGGTGGGGGGTGCTGCTGATCGCCGACGAGACGATGACCGGCATGGGCCGGACCGGCAAGCTGTTTGCCATCGAGCACTGGGACGTCGAGCCGGACATCCTCGTCATGGGCAAGGCGCTGGGGGCTTACTGCCCGCTCTCGGCCACGATCTTCAGCGAGAAGGTGGCCTCGGCCTTCGACGACATGGTGTTCGGCCACGGGCAGAGCTACGCCGGGCACGCGCTCGCCTGTGCCGCTGGGCTGGCGAGCCTGGAGGTGCTGGAGGAGGAGAACCTGCTGGCCCGTACCGCCGACCTCGGGGCCTACCTGGGCCGCCGACTGCACGCGCTGGCCGAGCACCACCCCTCCGTCGGAGAGGTGCGGGGCCTCGGGTTGTTCTGGACGCTCGAACTCGTCCGCGACCGTTCCACGAAGGCTCCGTTCCGACGGCCCACCGAGAAGTACGCCCCGAGCCCCGTCCGCGCCGTTGCCCGGTATCTGCTGGACCGGCATAACATCTATGTGCCTGCCGACAAGTTCGGCCTCTGGATCGTTCCCCCGCTGGTCGTGACCCGTGCCGAACTCGATGCCGTCGTGGAGGCCCTCGACGACGCGCTGCACCTGGCCGATGCCGAGACGGAGGCCGGCGGGCACTGTGGAGAGTGAGTGAACATGCCGGCGCAGGGGTTGACGCTTCCGGCCGGGCGTGGTAGATTCGATGTCCGTCTTTTTCGCGGGACCCGCTTCGATGTGTGGCGGGTTTCAACGAGCCCCGGCCCGGGTGGCGGAATTGGTAGACGCGCCGTCTTGAGGGGGCGGTGCCCGTAAGGGCGTGCTGGTTCGACTCCAGTCCCGGGCACATCACCACCGAAACAGAGCCGCTGATCTCATCGAGGTCAGCGGCTTTTTTGCTGGTGCGTCCGACGCCGAACGTCCCGGAGGGGTCCGGATGAGGGCGCCTGTGCCCTCCCGGGTCATCGCTCCTCTGTCCTTCGCACATCGCCCGGGCGAAGGGCAGAAGAGGGCCGTATCTTGGGCCGGGCGCGCCGGGATCGCCGGCGGTCCGCGGCACCGTCCTGCAGGGGGTGTCGTCCCCACCGCTCCCACCCACCTTCCCTTTTCGGCCGTGACCACACACGACAACATCACCCTCCACAAGGTCGGTATCATCATGAACGGCGTGACCGGCCGCATGGGCACCAACCAGCACCTGATGCGCTCGATCAAGGCGATCATCGACCAGGGCGGTATTCCGCTGAGCGAGCGAGAGGTCATCCTGCCGGATCCCGTGCTCGTCGGCCGCAACCCCGTCAAGCTGGCCCGGCTCAGCGAGCAGTCCGGGGTGGCCCGGTGGACGACCGACCTCGATGAGGCGCTCGCCGACGAGCACAACATCATCTACTTCGATGCGCAGACGACCGACCGCCGCGTGGCGGCCGTGACGCGCGCCATCGAGGCGGGCAAGCACATCTACTGCGAGAAACCCACGGCGCTCTCGACGGCCGAGGCGATGCGGCTCTACGAGCTGGCCGAGGCCCGCGGCGTCCGGCATGGCGTGGTGCAGGACAAGCTCTGGCTGCCCGGCCTGATGAAGCTGCGGATGCTGCGTGATACAGGCTTTTTCGGGCAGATCCTCTCGGTTCGCGGCGAGTTCGGCTACTGGGTCTTCGAGGGCGACGTCGTCCCGCCGCAGCGGCCGTCGTGGAACTACCGCAAGGAAGACGGCGGCGGCATCATCACGGACATGCTGTGCCACTGGCGCTACGTGCTCGACCACGTCTTCGCGCCGGTGAAGGCGGTGTCATGCCTGGGGGCCATCCACGTGCCGCAGCGCTGGGACGAGCGGGGCCGCCCGTACACGGTGACGGCCGACGACAGCGCCTACGCGACGTTCGAGCTGGAAGGCGGCATCGTGGCCCAGTTCAACGCGTCGTGGTGCGTCCGCGTGCGCCGGGACGATCTGCTGACGCTGCAGGTGGACGGCACGCGGGGCTCGGCCGTGGCCGGGCTGCGCGAGTGCTGGACGCAGGCCTACGGAAACACCCCGAAGCCGGTCTGGAACCCGGACCTGCCGCAACCCATCGACTTCTACGAGGGATGGCTGCGAGTGCCGGACCAGCGGGCCTACGAGAATGCGTTCAAAACGCAGTGGGAGCTGTTCCTGCGCCACGTGGTGGCCGGCGAGCCGTATCACCACGGCTTGCTCGAAGGCGCACGCGGGGTGCAACTGGCCGAGCTGGGCGTGCAGTCCTGGCAGGAGCGCCGCTGGCTCGACGTTCCGCCGCTGGCCTGACGGTTCGGGCAGCCTCCGGGCCTCAGAGTCGGCTTTCCGCGTCGATCAGGCGGTTGCCTTCGGCCTCGTCGCAGAGGGCGAAGTTGAAGCCCGGCTGGATGCTGTAAGCGCCGATCTCCCCGTCCCGGTTGAGCGCCAGGAAGCCGACCTGGATCTCCCGGTAGTCCGGGTTCTTCGCGATGACGCGCTCGATCGCCCGGCGGCAGGCCTCCCGGGGGCTGTGGCCCTGCCGCATGAGTTCGACGACGAGGTGGGAGCCGACCACGCGGATGACGGCCTCGCCCCAGCCGGTGGCACAGGCGGCGCCGACCTCGTTGTCCACGTAGAGTCCGGCTCCGATGATGGGCGAGTCGCCCACGCGCCCGTGGAGCTTCCAGGCCGCGCCGCTGGTGGTGCAGGCGCCGGAGAGGTTGCCATCGGCATCCAGGGCGAGCATGCCGATGGTGTCGTGGTTGTCGGCGCCGCCCTTGCTTTTGTTCTCGACGTTGATCTCTGCCTTGACGTCGTCCGGCTGTTCCCGGAGCCATTCCTGCCACGCCCGTTCCGATTCCGGGGTGAGGAGGTTTTCCTGCTCGAAGCCGTGGGCCAGAGCGAAGCGAAGCGCCCCTTCTCCGACCAGCATCACGTGCGGCGTGGTTTCCATCACCAGGCGGGCCACCGAGATGGGGTGTTTGATGTGTTGCAGGAATGCCACCGAGCCGGCGTTGCCGTGCTCGTCCATGATGCAGGCATCGAGCGTAACGCGCCCGGTGCGGTCCGGCAGCCCCCCGTAGCCGACGCTCTGCGAGGTCGGGTCGGCCTCGGGTACGCGCACGCCGGCCTCCACGGCATCGAGCGCCCGCCCCCCGTCGCGGAGGATGGCCCAGGCGGCGTCATTGGCCGGGAGGCCGTGGTTCCACGTGGAGATGACGACGGGGCGGCGAGCCGGGCGGGCCGGGGCTTCGGCCCGCCGGAAGGGCGACCAGGCCCCCACGGACAGGCTTCCGAGGGCACTCAGCGTCAGAAAAGCGCGGCGGGTAGGCATGGGCAACGGAGGAAGGCGGTGTGAGCAAAGAGGGCGGAGCCGGGCCCGTCGCACGGGCAGAGCCGACGCCCGGACCGGACGAGGCGAAAGTCCGGCGGCGACGGAAGTTCCGCCGTCGGTCCACTCGGCGGGTCCGGGGGCCGTCTCCTCTTTTTGCGATGCCGGCTGACAGCCGTGCCGGCGTTCGTTATCTTGGGCTCGGTGCCGCCCGCGCGCGGCTTCGTCTCTCCTCTGTCGTTGCCCCTCATGAACCGTCTGTTTCTGTCGCTGTTTGCGTTTCTGGTGTTGCTCGGCGGCCTGGCGGCCTGCCCGTCGTCTTCCGTCCGTGCCCAGGATCTGAGCCGCTATCCGATCATCCCCTGGCCGCGCCACATCGAACCTCACCCCGGAGCCTTTCCGCTCACCGAGGCCACCCGCCTGGCCGTCTCGGACCCCACCGATGGCGACCTCCGCGCCGTCGCCGAGGCCTGGGCGGATCGGGTGCGGCTGGCTTCCGGCCTCCCACTCCCCCTGGCCGATGCGCCGGTGACGGATGCCGAGGAAGGCACCGTGGCGTTCGTGCTCGACCCCGTCGCCGCCCTGGAAGCGGAAGGCTACCGGCTGGTGGTGACCCCGGCGAGCATCACCGTCACGGCTTCCACGCACGCCGGGCTGTTCTACGGCGCGCAGACCCTGCGCCAGCTGGCGCCCGTGGCCATCGAGCGCGGCGGCCTCGTGCGCGGGGCGGATGCGACGGCCTGGGAGATCCCCGCGGTGATCGTCGAGGATGCCCCCCGCTTCGGCTATCGGGGCCTCCACCTCGACGTGGGCCGCCACTTCTTCCCGGTCAGCTTCATCAAGAAGTACCTGGACCTGATGGCGCTCTATAAGCTGAACCGGTTCCACTGGCACCTGACCGAGGATCAGGGCTGGCGCATCGAGATCAAGCGGTACCCGAAGCTGACCGAGGTGGGGGCGTACCGGAAGGAGACGCTGGTCGGGCACTACGATAACCAGCCGCAGCGCTTCGATGGGACGCGCTACGGCGGCTTCTACACGCAGGAGGAGATCCGCGAGGTGGTGGCCTACGCGCAGGCACGCCACATCACCATCATCCCCGAGATCGAGATGCCCGGCCATTCGCTGGCGGCGCTGGCAGCCTACCCCGAACTGGGGTGTACCCCGGGGCCGTTCGAGGTGGCGACGCGGTGGGGCGTCTTCGAGGACATCTACTGCCCGAAGGAGGAAACCTTCACCTTCCTGGAAAACGTGCTGACCGAGGTGATGGACCTGTTCCCGGGGGAGTACATCCACATCGGCGGGGACGAGGCGCCCAAGGCCCGCTGGGAGCAGAGCGCGGTGGCGCAGGAGGTCATCCGGCGCGAGGGCCTGGCCGATGAGCACGCCCTGCAGAGCTACTTCATCCGCCGGATCGAGCGGTTCCTGAACGCGCACGGCCGCCGACTGATCGGGTGGGACGAGATCGTCGAGGGCGGCCTGAGCCCGACGGCAACGCTGATGTTCTGGCGAAACTGGAACGAGGAGGCGCTGCACCAGGCCGCCGCGCAGGGCAACGACCTCATCATGACGCCCAACCAGACCCTCTACTTCGACCACTACCAGGGCGATCCGACGACCGAGCCGCTGGCCATTGGCGGCCTGACGACGCTGGAGGAGGTCTATGCCTACGAGCCCGTGCCGGCCAGCTATTCCGAGGACGAAGCTCGCCACGTGCTGGGGGCGCAGGCGAACGTCTGGACCGAGTACATGAAGACGCCGCAGAAGGTCGAATACATGGTCTTCCCCCGCCTGCTCGCCCTTTCGGAGGTCGTCTGGACGGACCGGGCCGCCCGCAACTGGTTCGCGTTCCGGGGCCGCCTGCCGGCACATCTGGATCGGCTGAACGTGCTGACGGTCACCTACCGGCCGCTGGACCGGTAGGGCCGTGCCGGGTCCGTTCGGGTAGGCGCTGCGGGGCCTCCTGTGCCGCGGAAGGTATGCCCGCCGCGGAGCCGCCCCCTCCCTGCCGGCGGGACGCCGCCCCGCCACGACGACCGTCTGCGCTCGTCCGGGGGCGAGCGTGTGGACAAGAGCCGCGCCATACCCTACTTTCCATCCGTCGCCGCCCTCGCCGCTACCGTCGCCGGTGGAGCGGAGTCGGAGCGGCGCCCGTCTCATCCATCGGGTATGTCTCATGCACGTGCGTGCTCATCGCAGCCTCGGGACGCTGCTGGCCGGGCTGTTTCTGAATGCCTGCTCGCCGTCCTCGCAGCCGCCTACCACCATGCTCACGCAAACGCCTTTCGGCACCACGGCCGACGGGGAGGCCGTCACGATGTACACGCTCACCCGGGCCGGCGGCATGGAGGTCCGCCTCCTGAACTACGGCGGGATCATCACGTCGCTGAAAGTGCCGGACCGAAACGGACGGCTGGAGGACGTCGTGCTCGGCTTCGACACGCTGGCACCCTACCTGGAACGCCATCCCTACTTCGGCGCCCTCATCGGCCGCTACGGCAACCGCATCGCCGGGGGGCAGTTCACGCTGGACGGTACGACGTACACGCTGGCCCAGAACGACGGCCCCAACCACCTCCACGGCGGCCTCAAGGGGTTCGACCGGGTGGTCTGGCAGGCCGAGCCGTTCGAGGAGCCGGGCCGCGTCGGGGTGGTCCTGACCTATACCAGCCCGGACGGCGAGGAGGGGTACCCCGGCACGCTCCGGGCGAAGGTCACCTATACGCTGACCGACGACGACGAACTGATCGTCGACTACGAAGCGACGACGGACAAGGCCACGCCGGTCAACCTCACGCAGCATACCTATTTCAACCTGGCCGGCCACGGCAGCGGGGACGTCCTGGATCACGAACTGACGATCCACGCCGATCACTACCTGCCGGTCGACAGCACGCTGATCCCCACCGGCGAGCGGCGCCCGGTGGCGGGCACGCCCTTCGACTTCCGCCGGCCGACGCCCATCGGCGCGCGCATCGAGGCGGACGATCCGCAGTTGCACTGGGGGCCGGGCGGCTATGACCACACGTTCGTGCTGAACCGCACCGGGGACGGGCTGGAGCCGGCGGCACGGGTCTACGAGCCGACCAGCGGACGCGTCCTGGAGGTTCGCACCACCGAGCCGGGCGTGCAGTTCTATTCCGGCAATTTCCTCGACGGCTCGCTGGTCGGCAAGGGCGGGGCCGTCTATGCCCGGCATGCCGGCTTCTGCCTCGAAACCCAGCACTTCCCGAACTCCCCCAACCAGCCCGACTTCCCCAGCACCATCCTGCGTCCCGGGGAGACCTACACCTCGCGTACGGTCTTCGCCTTTTCTGTACAGGATTGAAGGGCCGGGTTGACCCTGCACGTTCGCTTTTTTCATCTACCACCCTCGTTCACCAACCTCGTATCGGAATCATGAGAAGCGCTTTCAGCCTGTTGCTGCTGTCGGCTCTGTTGCTGGCCGGGTGTGCCGGCGCGCGCAAGGCCACCCAGCATCCTGCCGTCGGTAGCTGGTCGTACCAGATCGACACGCCGGAGGGCCCGTACACCGGCACGCTGACCATCACGCAGGTGGACGGTGTGCTCGGGGGGATGCTGATCCAGAGCAACGGAGGCGGCTCGACGCCGCTGGAAAACGTCACGTTCGAGGACGGGCGGATGCGCTTCGAGGCGGATACCGAGGCCGCCGGCCGGGTGACGGGGAACGTGACGGTGAACGGGGACACCTTCGAAGGCACGCTCAACACGGCCTACTACGGCGCGTTTCCCCTGAAAGGCACGCGCCAGGCTCCCGACGGCGCCTGACCCGGGCCGGACGGTGCCGTCTTCCTCGCACCTCGCTCATCGTCTCCTCACACGTGATGCCTCGCTGGCTCTTGCTTCTGCTGGCCGTGCTGGTGGCGGGGACGGCGTCCGGACAGGACGCCATCCCCCTGCCGGAGCACCCGCGGCCCGATTTCGAACGCCCCGACTGGATCAACCTGAACGGGCCCTGGGGCTTTGCTTTCGACGCCGCCGACCAGGGGGTCGAAGCGGGCTGGCATCTGGGAGCCGGTGATTTCTCGCGGGAGATCCTGGTGCCTTTCCCCTGGGGATCGCCGCGCTCGGGGGTGCCGGATTCCGCGCAGATCGGCTGGTATGCGCGGACGATCACCGTGCCGGAGGCCTGGGCCGGCCGCCGCGTGTTCCTGGTCATCGGCGCGGCGGACTGGCACACGACGGCCTGGCTGGACGGGCAGGACCTGGGCTGGCACCAGGGCGGCTATACGCCGTTCGCCTTCGAGCTGACGGCGTACATGACGCCGGGCACGCCCCAGCAACTCACCCTGCGCATCGACGACCAGGACCGGGCCTACAAGCTGGAAGGCAAGCAGGGCTATGGCAACGCGCGCGGCATCTGGCAGACCGTCTACCTGGAGGCCCGGGGTGCGGCGCCGCTCGCCACCGTGCACGCCACGCCGGACCTGGAGGCCGAGGCGGTCACCATCGAGGCGCGGCTGCTGGAACCCGCCCCGGCCGACCTGACGCTGCGGCTGTCCTTCCCCAACGGCGAAGCCGCCCCGGTGACCGAGCCGCTGCCGCGCGGCACCGAGGTCGTCTCCGTCACGATCCCCCTGCCCGCGCCGCGCCGCTGGACGCTCACGGATCCGTACCTCTACGCGCTGGAAGCGCAGGTGAGCGGCGGCGGCCTGGCCCCGGACGTCGTGCGCACCTACTTCGGCATGCGCGAGATCAGCGTGGTGGACCTGCCGGGGACGGACTACCGCTACGTAGCCCTCAACGGCGAGCCGGTGTACCTGCAACTGGCGCTCGACCAGGCCTATCACCCCGAGGGCTACTACACCTTCCCCGACGATGCCTTCCTCCGGGACGAGGTGCTGCGGGCGCGGCAGATCGGGCTCAACGGGCTCCGCGTCCACGTCAAGATCGCCCACCCCCGCAAGCTCTACTGGGCGGATCGCCTGGGCATGCTCGTCATGGCGGACGTCCCCAACGCCTGGGGCGAGCCCATTCCGTCGATGCAGCAAGAGGTCACCTACGCGCTGGAGCAGATGATCCGGCGGGACTACAACCACCCGTCGATCTTTGCCTGGGTGCCCTTCAACGAAACCTGGGGCCTGCGCACGACGGTCCCGACGGAGGACGGCGGCACGGCGTCGCGCTACCTGCCCGAGACGCAGCAATGGGTCGCCGAGGTCGTGGCCTTCGCAAAAGCCCTGGACCCGACGCGGCTCGTCGAGGACAACTCGGTCTGCTGCGGCGTCGGGCACACGGTGACGGACCTCAACTCGTGGCATGCCTATCTGCCGGGCTGGGCCTGGGAGGAGCACCTCCGCGAGATCAGCGCGGGCACGTATCCAGGTTCGACCTGGAACTTCGAGCCGGGCTACCGGCAGGATCGCCAGCCGAACATCAACAGCGAATTCGGTAACGTGTGGGGCTATGAGGGGTCGACGGGCGATGTGGACTGGAGCTGGGACTACCACCGTGCCATCAATGCCTTCCGCCGCCACCCGAAGATCGCCGGCTGGCTCTACACGGAGCATCACGACGTCATCAACGAGTGGAACGGCTACTGGCGCTACGACCGCTCGGAGAAGTTCACCGGACTGGAGGAGCTGGCCGAGGGCATGACGCTGCGCGACCTGCACGCGCCCGTCTACCTCGCCGTCGGCGACCCGGCCGAGCTGGCCCGGACGGTGCAGCCGGGCGAGGCCGTGGCGGTGCCGCTGTTCCTGTCGGCCTTCACCGACGCCGACCATGGCGGCACGCTGACGCTGGCCTATGAGCTGTACGGCTGGACGACGCTGGGTGCGCGCAAACGCTATGCGGAAGGGCGGCAGGCCCTCCCGTTCCGGCCCTGGATGCAGGAGGCCCTCCCACCGCTGTCGCTGACGATGCCGGACGAGCCGGGGGTCTTCGTGCTGGTGACGCGCCTGCTCGATGCCACCGGCGTCGTGCTCCATCGCAACTTCACCACGTTCGTCGCACCCGGGCAGCCGGCCGGGCCGATGCGGCTCGGGGAGGACGGCCTGCCGGCGCACGTGCTGCGCGTGCCCGCCGCAGAGATCGCCGGGGCCGAATGGTCCGGGAAGCAGTGGACGGTGCTCGACGGGCTGAAGCTCAACGGCGCGGGCCACGGCTACGTCGAATACCGCCTGCCCTGGCCGGACAGCCTCGCCCCCGCGGACGTCGGCGCGGCCACGTTCCTCGTGGAGGCCTCTGCCAAACAGCTGTACGACAAGGACCGCGAGGATGCCGGTGCCATGGGGGGCGACTACATGCGCGGGCAGGGCACGCTCAGCCCGCATCGCAACCCGAACGCCTACCCGATGACAGACGAGACGCCGTTTCCGAGTGCGGTCCGGGTGACGGTCAACGGCCATGACGCCGGGCGCTACGAGCTGCCGGACGATCCGGCCGACCACCGCGGCATCCTCTCGTGGCACGCCCAGCGGCGCGACCGCCGGCTGCGGGAGGCGGGATCGTACGGCTATCTCCTCCAGGTGCCCATCCCACGGGCTGCGCTGGAGGCCGCCGCGGCCGAGGGAGCCTTCGTCGTCCGGCTGAGCGTCAGCGAGGCGCTGCCGGGGGGGCTGGCGATCTACGGCGCGCGCTTCGGCCGCTACCCGCTGGATCCGACGGTGATCCTCACCCGGCGACCATGAGGCCCGGAGCCGGCTGCGCGAACGCCTCGAAGTCGGCCCCCAGGATCTCGCGGATGCGGGCCGGCGGCAGCGGATGCCAGCGGCGCCCCCGGGTGCGCTTGGCCGAGGTGTTGGCCGCGTGGATGCGCCCGACGTAGAAGGGGGCCTCTTCCAGCGCGGTGACGGCGCCGGGCGGCTGAGCCCACACGAAGCGGGTGTCCTCGCCGACGCTGATCGGCTCGAAGGGCGTGCGGGTCCAGGTGGCGCGGGTGTAGCACAGCGTGGCGCCGTAGACCCACGGCCGGGCGTCGGCCTCGTAGCGGTAGGCCCAGGCCTGTTGCCGGGCGGGGTCGTAGAACAGCACCTCGCGCAGCCCACAGACCGCTGCGCCGGTCTGCATCAGGTGGCTGACCTGCACGGCCAGCCGCGTCGGGGCGACCCAGTCGTCGTCGTCCCAGTGGGCGATGAGTGTGCCCCGGGCGGCCTCGCAGGCCCGGTTGCGCTTGGCGCCGAGGGTCAGCCGGGCGGGCAGCCGCAGGTAGCGGATCCGCGGATCGTCCGGCACGAGGTCGCCGATGGCATCCGGGCCGTCGTCCAGGATCAGCAACTCGCGATTCGGATAGGTCTGCCGCTGGAAATCGCGGATGGCCTGTGGCACGAAGGCGCGGCGGTCGTAGGTCGGCATGATGCAGGAGACCAGCGGGGCCTCGGGGGCTGCGTCGGCCTGCGGGGGGGCGGTGGTGCGCACCCGCGGCGGGGCCGGGGGGGCGGGGCGCGGCGTCGCCTCCGCGGGGCGGGACCGCCCGGCGGGCGTCGGGGCGACGGGGCGCTGCACCACCATCAGGCTGCGCGCACAGGCCACCCGGCGGAACGTCCCGCCGGCCAGCAGCTCATCGACGAACCGCTGTACGCCGGGATAGTACGCGGCGTAGTCGTGGAAGACGATGAACCCGCCGGGGACGACGTGCGCCTCGAACTGGCGGACGTCCCGGGCCACGTTCTCGTAGTCGTGCAGCCCGTCGATCAGCAGCAGGCTGAGGGGGCGGTGCCAGTCGACGTCGAACGAATAGGCCTGGATCAGTTCGACCACCTCGTCCAGCCCGTTTCGGGCGATGGTGCGGCGGAACCGGTCGAGCGTCGGGGCGCCGGTCTGGAGGCCCTGATCGGCTGCGCCGACGAGGCCCTCGTGGGGGTCGATGGCGACGACCGTGGCCCGGGCCCGGAGCGCCTGCACCACGCTGCCCAGCACGACGGTGGAGCGGCCGCAGTAGCTGCCGACCTCCACGAGCGTGTGGGGCGGTGGCAGCGTGCGCAGCGCCTCGGCCGTCGCCGCGATC
This sequence comes from Roseithermus sacchariphilus, assembly GCA_003285105.1. Taxonomy (GTDB): domain Bacteria; phylum Bacteroidota; class Rhodothermia; order Rhodothermales; family MEBIC09517; genus Roseithermus; species Roseithermus sacchariphilus. The sequence goes on along the minus strand of CP030158.1, from coordinate 661,176 downwards.
AGCAGGTCGGCCTCGTCGTCCTCCAGCCAGCCCTCCACGCGGCGCATGCGGTCCAGGATCGGCAGGGTGCGGAGCAGCGGCGGAGCGGGCGGCGGAGCGGGCATGGCGTCGGGGCCGGGTTCGGCGTCGAGGGGCGGTTCGGGGGCAGCGTCGGGGAGCGGGGCGTCCGGGGCCGGGAGGGCGGTGGTGTCGGCAGCGGCGTAGTCGTCCAGCGTCGTACGGATGAAGGCACGCAGCGCGTGGTGCTCGTCGCGCGGGATCGGGTGGACCCAGAAGACGTCGGGCTGCCGGAGGGCGTGGCGGAGCCGGGGCACGGTGTAGGCGGTTCGGTACTGCACGACCTCGTAGCTGCACGGGCTCCGGGCGACCTGGAAGCCCAGCAGGGCCACCAGCGTGGGTAGCAGCACCTCCTCGGTCGCCCAGATGCGCGTGCGCTGCATGAGGGCCTGCAACTGGGCATCGGTATCGAACACCTCGACGAGGGCGGCCGCCGCGGCGGCGGTGAAGACCGTGGACGGCCAGAAGGTCCAGTGCACGAACGCCTCGGCACCGCGGGGGAAGCGGCGCAGGAAGGGCCGCCACAGCCCGGCCTCGCGGTGGGCCACCCGCGCGGGGGGGATGGTCGTGGCGGGGGATTGCCGCGCCGGGTCGTTGCCCAGCAGGCCCACGTCGGGCCGTCCGTCGAGCGCCTCGGCGATGCGATCCACGTAGCCCGGCCGCACCGCGAGCTGGTCGGAGTCGACGATGGTCAGCACGTCGAAGGGCAGGTGCGTGGCGGCGAAGCGCATGCAGTCCAGCGCGAAACCGTGCAGCCGGCCCCAGTGCATCGGCTGCGGGGCGGGGTGCACGACGGCCCCGTAGCGGTCGAAGAACGGCCGGTCGGCGAGCAGGTCCGGGTTCTGGCTGCCGTTGTAGAGCAGGATCGGCGAGGCCGGGTCGACGGCCCGCAGGTTGCGGACGAGGTCCCGGATGCAGGCCGGCTGTTCGTGGACGAGGCAGGCGTAGACGTTGCGCATGGCCGGGGCGGGGTCAGGGAGTAGCCGGGGCGTCCGAGGTGTTCGGGCCGGTGTTCGGGCCGGTGTTCGGGCCGGTGTTCGGGCCGGTGTTCGGGCCGGTGTTCGGGCCGGTGTTCGGGCCGGTGTTCGGGCCGGTGTTCGGTGGGGCGGTATCCGTGCGAGCCTGCCGGGCCAGGTCCCGCAGGCGGCGGGCGTAGATCTGCCCGAGGCGCTCGATCCCGTCGGCCAGCTCCTCCAGGTGCCGGGCGCGGGTTTCCGGGTCCGGTGCCGGGGTCCGGGTAGCCTCGTAGAGCGCCGCCAGGCGGTCCGAGAACGCCCGGGTGCCCTCGCGCAGCGGCTCGCCCCGGTCGTGTGGTTCCTCCGCCAGCGATTGCAACCGGGCCCGGGCGCGGCGGCGCTGCACGTCGTCCTCGGCGAAGCCGTTCTCCAGCACGGCCCGCAGTTCGTCCCCCAGGCTCCGCAGCCGCGCGGCGATGCGGTCGGTGGAAGGCGCCTCCCGCGGAGCGGGCGGGGCGGTCCCGGCCGGCGGCCGGCGGGCCTGCCGCAGGAACCCGAGCAGCGCGTCCTTCGCCTCGTCCACGACCTCGGCCATCTGCTCCTTGAGCCACGCCTTCGCCTCCTCGCGGGTGACCTCGTAGGGCTGCACGGCCGCTTCGTCGACGAACCGCTGCCGGCCGACGACCGTGCGCAGCTCGAAGCCGCCCGCCGGCAACTCGGCGTCGTCCGGGATGAGAAAATGGCGGTCCTGGGGACGGTGGGACCAGAGGGTGTGGAGTGGGCTGTGCGATTTTCGTTCTGTCATAGCTATGCCTTGAAAACAACCTATTCGCGTCTTCCATGCACTTCTCCGAGATGCGCTTCTCGGGTGAGCACGTCCATCTCCACCTCATCGAGTACATCCGGGCCTTCTTCCATGTCTTGCTCCAGCATACGCTCAGCCAGAAGACGGATGAGTTCGTTGCGTCGGCTCTGATTGGAGATAGCGGCAATCGCGCGCTCCTCCTGAGTCAGGTTGGCGACGTCATTGTTGATCCGCCGTCGAATGCGTGCCCGAATCCGTTCCGCACGGGTCCGTGCAAACGTGGCAGGATGCTGGCTGACGCGCTCTTCGTGATGCACCTGGAGTTGAACGACCTCCTGATCGTAGAGCCGGTTGACGGCCCGGGCAGCGTGCCGAAGCTGGGTGTAGATAGCATCTCCGTCGGTGGCAGCCATGGCTGCGGCGACAAAGCGGTTGACGGCGGCATGGGCCGCAATCTTTTCGGCACCCGTTGCCGGGCTTCGGTCGATGAAGGCGCGGAGTACGGTCAGGTTGTAAGTCCGGCTGCGTTGTGATAACCGGGTGACTTGTCCCCTCTCGGAGGCGGATACGCCGGCAGCCACCTGTTCCCACAGGGAGGCCTCGGAAAATTCGGCTGGACTGCCGGGCATCGTTTCTCCCTCCTCCTTCCTCTCGCCTTCCTTGATGCGTTCGGGGCTGGCCGTGTAGGCGTAGTCCCACGTATCGCCGCCGTCGATGACCGTGATGGACGTGAAGACGGAGTGCTCCTGGCGGACCCGGGCGGCGATCTGCTCGGCGTCGTGGCGGGACAGCTTGCCCCCTTCCAGGACACGCTGCTCTTCCCGGTCGATGGCGGCCAGCCCGGCCCGGATCCGTTCGGCCTTCTCCGGGTCGTCTTCTTCGACGGGCGCCTCGTCCTCGCCCAGCCCGATCGCGGCGAGCAGCCGGCGGGCCTGGCCGGCGATGAAGCCGATGACGCGGTCCAGGATGCCTTCGACCCCGTCCTGCATCCGGCGGATGACGTCGGCGATTTTCTCGGGCAGGTCGCCCAGGCCGGCGTAGCCCGCCAGGAAGTCGATCACCGGGGCGATGAGGCGGGCGAGGGCCTGCTCGACGGCGCGGGCCATCCCGCCGATGTTGCCGGCCAGGATGTCGGCGATGCCGTTGACGACGGTCTCGACGAGCGTAAAGAGGCGGGCGGCATTCTCGAAGATCCACTTTAGCACGCGGTAGATCGCCTCGATGGCCTGGAGGATGGCCCCGACGGGGTTGAACAGCATCAGGATGCGCGCCGACACCTGCCGGATCAGGGCCTCGACGAGGAACTCGACCGCGGCCTCCAGCACCATGTTCAGGAGGTTCTGCGGGTTGAGGTGCTCCTTCAGCAGCTCGAACAGCCCCTCCGGTCCGAGTTCGATCAGGTTGGCGACGATCTCGTAGGCGCGCTCGATGAGGGCCACGTTCTCCTCACCGATGTGCCGGGCCAGCAGCCGCCGGACGCGCTCCCACGTGATGCCCATCAGCTGCAGGAAGAACGTGATGATGCTCTTCAGCGAGAAGTCGGCCGGGATCTCCACGCCGACGCTCCCGAGGCCGGAGAAGAGCCAGTCCAGAAGCCCGTCGAGCAGGTGGCCGGCGATGTGGTCGAAGAACTGCGTGAAGCCCTGCCCGATGGCGGCGAGCAGGTTTCCGGCGAAGCCGAGGGGGTCGTCGGCGATGTCCTGGAGGACCTGCTGGATGCGGTTGACGAGCGCCCAGAACGAGGCGGGCGGGATGCCGACCAGTTCGAGCAGGCCGTCGATGATGAACCGGACCGGGTCTTCCAGGAAGGCCTCGATGGCGCCGGCGATGCGGCCGATCAGCCCGCCGGCGGCCTCGCGCAAGGCGTGGATCTCCTGGCGGACGTCCTGCACGGCGCCGGCCGCCCGCTGTGTGAGTTCGCGGTTGAAGTCGTCCCGCGTTTGCCGGACGCGCTCGTGCAGGCCGTCGAGCCGCTGGTCGAAGCGGGCCTGCTCGGCAGCGGCCCAGTCCTGCAGCTCGGCCGGCAGGCCCTCGAACAGCTCGTTGATGCGGGTGCGGGCGTTCTCGATGATGGCTTCGCACGTGGCGATGACGCCGTTGACCTCGGTGGAGATCTCGCGGATCAGCGCGCAGACGCCATCGCCGAAGGCCTGCTCGGCGGCGTCGTACTCCTCGACCACCCAGTCCGGCAGGCCGGTGATGGCATCCCAGACGCCCACGATGGCGCCGCCGAGGCCGGCATGCCGCTCCTCGATCCAGCGCTCGACGCGGCTCAGGTGCTGGCGGAACTCGGTCGAGAGGCGGGCGACGCCGGCCTCCCAGCGGCTGAGGGCCGTCCGGGGCAGCGGTTCGAGGAGGCGGTTGACCTGTTCCCGGGCGTCCGTGAAGAGGCGTTCGGCTTCGGCGCTGACGCGCTCGCGCATCTGCGCCTCGGAGCCGACCATGCCGCGCTGCTGGCCGGTGTTGCTGCGGACGGTGTCGCGGCGGGCGGTGGTGAGGGCGTCGAGGGCGGCGGCCTGGAGGGCGGCCATGTCCGCCCGGGTGGCGGCGAGCGTGGCTTCCTGCGCGGCGAGGACCTCGGCCGGGCCCTGCGCGGCGGTCTGCTCCAGCTCGCCCTGGACGGCCCGGGCCTCGGCGATCGGGCCGCTGCGGACGAGCGAGGCCGGCTCGGTGGTCATGCCGGCCTCGTCCATCCGGTGCTGCGAGGCCTCGACGTCGGCCTCCAGCGAGACGTTCTCGGGGGGGATGGGGTCCGGGGTGGCTCGCTCGGCCCCCGGGGCGGGCGCGTCGACCGTCTCGGGGAGCGGGGTCATCTCCCGGGCCTGTTGCGACGGCGCGCCTTCTGGGGCCTCGTCCATCGCATCGTAGGCACTCGCCACCCGCCGGGCATCGCCTTCGACGGACGCTTCGAGCTGTCCGCCCGCCTCCCGGGCCATCTCCTCGGGGTTGGCGTCGACGAGCGATTCTTCGTCGGGCGGCCGCTTGGAGCGGATGACGGCGTAGATGCGCTCGCACAGCGCCTCGATCTCGGGGCTCGGCTCGGGGCGTTCGCCGAGGGCGTCGACGAGCGCGGCCTCGGCGCGGGCCCGGGTTTCCCGCTCCGGTTCGTCCACGGCGGCGCGGGCCTCGGCCGTGGCGGCCTCGGCCGTCGGCAGCGCCTGCGCACGCGCGGCAACCTCGGCGGCCCGCTGCTGGACCTCGGCGATGCGGGCCTGCTCGTCTTCGGTGAGGGAAGCCGGCGGCTCGGGCATCAACAGCTCGACGTCGGCGCGCGGGGCGGCGCCGTCGCCCCCCGGCACCGGGGCGACGGCCATGGGCGCCGGCGGCGCGCCGTCCGCCGGAGGCTCCGCGGCGGTCCGGGCGGGCTCGCCTCCGGTGGCCGGCCGCGGCCCGGGGGCGGTCGGCTCGGCGGCGGCTTCCGGTGCGGCGGCTTCCGGTGCGGCGGCGGGGGCGGCGGCGGGTGATGTGCCCGGCGCGGCCCGGGGGCCTGCCGGCGCCGGGGTAGGCAGGGCGACCGTCGGGGCTCCCGCGGCCTCGCCCGGCGGCCGGCGGGCGGGCGATTGCGCCGGGGCTTCCTCGTCCTCCCGCGGGCGGCGGCGCACGAGGCCGTCCTGCTGCAGGACGTGCGTCGTCTCGTGGGCCATCAGCGCCAGGTCGTCCGGCGACTCGCCGGGGCCGAGCCAGATGTGACGGCCGTGCGTGAAGGCGCGGGCGTGGAGGGCCTCGGCGTGCCGGGCGGCGGTCGGGTCGGTGTGGAGGCGTACCGCGCTCAGGTCGGTGCCGAAGCGGGCCTCCAGCGTGTGGCGCGTGCCGGGCGGCATCGGCGTGCCGGGGCCGCGGGTGCGGACGGCCCGGGTGGCGGCCTGCGTCATGCCCGGGGTGATGCCGCCCCGGCTCGGGCTGCCGCCGGTGTCCTGCGCCTGGATGGTTTCTTCCTCTTCCTCGGTCGGCTGGCGCTGTATCGACCAGGCCTGGATGGCCTCTTCCTCCTCTTCTGCTTCGGCCTGCCGCTGGGTGGGGAGCCCTCCGGCCGGAAGGCGGGAGACCTCCGGCACGGGCTGCCCGGCGACGACGCGCCCGGCGGCGGCCTCGGCTTCCCGCTCGTACGCGTCGTCCGGCGCTCCGATGACGGCCTGCCGCTGTACCCCGAGGGAGAGGGCCGGCCCGGCGCCGTGCCAGAGCCCGGGCGAGGCCGCCGGGCCGTCGGGGGCCGCGTGCGGCCGCCCGGCCTTCTTCGCGGGCGAGGCCGGGTGCGCTGTGCGGGACGCGTGGGGCCGCTCGTGCATGGCACCGGCTCAGAGGGTCTGGAGGAAGGCCTGCATGCCCCGGCGCCGCTTCGGCTCGGGTGCGGAGGACGCCGGCGGGCACGTGGCGCCGGCCTTGTGGTACTCGCTGCGGACCCCCGCCTCCACGTGCCGCGCGCCGACGGCGGCGTCGCCCTGGTCGAGCGCGAGCAGGGTCGCATGCAGCGCGGCGTTACGGATCTGCCCGCCGGTCAGCCGGTAGCGGGCGGCGAGGTCCTGCAGAAACGCCGGGGCGACGGCATGGTCGGGCGGGAGGTGGAGGTGCCAGATGCGTAACCGCTCCTCGGCCTGCGGCGGGAGGAAGTCCACCACCACGTCCATGCGCCGCTGGAAGGCCCGGTCGATGTTGTCGCCCAGGTTGGTGGTGACCAGGACGATGCCCTGGTAGTGCTCCAGGCGCTGGAGCAGGTAGTTCGTTTCGAGGTTGGCATAGCGGTCGTTGGCCGTCCTGACGTCGGTGCGGCTGCCCAGCAGCGCATCGCCTTCGTCGAGCAGCAGGATGACGTCGAGCGCCTCGGCGGCGGCGAAGACGTGGTGCAGGTTCTTCTCCGTCTCGCCGATGTATTTGTTGACGACGGCGGCGAGGTCGACGCGGTAGAGGTCCATGCCGAGTTCGGCGGCGAGGATGCGGGCGGCGAGGGTTTTCCCGGTGCCGCTCGGCCCGGCGAAGAGGGCGCGGACGCCGCGGTTCATGCCGGAGCCGAAGGCGGGGCCGAGGCGCTCCAGCAGCCGCTCCCGGTGGCGGCAGCGGCGCATCAACGCCCACAGCGTACGTTGCGCGGCGTCGCTGACGACGAGGTGCGCCCAGGAGCCGGTCGCCGGCAGGGGCTCGGCCAGGGTGTCGAGCCGTTGCCGGTTCAGGAGCCGGCAGGCGGCTCGCACGTCGGCGCAGGTGACGGCCGTGCGGCGCGCTAGGGCCGCCTGGGTTTCGGCCAGCGGGGCGACCTGCCGGATCGTGCCGGCGGGCAGCAGGAACCGCTCGGTGATGGCGTCGAGCGCGGCGTCGGCGGCGGTGGGCAGGGCCTGGCCCCAGCAGAGGCGCCGCTCGGCGGCCGGGAGCACGGGGATCGTCAGGGTCAGCAGCCGCTGCCGGTCGGGGCTTCGGACGCCGCCCGCGAGGCCCAGGATGACGCCCAGGGGGCCGTCGTAGCCGGGCAGAGCCGGGAGCACCACCGTCTCCCCCGGCGCGGGGTCGATGCGGAGGACGGGCAGGGCCCCGGCGAGGAGGCAGAGCGGGCCGAGCACCGCCGCTTCGTCGGCCGGCGGCACGCCGTCGATCAGCAGCAGGTGCCGGTCCAGCGCCCGGGCGAGGGCCCCCGCCAGGGTTTCCTGGTCGCTGCCGGCCGGGCCGCGCAGCAGGAGGAGGTCGGCCTGGCCGGAGCGCACGAGGGCCGGGATCTGGGCCAGCCGTTCCCGGATGGCCGGGGCGGCGACGACGGCGTCCAGCGCGGGGAAGGACGTGGCGGAGCGGAAGCCGCGGTGCGCCAGCGCCGTCTCGGGCGCCTCGCCGCGGAGCAGCGTCCACACCGGCGGGGGGACGCGCAGCAGCCACTCGGACCGGGGCGCCTCCGTGTGGGAGCACGCCAGCAGCCCGAGGTCGAGCAGCGGCCCGCAGGTGTGCCAGGGGTCCGGGGCCTCATGCCCCGAGGCGGCGATCCGCCCGATGAGTTCGAGGCAGGGGCGTCGCCCGGGGAGCGGGGCCTGGAGGGTGGCGAAGAGCGTGCCGAGCCGGGCTTCCTCCTCCACCAGCCCGGCGATCAGGAGCGCGCGTCGCGTCCCGGCCCCGAGGCCGAGCGCCGCGAGGCGGTGCAGCGGCAGCGGCGTGGAGGCCCGGCGTGCCCAGGCGTCGAGGGCGTGGTCCCACCAGGCCGGCCCGGCCGCCCGGGGCAGGTCGGCCGGCAGGTAGGGCCGGAGGTCGTCGTCGTAGCGGGCCAGCACGGGATGATCGACCCACACGGCGTCGGGGTCGTCCCCTCGTTGGCGGTACAGCGCGCGCGTGTAGTGGGCAACGTGGTAGACGGCCGCGTAGAAGCTGAGCCGAAAGTGATGGGTCGGCGTGACGGGGATGTCGGCGAAGGCCGGGGCGTCGGGCGGGCACGGGGGCGCGGAGGCAGGCATACCGGGGCCTCAATCGAAGTGGAAGAGGATGACCCGCCCGAAGGCCGGCTGCCAGCCCGGATCACGGTCCAGGCCGGCGAGGCGAACGGGGAGGGAGACGGCCTCCATCGGCAGCACGAGATCCACGTGACTGGAGCTGAGGTAGAGCCGTGCCGGGTGGCGCAGGAGCACCTCGACGAGGGCCTCGGCCGGCTGCTTCAGCCAGCCACACAGGATCGCCCGAAAAGCGGGGGTCACCCGCTGCACCCAGGCCATCAGGCCGGATGCCGGGGCGTGCGGCGGGGCGGCGGCCACGGGGGCGAGGGGCCGGGTGTGGAGTGGACGGCGCGACCGCGGAAGCCGCGCCGCGTGCAGCCCGAGGCGGGTCCCTTCTGCCGCGACCTGAAGGGCCGGGCGCGGTCCGGTGCGGGGGACGTCGGCGAGGAGGATGCCGTCGGATGTCCAGAGGGCGAGGTGCTGCCGGTCGGCGGCCCAGCAGAGCGCGTCGGGAGCAGGCAGGTGTGCCTGCCAGGCGGCCGGGAGCCGGAAGGGCCAGGGGGGCGCCTCCGTGCCCGGCGGGGCGTCCGGGGGGCGGTCGTCCAGCCGGGCGAGGGCCTGCCAGAGAGGGTCCGGGGGGCGCGTATCGAACGCCCCGCCGAGGAGGCCCTGTGCCAGGGCCTCCAGCAGCGCCCAGCGGCTCATCGCGTCGAGCGGGGCTCCGAAGCACGCCGGCAGGTCGAGCCGCGCCATGGCCTGGATCAGGTAGAAGACCCCGCCCCAGCGGGTGACGACGTGCTCGGGGGCGTAAGGGGCGATGGCCGCCGGCCCCGGAGGAAGGGCGGTGACCGGCTGGAGAGGGGCCGGTTCGGCCGGGGTGCTGTCGGCCGTGTGGCGAAGGGCGATGCCGGGGGGCGTCCGGGGGGAGCCGGGCGGTGGGGGCTGCGGCTGCGGCGTGGGTGGGGGCGCCGCCGGTGGGATGGGCGGGGCCGTCGGCGCGGGGGGCGATGCGGGGGCGACGGGAGGGCGGCCGCCGGCAGGGGGAGCCGGAGGTGTGTCCGGTGCGCCGGCGAGCGCGGGGTGCCGGGGTGCCGGCGTCGCGTCGGTCGTGGCGGCCGAGCCGGAGCCGGAGCGGGGGGGCGCGGGCGCCGCCGGCGTCGGCAAAGGCGAGCGTGGCGGGTCAGGCCGGGTACCCCGGTGGCTCGAAGGCCGTGCTCCGGCCACCCCGTGCCACCACACGCGCGTTGCCTCCCGGAAGGCCGGCGTGCGCGCCGCCGCCGGGCGGCGGTACAGCATCAGCCCGATGCCCAGCAGCGCCGTCGGCGCCGGCGGCAGGCCGGGCGGGATGAGCCCCTGCACGGCCGGCGTCCACGGCAGTGAGGCGGTCGTGGCCTCGAGTCCGGCAACCGGAGCGCGAGCCGCGGCAGGAGGCAGACGGTCCGGGGATGGCAGCAGCGGCGGCAGGTCGAAGGCCGCCTCCACGGCCGCGAGCACGGCGAGGAGCCGCGGGCGGGACAGACCGGCCACCACGGGGCCTGCCGCCTGCCACGTCGCCAGGAGGTGGAGCGTGGCCGGGACATGCCGGGCCTCTCGGGTCCAGGCGTCTGCGAGCGTAGCGCCGGCCGGCCCCCCCGCGCGCAGCCACGGCGTCCACCACCAGCACCGGTGGGCCCGGCCCCGATGCAGGTCGAGGGCGAGGCAGGCCAGCAGCTCCGCGATGCTGTGGAAGCAGACCGCCGGGGCTTCCTCGGGCAGCAGACCCCGCCGGGGGCGCACCGCCCGGCGATACCATGCGGCCAGCGCCTGGCGCGCCGCCTGCTCCCAGGCCGGGGACGGCCGCCAGACGTCCGGCGCGAGGTGGCCCGGCAGCGGGTCCGCCAGCCGTCGCACGCACAGCACCGCCGCCGGCGGCAGGTCGGGCGGTCGGAGGTCGGCGGTGCCCAGCAGGTGCGCCATCCGCAGCCGCAGAGACGGGGCCTCTTCGGGCCGCAGGGAGCTTCGTATCCGCAGCCGCTGGATCTGGTCGTCGGAGTCGATCATGGGCGGGAGCGGCTAGGCAGGAACGGCGAGGGCGGCCGTCGTGCCGGGGTGCGTCATGTGCCACCCGTGGGCGGCGGCCCCGGCCGACCGGCGCCGCTCCATCGCCTCGTCGATGATGCGCCGGTAGCCATCCGCCGCCCGCTCGGGGGAGAAGTCGCGGCGGAGGCGGGCCTGCGCGGCCCGGCCCAGGGCCCGCGCCCGTTCGGGATGGTCCAGCAACAGCCGGGCGTGACGGACGAACCCGTCGAGGTCGTACGGATCCAGCAGGATGGCCTGGCGAGGGGCGTTCAGCACCTCCGGGACGTAGGCGCGTGTGGAGGTGAGCAGCGGCACCCCGGCGGCCATCGCTTCGAGCACGTTCCAGTTGCCCGCCCCCTCGAACAGCGGCAGGATCGCCAGGTCGAGGCAGGCGAGGTACTGGCGGAAGGCATCGTACGGCATGAAGCCGCGCCAGTGGATCGAGCCGGCGTCGAGCCCGGCCTGCTGCAGCGCCCATTGCTTGAAGGAGAGCCCGTTCAGGTACGGTGTTTCATTGCCGTAGATCGTGGCCTCCTCGCCGATGACGAGCACGTGCAGGTCCGGCCGTATCTCCCGCAGCCGACGCACGACCTGCGCGAAGACGTCGAAGCCGCGGACGGCTTCCAGCGTGCGGCCGAAGAAGCCGACGATCGGCCCCTCGGCCGGGAGCCCCAGGGCGCGGCGTTCGGCCGGACCCCCCGGCGGCCGGGTCGACACCTCGAACCCTTCCATCTGCACCCGGATCTTCGGTTGCAACTCGGGGGGGAAGAGCTGCCGGGCGTGGTGCGAAGGGACGACGCCGAGGTCGGCATGGAGGAGGCTGGTATGCGTCAGCGCCTCGCAGGCACCACCGGCGAGCAACTGGTCCAGCACGAACGGAAACTCGGGCCGGGCGGCCTGGGCGTGGTAGCCCGGCAGTTCGGCGTAGGCCACCACGGCGCAGCCCAGCAGCGACCGTGCGTAGAGCGTCGCCCCGAATCCGGCATGGCCCACGACCACATCGACCGGCCGGTGCCGACGCAGGAGCACGAGCTGATGGGCGAGGCCGCGTGCCTGGCGGATGCCGGCTTCGAAGGCATGCACGAACGGGTAGGAGGCCGGTGTCGGCACCCCGTCCGTCCGGAAGCCCAGGTGCGGCACCGGATCGTCGGCTGCCTGCGGCAGCAGCGACTGGTCGATCAGGCCGACGATCTCCAGGTCGCCCCGGTCGTGAAGGACCCGGGCGATCCGGGTGAACTGGTTCGGGTAGGCCGGGTGGATGAACAGCACCCGGGGTCGGTCGGCGGCAGGCATGGCGTCACACGGTCCGGCGGAAACGGTCAGGAGCCCAGCAGCGTCCGGGCGTGCTCGATGAAGGTGCGGGCCTGGTCCTCGCTCACGTCCAGCGCCGCTGCGATGCGCTCTGCCGGTGCGGCGGCCAGGGCGCGTGCGTCGGGGATGCCCGCCTCGGCCAGCCGGCCGGCCCGCACCCGTCCGATGCCGCTGACCGCGCGCAACGACGGCGCCTCGCCGGGGGCAGCCTCTCCGGCGGCCGGCGGCAACCCGATCAGGGCACGGGCTTCGTTCACGAAGCGGCGGGCGGTACCGGTATCCACCTTGAGCACGGCCGCGATCCCCGCCGGATCGGCCTCGGCGAGCACGCCCAGGTCGTCCACGCCGGCGGCAGACAGCGCCTCCCGCTCGCGCGCGCCGATGCCGGCCACCTCCATCGGCGTACGGCCCGTCGCCGCACCCGGCACCCGGCCCGGCATCCCCGGTGCAAACGTGGGCTGCGTCATCAGGCCGATCACCCCGAACGTCGACCCGAAGCCGGGGATGCTGATCGGCACCGACATCGTCGGCATCCCTCCGGTCGGCATCCCCCCGGTCGGAAAGGACAGCGTGGGCTGCCCGCCGGTCGGGAACGTGGCCGTGGGGAAGGTGGCTGTGGGGAAGGTGGCTGTGGGGAAGGTGAGCGTGGCGGTAGGGAAGGTGGCCGTGGGGAAGGTGAGCGTAGCGGTGGGGAAGGTGGCTGTGGGGAAGGTGAGCGTAGCGGTGGGGAAGGTGGCCGTGGGGAAGGTGAGCGTAGCGGTGGGGAAGGTGGCGGTGGGGAAGGTGAGGGTGGCGGTGGGAAACGTGGCCGTGGGGAAGGTGGCTGTGGGGAAGGTGAGCGTAGCGGTGGGGAAGGTGGCCGTGGGGAAGGTGAGCGTAGCGGTAGGGAAGGTGGCCGTGGGGAAGGTGGGTGTGGCGGTGGGGAAGGTGGGTGTGGGGGAGGCCTGTTCCAGGGCCGCCACCCGCTGTTCCAGGTGCTGGAGGCGGGCCAGGAGTTGCTGCTGCTGGAGTTCCGCGGTGGCGATCCGCTGGAACAGCTGTTGCACGAGCCCGACGAGCTGATTCATGTACTGCGCCGTGATCAGGTCACCGGGTCGAACCGTCTGGACGATCGTCGGGACCGTCAACGTCGGGAACGTCAACGTCGGGGTGGGCAGCGTCGGGAAGGTGAGCGTCGGGAACGTCAACGTCGGGGTAGGCAACGTCGGGAACGTCTGCGTCGGGAACGTCACCGTGAGGGTTGGGAAGGTGAGCGTCGGGAACGTCTGCGTCGGGAACGTCACCGTGAGCGTGGGTATCGTCAACGTCGGGAACGTCGGAGTAAGCATGGGTCTGCCCTCGTGGATGAATCGAAGCGGTCAGGTGTCTAGGTCGGACGCATACTGGCTGAAGTCCCAGCGGGAGAGGTCGTACCGTGCCTCGCCGGCGAAGGGCATATGGCCGTTGGTGAACAGGAGGAAGGGATCGGGGCGGGAAGCGGAGCCGGCCATGACGGCGGCCGTGTTTTCGCGCACCTGGTAGATCCAGACCATCTCCTGCTGCTCCAGGTCGATGGGGGGATAGTCGAAGGAGGCGGCCAGCATGGCCCGCAGGCGGGCGCCTTCGATCCGTCCGGGGGGGCGGTGGGCGCGCCCGGCGAAGAACGGTTCGGGGTGCAGGCCGATGGAGAAGCGGGCGCCGTCCAGCGGGATGACGCCGGCGGCGGGCAGGTAGGCGAAGAAGTCGCGGGCGTGCACCTGGGTGGCGGGGCGGTCCAGGGCGCCGGGGCGGGTCAGGTCGGCCAGGTGCTGCTGGAACTGGAGGAAGGCGGCTTCCGCTTCGGCCCGGCGGCGGTCGGTGGCCGGGAAGGGGGCGGTGTGCGTGGCGTCGAGCCGGTGCAGCCGGCGTCGCACGGCCCACATGTCGACGAACTGGAGGCCGGTGGCCGCCCAGCGGATCAGCGCCAGCGGGACGTCGCCGTCGGTCAGGCGGTTCTGCAGGCGCAGCGCGTCGAGCGGTCCGTAGGTGCTGTGGTCGAGGTCCCCCCGCAGCGCCCGGAACAGGTCGACCGGCGCGTTGAGGGCGGTCGGTGTGCCGAGGCAGAGGTGGGCGAGCAGGTTGCGGGTGCGGGCGATGCCGGCGGGGTCGGTCCGTGCCATCAGCGCCGGGAGCGTCTCGCTCAGCGGCCCGGCGACGGCGGGGGTGTGGACGTCCAGCGGCTCCAGGCGGAACTGCACGCCTTCTTCCACGAACCGGCTGCCGCAGGAGCGGGCGGTTCCGTGGTCCGTCAGGCCCACGCCCGGCACGCGCTCGCGGTAGTCCGCGGCCGGGGCCAGGACGAGGACGTAGGCGCCCTGCCCGGTGGCGGTGAAGGGGGTGTCCGGGGGCTGCGTGCCGGGGTGGCCGGTGCAGGCCGCGAAGAGCCCGTCGCCGGTGATGGGCTCGGCGGGTCGGGGTGCGCGGACGAGCACCACCTCCACCTCCGTGAGGGCGTCCGGCACGGCCAGCACCTGTCCGGCCCGGTTCAGCGCCAGCCCGGCCGAGACGATGACGGTCGGCCGCGGGCCGGTGGACTGCCCGATGCGGACCTCTAGGCCACGGACGACGCCGGTGCCGATGCTCTGGCCCAGCCGCCGCGCATGGGTGTGCTGGGCGGCTTGCTCGGTTTGCAGGGCCTCGGCGGTCAGGACGCGGCCGTTGAAGAAGTGCGGGTGCCGCAGGCCGCCGGTCAGCAGGGCTTCGTGTAGGTCGACGCTAGGCATGGGCGGATCAGCCGATCTGGTGAATCTGGACCATGAAGCCTACCTCGGGCGGGGCTCCCTGGGCGTTGGTGACGCGCACGCGGATGCCCTCGGGCTGGAACGGCGCCAGAACCTCGAATCCATAGGGGAGCGGTCCGCCCTCGCTGACGGGCGTGCCGGTGACGATGTAGGTGCCCTGGCGGTCGTATCCGGCAAAGCGCAGCAAGAAGGTGGTGTCGCCGTCGGGGCGGGCCTGCAACGGGCCGAGCGTCGCCCCCTGCGGCTGTCCCCGCCGGTCGAATCGGCCGGCGGCGACGGGGGTGTAGCTGCCCGGTTCGCGGCCGGCGGGGCGGCGGGGCACCTCGACGAAGGCGGTGGCAAACTGCCGGCCGTCGTAGCCGAGCCAGCTCATCGGGCGCCGCGCCAGCCAGTCGGCCAGGGGCATCCCGTCGGCGAGGGTGGTTGGCTGGAGGTTGAAGCGGAAGCGCAGGCGGGAGACGTTCTGGACGGTGCGTGCCAGGCGGATGAAGACCACGTTGCGATCCACGGGCACGATCTGCTCGACGGCGATGCGCCGGAGGAAGGGCTCGGCGGCCGGTCCGGGCGCTACCTCCCCGAAGACGGACAGGTCGAGGCGGTCCGGCGCCAGCTCGGGCACGTTGTCCTCGCTCAGCGTCGGGCCGGCGTTCAGGTGGAACCAGAGCCGGTAGCCGGTGCCGGGCACCAGCGGCTCCAGGTCGATCCCGGGGTCGTCGTCCGGGGTGATGGTGACGAACGGCAGCGAGGGCAGCGTGGCGGCGATCTCCGGGAGGGACAGGGGAGCGGGGCCGCCGTCGCCGGCGGGCACGGCGCGCGGTTCCCACTGGTTGCCGGCGGCGTTCCAGGTCAGCACCTGCCCGTCGGCCGGCGCGGCGGGGCTGACGGACCGGTTTCGCAGGCCCGTCACGGCGGGGGCCGGGTACGTGCCGCCGAGGTCCCCGCCGGCGGCGTCGCCGACCTTGACGGCCTGTTCGAAGCGCACGGCCTGGCCGTCGGCGGTGGCGGCCGCCAGGTCGGTGAGGGTGTGCCCGCCGGCGCTCAGGTTTCCGGTCAGCGCCCGCCCGCCGTCGGTGCGGAGGTACTGCGGGTGGTCGTCGTCGTCCAGGCCGGTCAGCAGGCCGTGGTCGGTCAGGCTCGGCCCGGAGGGGGCGGTGCCCGGCGCGTGCAGCAGCCATTCCTGCAGCAGCCGCGTCGTCAGCAGATAGGGCCGGTCCGTCTCGTCGATGTACACGTCCGGTTCGCCGTCGGTCGTCGTCACCCGCAGCGTGCCCCCGGTGGCGTCCAGCGACAGATCCAGCGCGGCCAGGAGGATGCACGCCTCCGCCTCGGGCGGATGGCACGCCGCGCTCGCCATGACGAGGGGGCGTACGTCCGTCACCCAGACGCGGAAGGCCCGTTGCAGCAGGGTCCCGGCCTCGCTCGCCCGGATCGGCAGCGTGCCGGGGGGCGAGAGTGGCGGTGAGGCCGGCGGTGAGGTCGGCGCTGAGGCCGGGGCGAGGGCACGGACCTGCGCCAGCAGCTCGGCCTCGGTGAGCCCCGCTTCGTCATCCCCCACCCACTCGATCATCCGCAGCAGATCCCCGAAGAGCCGCGTGGCGTCTTCCTCGGGTTGCGGCGGCGGCGTGAGGGCGAGGCGCAGTTCAAAGTCGTCCTGGATGCGCGAGGCCTCGGTGCTGTCCTCCTGCGAGCGGCACGGCCCGCCGGGCACGGGGATCCGGTCCGTGGCACAGGCGCGGTAGCAGAGGGTCACGTAGACGCGCACGGTGCCCGGCGGCGACCCGTCGACCCGGCCGATGCGGTCGCGGACGTCCGTGCGGTTGAGCCAGGCCTGCAGGCGGGCGCACTGTGGACCGGGGACGCAGATGTGCTGGCCGTGGGCGTCCACGGCCAGGCCGGGGCCGACGACCACCTCCACGTCGCCGTCCGCCGGGCGCGTGGCGATGCGCAGGCCGTGGACGGTGCCGTAGCCGTGCAGGGCGCGCTGGTGCAGGCGGTCGCGCGCGATGAAGTAGGTTTGCTCCTGTTGGAATTCATCGACGCCCAGCACCAGGCCCATGGTATAGCGCACACGCTTGGCGGGGTCGAGGATCGTTTGCGTCAGCAAGTCACTCATCGGGGTCGGGATGTCAAGAGCGAAGGGGTCGGAGAAACTCAGCCCAGCGCGGCGCCGGGCCGGTCGCGCCCCGTGACGAGGCGGTCGGGGAGGGTCCAGGGCGGTTCGGCCGCCAGCGTGGCCTCGGCCAGGGCGGCCTGCCCGAGCGGCCGCGCGGCGTACCGGCTGCCGAGGTCCAGCACGGTGTCGAACCCCAGCCGCGCCGTGCCCACGCGGAACAGGGCCCAGTAGGGGCGGACCTCGAACCGCGTGTGGGCCGGCTTTTCGAGGTTGATGATGCGCTCGGCCAGCGCCAGCCGCTGCTGCTGGACCTCGGCCGGCTGCCGGGGCTCGACGGGGATGAGTACGGTGAAGCGGTGCGCCCGCCGGTGCATCGGCACGACGAGCGAGGCGAAGCGGACCCAGTCGACCAGCGGTGCGCCGTCGGGGGGGAAGGTGTCGGTCGGGAGGGCGATGTCGTCGAAGTCCGCGGGGGCGTGGCCGACGGGGTAGGCAGCGTGGAGGCGGCTGATCTGGCCGTAGCGGCGGCGCAGGAAGGCCCGGTAGAGGGCGGCGTCGGCCGGGGTGACCTCGGCATAGGGAAGGCCGAGCCGGGCGATGAAGCGGCGCCAGGGGTCGTGCAGGGCCGGGTCGGTCGGGAGGCGGGGCGTCAGCGAGCGGGTGGCTGCTTCGGCGGGCGGGACGCCGGCCTCGTCCCGGAGAAACGCGCGGAAGCGCTGGTGCAGCGGCTCGATGCCCTGCTGCGGCGTCCAGGGGGTGCCGGGGGCGGTCAGCGCCGGAGCGCCACCCGCCGTCGGGTCGCCGAGGGCCTCGGGCGAGAGCCGCCGCTGGAGGTAGTGCTCGATGATGCGGACGCCGTGCCGGATCACGCGGGCCGTGGGCGCCCGCAGTCCGACGTCCGCATCGACCGCGCCGGGGTCGAACAGCGAGGCGTCCGGGCAGGGGTCGAGCACCAGGCGGAGCGCCCGGGCGAGGCCCTGCGGCGTGCCGCGCTGGCCGAAGAGGACGACGGCATGGTCGAGGAAGAGCCGCCGCCGGGCCTCGTCGAAGGCCGGATCGAGCGTCACGCCCAGCCATCCCGCCAGCCAGTCCAGGTAGTCGCCGTCGAGCGTGCGGGTGTCGAGCAGCAGGTGGAATGCGGCGATCTTGCCCTCGATCTCGGTGAAGGTCCCTTCCACATTGGCCAGGAAGCGATCCAGGAAGGAGGCCGAGGTGGGGTCCTGGCGGTAGACGGCGGGGAGGTAGGCGTCGAGGTAGGAGAAGCGGTTGTAGTAGAGGCGGAGCGCGTAGAGGCGGGGGGTGGATCGGCCATCGCCCTGCAGGGTGAGCCGCAGCTGGAGGTAGCGGCCCCGGGCCTGCTGGAAGAGCAACTCCCACGTGCCGGTGCCGGCCCGGGCTTCCTCGGCGGCCGAGAAGGGGCGGTGGAACGGTATCTCGGAGCCTGTGGCGCGGCGATACGGGGCGGGCTCGGGCTGCCAGGGGCGGGATGCCAGGAGCGCCGCGTCGTCGGCGGCCCGGCTGTCCACCCGCACCGAGGTGCCCGGGGGGATGCAGGCGTCCAGGAACAGCCGGTGCCACACGCAGCCCGGCTCTTTGCCGTCGAAGGGCCGTTCCGGGTCCAGCGCGGCCGTGCCCTCCGTCACATACTGCGCACGCGGGCGCTCCGTGACGCGCAGCCAGCGGTCGCCGAAGTCGTAGTAGACGTCCGCGCCGGCGGCGACGAGGGCTTTGCCGGAGAAGCGCCGCAGCGGGAGGTAGAGCGGGCGGGGCTCCAGCCGCAGTTCGTTGTCGTCCGCGAACAGCCGGAAGGCGAAGACCTGATCGCCGTCGGGGCCGACGGCGTAGAGGGTGCCCCGCAGCACGGGGGGCTGCAGGCCGTCGTCCGGCACGAAGGCCAGGTCGTAGGGCGCCAGCGCGAACGGGGTATCGTCGCCGAGCAGCGCCGCCAGCCGGGCGGTGAGGTCCACGTCGGGGCCGCGCCGGACGAGGGTGCCGGCGTCGACGGCCAGCCGGCGCACGAGGGCGTGGTCGTCGGCGGTGCGGCAGAGCAGCAGCACGGTGTCGTCCGGCAGACCCTCCAGGGCGACGGGCACGGCGTCGCCGCCGTCGAGCGGCAGGGCGAAGCCCGTCGGGGGGGCCTCGGCGGTGCGGGTGCGCGGGCCTCCGCCGGCGGGGCGGAAGGCGTCGGGCGAGGTCGTGGCGGGGCCGGGCGGGTGGAGCCGGAACGTCGCCTCCAGCCGCCACAGCCGCGCCGCCGCGCCGCCCGGCTCCACGTCGAGCACCCACACGCCGCCGTCCGGCCGGGGGGCCAGGTCGGCCGGGTGGAAGGGCACGGGCCACGGGATGCGCATCGGCGGGCCGCCGGCATGCAGGTCGAAGAGCAGCAGGCCCGGCCGGGGGGCGGTGACGCCGACGGCGAGGTACTGCCGGGTGGTGATCGCCAGCCCGCGCAGGCGATCCGGCGCGGACGGCGCGGGCGCGACGGCCCGGAACGGTCCGGGGCGTTGTGCCGAGGGGTCCGGCTCGCGGTCCGGGCGCGGCCAGAACGGCTCCGCCGCCGCGGTGCCGCCGGCGTGGTGGGGGCGATAAGTCACCCCGGCCTCGGCCTCGTCGATGGCGAACCAGTGGCCGTAGCCGTCCTGCGCCGCCCCGCGCCGTCGGTCCAGGGGCAGCGGCCTGGCACCGCGGGGCGTCGGGAAGCGAAACAGCTCCGGCTGGAGGGTGATGCAGCCCTGGTCGTCGTTCCAGACCACCCCGCCCGTGGAGGCCGGCGCCAGGCCGTGCCCGGGCAGGCGCTCCGTCCAGTCGCGCCGTCCGATCAGCAGGTGAAAGCGGGTGCCGTTGACGTCCATGAGAGAGGGCCGGGCAGCGGAGAGGTCAGCAGGTGTCGGGGACGATGGGCACGGGGACGATGCGGGGGCCGCCCGTCCCGTCGTCGCCGTCGCCGGGGGCGGTGGCCGTGCCCACCAGCTCGCCCAGCGGCTGCGGGTCGCCGGACTGCACGGCGACGGCGACGAGCCGGGGCAGGTCGAGGTCGTGGATGGGGATGCGGGCCTGTGGGCTGCCGCCGGCGTCGCCCAGCAGCAGGGCGTTGACCCGGGCCACGCCGGCCACGCGCGTCGCCACGGCGAACAGCTCGGCCTGCTCCACGTCGTGCGAGAGCGGCCAGCCGGTCCCTTCGAACCCTCCCGTGAAGGGCGAGAGGAAAGCACGCAGGCCCTCCCTGACGGCCTCCCGCACCGACGCGGCATCCCGCCCCGGCAGCACGTCGATCCCCACGGACACGTAGACCGGCACGTAGACGGGGCCGTGGACGTGGACCTCGGTGGTGAGGAGGCGGCGCGGGTTCAGGTGGGCGCAGACGGTGTTCAGAAACAGCCGGTCCGGCTCCGGCGTCGTCGGGTGCAGGGGGTCGTACTTCGGGATGACGAGCACCGTGACGACGCCCTCGGCGGGCGCGGCCTCGGGATGGAACAGCGGCAGCACCTCCACGCGCCCGACGTCGACGCCGGGCGTGCGCAGGGTGATCTCGCGGAAGTCGGCCTCGGTGACGAGGCGGTCGCGGTGCTGGAGGAAGCCGGGGATGCGTTTCTCGGCATCCTCGACCGTCTCGGCTTCGTCGCCGCCCCAGGTGGGAACGGGGTTCGTGACCCGGAGGCCGGAGGGCAGCGCCGCGCTCTTGCTGAGGGCTCCGATGCCGACCTGCCCTTCGCGGCCGCCGCCGTAGGCGTAGCTGGCCTGGATGAGGCTGCCGCGTGGCGGGCGGGCACCACGCAGCCCGTCGCCGAAGCGGATCTCGCCCGATTCGCGGTCGAGCGTGTAGACCTTCGCGGAGGCCGCGTCGGCCGGGCCGGGCTGCACGCCGGGGGTCCAGCGAGGGTTGCGCCGGGGCACCTCGGGGCCGGCCGCCGCCAGGTCGTCGATCCGCGTCCACGGCTCGCCGTTGACGGTCAGCCGCACGCTGTCCGGGATGACGGGCGTGTTGACCAGCGCCACGACCTGATCCGGCTCTCCCGTGCCCTCGCCGGCGATCTCGTTCGTGACGCGGGCTTCCTGCACCACCCGGGCAGCGTTGATGCCCACGTAGCTCAGCCGGGCGCTGAGCGTGCTGCGGGTCGTGCCGCGGGGGGTGCCGGTGCGGATGCGGATCCAGGTGATCAGCCGCGCCGCGACGTCGGAGTCTTCGAGCGACGGCGGGAAGTTGCCGACGCCGTCCTCCAGCGGGTCCTGCCCGGACCACGTGCGCAGGTCGGCCGCGCCCGGCAGCGTCAGTTCCACGATGTTCGGCTCTTCCAGCACGTTGCCGAACGGGCGGGCCTCCAGCGCGGCATAGCGCGCCGTCGCGTCGGTGGCGACGGGACGCTCGTAGATCAGCTGCGGCGTGAGGCCGGCGTCCGTGGCGCCGCCGGGCGGGAGCGTCCGCGCCGTGGCCTCCAGGGCCGGGACGATCCCCAGCGTCAGCACGCTGTGGGCGATGAGCGCGCGCGTCGTCTCGACGAGGTCCGGCGTCCGGGCCAGCAGGGCCACCCACAGGACGCCGTCGATCGGGTCGTTCTGCAGATCCAGCACGGGCGGCACGGCCCCCGGCGCCGGCGGCTCCAGCATCCGCGTCACGTAGAGCCGGAGCTGCACGTCGTCCGCCGTCTCGTAGCTGGCGTAGAGCTGGTGGTAGAGCGCTTCGGTATCCTGCCGCTCTGCCTCCGTCAGCGCCGGGTCGGCCTTGTAATAGGCCCGCGCCTCGATCGGCAGGGCGTAGAGGCCGTCGACCGTGCGGAACGGCACCGACCCGGCGAGGACCTCCAGGTCGGGGGCGAGGGGCTCGACGCGGAGCGGGCCTTTCAGGTGCTCGAACGTGACCAGGCCCCGTGCCGAGGCCGCCGCCTGCATCGGCAGCCCGAGCAGCCGCAGGAACTTGATCCGGTTGCGCTCGGGCATCCGGTTGGCGCGGTAGAGCAGGCTCTCGGTCATGAACGAGAACACCTGCAGCAGCGTCACCCCCGGGTCGCTGTCGTTGTGGTTCGTCCACTCCGGGTTGTGCACCGGGATGCGCGCCAGCGCCTCGTTCAGGATCTGCTGGTAGGATCGGTCGTCCAGCGTGGGTTCGTGCAGGGGCATGGGCGATCGCGGCGGCTCAGGAAGCGCCGGTGAGTTGGACGGTCAGGCTCAGGTGGTTGGGGGTGCCGGTGGCGACGAGGCGGTAGCGGACGGTCACGACGGCTGCCTCGGGGGCGTCGGGAGCGGCCCGGGCCGTCACCTCCTCCACGCGGATGCGCGGTTCCCAGCGGCTCAGCGCCCGCTCCACGCGCTCTTCGATGAGGCGGTGCGTCGCCACCGTGTTCGGTCGGAACAGGAAACTCCGCAGCCCCCCGCCGAACTCGGGCCGCATCACCCGCTCCTGCAGCTCGGTCAGCAGGATGATCTGGATGGCTTCGCGGATGTTCTGGGCGCCTTCGGAGAACGCCACGCGGCCGTCCGGGCCGATACGCGGCGGAAACGCCAGGCCCCGGCCAAACAGCCGGCCTTCGTCGATGTGGGCGGAGGGGCTCATTTTTTCAGCGGAATCGGGAAGCAGATCTTGAAGAAGGGCAGCCACCAGAACACGATGTTCAGGAGCTGCACGAGGATCATCAGCAGGATCAGGGCGCAGATCGTGATGATGGGGATGGACAGCGAGCAGATCATGCCGAGCGTCCACTCCGGCGCCTCGCCGGCGTCGCCGTCCTCCAGCGCCGAGAGGCCCTTGACGCGGGCCATCTGCTTGCGCAACTCGTCGGAGAGGAGGACGGACACGTTCCGGGGAAACTTGCGGAGTCCGCTCAGGCTGGTGTCCACCGGCATGGTGATGCGCACCGGACGGGCGGGGGCGTCCGGGTGGAAGAAGGAGGCCAGCCGGAAGGCCTGGGTAGGCGGGCTCACGAGGGGCCGGCGGAAGGGGTGGCACCGGGGGCGGTCGTACACGCACCGGATCACGTAGACGGCGCCCGAGGCGCTGCCCACGTCCACCTCGGGCGGGGCGTCGGGGAAGGCGTCGCGGCCGGGCGGGGGCGTGGCGGCCAGCAGGCGTTCGAGGGCGGTGACGAACGGGTTCGTCTCCGCCGTGCCGGGCGGGGGCGCGGGGCCCACCAGCGCGTCGATGCCGGTGCGGATCTGCGGGCGCGTCAGCCCGTCGAGCACGAGGGCCAGGGCGGCGTCCTCGCGCTGCCCGTCGAGCAGGGCGGTGCGGTGCGCGTAGACGTCGGCCAGCGCCGTGCGCCAGCGCAGCGTGCCCGCGCCGATGCGGGCGTCGAGGGCGTCGTAGACGGCGCGGGCCTCGCCGCCGAGGCCGGACGGGTTGCCTGCCTCGACGGCCTGCCAGATCGGGGTGAGGTGCCGGTTCAGGAAATCGGCCAGGTCCAGCAGGGCGAAGGCCAGGACGTCCCGGGCCTCGGCGTCGGTGAGGGAGGTCGGGGCGTCGAGGGCGGCGCGCAGGTGGCGGAGCGCGTCCCGGACGCCGGCGTCGAAGAGGCCGCGGCGCGGATCGGCGAGGGGGTCGCCGGCGAGGTCGGCGGCAGGGGGCGGCGGGGTGTTTTCGCGCGGGGCGGCCTCGTACGCCTCGCGCCGGGCCGCCGGGATCAGCCCGGCCAGGAGCCGCCGCCGGTGCCCGTTCTCGCCGAAGACCATCGGGAAGAGCGGCTGCCGCTCCTCGCGGGCGTCCACCTGCGCCGGGTCGGCGATCCGAACCCACGCGGCCCCGTCCCAGCCGTATTCGTCGAACGTGGCCGGGTCGGAGGGCCGGAGGGCGCCGTCGGCCCGCGTGGAGACGAGCCGGCGGACGACGAACGTCACGCGTTCCTCCCGCTTCGGGTCGATGGCCTTGTCCGGCAGCCCGCGGGCCTGGCAGGCCAGCGTGGCACCGACGAGGTAGAAGCGCTGATGGGCGGGCTGGAACAGCGTCGGGATGGCGTCCGGGTCGAAGGCCGGGGTGCCGTTGACGGCCGTGCCGGGGAGCCAGCCGGCATCCGGCGCGCGCCACGACTCGGCGCGGAGCACGAGGTCCCGCAGCCCCGCCGGGTCGGTGGCGAGCCGCTGCTGCAGGTCGTCCACGAACGCGTCCGTGGCGAACCGCAGCACCTCCGGCCGCCGGAAGCGGCGGCGATCGGCATCCGCGAGCGCATCGCGCCAGAGCGGAGACGGGCTATGCCAGACGACGGGATGGGGCATGGGGCAATCGGATCTACCAGATGTTGCCGGCGCCGGGGGTGTAGCTCGCGCTGATGACGGCGTTGGTGATGACGGTGTCTGCCTGCACCACCCCGCTGAACTGCGACATCCCGGCGTTGACCTTGACCATCGCGGCGTTGACCTCGACGGTGGCCCCGGCGGTGATGGTCACCTTCGCGGCGGACTCGACGGTGATGCCGCCGGCTTCGAGCGTGGCGGTGTTGCCGTTGCTGTCCTGCACCTCGATGGTGCCGGGGCCGTCCCGGAGCGTGACGCGCTGCCCGCCGGGCGTCTCCAGGATGAGCTGTTCCTGCCCGTCGGTGTCATCCAGCGTGATCGTCACGCCGTTGCGGGAGTGCAGCACCTTGCGGTGGTTGTTGCCGGCGCCGTCCATCTGTTCGGGCGGGGCGTCGCGCCCGTTCCAGAGCGCGCCGACGACGTACGGATGCCGCGGATCGCCCGCCTCGAAGCACACCAGCACCTCGTCGTCGACGTCCGGGATGAACCAGCTACCGCGGTCGGGGCCGGCCATCAGCGTCGCCAGCCGGGCCCAGACCTCGTAGGAGGCGCCGTCCGGGTCCGGGGACCAGGGCAGCCGGATCTTCACCCGCCCCTGCCCGTCGGGGTCGACGATGCCGGCCACGAGCGCGGGGTAGACGCCGTAGAACCGCCCGCCGTAGCCGGCGGCCAGGCGCCGGTCGAAGTCGAGGTCGAGGGTGAGGGGTGCGGGCATGGGTAGGGGGCGAGGGGTCAGGCCGGGTGGATGCCGGGGCGCTCGACGGTGAAGCGGGTGCGGTAGCCGTGGGCTTCGTCGAAGGTGTGCTGGACGGCGGTGAGGGTGTACGGGCCTTCGAAGAGCCGCCCGAGGCCGCGCAGGTTCACGCGGGCGCCGGCGCGCAGGCGGGCGTCGCCCTCGGCGAGGCCGTGGCCGGTGACGAACCGCCGCGCCATGGTGCGGAACTCGGCTTCGGCCAGGGCACGGGCTTCTTCCAGGGTGAAGGGGGCCGTGTGTACGATCCGCTCGGTCCGCGCGCCGAAGGCCTGCCGCAGCACCGCCGCGCCGCTGTCGAAGCCGTTGAGCTCGCTCCGGATGGCGGCCTCGTCGCTCTCGTGGAGGACGGCCTCCTTGGCGGCCACGTCCCAGCCGCTCACGGTCAGGCTCGTGCGCTGCCCGGCGAGGTCGGCGAGGACCTGGAATTCGTGCAGCCCCTCCAGGTAGGTGAGCGCGATGGCTTCGTCGCCGCGGTGGGGGCGGGGGCGGGCGTGCAGGGTCGTGCCCTCGACCCAGACCTCGGCGTCGATGGCCCGCGCCCGCTCGCGCAGGAAGGCGAGGTCGCTCTGGTTGACCTGCGCCAGGACCCGGTAGGTGGGGCCGTCCAGGTCGAGGTCGGGCCGCAGGCTGTGGGCGGCGGCAATGGTGCGGAAGACGTCGGCGTCCGAGGCGTCCTCGAACACCCGTGTCCGCCGCGTCATGCGCAGGTCCTGCAGCCGGTCCTCGGCGAGGATGGTCACCTCCGGGGGGCGCCGGGCGGGGTAATGGGCTTCCAGGGCCGTGACGTGCCCCTCGAACAACAGCCCCTCGGCCTCGCCCGAGCCGGCCCGCACGCGCAGGGCCGTGCCGAAGTCGAAGCGCTGCCGGTCGAGGTAGCGGAAGCCGACCGAGCCGCCGGCCGGGCCCCAGTTGGCGAACGTCGCCTCGCAGCGGTAGAGGCCCGCCGTCGTCTCTTCCACGAGCAGCGCCCGCAGGTCGTCGGCGAGGTCGGGCACGTCGGTGCCGGCGACCGACAGGCGGGGGCGGGCGGCGTACAGGGCCGGTGTGGTACCGGGGTTTCCCATGGTCGGGGCGAAGGCGGATGGCGTGGGAGGAGGTCAGTGGGCGCGGAGCCGCCGGTGGCGCTGTTCCTCGCGCTCGAGCAGCGCCCGCAGCAGGTGCGGCGCCGGCGCCGGCGGCGGGCGCTCGCGGTCCGGAGGCTCCGGCACCGCCGGCGTCGGCCGCGGCGGCGGCTCGACGACCACTTCGAATTCGTTGATGATGACGCTCATGGGAATGGGGAATGGGGAGTGCGGAATGGGGGATGGGGAGTGCGGAATGGGGAATGGGGAGTGCGGAATGGGGGATGGGGAGTGCGGAATGGGGGATGGGGGATGGGAGGGCCTTAACGGTTCGTCACGTCCTCATCCCAGGCTGCCGCTGAGGCCGCCGCGACCGCCGAAGCCGGTCTGGACCGAAGCGGCCGGCGTGCCGGCGGAGGCCGACGGCCCCTGGACGGACGCCCGCGGGGCGTTGACGGACACGGAGGGCTTCGTCAGGCTCAGCCGAAGGCCGGGCGTGAGGTTGCGCGGGTTTTCGATGTCGTTGGCGGCCGCGATGGCCTTCCAGTCGCCGGGGCGGCCCTGCCGGGCGGCGAGTTGCTGCACCGAGTCGCCGGCACGGGCTTCGGCCTGCGGCTGCGTGCCGGCCGCCGCCCCGGCGCCTTCGTTGAACCGAAAGCGCAACTCCTGCTGAGAGAGGGCGATCGATACGGTCGCGCGGAGCGGACGGCCATCGCTGGAGAAGAAGTCCAGCGTCTCGTTCATCGAGTCCATCACCCCGTCGAACAGGAACGACCCCCAGAGGAAGCGCACACCGGGCGGGACGAACTTGTCCTGCTCGTCCGTCGGCTTCGGCTTCATGAAGTAGAACAGCTTCTCCGTCAGCTTCCGCACGTCGTTCACCGGCTCGCCGTCGTCGTCCGGGGGGCCGGTGACGTCGAAGAGCAGGTCGACGGCCAGCTTGGTCGTGCCGCGGCCGACGAACTGCACGGCCGAGCCCTCGGGCTGGTCGCCGCCGGCCTTCTGGTTGGTATAGTTGACCTTGAGCGTTTGCGGGTTGAACTGGACGCGCACGGGGGGCGTCTCGGGGACTTCCTCGGGCTCGTCGCGGCCGTCGAGCCAGCGGATCTCGCGGATCTCGGCGCGTTCGATGGCGGGTTCCTGGGGCATGGGGCCGGGGGGATGGGTTACGGCGTTTCGAGGCGCAGGCGCTCGTAGGCGATCTGCAGCTCCTCGATGGCGAGGAGCCCGTCCTGGGCGCTGAGCGACGGCGCCCGGAGCTTCACCGGGAGGCAGCGCGTCAGCACGAAGCGGGCCTGCTCGTTGCGGCGGTCGGCGCTGAGCAGGACCACGACGCCGGTTGCGCGGAGGGCATACTCGCCGTTCGAGAAGCGGCTGAACCAGGTCCACAGGTCGAGCGAGTCGGTCATGCCGCGCTTGAGGGTGAGCGTCCCATAGCCGAGCGGTCCGGCCCGGTGGAACTGCGTGGCATTGTTACCGCCCTCCTGGTAGGTCTTCGGCTGCATGGTCATCTCCAGCCCGTCGCAGGCCGAGAAGCCCGCGTTGCAGAGCGGCTTGCTCTCGCCGTCGAGCAGCAGTTCGACGAGGAAGTTGAAGGCGGTGAAGGGGCGGGCATCGGCCATGGCTAGCTCTCCTCCAGGCGGAAGCCTTCGGGGCCGTGCTGCACGAGGCGGACGGTGAGGAAGGCGAGCGGTCGTGAGGGCGCCACGCGCAACTCGACCAGGAGCCGGCCCTGGTCGACGCTCGGCGGCGGGTTGATCGTCTCGTCGGTGACGATGCGATAGGCTTCGGCCGGAGCGGCGCCGGCCAGCGCGCCGCGCCGGTACAGATCGGCCAGCAGCGCGTCGAACAGGTAGTAGAGCCGCCGCCGGGTGGCCGGGTCGTTCGTCTCGAAGACGTAGGTCGGCCCCTCGCGCAGCACGAGGCGGCGCAGCAGGATCAGCAGGCGGCGCACGTTGATCGGCTGGAGGTCGGCCTCGGGGCTGAGGGTCAGCGCGCTCATCGTCAGGAAGCCCGGCGGCTCCTGGCGGACGAGGTTGATCCCGGCCCGATAGGCCGCCGCCCAGTCGTCCCGGTCGAGCGCCGGAGCCAGCGCCGTCGGGCCGTGCAACACGCGATGGGCGGGGGCGACCCAGGCTCCGTGCTGGAGGGCCTGTGCCGCCATCATACCCGTGGCTGCGCCGTCGGGCGGGACGAGCCGAAACGCCGGGGCCGGCTCGCCGGGTGCGGCCTGGCCGGGTGCGACCTCGCCGGAGGCGGCGCGGCGCGTGTAGAGCCACGGGTGGTACAGCGCGCCATAGCTCAGCGCGCGCGCTTCGTCCGGCGAGAGGGGCAGCACACGCGGACCGCTTTCCGCCGGGGGCGGCTCGGCGACCCGGTCGTCCTCGGCCGCCGGGGTCAGCAGGCCCCGGTGCGCCAGCGCGTCCTCCCGCCGGTAGTGGGACGGCAGCGCCAGGACGGCCAGCACGTCGCCCCGCGCCGCGCAGAAGCGCAGCAGGGCGCGTTGCACGTCCAGCAGCGGGCGGCTCCGGTACGCCGCCGGCCGCTCGACCACCTGCACCCGCGCCGTGGCCTCGTACACGGCGACCGTGTTGGACCAGGGGCCGGGGCGTCCGTCCTGCTCCGCCCGGACGCGGTAGTACACCGCCATCGTCGAGGGCGCGGCCCGGACGCTGACGAGCGAGGTGCCGTCGACGACGAGGCGCTCGAACCGGTCGGGGTCGACGGGGATGGCCGTGAGGAAGCCGGGGTCGCGGGCCTGCTGGAGCACGAAGCGATCCACGCCCGGCACGTCCGGCCAGGCCAGCCGCAGGCCGGCCTCGGCGGCGGGCGGGCTGTCCGGTGGCGCATCGGCGAGCCGGACGAGGGGAAGCGGGGCCGGCACCCGGCGGCACGGATCGAAGGCCCGGGGCGGGACGACGGTCGCCTCGGTGTTGGACCAGGGGCCGACCCGTCCGTCCTGCTCCGCCCGGACGCGGTAGAACAGCGTCTGCGCACCGTCGAGGGGGACGGGCAGGCCGACCTGTGTGTCGGCTCCTTCGTACCGGACGGTCGGTTCGGCGAAGGTGGGCTCTGCGGCTTCTTCGACGCGGTAGGTGGGCACCGGCGCGTGGGGGGGCTCGGGGGCGAAGACGGGGCTCCACGTCAGCGTGTAGACGCCGCGTGCGTCCGGGGGCGGGATGGGGGTGAGCGTCGGGGCGTCCAGCACGCCGGGCAGGACCACCTCGGCGGGGTCCCAGCCGCGCTGCACGGCGTCCGGCACGGCCAGGAGCGTCACCTCGTCGACGGGAAACAGGCTGTGCAGGCCGCTCAGCGGCCGTTCCTGCACGTAGAGCCGGTCGAACGCAGCGGTCGCCAGCGTGCGCGTGCCGAGCGGGGCGAGGTCCGGGTCGAGGAACAGGGCGGCGTCGAACCGGGCGAGGCCGTTCTGCTGGAGGGGGGGCAGGAAGCGGGCCGGCCCGAAGGCCGCCTCCGTGCGGTCGGGGTCCGGCCGGGTCGCCATGCCGAGGGGCAGGTAGCAGGGGGGCGGGGACGCCGGGCCGGCCAGGGGGAAGCGCGGCCGGGCGGCCTCCCGGGCCAGCGGGTCGAGCGCGTCGTCGGTGCGGCGTCCGGGCCGGGGGTAGAGGGCGAGGTCGTCGGGCAGGCGCGTCCAGGCGCGGGGGTGCCGGGGGTCGAAGGCCAGGTCTGCCAGGCGGGTTTGCAGCGCCTGGCCGTCCCACACGAGCAGGTCGAAGCGCAGCCGCTCGGCGGTCCGCAGCGTGAGCGCCTCGACCTCTGTCCGGGTCGGGTGGATCGTCGTCAGCGTGTCCGGACCGAGGTCGGAGACGGCCTCGGGCGCGGTGCCGGGAGGCGCCTGGAGCCAGAAGACCTGCGAGGCGGCCGAGAGGTGCAGGCGGCCCTCCGTCCGCGCAACGGCATCGATGGCAGCGAGCAGCAGCGTTCCGTCCTCGAAGACCAGCCGCAGCAGATCCCCCACCAGGACCGCGCCGGGAGGCTCCTGCACCTGCACCACGAGGCGGTCCACCGCGTCCGGGGCGCCGGGGCGTCCGGCGGCGGTGAAGGCCAGCGGCCGGAGGCCGAGGCCGTGCAGCACCGCGCCCGTGCGCAGGCCGGCCGCCCAACTCCCCGGGCACCGCGCCCGCGCCAGCGCCGGCGGGTCCTGCGGGTAGAGGCCGGGGACGGCAAAGCGGTGGGTGACCGCCACCGCCGCGTCCGCCACGCGAACGACCCAGCACCGCCGCCCACCGTTGCGGAAGAACGCCTCGACGGCCGGACCCAGCAGTCCCACGGCCGTTTCGTTCCGCTCCGGGTCCCGGGCCAGCGCCAGGTCCGGCCCGAAGATGGCGCGGAACGCCCCGGCATCCTCCACCACCACCGGCCGGTGCAGCGGCCCGCAGGCGGCCATGCCGACGAAGGCGGCGATGTCCATGCGGGGCAGCACCTCGCTCGGAGGCGGCGCGGCCACCGTGAAGGTGATCCCGGGCAGGATGGGCGGGGCGATCTCCATGGGCGTGCGTCGCGGCGGGTTATTCGACGTCGATCCGTTCGCAGGCGAGCACCAGCTCCTCCACGGCCACGTCGGTCCCCGTGCCGTTGAGCGTCGGGCCGGTGTACTTCATCGGACGGGCGTTGGAGAGCTGCCAGGCCATCGCCACCGTGGCGCGGTCCTCACTCAGCATCTGGATGGACACCGAGCGCAGGGCGTCCTGCGAGCCGTTGCGCACCTCGTTGAGCCACTCGTAGAGGTCCAGCGCACCGATGACGCCCCGCTTGAGCGTGACGTCCGGCACCTTGTAGAGCCCGGTGATCTTGCGCGGGGCGTTGTCCAGTTCATTGCCCTCGCGGTATTCGGCCACGTTGATCTCCATGCCGAGGCCGCTCACCTCCTGAAAGCCGGCCCGGTCCAGGCCGTCGATCTCGACGATGAAGTTGAACTGGCTGTAAGGGCGTTCCCGAAAGGTTGCCATGGGTCAGGGGGGTGAGGATGAGAAGGACGAAGGATGGACGAAGGACGAAGGTCGGTCAAGGCCGCGCGGCATCGGGGCGAGCGCCCTTCGACCCTGGCCCCTGGTCCCTGGCCTCAGCCGCGCGTCTCGAGCAGCTTCTGGCCGATGCGGAAGATGACGAACTCGGCCGGGCGCAGCGGCGCGACGCCGATCAGGCAGATCAGCCGCCCGTTGTCGATGTCGTTCTGCGTCATCGTCGAGCGGTCGCAGCGGACGAAGAAGGCTTCCTCGGGGCTCAGCCCCATCAGCCGCCCCGACTTCCACTCGTTGAACAGGAAGTCGGCGATCGTGCGGCGGACGTTGTCCCAGAGGCGTTCGCCGTTGCTTTCGAAGACGAACACCTGCGTGCCCTTGTCGATGGAGCGCTCCAGGTAGGCGAAGTAGCGGCGGAGGTTGACGTACTTCCACTCGCCGTCGGAGGTCGCGGTGCGGGCGCCCCAGAGGCGGTGGCCGCGGCCCTCGAAGAAGCGGAAGCAGTTGATGCCTTCGGGGTTGAGGACGTCCTGCTGCCCCTTGTTGATCAGGTATTCGAAGCCGACGGCGAGGCGGACGACCTCGTTGGCCGGGGCTTTCTGCACGCCGCGTTCGACGTCGTTGCGGGCGTAGATGCCGCTGACGAAGCCGCTCGGCGGCAGGTTCAGCTCCTGCTCGGTGACCGGGTCGAAGATGGTGACCCAGGGGTAGTAGAGCGCCGCCCACTTCGAGTCGATGCGTCCGCGGAACGCCCGGACGGCAGAGACGGACTGCTGATCCGGCGCGTCGAGCACGGCGATGCGATACTTCATCCGCTCGCAGTGCGCGATCAACTGCGCCTGGATGGCCTCTACCTCGGCCTGCTCGTTGGGGGCGAGGCGATCGTAGGCATACGAGTAGCCCGGCGCGGCGACGATGGAGACGTCGTCGAGGTCTTCGAGCGCCAGGAAGCCGCTCTTGCGGTGGGTCGTGGGGTGGACGGCGCCGGTGTAGGCATCCAGCCCGGGCCGCTGCCCGTCGGAGCCGCCGGTAAGCTGGAAGACGGCCGGGACGGTCGGGCTGCCGGTGTCCGCGGGGTCGTTGCCGAAGAGCGCCGCGGCATAGTCCGCCCCCGTCGCCGTGGCGGGCGGAGACAGCGTCAGCGTGACGAAGAACGGCACCGAGACGTAGTCGACGCGGGAGGACGGTGTTTCGGTGAAGTAGCCGGCGAGCGAGCCGGGGTCGGCCGGGTTGAGCGGGAGGTCCTCGACGAGCGTGGCGTCGTCGAAGCGCTCGCGCGGCCGCCGGGGCCGGTAGATGGGCCGCTGGATTTCGACGTCGACGGTGAGGCGGGCCACGTGGTGGGTGCTGCTCAGGTCGCCGGCGCGGACGTCGTCCGAGCCGTCGGCGGCGCCGTCGGCGGGGCGCAGCACGGGGGTGTCGCCGTGGAGGACGACGTTGTAGTAGCCCTCGTGCTGGGGCGGGCTGGCCGTATCGCGCACGTAGACCACGTCGCCTTCCTTGAGGCCCTGGAACTGCGTGCCGGTGCCGCCGGCGCTGGTGACGAGCACGCTGGGGCTGAGGCGGGGGCGGATGGTGACGCGCAGGTTGCCCATCACCCCGGGAAAGCGGGCGGTGAGGGTGAGCAGGATCGGCGGCGGCGAGGCCAGCCCCTGGTTGTCGGCCCAGGCGCGGCCCTCGCCGGGGGGCGAGGCGTCGGCGTCCGGCGCGTAGACGCGCGCGACGTAGCAGCGCTTGCCGCCTTCCTCGAAAAAGGCCCGCACACCCTGGGCGAGGAAGTTGGTCTGGCGGGACCCGCCGAACACCAGTTCGTCGAGCCCTCCGTAGAGGCGTTCGAAATCGGCGAAGCTGGTCAGCAACTCCGGCTCCCCTTCGACGGGGCCGTAGCGGGTCGGCCCGACGAAGCCGGCCGTGCTGGTGCTGACGCCTTCGATGGTTTTGGGCCGGAAGCTCGTCTCTTCGACGTAGACGCCGGGTGCAAGGTATTCAGGCACGGTGCAACCTCCAGGGCTGGGTCAGGGGGATGGTTCGATGAAAAGCCGGGCCTCGCCCGCGGTCCGCAGCACGGCCGGGGTGCCGAAGGTCAGCGTCACGGTGCGGGTGGCCGCCGGCGGCCCGGGCGGCGAGGCGCGCGGGTGGCCGTGGATGAGCGCCGGCGCCTGGGCGAAGACCCCGGAGAGCTCCGGCACGTCCGGGTCCAGGGGGAAGGTCAGCGCGCCGGGCCGGGCATAGACCCGCAGCGTCAGGTCCCAGGCCTGCTCGAACAGCGCCCGCCGGCCTGACGGCGGCGACCCGGACAGCGGGGCGACGACGGCAGGGTACGGAAACAGCAGCGCGACGTCGCCCGCCCGGTCGGCCTGGCCGTAGACCGCCTCGCCGTCCACCTCGAGCTCGAGGAGGGCGTGCGGGACGGGGGCGTCGGTGGCGACGTCGACCACGCGGGTGTAGATCACGGCCAGGCCCGGCGGCACCGGGCGCGTCGGGGCCGAGAGCAGGTAGAAGTCGAGCAGCGGGGAGGCCTCCGGCGGGCTGGCCGGCGGGCTCGGCAGGACCGGCACCGTGACGTGGCGCACGGCCGGCAGGAAGCGGCCCTGCCGGTCGACGACGCGCACGAGGAAGGCGGTGCCGGAGGCCGATTCCGGTGGCCCGGCCGTGTCGGCCGGGTAGGCGAGAGCGTGCAGGCCCGGCAGATGGTGGAAGGCGTAATGGCCGGATCGGGTGCGGTGGGCCTGGACGAGGGGCTGCCGGGCCGCGGCGGGGGCGGCCGAAACGGCGAGGCCGCTCGTCACCGGCTGTTCCGTCGCGGCATCGACGAAGCGGAAGCCGAGCAGGGTGCGGATGAGGAGGTCTTCGGCGAGCATGCAGGCCTCACAGGGTCGGGCGGGCGTCGGCGTCACGCAGTTGCAGGACGCGCTCGTGCACCGGAGCGCCCTCGTCGAGGGGCCGGCGAGACTCGATGTAGACGTTGCGCACGACGTACGGAATCGACAGCTGGTAGCCGTCCTCGATGAGGGCTTCCCAGAGGTGCAGCAGGTCTTCCGTGCTCGTCTCCCCCGGCAGCACCTCCACCGTTTCGTCCGGGTGAAAGACGCCGGGTGCCACGCTGTCGAGCAGGCCGTGCGGGAGGATGGGCGTGTCTTCGAGCACGCGCATCAGCCAGGCGGCGACGCGGTGTTGCAGCGAGGCGTCGCGTGCCCAGAGGGTCATCAGGTAGTGGAGGTCGAGCGGGAGCGAGGGCTGGAGGCGGAGCCCGCGGTCGTCGAGGCGGCCGCGCGGGGTGCGATGGCTTCCGTTGGGCACGACGCGGTAGAGGAAGAGCGACACGCCCGTCGCCATCGGCTGGCGGAAGTCGTCCGCCACGTAGACGGCGAACTGGAGCGCGTTTCCGTCGAAGTCGGTGGGGTCGTAGGTGGCCCGCAGCAGGTGCATCAGCGCTTCGCTGACGGTCTCGATGCCTCGGTAGTCCGCCATGCCGTTGCGGGAGCGGGTGGAAGGGGCGGTCAGCGCGAAGGTCGTGGGGGGCCTGGCTGATCCAGAGCAGCAGCCGGCTGCGCGGGCCGAGCTGGACCCCCATGGAGTGCACGTACGGGCCGATGAAGGTCAGAATGTCCTCCAGGCCACGCAGCCGGTGGCGCTCGCGGGTGTGGGCATGGGTGATGTGCCCGCGCAGGTCCCCCTCCTCACTGGCGTATAGCTTGATGATGAAGGAGTGGGTATCTGCGTCCGGTCCCATGAGCGACGTCCCGGCGATCGTGAACCCGCCGGGCACGACGCCGCGGCGGGTATCGGGCAGGGTACGGCAGCGTTGTGCCCGGCGGCGTTCCACCGGCGTATCCCGGCGCGTTCCAAAATGAGCCGGCGGGTCGGCCGGCGTTCAGGCGGTGCCGCGGTGCAGGGCGCCCTCGACGGCCTCGAGCTCGCGCTGGAGCTGCGTGTGGAGCCGGGCCAGGCGATGCTGCAGGGTGATGATGTGATCGAGCCGGTCGGAGACGGTGGGCGCGTCCGGCCGGGCGCGCGGGCGCGCGGGCCTGTCCCCGTCCTCGGAGGCGTCGGGTTTGGAGGAGCCGGGTTCGGAGGAGCCGGGTTCGGAGGCGTCGGGTTCGAGGGCGGCGTCGTCCCGGCGGATGGCGTCGCGGAGGGCGTTGGTCCGGGCCGAGGGGGCCACGTCCAGCTCCTCGCGCAGGGCGGCGACGCAGCGGGCATACTGGCGCAGGGCGCCCGTGCGATCCCGCAGGGCCACGTGCAGGCGCATGAGCTGCTGGTACGTACGCTCCCGGGCGCGGTCGCAGCGCAGGCTGGTTTCGCCGTAGCGCAGGCCGGCCTCGTAGGCGCCGGTTTGCTCGCAGTGTTCCATCAGCTTGTCCAGCATGATCAGGTGGAGCTGCTGCAGCCGCTCGCGCTCGCACAGGCACCAGTCCTGATACCAGCCCTCCAGCAGATCCCCCTCGTACACGGCAATGCCGCGTTGCAGCAGGTGAGCGTCCCAGGCATCGAGGCGGCGGCCGGGCCGGTCCTGCACGGCGGCGTAGGCTTCCTCGAAGACGGCCACGTCCAGCCACAGCGGCTCGATGGAATGGAGCTGGATCCACTCCGCGTCGGCCTCGATCAGGAGGGCGTCTTCGAGGCCGTGGCAGGCGTTGAGGCCCGTCTGAAGCTGCCACAGCGCCTTCCGCAGGTAGGTCTTCGACTGGCTCGTGGTGCAATGGTCCCCCCAGAGCAGGCTGGCGAGCACCTCCCGCGGATGGGGGCGATCTCGGAACAGGAGCAGGTAGCACAGCAACTCCCGCGCCTTGGCCGAGGCGCAGGAGGTGAGGGGGGTGCCGCCGTAGGAGAGGTGCAGGCGGCCGAAGAGTGAAATGCGAAGCGGATCCATACGCAACCTCGAAGTCTTTCCCTCCCGCGTGTCAGGAGATACCGGGTCCACGTGATCAGGCGGTCAACGGTACGGGGCCGGGGCGCGTGGGCCGGAGCGAGGGCTCCGGGGAGACGAACGTGCTCCCGGGCAGGCCAGCGGCGTTTCAAGCCGGGGCCGGGGTGTATCGAGGCACGGCGCCGGACGGCCGGGGCGCGTGTGACGCCCGGGTCGATGGCCCCCGGAGAGAGGTACTGTGGGGGGCGCCGTGTCCCTCGAAGAGAACTGCCGTAGATGCATGGAACGGATTGGGCGCCAGAAACACAAGCCCGCCCCGCTCACGCGCGTGAGAACGAAGCATCCGGCACGGAATCGTGCCGGGGGAGAGGAAAAACGTCGGTGCTCGGCCTACCGCCCGGCGTCCTCCGTTGCGCCGTCGGTTGGTACCGCGACGCGGCGGTTCGGCCCCACGGTATCCTCGATCAGCGCCAGGATACGGCGGTACTCGTCGGTCCAGCTCGACGGCTCGGTGAAGCCGTGGCCCTCGACGGGGTAGACGGCCAGTTCCCAGTCCTCCTTGCCCAGTTCGATCAGCCGCTGCACGAGGCGGAAGATGTCCTGCGGCTGCACGTTGGTGTCGATCAGCCCGTGGCACATCAGCAGCGGGTCGGCCAGCCCCTCGGCGAAATAGATGGGCGAGGAACGGGCGAAGGCGAGGGAGTCTTCGGCGGGCGTGTTGAGGATGTTGGCGGTGTAGGGGTGGTTGTAATGGGCCCAGTCCGTGACGGCTCGTAGCGCCGCGCCGGCGCCGAAGTGCTCGGGTTCGGTGAAGAGCGCCATCAGCGTGATGAAGCCGCCGTACGAGCCGCCGTAGATGAACACCCGCTCCGGATCGATGCCGTAGCGCTGCCCGACGTAGCGTGAGGCGTCGACGTAGTCCTGCAGGTCGCGTCCGCCCATGTGGCGGTAGATGGCGGTGCGCCAGTCGCGCCCGTAGCCGGCCGAGGCGCGGTAGTCCAGGTCGAGGACGACGTAGCCGCGGTCGGCCAGGAGGTTGTGGAACATGTATTCCCGGAAGTAGCTGCTCCAGCCACGGTGGACGTTCTGGAGATAGCCCGCGCCGTGGACGAACAGCACGGCGGCGCCGTTGGGCTCGGCGGGTTCGTAGAGGCGGGCGGGGACCTCGGCGCCGTCGCTGGCTTCGATGGTGACGATGGCGGGATCGCGCCAGGGGTAGGCGGACCAGGCCGCCGTCGGGGAGGTCGTGATGCGTTCCGGGGTGCCCCCGATGGGCTGGAGGAAGATCTCCGGCGGGCGGTTGCTGTAGTCGTGCCGCAGCGCCATGGTCTGCTCGTCCGGGTTGAGGGCGAGCTCATGGCGGCCGGCCATCGTCGTCAGGCGGGTGCGGGGGCCGCCGTCGACGGGCATGCGGTAGACGTGCCGTTCGAAGGGCGAGCCCTCGCTGCTGAGGAAGAACCACGTCTGCCCGTCGCGCGAGAGCATCGGCTCGAACACCTCGAAGGCGCCCGCCGTGAGCTGGGTCAGGGTGCCGGTTTCGACGTCGACGGTGTAGAGGTGGCTGTAGCCGGAGGCCTCGCTCTGGAAGAAGAAGCGGCGGTGGTCCGGCAGCCAGCCCATCGTGCTGCGTCCGCCGAACCAGGAGATGCCCGGCCCAGCGATCCACGCCGCGTCGTGCTGGCGGTCGAGCACGGTCAGCGTGCCGGTTTCGGCGTCGAGGCGGGCGATCCAGCGGTCCTTGTTGTCGCGCGCGCGGATCTCGACGACGGCGTAGCGCCCGTCGCCGCTCCAGTACGGGCCGTAGGCAAAGAGGTCGCGCTTCGTCCGGCTCGAATCGACCGCCGCATCGTCGGCCGCGTCGTCCGTCGCGTCGTCCGTCGCGTCGTCTGCCACGTCGTCTGCCACGTCGTCGTTTGTCTGGAACGGCAGCGGGTCATAGGCGCCCGGCACCTGGTGCAGGTCCACGCGGTAGGTCGTGTCGCGGGCGAGGTCCTGCACGTAGAGGTCCTGCGACGGCCCGGGGGCGCCCACCTTCGGCCGGGCGCGCAGGACGTCGGCATAGCCGGACTCGGTCACGTAGTCCATGACCTCGGTGTCGGTGTCGTCGGCGCGCTGGTAGAGGGTGAACGAGACGAAGCGGCCGGTGGGGTCGAGGCGGAGCTGCTGCACCTGTCGGTCGCCGGTGTAGAAGGTGGGGGGACGGTCTTCGGCGGCCCGGTCGGCGCGTTCGGCGGCTTCACGGGCCTCGCGCTCCTCCTTGCGCCGGCGAAACAGGTCGAAGAGCGCCTGTTGCTGGGCTTCGAGGAAGCGGTCCTGTTCGTTGCGGCGAGGGTCCTTCGGCTCCGGGCCGCTGCGGAGGTCGGTGAGCTGGACGATGGCGCCGGTCGTCAGGTCCATCCGAAACAGGTTGTCGTCCAGCGTGAAGACGATGGCGGTGCCGTCCGGGGTGAAGCGGGGGTCGCCTTCGCGGCGGCGCGTGTGGGTGAGCCGGGTCGTCGCACCGGAGGCCCGATCGTGGAGGTAGAGGTCGCCGTCGCGGGCGAAGACCTTTCGGCGGAAGGCGGCGTCATAGACGTGCTCGCCGTGGTGCCAGCCGTCGAACCGGGGCGGGAGGTTCCGCCGTTCGGTCGGGGGCACCTGCACGGGCGCGCCCCCGCCGCGCGGCACCTTGAAGAGCGAGTCGCCGGCGAACTGCCCCTGCGGGTTCCAGGAGAAGTAGAGCGTGGACCCGTCTTCCGACCAGAACGGATCGTCGGGCCAGTCGCCGATCCAGGTGTCGGGGTCCTGCATGATCTGCTGCACGGTCAGCGGAGCCGGCTGGGCGCGGACGATGGCGGGAGCCAGCATCAGCGCTACCAGGAGGAAGCGGAAGAGCGGTTTCATGGGAATCGGGCGTCGACGAAACGGCGGGGCATGCCGGGGACGGTGGTCGCAAAATACGCGATGCGGCGGAGCATGTCGACGGCGCCTCACCGCCCGTCCGGCCGCTCACCCCGCCACCGGAACACCGCCACGCCGGGCTCGGAGCCGGTGAAGACGACGGCGAGGGTGTAGCCGCCGCCGGGATGCGGGCGCACGGCCAGGTCGCGCGGGTAGAACTGCTTGTCGTAGGCCGGGTCCGGGCCGATCAGCCGGTGCCGGAGGCGGCCCTGCCGGTCGTAGACGTCCACCTGCAGCCAGCCGGGACGGAGGTTGAGCAGGAAGAGGGCGTCGCCGGCGGCCGCGCCGGACTCGATGAGCAGCGGGGCCTCGTGGGTTTCGCCCAGCAGGAACAGGCGGCTGCGAGCCAGCATCGGGGAGTCGAAGCCGACGAGGGCGAGCGTGTCGAGCGCGGTGGCGCCGGGGGGGAGCAGGTCCACGACGGGCCGGAAGCCGGAGAGGCTGACCAGCGTGTCGCCCCAGGGGCGGAGGAGGCCGGCGTGTCGCCAGGCCGGCCCCGGCAGCGGCACGCGGTCCCGGATGCGCCCCCGCTCGTCGAGCCGCGCCAGGTAGCCCACGACGTCATCGCCGAGCGTCTTGAAGAAGATCGTGTGGTCGGTGACGGCGGCGTACTGGAGCGTGCCGCGCGCGGGCAGGTCGGTCGGCGTCGGGACGCGGCGGACGACGGCGTCGCCCAGCACGAAGTCGATGCGCCGGGCGCCGGGGCTGAAGACGGCCAGCGTGTCGCCGCGGCGGCCGGCCAGGAAGGGCACGTCGAAGGTGCCCGGGGCGAGGATTCGGTCCACCGCGCCCGTCGTGTCGAACACGACCACCGCGTTGCGCTCCGCGTCGGCCACGATCACCGCGCCGTCCGGGCCGAAGAGCACCGTGCGGGGGAAGGCCAGGCCGGCGGTGGCCCCCGTCGTGCGCCACCGCAGCGCCAGCGTATCGGCCGGGATCTGCTGCGCGAAGGCGCGCGAGAGCGAGTCGGACGGGAGCAGCGCGCGCGACTCGTCCCGGCGGCAGGCGTAGGGCAGGCAGCCGCTCAGCAGGAGCAGCCCGGCCAGGATCAGCGGGGGGAAACGAAGCACGGGATCAATCGCCTCGGTGAATGCATACCGGCCCCGCTGTACGTCACGACGGCGCCGGTGAGTTCCCCGCGCCGCTTCCTCCCCACCCCGGACCGATGGCGACGACCCCTGCTGCCTCGCCCCCGCCCGCCCGGCGTCTGCTGTGGACGGTGCTGATGGTGCTGATTCCCGTGCTCTTCTTCGTGCTCCTCGAAGGAGGGCTGCGGCTCGTGGGCTATGGCGACGACTACCCGCTGTTCATCCCGGCCCCCGATGCGCCGGCTTACCGCTACCAGAACCCCGAGGTCGCGCGCCGCTACTTCGTCCGCCAGCAGAACGTCCCGAACAGCCTGTACGACTTTTTCCTGGCCGAGAAGGATACGAACACCCTCCGCATCGTCGTGCAGGGCGGTTCGAGTGCGGCGGGGTATCCCTACTACCGGGGCGGCAGCTTCTCGCGGATGCTGGAGCAACGCCTGCTCCAGACGTTCCCCGGCCGGAACGTGGAGGTCGTCAACACGGCGATGGCGGCGGTGAACTCGTTCACGCTGCTGGATCTGGCCGATGAGATCATCGCCATCGAGCCGGACGCCGTGCTCATCTACGCCGGGCACAACGAATACTACGGCGTGCTGGGCGTCGGCTCGACGGAGTCGCTGGGGACGGTGCGGGGGGTGGTGAACCTGTACCTGCGGCTCCAGCACCTGCGGCTGGTGCAGGGCCTCCGGGCGCTGCTGGCGGCCGCCGCCGGGACGCTGGCCGGCGACGAGCGCCCGCGGCCGGGCCATACGCTGATGGAGCGGATGGTGCGCGAGCAGGCCATCCCCTACGGCTCGCCGCTCTACGAACGGGGGCTGCGGCAATTCCAGGGCAATCTGCGGGACCTCCTCGCCCGCTACCGGGCCGCCGGCATTCCCGTCTACATCGGCACGGTGGCGAGCAACGAGCGGGATCACGCGCCCTTCATCAGCGGCCTGGCCGAGGGGACGCCGGCCGACCGCTGGGAGGCGCTCATGCAGGACGCCCGGCGGGCCGCCGCCGCCGGAGACACCGCCCGCGCCCTCGCTCGCTACGACGAGGCGATCGCGCTGGACAGCCTGGCGGCCGAGGCCTTCTACCGGAAGGCGCAGGTGCTCGATGCCGCAGGGCGGTACGCGGAGGCCCGCGCGGCGTACCGGGCAGCCATAGACCGCGATCAGCTGCGCTTCCGGGCCCCCGAGGCCATCAACGCCATCATCCGCGCCGAAGCCGCCCGGGCCGGCGCGGTGGTGGTCGAGACGCAGGCCGCGCTCGCGGCGGCGTCGCCCGGCGGCATCATCGGCCACAACCTCATGCTGGAGCACCTCCACCCCAACGTGGACGGCTATTTCCTCATCGCCGATGCCTTCTACGAGGCGCTGCGGGCCGAGAGCGCCTTTGGCGTGTGGACGGCCCCCGTGCCGGCGGACCTCGCCCGGCAGGAGGTGCTGCTGACGGCCGTGGACTCGCTGATGGGCGTCTACCGGATCCGTCAGTTGATGAACAACTGGCCGTTTCAGCCGCCCGGCGTCACCCGCCGGGACACGCTGAAGCCGTCGAATCCCGTCGAGCAGCTGGCCGTGGCGCTCCTTCGGGATCAGCGCAGCTGGGGCGAGACGATCACGCTGCTGCGGCAGTACTACGAGCAGCAGGGCGACTACCGCCGGGCGCTCCAGGCGGCGCTGGCGCTCGTGCAGGAATACCCGTTTGCCGCCGCTCCGTACCTCGATGCCGGCAACGTGCTGGTCAAGGCGGGGCGCTACGACGAAGCCCTCTCCTACTTCCTGGCGGCGCACGACCGGGAGCCGCTGCCGGCCGCCCAGCGCATGATCGGCAGCATCCTGCTGCGGCGCGGCGAGCGGGCCGCCGCCATCGGCTGGCTGGAGCGGTCCCTGCAGGGCGAGCCGGACCACCCGCAGACGCTCTACAACCTCGCCGGCGCCTACGCCCTCGAAGGCCGCTTCGCCGAGGCCCGCCGCACGGTGACACGGCTGCTGGAGCGCCAACCGGACCACGCCGACGCCCGGCGGCTACTCGGCAGCCTGCCGCCCGAAGCCGACGGCGAAGGCAACAGGGAGTAGGGGGCTTTCAGCGATCAGCCGTCAGCGATCAGCCGTCAGCGGTCAGCCGTCAGCGGTCAGCCGTCAGCGGTCAGCGGTCAGCGATCAGCGGTCAGCGATCAGCCCATGGCCCCCAGCCAGCCGCCCGTAGCAGCCCTAACCCCTGCTTCGGCCGATCTGGAGCGTCACGGTGCGTTCCTCGCCGTCGCGGAGGAGCCGGACGCTGACCCGGTCGCCGGGGCGGAAGTCGTAGATGCGGGCCACGTAGTCGTCGCTGGAGTTGATGGCCTCGCCTTCGATGGAGAGGATGACGTCGTAGGGCAGGATGCCGGCCTGCGCGGCGGGGGAGTCCGGGTCGACGTCGCGCACGAACAGCCCGCGGCGCTGCGTCATCCCCAGGGCGTGTGCGATGCGATCGGTCAGGTTCACCACGTAGAGGCCGGTGTAGTAGGAGCGATCCACCGCGCCGTTGGTGCGCAGCTCTTCGACGATCCGCCGGACCTTGGCCGCGGGCACGGCGAAGCCGATGCCGATGGAGCCGCCGGATTCGCTGTAGATGGCCGTGTTGACGCCGATGACCTCGCCCAGCGCGTTCACGAGCGGCCCGCCCGAGTTGCCCCGGTTGATGGCGGCGTCCGTCTGGATCATGTCCCGGTAGATCCGTCCCTGCCGGTTCGATTGCAGATCGCGGTTGGTGGCGCTCACCACGCCCACGGTCACCGTGGGGTCGGCCGCCTCGAACAGACCAAAGGGGTTGCCCAGCGCGATCACCCACTCGCCCACGATGGGCGGATCCTCGGCGAAGGTCAGATAGGGCAGCGGCTCGTCCGTGTCGATCTTCAGCAGCGCGATGTCCGTGGCCGGGTCGGTGCCGACGAGCCGCGCCGGCAGCGTGCGGCCGTCCGGGAAGGCGACGGTGATCTCGGTGGCGTTGCCGGCGACGTGGTCGTTCGTGACCAGGTAGCCGTCGGGTGAGATGATGAACCCGGAGCCGAGCGACTGCACCGGCCGCTCGATGTAGTAAGGCCGCCGCTGTCCGAAGAAGTAGTCGAACACGGGGTCGTTGAAAAAGCCCTCGAACGGGTCGCGGTAGCGCAGCCGCTGCACCTCGATCACGTTCACGCTGACCACGGCGGGCGTGACGACCTCGACGGCCCGCGTGATGGCCGTCTGCCGCGAGCGCTGGATCTGGTCGCCGACGTTCCCCGCCGGCGGCTCGACGCGCTGCGGCGGGGGCTCCGGCGGCGACTCCTGGGAGCGGACGGGCTGCTGGCAGCCGAGGCAGAGCAGGGTGAGCAGGAACAGACGGGCCGCGCGCATGAGGGGATCTCGGTCAGGCTGCCGGGGATGTGGAACGGCGCCTGTTACGTGCCGCCGAAACGTGGGGTTTCTGACCGGAGGCCGGCTATCCGGCGGACCAGTAGCAGACGTGCGTCTGCACGTTGCCCCGTTGCGAGCGCCGCGCTTCTTCGACCGCGATGGACACGAGATCCTCGCGTTCGCTGGCCTCGGTGATGGCGGGCAGGACGATGTAGACGACGCCCGGCTCGGGCGGGGGCACGTTGAGCAGCCGTTCCCCGGCCGCGATGCCGACCGTGCCCGAAGGCGGTACCGAGTCGATGCGGGTCCCGTCTTCTTCCAGCACGTCAACCGGGTGCGGGGTCAGGTTCAAAAACGTCATGGGAAGGCTTCCTCCATCCGTGAACGATACGGTCGAGCGACCCGGAGCCATGCGGCGGGGTCCCTCTTCCTATGCATGGGCAAGGGGGCAGGTTCGGAGGCGGGCCGGGGGCCTCGGCCCCCCTGGTGGCTTCGCTCCGGTTGCGCCTTACCCCGCCAGGTGCTAACTACGGATTCGAAGGCCGTCCGGCTCCGGCCGGGTCGTCGTGCCGGACGAGGGGGTCGTTTCCGTCGTCTTCGCTTGCTCCGCCCACCGGAGGGATCGTCATGCAGGGTGCCCTGATCGAAACGAGGATGGTGCTGCTGGGCCTGCTCGTGCTGCTGCTGGCGGGTTGTGCCGACGCCCCGGCCCCCGGCGCGGAGACGGCATCGCCCGCCAGGCCGGTGCTCTCGCTGGGGGGCGATACGCTCCCCCCGCTTCCGCTGTCCCCGGAGCGTCGCGCCGCGCTGGAGGCGGACCTGGCGGCGGCCCGGGCCGCCTACGAGGCCGATCCGGACGACGCGGATGCCCTCATCTGG
Source organism: Roseithermus sacchariphilus (assembly GCA_003285105.1). Lineage (GTDB taxonomy): Bacteria > Bacteroidota > Rhodothermia > Rhodothermales > MEBIC09517 > Roseithermus > Roseithermus sacchariphilus. Next base: position 617,571 of record CP030158.1, on the reverse strand, counting down.
CTCGGCCGACGGATGGCCTACCTCGGGCGCTACCACGAGGCCATCGACGTCTACACCCACGGGCTGACCCTCCACCCGGACGACCCGCGCCTCTATCGCCACCGCGGCCATCGCTACATCACCGTCCGAAACTTCGACCGGGCCATCGCCGACCTGTCGCGGGCAGCGGAGCTGATGGCGGGCACGCCCGATCAGATCGAGCCGGACGGCGCGCCCAACCCGGCCGGCATCCCCCGGAGCACGCTCCACACCAACGTCTGGTACCACCTCGGCCTGGCCCATTACCTCAACGGCGACTACGAGGCGGCCCTGGCGGCCTACCAGAACGCCCTGGACGCGTCGACCAACGACGACATGCTCGTGGCGACGGCGGACTGGCTCTACATGACGCTGCGCCGCCTCGGGCGTGACGCCGAGGCCGCCGCGGTGCTGGAGCGGATCCACCCGGACATGGAGATCCTGGAGAACCACGACTACTACCGTCGCCTGCAGATGTACCGGGGCGAGCTGGCCCCGGAGGCGCTGCTGGGCGAGGAGACGGGGCCGGACCGGGCACTTTCGCTCGCCACCCAGGGCTACGGCGTGGGCAACTGGTACCTCTACAACGGGCAGCCGGACCGCGCCCGGGCCGTCTTCGAGGAGGTCCTGGCCGGTGCCTACTGGCCGGCCTTCGGCTACATCGCCGCCGAGGCAGACCTCCGGCGGATGCGCTGAGTGCCGGCCCGCCCCGACGGTGACCGGGCTGTCACCAACCGTTACCATGTCACCATGCCGCTGCGCGTCAACGCCGACCGCCTGAACCAGAGCCTGGCCGACCTCGCCCGTATCGGCGCCATCGACGGGGGCGGCGTGTGCCGCCTGGCCTTCACGGACGAGGACAAGGCCGGGCGCGATTTTGTGGAGGCCCGCATGCGGGCGCTCGGGCTGGAGGTCCGCATCGACGCCATCGGCAACCTCGTCGGCATCCGGCCCGGCCGGGAGGAAGGCCCGATCGTGATGACGGGCTCGCACCTGGACACCGTCGGGCGCGGCGGCCGCTACGACGGGGCGCTCGGGGTGATGGCCGGCCTGGAAGTGCTCGCCACGCTCCAGGAGGCCGGCATCACGACGCGGCGGCCGCTGGCCGTCGCCGCCTTCGTCAACGAGGAGGGCAACCGCTTCACGCCGGACGTGATGGGTAGCCTGTTCTTCCGGGGCGATCTCGACCTCGACGCCGTCCGCGCCACCGTCGGCATCGACGGGACGACGCTGGGCGACAACCTGGACCGCACGGGCATGGCCGGCCCGGACGACTTCCGCGACCTGCCGCTGCGGGCCTTCGTCGAGTTGCACATCGAACAGGGACCGGTGCTGGAGGAAGACGGGGTGACGATCGGGGTGGTGGACGGCGTGCAGGGCATCCTCTGGCACGAGTTCCGCGTGCAGGGCGCGAGCAACCACGCCGGCGTCACGCCGATGGACCGGCGGCAGGATGCCGGCTTCGTGGCCGCAGCCATCGCCGCGCAGGTGCGGCACCTGGCACGCAGCATCCGCGGGCAGCGAGCCACCGTCGGCACGCTGGAGGTCGAGCCGGGCTACATCAACATCATCCCGGATCGCGCCCGCCTCACGGCCGACCTCCGCAACCCGGACGCGGTGCGGTTGCGGGAGATGGCCGTCCGGCTGCTCGGTTTTGCGCAGGAGGTGGCCGCGGCCGAGGGGGTCGCGCTGGAGCACCGCGAACTGGCTCATATCCCGCCGGTGCGCTTCGACGAGGAGGTGGTGGCCGCCATCGAGCAGGCGGCCAAGGCGTGCGGTTACACGCACCGCCGCATGACCAGCGGAGCGGGCCACGACGCGCAGATCCTGGCGACGCGCTGCCCTACCGCGATGCTGTTCGTGCCCAGCGTCGGCGGAGTCAGCCACGACGTCACGGAGTACACCCGCCCCGAAGACGTCGCGGCCGGTGCCAACGTGCTCCTGCACACGATACGGACGCTGGCGGCCTGAGGGCCTGCCCCCGGAAACGGGACACACCCAAAAAAGCGCCCCGGCGGGTGGGCCGGGGCGCCGGAGGGTACGTCTGGCGGGGCGGCTACACGTCCTGCGGGATGCGGATGCGCTGCCCGGGGTAGATGAGGTCGGGGTCCTCGATGACCTCCCGGTTGGCCTCGAAGAGCGCCTTCCACTTCGAGGCATCGCCATACTGCTCCTTTGCGATCTTCGAGAGGCTGTCGCCCTTCTGGATCGTGTAGAAGACCGGCTCCGGCGCGCGGATGGTCAGCCGGTCGTCCACCTTCTCGACGCCCTTCACGTTGCCGGCCAGCAGCACGGCTTTCTCGCGGGCGGCCTGGTCGGCCACGCTGCCGGTCAGGATCACGGTGCCGTTGTTGAACGTGACGGTCAGGTTCTCTACCTGCCCGGCGAGCTTGGCCTGGATGTCGGCCTGGATCTCCTCGGCCTCGTTGCCGATGCCGACGGCTTTGCCGATGTCTTTGATAAAATCAAAAATGCCCATGGTGATGTGTTGGGATGGATGATGAGGAAGATGGTCAGCGGTCAGCGGTCAGCGGTCAGCGGTCAGCCGTCAGCGGTCAGCCGTCAGCGGTCAGCCCGTCGCCGTTTACTTTTTTCCGAACAGTCCGCCGAGACTGCCGAGCAGCGAGCCGGCGTCGGAGGAGCCTTTCAGCAGCGAGCCCATCAGCCCGCCCAGGCCGCCCGAGGCGCCGAGCATCCGTCCCAGGGCGTCGAGGTCGTTGCCCTCGGCCTGGTGGGCGCGGGTGCCCAGGACGTTCAGCACCATGGGCACGACCGTCGCCAGGATGCGCTGTGCGGTGCCGGCGTCGATGCCGAGGCGCTGGCTGAGCGAGCCGGCGACGTCGCCGAGGCGGCTGCCCAGGAGTTGATGCACGAGGTCGCCCATGCCGGAGGAGGGCGGGGTGTCGCGGTCGTTGAGAAACTGCGAGGCGATGCCCTGAAGAAGCCCCAGGTGGTTCTGCGGATTCTGGAGGGCGTCCTGGAGCGAGGACAGCACCGGCGGCGTCACCTCGGGCAGCACCTGCTCGGCCTTCTCCGGCGCCAGCCCGAACTGCCGGCCGAGCAGGTCGGTCACCTGAGAGCCCAGGGCGTTCATGATGTGTTCTTTCAGGGCGTCCATGCGCGTGTGCCGTTCTTATGGAGGGGAGGAAGGATGGAGGGGAAGAAGGAGCGAGGCGCAGGATTCCGGTTGAGCCCGCCCGGGTGACCCATGATACGCATCGTCCGGTTAAGAATGAAGGCGCCGGGGTTGCGATCGGGCCGTCCAGTCGTTACTGTGTTGTAAGGAAAGCGTTTTCAATCAACCAGATGTGTGGAGGAATACGATGTCCATCGCCAAAGTCATCGAAGTCATCGCCGAAGGGGAGTCCATCGAGAAAGCCGTCGAGAACGGCGTCAATGAGGCGTCCCGATCGGTGCGCAACATCAAGCACGTCTACGTCAAGGATATCCAGGCGCTCGTCGAGGGGACGAGCGTGGTGAAGTACCGGGTCAACGCCAAGGTGACGTTCGTCGTCGAGTAACCCGGACGCCGCGTAGACCGGACGCAGGTTCGGAGCAGTCAGGGGCGGGTCGTCAGGCCCGCCCTTTTTGTGTCTGGCGGGGTTCAGCCCAGCGCGTTCCAGAGCAGCCGCAGGGCGACGAAGGCCGCGATGGCGGCGAAGCTCCGGCGGAGGGCGGTGGTGGGGATGCGGTGCGCCGTCCAGACCCCGAGGCGGGCCGCCGGCACGGCCGGCACGGCCAGCAGCAGCGCCCGCCCGACGTCGACGAACCCCAGGGCGGAGGTCGGCACCGGCGCGCTCCAGCCCGTGGCCACGTAGGTGACCACGCCCACCGCGGCGATGAGCACGATGGTGGCGCTGGAGGTGCCCACGGCATAGTGGATCGGGATCTTGAGGAAGCTGTTGTAGGCCGGCACGAGCACGACGCCGCCGCCCACGCCGGCGGCCGAGGAGACGGCCCCGGCGGCGGTGCCGGCAGCGGCCAGCATCGGCCAGGGATGGTGCCGGGGCGGCGGGCTTTCCGTGCCGCCGTCGGGACGCCGCGCCCGGCTCAGCACCATGCGGGCCACCACGGTGAGCAGCACGAGGCTGAAGACGATCTGAAAGGCTTCCTTGTCGTACCAGGGCTGGGTGGTCACGTAGCGCGTCGTCAGGAAGACGGCCAGGGCGCTGAAGGCCCCCACGCTCAGGGCCACCGGGCCCAGCACCGCGCCGCGCCGGAGCTGAAACCAGGCGCTCGCGAGCGAGGCCAGCAGCGTACACAGCAGGCTCGTCCCGATGGTCAGCGGCGGCAGGACGGCCGGGTCCACGCCGGCGGCCTGGAAGTAGAAGAACAGCACCGGGGCGAAGACGATACCGCCGCCGACGCCGATCAGCCCGGCCAGGAAGCCGCCGATCAGCCCGGCCAGTATCAGGAACAGCAGGGACATACGGGCCGGGTCATGGGGTGTCCAGGAGCGCCGTGTAGGCAGCCGGGTCGGCCAGGATCCCCAGGGCGCGGTCGAGCGTCGGGTCGTCGTGCAGGGCGGCCTTGATCTGGGCCGTTTCGCCGAGGTAGCGGGCCAGGATCTCCGTGCGCAGCCGGGCCTTGAGCCGGTCGGCGTGCCGGGCGAAGTCGGCCTGCTTTTCCTCGCGGATGGCCCGCTCCAGCGCCGCGACCTCGTCCTGCGCGGTGTCGTAGCCGATCTCGGCGAGTTCGGCCGAGAGCGAGGCGGTGGCCCGTTCGGCGGCGGTGCGGTAGGAGAAGTCCTGCGTCTGGAGCCAGCGCTGGAACTCGGCCAGGACGGCGTCCATGTCGAGCGCGAAGGCGGGGTCGTCCGGGTCGAAGGTGCGCTCGTCCCGGGCCGTGGCATCGGGCAGCGGGTGGCGGGCGACGTAGGTGTTGGCGAAGAAGAAGAAGGCGGCGCGGCGCAGGAGGGCTTCTTCGAGTTCGCTGGGTGGGCCGGGCGAGACGGTCACGTCCGGTTCGATGCCCCGGCCGTCCTGCACGGCCCGGCCGTTCCTGGTGCGGAAGGTGCGGCGCAGCGAGTCCGGGATGGCCGTCGCCGTGCCGTCGTGCCGGCCGTAGTCGAGCGCCTGGATGCTCCGGCCGCTCGGCGTGAAGTACCGGGACGTCGTCATCTTGAGCGACGTGTTGTGCGGCAGCGGGCGGATGACCTGCACCAGCCCCTTGCCGAAGCTCGTCGTGCCGACGATCACCCCCCGGTCCAGGTCCTGGATGGCGCCGGCGACGATCTCGCTGGCCGAGGCGCTGAATTCGTTGATGAGTACCGCCAGCGGCAGGTCCGGCACCAGCGGCGGCAGCTTGCTGCGGTAGACGCGTTCGGTCTCGGGGAGGCGGCCGCGTGTGGAGACGATCACCGAGCCCTGCGGTACGAAGAGCTGCGTGATCTCGACGGCGGCGTCGAGCAGGCCGCCGGGGTTGTCGCGCAGGTCCAGGACGAGCCCGCGGAGCGCGCCGGTCTGTTCCAGGTCCTGGATGGCCCGGCGCACCTCCGGCGCGGCGTCGCGGGCGAAGCGCTCCAGCTTCACGTAGCCGATGCCGGCGGCCGTGTCGTCCCGCACGAAGCCGGCATAGGTGACGTTGCGCAGGCGCACCTGCTCGCGCGTGAGCACGAACGTCAGCGGTTCCGGCACGCCCTCGCGCTCGACCCGGATCTCCACCGTCGTGCCCGGTTCGCCCCGCAGCAGCGTACCCACCTCCCGCTGAGACAGCCCCGCCGTCGGCTGCCCGGCGATGTGCGTGATGACGTCGCCCGTGCGGACGCCCTGCCGGAAGCCGCTGGCCCCTTCGACGGGGGCGATGACCGTCAGCTTCCCACCGCGCAGGCCCACGTTGAGCCCCACCCCGCCGTAGCGTCCGCGCGTCATGATGTCGATGTCCGCGTTGTCCGCCTCGTCGATGAACGTCGTGTACGGGTCCAGATCCTCCAGCATCGCATCGAGGCCGGTGCGCATGAACCGCTCGGGGTCGAGGGGATCCACGTAGCCACCGACCAGCTCTTCGTAGACCGCGCCGAAGATCTGAAAATTCTTGCGCAGCGCGAAGAACGTATCGTCCCGCGGCATCCAGGCCCCGACGGCGATCCCGCTGACGAGGGTCAGGATGAGCAGGGCAGGCAGGAGCAGGCGGGTACGCATGGCAGGGAGGCGGCTACTATAAAAGGCTTGTGCTTAACTGGTCTCAGTAGGCTGAGTCACCTGAAAAGCATTTGAAACACAATATTCATCAGGTAGACGCCTGCGTTCTTCTGTGTTCTCAAAGATGCTGTTGAAGTGAACGCGATATAATCCAGAATCCATGCTCTCGGGAATTTCGATGCTAGTTGACGTAGAATCACCCTCAGCAAGTATCGAAGCTGCAAGAGTACACTTATAGCTTCCCCAGTTTTTGTCGACTGGTATCCAGGTATTGTCTTTGAGGATCTGGAAATTGTTCAAACATAAATTATATGCAAGATCAGCGCCAGTATGATTGTTTAGTGTCACTCGTATGATGTCTATTCCGGCGTACGTTTCTTTGTCGGTATTAATAAGCAGGCCACTGGGATCAATATTGCTTTCCGAATCCAAGCCGACCAGGTTACAACCCCCTACCAGGAAGGATAGCAGAAGTGCAAACGCTTGACGTCGTTTCATCGCTCACTCTCCTGTTGAAATTTGAAGCTCGCACTTGTCGGTGTTTAAGCCTGGAACACACAATCTAATATGTGTCAAAGGCCCCAATTTCTCTTTCAATCAGATGTATGGGGCTGTAGCCAAATTCTGTCCCAGTTCCGCCCCATAGGATACCGTTCAACTGAACCGAATTTCCGCTGATGATCTGAAAAACGGGCGAACCGCTATCTCCACCAGCAGAGCCAGCTGTCACATCAGTTTGGCAGAAAAGCCAGTAATTTGTGCCTGCGACTCCTTCATCAGCACAAGCCCTGACGACATTACCCTGAGTCCACCCAGTCGCGTGTCCCATCTTGTTTACCTGCTGGCCTACGACAGCGTATGGGTTCTCACCATTTATATAAAAGTACGGTCCGCTGATCGTGGTTGAACCAGAGTATGTGCCAGGATATTGTGTTTTCATGATGCGCCCTACGGTAGCACCTGACGGAGAGACAGAATAGTCTATATACGCGGCATCGCTTTCGCGGCATAACATGCCAGCTGGACATCCTCTTGCCGTAGAGGTCCAATCAGGATCGATCGCCTCCGTGCCGATTTCGTTAGTCGTGATAAGTCCCTTTTCAGGCTGATAGAAAATTGTTCCCTGATTACCTCCTCTGGCTTTTGTACAATGTGAGTTTGTTATAAATCCCTTCCCGTAAGTACCGTGAACAACGTTGAATCCTAATGTGCATAGTTTGTCGAAGCCAGATCCTGATCTTTCTGTTTTAAGGCCTCCCGAGAGGGGACGTATTTTGCTACTAAGGGTTGCCATAGATTTCTTAGGTTCAATGATCTGAATAGCAATAGCCTCTGTTGGCAATCCAGATTTAGCTACTATCTCCTCTACTTGATCTACAGATGCATCACTTTTCACTCCTATCACTAGTCGATTAATACGTTCGTCAATGTCGACGAGGACTACATGGGAAAAATCGAGTATATCGACTAATGAGGTTTTGAGTTCGGCTAGCTCTCTAAAATCATATTGTCCTTGTAGAACATTAATAGTTGCCGCCTTGGCTGCGTCACTAGAGCTAGAACCAATCAGTGATTGGAGGCGACCTGCCAGAGAGCTTTTCGAGACCGAGGATGTCAGGTGTGCATCGGGCTCTGTCAAGTAAACAATCAGCGCGCCGCTTTCATCGAAGAACATTCCTCCAAAACCAGGGTAGTCCCGGGCAATATTGAATAGCTCCCTATCGTAAGGTCCAATAGCGAGTTCGTTTGTGTCTTTGGTGACTTGATCAAGAGGGGTGGTTGGACCCACATCTGCTAAATCACAGCCGGGAAGTATGAAAAGTAGGCTGGTTAGAGCAATAACGACCAATTCGCAACGCCGTGGAAGAGTAATCATTGCAGTTCCCCCCTTTCTCGTTGGATAGTTTGCTTAACCCTGAAATCGTTCAGCACAAGTTTTGCAAGACGCCATGAAGTGACCTGCTCTCAACAACTAGCTAACCCGTTGTGCAGGTTTTTTCAGTGAAACGGGCTATATGTCCCAGAATCACCGTCTGTGTATCTTGCTTGTCAAACTCGGCACGCGAAAAACAGCCCGTAATCGCCGATTCAGAGAAACTTGCACATCGGGTTAGCTATCAATTGATATCTTAGAGTGATGATCACTACTCTGTCTCTGCAACAGGACAGTTGTTGTCAAGATAATCCTATCCGGGGTTATGTCAATCCATGAGGTCCGCGAAGTTATAATGAAGAGGTATTCTGGCTCAGAACAGCCGATTTAATTATTTGTCCGACAAGTATTGGCTCTGCAGAAAAGGGTGTCCCACGCTGTCATCCAGGACCCGACGGCGATCCCGCTGACGAGGGTCAGGATGAACAGGGCGGGCAGGAGCAGGCGGGTACGCATGGCAGGGAGGCGGCTACTGGTGACGGGCTCGTCGGTGTCTCGCAGACAGGGCTGCCGCACGGTAAGCGTGCCCTGGTACGGTTTCAGGTGGTGGTTGCGGTAGCTGTTGTGGTAATTGGTCCGCGGTGTTTCCTTGAGGGCACGGTTTCCGCGAGGGCACGCTCGTAGTGAGCGCGTCCGAGGACGTTCGTGACTTCGGCTTACAGAGTGTGCTGCAGGATGCGTGTGCGATCCTGAATCATGAGCTCACCGTGCAGGTCATCGCGCGTCGGCGCTTTGTCCTGCAGCAGTCTGTCGAACGGCTCGTTCATCCGCCCGGGGGGGAATGCGTTGCCTTCGATGGAGTGGTTATTGTGTTTCGTGGATTTCGGTTTACCGGGATCAATCTAACTCAAGAGACGGCACCTCTTCTAGTGCTAACACCAAGAACAGAGAAACCCCCGGTGGGTCAAGAACCCTACCTGGGTGCAACTTGTGTTGTATATGTGCCGGGGGTAAAAGTATCTTTTCTGGCAGAAGACCGTTTGTTGCCGGCATGCGAAACGACTGGCGGTCCGACGTGATGTGGTTTATGGCAGGTTCAGCGCGTCAGGTCAGGGAGTCTCGGCCATTCAGGGCGGGGTACGTTGCGGGGGGGATGCTTGTGCTGGGTATCGTTGCCCTGCTCGTCTATGCTTTCTGGCCGATGCTGACGGGTGAGAGCACCGAAGCTGCGAACCGGCCGGTGGTAGAGGCCAGCCCTGCCCGGACCCTGGTCGAGGCGATCGTGGTGCAGCGAAGGGGCGTCCCGCTTCGTGCTGAGGCAACGGGACGTCTGGCCCCCTGGCGGCAGGCAGAGATCAGTGCAGAGACGAGTGGGTTCGTTCGCCATCGGCACGTGGAGGAAGGACAACGCGTGCCACAGAATGCGGTCCTGCTACGCCTCGATGACCGGGCCGCACGTATCGAAATGCAGGAAGCGGAGGCGGCCCTGCTCAAGGCACGGATAGACTATGCCGTCGCCATGCGCACGGACGTCCTCCCGGTCCCTGCAGATACGATGCGTATGGCTCGAGCCCGGGCGGCGTTGCTGCAGGCCCAGATCGCCTTCGATCGGGGTGAGCTTTCCCTGGTGGAGCTTCAGAGGATGCGTCGTCGCTTCGAAACCGAGCGCGAACTGGCCGGCGTCGACCGTGGGGATGTGCAGGCCATTGTGAGCGGGCTGGTTCAGGCTGAGTTGCGTCTGGAGCGGGCTCGCCTTGCATTGAGTCGCACGGAGGTGCGTGCTCCTTTTGCCGGCCGTGTAGCCAGCGTCGACGTCGAGGAGGGCCAGCACGCCGCGGCCGGTGATCCGTTACTGGTGTTGCTGGACGATACCCGCATGAAGGTGGAAGTAGACGTCCTGGAAGCTGACCTCGTTCGTCTGAAGGCCGGGGCCAGAGCCTGGGTGCGCATTCCAGCGCTGGCCGATGAGATCTTCGAGGGGTTCGTCCATACGATCAACCCTCGTGTAGAGCCGGCCACGGGGACGGGCCGCGTTACGGTGGTGATCCCCAATCCGCAGGGACGGCTCATGGCCGGGCTATTTGCTTACGTTGCATTGGAGGTCACTCGGCTTCCAGACCGGCTCGCCGTGCCGAGCGAGGCCGTTCTGGTGCGGCAGGGGCAGGATCTGGTGTTTCGTATCGAGGATGGACGGGTAAACTGGGTCTATGTTACCGTGGGGGAGCGATCTGGCGATGACATCGTGATCCGTGAGGGGCTTCGTCCTGGCGATACCATTGCCGTCGGTGGTCATTTTGCACTGGCACACGAGGCGCCTGTCGAGGTAGTGCTCGTCGAGGGTAACAGGTAAATCGCCGGGTCATGAAAGCCCTCATCACCCTGTGTTTACGGCGGCCGGTGGCTGTGACGGCGATCTATGTATTGCTGATGGCGCTGGCAGTGGTGGCCTTTCTGCGTCTGCCTGTGGCCCTGTTGCCGGACCTGCGCTACCCGGGTCTGGTGGTCTGGACGTCTTACCCGGATGTGCCTCCGGAGCGGGTCGAGCGTGCCGTCACCGAACCCGTCGAGGAAGCCGTGGCCGGAACGGACGGGCTCGTTCGCGTTACGTCGCGGACGCTGCTGGGGGGGAGCCTCGTGCGGCTGGATTTCGGCTGGAATGCAGACCTGGATCTGGCGCTGCTGAACGTACGTCAGCAAATCGACCGGCTGGGCGATGTGCTGCCTCAGGCCGCCGAGCGGCCCGTAGTGCTGCAGATTGATCCCAGCGATCGCCCCATCTTGCTGATTGCGCTTCGCACGGCCACTGCCGATATGACCAGGGCGGAGGACGTTCTGCTCCGGGAGGATCTGGTCGGGCTCAAACAGGTGGGGCGTGAGGTCGTCGTGCGGAGGCTCGAACAGCTCCGGGACGTGGCACGTGTCCGTATCACGGGAGGCTTCGAGCGGCGTATCGAGATCCTCGTCGATCCGGCGCGGTTGGCTGCCTACGATCTCGGTATGGAGCAGATCGCCCGGGCATTACGGGCGGCCAACGTTGCGTTGCCCGGCGGCATGATCCGGCGTGGACCGTTTCGTTACGCCGTCGAGGTCAGCGGCGAGTTCGAGCAGGTGGACGACGTGGCCGCGACGGTCGTCTCTGGCATCGGTCAGCCGCTCGTGCGCCTGCGCGACGTAGCCGAAGTGCGAGAGGGCGTCGAAGAGCGACGCGGTCTGGTTCGGCTCGATCAGGCCGAGACGCTGCTGCTCCTCATCGAGCGCCGGCCTGATGCGAACACCGTCCGGGCTGCCGAGGACGTGCGGCGTGTGTTGGATGATCTCAACGCCGAACTGCCCGGTATCCGCCTCGAGGTTGTGGTGGATGAGAGCGTTTTCGTACGGCAAGCCATAGGCGGTGTGGCACAGGCGGCGCTATTGGGTGCCCTTCTGGCCGTCGTGGTCTTGTTCGTCTTTCTGCGTCGCCCGCGTGCGCTGGTTGCCGTCGCCGCGGCGGTGCCGCTGTCGCTGGGGCTTACCCTCGTGCTTTTCGATGTGCTCGGTGTAACGTTCAACCTGATCTCGCTCAGTGGATTGGCCCTGGGTGTGGGTCTGCTCGTGGACAATGCCATTGTCGTCGTCGAGAACATCGCCCGGCTGCGGGAAGAGGGGCAGGCTCCGCGAGAGGCATCGCTCAACGGCACCGCCGAAGTGGCCGGTGCCATCGCTGCGAGCACGCTGACGACCGTGGCGGTGTTTCTGCCCTTGACGTTCGTCGAGGGGCTGGCTGGCCGGCTCTTCAGCGATCAGTCGTTGGCCGTAGTCACCTCGCTGGCCGCTTCGCTGCTCGTGGCTCTGACAGCCGTACCGCTCCTTGCCGCCAGAGATCGCCATGCCGGCACGGGGGGGCCTGCCGGCATGCGGTTTCGCAAGGCGGGCCTGATGCACCGTTACGAGCGTGTCCTGATTGGGTGCCTGACGCACCGGAGGCGGGTGCTGGCGGGTTGTTTCGTGTTGCTCGGAGCCACCACGCTCATCGCTGTGAGGCTCCCCCGGGAAATCGTCCCACGGACGGATCTGGGCCGCGTGACGGTACGCCTGTCCCTTCCGCCGGATGCGGACCTTTCGCTCCTGAGCGCCCGGGCCGCAGCTCTCGAGGAAACGTTTCTGTCGATGGGACTGGCCTTGCATGTGCTGGCCGACCTCGGGGAGCGTGATGAGGCCCGCCTCGACCTGGATCCGCGTCCCCCCTACCAGGGGGATTTGTTGCTGCTGCTTCCTCCGGAACTTGCCGTCGCCGAGGCCCGATCCCGCCTCCACGCGCTCGATCTGTCGGCCGACGTCTCGCTGGAGGTACGGCCCGAGCCGACCCGCCTCGAGGCGCTACTGACCCCCGATGGCGCTGATCTGCTGATTGACCTCGTGAGCGACGACCGGCGGGACGCAGAGACCATCGTGGAGCGTGTGCTGGCCCAACTCCGGATGCGGCCGGAACTGATCGACGTGCAGCGCGCCGAGGCAGCGTCGGTTCCGGCCTACCGGCTCACGTTCCGCCGGGACAACCTGCACCGCTTCGGCGTGAGCCCGGCTACGCTTTCGGCCTACCTGGAGGCGGGTGCACGCGGGTGGCAGGCCACCGAGCTTCGCACGGTCGACGAGACCGTCCCCATTGTGCTTCGCAGTCGACACATCGATTCCATCGATGCGCTGCTGGCTGAGTGGATTCCCACGCGTGAGGGGCTGTTGCCGCTGAGCACGTTCGTTGAGGCCACCTTCGTCGAGCTACCCGCTGGACTATATCGCGTGGAGCAAGCGCCCATCGTGCGCCTGACGGCTGGTGTGGCCCCCGGCGCCGACCTGGGGGCGGCGGTACAGGCCGTGGAGGAGGTCTTTGCGGCTACGCTGTCGGGCGGGGTGCGGGGCCGGGTCGGGGGTAGCGCGGACACGCTCCGGGAAGGACTGCGTGCGGTGGGGCTGAGTCTGCTTCTGAGTGTGCTGCTGGTTTACCTCATTCTGGCGGCTCAGTTCGAGAGTCTGGTGCAGCCGCTGGTCGTGCTCGCCGCCGTGCCGCTGGCGGCTGCGGGTGTGGTGCTGGTGCTGCTTCTGACGGGGCAGAGCATCAACCTGATGAGCCTCACCGGCTGCGTGGTCCTGGTGGGTCTCGTCGTCAATGATGCCATCGTGAAGGTGGATTTCATCAACCGCCGCCGTGCCGCCGGTTTCTCGGTGCGGGAGGCCATCGTCCAGGCCGGTCGAGATCGCCTGCGCCCGATCCTGATGACGACCCTCACGACCGTGCTGGGGCTGCTGCCGTTGGCGCTTGGACTGGGCGAGGGAGCCGAACTGCGGGCGCCGCTGGCGATCGCCCTCGCGGGCGGGCTCACCGGCGCCACCCTCCTGACGCTGCTGGTCGTTCCGGTACTCTACCAGACGGTTGCTCGTGAAGCCGGCCCCCTCCCATGAGAGAGACAAACCCTGCATCAGGGCCGAATCACAGCTCATGCGTTCCGGGAATATGGTCCTGGAGTCGAAATTGTAGCGCGATGGGGTGAGAGGTTGAGAATGTCGGGTGCGTGCGCCGTTGAAGGGGGGCGGCTGCGTATCCCTTTCCCTTTGGATACCGGCACGTGCCCGTACACCGGACGATTCCAGAAGCATCCATGGATAATGGCAAAGGTTAAAATTTTGTGAATAAGACCCCACCCCTTGTGGATATGATTCTGCGATGGTTTTCATGAATGCGGGGACCAGAAATGCGTCCCCCCTTAAGACGCGCATCAGAAGTGAATCGTGTCCTATTCCACCATCGCCCAGAGGAGGTGCATCATGACTCTGAAGAGGCTGAAGCGTACGCGTGCATTCCGTTTCATGATGGGCTGTTTGCTGTTGCTCGTCGGCTATGTGATGGTCCCCATCTGGAACATGGGGGTCAGAGAGGCCGGAGCAGCCTCGGGTTTGTTCATGGAATGGTACCGGTATGATTCCAGGTGTCCATGTGATTTTCTCCTGATCTGCTCCGGACCCGGCAACGAGTGCAGCACGTCAGACACTACGTGTTATTATTTCTGTGACCCGGACCCGGGCAACCAGTGATCGGCCGCGACCACTTCGGGCGGGTTTTGCGGGAGCCGACCCCTTCTGGCGAACGATGCCGTTCCTTCAGACGAAACGACTTCGTATGAACGAGATCATAAGGCCCGATGGCAGGAGTGGATGGGAGAGAGGACGCTTCCGTACGCTCTCGTTCGCTCTGCTGGGCCTGGGCCTGTTGGCCGTGGGGTGTGGGGAATCCGGGGATTACCTCTCCCGGGTACCCGATCCGGCCTTTGCTTCTTCCTCGGACGAGGTGCTTGGCCTCGAGGACGCCTTCGAGCATCGTCGGTCGATTCCATTGGATACGTCCGTCATCGTGGGGACGGTGACCTATCTCGATGTCGACGCCCAGGGGCGACTGCTCGTTACGGACCATGTCTCGAACAAGGTTTTCTTGTTCTCGTCCGGGGGAAAGCACCTGCGCACACTCGATGCCGAACCTTGCCATCCGGGGTTCAACATGCGCCCGATCCGGGCCTACTTCGCGCCCCCGGGAGACATTTTTTTGCTCAATGGCGGTGGTCCCTGGGGGTACTGGTTCACGCCCGACGGGGCGTGCCGGGAAGGTATGTCTGATGAGTTCATGCCACCACGCCTGTTGGCGCCGGGAGAGGACGGGTATCTCTACGGCCTCTATGCTGCTGACCAGTACGAGATCCGGCGAATGGATCGTCGGGGGAGGACGCTATCGGCGTTCGGGAGGCATGACGCATTTCGCAACATCGTTCTGAGGATCGAAGGCGGCGGGATCGTCCAGACCGGGGATCATCGTCTGTATGTGGCGTTCCCGTTCAGCCCGTACGTGTACGTGTTCGAGGAAGAAGGGCAGTTCGTGGAGACGCTGGGCTGGGCTCCGCCTTATTACCGGGCCGTCGACAAGGATTTGCCCATGCGTAGCTCTCGCGGTCAGTTGGCCGAGGCGATCAGGGACCTGGGCCAGCGCCATTCGATGACGTACAATCTGCTGTTGCTGGAGCCGTCCGTGTTGATGGTCCAGCATATCAACCCCTACCGGGATGAAGACGAGGAAGTGGGCATCGTGCTGTTGACCACCGATGGCAGGGTGCTCAACGAGGGGGCCATACTGACCGACCATCCCTTTCTGGCCGCACGAAACGGATTGGCGTATACCAGCGTGCAGCCCGAGGTGGATGCGGCGGGGTATTTGCCGAACCCCTCCATCGAAGTGTATCGCCGAAGTGTGTCGCCTTAAACACATGTGACGTTCCGTTGCCTTCCGCCCGGCTTTGCCGACGTGGTAAGGCCTCTGATGCCGCGGTCCCGATTCATGGATGAAAGCAAGAACATTCCGGTGCTCGAGTGTGTGGTCGGGTTGGCTCTGCTGCTGGCGCTGAGCGCTTGCCGGTACACCGGTGAACATGACGGAGCAGCTCGGTCGTCTGGTCAGTCCGGTAGACACGGCCATGTCACGGGACAGCTCTTTCCGGTCGACCGGTATGTCCGGGCCGTCACGGACTCGGTGATGACGATTCGGCGGGATGGATTAGCCGTAATCATGGTGCTCGGACGCGAAGGGTGCTATCCGGGGCAGGGATACCAGATGCAACGCCTGGACACCCTTTTCCGGAGGCAAGGTGGGCGTATTCCCATGGTTGGACTCTACATCGACGACGTGCAGCCCCACGTGGTGTCGTCCAGGGCGGCAGCCCTGCGGTTGCGCAAAGTGGGCCGAGCTACATTCGACGTAGGGTACAGCACGGATCCAGACCTCATCGCCTTCATGCAGGGTTGGTCTTATCCGGCTATTTTCGTCCTCAAAGACCATCGGATTCTGGCCGGACTATGGCCGCGACGAACCCGATCCGCCTCGGGCGAGGACCCGTTCGTTCGGCTCAGCCATTTGCTCGGGGTGCATGGCGCCTCGGCCCCGTAATGGTTCCGTGTTCTGAGCGGTGGTTCTCCCATTACCGTTGGGGCGGCACGCAACGATGGGGCGGTCCCGCCGGGCGCGGGTTCCGTGATCGTGGCGCGGCTAAGAACTCAAAAGCTGCGTCCTGTTGTCCTAGCCATCGCACCCCGCTTGCCTGGACGGGTGAGGGGGTCATGGTCTCTGAGGCGCTGCCGTTTCAACCGGATGGTCTGCGAATAAGGCGACTCGATTTACGGTTCGTAAGGCACACGGAGCCGGTATGTGTGTGAATCGGTGGATAGCGGGCCTGATGGAGCGCCCCGTGGCCGTGTTGTCATGGGCCGTAGCGTTGCTACTCATGGGAGGATGGGCCGCGTTCGAAGTGCCGCTGGAATGGGTGCCCCGGGTGGAACTCCCGGAGGTTCGCCTTACGGCAAGCTGGCCCGGTGCTTCCCCGCGCCAGGTGGAACGCTACGTTACGGCACCGATCGAGCGGGCTGTGCAGACGGTGCCTGGCACGGAAGGCATCGAGAGTCTGTCCCGAGAAGGGATGTCTACTGTCATCCTCCGGGTGGCCGACGGAACGGACCTCAGCACATACATAACCCGGGTCGGAGAGCGGCTGACGCTGCTGCGTGGCGTCTTGCCCGAGCACGTTCACCCCCGGCTGACCCGGCAGGTCCCCGAAGCGTTGCGCAAAGAAGAGGGATTCATGACCCTTCAACTCGTCGGTGTGCTCGCTCCGGACGCCTTGCGCCGGATCGCCGACGAGCGCCTTGCTCCGGTGCTGCGCAGCCTCGAAGGCGTGGCTGAGGTGCGCGTCGAGGGTGGCACCGAACGGGAATTGCTGGTGACGCTCGACCCGGATCGGCTCGACGCACTGGGCGTGACCCCGGCAGCGGTCCGCGCCGTGCTGGCCGAAGCTACAAAGGACGCCGTCTATGGGCGGCTCCGTGGGTCGGGCCGAGCCTTGCTGCTGTCCTCTGCCGAACAGGAGGTCGAAGCGCTGCGCCGGCTCGTCGTGCGGTCGCGGAGAGGCACGACAACGCCGATTCGGCTGGCCGACGTCGCCAGCGTTGCGGTGCAGGAGGCTCCGCGCCGAAGCATAAGCCGCATCGACGGCCAGCCGGTGGTTACGCTGACGGTGGATCGGGTCCGGGACAGCCACATGCTGGCGGTGGCCGAGGCCGTGCGGGCACGGCTGGCGGCGTTGCGCGAGACCCTGCCCGAGGGCGTACGCCTGCTCGTCGCCGATGACCGAAGTGAACATGTGCGAGATCAGTTGCACGACCTGGCCTGGCGTGGTGGGCTGGGACTGATGCTGCTCGTGCTGATCTTGCTGGTCATGCTACGCAGCACGGGGGCCGTAGCTACCGTGCTGTTCAGCGTGGCGGTGGCTCTGGCGGTGGCTCTGGCTTTACTGGTCCCGTTTGGGCTGACGCTCAACCTGATTACGCTGGCCGGGTTGGTTCTTGTCTTCGGCCTGCTTGTCGACAACAGCGTTGTGATAGCGGAGCATTTTCAACGCGGACGTTTACAGCAACGCGCCGGCTCTGGCCTACCGCCGGCGATGAATGCGGGAGCGGTACTGCAGGCGGTGTGGGTACCGCTGCTGGGAGGGACGCTCAGCACCATGGCTGTGATGGTGCCGCTGGTGTATCTCAGTGGTGAACTACAGGCGTTGTTTCGGCCGTTCGGTGTACTGGTGGGACTAACGCTACTGGCCTCGCTGTTGAGTGCGGCCGTGTTGATTCCGGTACTGGTTCGATGGTGGTCGCCGCGCCGGCGCCGGTCACCGCCGCGCCGGTGGCCCCATCGGGTCGTTGAAGCCGCCTGTCGGGGTGCCGCCCGGTTCCCCCGGATGACCCTGGTGGCTCTGGCCCTGTTGCTGGGTATCCCTCTGTGGCTGCTCCCCGACCACATACCCGTGCAAGAGGGCCGTCCGGACCGGCCTGAAGCACGCCTGGCGGCACTGTACAACGCAACCCTGGGCGCCGCACCGGTACGGGCTGCCCGGACCGTGCTCGACCCCGTCTTCGGGGGCGTGCTACGCCCTTTCTTCCGTGAGGTTGACTTCGGTACCCGTTGGGACCTCGGTGCCCCGCCAGAGGTCAACGTCCACCTCGCCTTTCCACCCGGCACGCCGATCGAGCAGGCCGACTCGCTGCTGCAGCGGTTCGAGCGGACCGCTCTGGCCTTCGATGCGGTGGCACGTACGCTGTCACGCATTCAGGAGCACCGTGCCATCCTGCGTGTCCAGTTCACCCCCGCCGCTCTGAACACGTTTGTGCCCTACCGGGTACGTGAGCAACTGATCCAGCAGGCCCTGTGGCTGGGTGGGATCGAGGTGTCCGTGGGGGGCCTCCTGCCACAGGGGTATAGCAGCGGTAGTGGGATGAGTATCACGGGACTGCGCGTCGAGATGCGGGGCGCCTCCTACGACGTACTGGAGACACTCGTCGATCGCTTTGCCAGACACGTCCGTGGTCGCAGTCGACGCGTGGCCGAGGTCAATACCAACGCCAGCCGGTACGATGCCGGAAATGACCTGACTCGGGACGTGCTGCGCTTCCGCTGGGACGCCGAGGCGCAGGCTCGAACCGGGTCCACGGCTTATCAGCTTGCCGAATGGCTACGTCCCTCCCTTGCCACGCGTATCCCGGCGTTCTACGCTGACCTCGCCGGCGAACATCAAATTCCGGTGCGCCTGGTGATTCGGGACGCGGAGCAGATGGATGTGGATCGTGTCATGGAGCGGCCGTTCGTCCTGGGTGACAGCACGCCGGTGCACCTGGCCGGTCTGCTCTCCTACCAGATCGAGAGAAGACCCGCCGCCATTGAACGGGTGGATCAACAGTACCGACGGTATGTCAGCATTGACTATCGTGGTCCCTATCCGATGGCGCAGACGTTTGTGGAGGAGGCCCTGGCGAGCTTTGCTATGCCGGCCGGATATCAACTCCTGCAACTCAGGCCCATCTTCTTTACCGCCGAGACGCGTCGTACCTTCGGCGGGGTAGTATTGGCCACCGTCGCGCTCGTGTTTCTCATCACCGCCGCCGTGTTTGAATCGTGGCGGTTGCCGCTGGTCGTGCTGCTGAGCGTGCCCATGGCGCTCGTCGGCGTGAGCATCGGGTTTTTGTCGACAGGAATCCCCTTCGCCGAGGGTGCCTTCATTGGTACGGTCTTGCTCGTGGGTATCGCGGTCAACGACAGCATTCTGCTCGTCGACGGGTATCGCGGGCTTCGCCGGGCTCGCCCACACCGGGCCCCGGGTATACTGGTTCGTCTGGCGCTTCGCCGGCGGCTTCGCCCCATGTGGACGACCACGATGACGTCCGTCGCGGCTATGTTGCCGCTGGTCATCATCCCCGGTGAGGATGACTTCTGGGAGGGCCTGGCTGTGACCGTGATCAGTGGCTTGCTGGCCTCGACGCTGCTGGCGCCGCTGGCCTCGGTGGCCCTGCTTTCCAGATAGCCCTCCTACCCCAGCGCCTCCCGTAGCTCGCGCTCACGCTTGCGGGTGGTGTAGGCCGCGATCTTGATCGACAGCTCGTAGAGCAGCATCAACGGCATCGCCACGAGCACCTGCGAGATCGGGTCGGGCGGGGTCAGGAGCGCGCCCAGGATCAGCACCAGGATCAGCGCGAACTTGCGGTAGTTGCGCATCAACTCCGGCGTGAGCAGGCCCAGCTTGCTCAGGAAGTACACGACCACCGGCAATTCGAAGAGCAGCCCCACGCCGAAGGACCAGAACGTCACCATCGAGAAGTACTTGGTGATGTCGAACTCGTTGATGATCATCTCCGAGATCGTGTAGTTGGCGAAGAACTGCAGGGCCAGCGGGGTGATGACCAGGTAGCCGAAGAGGATGCCCAGGAAGAAGCAGAGGCTGGCAAAGAAGGCGGCGAAGCGCATGCCCTCCTTTTCGTTCGGGTACAGCCCCGGCTCGATGAACTTCCAGAGGTAGTAGACGAAGATGGGTGAGCCGACGATGATGCCCACGACGAGCACCGTGCCGATATGGGCGAAGAACTGCCCGGTGATGGTCCGGTTCTGGAGGACGAGGTCGACGGCGTCGATGCCGAAGACGTCATACATGAAGAACGAGGCCCGCGTCGGCCCGAGCAGCAGCACGTCCAGGATCCAGCGGCTGAAGAAGGCACAGACGATCGTGGAGACGAGGATGGCGCTGAGGCCTTTGATGAGGCTCCAGCGCAGCTCCTCCAGGTGATCGAGGAAGCCCATCTCTTCCATGGCATAGTCTTCCTCGTGCGGGGGGCGCACCGTGCCGGCGGCCCCGTCGCCGTGGGCCCCGGTTTGCTCCGGGATCGCGGTCGAGGTGCGAGATCCGAACCACTTCATGGGCGTGAGGGAGGATGGTCAGGGGGCCGCGGGGCGGTGTGCTAGAGCGAGTCCGAGGAGCTTCGCCCGCTGTCGCGCAGGTTCAGGTCCAGCAGGGCATCCACCCAGAGGCCTTCGGCTTCGATGCGGGCCCGGCCGCCGCTCCAGGTGAAGTTGAACAGCGTGGCCAGGCCGGCGACGGTGTAGCCGTCTCCCTGCAACAGGGCGATGGCGCGGGCGGCGCTGCGACCGCTGTTCAGGATGTCGTCCAGCAGCACCACGGGGACGTTGCGGTCGAGGGGGCCTTCGACGAGGCGGCGGCGGCCGTGGGGTTTGCGGCGCTCGCGCACGAACCCGCCGCGGAAGGACGGCGTCCCGGGGGCGGCCAGCACCGAGCAGACCATCGAATAGGCGCCGAAGCCGAATCCGGCCACCTGGTAGACCCCGCGGCTGCGGAGCCGCTCCGCCAGCACCTGCCCGACCTCCTGGAACATCGGCCCGTCGAGCATCGGGATGCGGGTGTCGAGCAGCCAGCCGATGGGCTGGCCCCGCGGGTCGGTGATCAGCTCCTGCTCCCGGCGCACCAGCGACTGCTCGTAAAGCCGGCGTCCCAGTTCGACCAGGTCGGCATACGTGGAGGGGCTGAGCGTACGGCTAGCCATGCGCGCGCGTGGGTCATCGGTGAACGTGCCACGGCTCCGACACCCGGGTGCACGGGGGCGAGGCCGGATAGCATCAACCTCCGCACCGGAGATCCGTTCCGTTGCCTCGGTCAGGTTTCAGCCGTCCGCGTTCAGGGTGCTTCCCTCACCCCGCTGACGGCTGACGGCTAACGGCTGACGGCTCTACGCCACGGCGAAGTCGTACAGCGGGAAGCGCCGGCAGAGGGCGTGCACTTCCTGGCGGACCTGCCGGCGGACGGCCTCGTCGCCGGGCCGGGACAGGACGCGGTCGATCAACTCGACGACCTGCCGGAACTCGTCTTCGCCGAAGCCGCGCGTGGTCATGGCCGGGGTGCCGATGCGGATGCCGCTGGTGACGAACGGGCTCTCGGTGTCGTAGGGCACCATGTTCTTGTTGACCGTGATCTCCGCCTCCTGCAGCAGCGCCTCGGCCTGCTTGCCCGTGAGGCCCTTGTTGCGCAGGTCGATCAGGACGAGGTGGTTGTCCGTGCCGCCGGAGACGAGGTCGTAGCCGCGTTCGAGGAAGGCGGTGGCCATGGCCTGTGCGTTGGCCAGGATCTGCCGGGCGTAGGTCTTGAACTCCGGTTGCAGCGCCTCGCCGAAGGCGACGGCCTTGGCGGCGATGACGTGCATCAGCGGGCCGCCCTGGATGCCGGGGAAGACGGCGCTGTCGAACAACTCGCTCATCATGCGGACGCGCCCGCTCTTCGGGGCCGTCTTGCCGAAGGGGTTTTCATAGTCCCGCCCGACGAGGATCATGCCGCCGCGGGGGCCGCGCAGGGTCTTGTGCGTGGTGGTGGTGACCACGTGCGTGTGCGGCATCGGGTCGTTCAGCACGCCGGCGGCGATCAGGCCGGCCGTGTGCGCCATGTCCATCCACAGGAACGCGCCGACCTCGTCGGCAATGCTACGGAAGGCTGCGTAGTCGAAGTCGCGCGGGTAGGCGCTGGCGCCGATGGAGAGGAGCTTCGGGCGGACCTTCCGGGCGAGGTCCCGCACGCGGTCCATGTCGATGCGCCCGGCCAGCGGTCCGTCCTTCTCAACGCCGTAGAAGGTGGCGTTGTAGAGGATGCCGGAGAAGTTGACGGGGCTGCCGTGCGTGAGGTGGCCGCCGTGGGCCAGGTCCAGGCCGAGCAGCGTGTCGCCGGGTTCGAGCAGGGTCAGGTAGACGGCGGCGTTGGCCTGGGCGCCCGAGTGGGGCTGGACGTTGACCCAGTCGCACCCGAACAGCTGCCGGGCGCGGTCCCGGGCCAGGTCTTCCACGACGTCGACGAACTGGCAGCCGCCGTAGTAGCGCCGGCCGGGTAGCCCTTCGGCATACTTGTTCGTCAGCGGCGACCCCATCGCCTGCAGGACGGCGCGGGAGACGAAGTTCTCGGAGGCGATCAGTTCGAGGCCGTTGTTCTGGCGCTCGATCTCGCGCTGGATGGCATCGAAAACCGGGGCGTCCTGGGCTTGAAGCTCAACCATGGAAAGGACGAGTGACGAGTGACGAGTGACGCATGAGCACGTGTCCGGTGGCGAGTGACGCCCGTCGATATCCCTTCGACATTCGACACTCGGCATTCGGCGCTATCCAAAGCTACGCACCAGCCGGACGGATGTGCTGTGAAAAATCCCCGGGGCTCAGCGGTCGGGCTGGACGTCGTTCAGCCCCTCGGGGCGCTGGAGTTCGAGGAACTGCCCGGCGATGCCGAGGAAGCGCCACTCGTCGCCCTGCCGCTCGCGGTCGAGGTCGACGGTGTAGGTGCTGAAGAGGAGGTAGTTGCGGCGCTCGGTGATGCGGTCCACGTAGGAGCCGGCCAGGCTGCCGCCGAGGTTGGCGAGGAACCGGCCCAGGGCATTGTCGCCGGTTTCTTGCAACAGGATGTCCTCGGAGCGATCCTCGGCGAAGTCCTTGAACCGGTCCATGCCGGGGTTGGTGAGGGCCAGAGCGACGGCAGCGAGGATCAGGATGACGAGAAACGTCCGCATGGGCAGATCAGCAGAGAGGAAGGGGGCGCGAAGGCCCCGTTGTTCGTCGGAGGCTGCGTCCGGGTTGCAGCGATCAGGGTACCATCGGCCGCGTCATGGCGTAGACGAGGATGTTGGTGCCCATCTGCAGGGCGGCGCGGCGTTTCTCGGGCGGGTTGTCGTGGACGGAAGGCGGCTCCCAGCCGTCGCCCAGGTCGGTTTCGTAGGTGTAGAAGACGGCCAGGCGCCCGTTGCGGTCGAACAGGCCGAAGCCCTGCGGCGGCTTGCCGTCGTGCTCGTGGATCTTCGGCAGCCCGTTCGGGAAGTCGAAGTGGATGTGATAGATGGGGTGGCTGAAGGGCAGTTCGACGAACTCCTGCTCGGGAAAGACTTTCTTCATCTCGCGCCGGATGTGCTCGTCGAGCCCGTAGTTGTCGTCGATGTGCAGGAAGCCGCCGCCTTCCAGGTAGCGCCGGAGCCGTTCGGCCTCGGCGTCGGTGAAGCGGACGTTGCCGTGGCCGGTGAGGTAGACGTACGGGTAGGTGAACAGCTTGTCGCTGCCGGGTTCCACCACGTCCTCCTCGGGGGCGACGTCCAGCAGCGTGTGCTCGCGGACGAAGGCCAGGAGGTGCCGCAGCGACGTCTCATCGCTGTACCAGTCGCCGCCACCCCCGTATTTGAGGCGGGCGATGCGGAAGGTATAGGCATCCTGGGCCGGGGCCTCCGGGATGGGCAGCAGCAGGGCCGCCAGCAGCAGCACCGGCCACAGAGCAGGCCGGCGGCGGAGCGAGCGTGTCACGAGTCGAAGCATGGGAGATCCGGGCGGGACGAGGTAACCACAGGACTAACGACGGGGCCCGTCGGCGGGTTGCGTCGGCGGGTTGTGTCCGGGCCCGAGCGCCGGGCCGGGTCAGGGCGTGCCGGGGGCGTCCAGGGCGGCGATCAGGCGGTCATAGGCGGCGATCAGGCGGGCGCGCAGCGGGGCGGCCTCCGCGGCGAAGCGCTGCTGGCAGGCCCGGTAGTGCCGGCGGCCCTCCGGCGTTTCGACGGGGATCGGGCTCAGGCCGTGGTCGCGCAGGTCGTAGGGGCTGGCGCGCATGTCGACCTCGCGGATGCGACAGGCGAGCAGGAAGGTGTCGGCGAGGAGATCGCCGGGGACGTACGGCGCCAGCTTGAAGGCCCAGCGGTAGAGGTCCATGTTGGTGTGCAGGCAGCCGGGCTGCTCGAAGTCCGGCATGGCGGAGCGGGTGGGCTGATGCCGGTTCAGGGGCCGGGCGGCCGGGGTGAAGAAGCGGAAGGCGTCGAAGTGGGAGCAGACCACCGGCCCGGCCTCGACGACGGCGGCGATGGCGTCCGGCGGGAGGCGCAGCGGCACCTGCGGGTGGCGGACGGCGGTGGTGCGGTAGACCATGGCCCACTCGTGCAGGCCGCTGCAGCCGAGGAAGGGCGGGCGGGCGGCGGTGCCGGCCAGCAGCCGCCGCGTCCACCGCACGGCGTCGAGGCGCCGCCGGGGAAACGACGACGGATCGAGGGTGACGCCGGCCGGCGTCCGGACGAAGCCGGTCCGGTCCAGGAAGGCCTCGGCCGCCGGGCCGGCCAACGCCACGCCGAGGCCGGGGCTCCACCGCAGCAGCTGCGCCGGGCGGAAGGCGTAATACTCGAACAGAAAATCCATCACCGGGTCCGCCTGCCCGCGGGATCGCCGGGCCAGGTAGGGGTCGAGCACCGGGCGCAGCCGGGCCTCGTGCGCGCGCTGCTCTTCCTGCCAGACCGCCTCGGCGCGGATCTCGGTCACGTAGGGGGGCACGTCCACGGCGGCAGGGGCAGGCGGGAGGTCGGGCGGCGGGACCGGCGGGGTACGCCGGAGCCGGCCGGTGGTTGCCGTCACGGGGCGTCCGCCGAAACGTCCGCCGAAGCGTCCGCCGTGGCGGGGGCTTGCCGGAGCGTGGCCAGGTAGGCGATGACGTCGCGGATCTCGCGGCGGGACAGCAGCAGGTCCATCGGCGGCATGGCCGACGGGGCGTTCGACCGCTCGGCGATGCGATCGAGGGCGACCGTGCGCGCCGAGCCGTCCGACGTCTGCACGGTGATCTCCGTGTCCGTCTCGGCCAGCAGGCGGCCCTGGAGGCGGTCGCCGTTGCGCAGGGTAAGGGTGACTTCGCCGTAGCCGGGCGCGATCACGGCGCTTGGCCGGATCAGCGACTCCAGCAGGGCACGCCGGTCTGCCCGGTCGCCGATGGTCGTCAGGTCCGGGGCAACGCCCCCGCCCTCGCCTCCGATCTGGTGACAGCGCATGCACTGGGCGCTTTCGTGTTCGTAGACCACGGCCCGTCCGGCCTCGGGGTCGCCGCCGTAGAGGGTTTCGAGGTAGGAGGCCAGCGGATCGTCGGCCGGTTTCGCGGCGTCGTAGCGGGCGAGGTAGGCCTGCAGCGTCTCGGTGCCCTGGGCCTCGGCGGCTTCCAGGAGGTCGAGCTGCACCTCGGGCGGCACGGTGCCGGCGAGGAGCCGTTCCATCCAGGTCTGCAAGAGGCGTCGGGCGCCGTCGGTGTCGAGCCGGCCCAGCGCGTCCAGGGCCGTCTGCTGCTCGCGGGGTTCGCCCTGGTCGAGGACGGTGGCAAGGAGGTCGGTAACGCGGTCGGCCGGCAGGTCGCTGTCGAGCACGCGGGTCAGCGCGGCGGTGCGGACGGCGGGCGCGGCGTCGGCCAGGGCCGCTTCCAGCGCCGCGATGAAGCGGCGGGTGTCGCCGAGGCGGTCCAGGGCGTCCAGCGCGGCGGTGCGGACGGCGGGCGGCTCGGTGGGGGTGGTGGCCATCCGGTAGAGGTGCCCGGCGGCACCCCGGAGCCGGAGTGCCCCGGCGGTGTGGGCGGCGGCGATGCGCATGGGCTCCGGGCCGTCGGCCAGCCAGGCCTCCAGCCGCGGCTGCACGGCCGCCCGGACCGGCGCCGGGTCGCGCGTGCCGAGGTCCCGGTAGCGGCCCTCCACCCGGTCCAGCGCGAGCGGGTTCGGCCAGACGCCGAGGATCTGCACGGCTTCGACGCGCATGGCCTCCGGGGCGTCGGCCCGGTCGGCGAAGGCGGCCACGCGGAGGGCATCGCCGGCGCGGCCCAGGCGCAGGTTGGCGTTGAGGGCACGGCGCAGCAGGGCCTCGCTCGTCAGCCCGCGGCGCTCGATGATCCGGGCCAGCGCCGGCAGGGCGTCCGGGATCGAGGTGTCGTCGTGGATGGCGCGGGCGGCTTCGGTCACGACCCCCTCGTCGGCGTCCTGCAGGAAGGCGGCGACGCCCGGGTGGCGCAGGCGGCGCAGCGCCACGACGGCGGCCACGCGCACCGAGCGGGCGGGGTGCGTGGCCAGGTCGACCAGCGCGTCCGTGTCGCCGATGCGGGCGAGGGCCAGGGCCCCGGCGTGCCGCAGGTGCGGATCGGCGTCGGCGTTGGCCTCCAGCAGGGCGAGCAGCGGGTCGATGGCGGCCGGGTCCGCCAGCTTGCCGAGGGCCTCGGCGGCGAAGAAGCGAACCCGGGCGCTATCATCCTGCAGGAGGGCGATGAGGGGCGCGAGGGCCGGCCGGTAGCGGGCGTCGCCCATGACGCGGGCCACCTGGGCCCGGATCTCGGAGTCAGGATCGCCGAGCAGGTCGACGATCGGTGCCATTGCGGCGGCGTCGGCGCGGCCCATCTGCCCGATGCCCCAGATGCCGTGGATCCGGGCGAGCCGGTCGGTGGCGTGGTGGGCCGCGTCGATCAGGGGCTCGGCGGCGTGGCGGCGTACCAGCTCGAACTGCGCCATCATGCGCACGCGCTGGTCGGCGTGGCCCAGGAGGGCGTGCAGGTCCTCCGTCGAGCGGCCGGCGGCTCCTTCGGCCAGCAGCCGTTGCGTTTCCCGGCGGGCGGCGTCGCGGGCCGTGGCCGGGGTGTCGAGCCGCCAGATGCGGCCGCGGTCCTTCACCTCCCAGCCCTCCAGCCAGTCGGCGAAGTAGAGCGCCCCGTCCGGGCCGAAGGCGAGGCCCGTCGCCTGCAGGCCGCGGACCACCTCCACGTCGTCGACCAGCCGGAAGGAGGCCCCCTGCGGCTCGACGCGGAAGGCGGTGATGCGGGATTGCGAGGGGGTGCCGGTGAACTGCGAGACGAAGAAGTAGCCGTCCCAGCGGTCGCTCAGCGCCGTGCCGGGGTTGTAGGCGAAGCCGGCCGGGCCGGCGTGGTGGTAGGCGACCGGCGGCGTCAGGAAGGCGGCCTGGCCCTCGAAGGCGGGGGCGTGGTAGCGCTCGGCCAGCCAGACGTTGTAGTCGTTGCTGCGCGGGTCGGTATACTTGCCGAACTGCCAGTACATCCGCCAGCCGCTGTCGGAGCCCTCGGTGACGTAGACGATGCGCTCGTCGTCGCCGGGCTTGTCGGAGTCGTTGTCCGCGGTGAAGAGGTTGCCGAAGGCGTCGAAGGCGATCTCCTGGGGGTTGCGCAGGCCCCGGGCGAAGACCTCGAAGCCGGAGCCGTCGGGGTTGGCACGCAGCACGGCGCCGTCGTAAGGGTAGTGCCAGCGGCGGCCCCCGGCCTCCGTCACGTCCACGCCGATGTCGCCAATGGTCCAGTAGACCCGGCCGTCGGGTCCCATCGTCAGGCCGGACATGTCGTGGCCGGCATAGCCGAAGTGGACGCCGAAGTCGTGGGCAAGGGCGGTGCGCTGGTCCGCCACCCCGTCGCCGTCGGTGTCGCGCAGGCGCCAGAGGTCCGGGGCGATGGTGTAGTAGACGGCGTCATCGGCAGCCAGGACGCCCGCCCCGACGCCGGTCACCTCGGTGTTGAAGCCGTCGGCAAAGACGGTGGACGAGTCCGCCACCCCGTCGCCGTCGGTGTCGAGCACACGATGGATACGGTCCGAGAAGACCGTCAGGTCGCGCCAGTCGTGGAGGCCGTCGCCGTTGCGGTCGTCCAGCCAGGCGGCGTTGTCGGCGCTGCGGGCGGGTGCGAGGCGGTCATGCAGGAAGGCTCGTTTGTCCGCGATGGTTTCGAACGAGAGGTCGTCGGTGATCCAGTCGCGGTGGCGGCGGATGTCGAGGTTGGAGGTCTTGCGGCGGCGCGTCTCGGTCACGTAGACGACGCCCCGGTGGTCCACGCTGAGAGCGACGGGGCTGACCACCATCGGCTCGGTGGCCCAGAGCGTGAGGGCGAGGTCGTCGGCCAGCGTGACCGCGACGTCGTCGGGCAGGGGCGGGGCGGCGGGGGTGGGCGAGCAGCCGGCGATGAGGAGGATCGGCAGGAAGACCGGCAGGAAGACCGGCAGGAGGCGGGCGCGGCAGGCGATGCGCGGACGGGGGAGCGGCGTCACGGGGGGCACGCGGAACGGATGAGACGGACCGGCCGGCGCGCGGCGTACCTGTGCGAAGCGCACCGATGCGAAGCGACGGCACGCCGCGGCCGAGGCTCCCTTACGCACCGGTTCGGACCGGCGTTTCCCCGGAGTGCAGGTTTTTTTGCATGGGGGCGATGCGCACGCGGGTGGAGGCCCGGGCACCGGGGCGGGAGGCGTCCGGGGCCCGGGCTCCGGCGAGGCGGGCGATCAGGCCGGCGTGGCGGCGGAGCGTTCCTCGATGGGCACGTAGTGGCGCAGGCGTTCGCCCTGGTAGATCTGGCGCGGCCGGTTGATACGCGTCTTCGGGTCGTTCTTCATCTCCTTCCACTGCGCGATCCATCCCGGCAGGCGGCCGATGGCAAACATCACGGTGAACATGTCCGTGGGGATGCCCATGGCCCGGTAGAGGATGCCGCTGTAGAAGTCCACGTTCGGGAAGAGCTTGCGCTCGATGAAGTACTCGTCCTCCAGCGCCGCCGCCTCCAGCCGCTTGGCGATGTCCAGGAGCGGGTCGTCGAGGCCGAGTTCCTGGAGCACCTCGTCCACGTAGCGTTTGATGATGCGGGCGCGCGGGTCGTAGTTCTTGTAGACGCGGTGGCCGAAGCCCATGAGCCGGAACGGATCGTCTTTGTCCTTGGCCTTGGCGATGTACTTGTCGAGGTCGCCGCCGTCGGCCTGGATCTGCTGGAGCATCTTGATGACCGCCGTGTTGGCGCCGCCGTGGAGCGGCCCGGAGAGGGCGCTGATGCCGGCCGAGATGGAGGCGAACAGGTCGGCGCCGCTGCTGCCCACCATGCGCACGGTGGAGGCGCTGCAGTTCTGCTCGTGGTCGGCGTGGAGGATGAGGAGCAGATCGAGGGCCTTGACGAGCGTCTCGGACGGCTCATAGGGCTCGGAGGGAACCTCGAACATCATGTGCAGGAAGTCGGCCGTGAAGTCGAGGTCGTTGCGCGGGTAGATGTAGGGCTGGCCGATGAACTTCTTATAGGAGAAGGCCGCGAGGGTCTTCAATTTGGCCAGCAGCCGCACGATGTTGAGGTCCACGTTCTCCGGCGTGTCCGGGTAGTAGGCGGACAGCGAGGCCACCATGGCCGAGAGCACCGTCATCGGGTGGGCGCTCGGCGGGAAGCCTTCGAAGAACTTCTTCATGTCCTCGTGCAGGAGGCTGTGGCTCTTGAGCTTGCGCGCGAAGGCCTCCAGCTCGTCCTGCGTCGGCAGGGTGCCGTAGACGAGCAGGTAGCAGACCTCGACGAAGGACGACTTCTCGCACAGTTCTTCGATGGGGTAGCCGCGGTGGCGCAGTACGCCGTTGGCCCCGTCGATGTAGGTGATGCGGCTCTCGCACGAGCCGGTGTTGCCGTAGCCCGGATCGAGCGTGATGAGGCCGGTGGCGCTGCGCAGACCGGTGATGTCGATGGCGACTTCGTTTTCCGTGCCGACGACGACCGGCAGCTCGTAGCTGGTCCCGTTCAGGGTAAGGGTGGCAGTAGGCATGATGACGTTGGGGTCTTTGCGTGGAGGATCTATCGGGGAGGATATCGTATTTGTCGAAAAAAAGCCCTTGCTTCGTCAGCGATTCATGCATCGACCCGGTAGGTGACCGTGACCATCCAGTCGGCATAGTCGGGCCGGTGTGCCCGGAGGGTGGCCAGGACGCGCTGGCGGAAGACGCTTTCGATGAGCGCGCCCTGGCCGGGCCACAGCCGGAACTTGATGCGGAGGTACCGCCAGGGACCCGGTTCGGCCCGGCGGAGGCCCATCACCTCGGGCGGTGTCAGCACGATGGCGCCGTACTGTGCGTGCATGCCCTCGGCCAGGGGGGCGACGAGGGCGGTCAGCTCCTGTTCGCTCATCCCCTCGGGCAACTGGACGTCCGCATAGGCCCGGATGTAGCCGTTCCGGTAACGGTTGATCTGCCCGATGTTCCGGTTCGGGACGTAGATCTTCTGGTCGAGCAGGTTGACGAGTGTGGTGAAGCGCAGCCCGATGGTTTCCACGCGCCCGGACTGTCCGCCGATGTCGACCACGTCGCCCACGTTCAGCACGTCCGAGAAGATCAGCGTCAGGCCGATGACGATATCCTGCACGAAGCCCTGCGAGCCGAAGCCCACGGCCAGCCCGATGACGGACGCGCTGACGAGGTAGTTCTCCAGCGGCACGCCCAGTTCGCGCAGGATCAGCCCGATCCCGCCGAAGTAGATCGTAAAGGTCACCGCGCTGACCACGATGGTGCCGATGGTGGCGAGCTTCGGGGAGCGGCGGCTCAGCGTGGTGCGGTCGGAGCCGTGCGGGGTCAGCAGCCACGTTCCCAGCCGGCGCAGCCCCCGGACCAGCAGGTGGGCCAGCACGGCCAGGATCACGATGGCGAGGATGCGCAGGAGCGGGGAGGCGGGTAGGGAGAGGGGCATACGGCAGCCGGGAGGGTGTGGGGCGGGCGGAGGCCGGCGGTCGAGGGTTCCGTGGGCGGGCAACGGACGAGACCCGTTGCCGGCCGTTCGGGTTTCTTCCGCCCGCCGCCGGCCCGGCCCGCGGCGGCGCCAGGGGCCTACCCCCGGATGCAACGCGCCCCCGGCTGCGACGAAGGCAACCGGGGGCGCGGGAGGGGGGAACGAGCCGGTGGGGGCGTCAGGGGGGTATGCCCATGAAGCGGAGAGCAGGTTCGAGCGGTGCGCCGTCCTGCCGCCCCGTTCGGCACCGGGTCACTTCACCAGCAGCATCGTATGCGTCTGCGAGAAAGTCCCGGCCTCGATCCGGTAGAAGTAGACGCCGCTGGCCAGGCGGCTGGCATCGAAGGCCACTTCGTGCCAGCCGGCCGGATGCGGCGCATCCACGAGCGTCGTGACCCGGCGGCCCAGCATGTCGTAGACGGCGAGGCGCACGTCGGTGCTCTGCGGCAGGCCGAAGCGGATCGTGGTGGTCGGGTTGAAGGGGTTCGGGTAGTTCTGTTCCAGCGTGAACGAGACGGGAAGCCCGGGGGCATCCTCCCGGTGGGTGCCGGTTTCGTCCAGGACGCCGTCCGCACGGAAGCCGAGGTTCTGGATGCGTTCGTCCTCCCCGGGGGCCGTATCGGCCACGTCGAAGGCCGGCGTGGCCGGGTCGTCATCGCTCGGGAAGCGGGCTGCCAGGTACTCGGCCAGGGCGTCCTGCTCACTGCCGTCGGGTGCAAAGGATGCGACGTTCCAGGCGCCCGACGGCAGGGGTTCGCCGACGAGGTCGAGGCGCCGGGCCGCCTCGCCCGCCGGGAAGGGGTAGCCGTCGCCCCCGTCGGCCAGGAAGTTGAGCGTGACCAGGCGGAAGGTGCGGCTCGGATCGCCCTGGAGCGTACCGTCGCGGACGACGACGTCCGCCGCGGCGCCCAGCTCGTCGAGGACGACGAGGTTCCGCACCCGGTCGCCGGCGGGGCGGGTGGCATCGAAGCTGAACCGGAGGCCGCTCACCTGGGGGAAGCGCCCGGGGGTGGCCGTGGGCGGGAAGTCGCTGGCCCCTACCCCGTGCTCGATGAGCGCCCGTAGCTCCTCGGCCGTCACCGTGAGCAGCGTCAGGCCGTTGTTGAAGCGAAGCGCATTCTCGATGTCGAGCTGCGAGATGTCGCCTTCGTCCTTGCCGGCCAGCGGGTTGGCCGGCGGCGGGAGCTGGACGTAGTCCGTGCCGCCGGCGGGGACGATCTCCACGCCGATGTTGTCACGGATGCCGCCGCCGTTTTTGAGGGCGATGCGGACCGATGGGTCGTATTGCCGGGCGACGGCCAGGTTGGCGTCGGCGGTGAGGTTGCCGAGGTTGGTTTCCTGCTGACGCACGGAGCCACGGGTGCCGTTGAGGAACACCGCCGTGCGGCCGAAGAGGTTGGCGTCGCGTGCCAGCACATTCTCCCGCACCGCATCGGCCACGGCGACGACGACCGGGTGGGCCACGTCGCGCGGGTCCACGTCGGCTCCGTAGACGCGGTTCACGCCGGCCGCGTCGGTGGCATAGGCGCCGCTGGCCGGGTCGACCGTCGTGATGACGCCGTGGCCGTCGAAGGTCGCTATGAAACGCCCGACGTAGGTGTAGTTGCCGTCGGTATTGACCACGTAGACCGGTTCTCCGGCGGCCGAGGTGAGCGCGATGGGATAATCGCCTTCCCGGCTGTCGCCCGTGCGCAGCGGGTCGTCTTCGTCGGCGAGCAGGGTGTTCGAGCCGCCGGCGATGATCAGGTCGACGTCTCGGAGAGCCTGGGCCAGTTGTTCCTCGATACCGATCTGCTGCATGTGAGCCAGCAGGATGATCTTATCGACACCGTCCGCCGTCAGCGCATCCACGGAGGCCTGGATGATGGCCGCCAGGGCCGCGATGTCCTCGCTCCCGTCTCCCCGGAGGGGGGGCGTCACCGTTACGTCACCCGGCGAGGAGATGACGTCCAGCCGGGGGGTGGTGGCCCCCACGACTCCGATGCGGTTGCCGCCCACGGTGAGGACGACGCTGCGGGCGATGGTGCCGGGCTGCGGGGGGTTGCCGTCGGCCACGCGGAGGCCGGCCAGGTTCGCATCGGTCGTGACGTCGAGGTTGGCGCTGAGATACGGGAGGGCCGTACCGGGATACGTCGTCACGTCCGGCACGCCGGTGAGCGTCAGCGCCGGGTCGGGCTGGAGCAGGCGAGCGACCGTTGCGGTGCCGAGGTCGAATTCGTGATTGCCGAAGGCGGCGGCGTGCCACCCGAGGGCGTTGTTGATCAGGACGTCGGCGATGCCGGCTCCGCCGTAGACGGCTTCGCCGGCGCTGAAGAAGGGCCCGGGGATGTAGAGGTCGCCGGAGGTCAGACGGATCGTGTGATCCATGGAGGCCGCAAGTCCTTCCATCACGGCCGAGAAGCGGATGGCGTCCTCCACAGCGGGGATGCCGGCTTCCTGGTCGGCGGCGTGCAGCACCTGCAGGGTGAATGCCCGGTCGTATGTGCCGATCGGGAAGGGGGTGGCCGCCGTCGCGTTCGTCTCGGCTCCGTCGAGGGCGTCCGGTCCGCTATAGGTCCAGTGCTCGGCGACGAACAGCCCGCCGTCCGGGCCGGTGCCGGCTTTGCGGTAGGCCCATCCGTCGAGGTACTCCCATGCCGTTCCGTTGCCGTCGACGAACCGGTCGCCGAAGACGTCCACCACCAGGCCGTCTTTGAATAGCTCCACGGCGTCGTCTCCGTTGATGAACACGGCGTCGCTCGTATAGGACGGCGCGAAGCCGAAGAACGTCTCGAAGGCCGACTCGCCACCGGTGGAGGTGACGTAGAGGTACGTTCCGGCCGTCACGGGTTCGGCGGGGAAGGTGAACTCCTGCCCGTCGGTGCCGTCTCCGTTGTTGGCCGAACCGAGGCCGTAGGCACTCAGGTCGGCAATGTCATCGAGCGCGTAGAGCTCCACCACCTTGGGCAGACCACCCGGCAGCGGACCGTCGAGGACACCGGTGATGAGCAGGTCTGTAGGCTCGGCAGGCGCCAGGTCGAAGAGGGAGATGCTGCCGCTGACTTCGTTGGGCACGACGAGCAGAGGACGGCCCGACGGGCTCTGCGCCGCCGGTACGAACAGCACCTGCTCCGGGCCGAGGTCGCCCACGGCCTGCAACTGCGTTGGTGTGGGGGCCGGGTCGCCGTCCTCATCGGTGGCAAACCGCACCGAGAAGTCGCGATGATTGGCATAGGTGACGAACGCCGGGGCCGTCGGCTCGGTGATGTCATAGACCATCACCCCGCCGATGCGCTCCAGCCCGAGGAAGGCGTAGACGCGGCCGTTGAAGGAGCCCACCGTCACCGCTTCTGGTTCCGGGCCCTTGTCGTCGCTGCGGCTGTCGAACGACTGGTTCTCGTCGTTGGTGCTGTTGAACTGTTCGGGGAGGAGGCCCGCGAGGCGTTGCTCGAGGTCGTCGCCGCTGTCGAAGACCAGGGCCCCGGTCGAGGCGTTCCAGATGCTGAAGGACCGGGCGCCGAAGGCATAGAGCGCGTCGAAGTCGCCATCGCCGTCCGTGTCGCCGGTGGCCGTCGTGACGGTGAGCCGGCCGAGCCGGTCGGCGGCCTGCAGCGAGGCGGCCTCCGGGAAGGCCGTCGGGTCGAGCGACAGATCGGCCACGCGCTCCTCTTCGGCGAAGCCGTCGTAGTCGCGGGCATCGCCCTCATTGGCCGTGACGAGATAGCCTTGCCCATCGATCTCGACATAGGCGATGGCATCGGGCTGGTACAGGCCGTAGACCGGCCCGTTTTCGATGCGGATGCCCTCGTCCCGGTTGCTGGCGTCGAGGCCGTGGCCGGGCAGGCGGTGGTCCTTGACGCCGAGCGCCCAGATGCTCGTCACGGCGCCGGCGTCGAGATCCACCACCGCGATGGCGTTGTTTTCCTGCAACGTCACGTAGGCCGTCGTACCGTCGTCCGAGATGGCCACATACTCGGGCTCCAGGTCCTGGGCGACGGAGGCGTTCGGGCCAAAGATGCGGACGCCGGCCGGCAGCTCGGCGGAGCGGGGACCGCCCGCGTTGAAGTCGGCGAAGCTCACGGTGGTAACCGAGGCCGCGGCGATGCCGCCGCTCAGGTCGATGATGCTGACCGAGCCTTCGGGGTCGATGGTGTAGTCGTCGTTCGGCTCTCCCTCATTGGCGACGACGACCTTGCTGCCATCGGGCGTGAAGGCGACCATGTCCGGCAGCGATCCCACGGTGACCTGACCGAGCACGTTGCCGTCGGTGTCGAAGAAGACCACCTGGCCGGGATCGGTAGCGGGGTCGGCCTCGACGGCGACGGCCAGGGTGCCGCCGGCGTACGTGACGCTGTTCACGCCGGCTCCGTAGGGGCTCAGGTCGATAGAGGCCCGCAGGGTGGGCATCGCCGGGTTGGACACGTCCAACACACCCAGGGTGTTTGCATCGGCATTGGTGAAGAATACGGTCTGCGAAACCGGATCATAGGCCGCGATCTCAGCCGCGCCGGCATCGAAGACCAGGCTCTGGTAGGTGCCTTGCCGTTCGAGGCGGAACGGAGCGGGTGAGGGCTGTGCCGCGGTGAGCCCCGGGAGGGTCAGCAGCAACAGCAGGGGGATGCATCGTAGAACGAAACGCATGGCGAGAAAAGGGAATGGAAAAAAGGGGTCAGGGTATCGCCCCAAAGCTCGTTCTCGCGTGCATGCTCTGTGTTAGAGAGACGTTATGCTGTCGTTGCGGAGGTGTTAAAACAGCGGTCAGCGATCAGCGATCAGCCGGCAGGCCTGACACGGCGGTGCTCGTCGCGCAGCTTTGGCTGACGGCTGACGGCTGACGGCTGAGGGCTGACGGGCCGTGTTCACGGGGCCTCGACGCCCGGACCGGGCGACGGGGCCGGGGTCCGGGACGGGGCACACCGCTCGAGTGCTGCGACGAGGGCGGCGACCTGGATGGGCTTGGCAAGGTAGTCGTCCATGCCGGCTTCGAAGCAGCGCTGCCGGTCCTCCTCCAGGGCGTTGGCCGTCAGGGCGATGATGCGGGGGCCGGGGCGGCCGGCCTGTTCCTGGCGCAACCGCCGGGTCGCCTCCAGGCCGTTCATCTCGGGCATCTGCATGTCCATCAGGATGAGGTCGTACTGCACCCGGCGCACGGCTTCGAGCACCTCCAGGCCGTTGGCGGCCACGTCGGCACGGTAGCCCAGGCGCTCGAGCAGGCGGAGCGCCACGCGCTGGTTGACGGTGTTGTCCTCGGCCAGCAGGATGCGCAGGGGGAGCCGCCGGCACACGTCGTTCAGGAGCACCACGGGCAGATGCGTCCTCGCTGGCGGCCTCAGACAGCGGCCCCTCGCCGGATTCGGCCCTGCACCGTGCCCCGGTCGTGGTCGAGGCCGTCGTCACTGACATCGCCTACGAGCGCCTACGAGGAGGTGCCGTCCTGCGCTGAAAAGGCGTGCTGCAAAATTTTATACACCTCCGGGCGCGACATTCTGAAAAATGATCGTTATTCATAATACAGAGGTTGCAGGCTCAGCCGCACGGGCTGGGTGTGCCCGGGGCTGTGCCTGCTTGTGTTGTGCCTGCTTGTGTTGCCGACTGGATCGCTTCTGATGGACTACCACCCGTTGTACCGCCACCGCCTGTATCTGCTGGGCTTCGTACTCCTCCTCACCGCCGGCCTGGCCGGGTGCAGCCTCTTCAACGACGATGCCGAGGATGCTTGCACCGAGCGCTTCACCGATACCGTACGCGTCATCCCCTGTAAGGGCGTCGATGGCGTTGTATTCGGCGACACCCCGGCCGAGGTCAAGGCCACGCTGGGACCACCGACGGTGAACCAGGGATGGATGGATGGCTTGTATCGAGGATGGCGTACGTATGAGTACCTCGATGGCCCCTACAGCGAAATGCTGATCGGCTTCCTCATCGAAGACGACGGCGTCAGCTTTGGCCCGCTGGACTTCATCCGGCTACGGGCGCCCTACGACGGGAAGACCAGAGAGGGCATCGGGATCGGGTCGACGCGTGCGGAGGTCGAGCAGCACTATGGCGAGCCAGAGCGAATCCACACTGCTGAGCTTACCTCAGGGACTGTGCATCTGCTTACCTATTGTGTTGGCCCGGCCCATTTCTTCAATCTCGTGATTCAAGGAGACACAGTTGAAGCAATGGGCATGGGTTACTATCAGCCAGTCCCCGAAGAGTCTCCCCTCAATTGTCAATAAGGAAAAGCAGCTTGTACGCGTACATGTATCCCTAAATCTCTCATCTGGACATCCTCGCAGAGGAGGAGGTTCGTCATGAACACCGTTCATCGAGTTCTTGCCTCAGCCAGAGTAGCGCATTGGGTATCCCGACTGGTCGTACTTCTCCTGGTGTGTGTGCCAGGATCTCTGCTGGCTGACACCATCATCATCCAACCTCCCGAGGACGTCGTAAAGCGCGCTCCGCTCATCGTGGAGGCCGTCGTTACCGACATCGCCTACGAGCGCCTACGAGGAGGTGCCGTCCTGCGCTGAAAAGGCGTGCTGCAAAATTTTATACACCGCCGGGCGCGACATTCTGAAAAATGATCGTTATTCATAATACAGAGGTTGCAGGCTCAGCCGCACGGGCTGGGTGTGCCCGGGGCTGTGTCTGCTTGTGTTGTGCCTGCTTGTGTTGCCGACTGGATCGCTTCTGATGGACTACCACCCGTTGTGCCGCTCCCGCCCGTATCTGCTGGGCCTCGTGCTCCTCCTCACCGCCGGCCTGGCCGGATGCAGCCTCTTCGGCGACGATGCCGAGGATGCTTGCACCGAGCGCTTCACGGACGAGGTCCGCATCATCCCCTGTAAGGGCGTCGATGGGATAGTCTATGGCGACCGAGTAGACAAGGTCGAACGCAAGTTTGGCGCGCCAAGCACGATAGGCTGGGCTCATGGCGTATTTAGAGCTTGGCGGGCGTACGATTATGCAGAGGGACCACAAGGTGGCCTGAGTATATATTTTATCGATGAAGTCAATGAGTTTGGACCTGTTGATGTATTCATACTCACCGCTCCATTTTCAGGACGAACCAAAGAAGGGATTGGGATCGGATCGACGCGGCGTGAACTGGAGAATCGGTATGGACGGCCGTCATACATCGATGGCAGAGAAGATCGGGACCTCTACACTTATTGCTATGAGCATAGGCATTTCAGCGTTCTTATACGGGCTGATACAGTGTCTTTAATAAACATGGGATACTATGTAGAGATGCAGTCGGAAACGGATGAAACATGTTAATATACATTGGCATGATCAGGTTGGGTTTGTTCGGGATATTCAACTATCTTTGCAACGTGGAGGTATGCCATGAAAAACGTAGAAAAATACGCTCATTGCCTCTTTTTTTCGGTATGCATGGTCTTGCTAAGCCCGAATCTGTTGTATGCCGACAGTATTGTGTTTATGACCTCGGAGGAAGCAATTAGAAGTTCTAATCTTATTGTTGAAGCCGTTGTTCTTGACATCGAATATGAACCTGATAGATATGGATACGAAGGAATTGGTAGCGCGAAGATAAAATTAGAGGTTTTAGATGTGATCCATGGGGAAAGCCCCAAGATCATTTCAATTAAAAGGCCATTCGTTAATTCAAGCTTGGAGTTTCTACATTCGTCCTGGGTACCAAGTTACGAGATTGGGGAGAGACTGGTTTTATGTCTATTTTCCCATGAGAAAGGATATAGTACAGTAGGATTAGTAAATGGCAAGCATATCGTGTCAAATGGTAAAATGCAAAATACTGAAATCGATGTATCCACGTTCAAACAGCAAGTACTTTTTCTAAAAACAGGTAAAGTAGATAAACTTTCCTCAAGACTCCCCCAAGTAACGACTCAAGAAATGCATCGTATTTTGATCGATGCAGATGCTAGCACTCGCACGCATGGCGCTGGTCCTCATTTGAATGGAGGATTTAGCACGTGGGACTTTACATGGGACAAAAGTTATTTCCCTGTCAAATTCAAATATAATCCTGATGATGATCCCAGTACGGCTCCTGGTTTATCCACCATCGCAAACTTGCTTGAGGAAGCATATGAGTTGTGGGATGATCCATATGCTTCAGTCTCAATGCAGAATCATGCTACTTTTACGACATCCGAAAAGCAAATAGGCAATACAACGAATGTGATATATTGGGACGACTTCGGAGATACAGGTATTCTTGGAAGAGCTTATACACACCCTAATGATATTGGTGTGATTCCACCAGTTGAGTATGGTCCAGATAGCAATACTGGTTTGGATATTCGCCTTAATCCAGTCGTTAATAATGGTTGGCATTTTGGGCTTACTCCTCCTAGTTCTAGATCCACTGACCCAAAGGATTTTATAGAGGTTGTAGCGCATGAGATAGGTCATGGACTGGGGCTTCAACATGTGACGGGCACCGCGAACAGTATTATGTATCCTGTTTACAACAAGGCTGCACCTTTGAGGAGCCAGAGTGATGGAGACTTGGCCGGCAACACCTACCAGCACACGGTATCGGCCCTTCCCAGCGGAACGCTGAGCCACAGCCTGGTGCTCTCGGCTGCTGAGTCTGCCTTCACGGTGAACGGTACGATCACCGTTCCTTCCGGCCTTACGCTTGAGGTAGAAGCGGGGAAGACGATCACCTTGCTGTCCAATGCAGACCTCTTCGTCTATGGAAAGCTCGACCTGGAGGGCACCTCTTCCAACAAAATCAAACTCAAGAAAGGCATCGGTAGCGGGCAGTGGGACTACCTCTACCTCTACGGCAGCGGCACCAGCGGCTCGGTCATCAAGCATGTCGAGATCAGCGGCGCCACCTTTGGCATCCACACCAACAGCGCCGGCTCGCTCGCCATCGATAACGTCACGATTACCTACTGCGGCACGCAGAACCTCAAGTTCTACAACACCAACTCGGTCACCGTCACCAACAGCACTTTCGACAACGGCTCGGGCGACGGGGCCTACGTCGATAACTCCGACTACGTTTTCTTCCGTCTCGGCACGCAGTTTAAGGACAACGGCCGCCACGGGCTCTTCGCCAACAACTACAGCTCGGTCTACGTGGGCTATGACTACGAAACCGGGGATGCGGAGATCACCGGCAACGCCAAGGACGGCCTGCTGGCCTCCCAGTCTTCCTACCTGGAGATCGGCAACGATGCTGATGATTTCGGGGGCAACAACATCGTCTCGGGCAATGTCCAGAACAATGCTCGGTCGATCAACAGTTCGGAGATCAAGGCGGAAAATACCTGGTGGGGGGCTGATCCCCCGAGTTCCGGCTTGTTTACTGTTGATGGGTTCAGCACACTGGACTACACGCCCTGGCTCACGTCGCAGCCATCGCTGAACCTCCAGCCCACCTCGCCGGTGCTGTTGACCAACCAAGTCATTGAGGACCTGCCGGCCGAGCTAATGGAGGATCCGCTCACGCCGGCCCGGTTGGTCAAGTATGTCGGGGCGCTCCGTGGGGAGGACCGGGCGCAGATCTTCAGCACGCTGACGCCGCTGCGCGCGCACCTCGATGCCCGGCTGGCCCGCACGGCCGACGTGCTCTACCTGCGGACCCTGCTCGACGACGGGCAGCGGCAGGCGGGGCTGGATCTGGGGCAGGCGCTGCTGGAGCGGTCGGATCTGAGCGCGACCGAGCGCGGGGTCGTCGCCAAGCTGCTCTTCTACCAGTACCTGCTGGAGGTGGAAGACGCGGCCACGGCCGAGGTGCTGCTGGCAGAACTGCTGCGGCTGGGCGAGGAAGATGCCGCGAATGGGCTGCTGGCGACGGTCTTCGAAGACGTGACCGGGCGCGTGCCTTTCAGCGTCTCAGAAGGCAGCACCGCCAGCGAAGCGGCCCAGTTGGAGGTGTACCCGAACCCGTTCAACCCGGCGACGACGCTCCGGTACACGTTGCCGGAGGCAGCGGAGGTGACGCTCGTGATCTACGACGTGCTGGGCCGGGCGGTGGCGACGCTGGTGGCCGGCGAGCAGGCCGCCGGAGCGCACCACGTAGCCTTCGACGGGTCGGGGCTCAGCAGCGGGGTGTACCTGTACCGGCTGGAGGCGGGCAGTGAGGTGGTCAGCGGGAAGATGCTGCTGCTGAAATAGAAGCGGCCGGGTCGGGCACCGTTGGCCGTCAGCGATCAGCGATCAGCGATCAGCGATCAGCCGGCAGGCCTGACACGGCGGTGCTCGTCGCGCAGCTTTGGCTGACGGCAGACGGCTGACGGCAGACGGGCCGTGTTCACGGGGCCTCGACGCCCGGACCGGGCGTCGGGGCAGGGGTCCGGGACGGGGCACACCGCTCGAGTGCCGCGACGAGGGCGGCGACCTGGATGGGCTTGGCGAGGTAGTCGTCCATGCCGGCTTCGAAGCAGCGCTGCCGGTCCTCCTCCAGGGCATTGGCCGTCAGGGCGATGATGCGGGGGCCGGGCCGGCCGGCCTGTTCCTGGCGCAACCGCCGGGTCGCCTCCAGGCCGTTCATCTCGGGCATCTGCATGTCCATCAGGATGAGGTCGTACTGCACCCGGCGCACGGCTTCGAGCACCTCCAGGCCGTTGGCGGCCACGTCGGCACGGTAGCCCAGGCGCTCGAGCAGGCGAAGCGCCACACGCTGGTTGACGGTGTTGTCCTCGGCCAGCAGGATGCGCAGGGGGAGCCGCCGGCCCATGTCGGGGTCGAACGTCGAGGGCCGGGTGGGGCGGGACGGGACCGCTATGCCCGTCCCGAACGCCGATGCAAGGGCGTCGTACAGGTCGCCCCGTCGCACGGGCTTGTTGACGGTCTGGAGGTGCTCCACTTCGCCCACGTCGAGGCGCCGGCATACGTCGTTCAGGAGCACCACGGGCAGATGCGTCCCGTTCGGATGCGCCCGCACGGCGTGCAGGAACGACCGGGGTTCGCGATCCTTCAGGCCGGCATCCACCACGAGCAGGTCGAAGGCCGGTGCCTCGGCAAGTTGCCGGAGGGCATCCGGCGCCTCGGCCACGCTCGTCACCTCGACGTCCCAGCCGGCGAGCACTGCGGCCGTTGCCCGGCGTGCCGACGCGCACGGCTGTACGAGCAACACCCGCTTCTGCTGGAACAGCGGCCGGGGCTCGACCTCCGGCGCTGGAACCGACCCGGCGCGGAACGTGAAATGAAACGTGGAGCCGATGCCTACTGCGCTCTCGACCCAGATCCGTCCGCCCATCTGCTCGCACAGCCGCCGGCAGATGGCCAGCCCCAGGCCGGTCCCGCCGTACTTGCGGGTCGTCGAGGCATCCACCTGCGAGAAGACCTGGAAGAGCCGGTCCATCCGGTCGGCCGGGATGCCGATGCCGGTGTCGCGGACGGACACGTGCAGGAGGTCGTCTTCGCTGCCTCGCCGGACGGACAGCACCACTTCGCCGGCTTCGGTGAACTTGACGGCATTCCCCAGCAGGTTGACGACGATCTGCCGCAGCCGCGTGGCATCGCCGACCACGGTGGCCGGCACGTCGGGCGCCACGTCGAGCACCAGGTCCAGCCCTTTGTGGCAGGCCCGGACCGCCACCACGTCCAGGGCGGACTCCAGGCAGGAAACCAGGTCGAAGGGGTGGTGCTCCAGTTCGATCTGCCCGGCTTCGATCTTCGAGAAATCCAGGATCTCGTTGATGAGCGTGAGCAGGCTCTCGCCGCTGGTCCGGATCGTCTCGACGAAGTCCCGCTGCTCGTGCGAGAGGTCGGTGTCGAGCAGCAGGCTGGTCATGCCAATGACGCCGTTCATGGGCGTGCGGATCTCATGGCTCATGTTGGCCAGGAACTCGCTCTTGGCCCGGGCGGCGTCTTCCGCCCGCCGGCGGGCCGCGTCGAGTTCCTGCACCGTGTGCTGGAGCTGCGCGGCCTTCTCCCGGAGCTCGACGGTGCGCGTCCGAACGGCCTGCTCCAGTTCCGCCTCCCGCTGCCGGAACCGCATCATCCGGTAGCGCACCACCCCGTAGGCGCCGGCCAGCAGCAGGAGCACGATCAACGGTGGGAACCAGGGCTGCTGGTAGACGAACGGCTGCATCCGGACGGTGAGCACGGCCCCCTCCTCGTTCCACACGCCGTCCTCGTTGGCGGCAATGACGCGGAAGCGGTACGTGCCCGGCGGCAGGCTCGTGTAGTAGGCGACGCGCCGCCCCCCGGCCTCGATCCAGTCCGGGTCGTACCCTTCGAGCCGGTACCGGAAGCGCACTTTGCTTGGAAAGAGGAAGCTCAGCCCCGTGTACTGGATCTCCAGGTGCCGTCCGCCGGGCGGAATCACGATCGGCCCCGTTCCGACGTGCTGCTCCCGGGGGCCGAGGCGCACCGATTCGATGACGACCGGCGGCGCATACGGATTGCGCTGGAACTGGTCCGGGCGGATGCCGGCCACGCCCTGCATCGTGGCGAACCAGAGCCGCCCGTCACGCGTCTGCCAGCCGGCCGGCGAGGCGCTGTTGCCCTCTTCACTCCGCAGGCCATCTTCCTTCCCGAAGACCGTGGACGTGACCGCGTCGAGCCGTCCCGCGAAGAAGGCTTCGAGGTCGCGTTTTTCCACATAGAACACGCCCCGGTTGCTGCTCATCCAGAGGCGGCCCCGGTCGTCTTCCAGGATGGCGTGGATCACGTCGTCGAAGAGGCCGTGCTCGGACGTGATGACCGCGAAGCGCCCGTCCCGGAAGCGGGTCAGGCCTTTGCCGTAACTGCCGATCCACAGGCTGCCGTCGCGATCCGGGTAGAGCGTCGTCACGAAGTCGTCGGCCAGCCCGTCGGTGGCCCGGTAGGTCGTAAAGCGGCCGTCCCGGAAGAGGCTCAGGCCGCCGCCCCGGGTGCCCACCCAGAGGCCGCCTTCGGGCGCATCGCGCAGGACCCAGACGACGTTGCTTTCGAGGCCGTTGGCGGTCGTGTAGGTGTCGACGAACCGCCCGTTTTCGAAGCGCTGCAGCCCGCCGCCGTCGGTCCCCACCCACAGGTTGCCCTGTGCGTCTTCGTAGATGGTACGGACGAAGTCGTTTCCCAGCCCGTCTTCGGTGGTGTAGGCCTCGAAGCGGCCGTCCCGGTACCGGTTGAGGCCGCCCCGGCGGGTGCCGATCCAGAGGCTTCCGTCCCGCCCCTCCCAGAGGGCCCACACGGCGTCGTTCGAGAGGCCGTCCCGCTGCGAGAAGACCTGCACGCGGCCCTCCCGGATGTGGTTCAGGCCGGCCATCGAGCCGACCCACAGGCTGCCGTCGCGCGTTTCAATCACGGCCCGGATCGCATCGGTCGACATCCCTTCGGGCATGCCATAGACCATGAACCGGCTGTTCTTGAAGCGGTGCAACCCCCCGCCGAAGGTGCCGACCCAGAGGCTTCCTTCCCGGTCTTCGTAGATCGCCCAGATCACCTCGCCGCCAACGCGGCCCGACAGGGTGATCAGGTCGAACCGGCCCGCCCGGTACCGTGCCAGGCCGCCTCCGTCGAATCCGATCCAGAACGTGCCGTTCCGATCCGCATAGACGACGTTGACGTGATTGTTCGGCAATCCCTCGTCGGCCGAGAGCGGTGTGAAGGTGCGGCCGTCGAAGCGGACGAGCCCGTAGCC
The DNA here is from genome assembly GCA_003285105.1 of Roseithermus sacchariphilus. Lineage (GTDB taxonomy): Bacteria > Bacteroidota > Rhodothermia > Rhodothermales > MEBIC09517 > Roseithermus > Roseithermus sacchariphilus. The sequence continues at coordinate 573,291 of CP030158.1, read as the reverse complement.
GCCCCGTGTGCCGATCCAGAGCGTGCCGTCCTCATCCTCCCAGAGGGCCTTGACGATGTCGCTTCCCAGCCCGTCCTCCGGGCCGTAGGTCGTGAACTCCGCGCCGTCGAAGCGGACCAGCCCGCCGCCGTTGGTACCCATCCAGAGCACCCCGTTCCGGTCCACCAGCAGCGCCAGGATGGTGTTGGGGACGAGGCCGTCTTCGGCGGTGTAGGTGGTGAAGCGCCCGTCGCGGTAGCGGGACAGGCCGCCGTTCTGGAACCCGATCCAGAGCGTGCCCTCGGCGTCTTCGGCCAGCGAGGTGACGAAGTCGTTGGCGAGGCCGTCTTCGGTGGTGTAGGTGGTGAAGCCCCCGTCGCGATAGGCGATCAGCCCACCGGCCTGGGTGCCGGCCCAGAGCGTGCCGTCGGGGCTCTCGTGGAGGGCGTAGACGACGTTGTCCCGGATGGCCGGCGTGTTGCGCTTGTCGAAGACGGTAAACCGCACGCCGTCGAAGCGGACGAGCCCCTCGTAGGTCCCCATCCAGAGGTAGCCGTCGCGGGTCTGCACGAGGGCATTGATGGAGTTTTGCGGCAGCCCGTCGTCAGTCGTCCAGACGTCGTGCGTGTACTGGGTGACGGCCAGGTCGGGGTCGAGCCCCTGGCCGTGGGCGGCGCTCAGCAGGCTGCCCGTGAGGCTGCCCGTGAGGCTGACCAGGCCCAGCGCCCCCACCAGAGCCATCCAGCCCCGCAGGGCGATGCGCCGACGTACTTGGTTGCCCATCCGGGAACGTACAGGGGGTGAGGGGGAACGATCGAGGTCCGGCGGCGACAAAAGCCGGTCCGTTTTGTGCCGTTCCTCGCGCGTTACGGTCATCTCCCTGCAAAGCGTCCGAACGTCTGGCCTGGCGGAGCCCCACCCCGGTCGGGTCCTCGAAGGAAGGTGTATCTTTTTCCCCGAGGACAGGAAAAAAATGCGGTCAGCGGTCAGCGATCAGCGGTCAGCGATCAGCGGTCAGCGATCAGCAATCAGCGGTCAGCGATCAGCGATCAGCAATCAGCGATCAGCAATCAGCGATCAGCAATCAGCGATCAGCCGGCAGGCTTGACACGGTGGTGCTCGTCGCGCAGCTTCGGCTGACGGCTGACGGCTGACGGCTGACGGCTGACGGCTGACGGCTGACGGCTGACGGCTGACGGCTGACGGCTGACGGCTCAGCCGTCCACGCGGAAGATGGTGCCGTCGTGCAGCAGCGTCCGCGCCGTGTTGCCGTTGGGGCCGTTGACCTCGATCTTGACCGCGTCGACGCGGGCGGGGAGGGGGTTCCCCTGCTCGTCCACCGTCTCACTCCGGGCGATGGTGAACTGGAACTCCGTCACCTTCGGCCCGCCGAAGAGGGCGTCGTCGAGCGTCACGTCGGTGTCGCCGATGACCTTCACGTTCTCGCCTTCGATGCTGACGCTGATCGACGTGCCGGCCGCCAGCGGGTTTTCGTGCTGGTCGTAGACGAAGAAGCGGTAGCGCCCGCCGGCGTAGAGCGAGTCGTAGGGGGCCACGTCCAGGTTGGCCGCGCCCGAGAAGAGCACCAGGAAGTCGTCGGTAACCGGGTTGCCGTTCTCGTCGGCGGTGCTGGCGGTGACGGTGGCATAGCCTTCGCCGTAGTCCGGGTGGACGGGGAACGGGGCGTTGGAGATCAGCGAGACGCTCGCCGCGCCGTTGGGGCCGGTGGCCGCCGAGCCTTCGATGATGCCGCCGGTGGTGGTGAAGTAGACGATGGTGCCGGGGCGGACGGGGTTGCCGTACTTGTCGCCGGCGTAGGCCGTGACGGACAGCTCCTTGCCCAGGATGCCCCAGGCGGCAAAGTTGAAGGTGGCCGGGCCGGCGGCGAAGTGGGTCTGGGCCGGCAGGCCGCCGTGGATGGCGATCTGTGCCGGCTTCGAGCGGATCGTCCGGCCATTCACCGACACCTCGGCCAGGAGCTGCACGGCACCGGCCCGGGTGCCGCTGGTCAGGGTGAAGACGGCCTTGCCGTCGGCGTCGGTGGTGGCCGTGGCGGGGCTGACGAACTCGCCGCCGCCCGGCCCGGCCAGGATGCTCAGGCGGACGTCGGCTGCGTGGTCGGCATCCACCGGCACGCCGTTCGAGTCGACGACGGTGAAGGTGAACTGTGCGGTTTCGGCAAAGCCGCTCTCACGTACGCTGATGTCTGTCGCGCTGACGTTCGTCAGGGCGATGCTCGCGGCATGGCCGCTGGGCGTGCCCGACGGCTCATCGTCGTCGTCGTCCGTCCCGGTGTTCAGCGGCTGGAGCCGGAACCCGGGGACGGCCACCGTGCGCTCGGGCACGGCCAGGATGGAGACGGCCTCGGGCTCGGCGTATCCGTCTTTCACCACGGAGACGCTGACCGTGGTAATGCTGTCGACGTTGATCTCCAAACTGAACTGCCCGCTGGTGTTGGTCCGGGTCGTATCCGTGGTTGCGTTTCGGGCAATCCGCACCAGGGCATCCGGGATCGGGGCTTCCGTGGTGGCATCCAGCACCCGGCCGGTCAGCATGACCGGCCCGCCCTCGTCGCCGCCGAAGGCATCACACCCGGTCAGGACGAGCGCCATCAGGCTCACAGAAATCAGTACGCCAAACAGGTTCTTTGTCATCACACCATTCCGGCTAAACACGCGAGAGAAACGGGCGAGCGCCCGAACGTCACGGGCGGGTATCGACCGGCGGGGTGCAAGACTTTAGCTGGATTTCAGGGTGGGATGTCGAGCGGCGAAGGGGCGGAGCCGGTCCGGGGATCGGAGCGCCTTCCGGTCGGCACGCGGCCCGTTCGTTCACACGCCCAGGTTCGTCCACACCCACCACAGCGTGCGCAGGCCGAGTGCGGCGCAGATGAGCGTCACGAGGACGCCGGCGAGGACGTACCAGCGCGGCAGGGCATGGGGGTGCCGCCGGGCGGCCAGGAGCAGGACGAAGGCGGCGATGAAGGGCAGCAGCAGGCCGTTGGCCGCCTGTGCGGCGATGATGGCCGGCAGCGGGGAGACGCCGGACAGCCCGAAGAAGAGGCCGGTCAGTAGCACCGAGGCCCACACGAGCCGGGCGCGGGGGTCGTCCCGGCGGTCCGGCCAGCCGAAGAGTTCGCGGATGCCCGAGGCGGCCGCCAGCGGGGCCGTCACGGCCGAGGTGAGCCCGGCGGCGAGCAGGCCGGCGCCGAAGAGGTAGCGGGCTGCCGGCCCGGCCACCGGCTCCAGCAGCACGGCAAAGTCGGCAACGCGGGAGGCCTCGGCTCCGGTGCCGGCCAGCGTGGCGCCGGCGGCGAGGATGGCGAAGGAGATGAGCCCGCCCAGGGGGATGAACAGCGCCATCCCCCGTAGCTCCTGCCGCCAGGCGGCGTGTGCTGGCGCGCCGGCCCAGTAGCGCCGGGCGGCCGAGGCGTGCAGGAACAGGTTGTAGGTGACGATGGTGGTGCCGATGAGGGCGACGACCGTCAGCAGGCTGCCCTCCGGCAGGCGGGGCACGACCAGCCCGGCCAGCGCCGCGCCCCAGTCGACCGGCGCCAGCACGAGCGTGGCGAGGAAGAGCAGGCTCATCAGCGCCACCAGCCCGGCCAGGGCACGGATCAGCGCCTGCACCTCCAGGAGCAGCAGCAGCCCGGCGACGAGGCCGAGGCCGGCGACGATCCAGCGCAGGTCGAGCTCGGGCTCGAACACGGCGTGCAGGCCCGAGGCCGCCCCGATCAGGTTTCCCATCTCGAACGCCGCGCAGCCGACCCACAGCCCCAGCACCACCAGGCCGAAGAGCACCCCGCGTTGCACCGGCGTCCGGGCCGTCTCACGCAGCGCCTCGCCCAGCCCCTTGCGCGCCAGAATGCCCGTGGCGGCCGTCAGCGACTGCAACACGAACGCCGCCGCCGTGGCGAACAGCAGCACCCACCCCAGGTCGTAGCCGAAGCGCACCCCCGCCGAGGCGCAGGTCAGCACCGTGCCGGGACCGACGAACGCGGCGACGACGAGCGAGGAAGTCCCGAGCTTCATGCGGCGGCAGAAACGTGGCAGAGAAGCTCGAAACTACGCGCTCCGCCGCAGAAAGGACAGCCGCCGACACCCCGGGAGCCCGGAGCCCCCGGCCGGCAGCCTCCCGCCCTAATCCTCGATCACCCAGGTATCGCCCTGGTGCAGGAGCGCGTCCAGGTCGCCCCGGCCCCGCTTCTCGATGAGGCCTTCGATCTGCGTGTGGAGCAGGTCCTCGTACGTGCGCCGCTCCTCGCGGTAGAACACGCCGAAGGGTTGCGGCAGGTCCGGCTCCCAGAACATGCGGCCGATGAGCCCGGACAGCTCACGGCTCGTTTCGTCGTATACGAGGCAGTCGTCGATGGACCAGTCACCCCCTTGCAGGTCGATGACCTGGAGGCGCCAGCCGTCGAGGCGGAGGCCCCGGGTGCCGTTGGCGAAGGTGAGCGGCCGGTTGTGTTCGATGAACAGCGCGCGCTCGGGCTTGGTGTCCTTCTCCGTGAATGGGAAGAAGGCGCCGTCGTTGAAGATGTTGCAGTTCTGGTAGATCTCGACGAAGCCGGTGCCGGGGTGGTCGTGGGCCTGCCGGAGGATCTCCTTCATGTGCTTCGGGTCGCGGTCCATGGTGCGGGCCACGAACGTGCCGTGCGCGCCGAGGGCGAGGCTGATCGGGTTGAAGGGATAGTCGATCGAGCCGTAGGGGGTGCTCTTCGTGATCTTGCCCTGCTCGGAGGTGGGGCTATACTGCCCTTTGGTGAGGCCGTAGATCTGGTTGTTGAAGAGCAGGATCTGCACGTTCAGGTTGCGGCGCAGGATATGGATCAGGTGGTTGCCGCCGATGGAGAGCGCGTCGCCGTCGCCGGTGATGATCCACACGTCGAGTTCGGGCCGGCTGGCCTTGAGGCCGGTGGCGATGGCCGGGGCCCGCCCGTGGATGGAGTGCATGCCGTACGTCTCCATGTAGTACGGGAAGCGGCTGGAGCAGCCGATGCCGCTGATGAAGACGATGTTCTCCCGGGGCACACCGAGCTCCGGCAGGAGGCGCTGCACGGTGGCGAGGATGGCATAGTCCCCGCACCCCGGGCACCAGCGCACGTCCTGGTCGCTGGCGAAGTCCTTGCGTGTCAGATGGGCCGAGGCGCCGTCGCCACCCGTATCCGGCGGCAGCACGGGCCGGGTCGTCCCGGCGGCCACCCCGGGCGGCGACCCCGGCTTGCGCTTGCCGGCCGGCTGAGGGGGCAGCGTGGGTTTCTTGCCGGGCTGCATGCCCGGTGGCAGCGTGGGTTTCTTTCCTTTCGGGGAGTCAGCCATGGGACGATCTCGGTAGGCCGTCGATGCGACGGAAGACAGGGGGAGCGGCGGGCGTGGGGCCTCAGGCCAGCAGGTCGAGGATGGCCTGCTCGATCTCGGCGGCGCGGAAGGGCAGGCCCTGGATCTTGTTGAGCGGGATGAAGGGCAACAGGTAGCGCTCGCGCAGGACGCGCACGAGCTGGCCGTTGTTGATCTCCGGCACCAGCAGGCGGTCGAACCGCGCGAAGATCTCGGGCAGGTCGGGCGGGAGGGGGTTGAGGTAGCGCAGGTGCAGGCTGCTCACCTTCAGGCCCCGCTCGCGGGCGCGCTGGACGGCGGCTTCGATGCTGCCGCGCGTCGACCCCCAGCCGATCACGAGCAGGTCGCCCGCGGGGTCCCCGAAGAGGGGCGTCGGCGGCAGATCCCGGGCCACGCGCTCGACCTTCTCGGCGCGGAGGCGGGTCATGTATTCGTGGTTGGCCGGGTCGTAGGAGACGTTGCCCGTCTCGTGCTGCTTCTCCAGGCCGCCGAGGCGGTGTTCGAGGCCCGGCGTGCCCGGCCGCGCCCAGGGCCGTGCGAGCGTCTGCTCGTCGCGCACGTAGGGGAGGAAACGGGCGGTGCCGTTGGCCGTGTGGTTGGGCTTCGTGACGAAGGAGACGGGGATGTCCGGCAGGTCGGCGGTGCGGGGGATGCGCCAGGGTTCGGCGCCGGTGCCCAGGTAGCCGTCGGCCAGCAGGATGACGGGAGTCATGTAGGTGAGGGCGATGCGGCACGCCTCGAAGGCGGCGTCGAAGCAGTCGCCCGGGGTGCTGGCGGCGATGACGGGCATCGGCGCTTCGCCGTTGCGGCCGTAGAGGGCCTGCAGCAGGTCGCTCTGCTCGGTCTTGGTGGGCAGGCCCGTGGAGGGGCCGCCGCGCTGCATGTTGATGACCACCAGCGGCAGCTCGGTCATCACGGCCAGCCCGAGCGTCTCGCCCTTGAGGGCGATGCCGGGGCCGCTGGTGGCCGTCACCCCGAGGGCGCCGCCGAAGCTGGCCCCCAGCGCCGCGCCGACGGCGGCGATCTCGTCCTCGGCCTGGAAGGTCATGACGCCGAAGGTCTTCAGCCGGCTCAGCTCGTGCAGGATGTCCGAGGCCGGCGTGATCGGGTAGGAGCCGTAGAAGATGGGTAGCCCGCTTTTCTGGCTGGCGGCGACGAGCCCGAAGGCCAGCGCCTGCGCCCCGCGGATGGCGCGGTACGTGCCGGGCTGCAGCCGGGCCGGGCGCACCTCGTACCGGACCACGAAGTCCTCGGTCGTCTCGCCGAAGTGGTAGCCCTTCTTGAGCAGATGGATGTTGGCGTCGCGGATCTCCGGCTTCTTGCCGAACTTCTGCTCGATCCAGTCGAGCGCCGGTTGCATCGGGCGCGAGTAGAGCCAGAGGGCCAGGCCGAGCGCGAACATGTTCTTGCTCCGGTCGATCTCCTTCTGGTTCAGGCCGGAGTCCTTGAGCGCCTCCCGGGTCATCGTCGTGAGGGGCACTTCGAAGACGCGGTAGGAGGCCAGCGAGCCGTTTTCGAGGGGGTTGTGGTCGTAGCCGGCCAGCTCCAGGTCGCGCTTCGTGAAGGCGTCTGCGTTGACGATGATGGCGCCTTCCGGCCGAACCCGCGGCAGGTGGACCTTCAGCGCGGCCGGGTTCATCGCCACGAGCAGGTCGACTTCGTCGCCGGGGGTGCGGACGTGCTCCGAGCCGAAGCGCAGCTGGAAGCCGCTGACGCCGTAGGTGGTGCCGGCCGGCGCCCGGATCTCGGCCGGGAAGTCGGGCAGCGTGGCGAGGTCGTTGCGGGCCAGCGCCGTGGCCAGCGTGAACTGCGATCCCGTCAGCTGCATCCCGTCACCGGAGTCGCCGGCAAAGAGGATGGTGGCTTCCGGGATCGTCTGGACGGGTTTCTGGGAGGTGGGTAGGCTCATGAGGCGCAGGGGCGCGGACGTGGGCGCGCAGGGCTTCGGAGTGGGAAACGTACCCGGGCCGGCCGGGCACGAACGTACCAACGCCGGAAGCGCCGGGTTGATTCATGCCGGCCGCGTTGCCGCCGGGGGCGGGACGGGCACGGAATCAGGGGAGATCGGCCGTCGCTTCGGCCGTCGCTTCGGCCGGTGCCTCAGCCGGGGACAGCGCGGCGGCCACCTCCGGTCCGACGATCGAGACGAGGCGGTCATAGGCCTCTTGTTCGCGTCCTGCGGCGAGCAGGTCGAGGATGTCCCCATCGACGAGGGCATACCACCGGGCGCGGCGGGTTTCGAAGTCCGGGATGTGGGTGGCCATGGGTTCGCGGAGGGCGCGCATCCAGTGCAGGAAGCGGGCGTAGGCCGGGCCGAATTCGCGCTCGAAGCGTTGCCGCAGGCGGACCGACAGCGCCGGGGCGCAGCCGCTCGTCGAGATGGACAGCACCAGCGGCCCCTGGCGCACCACCGACCCGGCCACGAAGGTGCAATGCGGGACGTCGTCCATCGCGTTGATCAGCACGTTCCGCGCCCGGGCTTCCTCCCAGATCGGGGCCGTCGCCTCCGGGTTCGTTTCGGAGACGATGGTCAGGAAGGCGTCCTGCAGGTCGCCGGGCCGGTACGTGCGGCGGAGCCAGGTCAGCCGCCCGGCGGCCGCCAGGTCCTGGAGCGGGGCGGTGGCCTCCGGGCTGATCAGCACCACGGCCGCCCCCAGGTCCAGCAACTCGCGGGCCTTGCGCTCGCCTTCGTGGCCTCCGCCAAAGACGACGCACCGCCGTCCTTCGAGGTCGTTCAGAAAGATGGGGTAGACGTTCATCGGGCTGGCGGCTATGGGCGTGGAGGGGGCGGGTCAGGTCGTCTCGGGTTGCAGGTGAATGCCACATTCGGTTTTGCGGTGGCCGGCCCAGCGGCCGTTGCGGGGGTGTTCCCCGGGCGCGACGGGGCGGGTGCAGGGCAGGCATCCGAGGCTGGGATAACCCCGGTCGTGCAGCTCGTTGTAGGGCAGGTCGTGCAGGTGGATGTAGCCCCAGACCATGTCCTCCGTCCAGTGCGCCAGGGGGTTGATCTTGACGAGCTGGTGGGCGCGATCCCACTCCACCACCTCGGCCCGGGCGCGCGTGTCCGCCTGGTCGCGGCGGATGCCGGTGATCCAGGCGGGCTTGTCGGCCAGGAAGCGGCGCAGGGGTTGCACCTTGCGCAGGAAGCAGCACTGGTTCGGGTCGCGCCGCCACAGCTCGGGGCCGTGCGTCTGCGCCTGTTCCTCCAGCGAGAGCCCGCTGTGGATGCGGGTGAAGGTCAGGCCCAGGCGTTCGGCCAGCCGGTCGCGCAGGGCCAGGGTCTCGGGGAAGAGCAGGTCGGTGTCCAGGTAGAAGATGGTAGTCTCCGGGCGCAGCTGGGCCACCTGATGCATCAGGACGACCCCGGAGGGGCCGAATCCGGTGGCCATGACCAGGTCGGGCGCCCATTGCTCGAAGGCCCACTGCAGGATGGTGCGGGGCGAAGCGTCCCTGAGGTTCTGGCTGGCAGCCTGCAGGGCATCGGGGGTCCAGTCAGAGGGAAGCGGCATATCCGGTTTCGGGGTGGATCGGGGAAGGAGCATGGGCATGGGGGGGCGCCGGGGGGGCCTCCCGTGGAGCGAAGGCCAGCCGGGCCGTGGCGAGGTCGGGCGGGTCCGGGTGAAACCAGTGCAGCGCGTGGCGGAGGGCCACCACGTCGCCCACCACGATCGTCGCCGGCGGGCGCAGGTCCGCCACCCGGGCGGCGATCGTCTCGAGGGTTCCCTCCACGACGATCTGCTCCGGGGTGCTGCCCTGGGCGATGACGGCCACCGGAGTGTCCGGGGCGCGGCCCCCGGCCATGAGGGTGCGGGCGATCTCGGGCAGGCGGCGCAGGCCCATCAGGATGACCAGCGTGCCGGCCCGGGCGAGCGCGGCCCAGTCCGGCGCGTCGGTGCCGCAGGTGTGCCCCGTGACGACGGTGAAGGCCTGGGCCACCCCCCGATGCGTGACGGGGATGCCCGCGTAGGCCGGCACGCTGACGGCGCTCGTGACGCCGGGCACCACGACGAACGGGATGCCGGCGGCCCGGAGGGCCAGCCCTTCCTCGCCGCCCCGGCCGAAGACGAACGGGTCGCCGCCTTTGAGGCGGACGACCACGCGCCCCCGCCGGGCTGCGTCGATCAGCAGGGTGTGGATCTCCTCCTGAGGGCAGGTGTGCCGCCCCGGAGCCTTGCCGACGTAGATGCGCTCGGCCTCGGGCCGGACGCAGGTGAGGAGCGCGGGGGCGACGAGCCGGTCGTAGACGACCACGTCGGCCTGTTCGAGCAGGGCACGACCGCGGACGGTGAGGAGGTCCGGGTCGCCGGGGCCGGCTCCTACGAGGTACACGGTGCCCGGATCAGCGTGCATGGTCGGCCTGGCTGGTGGCAAGGGTCCTGGCGCGGCGCAGGGCGTCCATGCCCACCCGATGGCAGAAGTCGCCGAACGATTCGCCGGGGGCGCGTTCGTCCCGGTAGTAGACCAGGAGCGGCCGGATCGTCGGGACGAGGTCTTCCAGCGGCACCAGGTCTTCGAAGGGTTCGTTCAGGCGGGTGCCGTCGGCGCGTCCGCCGAGGAAGAGGGTATAGCGGTTCAGGGAGCGTCCGACGAAGCCGATGTCCGCCACGTAGGGCCGGGCGCAGCCGTTGGGGCATCCCGTCATCCGCACCGTGATCTCCTCGTCGGCCAGGCCGAGCGCGTCCAGCTCGGCTTCCAGCGCGTCGATCACCGAAGGCATGACGCGCTCCGACTCGGCGATGGCCAGGCCGCACGTAGGCATGGCAGGGCAGGCCATGGACAGCCGGCGTGCGTGGGAGAGGGCGTCCGGGTGCGGGATGCCGTAGGCCTCCAGGATGGTCTCCACGGTGGGCCGGTCCGCCTCGTCGATGTCGGTCAGCAGCACGTCGTGGTTGGGCGTCAGGTGCACGCCGGGCCGCAGCGTCTCGACCAGGTGGCGCAGGCCGCTCTTGAGGCGCAGCGAGCCCTCGTCCTTGATCCGTCCGTTCTCCACCGAGAGGCCGAAGGTCCAGCGGCCGTCTCCCTGATCCTGCCAGCCCAGGTGCAGGTCCAGCGCCAGCGGCGGGGTCTGGCGCGGCGGGGCCAGGGAGGCGCCCAGACGCTGCTCGACGGCCTTGCGGAAGCGGTCGAGCCCCCAGTCGTGGATGAGGTACTTCATGCGGGCATGGCGGCGGTTGGTGCGGTCGCCATGGTCCCGCTGCACCTCGATGATGGCCCGTACCACCGGGATCACCTCGTCGGTGGGGACGAACGCCAGCGCGTCGGCCAGCCGCGGGAAGGTCTCCGGGCGTTTGTGCGTCATGCCGAGCCCGCCCCCGACGAGCACGTTGAAGCCGAGCAGCCGGCCTTCTTCGGCCACGGCGAGCAGGCCGACGTCCTGCGTGTAGAGGTCGACGCAGTTGTCGCCGGGCGGCGCCACGCCGATCTTGAACTTGCGCGGGAGGTAGGCCGGGCCGTACAGCGGGTCCGGCTCGGGTTCGGGCTCGTTGCTGTACACCTTCTCCCCGTTCAGCCAGATCTCGTGGTAGGCGCGCGTGCGGGGCAGCACGGCCTCGGCCAGGCGCACGGTGACGGCCTGGACCTCCCGGCGGACGGGGTCGGCCGTGTGCAGCGGGCAGCACATCACGTTGCGGACGACGTCGCCGCAGGCGGCCAGCGTCGTCACCAGCGCGTCGTTGATGGCGCGGATCGCCGGCTTGAGGTCCCCCTTGAGGATCCCGTGGAACTGGATGCCCTGCCGGGTGGTGATGCGCAGCGTGCCGTTGGCATAGGCGTCGGCAATGGTGTCGTGCGCCAGGTACTGCTCGGCCGTGAGCGTCCCGCCGGGGATGCGGGACCGGACCATGAACATGTAGTGCCGTCCGTCAGCGCGGCGGTCGCGGTCGTCCTGTTGATAGACGCCGTGGAACTTGAGCAGCTGTTTGCCGGCTTCGTCGAAGGCGTCGGTGTCGGCGGCCAGGTCTTCGGCCAGACGGCCGCGCAGGGCCCGGCTCTCGACCTTGATGGTTTCGAGGCCGGTCTTGGACGGCTTCTGGCGCCCGGCCGGTGGGCCACCGGGCTTCCGAAGGCCGGGCGGGGGCAGGGCGACCTTGCGGGTCGCGGTCGGTTCGGAGGGGGGCGGAGGGGTCTTTGCCATGAGGGGCCAGAGGGGTGCGGTGATCGTCGAGGGCAGCGGGATACAAAAGCGGGATACAAAAAAAGCCCGCTCGCCTGTGGCAGGGGAGCGGGCTCGAGAGCGGGACCCGGGAGGGTCGAGGGGCTGGTGTCAGGTACCTGAGCCCCGGAGAGCGCCGGCGTGTCCCATGCGGGTACAGGCGGAAGCGTATGCGTCGCAGCAACACATACACATGCCGTCACAGAGACACATGCAACAGACCTGGCGGGGCAGGCCAACGGGCGCTATGGAGGAGCGGGTAACCATGTCGAGTCGAAATGATAATGGCAGAGAGGGCCTCAGGCAAGCCCCATACGGGAAGATCGATGAAGAAATGGTAAAGGAAAGCGCTTCTGTGACCGGGCGGACCGTGGAACCGCCCTCGGGACCTCCGGTTAACCTCCCCGTTCGGCGGCCCGCTGCCGCCCCCCACCCAGGAGCCGAGCCGGGTGCCAGATCCATGCCTGCCGACGTTCGTGCGCTCTTCGAAAAGCCCCGCCCGGTGATCGCCATGATCCATACCGGGCCGAGCCCGGGCGTTCCCGGATTCGTCTGTGTCGACAGCGCCGTGGACCGTGCCGTGGCCGAAGCCGAGGTCTACCTCGGCGCCGGCGTCGATGGGATCCTGGTGGAGAACATGCACGACTTCCCCTGTGTGCACGAGCGCGAGATGGGGCCGGAGGTGGCCGCGTTCATGACGCGGGTGGCCCACGCCGTCAAGCGCCGGGCCGGCCGGGTGCCGGTGGGTGTGCAGGTGCTCTTCCAGGGCAACCGGACGGCGCTGGCCGTGGCGCTGGCCGCCGGGTGTGATTTCATCCGGGCGGAGGGCTGGACCCATGCCCACGTGGCCGACAAGGGCATCGCCGACGCCTCGGCCGGGACGACGGTGCGCTACCGCCACCAGATCGGAGCCGATCACATCCCCGTCCTGGCCGACGTCCGTAAGAAGCACGCCGCGCACGCCTGGACGGCCGACCTCTCGCTGGCCGATCTCGCCCGCGGCATGGCGCTGCACCGGGCCGACGCCGTCGTCGTCACGGGGGGGCACACCGGCGAGCCCCCGACGCCGGCCGACCTGGAGGCCGTGCGGAGCGTGACGGAGGTGCCCCTGTTCGTGGGGAGCGGTACGACGCCGGAGAACCTGCGCGCCCTGTTCCCGTGGGTGGACGGGTTCATCGTCGGCAGCGCCCTCAAGGAGGGAGGGCGCTGGAATGCGCCCGTGTGCTGCGAGCGGGTCGAACGCATGGTGGCCGCTGCCGAACAGGCTCGCGCGGCGCATCAGGCCGCGCTCCCGCCCAATTGACCCCGGTGGACGGCGCCCGGCCTCTGCTTCAAACGAGGCCGCCATGCGGTGTTTTACCATCCTCGATCAGGTGCTCCCATGATTCCCTACATCGCTATGACCGAAGGCATCGAGGTCACGGTTCGTCCGGTCTACCTGGACGACCGCTCGGACCTTCTGAACAGGCGGTTCGTCTTCGGATATTTCGTACGGATCGAGAACCAGGGGGACCAGGAAGTGCAACTTCTGCGTCGTCACTGGCTCATTCGTGACGCCACGGGGCGGGTGCAGGAGGTGCAGGGCGACGGCGTGGTGGGCGTGCAGCCCGTCATTGCCCCCGGCGGGGTGCACGAATACAGCAGCTACTGTATCCTCACCACGTTCGAAGGAAACATGGAGGGGAATTACCTGATGCAGCGCCCCAACGGCTCCCGCTTCCGGGCCACCATCCCTCGCTTCAACCTCCGCGCGGCCTCGAACTGAGGGGGCGAACTGAGGGGGCCCCGGCTGCCGGCGGGGAGCCGGGGGCCAACGGCCGGCAGCCTCCCGTCTCAGACCTCCCGCGTCAGGATGTGGCCGGTATGACGTTGAGGACGCCGTTCATGGTGCGCCAGTGACCGGGGAAGGTGCAGACGTAGACGTACGCTCCGGGTTCTTCCGGCACGCGGAAGCGAATGCGCACGGTCTGGCCGGGATCCACCAGGTCCGACGCGGCGATCACACCGGGAATGCGCGGCACGTACTGCTGCTCGGCGCCGCCCGGTGACTGCGCCAGGGCGTCGGCGGCTGCGCCCACCTCGTCCAGCATACCCGGGCGGGCGATCACGACGTTGTGTTGCATCAGGTCGTCGTTGACGAAGACGATCTCCACGAGCGCCCCGGCCTGGACGGTCAGCTCGGTCTGGTCGAAGGCGATCTGCTGGCGGACGGCCCGCAGGGTGATGGTCTGGTCAGGCGTTTCGGCTTCGGCGGTGTCGGCGAGGGGGCGAGCCGGTCCGCCGTAGTGGTACGCCACGTGCGCCGCGAGTTCGCCGGGGCGGGTGTACTCGACGGGCGCGTTGGTCTGGCGTTCGACCCGGTAGTGCCAGGGGCCGGCCAGCGGCAGCGCCGAGCCGTCCGCCTGCACGACGCGCATCGCGGCCGGGTCGCCGTGGAAGCCGCCTCCACCGCTGCGGTCGTGTACCCGCACGGCAATGACGTTCGTGCCGGTGCGCCAGACCGAGGCGGGGATGGTGTAGGAGCGCGATTCGCCCCAGCCGTCGGTTGCGCCGACCTGCACGCCGTTGACCCAGGTCGTCTCATTGTCGTCGATCATGCCGAGGTGGAGTGTGGCGGTGCCGGCGGCCGTGCCGTCCACGGTGCGGATGAACCAGACATAGCCGTCCAGATCCGGCAGGCCCTGGCCCTCCCAGCGGCCGGGCAGCGGCATCGTCGGCCACGTTTCGACCTGTGAGCGCGGCAGGTCCTGCCAGGCGGCCGGCCCGGACGAGCCACGCAGGGCCGGCGGCAGGGCGTCGGGCGGGAGGGCGCGGGGGTCGGCCCGGTAGGCGGCGAGGAACCCGTCGGGGTGGGCCGCTGCGGCGATGTAGAGCGCCTGGGCGAGCCAGCGGTCGCCATAGACGTCGGCGTCGGTGCTGGCGGCGTAGAGTTGCTCGCCGGCTTCGGTGGAGGCCGGCATCTCCGCCAGGACCAGCAGCGCGGCAAGGCGGGTGTGGAGGTCCGGGTCGCGGAGGAGGCCGGCGTCGAGCAGGGCATCCCGCGCTTCGGCGGTGCGAGGCAGCACCTGGGCGGCCGCCTTGCGTACGCCGGCGGCGGGGTGGCGCAGGGCCCGGATGGCCGTCTCCAGGGCGTCCGGGTGCGATCCGTCCAGCAAACCCAGTCCGTGCAGCGTCCAGAGGGCGTGCAGGGCCCCGCCGTCGAGGCCCAGCGCATCCATGCGCCGCGCGCCGACCCGCTCGATGAGGGCTTCGGCCACGTCGGTCTCGCCACGTTCGACGAGCAGACGCTGCGCCGTGAGCCGCCAGAACATATTGTCCGCATCGAGTGCATCCAGCAGCCCCTCGGGGTCGTCCTTGCTGAGCGAGCGCGGCTGGTAGGGCGGTGCCTCCCGGTAGACGATGCGGTAGATGCGGCCGTGCGAGCGGTCGCGCAGGTCCGTCACGTAGGCATTGCCCTCGCCCGTCTCGAAGCCCTCCGGGGTGGGGTTGTGCTGGACGATGAAGTTGTACCAGTCCAGCACCCACACGGCCCCGTCGGGCCCCACCTGCGCATGGACCGGGGAGACCCACTCGTCGGCGCTGGCGAGCAGCGAGCCGCCGTCCTCGGCGCGGAAGCCGGCGCCGTCGGCCTCCAGCCAGGCGCGTGCGAGCAGGTGGCCGGTGGGTTCGTTGATGAGGGCGGCGCGGTTCCAGTAGGCCCGGGGGAAGGCGCGGGCCGTGTAGAGGAAATGCCCGGCCGCCGCCGTGTAGCCGTTGAAGACGTCCACCTGGCGCACGTTCGGCGTGATCGGGTGCATGCGGTAGAACTGCGCGATGCCGGTGGAGCCGATGGGCGAGGGCAGGCCGCGGACGCCCTCGAAGGCCCGGTCCGGGATGGCCATGTACCAGCTCGGGGCATTGTTGGCGGTAGAGCCGAAGACGTCGAACGTCTCCGAGAAGCCGAGCCCCCAGGTGTTGTTGCTCGTCCGCGTGAGGAACTCGAAGTCGGTGCCGTCCGGCCGGAAGCGGTAGAAGCCCTGCCCGAAGCGGAAGGGCTGCCCGTCGATGGTCCCCTCGAAGCCCGCGTAGCCGACGGCGCCCCAGATGCGGTTGTCGGGGCCGTACTGGAGGTTCGACGGGCCGGCGTGGGTGTCGAACGTGCCCCAGCCGGTCATGAGCACCCGGCGCACGTCCGCCCGGTCGTCGCCGTCGGTGTCCTGGAGGAAGAGGAAGTGCGGGGCCTGGGCCACGATGACGCCGTCGTTGGCGAAGACGAGGCTCGTGGGGATGTTGAGCGAGTCGGCGAAAACGGTGATCCGGTCGGCCCGGCCATCGCCGTCGGTGTCCTCGAGGATCTTGATGCGGTCGTCTCCGGCTTCGCCGGCGGGGCGGACCTCATTGGGGTAATCGACGGTTTCGACGACCCAGAGGCGGCCCCGCTCGTCGAAGGCCATGGTGACCGGGTTGACGATGTCGGGTTCGGCCGCGAACAGCTCCAGCCGGAACTCGGGGTGGACCTGGATCAGCTTCTGGGACTGCTCGGGCGTCAGCGGCCGTTGCATCTTCGGCGGCGGGTCGCGGCGCTCGTAGTTGGGCAGCCGGGCGTCCTCGTAGGTCAGCGTGGGCACCTCGAAGCGTTCCCATTGCGCGCGCACGGCGTCCCCCACGGCCCACAGGATGCCGGCGGCCAGCAGGTTGTGGAAGGCCGGCTGGCTCCACGTGCGCTCGTCGTGCCCCAGGGCGGTGTAGAAGACCCGGCCCTCGCCGTGGGTGCGCACCCAGGTATAAGGCTCCCGGTGATCGCCCTCGACGCGCTCCATCAATACGATGCGGTCCGGGTTGTGATGGGCATGGACGTACGTCTCGTCCCACGTCTCGAAGGGTTCCACGCCCGCCATCGCCGGGTGGTCCGGCCGGACGATCTCCGCGGTGAAGGTCCCCGTCTCGTGCGAGGCGAACTGCCCGCCGACGAGGTCGACGAAGGCGTCGGAGTTGCGGAAGCACCAGGAGGCCGAGTGGACGGGGATGAAGCCGCGCCCGCTGGCTACGAAGTCGAGGAGGGCCTTTTCCTGGTCGGCGGTGATGGAATCGTGGTTGGCATAGAGCAGCAGGGCGTCGTAGTAGGCCAGCGTCTCGGGGTTCAGGGCCTCGGCGGGATCCTGCACGTAGGTGATCTGGATGCCGCGTTGCGCCAGGGGCCCGGCCAGCAGCGGCATGAAGGCCGCCGAGTTGTGGTGTTCGCTGGCATGGCCGAGGAAGAGCACTTCGATCGGGCGGCCCTCCGGCCCGGCCTGCGGGCGGGGATCGGCCGGGGGGCGGCACGCGGCCAGCCCACCGCCCAGGATCAGGGCGGCCAGCAGCAGGGAGCGGAAGCGGACGGCGTCAGGCATGGAACCACGGCGTTTCATGGCAGCAGAAGGTTGGGGCCCACCCGGCGGAGGGGGCGGCGGCCTCAGAGGAGGGTGCGCAGGAAGCGCAGGCCCTCGCGGGCCAGGGTGTCGGCGTCGGGGGCGAGGGGGCGCCAGATGGCCGCGGCCCGGGCAATGGCTTCGACGCGGTCCGAGAACGTCTCGATGACGACGCGCCCGTCGTAGCCCACCTCCCGCAGCGCCGCCGCCACGTCCGACCACGGCAGATGGCCGGTGCCCGGGGTGCCCCGGTCGTTCTCGGCCACCTGCACGTGCTTCAGGTGCGCGCCGGCCGCCCGGATGGCATCCCCCGGTCGTTTCTCTTCGATGCCCAGGTGGAACAGGTCGAGCGCCAGCCCGACCGCCGGATGGTCGATGCGGCGGACGAGGTCCAGGGCTTGCTCGGTGGTGTTGAGGAAGCTCGTCTCGAACCGGTTGAGCGGCTCGATGCCCAGCGAGATGCCGCGCGCCCCGGCTTCGTCGCCCAGCGGCCGCAGCGTCGCCGCCAGCGCGTCGAGGTCTCGTTCGCGCTCGGCGGGCGTCTGGCGCCAGCAGCGCCCCACCGCCGAGTAGAACGGCCCGGCCACCGTCGGGGAGCCCACCTGCTCGGCGATGTCGATGCACGTGCGCAGATAGGCGACCCCGGCCTCGCGCTCCTCGGGCCGCAGCAGGTCCCGCCCGGCTCCGATGACGGCACAGACCGACACCCCCAGTCCGTGGGTTTCGGCCAGCGCCCGCGCCCGCCCGGCATCGAACTGGCCGGGCTGTTCCACCGGGAGCTCGACGACGTCGAAGCCCAGCCGGGCGACGTGCGGGATCAACCACGTCAGTACGTCCGTCGTGGCCGGGGACGTCCACACCCAGGTGCTGATGCCGATCTGCATGAGAGGAGTCGTATGGGCGGTGTGCGATGCCGGTGTGCGATGCCGGCGGGTGAGCCGGCGGGTGAGCCGGCGGGTGAGCCGGCGGGCCACGGTGGCAGGCCCGCCGGGGCGTCTCAGGTTTCCGGGATCACGATGCGCTCGCCCCCTTTCATGGCCGAGGTGTGCGCACAGATGCCGGTCATGGTCCAGTTGGCCGCCTCGGCCGCGTGGCCGACGGGCTTGCGGCCTTCGAGGACGGCGGTGACGAACTCGTGGACGAGGTGGGGGTGCGAGCCGCCGTGGCCGCCGCCCTGGATGAACGAGGTGTGTTCGTGTTCCTCGTCATACACCCCGGCCTGCGTGAACGGCGCGATCTCGGGCGGCAGGCGATGGCCGTAATCCGGCACCTCCACGCGTTCGGCGTCTTCGAAGCCGGAATAGATCACCGGGCCGTCTCCGATGGTCTGTTCCCACTCGAACGACCGCTCCGAGCCGTAGACGTCGAAGCTTTCCCGGTACTGCCGGATCGTGTCGAACAGCGAGCGGGTGACCTCACAGGCCAGGTCGGAATCCGCCAGTTCCACCAGCGCCGTCTCGACGGCGAAGGGGGACCCGTAGCGCTCGACGTAGGCATCGCGGATGCGGCCGGACCCGAAGCAGACCACCGACCGGGCGCGCTTGCCGGCCAGGTGGAGCAGCGGGCTGACGGCGTGCGTGGCGTAATGCATCGGCGGCAGGCCGTACCAGTAGTCCGGCCAGCCCGGCAGGCTCATGTTCTGCTGATGCGACCCGCGCAGAAACTGAAGCTTGCCCAGCTTGCCCTGCTGGTGAAGCTCCTGGGCATAGAGGAATTCACGCGTGAAGACGGCCGTCTCCATCATCATGTACGTCTTGCCGCTCTCGCGCTCGGCCTCGACCAGGCGCAGGCATTCGTCGACGGTCGTGGCCATGGGGACGGTGCAGGCCACGTGCTTGCCGGCTTCCAGCGCCGCCAGCGCCATCGGGGCGTGGGCGGCAATGGGCGTGTTGATGTGGACGGCGTCGAGGTCCGGCTCCTTCAGCAGATCCTCGTAGCTCGTGAAGCGCCGATCGACCCCGAACTGGTCGCCGATCTCGTTCAAACTCGACGCGGTGCGCTGGCAGATGGCCCACATCTCCGCGTTCGGATGGCGCTGGTAGATGGGGATGAATTCGGCTCCGAAACCAAGCCCGACGAGGGCAACCTTGAGCGTGTCAGCCATGATGCGACGATCTGGATGGTGATGAACCTGCTGGATGGGTAGCGCGGTCGAGGCCCCGGCCCGGTCGGCGGAAGCGCTTCGACCTGCGATGATAAAGTCTGCGATCCGGAGCGTCTTTGCATGCTTTTTCCGGTTCTGACTTTATTTTGCCCATGGAGGCACGGTGCAGGGTGAAGAACTGCATGGTGTCTGTACCGGCCATGGTGTCTGTACCGGCCATGGGGCGCGGCCATGGGGCGCGGCCATGGGGCGCGGCCATGGGGCGCGGCCATGGGGCGCGGTCCCGCGATGTCAGTAGCCCGGGTTCTGGGTCAGCGTGGGGTTCAGGTTGCGTTCACTGGCCGGGATGGGCCAGAGGTAGTCCCGGGGGGCCGAGAACGACCGCACATGCTGGCCCGGGACCGGTTCGAACGTGCCCGCGCCCACGTGGATGTCGATGCCATGCACCGGGCCGTTGAGTGCGGTTTCGGCCGTGGCCCACCGGCGGATGTCCGCCAGGTGCAGGCCTTCCCAGGCCAGCTCGATCGTGCGTTCGTTGCGGATGAAGTCGATGGCGTCCTGCTGAGACATCGCGGTGAGGTCGACGGGGAGCGGGAGGGCCACCCGGTCCCGGAGCTCTTTGACGGCCGCCTGCACGGAAGCGTCCAGTTCACCCAGTTCCGCTTTGGCCTCGGCGTACATCAGCAACACGTCGGCATAGCGCAGTTTGATGAGGTTGAGGCCGCTGTTGGTGGGGGTGGCCTGGTCCTGCGGATCGACGTATTTCATGGCAATGTAGCCGGTATACGTATTGTTGTAGTCCGTCAGCAGGATGCGGTCGGGCGTCGGGCTGCAGTAGCCGGCCGGGGCTCCTCCGCTGCACGGGGGGTAGGAGTTGTAGATGGCCCCGTTGAAGGCGCCGCCCGGGAAGAGGACCGTGCCGTAGAGGCGGGGGTCCCGGTTGGCATACATGCCCAGCGTTTCGACGGTAGGCTGGCCGTCGGCATCGTACGTGATGCGTGGCGGCGAGGGGTCGTAGAGCGGGGACTGGTCGATGGGGAGGCCGTCGGCCATGGGAAAGCGGTCTACCAGTTCCCGCGTTGGAGCCACGTCGACGTTGCTGCCCATGGATTTGGGGGCGAATCCCAGCCACGCCCACCAGCCGTTCTGGCCGGAGACCTTCTGGTAGGCGAAGATGATTTCCGGGCTGCCTTCCCCGGCATAGGTAAAGAGCTCGCGGAAGTCCGGGTGCAGGCTGTACTGGTTCAGATCCATGACGTCCCGGGCCATGACGGCCGCGGTACGGTAGAGCTCGGTGGCGCGGGAGGCATTGCCTTCATGGTATTTCTGCCAGCTGGCTTCGTACAGAGCGGTTCGGGCCTGGTAGCCGAGGGCGGCTCCGCGCGTCGCCCGGCCGGTCTGGTTGTCCGGCCACCGGGTGGGCAGGAGGGTGGCGGCTTCGGACAGGTCCACCATGATGCGGTTGTAGACCTCCTCGCGGGAGGATCGCGCGATTTCGCGCGCTTCCTGCACGGCCGGCACGCTCGTCAGGACGGGGACGCCACCGAACATCCACAGCAACTCGTGATAGTAGTAGCCGCGCAGAAACAGGGCCTGTCCGCGGATGCGGTCGGCTGCGTCGGCCGAGAGCACGTCGGCCCCGACGGCCTCCAGCTGGGTGAGGATTTCGTTGGTGCGGCTGATGCCGGTGAAGAGTTGCCCCCAGATGCCGCTGGACCAGCCGGACAACGCATCGGCGCGGCCCATGACGTACTCGTGCTGGCGCATCCAGTCGGCATGGGAATAGCCGATCTCGGTGGCGCCGTCAAAGTACATGGGGTTGAGGTTGGCGCCCATCATCCGCTCGTAGGCGGCATTGAGCGCGGTGTTGAAGTCCCGTTCGGACGTCCAGAAGGTTCCGGAGGAGAGCCGATCGGTCGGTACCGTAGTCAGCAGGGCATCGTCGCACCCGGTTGCGGCAAGGGCAGCAACGAGGAGCAAGATCCGGGCGAATCGTCTGGTCATGGTCGTAGCGGTCTTAGAAGCTGATGTGGGCGCCGAGGCTGATGACCTTCGTCTGCGGATAGTAGTCGGCGACGGTCCACGGATATTCCGGGTCCAGGTGGATGCCCAGGTTCTGGTGCATCCACAGGTTTTTGCCGGAGACGTAGAGGCGCAGGCGCTGCACGCCCACCCGGTCCGTCAGGCGATCCGGTAGCGTATAGCCGAGCTGGACGTTGCGCAGCTTGACGAAGCTGCCGTCCAGGATCCACCAGGAGTTCATGGAATAGTAGTTCCGGTTATAGTTGGAGTAGTAGGCCGGATGCCGGGCGTCCGGGTTGTCGGGTGTCCAGTAATCCAGGTGCCACTCCGAGGTGTAGTTCTCCCAGACCGGTCCCTGAACGAAGCCGAGGGCGAGGTACTGGTCGCGTTTGCCTACGCCCTGGAGGAACAGGCTGGCATCGAAGTTTTTCCAGCCGAGGTTGATGTTCAGGCCGAAGACGTAGCGCGGGTTCGGGTCGCCGATCACCACCCGGTCCGCATCGTTGATGATGCCGTCTCCGTTCTGGTCCTTGAAGATGATGTCTCCCAGGCGTGCTTCCCAGCCCTCGGGCTGCGCGTGTGCGTCGATCTGCTCGTAGGAGGTGAACAGGCCCTCGGCCTCCCAGCCATACCACGCGTTGATGGGGGCGCCTTCCTGCACGACCCGGCCATCGAGGCCGCCTCCGAGGATGTAAGGGCCGGTATCGACCAGGTCGATGACTTCGTTGCGGTTGTCGGACAGGTTGAAGTCGATGCCATAGCTGAAGGCGCCCACCTCGTCCTGCCACCCGACGGCCAGTTCCCATCCGCGGTTTTCGACGACGCCCGCGTTCTGGAAGGGGGCGGCCAGGCCGATCATGGCGGGGATCGGCAGACGCAGGAGGATGTCTTCGGTGCGTCGTTTGTAGACGTCGCCGCTCAGCGTCAGGCGGTTGTCGAGCAGGACGGCGTCGAAGCCCAGGTCCATCACGGTGGTGGTTTCCCAGGTAAGCGCTTCGTTGACGAGCTCCGTGGCGGCGCCGCCGACGGCCTGCGGGCCGCTGGCGTTGCCGAGGAAGTAGGGAATACCGAGGCTGATGGAGGCATAGTACGAGTACAGCGGAACGTCCTGGTTGCCCAGCTGCCCCCAGGAGCCGCGCAGCTTGAGGTCGTCCACCCCGTCGATGTTGAAGAAGGGCTCTTCGGAGAGGCGCCAGCCGGCCGAGACGGAGGGGAAGAAGCCGTAGCGGTGGCCTTCGGCGAAGCGGCTCGACCCGTCGTAGCGCGCGTTGAATTCGAACAGGTAGCGACCCAGCAGGGTGTAGTTGAGCCGTCCGAAGACCGACCGCAACGCCCATTCACTGCCGTATCCCAGGTTGCCGTCGTTCGCGGAGTTGCCCATGTTCAGCTGGCGCAGCTCGTTGTTGTAGAACTGATCGCGCCAGGCCCGGAACTCCTCGAACTCGTAGGCAATCTGCTCATACCCGAGCACGCCGGAGACGTCGTGCCGGTTGTCCTGGAAGGTGTGGCCGTAGTCGACCAGGGCGCGGAGCGTGACCTGATGCTCGGTGTTGGCGCGGTTCTCCCCGAAGCTCGGCCCCCAGTAGTATCCTTCCGCGGGATAGGCCTCGATGTAGTTGGGGTCCGTGCGGAAGAGCTCCCAGTCCATGCTGCCGTAGTTGAAGGCGGCCAGCGTCTGGATTTCGGCCCATCCGGGGAAGAGGTCATAGTTCAGGCGGCCGGTGACCGTGCCCTGCCAGAACACGCGCTGTTCGTTGCCGCTGATCTCGGCCGAGGCCAGGGGGCTCCGGCCGAACAGGTTCAGCCCGTAGGTGCCGTCGGAATAGCGGGTGCGGCGGGTCGGCGGGGTGTCGTGGACGATGTAGAAGGTGGACGCCCAGTTCTCGGCGGGGATGATGTCCCACCGACGGCTGCCGGAAAGGTCCACGCCGGCGCTCAGCCTGTCCGTCGGCTGGAAGTCCGTGTTGAGGCGGACGCCGTAGCGGTTCATGCCGGTATTGGCCATGAGGCCGCCCTCCTCCATGTAGTTGAGGGACAGGGCGTACCGGGCCGACGGGTGCCCCCCGGAAACCCGCAGCGAGTGGTCCTGGATGGGCGCCGGGCTGAAGATGGCATCGACCCACTCGTTGTCCGGGTAGGCATCCGGGTCCGTCCCGGCTACGGTGTTCTGAATGTACTCCTCGCTGTAGCGGGGGGCGTAGCTGGGGTTGTTGTAGCAGTCCGCTTCCGTCTGGGCACTGGGGTCGCGTCCATCGAGGCACCATTGCAGGAGGTTCGAGCGGGCCAGGTTGGCCAGCCGCATATGGGTCTCCGTATCGACCCGCCTGGGCCAGGCGGTGATGTCCTGAATCCCCATGTACCCGTTGTAGGTAATCTGGGGGCGGGCCTGAGCCGTTCCCCGTTTGGTGGTGACGAGGATGACGCCGTTGGCCGCACGAGATCCGTAGATCGCTGCGGAGGCGGCATCTTTCAGGACCGAGATGCTTTCCACGTCGTCGATGTCCACGGTGGCGAGGTCGCCTTCCAGGCCGTCGATCAGGATCAGCGGCCGGGAGGCGCCTTTGTCACCGGCATTGCTCCGGCCCAGGGTGCCCTGCCCGCGGACCAGCAGGTCCAGCGCGTTGCGCCCGGGGCGGTTTCCCCCGTCCAGCAACTGAATACCGGGAGCCATACCCTGGAGGGCGTGCGTCACGGTGGGGACGGGCAGTTCGGACATCTCCTCGGCCGAGACGGAGGCCACGGCGCCGGTGAGGTTGATCTTGCGTTGCGTCCCGTAGCCGACGACGACGACCTCGGCCAGGGCCGCTACATCCGTTGCCAGAACCACGTCAATGACGGACCGACTGGCAATCGGGATTTCCTGCGTTTCGTACCCGATGAACGAGAAGACGAGCGTGTCGGCCGGGGTGGGCACCTCCAGGCTATAGCGGCCCTCCAGATCGGTCGTGGTCCCGATCGTGGTGCCCTTGACGGTTACGTTCACGGCCGGCAGGGGAAGGCCTTCTTCGGCCGAGGTGACCTGGCCCGCAACCCGATGCCGGGTCTGGGCCAGCGCGGCCCCCGCCGTCATCAACAGAAGGAGGATGGCAACTGGTAGCGCTTTCAGAGCCCGTGATGCGCCCGTGCGATGCCATACTGTAGCTGAGTTCGACATGGCTCCTGTAGGGTGAGGTGGATGGTACGGGTATGAGCCGTTGAGGCAACGAATGAGGCCGCGACGGGGCATCCTGGCGATGCGCCATCGGAAAGGACGCCGGAACGGCAGGGCGTCCGGTGGCGCCGGTGATGGCCGTAGATGGCGCCGGTGCGGCGTATGATTCCGGTGCCCCGTGTGGTATCCGGGCCCCGGTCGGTTCGATTCGGCGTGCCGGTACCGGTATGCACCGGGGGCTGCCCGGGCACGAGGCGGGTTATGCACCAACTGGATAGGAAGGGTCCCGTGCGAATCGGGCCGCGTCGGTGCGTACGGCGGGCCGGTGAGCCTGGCGGACCGACAGGAAAACGCCAGGATACGGTCTCTATGTCGGCGAGAGCGCGTGCCTTATACAGCGCCCCGGTATATGTCAATAAAAGCGAGCGTTGTCTTGCCGTCTTTTCTTCGTTTTCCTAAATATGACTGTATTTTAGCGAGTATTCGTCCGGCTGTGGTTAACTGGAAGGCTGATGATCTCCAAAGCCGCGATTCCGTCGTTCCATGCGCTGCTGGTGCGAGACCTGCGCGATCCCTATTTCGACCCGCACTGGCACTTCCACCCGGAATACCAGCTCTTCGTCGTGCTGGAAGGAACGGGGACGCGGTTCGTGGGCGATCAGGTGGAACGCTTTGGCCCGGGGGATCTGGTGCTGACCGGCCCCAACCTGCCGCACGTCTGGCGTAGCGACGAAGCCTACTTTGCGCGGGACTCGGATCTGATGACCCACGGCATCGTCGTCTACTTCCGGGATGATCTGCTGGCCGATCCGGTGCTGGAGACGCAGGAAGGGATCATGATCAAGCACTTGCTGGATCGGTCGGCGCACGGGCTGGCCTTTACGGGGCCGACGCGCGATCAGGTGATTCCGCTGCTGCGGGCGCTCGTCCAGGCGGAAGGCTTCGCGCGCATGCTCGGTTTGCTGCAGATCCTGCACACGCTGGCCCTGTCCGACGATGTGCAGGTGCTGTCCCGGGAAGGGCTGGGCGTGGCCCTTACGTCCACCGACGGCGAGCGGATGGAGCGGGTGCTGAGCTATGTCATGGGGCGCTTTACCGAACCGCTTCGCCTGGCCGACGTCGCCGCCGTGGCCAGCATGACCCCGACGGCCTTCTGCCGCTACTTCAAGGAGCGCACCAACAAGACGCTCACGCAGTTCATCGCGGAATTGCGCATCGGCTATGCGTGCAAGTTGCTGGTGGAAGAGGACCTGAGCATCAGCCAGGTCAGTTTCGAATGCGGGTACCGCACCCTCTCCAACTTCAACCGCCAGTTCAAAGCCATCTCGGGCCTGACGCCGAGCGACTACCGGCGGAAGTATGCAGCCGCCCTCGTGGATGTGCCGCCCGCCTGATGGCCCGCCGGTCCGGCCCAAAAAAAACGGGGGAAGGAGCTACGCTCCCTCCCCCGCGTGCCTTGGTTGGATGGGGATTGGACGGGCCGGGATGCCGGATTACCGGATCGGGATCGAGTCGGCGCGGCGGTACTGGTCGGCGCCCTCCTTCTTGCTCGTCACGCCCTGGACGCGGCCCATGCCCATGGCCGTGATGCGGCTGGCGGTGATGCCGGCGCCGGTGTAGAACTCCTGCACGGCCCGGGCGCGGTCGTCCGAGAGCTGCTGGGCGTTGCGTTCACCCGGCGCGGCGAAGGCTTCCACCCGCACGTTCGTGTTCGGGCAGTCGCGCAGCACCTGCACGTTCTCGTTGAGGGCGGCCCGGGCGTCGGCCGTGAGCGTGCTGGAGTTGCGCTCGAAGAAGGCCGAGTTCATCTCCGTGACGGTGGCGCAGTAGGGCGCCTCGTAGATGCGCACGTTGATCGTCAGCGTGCGGCTGTCCGAGCCGGCTTCGTTCGAGGCCGTGAAGGTGGCCGTGTAGGTGCCGGGGCGGCTGTACGTGTGCGAGGCCGACGCCCCCGATGCCGTGCTGCCGTCGCCGAAGTCCCAGCGGTAGGTGATGGGCGCATCGCCCTGGGCGCTGCCGCTGAAGTTGACGGCGGTGCGGGTGTCCGGGCTCATCGGGTTGGCCGTGGCCGAGACGATCGCGGCCGGCACCGGCGGCCGGTAGACGTACACCTGCTTCTGCTGCGAGACGCTGCGCTTGCCTTTCTTGTTCGAGGCCGTCACGTTGACGGTGTAGGTGCCGGGGGCGTAGAACGTGTGGGTCACCGTGCTGCCCGAAGCCGTCTCCTGGTTGCTGAACGTCCAGGTATACTCGATGGGAGGTTTGGCGTCTTCGTTCACGGATGCGGTGAACGTCCCCGTCTGTTCCACGCGCAGGGTATCCGGGCCGGTGACCGTCAGGGTACGCACCGGTTTACCACAACCGGCCAGGGCCAGCACGCCGACGAGGAGCGCGAGGGGATAGACGATGGAGGGGTGCTTGGTCATAGGAAAGCCTCCTTGGAGATGGGTTGGGTTGACGATGGGTCTGGGGCTGGGGGCAAGGTGCGGCACAAACTAGCGAAGAACGCCCAAAATTACACGATCCGGACGAAAAGGGTAGGGGCCGGGTAAAAAATGGCCGCCGGCACGGGCCCGGCGCCGGAGGCAGGTATGAGAAAAGCCTGTCTCCCGGCGCGGAGACAGGCTTTTGTAGCGGGGGCGAGACCGAAGGGATGTCAGCGTCACCCGAGGGTGTTCACGTGCTTTTCCAGCCGGCTCTTGTAATGGGCCGCCTTGTTCGGATGGATGATCCGCTTGGTGGCCAGCCGGTCCACGTAGGCCTTGACGGCGTTCAGCAGCGTCTGGGCCTCGGCGGGATCCTCGGTCGTCTGCAGCTTCTTGATCATCGTGCGCATCCGGCTGCGAAGCTGGCGGTTGTGGAGCCGGCGCTTCTCGTTCTGCCGAACGCGTTTCTTCGCGGATTTGTGCTGTGGCATGGAATATGTTGAACGCGATGATGGAGTAGCTTCGGATCGGGCGTCATTGCCTGCAATTAGCCCGCAAAAGTACGAGAGTACGCCGGAAATGTCAAGATGGGCCGGTGTGAAGGGTGCGTGGAGCCGGGGCGTGCCGGGCTGTTCGGGCGGCAAGGTCTTCTCGCTCGATTCGAGGAACCGCCTCGGTAAGCCCTCGTTGAGCGCGCTACGAGGCTTTCCGTGACGACGCCAGCCTGCGGCCTGCCATGCTATCCTTTCTCCTGGAATTCACGCGTCATCTGGATCGGGTCTACACGGTCATCGTCGTCGACGAGCAGGCCACCGATCCGCCCCGGCAGTATCATCTGCGGCCGCGAACGCTCTGGCTCGGGCTGGGCGGGGTGGCGCTGGGGGCGGCGGTGCTGATGGTCTGCCTGATCGTCTTCACGCCCGTGCGCGAGCTGATCCCCGGCTACGGGACCAGCGAGATCCGCCGGGATGCGCGCCTGAACGCGTTGCGCCTGGCGGCGCTTCAGGACTCGCTCGACATGCAGCGGCAGTACATGGTGCAATTGCAGCAGCTCGTCATGGGCGAGCTCGATTCCGAGATGTGGGCAGGCACAGAAGCCCCCGAGGGCGAGGCCGTCGTCACGGGGGAACTCGCCGGCCTGGCCGCCGAGCCCTCCGGCGACTGGCAGGACCACCAGCAGCCGGCACTCCCGCTCACGCGGCTCCCCTCGGCGAAGGCGGCGGTGATGCCGGCCTCGGACGCCCCCCGGCGATTCCTGCCCAGCCTGCGTCTGCCGGCGCTGCCGCCCGTCAGCGGCTACTTTACGCGCGGCTTCGACGCTCGCACCGGCCACTTCGCGGTCGATATTGCCGCCGAGGAAGGCACGGTCGTCCGTTCCATCGGCGACGGGTACGTGATCTTTGCCGACTGGACCCACGAAGGCGGCTATGTCATCGCCGTCCACCACGCCGACGGCTACGTATCCGTCTACAAACACAACCAGCGCCTGCTCAAGCGCATCGGGGACCGGGTGCGGGATCGCGAGGCCATCGCGGTCAGCGGCAACACCGGAGAGGTGACCACCGGCCCGCACCTCCACTTCGAGCTCTGGCGGGACGGCCTGGCACAGGATCCGCAAACGTATTTCATTGGCCCCTGAGCACGACGGCGTTCATGAGGCCGGCGGTGCGTCGTCGGCCCCTTGTTCACGTTTCGATATCCTCCTATCACACGAACAAGACGATGGCACTCTTCAGCAACGGTAACGGCAAGGAGCACGAGATGACCAGACAGACGAAAGGCAATGGGGCAGGCCCGGCCCATGTGAACATGGTGGGCGAGGGTACGGTGCTGGAAGGCACGCTGCAATCCGACGGTGATGTACGCGTCAGCGGTCGGGTGATCGGCAAGCTGAAGGTGGGTGGCAAGGTGAGCGTCGCCCCGGAAGGCGCCATCGAAGGGGAGGTGGTGGCAGCCAGCGCCGACGTCTCCGGCCGCGTGCAGGGGGACCTGATCGTCGAGGAGCGGCTGCTGCTGCGCAGCACGGCACGGGTCGAGGGCAACATCCGCACCCGGCGCCTGATCATGGAAGAAGGGGCGGCGTTCGACGGTCAGTGCGAGATGCAGAAAAAGGAGGCGGGGCCGGATGCGCGCGCCGGGGTGGCTCCCGTGCCGAAGGCGAACGGTGAGGCGTCTCCGAGCGAGACGCCGGCTTCGCCGAAAGCCGCCCGCTGACCGACGTGTCCGCGGATTCCGGCGACCGGCCGCCGGCGCGGTCGTCCTGGCAGACGGGGTTCCGGGAGGCGGCGCCGTATCTGAGCCTCGGGGTGCAACTGGCCGCCACGATGCTCGTCGCCATCGGGGGCGGGTATCTCCTGGATCAGTGGCTGGGCACGCTGCCGTGGTTCCTCGTGGGCGGGGCCATGCTGGGGATGGCGTCGGTGATCGTGCAACTCGTGCGGCTGAGCCAGACGCTGAGCCGCCGCGCGCGCCGGCCTCCGGGAGGATCGCTGCCTCGTTCCGGCCCACCGGCCGGGGATCGGCCGGGACGCCCGTCTGGAGAGACCTCTGAGGGAACTCCCGGGCCAGGGTGAGGCGCGGCGAGGCGGGTCCCAGCAATTAGCGGCCCTTTCATTCATTATTCACCGCTATTTGCCACGGCTGCGGAGCCTTTCTGCGTAGTTTCGCGTTGCACGCACCGCTTTCGCACGACGACCCGAGGCACCCCGCGCAGGGCGGCCGCATCATGGAAGGAATCTTCTCGCTGAGCGTTGCCCTGGGGGTCGGTATCGGGTTGTCGTATGTCCTGGCCAGTCTGGTCTCGCTGCGGCTGGCGGCCCGCTTCGACCGCGCTCCGGCGTTCATGCTGGTCTTCTTCGGAGGGATGCTGGTGCGCCTCGTGCTGGCGCTCGTGCTGGTCGGGCTGGTGCTGGCGCTGCTGGCCGTGCAGGCCGGGGTGTTCGTCGGCTCGTTTCTGGTCGTATTTATCATCGGACTGATTGTTGAAATATCCCGGCTGCACCGGGGCCTGCCGTCACGCTCGACGCCGTGACGCGGTCGGTGCCGGCGGTCGTCCTGGCCGCTTCCCCACGCGCCGGCCGGGTACAGCCTCACGAACGATCCATCGCATGGTTACTTCCGGTAGACTCATCGTGGCCATGGCCCTGTTGATCGGGCTGGGGGCGCCTGCGGCCCGGGCGGCCGACGAAGGCGGGCAGCTCGACCTGATCGGGCACGCCTCGGACGGGGTGTACCTCGACTTCGCGCCCTTCGGCAAGGTCGAACTCCCCCGCATCTTTCTGATCCAGGACGGCGATGGAAACTGGGACGTCCGGGCCTACGCCAGCACGGCGAGCGCCCTCGCGTCGGGGCAATACGATGTGGTCACCGGGGAAGACGTGCATCTGCCGAGCGACGATGTGGCCGGTATCGAGGAACTGATCGCGTCGCACGAGCACGTCTATGCCGAGTTGGTCCCGGCCGACGGCGGGCGCATCGTCGTCGACTTCTCGATCACCCGGCACCTCGTCTTCGGGCTGCTGGCGGCGGTGCTCTGTGTGATCATCTTCGTCAGCCTGGCGCGGCGCTACGCACGCGGTATCGGGCGCGATTCGGCTCCGCGCGGGATCTTCCAGAATCTGTTCGAAGCCCTGATCGTGTTCGTGCGCGACGACATCGCGCGGCCGAACCTGGGCGACAAATACGCGCGCTTCCTGCCGTATCTGCTGACGGCCTTCTTCTTCATCCTGTTCTGCAACCTGATCGGGCTGGTGCCGTTCGGGGCGGCCGCCACGGCCAACATTGCCGTCACCGGCGTGCTGGCGATGTTCACGTTTTTTGTCACCCAGTTCAGTGGTTCGCGCGATTACTGGGCGCACGTGTTCTGGCCGCCGGGTGTGCCCGTGCCCATCAAGTTCATTCTGATTCCCGTCGAGGTGCTCGGGTTGTTCACCAAGCCGTTTGCGCTGGCGGTGCGTCTGTTTGCCAACATGTCCGCCGGGTATCTGGTGATCCTGAGCCTGATCGGGCTGATTTTCATCTTCACGGCGCTGTTCGGCAGCGTGGTGGGCGTGCTCGTCTCGCCAGTCAGCGTGGCGCTGGCCGTCTTCATCTACCTGCTGAAGGTGCTGGTGGCCTTCATTCAGGCGTACGTCTTCACGGCGCTCTCGGCGCTGTTCATTGGCATGGCCGTCGAAGAGCATCACGCGCACGAAGGTCACACGCCCGAGTGGCACGAGACCCTGGATCATGATGCCGCGGCGGCGCCGTCGTTGCCTCTGAGTGGAGACGGGGCGTCGATCGCCGGCTCTTCGAAACCTGCCGAGCCGGCCATGGCCGGTTAAGCACATCCACGCGGGCCCGCCGCCGCG
Source organism: Roseithermus sacchariphilus (assembly GCA_003285105.1). Lineage (GTDB taxonomy): Bacteria > Bacteroidota > Rhodothermia > Rhodothermales > MEBIC09517 > Roseithermus > Roseithermus sacchariphilus. Next base: position 542,386 of record CP030158.1, on the reverse strand, counting down.
GCGACGGGTCTGGTTTGTACCCTTAGCTCACACGTACCTCTCGTAACTGCAAACGCAACGCTTACTATGGAACCTACTGGACTGGCCTTTTTCGCAGCCGGCATCGGTGCCGGGCTCGTCGCGCTGGGTGCTGGCGTCGGCATCGGCCGCCTGGCGGCCTCCGCGATGGAAGGAAGCGCCCGGCAGCCTGAAGCCGCGGGCGACATCCGGACGTCGATGATCATTGCGGCCGCCCTCATCGAAGGTGTGGCGCTCTTCGGCCTCGTCATCTGCATTCTGCTCGCGATCAAGTAAGATCGGCGAGGAGACGTCCCTGCGCCCCATCCGGGGTGGGAGGAGCTACCGCCCGTTACGGGTCGGGTAGCTCCCTGGCAGATCGCCGCCGGGCCATCTGCCAGGGAGCTGTCCAGCCTCGGCTTCCCACGTGCCGGGGGTCGTCGTGACCTCGATTCATCATCAGCCAGGGTACCGGTTATTATGTCCTTCGTCGTCGCCGCAGGCCTGCTGGAGCCTTACGCCGGGCTCATCTTCTGGAAGGCCATTGCCTTCGGCCTGTTGTTGTTCATCCTGTATCGCTTCGCCTGGGGGCCGATCACGAAAGCCCTGACCGAGCGCGAGCAGAACATCGACATGTCGCTCCGGAAGGCCGAGGAGGCCCTGGCCGAGGCCAGGCAGATCCAGGCCGACAATGCCCGGGCGCGCCGCGAGGCGGAGCAGGACGCGCAGCGCATCCTGCGGGAGGCCCGTGAAGCCGCCGAGAAGCTGCGCACCGAGGAGATCGAGCGCACCCGCGCGCAGATCCGCCAGATGCAGGAGCAGGCCCAGGCCGAGATCGAGCGCGAGAAGCAGGGTGCCCTCCAGGCCCTGCGCGCCGAGGTGGCCGACCTGGCCATCCAGGCCGCCGAGAAGATCCTGGCCGAGAACCTGGATCCCGCCCGTCAGCGCCGCCTCGTGGACGACTTCATCAACCAGCTTCCCAGGAACTGACCCGGGCGGCGTGACCGGCGTGCGGCGCCGCACCGGCGGCTCCGTGCGTCCGCGCCCCTCGCGTTCCTCCCCGACCCATGAGCGACACCATCGTAGCACGGCGATACGCCCAGGCGCTCTACGAGCAGGCCCGGGAAACCCGACAGGTAGAGCAGATCGACGCGGACGTCGAACTCATCCGTCAGGCGCTGGCCGACTCCCGGGAGCTGGTGCGGTTGTTCGAGAGCCCCGTCATCCCCCGGGAGAAGAAGCAGGCCGTCGTGGACCAGCTCTTCGGGCCCCGGGTCCAGCCGCTCACGCTGCGGTTCCTCACCCTGCTGATCGAGAAGGAGCGGGAAGGCCTCTTCCCGGCCATCGTCCGGGCTTACCGCCGGCTGCGCGACGAGCAGCAGGGCATCGTGGAGGCCCGGGCCCGCGTGGCGCATCCGCTGACCGAGGACGAAGAAAAAAAGCTGCGCGAGGCGCTGGAGGCCCTCACCGGCCGGCGTATCCGCCTGCAGACGGAGCAGGACCCGTCGCTGCTCGGCGGCGTCGTCATCCGGGTGGGCGATACGGTCTACGACGGCAGCGTGCGGCACCAACTGAGCACCCTGCGCGAGAAGCTGGAGCAGGGCGCATTCGTAACCAACTGATCCGATTGTGATTGCGCCCGGCCAGGCAGGCTCACGCGCCGGGCGCCCATCCTGAACCGACGAGAAAGACCATGGCAACGGCGATTCGACCCGATGAGGTAACCTCCGTCCTGAAGCGCGAACTGGGCGGCTTCGAGGCCGGGACCGACGTCTACGAAGTGGGGACCGTGCTCCAGGTGGGCGACGGCATCGCCCGCCTCTACGGCCTGACCCAGGTGCGCGCCGGCGAGCTGATCGAGTTTCCCGGCAGCGGCGTGACCGGGATGGTGCTCAACCTCGAAGAAGACAACGTCGGGGCCGTGCTCTTCGGCGAGGTGGACAAGGTCAAGGAGGGCGACGAGGCCCGCCGCACCAACCGCATCGCCTCCATCCGCGTCTCCGAAGGCATGCTGGGCCGCGTCATCGACGCCCTCGGCAACCCGATCGACGGCAAGGGGCCGATCACCGGGGAGGCCTACGAGATGCCGCTGGAGCGCAAGGCGCCGGGCGTGATCTACCGCGAGCCCGTGAAGGAGCCGCTGCAGACCGGCATCAAGGCCATCGACTCGATGATCCCCATCGGGCGCGGCCAGCGCGAACTCGTCATCGGCGACCGGCAGACGGGCAAGACGGCCGTGCTCATCGACACGATCATCAACCAGAAGCAGACGCATGAGACAGACAAGCCCGTCTTCTGCGTCTACGTGGCCGTCGGGCAGAAGGCGTCTACGGTGGCGCAGGTCCAGCGCGCTCTCGAGGAGAACGGCGCCATGGACTACACGGTCATCATCAACGCCTCGGCCTCGCTGCCGGCCCCGCAGCAGTTCATCGCGCCGTTCGCGGGGGCCTGCATCGGGGAGTTCTTCCGGGATACGGGGCGTCATGCTCTGGTGGTCTACGACGACCTCTCGAAGCAGGCCGTTGCCTATCGCCAGGTGTCGCTGCTGCTGCGCCGCCCCCCGGGGCGCGAAGCCTACCCGGGCGACGTCTTCTACCTGCACAGCCGCCTGCTCGAGCGCGCGGCGAAGATCATCGACAACGACGAGGTGGCCGCGCAGATGAACGACCTGCCGGCCTCACTCCAGGGCAAGGTCCGGGGCGGCGGTTCGCTCACGGCACTGCCGGTGATCGAGACGCAGGCCGGCGACGTCTCTGCCTACATCCCGACCAACGTGATCTCGATCACGGACGGTCAGATCTACCTGGAAGCCGACCTCTTCAACGCCGGCGTGCGCCCGGCCATCAACGTCGGCATCTCCGTCTCCCGTGTGGGCGGCAACGCGCAGATCAAGGCCATGAAGAAGGTCTCCGGCACGCTCCGCCTCGACCTGGCCCAGTACCGCGAACTGGAGGCCTTCTCCAAGTTCGGCTCCGACCTGGACCCGGCCACGCAGCGGCAGCTGCGCCGCGGCGAGCGCCTGGTGGAAGTGCTGAAGCAGGGCCAGTACCAGCCCGTGCCGGTCGAGCAGCAGGTGGCGATCATCTACGTCGCCACGCAGGGGTTGCTGGATCGTGTGCCGGCCGGGAAGGTGCGTCAGTTCGAGAAGGAGCTCATCGAGCGGCTGACGCTCCAGCACGGCGAGGCGCTGGCCTCCATCCGGACCACCGGGGTGATGAGCGACGAGGTCGCCGCGACGATCCGCAAGGAAGCCGAGGACCTGGCTGATCTGTACGCGGCGTGATGCGTGCTGCCGTCCCGGCAGGCGTTCACCGGCCCCCCTTCGACCCCCGACATTCGTAACTCGACCTTTCGATGGCAAGTCTGCGCGACATACGCAATCGGATCACCTCCGTCCGAAACACCCAGCAGGTGACGCGGGCGATGAAGATGGTGGCGGCTGCCAAGCTGCGCAAGGCGCAGGAGCGGATCTTCCGGACGCGGCCCTATGCCTTCAAGATCGGCGAGATCATCAGCCATCTGAAAGGACAGGTCGATCCCGCCACGCATCCGCTCTTCATGCCGCGCCCGGAGGCCACGGGCGTCCTGCTCATCATCGTCACGGCCGACCGCGGGCTGGCCGGGGCTTTCAACACGAACATCATCAAGCTGGCAGAGACGGCGATCCAGGAGCAGTATGCCGGGGCGCACGAGCGCGGCGACCTGTACCTGATCTGCGTCGGCCGGAAAGGACACGACCACTTCCGGAAGCGGGGCTATCAGCTCGTCGGGGATTTCCGCGGGGTCTTCAACGACCTCTCGTTCGACACCGTGCAGGCCGTCATGAAGCTGGCCATCGACGGGTATCTGGAGGATCGCTGGGGTGAGGTGGCCGTCGTCTACAACGAATTCCGCAACACGATCGCGCAGAACCGCATCGTCGAGCCGCTCCTGCCGATCCGGGCGGAGCAGTTCCTGACGCCGGTGATGCGTCAGGAGATCGAGCACCAGGCCGAGGTGAAGCCGGGGCAGGAGGTGGATTACATCTTCGAGCCCGACGCGGCGACGATCCTGGAGGCGCTGGTGCCCCGGTACCTGAATTACCAGCTCTGGCGTGTGCTGCTGGAGTCCAACGCCGCCGAGCAGGGTGCCCGGATGGTGGCGATGGACAACGCGACGTCGAACGCCGAGGAGCTGTTGCGCACGTTGAAGCTGCAATACAACCGGGCCCGGCAGGACGCCATCACGACCGAGTTGATCGAGATCGTGAGCGGGGCCAACGCCCTGGAGGCCGGCTGAGCCTCCGGGGGGCGCGTCGGAACGCCGGGCGGCGCGTCGGAACGCCGGGGGGCGCGTCGGAACGCCGGGGGGCGCGTCGGAACGCCGGGCGGCGCGTCGGAACGCCGGGCGGCGCGTCGGAACGCCGGGCGGTTGCGCGGCGTCCCAGAGGCGGTTATATTTGGCGTCCCTCACGGGCAGCGAGGAGAGGTGGCCGAGTGGCTGAAGGCGCTCCCCTGCTAAGGGAGTATACGGGCAAAACCCGTATCGAGGGTTCGAATCCCTCCCTCTCCGCAACCCCTTACCTCAAAGTCCTGCAAAAACAGGCACTTGCGACGAAAGCCCGAAGCGGCTCCGCAAGTTATCCGCAAGGTTTTTACCTGCAAAACGGCCGCTCCGGCACCAGCCAGGGCGGCCTTTTGCGTCTACCCCCACCCCCCCCTGATGTGGATGCGTGTGCGTGCTGCCCCCGCGCCGGTCCCCGGGCATGGGTCGCAGGGATTTTGCACCCCCTACCCCTCACGTGCGCGTGCGTCGTCTCTGCCGGCGGCGGATGCGGCGCTCGATGCGGATCAGCACGGCCAGGTCGTCGCCCCAGGCCCACCGCGTCTGCCACGCGGCCACCTGCTGCAGGGCATAGTCACGTCGCCAGCCGCCGGCGGCGTAGTCCTTCGCGATCTCTGCGGCCACGCGCTCCGATCCTCGGCGGTCCAGCTCCTCCAGCACGTCCGCGATCTCTGCGGCCAGGCGGCGGTAGGCGGCGGCACGCCGGGCCGGGTCCTTGCTGTAGAGCCCGTGCACGCAGGGGCGCCCGGTGGCCTTGCCCCCGTGCAGGCGGCACCGCGTCCGCCCCTTCATGGCCGGTGCGCGGCAGGGCGTCCCGGCCCGTGTGCGGGCACCACAACGGCGCATGGGGTTATCGTCTAGACCAGGACCTCGGGGTTTTGCCATGAGGGTTTTGACGTTGCGCGGCTCCCAATGTTTGCGCGCAAACAGTCACCGCCACCACGGGCGGCTCCGGCGGCGGATGACCTCCACGGGCGGCGGCGGCTCCGTGTGGCCCTCCGGCGGGGCCGGCCACCGGCAACGGCCACCGCCGGGCCGGTGCGGCCAGTCGTAGGCCGCACCGCGGCCCACGGGCACCGTCTCCCGGTCGTAGCGGGCGAAGGGCCTGTCGGCGGGTTAGCAATGGTAAGAGATTTCGGGCACGTCGCCGCCGCTCGGGCAGGAGTGTAAAAACTCGCATTATCAGCCCCCGAACCACGCCTCGAAGTCCCGCAGCCGCAGCACCACCAGGTCCTCGGCGTGCCGTCGCCCCCGCTGGTGCAGCACGGCCACGGGTAGCTGCCCGTCCCGTGCGGCGGCCTCGGCCTGGCGCAGAGCATCCTCGATCCAGGCGGGCAGGCGGCGGCGGTGCTTGACCTCGACACTCAGCCAGTCGTGGGCCACGTCGGGCGCGTCGCCCCGGCTCCGGCCGGTGACGGGCACGCGGCGCCCTCCCAGGCGGGCGGCCACCTTGCGCTCGGTGCGCTTCCAGGGCTTTTCAGGCATCGGCTCCCTCCTCCGTTTGCAGGTAACGGCGGCTCAGGGCGTGGAGCGTCTCCCGGCCAAAGGCGCGGTAAAGCTCGCGCACCAGGTCGAAGGCGACGCTTAGCGACGGCCCACGGTCGGCCTCCCGCAAGACCTCCGCGATGCTGTGGTAAAACTCGACGGGCTCCTCCACCGGCCCCCAGCCCTCCAGGTCGAAGGGCGCACGCGGCAGGTAGACCGATGCGTACCAGTACCAGGCGCACAGGAAACCCTCCTCCAGGTTGCCGCCGAAGGCGTCGTCGAAGTACTCCAGCGGCTCGATGCAGGCCCGCCACCGCTCCGGGTCCGCGCCCTCCGGCACGGCGTCGAGCATGGCATCGAGGACCTCCTGGAGCAGGAGCCGGTCCAGGATCAGGCGGCGGTGCCGGATCAGGGCCCGGGCCAGGTCGGGCGTGATCTCGCGGCGCGGCTCGACCAGCAGGCGATCCCCGGCCCCGGAGCGGGCCCGCCACATACGCAGGCGGCGCCGCTGCACCTCGTCAAGGGTCTGTGTCAGGGTCATGTCACCCCTCCTTACCAGCGCTTACACATATGTGATATGTGCCAGATGATCACCTCCCAGATGATCATTCAGGTGATCATCTGGTGATCACCTGGCAAAATCGGCGTTTTTGATGCCTAGAAGGGCACTTCGTCGTCTGCGCCGTCTCCCAGATGATCACTTTGGTAAAACTGATCATCTGGGGCCTCCGGGACGTCGAACACATTGTCCGAACATATGTGTGACGCACCGGCTCCCGGCAGGCTCCAGTACCACGTCCCCCCGGGCCTCGGCGGCACCTGCTCGACGACAACACCGAGACTTTTCCTGGCGCGGCGTAGTGTGATCTCGCTGATGCCCCGGGCCTCGGCCTCGGCGAACAGGTCGCGGGCCGGCACCGGGTCGGCGGCCGATGTCAGGCGCTCCCGGAGCCAGTCGGCGGCCTCGTCACGCGGTCGCTCCGCCTTCGGGCGGGCCAGCAGGGCGCGGGCCGTGAGCGGCGTCGTCCCCTCCCAGCGGATCACCGCAGTATCCGGGTCGCGCTCGCTGCCGGCCAGGCGCAGCACCAGCGACGGGCGCCACGCCCCCACATTCGCCTTTGTCGTGGCCAGCACGCGCACGCCGTCGGCCGTCTCGTGCTCCGGGTGCGATGCGAGCAGGAGCCCGATGCGGGCCTGCCCGATGATGCCGATGGAGCCACCGCCACGATAGAGCGGGTCCCCGCCGGGCATCTTGTTGAGATGGCGGACGACCAGACCGGCGCAGCCGCAGCGTTCACAGAGCAGGGCAAGCGGCGTCAGGGCGCGGCGGACGTCGGCGTCCCGGTGGGCGTTGATGCGGTCGCCCAGGTGGGCCATGATCGGATCGACGACGAGCAGGGCGGCGCCCGTCTCCCGGACCACGGCCTCGATGGCGTCGATGTGGTCGGGCAGGCGCGGCACGGTCAGGTCCTCGCCCTCCCGGACGGCCTGGATGACGTGGACGCGGGTCAGGTCGGCCCCGGCCTCCTCCAGGCGCGGGCGGATGGTGTCGGCGATGCCGTCCTCGCAGGTGACGATGACGACAGCGGCCGGCTCACCGGGCGGTGCGTCGGGTGCGTCAGGCCACGTCCGCCCCGTCGTGATGCGGGCGGCCAGGTCGCAGTACAAGGTCGATTTGCCGAGGCCGGGATCGCCGTCGAGGATGGCGAGCTTCCCCAGGGCCAGACGCCCCGGCCAGAGCCAGCGGATGGCCTCTCGCTCGACGTCAGCGACGCGCACGGCCACCGCCCGGGTATCGGGTCGGCTCTCTGGAGATCGCGTCTCCTGTGGCCGCTCAGGCGGCTCAGACGGCGGCTCTGGTGGCGCCTCCAGCGGCGGCGTATTTCGGATGACGCGGCGCAGGTCCGCCGGCAGGTGGCCGGCACCGAGCCAGTCGGAGACATCGCCTTTCTCGGGCAGGCCGGGTAGCTCGACGATGCGGACACTCCGGGCCACGTCGTAGACGGCCCGGGCCACCTCGGCGGCGTGCCGGCGGCCGGGCTCGTCGTTGTCGGGCAGGATGACAACGTGCGCCCCGCGCAGGACCTCGGTGTACTCCGGCCGCCAGGCCCCCGCGCCCATCGCGCAGGTCGTGGCCACGAAGTCAAGGTCGGCCAGGACGTCGGCGTCCTTCTCGCCCTCGACGACGATGACGACGCGCCCCTCGCGGGCGGCCTCGATGACCTCGGGCAGCCGGTAGAGCACGCGGCGCGTCTCCCCCAGGCCCGGCACCCAGCGGTCGCCCTCGCGGCGGTACTGGCGGAACGTTTTGGGCTGGTAGCGGCGCACCTGATAGAGCGGCCGGCCCTCCTCGTCGCGGTAGGTGTAGCGGGCGACCTCGACGGGCGGCGGTGCGGGCTCCCGGCCGGATCGTCCGTCACCGGCCGGCTCCGGCATCAGGTCGGCCAGACGCAGCCCCAGGGCCCCCACGACGGCCTCCGTGGAGCAGCCGGCGTGACAATGGAGCAGGACCCGGCCGTCCTCGCCCTCCGATACGGATAGCGACGGCCGGCGGTCCCTGTGCGCCGGGCAGTGGGCCACGTAGCCGCTCCCGGATCGACGCACGCCGTGGAGACGGCGCAGCAGGTCCTCGACGGTCATCGCTCCACCTCCGCGCCGTGCTCGATCAGACGCTCGATGTCGCTGGCGCGAAAACGGACCGTTCGGGTTCCGACGATGACGGCCTCGATCACGCCCCGGCGGCGGAGCTGGTGGAGTGTCGAGCGGGAGATGGCGAGCAGCCGGCAGACCTCGTCGGTGGTCAGGAGCCGGTCACGGATGGCGGGCGCGGCAGGCGCCCGGGAGATGTGCTCAGACATGTGTCCCTTGTCTGGGCTGGGCCGACCCCCAGTAGCCCCAAAACAAGAGACAGACAAGGTGACCGGCCCAGGCGATTAAAAATCCCTGTGGCATCGCTGTCACCTCGTTTTTCGCCACCCCGATATGCCTGCCAACCAGCCGCCGGGGCGACACAGATAAAATACGTGTTCGGTCGCGTACACACAAGGGGTGCGCCCCGCGCAGTTCTCCACACACCCACGCACTACCCCAACGCGGCTTTCAGCACTTAAGACCACATTTTCACCCTGTGGGGCAACAGGTATCCACAACGGAGGGGCAATAACAGCCGCCTCTAGCGGGGTAATAACGGCAACTCACATCCCCTTGAAGGCTTGCTCGATGCGCCGGCGGCGGGCATCGTCCCAGCTCCCAACGTACTTCTGCAAGGTGTCCAGGTCGGCGTGCGTCAATCCCAGCAGGGCCCCGGTGCCGGCCTCGTGAACGACGGTGGTAATGAAGGTGCGCCGGCCGCTGTGCAGGGTCAGCACCTGCCACTTCGGGCGCGTCTCGCCGCCGGGCAGGCGGACGGGCGCCTCGATCCCGGCACGGCGGGCGATCTCCTTCAGGTACCGGTTGGCCCGCTGCTCGCTGATGCGCGGCACGGGCGTGCGGGCCCCCGCCTCCCGGCGCTCCCGCAGCATCCGGCGGGCGGGCGTCACCAGCGGCCAGCGGTGGAACACGCCCGTTTTTTGCTCCCGCAACAACCAGACGCCTTCCCCCAGGCCGATCGCCTGCCACGACTCCGGCTTCATCCCCTCCTTCAGGTCCGAGACGCGAAGGCCCGTGAAGCAGGCCAGCAGCAGCAGAAAGCGGGCCCGCTCGTAGCCCTCCGGCAGGTCCGCCAGGTCGACGGCCTCGAAGGCTTTGATCTCGTGCGGCGTCAGGAAGACGGCGTCGCGGCGGCTCTCCGGCAGCGGCGCAACCTCCGGGATCTCCGGGATCAGCCCCCGCCCGTGCAGCCACTTGAGGAAGTTCTTGGTGTAACTCACGTGCCGGTTTGCCGTCGCGTGCGACAGGCCCGCGTGCTGTGCGAGAAAGGCTTGATAGCGTTCGAGGAAGGCGCGATCCACCACGGCCACGGTGGCCCCACGCGGCAGGAACGCCTCCAGGTGAAGGCGAATGCGTCGCAGCACCTCCAGGCTCGACGGGCGGACGCGGACGGCCTTCACCTCCAGCCACTCCTCAAACAACCCCATCAGGTCGTGCGTCGCCCCTTGAAGGCCCAGGTCCTCCCGGATCGCGCCGGCCACGTCGTCGAGCGGCAGGCCGTCGAGCAGCAGGGCCTCGGCCCGGTGCTGGATGCGCTCCAGCCGGGCGTTGACCTCCACGGCGCCGGCGGCCGAGGCACGCAGGCGGCCCCGGCGCTTGTTCCAGTCCCGCGGCGCCACACGCACGGGAAGGTTGACCCACTTCTGCTGTCGCCCCCGCAGCAGGGCCAGACGCACCGTTGCACGGCCGTCAGGACCGGGCCGGTCCAGGTAGTATTTCGCTGCCATCCGAGGGCCTCCGCAAGTTATCCGCAAGGTTTTGCCACACTTTGACGCACAACGGCGGACAAGGTTGCACAACAAAAACGGCCCTAAAGCCTCAAAAACTGTGTTTTGTCGTCCGTCGTTGTTTGCCCTTGTTTGCCGGGTTCGAGAGCCTCCCTCTCCGCCGCATGCAGGAAAGGCGGCTCCTGATCCAGGAGCCGCCTTTCCTGCGTTTCGGAAGGGCGTGCGCCTGGAGGTAGGTCAGCGCCGGATCATGGGCCGGTTCAGGGCCGGCTCCTGATCAACGCTCAGCCGGTAGTAGTACAGCCCGGCGGGTTGGTCGAGAGCGTGCCAGGTGGCTTCGTGAGATCCCGGGGGGAGGACCTGGTCGATGAGCACGTCGATGCGGCGCCCCAGGAGATCGAAGACCTCCAGGCGTACGGGGGCGGCCCGGTTCAAGACGAAGGGAATCGTTGTGTGGGTGGTGAACGGGTTCGGGTAGCTCCGACCCAGCTGGTGGATCTGCGGCTGCTCCGAGGGTTGGATGGCTGTGGGTGAGTCGTCGGTGTCCACGAGCACCTCCCCCGTCGTCATGTCGATGCGTTGCGTCAGCGCCTCGGTGCGGGACCCGGTTCGGGCGACCACGTCGATCCACCAGAAGACCCGGTCCTTGTGATCTTTCGTCCGCGAGCGAAAATTGCCTCCCTGGATGGTCGTGGTGAGATTGTTGGGCCGGAACGGAGCGAGGAAGTCCGCACCACCGTGGGTTTTATAGATCTCCAGGGCCGTTCGAGAGTCGATGAAGTCACCAGGGATGGGTGACATCCCCTCTTCGATCAAGCTGAGTAACTGCGTTGTGTCGATGGTAGGGCCGAGAGGGTCGATGACGACGGTCACCATCTCGCCCGTCGTGCCGGACAGGAAGCGGTAACCCCAGGTGTACGCTTCGCCGCTGGGGCGTGCGCCACTGATCGAATAGATGATGTACAGGGAAGGATCGTCCACGACGGCAGCCGCTTCGGTATAGGCTTCGTCGACGTGGGTCCGGGCATCGCTCAGGGTGAAGGGCACCAGGGTGAGGTCCACACCGGAGACGTGGCCCCCGGATACGGTGATCGGGTCCGGTTCGCCATCGGCGTTGGCATCGTAGAAGCCGAGTGCCTCGATCTCTGTGCTGGAGGCATCGGTGTAGCGCACCGCCAGCGGCCAGTACGTGCCATCGCGGACATGCCGGATTTCGAAGGGTCCTGAGTCACTCAGGGTGGCCGTCGCATAGCGGATGTCCCAGAAGCGTTCGTCCAGCCAGAAATCGTCGAGCAGCAATACGCGGGTGTGCGCCCCTTCGCCCTGGAGCGCGTGGGAGGACGGGAATGCTTTGGCGGCCTTCATCGAATCTGCCGCAAAAACAGGGACGCCGAGGCCGTTGTCCTGCATCGAGCGGGCGAGGTGGCGCAGCAGCGAGCGGTTACCGGCGTGGAGCGAAGCCGGCGTGCCGGACGAAAGCACACCGGAGACGCGATGTGGGCTGATGGTCGCGGCGGTCGTGTACGTGAGGACATAAGGCTCGGACAGGACGTGGCCGTCAGAGGAGCGTGCGAAGAAATAGATCCATGTGTAATCGACATCGGCGTTGTGCGTTACGACGTAGCGGATGAACCGGGGTTCATCACCGGCAATGCATCGATCCGGTGCCACGCAGGCCTCTGCACTCTGTATGGAAAGGGCAGACCGTGGGAATACGACCGCCGTGTTCCAGGACGAGGTGTTCAGGTTGAGGATCTGGTTGAACTCAAAAATGACGGTATCCTCCAGGGCCACGCCGGCGTTACCCGGTTCAGGGATGGAAGAAACGACCTGGAGTCCCTGAGCGACCGAGGGAAGCGGGAGCAAGAGAAGGGACAGGAGCCTCAGCACGGTGGACATCTTCTTCATCAGGAGGAGCCGAAAAGTGAGTCTGGCGGTGCACAGCGTGGAAAAGATACGACGGGAGGAGGGCAAGAGAGCACCTGAGTCTGGTGCCATATGGACCGGAAGGATACGGTGACGTCGGGAGGGGGCCAAAAAAAGCGTCGGCGCTCTCGGGGAACGCCGACGCTTTAAACACTCGCTGCGGTACATACCTGGGCAGGCCCGTGTCCAGGGCTCAGCTCATCGGGGCAGTGCCGAAGGTGAAGGTGACATCGCCCGTGATCTCGCGCACATCTCCGAGGCGCGCGAGTGCAGGAGCGGCAAAGACCTTCCGAGAGGCTTCGATATGCGAAGGCGTCCGGTCGATCTGTTGATTCTTCTGGGGTTGCATGGTCATTCCTTTCTTTGCTCGACGTTAGAGGACTTCAAAGGATGTGTGCCGGGCAACGGGAAGGGGCCTCCCGTTGCCCGGGCACACGCCTGCTACTTGAGCAGCATCATCTGCTTCATGGCGACGAAGTCACCCGCTTCGATGCGGTAGAAGTACGTACCGCTGGCCACGGGCTGGCCCGCCGCATCGCGGCCGTTCCACGTCACCGTGTGCTGGCCGGCTTCCATCGTCTGCGACACGAGGGTCTTCACCTCGCGGCCCATCAGGTCGTAGACGGCCAGGCGCACGGACGTGGCTTCGGGCAGCGTGAAGCTGATCTGCGTGGTCGGGTTGAACGGGTTCGGATAGTTCTGGTCCAGCGCGAACGCGTCGACCGTTTCGGTGAAGTCGAACGGCGGATCGACCACGAGCACGCTGCCGCATTCGCTCACGGCCCGGAGGGCATACGTGGCCGACGTGGCGCTCGGCGGGGCCGTCAGTTCGAACTCGACGAGGCCCGGCGTGCCGGCGAAGGTCCAGGTGTCCGCCGGGCCTTCCGTGCCGCCGCCGACCGTGTTGGTCTCGGTGAAGTTGACCAGGTTGGTGAACTGGACCTCCGCGATGCCGTCGGGATGCGTCAGGCGCAGGCCCGCCACGCGGTCTGCAATGAGGCCGAGGTTCTCGTACTCGATCGGGTCGCAGACGGCCGTGCCACCCACCCCGCCGAAGCCGAAGATGAACGTGTTCGGCGCACCATCGATGGGAGTGGAAGCCGTGCGCGTCTGGCCCAGCGAATACACCTCGGCGCTGACGGCCGCCAGGGCCGCCAGGGCATCGGCTTCGTTCCCGGCGGCGCCGTAGTACGTCTTGAAGGTCTTGGACTCGCCCGGGGCGAGCACGCCGAAGCCGAACGTGAAGTTGGCGCCGTGATCAAGGGGGCCGTAGTCGATGATGTCGGCGGCAGAGGCATCACCGCCTGCACCAATCGGGGTGGAAACGAGCAGGGGATTGGGACTTTCGAAGCCGTCGTTGGTGGCCTGGATCACCTCGGTCGAGGCCGCGGCCCCGACGATCGTCACCCGCTCGGAAAAGGCCGTGGGCTCGATGTCCCAGTCCATCTCGCGGCGGTAGCGCACGTCTGTCGGGGCGCCCGATATGTTCTCGATGGTGACCTCTACCTCGTAGAGGTACGGTGTGGCCGGTGAGGGGCGGTAGGCGTGCGTGACGCGGAACGTGGAGCCGACCCGGACGACGGACGTCGCCGTGGAGGCCGTGAACGTCGCGCTCTCGACGATCAGGTTGGTGACACCTCCGGCGGCCTCATCGGCACCGCCCCAGACGCCGCTGGTCACGTCCGCCACCCCCCAGCCTTCGCAGAGGCAGCCGGGGGCCGTGGCCTCCGCCCCCGTTGGCAGGTAGCGCAGGCCGACGGTGGTCGTGCCGCCGAGCGACCGTGGGCCGCCGCGGACATTGAGGTGACCCTCGTCGTGGACGCCGAGCTGGATGGTGCCGTTGTCGATGAAAGCCCCGCCGGTCATGGCCTTGCCGACCGTCGGGCCGGCTTCCAGAGCCGCCCGGTTCATCGGATGAATCGTGTCTGGAAGGTCTTGCGCCTGGACGGGCCCCGCCGTGAGCAACAGCAGGCCGCATGCCAGAAGCAACAGAAGCGTAGTACGTTGGTGTTGCATAGTAGCGGTACGGTTTAAGGTTTTGTGAGGAGCAGCGAGTGGATGAGTAGTGGATGAGCCAGGGCGCCGCCTGACAGCGCCGGGCCCTACAGGGGCCGGAAGGACCCGGTATGAGGAGCGGAGCAGACTGGAGACGGGCGCCTCGGCGCTAAGCAGTCGGCGCTAAGCAGGAAGAAGCAAGGGGGGAAAAACAGGGGGGAAAGAGCATGGTCGAAATGCTTGCTTCATGCTAGCCATACGTTCGAGGGGAGGTCAAGACAGAGTGGCGTGGATGGGCGGGTAGAATGACCACCTTGACGGATACGCCATCTTTTCGGTGAGGTGTGGGAAATACCGGAAGAGGGGGTGCGCCAGAAGCGCAGGGCTGAGTGCGCGAAAGACACGCCGTGCGGATACGTCCGTGGTGTTTATGCGAGAGCGCGCTGCTTTCTGTTCGGTGAGGCCGGCCGGTCTTCGGGTCGATTGGTCTTTGTGCGCGGGCATGCTACATTGGGGCCGTTCGGTTTCCTCGATCGCTGTGCTGCGCCATGAGCTCTCCATTTCGCTGGGTGTGCGTGCTGGCCGGGGGGATGTGGCTGGCCGCGTGCTCGGCCGATGCGCCGGAGCCCGCCGCCCCGGAGGCCACACGGGTCGACACCGCGGTGTTCGTCTCGGCCCCTCCGGACACCGCCGGGGCGATGCCGGCGGTGAGGTATGTTCGCCCGCCGCTCATGGCGGTAGCGCCGGAGACGCCACCGGCTTCGATGCCGGGCACGCCGGACGATTCTCCGGAGCGGCCGGACACGTCGGCGGTGCCGGTGCCCACCGACGCGGCGGCGCAGATCGCCGCCCTGCGCGAAGAGGTCGCCCGCCTGAGTGCGGCCGTGGCGGCGCTCGCTGCCCGGAGCCCCGATGCCGACTCGCTCGCGGCCGCGCGGCCCGATACCGTGGGCCCTGCGGCCGCACTCGACACGGGCACCCGGCTGCGGGAAACGGCCCAGGACGTGCGCAACATCGGGCTCCGGACGGCCTGGGCCGTGCTCGTGCTCGTCTTTTTCTTCCTCGTCGTCAAAGGCAGCGTCTGGATCCTGGAGACTCTGGCCGAGCGGAATGCCGCCCGGCGGCTCTTCTTCAAGAAGCTCGTCCCCATCGTCCGGCTGCTGATCTGGATCATCGCCATCTACTACGTCGTCGCGGGCGTCTACCAGATCGACCAGCAGCAACTCCTGGCGGCCTCGGCGGCGCTCGGCGTCGCCATCGGCTTTGCCGCGCAGGACGTGCTCAAGAACATCTTCGGCGGGATCATCATCATCTTCGACCAGCCGTTTCAGGTGGGTGATAAGATCGACGTCGGCGGGACGTACGGCGAGGTGGTGTCCATCGGCCTGCGGTCGACGCGCATCGTCACGCCGGACGACAACCTCGTCTCCGTGCCCAACGCGCAGGTCGTCGACGGCCAGGTCTCGAACGCCAATGCCGGGGCGCTGGATTGCCAGGTGGTCACGCATCTGTACCTGCCCGGCTGGGTAGATCCGGCCCGGGCCAAAGCGATTGCCTATGCCGCGGCCGCCAGTTCGAAGTACGTCTATCTCGAAAAACCCATCGTGGTGATCGTCAAGGACGAGTTCAAGGAGACGTTTCTGACGCACCTGATCGTCAAGGCGTACGTGCTGGACACCCGCTACGAGAATGCGCTCGTGAGCGACGTGACGGAGATGGCCAAGGCGGAGTTCATCAAGCACGGTTTGCTGGTCCCCTTCACCCCGCCGCTGATCCCGGAGCCGGCCAACGGTCGGCGTGGCGCCGGCACACCCTCCGAGCGTCCATGAGCGCGCATCCATCCTCCACCCGCGCGCCGGACGCCGTGGCCCCGGAGGCCGGTGTGCGAGACGGCTCTGGGCCGCCGCCGGACACCGTCCCCGAAAGGCCGCCGGATCCCGCCTGGGTCGAGGCGGCCGGGGCGTTGCAGGACCACCTGGCGCACGTGCGCGCCACCGTCGAGGCGCGGTGGGACGTGGTGCGGGGCCGCCTGCACCAGCGGCTGGACCGGCTCCGGGAGGCCGTGGAGCAGGCGGCGGCCCGGCATCGGGCGCTGCTGGAGGCGGCGCGCTTCGACGACGCCGGCGACCCCGCGGCGCTGTGGCAGCGTACCGTCGCCTACCGCGCGGGGGTCCGCGAGTCCGTCCTGCGGCCGCTGCGTGAGCACCTCGCCACGTCGGTGCTCGGCGAGGCGGTCGGGCAGGTCGTTGCGGATCTGCTCGACGAATGGGCCGCGCTGCCGGAGGCCTTGCCCGCGGCGATGACGGTGCCGGAGCCGCCCGGGCTGTTCCGGCCGCAGCCGGACGACCTCCCGCTGCACCGGGTGCGCAAGCGCTGGGTGCTGGGGCAGCGTGAGGCCCGGCGGCGCCTGCGTCGTCTGTCCAACGGGGTCCGCCGCCTCGTCCGGCGCCCGCCTCAGCCGTTGCCGGCCCGGTCCATCGACGTGCCGCTGCAACGGCTCGTCGCCTACCACGTGCAGGTGCGGCTGCCCGCGCTGCTGGAGCCGGTGCACGAGGCGGTGCAACATCAGGCGGCGTGTGTGGCGGCGCGCCTGGAGGCCGGGATCGTGGCCTGGGGACGGGACTTCCTGAAGGCCGAGCGAAAGCTGGACCGCGCCGCGTTCCACCAGCCGCCGCTGCCGGACTGGCCCGGCTTCGGCCCCGCCAGGTCGACCCCTGCCGAGCCGACCCCTGCCGAGCCGACCCCTGCCGAGCCGACATCGGCCGGGCCGTCCACGGAGGGGGCTGCGGCGGGGGGGAAGGGCGAGGAGACGGCCCCGGCGCCGGACGAGGCCCGGGCGCGCGCCGCGACGCTGTCGATCGTCGAGCAGGCGGAGGCCCTCGGGGCGGCGGCCCGTGCGTTCCAGGAGGTGCTGGAGACGGCGCCGGGGGAGGTAGCCCCGCCGGAGCTGGCCGGGCCGCTGCAGGAGGCCGCCGAGCACCTGGCCGAGGACGTCCGGCGCGGGGATACGTTTCTGCTGGATCTGCGTGCGCGGCGGCTACCGGAGGGCCACCCGCCCGTGCGCACGCGGATCGAGGAGCGACGGCAGCGCTGGGCCACCTGG
The DNA here is from genome assembly GCA_003285105.1 of Roseithermus sacchariphilus. GTDB lineage: Bacteria > Bacteroidota > Rhodothermia > Rhodothermales > MEBIC09517 > Roseithermus > Roseithermus sacchariphilus. Next base: position 525,181 of record CP030158.1, on the reverse strand, counting down.
CACGAGCAGGTGGTGCACCGGCTGGATCTCATGCAGATCCTCATCGCCCTGCGGCAGGTCCTCGAAAAGGAAGAGGCCGGCCTGCTGAAGCGCACGGCGGCTCTGACGCTCCAGCCCGTCTTTCAGCGCTTCGCCCCCGTCATCGAGCGGTTGCAGCAGGCGACGAAGGAGGTGGAGGCCGCCTGCGACGCGGTGGCGGCGGGGGGGGCGGTCGGGGTGCTTCGGGACACCATCCGCCGGGTACAGGCCGGCACCGTCCGGTATCTGCAGCAGACGCTGGACAGCGTGACGGCGCTCGTGCAGGCCGATCGGGTGCTCGACCAGCCGGGCGAGGAAGAAGAAGCCCGTATCCATCGCTACGTGGAGCAGCTGCCCGAGCGGCTGACCCTGCACGTCCCGCCGAAGCCGCCCATCACGAGCGTCGACCCGCGCGGGCCGGTGCTGCGCCTCGAAGTGCGGACGATGGCTGCCGAGGCGCTGGCGGTGCCGTTGCCGCAGCAACTCCGCGAGCCGGCGCAGGCGTTCCGGGCCGCCCTGCTGGGCGTCTGGGGCGAGACCGAGCAGTTGCAGCACATCGTGCAGTACAACCTGGAGGCGGCGCTGGACGAACTGGCGCACCTCGACGGCGGGAAGGCCGAGGCGCCGGCCGCCGAGGCGCCGGCCGCCGAGACTCCCGCCGCCGGCGCGGAGGCTAGCGGGCCGGACCGGCTGGCATCGGTGCGAGAGCTGGGCCGCGACGGGTTGCAGCGGGCCGCGCAGCTGCTGGGCGAGCTGCCGCAGGGACTCTATGCCCCCTGGACGGCGCTCTGCGAGGCGGCGTTTGCGGCGTTCAGCGGCGAGTGGGATGTGCTGCGGCTCCGCATCCAGTCGACCGACCTGATGGAGCAGCGCTGGGCCGGGATGCGCGTGCAGATGGCCCGGCGCCTGCGTGTGTTCTGGCAGGAGGCCCGGGAGCAATGGGGGCAGCGCCTCAGCGAAGCCGGGCGCTATCTGCACCTCGGCCGTCGTCAGGCCCGGCGGCTCATCCAGCGGGGGCAGTCGGTCGTGGGCGTGCTGTCGCAGACGGAAGAGGCGCAACTCGATACCATCAACGCCATCTCCAACCTGGAGGACCTGCTGGCCGGCCTGCCGCTGGTCTATCGCAAGCTGTTTGCCTTCGAGCCCGTGCAGGTGCCGTCGTTGATGGAGGGACGAGGGCGCGATCTGGTCCGGGTGCGGGCGCATTACACCCGGTGGCGGGAGCAGCAGGCCGGGGCGCTGGTGCTGGCCCTGCCGCTGGGCAGCGGGCGTACCAGCCTCCTGAACGTGCTTCGTCAGACGGTCTTCGAGGAGGCGGATGTGCGGGCGCTCTCCCTGGACGAGCGGCTCTCGCATCCCGATCAACTCGCCGTGCGCCTGGCCGAGGTGCTGGGCGTCGACGTGACGCGGCCGACCCTGGAGGGGTTGGAGCGCTACCTGCGCAACCGGCCCGCCGGCGACCGCCCGCTGGTCTGCATGATCGACAACCTGGAGCATCTGTTGCTACAACGGCCCGGCGGCAGCCACCTCATCGAGCGTGCGCTCATCTTCTTCTCCCGGACCGACCGGCACGTCTACTGGGTGGCGACCGTCGCCGGCCACGCGTGGCACTTTCTGGAGCGGACGGCCTCTGCCGCGTCCGGGCTGGTGACGGCCTACCGCCCGGCGCCGCTGAACCGCGAGTCGCTGCAGGCCATCCTCATCAACCGGCACCGGCGCAGCGGGATGCCGCTGCGCTTTGCCCCGCCCCGGGACCCGGCGCCCTTGCTGCGGCAGCGTCTGCGCCGCGCCCGAACGCCCGAGGAGCAGCAGGCCGTCCTGCGGGAGGAGTACTTCGACCGCCTCTACCGGCTCAGCGGCCAGAACGTCATGCTGGCCCTGTACTACTGGCTCCGCTCCACCGATTTCGAGGTCGAACAGGGAGCCCTCGTGATCCATCCTCCGCAGGCGCTGGACTTTGGCTTCCTCAAGGCCTTCGACCTGGCACGGGCCTTCACGCTGAAGGCTTTCCTCATCCACAACACGCTGACGCTGGAGGAGCACGATCTCATCTTTCGCCTGAGTGAGGAGCAGGGCACGTTTCTGCTGGAGTCCCTGCTGAACCAGCGCATCATCCGGCCGGCCCCGACCGCCCCGGCGCAGGCCGTCGATCCGCACGGACCCATCCTGCCCGGCGTGCGCTACCGCATCAGCCCGCTGCTGGTGCACCCCGTCACCGAGCATCTGCGCCTGCGGCACATCATCTATCAGGGTTGAGCGTCCCCAGGGGTGAGCGTCCCGGATCCATCAGGGGTGGCGCCGGTGCCAGGGGCGGCCCCGGCGCCAGGGGCGGTCCCGGCGGTTTCGTCCGGCGGGGTGTGCCCATGCAAAAGGCACAGCCCGGGGGTGGGCTGTGCCTTTGCGGGGGGTGTCTTCCGAGGAGGGGTGTCAGCCGATGTGCATCTGCAGTTCCTCGCGGCGGTGCTTCTGGCGGAGCTTGCGCAGCGCCTTCTCCTTGATCTGGCGCACGCGCTCGCGCGTCAGCCCGAAGCGCTGCCCGATCTCCTCCAGCGTCAGCGGATGCTCCCGCCCGATGCCGAAGTAGAGGCGCGTGATCTCCGCCTCGCGCGGGTGCAAGAGGCTCAGCGCCCGCTCGATGTCGATCTTGAGCGACTCGTCCATCATCGACTCGTCCGGCCGCGAGTCCTCGTCGTCGGGCAGGACGTCCAGCAGGCTGTTGTCGTCGTCCTCGTTGAACGGGGCGTCCATCGAGAGGTGGCGGCTGGTGTGCTGCATCGCCTCGCGGACCTTCTCGACGTCCACGTCCAGTTCACGGGCCAGCTCTTCGATGTTGGGTTGCCGCTCGTGTTGCTGGGCCAGCCGGGCGCTCGTCTTGCGGATCTTCGAGATCGTCCCGATCCGGTTGAGCGGCAGGCGCACCACACGGCTCTGCTCGGCGAGGGCCTGCAGGATGGCCTGCCGGATCCACCACACCGCGTAGGATATGAACTTGAAGCCGCGGGTTTCGTCGAAGCGCTGCGCCGCTTTGATCAGGCCGTAATTGCCTTCGTTGATCAGGTCGGCCAGGCTGAGCCCCTGTCCCTGGTATTTCTTGGCCACCGACACGACGAACCGCAGGTTCGCCCGCGTCAGCTTGTGCAGGGCTTCCTGATCTCCTTGCTTGATGCGCCGGGCCAGATCGACCTCCTCTTCGGGCGTCAGCAGGGGAATCTGCCCGATCTCCTGGAGGTACTGATCCAGCATCCGTTGCTGGCGGGGGACGTACATAGGCCTCTATGCGATTGTGGCGTGTAGCGGTGATGCGATGCGCAAGGTGAGGAGTCGTTCGTGGGCGTACCTCGTCAACTCGGAGCGGTCAACACGAACGCGGGGCAATCAACTCGGGGGCGCGCTAGGGACGCTGCGAGGACCGTCAGCGTTCCGCAGAGCGAAGAGGCGATGGGGCGCTTCGTCATGGGACACCCGTTATACAACCTCATCCCTGTTTGTTTCCGGCCAACGTCAATACGGCGTCGGCAATGTGTCGTTCCTCGCTCATACGGGGCACTTTCGTCTGGCCGCTGACGCGGTCCTTCGTCTGTTTGAGCCAGGCGTAGAAGGTCCCGCGGGGCAGCGGCACGATCTCGGGGCGGTCGAAGGCGCGCGCCTCCCGGCGGATCTGGTAATGGCGGTTGACGTCTTGCAGGTACCTGTCCATGACATCGGCAAAGCGGCGCAGGTCTGAAGGCGGCCGTTCGAATTCGATGAGCCACTGGTGGGTGGGCAGGTGCCCGAGCGAGGCCGGCCGGGGGGCGACGTGGTAGTCGCGCACGCGGGCGCCGGTCTGGCGGCAGGCTTCCTGCAGGGCCGCCCGGGCTTCCTCGCCGAACACGGCCTCGCCGTATTTGTCGATCATCTCGCTCGTTCGCCCGGCCACCACGATCTTGTAGGGGTCGGTGCTGGTGAAGCGCAGCACGTCGCCGACGCCGTAGGCCCACAGCCCGCTGCACGTGGAGATGAACGGGGCGTATCGGACGCCGGGTTCCACCTCGGCCAGGCCGTAGCGGGGCGGATCGGGCCGGTGCAGGTCGCGCAGGTCGACGAACTCGAAGAACACGCCATTGTCCAGATGCAGCAGCATCGCCGGGTCGGCCAGATCGTCCTGGAACGAGAAGAAGCCCTCCGAAGCGCCGTAGGTTTCGACGAAGTCCAGGTCGGGCCGGCCGATCAGTTCTTCGAGCAGGTGGCGGTAGGAGCTGAGGGCCACGCCGCCGGAGATGAACACCTGGAGGTTGGGCCAGACCGCGCTCACGGTATCGACGCGGGTGCCGTGCCGCTCGTTGTAGCGGTCGATCACCTGCCGCAGCAGCACCAGCGCCCAGGAGGGCACCATCACCAGCATGCGAATGTCCTGGTCGAGCGTGCGGTCGACGATGGCGGCCAGCTTGCGCTCCCAGTGGGGCAGGAAGGCGATCTCGTTGGGGACGGCCTGATAGAGCAGCCGCGTGAAGGCGGGTGCGTGGTCGGCCAGCAGCCCGCTCACCTCGCCGACGAGGGTGCCGGGATACTGCGGGTCCTCTTCGATGCGGCCGGGCAGCGTCAGGTGCTTGCCCAGGAGGAACCCCGGGCGGCCGCTGACGGCGAGGTAGTTCAGCCCGACGCCGATGCTGAAGGCGCGGTTTTTCAGCAGCATCTCCCGGCTGACGGGCAGCACTTTGCCCTGCGAGGCGGTGCCGCTGGAGACGGCGAAGTGCCGGATCCGCCCCGGCCAGGTGACGTCGGCCGCCCCCTGCCGGATGCGCACGGCGTCGGCGTGCAGGTCTTCGTAGCGGTGCAGGGGCACCCGTTGGCGGAAGGCGTGCACGACGTCGCGGGCCCGGGCGATCTCGGCGAAGCCGTAGCGCCGGCCCCACTCGGTGGCGGCGGCGCGGGTCAGCAGGTCGCGCAGCAGCCGCTCCTGCGTGCCGAGCGGGTCCTGCCGGAAGCCGCGCACGGTGTGCAACGGCCCGAAGGGCAGGCGGTGCAGGATGGAGCCGAGGATGGAGCCGAGGACGGTGGGCATGGCGGAACCGTCGGGAACGGGTACGCGGGCGGCGCGTGCCGGGGCGCCGGCGCGTGCCGGGGGATGAGGGAGGCGCCACACAACCGGGCAGCGGGGGCGTTTGCTCCGGCCGCCGGGTACGGACGTCGATTTCGCGCAATTTTTCAACAAAAGGGGCGGGCTGCCGTGCGCGGCCGGGCCGCTGCACCGTACCTTCCGGCGGTCCCCCTCGTTCCACGCCGTGCCGGTACGTCGCCTCCCGTGCCCTCGTCTGCCTCCGCGCCCTCGCCCGCCTTCGCACCCGTCGACCCGGATCGGTTCGTGCTGGACTGCCGGGGGCGTGCGCTCGATTGCCGGCCGGGGATTCCCGGGGGCGCCCACGTCATGGGCATCCTCAACGTGACGCCGGACTCGTTCTGGGACGGCGGGCGGTACCAGCACCTGGACGCGGCGTTGCGGCGGGCCGAGGCGATGCTGGAGGAAGGCGCGGCCATCATCGACGTCGGCGGCGAGTCGTCGCGCCCGGCCGGGGCAGTCTACGGCACCGGGGCTGCCGCCGTGCCGGCCGACGAGGAGCGCCGCCGCGTCGTGCCGGTGATCGAGGCCATCCGCCGGCGTTTCCCGGAGGCCCTGATCTCGGTGGACACGTACAAGCCGGAGGTGGTCCGCGCGGCGCTGGAGGCGGGGGCTCATCTGATCAACGACGTCACGGGGCTGCGCTACCACCCGGAGACGGCCGCGCTGGCCGCCGCGGCCGGGGCCCCGCTGATCGTGATGCACGCGCTGGGCCGCCCCGGAGATGCACCGCACGAGCACACGTACGCGGACGTCGTGGCCGAGGTGCGGGCCGCGCTGGCCGCCGCCGTCGCGACGGCCGAGGCCGCCGGGGTGGCGCACGTCGTCACGGACCCCGGCTTCGGGTTTGGCAAGACGGTGACGGACAACCTCCGGCTGCTCAACCGCGTCGATGCGTTGCTGGCGTTGCGGTGGCCCGTGCTGGTGGGCGTCTCGCGCAAGAGCAGCATCGGGGCCGTGCTGGGCACACCGGACGCCCCGGCTCCGGCGGATGCGCGGCTGTACGGCTCGCTCGGCGCCACGGCCGTGGCCGTCCTCCGCGGCGCCACGCTCGTGCGGACCCACGACGTGCGTCCCACGGTTGAATGCCTGAAGGTGCTGGCGGCGACCCTGCAGGCCGTATGACGACCGCCCCCTCTCCGTCCCTTTCGCGCGAGCGTACAACCCGGCACCACCGCGTTGACCCTGTTTGAGTGGATCATACCGATACGGCTGGTCGATCTCCTGGAGATCGGCATCGTCACGTACATCCTGTACAAGCTGTACGCGCTGATGCGCGGCACCATCGCCGTGCAGATCTCGCTGGGGTTGCTGGCGCTGCTGCTCGTGCAGGGCGCCGTCACCTGGCTGGACATGACGATGCTGCGTGCCCTCTTCGGGATGGTGAGCGACGTGTTCGTGCTGGCCGTCATCATCCTGTTCCAGCCGGAGATCCGGCGGCTTCTGTTGTTGCTCGGACGCAATCCCCTCGTGCGGCGCTTCGTGACCTCGTCGGCACAGGAGGAGATGATCAGCGAGGTGCTGGCTGCCGTCGGGGAGATGAGCAAGAACCGCATCGGGGCGCTGCTGGTCTTCGAGCGGTCGACCGGCCTGCGCAGCTACATCGAGACGGGCGCCCTGCTCAACGCACGGGTCAGCCGCGATCTGCTCATCACCATCTTTTACGGGCAGAACCCGCTGCACGACGGTGCCGTCATCATCCGCAACCAGCGCATCGAGGCGGCGCGGTGCATCCTGCCGGTGTCCACCAGCATGAAGCTGAGCCCGGGGCTCGGCCTGCGCCACCGGGCGGCCGTGGGCCTGACCGAGCAGACCGACGCCTTCGTCATCGTGGTGTCCGAGGAAACCGGCAGCATCTCGGTGGCCAAGAACGGGGATCTGATCTCTAACCTGACGGTCAGCGAGTTGCAGACGTACCTGACCGAGGCGCTCACGCTGCAATCCTCGGAGGAAGACAAACCCGCGTTGCGTGACGCCTGACGCGCGTGCCGGCCACCGGCACGGGGTCGGGCCCATCCCCCTGTTGCATGAACGCTGATTCCCAGGAACGACTCTTCCAACGCCGCCGGGCTGCGCTCGTCGACGAACTGCGAGAGAAAGGCATCACGGACGAGCGCGTGCTGGCCGCCATCGGGGCGGTGCCGCGGCACGCCTTCGTCGACCCGGCGCTCCGGCATCGGGCGTATCGGGACGAGGCGCTGCCCATCGGGCTGCAGCAGACCATCTCGCAGCCGTTCACGGTGGCCTATCAGACCATGATGCTGGATCCCCGGAAGGACGACCGCATCCTGGAGATCGGCACGGGGAGCGGGTACCAGGCCGCCGTGCTGTGCGAGATGGGCGCGCGGGTGTTCACCATCGAGCGTCACAAGCCGCTTCTGGACCGGGCCGTGCAGCGCCTGGAACGCCTCGGCTACCGCGTCGTGGCGCGCCACGGCGACGGCACGCTCGGCTGGCCGGCGTTTGCGCCGTTCGACGGCATCCTCGTAACCGCCGGGGCGCCGGAGGTCCCGAAGGCGTTGCTGGAGCAACTCCGCGAACCGGACGAGCACCACCCGGGCGGGCGCCTCGTGATCCCGGTCGGCGATGCCGAGGGGCAGCGGATGACGCGCATCACCCGCACCGGACCCGACCGCTACGAGCGGGAGGAGACGCACGTGTTTCGCTTCGTGCCGCTGATCGGCGAAGGGCTCTGATCGGCGAAGGGCTCTGACCGGCGAAGGGCTCTGACCGGCGAAGGGCGCTGATCGGCGAAGGGCGCTGAGGGCCGGGGCGGGCGAGCCGCGGGCAATCGATGCCGGGGCGATGCCGGGGCGATGCCGCGGGCGGCTCAGGCGATGCGTGCGCGGGCGGCGGTGATGTGGGCGATGTGGTGCCGGCCGTGCCAGGCGTAGAGGGCCAGCAGCCCGTCGAGGGTCAGCAGCCCCTGTTCGGGGTGGCGCACGGTGCGCCGGAACGCCTCCGGCGGCAGCGCTTCGAGGAGCCCGACCCAGCGGGCGTGTAGCGCGTCGAGCAACGCCAGCGAGGGCTCCAGCGGGGCCGTCCGGGCATCGGGCAGGGCCGACCAGCCGTCCTGGTCATAGGGCTTGATCGTCGGCGTGTCCTCCGTCAGTCCCAGGCGAAACCGCAGGTAGCCGTTGAGGTGGCTGTCCGGCAGGTGGTGCACGACCTGGCGCACCGTCCAGCCGCCGGGGCGGTAGGGGATGTCGAGCTTTTCGACGGCCAGGCCGTGGACGGCATGCCGCAGCTGGGTGGGGGCGGCCGCCAGGTCGGCGATGCAGCGCTGCCGCTGCCTCGGGTGCAGGTGCGTGACGGGCTCCGGCCGGCCAATCGGGTAACGCAGGTCGTCGGACATGGGCAGAGCGAGTGAGCGTGACGATACGGCAAGGTCGGGCCTGCCGGGGACGAATGCCACCATCCGCCGGGACGGAGCGGGTCCCCCCGGCTGCCGGCCGGCCCGGAGGCGGCATCTTCGGCGCGGCACGGGCGTACTGGTCCCGCACGCTGCTCACGTTCCCGGCTCTGCCCATGCCTGACCTCTTCGAAGACGCTGCCGAGGCGTACCGCGCCGAGCGGGCTCCGCTGGCCGACCGGATGCGCCCGCGCACGCTGGACGAGTTCGTCGGCCAGGACCACATCCTCGGCCCCGGTAAGCTGCTGCGCCGCGCCATCGAGGCCGACCGGGTCACCTCCGTCCTCTTCTACGGTCCCCCCGGCACCGGCAAGACCACCCTCGCCCGCATCATCGCCGGCACGACCGCCTCGCACTTCACCTCGATGAACGCCGTGCTCTCCGGCGTGAAGGACATCCGCGCGGCCATCGAGGCGGCGCAGGAGCGGCTGCGGCTGCACCGGCAGCGGACGATCCTGTTCGTCGACGAGGTGCACCGCTTCAACAAGGCCCAGCAGGACGCGCTGCTGCCGCACGTCGAGAACGGCACGGTCACCTTCATCGGAGCCACGACCGAGAATCCCTACTTCGAGGTCATCCGCGCGCTCGTCAGCCGCAGCCGCGTGTTCGAACTGCGCTCGCTCACCGGGACGGACCTCCGCACTGTCGCCCTTCAGGCCCTCGCCGACCCGGAACGCGGCTACGGCCGCCGGAAGGTGCGGATCGACGAGGATGCGCTCGAGCACCTCGTTGACGTCGCCAACGGCGATGCGCGGTCGCTGTTGAACGCGCTGGAGCTGGCCGTGGAGACCACGGAGCCGGGGCCCGACGGGGTGGTGCACATCGACCTGGCCGTGGCCGAGGATTCGATCCAGCAGCGGGCGGTGCTCTACGACAAGGAGGGCGATGCGCACTTCGACACCATCAGCGCCTTCATCAAGAGCCTGCGCGGCTCCGACCCCGACGCGGCGCTCTACTGGATGGCGCGGATGATCTACGCCGGCGAGAATCCGCGCTTCATCCTCCGCCGGATGCTCATCTTCGCGGCCGAAGACATCGGCCTGGCCGACCCGCGGGCGCTGCTGGTGGCGCAGGCCGCCGCCACCGGGTTCGAGTACGTGGGCATGCCCGAGGGCCAGTACCTGCTGAGCGAGTGCTGCCTGTACCTGGCCACCGCGCCCAAGAGCAACTCGGCCATCAGCTACTTCGACGCGCTCAAGCACGTGGAGCAGGAGCAGACGGCCGACGTGCCGAACCATCTGAAGGACGCCAGCCGCGACGGGGCCGGGCTGGGCCATGGCGTCGGCTACAAGTATCCGCACGCCTACCGCGAAGGGTACGTGCCCGAGCAGTACCTCCCGCCCGAGATGCAGGGCCTTTACTTCTACCAGCCCCGCGACGTGGGCTACGAGCGGCAGATCGCCGCCCGCCTGGCTCACCTGCGCGAGCGCGACGAAGCCGAGAGCATCGAGAAGCGCGTGCGCCGGTACGTGGAAGAAGGGAAATAGGACGACCTCGTTTCAGGCTGCACCGCGCCGCACGCCGGTCAGAAGCACGTCGTCGAGGGCCGGGGCGTTCTCGTCGCCGTGCAGCACCGAGATGTCGCCGGTCGTTTCCATGACGACGGCCCGGACCTGGTCGAGGTGCAGCACGTTGGCCTCGCGCAGCTTGGCCCACAGGTCATCCTCCGTCACCCGGGCCGCCCGCATGTTCTCGTGCAGCATCGTCGCGCCGTCCAGCAGCAGCGGCTGGTTGTCCACCAGGTGGCTCACACGTCTGAACCGCTGCCGGGCGGAGGCCAGGCCGAACTGGAGGACGTAGAGGCTGCCCAGGGCCACCAGGGCTTGCAGGAGCGGCGGATCCTCGCTCAGCACGGTCGCGGCGATGATGGACCCGAAGGCCACCGTGATGGCGAAGTCGAAGCTGGACATCTTGGAAAAGCTGCGCAGCCCGCCCAGGCGCGTGTACAGAATGATGCCGAGGTAGATGCCGGTGGCAGAGAGCATTGCCATCACGGCAGCGGTGGTGGTGGTCGTGATCCAGGTCCAGTCAAGCATGGTCGTGCGGGTCGGAAAGGGGAAAAGGAAGGATGCTCACGGAGCCGGGCGGTCGGCGTTCCTCCGGCTGTTGCGCTTCTGCCTGGCCGGGACGCATTTTGCCGACCTCCGTTCCTGTCTCGCCTGCTCGCCCGTGACCATGCGCTACCTGGCTGTTTTTCTGTTGCTGTGCTTCGGTTGTGACCGCCCCGACCACGCTTCCGCCCCCGATGTCGCCTCCTCGCCCGAGCCGTCGGCCGTCGATACCGGGTGGGTGTCGCTCTTCAACGGGCAGGACCTCACCGGCTGGCGCGTGCCGGAGGGCGACGGCGGCCACTGGCGCGTCGTCGACGGGGTGATCGACTACGACGCGCTCAGCGAGGCCGAGGGCGACAAGAACCTCTGGACCGAGCGCGAATTCGGGGACTTCGTGCTGCAGATCGACTGGCGCATCAAGGAGCCCTCGGGGCTGTACGACATGCCCATCGTGCTGCCCGACGGCTCGCTCGAGCGCGACGAGCACGGCGAGGTCATCACCGAATCCCGCCCCAATGCCGATTCCGGCATTTACCTGCGCGGCACGTCGAAGGCGCAGGTCAACATCTGGATGTGGCCCATCGGCTCGGGCGAGGTCTACGGCTACCGCACCGACGAGAGCATGCCGCCGGAGGTACGTGCCGGCGTCACCCCGCGCGTCAACGCCGACCGGCCCGTGGGCGAGTGGAACACGTTCGAGATCACGATGATCGGCGAGCGGCTGACGGTGGTGCTGAACGGGCAGACGGTGATCGAGGACGCCCGGCTCCCCGGCATCCCCGAGCGCGGCCCCATTGCCCTGCAACACCACGGCCACGGTAAGCCGCACCCCGCCTCCAGCCTCGTCCAGTTCCGCAACATCCGGATCAAGGAGCTGTGAGTGTCAGCGGTCAGCCGTCAGCCGTCAGCATTCAGGACTGACACGAGGATGCTCGTCGAACCGCTTCGGCTGACGGCTCACGGCTGACGGCTCACGGCTGACGGCTCACGGCTGACGGCTGACGGCTCACGGCTCACGGCTGACGGCTCACGGCTCACGGCTGACGGCTGACGGCTCACGGCTGACGGCTCACGGCTGACGGCTGACGGCTCACCGATACGGATCGGCGAGGTCCGGGCGGTGCCGGGCTTCGTAGAGGCGGACGAGGTTTTGCCGGGCCTGCCGGACGGCCTCGGCGTCGGGGCCGAGGGCGGCGACGAGGTCGGCATGGCTGCGCAGGAGCAGCGCCTCGGCTTCGTCGTAGCGTGCCAGCAGGAGCAGCGGCTCGGCTTTGGCGACCTCGAAGAAGCGGATGCGCCAGTGATCGGGGGAGAAGGCGTGGGTATAGATGGCGATGGCCTCGTCGAAGAGCGGAAGGGCGCCCTCGGGATCGCCTTTGCTGATGCGCAGCTTGGCGAGGTTGTAGAGCGCCGGGGCGCGGTCCGGGTGGTGTTCCGGGAAGACGCGCCGTTCCTGCGCGATGACCTCTTCGTAGAGCGCTTCGGCGGCGTCCAGGTCGCCCAGCGTTTTCAGGATGACGGCCAGGTTGCCCATGGTGGCCAGAGTGCGTGGGCTGTCCGGGCCGAGGGTGCGGCGCTGCCGTTCCAGGATGGTTTCGAAGGTGAGGCGGGCGCTGTCGACGCGGCCCTGCCTGAACTGGTAGGTGCCGAGGCTGTTGAGGTAGGTCAGCATCAGTTCGTCGTCGGGCCCGGCGACGGGGCCGCGGAGCGCCAGGGCCTCGCGGATGTAACGTTCCGCTTCGTCGAGCCGATCCTGTCGGGCGGCATTGTCGGAGAGGGTTTTCAGGAGCATGGCGGCGGTGGTGTCGCCGGGGAGGCGGGGGCGCAGGGCGAGGGCGTGCCGCAGGAGCGAGTCCGCTTCGGCCAGGCGGCCCTGACTGCTGCGAATCAGGCCCAGCGGGTGCAGCAGGTAGGCGACCTGGTCGGAGGTGGGCGGGGTGGGCAGGCTGTCCAGGAGCGCGAGGGCGCGGAGCAGCGGCGGCTCGGCCCGCGCGACGTCGCCGAGCTGGAAGAAGACGTTCCCGAAGGTTTGCAGGAGCCGGATCTGCAGGGCCGGGTTGTCCCGCAGGCGCTCGACGCGTTCGACGCCGCGGTCCAGCAGGTCGTAGGCCGTCAGCGTGTCGCCCCGGGCCACGCGGGGCGTGGCGGCCAGGAAGAGGGACTTGAGGTATTGCGTGACGGCTTCGGACTGGGCCAGCGCGTCGGCTTTGGCATCGCGCTCGGCGGCCAGGCGCCGGGACTGCACGGTGAGCGTGGCGGCATAGCCGGCCAGCAGCAGCACGAACACGGCTGCGGCCGCGACCCCCCAGCGGTGGCGGCGGACGAACGTGCGCACCCGGTAGCCGAGGGTATCCGCTCGGGCGGTGATCGGGCGGCCCTCCAGGTGGCGCCGCAGGTCGTCGGCCAGTTGCTCGGCCGAGCTGTAGCGGCGCTCGGGCTCCTTGCGGAGGGCCGTCAGGATGATGGTGTCGAGGTCGCCCCGCAGCCGGCGCCGCAGCCGCGTCGGGGGGAGCTTGCGGGCCGCGCCGACCCGGTCGGGCGTGATCGTCTCGGTCGTGCCGTCATCCCGGTGGATCTGGGTGACGGCGGCGATGACGGTGCTGGGCCGCGTCGGTTCTTCCTCGCAGATGACGCGCTCGATCTCGGCGCGGACGCGGCTCGGGATCTGGTAGGGTCGGTGCCCGGTGAGCAGTTCGTAGAGCAGCACGCCGAGGGCGTAGACGTCCGTGGCCGTCGTGATCGCTTCGCCGCGCACCTGCTCCGGGGCGGCATACTCCGGCGTCATGACCCGCACGTCGGCCCGCGTCTGGGCCACGGTCATGCCCGCGGCGTCGGGGTCGAGCAGCTTGGCGATGCCGAAGTCGAGCAGCTTGACCACGCCGTCCCCGGTCACCAGGATGTTCGAGGGCTTCAGGTCCCGGTGGACGACGAGGTTGCGGTGGGCGAACTGCACGGCCCGGCAGACCCGCTGGAACAGCCGCAGCCGCTCGTCGACGGGGAGGCGGTGGCGGTCGCAGAAGTCCGTGATCGGCTCGCCGGCGACGTACTCCAGGGCGAAGTAGGGGCGGCCGTCCTCGGTCATGCCGCCGTCGAGCAGCCGGGCGATGTTGGGGTGGTCGAGCCGGGCCAGGATCTGCCGTTCCAGGCGGAAGCGCTGGACGATCTCCGCGGAGTGCCATCCGGAGCGGATGAGTTTGAGCGCGACCTGCTGCTCGAAGGCGCCGTCGGCCCGCTCGGCGAGGTAGACGGTGCCCATGCCACCGCGGCCGAGCATCTGCACGAGCCGGTACGGCCCGACGCGCGTGCCGATCATCGCCTCATCGTCCGGTGGTCGGGGCGGGTCGTCCCCGAGCAGGTGCTGCTCGATCTGGAGGCCGTGGCTCGTCTCATGGGCGGCCAGCATGCCCTCGACCTCGCGCCTCAGGGCCGCATCGCCGGCACAGGCTTCGTCCAGGAAGGCGGCCCGTTCGGCCGCATCCCGGTCCAGGGCAGCCCAGAAGAGCGTTTCGATCTGATTCCAGCGGGGCGTGCTCATGCAGGGTGCGGGGTCGAGGAGGTACCAGAGTCATTGGCGACAAACCGGCGCCAGGGGGGACAGCCGGGGCCGGAGGAAAACATACGAAGCGCGAGCGTGGAAGTGGGAAGGCCGGGTTACCGACGCCGTTTCGCAGACCGGCCTTCCCCTCGTCGGGAGTTCGTCCCCCTCGTCGGGATCAGCCGGCCCGGGCCGGCCGTTTCTGCAGGGACCCTCGTACCCTCCGCCACCGGCCCCGATCGCCATGCCCTCCATCGACCTCGACACCCTGCAGAAGTCCATCCGCATCCGCCCCCTCGTCCCGGACGACTTCGAGGCGCTCGTGCGGTTGCAGCAGGCCTGCTTTCCCGGCATGACCCCGTGGCGGCGGTCCGAGTTCGAGAGCCAGCTCACGCACTTCCCCGAAGGGCAGTTCGGCGTCGAGTACGAGGGGCAGCTCATCGGTTCGGCCAGCAGCCTGATCGTGGACCTGGACGAGTACGGCGATGCCCACACCTGGGAGGAGATCTCCTCGGACGGGCACATCACCAACCACGACCCCGAAGGGGACACGCTCTACGGCATCGAGGTGCTGGTGGACCCGGCCTTCCGGGGGATGAAGATCGGGCGGCGGCTCTACGATGCCCGGAAGGACCTGGCGCGCCGGCTCAACCTGAAGCGCATCGTCGTGGGCGGGCGCGTGCCCAACTACCATCGCTATGCGGACCGCATGACGATCCACGAGTACGTGGAGCAGGTGCGCACCAAGCAGATCTACGACCCGGTGCTGACGTTCCAGATCGCCAACGGCTTCACGCTCAAGCGCATCCTGGCGGATTACCTCGGCGAGGATGCCGAATCGCAGGGGCACGCGCTGCTGCTGGAGTGGGTCAACCTGCACTACACGCCCAACCCGGTGCGCCAGACGCGGACGACCTTCCCCGTGCGCATCTGCACGGTGCAGTACCGCATGCGCAAGATCAGCGGCTTCGATGAGTTCGCCGAGCAGTGCGAGTATTTCGTGGACGTGGCCTCGGGGTACAAGTCGGACTTCGTCGTCTTCCCCGAGATCTTTACGCTCCAACTCCTCTCCTTCCTGCCGAATCAGCGGCCGGGGCTGGCCGTGCGGAAGCTGGCCGAGTTCACTCCGCAGTACCTGGACCTCTTCCAGCACCTCGCCATCAAATACGCCGTCAACGTCGTCGGCGGGTCGCACTACACGGAGGAAGGGGGGAAGATCTACAACATCGCCTACCTGTTCAAGCGCGACGGCGGGATCGAGAAGCAGTACAAGCTCCACATCACTCCGAACGAGCGGCACTGGTGGGGAGTACAGCCGGGCCACGAACTGCGCGTGTTCGACACGGACCGCGGCAAGGTGTCCATCCAGATCTGCTACGACGTCGAATTCCCCGAGCTGGGGCGCATCGCCACGGCGGCCGGGGCGCAGCTGTTCTTCGTCCCGTTCTGCACGGACAACCGCCAGGGCTACCTCCGCGTGCGCACCTGTGCGCAGGCGCGTGCCATCGAAAACCAGGTCTACGTCGTCACCTCCGGCTGCACGGGCAACCTGCCCTCGGTCGAGAACATGGACATCAACTACGCGCAGTCCGGGATCTTCACGCCCTCGGACTTCCCGTTCGCGCGGGACGGCATCGCAGGGGAGTGCCAGGCGAACCTGGAAACGGTGGTGATCGCGGACGTGGACCTGGAGGTGTTGCGTCACAACCGCCTGGCCGGGACGGTCCGCACCTGGAACGACCGGCGCACCGACCTCTACGAGATCGTCGTCAAGCATCCCGGCCCGGCGTCGACACCGCCGATCGACCCCGTCCGCACAGCGCATCCGGTGCAGGGGTGAGGAAGCGCATCCGGGGGCGGCGAGGCCGGACCGGTGCGTTTCCTCACCGCTCGTTCCGGAAGTACATCAGCCCCCCGCTGGCTGTGCCGACGAGCAGGTCGAGGTCGCCGTCGGCGTCGAGGTCGGCGAAGACGGGGGTGGCGAAGAACGGCAGGGGCGGGGCGAAGGAGGCGTTCGGCACGAAGTGCGGCGCCTGCGGGGTGCCGTCGTTGCGGAGGAAGACGCCGCCTCCGCTCTCGGCGCCGACGAACAGGTCGAGGTCGCCGTCGCCGTCGAGGTCGGCGAGGGTGGGGGCGCTGCGGCGGCCGACGTCCAGGTCGAGGTAGGCGTCCGAGACGAGGCGGAAGGCGGGTTGCTGTGGGGTGCCCTCGTTGCGGTAGAGGTTGAGCGTCCCGGAGGCTTCGCCGACGAGCAGGTCGAGGTCGCCGTCGGCGTCGAGGTCGGCCAGGGCGGGCATGCTGTTGCTGCCGCGCGTCAGTTCGACGTAGCCGGGGGCTTCGAGGCGGAAGTCGGGCTGCTGCGGGGTGCCCTCGTTGCGGTAGAAGGCGATGCCCTCGTTCCAGGTCCCCACGAGCAGGTCGAGGTCCCCGTCGGCGTCGAGGTCGCCCAGGGCCGGGGCGTAGTGGAAGGCCGGGGCCAGCGCGAGCGAGTCGGTGAGGTGGAAGGCGGGCTGCCGGGGCGTGCCCTGGTTCTCGAAGAGATAGATGCGTGACGTGTTCGGCTCGCCCGGCACGATCTTGTTCGCCACGAGCAGGTCGAGGTCGCCGTCGGCGTCGAGGTCGGCCAGGGCCGGCACGCTTTCGCTGCCCACGTCGATGCCGTCGAGGAAGCGGCGGGTGCGGACGGGGAAGCCGTCGGGGGTCTGTTCCAGGAAGTAGAGGTTATCGGCGGCGGTGGCGTTGGCGTTGAAGGCGCCGCCGAGGACGCCGACGAGCAGGTCGAGGTCGCCGTCGCCGTCGGGGTCCCCGAGGGTGGGGGCGTTGTAGCCGCTCGTGCGCAGCGGGTTGCCGGGCGGGAAGCCGACGGGCTCACCCCGCAGGCTGGGGGTGCCGCACGTGCCGGTGTTCTCGATCAGCAGCAGCCCCGGCTCGAAGAAATCGCCCCAGAACAGATCCTCGTCGCCGTCGCCGTCGACGTCCCCGAAGGCCATCGTGTTGGCTCCGTGGAGGCTGCCGACTATCTGTCCGATGATCTCGATGTTCTCGAACCGATCGGTGACGAGCCGGAAGCGCGGGATGCCGGCGGCGTCGGTGCTGCCCTGTTCATAGCGCATCACCGTGCCGTCGACACGGCCGATGAACAGGTCGGGCTGTCCGTCGCAGTCGATGTCGGTGACGTTGGGGATGTTCTGCCGGTCGGAGAAGATCGGGGCGCCGGTGACGTCGCGGAGGGTGTCTGCGGCGAGGACGAACCGGGGAGGGCCGGGCCGGTCGCCGTCGTTGCGGTAGTAGCGGATGTAGCTGAAAGGCTGCTCGGCGAGCAGGTCCGGGTCGCCGTCGGCGTCGAGGTCCACGAACCGGTACCATTCGCCGACGTCCAGGTCCTGGAACCGGTCGCTGCGCCAGACGAGTTCGGGCGCGGTGGCGGTGCCGACGTTCTCGAAGAACAGGACGGCATTGGTGACTTCCTGCACGAACAGGTCGAGGTCCCCGTCGCCGTCGATGTCGACCCATTGAGGGCGGGGGACGTCGAGGCCGCCGAGGAATGGGAAGGCGTACGGGGTGCCGTCGGCCCGGCGCACCTCGAACGGCGTCACGACGCGTTCCAGCCGGGGCGGGAAGGGGGCCGCCGCTGTCGGTGTCTGCGGCAGGGTGCGGCGCGTCCCGGTGCATCCGGAGAGGAGGGACAGCAGGAGCCCCAGCGTCAGGAGCACGGAGCGGCCGGAAGCCGGGGGCGGCAGAGCCGGGGTCATGGGCACGAGCGAGAGGATCGGTAAGGGGGCTCAGAAGGGGCGGGTACTCATGCCGGAGGGGTAGGCGCCCAGTTCCAGCACGCGCACGATCTCCTGCGTGGCCGTGTCGATCACGACCACCGTACCGCCGTATTCGGCCTCCATGTCCATCATCATGCCGTGGTCCATGTCGTGGTTCGCAGTCGGCTCCGGGGGATTCGCCATGCCATGGCCGTCATGTCCCATGCCGGCATGATCCGTCCCCTCATGCGCCGGGCCTTCTTCCGCCATCTCCTGCGTAAACCGGACCCAGCGCGGCGTGTAGGCGCTCTTGAGGTTGCGGTTGGAGACGTAGACGAAGCGCCCGTCCGGCGAGACGGCGATGCCATGCGGCTCGGCCAGGCCGTCGCCGGTGATGACGGCGGCGACCTCGCGCCGGGCTACGTCCACGACGGTGACGGTGTTGGCCCCCTGGTTGCCGATGTAGACGAAGCGGCCGTCCGGGGTGAAGACCGGGTGCCACGGCATCGCGCCGAGGTCGAGGCGGGCGACGGGCGTGGGGGTGGCAGGGTCGCTCAGGTCGAAGAGGAAGAACGCCCCCGTCAGCTGGCCGCCGGCCACCATCGTCTGCCCGTCGGGCGAGACGGCGAACTGCACGAGGGTGTGCACGGGGCCGTCGAGGCCGATCAGCTCGGCCACGTCTTCCTCGCCCACGGGGACGCTGGCGATGCGATTCTCCGCGAGGCTGGCGGTGTAGACGTAGCCGGCGGCCGGGTTCAGCGCGAGCGCGTGCGGACGGGGGAAGAAGACGTCGATCTCCGTCAGCGCCAGGTCCGACCGCCGGATGGCGCCGATGCGTGTGGGCGGGTTGACGGCCATCATCGAGCGGGCCACGTAGAGCAGGTCCTCCGTCGGGTGGAGGGCCAGCATGCCCGGCGTCTCGAAGGCCACCTGGCCGACGAGGCGGTTGTCCCGGTCGAACTTCAGCACCTGGCTGGCGCCGATCAGCGAGACGTACCAGTGCGAGCCGTCCGGCTCGACGGCGGTGTGGTGGGGTTTGGCGTTGGCGTCGAAGCCCAGGGCCTGTAGCTTCACGTTCCGCACCACGACGTTGCGCGCCATGTCGATCACCGACACCATGGCCGCTCCCTGGTTGGCGACGTAGAGCAGCGGCCGATCTGCCACGTCGGCGTACGGGACCGTCCCGTCGTCGCTGCGCGCGCCTTCGTCGATCCATTGCCGGAGCTGCGCGCGGCTCGCCTCCGAGACGCCGTCGGTGTGGTCGGCGAGTTGCACCAGGAGGCTGTGCTCGGCGTCGAACGGGACGAGCACCTGCCCGAAGTCGGCTCCGGCGACGAGGCCGTCCCACGAGTCGTAGGTCAGCCCCGGGAGGCGGTCCAGCACGGGGGCCAGCTCCTGCTGCAGGATGGGGAGGATCTGCTCGGAGAAGCGGATCTCCGCCGGGGGTTCGGGCGGCGGGGCCGCGCCGGCCCGGCCGGCCGGTGCGAGGAGCACCACGGCGAGGAACAGGGCAGCGAGATAGCGCATGGGTCGGCAGGAGCGTGAGAGAAAGGAGACGGGGCGGTGGGGTGAAGGGCGAGGACGCCGGTCGACGGGCGGACGGCAAAACGTCTCGCTCTCCCGCCCGTCGACCGGCCCCCTTCGACCTTAGCCTAGATGTCCACGTCGTTCTTCTTCAGCAGGAACAGGCCTTCACTCATGCTGGTGACGGCGATGGTGCCGCTCGGGAAGAACGGGTAGTTGCTCCACGAGCCGCCGAAGCCGGG
This sequence comes from Roseithermus sacchariphilus, assembly GCA_003285105.1. Classification (GTDB taxonomy): domain Bacteria; phylum Bacteroidota; class Rhodothermia; order Rhodothermales; family MEBIC09517; genus Roseithermus; species Roseithermus sacchariphilus. The sequence continues at coordinate 505,552 of CP030158.1, read as the reverse complement.
GCCGTCGGAGCCGTAGGGGACCGTGTCGAAGTAGCCCACCTCGACCGGGTTGGCCGGGTCCGTGACGTCGAGCACCCGCAGGCCGGTGAGGTAGTTCGACTGGTACATCAGGTTGCCCCGGATGTACAGGTTGTGGTCGCTGGCCTGGGTCGAGAGCAGGTACTCCTTGACGAGCTGGGGATCGTCCAGGTCCGAGACGTCCCAGATCAGCGTGCGCGTGTTGGTCACGTTACCGCCGATCTCGTCCAGTTCGTCATTGACGAAGAAGTAGCGATGGTCTTCGGTCAGCCAGCCCTGGTGGGTGTAGGCGACGTTGGGGTAAGCGGCCCGCGAGAGGGCGACGGGGTTGGCCTTGTCCGTCACGTCGGCGATGCTGAGGGCCGTCTCGTTGGCGCCGAAGCAGATCTCCTTGCCCTGGTGGTCGGCGTCCGGGCCGCGGTAGATGACGCACTGGGCGTCGTGCGTGTAGCCCGTCCCGGCGCGCCCCGTCTCCGCGTCGGCGAAGCAGCCGGCGAAGGTCGGGTTCTTCGGGTCGCGGATGTCGATCATGTGCAGGCCGCCGCCGCAGGTTTCACCGCCGGAGCTGTTGCCCACGGTGTAGGCGAAGCCGCTCTCTTCGTTGATGACGATGTTGTGCGCGCTGTGGATGCGGTCGTAGGTCGTCACCGGCGCGAACGTCTTCGGCGTGCCGTCGAAGTCGCGGAGCTGCGTCAGGTCGAAGACCTGCATGCCGTGGGCGCCGGAGGCGTCGGCGACGATGAAGGCGTGGTTCTGGTAGACCTTGATGTCTCGCCAGACGGCACCGGGCGAGCCTTCCGTCTTGGGCAGGTTGCCGATGTAGACCGGGTTGGCCGGGTCGGTGACGTCGACGAAAGAGGTGCCGTCCATGCGGCCGACGAGGGCGTACTCTTTGCCGGTTTCGGGGTCGGTCCAGCCCCAGATGTCATTGACCATGACGCCGCGGCCGCCGCCGATGGCCGAGACGGGGAGGAAGGCGACGAGGTCGACGCGCTGGCAGGCAAACTGGGCGGCCTCGCCGTCGAGGCAGTTGATGCGGGTGCCGGTGATGGGGTCGAAGCCGCGGATCGGACCGGCCAGCACGGTCTGCTCCGTCCAGCCGTCGGCGGTGCGTTCGAAGACGGCGACCCGGCCGGCGCCGTAGTCGGCGCCGGGGAGGGTGATGGCGGCCAGGGCGCCGCGCACGGCGAGTTGCCCGCCGAAGCGCTGGCGGCGGGCGTCGGTCTGGTGCATCAGCTTGGTCGAGCCGGTCCAGCCGGTGTCGTCCCGGGTGAAGCGGTAGACCCGTCCTTCCATGCGGGCTGCGTAGGGCGCGCCGACCCAGGCTTCATCGTCCGTGAGCGCCACGGCGACCCCGAAGCGATCCTGGCGGGTGCCGTCGAAGGGGCGGAGGATGCCCTGCCCGGTCCATCCGTCGGTGTCGGGGTCATGGGCGAAGGCGAACGCCGCGCCGGTGCCGTGCCGGGGCGCGCCGACGAGCGCCAGGCCGTCGTGCAGCGCGATGGCTTCGCCGAAGCGGTCGCCGTCTTCCGTGCCGTTGCCGAAGAGCAGCGCCGTTTCCGTCCACGCGCCGGCGGTGGCATCGTGGCGGAAGACGTACACGGCGCCGCTGCCCTGGTCCGGGGCGCCGATGAGCGCGGTGCCGTCCTCCAGCGCCAGCGCGGCGCCGAAGCGATCTCCCGGCTGCACCCCGCTGCCGACCAGCATGCCGTCGGCCAGCCAGGTCCCGCCGGCGTCGTACCGGAAGGCGTAGACGGCGCCGGTGCCATCGCCATCCCCCGCCGCGCCGACGAGGGCGACGTCGCCGCTGAGGGCGACGGCCGTGCCCATCCGTGCGGCGGTAGTGTCGGCCGGGAGGGCGAGCCGGGCCGTTTCCAGCCAGGCGCCGGTGGCTTCGTCCCATTCGAAGACGTAGGCGCCACCCTGCCCGTCGGCCCGGTTGGGCGCGCCGACGAGCAGCCGCGTGCCGTCCAGGCTCAGGGCGTGCCCGAAGGCATCGCCGGGGGTTCCGTCCGAGGCCGCCAGCCGGGCCTGCTCCGCCCACGCGCCGCCGTCGGTGCGGCGGTAGACGTAGACGACGCCGGGCTGTGCCGGGGTCTGGGATTCGCCGACGAAGATGGCGTCAGCGCCGATGGTAAGGGCCTCACCGAAGCCGTTCAGGAACGAGGATGCCGTTGCCTCGCTGCGATAGGTCTGCGCCTGTGCGGGAAGGAGGCTTGCCAGCGCGAGCACGGCAAGCATCAGGGCGGAATGCTTCATAGGGTTGTCTGCCAGGGATGGGATGAGTGCGGAAACCATGGGAGAGGCCACGCTACCCCGGGGCGGTTGTAGCCCCGGACGGAGGGGAGCAAGCGCAATGGGCCATGACGTTATGGCCGGAAGGCCATATCCTGTTATATTGCAACGTCAACGTTTTACGGACCAGCCCGGGTTTCCCATGGTACGCCGTTGTATCGGTTTTTTCACCCTGTTGATGCTGACGGGGCTCGTTCGTCCGGCCGCCGCACAGGTGGCGCGGGGGACGGTGCAGGAAGGTCATACGATCTACAGCGAGATCCTGGGTAAGGAGGTTCGCTATACGGTCTATCTGCCCTACGACTACGATACCTCGACCCGCTTCTATCCGGTCGTGTATCTGTTGCATGGCTACACGGACAACGACGTGGGGTGGATCCAGTTCGGTGAGGCGCATCTGCTGGCCGATGAGGCCATTGCCCACCGTACGATACCGCCCATGATCATCGTCATGCCTGATGCCGGGGTTTCGTGGTACATCAACAACTACGACGGGTCGGAGAGGTATAGCGTAGGTCATCGCGGTTGATGTTATCTTCAGTCTGACTCTGTATCCATTCCTTTTGCTCTGGCTACTCTGATGCCCGCTCCCCTTTCCACCGATCTACGGTGGCGCATCGCCCGTGCCTATGAGCGCGGCGAAGGCTCCCGGGCCGACCTGGCCCAGCGCTTTGCCGTCGGCAAGGCTTCCGTCGACCGCGTCATTCGCCAGGCCCGGCAGAGCGGCTCGCTCGAGCCGAAAAAACCCGGCGGGTCCCGACGGCTGCTAACTGAGGCCGACGAGGCCCTCGTCCGCTCCTGGATTGAGGCCCAGCCCGACCTGACACAGGATGAACTGGCCCAGCGCTTCACCGAGCACACCGGGCGTCGGGTCAGCCGCCGCACGATGGGCCGGGTCCGGGCGCGACTGGGCCTGACGCGAAAAAAAAGACGATGCAGGCCGCGCAGCAACAGCGCCCCGACGTCGTAGCCGAGCGGGCCGCCTTCCGCGACTGGCTCGGTACGGTCGATGCGACCAGGATCAAAGCCGTTGATGAAAGCGGAGTCATCCAGGGCATGCGCCTGGCCTACGGCTATGCGCCTCGGGGCGAGCGCCTGGTCTGTCAGGCCCCGCTGCGGCAGGGAAAACGCGTCAGCTTGCTGGGCTGGCTGGGCTTTGATGGAGCCGGCACGGTGGCCATGCATACCGGCACGGTGCGGCGCTGGCACTTCCGCGGGTTCATCCAGCAGCACCTGCTGCCGGTACTCAAGCCGGGCGACATCGTGCTGTGGGACAACGCGCGCATCCACGAGGCACCGGACCTGGTCGAACAGATCGAGGCGCGGGGCGCCTGCGTCCGGCCGCTGCCGCGCTACAGTCCGGAGTTCAATCCGATCGAACTGCTGTGGTCGAAGTTGAAGCATCTGATCAAGAAGGCCTGTGCGGACACGGCGGAAGCGCTGCTGGAGGCCGTGGAGTATGCCACCGAGCAGGTGACGGCGGCGGATGCCGCGGGATGGTTCCAGCACTGCGGCTTCCTGCCTCAACATTATTGACCTACGCTATATGAGGATTTCTTCATCGAGGAGTTGATCCCGCACGTCGAGGCGCAGTATCGCATCCGGGCCGAGCGGCGCTACCGGGGCGTGGCCGGGTTGTCGATGGGAGGCTTCGGGACGCTCGTGTATGCCTTGCGGCATCCAGATCTGTTTGCCGCCGCGGCCGCGCTCAGTGCGGCCGTCTACACCGAGGAGGAGGTGCTGGCCATCAGCGAGGAGCGCTGGCAACGCCTGGAGGGTGCCCTCTATGGGCCCGGCCTCGAAGGCCCGGCCCGGCTGACGGAGCACTGGCGTTCCTATAACCCGATCCAGATCGTGCAGCGCGCCGAAGGGGAGGCTCTGGAAGCCATCAAGCGGGTGCGGCTCTACCTCGACTGTGGCGATGACGACTTCCTCTATAAGGGGAACAGCACCTTGCACATCGTGCTGCGTGATCTCGGGATTCCTCACGAGTATCGCGTGCGGGATGGAGGGCATCAGTGGTCGTACTGGCGCTCCGGGCTGATCGACGCGCTGGCCTTCATCGGGACGAGTTTCCATCAGCCGTGAGGGAAGCAGAGACCGGGGCCTTCGAGTCGGGCAGAACCCCTTGCCGGGCCGGGGCGTTTGGCGTCGCGCCTGATGCCGACTCGTAGCCGTATGCCTGCCGATCCGTCCACGTCGTCGTCTCGCTCCCAGGTTCGGGAGCGCGAGAGCCTGCACGAGCGCTGGATGCAGCGCTGCCTGGAGCTGGCCGCGCGCGGTGCGGGGGCCGTCAGCCCGAACCCGATGGTGGGGGCCGTGGTGGTCGGACCCGGCGGAGAGGTGCTGGGCGAGGGCTGGCACGAGCGCTACGGCGGGCCACACGCCGAGCGGCAGGCAGTCGCCGAGGTGGAACGGCGGTACGGCGCCTCGGTGCTCCGCGAGGCGACGCTCTACGTCAACCTGGAGCCCTGCAACCACCACGGTAAGCAACCCCCGTGTACGGATCTGATTCTGGAGAAGGCCATCCCCCGGGTGGTCGTGGGGATGGTGGATCCGTTTCCGGCGGTGGCCGGCGGCGGCATCGCGCGGCTGCGCGAGCACGGGGTGGCGGTGACGGTCGGGGTGCTGGAGGCCGCCTGCTGGCGGCTGAACGAGGCGTTCGTGCACCACGTCACGACGGGGCGGCCGCTGGTGACGCTGAAGATCGCGCAGACGCTGGACGGGCGGATCGCCACGGCGACGGGGGACAGCCGGTGGGTTTCCGGGCCGGAGGCGCGGGCGCTCGTGCACCGCTGGCGTGCCCGGCTCGACGGGGTGCTCGTCGGCAGCGGCACGGCCCGTATGGATGATCCGGCCCTGACGGTGCGCCACGTCGGGGGCCGCCAGCCGGTCCGGCTGGTGCTGGACCGCACCGGGACGCTGCCGCCGGGTCTGCAGGTGTTTACCGACGCCTGGGTCCGGCACACCACGGCCGTCGTGGCGCCGGGTGCGGCACCGGCCTACGCCGAAGCGTTGCAGGCTGCCGGCGGCCGCCTGCTGACCGTGCCGGAGGTCGGGGGCCACCTCGACCTGCCGGCTCTGTTGGCGTATCTGGGGCGCGAGGGCGGGCGTGACGGCCTCCCGTTGCAGTCGCTGCTGGTCGAGGCCGGCCCCGGGCTGGCCACGGCGCTCATGCGCCAGGACCTGGTCGACCGGCTCTACCTTTTCATCGCACCGAAGCTCGTGGGAGACGGCCGCCCGGCGTTCGGTGCGCTGGGCATCGAACGGATGCGCGAGGCCCTGGGCTTTGCGGAGTCCGCCTGGGAGCCGGTTGGCGAGGACCTGCTGTTTCGCGGCTATCGCCGGGCCGCGCCCGGGCGCCGCACCGCGTAGCGACGGAGTAGCGACGAATCATCCGCCGCCTCGTGGTCCGATGCGTCCACGTGGGCAGGTGCGGTCGGGATCAGGCGGCCCGGGCCGCCGCGTGGGGCGCGTCCAGTTCCGTCTGGAGCCACGCGCGGAGCTGCTCCACGTTGAGGGCCGTCGTCTCCGGCAGGTTCTGGCCGGCACGCCAGGCGGCATAGTCCAGCATGGGGACGTTGTACTTCTGATACGCGAAGGCGCGGGCCGGCGTGATCGGGAGGTCCGTGATCAACCCGGCCAGGGTGCAGTCCCCGGGACCCTCCGCGTCGGGCGGGTCCTCATCGAGCAGGCGCGGTTCGTAGCCCATCGTCCGCAGGGTCAGGGCCAGCAACGCGCGCTCGGCCGGCTGCGTGACCTCCAGGTGGACGAGCTGCGGCGGGGCCTCCGGGGGCGGCGCGGCGGCCGTGGCGCGTCCGAAGACGGCTTCGGCCTCCTGCACCTGGGCCGGTAGCGCGTCCAGGAGCCGATGCAGCGCCGACGGATGGATCTGGCGGTGCGGGGCTAGGGGGTCCGTCGCCACCGGCACGAACGGGTTGCCGCTGGTGCCGAGGTGCGCCAGCTTGACCAGCCGGTTTGCATCCCGGACCAGATCCGGGATGGCCCGGGCGCCGGGGGCCGCGTCGTCGTGGTGCTCGGCGACGGCCCGGGTCAGGTGTGCCGGGAGGTTCCAGTGCAGGCAGAGCGCCTGCCCCACCGCCGCGTGGTCCACCCCCAGGATCTCCCGCTCCAGTTCGGGCAACGGGCGGGTACCGTCCTGGGCGGCCAGGAGCACCTGGCCGTAGACTTCGCCGAAGTGGTTGAGCATCACCAGCTTGCCGATGTCGTGCAGCAGGCCGGCGACGAAGGCGCTGTCGGCGTCGTCGAACGGCAGCGCCCGCGCCAGGAGGCGTGCGGCGGTGGCCACGGCCAGGCTGTGCCGCCAGAACGCCTCGGCGTCGAGCGGCCACTGCCGGTCCATGTGCTCCTGCAGCCCGAGCACCGAGATGCCCAGCGCCAGGTTGACGATCGTGTCGCTGCCCAGCAGCACGGTGGCCTGGCGGACCGTCTCCACCCGGCGCGGCACGCCGTAGAAGGCCGAGTTGGCCGCACGGAGCGTCCGGGCGGTGAGGGTCTGGTCCGATTCGATGACGCGGCTGACCTCGCCGAAGTCGGCCTCGGCGTCGCGGGCGAGCGTGAGCAGGCGCTGTACCGCCGCCGGGAGGGGCGGCAGGGACCGAACGCTTTCGAGAATGTAGTCGGGAATGGGGGGCTCCATGACGGTGCTCATCAACATCGTGAGGAACGGATGGCGGCGGCCGGCTGCGGGCGCTGCCGGGGAAACATCTCACAGGGGCTGCTGTACCGAGCGCACCCCGTGCCGGCCCGGACCGGGCCGGCACGGGGTGCCAACGCGTCGGTTCTCCCTGCAAGCGGATGCCATCATGTTTACCGGGATCATCGAAGAAGTCGGGCGTGTCGCCGGGGTGCGCGAGCTGGGCGGCGGGCGGCGGCTCACCCTGGAGGCCCGTCTGGCCCCCGAACTGCGGCCCGATCAGAGCATCGCGGTCAACGGCGCGTGCCAGACGGTGGTACAGGTCAAGGATCACACGTTCGACGTCGTCGCGGTCGAGGAGACGCTGCGCAAGACCACACTCGGCGATCTGGCCGTGGGCGACCCCGTCAACCTGGAGCGCGCGCTGCGCCCGGACGGCCGGCTCGACGGCCACCTGGTGCTGGGGCACGTCGATGCCACGGGTGTGGTCTCCGGGGTGGAAGCCCGGGCAAGCAGCTGGCTCTTTCGGATCCGGTTCGAGGCAAGCTTCGCGCCATACTTGATCCCGGTCGGCTCCGTCACCGTCGACGGGATCAGCCTGACCGTCGCCCGGCTGCACGAAGCCGAATTTACCGTGTCCATCATCCCGCACACCTACGAGCACACGAACGTCTCCACCTGGCGGGTCGGAAAAAAGGTAAACCTGGAGTTCGATATGATCGGCAAGTACGTGCTCCGTGCGCTGGCGACTCGCGGCCTGGACGCGCCGGCTGCGTCCGCCGGCCTCACCGCGGACTGGCTGAAGGCGCAGGGGTTCGGGGAATGACGAGGGGTGTTACTCCGTAGTCGACGGAGGGGTAGCCCCGGGGCGCCGGCGGCACAGCGACGGGTGTTGACCCCCTTCCCCCTGCGGGGACTTCCCCCTATACGGCCTGCGGCCAGGGGGAAGGGCCTGGCCCGATCCGATAGCGCCATCCAGATCCTCCCCTTGCGAAGGGGAGGTGGCCCGCAGGGCCGGAGGGGTAGCCCCCGGGCGATGGAGCGACAGGCTACTTTCGCAAGAGCAAGAACGCGGTATCGTATGTAGATGAGTTGGCCGAACTCTACAACGGGCGATCACATGGGACGCTTCTTGCGGAATCACAGAAGTATGAAAGATCGACGTAAAACGCTTCGCAAGCAGTCCACACCGGCAGAAATCGTACTCTGGCAAGGCCTGCGCAAACGCCAACTCGAAGGTCGTCGCTTCCGCAGACAATATAGCATAGGACCGTACGTAGTGGATTTCTATTGCCCGGAGGAGAGCTTGGCGATTGAACTCGATGGTTCAGTTCATGACGATCCGGCACGGCGCGACTATGATGCACAGCGCTCGCGGTATCTAGAGAGGCACGGAATCCGCATCCTGCGTTTTGAAAACCGTCGGGTGATGGAACAGCGCGAAATGGTTTTACAGGCCATTGCTCAGTGTTTTCATAAATCGTAATCCTTGCTGGTTTCTGTGTATTGTTGACCCCCTTCCCCCTTCGGGGACTTCCCCCTGCATGGCCTGCGGCCAGGGGGAAGGGCGTGGCCCGATCCGATAGCGCCATCCAGATCCTCCCCTTGCGAAGGGGAGGTGGCCCGCAGGGCCGGAGGGGTAGCCCCCCGGATGATGGCGGCGCAACAGCGGGTGTTGACCCCCTTCCCCCTTCGGGGACTTCCCCCTGTGTGGTCTGCGGCCAGGGGGAAGGGCGTGGCCCGATCCGATAGCGCCATCCAGATCCTCCCCTTGCGAAGGGGAGGTGGCCCGCAGGGCCGGAGGGGTAGCCCCCGGGCGATGGCGGCACAGCGACGGGGTTGCCCCCCTTCCCCCTTCGGGGACTTCCCCCTGTGTGGTCTGCGGCCAGGGGGAAGGGCTTGGCGCCACACGAAGCCGTCAGCTTTCAGCCCACAGCCGTCAGCCAGCAGCCGTCAGCCAGCAGCCCTGCCCCATGCGAAGGGGCGGTGTCGCGCCTCTCCCTGTGCCGCTCTCGACGGGGGAACCTCCATGATGAAGATCGAGGCATGGGCCGTCGGGTAGGGGCACCTGCCTGAACTCCTGTCCGATTCGCTGCGTTTAACCCCGTTCTGCCAGGCCCCGATCACTCCCGTAGCCCCTTCCGCCCATGCAGTTGATTTCCGACCTGACCCTGCTCGATGACCTGGATGCGCCGAAGGTAGCGGCCGGAGATGCCGGCGGCACGCGCCGGGTCTACATCGAGACGTACGGCTGCCAGATGAACGTCTCGGATTCCGAGATCGTGGCGGCGGTGTTGCGGGAACACGGCTATGGCCTGACGCAGGACCCGGAGGCGGCCGACGTCATCCTGCTGAACACCTGTGCCATTCGCGAGAACGCCGAGCAGAAAGTCCGGCGCCGCCTCGATGTCTTCCGGGCGGACATCACCAAGCGCGGCCGGGCGCTGACGCTCGGCGTGCTGGGCTGCATGGCCGAGCGGCTGCGCCACAAGCTGCTGGAGCAGGAGCACCTGGTGGACCTCGTCGTGGGCCCCGATGCCTACCGCGACCTGCCGCGGCTGCTGGACGAGGCGGCCGACACGGGCCAGGCGGCCGTCAACGTGCACCTCTCGCGGGAGGAAACCTACGCCGACATCGCCCCGGTGCGCTACGCCACGAACGGGGTCACCGCCTTCGTGTCGATCATGCGCGGGTGCGACAACATGTGCGCCTTCTGCGTGGTGCCCTTCACGCGTGGCCGCGAGCGCAGCCGCCCCGTCAGCAGCATCCTGTCCGAGTGTGCCCGGCTCGTCGAGCAGGGCTACAAGGAGGTCACCGTCCTCGGCCAGAACGTCAACTCGTACCGCTACGAGCAGGACGGCACCCTCGTCGGCTTCCCGGAGCTGCTCGACCGCATCAGCCGGCTCTCGCCGGAGCTGCGCGTCCGCTACTCCACGAGCCACCCGAAGGACTGCTCCGACGAGTTGCTGCACGTCCACGCCGAACGGCCCAACGTGTGCAACTACATCCACCTGCCCGTCCAGCACGGCAACACCGACGTGCTCCGGCGTATGCGCCGCACCTACACGCGCGAGCAGTACCTGGACCTCATCGAGCGCGCCCGCCGCATCTGCCCCACGATCTCGTTCTCGACGGACATCATCGCCGGCTTCTGTGGCGAAACCGAGGAAGAGCACCGGGATACGCTCTCGCTCCTGGAGACGGTGCGCTACGACCACGCCTACATGTTCATGTACAGCGAGCGGCCGGATACCTACGCGGCCCGCAAGTACGCGGACGACGTGCCCGAGGCCGTCAAGAAACGCCGCCTGAGTGAGATCATCGAACTGCAGACCGGCATCGCGCTCGAACGCAACCGGGCCGAGATCGGGCGCGTGGTGACGGTGCTCGTCGAAGGCCCCAGCAAGCGCAGCGAGGCTCAGCTCAGCGGCCGGGCCGACAACAACAAGATGGTGGTCTTCGACCGGCAGGATTTCCGGCCCGGCGACTACGTCCACGTCCGCATCACCGACTGCACCTCCGCCACGCTCATCGGCGAGCCGCTGGGCAAGACGACGCTGGCCGAGCAAGCCGCCCGGCCGGCGATGGTCTGAGCGGCCGGCTTTTCCGTTCAAGGAACCTTCCGCAGGCAGATCTCATGGCATCCCACACGGCGCCTTCTTCGCAGCAGCTCAAGATCGTTCGCCTCGCCCTGTTCGCCGGGCAGTTGCTCTTCGGAGCCGTGGCCTGGTTTCTCACCAGCAGCGGCCGGTTTTCGGCCGGCATGGATGAGGGCCTGCAGCAGGGGTTCGACGTGGCGTTCCCCCTCATGGCCCTGGCGGCGCTGGGGGGGCTGTTGCTCCTCCGCCGCCGCTACGGGCAGAGCGACCCGGAGCAGCAGAGGGTGCTCTGCGTGATCGGGTGGGCGCTGGGCGAGGGCGTGTCGCTCTTCGGTGCGGTGATCCTCCTGCTGGGCGGGGGGCCGCTGTTCTTCCTGGCCGGGCTGCTCCTCTTCGGCATCGCCTGGCTGTTGCTGCCCATCCCCTCCGCCGGTGACTGACGGCCGCCGATGGCTGACCGCCGCCGGCCTCAGGCCGGAGACGCCGTGTGTGCCTGCACCACCTGCAGGAAGGCGTCGCCGTAGCGTTCCAGCTTCACCTGGCCGATGCCGGAGATCGTGCGCAGGGCCGCCGGCGTAGTGGGGCGATGCTGGACCATCGCCGCCAGGGTGCTGTCGTGGAAGATGACGTACGGCGGCACGCCCTGGTCCCGTGCCAGCGTCAGCCGGAGGTCGCGCAGGGCGTCGAAGAGGGCCTTGTCCGCGTCGGTTTCGGGTACGAAGGCCTCGCCCGCCGGGGTCGTGGCACGTTTCTTCGTCTTCACCGGGCGCGGGTCCTTGCGGAACTCGACGCGCTGCGCGCCCTTGAGCACCGGCACCGCCGCCTCGGTCAGCTTGATCGACCCGTAGCCGTCCACCTCCACCGCGAGCAGGTCGGCGGCGACGAGCTGGCGGATGACGGAGCGCCATTCGGTCGCACTCAACTCCGTGCCCACGCCGAAGGTGGGCAGGCGGTCGTGGCGGAAGCGGCGGACCTTGTCGGTTGCCTTGCCGAGCAGCACGTCGATCAGGTGCGCCGTGCCGAAGCGCTGTCCGGTGCGGACGATGCACGACATCACCTTCTGCGCGGCCTCGGTGCCGTCCCACGTCTCGACCGGGTTCAGGCAGGTGTCGCAGTTGCCGCACGGCGCGTCGAGCGCCTCGCCGAAGTAGTTCAGCAGCACCTGGCGGCGGCACCGGGGCGTCTCGCAGAAGCCGACGATGGTGTTCAGCTTGTGCCGTTCGGTCCACTTGTGCGCCTCCGGGGCGGCCGAGTCGTCCAGCATCTTGCGCATCGCCACGACGTCGCCGAGGCTGTAGGTCATCCAGGCATCGGCGGGGAGGCCGTCACGCCCGGCGCGTCCGGTTTCCTGGTAATAGGCCTCCAGGCTGCGCGGCACGTCGAGGTGGGCCACGAAGCGCACGTTCGGTTTGTCGATGCCCATGCCGAAGGCGACCGTCGCCACCATGACGAGCCCTTCCTCGCGCAGGAAGCGATCCTGGTGGGCCTGCCGCTCGGCGGCCGAGAGGCCGGCGTGGTACGGAAGCGCCTCGATGCCCTGCTCCCGCAGCCATGCGGCGGTGTCGTCCACCTTCTTGCGGGAGAGGCAGTAGACGATGCCGGCGTCGCCGTCGTGCTCGCTCCGAAGGAACCGCAGCAACTGCTGCTTCGGGTTTTTCTTGACGACGACGGTGTAGCGGATGTTGGGCCGGTCGAAGCCGGTGATGAACAGGTCCTCGTCGGCGAAGCCGAGGCGTTGCTGGATGTCGCGGCGGGTGGGCGCGTCGGCGGTGGCGGTGACGGCGATGCAGGGGACGTCCGGGAAGCGCTGCCGCAGGTCGGCCAGGTGCAGGTACTCCGGGCGGAAGTCGTGCCCCCACTGGCTGATGCAATGTGCCTCGTCGATGGCGATCAGGGCGATCGTCCAGCCCTGCATCTGCGCCAGGAAGGCGTCCGTCATGAGCCGCTCGGGGGCCACGTAGAGCAGGTCCAGTTCGCCCCGGGCGAGGCGCTCTTCGATGCGGCGCTGCTCGCTTCGGGTGAGGCTGGAGTTGAGGTAGGCCGCCTGCACGCCGAGCTGCCGCAGGGCGTCTACCTGGTCCTGCATCAGCGAGATCAGGGGCGAGACGACGATGGCGACGCCCTCGCGCAGGAGCGCGGGAATCTGGTAACAGAGTGACTTCCCGCCCCCGGTGGGCATGATGACGAGGGCGTCCCCGCCACGCAGCACCCGCTGGATGACCGCCTCCTGCTTCAGGCGGAACGAGGGGTACCCGTAGACCTCCCGCAGCACCTGACGGGGAGAGCGAACGGCCTTCGTCGCGAAGTCGGGCATGGCGGCAAGCAGGGTCCAGTCGATGACGGACGACATCATGGGGCGGGGCGGTTCGGGATACAGGGCATCGCGCCGCAAGATCCCACCGCCCCGCGACAACGGCGTGTCACAACGGGCTGTTGGCTGCTGGTTTCGGGCTGCTGGCTGATAGCTGACGGCTGATGGCTGAAAGCTGAAAGCTGCTTTTGTGGTGGCGATTTCGGATGTTTCGCCCGTCCTGTTCGATCCATCCTCCGTGCCCATGTTCATCGACGATCTGCCCACGCCCTGCCTGCTCATCGAGCGTCGCCGGCTGGAGGCCAATCTGGCGCGGATGCAAGCCACGGCCGAGGCCCAGGGCGTGGCGCTGCGCCCGCACGTGAAGACCCACAAGTCGGTGCGGCTGGCCCGGTGGCAGCGGGAGCGTGGCGCCCGCGGGCTCACCGTCGCTACGGTCGACGAGGCCGAGGTGTTCGTGGCGGCCGGCTTCGAGGACGTTCGCCTGGCGTATCCGGTGGTCGGGGCGGAGCGGCACGCGCGCCTGCAGCGGCTGGCCGACCGGGCCCGGATCTCGTTCTGCGTGGACACCGTCGCCGGGGCCGAGGCGGCGTCGGCGGCCTGGGCCGGGGCGGGCCGTCGGGCGGACGTGCTCGTCGAGATCGACGTGGGCCACGGGCGGACGGGGGTGCCCTGGCACCACGCCGACGCCGAGGTGCTGGCCCGGCGGGTGGCGGCGCTGCCGGGGCTGTGCCTCGCCGGGATCCTCACGCACGAGGGGCAGGCCTACCACGGCCCCGTGCACGACGCCGAAGACGAGGCCGGCGCCCTCCGGCGCGTCGCCCGCGAGACGGTCGGGCGGATGCTGGACGTCGCCGTCGGCTGGCGGGCCGCCGGCGTGCCGGGGGTCGAGCCGGGCGCCTTCGCCCTCAGCATCGGCTCCACGCCGTCGATGGCCGGCTTCGAGAACGCCGGGCGGGACGGCTTCCGCATCACCGAGATCCGCCCGGGCAACTACGTCTTCAACGATGCCACGCAGGTCGGCCTGGGCAGCGCGCGGTGGGCGGATTGTGCGCTGACCGTGCTGGCGACGGTCATCAGCAAGCGCCGCGATCCCACCGGCCGCGAGCGCTTCTTCCTGGACGCCGGCAAGAAGGTGCTGACCGCCGACGGGGGCTACGGCACGGACGGCTACGGGAGGCTGCTCTACAACGCCCGCACGATGACGCCGCTGCCCCACGCCCGGCTCACGGCGCTGTCCGAGGAGCACGGGTGGGGAGTGGTGCCCGGCGGGGCGCCCTTCGACGTCGGCGACCGCGTCCGCATCGTCCCCAACCACGCCTGCGTCACCGTCCACACGCAGGACGAGGTCTACCTGGTCGATGGCGATACGGTGATCGAGGCGCTGCCGGTCGATGCCCGGGGGCGGCGGCGAATCTCCGGCCGGGGGGGCGAGTAAGAGGCGGCGGTGCATCGTTCCACCCTGCCCGCCTCGCTGCCATGACGCTCACGTTCATCGAGCCCGTCCACACGTTTCAGGTCGACTTCGCCGGGGTCGTCAGCAACATCGTCTACGTCCAGTGGATGGAGATCGGCCGCACGAAGCTGCTGGAGGCCGTCGGGTTGCCGGTGGCGACGATGCTGGAGCAGGGGCTGGTGCCGGTGCTCGTGCACACCGAGATCGACTATCGGCGGCCCTACCGGCTGGGCGAGGCGGCGCACGTCGAGCTGTGGATCTCCGAGTTGCGCAACACCTCGGCGCAGATCGACTTCCGCTTCACCGGCCCCGACGGGATCCTCCGGGCGACGGGCCGGCAGGTGGGGTTGTTCGTCAGCTACCCGGATCTGCACCCGCACCGGCTCACGGCCGAGCAGCGGGCCCGGTTCGAGGCCTACGTGCATCAGCCGTAGGACGTTTCTCCGGCCACCGTCCCGGCCGTCGCGCCGGCATAGACGTCATCCACGTCCTCGACGAGCAGGGTCAGCAGGCCGGCCAGGATCATTGCGCCGCCGCCCAGGATCAGCACGTAGATCGCCTGCCCGCCGAACAACTCGGCGGTGAAGAAGCCCAGGATGCTTGCGGCAAGGATCTGCGGGATGACGATGAAGAAGTTGAAGATGCCCATGTACGTGCCCATTTTCTTCGCCGGCAGCGCGCCGGTGAGCATCGCATAGGGCATCGACAGGATGCTTGCCCAGGCGATGCCGACGCCGATCATGGGGAGGATCAGCAGGCCGGGGGTGGGGATGACATAGATCGAGGCCAGTCCCAGCCCACCCAGGATCAGCGCCAGCATGTGGGTTACCTTGCGGCTGGTGCGCCGCGCGAGGGCGGGCAACAGGAACGCCACGAGCGCTGCCACGCCGTTGTAGACGGCGAACAGCACCCCGACCCAGTTGGCCCCTTCGTTATAGAGCGCCGAGGTCGGGTCCGTGGTGCCATAGACGTGGCTGGTGACGGCAGCCGTCGTATAGATCCACATGGCAAACAGCGCCAGCCATGAGAAGAACTGCACCACGGCGAGCTGGGCCATCGTCCGGGGCATGTGGTAGAGGTCCGAGATGACGGTCACCATCCCGTTACGCTCCCGCCCGCTGCGGACCAGCACCCCTGCGAAGGCCTGTACCAGCCCGAAGGCGATCAGGCCGATGGAGAGGATGTACAATTCGGCGGCCAGCATGTAGTGGTAGATGAGGCCGCTGGTCAGGAGGCCGGCGGCCGTCCAGAGCACCCCCCGCCGGTAAAATGTGACGGCGGATGCGACCGGATCGGATGTCTCCTCGGCCGGCCCGGCGAGATCGAGCCCGGCGGCATGCTCGAAAGCCGCCAGCTCCTCCGGGGAGTACTCGCGCGTGCGGATGACGGTCCACAGCACGGCCAGCAGGAAGACGAGCCCGCCGAGGTAGAACGACCACCTGACGGAGTCCGGGATCTCGCCGGGCGGCGCCGTGTTGGCCACGCCGAACCACTCCGTGAGCACGTAGGGCAGAGCCGAGGCGATGACGGCGCCGGTGCCGATGAAGAAGCTCTGCATGGCGAAGCCGGTCGTGCGCTGGGCCGAGGGCAGCATGTCGCCCACGAAGGCCCGGAAGGGCTCCATCGAGATGTTGATGGAGGCATCCATGATCCACAGCATCCCGGCGGCTACCCACAGCGTGGGGGAGTTGGGCATGATGACGAGCGCGGCCGAGGCCAGAACGGCGCCCAGGAGAAAGTAGGGTCGACGCCGTCCCAGCCGGTTCCACGTGTGGTCACTCAGGTGCCCGATGATGGGCTGGACGATCAGGCCCGTGACGGGCGCGGCGATCCACAGGATCGGGATATCCTCGACCGAGGCTCCCAGGGTTTCAAAGATGCGGCTGACGTTGGCATTCTGCAGCGCGAAACCAAACTGGATGCCCAGGAAGCCGAAGCTCATGTTCCAGATCTGCCAGAAGCTCAGGCGAGGTTTCTCCATGTCGGTACGGTTGATTCCACGAAATACGGACACGCGCCCCGGCAGGCACGGTCCGGGCTTCCGGGGGCATGATCGCGGTTTTCAGGTCGTGATGCCAGCGCCGGACCCTCGGTAGCCGCCGGGCGTGAAAAAAGTGTGAGGGATTTGTGAGCGGAGGTTGAAGATGTGGGAGTTCGGTTTCACCAAACGATAGAGGAGGCCGCCATGAACACGCTGCAACGACTCATCGCGTGGCTCGATGCGAACCGGGAGGTCGGGCTGGATCTGCTCCGCGTCTATCTCGGCATCGGGTTGTTTGCCCGGGGGGTGCTGTTCATCGCCGACTCCATGGCCTACATGGACGTGTTGCTGGCCGATGCCCGCCCGACGCTGCTCTCGACGGCCGTGCTGCACTACGTCGCCCCCGTGCACCTCGTCGGCGGGCTGATGCTGGCCCTGGGGCTGCTGACCCGCCTGGCGGCGCTGGCCCAGGTACCCATTCTGGTCGGGGCCGTCTTCCTTGTGCACTGGCAGGACGGGCTGCTCAGCGCCAACCAGTCGCTGGAATTCTCGGCGTTCGTGCTGTTCGCGCTCGTGGTCTTCACCCTGTTCGGCGCCGGCCGCTGGTCGCTCGATCACTACCTCTTCCGCCGGGGCGGTGAAGTGCCCGAGACGGACCGATCGCCACGGGCCGCGGCGATCCTCCGGCAGCTGCGTGCCGAGGATGACGCTCGCCGTGCCGCGGATCGCCCGCCGGCGGCCCGGCCGCGCCCCGCGGGAATCCCGGAGGACGACGACGACCTCGACGTGGAGGTGCGCTACAGCCTTTTCGGGCTCTTCTATTTCCTCGCCGGCATCACCGCGCCCCCGCGCGAGGTCGTCTTCCGCAGCAAGACCACCGGCGCCATCGTCTCGCGCAGCCGCGATCCGGAGGTGCTGGACCACTTCCGCTACCGGGACCGACCGCGTGGCGCCCGGCCGTCTCGTCGACCTGCACGCACGGGCGCTCGGCGGCCGGGAGCGCCCCGGAGCGCGGCCTCCGAATCCCGCTGAGGCGCCGTTCCCCGCGGCACCGGCGGCAGAACCCATCGCCCCCGATGGCGGTATGACGCCCGGCACCGGCGCGCCCATGTGGCCGGCGCGCCGGTGCCTTCGCAGATGCCACGTTATCCCCTCGACACGACCGATCAGGGCTGGACACCGATTATGGCTGGACACAACAAGTGGTCGAAGATCAAGCGCCAGAAGGCCGTCGCGGACGCACGCAAGTCCAAGATCTGGGCTCGCATCACCCGGGACATCATGATCGCCGCGCGCGAAGGAGGCGGGGACCCCGACATGAACCCGCGCCTGGCCCTCGCCGTCGAGAAGGCGAAGGGCGAGAACATGCCCAAAGACAACATCGAGCGCGCCATCAAGCGCGGTACCGGTGAGATTCAGGGGGCCGACTACGAGGAGATGGCATACGAGGGCTATGCGCCCCACGGCGTTGCCATCTTCGTCGAAACCCTCACCGACAACACCAACCGCACCGTCGCCGACATCCGGCACCTCTTCGGCAAGCACGGTGGCAGCCTGGGGCAGTCGGGCTCGGTGGCCTATCAGTTCGAGCGGAAGGGGCAGTTCGAGATCGACGCCGAGGGACTCGACGAACTTGAGGTCTTCGAGATCGTCGCCGACGCCGGCGCCGAAGACCTCAAGCAGGAGCACGGCGTCTTCGTCGTGACCTCCTCCGTGGAGGACTTCGCGGCCGTGCAGAACGCGCTGCTCGCCGCCGGCATCGAGCCGAAGGAAGCCGGCCTGGTACGCATCCCCACCGCCACGGTCCGCCTCGACCCCGAGCAGGCCCGCCCCGTCCTGAAGCTGCTCGACGCGCTCGAGGAGCACCCGGACGTGCAGGCCGTCTACACCACGCTCGACTACGACGCGCTGCCGGAAGAAGCCCTCTCGTGAAGGCCCTCTCGTGAAGGGATGAACGGGGGGAAGGGCGAAGGGCGGGTGCCTGACGTGTCTTCTCCTTCCTGCCGTTCATGACCGACATCGGTCGCTCCGCCCGTCTCGCCCTTCTCCCTGCGACCTTCGTTTTCCCCTCGCCATGATCATTCTCGGCATCGACCCTGGCACACAGTACACCGGCTACGGGGTGATCGACGTGGAGGCGGGTGCGGAGCGGCTGGTGGAGTACGGCGTGCTCCGGCTCGACGCGCAGAAGAGCCATCCCCTGCGCCTCAAGCACATCTACGACCGGCTGACGCAGGTCATCGAGCGGTGCCTGCCGGACGAGTGCGCGCTGGAGATGCCCGTCTATGGCCGCAACCCGCAGTCGATGCTGAAGCTCGGCCGGGCGCAGGCGGCGGCCATGCTGGCCGTGCTGAACCGCGGCATCCCGGCCCGGCAGTACACGCCGAAGGAGGTGAAGAAGGCGGTCACGGGCAACGGCAATGCCTCGAAGGAGCAGGTTCGCTACATGGTCTGCTCCATCCTTCGCCTGACCGGCGACGGCAGCGGCGACGGCACCGGCGACGCTACGACCATGGGGCTGGATGCGTCCGACGCCCTGGCCGTGGCCCTGTGCCATGCCCATCGCGGCCCCGAGGCGTCCCGCCCCGGCTACAGCGGCTGGGAAGCCTTCCTCCGCGCCAACCCGGATCGGATGAAATAGCTTTCAGCGGTCGGCTTTCAAGCTTTCAGCGGTTGGCTTTCCGTCGAAGCGGCGTTGCCGGCTCCGTCGTTTCAGGGCTGTTCGCTGACGGCTGAAAGCTGACGGCTGAAAGCTGACGGCTCAGTCGTAAAAAAAGCCGCGTTCCTCGTCGCGGACGCGGACGACCTCGGCGACCTCGTCGAAGTCGAGCGTGTCCTTGCTCATCTGGACGATGAGGTGGGCGATCTGCTTGTCCTTCTTCGGGGCCTGGTTCCACTCGGGGTGGGCTTGCTCGATCACGCTGATCAGGATGCGCAGGTACGGGTAGCGGGCCTCGGGGGTCTCTTTGCGGGCGATGGCGCGGGCAAACAGCTCGGCGTTGCGCCCGACCTGGCGATCGGTGATTTTTTCCGCGTATTTCATGGAGAGAGGGGCGGGGTGGGTCAACGAGACATGAAGGGCCGCGCGCCGGACGGCACCGGCGATGGCGGTAGGCGGGACCGGTGGTGGGGCCGGATCGCCCGTGGAGCGCCAGAACGGCCGGGCAAGCCGCGTGCGGCATGACCTAACGACCCAGGCCGAAGGCGGTTTCGGGATGAACCTGTCGCCGCGCCTGGCGTTAGTGCTCCCTCCTGCAGCGATGTGACGACGGCGCCATGAAGCCACGTGTGAGACAAGACGGAGCGAGCCCGTACCGGCTGGAGTTGCTGCCCCCCGTGCCGGCCTATCACCGCCGCGCCCGCCGCAAGGCCGGGCTCGAAAAAGGCCAGCTCGTCTACTACGGCCCCATGCCGCAGTACTACGGCATCGGAGAGGTCAAGCGCATCCTGGGCAAGTACGTCGCCGTGGACTTCCGGGGGACGGGCCGCTTCGGCGTGCACGAGGACGTCTTCGAGCCGCAGTACCTCATCCCCATCCCCCAGGCGACGCTGCCGCTGCTGTGAACCGGCCGGCGGTGTGAACCGGCGGGCGGGCCGCCCGAGCAGGGTGCCCGAGCGGGGCGCGTTGAGATTGGGGGTGGGCCGGTCGTAGATTCCGGCCGCCCCACGTCCGTCTCGCCAGCCCCTCCTGCCCATGCCCGTCCTCGCCGTCGATCACGTGACGAAACGTTACGGGCGGTTCACCGCCGTGGACCGGGTCGCCTTCGAGGCCCGGCCCGGCCGGATCCTGGGACTCCTCGGCCCGAACGGCGCCGGCAAGACCTCCACGATCCGGATGATCGCCTACATCACCGTGCCGGACGAAGGCGAGGTGCGCTTCGGCGACCGTCCCGTCGGGCCGTGGAGCCAGGCGCGCATGGGCTACCTGCCGGAGGAGCGGGGCCTCTACAAGAAGATGAAGGTGGGCGAGCAACTGCTCTACCTGGCCGAACTCAAAGGCCTGGCGCCGGCCGAGGCCCGCGAGAAGGCCCGCTACTGGCTCGACCGCTTCGGTGCGCGGGACTGGGCCGGCAAGAAGACGCAGGAGCTCTCCAAAGGGATGCAGCAGAAGGTGCAGTTCATCTCGACCATCCTGCATGACCCGGACCTGCTGATCCTGGACGAGCCCTTCAGCGGCCTCGACCCGATCAATGCCGAACTGCTCAAGGACATCATCCTAGAACTCAAGGACGACGGCCGCACCATCCTCTTCGCCTCGCACCGCATGGAGCAGGTCGAGCAGTTGTGTGACGACATCTGCCTGATCTCCCGCGGGCGGATCGTGCTGCAGGGCGGGCTCCGCGAGGTCAAGCAACGCTTCGGGAAGAACACGATCGTGATCGACTTCGACGGGGACGCGGGCTTCATCGGGGTCCTGGAGCGCCAGGGCGTGGTACGCCCCATCACCCGGAGCCTGCACCACGCCGAGCTGCGCCTGCTCGACGGGGCCTCGCCCCGGCACGTGCTCGAAACCGCCCTGCAACACGTCGACGTCATCACCCGCTTCGAACTGGTCGAGCCGCCGCTGAACGAGATCTTCGTGCAGGTCGTCGGTGAGCCGGCCCTCCAGGCGCAGCCCGTAGCCCCCACCTCCTGACTCCCATCCCCCATGAACAAGACCTGGATCGTGGCCAGGAGCGAGTACCTGCGCCGGGTGCGGTCGAAAGGCTTCGTCCTGACGACGCTGCTCTTGCCGCTGGCCATCGTCGTGTTTCTCGTCGTCATCATCCTGCTGGCGGCCTCGGCCTTCGAGGAGGACGAGACGCGGACGATCGCGGTGGTGGACCGCACCGGCGTGCTCGAGGAGGCGCTCGTGGCGGCGTCGGACGAGGCCATCCGGTTCGTGCCGGCCGCCGAGACGGAGGCCGCGCTGCGCGAGGCCGTCATCGCCGGCACGTACGACGGCTACCTCGTCCTGCCGGCCGACGTGATCGAGGGCGACGGGCAGGTGGCCTACTATTCGGCCGAGGGCGGGGGCTCCATCTTCGAGAACCGGCTGGACCGGCGCATCGAGCGCGTGGTGGAGGAGGAGCGGATGCGGCGCCGGAACATCGACCCCGAGCTGATCCGGGAGGTCAGCAGCAACGTGCCGCTGCGCATGGTCAAGCTGACCGAGCAGGGCGAGGAGGCCGGCAGCACCGGCGTGTTCGCCGCACTGGGCTTCGGCATGGGGTTCCTGATCTTCATGATGATGGTGATCTACGGCTCGGTCGTGATGCAGGGCGTGATCGACGAGAAGTCGAGCCGCGTGGTGGAGGTGATCGTCTCCTCGGTGCGGCCCTTCGAGTTGATGCTGGGCAAGGTACTCGGCATCGGCGCGATGGGGCTGACGCAGATGGTGGTCTGGTCGGCGCTGATCCTGGCCGGCAGCATGGCCTCCGGGGCCGTCGTGAGCCTGTTTCTCGATCCGGCGCAGCTCAACCTCCCGGACTCGGCCTCGACCGAGGAGATCCTGCAGGCGGCCAACATCACGATCCCGACGTTCCCGCCCGAGCTGTTCGTCTGGTTCATCCTGTACTTCCTGCTCGGCTACCTGCTCTATGCCAGCCTCTACGCCGCCGTCGGCTCGCTCGTCGAGAGCCAGCAGGATGCACAGGGGTTCCTGCTACCCTTGCTGCTGCCGATCATCGTGGCGATGTACACGCTGGTGCCGCAGGTGGAGAGCCCCAACTCGACGCTCTCGCTGGTGCTCTCGATGATTCCGCTGACCTCGCCGATCTCGGCCGTCGTGCGCATGGCCGTGACGGACGTGCCGTGGTGGCAGACGCTGGCGTCCCTGGCGATCCTGGCGGCGACGTTCCTGGGGGTGGTCTGGCTGGCGGGGCGGGTCTACCGCGTCGGCATCCTGATGTACGGCAAGAAGCCGAGCCCGCGGGAGGTGCTGCACTGGCTGCGTCAGGCCTGAACGGCCGTCCTGAACGGCCGCCCTGAGGGGCCGCCCGCAGAGGCCGGGGCCGGACGGAACCTGAGCCCCGGACGGGTCTTGAAGCCGGTGAGGCGGCGGGGGCGTCGCGCAGGGCGCACCGGCCGGCCGTGTGGTTCTCTCCACCCGTGTTGGAAGCCCCATGCACCACCGCAGGCGTAACAGATCGACGGTCGGGCGGACGGGATGGCTGCTGGCCGTGCTGCTGGTGCTGGGGAGCCTGGAGCCGGCCGGCGTGTGGGCCCAGTACTTCCGCTTCGGCAAGAACAAGGTGCAGTACGGCCAGCAGGAGTGGTTCTACCTGCAATCCCGGCACTTCGACGTCTACTACGACCAGGGCGGGTATGACCTGGCCGACTTCACCGCCCGCGCCGCCGAGGACGCCTACCTGCAGATCAGCGAGCTCTTCCAGCACCAGATCTCCGACCGCATCCCGATCATCGTCTACCAGAGTCACAACGACTTCGCGGTGACGAACGCGGTCGACCTGCCGGCGTACGCCGAGGGCATCGGCGGGGTCACGGAGCTGTTCAAGAACCGCGTGGCCGTGCCGTTCGTGGGGGACTATCGCAGCTACCGGCAGACGCTGCACCACGAGCTCGTCCACGCCGTGCTGAACGACATGTTCTACGGGGGGACGATCCAGTCGATCATCCAGAACAACATCCAGCTGCGCATCCCCCACTGGTTCAACGAGGGCCTGGCCGAATACGCCTCGGAAGGGTGGAGCACCGAGGCCGACAACTGGGTCCGGGACGCCGTCCTCCACGACAACCTGCCGCCCATCGCCTACCTGAGCGGGTTTGCCTCCTACCAGGCCGGGCAGAGCGTGTGGGACTACGTGGCCGAGCAGTACGGCCGCGAGAAGATCGGCGAAGTGCTCCAGCGCCTCCGCCTGACGCGCTCGGTCGAGGGCAGCTTCAAGCACGCCACGGGGCTCTCGCTGGAGGACCTCTCCAAACGCTGGCAGAAGACCCTCAAGGAGATCCACTATCCCGAGGTGGCCGCGCGGGAGGACCTCGGCGACATCGCCCGCCCGATCATCACCCGCGAGAACGCCGGCTTCTACAACACCAGCCCGGCCCTCTCGCCCCAGGGGGACCGCCTGGCCTTCATCACCACGCGCAGCGGCCTCTTCGACGTCTACATCGCCAGCGCCAACGACGGCAAGATCCTGAAGAAGCTGATCGAGGGCCAGACGAGCGCAGAGTTCGAGAGCCTGCGCATCCTGTCCCCGGGGCTGACCTGGAGCCCGGACGGCCGCCGGCTCGCGCTGGCCGTCAAGAGCGGCCCCGCCGACGCCATCGCCGTGGTCGACGTCGAGTCGGGCCGCGCGACGCACTACCGGGTGCCGCAGATCGACCAGATCGTGAGCGTGGCCTGGAGCCCCGTGGACGACCGCATCGCCTTCTCGGCGTCGATGGATGCGCAGAGCGACATCTACGTGCTCGACCTGCAGACGCGGGAGACGATCAACTACACCAGCGATGTCTTCAGCGACCACGAGCCGGCCTGGAGCCCGGACGGCTCGGCCCTCGTCTTTCACAGCGACCGCGGATCGTACACCGTGCCGGGGCGCTACTCGGCAGAGCACGTCCGCATCGCCGACCACGACTACGACCAGTTCGATCTCTACCGCCTGACGCTGGCTTCGGGCCGCCTGGAGCGGCTGACCTTCGACGAGCTGTGGGACGAACGCAGCCCCCGCTTCGGGGCCGACCCGGACCGCCTGCTGTTCATCTCGGACCGCAACGGCATCGAGAACCTCTATGAGAAGGACCTGGTGACGGGCCGCGAACGGCCGCTGACGGACCTGGTCGTGGGCCTCTCGCAGGTGTCGCTCTCGGCCGACGGCAAGAAGGCGGCGCTGGTGGCGCTGGAAGAGGGCACGCCGACCATCTTCCTGATGAAGACGCCCTTCGAGCGACGGCTGGACCGCGACGTGCTGGTGCCGAGCGTGTGGGCGCAGCGGGTGATGCAGGAAACCGCGCAGCCCGCCCCGGCCCTGGCGCTGGCCCCGGCCTCGCTGCGCCAGGCCAACCCCTTCCTCCGCGACGCCGCCGACGGGGTCGCCTACGCCTACAACCGGACGCCGCGCCGCCGCAGCGAGATGCTGGCCTCGCGAACGCCGCTCCTCTTCGACCCCGACGAGGAACCGGGCTTGGCCGCGCTGGCCGCCCGCCTCCGGGGAGATCCCCCACCGGACCCCGGCGCGGCGTCTGCGGATACGTCCGCCTACGGCAGCCTGCGGGTCGACTTCCGCAACTACACGTTCAGCGATGCCTTCGAGGAAGCCGTCGAGGACGACCCGGAGGAGGCGTTCCTGCTCAACCGCTTCGAACCGCGCGACCACATCGACGCGGACGGGCGGTACCGGGAAAAGAAATACAAGCTCAACTTCTCGCCGGACATCGTCTACGGCACGGCCGGCTACGACATGCTCTACGGGGTGCAGGGCGTGACGCAGATGATGTTCAGCGACATGCTGGGCAACCACCAGATCTATGTGGCGACCAACCTGCTCATCGACCTGCGCAACTCGGACTACCTGATCGCCTACAACTACCTGCCGCGCCGCGTCGACTGGAGCTTCGCCGGTCATCACGTCTCTCGCCTCCTGCCGGACTACACCGTGGAGACGTACTACCGCTACCGGCAGTACGGCCTCAGCCTCGGCGCCAGCTACCCGCTCGACAAGTTCCGCCGCGTCGACCTGGAGCTGGCCATGATCGGCATCAGCCGCGCCGACATCGGCGACCCGGCCCGCCCGGCGACCACGCACCGCCTGATGTACCCTTCCGTCACCTTCACCCGGGACGTGACCACGCCGGGGTTCCTCTATCCCGCCGGGGGCAGTCGCTTCGCCGTGAGCCTGGCCGGAAGCCCGGTCGGCTTCGACGGGCGGCGGGTGCAGTTCATCTCCCTGCTGGCCGACGCCCGCACGTACCTCACCTTCGGCCGGGCGCGCTACGGGTTTGCCTTCCGGGCCTCCGGCGGCACGTCCTGGGGCCCCGGCCAGCAGCGCTTCTACACCGCCGGCGTGCAGAACTGGATCAACCGCCGCTTCGATGAGGTCAACGGCTTCCCCATCGCCGAGGCCGAGGACTTCGGGCTGGCGCTGCCGGTCCTGCCGCTGCGCGGCACGGCCATCAACTCGCGCAACGGCTCGCACTTCGGGCTGATCAACGCCGAGTTCCGCTTCCCGCTGATCGCCGCGCTGCTGCCGGGGCCGCTGCCCGTGGTGCCGCTCTACAACCTGCAGGGCACCGCCTTCCTGGATGCCGGCAGCGTCTGGGGCGGCCGCGGCAACGACCCGCGCCTCAACCTCCTGCGCACCCAGCCGCGCCGCACCGCGGAGGATGCCGCCGCGCCCGAGCCGGACACCGAACGGGTGCTGGACGACCTGATCGTCGGCGCCGGCTTCGGCCTGCGCACCCTCCTGCTCGGCTATCCCGTCCGCCTCGACTTCGCCTGGCCCTTCGACGGCCACCGCTTCGGCCAACGGCAGGTCTACCTCTCCATCGGGCTGGACTTCTAGCGCTCGCTCCCCGGCCGTTCCCGCTCGTCCCGTTCTCGCTCGTCTCGTTCCTGCAGCGCCGCCACGATCCGCGCACGCACGAAGGCCCCGGCGCCCTCCGGGGTCATCGGGGCCAGCGTGTCCGGGGAGATCTCCGGGAGCACCTGCACGTGGATGTGATGCCGCCCGCGCACGCGGAGGCTGCGCTTGGGCAGGACGTCGCGCGTGCCGTGGATGGCGATGGGCAGGACGGGCACGCGCAGCTTCTGCGCCAGCGCAAAGGCCCCCGGCTTGAAGCGGCCGACCTCGCCGGTCTCGGAGCGCGTGCCTTCGGGAAACAGGTAGACGCTGCTGCCCTGCCGCAGGTGGCGCTCGCAGGCCTCGAGCATCTGCCGGATGCTGCTGCGGCGGGCGCGGTGTAGCCGGATGTACCGGTTCAGCACCATGTTCCACCCGATCAGCGGAATGCGGAAGTTCTCGGCCTTGGAAACCCATTTGAAGGGGATGAACAGCCGGTAGGCCGCCAGGATGTCGAGGGCGGACTGGTGGTTCGAGACGATGACGTAGGCCACGCCCCGCCGCACGTGCTCGCGCCCGGAGACGGTGGTGCGGACGCCCGGCAGCGTCCACAGGTAGCAGGATGCCCAGAAACAGGAGTACAGATGCAGCAGCACCAGCCGCCGGTCGAAGGGTACCGTGACCAGCCAGATCAGGACGGCCACGGCGAAGAAGACCACCGATGTGGCCACGAAGAAGAACAGGTAGGCGAGGGAGAGGAGGCGGTCCATGACGAGGGCGTCCGTGGGGAAGACGAACAGCGAGGGAGCCGGTAACATACCGGATCCGGGGATGGGATGGTGCAGGGGGAACGGGAAGGAAGGTGGGGGAAGGACGAAGGCCGGGAAGATAACCACATCGGATGTGCCCTGGCCCCTCGCCGTTCTGCGGTCGTGGGTGGGGGCGTAGGGGAAGCCCCGGCAGCGTCGTACGGGTCTGCGCCACAGGCGCGGTGGAGGCCGGCTGTTGCTCCGGGCCGGGGCGGGGCCGACCTTGGGGCTGGTTTTTCCCGCCGGGTCGCCGGGCCGTGGTTCGGTCTCAGGCGCCCGGCTTCAATGGTTCTTCAGCCGGAGACGATCATGAAATGGGTCAGCGCCGAGGAGGCCGTATCCGTCATCAAGTCCGGCGACCGCGTGTTCGTGCACTCGGCCGCGGCGGCTCCGCAGCAGCTCGTTCGTGCCATGACGGCCCGGGCGCCGAAGCTGCACAACGTAGAGGTCTGCCACCTGCATACCGAGGGAGAAGCGCCGTACGTCGCCCCCGAGTATGCCGGGCACTTCAAGACCAACGCCCTGTTCATCGGCGCCAACGTGCGCCAGGCCGTGGCCACCGGTGAGGCGGACTACATCCCGGTGTTTCTGAGCGAAGTGCCGAACCTGTTCCGCCGGCGCATCCTGCCGCTGCAGGTGGCGATGGTGCAGGTCTCCCCGCCGGATCGCCACGGCTTCTGCTCGCTCGGCATCTCGGTGGACGTCTCGCGGGCCGCCGTGCAGATGGCCGATACCGTCATCGCCCAGGTCAACCCCAACATGCCGCGCACCCACGGCGACGGCCTCATCCACGTCCGCGACATCACCTACGCCGTCGAGGTCGACGACCCCATCCCGGAGGTGCCCGAGCACGAACTGACCGAGGAGGAGAAAGCCATCGGGCGGCATTGCGCCGGCCTGATCGACGACGGGGCCACGCTGCAGATGGGCATCGGCGCCATCCCCGATGCCGTGCTGGCGGCCCTGGAGCATCACCGGGACCTCGGCGTCCACACCGAGATGTTTTCCGACGGCATCATCGACCTCGTCCGGCGCGGCGTCATCAACGGGGCGAAGAAACGCATCCACCCCGGCAAGGTCGTGGGCAGCTTTGCGATGGGGCGCCGGCGGCTCTATGACTTCATGGACGACAACCCGATGATCGCCATGCTGGACGTCGCCTACGTCAACGACACCGCCGTCATCCGGCGCAATCCGCGCGTGACGGCCATCAACAGCGCCATCGAGGTGGACCTGACGGGCCAGGTCGTGGCCGACTCCATCGGCACGCGGCTGTATTCGGGGGTGGGCGGGCAGATGGACTTCGTGCGCGGTGCGTCGCTCTCGCCCGGTGGCAAGCCCATCATCGCGTTGCCGTCGGTGACGAGCCGGGGGGAGTCGCGGATCGTCTCGTTCCTCAAGCCGGGCGCCGGGGTGGTCACGACGCGGGCGCACGTGCACTACATCGTCACGGAATACGGCGTCGCCTACCTCTACGGCTGTAACCTGCGGCAGCGGGCGCGGGCGCTCATCGACATCGCGCACCCCGACCACCGCGAGCGGCTCGAACGGGAGGCCTACGAGCGGTTCAAGACGCTGTGAGGCGCGGTCGGCCCCCGGTGCCCGGTGCCCGGCCTCCCCGGAGAAGGCGCAGACCGCCTCGGCGTACCGGGGCCTGTGCGGGGGCGCCATGCTCGCCTTCGGGCGGAGGCCGGACGGCGTCATGACGGGCTGGCGCGGCCGTCTGCCGGCAGCGCCTCCGATGGCTGCTCCCGCTGTCAGCGGTGCGGGGCGAGGCGGCAGGCCGGAGGGAGGCGGTTGCATTAAGGGAATCGGCGACGCATCTTCCGGCCACGTGACCTCCTCCACGCGCCTTCGCTCCCCGTGATCACCCGGCGGGATTTTCTCCACCACACCGTGCTCGCCACCGGCGGGTGGCTCTTGAGCCGCCGGACGGAGCCGTCCTCCCCGGCGGCCGCTCCGGGGAAGCTGCGGCTGTGGTACCGCCGGCCGGCCGAGCAATGGGTCGAGGCCCTGCCGCTGGGCAATGGGCGGCTGGGAGCCATGGTCTTCGGCGGGGTCGAGACGGAGCGGTTGCAGCTCAACGAAGACACGCTGTGGTCCGGCCCGCCGGGCGACTGGAACAACCCGCGGGCGCGGGAGGTGCTGCCCGAGGTCCGGCGCCTGCTGCGCGAGGGCCGGTACGTCGAGGCGGATCGGCTTTGTAAGGAGATGATGGGGCCCTACACGCAGTCGTATCTGCCCATGGCCGATCTGCGCCTGCACCTCGAGCACGGCCCGGCCGCCGCAGACCGGGTCCGCGACTACGAACGTGACCTCGACCTGGACACGGCCACGGCGCGGGTATCCTATACCCTCGACGGAGTTGCCTACACCCGTACCTGTTTCGTCTCGCACCCGCACCAGGTGCTCGTGGCCCGGCTGACGGCGAGCGAGCCGGGGCGGCTGTCGCTCCGGGCGGCGCTCAGCAGCCCGCTGCGGCATCGCATCGAGCCCCGCGGCGAGATCCTGGCGCTGCGCGGCAAAGCCCCTTACCACGTCGATCCGAACTACTACGACTCCGGCGAGCCCATCCGCTATGCCGGGGAGGAGGACGGACCGGGGATGACGTTCGACGTGCAGCTCTACGGGCTCCAGACCGACGGAGTCGCCGCGGTGACACCGGAGGGGATGACCGTGCGCGATGCGTCCGAAGTCGTGCTGATCCTCAGCGCGGCGACCAGCTACGGCGGCTTCGAGCCGGTGCCCTCCGGGGCCGGGCGTAACCCGGAGGCGACGGCGGCGGGCTTTCTGAATCTGGCCCGGGGGGCGACGTACCCGCAGCTCTACGCCGCGCACGTGGCCGACCATCAGGCGCTCTTCCACCGCGTCGCCCTCGACCTGGGCGGTGCCGGCTCGGCATCCATGCCGACGGACGAGCGCATCGCCCGCCACGGCGCCGAAGACCCGCTCCTGGTCGAGCTGTTGTTCCAGTACGGCCGGTACCTGATGATAGCCGGGTCGCGGCCGGGGACGCAGCCGCTCAACCTGCAGGGCCTCTGGAACGACAGCGTGCAGCCGCCGTGGAGCTCCAACTATACGCTCAACATCAACGCAGAGATGAACTACTGGCCGGCCGAGGTGACGCACCTCGCCGAATGCCACGAGCCGCTGCTGCGCATGGTCACGGAGCTGGCCCGGACGGGGGCCGAGACGGCCCGGGTCAACTACGGCGTCGATGGCTGGGTCGCCCATCACAACACCGACCTCTGGCGGCAGTCGGCTCCGGTGGGGGCCTTCGGCCACGGCGACCCGAAGTGGGCTCTGTGGCCCATGGGAGGCGTCTGGCTCGCAGCGCACCTCTGGGAGCACTATGCCTTCGGCGGGGATACGGCCTATCTCGAACGGATCTACCCCGTCCTGAAGGAGGCCGCCCGCTTTGGCCTGGACTGGCTCATCGAGGACGAGCAGGGCTACCTCGTCACCGCGCCGTCGACCTCCCCGGAGCTGAGCTTCGTGCTGCCCGACGGCGCCCGGGCTGCGGTCAGCATGGGGGCGACGATGGATCTGATGCTCATCCACGAGCTGTTCACCAACACCATCGCAGCGAGCCAGGTGCTCGGGCTGGACCATCCGCTGCGTGAGGCGCTGCGCGAGGCGCGGGATCGCCTGCATCCGCTCCAGGTCGGGCGGTGGGGGCAGTTGCAGGAGTGGCGGGAAGACTGGCCCGAGGAGGATCCGCACCACCGTCACCTCTCGCACCTCTACGGCCTCTATCCGGGGCGGCAACTCACCGTCGAAGGCTCCCCGGCGCTGCTCCGGGCCGCCCGGCGGTCGCTCGAACGGCGCGGCGACGGCGGCACCGGGTGGAGCCTCGCCTGGAAGATCAATGCCTGGGCCCGGCTCTACGACGGTAACCACGCCTTCCGGCTGCTCGACCGCGTGCTGACCCTCTCGGGGAGCGACGGGGACGGCTCGCAGGGCGGCGGGGTGTATCCCAACCTCTTCGGCTCGCATCCGCCGTTCCAGATCGACGGCAACTTCGGGGCGACGGCCGGCATCGCCGAGATGCTGCTGCAGAGCCACCGCGACGAGATCCACCTGCTGCCGGCCCTCCCCGAGGCCTGGCCGACCGGCCGCGTCGCGGGCCTGCGCGCGCGTGGCGGCTTCGAGGTGGCCATCACCTGGCAGGACGGCGACCTCGTCGAGGCGGTGATCCTGTCGACGCGGGGCCGGCCCGGCCGGATTCGCTACGGCGAGCAGGTCGTGCCCTTCGAGACGCCGGCGGGCTCGCTGTACCGTTTCCGGCCGCAGTAGTGCCCGCGGTGGCTTTTCCCGGGAAGGCAGAGTACCATGAAGCCGACCGGTCCGGCCCCGTCGCAGGGCCGGCCACAGGCAGTTTCTTCGTTGGTCATCACTATGAACGGGACGCGTATCGCCTTCCGGGCGTTGCTACTGGGCGGTCTGGGCACGGCCGGGCTGCTGCTGACGCTCGACGCCGAAGCGCCGCCGGACTGGGCGCTGTTTCTGGGGCGGATGCATCCGCTCGTCGTCCATCTGCCCATTGCCCTGCTGGTGCTGGCGGCGGTGATGGAATGGCTGGGCCGGTGGCCGCGGTTCGAGGCGCTGCAGGCGGCCACGTCGTTCGTGCTCGGGCTGGGTGCGCTCAGCGCCGTGGGCGCCGTCGCCGTCGGTCATCTGCTCGCACTGGGCGGGGGGTACGACGAGGCGACGCTGGCCTGGCATCGCTGGTCTGGGATAGCGGTGGCGGTGCTGGCCGGGGCGGCCTGGGTCGTCCGGTGGCTCAACCAGTGGGCGGACCGCCGGCGCTACGAGCGGCTCTATACCGTGCTGCTGGCCGCCGTGGTGGTGCTGGTGGGACTGGCCGGGCACTTCGGCGGCACGCTCACCCACGGCGCCGGCTACCTGACCCGCTACATGCCCGACCCGCTGCGGCGGATCGCCGGGCTGCCCCCCCGCGCCGAGGTCGGCCGGCCGGCGTTTGCCGACATCGACGAGGCCGTCATCTACCACGATCTCGTGCAGCCCATCCTGGAGCGGCATTGCGTCTCCTGCCACAACCCCGGCAAGACCAAGGGGGGGCTCCGGCTCGACACCCCGGAGCAGCTCTTGCAGGGCGGTGACGGCGGGCCGGTGCTCGTCGCCGGCCGCCCGGACGAGAGCGAGCTCGTCCGGCGGGTGACGCTGCCGCCGGGGCACGAGGACCTCATGCCGCCCGACGGCCGCCCGCTGCTGCCGCTGGAGGACGTGGAACTGCTGCGCTGGTGGATCGAGCACGGCGCCTCTTTCGAGATGACCGTGGCCGAGGCCGAGGAACGCTCCTACGGCGTACGGCTCGTGCTGACGCGCCTCGGCGCAGGCACCGAGGACCGCCCCACCGGCGTCTTCGCCCTCGACGTGCCCCCGCCCGAGCCGACCGCGCTGGCGACGCTCCGCGAGCAGGGGTTCGTCGTGCTGCCGCTGGCCGACGAGGTGCCCTTCGTGCAGGTTCGGGCGACGAACCCGACCGGGACCCTGGACGAGGCCATGCTGGCCTCGCTGCGGGCGGTGGCGCCGCAGGTGACCTGGCTGAACCTCGGCCGCACGGCGGTGACGGACGCGGGCCTGGCCGTCCTGGCCGATCTGCCGCACCTGACGCGCCTCCATCTGGAACGCACCGCCGTCACCGACGCCGGCCTGGCCCACCTGCGCGGCCTGGCCTACCTGGAATACCTGAACCTCTACGGCACGGCGGTGACGGACGCGAGCCTGGACGTGCTGGCCGGCCTGCCCGCGCTGCGGGTCGTGTACCTGTGGCAGACCCGCGTGACGCCGGAGGGCGTGCAGCGGCTCCGCACGGCCCGGCCGGATCTGGAGGTCCACCTGGGCTGGCAACCCCCGGACGAAGGCACACCTGCACCGACGGATTGATCGCGCCCGGCGGCGGCCTTCGCCCTCACCCCCCGCCGATCCGAAACATCCCCTGGAACCGGGTGGCCACGGCCATCGACCCCTTGATCTTGACCTTCCCCTGCATCATCGCCATCATCGGGTTGAGCTCGCCGTTGTGGATGGCCAGCCAGTCCGCTGCCGAGGCACGGACGGTGACGGTGGGGTCGGGCCGGGCGCCTTCTTCGATGGTGAGCGTCTGGTCCTGGATGATGAGGCTGTAGGTGCCGCCGCCCTCGCCGGAGAGGTCGAGCACGACGACGCCGTCGATGCCTTCGGCCCGTTCGGGGATGAACCGCTCCTGGTAGAAGGCGAGCAACTCGGGGATGGTCTGGAGCCTGGGCATGTGCGGTGGGTGTTGGATGAAGGCGGAAAGGACCACGCGGTGCCGGCAACATACGACATCCTCCCGAAAGACGGCAGAGGCTCCGGCGTCCGGGGGACCGGGTCAGAAGGCGGTACCGCAGGCCACCTGCAGGCGAAGGCCCAGGACCAGCGCATGCCCCTGTGTGGGGTCCATGTCGGGGTGGAGGACGTACTGCACGTCCCCCTGGATCAGCAGCCAGGCGGTGAGGGGGGCCTGGTAGGTGAGTTCGAGGGCGGTTTCGGAGCGGGTCGTCGGCGTGCCGGTCCGGTGCTGTGCGCGCCGGTAGGGGGCGCCGTGGTGGGCGATGGCCGCGCCCACGCCCAGGTGATCTGCGGGGCGGCCGGGGAGGAGGCCCGTGTAGACCAGGCCACCGCCCGTGTACGCGGCGAGCCGGTTGACCCGGCGGTCCGCCACGCCCAGCCGCAGGAAGCCGCGCAGCCCCTGGGCCGGATCCGCGGGTTCGTGAAAGAGCGTCCCCTGGCTCAGCAGGTAGAGCCCGCCGTTGCCGCGCTGCGTGACGGCGGGGGTGCCGATGCGCTGGAAGCGCGCCGTGTAATACCACCCGCCCAGCCCGACCTTGAGCCGGTACGGGCTCGTGGCGAGCCGGCTGATCCGCTGCCTGCGGACCTGCTGCTGCGACGCCGAATCGAGCCTCCGGCGGTCCAGCGTCACGCCCGTCTCCGCCACCAGCAGCAGCCCGTCGTTCGGGCCGAAGTGGAAAGGGCCGGCGTGGGGGTCGCCCGGCAGGCCCGGGACGCCGTCGAGCGCGGCGGCCTGCAGGTACCAGCGGTCGGCCGGGAAGGCACGGGCCCGCAGGCCGAGGGCGGTGAAGGGGAAGATGGACGGCCCCTGCGGCCGGCTCGCCGCGAATTCCGCCCCGATGCCGAAGGAACTGTTCAGGAAGACGGAAGCGGCCTCCATGACGTCGAACTCGGCGTTGATGTCGTAGAGGCCGGCCAGCAGGGAGAGGCGGTCGTTCAGGAGGCGGTGCTGCACGAACGCTTCATAGAGGCGCCAGGCGTTGGGTGCCTCGATGTTGTTGACGCCCTGCACATCGCCGGCCAGCGCCGAGGCCGAGCCGCCCTGGTTGCCGAGGCCGTAGAGGAACAGGACCGTCCGGGGCCATCCGAGCAGTGCATCCAGATCCAGCGTCAGCGTGAGGTCGAGGTTGTCGAGAAACACCGCGCCCCGTTCCCGGCCCCCGCGCAGGCCGGCCATGGCGTCCGCCGTGTAGGTCACGTCCAGGCGGCCGGCCGGGTCGGACTGGGCGCAGGCCGCGTGAGGACCGGGCACATTCAGCCCCGCCCCGGCCCCCGCCACCATCCAGAGGAGCCGGAGCAGCACCCGGCGAATCCTGGCGAGCGGGAGCGTCATGGGGCCACGGGCGGCAGCGGTTGGAGGGAAGGGGCGGGGCGACGATGATCGGCGCCGGCAAGATGCTTCAGCGCAGGGCTTCCTCGCAATTTGTGCCTCACACAGGCAGAATGCAAAGGAGATGCAACGAAAAGGCTGAAGCCTGTAACGTTCTCGTCATGCATCAAACCAGACGGTTCGCTGGCGATTAAACTGAATTGCTGACACCATCGCAGGTCTTCCCCTCACCCTGCCCGGCGGTTCGTCGAGTTACCCCATACCCATCCACCCTGTTCTGAGGAAAGACATGCGTATCAACACCTTCATCCCACGCTCGCTGTCCTTGCTACTGTCAACGAGTGCTCTGGCAGCGCTGGTGCTCCTGGTCGCTGCCTGTGCCGATACGCCCCGGTCGGCCGACGAGAGCGCGGAAACCGAAACGGTATCCATGACGGAGGAGGCTCCTGCCACGACCATCGTGGACATCGCCACGAGCGATGAGCGATTCAGCACACTGGTCACGGCCCTGCAGGCTGCCGATCTGGTGAGCACCTTGCAGGGCGAAGGCCCCTTTACGGTCTTCGCACCGACGAATGAGGCCTTTGCCGCGTTGCCGGAAGGCACGGTAGAGAACCTCCTCAAGCCGGAGAACAAAGACCAGTTGACGGCAATCTTGCTCTATCACGTAGCCGAGGGCAAGGTAATGGCCGCACAGGTAACCGGCATGGACGAAGTTCCGACGCTCCAGGGCGGCACGCTCAGCGTTCAGGTCGAAGACGGTACCGTTATGATAGGATCGGCAACGGTCGTGCAGGCCGACGTTGAGGCGAGCAACGGCGTCATCCACGTCATCGACACGGTGTTGCTGCCCCCTTCTGACACGCAGTGATCGGGTCGCACGACCTGCCTGTCGACAGGCCGGAGCCGTCTCTACGGTTCCGGCCTGTTTTTTTGAGGAGGAGGCCGTAACGATGTCTCGACAGGACCCGTGGCGGCGGATCCGGTACCCGGTGGGCGCCATTGCACAGGCGGCCGCCCGTTGCGGCGCCTTCACGACATGCTTTCCAGACTGACGAGCGACCTCCATGACGAACGACGACCACGCCCCGGTTTATGCGATCATCGGTGCGACGGGCGGCATCGGCGCGGACCTGACCCGCCGCCTGGCCGGACAGGGGGCCCGCCTGGTGCTCGGCGCCCGCACCGAGGCCGACGTCCGCGCCCTCGCCGACGAGGTCGGCGCCGAGGCCTACCCGCTGGACGCGACCGACTTCGAGCAGGTGCAGGGCTTCGTCCGGCACGCCCTCGACACCCACGGCCGCATCGACGGCATCGCCAACCTGGCCGGCTCGATCCTGCTGAAGCCGGCGCACCTGACCTCCCTCGACGAGTTCAACCAGACGCTGGCGCTGAACCTGCACACGGCCTTCCACACCGTCAAGGCTGCGGCGCGCGCGATGATGAAGGAGGGCGGTTCCATCGTCCTGATGACCACGGCGGCCGCCCGCATCGGCGTGCCGAACCACGAGGCCATCGCCGCCGCCAAGGGCGGTGTCATCGGGCTGACGCGGGCGGCGGCCGCGACCTATGCCAACCGCGGCGTACGTGTCAACTGCATCGCTCCGGGGTTGGTGGCGTCGCGCATGTCCGAGCACCTCGTGCAGAACGAGGCGGGCCGGAAGCAGTCCGAGGCCATGCACGCCCTCGGCCGCATCGGGCAGCCCGGCGACGTCGCCCCCGCCATCGCGTGGCTGCTGTCGGCCGAGAGCAGCTGGGTCACCGGGCAGGTCATCGGCGTCGACGGCGGCCTGGCGACGGTCCGCGGCCGGTGAGGCAAGGGTGAAGGCCGATTGACGATTTCCGAGCGAGTGCTTGTGTCAAACCTCCGTCCTTCGACCATCGACCATCGA
This sequence comes from Roseithermus sacchariphilus, assembly GCA_003285105.1. Classification (GTDB taxonomy): domain Bacteria; phylum Bacteroidota; class Rhodothermia; order Rhodothermales; family MEBIC09517; genus Roseithermus; species Roseithermus sacchariphilus. The sequence continues at coordinate 469,371 of CP030158.1, read as the reverse complement.
CACGCCCCATGCCCCACACCACCCTCGTCTGGTTCCGCCAGGACCTCCGCCTCGCCGACCATCCGGCGCTGACCCACGCCGTCGACCGCAGCGACGCCGTCGTGCCCGTGTTCATCTGGGCGCCGGAGGAAGCGGGCGGCTGGCCGCCGGGCGGGGCGCACCGCTGGTGGCTGCACCGATCGCTCCAGGCGCTCGACCGCAGCCTGCGCGACAAGGGCTCCCGGCTGATGCTGCGGCACGGGCCGAGCCTGGAGACCCTGCGCACGCTGATCGAGGAAACCGGGGCCGGGGCCGTCTGCTGGCACACCGGCTACGAGCCGGCGCTGCGCGAACGCGACGCCCGGATCCGGGACGCCCTGCGCGAGGATGGCACCGAGGTGCGCACCTTCGAGGGGCGGCTGCTGCACGACGTGGACGGCGTCCGCACCGGCAGCGGCGGGCCGTATCAGGTCTACACCCCGTTCTGGCGGAAGCTCGGCGGCCTCGACCTTCCGGTGGAGGCGCCGCTGCCCGTGCCCCGCATGGGCGAGACGAAAGCGCCCGCGGCGTGGCCGGACAGCCTGCCGGTCGAGGCCTTCGGCCTGACGCCCGTGGCGCAGGACGGCGTCGACTGGGCCGGGGGGTTCGACGGGACGCCCGGCGAGGCGGCGGCACACGAGCGGCTCCAGGCGTTCATCGACCACAGTCTGATCGACTACCCCGACCGGCGCAACCGCCCGGACGTGGACGGCAGCTCGCGGCTCTCGCCGCACCTCCACCACGGCGAACTCAGCCCCCGGCAGGTCTGGCACGCCGTGCAGGACTGGATCCGGAACCGCCCGATGAAAGACGCCGCCGAGGTCTTCCTGAAGGAGATCGTCTGGCGCGAGTTCGCCTACCACCTGCTTCACCACTTCCCCCACACGCCCGCCGAGCCGCTGAAAGACACGTTCGCCGCCTTCCCGTGGGAGGACGACGCCGACGGACTCGACCGATGGCAGCGCGGGCAGACCGGCTACCCCATCGTCGACGCCGGGATGCGGCAACTCTGGCAGACCGGCTGGATGCACAACCGCGTCCGCATGATCGTGGCGTCGTTCCTGACGAAGGACCTGCTCATCCCGTGGCAGCGCGGGGCGGAATGGTTCTGGGACACACTCGTGGACGGCGATCTGGCCAGCAACACGATGGGCTGGCAGTGGGCCGCCGGGTGCGGCGCCGACGCCCAGCCGTTCTTCCGCATCTTCAACCCTGTCAGCCAGGGCGAGCGCTACGACCCCGACGGCGCCTACGTCCGCCGCTGGGTGCCCGAGCTGGCCGACCTGCCGACGAACTACATCCACCAGCCCTGGACGGCCCCGCACGACGTGCTCCGGCGGGCCGGCGTCGAACTCGGCACGACGTACCCGCGGCCCATCGTCGACCACGGCCAGGCGCGTGACCGGGCGCTGGCGGCCTACGAGACGGTGAGGCAAAGGTCGAAGGGCGAAGCGTGAAGGGCGAGATCGCGACACGGTTGCCCGCCCGTCCTTCCATCTTCGTGCCTGGCTCTACCCGACCTTCCCGAACGGTTTGCCGTCGAGGGCGCGGTCGAGGTTGTAGGCGGCGCTGATGAGCGAGAGGTGGGTGAAGGCCTGCGGGAAGTTGCCCAGGGCCTCGCCACAGGGGCCGGTTTCTTCGGCGAAGAGGCCGAGGTGGTTGGCGTAGCCCAGCATCTTCTCGAACATCAGGCGGGCCTCGTGCAGGAAGGCCGGGTGGGTGCGGCCCGCGCGCGTGAGGGCTTCCACGAGCCAGAACGTGCACATGTTGAACGTGCCCTCCTGCCCGCCCAGCCCGTCGTCGACCGCGGCGGGGTTGTAGCGGTGGACCAGGTGGTCCGAGAGCAGGCCGCCTTCCTCCAGGGGCGCACGGAGCGCCTCCAGCGTGTGCAGCATGCGGGGGTCGGTGGGGGAGGTGAAGAAGACCAGCGGCATGATGAGCGTGGCCGCGTCCAGGGCGTCGAGGTCGAAGGCCATCTTGAAGGCCCGGCGCTCGGCGCTCCAGCCCTCGGTCATGACGCGGCGGTAGATGGCGTCACGCACGCGGAGCCAGCGCTCGCGGTCGGCCGGGAAGGAGCGCTTCCGGGCCAGGCGCAGCCCCCGGTCCACGGCCACCCAGCACATCAGCTTGGAGTAGACGAAATGCCGGCGTGGGCCGCGCACCTCCCAGATGCCCGCGTCCGGCTCCTCCCAGTGGTCACACACCCAGTCGACCAGCTCGTGGAGCTGCGTCCAGAAGTCATAGCCGATGGGCTGGCAGTACTTGTTGTAGAGGTAGACGGCATCCATCAGCTCGCCGTAGATGTCGAGCTGGAGCTGGTCGAAGGCGCCGTTGCCGATGCGGACGGGCGTCGAGCCGCGGTAGCCGGCGAGGTGGTCCAGCGTCGTCTCGGCGAGGTCCCGGTCGCCGTGGATGCCGTAGACGATCTGCAGGCTGCCGTCGTCGTGGCGGTCGCGGCAGCGGGCCTGGAGGAAGTCGATGAACGCGGTGGCCTCGTCCGTCAGCCCGATGCGCAGGAGCGCGTAGACGGTGAAGGCGGCATCGCGGATCCAGGTGTAGCGGTAGTCCCAGTTGCGTGCCCCGCCGATGTGTTCGGGCAGGCTGCACGTCGGGGCCGCCACGATGGCGCCGGTCGGCTCGAAGGTGAGGAGCTTGAGGGTGAGGGCCGAGCGGTGGACGTGCTCGCGCCAGCGGCCGTCGTAGGTGCACCGCGCCAGCCAGGACTGCCAGAAGCGCACGGTGTGGTCGAACAGGGTTCGCTCCTGGTCGGCGTCGAGGCGGGGGCCTTCGGCGGCCCGGAGCGGCTGCAGGGCGAAGCGGGCGCACTCGCCCTGCCGGAGCGTGAAGCGAGCGCGCACCCCGTGGCGGGTGCGGTCCAGCGGAACCGAGGCGGCCAGGCCGAGGACGAGGGCGTCGGAGCGGAAGACGGCGCCGTGGCGGGTCAGCTCCGTGGTGTGGGGCGCCCGCGCATAGTCGAAGGCCGGCGTGCACGTCATCTCCATCGGCATCCGGCCGCGGACGACCTCGACGCGGCGGATGAGCTGCCCGAAGCCGGGGGCGTCCGGGGCCAGCCCGGCCGGCATGTAGTCGATCACCTCGGCCACCCCGGCCTCGGACATGAAGCGGGTGACGAGCACGTTCGTGTCCGGCCAGTAGAGCTGGCGTGCGGCGGTGTGGTTGTGGACCGGTCGGATCTGAAAGCGGCCGCCGTGTTCGTCGTCGAGGAGGGCGGCAAAGACGCTGGGGGCGTCGAAGTGGGGCAGGCAGAGCCAGTCGATCGTGCCGTCGAGGCCGACCAGCGCGGCGGTGTGCAGGTTGCCGATCAGGCCGTGATCCTGGATGGGAAGGTAGGGCATGGGGACGGGCGATGGTGGAAGGTTGAGGGCTGCGGGCTGCGGGCTGAGGGCTGCGGGCTACTGGCTGCGGGCTACTGGCTGAGGGCTACTGGCTGCGGGCTACTGGCTGAGGGCTTCGGGCTGTGGGCTTCTGGCTGAGGGCTGACGGCTGAGGGCTGACGGCTGATAGCTCATCGCTGAAAGCTCGAACAGGCAATCGCACCGATCTTGTAACGGCCGGGGGTGTCCAGAGGCCAGACGCGGGGCCGGGCGTTGGACGGGGTAGATCGCCTGCCTCCGACCGGCTTCCGTGTCCCACGCCATGCCCGTGCTGACGTTTCGCACCTCCATCGACGCCCCGGCGGACGAGCTGTTCGCCTGGCACGCGCGGCCCGGGGCGTTCCAGCGGCTGACGCCGCCCTGGGCGCCCGTCCGCCTGGAGCGGCACGAGGGCATCCGCGACGGCGACCGGGCGGTGCTCCGGCTGGGCGTCGGGCCGCTGAGCCTGCGCTGGGTGGCCGAGCACTACGGCTACGAGGCGGGCCGGCAGTTCTGCGACCGGCAGGTGCAGGGGCCGTTCGCGTCCTGGGTGCACGTCCATCGCATGGAGCCGGACGGCTCGGGCGGCAGCACCCTCATCGACCGCATCCACTACGCGCTGCCCGGCGGCGAGGTCGGTGCCGTGCTGGGCGGGGCGCTCGTCCGCCGCGAGCTGCAGCGGCAGTTTGCCTATCGCCACCGCATCACCCGGCGGGACCTCGCCCTGCACCGCCGCTACAACCCTGCCGGCCGCCGGCTGCGCGTCGCCGTCAGCGGGGCCTCCGGGCTGATCGGGTCGAACCTGTGCGCGTTGCTGACCACCGGTGGGCACGAGGTGCGCCGGCTCGTCCGCCGCCCGCCGCGCGACGCCGCCGAGGTCTTCTGGCAGCCCGAGACGGGACAGATCGAGGCGGAGAAGCTGGCGGGGCTGGATGCGGTGGTGCACCTGGCGGGGGAAAGCGTCTTCGCCGTGCGGTGGGACGAGGCCCGGAAGCGGCGCATCTACGACAGCCGCGTCCGCGGCACCCGCCTGCTGGCCGAGGCGCTGGCCCGGCTCGACGACCCGCCGCGGGTGCTCCTCACGGCCTCCGGCATCAGCTACTACGGCGACCGCGGCGTCGAGGCCGTCACGGAAGCCGCACCACCGGCCGAGGCCGGCTTCCTGGCCCGCGTGGCGCGCGACTGGGAGGCCGCGGCGCAGCCGGCCGCCGAAGCCGGCCTGCGCACCGTGCCGCTGCGCATCGGGGTGGTGCTGACGCCCGCCGGCGGGGCGCTCCGGCTGATGTACCTGCCCTTCCTGCTCGGCCTCGGCGGCTACGCCGGCTCCCCGGACCAGTACCTGAGCTGGATCGCGCTGGATGATGTGCTCGGCGCGATCTACCACCTGCTGTGGACCGACGACGTGGCCGGGCCGGTCAACCTCACCGCCCCGAACCCGGCGACCATGGCCGAGTATGCCCGTACGCTGGGGCGGGTCGTCCGTCGGCCGGCGGTGCTGAACGTGCCGGCGTCGGTGGTGCGCGCCGTCATGGGTGAGGCGGGCGAGGAGATCGCCCTGCAGAGCCTCCGCGTCCTGCCCGACCGCCTGCTCGCCTCCGGCTATCGCTTCGCCGAGCCCCGTCTCGAACCCGCCCTCCGGCACCTGCTCGGCCGTCCCGCCTGATCCCCTCCCTCATCCCCCGCTCTCCCCATGACCCAACCCGATGTCCTCATCGTCGGTGCCGGGCTGGCCGGACTGGCCTGCGCGCGGCACCTGGACCGCCGGGGCCACTCCTTCGTGCTGCTCGACGCCGCCGACGCCGTCGGCGGGCGCGTCCGCACCGATGAGGTGGACGGCTTCCTGCTCGACCGCGGCTTTCAGGTGTTGCTGACGGCCTACCCCGAGGCGCAGGCGCTGCTCGACTATGACCTGCTCGGCCTGCGTTCGTTCTACGACGGCGCCCTCGTCTACGTGGGAGGGCGGCTGCACCGCGTGGCCGATCCCATCCGCCGGCCCCTCGCCGCTGCCGCCACGCTGCTGGCCCCCGTGGGCACGCTGGAGGACAAGCTCCGCGTGGCCCGCCTCCGGGCCGCCCTGCTGCGCGGCTCGCTGACGGGCCTGTTCGACCGGGAGGAGACGACCACGCTAGACGCCCTGCGCCGGCGCTGGGGCTTCTCGGATCGGATGATCGACCGCTTCTTCCGGCCGTTCTTCGGCGGCATCTTCTTCGACCGGGACCTGACCGCCTCCAGCCGGATGTTCGAGTTCGTCTTTCGGATGTTTGCCGAGGGCCGGGCGGCGTTGCCGGCCGGCGGGATGGAGGCCATCCCGCGCCAGCTCGCCGCGCCCCTGCCGCCGGAGGCCATCCGGCTGAACACCCGCGTCCGCCACGTCGAGCCGGGCCGCGTCACGCTCGACGACGGGACGACGCTGGAGGCGCCGGCGGTGGTGGTCGCCACCGAGGCGCCGGCGGCCGCTGCGCTCCTGGGCGAGCGCGCCGCGATCCGGCCGACGGCGTACCGGAGCACCACCTGCCTCTACTTCAGCGCCGAGACGCCGCCCGTCCCGGAGGGCGTGCTGATCCTCGACGGAGAAGGCACCGGTCCGGTCAACAACGTGAGCGTGCTCACGAACGTCGCCCCGACCTACGGGCCGGTGGGCCGGGCGCTGGTCTCGGCCGTCGTGCTCGGGGATCCGGCGGACGACGACGAGACGCTGGAGCGGGCCGTCCGCCGCCAGTTGCTGCTGTGGTTCGGGCCGGCGGTGCAGACGTGGGCGCACCTGCGCACCTACCGCATCCGCTACGCGCTGCCCGAGCAGGCCCCGCCCTTCCTGACCCCGCCCGAGCGGCCGGTGCGCCTCGGCGACGGCCTCTACGTCTGCGGCGATCACCGGTCGACCGCCTCGATCCACGGCGCTCTGCGCTCCGGCCGCCATGCCGGCGAGGCCGTCGCGCTCGACCTCGCCCCCGTGCCCGGCTGAGCCCGTGGGCGGGACCCGGTGTAACGGCCGCGCGCGTCGGCGAACCCACGATGCGTTCCGATGAAGATCCTGCTGCTGGCCCACGTCGCCTCCACGCTGTTCATGACCGGTGTCATCTGGATCGTGCAGGTCGTCCACTACCCCCTGTTCGCGAAGGTCGGGGCGGCCGGGTTTGTCGCCTACGAGGCCGACCATGCCCGGCTGATCACGTACGTCGTGTTTCCGGCCATGACCGTCGAGTTGCTGACGGGCCTGGCGCTGGTGTGGCACCGCCCCGCGGCGGTGCCGGCCCCGCTGGTCTGGGTCGGGCTCGGGCTGATCGGCGTCGTGTGGCTCTCGACGGCGGTGCTGCAGGTGCCGCTGCATGGCGTGCTCAGCAGCGGCTTCGAGGCCGACGCACACCGGCGGCTGGTCGCCACCAACTGGATCCGCACCGTTGCCTGGACGCTCCGCGCCGGCGTGGTCCTGGCGATGCTGCGCCTGCTCCTGCCCCCCTCATGAGCCCCGGTTTTATCCCCATCATCAAACCCTCTGCATCCGCATGAAAGCCATCTGGAAAGACACCGTCATCGCCGAGAGCGATGCCACCGTGGTCGTCGAAGGCAATCACTATTTTCCTCCCGACGCGATCCGCACGTCGTATCTGAAGCCGAGCGCTACGTCGACGGTGTGCCCGTGGAAGGGGACGGCGAAGTACTACACGATCGTGGTGGACGGGGAGGAGAACCGCGATGCTGCCTGGACCTACCCGAATCCGAAGCCGGCGGCCGCGGAGATCAAGGACCACGTGGCGTTCTGGCGCGGCGTGCAGGTCGTGCCGTGATGCCCGCCCCGCCCGGTCCTCGACGCCGTCAGCGGTCAGCGGTCAGCCGTCAGCCGTCAGCCGGTAGCCCGCAGCGACGGAGGGGTAGCCCCCGGGCGATGGCGATGTTGCGGGGGGCTTGCCCCCCTTCCCCCTGCGGGGACTTCCCCCTGCTTGGCCTGCGGCCAGGGGGAAGGGTCTTGCATCGTACGTTGTAGCAACCATCCAATCCTCCCCTTGCGAAGGGGAGGTGTCGCGCAGCGACGGAGGGGTAGCCCCCGGGCGATGGCGATGTTGCGGGGGGCTTGCCCCCCTTCCCCCTGCGGGGACTTCCCCCTGTGTGGCCTGCGGCCAGGGGGAAGGGTCTTGCATCGTACGTTGTAGCAACCATCCAATCCTCCCCTTGCGAAGGGGAGGTGTCGCGCAGCGACGGAGGGGTAGCCCCCGGGCGATGGCGATGTTGCGGGGGGCTTGCCCCCCTTCCCCCTGCGGGGACTTCCCCCTGTGTGGCCTGCGGCCAGGGGGAAGGGTCTTGCATCGTACGTTGTAGCAACCATCCAATCCTCCCCTTGCGAAGGGGAGGTGTCGCGCAGCGACGGAGGGGGAGCCCCCGGGCGATGGCGATGTTGCGGGGGGCTTGACCCCCTTCCCCCTGCGGGGACTTCCCCCTGTGCAGCCGTCAGCCCTCAGCCTTCAGCCGTCAGCGGTCAGCCCGCAGCCAGTAGCCAGCAGCGACGGAGCGGGCCGTCTTCTCGTCTTTGTTGAACCAATCCTTGCATCGTAACGAACCCTTCTCGATATGTCACTTTCCCCTCCACCGGCGGCGTCGGAGCGTGCCGCGCGGTACGAAGACGTCTTCCGGCGCATCGAGGCGCTGCTGGACGGCGAGACGGACTGGATCGCCGCGATGGCGACCGTCGCCTGCGAACTGCACCACACGTTCGCCTACTACCACTGGACCGGCTTCTACCGGGCCGTGTCGGACGATCTGCTCGTCATCGGGCCGTACCAGGGCGGGCACGGATGCCTGCGTATCCCGTTCGACCGGGGCGTCTGCGGTGCGGCGGCGCGGACGCGGCAGACGCAGCTCGTGCCGGACGTCGACCGGTTTCCGGGGCACATCGCCTGTTCCTCCACCACCCGCTCCGAGATCGTCGTCCCCGTCCTCACGCCGGACGACCGCCTGCTGGCCGTGCTGGACGTCGACTCCGATGACCCCGCCGCCTTCGACGAGACGGATCAGGCATACCTGGAGCGGTTGTGCCGGCAACTCGGTGTCCGGTTCGCCGCCACCCCGGTGCGCTAGCGCCGGGCGGCCGTCGGGGTTCGGGTCGGATCCCGGCGGCGGTTCAGGGGTACGGTACCCCCGCCGTCGCCGCCGGACGTACGAAGAGCCGGGTATGTATCGTTATGGCGGACGGCAACGCCCCGTTCTCCCCGATCCCCCTCTTCTGCATGATCCCCCGCGAGTTGTTTCGAAAGATCCGGCGCATCGAGATCCGGACGAAGGGGTTGGTCAACGACGTCTTCGGGGGGGAATACCACTCGGCGTTCAAAGGGCGCGGGATGGATTTCGCCGAGGTCCGGCCCTACCAGATCGGGGACGACATCCGCAACATCGACTGGAACGTGTCCGCCCGGACGGGGGAGGCCTACGTGAAGGTCTTCGAGGAGGAGCGTGAGCAGACGCTGATGCTGGTGGTGGACGTCTCGGGGTCGGAGGACTTCGGATCGCGGCACGCCTTCAAGCGCGAGATGGCCGCCGAGATCTGCGCGGTCGTTGCCTTCAGCGCGATTCAGAACAACGACAAGGTCGGGCTGCTGTTGTTCTCGGACCAGGTCGAGCTGTTCGTGCCGCCCAAGAAAGGGCGTCGCCACGTGTTGCGCCTCCTCCGCGACCTGTTCGCCCACGAGCCGGCGTCGACGGGCACCGACCTGACCGTCGCGCTCGACCGGGTGCTGCACGTGCTGCGCCGCCGCTCCATCGTCCTGGTGATCAGCGACTTTCTGGATGACGGCTTCGAGAAGAAGCTCGCCGCCGTGGCGGGGCGGCACGACACGATCGCCATCCACCTGCAGGATCCCCGGGAGGAGGAGCTGCCGGCGGTCGGGCTGATCGACCTGACCGACGCCGAGACGGGCGAGACGGTCACGCTGGACACCCGCAGCCGGGCCGCGCGGGCCGCGTTCTCGGCGCAGGCCCGGGCGCAGCGCGAGGCCGTGCAGGCGCTCTTCCGCCGCCGCCGGGTGGACAGCGTCCCGATCCGCACCGATGAGGGGTACATCGAGCCGCTCATCCATTTTTTCCGCCGCCGCAACAAACGGACCTGACGCATGGCGTTTGCCGGAGCCCTTGTGGCCGCCTTCCGCTCGTCCCGGCGCCTGCCGGTGCTGGCGTGCCTCCTGCTGCTGATCCCGGCGGCCGGCCACGCCCAGCAGGTCGAGGTATACCTTTCGGCCGACAGCGTCACCGTGGGCGAGCGGTTCTACCTGTCGCTCGTGGCGGAGCATGGCATGCTGCAGGAGCCGGCCTTCCCGCAGCCGACCATCGACGACTCGCTCTTCGGCGACCTGGAGGTGATCCGGCGGGTGACGCAGCAGCATCGGTACCTGGGTGCGGCGCGGCCCGGGACGCGGGTGGACAGCGTCGTCTACGAGGTGACCACCTTTGCGCTGGATACGGCCTACGTGCCGCCGATCCCGGTGCGCTTTTCGATGAACGAGGACACGGTTGCCGTGGCGGCGCCGCCGGCGTTCGTGCCGGTGATCTCGCTCGTGCCGCCGGACGCCGAGGGCATTCAGGACCTGGCGCCGCTGGCCGCCTTTCCCCGGCCGCTGTGGCCCTGGGTGCTGCTGGCGCTGGGGCTGCTGATCGGGGCGGCGCTGCTCTGGGCCTACCTGCGCCGTCGCCGCCGCGCCGGGCCGCCCGCCGAGGTGCAGCCGCCGGAGCCGGAGGTGTCTCCCTACGAGGAGGCCATGGACCGCCTCCGCCGCCTGGAGACGTGGGACCTGGCCGACGAGGCGGCCGTCAAGCCCTTCTATGTGGAGCTGTCCGACGTGCTGCGGCGGTACCTGGAGCGGCGGCTGGGGGTGGCCGCGCTGGAGATGACCACGCGCGAGCTGGTCGAGCGCCTGCGCCGGGAGGCCGTGCGCTCCGAGGTGCCGGAGGAGGTGGCCGGGCTGGTGAAGCGGGTGCTCGACGTGGCCGACCTGGCCAAGTTTGCCGAGGTGCACCCGCCGCCCGCAGAAGGTTTCCGTGCCGTGTCCGCGACGCACCAGGTGCTGCAGGCGGTCGAGACGGCCCTGCGGCCGGCGGCGCGGCCGGCCCCGGCCGGCGACGGCGCCCCCGCCGATCCCGGTCCGCTCGCCGGCGTCTCCTCCTGAGCCCGCCGCCCGTGCCGATGTCCTTCAGCCAGACCCTCGTCGACCGTCTCGCCGCGGCCCGGCACGTCGCCGTGCTGACCGGTGCCGGCATCAGCGCCGAGAGCGGCGTGCCGACGTTCCGCGACCCGGACGGGCTGTGGGCGCGGTTCCGCCCGCAGGAGCTGGCGAACGTCGAGGCGTTTCTGCGCAACCCGGTGCTCGTGCAGGGATGGTACGCGCACCGCCGCCGCCTGGCGCAGGAGGTCGCGCCGAACCCGGGGCACCGGGCGCTGGCGCGGCTCGAAGAGCTGGTGCCGGCGTTCACCCTCGTCACGCAGAACGTGGACGACCTGCACCAGCGCGCCGGCAGCCGGGCCGTCGTGGAGTTGCACGGCAACCTGACCCGCAGCTACTGCATCGACTGCCGGCGGCCAGCCGCAGACGCAGAGGCCGGGCCGGCCCACGGCCGGGAGGAGGGGCCGGTGCGGTGCCCGGCGTGCGGAGGCCTGATCCGCCCGGACGTCGTCTGGTTCGGCGAGCCGTTGCCGGCGGAGGCGCTGGAACGGGCCACCGAGGCCGCCGCCACCTGCGACGTCTTCCTCAGCATCGGCACGAGCGCGGTCGTCTATCCGGCGGCCGGCCTGCCGTTGCTCGCCGTCGAGCACGGCGCCTACGTGGCCGAGGTCAACGTCGAACGCAGCGCCATTGCGGCCCACGTCCACGAGGTGGTGCTGGGCCCGGCCGGTACCGTGCTGCCGGCGCTGGTCGAAGCCGTGGCGGCCCGCCAGGGCCGAGGCGGATAGCGCCTCCGAGGGAACGCCGGCGGGCCTCCGTCGTGCATTCGTGGGAGCGCCGGACCCCCTCCGGATTCGCCGGCCGCTCCGATCCACCCCATCCCGGCGAACCGGTCGGGTGTGAGACTGAAGGATGCCATGCAGTTTGCCCACCCCGAATGGTTGATGCTGCTCGTGCTGGTCCCCGTGGTAGGGGGCTGGTCGTGGTGGCGCGCGCGCCGGGCGGCGGGGCTGCGCTTCAGCAGCGTGGCGGCGGCCCGCACGGCCCCCCGCACGCTCGGCGCCTGGCTGCGCGGCCTGCCGGGCGGGTTGCGGATGGGGGCGCTCGCGCTCGGCATCCTGGCGCTGGCCCGGCCGCAGGCCCACAACGTCACGCGCGAGCAGTACGCCGAGGGGGTCGACATCATGCTCGTGCTCGACACGTCGACCTCCATGCGGGCGCAGGACTTCACGCCCAACCGCTTCGAAGCCGCGCGCGACGTCGCCGCCGAGTTCATCCGGGGCCGCGTCTCCGACCGGCTCGGCCTCATCGTCTTTGCCGCCAAGGCGTACACGCAGGCTCCGCTGACGCTGGATTACGACTTCCTGCTGCGGATGCTGGAGGAGGTCGACGTCGGCATCATCGAGGACGGCACGGCCATCGGCACGGCGCTGGCCATGGCCGTCAACCGCCTGAAAGACACCGAGGCCAAGAGCAAGGTCGTCATCCTGCTCACCGACGGCCAGAACAACCGCGGCGAGATCGACCCCGTGACGGCGGCCGACGTGGCCGAGACGATGGGCGTGCGCGTCTACGCCATCGGCATGGGCGCCCACGGCGAAGCCCCGTTCGTCGTCGATGGCCCCTTCGGCGGGCGGCAGCGCCGCATGGTGCCCGTCGAGATCGACGAGGAGATGCTCCAGACGGTGGCCGAGAAGACGGGCGGGCGCTACTTCCGCGCCACCGACAAAGCCGCCCTCCGGGCCATCTACCAGGAGATCGGCGAGCTGGAAAAGACCGAGATCGAAACCCGGGTCTACACCGACTACGAAGAACGGTACCCGGTCTTCCTCTGGCCGGCCTTCGGCCTGTTGATGCTGGAGATTCTGTTGTCCACCACACTACTGCGACGGCTTCCCTGACGCCATCGACGATCAGCGACGGGCTCTCCGCCCTCGGGCGCAACCGCTCATCGCCGATCGCCCACAACCGATAGTTTCCTCGATCCATGGCCTGGCTGCATCCCGATTATGTCTGGACCCTGGCGGCGGTGCCGCTGGCCGTACTGCTGTTTCTGTGGGCGGCCTGGCAGCGGCGGCGGGCCTTCGAACGCCTGGGGGACCGCCCCCTCGTGGCCCGGCTGGCCGCCGCCGTGAGCCCCCGGCGGCGGCGCTGGAAGGCCGCACTCGTGGCGATCGGGGTCACCCTCCTGGCCGTGGCGCTCATCGGCCCCCGCTTCGGCACGAAGCTGCGCGAGGTCAAGCGCGAGGGCGTGGACCTCGTCGTGGCGCTGGACGTGTCGCTCTCCATGCAGGCCGAGGACGTCGCCCCGAACCGGCTCACCCGGGCCAAGAACGAGATCAAGAAGCTCCTGGATGCGCTGCAGGGGGACCGGGTCGGGCTCGTCGTCTTTGCCGGGGATGCCTTCATCCAGTGCCCGCTGACGACCGACTACGGCGCGGTCCGCCTCTTCCTCGACGTCGTCTCGCCCGATCTGATGCCCACGCCCGGCACCGACTTCGGCGCGGCGCTGCGCATGGCGTTGCAGGCCTTCGAGGCCGCCGCCGACCCCGACGCCGCCGACGAGGCCCGGACCCGCGCGCTGCTCGTCGTCTCCGACGGGGAAAACCACGTCAGCGGCGTCGAGTCCATCCTGGCCGAGGCGCGGGAGGCCGGCATCGTGATCTTCACCGCCGGTGTCGGGGAGACGGCCGGGACGCCGATCCCGCTGTATCGCAACGGGCAGCGCATCGGCTACAAGAAGGACCGGGAGGGCCGCGTCGTCAGCACGCGCCTGGAGGAGGACGCGCTGCAGGCGCTGGCCGAGGATGGCGCCTACTTCCGCATCGCCCGGACGTCCAGTTCGCTGCCACAATTAATCGCGTCCCTCGATCGTTTGGAACGCACCGAGTTCGATACCGATATGTTCGAGGAATATGAGGAGCGGTACCAGTGGCCGCTGGCCGTGGCCCTGCTGTTGCTCGCCGTCGAGCGCCTGATCAGCGACCGGCGTCGACGCCGCAGCGGCGCGGCGCTCGCGGTCCGCTGACGGTGCCCCTCGAACCCCTTCCGCCCGACGTCTATCGCCATGCTGTACCGATCCGTGCTCCTTGCCGTTTTGCTGCTGGCCTTTCCCGGTGACGACGGCCGCCGGGACGGCCGCCGCGGCAACGCCCTCTACGAGCAGGGCGACTATGCCGGCGCGGTGGCGGCCTACGAAGCCGGGCTGGCCGCTGCCGGGGCCGCGCCCGGTGCGCTGCAGGCCGGCCTGCTGAACAACCTCGGCGCCGCCCTCTACCGGATGGAGGAGTATGAGGCCGCGCACGAGGCCTTCACGCGTTCGATGGCGGTGGCCGAGGCCGCGGCCGACCGGGCGCGGGCGGCCTACAACGCCGGCAACACCGCCGTCGCCCGCCAGAAGCTGGAGGAAGCGCTGGGCTTCTACCGGCAGGCCCTGCTGGCCGACCCGGACGACGAGGCGGCCAAGTTCAATTACGAGTTCGTCAAGCGCCGGCTCGAAGAGCAGCAACAGCAGCAACAGCAACAGCCGCAGGAGGGGGACCAGCAGCAGGGAGAGGACGAGAGCCAGAGCGAGGGCGGTCAGAACCAGCAGGGCGAGGGGGAGCAGGAGCCGGACGACGGGGAGCAGGACGGCGAGCAGCAGGGCGAGGGCCGCCCGGACCAGCAACCGGCCAGTGAGCAGCAGCCCGAGCCGCCGCGCGAGGGCGACGAGCAGCAGGGCCCCTCGCAGGCCCCGCCGCCGGATCCCAACCAGCTCAGCCGGGCGCAGGCCGAGCGCATCCTGCAGGCCCTGCAGAACGACGAGGAACAGCTGCTGCGTCAGGTCCTGCGCCCCCGGACGCGGCCCCGGCAGGTCGAAAAAGACTGGTAACGGCGCTATGCGGATGGTCGGATATGTCGGGGGGATGCTCCGGGGATGGCTCCGGGGATGGCTCGGAGGATGGCTCCTCGCCGTGTGGGTGCTGGCGGGGGGCGTCGGCGTGGCGTCGGCGCAGGGCCTCGTCGTGGATGCGACGGTGAACGAGACGACGGTGGGCCTGGAGGAGACGGTGGCCTACACCGTCGAGGTGCGGGGGACCTCCATCGGCTCGCTGCGCACGCCGGAGCCGCCGGCCACGGAAGGCCTCGTGCTGCTCCAGGCCGTGCCCACCCGGCGGAGCAACCTCTCGCTCATCAACGGGCGGATGCAGCAGCGTGTGGCGTTTACCTGGCTGTTCCGCCCGGTGCGCGAGGGGCAGGCCCGCATCGGCGTCGCCGAGGTGGTGGTCGATGGCGAGACGTACCGCACCCGCCCCATCACGCTGCGCATCGTGCCGCAGACCCGGCGACCCTCCACGCCGGGGCAGACGACCCCCTACGGCACGTCCCCGGATCGCACCGACCGCACGATCGACGCATCGGATCTGTTCATCCGCGCCATCCCCAGCAAGCAGCAGGTCTACCAGGGCGAGCAGGTCCTGGTCGAGTATCAGCTGTTCTTCCGGGACGGCGTGCAGCTGCGCCAGAGTCGCCTCACCGACGCCGGCGATGCCGACGGATTCTGGCGGGAGGAGCTCGACGTGGACGCCCGGCCGGTTCCGCGCAGCGTCGTCGAGAACGGGTTGCGCTACAACATGATCACGCTCAAGCGCGTGGCCGTCTTCCCGGCCCGGAGCGGTACGCTGCTCATCGAGCCGCTGCGTATCCAGACGGAGGCCTACGTGCCCTTTAACCGGGGCGATCCGTTCGAGCGGTTCTTCTCGCTGCGCAGCCAGTACCAGCCCGTCGAGCTGGCTTCGCCGGCGCTGAGGATCGACGTGCGGCCGCTGCCCGAGCCGGCGCCGCCGGGCTTTACCGGCGCCGTCGGCCAGTTCACCCTGGACGCCGGCGTCGACCGGACGGAGGTGGAGGTGGGCGAGGCCGTGCAGCTGCGCGTCACGCTGTCGGGGACCGGCAACATCGCCACGCTGGAAGCCCCGCCGTTCGAGCCGCCGGGCATCTTCGAGCAGTACGACCCCGAGGTGTCGACGTCGGTCATCCGCAGCGGCCGGGAGGTGCGCGGTGCCCGGACGTTCACCTACGTGCTGGTGCCGCGCTCCAACGGGCGCTTCGAACTGCCGCCGCTGTCCTTCACCTACTTCGACCCGGAGGCCGGGCGCTACGAGACGCAGACGGCGCCCGCGCAGACGATCCGCGTCACGGGCACGGCGGCCTCGCCCCTGGCCAGCGGCACCACCGCCGAGGGGCTGCCCGTCGACGACATCGCCGACCTGAAGGCAACGCCGACGCGGTGGGTGGCGCTCGGCCGCACGCCGCTGCACGAGCGGCCGCTGGTCTACGTGGCGCTGCTGTTGCCGCTGCTGCTGCTGGCCGGGCTCTACGGCGTCCAGCGTCGTGCGGCGCGGCTGGCGGCGGACGTCGGCTATGCCCGGCGGCGACGGGCGCATCCGCTGGCCCGCCGGCATCTGAAGCAGGCTGAGGCGTATCTGGCATCCAACCAGCCCCGCGCCTTCTACGAGGAGGTCGCCCGGGCCGTGCAGGGCTTCATCGGCAACCGCCTCAACCTGCCGGAACGCGGCCTCACCCGCACCCGCCTGGACGACCAGCTCGCCGCGCGCGGGGTGCCGGACGAGGTGCGCCAGACCCTCCGCGCCTTCCTCGACGAGTGCGACCAGGCCCGCTTCTCGCCCGTGCTGCCGGATCAGGAGGCGATGGCCTCTGCCTGCGACCGGGCCGCCGGCCTCATCATCCGGCTCGACCAGATGCTGGCGCGGGAGGTCGCCGTCTCATGAGCAGGTTTCGGATCGGGGAACGGATCGGCCGGCGGACCGGCCGGCGGACCGGCCGGCGGACCGGCCTCGCGGGGGTGCTCGTGCTGGTGCTCCTGGGCGTGGGCGCACGGCCCGCCGCCGCGCAGCGCGCCGAGGCGGCACGCCTGTTCGAAGAGGGCAATGCCCTGTACCGGCAGGGCGACTACGCCGGCGCCGCCGACGCCTACCGGGCGGCGCTGGACCGCGGCTATGCCAGCGGGGCGCTGTACTACAACCTGGGCAACGCCTACTTCCGGCAGGACGAACTGGGACAGGCCATCCGCTACTACCTGAAGGCCCGCCGGTGGCTGCCCCACGACCGGGCCGTGCAGCACAACCTGGCCATCGCCCGCGCCCGCACCGTGGACGACATCGCCCAGCGGCCGGAGCCGTTCTGGAAGCCCGCCTGGCAGGCCCTGCTCCGGGTGCTCGGAGCGGGTGGGCTCTTCGCCCTCGGCATGGGGTGCTACCTGACGGCGGTGGCCCTGGCCGGATACTGGCTCTGGACCCGCCGGCGCAACGAGTGGGTGCGCCGCGGCCTCGTCGTCGCCGGCGTGGCCGCCGTGCTCCTCCTCGCCGCCGCCTTCCTGGCCTCCCTGACGCCGCAACTCGACCGCCGGGCCGTCCTCGTGGCCGATGCCGCCGTCCTGCACGAGGCCCCGGCGCCGGAGACGGCAACCGCACTCATCCTGCACGAAGGCCTGACGCTGTCCATCCTCCGCACGCAGGGGCCGTGGGCAGAGGTCGAACTACCCAATGGCGCCACCGGCTGGATCGAGGCGAGCGCCCTGGCCGACGTGTAGCGCCGGCCGCGTTGCTCCTGAGGCGCCGGTGCCGTTTCTTTCCCCGGCCCGCCCGTCCCTTTCGTCAACCCGTGCCGCTGCCGTTCGATGGAGCCGTTCGTCGTACATACCCGTGAGAAGCGAGGCTGGATCGAAGTCATCTGCGGCTCGATGTTCAGCGGGAAGACCGAGGAACTGATCCGGCGGCTCCGCCGGGCCCGCATCGCACGGCTGAAGGTGGAGATCTTCAAGCCGGCGCTCGACACGCGCTACAGCGAGGCCGAGGTTGTCTCCCACGATGAGAATGCCCTGCGCTCTACCCCGGTCGACACCGCGACGCAGATCCTCCTGCTCGTGGGAGAGGCCGATGTGGTGGGCATCGACGAAGCCCAGTTCTTCGATGCCGAACTCGTCGACGTGTGCCAGCGGCTCGCGCGCAGCGGGGTGCGGGTGATCGTCAGCGGGCTCGACCAGGACTACCTCGGGCGTCCGTTCGAGCCGATGCCGCAGCTGATGGCCGTGGCCGAGTACGTCACCAAGCTCCACGCCATCTGCACGGTCTGCGGTGCGCCGGCCAACCACTCGCAGCGCCTGACCCCCGGTGGGGCGCGGGTGCTGCTCGGGGCACGGGACGTCTACGAACCCCGCTGCCGGCGGTGCTTCCAGCCCGACCCGGCAGCGCCGACGTCCGCTCCCCCGCCGGCTTCCGAAAGCCAGGAGCCCTCGCCCGAGGCGCTACAGGACGAGCCGGGTTGAGGGACGCGCTCCGCAAGGCCCCGGCCGCCCGGGCTCCCGGCCCGCGGGGGCGGAGCCGATGCAGGCTTCGGGCGTAGCATCTCCCCCGGCTCCGGTGCCCGCCGGCCTCCGTCCCGCCGGTTGCGGGTAAGCCACGCCGGCGGCTACCTTGCCGTCATCCGTCGTGCCGCCGATCACCCCCCCCGACCCGGTCCGCTGCGATCCGCTCCATGTCCGAAACCCGCTACCTCGTCGCCGCCCGAAAATACCGCCCCCGGCTGTTCCACGAGCTGGTCGCCCAGGAGCACGTCACCGAGACGCTCAAAAACGCCATCCGGCTGGACCGGCTGGCGCACGCGTATCTGTTCAGCGGCCCGCGGGGCGTCGGCAAGACGACGGCGGCGCGCATCCTGGCCAAGGCCATCAACTGCACCACCCCGCCGGAGGAGCGCGCCGACGCCGCCGAGCCCTGCCGGGCGTGCGACTCCTGCCGCTCCTTCGAGGAAGGCCGCAGCCTCAACATCATCGAGATCGATGCGGCGTCGAACAACAAGGTCGAAGACATCCGCGACCTGCGCGAGACCGTGCGCGTCCCGCCGCAGGGCAGCCGCAAGAAGGTCTACATCGTGGACGAGGTCCACATGCTCTCCAACGCGGCCTTCAATGCGCTGCTGAAGACACTGGAGGAGCCCCCGCCCTACGTCCTGTTCATCTTCGCCACGACCGAGCCCAACAAGGTGCTGCCGACGATTCTGTCGCGGTGCCAGCGGTTCGACTTCCGGCGCATTCCCGTGCCGGACATTGTGGCGCGGCTGCAGGCGATCTGTGCCACCGAGGGCATCACGGCCGATGAGGCCTCGCTCCTGCTCATCGCCCGGAAGGGCGACGGCGCCCTGCGCGATGCGCTCTCGGCCTTCGACCAGGCCGTCTCGCTCTGCGGCACGCACCTGCGCTACGACGAGCTGGCGCAGGCCCTCGGGGTGGTCGGCACGGATCTGTTCTTCGAGGTGACCGATCACGTGGCTGCGCGCAGCAGCGCCGGCATGCTGGCGCTGGTCCAGCGCATCGTGACGGCGGGATACGACCTGCAGGAGTTCCTGGCCGGGCTGGCCGAGCACCTGCGCAACCTGATCGTCGCCCGGACCATGCCGGACCCGTCGCTGATCGAGGCGGCGGAGGCGACGCGGCAGCGCTACGTCCGGGTGAGCCAGGACTTCCCCGAGCCCGATCTGCTGCGGCTGTTGATGATCGTGGCCGAGGCCGAGGAGGCGCTCAAGAGCAGCACCCAGCCCCGGTTGCGTCTGGAGATGGCGCTGTTGAAGATGGCCGCCCTCGCCCACACCGCCGATCTGCGCCGGGCGCTGGCGCAGATCGACCGGCTGGAGCAGCTCGTCCGCGACGGCAAGGGGGCGGCCCTTGCGGCTCCGGGCACGCCGTCTGTGGCATCTTCCCCATCGAAGCGCGAGGCCGGCCCGCCCGCCGCGCCCGAGCGTTCTGCCCCTTCGACATCAGCGCCGTCCTCCCCGTCGAACCGCGCGGCCACGCCGTCGCCGGCCCCCGCGCCGAAGGCGGCGCCGGAGCCCGAGGCTGCCGCATCGCCGGAGCCCGAGGCTTCCGCATCGCCGGAGCCCGAGGCTGCCGCATCGCCGGAGCCCGAGGCTGCCGCATCGCCGGAGCCCGAGGCTGCCGCATCGCCGGAGCCCGAGGCTGCCGCATCGCCGGATCCCGAAGCCGCCGCATCGCCGGAGCCCGAGGCTTCCGCATCGCCGGAGCCCGAGGCTTCCGCATCGCCGGAGCCCGAGGCTTCCGCATCGCCGGAGCCGCCGCCGTCGGGGCGGGGTGCTCCGCCCGCCCCTGCCTCCCGTCCCGCCGGACCGTCCGGCTCTTCGGAGCAGCCGCCGGGGTATCTGGGGCTGTTTGGCGCGCCCGCGCTGCGCAAGAAGAGCGGTGCGGATTCGGCCGGGGATGGCGGGGCGCCGCAGGACCGCCTGCCCGGTGCCCCTGCGGCCTCGGCCGACGTGGCCGTCGCCGTCGCCGAGCCGGGCCCCGGGGGGAGCTCCGGGTTGAGCCCCGGGCTGAGCCCGCTCCTGCGCTTCTGGCCGTCGTACGTGCGCCGCGTCCGGGCGGCCCGCATCCACGTGGGGGCGTTGCTCGATGCGACCCGGCCGTGTGACCTCCAGGACGGCACCCTGCGCATCGCCGTGCCCGATGCCTTTCACCAGCGTATGCTCGACAACCAGCACGACTATCTGCTGGAGCACCTGAACGAGATGGCCCCGGCGACCCTGCGAGGGCACCCCGTCGACCGGCTGCTGTTCGAGGTGCAGGCGATGGCTACGTTGGAGGCCGGCGCAGAGACGGCCGAGGCCACGGACCCGTCCGAGGTCCTGCGCACGCTGCGCGAGGAAGACCCCGTCGTGCGGGCCCTCTTCGAGCAGTTCGGCGGAGAGATCGCCTGGTGATGCCCCGGTGGTACCCGCCCGATCGGGTGCCGCGATGTTTCATTCTTCAACACGATGGATACCATGTCGAACGGAATGAATATGGCCGACATGTTCGGCAAGATCATGGAGATGCAGCAGAAGGTCGCCCGGGTGCAGGAAAGCCTGGCGGCCCGGACGGTCACGGCGGAGGCCGGTGGCGGGATGGTCCGGGTGACGGCCAATGGCAACCAGCGCATCACGGCCATCAAGATCGAGCCGGACGCCGTCGATCCCGACGATCTGGAGCTGCTGGAGGACCTCGTCATCGCCGGGGTGAACAAGGCGCTCGACGAGGCGGCGGAGATGGCGCGCGAGGAGATGGCGCGGGCCGCCGGCGGGATGCTGCCGCCCGGCATGGACCTGAGCCAGTTCGGGCTGTGACGGCCGGATGACAGCGCCGGTGCATATGCTGGCCGCACCGGCGATCCGATGCGTCCCCCCGCCGCAACCCCTGACACCCTGACCCGTCCCTCCGGACCTCTCCCATGCACATTCTTTCCGAGTCGGTCGAGGCGCTGGTCGAGCAGTTGACCAAACTGCCCACCATCGGCCGCAAGACCGCGCAGCGGCTGGCTGCCTACATCCTCAAGATGCCGCGCGAGGAGGTCGTCGAGATCGCCCGGGCGCTCGTGGCCGTGAAGGACCGCGTGGTCTACTGCTCGGTCTGCTTCAACGTGACGGACACGGATCCCTGCCCCATCTGTCGCTCGCCCCGGCGGGATCACTCGGTGATCTGCGTCGTGGAGGAGCCCAACGACGTGCTGGCGCTCGAGCGGACGAACGAGTACCGGGGCGTCTACCACGTCCTGGGCGGGGTCATTTCCCCGCTCGACGGGGTGGGGCCGGAGGATCTGCACATCCGCGAACTCGTCGCCCGCCTGAACCCGGAGGCCACGCCGCCGGGTGGGGATGGGCAGGTGGCGGAAGCCGGCGCCTCGTATCCAGACGGCCCGCGCCCGGCGGTGCAGGAGGTGATCCTGGCGATGAACCCGAACGTGGAGGGGGATACGACGGCGTATTACATCTCGCAACTGCTCAAGCCCTTCGGCATCCGGGTCAGCCGCATCGCCCGTGGCCTGCCCATCGGCGGCGACCTCGAATATGCGGACGAGGCCACGCTGTCCCGTGCGCTGGAGGGGCGGATGACGCTGTAGCAGAGGCCGTAGCGGAGGCCGTGGCGGAGGCTGTAGCGGGTCCGCGCCGGCCGGGGCGGGTGTGTCTACCGGGCCTCCGGCAGCACCGCGGGGCGGGTGCCCGGCGGCGGCCTCGAATCCGGGCGGGCCGATCCCCCGGACGCTGTGCCGGTCCTCCGGCGGCGGCGATAGGGGAGATAAAACAGATAGAGCCCCGTCAGATACAGCCCCAGCACGACGAGCGCGACGGGGAAGAACACCCACCGCTTGACGTGATCGTGGAACCAGGACCCGTCGTGCAGCGCCTCGATCAGGTCGGAGCGGCGGTAGGCCGTCTGCAGCACCTCGCCGGTCTGCAGGTCGACCTGGATCTCCCAGCGGTTGGCGGCGCGCACCTTGACGACGCCCCGGTCCGGCCGCACGTCCAGCCGGTCCACGTCCGCCCACGACTGGATACCGGCTTCCGGGACGCGGCGGGCCACGTCCAGGATCTCGTCGAAGGTCAGCGCCGGGCGCGTCCCGGTGCCCTGGCGGGTGGGGGGCTGGATCCAGGCGACGTCCTTCTTCCAGAGCAGCAGGAGCCCGGTGACCAGCATGATCAGGAACGGGACGGCGACGATCACCGTCCCCCACCGGTGCAGGCGGCGCGTCCAGACGGGCAGGAAGGAGTTCGGCATGAGGCGCGGGGTGACGGCGTGGGGTGTCCGCGCTAACGTGGGGCCGGGAGGCGGGTTTCGCGGGAGGCGGTGGCGGGTCCGCGCCGGGCGTCGTAACGTGCGGCCATCGTTTATTCTTCCAATCCTCCTCTTCTCTGCCCATGCATCGTCTCCTGCTTGGCCTGCTGGGGGCCGGGATGCTCGCCGGCATGGTGGCCCGGCCGCCGGCCGCCGCGCAGCCGTCCGCTTCGTTCACCGCCCCCATCGACCGGCACGCGCTGGTGACCCGGCACAACCCCGTCGTGCGTGCCGCCGATCCGCTGAGCCCGCTGTCGCTGGGCAACGGCACGTTCGCCTTCACGGCAGACGTGACGGGCCTCCAGTCGTTTCCCGAGGCCTATCGTCCGGCTCCCGATGAGGCGCCGGGACGGATCCCCCTGGCGACGCAGGCGCACTGGGGATGGCACCGGTTCCCGAACCCCGAGGGCTACACGCTCTACGACAACTACGAGCCCTACGACACGTACGGCCGCCCTGTCCTCTATCCCACGCGGCAGGGCACGCCGGACGGCCAGTGGCTCCGGCAGAATCCCCATCGCCTCCACCTCGGGCAGATCGGCTTCGACCTCTACGCCGCCGACGGCACGCCGCTGTCGCTGGCCGATCTCGACGCCATCGAGCAGTCGCTCGACCTGTGGACGGGGACGCTCACCAGCCGGTTCGCCATCGGCGGGCGGCCCGTGCGGGTGCAGACGTGGGTGCATCCGGCCTATGACCAGGTGGCGGTGCGCGTCGAGGCGCCGGGTCTGGATCCCGGGCAGATCCGGCTGCGCATCGCCTTCGGCTATGGCAGCGGCGCGCACTACGGCGAGGGCGCCGTCTGGGATCAGCCCGACCGGCATGTGACGACGGTGCAGGTGCAGGAGCCCGGCCGGGTGGACTGGCGACGGCGGCTGGATGACGAGGTCTATGCCGTCCGGGTGTTGATGCCCGGGGATGCCGTGCTGGAGCCGGCCGGCCCACACCGCTACGTGATCTCCTTTGCCGATCTGCGTCGGGCCGAGGCCGTCGTCGCCTTTGCACCGGAGGCGTTGCCGCCCGTCTCACCCGGCGTGGCCGAGACGCAGGAGGCCAGCCGGGCACACTGGGCGCAGTTCTGGTCCACCGGCGGGGCCGTCGACCTCTCGGGCAGCACCGACCCGCGAGCCCCCGAGCTGGAGCGCCGCATCGTGCTGTCGCAGTACCTCACGGCGATCCAGTGCGCCGGGCCGCTGCCGCCGCAGGAAACCGGGCTGACGTTCAACAGCTGGTATGGCAAATTCCACCTGGAGATGCACTGGTGGCACGGGGTCCACTTCGCGCTGTGGGGCCGGCTCGGCCTGCTCGACCGGAGCCTCGACTGGTACCGCACGATCCTGCCACGGGCGCATCAGGTGGCGCAGATGCAGGGTTATGAAGGGGCCCGCTGGCCGAAAATGGTCGGCCCGGACGGGCGGGAGGGGCCGTCCGGCATCGGGCCGCTGCTCGTCTGGCAGCAGCCGCACCCGATCTACTTCGCCGAGCTCGTCTACCGCGAACGCCCGACCCGCGAGACGCTGGATCGCTTCCGGGACGTGGTCTTTGAGACGGCCGACTTCATGGCCTCCTTTGCGGTCTGGGAGGCGGCGGCGCAGCGCTACGTCCTCGGCCCGCCGCTCATCCCGGCGCAGGAACTCCACCCGCCGCGCACGACCATGAACCCGACCTTCGAGCTGGCCTACTGGCACTATGGGCTGGCGACGGCCCAGCGGTGGCGCGAACGGCTCGGGCTGCCGCGCGACCCGCGCTGGGATCACGTCCTCGACCATCTGGCCCCGTTGCCCACGCACGACGGGCTCTACGTCAACGCCGAGTCGGCCCCGCAGACGTTCTCCGAGCGCGATCACCGGCGCGACCATCCGACGCTGCTGGCTGCCTGTGGCATGCTGCCGTGCGACCGGGCCGACCCGGAGATGATGCGCCGTACGTTGCACGCGGTGATGGCGACGTGGCAGTGGGAGGAGACCTGGGGCTGGGATTACCCGCTCACGGCCATGACCGCCGCCCGCGTCGGCGAGCCCGAGATCGCCATCGACGCGTTGCTCTACGACACGGTGAAGAACACCTATCTGCCCAACGGCCACAACTACCAGCGGCCCGGCCTGACGATCTACCTGCCCGGCAACGGCGGTCTGCTCGCCGCCGTTGCCATGATGGCCGCCGGCTGGGAAGGCGCCCCCGACGTGCATGCGCCCGGCTTCCCGCAGGACGGCTCGTGGGTCGTGCGCTGGGAGGGCCTCCGGCGCATGCCGTGAGGGAAAGGGCGAGGGACGAACGGCGAAGGTCGGTGTATCGACACGGGTTCCCGTCCGCCCTTCGCCGGATGCGTTCTAGCTCCTGACCCGATTCAAGGCCAGCGCCTTCAGCATCCAGTCCGGCAGCGGCCGGCCGTGCGGGCGCTTGCGCAGGTCGAGGTACCAGCCGAGCTTTTTGAGGACGGGCATGCGGTGGGTTTCGACGAACTCGATGAGGGTGCCGTCCGGGTCTTCGATGTAGCTGAACCGGCCCGCGGCCTCGCCCATGTCGAACGAGTCGGCGCTGTCGACGGTGAAGGGGAAGCCGGCGGCCTCGCAGGCCTGCTTCAGCGCGTCCATGCCCTGCACGTCGAAGCAGAGGTGGATGAAGCCGAGGTCGCCCCAGAAGCGGCCGTCGAAGATCGTGCGCGGGGTGCGGTCGAGGGCCTGCACCAGCTCCAGCCGGCTCGGGCCGAGGAGGCGGGCGAAGGGGCCGCGTCGGGGCGCGCGGTGGGCCAGCAGCACCCGCCGGAAGCGGCCGTGGCCGCCCGGCAGCGAGGCGAAGTCCGCGAACGTGCCCGTCTCGTCGTACACCACCTCGTCGTAGCCGAGCAGGTCGGTGTAAAGGGTACGGGCGCGGTCGACGTCCGAGACGCCGATGAGCATCCCACAGGGGCCGCCGGTGGGGTGGCGGCCGTTGCCGAACCACGCCTCGCCCGGCACGACGTCGAACGTCAGCCCGAGCGGGTCGGTCAGGAAGAAGTGCTGCGTTCCGGCCGGGTTCGGGGCGATGGGGGAGAGCGCTTCCGGGCGGGCCTTCTCGAAGAACCGGTGGGCCTGCGCCACGTCGCGCGTTTTGATGCGGGCCGCGAAGAGCCCGAGGTCGCCCAGCTGCACGTCGAAGGCGGGGCCCTGCGGGGTGCGGCTGGTGAACTGCCAGATCTCGAAGCCGCTGCCGCCCTGCAGGTTCAGCGCCAGCGTGGCCGTCCGGCGGTGGACGGTGCCGCCGGTGTAGGGCGTCATGAGCGGCGCTTCGGCGGCGTCCTGAAAGACCGGGACGTCCATCCCGAACGCCGTCCGGTAGAAGGCCCAGGCGGCTTCCACGTCCGGCACGCCGATGCCGATCTGCTGGATGCCGCTGATGAGGTAGGTCATGCCGTGTGGGGGGGAGGAGCGGGGCGGAAGCCGAAGAAAAACGAGCGGTCGGCCGCCTCGTCACGGACGGCCGACCGCAGCGGGCCGGGCGGAGGGCGAGGGCCGGGCGGAGGGCGCCCTCGTCATGCGCCCTGTCCGGCGTGGTGTTCGCTGTTGCGGTGCTGCTTCGGGGGCATCGTGCCGAAGACGTGGTCCCAGAGGGTCGTGGAGACGCCGAAGGCGCGGTGCGGGTACTTGTAGTGGTGCAGCGCGTGGTGCCGCCAGAGGAATTTTAGCCGCTTCGGCGGCTTGAACTTGTGCGTGCTGTAATGCACCAGCACGTAGAGCAGGTAGCCCGTCAGAAAGCCCGGCAGGAAGACGAAGACGTAGGATCCCATGATCAGCCAGAACAGGCCGAACAGGATCGAGATGATCAGCAGGCCGGGCACCGGCGGCATGATGAGCCGGTCGCGGTCCCGCGGAAACTCGTGATGGATGCCGTGCAGCGTGTAGGCGATGCGGCAGGCCAGCTTCGAGTCGGGGAAGTAGTGATCCAGGTGGTTGATGTACCGGTGGAACACGTACTCGAAGAACGTCCACGCGAACAGGGCGGCGACGAAGAGGGCCGCCGCGGCGAGGAAGGAGTCCACGACCTGCCGCTGGTAGCCGATGTAGGCCAGCCCGACGATGACGGCGAGGTAGGTGATCACCGGTACCTGCGGCGGGGCCTTGGTCAGGACCTCAAGCGCGGGGTGGTTGAAGATGGTGCCGGTCTGGTCGTCCTTGGGTTCGGGGATCCGGTGCATGGGTCGATGGGGACGGGTTGGTGGATGCCGTGCGATACCGTACCGGGTCGATGCGTCACCGGTCGATGCGAGCTCCCTGTATGATCGCATCGACGGAATGCTTTGACAAGAGGGAAAACGCAGCCGGACCGGGGGAGGTTGCGAGGCGGGGGCAGGTCAGGAGGCACGGCCGGTCAGGTTGACCGATCCCACGCTGCCGTCCCCGGTGACGTGTCGCAGGTTCAGCCGGTCGCGGAGGATGCGGAAGGCCTCCAGGGTGCGGTCCACGTCCTCGTCCGTGTGTGCGGCGGTGGAGGTCAGGCGGAAGAGCATGACGCCCCGGGGGACGACCGGGTAGGTGACGGCCGAGGCGAAGATGCCGAGTTCGTCCCGCAGCATGCGGATGGCCCGGAGCGTGGTGGCTTCATCGCCGGCCGGGACGTAGACCGGCGTGATCGGCGAGGCGGTGCTGCCGATGTCGAAGCCCAGTTCGGCCAGGCCGGTTTGCAGGCGCCGGGCGATGTGCCAGACCTGTGCCCGCCGGGCCTCGCCCTGCTCGATCAGGTCCAGCGCCGCGTCGACGGCTTCGATGTAGACCATCGGCAGGCTCTTGGCGAAGATGTTCGTGCGGGCATTGTAGCGGATATAGTCGACCACGCGCTCGTCCCCGGCCGTCACGCCGCCGATGGCGGCGAACGACTTGGCGAAGGTGCCGAAGTAGAGGTCGAGGCGGTCCTGCACGCCGAGGTGTTCGGCGGTGCCGGCGCCCGTCGGGCCCATGATGCCGAAGCCGTGGGCGTCGTCGACGAACAGGCGGGCACCGTAGCGTTCGACCAGGTCACAGATCTCGGGCAGCGGCGCCAGGTCGCCGGTCATGCCGAAGACGCCTTCGGTGACGACGAGGATGCCGCCGCGTCGTTTCTCGTGGGCGGCGCGGAGCTGGCTCTCCAGGCTGTCGAGGTCGTTGTGGCGGAAGACGCGGAACGGCTTGCCGGCGGCGGCCACCATCGCCCCGTCGACGATGCAGGCGTGCGAGAGGCTGTCGATGATGACCGTGTCGTTGCCGTTGACGAGCGAGGCGATGGTGCCCATGACCCCCATGTAGCCATAGTTCCAGACGATGGAAGCTTCCTTCTGGAGGTAGCGGGCCAGGCGGCGTTCCAGGGCCATGTGCCGCTCGGTGTTGCCCGTCATCAGGCGCGAGCCCATGGGGGACCAGGGCCCGTGCTCCTCGATGGCGCGGCGCGCCCGCTCGTGCACGTGCGGGTCCTGCGCGATGCCGAGGTAGTTGTTGATCGACCACGTGATGACCTCCCGCCCCTGGAAGCGCATGTGGGGGCCGATGGGTCCCTCCAGCACGGGCTGCGTGAAGTACGTGTCCTTCTGCAGCCGGTACGTGCCGAAGTAGCCGCCGTCGGTGTCGCACTTGGCGAAGAGGTCCGTCTCGACGGGTCCGGCCGGCGCTTCGTCGGCCGGTTCGTCGCCGGCGCTCCCCGGGGTGAACTGGGCCGAGAGCTTCCGGGCGATCCGGTCGATGCTGAGGTCGTTCAGTTCCTCGTCTACGGCCAGCGACACGCCCAGGTCGGTTTCGATGGCGAGCTTGAGTTCGACGACGTCCAGCGAGTCCAGGCCGAGGGCGCCCAGGGGCTGCTGCCGGTCGACGCGGGCGAGGGGGAGCTTGAGGGCGCGGGCGACGAGTTGCTGGAGGCGATAGGCGATGAGCGGCCGCCGTTCGTCGGGCGGCAGCACCCGGAGCGCGGCGCGGTCGAGCGCCCCGTTCGGCGCCGGTTTGTCAGTCGGTTCGGCGGCCGGGGCGTCGCGCCCGACCTCGTGCAGCGTGCCGGCCAGCAGGGCTGCATGGCAGGCCCTGCGCTGGATCTTGCCGCTGGTCGTCTTGGGCAGGCTGCCGGTTTTGAGGAGCACGACGGTGTGGGCGTAGAGTTCGTGTTCCTCGGAGACGGCCCGGCGGATGGCGCCAATGACGGCCTCCACGTCGAGGTCGCGCAGGGCGCTACGCCGCACCTCCTGCACGATGGCCAGGTGCTCTTCGCCGTCGACGGAGATGGCGAAGGCGGCCCCGGCGCCGGGGCGCAGCGCCGGGTGGGCGCGGGCCACCGTGGCCTCGATGTCCTGCGGGTAGTGGTTGCGGCCGCGGATGATGATGAGGTCCTTGAGCCGGCCGGTCACGTACAGGTGGTCGTCCTGGAGGAAGCCCAGGTCGCCCGTACGCAGGGCGGGGGTGCCGTGGGCATCGGCCGGCACGGCAGCGAACGTCTCGGCCGTCTCCTCGGGCCGTTGCCAGTAGCCCCGGGCGACGCTGTGGCCCGAGACCCAGATCTCGCCGACCTCGCCGGGGGCGCACAGCGCCCGCGTGTCGGGGTTGACGATGCGGACCTCCACGCCGTCCCAGGGGCGGCCCGAGCTGACCAGGGGCCGGGTTTCCGCAGACGGCCCGCGGACCACCTCGTGCCGGGTCAGGGCGTCGGCGTCGACCAGGTCGATGCGGGGCGGCTCGTGCTTGGGCATTCCGGTGACGAACAGCGTGGCCTCGGCCAGGCCGTAGCACGGCACGAAGGCCTCGCGGCGGAAGCCATAGGGCGCAAAGGCTTCGGTGAAACGCTCGATGGTCTCGGCGCGCACGGGCTCGGAGCCGTTGAAGGCCACTTCCCAGGAACTCAGATCCAGACCTTCACACTGGTCCGGGGTGATCTTGCGGGCGCAGAGGTCGTAGGCGAAGTCGGGGCCGCCGCTGATCGTCGCCCGGTGGGCGGAGATCATCCGCAGCCAGCGGATCGGCTTCTGGAGGAAGGCGACGGGGGCGGTGAAGACGCAGGGGAAGCCGGCGTAGAGCGGCTGCAGCACCATGCCGATGAGCCCCATGTCGTGGTAGAGCGGCAACCAGCTGGCCACCCGCGAGTCCTCGTGGGTCTGGAAAGCCCGCTGCATGACCGCTTCGTTGTGCAGCAGGTTGCCGTGGCTGACCATGACCCCCTTGGGCGAGCCCGTCGAGCCGGAGGTGTACTGCAGGAAGGCCAGGGTGTCGGCATCGACGGCCGGCGGCACCCAGTCGTCGGCATGGTCGAGCGGGAGCGTGTCGGTCGGGATCTCGTGCGCCACGCCCAGGTCGGGGTGTTCGGCCAGGTGCCGTTCGATCATCGACAGGATGGGCGTGGTTGTCAGCACGAGCGTGGCCTTCGCATCGGTCACTATGCCGTCGATGCGGTCGAGCGAGCGGTTTTTGCGGGGCGGGTAGGCCGGCACCGCCGTCACCCCGGCATAGAGGCATCCGAAGAACGCCGCGATGTATTCCAGCCCGGAAGGGTAGAGCAGCAGCGCGCGCTCCCCCGCGGCCTTCACCGCCTGCAGCCGCGCCGCGATGGCCCGGGCCTGCCGGTCGAGTTCCCCGTAGGTCAGCGAGACGGCCGGGGCTCCGGCGTCGGTTTCCCCGTCGGGGAGGAACGTGTAGGCGAGGCGGTCCGGGGTGTGGTGGGCACGGTGCCGGAGCAGGTCGATCAGGGTGGCGAAACGGGGAGAGGAAGCGGTGCGAGACGGGCTCATAAAGAGAATGATCTGGTTACCGTGTACCGTTGTTCGTGAACCCTCGTTCGTGAACCGTACCGGCGCGTAGAGACTCGTTCCGAGATGGGGGCCTTCGCGCGATCCGGGGGCATCCGCCGGATGCGAGGGCAGATCCTACTTAAAATAGCCCAAGAATCAAAGAATGCCTACGGAAATTCAAGGTGGGGGCTGGACCCGGTCGGGAGCCGGTGCGTCCTTTCGCTCTCCGCCGGCGCCCCCGGTTCCGGCGGGGCGCCTCGTCCCACGAACCCTCATCCGACCGTCTCATGCTCTCCCGCCGTGGCACCTGGCTGCTCCTGCTGCCCGTTCTGATCGTCCTGCTGGGCTACGTGCTGTATCCGAGTCTGCGCATGGTGGGGGCCGGGCTGGACGGGGACCAGCTGCGGGCCGTGTTCTCGTCGTGGCAATCGGCCAACGTCCGGGCGCTGGTGAATTCGGTGATGATCTCGGTGTACACGGTGCTCGGCGCGGGGGGGCTGGGGACGGCGCTGGCGTATCTGTTCTTCCGCTATGCGTTTCCGCTGCGGCGGACGCTGATGGCGCTGGCGGCGCTGCCGCTGGCGTTGCCGCCGCTGGTGGGTGTGCTGGCCTTCCTGTTCCTCTACGGCGAGAGCGGGATCCTGCCGCGCAGCCTGCAGGCGCTCCTGGGGCTAGAGGAGGTGCCCTTCGCCTTCGAAGGCCTCTGGGCCGTGTGGCTCGTACACGTCTACAGTTTTTACGTCTACTTCTACCTGTTCGTCACGGCGGCGCTGCGGGGGTTCGACGGTAGCCTGCTGGAGGCCTCGGCGGACCTCGGCGCTTCACCGTGGATGACCT
This sequence comes from Roseithermus sacchariphilus, assembly GCA_003285105.1. GTDB lineage: Bacteria > Bacteroidota > Rhodothermia > Rhodothermales > MEBIC09517 > Roseithermus > Roseithermus sacchariphilus. The sequence continues at coordinate 438,633 of CP030158.1, read as the reverse complement.
TTCGCCGGGTGATGCTGCCGCTGCTGCGTCCGGCGCTCGTGAGCGCGGCGCTGCTCGTGTTCATGGTGTCGATGGCGTCGTTCACGGCGCCGCTGCTGTTTGCCGGGACGGAGCCGTTTCTGACGTTGCAGATCTACAACTACAAGACGAACGGCAACCTGGACCTCTCGGCCACGGTGTCGGTGGTGCTGACGGCGATCTGCCTGGCGTTCCTGGTGCTGATCGAGTGGTCGGGCCGGCGGCAGGCGGTGGGGGCAGCCAAGGGGACGGCGGCGCCGCCGCTGCCGGTGCGGCGAGGCTGGGCCCGGGCCCTGGCCCTCGCCGGAGCCGTCGGGTTGTTGCTGTTCCTGCTCCTGCCGATCGCGACGGTCCTGCTCATCTCCTTTGCGCAGGAGGGGGCGTGGACGTACCAGATCCTGCCCGCCCGCTATACCGTGGCCAATTACCTGGACCTGTTCCGCGACCCGGACGTGCTCCAGCCGATCCTCAACAGCCTGCAGATGGCCACGCTGGCCACGCTGGGCAACGTGCTCTTCGGGGTGGCGGCGGCGCTGTTCATCGTCAAGGGGCGGCTGCCCGGGCGCGGGCTGGTCCGGCTCCTGGCGGTGCTGCCCTTCGCCATCCCCGGCACCGTCATCGCCGTGAACCTGATCGTCGCCTTCAACGAGCCCACGGTGCTGACCCTGGGGCAGGTGCTCGTCGGGTCGTTCTGGATGGTGCCGCTGGCCTATTTCATCCGCCACATCCCGTTCGTCGTGCGCTCGACGACGGCGGCGCTGGAGCGGTACGACGACCGCCTCTCGGAGGCGTCGGCGGATCTGGGCGCGTCTTTTGGCACGACGCTGCGCCGGGTGGTGCTGCCCATCATCGCCCCGGGCATCCTGGCCGGCACGTTGCTGACGTTCGTGGCGGCGCTGGGCGAGTTCGTGGCGTCGATCATGCTGTACATCTACAGCAACCGCCCCATCAGCGTCGAGATCCTGGCTCACCTGCGGCTCTACGACTTCGGCGGTGCGGCGGCCTACAGCGTGCTGCTGATGCTGCTGATCGCCGCGGCCACGCTCGTCGTGCGAAGGCTGGGGGCGTCCGAGGCGGGCGTCGAGGGCCTGGGCTGAGCCGCCCGGGCGGAGCCGCCCGGCTCGCACGCCCGGCCCGCATCGCCCTCGCGTCGAAAACTCTCGGGCTCCGCGAAACCTGAGGGCGGGACTCGTCCGTTGTATCGCGGTTACCGGTTGTACCCCTGCTCATCCTACCGTACTGGAGGTTCATCACTCATGAAGTTGACCGTCATCGGCGCCGGGTCCATCGGCTCGGCCATCGCGTACGACCTGACCACGCGGGACGCGGTGACCCTCGTGAAGGTGTGTGATGCCCGGGCGCGGCCGCTGCAGGAGCTGCACGACGCCGTGCAGAGCCCCAAGCTGCGGTCGTTCCAGGTGGACGTGCGGGACCCCAACGTCCTGGAATCCGTGCTGCGCGGTACCGACGGCGCCATCGCCTGTGTGCCGTCGCACCTGAACCCGAACCTGGCGCGGCTGTGCGTCGAGATGGGGATCGACTATTTCGACCTGGGCGGCAGCGAGCAGACGGTGCGCCGGCAACTCGAACTGGACGACCTGGCCCGGAAGAAACAGGTGTGGGTCGTCCCCAACTGCGGTCTGGCCCCGGGTCTGATCAACATCCTGTGCCTGCACGGCGTGGAGCAGTTCGACGAGGTCGATGCCGCCCACCTGCGCGTCGGCGACGTGCCGCTGCATCCCGAGCCGCCCTTCAATTTCCGCATCTCCTGGTCGGCCGAGAAGGTGATCGACGACTACACCACGGCGGCCCCGGCCATCGAGAACGGCGAGATCGTGCAGGTCGAGCCGCTCACGCACGACGAGCGGATCGTCTTCGACGCACCCTTTGGCGAGATGGAGGCCTTCTGCACGGCCGGCGGGCTCTCCACGCTGACCGAGTCGCTGGTCGGGCGGGTGCGCCGGCTGGACTACAAGACGATCCGGTGGCCGGGGCACGCCAGCCAGATGCGGTTTCTGCTCGGGCTCGGCTTTGGCGAGAAGCGGAGCATCGACGTGCGCACGCACCTGACCTACCGCGACCTGCTCGTGCGGCGGTTCCGTCAGCGCCTCGGCGGCGAGTACGAGGATGCGGTCGTCATGCGCGTGCTCATCAAAGGCGTTCAGGGCGGCAAGCGGCGCACCCTGGTCTACGAGATGGTGGATACGTTCAACCCGGAGCAGCAGCTCTCGGCCATGAAGCGGTGTACGAGCATCCCGGCGGCCACGGTGGCCTGCCTCGTGGCGTCCAAGCAGGTGCCCGGAGGCGGAGCCGCCCCGCCGGAGCACGTGGTGCCCTACGAGCCCTTCCTGCAGATGATCGCCGAGAGCGGCCTGCGCGTGACCCGGCACTGGTTCGACGGCTACGTCGAGGTGACCGATCCCCGGCAGGGGGTGGCCGTCGAGGAGCCGGCCCGGGCGGAGGAATAGCGCCTGGCCCAAACCTCACGGCAGGGCGCGCGTTTACCCTCTCACCGCCGTTCGGACACCCGCCTCTGCCGCCATCCCGCCTCTGCCGCCATGCGTTTCCGCTATACCCGCTGGGATGACCGGCGCCACGGTCGCGCCCGCTCCACCTTCGAGCAGCTCTTCGACCTGTTCCAGGAACTGCTCCAGCACGCCGCCGGCGACGCCGCCGAAGCCCTCAACTGGCTCACGCAGCTCGACAACCGCTACGGGCTGACCGATGAGACCATGGGCATCGGCGACTTCATCGAGGAGCTCAAGAAACGGGGCTACCTGCAGGAGGACCCGGCCACCGGGGCGATGAGGATCACCGCCCGCGCCGAGCGCACCCTGCGGCAACGCTCGCTCGAGGAGGTCTTCCGCCAGCTGCGCAAGAGCGGCCGGGGGCAGCACAAAACCCCGTTCGCCGGCCAGGGGGACGAGCGCCTCCCGGAGACGCGCCCCTGGCAGTTCGGGGACGATGTGCACCTGCTCGACGTCACCGGCACCCTCAAGAATGCCTTCCGCCGCAGCGGCGCCGGCGAGTGGTCGCTCCGCGAGGACGACTTCCAGGTCTACGAGACGGATCACCACAGCAGCATGGCCACCGTGCTGATGATCGACCTCTCGCACTCGATGGTGCTCTACGGGGAGGATCGCATCACGCCGGCGCGCAAGACGGCCATGGCGCTGGCCGAGCTGATCCTGACGCGCTACCCGAAGGATACGCTCGACATCGTCGCCTTCGGCAACGACGCCTGGGAGGTCGACATCAAGGACCTGCCCTACCTGAACGTGGGGCCGTACTACACCAACACGCTGGCCGGCCTGCAGCGGGCACGGGACATCCTGCACCGCCGCAAGAACCGGAACAAGCAGATCTTCATGATCACCGACGGCAAGCCGAGCTGCCACTTCGAGAACGGCCGGATGTACCGCAACGCCTTCGGCCTGGATCGGAAGATCGTCAACAAGGTGCTCGACGAAGCGGTCATCTGCCGGCGTGAGGGCGTGTGCGTCACGACGTTCATGATCGCCCGCGATCCCTACCTGCAAAACTTCGTCCGCGAACTCACCGAGGCCAACCACGGCCGGGCCTACTACGCCAGCCTGGACACCCTCGGCGAGTTCATCTTCGAAGACTACGTCCGAAACCGGCGCAAGCGGATGCGGTGAGGGCGGCGGTCCGCCGGCGTGTGGTGCAGAGGGGCGGTGGGACGGCCGGACGACGAACGGTGAACATCGGTCCCCGGACGACGTGCGACCCGGCCGACGGGAGCCCCCCGTTCTCCTTTTCCCCGTTTTGTGTTTTCCCGACGCCCCCCGGCCTCCATGCCCCAGGCTCCCCGCCCCCGGAAAAGTCTCGGTCAGAACTTCCTGCAGGACCCGAACACGATCGGGAAGATCGTCGGGGCGCTGCGGGCCGGGCCGGAGGATCCCGTCGTCGAGATCGGGCCGGGGACGGGGGCGCTGACCGGGCCGCTCCTGGCGCGCCATCCCCGGCTCACGGCGCTGGAGGTCGATGAGCGGGCGGTGGCCTACCTGCAGGCCGCATACCCCCGCCTGGACGTGCGGCACACCGATGTGCTGGCGGCGGACTGGGCCGCGCTGGTGGCCGAGAAGGGCGGCGGGCGGCTCTACGTCATCGGCAACCTGCCCTACCACATCACCAGCCCCATCCTGTTCGGCCTGCTCGACGCCCGCCGGCACCTGCGCGAGGCGGTGGTGATGATGCAACGCGAAGTGGCCGACCGCCTCGTCGCGGCGCCGCGAACCAAGGCCTACGGCATCCTCAGCGTCATCCTGCAGCTCTATGCCCGCCCCGAGCGGCTGTTCAACGTGTCGCGGAACGTGTTCTACCCCCGGCCGGACGTCACGAGCACCGTCGTCCGCCTGCACTTCGGCGAGGCCGAGCCGGAGGTAGACTACGATGCGCTGCGGGAGGTCGTCCGGGCCGCTTTCAACCAGCGTCGCAAGACGCTGCGCAACAGCCTGCGCCGCTGGACGGAGGCGTCCGGGGCGGCGCTGCCGGAGGGGTGGGAGGGGCGCCGGGCGGAGGAACTGACGCCGGCCGAATTCGTCTTGCTCACCCGCCATCTTTCGCCCCCTCCAGCCCTATCTTGAGGGGGCCGTCTTCCCCGATCGTTCTCCCCCTGCGTCCGCCCAGCCTCCTGCTCCCCCCATGCCCGAACCATCCCTCGTCGAAGTCACCGAGCGTTCCGGCAGTCCGCTGGACGTGAGTGCCGAACTGGCGGAGAACCTGGAGGCCCTGATCGAGGCCGGCCAGCAGGCGATGGTGCTCAACCTGATTGCCGACCTCTACCCGGCCGACATCGAGCGCATCCTGAGCCACCTGCCCCTGGAGGAGGCCAAGCGCCTGTTCGAGTGGCTGCCGGCCGACGTGGCCGGCGAGGTCCTGGCGGAACTGGACAGCACCTTCCGGGCGCGGCTGCTGCGCGAGGTCGACCCGTCGCGGATCACCGAGCTGGTCGATGAACTCGACACCGACGACGCCGCCGACGTGCTGGCCGACCTGCCGGAGGAGGTGGCGCGGGAGGTGCTGCCGGATCTGGAGGATGCCGACGAGATCAAGCAGCTGCTGGTCTACGACGAAGAGACGGCCGGCGGCCTCATGGACCGCGAATACGTGGCCGCCCTGCCGTCGTGGACGGTGGAGCAGGTGACCGAGGAGGTGCGCCGCCACGCCGAGGATGTGGACATCTACGGCGTGTTCATCGTGGACGAGGCGCATCGTCTGCTCGGCATCGTGCCGCTCAAGCGCATCCTGTTGTCGCCGCCCGGCACACGCATGAGCGAGGTGATGGAGACGGACCTGATCACCGTGCCGGTGGAGGCGGATCAGGAGGAGGTGGCGCGCATCATGGAGCGCTACGACCTGGTATCGCTGCCCGTCGTCGATGCCGAGGGCCGGCTGATGGGCCGCATCACGATCGACGACGTCGTGGACGTCCTGCGCGAGGAGGCGGAGGAGGACATCCAGCGCATGAGCGGTGTGACCGGCGATGAGGAGCCCACGGACTCCGTGGCGCGCATCGTGCGCGGGCGGCTGCCGTGGATCCTGGCGGGGATGGTCGGCTCGGGCGTGGCGGCGTTCGTGATCGGCACGTTCACCGGAGCGCTGTCTGCGGTGCCGGTGCTGGCCAGCTTCATCCCCATCGTGATGGCGACGGCAGGCAACGCCGGCATCCAGAGCTCGGCCATCGCCGTGCAGGGCCTGGCCTCGGGCGACGTCTGGGTCAGCGACATTGCCCGGCGCCTGGTCAAGGAGTTGCTGGTGGGCCTGCTCAACGGCTTCCTGGCGGCGCTGGTGCTGGGCCTCTGCATCGTGCTCGTCGGCACGTTCGCGCCCGAGAAGATTGCCGATGCCCCCCGGCTGGCGCTGACGGCCGGCGTCGCGCTGATGATCGTCATCGTCCTGGCTACGATCATCGGTGCGGCGATCCCGCTGCTGCTCGAGCGGCTGGGCGTCGACCCGGCCATTGCCACCGGCCCGTTCATCACCGGCAGCAACGACATCCTCGGCACGCTCATCTTCTTCTGGCTCGCCACCCACTTCTACCTGTCGTAAGGCCTGGGCGTGCCTCAGCGGGGGGCGGAAGCCAGCGCGTCCCGGAGGGCGTCCCGGATGCGGCGTACCCGGCGGCCGTTGACGCCGAGGTCACTGTAGCCCACGCGGCTGGCGCTGCGCAGGTGGAGCGCGGCGCCTTCGCCGTAGGGCTCCACGAGCACGGCCACGTCGTCCCGGAAGAGGCCGGCGCGGTAGACGGCATCGAGGCGGCGGGCGGCGGCGTCGGCGACGACGCCCTCGGCGCCGGTGACCTCCAGCGCCGTCCGGGCCGCCGTGAACAGCGTGTCCGCCCCGACGGCGTAGACCCACGTCGTCCGGACGCAGTTGGGCGTATCCGGGCAGGGGGGAAGGGGGTTCGGGGGGCCGTCCTCTGGCGGGAAGGCCGCGGGGTCCGTGGTCAGCAGCCGGGAGGCCACGAGGCCGCCGGCGAGCACGAGCGCCAGCAGGAGAAGGGCCTTCCGCATAGTCGGGCCGGCAGGGTCAGGAGTTGGCCGGCACGGCGTCGAGGCCGGACGTGTCGTTGTACTTCGAGGGGCACTTGACCAGGATGTGCTCGGCCACGAAGACGTCGCCCTGCATGCTGCCCTCGACCACCAGCTTCTCCGCGTCCTCGAAGTTCGCCGGCTTCGGGTTCAGGTAGTGCACCTCGCGCACGGTGCCGTGCTCGTCGCGCATGTGGAAGCTGAAGACGTTGCGCTGCTGGTCGTAGCGGACGGGTTGCTCCTCCACCCAGTAGCCCACCACGTGCGCCCGGGCGCCGGTTTCGGCCGCCTGGGTGAAGTCCATGTAGCCGCCTACCTGCTCGCCGAAGTTGAGCAGCAGCAGCGAGGCAAACCCTACCATCAGCGTCAGACCAACGATCGTTTTGGGCTTCATCGGAGGAGAACGGTCGGTTGTGGAGGACAAGAAGGGAGAGGACGATCCCGCGGGGCGCCTCAGTCGAGGTGCGTCCCCGGTTCGGGGGGCGTCCCCTGCTCCAGGCGGCGCTCCAGGCGCGCCAGGCGGCGGTCGTTGCGGAACAGGAACACGAGCACCCCCGCCCAGATGATCAGCACGACGGCCAGGACGACGTAGAGCTTGTCCTCGGCCAGCATCACCCGTTCCAGCCCGACCGGCTCGGCGGTGGGGACGCCGGCGGTCGCCCACACGCTGTCGTAGGGGGTCGAAAGACCGGCCTGCGTCGAGTCGGGGAGGGTATGGAGCGGGTGGATGGTCATGGCGCGGGGGCGTGGCGAGGATGCAACTCGGAAGTCAGAGGGCAGGTTCGGGGTCGAGGTGGTCTTGGAGGCGTTTTCGCACGAGGGTCATGCGCACGCGCTGCGTGTAGAGCACCCAGAACAGCCCGATGAAGCCGATGCAGGCCGGGTAGAAGACGAGCCGCATGATCGGGTGGGTGATGTCGCTGAAGGCCGGGTTGCCCTCGGCGCCGGGGTGCAGGCTCTCCATCTGGCGGGGCAGCACGTAGAGCAGGAACGGCAGCGTAACGGCGGCGAAGAGGTTGTAGACGGCCGCGATCCGGGCGCGTTTGCGCGGCTCCTCGATGCTGGAGCGGAGGACGAAGTACGCCCCGTAGATCAGCAGCTGCACCGCCGCCATCGTCTGCTTCGGGTCGAAGTTCCACCACTTGCCCGTGCCCACGTACCACGTGAAGCGCGCCCACATCATCCCCGTCAGCAGGCCCAGGATGCCGAAGAGCGCCCCGACGACGGCGGCCTGCTCCGCCCGCACGTCTCGCACCGGTGCTTCGGTCTGAAGGTAGCGGAACGAGTGGTAGGCCGAGACGAAGAAGGCGGCCATCATCGTGAACCACATCGGCACGTGGAAATAGAGGTTGCGGGCCGTGTGCTCCAGGATGTTGATGCGGGGGATGTCCAGCAGAAAAGCTCCGAGCAGCACCGCCGTCATCCACACGACGACGCCGTTGCGGATCCAGCGATACCGCCGGAGGTCGATATCAGGCAGGGCACCAGGCATGGGAAAGTGGGCTGTGGGCTTCGGGCTGAACGCTGCTGGCTGACCGCTGACGGCTGCAAGCTGACGGCTGACGGCTGCAAGCTGACGGCTGACGGCTGTCAATCATACCAGACGTAATCGAACAGCAGCACGGCGGCGGTGATGACGGTGCCGGCGAAGCCCGTGAGCGTCAGCAACTCGCCGGACGCGGCGGGCCAGCCGCCTCCGTCGGGCAGGGCGTGGCGTGTGGCGCTGACGGCCGAGAGCAGCAGCGGCACCAGCAGCGGAAACAGCAGGACCGGCAGCAGCGGCCCCCGGTTGGCCGTGCGGGCGATCAGGGCCGCCAGGAGCGTCGTCGCGCCGGACAGGCCCAGCCCGCCCAGCACCACCGTCAGGGCCAGCAGCCCCGGCACACGTACCTCGACGCCGAGCAGCACGAGGAACGCGGAAATCGCTACGAGGTTCAGTCCCAGCACCAGCAGAAAGTTGAACAGCAGCTTGCCCGCGTAGACCATGCTGCCCCGCGTGTTGAGCCGGAGCAGCAGCACCGTCCCGCGTTCCTCTTCGCTGATGAAGGCCCGCCCCAGCCCCACGGCGGCGGAGAACAGCATCACCACCCACAGCAGCGCCGCCTGCACGCGAGTGCTCACCGGCTCCTGCCCGATGCCGAAGGTCACCAGCAGCAGCGACGCCAGCACGAACATCAGCAGCATGTTGATCGCATACCGGCTCCGCAGCTCCAGCCGGGCGTCTTTCTCGAAGACGGCCCAGGCACCGGAGAGCCAGGCGATGACGGCGTCGGTCATGGAAGCGGGCGGATCGGCCGGGGGACGACGGGGCGCAGCGCGAAAGATAGCGGGCGGAGCCGGTGAGGGCGAACCCGCCGCCGCCCGTCCGTCCGGCTTCAATGGCAAATTCATCTCATGACTGTCGATTCCATCAAAGGTGCCCTGCTGGGCACCGCCGTCGGCGATGCCCTGGGCATGCCGGTCGAGGGCCTCAGCCACCAGAACGTCCGCATGTATTATAAAGGCATCAAGGGCTACACGGCCGATGAAAAGCGCGGCGATCTGACGGCGGGGCAATGGACCGATGATACGCAGTTTACCTTTGCCCTCGTGCGGGTGCTGACGGCGTCGGCCGATCCCGTCGAGCTCCCGGCACGGGTGGCCGGGGCCTACCTCGCCCTCCGGCCCGAGGCGCGCCGCTGGGGGCCGACGAGCCGCGCCGCCATCGACCGGCTGGCCGGCGGGGCGGCGTGGGATGCGGCCGGGGACGCCGCTGTGCCCACCGGCGGAGCGGCCATGCGCGCCGCGCCGCTGGGCGTCTGGTGGGCCGTCGCCGGGGCTGCCCGGGAGCAGGCCTTCCGCTTCATCCAGCCGATCCTGAGGATCACCCATCGCCATCCGGCGTCCGTCGCCGCCGGCTTCGGGCAGGCCTTCGTCGTGCGCGAGGCGCTGCGGCACACCCCCGCGACCTTCGACGCCGAGGCCTTCTGGGCGGCGCTGATCGAGACGACGGCCTGGGCCGAGGCGCAGGCCGGTGCGGATTCCCGCGTGTCGGATCGGCTCCGGGGGCTCGCTCACGCGCTGGACGAGTTCCCGCTGGATCTGCAGGATCGGTGCAACGGCACCGGACTGCTGGCCGACGAGGCCTGGCCTTTCGCCGCGGCCATGTTCGCCCGCAACCCGTCGCTGATCGAGGCCACGCTGCTCTCGGCCATCAACGTCGGCGGCGATGCCGACACCGTCGGGGCGATGGTCGGGGCCGCGCTGGGTGCGCTCCACGGATGGCAGGCGTTTCCGGCCGCGTGGCGGGACGGCCTGGAGGACGTTGCGCGTCTGGAGGCCGAGGCTGAGGCCCTGGCCCACGCGCTCGGCGTGTTCTGACGCCGCCCTACTCCGCCTTCCGGTCGTCGCCCTCCGCCTTTTTTTCGATCGGATCCGCCCGTTCCTTTTTCAGCGCGATGCGCTCGCGGGCCGTCAGGACGCCCGGCGGCTTCGGAACCGTGTAGGGCGGCGTGGAGGTGGGCGGGGCAAACTCGCCGACGAAGGCGATCTCCGGCTCCAGCCGGTAGCCCGTCTCCCGCTCGACGACCGCCTGCACGTGGGCGATCAGGGCGCACACGTCGGCCGCGGTGGCGTGCCCCCGGTTGACGATGATGTTGGCGTGGCGGTGCGTGACCTCGGCCCCGCCGATCCGGGTGCCGAGCAGCCCGCAGGCGTCGATGAGCCGCCCCGCTCCGATGCCGTCGACCTTCTTGAAGATGGAGCCGGCGCTGGGCTCCGTCTCCAGCGGCGGATGCCGTTCGGCGCGCCACTGGAGGTTGGCCCGGATGACGGACCGCAGGTGCGCCTCCTCGGCCGGCTCGAGCTGGAACGTGGCGCTCAGCACCACGTCGCGGCGCACGTGCAGGATGGAGTAGTCATAGCCGAAATCGAAGTAATCCTTCCCCACCGTCGTGCGCCGGCCGTCTTCCGTGAGCAGGTCGGCTTCGAGCAGCACTTCTTCCAGGAACATGGTGCGGGCGCGTTCCGGGGGGGGCGAGAGGAAGTGCAGGTTCTGCCAGAGCGCCCCGCCCACGGTCGACGGGATGCCGGCGTAATGCTCCAGGCCGGAGAGCCCGTGCGAGACGGCGGCGTCGATCAGGTCCGGGTAGACGATGGCGCCGCTCTCGGCCCGGATCCGGTGCCGGGCGGCCTCCACCCGGATGTGACGGGCGGCGTTGCGGATGACGAGGCCCCGGAAGCCCAGGTCCCCCACGAGGATGTTGGCCCCGAGGCCGAGCAGGAAGAACGGCACGCCGAGGTCGCGGGCGGCCGTGACGGCGCGGGCCAGCTCCTCGGCCGAACGGGCTTCGTAGAACAGATCAGCCGGCCCCCCGATGCGGAAGGTCGTCAGCGGAGCCAGGGGGACGTGGGTGCGCAGGCGGTCCGGGCCGAGGAGGCGCTCCAGGGCGGCGCGGGCCGCCGGGGTGAGGACGTCGGATGAACCCATGCGGGGCTGGGTGGTTGACTGGAAGCAGGCGGGCGGTAAACGTTACGCTACGGGTCTTGTTGCCGGAGCCAACGGCCTGGAGCCGGGACCGCCGGCTTTGCCCTCCACATCCCCGTACCATCCCCGTTCATCAGAGGACGTTCGACCCATCATGGCGAATTCTTATCCCAACCTGACGCGCGCCGCCGTACGGCTGGCCGTCGGCTTTTTCCTGTTTCTGATCGTCGCCGGCATGGCCGGCGGCTGCATGACGACGACCATCACCTCGGGCCAGCGAGGGGTGAAGTACAGCATCTTCGGCGGGACGGACCTGGAGACGGTCTTCGGCGAGGGCCTGCACGTGCACGCGCCCTGGGTCGATATCATTCGCTACGACACGCGGGTGCAGGAGCAACTCGAAGACATCAACGCGCTATCGTCGGACGGGCTCAACATCGGGATGGACGTGTCCATTCGCTGGCGGCCCGAGGTGGAGAGCCTGCCGCAGTTGCACACGACCTACGGGACGGATTATTACCGCAAGCTCGTGCAGCCGGAGCTGCGCAGCGCCGTGCGTGAGGTCGTGGGTCAGTTTACGCCCGAGGAGCTGTATTCGAGCCGGCGCACCGAGCTACAGGGCGCGATCATGGAGCGGATCGAGCGGGTCGTCGAGCAGCAGTATGTGCTGGTCGACGCCGTGCTGATCCGCAACGTGCAACTGCCCGAGCAGATTCAGCAGGCCATTGCGCGCAAGCTGGAGGAGGAGCAGGAGGCGGAGCGGTACGAGTTCACGCTGCGCAAAGAGCAACTGGAAGCCGAGCGGAAGCGCATCGAGGCCGAGGGGCAGGCCGAGTACCAGCGCATCATCACCCAGAGCCTGTCGCCGCAGTTCCTGCGGTACAAGGGGATCGAAGCCACCCAGCAACTGGCGCAGTCGCCCAATGCCAAGACGGTCATCATCGGCAGCGGGGACGATGGCCTGCCGGTCATTCTCGGGGGGCAATGAGCGAAGGCGTCCCGTGCGTTGGGTTCATGCGCCTTTCGCCCACCCACCCATGCGCCGTACGTTGCTGGTGAGATGAAATGTGCGGCGTGGGCTTGTGCCGGACCGTGTAAACGCCGTTTTTAAGGGGCTATCGCAACATCCGGCGTACGGGATCCTGCTCGTCATGGTTTGTCCGGTGGGAGGGGCGAGGACGCCATTCGGCGCCTCCTGCATACCACAGAGCCCCCCCGGGCACCCGCTCACCGGGGCAGGGTTGCCCGTCGTGTAACCAGGAGGTTATCTTTTGTCATTCGGATATCTTCCCCCCATGCCTCTCCGGGCGGCCTGGCCGTGCGGGGTGCCGGGGTGAGGCGATACGTTTCCTGCGGCGGTTTGCGCGAACCACCCGGGGGACGGAGCGATGCCGGGCTTTCAGGCCGTCGTCGCAAACCCAGTACATCCTCAACCACTCATCGGAAGACACCATGATGAAAAAGCTATCAGGCGTGGCCCTGTGCCTCGCCCTGTGGCTGGTTCCCGGACTGGCCATGGCTCAGAGCGCCACGATCACGGGTACCGTGACAGATGACCAGGGCGAGCCGCTGATCGGGGCCCAGGTGGCCATCCAGGCGATGACCCTGGGGGCGGCTACCGACATCAACGGGCGCTACAGCTTCGAGGTGCCGGCGGCACGGGTCAACGGACAGACCGTCGTGCTGGAGGTGCGGTACATCGGGTTTCAGACGGCCTCCCGCCAGATCACGCTGACGCCCGGCACGCAGATCCAGGACTTCGAGCTGGCGCCGGACCTGCTCGGCCTCGACGAAGTCATCGTGACCGGCGTGGCCGTGGGCACCCCGACGAAGAAGCTGGGCTTCTCCATCAGCAAGGTCAGCGGGGAGGCACTCGAAGAGGTGCCGGCCCCCGATCCGGCCAGCGCCCTGCGCGGCAAAGTGGCCGGTGTCTCCATCATCCAGGCCTCGGGCGACCCGTCGCAGGCGGCCTCGATCCGGCTGCGCGGCTCGACGACGATCAACGGCAGCCAGGAGCCGCTCATCATCATCGACGGCGTGATCACCGACGGCAGCCTGCGCGACATCAACATGGAGGACGTCGAGTCCATCGAGGTCGTGAAAGGGGCCGCCGCCGCGTCGCTCTACGGCTCGCTGGCCGGCAACGGCGTCATCCAGATCCGCACGAAGCGCGGAGCGCAGGGGGCGGCCGGGCCGCAGGTCAAGGTGCGCTCGGAGTTCGGCTTCTCGCAGATCTCCCGGGAGTATCCGCTCGCCACGAAGCACCCGTGGGTGGTGGACGAACTGACGATCCGCCTGCCCGACGGCTCGACGCAGGACTTCACCTTCACCGGCAACGAATCGCCGAGTGAACTGGAAGCGGCCTTCGCCTCCATTCCCGAAGGGTCGAAAATCCTTTCCTGGACGGGGCGCTCGCAGGGCGCCGTCGACCCGGATCGCCGGTTCGAGAACCCCTTCCCGGTGCTCTATGACAACATCGACGCCGTCTTCACCGGGCAGCCGTTCAACTCGAACTACGTCTCCGTCGGCAGTGCGACCGAGCAGTTCAACTACCTGGCTTCGTTCGAGAACTACGGCCAGGGCGGCGTGCTGGACCCGGTCGACCCCTACCAGCGGAACACCTTCCGCCTGAATGCCGACTACACGCCGAGCGAGCGCTTCGGGGTGAAGTTCAGCGGCTCGTACATCACCGTCGATTCGCCCAGCTTCGAGGAGCAGGGGCAGGGCGACAACTACTTCTACTCCGTGCTCACGATGGATCCGTACATGGATCTGACGGAGAAGAACGAGGACGGGACGTACTCCAACAAGCCGACGGGCTACGAGGTGCAGGCCTCCAACTGGCAGAACCCGCTCTACGTGGCCGAGCAGCGCGAGTTCAGCTTCCAGCGGGATCGCCTGCTGACCGGCTTCGAAGCCTCGTTCGCCCCGACGAACTGGTTCTCCCTGCATGGCCGGCAGTCGCTCGACAAGTCGTACGTGCAGCTGCAGACCTACTACCCGAAAGGCTACGAGACGCCCACGCCGAACTCGAACATCAACGATGGCTTCGATGCGCGCCAGTCGGAAACCTACTCGACGGCGATCAGCGAGCTCTGGGCGCAATTCAATCAGTCGTTCAGCCAGTTCAACCTCACGGCGATTGCGAAGTACCTCTACGAGGACCGGCAGTACGAGACCTTCTCGGCCTCGGGCAGCCGCTACTTCGCCAAAGGCGTGCGGGACATCGGCGGTCTCGACCCGGAGACGCGCAACATCGACTCGTACACCGCGCGCGAGAAGGCCGAGAACTACTTCCTCAACGTGGACCTCGACTATGCCGAGAAGTACATCCTCAGCGGGTTGATCCGGCGGGACGGGTCGTCCTCGTTCGGGGCCGATGAGCGGTGGCAGACCTACTACCGTGGGTCCATCGCGTATCGGCTGACGGAGGACTTCTCGATCCCGAACGTGCAGGAGCTGAAGCTGCGCCTGTCCTACGGGACCTCCGGCCAGCGCCCGCCCTTCTCGGCGCAGTACGAGACGTACTCGGTGAGCTCGTCGGGGATCTCGCCGGGGATCCTGGGCAACCGGAACCTCAAGCCGTCCCGCGTGGCCGAGCTCGAGGCCGGGCTGAACCTGGGCTTCCTGAATCGCTTCAGCTTCGAAGCGAACTATGCCGTGACGAACGTGGAGAACGACTACCTGCTCGTGCCGCTGCCGGCCGTGGCCGGGTTCAGCGCGCAGTGGCGGAACGTCGGTGAGATCAAGAGCACGGCCCTCGAGTTTGCGCTCTCCGGGCCGGCCATCAGCCGTAGCGACTTCTCCTGGGACTACGGCCTGACCTTCAGCCGCGTCACGCAGGAGGTGACCGACCTCGGTGGTATCCCGCCCTTCACGCGGGCGGCCGGTGGAGCCATCCCGCTCTTCCGCTTCGAGGCCGGCCTGCCCTACGGCACCATGTACGGCAACGAAGTCCTGACCTCCCTCGACGACCTGACGCTCGACGCCAACGGAAACGTGCTCAACGCCGGTATCGATACGAACGGCGACGGCCGCCTGACCCGTGACGACTATGAGATCAACCAGCATGGCTACGTGGTGCCCAAAGGCACGCACGGCACGCCGGATGAGCAGGTCGTCTACCGCGTCGATGAGAACGGGGAGAAGATGGTCGTCTCGATCGGCAATACGCAGCCGGACTTCACGCTCGGCTTCTCCTCGAACCTGAACTACAAAGGCATCGGCCTGTACTTCCTGGTGGACTGGGTTCAGGGCGGTGAGGTGTACAACTACACCAAGCAGTTGCTCTACTTCAACGACCGCCACAAGGACCTGCAGGACTTCGCCGCGCAGGGCTTCGACTACGGCTACGCCAACGGCTCGTCGCAGATCTACAACGGTGCCGATGCCTCGTCGTACTTCGTGGAAGACGCCAGCTTCATCAAGCTGCGGGAGCTGTCGCTCTCCTACACGCTGGGGCGCAAGCAGCTCGGCAGCGCGCTCGGCAACTACGTCGACCGGGTGAAGGTCTCGGTGATCGGGCGCAACCTGCTCACCTTCACCGACTACACCGGCTGGGATCCGGAAGTGGCGCTGCGGACGAACGCGACGAACTTCCGCCTCGACGAGTACGCCTATCCCAACTACCGGACCTTCACGGGCGCCATCGAGCTGCGCTTCTAAGTCCGCTCCGGGCGTACTCGATCTGATCGATCACTTTCCGACTGGAACATACCATGCGAAAGATAACCCTGTTTACGCTGCTGGTGGCCACGCTCGTGGCCCTGGGCGGCTGCCGCGATCTGACGGTGGAAAACCTGAACGAGCCCGATCGCGAGCGCGCGCTGGCTGAAGACGGCGACCTGGTCAGCCTGCTTCAGGGCGCCACCACCAACACGATCTACGAACTCAACAACCTCTGGGGGGTCCACATGGGCGGCTTGTCCGACCAGATGACCTCCACGAACCGCTACCTCAGCTTCTGGAGCTTTACCGATGAGCCCCGGGAGCGCCTCAACAACCGCACGACCTTCGCCGACGCGGTGATCTTCAACGCGCCGTGGAGCACGTTCAACGGAACCGTCTCCTCGGCCAACGAGATCATCCGCGCCATCGAGGTCGACGGCCGTACCATCGAGGTCGACGGCGAAGACCTGACCCAGCGCATGCTGGCGTCGGCGTACTTCATCCGGGGCGTGGCCCGCGGGTACGTCGGGCTCATCTACGACCAGGGCTATCTGGTGGACGTCGACACGGACCTGGCCTCGCTCCAGCCGGTGCCCTACACCGACCTGATCGCGGCGGCGGTGGAGGACCTGAACACGGCCATCGCGGCGGCCGATGCCGCCGGGGCGTCGTTCCTGTGGGACCTGCTGCCGGGTGACAATAGCTACAACCTGGCGGAGTTCAAGGAGATCGCCCACAGCTTCGCGGCGAAGATCCTGATCAACCAGGCCCGCACGAACGCCGAAGCCGCCGGCCTGCCGTGGGCGCAGATCCTGCAGCATGCCAACAGCGGCATCGGGACGGCGCTGCCGTCGTTCTCGCCGGCCTCCTCGGCGGCCGCCGGCTTCACCAGCAACTACGCCGACTGGTCGACCTACGTCCTGGGTGACGGTGCCGGCTACCTGCCGACCGACATCAAGGTGGCTCACCTGCTCGACCCGAGCTACCCGGTGGAGTACCCGACGCAGGACGGCGTCGTGCTCGACCCGGCCGTCAGCGATGACCCGCGCCTGGCCTACTTCAACTACACGCCGAACTTCGGCTTCCTCAACGCCGCACGGCGCCGGGCGCTGTTCTCCAACTACTGGAACCTGCGCATGAGCGCCAACAACAACTGGTTCCGCTCGGACGGCTACGGCGTGCCGGTCATCACAGGCTCGGAGATGCAGTACATCAAGGCCGAAGCGCACCTGTGGCAGGGGGACAAGGCGGCCGCCGCGCAGGCGCTCAACAACAGCCCGCACGGCTCGGTGCCGACGCAGTTGGAGCACCCGCTGCCGTCGGTCACCGAGGGCATCCTGGCCAATGCCGGCATCGACTTCGGCGGGGCCGACGGGCTCGCCGCCGGGTTCACGCTGACGGGCGCCGAGAGCGACGCCGAGTTCATCCGCATCCTCCACAAAGAGTACTCCGTGGAACTGGATCTGATGGGGAGCATCGGCATCCAGTGGTTCTTCATGCGTCGCCATGACCTGCTCCAGCCCGGAACGGCGCTGCACTATGCCATCCCCGGCGAGGAGCTGGAGATCAGCGGCATCCCCTACTACACCTTCGGTGGTGCCGACTATGCCGGCGAGCCGGGCACGGCGTCCGGGGACAACAACTGGAAGACGTTCGATGCGCGCAACGGCCTCTCGCCGGCGAGCAAGCACGCGGCGCGGCACCAGCTCAACAGCGCCACGTACGGCCCGGCGCGGATCGAGACGGTGCCCCCGCGGAGCAGCTTCTACGGTCCCGACGGCCGCATGAAGGGACGGCAGTAATCGCCTCCCGGTTCGTCTGGAACGATGACGATGCAAAGGGGCCGCTTCCCGAGAGGGAGGCGGCCCCTTCGTGTTTGCCGGGCGGTGTGCATCCGCCCGCCTGCCGGCGTTCCCTCGATCAACGGAGCACGTCGATGCGGGCGGGGTAGCCTTCGGAGGTGCTCACGGCGATGCGGGCCGAGTCCGCCCGGCTGAGCAGCAATCGGGCTTCGAGCGAGATGAGCGCGGGGTTGCCGATCACGTAGCGAACCGAGTCCGGCCGGCCGGCGTTGATCGCCTGCAGGTGCTGAGCCAGATGCAGCGCCACCGCACGCGGGTCGATCCGGCTGCCAAAGGTGCGTTCCCCGGCAGAATCGAAGACGGTGTAGGTGCACGGCAGCGGGTACCGGAGGGTGTCGCCGGCACGGGCATCGCAGACGTGTTCGAACAGATACTCGTCGATGCGAATCCAGGCCTCCTCGCCGATCTCGGCGTCATCCGGGTAGTCGATGGCGAGCCGGCGGCCTTCGATGGAGGCCGAGGGCCGGCAGCCGACCAGCAGCACCAGCGCGAGCGAAAGGAACACGAAACGCATGGGACAGGAGCGGATGGACGGTACGAACGAGCAGCAGAAAAGGAAGTCCGGCCCGGTGGGTTCCCCCGGGCCGGACTTCTTCCAGCGTGTCTGGGACGTGGTGGCCGAGATCCCGGTGGGGAAGGTGACCACTTACGGACACATCGCGGCCCACCTGGGCGCGCGAAGTGCGGCGCGGACGGTCGGCTGGGCGCTGAAGGCGGCCGCGGGCTCCGGCCTGCCGTGCCACCGCGTCGTCAACCGCTTCGGTGCGCTCACGGGCCGCCGCCACTTCGAAGGCCCCTTCGTCATGGAAGAACGCCTGCGCAGCGAAGGCGTCACGTTCACGGACGACGGCTGCGTGGATCTGCACCGGCACCTCTGGGTGCCGGACGCGGCGCACAAGGACGAGACGTGACGGCCTGCGCACGTAGATCGGACCGGAGCACCCGTCTCCCGCCCGCCGTTCCGGCAAGCCGCGTGCCGTCGGGGGGGTTACCCCTCGCGTAAGCGCTCCAGCGCCGTCCAGAAGCCGGGGAAAGAGATCCGCGCGCAGTCGGCGTCGTGGACGGTTGTGGTGCCCTCGGCGACGAGGCCGGCCACGCCCATGGCCATGGCGATGCGGTGATCGTCGAAGCTGTCCACCTCGGCGCCGTGGAGGGGGCGTCCGCCTTCGATGACGAGGCCGTCTTCGTGCTCCTCCACCCGCGCACCCAGCGCCCGGAGGTTCGTAGCCATGGCGGCGAGCCGGTCGGTTTCCTTCACGCGCAGCTCACCGGCGTCGCGGATCTCGGTGCGCCCGGCGGCACAGGCGGCGGCCACGGCCAGGATCGGGATTTCGTCGATCAGGTTAGGCACGATCGCGCCGCCGACGGACACCCCCCGCAGCTCGGAGGTGGAGACGGCCAGGTCGGCGATGGGCTCGCCGCCGCGCGTGCGTTCGCTTTTCACCGTGATGTTCGCGCCCATCGCCCGCAGGACGTCCAGCAGGGCGCTGCGGGACGGGTTCAGCCCCACGCCGGGCAGGTGGATCTCGGCGTCGGGAACGATGGCGCCGGCCACCAGGAAGAACGCCGCCGCCGAGAAGTCCCGGGGGATCATCCAGGTGCGTGCGGCGATGCGGCGGCCGCCCTCCACGGACAGGTAGCGCCGCCCGTCCACGTCGATGGCGCTCAGCCCCAGCATGCGCTCGGTATGGTCCCGCGAGGGCAGCGTTTCGATGACGGTCGTCTCGCCCTCGGCAAAGAGCCCGGCCAGCAGCACGCACGACTTCACCTGCGCCGAGGGGACCGGGAGCGGATACTCGATGCCGTGCAGGCGCCGGCCGCCCCGGATGTGGATCGGGGCGTGCCCGTCGGTCAGGTCGAGGCGGGCGCCCATGGCAGCCAGAGGGTGGGCGATGCGCTGCATCGGGCGGCGGCTCAGGGAGGCGTCGCCCACGAGCGTGGTGTCGAAGGTCTGCCCGGCGAGGATACCGGCCAGCAGCCGCATCGTCGTCCCCGAGTTGCCGCAGTCGAGGGGCCCATCGGGCGGGTGCAGGCCTTCCAGGCCGACGCCCTGCACCTGCAGCAGGTCGCCGCGCGGCTCGATGGCGACGCCGAGCCGACGCAGGCAGGCCAGGGTGGACTGCGGATCGGCGGCGCTCGGGTAGTCCACGAGGTGCGAGGTGCCGTCGGCCAGAGCGGCCAGCAGGGCGGCCCGGTGGGCGATGGACTTATCGGCGGGGAGGTCGACGCGTCCGCGCAGGCGCGCGGCCGGGGTCACGTGCTGGGTCATGGAGGGGAAACGGGCGGGGAGTTCGACGCGGGGGAGGGGGATGGGCAGCGGCGCCTGGCAGCGGCGCCTGGCGGTGGCGCCGGGCGGTGGCATGGGGCTACCACACCGGCGTGTGCGACGTGGGCGGCATCGGGAAGGCATCCAGCACTTCGCGCAGCAGCGCCTGCTTTTCGTCCCAGTGCAGGAAGGCGAAGCGAAAGCCGTTCAGCGCGATCTCCCGCAGGTCGCGGGCCGAGACGCCGCAGCGGGTGTGGACGCGCCACAGCTCGTCGGTGACGCTCGTCCGGCTGAAGAGGCGGTTGTCCGTGTTCACCGTGACCGGGACGCCCGCGGCGACGTACTCCCGGATCGGGTGGGTTTCGTAGCCGCCGACGACGTGAGTCTGCACGTTGCTGGTCGGGCAGATCTCCAGCGGGATCTGATGGTCGATGACGTACTGCATCAAGTCCGGGTCCTCGCGCAGGGTGATGCCGTGGCCGATGCGGTGGGCGGCGCAGTAGAACAGCGCCTGATGGATCGACTCCGGCCCCCACGACTCGCCGGCGTGGACGGTCAGGTTGAGCAGATGGTTGCGGGCGTAATAGAACGCGTGCAGGTGGTGTTTGGGCGGGTTTCCGGCTTCGCCGCCGGCCAGGTCGAACGCCACCACGCCCCGGTTGCGGTAGGCGACGGCCAGTTCGGCCTGGCGCAGCGAAGCGCTCTCGAAGCGATCCCGCAGGCCGCAGATGATCAGGTTCGTCCGGATGCCAAAGTCACGCTCGGCCTGGCGCAGGCCGTCCAGCACGGCGTCGTTGACCGCCTCCAGCGTCAGCCCCTCCTCCCGGTGGAGGATCGGCGCGTAGCGCACTTCCAGGTAGCGCACGTTCTCCCGCGCATTGTCCTCCGCCAGTTCGTAGGCGATCCGCCGCAGCGCCGCGGCCGACTGCATCAGCGGGATCGTGTAGCGAAACCAGGCCAGGTATGCCTCCAGCGACTCCGACGCGTCGATCTGCCGCAGGATAGCTTCGAGGCCCTCGACGTCGTCGGCCGGGAGGAGGGATCGTTTGCCCTGTTGCCGGGCCAGTTCCAGCAGCGTGGTGAGCCGCAGCGAGCCGTCGAGGTGGCAGTGCAGTTCGGCCTTGGGCCAGGCGAGCAGGTCGTCGCGGGTCAGCGGAGGGGACGGGGGCATGGCGAGCGGGTGGAACGAGCAAACGGAACGGGTAGGGCAGCATGAACCCGCCGCCGCAACGGCTGTTTCAGCGGGCGGCTGCCGGGCGGCTGCCGGGCAGCTGCCCGGCAGCTGCGTGGAACCCGTCCATCCACCACACGTTTGCTGCCAGCGAGTGCCGGCCGTACCATCGCCCGAGACCATCGCCCGAGCCGTCCCTGCCGGAACGGCCGGACGGACGGCCCGGTCGCCCCACGGCCAGGGTTTCACGGACGGGTTTTTCGCCGGTTGTCTTGCTCCTGTCGTGGGCGTGGTCTTACCATCGAAGCGTGCACGACCACGTCACGCCGAACATCCACCCCCGTTTCAAAGCTGTCGAGGTTCGCTATGGGTAGCCTGGGACCGATGGAAATCCTGCTGATCTTTCTCGTGATCCTGCTCGTCTTCGGGGCGAAGCGGATTCCCGAGATTGCGCGCGGGCTGGGCAAGGGTATCCGTGAATTCAAGGATGCGACCAACGAGATCAAGCGCGAGTTGACGGTCGAAGACACCGCGCCGCGCATCCATTCTCCCCGTCCGCCGGTCCAGCAGACGGCCCCGCGGACGGAGGCGCAGAGCGCGCCGTCGGCCCCGCCGCAGGCGGACGTCGCCGCGGCCGAGCCGCCGCGCCAGCAGGAGGCGTCGTAAGCCGTCGCCTGCCGCCGGCGCAGGGCCGGCCTCGCGAGGATCGCCGCACCGGATCGCCGCACCGAGGAACACCGGGTGTAGCCTGATCGCCCTTCCCGTATGACGTATTCCACCTTTGCCGATGCCCGCCGGGCATTGGATGCGGACGAGACCAGCTGCGAAGCCCTGGTCTCGTCTTTTTTGGAGACCATCGACGCCGACAACGACCGCTACAACATCTTTCTCCAGGTCGACCGTGAGGGGGCGTTGAACCACGCACGGTATCTGGACAGCCAGCGCAAGCGCGGCCACGACCGCCCGCTGGCCGGCCTCGTGCTCGGGGTGAAGGATGTCATCTGCATCAAAGATCGGGAGGTCAGCTGTGCCTCCCGGATGTTGCACGGCTTCGAGTCGCTCTACGACGCGACGGTCATCGCGAAGCTGCGAGACGCCGGGGCGATCTTCATCGGCAAGACGAACTGCGACGAGTTCGCCATGGGCTCATCGAACGAGAACTCCTACTTCGGAGCGGTGCGCAACCCGCTGAACCCGGACTACGTGCCGGGCGGCTCTTCGGGCGGGTCGGCCGCGGCCGTGGCGGCCGGGATGTGCCACGCCGCCCTCGGCAGCGACACAGGCGGCTCCATCCGCCAGCCGGCCGCCTTCTGCGGCGTTGTCGGCCTCAAGCCCACCTACGGCCGCGTCAGCCGCTACGGCCTCGTCGCCTACGCTTCGTCGTTCGACTGCATCGGCCCGTTTGCGCACTCGGTGGAGGACGTCGCGTGGCTGATGGAGGTCCTGGCGGGCCAGGATCCGGCCGATGCCACCAGCGCCCCGGTGCCGGTCCCGGCCTACCGCGAGGTGCTCGGCGGCTCGCTGCACGGCCTGCGGATCGGGTTGCCGCGGGAATACTTCGGCGAGGGGCTGGATGCCGATATCCGGCGTGTCCTGGAAGAGGTCGTGGGCAAGCTGGAGGCGCAGGGGGCCGAGATCAAGGAGCTGTCGATGCCCCACACGGACTACGGCATCGCCACCTACTACGTGCTGACCACCGCCGAGGCCTCCAGCAACCTCTCCCGCTACGACGGCGTCCGCTACGGCTACCGGGCCGACCTGGACGAGATCCGGGCGGCGCTCGCCGAGGCCCGCACGCGCGGGGAGGCC
This sequence comes from Roseithermus sacchariphilus, assembly GCA_003285105.1. Classification (GTDB taxonomy): domain Bacteria; phylum Bacteroidota; class Rhodothermia; order Rhodothermales; family MEBIC09517; genus Roseithermus; species Roseithermus sacchariphilus. Next base: position 415,820 of record CP030158.1, on the reverse strand, counting down.
GAGCAGTCCGTCCTGCGCGAGCTGTACGTCGAGTCCCGCACGGACGGGTTCGGGGAGGAGGTCAAGCGCCGCATCATGCTGGGCACCTACGTGCTCTCCTCCGGCTACTACGAGGCCTATTACGCCAAGGCGCAGCGCGTCCGCACCCTCATTCGCAGCGACTTCGACCGAGCCTTCGAGGAGGTGGATGTGCTGCTGACCCCCGCCACACCGACGCCGCCCTTCCCGCTCGGCAGCAAGACGGACAACCCGCTGGAGATGTACCTCAGCGACATCTACACCGTCACGGCCAACCTGGCCGGGGTGCCGGGGCTCGTCGTGCCCGTCGGCGAGCACCCGAGCGGCTTCCCCGTCGGCCTGCAGTTGCTCGGGCGCCATTTCGACGAGGCGCTGCTGCTGCAGGTGGGCGATGCGGTGATGAAGCTTTCATAGGTTTCACGGCCCGGGTTACGTGTGGTGCGGTTTTTTTGTATGCTGTGGCGCATTCCGGGGCCTACACGTTACCCGATCCCGCACGTCGAACCCGAACCTGTAGCTCATGAGCATCCTCGTCAACCGTGACACGCGCCTGGTCGTACAGGGCTTTACCGGTAAGGAAGGCACCTTCCACGCCGAGCAGATGATCGAGTACGGCACCAACGTGGTGGCCGGCGTCACGCCCGGGAAAGGCGGGCAGCGGCACCTGGACCGGCCCGTGTTCAACACCGTCGTCGAAGCCGTCGAGCAGGAAGGCGCCAACACGGCGGTCATCTTCGTGCCGCCGCCCTTCGCCGCGGACGCCATCCTGGAAGCCGCCGACGCCGGCATCGAGGTCATCGTGTGTATCACCGAAGGGATCCCGGTCGAGGACATGATCCCGGCCTATGCCTTCGTCCAGAAGAAAGGGGCGCGCCTGATCGGGCCGAACTGCCCGGGTGTCATCACGCCGGGGCAGGCCAAGGTGGGCATCATGCCGGCCATGATCTTCAGCGAAGGCCCCATCGGGGTGATCTCGCGGTCGGGCACGCTGACCTACGAGGCCGTCGACCAGCTCACGCGCCTGGGCTTCGGGCAGAGCACGGCCGTCGGCATCGGCGGCGACCCGATCATCGGCACGCGCCACATCGACGCGCTCCGGCTCTTCGAGGCCGACCCCGACACCGAGGCGGTCGTGCTGATCGGTGAGATCGGCGGGACGGCGGAGGAAGAGGCCGCGGCGTACATCCAGGAGCACATGACCAAGCCGGTCTTTGCCTTCATCGCCGGGGCGACGGCGCCGCCCGGACGCCGCATGGGCCATGCCGGTGCGATCATCGCCGGCGGCAAAGGCACGGCCGAGGACAAGTTCCGGGCGCTGGAGGCCGCCGGGGCCGTGGTCATCAAGAACCCGGCGCTGATCGGCGAGACGGTCCGGGAGCACCTGGCCGCGGCCTGAGCAGCGGCGCGTGCCGACGGCCGAAGGGGCCGGTGCATCGGGATACGCAGCGCATGCTTTTCTCCGACGTTCGCTTCTTCAAAGGGGCTGCCCGCTGGGGACAGTTGCCCGAGGATGGCCGTCCCGAGGTGGCCTTCATCGGGCGGTCGAACGTCGGCAAGAGCTCGCTGCTGAACCTGCTCGCCGGGCGCCGGGCGCTGGCCCGCACCAGCCGCACACCCGGCAAGACGCGGGAGTTCAACTACTACCTGGTGGATGACGCCTTCTACCTCGTCGACCTGCCGGGCTATGGCTATGCCCGGACGGCCCGCACCGAGCGGGAGCGATGGGGGAAGTTCATCGGACGGTACCTCACCGAGCGCCGTCCGCTGCGGCTCGTCGTCCACCTCATCGACAGCCGCCACCCGCCCACGGCCCAGGACCGCGACGTGATGGCGCTGATGCGCGGCCGCCCGGTGCCCTACCTGATCGCGCTGACGAAGACGGACAAGCTGTCGGGCAACCAGCGCGTGCAGAGCGTGAAGGCCGTCGAAGCCGTCCTGGCCGAGCTGGCGATGGAGGTGCCGGTGGTGCTGACGTCGGCCCGGGACCGGCGCGGCCGCGAGGAACTCATCGGCTGGATAGAATCCCTGATTCCCTGACGGGGCCGCCCAGGCGCGGCCTCCCACCCGGGGCTTCCCCGCCCCGATGACATCCAGATGCGCACACCCATGACCGTTCTGATCACAGACAACGTCGACCCGCTCTGCATGGAGATGCTGGAGCAGGCGGGCATCACGCCCAACGTGCAACTCAAACGCTCGCCCGAGGAGCTGAAGGCGCTCGCCGCCGAGGCCGACGGCTGGATCATCCGCAGCGGCACGACCATCACGGCCGATCTGATCGAGGCTGCCGACCGCCTCAAGGTCATCGGCCGGGCCGGCGTCGGCGTCGACAACGTCGACCTCGAAGCGGCCACGCGGCGCGGCATCCTCGTCATCAACGCACCGGACGGCAACACCATTTCGACGGCCGAGCACACTTGTGCGATGATGATGGCGCTGGCCCGGCAGATCCCGCAGGCCAACGCGTCGCTGCGGGCGGGGCGCTGGGAGCGCAAGCAGTTCAGCGGCTCGGAGCTCTACGAGAAGACGCTCGGCATCGTCGGCATCGGCAAGATCGGGCGGGCCGTCGGGCAGCGGATGCAGGGCTTCGGGATGCACGTCATCGGCTTCGACCCGGTGCTGGCCCCGGAAGCGGCGGAGCGGCTGGGCATCGAGCTGGTATCCCTGGACGAGCTGTTCGAGCGCAGCGACGTCATCACGCTGCACACGCCGCTCAACGACGCCACCCGCGGGCTGCTGAACCGGGAGACGCTGGCGCGCTGCAAGAAGGGCGTGCGCATCGTCAACTGCGCCCGCGGAGGCATCGTGGACGAGCAGGCGCTGCTGGAGGCGCTCGAGAGCGGGCACGTCGGCGGGGCGGCGCTGGACGTGTACTCGCAGGAGCCACCGCCCGAGGCGCTGCAGCGGCTGATCCAGCACCCGAAGGTCGTCGCCACGCCCCACATCGCGGCCTCGACGGCCGAGGCGCAGCAGAAGGTGGCCGTGCAGATCACGGAGCAGGTCATCCTGGCGCTGAAGGGCGAGCCCGTCAGCACGCCGGTCAACGCGATGGCGATCCGCATGGCGGCGCAGCGGGAAGTGCAGCCCTACCTCCGCCTGGCCGATGCGCTGGGCCGGATCGGCAGCCAGCTCATCGAAGGATCCCTGCACCGCGTGACGGTCCGGTGCGCCGGCGACGTGCCGCGCCGCTACACCGAGGTGCTGAGCGTGGCGGTGCTCAAGGGGGTGCTGAGCCGCTGGGCCAGCGACCCCGTCAACCTCATCAACGCCCCCTTCCTGGCCCGGGAGATGGGCCTGGCCGTCGAAGAACAGCGGGGCAGCACGACCGACAGCTACACCAACCTGATCGAGGTCGAGCTCGGCACCAGCCAGGGCACCCGGTGCGTGGCCGGGACCATCTTCGGCGCCGGCGAGCCGCGCCTGGTGCAGGTGGACACCTACCGCCTGGAGATCCCCCCGGAAGGGCATCTGCTGTTCTACCAGAACATCGACCGCCCCGGCATGCTGGCGACGGTCGGCCGCATCCTGGCCGAGAACAACCTCAACATCGCCGCGCTGTCGCTGGGCCGGACCGGGCGCGGGTCCATGGCGCTCACCGTCGTCGGTGTGGACGAGCCGATCCCGGAGGCCGTCCGCACCCGCATTGCCGCGCTGGATGGCGTCAGCAGCGTCTACGCCGTCGAGGTGTAGCCAGGAAGACGGCGCGCCTCAGCCGTCCACCGTCGCCGGGGTCTGGGCGGCGATGTGCTCGGCGATGCGCTCGGCGTGGAAACGGCCGTTCTCGATGAACCACTTGCTCGTGTTCAGCCCGCCGCAGACGGTGCCGGCCATGTAGAGCCCCGCGCGGTTCGTCTCGAACGTCTCCTCGTCGTGCACCGGCGTGCGGGCGGCGTCGTCCCGTGTGGCGATGCCGAGCGTCTGCAGGAAGACGTAGTCGGGGCGATAGCCCGTCATCGCCAGCACGAAATCATTGGCGATCGTGACCGGGCCGTCGGGCGTGTGCAGGTGGAGGCGGTCCGGCTCGATGGCGGCCACGGTGGTGTTGAAGAACGCCCGGATGCTGCCCTCCGCGATGCGGTTCTCCAGGTCCGGCTTGATCCAGTACTTGACGCTGTTCGAGACGGCCGGGCCGCGCACGACGAGCGTGACGTCGGCGCCGTGGCGGTGGCACTCCAGCGCCGCCTTCGCTGCCGAGTTTTTCGCCCCGACGACGGCCACCTTGCGGTGGGCGTACGGGTAGGGCTCCTTGTAATAGTGCGTGACCTTCGGCAGATCCTCGCCCGGGACGTCCATCCGGTTGGGCAGATCGAAGAAGCCCGTGGCGAGGATGACCTTGCGCGCCGGATAGGCCCCCTTGTCCGTGCGGACGACGAAGGCCCCGTCCTCCCCGTCGACGCGCCGCACCCGCTCGTAGAGGCGCAGGTTCAACTGCTCGGCCTGCGCCACCCGGCGGTAGTAGTCCAGCGCCTCCTCCCGCGTCGGCTTGTAGTAGAGCGTCGGGAAGGGGTAGCCGCCGATCTCGAGCAGCTCGGGCGTCGAGAAGAACTCCATCTGCGTCGGGTAGCCGATCAGCGAGTTGACCAGGGCGCCCTTGTCGATGACCAGCTCACGCAGCCCCCGGCGCTTTACCTCGATCCCACAGGCCAGCCCGACCGGGCCCGCTCCGATGATGACGACGTCGTGCATGCGTAGGCGGCGGTTGGTGACGGATCGGGGGGATGACGGATCGCCAACGCGATCGCCAGATGTACACGGCGCCGGGAGACGCTGTTTCACGAAAAAGAGGTGAGCCCACCACGCACGGCCCATCGCCCGAAGCGCACCGCCACCCCGGATATGACGGAGTCGTTACCATCGGCCGCGCACGGAAACCTCCCGCTGGATGTGTCATATGTTCGTTCAAACAAGTAAATGGTGTCCAATCCACGAGACGCATTCCAGAAGACGTATGAAACTGCTCGAACCGTTTGAACTCGGCCCGTTGCATCTGCCGAATCGGATCGTCATGGCGCCCATGACGCGCAACCGCGCCACCGGCACGCTGCCGAACGAGATGATGGCGACCTACTACCGGCAGCGCGCGTCCGCCGGGCTCATCATCACCGAAGCCACGCAGGTGGATCCGATGGGGCAGGGCTATCCGAACACCCCCGGCATCCACTCCGAGGAGCAGGTGGCCGCGTGGCGGAAGATCACCGAGGCCGTCCATGAGGCGGGCGGCCGCATCTACCTGCAGCTCTGGCACGTCGGGCGCATCTCCCACTCGTCGTTCCACGGCGGGCGGCTGCCCGTGGCCCCGTCGGCCGTTGCGCCGTCCGGGCAGGCCTTCACGGCGGACGGGCGGATGGTGCCCTTCGAGACGCCGCGTGCGCTGGAGCTCGACGAGATCCCGGAGATCATCGCGCAGTTTGCCCACGGCGCCCGGCAGGCACGGGCGGCCGGCTTCGACGGGGTGGAGATCCACGGCGCGAACGGGTATCTGCTCGACCAGTTCTTGCAGACGAGCGCGAACCGCCGCACCGATGCCTACGGCGGGTCCGTGGAGAACCGGGCGCGGCTGCTGCTGGAAGTGACCGACGCCGTCGTGGACGTATGGGGGCCGGGCCGCGTGGGGGTGCGGCTGTCGCCGGCCGGCGGCTTCAACGACATGGCCGACGACGACCCCGCCGCCACGTTCGGCTATGTGGCCGAGGCGCTGAGCGAGCGGCCGCTGGCCTACCTCCACGGCGTCGAGGGGCAGCTGCCCGACGGGCTGCCCGTCTCCACGCTGCTGCGCCGGCACTACGACGGCGTCCTGGTCATGGCCGGTGGCTTCGACCGGGATTCCGGCGAGGAGGCGTTGCAACAGGGCAGGGCGGACCTGATCGCCTATGCGCGCCTCTTCCTGGCGAACCCGGATCTGCCCGAGCGCTTCGCCCGCAACGCCCCGCTCAACGAGCCGGACCGGAACACGTTCTACGGCGGCGGTGCGGAAGGCTACATCGACTATCCGACGCTGGAGGAGGCGAAAACCGCCGGGGTCGCGGCCTGAGAGGCCGTAGGCCGCCTCTCGTCCGGGCGGCGCGCGGGGGGCCGGGGGCGGGCGCACGGTGCGGCTTTCTGCCCCGGCTCCCCCGCGGCACCGGTGCGGCCTGGTTTTTGCCTCTCTTCCGTGGCAGGTGTGTGGACCAGAGGACCAGACCAGGAGGCACGAAGGCCATGGACGAGTTCTTGCGTGTGCGGCTGGAAACCGCCATGTGGACCGAGAGCGGCGCATATCCGGGTGTCCGCTTTCCCGCCCACTTTTTTCGTCAGGGGACGCTGGCCGAGCGGGTCGCCGCGTTCGATGCGGCCTATGACCTGGCCTGCCGGACGCTGGGCCTGACGACGGCCGAGGTGATGGACGAGCAGGATCACCTGCGCTTCGTTCCGGCCCGGATCCGGGTGCCCCAGCCGGTGTCGTAGCCGCGGCCGAAGGCGGGTCGCGGCGGCCGGGTGCGGAACAATCCCGGACACCGGGGTTCCGAACGGGCAGCGTCCGTGCCCGGCAGCGTCCGTGCCCGGCGGCGCGGGGCTTCCGCATCGGGCGCTTCGAAGCCCGGCCCCATCCCCGAGCCCGCCTTCATCCCCGCCTCCATCGTGGTAGAGCACATTCTGATTGGCATCGTCAGCGTCCTGGTGTTGAGCATCGGGTCGCAGTGGCTGGCGTGGCGGTTCCGCATTCCCTCGATCCTGCTGTTGCTGGTGGTGGGGTTCCTGGCGGGGCCGGTGTTGCACCTCCTCGAACCGTCGTCGCTGCAAGGGGACTGGCTGTTCGCCTTCGTCTCGCTGGCCATCGGCCTGATCCTCTTCGAGGGAGGGCTCAGTCTGCGCCTCAAGGATCTGCGCGAGGTGGGCCGGGCGGTGCTGCACCTGATCACCATCGGGGTGCTCGTCACCTGGGTGCTGGTCGCCCTGGCGGCCCACTTCGTGCTCGGCTTCAACCCGAGCCTCTCGATTCTGCTGGGGGCGTTGCTGACCGTGACGGGGCCGACGGTCATCACCCCGCTGCTCCGGCACGTGCGGCCGTCCGGGCGCGTCGGGGCGGTGGCCAAGTGGGAGGGCATCACGATCGACCCGGTCGGGGCGATTCTGGCGGTGCTGGTGCTGGAAGCGATCCGGCTGATCGCCGAGGGCGGCGGGGGGTCGGGCGATTTCCGCAGCGCCCTGGGGCACGCCTTCGAGGGGCTGCTGCTGGAGGTCTTCATCAGCGTGGGGGTGAGCATCTCCGCCACGTTCGTCATGGTGATGGTACTGCGGCGCCGGGTCGTGCCGGACTATCTCCAGAACTCGTTTGTGCTGATGGTGCTCGTCAGCACCTTCGCCATCGCCAATCATCTGCAGGACGAGGCCGGGCTGCTGACGGCGACGCTCATGGGCATCATCATGGGCAACCAGCGCTACGTGCCCGTCCGGCACATCATCGAGTTCAAGGAGAACCTGTCGGTGCTGCTCATCGGCAGCCTGTTCATCCTGCTCAGCGCCCGGCTGGAGCTGAGCGACCTGCGCTACATCGACGCCAACAGCTTCCTGTTTCTGGGGTTACTGATCCTGGTGGTTCGGCCGGCGGCGGTGCTGCTCTCCTCGCTCGGCACGACGCTGACGTTCCGGGAGCAGGCGTTTCTGGCGTGGCTGGCGCCGCGCGGGATCGTGGCGGCGGCCGTGGCGGCGCTGTTCAGCTTCCGGCTGGAGGAGATCTTTCCGGGGCAGGTGCGCGGGCTCGTGCCCATCGTCTTTTTCGTGATCGTCGGCACGGTGGCCGTCTATGGGCTGACGATCGCGCCGGTAGCGCGCTGGCTCGGGCTGGCCCAGCCCAATCCGCAGGGCGTGCTGTTCGTCGGCGCGCACCGATGGGCGCGTCGTCTGGCGCAGGTGCTGCGCGAGCGTGGCTTCCCGGTGCTGCTGATCGACACGAACCAGCACAACGTGGCCGAGGCCGAGGAGGCCGGCCTGCCCGCCCGGCATGCCGATGCGCTCTCAGAGGCGGTGATCGACCAGCTGGACCTCGGCGGCCTCGGGCGGATGCTGGCGGTCACGCCCAACGACGTGGTCAACTCGCTCGTGGCGCTGCACTTCATCGACGTTTTCGGGCGCAACGAGGTCTACCAGCTCGCCGCGCGTCCGGAGAGCCGGCGCATGCGCGACAGCGACCTGCCCATGCATCTCCGCGGCCGTCCGCTCTTCGGCGCGAAGACGACCTACACGACCATCCAGCAACGCTTCGAGAAGGGGCACGAGGTGCAGGCCTTCGAGATCACCGACAAACGCACCTACCAGACGCTCCGGGAGACGTACGGCGAGCATCTCATTCCTCTCTTTACCATCGGCTCCGACGGCACGCTCGGCATCGTGTCCGAGGTGGATCGCCTGACGCTGAAAAGTGGCGATACCCTCCTGGCGCTGGTCCCTCCAGAGCCGCCCGCCGAGCCGCCCGATGAAGGGACGGGCGAAGAGGGGTGATCAGGTCATCCGCCGCTGCCGGAAGAAGTCACGCAGCAGCGCCGCCGAAGCCTCGGATTCCAGCCCGGAGAGGATCTCGACCTGGTGGTTGAGCCGGGCATCCTGGGGGATGTTGTAGAGCGTCGAAGCGCTGCCCGCCTTGGCGTCGAACGCCCCGAAGACCAGCCGGTCCAGCCGGGCCCAGACGATGGCACCGGCGCACATCGGGCACGGTTCCAGGGTGACGTAGAGCGTGCAGCCGTCCAGGAACTTGCGCCCCAGCGTTTCGCAGGCCGCCGTGATGGCGATGAGCTCCGCGTGGGCCGTCGGGTCCCGGAGCTGCTCCACCATGTTGCGCCCCCGCCCCACGACCTCCTCGCCGCGTACGACGACGGCCCCCACGGGGACTTCCCCGGCCTCGAAGGCGCGCTCGGCTTCCCGCAAGGCCAGCTTCATCCAGCGGCGGTCCGAGTCCAGGAGGACGGAAAGGCTCATGGGGCTACGGGCTGTGGGCTGCTGGTGCTGGGCCGGGGGCTTTTTGCCCATCGGCCCGTGCGGGTCAACCACGGGCCAGGGGCAGGGTCATGCAGCGGGGGCCGCCGCGCCCGCGCGAGAGCTCCGTGCCTTCCAGCTTGATGGCCATCTTCTCGCCCGGGGCGAACTCGCTTTCTTCGTAATAGGACAGGAAGCCGCGCGCGCTGACGATCCGGTATCCGTGGCGTCGCATCTCCTCGAAGGTGGAGCTGTTGCGCTCGTAGCCGATGACGACGCCTGGCGCCAGCGCGAAGAAGTTGGCGCCGTCGGTCCATTGTTCGCGGCGCTGGCTGAGCGGGTCGTCACCGCCGCACGGGATGAATTGCAGCGGTCGGCCTAGGACGTCCTCGAGCATGGCCTTCAGGTCGGTTCCGATGCGGCAGGAGAAGCGGTCCGGCTCGTCGGTCTGCCGGTAGTGGATTACCCGTCCCGGGGCGCTCGTCTCGATCAGCGGCGGGAAGACGACGCATTCGTCCGGCGAGCTGAAGGTGAAGACCGTGTCGAGGTGCATGTAGGAACGCTCCTTCGGGAGGTCGACCACGAGCACGTTTTCGATGGCGGTGTGCGCGAAGAGGGCGCTGATGATGTTCATGACGCCGCCGAGCGAGGTGCGCTCCGAGTTGCCGATCAGCACCGTGCGGGCGTCGGGCACGAGGAGGTCGCCGCCTTCGAACGTGACGCCGCGGGGCAGGTGGATGATGCGCTCGCGGTGGGGTGCGAAGCCGGGGTGGTGGTGCAGCACCACGCGGGCGATGAGGCTTTCCCGCGCACGGGCCGCCGTGGCCGGGTGGCTGATCAGCACGTGCTCGCCCACGACGGCCGCCACATCCCGCGTGAACATCAGGTTGGGCAGGGGCTGGGCGTTGAGCGGCAGGTCGGTCTGCCCGGTCAGGGCGAAGCGGTGCAGTTCGTCCGGGCTGAGCCGCTCCAGATCGCCCACGAAGGCCTGCAGGTTGGCCTGCGTGGAGATGCGGCAGAGCTGGTCGATGAAGTCGTGCCGGGCCTCCTCCTGCTCGAACGCCTCGCGCAGCAGCGTGCCGATCTCGAGCACGGCGTGGTCGCGGCCGACGATCTTGGCGAAGACCTGGCACATGAGCAGATGCTCCTTGCGGGCGTTGTCCAGGTACAGGATGTCGTCGAAGAGCAGCTCCAGCCGGTTTTCCGGGGAGACGAGGCTGATTTCCTCGCCCGGGGTGTGCACGATGACCTGGCGGAGGGGATCGGTTTCGCTCTGGATGCGCAGGTCGTATGGCCGGGAGCGGACCGGGGCCGTCGTCGGGGTCGGGGTCGGCATGGGAAGGCAGAAAAAAGCCGGGAGGCCGGATGCCGCGGTGATAGCCGTCAGCGTCGGCGTTGTTTCAGCACGTCGACGAAGCGCAGGACGATGGCGATGAGCAGCAGGACGAGCAGGACGCGCAGGGCGATCCAGAGCAGCACGCCGGCGATCTTCAGGATGCTGCTCAGCAGCACGACGGCCACCAGCAGGACGATCGCGGTCATGATCCACCGGAGGAGCGGCTGCAGGTCCATGCTCGGTCTCGTTGATGCGGCCCCGTCAGAAGAGGCCGACGTCGATGTATTCGGACGTGGTGCGGCCGTGGCCGCGGGGGTCGAAGCCTCCGATCACGAGGAGGCGGGTGGGGCCCACGTGGGTGGCGGTATGCCCGAAGCGTTTCAGCGGGGCGTTGTCGTCCGGCGGCAGGAGGAAAAAACGCCGGGCGTCGGCAAAGTACAACTCGGCCGTGTTCATCGCGGTTTCGGGGGTGTCCCGGCGCCCCCCGGCGATCAGCACCAGGTTGGTGCGGAGCAGGGCCGCGGCGTGGCGGGTGCGGCCCTCGCGCAGGGCGGCGGCCTCCTGCAGCACCGGAGCAGGCCCCGAGACGTCGAGTGTGAAGCTGACGCTTTCGAAGGCGTCCGGGGCGAAGAAGTAGCTGCCGGTGACGAGGAAGCGCCGGCTGGCGCCGGGGAGGGTCGTGTCCAGCGGCGTCTGGGTATGGCCCGAGACGGGCTCGACAGCAAAGCCGAGCCCGCCGTCGTCGGCAAAGAGGGAGTCGTTGCGGAAGCGGAGGGTGCGCAGGTCGGAGCGGGTGCCGAGGCGGGGGTTGGGGCCGTAGCGCACGTCGCCCCGGCCGCCGTAGAGGTCGACGAGCAGCGCGCCGCCCGCGCCGGGCCGGACGGCGGCCGTGTGCCAGAACCGGCGGATCGGTGCGCCCTCGACGGGTACGCGCCGGAAGGTCTGCGTGCGCGGGTCGAACACCTCGGCGGTTTCGACGAGGTCGTCGATGCGGGAGACGTCCGGTGTGCGGTAGCCGCCGAGGATCAGCACGCGGCCGTCCGGCAGCAGCGTGGCCGTGTGGCCCATGCGTGCGGCGATCATCCGCTGGTCCAGCACCTCGAAGCGAAGCTGCGTCGGATCGTAGAGCAGCGCCTCCGGGCGGGCCGAGGCCGACGTCGACGGCGCGCCTCCGGTGAGGAGCAGCCGCCCGTCGAGCAGGCGCGTGGTGGCGTGGTCGCCGCGCGGCACGGGCAGGGGCGGGACGCCGGCAGAAACGACCTGCACCGGCAGGTGGGCCGCCAGGACGGTGTCCGTGGCCGCCTCCCGGGCTCCGTCGAAGCCGTGGATCACGAGCCGGTTCAGCCCGCGTTCCAGCGGCACCGTGCCGGTCCAGTACCGCGTCTGCGGGTCCCGCTCGAAGGGAACGTCGTTGACGGTGAGGGCCGTCAGGAAGTCCGGCGTTTCGAGCGTCAGGTCCAGGGTACGGCGGGGCTGCACGAGCGTCAGGTCCGGTTCCACGACGTGGATCGGCGGGCGCACCTCCATGAAGTTGCGCTCGCAGCCGGCCGTCAGGAGCAGCAGCCCGGCCAGGCCGAGCACCCGGATCGAGGGAAGGCGAACAGGCATGCGGAGAGGGGCGGCAGGCGGGGATTCAGGCGTCGAGCGACGGCCAGGCGTCGTGCGGCGGGGGGTAGGAGACGGCTTCCAGGACGAGCCCGTGCGCCGGGGCGGCCGGCCCGGCCTGGCGCCGGTCGCCCGAGGCCAGGATGCGGGGCAGGTCATCCGCCGGGCGCTTGCCCTGCCCGACCTCGACGAGCGTGCCGACGATGGCTCGCACCATGCCGTGCAGGAACCGGTCGGCCGCGATCTCGAAGCGCCAGTCGTGCGGGCGGGCCTCGGCCACCCAGCGGGCCCGGCGGACGGTACACACCCGGTTTCGCGTCTCCGACTGCGTCCGGCAGAAGGCGTCGAAGTCATGCGTACCCAGCAGCGCTTCCGCGGCGCGGTTCATGGCGTCCACGTCCGGGGCCGGGCGGATCAGCCAGCGCAGGTGCCGGTCCAGGGCACGCGGGGCTGTGCCGATGTGGTAGTGGTAGCAGCGTTCGCGGGCATCGTAGCGGGCGTGGAAGCCGTCGGCCGCCGGAGCCACGTTCAGCACGGCGATGCTCCGGGGCAGCAGGCCGTTGAGCGAGGCGCGCAGCCGGAACGGGTCCAGGGGATGGGCCGTTTCGATGTGCGCCACCTGCCCCCGGGCGTGGACGCCGCTGTCCGTCCGACCCGAGCCCACGACGGCAGTCGGCGCGCGCAGCACCACCGCCAGCGCTTCTTCCAGCGCGGCCTGCACGGTGGGTTGATCCGGCTGAATCTGCCAGCCGCTGAAGGCGGTGCCGTCGTATTCGATCAGCAGGCGATACGTGGGCACGATGCGGGGAGGATGGCGGCGGAGCGGGCGGGATCTCTTGCTTCGGAACGAGGTGGCACCGGGACCTTCGGACACCGGCATCAACCCGTGAATCTCGTGGCCCTTCCAACGCGCATCTATCTGACGGGTTTTATGGGGAGTGGAAAGAGCACCGTCGGCCCCCGGGTGGCCGAGGCGCTCGGATATCGCTTCCTCGACCTGGACGTACTCATCGAGGCCCGTGCCGGCCGTCCGATCCGGGCGATCTTTGCCGCGGAGGGGGAGGCGGCGTTCCGTGCGCGAGAGGCCGACGCCCTGGCGGCCACCACCTGCGAGGAGCGCGTCGTCGTGGCGCTGGGGGGCGGGGCGCTGGCCTCGGAGGCCAACCTCCGGCAGGCCCTGGATCACGGCTTCATCGTGTACCTGTACGTCGCCCCCGGCGCGCTGGCCGAGCGGCTCCGGGCGGGACAGGCCGGGCGCCCGCTGCTCTGCGACGCCGCCGGCCGCCCGCTGTCCCGGCCGGCCCTGCTCCGGCGCGTCGCCACGATGCTGGCGGCGCGGGAGCCGTTCTATCGCCAGGCCCACGCCATCGTCGATGCCACAGGGCAGGCGGTGGACGAGACGGTGGCGGCCGTCGTGGCGGCGGTGCAGTCGGCCCGGGCGCCGGCCGTGTGATCTGGGGCGCCGGAGCCGTGCCGCCGGTCAGCGCGAGAGCCGGAAGGAGCGGCGGTGGAAGGGCGACGGGCCGTGGGCGGCCAGGGCGTCGTAGTGATCCTTCGTCGGGTAGCCCTTGTTCTTGGCCCAGCCGTAGCAGGGCCGCAGGCGGTGGAGGTCCGCCATCAGGTGGTCGCGCGTCGTCTTGGCGATGATGGAGGCGGCCGCCACGGCGTGGCAGCGCCGGTCGCCGCGGACGAGCGTTTCGTAGGGCCAGGGCGAGTCGGGGAAGCCGCGGTTGCCGTCGATCAGCAGCACCTCGGCGGCAGGCGAGAGGCCGGCGGCGGCGCGGCGCATGGCCTCCAGGGCCGCCCGGAGGATGTTCATCCGGTCGATCTCCTCCGGTGTGCACAGCCCGACGCCCACGGCCACGGCGGTGCGCTGGATGGCCTGCGCGAGCGCGTCGCGCCGTGCCGGGCTGAGCGTCTTGCTGTCCGCCACCCCCGGCACCGTGACGCCGGGCGGCAGGATGACGGCGGCGGCCACCACCGGCCCGGCCAGGCACCCCCGCCCGGCTTCGTCGACCCCGGCCACGCGCGTGTAGCCCTGCTTCCAGTACGACGATTCGATCTCCAGCGTGGCGGGCATGGGGCAGCGAGCGGCGGGGCCGGTACAGGGGGCGTCATGCAGCGGGGCGGCAAGATCCGGCAGCGCCGCCGGATCCACAAGCCCCTCAGGATTCGTCGTACTGATCCGGCAGGTCGTTTTCGTAGAGGACGACGTCGCCGGGGCGGAGGTAGGTTTGCAGGACGTCCTGCGCCTCGAAGAGCGAGCCGACGGTGCGGATCCGATCCTCCGGGAAGCCGGCCTCGATCAGGCCTTCCCGGATCGGCCGTGTCTGCTCGGGGCCGACCAGGATCGCCAGGTCCGCATGGCGGGCGATGTGGGTGCCCAGGGCGCGGTTCTCCTCGGCCTGGCGAGCGCCGAGTTCGACCATGCCGGGCGTGACGATGACGCGGCGGCCCGTGTCGAAGTGTCCCAGGATCTCGACGGCATTCCGGGCGCCGACCGGGTTGCTGTTGAAGGCGTCGTCGATGATGGTGATGGCGCCCTCCCGGCGCAGTTGCAGCCGGTGTTCCACGGGTTGCACCCGCGCCACGGCGTGGGCGATCTGCCGCAGCCGCAGCCCGAAGGCCCGCCCGACGGCCACGCCCAGGAGGATGTTCAGGATGTTGTGCCGCCCCAGGAGGCGGGTCGTGAAGCGATGCTCCGTGCCGGTGTCGTCGCGGACCAGGAAAGAGGCGCCGTCGGGGCCGTAGCGGACGTCGCGGGCGGTGATGTCCGCCTCGGCCTCCAGCGCCACGCGCCAGACCCGCCCGGTGGTCTCCCCGGCCATGGCGGCGACGTAGGGGTTGTCGACGTTCAGCACCGCCGTGGCGCCCGGGCGGGCGTGGCGGACGAGGTCGCCTTTTTCCAGCGCGATGTTCTCGATGGAGCCCATCGTTTCCAGGTGCGCCACGCCCACCGTCGTCACCACGGCCACGTCCGGGGCGGCGATTTCCGTCAGTTCCTGGATGTCCCCCCGGTAGCGGATGCCGTATTCCAGCACGAGGATCTGGTGCTCGGGTTTGAGCATCGTGTTGATGACGAGGCAGAGCCCCATGGGGGTGTTGTAGGAGCCGGGGGAGGCCAGCACGCTGTAGCGTTGCCGGAGGATCTCGGCGATGATGAACTTGGTGCTCGTCTTGCCATACGAGCCGGTGATGCCGATGACGGTGAGGTCCGGGCGCCGGGCGAGCGTGCGGCGGGCCTGCCGTTTGAAGCCGGCCTGGATGCGGGCTTCGACGGGGCGCATCAGGTAGCCGGCCAGCAGCACCCAGAGCGGCGCGCCGAGGTCGGCCAGCCAGAGGCCGGCGAGGTAGGGCAGCCAGCCGGACGGGGCACCGCGCTCCAGCCCGAGCATGGCCCCGACCGCCGCCGGCACGGCCGTCAGGATCACCGCCGTCGTCAGCAGCCGCTTCATCCGGGCGGTGTAGGCGAGCGGCTTCTTCGGGCGGGTGCTCCGGTACAGCCGGGACGAGGCGAAGGCGACGGGCCACCCGCCGATCAGCAGCAGCCACACCCCCTCCGGCCACCGGAAGGCCGTGGCGGCGGCCCCCAGCGCCAGCAGGGCCAGCCCGGCCAGGTGCGAGCGGCGCAGCACCACGTGCCGGTGCGCGCCGATCCACCCCCCGTATTCGTGCGGCTTATAGCCTTCGAGCTGGTAGACGTGCAGGAAGTAGCGCAGCCGCCGCCAGGCTCGCCAGCCGGCAAACGCGGTGGCAAGGAGGGCCAGGGCGGTGAGGGCGATGCTCATGCGGGCAGGGACGAGGTCGGGAGGAGCGGTAGGGCAGGCACGCCGGGCAGGCACGCCGGGCAGGCACGCCGGCGGCGTCAGCGGTGCTCCGGGAAATCAGGTGTGCTCCAGAAAATAGCGTGTGGCGGCGACAAAGGTGGGGAGGTCGTCCAGGTAGCCGTAGTGGCCGGCGCCTTCGAGCACCACGAGGCCGGCGTCGGGGATGCGCGCTTCGAGCACCTCCATCTGATGGCGGGACACCGCCTCGTCGCGGTCGCCCCAGAACAGGAGCGTCGGCACCCGGATGCGGCTCACGCGCTCGTCCAGATGACAGTTCACCGTTTTGACGAACGTCTCCCGCATGACCCCGCTCAGCGCCCGGTAATCCGACGAGCCCAGCAGCTTCCAGACGAGCGAGTGCCGGAGCCAGTCCAGCCCCGGCTCGCGGAGCGGGGCCGGCAGCAGCGCGAAGGGGGCCTTCAGCAGCCGGGCCGCGTAGGCGCGGGCGTAGTAGCGCCACGACCGCTGCGGGGTGATGCCGGACGGGCTGATCAGCACGAGCCGGCGGATGAGATCCGCGTAGGCCGGGTCGCTGGCCATGTAGAGCCCGATGCGGCCGCCGTTGGAGTGGCCCACCAGCGTGACGGGGCCGCCGATGGTGTCCCGGATCAGCGCGGCGACCAGGGCGGCGTGCTCGGGGACGCCCCAGCCCTCCGGCGGCGGGGGCGAGAAGCCGTGCCCGGGCAGGTCCACGTTGTAGACGCGGTACCGGTCCGCCAGGGCGTCGGCTATGGGTTGCATGAGCCGGGCCTGGCTCCCCCAGCCGTGCAGCAACAGCAGGGGCGACCCCTCGGCCGGCCCGCTGACCTCACAGTGCAGGGCATCGGGACCGTAGCCGGCCGGGGCCGCAGGGGACGTCGGGCTTGAAGGCGTCGCGGAAACCATCTATCTTGGGGGTCGTAAACGAACATCATCGAGACATTTCCTTTTTCTGGAACTGCTTTTGCAGCCTGTCTCGCAAGGATTGAGTGTGCCGTCGTCGTGGGGCGCGTGATTCAACGAAGATAGCCGTCGGCGCGTTCTGAAGCGGGCGTGCCGGCCGCCCCCCCGGCCCCGGCACGCAGGCCATGAGCCGGACCCCGGAGCAGATTCCCGCAGGGACGCCTTTGTTTCGGGAAAACGGTTCCCTTCATCGTGTTGTCGAGCCCCCTGCGGGTTGCGTCCGGCGTGCTTCTACCCCCGTTGGCCGGCACCCCGGTCATGCAAGCCCGGTCATGCAGAAGCCGGATCGAGCCGGTCGTGTTCTTCGGACGGACGTGCTCCGGCGTGCTCACCCCCCGCACACGGTGCCCGGATGGCACACGGTGCCCGGGTGGACGTCCTCGCGTGTCCCCATCGCCAAACGCCTTCCCGCCGGGAGCGATCCGGTGATCGTGGTCGGCTCGTGTTCTTCTTCCCGTTCGTACTCGTCCGTACTCGTTTCGTATCACAGCAGGGCGTGAGAAGCCCGCCAGGTCATTTATGGCAAAAACCCAGTTTCGCGGCATCCTGGAAATGATCGGAGACAAGAAGTTCGGCTTCATCCGAGAGTTCCGGCAGGATATTCCCAAGGGGGACAACGATCCCTTCATGCCCCCGCCGCTGATTCGAAAATTCAACATTCGCGACGGCGTGCTGCTCGAAGGCACGCTCCGGCCCGGACGCAAAGGGGCCATGCAGGTCAGCTACATCCACTCCATCATGGGGGTGGATCCCCGGGTCTGGGCGAAAACCAGGCCGTTCGACTCGGGGCAGATCATCTTCCCCAACGAGAAGCTGAACCTGGTGACGAGCCCGCGGGACATCACGATGCGGGCGGTCGACCTGGCCGCGCCGATCGGGAAAGGCCAGCGGGCGCTGATCGTGGCGCCGCCCCGCACGGGCAAGACGGTGATGCTCAAGAAGATGGCGGCCGGCATCTCGCAGAACCACCCGGACATCGAGCTCGTCGCCCTGCTGGTCGACGAGCGGCCCGAGGAGGTGACGGACTTCCGGCGGACGACCAACTGCACCGTCTTTGCCTCGTCGAACGACCGGGAGGAGGACAACCACGTCCGCGTTGCGACGCTGGCGCTGGAGTATGCCAAGCGGCTGGTCGAGCTGCGCAAGGACGTGGTGCTGCTGCTGGATTCGCTGACGCGGCTCGGGCGCAGCTTCAACCTGTTCATGGGCGGCTCCGGGCGCACCATGTCCGGCGGTCTGGATGCCAATGCGCTCAAGATCCCGCGCAAGATCTTCGGGGCGGCGCGCAACATCGAGGGCGGCGGCTCGCTGACGATCATCGCCACGGCGCTCATCGAGACGGGCAGCCGCATGGACGAGGTCATCTTCGAGGAGTTCAAGGGCACGGGCAACGCCGAAATCGTGCTCGACCGCCAGATGGCGGACAAGCGCATCTTCCCGGCCATCAACCTGCGCAAGAGCGGCACGCGCAACGAGGAGCGCCTGCTCGGGGAGTACACGCAGCAACATCACCGGCTCTTCCGGGCGCTCAACAGCCGCCCGCCCATCGAGGCCATGCAGGCGCTCATCCGGCACCTGCAGCAGACGCCGTCCAACGAGGTGCTCTACAACGAACTCGTGCCCGCCGGTTGAATCGGGTTCCGAACCGCCGGCGCGAGGGGATGAGCCCCTCCGAAGACGCAGGCTCGACGTTATGCGGAGGCGGAGCGGGTGTCTGGAAGGCGACGGTCTGCCCACCCGCCTGCCCTGCCGCCATGCCCGACGTCGACCCCGCCCCGGCGATGGAGCCGGAGATCCGCTATCATGCTCCCATCCACCAGTGGGACGAAGGGGATCGCCCCCGCGAAAAGCTGATGCAGCGCGGTCCCGGTGCCCTGTCCGATGCCGAACTCATCGCCCTCATCTTCGGCAGCGGGACGCGCACCCGGCACGGTCCCCTCTCGGCCGTGCAACTCGGGCAGGCGTTGTTGCGGGCCTATCGGTCCCTGCACGGCCTGTCTCGCCGGAACCTGAAGGAGTTGACGCGGATCGCGGGGATCGGTCCGGCGAAGGCGGTGCAACTCATGGCGGCCTTCGAGATCGGCCGCCGGGCGGAGTCCCAGCGCGGCGGCGAGCGCGTGCAGGTGGCCTGTCCGGCGGACGTGGCCAGCGTCTACGGCCCGCTGATGCGCGATCTGAAGAAGGAGATTTTCAAGATCGTGCTGCTCAACACGGCCAACGTCATCCAGGGCGACTACACACTCAGCGAGGGGGGGCTGGCGGCCAGCATCGTCGAGCCCCGGGCCGTCTTCGAGAAGGCGATCCTGGACAATGCCGCCGCCGTCATCTGCCTGCACAACCATCCGTCGGGCAACCCGGAGCCCAGCCGGGAGGACATCCGCATCACGCGGCAGCTCGTCGAGGCCGGGAAGCTGATGGGGATCCCGGTGCACGATCACATCATCATCGCCGGGACCACGTACACGTCGCTGGCCGAGCGGGGTCTGATGGGAGGATGACGCAGGAGCGCTTGCCGGGAGGGGCGCGGCGGCCGGTCAACGCCGCTCGTGCATCAGCCGGGCCAGCGCGTCCGGGTGCGCCGGCGCCGGCACCTCGATCCACTGCCCGGGTCGCAGGTCCCCCAGCGTCCAGGGGCCGACGGCCTGCCGGATCAGCCGGAGCGTGGGGTGGCCGACGGCGGCCGTCATGCGGCGGACCTGCCGGTTGCGGCCCTCCCGCAGATGCAGCGCGAGCCAGGCCGTGGGGACGTGCTTGCGGTACCGGATGGGCGGATCGCGCTCCCAGACCGCCGGTGCCTCCATCCGCTCGACCCGCGCCGGCCGGGTGCGGCGACCCCGGATGACGACGCCCTCGGCGAGGCGCTGTAGTGCCGCGTCGTCCGGGATGCGCTCGACCTGCACCCAGTAGGTCTTCGGCAGCTTGTGCCGGGGGTCGCTGAGGCGGTGCTGGAGCCACCCGGCATCGGTGAGCACGACGAGCCCCTCGCTGTCGTAATCCAGCCGTCCGGCCGGATAGACCCCCGGCACGGGCACGAAGTCCGCCAGCGTCGCCCGCCCGTCCGCATCGGTGAACTGGCAGAGGACGTGGTAGGGCTTGTTGAACAGGATCAGGCGCGGCATTGGTCTCTGTGGCCCCTCGGGAATGCTGATTTCTGAGTTTTTAACGAATCCTTGAAGACCCGTGGACGTTCCTCTACCTTCCTCCGCGCACGAGGCATCTCAGGCCGTTGAGGTGCCTTTTTTCGTAGCGGCTCCCGCCGCGCGGCCTCGCGCCGCGCCGGGGCCGCCCGGGCTTGCTGAATGCCGACCACCTGCCGACCATGTCCGATCTCCTCGATAAAATCGTCTCGCTGAGCAAACGCCGCGGCTTCATCTTCCAGTCGTCCGAGATCTACGGCGGGCTGGGCGCCGTGTACGATTACGGCCCGCTCGGGGTGGAGCTGAAACGCAACGTGCAGGCCCGCTGGTGGCAGGCCATGGTTTACCAGCACGATAACATCGAGGGCCTGGATGCGGCGATCCTCATGCATCCGACCACCTGGAAGGCCTCCGGGCACGTCGATGCCTTCAACGACCCGATGATCGACGACCGGCAGTCGAAGAAACGCTACCGGGCCGACCAGCTCATCGAAGAGCACATCGCCCGCCTGCGCCGGCAGGGGCAGGACGAGCACGCCGACGCCGTGCACCGGCGCTTCGTCGAGGCGCTGCACGCCGACGACATGCCGCGGGCGCTCTACGAGATCATCATGGACGAGCAGATCCGCGCGCCGGATTCGGGGGCCTTCGATTGGACCGAGGTGCGCCAGTTCAACCTGATGTTCGAGACGCAGCTCGGGGCGCTCGCCGAGGGGAACAACACCATCTACCTGCGGCCGGAGACGGCGCAGGGTATCTTCGTCAACTTCCTCAACGTGCTCAACACGAGCCGCCAGCAGATCCCCTTCGGCATCGCCCAGATCGGCAAGGCCTTCCGCAACGAGATCGTGGCCCGGCAGTTCATCTTCCGCATGCGCGAGTTCGAGCAGATGGAGATGCAGTACTTCGTCCGCCCGGGCGATCAGATGGAAGCCTATGAGGCCTGGCGCGAGAAGCGCATGCAGTGGCACCTCGACAACGGCATCCGCCCCTCCCGGCTGCGCTGGCACCGGCACGACAAGCTGGCGCATTATGCCGACGCCGCCCACGACATCCAGTACGAGTTTCCCATCGGCTGGCAGGAGATCGAAGGCATCCACAGCCGCACGGACTTCGACCTGCGCAACCACCAGGCGTACTCCGGCAAGAAGATGGAATACTTCGACCCGCAGACGCGCGAACGCTACATCCCGTACGTCGTCGAGACGTCGGTGGGGCTCGACCGCACCATCCTCATGCTGCTGTGCGAGGCCTACCGCGAGGAGGAGGTCGAGGGCGATCAGCGGGTGGTGCTGAAGTTCCATCCGCAGGTGGCGCCCATCAAGGCGGCCGTCTTCCCGCTGGTCCGAAAGGACGGCATGCCCGAGATCGCCCGGGCCATCGAGGCGGATCTGCGCACGGTCTTCAACGTGATGTACGACGAGAAGGGCTCGATCGGCAAGCGCTACCGCCGGATGGACGAAGCCGGCACGCCGTTCTGCATCACCGTCGACGGCGACACCCTGGCCGACGGCACCGTCACCGTCCGCGACCGGGATTCGCTGGAGCAGGTCCGCGTCTCGCAGGATCGGCTGCTGCCGTACCTGCACGACCGCATGCGGGCCTGGACGCCGGCGGACTGACGCCCTGCGCTGCGGCGGGGAATCCCCCGGCCCCCGTCGTCGTACATGGACCCGGACCTAGCCGGGAGGCGTTGCCCGTCGGGTCGCTTCCCTGTACCCATCACACGACGAGCGCGTGGAGGCCCGATGCCCTGCCGGGGCCGCGGGTCCGCGCATGGTTCCGCATGGCAGACGCCCAGCACACAGACGGGACGGAGCCGGCCTCGGACGGGGCGGCCGTGGAGCCGTCGGTGGCCGGCTGGGAGGCGATCGAGGCGGCGCTGGGCGGCGGTCCGCTGGCGCCGGTACGGGTGGATGCTGCGTACCGGGTGTGCCGCTGGTCGCCCCGCGCCGAGCAACTCTTCGGCTGGACGGCCGCCGAGATGGTGGGTACGGTGCTGACGGAGGGGCGGCTGGTGGCCGAGGCAGACCGGGGACGGCTGGCCGAGGCGCTGGCGGCGTGGGACCCGGACGCGGGAGGCCTGCGGCTCCGGTTGCGGGTGCGCACCCGGTCCGGGGACGAGCGCGTCACCGTCTGGTACGGCGCGGCGCAGCGGGCGTCCGGCGGAGCGGTGTCCTCCCTCCTGCTGCTCGTGGACGACGTGACGCGGGAGGCCGCGGAGGTGGAGGCGTTGCGGCAGGCCAGGGAGGAGGCGGAGGCCATGAACCGCCATAAGTCCGCCTTCCTGGCAGACCTGAGCCACGAGATCCGCACGCCGCTGACCTCCATCATCGGGTTTGCCGACGTGCTCCTGGAGGAACTGCCCGAGCGGCAGCGGGAGTTTGCCGGGATGATTGCGACCGCCGCACGCCGGCTGATGGGGACGCTGAATTCCGTGCTGGACATGGCGCGGCTCGAGAGCCGCTCGCCGGCGCTCCGCACCGACGATTTCGACCTGGTGGCCATGGTGCGCGAAGCGCTGGCGCTGTTCCAGCCGCAGGCCGCCGCCAAGGGGCTCGCCCTGTCGCTGGAGGCTCCGCCGGAGCCGGTCGACGTCTCGCTCGACCCCGATGCCGTGCACCGGGTGCTGGCCAACTTGCTCTCCAACGCCCTCAAGTTCACCCGGCAGGGAGAGGTCCGCGTGCGCATCCGGGCCGAGGACGACCGGGTGCACCTCGAAGTCCGGGACACCGGCATCGGCATCAGCGAGGCGTTTCTGCCCAGCCTGTTCGAGGAGTTCCGGCAGGAGCCGGAGGCGCGAGGCGAAGTCGGCAGCGGCCTGGGCCTGTCCATCACCCGCCGGCTGGTCCAGTTGATGGGCGGCACCATCGACGTCGAGAGCCGGAAAGGGGAGGGCAGCACCTTCACCGTCCGGCTTCCGCGCCGCCTCGATGCCCGGGACGCCGCCGGGCCGGGCACCGCGTGAGCCGCACCCGGTACCCTGCCGGAGCGGGACGGCTCAGGAGCGGAACATGAAGTACGCGGCCCCCACCAGGCAGAGCGCCGCCCACAGGTAGTCGAGCTTGAGCGGCTCCTTCATGTAGAGTACGGCAAAGGGCATGAACACCGCCAGGGCGATGATCTCCTGCATGACCTTGAGTTGGCCCAGTGAGAGGGCCGTGTATCCGATGCGGTTGGCCGGCACCTGCACGAGGTACTCGAAGAGCGCCACGCCCCAGGAGAGCAGCGCCGCCACGAACCAGGGCCGGGCTGCGTGATCCTTCAGGTGGGCATACCACGCGAACGTCATGAACACGTTCGACAGCATGAGCAGCGCGGCCGTTTGCAGCCAGACGGGTACGGTGGGAACCATGGACGTACGAAAGGGCAGGCCGTGGAACACCGGGGAAGCACCCCGCACGGAGCGGCCGATCCGGCCAGACCCCGCGCGGCGAGCCGACAACCTCGATGCCCCCGCCCGGTTCCTGCCCTCGCCCGGTTCCGGCGCCGGAGTCCGGCCCGGCCCGATCAGGACGCGTCCCCGCGCTCCGGGCCGACCAGCCGGTAGCTGACGAAGGCAAACGCCTTGCTGTCCGGCGACCACGACGGCACGTTGAGCGTACCCTGCCCGCCGAAGAGCGTGGCGATCACGCGGGCTTCGCCGCCCTCGGCGGGCATGAGCCGCAGCCAGACGTTCTTGTTGGGGGGGTGGCCTTCCACGCTGCTCTCGTACGAGAGAAAGGCCAGCCACCGCCCGTCCGGTGAGGGATGCGGAAACCAGTCGCCGTAGGCCTCGTCGTGGGTCAGCTGGATCTGCTCGCGGCCGTCGGCACGCATACGCCAGATGGCCATGCGGCCGGTACGGACGGAGTTGAAATAGATGTACCGGCCGTCGGGCGAATAGTCCGGCCCGTCGTCCAGGCCCGGCGCCGTGGTGAGCCGGCGCTCCCGGCCGCCTGCGACGGGGATGGTGTAGATGTCATACTCGCCGTTGCGCTCGGCGCAGTAAGCCAGCGTCCGGCCGTCGGGCGACCAGCCGTGCCAGTAGGAGGGGCCCTGCGGTGTCACCAGGCGCGGCTCGCCGCCTGTGGCGGGGACGACGTAGATGAGCGACGGGCGTCCCTCCGGGGCATGGCTCAGCGCGATCTGCCGCCCGTCGGGGGAGTACCCGTGGTCGTTGTTGCAGTTGGTGGCCGAGCCGGTGTCCAGCAGTGTCGGCGTGCCCCCATCGACCGGGATCGTGTAGAGCCGGCCCCCGCTGTTGTAGAGGAGCGTCGAGCCGTCGCGGGACCAGTTCGGCGCTTCGAAGTGTTCGCGAGCGCGGCGCACGATGCGGCGCACGCCGGTCTCGATGTCGATGATCTCCAGCGTGCTCTCGACGACCCGGTCTTCGTCGGGGATCACTCCGAGCGATGCGAAGCCGACGTTCGAGAAGACGGCCGTCGTCCGGGCGTCGGCGTCGTGGGCCGTCACGGCCAGGCCGGCATAGACGGTATCGGGCAGCGGGACCGTCACCGAGCCGACGGGGTGGAAGTCCCCGCCGTCCGGGGCGGCCGACAGCGTGAACAGGTCGCCGTGGCGTTCCAGCCGGAGGCGGGCCGGGGCGGGGAAGGGGGCGCGCACTTCGTAGGTCGGGCCGCCGGCCTCCGGGCGGTACTGCAGCGCGATCAGGCCGTCGCCGTGGAGGACGGCATCGGCGTAGGCGGCGTCCGGGGTGAGGTCGCCGCGGACCATCCACCCCGCTTTGCGGTGCGGGTCGCCCCCGGGTTCGGGCCAGGCGACGTCGGCCTCCAGCACGAGGTCGCCGGCCGTGCGGCGCCAGACGTACTGGAAGGCGTCGGACGTGTCCCAGATGTTGGCTCCGCCGCCGGTGATGCGGTAGCTGCCCGAGGCCGGGTCGTACGCGACGGCCCCGTCGGGGGCGTCGCCGATGGCGGTGGCGCCTTCGAAGGCACCGAGGTCGTCGCCGCAGGCAGGGAGGGACAGGGCGAGCAGGATGAGGCCGAGGGTCGGCCACGCGTGGGAGAGCAGGGAGGGAGCGGGCATCGGCGGCACGGGCGGAGGGGAAGACAGACACCGGGAACGCCTCAAGATGCCGCTTCGCACGCCGCGGTGCAAGCCGCTGCGCCGGATCACACACCGAGCGCCGGGTCACGCACCGAGCGCCGGGTCACGTGCCGGGCGCCGGGTCACGTGCCGAAGACGACCAGCAGGCAGGCCAGGCTCAGGAGGAGGGTGATGGGGGCCATCACGCGCTGTTGCAGGGGGCTGGAGGAGAGGGCTCTGGTGATGGTGTTCAGCACCAGGGCGCCCGTCAGCACCCAGACGCCCATTCGGGCGAATCGCGGCGCGTCCAGCACCACCAGCAGGCCGGCCGTCTCCAGCAGGCACAGGCTGCCGAGGATTAGCAGGCCGGCGCCCAGCAGGCCGGCCAGGCGTCGGGACCGGGACAGGCGCCCGGTGTAGCCTCTCCAGGCCAGGCGGCCCCACGGCAGGCCGAAGGCCAGCAGCACCTGCAACAGCGCCAGGAGGGTCAACCCGCCCACGGCAACCCACGCCCCGAGCCGGGCAAGGGTGTACGGTTCCATCGTCGATCTCGGAGGCTACACAGAGCAGCGAGAACACATCATGACTGTCCCGCGCGCCGGACGCGCAGGGGGCACGGTACCCCCTCGATGCGGCAACGTTCCGGCTCGGAGCCGTTCCGCCCGTCTCGCAATCCGAGCCGAAACCGGGCGCCGCTTCGCAGCAAACCAGAACCGGGCACCGGATCAATAGGCCTGCAGCAGCTCCAGCATGGCCCGGTCCAGTTCGTGCCCGTGAAACGCTTCGTAAGCGACATCGCCGCGGCCGCTGTCCAGCAGGCCGAAGGCCCCCCGGAAGTTCCACAGCGCCCAGCCCCAGCCGCGTTCCTGCCACAGTTCCAGGAAGTCGCGCATCCAGGCAAGGGCGACGTCGTGGGGCGTGTGCCGGAAAGCCCCCCATTCGCCCACATGCACCGTCACGCCCTGCTCGACGAGCGGCTGCCACGGTCCGATGATCTCGTCGCGCAACCAGGCCCGGTCGTAGGTCTGGTCGCCCTCGGTGTACGGCCATTGCAGCAGGGCGACCTCCGGCCAGGTGTCTCGGCCGACCCAGCCGGCGCGATAGTGGCTGATGAGCATCGGATCGTACCCGCGCGTGCTCTGCCAGACGCCGGTGTCGGCCAGGCTCGGCACTGGATCGCGCCCCCAGCGGAGGCCGTCGACCACGATCAGCCGGTCGGGGTCGATGCTGCGGATGGCATCGATGACGCGGCGCATGACGCGCGCGTACGTGGGCTCGTCGACGTGAGCCGGTTCGTTGAGCAGGTCGAAGCTGACGGTATGGTTCGACAGCCCTCTGTAGCGGTCGGCGAAGAACGTCCACTGGTAGGCAAAGGCGTCCTGCGCCAGCGTGTCCGTCCACAGGTCCAGCGGTTCCGCGGGCGGGTTGACGCAGTAGCCCGGCGCCCGGTGCAGGTTCAGGTTGACGTGAACGCCGTACTTCTGCCCGTATTCAACCGCCTGGTCGATCTCATCGATCACCGCGTGATCCATCTCGAACGGGTCCTGCGGCGTTGACCAGCACCAGTACGACAACGGCAGCCGGGCGAAGTTGAAGCCCCAGTCGGCCATCATGCGGAAGTCGTCCTCGACGAACGGGGCGTTCTGGCGGTCGGTGAACTTTTCCAGCAGGTTGAAGCCACGCCAGCGCGGCAGCGGTCCTTCGTCACAGCGACTCAGCCCGAGCACGGCGGCCCCGGCGAGCGTGGTCTGGAGGAAGCGACGGCGGTTCATGAACGGGGGGAGGGGCGAGTCGCAGGGGAGCGATGGAACAGGGCGGAGCGGGCAACGTCGCGCTCGTCATTCGCCATTCGTCACTCGTCATTCGATGCTTCCTGCATTTCCCGGGCCGTCGCCACGACCTGGTCCCACACGCGCAGCACATTGCCGCCGAGGATCTTGGCGATGTCCTCCTCACTGTAGTGGCCCGTCTTGAGCAGCGCGTAGATCAGGTTCGGGTACTGTGAGACGTCCTGCAGGCCGTCGGGCAGGGCGAAGACGCCGTCGAAGTCCGAGCCGAGGCCGATGTGATCGACGCCGACGAGCTGGCGGACGTGTTCGATGTGGTCGACGACGTCCTGCACGGTGCCGACGGGGTTGGCGCGGCGCTGTTCGCGGAAGTAGGCCAGGCCTTCGGGGGAGTCCCGGTCGATGCCGTTGCGCGAGAGGTAGCCGATGATCTGTTGCTGGATGCGGTTGCCGGCGGCCTGGTACTCCGTGCGGAGGAACGACGAGCCGAAGTTGATCATGATGACGCCGCCATGGTCGGCCAGGGCACGGATCAGGTCGTCGCCCATGTTGCGTTCCCAGCCCGGCGTGAAGTGGCGGCACGACGAATGCGAGGCGATGACCGGCGCCCTCGACCGCGCCAGCACGTCGAAGGCGGTGCTGTCGGTCACGTGCGAGATGTCGATCATCATGCCCAGGCGGTTCATCTCGTCGATCACCTGCTCGCCGAACGGGCTCAGCCCGTTCCAGGTCGGTTCGGTGTCGTAGGAGGAGTCGCCGATCTGGTTGTTCTTCGAGTGGGTCAGCGTGATGTAGCGGATACCGCGTCGGAAGAAGTGCTCGACGTTGGCCAGGTCGTCCTCGATGGGGGCGCCGTTTTCCATGCCCATCGGCAGCGAGATGAGGCCTTTTTCGAACTGGCGGCGGACGTCGTCCGGCGAGGTGGCGATGGCGAACTTCGTCGGGGCGGCGGCGGCGAAGCCTTCGACCATGTCGATCAGCGAGTCGGCGAAGGCGCGGGCGCCGCCGGTTTCCTGGTAGCTGGCGGGGATGTAGATGGACATGAAGGGCGCATCGAGGCCGCCGGCCCGGGCGCGGGGGAAGTCGAAGTCGCCGCCCTCGGTGGCGTTGGCAATGTCTTCCGGGTGGTTGGTCATGCGATACGGCACGTCGATGTGGCCGTCCACGAGGATGTATTTGTGCGCCAGCTCATCGGCCAGCGCGCGCAGTTCGTCGTCGGTCAAAGCCTGAATCTCGGTTGCGGTGAGGGGGTCGGAAGCGGTCTTCGGCCGGCAGCCGGCCAGCAGCAGCACGGTGAGGAGGAGGGGGAAGAGGGGGAAGATCGGGAAGGGGCGCATGGGAGCACGGGGGTCGTGAGGCGGGGCGGGCGGAAAATACGTCAGCCGGAGTCGCCGTGCTACGCATCCCGGGCCGCGAGCGGCAGGGAGGCGCGGAGGGCGCTCAGGTAGGCGGGGGTATGGCGCAGGCGGGAGCCGTACCAGGAAAACGGCGCGCCCTCGACGAGGCGCACGGTGGCGTCCGGCAGGGCGGCGGCCAGGGCGCGGCGGTCGGCTTCATCGAACGGGTAGGGCTCGTCGGGCAACAGCACGACGGCCGGGCGGGCGGCGGCGAGGTCGGCCCGCGTGAGGGCCGGGTAGCGGGTACGTTCGCCGAAGACGTTGGCGAAGCCGCCCCGGGCCAGCAGGTCGTGGATGAACGTGTCGTGCCCCACCGTCATCAGCGGGTCGTGCCAGATCAGGTACGCCGTGCGAAGCGGAGCGGCGGAGGGGAGCCCGGCGAAGCGGGTGTGGATGTCCTCGGCCAGCGCCTCCGCCGCGCGCGTCCGTCCGGTGAGCCGGCCCACCGTGCGGATCATGGCGAGCGCATCGTCCAGCGTGCGAACGTCGGTGACGTAGACCGGCGCGATCTCGCCCAGCGCCTCGACCATGGCCCGGGTGTTCTCCTCCCGGTTGGCGAGGATCAGGTCCGGCCGCAGCGCGCGGATGCGGTCGAGGTTGACCTGCTTCGTGCCCCCGACGATGGCCTTGCGGGCCTTCCAGCCGGAGGGGTGGATGCAGAAGCGGGTCAGGCCGACGACCCGTGCGTCGAGCCCCAGATCGGCGAGCAACTCCGTCTGGCTCGGAACCAGCGACACGATGCGCTGCGGAGGCGCGGGCAGGACGACGCTGCGGCCGGTGGCATCGATCAGGTGGAGGGGGAACGTCATCGCGGCGAAGAAGGACGGCGGCCGGGGCGACGTCTCGGCGTCGGACCCGGGTGCGCGCCGCGAAGCCGGGGCGGTTCGCCGGAGGCGGCCGGTCCGGGAGGCGGTCAGTCCAGGATGCGGCGCAGCAGGTCGTCGAACTCCTGCCGGTCGTCCTCATCGAGGCGCTCCCGGATGGCCCCGAAGCGGCCCTGTTCGAGGTCCAGGTCCACCTGTTCCTCCCAGTACTCCTGTTCCAGGAGGCCCAGGATCTCGCAGCCGAACTCCTGCTCGAAATAGCGGATGAGCTGGATGCTCGACGACGTGGCGGGGTCGACCGGGACGCCGGCCTGCTGGAGGAAGGTGCGGATCTTCAGGTCGAGGGCGTTGTGAGGGCGCATGGTCAGGGAGGGCTGGTCGGGGAGGCCCGAAGAGCGAACGGCCGGGGGGAACCCGGGACCGGACGCCGTCGGCGAAGGAGGCAGAGGCCGGCCGCGAAGCCGCTTCATGCCGGGTCTGTCTTTCGCTCAAACATAGCAAACAGGGTGGACACGGGACAGGGGGAGGTCGGGTTCACCCCCGCTCGCGCAGCCGATCCAGCAGCCGGTCGTGGAGGCCGCCGAAGCCGCCGTTGCTCATGATGAGCACGGTGTCGCCGGGGCGGAGGCGGTCCAGCAGCGGTGGCAGGAGGGCGTCGGCGTCGGGGAGGGCGCGGGCCGGACGGCAACTTCAAGCGGGGTCAGGTCGTTCACGGAAAACGAAAAAAGAGCTCGTCTATGTCTGCTCCCGACCTTTCCGACTTCCGACTTCGCCTGACGCCCGAGCAGCGTCGGGCCATTGAACGACTGGCCGCCCGCGATCAGGTCTCGCCAGAAGAAGCCGTTATCCGTGCGGTGGAGCAGGCCCTTGCGGCCGAGGCGGATGCCTCCGCGTTCCCGCCGGGGACGCCGTTTCACGGGCTGGACGATCTGCTGTCCACCCTCGGGGAAGGGCCTGCCGACCTATCGACCAATCGCTCATATCTCGATGATCTCGGCACATGAGGCAGGTTATCCTGGATACCGGGCCGCTCGTTGCGTTCTTCAATCCCCGCGACGGGCACCACGCCTGGGCTCTGGAGCAGACCCGTGACCTGGCGACGCCGCTGGTGACGTGTGAGGCTGTGCTGACCGAAGCCTATCATCTGTTGAAACGGGTGCCGCGTGCTCGCAAAGCTCTGCGGCAATGGATCGCTCTGGGGCGAGTGACGACCCCGCTGCGGTTCGATGAGCAGGCCGGCGCAATCATGCGTTTGCTTGAGCAGTTTTCCGATCAGCCCATGGATTTTGCGGACGCCTGCGTCGTTCGACTGGCTGAGGAACTGGGGCTGCCTGTCTTCACGACGGATGTACAGGACTTTAGCGTCTATCGTATCCGCCGGCACGAAGCGATTCCCTTGATCGTGCCGGGCTGATCCCGAGAAGGAAACCGTCGGGTGCCTCATCTTCCGGCGCTGCGCTCCGGCATTCACCCCCGCTCGCGCAGTCGATCCAGCAGCCGGTCGTGGAGGCCGCCGAAGCCGCCGTTGCTCATGATGAGCACGGTGTCGCCGGGGCGGAGGCAGTCCAGCAGCGGCGGCAGGAGGGCGTCGGCGTCGGGGAGGGCGCGGGCCGGGATGCCGCGGGCTTCGAGGCGGGCGGTGACGGCGTCGGGGTCGAGGAAGTCCTCGCGGCGGTCGTTGTGGCGGAAGGGCGGGGTGCTGAGAAAGACGAGGTCGGCCTGCTCGAAGGCGTCGGCGTAGGCGTCTTCGAAGACCTTGCGGCGGCTGGAGTTGCTGCGGGGTTCGAAGACAGCCACGAGCCGCCGCTCCGGCCAGCGCTCGCGTACGGCCTGGAGGGTGGCCCGCACGGCGGTCGGGTGGTGCGCGAAGTCGTCCAGCACGAGCACGCCGGCCGCCTCGCCCCGCACCTCCTGGCGGCGCTTCATGCCCTGCCACGTGCCCAGGCCGTAGGCGATCTGCTCGGCCGTCAGCCCCTCGTCGAGCGCGACGGTGCAGACGGCGAGGGCGTTGAGCAGGTTGTGCCGCCCGCTCATGGGCAGGAACACCTCGCCCTGGATGGCTCCGTGGGCGACGAGTTCGAACCGCTGGCCGCCTTCGCCCCGCCGGATGTGGCGGGCCGTCACGTCGCCGCGCTCCAGGCCATAGGTCTGCACGCGGGCGGATGTGTGGCCGGCGAGGGCGCGCACGGCCGGGTCGTCGGCGCAGAGGACGAGCAGCCCCTCGGGAGGCACCGTCCCGGCAAAGGCCTCGAACGCCGTGCGGTAGTCGGCCCAGTCGGCGTAGATGTCGGCGTGGTCGAACTCCATTGAGGTGACGATGGCGCTCGTGGGCCGGTAGTGCATGAACTTGGGCCGCTTGTCGAAGTAGGCGCTGTCGTACTCGTCGCCCTCCACCACGAAGTGCGGGCCGGTGCCGACGGCGTAGCTGGTCTCCAGCCCCGTCATCACGCCGCCGACGAGGAAGCCGGGGTCGAGGCCGGCCTCGCGCAGCACGTGCACCAGCATGCCGGTGGTCGTCGTCTTGCCGTGGGTGCCGGCCACGACGAGGGAGCGGCGGTCGCGGATGAAGAAGTGGGCCAGCGCCTCGGGGAACGACTGCTGGGCGAGGCCGTGGTCGCGGGCGTAGGCGGCTTCCGGGTGCGTCGGCGTGCAGGCATTGCCGACGACGACGAGGTCGGGCGCGGGGTCGAGGTGGGCCGGGTCGTAGCCTTCGAGGACGGTGACGCCCATGGCGGCCAGGCGGGTGCTCATCGGCGGATAGGCGGCCTGGTCGGCCCCGCGCACGCGGTAGCCCGCCTGCTGGAACAGCCCGGCCAGCGAGCCCATCCCCGTGCCACAGATGCCGATCAGGTAGACGTCCCGGATGGCCTCCGGTGGCGGCACGGGTGGCCGCTCGAAGAGGCGCAGATGGGCGTCGGGAAAGTCGGTGAGGCGCTTCATGGTGGAGGCACGAGGGCGGGAGTATGAGGAAGCGGCTACGGCGAGGGGGGAGGGGCGACCCGTCCGTCCCGGGCCTCAATCCTCTTCTCTCGGTCGGCCCGGCGGCTTCTCGCCGGTCAGGCCGAAGCGGACGACGGCGTCCTGCTCGGCGCGGGCCTCGGCGTCGGGGGAGGATGCCGGCTCCGGGATCATGCCGAGGCGGCGGGCGCGGCGGAGCCATTGCTGGCGGGCCAGCTCCTGCATGTCCTCGACCGAGTCCACCTCGTCCACGATCTCCATGCCCAGCAGCGTTTCCACCACGTCCTCCATCGTCACGATGCCCGCCATGCCGCCGTACTCGTCCACCACCAGGGCGATGTGTTCCAGCGCATCGAGCAGCCGCTCGAACAGCTCCGGCAGCGGCAGGGCGTCCGGCACCACCAGGATCTCGCGCTTCAGGTCGGCCAGTGTCAGGTCATCCTTCTCCTGGGCCGCCTTCAGCAGGATCTCGTCCTTGAGGACGTAGCCGGTGACGTTGTCCCGGTTCTGCGTGTAGACGGGGATGCGGGAGAAACGGAACTCGTTGTGCTCCCGCATGACCTCGCCGACGGTCTTGTGCTCGGGGAGGGCGAAGACCACGGTGCGCGGTGTCATCACGTCCTTGACGCGCAGCGAGCGGAAGCGGAACAGGTTGCGCAGGATGCGGGACTCCTCGGCCTCGAAGACGCCCTGCTGCGCGCCCAGCTCGGCCAGGGCCGTGATCTCCTCGCGGCTGATGGCCTCGCGGTCGATGCCCCGCGACAGGAGCCGGGTGATGCCCTGGGAGAGCTTCACCAGCGGCCAGAGCAGCCAGATCAGGGGGATCAGCAGGCGGGTGACCACGGGGGTGAGTTGCCGCCAGTAGATCGCCCCGAGGGTTTTCGGGATGATCTCGGAGAGGATCAGGATCAGGAGGGTGAGGATGGCCGAGATGATGCCCACGTAGGCCTCCCCGTAGATCGCCGCCGCCTGGGCGCCGGCCCCGGCGGCGCCCAGGGTGTGGGCGATCGTGTTCAGGCTGAGGATGGCCGCCAGCGGCCGGTCGATGTCGCTCTTGAGCCGGCGCAGCTGCACCGCCACGGTGGAGCCCTCCTGTTCCCGGGCGGCGACGTAGGAGGGGGTCACGCTCAGCAGCACGGCCTCCATGATCGAGCACAGGAACGAGATCCCGAGTGCGAGCGCAATGTAGAAGATCAGTAAGGCCATCGGGGCGAAGCCGGAGGCTCCGGGCTCCGGCGCGTCGAACGAGTCGCCCGAGGGGTCATTGACCCGGAGGGCGTCGTGCGGTGCGGAGCCGGCAGGCGTGGGGCTGAGGGGTCGGCGGCGGGTGGTGCGGGGACGAGTACCGAAGCAGGCGCCGCCCCCGCCAGAGGTTCGCTGGTCGGGGGCGACGCCGGTAATCTACTGCGTTTGCCGGGCGATTGCCAGGCGGGCCGGGCGATGGCCGGGCCGGAGGCGAGGTTTCAGGAGATCTGCGCTTCCGGCACCATGTCCTCGACCTGGCTGTTGCCGTCGCGGGCGCCGTTGGCCGGCGCGCCGGGGAAGCCGTTGCCGCCGGGCACGCCGCCGGCCTCCAGCGCCGTGTCCCGGGCGAAGACCTCGGCCAGCTTCATCCCGACCGAGTCGAAGGCGGAGTACATCACCGGCACGATGACCAGCGTCAGGAAGGTGCCGAAGGTCAGCCCGGAGATGATGGCGGTGCCCATCGGCCCCCAGAACTGCGTGTTCTCTGAGCCGAACTGGAAGTTCGGGGCCCAGTCCGTCAGCAGCCCGACGAAGTCCACGTTGATGCCGAAGGTGAGCGGCACCAGGCCCAGCACGGTCGTCAGCGCCGTCAGCAGCACCGGGCGCAGGCGCGTGGCGCCGCCTTCGACGATGGCCTCGGTCTTGCCCATGCCGCGTGCGCGGAGCTGCATCGTGTAGTCCACCAGCACGATGGCGTTGTTGACCACGATGCCGGCCAGCGAGATGATGCCGATGAAGGTGAACAGGCCGAAGGGCGTCCGCGTCAGGATCAGCCCGAGCAGCACGCCGATGAGGCTGAGGCCGACGGCGACCATGATGATGAAGGGGGCGCTGACGCTGTTGAACTGGGCGACCATGATCAGGAAGATCAGGCCGACGCCGATCAGCAGCGCCGTCGTCAGGAAGCCGAAGCTTTCCTGCTGCTCCTCGTTCTCGCCGGTGTAGGCGAGGCTATAGCCGGGCGGCAGGTTCTGCTCGTAATCGCTCAGGTAGGCGCGGACCTGCCCGAGCACGGCGTTGCCGTTGAAGCCGGGCGCGGCATCGCCGGTGACCGTGACGACGCGTTGCAGGTCCAGCCGCGTCACCGAGCCCAGGCCGCTGCCGACCTCGAAGTCGGCCACGGCCGTCAACGGGATCTGCTGGCCTTCGTGGAGGATCGTCAGGTTCTTGATGCTCTCCAGGCTGGAGCGATCGGCCTCGGCCAGGCGGACGGTGATGTCGTACTCATCCTCGCCGGTGCGGTACTTGCTGGCTTCGGCACCGTTGATGGCCGAGCGGATCGTTGTGGCGATCTGGCTCGTGTTGAGGCCGAAGCGGGCCGCTCGCTCGCGGTCGATGTTGACTTTCAGCTCGGGCCGGCCGGTGTTCAGGTTGTCGCTGATGTCCACCAGCCCGGGGATGGCCCCCGTAGCCGCCGCCTCGGTGAGGCGCTGCTTGATCTCCTGCGCGATCTGCACGATCCGGTCGAACTCCGGGCCGGAGATCTCGATGTTGACCGGTTCGCCGGTGGGCGGGCCCTGCTGATCCTGCGAGAACTCGATGTCCACGCCCGGGATGCCGGCCAGGTTGTCGCGCAGGCGGGCCAGCGTCTCGGTGCTGGGCTCGGCGCGGTCGTCGTAGTCGACCATGTTCAGGGTCAGGCGCGAGCGTTCGGGGCCGGCGGCGCCGCCGCCGAACATCGCGTCTCCGCCCACGCCCACGTTGGTCAGCACGTTCTGCACGTTGGCCTTGGCCGCCGGGTTCTCCTCCAGCAGCCGCTGGATGCGCTCCTGCGCTTCGAGCGCGACGCGGTTGCTGGCTTCTAGGTTGGTGCCCAGCGGGGCTTCCATCGTGATGAGTACCTGGCGCGGGTCGGTCGTCGGGAAGAACTCGACGCCGGTGGGGGCCACGGCGAACATGCCCACGATGGCGAACAGCGCCCCGAGCGTGGCCGTCAGCAGCCGGGCGCGGTTGTCCGTCAGGATCAGCCGCGTGCGCCGCTTCAGCACCGGCCCGTTGAGCAGCCAGCCCAGCGCCCCGACGCCCACGATCACCGACGGCAGCAGCATCAGCTCGACGATGGTCGTCCCGTCCAGGGCGCGGGGGCTCAGGTACATCAGCCCCAGGATGCCGAGCATGACGGCGCCGAAGATCAGGCCGGCCTTCACGCTCGTGCGGCCGCCCAGGTACAGGCTCTCGAAGGTATGCACGAGGATGCCGATCACGCCGATGGCGGCCAGCAGGCCGCCCGGCACCAGCAGCAACGAGCCGGCCGTCGGGCCGGCGGCTGCCTGTGCCAGCCCGCCCAGGATCATCAGCACGAGGCCGGCGGTGAGGCTGCCCAGCGCCAGGGTGTTGCGCAGGTAGGGCCGACGCACGTCGTAATCCCGCGCCAGCATCCACGTCAGGAAGGCGCGGTACTGACGGACGATCCGTGGCAGCCCCTTCTGCACGAACGAGTCGCCGATGGGTTTGAAGACGCGCGTGTGCAGCAGGTAGAGCGTCGGCACGCCCACGAGGATCACCACCAGCGTCTTCCAGTTGGCAAAGCCCAGCACCGCCCCCAGCAGCACCATCACGACCACCGCCGCGATCTTGACGGCCCGGGGCGTGGGCGGCTTCTCCTCGTTCTCCAGCCGCATGAAGAGCCCGGTGATGACGGGGTTGATGACGAGCGCCACGAACAGCGAGCACGACAGCGTGATGATGAGCGTCAGCGGCAGGTAGCCCATGAACTCACCGATGATGCCCGGCCAGAAGAGCATCGGCGCGAAGGCCGCCACCGTCGTCGCCGTCGAGGCCGTCACCGCACCGCCCACCTCAGCCGTGCCCTGTTTGGCCGCCTCCCAGCGGGAGTAGCCCTCCTCGCGATAGCGGTAGATGTTCTCCACGATCACGATGGCGTTGTCCACCAGCATCCCCAGCGCGATGATGAGGCTGAAGAGGATGATGAAGTTCAGCGTCTGCCCCATCACCGCGAAGACGATGAAGGAGATGAACATGGAGAGGGGGATGGCGATGCCCACGAGCGTGGCGTTGCGCACACCCAGGAAGAACAGCAGCACGGCCACGACGAAGATCAGGCCGGCGATGATGTTGTTCTCCAGGTCCTTCACCAGCGCCTCGACGTCCTCGCTCTGGTCGCCCGTGATGACGACGCGGGTGCCGCCGGGCAGCGGAAAGGCGTCCAGCTTGGCCTGCACGGCCTCGGCCGTCTCCAGGATGTTGTCGCCCGAGCGCTTTTTCACGTTCAGGCTGATGACGTTCAGCACCCCCTGCTCCTCCGGCGGCAGCGGGCGGAACTCGCTGTCGGCC
The DNA here is from genome assembly GCA_003285105.1 of Roseithermus sacchariphilus. Classification (GTDB taxonomy): domain Bacteria; phylum Bacteroidota; class Rhodothermia; order Rhodothermales; family MEBIC09517; genus Roseithermus; species Roseithermus sacchariphilus. The sequence goes on along the minus strand of CP030158.1, from coordinate 379,473 downwards.
ACCTCTTCCTGCAGGCGCTGCAGGCGGGCGTAGGATTCCCGGTCCTTGAAGCCGAAGACGACCTCCGCCACGTCGCGGACGTAGATCGGCGTGCCGCCGGGGGCCTTGATGACGAAGTTGGCGATCTCCTCCGGCCGCTCGATCTCCCCATCGACCCGCACCAGGTAGTTCAGCCGGTCCACGTCCACCGACCCGCCGGGGATGTTGCTGTTCTCCCGCTGGATCGTCTCGATGACGTCGTTGAACGAGAGGTTGTAGCCCTGCAGCGCCGCCAGGTCCACGTTGACCTGGACCTCGCGCTCCAGCCCGCCGATGAGATCCACCTCCAGCACGCTCGGGATCGACTCCAGCTCCTCCTGCAGGTCTTCGGCAACCTCCTTCAGGCGCGCCAGCGAATAGTCCGCCGCCAGGTTGATCGTCATGATCGGAAACTCCGAGACGTCGATCTCGCTGACGATGGGCTCCTCGACGTCGCTGGGCAGCTCGGCCTTGGCGATGTCTACCTTGTCCCGCACCTTCTGGAAGGCGTCGTCGATGGACACCTCCGGCTCGAACTCGATGACGACCGTCGAGACGCCCTCGGTCGACGTCGAACGGATCTCCTTGATGCCGTTGACGGACTGGACCTCCTGCTCGATCGGCTGGGTGATGATGGATTCGATGTCGTCCGGGCTGGCGCCGGGGTAGACCGTCGTCACGACGATGTTGGGGATCTCGATCGACGGCGACGATTCTTTGGGGATGGTGACGTAGCTGATCAGCCCGCCGACCACCAGGATCGCGGTCAGCACCAGGATGCTGGTGCGATACTTGATGGCAAGGTTCGTAATCTTCATGGCGAAGGTACGTCGTGCGTGGCGAAGGGAGGCGAGGCCGGGTTACGGCGTGGCGGGCGGGGCCGGCTCATCGCCGGCGGGGGTGTCCTTGAGCGGCACGCCGGCCGGGCCGACGGCCGTGTAGCGCTCGGTGACCTCCAGCGCGTCGCCGTCGGTCAGGTTGGTCTGCCCCAGGACGACGACCTCCTCGCCGGCCTCCAGGCCGCGCGTCACCACCACCCGGCCGTCGTAGCCGGGGCCGAGGGTGACGGCGCGGCGCTCGGCCACGGTGAGGCTGTCGGTCCGGGTGGCGACGTAGAGGACGTGGCCGTCTTCTTCCCGCATCACGGCCGACTGGGGGACGACCAGGACGCCGTCCAGCCGCTCGCGGGTGACGAGCACGCGGGCCACCATCTCGGGCTTGAGCTGGCCGTCGCCGTTGCCCAGTTCGATCTCGATGGGAAAGGTGCGGCTCTGCGGGTTGACGGCGTTGCCGGCGAAGGTCACCGTCCCGGGGCGGGGCTGACGGCCGTAGGCCTGAAGCACGACCTGCACGGGCGTGCCCACCTCGATGTCGCCGGCATACCGCTCGGGCACGCCGGCGGTAACCTTGACGCGCTCCGTGTTCAGCACGCGGGCCACCGGCGTGCCGGGGGCGACCTGTTCGCCGATCTCCACCAGGCGTTCCTCCACGATGCCGGCGAAGGGAGCCGTCACCCGGGTGTTTTCGAACTGCTCCTGCGCCTGGGCCAGCGCGGCCCGGGCCTGCTCCACCTGGGCGCGGGCCTGGTTGCGCTGGGCCCGCACGTTTTCGAACTCCAGGGCGCTGATGACCGAGTCGCGGAAGAGGGGCTCCTGGCGGCGGTAGCTGTCCTCGGCCAGCGCCAGGGCCGCCTCGGCGGCGCTTAGCGTAGCCTCGGCCTGCTGCACGGCGGCCTGCGCCAGGGCCGGGTCGATCTGGGCGACCGGCTCACCCGCACGCACGTAGGCGCCGCGCTCGGCCAGGCGGACGATGGTGCCGCTGGCCTGGGCCGAGAGCCGGGCGTCCTGGACGGCTTCCACGCTGCCGGTCAGTTCGATGACGTCCTGGAACGACGTCGGCTGTAGCACCAGCGTCTCGACGCGCACGCTGCGGCGGGAGGACGTCTCGGCCGTGGCGGCGGGGGCGCTGGCTTCATCGGCACCGGAGCACCCGGCCGCCGCCAGCAGCAGCAGCCCGGCCAGCAGGCTCCCGGTGATCGGGGAGAAAAGGAAACGAGGCATGATCTGGCGTCAGGGTTGGAATGTTCGAGGGTCGGAACGGCGGCCTGGAGCCTCCGGCAAGGTCGTCGGTCGAGGTCGTCAGTCGTCCAGGCGGGTCAGCTGGAAGCGCGAGGCGGCGGACTGGAACGGGGGCAGCCCCACGGCCCGCTCGAAGGCGCTCCGGGCCACCAGGTAGTCGTGCACGGCCTGCAGGTGGTTCAGCCGGGCCTGGTCGAGCTGCTCCGAGGCTTCGCGTTCCTCCAGCGGGCTGGCCACGCCCTCACGCAGCCGCGCCAGCGCATACTCGTAGTTCAGCGCCGCCCGGTCGACGTTCTGCTCCTGGCTGAGGATGCGCCGCTGTGCCGCCTGCAGGTCCCGCAGCGCCTGTGTCACCTCCAGCTGTACCGACTGCAGGAGCTGCTCCTGCGCAGTCACGGCCCGGTCGATGGCGATCTGCCGCTGCTGCATCTGCGCGGAGGTCTGAAACCCGTTGAACAGGTTCCACGAGAGCCGCAGCCCCGCGCTGATCGACGGGTTCCAGTACGACTGGCTGAAGAAGCCGCGCTCCCCCCGGCTGAACGTGAACGGGTCGTCCGGATCGCTGATGACGTAGCTCCGGTTGTCCGGGACGCTGCCGACGTAGTTGAAGTTGGCAAAGGCCGAGAGCGTCGGGAAGAACTGTGCCCGGGTCAGGTTCTTGTCGACCTCGCGCAGCTGGACGTTGAGCGCGGCCTGCTTCAGGTCGGGCCGCTGCTCCAGGGCGATGCGCAGGGCATCCTCCGCCGAGATGCTCAGGTACGCGCCCCGGTCCTCGTCCTCCAGGTCGCCCCGCAGCCGGAGCGGCTGCTCGATCGGGATGCCGAGGGTCAGCTTCAGGTTGTCCAGGGCCGTCGCGGCCGCGTTGGTAACCTGGATGAGTTGCGTCTCCAGGTTGGCGAGCTGCACCTCGGCCGAGAGCCGCTGGAACTTGGGCGCCACCCCCTGCCGCACCTGCAACGTCACCTCCCGTACGGTATTGCGCGCCCGCTCGACGCTCTGCGCGGTGATGGCGGCCTGCTGCTGCGCCAGCAGGGCCTGGTAGAACGCCCGGCGGACCTGGTCCACGATGAGCTGCTCCTGCCGGTCCAGCGCGCGCTGGTTCAGTTCCTTCAACTGTTCGGCGGCGCGGATGGCGGCGAAGGCCTGCCCGTTGTAAAGCGTCTGCGAGACGCTGATGCCGCTCTGGAACTGGTTGGGCACGAAGAACGGGTTGCTGCCGGACGAAGAGGTGATGCCGGCCTCGCGTCGGCCTTCCTGCTGCCGCTCGAAGAACTCGCTGAAGGGCAGGGGATCCGATTCCGGGTCCTCGTCCGTGCGGGCCTGTTCGTTGTAGGCGAGCCAGTCGACGAAGCCCAGGGCGCCGAAGAGGCCCCCCGCGTCGCTACCGGCGAAGGGGTTGGGGCTTTTCAGGTTGCGGGTGTAGCTGGCCGAGGCGTCCACCTGCGGCATTACCCCGCCCCAGGCCTCGCGCACCTGCGCGTCGGCGTTGCGGACGTCCAGGCGCGCGTTGCGGACGTCGTAGTTCTGGACGAGGGCGATCTGGAGGGCCTCGTCGAGCGTGAGCACGAGCGCGTCGTCAGAGGGGGAGATGCGCTCGATGGGCTGCGAGGAGGCGCGGCCGGCCGGCAGGGCGGCCAGCAGGCAGGCGACCAGGGCCAGGCCGCGCCAGGCCCGGAGCCTTCTTCTGAAACGGCTAAGACGTAGCATGGGTATGGATCGTCGAATCGGTGTCGGCGGCGGGCGTGGCCGGGGCGGTGCTCAGCCCGTCGAACAGCATCGTGGTGAGGAAGGCCGCCGCCCGGTCCACGGAGCGAAGCACCTCGCCCTCCGGGCTCGGCTGGGCGCAGGACTGCAGGGTCATGTGCATCTGCAGCCCGTTGATGTTGCCCAGGATCAGATGGGCCACCGCATGCGGCGGCAGGCGCCGGACGTCTCCCCGGTCCATGGCGGCCTTCAGCGGCGTCACGAGCGCGCGGACCAGCCGCTCGCGCTGCTCCATGAAATAGGCCATCTTGTCCCGGTCCTCGCTGAAGGTGAGCCGGTGCGCCTCCTTCATCGCGATCAGGAACAGATCCTGGTGCTGCATGAAGAAGGTGAGGGCGCGGGCCACGAACCCCTGGAAGACGGCCCGCAAGGGCTGCCCCTCGACCTGCTCCGGCGCGAACGAGGCGGTGATCAGCGCCGCCATCTCCTCGTAGAGTTCGTCGAAGATGGCGAAGAGGATCTCCTCCTTGCCGCCTTCGAAGTAGTTGTACAGGGTGCCTTTGCCAAACTCGGCGCGCTGCGCGATCTCCTCGAGCGTGGCTTCGGTGTAGCCTTTCTCGGCGAAGACGGCCCGTGCGGCATCCAGCATGGCCCGGCGGCGTGCCAGGCGCTCGCGCTCCCGGCGGGTCAGCGTGGCGTCGGTCGGCTTCTCGTCGGTCTGGGCAGGGACGGTCATCTCTCAGGGAACGGGTTCCGGAATCAAAAGGTGACCGGTCGGTCACGAGATGACCCCTACGTCATGAGATGACCCGGGATTCGCCTGGAAGGTGAAGATGGCGCAAAGTGTGGGTCCCTTTGCCACTTCGTTGCAGGGGCGCCCGCCCGGCCGCGGTCCGGTGTGGAAGGGAGATCGACGGACCGGCTGGAGAAGGGTTGGACGGAGCCCGTGCCGAACGGATACGGCGCGGCCCGTCGGTGCCCGCTCATTCACGGGCACTTCACGAAAAAAGGGAGGTCGGGCGGCGAGCCGGGGCGGTTTGCCGGCGGGGTTCGATCAGAAGGGCTTGTAGAGGGCGAGGTAGGCCGCCAGCAGGCCGAGCACCAGCGTCAGGTACCACCAGACGGGGCCGGTGTCCGGCTTGCGGTTGATGAGTGCGATCAACCCGCCGACGAGGAGCCAGATGACGATCTTGAGGAGCGCCCAGGCCGGCATCGGCCAGAAGACGCCGAGGCGGGCCAGCAGCCCGAAGCCGGCCACGAGCAGCAGCAGGAGGCCCACCCCGTGCGTGATGGCGATCAGCTTCTTCCAGGACGCCGTCTGCTCCGGGAGCCGGCTGCGCACCAGCGCGCCGCCGAGCGCCAGGAACACCATCATCACGCCGAGGAGGTGCAGGACTTTGTAGAAGGTGTAGGACATGGCCGGAGGAGGTTGTGCCGGACGGCCCCGGGAAGGGGCGTCAGGTGAATTGCGTGAGCTGGTGGCTGTTGAGGTAGTTGACGATGTTGCGGACCTGCTGCGTGTTGTCGCGGTTGCAGATCAGCACCGCATCGTCCGTATCCACGACGATCACGTCGTGGATGCCGATGAGGGCGACGAGCCGGTCCTCGGCGTGGACGAGGCAGCGGCTGGCATCGTGCACGATGGCGTTGCCCCGCAGGACGTTGCCGTGGTCGTCCTTGTCGCTGAGGTCGTAGACGGCCCGCCAGTCGCCCACGTCGTTCCACCCGAAGGAGCCGGGCACGACGTAGACGTGGTCGGCATGCTCCATCACGCCGTAGTCGATGGACGTGGCCGGGCTCTTCTGGAAGGCCTCGGCCACGGCCTCGGGCTCGCGGTCGGTGCCGAGGGCGTCCTGCACGGACCGGAAGGCGTCGTAGGCTGCGGGCAGGTGGGCGCGTACCTGGTCGAGGATGGTATCGGCCCGCCAGATGAACATGCCGCTGTTCCAGAGGAAGTCCCCCGAGTCGATGAAGCGCTCGGCCGTCTCCTGGTCCGGCTTCTCGGCGAACGTGCGGACGGGATAGGCGCGGGGGACGGGGTCGGAGGGGTCCAGGGAACCCTCGAACTGGATGTAGCCGTAGCCCGTGGCCGGGTGCGTGGGGGTGATCCCGATGGTGACGATCGTGCCCGGCTCCCGGGCTTTTTCGATGGCGACGCGCAGCACTTCGTGGAACTGCCGCACGTTCGGGATGACGTGATCGGCCGGGAGCACCACCATCGTGGCGTCCGGATCCTGCGCCAGCAGCTTGACGGCCGCGTAGGTGATGCACGGGGCCGTGTTGCGGCTGATCGGCTCGGCCAGGATGTTCTCCGCCGGCAGCGCCGGCAACTGATCCCGCGTCTGCTCGACGTAGCGCTCGTGGGTGACGACGAAGCAGCGCTCGGGCGGGATGAGCCCCTGCAGCCGCGCAACGGTGTTCTGGATGAGGGTCTGCTCTCCGAAGACCTGGAGAAACTGCTTGGGGCGGGCGCGGCGGCTCTTGGGCCAGAACCGGCTCCCGATGCCCCCGGCCATGATGACGGCGTGGGTCATGGATCGGATGAAGTCGCGTCGGGGAAAGAGAGGGCGGCGGCGCACGGAGGCGCACCGCCGGCCGGCGGCAAACTAGGGCGTGGCCGCCACGGAAGGAATAAAAAACCGGGAAAAAAAGCCGGGTGGATCCGCGGCCGGGGTTCTCAACGCAGCACGACGAGCTTCTCGATGCCGGTCTCGTTGTTGACGGAGATCGTCTGCCCGTCGGCGCGGAGGTAGACCTTGTAGAGGTACACGCCGGTGGCGAGGAGGTCCCCGTCGGCGTCGCGGCCGTCCCATCGCAGCGTGTTCCAGCCGATGCGCAGCCCGCCGCCGTCGAGGAGCATGGGGTCTTCGAGCAGGTCGAACTCGCGCACGAGCCGACCGGTGAGGGTGAAGATGCGGATGCGGAAGTCCTCCACGAGCCCGGGGTCGGCGCCGCGCAGCAGGAAGGCGAAGCGGGTGGCGCGGCTCATGGGGTTGGGATACGGGTAGAGGCTCTCGACGCTGACGCTGCGCTGCACGCGGAAGTGGACCTGGTAGGGGCTGCCCTCGGCTTCGTTGCCGGCCGCATCGAAGGCGCGGACGACGAGCGTGTGGGTGGTGTCGCGGCCGCTCAGGTCGGGCGTGAAGGTCAGCCGCGCCCGGTTCTGCGGGCCTCCCGGGGCGGCCTCGAAGGCGATCGACGGATCATCCAGCGGGACCGGCTCGCGGTCGAAGGTGATCTGGACGACGTTCGAGTCCTGCAGGGGCCGGTAGGGGTTGGCATCCTCGACCAGCACCTCGATGACGGGCCGGGCGGAGACGAAGGGGAACGCCGGGTCCTGCACGTTGCGGACGGGGTCCGGGTCGGCCGGGAAGCTCTGCCCGTCGATGCGCACGGTCAGGGCCGGCGGCTCCCGGTCGGGCCAGACCGTGAAGGGGTGCAGCAGCACGTTGTTGTAGGTCACCGGCTCGACGCGGCCGGGCTGGCCGACCTGGACGCGCAGGCGGTTCGTGCCGGCGAGGCCCTCGGTATCGAGGACGACGGTGGACGTTGCGGTGGCCTCCGGGGCCAGCGCTCGCAGCGTGTCGACGGCGGCCAGGGTTTCGTGGTTGGCGGCGTCGGTCACCACGTAGGCGACGTGCACCTCCGGGGCGGCGTGGGCACTCAGGTTGGTGACGGCGGCCGTGACCGTCAGCGGCTGGCCTTCCTGCAGGGTGTCGGCCGAGAGGGTGAAGGTGGCCGGGTCGGCGGCCAGCTCGGGCACCGGCGTGTAGGTGACGAGCCACCGGTCGAGCTGCGGGGTGGAGGTCTGCGTCGGGTCGGAGAGGGTGGCGCGCAGGCGGACGTAGGGGTGCTGCCGGGCATCCAGCGCCTGCAGGCTCGCCTGGCCGGGCAGGTCGACGCCGTCGAGCAGCACCGTCCGGGCGTCGGCACTCAGCACCTCGACGCGGATGCGGGCGTCGCCGTGGGCGAGCGTGGCCGCGCCGCGGACGGCGTCCCAGTCCAGCGCCGGCCCGATCGGGGGGGAGGTGGTGGTGCCTTCGGGGTAGGTGAACGAGAGCGTGGTTTCCCGGGCGATCTCATTGATGTGGCTTTCGGAGGCCGGCACCGCCCATTCCTGCGTATCCTCCGGGAACCCCACGCGGGCCATCATGATCCAGAGGTCGTTGTACGTCAGCGTGTCGATGGCCGTACTGCCGAGCCGTCGCCAGCGGGCCTTGATGTGCTCCTGGATCGTCGCCTCGCTGGCGCGGCCCAGGTGGCGCGTGCGCACGAACACGTAGTCGCCCGGCTCCACGAGCGCCAGCAGGCTGTCGAGCCGGAGGCGGGCCGCCGTCGAGTCGCCGTGGGCCGGGATGAGGTTGGCGGCGGGCTGGTAGGTCGGCATGGCGGCGGTGTAGCGCAGCGCCCCCGTGTCGCCGTCGAGCACGACCACGCCGAAGCCCAGCGTGAATTTTTGCAGCTGCTCGCCGTTGACGACGATCTGGCCTTTCTCGAAGCCGCTGCCGCGCTCGGCGGTGACCCGCACCTCGGTCCGGTAGGTGCGGAAGGCCCAGGTGCCGCGGTCGACCTCGATCAGGGGGCTGTGGGCGTTGCGGGCGAAGAGGGGGCCCTGCTGGTTCCAGCCGGGGCCGGGCGCGTCGGGATCCACGGTGAAGACCGCCGTGCGCCAGTTCTCGGGCTGGGCCGGGTCCGCCAGCCGGGCGCGCCAGTACACGGGGCGGTGCGTCGGGAGCGGCTCCGTCAGCGTCCAGGTGGCGGCGGGTCCGTCCGGCGAGGTTTCATGGCGGCGGAGCGCGGGCGAGGTGAACGTGGCGGACGTGTCCAGTTCGAAGACGACGGGCCAGGACGTCGCGCGGCGCGAGGAGAGCCCGACGCGGAGCCGGGGCGTGGGGGTGGTGACGAGCCCCAGGTCGGGCGGCTCCACGAGGGCGACGCCCGAGGCGAAGACGGTCAGCGTCCGTTCCGTGGCGTTGTTGAACGGGTCGGCATCGGGGTAAGCGCCGAAGGGGTCGGCCTCGACGCGCAGGTGGTTGTCTCCGATCATCGCGGTGTCGAGCGGGATACGGACGTGGAGCGTGTCGGAGAGAAAGACGGGGGGCAGCGTGCGGGCAAACGCCTGTGTGTTGCCGTCCGGGCCGGTGTGGGTGAGGCGGATCAGGACGCTGTCGGCCGGGACCAGCCCCCGGTTGCGCACGCGCAGGTGCACGGTGAGGCTCGAATCCTCCAGGATGGGCGCTACCGGCGAGACGGAGAGGCCGCCGGGGGGGATGAGCAGGTCGGGCCGGGTGGGCAGGTTGAGGCGGGTGGCCGGATCGCCGATGAGCCCGTATTGCAGCAGCGTGGTGAGGACGGCCGAGGTGGGGGTGCGCACGGCGGCGAAGCGGCGTTTGGCTTCCTGGAAGGCCACGCCGAGCACGCGGACGGTATCCCGGAAGACGACGGCGTGCACCTCCTGGGCTAGGATGCCCGGCAGCGTGATCGTCGAGGGGCTGGACGCTCCCCAGTGGGCGATGGCCCCGTTGGCCGATCCGATCACCAGGCGCTCGCCCAGCACGAGGCGGTCCGTCGTCTCGAACTGGCCGCCGGCCACGTTGCCCGTGTTGCAGCCCAGCGAGAGCACCACCGGGAGGCGGTCGGCGTTGTCGAACTCCTCGGGGTCGTCCGTGACGATCTCCCAGCTGTCGGCGGCCGAGTGGCCGAAGTAGGTAAGCCAGCCGGCTCCGTTACGCAGCGCGATGCGGAGTGAGTCCTGGAAGCTCGGGTCCAGGGGTTCGGTGACGTTCTTGAAGAAGGTCAGCGTGTCGGCGCCCATCGGGGCGCGGGCGAGCACGGCCCCCCAGGAGAGGGTGTAATTCTGGAGCAGTTGCTGCTCGGCCGGGGTGAAGCCGCCGGCGAGCTGGATGGCCCGCTTCTGCCAGTCGCCGGGCGGGGCGTTTTCGTAGCGGGTCAGCTTGTCCAGGAAAAGCTGCCCGTCGTCGTTCGAGCGAAGGGGGATGCGGCCGACGGCGAGGCCCTCGCTCCAGTCCGCCTCGTCGGTGAGTTGCATGGCGAACCAGCCGTCGGCCGGGGCATAGCCGAAGGAGATGACCTCCCAGGGGCCGAGCGGCCGGCGGGGGCGTCCATCCTCGGGCCGGAGCAGGTCGCCCCACAGGGTGAGGTAGCGCGGTGCGCGTGTCCAGCCGCGAGTGGCCTGGAGGAACCGGCGGATCGCGATCGGTGTCGGGCGGCCGTAGTCGAACTGGTCGAAGAGATCCTGCTGGTCGATGACGTGCACCTCGTAGCCGTCCTGCTCGCGCCGGTAGGCAGCCAGTTGCTCGGCCGAGGGGCGCAGCAGCGGGGTGGTGATGATGACGTAGTCGGCGCTCAGCGCGGGGTCGCTCCAGTCGGGGCCGGTGGCGCGGGCCAGGCGCACCGGCGCCCGGACGGCGGCCGGGTCGAAGAGCCACAGCGTACGGGCTTCCGGGAGGTCGAGCGTCAGGCGGGCCGTGCCGCCGGCGGTCGGGATGACGGTCTGCCGCGTGGCGTCGGCGGGGTCGAGCAGGGTCAGCCGCCGGCCGGCCGGGGCCTGGACCTGCAGCGTGGTGCGGCCGGCGTCGGGCACCTCGAGGCGCAGCGGTGCGGCCGGCTCCAGCACGAGGCTGCGGACGTAGGACGCCTCGATCCAGTCCAGCAAGACGCGGTTGGGGACGCTCAGAAACTCGTTGTGCGAGACGACCCGGATGCGGACCTCGTCGCGGGTGGCGGGGATCAGGTGCTGCGGGAGGGCGGCCGTCAGGGTCTGGAAGGCATAGCCGGACCAGTCGGCTTCATCGACCGGACGGAAGCCGGTGGTGCCGTCCTCGGTGACTTCGACCTCCAGCGTGACCCGGTGCCGGGGGGCGGATTCGCTGCTGAGCCGCACGCGGAGGTACAGGGAGTCGTCGGTGCGGGTCAGGTGGGGGGTGGGGAGGGTGTACGTGCGCGAGACGGGCGTGGCCGTGTTGGTGCTGAAGCGGTCCCAGTAGAAGCCTTCGCCGCGGGTGTAGGCCGGCTGAGCGGCCTCGTCGGAGTCGCCGAAGTAGTAGAGGCGGTCCTGCTCCAGGTGCACCGACGTCCGCAGCGTGGAGCGGGGGGTGGCTTCGGGGGTGGCGGGGGGCGGCTCGTAGCGCAGGCCCGGCGTCCCGCCCCAGGTCAGCCAGTAGAAGGTGGTGTCCGTGTACAGGCTGGTCCGGTCGCTGCTGCGGCGGGCGAGGTCCCCGTTCCAGGCCCAGGCCTCGTCGGCGCCGGTATTGCGGTGGCCGACGAACAGCAGCGAGTCGGTGGGTGCCCACGTCTCCGGGTCGGTGCCGGTGAGGTGGAAGGGGACGGGGCGGCCGTTGGCGAGCAGCCGGAGGGAGGCGGCCGGGAGGGTGGCCGGATCGAAGCCGGCCTGCTGCAGGTCGGCGGCGGTGACGGCATAGATCCCGTCCTCCACGACGCCTATCTTGAGGTGCGGCCGGGCGGGATCGTACCACCCGGCGTCGAACGCCGGGGTCTGTGCCCGGACGTGCGGCACGCCGAGCAGCAACAGCAGGAAAGCTCCCAGAATCCTCATCGGGGCAAGACCGGTCGACGCATGGGCACGGGTCAGGACGGCAGCACGCAGAACGGCAGAACGACCGAGCGGGGGCTCCGATCCCGTCCGTGCGGGGCCCGTGGCGGCGCGTGATCCCGGCGGGTCGGCATGGCGCGATCATCGCAACGCAGGCTCACGCACAACATCGGCGTGCTCTACGGCTTGCAGGCCGTCCGGTATGTGACGCCCCTGGTGCTGGTTCCCTACCTGGCGTCGACGCTGGGCGTCGCCACATGGGGGGTGCTGTCGCTGGCGCAGGGGCTGGCGTTGTATCTGGGCACCCTGGTGGAGTACAGCTTTCCCGCGATGGGTACCCGGACGGTGGCCGCCCTCCGCGAAGATCGGGCCAGATTGCAGCAGGTGCTGGCGGACGTGACGGCGGCCAAGGGGCTGCTGGGAACCGTGAGCCTCGGGCTGGCGCTGGCGCTGGCGCTGGGGGTGCCGGAGGTGCGGGCGGCGGCGGGGCTGTTCGGGGGCTGTGCGGCCGTGGCGGTGTTGCAGGCGGCGGCGCCCTACTGGTTCCTCAACGGACTGGAGCGGATGCGGCTGGTGGCCGGGATCACGACCGCCGAGCGTGCCCTCGGGCTCGGGCTGATCCTGGTGCTGGTGCGAGAGCCGGCGGACGTGTGGAAGGTGCCGGCCGTGCAGGCCGTGCTGGCGGCCGGTGCGCTGGCGGCCGGCTACGGGATCGTCGGGCGGGCGTACCCGATCCGGGGGATGTCGTGGCGGCGGGCGGGCAGGGTGTTGCGGCAGGGCTGGCCGCTGTTCACCTCGGTGCTGGCCGTCCGGGGCTACGCGGCCTCGGGCGTGGTGCTGCTCGGGCTGCTCGCCACGCCGGCGGCGGCCGGGCTGTATGCGGCGGCGGAGAAAATCGTGCGTGCCGGTACGGGCCTGCTGCAGCCCGTCACGCAGGCCGTCTATCCGCGTCTGGCCTACCTCGTGCGGCAGGGACTGGCGCAGGGACGGCCGGTGATGCGGCAGTGGCTGGGGCGCACGGTGCTGCTCGGGCTGCTGCTGGGCGGGGCGATCTTCCTGGGCGCACCCCGGGTCGTGGGGTCGGTGCTCGGGCCGGACTATGCCGGGGCGGTGCCGCTCCTGCGCATCCTGGCGGCGGTGCCCGTGCTGGTGGCCGTCAGCAACGCGCTCGGGCTGTACTGGATGCTCCAGTTGCACATGGACCGGGCCTTCGCCGGCATCACCATCGCGGCCGCCGTCGGGGCGCTGGTGTTGGCCACCGTCGTCATCCCCGTACACGGAGCGGCTGGCATGGCCTGGATCGCCACCGGGGCCGAGGCGTTCATTGCGCTGGCGATGTACGGATGGCTCCGCCGGTGCCGGCACGATCCGCTCGCTCTCCGCGATCCCATCGAACCAACCCGCTGAACCGGTATGTCCGCACCCACCTGGATCCTCGGCGGGGGGGTGACCGGGCTGGCGGCCGGCCGGGCCTCGGGCCTGCCGGTCCTCGAAGCCGCAGCCGTGCCGGGCGGCATCTGCTCGTCGTACTACCTGCGGCCCGGCACGACCACCCGCCTCCCGACGCCGCCGCCCGACGGCGATGCGTACCGCTTCGAGATCGGCGGAGGGCACTGGATCTTCGGCGGGGATCCGCGGATCCTGCGCTTCATCCGGGCGCTGACGCCGGTGCGCGCCTACCGCCGCCGCTCGGCCATCTACTTTGCGGCATCGGATACCTTCGTGCCGTACCCGATCCAGCACCACCTGCACCGGCTCGGCCCCGACGTGGCGGCGCAGGCCCTGCGGGAGATGCTGAACCCGCCCGCCGGCACCCCGCGGACCATGGCCGAGGCGCTCGCCTATCGCTTCGGCCCGACGCTAACGGACCGGTTCTTCGGGCCGTTCCACGCGCGCTACACGGCGGGGCTGTGGGAGCGCATCGCCTTCCAGGACGGCTACAAGTCGCCCCTGAACCTGGACCTCGTCATCCGCGGGGCGTTCGACGGGGCGTTCGACCCGGCGGCGGCCGTGGGTTACAACGTCGAGTTCATCTACCCGGAAGACGGCCTCGGAGCGCTCATGCAGCGGCTGGCAGCCGGTGGGGACGTGCGCTACGGCCACGAGGTGGTGCGCATCGACCCGGCCGAGCGGCGGCTCTTCCTCGCCGACGGCCGGGCGCTGGCCTACGAGCGGCTGCTCGCCACGCTGCCGCTGCGGCGGATGCTGGCGCTGACCGGCCTCTCCACCGATGCCCCGCCGGATCCGTACACGTCCGTCCTCGTCCTGAACCTGGGAGCCGTCCGGGGGCCGCGCTGCCCGGAGGCGCACTGGCTCTACGTGCCCGACGCGCCGGCCGGCTTTCACCGCGTCGGCTTCTACAGCAACGTCGATCCGCACTTCCTCCCGGCACCGGCCCGGGCCGACGGGGACCGGGTGAGCCTCTACGTGGAGACGGCCTTCGAGGGCGGCACCGAACCGACCGATGCGGAGATCGCCCGGCGGACGCGGGCGACCGTCGAGGCGTTGCAGGCCTGGGGGTTCATCGGGGAGGTGGAGGTGGCCGATCCCACGTGGATCCCGTATGCCTACACCTGGGCCTGGCCCGGGTCGACCTGGCGGGAGGAGGCGCTGGCCCGCCTCCGCGCACACGACATCTGGATGGCCGGACGCTACGGCCGGTGGGTGTTCCAGGGCATTGCAGACTCTCTGCAGGAGGGCCTCTGGGCCGGCGCGGCCATGACGACGGAGGCGGTATGACCCGGGCGCGTGCCGTCGAGCCGTCTTCCCGCGCTGCTGCGGCCGACGTCGGGGTGGTGATCGTCACCCACAACCGGCTGGCGCTGCTCCGGCAATGCCTCGCCTCCGTGCGGCAGCAGACGGCCCCGCCGGCTTTCATCCTGGTCATCGACAGCGGCAGCACGGACGGCACGGCCGCCTGGCTCGACGCGCAGCCGGACCTGCGGGTATGCCACCTGCCCAACCGCGGCGGGGCCTGGGCCTACCACGTCGGCATCCGGGAAGCACAGGCGCAGGGCGCTACGTGGCTGCTGCTGCTGGACGACGACTGCGAGGTCGCGCCGACCTACCTGGCGGACGGCCTGGCCCTGGCCCGGGCGATGCAGGCCGCCGACCCGGCGGATGCGGCGTTCACCGGACGGGTCTGGGAAGCGGGGCGGAAGGTGTTCTTCCACGGCGTCGAAAACGGCCGCTGGCGTTCCGCACCGCTGCACCCGGACCGCCCCTATCCGAGCGAGGCGCTGGGCTTCCCGTTTCTCCTGCTGCATCGGTCGGTCGTGGAGGCGGTGGGGTTGCCGTACACGTTCTGGTTCATCGTCAACGACGACGTCGAGTGGACGCGGCGCATGCGCCGGCACGGGTTTCGGCTGCATCTGCTGCCCGTCGAGGCCGGGGTGCACCACGCCCGCCACGAGCGCCATCGCGTCCGCTGGCTCGGCCGGTCGCTGGCGGGCTATGCCCCGTGGAAGACGTACTACGTGCTGCGCAACGGCATCATCCTGGCTCGCCTGGAGGGCGCTCCGCGGCTGGGCGCGGCCCTGCGCCACCTCCCGCACGTGGCCGCCCGGCTGCTGCACCCGGACCGCCGCCGCGAGCGCCTGCGCCTCGCCCTGCGCGGCTGGTGGGACGGACTCCGGTTCGATCTGTCGAAGCTGGAGTGAGGGGGAGCGGTCAGCCGTCAGCCGTCAGCCGTCAGCCGTCAGCGATCAGCCGTCAGCGATCAGCCGTCAGCCGTCAGCGAGCAGCCGGCAGCCAATAGCCAGCAGCCAAAAGCCGGCAGCCAAAAGCCAGCAGCCGGCAGCCAAAAGCCGGCAGCCAAAAGCCAGCAGCCAGAACATGATCGTCTTTCAGCGTATCGGCGTGGTGGTGGTGACGCGCAACAGGAGGGCGCTGCTGGCGCGGTGCCTGGAGGCGATCCGGGGGCAGACCCGCCCGCCGGATCGGGTGCTGGTGGTCGATAACGCCGGGACCGACGGGACGGCGGCGATGGTGCGGGCGCGGTTCCCGGAGGTGGCCTTGCGGGTGCTGGCCGAGAACACGGGCGGCGGCGGCGGCTTCCATGCCGGCCTCCGGCACCTGCTGGACGAGGATCTCGACGGATTCTGGCTGATGGACGACGACGCCGTCCCGGCGCCGACGTGCCTGGAGCACCTGCTCGGGGACGCACCGGAGCGGCTCGTACGGGCTCCGCTGGTCGTGAGCACGGAAGATCCGGAGCGGCTGGCCTTCGGGTATCGGTGGGACGGGGCGTGGCTGCACCGCCGGGCCGAGGCCGAGGCAGCGGCTCGTGCCGGCGTGCTCGTCGGGGTCGCCAATCCGTTCAACGGGCTGCTCGTGCATCGCCGGGCCGTCGAAGCCGTCGGGTTGCCGATGCCGGAGCTGTTCATCTGGGGCGATGAGCGCGAATACCTCTACCGGCTCCGGGCCGGCGGCTTCGAGGTGGCCACCGTGGTTGCGGCCGTGCTGGCCCATCCGCCCAACCGCATGCCGGTCTGGACGAGCCGGCTGGCGGGTCGTCGCTTCCGGCTGCCCTACGCCGACGATCCGCTGCGGCAGTACCTCTTCACCCGGAACGACGCCTACATCGCCCGGCGGTACCGGGGATGGCGGGGGGTGCTCGGCCATCTGGCGCGGCACGTGTGGTTCACCCTCACCCGGCGCGGGCCGCGGGCCACGGTGCAGGCGCTGCGTGCCAGCTGGGACGGCCTCCAGGGGCGGCTGGACCGGCATCGCCGGTGGCTGGACGACCACCCCGCCGGCTGATCAGCGGCCGATCAGCGGCCGATCAGGCGGTGCGGGGTACGGCGACGTCCTGCAGGCTCTGCCGGAGTGTCTCGCGGACGGCCTCCGCCCGGCCGGTCCGGCACAGGGCCTCGATCCGGTCGAAGAGCGCGTCGAGGTCGGCCCGTGGGGGCGGCGGAGGCCCGTCGAGGCCGAGGATGCCCGCGTGCGCCGTCGGAACCGGGCGCTCCTCCGGCTCCCAGAGCCGCTCGGTCAGCTTCTCGCCCGGGCGCAGCCCCACGTATTCGATGGCGACGGGGCCGGGGGTCCAGGGCTTCAGGTGCTCGATCATCCGCCGGGCCAGCCACAGGATCGAGACGGGCTCGGTGCGCAGCACGAAGATCGATGCCTCATCCAGCCCGATGGTCTGGAGCACCAGGCGGCAGGCCGCTTCGGTGCTCATGAAGAAGCGCTGCATGGCCGGGTGGGTCAGCGTGACGGGGCCGCCCCGCAGGATCTGCTCGCGAAAGAGCGGCACCACGCTGCCCTGGCTGCCGAACACGTTGCCGAAGCGCACCACCTTGCCGGCGAGCGGCGGCGTGGCGGAGGCCACGTACCACTCGGCGAGCCGCTTCGTGTAGCCCAGCACCCCGGACGGCTCGACCGCCTTGTCGGTCGAAACCAGGATGAACTGTTCGGCGCCGTGAGCCTCGGCCAGGCGGAGCAGGCCGGCCGTCGCGCGCGTGTTGTTGCGGAACGCCTCGATGGGATGGCGCTCCATGAGGGGCACGTGCTTGTAGGCGGCCGCGTGGATGACGAGGTCGGGACGATGGGTGGCGAAGAGGGAGGCCATCCGGTCGGCATCGCGCACGTCGGCGATGAGGCAGGTCACCGGCACGCCCGGTGCGGCGCGGTGCAGGGCCTGTTCCAGGCGGAAGACGTTGTACTCGCTCACGTCGACCAGCACCAGGTGCCGGGGCCGGAGGGCGGCCAGGTGCCGGGAGAGCTGCGACCCGATCGAGCCGCCGGCGCCGGTGAGCAGGACGGTGCGGTCGGCCAGGACGGCGCCGAGGGCAGTGCGGTCCATCGTGGCGGCGGCCGGGGCGGACGGGAGGATGTCGGCGGCCCGGACGGGGGGCGGTGCGGTCGGGACCGGGGATCCGTTTCGGGCGGACGATCCGTTGCGGGAGGCAAGCGGCATGCAGGCGGCCAGGCGGTGCCGGGATGAGCGATACGAGCGGTCCCATCAACGGCCGGAGGGCCGGGGAGGTTCTGCGACGGCGGGCAGGGCGGCGCGGTAGACCTGGAGGGTGCGCCGGGTCATGGCATCCACGGTGAAGTGGGCCAGCGCGTGCTGCCGGGCCGCCCGGGCCATGCGGTCGCGCAGGGCCGCGTCGGTCAGGAGCCGCGCGAGGCGGTCGGCCAGCGTGGTGGCGTCGTCGAACGGGACGAGGAAGCCGGTGATGCCGTCGCGGATCTGCTCGTGGTGGCCTCCGGCGGGGGTGCGGACGGGCACCACGCCGCAGTGCATGGCCTCGACGACGGCCATCGGCAGGCCCTCGCGGCGGCTGGGGAGGACGAGCACATCGGCGGCCCAGAGGGCGGTGCGGGCGTCGGTGAAGCCGGTGAAGCGCACCTGGTCGGCCACGCCGTGGCGGCGGGCGAGCGCCCGGAAGGGAGCCGCGTCGCCCTCGCCGGCGAGGACGGCCGGGGGGTGCAGACCGCGGCGGCTGAGCCCGCCCAGCGCCTCCAGGAACAGATCGACGCCTTTTTCCGGGTTTAGCCGTCCCAGCAGGAGCAGGACGGGACCGTCCTGCGGCAGGTCGAGGTGGGCGCGGGCGCGGGCGCGCTCGGCCGGCTCGGGGGGGCGGAAGTGCGTCGGGTCCACCCCGTGCGGGATCGTGGTGACGAGCGGCGGGAGCCGGTCGAACCGGCGGCGCAGGAAGGCCTCGGCCTCCCGGCTGACGCAGATCACCCCGGCGCCCCAGAACGACAGCCCCCGGTGCCACGGCGCCGACGGGATCTGCTGCGAGTGCAGGGTGGTGACGAACGGGATGCCGAAGCGGGCCTGCACCCACCGGGCGTAGAGGCTCGCCGAACGCCAGTGCACGTGGAGCAGGTCCGGCCGGAAGCGGCGCACCACGGCCGCCAGGGCCGGCCCGGTGCGGACGGCGTCGGCCGGGAGCGTGCGGAGGGAGCGGGGGGTCGGCAGCGGAAGGGGGTGATGGACGAGCCCGGCGGCGGTGAACCAGTCCGGCCCGAGGCCCACGGCATCCGCCACTGCCTCCGCGGGCCGGCTCGCGATCTGCACCTCCACCCCGGCCGCCTGCAGGCCGAGGGCGAGGGTGCGCAGGTGCGTGGTGGCCCCCCCGAGCCCGAGATGCCGGGCCAGGAGCAGCACGCGTCGCGGGGGCGAGGTAGCTGCGTCAGGCATGGCGCGGGCCGGTCGGTGGGATGGTGCGGTGGCGGCGCCCGCGGCGGGCGACGTCGAGCAGCAGCGCCTCCATCTGGTCCGCGAGGGCCTGTCGGTCGAACAGGGTCCGGGCCACGGCCAGGCCGCGTGCGCCGGCGGCGGCGAGGCGGTCGGGGTCCTGCGTGAGGGCGTCGAGCCGTTCGGCCAGCGCGGCAGGGTCATGGGCCGGGCTGTACCAGCCGCAGCCGTGGGTTTCCACGAAGGTGCGCGTCCAGCCGGGGTTCGTCACCACCACGGGGGTGCCGGCGCCGAGGCTGTCGAAGAGCTTGGCAGGCGCGTTGGCGGCCAGCACGGGAAGGTCGAGGAACGGGATCAGCGACAGGTCCGCCAGGCGATACCAGGCCCCCATCGCGTGGCGGGGCTGCGGGGGGAGCAGCCGCAGCGTGGGCAGGCGCGCCGCGGCCGCCGCCACCCGGTCCCGGTGGTAGCCGTGCCCCAGTACGACCAGCACCAGGTCCGTCCGGTGCCGGAGGCGCTCGGCGGCCTCGATCAGCAGCGGGACGTTGTTGGCCCGGCCCAGCGTGCCGGCGTAGAGGAGCACCCGTCGGTCCCCGAGGCCGTGCCGGGTGCGGAGCGCCGCCCCGTCTGCCGGGCCGCCGGCCTGCATCATCGTCAGATCCGTCCCATTGAACAGCGTGGTCACGCCGCCGGGGCGAATCCGGCGGACGTGCGCCTCCATGTCCGGCGACAGGGTGACGACGTGGTCGGCCGCGCGATAGAGGGCGTGTTCCAGCCCGTAGAGGAGCCGCTGCAGTGGGCGCAGCGGCACGGCACCCATCTGGATCGGAAAGTCGGGCCAGAGGTCGCGCACTTCGAAGACCCAGGGCGCTCCGTGCCGGCGGGCCACCAGCGCCGCAGCCAGGGCCGCCGTCAGCGGGGTCGAGGTGCCGAGGACGACGTCCGGCCGGGGCAACCGGAGCCCGTCGAGCAGGCTGCCGGCCGCGTAGCGCGCGAACGCCCACAGGCGGGCGCCGACGGACATGGCGTTGTCGTAGGGCACGTGCCGCTCCACCAGGCGGACGCCTTCGGGTACCCAGGGGTATCGGTGGGTGAGGCGCTTCGCCGCCCAGGCGTCCGTGGTGACGAGCGTGACGTCGTGGTGCCGGGCCCAGCGCGCCATGAACGTGTAGTGTCGCCCCGTGGCCGCACAGTCGGGGTTGTGATGGTATTGATGAAAGACGACGATGTGCATGGCGGCGAGGCGGAGGCATCCGCCCCTCAGCAGCCGACCGCAGGCGGTGAAGCGGCGGCGCGGGGGCGGTGGCGGCGGTAGGCGGGGAAGAAGCCGGAGGATGCCGGCGAGGCCGTCCCGGCCCGCGCCGTCAGGTCGGCGTAGCGGCCGGGGTCGAGGATGACGCGGACCGTGTGGAAGGGGGCCGTCCGGTCCGAGAAGCCCTGCTTGAACAGCAGCAGCGAGTCGGCGGTCCCGCCCACGCCGCCGCCCAGGTGCAGGATGCGCCGGCCCTGCGCCCGGGCCCACCGGCGCACGCCGTCCACGAGGAGCTTGGCCGGTGCGTCGGCGCGGTAGCGGTCGGCCGAGCCGGAGAGGTGGTAGGCGGCGAAGGGGCCGGTGGTGAGCACCAGCGCGGCGGCGGCTACGTCCCCCCGGGCGCGTGCACGGTGGCCAGGTGCAGGGCGCCGGGCAGGCGCTCGCGCAGGGCCGTGAAGTAGGCGGCGTCGAAGCGGTAGAACGGCTCGGCCCGGACGCGCCTCATGGTGGCGGCGTAGAGGGTCCGGAAGGCGTGTTCGTGCTCCCAGGCGTCCATCTGCAGGGTGTAGCCGGCCTGCCGCAGCTTGCGGAGGCCGCTGCGATGATCCCGGCGGTAGCGGGCGGGCGCCTCCAGGTCCAGGTAGACGCTCGGGCCGTGCCGCCGCACGTCGCCGATCGCGGCCAGGGGCGACACGGGGACGGGCAGCAGCGGGTGGAGCCGCAGAAAGAGGCTGACCAGACCCCGCGCCGCAGCCTCCCGGCGGAGGGCGTGCAGCAGCGCCTCGAAGGTGTCCGCCGGGCAGCCGGGGGTGAGGAGCGGGCCGGGGTAGCCGTAGGGGCTGGCTGCGTCGCGCCAGCTCGGCGGGGCGTTCAGCGCCGGAGGGAGCGGGTGCAGCAGCAGCGGCAGCAGCAGCGCGTGGCCGTCGGCTTCCGCGAAGAACGCCGTCGGGGTGCCCCCTTCGTGCACGGTCGCGGCGGCGACGTAGCCGGGGAGGTGGTAGACGTCGTGGGCCACGCGGCGGAGAAACGCCGCCCAGCGTGGATCGTCCGGTGGGAGGAAGGTGGCGGTCATGGCACCGGGGAGCGGGGGCAGAGGGGCGCCGGCGAGTCGGTCAGCGCCGCCCGCACCGCCGCGACGGGGGCGGCCAGGCGCAGGCTGCGGGCCAGGACCGCACCGGGCAGCGGCTCCGGGGCGATGCACAGCAACTGTCGCCGGGGGTCGAGCTGCGCCAGCGCCAGCAGGGCCTCCCGGTCCGCCGGGACGGCGGCGTCGGTCGTTCGAAACAGCCGGGCGCCGAGCCGCCCGATGGGGTAGGTCCGGCCCTCCAACGCCAGCTGGAACGTGGAGAACCCGTAGCGCCGGTGCCGGGCGTCGGCCTCGGGCAGGTCGGGCGGGGGCGTCGGGTGGGTCACGGCGGAGGGGGGCGGCAGCGGGAGGCAGGTCCACGTGCGGGTGGCCTCCGGTGCGAGGCCCAGCCGGCGGTACCAGTCCAGCACGTGGGGCCGGTCTACGAACACGTCCAGCCGGAGCATCCCCTCCGTGCCGGCGGCCGACAGCGCGTGGGCGAGCAGGGCCCGCGCCCCACCGCGCCGGCGATGGCGGGGGGCCACGACGAGCTGGTTCAGGAAGAGCCCGTCCGGCTGCGGGCGCCACTCGGCCAGGCCCGCCGGCGTGCCGTCCGTCGTCGTCAGCAGCCGGAAGCGCGGGGCGTCCGTCGCCGTTGCGGCGAGGCAGTCGGCCACGTAGGCCGCGAGCCGGTTCGAGGCGTAGATCGTATAGAGGCGGAGGGACTCCGGCAGGGCGGCCCGGAGGAAGGCGGTTACCACCTCCGCCTCCGCGAGGGTTGCCGGACGGACGAGCCAGGGCGAGGTCATGGCGTGGCCGGCAGCGTGGGTCGGTGGGCGTCCAGGTCGGCGCGGTGCGCAGCGGGGGCTTCGTGGACGCCGGAGCCGCGGAGCACGGCCGGGAGGGTGCGGGCCAGGATGCGCAGGTCCAGGCTCATCGAGGCATGGTCCACGTACCAGACGTCCAGCGCCAGGCGTTCTTCCCAGCCGAGGTCGTTGCGGCCGTGGATCTGCGCCCAGCCGGTGAGGCCCGGCGGCACGTCGTGGCGGCGGCGCTCCTCCCCCGTGTAGTGGGGCAGGTACCGCACCAGCAGCGGCCGCGGCCCGACGAGGCTCATCTCGCCCCGGAGCACATTGACCAGCTGTGGCAGCTCGTCGAGGCTGGTGCGGCGGAGGAAGCGCCCCAGGCGAGTCAGGCGGGCGGCGTCCGGGCCGGTCGCCTCGCCGCCGCGCATCGTGCGGAACTTGTAGAGGGTGAAGAGGCGCTCGCCCCGTCCCGGCCGCCGTTGCCGGAAGAGCACCGGCGCCCCCAGGTCGACCCGGACGGCGGCGGCGATCAGCAGCAGCAGCGGGCCGAGGGCGAGCAGCCCGAGCCCGGCGGCGGCGACGTCCAGCGCGCGTTTCAGGCGGCGATAGGTGGGTGGCGCGAGGGGCATGGCGGCGTCATCGGGTCGAGGAAGCGGCGTGCAACGCCCCGAGGGCGGCCTTCAGCGCCCGCGCCACACGCCGGACGTCGTCCCGGGTCAGGTCCGGGTAGAACGGCAGGGCCAGGGTGCGGGCCGCCACGCGCTCGGCGACGGGAAACGCTCCGGGGCGGTAGCCGAAGCGCCGGCGGTAGTAGGGCTGCAGGTGGATACAGGGAAAGTAGGGCGCGCACCCGATGCCGTCGGCCTGCAGGGCGTGCATCACCCGATCACGCGCATCCGCGGGGAAGTGATCCGCCAGCCGGACGACGTAGACGAACCAGCTCCGGCGGCGGTCCGGCGGATCGGCGGGGAGGGTCAGATCTTCCGCCAGGTCGGCAAGATCTTCCGCGTACCAGGCGGCCACCGCGGCGCGGCGGGCGAGCAGCGTCTCCAGCCGCTCCAGCTGGGCGCAGCCCAGGGCCGCCGAGAGTTCATCGAGGCGATAGTTGAAGCCCAGGTCCACGTGCTCCATGCGCGCGTCGTCGGCGCGGCCCTGGTTGCGCAGCGAGCGGCACCGGGCCGCCAGGGCGTCGTCGTTCGTCGTGATGCAGCCGCCTTCGCCGAGGGTGATCTGCTTGTTCGGGTAGAAGCCGAAGGCCGCCGCCGCGCCCCAGGCCCCGACGGGCCGCCCGCCGATGTGCGCTCCGAGCGCCTCGCAGGCGTCGTCGATCAGGTGCAGGCCGTGGCGTTCGGCCAGCGCCGCCAGCGCCGGCCAGTCGGCCGGGACGCCGAAGACGTCGACGGCCAGAAGGGCGCGGGTGGCGGGGGTGAGGGCGTGGGCCGCCTGCCCCGGATCCAGCGCGAAGGTGTCCGGGTCGATGTCCGCGAAGCGAACGCGGGCCCCTTCGTAGAGGGCGGCGTTGGCCGAGGCCACGAAGCTGAAGGGCGTGGTGAGGACCTCGTCGCCGGGACCGAGGCCGAGGGCGCGCACGATGAGGTGCAGCGCCGCCGTGCCGCTGCTGACGGCCACGGCATGCCGCGTGCCGCAGACGCCGGCCATGCGCTGCTCGAAGGCGGCCAGGAACGGTCCCAGCGCCAGCCGGTCCGAGCGCAGCGCCTCGTTCACGTACCGATGCTCTCGCTCGCTCAGGGAGGGGCGGGACAGCGGGATCGAGGTCACGGGCGAATGTCCGGAATCTGGCATGAAGTGTGGATCCGATGCCGGCCGGCCGCGGCGGGGCCGGGTGTCCCCGGCTCGGGTAGTTTTGCGTGAAATGCCGCGCACACCGATCCGCCGGCGCCGCCCGGCGTTGCACCCGGCACCGCCAATATAGATATTTTCCCGCTGACCGAATCGTGAACCTTCGTGTACGGACGGAGTCGCCTCGACCAGGATGCGCTCCTCTCCGGCAGATCGCGCACGGACCCGCCGCGACCGACGCCTGCTCCGGGTCGCAGACCGTGCGCCCGCTCTTCCTGCCGCTCACCTTCCCCGTTTCATGCACCTGACCTCTCCGGACCAGACGATCTACGTGGCCGGTCACCGTGGGCTCGTGGGATCGGCCGTGGTGCGCCGCCTCCGTGCGGCCGGCTACGACCGGCTGCTGCTGCGCACCCGCCAGGAACTGGACCTGCGCAACCAGGCCGCCACCGAGGCCTTCTTCGACGAACACCGCCCCGCCTTCGTCGTGGTCGCTGCCGCCCGGGTGGGCGGCATCCTGGCCAACGACACCTATCCGGCTGATTTCATCGCGGACAACCTGGCCATCGAGCTCAACGTCATTCAGGCGGCCTACCGCACCGGCGTCCGGCGCCTCGTCTTTCTCGGGTCGTCGTGCATCTACCCGAAGCACGCCCCGCAGCCGATGCGCGAGGAGCACCTGCTGACCGGCCCGCTGGAGCCCACCAACGAGTGGTACGCCGTCGCCAAGATCGCCGGCGTCAAGCTCTGCCAGGCCTTCCGCAAGCAGCACGGCGTCGACTTCCTCAGCCTGATGCCGACGAACCTCTACGGGCCGGGCGACAACTTCGACCTGCAGACGAGCCACGTGCTGCCGGCGCTGATCCGCAAGTTCCACGAGGCCCGGCGTGAGGACCCGCTGCCGGACGAGCCGGTGACGCTCTGGGGCACCGGCACGCCGAGGCGTGAGTTCCTCTACAGCGACGACCTGGCCGATGCCGTGCTGTTCGTGCTGGAACAGCCCGAGGAGCGGCTCTACGAGGTCGCGCCGGACGGGATGCTGAACGTGGGCGTCGGCGAAGACATCGCCATTCGCGATCTGGCCGCCCTGGTCCGCGAGGTCGTCGGCTCGAACAGCCCGATCCAGTACGACGCCACCCGGCCCGACGGCACGCCGCGCAAGCTGATGGACGTCTCGCGCATGAGGACGCTCGGCTGGACGGCGCGGACGCCGCTCCGGCAGGGCATCGAACAGACCTATGCCTGGTACCTGCGCTCGCTGCGGACACAGTCGGCCTGATCTCGTGGCGGTTTTTCGGGGCCGTTGCCCGGCTGCCCACTCCCTGTTTCTTTTCGCCTCTCTTCCTTCGACGCCATGACGCCATCGACGCCGCCGAACCACGAAACGAACCGCCGGGTGGCCCTCATCACGGGCATCACCGGGCAGGACGGAGCCTACCTGGCCGAACTGCTGCTCGAAAAAGGCTACGAGGTGCACGGCATCAAGCGGCGCGCCAGCCAGTTCAACACGCAGCGCATCGATCACCTCTACGAGGATCCCCACGAGCAGGGCGTCCGCCTGCACCTGCACTACGGCGACATGACCGACTCGACGAACCTCATCCGGATCGTGCAGGAGGTGCAGCCCGATGAGATCTACAACCTGGCGGCGCAGAGCCACGTGCAGGTCAGCTTCGAGACGCCCGAGTACACGGCCAACGCCGATGCGCTGGGGACGCTGCGCCTGCTGGAGGCTATCCGCATCCTGAAGCTGGAAGACAAGACGCGCTTCTACCAGGCCTCGACGAGCGAGCTGTTCGGCAAGGTGCAGGAGACGCCGCAGAAGGAGACGACGCCCTTCTACCCCCGCAGCCCGTACGCGGTCGCCAAGCTCTACGCCTACTGGATCACCGTCAACTACCGCGAGGCGTACGGCCTGTATGCCTGCAACGGGATCCTCTTCAACCACGAGAGCCCCCGTCGGGGCGAGACGTTCGTCACCCGCAAGATCACGCGGGCGGTGGCCCGGATCAAGCTGGGCCTGCAGGACCGGCTCTACATCGGCAACCTCGATGCAAAACGCGACTGGGGCCACGCCAGGGACTACGTCGAGGGCATGTGGCGCATCCTGCAGCAGGAGACGCCCCGGGACTACGTGCTGGCGACGGGCCGGACGACGACCGTGCGGCGCTTCTGTGAGGCCGCTTTCGCGGCCGCCGGCATCGAGCTGGCCTGGGTGGGCGAGGGCGTCGAGGAGCGCGGCATCGACCGGGCCACCGGCGACGTGCTGGTCGAGGTGGACCCCCGCTACTTCCGGCCCACCGAGGTCGATCTCCTGCTGGGCGACGCCACGAAGGCCCGCACGGAACTCGGCTGGGAGCCGCGCTGCACGCTCGAGGCGATGATCGAAGAGATGGTCGCCGCCGACCTGGCCGAAGCCCGCGACGAGCTCACCCTGGCCAACGGCCGCACGGCCTGACCTGGACGCGGCCGGCCGGGCGCGGTCGATCTCCCCGGATGCATACCCGATGAACTCCCTCCCCACGATCTCCACGATGCGTCTTCGTACTCTGTGGCTCGGTGCCGTGCTGGCGCTGGGCATCGCCGTGAACGGGCAGGCCCAGGAGGTTCCTGCCGCCATTCGGGAAGAGCTCCAGCGGCAGGGTGTGACCGTGGAGCAGGCCCGGGCGCTGGCCCGTGAGCAGGGCTATGATCTGACCGACCCCGAGGAGGCCATTGCGTTTGCTCGCCGCATGGGCGTGCCCGAGGCGCGGATCCAGGCGCTGATCGAACAAACCACCGCGCCGGGCCAGCCGGGGACGGACGTGCAGGCCGCCCCGCCGGATACCACCGATCATCTCGCCGATCAGCTCGCCGAGCAGGCCGTCGAGGCGACCGTGGTCCGGCAGGATACGGTGCGCGCGGCTGCCATTGCGGCCCGGAAGGCAGCCGCGGCCCGGGCGGAACTGCCCTACTTCGGCTATGATATCTTCGACGGGGTGCCCGAGGCCTTCCAGCCCAACAGCGTGGGCCCGGTCGACGATGCCTACATCGTCGGCCCGCAGGACGAGCTGCGGCTGGTGATGTGGGGAGCGGCCGAGATGCAGTACACCCTGCCGGTCGATGCCGAGGGGCGCATCTACGTGCCCAACGTCGGGCAGTTCACCGTGGCCGGCCGGCGGCTCTCGGCGCTGCGCGAAGACCTGCGGCTGTGGCTCTCGCAGAGCTATGCCGGCCTGGTCGGAGAGCCGCCTACCGTCTTCATGGACCTCACGCTGACCCGCCTGCGACCCATCCAGGTCTACATCCTGGGCGAAGTGGCCCGGCCGGGCGGCTACGTGCTGCCGAGCAACTCCACCGTCTTCAACGCCCTCTACAGCGTCGGCGGGCCGCGGCTGCGTGGGAGCCTCCGCGCCGTCGACATCATCCGCAACGGCCGCCCCATCGCCACCGTGGACCTCTACGAGTACCTGCTCAAAGGGTACGCCGACGCGGAGGTGCGCCTCCAGAACAACGATCGGGTGATGGTCCGCCCGCGCGTGAGCACCATCGCCATCCGGGGCCGGGTGCGTCGCCCGGCCATCTATGAATTGCTGCCCGGCGAGCGGTTCGAGGATCTGCTGGCCTTTGCCGGTGGCCTCGAGCCCGACGCCTACGCCCGCCAGTTCCAGATCGAACGCATCATCCCCTTCGCCGAGCGCACCGATCCGTCGGTAGCCCGCACGGTGCTCGACTTCGACCTGCAGGCGGTCCTGTCCGGCGAGCAGGACGTGGAGCTGGTCGACGGCGATGAGGTGCACATCTTCTCGATCCGCAGCGCCGAAAACCTGGCGGCCCGCAGCCGCATCCCGGCCGTGACCATCGAGGGGGCCGTCTTCAAGCCGGGCCGGTACGAGCTCACCCCGGAGGTCCGCACCGTGCGCGACCTGATCGAGCGCGCCGACGGGCTCACCGGCGATGCCTACCGTGCCCGGGCCGACCTCATCCGGCTGCAGGACGATCTGGAGCCGGAGATCATCGCGCTCGACCTGGAGGCGGTGCTGCAGGGCGTTCCCACGCAGGACCTGGTGCTGCGCCCGCAGGACAGCCTGGTCGTCTACTCCGAACGGGCGCTCCGGAGGGAGCGCACGGTGCGCATCAGCGGCCAGGTGCTCCGCCCGGCCACGCATCCCTGGATGGAGAACATGACGGTGGCCGATCTGCTGTTCCTGGGCGGCGGGCTGACCGATGAGGAGTTCCTGAAGGACGTGTTCCTGAACCGGGCCGATTTGTACCGCCGCAGCCCCGACGGCGAGACGGAGGAGATCATCCCCTTCGACCTGGGCGAGGCGCTGGCCGGCCGGGGCCTGGCCGATACGCTGCTGCGCCCGGAGGACGAGATCCGGGTGTATCCGGCCCGCGTGGAGCGCATCACCGACCGCACCGTCTCCATCAGCGGGGCCGTGGAGGCCCCCGGCACGTTCCGCTTCCGGGACAACATGACGCTGGAGGACCTCATCCTCCAGGCCGAGGGGTTCCGCGAGGATGCCTACCTGGCCGAGGTGGAAGTCACCCGCATGAAGCTGGACGGCCAGACGGGCGAGGAGCGGGCCGTGAGCATCAAGGTGCCGCTGTTGCCCGGTGTCACGGCCCTGCCCGAGGAGGTCGTGCGCTTCGGCGTGGACGATGACGAGCAGGCCCTCCTCGAAGCGCGGGCGTTCCCGCTGCAGCACCGGGACCGCGTCTACGTCCGCCCCCGGCCCGACTTTGAGGTGCAGCGGGTCGTCACGGTGCGGGGCGAAGTCCAGTTTCCCGGTGAGTACACGCTCCTGCGCCAGAATGAGACGCTGTCTGAGGTAGTCCGCCGCGCCGGCGGAATCCTCCCTTCCGGCTATGCCGGAGGCGGGCGGCTCCTGCGCAACGGCGAGCAGGTGGTGGTGGAGATGGATCGGGCCTTGCGGGGGAACCGGCGCTACGACGTGATCCTGTCCCCGGGCGACGAGATCATCGTGCCGGCGCGGCCCAACACCGTCGCCGTGCGTGGCAACGTGGGGCTGGAAGGGCTCATCAAATACGAGCCGGGGCGGCGGGTGTCCTACTACCTCGACCGTGCCGGCGGCACGCTCGACGATACCGAAGCCGTCTATCTGACGCAGCCCTCCGGCGCCACGCTCAAGGTGAAGACCGGCTGGTTCCGGGCCACTCCCGTCGTCGGAGACGGCGCGACGATCCGGGTGACTCGCCGGCCGCCCCGGGAGCGTGAGCCCTTCGATCTCGGTAAAACCATCACCGATGTGATGGCCATCGCGTCGAGTGCCGTCACCCTCATCGTCGTGGCCGCGCGCGCTTTCTAGCGTGTTCTGGACCGGACACCGTTCCGTCGGGTTTTTCCGTCGTCTCTTGCAACCATGAGCCATTCCCGCCCCCCTGATCCTCCCTCGCCGCTGTTGGAGCCGGTCCTGCCGGTGCCGGAGGAGGAAGAGATCTCGCTGCTCGACATCGGGGTGATCCTGGCGCAGCACCGCCGGCTGATCGGCCTCGTGATCGCCGGGTTCACCGCGCTCGGGCTGGTCATCGCCGTGTTGTCCTCGGCCGAGTACACCTCCTCGGCCCAGGTGGTGCCGGAGGCCGCGGCCGAGGGGAGCCTGCCCGGTGCCGGCGCGCTGGCGGCGTTGCGGGGCTTCGGGTTGAGCCTGGGCGGCATGTCGACCGGCCTCAGCCCCGAGGCCTACCCCAGCATCGTCCAGAGCCGCGAGGTGCTGCTGGCCGTCGCACGAGACACGTTTTTCTTCGCCGAGCTCGGGCGGGAGACCACGTTCGTGGACTACGTCCGGGAGACGAAGAGCTGGCTCGGCCGCGCGATGTCCTTCGTGCTCGGCCTGCCGGGGAAGCTGGTGCGGGCGATCCAGGGGGGCGCGCCGGCGTTGATGATCCGGGATGAGGCCGGCGGCATTCAGTTCCTGACCGAGGAGGAGGATGCCGCCCTGAAGGTGCTGGCCGGTCTGGTGTCGACCTCGCACGACCTCGAAACGGGGCTGATGACGATCTCCGTCACGACGGAAGATCCGTTGCTCTCGGCCGAGCTGGCCCGGACCTTCGTGCAGCAGCTCAGCAAGCGGGTGCATACGGTGCGGACGCAGAAGGCCCGGGAAAACCTGGCGTTCATCGAACAGCAGTTCGCCGAGGCGGAGCAGCAGCTGCGGGCGGCCGAAGAGGCGCTGGCGCAGTTCGACGACCGCAACACCAATCCGCAGACGGCCCGCTTGCGGACGGAGCGGGACCGGTTGCAGCGGCAGGTGACGTTTGCCTCGCAGCTCTACGGCGATCTGCAGGCGCAGCGCACGCAGGCCCAGATCGAGTTGCAGCGCAGCGAGCCGGTGGTCACGGTGTTGCAGCAGCCGGCCGTGCCGCTCGAGCCCAGCGGCCCCAACCGTAAGCTCATCGTGCTGCTTGCCCTCATTCTGGGCACGATGCTGGGCGTGGCGATGGCCTTCGTTAGCGCCGCCATCGAACGGCAGAGCGCCGACGAAGCCGAGCAGCGCAAGCTGGAGGAGATCAAAGCGGCGTTCCTGCCGAAACGCTGGCGGAACGGGCAGGGCCGTGCGGCTCGTCCCGCCCCCGAAGCCGAAACCGAAGCCTCCACCGCCCCGCCCGATTCCAGGTGACGTGCAGCGGTCAGCCGTCAGCGGTCAGCCGTCAGCGGTCAGCCGTCAGCGGTCAGCCGTCGGCCGTCAGCCGTCAGCCGTCAGCGATCAGTCAGCAGCCAAAATAGCCAGCAGCCCATAGCCAACAGCCAGCAGCCATGAACATCGGAATCATAGGAACCGGGTACGTCGGCCTCGTGTCGGGGACGTGCTTCGCCGAAATGGGCAACACCGTCACGTGCGTCGACATCGACGAGGGCAAGGTGCAGAAGCTGCGCAGCGGCGTGTTGCCCATCTACGAGCCGGGCCTGGAGGTCTTCTTCGAGCGCAACCTGCGGGAGGAACGGCTCTTCTTCACGACCTCGCTCCAGGAGGCGGTGCAGTCCAGCGACATCCTCTTTCTGGCGCTGCCGACGCCGCCGGGGGAAGACGGCTCGGCGGATCTGTCCTACGTCAAGGGCGTGGCCGATCACATCGGGCGGCTCCTGGCGGCCGATCCGGCCATCGGCTACCGGATCATCGTCAACAAGAGCACCGTGCCGGTCGGGACGGCCGATGCGGTGCGGGCCATCCTGGAGGGCCACGGGCTCGTCGCCGGCGAGCGGTTCGACGTCGTCTCCAACCCCGAATTCCTGCGGGAAGGCGTGGCGGTGGACGACTTCATGAAGCCCGAGCGCGTGGTCATCGGCACCGGCAGCCGGCGAGCCGCCGAGATCATGACGCAGCTCTACGAGCCCTTCGTGCGGCAGGGCAACCCGATCCTGGTGGTCGACGAGCGCTCGTCCGAGATGATCAAGTATGCGGCGAACTCCTTCCTGGCTACCAAGATCAGCTTCATGAACGAGGTGGCCAACGTGTGCGAGCGCGTCGGGGCCAACGTCGATCACGTCCGGCGGGGGATCGGGCTGGACAGCCGCATCGGCAAGCAGTTCCTCTACCCCGGCATCGGCTACGGCGGGTCGTGCTTCCCGAAGGACGTCAAGGCGCTCGTGTACACGGCGCGGGAGCATGGCTATACGTTCGAGATCCTCGAAGCCGTCGAGGCCGTCAACCAGCGGCAGCGCCGGTTGCTGGCCGAGCGCATCATCGACCACTTCGGCGGGTCGGTCGAGGGGCGGCACTTTGCCGTGTGGGGGCTGGCCTTCAAGCCGAACACCGACGACGTCCGCGAGGCCCCGGCCCACGAGGTCATCCGCCGCCTGCTGGACGCCGGCGCCAGCATCACCGCCTTCGACCCGGAAGCCATCGACACCACCCGCGCCGTCCTCGGAGACGCCATTGCCTACGCCGCCGACAGCTACAGCGCCCTCCATCGGGCCGATGCGCTCGTCATCTGCACGGAGTGGAACGAATTTCGCCGACCCGACTTCGACAAGATGCGCCGGCTGATGGCGACGCCCCTCGTGTTCGACGGGCGTAACCTCTACGACCCCGGGCGCATGGCCGAGGCCGGCTTCGAGTATTATTCCATCGGCCGTCCCATCGGCCGCCCCCACCCCGCAGCGCCTTCCCCGAACGGACAGGGCTGAGGGCACGCGGCCCAGACGCCGCTCCCCCCACGGCCCATAGCTCATAACCAGCATCCTATGTCAGAGACGAACGGATCCGCCACGCCGCGACGGCCGCGCACGCTCATCACGGGCGGGGCCGGCTTTCTGGGCAGCCACCTGTGCGAGCGCTTCCTGGCCGAAGGCCACGAGGTCATCTGCATGGACAACTTCATCACCGGCTCGCCGGAGAACGTGGCGCACCTGATCGGGCGCGAGGGCTTCCGCCTGATCGAGCACGACGTGACGAACTACATCTACGTCGAGGGGCCGCTCGACTACGTGCTGCACTTCGCCAGCCCGGCCTCGCCGATCGACTACCTGAAGCTGCCCATCCAGACGCTGAAGGTGGGGGCGCTGGGGACGCACAAGGCGCTGGGGCTGGCCAAGGCCAAGGGAGCGCGCTTTCTGCTGGCCTCGACGAGCGAGGTCTACGGCGATCCGCTGGAGCACCCGCAGCGGGAGACGTACTGGGGCAACGTCAACCCGGTGGGGCTGCGCGGGGTCTACGACGAGGCGAAGCGGTTCGCCGAGGCGATGACGATGGCCTACCACCGCTACCACGGAGTCGAGACGCGTATCGTGCGGATCTTCAACACGTACGGGCCGCGGATGCGGCTGGACGACGGGCGTGCGCTGCCGACGTTCATGAGCCAGGCGCTGCGGGGGGAGGATCTGACGGTGTTCGGGGACGGGAGCCAGACGCGGAGTTTCTGCTACGTGGACGATCTGGTGGAGGGGATCTACCGGCTGCTCATGAGCGAGGAGGTGGAGCCGGTGAACATCGGGAATCCGGAGGAGCTGACGATCAAGGCGTTTGCGGAGGAGGTGGTGTCGCTGGTGGGGAGCGGGAGCCGGATCGTGTACAAGCCGTTGCCGGCGGACGATCCGAAGGTGCGGCAGCCGGACATCACGAAGGCGCGGGAGAAGCTGGGGTGGACGCCGACGGTGAGCCGCCAGGAAGGCCTGCGCCGTACCCTCGCCTATTTCAAGGATCGCATGGCGGTGGCGGAGTAGGGGACAGGGTGTGGGGTATCGCGGATGCGCCAGCTGTACGTCCGGGCAGTTGCCGAGGCCAGGGGGCGATGTCTCATGCTGCGTTCCGAACACAACGCCTTGAAACGAAGAGGGCCCACGCTATGCACAGCGATCTGGAAAAAGTGAAGCGCGTCGTGCTGCGCGGGTTGGAAGGGACACCTGTCCGCGTGTACCTGTACGGCTCCTTCGCACGAGGACAAGCCGTTCGCACATCAGACATCGATGTGGCGGTGCTCCCTGAGCAGCCACTCAGGCCGGGAGTTCTGGCCAGGATCCGCGAGGCCCTGGACGAGAGTACGGTACCGTATCCGGTCGAAGTGACCGATCTATCCGAGGCCCCGCTGTCGTTCAGAGAACAGGTGCTGCGTGAGGGAATCCCGTGGAACGACTGAAGCAGCGGCTCGACATAGCCAGTCAGGCGCTGGCTTCGCTGAAGGCGCTGCGGCCGCTGGAGGCGACACCGGTGGTACGCGATGCAACGATTCAGCGCTTCGAATATCCGTTTGAGGCCGTTTGGAAAGCCGCTCAGCGATATGTGCGTGACAGGGAGGGCGTCGTGTCAGGCTCTCCCAGGCAAGGGATGCGCGCCGCTCAGGCGGTCGGTCTCTTGGACCCGGACGAGGCGTGGCAAGCGCTGGAGATGACGGATGATCGCAACCATACGGTTCACACGTACAACGAGGCCCTGGCTGAGGCTCTCTTTGCTCGCATCCCTCACTATGTGGTGCTCATGGAACCATGGATGGCCGCCACAGACCAGCGCCTGGACGATCCGGCGGAGGGGCCCAATGGGTGAGCTCGGCTGGCAGGCATGGGTCACCGTGGGCGTCGTGCTCGTGACGCTCGTCGCCCTGGTTCGGGAAATCACCCGGCCCGACCTGATCTTCGTCGGCAGCCTGGGGTTGCTCCTGCTGACGGGGGTGCTGTCGCCGGAGCAGGCCTTCGCCGGATTCGCCAACCCGGCCGTGCTCACCATCGCCGCGTTGTTCGTCGTCGCCGCGGGGGTACAGCAGACCGAAGCGCTCGGGTTTCTGGACGGCGTGCTGTTTCCGCGCTCGCGGCGGCTGAGTCTGGTTCTGCCGCGGCTGATGGCCCCCACGGCCGGGCTGTCCGCCTTCCTGAACAACACGCCCATCGTGGCCATGCTCATCCCCCGGGTCCAGCAATGGGCCGACCGCACCGGCATCCCGGCGTCGAAGGTGCTCATCCCGCTCTCCTACGCGGCCATCCTCGGGGGCACGATCACCCTCATCGGCACCTCCACCAACCTGGTCGTGTCGGGGCTGCTGCAGGCCGAGGGGTACGACGGGCTGGGGCTGTTCGATCTGACGTGGATCGGCCTGCCGGCCACGGCCCTCGTGGTGGTCTACTTCGCGCTCGTCGGACACCGCCTGCTGCCCGACCGGGGAGGCGCCGAGCAGGTTTTCAAAGACGGGCTGGATCGATGCCTGTTCGAGTTCCGGGTGACGGACCGTTCCTCGCTGATCGGCTGCACGGTGGAGGAAGCCGGGCTGCGCAACCTCGGGGATGCGTTTCTGGTGCACGTGCGGCGGGGGGATCGCATCATCCCGGTCACGCCGGACGAGACGTTCCGGCGGGGGGACGTGCTGCTGTTCACCGGCACGGCGCAGGCGCTGGACCGGCTGCTGGAGCGACCGGGGCTGGAGCGCCTCGTCCCGCCCGTGCAGGAGCACGAATACAAGACCCTGCCGCTGTTCGAGGCCGTGGTCGCGTCCACCTCGAACCTGGTTGGAAAGTCTTTGAAGGAGGTGGCGTTTCGGGATCATTACGGGGGGGTGGTGCTGGGCATCTACCGCAAGGATGCGCGGGTAGAAGGGCCGCTGGGCCGCACCCCCATCCAGCCGGGCGACCTGCTGATCGTCGAGGCCGGCAACGGCTTCGACCGGCGGTGGAATGCACGGCGGGACGAGTTCTACCTGGTAGCGCCGCGGCGCGAGGAGGGACGCAAGCCGCAACGCGGCAAGGCCCCGCTGGCGCTGGCGGTGCTCTTCGGCATGGTGGGGGTGGCCGCGCTGGGGTGGCTGCCCCTGGCGACGGCCGCGCTGGCGGCGGCCCTGGCGATGATCTTGCTACGCTGCCTGCACGGCGCCGATGCGCGGGAGGCGGTGAACCTGCAGGTGCTCGTCGTGATTGCCGCGGCGCTGGGGATTGGCAAGGCGGTGGAGGTGTCCGGGCTGGCGGCCGCGCTGGCCGGTGGCATTGCGGTGCTGGCCGGCAGCCTCGGGCCGCTGGCGGTGCTGCTGGTCCTGTACGTAGCCACCAACGTGCTGACCGAGATGGTCACCAACAACGCAGCCGCGGCGTTGATGGTGCCGGTGGCGACGTACACCGCCCAGCATCTGGGGATCGACCCGAAGGCGCTGGCTCTCGTCGTAGCCATCGCCGCCTCGGCCAGCTTCATCACCCCGATCGGATACCAGACCAACCTCATGGTGATGGCCGCCGGCCGCTACCGGTTCAACGACTACCTCAAAGCCGGCCTGCCCGTGAGCCTGATCGTGATGGGTATTGCGCTGAGTGTGATCTACGTACTATGGATCGCTTGAAGGGTAGAGAGATGACTAGGATTCTGGTGATAATCGCACTGTTTGGCTGCCTGGCGGGTCCGGCACCGGCCCAGCAGCGGTCCCCGCAATCCGTGATGGTCGAGGTAGGCGGAGGGGGCTCATCGGACGCCGCCTTCCCCTTCTGGCTCTACAGCAACCGCATGGGGATGATCGACGATGCCCCCCGCCTCGGGTACGTCCGCGCCTTGGCAACAGCGTCGCTGTGGTCGAGCAGGAGCACCCGCGTGGACGTCGGCGCGGACGTCGTCGCGCGCTGGTCGGCGTCGTCGACGGCTTACTTCAACCAACTCTACGTCCGGGCGCAGTGGCAGGCCTTCCAACTGCGGATCGGGCGGGAGGTGGAGTCCATCGGGCTAACGGCCGGCGTGCTGTCGAGCGGATCCATGGGGACGAGCCTCAACGCGACGCCGATGCCCAAGGTGGTGGTGTCCCTGCCGGCGTACCAGCCGGTGCCAGGAACCCGCGGCTACCTCGAATTTCGCGGGCACCTGACGCATGGGTGGTTCGAAGACGGCCGGGAGGTGCAGAATGCCTGGCTCCACGAGAAAAGCCTTTACCTCCGGGCCGGTGGGCGGCTGCCGTTGAACGTCTACGCCGGTCTGGTACACGATGCCGTATGGGCCGGCCAGTCGGAGCGGCACGGCGACATCCCGGATGGGCTCGATGACTTCGTGCGGGTGTTCTTCGCGCTCCGGGGGAGCGCGGATGCCCCCGCCATCGACCAGGACTACATCCAGGGTAACCACCTGGGCATCTACGACATGGGGCTGACCTACCGGCATTCCCGGGCCACTCTGCTCGTCTACCGGCACATGCCGTTCAACGACAAGGACGGCGTGAAGCTGAAGACGTGGCAGGACGGGCTGCAGGGCATCGCGGTGACCCGCGCCGACCGCGGGTTCATCGATCAGGTCGTGTACGAGTACCTGTACACCAAATGGCAGAGCGGCCCCAAGGCCCCCACGCGCGAACGAGACGGCCCGGCCGGGCGGGACGATTACTACAACCATGGGATCTATCGGCACGGGTGGACCTATTACCGGCGCACGCTGGGGTCCCCATTTCTCTTTCCGCACGAGGACCTGGAGGATTCACCCAACCGGCTGTTCATCGCTAACACGCGGCTCGTAGGGCATCATCTCGGGATAGGCGGACACCCGTGGAGATCTGTCGAATACCGGGTTATGGTGAGCTACACCCGGAATTACGGTACGTACTATGAAAAAGACGCGATCGAGAGCGCTGGGGGCGTGTACCGCTTCAACCCACCGCTCGAGCAGGTTTCTTTGCAGGTGCAGGGAACGGTGACCTTGCCCCGCCGGCCGGCGTGGTCGATCGGGCTGGCGGTGGGGTGGGATAAGGGGCAGGTGTACGAGGATCGCCTGGGAGCGCTCCTGACGCTCCGCTACCGGGTTGATCGATTCTGAACCGCTACTTCTTCTTCGATTGTTGGACGAAACTACACGTCTGCTTTCGCAAGCGCTGCCACCGCAACGCAACGATTATTCGTCGATGAGGCATTTCGGAGACTGGTTGAAAAAAGGGATCTGGTCGATTCTCGATCAGGCCCTCTTTGCGGGGGTGAACTTTTTGCTCAACGTCATGCTGGCGCGCTGGCTCAGCCCCGAATCGTACGGGGCCTTTA
The DNA here is from genome assembly GCA_003285105.1 of Roseithermus sacchariphilus. Taxonomy (GTDB): domain Bacteria; phylum Bacteroidota; class Rhodothermia; order Rhodothermales; family MEBIC09517; genus Roseithermus; species Roseithermus sacchariphilus. Next base: position 342,606 of record CP030158.1, on the reverse strand, counting down.
CCGTAGCCTTCTCCATCTTTACGCTGCTGGGTATCTTCCATACGGCACTCCTGACGGAGCCCATGCTCGTCTACGGGGCCGGTCGATACAAGGCCTCCTTGAAGACCTATCTGCGCTTGCTCACGTGCGGCCATATCGTCTTCTCTGTAGCGGGCGCTGGTGTGCTGGCCCTCGTCGCGGCCTATCTGTGGATAAATGGGGCGGTCATGCTAGCTCCGGTCATGGCGAGCATGGCTGCCGTCCAGCCTTTTATGCTGTACCTGTGGCTCATGCGGCGCGCTTGCTACGTGAAGCTGCGGCCGCAGTGGGCCGTGGTCGGCGGCATCTGGTATCTGGTGCTTCTGGGCGTCGTTGGAGGGGTGCTCTTCACAGGGGATTGGGTTTCGGCGGAAGCGGCTTTCGGCATGCTTGCGGTGGCCGGAACCGGTGCGGGACTCTGGATCAGACGGTCCCTGTACCGGCAAGAGGATGACGCCGTCCACGAGAATCTTGAAACTGACGTTTTGGCAAAGCATTGGGCGTATGGACGCTGGTCAGCAGCGACGGGGTTGCTCATGTGGGTTCCTGGTAATATGTACTTCCTCGTGCTGCCGATCTGGGCCGGCCTAGATGCCAGCGGTGAACTCAAAGCGCTGAACAACATCATAATGCCGCCCCTGCAGGTGATCTCGGCCCTGTCGGTATTGCTGCTCCCGACGCTGGTGCGAGTCCGGCAGGCGGGCACATTCGGAACGATGATCCGGCGGATGGTACTGCTATTCGTGGGCGGTTCCGTTATCTACTGGCTGGTGGCCGGCCTGTGGGGGGAGACGCTCCTCGACTGGATCTACGGAGGGCAGTATCTGGACATGGCCCCGCTGCTCTGGATCTTCGGTGCCCTGCCGGTGACGGCCAGCATCGTGGCTGTCCTGGGGGGGGCACTGCGGGCCCGCGAGCAGCCGGATCGGGTTTTCTGGGCATACGTTGCGGCAACCCTGGTAGCATTGACGGGCGGTCTGGGCGCGACCTACGTCTACGGGGTCGCTGGAGCGATCGCCGGGCTCATCGGGTCGTCTGCGGCGACGGGAGCTGTCATGGCTTGGTTGTTAGCCCGGCGGCCGGAGTCAGTAGAGCCTGTAGAACCTGTAGAAATGGAACCGGCTCAGTTAGCCTAGATGAGGAGGATCGTATACCGATGCGTGTCGCTCACGTTGGGAATTACAAGCCGGACAGCGCAAACGGAGTCGATAAAACGATCGCCGGATTGGTGCGCCATCTACCGGAGCAGGAGGTGCAGGTGGAGGTGTGGCACCTCTCACGAAAGGTGACGCGGGTGGAGGAGGCCGCGGTAAAGGGAACGACGGTGTTCAACCTACCCTGCCCGGCCTCGCGCTGGCAAGCGGCCGTCTCGCTGCCGGATGCGACGCGGGCGTTCCTGGACTGGCGGGCCGGGCAGGTCGACTGGATCCACCTGCATTCGGTCTTTACGCCTGAAAATATTCAGGTGAGCCGGGTGGGACGGCCATACGTACTGACGCCCAATGGCGGGTACAACCCCTCGGTTCTGCAGGGGCGCAACCGCCTCGTGAAGGCGCTGTGGACCCCGTTGGTGGAGCGTCCCTTCGCGAACCGTGCCCGAGTGGTGCATGCCGTGAGCCAGCCGGAGGTCGAATTTCTACGGCAGATGGGCGTGACAGCCCCAACGCCGTTCATTCCGAACGGAATCGACCAGGATTTGCTCGACGAGCCTGTGCCGCCACCTCGCGCCGGATCCGCTTGGGTATTTCTCGGGCGGCTCGCGGTCGACCACAAAGGCCTCGACCTGCTCATTCAGGGGTACGCCCGGGTCTGCCGGGACAGCCCGCACGAGGTGCCCCCCCTCATCCTCGCCGGCCCCGACTTTCGGGGAGGCCGTCGCCAGTTGGAGGAGATGTGCGAAGCCTTCGGTGTGCGAAACCGGGTGACGTTTCCGGGGCCGGTGTTCGGTCCGGCCAAGCTCGACCTGTTGAAACGAGCCCGTCTGTTCTTTCACACCTCCCGGTGGGAAGGTATGCCGTTTTCCGTGTTGGAAGCGATGGCGTTGGGACGCCCCGTATTTCTCACGCCGGGGACCAACCTGGCAGTGGATGTGACGGAAGCACGGGCCGGCTGGATCACGGCGGCAACCCCGGAGGCTATTGCTGACGGACTCCGGCAGGTACTCGACGCTCCGTCGGCCGTGCTGGACGAGGCCGGTTGCCGAGCCCGGCAGGTGATAGAATGCCGGTTTCATTGGCGTGCGATCGCTGGGCAAATGGCCGCTCTCTATCGACGGTACCTGTAATCCCGTGTTCATGATGAATCCCATGCTGGCCGATCCCATCCCACGCGAGCAGATCACACAGTTCCTGAACGCCCTCGGCGAGCGGGCGGTGGTGCTGCGCAATCATGACGTGTGGGCCAACCTCGAACGCGGAGGCGACATCGACCTGCTGGTGCCAGACGTGCAGGAAGCTGCCCGCTTGCTCGTTGCGACACTCGGACCCCCACGCTGGGCCACGCATCGGTCGTACGTCCACAGCTACTTCTACCCATGGGGGCATCTGGATCTGACAGACACGATCGAATGGCGCGGCGCCCGGTTTCTGGAGACAGCACAGGTGCTGCGCGAAGCGGAACCTTCGGCGTGGGGCTTCCGGCGGCCCCGGCCGGCCCACGAGGCGCTCATGTCGTGGTTCTACAGCCTCATCTGGGGCGGCTTCTTCAAACAACGCTACGCCGAGGGGATTCGCACCGCCGCCCGGGACGACGCCGAGGCTTTTCAGGCTGCCTGCCGGTATGCGGTGGGACCGGTGTGGGGGCCACGGCTGGTGGAGCTGGCAGAGACGGGTGATCTGGCTGCCTCAGAGGCGTGGGTAGCGCCGCTCCGCACAGCCTTGCGTCGCCAGGCCCTCAAGCGGGATCCGCGCGGTACCCTCCGCCGGGCGCTGGCGTTCTGGCGTGCGGAGATGCGCCTGCGTTGGAGGCCCCCGCTGCCCTGGGGCTGCGTGCTGGGCCCTGACGGCAGTGGCAAGTCGAGTGTGTTGGAGCAGCTGCAGGAACGGCTGGCGGCCCAGGGCTTGCGCCTCCATCTAGAACATTGGCGGCCCCGATGGCTCGGCGGCTCCTCGGAGGGGCAGGCGCCCACGACGGAGCCGCACAGCCAACCGCCACGCAGCACGGCGGCGTCTGTCCTCAAGCTGGGATTCCTCGTGCTGGATTGGCAACTGGGCTACTGGCTGCGCCTGGCACACCGGCGGGCGAAAAACACCCTCGTCCTGTTCGACCGGCATTACGTGGATCTCCTGATCGATCCGGTACGGTACCGCTACGGCGCGCCGGTAGGGTTGGCCCGCTGGGTGCGTCGGCTCATCCCGCAGCCGGACTTCTGGATCTTGCTGGATGCCCCGGCTGAGGTGCTGCAAGCCCGCAAGCAGGAGGTGCCGTTTGCGGAGACGGAGCGGCAGCGCATCGCGTACCGAGAACTCGTCGCCGACCTTCCCGGTGCTTGGATCCTGGATGCCAGCCAGCCGCTGGACGAGGTTGTGCAGCAAGCCGAGGAGGCGATTCTTCATGCCTTACACGCGCACGCCCGGCATCTCAGAAACGTATGAACGTGTCTGCCTTGATACATACAGTGCCGCAGGGACAAGGACGGCCGTACGTCGCCTTTCCAGGAGGACGGCAGCCTCGACTGTTGTTGCCGGTCGACCGGGCTGTCCGGCAGGCAGGGCTGGGCATGTACGTGCCTCAGCGGCTGATTGGGCGCCTGTTGAAATGGGCCGGCCGGCAGGGGCTCTGGCGCGGGGCGCGGGTAGATCTGGACAGGCGTGAGTTGGCGCTGCTGGAGGACTGCATCGCCGCCGTGCTCGGGGAAGAGGACCTCCGGCTCGCGTTTTCGCTGGGCACGCCCGGTGCCTATCGCAAACATACGCTCCAGGTCATGGCGCCCGACGGTTCGGTGCTGGCCTATGCGAAAGCGGCCGAGGCACCCCGTGCGCAAGCCGCGCTGCGCGACGAGCAGCGTAACCTGGAGGTCCTGGCAGCGGCCCCGGCGCTGAAGGGGACACTGCCGACGCTGTATGGTGCATTCACCTGCCGGGACACCTTCGGCATTCTGCTGTCCCCCGGTCCACAGCCGACGGGGCCGTCGGACTTCGGTCCGGCGCAAATCGCCTTTCTGAACCGGCTCTATGAGGCCACTCGGACGCCCCCGCGCCTCTTTACCCAGAGTGTCCTCTGGCAGTGCGCCCAGACGGACTGGGCCGACCTGCACGAGCGTCTTCCCGCATCCTGGCGCACCCGGTACCAGCACGCCCTGCGCTGGCTGGAGCAATACTTCGCGGGCGTTCGGCTGCCGCTGTGCTACGCACACCGCGACTTTGCCCCCTGGAACACCCGGTTCGACGGCGAGAAGCTCTTCGTCTTCGACTGGGAAGCGGCTAGAGGCGGTTACCCCCCGCTGTACGACGCCTTTCATTTCGAGGCCATCCAGGTCGCGCTGGGCTTGAAAGCCGATGCCCACTGGGCCGAGTTCGATGGCACGGATCTAGCCTGTTGGGCGGACGTGCAGCCCTGGGCCGCCGGGTTGAAGCTTGCGTATCTGGTGGACATGAGCCTGTATTACAGCCGGGCCCGGATTGAGGCCCCGGAAGACGGGGACAGCAGCGTCTGGCTGTGGTTGGGGCAGCAGATCGATACCCTCTTGCACTCGTGAACTGTGTGGGCCCTCATCGGTACGAGACCCGTCGATGTACGGTGCCCCCTGCGGCACGATATCAAGCTATAGCACGACACGACAGCAACCATCGTACGTATAACCAGACCAGGATCATGCGGAAGATACTCGTAACCGGATCCTCGGGGCTGATCGGCTCCGAGGTTTGTACCTACTTCGCCCGCCAGGGCTGGGCCGTCCACGGCCTCGACAACAACCAGCGCGCCGTCTTCTTCGGCCCCCAGGGCGACACCCGCTGGAATCAGCAGCGCCTGCAGAAGACGCTCGCGTCGTTTCAGCACCACGAACTCGACATCCGCGACCGTGCCGGTGTGCTTGCCCTGCTGCGCGACCTGCGGCCCGACGCCATCGTCCACACCGCCGCCCAGCCCAGCCACGACCGCGCCGCGGCCATTCCCTTCGACGACTTCGACACCAACGCCGTCGGCACGGTCAACCTCCTCGAGGCCGCCCGCCAGGCCTGCCCCGAGGCGCCCTTCGTGCATCTGTCGACCAACAAGGTCTACGGCGACCGGCCCAACACGATCGACCTGGTCGAGCGGGAGACGCGCTGGGACTACGCCGACCCGGCCTACGCTCACGGCATCCCGGAGACCTTCCCGATCGACCAGTCGAAGCACTCGCTCTTCGGAGCCTCGAAGCTGGCGGCCGACGTCATGGTGCAGGAGTACGGGCGCTACTTCAACCTGCCGACGTGCTGCCTGCGGGGGGGCTGCCTGACGGGCCCAAACCACAGCGGGGTGGAGCTGCACGGGTTCCTGAGCTACCTGGTCAAGTGCAACCTGGAGGGCCGCGAGTACACGATCTTCGGGTACAAGGGCAAGCAGGTGCGGGACAACATCCACAGCCTGGACGTGGCGCGGTTCATCCATGCCTTCATCGAGGCGCCGCGGGCGGGGGAGGTGTACAACCTGGGCGGGGGCAAGGCGAATTCGTGCTCGATCCTGGAGGCGTTCGCGCTCGCGGAGCGGTACTCGGGGCAGAAGCAGGTGTACCGGTATGCGGAGGAGCCCCGGATCGGGGATCACATCTGCTACTACAGTGATTTGCGGAAGGTGCGGGCGCACTACCCGGGGTGGGACATCACGGTGAGCCTGGAGGAGACGATCCGGCAGATCGTTGAAGCCTGGCGGCAGCGCATGGCCAAGGTGTAGCCGGGCATCGAGGCTCGCATTCGGTATGGCATATCTCCTACTGCGCCGCGCAGCGCCAGGGGGATGAGGCCGAGCCTATGCACCTCGCTCATCAGTCGCCCATGGCCCGCCCGGGGAGAGAGGGCTTCTCCGATCTGGCATTGCCCACTTCATCTCTTGAAGCTGCAACAGGCCATCTTTTTGCCCCATTCCCGGTCGAGTTTGCTCCACCTGATGCCGGCTTGAATCGACACCTTCATTTGTTGCACCACGACGATCCTGATCCCATGCATATCGTCTTCGTAACCATCGCCGATCTGCCGGAGGGCGGCGGCAATACCTCGCGCCTGAAGACACTGGTGCGGGCGTTGACTACGGCGGGGCACGACGTTACGATTCTCAACCAGCACGGCCTGGGCGTGGGGCCGCGCGCCGCGCAGCAGGTGGAAGGCACCTTTGCCGGTGGCGCCTACCGCTATGTGCTCGGTACCGTCGAACGCGGAAGCGGCTTTGGCCTGATTCGTGCCAAGGCGCAGGCCGTGCGCACCATCGCCCGGACGATCCGCGACCTGCACGCGCAGGGGCGGGTGGACCTGGTCTGGTTCAACCAACTCTCGTTCTACGACACATTTCCACTCACCTGGCTGGCCCGCCGCCTCGGTGTCCCGACCGTCCAGTCATACGAGGACGAGCGGCACGAGGTCGTGACGCGGGAGCGGCTCTCGCTGGATCGCCGCCTGTTCGCGCTGAACTCGCGTCTGGCCGATGCCGTCTGCCCCGCCATGGCCGACGGCCTCGTGGTCATCTCGCGCTATCTCCAGGAGAAGTACGCCCGTCTCAGCGGCCACCCGGAGCGCGTGCACGTGATTCCGACCATCGTCGACGTGGACGCTTGGGATGCTGGGCCGGAGCCGCCGGGGCCGCCGGTCATTCTGTACGCGGGGGCCTTTTCCGAGCAGGATGAGGTCGACCATCTGCTGATGGCTCTGGCCCGATTGCATGCCGAGGGGCAGCCGCTGCGCGCTGTGCTGCTCGGCGACAACCGGCGCGACCCAACCCGTCTCCCGCAGCTTCAGGCCCGGGTCCGCGAACTGGGGCTGGCCGATCTGGTCACGTTCCCCGGCTTCGTGTCACAGGACGAGGTCCGTCGGCAGATTCGGGCCGCGCATATCCTCTACAACGTCCGGAAGGATGGCGTCTGGAGCCGCTCGGGGCTGTCCACCAAGCTGAGCGAGTACCTGGCCTCCGGGCGGCTAGTCGTGTCGTCCCAGGTCGGCGAGGTGGTGCACTACCTGGAGAACGGCAGGCACGCGCTGCTCGTCCCGGCCACCACGACGGTGGGCGACATCCAGGCGGCGCTGCGGACGGCCTTGCAGGACCCCGGTCTGCGTCGCCGCCTCGGGCAAGGGGGGCAGCAGGTCGCCCGGAGCCAGTTCGACATCCGGGTCGTGCAGAAACGGTTGGAGGCGATGCTGGCACGCATCGCACCGGATGTGAAGTCTCAGGAGAGTACTGTTGGGGCGCAATGAGGATCTTGCTGTCCGCTTATGCCTGCGAGCCCGGCAAGGGGTCGGAGCCGTCCGTAGGGTGGCACTGGGCCACGGTGCTCGCTCGCCAAGGCCATGAGGTCCACGTCATCACGCGGGCGAACAACGCCGAGGCTATCGAAGCCGAGTACGCGCGGGATGCTGCCCTCCCGCCCGTGCACTTCCACTACTACGACCTGCCAGCCGCCCTGCGTCGGTGGAAACGCGGCGGGCGGGGGATCCGGACGTATTACGTGCTGTGGCAGGTCGGTATTCTATCTCTGGCGCGCAGACTGCATGACCGACATCGCTTCGACCTCGTCCATCACATCACTTTTGGGGTGTTTCGGCAGCCGAGCTTTCTCGGTCTGTTGGAGGCGCCCTTCGTCTTCGGTCCGGTGGGCGGCGGCGAGACGGCGCCGCGAGCGCTTCGGAAGGGGTACCCGTTCCGCGGATGGGTCCTGGACGCGATCCGGGACGGACTGAACCGGGTGTCGCTGCTCGATCCGGTGCTGCGTTACGCGTACCGGAAGGCCGATCTTATCTTCGCCAAGACGCACCAGACGAAAGCCGCCTTGCCGCGCTCGGTACGACATAAGACCCATCAGCACCTCGAGATTGGGATCGACGTTGCGGATGAGAAGCCGGCCAGGCGTCCGAGGCACGGTGCGTCGGCGCTGCGGGTGTTGTACGTTGGTCGCTTTCTCTACTGGAAGGGGATGCACCTTGGTCTGCAGGCATTCGCGCGCCTGCGGGAGCATCATCCCACGGCTACGCTGACGATGATTGGCAAGGGGCCAGATGAGTCACACTGGCGGGCGCTCGCCCACCGTCTTGGCCTCGACGACGCCATCGAGTGGATCGGGTGGGTGGATCACCGCAGCCTGCATGGCCTGTACCGAGCGCACGATGTGTTTTTGTTTCCGAGCTTGCACGATTCGAGCGGGAACGTCGTACTGGAGGCTTTCGCAAACGGCCTGCCGGTCGTCTGCCTCGACCTTGGCGGGCCAGCCGCGTTGGTGGATGCGACGTGCGGCTGCAAGATCGCGGTTGCCGGGAAGACAGAAGCTCAGGTCGTATCCGACCTGGCCGATGCGCTCGGGCGCTTGTGCGACAAGGCTGTGCGGCAATCGCTGTCGGACGGGGCGTGGGCCAAGGCGCAGATCTCTGGATGGGATCACGTCGTGCGATCGCTCTATGAAACCGTAGAGGCCATCCTGGGTATCGCCTCTCCGAACAGGGCTCCCGTGGAGGCCGAGGTGAACGCCGCGCATGAGTAATGCTGCGTCCATAGCATCCGAGTCGGCGCCGGCGCCCCCCATCGTCGCGGCGCGGTCCGTCCGGCCGAAAAGCTGGGGACTGACGCTGCACGTCCACACGCTCGCCTATTGGTTCTGGTTTTTCTACGCGTCGAAACCCTTTATCACCTATCTCTTTTTCCAGGAGAATCCTGCCTACGGTACGTTAGCTTTTGGCGTGATCGGGGCCGGGTTTGCCTATGTGACGTTCCTTGCCGGTATGCACCTACCTACGCGGTCGGCATATCTCAAGGAAGCCCGCGCTGTCAGATGGTTCGTACTGTACATGGCGTGGATGTTCGTTACCTTGCTCTGGACGCGGGCGGAGTCGACGTTCGTCGCCTTCGCGTACTGGGCGCTGCTGGCGCTCGAATGCTTCTGTATCTTCATGTTCTTGCGGAAAGGCGATGCCAGGCGCGTGGCGATCGCGTCCATCAGGGGGTTCGTGGCAGGGTCGGTCGTGATGGCTGTGGTGACGCTGGTCGCGGCCGGAACCACGGGAGATGCCCGGCTGGGCGATGATGAGTTGCTGAACCCGAATAGTATTGGGAATCAGTTTGCCTACGCGGCACTCTGTTGTCTCTTTCTGACCTTTGATGTGAAGGGGGATAAGGGAAAACTTAAGTGGGGGCTGGCCTTTCTGGTTCTCATGGCGACACTCCTCCAGAGTCTTAGTAAAACGTCCATCCTCGGAGCGGGCGTAGCGATATTCTATTATGTGATACGGCGACGGAGTAGTGTGCCCGTCAAGCTTGTACTCGCCCTGCTATTTATGGGAGGCGTTTACCTGAGTTATGGTTTGGTGTCCGACTATGTGACTGCCTATATACAGGATAGGGGCGGTGCAACCATGCTGACGTTGTCGGGGCGCACCTTGTTATGGATCGATACGTGGGAGATGATTAGGGATAATCCATGGTTTGGCTATGGCTTCTTTTCGTTCCGGAATCATGGCCCCCAAGTGTTCACACGCATTGTGCCACATGCCCATAACGAGTGGCTCCACAACCTCTTCTCTTACGGTGTAATAGGAACCGTTTTATGTTTGCTGCTCTATGTTGGATTCTGGAAGCTCATGCGGCACTTACGTGCGATGGGGGTGAAAGAAGCCATGCTAGGCATGATGCTCCTGATCTACTTTTTGATTCGTGGCTTGACCGAAGCGAACGTAGTCGGTACTCTCTTTCCCATGCCGCTGCTGCTGCTGCTGCTGGGATGGGGGGGGATTGAGCTTCATGCCCGGAAACGAAGAGGAGTTTTGACCTCTCCTCCTTCATCGTTGCGTGCGGGCGGGGACACCGTTCCTGTGCGGGAAATTGTATCCTAGGTCATCAGCATGCGCATCCTGCTCGTCCATAATTATTACCAGCGGCTCGGCGGCGAAGATCAGGTGTTTGCTGCTGAGCAGGCCATGCTCGATCGGTATGGACACACGGTGGTTCAGCACGCGGTTCACAATGATGCCATCCGTAATCATAATTTGGCAGAGACGGCCGTAAAAACGGTATGGAATGCATCAGAAAGACGGGTGCTGAGCGGGGTGCTGAGCGAGTTCAAGCCTGATATTGTCCATTTTCATAATACCTTCCCCTTGATATCGCCAGCTGCTTATTACTCCTGCAAAGAAGTAGGTGTGCCCGTTGTGCAGACGCTGCATAACTACCGTCTCCTGTGTCCTAATGCTCTATTGTTTAGAAATGGAGGTGTGTGTGAAGATTGTCTCGGAAAAGTACCTTGGCGGGGCGTAATACACGCCTGCTATCGCGAGAGTCGAGCGGCTTCCGGGGTTGTTGCGGCCATGCTTATGACGCACCGAGTGGCAGGAACCTGGTCCAGGTTAATCCATCGTTATATTGCCCTCACTGAGTTCGCCCGCGAAAAGTTTATCGAGGGAGGCTTGCCGCCGGATCGGATCGTCGTAAAGCCGAATTTCGTGCATACCGATCCTGGATGGCGTGAACAGCCGGGTCGGTATGCCCTCTATGTAGGGCGTCTCAGCCCTGAAAAAGGAATCCGGACGTTGTTGGAAGCATGGCGCCTACTGGATGGGGCATTCACACTGAAGATCGTGGGTGATGGTCCTCTTTCTCCTCTGGTGGTTGAAGCCGCAAAGCAGATCAAAAACGTGGTATACCTCGGGCGAAAAACGTCAGAAGAGGTCAGGCAACTTATGAGTGATGCGGCATTTCTAGTCTTTCCATCCGAATGGTATGAAGGGTTTCCCATGGTGCTCGCCGAGGCGTTTGGCTGTGGCCTGCCTGTCGTGGCGACGACGCTGGGCTCCCAGGGGAAAATCGTCGAGCATGGCTACACGGGCCTTCATTTTCACCCCGGTGATCCGGATGACCTGGCCGGCCGGGTCCGCTGGCTACTGGTCCATTCGGACGAACTGGTACGTATGCGTCAGGCAGCCCGGCGTGAGTTTGAGCAGAAATACACGGCCGAGGTTAATTACAGGCAGCTCATGTCGATCTATGAGCGTGTCGTTGAAGAGCATCGTGTGCAAAGAAAGGCATGATTTTTCTTTGGGCTTTCGATCGCATTATGTTCTGAGCGGTGTGAAATCTTCAGGGCTGTCTGTCTTTTGCAACGATCGCGTGTCGATATCTATGGCTCTATCCCTTTCTGGCCCAGTGACGTTGTCCGATGTGCAACCCAGTCAACCTTCCCGGTTCATTCTTGGCATGCGCGTCGATGCTACGTCCTATGCGCGTGCAACCGATCAGATAGTGCAGTGGAGCCGTGAGAATCAGGGTCGGATGGTCGTGGCAGCTAACGTCCACGTTACCATGGAGGCCTACGACGATCCGCGCTTTCGAGCCATTATCAACAATGCAGATCTGGTAACACCAGATGGCGTTCCTTTGGTCTGGGCATTGAGGGCGCTGGGAGTCTCGGGGGCGGAACGCGTCTATGGCCCAGACCTGACGCTACACGTATGTGCTGCTGCCGCCGAACAGGGTATCCCTATCGCCCTCTATGGTGGGACGGAAGCAAGCCTGGCGGATTTCGTGGAGGTTTTGCAGGATCGCTTCCCGGGCATCCAGATTGTCGGTTGTATTGCTCCACCATTTAGGCCCCTGACGCCAGAAGAAGACGCGGCTTATACCGAGCAACTCGTGGCGTCTGGGGCGCGCATTCTTTTTGTCGGGATCGGATGCCCGAAGCAGGAACATTGGATTGCCGACCATCTGGATCGCATCCCTGCCGTCATGCTGGGTGTTGGGGCCGCTTTCGATTTTCATTCGGGGCGCGTGCGTCAGGCTCCTGCCTGGATGCAGCGCATGGGACTGGAGTGGTTTTTCCGCTTGATGATGGAGCCCCGCAGGCTCTGGCGACGCTATGCAAAGCATAACCCGCGCTTTCTGCTCCTGTTCTTCAAGCAGTGGTTGCATAGCCGTTACCGCTCCGGGGCAGAGAAAAGCATGAGGCGGTAACTCTTTCCTGTCTGGACACTTTTTCCGGGTCAGTCACGGAAACAGTTGCCTGAATTGAGTTTGGTGGGCGTATTCACAAAGCCTTAAATAGGATGTGAATGCGAGGCGGATTATTATAAAGTGTTAATTGTAATTGGCTGTGGCGCAGTAATTTTAACTTTTTTAGGTGCTTGTGTGCTTTACGGAAGGGTTCTGGTGCGATGCAGAAGCTGAAATGATGCGCATGAGCTCTATCGTATCCATCTCGTGGCATCAAGATCTGGATCGCGGGGCACGACGAGTTCTTTCGTTCCGGCAGCCTGAGTAGGCGATATTTTTGCTAACTCGGTGCGGGGCGCGAGGTGGTGATGCCGTGTCGTGGCAGCGCTGCCGAGGGGGAAAGTACAGGAGGCCGGTCGGTTTCGCGCTGAATGGGCCATTTACTGTTCCACATTCATCGACTCCCGGGACTTACGAACATCCCATGCAAGTCACGACAACGCCGCGTGCTCTGAACGTCGTCCATCACAGCAAAGCCAGTGGACGGCGGCGTGCCTTTCTCTACCATCGGAGACGTGGGATCAATGCCCTGGCCATGGCGCTGGGGGATGGGGCGGCCCTTTCGCTGGCGCTGGTGCTGGCCGGGTTGCTCCGCCTTGCCGTCTTCGGCTCTACGATGATCCCCGCCTGGGGCTGGGCGCTGTTGCTGGCCTGGTGGGTGGGCGCCGTCGTCGGCCGGCTGTTGCCGAGCTGGGGGATGGGCGCCGTGGAAGAACTGCGCCGCATCGTCATCGTGCTGAGTGTGGTCTTCGGCGGCACGGCCGTGATGCTGTTCTTCGCGCAGTCGATGGGGGAAACCAGCCGTTTCACGCTGGCCCTGGCGTATCTGGGCAGTCTCGTCCTGGTCCCCTTCGTCCGAACGGTCGTCAAGCGCATCCTGATCCACTACGACCAGTGGGGCGTGCCGACGGTGGTCTATGGAGGGGGACACCTCGGTGCCATGGTCATCCGGGCCCTGCAGGAGGAAGATGGAATCGGCTATACGCCCATCGCCGTGTTCGATGACGACCCGGATCGGTGGGGGGATCTGGTCGAAGGCGTGCGGGTCCTCGGCGATACGGAGCAGAGTACCCCGGAGGCGCCCATCGCCATCCTGGCCATCCCGGATGCCCCGCACGAGCGCGTGCAACACCTGATCGAGGGGCCGCTATCGCATTACAAGCGCGTCGTGATCGTGCCGGGACTGCTCGAAATCCCGACGCTGTGGGTGCAGTCCCGGGACATCGTGGGCATCCTGGGCCTGGAGATCACGTCCAGCCTGCTGGATCCGCTGGCCCAGTTCGTCAAACGAAGCATGGATCTGGCGCTGGTGCTGCTGGCCGCTCCGTTGTGGGTGCCGCTGTGCGCCATGCTGTGGGCCGTCATCTGGCTGGAGGACCGGCATCATCCCCTGTTCCTGCAGGAACGCGTCGGGCGGGACGGCGAGCTGTTCAAGGTCATGAAGTTTCGCACGATGGTGCCCGATGCCGAAACCGTGCTGAAGCAAAAGCTGGAGGAGGACCCCGCGCTCAGGGCGGAATGGGAAGCCAACTTCAAGCTGAAGAACGACCCGCGCATCACGCGCGTCGGGCGCTTCTTGCGTAAGACCTCGCTGGATGAGCTTCCCCAGCTCGTCAACGTGTTGAAGGGCGAGATGTCGCTGGTCGGACCCCGGCCGTTGCCCACGTATCATCAGGGCGAGTTGCCCCCCCGGTTGCAACAACTGCGCACCCGCATGCGCCCCGGCATGACGGGGCTCTGGCAGGTCCTCGGCCGGAGCGATGCCGGCATGGAGGGGCTGGAGCGCTGGGATGCCTATTACCTCCGCAACTGGTCGATCTGGCTCGACATCGTCGTGCTGGTCCGAACCGTACGGGTCGTGATCCAGGGGTCAGGCGCCTATTGAGCGCGTCCCTGGCCGGGCTCGCCTTTCGGAAACGACGGCGTTCCCGGAGCGCGTAGCAGGTCCGGAGGGGATCCCTGTATTCCGGGAACACCGGCTCCTTAACGTACTCGACGTGTGTCTGACCGAAGCGAACAGCACTCCCCGCGGGATCCGCTACTGCCGCTGGTGCAGGGTGACTGGGTGCGCCTGGACACCGAGGACTGGCTCGTGGCGGTGGTCGTCGAGTGCAAGCAGACCCGGCACGGGCTTTACGTGAAGCTGGTGCCGGTGGAGGAGGGCGGGGGGCAGCCCTTCTGGGTGCCGGCCCATCGCTGCCGTCGGATCCCACCGATCGGCGACGGAGGCCTGTGAGGCCGTCGCCCGAACGGGTTTCGGCGAGGCCCGTGGCCTGCTGAAGTGGAGGACACGCCGGCCGGACGCCTCAGCCGCCCAGGGCGAGGACCTGGTCCATGCGGGCGGCGATGTCGGCCAGGCGGGCGCGGCCGCCGCCGGGGACCTCGGCCGTGGCCCAGCCCCGGTAGCCGATGTCGGCCAGCGCGGCACGCACGGCGGGCCAGTCGCAGTCGCCTTCGCCGAGTTCGACCTTGAAGCCTTCCCAGAGCCCGTCCGCATCGCGCCGTCTGCGGCTGTACTCCTTGACGTCCAGCTTCAGGATGCGCGGCCCCAGGATGCGGATCCAGTGCTCGGGCCAGCCATAGGTGACGACGTTGCCGATGTCGAAATACGCGCCGATCCACGGGCTGTCGAACGCGTCGATGTAGCGGGCCATTTCGAGCGGGCTCAGCAGGAAGTGGTTCCAGACGTTCTCCAGCGCGATCCGCACGCCCAGCGCCTCGGCCATCGGCAAGGCCTTGCGGATCTCGGCCTGCGAGCGGGTGTAGGCGTCGGCGTAGGAGACCTCCTTCTTCACCACCGCCGGCACGAGCAACACCGTCGACGCCCCGTAGTCGTGGGCATCCTGCAACGCGGTCATCAGCCCGTCCAGCCCGGCCTGCCGTACGGCAGGGTCCGGATCGGAGAGCGGCTGCCGCCAGTGGACGGAATCGACCACCCCGTGGATCGGGAAGTCGGCCTCGTCGCGCGCGGCGAGCACGTCCGCCGTGTCGAAGTCGTTCGGGCTATCGAGCTCGACGCCGTCGAAGCCGAGCTCCTTGAGCAGCCGGAACGTGTCCACCAGCGGCAGATCTTCCTGGACCATGCTGAGCTTGACGGCTTTCCGAAGGGGCAGACGGGCGGAGGAGGCCGGTGTCAGGTGAGGCATCGCCCGGGATGCCGCCGCCAGTCCGGCGGCCTTCAGCAGGAAATCACGACGGTGCATGGCGGGCAGGGAGCGGGAGGAGGGACAGACGGGATCCGTCAATATGGAAAAAAAGCCGCTGGTTGTACACCCGGGTAGGGGGGCAGGGGCGGACAGGGCCACCGGACGGCCAGGTTTCCGGAGCGCACCGCGAGATGGGCGAGCTATCTCCGGTCCTGTCGGTGGGCGCGGGAGGCCGGTCGGGCTGTCTCCTGCATCTGAGCCAGCGCCAGCAGGCCCGAGGCCGCCGTCAGCAGCCCGATGCCTCCGATGGACCAGGGCAGCCCCAGCAGGTCGGCGAGCAGGCCGGCGAGGAGGGCGCCGACGACGTATCCGGCGTCGCGCCAGAGCCGGTAGACCCCGACCGAGGTAGCCCGCCAGGACGGGTGCGCTACGTCGCCGATGGTGGCCAGCAGCGTCGGGTAGACCATGGCCGTGCCCAGGCCCAGCAGCACCATCGCGGCGGTGGCCATGCCGAATCCCTGGCCCGGCAGCAGCACGCCGATGCCGGCAGCCTGGACCAGCATGCCTCCCACGATCAGCGGCTTGCGCCCGATCCGGTCCGAGGCGGCCCCGGTGGCGAGCTGTCCCAGCCCCCAGACGGCAGGGTAGAGGGCGGCCAACAGGCCGATGCGCTCGAGGCCCAGACCCAGCGAGGCGAAATACAGCGGGAGCAGCCCCCATGCCATGCCGTCGTTCAGGTTGTTGACGAGCCCGACCTGGCTGACGGAAAACAGCGTGCGGTTCTTCCAGCTCGTCAGCAGCAGCACCTCGGCGAAGGAGCGAGGCCCGGAGGCGTGCGTCGCGGGGGCGGGCTGTGCAGCTTCCAGCGCTGCGAACGGACGGGTTTCGGGCACCACGACCACCGACAGCAGGAGGCCGATGACGGCAAACACGAGCCCGAGCGCAAAGGGCACCGGCCGCAGGCCATAGGCGGCGGCCAGGTACCCCGAGGCCAGCGCTGCCAGCGACACGGCGAGATACCCGGCGGCCTCGTTGAGGCCCATCGCCAGCCCCCGCCGGCGCGGCCCTACCAGGTCGATCTTCATGATGACGGTGCTCGACCATGCCAGCCCCTGGTTCACCCCCAGCAGCACGTTGGCGGCCACGACCCAGCTCCAGGACGGGGCCATCATCACGAGCACCGGCACCGGCAGCCCGACGAGCCAGCCCGCGATCAGCACCGGCTTGCGTCCGTAGCGGTCGCCCAGGTACCCGGCGGACAGGTTCGCCAGCGCTTTGGTGAGCCCGAACGAGGCGATGAACGCAAGAATGGCCGTGCGGGAGGCCACACCGAACGTCTCCTCGGCCAGCAGCGGCAGGACGGCCCGCTCCAGGCCCACCATCGCCCCCACGAAGGCGTTGACGACGATGAGCCAGAGGAAAGGCCGCAGGTTCTCCCGCAGACCGAGTCGCAGAGGACGCATCTTCCGAGGATGTCGAGGGAGTCCCGGGCGTGTGGGGGGTGGTCGGATCCCGGGCCATCTCTGCAGGCCGGCGGCATCGGGCCGTGGCCGGCAGAACGGCGCCGGATGAAACGAGGCCTTCCCACAACCGCCAGCGACCCCCATCGGATCCGGCGCGGTGGCCGGCGTCGGGGCGACGCGGGATTCAGGCCTTTCTGCCCGTGGAGACGGCGGCTTCCGTCATCTCCGTCCGGCCGGCTGAAGCGCCGGCTGAGACGCGGGCGGCCTCGTGACGGCGAGGCAGGTGGGGGTAGGTGATGTGCAGCGTGCTGGAAAGCGTCTTCATCCTCCGAAGCGCGCTGCGCACCGGGGCTACGTCGCCCTGCCGGAACAGACGCGAGGCTGCATGTCACGGTGCGCTACACTCGGCAGGGCCCGCGTCGCGGGGAAAGGAGCGTCCGACGAGCGGCGGCCGGACAAATGGCAAGGCAGGGCGCCAGAACGCGGCCCTGCCTTGTAACAAACAGGATATGAACGTGAACGTGGGCTACTGCGCCAGCGGCTTGAGGGCCTCGACCCCGGCGCGAATCTGATTATTCAGCGAGTTCTTCGAGATCTTGTGTGCGGGCACGGGCGAGCAGGTATCGCACGCAGACCGGGCGAGGTAGGCTTCCGCTGCCGCGAGGGTCTTCTGCGCGTGCATCCGGATCGTGGCCTCCGGCCAGTATGTCCGGAGCGTCTGCAACGTAGCCGACACCAGGTGTGCGTTCGGGTTGTTGTGCGTCGTCAGTTGTTCGGTTGCAAAGGCCACGACCGCCTGTGCCTCCGCGTCGAGCGTGCGCCGGGCCAGCGCTTCGGGCGGTGTCTCGTCCAGAGCTCCGCCGGCGAGGTACTCATCGAGCAGCCGGATGGCAAGCAGTTGCCCGGCCAGGGAGCGTTGAGGCTCGTCCAGGGTCGCCAGGTCGCGCTCCAGGTGCACCAGGGCCGTCCTGGTGGATGTGGAGGCCGCTTCGTTCTGAAACGCAGCCAGGAGGTTCACGCCTTTTTGAAAGGCGGGTAAAGCGATGTTGCGTGAAGCCTGTTTGGCCCGTTCACGCTCTGGCCCGTCCGGGAGGCGTCCCCATTCCATGATGTCTTCATAGCCCGCGGGACTCGCAAGCGGATATAGATACGTAGCCTGCGAGATCTCCATCGAGGTGGCCAGGCCGGGTACCGGACGTTCCTCCTGAACAGGATTCTGACAGGCCGAAAACAGGTGCGTCAAAACAAGAGCAGATACCGGGAAAAGAAGCTTTTTCATGTTCCTGTCAGGTTGGGCTAACGAAGTGACACAGGTCCTTCCGTGCAATCCTGCACGATTCAATAGTTGTATGGGCAGCTACCGGCTATGCCCGTGCCGTACGGAATCCATCCGTCGCCACAGTTAACGACCCCGACGCCTACATCTCCTTCCCTCCCCCGTCGGGAACAACGACGACATAGTGACAGCCATTCTCATACCATTCGCAATACACTTCATCGGCTGTATCAGCAACACGAGGCTGGAATAGCACGGGGAAAAGAGCAATGACAAGAAAAACAGATTTCGTTCGCATAGGGCGTTGCGTTTGTGTGAGGTGTGCCGGGCTATAGAGCATATTTTAACAGGGCTTTCCTAGACGTGCTTTGCATTTTGTCTTCACGTCGTCTTCCGGTATTGATCTGGCGTCATGCCCGTGTAGCGCCGGAAGGCCCGTGTGAACGTGTCGTGCCTCGTGTAGCCCACGGCCAGGGCTATCTGAAAGATCGGTACGCTGTGTAAGCCATCATCCCGGAGCAGCCGTTTTGCCAGCTCCATCCGGTGGCGGCGTCGGTACGCTCCAGCAGACTGCCCGACGTACCGAGCGAAGCGCAACTCGACGTTGTGGTCGCAGAGTCCCGCCTCCTGCTCGATTAGGCGGAGCGTCCAGGCCGAATCGAAGAGACGGCGGTTGAGCATCATCAGGAACGCGCGGATATCGGCAGGATCACCGGGCTGCGAAGGCCGCAGTTCCGTCGCGCGGTAGGTCGCCACGAGGCGCTTCAGTCGTTCAAACGGATCATGTAAAACACACATGACACGGCGCGTTCGTGTATCCGGAGGGCCTCCGATGATAGGAGCGCCTTCCAGGCTCAGGATCCCCCGCATCCGCCGGGTTGCCACCTTCATCACTTCCGCCGCATGGTCATCCTCCGCGGGCAACATGCAGGGGCGACAGCCGTCACTCCGGTTGCATGTTAGGTACGTGGAAAAATCCGGGATTTGCGGAGGGGGACGTCGTATGGCCCGGATCATGCCAGGGAAGGGGGTCCGCCGGTGGTCAGGTGGGCCCTCGATGCGCGATGGCGCTCAGTCCGGCATCCCGGTCCGGCCGGCTGAAGCGCCGGCAGAGGCGCGGGCGGCCTCGTGACGGCGAGGCAGGTGGGGGTAGGTGATGTGCAGCGTCCGGTGGCCGTCTTCGTCCTCCGCGAGGTACCCGACCTCCGCGCAGTCGGTCAGCTTCAGCCGTTCCAGCAGGGGCAGCACGTAGGCATCCAGGACCAGCGGGCCCGGCACGGCAAAGGCCACCCGGTAGCCCTCGGCTCCGGGGCCGTCGTCCGGGGTGCGGAGGGAGTACCCGGCGGCCTGCAGCGTGCTGAACAGCGTGTAAATCGCCCGAAGGACGCCGGGGGACTCGCAGCGCTCCGGGCGCAGGGCGAGCCAGACGGAATAGGTGTGCATGACGTTTCGGTACATGGAGGGGGCGATGTGCTTCCCCCCATCATACCGTGTTTGCACAGCCATCCGTAGCGGGCAGGGGCGCGTGATACCGTGAGCACCACCCCGAAGGGAGCGTCCGAGCCGTCCCGCGAACCGCTGTCATGCTAGGTGTGCGGATCCTCGTCGGGTGGTGGCGCCCCCGCGGGTTCGGAGCCTTCCTGCCGCACGAGCACCGTCCCGCGATGCACCCAGGCAGCCCGGCGGCCGTCGTCGGACACGACGAAGACGTAGCCGGATACTTCATCGAGCTGGCAGAGCGCTCCATCGAACGTCAGGGCGGGCCCGGCGTGCACGGAAACGCGGTCTCCCGGTTGCATGGGTGCCCTCGGCATGGTGGGGGAATCTGTCGAACCGCCGGGAGAGCGACCGGACGAGCCCGCTCTGCGTGTGTCGATACAACCTGCGGTCGCCGACTACCCAATCGGACCCATCGGACGCCTGCGGGGCCGTGAGGTCTACGGCGTCTCGGGCGAGGCGGTCTCCGTGCGTCCAAAGACGACGTTCGGCTTCCAGTACACGACCCATCGTTTCCCGGTGGAGTCCTCCGGGTCCGTTACGGCCAGTGCCGGGTGGCCGCGCTCCTGGAGCCAGGACGCCACCAACTGCGCATAGGGCTCCGCCAGGCTCCCCTCGCCGAAGCGAACGTAGCCTTCGAGTTGCAGCATCCGAAGGGTCGGGAATAGGGACATCGGGGAATCGTGGAGCCGGCTTCAACACCGCCTCCACGATACGGTCCACTCCCTGAAACCAGGCTGAACCCGGCCTGAAAAAGCATTCAGCCCGGGCGCGTACCCCCGGGCGAAGGCGGTCGAGCGGAATCACCACCGTTTCCTGCTCTAAAAACGCATATCTGCGGGCGCCTGCGGTGCTAATCTGTCCTCACGTGTTTCCGCATTCACGTGCTGGCTACAGGGTACCCGTCATGCGATGCTGCCCGGCTTCCATCCGTCTCCTTCTGACTTCCGTCACCGCGCTGGTGGTTGCTGGCGGTGCCGTGCCCCTGCAGGCCCAGTCCACCCGCGGGGCCTTCGAGACGATGACGATCCATGTGGGCGGAGCGACCAACTTCAACCGCACGGCCTTCCATCGCTTCTGGCAGCCGGGCCAGGGTGGCGACGTGACCATCCAGACGCCTTTCTACGCGGGTCAGGTGGAGACGGGGCTGGCGTTGCACCAGTACGCGGCCGCCACGGATGATGTCCCCGCCTTCGATGCCATGCAGATGCACGTGGGCTGGAGCCTGCCCGTCACACTCTCTCCGCGCCTCCAGTGGCAGACCGGTTTTCGGCTGGGCAACTACTACATGCGGTTCGGAGACGCCGTGCAGAACGGCCACGTCGGCTGCGACCTCGGCGGGATCAAGCGGTGTGGGGATGACGCTGCCACCATCGGGGGCGACAGCGAGAGCGAGTTCTTCATGGGGCTGCACACACGGCTGCAGGTTCGCATGGCGCCCACGTGGTCGGTCCATACGGGCGCGTATCTGATGAACGCCTACACCCACGAGCGCATCCGGCTGGTGTACTTCTCCGCGGGGATCAGCTACACGGTGCAGACCCCGGACTGGCTGCAGGTGTTTCTCCGATGAGGCACACGGCCCTCGGGCTGCTGGCGGCCGGGCTGCTGGCGGCCGGCGTCGGGCACGCCCAGCCATCGCCGTCGCCCGGTCGCCCCGGCGTACAGGTGCTGCGGGCGGACGACCTCGCCCGGGCCGGCCTCGTCCGCCTGAGTGATCTGTTTGCGCTGCTGGACGGCTGGTACGCCCTGTCGACCGACGGCTTTTCCTGGCGGGCCTCCGCCGGCGGGCTCGCCCCCGCCCACACGGCGCGCTGGCAGCTCTACGTGGACGGGCACCGCGTCGATGCCACCGTCCTGGACGTCCAGAACCTGAACCTCGTCCCGCTCCACCCCTCCCAGCTGGATTCCGTCGTCGTGCACCACGTGCCGACGGTGATCGACGGGCGACTGGCCGGGGCGGGGGTCATCCACCTCTATTCCCACCGCCCGGACGGCCTCGCGGCCCGCGCCGGCATGATGCTGGGCAACGAGATCGACGACCCGGGGCCGTATGCCTTCACGGACCCGGACGCCCGCAACGTGGACCGCGTCGGTCCCGGGTATGTGGCGTCGCTCGGGTATGGCACGGCCACCGCCGGCGTCGAGGCCACATACCGGCAGGACTACCAGCACGTCACCCGGCGGCCGCTGTGGGACCGGGTCTTCGGGGTGTACGGTCGCCCGCATCCGCTCAACCGGGTCATGCAGCAGAGCCTGGGCGTGCAGGCCTATGCCACCGGCTCCCGCAGCCGGCACCGGCTGCAGGTCGGCTACACCCGGTTCCGGGATTACCGCTTCCTCGACCCGCTCGGCTTCGAGATCGCCACGGACCACCGTACCCCGTTCGCCGGGGGGCACGGCACGCTCGCGCTCGGTCGCGCCACGACCCTGTCCTACCGGGTCGGCTACCGCCGGGAGCGGCTCGGGGAGTGGAAGAACCGGGTGGATCACACCTTCGACTGGGTCGAAGGCCGCGGGCATGCCTCGGTTGCGCTCCGCTATCGGCGCGGCGTGCTGGCGAGCACCTCGACGCTGGGCCTGGACCGGCGCGTCGTGCGTACGGGGCGTGCTTCCTTCGGCACGGCGCGGCTCCACACGGGCCACCTGGCGCAGGAGGTCGAGGTCCGGCAGCCGTCCGGGCTGCTGCTGCGGGGCGCCGTGATCGGGCTCCTGCAGGCCCGCGAGGCCGGTCTGGAAGCTCTTGCCGTCGCCCACGTGCCCGTGGCCGCGCGCCGGCAGGTCCGCCTCACCGTCAGCCACAGCGACCGCCCGGCGGCGGATCCGGACCGCCTTGGCTACTGGCTGTACCGCGGCTATCAGGTGCCCTGGGCCGAGCGCACCGCCATCACCCCGGCCCCGTCGCTCTCCCGCCCCCGCACGACCACGCTGGACCTCACCGGCTCCTATGCCCCCGGCGGCGGCTGGCTCATCGAGGCCGGACCGGCCTGGCGGTCGTTCGCGGGGGGGCTGGACGCCGTGTACACCTTCGGCTTCGTGGACCCCGACGACATCTTCCGGGGGCGCACCCTGGGCACGGCCGTCTATCGATCCCACCTCCGCGGGCAAGTCTGGCGCGGACACGTTGCCGTCACCCACCGCACGGCCGTCTGGCGCCGGCATCTGGCCTATGCCTGGCAGCGACACACGGCGGCGGACGCGGCTGCGGTGGCCGGCTGGGCGGGGCAACCCGAGCACCTGCTGCGGGTGCACATCGGGTATGATCCCGTGCCTCGTTTCAGCCTGAACGCCCGGCTCCAGGTGCAGAGCGCGACGGCCTGGCCGGGCTATGCGGCCGCCGATGCCGCCACCGACGGCGTCTACCCGGACCGGCTGCCCCCGTACGCGCTTCTGGACCTCAGCGCCTGGAAAGCCTTTGGCGGTGGCGTGCTGGAGGTGATGCTGCTGCTCCGCAACGCCCTCAACGCGCCCTACCGCACCCACCCGGCCGCCCCGGAGACGCGCCTCACGTTCTTCGTCCAGGCCCAGCTCCGCCTCTGAGTCCGGCGCTGCGATGGAGGCGGGAGGCCGGACAGGCGTCATCCCCCGTATTTCTGCGCCAGGAAGCGCTCGCGGTAGAGGAAGTAGGCGGTGTCACACACCTTGCTGAGGTAATAGGCATTGAAGGTGCCGCCGATGACCGCCCCGGTCAGGGGCACCGCCTGGGCCAGCTTGGCCCGGGTCAGCCGCAGCCCCAGCGCCCGGAGCGCATTGCGCAACGCCCGCCCCAGGGCCACCTGCTCGACGACCTGCGAGGTCTGCCGCCGGGCGAGGGCATGGGCCGTCCGCATGACCGGGACCAGCGCGGCCCCTTTGGCCGGAGCGTCGGCGGGGTCGGTGGCTCGGTGCAGGAGTTGCAGGGCGAAGAGCCGCTCGCGCGGGTCGGCCAGGTCGAAGCCGCAGTAGGCCGCGTATTCGCCGGTGGCGCGGAGGCTCAGGGCCACCAGCGCCACGAGGTCCGGCACCAGCCCGGCGGCGCCCGCATAGCCCGTGGCCGCCCCTTCGACGGCCGCCAGCGTGCGGTATTTCGTGTCCAGCCCCTTCAACCGGGCGTCTACCCGTTCGAGATCCAGCCGAAAGACGTCGCTCAGGTCGGCCAGGTCGTCCCCGGCGGCTTGGTACTCGGCCAGGAT
This sequence comes from Roseithermus sacchariphilus, assembly GCA_003285105.1. GTDB lineage: Bacteria > Bacteroidota > Rhodothermia > Rhodothermales > MEBIC09517 > Roseithermus > Roseithermus sacchariphilus. The sequence continues at coordinate 318,884 of CP030158.1, read as the reverse complement.
GGCCTCACGCCGGACGGAGTCCTGTGCGATCTCATTGGTCAGTTCGAGCAGGCCGCTGAAGACGTTCTCCACCACCCACTCGACGCCGGGAAGGTGGTGCACGAGGTCGCTGGCGCGGCGAAGGGTGCCGTTGACGTACCGGGCCGTCCGGGTGAACCAGGTATCGGACGGCGCCTTCCACAGGGCGATCTCGTGCATCGCCCGGCGTTCGTAGGCCGAGGGAGTCGGGCGGGCGAGGACGGGGAGGGTTTCCATGAGCGCGCGGGAGGCGGGTTCGGAGGGAGCCGGTTCGCGGGGCCGGCGGCTCCGGGTTATACGCACTCCGCGGAAATGGTTGTGCCGGGCGGTCAGCGGGGCGGTGCGGGCTCGACGGGGAGGCCCTCCAGCTTCATGATCGTGAGCGCGTTGGTGGTCGGGCACGGGCCGGGGCGCAGCCGGTAGTCGAACACCATGCGGTCGTCCCGCACGTCCTCGCGGAAGTGGGCGTTGTGCAGCGTCGGGATCTCGTCGGCGAGGGCTGTCAGCTCCAGGTCGTGCGTGGTGATGAGGCCGGTGCCGCGGGCCGCCGCCAGCGCGCGCACGTACGCCTCGCTGCCGATCCGCCGCTCGCGGTTGTTGGTGCCCCGGAAGATCTCGTCGATGAGAAAGAACAGCGGCACCGGATGCGGGGTCCGGAGCGCGTCCAGCAGCGCCTTGAGGCGACGCACCTCGGCGTAGAAGAAGGAGAGGCCGTCCTGCACCGAGTCCTGCACATTGAGGCTGGTGAACAGGCGGAACGGGATGGTGCGCAGCGCCGTGGCGTCCACCGGTCCGCCGGCCATCGCCAGGCACAGGTTGACCCCGACGGTGCGGAGGAAGGTGCTCTTGCCGGACATGTTCGAGCCGGTGATGAGCGTGATCTCGCCGAGGTGGTCCACCCGGAAGTCGTTGCGCACCTTGGCCGTCGGAGCCAGCAGCGGGTGGCCGAGGCCGCGCCCGTCGAAGACGGGGCCGGGGGCGTCGGGCGCGAGGAGGTCGGGGAAGGACGTGCCGGCGTGGTGGTCGGCGAAGCGAGCCAGGGCACACAGCGCTTCGAGGTCGTACCAGACGTCCAGCCAGCGCGGCAGGTGGTCTTGCAGCCGCTTCGTCTCCTGGTTGAACCGGTGTGTGAAGAGCAGATTCCAGGGCAGCAGGACGTTGAGCAGCACCGCCATCAGCTCGTTGCGGGTGAGGGCCACGGCGGCGGCGATGCGGCGCACCTGGCGCAGGTGGGTCGAGGGCCGGGCCCCGGTCTGCTGCAGCGGGGCGAGGTGGCGTGCCAGCTCCGCGTGGCGAGGCCAGCCGGTGGTTTCGAGGAAGCGGAGCACCGGCTGGATGCGGCGCAGGTCCGCCTCCAGGTCCAGCACCTCGTCGAACAGGTGCTTGAATGCGTTGTAGCGCGACAGGTAGAGGCCGACGTAGGCGACGAGGGTGACGGACCACACGGCCGGCAGCACCCCGGCCAGGTGGAGCAGCACGAGGACGAGGTTCGCCGCGGCCAGCGCGCTGAGGCCGACGAGCCAGGGCCTCAGGGAGCGGGGCGGCGCGGGTCGGGTCAGCCAGCGCCGGAGCGCGGTTTCGTCCCAGCGCACGGCATGCAGCGAGTCCGCCATCAGCGTGCCGTAGAGCGTCAGCTTGTCCCGGAAGCGGGCGTTCGTGGCCAGCGCCCGGACGAGCCGCTGGCGGCGGCGCGCCGCGTCGAGGTCCGGGACGGGGGCGGTGAGCCAGGCCCGGAGGCGTTCGCTGCCGCCTCGCGAGGCGGTGGTGTCCAGCAGATGATGCAGCGAGCGCGGGCCGATCAGGGTGAGGTCGGCAGCGAAGGGATGGGCGGGGTCCGGCGCGGTGTCTGCCGGAGGCGGCAGCGCCTCCCAGTCGAGGTGCAGCCGGGCGAGGTGCGTGGCTTTGAGGCGGCGCCAGCGGCGGAGGCGGGTGAGGCCGTCCTCCAGCCGGGCGTGCCGGCGGGCCACCAGCAGGAAGGCCGCGACGCCGGCCAGCGCCACCGCCCATCCCGCCGGGGGGCCGGCGGTCTGCCCGAGGGCAAAGGCGAGCACGGCGGTGCCCAGCACCAGCGCCAGCCGCACCCGGCTGTAGCGAAGGCTCTGCTGCTGAAGGGTTGCCGCACGCCGGTCGAGCCGCTCCAGGTAGCGGGTCAGGTGCGCGGGGGTGGAGGATGCAGGAGCGGGAGCCATGAGGCAGAGCGATCAGGTCGTCGGCAGGAGGTGGCGGCGTGGGCCCGGGCACGCCCGCGCCGTCTTCAGCCCCGGATCGGCCAGAAGACGCCGAAGCGGAAGCGCTGCTCGGGCAACGGGTAGACGGGGACGACAAGGGTGCCGGGCTGGAGGGGCGTGCCGCTGAGCCCGTTCTCAAAGACCAGAAAGAGGGTCGCCGTGCGGACGGTGGCCTCCAGGACGACGTCGAGCGTGCCGCTGGGGCCGAAGACCCGCGCCGTCGAGGAGGGCACGGCGAGCAGGCCCGTGGGGTCGTGCAGGGTGCGGCTGCGCATCTCCGACCAGAACCGCCCCCGCAGGTAGAGGTCGGCGTCGAGGTCGCCGCGGAACAGCCGGAAGCGGGCCCCGAGCCGTCCCTCTCCGAAGAGGGCGGGCAGGCTGGCGGCCACGCGGGCGTGCAGGTCGGAGTCCGGCTCGGTGAGGAAGGTAGAGGCGGTCGGCTGGAGGTGCAGGTAGAGCCCCCGCGCCGCCGTGTGCCGCCACCCGAGCGTGCCGGTGAGCCCCGCCCGCCGGAAGGGTGAGGCGGCGGTGCGGACGGCCAGGCTGTCGTCCCCGACGACGAACAGGTCGGCGGGGTGCTGGATCTCATGGACGAAGCCCTCGGCGGCCAGCGTCAGCGGGCCGAGCCGGAGGGCGAGGCCCGCCCGGCCCAGCGTCAGCCGGCGGTCCGGCAGGGCCTCCGGCGGGGCGACGAAGCGGCCGTAGCCGTGGGCCTCGATCCAGGAAGCAGCCAGGCCGGTGTGACGCGCTTCGGCGAACAGCCGCAGCCGCCCCAGGTCCAGCCCGACGTGGGCGGCGGCGCTCGGGAAGGTCTGCGTGCCCGTGTGGAAGCCGCCCTCGGCCACGACGGCCAGGCGCCCCACCGCCAGCGAGTCGCGCACGCTCAGGTGCAGCTGCCGGCGGTGCTGCCCGAGCGAGTCCGGCAGGGCGTTGCTACGCACGAGGCGGTCCGTCCAGCCCTCGGCCCGGAGCCGGAGGTGCTGCGGACCGAGCCGCACGGCCTGCTCTCCCCGGAGGCCGTAGCGGTGGGCGCGGGTGTCCAGCGTGTCCGCCCCCGGGTTGGTATAGCGGAAGATCTCGGACGTCCAGCCGGCCGAGACGGTCAGCGGCTGCCGGAAGCCCGGGAGGAGCCGGGCGCGGAGCGTGGCACTCAGGTCGTTGCGGAGGGTCTGGCGTTCGGCCCCGGCGTGGGCGACCTGCGCCCCGAAGCGCTCGTAGATGGACGTGAAGGATTGCCCGGCCTGCGGGAGCACCCCGCCGTGGGCCCCCAGTTGCCAGCGCGTGTGCAGGTTCGACACCTCGACCGAGACGGCGGCCTGCTCGTAGCGGAGGCGGCCCAGCACCTGCCGCGCCCGGCGGAGGCGGCTGCCGGGGTACTCCCCGTCGGCGCCGTGCCCGCCGTAGCCGACGAGCACATCCAGGATGCCGGGCCGCCCGAAGAGAGGCCGCCGCCGTCGCTGCACGTGGACGGCCGTCACGCTCTGCATCCCCCCGGCCTGGTAGCGCAGTTCCGTGAGCGGCTCGGCCGCGGCGTAGGGGTACATCTCGGCGTAGGTCGTGGCGGCGGCGCCATGCCGGCCCGGCCCGCTGCGCAGCGGCGCCAGGAAGGCCAGCGGCAGCAGGTCGTAGCGCGGCCGGCCCGTGACCAGGCCCTCGAACGGCCACCCGTTCAGCAGCAGATCCACGTGTTGCGGCGGTAGCCCGTAAGGGCTCCAGCCGTCGGGCCAGCCGAGGTCGCCGAAGCGGTAGACGAACGAGCCCGGCATCCGCTCCAGGAGATCGACGGCGCTCAGCGCCGGCTGCCGCGCCGGACGCACCGGCCCGATGGCCGTACCGACCCCGGCCTCGAAGCCCACCGGCGCTCGCACCAGACGCACCGAGTCCGGCCGGAACCGCGTGTCCGGCGCGGCGCCCGAGAGCGTATCCGGCGACGCGAGCGTATCCGGCCGAGGTGACGCGAGCGAGTCCCCCGGCAGCGTCTCCTGCGCCCGGACCGGCAGCACCGCCAGCAGGCCCAGCAGGCCCAGCAGGACGAGCGGCCGAACGGCCGATCCGGCCAGGCGAGGCGTTCCGGTCGGGATCCCGTGCACGGTCGGATGCGGCTCGCTCACTCCGGGAAGAGGCCGTAGAGCCGGCTCTCCACCCGCCCGATGATCTCGCGGCGGTCTTCGACCTCGTTGACGAAGTCGAGCGAATCCACGTCCACGATCATCTTCGGCCCCAGGTCGTAGCGCTCCACCCAGTCCTCGTAGTGCCGGTTGAGCCGCTCCAGGTACTCGATGCGGATGGTCGATTCATAGGCGCGGCCGCGCGACTGAATGTGGCGCACGAGCGTCGGCACGGACGCCCGCAGGTAGATCAGCAGATCCGGGGGCTTCAGGTACGAGGTCATGATCGAGAACAACTCCCGGTAGTTCTCGAAGTCCCGCGGGCTCATCAGCCCCATCTCGTGCAGGTTGCGGGCGAAGATCTCGGCATCCTCGTAGATCGAACGGTCCTGCACGACCGAGTGGGGCGCGGCCTCGATCTGGCGCTGGTGGTTGAACCGGCTGGAGAGGAAGAAGACCTGCAGGTTGAACGACCACCGCCGCATGTCATTGTAGAAATCGGCCAGGTACGGATTGTCGTCCACCCGCTCGTAGAAGGGTTCCCACTTGAAATAGTCGCTCAGCACCTTCGTCAGGGAGCTTTTGCCGGCGCCGATGTTGCCGGCGACGGCCACGTACTTCTTCCCGGACGGCAACGGCTCGTGCTCGGATCGCATGGACGGGGGGAGGGTGGTAGGCAACAACGGGACACGCACGAAGATACGCGCCGGCGGAGGGGGCGGCGTGGGGTTTCTGCGAAAACGTCGCTCCGGTGCCGGCCCGATCCGCCCGGCGCCGGGCGATCAGGCTACCCGCTTCAGGTAGGCCAGGTTCTCCGGCGTGAACGGGCGCGGCGTCACGTCGAAGTCGCGATAGAACGCGCGGCTGTCGCACACGTTGCCCTCGATCAGCATCTCGAACTGATCCGGGGAGATGGGCAGCAGCCCGATCCGCCCGAGGGTGTGGACGACAGGGCGGACCAGCCAGATCGGCTGCGGCAGCTTGGGCCGGGGCTCGAGGCCCAGGGCCCGGGTGATGATGTCCAGCACCTCGGTGTAGGGCAACGCCTCGGGGCCGGCCGCGCAGTAGGTCTGGCCGGCGGCCCGGTCGTTCGTCAGCGCCTGCACGAACGCGGCCGCCACCTCCTCGACCGAGATGGGCTGGAGGCGGTACGAGCCGTCGCCGAAGACGGGCAGGATCGGGAAGGGCTTGATGAGGTCCGTGGCGAGTTGCTTGCAGAACTCCGGGTGGTCCGGCCCCGGATCGCCGAAGATGACGGCCGGGCGAAAGACCGTCGCGTGGGCGAAGCCCGCCGCCCGGACGTATTCCTCGGCCTTCCACTTCGACGTCTGGTAGGCCGAGACGCCGTCCGGCCGGGCGCCGTTGGCACTCATCTGCACGAACCGCTCGATCCCGCTGTCCCGCGCCTCGTCCACCACGTGCCGGGTGCCCTGGTGGTGGATGGCCTCGAAGGTGATGCCCTTCGACGGATGTTCCTCGATGATCCCGACCAGGTGGATCACCGCGTCGCAGCCTCGCATCGTGCCCGTCAGCGACTTCGGATCGGTGACGTCGCCGCGGACGCGTTCCACCGCGTCGGTGTCGACGGCGAGGGGCGCGCGTTTGTCGCGCAGCAGGCAGCGAGCGGTGTGGCCCCGGGCCACCAGCTCCCGCAGGACGTAGGAGCCGACGAAGCCTGACGCGCCGGTGAGGTAGACGTGCATGGGCGGGTGCGGAAAAAGGCAGGGGGACGAGGCGCCGCCGGTGCCGGAGGGGCGTCAGACGACGCCCGGGACGGGAGCCGTCGGGTTCAGCCGCCGGTCGAAGTCGCTCACGCCGAAGGAGGTGCCGACGGCCAGCGCCGTGGCGACCATCGGCGCGTCCAGCGGGACCGTGCGCGTCCGGTTGGCGACGCTGGCGAGGTCGACGCTCGTGAAGTGGCCGTCCTGCAGGGCGACCATCCGGCCGAACTGGCCGCCGGCCACCATGGCCGCGGCATAGGCGCCGAAGCAGGTGGCGAGGTTGCGGTCGTAGGCCGTCGGGGTGCCGCCGCGCTGCATGTGCCCGAGGATGGTCGTGCGCACCTCGCTCTGCACGCGCGTGCGCAGTTCGGCTTCGAGGAAGCGGCCGATGCCGCCCAGCCGGATCGGGTCCGGGCTGTCCTCGACGCGCTTCGCCACGACCATCTCGCCGCCCTGCGGCCGGGCCCCCTCGGCCACGGCGACGATCGTGAAGCGCTGGCCGCCGTCCTCCCGCTCGCGGCACACCCGCGCGATGGCCTCGAGGTCGAAGTCGATCTCCGGGATCAGGATCACGTCCGCCCCGCCGGCCACCCCGGCATAGAGCGCGATCCAGCCCGCATAGCGGCCCATCGTCTCGACGATCATGACCCGGTTGTGACTCTGCGCCGTCGTGTGCAGCCGGTCGATGGCCTCCGTGGCAATGGAGACGGCCGTGTCGAAGCCGAACGTCCGATCCGTCCCCACGATGTCGTTGTCGATGGTCTTGGGCACCCCGACGATCGGCACGCCGCGTTCGTAGAGCCCGTGCGAGATAGACATCGACCCGTCGCCGCCGATGACGACGAGCGCATCCAGGCCGAGGTCGTGAATGAAGTGCAGCACCTCGGCCGAGACGTCGGCCCCGCCGCGGCGGTGGTAGCTGAACGGGTTGGCTTTGTTGCTGGTGCCGAGGATCGTCCCGCCCCGGGTGAGGATGCCGCTGACGTCGCGATAGGTCAGCGGCCGCACGTCTTGCTCGATCAGGCCCTGGAAGCCGTCTTCGATGCCGACGACCTCGGCGTTGTGTTGCAGGATCAGGCTTTTGGTGACGGCGCGGATGACGGCGTTCAGGCCGGGGGCATCGCCGCCGCCGGTCAGGACGCCTACGCGAAAGGCTTTGGGCATGGAGCAGGAAGATCAGGCGAGCAGGTCGTGCGGGCATGGAGGCGGGGACGCGGCCGGGCGGGAGGACGGGCCGACGGGCAGCGCGCTTCGCGTTCCCATCCCCCTCCCCGATCCCGGTCCCCGAGGCATGATAGCAGAGGCATGATAGCACGCCGGATGGGGCGGGTTCAAGGCCACCAACCGCCCCGGCCCACATCGCCCCGGGTTATGCGATATATTCATGCTGCTGGCTGCTGGCTGCTGGCTGCTGGCTGCTGGCTTCTGGCTGCTGGCTGCCGGCTAATCGCTGACCGCTGACCGCTGAAAGCTGAATGCTACGTATCGTGTGGGTACTTGGTCTGGCCTGGGTGCTCGGAGCCTGTGGCCCGGACGCGTCGACCTTTGAGGTGACGGTGCTGTCCGGCACCGTCGATCGCGTGTCCACCCCCGTCTACCTCGACGTCGAGGCGCCGGATGTGACCGGGGCGACGCCCGTGTGCGTCCGGGACGGCACCACCGGGATGCCGGGGCAGGTGGAGCCGCTGGAGGGGCGCCGCCGCCGCATCTGGTGGACGGTGACGCAGCCGGCCGGGGCGTCCCGGCACTACACCCTGCACCTCGGGGAGGCGTGCGCCGTGGCGGCCTCGTTCACGTGGCGGGTCGATGCGGACACGGCCCGGACGCTGTTGCTGGCCGGGCGGCCGGTCCTGCAGTACGTCCATCCCGTCTTCAACCCGGCGCACGTCCAGGCCACCAACAAGCCGTTCCACCACGTCTTCGACCCGGTCGACGGCACGCCCCGGATCACGAAGGGCGTGGGCGGGCTGCACGAGCACCACCGTGGGCTGTTCTTCGGCTACACCGAGGTCATCGTCGAGGACGACACGCTGAACCTGTGGTGGGCCAACGACGGCGAGCACCAGGCCCACGTGGCCTTCGAGGAGGAAGTCGGTGGCCCCGTCTTCGGGGGGCACACGGTGCGCATCCGGTGGACCGACCGGCAGGGCGAGCCGGTCGCCGAGGAGCGACGCACCGTGCGGGTGTTCCGGCAGCCCGCCGGGCAGACGCTGATCGACTGGCGCACGCACCTCGAGACGCGTCGGGGCTCGATCCGGCTCGACGGCGACCGGCACCATGCCGGGGTGCAGTTCCGTGCGGCCCAGGAGGTGGCCGAGCACGCAGACGGCACGACGTTCCTGCGCCCGGCAGCCTGGGCCCATCGGCCACCCGACCTCGACGTCAACGACAGCACCCACGTCAACCTCCCCTGGAACGCCATGCAGTTCGACGTCGGCGGCGAGGGCTTCACCGTCGCCTGCCTGAGCGACCCGGCCAACCCCGACGGCGGGTACGCGCCGTTCTCGGAGCGGCGCTACGGGCGCTTCGGGGAGTTTTTCCCGTTCGACCTGACCCGGTCCCGGCCGCTGGACGTACACTACCGCTGGTGGGTCAGAGCCGGCCGTGATGTGCCCCGGGACACCGTCGAGGCGCGGTACCGGGACCTCGCCCATCCCCCGATCGTCTCGCGGCCGTAGCGCGACGGCCCGAGGGGCGAGGGGGGGTGACGGGACACCGCGTAACGAACCCGCCATCGCCCTTCCGGACGGTGCTCCGCTCCCTGCGCCCGGCGCATCCGATTGACTCACCGGGAGGCGGCGGCTATCTTTTTCGGTCCATGCCGCCCCGGTCTGTCCCACCGGCCGGGGGGGCCCTGAGACCCGCAGCGTCTCTCTGTGCGTATCGAGTCACCGTTCACAGGTTCTCTGGATGGACAGGACGATCCCACGGCGTACGTGGGTCCGCGTCGCGGGCGCGTTGCTGCTGGCGCTGTCGGCCGCGGTGCCGGCGCCGGCGCAGTTCCGCGAGGTGGCGGCGCCCGACCACCTGGAGCCGCAGCAGGTTGTGAACCTGTTCGCCACGTGGGACGGCCGGTATGCCTGTGACGGGCTGTTCGTGGATCTGCCGGAGGGATGGGCGCTGCGGCGGGTGCGGCTGTTGCGGAACGGGTACGTGCCGGAGCCGGCCCGGACGCATCGCCTGGCCGAGGGCGTCAACCGCTACGTCGTCCTGCCGGACCGGGCGCTGCGGACGACCTACGACGTCGTGCTGCAGGTGCAGGCCGGAGCCGCGCCGGGGCCGGCCCGGTGGCGGGTGACGCCGTTCACGCGGGCGCCGAACGAACCGGCGCCCCGGATCGAGGAACAGACCGACCTGCAACTGGACGGCGCGGTCCGGGTGGCCGTCCCGGAGCCGCGCTCGGAGAACCGGGTGCTGTCGTTCGAGCGCGCCGCACGACGGCCGCTGGGGCTGCGCCGGCAGGCCCTGCCCGACCTCGGCCCTCGCGCTCCCCACACGATCGAGTTCTGGATGCGCACGACGGGGCTGGATGAGGTGATCCTCTCGGCCTGGGACGGTGACGAGCAGCGGCCGTACCCCTTCGAGTTCATGGTCGGCCCCGACGGGCGCCTGTACTTCTACCGCGGGCGGCCCGGCCGGCACCAGGCGATGACCGCGCACCGGCCCGTGGCCGACGGCCGCTGGCACCACGTGGCGCTCACGCACGACCCGGATGCCGGGTGGACCCGGCTCTACCTGGACGGAACGGCGGCCGACTCGCTCTACGAAACGACCCCCCTGCCGGTGGAGATGCCCGCCGTCGTCGGGCTGGGTGGCCGGCCGCAGGACGGCCCGGAGGCGGCCGCGGCCCCTGCGCTGCACTACACGGGGCTGCTGGACGAGGTGCGCTTCTGGCCGGAAGCGCGCCCCGCCGACGTCCTGCGGCAGACGATGCGCCAGCCGCTGGGCACTACCCGCCCTGCCGCCCCGTCCGATTCGCGGCGCCTCACGCTCGGCTTCGAAGAGCCGGTGCCCGCCGACGTGCTGGCGCAGCCGGCCGCCGGGCTCCGGCGGGTGCCGTCCGACCTGGCCTTCTACCAGCCCGTCCGCCGCGTGCAGGCCGTGCCCGAGGACGGCGCCGTAGTCGTCACCTGGACGTCGGCGGATCCCCGGACGACGGCGTTCTTCGTCGAGCGATCGGCCGACGGCATCGCCTTCGAGGTGGTCGCGGAGGTCGAGGCCGGCTCCGGCGGGGAGGCCGGAGGGGTCGCCGGCAGGACCGCCGGCGGGGAGGCCGGACGGTTCGTGTACCGCGATGCCGACGTGGACGGGCCGGTGGCCTACTACCGGGTGCGCCAGCGCTTCGAGGGCGGGGTCGAGCGCACGTCCAGCATCGTCAAGGTCGGCCTGGGAGCGGCCGAGGCCGCCGCACGGTCGGCGCCGGCCGTGCATCTGAGCGCGTATCCCAACCCCTTCAACCCGGTCACCACGATTGCCTACGAGGTAGAGGAGGGGCAGCACGTGCAGATCACCGTGACCAACCTCGCCGGGCAGCAGGTGGCCCAGCTCGTCGATGCCTACCGCGAGCCCGGCCGCTACCAGGTCGTCTTCGACGGGGCCGACCTGCCCAGCGGGCCTTACCTGGTGCGCGTGCGCACGGCCACGGGGAGCACCACGCACAAGATCATGCTGGCAAAGTGATCGCCCGGCCGGCCCCGCATACGTGGGCCGCACCCCGCGCCCGACGCCACGACCCGCCTCGTTTCCTCTCTCACCCATGGAGCCCCCACGCATGGACCTCGACACGCCGGACGCTTCCTTCACGCCCTACATTCCCGCTTCGCAGACGCTGCCGGAGATCACGGCGAAGGCCGTCGTGCTGGGCGTACTCCTCTCCGCCGTGCTGGCCGGGGCCAACGCCTACCTGGGCCTGAAGGTGGGCATGACCGTTTCCGCCTCGATCCCGGCGGCGGTCATCTCCATGGCGATCCTGCGGCTGTTTCGGACGTCGAACATCCTGGAGAACAACATCGTGCAGACGTCGGCCTCGGCCGGTGAGAGTCTGGCGGCCGGCGTCATCTTCACGTTGCCCGCGCTCATCATGCTTCAGTACTGGCAGGGCTTCGAATTCCTGCCGACGATGGCGGTGGCGCTCTGTGGCGGGGTGCTCGGCGTGCTGTTCACCATTCCGCTGCGGCGGGCGCTCATCCTGGAGGCGGGGCTGACGTTTCCCGAGGGCGTGGCTACCGGCGAGGTGCTCAAGGCCGGCACCGAAGGCGGCGAGGGGGCGAAGTACATTGCCCTGGCCGGCGTGGCCGGAGCGCTGCTGAAGCTGTGCCAGACCGGCTTCAAGGCCGTCGCCTCGGCGGTGGATACGTCGATGCAGGTGGGGCGGTCGGTCTTCGGCTTCGGGAGCGACCTGGGCGTGGCGCTGCTGGCCGTGGGCTACATCGTCGGGCTCAACATCGCCACGCTCGTCTTTGCCGGTGGGGTCATCTCCTGGGTGTTCGGCATTCCGATCTACATGGCCCTGGCCGACCCGGCCTCGCTGGCGCAGATCGTCGGCGAGGCCGAGGGCTACGCGGCCGCGCTGGCCGTGTGGAGCGGAGAGATCCGCTACCTGGGCGTCGGGGCGATGGCCGTCGGCGGGGTGTGGGCGCTCGTCTCGCTCGTCCGGCCGATCCGCGACGGGGTGCGCTCCTCCCTGGCAGCCGTGCGGGCGGCCCGGTCCGGGAAGGCGGTCGACGTGCCGCGTACCGAGCAGGACACGCCCATCACCCTCGTGCTGGCCGGGACCGTCGCCATGGCCATCCCGATCTTCATCGTCTTCCTGTTCGTCGTCGACCAGGACACCCTCGGCATCTCGGACGGGCTCTACGGGGCGACCGTCGTCTTCGGCGTCGTCTTTGCCCTGGTGGCGGGCTTTCTGTTTGCCTCGGTGGCCGGGTACATGGCCGGGCTCGTGGGCTCGTCGAACAACCCGATCTCCGGCGTGACCATCGCCACGGTGCTGACCATTTCGCTGATCCTGCTCGCGCTGCTCGGTGCGGAGATCGACTTCGTGGTGGATACCACGCGGGCGACCGCCGCGGCGGCGACGGCCATCCTCGTGGGGGCGGTGGTCTGCTGTGCGGCGGCCATCGCGGGCGACAACATGCAGGACCTCAAGGCCGGGCAGATCGTCGGGGCGACGCCGTACAAGCAGCAGATCATGCAGGTCGTCGGCGTGGCGGCGGCGGCGCTGGCGATCGCCCCGATCCTGCAGCTGCTCTTCAGCGCCTACGGCCTCGGCACGGTGCTCCCGCGGGAGGGGATGGACCTCTCCGAAGCGCTCCAGGCGCCGCAGGCGACGCTGATGAGCTCGGTGGCCGACGGGGTGCTGCGGGGCGGCCTGCCGTGGGACATGGTGCTCATCGGCGCGCTCATCGCCGTCGCCATCATCGCCGCCGACCGGGTGCTGGCGGCGCGCGGCGCGACCTTTCGGATGCCGGTGCTGGCCGTGGCCGTCGGCATCTACCTGCCGCTGGAGCTGTCCGTGCCGATCTTTGCCGGCGGGCTCGTGGCGTTCTTCGCCGGGCGCACGCTCCGGCGGCAGGGCGCGCCGCCCGAGGTGCGGCAGAAGGCGGGCCGGCACGGGCTGCTCTTCGCCTCGGGCCTCATCACCGGCGAGGCGCTCGTCGGCATCCTGCTGGCCATCCCCTTCGCCGCCGCGCAGGACACCGACGTGCTGCGGCTCATGCCGGAGGGCCTGGTGGGCCTGACGGAGGCCTTCGGCGTGGCGGCTTTCCTGCTCTTCGGCCTCTGGCTCTACCGCGTGGCCAGCCGCTGAGCCCCGGGCGGCGGGGCGCCGGCGGGGCGCCGGCGGGCTTTCCTCCCTGCATGTGGACGATTACCTTGGAGGGGCCGGCACGCCGCCTCGGCCGCCGGCGCTCCACCCGTTCCCCGGATTCACCCGTTCCCGACGCGCCATGAAGCTGACGTACTTCGGCCATTCCGCCTTTCAGATCGAGACGAACGGCACGACGTTGCTGTTCGATCCGTTCATCACCGGCAACCCGCACACGGAAGGCATCGTGACGGCGGCCGACCTCGAGCCGGATGTGATCCTGCTGACCCACGCCCACGGCGATCACTGGGGCGATACGGTCGACATCGCGCAGCGCACCGGCGCGCAGGTCGTCGGCATCTACGAGATCACCCAGTACATCAGCCGCCGGCACGGTCACGACAACGTGCAGCCGCTCAACATCGGCGGGTGGTGGACGTTCGACTGGGGCCGCGTGTTCATGACCTATGCCCGGCATTCCTCCTCCTTCCCGGACGGCACCTACGGGGGCTTCCCGGCCGGCTACATCCTCCACCTCGAAGGTCGCTGCCTCTACAACACCGGAGACACCGCCCCCTTCGCCGAGATGGCCTGGTACGGCGAGGATCATGACATCGACCTGTGCCTGATGCCGGTGGGCGATTGCTTCACGATGGGGCCGGAGGAGTCCGTCCGTGCCGCGCAGATGCTCCGGCCGAAGCGGGTCGTGCCGTTGCACTACAACACCTTCCCCCTGATCCAGGTCGACACGGCGGCCTGGGCCCGGCGCATGGAGCAGGCCGGATTCGAGCCGGCCGTTCTGGCGCCGGGGGAAACGTTGGTCCTCTAGCCGGGTATCAGAGGCGTTCGCGGCCTCCGAATGCGGTCGCAGCCGGGAGCGGGCCAGGGTGCCCGGCACCGGGTTGCAGGGGCGCGAACCGCAGGAGATCCCATCCCATGAGCTTGCTGACGCACACCGACGCCGCGTGGCCGGCTCCGCGCCTGATCACCTGGCTCGGCGGCCTCGTCACGCTGGCCGCCGTCCTGAGCCCGGCCGGAGAGGCCGCCGCGCAGCGCCCCTTCCGGGTCTACGACCCCTTCTACCAGGGCGAGACGGCGCGGCGGACGTTCTTCGACGGCTATGCCCTCACCGCCGAGATCTCGTACCGTGCCGCCGGTACGGTGCAGAACGACGGCCTGCGCCGGGCCAACCCGGACCCGCTCGGCCTGAGCCTCCGGTTCGACTATCAGCTCTCCTCGCAGATCGACCTCAGCGCCATCGTCGATGCGTCGGCCGGCAACACGGGGCGCACGCTCTCGGTGAGCTGGCTCGTGCTGAAGTATTACGACTGCGTCGAAAACGAGGACTGCATCGCCGTCCGCCTCGCTGTCGACCCCTCCTCGGACGGCCGCGTCGGCTTCCCGCAGCTCGACCTGGCGTTCATCTCGACCTCGTACCTCTCGCCCGTCTTCTCGAACGACTTCGTCCTGGGCGTGCGCCGGGTGCGGATGGGCTACGAGCAGTGGGTTCCGCGCGACGTCACCGCGCAGCCGCTTCCGTCCGGGGCCGCCGACGAGGGGCCGCGCTTCGACGTGCGGTACACGCGGGCGCTGGGGGCAGAGCTGAACCTGGCGCTGGGCTACAACGTCCACTTCGACCCGGCCGGCAGCAACGTCTTTCTGGTCTTCCAGGTACAGGGCGGGCAGTACGAGCTCATCGAGACGGACCTCCGCCGCGACGCGGAGGCGGCCGGCAAGGCGGGCGCGGAGGATGCCGCGGAGGATGCCGCGGAGGATACGGCGCCGGCGTCCATGACGTCGACGTACCGGGGCGGGGCCTTCTGGCTGCGGACGGGGTTGCAGTTCAACCGCCCGAGCTACCGCCTCTCTCCCTTCATGGGCGTGCCGCTGCAGCAATGGGCGCCCCGCCATGCCGCCGGACAGGAGGCGCGGCTCCAACTGGGCTTCCGGTTTACGCTGCGCTGAGCGGATGATCCTCGGTATCCTGTCCGACACGCACGGCTACCTCCACCCCGATCTGCCGACGTACCTGGCCGACGTCGACCTGATCCTGCACGCGGGCGACATCGGCCCGCCGGAGGTGCTGGACCGGCTCGAAGCGCTGGCCCCGACGCGGGCCGTCTGGGGCAACATCGACGGTGCGGTGCTGCGCCGGCGGGTGCCCGAGCACCAGCGCTTCGAGATCGACGGGTGCCGCTTCTGGATGACGCACATCGGCGGCCGGCCGGGGCGATGGGCCCGGGGCATCGGCCCGGCGCTGCGGGCGGATCCGCCGGATGTGTTCATCTGTGGGCACAGCCACATCCTGCGCATCGAGCGGGTGGAAGCCCTGGGCGGGATGCTCTACCTCAACCCCGGCGCGGCCGGGCGTCAGGGGTTCCACCAGGTCCAGACGTGCGTGCGCCTGCACTTGGCCGACGGCCGGCCGGAACGGGCCGAGGTCGTCCACCTGTGACTTTCGCCGCAGGATTGCCGATGTTGTAGCGTCCCGCGCGGCTCCGCGCGCGGCCCATGGCCCTGCCGCCCCGGCCCGGTTCCGGCCGCTCCGGTCCCTTTCCCGCTGCTCCGGCGCTCCCGAGATGTCCGACTCCACCAACCACGTACAGCGCACCGAGCGCTTCGACCTGCGGGCCCTCTACGAGACGAGCCGCCTGCTGAGTGCGTCGCTCGATCTGGAGTTCGTGCTCAACAACCTGCTGCTCACGGCCATGAGCAAGCTGCTCGTGACCCGCGGGCTGGTGCTGCTCCACGACCCGCCGGAGACGGCATACCGCGTGGCCACGGTCAAGGGCCTGCCCCGCCTGAAGCCCGGCGCCCGGCTCGCGCTGGACCTGGCCGCCGGCGAGCACCCGATGCAGGGCGATGAGGTGCCCCTTCCGCTGCAGGAGATGAACATCCGGCTGGTGATCCCGATTGCCACGGCGCAGCGCCACATCGGCGTGATCGGGCTGGGCCCCAGAGCCACCCGGGAGCCCTACCAGGAACGCGAGCTGGAGTTCGTCCAGTCGCTCGTGCACATGTCCTCGGCGGCGGTGCAGAACTCCCTCATGGTGCAGGAGCTGCGCCAGGCCAACCGCGACCTCGACGCCCGCGTCCAGGAACTCAATACCCTGTTCGACCTCTCGCAGGAGTTCAACGCGACGGTCGACCGGGACCGGCTCGTCAAGTTGTTGTCGTTCGCGCTGATGGGGCAGATGCTCGTGGGCAAGCACCTCTTCCTGCTGCGGCGTACGCGGGCCGACGAGGGCGCCTCGGAGCAGGAGGGGGCGGAGGTCGACTTCGAGGTCGTCGCGGCGAAGGGTCTGCGCGAGCCCGCGCTGGAGCCGGATCTGATTCGCCGGCTGTGCAAGCTGGAAGACCCCCTCTTGTTGCAGAATGAGGACGAGGAGACCGCCGCCGCCTGGCAGCAGCTCAAGCAGCGCGGGCTGGTGCTGGCCCTGCCCATCCGGCATCATGGCGAGAATTGCGGGATGCTCTGCCTCGGGCCGAAGATGACGGGCCGGCCCTATACCCCGGGCGACCTGGAGTTTCTGCAGGCGCTCGGCAACCTCGCCTTCGTGTCCATTCAGAACGCGTACCTGGTCGAAGAGCAGATCGAGAAGGAGCGGCTGGAGGAGGAGATGCGCCTGGCCCGGCAGATCCAGGAGGGGCTGTTGCCGCGCGAGATCCCGAGCGTACCCGGCCTGGAGGTGGCCGCGCTGGCGCTGCCCAGCCGCGAGGTCGGCGGCGACTACTTCGACGTCATCGCCCTGGAGGACGGGCGCTTGCTGGCCGCCGTGGCCGACGTCACCGGCAAGGGGGTGCCCGCCGCGCTGCTGATGGCCAACGTGCAGGCCTGCCTCCACGTGCTCATCCCCATGGATCTGACGCTCGAAGAGGCGACGGCGCACATCAACCGCGTCATCTGCGGGAACACCGGCTACGATCGGTTCATCACCTATTTCCACGCCATCTATCATCCGCAGGATCGCCGCCTCGATTACGTCAACGCCGGCCACAACCCGCCGATGCTCATCCGCGCCGACGGGTCGGTGGAGGAGCTGGACGTGGGCGGCTTGCTGCTGGGGGTGATGAGCGGAGTCACCTACGAGCGTGGGCGCGTCTTCCTGCACCCCGGAGACGTCCTGGCGCTGTTCACCGACGGGGTCACGGAGGCGATGAGCCCGCAGGAGGAGGAGTATGGCGAGGCGCGGCTGAGGGACCGGCTGATGGCCCACCGCACGGAGTCGGCCGAGGCCATCCTCGAAGCCGTCCGGGCCGACCTCCGGGCCTTTACCGGGAACCCGGCCCTGCTCAGCGACGACCTGACCATGATCGTGATGAAGGTCGTCGCGTAGGAGCGGGGCCTCAGACGAGGGAGCGCGATGCGTTGGCTACGGATCATCCTGGCGGTCGGCGGGCTGCTGGCCGTGGTGCTGCCCGGCCGCGCCCAGCACGCCCGTCCGGCGACGGCCGAGCCGGGGGTGCTCCTGCAGACGGAGCGGCCCGCGCGCGGCGTGCTGCGCCACACGGCCCTCGACGGCCTCGTGCCGGCCTCGGCCGCCGAGGAGGGGCCGCTGATCGAGTTCCTCCGCCGCGGACGCCGGGACGGAGGCTGGGTGGACGAGGTGCGGGTGCGCTTCGCCTACGACGCCGGCGGGGTGCCGCAGGGCTGGGTCCTGGAGCGATGGGATACGACGGCCTGGGTGCCGCAGCAGCGCCAGGTCTTCGTCCACGATGCCCGCGGGCAGCGCATCGAGGAAACCACGCAGGTCTGGAGCGACGGCGCCTGGCAGCCCCTCGAACGGAGCCTGCTGGCCTACGACGCGCGCGGCCACCTCGTCGAACAGGAACTGCAACAATGGGCGGCCGGGGCCTGGAGCCCCGTGCTGCGCCTGCAGAACACCTACGGCCCGGACGACCGGCGCGAGACGGGCCGGATCGACCGCTGGATCGACGGCCGGTGGGAGCCCGAGGAGGCGGACCGGCTCGTCTATGACGCACGGGGCAACCTCGTCGAGCGCCGGCTGCTGCGCTGGAACGGCAGCGACTGGGTGGGCCGGGTGCGGGACTACACCGTCTACAACGACGCCGACCGGCCCGTCGAGCGGATACGGCAGGTCTGGAGCGGTTCGGAGTGGGTGCCCTGCCTGAACTGCCGGCGCAGCCGGTATACCTACGACGCCCGCGGCCGCCTCGTCGAGGAGCACGTGCAGTACTGGATCGGCACGTGGGTCGACCTGGCCCGTGAGCAGTATGCCATCGACACGCGCGGGCACGTCGTGGAGCGCATCGGGCAGACGCATACCGCATCGTTCTGGCAAAACTACGACCGCCACCGGTATGCCTACGACGCCCGCGGCCGCGAGGTCGAGCGCATCAGCGAGCTCTGGCTGGGCGGCTGGGTCAGTCGCTACCAGGACCTGAGCACCTACGCGCCGGGCGGCGAGGCCCTGCCCGCCACGGCCCGGATCGAAGGCGCCTACCCGAACCCGTTCGGCCGCGCCACCCTCGTTGCCTACTTCCTCCCCGAGACGCAGCCGGTGCGGCTGTCCGTCTACGACCTGCTGGGCCGCGAGGTGGCCCGCCTCGTCGACGGACCGCAGCCCCCCGGGCGACACGAGGTGCCCTTCGACGCCGCCGGGCTGCCGGCCGGCACCTACCTGTGCCGCCTCCAGGCCGGCGGCCGGGCGTCCTCCCACACCGTCGTCCGCCTGCGCTGATCGCCGCACGGCAACCCCGTGCGCCGTTCGGGCGTTGCACCCCGTGCACGCATTCCCTTCCACCCAATCCGCACCTGTCACGCCATGAAATTTTTCATCGACACCGCCGATCTCGACGAAATCCGCGAGGCCAACGATATGGGCGTCCTCGACGGCGTCACCACCAATCCGTCGCTCATGAAGAAGGCGGGAGGGGCGGATTTCCACGAGCACATCTACAAGATCTGCGAGATCGTCGACGGCGACGTGTCTGCCGAGGTGACGGCGACCGACTTCGACGGCATCATGGAAGAGGGGCGGGCGCTGGCGAAGATCCACGAGAACGTCGTGGTGAAGGTGCCCCTGATCCTCGACGGCATCAAGGCGATCAAGGCCCTGCGGGAAGAGGGCATCCGGACGAACTGCACGCTCTGCTTCTCGCCCACGCAGGCGCTGATCGCCGCCAAGGCGGGCGCCGCCTACATCAGCCCCTTCATCGGCCGGCTGGACGACATCTCGACGAACGGGATGGAGCTGATCGAGCAGATCGTGCAGATCTACGCCAACTACGGCTACGAGACGGAAGTCCTGGCCGCCTCGATCCGCCATCCGATGCACGTTGTGGAAGCCGCCCTGGCCGGCGCCGACGTCGCCACCATTCCGTTCAGCGTCATCAAGCAGCTCATCAAGCACCCCCTGACGGACATCGGCCTGGAGAAATTCCTGAGCGACTGGGAGGCCTACAAGGCGCAGAAGGCGGCCGTCGCCTGATGACCATGCCGGAGCCGATGGAGGCCCTGCTGCATCCCGGCCTGATCCGGGTGCGGGATGACGAGCGGGCGCTGCTGAACCGGTTGCGCCAGGTGCTGGAGGACGCGGGCGTCGAGGCGGCTACGGTCGCGTCCGTCGAGGACGTGGCGCGCCACCTCGACGCCCTGTTTCTCGTGGTGGTCGTCGGGGAATTCAACGCCGGGAAGTCGAGCGTCCTCAACGCCCTCTTCGGCGAGCCGGTGATGGAGGAAGGGCCGATCCCGACGACGGCGAAGGTGACGATCCTGCGCTACGGCGAGGAGCGCATGGACCGGCAGCTGTCGGAGTATCTGGTCGAGCGCCGCTATCCGTCGCCGCTGCTGCGCGCCTTGCACCTGGTGGACACCCCCGGCACCAACTCCATCATCCGGCGGCATCAGGAGATCACCGAGCAGTTCATCCCGCGGGCGGACCTGGTGCTGTTCGTGACGTCGTACGACCGCCCGCTGACCGAGTCGGAGCGGCAGTTCCTGACGTTCATCCGGGAAGCGTGGGGCAAGCGGCTCGTCTTCGTGCTCAACAAGGCGGACCTGGCGCGCAGCGACGAGGCGCTGGCGCAGGTGCTCGAGCACATCCGCAGCGGCTGCCGCGAGCTGATGGACCTGGAGCCCCGCATCTTCCCCGTCAGCGCCGACCTGGCCTTCCGGGCCAAGACGACCGACGACCCGGCCCGGCGGGCCGAATGGTGGGCGCAGAGCCGTTTCGAGCCGCTCGAAACCTTCATCACGCAGACGCTGGCCGGCCCGGACCAGCTCCGGCTCAAGCTCATGAGCCCGCTGGACACGGCGGCTCGCCTCCTGGCGGCGCTGGAGGCGCGCCTGCACCAGCGCCGCACCGTGCTGGCCGAGGACGAGCGGCGGCTGGCGGCGCTGCGGGAACGGCTGGCGGCCACCCGCGCCGAACTGGCCGACGGCTACCGGCGCTATATCGCCGAGGTCGACACGCTGCTGCTAGAGGTGGAACGCCGCGGCGTGCAGTTCCTCACCGATACGATCCGCGTCAGCCAGATCGGGCTGCTGCGGGACCGCGACCGGTTCCGGGAGGAGTTCGCGCGGCAGGTCCTGCGCACGACCGACCACCAGATCGAGCAGACCGTGACGGCGGCGGTGGACTGGCTGCTCAAGCGGGCGCTGGCGCTGTGGACGCAGACGCTGACCGAGTTCCACGAGAAGATGCAGGCGGCCGGCGGCGCGGCCGCCACGGCGGCGCAGGCCGGTTTTGCGTACAACCGCCAGGAAGTCTTCGACGCCATCATGCGCGAGACGAGCCGCCGCCTGGAGACGCACGACCTGTCCGAGGAGGCCCGGCGGATCCTGAGCAACGTGCAGAGCGGGGTGGATACGGTCCAGATGGCCGGGGCCGGTGCGGCCAGCCTCGGCGTCCTCTCGGGCGTGCTGCTGGCGGCCACCACGCTCGACGCCGTCGGCGGCTTCGGGCTGGCCTCCTCGGCGGTGCTGGCGGCGGCGGGGCTGACGGTGCTGCCCCGGCAACGCCGCAAGGCCATCGCCGAGCTGCGCGACCGCATCGAAGGGCTGCGGAGCGACGTGGAGCAGGCGCTGACCCGGCAGTTCGACCAGCAGATCGCGGAGACGCTCGGCAAGCTCGAAGCGACGCTCGAACCCTACACTCGCCTGATCGAGCGCGAACGCTCGGAGACGGACCGGCTGGAGGCCGAGCACGCCGCGCTCCGGCAGGAGACGGAGCGGCTGCGGCACGCCGTGCGGGAACAGGCCGGCGACGCGGACGACGCGCTGGCCGGGTGACCCCCCGGCGCCGACCGCGCGGGCATCGGAACGCCGTTCAGGATCGTTCAGGACCGTTCAGGACGACGTCGCCTCCGACGGCCGTATCCGTCCTGCAGGTGGATCGGTGAGGGCACGCCCTGCGGAATCGGTGCGAAAGGCGCTGGCGCGAAAGGCACGGGCGCGAAGGGCGCCGTGCGAAGGGCAAAGAACGCACGAAGACCGTGGGCTCGATACGATCCGTGAAACAAATGTTCCGCCTCGGCGGTTGTGCCGACGGCCTGTTCGACCCGCCGGGAGCCGGGTGTCGTTGCCACATGCCATCGTATCGTTACCGCCGTCTCGTATGCTGTTTGTCGCGCTGGGGGACACCGAGGCCATCGGTGCCAGTTGCCATTTTCTGAAGATCGACGGCACCGGCATCGTCCTGGATGCCGGCGCAGATCCCAATCAGGAGGGAGAGGAAAGCTTGCCGCGGTTCGACCTGGTGCGGGATCACCCGGACTGGTACGTGGACCACGCGGTCGTGACGCACGCCCATCACGACCACATCGGCTCGCTGCCCGTGCTGATCCGGGAGTTTCCGCACGTGCTCGTGCACATGACGCGGGCCACGCGGGATCTGGCCGAGCTGCTGCTGCCTGCCTCGGCCCGCTTGCAGCGACGGAAGCTGCGCGAGGGCACGACGTCGGCCGAGCCGCTCTTCGGCGAGGAGGAACTGTCGCTCTACAGCTACCTCTACCTGACGCACGAGCTGGGCCAGCCCTTCGACCTGACCGGCATCCGGGCCGAGGTGCCGATCCAGGCTGAGCTGCTGCATTCGGGCCACATCCTCGGTTCGGCCGGGGTGTTGCTGCGCTTCGAGGAGGACGGGCGCGAGCGGCGGGTCTTCTACACGAGCGACACCAACCTGCGGCCGCAGACCATCCTGCCGGGCGGGACCTACCCGGAGGAGCCCGTCGACGTGCTCATCCTGGAAAGCACGGCCGGGGCCGACCCGGAGGCCGAGCGCACCACGCGGCGGACCGAGGAGCAGAAGTTCGCCGAGGCGCTACAGCGGGTGCTCGCCCGCGGCGGAACCGTGCTGGTGCCCTCGTTCGCGCTGGGACGGGCACAGGAGATCCTGGCCCTCCTGGATCGCTTCAAGAAACGCGGCCTCATCCCGGAAGAAACGCCGATCTACACGGCCGGCGCCCTGCGCGCCATCTCGGACCTCTACGACAAGACGCGCTTCGTCACGCCCCGTCTCGATCCGGGCTTTCAGGTCTTCGGGGTGCCCCAGCGGCGGTTGCCGCGCAGCCAGGCGGCCAAGACCAACGCCCTCGCCGAGCCCGGCATCCACGTGGTCAGCAGCGGGATGATGTTCGAACGGACCCTCTCGAACCGCCTGGCGCAGGACCTCGTGGAGCACGAGCGCCACGGCATCTTCTTCGTCGGCTTCGCCAAGGAGGATTCACCGGCGGCGCGGCTGATGGCGGCCGCCGCCGAGGGCCCCGGCACGGAGGTCGTGCTGGACGCGCACCGGGGGCCGCAGCCGGTCCGCTGCGAGGTCGAGCGCTTCCGCTTCAGCGGACACAGCCACCGCCGCGACCTGATCCACCTCGTCGGGCAGCTCCGCCCGAAGAAGGTGATCCTGGTGCACGGCGAGGAAGAGGCCCGTGAATGGATGGCGGACAACCTCCGGTTCTTCTACCCGGAGATCGAGGTGCTGCGCCCCTCCTCCGGGGAGCCGCTGGAGGTGTGACGCCCCGCTCCGGCGACCTGACCTGTCGAGAGAACGCGCCAGAAGCCCCGAACCTCCGGGGCCTTTTCTTTGACCGTCCATCCCGCGCAAGCGGGAATCCGGCCCTCAGGAGGCGGTTCAGCCCGGTGCCGGCGCCGGTACACCACGTGTCCGTAGCCGGACGTCCTCCGACCGTTTCGCACACGGCGTTTGCGCGCCGTGCACGGTTGCAAGTGTCGGCCGGGGTTGCAAGTTTGGGGGGCTCGTCGCCGGGGCCCGTCCACCCGTTTCTCGTTCCGTTGCTCACCACCCTCGTATGTCTTCCGCTCTGGCCGTATCTGCCGAACTGCTGGCCGACTTCGAAGCGGCGTTGCGGCCCCGTCTGTCCGGGGATCTCCGCATGGATGCCGTGTCCCGCGCCCTCTATGCCACCGATGCCAGCCTGTACCAGATCTCCCCGGTGGGGGTGCTGATTCCGAAACACCCGGACGACGTGCAGGCGGCGATGGAGGCGGCGGCCCGCTACGGCGTGCCGGTGCTGCCGCGCGGCGGCGGGTCGTCGCTGGCCGGGCAGGCCGTCGGGGCCGCGCTTGTGATCGACTTTACGAAGCACCTCGACGCCATCCATGAGATCGACGCCGAGGCCGGGCGGGTGCGCGTCGAGCCGGGGCTGACGCTGGACCGGCTCAACGCGGCGCTGCACCCCCACGGCTGGATGGTCGGGCCGGACCCGTCGAGTGGCAACCGGGCCACCCTCGGGGGCATGGTGGCCACCAACGCCACGGGCACGCACTCCATCCTCTACGGGAACGTCGTCGACCACATCCATCGCCTGCGGGTGTTGCTCGCCGGCGGGGTGGAGGCGTCCTTTGGCCCCCTCGACGCGGCGGGCTGGCAGGCTCGGATACGGGAGGACGGAGCGGTCGGCCGTCTCTACCGGGGCCTCGACGAGCTGCTGCGCGAGCAGGCCGGTGTCATCGAGCAGTTCACGCCCCGCCACTGGCGGCGCAACAGCGGCTACCGCCTCGAACGCCTGCTGACGGCGGGCGACGGGGCCGCGACACGCAACGTGGCCCAGCTCCTGTGCGGCAGCGAAGGCACGCTCGCCGTCACCACCGAGATCGAACTGAACCTGGTCCGCCGCCCCGAGCGCACCGTTGTGGGCGTCGTCCACTACCGCACGCGGGCCGAGGCGCTGCGCAGCGTCACGACGATCTTGGGGACCGAGCCGTCGGCCGTGGAGCTGTTCGACGGGGTCGCCATCGCACAGACGCGCCGGGCGCCCGGGTTTGCGGGGATGCTGGCCTCGTTCATCGAGGGCGAGCCCGGTGCCGTGTTGCTGACCGAGTACTTCGGCCGCACCGACGCCGAGCTGACCGCCCGCCTGGACGACCTGGAGCGCACGCTGCGGCAGGCCGGCGAGGGGTATGCCGTCGTGCGGGCGACGACGCCCGAGGCCATCGCCAACGTCTGGAACGTGCGCAAGGAGGGCCTCGGCCTCATCATGGGCGTCAAGGGCGACTACAAGCCCGTCGCGGTGATCGAGGATGCCTCCGTGCCGGTCGAGCACCTGGCCGATTACATCGAGGACCTGGACCGGCTCCTGCAGGAGACGCAGACGCCGGTGGTCTACTACGCCCATGCCTCGGCGGGATGCCTGCACGTGCGGCCTTTCATCAACACGAAGGACGCGCGCGAGGTGGAGAAGATGCGGGAGATCAGCCTCGGCTCGATGGAGCTGGTCGCCAAGTACGGCGGCTCCGTCTCGTCCGAGCACGGCGACGGCATCGTGCGCGGCTGGCTGCTCGAGCGGTTCCTCGGGCCGGAACTGACTGGCGTCTACCGCGAGGTCAAACGCCTCTTCGACCCGCAGGGCCTGCTCAACCCCGGCAAGGTGCTGGACACGCCGCCGATGACGGAGAACCTGCGCATGGGGCCGACCTACCGCACGATCCCGGTGCTGACGGCCCTCGACTGGTCGGAGGACGGGGGCTTTGCGGCGTCGGTGGAGCTGTGCAACGGCAACGGGGCCTGCCGCAAGCTGCAGAGCGGGGCGATGTGCCCGAGCTTCATGGCGACGCGGGAGGAGGCGCACTCCACGCGGGGCCGGGCCAACGCCCTCCGCGCCGCGCTCTCCGGCGAACTGCCGCCGGAGGCCTGGACGGGGCCGGAGCTGTACGAGGTGCTGGACCTCTGCGTGCAGTGCAAGGCCTGCAAGACGGAGTGCCCGTCCAACGTGGACATGGCGAAGATGAAGACGGAGTGGCTGCATCAGTACTGGCAGGTCCACGAGATGCCGCTGCGGACGAAGCTCTTCGCGCACCTGCCGCAGCTGAGCCGGCGGATGACGGGGACCCTGGCCCGGCTGGCCAACACGGTGAACCGCCTGGCGCCGGTGCGGTGGATGCTGGATCGCACGCTGGGCATCAGCCGCCGCCGGTCGCTGCCGGCCTTCGCCGCGGAGCCGTTCCACGTGTGGTTCCGCAAGCAGACCTGGCGGGCCGACGGCCCGCAGGTGGTCCTGTATGCCGACACGTTCAGCAACTACCACCACCCGGAGGTGGCCCGCGCCGCGGCCCGGTTCCTGGACCGGATCGGCCTGCAGGTGGTGGTGCCGGACCCGGAGCCGGTCTGCTGCGGGCGTCCGTTGCTCTCGAAAGGGCTCGTCACCGAGGCCCAGCAGCAGGCGCTGCGGACGGTCGAGGCGCTGCACCCCTACGCGGCCGAGGGCCTGCCGATCATCGGCCTGGAGCCGAGCTGCATCCTGACCTTCCGCGACGAGTTTCTGAACCTGCTGCCCGGTGATGCCTATGCCCGCGATCTGGCCGAGGTGGCCGTCACCTTCGAGGAGTACGTCGCTCGCCTCGCCGCCGAGGGGCGGCTCGACGGGGTGGCGTGGACCGAGGCGGCGCGCACGGTGCTGCTGCACGGGCACTGCCACCAGAAGGCGCTGGTCGGGACCGGGCCGGCCGTGCGCTGCCTGAGCCTGCCGCCAAACTACCGCGTCGAGGTGCTGGACACGAGCTGCTGCGGCATGGCCGGGGCCTTCGGCTACGAGGCCGAGCACGTGGACGTCTCGCTGGCGATGGCCGAGCGCCGCCTGGCGCCCGCCGTGCGCGCCGCGGGGGCGGACACGCTGGTGGCCGCCGCCGGCACGTCCTGCCGCGCCCAGATCGAAGATGCCGCCGGCCGCACGGCCCTGCACCCGGCGCAGATCCTGCTGGACGCGCTGGCGGGGTAATCGGGCCGGTCCGGCCCTCCCCACAGCCAACCACCCACAGCCGTATGATCATCCACACCAGCGCCTACGCCCGCGCGGGCCTCATCGGCAATCCGTCGGACGGGTACTTCGGTAAGACCATCTCGCTGATCGTCCGCAACTTCGCCGCGCGGGTGACCTGCTACGAGTCGCCCCGCGTGGCCATCCGCCCGGGGCGGCGCGACCATCTCGAGTTCGAGAGCCGCGAGGCGCTGGTCGAGGACGTGCGCCTCAACGGCTACTACGGCGGCATCCGCCTCATCAAGGCGACGATCAAAGCCTTCAGCGACTACTGCGAGCGGCAGGGCATCCACCTCGACCGCCGCAACTTCACCATCGAGTATGCCACCGACATCCCGGTCCGCATCGGCCTGGCCGGGTCCAGCGGCATCATCACCGCCACGATGCGGGCGCTGATGAACTTCTACGGCGTCGTCATTCCCCAACCGCAGCTTCCCAACCTGATCCTGAGCGTCGAGGTGGATGAACTCGGCCTGGGCGCCGGCCTGCAGGACCGCGTCATCCAGGTCTACGAGGGCGTGGTGTTCATGGACTTCGACCGGGAGACGATGGAACGGCAGGGCTTCGGCCGGTACGAGCCGCTGCCGGTGGAAAACCTCCCGCCCCTCTTCGTGGCCTACCACGACGGTAACTCCGAGGGCTCCGAGGTCACGCACAACGACCTGCGCAGCCGCTTCCGGCGGGGCGACCCGGTCGTGCGGGAGGCCATGCAGACGTTCGCGGCCTACGCCCAGGAGGCCCGGGACCTGATCGTGGCCGGCCGGGGCGACGAGATCGGGCCGCTGATGGACGCCAACTTCGACCTGCGCGCCCGGATCACGCAGATCAGCCCCCGCAACCAGCAACTCATCGACATCGGCCGGCGTGGCGGGGCGCACGTCAAATTCGCCGGCTCCGGCGGGGCCGTCATCGGGGTCTACGACGGCGACCCGGACCGGCTCGCGGCGCTCGAGAACGCCTATGCCGAGTTCGGGGCCCGGCTCATCGTCCCGCAGATCGAGGCGTAGCGAGAACGGCCCGGCAGAAAACGACCCGCGTCCCTCATCCTCCGACCCTCACCCTCCGACCTCTTTCCCCAACCCATTCGCTGCATCGTGAAGCCCGTCACCAAAGCCATCATTCCCGCCGCCGGCATGGGCACGCGGTTTCTCCCGGCCACGAAGTCGATGCCGAAGGAGATGCTGCCCATCATCGACAAGCCGGTGCTCCAGTACGTCATCGAGGAGGCCGTGGCGAGCGGGATCGAAGACATCCTGATCATCACCGGCCGCGGCAAGCGGGCCATCGAGAACCACTTCGACTACGCGCCGGAGCTGGAGGTCTTCCTGAAGGAGGCCGGCAAGGGGGATCTCATCGACCAGGTGCGCGGCATCGGGGATCAGGTGCGGATCTTTTACATCCGCCAGAAGGAGCAGCGCGGCCTGGGCGATGCCATCCGCATCGGCCGCCGGCACATCGGGGAGGAGCCCTTCGCCGTGCTGCTCGGGGACACCATCATCGACCCGATCGGGGACGAGCGGCCCGGGCTGCGGCAGCTCATAGACGCCTACGAGGCCCGGCAGGCCAGCGTCGTGGCCGTCCACCGCGTCCCCCGCGAGTGGGTGCAGCGCTACGGGATCGTCGACGGCACCCCGGACCCGGACTACCCGGACCTCTACCGCCTGCATCAGCTCGTCGAGAAGCCCGCGCCCGAGGCGGCGCCGAGCAACCTGGCCATCGCCGGGCGCTACATCTTCACGCCGGAGATCTTCGCCTGCCTCGATCGGACGAGGGAGGGCGTCGGCGGCGAGATCCAGCTGACCGACGCGATGAACCTGCTGGCGCAGCAGCAGCCGATGTACGCGCTGGCCTGGCAGGCGCGCCGGTACGACATCGGCAACCGCGTCGAGTACGCCCGTTGCTTCATCGACTACGCGCTCCGCCGCGAGGACACGCGCGAGGCGGTGCTGGCCCACCTGCAGGCCCGCCTGGGGGAGATGGCCTGACCTGCCCCGTACCGTGTTCATGCCGCCATCCGCACGCTCCCATGCATCGACGTCGCTTCCTGAAACACCTGGCGGCCGGAGGCTTCGGCCTGTCCCTGCGTGGCCGGCCGCTCGGGCCGGCGGTGCGGGGTGAGGCGGCAGCGGACGTGCTCGTCGTCGGCGGTGGGGTGGGGGGCTGTGCGGCGGCGCTGGCGGCCGCGCGACACGGGCTGCGGGTGATCCTGACGGAGGAAACCGACTGGATCGGCGGGCAGCTCACGCAGCAGGGCGTGCCGCCGGACGAGCACCCGTGGGTCGAGCAGTTCGGGGCGACGCGCAGCTACCGGCGCTTCCGCCAGGCCGTACGCGACTACTACCGGGCCTGGTACCCGCTGACCGCCGAGGCCCTGGCCGACCCCGTCCTGAACCCGGGCTCGTGCTGGGTGTCCTCGCTGTGCCACGAGCCGCGTGTGGCGCTGGCGGTGCTGGAGGCGATGATGGCGCCGTACCGGGCCGCGGGGCGGCTCCGGGTGTTGCTGGAGCACCGCCCGGTCCGTGCCGAGGTCGACGGCGACCGCGTGCGCGCCGTGACGGTCCGGGACGAGCGGAGCGGCGCGGAACGGGTGCTGACGGCCCCGTTCGTGCTGGATGCGACCGAGCAGGGCGACCTGCTGCCGATGACGGGCACGGAATACGTGATCGGCAGCGAGGCGCAGGCCGCCACGGGCGAGCCGCACGCCGCGTCCGTGGCCCGCCCGGACAACGTGCAGGCGCCGACCTGGTGCTTCGCGCTGAGCTACGAGCCCGGGGCCGACCATACCATCGAGCCGCCGCCGGATTATGCGGCCTGGCGGGCCTACGTGCCGGCGCTGACGCCGCCGTGGCCCGGGCCGCTGCTCAGCCTGACCTACTCCCACCCGATCACGCTGGAGCCGACCACCCAGCCCTTCGACCCGCGCCCCGGGGCCGAACGGCCCGGCCTGTGGGCCTACCGCCGCCTCGCCGACCCGGCGCGCTTCCGTGCCGGTGCCCAGCCGGGCGGCACCACGCTCGTCAACTGGCCGCAGAACGACTACCTGGGCGGCAACCTCGTCGACGTCGCCCCGGAGGTGGCGGCGCGTCATGCCGAGGCGGCGCGGCGGCTCAGCCTCAGCCTGTGCTACTGGCTCCAGACCGAGGCGCCCCGCCCAGACGGCGGCACCGGCTGGCCGGGCCTGCGCCTGCGCGGCGATCTGATGGGAACCGACCACGGGCTGGCCAAGCGACCCTACATCCGTGAGGCCCGGCGCATCCGGGCCGTCTTCACCGTCACCGAAGTCCACGTGGGGCTGGAGGCCCGCCGGGCCGTCACGGGCCTGCCCGAAGGGGAGGTCACCGCCGCGCCCTTCCCGGACAGCGTCGGCATCGGCAGCTACCGCATCGACCTGCACCCGACCACGGGCGGCGACAACTACGTCGACATCGCCTCGCTGCCGTTCCAGATCCCGCTGGGGGCGTTGCTGCCGCAGCGGATGACGAACCTGCTGCCGGCGGCCAAGAACATCGGCACCACCCACATCACCAACGGCTGCTACCGGCTGCATCCGGTGGAGTGGAACATCGGCGAGGCGGCCGGGCTGCTGGCCGTGTTCTGCCACCGGCAGGGGCGGCGCCCCCACGAGGTCCATGCCGACGCGGCGCACCGGGCGGACTTCCAGCGCCTGCTCGTGCAGGACGGCATCGAGCTGGCCTGGCCCGACCCCCGCCACACGCCGCGGTGAGGCCCGGCGGCGTGCCCGCCGGCGTGTCCGGCCCCGTCAGTCGCCGGGCTCCCAGACGTTGTTGCTGCGGTCGACGTCCGGGAAGAACCGGTCCGGGTCGATCTCGACGCGCGTCACCGGGCCGGGCGGCAGCGTCGCCGTCGCCCGCACGCGGCCTTCCTCCAGCCAGACCTCGACGGGGAGCGTGACCTCCTCCTGCCGGCCGCCGGCATAGGTTGCCCGTAGCCGCACCGGCATCGGCACGCGCCCGAAGTCGTCGATGGTCACCGTGACGCCGGTCTCGTCGGTCACGACATCGCCGATGGCCTGGTCGAGGGTCCAGGTGTCGAAATACCAGGTGCGCCAGAACCAGTCGAGGTCCTGCCCGCTGACGCGTTCGAACGTGTTGAACAGGTCGTAGGGGTAGGGGTGTTTGAAGGCCCAGGTGTGGATGAAGGCGCGGTAGGCCTCCAGGAAGACCTCATCGCCCAGGACGCCGCGCAGCGCGCGCAGCAGCGAGGCCGGTTTGGTGTAGGAGGCCGTGAGGAAAGCCACGGAGGAGGCATGGTAGTTCGAGGGCCGCATGATCTCGCCCTCCATGCCGGAGAGGGCCGTCTGGATGTAGTTGTTCTGATCGCCCAGGAAATGGAGCGGGCCGGGGAAGAAGTCCGCCCGGGCCTGGTTTTCGGCGAAGGTGGTGCTGCCCTCGTCGATCCAGCTGAAGGCCCGCTCGTTGGAGCCGACGATCATGGGGATCCACATGTGCGCGAGCTCGTGGGCGGTGACGTAGTAGAGGGCGCTGTCGCCCCGGGCATTGTAGTCGCCCATGAGCGTCATCATCGGGAACTCCATGCCGCCGCCGATGATCGCGCTGCCCTCCACGGCCGTCATGTGGGGCCACGGATAGGGGAAGCCGGTGTAGGCCGAGAGAAACGAGATGGCGTGCTGCTGGTAGCGGGTGACGTGCTTCCAGCGCGGGGCGAGGTCGCGGTAGAAGGTGTGGATGACGGTATGGTCCGTCGTGCCGTCGCCGTCGAGGTCGCCGACCGGCGTGCGGGCGGTTTCCCAGTGGGTGTCTCGCGTGGCGGTGAAGGCGACGTCGCGCACCTGTTCGGCGGTGAAGTGCCAGCGGAGGTAGCCGTTTTCGCTGGTGCGGGTGGCCTCGTCGAAGGCGTCGGTGGGGGTGAGGACGGGCATCGGCTCGTCGCTCTGCTGGGCGGCCATGAGGCGTTCCAGGATCGGCGGGGCGAGCACCTCGTGGGCGTTCTGGAGGCTGCCCGTCGCCATCACGATCCAGCCCTCCGGGGCCTCGATGGTGACGTCGAAGTCGTCGAAGCCGTGGTAGAACTCGGCCTGTCCGAGGAAGGGCTCCAGGTGCCAGCCGATGACGTCGTCGAAGACGCGCATGCGGGGGTACCAGTAGGCGAGGAAGAACAGATTGTCTCCCGAGTAGCCCATGCGCTCGCCGGCGCCCGCCTGCGGGATGGGCAGCGTCCAGTCGATCTCCAGGTCGACGGAGGCGCCGGGGGACAGGGGCGTGGGCAGGACGATGCCCATCAGCGTGCCGTCGACGCCGTAGCGGGGGCCCTGCCGGGCGTCATCAGAGAGCACCTGACCGCCGGCGGCGACACGGGTCAGCGTGACGCCGCCGGTGACCTCGGCGGACTCGTTGCGCGGCACGCCGGGCGCGTGGAGGTTCTGCGTCAGCTCCAGGAAGACGACGCTGAGGGCGATCGGGGCGTTGTTGGTGTACGTGATGCGCGCGGTGCCCTCCAGCCGCCGGGCGTCCGGGAAGAGCCGGGCGGTGAGCCGGTAGGCGGCGTGCTGCTGCCAGTAGTCGGGGCCGGGAAGGCCGTCCGTAGTACGCGTGCCCCGCTCGATGGCCCCGAGGAACTCCAGCGGGAGGTCGACCGGGTAGGGCAGCGGCCGCTCGGGCAGGCGGGTCTGCGGGGAGACCGTCGAAGCGGTTGCCGGGGTGCCGGGGGCCGGCGGGTGCGGACGGCTGCCGGCACAGCCGGCCAGGATCAGGACGATCAGAAGCGGCAGGGCCAGATGCCGGCCTCGCATCGGACAGGACATGGACCAGAGCAGGCAGGTGGACGGAACGGGGAAACCGTGGACGGAACGGGAAAACGGAGGGCCGGGCCGCCGGGGATCCCTCCCGCGGTGGCCCGGCCCGATGGCGAATCGCCGGGCGCCAGACCCGGTCCGACGCCGGGGTCAGTAGCTCGATCGGTTGCTGCTGGCACGACCGGGCCGATGGTACTCGGCCAGCGCCTCGGCCCGGTCCCAGAGCTGAAGGGCTTCCTGGAAGACCGGGTCGATGGTGTTGATGATCGGCGGGACGGCCTCGCTGCCGTAGATCTG
This sequence comes from Roseithermus sacchariphilus, assembly GCA_003285105.1. GTDB lineage: Bacteria > Bacteroidota > Rhodothermia > Rhodothermales > MEBIC09517 > Roseithermus > Roseithermus sacchariphilus. The sequence continues at coordinate 286,698 of CP030158.1, read as the reverse complement.
GCGGGCGATGTAGGCCTTCAGCATCGTCTCGAACGTCGCCCGTTCGGCCTCGGCGCTGGACCGAGCGAAGACGAACGCCTCGGGGTCGACGGCCTCGGCGTCGTCCGTGAGCGTGATGCCGTCCTCGGCCTCGGCGAAGGCCCAGAAGTCCTGCCACATGGCCTCATCGACGACGAAGGCCGTGCGGAAGTCGGCCTCCCGGCCGTTCCAGGCGTCGCGAATGGCCTGTTCGTCGGACAGGAACCACTGGCGGGCATAGCGGAAGGCCGTGCCCTTGCGCGTGATGCCGCGGACGACCTCCGGGATCTCCGGGTTGACGATGTAGTCCGGCAGGATGCCCCCACCGCCGAAGACGGTGCGGCCGTGATCGGTCTGGAACTTCATCGAGTCCGGGATGCTCTCGATGTAGTCGTTCAGGTTGAGGCGAGCCTGGTTGAGCGACGCGTACTTCTGCTCGTAGTAGTCCTCCAGGTCCCCGTTTTTGTACGGAGTCTGGATGAGCCGGCCCGACGGGGTGTAGTAGCGAGAGACGGTCATCTGCAGCACGCTGCCGTCGGCCAGCGGGAACTGGTTCTGCACGAGCCCCTTGCCGAAGGTGCGCCGCCCGACGATGAGGGCGCGGTCGTGGTCTTGCAGGGCGCCGGCGACGATCTCGCTGGCCGAGGCGGACGATTCATTGACCAGCACGATCACCGGCGCATGCTCGAACATGCCGCCGTCCCGCGAGCGCTCTATCGCGTTGTACTGGGCATTGCGGCTCTTCGTGTAGACGATGGTCCGCCCGCCGTCGAGCAATTCGTCGACGATCTTCACGGCCGACTGCATCACGCCGCCGCCGTTGTCGCGCAGGTCGATGACGAGCCGCTCCATGCCCTGCTGGTTGAGTTCCTTCAGGTGCTCGACGAACTCGTCGTAGGTGGTCACGGCAAAGCGGTCGATGCGCATGTAGCCCGTCTTGTCGTCCACCATGTACGAGCTGGTGACGCTGTAGATCGGGATGCGGTCGCGCGTCAGCTCGAAGTCGATCTTCTTGCCGCCGAAGCGTTCGACCGTCATCGTCACCCGGGTTCCGATGGGGCCTTTGAGGACGTTCTGGATCTCGCGGTCGGAGAAGCCGATGACCGGCTTGCCGTCGACGGCCACGATGCGGTCGCCGCCCATGACGCCGGCCGCTTCGCTGGGGCCGCCGGCGATGGTGGAGATCACGCGGGCGGTATCGTAGGGCGCGTCGTCGTCCCCGTCTTCCAGGCGCGGCACTTCGAACCAGATGCCGATGCCGCCGAAGGACCCCCGGTAGCTTTCCTGGATCTGGGCGATCTCCTCGGCGCTGATGTAGCTGGAGTGCGGGTCCAGCTCGGCCAGCATGCTGACGATGGCTTCTTCCGTGATCTTCTCGGCTTCGACCTCATCGACGTACCGCTGGTTGATGATGAGGAAGGCCTCCTCCAGCTTCCGCAGTTGCTCGTAGGTGTCGGTGCTGGAGATCACCGCATCGATCTTCATCCCCAGCACGGTGCCCAGCACGAGCAGCAGGAGGGCCGGGAGGATGTAACGCTTCTTGAAATGCTTCATGGGGCAGGATCGACCAGAGGCTGCGTGAACGGATGTCCGGACTCCTGGAGAGGGGCACGCCGCGGCCAGGGAGGATGCCAGGCGTCGTTTCGCCGGGCCGTGCCGGAACGCGGCGGACGGGTGCCAGACTCTTACTATGTCTCCAGTTCGCAAAAGGTTCGCTCCGGCGGAGCGCGTCGGTATCGGCCGGCAAAAAAAGCCGGCCTGCGTGGGTTGGGCCGGGTGTAACCTTTCCGATGGGAGATGCGTCTCTCGGCCGAACCATCCAGACGATGTTCAACGCCGGCGAAGGCCGGAGCCGGCTCCGGGACGGCACGCGTGAATCTAGCCCAGTTCGAGCAACAAGTCCATCGGCACCAGGACCGGGTGTACGCCTATGCCTGTGCGTTCCTGCGGGATCGGGACGCGGCGGCGGACGTGACGCAGGAGGTCTTCGTGCGGCTGTGGCAGCACCGCGACGAGATCGACCCCGGCCGGGTGCTGGGCTGGTTGCTGCACGTCACGCGCAACGCCTGCATCGACGTGGCCCGCCGGCGGCAGGCGCGCCGCCGCGTGGAGCAGGAGGGGGCCGACGGCCTGGCGCACGCGGTGGCGGGCGAACGGTCGCCGGCCGCCGCCGCCGAAGCCGCCGACATCCGGGCGCACCTGGAGCGGGCCTTCGACCGGCTGGCCGAGCCGTATCGCAGCATCGTGTACCTCCGCGAGGTGCAGGAGATGACCTACGAAGACATCAGCGGGGCGCTGGACCTGCCGCTGAACACGGTGAAGGTGTACCTCCACCGGGCGCGCAAGATGCTCCGCAAACACATAGCCGAGGTGTTGGACCGTGAAACGGCCTGATGAACCGTTTGCCGTACCGGCCTCGTCCGAGGCCTGGATGGACGAGCAGATCGAAGCGTACCTCGACGGGCTGCTGACCGGCCCGGAGCGGACAGCCTTCGAGCGTCGCCTGGCGGCCGACCCGCGCTGGGCGGAAGAGCTGCGCCTGGCTCGCCTGGTGCGGGACGGCTTGCGCGGGTGGCCACGGCCGTCCTGCCCCCCGGCCGTGACGCAGGCCGTCCTGGAGCAGGTGCGGCGCGCGGAGGCCCGCCGGCCCGCCGCCGACCGTCCGGCGCGGCCCCGCCGCCCGGCGCGCCTCTGGGCCCGCGTGATGCGCCCCTCCCTGGCCATGGCGGCGCTGGCGGCGCTGGTCGTCGTGGCGACGGTCGTGGGGCGGGTGCAGCAGCCCCCCCGCACCCCGGATCCGCAGGTGGCGGCTGCGCTGGAGGAGGTGCAGTGGACGCTCGCCTACCTCTCCCGCCTCGGTCGCGGCACCGGGCACACCGTGCGCGACGAGGTGCTGGAGGACCACGTCGTCCTGCCCATGCAGGACGCGCTACAAGCGATTTTCAAGGAGCCATCGAGATGAGTCCGACCATGAAACGAACCCTGTGGGTCGCCCTGCTCGTGCCGGGCGTGGCCCTGTCGCTCTTCGCCCCTCCAGCCCGGGCCCAGGAGGCCCTGGAGCAGGACCCCGGCTACGTCGATGTCCGCCTCGTCGAGGAAGGGCTGGGCCGGCCGGCGAGCATCGAGGTCAACATCCGGGGCGCGCTGCTGCGGCTCGTCGCGAGCGCGTCGGAACACGAGGACCCGGACCTGGCGCGGCTGCTGCGGCGGTTGAAGGCGATTCAGGTGCGCGGCTTCCCGCTGGCGTCGGCCGAGGATGCCCGGGCCGCCGAACGCAACGCCGACCGGCTCGGGCGGCGCCTGGAAGGCCACGGCTGGGACGCGGTCATGCGCGTGCGGGACGCCGGCGAGCGGGTGGACATGTACGTGCGAACCCGCGATGACGATGCCATCGCCGGCCTGGTCGTGTTCGTGGTCGATACCAACGACGACGAAAGCGTGTTCATCAACATCGTCGGGGAGATCGACCCGGAGGAGATCGGTCGCATCGGCCGCACGTTCAACATCGGCTCGCTCGACGGGGTGGCGGATGATGCGCATTGAAGCGAGCATGACCGATCCGGGCCGGCGGGGGTGGTGGCCGGGCGGGTGGGCCCTCGGCGGGCTGCTGCTGATGCTGCCCCTGCTCTCGGGGTGTTTCTACTCACGCGAGATCACCCGGCTCAAACAGGACCTGGAACAGGCCTACCCGGAAGCCCGCTTCGAGCGGCGCTTCGTCCTGCGCGTCGGCACCGGGGCGTTCCGGACGGTCGGCGGGTTGCTGCGGCGGGTGCCGGACGACGAGGTGGCGGGCCTCGGCGAAAGCCTGGAGGACGTGCGCCGGGTCAAGGTGGGCGTCTACGAGGTCGAGGCGCCGACGGGGGCGTCCGTGCGGGCACTCCCGCTGTCGACCCGCCTCCGGGAGGAAGGCTGGGAGGTGGCCGTCCGCGTCCGGGAAGACGACGAGGCCACCTGGATCCTCTACCGGGAGCGACGCGGCACCGTGCGGGATGTCTGCGTCTTCGTGCTCGATGCCTCGGACCTCGTCATTCTGCGCTTCGAGGGGCATCTGCAGGCCCTGCTGGAGCGGGTGCTGGCCGAGGACGCCGGACGCGCCCCCGATCGGGCGGACGGCTGAGGGCGGCCTCCGGGCGGCGGCCCCCGGGCGGCGGCCTCCGGGCGGCGGCCGTCGCATCGGGAAACCCCGGCCGCCGGCGCTGGTCCAAGCCACGTAGTCGTTGTGCCCTGGACCGACGGAGATGCCCATGCCGGACCGCCTGGATGCGCTCTTGCAGTTCTACGAAGAAGACCCGGAGGATGCCTTTACCCAGTTTGCGCTGGCGCAGGAGTACCTGAAACGCGGCGACACGGCGCAGGCGCTGGCGTTCTTCACCCGCCTGGCCGAGCAGCAGCCGGAGTACGTCGGCACCTACTACCATCTGGGCAAGCTGCAGGAGCGGCTGGGGCAGCACGAGGCGGCGGTGAAGACCTACCGGCAGGGCATCCAGGTGGCGCAGCGACAGCGGGACTTCAAGAACCTGTCGGAGCTGCAGGACGCGCTGCTGCACGCGCAGGGCGTCGGCTTCGAGGAGGACGACGACGCATGAGCGAGCGGCACCGTGGCGGGGGTCGCCTGCTGATCGGGCTGATGCTGCTCGGGGCGGCGGTGGCCGGTCTGTCGGCGCCGTGTGCGGTCCGGGCGCAGGAGCCGCCGCGGGCCGAGGTGCACGTCGTGCGGCCCGGGGAGACGCTCTACCGCATCGCCCGCAACAACGGCCTCACCGTCGACGAACTGAAGCGGCTGAACGGGCTGACCAGCAACCACATCGAGGTCGGCCAGCGGCTCATCATCCGCCCGGCCCCGCCACCGTCCGGCGCGGCCGCGGCCGAACCTCCTGCTCTGCCGCCGACCGAGACGGACACACTGCCGCCGGCCGAGACGGCCGCACCGCCATCGGACGACGGCGGGGAGGTCGACGGCGGTGAGGCCCGCCCGGAGCCGCCCGCGTTCGGCCGCTACGTGGTCCGGCCGGGGGACACCTATCTCACCATCGCGGCGCGCTACGGCCTCCCCTCGGACTCGCTCTGGCTGCTGAACGACCGATCCACCGCCCCGCTGGAGCCCGGCCAGGAGGTCCGCCTGCCGGCCCGCTTCGCCACCGTCACCTACCGCGTGCGCCGGGGCGACACGCTCGCCCGCATCGCCCGGGCGTACGGGACCAGCATCGCGGCCATCCGCCGCCTCAACGACCTGCGCGGGGACCAGATCCGCGTCGACCAGGTGCTCCAGGTGCCCGTCGGCGAACCCCCGCCCGTGCAGGACGACGCCGGGCTGCCGCCCGTCGCGGCGCGCGGGGCCGTCACCATCTACCCGGACACCTTCGCCGGGCGACTCATGGCGAACGGAGAGCCTTACGACCCGGAGCGCTACACCGTGAGCCACCCCAGCCTGCCTCTCGGCACGCTCGTCTACCTGACCCATCCGGCCACCGGGCGCAGCACCCTGGCCGAGGTGACGGACCGCGGCCCCCTCGACGCCGCGTTCATCATGGACGTCTCGGCGGCCGTGGCCCGGCATCTGCGGCTGAAGGAGGGCGATCGGGTGCAGGTCCGCGTCCTCGGGCGGTGAGGCCCGCCCTTACCGCGACAGGTACAGGTTGCGGATGGCGTAGGGGCGGCTGAAGTGCTCGTCGGTCAGCGCGTCGACGAAGGCGATGGCCTCGCCGGTTTGCCGGTGGCGCTCAACGGAGTACGCTTTCCAGTTGTCGAATCAGGGCAGGCAGTTCTCGGTCCACGGTCGCCCAGACGATATCGAGATCGACGTCGAAGTAGCCGTGAACCAGGCGGTTTCGCATCCCTACGATAGCCGCCCACGGAATGGACGGGTAGGCGACCCGGGTATCAGGGGTGACCCGGGCCGCCGCCTCCCCGATGATTTCGATCGACTTGAGCAGCGCCAGCACGAGCATGCGATGGGTGTCGAGGTCAGGCCGGGTGTGACCTGCCGCGAAGGAGCAGGCCTCGCGGGCGGCATCCAGCATGTGCCGGAGTCGGATCTCATCCTGTGGCGTCATACAGCACATCGGCTTCAGCCAGGATGCCGTCCCGAAAGTAGGCACTCAACTCCTGCGGAGTGCGCAGGTCGACCGGGCGCCCCGTCGTTTCGGCCAACTCCCGCTCGATGGCGGCGAGCCCCATGAATCCGGGAGCCTGGCCGGGTTCGAACTCGACCAGAAGATCCAGATCGCTATCGGGGCCGGCGGTACCGTGAAGCACCGACCCGAACAGCGACAGCCGTACGATATGGTGCCGGCGGCAGAACCGCGCAAGCACGTCGTGCGAGGGGAAAAGCGGAAGCATGGCGTGCCGGATCGGGTTGTTTTCAAACAACGGCCCCTGCCTGGTTCAGGTTGCCCCGAGCCGCCGAAGGGCGAGATGCGAAGGGCGAAGGGCGGGTTCCCGACAGGGTTTCCCGTCCGTGCTTCGCCCGTCCGCCTTCGCCCTTTTGCCCCTCCTCATCCCCATGCCGCACGTCGCTTACCGCGACAGGTACAGGTTGCGGATGGCGTAGGGGCGGCTGAAGTGCTCGTCGGTCAGCGCGTCGACGAAGGCGATGGCCTCGCCGGTGGACTTCATCTCGGGGCCGAGCTCTTTGGGCACCTCGGGGAACTTGTCCCACGAGAAGACCGGCTCCTTGATGGCATAGCCTTTCAGCTTCGACTCCAGCAGGCCTGCCTCGCGGAACGTCTTCAGCTTCTCGCCCAGCATCACCTTCGTGGCGATGTTCGAGATGGGGATGCCCGTGGCTTTGGCGACGAACGGCACCGTGCGCGAGGCGCGCGGGTTGGCCTCGATGACGTAGACCGTCTCGTCCTTCACGATGAGCTGCACGTTGATCAGCCCGCGCACCTCCAGGCGCCGCGCGATGTCCTCGACGTAGCGGCGGATGGTGTTCTGCACCGTCTCGGAGAGGTCGTAGGGCGGCAGCACGGCCGTCGAGTCGCCCGAGTGGACGCCGGCCGGTTCGATGTGCTGCATGATGCCGGTGATCCAGACCTCCTCGCCGTCGAACACGGCGTCGCAGTCGATCTCCGTGGCGCCGTCGAGGAAGAGGTCCAGCAGGATCTCGTTGCCGGGCAGCAGCTTCCAGATCTGGCGCACGTACTGCTCCACCTCCGTCTTGTTGATGGCGATGCGCATGCCCTGGCCGCCGAGGACGTAGCTGGGCCGCACGAGGATCGGGTAGCCGATCTGCTCGGCCACGCGGACGGCTTCGGCGACGTCGTGGGCCATGCCGTAGGGCGGGAAGGGGATCTCCAGCTCCTTCAGGATGGCGGAGAACTTGCCACGGTCCTCGGCCAGGTCCATCATCTCGTAGCTCGTGCCGAGGATGGGGATGCCGGCCTCGTGGAGCCGCGCGGCCAGCTTCAGCGCCGTCTGCCCGCCAAGCTGCACGATGACGCCCTCGGGCCGCTCATGCTCGATCACGTCGAGCACCTTCTCCCAGAAGACCGGCTCGAAGTAGAGCTTGTCCGCCACGTCGAAGTCGGTCGACACCGTTTCGGGGTTGCAGTTGATCATCAGGGCTTCGTAGCCCATTTCCCGGGCGGCCAGCACGCCGTGGACGCACGAGTAGTCGAACTCGATGCCCTGCCCGATGCGGTTGGGCCCGCTGCCCAGGATGAGCACCTTCTTGCGGTCCGAGACGACGCTCTCGCTGGCCGTCTCGTAGCTGGAGTAGAAGTAGGGCGTGCGGGCCGGAAACTCGCCCGCGCAGGTGTCCACGAGCTGGTAGGTGGGGGTGATGCCGAGCGCCTTGCGGTGAGCGCGGACGTCGTCTTCGGAGACGTCGTCCTCCAGCAGGAAGGCGATCTGCGCGTCCGAGAAGCCGAGCCGCTTGGCCTCCCAGAGGAGGTCGCGGTCGAGCTGGACGAGCGCCCGCCGGCTGATCTGCTCCTCCATCGTCACGAGGTCCTGGATCTGATAGAGGAACCAGGGATCGACCCGGGTGATGTCGTGAATCTCCTCGACCGAGGCGCCGAGCTTGAGGGCGTTGCGGATCTGCAGCGTCCGGTCCCAGTACGGCTTTTTGAGGCGCTGGCGCACCTCGCTCCGGTCGGCCGGCTCCCGGTCCGCGCCGAGGCCGGCGTAGCCCAGTTCGAGGCTCTGCCAGGCTTTCTGGAGGCTCTCGGGGAAGGTCCGCCCGATGGCCATGACCTCGCCGACGGCCTTCATCTGCGTCGTCAACTCTTCGTCGACGCCCTCGAACTTCTCGAAATTCCAGCGGGGGATCTTGGTGACGACGTAGTCGATCGAGGGCTCGAAGCAGGCGCTCGTGGTGCCGGTGATCTCGTTGGGCAGCTCGTCGAGCGTGTAGCCGACGGCCAGGCGGGCGGCGACCTTGGCGATGGGGTAGCCGGTGGCCTTCGAGGCCAGCGCCGACGACCGGCTCACGCGCGGGTTGATCTCGATGACGATCATGCGGCCGGAGACGGGGTCGAAGGCGAACTGGATGTTGCAGCCGCCGGCGAAGGTGCCGATGGAGCGCATGGCCCGGATGGCCGCGTCGCGCATCTGCTGGAACTGCTTGTCGGTGAGCGTCTGCTGGGGGGCGACGGTCACGCTGTCGCCGGTGTGGACGCCCATCGGGTCGAGGTTTTCGATGGAGCAGATGATGATGACGTTGTCGTTGGCGTCGCGCAGCAGCTCCAGCTCGTACTCCTTCCACCCGAAGAGGCATTCCTCGATGAGCACCTGGTGGACGGGCGAGAGCTCCAGGCCGCGCATCACCTTGCGGTCGAACTCGTCCGGATGCCAGACAATGCCGCCGCCGGAGCCGCCGAGGGTGTAGCTGGGGCGGATGACCACCGGCAGGCCGCCCAGCTCCTGGGCGATCTCCTTCGCTTCGAGCAGGCTCTTGGCCGTGCGGCTGCGGGCCTGGTCGATGCCGATGCGCTCCATCAGGTCGCGGAACTCCTGGCGGTCCTCCGTGATGCGGATCGCGTCGATGTCCACGCCGATCACGTGGATGCCGCGTTCCTGCCAGAAGCCCTGCTCGTGGAGCGTCTGGGCCAGGTTCAGCGCCGTCTGCCCGCCCATCGTCGGCAACACGGCGTCCGGCCGCTCGATCTCGACGATCTGGTGGATGGAGGCCGGCGTCAGGTCGCGCAGGTAGATCTTGTCCGCCGTGACCGGGTCGGTCATGATGGTGGCGGGGTTGGAGTTGACGAGGACGACCTCGTAGCCCTCGGCCCGCAGCGCGCGCGCGGCCTGGCTGCCGGAGTAGTCGAACTCGCACGCCTGCCCGATGACGATCGGGCCGGAGCCGATGAGGAGGATCTTGTGGATGTCGGTGCGCTTGGGCATCGTTCGAAGGCGGAAGGTGGAAGGCGGAAGGTGGAGTGCAGGGTGTCAGCGGTAGGAGCCGGCAGTCAGGCCAGGGCGGAGGACCGGGGTCCGGGTCGTCGGCGAGTGGCCGAAGTCGGCGCCGTTCAGGGTGACGGCAAGCCCACCGACGAGCATGTACGCCACGTCATCTCGGCTGAGGTCTACCAACAACTTTTCGAATGCGGTCATGGTCGTCGTTCCGGGGCCAGGTGCCGCCGGTCAGGGCCAGGGTGCGCTCACGCAGCTCCCAGGCCACCTCCAGCGGCCGCTTCGTGCGGGGCTGCCCGACCTGCTTCCGAATCCGCTCCCTCGGGTCGTCTGGTGCATCCGGCATAGACCATCACGTGTCATTCGACACTCGTCACCCGGCCTTGACACGGACGCCGCGGTGCTCGGCGATGTCCTGCAGGAAGGTGTCGAACAGGTAGCGGCTGTCGTGCGGGCCGGGGGAGGCTTCGGGGTGGTACTGCACCGAGAAGCCGACGAACTGCTTGAAGCGGAGGCCTTCGACGGTGTCGTCGTTGAGGTTCCGGTGGGTCAGCACGGCGACGTCGTCCCGGAGCGATTTCGGATCGACGGCGAAGCCGTGGTTCTGGGTGGTCACCTCCACGCGGCGTGTGGCGAGGTTCTGCACGGGGTGGTTGGCGCCCCGGTGGCCGACGTACATCTTGTAGACGTCCAGGCCGGCGGCGAGCGACATCAACTGGTGGCCCAGGCAGATGCCGAAGATCGGCAGGCCCGTGGTCATGGCCTGGCGGGCGGTGTCGATGGCGTCCGGCATGGCGCGGGGGTCGCCCGGGCCGTTGGAGAAGAACAGCCCGTCCGGCTGCCAGCCGAGGACGCCGGCGAGCGGGGTCGAAGCCGGGAAGACGCGCACGGTGCAGCCGCGGTCGCGGAACATGCGGAGGATGTTCCGCTTGACGCCGTAGTCGTAGACGGCGATGCGCGGGCCGGGGCCGGTGCTGAAGTCGTAGGCGGTGCCCGTCGTCACCCGCGAGGCCAGTTCCAGCCCCTCCATCGACGGCCACCGGCGGGCCTTCTCGACCAGGCTCTCGTCGTCCAGGTCGATCGAGGATATGACGGCGTTCATGACGCCTTTCGTGCGGATGTGGCGCACCAGGCGGCGGGTGTCGACGCCGGTGATGCCGACGAGCTTGTGGCGTTTGAGGAAGCGTTCCAGGCTCTCGTCGGCGAGCTGGTTCGAGTAGCGGTGGGTAAACTGGCGGACCACCAGGCCGGCGATCATCGGGCGGTCGGCTTCCATGTCTTCGTCAGACGCCCCGTAGTTGCCGATGTGCGGGTACGTCATCATCATGATCTGGCCGTGGTAGGAGGGGTCGGTGAAGATCTCCTGATAGCCCGTCATGCTGGTGTTGAAGCACAACTCGCCGCCGGTTTCGCCGCGGTGCCCGATGGCCAGGCCCTTGACCACGGTGCCGTCGGCCAGTGCGAGTTTGCAGGGAGCAGCGGAGGGGTGGGTCGGTTCGGTCATGGTAGCACGGCGTGGGAAAGGTCGGCGGGGCGAACGGATACAAAAAAACCTCCCCGAAATGGGAAGGTTGAACCGCGGAAGGCGGCCTCGACGGAAAGCAACGTGTCGGGTCCCAGGGGCAAGGGTCAGCGGGGTGGGGCGTTCACGTTTCAAACTCGTACAAGGTACGGCACGAGGGGGAGGGCATCAAGCCGTTCGCAGCGGATTCACACGGCCGCCGGGGGCGGCAGCCAGAGGCCGTGGCCCGGACGTGACCGGGGCGTGCCGGGAAACAAGGCGATTGCGGCGGCGGTCCAAGACCCGGATGCGCGCGCTTCGTTCCCGCCGTCGATTCCTGCACGCCGTGGCTCGTCATCGCAACGTTCAGCACCGGGAAGGGTACCACCGCCGCGTCATGACGGGGGTGGCGGTGAGTCTGCTGCTGGTGATCGCGGCGGTGAAGTGGTGGCCGCCGCCGGCACCGGACGCCGACGAGCCGGAGATCCCCTATGCCCTCGGGCCGGATCTCATCGAGATCGAGGAGATCACCCCGACGCAGCAGGCGCGCCGCATGGCCCCGCCGCCGCCGGCCCCGCTGCCGCCGGTGCTGGTGCCCAACGACGTGCTCGTCGAAGAGATCGTGCTCGACATCGCCGAGAACTACCTGCCGGTCGAGGAGCCGGGTGACGACGAGCGGATGGCCGAAGGGGCGGACGCGGGGGCGAGCACGCAGGCTGTGGTCGAGGTCGGCCCGAAGCCGGTGCGGTTCGTCGAGCCGGAATACACGCGGGAGGCGCGGCGCCGGAAGGTGCGGGCGGAAGTCGTGGTGGAGGTGTTCGTGGACGAGCAGGGCCGCGTGCGGCGCACGGAGGTGGTGGAGCGCTATCTGCTCTCGGAGAACCGGGGCGGGCGTGAGCGGGTGGAGACGCTCGGGTACGGCCTGGAGGAGGCCGCCGTGGCCGCCGCCGAGCGCTGGCTGTTCCGCCCGGCTCGCCGCAACGGCCAGCCCGTGCCGAGCTACACGACCCTGACGTTCAGCTTCGGCGTGTGACGGCACCGGCGCGCGGCCGCGGGTCAGAGGTCTTCCCAGCGCGCGTCCTCGATGTCCGGTTCGGTTCGCCGGGGGCGTGCCGGGCGGCGGCGCGGGGGCGGCGGCATGGGGGCCGACTCCGGCGGGGCCGATGCCAGGGGGCGTTGCGGATCGTGCGCCACGGCACGCAGCATGTTGCGCACGGCCCGGAAGGCCATGTACAGCAGGGCCACGATGAGGAGGGTCTTCAGGAGCATGGCGGCGGGTCGGGCCGGGCGAGCACGGGTGGGTGGCTAGCCGTCGTCCGCGTGCGGCGGCGGGGGCGCCGTCTGAGACGGCACCGGCTTGAAGTACGTCGTGCCGGGATGCGTGGTGGTGGTGATCTGGCGAATCAACTCTTCCAGGTCGTCCGGGTTCGCCACGAAGTCGATCTCGGCGGTGTTGATGATGAGCAGCGGGCTTTTGCGGTAGCGGAAGAAATAGTAGTTGTAGGCCTCGTTGAGGGCAGCGATGTAGGCCGGGTCCATGTCCTGCTCGTAGCTGCGCCCCCGCCGGGCAATGTGCTGCATCAGCCGCTCGGTGGTCGATTGCAGATACACGATCAGGTCGGGCGTGAGCGTGGTCGGCTCCATCAGCGTGTAGAGCGACTCGTAGAGCTGCAACTCGTCCCCCTGGAGGTTCACGTGGGCGAAGATCCGGTCCTTGTCGAAGCTGTAGTCGCTGATGACGATCTGGTGAAACAGGTCGCGTTCCAGCAGACGTTTTTGCTGGCGGAAGCGACTGGCCAGGAAGGCGAGCTGGGTCTGAAAGGCCCAGCGGTCCGGGTCCTGGTAGAAGCGGGGCAGGAAGGGGTTTTCTTCGAACTCCTCCAGCACCAGCTTGGCCCTGAAGCGTTCGGCCAGCAGGTGGGCCAGGGTCGTCTTGCCCGCGCCGATGACCCCCTCGATCACGATGTAGCGGAGGTCGTCGCGGAGCCGCGGAGGATCCGGAGGAGAGGGCGGCATGGCGGGATTACGGGGAGGCCGGGGTGAGCAGGGGGGTGAGGCGGACCGGTACGTCCGGGTCCGGGCAGCGGGCCAGCAGCTCGGCGGCCGAAGCGGCCGGCGGCGGGGGCACCCGGACGTCCGGGGCCAGCTCGGCCAGCGGCGCGAGGACGAACCGGCGTTCGTGGAGGCGGGGGTGAGGCAGCGTCAGCCCGGGGGTGGCACAGGTCCGCTCGTCATAGAGCAGCAGGTCCAGGTCGAGCGGGCGGGGGGCCCAGCGGCGCGCCTCGGGGCGTCGGCGCCCGGCCCGTTGTTCCAGGTCGTGGCAGAGGGCCAGCAGGTCGCGGGGGGGGAGGGTCGTGCGCACTTGCACGACGGCGTTCAGATAAGCCGGCTGGCGTTCTCCCGGCCGGAGCGTGTGCGGGGCCGTCTCGTAGATCGACGAGGTGCCGGCGACCGTCACCTCCGGGTGGGCGGCCAGGCCAAGGACGGCCTGACGCAGCGCAGCGGCCCGGTCGCCGAGGTTGGCACCGAGGCCGATGTACGCGGTGGCGGGAGGATGCGGGGGCCGAGGCATGCCGGTGTGGGGACGACGTGGGCACGGCGCGGATCGCCGGGGGCCGGGGTTCGCGGTACCATACCCCGCAACCGCGCTTTCGTTCACCCCGAACCCGGGGAGGCCTCGTGAAAAGGCGGCATGAGAGCGGAATAAAAAATGGGACGCACCACCCACTCATGCCAAACTCCGACAGGGCAGTGCGTCCCGAGGTCACGATCGACCGACGCCGGGAATATCGACGGGTCGGGTCCGGACTAAAGCCGGGCGGTGAAAAAAAATCGACGGCGGGCGGCTCCGGGGTGCCGCCGTCTCTAAAGCGCGACGTCCTCCGGCCGATACCGTTTCTCGATACGCGATCGTAGACAGAGCATCCGGTAGGCCCATGACGTCACCTGCGGCACGGCCCGATACGCCCGGGACGTTGGACGGGGAGTACAAGTACCCCCCGATGCCCACGACCCTCTCCGATGTGCTCGAGCTCCTCTCGCTTCCCAAATCCGAGCAGCATCCGGAGCGGCTGGTTGCCATCGTCCAGCGGGATCCGATCACGGCGGCGTATGTGCTGCGGCGGGTCAATTCGGCCTATTTCGGGCTGAGCCGGCAGGTCACGCATGTGGAGCGGGCGGTCGTATTGCTCGGGTTCACGAACGTCAGCAACCTGGTGCTGTCCGTCGGGCTGCGTCAGACGTTCCAGGGGTTTGAGGGGCGGGAAGAGGAGCAGATCATGGAGCACATCATGCAAACCAGCGTGGCCGCTGCCGTCTATGCCCGGGATCTGGTGGAGCATCTGGCGTTGCCGCTCCCGGAGACCGCCTTCAGCGGGGGGCTGCTGCATCAGATCGGCCGCATGATTCTGTTGTACACAGCCCCGGAAGTCTATGCCCCCCTCTGGTGCGAGCGCTCCCCGGTCGATGACCGGCTCACGATCACCACGCCCACGGTGGATCAGGAGCGGGCGTATTTCGGGACGGACTACGTGAAGGTCGGGGCGACGGCCGTTACCCGGTGGAAGCTGCCGGACAAGCTGGGCACGCTCATCCGGGCGCACCGGCATCCCGGCAGCGTGGGCGATGCCCATCTGCGGGCGTTGACGCTGGCCGTCGGGATCGGCAGCATCTACGGGTGCGCGCTCTTCGAGGAGACCGCCTCCACGGCTCCGGCCCGGCCGATGCTGACGGCGCTGGCCCGCCTGCGCAACGTGGAGAGTGAGGGGCTGAGCGCGTTTATGGACGGGCGGCGTGCCGTCGTGCGCGCGTTTGCCGTGGCAGCGACAGAGGGATAGGAAGGGTGCCGGGGGATCGGGCGCCTCGGCCTCAGGTGGGGATCACGTAGAGCACCACGGCCAGGTAGTGGCAGATGCTGCCGGCCAGCACGAACAGGTGCCACACGGCGTGGCTGTAGGGCAGGCGTTCCCAGGCGAAGAAGATCAGCCCGAGGGTGTAGCACAGGCCGCCGGCGACGATCCACAGGATGCCGGCGAGCGGGAGGGCCTCCATCAGGCGATGGATGACGAAGACGCCGGCCCAGCCCATGCCCACGTAGAACAGCACCGAGATGGCCCGGAAGCGGTGGGTGGAGAAGACCTTGAAGAACACCCCCACCAGCGCCAGGCCCCAGATGGTGCTCAGCACGGCCCAGCCGATCCCGTCGCGCAGCAGCACCAGCGCGAACGGCGTGTAGGTGCCCGCGATCAACGTCAGAATGCCGACGTGGTCCAGGATCCGAAAGATGAACTTGAGGCGCGGCGTCCGGATGCTGTGGTAGAGCGTGGAGGCGCCGTAGAGGAAGACGAGGGACGCCCCGTAGATCGCGGAGCTGACGACGTGGCGCGCCTCGCCGTAGAGGATGGCCAGCGTCAGGAGCAGGCCGAGGCCCACCGTGCTCAGGAGCAGCCCGAATCCGTGGGTCAGGCTGTTGGCCAGCTCTTCGCCGCGCGTCTGGACCGGCAGGCTGAGGGACATGAAGGGAAACCGCTACGACGGAAACGGGGAATGCTCCGATGAACGCCCGGGCGTCGGGATCGTTTCCCGCTCGGCATGTGCGGTACGGAGTCGTTACAGCGTCCGGCGATGGGGGGCGAGGCGGCTACGACGGCCTCAGAGGCTGTGTAAAGTTCAGATTCGCGGGCGAGCGTGGTGAGATGGCGCGGACAGGCGGGGGCGTTTTTCGCGCTCGTAGCAGCGCTACGGGCGCGGAAAAGAAGCCCGAATGGACCGCCAGATCGCCGCGCGTAGCCCGAATATGGATTTTTTACAGCCTCTCAATTCATGTAGAGCGGTTGCCAGGTGCCGCTGGTGCGGGCATGCCAGGTAAACACCGTCGGAGCGATGGGCCTGGCCTGCCGGATCGGCGGGAGGGGCTCCCCGGCCAGGCGGCGCGCAAACCGCTTGCGCCAGCGGGCCAGCTCCGCCGTGGACGTTTTCAGCACCGCCAGGCCGAGGGCGATTTCTCCAGCGAGGCTTTCCCGGGCAGCAGCACGCTGATAGACGTTCAGGTTCGGCTTGTTCATGAGAGTGGGTCCGGATGCCGTGGTCGGGAGGAAGGGCGTAGCCTGGGCACCAAGAAACGGGGCTGCGAGATGATCGCCTTGCGCTCCGGCGGCCTACCGGCTATGGACTTTAGGCGCATTCGTGCGCCGCCTGTCCTCCCGGAATCGACACGCGTTTCCCTTCACCTCGGACGGCAGGGCGGATGCAGGGCGGACGGCCGAGCGCGCTCGTGCAGGGAACGGGGCGGCCGGGGCGGTCCGTAGTAACTTTGTGCGAGGGTACGCGTAGACGCCCGCACGCTCCATCGAAGCCGGTTCCCCCATGAACAAACGCCATGTCATCCGTCTGCAGCTGGTGCTGCTGGGCCTGCTCGTCGTCCTGCTCGTCGTGCGGACCCTGTCGGGTCCTCCGGCGCCCGACGGGCTCGTCGTCCTGGCCGACCTGGAGCCGGATGCGCTGGCCCGTGCCGGCTTTGCCGTGGAGCGCCCGGTGGTGGTGCGTCTCGAAGGGATCGGTTCGTTTCATGGGCCGGTAGAGGCCGGGCGGGATCGCCCCCCCCTGGCCGCCTACGGCTGGCTCCTGCGCCGGGAGGACCGGGCGGTGGTCTGGCGGATGGAGCCGGGCACGGCCGCATCGGAGCGGGGCACCCTGGCCCGGTCCATCGACACGCTCGGGCTCGATCCGGGGACCTACGACCTGTACTTTGCCTCGTACGGGGCGTCGTTCGGGCGGTCGGGGTCGTCCGTGGTGCAGCGGCTGGTCGGGGCGAACTGGCGGGACGATGCCGATCGCTGGGCCGTGGCCGTGCAGCCGCTGGATGACGCCGCCGGCGTGATCGCGGTCGAGGAGGCCGAAGCCGGGTCGCTCGCCGGGTCGCTCGCCGGGGCACTCGCGCCACAGCCGCCGGCCCTGGTCTGGACGTCGGCCCCGATGGCGGAGGGGCGGAGCGAGGCGAGTCACCTGTTCGAGGTAGACGAGCCGGTGGTGCTCGACCTCTATGCCTGTGGCGAGCTGCCCGAGATGGACTACGGATGGGTGGAGGATGCCGTCGCCGGCCGGCGGATCTGGACCATGACGATGGACACGACGGAGCCGGCGGGCGGCGCGGAAGCCAATCGCCTGGCGCGTGTCCCGCTGCGGCTGGCGCCGGGCATCTACCGGGCCGTGTTTCGCACCGATGCCGGGCACCATTACGGTAGCTGGCGCGCCAACCCGCCGCTGGACCCGGCCGCGTGGGGCATGACGCTGTCGGTGGCACAGCCCCGTCAGGCCCGGGCCGTGACGCCCTTCGATCCCTGGACGATGCGCACGCCGCTGCTGCGGATCACCTCGGTGCCCAACAACACGGCGCGCAGCGCCACCTTCACCCTCACCGAGCCGCTGACCGTCGTGGTCTATGCCGTCGGTGAAATCGGCCGTGGAGACGATCGCTACGACCATGCCTGGATCACCCGCGCTCCGGGGTCGGACGTCGTCTGGCGCATGAGCCGGGCCGCCTCGCGCCCGGCCGGCGGGCATGAGAACAACCGCGTCGAGATCGCTTTCTTGCCCCTGCAACCCGGCACGTACACGGTCCACTACGAAACCGACGGGTCCCACGCCTTCGGCAACTGGAGCAACGGCGCGCCGACGCACCCCGAACGCTGGGGCGTCACCCTTTTCCCGCTGCCGGCGTCCGTCGAGCCCGGGGTCATCCAGCAGCAACCGGACGAAGCGCCCGGCGAGGCCGGACCGATGGCCGGCATGCCGACGGCGGCACCACCGCCGCCCGCCCCCACCCCGCCCGACCCGGAGCGCCTCGTGCTGCAGATGGCCCCCCTGGGCAACGAGGTGCGCCGCGATGAACGCCTCGTGGTGTCCGAGCCGACGACCTATCGCCTCTATGCGCTCGGAGAACTCTCGCTGAGCGGCCGGTACGACTACGGCTGGATCGAGCGAGCCGACACCGGTGACATCGTCTGGGAAATGACCTGGGAAAACACCCGCCCCGCCGGTGGCGATGACCGCAACCGCTTCTTCGAAGGGACGATCCGGCTGGAGCCCGGCACGTACGTCGTCCATTTCCGCACCGACTGGTCGCACGCCTACGGCGACTTCGGCGGCGAGGCGCCCGCCTACCCGGAGCGCTGGGGCCTGACCATCGAGCGGGTGACGCCCTGAGCCGCCGCGCCGTGGGGCCGACCCCGGTTGCGCGGAGCACGCCGGCACGCGATCTTCCCGCCCCTTTCCGCCCCTCCAGGAGATCGCCTCGATGCATACCGTTGAACTGACCCTCTACGTGGACGGCCTGCTGCAAGACCTGCTCATCGCCGAGCTGGCCGACCTGGACTTCGATGCCTTCGAGCAGGACACCGCCCTCCTCAAAGCGTATGCGCCGGCGGCCCGGTGGACGGACAGCAAACGCGCCTACATCGAGCAGTGGCTGGCCGAGCGCGGCGTGACGGATCCCATCGAGGAACGCCTGCTGGAGCCGCAAAACTGGAACAAGCTCTGGGAAGCCAGCATCCAGCCGATCGCCGTCGGGCCGTTCCTCATCGCTCCCACCTGGGCCGACGTGCCGCCCGAGTACCGGCACCATATCGTCCTGACCATCGACCCAAAGATGAGCTTCGGGACGGGCTTCCACGAGAGCACCCGGCTCGTGCTCCGCTTCCTGGAGGTGCTCGTCATGCCGGGCGACCGCGTCCTCGACGCCGGCGCGGGAACGGCTATCCTCGCCATCGCCGCCGTCAAGCTCGGGGCGGCCTCGGCCGTCGCGTTCGACATCGACGAGTGGGCGCAGCAAAATGCCGTGGAGAACATCGAGCAGAACGGCGTGGCCGAGCAGGTGGACTTTCGGGCCGGATCCATCGAGGTCGTTCCCGAAGAGGCGTTCGACCTGATCCTGGCGAACATCAACCGATCGGTGTTGCTCGACCTGTTGCCGGCGTTCGTCGCGCGGCTGGCTCCCGGCGGCCACATCGTGCTGGCCGGTGTGTTGCTGGAAGATCGGGACGACCTACTTGCGGCGGCCCGCCGGCACGCCCTGGCGGCCGTCCGCGAGGCGTCGGAGAACGAGTGGTGGTCCGTCGTGCTCGCCCGGCCCGGCGAGGAGGGCTGACGTGCGCATCGCGACGATAGACGTCGGGACCAACACGGCGCTGTTGCTGATCGCGGAGGTGGCGCCGGGGGGGCGGGTGACGCCCCTGCACGAGGAGCGCCGGTTCGTGCGGCTCGGGGAAGGGGTGGATGCCACGGGCCGGGTGTCTGTCCCGGCGATGGCACGCCTGCGGGAGGCCCTGCTCGACTACCGGGCCACCGCCGGGCGGTGGGGGGCGGAGCGGGTGCTGGTAGGTGCGACGAGCGCCTCCCGGGATGTCCGCAACCGGGCCGAGTTGATCGACTTCGTGCGGCGCGAAACCGGGCTGGATTACGAGGTGCTCACCGGCGAGGAGGAAGCCGCGCTGAGCTTCGCCGGGGCCACGGCGGCGCTGCCCGACCTGCACGGCCCCTGTGCCGTCATCGACATCGGCGGCGGGTCCACGGAACTGGTCCTCGGGCCGGCGGGGGCGACGGTGGCGGAGGCCCTGGCCTACCGGTGTAGCCTGGCCGTCGGAGCGGTGCGGCTGGCCGAGCGGCACCTTGACGTCCAGCCCCCGCCACCCGAGTCCGTCGTGGCGGCTGAGCGGACGGTGGAGGAAGCCCTGGCGGCGGCGGCCCCGCCTCTGACGGCGGACGTGCCGTTCATCGGGGCGGCCGGGACGGTGCTGGTGCTGGCGCGGTTGCATGCCGGCGTCTCGGTCCGGGGCGATCTGTCCGCCGAGCAGGCCCTGCTGCCGTATGCCGCCGTGCGCACCTGGCGGGAGCGCCTGCTGCGGATGACCTGCGCGGAAGTGCTCGCCCTCGACCCGGCGCTCATGCAGGGCCGCGCGGACGTCTTCCCGGCGGGGGTGCTGATCCTGGAAACCGTGATGCGGGTGGCCGGCGTGCCGATCTGCCGCGTCAGCCCGTGGGGTGTGCGGCATGGCCTGGCCCTGCGGTGGGCCCGGGCGTGGCCGCGCTGAACGGCCGACGTGCCCCGGTGCCGGGGCCGCCCGGGGACGGAACAAAGCCCGGACGCTACGGTCTACTGCCCCCCGGTCCCGCCAGCCTATTCCTTCGGTCCCATGCGCGTGACGTCCGAGCAGATCCTACAGGCCCTGTCCACCGTCGTCGAGCCGGAGCGGGGCAAGAGCATCGTGCGGCTCAACATGGTCAAGGGCCTGACCGTGGACGGCGCCACGGTGTCGTTCACCGTGATGCTGAAACACCCCGGGACGGCGTTTGCCCGGGGCGTCGTCGCGGCGTGCCGGCAGGCCATCCACGAACACGTCGGCCCCGACCTGGACGTGCGGGTCGAGACCGATGCGGAGATGATCGGGCTGGGCGATGACATCCAGATCAGCGGGGGTGGGGCGTCGGAGCCGCCGGGACCGCCGCCGGGCGTGCTGAACTTTGTCGCCGTCGCCTCCGGCAAGGGGGGCGTCGGGAAGAGCACCGTGGCGGCCAACCTGGCGGTGGCGCTGGCCCGGCAGGGATACGACGTGGGCCTCGTCGATACGGACATCTACGGGCCGTCGGTGCCTACCATGTTCGGCGTCCGGGACGAGAAGCCCCGCGTCAACGACCGGCGCAAGATCATCCCGCTGGAGCGCCACGGCGTCAGGCTCCTGTCGATGGGCTTCATGGTCGACCCGGCCCGTGCCGTCATCTGGCGCGGCCCGATGGTCTCGAGCGCCGTCCGCCAGTTCCTCGGCGATGCCGACTGGGGCGAGCTCGACTACCTGATCCTGGACCTGCCTCCCGGCACGGGGGACATTCAACTCACCATCGTCCAGACCATCCCGCTCACGGCCGCCATCGTCGTCTCGACGCCCCAGGATGTGGCGCTGGCCGATGCCCGCAAGGGGGTGGCCATGTTCGAGAACGTCCAGGTGCCGGTGCTCGGCATTGTGGAGAACATGGCCTACTTCACCCCGCCGGATCTGCCGGATCGCAAGTACTACCTGTTCGGGCGGGGCGGAGCCCGGAAGCTGGCGGGCGAACTGGGCGTGCCGTTCCTCGGCGAGATTCCCATCGAGCAGGTCGTCCGCGAGACGGGCGACACGGGCACGCCGGTCGTGCTGGCCGAGCCGGAGAGCGTCTCGGCCCGGGCCTTCCACCGCCTGGCCGAGGAGACGGTCCGCCAGGTGACCCTCCGCAATGCCATGGCCCCGCCGACCCAGAAGGTGGAGATCCTGCATCGCTGATCGCCGCACGACGGATGGCCGCACGACGCTCCCGCGCGTCTTCCGTGCAGGACAGATCTTTTTCGCCTCCCCGGCGTTCCTCTCTTTCCATCCCGTAGAACCGACGCGTCCCATCGCACCGTTACGATTATGCCGGAGAACACGCACCGAATCAGCGGACCGACGGCCGAGGGCCAGCCTGCCGGGCAGCCCGGGCACGATCCGGAACTCATGCGCAAGATCGAGGAGGCGCTGGACCTGATCCGGCCCTACCTCATGGCCGATGGCGGGTCCGTGCGCGTGCTCAACATCACGGAGGACCTCGTGGTCGAGCTGGAACTGATGGGGGCCTGTGGGACCTGCCCGATGAGCACGATGACGCTCCGGGCCGGCATCGAGCAGGCGCTGAAGCGGGCCGTCCCCGAGATCACCCGCGTGGAAGCCGTCAACGCCGCCGCCTACTGAGCGCGGCGGTCCAGGCCGTTCGTCCCCTCCGGCCCCGGTTCCCTGCGTGGGAGCCGGGGCCGGCGTGTGGGTAGCCGGGGCTATTCGACCCGGGCGGTGATGAAGGGGAGGAAGAACCAGCGGCAGGCGGCATCGCGGCTGAGCGAGGCGCCCGGCTCGAAGGTCAGGTGCAGGGTCGTCGTCTGGTCGGGGAGCGGCGCGAGGGGGTGCGCCAGGCGCAGGGGTTCGCCGCGGGTCAGGGTCAGCGGCCCGCCCGCGTTGGGGCCATACTGCACGAACACGTCTTCCAGCACGAGGGCGAGCGAGTCGTACGGCACCGGCGGCAGCCGGGTCGAGAGCACCGTCTTGCGGGGGCGTGCCTCGGCGGTGATCTGGAAGCGGCCGGCGTCGGCCGGGTAGCTCGTCCAGGCGCCGCCGCGGGCCTTCAGGCGGACTTCCGCCAGGCGGAAGCGGAGGGCCTGCACGTCCGCCGGCAACGGAGTGCCGCCCGTGGCGACCTGGATCACCAGGGTTGCGCGGCCGGTGTCGGGCGGCCGGGGGGGGCGATGGAGGGGGCCGGGCGTGGCGGTGCCGTTTCGATCGGGCGTGTCCCTCCGCACCCGAGCCCGCCCAGCAGCAGGAGCGGGATCGCCAGGAGCCGGGTGCAGCAGGCGGGAGGCAGGCGGTTCATGGGGGCACGACGTTCAGGAACGGTCCAGGATCGCCCATCCGTAGGTCAGCAGCGGCAGGGCGTCTTCGGCCAGGCGCACGACCTCCTGCGTGAACGCCGGCGTGCGCAGCGCCGCGTCCGCCACCGGCCGGCTGACGGTGAACGAGGTCCATTGCAGCAGCGGCGCGATCTCGGTGCCGGCATAGGCCTCGAAGCCACGCGGCATCCGGGTGAGCGGGGTGCCGGGGTCCAGCGTGAGGCCGCGGTCTTCGAGGGCGGCGAGCACCTGGCGGAACCCCGCCGGGTCGTCCGTGATGCGGAGGCGCCACGGACGCAACAACGCCATGGGCGGGCGCCAGAAGCCCGCTCCCAGAAACGAGGCCCCGGGCTCGACGTGGATGTAGACGACACCCGGGTCTTTCCGCGCGCCCGAGCGCGAGAGCACGGCGCCGGCGTGGATCTTGTAGGGCTGCTTGTTCTTCGAGAAGCGGGTGTCGCGGTAGATGCGGAACAGCGACCGCGACGGGTCGCCCGAGAGCGGCAGGTGCCGGCGCTGCGCCTCGCGCGCCGCATCGACCACCAGGCATTGCAGGGGCCACTCCACCTCGTCCTTGAACACCGCCTTCCGGGGCTGGAACCAGTCCCGGCGGTTGTGCTGCTTCAGCCCGCGCAGCAGGTCGAACGCCGCATCGCGGAAGCCGGGGAACGGAGGGAAATCCATGATTAGAGGGAAGGTCGAGGGTCGAAGGGCAAAGGTCGAAGGGCGGTCAATCGTCCCCTGATGCTTCCCGTTCCGTCTTGTCCAGCCCCCGTTTCCAGGCCAGGTACGCCATGAAGCCGGGGCCGACGCGCAGGGCCTCCTCGTCGCTGTCCATCTGCGGCGTGTGCAGGCCGTGGACGATGCCGCGGGCCTCGTTGCCCACACCGAGGCGGTAAAACGAGCCCGGCACCTCGCGCAGGTACCACGCGAAGTCCTCGGCGGCAAACCAGCGGTCGAGGTCGACGACGCGCTCGGCGCCGACGTATTCGACGGCGGCTTCCCGGACGAAGGCCGTCGGTTCCTCGTGGTTGTAGAGCGAGGGATAGCCGACGCGGACGTCCACCTGTGCCGAGGCGCCGAAGGCGGCCGCCGTCTGCTCGGCCACCTGCCGGATCAGGTCGTGGGCGCGGAAGCGCCAGGTTTCATCCATGGCGCGGAAGGTGCCCCAGAGGTTCACCACCGGGGGGATCACGTTGTGGGCGCCGTCCGCGACGACCCGGCCGATGGAGAGCACGCTGGGCACGTCCGGGGGACAATTGCGGCTGACGATGCTCTGCAGGGCCACGACGATGTGGGCCGCCGTCAGCACCGTGTCGGCGCCGATCTCGTGCGGCGCCGCGCCGTGGCCGCCGCGGGCGCGCACGGTGATGGCGATCTCGTCGGCGGAGGCCATGTACAGCCCGCTGCGCACGCCGATCCACCCGGCAGGCAGCTCCGGCATGACGTGCTGGCCGAAGACCGTCGTCGGGGCCGGGCTGGCCGGGTGGTCGGCCAGCGCGCCTTCCTCGATCATGAGCCGGGCGCCCCCGGGGACGACCTCCTCGCTCGGCTGAAAGAGGAAGCGGACGGCCCCGTGCAGGGTATCCCGGAGCCGGTGCAGGATCATCGCCGCCCCGAGGAGCGAGGCCGTGTGCACGTCGTGCCCGCAGGCGTGCATCTTGCCGGGGTATGCCGAGGCAAAGGGCAGGCCGGTGGCCTCCTGGATGGGCAGCGCGTCCATGTCCGCCCGGAGCAGGCGTGTGGGGCCGGGGTGCGCGCCCTGCAGCGTGGCCACCACGCCGGTCCGGGCCACGCCGGTCTGCAGTTCGAGCCCGAGCGGCCGCAGCGTATCGGCGACGAGCCGGGCCGTCTGCTCTTCTTCGAAGGCCAGCTCCGGGTGCTGGTGGATGGTGCGACGCAGCCGCACGATCTCGTCGAACAGCTCGTCGTTGAGGGCTTTGATCTGGTCGAGCATGGGGAAGGACGAAGGAAGGGGAGCGAGGGACGAACGGAGCCGCACGCCGCCGGACCAGTCGTGTCCCTGAGCCCCTTGCGTCACGGCTCGATGGGAGGCCGGTCGGATCAGTTGAAGCCCGTCCCGGTCACCGCCGGCGGGGTGTCCTGGTTGGCGACCTGCCAGGCGGTGGCGAAGACGAGCCGGGCGATGCGGGCCATGCGGTCGTAGGCGATCTTGTGCGCTTCGTCCCCCGGCTGGTGGTAGTCCTCGTGGGTTCCGGTGAAGAAGAAGATGAACGGGATGCCGTGCTTCCCGAAGTTCCAGTGGTCCGAGCGGGCATAGAACCGGTTCGGATCGTCCCGAGAGTTGAAGCGCTCGTCCAGCTCCAGGTTGACCCCGGTGATCGCATTGACGCGCTGGTTGATGTCGTGCAGTTCCTGGGAGATCAGGTTCGAGCCGATGATGTAGACATAGTTTTCGCTGCCCTTCGGGTGTTCCGGGTCGAAGCGCCCGACCATGTCCAGGTTCAGGTTCGCCACCGTCTTTTCGAGCGGCCAGACGGGTTCGACGTCGGCGTAGTAGGCCGAGCCGAGCAGCCCCTTTTCTTCGCCGGAGACGTTCAGGAACAGGATCGAGCGGCGCGGGCCGTAGCCGTCCTGCCGGGCCTTCATGAAGGCCTCGGCGATCTCCAGGATGGTCACCGTGCCCGATCCGTCGTCGTCGGCCCCGTTGTTGATGACGTCCCCTTCCTGCCCGTAGTTGATCCCGATATGGTCGTAATGGGAGGAGAGGACGACAGCCTCGTCCTTGAGGTCCGGGTCGGTACCTTCGATGAAGGCGATCACGTTTTCCGTCTGCAGCGGCTCGACGGCGCGTTCGATGGTGCTGGAGACGCGGGCGTTCTCGAGTTCGAAGACCACCGGTTTGAGCGAGGCGTTGATCTGCCGGCGGAGGCCCTCGGTGGTATGGCCCGAGGCGGCCAGCAGGCGGTCTGCCATGGCCGAGGAGATGACGTAGATGGGCGGGTAGGGGCGCGTTGTCAGGTTGGGCCGCAGGGAGAGGCGGCTGACGGACTGGGCCTGCTGGGCCGCCAGCGCCGTCCGTTCGGGCAGCGAGCGCGTGACGCCGGGGCCGGCATCGCCGATGATCAGGATGCCCAGCGGGAGTCCCTGCCCCTGCAGCGCCGTCATGATCTTGTCGGTGCCCGAGGACCAGCGCGAGAGCCGGCCCTCGGCCGTCGGCAGCAGCGAGGTGCCGTCATCGGCCATGGGCTCGGCGCGGAGCATCAGGAGCCACTTGCCGGTCGTGGAGATGCCCTGCTCGCGGAGCGCGGCGTAGTCGTTGTAG
Source organism: Roseithermus sacchariphilus (assembly GCA_003285105.1). Classification (GTDB taxonomy): domain Bacteria; phylum Bacteroidota; class Rhodothermia; order Rhodothermales; family MEBIC09517; genus Roseithermus; species Roseithermus sacchariphilus. The sequence goes on along the minus strand of CP030158.1, from coordinate 261,099 downwards.
CCCAGCTGCGGGTCGCGGATGCCGTAGCCGGCAAAGACCACGCCGCCCTCGGCGGACGGAGTGTTGCCGTAGGACAGGTACATCTGCCCGTCGTAGTGCGTCGGGCCGAAGACGCTGGCCGCCACGGTGTCGTCGGCGACCTGGAAGGTCAGGCGGGCGGAGCGGAGTTGATCGCCGTAGACCGTGAACGGTTGCAGATAGGCCGCCGGGGTGTAGGGGTCGTCGGTGGCCGCCGTTCCTGCGGGCTTCAACCCCATCTTGCGGTACTGGCTCGCCAGGTAGGCCGCCGCGAGCTTCTGGCCCCGGGTGGCCGTCTCGCGCCCTTCGAAGAAGTCGGAGGCAAAGAAGTAGAGGTGTGCGGCCAGGTCGTCCGGGGTGATGGTGGCCTGGTAGCGGGCGACGACGTCCGGCGCTTCGAAGGCCGTCGGCGTGACGGCGGGGCGTTTCAGCTCGGGGGCGACGTCGGCGCTCTGGGCGAGGGCGGACGGGGGGAGCGTCGGGGCGCCCAGCAGGGCGATCAGCAGCACCCCGGTCCGGAGGGCGTGGCGTGTGGTCATGGGGGAGGGCACGTCAGTTTCGACAACGAAGCAGCCGGGCTGGCCCGGGGCCGCCCGGCGGAACCGGTTGTACCGGCCGGCGGTCCGGGGGTTGCGCCGCGGCCGTGCCGCGGCCGTGCCGACGGGCCGCCATCGGGGCCGCTACAACAGCCGGCGGCGTTTGTTCAGGTAGGAGAGCAGCGCCGTGTCGTAGGCGGCGGCCGTATCCAGCTCGACGAAGTCCACGTTGTTCTCGAGGCAGCGCCGGCGGAAGCGTTCGCTGAAGTGCCGGACGGCCTCCTCGTAGTTGGCCCGGAGCTGGGCGGGCTGCAGGGTCATCTCCTCGCCCGTCTCCATGTCCCGGAACAGCATCGGCACGTCGGGGAAGCGGAAGCGGCGTTCGGTGTCGCTCTCGAGGACGTGGAAGACGAGCACCTCGTGCCCGCGATAGCGCAGGTGCCGCAGCGCCTTGAGGAGCTGATCGTGCGCGGCGATGTTTTCGAAGAGGTCCGTGATGAGCACCACGAGCGAGCGGCGGCCGATGCGCTCGGCCACCTCGTTCAGCGCCGCCGCGGCGGCGGTGCGAGAGCCTCCGCCCGGCTCGTCGGTCAGCCGCTGGAGCGTCGTCAGGATCTGGCGCAGGAAGCCCGGGGTGCTCCGGGGCCGCAGCATCGTGTGGACGCGCTCGTCGAAGGCGATCAGCCCCGTCGCGTCCCGCTGCCGGATCATCAGGAAGTGCAGGGCCGCGGCCAGGTAGGCACCGTACTCCAGCTTCGTCAGCGGCCCGCTGTGCCGGTAGCGCATCGACGGCGAGGTGTCCAGCACCACGTAGTGCCGCAGGTTCGTCTCCTCCTCGTACTGCTTGACGTAGTACCGGTCCGTTTTGGCGTACACCTTCCAGTCGACGCTGCGCAGTTCGTCGCCGGGGTTGTAGGGCCGATGCTCGGCGAACTCGACCGAGAAGCCGTGGTACGGGCTCTTGTGCAGGCCGGTGATGAAGCCCTCGACGATCAGGCGGGCCCGCAACTCCATGTTGTTGAGCCGCGAGACGATGGCGGGATCGAGGTAGCGCAGGGCGGGGTCGGGCGAGGGCACGGGCAGGCAGGGGCTGTGCGGGACGACGGGGCGGATCAGTTAGAGTATCCGGCTTGCCCGGGGTTCCGGCGTCCGCCTCGGCGCCGTCCGTGCCGGGCGCGGCCCCGGGTGCCGTCCTTCTCGAAACGTCCACCGAAAATCGAAAAAAACGCCCCGGCAATCGTCCCGCCGCGTTCGTAGTTTCCCCGCATGGAACCGCAAGACCGCATCAAGGCCCAGTTGATGGATGCGCGCGATCTGGATCGGACGCTGAACCGGATGGCGCAGCAGATCGTCGAGCTGATCGACCCCGCCGCTCCCGGCGGGGCCTCGGCCGATCAGTTTGCCCTGATCGGGATGCAGACCCGCGGGGTCCACCTGGCGCGGCGCCTGCAGGCGCGAATCCGTGCGATCGAGGGGATCGACCTCGACCTCGGCGTGCTCGATGCGACGATGTACCGGGACGACTTCCGGGTGCGGATGAAGCATCCCGTCGTGCGGGCCACCCACATCCCCTTCGATGTGTCGCGGCGGCATCTGGTGCTGGTCGACGACGTGCTCTACACGGGCCGCACGGCGCGCTCCGCCCTGGACGCGTTGATGGACCTGGGCCGCCCGGCCACGGTGCACTTCCTCGTCATCGTGGACCGCGGCCTGCGCGAGCTGCCCATCACGGCCGACTTCGTGGGGCGCCGGGTGCCGACGATCCCCGGCGAGGAGGTGCGCGTCCGCCTCCGGGAGATCGACGACCGCGAGGGCGTCTGGCTCGTCGAGACGGCCCGGCCCCAGGCGCCGGGGCGGGTGCCCCTGTAGGCCGCTCGGCCCTCGCCCGGCGCGCGCCCGGCCGGGTTGCCCGTTCTCGTTTCGACGGTTCTTTTCGTGCGGCTCGCTTCCCGGGGTGGCCTGGTGCCGCCCACGGAGGCCGGGCCGGTCCCCACTCAGACTGCTCGTTTCTCTGATGGCAGACACGCTCGACACGGCACACACGGACCCGACGGAGCCGGGCCTGCCGGCGCTGCAGCACCGGCATCTGCTCGGGCTGGCCACCTACAGCGCCGCGGAGATCCGCCTCATCCTGGAGACGGCCCGGCAATTCCGGGACGTGCTGGGCCGCCGGATCAAGCGCGTCCCGACGCTGCGCGGCATCACCGTCGTCAACCTCTTCTTCGAGCCCTCCACGCGTACGCGCATCTCCTTCGAACTCGCCGAGAAACGCCTCTCGGCCGACACGGTCAACTTCTCCGTCTCGACCTCGTCGGTATCAAAGGGGGAGACGCTGAAGGACACCGCGCGGAACATCGAGGCGATGAAGATCGACATGGTGGTGGTGCGCCACAAATCGCCCGGTGCGCCGCACTTCCTGACGCAATGCGTCGATGCGGTCATCATCAACGCCGGGGACGGAGCGCACGAGCATCCGACGCAGGCGCTGCTGGACCTGCTCACCATCGCCGATCTGAAGCCCTCCTTCGAGGGGCTGAACGTGTCGATCATCGGGGACATCACGCACAGCCGGGTGGCCCGGTCCAACCTCTACGCGCTGACGGCGCTGGGGGCGCACGTCACCCTCTGCGGGCCGCGGACGCTGATCCCCTACGGCATCGAGGAGATGGTGGAGGGCGGGCGCGTGCGGGTGACGCACCGGCTGGAGGAGGCACTGGAGGGCTGTGACGTGGCGATGGCGCTGCGGATCCAGCTGGAGCGGCAGGAGGCGGGGCTGTTCCCCAGCCTGCGGGAGTACCACGAGCGCTTCGGGATCCGGCTGGAGCATCTGGAGCAGCACCCGGACCTGATCATCATGCATCCCGGTCCCGTCAACCGCGGCGTCGAGCTGGCGAGCGAGGTCGTCGACCACGAGCGGGCGGTCATCCTCGATCAGGTCACGAACGGCGTGGCGGTGCGGATGGCGGTGCTCTACCTGCTGGCCGGTCTGCCGGACGGGGAGGGGGCGGGTTGAGGCCGCCGGGGAAGAGATGCCCGTGCGTCTGACCGCCGGCCGCGGGGGGCGCGCGGTCCGGGTGGTTGCCGGCGTCGGCGTGCTGGGGGGGCTGACGGCCGCGCTGGCGGCCGGCCTGCGTGGTCTGGCCGTGCCGCTGCCGGCTTCCGTCGTGGCGATGCTGCTGGTGTGGGCCGGGCTGCTCGGTCTGGAGTGGTGGCGGCCGCCGCTCGCGCGCGGGTGGGCGGCGGCGCTGGACCCGGCCGTGGGCTTTCTGGGGCGGTGGATGGCGCTGTTCTTCGTACCGCCGCTGGTGATGCTGCCGCAGGCGCCGGCGCCGCAGGCGGGGGAACTGGGGCGGGTGGCGCTGCTGGTGGGGCTGGGGCTGCTCGTCACCTTGAGCACGACGGGCTGGCTGGCGCAGGTGCTGGCCCGGCGGAGGGCGGATGCCGGGCCGGTGCCGCCTCGCGCGGCGGCACCGCGAGGCCGGCCGCCGGGGCGGGTCGCGGTGTGCTGGGGAGCCGTGGCGCTGGGTGCCGTCCCGGGGGCGTGGGCGGGGCTGCGCCCGGCGTCGGTGCTGCTGTGGCTGGGGGTGACGGTGGCGGCCTTTGCCGCCGGAGCGTGGCTCCAGGCCCGGCTCGGCGCGAGGCTGCCGGCGGGGCTCGGCGCGTTCGGGCGGCGGGCGGCGGTGAGTCTGTTCCATCCCGTGCTCTTCGGCGCGCTGGTCACCCTCGGCGCGCTGCGGCTGGCCGATGCGCCCCTGCCCGCCTACCGCACCGGCGACCTGCTGCATCCCGGCGCGGGGGATCTGCTGATGGCGCTGCTGGACCCCGCCGTGGCGGCCCTCGGCGTACTGCTCTACCGGCAGCGGGCGTTGCTGCGGGCCTGCGCCGCTCCGCTCCTGGGCACGCTGGCCGTGGCGGCCCCGCTGGCGCTGGCGACGGCGGCCCTCGGGGCGGGCCTGCTCGGCCTCAGCGCCGACTATGCGCGGGCCGTCATCCCGCGTTCCGTCACCACCCCCATCGCCATCCCCATCGCCGAGATGCTCGGAGCCCACCCCGGCATCACCGCCGCCATCGTGGTGCTGACCGGCGTGCTGGGGGCCGTCTTCGGCCCGCCGGTGCTGGACGCGCTGGGCGTCCGTGGGCCGGTGGCGCGGGGCCTGGCCATCGGGGCGAGTGCGCACGGCATCGGCACGGCGGCGCTGGTGACGGAGGACCCGCCGGCAGCGGCCGTCTCGGGCGTGGCCTTCGCGCTGATGGCGGCGCTGAGTGCGCTGGCCGTCGGCCTGCCCCCCGTCCGGGCGCTGCTCCTGGCCTGGGCCACCGGGGGATGAGGCGGGTATGAGGAGGCCACGAACAGGCGTCTACGTTGCAACGTTTCCACATTCGACGCCCCCGTCCGGCCGAACCTTCGGCGGCGGCCGGTCGTCCCACAGGCCCTATCATGAACCACCGGCGGGTACCAGCCCGCCCGACGCGATGGCCGACGGCACGACACACGCACCGGGCGCCGGGAGGCGCCGCCCCGGCGAACCGCTCATCGCCGTGCAGGGGCTGACCAAACGCTACCGCGAAGGCGAACACGAGCGCGAGGTCCTGCGCGGCGTCGACCTCCACATCGACGCCGGCGAGCTGGTCGTGCTGCTCGGCCGCAGCGGCTCGGGCAAGAGCACCTTCCTGAACCTCATCAGCGGCATCGACCTGCCCACGTCCGGGACCATCACCATGGGCGGGACGAACCTGACGGCGCTCTCGGAGCAGGAACGGACGCTGTTCCGGCGGCAACACATCGGGTTCGTGTTCCAGGCGTTCAACCTGATCCCGACGCTGACGGTGGCGGAGAACGTGCTGCTGCCGCTCGAACTGAACGGCCGCACCGGCGCCGACGAGCAGCGGCAGGCGCTGGCCTACCTCGCCGAGGTCGGCCTCGGGGACCGTGCCGGCAGCTTCCCGGACCGGCTCTCCGGCGGCGAGCAGCAGCGCGTCGCCATCGCCCGCGCCCTCGCCCACGACCCGCTGCTCATCCTGGCCGACGAGCCCACCGGCAACCTCGACGTCAGGACGGCCGCCCAGGTCATGGCCCTGCTCGACCGGCTCGTCCGCCAGGCCGGCAAGACGATGCTCGTCGTCACGCACGACCCCGACCTGCGCGCCCTCGCCGACCGGGTGCTGGTGCTCGAAGAGGGTCGGATCGTGGATGCCGCCGCCACGGTGGCCTGAGCGAGGCCCCGGCCTGCTCTCCTTTGCTCCTCATTCCCCATCCCCCTGCTCCCATGTCCCTCCTCACCCGATCCAGCATGCGTTACCTGCGTCGGCATCCGTGGCTGGCGGGGTTGAGCGTGCTGGGCGTGGCGCTCGGGGTGGCGGTGGTCGTCGCCATCGACCTGGCCAACGTCAGCGCGCAGCGGGCCTTCGAGCAGTCGGCCGAGCGGGTCACGGGCCGGGCGACGCATCACGTCGTCGGGGCGGGGACGGATCTAGACGAGCGCGTCTACCGGCACCTGCGGGTGGATCTCGGCGTGCGGCCGGCGGCGCCCGTCGTGGAGGGCTACGTCACCGTGCCGTCGGCCGGGCGGACGTACCAGGTGCTCGGGGTCGATCCGTTCGCCGAGGCGCCGTTCCGGCCGTACGTCGGCGCCGGCACGGGCGTGGACCTGGCGACGTTCATGGCGACGCCCGGCACGGTGCTGCTGCCGGAGCCGGCGCAGGCAGCGCTGGGCCGGACGGTGGGCGATACGCTGGTCGTGCAGGTCGAGGGCATCACGCGGACGCTGCGGGTGGCCGGGATCCTCCGGCCGGACGATGCCTACGGCACGCGGGCGCTGGAGAACCTGCTCGTCATGGACGTCGGCACCGCGCAGGAACTCTTCGGCCGGGTGGGCCGCCTCAGCCGCATCGACCTGATCCTGCCGGACACGCCGGCCGGAGAGGCGGAACTGGAGCGCCTCCGGGCCGCGCTGCCGCCGGGCACGGAGATCATCCGCTCCGCCGGCCGCACCGAGACGATCCGGCAGATGACGCGGGCCTTCACGCTGAACCTGACGGCGCTGAGCCTGCTGGCGCTCGTCGTCGGGATGTTTCTGATCTACAACACGATCACGTTTTCGGTGGTGCAGCGGCGGTTTCTGATCGGGCGGATGCGGGCGCTCGGGGTGACGCGCCGGGAGGTCTTCCGCATGATCACGGGGGAGGTCCTGCTCATCGGGGCGGTGGGGACGGTGCTGGGGCTGGGCGCCGGCCTCGTGCTGGCGCAGGGCCTCGTCCAACTCGTCACGCGGACGATCAACGACCTGTACTACGTGCTGACCGTGCGCGAGCTGACGCTGGCGCCGCTGACGCTGGCGAAGGGCGTCGGGCTGGGGCTGGGCGCGACGCTGCTGGCGGCCCTCCCGCCGGCGCGGGAGGCCACGCACGCCGCCCCGCAGGCGGCGCTGCGGCGCTCGCAGGAGGAGACGAACCTGCGCGACCGCCTCCCCCGGCTGGTGACGGCGGGCGTCGTGCTGGCGGTGCTCGGGGTCGGGCTGTTGCTCGTGCCCGGGCAGCGCATCGTGCTGAGCTACGTGGCGTTGCTGTCGGTGATCATCGCCTTCGCCCTCGTCACGCCGGCGGTCATCCTGGTCCTCGCGCACGTCCTGCGGCCGGGGATGGGGCGGCTCTTCGGCCTGCTGGGGCGGATGGCGGCCCGAGGCATCGTCGCCACGCTGAGCCGCACCGCCGTCGCCATCGCGGCGCTGATGATCGCCATCGCCGCCACCGTGGGCGTCGGCGTGATGGTCGACAGCTTCCGGGCGACGGTCGAGACGTGGCTGGGCTATTCGTTGCAGGCGGACGTCTACGTGCAGCCGCCGAGCCTGGTCTTTCGCCGGGGCGATGCCACCATCTCGCCGCCGGTGGCCGGGGTGCTGCAGCGCACGCCGGGCGTGCAGGCCGCCTATTCCGTGCGCAGCCGCGACGTGCGCTCGTCCGAAGGCCCGACGCACCTGGTCGCCATCAGCCGTGCGGCGGACACGTACCGCACGTTCCGTTTCCAGCGCGGCGACCCCGAGCGGATCTGGCCGGCCTTCGACGAGGGCCGGACCGTCATCGTCTCCGAGCCCTACAGCTACCGGCACGGCCTCGGCGTGGGGGACACCCTGCGCCTCCAGACGGACCGGGGCGAACGGTCGTTCGTCATCGCCGGCATCTTCTACGACTACGGGGACGACCGGGGGGTGGTGATGATGAGCCGCGCTGCCTACGAGCGGTTCTTCGACGACCGCGGCCTGTCCGGGCTGGCCATCTACGCCGCGCCCGGGCAGGACGTCGACGCCCTCGTGGAGCGGCTGCGGGAGCGCGTCGGGGGGCGGCAGGCGCTGCTGATCCGCTCGAACCGGGCGCTGCGCGAGGCGTCGATGGAGGTGTTCGACCGCACCTTCACCATCACCGCCGTGCTGCGGCTGCTGGCCGTGGTGGTGGCCTTCATCGGCGTGCTGAGCGCGCTGATGGCGCTGCAACTCGAGCGCGCCCGCGAGCTGGCCGTGCTGCGCGTCAACGGCCTGACGCCCGGGCAGCTCTGGCGCTACGTGACGCTCCAGACCGGCCTGATGGGGCTCGTCGCCGGGCTGCTGTCGCTGCCGCTCGGGCTCGTGCTGGCCTACGTGCTGGTCTTTGTCATCAACAAGCGCTCCTTCGGCTGGACGCTCCAGTTCGAGGTGCCTCCGGCCCTCCTCGGCCAGGCCGTGGTCGTGGCCCTCGTCGCCGCCGTCCTGGCCGGGCTCTATCCGGCCTGGAAGATGGCCCGCGCCAACCCGGCCCTGGCGCTGCGGGACGAATGACGGAGGGCCGATGGCGAAGCACGAACGCCTGGTACGAGGCCGGTGCGATGCGGGTCTACCCCGCAGGGCTACCCCTCCGTCACGGCGCGACACCGCCCCTTCGCACGGGGAGGATCTGGGTGGTTGGGATCCAGGTACGCTCTTCCCCCTGGCCGCAGGCCGCACAGGGGGAAGTCCCCGCAGGGGGAAGGGGGTCAACCGCGTCGCTGCGCCGCCATCGCCGGGGCTACCCCTCCGTCGCGGCGCGAGCGCCTGTGACGAATCTCGAAGGACGAAAGACAGACGAATGGGGCATCGTATGCGTCGAAGGATCATGCTGATCGCGGCCGTGGGGCTGGTCGTGGTGGGGCTCATCGGGTGTGACGAGCCGGCGATCATGGACACATCCGTCCGCGTGGCCGAGGCCATGGGCGGAGACACCACCGGGTTCGCCCGCGCCACGGAGGTGCGCGAGTTCGTCTTTCCCGCCGACCACGGCCCGCACCCGGAGTACCGGGTGGAGTGGTGGTACTACACCGGCAACCTGACCGCGGCCGACGGGCGCCGCTTCGGCTACCAGTTCACCCTGTTTCGCGTCGCCCTCACGCCGTCCGATTCGGTCCTGGCCGCGCGGACGTCCGGCTGGGCGGCGAACCAGTTCTACATGGGGCACGTCGGCGTGAGCGACATCGACGGCGGGCGGTTCTACGATTTCGAGCGCTTCAGCCGGGGGGCCGCCGGGCTGGCCGGGGCCCGCGGCGTGCCGTTCCGGGTGTGGCTGGAGGACTGGGAGGCCGCCGCGGCCGGCGATTCCACCGAGGCGTTCCCGCCCATGCGCGTCCGTGCAATGGAGGACGGCGTGGGCTTCGACCTGTTGCTGACGCCGGCCAAACCGCCCGTGCTCCAGGGCGACCGCGGCCTCGACCCCAAAGGCCCCGGCCCGGGCAATGCCTCCTATTACTACTCCTTCACCCGCCTCGCAACCACCGGCACGGTGCTCCTCGACGGCGAGCCGGTGGCGGTGACGGGGCTGAGCTGGATGGACCGCGAGTGGAGCACCAGCGCCCTGGCCGACGGACAGCAGGGGTGGGACTGGTTTGCGCTCCAGCTATCCAACGGCGACGACCTCATGTACTACCAGATCCGCGAGGCCGACGGCACGCCCGGCCCCTACTCCAGCGGCGTCCTCGTCGACCCGGATGGCCGTAAGACGGACTTCGGACGGGAGGCCGTCCGCCTGTGGGTGACCGACATGTGGACGAGCCCCGTCAGCGGGGCGACCTACCCGGCCGGCTGGCGGCTCGTCATCCCGGACCGGGCCGTCGACCTCACCATCGAGCCGCTGCTGGCCGATCAGGAGATGGACGTGTCCGTGCGCTACTGGGAGGGGGCGGTGCAGATCGACGGCACCGTCCGCGGCGAGCCCGTCACCGGCCGCGGCTACGTCGAGATGACCGGCTACGGCGACGAGGCGGCGATGCCGGCTTCGTGAAGGGCGAGGGGCGGGACGCGCGTCCTGCCTTCCGCCCGACCTTCGCATGTCGTATGTTGGCCCCTGTCGGCTCACGCCTCCGATCCGGTTCATCCCCCATGCGCCCCCTCAACCTGCCTCCGTGCGACGTACACCTTCAGCGGGTCGGCGAGACGCGCATGATCTTCGATCCGTTGCGGAAGAAGTACGTCAAGCTGACGCCGGAGGAATGGGTGCGCCAGCACTTCATACAGTTCCTGATTCGGGAGCGCGGAGTGCCCCGGGCGCTGATCGCCGTCGAGATGGCCTTCACGTACCAGCGGATGCGGCGCCGGGCCGACGTGGTCGTGCACGACCGGCAGGGCCGGCCGCTCGTGCTGGTCGAGTGCAAGGCCCCGGAGGTGGAGATCACGCAGGCCGCCTTCGATCAGGTGGCGCGGTACAACAAGGTCGTGCAGGCGCCCTATCTGGTCGTCACCAACGGCCTCGTGCACTATTGCTGCGCGCTGGACCACGAGGCGCACACTTACCGCTTCCTCGACGATCTGCCGCCCTACGATGCGCTGTGAGGGACAACGAACCGGGTATAGAGGGAGGTTTGGAGTATGGTGATAGGTGTTAAAGGTGGGTCCACGTGAAATAAAATTCAGATAGCTTTCAAGGACAGGACTCTCGATCCCGAGCAAACCAGACACGACTTGGAGGTCCCGCCATGAGTGACATGAAGCAGTCACAGACCGACCTGGAACAGCAGGCATCGGAAGAACGGGGGCCCGCGCTGACCCGGCGCGATGTTTTGCGCAAAACGGCATGGGTGGTGCCGGTACTCATGGCTCATGGTGTCATCGTGGATGATGCCGTTGCGGGGGGCAGTGGCACAGGCCATGGGAAGAGGTGGAAGCACCGCGAGGATTGGGATAAGAAGTGGAAAGACGACGACAAGAAGTGGGATAAGAAGGGAAAGGACGACGACAAGAAGTGGGATAAGAAGTGGAAAGACGACGACAAGAAGTGGGACAAGAAGGGGAAAGAAGACGACAGGGATGGGGGCAAGAAGGGGAAAGACGACAGGTGGAGACGTTCCCGCAGATAGCGGTTCCAGGGCCTGGTTCTTGTCCTCATTGGAAGGGGATACCGTTCGTCTGATACGAGTTCATTTGAGCTGGTGCATCGGGCGAAAAGGTGTCCGGATTGCCCTCTGACGGCCCTCTGACATCGCACGAGTTATGGAAACTCGTGCATCATGTACGAGCCATCGCCTCATCTCTGCCGGCCGTGCCGAGGGGGCGATGGTTTTTTGTGCGGTGTATTCTCTTCTCTCGTAGCCGAACGAGTTGGTCACGTCTCCAGTGGATCGCGGCATACCGGGAACGTTTGGGGCGGCTCGCCATAGGTGAGGGCCGGATGCGCCGGAACGACGCGGCCGGCATCGACAGAGCCGGCTACGTTCGTCGGGCTCGTCATGCGGACCTGCTTCCCCTTCTCATTCGACCTCATTCGACGACGATCACGATGACGCATACCGGGTACTCGCGCGAGCGGAGCGTGGCGCTTCAGGCGGTGCGCGAAGCCACGGCACTCTGCCGGGCGGTCCAGGCACAGATCACGCCGGACATCCTCAGCAAAAAGGACCGTAGCCCCGTGACGGTGGCCGACTTCGGCAGTCAGGCGCTGGTATGCCGGGCGATTCGGGAGGCGTTCCCGGACGACCCCATCATTGCGGAAGAGGACAGCGCGGCGCTCCGCGAAAACCCGGCGATTCTGGACCAGGTCGTCTCCCACGTGGCGGCGCAGCGGCCCGGCGTCGATGCGGAGACGGTCCGTGCCTGGATCGACTACGGCGGCGCGCAGGACTACAGCGAACGCTTCTGGACGCTCGACCCCATCGACGGCACGAAAGGCTTCCTCCGGCGTGAGCAATACGCCATCGCGCTGGCGCTCATCGTGGGCGGAGAGGTGCAGGTGGCGGTGCTGGCCTGTCCGAACCTGCCGCCGACGCCGGACGCCGAGGAGACCGGGGTGGTCTACGTCGCCGTGCGGGGGCAGGGGGCCTTCCGCGTCCCCCTCGACGGCGACGGCGAGCCGATGCCGGTGCGGACGAGCGACCTGCGGGTGCCCGCGCACGCCCGCTTCTGCGAGTCGGTGGAAGCCGGCCATACCTCGCACAACGACGCCGCCGAGGTGGCGGCCCGGCTCGGCATCACCGCCGACCCCGTCCGCCTCGACAGCCAGGCCAAGTATGCCGTCGTGGCGCGGGGCGAGGCGGACATCTACATGCGCCTGCCCACCCGTCCGGGCTACGTCGAGAAGATCTGGGATCACGCCGCCGGCTCGCTCGTGGTGACCGAAGCTGGGGGGCGGGTGACGGACATACACGGCAAGCCGCTGGCCTTCGACCAGGGCTGGGGCCTGCAGCAGAACCGGGGCGTCATCGTCACCAACGGCCCTCTCCACGATCAGGTGATCGCGGCGCTGAAGGCCGTCGGCGTGCAGTAGGGCGGCCGGATGGCCGGCGCGGGGTGGGGATGCGGGAAGAATTCACGCGGCCGCCGTGCGCCCCGGGTCGTGCGCCGTTACCTTGCCGTCCCGCCGGTCCGCTCCCGGCCGGTTTGCGGTGCCCGTAACGGTTCGGCCGACCCGTCATGATCGACCTGCTCATCGCACACCCGATCCTGTTGCTGGTCGTCGTCTCGGCGCTCGGCTATCTGCTGGGGCAGGTTCGGATCAAAGGGAGCAGCCTGGGGGTGGCCGCCGTGCTGTTCGCCGGGCTCGGCGTCGGCGCCCTGCACCCGGACCTGAAGCTGCCCGAGTTCACCACCCTGCTGGGGCTGGTGCTGTTCGTGTATGCCGTCGGACTCAGCAGCGGCCCCGGCTTCTTCGCGGCGCTGCGCCGGAAGGGGCTGCGGGACAACCTGCTCGTGGTCGGGGTGTTGCTCGGCGCCTTCGGGCTTGCCCTGGCCGCCTACGCCGTCTTCAGGCTCGACGGGGCAACGGTCGCCGGGATGTTTGCCGGAAGCCTGACCAACACGCCGGCGCTGGCGGCCGTGCTGGAGTTCCTGGGGGAGGGCCGTCCGGCGCTCCGCGACGCGGCGGTCGTGGGGTACTCCATCGCCTATCCCATGGGGGTCGTCGGGATGATCCTCGCCATCGTGCTGATGCAGCACCTCTGGAAGGTCGACTACGCGGCCGAGGCGGAGCAGATGCGAGGGGAGGCGGTGGGGCAGGACCTGCACAGCTACTCGATACGGGTCGAGCGGGAGGGGCTGGCGCCGCTGGAGGTGCTGGCCGAGCAGGAGGGATGGGACGTGCTCTTCGGCCGCGTCAAGCGCGCCGACGGCACCTACGAACTGGCCGAGGGCACCACGCGCCTGCAGCCCGGCGACCTGGTGAGCGTGGTGGCCACGCAGGACGAGGCCGAGCGGGTGCAGCAGGCCCTCGGCCGCTGGGCCGATGAGCACCTGGAACAGGATCGCCGCGTGTTCGACTTCCGCCGGATCTTCGTCTCCAACCCGAACGTGGCCGGCCGCCGGGTCCGGGACCTGGCCTTCCTGCGTCAGTACGATGCCATCGTCACCCGCGTCCGCCGTGGTGACGTGGAGTGGCTGGTGCATGGCGATACGGTGCTGGAGCTGGGCGACCGGGTGCGGGTCGTGGCGCGCCCGGAGGTGATGGGCACCATCAGCCGGCTCTTCGGGGATTCCTACCGGGCACTCAGCGAGATCAACCTGCTCACGCTCAGCCTGGGCCTGCTGGCCGGGTTGCTCATCGGGATGATCCCGGTGCCGCTGCCGGGCGACGTGACGTTCCGGCTCGGCCTGGCCGGGGGGCCGCTGGTCGTGGGGCTGGTGCTGGGGCGGGTGGGGCGCACCGGTCCGCTCCTGTGGTATCTCCCGTACAGCGCCAACCTGCTGCTGCGGCAGCTCGGCCTGGTGCTGTTCTTCGCCGGGGTCGGCACGCGCGCCGGCTATGCGTTCTTCGACACGCTCAGCCAGGGAGGGGGCCTGCTGATCTTCGGCGCCGGGGCCATCATCACGTGCACGGTGGCGCTGGCGGCGCTCGTCATCGGGCACCGCGTCCTCCGCATCCCGATGGGGGTGATGACGGGGATGCTGGCCGGTCTGCAGACCCAGCCGGCCGTTCTCAGCTTTGCCCTGGAGCAGACCGGGAACGACCTGCCCAACGTGGGCTACGCCACCGTCTTCCCGGTCGCCACGATCACCAAGATCATCCTGGCCCAGGTGCTGCTCTCGCTGCTGCTCTGAACGGCGTGCCGCGCCGGCGCGTCAGGCCCGGCCGCCGAAGGCCTCGGACAGCTGCCGGCAGGCCTGCTCCAGCACCGGCTGCTCCTTGGCGAAGCAGAACCGCAGGTAGGGCTCGCCGTCTTCCGGATGCTGGAAGAACGACGGGCCGGGGACGGCGGCGACGTGGGCGCGGCGGATCAGCGTTTCGCAGGCGGTACGGGCATCCTCGAAGCCCGGCACCCGGCCCCGCAACGGGCGGACGTCGGCCAGGACGTAGTAGGCCCCCTGGGGCCACGACACCCCGAAGCCGATGCGCTCCAGCGTTTCGCAGAGCATCCGGCGCTTCGTAGCGTAGGCCGCCTGCATCTCGGCGAAGTAGGCCGCGTCCATCTCGAAGGCGGCCGTCACCCCGTACTGCAGCGGGGTGGGCGCGCAGATGTAGAGCAGGTCGTTGATGAGCCCCATCTTCTCCAGGAGGGGGGCCGGGCCGACGGCGTAGCCGAGCCGCCATCCGGTCATGTTGTAGGTCTTCGAGAACCCCGAGATGGTGATGGTCCGCTCGTAGGCGCCGGGCAGGGAGGCCAGCGAGACGTGCTCGCGGCCGTCATAGAGCATATACTCGTAGATCTCGTCCGTGAGCGCGTAGAGGTCGTGCTCCTGGAGGATCGCCAGCAGCGCGGCCAGTTCGTCGCGGGTCCACACTTTGCCGCAGGGGTTGGCGGGGGTGCAGACCAGCACGGCCCGGGTGCGCGGGGTGATGGCGGCCCGCACGGCGTCGAAGTCGATCCGCCAGTCGGGGGCGTGCATCGGCACCACGCGGGGGCAGGCCCCGATGAGCGTCAGCAGGTTGCGGTGATAGCCGTAGAAGGGCTCGAACAGCAGCACCTCGTCGCCGGGATCGAGCAGGGCGTGGATGGCCGTCACGAACGCGCCGGTCGAGCCGGCGCTGACGAGCACCTCGGCGTCGGAGGTGGCGGGGAGGCGGTTGTAGGTCTGCGCCTTGTGCAGGATGGCCTCGCGCAGCCGGCGGATGCCGGCGTAGCCGGTGTAGGTGGAGCGGTCGCCGGCGATGGCCCGGCAGGCGGCCTCCTTGACGGGCGCAGGGGTGGGCATGTCGCAGATGCCCTGACCCAGGTTGATGCCGCCGACCTCGCGGGTCAGGGCGGTGATGGCACGGATGTCACTCTGCTTCAGCGCAGCGGTGCGTGCGGCGAGCGGCTTCATGCGAGGAATCGGCTGGAGGAGGGACAGACCCCCGACGACGGCGGGACGGACGGGTCAACCGGCCGGTGGTGCGGCCGTTCCGGGGGGCGTTGCCGCGCGGAACAGCGCCCGCACGCGGCGCCGCGTTTTCTTGCGGGCAAACCGGCGGAACCGACGGCGGAACGCCGCCCGCGTCTGGAGGCGCGCCTGGTCGATGTGGGCCTCCAGACGGCCCATGGCGAGGAAGGTGTCCGCCGGAGCCATCCCCTGCTGCATCATCTCCCGGGCGAACCCCCGGAGCCGCGCCCGCTGCACCACGAGGTCGTTGTGTTCACCCAGGACGTCCTGCAACCCTTTTAGCGCGTCGATGAGCGGGGCGAGCGCCTTGGGCGGGTACAGCGAGCCGAACAGCTCCAGCAGGTAGCGGAGTTTCTTGCACGTGATCCGCAGCGCGTGGAGGGCAGCGTCCATCTCATCGGCGCCCGGTGCATCGGCGTCCGTCGCATCGGCGTCGGCGAGGATGGCGCGGCCCTGCCGCACGGCCTTCTTGTAGAGCCGGCGGATCCGCTTCGACACCACGGCCCGGATCGGTCGCTGCCCGTGGGCCGTGGGCGTGGTGAGCGGTGCCGTCAGGAAAGCCCGCCAGTCGGCCCGCAGCGCGCGGTAGCGGGCGCCGTCGAGCAGGGCGACGAGCCGGGCGTGTTCGGCCCGTTGCTGCTGGTGCAGGAAGGCGCGGAGGGGCTCCAGATCGCCCCGGACCTCGGGGGGCAGCCAGGCCTGGTACATGGGAAAGCGGAGCAGGTAGACGTCGAGGTCGCGAGCGGGGCCGGTGGCCCGGCCGAGCCAGCGAAAGTCCTCCCGGAAGCGGCCGAGGGGCGGGTCCGGGAAGACGCGCTCGAGCTGGCCCAGCACCGAGCGGGTCTGCCGGACGGCGACCCGGAAGTCGTGCAGGAACTCCGGGTCGCGCTGAGCCCGGACGCCGGGTTCGTTGGCTTCGACGACGTCGAGCAAGGCCAGCAACACCCGCCGGGCGGCGGCGTCGGCGCGTTCGCCGGGGTCGAGCGCCAGGGCCGGTTTGGTGGTGTGCTCGGGTCGAGCGGGCGGCGAAGGCATCGGGCGCAGGTGGGGGGTCAGGAGAGTTCGTCCAGCAGCGCCCGGGCCCGTCGGAGGAAGCGCTTGAGCGCCTTGCGCTGCTTCTCGAGCCGGCGGCGCTGCCGGGCGGAAAGGCCGTCCTGGTTCAGGCGTTTGCGCACGCGGTCGCGGTATTTGCTCAGCCGCTTGCCGAGCTTCCGCAACGCTTTGGCCGGCTTCCGCTTGCGCAGGGCCTTGAGCTTCTTCTTCCCGCCGAACGCCTCGGCCACGTCGTCGAACAGGGCGCGGATGCGGGCTTCGATGGGGGCCGGCGCGTCGTCCGAGCGTGGCGGGGCGGCCGGAGTGGGGGCGGCGGCGGGCTCGGCTGCCGGCTCGGGTGCCGGCCGAGCCGGGGCCTCGGCGGGGAGGGCAGCCAGCACCTCGGCGGGGAAGACCGCCTCCAGGCCGCCGTCGAGGTAGCGCCGGCGCCAGCGTCGGGCCGTGCTCGGGGACAGCCCGACGGCCGCGGCGACGGCGGCCGTCTCACGGCCTTCGGCGTACAGCAGCAGCAGGTGGGCGCGGCGTTGTAGCGACGGATCCGGATGGGTCTGGCTGATGCGCTGGAGCAGCGTCGCGTGATCGGGGGTCTGGAGCATGGTTCTCGGGGGGTTCGGTGAGGAGCTTGGCGATACGCTTGGCAAAGTAGTAGACGCGCTTGAAGTACTCGATCAACTCCGATTCGAGGCGAAACAGCGGCAGGCGGTGCGCCTCCGGGGCGGCCAGCCGCAGCGCCAGGTGGTGCTCGGCCGCCTCGGCCAGGCGGTTGATCTCCTCCTTGGCGTCGATCACCGCCCGGGCCGCCCCGGCATCCGAGGCGTCGAGGGCTTCGAGGGCCCGTTGCACCGCCCAGACCACCTTCCCGTGGAGCCGCCCGAGGGCCTCCTCCGTGGCCGGGCTGACGTGCAGGTCGTTGTGCAGCCGCTCCCACCCGGCCCGGACGATGTTCGTCTCGATCATGTCCCCGATGCTTTCGATCAGGTTGGCGGCCGTCAGGTACACGTGGAACTGGTGGGATTCGGCCGCGCCGAGGTGCTGCCGGGATAGCCGACCCAGGTAGGCCACCACGGCCTCGTGCAGCGCGTCGATCTCGTCGTCCAACCGGGCCAGGGCACGCAGGTCGTCCTCGTCGCCGTGGAGCGCGACGGGCAGGGAGCGCTCCACCATCTCGGCAGCGCGCTCACCCAGGCGGCGCAGTTCCATGCGCACGCGGTCCAGCGCCAGCATCGGCGTGTCGAGCAGGATGTCGTCGAGGTAGCGGGGCGTGACGCCGGCCCCGGCCGGGGCGGCCCGTTCCGGCACGAGCCGCTGGGCCAGCCACGCGATGGGCCGCGTGAAGCCGATGAAGATCAGCAGGTTGGCCACGTTGAAGACGGTGTGGGCGTTGGCGATCTGTCGCGGCGTTTCGGCCGCCAGGCGGGCCGCGCCCGTCAGCCCCTCGGCCGCCGGCGAGATGGCCCGGACGATCCACGCCAGCTGGTCGATGAACCCGAGCCAGATCAACACCCCCAGCACGTTGAACAGCACGTGGACGAGGGCCGCCTGCACCGCCGCGCGCGGCTTGCCGATGGCAGCCAGCAACGCCGTCACGCACGTGCCGATGTTGGCTCCGAAGATCAGCGCGATGCCGGCCTCCAGCGTGACGAACCCCTGCAACGCCAGCGCGATGATGACGCCCGTCGTGGCCGACGAACTCTGCACGAGGGCCGTGAAGGCCGCGCTGGCGAGGATGCCCAGCAGCGGGTGATCCATGCGCCGCATCGCCTCGATGAACGGCGGGTAGTCCTGTAGCGGACGCGTCGCCCCGCTCATCAGGTCCATGCCGAAGAAGATCAGCCCGAGGCCGAGCAGGGCCGTGCCGTAGTGCCGGAGGCGGTCGCGCCGGGCGAGGAACTGCAGGCCGAAGCCGAGGGCGATCAGCAGCAGGGCATAGCGGCTGACCTTGAAGGCAATGATCTGCGCCGTGATCGTCGTGCCGACGTTCGCGCCCATGATGACCCCCACCGACTGCTGCAGCGTCATCAGCCCGGCCGAGACGAAGCCGACCACCAGCACCGTGGTGACGGAGGAGGACTGGATCACGGCCGTCACGAAGGCGCCGGCGAAGGCGGCTTTGAAGCGGTTCGTCGTCAGCCGGGCCAGCAGCCGCTTCATCCGGTGCCCCGCCGTCGATTTCAGCGCGCCGCTCATCAGGTCCAGCCCGAAGAGGAACAACGCCAGCCCGCCGGCCAGGCCGGTCAGGATGGGCAGGGGAGCCAGGGTGTCGAGATCGAACATGGCGGTCGAGGGGCTTCGCGAGAGCCCCTTCCGGCGCAGCAGGAAGGCGGAGGGTCGTGCGTCTGGCGACCCGGCCCATGTTAACGGTTTGTTGTCAAAAAGGGCAGGGCCGGTATGTTAAGAATGCCCTCGGGGCCGGCCCGGCCGGAGCCGGCGGCTCAAGTCGGATGCCCGAACCGACGATACGGCAGGGAACCCCACGGCCCGCCCCGCCTGCCTCATGCACGCCTGGATCGACGTCTGGAACCGGCACCGGGACACCCTGCGCGAATGGGTGCCCTCGCTCGTGCTCCTGCCGGTCTGCCTCTTCTTCGTGCTCAACCGGGGGCGCTACACGTTTCTCGATCACGCCGACCTCATCATCCACGAAGCGGGTCACTTCGTTTTCCGGTTCTTCGGACCCGTCATGCACGTGCTCGGCGGGACGCTCATGCAGATCCTCCTGCCCTCGATCCTCGTCGGGCACTTCCTGGTTCATCATTACCGCTTCGGGGTGCAGCTCTCGCTGCTCTGGCTCGGGCACAACTTCATCAACATCAGCGTCTACGCCGGAGACGCCCGTGCCCGCGCCCTGCCGCTGCTGGGCGGTAGCCGGTCGATCCACGACTGGCACTACCTGCTGGGCCGGGTCGGCTGGCTGGAAGCCGACGCCCTCCTCAGCGATGCCTTTTTTGCCTGTGCCGTCGTGTGCTTCGTGCTCCTGGTGCTCCTGCCGCTTCGGATGATGGGGGAGTGAGGAGCGGTGCCCGCTCCGATGGGTTCGAAGGCCGGGGGCGTGCCTTTCCTTTCTTCCCATGATCCCGCTTCCGTTATGACCGATCGCGACTTCATGCAAACCGCCATCGAGATGGCCGTCGAGAACGTGCGGGCCGGGCGAGGCGGACCGTTTGCCGCCCTGGTCGTCCGCGACGGAGCCATCATCGGGCGCGGCACGAATCAGGTGACGACGGCCAACGACCCGACGGCCCACGCCGAGATCGTCGCCATCCGGGAGGCCTGCCGGGCGCTCGGTACGTTTCAGCTGACCGGGTGCACGCTCTACACCACCTGCGAGCCGTGCCCCATGTGCATGGGGGCCGTCTACTGGGCCCGTCCGGCGCGGGTGTGCTACGCCGCCACGCGCGCCGATGCCGCCGCGGCCGGCTTCGACGACGCGCACATCTACGAGGAACTCACCCGTCCGCCCGAGGCGCGCCGGATCCCGATGGTGCCGCTCCTGCGCGAGGAGGCGCAGGCCCCCTTCGAGGCCTGGCGGGCCTACCCGGCTCGCATCGCATACTGAGCCCCGGCCCCTCCGCCCGCTCGGCATCCGCCCGCTCTTTTTTTCTGTGAAGTCCGCTGGAAGGATTGACTCCCTGCGTCTGGCTCATTAATCTAGACTCAGTCTAAATTAATAGCGAGCTACTGCTGCATTCATGACGTACCGGGCGATCTGTGTGATCTGGCTGGGGGCCGTGCTGGGGGTGGGACGCGTGGCGGCGCAGCCGACCCCCGGGGGAGGCGCCGACACGCTGCGTAGCGTCGTGCTGCGCCCCATCGTCGTGACGGCCACCCGTGCGGAGAAGGCGCTCGAAGACGTTGCCGTGCCCACGACGGTGCTTTCCGCCGAGGCGATGCGCCGCCAGGGGGCGACCCGCTTGAGCGAGGTGCTCGTGACGGTGCCCGGTCTGCTGCTCTTCGACGACCACGGGACCGGCCTGCAGGTGCAGGGCTTCGCGCCGGAATACACCCTCATCCTGCTCGACGGCGAGCCGGTGATCGGCCGCACGGCCGGCACGCTCGACCTGGACCGGCTGATGGTGCAGGGGCTGGAGCGCGTCGAGATCGTCCGCGGGCCGTCCTCGTCCCTCTACGGGAGCGAGGCCCTGGCCGGCGTGGTCAACCTGATCACCGCCCTCCCCGACCAGGGCGAGCAGCTGAGCGCCACCCTGCGTGCCGGCTCCTTCGGTACGTCGGAGGCGACGCTCTCGGCCGGGGTGGGGCGGGAGCGGGCCGGGCTGCGGCTGCTGCTCAACCGCTATGCCTCGGACGGTTACGACCTGACGCCGGCCTCCTTCGGCCCGACGGCCCCGGCGTTCACCGACTGGACGGCGGACGCGCGGCTGCGCTGGGACGCCGCGGAGCGGCTGGAGGTCCGCCTCGGGGGGCGGATCAGCCGGCAGGATCAGCAGGGGGGCTTCGCGCTGACGGGGCCGGACGGCGCGGCGGTGCGGTACGACGACCGGGGCCACCGGGTCGACTGGAGCCTGCACCCGGAGGCCATGCTGCGTCTGGCCGATCGGTTTCGCCTCACCACCACGCTCTACGGCGCGGGCTACCGGACCCGGGTGCGGCAGCGCCGGCAGCAGGATGATGCCCTGTACTATGCCGACGACTTCGACCAGCGGTACCTCAAGGCCGAGGCGCAACTCGACGCCCTCTGGAGCGCGCGCCACCTCACCAGCGTCGGCGCCGGCCTGGTGCAGGAGCGGCTCGGGGGAGATCGCTATGCGGGCGAGGCCGACCGGGCCTTCCCCGAGGCCCGGCAGCGCTACGCCTTCCTGCAGCACGCCTGGCTCCCCGGCGCCTCCGTGGAGCTCAACGCGAGCGCGCGCTACGATGCCCACGACGATTATGCCGCCCGGCTGACCCCCCGGTTGGCGCTGCTCCTGAAGCCGGCCGAGGCGCTCCGGCTCCGTGCCAGCATCGGCAGCGGCTTCAAAGCGCCGGCGTTCCGCCAGCTCTACCTGGCCTTCACGAATGCCGCCGCCGGCTATTCCGTCTTCGGCTCCACCCGCCTGGCCGAGGGCATCGCGCGCTTGCAGGCCGATGGGCAACTCGATCAGGTGCTGCTCGACCCGGCCGGGCTCGATCCGCTGCGTGCCGAAAGCTCCGTGGCCGTCAACGTGGGCGGGACGGTCCAGCCCGGGCCCGGGCTGGCGGTCACGGTGAACGGCTTCTACAACGACGTCCACGACCTGATCGAGACGCAGCCGGTGGCGCGTAAGACGAACGGGCAGTTCGTCTACGGCTACTTCAACCTGGCCCGGATCTACACCCGTGGGGTCGAGGCCGAGGTGCGGCTGCATCCGCCGGTAGGGCCGGGCCATCGGGCCGAGGTGGCGCTGGGGTATCAGTTCCTGCAGGCCCGCGACCGGGAGGTCGTCCGGGCGCTCGAACGCGGCACCGTGTACGGACGCGACCCGGGCGGGCGGGAGTATCGCCTGGGGGTGGCGGACTACACCGGCCTGTTCGGCCGCTCTCCTCATGCGGCCACGCTTCAGGTGCGCTACGACCACCTGCCGTCCGACCTGACGGCCAGCCTCCGGGGCCGCTGGCGCAGCCGCTACGGGTACAGCGACTTGGACGGCAACGGCCTGGCCAACCGCCCCGATGAGTTCGTCCCGGCGTACGCGGTCTTCGATGCCACCCTCACCCGGGCGTTCCCGCTGGCCCGGCGGGCCGAGGCCGAGGTGCAACTCGGCGTGGACAACCTCTTCGACGTCACCCGTCCGGCGTACGTGCCGTCCCTGCCCGGGCGGCGGTGGTACGCCGCCCTTCGTCTTTCCCTGTGAACCCGATCATGCTCTGTCGTATTCCCATGCGTATTCTGTTCGTCGTGTTGATGGGGTCGCTCCTGCTGGCGGCCTGCGATACCACCGGTCCCGAGCCCGAGCCTGAGCCGCTCAACGTCCGCCTGGCCGCAGACATCGAGGCCGATCCGACGTCCGGCCGGGACCCGGAGACCGGTGCTCCGATCAGCAACAACCTGTTCACGCTCTACGATCTCGAAGCCGGTGAGGTCGTGCTGTCCTCGTCCGAGACGGATGCCGCCGTCCGGCAGCAGGATTCCGTCTCCACGGTCTGGGACATCGGCTTCCGTGGGACGACGATCATCTTCAACGGGGGGACGAGTGGCCCGGGCGATGCGGTGGCGCAGTTGCTGGCCGTGCCCTTTGCCGACGTCACCGAAGCCCCGGCCGACGGGTACGTGGCCGACGGGGAAAACACCTGCCCGGCGGTGCAGACGCCGGCCGGTCCGGTGCCCGGTCCGCCTTACGCGATCTGCACGGGGTCGGACAATGGCTGGTACAACTACAACCCGCAGAACAACCTGGTCGCGCCGATTCCGGGCCGTACCATCGTGCTCCGGTCGGCCAGTGGGAACTACGCGAAGCTCCGGATTCTGAGCTACTACAAGGGCAACCCCGATCCGCCGGACCCGACGGCGCCCAGCCGGTACTACACGTTCGAGTACGTGCTGCAGCCGGACGGCTCGCGGGATCTGACCACCGAATGAGGGAGGGGCCGATGATGCGTCGATGGATGGGTTGGATGATGGGCTGGCTCGTGGTCCTGCCGATGGGGTTGCAGGCCCAGCCGGCTACGAGCGAGCCGGCTACGAGCGAGCCGGTACGAGGCGTGGACGGTGTGGCGACGCGGGTGGAGGACACCCGGCGGCTGGTCACGCTGGGCGGGGCGATCACGGAGATCGTCTACGCCCTGGGGCTGGGCGACCGGGTGGTGGCGGCGGACGCGTCGAGCCTGTACCCGCCGGACGTGCTGGAGAAGCCGCGGCTGGGGTATTACCGGCAGGCGTCGGCCGAGGGCATCCTGGCACAGCGCCCCACGCTGGTCGTTGCGCCGGAGGGGCTGGGGCCGCCGGCCGTGATCGAGCAACTCCGGGCGGCGGGGGTGCCGGTGCTGCTGCTGGAGGAGGCGCACACGGTGGAGGCGGCGGTGCATCGCATCCGCACGCTGGCGCGTGCGCTCGGCCGGGACGCCGCCGGGGAGCAGATCGTCGCCCGCATGGAGGCTGAGCTGGCCGCGGCGCGGCCGCAGCAGGGGGCGGCGTCGCCCCGGGTGCTGTTCATCTACGCGCGGGGCGCCGGGCTGGTCAACGTGGCCGGGCGGGCCACGGCGGCCGATGCCGTGATTCGCCTGGCCGGTGGCGAGAACGTCGTCACGGCGTACGAGGGCTACCGCCCGCTCACGGCCGAAGCCGCCGTGGCCGCGGCGCCGGAGGTGATCGTCGTCCCGCAGCGCGGGCTGGAGAGCCTGGGCGGGGTGGACGGGCTGTTGCGGCAGCCGGGGCTGGCGCTGACCCCGGCCGGCCGGCAGCGGCGCGTCGTGGCGGTGGACGATGCCCTGCTGTTGTCCTTCGGCCCGCGCCTGGGCGAGGGGGTGCTGCGGCTCTCCCGGGCGCTGCGCTCGGAGCGGCCCGCGGGCGAGGAGGGAGGCCGCCGATGAACACCGCCCTGCCTCTGTCCGCCTCCCTGGACGTGGTGCTGCCGGAGGGGGCCACGGACCCCGGCGCAGCGGCCCCGGCAGCGCGCCCGGCGGCGGCTCGCCGTCGGGCGGTCGTGGTGCTGGCCGGGCTGGCGGTGGTGCTCGGCGGGGTGGTCCTGCTGGCCGTCGGCATCGGGGCGGTGCGGATCGCGCCGGCGCAGGTGCTGGCGATCCTGGCGGCCCACGTGGGGGTGGCGCTGCCGTGGGAGTATGAGGTGCAGCAGGCGCTGGTACTCACCGGGATCCGGCTGCCGCGGGTGTTGATGGGCGTGCTCGTGGGGGCCGGGCTGGCGGTGAGCGGCGCCTACCTGCAGGGCCTGTTCCGCAACCCCCTGGCCGACCCCGGCCTCATCGGCGTGTCCAGCGGAGCGGCGCTGGGGGCGGCGTCGATGATCGTGCTGGGGGCGCTGGTGCCGGGCGCCATGGCGTCGGTGCTCGGGGCCTTCGGCGTGGCGGCGGCCGCCTTCGCCGGCGGGCTGGCCGTGGCGCTGCTCGTCTACCGCCTCGCCACCCGGGGCCGTACCACCTCGGTCACGACGATGCTGCTGGCCGGGATCGCGCTCAACGCCCTCTGCGGAGCCGGCACCGGGGTGCTCGTCCTGCTCTCGGACGACGGGCAACTCCGCGACCTGACCTTCTGGACCCTCGGTAGCCTGGGCGGGGCCACGTGGGGGGCCCTGGCCGTGGTGGCGCCGCTGGTGGGAGCGGCGTTGCTCGCGGCCCCCCGCCTGGCCCGGGCGCTCAATGTGATGCTGCTCGGAGAAGCCGAGGCGCGACACCTCGGGGTGAACACGGAGCGCACGAAGCGGCGCGTGATCGCCCTGGCGGCCCTGACCGTGGGCGGGGCCACAGCCGTGAGCGGGCTGATCGGCTTCGTGGGGCTGGTCGTCCCGCATCTGGGGCGGCTCCTGCTCGGCCCGGATCATCGCGTGCTGGTGCCGGCCTCGGCCCTGCTGGGGGCGGTGTTGCTGGTAGCCGCCGACCTGCTGGCCCGCACCGTGGTGCAGCCGGCCGAGATCCCCATCGGCATCCTCACCGCGCTGGCCGGTGCGCCTTTCTTCCTCGCCTTGCTTCTGCGCCGGCAACGTACCGCCTGGTCGGCCTCCTGATCGACCTCCTGATCGACCCAGACTCTTGCCTGTCATGGCACACCCCTATCCGGGCTTCCAGGACCCCTTTCGCTATCACACCCCGCACGGCCACGTGCTGCGCTGCACGTGTTGCGACCGCTACGAGGTGGCCTTCCGCACGGCCCACGTCCGGCTGGACCGGCCGCACTTCGCCGATCTCCTGCGTGAGGTGCACGGCCTCGCTACCGCCCGGTGGGAAGCCGGCAGCTACGCCGTGCTGCGCCTGACCCCACCGGACGCCCCCGTGGAGGTCCGCCTCCTGCTCACCCGGCCCGACCTGGTCGAGCTGCGCGAATTGCTCGCCGGCGCGGCGGCGATGGACGAACTCGATGCGCTGCTGCAGGAGACGCTGGGCCCCGATCCGTCATCCAACCCTCCCAACCCTTCAGCATCATGAGCTGCACCCATCCCCTCGACCCGCTGTTTCAGACCGAGCAGGGCATCGTCTTTCGCTGTCGCTGCTGCGGATGGTTCAACGTGGTGTTCGGGCCGGTCATCCTGGCTCAGGATCGACGGGGGTTCAACGATCTGCGCACGCTGATCGACCGTCTGAGGCCCGAGGTGGATCCGGTCCGGCACGCCGGGGCCCGCTGCTACCACCTCCACACCGCGAACCGGCAGATCGGCCTGGCCTTCACGCAGGAGGAGATGGACGAGCTGCGCGAATTGCTCGCCGGCGCGGCGGCGATGGATGAGCTCGACGCGCTGTTGGGGGAGACGCTGGGCACGAATCGACCCGCCTCATGATGCATCTGCACGACGCCACCTACCGCATCGGCCCGAACACGCTCGTCGACGGCGTGACGCTCGCGCTCCGGCCGGGCGAGGTGCTGGCCGTGGTCGGGGCCAACGGGGCGGGGAAGACGACGCTGCTCCGCCTGCTGAGCGGCGAGCTGCGCCCGTCGAGCGGGGCGGTGTGTCTGGACGGCCGGCCGCTCGGGGCCTTCGCGCCGGAGCACCTGGCGCGGCGCCGGGCGGTGCTGCCGCAGCACTCGACGCTCGGCTTCGGGTTCTCCGTGCAGGAGGTGGTCTTGCTCGGGCGCACGCCGCACCGGACGCCGCCGGCGCGTGACCTCGAGATCGCCGCGGGAGCCATGCAGGCCGCCGGGGTGGCGCACCTCGCCGCCCGCCGCTACCCCACGCTCTCCGGGGGCGAGCAGCAGCGGGTCCACCTGGCCCGGGCCCTGGCGCAGATCTGGGAGGCCTCCGGGCCGGGCGCCCGCTACCTCCTGCTCGACGAGCCGACCGCCAGCCTGGACCTGGCCCATCAACACGCGGTGCTGGGCGTGGCGCGCCGGTGTGCGGCCGCCGGCGTGGGGGTCCTGGCCGTGCTGCACGACCTCAACCTGGCCGCGCAGCACGCCGATCGGATCGCCGTGCTCCGGCGGGGACGCCTCCTGGCCGAGGGGCCGCCGGAGGCGGTGCTCACGCCGGAGATCATCCGCCGCGCCTTCGACATCTCCGTCCTCGTCACCCGGCACCCGTGCGCCACCTGCCCGCTCGTGGTCCCCATCCCCGACGCCCGGGGCGCCGGGGCCACGGTCCGCCCGCCGCCGAACGGGCATCCGGGCGCCTTCGCCTACGCCCCCGACCTCGCCCCGGGCTCCTGAACGCTTTCTGCATCCCCTACCTCGAACCGATCCGCATCCTGCCATGGAACCGACGACCCTGACACGGCCCGACCTCAAAGAGCGCTGGCACGCCTACCGCCGCGCACACCCCACCACCCGCATCCGCAACGCCGCCGCCGACCTCGGCGTGAGCGAGGCCGACCTGCTCGCCGCCGACGAGGGCGACGGGGTCACGCGCCTCGACGGCGGCTGGGGGGCGCTCCTGCAAGAACTGGAAGCCCTGGGCGAGGTGATGGCGCTGACGCGCAACGACGCCTGCGTGCATGAAAAGACGGGCGTCTACCGGAACGTGAAGCTCTTCGAGAGCCACCGCATGGGGCTCGTGCTGGATGAGCAGATCGACCTGCGGCTCTTCCTGGAGCGCTGGCGCTTCGGCTTCGCCGTCGAGACGCCCTGGGAGGGCGGACAGGACGGCCTGCGCCGTAGCCTGCAATTCTTCGATGCCCACGGCACGGCCGTCCACAAAGTCTTCCTCACGCGCCGGAGCGACGTGGCCGCCTACGACCGCCTCGTGGCGAAGTACCGCTATGCCGGCTCGGAGCCGCTGCCGCCGGTCGAGCCGCGCCCTGTGCCGGAGCCGGAGACGCCGGACGCGGCCGTCGACCGGGCCGCGCTGCTCCAGGACTGGGCCGAACTCCGGGACACGCACGACTTCTTCCCGATGCTGAAGACGCATGGCGTGAGCCGCCCGCAGGCTCTTCGCCTGGCCGAGGGGACGTTCACCGAGCGGGTCGAGCCGGCCAGTGCGCGGCAGGCCCTCGAGCACGCCGCTGCGACGGAGACGCCGATCATGGTGTTCGTCGGGAATCCGGGGTGCATCCAGATCCACACGGGGCCGGTGCGGCGGCTCAAGGCCACGCCGCCGTGGTTCAACGTGCTGGACCCGGGATTCCAGCTCCATCTGAACGAAGAGGGGATCGCGTCGGCATGGGTCGTGCGCAAGCCGACGCGCGACGGGACGGTGACGGCGCTGGAGCTCTTCGACGCCGGCGGAGACGTCATCGCCCAGTTCTTCGGCAAGCGCAAGCCCGGCCTGCCGGAGCGGGAAGACTGGCGGGCCATCGTGGCCGCGCTGCCCCGGGCGTGAGGCACGCGCAGGGCGAGGGGCGAGGCCGGGAGGCGTGTGCCCGTCCGCCCCTCGCCCTCCGAGCCGTTCCCCGCGGCATCCGGTTCACAGCCGCTGGGCCAGTTCGGCGGCACAGAGGTAGCCGAAGACGAGGCAGGCGGTGAGCAGCAGGGCGTTGGCGATCCGGCCGTTACGGAGGCGCGTGGGGAGGGTGCGGCGGTTGTTCAGGTAGAGCAGCGTGGCGGCGAGGAACGGCATGAAGAACGCCCCGGCGATGCTGTAGATCAGCACGACCCACACCGGGCGGTCGGCCAGCAGGAGCGTCATGGGAGGGAAGGCGATGAAGAGCAGGTAGGCCCGGTACCACGGCGAGTCGGTGCGTACGGCCGGGGCCGCCGGGGGGGCGTCGGCCGGGCGGCGGAGGGTTTCCACGACGTCGGCGAAGAGGTAGGGCACGCCCTGCCAGACGCCGAGCATCGAGGTGAAGACGGCCCCCCAGAAGCCGAGGAGGAAGATCCAGCGGCCGGCGGGCCCGGCCACCAATTCGATCTGCCGGGCCAGCTCCAGCGCCAGGGCCGTTCCCGTGGCCTCGCCCGGTTCGAGGCCGGACGCCACCACCATGATCGCCACCCCGAAGAGCCCCGTCAGCAGGTAGGCCGCGCCCAGGTCCAGGCGGGCCTGCGCCAGGAAGGCCGGGCCGTCCCACCCGCGTTCCCGGATCCAGTAGCTGTAGCTGAGCAGCGTCACGCTCCCGCCCACGCCACCGATCACGCCGAGGAGAAACGGCCCCGCGCCGTCCGGGACGGAGGGGATCGCCAGCCCCGCCACCACGGCGCTCCAGTCCGGCCGGACGAGCAGGGCGCTGGAGACGACGGTGACGAACATCAGCGCGATGAACCCTTTCATCAGCCGCTCGAACAGCGCGTAGCGACCGACGAGCACCAGCACGAAGGCGGCGACGGCGTGCAGCGCTCCCCAGGCCGCCACCGGCAGGCCCGGCACGAGGGCGTGCGCGGCCAGCCCGCAGGCCGCCATCAGGGCTCCGGCCACCATGAACGTCCACAGCACGAGGTAGACCGCAAAGCCCGGAAGCACCGCGCGGTGGAGGTGGCGGCCCCAGCCCTCCAGCAGCGTCATGCCGGTGGCCAGTTGCCAGCGGGCGATGCCCTCGTTCAGCGTCCCCTTGATGACGGCGCCCACGACGGCCGCCCACAGGATCGCCGTTCCGTACGTGGCGCCCGAGACGGCGGCTGCGATCACGTCGCCCGCGCCCACCCCCGTGGCAGCCACGGCCAGGCCCGGTCCGATGGCGCCGAGGGCGACGAGGAAGGACGAACGGGAGGGCGGCATTGCGGGGTGGAGGGGCAGCACGTGGATGGAGGACGCGGCCCGTCGGCGAAGGAGCCGCACGCCCCAGTGTAGCGCCCGCGCCCGTCAAAATCGAGACGCCGGCGGCCCGCCGCGGATGGAACAATTCCCGCCATCGTGCAAAAGAAGGAGCCCACATGAAGCATCGGTGACGGGCGTGCGGTGCGAGCCGGTTCGCTGCGGTCGACGATCGGTCGCCTCCGAGGGGGCAGGCTCCCCCGCTCGCCGCAATCCGCGACGAAGCGATATGATTGAGGTTCGCGATCTGACCAAGACGTACGGTTCCGAGCGCGCGGTCGATGACATCTCGTTCGTGGTGCAGCCCGGGGAAGTCCTCGGCTTTCTCGGGCCGAACGGGGCCGGGAAGTCGACCACGATGAAGATCATCACCTGCTACCTGCCCCCCACCGCCGGCACGGTGCTCGTCGACGGGCTGGACGTCCGCCGGGACACGCTCGCCATCCGGCAGCGGCTGGGCTATCTCCCCGAGCATACCCCGCTCTACCTGGACATGGTGGTCTACGACTACCTGGCCTTCATGGCGGCCATGCGGGGCCTTCCGGCCTCGGAGCACCGCCGCCGCATCGGGGAGATGGCAGAGCTGTGCGGCCTGCAGGGCGTCCTCGGCAAGCGCATCGACACGCTCTCGAAGGGTTACCGGCAGCGCGTCGGGCTCGCCCAGGCGATGATCCACAACCCGCCCATCCTCATCCTCGACGAGCCGACGACCGGCCTCGACCCGAACCAGATCGTCGAGATCCGCGAACTCATCAAAGCCATCGGCCGGGAGAAGACCGTCATCCTCTCCACGCACATCTTGCCCGAAGTGCAGGCCTCCTGCGACCGCGTGCTCATCATCAACAAGGGCAAGCTGGTGGCCGACGGGACGCCGGACGACCTGCAGGCGAGCTTCAGCGGCGGGCAGCGCATCCGGCTGGGCGTGCAGAACGGCCACGCCGCCTCCGTGGCCGAGGTGCTCGAAAACTGGGGCCCCGTCCAGATCGTCGAGTCCCAGCAGGATGGCGACAGCGGCACGCTCTTCACGCTGCGGGCTGATACGAAGGACGACCTGCGCCCGCACCTCTTCCGCCTCGCCGTCGAGCAGGGCTGGACGCTGACCGAGCTGCACCGCGACCAGGCCAACCTCGAAGACGTCTTCCGCCAGCTCACGGCCGGGTAGGAGAGACGTCGATGGGAGAAGGGCAAAAGGGAAAACGGCTCCCGGACTCGACCTTCTACCATCGGCTATCGGCTATCGACCATCGGCTATCAACCATCGTCCATCGACATGAACCCCGTCTGGATTCTGACGCGGCGCGAGTTGCGGGCCTACTTCGACAGCCCGGCCGCCTACGTCGTCCTGAGCGTGTTTCTGCTGCTGACCGGATGGTTCTTCGGCAACACGTTGTTTCTGGAGAACGTGGCCTCGCTGCGATCGGTCTTCGACATCGTGCCGTTCCTGTTTCTGTTCTTCATTCCGGCCATCACGATGTCCACCTTCGCCGAGGAGCGGCGCGCCGGGACGCTGGAGCTGTTGCTGACCCTGCCGGTGCGCGACGGGCAGGTCATTGCCGGCAAGCTGCTGGCCGTGACGCTGTTCGTCCTCGTCTCCATCGCGTTGACGGCCCTCTACGCGCTGGTGCTGGCGCTGCTGGGCGACCTGGACCTGGGGGCGACCGTCGGCGGCTACCTGGGGCTGTTCCTGTTCGGGATGACGTGCGGCAGCATCGGCATCCTGGCCTCCAGCATCACGCGCAACCAGATCGTCGCCTTCATCCTGGGCTTCGGCATCATCTTCGTCCTCTACCTGCTGGACAAGGTGACGGCCTTCGTGCCGGGCTGGATGGCGGGTGTGCTCCAGTACCTGGGCATCGACTATCACTACCAGAACCTGCTGCGCGGCGTCATCGACACGCGCGACGTGCTCTACTACCTCTCGGTCACGGCCTTCGCCGGCCTGCTGACGGCCTACCACCTGGCCCGCCGGCCGGAGTGAGCCAGCGATCAGCCGTCAGCGTTCAGCGATCAGCGGTGCTGACCTGGAAGCTGGCGGCTGCCTGACCGCTGACTCCTGAATGCTGACCGCTGAATGCTGACCGCTGATACCTCATGAAACGCGACTGGACTTCCCGAACGACGTTGCTGCTGGCCGCGGGGATCCTCGTGGTGCTCAACCTGATCGGGCTCAACGTCTTCGCCCGCCTGGACCTGACCGACGACCGGGTGTATTCGCTCTCGGAGGCGTCGATCGAACTCGTCGAGAACCTGGACGACCCGGTCACGGTGACGGCGTTTTTTACGGAGGATCTGCCGGCGCCCTACAGCGCGTACCGGCGTTTCCTGAAGGACAAGCTGGACGACTACCGGGCCTACGGCGGCCAGAACGTCCAGTACCGCTTCGTCGACCCCGGAGAGGACGAGGACCTGCGGGACGAGGCGGCCCGCTATCGGATTCCGCCGGTGCAGATCCAGGTGGTCGAGAGCGACAACGTGCAGCTCAAGAACGCCTACATGGGCCTGGCCATCGAGTACGGGGGCGAGCGAGAGGTGCTGCCGCTGATCCAGGACCTGTCCACGCTGGAGTATGACATCACCAGCGCCATCCGCCGGTTGACGCGGGACGAGCTGCCGACGGTGGGGTTGCTCAGCGGCCACGGCGAGCTGGGCCGGCCGCAGATGCAGACGTTCGTGCAGGAGCTCAGCCGCAACTACACCGTGGAGACGGTGACGGTGCAGGACACGGCGCTCAGCACGCGGCCGGACGTGCTGCTGATCGTCTCGCCGTCGGATTCGCTGCCGGAGCCGCACCTGCGCGCGCTGGATGCCTACGTGATGCAGGGCGGGCGGATGGGCGTGCTGCTCAACGCCGTCCGGGCCAACCTCCAGCAGGGCCAGGCCGCCGTGCAGCCCGTCGGGCTGGACCGGCTGCTCACCGCCTACGGCGCCACCGTCGCGCCCAACCTGGTCATGGACCGGCAGAGCTCGCCGCTGACGACGCAGCGCCAGGCCGGCCTGTTCAGCGTGGTGCAGCAGATCGAATACCCGTTCCTGCCGATCGCCACCCGCTTCAACCCGGAGAACATGATGGTCAACCGCCTGGGCGACGTGCGCTTCTACTTCGTCAGCACCGTCGACACGGCCGGGGTGCTGCCGGAGGGCGTCTCGTTCACGCCGCTGATCTACTCCACCGAGCAGAGCCGCATCCAGGAAGGGTTCTTCATGATCCAGCCCATGATGCAGGAGCAGATGATGGGTGCGCTGGAGGGCGGCCCGTACGTGCTGGCGGCCGCGCTGACGGGCCCCTTCCCGAGCGCCTTCGACCCCGGCCGCCGGGGCGAGCCTTCGCGCATCGTCCTCGTCGGCGATGGCGATCTGCTCAACGAATCGCTCATCGGGGTCGTGCCCGGCAACATCGCCTTCGGGTTGAACATGGTGGACTGGCTGGCCCAGGACGACGCGCTGCTGTCGATCCGGGCCAAGAGCATCGAGCCGCGCCCGCTGGAGCCGGTCCCGGAGGGGCTGCGCCCCTGGATCAAGTATGGCAGCATGCTGACGCCCGTCGTGCTGGTGATCCTCTTCGGCCTCTTCCGCTGGCAGCAGCGGCGCCGGCGGGCGGCCGAGCTGGTCGCGGCCTGACACGGCCCCTGCCTCTCCCGTTCCGTGAACCGACTCGACCTTGCACCCGATGCAGCAGAAGCAGCTTGTCTGGTTGTTCGGCGCCCTGGTGGCGCTGCTCGTCCTGGCCTTCGTGACGGGCGTCTTCGACGCGGAGATCTCCACGGTGGACGTGCCGGAGGTGACGATCCCCACCGAGGCCGTCACGCACATCCGCATCGAGCGAGCCGACGCCCCGCTCGAACTGCGCCGGGAGGCTTCCGGCTGGCACCTGACGGCGCCGATGTCCTTCCCGGCCGACTCGGCCACCGTTGCCCGGTTGCTCGACGGGCTGGCGGAGCTGGAGCTGGAGTCGGTCGTCTCGACCAAACCCGAGCGCTACGGGCGCTACGGCGTCGACTCGACGGCGCAGGTGCTGACGCTGGCCTGGGACGGGGGCGAGCAGCGGGTGGTGCCGGGCCGGCAGGGGCCCGACTTCCAGTCGGTCTACGTGCGCATCGGGGAGGACCCGCGGGTGTTTCTGGCGCGGGCGAACCTGACGGTGCCCGAGGACCTGACCCGCTGGCGGGACAAGACGGTCGTGGAGGTGCCGCCGGCCGCCGTCACGGAAGTGCAGGTCCGCAAGGGGGAGACGGCCTACACCGTGAGGCGCGGCGAAGGCTGGCAGATCGACGAGGCCGGTGCCGTCGTGCCGGCCGACTCGGCGGCGGTCGAGCGCTGGCTCGGCCGGTTTGCGCCGATGCGGGCGGCCGGCTTCTTCGACAACGTCCCGGCCGACAGCGTGCGCCGGGCCGCCGCCCATCGCGTCACGCTGGTCACCGGCGGCGGGACGCTGACGCTTGCGCTGGCCGAGCGGGACGAGGCCCTGGCGCTGGCCGTCGACGGCCGGGACGTGACCTACCGCCTCGGGGCGACGCAGTTGAACACGTTTCTGCCGGATCCGGCCACGCTGAAGGCGGAGTAGCGAATCCGGCCGGGGGGGCCGGCGTGCCGATCAGCTGGTGGCTTCGGGCGTGCGGAGCCGGGCCTCGTAGTGGTGGAGCATCTCCGTCAGCTGGGCCGGGCGGATGGGCTTGCTGAGGTAGTCGTCCATGCCTGCCTCCACGCAGCGCTCGCGGTCGCCCTGCATGGCGTTGGCCGTCAGGGCGATGATGACGGGCTGGCGGTCGGGGGGCAGGGTGGTGCGGATGCGTCGGGTGGCTTCCAGCCCGTCCATGTCCGGCATCTGCACGTCCATCAGCACGAGGTCGTAGGGCTGGCGGTGCAGGGCGTCGAGCACCTCGTGCCCGTTCGCGGCGACGTCGGCCTGATGGCCGAGCCGCTCCAGCATGCGCAGGGCGACCTTCTGGTTGACGACGTTGTCCTCGGCCAGCAGGATCCGCAGCGGCCGTGCCGGGGCCGGGCGCGGGGCCTCGGGCGAGGGGTTCGGCGCGGCCCGGGGAGCCGGGGCCGTGCGCTGGTGCAGGACGTCCAGCAGCGCCCGGCGCAGGCGTTCGTGCTTGATGGGTTTGCTCAGCCGTGCGTCGAGCAGGTCGCTTCGCAGCGGGGTCGGGTCGTAGGCGCTGCTGAGCATGAGGAGCGGCATGGCCGGGCGGCGCGCTCGCAGGCGGAGGGCCAGGTCGAGGCCGTTCATGCCGGGCATGTGCAGGTCCAGCAGGGCCGCGGCGTAGGTGCCCCCCTCGTCGATGCGCTGCAGGGCCGCCTCGGCCGAGTCCACGACGTCCGGCACCATGCCCCAGTTGGAGGTGATCGTCGTCAGCAGCTTGCGGTTGGTTTCGTTGTCGTCCACGATCAGGATGGACTGGCCCTGGAGTAGCTGCCGGGCGGTATCGTCGGTTTCGTCGTCCAGCCGGGTGGGCTGAACCTCGATGGTGAAGGTGAAGGTCGATCCCTGCCCCGGTTCACTCGTCGCCTCGATGTGGCCGCCCATCAGCTCCACGAGGCGCCGGCAGATCGCCAGCCCGAGCCCCGTTCCGCCATAGCGGCGCGTGGTGGAGGCGTCGGCCTGGCTGAACGGTTCGAAGAGCCGCTGTAGCGCCTCCGGTGCGATGCCGATGCCGGTGTCCCGCACCGTGAAGCGCAGCCGGTAGCCCGAGCCGTCCGCCGGGGCCCCGTCGTCCGGGTGCACCGTCAGGACGACTTCGCCCTGTTCGGTGAACTTGACGGCGTTCGAGAGCAGGTTGACCAGCACCTGCCGCAGCCGCGTCGAGTCGCCGATGACGGCCTGCGGGACGGCCGGGTCGACGTGGTAGGCCAGTTCCAGGTGCTTCTCCGCGGCCCGGGGAGCCAGCAGGTCCATCGCTTCCTCGATGCACGCGTAGAGGTCGAAGGCATGAAACTCCAGATCCAGCCGCCCGGCCTCGATCTTGGAGAAGTCCAGGATGTCGTTGATGATGGTGAGCAGGGCGTCGCCGGAGGAGCGGATGATCTCCACGTAGTCGCGCTGCGTGGGCGTCAGCGGCGTGTCGAGCAACAGGCTGGTCATGCCGATGACGCCGTTCATCGGGGTGCGGATCTCGTGGCTCATCGTGGCGAGGAACTCGCTCTTGGCCCGGTTGGCTGCCTGGGCTTCTTCGCGGAGCCGGGCTTCGCTCAGCAGCCGTTTGCGGATGGTGAGCGTCTGATCCTTGACCCGACGCCGGAGCGAGCCGACCCATCCGAGCGCGAGCAACAGCGTCAGGCCGATGCCCCCCAGCAGGTAGGCGGCGATGCCGCTGGTGAGCCAGGGCCCGGCCTCGAGCACCGTGACGTCGTGCTCGTCCCGCAGATGCAGCGAGAACGGCATCGAGGATTGCATCGGGTCGTGCGAGAGGGCCACCCCGGTCAGGCGGAGGCGACTGCCGGGGCGCAGCCGGCGCAGCTTCCGCAGCGGCTGGTCCAGGAAGGCCTGGAAGGGCAACCGGTCCGTGTGCAGGGTGAGCACGATCCCTCCGGGGGACACGCTCAGATTGTCCAGCGTGGCTTCGAGGGTCACCAGGAGGCCATGGCTGTAGCTGCGCAGCAGGACGTTCTCGGTGGTGTCGGCCAGGCCGGTGTCGAAGGCGCGTGGCACCGGCATGACGCCGGGCCGAACGGAACGAAGAAGGGCATCCTGCAGGATGGGAGCGCCGGGCTGGAGGGTGGGGAAGCCCATGACCTCCACGAAATCACCGGGCTTCAGGGGCTGCTCCGGGGGCGTCGTGCTCACGAACTGGCCGCTGTCGTACACCTGCACGGTGTGGCCGGGGGCAGGCCGGACCTGGATGGCACCGGACAGGTCCTGCATGAAGAACCCGCCGTCGCGCTGCACGAGGGTCACCGTGCCCTGCAACCGCACCGGGCGACCGGGGGCTTCAACGAGAGAAAACTGCAAGACCTGGTCGATCGCCCGGAGCGGCACCCGGTCCGTGGCCCGGTCCGCTGCGGTGGACGATGTCTCGAGGGCGATGTCGTCGAGGCCCGGCACGAACAGGCGGATGCCCGTGATCTGGCGGTGTTCGTTGAAGAAAGAGCCGGCGACGCCGCGCACCCGCACCTGTTCGCCGATGAGGTGATCGGGCAGCGTGTGGCCTGCCGGTCGGTTGATGATCAGCGCGACGAGCGTGCTGCCGATGTCGAGCCGGGCACTTACCTGGGTGGTGTCTCCCGCGGCATCCACGACCCAGTGGACCGAGCGGATGATGCCGTGCAGCTCCACCCATCGGCCGTCCTCGTTGCCGGACATAAGGTAGAGGAGCGGGCGGTCCGATGGAGGCGGGAGCGGGGCCTGGCCCAGTACCCGTACGCTATAGCCGGCGTCGACATCCGGGGCAAAGTAGCCGGCCTCCGTCGTCCCCGTCAGTTCCACGACCGTGCCGGGCGCCAGGGATAGATTCGGGGACTCCGGGACGAAGATGCCGCCGGTGTCGTCCTGCAGGAAAAAGAAACGGTACCGGTCGTGGAAGAAGGTGACCACGCCGCGCAGCCGGATCGGGTAGTGCCGGGCCGCTTCCTGGTTGCTCAGACTACGAACCTCGGCGACGCTCGTCAGCACGGGCAGGGCATCGGACCGGTCGGTGCGTGCCTCTGGGACCTGGAGCGGAGCGGCTAGACCCGTGGCGTGCACCAGGCAGAGGAGCAGCAGGGCAGCGTACAGGGGGCGATGCATGAGCCTTCAGAGCGGACCACAACAGGGTATCAGGAATGACGTGGACAGTCTCCCCCTGTATCGGTCGCATGAAGGCGGAGTTAAGGGGTGTCTGGGGGCGCGGAGCCGGGCGTGCGGACCGGGATGCCGGCGGCTCACGCCTCGGGCGGAGGGACGACGAAGACGTTGCGGGCCACGGCGTGGCCGATGACCTGTTCCGTCCCTTCGAGCCGCACGGTGATGGGCCCGTCGAAGGGCGCCTTGGCCAGCACCTCGAGCGTGGCCCGGGGCATCAGCCCGACGTCTTCGAGATAGTGCAGCAGCTCCGGATCGGCGTCGGAGACGCGCTGGACGACGACGGTTTGCCCCACGTCGGCCTGGGCCAGCGTGTCGACGGTCACCTCGGCGATCTCCCCGTCCCGCGTCGGGATCGGGTCGCCGTGGGGATCGTGGGTCGGGTAGCCCAGCAGCGCCTCGATCCGGGCTTCGAACTCCTCGGAGATGTGATGCTCCAGGTGCTCGGCCTCCTCGTGCACCTTGTCCCACGGATAGTCCAGCACCTCTTTCAGGTAGAGCTCCAGCAGCCGGTGGTGGCGGATGATCTCCAGGGCGATCTTCTCGCCCGAGGGGGTCAGCGTGACGCCTTTGTAGGACTGGTACTTCGCCAGCCCCATCTGGGCCAGGCGCTTGACCATGTTCGTCACGGAGGCCGACGAGACCTGCAGTGCGCGTGCCAGTTCCGTCGTGGCGACGGGGCCATCGGACTGTAGCTTGTAGATCGTCTTGAGATAGTCTTCGACGGCCTGGCTCAGCATGGACGGAGAGGGATACGGCAGGGAGGCGAACGACAGGCAAGGCCTCAACCGAAAGACCCCGGGATTTGATCCGTGCCAGGGGCGGCAAGCGTCCGGGGGTGTGGACCGGGGAAACTACCGGGCGGCACGGCGTACCACGTGCAGAGGCGAGGTTTGTCAGAATAGCGGGTGAACACGATGCCGAAGATCGCTGCATGGATGATGGCCGCCGTGCTGCTCGCGGCGGCGGGCTGTACGCCCCGGGTGAAGTTGCCGGAAAACCCCCTCCCCGATACGCCCACGGTGCCGCCCGGTACGTCCGCCTGGATCTACGTCGACGGGCGGGAGAAAGGCGTCACGCCGAACACCATCCAGGTGCGGCGCGGCTTCGGAGAAACGACCGTCGCGCTCGTGGCCTGGGACGAAACCCAGCGGGTCTATGAGATCGAGCGCTATTACACGTCCAACCGCTCGGAGCTCGACTATTCGTTCGGGACGACCTCGATCGACGGCCGGGTGCTGACGATCGACTCGGAAACCCTGGAGCGGGACAAGAAGGGCCGATACCTGGTGCCCTATTATGCGTCGCCGATTGCCATCGAGGACCGTCATTTCAATCTGACGATCCTCGTGCTGCAATGAGCACCGGAGCACCGACGGCGACGTGTCGGGGGGTCATTCGCGCAGCCGCTCGGGGCAGGTGGCCCGGATGAGGGCGCGGGCCAGCACGTCGCTCGGGTCGATCAGCGGAAGCCCTTGAACTTCGGGTTCGGGAAAGGCCAGCGGCAGCTCGGTGCAGCCCAGGATGATGGCGCGGGCGCCGTGCTGCTGCAGGTGGGCGATGGCGCTGAGCAGCCCCTGCCGCGCCATCGGCGAGACGGGATGGCTGCGGGCCTTGATACCGTACTGCGGATCGTAGATGCTGCGGTGGACGAGCGGCTCCTGCAACGGCTCGTCCGGCACGACGGGCACCAGCCCGGCTGCCTGGAGGGCCTCCTGGTACAGCCGAAACCGGTACGTTCCCAGCGTCGCCAGCACGCCCACCCGGGCCCCGGCCCCGAGCAGGGTGCGGGTGTGTCGGGCGGTTTCCTCGATCAGGTGGAGCAGGCGGATCGAGCGGCCGGTGCGGTGCAGCCTGTCGACGATCGCGTCGAAGATGGCCGGCGCGTGGGCCGTGTTGCAGGCCATCCCGGCCACCGCCGCCCCCAGATCGTCGAGCCGGGCGGCCACGTCGGCGAGGACGCCGGCCGGGTTCACGGGATCCTGCCCCAGCAGGTAGGCCGTCCGGTCCGGCAGGTTCGGCAGCGACAGCAGCGCCACGGGCAGATGCTCCTGATCCGCCTGAGCCCGGGTGTGCTCGAAGATCTTGCGCGTCAGGTGGAGTCCAGCGTACGGCCCCATGCCGCCGATGACGCCGATGAGTGGGGGAGAGGGCATGACCACCACGGCCGGTGAGGAGGCGAGTCGCGTACAGTATAGGGATCCCTGCCGGGTTCCCCAACGCCCCGCCGTCGACCCGTGCGTCAACGATCCGGGGCTGGCTCCGTTCGCGCTTCGGGAGCCGGGGGCGTTTCCGGCGGGGGCTTGAAGACTCTGCAAAACCGCGCCCCGGCTCCGTGGGCGACCGGGCTCCCGGCAGGCGATGCGTTGACTCGGGCAGGAACGCACCTTATTTTAACCAATCTGAACATGCGGGTGCCCTCGCAGATTCAGTGCCCGGTCGTCTAATGGCAGGACAGCGGCCTTTGGAGCCGTACGTGGAGGTTCGAGTCCTCCCCGGGCAGCCAGGCATCGCGGGCCGGGGACCTTCCGGGCGCGACCAGACGTGATCCTGCATCCCCGGGGTGTGGGTTTTTTGTTGGCCCACGTGGTACATGATGCGTCCTCCTCTTCGACGAGCGGCTCCGTTCAGCAGCACCCCCATGACGACGAAAGACCGTCCGATCAGCATCTTCGCCGGGCGTTCCAACCCGGCGCTGGCCCGCGCGATCGCCCAGGCGTACGGCCAGGAGCTGGGGCAGGTGCAGATCAAGGACTTCTCCGACGGCGAGATCTACGTGGCCTACCAGGAGTCCATCCGGGGCTCGGATCTGTTCATCATCCAGAGTACCCCCGCGCCGGGCGATCACTGGATGGAGTTGCTGCTCATGATCGACGCGGCCAAGCGGGCGTCGGCGGCGCGGGTGACGGCGGTCATCCCCTACTTCGGCTACGCCCGGCAGGAGCGCAAGGACCAGCCCCGCGTGTCGATTGCGGCGAAGCTCGTGGCCAACATGCTCACCGTCGCCGGCGTCGATCGTGTGCTTACGATGGACCTGCACGCCGCGCCCATTCAAGGGTTCTTCGACGTGCCGGTGGATCATCTCTACGCATCCGCCGTTTTCGCCGACTACTTCGCCCGCTTCGACCTCTCCAACCTCGTCGTCGTGGCGCCGGACGTCGGAGCCATCAAGATGGCCCGGGCCTACGCCAAGCGCCTGGGGGCCGATCTGGCGGTCATCGACAAGCGCCGCCCCCGGCAGAACGAGGCCACGGTGATGAACATCATCGGGGAGGTGGAGGGACGGAACGTGCTGTTGATCGACGACATCATCGACACGGCCGGTACGCTGACCAACGCCGCCAACGCGCTGCGGGAGGCCGGCGCCCTCGAGATCATGGCGGCCTGTACGCATGCCCTGCTCTCCGGCCCGGCCTACGACCGCATCGAGGCCTCGGCGCTCAGCCGCGTCATCGTCACGGATTCCGTGCCGCTCAAGCGGCCCTCCCCCGTGATCGAGGTCGTCAGCGTAGCCGACATCTTCGCCGATGCCATCCGCCGGATCTACACCGACGAGTCGGTATCGACCCTGTTCGTAGACTGAACGGACGTTTATTCATCAACACCGATACACCATGGACGCCATTA
The DNA here is from genome assembly GCA_003285105.1 of Roseithermus sacchariphilus. Classification (GTDB taxonomy): domain Bacteria; phylum Bacteroidota; class Rhodothermia; order Rhodothermales; family MEBIC09517; genus Roseithermus; species Roseithermus sacchariphilus. The sequence continues at coordinate 220,553 of CP030158.1, read as the reverse complement.
CGATCGAGGCCGCCCCGCGGCAGACCGGCAAACGGGCGGCGCGGACCGCGCGGCGCGAAGGATACGTGCCCTGTGTGCTCTACGGCCAACACATGGACAATATCTACTTCCAGGTGCCGGAGCTGACCATCCACCGCCTGGTGTACACCTCCGAGGCGCACGTGCTGAACCTCCAGGTCGATGGGCAGACCTGGAGCTGCATCCTGAAGGACGTCGACTTCCACCCCGTCACGGATCGCCCGATCCATGCCGATTTCCAGGCGCTGACGGCCGGTGAGAAGATCACGCTGATGATTCCGGTCCAGTTTCACGGGGTGCCGAAGGGGCAGACGGACGGAGGTGATACGCAGTACCTCGTGCACGAGCTGGAGGTGAACTGCCTGCCCAGCAAGATCCCCTCGCACATCGATGTGGACGTGACGCACCTGAAGATCGGGGAGTCCATCCACGTCGGCGACCTCAGCATCGAGGGCGTCGAGTTCACGGATGCCCCGGAGCGGACGCTCGTGACGGTGGTGGCGTCCCGCGCGGCGGTGTCTGCGGAGGAGGCGGAAGGCGACCTCGCGCCGGCCGAGGCTACCGACGAAGGCGACGAAGAGGCGTAAGGCCCTACCCGGCGGGATGCCGGAGGCCTTCAGGGCAGGCCCTGTGGCATGGCGCGAGGCAAGCGACTGATCGTCGGGCTCGGCAATCCGGGGCCGGAGTACGCCCGGACGCGGCACAACGCCGGGTTCCTCGTCGCCGATGCCGTGGCGGAGCGGGCGCGGGCCTCTTTCGCCCTGGAGAAGGGGAACGCGCTGGTGGCCTGGGGCCAGGTGCGCGGCCGCCCCGTGGGGATCGCCAAGCCGCAGACGTACATGAACCGCAGCGGCGCTGCCGTGCGCAACCTGGTTGGACGCTACGGCCTCGACCTGGATCAGGTGCTCGTGGTCTACGACGACCTGAACCTGCCGCTGGGTACGGTGCGCCTCCGCCCGGGCGGCAGCGCCGGAGGACACAACGGCGTTCAGAGCATCATCGACGAACTCGGTTCGGAGGCCTTTCCCCGGCTGCGGGTCGGCATCGGCAGCGACTTTCCGCGGGGCGGTCAGGTGGATTACGTGCTGTCGCCGTTCGCGGCGGATGAGGAGCCGCTGGTCGAGGAGGCCGTCGCGCTGGCCCGGGATGCCGCCATCACATTCGTGTGCGACGGGCTGGCCGTCGCCATGAACCGATACAACCGCAAGACGCCCCGCCGCCCGACCTCCCCGTGACCTCTGGCAACTCCTGCGTTCCGGGTGCTCCGGGTGCGAATAATGCGTTAATGGCCCGCCGATGGCCTCGAATAATGCGTTAAGCGCTGTCCGCGCGGGGATGTGCCGCCTATCTTCCCGCCCTGCCGTGCGTTCGGGGGGGTGTTCGCTGTTCGATGCCCCGGGCGGCATGGTTCTTGGTCCGCCGCCTGCTGCGTCGTCGGAATCGCTTCTGCGGGGGTGCGTGGGCCGGTGAGGACGGGGAATCGACGGACTTCTCGCTGACATCATCGCTCATCGTTTCAACGACTCATGGATGCTTCACTCATCACGTATCTGGTGCCCGTCACCGGACTGCTGGCGCTGATCTATGCGTTTACGCGGGCGCAGTGGATCGCCAGGCAGGATGCCGGCACCGAACTGATGCAGGAGATCGCCGGCAACATCGCCCGCGGAGCCCGCGCCTTCCTGCGCCGCGAGTATCGCGTGCTCATCGTCTTCGTGCTGGTCGTGGCCGCGTTGCTGGCCGTGGCCAATGCCACGCAGCCCGATTCGTCCTGGCTGATCTCCGTGTCGTTCATCACCGGCGCGCTCTGCTCGGGGCTGGCCGGCTTCATCGGCATGACGGTGGCGACGAAGGCCAACGTGCGGACCACACAGGCCGCCCGCACGGGGCTGGGGCCGGCGCTGAACGTGGCCTTCTCGGGTGGCCTCGTGATGGGGCTCAGCGTGGTCGGCCTCGGGGTGCTGGGGCTGAGCCTGCTGTTCATCCTCTACAGCGGGCTGGACTGGGACTTCGCCCGGGTCATCAACGTCATTGCCGGGTTCTCGCTCGGGGCGTCCTCCATCGCGCTGTTTGCCCGCGTCGGCGGCGGCATCTACACCAAGGCGGCCGACGTCGGCGCCGACCTGGCCGGTAAGGTCTACGAGGGCATCCCGGAAGATGACCCCCGCAACCCCGCCACCATCGCCGACAACGTGGGGGACAACGTGGGCGACGTCGCCGGCATGGGCGCCGACCTGTTCGAGAGCTACGTCGGTTCGATCATCGGGACGATGGTGCTGGGCGCGGCCTTCCTCGACGCGCCGGAGTTCGTGGCGCAGGACGCCTTCGGCGGCCTCTCGGCGGTCCTCCTGCCCCTGGTGCTGGCCGGCGTCGGTATCCTGGTGTCCATCGTCGGCTCCTTCTTCGTCCGGGTGCGGGAGGGCGGCAATCCCCAGAAGGCCCTCAACATCGGCGAGTTTGGAGCGGCCGGCTTCATGGCGGTGCTGTCCTACTTCATCATCAGGGCGATGCTGCCGGCCGAGTGGACGGCCACGACGCCGCTCGTGGGCACCTTCACCTACACCGCCACCGGCGTGTTCTGGGCCGTTGTGATCGGCCTCGTCGCCGGCACGCTGATCGGCCTTGTGACGGAGTTCTACACGGCCACGGACACCCGTCCGGTCAACGGCATCGCGCGGCAGAGCATCACGGGGTCGGCCACGAACATCATCGCGGGCCTGGGCGTGGGGATGTACTCGACCGGCATTCCGGCGCTGATCCTGGCGATCGGCATCATCGGCGCGCATCATTTCGCCGGGCTCTACGGCATTGCCATCGCGGCCGTGGGGATGCTGTCGGTCACCGGCATCCAGCTGGCCGTCGATGCCTACGGGCCGATCTCGGACAACGCCGGCGGGATCGCGGAGATGGCCGAGCTGCCGCCGGAGGTGCGCCAGCGCACGGACAAGCTCGATGCCGTGGGCAACACCACGGCCGCCATCGGCAAAGGCTTCGCCATCGGGTCGGCGGCGCTGACGGCGCTCGGCCTGTTCGCGGCCTTCATGACGCAGGCCGGCATCGACAGCATCGACGTGGCGCAACCCCGCATCCTGGCCGGTGTGCTCATCGGGGCGATGCTGCCCTACGTCTTCAGCGCCATGGCGATGGGCGCCGTCGGCCGTGCCGCGGGGGACATGATCAAGGAGGTCGGCCGCCAGTTCCGGGAGATCAAGGGCCTGCGCGAAGGGACGGCCCGGGCCGAGTACGAGCGCTGCGTGGACATCTCGACGCGCGCGGCCATCCGGGAGATGATTGCCCCCGGCCTGCTGGCCGTGCTCGTGCCGGTCATCGTCGGCTTCATCGACAAGAACATGCTCGGCGGCCTGCTGGCCGGCGTGACGGTCTCCGGCGTCCTGTTTGCCATCTTCCAGGCCAACGCCGGCGGTGCCTGGGACAATGCCAAGAAGACGATCGAGGCCGACTTCACCGTCGACGGAGCAACGTACTCGAAGGGCAGCGATGCCCACAAGGCGGCCGTCGTCGGCGACACCGTGGGCGACCCGCTGAAGGACACCTCCGGCCCGAGCCTCAACATCCTGCTGAAGCTCATCGCCGTCGTGGCGCTCGTCATTGCGCCGCTGATCGCGTAAGCGGCGCCACCCTGGTTTCGGATACGCGCGCCCGGGGCTTCTGCGGAGGCTCCGGGCGCGTGGCGTCTGGGCCGGGCCCGACGGCGGCGGGGCGGGGCCGGCACGGTGGGCAGATGATGGGGGGTGTCACATCCGGGGCCTCTGGTTCGTCTCGTTGCTGTAAGGGCCCGTGTGATCCGCACGGGATGCTGCTTCCTCTGAACGAGACGCACCATGCTTCGATCTCTGCTCCACCGCCGCCTCGACGCCGAAGCCCGCCGCCTCGGCGCCTCGATGGACTATCTCAAGCACATCGCCGACACGTCGTTGCCGGCCTTCCTGGCCTTCCTGGGGTTCATGCCCCTGGCTCGCTACCGGCGGGTGCTGCCGCCAGGGGTGTACGCCGTGGCGCACCTGGTCGCCGCGCAGGCAGCGGATTGCGGCGACTGCGTGCAGATCGGCGTCAACCAGGCCCGGCGGGCCGGGCTCACCCCGGAGCACGTGCGGGCGATCCTCGAAAACCACCCCGAAGCGTTGCCCGCCAGGCTGGCCGAAGCCCTCGCGTTCGCCCGTGCCGTCATCCACCGGGACGAGGACCCCGGGCCTCATCGGGAGCGCCTGCGATCTCGGTACGGCGACCGGGGGCTCGTCGAACTGGGCTACGCGCTGGCGGCCGGAGGGGTCTATCCCGTCATCAAACGCGCGCTGGGGTACGACACCGCCTGTCGCCTCCCCGACCTCTCCCTGCACGGAACGGTGCCGGCCCGGAACGGGCTGGACCGGCCGGCCGTATCGACCGCCTGATCCGCCTTCTGCACCGCTTCATGGCGCACGAGTCCTTCGAGCAACACCGCGCCCACCTCTTTGGCCTGGCCTACCGGATGCTCGGTAGCGTGGCCGATGCCGAAGACGTCGTGCAGGATGCCTTCCTGCGCTGGCAACGGGCGGATGCGGTAGCGAGCCCCCGGGCGTTTCTGACCACCGTCGTCACCCGTCTGTGCATCGACCACCTGCGCTCGGCGCGGGTGCAACGCGAGGCCTATGTGGGACCCTGGCTCCCCGAGCCGCTGGTGGCGTCGGACCGTCCGCCCCCCGACGCCGACGTCGAGCGGGCCGACACTCTTTCAATGGCTTTTCTGCTGGTGCTCGAACGCCTCTCGCCCGTCGAACGAGCCGTCTTCCTCCTGCACGATGTGTTTGACTACGACTTCGCCGAGGTGGCCCGGCTGGTGGGCAAGACGACCGCGAACTGCCGGCAGATCGCGCATCGTGCCCGGAAGCGCGTGCAGGCCGGACGCCCTCGCTTCGAGGCCTCGCCCGGGGAGCCAGCCCGCCTGGCAGACCGCTTCGCGCGGGCCGTGCAGGCCGGCGATCTCGCAGGCTTGCTCGAGTTGCTGGCCGAAGATGCCGTGCTTTACACCGACGGCGGCGGGCAGGTGACGGCCGCCCTGAAGCCGATTCGTACCGCCTCACACATCGCCCGCTTCTTCCTGAATCTCGCCCGCAAAGCCGGTCCGGACGTCCGGGTTCATCCGGTCCGGGTCAACGGCCAGCCGGGTTTCCTGGTTACGCGCGGGGACGCCGTGGAGAACATCCTCGGCTTCCACGTGGAAGGAGGCCGTATCCGGCAGGTCTTCGTGATGCGCAACCCTGAGAAGCTTCGACGGCTGTCCGCCTTGCCGGGTTGACTCGCAGGCCGAGGGCGGTTCAGCGGAGCAGCCGGAGCGGCCGGGTCAGGACGCGTTCGCCCGTGGAGAGGCGGACCAGGTACAGGCCGGCAGGCAGGGCGGAGGGGGCCCAGTGGACCTCGTGTGGCCCGGGCGGCTGCAGGGTCGGCGACAGCGGTGTGGCGACGCGCCGGCCCAGGGCGTCGTAGACGGTCACGGAGACGGGTGCTGCGTGCTGGAGGGTGAAGGGGATGGTGACGGACGTGCGGGCCGGGTTGGGATAGGGCGCGGCCAGCGTGGCAGCCGTGGGCGACTCGGGCGCCGGGGTGTTGGCGACGAGCGAGACGGTGCCGCTGGTCATGTTGACGAAGCCTTCGAACACGCGCACCTGGGTGCTGGTGGAGGCGATCAACTGCACCCGCCAGGCCGAGTAGCCCAGGTCGCCGGTGTAGAGTGGGCCGGCCTGCATGACGGTGGAGATGTTTTCCGGGCGATAGGGCTCGAGGAAAGCTTCGCCACCGGACTGCAACAGACGCGTCAGGGCGTCCGGGCTGTCCAGAAAGGAATCCGGGATGGGAGAGAGGGCCGCGACGTCGGCCGTGGCGGCACGGGTGCGGACGGTGACCGACAGGGGGTCCACGGTGACAATGGTGCGCTCGTCGAGCGAGGGGGCGTAGAAGTCGTACGTCCAGGTGTAGGCTGTGCCGGCGGGGCGGGCACCGTTGCCGGCCTGCAGCCCGATCAGGCGCTGATCCGGCGCACGGGCCGCTGCCGCGTCACGGGCCAGCGCCAGCCGGTCCTGCGCCGAGGCCAGCAAGAAGGGGGTCATCGACAGGGTTACGCCGGTCGGGGCATCGGCGGTCACGTCCAGCGGATCCGGGTCCCCATTGCCATCGGGGTCGTAGAAGCCCAGGGCCACGATCTCGCGGCGGGCCGTATCGGCGTAGCGCACGGCCAGCGGCCAGTACGTGCCCTCGCGGACGTAGTCCAGGGTGTAGGCGCCCTCCAGCCCTGCCAGCACGGTGGCGGCCTGGACCGACCAGGTGGCCTCCAGCAGCGAGAAGCTCCGGACGAGCAGCACGAGCGTGTAGGGGGCTTCCGCAGCCGCGGCGGGGCGGAGGGCGACCGGGCCGAAGCCTTCGGCCTCCAGGCGTGCGGCCAGCCGCGCCAGCGGGGCCGTCTCCCGTACGGCCCCGGCCTTCGCCGCCGCCTCCCCGACCGTCCCGCCGACTTCGGCCGATCCGAGGGTGCCGGCGGTCGTGTAGCGCAGCACGTACGGCGTGCTCATGGCCTTGCCCTGCGGGGTCGTCGGTGCGTAGACCAGCCACGTGTAGTCGGTGTCGGGCTCGTGCTGTGCGGTGTACTGGATGACCGACGGGCACGTCTGCCCGGCCGGGAGCGAGGGGCAGTCGCGTTCCGGCGTGTCGGGGATGAGGTCGACGCGGGTGAAGGTGAGGGCCTGGCGTGGGAAGAACGCCACGACCGTGTTCAGGTCCGAGGTCTGGTCCACGGCGTCGGTGAACTCGAAGCGGACGGTGGAGGACAGCGGCACGCCGGCGGTGCCGTGCGCGGGCGTGCTCTCATCGACGACGAACGGCTGGGCAGCCAGCGGGCCGGTCAGCACACAGGCCAGCACGGCCAGCAGGGCCGGCCGGTGCATCCAGCCGGGGGGGCGGTACAGCGAAGACATAGTGCGAGCAGGTCAGCGGCAGGGACAGCCGGAGGCGGGTCGTGCCGCCCAAGATACGATCGTGCCGTGCCAGAAGCAGGCGAGGCAGCCCCGGAGCGCCCGGAGCTGCCTCGCCTGCGTACGACCGGGAACCCATGCGCCCGGCAGCGGGGGGATCAGCTTGCGGCGGCGACGCCGAAGGTGAAGGTCCCGGCCGTGATGGCGGTCAGGTCATGGTGTTCCAGGCGCGGCGGGGTGAAGGGCCGACGAGCCGGCGGGCGCGAGGCCTGCCCGGCGGACTTCGGTGTCGTGTGCGAGATCGATTTCATAGCGGTATGTATCGTCAGGTTCGAGAAACAGGAGAAACGAGAGCGGTCACTTCAACAGCGTCATGCGACGCGTGGCCGTCTGCGGCGTGCCGTCAGCGCCGACGGCTTCGAGGCGGTAGAGGTACACCCCGGAGGCCTGCAGGCGCCCGCTGGCGTCCCGGCCGTCCCAGGTCACCTCATGCCGTCCGGCGGCCATCTCCGACCGGACCAGCGTGGTCACGAGCCGGCCCGTCACGTCGTAGACGGTCAGCGTGACGTGGGCCGCCTCCGGCACCGCGAAGCGGATGGTCGTCTGCGGGTTGAACGGGTTCGGGTAGTTGCCCGCCAGCTCGAACTGCGTCGGCGTCTCGTCCTCCGTGCCCAGCGTCAGCGGCGGGTCCAGGTTGCTCACCAGCGCGCCGCCGTTACAGGGGCTGTAGGTTTCCGCGTTGTACGCCGCCGCCGGATTGCTGACATCGACCTGTTCGAAGGTGACTTCGATCTGGGTGGGCAGGCCCGTGACGGTAAAGTCCAGCGGATCGCTCCCGTCGGGCGTGAACGTGGCACCGTTGTTTCCGGTGATGGAGACGAAGCTGAGGTTGATCAGCCCGTAGAGCCGGATGCGGGTGATGCCGTCCGGGTTTTCGATCGTGGCGATGCCGTGGTCCGGTCCGGGGCGCACCTCGACGCGCTCGTCCGTGATCTCCGAGAAGCTGCACGTGCCCGTGTCGCTGCCGCAGCCGTCGATGCCGGAGATCGGCGTCGTGGCGAAGGGGTCCGCATCGATGTGGCCGGAGATGCCGTTGGCGCCGCCGGCCCCCGGCCCGGACGCCCCACCCCACCAGTTGTCTTCCATCCCCAGCGTTGCGCTACCGAGGTGGACGGCCCCGACGTCGTTGGCGATGATACAGTTGTCATAAATGAACAGCAGCGACAGGTCCGACAGGTTCATGTCGCTGAAGACCCCGGTTTCCCAGTCCGTGATCAGGTTGTTGCGAATGGTGGTGCCGTCTCCGCTCAGCCCCGAGAAAGACAGGCTGATGCCGGCGGAGGGGCGGCGGCCGTTGCCGTCGAACGTGTTGCCCACGACCTCGATGCCGTCGCCCGACGCGCCGCCCAGAAGCAGCCCGATGGGTACCTCGCCGCGGAAGGTGTTGCCGGAGACGGACGTCATCGAGCCCCGGACGCGCAGGGCGGCGGCGAAGCGGGTCGTGACCCCGTCGAACGTGTTGCCCGAGATCGTGGCCCCGGCGGCGTCGATGGTGACGAGCGTGTTGCCCTGCTCGTTGCCGGCATCGTTGATCCCGCCGGCCGTTCCGCTCACGCTGTTGTCCGAGAACGTGATCGCGCTCTTGTTCGTTGCCGGGCTGATGTAGACGAGCGAGCGCGGCACGTTGGGGGTGGTGAACTGGCTACCGAAGCCCTCGCCGCCCGGGGTAGGCCCGTCGAAGGTCTGTCCGCCAAACGTGTTGCGCTGGATGACCAGCCCCTCGACGGTGGCCGCGTACTCCGTGAGGAGGCCGGCCTCCCCGGCCGCGTTGATGACGTTGTCTTCGATGGTGATGTTGTCCTGGTTGCCCTGCAGGTACACGGCGGCAACCTCCAGGCCCGGGCTGGTGTTGTCATAGCCGTTGACGGTGAAGCCGGACAGGCGGGCGTCGCTCGTGCCTGAAAGGAACAACACCGTCCCCAGCCCGCCGCTGAGGCTGCCGTTGATCGTGGTGACAGCGGCGCCGCCGGTGGATTGCAGCACGTCCCCGGTGCTCAGCGCCACGTTGGTGTTGTACGTGCCGGGCAGCACGTTGACCGTCGTGCCGGTGGCCATCTTCGCCGTGATGGACACCGTTCCGGCGTCGAGGGCCGTCTGGATGCTCATGCCGGGGCCGACGTAGTACTCGCCGGTGGCCAGCTCCTGCACGAGCGAGTTCTCCGGTGTATCCAGCGCAGCGGCAAAGGCTGTGGCATCCGTGACCGAGCGCTGGTAGAACGTGTAGGCGTCACCGCCCGCCCGGAAGGTCGGGTTGGTCACGATCCAGCCAAAGTCCGGGGCATTCAGCCCGGTGACCGGGTAGGGGTTGGGCGGATCGTTGTAATTGCCGACCTGCACGTAGAGCGGGTTGGGTTCTGCTGCGGCGTTGTTGAGAATGGTGACGTTGCTGGTGCCGCCGGTGAAATAGCGTCCGTAGGTATACACCGCCACGCCGCCCCACGTGTTCGCCCCGTCGGTCGTCAGCCCGTCGAGCGTTACGTTGGTGACGTCGGTGAAGGCGACGGCGTTGCCGCCCGTACCTTGGCCGTTGGCCGTCAGGTCGGTCAGCGTGGCGTTGTCCACGCCGTTGAGGTCAAACTCCGAGCGGTGGGCGCCGCTGACGGTGATGTCCGTGAGCGTCAGCCCGTCCAGGCGATCTTCGGTTCCGGGCAACGTGCCGGGGCCGTGGGCCTTGATGCCATAGAAGCCGACGGCCGACGCATCGACGGTGAAGCGCTCCAGCACGGTGCCATCCGCTTCGACGGTGATGGCGTAAGCCGTCGACTGGGCGATGACCATTACCCCGCTCTGGCTCTCGCCGCGCAGGGTCACCGGGGTCGTGATCGTCAGGCTCTCGTTGTACGTCCCGTTGGCGACCTCGATCACGTCGCCTGCATTGGCTGCATCGAGGGCTGCCTGGATGGTGGCGTAGGAGGTGCCCTGGGTGACGTTGGTGACGGGCAGAGAGGGGAACGACTGCCCGGTGTTGATGGCGCCCGGGGTGGCAGCGATGGGACCGGCCCAGGTGAAGTCGGGATAGGTGGTCCCAGTGCCCTGGAGTTGCAGCGAAGAGCCTTCAGGCGTTGAATTCGTTTCAGATACGCCGATGTCCGTGCAGGTCATCCCGTCGGCGGCGCCGCCCGAGGCGGTGAAGGTGCCCTCGTAGCACAGGAACTGCACGACCGCGTTCGACGCATCGACCAGGGCCAGGCCGTCGGGTGTTCCGTTCTGGATGGGAGAGATGTAGAAGGCCAGCGTGCCGAACCCGTTTTCCTGGTCCGGGAGCGTCCCCGAAAGCGCTTCGGTATCATACGACGAACCGCCGTTGCCATTGTACAAGACCAGATTCCACCCGGTGAGGTCGGTTCCGGCCGGCCCGGCAATCTCGACGAATTCGTCGACGTCACCGCCGGTGTCGTCATAATGCAGTTCATTGATCCAGACCGACTGGGCCTGGAGGGCCGATGCGGAGGACAGCCCTCCCAGCATCAGCAGGCACAGGAAAGATCGTAACCAGGGGTGCATGATCACAGTACGGGTAAATGAAGGGGGCTCGGACGGTGCATTGTAGTGTAAGGGGGGCAGGAACGGCTGCGCTTCCACCGGAACTACCGGTGCGTGTCCGGCACATCGGCCGTGTCGTCTCGGCCGGGTCGCGGGGGCTACCTGAGGCGATAGCGTGGGAGGGACGAGGGGTGAAAAGGCGCCGGGATGCAGGGACGTGCGGCGCATGGATAGGATGCCGGGTGGCGCTTGCGATCCGGGTCGTCCGGTGTGCAGGGGGGTCAACTTTTATCGAATTGGGTCGTTGGAGGGGCCGCGTATCGGGCCGGGCTTTCTCTCAGGTGGCGGTTGGTTATATTGCACGCCTCGGCATCACACGAATCACGGAACAGGGCGCACGCGCGCTTCTCTCATGGCAAAGGTAGACGTTACCATGCCCAAGATGGGCGAGAGCATCACGGAAGGGACGGTGATCGCCTGGCACAAGCAGCCGGGCGAGGCGGTGGAGGTGGACGAGACGCTGCTGGAGATCGGGACGGACAAGGTGGACACGGAGGTACCCTCGCCGGCGGCCGGGGTGCTGGCCGAGATCCTCGTGCCCGAAGGCGAAACCGTGGAGGTCGGCACCGTGATCGCGCGGATCGAGACGGAGGCGGAAGCCACGGAGGACGCCGCGCCCGATGAGGCCCCGCCGGCCGAGGCCGACACCGCTGAGGCCGACACCGCAACCACAGCGCAGGCGGAGGCTCCGGTGGAGGAACCGGTAGCGGAGGAGACGCTGGCTGACACCGCCGCGCCTCCGCAGGCCGAGGCTCCGGCGGGCGGCGGGCGCGTCGAGGTGGTCATGCCCAAGATGGGCGAGAGCATCACGGAAGGGACGGTGATCGCCTGGCACAAGCAGCCGGGCGAGGCGGTGGAGGTGGACGAGACGCTGCTGGAGATCGGGACGGACAAGGTGGACACGGAGGTACCCTCGCCGGCGGCCGGGGTGCTGGCCGAGATCCTCGTGCCCGAAGGCGAAACCGTGGAGGTCGGCACGCCTCTGGCCGTCATTGCCACCGAGGCCGGGGCGGAGGGGGCGTCGGCCGGAGAGGGCGGCGCCCCGGCGGCGTCGCCGGACGAGCCCGCCGGGGACGGTGCCGGCCGCCCGGCGGCGCCCGCGGCGGAGCAGACCGCTGCGCCCTCCGGCGGCGACGGTGCGGTGATGGCCCCGGCCGGCGATACGGGCGAAGTCCCCCGCACCGACGAGAGCGGCCGCTTCTACTCGCCGCTGGTGCGGGCCATCGCGCGGGAGGAAGGCCTCAGCCTGGAGGAGCTGGCCTCCATCGAGGGTAGTGGCCGCGAGGGCCGGGTGACGAAGGAGGATGTGCTCGCCTACCTCCAGAACCGGAAGCAGAGGTCCGCCCCGGCGGCGCCGGCCGCTGCGCCGGAGCCGCCGCGCACGCCGGCTCCGGCCGGCCGCAGCACGGCCTACGAGGGCCGCGTCGAGATCATCGAGATGGACCGCATGCGGCAGATCATCGCCGAGCACATGGTCCACTCGAAGCGGACGTCGGCGCACGTGACCTCCTTCGCCGAGGCGGACGTGACCAACCTGGTGCGCTTCCGCGAGCGCAACAAACAGGCCTTCCTGGAACGCGAAGGCATCAAGCTGACCTACACGCCCTTCTTCGTCCACGCCGCCGTCGAGGCCTTGCGGGATCACCCGCTGCTGAACGCCTCGGTCGAAGGGAAGCGGATCCTGGTCAAAAAGGAGTACCACATCGGCATGGCCGTGGCGCTCGGAAAGACCGGCCTCATCGCCCCGGTCATCCGCGATGCCGGGCAGAAGAACATCGTCGGCCTCGCCCATGCCGCTGCGGATCTGGCCGAGCGCGCGCGCAACAAGCAACTCCAGCCGGATGAGCTCCAGAGCGGCACGTTCACCGTGACCAACATCGGGTCGCTCGGCTCGTTGATGGGCACCCCCATCATCAACCAGCCGCAGGTGGCCATCCTGGCCACGGGCGCCATCAAAAAGCGGCCGGTCGTCGTCGAAGACCCGGCCCTGGGCGATGTGATCGCCATCCGCCACATGATGTACGTCTCGCTCTCCTACGACCATCGCATCATCGACGGGGCGATGGGGGCGTCCTTCCTCCAGCGCTTCGTCGAGGTGCTCGAGACGATCGACCCCGACGGCACGCTGTAGCGCGACGCTGTAGCGCGATGCTGTAGCGCGGCGGGTGCACGGTTTTAAGACCGTTATTGAAAATGATCGGGAAAGGCCCTTGTTTACCGGCGATCGTACCGGTAGACGGGGGCTTTCCCGTAAGAGAGAGGTGCCCGGACCGGTTGTTCCGCCACGTTGACGTTTCCGGCCCATGGCCCACGATGCATCCGACCGCCACCGCCCCGCTCCGGCCGGCCTCACCCTCACGCTCGGTGAACTGGAGAAGCGGCTGGACGATTTTCTGCGCGAATATCTCAAGGGGAAGAGCAAGGAGACGGTGGGGACCTACCGCCGCTCGCTCAACGAGTTCGAGCGCTGGTTCGTGCGGCAGAAGGGGCGCTTCCGGTTTCGGGAGAAGGACATCGAAGCCTACAAGCGCTACCTGATGGAGGAGCGGGGGCTGCATCAGGTGTCCGTCTCGACCTACCTGACGGCCGTACGGCGGTTCTGCCAGTACCTGGTGGACATCGGGTTGCTGGCCGAGAATCCGGCGCGGGGCGTCAAGGGCAACCGCCGGCCCGGCACGCACTCGCGCTCGGTGCTGACGCGCACGGAGGTCGAACACCTCGTGGCGAGCCTGGACAAGACGACGCGGATCGGCAAGCGGGACCGGGCGATCATTTACCTGATGCTCTTCGGAGGGCTGAGCGAGATCGAGGTGGTGCGAGCAGACCTGCAGGACCTGGAGCAGACGCTGCTGGGGTGGTACCTGCGCGTGCAGGGCAAAGGGCACACGGTGAAGGATCAGCAGGTGCCCGTCGACCCGCCGGTGATGGATGCCATCCGGTTGTACCTGGACACGCGCCGGCGCATCCGGCCCGAGGACCCGCTCTTCGTCTCCCACGGCCACCGCTCCGAGGGGGAGCGGCTCAACACCCGCTCCGTCCGCAGCCGCATCAACCTGCATCTCAAGAAAGCCGGCCTGAAACGGCCCGGTGTGACGCCGCACAGCCTGACCCACACCGCCGCGCTGATCTGGCTCAACGACGGCATGAGCCTGGAGGAGGTGCGCCAGCGCATGCGCCACGGCACCATCGACACGACGATGATCTACTTCAAGAAACAGGGCCTCCTCGAACGCGACCCGGAGGAGCTGAAAAAGCTCTATCGGGCGGAGGGCTGAGCGGAAATGGCGGGTTTCCGCCATGGTGCTCGCGTGCTGCGGAGCATAAGTTGCCGTCAGGTGCTGCGCCTCGTCGGACACGACATCCCGCGCAGGGACTCCGTTCCGGTGTGACGCGAGGGACCTGCGGGTTCGCGCCGGTAAACCACCCGGCTCCACCGGGTCTGGGATGACGCAGCGCCAGGCAATCCCAGGTTATGCAGCGTCGAGGTGATCGAATGCACACGCGGACACATGGTATCCTGCTCCCCCTTATGGTCATGATCGCGCTGAGTATAGCTGGATGCGATCTCTTCGGCGACGATGATTCTGGCGTCGATTGCGAGGAGACCCTCGATCTCGACGACCTCGATGCCCTGAGTCAATGCGTGGAGATCCCGGGTGCCCGGTTGAATGAGGGCAATCCGCCGCCGCCATCAAACACGCCCAACGCTCCGGTCGTCGGCCGGCTCGTCGGGGACGTGACCGCCTCCAATGGGAGCACGCTGGTGTTGCCCTTTACATATGCGTCGACGGCGGCCTTCGCCGGGGTATACCTGGAACTAGGCGATGCCGATTATTACTTCGACGTGCCTCGCAGTGCCACGTTCGATGACAATGGACAGGTGACACTCCCCATCACCCTGCCGCCGTCGCTGGAAGGAGGGGGTGAGTTTTGTACCTCGTACTGCATCTATGATGCCGAAGACCGCGTCAGTAACGTCGTGACGACGTGCGTCGACGTGCTGGCGCTGGGGTCGGGCGCGCTGCAGATCTCGCTGTCTTGGAACACCGATGACACGGACCTCGATTTGTGGGTGACGGATCCATCCGGTACCCTTATTTATTTCGGAAACAGGACGTCCCCGACCGGTGGGCAGCTCGATCGTGACGACACCGACGGGTTTGGCCCGGAGAACATCTTCTGGCTCGACGACACCGCCCCCGACGGCGCCTACCGCGTCGAGGTCGACTACTATGGCGGCTCGGCCGTGACGAACTACGTTGTCACGGTCAATGCGCCCCGTACGTCACGGCGCTTCGAGGGCACGTTGCGCCGCGCCAACGACCGCGACCTGGTGACGGTCGTGACGAAGCGGGGCGATCAGTTGCAGTTCTCTTCTGGCTCTGCTGATCAGACTGCCGCGGCACCGATGGCCGGCAAAAGGCCAGCCAAAGCCAAACGATAGCGGACGGCGGGGCATACCGGGGGCCGGCTACAGGACTGTCCGCACCGTGAACTGGTGCAGCCGGCCGAAGGAGGACCAGGAGTTGAGCGCGTAGTCGACGCGCACGCGGGTGATTCGGAGGCCGAAGCCGATGCCGAAGCCCGCCAGGTCGAGCCGGCTCTTGGTCTTGAGGGCCTCGTGGCGGCGGTGGTTATAGCCGAAGCGGACGTTGAACGCCTCGCTGAACTGGAACTCTCCGCCGAGGGTGAGGTGGTGCATGACGGCGCCGAGGGCGTTGGCTCCGTCCGGGAGGTCCTGCCCGGGGGCCTGGAGGTTGTAGCCGGTGACGGAGAGGAGCAGCGGCACGTAGCGCAGGCGCTTGGCGAGGCCCAGCCGCAGGTCGAGCGGGAGGCGATCCCGCCGGTCGCCGAGGGACGACGTCGTCACCCCGAGGTTATGGAGCGAAGCGCTGAGGGTGAGCAGCCGGTCGGCGAGGTCGTAGAGGACGCCGAGGTCGGCGGCCAGCGCCGAGGCCCGGTAGGCGTCCACGCTCGAGAGGATGGCGTGTGCGTTGATGCCGTAGCGCAGGCGGTCGTCCAGGGCACGGGCGAAGCCCAGCGTCAGGGCCACGTCCGCCGCGCCGAAGGTGTCCGTGAGGGTGCCGTTCTCGTCGGCGCCCTGTAGCTCGCCCCAGCTCAGGAAGCGCAAGCCCGCCCCGAAGCTTCCCCAGCCGTCGCGGTGATGGCCGTAGGCGAGGAAGCCCATGTTGAGGTCGGCGACGTGGTTGAGGTAGGAGACCGACAGGCTGCGGTGCATCCGGTCGTTGAGCAGGGCCGGGTTGTAGAAGATCCCGTTCACGTCGTCGCCGTACAGGGCAGAGAACGCCCCGCCCAGCGCGGCGGCGCGGGCCGAGGGCTCCAGCCGCAGGAAGGAGAAGCCGGTCAGCCCGCCCGGCTGCGCCCGGGCCGGGAGCACGAGAAGGACGAGGGCGAACAGGGCCGGAAAGCAGAGCGGAAAGCGGCGCACGGGAAACCGGGGTCTGAGAGCGATGGCGGTGGCGCGCGGGCGGAAGGAGCGCGTGCCGACGGGGTTCGACAGGGGCATACCCCGGCCCGGCGGCGGAGATCCGGCAGGAGCGCCTTTCCGGGCGTCCGGCGTGCGGCCCGGCGGCGGGGAGATCTGGCGATGGGGCTTCATCCAGAACCCCGTGAGCCATGCGCCGGATGCACCGGGCAGGATGGCGGGAAGCGCCCATGCGCACTCGCCGTCGCGGGCGTAGCATGGTGAAGCGCATTTCAGTTCCCCCCACCGAGTCACGGACGACCATGAAGCGTTTCCAGGCAGTACTCGCTTTTCTGGGCCTGCATCTCTGCACCACCTCGCTGGGCGTCGCGTCGTTGTGGCTGTATCTGCACGGCCGTCCCGAGTCGCTGCTGGCGCCGCTGGGCGCGGGCGTCGTCGTTGCCGTGTGGACGCTGCCGCTGATGGTCTTCGTCGCCTACTTCGTCGGAGCCGACGTGCTGCTCCAACTGCAACGCCTCGTCCGCGGCCATTGAGCAACGGCGGGTACGCCGTCAGGAGAAGCTACTGGCTACTGGCTTCTGGCTGCTGGCTGACGGCTGAAGGCTGCTGGCTTCGTGCCGGCACAAGCCCTTCCCCCTGGCCGCAGGCCACGCAGGGGGAAGGTCCCCGGAGGGGGGAAGGGGGTCATCACCGTCGCGATGTCGCCACCGGCATGGGTTCTACCCCTCCGGCCCTGCGGGCCACCTCCCCTTCGCAAGGGGAGGATTGGATGGTTGCTACAACGTGCGATGCCAGACCCTTCCCCCTGGCCGCAGGCCACGCAGGGGGAAGGTCCCCGGAGGGGGGAAGGGGGTCATCACCGCCGCGATGTCGCCACCGGCATGGGTTCTACCCCTCCGGCCCTGCGGGCCACCTCCCCTTCGCAAGGGAAGAGCTGTGGGCTGCCGGCTGATCGCTGACCGCCGAAAGCCCCCCCGGTATCAGCCCTGCCGCAGGGCCGTCCAGCCGCGATGGGCCAGGTACGTGCCGACCCAGAGCAGCCCGGCTACCAGGAGGACGAGGCCGAGCACCGTGTAGTCGGTGCCGCCTTCGAGGATGCGTTGCGTGAAGCTCCGCACGTACCACAGCCCCAGGCCGAAGGCCAGCCACGGCACGACCAGCATCCAGGCGATCGCACGGGCCTGATGGCGAGGGTGGGGAGCGCGACGGTACGGCATACGGGTGCGGTACGGCTTCGGAAAGGACGAGCTTCCCGAACAAGAAGCATCACCTTCGTCCGCATCGCGTGGTAGATCTGGCGCATCCGCTCCGGGTGCTGTGGAAGAAACCGGCCGGGTGATTCGAGCACGCCGCGGCTACGCGGTCCCGGCGCGGTTCCGGCGCGGTCCCGACGATGCACGCCGGGGGGCCTTCGTCGCGTCGGAAGGGCGGATGGGCCGGCGCCGGGCCGGGCGCAGCAGCCCGCTGCCGCGGGGGGGATCCGGGGAGCGCGGCGGCCGTGAGCAGGCGGGAAAACAACCCCGGTAGCCATGCGTTAGACGCGTCGGATTGGCGGAGCGGCGCGGTTCTGGCCGGCGCCCGGCCCGCCTGCCGGATGGGCCGGTGGTTGCCGGTCCGGCGCACTCACCCTCTGCAGCGAAGCACACGCTGACCATGATCAAGTTCATCAAAAATCTGTTTGGCGATAAAAACGAGCGGGAGCTGTCCAAGCTCTGGCCCATCGTCGAGCAGATCAACGCGGAGGCCGAGCGCCTGACCGCGCTGTCGGAGGCCGAACTGAAGGCCCGGACCGACGTCTTCAAGCAGCGCATCCGCGAGGCCGTGGCCGACATCGAGGCGCGGCAGCAGGAGATCCACGCCCGCCTGCGGGGTGCCGAACAGGCCGCCGAGGCGGTCGTAGAGGTGGCCGGCGGGGACGGCCAGCCCGCCGAGGCCGAACCCGAGCTGACGCTGGAGGAGCGCCAGGACCTCTACGAAGAACTGGACGAGCTGGAGCAGGAATGGCTCGACACCGTCGAGGACGTGCTCGACGAGTTGCTGCCGGAAGCGTTCGCCGTCGTGAAGGAGACCTGCCGCCGGATGCTCGGCAAAAAGTGGGTCGCCGGCGGCTCGGAGATCGAGTGGGACATGGTCCCCTACGACGTCCAGCTCCTCGGGGGCATCGTGCTGCACCAGGGGCGCATCGCCGAGATGAAGACGGGCGAGGGGAAGACGCTCGTGGCCGTCGCCCCCGTCTACCTCAACGCCCTGGCCGGGCGCGGCGTGCACCTGGTGACGGTCAACCCCTACCTGGCCCAGCGGGACGCCGAGTGGATGGGTCCGATCTTCGAATACCTCGGCCTGACCGTCGACGTCATCGACAAGTACGAGCCGCATTCGGAGGGCCGGCGCAACGCCTACCTGGCCGACATCACCTACGGCACGAACAACGAGTTCGGCTTCGACTACCTCCGCGACAACTCCTTCGTGATCGACCCGGAGCAGCTCGTGCAGCGCGGGCATCACTACGCCATCGTGGACGAGGTGGACTCCGTGCTGATCGACGAGGCGCGCACGCCGCTGATCATCTCCGGCCCGGTACCGCAGTCCAACGACAGCCGCTTCGCCGAACTCAAACCCACCATCGAAAAGCTGGTCTACGCGCAGAAGAAGCTCGTGGCCCAGTTCGTCAGCGAGGCTGAGGAGAAGCTGAAGGCGCGGGACGAGGCGCTGGCCCGTGGCGACAACAAGGAGGCGCAGCGGCTGGAGCAGGAGGCCGGGCTGGCGCTGCTCCGGGCCTCGCGCGGCTTCCCCCGCAACAACCGGCTCATCAAGCTGCTCCAGGAGCCGGGCATGGACCGGCTGCGGCTGAAGACGGAGGCCTATTACCTCCAGGACAACGCCAAGAACATGCCGTTCGTCGACGAGGCGCTCTACTACGCGCTCGACGAGAAGAACCACGCCATCGAGATGACCGAGAAGGGGCGTGCCTTCGCGGCGAAGGCGGCCGGGGAAGACGAGGACCTCTTCGTCCTGCCCGACCTCGGGGATCTCTCGGCGAAGCTCGACCAGGAACTGGCGCAGAAGCTCCGGGAGCTGGAGCAGGAGCTGGAGAACCGGGACGATCTGACCGAGGAGAAACGCCAGCACAAGCTGGAGAACGACCGCAGCGTGCTCCGCAAGGAGTACGAGGAGAAGAAACGCGACCTGCACGCCCTCTATGCCGACCGGGCCGAGCGGCTGCATGCCATCGAGCAGCTGCTGCGGGCCTACACGCTCTACGAGAAGGACGTCGAGTACATCGTGCAGGACGGCAAGGTGCAGATCGTCGACAAGCACACCGGGCGCGTCCTGCCCGGCCGGCGCTATTCGGACGGCCTCCACCAGGCCATCGAAGCGAAGGAGGGCGTGCAGGTCCAGGCCGCGACGCAGACCTACGCCACCATCACGCTGCAGAACTACTTCCGCATGTACCACAAGCTGGCCGGCATGACCGGCACGGCCGAGACGGAGGCGGAGGAGTTCTACAAGATCTACAAGATGGACGTGGTCGTCATCCCGACCAACAAGCCCATCGCCCGGAAGGACCTCGACGACCTGGTCTTCAAGACGCGGCGGGAGAAGTACCGGGCGGCCATCGAGAAGATCGAGGAATACCACAGGAAGGGCCAGCCGGTGCTCGTGGGCACCACGTCCGTGGAGGTCTCGGAGACGCTCAGCCGCATGCTCAAGCGCGCTGGCATTCCGCACAACGTGCTCAACGCCCGCCGCGACCGCGCCAAGCAGGAGGCCCAGATCGTCGCCGAGGCCGGCCGGAAGGGCGCCGTGACCATCGCCACGAACATGGCCGGGCGCGGGACCGACATCAAGCTGGGGCCGGGCGTCCGCGAGCTGGGCGGCCTGGCCATCCTCGGCACCGAGCGGCACGAGAGCCGCCGCATCGACCTGCAGCTCCGTGGCCGCTCGGGCCGCCAGGGCGACCCCGGCGAGAGCCAGTTCTACGTCTCGCTCGAGGACAACCTGATGCGCCTCTTCGGCTCCGACCGCGTCACGCGCGTCATGGACCGCCTGGGCGTCGAGGAGGGCGAGGTCATCACCCATCCCTGGGTCAACAAGAGCATCGAGCGGGCGCAGAAAAAGGTGGAGCAGAACAACTTCGCCATCCGCAAGCGCCAGCTCGAGTACGACGACGTGCTCAACGCCCAGCGCCAGGTGATCTATGACCGCCGCATGCACGCCCTCAAGGGTGAGCGCCTGCGCGGCGAGATCCTGGACATGCTCCGCCAGGTCGTCGAGGAGATCGTGCAGCGCCACTACGACGAGGGCAACTTCGACGAGATGCGGGAGGACCTGCTCCGCACGCTGGCGATCGACTTCAACCACGAGCGCGAGGAGCTCGTGCGGCTCGGGGAGGACGGCACGATCCAGAAGGTCTTCGAGGAGGCCGTGGCCGCCTACCGCCGCAAGCGCGAGGCGCTGGCCCGGCCCTTCTTCCAGGCCATGCAGCAGGTGCAGCAGCAGGACCCGGACAAGCGCCCGGAGCGGGTCTACGTCGACTTCACCGACGGCCGCCGGCTGCTGCGCGCCGTGGCGAAGGTGGAAGACGCCCTCGCCACGCAGGGGCAGGAGATCAACGACGCCCTGGAGCGCGTGGCGCTGCTCTCAACCATCGACGAGAAGTGGACGGAGCACCTCCGCGCGCTCGACGAGGTGAAGGAGGGCATCCACCTCCGCGCCTTCGGCCAGCGCGACCCGCTCGTCGAGTACAAGATGGAGGCGTTCCGGTTGTTCAAGGAGATGATGGAGGACATCAACCGCGAGGTGGTCTCGCTCGTCTTCCGGGCCGGCCCGCTGGTCGATGCCCGGCAGCAGCCGCGCCAGGGCGGCCCGGCGCCGCGCCGCCGCCTGGACCCGAGCCGCGCCCGCGCCCAGCACGCCGCGGACCCCTCCTACGGCGTGGGCGCCAACGGCGGCGACGCCTCGGCCGCCGAGCGCGACCCGACGGTCAACCGCCAGCCCATCACCGTGGACAAGATCGGCCGCAACGACCGCGTCACGATCCAGAACCCCCGGACCGGCCATACCGAGACGCTCAAGTACAAGTATGCCGAACAGAAGCTGCAGCAGGGCTGGACGCTGATCGCCAGAGAAGACGATTGAGCCGGGACGAGGGGGGAAGGTCGAAGGGGGGAGGGGAACCCGTGTTCCGGGCCCGGCCTTCGCCCCTCGTCCTTCCTCCTTTCCGCAGGGAAGCAGCGCGCGGGCCGCTATCTCGATTTTTTCGGGTCCTGCCGATTCCGTAGGCAGCCGTCATGCTCCGATCGCTCTACATCCGGGACTACGCGCTCATCGAGGAACTGTCGTGTGAGTTCGGCAGCGGGCTGAACATCATCACCGGGGAGACGGGGGCCGGCAAGTCCATCCTCGTCGGCGCGCTGAAGCTGATCCTGGGCGAGCGGGCCTCCACCGAATCCCTCCGCACGGGCGCCCGCAAGGCCGTCATCGAGGGCATCTTCGACGAGACGGACACGCCGAAGCTGCGCGCGTTGCTCGAAGCCAACGCCATCGACGCGGGGCCGCAGATGATCGTGCGCCGCGAGGTGACGGCGGGGCAGAGCCGGGCCTTCATCAACGACACGCCGGCCACGCTGCACCTGCTGCGGGAGGTCGCCGCGCAGCTCATCGATCTGCACGGGCAGCACGAGCATCAGTCGCTCCTGCGCACCGAGACGCACGTCGACCTGCTCGACAGCTTCGGGAGCCTGGGCGGGCTGGTCCGCCACTACGGCCGGCAGTACGACGAGGTGGCGCGCCTGCGCGACGAGCTGGAGGGGCTGCGGGCCCGCGAGCGGGCGTTGCAGCAGCAGAAGGAGCTCTACGGCTTTCAGATCGAGGAGATCGACCGCATCGGCCCGCAGCCGGGCGAGGAAGACGCGCTGGAGGCCGAGCGCCGCATCCTGGAAAACGCCGAGCGGCTCTATGAAGCCTCGGCCGAACTCTACCAGCTGCTCTACGAGCGCGACGGCGCCGTGCACGACCTGCTCGTCGTCGCCCGCAACGAGTTGCAGGACCTGGCCCGCATCGACCCCGAGTTCGCCGAGGCGTACGACGAGATCAAGTCCGCCCAGATCATCGTCTCGGAAGTCGCCAAGTTTCTGCAGGATTACAACACCCGTATCGAGTTCAACCCGGAGCGGCTGGAGGCCATCCGCACGCGGCTGGGCGAGCTGGAGCACCTCAAGCGCCGCTACGGCGGGACGCTGGAGGCCGTGCTGGACTATCGCCGGGAGATCGGCGAGACGTACGCGCTGGCGACGGACTTCGAGGGGGCCATCGGGCGCCTGACCGAACGCATCGCCGGGGCGGAGCGCGCCCTGGCCGATGCGGCGCAGCGTCTCTCCGCCAAACGCCGCGAGGTGGCCGAGCGCATCGAGCAGGCCATCGGGCTGGAGCTGGCCGGCCTGGGAATGCCGCACAGCCGCTTCGAGGTGCGCTTCGAGCACGAGGAAGACCCTGCCGGCTGGATCCCCTTCGAGGTGCCCGGCCAGCCGCCGCGCCGCTACGCCGCCTATGCCCACGGCATGGACCGCGTCGAGTTCTTCCTGACCACGAACGTGGGCGAGGCGCCCCGGCCGCTGGCGCGGGTGGCCTCCGGCGGGGAGGTCAGCCGCATCATGCTGGCGCTCAAGACGATCCTGGCCAAGAGCGACCGCCTGCCGATCCTCGTCTTCGACGAGATCGACGTCGGCATCTCCGGCGCCATCGCCCGGCAGGTCGGCCAGCGCCTGCGCGACCTGGCCAGCTACCATCAGATCATCGCCATCACGCACCTGCCGCAGATCGCCGCGCTGGGCGACGAGCACTTCGTCGTGGAGAAGCACGTCGACGAGGGCCGGACGAAGACGCAGATCCGGCGGCTGGCCGAGCACGAGCGGGCGGCGCAGGTGGCGCGGCTCATCGGCGGGGCGGAGGTCACCGACGCCGTGCTCGAAAGCGCCCGCGAGCTGATGGCCGCCGGCAAGCGGGCCCCCTGAGCCGGGCCGGCGTCTTCGCCGTCGCGTCGTGGCCGTTTTCCTCTCCCTCGGATCGCCTATCTTGGGCCGGGCCATCCGCGCCGTCCGGGCTTTCCGGGCTTTCCGGGTCGTGCGCTCCACGTTCCACGGCCCTTCACCGCCAGTAAACCATCCGACGTCTACATGACCCGCATCACGTTTGGAACCGACGGCTGGCGCGCCGTCATCGCCGACGGATACACCTTTGCCAACCTGGAGCGCGTCGCCCGCGGCACGGCCCTCTGGCTGAAGCGCACCGCCGGGGCCACGCCCCGCGTCGTGATCGGGCACGACACCCGCTTCCAGGGCCGTGCCTTCGCCGAGTGGACCGCCCGGGTGATGGCCTCCCAGGGCATCGCCGTGCGCTTCGCCCAGACGTTCGTCCCCACGCCGGCCGTCAGCTGGGCCGCCCGGCACGACGGGTGCGACGCCGGGCTGGTCATCACCGCCAGCCACAACCCCCCCGCCTACAACGGCTTCAAGATCAAGTCCCGTTTCGGCGGTCCGGCCTCCCCGGCCATGATCGCGGAGGTCGAGGCGATCATCAACGACCTGCCGGACGACCGCCTCGACCTCCGGCCCTACGCGGCGTACCGGGCAGAGGGGTGGATCGAGGAGGTGGACCTCTACGAGGCCTATCTGGACTTCCTGCGCCGCCGCCTGGATCTGGACGCCATCCGCGCCGCCGGCATCACGGTGGCGCACGACGCCATGTTCGGAGCCGGGCAGGGCGCGCCGGCCCGGCTGCTCGGCGCCGACCGGGTCGTGGCCCTGCGCAGCGAGGAAAACCCGGGCTTTCAGGGGCAGGCGCCGGAGCCCATCGAGCGCAACCTGACCCGCCTGGCCGAGGCCGTCGTGCGCGAGGGCTGTGCCGCGGGCCTGGCCAACGACGGCGATGCCGACCGCATCGGTATGGTCGACGAGCGGGGGCGGTTCGTCAGCTCGCACCAGATCCTGGCGCTGCTCGTCAAATACCTCTCGCAGGAGCGCGGGCTGCGCGGGGACGTCATCAAGACGTTCTCGACGACGCACCTGCTCGATCGCATGACCGCGGCCTACGGGCTGACGCTGCACACGACCCCTATCGGCTTCAAGTACATCGCCCCGAAGATCATCGAGGGCGACGTGCTGGTGGGCGGGGAGGAGTCCGGCGGGATCGCCGTGAAGGGCCACATCCCCGAGCGCGACGGCCTCTACATCGGCCTGCTGATCGTGGAGATGATGGTCCGCCGCGGCCGGACGCTCTCGGCGCTGGTGCAGGAACTGGTCGACGAGTTCGGCCCGCACGAGTATCATCGCATCGACGTGCACACGACCGATGCCCGCAAGCAGGCGATCCTGGAGCGCCTCGACGGCGGCGGCCTCACCGAGATCGCCGGCCACGCGGTGACGGCGGTGGACACGCTGGACGGCTACAAGCACCTGACCGACGGGGGCTGGCTGCTGGTGCGGCCCTCCGGCACCGAGCCGGTGTTGCGGGTCTATGCCGAGGCGCCCACGGCCGCCGCGGCCCGCGCGCTGGTGGAGGACGCCATGCGGCAACTGGGCCTCGACCCGGGGCCCCGGACACAGGTGCCGGGATGAAGCCCCGCGTCGTGATCGAGCCGGCCGTAACGGCCCTGGCCTTCGCCGAGGGCCGGCGGCTGTTCGAGGCCTATGCCGCCGAGCTGGAGATCGACCTGTGCTTCCAGGGGTTCGAGCAGGAACTGAGGACGCTGCCGCAGATCTATGGCCCGCCGGCCGGCCGGCTGCTGCTGGCCCGCATGGACGCTGCCGCCGTGGGGGTGGTGGGGGTGCGGGACCTGGGGGCCGGCGTCTGTGAGATGAAGCGGCTGTACGTGCAGCCGGGCGCCCGGGGGCTGGGGGTCGGGCGGATGCTGGCCGAAGCCATCCTGGCCGCTGCGCAAGACCTGGGCTATGCCGTCATGCGGCTGGACACGCTGACGTCGATGCGGGCGGCACGCGCGCTCTATGCCGACCTCGGGTTCCGGGAACGACCCCCGTATTACCCCAATCCGCACGACGGCGTCGTCTACCTCGAGCGTGTGCTGTGAGGCCGATCGCCGATTGCCGCCGGCCTCGGCTTCTATGCCTGCCGTCATCATCGGCCGCCCCGGAGCGGGAGAAGTCGCGCCGTGCTTTGCGCGAGGGCGCCCCGTGCTTTGCGCATTCTTCGGGGATCCTCTCCCGGAGGTGTCGTATCTTGAAGCGATGCGTCTCCCCCGGCCCCTGCTCGACCCGACCCCCTGCCTTCCATGACGTTCGGCGTTCTCGTCTTCCCCGGCTCGAACTGCGACCACGATGCCTATCATGTGACCCGGCACGTCCTGGGTCAGGACACGCGCTTCATCTGGCACAAGGAAGAGCGCCTGGGTGACGTCGACGTCGTCATCGTGCCCGGCGGGTTTTCCTATGGCGATTACCTGCGCGCCGGTGCCATCGCCCGCTTCTCGCCGATCATGAACGACGTCGTCCGCTTTGCGAACGAGGGCGGGCTGGTCGTCGGAATCTGCAACGGATTCCAGGTACTCTGCGAGAGCGGGTTGCTGCCGGGGGCGCTCCTGCGCAACGCGTCGCTGCGTTTCATCTGCAAGCCCGTCTATCTGCGCACGGAGCAAACGGATACGCCGTTTACCAACGCCCTGCGGCCCGGCCAGGTCATCCAGGTGCCGATCGCCCATGGGGAAGGCAATTACTACGCGAGCGAGGAGGTGCTGGATGATCTGGAGGCCAACGGCCAGGTGGTGTTCCGCTACAGCACGGCCGACGGTGCCGTCACCCCCGAGGCCAACCCGAACGGCTCCGCCCGTAACATCGCCGGTATCGTGAATGCCCGGCGCAACGTGCTCGGGATGATGCCGCACCCCGAGCGGTGTGCCGAGGCGATCCTGGGCAGCGAGGACGGCCTGCTGATCTTCCGCTCGCTGGTCAACCACGTGCTGGGGGCGGCGGTGTAGACGCCCGAGGAGATGGACGGGTTGTTCGTGTCGTCCGGCGAACCGTTCGGCGTCGTCTCCGTAGATCAGCCCACGCGGCCCACCGCACCACTCCGTATCACCCCGCTGCCTCGCCCCCACCCATGATCGGCCTGGACCTCTCCGCCGCCCCGGCGACCTTCATCCTGCTGTTGCTCAACGTGCTGATCAGCGGGTATGCGCTCTTTGGCGACGGGTCGCTGGTGGAGCGGATGGCGTTTCGGCCACGGCGGATTCTGGATCAGAAGGAGTACTACCGGCTCATCACGGCGGGCTTCGTCCACGTGAGCCTGGCGCACCTCGCCTTCAACATGATCACGCTGTACTTCTTCGGGCCGCTGCTGGAGATGCGGCTCGGGACGCTGCGGTTTCTCGTGCTCTTCTTCGGGGCGGAGCTGGCGGCGCACGGGCTTTCGCTGTGGATGCACCGGGATAACCTCTCCTACGCCGCCGTCGGCGCCTCCGGGGCGGTCAGCGGGGTGGTCTTTGCCTTCTGTCTGTATCGCCCGTTTGCCAAACTCTATGTGTTCTTCGCCATCCCGATCACGGCCATCGTGTTCGCGTTGCTCTATGTGGTCGGTTCGATCTATGCCATGCGGCGGGCGCAGGCCGAAGGGGTGCAGGGCGGCATCGCACACGAGGCGCATCTGGGCGGAGCCGTCGGCGGGTTGCTGCTGACCATCCTGCTCGACCCGCAGGCCATCGCCATCTTCCTGGCTCACTTCGGCCTCTGACGTCGCGCCGGAGCACCGTTATTGATTCGTTATTTTTTGGCGGTGCGTGCCTGCTTTTCTGTGCCGGAGCCCGTTATTGATGCTTGCGCGGTCCTGCACGAAGCCGTATCTTCCCCGCACCTCATGCCGCCTGGACCCTCTGCCGAGGGCCTCGGTCGCATCAACTCATGGGCAAACAAACGCTCGGCCGCAGCCTGGCCGAGCGTTTTGTTCCAGGGCCATCCTGCTCGTCGTTCTTCGGCTCCGCATCTCGGCCGTTTTGTGAATATCCTGTTGACGAGTTGTTGATTTCTTTCTGTTGACAGGTCCTGCCGGCGCGTCTATACTGAGTCCAGTGCCTGACGGCACGGTTCCTTGACGCGACTGAGTCTCTAGGCTGCATGAGGTCGACCTGCGAGGGTCGAGAGATCGTGCGGCATCCGATGACGCCTCCTGCCGGACGTTCGGTGTCATGCTCGGCATAGGCCGACGCTGCCCGGATGCGCGGCAGGAGCCCCGCGCCCGGTTCGAGCCGGCCGGCCCGGTAGCGCCCGCTGCCTGGTCGGAACCGCGAACCGACGGCAACGGGTGGTGCGTGTGAGTCCATGGCTCCGGCCCGCGAGGCCGATGCGCTGGCCGCACGAACCCGACGAGCATCGGAACGCCCGGAGGGCGTAGACGCCGCCACACGGCGCGTCGAACCGCCGGGTGGCACGGCGCAGGGATGAGGAGACGCACCGACCGGCTCGCCGGACGGTGTCGCCGCCGGTCCCGGAGCGCCGTACGCAGGGAGCCTGGTACCACGCCACACGGCGTCGTATCGGCTGCCCCTGCAACCGCCGACCCCGCTTGCCGCAACGCGCTGCGTTCGGAGGGCGAGGCGGTGGAGCCGCAACCGCAGGTCTCACACGCTGCCGGAGGGCTGCCGCTCCATATGCCCATGTGGAGCGGGCACGGGGTACCGGATCACGCCGCACCGCTGTGCAGGACCTCCGACGCTGTGCCGGCTCCGGCCGGTGCGGTGAGCACAGAGACGGCCTCCCACACTGATCCAGAAGGGCGGTGGCATCCTGGCCTGCCCGCCGTGCCCCCGTTCCCGTCTGAATCAGGGGAGGCCCTCGCGTCGAGGGAACTTCAACCGGACGAAACGTGAAAGCTGCCCCACCCGGCAGCTTTTTTCGTTTGATCCCCCGCTCGTCCATGGCATCCCGCCTCGATCCTGCCCGGCACGTGGCCGCCGCTGTGATCAACTTCCAGACACCCGACCTGCTGGAGGTCGCGGTGCGGACGTTCCACGCCGCCTATCCCACGGTGCCCCTGCTCATCATCGACAACGGCTCGCAGGACGAGTCGGCCGGGGTGATCCGTCGGCTGGTCACGGAACTTGGACCGCCGGTATCCATGCAGCTGCTGGAGCGAAACGTCTATCATGGTCCGGCGATGCATCGGGCCATGGCCGAGTTGGTGGCGCCTTACGTGTACGTATTCGATAGCGACACGGAAACCCGGCGCGGTGGGTTTCTGGAAGCGATGCTGGCGGCCCTTGCCGCCGATCCGTTGCATTACGGGGCGGGGCAGCGGGTGTACGTGAACAGACGGGGCTTCCGGGTGGAGGAGGGGAAGGGTGTGCCGGTGCTGGCCAGCGCCCACATGCTCCTGAAGCGGGCGCTGTATCACCGGCTTCCGCCGTTCGTGCACCACGGCCTGCCGGCGTTGCACAACTTCGAGGCGGCAGCTGCACAGGGGTTGCGGCTCTGCCCGTTTCCCATCGAAGACTACGTCTACCACCGAGGGCGCGGCACGGCCGAGCGCTACGGATACGGTCTGGGGCTGCGCGGCAAGGCGGAGTATCTGCTGAACAAGCTGGGGCTCTGACGCCCGCGCCGGGCGGAGTGCCCGGGGCGGCACCCTTCCGGCGAATGCCGTCAGCCCAGGCCGAGCCGGGCCAGCAGGGCCGGCCAGTCGGCGAAGCGGAAGGCGCCGGGGGGCTGCTCCGTCGCGCCGTTCCGGGCGAACCAGGCCACCTGCCAGCCGGCCTGGAGCCCGCCTTCTACGTCGGAGTGCAACGAATCGCCCACGTAGAGGATGGCGCCGGGCGGGGTGCCGGCGGTGCGGGTGGCATGGGCGAAGATCTGCGGGTGCGGCTTCATGACACCGACCTCTTCGCTGATGACCACGGCCGAGGCCCGGGCTCGCAGCTCGGGGAAGCGGTCGAGCTTGGCGTGCTGCACCTCGGCAAAGCCGTTGGTCAGCAGCCCCACGGGCAGGTGGTCGGCGATGGTGAGGAAGACCTCCCGGGCCCCCTCGATGAAGGCCCAGTGCGCGCGGTAGCGATCCATGTAGAGCCGTTCCACGGCCGCCGCATCCAGGTCGATGCCGAGCTCTTCGAGCCACGCCGCGATGCGTTGCCGGCGCAGCGTCTCCTTCGAGATGGCCCCGGCGGCATAGCGACGCCAGAGCACCACGTTGCGGTCGTGATAGCGGGCCCGGACGTCGTCGAGGGGATGAGCGGCGAACTGCGCCCGGTAGGTCGCAACCACGTCGGCGAGCGCGGCCCGCTCGGCCTGGCGGTGGTCCAGCAGCGTGTCGTCGATGTCGAAGTAGACGAACCGGGGCGTGGGCATGGAAACGGAATCGGAATCGGGTGGGTGCAGGCGCCCCGGCGACGTGCCGGGCTCCTCAGCCCGCGCACGGGAGGCCGGCCCTACCGGGATCACAGCGACCTCTCGAACATGGCGTATTCCTTGTCCACCACCCCGCCCAGGGAGTGGAGCGCGTTCAGCAGCACCTTGTTGGAATCCAGCACCCAGCTCATCTCGCAGGCATCGTAACCGGCCTGCGGCCCCCGGACGATGGTTTCATAGATCAGGATGCTGTCCAGGCCGCGCCCGTGGTATTTCTTGCGGACGCCCATCAGCGGCATGCGGCACTCATAGATCCCGCCGAAGGTCGAGGCCCCCAGCAGCCGGGGCAGCCCGAGCGGCAGCAGGCGGCCGTCGCGAACGTGCTTCAGCGCCAGGTTGAGGTTGGGGATCGCCACGGAAAAGGCGATGGGCGTTCCGGCATCTTCCAGGATGTAGACGATCTCGGGGTCGACGATCTGCTTCAGGTCCCGGACGAGGTGCTGAAACTCGGCCGGGGTCATCGGCACGTGGCCCCAGTTCTCGGACCACGCCTCGTTGTAGATGTCCAGCACGTGCCGGGCGTCCTCGTCGATGCGGCTCATGTCCAGCTTGCGCACCGTGACGGTCGGATTACGCCGCCGGACGATCTCCACCCCGCGCCGCAGCTTATCGACCCGGACGTACTTCTTGTGGACGTAGTAGGCCCACATGGTCATGGCCCGCTCGAAGCCGTAGCGCGTCAGGTAGTCCTCGTAGTAGGGGAAGTTGTACGGCATCAGGATCGACGGCTCCCGGTCGAAGCCGTCGACCAGCAGGCCGGCGGTGTCGTTGAGCGAGGGGTTGGCCGGCCCGCGCACGCCCGTCAGGCCCTGCTGCCGCAGCCACGCGCAGGCGGCGTCGAGCAGGGCCCGGGCGACCGTCTCGTCTTCGATCGTCTCGAAGAACCCGAAAAAGCCGTTGCCGTCGTCGTACTTCTTGAGGTGCATCCCGTTGACGATCGCGGCGATGCGGCCGACGACGGTGCCGCGGGCGTCCTCGGCCAGGAAGGGCTGGATGGTGCCGTGCTCGAAGAACGGGTTGGTCTTCGGGTTGAGCGTCCGGCCGACGTCCCGCCGCAGCGGGGCGACCCAGGCCGGGGTGTCGTGGTAGAGCCGGTACGGGAGGTCGATGAAGCGCTTGAGATCGGCGCGCGACCGCACGGGGCGAACGGTGATGGGAGCCGTCATACCGGAAAGGGAAGCACCTGTGGGGCGAAGGGGGCAGGCAATATACAGCGGGCCGGGTGGAAGAAGCGATCCCCGCGGGCGGCTCCCGGCCTCGGGCCGGGCTACACCGCCGGCACCTGCTGCGAAAGGCAATGGAAAGCCCCCAGCCCCCAGATGATGGCGCGGCAGTCGATGGCGACGACGAGGCGATCCGGGAAGCAGCGCTGGAGCAGATCGCGGGCCACGGCGTCGTTCGGGTCCCCGTAGGCGGGCAGCAGCACCACCCGGTTGCCGATGTAGAAGTTGGCGTAGCTTGCCGGCATCCGGCGGCCGTCGATGACGACGGGAGCCGGCATCGGCAGCGTCAGGACCTCCAGCGGCCGGCCCGCCAGGTCGGTCATCGTGCGGAGGCGGCGGAGGTTGTCCTGGAGGCCGGCGTAGTTGGGATCGGTCGGATCCGCCTCGATCATCGCCACGACGGTGCGGTCGTCGACGAACCGGGCCAGGTTGTCGATGTGCCCGTCGGTGTCGTCACCGGCCAGTTCGCCCCCAAGCCAGAGCACCTTCTCGACGCCGAACATCTGCTGCAGGACGGGTTCCCAGTCGGCGCGGGTCAGGCCGGGGTTGCGGTTCGGGTTGAGCAGGCACGGTTCGGTGGTCAGGAGGAGGCCGTTGCCGTTGACCTCGATCGAGCCGCCTTCCAGCACCAGGTCGGCGCGGAAGCGGGGGACGCCCAGGGCTTCGGCCATGCGGTCGGCGGCGGCATCGTCGAGGTCGTAGGGGGGTATTTGCCGCCCCAGGCGTTGAAGCGCCAGATGGTGGCGGCCAGCGGGGCGTCGGCGGCCGGGTTGGTGACGAAGATGGGGCCGTGGTCGCGGCACCAGGCGTCGTTCGTCGGGATGCGGTGGTAGCGGACGTAGGCGTCGGCCGCCGTGCCCAGGAGCCGCCGGAGGCGATCCTCGTGGGCGGCGTCGAGGACGTTGAGGTGGACGGTTTCGCCCAGGCCCAGCGCATGGACGGCCCGGGCGAGCGCCCGTTCGGCGGCCTCCAGGTGGTCCGCCCAGGTGTCGGGGTTGTGGGGCCAGGAAAACCAGGTGCCCTGGTGGGCGGCCCACTCCGGCGGCATCCGGTAGCCGAGGGCGGCCGGAGCGGGGGACGGCACGGCGGCGGCGGGGTCAGTCGGCATCGAGGAAGCGCTGGGTGAGGCGGTCGTAAGCGTCGATGCGGCGGTCGCGGAGGAAGGGCCAGCCGGTGCGCAGCTCCTCCATCTGGTTGAGGTCCAGGCGGACGACGAGCGTGGCTTCTTCATCGACGGGAGCCCGGGCGATGACCTGGCCGTCCGGGGCGGCGACGAAGCTCTGGCCCCAGAACTGGATGCCCTCGCCGGCGTCGGGGTCGGTGCCGGGCGTCGGCTCGAAGCCCGTCCGGTTCACGGCGACCACGAAGCAGCCGTTGGCCACGGCATGGGCCCGCTGTGCCAGCTCCCATGCCTCGTGCTGTTGCCGGCCGTGGGAGGCGCGCTCCTCCGGGTGCCAGCCGATGGCCGTCGGGTAGAACAGCACGTCAGCCCCCTGCAGCGCCGTCAGGCGGGCCGCCTCCGGGTACCACTGGTCCCAGCAGACGAGCACGCCCAGCGAGGCCCTGTCCGTCCGAAACGCCTTGAAGCCGAGGTCGCCGGGGGTGAAGTAGAACTTCTCGTAGTAGCGGGGGTCGTCCGGGATGTGCATCTTGCGATACTTGCCCACATAGCCCCGCGGCCCGTCGATGACGGCGGCGGTGTTGTGGTAGAGCCCGGCAGCGCGGCGCTCGAAGAGGCTCACGATGACGGCCACGTCCAGCTCGGCGGCCAGCGTTTCGAAGGCCGCCGTCGTCGGGCCGGGGACGGGCTCGGCCAGGCGGAAGGCGGCGTAATCTTCCGTCTGGCAGAAGTAGGGAGACAGGAACAGCTCCGGCAGGCAGATCACCTCGGCGCCCTGCCGGGCCGCCTCGCGCGTCAGGGCCAGGGCACGGTCGAGGTTCTGCGCGGGGTCGGGCGAGCAGCGCATCTGCACCAGACCGACGTGTAGCAAGCGCGGTGTGTCGGGACGAGCTCCCATGGGGTTGCGGCGGTTGGCTGTGAGCTAGGGGCTGTGAGCTAGGGGTTGCCGGTGCCGGACGCTCAGGCATCCTGCGGGTTGTAGTAGGTCATCTGCTTGAACATCGCGTCGTAGCGGGCCAGGATCTCCATGCCGGCCTTCGGGCGGAGGTGGCCCGCCTCGATCTTACGGCGGATCAGCCCGTTCATGCGCCGGTGCAGGTCGTTGGGGAAGTACTGCACCAGCGAGAGCATCTCCTCGACCGTCGCCCCCGGGATCGTCTTCTCGATGTAGTAATTGTTCGGCTCCTCCTCATCGAAGTAGACGTGCACCTCGGTGGTGCGCCCGAAGAGGTTGTGCATGTCCCCCATGATGTCCTGGTAGGCGCCCATCAGGAAGAACGCCAGGAAGTACGGCTCGTCCGGCCGGGGCGTGTGCAGCTCCAGGAAGTCCTTCTCCTCGTCCGCATCGACGTAGTGGCTGACCTTCCCGTCCGAGTCGCACGTCAGGTCGACCAGCACGCCGCGGCGGTCGGGGGGTTCGTCGAGGCGGGCGATGGGCATGATGGGGAAGCGCTGCCCGATGGCCCAGTGGTCCAGCATCGACTGGAAGACGGAGAAGTCGCACAGGTACTGATCGATCAGCCGATCGTCGAGGGCCAGGAGTTCGGCCGGGACGGGCAGCTCCGCGTCGAAGTCGACCTGCTCGTGGATGGCGCGGCAGATGGACCAGTACAGGTTTTCGGCGAGGGCTTTTTGCTCCAGGGGGAGGTAGCCGAGGCTGAAGAGGAGGTTGCTTTCCTGGCGTTTCTCGGCGGCGTCGTGGTAGGCCTCCAGCAGCCGCGCCGGGAGCCGATCCGGCGGGGCGGTGCGGTAGGCGCGGACCTGTTCCAGCGTGGCATAGAGCTCGTGGATCACCTGGTGGTCCGCCTCGGCCGGCCGGAAGTCCGGCTGGATCTCGTCCTTGCGGTAGGCTTGCAGGGCTTCGACGATGAGGACCGAGTGGTGCGCCGTGAGGGCGCGTCCGCTCTCCGAGACGAGCGCGGGCACGGGCACGTGGGCCGCGTCGCACACCTCCTTGACCGCGTAGACGATCGAGTTGGCGTATTCCTGCAGTGAGTAGTTGATGCTGCCCGCGTGGTCGCTGTAGCCCGAGGCGTAATTGACCCCGAGCCCTCCGCCGACGTCGATGTACCGCACGCCGATGCCGCGGGCGTGCAGCTGGACGTACACCTGCGCGACTTCCTTGACGGCCTGTTTCAGCGGCTGGATGTCGGCAATCTGGCTGCCCAGGTGGAAGTGCAGCAGGACCAGGGCGTCCTCCAGGCGTTCCGCCTTGAGCCGTTCGATGATGCGCACCAGTTCCGGGATGGTGACCCCGAACTTCGAGCGGTCGCCGCTGGACTCGGCCCACTTGCCGGCGCCGCGCGTGGAGAGGTGGATGCGGACTCCGAAGCGGGGGCGGACGTCCATCTCGCGGGCCAGCCGCAGCAGTCCCTCGAATTCGCCGAACTTCTCCACCACCGGGATGACGGACTTACCCAGTTGCTGCCCCGTCAGAATCAGCCGCAACATGGAGGGGTCCTTGTACCCGTTGCAGATCAGCAGCGTGTCGTCGGACTCCAGGTGCGGCAGCGCGGCGACCAGCTCGGCCTTGGACCCGCACTCCAGCCCCAGGCCGTAAGGCCGGCCGGCGTCCAGGATCTCCTCGACCACCTCGTGCAGCTGGTTGACTTTGATCGGGTAGACGCTGGTGTAGCGATTGGCATAGCCGAATTCCTCGATCGCCCGGGCAAAGGCGGCGTTGAGGTGCTCCACGCGCGCGCGCAGGATGTCGTGGAACCGGATCAGCACCGGAAAAGTGAGGCCCTCCTGCCGGAGGTCGTCCACGAGCCGTTTCAGGTCGATGGCCCGCGACCGGTCTGCCTCGGGCGAGACGGCCACGTGGCCGGCGTCGTTGACGAAAAAGTAGCCGTCGGACCAGGCATCGACGCGGTAGAGGGCTTCCGCATCGGCCGTCGTCCAGGTCGCATCGGTTTCGAGAGTCGGGCTGTTGACGTCGCTGTTCAATGCCGGGTTGGAGCGAGGGTGGAGGGCGTCAGGAGAGGGCCGAGGCGTCCGTCGTCTCGGGCACGGTGGTGGATGTTGCCTCGGCCGCGGCGTCGGATTCGAGGACGTAGGCAAACACCAGCGGGGCGACGATCGTCGCGTCGGACTCGATGATGAACGAGGGCGTATCGGCCGAGAGCTTGCCCCAGGTGATCTTCTCGTTGGGGACCGCCCCGGAGTAGGAGCCGTAGCTCGTCGTGGAGTCGCTGATCTGGCAGAAGTAGGCCCAGCGCGGCACGTCGGCGATCTGCATGTCCTGCTCCAGCATGGGGACGACGCAGATCGGGAAGTCGCCGGCGATGCCTCCGCCGATCTGGAAGAAGCCGACGGGGCGCTCGTAGGCGGTCTTCCGGTACCAGTCGGCCAGCATCATCATGTACTCGATGCCGGTGCGGACGGTGTGGACGTTGCGGATGTGCCCCTGGAGGCAATGCCCCGCGTACATGTTGCCGAGCGTCGAATCCTCCCAGCCGGGCACGATGAGCGGGAGGTTCTTCTCGGCGGCGGCGACGAGCCAGCTGTCCTTCGGGTCGATCTCATAGCTGTCGGCCAGGGCGCCGCTGCGGAGGAGGCGGTACAGGAACTCGTGGGGGAAGTAGCGTTCGCCGGCGGCGTCTGCGGCCTGCCATTCTTTCAGCACGGCCCGCTCGATGCGGCGCATGGCTTCCTCTTCGGGGATGCAGGTGTCCGTGACGCGGTTCATGCCGCGTTCCAGGAGCGCTTCCTCCTCGGCCGCCGTCAGGTACCGGTAGTGGGGGATGCGCTCGTAGTGCGTGTGCGCCACGAGGTTGAAGACGTCTTCTTCCAGGTTGGCGCCGGTGCAGGAGATGATGTGGACCTTGTCCTGCCGGATCATCTCGGCCAGCGACAGGCCCAGTTCGGCCGTGCTCATGGCGCCGGCCAGCGTGATCATCATGGTGCCGCCGGCCTCCAGGTGCCGCACGTACGCCTCTGCCGCGTCGGCCAGCGCGGCGGCGTTGAAGTGGCGGAAGTGGTGCCGGATGAAGTCCGAGATGCGCGGTGCGTGCATGGTCCCTGTCTGGATGGTCGCAGGTGCGGGGCGAGGGGGCCGGAAAAAGCGGCGCTCAGACCGCCGGCCGGGCGAAAATGTTTCGTGCCGGTCGTGAAAGAGCAGCGGGCGGATCGGCGTGCAGAGCAGCCTGCGGATCGGCGTGCCGATCGGCCGGGTGATCGCGGCCTGGCGAGGCCGGCCGGAGCCGCTGCGTTCGGCGCGTTGATTTTAATGGTCGGGCGGGAAACCGTTCCGTGAATCTGAGGTTGACGCCCCGAAACAACCCGATGCGAGGTGACGCCATGGAATCCGACTTCGAGGATCGATCCCTACGCACCAGTCCGTCTGTGACGCGGGAGAAGTGGTACAAGCACGCCGTGCGGAAGCTGGCCGGCGGCTACGTGCTCATCGTCAATGCGGAGCGCAAGAACGCCAACTTCTTCAAGCCGGGCAAAGGGTTCGAGATGTGTGCCTACAACACCGCCCGTGAGCTGATCCGCAGCGGGGCCGTGGTGCAGACGCGCATGCATTACCGGGGCGCCCAGTACGAGCTGGCCGATCTGTCGCTCCTCCAGGAGGGGTCGCTGCCCGCACCGGCGCGCCGGGATGAAGACGAGGAGGACGATTCCCTGATCGAGCAGATCGGGGATCTGGAGGACTCGTCGGCGCTGGAGCCGGACGTGTGAGGCCCGATCCCGAAGAGGGGCGCAAACGGCACACGGAAAGACGCAGTAAAGACGCAGTAAAGACGCAAACAGGGCCGCCGGCAGGTACGCGGGCGGCCCTGTTTCTGTGGTGTGCCGAGGCGTGGCGGGCGCTCAGTGCGCCCGGCCGTTGCGGCCGATGATGCCGTGGCGGCGTCCGATGCGCTCGAAGGCCTCCAGGATGAAGTCCAGCTCTTCGTCGCTGTGGGTGGCCATGTACGA
The DNA here is from genome assembly GCA_003285105.1 of Roseithermus sacchariphilus. Classification (GTDB taxonomy): domain Bacteria; phylum Bacteroidota; class Rhodothermia; order Rhodothermales; family MEBIC09517; genus Roseithermus; species Roseithermus sacchariphilus. The sequence continues at coordinate 183,855 of CP030158.1, read as the reverse complement.
GGTGCGCATCAGGGCCTGGCCGGGCGGGACGGCCGGCGGGACGACGGCGTTGACGAAGACGCCGGCGTCGAGCAGGTCCTTCCAGAACTGGAAGCACGTCATCATGTCTCCGATGACGACGGGGATGATGGGCGCCTCGCTGTTCCAGACGTCGAAGCCGAGGCTGCGGAAGCCTTCGCGCATGTAGTTCGAGATCTGCCATAGCCGCTCGATGCGCCACGTCTCGGTCTCGAGGATGTCAAGGCATTTGAGCACCGTCGCCACGTTGGCCGGCGGCATGGAGGCGCTGAAGATGTGCGCGGAGGCTTTGTGGCGGATGTACTCGATCACGTCGTGGTCGCCCACGCAGAAGCCGCCGAGCGACGCGAAGCTCTTCGAGAAGGTGCCGGTGATCAGATGCGCCCGGTCCGCCAGGCCGAAGTGGGCGGCCGAGCCGCGGCCGCCGGGGCCGATGGCGCCGATGGCGTGCGCGTCGTCCAGCATGAGCGCCGCGCCGAACTCCTCGGCCAGGGCGACCAGCTCCGGCACCCGGGCGATGACGCCGCTCATCGAGAAGACGCCGTCGGTGACGATGAGCTTCCCGGCCTGCGGGTGCTCGCGGTGGACGCGTTCCAGCAGCAGCCGCAGGTGGTCCAGGTCGTTGTGGCGATAGCGCACCGTCTCGGCCAGGCTGACCTGCGTACCGGCCACGATGCAGGCGTGGTTGTCCTTGTCCGAGAAGACGAAGTCCCCCTTCGTCGTCACGGCCTGGATGACGCCCTGGTTGGTCATGTAGCCGGTCGAGAAGAGCACGCAGCTCTCCTTGTTCATGAACGCGGCCAGGCGTTCCTCCAGCTGCAGGTGCAGGTCCAGCGTCCCGTTGAGGAAGCGGCTTCCGGTGCACCCGGTGCCGTAGTTCTCGATGGCCTCGATGGCGGCCTGCTTGACGCGCGGGTCAGAGGTGAGCCCCAGGTAGTTGTTGGAGCCGGCCATGATGACCTCGCGGCCGTTGATGATGGCCCGCGTGCCTTCGTTACGCTCCAGGGGGCGGAAGTAGGGGTAGAGATCGGCCCCCTTGACCGTGGCATAGTCGCCGTCCGGCTCGAAGAAGCGGATGCACTTGTCGAACAGAGACGGAAGGGTAGACGTCGGCAAGTCCTCCGGGAGGGCTGCGTCGGGACGATCAACGAAATCAGGCATGAGCACCTCAGGGTCGTGTGCACGAGCGCCCGCATCCTGGCGGGTACCGGGGCGAGGGTGGATCGGGACGGGAACGCGCGCCGATACGAGCGATTTCGTACGATACGGTCGTGGAATTAGGTTCGCCGGGTGGGTGGGTGGCGTGTGAATAACTCGCCGAAAGTGGGCTAAAAACGCCATGTGAGTGCCGGTGCGAGCCGGGCCGCTTCCCCGGGGGGCGCGGTGGCGCGCAGGTGGACCGTCAGGTCCTCACTCACGTCGAAATCACGCAGGTGGGCACTCACGAAGGCGTCGAGGACGGTCAATCCATAGTACAAGCCGACGCCAAGCACGAAAAGGTCACGGTTGCGCTGGAAGTTTTCGCGCTGGCGCCGCAGCAGGTCCTCCTGCCCCGATTCGATGATGCGTTGGAAGGGGGCGGCCTCGTCGGCGTATTGAGGATAGGCTTCCGGGTTGCGGGCGTAGAGGTAGGCGTGGCGGTAGAGCAGGTAGCGGTCGTTCATGTAGACCACCCCGGCCACCAGGCCTCCGAGGCCGCCGTAGACGAAGGGCAGTTTGTAGAACTGGCGGTTGTAGATCTGTCCCCATCCGGGCAGGAGGGCGGCGCGCAGCAGCGCCTTGCGCGGGGACGGACCGGATGCGTTCGTGCGGGCCTCGCCCGCGTCGGAGGGGGCATCCGTGGCGGTCTGAGCCCGGGCCGGATGCGGAAGGAGACTCCCCGGGAGGAGGGTCAGCAGGACGAGCAGGATCAGGGACCGCCGTGCCCCTGTCAGCGCGGCGAAGGCGCTCCAGGATACCTCACGTACGCCGCCGGCCGGCCGTCTCATCCCCCGCCGTTCAGCAGGTCCATGATCCGCTCGAGATCCTCGTCCGAATAGTAAGCGATCTCGATGCGTCCGCCGCTGCCGGGCTTGTGTTTGATCTGGACCTTGGTGCTGAGCCGGGCCCGGAGCTGCGCCGTGTAGGCATCGAGTTGCAGGCGGTCGCGTTCCGGGATGGCCTCGTGCGCCTTCGGGGCCGGCGGCTCGGCCGGCGGCGGGGTGGCCGGCTGCTGCCGTTTCCGCACCAGCTCCTCGACGTCCCGGACCGAGAGGCCGCGCTGCTCGATCTCCTGGAGCACCTCGAGCTGCTCCTGCTCGCTGTCGAGGCCGAGCAGGGCGCGGGCATGCCCGGCCGAGAGGGAGCCGTCGCGCAGGCTGGCCTGGATGCGGGGGGGCAGCCGGAGCAGGCGCAGCGCGTTGGCCACGGTCGTCCGGTTCTTTCCCACCTTCTGGGCCACCTGCTCCTGCGTCAGCCCGCATTCCTCGATCAGCCGCTGGTAGCCGAGGGCCACCTCGATCGGGTTCAGTTCCTCGCGCTGGACGTTCTCCACGAGGGCCATCTCCAGCATGGCCTCCGAGTCGGCATCGCGGACGTAGGCGGGGATGCGCTTGAGGCCGGCACGGCGCGCGGCCCGCAGGCGGCGTTCGCCGGAGATCACCTCGAAGCGGCCGTTCTCCATGCCACGCACGGTGATGGGCTGGATGATGCCGAGCTGCGTGATGGACGCGGCCAGCTCGTCCAGCGCCGCCTCGTCGAAGTCGCGACGGGGCTGATACGGGTTGGGCCGGATGTGCTCGACCTCGATGTCCGCCACCCGCCCGAGCAGTCGGATCCGGTCCTCGAAGTGATAGAGGCGGCTCTTCGGCAGATCGGTCGAAGGGGCCTCTTCGGTGGGTTCCACGGGCGTCTGCTGCGAGGGCAGGAGGGCATTCAGGCCGCGGCCCAGGGCTGCTTTCTTGATGGACATGGTCGACCTTCTTCGTCTCTGTGCGGGTGCGAGGGGGGGGCCGGAGGCGCGCCGTGGTGATGCGCCGTGGTGATGCGCCGGCCGGGGCCAGGTTACAGGGCAAACCCGTTGGCGGCCGCCGACGACTCCCGGGGGTACGGCCGCGAGGGGTGGCCGTTCGGGCTGCCCGCAGGCGCTCCGGCCTGCTCTGAGCCGGCTTCCGGTTTCAGGTACCGCTGGTTGTTTCGCAAGATCTCGCGCGCCAGCGCGATGTAGTTGCGTGAGCCGACGCTGGTGGCGTCGTAGAGCAGCACCGGCTTGCCAAAGCTCGGCGCTTCGGACAGCCGCACGTTGCGCTGCACGATGGTCTTGAACACCTTGTCGCCAAAGTACCGCCGGACCTCCTCCGCCACCTGGTTCGACAGGCGCAGGCGCGTGTCGAACATGGTCAGCAGCACCCCCTCCAGGTCCAGGTCCGGGTTCAGGTGCTGCCGGACGATCTTGATCGTGTTGAGCAGCTGCCCGAGGCCTTCCAGGGCGAAGTATTCCGCCTGTACCGGCACCAGCACCGAGTCCGCCGCGGTGAGGGAGTTCAGCGTCAGCAGGCCCAGCGAGGGCGGGCAGTCCATCACGATGAAGTCGTACTTCTTGCGCGCCCGGGCAATGGCTTTCTTGAGGATGCGCTCCCGTTCGAGCACGTCGATCATCTCGATCTCGGCTCCGACCAGGTTGATGTGGCTGGGGACCAGATCCAGGAACGGCATTTCCGTCGGGAGCACGGCTTCCTCGAGCGGAATCTCTCCGATGAGGACCTCGTAGGTCGAAGACGTCACCGTGCGCTGGTCAATGCCGATGCCCGAGGTGCAGTTGGCCTGGGGGTCGATGTCGATGAGCAACGTCGGGTGTTCCGTGGCCGCGAAGGAGGCGGCCAGGTTCACCGCCGTCGTGGTCTTGCCTACACCACCTTTCTGGTTCGCTACGGCTATGACTTTTCCCATCGGAAACGTGGATCTTGACGGAAGGTGCGGTCGGGAGGGCGCGCCGGTGCGCGGGCAGGCGGAACGGGTGGAGCACGGCAACCAGGGGCTCGACACCGCGGCTCAAGAAGCCCTGGAACGGGTCGGTTCAATGTATGAAGAATCCGACCCCCAAGCCAGTTGCCCGGTTCGAAAAACGGATGACCCGCAGCCCGGCTCCGATCGAAGGGCGGCATAGGATCACCGGAGGCCCCTCCGGGTTCCAGAGGCCCGTGGAAACCGCCCGAACGGGTCCGTTTCACGCATCTGCCCCCCGGCGGCCGGCGTCGGCTGCACGCCCGCCGATCGGTTCCTGTCGCAGCCGCAGGTCCTGCTCTGCCGTATGGCGCGTCGCTTCGTTCTCAAGCCCGATCCCTCGGCGGCTCCCTCGCCGCTGACGCTCGACTATGCCGGTGACCTGAATCCGCAGCAACATGCGGCGGCCACGGCGCCCGGCGGCCCCGTGCTGGTCGTGGCCGGTGCGGGGACGGGCAAGACGCGTACGCTGATCTACCGGCTCGCCTATCTGGTGGAGACGGGCACGCCGCCGGAGCAGATCGTGCTGCTGACGTTCACGCGGCGGGCGGCGCGGGAGATGCTCACGCGGGCGGCTGCGCTGCTGGACGGCCGGTGCAGCCGCGTCCAGGGTGGCACCTTTCATGCCTTCTGCCTGGCGATCCTCCGCCAGCACGCCCCCCGCCTGGGCTTGCCCGCGCACTTTACCATCCTGGATGCCGCCGACGCCGCCGACGTGCTGGACGTGCTCCGTACGGCGCGGGGGCTCCACCGGGCGGCCCGGCGGTTTCCCCGCAAGCGCACCCTCCAGGCGATCTTCTCCGCCGCCACCAACCGCGGCCTCGCCCTCGAAGAGATCCTGGCCGAAAGCTACCCGCAGTTCGAAGCCTACCGCGATACGCTCGACGCCCTGCAGCAGGACTACGCCGACTACAAGCAACGCCACGGCCTGCTCGACTACGACGACCTGCTGCACCGCACCCTGACGCTGTTCGAACGCCACCCGGACGTCCGCGACCAGGTCAGCGCCCGCTGCCGGCACGTGCTGGTCGACGAGTACCAGGACACCAACCGCCTGCAGGCCGCGCTCGTGACGCAGTTCGCGCACGTGCACGGCAACGTCATGGCCGTGGGGGACGATGCCCAGAGCATCTACCGCTTCCGCGGGGCCGACTTCCGCAACATCTTCGCCTTCCCCGAGCGCTTCCCCGGTACCCGGGTCCTCAAACTGGAACACAACTACCGCTCCACCCAGCCCATTCTCGACCTGGCCAACCACGTGCTGGGGCGGGCCACGCGGAAGTACGAGAAGCACCTGTTCACCGACGTCCGCGGGGGCGAGCCGCCGGCCCTCGTTCCGGCCCCGGATGCGCGCTACGAGGCCCGCTTCGTCGCGCAGGTCGTGCTGGAACTGCGCGAGCAGGGCGTGCCGCTGCGCCGGATCGCCGTGCTGTTTCGCAGCAGCGCCAATGCCTACGAACTGGAGGTGGAACTGAACCGGCGCAACATCCCCTTCGTGAAGTACGGCGGCCTCAAGCTCAGCGAGGCGGCCCACATCAAGGACCTCGTCGCCCACCTGCGCGTGCTGGAGAACCCGCAGGACGCCGTCGCCTGGAACCGCATCCTCCAGCTGCTGGAAGGCATCGGGCCGAAGACGGCGGCAGACCTGATCGCGTGGCTCACCGCGGCGCGCGACGACCCGTTCCGGCTCGAAGAGCGGCCGTTTGCCCCGCGCTACGTCGAGGCGCTCAAGGCGCTGTTCGAGACGCTCCGGGCTGCGCGGCAGCCCGGCGTGCCGCTGCCCGCGCAGGTCGAGCGGCTCGTGGCCTACTACGAGCCGATCTGCCGGCGGGTCTACTACGAGGACTATCCGCGGCGCCTGCAGGACCTGGAGCATTTCCTGGCGCTGGCGGAGCACGCCGGAGACCGCGCCGCCTTCCTGGCTTCGCTCGCCCTCGATCCGGTGGAGCTGACGGCCCTGGAGGCCGAGGCCCGGGCCGACGACGAGCCGCCGCTCGTGCTCTCGACCATCCACTCCGCCAAGGGGCTCGAGTTCAACACGGTGTTCGTGATCCACGCCCTGGACGGGGTGCTGCCCTCCGGCTATGCGCTGAAAGACCCGGACGCGCTGGATGAAGAGTTGCGTCTGTTGTACGTTGCCGTCACCCGGGCCGAGGAGCGCCTGTTCATCACCTACCCGATGCTGCGCTATCAGCGGTACCAGGGCGAATACCTGACGCGACCCTCCCGGTTCATCGACGGCGTGCCGGAGCGGTTGCTCGAACCCTGGACGCTGGTGGAGGAGGGGCCTCCCGCGCTGCCCGACGCCGCGCCCCCCGAGGCGCTCCCCGGGGCGTCCGACGGCACTCGCGGCGACGAGATCGACGACGGCCTTCCCTTTTAACCCGGCGTGCCCGCATGGTCTTCCCCCGGTCCACATCGCCCGAGCCGCCCGCCGTGCCGCTCGTCGAGCCGGTCTCGCCGGCCCGCATCGTCGCGGTGGGACAGGGGATGCTGGACGTCATTCAGCGGCTGAACCTGACGATCTTCAAGGAACAGCGCGTCATCAACACCTTCGACCGCGACGATCTGTTGATGCTGCTGGCCTACATCGACGAGCGGCCGGTGGGGTTCAAGATCGGCTATCGCGAGAGCCGATTCGTCTTCTACAGCGCCAAGGGGGGCGTGCTGCCGGACCACCGGCGGCGTGGCGTGGCCCGGCACCTGCTGCACGTCATGGTCGAGCACGCCCGCCGCAGCGGCTATGTCCGCTTCGCCTACGACACCTTCCCCAACAAGCATCCGGGCATGACCGTGCTGGGCCTTCAGGAAGGCTTCCGCGTCACCCGCGCCGATTACAATACCGCCTATAAAGACTATCGCCTGCGGTTCGAAAAAAAGCTGTGAGGCCTGCGCGAGCTGCCGCCTGGCTCCCTGATCCGTTCGAGAAACATGCAAACGTGCTCGAAAACACGTAAGAAATCGCTCTTTGTGTCCTCGCCGTCCTTCCCGCGCAGGCGGGAATCCAGGACGCACGAGCCTTTTTTCTGGATCCCCGATCGGCGTCGGGGATGACGAACCCACACGACTTCGAGTGCTCAAAGCGTATGCGCTAAACGGGTCAGGTAGCTAGAGCCGTCGTTAGCGATCCGGGTAAGGAGGGCAAATGGGGACGGTCGTTTGCGTGGGGAGTCGTCCCCGCCGCCATCGCGGGCCCTTCGCCCCGTTCCCTGCTTCGCTTGCCTCCGACGTGGTCAGTCCCTATCGTATGCGCTGATTTGCTCGCCCGGAAAGGTCGTGGCGAGCCCCTCTGCACCGATGCGTATCCGGTATGTCGATCCCCTCTCGCTCTCTCGCCGTCGTGCTTCGCAGCGGCGCCGTGCTGGGTCTGCTGGCCGTGCTGGCCGGGTGCGGACCGCAGTCGCCTGACCCCACGATCAAGCGCATGGACCCGGACCGGGCCGCTCGCATGGCGGACTCGATCCGGCAGACGGTGGACGTCCAGATCGCCGACGGGCTGGCGCTTTCCCTCTGGGCCGTCGACTCGCTGGCCCCCGATCCCATCGCCCTGGCCATCGATGACCTCGGACGGGCCTACATCACCCGCACCAACCGGCAGAAACACTCGGAATTCGACATCCGCGGCTACCCCCACTGGATGACCGAGTCCATCGCCTTCGAGACCGTCGAAGACCGCCGGGCCTTTCTGCACCGGACGTTTGCTCCCGAGCGGAGCGACTCCAATGCCTGGCTGGCCGATCTCAACGGGGACAGCCTGCACGACTGGCGCGACCTGGCCGTGGAGAAGGAACAGGTCTTCCGCATCGAGGATGTCTCGGGGGATGGCGTGGCGGATCAGGCTCAGCTGTTCATCGAGGACTTCCATACCGAGGTCACCGACGTGGCCGGGGCCGTGTTGCCCTTCGGAGGGGACGTGTTCCTCGGCGTCGCCCCGGATCTGTGGCGGCTCCGCGATACCGATGGCGACGGCGCGGCGGACACGAAGACGTCCATCAGCAGCGGCTATGCCGTGCACATCGGATTCAGCGGCCACGGCATGTCCGGCCTCACGGTTGGCCCGGACGGCCGGATCTACTGGTCCATCGGAGACATCGGCCTGAACGTGACCGATCCGAGCGGGCGTCAGTGGGCCTATCCGAACCAGGGCGCCATCCTCCGGGCCAATCCGGACGGGAGCGACTTCGAGGTGTTCGCCGCCGGCGTGCGGAACACGCATGAGTTCGTCTTCGACGCCTACGGCAACCTCATCAGCGTCGACAACGACGGCGACCATCCGGGCGAGCAGGAGCGCGTGGTCTATCTCATCAACGGATCGGACAGCGGCTGGCGGACGAACTGGCAGTTCGGCAAGTACACCGATCCCGACAACAACACGTACAAGGTGTGGATGGACGAGCAGATGTACACGCCGCGCTTCGAGGGGCAGGCGGCGTACTTCCTGCCGCCCATCGCCAACTACCACAGCGGCCCGGCCGGGATGGCCTACAACCCCGGCACGGCGCTCAGCGCCGACTGGCAGGACCGCTTCTTCGTGGCGGAGTTCACCGGCTCGTCGGCACGCTCCCGGGTCTTTGCCTTCCGGCTCGAACCGGAGGGGGCAGGCTTCCGGTTTGCGGGCGAAGAGGAAGTGACGCGCGGCATCCTGGCCGTCGGCATCGACTTCGGCCCGGACGGAGCGCTGTACATGACGGACTGGCTGGAGGGCTGGGGGACGAAGGACATCGGCCGGATCTGGAAGCTGGACGTGCCCGGTGCCGCTACCTCCGACCTGCGGCTCGAGACGAAGGCGCTGCTCGCCGAGGACTTCGCCGGCCGCACCGGCGACGAGCTGCTGGGTCTGTTGCAGCATCCGGACCTGCGGGTGCGGCAGAAGGCGCAGTTCGAGCTGGCCGGCCGCGACGACTTCGGCACGGAGCCGCTGCTGGCGGCGGTGCGCCAGACGGAGCACCAGCTGGCCCGCCTGCACGGCCTCTGGGGCCTCGGACAGCTCATCCGGCAGGGCATCGACGTGGGTGACGATCTCGTGCCGTTCCTCAACGACGCCGACCCGGAGATCCGGGCGCAGACCGCGAAGGTCCTGGGAGACGTCCGCTACCGCGCGGCGGCCGAGGCCGTGCTGCCCTTGCTGGACGATGACTACCCCCGGGCCCGGCTCTTTGCGGCGGAAGCCCTCGGGCGGATGCGGTACCGCGGCGCCGTCCAGCCCATCCTGGACATGCTCGAGGCCAACGACGACGTGGACACCTACCTGCGGCACGGCGGGGCCATTGCGCTGGCGCGCATCGGCGAGGCGGAGCCGCTCGTGGCGCTGGCGGGGCATCCGTCCCGCGCCCTGCGCATCGCGGCGGTGGTGGCGCTGCGCCGCATGCGGCATCCCGGCGTAGCGCAGTTCCTGCACGATGCGGATCCCTACGTCGTCACCGAAGCCGCGCGGGCCATCAACGACGACCTCTCGATCGAGGCGGCGCTGCCGGCGCTGGCCGAGGTGCTGGAGGAGGACCGCTTCACGAATGAGGCGCTGCTGCGCCGGGCGCTGAATGCCAACCTGCGCGTGGGCACGGCGGAGGCGGCCGAGCGTGTTGCGCGCTTCGCCGCCCGCCGGGATGCCCCCGAGGCCATGCGTGCCGAAGCCCTGGCCATCCTCGGCGTCTGGCCGCGCCCGTCCGTGCTGGACCGGGTCGACGGGCGGTACCGCGGGCCGGTCTCGCGCGACCCGGCGCTGGCCCGGAACGCCCTCGGCCCCATCCTGGAGCCGCTGCTCACCGGCGGGCAGCCGGCCATCCAGGTCGCCGCCGCCGAAGCGGCCGGGCGCCTGCGCTACGAACCCGCCGCGCCGACGCTGCTGTCCCTGGTACGGTCCGATCGCAACCCGGACGTGCGCCGGGCCGCGCTGGACGCCCTGCAGGCCACCGGCGACGCCCGCACCGTCGAGGCCGTTCAGGCCGCCCTGGCGGATCGCGACCGGCGCGTCCGTATGCGCGCGCTGGAGCTGGTGCCCGGCCTGCCGCTGCCGGCCGAGGAGCAGGTGCGTCTGCTGGCCTCCGTGATCGGCCGGCGGTCGGTGCAGGAGCAGCAGGCCGCTCTTGCCACCCTGGCGGAGTACGACACGCCGGCCGCGCACGAGGTGCTGGGAGATCTGCTGGAGCGCCTGGAGGCCGGGACGCTGCCCCCCGAGATCCAGCTGGATGTGGTCGAGGCCGTCGCCTCGAGTTCGTCGGACGCCCTCAAGAGCCGTCTGGCCGCCTACGAGGCGGCGCAGCCCGGCGGAGATGCCCTGGCCGCCTACCGAGTCGCACTCTATGGCGGAGACCCCGACCGGGGACGCGAGTTGTTCTTCCGGCACCAGGGCGCCCAGTGCGTGCGGTGCCATGCCATCGGCGCCTGGGGGGGCGACGTCGGGCCGCCGCTGTCGGGGATCGGAGCTCGCCTCTCGCGCGAGCAGTTGATGGAGTCGCTCGTCGCGCCGAGTGCGCGGATCGCACCGGGCTACGGCATGGTGTCGCTCCGGCTCCAGGACGGGACGCTGACCAGCGGCACGCTGCTGGAAGAAACCGATACGTACCTGGTGCTGCGCGCCGGGAACGGCGAGCCGCAGCGCATCGAAACGTCGGCCATCGCCGAGCGCCAGACGGTTCCCTCGGCCATGCCGCCGATGGGCGGGGTGCTGACGCGCCGCGAACTGCGGGACGTGGTGGCCTTCCTGACGACGCTGCAGGAGCCGGACCCCTCGCCCGCCGGCCACGGGGGGCTCTGAACGACGGGTGCGGACGGGACCTGGCGCCTCTCGCCCGCTGGCACGGGTTCCGCGCTAGCGGGTTTTGCGTTTGTCCATGTACGCCGCGTACATCGCCCGGATCTCTTCCAGGTCGCTGCTCTTGATCAGCCGGAGCCAGCTCGTCCGGGTGTGGGAGATCTTGCCCCGGTCCAGCATGCGTTGTAGCCAGTCCATGGGGACATCCGCCTTCCGACACACTTCGACGGGGGTGAGCGGTTCAACCGGATCCAGCACGGTTACCTTCATGGTCGGGGAGGCGGTGGTTCGTTGGGACGGGGCGACGTACCTTTTTTGTATCTATCAGATTTTAAAAAGTTTCAGCAGAAAGGTGGTGCCGCTCCGACAGGACGGTCTACGATAGGGCGTCCGGCGACGGGGGGATCAACGGCGGGGTCTGGCGCGGTGGGTAGGCGTGGCCGAAAGGGGATCGTCGGGCCAGTAGTGCCTGGGGTAGCGGCCCATCAGCTCCTTTTTGACCTCGAAGTACGTTGAGGCCCAGAAGCCGGCGAGGTCGCGGGTGATCTGAACCGGCCGGTGGGCGGGGGAGAGCAGGTGGATCGTCAGCGGGACGCGGCCGCCGGCGATGCGCGGCGTCTCGGTCAGGCCGAAGAGCTCCTGCAGGCGGACGGCAAGGACGGGGGCTTCGGGGTCGCTGTAGTCGAGGCGGATGCGGGAGCCGCTGGGCACCGTCAGGTGGGTGGGTGCCTGGGTGTCGAGGCGTTGGCGCTGCTCCCAGGTCAGCATATCCTGGAGGATCCGGCTCAGGTCGAGCCGCTGCAGATCCTCCAGCCGCTTCATGCCCGTCAGGTAGGGGCCGAGCCAGTCGGAGAGGGAGGTGAGCAGGTGCGCGTCCGAGACGTCGGGCAGGGAGGGGTCGAAGGGGCGGAGGAACAGGATGCGTTGTTGCCAGGAACGGGCGGCGGGCGTCCAGGGGAGCGCCGCGAGCCCGGCGTCGGCGAGGCCGTCGAGGAGCGCGGTGCGGACCGCCTCCGGGTCGGGGTCGGGCAGCGGGCCGTCTTGCAGGATGAGCGCGCCGAGGCGCTCTTGCCGCCGAGCCGTGACGCGCCCGGCGGCTGCGTCCCACGCGATGCGGTCGATGGTTTCGATGGCATGGGCGAAGTGGTGGGCCAGGTCCGCGCGGGTGAGCGGAGCGGCGAGGAAGAGACGGCTCTCGCGCCGGTCCCCGTCGAGGCTGGCGGCCACGAGCACGTCGGCTTCGGAGAGCCGTTGCGGGCCGTCCACGACGGCCCGGTGCCCGTTGCGCAGCCGGAAGCGCCCGGGGCGTTCCTGCAGCGCAATGCGATCCGGATAGGCGAAGGCCAGCACCAGCCCCGCCGCTTCCGGGTCGATGCGCGGTTCGTCCGGCCGGAGTCGCCGTTCCCACTGGCGGGCCAGTTGCAGCACGCGACGCACGGTGCTGCGGGCCACGGGGTAGCCCTGGTAACGGGCCGGCACGGAGCCGCGTTCGGCCTGGCGCAGCAGGTCCAGCCGGAGGCGCACGTCGATCTCCGGCAGGCCGGCGTCGGACCGGAGCACGTCGCGTTCGCTGAGGAGGGCGGCGAGGCGGCAGGCCAGGCGGCCGTGGCCCAGCCGCCGGCCCTCGAAGAGCATATGGGCCAGGCGGGGATGGGCGCCGATGCGGGCCATGCGCCGCCCGTGCGGGGTGATGCGGCCGGCGGCGTCGAGCGCCCCGAGGTCGTGCAGGAGCGTCCGGGCCTGTTGCAGCGCGGCGGCCGGCGGCGGGTCGAGCCAGCGCAGCTCCTCCGCGTCGGCGCCCCAGAGGGCCAGTTCCAGCGCCAGCGGGGCCAGGTCGGCCTGGAGGATCTCGGGGCGAGGATGCGCCGCCAGGTGCGGCTGGTCCGACGCCGGCCAGAGGCGGTAGCAGACACCCGGCCCGAGCCGTCCAGCCCGCCCGCGCCGCTGATCGGCCGAGGCGAGGGACACCCGCCGCGTCACCAGGCGCGTCATGCCGGTCCGGGGCGAGAACTGCGGCTCCCGCGCCAGCCCGCTGTCGATGACGACGTGCACGCCCTCGATGGTCAGGCTGGACTCGGCGATGGCCGTGGCGAGGACCACCTTGCGCCGCCCCGGCGGGCTCGGCTCGATGGCGGCCTGCTGGTCGGCCGGGGGGAGGTTTCCGTAGAGCGGCCGCACCTGCACCTCGGGCGGAAGCCCGCCCTCGGCCAGGCGGGCCGCCGTGCGGCGGATCTCGCCGGCGCCGGGGAGGAACACCAGCACGTCCCCCTCAGTCTCGTGCAGGGCCCGGTGGACGGCTGCGGCCACGGTGGCTTCGAGGCGCCCCTCCGGCCGGTGGCGCAGATAATGAGTCTGCACCGGGTACGACCGCCCCTCGCTCACGACCTGCGGCGCGTCGTCCAGCAGCCGGGCCACGCGCGCGCCGTCCAGCGTGGCCGACATGACCAGCAGTCGCAGGTCCGGCCGCAGCAGCGCCTGGGCGTGCAGGCACAGCGCCAGGCCCAGGTCGGCGTGCAGGCTGCGCTCGTGGAACTCGTCGAAGAGGATCAGCCCGATGCCGTCGAGGCCGGGGTCGTCCTGGAGCAGGCGGGTCAGGATGCCCTCGGTGACGACCTCGATGCGGGTGCGGGGGCCGACGACGTGGTCGAGCCGGATCCGGTAGCCGACCGTCTCCCCGACGGGTTCGCCGAGGAGGTGGGCCATCCGCCGGGCCGCCGCCCGGGCCGCCAGCCGGCGTGGCTCCAGCAGCACGATCCGCTGGCCGGCGAGCCACGGCTCGTCCCGCAACGCGAGCGGGATCCGCGTCGTCTTCCCCGCGCCCGGCGGGGCCTGCACCACGGCCCGCGTGCAGGCCCGCAGCGCGGCCCGCAGCTCCGGCAGGACGGCGTCGATGGGGAGGTTCACGATAACGAATTCGGGTTAGCGATCGCAGGACGCTCGCTGTGCGAGGAAGGTGCCTCGTGCTTGTGGGACCTGTGCAAAAGCGGTGTCTATGCCACGCTGTCGGTCGGATTGACCATAGCCGAACGATCGTTCGGCCATGCCTGTGGAGACGGTGAAAGACCAGCGCTGGCTTTGATCAGCAGGACGCCGGTCGATACGGGTCCGCGGATGCGGCATCGAACAGGTTGGCGCCATACCGGTTTCCCTTCGGTACCGTCTCGACGGCAGTCAGCCGTCACCGTGCTTCCTGGGGCTTCGTTCACCGCGCTGGCGACATGGGGTGCCTCGGTGCGAGTGGATGCGCGGCATAGGTGTCTTATGGAGCAGGTCTTTGGATGAGCGGGTGGAGGAAATGGGAGCCAGAGGTATCGTGCTTCGGTTCGGGATACGCCGCATGTTCTTGGCCGGAGCGGCACAGGTAGCAGGAAAAATGCAGCGTGCGTGTCAGCGGAGTTCCGCAGTGGATCGTTTTCCTTCATCCTCTTACTCACAGGTGCCGCGATGCGTACGTTGATTCTACGGTGGTCTGTTTGTCTGTCGGTCTGGGCGCTGGTAGGCAGCGCAGCCTGGGCGCAGACCGTTATCTTTTTCGATGATTTCGAGGGTGGCGCGTTGAAGAGTGAGTGGACCGCTATTCCCGATTCTGAAGTCGGCATTATTGAACTCAGGGAGAACACGGGCCGGGCGTCAGGCAACATCTACACGCTGGAGTTCAACCGGAGCGCTAGACAGCCGTTCACCAACAGGTTGGACCTGTCGCTCAACCTGGCCGGTGAGACGAACGTGGAGTTGTCATTCTGGCTCTACAATCGGGGTGACGAGACGCACCCGGAGGACGGGCTTTTCTTCAGCGACGACGGTGGAGCCAGCTTCACGAAGGTGCTCGACTTCCAGCATGCCGAGTGGGGCGCGGGCTACTGGGGCCGCTTCCCGGCGGTCGACGTGGACGGGCTTGCCGCTGCCGCCGGGTTGAGTTTGAGCGAGCAGTTCGTGATCCGATTCCAGCACTACGACGAGTACAACGGTAGTAACGAGGTGGACGGGTTCAACCTCGACGATGTAGTTGTGCGTGATCCGGGGACGGTCTACGCGGGGCTTCCCTTCGAGGACGGGTTTGAGGATCGGGACGAGGTGCTCGACCCGGCATGGGTACGGGCGCGACCGGGCGATGAGTCGCTGGCGCAAGAGGAGACGGCCGGGTACAACGGGCTGGTAGAGATTCGTCAGAACACGGGTCGGGAGTCGGGCAACATCTATACGCTGGAGTTCAACCGGCGGGCGCGGGTGCCGACGACCAATGCACTCGATCTTCACCTCAACCTGGCCGGTGAGACGAACGTGGAGTTGTCATTCTGGCTCTACAATCGGGGTGACGAGACGCACCCGGAGGACGGGCTTTTCTTCAGCGACGACGGTGGAGCCAGCTTCACGAAGGTGCTCGACTTCCAGCATGCCGAGTGGGGCGCGGGCTACTGGGGCCGCTTCCCGGCGGTCGACGTGGACGGGCTTGCCGCTGCCGCCGGGTTGAGTTTGAGCGAGCAGTTCGTGATCCGATTCCAGCACTACGACGAGTACAACGGTAGTAACGAGGTGGACGGGTTCAACCTCGACGATGTAGTTGTGCGTGATCCGGGGACGGTCTACGCGGGGCTTCCCTTCGAGGACGGGTTTGAGGATCGGGACGAGGTGCTCGACCCGGCATGGGTACGGGCGCGACCGGGCGACGAAACGCTACCTCGCTCTCTCGTCAATACGCCTGGCCATAATTCATTCGTCGAGCTTGTTAGAAACACGGGTCGGGAGTCGGGCAACATCTACACGCTGGAGTTCAACCGGCGGGCGCGGGTGCCGACGACCAATGCACTCGATCTTCACCTCAACCTGGCCGGTGAGACGAACGTGGAGTTGTCATTCTGGCTCTACAATCGGGGTGACGAGACGCACCCGGAGGACGGGCTTTTCTTCAGCGACGACGGTGGAGCCAGCTTCACGAAGGTGCTCGACTTCCAGCATGCCGAGTGGGGCGCGGGCTACTGGGGCCGCTTCCCGGCGGTCGACGTGGACGGGCTTGCCGCTGCCGCCGGGTTGAGTTTGAGCGAGCAGTTCGTGATCCGATTCCAGCACTACGACGAGTACAACGGTAGTAACGAGGTGGACGGGTTCAACCTCGACGATGTAGTTGTGCGTGATCCGGGGACGGTCTACGCGGGGCTTCCCTTCGAGGACGGGTTTGAGGATCGGGACGAGGTGCTCGACCCGGCATGGGTACGGGCGCGACCGGGCGATGAGTCGCTGGCGCAAGAGGAGACGGCCGGGTACAACGGGCTGGTAGAGATTCGTCAGAACACGGGTCGGGAGTCGGGCAACATCTATACGCTGGAGTTCAACCGGCGGGCGCGGGTGCCGACGACCAATGCACTCGACCTTCACCTCAACCTTCTCGAAGAAGACGAAGCCGTAGTGGAGGACATCGTCCTGAGTTTCTGGGTAGTTAATCTCGGCGACGAGACGCACCCGGAGGACGGGCTTTTCTTCAGCGACGACGGTGGAGCCAGCTTCACCAAAGTAGCAGATTTCGACCCTGCTTTGTGGCGAACGTGGAGTCGTTTGCAGTTCAATGTAGACAGCTTGGCGCAGGAGAAAGAGGTGGACTTAACGACAGGCCAATTCGTGATCCGATTCCAGCACTACGACGAGTATACCGGTAGTAACGAGGGGGATGGCTGGCGGATAGATGACGTGTCGGTTGCTGCCTCGAACTCCACACAAGACCGCCCCTTTGTAGTGATATCTACGTCGATTGAGAAGAACAGGGGAGACGAACTTCCAGACGGGTATGTCCTTTCCGCGGTCTACCCCAACCCGTTCAACCCGCAGGCGAGCTTCACGCTGGCGCTGCCGCAGGCGCAGGAGGTGACCGTGGCCGTCTACGACATGCTGGGGCGCCGGGTCGCCACGCTGCACGAGGGTATGCTGGCGGCGCAGCAACACCGCTTCACGCTCGACGCGGCCGGGTGGCCGAGCGGGTTGTACCTGGTGCGGGCCGTCGGGGAGCAGTTCGCGGCCACGCAGCGGGCGGTGCTGCTGAAGTAACCGGGTCCAGACCGATCGCGCAGGCGCAGGTGGCCCCGTCCGCTTCGACCGGCGGGGCCGCCGTGCGCTCGGTGGCAATCCAAACGCAGTACTTTATTGTGTCTTACCCGCCTGGCCATCCTACTCATTCTTTTTCTGTTTGGAGATATCCATGAAAACGACTCGT
This sequence comes from Roseithermus sacchariphilus, assembly GCA_003285105.1. GTDB lineage: Bacteria > Bacteroidota > Rhodothermia > Rhodothermales > MEBIC09517 > Roseithermus > Roseithermus sacchariphilus. Next base: position 166,903 of record CP030158.1, on the reverse strand, counting down.
ATTTCTGTACTTGCCCTCATCCTTCTGTTGCTCGGCAGTTCGACGTTTGTTGCCTGTGATAGCAATGACGACGAGTTGGACAGCGAAGCCACGGTCGAACTCAGCGCCATGTTCAACCGCTTATCCAGTGCGCTGGCGGTGGCGTTCAACCCGTTCAGTGTCGGAAAAAGTGAAGGCTCGCAGGAGATCATCGAGTGCCCGCAGGGTGGTACGGTGGACGTCCAGGGCGACCAGACCAGCGTCTCGTCCGGTGGCTTCGCGTTCGACCTGTCGATGACGTTCAACGACTGCAACGATCTCAACGGCACCCTCACCTACGAAGGCGACGGGTCGTTCGCGTCGGACTTCACGTCGATCACCTACGAGGTTACGATGAACGGCCAGCTGACAGCCGAGTGCGTCGTCAACTACAACAACTTCGCGCAGACCGTCACGACCAACGTCTCGACGCAGGATGCGACGATCTCGTTCAACGGGTCGATCAGCGCGACGTGTAACAGTGGCAGCCTCACCTGCTCGTTTGACGGCGTCACGCTCAACGCCGCCAATATTACCGAAGACATCTTCCGGAACAGCTGCAACTGACGCTAGTGCTGCGTCAAGCGTTCGTGATTCGTGATTCGGACGCGCCCAGCGGGTTGTACCTGGTGCGGGCCGTCGGGGAGCAGTTCGCGGCCACGCAGCGGGCGGTGCTGCTGAAGTAACCGGGTCCAGACCGATCGCGCAGGCGCTGGTCGCGCAGGCGGTGATCGCGCAGGCGCAGGTGGCCCCGTCCGCTTCGACCGGCGGGGCCGCCGTGCGCTCGGGGGCAATCTAGCGGCAACCTGCCATCGTCACGCGACGTAGCAACATTTACTGGATCACTGACCGTGAGGGATGGCATCATGACTCGGCTTCTTCAGCAGACGATCGACCGATTGCAGGGGTTGGAATCGTTACCCGAGGCCACACAACAGCAGATCGCGAAGCAGGTGCTGGCGGTGCTTGACCAGTTTGAGGCTCCCTCATCGTCCGTACCCCGACAGGAGACGGTCCGGGCCATGGATGCCTGGCGCAGACGGCGCAAGAGGATCACCCTGGGTGATGATCTGACCCTGCGGGAGTTGATCAACGAAGGACGTCGCTGATGCCGGACTTCGTGCTGGATGCGTCGCTGACGGTGGCCTGGTGTTTCGAGGACGAAGCGACGCCCTTCACGGAAGGCGTGTATGACCAGATACGCGCCGGTGCCGAGAGCCTCGTGCCGGCCATCTGGCCGTCAGAGGTTGCGAACGCGCTTCGCACAGCCGAGCGCCGGGGACGCATCACCACGACCGATGCCGACGCGTTCCTGGCGATGCTATTGACCCTACCCGTCACGGTGGCGGTATCTTCTCCGGAACGGACGTTTGCAGCGATCATGGCGGTAGCTCGGGCTTACCAGTTGACGGTGTATGATGCACTTTACCTGGATGTGGCGCGGCAGGAAGGATTACCGTTGGCAACGCTGGACCAGGCACTCAGGGATGCTGCTACGAGCCTCGGCATTCCGCTGGTGAGCGGGTAGCCGGCCAGGAAGCACGGTCGGGCTGGCGATGCCGTTGGCAGAAATCAGTCCGGGGGTGACCGCTTACCCACCGACCAAATAGGCTGAAGACCCAGGGGTGCGCTGACCGTTCCTTTACCGAAGTATCTGCACGAACGCATTCGTGCGTTGGCGGAGCAGGAAGGGATCTTCATGAATCCGTTCATGCTGCTGGGGGCCGCCGACAAAGCAGTAGCATTCGACGCGAATCTCCAGCGGGCGTACCTCCGCACGCGGGCTCGCCGGGCAGAGGCGCGGGCCGCTGACGAAGGCACATCCGCCGAGGTGTTGCTGCGCGCCCTGCTCGATCGCGCGCCGGACATGCCGCCAGGGCCGGATGATCAAGTGCTTGACTCGTGAGCGGTACTCCCAGCACTCGCGCTGTCGACGAGCCGGGCCTGACGCAGGCCTGCTCTACCGCCGCCCGGACACGTGCGGGCTGTGCGGGATGAGGCCTGCGGGATGAGGCTGCGGGGGCCGATGCGGCCGGGGAACGCACGCCGCCGGGTGGCGGTACCGATGATACACCGACCTGCACGCGCGCCATGCCTTCCCAGCCCTCCATGCCGGCCACGGTGGCCGTTCCGGCCTCGCTGCACGCGCTGCTGCACGGGGTGGTCGATTACGCCGCGCTGTTTCCCCCGGCCCGGCGGCCGCTGGAGGAGACCGTCCGCCGCTACCTGGCGCATCAGACCGGCCCCCACGCCTGGATACTGGGTCGGCTCGTCCTCCCGGTGGCCCGGCTGGACGACCTCGGTGCGCTGCCGGGGGTGTTGATGCCGGGGGCGCCGCTGCGCCTGTCGGTGCTCGCCGGTCACGGAGCCGCACCGGACACCTTCGCCGCGCACCTCGCCGGCGACCTGGAGGCCCTCGCGGCGTTTCAGCAGTGCTTCGACGCGGAGGTGCGGGTCGAGGCGCTGGAGGTGCGGCTGCCGGAGCGTCTCCGGCAGGTGGCCGACGTGCAGGCCGTGTTGCAGGGCCTGTGGGAGGCCATCGACCACGCGGCGCCGGGGACCGTTCCGCTGACGGCCCTCTTCCTCGAAGTGCCGCGTTCCGAACGGCAACAGGCGCTCGTCGAAGCGCTCTCGGAAGCGCTTCCGGCCTTCGACCTGCCCCGGCTCCACGTGGGCCTCAAGCTGCGCTGCGGCGGCCTCCGGCCCGAGGCGATCCCCTCGGCGGACTTCGTGGCCTCCTTCCTGGCGGCATGCCGCCGGGCGGGCGTGCGCTTCAAGGCGACGGCCGGGTTGCATCACCCGCTCCGGCACTGGGACGCCGTGCTGGGCGTCCCGGCACACGGCTTCCTCAACGTCCTCGGCGCGGCCGTCCTGGCACGCGTGCACCCCATCGGCCCGGCACGGATCCGCCGGATCCTCGAGGCCGACGAACCCGAGGCCCTGCGCTTCGACGACGACGGCCTCACCTGGGACGACCTGCACGCCGGGCTGGAGCAGATCCGGGACGCCCGCACCCACGCCGCGACCGCCTTCGGCAGTTGCAGCTTCGCCGAACCCGTCCGGGCGCTTCGCCGCCTCGGCTGGCTGCCGTGACGCCCGGCGACACCCTCCTATCCACCCACATCAACCGACCGATCCGATGGAACCGCACGTACACGCTGCCCCGACGGCGGAACAGGACTTCCTGCCGATCAACGGGACGGACTACATCGAGTTTTACGTCGGCAATGCCAGACAGGCCGCCCACTTCTACCGGACGGCCTTCGGCTTCGAGATCGTCGGCTACCGGGGGCTGGAGACGGGCTCCCGCGAGACGACGAGCTACCTCCTGCGTCAGGGCAAGATCCGCTTCCTCCTGACGGCGCCGCTCACGCCGGACAGCTTCGTGGCCCGGCACGTCCTGCGCCACGGCGACGGCGTGCGGGACATTGCCCTGTGGGTCGACGATGCCCGCGCCGCGTTCGAGGAAACCGTCCGGCGCGGGGCTACCCCCGTGTACGAGCCCGAAGTGCTGGAAGACGAGCACGGCCGCATCGTCCGCGCGGCCATCGCCACCTACGGCGACACCATCCACAGCTTCATCGAACGCCGGCACTACGACGGCCTGTTCATGCCCGGCTTCGTCGCCTGGGACAACCCCTATGCCGGGGCCGCGCCGGTCGGGCTGAAGTACGTCGATCACTGCGTCGGGAACGTCAACCTCGGCGAGATGGAGGCCTATGTGCGATTCTATGCCGACGTGATGGGCTTCAAGAATCTGATCTCGTTCGACGACAAGACGATCTCGACCGAGTACTCGGCGCTGATGTCGAAGGTGATGGCCAACGGCAACGAGCGCATCAAATTCCCGATCAACGAGCCCGCGCCGGGCCGCAAGAAGAGCCAGATCGAGGAATACCTGGAGTACTACCGCGGGCCCGGTGTGCAGCACGTGGCGATGGCGACGGACGACATCCTGCATACCGTCACCGAGCTGCGCCGGCGCGGCGTCGAGTTCCTCCACGTCCCCACCACCTACTACGACGTGCTGCAGGAGCGCGTCGGCCGCATCGACGAGCCGCTGGACGCCCTGGCCGAGCTGGGCATCCTGGTCGACCGCGACCCGGACGGCTACCTGCTGCAGATCTTTACGAAGCCCGTGCAGGATCGCCCGACGGTCTTCTACGAGATCATCCAGCGCAAGGGCGCCCGCAGCTTCGGGGCGGGCAACTTCAAGGCCCTCTTCGAAGCCATCGAACGCGAACAGGCCCTCCGGGGAAATCTGTGAGCAGGGCGAAGGGCGCCTGGCCGACCGGTTTTTCGCTCCTCGCCCATCGATCTTCCTCCGCCCCGTCTTCCCTCGAACTTCGAACGATTCACCGCCATGCCCTACTACACCCGCCTCGGACAGATTCCGCGGAAGCGGCACACGCAGTTTCGCAAGCCCGACGGCACGCTCTACCACGAAGAGGTGGTGGGCGCCGAGGGCTTCAGCGGGATCTCGTCGATCGCCTATCACCTCCACCCGCCCACGCTCGTCGAGCGCATCGAGGCGCCGGTTCCCTACCGGGTCGAGTATGCCGACCGCGACTTCCTGCGCCACCGCCATCTGCGCGGCGCGGCGATCGAGCCCGGGGGCGACTGGCTGACGGGACGGCAGGTGCTCCTGGGCAACGCCGACGTCCGCCTGGCGCTGGCCCGGCCCACGGAGCCGATGACCTTCTTCTACAAGAACGCCTCGTGCGACGAGCTGGTGTTCGTCCACGAGGGCGAGGGCACGCTCGAGACGATGCTCGGCACGGTTCGCTTCACGCAGGGCGACTACGTGCACGTGCCCCGCACGCTGACGCACCGGTGGACGTTCGACGGGCCGGAGCCGCCCCGCCTGCTCGTCATCGAGGCCTCGTCCGAGATCCGCTTCCCGAAGAAGTACCGCAACGCTTTCGGGCAACTGCTGGAACACAGCCCCTACTGCGAGCGCGACATCCGCCCGCCGACCGAGCTGGTGACCCACGACGAGCGCGGGGAGTTCGAGGTGCGCATCCAGAAGCACGGCTACCTGCACCGCTACGTGATGCGCTACCACCCCTTCGACGTGGTCGGGTGGGACGGCTACATGTACCCGTACGCCCTCTCCATCCACGACTTCGAGCCCATCACCGGGCGTATCCACCAGCCGCCGCCGGTGCACCAGATGTTCGAGGCGCACAACTTCGTGGTGTGCTCGTTCGTGCCGCGGCTGTTCGACTACCACCCGGAGGCGATCCCGGCGCCCTACAACCACTCGAACATCGACTCGGACGAGGTGCTCTTCTACGCCGAGGGCGACTTCATGAGCCGGCGGGGCATCGAGCGGGCCTCGTTCACGCTGCATCCGGGCGGGATTCCGCACGGGCCGCATCCGGGCGCCTACGAGGGCTCCATCGGCAAGGAGAAGACCGAGGAGCTGGCCGTCATGGTCGACACCTTCCGTCCGCTGCACCTGACGCAGGCCGCTCTCGGCATCGAGGACGAGGACTACGCCTACTCCTGGCAGCCCGAGCGGCACGCGCTGCCGGCCAACGGGGCATAGCGGGGCAGACAGCCGGGACGTAGCCTCGGCCGGGCTCAGGCCTCGTCTCCGACCGTGCGTTCCAGGTGGGCCTCGTAGGACGGCAGCAGCCGCTCGTAGGCGCTCGTCAGCAGCGGCGAGGAGATGAGGTAGTCCGCCGTCGCCCGGTTGCAGGCGATGGGGATGTTCCACACGACGGCAACGCGGAGCAGCGCCTTCACGTCGGGGTCGTGGGGTTGCGGCATCAGCGGGTCCCAGAAGAAGATCAGCAGGTCGATCAGGCCCTCGGCGATCTTGCCGCCGATCTGCTGATCGCCGCCCAGCGGGCCGCTCTGCAGGCGGATGATCGTGGCCTCCGGCAGGGCCTCCGCCAGCAGCTTGCCGGTCGTGCCGGTGGCGTAGATCTCGTGCCGGGTCAGCACCTCGCGGTTGTAGCGCGCCCATTCGAGCAGGTCGCGCTTCTTGTGGTCGTGAGCCACCAGCGCGATGCGCTTGCGGCGGTCTATGTGGAGGGTGTCCTTCGGTTCCATCGGCTCGTTCCGTTCCATGGGGGCACCTCACGGGCTTCGTCGGGCCGGGCCGCACGCCGGGGCCGTGTGCCGCCGGGGGCCGGGCTCACCGGCTATACGAACGGGGCGGCCGGATCGCCTCGTCCCATCCGCCGCCGGAAGCACTTTGCTTATCATTTCTTCATCGTGTCCGCCTTCGGGGAGCGCTTTCTGCACCCGGTGAGGGGGCTTCTCTTTTTTCCGCCTCTGCTGTATGCTGAAGCCGCGTCCTTCTCGTCTTGCAGTGCGTATCATGCCCGCTACCCGCCGCCGCTTTCTCCAGACCTTTGCTGCCGGTGCCGCCGGTCTACTTGCCGCCTGTGGGCGCGCCGGGCCGGAAAAGGCGGCTCCGGCCGCCACCGGGAATCCCTACGCGGCCCTCGAGGCCGGGCGGTTCCTGGGCGACCGGCGGGTGCTTGCGGAGATCACCACCGGACCGGCATTCACCGAGGGCCCTGCCGTGGGGCCGGACGGGCGCGTGTTCTTCACCAACATCCCGGCCAACCAGATCCTCGTCTGGGACCCGGCCACGCAGCGGCACACGGTCTTTCGCGAAGACAGCCACGGCGCCAACGGGCTGTGTTTCACGCCCGGGGGCGACCTGCTCGTCTGCGAGGGCACGGCCGGCCGCATCACCCGCCTCGACCCGTCGACGGGCCGCGTCACGGTGCTCGCCGATCGCTACGACGGCCAGCCGCTCCAGGCGCCGAACGACCTCTGCCTCGCCGCCAACGGGCAGATCTACGTCTCCTCGCGCGGCACCCAGGGGCCGCCGACGTCGAACCCCCGTGCCGTCTATCGGCTCGACCCGGACGGCACGCTCCACCGCCTCCTGGCCGAGCCGGACGTGCACAACCCCAACGGCGTGGCCCTCTCGCCCGACGAGCAGACGTTCTATCTGATCGAGGCCGATGGAGCCGAGGGCCGTAACCGGCACCTCCGGGCCTACGACCGGGCGGCCGGCGGCAGCCTGCATCGCCCGCGGGTGCTCTACGACTTCTACCCCGGCCGCAGCGGCGACGGGATGGCCGTCGACGCGCAGGGCAACCTCTACGTCGCCGCCGGCCTGCATGCGCGGCGTGACACCAGCGAAACCCTCGATACCCGCCCCGGCATCCACGTCTTCACCCCGCAGGGGGTGCTGGTCGACTATGCTGAGACGCCGGTGGATACCGTCACCAACTGCACCTTCGGCGGGGAGGATCTGCGGACGCTCTACGTCACCTGCGGGCCGTTGCTGCTGAGCTTCCGCACGCAGATCCCCGGCAAGGCGAGCTACCGGATCGGGGCGTGAGCGGCCCGGCGAGGCCCCCGTTCGGGGGCTGACAAGGGTAGGTATTCATAAACCACGTTCAGGAAAAGGACATCGTCAGTCCCTGCGGAAGCCTCCGGTTTCCGAGAAGGCGGAACGCCCGTCCATAGGCTCCTTTTTCTGGATCCCCAATCCGAGTTGGGGATGACGGATCGAAAGGGCTCTGTGGGTCTCAATAGCCACTTTCTGTGAAACCTATCCCTGTCAACGTTCGGGGGGGGCGGCGGCTCAGAAGCGGTGGGTGTAGGTGGCCTTGAGGGCGGCCTGGCTCGTGAGCGAGCGGAAGCGCCCCAGCGGGTCGTCGAGCCAGTTGTGGGTGTAGACGAGATAGAGGTCGCTGCCGGGGCGCACGACCCAGCGCAGGCGTGCGTAGGCCCCCACGATGCGGCTCAGGTTGTCGTACTGCACGTTGGCGCTGACCGACGTCCAGGGCGACGGATCGAAGCCGGCCACGGCGCGGACGAGGTGGGTGCGGAAGCGGCCTTCGGGCAGGTGCGCGCGGGTGTGCTCCCACGCGGCGGACAGGCTGAGGCCGGGCACGGGACGGAGGGTGGCGTCGAACTCGAAGGCGGCCCGCGTGCCCGTCCAGAAGCCACCGTAGCCGGCCTCGCCACCCACCGAGAGGCGGTGCTGCGGAGGGGTGCGCACATCCATCTCGGCCTCGTAGGTGTGGTAGCCGCCGGCGGGCACCACGAACCGCCCGTCGCGCAGGATGTCGAAGCCCTGGCGCAGGCGCTCGTAGTCGTGCCCCAGGCGGAGGGCCGCCCGGGCGCCGCTCTCGAAGCGCACCTCGGCGGGGGTCACGGAGGTGTTCACCGTCAGCGGCACGAGGTCGAGGTCGGTCAGGAACTCGTGGCGCAGGCCGATCTCGTAGGCGCGCAGCACGGGGTGGCGGCCCAGCAGCCAGACGTAGGAGAGCGAGGGCTGGAGGCGGCGGAAGCCGTTGCGTGCGTTGAACCCGACGGCCGGGTCGTAGGCGCTGCCGAACTCGCGGTAGGAGACGTGCCCGCCAAAGGGCTCATTGGGGTAAGCCAGGCGGATGCCGCGCGTGGTGCGGTCGAAGAAGGAGGTGGCGGCGGTGTCGAAGGCGGCGGTGTGGGCGATGAAGAAGGCCTGGAACTGCACGTTGCGGTCGCCCCGGAAGGTGGACGTGCCCAGCTCCAGGTCGAGGCCCAGGGTGTGGCGGTCGCGCAGGCCGGGGGGGCCGCCGTGGGTGGCGCGGCGGGTGTAGATGAAGCCGGCGGTGCTCTCGGAGAGGATGTGCGCCTTCGCGCGGGCCACGGTGAAATCCTCCGGGGGCACGGTGCCCGAGCGCCCGGTGCGCACCTGCAAGAAGCCGACATCGAACCGCCCGACCTGCCCGGCCAGGCGGCCGCCCGCCACGATGGGGATGGGCCGCCCTTCCTCCAGCCCGATGCGGCGGCTGAAGTAAGGGTCCACGCCGCTGGCCGGGGCGAAGGTGAACACGCTGGAGCCTTCGAGGAAGAAGTCACGCTGCTCGGGGAAGCGCAGCGGAAAGCGCGTCAGGTTGACGCGGCGCTGGTCCACCTCGGTCTCGGCGAAGTCGGTGTTGACCGTGAGCGAGGCGCGGAGGTTGGGGGTGAGGCTGTAGGTGAGGTCGAAGCCGGCGTCGAGGGTGGGGTCGGTGTCGGCGCCGTCGGGCTGCCAGGTGGTGGCCGCCTCGGCCAGGGTGTAGGGCGTGGCCTCCAGGCCGAGGCCCTGCGAGAGGCCTTGCAGCCCCACGAGCGCGCCGGCGTTCTGCGGGCGGAACAGGCCCTGGTTGCGGCGATGGCCGCTCCAGACCAGCTCCTCGTTCCTGCGGCGGATGGTGCGCTGGAAGTTGATGCCCCAGGTCGTGCGGGCGGGGTCGAAGTTGAGGGTGCGAAAGGGGATGCGGATCTCGGCGGACCAGCCGTAGGGGCCGTGGGCGACGCGCGCTTCCCAGATGCCGTCCCAGTCCTTGTTGAGGGTGCCGCCCTGGCCGGTGGTGAGCAGCCCGTCGCCCATGAGGCCGGCCGGGTTGATCTCGAAGAAATAGGCGCTGCGGCCGTCGTCGTAGGTGTCGAGGATCCACATGAAGCGGTCGTCGGTGCGCAGCGAGGCATCGCGGCGGCGCTGGTAGGCGAGGATGCCGTCGGGCTCGGCGTCGTAGAGGACGGCGCCGATGTAGAGGTGGTTTTCGTCGAAGGCCACGCGCACGACGGTGCGCTCGGTGGGGGCGGCGCCTTCGAGGGGCTCCTGCTGGCGGAAGGCCTCGGCGGCCGGGGCGGTCTCCCAGAAGGGCTCGTCGAGGCGGCCGTCGAGCACGAGGCGGGCGGTGTCGGGGACGGGCACGGCCTGCAGCGTGGGGCGTGCCCCGGCGGGGGGCGCGTCGGGGGAGGATTGCAGCAGCAGGAGCAGGAAAGCGAGCGGCAGCATGGGGGACGGAAACAGGGGGGAGGGCAGGGGGACGCGCCGGTGCGTTCCCGATCAGTTCGTCGCCGGAGCCGGGTTGGCGGCCGGGGGGAGGTCCGGCCAGCGGTGGGCCCACGGGCGGGCTTCTTCGAACCGGGCCGCTGCGCGGAGCAGCGTGGCTTCGTCGAACCGCCGGGCGACGAGTTGCAGGCCGACGGGCAGCCCGCCCTCGGTGAAGCCAGCGGGTACGCTGGCGGCGGGCTGGCCGGTCAGGTTGAACGGGTAGGTGAAGAGCGGCGTCAGCGGCGTGTCGACCGGCCGGCCGTTGATCGCCTCGGGGCCGAACTGGCCGGATCGGTGGGCCGGCGTGGCCATCGTCGGGAGCAGCAGCAGATCATACCGCCGGAAGAGCGCGGCCAGGCGATCCCACAGCGCGTAGAGGCCGAACTCGGCCTCGACCACTTCCAGCATCGTCATGGCCTCGACCATCGGCAGGAAGGCAGCCATGCCGGGGTCGATCTTTTCGGCATAGCCGCCGGGCAGGTCGCGGTCGAACTGGGCCTTGAGGCGGGGCAGGATGGTGCCCACGTACACCCGCTCGGCGTCCGAGAGGTCGAGTCGGACGTCCTCCACGTGGGCGCCGAGGTCTTCGAAGGCGGAGAGGGCCGCCTCGCAGCACGCCCGGACGGCCGGCTCGACGTCGCCGTAGCCGGGGGTCGGGCTCCAGGCGATCCGCAGGCCGCGGATCTCGCCGTCGCAGGCGGCCAGGAACGAGCCCGGTGGCGCCGGCAGGCACCGGGGGTCGCGCAGGTCGGGGCCGGCCATGACGTCCAGCATCGCGGCGGCGTCGCGCACGGAGCGGGCGATGGGCCCTTCGTGGACGTGGGCGATCCAGCTGTCCTGCCGGGGCCAGAAGGGGATGCGCCCGTACTGGGGCTTCAGCCCGAAGACGCCGCAGCAGGCGGCCGGCACGCGGATCGAGCCGCCGCCGTCGTTGCCCTGGGCCAGCGGGCCCATGCCGGCAGCGACCTGCGCCGCCGCCCCGCCGGACGAGCCGCCGGGGCTGTGGGCGCGGTGCCACGGGTTGCGCGTCGCGCCGAAGACGGCGTTCTCGGTGTCGAACCGCCCGCCGAACTCGGGGGTGTTCGTCTTGCCCAGCACCGGGCAGCCGGCCGCCCGCAGCCGCTCGACGAGGATGGCGTCTTCGGTGGGGATGTAGTCGGCAAAGAAGGACGAGCCGTAGGTCGTGCGCAGCCCTTTCGTCTCCGTCAGATCCTTGATCGTCACCGGCACCCCGTGCAGCGGCCCGACGGCCTCGCCCCGCCGGACGGCGGCATCGGCCGCCTCGGCCGCCGCCCGTGCGCCCTCGACGTCGAGCGTCACGATGGCGTTGAGCACCGGGTTGACGGCATCCACCCGCTCCAGGATGGCTTCCAGTACCTCCACGGCACGGACTTCCCGGCGGCGGATGAGGGCGCCCAGTTCGAGGGCCGTGCGTTGCCAGAGCATGTCGGTCGGTACGGTTCGGGGGGAGCACGGGCGGCCGGGGCCGGCGTCGATTGAAGGGCGAACGGCGGATCAGGTTTCCCTGTTGCGTCGTCCGATGCGGGTCGTCCCTCCGTTTTTCGCCACGAACCCGCTGCGACCCATGACCCTCCGCGACCGTACCCTGTTCATCACCGGTGCCAGTCGGGGCATCGGCAAGGCCATCGCGCTGCGCGCTGCGCGCGACGGCGCCAACGTCGTCATCGCCGCCAAGACGACCGAGCCGCACCCGCAATTGCCCGGCACCATCTACACTGCCGCCGAAGAGGTCGAGGCCGCCGGCGGACGGGCGCTGCCGGTGCAGGTCGACGTCCGCTTCGAGGATCAGGTACAGGCCGCCGTGGATCGGGCGGTGGAAACCTTCGGCGGCATCGACATCCTGGTCAACAACGCCAGCGCCATCTTTCTCGCCCGGACGCCGCAGACCCCGATGAAACGGTTCGATCTGATGCACCAGGTCAACGTCCGCGGCACGTTCCTGTGCTCGAAGCTCTGCTACCCGCACCTGAAGGAACGCCCCAACGCGCACATCCTGAACCTCTCGCCACCGCTCAACATGCAACCCCGGTGGTTCGCCCCGCACGTGGCCTACACGATGGCGAAATACGGCATGAGCATGTGTGTGCTGGGGATGGCTGAGGAGTTCCGCAACGACGGCATCGCCGTCAATGCGCTCTGGCCCCGCACGACCATCGCCACGGCCGCGGTGCGCAACCTGCTCGGCGGCGAAGAGATGATCCAGGCCTCCCGCACGCCCGAGATCGTCGCCGACGCGGCCTACTGGATCCTCACACAGGAGAGTGCCACCTGCACCGGCCACTTCTTCATCGATGAGGACGTGCTCCGCCAGGCCGGCGTCACGGACTTCGACCGCTACGCCGTCAACCCCGACGTAGAACCCGTCCTGGATTTCTTCATTTGAGGGAGGGCGCTGGCCGCCTGCCGGCCGCGTTCTCCCGTGTATGTTCCCTCCTCACCCGTTTCCTGCACCATGAACTATCGACGTTTCGGACGCACCGGATGGCCCGTCAGCGAGATCGGCTACGGCATGTGGGGCATGGCCGGCTGGACCGGCTCGGACGACGAAGAATCCCTCCGCAGCCTCCAGCGGGCCGTGGACCTGGGCTGCACCTTCTTCGACACCGCCTGGGGCTACGGCGAAGGCCACAGCGAGGCCCTGCTCGGCCGGCTCGTCCGCGCCAACCCCGGCCGGCGTCTCTACACCGCCACGAAGATCCCCCCGAAGAACTTCACGTGGCCCAGCCGCCGGGAGTTCACCCTGGACGACTGCTACCCCCCGGACCACATCGAGCGCTACGTCCACAGCAGCCTGGAGAACGCCGGCCTCGAAGCCTTCGACCTGATGCAGTTCCACGTGTGGGAGGATCACTGGCTCGACGACGACCGCTGGGTCGGCAAGATGGACGCATTGCGGCGCCAGGGGCTGTTTCGCGCCGTCGGGATCAGTATCAACCGCTGGGAGCCCTGGAACGGCGTCCGAACCGTCCGCAGCGGGCTCATCGACGCCGTGCAGGTCATCTACAACATCTTCGACCAGAACCCGGAGGACGAGCTGTTTCCGGCCTGCCGGGAGATGGATGTGGCGGTCATCGCACGCGTGCCTTTCGACGAGGGCACGCTGACCGGGACGCTGACGAAGGATTCGACGTGGCCCGAGGGCGACTGGCGCAACACGTACTTCGTCCCGGAGAACCTGCACAGCAGCGTCGAGCGCGCCGACGCGCTCAAGCCCATCGCCGCGGCGGCGGGGCTGTCCATGCCCGAGATGGCGCTGCGGTTCATCCTGAACAACGAGACGGTGAGCACCATCATCCCGGGGATGCGTAAGCTCCGGCACGTGGAGGCGAACCTGGCGGCCAGCGACAAAGGCCCGCTGCCGCCGGAGGTGCACGCACTGCTCCGGGCACACCGGTGGGACCGCGAGCCGACGGCCTGGTCGCAGTAGCCCCCGGGGCCACCCCGCATCGGGCGCGCATCAGCAAACGCCTTACACGGATTCCATGCACCTGCTGATAGGCACCGGGCCGGCGGTGCCGTATGATGACGGGTGCAACAAAGCGGTGGGTTTCATTTCTGGTTGTTGCACCTCTGAGCCCGGATCTTGTGGTGGGGATCCGGGCTCATTCTTTGTCGGGGGCCTTTGGCGGGAGCCTTTGCCGGGAGCGCCGTGGCCGGACGCGCCAGGCCCCGAAACGACGTGCGGCGGACCGGGAAAGACCCACGAGCCCTTGATAAGCCGATCCACGCCGTCTATACTGAACCCCGTGAATATCCGATGAAGTGCCTCGGAAGCGCTTCCCGTTTTTCGCTCCATGCCCGCGCCGCCATGATCTATCGCAGCCCGTATCCCGACGTCGAGATTCCCGATCTGACGCTTCCCGACTTCGTGTTGCACGAGGCGATGAAGCACCCCAGCAAGCCGGCGTTGATCGACGGGCCGAGCGGGCGGACGCTGACCTACGGACAGCTCGCCGGGGCGGTGCAGCAGGTGGTGGCCGGGCTGCATCAGCGCGGCTTCGGCAAGGGCGACGTGTTCGCCATCTACAGCCCGAACCTGCCCGAGTACGCCATCATCTTTTTTGCCGTCGCCGCCGTCGGAGGCATCAACACGACGATCAACCCCCTCTACACGGCCGACGAGCTGACCCATCAGCTGAAGGACGCCGGCGCGCGCTACCTCATCACCGTCCCGCCGTTTCTGGACAAGGCGCGGGAGGCCGCCGGGAGGGCCGGGCTGGAGGAGGTCTTCGTCTTCGGCCAGGCCGAGGGCGCCACGCCGTTCACGGACCTGTTCCGCCCCGGCGTCATGGCGCCCCACGTCGAGATCGATCCGCGGCGGGACCTGGTGGTGCTGCCGTATTCGAGCGGCACGACGGGGTTGCCCAAGGGGGTGATGTTGACGCACCGCAACCTCGTCGCCAACATCCTGCAGACCGAGGCCGTCGAGGGCCTGGAGCCGGACGAGACGACCATCGGCATCCTGCCGTTCTTCCACATCTACGGGATGACGGTCATCCTCAGCATGGCCCTGCACCAGGGGGCGACGGTGGTCACGATGCCGAAGTTTGAGCTGGAGCTGTTCCTCCGGCTGATCCAGGAGCACCGGGTCCGGACGCTCTTTCTCGTCCCGCCGATCATCCTGGCGCTGGCCCGGCATCCGCTGGTGGATGCCTACGACCTGTCCTCGGTCGAGACGATCACCTCCGGGGCGGCGCCGCTGCCGGAGCCGGTGGCGCGGGCGTGCAGCGAGCGGCTCGGCTGCGTCGTGAAGCAGGGCTACGGGATGACCGAGACGAGCCCCGTGACGCACTTCATGCCCCGCGATGCGGCCCGGCTGACGATGACCACCGTGGGGCTGGCCGTGCCGAACACCGAGTTCCGCCTGGTCGATCCGGCGACCGGGGACGACGTGGCCGAGGGGGAGCCGGGCGAGCTGTGGATTCGCGGGCCGCAGGTGATGCAGGGCTACCTGAACAACGAAGCCGCCACCCGCCGCACCCTCGACGCCGAGGGCTGGCTGCACACGGGGGACATCGCGCAGGTCGATGCCGACGGGCAGCTCCGCATCGTCGATCGCGTCAAGGAGCTGATCAAGTACAAGGGCTTCCAGGTGGCGCCGGCCGAGCTGGAGGCGATCCTGCAGTCCCATCCCGCCGTGGCCGATGCCGCCGTCATCCCCAGCCCCGATGAGGAAGCCGGGGAGGTGCCGAAGGCCTTCGTGCAGCTCAAGCCCGGGCAGTCCGCCACCGAAGCGGAGCTGATGGACTACGTGGCCGAGCGTGTGGCACCCCACAAGAAGGTGCGCCGTGTCGCCTTCATCGACCAGATCCCGAAGTCGGCCTCCGGCAAGATCCTGCGCCGCGAGCTGGTCCGGCGCGAGCGCGAGGCGATGGCGTGAGCCGGCGAGCCGATGCCCTGACCCCGCCTCGTGCGGGCGTCAGTCGGCCCGGTACCGCTCGCGAGCGGCGCGCTGCAGCGACGCTTCTGAAGGTAAAAGAAACGCACCCCTCGCTGCGCCATAACCTGATCAGGCAAAGAGGTGTTCTGGCTATCTACATAGCCAGTTGAGGTGGTGGTATCGACGTGGGAAAGCAACCATGCGCACGTGTCTCGTTCTCATATCCCTGTTGCTGGTAGCGGGGTCAGGGAGCGGGGCACGGCTCGTCCGGGCGCAAGAGGGTCCGGGGGGCATGCTGGAAGATGCCTACCTCGTCCGGTTGTGGACGACGGCCGAGGGGCTGCCGGTCAACCACATCATGGATGTCCATCAGAGCCAGGACGGGTACCTGTGGCTGGCAACCGGAGGCGGGGTGGTCCGCTTCGACGGGCATGTTTTTGACGTTTTCAGGCGCGAGGACATCCCGGGATGGACGACCAGCTTTGCTTCGGCGATCTACGAAGACCGATCCGGCCGCCTCTGGTTGACTACGGATAACGGTGAGATGGCGCGCTACGCGGACGGCGTCTTCGAACCCGTGACCGACGAGCGGGGCCACGATCCCGGGCGGGTGGAATCCTGGTATGAAGATGCGGACGCCGTCCTCTGGATCGGTACGGAGACGGGACTGCTGCGTTTTCAGGGGTTACAGGGCCGTCGCTATACGAGGGAGGACGGACTGCCCGCCGATACCATCCGGGTGGTGCATCGCGATCGGCAGGGAACGCTCTGGGTGTTGACCAGCAGGGGGCTGGCCCGGTGGACGGACGGGGCCTTCCGAGCAGAGGCGATCCAACCGGTCCCCCGCTGCGCGAATCACGGAGTGCATGCGCGTCCCGGAGTGTATGAAGGACCGGATGGGGCGCTGTGGGTCAGTTGTGACAGGTTGTTGCGGTTGTATCAGGGGCGTCTGACCCCGTTCGATACAGGATCCTCGAGCCCTCTGAACCGCCTCCTGGTCGACCGGCAGGGCGCGTTCTGGGTCGGGACGGTGGATGATGGGTTGCTGCGGTGGCAGCACGGGGAGTGGACCCACTACCGGCCGGGTGAGCGCCTGCCGTGGGCGCGTGTCTGGCCTGCTCTGGAGGATACGCAGGGGGGCCTATGGGTGGCAGCCAGCAGGAACGGGTCCGGGCTGGCGAGAATCCGTGGAGATACCGTGCAAAGCGTGGCCCTGTCCGAACGCATCGGCAACGACGTCATCGTGGACGTGATCCAGGATGCCGAGGGCACCCTGTGGATCGCTACGGATGTGGGCCTTGCCAGTCTGAGGCCGCGCCGGGTTCGGACGCTTGACAAAGGCCCGGGAGGGGCTATTCTTTTCCCGCTGTATCAGCACGATGACGGTACCGTCTGGGCCGGGACATGGGGGGACGGCCTGTACGAGCGTCGGGACGGAGTCTGGCAGCACTGGACGACCGAGCACGGCCTTGTCAGCAACGATGTCCGCTCCCTGTATGTCGATCGGGCGGGAGGGCTCTGGGTAGGAACGCTGAGCGGGTTGAGTCGCCTGCAGAACGGGGTCGTGGAGTCTCTTTCGCTGGGATCCGAGTGGGTGCCCTATGACCTGGAGGAAGACCGGGACGGGACCCTGTGGGTGGTCGGACGGGGCGTGTGGAGGATGGAGGAAGGGGAGCTGGTGAGGGAGGCACGGTTTTCAGACGTGGTCGAAGCACGCTTCGCCCATGAGGCGTCGAATGGGGATCTGTGGATAGGGACGCGCCGGGGACTCTATCGACGCCGGCAGGGGGCCTGGCGGCGCTACACCCTGGACGATGGCCTGATGAGTGAGCACTTCGTGTCGGTGTATGAGGATGCGAGAGGGGTCCTCTTCTTTGGCACCTATGGAGGAGGGCTACATCGGTTTGAGGAGGAGCGTTTTTTCGTGTATACCCGCGACCATGGCCTGCCCGGCGAAGGCATCTGGCGTATCCTGGAGGATGATCTGGGCTTCGTCTGGATGAGTTCGGATCAGGGCATCTATCGCATGGCTCGTTCCGATCTTGACGGGATCGCCGCCGGAACCCGCGCGCGTCTGGATGCGCTCGTGCTGACCGAGACGGACGGCATGCCGAGCGCAGAGTGCAGCTCGGGCAGTCCCGGCGGATGGAAGATGCAGGATGGGACGTTGTGGTTTCCCACGATCAAAGGGCCTGCCATCATCGACCCGTCGACATTCAGCCTCAACGAGCGACCTCCGCCGGTTCGCATCAAACGGGTGATGGCGGATGGAGAGGCGCTTGCCCTGGATGGAACGGCCAGCATCGCCCCTGATGCCCGAATGGTGGAAATACACTATGCGGCTCTCAGCTATGTGGCCTCCGAGAAGAACCGATATCGATACCGGCTGGAGGGATACGACCGCGACTGGATAGAGGCGGATAGACGGCGCTTCGCCACCTACACCAACCTGCCCCCGGGCACGTACACGTTTCGCGTCGTCGCAGCCAACAACGACGGTATCTGGAATGAAGCCGGGGCGAGCTACCGGTTCCGAGTTTCGGCCTCCTGGTACGAGTTGTGGTGGCTGCGGGTCCTGGGGGCGTTGCTGGCCGGGGGGATCTTTGCATTCATGGTTTCCTACCGGAAGAAGTGGCGGGAAGCGCGTGAGACGGCCAGGGCGCTGCGAAAGGAGCAGGAACGGACTGTGGCCCAGTCCCGCCAGCTGGCGGAGCAGGCACAGCGGTTACAGGAGATCGACCGGTTCAAAAGCCGCTTCTTCACGAACCTGTCGCATGAGTTCCGTACACCGATAACCCTGATTTACGCCCTCGTCGACGATCTACTGGCAGAGCGAGCGGGGACGTTGTCCGAAGAAGCGAGATCTCAACTCGAAGTCGTTTGCCGTAACACCCGTCGTCTCGAGCACCTGGTCGATCAATTGCTCGATCTGGCGCGTCTCGAATCAGGACGGCTGCTGCTGTCGGCCAGCAGGGTCGATCTGGCCGGGTTCGTAGGGGAAGTCGTAGAGGGATGCGTTCCGCTGGCGGAGCGGCGGGGAGTGCATCTATCGTTTCATGTCACCTCTTCGCCCTTGCCTGCGCATGCCGATCCAGACAAGCTGGAAAAGATTCTCGTCAACCTGCTCACGAATGCGATCAAGTTTACGCCGGCCGGTGGGAAGGTGCAGGTAGAGCTTGAAGGGGATGCCGGGCAGGTGGTTCTTCGGGTGCGAGATACCGGAAAAGGCATCCCAGACCATGAACTGCCCCACATCTTCGATCGATTTCATCAGGTGGAGGACCCGTCCCGGCTTCCTCACGAAGGCCTCGGCATCGGGCTGTCACTGGTGAAAGACCTCGTCGGGTTGCATGGGGGTGAGGTGCGGGTAGAGAGCACCGTTGGGTTTGGCAGTACGTTCACGGTGCAGATACCACGCTGGCAACCGGGCGGGAGCAACAACGGGAAGGAGCCCTCCCCGTCTGGGAGGAAGGATCACGTTCCGCCGGTGTACGGCCGGCAGGAAAGCGCGGCGCGGGCAGAGACGGCTGATGAGGGTGTGGAGCCGGAGGGCGACGGCGCAGTGCAGTCCGATGGTGCGCGGCCGGTCGTGCTGCTCGTGGAGGACAATCCGGACATGCGGGCGTATCTGCGGCGGCATCTCCAGGCCGAGTGGACCGTCGTAGAGGCACAAGACGGCCGCGAGGCGCTGGATCTGGCGCGTCAGGTACGGCCTTCCGCGATCGTGAGCGACGTGATGATGCCGGAAGCAGATGGGCTGGATCTGGTCCGTACCTTGAAACAGGACGATGCCCTT
This sequence comes from Roseithermus sacchariphilus, assembly GCA_003285105.1. Classification (GTDB taxonomy): domain Bacteria; phylum Bacteroidota; class Rhodothermia; order Rhodothermales; family MEBIC09517; genus Roseithermus; species Roseithermus sacchariphilus. The sequence continues at coordinate 147,841 of CP030158.1, read as the reverse complement.
CGGCTCATTCCCGTTCTCTTGTTGACCGCGCGCGTCGGTGCGGCCGATGCGGCCGAGGGCCTGGCTGCCGGTGCAGAGGATTACATGCGCAAGCCCTTTGACATGGGCGAACTGAAGGCACGACTCCGCAGGATGGTCCAGAGCCGTCAGGCATGGCGCGAGCAGTACAGCCACACGGTGGTGGTGCAGCCGAACGACATCGAGATCGATGCGGACGACGCAGTGTTTTTGAATGAGGCGCAGGCGGTGGTGGAGGCGCACATAGGCGACGCCAACTTCACCGTGGATTTCTTCGCGGATGAGATGGGCCTGAGCCGCAGCCAGCTGACGCGCAAACTGAACCGCATCGCCGGCATGTCCCCCGGGGTTCTCGTGCGGAAGATGCGCCTGCAGCGGGCCGCTCAACTGCTACGCAAGAAGACCGGTGCTGGCGCCGTGGCTGAGGTGGCGCGGGCCGTTGGATTCCGGGATGTGGATTACTTCTCGAAGCAGTTTCGGAAAGAATTCGGCGTTTCGCCCTCCGCATACCGGGAATCTGACGCGTGGAGCCGGGACGAATAGTACATTGCTGGGGTCGTTGATGGATCAGGGGAAGAGCTGCGGTACTGCTGCCCTTTACGGGTACTGAATGCCAGATTCAATTTCGCGTTTGGCTAACGCATTTATAGGGCACGGCGGCAGCCTGTGTAGCGGAAGCAATGACGGGCCTTCAATTGAAGCCATGATCAGTGGCTTTGGAGGTCAGGTGAGCAAGGAATGGGCACCATCGAAGCAGGTGGACTATAGACCCCATTTGAGTGCGTCCAGTGTGTCTTCACACGGGACAGAAGGCGTGTGAATCCAGGATAGATGATGCATGAACGAATTGGCCGGGATGGATGCTGCACATCTCGGTTGCGTGGTTGGTATCAAAGAAATCAGAAGCATGGTCCTGGATTAGTTTGACGCCGGAGATGTGGTAAGGACGTAGTAGAATGTGCGGGGTAGGGATACAGGGCGCAATGCTTCGTTGCGTGCTCCACTCATTTCCAGTCCCAGAGGTATGCTATGAGATCTCGGTTTCATGCCCGGAATCGCTGGGTTGCATTCGTCACGATTCTTGCGTTGTCGACCTCGGTGGGGTGCAGTGGTGTTCAGAACACGATCAAGCAGGGTGACGAGGCTAAGGAGGCAAGACAACTCTATCGAGCGGCGCTGTACTACCTTGCTGCACTCAATAAGAAGCCCGGCCACGCAGAAGCCGCTTCCAGACTTGCGGTGGTAGCACATCCGGCCTACAAGGAAAAATTAAGCCTCGCTGAGGGGTACCGTGATCAAGGGAATCTGGAGACGGCACTCAAAGAATACGAGCAGTTGCAGCGCTATCTTGAGCGTCTTCGTCGTCACAATGCACTCCAGTTCGTACCGATCAATGTGGAAGAGGCCATAGCAAGTGTTCGGTCAGGTGCAGCTGAGCAGCACTACACAAGGGCAGAGGGCCTCTTCTCAGATGGACGCTATCAACAGGCCATAAAAGCCTACGAAGCTGCACTTGAGTTAACCAACCCGTTCAGGGACTCAAAGCAGAAAATTGCAGAATCCTATTATAGGATGGCGCAGGTTGCAGCTGAATCGGGCCAATATCGCCTGGCTGCTGACACCTACCAGGAGGCTCTAGAGCACATCTCAACGTACCGAGATGCTTTGCAGCAGGCTGCAGCGATTTATGAGGGGCTGGGAGATTATTTCCTTGAGACAGGATATTGTCGGAATGCATACGATGACTATGTTAAAGCGCGTGAACTAGGAAATACGAGCAGTATTCTGCAGGAAAAACAGGCGGCAGCGAAAGCCTGCGCAACGCTGAACGTGGCTTTTGAGCGCTTGGAGAATACGACCGGTCGCGATCTGGGACTGGGTATGGATCTGGGGGACTATATCTTTGAGAACATCAAAACGAAGACTCTGCAACAAGCCAGCCCTTTTGTGCGATTGATGGACCGGGAGCAGCTGTCAGTGCTTCTTCGAGAACAGCAGATCAGTGAGTCCTGGTTGGCGGACGTCAGTGCTCCCCAGCCGCATCTTGAAGGCGTCGATTACATCATCTACGGCAAACTGAACCAGGTTTACGTGGATCACGACCGGTTGGAGCGAACACCGGTCACCTTCCGCTATAAATACACCTACTCGGTGCCGTATGTCGACGACGAGGGGCGGAAGAAAACGCGGAAGGAGACCTCTGAACATACCGCGACGGCGAACAAGTACGAGGCAGGCGTGACGATCAAACTGTCCGGTGCCATTCGGGTAGTCGATGTGCAGACAGGAGAGGTAGTGGTTAACCATGCCATCGCGGAAGAGATCGGCGACCATATCGAGTACCTGGGCGATAGGGTACAGGCACAGCACGACTTGAACGCCCGAAACGTCTCCGTCCCGCAGGAGGTCATTCGGCTACGGAACGCACGAACGGAGTTGCAGGAAACCGATGCGTTGGCCAAAGCCCTGATAGATCGCATTGCCGGTACGTTTACCAATCAGATCCTGGCCACGATCGATGTCGCCGCTCAGGTCGCTGACCCTACATCGCTTCCGGCGTTCTCTGAGTCGACGCCAGCGGTATCCGTCCCCCCCTACCCGGGCGAGCCATCGGGAAAAGACCGGGATACTGACCGGCGCCTCCCCGAGGGCTCGGCAGTCCAAGACCCACCGAGCACACGGCCAGCCGACTCGCACCGTGCCATCCGCGTGGAGCCGGTCGCGATGCGCGGGGTGTCTTCTAAGGCGCAGGAGCCAGAGGTTTTCGTGCGTGTTGAGGAGATGCCGGAACTGATCGGAGGACTGCAGGCCCTGGAGCGCCAGCTACGCTATCCCGAGATCGCCAGGAAAGCCGGCATTGAAGGACGCGTGATCGTCCAGTTTGTGGTTGACGAAACCGGTCGAGCCATTGACCCAGTCGTTGTGAGGGGCATTGGGGCGGGGTGTGATGAAGAAGCCGTTCGGCTGGTGAAGCAGGCACGGTTCAAGCCTGGTAAAGACAAAGGCCAGGTGGTGCCGGTGAAGATGAGTCTGCCGATCACCTTCAGGTTGTAGGGGCTTGGCCATGGCCTGCCGAGGGTATGGTATTCTGCTTCTACTAGGCTCATGGTGAGGGGTTACCCCATCGATGGGCTCACTCCAGCCTCCGTGTCCAACGTTGCATAGCACCTCTACGTATGAAAACAAGGCAGTGGGTTCTCATGCTCATGGTCGTCATCCTCGCGCCGGAGACAGGGCGCGCACAGCAGGGAACGGCGACCGCGTCGAGTTCACGGATTCACGTCGGTGGATATGTTTCCTACGTGCCGTGGCTCGTCGCCACCGAAGGCGCAAGCGTCCGGCTAACCTCGGAAGCGGATCGCAGTCCGCTGCCCAGTCTGGTTCAGTACACGAGCGAGAACCGCAGCCGCACGTTTGGGCTGGGCCTCGTGGTGAGCAGCAGGGCTCCGATAGACCCTCCCATTCAGCCGCAGTTAGGACTGGGCGTCATCTTCAGCGAGAACATGCGGATGCTGGAAGGGAGCCTGGGCGGCGCCTTTGTGCTCGAAAGTGACATCAGCGTCTCGGCAGGGCTGCAGGTGCTGCTGGGATATCTCTGGGGCGAACTGGGACACGTCGGCTCGACCAGCGGCGACATTTACCTGATCGCACCGGACGGGGAACGCTATGAAGCCGGTTCTACGATCGATGTGTCCGGGTTTCGGGTCGGGGCCGAGCCAATGGTCGGGCTGCAGTTTGGCGACGACGTGCAGGTGCGCGTGGAGGGGGGCTACAGGCTCATGGCGGCGGTGGGCGACTGGTCCTATCACGTGATTGATGGGACCGACATGAGCCGCCGGAGCGAACTGCCGGCATCAGGCTTCCGGGCAAATCCGCCGGATCTCGGTCTCAATGGCTGGTTCATGCGGGCGGTGTTGCTGTTCAAACTGACGCCCTGAATGGCGACGCCATCAGATGGTGAATGCCACTCCTTTGCAGATAATCTGATACAGGTATGCGTGCTTCGTATGCATCGGCATCGTCTCCAGCCAAACAGGCTCTGGGGACATCGGAGAAGGAACAGCGGCAGGCAGCACTCAAAGAGCATCTCCCTGAGCTCCCCTCCAATGAGAGCTATGTCCTTCATGGACGTGAGGGCCACCTCGAAGAGATCGCCTTACAGGTGCTGCGAGCACGAGCGGAGAGCGGCAAAGTTACGCCGCTGGACTGGGTGTACTCACCCCAGCATGAGCAGTGGCTGCGGGCGGAAGACGTACCCGGTATCCGGAGTGTGTTCTACCGGTGGTACCAGGGGCGGCCGGCCGAACCGGTTCGGGTGGCGGATTTCAGTATGCCGATCGGCTCGATGATCGTGTTCATGATCAAATGGGCGATTGCGTCGATCCCGGCTCTGCTCATTCTATTTGGCCTCCTGGCTGCGGTCGGTGTTGTGTTGGCAGAGATATTCGATGTGACGCTCGGCCACCTTTTTTGGTAGGAACAAGCATCTGTGCGCAGGTTCATGATGAGAACGATAGCTGCTCTAATTGCCCTCACAGTTGGTTCGTGGGGCATCACGCCGGCCGCGTTCGGCCAGGACCTTCCCAAACCAGACTACCCGGTCATCTTCATCCACGGCCTGACTTCGAATGCGGATGATGCGTGGGGTGACCTGCGGGATTATCTGGTGGGTCAGGGGTGGACGTGGGGGGAAGCGCCCACGTACGAGCCGGATGATGGAGCAGTCATCGGCATGACTGAGGATCCAGACGCCGACTTCTACACGATGAATATGTCGGACTGGAGGGCCGAATTCCCATCTCAGAACCTGACCCTGAGCGAGCAGGGCGGACAAGTTGCCGCTGTAATCGATCGGGTGCTTGAGGTGACCGGTAAAGGCAAGGTCATATTGGTCGGGCACAGCATGGGCGGATTGGCCGCGCGAAGCTATCTGCAAGAGCTGGCGGTTCGGGATGGGATGCCTGTAGCCTATGCCGATGATGTAGTGAACTTGATCACGGTCAGTACACCGCACCTAGGGGCAGAATGGGCGACAGTTTGTTCGGCTACGGCTCGATTTCGCCTTTGCGAGATCAGAAACATTAATTCATCAAGTATAGCCGTGGACGAGATGAGGGCGGATAGTGAGGCTATGGTCAGATTGAATAATACGCAACAATATCCACTGCCATTTTCAGTTTCATATACATCCATTGTTGACACGGGAAAGAAGGTATGGGGATTCGAGCAATATGGTGATGGGATTGTATCCGCATGGACGCAAAATATGGACAACGTGGTTCACCCCGGTGAATTGGCACGGGAAGCAGTACAGGTAAATGTTGACCCCGACAATTGCTCTCTTCTTGAAGATGGACTTAATATTACTCACTCTTGTGCTACCAGCGATCCGGTGGTCTGGGCCGAGCTATTCGATCAGTTCCGGGCTCTTTCGACGGACGATGCGACGCCGTCGGATGCTCCCCTCAGCCTGACGATGGCGGCGGGTCCGGACCCGGTGCGGCCGGGCGAGCGGGCCAACTACACGCTGACGGTGACCAACCCGAGCAGCACCACGCGCACGAACGTGACGCTGCGCAGCCTGCTGCCGGGCTACCTGAGTTCCTACAGCTTCAGCGGCACGGGAGCCGACTGCCCCGGCGGGAGATGTGACGCGGGCGAGACGGCCACGTGGCTGCTGGGGGAGCTGCCGCCGGGGCAGAGCCGGACGGTGTTCTACTCGTTCGAGGTGTACTCACGGACGGCAGAGGGGACGATTCTGCGGGGGCTGGCGACGGCCTCGGCCGATGGGGTCAGCGACGTGACGGCGGCGCAGGATGTCGTGGTGACGAGCACGCCGACGCTGCAGTTGAGCGCGGCGGCGGACCGGAGTCCGGTGGCGGCTGGGGAGCGGCTGGTGTACCGGCTGAGCTATGCCAACGCGGGGGCTAGCAGCGTCTCGGGGCCGGCGCTGCGCACGGTAGTGCCGGCGGGGGTGCGTGTGGTGGCGGCCAGCGGGGAGGGGGTGGTCGATGGGGACGAGGTGACGTGGGACCTGGGTACGCTGGCGCCGAGCGAACGGGGGCAGCAAACGCTTGTCGTGGAAGTGAGCCCCGCGGCAGGGGATGGGCAGATATTTTCCATGCGTGCCGAACTGCGGGATGCGGCCGGGCTCCAGACTACGGCGCATGGTACGATAGCAACGGTCGTCCGCAGAGACGCTGAGTTGCAACTCGACCTGACGGCGGGCCCGGATCCAGTGCGGCCGGGCGAGCGGGTCAGCTATGCGCTGACGGTGACCAATCCGGGCAGCACCACGCGCACGAACGTGACGCTGCGCAGCCTGCTGCCGGGCTACCTGAGTTCCTACAGCTTCAGCGGCACGGGAGCCGACTGCCCCGGCGGGAGATGTGACGCGGGCGAGACGGCCACGTGGCTGCTGGGGGAGCTGCCGCCGGGGCAGAGCCGGACGGTGTTCTACTCGTTCGAGGTGTACTCACGGACGGCAGAGGGGACGATTCTGCGGGGGCTGGCGACGGCCTCGGCCGATGGGGTCAGCGACGTGACGGCGGCGCAGGATGTCGTGGTGACGAGCACGCCGACGCTGCAGTTGAGCGCGGCGGCGGACCGGAGTCCGGTGGCGGCTGGGGAGCGGCTGGTGTACCGGCTGAGCTATGCCAACGCGGGGGCTAGCAGCGTCTCGGGGGCGGCGCTGCGCACGGTAGTGCCGGCGGGGGTGCGTGTGGTGGCGGCCAGCGGGGAGGGGGTGGTCGATGGGGACGAGGTGACGTGGGACCTGGGTACGCTGGCTCCGAACGAGAGCGGTCATCGTACACTGACGCTGGAGGCTCCACCTGAGGTAGTTCGTAACCTCGTTATGCATGCCGTGTTAAGCAACAGCGTTGGTTCCGGACAGCTTGCTCGATCCAAGGTGATGAGTGTGTTGGAAAACCAGGAACTGGCCTTGGCGATGAAGGCGAATCCGGACCCGGTGCGGCCGAGTGAGCGGGTCAGCTATGCGCTGACGGTGACCAACCCGGGCAGCACCACGCGCACGAACGTGACGCTGCGCAGCCTGCTGCCGGGCTACCTGAGTTCCTACAGCTTCAGCGGCACGGGAGCCGGCTGCCCCGGCGGTAGATGTGACGGGGGCGAGACGGCCACGTGGGTGCTGGGGGAGCTGCCGCCGGGGCAGAGCCGGACGGTGTTCTATTCGTTCGAGGTGTATTCGCGGACACCGGAGGGGACGATTCTGCAGGGGCTGGCGACGGCCTCGGCCGACGGGGTGAGCGACGTGATGGCGGCGCAGGACGTGATCGTGGACAGCACGCCCGAACCGGTTCCTGTGATCACACGGGTGGAGCCGAATCCGGTCATCGGTGCGAACAGTCCTCAGCCGTTCACCCTGCATGGGCGTGAGTTTGCGGCCGGGGCTACCGTAACCCTGCGCGACTACAGCACCGCTGAGGTCTTTCCGGAAAGAACCATCGTTTCTCAGAGCAGCACCCGAATCACCATCAGCCCCGTCTTCACAACGACGCCAGCGATGTGGTCGGTGGAGGTAATCAATCCAGATGGACACCCGTCCGGCGAGCTTCTTTTCGAGGTCGTCGCCCCCGAAGCAGTTACCGCTGCGGCCGTTCCGGTAGCAACCTCGTTCAGGATGCCGATTGGCGGTGCTGCGGGCGACAACCTGGAACTGCTCACCATCGATGCATTCTCCACCTTCGATTACCCGAAGATACGCTTCAACGATAATGGCGATTTCACGGCGGATCCCAATGAATGGTACGTCGCGACTGCGTTCAACCGGAACCGCTATCTGAATCTGGGATGGTACGACGGGCTTTCAGACAGCCCGACTTCCCATTATGATGATTTCAACGGAGATGGCGCCCCGGACTATCATCCCGGCGAGGACTGGAATCTGACGACGGGGGGTGACACCGATGAGGGCAGCACCGTCTATGCCATCGCCGACGGCATCGTGTTGTTCAACGGCTGTGCGTACGGCCGGACGCTCATCCTGGCACACAAGACTGTGTCCGAGGAATACATCACGTCCTTCTACGGGCATCTGCAGGCCACGCTGAATCTTCCGATAGGGCGAGCCGTGAAGAAAGGCGATCCTATTGGAACGGTGGGCAAGACCGTTGGGACCTCATGTGCCGAATCTGATACCATGCCGGCGCACCTGCACTTCGAGATACGCAAAGGGACCATGGTTGCTGTTGACGAAGACAGTGGAACCCTCCGCCTGGCTCATGAAGCTGCCATGTGGCCCGCATCAACTTACCCTGAGGATAATGGGAGCGGTTTTATCGCGGATAACTATTACAACCCTGCTGCCTTTCTAAAGGCGGCGACAGGAGTTGCTGTGGATCCTGGAGATGGTGACCTGCCCGGCACGTTTGCGCTCCACCAAAACTACCCCAACCCCTTCAACCCTGTCACCACGATTCCATACGAGGTGGCGGAGGCAGGCCCTGTGACTTTGACGGTGTACGACGTGCTGGGGCGCCAGGTGCTCACCCTGGTCGATGCCTATCACATGCCGGGGCGCTATGCGGTTCGCTTCGACGCCCGCTCCTTGCCGAGTGGCCCCTATCTGTACCGACTGCAAGCTGGATCATACACCGAGACGCGGCCGCTGATGCTGCTGAAATGAGCCGCGGGGCGGGGCTGAGAGGTGCAGCGGGCCGAGGTTGGACATTGACGATCCCGCTGCCTACTCTTGGGCGACGTACTATTCTCCACCTCGCCCTGTATGCCACCATCCGAACCGACATCGCCCGGACCGGGACCGTTGCGGCAGCGGGCGGTCTATCTGGCTGGGCTCCGCGGCCGCCGGCCCGCCGTTCCGGCCGATCCGCAGCGGCTGGAGGAGGCGGCCCGCCGGACGCTCTCGCCCGAGGCGTTTGCCTACATCGCCGGCGGGGCGGGTCAGGAGCATACCATGGAGGCGAACCGGGCCGGCTTCGAGCGCTGGCGGATCGTGCCGCGGATGTTGCGGGACGTGTCCGATCGGGATCTGCGCGTTACCCTCTTCGGGCGGACCCTGCCGGCCCCGCTGCTGCTCGCACCCGTCGGTGTGCTGGAGCTGGCCCACCCGGAGGCGGACCTCGCCGTGGCCCGGGCTGCTGCCGATGCGGGCCTCCCGATGATCTTCTCCAGCCAGGCCTCTGTCCCGATGGAAGCTTGCGCGGCGGCGATGGGCGACGGCCCCCGCTGGTTCCAACTCTACTGGAGCACCGAGAACGCACTCGTCGAGAGCTTCGTGCGCCGTGCCGAGGCCTGCGGGTGTGACGCCCTCGTGCTCACGCTGGACACGACGCTGCTCGGCTGGCGGGTGCGTGACCTGGATCGGGCCTATCTGCCTTTCCTGCATGGCAAGGGCCTTGCCCAGTACACGAGCGATCCCGTATTCCAGCGGCTGCTCGATGAAACGTCGCAGGTCCCGCCGGAGGAGACACCACGCTTGAACGCGGCCGTCCTCCGCGCTGCCGTGGCGCAGGCCCGGGCCTATCCGGGGTCGACGCTCGATGCGCTACGTTCCGGCCGGGCACGCGCCGCGGTGCAGCTCTTCACCCGCATCTATGCGCGTCCCTCGCTCACGTGGGATGACCTGGCCTGGCTACGCAGCCTGACGGCGTTGCCCATTCTCCTCAAAGGCATCCTTCACCCGGACGATGCCCGGCAGGCCGTCGCTCATGGGATAAGCGGAATCATCGTCTCCAACCACGGTGGACGCCAGGTGGACGGGGCCATCTCGTCCATCGAGGCGCTGCCCGGTATCGTCGCGGCGGTGGAAGGGCAGGTGCCGGTGCTGCTCGACAGCGGCATCCGGAGCGGGGCGGACGTGTTCAAAGCGCTGGCCCTCGGCGCGGCGGCCGTCTGCCTGGGACGGCCGTTCGTCTACGGCCTCGCCGTCGCCGGGCAGGCCGGGGTGCAGACCGTTCTCCGCAACGTCGTCGCGGACGTGGATCTGACCATGGGGCTGGCCGGCTGCCGGTCGGTGGACGAAGTGACCGCGGCATTGCTGGACGGACCCCGGGCGTAAGCTCCGGTCGCCCTCGTGCGGGCGTCAGTCGGCCCGGTATTGCTCCCCTTCGCGCAGCTCGGTCGTGCGGGGGCCGATCCGGAAGCGCACCGGGAGGCCTGCGGGCCGGACGTCCCGCGTCAGCCGGACGACCTCGAAGTGCAGGTGCGGACCGGCCGAATAGCCGCTGTTGCCCGAGAGGCCGATGCGCTGCCCCCGGCGAACCCAGTCGCCCACGTGGACGAGCGCGCCTCCGCGTTCGAGGTGGACGTAATAGGCCACGGTGCCGTCGGCGTGCTGGATGTGGACGTAGTTGGCCCGGTCCCGGAAGCGCTCCTCGGGGGCGCCGTCGCCGAAGCGTTCCTCGACGGCCACCACGACGCCGTCGCGCGCAGCGTGGACGGGGGTGCCGCGGGGCAGGTCGAAGTCGAGCGCGTAGGTGTGCTGGTGGCTGAACCGGCCGTGATAGCCCTGCACGACGGTGTAGGCGGAGCCGGGGGCGAACGGGAGGGCGTAGGCGTACGCCAGGTCCGGCACCTGCGACACGTCGCCCGGTGACCAGCGGGTGCGGTACGACGTGTCCCAGGGCTTCAGCGGGTCGGTGACGGTGCCCTCGAAGGCCAGCGTGCGGCCGGGCTGGAACGCCCCCACGTAGGGAAAGGACGTGCTCATGCGCACGTTGGCCGGCCGCATCTCGAAGTGGACCGAGAGCACCGCCGGGCCGTGGTTCTCCACGTAATACCGGATGGAGGTCAGCGCCTGCTCCCGCACCACGCAGAACGATGGCGTGTGGCACGTCCGCTCGGTGTCGTGGACGGGCAGGTAGGCGAAGCGATAGCCGTAGCGCCACCGGCCGCCTCCGCGGGCCCGTGCAGCGAAGGCCCGGCTCCGGCCGGGCGGGTAGATCGCCGTATGAGGCAGCGGCACGTCCGCCGCCAGGCCCTCCAGCGCGGCGTCGATCACGACCCCCAGGGGCTCGGCCGTCCGGTTGTCCACCACGAAGACGACGCCCTGCTCGTGGCGCTCGGCCGTGACGCAGACGACGTCCTGTATGCAGTTCGCCCGTTCTGCCGACGGGTCATGGACCCGGAGAACGGCAGCCAGCAGGACGGACAGGAAGTAGAGCGTTCGCATCGGCGGCGGAGCACGGCTCGTGGCAGGGGCTCGTCCGATCCCCGAACAAGAGCCATGCCATGCCGCATCCCGGTCCGGTCATTCCTGCGGAGGCGGTACGCTCAGCGGAGCGAGGTTCAGTTGCTCGAAGGCGGCGTTGACGGCCTTCAGGTCGGAAGCCAGGAGCGTATCCAACTGGTTCCGGATCGCCGTCCACTGCGCCGAGAGGTCCTCGAAGCGCTCGTAGGCCCCCGCCGTCGGGCGGCCCTCGGCGCCGCCGGCGATGTAGCCGTCCGGCCCGGTCACGTTGTTGTACAGCTCGATGAACTGATTGTCCAGCTTCGGAGGAAAGCGGATGGGGTCCTGGTTGCTCTTGTTGCGGGTCTGTGTCAGCTGCGTCTCGATCTCCTGCAGACGGGCTCGCAGCGAGGCGGCTCGTTCCTCGAACGACGCCACCGCCCCAACCTGCCGGGCCCGTTCCGTCACGTAGTCGAGCTGCGCATAGAGGCTGCGGATGGTGCGCAGCGCGTCGTGGATGGCGTCGATGGCGTCGCGCACCTGCATGGCCAGGGCGAACTGCGCCGCGTAGTCCTCGTCCGTCACGTCGGTCAGGCGGGGGTCGGGGCGGACCGTCAGCGGCTGCGTCCGGGTCTGGCCCCGGGCGATGAGGCGAACCTCGTAGGTTCCCGGCGGGGCCTTGACGCCACCCGTGTAGCCCCAGACGACGGCCTCTTCCAGAAGGTGAGGCGGCGTATAGCGCAGATCCCACGTGAGGCGGTGCATGCCGGCGGTGGTGTCCAGCACGGCGGTGGCTTCCCGCCGGGCCGTGCTGGAGTCGCTGCTGAAGCTCCGGGCGATACGCCCTTCGGCGTCGAGGATCTGGATCGTCACCTCCTCGGCGGGTTCGGCGAGGTAGTAGTGGAGGAGGGCGCCGGAGGGTCGTGCCTTCGGGCCGGGCACGTGCTCGTCGCTGCCGCCGCGGTCGTTCACCCGCATCGCCGCACGCGGGGCAAACAGGTGGACGTCCGCCGCCGCCACCTGCGCGTCGATCTGCCGCAGCGGCGTGACGTCGTCCAGCACCCAGAACGAGCGGCCCTGCGTGGAGAGGATCAGGTCGTCGTGGGCGATGCGGAGGTCCGTGACGGGCGTCAGCGGCAGGTTCAGCTGCAACGATTGCCAGTGCGCCCCTCGGTCGAACGAGACGAACAGGCCGAACTCCGTGCCGGCGAAGAGCAGGTCCGGGTCCACCGGGTCCTGCCGGACGACGCGCACCGGATAGCCCTCGGGCAGGCCGCCCGCCAGCGAGCGCCAGGTGCGGCCGTAGTCGGTGGTGTGGAAGACGTAGGGCGCGAAGTCATCCAGCCGGTAGCGCTGCACGGCGACGAACACCTCGCCCGCGGCGTGCGGCGACACCTCGATGCTGTTGACCGTGCCGAAGCGCGGCATCCCCGGGGGCGTGACGTTGCGCCAGTCGGCCCCGCCGTTGCGGGTGACGTGGATCAGCCCGTCGTCGCTGCCCGCCCAGATCACCTCCGGGTCGTGCGGAGAGACGGCCAGGGAGAAGAGGGTGTTGAAGATCTCGACGCCCGTGATGTCGTGGTTGATGGGGCCGCCGCTGTAGTCCTGGTGTGCGGGCGTGTTGGTCGTCAGGTCCGGGCTGATCGTCTCCCAGGTCATCCCGCCGTCGGTGGTGCGGTTGACGAACTGCGAGCCGTGGTAGACCACGTTCGGGTCGTGCGGGGAGACGACGATGGGGGCGACCCACTGAAAGCGATGGCGGAGGTTCTTGCCCGCCTCGCCGAGCTGGAGCTGCGGGTAGAGGATGACGTTGCGGTACTGCCCGGTCCGGTGATCGACCCGGTTGATGGCGCCGCCGTAGCACCCGCCCCAGGTGATCTCCGGGTGGTCCGGGTGCAGGGCCACGGGGCCCGTCTCGCAGCCGCCCGGGTTGGTCCACGTGCTCTTCGGGTGCAGCGTGTTGCTGCTCGTCCACGCCGGCAGGCTGATCGCCGTGTTGTCCTGCTGCGCGCCGTAGACGCGGTAGGGAATCTGGTTGTCGACCACCACCCCGTAGAGTTCGGCCGTGGGCTGGTTGTAGTAGGTCGACCAGGTTTTGCCGCCGTTGACCGTCACCTGCGCACCGCCGTCGTCGGCCAGGACCATCGTCTTCGGGTCGTTCGGGTCGATCCACAGGTCGTGCGTGTCCCCGTGCGGGACCGAGATGGCCTCGAACGTCTTGCCCCCGTCGACCGACCGGTGAAAGGCGACGTTGAGGACGTAGACGGTGTGCTCGTCCTGCGGGTCGGCCACGACGTGGGTGTAGTACCAGGCCCGCTGGCGCAGCTTGTTCTCGTGGTTGATGCGCGTCCAGGTCTTGCCGGCGTCGTCCGATCGGTAGAGGCCGCCGTCGGGCTCGGCCTCGATGAGCGCCCAGACGCGGTCCGGGTTGGCCGGCGAGACGGCCACGCCCACCTTGCCGACGAGCCCCGTGGGCAGGCCGCCGGCCAGCTTCGTCCAGGTGTTGCCGCCGTCGGTGGTCTTGTAGACGCCGCCGTTCGGGCCGCCGCTGAGGAGCGTCCAGGGTTTGCGCTCGGCCCGCCAGGCACCGGCGTAGATCTCGCGCGGGTTGTGCGGGTTCATCGCAAGCGAGACGACGCCCGTCGAGTCGTCGATGGCGAGGACGTGCTCCCAGGTCGCCCCGCCGTCGCGCGAGCGAAAGACGCCGCGCTCCGGGTTCTTGCCGAAGGCATGGCCGAGCGCGGCGACGTAGACGAGGTCGGCGTTCGTGGGATGGACCACGACGTCGCCGATCTGCCCGGCCTCGGGCAGCCCGCTGAAGGCCCAGCTGCGCCCGCCGTCCGTGCTTTTCCACAGGCCGTGCCCGGCCGACGTGTTGCCCCGGATGCAGGCCGATCCCGTTCCGACGTAGATCACCGCCGGGTCGCTGTCGGCCACGTCGATGGCGCCGATGGACCCACCGAAGAAGCCGTCGGACAGGTTGTGCCAGGTGTGGCCGTAGTCGTCCGTCTTCCAGACGCCTCCGCCGGTGGTGCCCATGACGTACACCCCGGGCCGGCCGGCCAGGCCGTCGACGGCCGTGGATCGACCTCCGCGGAACGGGCCGATCAGGCGGTAGGCGAGTCCTTCGTAGAGCGCCGGGTCAACGGTCGCTTCGGGGAGGTCGTGACCCGGCTGGGCCACGACCGGCAGACACCCGAGCAGGAGGGCGAGGCACGAAAAAACGCGGGGACCGATGAAGCACATGGGGGATGAGAGGCTGGTGGGGGTGCAGGGGCGGAGGCCCGGAGCAAGCGCGACGCCGGGCGTGCTCGTGCCGGAAGGATACCATGCGCGTCTCAGGGATGCCACCGCCCCGCCGGGCGATTTCAGATGGACGCTCTGAGGCCGATACGTGAAGAAGCGATTCTCTGCCATGCCCCTGAACCGACCATGCCCAGAAAAATCCTCATCGTAGAAGACGAGCCGGTATCGGCCAAGGTGCTCCAGCGGATGCTGATGGATGCCGGCTATCAAGACGTGGTTATCGCTTCGGAGGCCCGGGAAGCCCTGAAGCTGCTCCTGATGGACCAGTTCGATCTGCTGCTGGTGGACTGGGTGATGCCCGGGTGTAGCGGGGTGGAACTCATCCGCCGGATCCGCTCCGGGGTGAAGTACCGGCACACGCCCATCGTCATGGTCACCGGCCAGAATGAGCCGGAACACGTCCGCGAAGCCATCGACGCCGGCATCAACGGGTATCTCATCAAGCCGCCCGAACAGCAGCGTCTGTTCGACGTGCTGCACAAATGCGGCCTGTGAGCGGGTGATCTCCGCACCCCTGGGGGGGTCGATCTGCCGAACCACGGCGAAGGGACCTCACGCATCCGCCCACCGGTTCGGGCGGGACCCGGCACGCGCGGATCGGGTCCTGCTCGCCCTCGATCGGTGCCGCGCTTACGGGCTGGCGCGGCCGTGGGAGCGGGGAGAGATCGGCTTGACAAAGAGTGAATTATTCTTTAATCAGAAAGCGTATCTCCTCCTCGTGACGGCACCGGGCCGGTGGCAGCCCTCCCTCTCTTGCCCCGCGCCCCGCCCGTCGCGAGTCCGACGTCGACCGTCTCACGCCCGACACGCCGTTCATGAAGCTCGAAGGCGAGTACACGCTGCCCGGCCGCCCCGAAGAGCTGTTCGACCGGCTGCAGGACCCGGACGTGCTGGTTGCGGCCATCCCGGGGTGCGAGCGCTTCGAACGTCTCGGCGAAGATACGTACCGGGGGGTGGTGCAGGCCCGCCTCGGCCCCGTGCAGAGCGTCTATACCACGACCTTCCGGGTGCACGACCTCGACCCGCCCCGTAGCTACCGGCTGCACATGGAGGGGCAGGGCCCCGGCGGCTTCGTCCAGGCCGACGTGCTGATGGAGCTGATTCCGCAGGATGACGGCCATACCACCCTGCGCTATTCCGGCGAAGCGCAGGTGGGCGGCAAGATCGCGCGGATCGGGCAGCGCCTCGTGCAGGCGGGCGCCGGCGTCATCATCAACAAAGGCTTCAACGACCTGCGCAAACGCATCCTCGAAGACCTCGATGCCGACGGCGCGGCCGCTGCCTGAGTGCCACACGGTTGCCTGAGTGCCGGGCGGTCGGCTCGCGCCGGAAGCGCTTTTCCGGGCAGTATGCCTGCCGAATGTCTTTCATCCATCCCGAATCCCGGAGCGTCCCATGGCCCACATTTCCATCACCGTCAACGGGAAGCGGCACGAAGCCGACGTCGAGCCGCGCACCCTGCTGGTCGATTTTCTGCGTGAACACCTCGGCCTGACCGGCACGCACGTCGGGTGTGACACGAGCCAGTGCGGGGCGTGCACCGTGCACCTCGATGGCCGCTCGGTGAAGGCCTGCACGGTGTTCGCCGTTCAGGCCGACGGCCGTTCGGTCACGACCATCGAGGGGATGAGCGCCGACGGCGCGCTGCATCCGCTGCAGGAGGGCTTCCGCGAGGAGCACGGCCTGCAATGTGGCTTCTGCACCCCGGGGATGATCATGGCCGCGGCCGATCTGTTGCAGCACAACCCCGATCCCTCCGAGGCGGAGATCCGCCACGCGCTCGAGGGCAATTACTGCCGGTGCACCGGCTATCATAACATCGTGCGTGCCGTTCAGTACGCCGCCCGCAAGATGCGCGAGCAGGCCACCGTCGAAGCCTGAGCGCTCGCCTGCCGCGTACCGCCCCAGCCACCCGAACCCATCCCTGTCATCATGCCGAACTTCATCGGATCACCGGTCAAGCGGGTCGAGGACAAGCGCTTCATCACCGGCAAGGGGCGCTACACGGACGACATCGTCCTGCCCGGCATGACCTATGCCTGCATCGTCCGCAGCGAACACGCCCACGCTCGCATCAAAGCCATCGACACGTCCGCCGCCGAGGCGGTCGACGGCGTCCTGGCCGTCTTCACCGGGCAGGACATGGTCGACGACGGCATCCTGTCGATCCCCACCGGCTGGGCCGTGGGCGACGCCATGAAGGAGCCGCCGCACTACCCGCTGGCCGTCGGGAAGGTGCACCACGTCGGCGACGGCGTGGCGGTGGTCATCGCCACGGACAAAGCCACGGCGCAGGATGCCGCCGAGCAGGTGATGATCGAGTATGAGCCGTTGCCGGCCGTCGTCGACGCGACGGCAGCCCTGGCCCCGGATGCCCCCATCGTGCACGACGGCCTCGACTCCAACCTCTGCTTCGACTGGGAACTGGGCGACCGGGACGCCACCGACCGGGCCATGGCCGCTGCGCACCACGTCACGACCTACGAGCTCGTCAACCAGCGCGTCGTGCCCAATGCCATCGAGCCCCGCAGCGCCATCGGCCACTACGATCCGGCCCGGGAGGAGTTGACGCTCTACACCAGCTCGCAAAACCCTCACCTGATTCGGCTGCTGCTTTGCGCTTTCGTCTGGCCGGACCTGCCCGAGCACAAGGTCCGCGTCGTCTCGCCGGACGTGGGCGGGGGGTTCGGCAGCAAGATCTTCCACTACCCGGAGGAGGTGATCTGCGCCTGGGCCTCGAAGAAGCTGGAGCGGCCGGTGAAATGGACGGCCGCGCGCAGCGAGAGCTTCGTCACCGACGCCCACGGCCGGGACCACGTCTCGACGGCCGAGCTGGGCCTCGATGCCGAGGGCAACATGGTGGCGCTGCGTGTGAAGACCGTGGCCAACCTCGGCGCCTACCTGTCCACCTTCGCCCCGGCGGTGCCGACGTACCTTTACGGGACGCTGCTGGCCGGGCAGTACCGGACGCCGCACATCCACGTCAACGTCAAGGGCGTCTTCACGAACACGGTGCCGGTCGACGCCTACCGCGGGGCGGGCCGGCCGGAGGCGACGTTCCTGGTCGAGCGCGTCGTGGAACTGGCTGCGAAGGAGCTGGGGATGGACCCGGCCGAGCTGCGGCGGAAGAATTTCATCCGGCCGGACGAGTTTCCCTACGACACGCCGGTGGCCCTGCAGTACGACAGCGGCAACTACGAAGGGGCGCTGGACAAGGCGCTGGAGATGATCGGGTATGAGGACTTCCGCCGCGAGCAGGCCGAGGCCCGCAAGCAGGGCCGCCTGCTGGGCATCGGCTTCTCGTCCTACATCGAGGCCTGCGGCATCGCCCCGTCGCAGGTGGTCGGGGCACTCGGGGCGCGGGCCGGGCTGTACGAGAGCGGCGGCATCCGCGTGCACCCGACGGGCAAGGTCGAGGTGTTCACCGGCACGCACTCGCACGGGCAGGGCCACGAGACGACCTTCGCGCAGATCGTGGCGCACGAACTGGGCATCCCGCTGGAGAACGTCGAGGTGGTCCACGGGGACACGAGCCGGGTCCCGTTCGGGATGGGCACCTACGGCTCGCGCAGCCTCGCCGTGGGCGGCAGCGCCATCATGCGGGCGCTGGACAAGGTGAAGGACAAGGCGCGCAAGATCGCTGCCCACAAGCTCGAAGCCGCCGAGGAGGACGTCGAATTCGTCGACGGCACCTTCCGCGTCAAGGGCACGGACCGCACCATCGGCTTCGGCGACGTGGCGCTGACGGCCTACGTCCCGCACGACTACCCCGAGGGCGTGGAGCCCGGCCTGGACGAGAACGCCTTCTACGATCCGAAGAACTTCACCTTCCCCTTCGGCACGCACATCTGCACGGTCGAGGTCGACCCCGACACCGGCGTCGTCAGGATCCTCCGGTACGTCGCCGTGGACGACGTGGGCAACATCATCAACCCGATGATCGTGGAGGGACAGATCCACGGCGGCATTGCGCAGGGCGTCGGGCAGGCGCTCTTCGAGGGGGCCGTCTACGACGAGACGGGCCAGCCGCTCACGGGCAGCTACATGGACTACACGATGCCCCGGGCGGACGATCTGCCGTCGTTCGAGGTCGGCCATCAGGTGACGCCCTGCCCGCACAACCCGCTGGGCGTCAAGGGCGCCGGAGAAGCCGGCACGATTGCCTCGACGGCCTGTGTCGTCAACGCCGTCGTCGACGCGCTCTACCACCGGGGCATCCGGGACATCCCGATGCCGCTCACGCCCGAGCGCGTCTGGCGGGCGCTGCATGCCGGCGGCGACGGGGCGGCTGCCGCGGCGGCCCCGGCCGGCGGCAACGGCCAGGCCTGACCGCTCTCCTCACGGACTTGTGACCATCCGCCCAGACCCATGTCTACCTACGCATTCGATTACGCACGGGCCCAGTCGGTCGACGAAGCCCTGACGCTCCTGGCCGGCCACGACGGGGAGGCCCGGCTGCTGGCCGGCGGGCACAGCCTGATCCCGGCGATGAAGCTCCGCCTGACCGCCCCGACGCTGTTGATCGACGTCTCCGGCCTGGAGGACCTCGCGGCCGTCACGCTCGACGGGGGGCACCTCGCCATCGGGGCGCTGACGACGCACCGCGCCGTCGAAACCTCGGAGCTGGTGCGCACGCACTGCCCGGCGCTGGCCGAGGCCGCCGCCGGCATCGGCGACCCGCAGGTGCGCAACCGGGGCACCATCGGTGGCAGCCTGGCTCATGCCGACCCGGCCGCGGACTACCCGGCCCTCGTCCTGGCCCTCGACGCGGAGATCGAGATGACGAGCCGGGACGGAACCCGCACGGTGAGCGCGGACGACTTCTTCGTGGACATGTACACCACGGCACTGGCCGCGCACGAGATGATCACGCGGGTGCGGATCCCCGTGCTCGGGCACGGCGAGGGAGCGGCCTATGCCAAGTTCGCCAACCCGGCCTCGCGGTACGCGGTCGTCGGCGTTGCGGCGAAGGTGAGCCTGGCCGATGGCACGTGCCGGGCGGCCCGGGTGGCCGTCACCGGCGCCGCCCCGAAGGCCTTCCGCGCCACCGCCGTCGAGCGCCGGCTGGCCGGGCGGCCTCTGACGGAGGCCGTCATCGCCGAGGCCGTGCGGGGCCTGGCCGATCCGAATGAGCTGCTGAGCGACCTCAGCGGCAGCGCCGAGTACCGCGCGCACCTCTGCGAGGTGATGGCGACGCGAGCCCTCCGCGAAGCCGCCGCCCGGGCGGCATAGCACCGCCCGCCCACCCCCCGAGCCCCCTCTCGCAGGGGGCTTTTTTTTGCGAGCCGGCCGGGCCGGAGCCCGCCCTGGAGTCCGAACCGGAGCCTGCGCCGGACGTACCGCCCGGAGCCGCACCGCGCCGGTGTGGCCGGGAGAATGCCCTCGGAGATCATGAAGTTCGACACCATCGAAGACGTGCTGGCCGCGCTGGAGGCGCAGAACTACGTGGCCGAGCGGGGCCTGGCCACGACGCTCTTCCTCGCCCTCAAGATGCAGCGCCCCGTCTTCCTCGAAGGCGAGGCCGGCGTGGGCAAGACCGAAATCGCCAAGGTGCTCGCTCGCCTGCTCGACGTGCCGCTCATCCGCCTCCAGTGCTACGAGGGGCTGGACGTCCACACGGCGGTGTACGAGTGGAACTATGCCCGGCAGATGCTCCAGATCCGGCTGGTCGAGGCCACCGGCCGGCAAGACCAGGAGGCCGTTATCCAGGAGATCTTCGGCCCCGCCTACCTCATCGAGCGGCCGCTGCTCCAGGCCGTCCGTGCCTCGGAATCCGGCAAGGCCCCCGTCTTGCTCATCGACGAACTGGACCGCGCCGACGAGGAGTTCGAGGCGTTTCTGCTGGAACTGCTGTCCGACTTTCAGATCACCATCCCCGAGATCGGTACCGTCAGCGCCCCGGAGCCGCCCGTTGTGGTCATCACCTCGAACCGCACCCGCGAGATCCATGACGCGCTCAAGCGGCGCTGCCTCTACTACTGGATCGACTACCCCTCGCGCGAGAAGGAACTCGACATCGTCCGGCACAAGGTCCCCGGCCTCCCCGAGCAGCTGGCCCGGCAGGTGGTGGCCTTCGTGCAGGAATTGCGGCAGGCCGACCTCTACAAGCTCCCCGGCGTTGCCGAGACGCTGGACTGGTCCCGCGCGTTGATGACGCTCCAGCGCGTCGACCTCGATCCCGCCACCGTCGATGACACCCTCGGCACGCTGCTGAAGTATCACGACGACATCACCCGCATCCGCGGCCGCACGGGCGAGCAGATCCTGGCCCGGGCGAAGGCGGAAAGGTAGGGAGGGGCGAAGGCGGAAGGACGAGGGCGGACGGGAAACCGCATCGTGAATCCGCCCTTCGGCCTTCGCACCACCGCCCTCGACGCTCGCCCATCGACACACGACCACGGTTTGCATCCCATGGCCCATCCTGCCCGACCCGACACCGCGCTGGCCGAACACATCGTCGCCTTCGGGCGGGTGCTGCGGCGGGCCGGGCTGGACATCGGTTCCGGCCAGATGATGGACGCGATCCGGGCCGTCGAGGCCGTCGGCGTGCGGCGGCGGGACGACGTGTACCAGGCGCTCTTCAGCGTCTTCGTGCGTCACCCGGGGCAGGTAGAGCTGTTCGACCAGGCTTTTCACCTGTTCTGGCGGGCGCCGTCCGAGCTGGCCGATCTGCTGCAGATGATGCTGCCCTCGGCCGGGGCGGCGCGGGAGCCGGCGGCGCGGCGGCGGGTGCAGGAGGCGCTGGCGGAGCCGGAGGACCGGCCACCGCCCCCGGATCCGATCGAGCGGGGGGAGGACGAGGAGCGCGACGAGGTGGAGGTCGTGGCGTCCTACAGCGCCGCCGAGGTGCTGCGGAAGAAAGACTTCGCCGAGTTCACGGCCGAGGAGATCGCCGCGGCGAAGGAGGCCATCCGCCGGATGCAATGGCCCGTCGAGCCGCAGCGCGTCCGGCGGCGCACTCCGCGGCAGCCCGGCCGGTACCTCGACCTGCGGCGCACGATCCGGCAGAGCCTGCGCCGCCACGGAGAGTTTGTGGATCTGCGCTTCCAGGGCCCGAAGCGCAAGCCCCGGCCCATCGTCATCCTGTGCGACGTCAGCGGGTCGATGGAACCGTATGCGCGGATGCTGCTGCACTTCATGCACGCCGTCTCGGAAGGCATGGAGCGCGTGGAGAGCTTCGTCTTCGGCACCCGCCTGACCCGCATCACCCGGCATCTGCGCCGTCGCGACATCGACGCGGCCATCGACGACGTGGCGGAGCAGGTCACCGACTGGGCCGGCGGCACGCGCATCGGCGAGGCGCTCCGCGTGTTCAACTACACGTGGCTGCGGCGGGTGCTGCGCAGCGGCGGCGTCGTGCTCATCATCAGCGACGGCTGTGACCGGGGCGACGTCGACCGGCTGGAGCAGGAGATGGCCCGTCTGGCGCGCAGCTGTTACCGGGTGCTCTGGCTCAACCCGCTCCTGCGCTACGAGGGCTACGAGCCGCTCACCCGCGGCATGCGGGCCGCCCTGCCGTACGTCGACGACTTCCTGCCCGTCCACAACCTCGAATCGCTGGAGCAACTGGGTGCCGTGCTGACGCAGGTGGCTCGCCGCCCCGGGCAGACGTGGCGGCAGAGGTACGGCTGGTCGCTCGACGGGTGAGCGGCGGGCAGGGCCGGGAGGCCGTGGGGTCAGGCGGGGTCGGCCAGCATGGCTTCGAGCGCGTGGACGAAGGCCTCCGGGTCGTCCGGGGAGAGCACGACGGGGCGGGCATCGCGGAAGTGCAGCACCACCGTCCGGCGCTGGTCCGTGACGTAGGCGCGGTAGGTGCCCAGGCGGCGGTTGTGGAAGAGGCCGGTGTAGCTGAACAGGCCGCCGTTGCCGAAGAGCCGCAGCGACCAGCGCATCACCTCCGGGGCGATGACCACGTGCGTCAGCCCGGACAGGTCGATGCGGGTGGACCAGCCCGGGCGGAGAATGTAGAGGATCCCGTCTTCCAGGCGATAGCCTCGCACGGCGAAGGCGGCGCTGGCGACGACGATGGCCAGGAGGAGGTAGCGCGACCAGACCGGGACGAGCAGCGACACCCCCACCAGGATCAGCATGACGACGAGCGTGATCAGCGTCAGCCGGGAGCCCCACGGGGCTTCGAAATGATGGCGCATCGGTCTTCCCGGGGCTCGTGGGAGGGTGGTGAGATCCCGTATACGGCCGCTGCCTGGAGGGTTGCGGAGGGAGCGCTACGGCGTCAGCACCATCAGATCCCGCGGGAAGTGCGTCAGCGAGCGGTGCCCGTCCGGCGTGACGACCACATCGTCTTCGATGCGAACGCCGCCGACGCCCTCGAGGTAGATGCCGGGCTCGATGGTGAACGTGGTGCCGACCGGCAGCGGGTCGGTGCTGCCCTGGACGATGTCCGGGTACTCGTGGCAGGGGAACGTCTCCATGCCCAGGCCATGCCCGGTGCGGTGGACGAAGTACGGGCCGTAGCCGGCTTCCTCGATCACGGCGCGCGTGGCCCGGTCGATGGCTTCCCCCGTGGCGCCGGGGTGTACGGCGCGCTTGCCGGCCGCATTGGCGGCGCGGACGACGTCGTAGATCCGGCGGGCGTCCTCGCCGGGATCGCCCACGGCGACGGTCCGCGTGATGTCCGAGGCATAGCCGCCGACCACCGCGCCGCAGTCGATCATGACCAGGTCCCCGGCCTGCACGGGGCGGTCGCCGGGCTCATGGTGGGGGTTGGCGGTGTTGGGGCCGGTGGCCACGAACGCGTCGAAGCTGAGCCCCTCCGCGCCGGCCGCCAGGATGGCGTTGGCGCAGAACGCAGCCAGCTCCCGCTCGGTCTTGCCCACGGCGATCTGCTCGATGGTGCGCTGCAACGCTTCCTCCACGACCCGGGCGGCGGCCTCCATGGCCGCCAGCTCGTCGGCGTCCTTGACCATCCGCATCCGGCCGATGAGCTGCGTGGCGTCGCGCACGTCCACGCGCCCCCCCAGCGCCGCCGCGGCCCGCTCCAGCGCCCGCAGGTCCTGCACCCGCATCGCGGCAAACTCGACGCCGAGGGTCACCGTGCCGGTGAGGCCGGCCTGCCGGAGGGCGGCTTCGACGGCGGCGTCGGGGCCGGTGGCGTCGTCCCAGGGGTGGTAGGTCACGGCCTCTCCGAGGTGTGCCCGCACGCCCGGCGCTTCCAGCCGCGGCAGGGCCAGGGCCGGCGGGCGGTCCGCTGCGGGGAAGACGGCCAGCACGACGCGCTTGCTCAACATCGGCGTGAAGCCGGTGAGGTAACGCAGGTTGGAGCCGGGGATCAACACCAGCCCGTCCAGGCCAGACTCGGCGAGGGCGAGACGGAGGCGAGGGAGACGGTCGGCAGGCATGGCGCACACAGCGGAGAGCGACAGGGAGTAGCGAGCGATCGCGGGCATAGTACGCGCTGGCGGGTGGAATGTCGAGGGGCGGCTGCTGGCTACGGGCTGCTGGCTACGGGCTACTGGCTGCGGGCTGTTGGCTACGGGCTGTTGGCTACGGGCTGTTGGCTACGGGCTGCTGGCTACGGGCTGCTGGCTGCGGGCTGCTGGCTGAAAGCTGACGGCTGAAAGCTGACGTGTAAAGGCTTACATGCAATTTTTGTTAAGTCCGTCGCGGGGTTTAGCATCCGCAGATTCTGCATAAGCCCCGTGTTGTGCGGGATATGGTCGGGACTGAGCGGGTGAGAAAAAAAGAAAGTGGAAGGTCGGGGTGGGTTGACGGGGATCGTTTTGTTTCCGTACTTAGGAGCCGTTGTGTAAGCGCTTACGCCTTTCTTTCCCCGATTCGCCTTGTCCGTAACGATCTACGATATCGCCGCCAAGGCCAACGTGTCGATAGCGACCGTGTCCCGCGTGTTCAACAACCACGCGCGGGTGTCTCCGCGGACGCGGGCGCGGGTGCTGGCCGTGGCCGAGGAGCTGGGCTACCAGCCGCACGCGTCGGCGCAGAGCCTGGCGCGCAAGAAGACCAGCCTGGTAGCGGCCATCATCCCGATGATGACCAACTACTTCTTCGTCGAGGTGATTCGGGGGCTGCAGGATCGGCTGGCCGAGAGCGATCTAGACCTCATCGTCTACTCCACGCTGACGCTCAACGAGGTGGACGTGCAGCTGGAGCGGGCCTTGCAGCGCGGGCTGGCCTCGGGGGTGTTGCTCTTTGCCACGCCGATGACGCCGGCCCGGGTGGCCCGCCTCCAGCGCAGCAGCCAGCCCGTCGTGCTGGTGGATTCGTTTCATGCCGACTTCGACTGCGTATCGACCAACAACCGGGAGGGCGGGTGCCGGGCCGTGCAGCACCTGATCGACCGGGGATGCACGCGCATCGGGATGATCATGGCGCATCCCGAGTCGCTGCCGGCCGCCGACCGGCGGATCGGCTTTGAGCAGGCGCTCCGGCAGGCCGGCCTGCCGCTGCGGGAGGAGTGGATCGTGGTGAGTGAGGACATGAAGCAGCACGGCTTCACCGAGGAGGCCGGCTATCAGGCCATGAAGACCCTGCTGGCCCGCCGGACCCGCCCCGACGGCGTGTTCGTGACGTCGGATCTGCAGGCGCTCGGGGCGTTGCAGGCCTTGCACGAGGCCGGCGTGGCCGTGCCGGACGAGATGGCCCTGATCGGCTTCGACGACATCAAGATCAGCCGGTACGTCGGCCTCTCGACGCTTCGCCAGCCCATGTATGAGATGGGGCGCGTGGCCGTGGACAAGCTGCTGGGGCGTATGGAACAGCCGGAGCGGCCCACCTCTCACACCGTCTTCTCGCCGGCGCTCGTGGTGCGTCGCTCGACGGCCGGCGAGCAGGCGCAAGAGAAGGGCTTCCTGGCGTGGCCCCTCGATCACACCTAGTGGAACCTCTCGGTATGCGTCTTTTCTGGATGATCGTGCTGTGGGCGGGGGTGGTCGGCATCGCCGCCGGGTGTGCCGAAGCGCTCTCGCAGGAGCCGGAGCCGGTGGTGGCGACGGTGCGTGGGGAGGCGATCGGGCAGGAGGCCTTTCGCCGGCAGTATGTGGCGTACCTGCTCAGCACCGGATTGCAGGACAGCCCGGCCGTGCGTGCGCACCTGCTGGACATCCTGATCGCGGACAAGCTGCTGGCGCACGATGCGCGGGCCGCCGGGCGCCTGGAGACGGACGCCTTCCGGCTGGAGGCGGAGCGGCTCCGCCGCAAGCTGCTGCTCGATGCCTACGCCCGCTTCGTGCTTTTCGACACGTTGCAGGTTCGCGAGCGGGACGTGGCCGAGGCGTTCGTCCGGGCCAACACACAGCTAACCGTGCGGCACCTCTACGCCCGCACGCGGGAGGAGGCGGAGGCCCTGCGCGCCCGGCTGCTGGCCGGGGATTCGTTCGAGGCGCTGGCCCGCCAGGTGTTCGCAGACACCACGCTGGCCCGCAACGGCGGCCTGCTGGGCACGGTGTCCTTCGACGAACTGGACCCGGCCTTCGAGGAGGCGGCCTACGCGCTGGAGCCGGGCGAGATCTCCGAGCCCGTGCAGACCGCCTACGGCTACTCCATCATCCGCGTCGACGAGCGCTTTACCCGGCCCCTGCTGACGCAGTCCGAATACGCCCGGAAGCGCGACCGGCTGGAGCGGTTCGTGCGGCGGCGCGAGCAGCAGCGGGCACGGGACGAACACGCGCGGGCGGTCGGGGAGCGGCTTGCGCCGGCCTTCGAGGACGCGGCGATGGACCGGCTGCTCGGGCAGATCACCGGACGCGCGGTGCTGCCGGACGGCGAGGCGTTCGAAGCCTGGCTGCGTGCGCCGCTGGTGACCTTCGGCCCCCCCGAGGCGCGGCAGACCTGGACGGTGGACCGGTTCCGCCGCGAAGCGCAGTACACCGACCCCCGGCAGCGGGCACAGGTCCGCACCCGGGCCGACCTGGAGGCGTTCATCACCGGCTTGCTCGTGCGCGAGACGCTGCTGGACGAGGCCCGGGCTCGCGGGCTGGACCGGCATCCCGAGGTTCAGGCGGCGGTGCAGCAGGCGCTGGAGGACGCCATCGCCCGGCAGGAGCGGCAGCGCCTCCGGGCGCAGGCCGTGGTGCCGCCCGACTCCGTGCAGGCGCACTTCGAGGCGCACCGTGCCCAGTACCAGATGCCCCCGCGGCGGCGGGTGCGCGAGATCCTGACGGCCACCCGCGACGAGGCCGAGCGGCTCCGGGCCCGCATCGAGGCCGGGGCATCCTTCGAGGCGCTGGCCCGCGACCACACGCTCCGCCCCGGCGCTCGCCGGAGCGGGGGCGACCTGGGGCCCGTCACCCGCGCGCAACTCGGCGAGGTGGGCGCCCGCGTCTTCGACGCCCCGGAAGGCACCGTGCTGGGACCCATCGCCCTGGACGCCGGCTTCGCGCTGCTGCAGGTGGGAGAAACCGAAGCGCCCCGCCCCATGACCCTGGACGAGGCCCGGCCCGAGATCGAAGCCGGCCTGCGCCTCATCTACGGCCGCCTCCACCTGGAAACCCACCTGGACTCCCTCCGGGCGGCCAGCGAGGAGGAGATCTGGATCAACCACGCCCTCCTCACCTCCATGCCGCTGCGCCCCGGCCGGACGGCCTCCCTCTGATCGTACACGGAACGAAGATCCCCATGCGACGAGTCATCGTAGTGCTCGGCTTCCTGATGCTGCTCGGCGGACCGGCGGCAGCGCAAACGACCGGGAAGATCGCCGGACGGGTCGTGGATGCGGCCACCGGCGAGCCCCTGCCCGGCGTGAACGTGCTCATCGAAGGAACCACCCAGGGCACGGCGACCAACATCGACGGCGAGTATGTCATCATCGGCGTGCGGCCCGGCGTCTACACCGTCGTCGCCTCCTTCGTCGGGTTCGCCACCGAGCGCCGCGAAGGCGTCCAGGTCAACGTCGACCTGACCACGACGGTCGACTTCCAGCTGCGCGAGGAGGTCTTCGAGGGCGAGGAGGTCGTCGTCACCGCCGAGCAGATCTCCGTGCGGAAGGACCTGACCAGCTCCGAGGCCCGCGTCACCGCCGAAACCATCGACCGGCTGCCGGTGCAGGAGATCAGCCAGGTGCTCAACGTGCAGGCCGGCATCACGGACCGCGGGGGCGGCTTCCACATCCGCGGCGGCCGCACCAGCGAAGTCACCGTCATGGTCGACGGCGTGCCCGTCACCGACAGCTACGACGGTTCGACGTCCGTCCAGCTGGAGAACGAGGGCATTCAGGAGTTGCAGGTCATCTCCGGCACGTTCAACGCCGAGTACGGCAATGCCATGTCCGGCGTCATCAACGTGGTTACGAAGGAGGGGCGCGGAGACCGCATCGGCGGGTCGTTCGAGGTCTATAGCGGCTCGTACGTCGTCGGCGGCGAGGGCGGAGAGGCCTACCTGCGAGGCACCGATGTGGAGGATTACAGCAGCCAGGGCATCCAGTATCGGGACGTGGACGTGTATTCCTACCTGCCCCTGCGCCCGACGCACTATTACAACCTCAGCGGCTCGCTCGAAGGCCCCGTCCTGACCGATCGGCTGACCTTCTTCGGCCTGGCGCGGTACTTCAAGAACGACGGCTGGCTCTACGGCGCACGCCTCTACAACATGGACGGCACCTACGGCGATTCATCGCTGGTGCCCATGAACACGTTCGGCAAGCTGAGCTGGCAGGGTAATCTGAAGTACCAGCTCTCCAACGAGATCATCCTCAACCTGATCGGCCTGGGCTCGGTGGCCGAGAGCCGGCCCTACAACCTCTACTGGCGCTGGAACCCTGACGGCCGCGGCCGCAGCCTCGACCGCGGATGGCAGGCCAAGCTGAAGCTGACCCATCTGCTCAGCGCCACGACCTTCTACACGGTCAACGTGGCCCGCTTCACGCGCGACCTGGAGAGCTATCGCTTCGAAGATCCGACGGACCCACGCTACAACGGCTTCGCCATCGACCCGCCGGACTCCGTGGAGGTGATTCCGGGGTCGGGCATCTACGAGCCCGTGGTCACCGGCGGCAACCGCTTCGCGCGGGGGGGCATGGACATGGGCCAGTTCCGGCGATCGAGCACCTCCTACTTCGTCAAGGCCGACCTGACGAGCCAGGTGGCCCGGCATCACCTGGTCAAAGTCGGCCTCGAAGCGCGGATGGACGTGCTCGACTTCGAGGCCTTCGGCATCGTGCCGGCGACCGGCGAGGACGGGCAGGTCCTCGAACCGTTCCAGCCGGCCGTTCCGCCGGCCACCTCCTTCCAGTATCAGCGCTTCGACGACTTCGACCCCATCTCGGGCAGTGCCTACATCCAGGACAAGATCGAGTTCGACAACTTCATCGTGAACGCCGGGCTGCGGTTCGACTTCTTCGACGCACGCGCGCGCGTGCCGGCCGACCCGGAGGACCCGAACATCTTCAACCCCTTCAAGAAGATCAACCTCTACCGGGACACCAACGGCGACGGCACGATCACGGCGGACGAGGAGCGCCCGGACAACCGCCTGACGGTGGAGGACCGCGAGGCCTACTGGTGGACGGAGACCGACCCCAAGTTCCAGCTCTCGCCGCGGCTCGGCGTGGCCTACCCGATCACGGAGGAGGGCGTGATCCACTTCTCCTACGGCCACTTCCTGCAGATCCCTACGATCGACCGGATGTCCGAGAACTTCGGCTACAAAATCCCGAACCGCTCCGGCACGTACGGCCCCTTCGGTAACCCGCAGCTCGACGCGCAGAAGACCGTCATGTACGAGATCGGCCTGAAGCAGGGCTTCGGGGAGTACGTGATCGACGTGACGGGCTACTACCGCGACGTGCGCGACTGGGTCTCGACCTCGCCCCTGATCGAGTCGGAGCTGCCCGGCGTCAACTACGTCATCTACGCCAACCGGGACTATGCCAACACCAAGGGCGTCACGTTGACCTTCCGGCGGGACTTCCGCGACAACTACGGCTTCGATCTGAACTACACGTTCCAGGTGGTGGAGGGCTCGAACTCCAACCCCGCCGAGGAATTCTTCGCCTTGCAGGGCAACCAGCAGCCGAAGCTGGCGCTGCTGCCGCTGGACTGGGACCAGCGCCACAAGGTGGCCGGCTCGGTCTACGTCGGCGGTCGGGACTGGGGCGCCTCGGTGCTGGGCATTTTCGGGACGGGCTTCCCCTACACCCCGTCCTTCCCCGAGGCGGTGCTGGTCGGCGCAGACGTGCCGCCCGAGTTCCCCTCCAACTCGCGCCGCCAGCCGTCGAGCTTCCAGGTGGACCTGAACGCCTACCGGCGCTTCTCGCTCGGCCCCGTCCAGCCCCGCGTCTTCATTCAGGTCTACAACCTCTTCGACGCCCGGAACGCGACGAACGTCTTCTCCGACACCGGCAAGCCGGATGTGACGCTGTTCCAGCAGCAGACGGCGTCGTTCGACCCCGGCTACTTCGTGCGCCCGGAGTTCTACGTGGAGCCCCGCCGGGTGCACCTGGGCCTGGAATTCAACTTCTGACCCCGAGCTGACCGAGCTTTTACGCTGACTGAGCTTTTATGCAGACCCTCCTCATGCACGCAGCAGTGACATCGTCCGGCGGATGGCGCCGGCACCGGCTGGTACCGGGAGCCGTGGGTGCGGCGCTCTGGGTGGCGCTCCTGGTGCTGCCGGCCGCCGTGCAGGCCCAGGGCGTCATCGACCGCAACCACGTCCCCAGCGACGAGCGCGTGGACCCGCTCGAACGCCGCCGCGACGACATCGATGGCAACAACATCCGCGCGACCATCACCAACTGGACGCAGACTGCGCAGTCGGGCAACCCCGCGGACTACTGGTACGAGTGGCCCAAGAACACCAACCGCATCTACGTGGCGCTGACGCAGCTCTGGGTGGGCGCCGAGGTGACCACGAACGTCCCGGGCCAGGAGGGCGAGACGATCTACATCACGGACATCTCGGACTTCCGGCAGAACAGCCGCGGCGAGGAAAACTCGTGGACCTTCGAGCCGATCCGGGGCTACGTGAACCCGGCCGGCAGCGAGTTCGGCATCGCGCAGAGTGACGACCCGACCAGCTGGCCGCCATTCTGGCCCGACAAGCAGGGCGATGCCGCCGACCCGGGCTGGGCCGGCTCCTGGAACGGCTTCTTCGGCAAGAACATCGAGAACGCCGACCAGGAATTCTTCTACAAGGCCGGCGATGACCAGTACGACCGCTACCTCGGCGTCTACCGCCCCGACTCCACCGACGCCACGCGCGGCGGCCTCGGCCTGATCGTCGATTCCCGCATCCTGGCCTGGAGCCAGATCCTCATCGACGACGTCGTCTTCATGATCCAGGGCGTCAAGAACGACGGCACCGAAGACCTCAACAGCGTCGGCTTCTCGGTCTGGCTGGCCGACTGTGCCGGCGGCGACTGTGCCGACGACGTCATCTTCTTCGACCTGCTCGAAGACGTGGCCTTCATGACGGACCAGGACGGCGTCGGCGATCAGAACTTCGGCTCCGACCCGGTCGGGGCCGCCGCCATTGCCTTCCTCGAAACCCCGGGCAACGCCGTCGACCGCATCGACAACGACGCCGACGGATCGACCTCGCCGGACTGCCCGCGCAACAACGGCGAGTGCAACAGCCCGGTCGTGCCCGAGGCGTTTCTGACCGGGGAGGATCCGGCCAACGGCATCGACGACAACGGCAACGGCCTCATCGACGAGAACCAGACGCACATCGCCTTCTCCGGCGAGCAGGTGTCCAGCGTGGGCGTCGGCTATGCCGATTACATCGACAACGACGGCGACGGCGAGCCGGGCAGCCCGGTCGTCACGGCGGAGATGGTGGCCGAGGCGACCAGCGACGCCTGGGGCCGCTGGCCCCCGAACCCGGCCGCCAGCCCGATCCAGCAGCGGAGCAACGGCCGCCCCATCGTGCACCTGGTCGGGCTCGACGAGAGCGACATCGGCCGGGGCTTTCGGGATCACATCGACAACGACGGCGACGGGCTGCTGCCGCACACCGACTGCGTCGTGGACACGCCGCCGCCGGACTACCTGGCGGAGGTCTGCGGGCCGGTGGTCACGCAGGAGATGATCGACCAGGCCGCCGGCGACCCCTACGGGCGCTATCGCGTTCCGGGGACCGACATCGTGCTCTTCGCCCTCGGCCCGGAAGACCTGGGCAAGCCCTATGCCGACGGCATCGACAACGACGGCGACGGCGCCGTGGACGAGGGCATCGACGAGGGCATCGACGAGATGATCGACGAGAGCCGGGCCGACGGGATCGACAACGACGGCGACTGGAACCCGCTGCGCGACGACACCGGCCTCGACGGCAACCCCTTCAGCGGGGACCCGGGCGACGGGGACGGGCAGCCGACCTCGGGGGCGGGCACGCCCTTCCCGGGTGAGAAGAACATCGACGTGACGGACGTCTCGGAGTCCGACCAGATCGGCATCACCAACGTCCAGCTCTTCGCCGCCAACTCGCTCAACCTGTCGACCATCTCGGATCGCGCCCTGTTCCGGACCTACATGGTGCCGGGCGACTTCGACACGGAGCGGCCGGCGCCGGGGGACAACGACCTGGTCGTCTCCAGCGGCCTCTTCCCGCTGCGGGCCGGGCAGACCGAGCGCATCTCGCTCTCCGTGCAGCTCGGCCTGACGCAGGACGAGGCGCTGGCGGCCCGGGACAATGCGCTGGATGCGTACTCGGAGGATTACCAGTTCGCCCAGGCGCCCAACACGCCCACGGTGACGGCCGTGCCGGGCGATGGCCGCGTGACGCTCTACTGGGACACCGACGCCGAGGACTCCGTCGACCCCTTCCTCGAAAGCCTCGGACTGCCCGCGCGGGACTTCGAGGGCTACCGGATCTACCGCTCGACGGACCCGGCCTTCCTCGACCCGCTCACCATCACCGACGGGCGCGGCAACCTCACCTTCCGCAAGCCCATCGCGCAGTTCGACCTGATCAACGGCAACGAAGGCTTCCACCCGGTCGACATCAACGGCATCAAGTTCTATCTCGGCAACGACCGGCAGGACGAGGACCTCGGCGAGGCGGCCAACGGCCTGGCGCACGTCTTCGTGGACACGACCGTCACCAACGGCCTGACGTACTACTACGCCGTGACGGCCTACGACTTCGGGGCGCCCTCGGCCAACATCGCGCCGACCGAGACGCCCATCCGCATCCGCCGCCTGCCCGACGGCACCATCGAGACCGGCCCGAACGTCGTCGAGGTGGTGCCCACGCCGCCCGTGGCCGGCTACCGGAGCGCCGAGCTGGAGTCGAACGACGGCCTGCTGATCCGCACGAAGGGCTTCACGAGCAGCCGCATCGGCTACCGCATCGTGGACCCCCGCGTCTACAACGACGGCGACCGCTTCCGCGTCGTCTTCGAGGATACGCTGATCCGCGGCACGCTCATCACGCCGGATACGCTGACGACGAAGAACTTCTCGCTGATCAATCTGACCACGGGAGACACGCTGCTGAACCGGTCCCGCGCTTTCCTGCCCGGCCAGGAGTTCCCGCCGCTGGACGACCAGGGCCGCCCGATCGGCTTCGAGTTGCTCTTCAGCCCCGAGCGGTTGGTGCAGCTGGACAACACGCGCTCCGGCTGGAACCCGACCGAGACCGACGGCGGCGTCAGCTTCGACACCGACATCTACTCCGTCTCGCTGCGGCCGTACCTGGCTGCCGGCTTCGTCAAGGGCCTGCGCAACCCGCTCGACTACCGCGTGGAGGTGGTCGGCCCCGGCGAGGGGCAGTCGACCGAGCTGGAGATCCGCCGGCGCTTCACGCTGCCCTCGCGCCCGACCAACGTGCGCGTCTACCGCATCGAGCCCGACGGGCAGGGCGGCACGCGCGAGGTGGAGGTGGACTATGCCTTCTGGGACCTGACGGGGGATGACTTCGTGGGGGCGCTCTCGACCGAGCCGGCCACGTTCAGCGCGGGGGCGGGGGAAAGCGACCGCATCATCATCTACGAGCGGCAGTTCGGGGCGGAGAGCGACGCGCGGATCATCACCTGGGAGATCAGCCTCAACTTTACCGAGACGGGCAAGCGCAACCCGGCGCAGGGCGACGTGGCGCGGATCGTCACGCGCAAGCCGTTCCTGGCCTCGGACGAGTTCGAGTTCACCGCCTTCGGGCCGCGGGTGGACGCCGAGGCGGCCGCAGCGCAGCTCGAGAACATCCGCGTGGTGCCCAACCCGTACGTGGCCACCAACCGCTTCGAGCCGCTCAACCCGTTCTCGACGGGCCGGGGGCCGCGGGTGATCAAGTTCATCAACCTCCCGCCGCAGGCCACCGTGCGCATCTTCACCGTCGGCGGCCGCTTCGTGCGCGAGCTGCGGCTGAACGAGGGCGTCAACGACCCGAATGCGCCGGAGGCGCTGATGAACGGCACGCTGACGTGGGACCTGCAGAGTGAGGACAACCTCACGGTGGCCTACGGGCTGTACCTCTACCACGTCGAGGCGCCCGGTATCGGCGAGACGACGGGGACGTTCGCCATCATCAAATAGCCGGCCGCCGGTGCGTCCCGGCGCGCGGCCTTCGAAAGCCTGAATCGCATGATGTCCTTTCCTTTTCCACCCGTTCGCCCGGCGGCCGTGCTGGCGCTCGCGCTCGTGCTGGCCGGGGCGTTTCCCGGCC
This sequence comes from Roseithermus sacchariphilus, assembly GCA_003285105.1. GTDB lineage: Bacteria > Bacteroidota > Rhodothermia > Rhodothermales > MEBIC09517 > Roseithermus > Roseithermus sacchariphilus. Next base: position 113,793 of record CP030158.1, on the reverse strand, counting down.
GGGCTGCGGCGCAGTTCGAGGAGGAAACCCGCACCGTCACCCGGCGCGGCACGACGGCGGCGGAGTTCCTGACGATCCCCGTCGGCGCCCGGGCCACCGCCATGGGCAATGCCATCAGCGCCTCCGTCGACGACGCCACGGCGATCTACTGGAACGCCGCCGGCCTGACGGCCCTCCCACAGGGCCAGCTCGTCGTCGAATATGCCCAGTGGCTGGCCGAGATCGACTTCGGCTACGCCGCGCTGGCGCTGCCGACGTCGCTCGGCACGTTCGGCTTCGGGGTCACCAGCATGCGCAGCCCGCAGATGGAGGTCACCACGGTGGAGCAGCAGAACGGGACCGGTGAGACGTTCGATGCCGCCTCCTATGCCTTCGCGCTGTCCTTCGCCCGGGCCCTGACCGACCGCTTCTCCATCGGCATGACGGGCAAATACGTCACCGAGCGCATCGCCGAGTCCTATGCCGGCGGCTTCGCCATCGACATCGGGACGATGTTCGTCACGCCGTTCCGGGACATCCGCCTCGGGGCGTCTATCTCGAACTTCGGCACGAAGATGCAGATCACCGGCGACGACCTGCTGCTGCTGGTCGACATCGACCCGAACAACCGCGGCAACAACGAGAGCAACCGGGCGCTGCTCCGGACGGATCCGTTCGATCTGCCGCTGGTCATGCGCATCGGGCTGGCGGGCGAGCTCTACCAGACGGCCCGCAGCCGCGTCACGCTGGCCATCGACGCCCTCAGCCCCAGCAACAGCGAGCAGTATGTGAACGTCGGGGCGGAGGTCGGGCTGCTGGGGGACCTCGTCCTGCTGCGTGGCGGCTACAGCGAGCTGTTCCTGCCGGACGCGCTGCGCTCGCTGACGCTGGGCGGTGGCCTTCGCTACGCCTTCGGCAGCCTCAACCTGGGGCTGGACTATGCCTACGAGGCGCAGGAGTACTTCGGCGCCGTCAACCGCTTTACCATGGCCCTGCAATTCTAGGCTATACGTCTTCAGTACGCCCGCCGGCGGCGTTGCGGCCGGCACCCCCGGCGACCCCACGGTGGGGCCGCCCGGAAACCCTTCCAATCACCAACACACACCAGTCCCATGCGAATCGTTACGACAGGCCGGTGGCTATGTCTGGCGCTCCTCCTGGCAGGCCTCGCCGGCAACGCCCACGCGCAGAGCCGACAGGTGACGCTGCGCCTCAACACCGCGACGATCCCGGACACGATCACCACCGACAGCTTCATCGAAGTGCGGGGCGCCGTGAAGGGAATCTCGCCGGTGACGCTCTACGACGGCAACATCATCGACTGGAACGCCAGCAGCACGCTGGAGCCGGCCAACGTCGGCGGCGACTACTGGGAAGTCTCCTTCGAGATCGCCGACACGACGGACCTGACCTTCAAGTTCTACTCCCAGCAGGCCGAGGACATCGGTCTGAACGGCTGGGAGGCCGATCCCAACCCGAATATCCCCCCCGGCACGAACGACACGACGCTGACGGTGCACTTCTTCGAGGTGCAGGGCGCGTTCAAGGACTTCCCGCCCGGCAACAAGGGGGACTACGACTGGCGGCCCTACGAGCCGAAAGAGGACACCGTGGCCGTCTGGTTCCGCGTCTACATGAACACGGAGGAGGGCCAGAATGACGGCTACAACCGCGCCAGCAGCATCGTCGGCGTGCGGGGTGATCCGCTGGACCCGGACGGCGACGGCCCCGAGGCGGCCCGTGGCCCGCTGGACTGGGGCATGACGAAGGTGATGCTCACGCCGGAGCTGGATGACGTCAGCAAAGCCGGGTACCATCTGTACTCGGGTGTGGCCTACTACCCCGCCGATCTGGCCGGCACGGAGCAGGCGTACAAGTTCTTCGTCGAGCCCGACGGCTGGGAGGAAGGCAACGTCAGCGGCAACCGCACCTTCACGGTGCCTGCGCAGGACACGACGCTGCACTGGGTCTACTACGGCAACACCGCCCCGCTGGGCAGCGCCCAGCCCGTGCAGTCCGCCATCATCTTCGCCGTCGACCTCAGCCCGATGGAGGCCATCGGCGTCTTCGACCGCGCCCGCGGCGATACGCTGGAGGTCCGCGGGGACTTCAACGGCTGGGACTGTGCGGGCGACGGCGCGCCCGACGACTGCCTGCTGGACCCCGTGCCCGGCCAGAACATCTATGAGCTCGTCGTGCCCATCACCGCCATCCCCGGCGCCACGCGCAACTACAAGTTCTTCCTGAACCTCGACGACGAGAAGTTCAAGCAGCAGTTCGGTGTGGAGTACGTGCCGAGCGGCTGGGAAGAGCCGATCTCCACGCAGGGCGCCAACCGGACGTTCGTGTTCGAAGGCATCGCGGATGGCTTCCAGGACCTGGGCGTCTTCAACTTCAACGACGTGTTGCCGGAGAACATCATCCCGGCAGGCACCAGCATCGACCTGACCTTCTCGGTGGACATGAGTGCGGCCCTGGCGAACGAGGCCCGGCCGTTCAACCCGGACGAGGACACGGTGACCGTTGAGATCGGCGACCCGATCTGGGCCTTCACGCAGGGGTTCGTCGTAGAGGGCGGCGGTGCCGTCAAGCTGACGGATGTGCTGCAACTGACGGATGAAGACGCCGACGGCGTCTACTCCGGCACGTACACCGTCGTCGGCCCGACCTACTCCGGGATCCAGTACAAGTACGCCTACGGCAACCGGATCGACGGCACGGAGGACTTCGTGGTGGAGGCCGGCGGTACGACGTCGGGCTCCGGGCGGCGGCGCACGCGGTTCATCGTGCCGAATGCGGACGGGTCCTGGCCGTCGGCCTGGGCCTTCAACGATGACGGCGAGACGGAGGTCTACCAGCCCGAGGGCCCGCTGCCCTTCGAGGGAAACCCGGCGGCGGCCACGTCCATCGAGCCGGTGGACGGCGAACTGCCCACGCAGATCGCGCTGATGCAGAACTACCCGAACCCGTTCAACCCGACCACGTCGTTCGAGTACACGCTCGATGCCACGACGGAGGTGACGGTGCGGGTCTTCGACCTGCTGGGCCGGCAGGTGGCCACGCTCGTCGACGGTATGCAGCAGGCCGGCAGCTACCGCGTCACCTTCGACGCGAGCCACCTGGCCAGCGGCATGTACATCTACCAGCTCGAGACGCCCACCCGGGTGCTCTCGAAGCGGATGATCCTGTTGAAGTGATCCGGCTCCCCTGACCGCCTGCGCCCCGGTGCCGGCTGTGCCCTCCCCGGGCCATGCCGGCACCGGGGCGTTGCGTCGGTCAGCCGTCAGTGGTCAGCCATCAGCGGTCAGCGGTCGGTTCGATCGTTGACCTCGGAGCACCGATACCTCACAGCTCACAGCTCATAGCTCATAGCTTTCCATGCGCCATCGTTTGCTGTACCTCGGCCTGTTGCTGTCGCTCGTCGTGCCTGCCCGGGCACAGGACAGCCTCGACGTGCTGTTCCGCTACGTGCCGGAGCCGGGGCGTACCTTCGTGCGGGCCTATCTGCCGGGCGAGTTCAACGGCTGGGGGCCCAACAGCAGCGGGCGCATTGCGGTCGATGCCCCCTCGCGCATGACGTGGGTGGACTCGATCGACGCCTGGGTCTATCCGCTCCGCCTCCGCGTGGGGCAGACCTATCAGTACAAGGTGCACTTCCATTACAACGCCAGCGGCTCCGAGTGGGAGTGGATCTCCGATCCGTACAACCCCCGCACCAACCCGGACGACAACAACAACTCGCTGGTGACCGTCGCGGACCCGATGGTCTTCCAACTGGCCCGGCACGAGGATGCGTCGGGCCAGGTGACGGCGGTGTCCGCCGGGGTGTTCGGCTCGCAGACGCTGACGCAGATCACCTTCGCCGTAAACGGCATCGAGCGCACCGATGGCCTCGACTTCTACGACCCGGCCACCGGTGTCTTCCGCTTCGTGCTCGACGTGCCCGTGCGGGCCGGCTCGCAGTTCACGATCACCGCCACCGACATCGTGGGCCGGACCGTCTCGGCCGAGGTCGGGGAGATCTTCTCCCCCATCGAGTGGGAGACGGAGCCGTTCACCACCGTGAAGGAGCGGTTTTCCGTCCGCGCCTTCCTGACCCGTTTCAACGGCACCGTGGACCCGGCGCTGACCGAGGCGACGCTGCGGGTCAACGGGGCGGTGTGGGGGACGGTGGCCGTGGCCGACGGTGTGGCCGAGGCCGAGGTGGACCTGGCCCTCGGCGAGAATGAACTGGTGCTGGAGGCCGTGATCGAGGGGCAGCCGGTGACGTCGGCGCCGCTCGTGCTCACGCGGCGGATCCACCCGCGCCAGGCCGCCCTGGCGACGGCTACCGTCTCCGGCGCGGACCGTGCCTTCCAGATCGACCTGACGCCGACGGCCCTGGCCGCCGACGGCCTGACGGCTACGTGGCAGGTCGACGAGCGACTCAGCACGACCGGCCTCGAAGGCCCGCTGAACGTCTCCGGTGACGGGCTCAGCGCCACCGGCACCGTCACCGGGCCGGGCGAGCTGTACGTGGACGTCGCGCTGAGTGGCTCCGGCGCGGGCGACGACGCGCTCCGCGTGGCCGTCCTCATCGAGGCCGACGGCACGGCGCGGGCCATGCGCTACGAGGAGAACGCCGCCTGGGTCAAGAACGCCGTCGTCTATGAGGTCTTCCCGCTGATGTTCGGGCCGGAGGGCTCCGGGACGGTGACGAACCCGGGCAACAAGTTCAACGAGATCCGCGAGGAACTCGACTACATTGCTGCGATGGGCTTCAATGCCATCTGGTTCATGCCCATCATGCACAACCAGATCATGAACGGCCTCTCGGGCGGGTACAACATCATCGACTTCTACAACGTCGATCCGAAGCTCGGCACGAACGACGACTTCCGGGCGCTCGTCGAGCGGGCGCACGAGCTGGGCATCCGCATCATCCTGGATCTGACGCCGAACCACGTCTCGCCGGCCCATCCCTGGGTGGAAAGCCTGCGGCGGAATGGGGCCTTCTCCGACTTCATCCAGACCACCCCGAGCAACCACGACCGCGGCCTCGACGGGCGCGGACCCAACCTGCGCGAGATCTGGCACGTCGAGGGCGGGCGCAACCTCTACCGCAAGTATGACGGCTTCGGTGACCTGGCCAACCTGGACTGGGACGACGACGACCTGCAGGCCGCCCTGCTCGATGTCATCGCCTACTGGGTGCGGGAGTTCGACATCGACGGCTGGCGCTTCGACGTCTACTGGGGGCCGTGGCGGCGGTACGGCCCCGAGCGCTTCGGCCGGCCCATCCGCGAGCTGATGAAGCGCCTCCGGCCCGATGCCTGGCTCCTGGGCGAGATCGCCGGCACCGGCTTCGGCAGCGAGGTCTACTACGCCGACGACGACCACGGCACGCCCGTCGTGGGCGGCATCGACGCCGGGTACGACTGGAACTTCTACTTCAACGGCATCCGGGGCACCTATGGCGCGCTCTCGACCTACGATGCCCTGGCCCACAACGGCGATTTCTATCCGGGCCCCAATGCTCGCTTCTTCCGCTTCCTGGAGAACCACGACGAGCCGCGCATCGCCAAGCTGTTCGCCAGCGCCCCCGACCGCACGCTCCCGCTGACGGGCTTCCTGCTCACCACCACCGGCGTGCCGATGGTCTACCACGGGCAGGAGGTCGGCTTCGGCAACGTCAGCGGGGACGAGCGGCGCGTACCGGTTTCGTGGGAGACGCCCGAGAACGGCCGCTTCGGCCGGTACTACCAGCGGCTCATCCACGCCCGGCGGCAGTTTGCGGCCTTCGGCTCGCAGGAGCTCGTCACGCTCAACACGACGAACAGCGTCTACGCCTACGTCCGCCCCTATGAGGACGCCAATGCCGTCGTGGCGATCAACTTCTTCGACACGCCGCACACGATCACGCTCGACCCCTCGCAGGCCGTCCGCATGAGCCACGACGGACCGGTGCCCTACTACGACATCTTTGCCGACACGATGGCCGCCACCACGGGCGCCTTCACGGCGACGATCCCGCCCTACGAAACGGTCGTCTACATCACCTCGGAGGACCCCGGCTTCACGGTGCCGGACCTGCCGCCGCTGCCCTTCGGCGCGGTGTACGTGGGCACCGAGGCGGAAGACGGCCTGGTGCCGGACGCCTTCCGGCTGGAGGCGGCCTACCCCAACCCGTTTGCCCGCACGACGACGATCCGGTATGCGCTGCCCGAGGGCGGGCCGGTGCGCCTGGAAGTCTACGACGTGCTCGGCCGCCGCGTGGCCACGCTCGTCGACCAGCGGCAACCCGCCGGTCCCCACGCCGTCCGCTTCGACGCCGGGGGCCTGCCCAGCGGGACCTACCTCTACCGCCTCACCGCCGCCGGCCACACGCTCACCCGTACGATGCTGCTGGTGAAGTAGCTGTGGGCTTTCCGCGATCGGCTTTCCGCGATCAGCTTCAAGAAATCATGCGCACGCATTACCGGTATCCCCTGCTGTTCGTCGTCGTCGCACTCGCGGCGGGGTGCGAATCAACGCCGCCGGCGCCGCAGGCGGATCTGCTGGCGCCGAACGTGCCGGCCTGGGCGGCCGATGCCGTCTTCTACCAGATCTTCCCCGAGCGCTTTCGCAACGGCGACCCCTCCAACGACCCCACGCGGGCCTCGCTGGAGACGCCCGTCGACGGCCGGGTGCCGGAGACGTGGGCCGTCTCCCCCTGGACGCACGACTGGTACGCGCAGGCGCCCTGGGAACGCGAGATGGGCGGCTTCTACCAGAGCGTCTTCGACCGGCGCTACGGCGGGGACCTCCAGGGCGTGATCGACCGGCTCGACTACCTGGCCGACCTCGGCGTCAACGCCCTCTACTTCAACCCGGTCTTCTACGCCCGCTCGCTCCACAAGTACGACGGCAACAGCTTCCACCACATCGACCCGCACTTCGGGCCGGATCCGCAGGGGGACGTCGCGCTCATGGCGCAGGAAACCGCCGACCCCGCCACCTGGCACTGGACCGCCGCCGACCGGCTGTTTCTGAGGCTGCTGGAGGAGGCCCACGCCCGCGGCATCCGCGTCATCATCGACGGGGTCTTCAACCATACCGGCCGCGACTTCTTCGCCTTCGCCGACCTGCGCGCCAACCAGGCGCAATCGCCCTACGCCGACTGGTACATCGTCCGCGCCTTCGACGACCCGGCCACGCCCGAGGACGAGTTCGCCTACGAGGGCTGGTGGGGCGTCGAGACGCTGCCGGTGTTTGCCGACAACGAAGACGGCACCGACCTGCACCCCGGCCCGAAGCAGTACATCTTCAACGCCACCGCCCGCTGGATGGACCCGAACGGCGACGGCGACCCGTCCGACGGCATCGACGGCTGGCGGCTGGACGTGGCCAACGAGGTCCCCATCGGCTTCTGGGCAGACTGGAACGCGCACGTGCGCAGCTTCAACCCGGAGGCCTATACGGTGACCGAGCTCTGGGAGGATGCCGCGACGTTCCTCGCCGAGGGCGGGTTCTCGGCCACGATGAACTACCACGGGTTTGCCTTCCCCGTCAAGGGCTGGCTGATCGATCGATCCATCCCGCCGACGACGTTCGTCGACCTGCTCGATGAACGCCGCGAGGAGTACCCGGAGCCGGTGCAGCGCGTGCTGCAGAACCTGATCGACTCGCACGACACGGACCGCCTCGCCTCGATGATCGTCAACCGCATCCCGGCCGACGGCGAGCAGGACCAGTTCGGCTACGACCGGCAGGTGTCGCCCCGCCATGCGGCGCGGGAGGGCTTCACGTATGACGTCCGCAAGCCCGACGTCACGGATCGCCAGATCCAGCAGCTCGTCGCCCTGTTCCAGATGACCTACGTCGGCGCGCCGATGATCTACTACGGCACGGAGGCCGGCATGTGGGGCGCCGACGACCCGGACGACCGGATGCCGATGGTCTGGCCGGACCTGACCTACGCGCCGGCGGCTACCAACCCGGACGGCACGCCGCGCCCGCCCGCAACGGTGGCCTTCGACAGCACGGTCTACCGGTTCTACCGGGACGTGATCGCGCTGCGCCATGCGTATCCGGTGCTCCGCGAGGGCGGCTTCGAGGTGCTCGCGGCACACGATACGCAGGATGTGCTGGTATTCCGGCGGGGGGAGGCGGAGGAGGCGGTCGTCGTGGCGCTCAACCGCAGCGACGAGGCCCACAGCCTGCGCGTGCCGTTGCCGGCGGAAGCGGCGACGTCCTACACCGTGCGCTTCGTCACGCGGGACGAGGCCTACCGGGTGCAGCAGGACGCCGGGGCGCTGCTGCTGGAACTGCCGCCGCGCTTCGGGCTGGTGCTGGCTCCCTGATCGCCCCGTCATTGCCTCCGGCCCCGCCGCGGACGCACGATGCGGCGCGCCGGGCGCTCTCTTCCTCCGTCATCACTCCGGTCCATGCTCGACATCCAGAAACGGCTGACGAAGCCGTTCTTCGTCCTCCTGAGTTTGCCGGCCACGGCGATGGGGTTTGCGCTGTCCGTGCAGATCGCCGCGCTGAGCTGGATCCTGAGCACCCGGTACGGGCTCGACATCCACGACGTCGGCCTGGTGTGGGCGGCCGGCCCGATTGCGGGCATCCTCGGGCAGGTCATCGTCGGTGCCATCAGCGACAACGTCTGGTTCTGGGGCGGGCGGCGGCGGCCGTTCATCCTCATCGGGGGCGTCCTGGCCGCGCTCATGCTGCTGGCCCTGCCCCACATCGACGTCATCGCCGCCGGCCTGGGCGTCGACGGCATCCTGGGCGTCGCCATCGTCGTGGCGCTGACGCTGGACCTGTCCATCAACGTCAGCTTCAACCCGACGCGCTCGCTCATCGCCGACGTCACGCCCGAGGGGGTCAAGCGGACGCAGGGCTACACGTGGATGCAGACCATCTCGGGCACGTTCGGGGTGCTGGCCTACGCCATCGGCGCGATCTGGGACAACTACACGCTGATCTACGTCGGCGCCGTCCTGGTGCTGCTCTTCTCGGTGTTGCCTCCGCTGTTCATCCGGGAGCCGCGCTCGCTCGATGGGGACGAAGAGGACGACGTGGTCGGCCCGATGGACCCGCAGGCGCGGCCGGAGGCGGACGTGCTGCAGGCGGACCTGGAGGTGCCGGCGTCGGCGTCGGGAGGCGTGCCGCTGCGCGACGTCCTCCGGTCCATCGAGCCGCTGTGGGGCTTCTTCATCTACGCCGTCTACGCGATGACGCTGCGGCTGGCCGGCATCGACCTCGGGCACTACTACGTCGAGTTCGCGCTGCTGGGGCTGACGGTGTTGCTCATCGCGCGGTCGCTGTTGCAGCCGGAGGCGGGCCGGCCGCGGCGGGAGGCGGGGCTCATCGGCTTCCGCAAGGTGCTGGCCGCACACGCTTTCACGTGGGTGGGCGTGCAGACGATGTTCGTCTACCTGTTTGCCTACGTGCAGGACAAGATGCCGGCGCTGGACGACGACGAGGTGGGCGCCGTCATCAACATCAGCTTCCTGCTCTTCAACGCCGTGGCGGCGGTGCTGCCGGCATTCGTGCTGGAGCCCCTCACCGAGCGCATCGGACGTGTGAAGACACACCTGGCCTGCATCGCCATCATGGCGGTGGCCTACGCCGGCCTCCTGCTGACCGGCCTCACGCCGCTTGCCGTCTACGCGTGGATGGTGGTGGCCGGCATCGGCTGGGCGGCCACGGTGAGCCTGCCCTTCGCCATCATGTCGCAGAAGGTGGATAAGGCCCGGATGGGGTTGTACATGGGCCTGTTCAACCTGTCCGTCGTGCTGCCGCAGCTCGTGGCCAGCCTGGGGATCGGCGAGGTGGTCAGCCGGGCCGAGGACAAGCGCATCATCTTCATCATCTGCGCCGTCTCGCTCGCCCTGTCCGCCGTGGCCTGGACGTTCGTGAAGGACGAGGAGGGCGCGCCCGTCGGCGCCGTGGCGGCCCCCGGGCACTGAGCGGCGGCGCCCCGCACCACACCGCGATGCCTTCTCACAGACACCCACCCCCATGAAAGCCTGTCGCCTGCTCCTGATGGTTGTCGTCGTGTGCCTCGGCTGCGAGGCCCCGGAGGTACCGGAGACGGACACGCTGCCACCGCCGTCGGCCGCGTTGCTGCTGGAGCCGGTGGGGCAAGACCCGGAGGCCGCCGCGGTGGAAGACCCGGCCAGCCGCGTGATCGTGCACCTGTTCGAGTGGCGATGGGACGACGTGGCCGTCGAGTGCGAAGCCTTCCTCGGCCCCATGGGCTACGACGCCGTGCAGGTCTCGCCCCCCGCCGAAAACCACGTCGTGGCCGACAACCCGCCCCGCCCCTGGTGGGAGCGGTACCAGCCGGTCAGCTATCGGCTCGAAACTCGCAGCGGCGACCGGGCCGCCTTCGCCGAGATGGTTCGGCGGTGCCGGGACGCCGGCGTGGACATCTACGTCGATGCCGTGCTCAACCACATGGCCGATGCCGACCTGGAGCACCCCGAGCACGTCTTCACCGGCATCGGCACGGCGGGCACCCGCTTCGGCCCCTATGACTACCCCGGCCTCTACGGCTACGAGCAGTTCCATCACTGCGGCCTCACCGAGAACGATGACATCTGGGACTTCAACGATCCCGTGCAAGTGCGAACCTGCGAGCTGGTCGATCTGGCCGACCTGGCCACGGAGCGGGACGACGTGCGGGATCGTCTGGCGGCGTATCTGAACGACCTGATCGGCCTCGGCGTGGCCGGCTTCCGCATCGACGCCGCGCGGCACATGGCGCCCGATGACATCCGGGCCATCCTTGAACGGCTGGATGAAGCGGTGTTCGTCTATCAGGAGGTGATCGACCCCACCCCGCCGGCGTGGAGCGAGCCGTACTACCCGATGGGATGGGTCACCGAGTTCCAGTTCAGCCGGGCGGTGAGTGCGGCCTTCGTCGACGGCGTGCCGGCGCGGTTGCACGGCCCCGGTTCGATCTGGGAGACGACGCCGTTCCTGCCCTCCGGCGAAGCCCTCGTCTTCGTCGACAACCACGACAACCAGCGCAGCCACGGGGGCGACCACATCGTCACCCACCGCGACGGCGCGCTCTACGATCTGGCCGTGGCCTTCATGCTGGCCTATCCGTACGGGACGGCGCGCGTGATGTCGAGCTATGCCTTCGACGATGCCGCACAGGGCCCCCCCACGGAGCCCGGTACCGACGCCATCGCGCGGGTACACGCCGCGGACGGCCTGCGGTGCGGGCAGGGGGCGTGGGTCTGCGAGCACCGCCGCCAGACCATCGCGCCGATGGTGCGGTTCCGCAGCATCACCGCCGGGGCCCCCGTCGCCCACTGGTGGACCGACGGCGCCGGGCAGATCGCCTTCGCCCGGGGCGATCGAGGCTTCATCGCCATCAACCGGGACTCGACCAGAACGCTGGCGCAGCGGCTACAGACCGGCCTGGCGCCGGGGGTCTACTGCAACATCCTCGACGGCGCGTGGCAGGAGGGCCGCTGCTCCGGCAGCACCCTCACCGTGGACGCCGACGGCACGGCGGCCCTCACGGTGGCACCGATGCGGGCGGTGGCGACACACGCGGCCGCGCGGGCCGAGTGAGACGCGAAAGCGCCGGAAGCGCCGGAAGCGCCGGAAGCGCCGGAAGCGCCGGAAGCGCCGGAAGCGCCGGAAGCGCCGGAAACGACGAGGCCCGGCGCAGGTCCTCCCGCGCCGGGCCTCGTCAGGTAGAAGCCGTAGCCGCTCGTGGCGAGGGGATGGTCATCCCCATGGCCTTACTGGTGCTGGTAGTAGTCGTTCAGCGCGGCGATGGTCGACTTGCGGACCCGCTCAGACGTTTCGCGCTCGACGTGCTGGTAGAGCCGGTACATGGCGTTCTCGTCGCCAATGGCATGCAGGGCCGCCAGCGCCATCAGGCGGTAGCTGTCGTCCGGGTGCGTCCGGTAGATCCAGAGGAGCGGCTGCGTGGCGCCGTCCAGCCGGACCTTGTCGGCATGGTTGGTGGCAAAGAAGATGATGTTCTGCAGCGTCTGCTGGTCGACCTGGGTCACCGGCTTGTCCAGGCTCAGCACCAACTGCCGGCTGAGCGCATTCCACCAGGAGGGGCTACGCTCCGCATAGGCGTCGGCGAGGTACTCGTCGACCAGCGGGATCTGCGATGCGGGGGTCTGAGCCGCCGCGGGAAGCGGCAGCAGCAGGCCCGTCAGGGCGATGATGAAGGCGATACGGTTCAGCATGGTTACCTCGCAATCTATCCTTGAGTGGATCCGCAGGAGGCCCTGCGGAAAGGGGGTCAAAGGAAGCGGATACGGCGTGCCCGGCGCCTCGAGCGCCGTTGCGAGGGGGGATATCGACCATGCCGCCGTTCAGTTTCATGCTGAAAGGCCTTCCGGTATTATGCCTGTGTAACGGAAGCGATTTCTTAGATTTAGCTTAACAAAAAAGCGGGCTCTGATGTGGGGAACGAAGGGTCCGGCAGGGGCGGGCGCAGGTCCGGCATCCTATCCGAGCCGCGTGCCGACGGGCAGGTCGTAGCCCCGGAGGAAGGCCGCGGCCTCCATCCGCCGCCGGCCCGGTTGCTGGAGTTCGAGGATCTCGACGGTGCCTGACCCACAGGCGACGACGAGGCGCTCGTCGGCTTCGAGGACCGTGCCGGGCGAGCCGTGGGTGCCGGTGAGGTGGTCGCGCCGGGAGCGGTACATCTTGAGCAGGACGTCCCCGTGCATCGTCCAGGCGCCGGGATGGGGGGAGAGGCCCCGGATGTGGTTGTGGACCGCCTCGGCCGGCTTCGTCCAGTCGATGCGGGCATCCTCCTTGAAGATCTTCGGGGCCCGCGTCGCCAGGCGGTCGTCCTGGGGCCGGGCCTCCGCCGTGCCGGCTTCGATGCGGCGGACGGTTTCGACGACCACGTCCGCGCCGAGCTCCATCATCCGGTCGTGGACCTCGCCGGCCGTTTCGTCCGGCCCGATGGGCATGGCGCGTTGCAGGATGATGTGGCCGGTGTCCACCTGTTCTTTCAGGAAGAAGGTGGTGACCCCGGTTTCCGTCTCGCCGGCCATCACGGCCCGGTTGATGGGGGCGGCACCCCGGTAGGCCGGCAGGAGCGAGCCGTGCAGGTTGAAGGCCCCGAGGCGGGCCTGCGTGAAGACCTCCGGCGGCAGGATCTTGAAGGCCACGACCACGATCACATCGGGCTCCAGCGCGGCGATCTGCGCGGCGAAGGCCGGATCCCGGACGGATTCCGGCTGCAGGATCGTCTCGATGCCCAGGCGCCGGGCAGCCTCTTTGACGGGGGTGGGGGTGGGCTGCTGGCCGCGCCCGCGCGGCTTGTCGGGGCCGGTGACGACGGCGACGGGGGCGTAGCCCGCCGCAACCAGGCGTTCCAGCGACGGCACGGCGAATTCCGGCGTGCCCATGAACACGATACGCATGAGGCCGTAACGGGGAAGGTCTGTAGGCGCACGGGTTGAGTGGGCTCACAGACGGGGGGACGGCTGCAAAGATCCCCGGCCGGGTGAGGGGGGCCTCAGCGGATGCGGATGCGGTCGTCGAGGGGCGTGCGGAGCTGGTAGTCGCCCTGGCCGGTGCGGTCGATGAAGATGAAGCGGCGGCCGATGCGGTGGTAATGCCAGACCTGGTACGGGTGGCCGTCGGCGTCCCGGTCGAACTGCTCCACGTAGTCGGGTTGGCCGAAGAGCACCAGCACCTGGCCGCGGTCGGTCTGCCAGCCGGCGGCGCGTCCGCCGTAGCGCCGGTTGGCATAATCGACGCGGTAGTAGTACTCCATCATCTGCTCGTTGCGCGAGGTGCCCGGCGTGGGGTCGCGTCGCTGCCAGAACGCCTCGAAGCGCCGGCGGCGTTCCTCCTCGGTCGGGGCGGACCGGATGTAGGCCAGGTCGCTCTCCTTGGCGATGTACTTCAGCTGGTCGATGGCCGAAGCCAGGTCCAGGATGTGCGTGTGCAGGCCCTGCCACTGCTCCACGACGATCGGCCGTTCGGCCCGGGCGACGACCGTGCCGCGCTCGTCCTCCAGGCGGAGGCGGATCAGGTACGACCCTTCGTCCAGGTTTTCCAGGGGGATGGTTGCGATCTGCGCGGAGCGTCCCGGCGGCAGCGTCAGCGCCTGCGTGTTGGCATAGTCGACGACCCACTCGTCGTCCCGCCCGAGGCCGAAGAGCGAGCCGACCAGCGGGAGGCCGCCCCCGCGCCGGGGGCGCACGACGTCCAGCACCGCGCGGACGGCGCGTGTGCGGTCCGTGTAGAGCTCGTAGCGGAGCGTCAGGTGCAACTGCTCCGCACCGACGTGGTGGCCCGCCATCGGCTGGAAGGAGCCGTCCTGCGGGTTGACGTCCTCGAGCACCATCAGATCGCTCACCGCGAGCGGGCCGCTCAGGTCCCGCACGTCCACGATCATCTCCTGCCGGATCGTCTGGTTCGTGGCCGGGTCCTCGACCTGGCACTCCAGCAGGTAGCGCCCGGGCGGCAGCGCCAGCGTGTGGGCGGTGCGGTGGGCGAGGTGGTCCAGCTGTGTGGCGGCGAAGTTGGCGACGCGAACCGTATGCGTCCAGCTCTGGCGTTGCACCAGGTCCCGGCGGCGGTTGCGGTCGTCGACGGAGTAGGCCTCCACCAGCATCTCGTAGCGGGCGGCAAAGCCGTCGGCGGTGGTGAGGAAGCGCAGGCTCGTGTAGGGGAGCCGGGTGTAGAGGTGCAGGCGCGTCTCGGTGCTCGCCTCGGCGCGCAGGCTGAGGGCCGTCATCCGAAAGGCATCGGCCCGGAGCTGGGCGGCCGCGGCGGGTACCAGCAACCAGCCCGCGAGCAACCAGCCCGCGAGCAACCAGCCCGCGAGCAACCAGCCCGCGAGCAGCCGGCTCACGCGTAGCCGGCTCCCGCGCAGGCCGGTGGACCGGGCCGGATGCCGGCGCCGTCCTGTCTCCCGTCGGTTGACCATGTACGACCTCCGTCGACGAACCAGACGACCCGCGCTTCGATGGAAAGCGCTTCGATGGTACTCCGCGTTGTGGATCCTCCCGGGGCAGAGGCGCCTCCGGGTCCAATATCGCACGTTCGCGCCTCGAATCAAGCGGGTGTTCCACGGACGGTTGCCGCGTCCCGGTGAACGGTCATACCGTTTCCCCGAGCCGCTTCGCCCGGCCGCCTCACTTGAACAGGGCGTCTACGAATGCGCGACGGTCGAACACCTGCAGGTCTTCGATCCGCTCGCCCACACCGATGTATTTTACGGGGATGCGGAACTCGTTCGAAATGCCAATTACAATGCCCCCCTTGGCCGTGCCGTCGAGTTTGGTCAGCACCAGGCCGGTCACGTCGACGCTCTCGGTGAACGCCTCGGCCTGGCGGATGGCGTTCTGCCCGGTCGAGGCATCGAGCACGAGGAGGACCTCGTGCGGGGCGCCGGGTACCTGCCGGCCCATCACGCGCTTGATCTTGGCCAGCTCGTCCATGAGCCCGCCCTTGGTGTGCAGCCGCCCGGCCGTGTCGATGATGACGACGTCCACGTCGCGGGCCGTGGCCGCCTGCAGCGTGTCGAAGGCGACGGCCGCCGGGTCGGCGCCGTGCTTTTGCTTGATGATGGGCACGCCGGCCCGCTCGGCCCAGATGTCGAGCTGTTCGATGGCGGCGGCCCGGAAGGTGTCGGCCGCGCCCAGCAGCACGCGTTTGCCCGCCTCCTTGTAGCGGTAGGCCAGCTTGCCGATGGTCGTCGTCTTGCCCACGCCGTTGACGCCGACGACCATGATGACGTAGGGCCGGTGCGGCAGGGGGGCGTCGAACCCGGCCGGGCGCTCCGCGGAGTCGCCCAGCATCAGGTCGGCGATCTCCGCGCGGATCATCGCCTGCAACTCCTTCGTGGAGACGTACTTGTCCCGCGCCACGCGGGCCTCCACCCGGTCGATGATGTCCAGCGTGGTCTTGACGCCGACGTCGCTCGTCACGAGCACCTCCTCCAGCTCGTCCAGCACCTCGTCGTCGACGGTGTCCTTGCCGCGCACGAGGCGGTCCAGCTTGCCGAAGAGGCTCGTGCGCGTCTTTTCGAGGCCTTCTTCGAGGCGATCCTGGTCGTGTTTCTTGAAGCGGTCAAACAGGCCCATGAGGTCGTGGTGGTTATCGGGTCACGGCGGGTCGGGGACGGGAGCCGGGGGGGCGGTCCGCTCCTGCCGCGGGTCGTTCATCGGGAGCGGCACGGCGTCCGGCGGGATGTAGCCCGTGCGGACGACGCGCAGGTAGCGGCTCACGTATCGGAGGAAGGAATAGAGCAACAGCGCGGCCGTCGTCCAGATGCAGACCTGCATCACCGGCGGGTCCGCCTGGAGCAGGGCCATCAGCATCGTCAACGCGACCGCCGTGATGGCGATCTTCCCCGACCACATGCTCATGAACACGTGGCCGGTTTTGTTGGAGAGCCGGATGCCGCCCCAGACGATGAGCACGTCACGCACGACCATGAAGAGCAGCAGCCAGGCCGGCAGGTCGCCGTTGAGCACGAGGGCGAGCATCACCAGCGCCGCCCCGATCTTGTCCGCCAGGGGGTCCAGCACCTTCCCCCATTCGGAGACGGTGTGGGACCAGCGAGCGACGCGGCCGTCGAAGAAGTCCGTGGCGACGGCCAGCAGCACCAGCCCGAGCAGCCACAGCCGGGGGCCGTCGGTCAGGATGATGTAGACGATCGGGCCGACCAGCACCAGCCGGGCCAGGCTCAGGATGTTGGCGAACGTCCAGAACGACCCCAGGATCTCACGGGGCTTGTATGTTCTCGCAACGTCGTGAGTCGCCATGGCGCATCAGATCCGAGACCGGAGGGGATCCGAATTACGCATGATGCGGCGAATGGTTTGGGGTGGGTCGGGGCGGCGGCCGAAGTGTGACGTTTCTTCATGGGGTCCGTCGCGGGCGGTGCCTCAATGCCGTTGGCACGTCAATGCCGTCAATGCCGTCCGCACGAGCAGACGGCGCCGCCTTCGAGCGTCGCATCGTAGGCGGGCATCCAGACGAAGCGGTCGTCCACGTCGTCGCGTTCCCACCAGAAGGGCCGGCGTTCCTTCTGCTCGGGGGCGACCTGGTGCATCGTGGCGGCGTCGAAGAGCCGGCCGTTGACCATGACCAGCTCCACGTGCTCGGTGGCGTGCAGGTCCTCCAGCGGGTTGCCGTCGATCACGATGAGGTCGGCCAGTTTGCCGGGTTCGAGCGAGCCGATGTCGCCGTCGAGGCCGAGGGCGCCGTCGATCGTAGCGGCTTTGAGGGCGTTATGGGGGCTCATGCCGCCCTGCGCGAGCATCCACAGCTCCCAGTGGGCGCCGAGGCCCTGGAGCTGACCGTGCGCGCCCGTCGTCACGAGGATGCCCCGGTCCTGCAGGTCCTTCGCGGCGGCGGCCACGGTGATGTGGTGGTATTCCGCCTCCGGCACCTGCGTCGGCCGGCGGCTGCGGGCGTCGACGAGCGGGCGCGGGGTGAAGCGCAGCAGCCGCTCCTTCTCCCAGACGCGGGTGTGCTGGTACCACCAGTATTCCCCGCTCGGGCCGCCGTAGTTGACGATGAGCGTGGGCGTGTAGGCCACGCCGGTGGCGGCCCACAGCGCCAGCACGTCGCGGTAGAGCGGCGCCACGGGCAGGTTGTGCTCGATCGTCGTGTGCCCGTCGATCACCTGCGTCAGGTTGTGGAAGAACGTCGAGCCGCCCTCGGGCACCACCAGCATCCCCAGCTCGCGGGCGGCCTGCAGGACCTGCTGCCGCTGCTCGCGGCGGGGCTGGTTGTAGCTCTTGACCGAGAACGCCCCGACGGCCTGCATCCGCCGCAGGTGCGAACGGGCATCGTCCAGGCCGTTGATGACGGCTTTGAAGTCCCCGTCGGCGCCGTAGAGGATCGTGCCGGTCGAGAAGATCCGCGGGGCCACGATGCGGCCGGCCTTCTGCAACTCGCTCTGGCGGAAGACGAACTCGGTGTTGGCCGAGGGGTCGTGCATCGTGGTGACGCCGTAGGCCAGGTTGGCGTAATAGACCCAGTTCTGCCGGGGCGTCGGGCCGCTGTAGAAGTGGCTGGCGTGGGCGTGCGTGTCCACCAGGCCCGGCATGACGGTCTTGCCCGTGGCCTCCACCACGTAGGCCCCCTCCGGTACCGGGACGCGGTCGCTCGGGCCGACGGCGGCGATGCGGTTGCCCCGGACGACGACCGTTCCGTTCTCGATCACTTCGTCTCCGTTCATCGTCACCACGCGCGCGTTCGTGAAGGCGACCGTGCCCGTGGGGACGTCCGCCTCGACCTCCAGCCCGATGGCGACGCCCGTGGTGTCGATGGCGGGCAGCTCCTCGGGGGCGCCGTCCAGGAAGGCGAAGCTCTCGGTCAGGTCGCGGCTGAAGTACGCGGGGCCGAGCACCCAGTGGAGCGTCCGGCTGTCGCCGCTCCAGTGCAGCTCCGTCCCGGCATCGCGTGTGACCTGCCGGACGGGGATGGCCTTCGTGTCCTTGTTCAGGTCGACGGCGCCGCCCGTCCGGGGGAACGGGGCGATGTAGGCGTTGAACAGCTCCGTGAAGGCCACCCAGCGGCCGTCCGGGCTGGGGACGACGGTGGTGGGGTATTTGAGCGTGAAGTGGGTCCGCTCGTCGCTGCCGTCGAGGTCGATGCTCCGGTATTCCTTCGAGAGGCCGCCGCCCGTCATGAAGTAGACACGGTCGCCGGAGGGGGTGAAGCGGGCGTCGTAGCCGTCCCGGCGGATCAGGTGGCGTTCCCCGCCGCCGGCCGGCATCCAGTAGATCCCCTCGTCCACTCCGTGCGCCGTGCCGAGCAAGAGGTTGCCGCCGCCGCGTCGGTAGACGATCTTCGAGCCGTCCGGGCTGAAGCGGGGCTCGTAGAAGTAGCCCGGCTCGCGCGTGAGCTTCGTGGGCGTGCCGCCGGCGATCGGGATGCGGTAGATGGCGCCGAGTTCCTCATCGTCCCAGGTCGTGTAGACCACGTGGCGGCCGTCCGGGCTGAAGGCCGGTTCGTACTCGAAGCGGGTGTCCTCGCGCGTCAGCCGCACCGGCGTGCCGTCCGGCAGCGCCTTCTTCCACAGGTAGCCGACGGCGTGGAAGACGAGCGTGCGGCCGTCCGGCGAGGTCACGGCGTCGGTGATCATCCGCGCCGTGAAGCGCTCGGGATGCACCTCGACCGGGACGCGCACGGCCTCGGTGACGGTCTGCTCGACGGCCGCCTCGAACGGGATGTTGGTGACCTCGCGCGAGGCCACGTCGAGGCGCCAGAGCTGGCCCTGTGCCCAGAAGACGAGGGCGCGGCTGTCCGGCGTCCAGGCGAAGTCCGGGTACGTGCCGAAGATGGCCCAGGCCTCCTGCTGGTCGTGGTCGAGGCCGTCGAAGAGCGGGCGGGCGGTGCCGGTCTGGAGGTCGTAGACGTAGAGGACGCTCTCGGCGCGGACGCGGCGGACGAAGGCGACGTGCCGGCCGTCGGGGGCGGGCACGGGCCGGGAGGCGCCGCCGGGGCCGCTGATGAGCGTCTCGGTCCGGCCCGTCTCGCGGTCGAGCCGCTTGATGCCGTAGATGCCCGGGTTCGGGTCCTTGTTGTACTGGAAGGTCGAGCCGCCGGTCAGGTCCTCGGTGTAATAGACGTAGCGGCCGTCCGGGCTGAGGGCGATCTCGTTGCCGGAGTCTTGCTGATCGTTCGGGCGCTTCGTGATCTGCAGGCCGCTGCCGCCGCTGATGTGGTACATCCACACCTCCCCGGCGCCGAGCGAGCGCGTCGAGGTGAAGTGCTTGCGGCCGAAGAGGTACTGCCCGTCGGGCGACCACGCCGGGCCGTTGACGAGGCGGAACGTCTCCCTGGTCACCGGCTGCGGGTCGGAGCCGTCCGGCGCGATCGTCCACAGGTTGTCGCCGCCGGCACGGTCCGAGGTGAAGGCGATGCGGGTGCCGTCGGGCGACCATTGCGGCTGCACGTCGTAGGCCGGGCCGGAGGTGATGCGCGTGGCGGTGCCGCCGGAGATCGGCAGCGTGTAGAGGTCCCCGAGGAGGTCGAAGACGAGCGTCTGCCCGTCGGGGGAGACGTCCACCGTCATCCAGGTACCCTCGTCGGTGGTGAACGTCACGGTCCGGGTCGGGCCGTGGGCGGCGCTGACGTCCCAGGAGGGGGCGTCCTGGGCCTGCGTGAGGCCGGTGAGGCCGAGGAGGAGCGCGAAGAGGAGGAGGCGATGCATCGGGAGCACGAAATCGTTCGGTGGGGGGGAGCGGACCGCGTCGCTTCCCAAAAGCAGCACCCGGCGGAACGTTCCGCCGGCTACAGCGCGGCCACGATGTAGTAGACGGCGAAGCCGACGCCCACGAGTGCCTCGCCCACGATGAGGCCGGCGGCGACGGGGATGCCCACCTCCTCGCTCCAGTCCGAACCCAGCCGCCAGTCGGCCAGGAGGCGCAGCAGGGTGCCGACGGTGTAGGTGAGCACGATGTTGAAGGGGAGGTAGAAGCCGAGGCCGACGAGGATGCCGAGCCCGCCGATGCCGCTGGCGCTCAGCAGCGCGCCGAGGCCGGCGCCGGCGAGGTACTTGTCCGCCGGCACGTCGCCGCCCAGGATGCCGTCGATCATGCTGGCCAGGGCCTGGCCCTGCGGGGCGGGCAGGCGCTCGCTGCCCATGCCGTAGGCCTGGTGCAGCACGAGGATCAGCGCCATGATGACGATGGGCCCGAGCCAGGTGCCGAGGAACTGCCCGATCTGCTGCACGCGCGGCGTGGCGCCGACGAGGTAGCCCGTCTTCAGGTCCAGCATCAGGTCCGTCGCCTGGGCCATCGCCACACAGGCCGCCGCCCCGACCATGATCGACGAGATGATGGCGGCGCGGTCGCCCAGGCCGCTGCTGACGACGATCAGGAGGGTCACGGCGATCAGCGTCATCCCGCTCAGCGGCGACCAGTTCGTCCGGCCGATCGTCTCGGAGAGGATCACGCCGGCCACCCAGATCCACAGCGTCCCCAGCAGCGCCATCAGCCCGCCCCGGCCCCAGCCCATCTCCTCGACCGAGGCATGGGCGATGAAGAAGAGCACGAGGGCGGCGGCGACGACGGCCACGTAGAGCAGCCGGATCGGCATTTCGTC
The DNA here is from genome assembly GCA_003285105.1 of Roseithermus sacchariphilus. Lineage (GTDB taxonomy): Bacteria > Bacteroidota > Rhodothermia > Rhodothermales > MEBIC09517 > Roseithermus > Roseithermus sacchariphilus. Next base: position 92,772 of record CP030158.1, on the reverse strand, counting down.
CTGCGAGGCGGCCGTCTTCGTGCGGGCGGCCTGCTGCATGCTCCGGATCGCGCTGGCGATCAGCGGCAGCGCCAGCACGATGCCCGCCAGCGCCCCGCCGATCAGCATCCCGATGCCGACCGGCCGGAACAGCAGCACACGCAGGTAGGTGGGCAGGTCCATCCCGGAGGCGGCCAGCGCCTCGGCCGTCGGCAGCACGTCCAGCGCGTCCATGATGGGCGCCAGGACCCAGTAGCAGACGAAGCCGCCGATCACGAAGAACACCCCGCCGCGCCCGGCGATGAAGGCCACGCCGACGGTCAGGAGCGACAGGTACCAGACGCCGTTCATGTAGTCCGGCATGCCGAGCCGGGCTCCGAGTGCCCAGTTCTCGACGCCGGTGGCCTGGGAGAGGGCATGGAGCACGCCGCTGACGGCCATCCCGCCGATGAGCAGCAGCGCCTTGCGGATCCCGGCACCGGGCGATTTCAGGATGGTGGCCACCGCGACGCCGCCCGGATAGGTGAGCCGCTCGAAGTCGATCATCTGCTTGCGCAGCGGGATGATGAAGGCGATGCCCAGCACCCCCCCGGCGATGCAGGAGAAGACGAGCAGGATGGTGTTGAAGTCCGTCTCGCCCAGGATGAACAGGGCCGGCACGGTGAACATCATCCCCGCCGAGGCGCCGTTGACGGCGCTGGCGACGGTCTGGACGATGTTGACTTCGATGATGCTCCCCCGGCGCAGCAGCCCGCGCAGGATGCCGAAGCCGAGGATGGCGGCCAGCTCGGACCCCTCGATCGAAAAGCCGAGGATGAGGCTGGCGTAGCCGATGGAGAGGGCGATGAGGATGCCGAGGGCATAGCCGACCAGGACGGCCGGCCAGGTCAGTTCGGGATAAGGGCCCGTTCGCGTCGGGAGGGCCGGGGAGGAAGGACGATCCGCCACGGGGATAGGCTGCCTGGGGGAAGGACGAAGGGAGCCGGGTCGCCACATCCGGCGACGCCCGCAAGGTAGGAGCCCGGCCGGAGCGATTCAATGGGCGGGGGCCGCGTGCCGCAAGAGAACCCCGTCCGTGCGGGCACGGCTTCTCGGGGGGCGGCCCGCGCCGCGGATTCTCGGGCGCTCCACGGCGCTGCCGGGGATCCGATGGACGGGGTGTGCATAGACGGAAGCGTCATCCCACGCAGCCGATGCCGCCCATGACCGACGCCGACCGCGCCTACTTCAGGGAGAAGCTGGAGGCCGAGCTGGAGCGTCTCCGCCTCAGCCTGGCCGTCGCGGACCCGTCCGCGGACAGCATCACCCCCGACAACGCCATCGGTCGGCTGACGCGGATGGAAGCCCTGCAGGCGCAGTCCATGTCGGCGGCGACGCGGGCGCGGCAGCAGAAGCGGCTGCGGCTGCTGGCGCAGGCGCTGGAACGGATTGCCGACGGCACCTACGGCCAGTGCATCCGCTGCGGCAGGCCCATCCCGCGCGGCCGCCTGGAGGTCATGCCCGAAGCCCGCGTCTGCATCGCGTGTGCCCGTTGAAGCGAAGGGAAGAAGGCCGCAGGGCGAAGGGCCGGTGGGAAACCAGGTCGCTACGCCGACCATCGCCGCTCCTCCCATCATCCGCTGTGTGCATCGCCCATGCCCGCCACCCTGCTCGCCATCGACCTCGGCCTGCGCACGGGCCTGGCGCTCTACGGCGCGGACGGGCGGTTGCAATGGTACCGGTCGCAGAACTACGGGACGCGCAACCGGCTCAAGCGGGGCGCTTACGGGCTGCTCGGCGGGCTAGACGGCGTGGCCCATCTCGTGCTGGAGGGCGGCGGCGACCTCGCCGCCCTCTGGATGCGTGAGGCGGAACGGCGAGGGGTGGCCTGCCACCTGATCCAGGCCGATGCCTGGCGCGAGCGGTTCCTGCTCCCCCGGCAGCGCCGCGATGCGGCCACCGCCAAGGCTCAGGCCGGCGCGCTGGCGCGGCGTGTCATCGCCTGGTCCGGCGCCGATCGCCCCACCTCGCTGCGGCACGACGCCGCCGAGGCGATCCTGGCCGGGCTCTGGGGCGTGCTGGCCGTCGGCTGGCTGGCGGAGCTGCCGGCCGACCTGCAGGGCTGAGGGGGCGCGTCGTAGTCCGTGCGCTTCAGCGCGGGCCGCGGGCACGCTGGCGGCGCACCAGCGTCTGCAACGCCGCCGGCAGGGCCGCCAGCGGCACCGGCTCCACCGGCGTGTCGAAGTCGAACGCGCGCTCGCGGAGGTGGATGCGGGGCGTCGGGTTGCCGTGGGGCGTCGGGTCCAGCCGCAACGCGGTCCGGGCGGACGCCTTGAGCCAGTACCAGCCTTCGTAGCGGAAGGGCGATCCCGTGTCGATCAGGAGGAACGCCCGGCTGCGCGCCGGGTGGGGCGGCCGGGGCGGCTCGGGCGGCAACCCGTAGAGGCGCCGCGCCGCCGCCACGGAGATGCCGCGGCGCCGGGCCAGGTCCAGGATCGCCCCGCGCTCGGGTTCGGTGTGTTCGTCGAAGTCGGTGACGGAAGGGCGCGACATGACAGAACGGGAGGATGAGTTGGGGCCGTCCGTACGCGATGACGAGGAACGCATCAGGGAGGACGCCAACCGGCCGGGCCGGGCAGACGTTCCGCGGTCGCCGTATGTTGACACAGGGCCGCCCGGCCTTGTTCGCGTTCCCTTCGATGCGTTCTCTTCGGTGTTCCCTCCCGCCCGGCGGTGCTCGATCATGACGGCCTCGTGGATTCCCGTGCAGCAGGCGCTGCCTGACGAGCAGGAGCTGGTCGTGGTGCGCGTCCGCGGCCAGGTACGGCCCGATTACTACCGGATCGGGGATCGCTGGTATGCCCTCGACGATCTGCATCGCTGGCGGATGAACACCTCGCCCTACTGGGCGCAGGACGGCTCCTGGTACCTGCGTACCGAACAGATCGAGGCGTGGAGGCCTCGCGAAGGCGGATAACGGGGCGTCCCGGCGTCAGCCGGCGGGGCGCTGGTGGACCAGGGCCGTGCAGATGGGCAGCACGATGCCGAAGAAGACGAGGCCCAGCAGCAGGGACACGTAGGCGAGCATAACCTTCCTCCCGATGAGCAGGCTCCCCCTCCCGCCAGGCGTGTGGCGACCGCGGAGGAGAGGGCGGCGTAGCGGCGACCCTACGACGGCCCGGCTGAAACCAGGCTGAAGCGAAGCTGAAATGTGTTTCAGCCGCCGGCGTCAGGCCCCCTCGCGGGAGCGGCTGCCGTTGGGATGGGCCGGGCGGTCCGCCGGAGGAGGGCCCTGGGCGAGCGCCTGGCCGTTGGTGCGGGCCGGGCGGGCCGGCGCCGGCCGGTCGGGGTCCCGCGGGCCGAAGCGATAGAGCAGCGCCGGCAGCAGGAACAGGTTCGCCACCAGCGCGGCGCCGAGCGTCAGGGCCGTCAGCGCCCCCATGCTCACCGTCCCGCCGAAGTCGGACAGCGTGAACACCAGGAAGCCGCTCATCAGCACCAGCGAGGTGAACAGGATGGCCTTGCCCGTCTCCCGCAGCGTCGTGCGGACGGCTTCGTCGAGCGACAGGCCGGCCTGGCGGAGCAGGCGGTACTTGGCCAGGAAGTGGATCGTGTCGTCCACGGCGATGCCGAAGGCCAGCGAGAAGATGATGGCCGTGGACGGCTTGAGCGTGATGCCGCTGAAGCCCATCGCCCCGCCGACGAGCAGCAGCGGGATGACGTTGGGCGCCAGGCTGATCAGCGTCAGCCGGGCCGAGCGGAACAGCAGCGCCATCAGCCCCGAAATCACCAGCAGCGCCACCAGCAGGCTCATCACCAGGTTCTGAACCAGGTTCTCCCCGGCACGGGTGGTCATGACGGCGGTGCCGGTGACGAAGACGTCGTACTGCTCGGCCGGGAAGAGCCGCCGGGCACGAGCCAGCGCCGTGTCCGCCAGCGCATGCATGCGGGTGGTGCCGATGTCGGAGACGCCCATGTAGATGCGCGAGACGGTAAAGGTCGAGTCCACGAGCCGGGGCAGGTTCTCGATCAGCGCGCGGCTGGCGTCGCGGTCGGCCAGGTTGCCCAGCGCCGATTGCAGGAACGGCAGCTCGTAGCCCGAGGGCAGCCGGTAGCCGGCCGGATTGCCCCCGAAATAGGCCTGATTGGACAGCTTGACGAGGTCGACCAGCGAGAGCGTGCGCCCGACGGGGTCGAGGGTGCTCAGGTCCTGCTGGAGCCGGTCGAGGCGGCGCAGCGTGGAGAGCGAGCGCATCCGCCCGGGGGTCCGGGCCTCGATCACGATCTCCAGCGGCAGCACGCCGCCGAACTGCTGCTCGAAGACGGCCAGGTCCTGCCGGAGCGGGTCGGCCTCGTTGAAGTCCGAAAACACGAACAGGTCCGACGGAATGCGCAGCACGCCGGCGATGCCGACGGCGACGAGCAGGGCGGTGAGGGTCAGCACCGCCGGGGCGCGGCGCCGGGTCAGCAGCGCCAGCCGGTCGAACAGATCCGCAAAGGCATCGTGCCCCGAGAGGCCGGCGGTCCGCACCGAAGGCGGACGCAGGTACACGAAGGCGATGGGGATGAGCGTCACCGACAGCACGTAGAGCAGCAGCACGCCCGCGGCGGCGAAGAGCCCGAAGACCTCCAGGCTACGCGACCGTGACAGCACGAGGACGGCAAAGCCGATGGCGGTGGTCAGCGAGGTCAGCAACGTCGCCATCCCGGCCGTCCGGATCGTGTACATCAGCGCCTGCCGCCGGTCCTCCGTCAGCCGGTACTGGTCGAAGAACTTCGTCATCAGGTGGATCGCGTTGGCCATGCCGATGATGACGATGAGGGCGGGCAGCACCGCCGTCACGATGTTCAACTGATGGCCGGAGAGCCCGATGAGCCCGATCGTCCAGAGGATGCCCAGGCCGACGATGGCCGTGGGCAGCAGGACGGCGCGCCAGGACCGGAACGTGAGGAACAGGAAGACGAGCGAGATCAGCAGGGCGAGCAGCGTGAAGAGCGGGGCTTCGGCCGCCACGCGCTCGGCGTATTCCGTGCGCAGGTAGGGATAGCCCGCCACCGCCACGTCGCCCGGCAGGGTGTGCGCCTCGGCGATCACGCGCCGGACCAGCCCAATGCGCGCCGCCGAGTCGTTGAACGCCTCCTCGATCTTGACCAGCAGCACCGTCGTATGGCCGTCGGCCGAGAGCAGCAGCCCGTTCAGAAACGGCTGGCTCTGCATGCGGCGGCGCAGCACGTCCGGCGGCAGCGACGGGTCGTAGAGCGGCCGGGCCGTGATGGCGGCGTCCTCCCGCACGAGGTACGGCACGTTCGTCAGGCTCAGCACGCTCTCGACGCCGTCCAGCGCGCCGAGCCTGCGCGTGAGCGAATCCAGCTGCACCAGGAAGTCCGGCGCGAACGGATCGTCTTCCTCAAAGACGACATACAGGATGGCCTGGCTCTGGCCGAAGAGCTCCCCCGCGCGCGCGAAGTTGCGGACCGTCTCGGACTCGTCCGACAGCAGCGCGCCCGTGCGGTGGTCGACGCTGACCTGGAGCGCCCCGTACCCCAGAAGACCGCTCAGGAGCAACACGCAGGTCAGGATGAGCCGTGGATGATCCAGGATCCACGCGGCCACGCGGGACCAGAGGGGGGAGTCGATATGTGCAGGGGGGAGCGTGATCGGTCGCCGTCGGGACGGTCGGAGGGCCGATGAGGGCCCCGTGTGCGGGCTACAAACTTTCAGTATACGACGCGGCGAGCAAGGGTATCTGAAGGTCCGGGTAATTTAGCGAGGATATCGGGTGGGGACGTTGCGAAAGTGGGGCGGGAACGCGTACGCTTGCACGAATGACCTCGCCGGGCGTCTGCGTCCGTTTGTTTTCTGCGCGTCTCCTTGCCTGCGCATGGATTTCAAGTTCATCGGGGCCGGCTCGGCCGGGACGCCCCCGTACATCAAACCCGTCCTGAGTGCCTACAGCCGGTTGCAGGAGCGCCCTTCATTGCAGCCGGGCGCGCTGGTGGACCGGGCGCGGGCGCTGCTCATGGAACGCTACGGTGTGGCCGGTGGCGAGGGCGAGGCGGCCTTCGCACATGGCGTCACCGGGCTCGTCAGCGAGCACACGCACTACTTCGACGGCTTCGCGCTGCTGATGCCGTTGCCGCAGGGCACGGCCGTGGCCGTGCGACGGGCGGCCGGGCAGGCCTCGCGCGTCGTCTTTGACGGCGAAGATCGCGACTGGGCGCTCGGCGACGAGGCGGCCGGCGCGGACGCGTTGCCGCTCTGGGGGTGTGTGGTGGATGCGCTGGCGCGCCGCCTGGCGCCCGGCGAAGCGGTGGAGGCGGCCGTCGTCAGCACCGTGCGGGCGGCGTCGGCCGACGGGTATCTGGCCGCCCTGGGGATGGCTACGGTCCGGGCGCTCCAGGCCCTCTTTGCGCTGCCGCAGGGCACCTCTGAGCTGGTGCGCACCGTGGCGGACGTCATCGCGGCCTGCCGGGGCTATGCCTTCAGCGTGGCCTACCCGCTGGCGGCCGACGCCGGCGTTGCCCGGGCCTTTCTGCTCGTCGACACTGCCACCGCCGAGTACCTGGCGCTGGATCTGCCGCCCTTCGACACGCTCGGGTGGGGGCTGGTGGACACCGGCGTGGGGATGCTGCGGTCACCGGCGTTCTTTCAGCCCCGGAAAGAGCGGGCCGAGGCCGCGCTCCAGCGCCTCCGGCAGCGCGGCTTCCCACGGCTGACCTCCTTCCGCGACCTCGAACACCGTGACCTCCAGCGTGCCCTGGACGACCTGCCGGCCCGGTACCGCGGCGTCGTGCGCCATCTCGTCACGCAGAACCGCCGCGTCCAGCGCATGGTCTTTGCCATCCGTCAGGCGGACTGGCAGATGTTCGGCGCGCTGATGCTGATGGCCCACGCGTCCCTCCGCGAAGACTGGGAAGGCTCGCATCCGCGGGCCGACTTCGTCGTGCAGCAGGTGCGGGACATGAGCATCGACGGGATGTACGGCGCCTCCATGACGGATGCCGGCGGCACGGTGCTCGTCGCCGGGCAGCCCTTCATCGTCCCGCACAGCCTCGACCGCATCCAGGAAGCCGTGCAGGAGCGCTTCGGCATCGTCCCGGACGTCGAGCTGCTGTGAGCCGGGCGTCCCGGGCGTCCCGGGCGTCCCGGGCATCGCGGGCATCCCGGGCATTCCGGGCGGCACCATGGCGGCGGGGAGGATCGGAGCCGTAGAACCCTGAGGGCTGCGTTTCGTACCTTGGGCCCTGGCTTTCGAAAACCTGGATCAATCCTGCGTATATGGCTTCCTTCGACCTGGCACGGGTAAATGAGCACATCGCCCGCGAGAGCGGGTTCGTGGACGACCTGCTCTCCGAGATCGGCCGCGTGGTCGTCGGTCAGCGGTACATGATCGAGCGGCTGCTGATCGGGCTGCTCGGAGACGGGCACGTGCTGCTCGAAGGCGTTCCGGGGCTGGCCAAGACGCTGACCGTCAGCTCGCTCGCGCGGGCCATCGGCACCAGCTTCCAGCGCATCCAGTTCACCCCGGATCTGTTGCCGGCGGACCTGCTCGGGACGCTCGTCTACAACCAGAAAGAGGCCACCTTCTCGATCAAGAAAGGCCCCATCTTCGCCAACATCATCCTGGCCGACGAGATCAACCGCTCGCCGGCCAAGGTGCAGAGTGCGCTGCTCGAAGCCATGCAGGAACGGCAGGTCACCATCGGGGAGACGACCTTCCCGCTGGACGATCCCTTCCTCGTGCTGGCCACGCAGAATCCAATCGAACAGGAGGGGACCTACCCGCTGCCCGAAGCCCAGGTCGACCGGTTCATGATGAAGATCAGGGTCGGCTATCCCACGCGCGAGGAGGAGCTGGAGATCATGCGCCGCATGGCCCGCACGAGCGACCGGCCCGAGGTGCGCATCGTCGTCCGGCCCCGGCAGATCCTGGCGGCCCGGCAGGTGCTCGACGAGCTGTACATCGACGAGCGGGTAGAGCAGTACATCGTCGACCTGGTGATGGCGACCCGGCAACCCCGGCAGTTCCGCCTCGGCGAGCTCGAAGGCCTCATCGAGTACGGCGCCTCCCCCCGCGCGACGATCAACCTGAACCTGGCCGCGCGGGCGCATGCCTTCCTCCAGCACCGCGCCTACGTCACCCCCGAGGACGTGCGTTCCATCGCCCTGGACGTGATGCGGCACCGCGTCGCCATCACCTACGAAGCCGAGGCCGAGGAGATCACCAGCGACGACCTCGTGCAGCGCATCCTCGATACCGTCGAGGTGCCGTAGTCGGCCGCCGGCCCCGGCCGGGGCCGAGGGAATGTTCGTGGCCCCCGAAGAATCTCTCCGGCGAGGCCTCCCCGCTCCATGTGTGTCCACCGCGATGCCCTACCAGCCGAAAACCTTCCGGAAAGAGTCCATCACGGTCGCCTTCATGGTGGAGATGCTCAACAGCGCCGTGGGGATCGAGGTGAAGCCCGTCAACCGCGTCGACGCGACGCAGCGGGTCGTCACCGAGAGCAACCTGCACCGGCCGGGGCTGGTGCTGGCCGGGTACGTGGAGCTGTTCACCTACCAGCGGGTCCAGATCCTCGGCAACACCGAGAACCAGTACCTGGCGCACCTCGACGAGGCCGCCCGCCGCACCGCGTTCCAGACCCTCATCCGGTTTCCCATCCCCTGCATCATCCTGACCGACAGCAACACGCTGCCCGGGGATCTCGTGCAGATGGCCACGGAGGCCGGGGTGCCCGTCTATCGCACCCCCGTGCCTTCGACGCGCTTCATGGCGCTGCTGCGTGATTTCTTGAACGATCAGTTCGCCCCGCAGCAGACCATCCACGGCTCTCTGGTCGATGTCTATGGGATCGGGTTGTTGCTCATGGGCAAATCCGGCATCGGCAAGAGCGAGGTGGCGCTGGACCTCGTCGAACGGGGGCACCGGCTCGTGGCCGACGACGTGGTCATCGTGACCCGAAAAGAGGAAAACCTGCTGATGGGGTCCGGGACGGATCTGGTCCAGCACTTCATGGAGATCCGCGGGCTGGGCCTGGTCGATATTCGCGCCATGTTTGGCATCCGCGCCATCCGGTTTCAGAAGCGGGTGGAGGTCGTCGTGAACATGCAACTGTGGGACGAGAACGAGGAGTACACCCGGCTCGGCATGGTGGACGACGTTCATCGCATCCTCGAGGTCGAACTGCCCATGGTGAAGGTGCCGATCACGCCGGGTAAGAACATCACGGTGATCTGCGAGGTGATCGCCATGAACTATCTGCTGCGGCATCAGGGCTACGATCCGGCCGAGGTCTTCGCCAAGCGGCTGGCCCGTCGGATCCGGCAGAAAGGCTCCTCGCCGCCCCGGCGCGGCACCGAATATTTCGAACACGATTATGAATGAGCCCGGTCTGCCGATACCGGATCTGCGGCAGGGTTACGTTTCGACCCGGATCGACTTTACGTTTTGACCCTGAATTCAACCGGTGTAGCGGGATCCTGTGGGGTGCTCGGGCTTTTGTAGGAGCCGGTCCAGGGGTCCCGGAGGGGCCTTCCGCACGGCCCTTCGTACGAGGTCACCGGGCCTTTTTGCCATGTTGACACCACTACCGATGGCGGCTATATTGCGGCGTTTCGTCCTCTGCGGCGGGGCTTCTCGGGGCTCGATGCCCCGGTTTTGCCCGCTGGCCGGCGCCGGAGGTGGTGTGCCGGCTCCCGCGAGGGGACTCGTTCCCCCACGACCTGCCGCATCCCGCGACCAGCGTATCTTCGGGTCTGAGCCGGCCGCTGAGCCCTTGGCTTGGTATTTGTCCGGTTGAGGGTCCAAAAAGAGCGCGTGTCTATGTCTCGGAATCGCTATTACCATTACGACCACGAGAGCTGCTCGTTCGTCGAGGTCCAGCCCGATCGCCGGCGCCTCGTGGTGCGGGGGGCTGCGCTGTTCGTCGCTGCGCTGCTGCTGGCCGGCGGCATGACCTGGACGCTGGACCGCTGGTTCAGCACGCCCGAGGAACTGGCGTTGCAGGAGGAGAACGAGATCCTGCAGCAGCAGTTGGCCCAGATCGAGGAGCGGATGGCCGGCGTATCGGCCGAACTGGAGCAACTGGCCGCGGCAGACCAGGACCTCTACCGGGCGCTGCTCCAGGCCGAGCCCATCCCGGAAGACGTGCGGCAGGTGGGTACCGGCGGTGCCGATCCCTACGAGACGTTCAGCCGCTACAGCCCGGAGGTCTCGTCGCTGCTGCGCAGCACGGCCGAGCACATCGACCGGCTCGAACGCCAGGTGGGCCTGCAAAACGCCAGCTTTCGGGAACTGGCCGAACTGGCGGCCCAGCGGGAGGAGCGCCTGAAGCAGCTGCCGGCCATCATGCCCACCGACGGCCCCATCGTCTCCAGCTACGGGATGCGTTACCATCCCATCCTGAAAGTGCGCAAGATGCATGCGGGCATCGACTTCCTCGTGCACCGCGGCACGCCGGTCGTCGCCACGGGCGATGGCGTCATCGAGGAGACGGGCTACAGTTCGACCTACGGCCGGTACGTGATCATCCGCCACGCCAAAGCCGGCTACAAGACGCTGTACGCCCACCTGTCGGAAGTGCCGCGCACGATCCGGCGGGGACGGGCGGTGAAGCGGGGCGAGCAGATCGGTCTGAGCGGCAATACGGGCCGCTCCACCGGGCCGCATCTGCACTATGAGGTGCGCGACCTGGAGGGCCGCACGCTGAATCCGGTGCAGTTCTTCTCGCCCACCATGACCCCGCAGGAGTACCTGGCGCTCCTGAAAGAAACCGAGCAGCACACGATCTCGCTCGACTAGCTCCGGCCCCGGTGTGGCCCCCTCCCCGGGGCCGCGCCGCCCGGGCCGCTTCTGTCGACGCCTTCTGGCCCCTACCGGTGGCGCATGCGATTTCTGCGTGCGTCATCTTGCTTTTATGGGCATCGCATCCTATCGTGCCCCCGCGCCGGACCGTGAGCGGGGGCCACTGGATGGCAGCCGCACGACCGTCTCGGAGAATCATCCTGGGGAATCGTTATGTACTGGACGCTGGAACTGGCCTCGTATCTGGAAGATGCGCCGTGGCCGGCGACTCGAGACGAACTGATTGACTACGCGGAGCGTACCGGAGCTCCTTTCGAGGTGCTGGAGAACCTGAAGGCCCTCGAGGACGACGGAGAGCCGTATGAGGGTATCGAGGAGATATGGCCGGACTATCCCACGGCCGACGACGATTTTTACTACGAGGACGAGTAACCCCGCGGCGCTGGCCCGGCCGGGTGGGGCCGTCTGACCCGGTCGGTGTCTCCGGTAGGCCGGTTCGGACGGCGGCCGCATACGCCCGCTTCCCGATGGCCCTCGGGATGGCCGTACTGCTCTGGATGCTCGCCGGGAACGGTGGGCACCCCGTACAGGCGCAGGACCGCCCCGCCGTCGCCGCCGACACGTCTGGCCCCCCGATCGTCGTCTCCCGCCTTCGCTTCGTCGGGAATACCTTTTTCTCGGAGGAAGAGCTGAGCCTGCGGGTGCGAACCCGCGCCAACCGCCGCTTCCTGGGGATCCCCGGCTTTACGTGGTGGCTCTGGATGTACCGCCTCGGCGACGACGTGGGCGGACGTCTGGGGCGGGCGCTGCAGTCGATCGGTGAAGCCCCGGCGTACCTGGACCGGTCCGTCCTGCAGGCCGATCTGGAGCGGCTGCGTCTGTCCTACACGCAGGAAGGGTTCCGCCGGGCGGAGGTGACGGCCCGGATCGACACCCTGGACGACGGCACGCACGCGCGGGTCACCTTCCTCATTCGCATGGGCGCGCCCACCTTCGTCCGTCGGGTGGTCTACGAAGGGCTCGAATCGCTCGAACCCGAGCAGCGCGTGCGGCTCGTGCGGGGCTCGTTGCTGCGCCCCCCGGCCCTCGATGCCACCGCGCCGACCCGCTTCCAGGCCCGGCAGCAGCGCTTCTCCGAGCCGCTGCTGATCGAGGAACGCCGCCGCCTCCTGGCGTTCCTGCGGGACGAAGGCTATGCCGCCGTCACCCGCGACTCGATCCGCGCGCTGGTCTTCCCGGTGCAGCCGGACTCGTTCGACGTCACCTTCCGCATCCAGACCGGACCGCGCTATCGGTTCGGCGGTGTCCACTTCGAGGTCGTCGGCACCGAGCCGGATGCCGGGGTGCGTACCGATACCCTGGCCGCCCGGAACGGGCCGCCGGAGGCGGGCCTCGTCACCGTGCGCATCGCAGACGAGGCTCGCCTGTCCCCCCGCCTGCTGGCGCGGACGTTGCAGTTCCAGCCGGGTGCCTGGTACGACCGCTCCGCCGTGCTCGCCACCAAACGGCGGCTGGATGCCACCGGCGTCTTCGCCTTCACCGCCATCACGCCGGTGGCGGATACGGCGGCCGCCGTGCTCGAGGGCGCACCGCTCCAGGCGCATCGCATCGACCTGCGTACGCGCCAGCGACACAGCATCCGGCTGGAGACGTTCATGCTCCAGCGCAACACCGATGCGGCCTTCGACAACCAGTTCGGTACCGGGCTGGGCGTGTCGTACCAGAACGCCAACCTGCTCGGGCGGGGGGAGGCCTTCCAGATCCGCACGACCGGGTCGGTGGCGGCTTCCGTGGACTCGACCGTCCAGCTGGCCTCGGCTCAGGCGGAGGTGACGACGTCGCTGACGTATCCTTACCTTATCAGTCCCTTCCGCTCGATCGAGCGGCGGCTACGGCTCTACGACGCACGGACGCGCCTCTCGCTGAGCCTCATCACCGGCCGCCGCGACGACCTGAAGCTCATCGTCCGCGGGCGCGGCACGGCGCGGGCCCGGCTGGAGTTGCAACATACGCCCACCATCACCTCGCTGGTGGATGTGCTCGACGTCAGCCTCAGCAACCCGGATACGCTGGGCGGCTTCAGCGACCTGCTCGATCAGATCCTGGCTCAGGTGGAGGATCCCGTCCAGCGGGCTCAGTTGCTCGAAGACTACACGCAGCCGCAGATCAACAACGCGCTGCGCTACACCTTCCGATCTGCCCGGGTGAACCCGCTGCGGCGCGAGCGCGGCTACAGCTACGAGGCCTGGATCGAGATCGGCGGCAACCTGCCCTACCTGCTCGACCGGTTCGTCTTCTCCCCCGGCACGCTCGAAGGCAGCCTGCCCGGTCTGCCGTTCTTCGAAGGCGATCGCACCGCGAGCCGGCTGCTCTACCGGCAGTATACCCGCCTCGTGGCCGATGCCCGCCGCTACAGGCCGCTGAGCGCTACCAGCGTGCTGGCCTGGAAGCTGCTGGGCGGCGTGGCCCAGCCCCTCGGCCGGGCGGACGTCGTCCCGTTCGACCGGCGCTTCTACAGCGGCGGGAGCACCAGCGTCCGGGGCTGGGAGCTGCGCTCGCTCGGGCCCGGCGGCGCCGAGTTCGACACGACCCGCGTCAGAGACGGGGCGACGACCAACATCCTCGGTGGAGACATCAAGCTCGAAGCCAGCCTCGAACTGCGCAACGTGCTCGTCCGCAACGTGCTCGCGGCCGACTGGATCACCGTGTTCTTCGCCGATGTGGGCAACGTCTGGTTCGGCCCGCGCAACCCCGGCTTCAGCGAGCGCACCGGGGCCGACGACGGTCGCTTCCGCTGGCGGTCGTTCTACCGGGAGCTGGGCGTCGGGGCCGGGTACGGCCTGCGGGCCTCCTGGGAATACCTGGTCGTCCGCTTCGATCTGGCGTATCGCATCCACGATCCCGGGCAGCCCGGCAGCGGCCTTTTTCTCGACCCCCTCTGGAAACCCCGGCTTCACTTCGGCATCGGACATGCGTTCTGACGCCCGGTGCGTCTCGGCCCCGGCCGTCGCCGGTGCTCCCTCTCCCGTCCGTCCTTGCCCCGTCTGTCTTTGCCTCGTCCGCTTTCATGCCTGTGATCAGCCAGCTCCTGCGCACGCTACGGTATGCCTACCGCCGGGTGGCCCGGCCCCAGGAAACCAGCGTCTACGACGACATCGCCCGGACGCTCGGGCGTACGCGGCTCTTCGAGGGTGTGCCGCGTAGCATGTTGCGCGAACTGGCCGAGGTGGTCCATCGCCGCACGTACCGGCGCGACCAGATCCTGTATTTCGAGGGCGATCCCGGCATCGGGCTGTACGTCGTCCAGAAAGGGCTCGTCCGGCTCTTCGTGCAGGATGAGCAGGGAAGCGTGCACGAGATGCGGCAGGTGCAGGAGTACGGCGTGTTCGGGGAGTTGTCGATCCTGGGGGACGTCCGGCGTCTGGAGACGGCGCAGGCCGTCGTGGACACCGAGGTGCTGGGCCTGTTCAGCCCGGACATCCGAACGCTGGCGAACCGGAACCCGCGGACGGGCAACGCCGTGCTGACGGCCCTGGTGCGGTACCTCGCCGCCGGACAGATCGAGCTGATCCGGGTGCTGGTGGAGCGGGACGGGCCGGTCGCCGCCATGCGGCTGGTCGATGGACCGGCCCATCGGCCGGCCTGACCGGCCAGCCTGAACGGCCGGCTCGCGGTGTGCGGTGGCGCGGGGCGCTTCGTCATGCTATCAACCCGGCACAGAACACGGAACGACGTGAAGCGAGGCACAGAGATCGAACTCGACATCGAGAAGTTTGCCGACCGCGGCAAGTCCCTGGCGCGCAGGGATGGCTACGTGGTGTTCGTGGCCGGGGCCGTGCCGGGGGATCGGGTGCGGGCGCGCGTGTTCAAGCGGAAGAAGACGTATGCCGAGGCCCGCCTGCTGGAGGTGCTGACGCCCAGCCCCCTGCGGGTCGAGCCGCGGTGCCGGTACTTCGGGACCTGCGGCGGGTGCAAGTGGCAGCACGTGGCCTATGCCGCCCAGCTCGAGGCCAAGCAGCAGAGCGTGCGCGAGGCGTTCGTGCACCAGGGCGGGTTCGAGGACGTCTCCGTGCGCCCGACGCTCGGGGCAGAGCAGATCTACGGCTACCGCAACAAGATGGAGTTCTCCTTCAGCGCCGACCGCTGGCTGACGCCGGAGGAGATCGCATCGGGCGAGTCCTTCGATACCGGCTTTGCCCTGGGCCTGCACGTGCCCGGCAACTTCTACAAGGTGCTCGACCTGCACGAGTGCCACCTTCCCCCGGCGCCGTGTGGGGAGATCCTCAACGCGACGCGCCGGTTCGCCCGGCAGCAGGGCTGGGCGCCGTGGGACGTCCGGCGCCATACCGGCTTCCTCCGGCATCTCGTCCTCCGGCAGGCCGCGAAGACGGACGATCTCATGGTCAACCTCGTCACTAACGGCTACGACCCGGACCGCATGGCGGCCTACGCCGGGATGTTGCAGACGCAGTTTCCGGCCGTGACGACGCTCGTCAACACCGTGAACACGGGCGTGGCACAGACCGCCTTCGGGGAGGCCATGCACACCATCTACGGCCCCGGGGTGATCCGGGATCGGATCGGCCCCTACACCTTCGAGATCGCCGCCAATGCTTTCTTCCAGACCAACACGGCCCAGGCCGAGCGCCTCTACGAAGTCGCCCGGGATGCGGCCGAGCTGAGGCCGTCCGATCTCGTCTACGATCTGTACTGCGGGGCCGGCACCATTTCCATCTTCGTCGCCGTCCACGTGGCGCACGTCGTGGGCGTCGAGCTGGTGCAGGAGGCCGTGGACAATGCCCGGGCGAATGCGGCGGCCAACGGGATCACGAACTGTACCTTCCGCAGCGGCGATCTCATGCGGATGTTCACGCCGGAGTTCGTCCGCGCACACGGCCGGCCGGACGTCCTCATCACCGACCCGCCGCGGGCGGGGATGCACCCGAAGGTGGTCGAGCAGATCGCCCGGCTGCGGCCCGAGCGGTTCGTCTACGTGAGCTGCAACCCGCAGACGCAGGCGCGTGACCTCCGCCTGCTGGCGGATCACTACGCGGTGGAGGTCGTGCAGCCCGTCGATCTGTTTCCGCACACGCATCACATCGAGAGCGTGGCGAAGCTGCGGCGGCGGTCCTGAACGCTCAGCGGGGAGTTACGAGCAGGCGGGCCCGGTAAGCCTCCGGCGGGGTAGCGTGCCTGAAGCGGGGATAGGGTTCCAGCGCCTGCAGCGCGATCTGGTACCGGGCATGTGCGGGCGCGTCCAGCGCCTCCGGCGGCAGGCCGACCTGCTGAAGCACGGGGGCGTGGCCGGCTTCGTCCACGCGGAGCGCCACGACGGCGCGGCCCTCCCAGAAGCACACGACGCCGGACGGGCAGCGGCTGTCTTCGACGACCTCGTCGAACCGGAGGCGGAGCGCCCCGTCCGCGAACCGGGCCGTCTGATGCAGGCGCAGCGTGACGGGCTCGCCGAAGCGCGCCTCCACGTCATCGGGCACCGGGGCTTCCTGGGGCGGCCAGACCTGGCAGCCCGAGAGCACGGCCAGCAGCAGGAGCCCGATATGGCGAAGCATGGCGGATCACCGGATGGGAGGGGGGCGATGTCTGTTGGACCTCCGGCTTCCCACGGAGATTCCACCGTGCCGGAAAGATCGGCGCTGCAGAGCGGCGGCCCCCGACCGTTCGCCCGGAGGCTATGCCCGGGTGTCGATGAAGACGGGTTCGGACGGCGAGTGCGTGAGGGTGCCGTCGGCCTGGAAGGCGAGGGTCGGGCGGGGCGAGGGGGCGGCTTCGTCCGCTGCCATGCGCTGGAGCTCTTCCCGGGCTTTCTGCATCATCCGGTCGGCGCGGGCGGCGATGCGGCGGTCCTCCGGGGACGGATCGGCCGGGGCCAGGGCGGCTTTCTTGATGACGCGCGCCTTGTCCAGGGTATCCTCCGGGTGAGGCTCCTCGGCCATGTCGATGCGGACCTCGCCGCCGACGCGGTAGCGATGCCCGTCCGGGCCCTCGGCATAGTCGTACGACGGAGGGCTCAGGGCGTACCGTCCGGCCGCGCGGTAGTGGGCCTCCTCGTGCCGCGTCACTTCCTGGTGACGTTGCTTGAGGCGGCGGACTTCCTTTTCTTCCTGCGACGTCAACGCGTGCCGGCCGGCCGGACCTTCCCGTGTGGCCGGCTCCGTGCCCTGGACGGCCTGCACGGCGGTCAGACGTAGCGAGGTGTCTCGTGAAACGAACGACGCAGTACTCATGGACTGATACGGCGCGACTGTTCACGGCAGTCAACAATCGGCATCGGGCAGTATCGGCCGTTTTCTTGCGCTTTTAAGTCTCCCTTTGGCAACCCTCCGGCGGAGCATCATGACCCTGTTTCATCGCGCCTACGGCAGCGGGCCGCCGCTGCTGATCCTGCACGGCCTGCTGGGCTCGGGCGGGAACTGGCACACCCTGAGCCGGACGGTCTTCGGCCAGGCGTTTCACGTCTTTGCGCTGGACCTGCGCAACCACGGCCGCTCTCCGCACAGCGACGTGTTCGATTACCCGACGATGGCGGCAGACGTGGTGGCGTTCATGGACCGGCAGGGCCTGGCCAGGGCCCATGTGCTGGGGCACTCCATGGGCGGCAAGACGGCCATGTACCTGGCCACGTTGCACCCCGAGCGCGTCGACCGGCTGGTCGTCGTGGACATGGCGCCGAAGGCCTATCCCGCCCGGCACGGCCCCATCCTGGAGGCTCTGCAGGCCGTGCGGCCCGCCGACTACCCCGATCGGGCCGCCATCGACGCCGCTCTGGCGCGCTACCTGCCGTCCGTGCCCATCCGCCAGTTCCTCCTGAAGAACCTGACGCTCGACCCGGAGACGAAGACCTACCGCTGGCAGATGAATCTGGACGCCATCGTGCGTCACTACGAGCGCCTCAACGAGGCGCTGCCGGCCACGGCCGTCTTCGAGGGGCCGGCGCTGTTCGTCCGGGGCGAACGCTCGGATTACATCCTGGACGGGGACGAGGCCCTCATCACACAGCACTTCCCGCAGGCGCGCCTGGTGACGATCCCCGGCGCCGGCCACTGGGTCCACGCCGATGCGCCCGAGGCGTTCGCCGGGGCGGTGATGGAGTTTCTGCAGGAGCCCCCCGCCTGAACGGCGAAGGGCCGTGCACCGGACGACGTCGCCGGCACACGGCCCCTCTGCATCCCGTCCCGCGCCGGTCAGTTTACCAGCGCGTGCGCTTCTTCGTCGGCGAACCGGAAGCGGGCGATGAGGTTGCGCAGCTCGTCGGAGAGCTGGTGCAGTTGATCGGTCGACCGGGCGATCTGAGCCAGCCCCTGCGCCGACTCCTGCGAAGCCGTCGAGATGTGCTCCACGCTCCGGGCAATCTGCTCGCTGGTGGTCGATTGCTCCTCGCTGGCGGCGGCGATCTGGGCGACCATGTCGCCGGCCTGGGTGGTGCCCTCGACGATGCGGACCAGGGCCGAGCCGGCGCGGTCGGCCAGGCTGAGCCCGTCGTTGACCTTCTGCGTGCCGCTCTCCATGGCCTGCACGGCCTCCCCGATCCGGACCTGAATGTCCTGGATCATCTGCCCGATCTCCGTCGTCGCGTGGGAGGTGCGTTCGGCCAGCTTGCGCACCTCGTCGGCGACGACGGCGAAGCCGCGGCCGTGTTCGCCGGCCCGGGCGGCCTCGATCGCCGCGTTCAGGGCCAGCAGGTTGGTCTGATCCGCGATCTCGTTGATGACCTGTACGATGGCGTCGATCTGCCGGCTCGACGCGCCCAGGTCGAGGACCGTCTCCGTGGAGGTGCGCACCACGTCGGCGATCTCCTGCATCTTCTGGATGGTCTCCTGCACCACCGTATGCCCCTCCTCGGCCATCTTGCCGTTCTGGCGGGCGGCCTCGGCGGTCCAGGTGGCATTCTGGGCATTCTGCACGATGGTCTGCACCATCTCCTCGACGGCCGCCGCCACCTCGTGCGATTGCGCCGACTGCTCCTGGGCCGCGGCGGCGAGGTGGTCGATGGATGCGGTGATCTCGGCCGTGGCGCTGGTGACGCTCTCGGTCGCCGCCTGGACGTGATGGATCATGTCGCGGAGGTTGGCAACGGCCTCGTTGAAGCCGGTATAGAGGGTGCCGATCGCGTCGTCGTGTTCGGCTTCGAGGGCCACGGTGAGGTCGCCCTGAGCGAAGCGGTCGATCGTCTCCAGCATCCGGTCCACGCTGGCCGCCAGATAGGCACGCTGGGCCTCGGCCTGGGCCTGGGCCTGCCGGGCCTGCTCGGCGGTTTCCTCGATGCGGCGCTGCTGTTGCTTCACGGCGTCCATCGAATCCCGCAGGGCCTCCACCATCTGGTTGAAGGCCTGGGACAGGCTGCCGATCTCGTCCTGCGAGGTGACCTCGGCCCGGGCCGTCAGGTCCCCCTCGGCGACGCGATGGGCGGCTTCATTCAAGGTGCGGATGGGCCGCGCAATGGACCGGGCGACCCATGCTCCCGCCAGCAACAGGAACAGGACGATGCCGACGGCCAGCAGGGAGCTTTCCATCAAGCCGGCCCGGAGGGCCTGCTGCAGCTCGGTGCGGTCCTGGTCCAGCAGCAGCACCCAGCCGAGGGCCTCCCCCAGGGGGCCCTCCATGAACCGCGCGGCCACGACCGCGTCCCGGCCGTCCAGGTCACTCGCCTCCTTGCTCCAGTGGTTCGTTCCGGCCTCGACCATGGCCAGGAGGGCTTCGGGCGCCGTCTGCATCAGCCGCGACTCGTCATGGGCGTACAGGATTCTTCCGCTGCGGTCCAGCAGGGTAGCCCGGCCGCTCTCGCCCACGCGAACGCCGGCGAGCATGTGGAACAGCAGCGACACGTCGACGGTCCCGCGCAGCACGCCGATGGTGTGCTCGCCGCTGGCATCGTGGACGGGCACGCCGATGTTCATGGCGTAGCTGCCCGTGGATTCGTCGTATTCGACCTCCCCGATGTAGGGGCGATTCTGCTCGAAGGCCGTCTGCCACCAGCCCTCATCGGCCTGGAGGTAGTCCCCCGTGCGGTCGGTCATGGCGACGTTGAGGCCGGCGGCGTCGGTGACGAAGACCTCGACCTGCTCGGGGAAGACCTGCTGAAAGCGTTTCAGGTGGGCACTCAGCGCATTGCCGGCGATGCGCTCGACCAGCGCCTCCGCACCGCCGGACGACCAGGCCGCGTCCCGGCTGCGGATGCGTTCGGCAAGGGCGTCGGCACTCAGCCGGCGGTTGGCGGCGTTGGCGGCTTCGATGGTTTCGATCACCTCCGGCGCCAGCGCCAGCGTCTGCAGCGTCGCGATGCGCCCGTGGATGATGTCTCCTGCGTTACGCAGGATGTCTTCGCCGCGGGCCAGCAGCGCCGTGCCGGCGGCTTCGTAGGTGTCTTCGCGAACGAGGAGGTAGTTGACGACGGTCAGCGGGACGGTGGACAGCAGCACCGCCCCGAGGATCAGCGCAAGGATCTTTCCGCGCATCGTCAGGTCGCGGAAACGGAATCGACGGCTCGATGCCGGGAAGGATACGGCCATGATCGTGATGACGTTGAATGGAACGGTACGGTAACCCGGTCTGTGTCCTGCTGAGCGATGAGAGCGCGTCGGAGCCTCTCCCCGGTGCCGGTCGGGGCGGACCTGCAGGGGCGGATGGTCGGGCAAGCGGCTTCGGCGTGGGCTACGGTGGGGGATGTCACGCAGGGGAAGATCCGGGGCTGAGGGGCCATGTTGTGGGGTTCAGCCAGCGGGTGGCTTCGGTTTCGAGGAACCGCAAGGCTCTTTCTATAATCGTGCCTGGCCGGGATGGCTTAAACCGGAGCATCGATGAGCCGCTGGATACAGGCGCCCGGCGGTGAGGTCCGCTCGTGAAAAAGGTGCGAGGAGAGCGGTCTGCGAATCTGAAGCCGCCGGCGCGGCATACACGGTTCATCATGAAAGAGACCCTGTCGTCTGGTTCGAGGTCGCAGCGATGATTCCGGTGATCCATGCGGATGACGATGTGCTGGTGGTGGACAAGCCGGCGGGGGTGGCGACCATCCCCGGCTACGACCGGCGCGCGCCGTCGCTGCTGGAGCGGGTCGCGGAGCAGGTGGGGCAGCGGCTGTTCGTGGTGCACCGGCTGGACGGGCCGGTGAGTGGGGTGCTGCTCTTCGCCCGGCACGCCGCGGCCCACCGTGCGTTGAGCATGGCCTTCGAGGCCCGGCGCGTGGAGAAGACCTACCTCGCCCTGGCGCACGGCGTCATCGAGCCGGAGCACGGCGTCATCGAGGCCCCGCTGCGGAAGTTCGGCTCCGGGCGGATGGGCGTCGATCCCCGGCGCGGCAAGGCCAGCACCACCACCTTCCGCGTGCTCGAGCGGATCGGGCCGTACACCCTCGTAGAGGCGCACCCCGTCACCGGGCGCCGGCATCAGCTGCGCGTGCATTTCTACCACCTGGGCCATCCGCTCGTCGGCGACCCGCTCTATGGCGATGTGGATGTGCAGAGCCGCTATCCGCGCCTGCTCCTGCACGCCCACCGCCTCCAGGTTCCCCTGCCCGACGGCCGCGAGCCGACCTTCACCGCCCCGCTCCCTGCCGACTTCCGGGCCGTCGTGGAGGCGCTGCGGGCCGAGGGAGCGTGACCGGCCGGCGGCCGCTCCGCGTCCGGCGCCCATCCCCGAAGAACCTTCCCCGGGGCGCTCCGTTTGTACGCTTCCATCGGAAACCACGTCGGATCGGTTCATGCATACGTCCACCCACGATCTTCTGCGGCGGTTGCTCGCGCAGCGCATCCTCGTGCTCGACGGCGCGATGGGGACGATGATCCAGCAGCATGCGCTGGACGAGGCGGCCTTCCGAGGAGCGCGGTTTGCGGACCATCCCCACGAGCTCAAGGGTAACAACGACCTGCTCGCGCTCACGCAACCGGCCATCATCCGGGACATCCACCGGGCGTATCTGGAGGCCGGGGCGGACATCGTGGAGACGAACACCTTCAGCGCGACCGCCATCGCCCAGGCCGATTACCACCTGGAGTCGGTCGTCTACGACCTCAACGTGGCGGCGGCCCGGCTGGCCCGCGAGGCGGCCGACGAGTACTCGCGGCGCACGCCCGACCGGCCCCGCTTCGTGGCCGGCGCCATCGGGCCGACGAACCGCACGCTGTCGATCTCCCCGGACGTCAACGACCCCGGCTTCCGGGCGGTGACGTTCGACGAGGTCGCCGCCGCCTATGCCGAGCAGGTACACGGGCTGCTCGACGGGGGAGTGGATCTGCTGCTGGTGGAGACGGTCTTCGACACGCTCAACTGCAAGGCGGCGCTCTACGCCATCCAGGAGGTCTTCCGTGCCCGGCAGACGGCCTGCCCGGTGATGGTCAGCGGCACCATCGTGGACATGAGCGGGCGCACGCTCTCCGGGCAGACGCCCGAGGCGTTCTTCTACTCGATCAGCCACATGCCCCACCTGCTCTCGGTCGGGCTCAACTGCGCGCTCGGCTCGGCGCAGATGCGGCCGTTCATCGAGGAGCTGGCCGGAGTGGCGACGGTCTACACCAGCCTCTACCCGAACGCCGGCCTGCCCAACGAACTGGGCGGCTACGACGAGACGCCGGCCTACATGGCCCGGCAGATCGACGACTACGCGCGCGAGGGCTGGGTGAACATCGTCGGCGGGTGCTGCGGGACCACGCCGGAGCACATCCGCGCCTTCGCCGAGGTGGCGGCCCGGCACCGCCCCCGCCGGATCCCGGAGCCGGAGCCCTGGCTGCGGCTGAGCGGGCTGGAGCCGCTGGTGCTGCGGCCCGAGACGGGCTTCGTCAACATCGGCGAACGCACGAACGTCACCGGCTCGCGGCGCTTTGCCCGCCTCATCAAGGAGGGCGACTACGAGGCCGCCCTCGCCGTGGCCCGGCAGCAGGTCGAGAACGGCGCCCAGATGATCGACGTCAACATGGACGAGGGCATGCTCGACGCCGAGGCGGCGATGACCACGTTCCTCAACCTGATCGCCGCCGAGCCCGACATCGCGCGCGTCCCCATCGTCATCGACTCTTCGAAGTGGAGCGTCATCGAGGCCGGGCTGAAGTGCATCCAGGGCAAGGGCGTCGTCAACTCCATCTCGCTCAAGGAGGGCGAGGACGTCTTCCGCGAGCAGGCGCGCAAGGTGCGGCAGTACGGCGCCGCCGTCATCGTCATGGCCTTCGACGAAGCCGGCCAGGCGGACACCCTCGAACGCCGCATCCGGGTCTGCGAGCGCGCCTATCGCATCCTGGTCGACGAGATCGGCTTCCCGCCGCAGGACATCATCTTCGACCCCAACATCTTCGCCATAGCCACGGGCATCGACGCGCACAACCGCTACGGGCTCGACTTCCTCGAAGCCACGCGCTGGATCAAGCAGCACCTGCCGGGGGCCCACGTCAGCGGCGGCGTCTCCAACATCAGCTTCTCCTTCCGCGGCAACGACACCGTCCGCGAGGCGATGCACACGGTGTTCCTGTACCACGCCATCCAGGCCGGGCTGGACATGGGCATCGTCAACGCCGGGCAGATCGAGGTCTACGAGGAGATCGACCCGGACCTGCGCGAACGCATCGAGGACGTCCTGTTCGACCGCCGGCCCGATGCCACGGAGCGCCTCGTCGAGCGGGCCGAGGCCCTCCGCGCGGAGAGCGGGACCCGGGAGGCCCGGCAGGATGCCTGGCGCCGTGAGCCGGTCGAGGCCCGGCTGCGGTACGCCCTCGTCAAGGGCATCCTGGATTACATCGAGGAAGACACCGAGGAGGCCCGCCGCCGGTATGCCACGCCGCTGGAGGTCATCGAAGGCCCGCTGATGGACGGCATGAACGTCGTCGGCGATCTCTTCGGGCAGGGGAAGATGTTCCTGCCGCAGGTGGTCAAGAGCGCGCGGGTGATGAAGAAGGCCGTGGCCTACCTGGAGCCGTTCATCGAGGCCGAAAAGGCCGGGGACGCCGCCGGACGGCCGCAGGCCAGGGTGCTGCTGGCCACCGTCAAGGGCGACGTGCACGACATCGGCAAGAACATCGTCGGGGTCGTCCTCCAGTGCAACAACTACGAGGTGATCGACCTCGGTGTGATGGTGCCGGCGCAGACCATCCTGGACGAGGCCCGCCGGCACGCCGTCGACGTCATCGGCCTGAGCGGGCTCATCACGCCGTCGCTCGACGAGATGGTGCACGTGGCCCGTGAGATGCAGCGGCAGGGCTTCACGACCCCGCTCCTCATCGGCGGGGCAACGACCTCGAAGCTGCACACGGCCGTCCGTGTGGCGCCGAACTACGACGGGCCGGTCGTGCACGTGCTCGACGCCTCGCGCAGCGTGCCGGTGGTCGGGCAGTTGCTCTCCGACGACCAGCGGGACCGGTTCGTCGACGAGGTGCGGGCCGAGTACGAGGCCATCCGCGCGCGCTACGCCCGCCGGGACCGGACCACGTCGTACCTGTCCATCGAAGACGCCCGCGCCAACCGCTTCACGTGCGACTGGGCCGCCGTGCCGATCACGCGGCCCAACAAGCCGGGCCTGACGGTGCTGCCCGGCGTGCCCATCGAGACGCTGCGGCCCTACATCGACTGGTCGCCCTTCTTCATTGCCTGGGAGCTCAGCGGCAAGTTTCCCCGCATCTTCGACGACCCCACCGTCGGCGCCGAGGCCCGTCGGCTCTACGACGACGCCAACCGCCTGCTGGACCGGCTGGCCGCGCGGCGGACGCTCACCTGCAACGGCGTCTTCGGCCTCTTCCCGGCCAACAGCGTCGGCGACGACATCGAGATCTACACCGACGAGCGCCGGGAGGAGGTCCGCATGGTGCTGCACACGCTGCGCCAGCAGGCCCGCAAGACGCCCGGCCGGCCCAACCGCGCCCTGGCCGACTTCGTGGCCCCGCGGGATACCGGCATCGCCGATTACATCGGAGCCTTTGCCGTCACCGCCGGCCACGGCCTGGACGACCTCGTGCAGCGCTTCCGGGCCGACGGGGACGACTACCAGGCCATCCTGGCGCAGGCGCTGGCCGACCGCCTGGCCGAGGCCTTTGCCGAGTACCTGCACGAGCAGGTCCGCACCACGTACTGGGGCTATGCCCCGGACGAGCGACTCACCAACGAGGATCTGATCGCCGAGAAGTACCGGGGGATCCGGCCGGCGCCGGGCTATCCGGCCTGCCCGGACCACACCGAGAAGTGGCTGCTGTGGGAGCTGTTGGGCGTCGAGCGGCACACCGGCATCCGCCTCACCGAGCACCTGGCGATGTACCCGGCGGCCTCGGTCTGCGGCCTGTATTTCGCCCACCCCGAGGCGGCGTACTTCAACGTCGGCCAGATCGAGCGGGATCAGGTGGAGGACTATGCGCGGCGCAAGGGCATGAGCGTCGCCGAGGTCGAGCGCTGGCTGGCTCCGCGCCTGGCCTACGAGCCGGAGTCCGGCGCGGTGGCGGCCTAGTGTTCCGTCAAGCCTGTTCTGACAGGTTCTGCGCGGTCCGTTCGCCCGCCGGCGGCGTTCCCGAATCTTGCCGTAGCTCTGGCTACGCCGCGATTCGACGCCTTGCCGGCGACCAAACAGCCGCGCGCATGAACTCGTCATTTCATATTTGACGCAGCACGAGGGTGGCCGTCCGCCGGGATGATGGCCGTTCGCCGCGGTGAACCGGAGAGGCCGTACGACGTACGCTGCGGGAAGACCACGTGCCACAAGGGTGGGAAGACGATGGAAACCAGGGAAATCACGGTTCGCGTAACCCCGGAAGCCGCACGTATTTATGAGGCGGCCTCCGAGCAGGATCGTCGCAAGATCGACCTTCTGCTGAGCCTGCAGATCAGCGGCATCGCGCAGCCCCCCCGGCCTCTGGAGCAGGTCATGCGGGAAGCCAGTGCCGAGGCGCAGGCTAGAGGCCTGACCCCGGAGATCCTGAACGACCTCCTGGATGAGCGATAGGCCACGATACGTCTTTGACACGAACACGATCGTCAGCGCTTTCCTCTTCGACGAATCGCTCCCCGGACGAGCGCTGAAGATGGCGCTGCGGCGAGGAACGGTGTTGCTGTCGGAGGAGGTAGCGGAGGAATTGAGTGGCGTATTGCGGCGGGAACGGTTCGACCGATACGTGCGCCGGGAGCGGCGAGAGGAACTGCTCTACGGATTGATTCGAGAGGCGACCCTGGTCGAAGTCAAGACGACCATTCGGGCGTGCCGGGACGCCGCGGACGACAAGTTCCTGGCGCTGGCCGTGGAAGGAAACGCCGCCTGTATCGTCACGGGCGATGCAGACCTGCTTGTGTTACACCCTTTTCGCAGCATCCCTGTGTTGAATGCGCATGCGTTTCTGGAATGGGTACGACGGTGAGAAGGCCGTCGGTAGCGTCGTTTGTCGGGCCACCGAGCCGGAGTCCGGCGCGGTGGCGGCCTAGGCGACGTGCTGGAGATCCTCTATCAGGACGAAGCGCTCGTGGCCGTGCACAAGCCGGCCGGGCTGTTCGTGCATCGCCCCCCGCAGGAGCCCGATGCGACGGCGGCCCTGCAGCTCGTGCGCGACCAGATCGAACGCTACCTGTATCCCGTCCACCGGCTCGACCGGCCCACCTCCGGGGTGCTGCTGTTCGCGCTCACGCCCGAGGCGGCGCGGCATCTGGGGCAGGCCTTTCGCGAGCGGCGTGTGGAGAAGACGTACCTGGCCGTCGTGCGCGGGCACCCGGAGCCGGAGGGCTGCATCGACCACCCGCTGGCGAAGCCCGGCCAGACGACGCCCCGCCCTGCACGGACGCGCTACCGCCGCCTGGCCACGGCCGAGCTTCCTTACGCCGTCGGTCCCTATCCGACGAGCCGGTACGCGCTCCTGGAGGTGCAGCCGGAGACGGGCCGCTTCCACCAGATCCGCCGTCACCTCAATCGCATCGCCCATCCCGTCATCGGGGACTACAAGCACGGCGACTACCGGCACAACCGGAGCTTCAAGGAGCACCTCGATAGCCACCGCCTCCTGCTCGCCGCCGTGCGCCTCACCGTGCCGCATCCCTCCAGCGGCGCGCCGCTGACCGTCGACGCGCCGCTGACCGTCGACGCGCCGCTGGAGGACAGCTTCTGGCAGGTGGTCGAGCGCCTGGCCTGGACCGACGCGGTGCCGGTGCCCTGGCGCAGGCGGGGCTGAGGGGTGGGGCTGGCGGAGGGAGGCGGCGGCTCCGTTGCGTTCGTTCGTCCGGGAGGCGTTCTTGTGGCTACCCGCTCTGCTCTTCTCTCCTCACGCCGGCCTTCCATGGATGACCCGGACGCCTCGGACCTGACGGCCTCGCCGGAGCGCCTCCGGCGGCTTGCGGCAGCCGGGTACCTCTCGGCCGAGGCGCTGGAGCGGGGGCTGGATCTCGCCGGCTACGTGCCGGACCGGTCGGCCTGGCGCTGGTTGCTGGACCGGCTGCTGCTCATCGTCGGGGTGGTGCTGCTGCTGGCCGGTATCGTCTTCTTCTTCGCTTACAACTGGGACGATCTCGGTCGCTTTGCGCGGTTCGGGCTGATCATGGGAGGGATTCTGGCGGCCGTCGTGGCGGCGTGGCGGTTCGGGCTGGACACCGGGCCGGGGCAGGTGGCGCTGCTGGTCGCCGCCGTGTTGCCGGGGCCGCTGCTGGCCGTCTACGGGCAGGTTTATCAGACGGGAGCCGACCCCTACGGGCTCTTCGGCACGTGGGCGTTGCTCGTGGCGGGATGGGTGTTCATCAGCCGGTCTGCGTGGCTGTGGATCGGCTGGCTCGCGCTGCTCGACACCACGCTGGTGCTTTACTGGCTCCAGGTGCCGGGGCCGGAGGCCGCGGGCGGGGTCGGCCTCTGGCTCGTGCTCGCCGGCTTCCAGGCCCTCGCGCTGGCGGCCTGGGAGGTCGGCGCCGCCCGCGGCGTGACCTGGCTGCGTCGGCGCTGGGCGCCCCGGCTGATCGCCACGGTCCTGCTCTTCTGCGTCACCGTCCCGGTCATCCTGCTGATCTTCGTCCCGCCGGAGGAACGGTGGAGCCATCCGATGCACCTCGTGGCCGTGCCTGCCTACGCGGGCGTGGTCGGCGGTGCTCTCTGGTGGTATCGCCGGCCGCCGGGCGACCTGTACGTCGTGGCCGCCGCCCTGCTCAGCGGCATCGGCGTGGGGACGGCCCTGGCCGCGCGGCTCCTCGGAGACTGGCCCGGCGGTCGGTTGCTCGTCGCCCTGGTCGTCATCGCGCTGCTGTACCTGGCCGTCACCTGGCTGCGACGCTATCCGCCCACCCCGTAGCCGCCATGCCCCATTCCCTCGACACGGTACTGCAACGGCTACAGGCCGAAGGCTACCTGGACGCCGGGCGCGTCGAGGCGGCGCTGGCCGCGGCTCGTTCCGATCACGAGCCGGCCGAGCCCTGGTACGTGCGGGCGCTGACGATCATCGGGGCCTGGATCTCGGCGGGGTTTCTGCTCTCGTTCCTCCTCGGCCTGGGGGCGCTCACGGAGGAGCCGCTGGTGCTGGCCACGCTGGGGGCCGTGCTGGCGGCCGTGGCGCTCGGGCTGCACCGGCGGGCCGGCAGCCTGTACCTGCGGCAGGTGCTGTTCGTGCTCAGCCTCGTCGGCGTGCTCAGCCTCGTCGGCGGACTGGGCGCCAGCACGGAGCGCGTGGAGGTGGCCTGCCTCGCGGCGATGCTCGCCGAAGGGGTGATGCTGTGGCGCTACCGGGATGCCGCGCGGCGCTTCCTCTCGGTGCTGGTCGTGGTGACGGCGCTGGTGGTGCTGCTCGTCGTGCAGGAGGTCCCCGATGCGCTGCACGTCGTGATGGCGTTGCTGGTGCCGGGCGTCGTGGCGGTGTGGCTCGGCGAGAGCCGCCTCGTCGCCGCCGGGTACGGCGACCTCGCCCGCCCGGCGGGCTATGGGCTCGTGGTGAGCCTGCTCGGCCTGCTGGTGTTGTCCGTGCCGGGTGATACGGTCGGGGTTCGTGCCTGGTGGATCGCCACGCTGGTGCTGCTGGGCGGGCTGCTGTTCCTGGAGGGGCAGGAGCTGCGGCGCCTCGGCGCGTCCCTCACGGAGCCGGTCGCCTGGATGCTGACGGGCGGGACGGTCGTGCTGGCGCTGCTGACGGCCCCGGCGCCGGGGGTGATGGGAGCGCTGCTGGTGCTCGCCCTCGGATTCCGGCGCGGCAACCGGACGCTGATGGGGCTGGCGGTGGTGGCGCTGGCCGGGTTCCTGTCCTTCTACTACTACGACCTCGACCTGACGCTGCTGCAGAAGTCGGCCGTGCTGGCTGGTGGCGGCGGGGTGCTCCTGGGGCTCCGCCTGGTGCTGGTGCGGCTCTGGGCGGATGAGCCCGCTCCCTCGCGAGGTCAGCGGCCCCGCTTCCTCGATCCAGGATCTCCGCCACGCTCATGACCGCCCGCATTCGATACGGCATCCTCGCGCTCGTCACGCTGGCCGTGCTCGGCGTGCCGGCGTACCTGATCGCGCAGAAGGAGCGGCTGCTGGCCGAGGGCCGCACCGTGCTGCTACGCCTGGCCCCGGTCGACCCGCGCTCGCTCATGCAGGGGGATTACATGGACCTCCGGTACGCCTTCCCCGACTCGACCCTGCCGCCGGAGGCGCTGCCTCGCCGGGGACGGCTGGTGCTGGTCGTCGGGCCGGATAGCGTGGCGCGTATCGACCGGCTCTACCGCGAGGGCGAGCCGCTGGGGCCGAACGAGCAGCTCATCGCCTACCGCAAACGGCAGGGCCGGGTGCAGTTCGGCGCCGAGGCGTTCTTCTTCCAGGAAGGCCACGCGGACTACTACAGCGGGGCGCGGTACGGCGCGCTGAAGGTGAACCCGGAGGGAGAGAGCCTGCTCGTCGGCCTGCGCGACGAGGCCCGGCGGCCGCTCGGCCCACCGGCCTTTTGAATCCGGGCTTGAACTCGGGCTGAGCCCCGCTGCATACGAAACGGACGGATCCGCGCGTTAGGAGCGAAAACGTTCCCGATACCAGCCTGCCTCTGCGATGAAGCACATCGGTACGATCTTCTGCACGCTCGGGTTGATCTTCGGCGGATGCGCGACCGCCCAGGCGCCGTGCGCCTGCGACGGCGAAGCCGTGGCCGGCAGGTCCCCGGATGCCTCGGCCGCTTCGTTCCACCTCGCCCCCTTCGCCCTTCATGCCTGGCCGGATACCCTCTACGAAGGGTCCTGGCCGGATTCACGCCGCCTGCGGGCTTGGTCGGACTCGCTGCGTTTCTTCTGGCTGCCGGACTCGCTCCGTCTGCGAGCCTGGCCGGATTCGCTCCGTCTGCGAGCCTGGGCGGATTCGCTACGCCGGGGGCTGCCGGAGGGCGTTCGCGACGGGTGGGCTCGCAATCGTGCGGCATGGGCCGCCGAGATGGACCCCGGCATCGTCCTGTGGCCCGACCCCTCGGTCGATGCGCGCATACGGACGTACGGGCCGGGGGTCTCGCCGGAGGTCATACGCAACTTCGGTGAGGAGTGGGAGCGGAGGGCACCCCGGCTTCCGCTCCCGGCCCCGGAGGCCGGACCGCGCTTCCGATGGCCGGATCCGCAGCGGGAGTAGTGGATAGACGCCGCCCCAGGCAGCCGTCAGCGATCAGCGGTCAGCCGTCAGCCGTCAGCGAGCAGCCGTCAGCGAGCAGCCGTCAGCGAGCAGCCGTCAGCGAGCAGCCGTCAGCGAGCAGCCGTCAGCGAGCAGCCGTCAGCGAGCAGCCGTCAGCGAGCAGCCGTCAGCGAGCAGCCGTCAGCGAGCAGCCAGCAGCGAGCAGCCAGCAGCGAGCAGCCAGCAGCGAGCAGCCCACAGCCCATTTTGTCCGGTCCGGTTGCGTAATGCCCGGGCCGATTCGATCAACCTCTCATGAACGATTCGGTCAACCTCTCATGAAAGGGGATATCGGGGGGTGCAGGACTCCATGCCGGCTCCTATCTTCCCGTCAGGTCCTGTGCGGGCCTTAGCCACCTCCTTTCGTCAGACTCCTTCAGGTCCATGACCAACCTCCTCAAGCTTCAGGCTCCCCACGCCGCCCTCGTGGATGCGCTGCGTCAGGAGCGGGCCTCGGCCGCCGTCCAGGTGCTCGGCATCGTCGGTTTCGCGCTGCTCACGGCGCTGGGGGCCCAGGTGCGCCTCTATCTGTGGGAGGTGCCCTTCACGTTGCAGACGCTCGCCGTCTACGGCAGCGGGCTCTTTCTGGGCTGGCGCAACGGAGGCCTGGCCCAGCTGCTCTACCTCACGCTCGGGCTGTTCTTCCCGGTGTTCGCCGGCGACCACTTCGGCCCCGCCTATCTGTTCGGTGCCGTGACGGCCGGCTACCTGCTCGCTTACCCGGCCGCCGCCGCCGTCGTCGGCCTGCTCTCGCGGCGATGGAACAGCCTCGCCGGGAGCACGCTGTCGATGCTGGCCGGGTCACTCGTCTTCTTCACCCTGGGCGTCGTCTGGCTGCACTACACCGCCGATCACGCCACGTGGTTCGAGTCGATCGACAAAGGCTTCCTGCGGTTCATCCCGGTGGATCTGCTGAAGATCACGGGCCTCGGGCTGCTGTATGCCGGGATGCGCCGCATCGGGCGCTGAGGTCGGCCGGGGAGGATCCCCACGCGTTCTTACCGGGGGCACGGCGCTGCGGCGTCGTGCCCTCTTCGTTTAGCGGTTGAACACGTCGAACTGTACGCTGCGTTCGACCTCCTGCCCGCTCACCTCGTCCGTCACGCGGACGGTGACGGTGACGCTTTCGGCGCCGTGGACGTCGCTCAGGTCGACGGCGATGTATTCGCGGGCGGTGCTCGTGGTGCCCTCGACGTCGGTGCGGGCGGCGGTGCGGCGGGTGCGGTCCCGGTAGAGCTGTTGCAGGGTGCCGGCGTCGCGCCGTTCCACGGCGACCTCCACGGCGTAGCGCGTCTGGTCGTCGGGGCCGAAGCGGAGGTGGTAGATTTCGAAGTAGAGCGCCAGCGGCATCCCGGCGCGGATGCGTGGCAGGGGGTAGGGCGTCAGGCGGATGCCGCCGCCGGTCTGGGCGATCTCCGGCATGAGGGCCGGAAGCAGGTCGCTCATCTCCAGGACGGCCGGATCGGGGTTGAGGGCCTGGAGGGAATCGATGCTGTAGCTCCGCTCGCGGCGCGGCCGCTGGAGCCACTGGAGGCGCAGGTGGTAGGTGGCCGTGTCGCCGCGGAGCGTAAAGGTGGAGACGCTCATCGACTGCGGATCGTCCAGGCGGGCGGGGGGGTAGCTCCGACCGTCCATCGCCCGGCGCTCGAAGCGGCGGTCGAGCTGCGCCGCGTAGAAGTCGACGAGGTACGGGGCGTCCTCGAAGGTGCCGGCCGGGTGCGTCCAGAAGAGCTCCGTGCGGGTGGTGCGGTCCGCATCCAGAAAGCGCGCCAGGCGGAAGAAGACGGGCAGGTCCTCCATCTCCTCGAACACGTTGGTGTGCTGTTCCGGCACGCGCAGCCGTTGTTCGACGGCATAGAGCCGGTCTTCCTGCTGGATCTCCGTCGGGACGGGCGAAGCGGGAGCGGCTTCGTAGGCCGATTCCTGCGTGGCCAGTTCGGCCATGCGCAGCCGGGCTTCCTGGTAGATCTCCTGGGCCGAGCCGCTGCCCGGCCCGTCCCCGATGCCGGTGTGCGTCCGCTGGAGTTCTTCGTAGATGTGGACGATGACCATGTCCCGCATCGTGGCGAGCATGGCCGAGCGGCGCGAGAAACCGCCGGCGGTGCGCAGCGACAGGGGGATCAGGTCGAAGAGGCCGCCGGCCTGGTAGCGTTCGCCGTTGTCGATGAAGACGAAGCGGCCATAGGGGTGGCCGAGGTCGGGGTAGTACCAGACGGCGTTCTTCGGGAAGTCACGGCGGCTGATGTGCGGCGCATTCGGGTGGAGGAGGATGTCCAGCAGCCGCGAGTCGTCGAAGGTGATGGAGGCGGCACGGGGTGGCGGCCCGAGGCGGACGAAGATCTCGCCGCGGTCGTCGTAGCCGGTGGCGCAGGCGGCGCAGGGGAAGTGGGCCCGGGCGTAGGCGACGCGGCTCAGGTGTTCCTCGATGCGCTCATGGCGGCCGGTGGCCAGCACGGGATCCGGGCGCCGGCGCCACCAGAGCGCGGCCCGGGCGCCTGCACCGGGCCGGAGGTCCACGGCGTCCCGGTCCGGGTTGAGGATGCCGAAGCCGTTGGGGGCCACGGGGCGGCCGAGCGTTCTGCGTTCCGACTCCGGCACCAGCGGCAGGATCCGGGCGATGTGGCGGCGCAGGATGGGTCGGGCGGCCGTGTCGGCCAGGGTGTCGGCCGTCTCCAGCAGACGCAGGTACAGGTCGGCGGCGCGGCCGTAGGCGGCTTCGAGGGAATCGCTGAAGACGCGTTCGAAGTAGGCCTCGGCGAGTCGCGGGTCGAAGCGACCGGCTGCGTCGAGGTGGTCGAGGCCGGCTTCCCAGACGCGCAGGGCCTGGTCCGGTGCGCCGAGGTCGGCATGGGCGCGGCCCAGCCAGTAGGCCACCGAGCCGAGGTCCGGGGTGTAGAACGCGGCCGCCTCGTCGAACAGCGCTTCGAGGACCGGCCGCGCCGCGTCCGGGTGGCCGGCCTCCACGGCGGCGAGGCCCTGTTGCAGGCGCTCCAGGCCGTCGGGCGGCGCGGCCGTGTGCGGCTGGGCCGGCGCCCCGGCGGCGAGCCCGAGGCCGACGAGCAGCGCGAGCACCGCGCCCGGCCACGAAGGCGAATCGGGAAACACAGCGGGGGTCATGGAGCAAGCACCGGCGGAGGCCTGGGGTACCTCGGTCAGAACAGATGAACCAGACGAGGCGGGAAAGGGTCCAGGTGGTCAACGTCCGGCGAGGGCGTCCGGCGGCGTGGTGGAACAGCCCGCTGCGGGCGGCGGTACATCGCCTCACCATGCGGCAGCGACGGGAACATAGGGCGCGCGGGCTTCGCGGGGCGTGGTGGCGTCGCCTCGTGCTCGTCGTCCTGTGGCTGGTCCTCGCCCCCCTGGCCGGGCAGTCGACGCCCGACGAGGGGCCTTCGGTGCTGGAGGATCCGTACGTGCGCGCCGAGGCGAAACGCGGCCTCGACCTGCTCTACGACATGCGCTTCGACGAGGCGGCCGCCCTCTTCGACCGCATCGACCGGCGCTTCCCCGATCATCCCATCGGCCCGTTCCTGAAGGCCCTCAACCTGTGGTGGGAGATCCTGCTCGACCTGTCCGACACCTCGCACGATGACGCCTTCTACGCGGCCATGGACGAGGTCATCGCCCGCAGCGACCGGTTGCTGATGCGTGATGGCACGTCCTTCGACGCGATGTTCTTCAAGGGCGCGGCCCTGGGGTTTCGCGGGCGGCTGCGCTCCAACCGGGGCGCCTGGCTGAAGGCCGCGCGGGACGGCATCCGGGCCATGGACTATGTGCTGGGCGTGGCCGAGGCGAGGCCGGAGAACGACGATTATGCCTTCGGCAAGGGCATCTACGACTATTACGCGGCCGTCATCCCCGAGCGCTACCCCTTCGCCCGGCCCGTGATGGTGTTCTTCCCGCGGGGCGACCGGCAGCGCGGCCTCCAGGCGCTGGAGCGCACGGCGCGGGAAGGCTACTACATCCAGACCGAGGCGGCGTATTTCCTGCTACAGATCTATTACCTCTTCGAGCAGGACTTCGACAAGAGCGTCTATTACGCGACGTGGTTGCGCGAGCGCCATCCGGGGAATGCCTTCTTCCACGCCTTCGAGGGGCGCGTCTATGCCCGCTGGGGCCGCTGGCTCAGAGCACGCGAGATCTTCAGCGACGTGCTCGGCCGGTATGAAGCCGGGACGCCGGGCTACACCGCCGGCACCGCCGACCAGGCGCTCTACTACCTCGCCCGAAGCTACATGGCCTACGGCGACTACCGCACCGCGCTCACCTACCTGATGCGCCTCGAAGCCCTCACGGCCCGCCACACGGACGACACCTACTTCAAAGTGCTCGGGCGGCTGCGGCAGGGGATGTGCTACGATGCCCTGGGGCAGCGAACGCTGGCCGAGGCGCGTTACCGGTCCGTGTTGCAGATGGAGGACCAGGCCGGCGCCCACGACCGCGCTCGCCGCTACCTGCAGGTGCCCTACGGGTCCTGAAGGCCGGCGGTGCCGGCGGTGCCGGGGCCGTGCGGGCGCGTCAGCCCGTCGGCGGGCCGGCCGCGCCGTAGGCCCGCAGCGTCGCGCCATTGAGGCCCTTGCCGGCCGGCGTGCAGAGGTAGAGGCAGAGGCTGACGATCTGTTCGGCCGCGACCCCCGGCTCGCCGGGTGCGGCGTCGTAGAGGATGGTCGACGGCGCGATGGCGTGGGCGGTGATGCCGGATCCGGCCAGTTCGGCGGCGACGGATTCCACGAGGCGGATCACGCCGGCTTTGGCGGCCGAGTAGGCACTCTGCCGGGCCTGTCCCCGGTCCGCCCCCTGGCCGGCGGCGATGCCGATGAGCCGGCCGCCGGTGCCGGTGCGCTGCATCACCCGCACCGCTTCCCGGAAGCACAGGAAGCTCGAGGTGAGGTTGATCCGCATGAGGTGCTCCCAGTCGTCCAGCGACGTGCCCAGCAGCGGTCGGGCGTCCCAGGCGCCCACGGTGTGGATGAGCGCGTCGAGCCGGCCGAACTGGTGGGCAATCTGCTCGAAGCACGTCTCGACCAGCTCCTCCCGCGTCACGTCGACGGGGAAGGCATACCCTTCGGCCTGTTCATCCTCGGGGAAGGGGATGCGCCGGGCTTCGTCCTCGTCGAGGACGATGGCGGCGATCCGGGCGCCCTGCCGGGCGAAGCGATGGACCAGGCGCTGGCCCAGCCGCCCGCCGGCGCCGGTGATGACAACGACCTGTCCGCGGAGATCAACGTGCATCATGGGACGAGCGAAACGACGAAATACGTGGGGGAGCGGGAGCGCACGTGCGGGAGCGCCGGGTGGTCACGAGGAGGCCGAGGAGGTGTGGTCGTGCACGATCCGCCAGCCCTCGGGGCGGCGCTCGAAGAGCAGGGTGAAGAGCCCGCCGGCATCGCCCTGCTCCGGCGCTCGCTGGAGGTGCCACCGGCCGAAGACCAGCGCCCAGCGCGGCGACAGCAGCCGGACGTCGAGGTCGTGGAAGGCCAGCGTGCCCATGACGGCCCGGTCGGGGTAGGTGCGTTCGTAGGCGTCGAGGGCGGTCTGCCAGCCTCGCCGGACGGTGCCGCCGGAGGCGAAGCGCAACGAGTCGGTCCGGGCATAGCCTTCCATGAAGCCGCGCAGATCCCCGGCGTTCCAGGCGGCCACCTGGGCGGCCAGCACGGCCTCGATGGCGGCCCGGACGTCCGGGTCCGGCGCCGGGCTGCGGGCCGGGTCCGCGCAGCCGGCGAGCACGACGACCGGCAGCCCCAGGAGGGCCGGCAGCCACCGGAACGGCAAGGGGCGGAAGGCAGGCATCGGAGGCAGGCAGTGGGCTCTGGAACCGCTCCAGAATAAACCGGAAGAACCACCGATGCCACCGGCCGGGGCGTTTTCGTGCAGAACAAACGCCCCGGGCCGCGGTAGGACACCGCCGGCGCGGCCCGTCGGGCGGGTCCGTTTTTTGCTCTTGAAGCGAAGGCGCGCGGCGGTTACTTTGCCTGACGTGCGAGCGGAGACGCGCCCGAGCAGATGACGCACCGTGACGCCTTCCCGGTGGCACGGCCGGTCCGCGATCTCCTGTCCCTGCATCCGAGGATCAACCGAGACACTGCGTATAGGCACGTCTGGCTACGAACAACGCTCTACTCGACCGTAGGGTCTCGACACGGTGCCTCGAGGCCGGTGCTTCACGGGCCGGTCCGGGCCGGATCTTCGATCAGCAGTACGACAGGAATTCGTGCGATCTCGACACGCTCCTCAGGGGAAGACGACTCCTCCGGCGGCCCGTGTATTCCGCCCGCTCCGGCAGCTGGCGGCGCTCGTCGCCGGCGCGCTGGTGGTGCTGGCTACGCTGGTGAGCCAGGCCGCCTCGCCGGCACCCGGGGTGCCGCGTCCGGCCTCGACCGCCTGGCACGTGGCCCGCGCCGATACGGACAGCACCGCCACCCGGCCCGATTCGCTGGCGACCGACTCGCTCGCCGCCGGGGCCATGGCCCCGCCGGATACCGGGCTGGCCGCGCGGTATCTGCCGCGGTTCCGGCGGGATCCGTTCTCCGCCTCGGTGCTGCCGCGTCGCCGCCGCCCGCTCGGCCCGGACCTGGGCGCCTTCTGGCGGCACCGCGTCGAGCTGGATTCCACGCGCAACGTCTTCCGCGTGCAGGAGCAGGTCGGCGGCCGGGACGTGCGCTACCCGGTCGAGCTCGACTATGAAACCTACCGGCGGGAGCGCCTGCGTCAGGACCTGCGGGACAACTTCCGCGATCTGGCCGACCAGCGCATGCAGCAGCGCCGGCAGCAGCGGCGCGGCGGCCTCGGCGTCAACATCGTCGTGCCCGGCGGACGCAACAGCGCCTTCACCACCATCTTCGGCAAGCCCGAGGTGGACCTGCGCGTCACCGGCCAGGCGGACATCCGCGCCGGCTTCGATTACCGCAAGAGCGACCAGCAGGTCGCCTTCACCGGCCGCGCCAGCCAGGTCGACCCCGACTTCAAGCAGGACCTGCGCCTCGGCATCACCGGCACCATCGGGGACAAGCTGCGCGTCGACGTCAACTGGGACACCAACAACCAGTTCGACTACCAGAACCAGCTCAAGCTCGAATACACCGGCTACGAGGACGAGATCATCCAGAAGATCGAGGCCGGCAACGTCTTCCTGAACACGCCGTCGTCGCTCATCCGCGGCGGGCAGAGCCTCTTCGGCATCAAGAGCGAGTTGCAGATCGGCGGGCTGCGCCTGACGACCGTGGCCAGCCAGCAGGAGGGGCAGTCGAACAGCCTCAGCATCGAGGGCGGCTCGACGTCGACGGAGTTCGACCTGAAGCCGACCGATTACGACGACAACACGCACTTCTTCCTCGGCTACTACTTCCGCAACCGCTGGGAGCCCGCCCTCGCCGACCCGCCCAACATCATCGTCGCCAACGGCTTCGAGCGCATCACCGACATCGAGGTGTGGCGGCTCATGCCCACCAGCTCCGGCGAGGAGAACGTGCGGCAGGTGCTGGCCGTGGTGGACCTCGGCGAGCCGGCCGAGATCGTCACGCTGGCCGACGGCTACACCCGGGCCGACGTCTCGGCCCTGCCGGACAACGCGGTCGACCAGTACGACGATGCCGAGGCCGAGCGGCTCCGCGACGCCGCCACGAACGTGCAGAACGTGCTCGTCTCCCCCGCCGAGATGGACCAGCCGCTCGGCGACCTCGACTATCAGGTGGGCCGCTTCAAGAAGCTGGAGCGCGGGCGTGACTATGAGATCGACGAGGTGCTGGGCTACATCTCCCTGCGCCAGCGCCTGCCCGAGAGCGAGGCGCTGGCCGTCTCGTTCCGCTACCTGGCCAACGGGCGGACCTACCAGGTGGGCGACTTCGCGGCGGAGACGGGCGGGTCGCTCGGCGGGCAGATCGAAGACCGCCTCCTGCTGAAGCTGCTGCGCCCGGTCAACATGAAGCAGCCGGTGCTGACCGGCGGCGAGGACAGCTTCAACCCGGCGGCCTGGTACCTCCAGCTGCGCAACATCTACCGCTTCCCGGGCCGGGGGCTCAACGCCAACGAGTTCGAGCTGGACGTCGTCTACGAGGCCCCCGGCAAGGCGCCCACCGAGCGGCTGCCGGGCGTCGGCGGCCAGCAGACCCTGCTGCAACTGCTCGGCCTCGATCGCCTCAACGAGCAGGGCGCGCCCCGGCCGGACAACCTGTTCGACTACGCCCCCGGCTTCACCATCGACCCGGGCAACGGCCTGCTCATCTTCCCCACGCTGGAGCCGTTTGCCGGCAACCTGGCCCGCCAGATCGAGACCAGCGTCGGCGACCCGGCGCGGCAGCAGGAGCTGAAGGCGCTCTACGTCTTCGACGAACTCTACACCCAGAAGAAGGAAAACGCCCGGCGCAACACGCAGCTGGACGTCTACCGCGTGCGCGGCTCGTACAAAGGCTCCGTGCAGTCGTTCTACGACCTGCGGGCCTTCGCCGGGGTGATCGAGGGCTCGGTGCGGGTGACCTCCGGCGGGACGCCCCTGCAGGAGGGCGTCGACTATACGGTGGACTACCAGGGCGGCACCGTGACCATCACCAACCCGGCCTACCTCACGCCGGGGCGGGACATCGAGATCGAGTACGAGCAGAACTCGTTCCTCAACCTCCAGAAGAAAACCCTGCTCGGCCTCCGGGCCGACTACGACATCAGCAACAACCTGGCGCTGGGGGCGACGCTGATGCGGCTCAGCCAGAAGTCGCCCATCGACAAGTTTCGCATCGGCGAGGAGCCGATCTCGAACACGATCTGGGGCGTCGACGGGTCGCTGGAGCTGGAGCCGCGCTGGCTCACGCGCGCCATCGACGCGCTGCCGCTGTTGCAGACGCGTGCGCCCAGCTCCATTTCCCTCACCGGCGAGTTCGCGCAACTCCGCCCGGGTCACACGCAGACGACGGCCTTCCGCCGCACACAGAACACCCTCCAGGATCAGGGGCTCGACTTCAAACGCGACGAGCTGGGCGGCATCTCGTACATCGACGACTTCGAGGGCTTCGAAAACACCTTCTCGCTGCGGCAGGCCGGCGCCTGGCAACTCAGCGCCGCGCCTGACTCCATCCCCCGCTATCCGTGCCCCGGCAATCTGCGCTGCCCCGCCGAGGATTCCCTGCGTACGACCTGGCGCGCCACGTTCTCCTGGTATCAGCTCAACAACAACCTCCTGGAGGAACTCTCCCGGAAGGCGCCCATCACGCCGGCCGTGGCGCCCGTGCTGATCAAAGACGTCTTCCCCAACAAGGACACCCGTGCCGAGATCGACCAGACGCTGCCGACGATGGACGTCTACTTCAACCCGCACGAGCGTGGCCCCTACAACTACACGACCGAGCTGAAGGACTTCCTCAACAACCCGCGCCAGACCTGGGGCGGGATGACGCAGCGCCTGCCGGAGGGCTACACCGACTTCGAGACGCGCAACATCGAGTTCGTGGAGTTCGTCTTCCGCCCCTACTCCGAAGCCCCCGGCGGCGATGCCGGCCGCTCGGCCCGGCTCTACATGGACCTCGGCTCGATCTCGGAGGACGTCCTGCCCAACGGCAAGCTCAACAACGAGGACGGCCTCTCGACGACGACCATCGGCTCGGGGGCGCTGGATGCCTGGAGCCGCCTGCCGACCAGCACCACCAACGGCGTCATCAACATCGACCAGGCCACGAGGCGCACCGAGGACCTCGGGCTCGACGGGCTGGCCTCCTACGACGTGTCTGCCTACGACCCCCCCGCCACCGAGGCCTTCGTCTTCCAGTCGTTCCTCAACGCCCTCGACCCGTCCGACCCCGATCCCCGCTACCGGGTCGAGGTGGCCAAGGCCCTGCGCGACCCCTCCGGCGACGATTATTACTATTTCGACGACGACGCCTACTTCGGCGACCCGACGCTCTACCCGGAGGGCGCGACCATTCAGCAGCGCTTCTCGCGCTACGGCCCCGGCCTGGAGTTGAACGCCTACGAGTCGCAGAGCCAGTTCGGGCAGGGGCAGGTCAGGCGTGGCAATGCCCGCTACCCGGACTCCGAGGACCTGAACCTCAACTCCAGCATCGACACGGACAACAGCTACTACCAGTACATGCTGCCCCTGAGTCTGGCCGTGCTGGACTCGCTGGCCCGCCCCGAGCGGCAGGATGACTACGTCGTCGGCGAGATCACGGACAAAGACGGGCGCGGCACGGGCTGGTACCAGGTTCGCATCCCGGTGCGCAACTTCACGCGCCGGGTCGGCTCCATCCAGGACTTCAGCCTGATCGAATCCATCCGGCTGTGGACGACCGGGCACGTCGCCCCGATCACGATGCGGTTCGCCGAGTTCGAGCTGGTCGGCAGCCAGTGGCGCAAGGAGGACAAGGTCGCCCAGGAGCGCGAGGCCGTGGTCGATACGAGCACGACGCGGCTGTCCATCGCCAGCATCAACAACGAGGAGAACGGCGACGTCTACAAGACGCCCAACGGGACCA
Source organism: Roseithermus sacchariphilus (assembly GCA_003285105.1). Classification (GTDB taxonomy): domain Bacteria; phylum Bacteroidota; class Rhodothermia; order Rhodothermales; family MEBIC09517; genus Roseithermus; species Roseithermus sacchariphilus. The sequence continues at coordinate 52,003 of CP030158.1, read as the reverse complement.
TCATCAGCCAGATTCGCCTGGCGACGGGCGGCCAGCAGCAGGCGCGGGAGCAGGCGCTGGTGCTCCGCGTCGAGGACCTCAAGCCCGGCAAGCAGCGCGCCATCTCCAAGACGTTCCAGGGCCTCGACCTGCTGAAGTATTCCAACCTGCGCATGTTCGTGCACATGCACGGCCGGCTCGGCAGCGGCATCGACCTGGCCGAGCTGCAGGCGATCACGGGCGAGGACCCCCGCAGCAAGGTGCGGCTGTTCGTCCGCCTCGGCGCCAACGAGACGAACGACTACTACGAATACGAGCAACCCCTCTCGCCCAGCCGCCTGGCCGAGGGCCTCAGCCCCGATGAGATCTGGCAGACGAACCAGAGCTACAACGGCCAGATCCTCGACCTGAACTCGATGAACATCCGGCTCAGCGCGCTGAACCAGCTCAAGGTGGCACGCGACGAGCGCGCCGCCCCGCTCGATTCGGTGTTCTGGCACGACGAGAACGGCGTCCCGCTCAACCCGGACGTGGAGGACTTTGCGCCGCCCGGCACCCGCCTCGGCATCAAGGGGTCGCCCAACCTGGGCCGCATCAACACCATCATCATCGGCATCCGAAACCCGGCCGACACGACCGGCATGGCGAGCGTCGACCCGAACAACGTGCTGGACGACGTGACGATCTGGATCAACGAGCTGCGCGTGGCGGGGTATGACGAGGGCAACGGCTGGGCCGCCCTGGCCAACGCCGAAGTCCAGCTGGCCGACCTGGGCCGCGTCCGCGCCAACGTCCAGACGCAGACCGACGGCTTCGGGTCGCTCTCGAGCAGCCTCGGCGAGCGCGACCAGACGAACATCCTGAACTGGGGCGTCAACACGGACGTCAATCTGGACAAGTTCATCCCGGAGCGCTTCGGCTGGGCGGTGCCGGTGTCGGTGCAGGTGCAGTCCAACACCACCACGCCGCGCTTCTCGCCCAACCGGGGCGACGTGCGGCTGGAGGAGATCGTCGACCAGATCGAGAGCGATACGTCCTACACGCCGGCGCAGCGGGATTCGCTGAAGCGGCAGGCCATCGAGAGCGCCCAGACACACACCTTCAGCCGGTCGTTCACGACCAGCATCCGCAAGCAGAACTCGCGCTCGCCGCTGCTGCGCTACACGCTCGACGGCCTCTCGGTCAGCTACGCGTACTCGGTCAGCGAGGGTCGCAGCCCGTCGCAGCGCCTGAACGACCAGTGGCGCTGGACGAGCACGCTCAACTACCGCCTCGCGGTGCGCCGGCCCCGGACGATCCGGCCGTTCGGCTGGCTCGGGGAGGTGCCGGTGCTGGGCTGGCTGGGCGGGCTCCAGTTCAACTACCTGCCGCAGTCCTTCACCGCCTCGGCCACGGCCGCCCGCAACTTCGCGCAGTCGCGGGACCGCAACAACGCCGTGCGGCGGGAGGAGGGGGCGGAGGTGCTGCCCGAGTCGATCGCCTTCCCCTTCCGGGAGCAGCATTCCTTCTCGCACCGGCGCAACGTCAGCCTCCAGTACAACCCGTTCAACTTCCTCAACCTCAGCCTGGACACCCGCACCAGCCAGAGCCTCAGCGCCATCGGGGCCGACACGACCTTCACCACGTTCGTGCGCCGAACGGACGACCCGACGCGCTTCGACCTGCTCCCCGGATCGTTCAACGACAACGGCATCCCGGATTCGCTCCGCGGGGTCGATGCCTTCCAGCAGGAGCGGCTGGACGTGCGCTCGACGGGGGCCGTGCTGGACGATCTGTTCAAGGGCACGGCGTCGCTGCGCACGGAGGATCACGGGCAGAGCTTCACGGGCACGTTCCGCCCGCAGTTGAACCGCATCCAGGCGCTGAACTGGATCAACGTGCAGGACGTGGTCTACGGCGTCCAGTACGGCTGGCGCAACGGGCCGGTGGGCCGCAACACGGGGGCGAGTGTCAACAACGCGGTCAACATCCGCGGGGGGCTGACGCTGCGGCCGCAGGAGCTGTTTCGGAAGTTCGATTTCTACCAGACCCTGGAGCGCAAGCAGCGCGAGGCCGAGCAGGAAAAACGAGCCGAGCGGCAACGCCGCCAGCGCGAGCGGGAGGAGCGCCGCCGGCAACGCGAGGAGGAGCGCCGGCAACGCGAGGAGGAGGAACGCCGCCGCCGCGAAGCCGAGGCCAACCCCCCCGCGGACACCCTGGGCGGTGCGCCGGCGGATACCCTGGGCGGCGCGCCGGCGGATACCCCGGCGAACACTCCACCCGATACCCCGGCGGACACCCCGGCGGACACCCCGGCCGGCGGCCCGCCGGAGGCCGGCACCGCCGGGGCGGAGGACGGCCCGGGCTTCCGGCTGCCGCTGCCCGACCCGGCCGCGCTGGCCCGCCGCTTCGTGCTGGCCGTCACCGGCATGCGCGACTTCTCGGTGACCTACACCGGCACCCGGTCCGCCACCTCCTCCAACGTGGGCACCCCCGTCCGCGACCGGAACAACCGCCTGGTCGACGTCGAAACCCACTATTCGCTCATCGACGCCCTGTTCAACGACGTCGGCGTGCCCCTCCGGTATCGCTTCGGCTTCGACCGGACGATCGACCCGGCTTCTGGCTACCGCGTCGTGGACTCGCTGCTGCAGGTGACCGACGTGCTGCAGAACAGCAACAAGGTGCAGGGCCGGACGACCCTCAGCCCGAGCCCGACCTTCCAGGTCAGCCTGAACTGGAACGTGGACTGGAGCCAGGGGCAGAACATCACCTACCGCCCCGGCCCGGACGGGGTGCTGGCCAACACGACCGAGAACGGCCGCAACAGCGCCTCCGTGTGGGCCTTCGGGGCGTCGTACCGCACCCTCTTCGCACGGCAACTCGATCGCTACGCGCGGGACGTGCAGGGCCTCACCCCCGGGGCCGACCTCCGGGATCGCAACGGCGACGGGGTGGTGCTGACCAACGCCTCCGTCGTCGACGACTTCACCGGCGCCTTCGTCTCGAGCTTCGGGCGGCTGGACGGGCGGGGGCTGCTGCCCTTCCCGATGCCGGGCTGGACCGTCAGCTACTCCGGCATCGCCAACTGGCCGCTCCTGCGCCGCATCACGCAGAACGTCACCCTGCGGCATACCTACAGCGCCGACTACAGCACCGACTTCCGCACGAACGTGCTGGCGGCGTCGCAGGACTCGGCCTCCTTCGACCTGGGCGGCCGCCGGGTGGTCTACGCCCTGGCCGATGAGGAGGTCGGCTCGGTGCGCGTCAACGAGCGGTTCTCGCCGCTGGTGGGGATCGACATCAGCTGGAAAGGGCGCATCCAGACGAACCTCTCGTGGAACAAGAGCAACACCTATTCGCTGAGCACCTCCACGTTCGAGGTGGGCGAGACGCGGACCAACGAGCTGACGTTCTCGGCCAACTACTCGCGGCAGGGCCTGCGCCTGCCTTTCCTGCGGCGCAGCCTCAACAACCGCATCACCTTCAGTCTGACGGCTTCGCTCTCGGAGACGAACGACCAGCGCTACCTGATGCGCCGGGCCCTCATCGATGCCTCCGCCGATCCGCGGGCCTATGACCCCGACCTGGCGCTGACCGGCGACAACATCTCGCTGGTGACGGCCTTCACGCGGCTGTCGATGGCGCCGCAGGTGTCCTATCAGTTCAGCAACAAGGTGTCGGCCAGCTTCCAGATGCGCTACGAGAAGTTCGACAGCCAGGACAGCCTCCAGCCGTCGTACACGAACGTCAGCGGGGGCTTCAACGTGCGCGTGAGCATCTCGAACTGACCGAGACGGAGCCACGAGGGCCGTGGCCGTCCGTGGCCGTGGCCGTCCGTGGCCGGAGCCGTCCGTGGCCGGAGCCATCGGGCGCTGCCGGCGTACACGGCTCGCATGCCCTCTGCGCAGCGTCCTCGTCAGCCTTCGTCCGTGCTCATGGAATCCATCATCGTCTGTCATCTGGGGCGGATGGCGTATGAACCGGCCTGGGCGCTCCAGCGGCGCCTGCAGGCCCGCCTCGTCCGGGCCAAGCGGCAGGACCCGCCGGAGCCGATCCCGCACGTGCTGTTGCTGGTCGAGCACCCGCCCGTCTACACCCTGGGCAAGAGCGGCGACGCGCGCCATCTGCTGCTCTCCGAGGCCGAACTGGCGGCGCGGGGCGCGTCATTCCACCGCATCGACCGCGGCGGTGACATCACCTTCCACGGGCCGGGCCAGCTCGTCGGGTATCCCATCCTGGACCTGGACCGCTTTTTCACCGACATCCACCGCTACCTGCGCGAGCTGGAGGAAGTCGTCATCCGCACCTGTGCGGACGAGGGCCTGGCCGCCGGCCGCGTGGAGGGGCGGACGGGCGTCTGGATCGGGCCGGACGAGCGGGGCCCGGAGCGGAAGATCTGTGCGATGGGCATCCGATGCAGCCGCTGGGTCACCATGCACGGCTTTGCCTTCAACCTCAACACGGACCTGCGCTTCTTCGAAGCCATCGTCCCCTGCGGCATTGCCGACCGCGGTGTGACCTCCCTGGCCGCCGAGCTGGGCCGGCCGGTCGACGAGGCGGCGGTGCGTGCCCGGCTGCTGGCGCACCTGGCCGAGCGCTTCGAGGCGACGCTCACCCTGCGGGCGGGCGCGGAGGCTCGGGCCTGTCTGGCGGCGTATCTGGACGAGCCCGTGGAGGCGACGGGTCCGGTGCCGGTGGCGCCGCCTGCAACCTGACGGCCTCGGGCGGGATCATTGGAACGGCCCGTGCGATTTATTACCCTGTGTGCATCCCCCACGGATGCCTCCCTGTCCCCTTCCCTTTGCGATGGATCGCCGGAGACGTACGCATATGACCGCCTTCAACCTCGAACACTTTACCCGCCGCCTGATCACCGAGACGCTCTTTTACGACGAGGAGTACGGGGCGCTGGGCAACCTCAGCCTGATCGACGTGGCCTCGGGCAAAGAGCGTTTCATTGCCTCCTACAGCCCGTCCGACGGCCTCTTTCTCATCGAGGAGGCTACCGAGTGGGAGGATTACAACCCGGATGAGGACGATGAGATCGGGTACGCGCTGGCCGTGGACAGCACGCTGCACGGCGAGTATGAGACGCCCGACGAAGCGGCCGACGTGTTGCTCGGGCTGGCCCGGGAGCATGGCCTGATGCCGAGCATCACGTTGCTGTTCGAGGAGGACGAGGTCATCTGACCGCCTCCGTACGTGCAGACGAGGAAGGGCCGGGTCCGTGAGGGCGCCGGCCCTTTGTTTTGCCATGCCCGGCCGCGGTCAGACCGCGGTCAGGCCGCCGGTGGGCGATCGCGGTGGAGCGCTGCCCGGGCCAGCAGGCCCCAGCCGGCGAGGAAGGCGACGCCGCCGAGGGGCGTCACGGCGCCGAGCCACGAGAGGCCGGTCAGCACCAGCAGGTAGAGGCTGCCCGAGAAGACCACGATGCCGGTGACGAACAGACGGCCGGCCCACCGGAGGGCCGCCGAGGGGTGGCCGGTGAGGGCCCGGGCCACGAAGAGCAGCGCCAGGCTGTGGTACATCTGGTAGCGCACGCCCGTCTCGAACGTGGCGAGGCGGGCGGGGGGGACGAGGTCACGCAGGGCATGGGCGCCAAAGGCCCCGGCGGCCACGGCCAGGCTGGCCAGCACGGCACCGAGCAGCCAGAACCGGCGTGCCTCAGAGCGGGTGTCGATGAGGTCGTTCATGCAAGGTCAAACGAGCCAGGCGCCGTCCCACTCCCGCGCCGCCCTCGCTTTGAACGTTATTTCACGAGCAGCACCGGGCGCACCTCGCGGCCGTGTGGGGTTTGCAGTGCGTAGACGTACAGCCCCGCCGGTAGGCCGTCGCCCGAGAGGTAGACTTCGTGGGGGCCTGCCGGCTGGACGCCCAGGTCCAGCATGCGCACGGTGCGCCCGAGCCCGTCGATCAGGCGGAGGGTAACGGCCTCGGAGCGAGCCAGGTCGAAGCGGATACGGGTGCTGGTCGTGAACGGGTTGGGATAGGCCTGGTGGAGGGTGAATCGGCCCGGCAGGGCCGCCGGTTCGATGGCAGAGGCCGTGGCCGGCGTCAGGGTGTAGCGCGTGGTGTAGACGTGGTCGCCGCTGGCGGTGTTGTTGCCGTTGGCGGCCAGGCCGGCCGCGTAGATCGTCACCGGCCCGACGTCCTCGGGGGCGGACCACGTCACCTCCCAGACGCGTTCCCCGTCGGCGGTCGGCGCCGTGCCCGTGCGGGTGTGGGTCACGTAATAGCCAAACGCATCGGCGTTCTTGGAGGCCGTCGCGTCCACGAGTGCCAGTTGCCCCGCGTGAAGCTGGTGCGCGTCCCGGACGGTGACCTGGAAGCCGGCCTTGACCATGTCCGCCTGGGAGACGCGCACGCGGATGGTCAGCGGCTCGCCGGGGACGTACGTGTCCGGGGCTTCGATGTGGAGGGTTCCGGGTCCGCTGTTCAGCGGGTACGAGGCATGGCAGCCGCCGGCGGCGCAGGTGCTGCCCAGGGGCGGGTCGCCGGCGCGGCCGGTGGGCGCGCCCACGGAATTCGTCAGCGCGAGGGCCGGCAGCAACACGAGGCCGAGCAGGCCGGCTCCGGCGGCGAGGAAGGGGGCGAACCGGGTAACACGCATCATCGTGCTTCGCAACGGAGGGTCGAACGGACGGGCTACAGGGCCATGCCGCCGGGCAGGAAGTGTGCCAGTCCGCCAGAGGCCCCGGATCACCGGCCCGGGTCGGGAGGGGTGGAAGAAAGGAAGCCCACCGGTTTCGCTTCACCCGGTTCGGCCGGGTCAGCGAGGCTCGTCCACGGGCGCCTGGATCGAGAACGGATACGGCGTGCCGTTCAGCGTGAGCCGGTAGTGGCCCACCTCGTAGAGGCCTTCCAGGCGGAAGTAGAACCGGTACGGGCGGACCACCATCAGGCAGGTGGCCCCCCGCGGCCGACGCATCCGAAGGGTGACGTTGACGAAATGCTCGATGCGTTCCTGCGTCAGCCGATCCAGTTGATAGCAGCCGTCGGGGAACGAGCCTTTGACCAGCACCTCCACCGGCACCTGCTGCGTTTCGGGGGGGAGGGCCGGGTCGAGGGGCGCCGGGCGGATGTGCAGCGAGTCGATGACGGCCGGGTAGAAGAAATAGTCCCGGTGCGGGTCGGCGGGGGTCAGGTCGATGACGCGGCGCCCATCGGGGCCTTCGGTTTCGTAACGATGCCCGAAGCGCTCATCCGGAGGGATTTCGCCCGGGCGCGTGCTCATGCAGCCCGCGGTCGGGAGCAGCACCGGTAGCAGGAGCAGAGCGGGTAGGAGGGGGGCGGGAAGCCGCGGCATGCGTCAGCCCGTCGTGGCCGCGGCAGAGGCGCGCCGCAGCAGCTCGACGTCGGCCGCGCGGCGGCCCTCCGGCACCGGCTCGCTGGGCGCATCGCCCCAGAGCCGCTCCAGGTCGTAGAACGCCCGCTTCTCCGCTTCGAAGACGTGCACCACGACGTCCACGTAGTCCAGCAGGACCCACTGGAGGTGGTCCAGGCCCTCGGTATGCCAGGGGAGTTCGCCGGAGGCCTCGCGGACCTGCTCCCGGACGGCTTCGGCGACGGCTTTGATCTGCCGGTCGGACTCACCGGTGCAGATGACGAAGAAGTCCGCCACGCCGCTGACGTCGCGCATGTCCATCACGACGACGTCCACGGCCTTTTTGTCGAGGACGGCATCGACGGCCTGCGCGGCGAGGACGTGAGCCGGGGTGGAGGAGGATCGTTTGCGGGTGCGGGGTTGGGAGAGCGGCTTTGGCGTCGAGGGCATAGGCTTTCAGGAGTCTTCGTTGGATGAAAACGGGGTCAGGGAGGCGTAATCCTTACCGATCAGGACCGAGGCGTCGAGGTAATAATCGAGGTTGATGTCCTGCACGATGTGGTCGGCGGGGATGCCCAGGGCGTTGGCGACCTTCTGCGCGGCGGCCGGGTCCCCCACGCGATCGACGACGAGCGAGTGTTCCAGGTCGAAGGAGGTGTGATCCCCGACTTCCACCACGTCGAAGCCGCGCCGCCGCAGGTAGCGGGTCGTCTCGGCCGCCAGGCCGTCGATGCCGCAGGCGTTGCGCACCTCGACCTGGATGATCTCCCCGACGAGGTGGGCCGGGTTGTCTTCCCGTCCGGGATCGACGCGGGGCGTGAAGGCGCGTGTAACCAGCGCGTAGAGCAGCACGAGCGTGAGTATCCCGAGCAGGACCAGGGCTACATTGAGCAGGCGGGGATGCCGTGTCTCGACGCGACTCATCCGGGTACGCCTCTGTCTTCGGGTTTTTCCTCCGGCCTCCAAAACAAGCGCGGCACGCCCGGGGCCGGACGCGCCGCGTACGCTGTACGTAGGATCAGGTCATCCTGGCGGTGGTCAGCGCGCCCCGTCGTTCCAGAAGAGATCGTGCTGCTGGAGGCCGAAGGCGCCGCCGTAGGGCCGGTACGCGTAGGGGCCGTAGTAGGAGTACGGGCTCATGTACGAGCCGTAGGGGTGTTGCTGGATGGAGAAGTGCAGGTGCACGTTCTCCGAGGGGCGGTAGGCCACTTCGGCGTTGCGAAGGAAGACCTGCGGCTGCGTCTGGCCCTGTTCCAGGCCGAAGGCCGAGCCGCCGAAGGGCTGGGCGACGCTCAGGTCCACGCGGGCCGCCAGCTTCTGGCTGAACTGCCACAGCATCGTGTTGGTATACATCCCCATCGACGCAGACCGCCCACCGAACGACCCGGCCGACATCTCGAACGTGTGATGCATCCGAAAATGCGCCGGGCTGAAGAGGTTGTTGAGCGAAAAGCCCGGAGCCTCCGACGCATACAGCCGCGTCGGCGCCTGCTGCTCCTGTATGTCGGTCCGGAGCTGGGCCTGTGCCGGCACAGCGATGCCGAGCACGGCCACGAGGCAGAGGAGGGAGAGCGTCTTGCGCATGGGGCAATCTCTTCGAGCCGTTGGAGGTTGGCGCAGTATAGCGTGACCTGCACGATAAAGCAATAACGAACGCGTAGCGCGGTTTGTTCTGGACGGGGATCAAATGAGCCTGCTCCGTTTTGGAGGGAGACGTGCCTGTCCGCGGCCGTCGTCCGCCCGGTCGGACACGTCATCCTGCGCATCCCCATCCTCCCGTTTCATCCAACGCATCAGGCCCCTCGTTTCGTATGGAGCCCCCTGTGATTCTCGGGATCGAGAGTTCCTGTGACGACACCGCCGCGGCCGTGGTCGCCGGCGGTGCGCTGCGGTCCAACGTGGTGGCCTCGCAGCGGGTACACGCCGGGTTTGGCGGCGTCGTGCCGGAGCTGGCTTCGCGAGCCCACCAGCGCCTGATCGTGCCGGTCGTCGAGGAGGCGCTGGCGGAGGCCGGATGCACCCGTGCCGACCTGACGGCGGTGGCCGTCACGTACGGGCCGGGGCTGGCCGGGTCGTTGCTCGTCGGGTTGAGCTTCGCCAAGGCGTTCGCCTTCGGGCTGGGCCGGCCGCTGATCGGGGTGAATCATCTGGAGGGACACCTCTACTCGGTCTTCATCGAAGGCCCCCGTCCGCCGCGGCCGTACCTGTGCCTCGTCGTCTCGGGCGGCCACACGCAGCTGATGCTCGTCGAGGACGGCCTGCGGCACACCCTGCTCGGCAAGACGCGGGACGATGCGGCGGGCGAGGCGTTCGACAAGGTGGCGAAGCTGCTGGGGCTCGGCTATCCGGGCGGGCCGGTGATCGACCGGCTGGCGCAGACGGGCGACCCGGCCTTCCGCGCCTTCCCGCGCACGCGCCTGGACGGCTATGACTTTTCGTTCAGCGGGCTGAAGACGTCGGTGCTCTACTACCTGAATCGCTTCGACGAAGCCGGGCGGGCCGCGCTGCTGGAGCGCCACCGGGCCGACATCGCGGCGGCCTTCCAGCAGGCCGTGGTGGACGTCCTCGTGGAGGCCGTCCGTCGGGCCGTGGCGGATACCGGGGTGCGGCACGTTGCCATCACGGGCGGGGTGTCGGCCAACAGCGGGCTGCGGGCGGCGGCCGAGGCGGCCGCGGCACAGGACGGCTTCACCCTGTACGTGCCGCCCCTGGCCTACTGCATGGACAACGCGGCGATGATTGCGGTGGCGGGGCACATCAAGTGGGAGGCCGGCCGCACCAGCCCGCTGACGCTCACCGCGGAACCCGCCCTCGCCCTCTCGTAGTTGTACCTCGCCGCTCCGGATCCCCTCCATTGCCCGACGTTTCCCCTCCCCGCTCCATGTCGTCCACGTCCGTTCAGGAACTGCTGCTTCAGGTCCAGACTGCGCCGCCCGTCGTCCCCGAAACGCCCACGGAGGCGGATCTGCGGCCCTGGCGGGATCGCATCGACGCGCTGGATCGCGTCATCACCCACCTGCTCAACGAGCGGGCCGTCTGCGCCAACCAGATCGGTCACATCAAGAAGAAGCTGGGGATGCCGGTGTACGTGCCGAGCCGGGAGGAAGACGTGCTGCGCAACGTGGTGGCCTGCAACCCGGGGCCGCTGCCGGACGAGGCCGTTCGGCGGCTGTTCGAGCGGGTCATCGACGAGACGCGCTCGCTGGAGCGCCAGCGCTATCAGGCCGAACCGCTCTACGATGGGCGCACGGGACCGGAGGATGAATAGGAGGCAGAACCGACGAGGGGACGATGGAGGCTGACCGTCGTGAACGGAGTGCGCCGGGCCGGCGGGGGCGGCGCCTGTTGACGGCGGCGGCCGTCGTTGCCGTGCTCGGGGTGATCCTCGGGGCCGCGGGGGGCTGGGTCGTCTGGGGGCCCAACACGCCGTCGTACGAGGGTGAGCGCAGCGTCAAGATCGGCCCGGAGGCCGGGCTGCCCGCCGTCATCGACTCGCTGGACGCCGCCGGCATCCTGCGCTCGCGCACGACCTTTCGGTGGATGGCGACGCTGACGGGGTGGGGCGCTCAGGTCAAGCCCGGCCATTATCGCTTTGCCGCCGGGGCATCCAACTACGACGTGCTGGACGTGCTGCGGCGCGGGTTGCAGGCTCCGGTGCGGCTGACCATCCCCCCCGGATCGCGGCCCGAGGTCGTCGCGGCCGTGATGGCCCGGGAGATCGGCTGGCCCCGGGAAGCCTTCCTCGATGTGCTGTCCGACAGCAGCCTGGCGGCCGAGCTGGGCACCGACGTGCGCCATCTCTTCGGCTACATGCTGCCCGAGACGTACTTCCTCTACTGGCGCACGCCGCCGGCCAACGTCATCCGCAAGATCAAGGAGGAATTCGAGGCCTACTACCGCCGGTTACCCGGTAGCCAGGACCCCCCGCTGGGGCTGCGCCCGGAGCAGGTGCTCACGCTGGCCTCCATCGTGGAATGGGAATCCAGCTACGACCCCGAGCGCCCGACCATCGCCGGGGTCTACCTCAATCGGCTCCGGCGAGGCTGGCCGCTCCAGGCCGATCCCACCATCCAGTACGCTCTGCTCCAGATCGAAGGGCAGAAACGCCGGCTCTACTTCCGGGACTACGATCTCGACCACCCCTACAACACGTACCAGTTCCGCGGGCTGCCTCCGGGACCGATCACGAACCCCTCGCCGTCGTCCATCCGGGCCGTCTTGCAGCCGGAAGAGCACGACTATTTCTACTTCGTCGCCAACGCCGACGGCCGGCATACCTTCAGCCGCACGCTGGCCGAACACAACCGCGCCGCACAGGCCTACTACCGGGCGCTCCGGGAGCGGAATCGGTAGCTGCTGGCTGCTGGCTCTCAGCCGTCAGCCGTCAGCCCTCAGCTATCAGCCCACAGCCCGTAGCCCACAGCTAGAACCGATAGGTCAGCCCCACGGCGAAGCGGTTGAGCACGACGTCTTCGTCGACGAGAGGGGCGTCGGTGACGTCGGTGTAGGGGAGGAACTGATCCGCGTAGCGCGCCTGCACCCAGCCGAAGTCGAAGCGCGCCTCCGGTGTGAAGCGGTAGCTGAACCCGGCGGAGTAGAACGTTTTCGACCGGTCCAGCGTGGTGCCGTCGCCCCGTTCGGTCTCGGCCCGGCGCGGGTCCGGCTGGAAAGCGAGGCCGCCGCGCAGCGTGAGGCGGCCCAGCGCATATTCCAGCCCGAAGCGGCTGTTGACCACGGCATCCAGATCGTCCCGGATGGAGCGGTTGACCTGCTCGAAGTACGCCTCGTCCACGTCCGCGCTCATTTCCATCTGCGTCCAGTCCACGAACTCCGCATCGGCCAGGACGGTCAGGTCCGAGACGTCGGCCGAGAGGCCGACCCCGAAGCGCCAGGGCGTGGTGATCTCATACTCGAAGGCCCCGCTGCCGACGTCCTCGTCCGGCTGCCCGCCGTAGCGGAAGACGTCCCCGTTGTCGAAGACCGTCTCCAGTTCCGTGCTGTAGCTCTCGTCGATGGCGTAGAAGGTCGGCGTTTCCAGCGTCAGGCCGGCACGGACGTTCGGGGCGATCTGCGACGATAGCCCGGCCCGGAAGCTGAGTCCGAGCAGGTCCGACTCGATGCGTTCGGTCAGCAGGAGGCGGTCGAAGTCGGTCGTGTTGCCGAAGTTGCCGTCGTTCTCGTTGCGCTCGTCGATCTCCTCGAACTCCGAGCGCAGGTCGTACGCGCCGAAGTGGATGTTGAGCGAGGCGCCGAGCATGAGGTTCCGGGCGGCCTCGATGGCGCCGCCGATGTTCAACTCGCGCATCGCTCCTTCCTCGATCACCCGGCCGGCCTGAAGCATCGTGCCGGTGGTGACGGCCGGCAGGAAGGGCACGGGATCGCCGTCGTCGAAGAGCGCCGGGGAAAAATCGATGCCGAACGTCTGGAAGCCGATATAGGAGAGCGGCCGGTTGATGAAGCCGTCACCGTCCGGGTCGAAGTCCACCAGGTAGGCATTGCCGGCTCCGTCTTCCACGAGGAATTGCCCGAAGAACAGTTCCTCGTCGTAGTCCGGGGCGACCTGTGTGGCGCTGAACTCGCCGGGGACGGGCATGAGGAAGTCGGTGAAGGAGTTGCTCGGATTGTCACCTGCGTACTTGAGATCCCGGTCGAAGGCGTTGATCTGGTTGAACGAAGCCCCGATGGCGAAAGAGCCGCGGGTGGTCGGCACGCGATAGACGTAGCCGAGGCCGTCGAGGCGCGTCGCCCGGACGCTGTTCTCGGCGGTGTTCGACGTGCCCGGGGCCTGGAATAGTGCCTCATCGGTGACCGAGAGCGTGCCCAGCGAGCCGGACAGCAGCGAGCGCTGGAAGTAGCCCAGACCGGCCGGGTTGGTGAACAGCGCGCCGTAGTCGGCCACGCCGGCGATGCCGGCCCCGCCCAGCCCCATCATGCGGACGCTGGCGGCGGGGAAGCGCTGCGTGAAGCGGAGGGCATCCTCGCCCGTCTGGGCCCGGGCCGAGCCGACCAGGAGCAGTCCTGCGAGCAGTAACAGGCCCCGGCAAAGCCACGCCTGACCACGTTGACGGAGGCCTGTTTCCGGTGTGGTGATATGGGTTAACATGTTGTTTACTAAAAGGTTGTTAGTGGGGTGTGACCGCGGGGTGCGGGCATAGGAAAGGCCCGCGCACAGGCACGGGCCTTTCCCCGGCTCAGCGCCCCGTGCCGGCCAGACACAGGGTGGGTCCGTGAGCGTTACTGGTTGTTGCCGCGGCTGCGGCTCCGGCTGCGGGTGCCCGAGGAGGACGACCGGCTCGACGAACCGCTGCCGCTCGACCGCACGCTGCCGCTACTCGACGATCCCCGCGACGAAGGACGCACGCTGCCGCTGCTCGATGACCGGCCCGAGGACGACCGCGGCGTGTAGGTCCCACGCGAGGAGTTGCCCGAGGACGACCGCGGGGTGTAGGTCCCACGCGAGGAGGAACTGCGCGGCGTGGAGCGCCCCACGGTGCCACGTGAGGAGTTGCCCGAGGACGACCGCGGGGTGTAGGTGCCGCGCGAGGAAGAGCTACGCGTGGTGGAGCGACCGATGGTGCCACGCGAGCGCTCGACGGTGCGGCCCTGCGACGACGTGGCCGCGCCGCGCGATGTCGTCCGCGTCACCGTCCGCCCGGAGGTCGTCCGGGTGGTGGCGCGGCCGATGGTGCCCCGGTTACCGGAGCGCGTGATAGTGCGGGTCTGATCGTCTCCGGTGACGCTGCGGCCGCGCGTGCTGCCCCGGACCACGTTGCGCGGATGGTCCGTGGTCGTGCTCGCCATGCGGCTGCGGCCCATGGTGCTTCCGCGCGGGGTGTAGTGGCGGCTGCGATAGACGCCGGCGCTCAGGTGCCCGCCGTAGTAACCGCCCCAGTAGCCGCCGTAGTAACCGCCCCAGTAGCCGCCGTAGTAGCCGGCATAGCCGTAGCGGTACGGCCGGTAGTAGTAGGGCCAGCCAATCGAGATCCCCAGGTAAAAGCCCGGTCGGTAGAACGGATCATACCAGAACGGGTCGTGCCAGAACGGGTCGTACCAGAAGGGATCGTAGTAGTGGCTGCTGTAGAAGAAGGGGTCGTGGTAGAAGCGGGCGAAATAGCGCCGGTAGAAGCGAGGATGATCGTAGTACGCATCCGCGTAGTAGGTTTCTTCCACGACCACGCTGTCTTCGTATTCCGTGATCTCCACGCGGCGCGGCTGGTAGTACTCGTCTTCGACCACGGCGAGCTGGGTGTAGCAGCCCGTCAGGCCAAGCACGAGGACGCCCAGAGCCAGCAGGCGCACGGGAAGGGCATGAGCGAAGGGGAACGAGGAGCGTTGCATGGTAACCTACCTCTACTGCTGTCGATGCCGTGGCGAAAGCGTCTCTACGGGGTTGATACTCACGGGCAGGGCAAAGGTTACGAGCCGGCCCCGGCCCCATCCGGCCGTCTGGATATCCGCGCTGCCGGCCAGTATATTCAGCGCGCTTACCGGCGAAGCGTTGCAGAGCGCCGTGGATGGGATGCCGTTCATGGGGGCTCGTGGCGAAGCGCCTGTGGTTCACCCCGTTCCGGGTCAAATTCTGCGCCGGTTCGTGCCGTACGGTCCCGGGAACCCATTCCGGGCGTTCCGGTAGGGCGACGGCCCTAGCGTTGTCTTGGAAAGACCTCAGTGACTGTATACTATGGCTGACGTTATCACGAAGCGTGCGGACGATTACGCGCAATGGTACATCGACGTCGTGCGGGCGGCGAAGCTGGCGGATTATTCGCCCGTGCGCGGCTGCATGATCATCCGGCCCAACGGCTATGCCCTGTGGGAAAACATGCAGGCCGTGCTGGACCGCATGTTCAAGGAAACCGGGCATGAAAACGCGTATTTCCCCGTCTTCATCCCTCAGTCCTTCCTCTCGCGGGAGGCGCAGCACGTGGAGGGCTTTGCCAAGGAATGCGCCGTCGTCACCCACTCGCGGCTGACCGCCAACGAGGACGGGGACGGGTTGATGCCGGATCCGGCGTCGAAGCTGGAGGAAAACCTCATCGTGCGGCCCACCTCGGAGACGATCATCTGGCACACCTACGCCAACTGGATCCAGTCCTGGCGGGACCTGCCCATCCTGCTCAACCAGTGGGCCAACGTGGTCCGGTGGGAGATGCGCACGCGCCTGTTCCTGCGGACGATGGAGTTCCTCTGGCAGGAGGGGCACACGGCCCACGCAACGAAGGAAGAGGCCATCGCCGAGACGAAACAGATGCTGGAGGTCTACGCCACCTTCGCCCAGGAGTACATGGCCGTCCCGGTGATCCGGGGTGTCAAGACCGAAAGCGAGCGCTTCGCCGGGGCCGTCGATACGTACTGCATCGAGGCGCTCATGCAGGACGGCAAGGCCCTGCAGGCCGGTACGAGCCACTTCCTCGGGCAGAACTTTGCGAAGGCCTTCGACTGCACCTTCCAGAACGAGAACAACGAACTGGAGTACGTCTGGGCGACTTCGTGGGGCGTGTCCACGCGGCTCATCGGGGCGCTCATCATGACGCACTCGGACGATCAGGGGCTGGTGCTGCCGCCGCGGCTGGCCCCCCGGCAGGTCGTCATCGTGCCCATCTACCGAAAAGATGGCGAGCGGACGGCCGTGCTGGAGGCCGCCGAACGCATCGAGCGCGAGCTGACCGACGCCGGCATGACCGTCCGGCTCGACGCGCGCGAGGCCTATCGTCCCGGCTGGAAGTTCAACGAATACGAGGTGCAGGGCGTCCCCGTGCGTCTCGCCATCGGCCCGCGGGACGTTGCCAACGGGACCGTCGAACTGGCCCGGCGCGACACGCGGGAGAAGGCCATCGTCCCGCAGGAGGGCCTGGCCCGCCGGGTACAGGAAACGCTGGAGGCCATCCAGCAGACGCTGTTCGACCGCGCGCGTGCCTTCCGGGATGCCCACACGACCCCCGTCGACACGTACGACGACTTCAAAGCGGTGCTCGAGGAGACCGGCGGCTTCGTGCTCGCCCACTGGGACGGCACCGCCGAGACGGAAGCGCGCATCAAGGAGGAGACGAAAGCCACCATCCGGTGCATCCCCCTGCCGGGCGAGATCGAGGGGACAGAGGAGGAGGGCGTGGACATGCTCACCGGGAAGCCGTCCCGGGGGCGCGTCGTCTTTGCCCGAGCCTATTGATGGATCCCCTGCGATGCGTTGCCGACCGATGACGCCGCGCCGCGCCGGGCTGTGGCTGCTGACGCTGCTGATCGCCGGGGCGGCCTGTACCCGTCCGCCGGCGGCCTCGACGGTGCCCCCGCCGGTGGGCGTGGACGGCCCGGAGGCCCCGCCGCCGCCGGCCTTCGGCGCGCGGGAGGATCGCGGCCTGGTCGAGGCGGAGGCCATCGACGAAGCCTCGGGGCTGGTGGCGAGCCGGCGAGCCCCGGGCGTGCTGTGGGTGCACAACGACTCGGGCGATGCCCCACGGCTCTTTGCCATCGACTCGCACGGGCGGTTGCTGGGGACCTACTACCTGGCCGGCGCGCAGGCGCGCGACTGGGAGGACCTCGCCCTCGGACCGGGCCCGGAGGCCGGCGTGGACTACCTCTACGTCGGGGAGATCGGGGATAACCTCCGGCAGTACCCGGAGGCGCTGATCTACCGCGTGCCCGAGCCGGCCGTCGAGGTCGGGCAGGCCGCCGTCGTGGATACGCTGCACGGGGTGGCGGCGCTGCGCTTCCGGTATCCCGGCGGCCCGGAAAATGCAGAGACTTTGCTGTCTGACCCGCTCACCGGCGACCTGTACGTCGTCACCAAGCAAACCGATCGGGCAGACGTCTACCGGATCCCGCC
The DNA here is from genome assembly GCA_003285105.1 of Roseithermus sacchariphilus. GTDB lineage: Bacteria > Bacteroidota > Rhodothermia > Rhodothermales > MEBIC09517 > Roseithermus > Roseithermus sacchariphilus. Next base: position 34,895 of record CP030158.1, on the reverse strand, counting down.
ACCGCACACGCCCGCGGCTCCGCTGGTGCTGGAGTTGGTCGCCCGGCTCGATCTGGCCGGCTTCGATCCGCCGCAGAGCCCGAACCAGCTGATCGTCGCCGGGGACATCGCGCCCTCCGGGCGGGCCTTGCTGATGAAGACCTACGGCTACGTGTACTACTGGTCGCGGTCCGGGGCGTCCGCGTCGTTCTTCGACGCCGCGCCGCAGCGGGTGCCCTACGTGCCGGAGCCGCAGGGCGAGGCCCTGGCCTGGGCCGCCGACGGGCGGGGCTACTTCACCGTCAGCGAGGAGCCGCGGGGCCTTCCGGCGCATCTGTACTTCTACCCGCGCCTGGACCCGTGATGCGCGTGCGGGCCGAGGGGGGTGCCGGCAGGGTGTTCTCCTTTCCCCCCGTGGTCCACGAGGAACGTTGGTCCGGCGGGATCGTTTTTTGCTCTTGCTTCCCGCCGCCGTTTCATTCGCCGAGGACGACCTATCGCGCTACCGGATACGAACCGCGTTTCCTGTCATCGTTTCATCGCGAGCCGTTCGTAATGCGCACGCTTCGTCTCCTCGGTGCCGGCCTGCTCCTGCTGGCCGGATGGCCTGCCGGCGCTGCGGCCCAGAACTGGGGCACCGTGGCCGGCCGGGTGTCGGAAGCCGCCTCCGGTGCCGCCCTCCCCGGCGTGACGGTCCTCGTCGACGGCACCAACTTCGGCACGGCCACGAACGCAGAAGGCGCCTACGAACTGCGCCTGCCCGTCGGCCGCTATACGCTGCGCTTCTCGGCCATCGGCTTTCTCGCCCGCGTGGACTCGGTCGTCGTCCGGCGGGATCAGACGACCCGGCTGGACGTCGCGCTGGCCGACGTGGTCGTCGAGTTGGAGGGGGTGACGGTGGAGGATGCCGGCGCGCCGCGGGAGGCGGGCGTCTACGACCTCTCGCCCGAGCAGGTGCAGAACATTCCGGCACCGTTTCGCGACGGCTTCCGCGCGCTGAAGGTGTTGCCGGGGGTGGCCACCAACAACGAGCTGTCGAATCAGTACTCGGTGCGCGGCGGGGGCTTCAACGAGAACCTGATCTTCATCAACGGCTTCGAGGTCTACCTGCCCTTCCGCCCGCGTCAGGGCGAGCAGGAGGGGCTCGGCCTGCTGAATCCCGAACTGGCCGACCGCATCACCCTCTACACGGGGGGCTTCCCGGCCCGTTACGGCGGCAAGCTCTCCTCGGCGCTGGAGGTGACCTACCATCGCCCCGAGCGCGAACCGCTCAGCGGCGCCGCCTATGCCTCCACGCTCGACGCCGGGGCCACGGCCCGGGCCTCGGCGCTGGACGGGCGACTGGGGTGGTCCTTCGGCGTGCGCAAGGCCCGGGCGCGGCGCTTCTTCGAGACGCAGGAACTGGAGGGGAACTACCAGCCGGACTATACCGACTTCCAGGGCTATCTGGCCTACCGCCTCGCACCCGGGCACGAATGGGAAGCCCTGGGCATGTGGGCCGACCACGACTTCCTCCTCGACCCGCGCAGCCGCAAGACGTACTTCGGCACCGTCAGCGCCGACCCGACGCAGCCGTCGAACCTGCAGGCCATCTGGGTCAATTTCGACGAAGCCAGCGAGGAACGCGACGGCTACGCGACGCGCTTCGTCGGCACGCGCCTTAAGAACCGGCTGTCGCCATCGCTTCGCATCGAGCACGACGTCGCCTACTTCGAGACGGACGAGCGGGAGTACTTGCGGCTCCGGGGCTCGTCCATCCTCTATCAGGTCGATCCCGGCAGCGGCGACCCGGAGGCCGGCACCGGCCACATCGAGACGGGCGGTGCCGTCCAGGAGGACCTTGCGGACAACCGGGTCCGGGTGAAGACGTGGACCGGCCAGGGACGCTGGCGGCTCACGCGGAACCGGCACGCCGCCGAGGCCGGCTGGCTCGTGCGGGCGCTCACCTTCTCCGACCGCCTGCAGGAGCAGACGACCCTCCGCGGCCGCTCGACCGACGGCGACGTGATCCGCATCGTCGCCGACAGCCTCTACGACAGCGCCGCGCTCGACGCCACGCAGGCGGCCTTCTACGTGCAGGATGCCGTGGATCTCCTGCCCACGCGGGACCGGCTGGTGGTCACCGGCGGGATCCGGGCGGATTACTTCTCCTTCAACGGGGAGTGGACCGTGTCGCCGCGGCTCTCGGCGCGGTATCGCCTCACCACACGCACGACGCTCAACGGAGCGGCCGGCGTCTACCACCAGGCGCCGACCTATCGCGAGCTGCGGGGGCAGCCGGAGCCCGGCGAGGGCATCCTGGGCGCGCTCAACCGCGGGCTGAAGGCGCAGCGCTCCGTGCAACTCGTCGGCGGCCTCGAACACCTCCTGGCCCGCCGCCGGCTCTACCTGCGGGCCGAGGCCTACTACAAACGCCTGACGAACCTCATCTCCTACGACATCGAAAACGTCCGCGTCCTGTATTCCGGCGAGAACGACGCGGAAGGGTACGTCTACGGGCTGGACCTCCAGGTCCGGGGCGAGTTCGTGCCGGGGCTGGAAAGCTGGGTCAACTACGGGTTCATGGTGGCGCGGGAGCGGCTCCTGCCGGCCTTCCGCACCCCGCTCAGCGACGGCGTGGTGCCGCGCCCGACCGATCAGCGGCACACCCTCTCCGTCTTCGTGCAGGATTACGTGCCCAACGACGATACCTGGAAGATCCACCTGCGCGGGCTTCTGGGCACCGGCTTGCCCTACACCCCGCCGATCCCGGGCCGCCGGATCGGCACGCTCGTCGTGCAGGTCCCGGGCGAGCGCTTCTCGGCACGCTACCCGCTCTACCGCCGCCTGGACCTCGGGCTGACCAAGAGCCTGATCGTCGACGAGCGCGAGGGGCGCCGTCCGATCCGGCTGCGGCTGACCGCGGAGATCCTGAACGTGTTCGACATGACGAACACGGTCGCCTATGCCTGGGTGCCGCGGGCCGACGGGGTCTGGCAGCGCATCCCCACCCGCCTCACGCCGCGCACCATCAACGTCCGCGCCCGCGTCGAGTTTTGAGCGCGCCACGCCGTTCCGGGAGCGGCCCTGGCCGGGCCCTGGCCGGCGGGATCGGGGGTGCGCGTCAGGCGTCGCCGTAGATGGCTTCGAGGTTGGCCGCGCGGACGTGCTCCCCGAAGTCGATGCGGGTGTGGGCCCGGATGGCCTGGTGCCCGAAGGCGACCGGGATGGCCGAGCCCCAGCCGACGCGCTCGTCCGCCACGGGCCGCTCGTCGTTGCGCAGCGCCGTGAAGAAGGCCTCGATGGCCACCTCGTCGGCGCTCCGGTCCTCGACCTCCAGCCGGTAGCCGGGGCCGCGGTAGGGCATGTCGCCCTGCGCGCCGAGCGTGGCCGTCGTCGTGACGCCCTCGCGCGGGAGGTCGGCGGGCACGGCCGAGTTTTCACGCCAGGGTTCCTGATAGAGCGTCGCGTCCTGCAGCGTGATCTGGATGCTGCCGCCGGTGCCGTAGATCCAGATCTGGTAGCCTACGTGATGGTTGCCCAGCAGCGAGCTGAAGAGCATGCGGCGGCCGCTGGGGTACTCGAACGTGACCTGCACGTTGTCGTAGACCTCGCGCCCGTCGTCGTAGTACAGGAGGCTGCCGGTGCCGAGCGCGGCGACGGGCAGCTCGTTGAAGGCCCAGTTGGCGATGTCGATGTGGTGTGAGCCGAGTTCGGCCAGCAGGCCGCGGGAGTAGTCCAGGTACATCCGCCAGTTGATCAGCCGCTCCAGCGCGGGGTCGTTCGGGTCCGGCACCGGGCGTCGCCAGTTGTTGTTGCGATGCCAGTAGCCGAAGACGTGGGTCACCTCACCGATCTCGCCGGCCCGGATGCGCCGGATGGCCTCCTGCGTCCAGGGCGCGTAGCGGTACTGATGGCCGATCTGGAACCGCCGCCCGGAGCGCTCGACGGCCCGCAGGATGGCGTTGCACCCTTCCAGCGAGTAGGCCATCGACTTTTCGCCATAGACGTGCAGCCCGCTGTCGAGCGCGGCGATCACGTGTTCGTCGTGCACGTACAGCGGGGAGGCCACGAGCACGGCGTCGAGGGTACGGGCCTCGGCGTCCAGCATGGCACGGTAGTCGGTGTAGACCGGGGTGGCTTCGCCCGTGATCTCGCGCCCCTCGGCGAAGCGGGGTTCGTAGACGTCGCACAGCGCGCCGATCCGCACGCCCGGCACCCGCAGCATCTGCCGCATCACCCATTTCCCCCGGCTGCCCACGCCGATCACCCCGACGCGGATCTGGTCCGAAGGCGGTACGGCGCGAGCCGTGCCGAGGGGCGCCAGGCCGGCCAGCGAGGCTCCGGCGAGGCCGCCGGATACGGTTTTCACGAACGAGCGTCGGTTCATCATGGCATCCAGGGGCTGAGGGGTGGGATGGAAAGGGTTACGAGCCCGCACCGGGACGGGGCGAGGCCGGGAGCGGCGTGGCGTTCCAGCGCAGCGGGACGATGCGGGGCGCCGCCGGCGGACCTTCGACGAACAGCGCCTGCGCATCTGCGGTCGCGTCCAGCAGCGCGGCGCCCTCGGCCGGCCCCAGCACGAACAGCGCCGTCGAGAGGGCGTCGCTGGTTTCGGCGCGGGGCGCGATGACGGTGACCTGCAGCCGGTCCGGCACGGGCCGCCGGGTGCGCGGGTCGATGATGTGGCCGTAGCGCACCCCGCCGAGCACGACGAACTTCTCGTAGCTGCCCGAGGTGGAGAGCGAGGCGTCACGCAGGAGGACCGTGGAGAGCGTCCGTTCGCGGTCGAAGGGATCGGGGATGCGGACCTTCCAGCCCGGCTCGTCCGGCGGCGTGCCGATGGCGTAGAAGCTGCTGCCGCCCAGGCCGAGCAGGGCCCGCTGCACCCCGAGCGACCGCAGCAGCGCGGCGACGCGGTCGAGCGCGTAGCCCTTGCCGATGCCGCCCGGGTCGAGCTCCAGGCCGGGCCGGTCGAAGGCGACCGTGCGGGCCGAGGAGTCCAGCCGGACGTGCTGCCAGCCGACGGGCAGGGCCGCGAGTTCGGCGTCGGAGGGGAAGCGCCCCTCGCTCCGGAAGAACCCCCAGGCCTTCATGAGGCGGCCCACCGAGAGGTCGAAGGCGCCGTCGCTGCGGCGGCTGAGGTCGAACGCGCGTTCGAGCAGGCTCCAGACCTCCGGGTCCGTCGTCACGGGTTCGCGGGCGGCGCGGGCGTTGATGCGCGAGAGCTCGCTCGTCGGGCGGTAGGTGCTCAGCGTCGCCTCGATCCGTTCGACCTCTGCGGCGGCGGCCTCGAACAGGGTGCCGGCGGCGGCCCGGTCCGGGGCGAAGAGGTACACCTCGAAGGTGGTGCCCATCGCCGGCCGGCTCTGGTGGAACAGCGAATCGGGCCGGGCCAGGGCCGGGCCGGTCGGCGCGGTGCCCAGCAGGAGGCCTCCGGCGAGCACGACCCAGAGGCCGGGGCGGGCGGGGCGGTGCCGGGCAGGCGGGCGGGGCGTCATGGCATCGAGGGCCGGCAGGGACGCATGGGGGGCGGAAGACATCAACCGATACCTAAGAGAAACGGCCGCGCTTGTTCCACGCGGCCTCTGCTACTCCGGGCATTGCTCCGGGCATTGCTCCGGGCATTGCTCCGGGCATTGCTCCGGGCATCGTTTCGGGCATCGCTCCGTGCGACGAGACGCGTACCGCGCCGCCCGGAGCGTGCGGTGGCTCCGGACGGCGCAGCACGCCTCCGTATTCCCCTCAGTTTTCGCCGGCGTCGCGCAGTTTGAAGGTGATCGGGATGGAGAACTTGACCCGTACCGGCTTGCCGCGTTGCTTGCCGGGCTTGAAGCGAGCCTGCAAGACGCAGCGGACGGCTTCCTCGTCGGCACCGGCGCCGATGCCTTTCAGCACGATGGGATCGGTCACGCGGCCGTCCTGGTTCACGACGAACTGCACGATGACCCGCCCTTCGACGCCGGCCTTCCGGGCAATCTCGGGATACCGGATGCACTGCTGCACGCTGGCCAGGCCGCCGATGAGCTCGGGCATCTCCTCCACCGCCACGAAGATCTCGGCTTCCTCTTCCTCCTCGACCGGCTCATCGCTGGGTGGAGCCGGCGGCGGCGGCGGAAGGTATTCCGGCGCTTCGTTCATGTCGAAGCCGGCATCCAGGTCCAGCTCGATGTCATCCAGGATGACGTCGTCCGAGACGACCTGGAGCACGCGGGGTCGTGGGGGCGGTGGCGGTTTGATCTCCTGCCTGGTCTGCTGGATCTCCTCGATCTCCACGATCTCCTGCTCGGCCAGCACCACCTCGAATTCCGAGGTATCCTTCAGCGGTGCGCGGATCAGTCCGATCATGGTCAGCAGCGCCAGCACCATCCCGATCTCGAAGGTCAGGCGATAGCTCCGCTTGATGTCCACGCGGGGGTTCTTGTGGGGAACCAGCGCGTGGGGCCGGGTCGATGGGGCGGACGAGCCGGTGCCGGGGGCACGGTCGCCAGGGCGATTCGGCTGCGTGTTCATGGCATCCTCCGGTGAGCTAAGGAGTGGGAGGAAGCAGCAGGAGGGCGCCTACGATCCACCGTTCGAGGCCGCGCCGGCGGCTTCCGGAGCCGCCACCACGTTGAAGTGCACGGTCATCTCGTCGCCGGTCTTCAGGTTCATGAAGGCCGGCGGTTCCACTCCGACCTCCGTCATGCGGAGCGGGGTTTTCCCGGTGAAGCGGAACCGGCCGTCGGCCATCGGCTTGCCCGTCACCGTCATGGCGACGGTCGTCGTGCTGTCGGCCACCGTGAGGCGGCCCTCGGTGGCGAGGGTGTAGGCCGTGGCGTCTCCCTCGGCGGGCGTCACCTCGGCGACGGTCAGCACGTAGGTGATCGTCGGATGCGTTTCCGCCTGCAGGGTCTCGTAGAGCCGGTTCTCCATGATGCCGTTCCCGCATTTGATGGACTCGACGGGAATGGTCACGGTCAGGGCGTCGATATCCTCGAGAACAGGGACCGCCTCGTCGCCCGTCTGGAGGGTCATGCGGCCCTCGACGGTCGTGGTCTTGCACGCCCAGTCGTGCAGCGTCGAGGTTCCGGTGAACCAGAGCACGCTGTCGGGCTGGAAGGTGTAGGTCGCCGGTGCGTCCCGGTGGATCCAGCCGGTCAGGACGATCAGGCCGGCCAGCAGCGGGGCGACGAGGCGGGTGGACGTGTTCATGAGGGTACCTCCTGTGCTTGGTTGTGTATGCGGCATGAAAACGGGGGCAGCGACGGAGGCAAAAAAGGGCTTTCAGGCCGCATCTGCAATGAACAGGCGGGTCACGGCCACGGCTGCCATCCAGAGTCTTGCCCCCCTGTACGCGGTTCCCGGCGCCCGGTGTGAGGGAAACCCCGGCGGGCGTGCGAGGGGCGCGGCGTCATCCGGTGCGTCGGCTGAGGCGGTGCGCCTGGCGGGTGGGTTCGGGGATCTTGTAGCGCGGGGCACACGCCAGGGTCAGCTCCACGGCGTCCGCCAGCGTCATCCGGTGGCCGACGCTGACGTAGACGGGGTGGACGTTTGCGCGTGTGCGGAGGACCATGCCCAGCGTCTCGTCGGCATCGGGGGCGATCAGCGGCGTGCGGGCGCCTTTCTCCGGGCCGAGCGGGCCATGGCGGCCGGTGAGCCGCGTCTTGGCGACGCCCAGGGTGGGCCAGTCCAGCAACACCCCGAGGTGGCAGGCCAGCCCGAAGCGCCGGGGATGGGCGCGGCCCTGGCTGTCGGTCATGAGCACGTCCGGGCGCACGCGCAGGCGCTCCAGGGCCGGCAGGATCACCGGGATCTCCCGGAAGCTGAGCAATCCGGGCACGTAAGGAAAAGGCACCTCGGCGCGCCAGAGGACCTCGTCCACGAGGTGGAGGTCCGGCAGGCGCAGGACGGCGATGGCCGCCTGCGCCCGGTCGCCGCGGATGCTGACGTCGATGCCGGCCATGGTTCGGACCGGGTGGGGGAGGGGCGTTTCCCGGACGAGCGGGGCCAGGTCGCGTTGCAGGGCGATGGCCTCGCGGGGCGTCAGATCCCAGGGATGGGCATGATGCAGGGTGAGGTTCATCGGCAGGGCGAAGATGGGGCGGTGCGGAGGAATCCGACGGGGGCGTCGTGCGTCAAAGGCGCGTGTGCCGCCGGATGCCGGCACGTCGTCCTTTCATCATGGTCTTCCTGCTTCATGTCGTTCGGGTGGTTGCGTCGTGGATGCGTTCTCGGGGTCGGCGCGCTGGTGCTGGCCGTGTCGGTGCAGGCCCAGCCGCAGCCCCGGCCGGTCTCCTCGCGGAAGGCCTTCGTGCTGAGCCTGGTCCTTCCCGGACTCGGGCATCGGTACGTCCACGGGGGGAGCTGGAACGGCGCGGCGACCCTCTTCGCCGGGGTCGAGGCGGGAGTCTGGCTCGGGCTGGCGAACAACGTCTGGCGGCATGACCAGGTGGTGGAGAGCTACCGCACCCTGGCCGCCGCGCGCGCCGGGGCAGAAGTCGCCGGGAAGGACCGGCGCTTCTTCCTGAATCTGGCGACCTACCGGTCGTCCGACGAGTACCTCGACGTCCAGCTCCGCGCCCGCAACTGGGACGCGCTCGACTACGTGCGCGATCCCGCCTTTCAATGGGCCTGGGCGACGGAGGCCGACTTTCTGCGCTTCCGCGACCGGCGGGAGCAGGCCGAGTCGCTCCGGCGCCGGCGGACGTTTCTGGCGGCCGTGCTGGTCGGCAACCGCGTGCTGGCCGGGCTGAGTGCGTTGCGGGCCGTCCGACGGGCGAACCGCAGCCTGCCGGGGCCGCTGTCGCTCCGTCTGGCCCCTCCGCCCCCCGCGGCCCACGCCCCGCTGCTGTGCCTGACGACGACCCTGTAGGAGGCCGGTCGCGGAGCAACGGCGTCGTTGGTCCATCATCCATTTCATCCGCCGTGCCATGCCTCGACCCGTTCTGTGCCTCCTCACGCTATGGCTCCTGCTGGGGAGCGGGCTCGGCCCCGCCGTCCTGGCACAGCCCGCCGACGGGCGTCCGCCCAACGTCATCATCCTCTTCACCGACGACCAGGGCACGCTGGACATGGGCGCGTACGGGGCCGAGGATCTCTACACGCCGCACCTCGATGCCCTGGCAGCGCGTGGGGTGCGGCTGACGCAGTTCTACGCCGCCGCGCCGGTCTGCTCGCCGTCGCGGGCCGGTTTGCTGACGGGGCGTTACCCGCTGCGGGCCGGTGTGCCGGGCAACATCTCGTCGCAGCCGAACCATCCGGGCATGGCGGCTGAGGAGGTGACCATCGCCGAGATGCTGAAGGCAGCCGGGTATGCGACGGCCCACATCGGCAAGTGGCACCTCGGCTACACCCCCGAGACGATGCCGAACGGCCAGGGCTTCGATCATTCCTTCGGCCACATGGGCGGCTGCATCGACAACTATTCGCACTTCTTCTACTGGGCCGGCCCCAACCGGCACGACCTCTGGCGCAACGGAGAGGAGACGTTCCACGACGGCCAGTTCTTCCCGGATCTCATGGTCGCCGAGGCCGAGCGGTTCATGACCGAGCACCGCGATGAACCGTTCTTCATCTATGTCGCCCTGAACGCGCCGCACTACCCGTACCAGGGGGAGGAGGCATGGCTGCGCTACTATGCGGATCTGCCCTATCCGCGCAATCTCTACGCGGCGTTTCTGACCACGCTCGACGCCCGCATCGGGCGGCTTCTGGCCCGGGTGGATGCGCTCGGCTTGCGGGAGCACACGCTGATCCTGTTCCAGTCGGATCACGGGCATTCGGTGGAGGAGCGGGCACACGGCGGCGGCGGGTGGGCCGGCCCGTACCGGGGCGCCAAGTTCAGCCTGTTCGAGGGCGGCCTCCGCGTGCCGGCCATCGCCTCGATGCCGGGCACGCTCCCGGAAGGCGTCGTCCGCGATCAACTCGGGCACGGGGTGGACTGGTTGCCGACGATCGCCGAGGCCACCGGCGTGCCGTTGCTTCACGACGACATCGACGGGAAGAGCCTGTGGGGGATGCTGCGTGAGGACGCGCCTTCGCCCCACGAGGTGCTCTACTGGCACGTCGGCCACGGCCCGGACGCGCAATGGGCCGTGCGAGAAGGCGACTGGAAGCTCATCGGCAACCCCCACGATCCCACCGCCACGGTCCCGTTCCCCGAGGCGGACCGGCTGTTTCTGGTGAATCTCCGGCACGACGTCGGGGAGCGGCAGAACCTGGCGGCCCGGCACCCGGAGATCGTCGAGCGCCTGCGGCAGCGGTACGAGACGTGGCGCCGGGCCGCCGGGCGGTAGGCGGTTCAGGCAAGTTTCCGTGAAAGTGGCGGCCTCCCGTCTGCGGGGCGATCTTCGAAGGGCCTCGGGGCGTATAGAGGCTTGACAGCCGCCACCGCGGGGCGGTATATTGCGTGCCCTCGAAAAATTCGGGTCCTTAGCTCAGCTGGTTAGAGCGCTACGTTGACATCGTAGAGGTCGGTGGTTCGAGTCCACTAGGACCCACATGCTCTCTCTGACGGCGCTATCCCTGACGGCGATGCCGCCGCGCGCCCCGTGCCGCTCTGCGGCGGATCAGGGTGCCCCTCGCGCCTCCTCGGATACGCGCCTGCCGCCGAAAGCGCCCTGAACCGCCGGGGCGCTTTTCTTGTTTACCGTGCTCCTCCCGGCTCGATTCATTGCCCAGCAAGATGCCTGACCAGATCACCATCACCCTGCCCGACGGCACCCGGCAGTCCTTTCCGCGCGGGGTTACGGGCCATGAGATCGCCGCGTCGATCTCCGGGGGCCTCGCCCGCCAGGCGCTGGCCGTCAAGGTCGACGACCAGGTGTGGGATCTCCACCGGCCCATCACGAAAGACGCCCGGGTGCAGATCCTGACGTGGAACGATCCGGAAGGGCGGCAGACGTTCTGGCATTCTTCGGCCCACCTGATGGCCGAGGCGCTGGAGGCGCTCTATCCCGGCGTCAAGTTCGGCATCGGGCCGGCCATCGAGCAGGGCTTCTACTACGACGTCGACCTGGGCGGCCGGAAGATCGGCCCGGAGGACCTGGCCGCGATCGAGGCGAAGATGCAGGAGCTGGCACGGCAGGACAACCGCTACGTCCGCCGGGAGGTGCCCAAGGACGAAGCCGTCGCCTACTTCCGCGAGAAGGGCGACGAGTACAAGCTCGAACTGCTGGAAGACCTCCGCGACGGGGAGATCACCTTTTACACCCAGGGCGGCTTCACGGACCTGTGCCGTGGCCCGCACATCCCCTCCACCCGCCCCATCAAGGCCGTCAAGCTGACCAACATCGCCGGGGCCTACTGGCGGGGCGACGAGCGGCGCCCGCAGCTCACGCGCATCTACGGCATCACCTTCCCGAAGCAGAAGGAGCTGGACGAATACCTGGAGCGGCTCGAACTGGCCCGGCAGCGGGACCATCGCAAGCTGGGCCGGGAGCTGGAGCTGTTCACCTTCTCGAACAAGGTCGGGCCGGGGCTGCCGATGTGGCTGCCGAAAGGGGCCGTCCTGCGCGAGACGCTGATGAACTTCCTCAAGGAGGAGCAGCTCAAGCGAGGGTATCAGCCGGTGGTCACGCCGCACATCGGGCGGCTGGAGCTCTACCGCACCAGCGGGCATTATCCCTACTACAAGGACAGCCAGTTCCCCCCGATGCTGCTCCGGGAGGAAGGCGACGACGGCGAGGAGGAGGGCTACCTGCTCAAGCCGATGAACTGCCCGCACCACACGCAGATCTACGCCGACAAGCTGCACTCCTTCCGCGATTTGCCCGTGCGCCTGGCCGAGTTCGGCACCGTCTATCGCTTCGAACAGAGCGGCGAGCTGGGCGGGCTGACCCGCGTGCGGGGCTTCACCCAGGACGACGCCCACATCTTCTGCACCCCCGAGCAGGTCAAGGACGAGTTCAAAAACGTCATCGACCTGACGCTGACCGTGCTCCGGGCGCTGAACTTCGACGATTTCAAGGCGCAGATCTCCCTGCGCGATCCGTCCGACGCCGACAAATACATCGGCACCCCGGAGCAATGGGACGCCGCCGAGCAGGCCATCCGTGAGGCCGCCGCCGAGATGGGGCTGGAGGCCGTCGAGGAAAAGGGCGAGGCCGCCTTCTACGGTCCCAAGCTGGACTTCATGGTCAAGGATGCCCTGGGCCGCGAATGGCAGCTCGGCACCGTGCAGCTGGACTACAACCTGCCCGAGCGGTTCGATCTCACCTACATCGGCTCCGACGACAAGCGCCACCGGCCGGTGATGATCCACCGGGCTCCGTTCGGCTCGCTGGAGCGGTTCGTGGGCGTGCTGATCGAGCACTGTGGCGGCAACTTCCCGACGTGGCTGGCGCCGGTGCAGGTGGCCGTACTACCCATCGGCCAGGACGTCGAGGCGTATGCCGGGGACGTCGGGGCCCGGCTCCGTGCCGCCGGCCTGCGCGTAGAGGTGGACACCCGCAACGAGAAGGTCGGCTACAAGATTCGTCAGGCCGAGGTGCAGAAGGTTCCTTACATGCTCATCGTCGGCCAGCGCGAGCAGGAGGAGGGGACGGTGGCGGTTCGCCGCCACGGTCGGGGCAACGAGGGCGCCGTGCCGCTGGAGGCGTTCCTGCGCCGGATCCGCGAGGAAATGGCCGAGGAACAGGCCGGCCGTCGGGCGGAAACCTCCGCCCCGTAACGGCGTGCTATCGTCTCGTATTTCGTTGAATTTTTTGTGCGGGCCGGGCCGTCTCCGGGCGGTGCCGGCCGGAAGCGTGTCTGTCTAACCACATGGAGGTAACGAGCCATCGCTAGCAAGAAGATTCGCGTCAACCAGGAGATCCGGGCGCCCCGCGTGCGGGTCGTGGATCCGGGCGGCGAGCACGGGATCTATGAGATCGAGAAAGCCCTCGAACTGGCTCGGAAACACGAGCTGGACCTGGTCGAGATCGCGCCCAATGCGAACCCGCCCGTCTGTAAGATCATCGACTACGGGAAGTATCGCTACGAGCAGCAGAAGAAGGAGAAAGAGCAGCGCAAGAAAGCCGCCCGGGTCGAGTTGAAGGAAGTGCGGTTCCGTCCGCATACGGACACGCACGACTTCGAATTCAAGACGCGGCACGCGCGGAGCTTCCTGGAGGAAGGCAACAAGGTGCGGGCCTACGTTCAGTTCCGCGGGCGGGACATCATCTACAAGGACCAGGGGATGGACCTGCTGCGGCGGTTCATCGAGGAGCTGCAGGACGTGGCGCAGATCGACCAGCCGCCGCAGATGGAGGGCCGCCGTATGGCCACCATCCTCGCGCCGGCCAAGAAGAAGTGAGTCGCCGCCGGGCCTGTCCCGAGTTCATGGTAAATTCGATGCGTCGGGCCGGGGTGCCGGAGGCCTCCAGGTTGCTTTTCTGTGCGCCCGAGGCGTATTATAGACGCCCTTAGCCCATAATCCTGCTCGTTCGAGGAGGCGATCCCCTGTCCCGGAACGCCTCCTTTTTTGCGCTGTTGGACGCGCACCCTACGGAGCTTTGTCGGAGAGGTATTGATCCATGCCGAAAGTCAAGACCAATAGTGGCGCCAAGAAACGGTTCAAGCAGACGGCGACGGGTCGCCTGAAGCGGAAGAAGGCGTATCACAGCCACATCCTGACCAAGAAATCCCCCAAGCGCAAGCGTAATCTGCGCTCCGACGCGCTCGTCGACAAGACGGACGAGCCGCGCATGAAGACCCTGTTGAACATCTGAGGGAGGGGGTTCGTCCCCGGCCGGGAGCCGGGCCGATCGTTTCCCTGCAGAGCCTAGACCAACCAGACGTATGCCTCGCGCAAAGAATAGAGTGGCTTCGCGCCGCCGCCGGAAACGGATCCTGAACATGGCCAAAGGCTACTGGGGCGGCCGTCATCGCATCTACACGGTGGCCAAGCACAGCGTCGAGAAGGCGCTGCAGTACCAGTACCGGGATCGCCGGCAGCGCAAGCGCCAGTTCCGCCGTCTCTGGATCACCCGCATCAACGCCGCCGCCCGCCTCAACGGGACCACCTACTCGCGCCTGATGGGCGGGCTCCGCAAGGCCGGCGTCGACCTCAACCGCAAGGTGCTGGCCGACCTCGCCGTGCACGATCCGGCTGCCTTCACGCAGGTCGTCGAAACCGCCGCGGCCCGGGCTTCCTAGCGCGGGGCCTCCTGGCGCGGGCACGAGCCGCCGCCGCTCGCCGGTACGGGGTGCCCCGTGCCGGCCCGTGCCGGCCGGTGAGTCGCTGCGTACCGGAGCCCCGGCTCCTCCGTCTGCCCGGGGGCGCGCGAGGTGCACTCAGACGCTTCCGATGCTTCATCCCGCCCCCTGGAAACAGGCCCGGCGGGATTTTTTTTAGCAATCAGCGATCCGCTTTCGGCGATCGGCCCGGAGAGACGGACCGCTGACCCCTGAACGCTGACAACGGATCCATGCTCGACCAGATCGAAGACCTCAAGCGCCGGATCGAAGCCGAGACGCTGGACTCCGAGGAGGCCGTCGAGGCTTACCGCATTCGCTACCTCGGGCAGCGCAACGGCCTCGTCACCCTCCTGGCTCGCCAGATGTCGCAGGTCCCCCGCGCCGAACGGCCCGCCGTCGGCCAGGCCCTCAACGCCCTGAAACGCCTGGCCGAGCAGCGCCTGGAGGACGCCCGCAACCGGCTCCGCCAGCACCGCCAGACCCGCCCGGTAGACCTCGACCTGACGCTCCCCGGCCGCCGCGCCTTCGTCGGGTCGGTGCACCCGCTCACGCAGACCCTGGAAGACATCACGCGCTTCTTCGAGCGCTACGGCTTTTCGGTGGAGACGGGGCCGGAGATCGAGGATGACTGGCACAACTTCACCGCGCTGAACTTCCCGCCGGATCACCCGGCCCGGGACATGCAGGACACCTTCTTCCTCGAAGAGCCGACGCAGGGGAAGGACGGTGTCGTGCTGCGCACGCACACCTCGCCCGTGCAGATCCGGGTGATGGAATCGCGCCGCCCTCCGCTGCGCATCATCGCGCCGGGGCGCGTCTACCGGAACGAGGCCATCTCCTTCAAGTCCTTCTGCCTGTTCCATCAGGTCGAGGGCCTGTACGTGGATGAGGGCGTTTCGATGGCGGACCTGAAGCAGATCCTGCATGCCTTCGCCCGCGCGCTCTTCGGCGACGACGTGCAGATGCGCTTCCGGCCCAGCTTCTTCCCCTTCACCGAGCCCAGCGCAGAGGTCGACATCTGGTGGCCCGATGCGAACCGGCCCGGGGGGGGGCGGTGGATGGAGATCCTCGGCTGTGGCATGGTCGATCCGAACGTGCTGGAGGCCTGCGGCATCGACGCGGAGCGCTATACCGGCTATGCCTTCGGGATGGGCGTCGAGCGCATCACGATGCTGCGCTACGACATCGACGACATCCGCATCTTCTACGAAAACGACCTGCGCTTCCTGCAACAGTTCTGAATGAGCCTCCAGCGGTCCGCGTTCAGCCATGGGTGTCTCGATCCTGAACGTTGATCGCTGCAGGCGGGTCGCTGACCGCTGACTGCTGATCGCTGACCGCTGACTGCTGATCGCTGACTATGAACATCTCTTACAACTGGCTGCGCGAGTACGTCGATCTGGACCTGGAGCCCGGGGCCGTGGGGGAGGTGCTGACGATGCTCGGGCTGGAGGTCGACGGCATCGAAACGATCGGCCCCTCGCTCGAGGGCGTCGTCGTGGGGCACGTGCTGGAGGTGCAGCCGCATCCCAATGCCGACCGGCTGACGCTGTGCCGGGTGGACCTGGGCGACGGCGAGCCGGTGCAGATCGTCTGTGGAGCCCCCAACGTAGCCGCCGGGCAGTACGTGCCGGTGGCCACCGTCGGCACGACGCTCCATCTGCCGGATCGAAAGAACCCCGCCGAGAGGGTGGCCGTCACGATCAAAAGCGCCAGGCTGCGCGGCGAGACGTCCGAGGGGATGATCTGCGCCGAGGACGAGCTGGGCCTGTCGGACGACCACAGCGGCATCATGGTGCTGGATGGGGCGGCCACGGCCGGGGAGCCGTTCCGGGACTATCTGGCGCGGCAGGGCGTCTCCGTGCAGGACACCGTCTACGACGTCGCCATCACGCCGAACCGGCCGGATGCCGTCAGCCACATCGGCGTCGCGCGCGACCTCGCCGCCCGGCTGGGCAAGCCGCTGCGGAAGCCGGCGGTCGAGCTGCCGGAGGACGGCGGGGCGGTGGCGGAGCAGGTGACCGTGCGCATCGAGGCGCCCGAGGCGTGCCCGCGCTACGTGGCGATGCGGGTGCGCGGCGTGACGGTGCAGGAATCCCCGGCGTGGCTCCAGCAGCGCCTCCGCGCCGTCGGGCTCCGGCCGATCAACAACATCGTCGACGTGACGAACTACGTCATGTACGAGTGCGGCCAGCCGCTGCACGCCTTCGACGTCGAGTGCCTCGCCGGGCGCTCGATCGTCGTGCGCGAGGCGGGGGCGGGCGAGCGGTTCACCACGCTCGACGGCAAGGAGCGCCTGCTGCCCGAGGGGGCGCTCATGATCTGCGACACCGAGCGCATGGTGGCCATCGCCGGGGTGATGGGCGGCGAAAACTCGGAGGTGACGGACCGGACGACGGACGTGCTGATCGAGAGCGCCTACTTCGATCCGGCCTCGATCCGGCGGACGGCGCGGGCGCTGGGGATGCAGACCGATGCGTCCTACCGCTTCGAGCGCGGCGTGGACCCCGAGGGGCAGGTCTGGGCGGCGGCGCGGGCGGCGGCGCTGATGGCCGAACTGGGCGGCGGCCGCGTCGAGCCCGGTGTCGTCGATGCCCATCCCAACCCGATCGAGCGGCGGGCCGTGCGGTTGCGCCGGGGCCGGCTGACGCAGATGCTGGGCGTCGAGGTGCCGGTGGGGGACGTCGAGGCGTACCTGACGGCCCTCGGCTTCGAGCTGACGCCGGAGGGCGCCGTCTCGTACTGGTGCACGGTGCCGTCCTTCCGGCCGGACATCGAGCGCGAGGTGGACGTCATCGAGGAGGTGGCGCGCCTCTACGGCTACGACCGCATCCCCGAACCCGACCGGATCCCCATCCCCAACCAGGTGCCACGCGAAGCGCCCGAGGCCCGTCTGCGCCGGCGGAGCCGCACGGTGCTGCTGGGCCGCGGCTTCCGCGAGGTCTACGTCAACAGCCTGCTGCGGCGCGACGTCGCCGAGCGCTTCAACCAGCCGGTGCTCCGCGCCGGCCGGCCCGCGGGAGCCATCGTCGAGACGCTCAAGCCGATCTCGCAGGAGATGGCGGCGCTGCGTCCCAGCCTGCTTCCGGGCGTGCTGCAGATCCTCGCGCACAACCAGAATCACGGGCAGGACGTCCTCCGGTTCATGGAGTTCGGCCACGTCTTCGTCCGGGCCGATGAGGCCGGTGCCCCGGTGCCCGGGTACGCCGAGCACACCGCGCTGCTGCTGGCCCTCAGCGGGCCGGACACCCCCGTCGCCTGGGACCGCGCCCCGCGCGCCGTCGACTTCTTCGACCTCAAGGGCGCCGTAGAGGACCTGCTGGACGCGCTGCGCCTGCCGGACGTGACGATGACGCCCGTCTACGACGCCACGCCCGTCACGGCCTACCACCTGGAGGTGCGGGCCGGGGACGTCCGGCTCGGCATCGTCGCCCGGCTGGCCGAGGCGGTGCAGGAGGCCTACGACCTGCGCGAGCCGGTCTATTTCGCCGAGCTGGACTGGGACGCCCTCGTGGACCGGGCGGCGGAGCGGCTGGAGCCTGCCTACCAGCCCGTCAGCCGCTTCCCCGTGGTCTCCCGCGATCTGGCCGTCCTCGTCGACCGGGACCAGCCCGCCGGCCCGCTGCTGGCGGCCATCCGTGAGGCCGGCGGGGCGCTGCTGCTGGAAGCCACGGTGTTCGATCTGTACCAGGGGGACCGCCTCGAACCGGGCAAGAAAAGCCTGGCCTTCGCGCTGCGCTTCGGTGCGGACCGCACGCTGACCGACCGGGAGGTGGACGCCTGCGTACAGGGCATCGTGGCGGTGCTGGAGCAGCGTTTCGGAGCCCGGCTGCGGCAGTGACCCCTGGCCCGGCGCGCCGTCGTGCCGCCGGCTTCCGAACTTCTGCGTCCTGCGCGTTATATTGCCGCGAAGGACATGCCCGTCCGACGGGACTCACTCACCAGACGTCGTTGCTTGCGATGGGGAACAACCGCCCGAATCGACGTTCGTCGCGCCGGCGTGGACGGCGGCGTGGAAACGGCACGGATCCGATGGCGGCCGGCCCGGCCTCCGGCGAGACGTCCGCCGGGGACACGTCCGCCGGGGACACGTCCGCCGGTCCGATCCAGTTGAAAGGCAACCGCTCGCTGGAGCGCCTGCGGCAGCGGGTCGAGGAAGCAGCCCGTGAGCTGGAGCGCCTGCGCGGAGAGAATGCGGCGCTGCTCGAGCGCCTTCAGGCCGCCGAGCAACGGCCGCTGCTCGACGTCGAGGGCGCCCTCGTCGGTTTCGACGAGGAGCCCGAGGTGCTGCGGCAGAAGGTGGCCGGCTTCATCGAAGCCATCGACCGATACCTGGACCAGAACCGGGCGGACCGGGACGAGGCGTAGCATGGGCAAGGACGCGGGCCTGGACAAATCGATTCGCGTGCGCATCCTCGGCCGGGAGTATGCCCTGCGGGTGCGCCCGGGCGACGAAGCGCTGACGCGGGACGTGGCGGCGTACGTCGACGGCAAGATGCAGGCCTTTCAGCAGGCACATCCCGGCCAGTCCGAACTGACCGCGGCCGTGATCACGGCGCTGGCCATCGCCGAAGAGCTGTACAGCACCTGGGAAGAGGACGATGCCGTGGACGAGGCCCTGGACGCCCTGGCAGACCGCCTGGACGGCGTGCTGGGGCGGCCCGAGGCGAGCGGTAAAGAAGCGTCCGATCCGACCGATTAAACCCTGTACGGGGTTCGCCGGCTCCCCCGGAACAGGTACGGGAGGCGGTTATATAAGGACCCTGCCTGCCTCGTCAGAGGCAGGATACGAACCCGCAGAGACTGCGTAATAAAGAACCAACACTTACGCTGAAGGGAGCCATCCTTCAGGCCTGTACGCCAGGCCCCACCCCCTCGGGGGTTCGTCCGGCACACGCCGGAGGCCGGGGAAGGCGGAACGGCTTGAGCGGCGCCCGCATTGTCTGAATGGGGTTCTTTTAAACCCAACGCTGCGGGTTGGTACTCTTGAGAAGGACGCCCCGGTACGGTCCGCGGTTGACGCCCGACCCTGCCGGGGCGCCTTCGTATCGGTACGGTACGGCCGTCCCGGATGCCGGTGCCGTGCACGGGGGAGGAGCCGCTCGGATCACGCCTGCATCATCGGGTGGATCCATCGGATGGATCGATCGGGTGGATCGTGGCTGCGGCTGGACGGTTGTATCTTCTGTGCCGAATCCGTAGCCTCGCGGTTTGCGACGTGTCTGCACCGTCCGTCGTGTCGTTCTCGGACGGGGGTGCGGGCTCCGGCTCAGACCGCCTTTTTTGAAGTAACTGCTTTGACCGATATGGAAGCGATCATGGTAGCCGTCATCACGGCGGTGGTCGCGCTGGTTGCAGGTATTGCTCTAGACCGGTTTGTTCTCCAGAGACAGGGACATGGGCAGGTGGCTCGGGCCCGGTCCGAGGCGCAGCGCCTCCTGGCCGACGCCGAGCAGGAGATAGAACGACTCCGCTACGAACGCATCGAGAAGGCTGAAGAGGCGCTCGTGCGGCAGCGGCAGGATCTGGAACGGGAGCAAGAAGAAGCCCGGCGCACCCTGCGCCGCTCCAAGCAGCGCATCGACCAGAAACAGGAGAAGCTCAACAAGCGCATCCAGCGCGTCAACGAACGCGAGAACCTGCTCCACAAGGCGGCCGAGGCCGTCGAGGCGCTCCGCAAGGAAGCCGACCAACACCGGCAGGCGGCCGAGACCCTCCGGCGGCAGATCGAAGGGCTCCACCAGGATCTGGAGCAGCGCCGGCAACGGGCGGCCCGCCTGGAGCAGCAAGCCGAGGCGCGCCTGAAAGAGCTGGAGGACCGGGACGCCGCCCTCAACAGCGAGCGGGAACGGCTCCGTCACATGGTCGAAGAGCAGATCCGGAAGCTGGAACAGGTCTCCGGCCTCACCCGCCGCGAGGCCCGCGAGATGCTGCTGGAGCAGTTCGTCGACGAAGCCCGCCTCGAAGCGGCGTCGCTCGTCAAGGAAATCCGCGACGAGGCCCGCCTGAAGGCCAACCGCGAGGCCCGCAAAGTCATCCTGACCGCCATCCAGCGCACGGCCGCCAGCCATGCCATCGAGAACACGGTGTCCGTCGTCAACATCCAGTCGGACGAGATGAAGGGCCGGATCATCGGGCGGGAGGGGCGCAACATCCGCGCCTTCGAGGCCGCCACCGGCATCGAGGTCATCGTGGACGACACGCCGGAGGCCGTCATCCTCTCCGGCTTCAACCCGGTCCGCCGCGAGATCGCCCGCATCAGCCTCATCCGGCTCGTGCAGGACGGCCGCATCCACCCGGCCCGCATCGAGGAGGTCGTCGAAAAGGTGACCGAGGAGATCGAGGAGGAGATCATCGAGACCGGCGAGCGGACGGTCATCGACCTGAACCTGCACGGCGTCCACCCCGAGTTGATCCGGCTCATCGGGCGGATGCGCTACCGGACCAGCTACGGGCAGAACCTGCTGGCCCACTCCATCGAGACGGCGCGCATCGCCTCGCTCATTGCCGCGGAGCTGAACCTGGATGCCACCATGGCCCGCCGCGCCGGGCTATTGCACGACATCGGCAAGGTCGTAGAGGAGGACATCGAGCAGCCGCACGCCATCGTGGGTATGGAGCTGTGCCGCAAGTACAAGGAACACCCGGACGTGTGCAACGCCGTCGGCGCGCACCACGACGAGATCGAGATGACGGCGATGATCTCGCCCATCGTGCAGGCGGCCGACGCCATCTCCGGCGCCCGGCCCGGCGCCCGCCGCGAGGCGCTGGAGAACTACATCAAACGGCTGGAGAAGCTCGAAGAGCTGGCCTCCTCGTTCGAAGGCGTCGGGCGGGTCTATGCCATCCAGGCCGGCCGCGAGATCCGCGTCATGGTCAACCACGAGCTCGTCTCCGACGCGCAGGCCGAGCAGCTCGCCTCGGACATCTCGAAGAAGATCCAGAGCGAGATGCAGTACCCCGGCCAGGTGAAGGTGACGGTGATCCGCGAGGTCCGGTCGGTCGCCTACGCGAAGTGAGGCCGCGGCGGCCTCGGCGCCGGATCTATGCCCGCACGTGGCCGTCGCCGATGCCGATCCACTTGTAGGTGGTCAGCTCCTCCAGGCCCATCGGGCCGCGGGCGTGCAGCTTCTGGGTGCTGACGGCCACCTCGGCGCCGAGGCCGAACTGGCCGCCGTCGGTGAAGCGGGTGCTGGCGTTGACGTACACGGCGGCCGAGTCGACGGCGTCGATGAACCGCGCCGCGTGGGCCTGGTTCGTCGTCAGGATGCCGTCGGAGTGGCCGGTGCTGTGCTCCTGGATGTGGGCGATGGCCTCGTCCAGCGTATCGACGACCTTGACGCCGAGCACCAGGCTCAGCCATTCCTGGTCGAAGTCGTAGAGGCCGGCCGGGGTCACCGATGCGCCGTGGGTGCCGGCCTGCAGGATCTCCAGCGCCGCCGGCTCGGCGCGCAGCTCGACGCCGTGCCGCGCCAGGCGGGCGGCGACGGCCGGCAGGAAGGTGGCGGCCACGCTCCGGTGGACGAGCAGCGTGTCGAGCGCATTGCAGACGCTGGGACGTTGCACCTTGGCGTTCTCGACGACGTCCACGGCGCGCTCCAGGTCGGCGCTCTCGTCCACGTAGAGGTGGCAGATGCCGATGCCGCCGGTGATGACGGGGATGGTGCTTTTCTCCTTGCAGAGCTGGTGCAGGCCGGCCCCGCCCCGGGGGATGATCATGTCGACGTAGGCATCGAGCCGTAGCAGCTCGGTCACGAGCGCTCGGTCCGGGTCGCCGATGTACTGGATGGCGGTGCGGGGCAGGCCGGTCCGTTCGAGCGCGGCCTGGATGACGTCGACGAGGGCGAGGTTGCTGCGCAGCGTCTCGCTTCCGCCGCGGAGGAGGGCGGCATTGCCGGTCTTCAGGCACAGCGTGGCGATGTCGATCGTCACGTTCGGGCGGGCTTCGTAGATGACCCCGAGCACCCCGATGGGAACGCGGCGCTTGTAGAGGCGCATGCCGTTGGGGAGGGTCCGGTGGTCGTATTCCCGGCCGACGGGGTCCGGCAGGTCGATGACGCGGCGGGTGTCGGCGGCGAGGCCGGCGAGGCGCTCGGGCGTGAGCAGCAGCCGGTCGAGCAGGGCCTCGCTCAGGCCGGCGGCGCGGCCGTCGTCGACGTCCAGGGCGTTCTGGGCCAGCAGCTCGTCCGCCCGGCGTTCCAGTTCATCGGCGAGGGCGGCGAGCACGGCATGGCGGCGGGCGGCGGGCAACGTGGCCAGCGTGCGGGAGGCCGCCTTCGCCGCACGGCCCAGGGCGGTCAGGTTGAGGCGTTCGGTCTGGAGGGTGGACATACGTAGCGTCGGTTCGGAGAAAAAGGAACGGGCCCGGTCGGCTAGACCAGGATCAGGTCGTTTCGGTGGACGGCGACGGGGCCGAGGCTGTAGGCGAGGCGATCCGCGATCTCGTCCGAGCGGCAGCCGGCGATGCGGCACAGGTCGGCCGCGTCGTAGCGCACGATGCCGCGACCGACCTCCGCGCCGTCGGCGGTGAGGATGCGCACGGTATCGCCGCGCTGGAAGTCGCCCTCGACGGCGGTGATGCCGGGGGTGAGCAGGCTGCTGCCGTTACGGCGCAGGGCGGCGACGGCGCCGGCGTCGATGAACAGGCGGCCGGAGGGCGTCGTGCCGGCATAGATCCAGCGTTTGCGGTTCTCCAGCGGCGTTTCCAGCGCCGGGAAGCGGGTCCCGACGGCCTCACCGGCGGCGGCCCGCTCGATCACCTCGGGGACGTGCCCGGAGGCGATCACCACATCGACGCCGCCGCGGCGGGCGGCGTCGGCGGCCTGGAGCTTCGTCGCCATGCCGCCCGTGCCGAGCCCGCTGATGCTGCCCCCGGCCAGCCGGCGCAGCGTGTCGTCGATGGTGCGCACCTCCGGGATCAACTCGGCGTCGGGGTGCCGGCGGGGGTCCGCGGTGAAGAGGCCGCGCTGGTCGGTCAGCAGCAGCAGCAGATCCGCCTCGGCGAGCAGGGCCACGAGGGCCGAGAGGTTGTCGTTGTCGCCCACCTTGATCTCGCTCGTGGCGACGGCATCGTTCTCGTTGATGACGGGGATGATGCCGTACTCCAGCAGCGCCTGCAGCGTGTCGCGGGCGTTGAGGAAGCGCTGGCGGTCGTGCACGTCGGCCCGGGTCAGCAGCATCTGCCCGACGTGCAGGCCGTAGAGTTCGAAGAGCTGTTCCCAGACCAGCATCAGCCGGCTCTGGCCCACGGCGGCCAGCAGCTGCTTGTTGGCCACCGTCTCGGGCAGGTCGGGGAAGCCGAGGCGTTCGCGCCCGGCGGCGATGGCGCCGGAGGTGCAGAGGATCACGTCTCGCCCGTCCCGCCGGAGGCGGGCACACTGGCGGACGAGTTCGACCATGTGCGCGCGGTCCAGCCGGGGCCGGCCGCCAGTCAGGACGCTGGTGCCGAGTTTGACGACGAGGCGACGGTACGCAGGCATGCGGGGAGGGGCGGTAACCGCGGGGCTGCGGAAGAAACGGAGGATCCCCTAAACGCGCAAGCGGGGGTGTCGTTCGCAGGAAGCAGCCTTCGCGGCCCGGATCACCCCGGCCAGATCAGCCCAGCCGGATCGGTGCGATGCCGCGGGCTTCGACGGTGCCCTCGAACCAGGCGGCGACGGCGTCGAGGGCGGGGGGGCGGAAGCCGTAGGTGATGAGCGCCGGGGCCGGCACGTCGAGCACCGTGTACGGATTCCAGAGAGCCACGTGCAGGTCGGGCCGGATGGCCTGGATCAGCGCCTTCAGCGCGTCGTCGGGGCGCTGGCGGGTGGTAGAGAGGAAGACGACCGTGGCGTCGCGGCGGTCGATGGAGGCAAAGCGGTCGAGGCAGGCCAGGGGCCGGCGGTGGCCGTAGTAGACCGGGGTGACATCGTACCGGCGGGCGAGCCGGTCGGTCATCATCAGCCCGGCGGCGCCGCGCGCGTTGGGTCCCTGGCCCCGGACGCCCTCGGCCACGACGACGATGAGCCGGGAGCCGGGAGGCGGTGGCTGCGGGGCGCGGTAGGGCGTCAGGCCACGCAGCCAGGCCTGATACATGAGGGCTTCGTCGGCGCGGCGTTGTGCGGCATGGTAGGGTCGCACCCGGTTCGGAAAGCGCGCGGTCAGCGTCAGCAGCCGGCGCAGGCTGTGTGCGTAGCGGCTGCCGGAGACCAGGCCGTCGGCCACGGCGCGCTCGACGGCCTCCAGCGTGGCCTGCTGCTCGCGCGGGGTGCCGAGGGCCAGCACCATGTCCGCCCCCGCCCGGAGCGCCTGCGTCGCCGCCTCCCCGCGCCCGTAGCGGTCGGCGATGGCCTTCATCTTCATCGAGTCCGTGATGACGACGCCGTCGTACTGCCAGGCCTGGCGGAGCAGCCCGTGCAGGATCAGCGGCGAAAGCGTGGCCGGGTGGTCGCCGTCGAAGGCCGGATAGACGATGTGCGAGGTCATGAAGCCCGGCATCTGGTTCGCCACGGCCTGCCGGAACGGGTAGAGTTCGACCGCCTCCAGAACGGGGCGATCCTTCTCGACCGTGGGCAGGTCGAGGTGCGAGTCGAGGTGGGTATCCCCATGGCCGGGGAAGTGCTTGACGCACGTGGCCACGCCGGCGCTCTGGCAGCCGCGCGCCCAGGCCAGCCCGAGGCGGGTGACGAGCTGCGGGTCCTCCCCGAAGGAGCGATCCCCGATGACCGGGTTTTCCGGGTTGCTGTTGACGTCCAGCGCCGGTGCGAAATTCCAGTTGATACCGAGGGAAGCCAGTCCGCGCCCGACGGCGGCGCCCACCTGGAAGGCCAGCAACGGATCGTTCGAGGCGCCCAGACACATGGCGCTCGGCGCGAAGGGCAGGTCCTCCGTCCGCATCACGCTACCGCCTTCCTGGTCGATGGCGATCAGCGCCTGAGGTCCCATCTCCGTCCGGAGCTGCGTCACGAGCCGCCGCGTCTGCTCGCTGTCGACGATGTTGCGCTGGAAGAGCGTGACGGCCCGGATCCGGTGCTGCCGGATGAAGGTCCGGCTTTCGGGATCCAGCTCCTCGCCCGGCAGGTCGATCATCAGCAGCGGCCCGGCCTGGCGGTAGGCCGGGGCCTCGTCGTCCTGCGACAGCCCGGGCAGGATCGTCAGCCCGGC
Organism: Roseithermus sacchariphilus; assembly: GCA_003285105.1. Taxonomy (GTDB): domain Bacteria; phylum Bacteroidota; class Rhodothermia; order Rhodothermales; family MEBIC09517; genus Roseithermus; species Roseithermus sacchariphilus. Next base: position 9,635 of record CP030158.1, on the reverse strand, counting down.
CGTGCTCAACGTGGCCTGTTTCAGAAAGACACGCCGGTTCATGGCAGGGCGATTCTGGAGGGCAGGGGGAGAAACGGCGCAACCCGTGAGGTCATCATCCCGGGAGGCCAGGATGCAACGGGCCGCCCCGGGAAGATAACCGATGGCGGGGCCAGTCGGAAGGGGCGCCGGCGCCCGTCTTGCTCCGCTAGCTATCGGCCAGCGGCCCGAAGCCTGAAGCCGGCCGGCGCCGGACGGAACGTGGACGACGGCGGGCAGTTAGGGAGACAACGCGCCTCCACCTCGTTGTTTCGTTTGGTTTGACCCGCCAGACGATTTATTTTTAGCCCCTTGAAGGAAAACCCTGGTGCTTCGAGGCGTCGCTCTGCTGGAGGGGCGCCCGGTGCATGCTCGCCTGCTGATTCGTTTGTCAACTCTGGTGTCATGAGTGTAGCTTCTTATCCGTCCGGCGTGGTCTGGAATCGCGTGGATTTCCCTTCTTTCCTGGACGCCTACCGCCGCAAACTGCGCGAGGCCTTCAACGTGCGTGCGGAGGTCGATCGGTTCAGCGTGCAGCGCGGCATTCCGCCGCTGGTCATGCGCGAAGTGCAGGCGTGCACGCCGCTGTCGGTCTTCATCCCGGAAGCCTACGATGGGCGGGGAGGGCATATCCACGAAGGCCTGGCGGTGCTGGCCGCGTCCTCGTACGAATCGCTGGCGTTGTCGCTCACGATCGGGATCAACGGGGCGCTCTTTCTGCAACCGCTGGCCCGGTACGGGGAGGAAAGCGTGAAGGCCGAGGTCTTCCGGCGCTTCCTTCAGGAAAAGAACCTGGGTGGGCTCATGATCACCGAGCCCGAGTTCGGCTCCGACGCGCTCAGCATGCAGACGAGCTACACCGAGGAGCCCGGCGGCTACCGGATCGTCGGGACGAAGCACTGGGCCGGGCTGACCGGCTGGGCGGACTTCTGGCTGTTGACGGCGCGTGCCCGGGGCGAGGATGGACAACTCGATCGGGACATCGACTTCTTCGTGTGCGACGTCAGCCAGCCGGAGCAGCACATCGAGGTTACGGAGTATTTCCAGAATCTGGGGCTCTACATGATCCCCTACGGCGTCAACAAGATCGACGTGCTGGTGCCGCACACGCACCGCCTGCAGCCGGAGACGACCGGGATCAAGATGATGCTGGATATCCTGCATCGCAGCCGCATTCAGTTCCCGGGCATGGCCATGGGCTTCCTGCAACGCCTGCTGGACGAGGGCCTTCGGCATTGCCGGGAGCGGGCTGTGGGCGGGCAGAGTCTGCTCCACTACGACCAGGTGAAGAAACGCCTGGGGCGCATCCAGGCCTTCTATACCGCCTGCTCGGCCATGTGTACTTACACGAGCGAGCACGCCGGCCTCGACCGGGATCTGGCCAAGGAGAACGTCCCGGCCAACAGCATCAAGACGGTCGTGACGGACATGATGCAGGAGGCGTCTCAGTCTCTGCTCCAGCTCTTTGGAGCCAAAGGCTACCGGCTCGACAGCATCGCCGGGCGCGCCGTCGTCGATAGCCGGCCCTTCCAGATCTTCGAGGGCTCGAACGACATCCTCTACCAGCAGATCTCCGAAGCCGTCCTGAAGCAGATGCGGCGCCTCAAGGAGAGCAACCTCTACCGCTACCTCCGGCAAGACAACCTCACGCAGCGAGCGGCTGACTACTTCCGGGACGCCCTCGACTTCGAGGTCGATCTGAAGCTGCCGCAGCGCAAGCTCGTCGAGCTGGGCCGGCTGCTCGGCCGCGTCGTGTCGATGGATATGGTCGTCGATCTCGGTGGCCGGGGCTTCCGAGGGGACCTCATCGCCAACTGTCTGGCGGAGTTGAAGCAGGATGTCGAGAACCTCGTCTCCAGCTACCGCAACATGCATCTGGCCGATGTGATCGAGGAGTATCTGGAGGATAGCTTCTGGCTGGAATACACGACGCGTCCGGCCACCTGAGCGGCTTCGGTCTGTGTTCCTGCTTCGCGTCCACGATCTCCAGCGCCCTCACGGCCTTCCGGCGGTGAGGGCGTTTTGTTGAGGACTGCGGCCTTCAACCTCCGGCCCGGATGGCGTACCTTCCCGGAACGAGGTCTGTCCCTTCTTTTCCTTTCCCTGCGATGTGTATGCCCAGATGGATGGTGTGGATGGTCGGGTGTCTGCTGGCTCTGCCCGGCCAGGCTGAGCCCGGCCAGGCTCAGCCCGTTACGTTCGAGCCGCCGGCGTATCAGGCGCTCACCTACCGGCTGATCGGGCCGTACCGGGGCGGCCGCGTCACGGCGGTGGCCGGCATCCCGGACCAACCCTTTACGTTTTTCATGGGCGCTACCGGCGGGGGCGTCTGGAAGACGCAGGATGCGGGGCAGACCTGGCATCCCGTGGCGGACGGGCAGATCACCGTCGGGTCCATCGGGGCGATCACGGTGGCGCCCTCGGATGCGAACGTCGTCTACGTGGGGACGGGCTCGGCGTGCCCGCGCGGCAACGTCTCGCACGGCAACGGCCTCTACCGCTCCGACGACGGCGGGCAGACGTGGCGGCACATCGGCCTCGACGAGGCCGGCCTGATCGGGCGAATCCACGTCCACCCGCAGAACCCGGATCTGGTGTACGCTGCCGTGCTGGGCAACATCTTCGGCCCGAGTGCGACGCGCGGCGTCTACCGCTCGACCGACGGCGGGGCCTCCTGGGAACGGGTGCTGTTCGTGAGTGACTCGACCGGTGCCGTGGATCTGGCGATGGACCCGACCAATCCGCGCATCCTCTATGCCGGGATGTGGCGGGCCGAGCGCAAACCGTGGACCCTCATCGATGGGGGCACGGAGGGCGGCGTCTGGAAAAGCACGGACGGCGGCGATACGTGGACGAAGCTCGGCGGTGGGCTGCCGGAGGGGCTCGTGGGTCGCGTCGGGGTGGCGGTCTCCCCCGCGCAGCCGGGCCGCGTCTGGGTGCTGCAGGAGCACGCCGAGAAGGGCCAGGGCGGGGTCTTCCGCTCGGACGACGGCGGGCGGACGTGGCAGCACGTGAGCAAGGACCGCAAGCTCCTGCAGCGCGCCTGGTACTACAGCCACATCTATGCGGACCCGCAGGACCCCAACACGGTCTATGCGCAGAACACGAGCCTCTACAAGAGCGTCGACGCCGGGGTCACGTGGGAACGCATCCCCACCCCGCACGGCGACGACCACGCGCTCTGGATCAACCCCCACAACCCGCAGATCCTGATCGAAGGCAACGACGGAGGGGTCAACGTCAGCCTCAACGGCGGAGCGACGTGGTCCACGCAGTTCAACCAGCCGACGGCGGAGTTCTACCGGGTCACCGTCGATACGCAGTTTCCCTACCGCGTCTACGGCGCGCAGCAGGACAACACGACGATCTCGGTGCCGAGCCATCCCACGGGCGGCATCACCCCGGAGCAGCACTGGTATGCCGTCGGCGGCGGAGAGAGCGGCCACATCGCCGTCGACCCGCGCAACCCGGACCTCGTCTATGCCGGTAACTACATCGGGCAGATCACCCGGCTCGACCGGCGGCAGGGGCGGGGCCGTAACATCGTCGCCTATCCGCAGATGCACGACGGCGTGGCCCCGCGCGACATCCGCTACCGCTTCCAGTGGAACGCTCCGATCCGCCTCTCGCCGCACAACCCGGATGTGCTCTACCATGCCTCACAGTACGTGCACCGCTCGACGGATGGCGGGCAGACCTGGGAGATTATTTCCCCGGATCTGACCACCAACAACGATGCCTACCACGACATCCCCGGCGGCCCCATTCAGCACGACCACACGGGCGTGGAACTCCACACGACGATCTTCGCGCTGGAGGAGTCTCCGCACACGCCGGGTGAGCTGTGGGCCGGCTCCGACGACGGCCTCGTCCACCTGACGCGCGACAACGGCCGGACCTGGCAGCCCATCACACCGCGGCAGATGCCCGAGGGGGGCACCGTCAACACCATCGAGCTGTCGCCCCACCGGCCCGGTAAGGCGTATCTGGCCGTCTACAGGTACCGCGAAAACGACTTCCGCCCGTACGTCTTCCGCACGACCGATTACGGGGCGTCGTGGACGGTGCTGACGGACGGCACCAACGGCATCCCGGCCGACCACTTCGTCCGCGTCGTGCGCGAGGACCCGGACCGCGAAGGGCTGCTCTATGCCGGGACGGAGTTCGGCATGTACGTCTCGTTCGACGACGGCGAGACGTGGCAGCCGTTCCAGCAGAACCTGCCGCACACGCCCATCACGGACCTGAAGGTTTACCGGGGTGATCTCGTGGTGGCCACCCAGGGGCGGTCTTTCTGGATCCTGGACGACCTGTCGCCGCTGCATCAGCTCACGCCGGCGATCCTGCAGGCCGAGGCGCATCTGTTCGCGCCGCGCCCGGCGTACCGGACGCAACTCGGCAGCTTCCGGGCCGGCGCGGCCCCCGAGGCTCCGCCGAAGGGCGCGATCCTCTACGTGCACCTCCGGGAGCAGCCGACGGAGCGGGTCACGGTCGAGATCCGCGATCCAGCGGGGCGGACGGCGGCGGTGTTTTCCAACCAGCCGGCCGAGGACAGCGACGAGCGCAAGCTGGAACTGAAGGCCGGGCTGAACCGCTTCAACTGGGACCTGACCTACGCGCCACCGGACCTCGTCGAGGGTGCAATCATGTCACTCGCCTACACCGGCGGGCCGTCGGCGCCACCGGGCACCTACACCGTGCGGCTGACGGTGGGCGATGTCGTGCAGGAGCAGCCGCTGGTGGTGGCGAAAGACCCGCGCTGGGACGTCCCCGATGCGGATCTGCAGGCGCAGTTCGAGCTGACGCAGGCCATCCTGGCGAAGCTGAACGAGACGCACGATGCCGTCGAGAACATTCGGGCCGTGCGGGAGCAGGTCAGGACCATCGCCCGGCGGGCCGTCCGGGCCGGCTACGACTCGACGCTCGTGGCGGCGGCGGACGACCTGGCGGCGAAGCTGACGGCCATCGAGGAGGATCTGATTCAGGCGAAGCACGAAGCCGGGCAGGACCCCATCAACTTCCCGCCGCGGCTGGACGATCAGTTCGCTTACCTCTACACCGTGGTCAACTTTCAGGATGCCCGCCCGACGGCCGGCGCGTACGAGCGTTTCCGGGACCTCGAGGCGGAGCTGGACGAGCATCTCGCACGGCTGGCCGGGGTGATGCAGGACGATCTGGCGGCGTTCAATCAGCGGCTCTCCGGCGCGGAGGTGCCCCGCATCATCGTGCCAGTCCCGGGTGTGGGTACGGGTGGCGCGAGCGATGACCGATAGCCCCCTGGATGACGAGCCGATCGACGATGATGGATGCCGTGAGCCCTTCAGCCCCGGACCCGGGCGCGTTCTGGGATCAGATGTATGCCGGCGAGGTGTACCGGTACGGGACGGCCCCGAACGCCTTTCTGGTCGCGCAGGTGCACCACCTGCCGCCGGGTGGACAGGTGCTGTGTGCCGGAGACGGCGAGGGCCGCAACGGCGTCTGGCTGGCCGAGCAGGGGTTCCGCGTCACCAGCCTGGATCCTTCCCGCGTGGCCAACGAGAAAGCCCGGCGGCTGGCCGAGGTGCGGGGGGTGACGCTGACCCTGCTGAACGACCGCCTGCCGGCGCCCGCCCTGCCCGATGCGTCGTTCGATGCGGTCGTGCTGACGTACGTGCATGTGCCGCCGGCCCTGCGGTCCGCCGTGCATCGCGACGTCGTGCGGCTGCTGCGCCCCGGTGGCGTCGTGCTGCTGGAAGCGTTCACGCCGGCACAGTTGTCCCGGACCAGCGGCGGCCCGCGGGACGAGGCGATGCTCTACACCCCGGCGCTCCTGCGTGACGACTTCACCGACCTGCACATCGAACGGCTGAGCGAAGAGACGGTCGAGCTCGACGAAGGGCCGGGGCATACCGGGCTGGCCGACGTCGTCCGCCTGGTGGCCTGCAAGCCACCGACCGGGGGGCGCTGACTTGCGCTCGCTGGGTTCGGCCCGTAGTTTGGGCGCCGCTCTGGCCATCCCCACCGCTTCATGACGACCACGGCTGACGACATCGCCAAGCAGGCCGCCGGCGAGGCGGCCGCCCGACTGGCCACCGACGGTATGTGCCTCGGGCTGGGTACTGGATCCACGACGGCCTGGGCCTTGGCCGCCCTTGGCCGACGGGTACAGGAGGAGGGACTGCGCATCCGCGGCGTTCCGACGTCGTTCGCGGCCGAGCGCCTGGCCCGCCGCGTCGGCATTCCGCTCACGAGTCTGGACGCCGTCGAGCGGCTGGATCTGGCCCTCGACGGGGCCGATGAAGTCAGCCCGGCGCTGGATCTCATCAAAGGGCGTGGCGCGGCGCACACCCGCGAGAAGGTCGTCGCTGCGCAGGCCGATCGCTTCGTCGTACTGGTCGATCCCTCCAAGCTGGTCGACCGCCTCGGGACCCGGGCGGCTGTGCCGGTCGAGGTGCTTCCGATGGCGACCAGCCCCGTGATGCGGGCGCTGGAGCGCCTCGGCGGCGTGCCGGAGCTGCGCATGGGGCAGGGCAAGGACGGCCCCGTCGTCACCGACCAGGGGTTCTGGGTTGTTGACGTGCGGTTCGCCGATGGGATCGACGACCCGGCCGAACTGGGCCGGGCGATCAAGGCCCTGCCCGGCGTCCTGGATCACGGGCTGTTCCTCGGGATGGCAACGGAAGCCCTGATCGGCCGGCCGGACGGCACGGTGGAATGCCTGCGCCCGGCCGGAACCCCCGCGCCATAACGAAAAACGCCCCGCCACGAGAAGTGACGGGGCGTTGCTCGAAGCCGTGCCGGCTTGCGTCGGGCGGACGCTTGCGCGGGCTTACTTCAGCTTGAAGGTGATCGGCAGCGACATCTTCACGCGCACGGGCTTGCCGCGCTGCTTGCCGGGCTTGAACTTGGCCTGCTGCACGGCCCGGATGGCCTCCTCGTCGCAGCCGGCCCCGATGCCGCGGACGACGACCGGGTCGACCACGTTGCCCTGCTCATCGACGATGAACTGGACGATGACGCGGCCTTCGACGCCGGCTTTCTTGGCGATCTCCGGATACCGGATCTTGCTCTGAATGGCGGCCAGCCCGCCGATGAGTTCCGGCATCTGCTCCACGATCACGAAGATCTCCGGCTCCGGCTCTTCCTCCTCCTCCTGCTTCGGCGGCGGCGGCGGCGGCAGGTCCGTCATCGGCTCGTCGATGTCGAGCGACGCGTCCAGGTTCAGGTCGATGTCGTCGAGGATCTCGTCGTTGGGCACTTCGATCGGCACCGGAGGCTTCGGCGGCGGCGGCGGCTTGACCTCCTGCTTGGTCTGCTTGATCTCCTCCATCTGGACGATCTCCTGCTCGACCAGCTCGACTTCGAAGTCGGACTCCGGGCTCCAATCGACCCGGAAGCCGACAATGAGCAGCAACAGCGCAACGATCAGCCCGACCTCGATGTAGAGCGGGTACCGTTTGCGCAGGTCGGCTTTCTCGGTTTTTCGTAGGATGGCCATAGTCTTGTTTCTCGGCTACACGTGAGGAAGCGGGTGGGTTGGGGCCGTCCGCCGAACATACGGCAAACGGGTGTGAATGAAAACCCCGCGAAGACACCGGGCCGGGATGATCGGGCGATCCAGGCCCCGTCCGGGGGCGCGTGTGCGTTCAATCAGACACACGGCGTGGGGAATGGTTGCTCTGGTATAACGCAAATTTCACACGGCGTGTTTCTCGGAAGTCCGGCGTGCGCGGAGGCGGACCAGCGAGACGGCCAGCAGCAGCCCGATCAGGTTAGCGGCGACGTCGTAGGGGTCGGCGGTGCGTCCCAGCGGCAGCAGGCCCTGGTAGGCTTCGGTCAGCAGGGCCAGGAGGACGCCGGCGGTCAGGACCCAGCGGGTTCGCGCCCCGGGTCGGTGGGCGAGGGCCTGCATCCAGAGCCATCCGAAGCCGGCGAAGAGGGCGGCGTGGATGAGCTTGTCGAAGCTGAGCAGCGACACGTCGGGCAGTTCGGCGCCGGGGAGGGCGCAGCCGATCAGGATGAGCAGCGTCCAGGCCACGGCAAGGGCTCGGTAGCGCGTCATGCGGGGGTACGGAAGCGGGTCTGGAGCACGTGAGGCAGGGCGTCGAGCAGATCCGTGGCGATCAGCGAGTAGGGGTAGTGCCGGGAGGCGTAGTGGTCGGCGGTGGCCCCGCCGGTGTAGAGGGCGGCCACGGCGGCCCGGTCCGGGGGCAGGCCCTGGGCGAGGAGGCCCACGCACAGGCCGGCGAGCACGTCCCCGGTGCCGGCGGTGGCCACGGCCGGGTTGCCGGTCGGGTTGAGGTAGACCGTGCCGTCCGGTGTGCCGATGAGGCCGGGCAGGCCTTTGAGCAGCAGCACGCTGTTCCACCGCCGGGCGCAGGTCTGGACGGTGCGGATGCGGTCGGTGAGGTCGGCCTCGGCGCCGGCCAGGCGGCGGAACTCGCCGGCGTGCGGGGTCAGGATCCAGCGGCCGGCCGCCTGCTCGGCCAGGTCGTCCAGGTGCCCGGCCAGGGCGTTGAGGCCGTCGGCGTCGATGACGGTCGGCAGGTGGGTGTGGGCGAGCAGGCGACGGATGAAGGTCTGCGTGGCCGGGTGGCGGCCCAGGCCGGGGCCGACGAGCAGCGCCCGGGCCTTCTCCAGGCGGGGCGCCAGCGCGGCGAGGGCGGCGTCCGGGTCGAGGCCGCCGTCGTCCGTTTCGGGCAGGGCGAGCGTGGTGACCGTCGTCATCTTGAGGGCCAGCACCGGCTGGATCGAGGCGGCGCAGGCGCAGGTCACGAAGCCGGCACCGATGCGGGCCGCGGCCAGGGACGCCATCACCGGCGCTCCGGTCAGCCCGGGCGAGCCGCCGACGACGAGGGCCAGGCCGACGCTGTATTTGTGCGCGTGGCGGTCGCGCTGTGGCATCCAGCCGGTGATCGTGGCGTCGTCGGGTTGCCAGGCGCAGCCGGGGTGTCCGGCGGCCTCACGGAGCACGAAGCGCGGGATGCCGATGGGGACGACCTCCACGCGCCCGGCGTGCTCCGGCCCGTCTCCGATCAGCAGGCCGGCCTTGGCGGCGGCCATCGTCACCGTCATCGAGGCGCGGACGGCCGTACCGAGCACCGTGCCGGTGTCGCTGTGCAGGCCGGTCGGGACGTCCAGGGCCACGGTGGGTTGCGGCTGGTCGTTGAGCCAGTCCACGAGGCCGTCGAGGGGCGGGCGGAGCGCGCTCGTCAGCCCGGTGCCCAGCAGCGCGTCCACGTAGAGGTCCGGCGGGGTGAAGGCGGCAACCTGGGTCAGGCTCTCGAACCGGTGCATCGAGAGGCGGCCGGCGGTGTCCTGCCGGGCGAGGGCTTCGAGGAGGCGCAGGTTGTGGGCGGCGTCCTGCGTCATGGCGTCGGCACCGGCCAGGAGGACGACGCGGAGGTGCGCGCCGCGGTCGACCAGCACCCGGGCCACCACCAGCCCGTCGCCGCCGTTGTTGCCCTTTCCGCAGAAGACGGTGATGCGCTTTCCGTCGATCGGGCCGTAGGCGCGGGCGATGGCGTCGGCCGCGCCGCGCCCGGCCGTCTCCATCAGCGTGAACCCGGGCAGGCCGAAGTCCTCGATGGTGCGGCGGTCGGCCTCGCGCATGGCCTGGGCGGTGAGCACGGGAGTCA